>JAEBES010000065.1:0-503 GCA_049998155.1 Amycolatopsis sp. cmx-13-12 | reverse complement strand
TTGATTTTATTAAGTATGTGTGTATGTATGTGAGTTTTATGCTAAGAAAAAATTTTTTGTAAATTTAGTTTAAGTGTATTAAATTTTCTCCTTAGGGGGTGTTTGGATACGAGGTGTTAAACTTTAACAGTGTCACATCGGATGTTCGGATGTTAATTAGGAGGATTAAATATGAGTTAATTATAAAATTAATTGCAGAATTTTGTGTTAATTCGCGAGACGAATTTATTAAGTTTAATTAATTTATTATTAGTAAATGGTTATTGTAGTATTATATTGTTAAATTATGGATTAATTAGGTTTAATAGATTCGTTTTGTGATTTAGTTTATTTGTGTAATTAGTTTTGTAATTAGTTTATGTTTAATATTTTTAATTAGTATTTAAATATTCGATGTGACGGGTGTTAAAGTTTAACAGCTGGTTGTTAAACAGGTTTTTATTCTGGAAAAATATGGTAAGGGGAGATTTTTATTTATTATAAGATTTTAATTGTTTTGAGAT
>JAEBES010000064.1:0-511 GCA_049998155.1 Amycolatopsis sp. cmx-13-12 | reverse complement strand
AAAATCGAATTTATCAGTATCATCACGAACTTACTCCACCTGCAGACGCATACGCTGCAGGTCTTTATCTGAAACTTAATCTGAAAACAAACTATCGATAAACATCACAGATTCATTAAAAATAACACTTCTGCTCAGAAAAATCTTTCCTGTTTCCGGATTCCACAATTTATAACCTTTAACACCCGAACCATAACCAAAAAAAAAACATTTAACAGCTCTAAACTCCAATTTTCCATTATCAACATAAACATATACAGTACATCCAAAAACTTTCAACTGTAAATAATCAGCAGACGTACCAGACCATACCTCAATAAAAATTCTTTTATTTAATAAAATAAAAAACGACCTGTTAATCAAATAACAGACAGTATTAACAGCTTCAGCCCAAAAATACTTACTCATCCTGACATTAAACAGCATACAACGAACCTTAAATATAATAATTCTGTTCATACGTTCGGCCACACCATTCTGTTATAAAATATAAAATATAATATAATACCTA
>JAEBES010000063.1:0-515 GCA_049998155.1 Amycolatopsis sp. cmx-13-12 | reverse complement strand
CGTCCCGCGCGGTAGGACGAGCGCACCAACGGCCCCGCCATCACACCCGCGAAGCCCATCGCCTCCGCCGCCTTCGAGTGCTCCACGAACTCCTCCGGCTTCACCCACCGGTCCACCGGGTGATGCCGCGGCGACGGACGCAGATACTGCGTGATCGTCAAAATCTCGCAGCCCGCATCCACCAGATCCTGCATCGCCGGAGCCACCTCTTCGGCGGTCTCGCCCATGCCCAGGATCAGGTTCGACTTCGTCACCAACCCGGCCTCACGCGCCTTCGTAATGACTTCCAGCGACCGCGCATACCGGAACCCGGGACGGATCCGCTTGAAAATCCGCGGCACCGTCTCCACATTGTGCGCCAAAACCTCCGGCCGCGACCCGAACACCTCAGCCAACTGCGCAGGATCGGCGTTAAAGTCCGGAATCAACAACTCGACACCGGTACCCGGGTTCAACGCGTGAATCTGACGCACGGTCTCGGCATAGAGCCAAGCGCCGCCGTCCTCAAGATCATC
>JAEBES010000062.1:0-524 GCA_049998155.1 Amycolatopsis sp. cmx-13-12 | reverse complement strand
TGGTCCCCTGTCCCCACACGTCCACTCCGTAGTAGTAGTGGGTTCCTGGCAGGAACTCCTCCTTGGCGCAGTAGTACACGGCGGTGTCCTCGGCCCTCAGGGAGTTCATCTGCAGGTACAGGGTGTTCTTGCTGTTGTCCCGGGAGATGGTGAAGCGGCCCTTCACGTCGTCGGTGTAGTAGGCGGTGATGCCGCTCATGGTGATGGCGGACACCCACTCCAGTCCCTTGCCTGGGGCCTGGCGCACCCAGTTCATGGCGTAGCTGGAGAAGGTGAAGCCGCTGGCGGCGCAGGACAGCCTCAGGCTGCCGCCGGGCTGCACCAGGCCCCCTCCAGATTCCAGCAGCTGCACTTCGGCGTGGGTTCCGGTGGCGGCGGCGACCAGAAACAGGATTCTCCATGTCCAGTCCATGGTGGCGGATCCGAGCTCGGTACCAAGCTTAAGTTTAAACGCTAGCCAGCTTGGGTCTGCCTATAGTGAGTCGTATTAATTTCGATAAGCCAGTAAGCAGTGGGTTCTCTAG
>JAEBES010000061.1:0-548 GCA_049998155.1 Amycolatopsis sp. cmx-13-12 | reverse complement strand
TCGCGCATCTGGTCGAGGCAGCGACCCCTGGTCGGTCCGACGCTGCCGCGTGGCATGCGCAGCGCCTCGGCGACGAGCTGGTACTCCGCGCGACCCGCGAGCACGGTCAGCCGGAGCAGTTCCTGACAGCGGTGGGGCAGCCGGACGAAGGCGCGCCAGACCCGGCGGTCGCGGTCGGCGCGGATGGCTTCGTCCTCGGGTGCCGGTTGGGTGCTCGGCATCGCCTCGGCCACCTCGTCGCTCAGCGGCACCGGCTGCACGCGGCGGCCGAACGGGTGGGTGGCTTCGCGGCGGGTGGTGGTGATCAGCCAGGCGGCGAGGGCCTTGGGGTCGCGGAGCTTGCCCAGCTGGCTGAACAGGGCCAGCCAGACGGTCTGGACGACGTCCTCGGCGACCGCGCGGTCGAGGCCGTTGGCCCGGGCGACGTGCCAGACGAGTGGGGTCAGCTCTTCGACGAGGCGGGCCATCGCCCGGCGGTCACCGTCTCTGGCGGCCTGCATGCACGCAGCGTGCAGCTCGGCGCCGGTCAGGCCCTCCCAAGGCGGATC
>JAEBES010000060.1:0-563 GCA_049998155.1 Amycolatopsis sp. cmx-13-12 | reverse complement strand
AACCCCCCACCCTAATACAACCAACTCCCGGCGCCAGTATCCCTTCAGGTATGTGGACATCGTACCCGCGCCTATAACGAATACTTACGTACTGCTACCCGTACTACGAAAAATTACATTCGCTACCGGTTACCTTCATTATACCCACCCTCTGAATAAAACACTTCGGTTATAAAACACTTACGACGTCACCTCGTAATACCAACTACATCGGTTAACACCACCAAAATCACCTCGCTTATACTCTTAATCTCGAATAAAACTAACGATATAAAATAAAACTACTTCGACGCCTTAATCCTTAAAAATTCGGTACCTTCGGAAAAACGACTACCGGCCCAACCAACGCCTCGTACTAAAACTAACGCCGATTTATCGAAAAAAACATACTACCTAATTAATCCTACCAATAATCATATACTTATCTCAAAAATTAAACCATACATATACAAATATAAACTAATTCGAACTATAAAACTACGAATAACTCATTAAATCAATTATAATTTATTTAATAATACGTACTACTCGAATAACCGTAATAATTCTAAAACTAATACGTA
>JAEBES010000059.1:0-581 GCA_049998155.1 Amycolatopsis sp. cmx-13-12 | reverse complement strand
ACGATCGATTCGCATCATCATCGACAGCGATAACTACAACAATTTAATAAATACCACGCTGATTAAAAAATTATCTTTACCCACTCGTAAACATCCAAATCCATATCACATTCAATAACTTAATAATAATAAAAAAATTAAAATTACTCGATCAATCCGTATTCCTTTCTCCATAAATACTTATTCTGATTTTATCGATTATAATATTATTCCCATAAAAACATACTCTCTGTTACTTAAACGACCTTAACAATATAATACTGATAACTTACATCATAATCGTTCAAACCACTATTCTTTCATATTTAAAAATCAGAAAATAATTATACATCCAATAACACCTAAACAAATTCTTAAAAATAATCTTACTAAAACTGCTAAAACTGCTAAACAACTTAAACCATCGACATCTATTAATTCTGAAATCAAATTAAATACTCCTGTTTTACTTACCACACGTACTGATTTTAATAAATTACGCGATACTCCTTTACCATACTATACCCTTATATACTCTAATATACTCATTTCACTTAATAATACACCATCTTTAAATACTCCCCCTACAATTACTAACATTT
>JAEBES010000058.1:0-634 GCA_049998155.1 Amycolatopsis sp. cmx-13-12 | reverse complement strand
CGGTCCTCTTAACGTTCCAGCACCGGGCAGGCGTCAGTCCATATACATCGTCTTGCGACTTCGCATGGACCTGTGTTTTTAGTAAACAGTCGCTTTCCGCTGGTCTCTGCGGCCACCCACCCCTAGCCCGCGAAGGGCTTCAGGATGTTTGGCCCCCCTTCTCCCGAAGTTACGGGGGCATTTTGCCGAGTTCCTTAACCACAGTTCACCCGATCGCCTTGGTATTCTCTACCTGACCACCTGTGTTGGTTTGGGGTACGGGCCGTGCATGCACTCACTAGAGGCTTTTCTCGGCAGCATAGGATCACTCTACTTCGCCTCAAACGGCTACGCATCACGTCTCAGCCTCATGGAACACGGATTTGCCTATGTTCCGGCCTACACGCTTACACCAGGACAACCATCGCCTGGCGGAGCTACCTTCCTGCGTCACCCCATCGCTTGACTACTACGAAATCAGGTCCCACGCTCCACACACAGTCATTCACCCGAAGGCTTCAAACCGTGGCTTTGGGTGGTTAGTATCAAACGCCTCGTCATGGGCGCACATGCTCGGGTACGGGAATATCAACCCGTTGTCCATCGACTACGCCTGTCGGCCTCGCCTTAGGTCCCGACTTACCCTGGGCGGATT
>JAEBES010000057.1:0-662 GCA_049998155.1 Amycolatopsis sp. cmx-13-12 | reverse complement strand
TAACCGTCGTCGGTATAAACCACTCCCGAATAACATCAATCTTACTACTATCCACCTCAATACCCTGTAAAATAACAACATAACCAAAAAACGAAACACGTTATATACAAAACATACATTTTTCAAAATTAACAAATAAATAAACCGCACGCAATACATCAAAAACAACACGCAAATATTCTAAATACTCTTCCATAAACTTACTGTAAATAAAAATATCATCAAAATAAACAACTACAAACAATCCTATAAAAAACCTCAGAACTTCATTCATCAAACGCATAAATATACTGAAAACATTTATCAAACCAAACGACATAACCAACCATTCATATAACCCAAATTTCGTTTTAAAAACCGTTTTCCATTCATCACCTAATTTCATACGAATCTGATAATAACCACTACGCAAATCAATCTTAATAAAAATAATAACACCACTAAACTCATCTAACATATCATCAAAACGTAATATAAAATATCTGTAAAAAATGATAATATTATTAATAACATAATAGTCTACACACATACGCCATAAACCATCTTTCTTTAAAACAAATAACACGGAAACAGAACAAAAACTAAAAAACTCACGAATATAACCCTTATCAAACAACGCCTGTACCTGACGCTAAATTTCCTTCGTCTCATCCGAATTTATA
>JAEBES010000056.1:0-712 GCA_049998155.1 Amycolatopsis sp. cmx-13-12 | reverse complement strand
GCAGGGGCGCCCGGTTCTTTTTGTCAAGACCGACCTGTCCGGTGCCCTGAATGAACTGCAAGACGAGGCAGCGCGGCTATCGTGGCTGGCCACGACGGGCGTTCCTTGCGCAGCTGTGCTCGACGTTGTCACTGAAGCGGGAAGGGACTGGCTGCTATTGGGCGAAGTGCCGGGGCAGGATCTCCTGTCATCTCACCTTGCTCCTGCCGAGAAAGTATCCATCATGGCTGATGCAATGCGGCGGCTGCATACGCTTGATCCGGCTACCTGCCCATTCGACCACCAAGCGAAACATCGCATCGAGCGAGCACGTACTCGGATGGAAGCCGGTCTTGTCGATCAGGATGATCTGGACGAAGAGCATCAGGGGCTCGCGCCAGCCGAACTGTTCGCCAGGCTCAAGGCGAGCATGCCCGACGGCGAGGATCTCGTCGTGACCCATGGCGATGCCTGCTTGCCGAATATCATGGTGGAAAATGGCCGCTTTTCTGGATTCATCGACTGTGGCCGGCTGGGTGTGGCGGACCGCTATCAGGACATAGCGTTGGCTACCCGTGATATTGCTGAAGAGCTTGGCGGCGAATGGGCTGACCGCTTCCTCGTGCTTTACGGTATCGCCGCTCCCGATTCGCAGCGCATCGCCTTCTATCGCCTTCTTGACGAGTTCTTCCGAATTATTAACGCTTACAATTTCCCGATGCGGTATTTTCCC
>JAEBES010000055.1:0-713 GCA_049998155.1 Amycolatopsis sp. cmx-13-12 | reverse complement strand
CTCTACTCACTAATCCATCAAATTATCATAAATCATCAAATCAACAAACAAAACCCGCGTCAGCCTTTTATCTAATAAATACGCCCCTCCCGGAAATCGAAATTTATTGCACGTATTAACTCTAAAATTACTACGATTATCCGAATAACACGTACCATCAAACAAACTATAACTAATTTAATAAACCATTCGCAGTTTCACAGTTCAAATTAATTCATACTTACACATACATAACTTAATCTTTAAAACAAACATATAACTACTAACAAAATCAACCAAATAACACATCCTCCTCGACAAACCGACGCCAACTTCAACACGAAACGTTAACTAAACCGATAATCATTTTTCCGAAAATACCGAATTTTCAAAAATCAAAACACCGAAACAACCTCACCCTATATCGTTAACTCCATCCGAAACCAAAAACACAAACGAAATAACCTTAATAATACCAACCGATATAACTGATACCACGAAATAACGCCGCAAATACTCTATAACCGAAATACCTCACCCAAAAAATAAACACAACGAAAACAACCGATAACAAATACAACTTCCCGTAACACGGATAACAACACGCAAACACTCGTCATAAACGCGAACACAATACCCACACAACTAAAAAAACACTAACACCAAAAATCAACCACACTAAAACGAAAAACCTCCAAACAATCACAAATCCAAAACAACTCATACACCAACAT
>JAEBES010000054.1:0-716 GCA_049998155.1 Amycolatopsis sp. cmx-13-12 | reverse complement strand
GATCTCCTTCTCGGCGAGGGCGGCGCGGAACTGGCTCGAGGTGTATTGGACGCCGCGGTCGGAATGGAACACCGCATCGGCGTGGATGAGGCCGCGGGCGGTGGCGAGGTCGACCGCGTCGCAGACCAGAGTGGTGCGCATGTGCTCGGCCATGGCGTGGCCGACGATTTCGCGGGTGTGCAGGTCGATGACGGTGGCCAGGTAGAGCCAGCCTTCGAAGGTGGGCAGGCAGGTGATGTCCCCGACCATCCGCAGTCCCGGCGCCGACGCGGTGAAGTTCCGGCGGATCAGATCCTGAACTGGGGTGACCGGGCCGGCCGCAGGCCGGGTCAAGGTCCGGCGTTTGCGGCGGGTGATCCCGGCCAGCCCGTGTTCGCGCATCAGCCGCTCCACCCGCTTGTGGTTCACGACATGGCCGCGGCGGTGCAGCTCCGCGGTGATCCGCGGGACCCCGTAGGCGCCGCGGTGCTCGGCATGGATCCTGCTGATCAAGGCGACCAGGTCGGCCTCGGCCTCCGCCCGGACAGTCCGGGCGGTCTCGGTGGCAACCCATTCGTGGTAGCCCTGCCGCCGCAGACCGAGGACCTGGCACAACCGCTTCACACCGAAGGCGGTGCGGTGTTCGGAGATGAACCGGTAGCGGTAGATCATCGATCCATCTCGCGCGCAAAATAGGCGGCCGCTTTCCGCAGGATCTCCTTCTCTTTCTCCAGCTC
>JAEBES010000053.1:0-781 GCA_049998155.1 Amycolatopsis sp. cmx-13-12 | reverse complement strand
ATATGGGCTATGAACTAATGACCCCGTAATTGATTACTATTAATAACTAGTCAATAATCAATGTCAACGCGTATATCTGGCCCGTACATCGCGAAGCAGCAAGAACATGTGAGCAAAAGGCCAGCAAAAGGCCAGGAACCGTAAAAAGGCCGCGTTGCTGGCGTTTTTCCATAGGCTCCGCCCCCCTGACGAGCATCACAAAAATCGACGCTCAAGTCAGAGGTGGCGAAACCCGACAGGACTATAAAGATACCAGGCGTTTCCCCCTGGAAGCTCCCTCGTGCGCTCTCCTGTTCCGACCCTGCCGCTTACCGGATACCTGTCCGCCTTTCTCCCTTCGGGAAGCGTGGCGCTTTCTCATAGCTCACGCTGTAGGTATCTCAGTTCGGTGTAGGTCGTTCGCTCCAAGCTGGGCTGTGTGCACGAACCCCCCGTTCAGCCCGACCGCTGCGCCTTATCCGGTAACTATCGTCTTGAGTCCAACCCGGTAAGACACGACTTATCGCCACTGGCAGCAGCCACTGGTAACAGGATTAGCAGAGCGAGGTATGTAGGCGGTGCTACAGAGTTCTTGAAGTGGTGGCCTAACTACGGCTACACTAGAAGAACAGTATTTGGTATCTGCGCTCTGCTGAAGCCAGTTACCTTCGGAAAAAGAGTTGGTAGCTCTTGATCCGGCAAACAAACCACCGCTGGTAGCGGTGGTTTTTTTGTTTGCAAGCAGCAGATTACGCGCAGAAAAAAAGGATCTCAAGAAGATCCTTTGATCTTTTCTACGGGG
>JAEBES010000052.1:0-794 GCA_049998155.1 Amycolatopsis sp. cmx-13-12 | reverse complement strand
CAAAATTAACAAACCGTTAAACAAAAAAAATAACTCTTCCCGAAACCCCCGCCGACGTCTCCGAACTTCCTAACGTTACCGTCAACCACCACGTCCCGACTCGAAAAATCTTAACCCGATTCCCTTTCGAACAACGCGCGTAATCGCGCTATCTACCGAAATTACCCCGTCCCTTAAAATCGACTTACCCATATACAAATACCGTTCACATAAAACCTTTCTCCTCTTCGACCTTCAAAATTCTCATTTAAATATTTACTACTACCACCAAAATCTACACCGACGACCGCTCCGCCCGAACTCGCGCCCCGAATTTTACAACGACCGCCGCGCCCTCCTACTCATCGAAACATATCGCTCGCCCAGATAACCGAATATAAATCGCGCGCTTTAACGCCATCCATTTTCGAAACTAATTAATTCGACAAATAAATTATTACACACTCCTTAACGAATTTCGACTTCCATAACCACCGTCCTACTATCTTAATCGACCAACACCCTTTATAAATTCTAAATTAACGCGCAATTCGACACCGTAACCCGACTTCCGATTCATCCCGCATCGCCAGTTCTACTTACCAAAGATAACCCACTTAAAACTCCCGATTCCATAACACGACTCACCGAAACAACCGTACCGTCCTACCTATTTAAAATTTAAAAATAAATCGAAAACGTTACGCCCCCGATACCTCTAATCATTAACTTTACCTAATAAAACTCGTAATAAACTCCAACTATCCTGAAAAAAACTTCGAAAAAAACCAACTACTAAATAATTCGATTAATCT
>JAEBES010000051.1:0-821 GCA_049998155.1 Amycolatopsis sp. cmx-13-12 | reverse complement strand
GTCGCCGCCGGCTCCTACCGCGTCAACCGCCGCCTCTCCTACGCCGTGGGCGATGGCCGGGTCACCTTCACCACCACCGGCACCCAGGTCCGCGTCATCCCACCCGAACTGGGCGAGCTGGCCCCCCTGCGCGGCTTCACCGACGACGACGTCCTCACCGAACTGGCCGACCGGTTCACCCAGCACGAATACGCCCCCGGCGACGCCCTCGTCGAATTCGGCTCCCCCGCCGACGAAGTCCACCTCCTCGCCCACGGCAAAATCACCAAAATCGGCACCGGCGCCTACGGCGACCAAGTCGTCCTCGGCACCCTCGCCGACGGCGACCACTTCGGCGAAAACGCCCTGCTCGACCCCGACGGCATCTGGGAATTCACCGCCAAAGCCGTCACCACCTGCACCGTCCTGACCCTGCCCCGCACCGCCTTCCAGGACATCCTCGACCGCTCACCGACACTGCAGGCCCACCTCGCCGATTACCACGCCCGCGGCGCCGCGGCCAGCAACGACCACGGCGAAGCCGAAATCTCCCTCGCCTCCGGCCACGACGGCGAACCCCAGCTGCCGGGCACCTTCGTCGACTACGAAGCCCGCCCCCGCGAATACGAACTCTCCGTCGCCCAAACCGTGCTGCGCGTGCACTCCCGCGTCGCCGACCTCTACAACCAGCCCATGAACCAAATCGAACAACAGCTGCGGCTGACCGTCGAAGCCCTGCGCGAACGCCAAGAACACGAACTGATCAACAACCCCGACTTCGGGCTCCTGCACAACGCCGACTTCGCCCAGCGCATCCCCACCCGCACCGGCCCACCCACCCC
>JAEBES010000050.1:0-833 GCA_049998155.1 Amycolatopsis sp. cmx-13-12 | reverse complement strand
GCTTTGGGTGGTTAGTATCAAACGCCTCGTCATGGGCGCACATGCTCGGGTACGGGAATATCAACCCGTTGTCCATCGACTACGCCTGTCGGCCTCGCCTTAGGTCCCGACTTACCCTGGGCGGATTAGCCTGGCCCAGGAACCCTTGGTCATCCGGCGGCAGAGTTTCTCACTCTGCATTCGCTACTCATGCCTGCATTCTCACTCCCACACCCTCCACGACTGGCTTCCGCCGCCGCTTCCCTGGATGCAGGACGCTCCCCTACCCATCCACACCACTAGACAAGGACTTCAAGAGTCCAAGCCGATGTATTGTATGAATGACACAGCTTCGGCGGTGTGCTTAAGCCCCGCTACATTGTCGGCGCAGGACCACTTGACCAGTGAGCTATTACGCACTCTTTCAAGGGTGGCTGCTTCTAAGCCAACCTCCTGGTTGTCTGGGCAATCCCACATCCTTTCCCACTGAGCACACACTTAGGGGCCTTAGCTGGTGTTCTGGGCTGTTTCCCTCTCGACGACGAAGCTTATCCCCCGCCGTCTCACTGCCGTACTCTAACACCACGGTATTCGGAGTTTGGTTGATTTCGGTAACCCGGTAAGGCCCCTAGACCATCCAGTAGCTCTACCCCCGTGGAGAAACATACGACGCTGCACCTAAATGCATTTCGGGGAGAACCAGCTATCACGGAGTTTGATTGGCCTTTCACCCCTACCCACAGCTCATCCCCTCAGTTTTCAACCTAAGTGGGTTCGGGCCTCCACGACGTCTTACCGTCGCTTCACCCTGGCCATGGGTAGATCACTCCGCTTCGGGTCTAGACCACGCGACT
>JAEBES010000049.1:0-847 GCA_049998155.1 Amycolatopsis sp. cmx-13-12 | reverse complement strand
TCGCCCTATTCAGACTCGCTTTCGCTACGGCTACCCCACACGGGTTAACCTCGCCACGCAGCACTAACTCGCAGGCTCATTCTTCAAAAGGCACGCCATCACCCTTAAGGCTCTGACGGCTTGTAGGCACACGGTTTCAGGTACTCTTTCACTCCCCTCCCGGGGTACTTTTCATCTTTCCCTCACGGTACTCGTCCGCTATCGGTCTTCAGGAAGTATTTAGGCTTACCGGGTGGTCCCGGCAGATTCACAGCAAATTCCACGAGCTCGCTGCTACTCGGGAACACCAAACAAACAATCAACAATGCGTTTTCGCGTACGGGGCTCTCACCCACTCCGGCCGCCCATCCCAAGGCGTTCCACTAACACACGTGACCATTCCGAGGACTGTCAGATCCTCGACGCTGGGTCCCACAACACCGCCTGCACAACGCCTGACAGCTTGACATACAAACGGTTTAGCCTCTTCCGCTTTCGCTCGCCACTACTCACGGAATCACGGTTGTTTTCTCTTCCTGCGGGTACTGAGATGTTTCACTTCCCCGCGTTCCCTCCACACACCCTATATATTCAGGTGCGGGTAACACCACATCACTGGTGCTGGGTTTCCCCATTCGGAAATCCTCGGATCACAGCTCGGTTGACAGCTCCCCGAGGCTTATCGCAGCCTCCTACGTCCTTCATCGGCTCCTGAAGCCAAGACATCCACCATGTGCCCTTAACAACTTGACCACAAAGATGCTCGCATCCACTCTACAGTTCTCAAACACCACACCAGAAACAAACAGCGTTCCTGAGGCTATGCTCTAGCCCCAAGGCGTGTTGCCTCAGGACCCAACAGTGTGCA
>JAEBES010000048.1:0-855 GCA_049998155.1 Amycolatopsis sp. cmx-13-12 | reverse complement strand
AACGTCCAAACCAAACCCAGCGCCCAAAATTAAAACTAAACCTGAACTTACTCCAAACAAAAAATACTTTTACTATCATAAACTTAATCACTGAAAAAAAAATTACAAACAGTACCTAACTTCGTTAAAAAATAACGAAAATAAAAATACTTCCACCTCAAATACGCTTATTATTAATATTATAAACAACATATTTCTCGCTAATACAATTATTAATTCTTAAATATTTAATACCGAATCGATTACTCATATTTACAATTCGATACAAAAAATAATAAAAAATAAAAACGTAAAAAAAAGAAAAATTAATTTCCGCGTAAACAATAATACAAAAATTACTGCGTTAACCGTCGGAACGATACAACTCCACCTCCCGTCAGAATTTATTATAAAATTAAATAATTATTATTTCGTTCCTAATTTAAATCGAAACATTTTATCTCCTTCATACTTAATAAAAAATAATTATTCATTTACGAATAAAAACAATAATTATATAATCTCTAAAAATAATATATTTATAACTTTTACACCCATTATAAATAAATTATTTATTTTAAATCTTAATAATTCACCTGTCTGTAACATAAATACTAAAAAACCTCGACCTAATAATTTAAATCCTACCTACTTATAACATTATCGTTTAAATCATATAAATAAAAAACGCATAAAAAAACTCCATTCTAATAAACTTCTAACTTCGTTTAATTTTAAATCATACGAAACATATAAAACTTACTTACTAAACAAAATAACCAAAACGCCTTTCACAGAATTTCCTGAAAAAACAGTAAACTTATTAAAACTCGTACATAATAATATATACGAACCAATAAACACGACGACTAAAAA
>JAEBES010000047.1:0-868 GCA_049998155.1 Amycolatopsis sp. cmx-13-12 | reverse complement strand
TCTCACGACGGTCTAAACCCAGCTCACGTTCCCTATTAATAAATAAACAATCCAACACTTAATAAATTCTACTTCACAATAATAAAAAAAACCGACATCGAAAAATCAAAAAACAACGTCGCTATAAACGCTTAACTACCACAAACCAATTATCCCTATAATAACTTTTCTAACACCTCTAACTTCAAACTCCGAAAATCTAAAAAATCGATAAACCACGCTTTCACGATTCGTATTCGTACTAAAAATCAAAATCAAACGAACTTTTACCCTTTTATTCCACACAAAATTTCTATTCTCGTTAAACTCATCTTAAAACACCTACGTTATCTTTTAACAAATATACCGCCCCAACCAAACTCCCCACCTAACAATATCTTCCACCCAAATCGACCCAACAAAACTAAACCTTAAAACCAAAAAAAAAAACAATACCCCGCTTCCGACTCACGAAATAAATAAAATAACGTTAAAAATAATAATATTTCACTTACGCCCGAAAACTCCCACTTATCCTACACCTCTCAAATCATTTCACAAAATCGAACTAAAATCAAACTCAACAAAATCTTCTTTCCCCGCTAATTCCGCCAAACCCGTTCCCTTAACTATAATTTCGCTAAATAATAAACAGAAACAGTAAAAATCTCATTAATCCATTCATACGCGTCACTAATTAAATAACGAAACATTTAACTACCTTAAAAAAATCATAATTACTCCCGCCGTTTACCCGCGCTTAATTAAATTTCTTCACTTTAACATTCAAAACACTGAACAAAAATCACATTACGTCAGCATCCGCAAAAACCATCGCAATACTTTATTTTAATTAAACAATCGGATTCCCCTTATCCGTACCAATTCT
>JAEBES010000046.1:0-889 GCA_049998155.1 Amycolatopsis sp. cmx-13-12 | reverse complement strand
CATCGAATTACAAATATAAACAACCGATCCGGTATCAAATACCCAAAAATTAATAATTATATCAACAAAAAATATATTATCTATAACATTAACAACAAACGTACCTGAAATAAAAATACTCTTACTTCCGCCATTCTTCAACGAAACTAAATACTGCTTACAGTTTCTCTTCCAGTAACCAAATTCATAACAGTAAAAACACTCTTTATCTGAAACAAATCCAGATCCAACTTTAACCTTAAACGCTAAATTTAACTTAAACATTCCAACCTTACCCTTCTTCTTCCAAAAATTACCCTTCTTCTTAAAAATAAACTTATTCTGTACAGCCATCACATAACTGATACTAACGCTTTTCTTAATATCTACCTCTGCTATCTTAAACATACCACACAGCTCATTCAGACCCTTCTCCGTCCCATACATATAATAATTCGAAATAAAATTCCCATAACTAAACGAAAAAAACGAAAAAATAAAATCAGTAACCAACTCTTAACCCAGTAAAAAACCTAACTTCTCCAACCGTTAAATATCACCAACCATCTTAATTACGTATAATCCTACTGCTGCGCCTTCTGCTAACTTACACTCCAGAAAAACTTTAAACACATTAAACCTTTCAGTCCTAACCTGTATCTGAAACATATCCTTAAACGCCACGATCATATCGTAAACCTCATAATTTATTTCGAACTGCATCTGCAACTCGGATTCCATACAAACAAACATAAAACAACTTACCTCAAAATTAACATCAAATACCTTCTTATAAACAGCCTTAACGGCAGCAGATACATCATCAGCAGATACTGACGATAGTAAAATATCTAAAACATCTTCCTTTTTCTCAGCCCCGAAAACAATTCTCAGACTACGGATCCAATCC
>JAEBES010000045.1:0-908 GCA_049998155.1 Amycolatopsis sp. cmx-13-12 | reverse complement strand
ATATAAATACTATTCTATTTATATTTTACTTTCTACATACTATAATATTAAAAATAAAACAATCCCTCACAAAATTTAAATTAATATACCCTCCCAACTAAAACTTACACCGTCCCATATCTTATACAATTAATAATAAATCTATAAAATTAAAATACCACTAATTTTCCTTAACTAAACGAATTTATATCGGACACTTACACGCATAAAAATTAATTTACTTAACAAAATTATCTTAACGATTAAAAACCTTAAAACATAAAAATTAAACGCCGAAACATAAAAATATCACGCAACAACAGAAATCATATATAATATAATTAACAAAAATTACTTACCGATCTACCTCGTTTACTAACGATAATACTAAAACTCACTAATAAACTTATTAATTATAAATCCTGAATCACTAAATTTCAATAAAAAAATATTAATTTTAATAAAAATAAATTCTGTTAAAATAATTTAATATAATTTACTCTATCATAAATACGTTTATCTTAATATATTTTACATTACTTTTATTATAAATTAAATAACACCTAACAACACCACCACATCGTTTACTTTACGTTCGATCCTTAAAAAAAACAAATTAAATAAAACAAACTACTCGAATTAAATCCGCAACCTAAAAATTATTCTCAGAACTAAAAAAAAAAAAAAATATTCTAAACAACCCACTACCAGAAAAACCTGCTGATAATACACCCGCTGCTGCTAAGAATACTTACAAAAAAACATATAATACTAACCTTAAAATAAACTGCCTTATACTTACTTACATAAAACCCGAACTACAGATACAATTCGAAACAAACCATAAAACACACGATATAATCGTAACGCTTAAAAACATATTCCAAACACAGACCAGAACTGAAAAATTCAATATATCTAAAACCTTT
>JAEBES010000044.1:0-913 GCA_049998155.1 Amycolatopsis sp. cmx-13-12 | reverse complement strand
CCCCCAGCGTGTTCCCACTGGCCCCATGCTGCGGCGACACCCCCTCCAGCACCGTGACCCTGGGATGCCTGGTGAAGGGATACCTGCCAGAGCCAGTGACCGTGACCTGGAACTCCGGCACCCTGACCAACGGCGTGAGGACCTTCCCAAGCGTGCGCCAGTCCAGCGGACTGTACTCCCTGTCCAGCGTGGTGAGCGTGACCTCCAGCTCCCAGCCAGTGACCTGCAACGTGGCCCACCCAGCCACCAACACCAAGGTGGACAAGACCGTGGCCCCAAGCACCTGCTCCAAGCCAACCTGCCCTCCTCCCGAGCTGCTGGGCGGCCCCTCCGTGTTCATCTTCCCTCCCAAGCCCAAGGACACCCTGATGATCTCCAGGACCCCAGAGGTGACCTGCGTGGTGGTGGACGTGAGCCAGGACGACCCCGAGGTGCAGTTCACCTGGTACATCAACAACGAGCAGGTGCGGACCGCCCGCCCTCCCCTGCGCGAGCAGCAGTTCAACTCCACCATCCGGGTGGTGAGCACCCTGCCAATCACCCACCAGGACTGGCTGAGGGGCAAGGAGTTCAAGTGCAAGGTGCACAACAAGGCCCTGCCCGCCCCCATCGAGAAGACCATCAGCAAGGCCAGGGGCCAGCCACTGGAGCCCAAGGTGTACACCATGGGCCCTCCCCGCGAGGAGCTGAGCTCCAGGAGCGTGTCCCTGACCTGCATGATCAACGGCTTCTACCCCAGCGACATCTCCGTGGAGTGGGAGAAGAACGGCAAGGCCGAGGACAACTACAAGACCACCCCAGCCGTGCTGGACAGCGACGGCTCCTACTTCCTGTACAACAAGCTGTCCGTGCCCACCAGCGAGTGGCAGCGGGGCGACGTGTTCACCTGCTCCGTGATGCACGAGGCCCTGCA
>JAEBES010000043.1:0-998 GCA_049998155.1 Amycolatopsis sp. cmx-13-12 | reverse complement strand
GGCGGTTTCTAGTGGTGGTTGCAACACTGCTGTTGGTGGGTGGTGTTGAGTGACTGTGTCATGCGTTCGGCGGGGCTGTCCCAGTCGAGGGTCATCCGGGGCCGGTCGTTGAGCTCGACGGCGACCGCGTCGAGGTGCTCGGCGGTGTGGACGCTGAGGTCGGTGCTTTTGGGGAAGTACTGGCGCAGTAGCCCGTTGGTGTTCTCGTTGGAGCCCCGCTGCCAGGGGGCGTGCGGGTCGCAGAAGTAGACCGGCATGGTCGTGGCCGCGGTGAACTGGGCGTGCAGGTGCATTTCGCTGCCCTGGTCCCAGGTCAGCGACCGCCGCAGCTGCTGCGGCAGCGTGGCGATTTTGGCGACCAGGGCATCACGCACCGCGGTTGGGGTGTAGCCGGCGGGCAGGTGCAGCAGCATCACATACCGGGTGGTGCGCTCGACCAGGGTGCCGATCGCCGACCGGTTGTGTGCGCCCATGATCAGATCGCCTTCCCAGTGTCCCGGCACCGCCCGATCCGTCACCTCGGCGGGCCGGTCGCTGATCATCACCATCGGGGTGGCCATCCGCGGCCTGCGTTGATCCGGCCGCACGTGCGGCCGCCGGGCGATCCGGCCGGTGCGCAGCCACCCGGCGACCTCACGCCGCAACCCGCCCCGAGCCTGCACATACAACGCTTGGTAGATGGTTTCGCAGCTCACATGCCACTCCAGCCGGTCAGGATGGTCACGGCGCAGCCGGCGGACGATCTGCTGCGGACTCCACCGGACATCCAGCCCATCCTGGACGATCGCCCGCAACGCCGGATCCGCGACCAGCTTGCTCGCCTTGGGCCGGGCCCGCCGACCGGCGGCTCGCTCGTGCGCGGCATGCGGCTGGTAGGTCCCGTCGGGCTGCTGGTTGCGCCCCAGTTCCCGGGTGACCGTGGACACCGGGCGGCCCAGCTCAGCCGCGATCGCCCGCAGCGACACCCCGGGTTCGCGGACCCGGTCAGCGATCCGGAT
>JAEBES010000042.1:0-1023 GCA_049998155.1 Amycolatopsis sp. cmx-13-12 | reverse complement strand
GCTGGTGGCTGATCTCCGGCGGCAGTGTGGGGTCGATGGTAGTTGTAGTGGATGTTCCAGATGGCCAGGGCTGTGGTGCGGTGGGCTTCGCTGGTCCAGACATGCGCGTAGAGGAACTCTTCGGCCAGGATCCGGTTGTAGCGCTCGACCTTGCCGTTGTGGCGGGGGGTGTAGGGGTTGATCCGCTGGTGGCGGGCGCCGCGCAGGACGGTGGCGAAGTCTTTCGCGCGGTAGCAGGCGCCGTTGTCGGTGACGAGGCGGTGGATGTGGGTGATGCCGTGGCGGGCGAAGAACGCGCGGGCTCGGTGGACGAACCCGATCGCGGTCCGGGTCTTCTCGTCGGGCAGGGCTTCGGTGTAGGCCAGGCGTGAGAAGCCGTCGACGGCGGAGTGCAGGTAGGTGTAGCGGGCCCGCTGGCCTCGGGTTTTGCCGCGCGCGACCTGTCGTGCGTGCTCGCTGTCTTTGCCGTGGACGCGCCAGCCGCCGCCGTCGGGGATCTGGCCGGTCTTCTTCACGTCGAGGTGGACCATGTGCCCGGGCCACCGGGCGATGATCCGCCTCGGCTGACGGTTGGTGGCGCCGGTGGGGTCGAGGAACCGGCGCCGGTTGAGTCCCAGCTGCAGCAGGTGCCGGCCGACGGTCCGCACCGAGATGGTGATGCCCTCGGCGGCCAGTTCGGTCGCGATCCGGCGGGCGGAGTACTTCCGGGTCCGGCGCAGCTGCTCGATCCGGGCCACCACCTCGGCGGGCGTGGCGGTGGGCTGGTGGTGCGGGACACTGGGCTGGTCGAGCAGGCCGTTCTCGCCGTGGCGGCGGTAGCGGTTGACCCACTTGGATGCGCATTGGCGGGAGATGCCCATCTCGGCGGCGACGTGGGCGATCGGGCGGGTCTGGCAACGCGCGACGAGCCGGCGGCGGCCCTCGACAGACAATGGGGCATTACGGTGGTGCACGGACGGGTCTTTCTCTCGGCGGATGTGTTGGTCGCACTTCTCATCCTGCCGCCGAAAGACCCGTCCCTCG
>JAEBES010000041.1:0-1112 GCA_049998155.1 Amycolatopsis sp. cmx-13-12 | reverse complement strand
TGTACTGACCCGTGAGGTTGGGGACGCGGCTGGCGGGTGGTTGGCCTGCGAGTGCGGTGTGGCTGCGGTGGTGATTGTAGGTGTGCAGCCAGCCTGGCAGGGCTTGGCGGCGTTCGGTTTCGGTGCGGTAGGGCTGGGCGTAGGCCCATTCGTTGAGCAGGGTGCGGTTGAACCGTTCGACTTTGCCGTTGGTCTGGGGCCGGTAGGGGCGGGTCCGTTTGTGGGTGATCTGCGCGTCGCGCAGCGTGTCGCGCCAGATGCGTGAGCGGTAGCAGGCGCCGTTGTCGGTTAAGACGCGGGTGACGGTGATGCCGCAGCTGGTGAAGAGCGCCTGCGCCCGGCCCCAGAACGCGGCCGCGGTTTCCTTGGTCTCATCGGGCAGGATTTCGGTGTAGGCCAGGCGGGAGTGATCGTCGACGGCGTTGTGCAGGTAGCTGTAACCGAGGTTCGGGCGTCCGTGAACCTTGCGAGGCCGGGTGGGGTCGCGGTGGGCCGAGCGGTTGTGCCCGCCGGCCGCGCGGCCGTGGATCTTGTGGCCGCCGCCGTCGGGGATGTTGCCCAGCTTCTTGATGTCCACGTGCACCAGATCTCCGGGTGCGGGATGCTCGTAGCGGCGGACTGGGCAGGCGGTGGCCCGGTCAAGGTGGGCCAGCCGGGCGAGCCGGTAGCGGGTCAGGATCCGATGCACGGTCGAAGGGTTCAGCCCGAGCAGGTAGCCGATGCGGGCCGGGCCCCACTGGCGCAGGACCCGGACCTTGATCACCCGCCGCTCGGTGCGGGATGGGGTGCGGTTCGGGCTGCTGCGGGGTCGGCTGGACCGATCGGCCATGCCGGCTTCGCCGAGGTCGCGGTATCGGGAGGCCCACCGCGCCGCGGTCGAGACCGACACCTGGAACCGTTCCGCAGCTCGCCGCAGCGGCCAGCCCTCGTCCACGACACATCGGGCCAGGCGCAGTCTGCCGGTCGAGGTCAACGGTGCGTTAGCGTGAGTCACGAAGGGCCTCCGTTGATCGGTGTAGACGTCGCAATCCACACCGAACCCGGAGGCCCTTCCCTACAGCAAGATCATCCGATCACGTGTCACCACGATCGCAACCTCCCCGGACAGAACA
>JAEBES010000040.1:0-1167 GCA_049998155.1 Amycolatopsis sp. cmx-13-12 | reverse complement strand
TCCCTAAAATTTACACCTTTTAACGAAACGCATCTGCCGCGCCTCCCACGCCCTCGCCTGTTACAACTCGCGAATCTAACAATCCGGCTTACGACGCTTCCTCCCTGCACGTATAAATACCTTAAAAATATTACTGTTAAAAATATACCCTAAAAACAATCATAAAAATAATAATATTCCATTTATATCCATAATTTATATATTATATTCATTAAATATCCATTAAAAACTACTTAAATTAATTTACAATTATATAAATTATATATAAAACTCTTTACTTATATAATTATTCTAAAATTATCCCTAATCGAAATTCATATAAAAACACACATAAATATTAAACTAACACATATATTAATTAATAACTATATTTCACAAATCATAAACATAAAAATATTAAACTAATAATATAAACACATATAAAAACATATACTAAAACTAACCCAACACGAAAAATAATTCTCTCTTTAAACAACATATACGCTTTATCCTTAAACCTGAAATTATCGCATATATTCAAAATATAAATCGACCTACTTAAAAACTATCAAACGCTACGCCGTAACAGAATAATTATAAAAATAACTTTCGAATTTATCAGTAAACATACTATAAAACATAATCAATCAAAATAAAATTTACCCCTCTCTGACTGAAAATAATATCTCTGAACCCCTCGAATAATCGAATCCGAAAATACATAACCATACTACGTACGGTTAAAAATTAACCTACAAAAAAATTCCGAATCACAGAATCGAAAAAAAACGGTCGGCTTAAAACTAAACCAAATATCGTAAAACAAAAAAAATAACATATATATTATATTATAATAATTCGTCTGATATAATCTTCGTATACGTATAAAAATTAACACGTCTTACTAAAAACCGCTACCGACTATTGAACCGAATAAAAATACTCGGACCATATCTATACGTATCCGAACCCATAAAATCACACACTTAAAAAACTGAAAACCCAATTCGGATCTGATCCGAATTAAATCAAATTTAAAAATACTAATAAACCTCGGACCCAGAAACCCGTCAGAAACCTCTATAAATAGAAAGATGGAAACACCCTAAAATTTACACCTTTTAACGAAACACATCTACCGCGCCTCCCACACCCTCGCCTATTACAACTCGCAAATCTAACAATCCG
>JAEBES010000039.1:0-1185 GCA_049998155.1 Amycolatopsis sp. cmx-13-12 | reverse complement strand
ACATACAATTCACATAATTATAAATCAATTCAAATAACCTTTAATAAATATTCAATAAACACAATATACAAATCATAAATACAAATAACATAACATCATCTCTATAATTACCTCTAAAACATACCTCCAACAAATATACTCAACAAAACTTAACCAACCGAAAAAAACTACTCCACCAACTTCTAAACATACAAAACTTTTTAACTGAAAAATTTATTTTACCAAAAACGACTACAGTAAATCCTTACTTTCAATATTTTAACTCAAATTCTAAATTCATTAACCAGTCTACATTAACAACTTATACTAAACAAACATAATTTCCAAACAATATATATTAATCAAACATCAAATTCATATCATCATCATATTCCATCTTTACTCAGTATAACATAACGATCAAACAGTCTCAAACTGTAAAAAACAGACGAATCGATTCGAATTCCTTAACCATACATAATAAACCTAACCTCACGACATCCGCGCACCCGGAAATCGCTTCCTGTATCGACCTTCCCCATCAATCCCCTAACCCGTATCGAACCCATTTCCTTTAATACAAAATTCCACAGACCCGACCTCTGCCGTTCTGTAACCACGCTTACCACCACGTACGACAACCAGCAGAAAAAACTCCGTTCCAAAAACAATAAAACGACCGCTCACGTCTAAATTCAATCCGATACTAAACTTCCTCATCCCATACTAAATATAAAATTAATACTTTCAAACACTTAATCACGAACACCACCACTGTCGGACCTTAACAAATTTTCATAGACAGACGGAACGACCATCCAACCACCAAAAAATTACCCAAAACCCTGCCCCGTCCATCGTCCTTATAATTATAACAGAAAAATAAACATACAACTCCTACAACTCGCGAATAACAGAAAATCACTCGACTTTTACCGTTTCCTATTTAAACAATACAACTACTCGATCCAACAGCTAATACTCAGATCATAAATCACTAAATCATACATCTAAAATTTCACACAACTCCTAAACGTAAATACACAAACATATTACAGAAAACATATACAAATTTAATAAAACACGTAAAATTTTCATACAACCGAAACTTACCTTCAAACAAAAAAAACGAAAACTGCTCAACTTCGGAAACGACTTCGGCTTCGAAAAACAGAAACTCGGCTACAGCTTCTTCTTCTGACGCCG
>JAEBES010000038.1:0-1362 GCA_049998155.1 Amycolatopsis sp. cmx-13-12 | reverse complement strand
GTAAGTTCGGCGGTGTCCTACTCTCCCACAACCCTTCGGTTGCAGTACCATCGGCGCTGTCAGGCTTAGCTTCCGGGTTCGGAATGGGACCGGGCGTTTCCCTGACGCTAAAACCACCGAAACACTCCGAAACAACACACGCACCTGGCGTGGTGTTTCAGAACCGTAGAGTGGATGCGTAACATCTTTGTAGGCAAGTCCTCGGCCTATTAGTACCAGTCAACTCGACAACACATTACTGTGCTTCCATTTCTGGCCTATCAACCCAATGGTCTGTTGGGGGCCTTAACCCACAAAGGGGTGGGATACCTCATCTTGGAACAGGCTTCCCGCTTAGATGCCTTCAGCGGTTATCCCTTCCGAACGTGGCCAACCAGCCATGCCCTTGGCAGAACAACTGGCACACCAGAGGTTCGTCCGTCCCGGTCCTCTCGTACTAGGGACAGCCTTCCTCAAGTATCCTACGCGCGCGGCGGATAGGGACCGAACTGTCTCACGACGTTCTAAACCCAGCTCGCGTGCCGCTTTAATGGGCGAACAGCCCAACCCTTGGGACCTACTCCGGCCCCAGGATGCGACGAGCCGACATCGAGGTGCCAAACCATGCCGTCGATATGGACTCTTGGGCAAGATCAGCCTGTTATCCCCGGGGTACCTTTTATCCGTTGAGCGACACCCCTTCCACCAGGAGGTGCCGGATCACTAGTCCCGACTTTCGTCCCTGCTCGACATGTCTGTCTCACAGTCAAGCTCCCTTGTGCACTTGCACTCAACACCTGATTGCCAACCAGGCTGAGGGAACCTTTGGGCGCCTCCGTTACTCTTTAGGAGGCAACCGCCCCAGTTAAACTACCCATCAGGCACTGTCCCTGAACCAGATCATGGCCCGAGGTTCAGATTCCCAATTCGACCAGAGTGGTATTTCAACAACGACTCCACCACAACTAGCGTTGCAGCTTCACAGTCTCCCACCTATCCTACACAAGCCGAACCGAAAACCAATACCAAACTATAGTAAAGGTCCCGGGGTCTTTCCGTCCTGCCGCGCGTAACGAGCATCTTTACTCGTAGTGCAATTTCGCCGGGCCTGTGGTTGAGACAGCCGGAAAGTCGTTACGCCATTCGTGCAGGTCGGAACTTACCCGACAAGGAATTTCGCTACCTTAGGATGGTTATAGTTACCACCGCCGTTTACTGGCGCTTAAATTCTCAGCTTCACCCCCGAAGGAGTTAACCGGTCCTCTTAACGTTCCAGCACCGGGCAGGCGTCAGTCCATATACATCGTCTTGCGACTTCGCATGGACCTGTGTTTTTAGTAAACAGTCGCTTTCCGCTGGTCTCTGCGGCCACCCACCCCTAGC
>JAEBES010000037.1:0-1403 GCA_049998155.1 Amycolatopsis sp. cmx-13-12 | reverse complement strand
GGGACTGTTCCAAGATCGGTGTTTCCGGCTCGACACGCCGGGCCGAGGTCCGGCGGGATGGGCACTGTGAGTGATGACATCGGAGCTTGTGAGTCCACGCAAGCGCGAGAAGCCGGCGCAGGAGCTGTCGCCGGAGCAGGCCGCCGCGGCGGCGATGGTGGCCGAGGCGAAGGCCCGCGGACTGGCGTTGACCGGCCCGGACGGCCTGCTGAAACTCTTCACCAAGACCGTGCTCGAAACCGCCCTCAACGAAGAGATGACCGAGCACCTCGGCCATGAGAAGAACCAGGCCGACCCGGACCGGGAATCGAGGAACGTCCGCAACGGCGCCCGGGCGAAAACGGTGATCTCGGATGCGGCCGGTGAGGTTCGGATCGACGTTCCGCGGGATCGGGACAGCACGTTCGAGCCGCAGATCGTGAAGAAACGGCAACGGCGGCTGGCGGACGTGGACGAGGTTGTGTTGTCGCTGTATGCGAAGGGCATGACGACCGGGGAGATTTCGGCGCATTTCGCTGAAATCTATGGCGCTTCGGTGAGTAAGGAGACGATCTCACGGATCACTGACAAGGTCGTCGCCGAGATGAACGATTGGGCCAATCGCCCGCTCGATGCGGTGTATGCGGCGGTGTTCATCGACGCCATTTACGTCAAGGTCCGTGACGGGCAGGTCGCCAACCGGCCCGTCTACGCCGCCATCGGGGTCACCGTGGACGGCTGCAAGGACGTCCTGGGCCTGTGGATGGGCACCGGCGGCGAGGGCGCCAAGTTCTGGATGAGCGTACTGGTCGACCTGAAGAACCGCGGCGTGGCGGATGTGTTCTTCCTCGTCTGCGACGGTCTCAAAGGCCTCCCCGATGCCGTGACCAACGTCTGGCCGCACACCATTGTCCAAACCTGCATCGTCCACTTGATCCGCAACACCTTCCGGCTGGTTCCGAGTCAGGACCGGGACGCGGTGAAGCGGGACATCAAACCCATCTACACCGCACCCAGCCCGGACGCCGCGGCGATCGCGATGGACGAACTCGAAGAAAAATGGAAGAAGAAGTACGGTGCGATGATCCGGCTCTGGCGTAACGCCTGGGAAGAGTTCATTCCGTTCCTCGATTACGACGTCGAGATCCGGACCATGATCTGCTCCACCAACGCGATTGAATCACTGAACGCCCGCTACCGGCGGGCGATCCGCGCACGAGGGCATTTCCCGACCGAGCAGGCCGCGATGAAGTGCCTGTACCTTGTGACCCGCAGCCTGGACCCGACCGGGACCGGCCGCGCCCGATGGACGATGCGCTGGAAACCCGTGATCAACGCCTTCGCCATCACCTTCGGTGACCGCTGGCCGGGAGCCGAAACCTACTGATCAACAACGCCGGAAACACCGATCACGGGACAGCCCC
>JAEBES010000036.1:0-1451 GCA_049998155.1 Amycolatopsis sp. cmx-13-12 | reverse complement strand
GCCCTACCTTTCAGGTGTGCCCCTGGTCGTCCGGGATGATCGGGGTGTGCAGGCGGGGCGGGTATGGCTTTCATGCTTGCTGCCGGTGATGGCTCCGGAGGCTTGGCCGCCCGTCCCGCACCCTTGTTCCGACCGCTGATTAGGCACTGCGGACCATCGCTGTGTAGGGCGTTGCCGGCGGAGCGGGGACGCACCGCACGCATACCGAAACGAGTGAGGGTTGCATGGCAGTTGTCGTGGGAATCGACGTCGCCAAGGAGTTCCACTGGGTCGCGGTCGTTGTTGCGGAGACCGGGAAAGTCATCGACTCTCGGCGGGTCGACAATGATCCCGGCAGCATCGACGAGTTGATCGGCCGGCTGCGCAGCGTCGGCGCCGACCACGGCGAGATCACCGTCGCGATCGACCTCATGGGCGGGATCGCGAGTCTGCTGACCGCGATGCTGATCGAGGCGGGCATCCGCCTGGTGCACGTCCCCGGCCTGGTCGTCAACCGCGCCCGCCGCGCCACCAAAGGCGGCGAGGCCAAATCCGATCCCCGCGACGCCAGAACGATCGCCGACCAATTGCGCCTGCGAGACGACTGGCGCGAGGTCACCGCGGAAGACGAGATCACCCTGGACCTGCGCATCCTGGTCGGTCACCGACGCGACCTGGTGGTGGACCAGACTCGCCGTCTGCAACGTCTGCGCGAAACCTTGACCAGCATGTTCCCCGGATTGGAACGCGCGGTCGACGTCACCAACCTCGGCGACCTGCATCTGCTCACCCGCTACGTGACTCCGGAGGAGATCCGCCGCGCCGGGCGTCGTCGGATCACCGAGTACCTGCTGCGCGCCGGCGTCCGCCGTTCGTATGCCGAACCGCTGGCCGACAAGGCGATCGCGGCGGCCCAAATCCAGCGCATCCTCGTGCCAGGACAAACTCGGATGGCCGAGTTCGCCCGCGAATTCGCTGCCGACGCAGTCATGGCCCGCCGTCGCATCGCTGAACTCGAATCCCGGATCAGAGAGGACCTCGACCGCCACCCTGACGCGGCCCTCATCGCCAGCATGCCGGGGATGGGGGCCACCCTGACCGCCGAGTTCCTCGCCGAGGCAGGCGATCTCGCCCGCTTCGCCAGCGCCGACCAGCTCGCTTCCGCCGCCGGGCTGGCACCGGTGCTGCAACAGTCCGGCAAAATGCACTACCTGCGACGCGCCACCGCCGGCAGCAAGACGATGAAGTTCGTCTTCTACCAATCCGCCTTCGCCGCGATCCGCAGCGACACCGCCAGCAAAGCCTTCTACACCCGCAAACGAGCCGAAGGCAAACGACACCACCAAGCCCTCATCGCACTGGCCCGACGCCGCATCAACGTCCTGCACGCACTGCTGCGCACCCGCCAGCCCTACCGAGCCGACCACCGCACCTCCGCCACGGCCGCTTGACAAAAACATTAGGCAGCCTCC
>JAEBES010000035.1:0-1546 GCA_049998155.1 Amycolatopsis sp. cmx-13-12 | reverse complement strand
GTACACCGAAAACAACTAAATACCGCCCACCACATACAATACCCAACAAATTATACCGACAACCCAAACTTCGACCCACCGCGCCTTACAACACGAAAAACCAAACACCACGTCCTTCCCCAAATTTAAATTAAAAATATCTTTTAACGTAACGCCCAGACAAACGTACCCTCAACCAGAAAACCTCGGACGCAACTTACGTTCAAAAACTCGATAATTCGCGAAATTCTACAATTCACACCAGATATCGCATTTTACTACGTTCTTCATCGATACGAAAACCGAAATATCCGTTACCGAAAATCATATAAATTAAAATAACATCGCTACACGAAATATACTCGACAAACCGAACACAACCCCAAACAAAACAATCTCAATTTTCCTTAACGCCTTCAACGCCGTAAATTCTTTTACGACCCCTCTCCTTCGAAAAAATCGAAAACCTTACACGAATAAAACCACGTACGAAATAAATAACATATTCACAATCTGTTTTATTTAAAAATCACGACAATAATCCTTCCACAAATTCACCTACGAAAACCTTATTACGACTTCTCCTTCCTCTAAATAATAAAATTCAATAAACTTCTCGCGACGTCGAAAACGACGAACCGCCTCCGTCGCCGCGATCCGAACACTTCACCGGACCATTCAATCGGTAAAAACGACGGACGGTATATACAAAAAACAGAAACGTAATCAACGCGAACTAATAACTCGCACTTACTAAACATTCCTCGTTAAAAACCAACAATTACAATAATCTATCCCCATCACGATAAAATTTCCCAAAATTACCCGAACCTATCGACCAAAACTATATACTCGTTAAATACATCAATATAACGCGCATACAACCCAAAACATCTAAAAACATCACAGACCTATTATTACCTCAAACTTCCGTAACCTAAACGACCATAATCCCTCTAAAAAACTAACTACAAAAAAATAACTCCGCATAACTAATTAACAAACTAAAATCTCGTTCGTTAACGAAATTAACCAGACAAATCGCTCCACCAACTAAAAACGACCATACACCACCACCCATAAAATCAAAAAAAAACTCTCAGTCTATCAATCCTTACTATATCTGAACCTGATAAATTTCCCCGTATTAAATCAAATTAAACCGCAGACTCCACGCCTGATAATACCCTTCCGTCAATTCCTTTAAATTTCAACCTTACGACCATACTCCCCCCGAAACCCAAAAACTTTAATTTCTCATAAAATACCGACGAAATCCTAAAAACAACATCCGCCGATCCCTAATCGACATCGTTTATAATTAAAACTAAAACGATATCTAATCGTCTTCGAACCCCCAACTTTCATTCTTAATTAATAAAAACATCCTTAACAAATACTTTCGCAATTATTCGTCTTTCATAAATCCAAAAATTTCACCTCTGACTATAAAATACGAATACCCCCGACTGTCCCTATTAATCATTACTCCGATCCCGAAAACCAACACAATAAAACCGAAATCCTATAATATTATCCCATACTAATATATCCAAAACGATAACTT
>JAEBES010000034.1:0-1574 GCA_049998155.1 Amycolatopsis sp. cmx-13-12 | reverse complement strand
CATCAACCAATAACCTTAAATCCACGTCAATATCGTTACCGAATTATTTTAAACCTTAAATAAACACCAACATCATAATAAACTTCCGCTTCATACACAACCAAAAAAAAAAATTAAACATACAAAAAATCACAGACCAAATACTATAACCACTACTCAACTCACCGAATAAATTAAATCCATCAGTACTTAAACCAAACCTTATATTCCTTACTTCACTTTCAAAATCTAAAAATATTCTATCAATTAATCTCCACTGTACCCCATCTGCGAAATATCTCAGCATCTCATCTTCCTTACGATATTCTTTATACCATCGCATCAACTTAACATTCGCCTTATTCCTGAACAAACGCTTCAAACGTAATATTATAAAAAAATACCACATCACCTTCGCGAAAACTCTCTTCTTAAAAAACTACCCCTCAACATCACCAGAATCATCTCACCTGATCTTATACCGCAGCACTTCGCAGACAAAACAAACATCCAATTTCTCGTATTCATCACCACGATAAAAAATACAGTCATTAAAACATACGTATATCTTCTGAACATCCAATCCGAAAAAACAAATAATCTATTTAACTTCATATATTATAAATAATAATTCATTATTCTTAAAAAAAATCTTCTTAACAATATTCAACATCCCCTGAAATACCTTATCGAACACACCATTTTTTACCTTCCATTACACAAATTCTAATATCATACCTAATTTTTTATAACCCTGCTGACAACCTGAATACAACAATTTTTAATAATCATCTATCATACGCTGCAACTTTACTGCTTCCTTCTCAGTTTCGCAATCTCTGTATACATCTCGTAACACCTGACCAAAATCATCAGTAAAACCATTTTCTGCAAACTCATCTTCATCAGCCTCGCCCATTATAATATCTGCAAAAACTTAACCTGCAACCCAATCCGAAATAATATCATCTTCCTCCTCCTCCTCGCCATCTTCCATTACAACCCCTCTTTCACCGTACTTAATCCAAACCAAATAATTAAACATAAAACCGTATCTAAACAAATAACTATAAATAATCCCCCAGAAAACCTTTAAATAATCCTTCTTATTACTGCATTAAAAACATAAACAACATATAAACCCATTCTCTGACTTATTCACTTTAACCACTTCGAAAAAATAATACAAACCATCAACAAACTCCTTAATCCGTCTGTCCACATTATACATCCATTACCGATCCATCTGCATCATATTACGTAAAAAATAAACATAAATCTTCGTATTAAATAAAAAACTTAATCAATATTAATAATTTACACCAATCAACCTTCATAAATTTAAAAATAATTCACATAAAAATTACACCAATCAACATTCATAACATTCACTAAATCGACAAAAAAAAAAATACTAACAATCTGAAACAGAACAATAAAAATACATATACACTAAAAATTACAGACGCTCCATAATAAACTTCGCGTAATCACTTATCCTAAAATAATAATACAACATAACAAAATATTCACCCACCAAACCATCTCTACATTTAACTCAATCTTCTCCGAAATCTATCGAAAATCCCCTCCAC
>JAEBES010000032.1:0-1666 GCA_049998155.1 Amycolatopsis sp. cmx-13-12 | reverse complement strand
TTAATTATCTAAAACATCTTCCTTTTTCTCAACCCTGAAAACTATTCTCAGATTACGGATCCAATCCGAATAATTTATTCCATTCAACTTATCCTTCTCAAAAACCGAACGCAAAACAAACGATATAATAATATTACTAAATACCATTTAATCTACAACAAAAATAATACAAAATACACTAAAACAAACATATCCATAATAAAACAAATTACATTAAACTATTTTAACAGAATCTACTCCCACTAAAATCAATATCCCTCTATTAAAACTTAATAATTCAGAATCCACAACTAACAAATCTACTAATAAACTTTAACATCACCGCTAACAAACGAAATAAATCGGTAAACAACTTTTACTAATCATATCACATATAACTCCTGTTATTAAATAACATCTCCATATCTCGGCGCCCAACCTTTATACCCCAAAATCCTTAACCGTTAAAATAACCTCGTTAAACAAACCAACCCTTATACGTATAAATATCCGACACAAACCCGTCTAATCAAAAAAAACTAATAACACCCTAATTTCATAAACCCACCACTAATTATACAAAACATAAAACGGTACAAATTTTAATTAAAAAAACATACTAACTTAAACTTTATAAAAAATCGTTCTACTTCTAACATCACAGCATACAGAAAATAAAACATAAACAGAATAACATTCACACAGTTATAACACAGTATAACCCGTTTTCATATAATAATCTCCAT
Source organism: Amycolatopsis sp. cmx-13-12 (assembly GCA_049998155.1). Classification (GTDB taxonomy): domain Bacteria; phylum Actinomycetota; class Actinomycetes; order Mycobacteriales; family Pseudonocardiaceae; genus Amycolatopsis. The sequence goes on along the minus strand of JAEBES010000032.1, from coordinate 941 downwards.
CTCCATAAAACCTGTTCACCATAATAATCTCCATCTCCATATTCCATATACGCCATCCTCCTGATAATAAATCCTCCAAAAACTAAAACATACTATTACACCTAATAACTAATAAAAAAACTAATAATAAAAATTACATAATTACTTAAATCATCACAGATTAATACGCAGACCATTAAATACATTAAAATAACAACACATATAACTCCTGCCGTATTACCGTACGCGCGACACGCAAATCACGAATAAATTACACACATACATCACATACACAAAAAAACCATACTAATCACAAAATACATACATACATCCTGCAAAACAGAATTAAACGTCCTAACGTTCCAAACTTCAAAAACCCAAAACTCCATCTTCCAAACCAAATTTAAAAAATCTAATTTCGCCAAAAACAACAAAACCATTAAATTTCATATATAACTTTTTCTGTAAATCAATTTTCATATAAAAATCGCCCCGATCCGAAATCGTACCGAAAAATTACGACTAATTTACCGAAACATACACATACGACAAAATCCCGACCCCGATAATAAATCCCATCTACTATTACACATCTAATACGCCTGACGTATAACCCTAAATCTCGATTCGACCAATCATATTAATCTTCGCTCACTGCAACTAAATTTACGTATATCACTTAACTCCGATAACGAAAACCGACCGATAAAAATATATCGTTACACTACCATTACAGCAAAAACACAAAACCAAAACATAAATCAAACAAAAAACTCGCATATCTCCATATACACACATCCCAAATCCAAAACTAAACAGCTACAGCTCTGATACCACTGTTAAATTACAAAATAAACTACTCTAACGCAAATCAAAATTTCTACCGCGTATAACCAGAAAAAACTACCGTATAAAAATCACGGAATTACCACTCGACGCACTACTAATACGAAAAATATAAA
>JAEBES010000031.1:0-3752 GCA_049998155.1 Amycolatopsis sp. cmx-13-12 | reverse complement strand
GGCATCACCCGGTGGACCGGTGGGTGAAGCCGGAGGAGTTCGTGGAGCACTCGAAGGCGGCGGAGGCGATGGGCTTCGCGGGTGTGATGGCGGGGCCGTTGGTGCGCTCGTCCTACCGCGCGGGACGGCTCTACGCCCAGACCAAGGCCCACCGCGGCGAGGTCCTGCCCGAGAACCTGCAGCACTTGGCCGCCGAAGGTCCCGCAGCTCAGGAGGCCGCCTCGCTCCTGGCGAGGTGACGCAGGTCACCCCATGGTCCTTAAAGGATCGGTAAAGTGGCGGCATGGCCCTGGTTTCGGACCTCCTCAGCTGGTTGCAAGGACTTCCGGAACCGGGGCTCGTCGCCGCGACCGGCGGCCTGGTGTTCGCCGAGTGCACGATCGGGCTGGGTTTCCTGGCTCCCGGCGAGTCCGGGCTGCTCATCGCCGCGACGACGGCGAACACCGTCCCGCGGTTCCTGGTCCTGTGGCTGGTCGTCACCCTCTGCGCGACAGCGGGCGACGCGCTCGGCTACGGCATCGGCCGCCGCTTCGGGCCACGCCTGCGTGACACGAAACTGATCCGCAAGTACGGCCTGGAGGCGTGGGACAAGGCCACCGGCGTCCTCGAACGCCGCGGCGCCTGGGCGGTCTTCTTCGCCCGGTTCCTGCCGGTCATCCGGACGCTGACGCCGGCCGCCGCCGGGACGTCCGGGCTGCCGTTCCGCAAGTTCCTGCCGGCCGCCGCGGCGGGCGCGTTCTGCTGGTCGCTGGTCCACATCGGCATCGGCGCGGCACTCGGCGAGGCCGCGAAGCGGATCGAAGGCGCGGTGAACACCGGGGGCCTGATCGTGGTCGGCGTGCTCGCCGCGGTCGCGGTGTTCTTCCTGCTGCGGCTGAAGAAGCGCAAGGCACTGGCCGCGCCCGAGCGGGAGCCCGAGCGCGTGCCCTGAGTACTACATTCGGCGGTATGAGTCTCGCGGATCTTCCCCGTCCGATCGGTTTCGTCCTGGGCGGTGGCGGCAGCCTCGGCGCCATGCAGGTCGGCATGCTGCGCGCCCTGACCGAGGCCGGGCTCACGCCGGACGTCGTGACCGGGACGTCGGTCGGCTCGCTCAACGCCGCCGTGCTGGCCCGCTCCGGCACCGACGCGCTCGCGCGGCTGCACGACATCTGGGCGCACATGACGCGGGCCGAGGCGTTCCCGGGCGGTGTGCTGAGCCGCGTCCGGACGTTGACGCAGAGCAAGACGCACCTGTTCCCCAACACGGGCCTGGCCGGGATCATCGCCGACCACCTGGGTGCCGACACCCGCTTCGAGGACCTGGCGCTGCCCCTCGGCGTCGTCACCACGCAGGTCGACACGGCCGAGCCGCTGCTGATCCGCTCCGGGCGCCTGCTCGAGCCTCTGCTGGCGAGCTGCGCGATCCCGGGGATCTTCCCGCCGGTGAGGTACGACGGGCAGCTGCTGTACGACGGCGGGCTCGTCGCGAACGTGCCGATGCGGCAGGCACTCGCCATGGGGGCGGAGTCGCTGGTGGTGCTCGACTGCGCGTTCCCCGGGAAGCTCCCGGACGCACCGCGGACGTTCGCTGAGGTGATGATGTTCACCGCCATGATCAGCATGCGCAACCAGGCCGTGCTGGAGGCACCGGTGGCGGCGGCTTCGGTACCGGTGGTCTACCTGCCGGGGCCGGCACCCGTACGTGTGAACCCGCTGGATTTCGGGCACACGGAAGCACTGGCGGAAGAGGCGTACACGGCGGCGCGCGAGTACCTCGGCGCGCTTTCGGTGGACGGCCCCGGGCTGTACGGCGCCCCGGGGCTCGTCATCACGTGATCCACGTCACGCCGATGCACCGATCCGCCGGCAAGAACGTCATCGCTATCGCGTAGTTTTGATGACGAATGCCCGCCGATCCCAATTCCCAAAAAGAGACAATATGCTCCCCAAGAAGATTTTACTTTCGGTGGCCGGAATCCTCGCCGGAGCACTGCTGCTTTCCGCTTGCTCGTCCGGTGACGACGGCGGTTCCCCCGCCGGCGGGGACCCGGCGTCGGGCTCCGCCGCGCCGTCCGACACGCCGGTCGCGGTGACGTTCGAGCCCGCGGGCGGCACGGCGGTGAACCCGGCGATACCGATCGTCGTCAAAGCGGCCAACGGGAAACTCCTCGACGTCTCGGTGACCAACGCGGCCAAGGGGAAGGCGGTCGCCGGAACCCTGGCGGCCGACGGGTCGAGCTGGACGTCCACCGAGCCACTCGGCTACGGGGCGACGTACAAGATCGTCGCGCACGCCCAGGGCAGCAACGGGAAGCCGATCGAGCAGGACAACCAGATCACGACGCTGTCGCCGAAGAAGCAGGCGAACGCCAACCTGATCCCGGCGCCGTCCGCGGTGGCGAGCACGGGTGTGGGCGTCGGCCAGCCGATCGTGTTCAGCTTCGGCAAGGTCGCCGTCAAGAACAAGGCGGCGGTCGAGAAGGCGCTGACGGTCGAGTCGACCCCGAAGCAGGACGGCAGCTGGTACTGGATCGACGACTCCAACGTCCACTACCGGCCGAAGGAGTACTGGAAGGCGGGCACGACCCTCAAGGTGACGGCGAAGATCTACGGCGTCGATTTCGGCGGCGGGGTGTTCGGCGCGGAGGATCGTACGGAAACGTACAAGGTGCACGATTCCTGGATCGCGAAGGCGGACGGGAACAGCGAGCAGATGCAGATCTTCCACAACGGCCAGATGGTGAAGTCCATGCCGATCTCGATGGGCAAGGACGCGACGCCGACCCACCTGGGCGCGCACGTGATTTCGGACAAGCAGGCCAATTACACGATGGATTCCTGCACGTACGGCGTCTGCCCGCCGGACCCGAAGGCGTACCGCTCGAACGAGAAGTGGTCGGAACGCATTTCCAACGACGGCGAGTTCGTCCACGAGAACCCGAACAGCGTGGGCCAGCAGGGCAGTTCGAACGTGTCGCACGGGTGCATCAACCTGAACGACGCGAACGCCCAGTGGTTCTTCCAGAACATGGGCCTGGGCGACGTCGTCGAGGTGACCAACTCGGGCGGCCCCCAGCTCCCGGTCTGGGACCTGTACGGCGACTGGTCCAAGTCCTGGGCCGACTGGCAAGCCGGCTCCGCCATCAAGTAACCCAGCCTTCCGTACGGGGCCAGGAGCGATTGCTCCTGGCCCCTTTCTCGTGCCGTGATGCCCCTCCAGTCACGGGTGATGCCTCCGCGATCACATGAGATGCGCGCCCGATCACGCGAGTTCCGTCTTCAATCACGCGAGTTTCGGGTTGGCTCACGCGAGTTCCGCCCCGGGCTCGGGACAGACCCCCAGGCTCGGCCGGCGGTGTGCGGCGGCCGGCTTCACGGGTGATCCGGGAGGCATCATGCGTGATTGAGGGGGCTTCTCGCGTGTCTCTGGAGGGGCATCACGACGGCCGGCAGGGCGGGACTCGCGTGCGGGAAGCCGGGATCCGCGTGATTGGAGCCGGATCTCGCGTGATTGAAGGCGGAACTCGCGTGTCTGGAGGGTCGACTCGCGTGATTGGGGGGTCGACACGGTGGGGTCCTGGAAATGGAGAAAGGGCCTGGGCCGGGAGACTCTTGGTCTCTACCGGGCCCAGGCCCTTCTCTTACGTAAGTTCGGCGGTGTCCTACTCTCCCACAACCCTTCGGTTGCAGTACCATCGGCGCTGTCAGGCTTAGCTTCCGGGTTCGGAATGGGACCGGGCGTTTCCCTGACGCTAAAACCACCGAAACAC
>JAEBES010000030.1:0-3944 GCA_049998155.1 Amycolatopsis sp. cmx-13-12 | reverse complement strand
TTCGCGTGGGTAATAATGTAAGAGTTGCTGCGTTGATTGTCGGGACGATGTAATTTTATTTTTCGTCAGGATTTATTATGGAGTTGAATAATTGTTATTTTGTTTTTAGTTTAAGTCGAAATATTTTGTTTTTTTTATGTTTGATGAAGGATGGTTATTTATTTGCGAGTGAAAATAATGGTTGTGTGATTTTTAAGAATAATATGTTTATGGTTTTTGTATTTATTGTGAATGGATTATTTGTTTTAAATTTTGATGGTTTATCTGTCTGTAATGTAAGTGTTAAAAGGTTTCGGTTTAATGATTTGAGTTTTATTTATTTGTGGTATTGTCGTTTGGGTTATATAAGTGAAAAGCGTATGAAGAAGTTTTATTCTGATGGATTTTTAATTTCGTTTGATTTTGAATTATACGAGATATGTGAGGTTTGTTTGTTAGGTAAGATGATTAAGACGTTTTTTACAGGATTTTCTGAGAGAGCAGTAGATTTGTTGGAATTCGTATATAGTGATGTATGCGGATTAATGAGTACGACGGTTAGAGGAGGATTTTAATATTTTATAATTTTTACTGATGATTTTAGTAGATATGGTTATGTTTATTTGATGAGGTATAAGTCTGAAATTTTTGAAAAGTTTAAGGAATTTTAGAATGAAGTTGAAAATTAGCGTGGTAAGAAAATTAAGGTTTTACGATCTGATCGTGGAGGCGAGTATTTGAGTTACGAGTTTAGTAATTATTTAAAGAGTTGCGGAATTGTTTTATAATTTACGTCGTCTGGAATATTTCAGAGAAACGGTGTGTCCGAGCGACGTAATCGAATTTTGTTAGATATGGTTCGATTAATGATGAGTCAGTCGGATTTACCGTTGTTATTTTGGGGATACGTTTTAGAAATAGTAGTTTTTATATTTAATAGGGTATTATTTAAATTCGTAGTTAAGATATTATATGAGATATGGACTGGAAAGGTTTTTAGTTTGTTTTTTTTAAAGATTTGGGGATGTGAAGTGTTTGTTAAGCGATTTCAGTCGGATAAGATTATATTTAAGTCGGATAAGTGTATTTTCGTGGGATATTTAAAGGAAATTTTGGGATATTATTTTTATAATCGATCAGAAGGTAAAGTGTTTGTCGTTCGGAACGGGGTTTTTTTAGAGAAAGAGTTTTTTAAAGGAGAAAAGAGTGGAAAGACAGTGTATTTTGAAGAAGTTTAAGATGAGTCGATCGGGTAAGAATTAATGAGTGATGTTAACGTAGCAGAATAAGTTGAGATATTTATGGTAAGAGAAGTATCGTTATAATTACGAAGGTCGGTAAGGTTCCGCGAAATGCGGGAAATATTATTGTTGGATAATGATGAGTCTGCGATATATGCAGAAGTAATGATGGATTCAGATTTCGAAAAATGGTAGAGTGTTATGTAATTCGAAATAGAGTTTATGGGAGATAATTAAGTTTGGAATTTGGTTGATTCGTCTGATGGTGTTAAAGTTATAGAGTGTAAGTGGATTTATAAGAAGAAAAAGGATATGGATGGAAATGTTTATATTTATAAAGTACGATTTGTCGTAAAAGGTTTTCGATAAGTTTAAGGAGTTGATTACGACGAGATTTTTTCGTCCGTAGTGATGTTTAAGTTTATTCGGATTATTTTAGTTATAGCTGTATATTTCGATTATGAGATATGGCAGATGGATGTTAAGACAGTTTTTCTGAATGGAAATTTAGCTGAGGACGTGTATATGATATAGTTCGAGGGTTTTGTCGATTCGAAAAATGCTGGAAAGGTATGTAAGTTTCAGAGATTTATTTATGGATTGAAGTAAGTATTTAGGAGTTGGAATATTCGTTTTGATGAAGTGGTTAAAGGGTTTGATTTTATTAAGAACGAAGAAGAGTTTTGTGTTTATAAGAAGGTTAGTGGGAGTTCTGTAGTATTTTTAATTTTATATGTGGATGATATATTACTGATTGGAAATAATATTTTTATGTTTGAGTCCGTAAAGATTTTACTGAAAAATAGTTTTTCGATGAAGGATTTAGGGGAAGCGGTATATATTCTGGGTATTAAGATTTATAGAGATAGATCGAGAAGGTTTATAGGTTTGAGTTAAGATATTTATATTGATAAAGTGTTGAAGCGGTTCAGTATGGAAGAGGTAAAGAAAGGGTTTTTGTTTATGTTATATGGTATATATTTCAGTAAGATTCAGTGTTTTTCGACTGCTGATGAGCGGGATCGTATGAGTAGAGTGTTATATGTTTCGGTTATTGGATTTATTATGTATGTAATGATAAGTATTCGTTCAGATGTTTTATATGCGTTAAGTATGATAAGCAGATATTAATTTGATTCAGGTGAGAGTTACTGGATAGCGGTGAAAAATATTTTTAAGTATTTGAGAAGGATTAAAGATATGTTTTTCGTTTATGGAGGTGAGGAGGAGTTCGTTGTAATAGGTTATATCGATGTTAGTTTTTAAATCGACAGAGATGATTTAAAGTTATAATCAGGATTTGTGTTTACGTTAAATGGTGGTGCTGTTAGTTGGAAGAGTTTTAAGCAGGAGACGGTGGTCGATTCTACGACAGAAGCCGAGTATATCGCGGTTTCGGAAGCCGCGAAGGAAGGTGTTTGGATAAGGAATTTTTTTATTGAGTTTGGTGTGTTTTCGAATGTGTTTAGTTTATTGAATTTTTACTGTGATAATAATGGGGTAATTGCGTAAGTAAAGGAGTTAAGGAATTATCAGAAGAATAAATACGTAATGCGGCGATTTTATTTTATTCGAGATTTCGTTAATCGGGGTGAGATTAAGATATGTAAAATATATACGGATCTGAATATTTCTGATTCGTTGATAAAATTATTTTCGCAGGTTAAGTATGATGCGTATGTAAGAGTTATGGGTATTAGGTATTTTTTAGATTGATTTTAGTGTAAGTGGGAGACTGTTGGAGGTATGTTTTAGAGGTAATTATAGAGATGATGATATTTTATTTGTATTTATGATTTGTATATTGTGTTTATTGAATATTTATTAAAGGTTATTTGAATTGATTTGTAATTATGTGAATTGTATGTGAAATTTTTTATTTGTATGGTTATTTTAAAGTTGTTTTTAGTCGGAGTTTATGTGAGGATATATATGAATATTAGATTAGTATATGTATTAGTTGATGATTATGTTTTATAAGTTATGGATATGGAGATGTTGAATTAATAATGTGGATATATGTGGAGATATGTGTTAGGACTGATTTAATACGAGAAGTAGTTTTTTTTTTAAATAATATATACGTTTTGTTTTTAGATCTGAGATTGTCGTATGTATTTTAGATGTGGATCGATTTATTTAGGGGTTATTAAACGTTACGTCGTAACAGGGTAGTTATAAAGGTAGTTTTCGGGTTTGTTAAGAAGTATGTTATGAGATATGGTTAATTAAGATGGGATTTGTTTTTTTTTGATTGAGAGTGATATTTCTGGGTTTTTCGAGTGATCGGATCCGAAAATGTATGGTTATGTTACGTACGGTTAAGAGTTAATTTATAAAGGGATTTCGAATTACAGGATCGAGAAAGAGCGGTCGGTTTGAAGTTAGATTAAATATCGTGAGGTAAAGGGAATAGTATGTATATTATGTTGTGATGGTTCGTCTGATATGATTTTCGTGTGCGTATAGGAGTTGGTACGTTTTGTTAGAGGTCGTTATCGATTATTGGGTCGAGTAGGAGTATTCGGGTTATGTTTATACGTATTCGAATTTATAGGGTTATATATTTAAGGGGCTGGAAGTTTAATTCGGATCTGATCCGAGTTGGATTAGGTTTAGGAGTATTAATGGGTTTCGGATTCAGAGGTTTATTAGGAATTTTTATAAATAGAGGGGTGGGGGCGTTTTAGGGTTTATATTTTTTGGCGAAATATCTGTCGCGTT
>JAEBES010000029.1:0-9141 GCA_049998155.1 Amycolatopsis sp. cmx-13-12 | reverse complement strand
GTGAGTCACGAAGGGCCTCCGTTGATCGGTGTAGACGTCGCAATCCACACCGAACCCGGAGGCCCTTCCCTACAGCAAGATCATCCGATCACGTGTCACCACGATCGCAACCTCCCCGGACAGAACAGCTAGTCGAGGGGAAAGTTGAGTGTGAAGGTGTTCTGCGGGATCGACTGGGCCGAGGACCACCACGACGTCGCCCTGGTCGACGTCGATTGTGCCCTGGTGGCCAAGCGCCGCATCGACGACTCGGCTGACGGCTTCGCCGAGCTGCTGCCATGCTCGCCGACGCCGGCGACACAACGACCGCCTCGATCCCGGTGGCGATCGAGACCACGCGGCCTGTTGGTCGCCGGCCTGCGGCAGACCGGGCGGCGGGTCTACTCGATCAACCCGATGGCGGTGGCCCGCTATCGCGAGCGACGCAGCGTCTCGCGCAAGAAGTCCGACCACGTCGATGCGATGACCTTGGCGAACATCCTGCGCACCGACGCCCACGCCCACCGGCCGCTGCCTGCGGACAGGTCCAGGCCGTCGCGGTGCTGTCCCGCGCAACCCAGGACGCCATCTGGCGCGATCCCGCGCCACGCAGGAACTCCGCGCCGTGCTGCGCGAGTACTACCCCGGCTTCCTCGCCGCGTTCGTCAAGGGCGGCGCTACCAACCTGGCGAGCGCCGAAGCGCGCGCGGTCCCGGCACTGGCGCCGACACCCGCCGCAGCGGCGAAGGTCGCCAAGACGCGCATCGCCGCCGACCTGCGTCGCGCCGGCCGCCAGCGCGGCATCGACGCCCTGGCAACGCAGTTGCTCAACGACCTGCGCAAGCCGCAGTTACGGCAGCCGCAGTTGGTCGAGGAGGCGTTCGGTCGCCAGTCGCTCGCGCTCCTGGCGACTCTCAACGCGGAGTGCCTCAGCGCGGACCAGCTCACCGAGTCCACTACCTCGGCGTTCCAGCAGCATCCGGACTACACGATCATCACCAGTTTCCCGGGCCTGGCCGATCTGTCCGGCGCACGAGTCCTCGGCGAGATCGGCGACGATCGTGCACGCTTCACCGACGCCCGCTCCCTCAAGGCCTACGCCGGTTCAGCACCCGTCACGCGGGCGTCCGGCCGCAGCATCTCCATCACTCGCCGGACCGTCAAACCCGGATCATGCACTCGACTGGGGGCGTTGGTCATGCCGGGCCTGGTGTTCGCAGCTCCTTGATCAGGAACTACGAAGAAGGTAACGGGGTGGGCCGCCACTCGGGCCAGGCTGCTCCGCCGAAGCGGCGCACTTGCGGCACGGTGGCGCGATCGCGGTTGCGTGCCCTGGTCAGACCCGCTACACAGAAACGCGATGCGAGTCCGACGATGGGTGACTCGCCGGGGGATTACGATGGCGATGCAGTTCCGTCTGCTCGGTGCTGTCGAGGCAACCGTGGACGGTGAGCCGGTCCGGCTGGGTCACGCGCAGTTGCGCTGCATGCTGGCGGTGTTGCTGGTCGAGGTCAACCACCTGGTCACCGTCGACCAGCTCATTGACCGAGTCTGGGCGGAGCGGCGGCTCCCGCGCCAACCCCGCCGCGCGGTGCAACACAACATTCCCCTGCTACGCCGGGCCCTGGCCGCGACCCCCGGCGTGACCCTCACCCGTCACGGGGCCGGCTACCAACTGTCTACCGATCCGGACACCATCGACCTGCACCGCTTCCGCACCCTGCTCGACCGCGCCCACACCGCCACACATGAGCACAACGACGACCACGCCGCCGCCCTGCTCGAGCAGGCACTGGCGCTGTGGCGAGGCGAGCCCTTCGCCGACCTGTACACCGACACCCCGTGGCTGCACACTCAGCGCACCACGCTGACCGCCTGCCAGCACGCGGCCCGGCTGGACCTCACCGACATCCGACTGCGGCAGGGCCGCCACGCCGAACTCCTGGCCGAGTTGGCCACCCAGTCCACCCTGCATCCGGTGGACGAGCGCCTGGCCGGCCAGTATCTGCTGACCCTGTATCGCTGCGGCCGCCAAGCTGACGCTCTCCACCACTACGAGCAGACCCGAGTGCGGTTGGCTGAGGAACTGGGCACCGACCCCAGCCCACCCCTGCAAGAACTTCATCAGCGGATCCTGCGCGGCGACCCGGAGCTGGTGGCACCCCCCGCGGCCAACCGTCGGGACGCCGAACCCGTCCCGCACCAGCTTCTCTCCGCACCCCAATCCTTTGTCGGCCGGCCGGACGAGCTCGCCACGCTCACCGCCGCGCTGGACCACGAGGCCGACCACAGCCGGATTGTGCAGATCTCCGCACTGGCCGGCGCTGGCGGCATCGGCAAGACCTGGCTGACACTGCACTGGGCCCACACCTACCGCGACCACTTCCCGGACGGACAGCTGTTCGTCGACCTGCACGGCTTCTCCCCGGCGAACGCGCCGATGCAACCACCGGTCGCGGTGCGCGGGTTCCTCGACGCGTTGGGCGTCGCCCCCGCCCGCGTCCCGGCCGACCCGCACACGCAGGCGGCGTTGTACCGCAGCCTGGTCGCGGACAAACGGATGCTGATCGTGCTGGACAACGCCGCTGACGCCGACCAAGTCATCCCGTTGCTCCCGGGGAGCGTGACCTGCACGGTCGTGGTGACCAGCCGCCGACACCTGGCCACCCTGATCACCCGCTATGGCGCCCGCCACCTCCAACTGGACATCCTCAGCCACGCCGAGGCGCACACCTTGCTGACCGAGCGCCTCGGCCAAGCGCGGGTCACCGCCGAGCCCGACGCGGCCGACGAGTTGATTCGGTTGTGCGGGCGCTACCCGCTGGCGTTGGCCATCATGACCGCCCGCGCCCAGACACGCCCGCGGATCCCGCTGGCCGAGTTCACCATCGAACTGCGTGACCTCGGCCTAGACGCACTCGACGACGACGAGCCCGCCGCCAGCCTGCCCGCCGTCCTGTCCTGGTCGCTACGCGGCCTCACTGTCGAACAGCGCACCGTGTTCGCGCTGCTGGGCATCGCACCCGGCCCCGACATCGGGCTGCCCGCCGCGGCCAGCCTCACCGGCCTGCCCGCACGACGCACCGGCACGGTGCTGGACACGTTGGAGGAGGCGTCCCTGCTGGCCCGCCAGCCTTGTGGCCGATACGCCATGCACGACCTGATCCGCGCCTACGCCACCACCACCGCCCACCACGACTTGGCCGAGGAGGTGCGGGTGGCAGCGCTGCGGCGGGTGCTCGACTTCTACACCCACACTGCCCACACCGCCGCTCAGCTCCTGAACCCCCACCGCGCCGCCATCCGGCTGGCCCCACCCACCCCCGGCGCCTCCCCTCACCCGTTGCCCAACGTGCCGGCGGCGATGGCCTGGTTCGACACCGAACACGCCAACCTGCTGGCCGCCCAGCACACCGCCACCACCCAGACATGGCATCACGCCGTGTGGCAGCTGGCCTGGACCCTGGGCACCTTCCACTACCGGCGGGGACACCGCCACGACGAGTTGGCCGTATGGCGGGCCGCAGTGAACGCCGCCACCCACCTGCCCGACCCCACCCCTCGCATCCACGCCTACAAGAACCTCGGCAGCGCCTACGCCAACCTGGGGTGCCACGAGGAGGCGACCGGGCACCTGCACCAGGCACTCGCCCTGGCCGAACACCACCATGACCTCGCCGAACAGGCCAACACCCATCACCTGCTCGCGGCGGCCTCGGAGCGGCGAGGAGACTACCGGCGGGCCCTGGAGCGCACCACCCGGGCCCTGGGCCTCTTCCGCGCCCTCGACCAGCCGGTATGGGAAGCCCATGCACTCAACGGGGTCGGCTGGTACGCCGCCCACCTCGGCGACTACGACACAGCCCGCGCCCACTGTCGGGCCGCCCTTGCCCTGCACCGCGACCACCACAACGCCGAAGGTGAGGCGGACACCCTGGACAGCCTGGGCTACATCGACCACCACACCGGCAATCACCACCAAGCCATTCACCACTACCAGCAGGCCCTCACCCAGCGCCGCGACCTCAGCAACACCTACGAAGCCGCCACCACCCTCGATAACCTCGGGCACCCCCACGCCGCCCTCGGCCAGCACGATCAGGCCCGCACGGTGTGGCGGGAGGCACTCGAGCTGTACCGGCAGCAAGGGCGCGACGAGCACGCCGACCGCGTACAGCGGCAACTCAACGAACTCGACAACCCTGGCTGCGGCGACGGGCCGGACGACCGCTGACCTGACGCTTGTCCGGCGAAGAAATCGCCCGCTACGGCGGCGCCGGCGCGCTCGGCTCCGGATACATCTCCTGGAGCCACACCCACAGCCTCCTCCTCACCTGGCACTACGACCCCGCCGCCGCCTTCATCGGCCCCCTCGTCATCGACGGCCTCATGACCATCAGCGGCTTCGCACTCCTCACCACCAAATACACCAACACCGGCTCACGAAGCGACTGCTCAACCACCCTCTGACAAGAAGATGGAGGAGCCGTCCTGCCGGTGTCGCTCCGCGCACGTGGGGCGACACCGGGCAGGACGGCTGGGTCGAAGAGCAGAGCGCCGTGTTGCAGCGCTTCCCCAGTCAGACAACCAGGCAGCGGCCAGCGCGATGTAACACTCTGCAATCCGAGAGCGAGCTGAGGGTATGAATCCTGAAGCAGCTCAAGCCGGCCTTCGAGAACTCGGGGGACACCTCAGAGTTGAGTGGTTTTACACGTCAGCAGACGAATCATGGAGCCTCCCCGCCGACGCGCTGATTATCGATGTCAAAGGAAGTCAGGATCAATTTTATTCCCAGCTCGAATCCCTTGCCGATACACTGCCCAGCACAATTTCCGGAGACATCTTTTTCCGAGAGACTCTTGAGCATGGCAGGATCAAATTCGACACGGACGATTTACTGACGATATATCTTCACCATGGTGAAAGCAAACAAAAACCGTACGTGGTTATACTCCTACGCGACCCGCGTCATCTAAACGAGATAAAAGCAGAGAGAATCTTCGAGCGCGTCGTTGATCAATGCCTCAAAGACCCTCACATTCGTTCTATCGCTTTTCGAGGCAGCCCCACATCCAGTCGCTCAGCACCCCAGATACATGAACCAAGAATCAGAATCGCATTAGAGCAGGTGTCACGAGCTCGTGCAGTCAACGACGGACACCTCGACTCCGTCATTGCCTATGGCGTAGAAAATGACGATGACATCGAGAGGATTCTCGAGACCTACAATGCGTTCGCCCATCGCAGCCAAGACAGAGACAATCCCCCACTTCACGCAGCGCGGCCACGGAAGCTCGCCGGAGGCGTAAGCAAAGATCTCGTCGACCCGAACGAATACATCAAACCAAACCAGGACAAGCTCGGAGTCCTGCCTTACGCGACGATGCTCGCAAATGTTATCGCCGCCGGAAACACTCCGCTACCGCTATCGATCGGCTTGTTCGGCGAGTGGGGGTCCGGAAAAAGCTTCTTCATGGGAATACTGCGCGATCAAGTCAAAGCACTCGAAGGCACCAAAGGTCACTGCACCAAAATCACGCAGATTGGCTTCAACGCGTGGCACTACGCCGACTCCAACCTCTGGGCAAGCCTCGGTGATGAGATCTTCCGACAGCTCGCCGAACCTCACCGAACCCCCGGTGAGTCAGATGTGGATTTCCGAGCACGTGAACGCCAAGGCGAGGAACTGAAGAGAAAGCTCGCGGCCGAGCTAGCGCTGAGAGAGCAGCTGACAACCGTCACGGAGCAAGCCAAGAGTGAGGCCGCGGACCTGCGGGGAACCATCAGGGAAGCTGAAGGCGCCCGCATGTCAGTCGGCCAGCAGGTAGTGGCCGCGCTACGCAGCTCGACAACGATCAAAGACGAGGCCCAGAAGGTCTGGGCGTCGCTCGGGGTACAGGACGAGGTCGAGCAGGGCCGGCTGCTCGCCGGCGAGCTGCGTGGATCGCTCAGTGAGGCCGCAGAGCTTCGACGCATGTCCCGCTACCGTCGCGGCCGCATCGCCTTAGGAGTGGCAGGTGTCGCACTCGCGGTCGGACTCGGCGCAACCCTGCTCGCGCCGATGGTCAGAGAGTGGCTGGCCGGCATCACCGCCCTAGTCGTCGCGGGCCCGCTCGCCATAGGCACCGCCTGGATCACCAAGGCCCGCGCGGGCCTGCAGCGACTCCGGTCGCTGGCCGAGGAGCTCCAGCGCGGGCTGCCAGACAAGAACGTCGCCCACCAGGTCAAGGCTCTGGAGAAAGTCGAAGCCGAACAACGCGTCGCCGAAGCACAACTACAGCAGGTCATCGACCGGATCGGCCAGCTAGGACGGCAACTCACCGAACTCACCCCGGGCCGTCGATTGTATACGTTCCTGGCCGAGCGGTCCCAGACGGAGGACTACCGCGGCAGCCTGGGGCTGATCTCCACGATCCGGAAGGACTTCGAGAAGCTCGTCGCCCTCCTGCGCGAGCCCTCCCACAGTGACGATGACTCGCCGAAACCGGTCGACCGGATCGTGCTCTACATCGATGACCTCGACCGGTGCGCCCCGCACCAAGTCGTCGAAGTCCTACAGGCCGTCCACCTGCTCCTCGCCTTCGACTTGTTCGTCGTCGTAGTCGGAGTGGACCCCCGCTGGCTGCTGCGCTCCATCAGCAGCCACTACGACCAGCTCATCGAGGACCAACCCACAGCACACCGCGACGGCTGGCACATCTCACCCGAGGACTACCTCGAGAAGATCCTCAACATTCCCCTCGTGCTGCCCCCCATGAAATCCGGCGGCCTGAAGCAGCTGCTCAACAGCATGGTCGAACCATCAGCACGCTACGCGCGCTCCGGCGGCGCATCCTCGGCGCCGGCGACCGACCCCGCGGCGGCCGCGGAGCCGCCCGCGGTAGCAACCACGGCGCTCCAGGTCGAGGAGCGGTCCCAAGTTGCTACACAGCTGGATCCGACACAGGCTCCCGAGCCACCGCACCCGCTCACCGAAGACGAGGTCGACCTGCTTGCGCGCCTGGACCAACTGATCGAGACCCCCCGCGACGCGAAACGACTAGTCAATCTCTACCGGCTAGTCCGCTCAACCCGCGACCTCACAGAGACCGCAGCCTTCCTCGACCACGAGTACCAAGCGGTCATCGTGCTCCTGGGCGCCTTCACAGCGCACGCAGCCTTGAGCGGCCGGCTCGCAAACGCCCTGCTCCGCGCACCATCCGAAACGAACTGGACCGACTTCCTCGCGACACTGAAGCCGGAACGCCAGCCTCAACACTGGACGAGCCCCGCGATCGGCACGCTCGCCGACGCCGAACTCGCGGCATGGACTCACCTGTACAGCAGCCTGCTCGCGCTCTCGAACGCGATCAACCTGCCGGACTTGCGGGTCCTTCAGACATGGATTCCACAAGTACAGCCGTTCTCCTACGTCCTTCCGAACCCAGGCCGCTGACACCTGCTCGGATCGGACCTTGTACTCCAGCTCCGACCCGGTCCGCGGCACGGTTGTGTCGCTCGCCGACCAATGCGCAACGTGAGCAAAGGGTGCGCTGCGGGGGGCGGCAGGAGATTTCAGCGGACGTGGGGGGCTTCTGCGGGTCTTGCGCTCGATGAACTCAGCGAGGTGCTGGCGTGAGATTTTCTCGCGGAAGCCGTTCACTACATGGGCGATGCCGCCGCGGTTGACGAGGCCATAGAGAGTTGCCCCGGTAAACCCAAGGGGCGTGCCGGCCTTTTGAGAGGCAGTCCTGCGTGTCCACCGTACGCGCGCCCCTGCCGGACCGATACACGCCCGGCCCGACCAGCGCACCGCCGGAGAAGGTGCTCGTTGCCGCATCTCTCCAGAAACGTCTGCTCCACTTGATGTCGACCAGGTGACGAGAGTCACATTTGCCATTTTCAGAGCCTTGATCGCCGCATTTCCGCAGCTCACCCCTACTTCCATTCACTAAACTTGCGATCACCATCTGGAAAGGTATATCTTCCGGCCTCGACACGAGACAACGGGAGCCTGAGCCCGGCCATGCTCGTCGTTTCGGGTATTGGCGTTTCATCTCGGCGACGCTCACCATCAATGGCATGAGCACTCCACACCCCCCGGATTCGTCGCCGGATCCAGTTGCGCGGCCTATGTCCGAGGGCGCGCTCGCCAAGCTGTTTGACCGCCTCCCCAAGGAGGTCGGTCCTGGTTGGTACCTCCTTGCTCTACTGATCATCGTTCTCGGGGTAATTGGCCTCGCCTACGTCGCTGGCTGGGTAGTCGCCGCACTTGGCGGCGGGGCCGGGCTTACCACGCTGGCAACAACACTGCGCAGCAAGAAGCTTTGAACACCAGAAACTCTCCCCGGCGCCGTCGTGGGACTGGCGAGAGCTTCTTGCGCGTAGCAGCCCTTCGACTACTCGACGCGCATGCCCGGTTCCCAGGGGGCCTCACGATGAGCTCCAGTGCACCTACATGCCCGCACTCGGGCTGTTCACCGCTGCCCGTGACGCCGACGGCGATCCGCTACGCAGCCAGAAGCACGTGCTGGCACAAAACGGGAAACCCGATGGCCTAAGGCACCGCCGTCTCGTCGCGGCCGGCCCGCGAGGTAACGCTGTGACCGCCGGCGCGCTCGCGCTGCCGCTGCTCGTCGTCGTCCGGTGGGCGCGTGCCGGCCGGCCGCGGCCAAGCCTCAGCTCAGCGACACCAGCGCCGCAACATCCTCGAAGGGCGAGCCCACCATCATCCGCCGCCGCCCGCCTCATGGACGGTGGTTCGGCTCAGTCCCGGCCGGGCGACGAGCTGCCCTTCGTCAGCCCTGAGCAGGCGAGCCCGTCATCCAATCTTTTGCGCAGTTCCCTTAGCGCCGCCTCACGTCTCTGGCGTTCTCCGGCCACACGACCACTCCAGCACGTTCAACAACGTTCATTTTCATCCGGTTGAGCCACGGTGAACACCGTTTTCGCGATCGTCGGTCACGTCAACATCGCCCATGCCCTTGGGGGAGATCGCCACGACCGGCATCGTCATCGTCCTGCTCGCCGCCGCCGCAGTTGTTGTCCTCGCGCCGCTAGCTGTATGAGGCCGTGACGTTGGTGACGCCGGTGTGGAGCCGGGTGGCTGGTGGCTGATCTCCGGCGGCAGTGTGGGGTCGATGGTAGTTGTAGTGGATGTTCCAGATGGCCAGGGCTGTGGTG
>JAEBES010000028.1:0-22026 GCA_049998155.1 Amycolatopsis sp. cmx-13-12 | reverse complement strand
CGCACCGAAACCGAACGCCGCCAAGCCCTGCCAGGCTGGCTGCACACCTACAATCACCACCGCAGCCACACCGCACTCGCAGGCCAACCACCCGCCAGCCGCGTCCCCAACCTCACGGGTCAGTACAACTAGCTGTTTGCGCTGGTCAGAGACCCTGAAGAGAACGCGCGGCGTCCCGATGACGAGGCTCTGCGGCCTGACCTCCGATTGAGCCGTTCGCGATCCCAGCGATCCGCGCGGGCACCGGTCTCGACGGTTCCCGGTCACTGAGGTGTCCTCCGCGCGGACGGGCTCGGACGACGAACAAACTGCCCGATCAGCTGAACGGATGGGACGCGGACACGCCGCTCTATCAGGAGGGCTCACAAGCCCAGGGACACCCAATACGTCTCGTCTGGCCTTCGTCATCACTACACCAGGTCACCTCTGGTCTGCCAGGGGCGATAAAAATCAGGGCTAACAGGTCTGGCCAGGTCGTACATCCGTGATGACGCAACAGTGCCGCAAATATGTCGCAGTGGCTGAGCATCCTGGTTCATGCAGTGGGCCGCCAAGTGGCGGGGTCGATGACGCATCCGGCGTCATCGTGATTTGATATCCGCTGCTGGGCCGATTCGAAGAGGGCGAATAAGGTGTTATGGATCTGACCAGATGTTTTTGATCATCAAAGGATTCTCAATGATCAGGCGCGTACCCTGATCCGTGTCCAACGCAGCTCGCCAAGGTCAGATGAAACGCCCAAGAGCTCTAGGCCGACAAGCTATCCGCGAAGTAAACTGAACCACCACGTCGCAGCCGTCATGGCGAAAACTGTCGGTCCACTCACGGGAACAGGTGATCGAGGCGACTCGTCGGCTGGGCATCCTCGCCGCGCAAGATAGGTAGCCGCGAGTCCCACGTTGGACAGCCGGAGCGGCATGCCGAACTGCGACAATGAAACCATTCCTTCTGTCTCCGAACTCACGAGGGGAAATGACGATGGCTATCCGTTCCACCAGAGCGTCGTTGTCACGAACGCGGACATTGTTCTTGCTATGTCTCGCCGGGGTCCTGTCTATCGGCCCCGGTGGAACCGCGAGCGCCGCCGGGTCGGTGATCAGCGCGTACAACTTCGAGGGCATCGACACCATGACATTCAATCCGGTCTACACCGACGCGGAAGGCGGCCAGCTGGCCCTGCTGGGAGGCAGCCCCTACACCCCGACGATCAACAAACAAGCAGCGGTCGGCGGGGCGCAGTCGATGTGCGTCAGTGTCGGCGTAGCCGGTCAACACGACACCCATTCCGACCGCGGTGAAGTCCAGATCCTCGGCCGCGGCGGCTCCAACATCAAGGTGGGCAACGAGTACTGGTACGAATTCAATGTCCGGCCTGCTCCCACCCTCAAACCCAACCCGATCGACCCCCGCCGCGGCACCCGGGTCACCGATGTCGTATTCCAGATCCACAACACCACCACGCCGGCGCTGGACGGCCCACCGATGACACTGGGCACAGACGGCGTCAACTGGGGATTCAGCGTCAAAGGATCGAGCAATCCAGCCAACGGATACAACCCCGACCGCGAAAGCATCCCGCTCGGCCCCGTCCACCTCGGCCAGTGGACCAACTTCGTCCTCGACCTCAAGTTCAACACCGACGGCACCGGATGGCTGCGCATCTGGGAAAACGGCACCCTGATGTTCAACAAGAAAGTGTCCAACACCTACCCCGACGCCAGCAGCACCTCACACGGCGCGTTCACCAAGCTCGGCGTCTACTCCTGGTGGCTGCTCTACCCTGCGTTCCAGCAGGACGCGCTCAACCAGGGAAACACCTCCCGCGACTACTGCCACGACCAGATCCGCGTCGCCGACAACGCCAGTTCCTGCCCCAGTCTCGTACCGGTCGGCATCCACTGCGACCCAGTCCCGGCAACCTTCGGCTACGAATGGAACGGCACCACACCGATCAACCCGGGCCCACCCGACACCCACGACACACCGACCTTGTGATCTACCCTTTGGACCGCAGAAGGAGTAGCTCCATGTCAATCCGACAACGGTTGGCGACCAGCGCTCTCCCCGTCCAGAACGCGGCCGCGGTCTGCTTGGTCTCATCGGGCAGGATTTCGGTGTAAGCCAGGCGAGTGTGATCGTCGACGGCGTTGTGCAGGTAGCTGTAGCCGAGGTTGGCGCGGTTGGTGAGCTTGCGCGGTCGGGCGGGGTCGCGGTGGGCGTGGCTGTTGTGACCGCCGGCCGCGCGGCCGAGGACTTTGTGGCCGCCGCCGTCGGGGATGTTGCCGAGCTTCGTGATGTCGACGTGGACCAGGTCACCGGGGGCGGGTGTTCGTAGCGGCGGATCGGGCGGCCGGTGGCCCGATCGAGGTGCGCTGACCGGGCCATTCGGTAGCGGGCCAGGATCCGATGCACCGTGGACGGGTTGAGACCGAGCAGGAACGCGATGCGAGCCGATCCCCAGCGGCGGAGGACGCGCACTTTGATGACGCGCCGCTCGGTCCGGGTCGGAGTGCGGTTCGGGCTGGTGCGCGGCCGGCTGGACTGATCCTGCATCCCGCAGGCGCCCTGGCTACGGTAGCGCAGCGCCCATCGGGCGGCGGTGGAGACCGACACCTGGAACCGCTCCGCGGCCCGTCGCAGCGGCCAGCCGTTGGAGATCGCCTCGAACTCTGCCGGCTAGATCCACTGTTACGCTGATCAGTTGTATCTACTAGTCCATACAGGTGCATCTTGCGCTGCTGCCTGTAACCAGGACTGGCGCCACGCGACATAGGTCGAAAGTGAGTAGCAGGGAAAGGGGGCCAAAATGGCTCTCCTCTCACTCGGTCGCAATGTGGCGATCGCCGCAGAACACACTTCGCCGGTCATTGCCGGGGACAACGTTGATGAAGTCCGAGACAATGCCCAAAAGAAGATTGAGGACGCCCGAAAAGGCTTACTCGCAACCCTGACCCCGTGGATCCCGGGCGACTTCGTGGTCACCTATGGGTTACTGCTCAGTGCATGGAAAGGTATGCAAGGGTCGTTCCTCTGGCTGCTGATCGTGTCGTTTGCCTCCGCCTTCGCGTTCGTCGTGGTCGGAGCATTTTCGATCACAGGGTTCAAGTGCAAGGCAGACCGTTCAGCCAAGGTGGTCAAGCAGTTGGCAATCCGGACGCTGGCCGGAGCGGGAGTCTCGTTGTATGCGGCCGCGGCCATACCTAACTCCGGCTGGTACTACTTCGGCTGGTTCAGGGACAACGAGCTGGCCTGGGTGGTCACCGCCGGCATCATCGTCGTACCCGTGACCTTGATACTGCAGGGCACCCAGAAAAAGTATAGATGGACGTGATGCCATGAACGCTCCTGCCGAGGGCATCGTTGAACTTGGACCACATACGACTGCACAGTCACGGCGCAGTCATCCGCGGCAGCACCCGACTCCGGGATTGACGAGGTTTAAATACAGCATCGTCTGGCTTCGTCGGTAACTGCTCTTCCTGGTCGAGGACGTCGGCGAGCTGCTCCAGCGCACCGGTTACCCCGTCCACACGGCGGACGACGTGCTTCTCGTGCGCCTGGAAGGTTCTGTCGCTGTCATGTGCGGACATCGGCGACTTCCCTTCGGAAGTTGCTGACCCCCTCGGGCTCCGGCCTCACCACGCTGTTCACGGCGAGACGGCGGCGTCAAGGTTTTGGTCCGGACCGAACCAATCGAGGCAGACGATCACGGCGTCGTCAGTGGTTCCGGCGGCTTCGCGGCGCAGCGCCAGGTCGGCCAGCACCGCGCCCGGCACCTGCGCCGCCGTAGTGGTCGTCGGTGGGGCTGAGCGTGTCGTAGATGCCGTCGCTGACGAAGACGAGTCGGTCGCCGGGGATGGGGTGGAGGAGCTGGGTGGTGTATTCGTTGTCGCCGAAGGCGCCCCCGGGCAGCTGTTCGTCGAAAGGAGACGTGGCGGGCGTCGCCGTCGCGTAGCAGCCATACGCGCGGGAGCCAAAGTCCACGACGTCCAGCGCGCCGGTCAACAGGTCCAACTGCAGCAGCAGCGCGGTGACGTATTCGCGTCCGTGGTAGTGGCCGTGCAGGTCTGGTCGGTGAGTTCGGCTTGGGCGGTCAGGGGCACGCCGGCGCGGCGGGCGTTGCGCATGGCGTTGACCGCGAGGTGGGTCACCATGGCGGCGTCGACGCGGTGGCCCGTGCCGTTGACCAGCGTGAGGGTCAGTGACCTGGCCGTCGCGGACCAGTCGAAGCTGTCGCCGTGGACGGCGTAGGCGGGCTCGAGCTGCCCGCCGAGGGCGAAGCTCAGCCGGTGCAGGAGCGGCCTGGCAGTAGCTGCCACTGCATTTCCGCGGCCAGAGTGGGCCTGCTGGTCCATTGGGCCTTCAGGTAGAGGTCGGTCGCGGGCGGCGACGAGGAGCTCGTGGGCGAGTGCTTCGCCGACCTGGAACAGTTCCAGCCGCACCGCCGGGCCGGAGCCGCCGCGAAGGTGACGGCCAGGACGTTCTGTGGCGGTCACCGCGGACCGACACCGGCACGTACGTGGTCACAGTGCGAGCGGTCGTCTCCACGGTCAGCTGCTGTCCGGCGAACGCGGCGCCCGCCACCGAGCCGCGCACCGGCACCGACTCCCGGCTATAGGGGATGTCTGTCCCCGGCTGCAGTTGGGTTATGCCGTAGTCGGCGAGCAGCAGCTCCACGGCCAGCGCGTCACATCCTGCGGGAAGGACCGCTCGCAGTACCGCGAGCAGCTCGCGCGGCGCGGCCTCGCGCAGCAACCGGTCGACCGCCGTCGTCTTCACCATGCTGTGTCCTTGCTCCAAGACCGGGCTTCCGCTTCCGGGGGCTTCCACCCGGTCGGGGCCAGCGCGGCAGAGGCAAGTTCGGCACCCCGAGCGTCCCGGACACGTCATGCGGTGTTTGGGTCGCTCGGAGCTGGGTATCCGGGCGCCGTTCTGTCTTCACCCGTTGGAGGTGAAATGGTGGCGGGAGGTGGCCGCGTGCGACCACATGACCTGGTCCGCGTGACAACGCTGCATCCCGAGGGCGACGCAGATGCGGTGGTTCTCGATGTGGTGGGCGAGGTCGACTTGCACAGTTCGCCCGTCCTGGAGGGCGCGATCGCCGAGGCGCAGGCCGGATCCCCGTCGTTGCTGGTGATCGACCTGACCGGCGTCTCCTTCATGGCCTCGATTGGCATCACGCTGCTGCTCAATGCCAGCCGCGACGCCGGCCCGCGAGGCCGAGTCCGGGTCGTTGCTCCCAAGGTTGGCCCGGTGGGACGCACCCTTGAGCTGACCGGCGTAGCCGAAGCACTCGGCGTCGCCGTGAGCCGTAGCGAGGCCCTAACACGGTGACGGCGCAGCCACGCCGCAGCTCCGCTGTGGCGCGTCGGGCTCGTCAGGAGCCGGTTGCGGCGGTGTGCAGATAGGCGCGGATCGTGGTGCCGTCGTCGCTGGTGTGGACGCGGACGAGGTCGGCGAGAGCGTGGACCAGGAGGAGGCCGCGGCCGCCGAGCTGGCCAGGGGGCGCCGGGTGGCGGCCGGCGAGCGGGTCGGTCATCCGACCGTGGTCGGCGACTTGGCAGATCACGTGCTCGCCGTCGCGCCAGACGCTCAGTTCGGCGGGGCTTGCGGCGTGGAGCAGGCTGTTGGTGACGAGCTCGTCGACGATCAGCTCGACTTCGCTCAACCGCTCCGGCCCGAGCCCGCCGTCACGTGCCCGCTCCAGCGCGAAGGTGCGTGCCGCCGCGAGGTCGGTGGTGCAGAAAATGGTGGTGGTGACGGCGTCGGAGGTGGCGTGCAGCGGCAAGTTGTACCGCTGGACCACCGACTCGGGCGCGTACTGCGGGCTCGACCGTTCCTGGGCTGCTTCCCAGAGCAGGGGGTGGGTGGCCTCGGCGTCGGCCAGCACCTGCGGGGTGAGAGCGGCGGTGTTGTAGGGGCAGACGATGGTGACGTCGCGGCCGGCGAAGGCGTTGTTGATCAGGGCTTCGTGCTGGACGCAGGCGGGATATTCAGCCTCGCTGCGACCGGCCCAGATGGGTTCGCCGATGATCCGGACGTGGTGGCCGGGGTGGGCGTCGGCGAAGGCCCGCAGGACGCCGGCGATGATCCGACCGGGGTTGCGACCGGCTTTGGTCATGTCGAGCAGATGCGCTCGTGCCGCGTCCGTGCCCAGCGCGTCCCGGAGCAGGTCGAGGCGGTCGCCGGGGACGGCCGCGGCGACGGGCGCGCCCTCGCTCAGCCCGGCGGTCATGAAGGGGACCAGGGTCTGCAGGTACTCCTCGTCGGACCGGTAGAACAGCGCCGGGTGCACGAATTGATTCGGGTAGTTGGTCGCGGTGGAGGTCATGCGGCTGCCTCTACCTGCAGGTAGTCCAGGTCGAGGATGTCGGTGATCCGGGCCACGGTCGACAGGCCGGTCCGCACGACGACGGTGACGTCGTTGTCGCGTGCGTAGTCGTTCAGCGCCAGCAGAGCGCGGTGGTCGGTGAACCGGAGGCCGGTCGCATCCAGGGTCATCCGGCCGTCGCGGGCTTTCGGCGCGGCGCGGCGGAGAGCGAGCGGGAAGAGTTCGCTGGTGGTGGTGTCGAGTTCGCCGGCCAGCGCGGCCGAGCACCCCGGTGTGGTCGAGGCGTGCAGCCGGAAGGACGAAGTGCCGTCTTGGATGTTGGGGTGCAGGCACGCCAGCTACGTGATCGTGTCTTTGCCCAGTTCGGTGCGGTTGTAGGCGCACATCGCGGAGAAGGGCTGTTCGGTCATGTAGTCGTCGATGAGGTGCTCGTAGCGGGCGAAGGCGTCGAGCTGGGCGGGGCTGCGGACGAGGGCGGTCACGTCCGCGGCGACCCGCAGACCCGCGAACCCGGCGGTGACGGCTCGCTCGGTGGCGTCGGCGTAGGCCGCGACCTGGTCTTCCGGCTCGATCACGGTGCCGTGGGGGTAGGTGTCGGCGACCGCGGCGACCTGGGCTGCTCCCTCGCTCAGGGCCTGGTCCATCCCGGGCGCGTCGCGCAGGTCGGCGGCCAGCTGGTCGGTGGTGTCGTCGCCGACGTAGCAGACTCGCTGACCGAGCTGGAGGCCTTCGGCGAGGAACTGCCCGGCCGCGACGCGGAACTCCTCCAGGTCGTCGTAGGCCCAGCAGAGGTGGTCGTGGGCTCCCAGGCCGCGCGCATCGGTGACGATTCCGCTGGCTCGTGTCACCTGCTCAGTTTACGAGGGGTCCGGCGGATCGGCTGCGCGCGAGGTCAGTTCGCGGCCGGTCGAGCTCGGTGCCGCGGGTCGAGCGTGAAGGCCGGTTCGCCCGGTTTGACGGTCTTGGAAGGTGCGCCGATGCACCTTGAAGGCTAGTTCCACCGAGACGCAGCGCGTGGTCATGATGATGCTCGTCTAGCCGATCGCCCCCGGCTCTCGATCACCCTGGGCTGGGGGAACGCCGCGGTACGGTCGGATAGCCAGAGTGCTGGACCTCAGCTCGAATGCACCCCGGCAGCGCGTAGCGCCGAGATGTCTACTGCGCGTTCAACGCGTCGGTCAGCGTGGCGTGAACTGACGGCGGGCCGTCCAAGCCGGTCAGATCGATCGCACGCCGGGCTGTGCCCGTCGCGACCACACGGATCGCAGTGCCGCGACCGGCGTCACGACGTGCCTGAAGTAGCACGGTCAGGGCCGCCGAGGCCAGGAAGTCCACGTCACTCAGGTCGATGATCACCATGAACGGGCCATCGGCCAAGACGTCGGTCACGGCCTCCTGGAGGTGGGGAGCCGTCACCATATCCACGGCACCGGTCGCAGCGACGACGACGGCGCCCACGACCTGTCGAACCGACACCGACGGGACCGGTTCTTCCGTGAGTCCAGTCTGGTGAGGATCTGAAGGAGTCACCTGAACATGA
This sequence comes from Amycolatopsis sp. cmx-13-12, assembly GCA_049998155.1. Classification (GTDB taxonomy): domain Bacteria; phylum Actinomycetota; class Actinomycetes; order Mycobacteriales; family Pseudonocardiaceae; genus Amycolatopsis. Next base: position 14,155 of record JAEBES010000028.1, on the reverse strand, counting down.
TGCACCCGGCCGGGCGCTGCACAGAGCGGTGGCCGGAGACGTCCGGTTTCGCCGCAGCGCGACCGAGGGTTGTGCCCCTGTCGGCGACTGCTGCGATCAGAGCCATTCGACCCTGGTCGATATCTCGTGTCGTCGCCATTCTCAGTGGACGCCGTCCGGTCATGCGGGTAACCCCCCGACCCGCTGTCGGTCGGCCAGGCCTGTCGGGTAGCACGGCGCACCCGGCAGGCCGCCTTGCCGGTTTCAGGCTTCAGATGCCGAGTGTTCGGCGGGTGTAGTCACTCCCGGCGTGGGGCGACGACTGACGGCCCGTGTCGATTCTGCTGAGGAGACGGTGGGGGCGGGCGGCTGGATCAACCGAGAGACCGATCCGGGGGCATCGGACGTGAAGGGATGGCGCGCCTCGCTCGCGCAACCGTTCGTTCCGGCCAATTCCATGTCAAACCTGCAGTGATGATCAGCCGGGCGCGCAGCGTCCACATTGGACACAGCGTCGTCCAGGATTTCTTCGTAAGATTTCGGGTGCCATCGCCGCGAGCGGTGCTGGGGCAGACCGACCGGATCCTGAACTGCCGCGATGCCCGACTGGCCGGAGGGCTGTGAACGGCGCGACCAGCGAGTCTGTCGGCGGCACGTGGCCGGCTGGTGCGACCCCGCCGGCCCAGCTTTTAGAGCCGGCGGGGTCTAGGTCCGCGCGGATCTCGTACGAGTCGATCAGACCTAGCCCACCGTTACCCGGTCGTGGCGCGTCCAAACCTCGCCTCTCGTCGAGTAGCGGTGCGGGCGGCTAAGTTGTTCTCGGCGATGGTTGAGCAGGCAGCCGTCCTCCGCGAACACCAGGGAGAACGGCATGACCGACGAGCAGGATCGGCAGCTCGACAGACGAGGGTTCACCTCTGGCGCCGACCGGACCCAGCCTGGCCCGGGACCGCTGGCCGAGCAGTTCGCTCAGCTGACGGTCACGTTGCTGGCCGCTCCTTCGGTCGAGGACGTCCTTCAACGTGTGCTCGATGCCGCCACCGTGATGGTCCCGGCTGCGGACCTGGCCAGCTTCACCTTGCTCGACGATGATGGTGGCTTCCATACTCCGGCGGCAACCGGTGACATTGCCACCGATCTGGACCTGCTGCAGTACCGGTTCCGCGAAGGCCCGTGTGTCGAGGCCGCCGTCCCCAGCGGCCCCGCCGTCGCTCATTGCGCCGACTTGGCCGACGAGCCCCGCTGGCCGCGTTGGGCGCCGGCCGCGGTGGGCCTCGGTGTCCGGTCCGTTCTGGCCACCGCGCTGATCCCCGGGCCGCCGGCCGGACGCTCCATCGGAGCGCTCAACGTCTTCTCCCGGTCAGTCAACGGGCTGGAGGGGGCCGATCGTGACGTTTTGCTGCTGCTGGCGACGCATGCGTCGCTGGCTTTGGCCACGACCGACGCTGTGACGCGTGCCGAACTTCAATCGGCGCATCTGCGCAAGGCGATCGAGAGCCGGGATGTGATCGGCCAGGCCAAGGGCATCATCATGGCCCGCCGTGGCGTCTCGGCCGAGGAGGCTTTCGAAGTGCTGCGGCGCACCTCCCAGGACCTGAACGTCAAGCTCGCCGAGGTCGCTTCGGCGCTCGCCACCCGGCACACCGACGTCGACTTGCCGGCCCACTGACGCGGCCGCCGCGTCGAACTATGCGCAAACTCCGCGGCCTTAGTCCTCTGGCGTGCCAGGCGCGCGTCACGCTAGGCGGAACCCGCCACGTTCCAACGGACGTACACGTTACGCGATCGTCCCACCTGGGGAGAGATCGCCGACGAATCGGGTAACGCCCCCGCGCCTCCGCTGTCGGGGCTGTCGAGAAGTGGTGGTCGTTCCGCCACCCGCGCGTGGTGCCAAGCAGCAGTCGACGCCACACAAAACGGTGAAGGGGCTACTGCAATACCTGACGAGCGTGGCGTTCGTGGTCGTCCGTGTCCGCCCGCCAAGACGACCAGAGACGTTCGAGTCTGGTCCATACCGCCGTGCCGCTGTAACCGCCGGCTACGACGTCCGGTCATCGGGATTTCCGCCGGCCACCGTTGGACGGTCAGGCAGGCCGGGACAGCTCGGCGCACCCGGCAGGCCGCTTCACCTGCACGCTTCAACGGTCAGCGTTGTAGGAAGGCCGGCCGTCGCCACAGCCCGGGAGTGATCCGGCGGTGACGACGGCCGGCGGAACGCCGCCGCTTTCGGCGTCCCCAGCGGCGGCGGCTTCCCGCAACCCGCCGCCGCTGGTCGGAGCCACCTACGGCCCGCGCGGGGACGTTCGGTGGATGTGGCACGGCCGCCGCAGCTCCACCCGTCGGAGGAGTGCGGCGGCCGCATTTCCGGGCCTCCCGCGAAGGAAGGGTGTGTGCCCGGAGGTCGGTGTTACTTGTTGGTGGCGGGAGTGAGGACCTTGTCGATGACGAAGACCGTGGCGTTCTTGGTGGGGATGTTGCCGCACAGGATCTTGGCGCCGTTGATCGTCATGTTCTCGCCGGAGCCCTCGATCTTCACCGGGCCACCGGCGGTGTTCAACGTGCCGACCGAGCCGGCGGCGGCGAGGCCCTTGGCGTCGTAGCGCTTGCCGACGACGTGGTACTGCAGGATCGGCGCCAGTTCGGCGGGCTTGCCGGCCAGCTCGTTGAACTTGGCGTCGCCCAGCGCCTGGAACGCCGGGTCGGCCGGCGCGAAGACCGTGATGGCCTCCTGGCTGTTGAGCGTGTCGACCAGGTTGGTGGCCTTGACCGCCGCCACCAGCTTGGTCAGCAGCGGGTTGGTCGAGGCGGCCGAGGCGACCGGCTGCGGGCCCATCGAGTCCAGCGAACCGGGCGCGGACCCCTGCGGCAGCTGCGAACAGGCCGGGCCGAAGACGTCGGCGTTGGTGGTCACGCCATCCGGCGATCCGGTCGTGCCGGCGCTGGTCATCGGCGCGGACATCGAGGACGAGGGCGCCATTGAGCTGCTGCTGGCGTTGCTCGAGGAGCCGGAGTCGCTGCTGCACGCGGTCAGGGTCAGCGCGGCGGCCGCGGTGATGCCGACGCCGGCGACACGAAGCTTGTTCACGAAATCACTCCATTGAAAGCGGCTTGCACATTCCGAGGCGGAAGTGTCTGTCACCCGTCATTCGGGCCAATCGGGAAAGCAGATTGGTGATACACACCCACGGGTGATACCGGATTTCCCGCGTTTGTTCGGTCAGGTCAGGGAAACCGACGTGACTGCCGGGCTCGTGGGGCCACGGGAACCACCGACCGGTTCGACGGTGATGGCCACATGGTCGGAGGCAGCAGGGATATCAGCGACCACGGGCCCCTGCCGATTCGCTCCGTGCGCCTGCATCAGCCCAGCGGAGTGGGCGGCACCCTGGCCGACCATCCACAATTGGTACACATGCTGTGGATCGAGCGCAGGCAGGGAGCCGGCGAGAATCACGGCCCGCCGCTGACTGGGGGAGACGATGACCGTGGCCGCGGCGGTGTTTCCGTCGCTAGCTGGTGGGGTCACGGTTCTTGCGTCCGGTGCGGTCAATACGGATTCCGCGGTGTTCTCCTGTTGCGCGGTCGGAAACTGCCGATCCGACGAGATGGCTTGCACGCCCAACACCACAGTGATGGCGGCGGCCGCTGCGACGAGCCAAGTGATTAACGGGCGTGGCCTGCGGCGGGCATTCCACCTGGGGAGGCGCGGCGGTTGCTGCCGGGTGTGCGTGATCTCGGCGAGCACTGCGGAGCGCAATCGTGGTGAGGGTTCTACCCGCACGGCGATGGCCAGGCGGGCCGCGGTGGCCTGCAGTTCCCGGACCTCCAGACGGCACGCGTCGCCTTCATTCAGGTGCCGATCGAACTCGGCACGTTCTAGGTCCGACAGTGCGTGCACCGCGTACGCCCCGGTGAGGGTGTGCAGGTCGGCGGTCGTCATTTCACCCCGGGCAGTCTCGCAGCTGACTTAGGCCGTCGCGGGTCGGGTTTCACGATTCGGGCTGCGTTGAGCACGGCGGCGGCTCCTTCAGTGCCAGTTCGGAGCCCCTGGCCGAGCGGACTGGTCCGCCGCGGCGTCGTCCGGCGCATCCCCTGATCGGACGCCTATCCATCCCCCAGAAGGTGACGAACACCAATCAGGTGGAGTGGAAGGGAATTACGGCGTGACGTTCAACGACGACCGGAGCATCAGGCCGTTGGCGGGTTCGACGGCGGATGTGACGGTCGATCTCACCGACCGGCCGGATCTGCGGGAGGTGCGGGCGGCGATGGTCGAGGCGCTGCTGCCGGATGCGGAGCCGGACGACCGTTTCGGTGCCGTGTTGCTGGTGGTCGATGAATTGGTCAGCAATGCCTATCGTCACGCGACGGCACCGAAGTTGCTGCGGGTCGGTCGAACTGCGGAGAATGTGCTGGTCGAGGTCAGTGACGGCGACCCGGTTGCGGGCGTGGTCCGGGTGGTCGCGTTGCGGTACGGGTTGCGGCTGGTGGGCCAGCTGTCCCTGGACTGGGGTGTCCGCACCGACAACCGCGGCAAGGTCGTGTGGGCGCTGGTGCCGGTGAGGGTCTTTCCCGTCGGGATGTAGGAGAGAGGTGTCAGGTGGCGGTGATGGTGGCGCTGTGCCAGCCGGTGGCGCCGTCGGGGACGGCGCCGGCGCGGTCGGCGGTCTGGGTATAGCCAGACCGGTCGGTGGCGCGGCATGTCCGGGGCCTCTTCGTCTTGGTTTCGGAGGTGTGACAACGGAGACCACCCGGGGTGGGTGGCGACGGACGCGGCTTGGCGCCCGCTCGCGGTGCGTGCGGACGCCAAGCTGGCGAGGGGCGGTCAGCCGCGCGTGGCCTTCGGGGCCGGCAGGCGGCCGGTGATCAGGCCGAGGGCGATCATCCCGACGCCGAGGCCGAAGTGCAGCCAGTTGTCGGCGGTGTTGACCGGGACGAAGTTGGCGGCGCTCATCTGGTCGATGACCAGACCGTAGATCCAGAGCACCAGGTAGATGATGCCGCCGCCGATGAGGAAGCCGCGGGCGCCGCGGTGGGTGCGGGCGAGCGCGAACCCGGCGATGCCGAACAGGAGGTGGACGATGTTGTGCAGGATCGACACCATGAACAGTCCGAGCAGCATCGCCATCGAGTGGTGGCCGGCGAAGCTGAGCTCGTCGTAGTGGGTGGTCACGCCGGGAATGAAGCCGAGGATTCCGACGAGGAGGAAGACCGCGGCCACCGCCATCGCGACGAGTTGTGTCGCGGAGCGATTCGTGCGGGTCGCTGAGGATGTCGACATGTTCTTGCCTGCCTTTCGCTGTTCAGGCTGGTCAGTTGTTGCCGGCGCTGGTGTTGACGTCGCCGTTGACGCCTTTGGGGAAGAAGCCGCCGGAGGTGGCGGCCTTGTTGGTGAGGTAGACGATGTTGAGGACCTGGCCGGGGCTGCGGCTGTAGGCGATGCCGTTGCCGTCGGTGGGGACGATGTTGGCGTTGCCGCGGCTGTCGATGACGCCCTGGTCGTCGTCGGACGGCCCGTCGAGGCTGTCGCGGGCGTTGGACAGCTTGACGGAGGCTTCGCGCAGGTCACGGCCGAGCAGGCCGAGGCCGCGGATGGTGCCGCGGCGTTCGTAGAGCTGGGAGCGGATGTTGCCCGCGTGGTAGGCCTCCACCGCGAGAATCCCGGCGGCAGCTTCGAGGTAGGTCTTGTTGGAAATCAGCGGGGCGGCGCCCTTGTAGGCGGTGACGCCGACGTCTTCGAACAGGAACGCGGCGAGCAGGAAGTTCTCCTCGCAGGCGAACGCGTCGAAACTGTGCCCGGGCTTGACGAGACCGGCGGCCTGGGCGGCGGCGGTGAAGCTGGACTGCAGATCGATCGCCGGGCGCGCGACCGCGGCCGAGCCGAGGGCCGAGCGCAGGAACTGGACGTGGTCCTTCTCGTCCGCGGCGATCTCCTGGGCGTACTGGCGAACCGTGCGGCTCTCGAAGCGGACCGCGCGGCCACCGGTGACCCCGCCACGAGCGCCGGTGCCGGTGGTCAGCGCGTCGGCCAACCCACGCCCGGTGACGGCGTGCAGGTAGAACTCGGCTTCCAGGTACTCCAGGTTGAGGGCGAAGTTGAGCACCGCCCCGTCACTGACCTCAGCCGACGCAGCGGCAGCTGACGCGGCGGGCCGAACGGTGGCGGCGGACGCTGTCCCGGTCGCGAGACTGCCGAGGGCACCGGAGCCGACGACGCCGAGGCCGGTCATGCCGGCGGCCTTGAGGAAGCGGCGGCGATCCTGATCGTTTTCCGCGCTCCGGGTGATCATCGAGGCGGCATAGCGCTTGCCAAACACGGACGAACTCCTCCCCGCCCGCGCGCGTACGGCGGGCGTCACCCACCACCGAGCCTCCCGGCGCTGGGACGGATCCTTCCTGGACACCCTCCTTTCGAGGCTGTCCGGGCAACGGATGGGTGGAACGCCGCCCAGTCGGCCGACGGTCGTCCCCGAGATGATCTCGGCGGCCAACCGGGAGTCCGGACACCCGAACAGCGCAGCGAACGGGCGTTGGCCGGCGGTGACTTCGGCGCGGCGGGCTGCGTCCTGGTTCGGTGCTCGACACGCCAGCGACGAAGCCCTGGTTGCTGGCGAGCAGCAGCTCGAACGCGTCGGCAGGTGTGCCCGACCGGGGAAGTCGTGCCGTGGATCGCCGGGCACCCTTGAAGCCGATCTTGTGCGCGCTCGGGACTCCACCCATCCGGGCGGTAACGCCCGACGAATCCTCCGAGATACCCGAGAAGACAGCTGCGCAGCTCGCGGCCCTGTGCGTCTCGCTCAGAAACGCATCGGGATGCTCGGCGGAACAGGACGGGCACATGAGCACGGTCGCCGATCCCCACGAGGATCCCACCACCATCAATCCCCGACCGGCACCGGCCACCGACGTGCTGATTCTGCGGGGCGCCGGAGACCTCACCGACACCCACGCTGCAGAGGAAGTCGTCGCCCCCGCGTACGCGGCAGATCCCGCCACCGCCACCGCCACCGCCCTCGTCCTGGACCTGACCACGGTGACCTACCTGACCATGGAAGCTGTCATCCCGTTCGTCACCCTGGCCCACCGATGCGCTGCCCGGGGAACGTCGCTGCGGGTCGTGGCCTCCGAACCGGTCCGGCGCAAGCTGACGAGTCTCGGCCTGCACTCCACCTTGGCGCCGGAACCACCACCCGCCGAGTCCTGACCCGAGCTGCGCAGGGTCCCATCGGGCGTCGTCTCCTTCACCCACCGCCCGCGGTGGAGTGAGTTGCGCCCCACCAGGGTCGAGGCGGTCGTCGCCGAGGACCCGGGGACCGAATAGCTGAATGCTCAATCACTCGACCAGCAACAGTGCTCGACCCGCCAGTGGATCGATCATGACCCGTTTCGGTCGCGCAGCGTTACCTGCGGCGGGTGCGGGTTTCATCGCCTAGAACCGATGCGGGAACGCTGGGGTCCGGCAGGGTGCCAGACGAAGTCATTCCTGACGGAGTGTCGGGTGTTCGCGGTGCTGGGCGTGACCAAGTGCGCTGAAATGAGTCCATGACGTCGTGGAGATCCCCGGACAACCCGGCCGACGAGATGGCTCAGCTGCGGGACGCCCTGGATACGCAGCCGGTCATCGAGCAAGCCAAAGGAATGCTGATGCTGGGGCGCGGCTGGACCGCCGTCACCGCCTTCGCCGCGCTGCGCACGATCTCCCAGCGCACGAACGTCAAACTGCACGACGTCGCGGCGGTCGTGGTCGCTGCCGGCAGCCACGCCGAAGCCAGCACCGTGGATGCCGAAACCTCCTCCGCGGTCCTCGACCAGCTGCGGCAGCACGTGCTCGGATCGGCCTTCGACACCCCCGCCAAGGAAGACGAGCCCAAGGCCGGTTGAGCGCGCGATTGGCTGGGCAGTATGTGTCTGGTCCGGTCAGCGTCCCTGCGCGCCGTCCGGGCCGTGGCGCTTCGCCGCGACGCCGGCCTCGGACGGCGTCGAGCGGTGCGACGCCGCGGTTGAGCCACCAGCCGCCACCGAACCCGGTTCCGGCTTGCCTACCGGCAGCCCCGGCACCACGGGGAGGCGCGGCACGCGCCCGGCTCCCCGCGTCGACGAGGAGGCCACCACATGCCCGCCACCGCAGCACCTCGCAGCCACCGCGACATCGACGCCGGCGCTCTCGCCCGCACCCGCCTCACGGTGACCACCACGGCCGACGCGGCCACCGTCGCGGTCGTCGGCGATCTGGACCTGTCGAGCACGGCGCGGCTGCACGAACGGCTGGATGAGGAGCTGGCGTTGCGGCCTCCCGCGCTCATCATCGACCTGAGCGGGGTCGGGTTCTGCTCCTCCGGCGGCCTGTCGGTCCTGGTCAACGCGGTGACCAGCGCCCACGCGCGCGGGATCGCCTGCGCGGTCATCGCCAGCCAGCGCGCCGTGGTCCGCCCCGTCAAGCTGCTGCTCCTGGACCGCATCCTGCCGATTCACGTCGACCGGGCCGACGCCGAGGAATGGTTGTCGCTGGTAGCGCGGCTGCGCTGAACAACCGCAGCTCCGCTCGGCAACCTCCGGCGTTCCAGCAGCAGGCCGCCTCACGCGGAAGGCGCGGGCTCGACATGCCCCTAGCACTCCAGATAGTCAGCACGAGATGCCATGAGGGCCTGCCTCACAGCCCCCAGGGTGAGGGTCGGTCGTGCGCCCGACGCTGTCGATTGCAGGCGTACGCGCTCAAGCGGTCGAAGTCATGGTTTGGCTCAGCTCAAGATCGGGTATACGCGCCAGCGTCTGTCGTGGTTGCTGTGCGTACGTCGTGCGCGCCGAGAAGGGACTGAGCTGATGGTCGACAGAGCGGATACGGGTCGGTGACCGACAACCTCGCCGACCCGGCCCAGACCGAAGACGCCCTGCGGCTCTCCCTGCGCGAGGAAGCGCCCTCTGCGGCGCTGGTGCTGGCCGTGGCAGGCGAAGTTGACCTGCTCACGGCCACACAGCTGACCGACGCGGTCACCGCCGCTCTTGCCCGACGGCCGCCGGTGCTCGTGATCGATCTGGCCGCCGTGACGTTCCTCGACTCCTCCGGCCTGTCGGTGCTGGCGCGAGCCCACGCCGACGGCGGCCGCGACACCGTCGTGCGGGTCGTCGCGGTGGAGGAAACCCTGGCTCACCGCGCGATCACCCTGACCGGGATGCACCAGCTGCTGCCGGTGTTCACCAGCACGGCGGATGCGCTCGCCGCCGACCGGCCGCGATGACCTGCTCCGCGGACCTCGCTGCCGACGACACTGTCCTTGCCCCCGACCTGCGGCACGAGGACGTTCCGGCCGAGGCGGTCCAGCTGGGCCGGCTGCGGGACGCACTCGCCGGGTGGGCCGCCGGGACCGGCCTGTCGGCCGGACGGATCCAGGACCTGCTGCTGGCGGCGTACGAAGCGATGGCCAACGTCGTCGTCCACGCCTACTCCGACCGCGCCGGAGCGTTTACTCTGCACGCCGGCCAGGTGGGCGACTCCGTCACCGTCACCATCCGCGACTCCGGCCAGTGGCAACCGGTCCCGCGCTCCAGCCTCCTGGGCGGCCGCGGGTTGGCGTTGATCCACACCCTGGCTGATCAGGCGCTGGTCGAGACGAGCGTCGCCGGCACCACCGTCACCATGACCTGGACCGGCGGTAGCCAGCCCGCAGTGCCTGCCACCGATTGTGCAGCCGGGTGAGCGGGGCAGCTCAGTAGGCGACGATGTGAGCGCGCAGCTGTTCGAGGGTCTTGGACAGCAGCCGGGAGACATGCATCTGGGACACCCCGATCCGCTGCGCGATCTCGCGTTGAGGGAGTTCGTCGACGAACCGCATCCTGATGATGGCGCGTTCGCGGGCGGGCAGCGTGGCCATCGCGGCCTTCAAGGCGTCATGGTTGTCGAACCGGGTGAACCCGGATTCTTCGACCGCGAGCTGGTCGGCGGCCGTGACCGTGTCCTCGGCGCCGCGGACCGGTGCGTCGATCGACTGGGGGCGGTACGCCTCCGCGGCCAGCAGCCCTTCCCGCACGAAGTCGACGCTCATCCCCAGGTGCGCCGCCAGCTCGCTGGGCGTGGGCGCTCGCCCGAGGTCGTGAGCGAGCGTGTCGGTTGCTGTGGAGAGCTTCTGCTGGAGGTCCTTCAAGGAGCGCGGGACACGCATCGACCAGCCGGTGTCGCGGAAGTGCCGGCGAACTTCGCCCATGATGGTCGGCACGGCGAAGGACAGGAAGTCGGTGCCGCGGTCGGGGTCGTAGCGATCGACAGCGCGGATCAGACCGGTACGCGCCACCTGCAGCAAGTCGTCGAACGGCTCGCCGCGGCCGCTGAAGCGCCGGGCGATGTGTTCGGCCACCGGGAGGTGCTCGGTGATCAACCGCTCCCGCAACGCGCTGCGCCGGGCGTCCTCATCGTCGAGCCGGCTCCGTTCAAGAAACAGAGAAGCGCAGTGGGCGTACTCGTCGACGCGGCGCTGGGACGGCAGGGTGGGTGTCGCGGCGGACGGGTTTCGTTCGGGCGCTTGGACAACCATGCGCACTTGGTACCCAATCACTGGCGAAACCACACGATCGGCTACTCCTTCACCAAGGATTACCGACCTGGAAGGAAAGTTGACTACGTTTGACGCCGAGACCGAGGACTGAACCGACAACCGGTCAGCACGCCGTCGACGCGAAACCTCGCTGCTTCGGTGCGCCCACCTCGGGAGCTTCACCGGTTTGCCCGATTCCGTTGTACGAGATGAGATCGCGAGGACGCTGCATCGTCTGCTCATCGGTGTACGGTCAGCGCGCAGCGGTTCAGCCCGGTAGCCGCCGCACCGCACCTCGCCGGCCCGTCGATCCGGGTGGCGTGGGGCCTGAAACTGGCGCAGCGGCAGTGAGGTCTCACAGGTGGTTCGAGGGAGGCCATACTCATGTCGTCGTCCGTGCCCCGGCCGCGGGATCCGCGACGCCGGCCACCGGCGTCGTTCACGGTGACCCGCACACCCAAGGCCACCTTGGTCACCGCGTCAGGCGAGCTCGACTTGACCGTCACCGCTCAGCTCGCCGCCCTGCTCGCCGAGGAACTGCACCGGCAACCACCGGCGCTGATCTGTGACACCTCGGCGGTCGAGTTTTGCGCCGCACGGGTCCTGACAGTGCTGATCGACGCGGTCGCTGACGCGACTGTGGCTCGGGTGCCGTTCGCCGTAGCCGGCCGCTCGCGAGCGCTGCGGCGGCCGATCGCCGCGCTCGACCTGGAGCAGGTTCTGCCTGTTCACCGCAATGTCGCCGACGCGCTGAGCTGGGTTACGCTCGCGGCTCATCCGGCCAGCCCGGACACCCGCTGAAATTCCCGAACTGACCGGCGGGTCATAGCCCGGCGGTGTCGCAGTCGAGACGTGCCCAGACGAGCTTGCCGTCATCGTGGCGGCTCACGCCCCACTCGGCGCACACGGCGTCGACCAGCAACAGGCCACGGCCACCCCCGCGGTCGGGGACCCGCAGCCGCGGTTCGCCGGCTCCACGATCGGCGACCGCCACGATCACCTCGCAGGGGCTCGCCTGGTAGCGGATTCGCAGCTGGTGTGGTCCGCCGCCGTGGCGGTAGGCGTTCTCCAGCAACTCGCCCACGACCAGCACCGCGTCGATCCGGGCGGCGTCACCCAACGGGGGCAGCTGGTCCTCAGTCCATTGACGGGCTGCTGCCAGGCGCGACATGTCCGCGCCAGCCAGTTCGAGTATCCGCCAGTGTTCTGGGTCGTTGTCGGTCCAGCTCACGCGCACGACGACTCCTCCAACCGTGACGCTTCGAGCCCACCTCGGCTTGACCCCAATCGGTCGGAGGCTACCCCCAGCACGGTCACTTACCCGTTCATGCGGTTGCGCAGAGTGTGGTTGGTCAGTGAGGAGCATCGACCCCGGGGCGTCGGCAGCCTCCCAGAAGCCCCATCGATGAGGCGCCGTGGCGCGGACGCACGCCGTCGTGCCGCCCGGTTCGCGCCGTGACGGTTGAGAACCCCGGTCTCCTGGGTAGGTCATCAGTACTCGGGACGGGGACCTCGAGGATCAGGCGGCGGCCTGCCGGAATGACCCGCCTCACCGTCGGGGCGGTGCAGAGCAGTGAGGTCATTCCAGCAGGCCGCCGTCACCAACTACGCGATCATCACCCGGCACCGCCGTCGAGCCACCTAAACATGCGCTGCAGGTCAAACCGGAGGATCGCGGATATCGCTGCTCAAGCGGCCGTGGCCGCTAAGTTGGCTGCGTGCCGGCGTCCCGGCCCGATGTACCGCCTGCGTGTGGCACGCGCGAAACCCCTGGACGTCCACAGTGGCTGCCCGGAACCGCGGCCGGGACCGGCGGCGCCCAGTTCAGCGCAGCGAGGGTCTACCGCATCAGCGTGCACACCACCCTCGGCGACTCGGCCAAGGCCCTGACCACCCTCGCACCGGCGGCCGCCGTCGCCCTGCCCATGGCCGTGGATACCGCCCAGCTCGGCCTGGAGCTGCTCGACGTCACCTCCGGCGCGACCCTGCTCGTCAGCGGAGGCGGCACCACCACCGGCTTCGCCGCCGTGCAACTCGCCCGCCGGACCGGGGCACGAGTGCTGACCAGCGCAGGTCCCACCCACGCCGAAGCCTTGCGCGCCACCGGCGCCGAAGTCACCCCCTACGGCGAAGGCATGGCCGAGCGGATCCGCGAACTGGCGGGCGGCCCCGTCGACGTCGTCCTCGACGTCTCACCGCCCGACGACGCCACCATCCCGGAACTCCCGCGCACGGTCACCGATCCTCGGCACGTCCTGACCATCAGCAACCTGGCCCAGGCACGCGCATCCGGCGCCCGCGACGTATTCACCGAGGGACCACTCGGGCACCGCTACGACGTCGTCGGGGAATGCGCCCAGCTCGCGGCCGAGGGCCGGTTCGGCATCCCTGTTGCTCGCAGGATTTCCCTCGCCGACTGGCGCGAAGCCATCGAACTGAGCCAGTCACAACATCCCGGCGGCAAGATCGTGCTCCAGATCACCGAGCCACGATGAACAAACCCCGGACAGCAGCACGCTTTCATGTCGCCGACGCGACGACCCGGACACCCCCCTAGGCGATCTCAACGGTGCCGTCCTCTCTGGCGACATACAGGTCGATTTCGAGGGCTGAGCGAATCTCCGGATTCACGCGCTGAGCTGCCGATCGCCATAGGGGCAGGCACGACGAGCGCATAGCGCAGGTTCTCGACGACGCCCGCCTCCGTCCTCCGCACAGCATCTCACGCGACTGACATGCGGTCGCAGACGTGCGCCCAACACCGCTGTCAGGCTGACGCTCGCTCATGCCGAATAGCGGATGGTCTCAGCACTAGCGAAGCGATCAACTGCGAGGGATTTCGGACTGGTCGGATGCCGTTGGGGCGCGCAGTTGATATTCCGCCATGCGGGTCGGCACTTCGAATCCCGCGGTCGATGGAGGGAAATGCTGGGATACTGGATCGATGAGTCACCGCCCTGACGTGCCGCCGGACGGCGGCACATCCAACCGCGTGGTCGGCGACGTGTCCGGGAATCTCGTCCAAGTCGGTGCCATCAACGGGCGCGTGTACTTTCCCCAGCAGCCCCGCGCTGCAGTGTCCCTGCCGCACCGGGCGGGGGTTCCCCCGCAGCAGGCAGCTGCCTTCCAGCATCGCCCAGGCACAACACGTCTGCTGGTGCAGGCGTTGAAGAGCGGGAACGCCGCAGTACTGACCACGGGTTCCCGGGTCCACACCGGTGTGGTGTCGGGGTTAGGCGGGGTAGGCAAGACGCAGGTCGCGCTGGACTACGCCCAGCAGTTATGGACTGCCCGCGAGGTCGATTTGTGGCTGTGGGTGACAGCAGATTCACGGATGGCGATCGAGTCGAGCTACGCCCGCCTGGTCGCCGACCTTACCGGTGTCGACGACAAAGACCGTGAGTACGGCGCGCGGCGGATGCTGGAATGGCTGGCCTCTAGCTCCGCGCGGTGGCTCATCGTGCTCGATGACGTACAAGAACCGAAAGATCTGCGGGGTCTGTGGCCGCCGGCCACATCTAGCTGTACTGACCCGTGAGGTTGGGGACGCGGCTGGCGGGTGGTTGGCCTGCGAGTGCGGTGTGGCTGCGGTGGTGATTGTAGGTGTGCAGCCAGCCTGGCAGGGCTTGGCGGCGTTCGGTTTCGGTGCG
>JAEBES010000027.1:0-25884 GCA_049998155.1 Amycolatopsis sp. cmx-13-12 | reverse complement strand
TGGTGCACGGACGGGTCTTTCTCTCGGCGGATGTGTTGGTCGCACTTCTCATCCTGCCGCCGAAAGACCCGTCCCTCGACTCAGGCCCTTCACCCACGTCACCAACGTCATGACCCGCAACAGCTAGGTGCAGTTGTGCGAAGCGCTGACCGACGTGCCGACGGTGAGGTCGACCAGGTTGCCGGTCAGCCCCGGCTGCACGATGTGCACGGCGGTCTCGGCCAGGCCGAAGTCCGCGTCCGCCACCGGTTTCTGTTCGTTGACCACGATCGTCCCGCCGCCGGCCAGCGGAATCGTGCTGTTCGGCCGGGTCGGCACGGTCACCTGGACGCCGGCGATCTTCAGCGTCATCGTCGCCGAACCCGTGGCGGCGGTGCAGGTGCTGGTCGACGTCGCGGTGAGGCCGGCGATGTCGATCACCGGCAGGCCAGGCAGCCCGACGTGGACGTCGTCGACGCGCACGGTGGACGAGATCGTGCCCGGCCTCAGGGTGGTGACGACCTGCGGGCACAACGCGTGCGCGTTGAGCACCAGGACGCCGATCGACGCCGTGCACGGTGTGGTCGTCCGCGACGCCGTGGCGGTGCGGACCGGGCCGGTGTCCGGGGCCGGCCCCAGTTTCAGCGGCAGCAACGGCAGGTTCACCGACGCGTCGAGCCCGACGGCCCGCCCGGTGTAGTACTGCAGCCGGGCCTGGGCCGCGTCAGCGGACGGCAGGTAGAACGCGTCCCCGGCGAAGGCCGCCCCGACCGCCACGGTCGCGGTGTCGTTCAGCGGCTGGTCCGCCGACGGGATGTCGCACTGCGCGGCACCGGCGCTGTCCGTCGTCGCGTCGCACGCCTGCTGCGTCGCGCCCTGGCCGAGGGTGAGGTGCACCGCGCGGTCCGCGAGGGGACCGGTGAGGCGCCCGTTCTCGGTCAGCACGGCGGCCAGGTGGGCGGGCTCGCCGTTGGCGATGTGCTTGGTGCCGGTGTAGACCAGTTTCGTCGGTGCCTTCGTGATGGTGAACGGCGCGCTCGTGGAGCTCGGGAAGAAGTCCGCCGTCCCGCCGTAGGCGACGCGCATCGTCGCCGCGCCGGGTGTGTCCGTGATGTCCATCGGGCACGACGCGGTACCGCTGGGGTTCACCCCGGCGACGCAGCTGCTGTGGCCGAGGGTGAAGGTGACCAGGCCCGCGCCGACCGGCCGCCCGTCGCTGGTGACCTTGGCCGACGCGACGATGGCGTCGTGGTAGGCCGCGGTCGTCGGGCCGGTGTAGCCGACGCTGGTCGCCTTGCGGACCGGCGGCGGGGGCTCGGTCGGCGGTCCCAGTTCCAGCCCTTCGTAGTACGGGTAGAACGAGGCCGCGAGCCGGGCCCGGCTGGTCCCGCTGTTCGCCGCTTCGATCTTCTGCCGGCAATCGGGGTGCCCGCGCGTTTCGCAGCGCCAGTAGAAACCCTGGGCGAACGGCACCGTCAGTTTGTACTGGCCGCTTTCCAGATCGGTGCAGTCCTTCGCGCTGCGGTGCCAGTGGAACAGGATGTTGTGCCGATGTGCGCCGTAGTTCGCGTACATCACCTGGCCCTTGGGGATGATCGCGTGGAAAGGCAGTTCGACGGTGTAGGTCATGTCGTGCACCACCCCTTCGGTGATGCTCCCCGACGCGGACGCCTTGAACTGCCCGACCGCGAATTCCGCGCCGACGGTGGCGGTCGTGGACGCCGAGACGTGCGTGCCGATGCCCTTGGTCACCTTCCAGTCCCACGGACCGGCGAGGTCTTCGGTGCTCTGCTGCGTGTCCTGGATCTTCGTCCAGTCGTCCTCGAGGACCTGGTCGATCTTCATGGTCAACGGGTCGGGATCGCAGACGCCCTCGGTCAGGTGCGTGTCCCAGAGCTGCGAATCCAGCCCGATCGGGCTGTAGGCGTGCACCGAGTGCTCGTCGACGGCGGTCACGGCCAGCAGCGTCTTCCGGTTGCCGACGACGTGCTCGCCGCCGCCACCCCACTGCTGGTACTCGCCGTTGTTGCACTCCAGGGTGTAGACGTCACCGGCGTCGTTGCTGTCCAGGCACCGGCCGGTCTGGACGTTCACGAGCGTGTGGCCCACCGCCTCCCAGTGCTGGAAGTAGTCCCGCGCGGCGCACGGGTTGAGGTAGACGTTCCCGTTGTAGTCGCTGTCGAGGCAATTGTGGTTTTCGCGGTTCACGATGGTGGCGACCACCGCGTCCCCGATGGCGTTGTCCGAAAACCCGGCCGCCGCGGCCGGTTGTGTGATGATTCCGGAAAACGTCAGCAATGCGGCCAGGACGATGGCCGCGGAAAAGCGTTTGCGATGGAACAATTCCACTACCCCCCAAGTGGCTGTTGTTCAGCGCACGACGGTCCAACGCGTGCTTGATCCCCCATGCGCCCCCTGCCGGGCCCCTCGTCCGGCACCACCAGGCAACGCGCGAGTTCGCCGACGGTCAACCGGGTTCCGGCCCTTCCACCCGGATGGACCAGCGGCCTGCCCCGGATGCCGCTCGGTTAGGCTGCCGGTGACCAGGACATCGGGAGGGGCCGGTGACAGGACGGCGGTGGTTCCGGTGGGGCGCGTCCCTCGCCGTCGTGGCGCTCGCCGCCGCGCTCGCGGTGACCTGGCGGCCGTGGCTCTCCCCGTGGTGGCCGGGACGGCACGAAGCGGCGTCACTGCCCGCCGCGTGCCCGCAGCTGCCCGGCCTGCCCGCGGGAACACCGGCGCCGCTGCACGGACCCGGTGACGTCGAAGGAACCGACTGCGTCTGGACCGGCCCGCCGGAGGTCGAGGCGCGGTATTCGCTGTACCGGCGAACCGGGAACAGCAGCGGCACCGCGGAAGCCGAACGCGAAGCCGCGTCCCGGGTCACCCGGTACGGGGGCCCGTCGGCGGGGTGGACGCTCGGTGCGGACACGCCGGTGCGCGGAATCGGCGACGAGGCCCGGATCAGCACGCACGGGAGCCTGGTCGTCTTCGTCGCCCGGAAGTCCAATGTGGTCTTGGTGGTGGACTGCACTTCCGCCGGTCACGCCGGAACCGAGGCGGTCGTCACCGGCTACGCGCGCACCCTGCTGGACTCGGTCGGGCTTTCCTAGGAGCTGTCCGGTAAGCGGCGGAGCCGGCCCTCCGGTAGTTGTGCCCGGTGATTGGTCGCGGTGAGCTGACGGACAAGGCATGGGCGGTGATTGAGCCGTTGCTGCCGCCGGTGCAAGGCGGTGGGCGGGGGGCAAGATCCTCGACCGGGTGATCGTCAAAGACGACGCCGTCGGCGACCTCGAGTGGATCATCTCGGTCGACTCCAGCGTGGTCCGAGCGCATCAGCATTCCGCCGGCGCTCGGAAAAAGGAGATTGCGCAGGCGAGTTCGAAGGCCTCGCCCTCGACGGAGAAGGGCTCCTCGCGCCGGACAAGGCGTCTTCGCATCCCTCGACCCGGGAGGCGATGCGGCATCGGCGGATCAGGTTTTGTCAGCCCGGAGCGCGATCAGTCTGCCGCGGCCCTCGTGAGTGAGAAACAGCGTTAGAACACTGTTTCTCACTCACGAGGCGCGGCAGGACCAGATCGCCCGCCGCGCCGCCAAAGGCACCCGCGGTGGGCAGCCACCGGCGTTCGATGCTGAGGTCCACAAGCAGCGCAGCGTGCTCGAAGGCTGCTTCAACCGCCTCAAACAGTTTCGCGACCTGGCCACCCGCTGCGCCAAACGCGCCGCCGACTACCAGGCAGAACTCACCATCGCGTTGATGACCTGACGGTGAGCAGGCCACCGCCGGCCACCACCCTGGCGACGGGAGCCCCTCCGGTCGAGGGGCTCCCGCGCCGGGCCTCAGCCCTTGGCGGTCAGCTCGAGCAGCCGGCCGGTGAGGTCCAGGTGTTCCTCGACGCTGCTGGTCAGGTACGTGAGGTCCACGAACGTGTGGTCCGGCGCCACCAGCTCGACGATCTTGGTGACCGACTCGGCGATCACCTCCGCTTCCGTGCCGGGGGCCGCGTTGACCCGCAGCGCCACGCCCAGCGCCTGCGGGTCGCGGCCGGCGCTCTCGGCGTCCGCGCGGAGCTTGGCCAGGGTCGAGGTGATCACGTCCGCGGGGAACTGCTCCGGCACCGACCAGACCGGCAGCCAGCCGTCGGCCCGCTCGGCCACGCGGCGCAGCGACTTCTCACCGAAGCCGGCCAGGTACACCGGCGGCTTGCGGACCGGCTTCAGCGCCACGTTCGACTCCGCGATCGCGTAGCCCACGCCTTCGTGCGTCACGGTGTCCTCGGACCACCACGTGTCCAGCAGGTCGAGCAGGTCGTCGAGCCGCTTGCCGCGTTCGGACATCGGCACGCCGACCGCCGCGTACTCCTCCGGGGACCAGCCGATGCCCAGCCCGGGGAGCAGCCGCCCGTTGCTCGCGACGTCGATGCTGGTCAGCAGCCGGGCGAAGTTGGCGGGCTGGTACTGGGTGGCGTTGATGGTGCTCGAACCGAGCACCGCGGTCTCGGTCACGGCCGCGGCGATGGCCAGTGCGGCGAACGGGTCCTGCGCGGTGTGGAACTCCTCGGGCATGGTGTCGTAGCCCGGGTACGGCACCGTCGGGGCGACCGGCGACAGCAGCCGGTCGCCGACCCACAGCCCGGCCGCGCCGGCCCGCTCCGCCTCGCGCGCGTACCGCGCGATCCCGCCCGGCGTGGCCGCTGCCTTGCCGAACACCGGAAGGCTGAAACCAAGTGGCATTGCTTCTCCCCTGAAGAGTGGATGGACCCGATCGGTCCTCCTGCCACTACTACCCGCATCCAGTTGCGCGTTCAAGCAGTTCCCGGTTTCCGCCGCCGACGCCCGGATGGCCTATGCTGGGGGACAACGGTCGAGCCGACGGCCGGAACGAGACTCCCCCTGCGCTCGGGGCATCAGTTGTCGCGCGGTTCTCCATCCGCGATTTCACTTCAGCGTTGTACCTAGGGTGTGGCCGATGAAAGAGGCCCACCATGACCACCTGCGACCGCACGCTGCCGACAACTTCCGGCACAGGCGAACTGCTCCGCCTCACCACCCACCGGCCCACCCCGGGCACCGCGGTCGTCGAAGCGGCCGGGGACCTGGACCTCGCCACGGCCCCGCGGCTGCGCGAACTGCTCGGCGCCACGGTCACGAGCACCCTGTCCCACCTGGTGATTGATCTGCGCGGCGTGCAGTTCCTCAGCGCCACCGGCCTCGCGGCGGTCGAGTACGGCTACCTGCTCGCCACCGGACACGGCCTCGCCTGCACCGTGCGCGCCGATGCGGCCGGCCGGGTGTTGCGCCTGATCCGCCTGCTGCCGTGGCGGTTCGCCGAGGCGCTCGAACCGGCCTGACACACGCGTACCGCGGCGCCGGGGTCAGAGGGCCGGCTTGCCGGGCTGGTAGAGCCAGGTGTGGAAGAACGAGCCGAGGTTGCGGCCGGTCAGCCGCTCGACGAACCGGATGAACTGCTGCGTCGAGACGTTGCCGTACCGGTTCGCCGACGGCCACTCCTTGAGCACCTGGAAGAAGGCGCGGTCACCGATCGTCGTGCGCAGCGCCTGCAGGGTCATCGCGCCGCGGTTGTAGACCAGGTCGTCGAAGATGTGGTCGCGGCCGGGGTCGGCGACTTCGCCGCTCCAGTCCTTCTCGTCGGCGTAGGCCTTCGCGAAGGTCTGCTGGACGGGGACGCCGTTGAACTTCTCCTGGTAGAGCCATTCCGAGTAGGTCGCGAAGCCCTCGTTGAGCCAGATGTCCGACCAGTGCACCGGGGTGAGGCTGTCGCCGAACCACTGGTGGCCGAGTTCGTGGGCGAGCAGGTCGCCGTCGACGTCGCTGGTGTCCTGGTCGTAGACCGGCCGGCTCTGCGTCTCGAGGGCGTAGCCGACACCGACGTCGGCGAGGATGCCGCCGGTCGAGTCGAACGGGTACGGCCCGTACACCGACGACTCCCACTGGATGACCTGCGCCGTGGTCTGGTTGAACACCTTGCCCTGACCGGGCTTCGTGTCGATCGACGTGCCGATCGCGGTGATGTTCGGCAGGCCACCGGCCGCCACGCCGCGGGTGACGTTGTAGTGGCCGATCGCGAGCATGCTCAGTTCGCTGGCCATCGGCCGGTTCATGGTCCAGCGGAAGGTGGTCCGGTGGTCGCGGGTGGTGGTGGGCCCGGGTTCGCCGTTGGCCAGCACGGTGAGCCCGGCCGGCACGGTGATGGTCTGGCTGTAGGTCGCCTTGTCGTCGGTGGTGTCGTTCACCGGGTAGTACGTCGCCGCGCCGATCGGCTGGTTGAGCGCGACCGCGCCGTCCTTGGTCGCGACCCAGCCGGAGAGGCCCAGCGCGGGATCGTCGATCTTCTCCGGGACGCCGGAGTAGGACACCGAGACGACGAAGGCGCTGCCCTTCCGCAGCCCGGACGGCGGGGTGATCACCAGTTCCTGGGCCCCGCTGCGGGTGAAGGCGGCGGTGCGGCCGTTCACCGTGAGCCTGCTGATCGTCAGCGGTCCCCGGAAGTCCAGGTCGAAGCGGGAGAGGTCCTGGATGGCCGTGGCGAGGATCGTCGTGGTCGCGTCGATCGCCTGGGTGCCGGGGTCGAACGCCAGCCGGATGTCGTAGTGGCCGACGTCGTAGCCGCCGTTGCCCATGTCGGGGAAGTAGGGATCGCCGGCGCCCGGCGCACCGGGGGAGAACACGGGGGCCGCCTCGGCGGCCGGGCTCGTCGCGGCCAGCAGCACGGCGGACAGGGCGCCGGAGACGATCAACAACTGACCACGGCTGCGGCGGGCGCCTCGCATCGATCCTCCTCGGCAATCATCGACGCTGAAGAGTAGGACCGACCCGACACCCGGATCAACCCTGGTGAGACGGCCGCGAAGTCCGGTTCGGGCGGTTCCTGACCGGTTGTGCAGCCGGGATCTCCCGGCTGCGTCGGCAGCACCGCCCGGGAACCGGATCACGCGTGGCCGGTGCCGAAGAGGTACCGGTTGGCGATGTCGATCAGGAACGGGCCGCCGTAGGCGGGGTAGCGGTCCACGATGGCCTTCTTGTAGGCCTCGCCGTCGTCGCCGAGCAGTTCGTGGGCGTCGGCGAGGTACTTGCGCAGCTTGCCGAACACCCCGGGGTCGGTGGGCGTGCCGTGGCCCGCGAGGACGGTGTCGTATTCCGGTGCGGCGGCCAGCTGCTCCAGCGCGCGCTGCCAGCCGGCGATGTCGCCGTTGCCGAGGAACAGGTGGATGTCGTGGTAGACGAGGTCCTGGGCGACCAGGACGCCCTGCTCGGGCAGCTTGATCACCAGCTCGTCGGCCGCTTCGCCGCCGGAGTGGGCCTCGAAGACGAACGGCACGCCGTCGATGACCTCGGTGCCGGGGACGATCTCGCCCGTGGGGGTGATGTCCGCGGCCGGGATGACGGCGCCGGTGGGGTCCACGCTGTCGCCCAGTGCCGCGATCTGGTCGCGGACCACGGCCAGCGCGTGCACCGGCGCGCCGAAGCGGGCGGCGCCGTTGAAGTGGTCGGGGTGGGCGTGGGTGATGATCACCCGGTCCAGTGGCTTGCCCAGGCTCCGCGCGTAGGCGACGACCTCGTCGGCGTAGGTCAGGACGAACTGCGCGTCCACCGCGACGACGCGGGCCGGGGTCTCGATCAGCTGGGTGGTGACGTTCACGCTGTCGTCCGGGGCCGTGTAGCTGTGGATGCGGACCGCGCCCTTGTCGATGATCGTGATCGTGCCGTTCACGGTGGTCTCCTCGTGGTCGGACGACGTCGGTGCCGTCGTCGCTGCCACCACTTTCGCCCTGGAAGCGCTGGCAGACGAGGTACGCTGCAGACTCCGCATGGTCAAAAAGGGACATGGAGCTGTGATGCCGGACGAGCCGATCCGCCGCCTCGGGTTCCGGCGGGCGACCGCGGGCACGGACGGTTTCGAGATCGTCGACCTGGCCACCCTGTACGGCCGGATGCCGGCACCGGGCAGCCTCCACCGCGTCGACTTCCACACCCTCACGCTGGTCACCGAGGGCACCGGGACACGCACCGTCGACTTCGTGACCCACCCCTGCCGTCCGGGCACGCTGCTGTGGGTCCGGCCGGGCCAGGTGCAGCGCTTCGACGCTGGGACGGCCGGCGGCCTGCACGTGATGTTCACCCCGGCCTTCCCGCCGGAGTTCTCCGGATCCGAACGCCTGGCGGGCGAGTGGTACGGCCCGGTCTGCCACCAGCTGGGCGGCAGCCCGGACCACGCCGTGCTCGCCACGCTGCTGAGCCAGCTGCGCGCGGAGTACGACCGTCCACAGGGGACGGTCTCGCGGGAGATCCTGCAGTTGCAGCTCGCCGCGCTGCTGCTGCACGTCGACCGGCTGCCGTCCGGCGGACCGGGGCACGATCCCCGGGCCGGCGGGGAGGTCTACGCGCGCTTCCGCGCCGAACTCGAACGGTCCTACCGGGCGGTCCGGCGCGCGGAGGACTACGCCCAGCGCCTCGGCTACACGGTCAAGACCCTGACCCGCGCCTGCACGGCGGCCACCGGGCAGACGGTCAAGCAGGTCATCGACGGCCGCGTCGTCCTGGAAGCGCAGCGTCTGCTCGCCCACACCGGCGAACCGGTCGCGGTCATCGCGCGCCGGCTCGGGTTCAGCGAGCCCACCAACTTCGGCAAGTTCTTCACCCGCCGGGCCGGCACGACTCCGGGGGAATTCCGCGACGCGCACCGGTCCACGGGGTAGCCGTCGTCGGCCGGCCGGCGTCGGCAACTTCCACCACCGGGAGATCGTCGGGCGAGGGCCGCTTCGACGAGATCGACTGACCGGAAGTTTCAGCGGGGCAGCGAGCCGGCGATGCGGTCCGGCAACCGCGCGGCCAGGTGCTTGATCAGCTCGCTGATCCGCCGCGGTACGTGGGTGTCGTCGGCGCGGAGGGCGTGGATGTCGGCCGGTGGTGTCGGCACGTTCGGCAGGACCCGGACCAGTGCGCCGCTCTCGAGGTGGGCGCGGACCTGCCACTCCGAGCGCATGATCACGCCGTGCCCCTGCACCGCCCAGTCGGTCACGACGTCGCCGTCGTTGCTCGACAGGTGGCCGCGCACCCGGATCTGGCGCGGGGTGCGGGCGTCTCCGAAGCGCCACAGCGCGAAGTCACCCTCGTTCTCGCGGAGCACGAGGCAATCGTGGTCCGCCAGGTCCTCGATCCGCTCGGGCATCCCGCGCCGGTCCACGTAGGACGGTGCCGCGCACGGCACCCGGCGGTTCTTCGCCAGCCGGCGCATCCGCAGCGACGAGTCCGGCGGGGCACCCACGTGGATCGCCAGGTCGAACTCGCGCCGGTGCGGTCGCAGCGGCAACGCGGACGTGTGGAGCTGAACGGTCACCCGCGGGTGCCGGGCGGTGAACTCGCCGAGCAGCGGGGCGATGTGCGCGCGGCCGAGGCCGAGGGTGGCCTGGACCACGATGGCTCCTCGCAGCTCGCCGGAGCGGTGGCCGACGAGGTCCTCGAGCTCACGGACCTGCTCGAGGATCGTTTCCAACCGCGCGGCGAACAGCTCTCCTTCGGAGGTCAGCACGAGCCGGCGCGTGCCGCGGTGCAGCAGGCGCGTGTCGAGCCGGCGTTCCAGCGCGCTGAGCCGCTTGCTGACGACCGGGAGCGAGCACTGCAGCTCGCGGGCGGCCGCCGTCAGCGTTTCGCTGGCCGCGACCACCTGGAAGAAGCGGAGATCGTCGATCATCGCGGTGCGTCCCTTTCGCTCAGCGAAAGGATAGGTTGCCGCCGGGGTTCTTGTCCGGGCGCCGGCCGCCGATCAGGGTGAAGGGCGCGTGCTCACCGGATCGACAGGAGCTTCTCGTGTCCCAGCGTCACCGCATCGCGGTCATCCCGGGGGATGGCATCGGCCGCGAGGTCGTCCCCGAAGGCCTGAGGTGCCTCCAGGCCGCCGTGCGTTCGGCATGACCGTGGTCTGCACGACGAACGTTCCGGCGCCGCTGCGGGATCCGGGGGTCCGGTTCACCGGGCTGACCGAGCTGCTGTCCACTTCGGACTACGTCTCGGTGCACACCGCGCTGACCGAACGGACCCGCGGCCTGCTGGACGCGGCGGCGTTCGGGCGGATGAAGCCGACGGCGCTGCTGGTCAACACCGCCCGCGGCGCCATCGTCGACGAAGACGCGCTCGTCGCGGCCGTGCGATCGGGCGGGATCGCGGGCGCCGCGCTCGACGTCGTGCGCGAGGAGCCGCTTCCCGCCGACAGCTCCTTGCGCGGCGTGGACGGGATCGTCGTCTATTCCCACCTGGCCGGGCAGACGGCTGAAGCACGGGCCGCCGCGGGCCTGCGCGGCGCGGAAGAACTGGTCGCCGCCCTCGCCGGACGACCGCGGTTCGCAGTGAACACGGAGAAATGAGGAACATGGACACAGTGCGCGTCCTGTCGCCGAGCGGCATGCTCGGCGCGGGCTGGGACCACGCCACGATCGAGCGCGGCATCGCCCTCGGCGCCGACGTCATCAGCATCGACGCCGGCTCCACCGACTCCGGTCCCCACTACCTCGGGTCCGCGTCGCCCAAGACGACGGCCAAGGCGGTGGCGCGCGACCTGCGCAGCCTGTTCACGGCCGCCGCCGGCGCGGGCATCCCGGTGATCGTGGGCTCGTGCGGCACCAGCGGAACCGACCGCGGCGTCGACTGGGTCGCCGGGATCGCCGCCGAGGTGCTGGCCGAGGAAGGCCTGGACCTGAAGGTCGCGAGGATCTACAGCGAGCAGGACGCGGCCGCGCTGAAGGAGCACCTCGGCGCGGGCCGGATCCACCCGCTGCCCCCGCTGGGGGAGCTGACGGCCGAGACCCTCGAAAGCTGCACCCACATCGTCGGCGCGATGGGGCACGAGCCGATCGTCGAAGCACTGCGTGCGGGCGCCCAGGTCGTGCTGGCCGGCCGCGCGACCGACACGGCGGTGGCGGCCGCGTACCCGCTCATGAAGGGCATGCCGCCCGGACCCACCTGGCACGCGGCCAAGATCGTCGAGTGCGGCGGCCAGTGCACGAGCAACCCGCGTGCGGGCGGCGTGCTCGCCACGATCGACGCCGGCGGCTTCACCATCGAGCCGCTCGATCCCGCGGTGTCGTGCACGCCGATCTCGGTGGCCGCCCACATGCTCTACGAGACCGCGAACCCGTTCGAGATGCGGGAACCCGCCGGCACCCTCGACGTCCGGGACGCCCGGTACAGGGCGGTCGACGCCCGGACCGTCCGCGTCGAGGGGTCCCGGTTCCACGTTGCCGACCAGTACACGATCAAGCTGGAAGGCGCCCGGATCACCGGCTACGAGACCGTGTCGTTCTCCGCGATCCGGGATCCGCTCGTCCTCGCCGACATCGACGCCTGGGCGCGGCTGATGCGCACGGTGATCACCCAGCGGGTGGGGCAGACACTCGGTCTGGCGGACGACGAGTACGCCTTCGACCTCCGCCTCTACGGCCACAACGCGGTGCTGGACGAGCTCGAGCCCGAGGCCGGGCCGCCGCGCGAGGCCGGCGTCATGCTGCTCGTCAACGCACCCGACCAGCCGACCGCCACCGCGGTCGCCAAGGTCGCCAACCCGTTGCTGCTGCACCTGCCGACGCCGGAGATGGCCTACCTCCCCAGCTTCGCCTTCCCGTTCTCACCCGCGGAGATCGAACGCGGCGCGGCGTACGAGTTCGTGTTGAACCACGTCGTGGACTGCGCCGATCCCGCCGACCTGTTCCGGACCGAGCTGGGGGAGCACACCCATGCCTGACACCACGCTCGCGGACCTCGCCCACGAGGTCCGCTCGAAGAACGCGGGCCCGTTCTGGGTCACCATGGAGCTGTTCATGCGCGACGCCGACGGTTACCGGCTCGCCGCGGACCTGGTGGACGAGCGCATGATCGCTGGGCTGTACCACCTGGAGGAACACACCATCCGCATCTTCCGGATCCCGTCCCTCAACGTCGTCAAGATCTCTTTCCCGCGCCCGGTGAGCCAGGGCTCGCTCCGGGACCGCGACGTCCACGCGGGACAGCACCACGTCCCGCTGGCCCGCGTCCCGGTCGCCGGCCCCCGCGGGGACGTCTCGTGATCCGGGTCGCGGACCTGCCCGCCACGCACCCCGGCCGCCGGCTGCTGACCAAGCGAACGCCCTTCTTCGCCGCACCGGGCGAACCGCGCTGCAGCTACTGCGTCTACGTCCCGACGAGCTGGACGCCGGAGACCGAACTGCCCGTCCTGGTGGCCGTGCACGGCACCGGCCGCAGTGTGGGAGAGCTGCGCGAAGGGTTCCTCCCGTTCGCGGAACGCCACCGCCTGATCGTGGTCTTCCCGCTGTTCCCGGTCGGCATCGGCGATCCGGACGACGTCGACGGCTACAAGGTCCTCGACGCCCACGGCATCCGGTTCGACCTGGTGCTGCTGGACATCCTGGAGCAGGTCCGGTTCCGGTGGAACGCGCGCATCGGCAAGGTGCTGCTGTGCGGGCACTCCGGCGGGGGCCAGTTCGCCCACCGCTTCCTGTACCTGCACCCGGACCGGGTCGCGGCCGTCGCGGTCGGCGCCCCCGGCGGCGTGACCCTGCTCGACCACGCGCTCGCCTGGCCGGAAGGCATCGGCGACACCGAGCAGCGGTTCGGGATCACCGTGGACCCGGCTGCGATCGCCCGGGTGCCGGTGCTGCTCGTCATCGGCGGCGACGACGACGGGCGCGCCGACCTGGCCGCCACGGGCGACCACGGCCGCAGCCGGCCGGAGCAGCTCGACCGGCTCGCCGAGAACCTGATCCGGCACGGCACAGCCGTGGAGAAAGTCGTGGTTCCCGGCGTCGGGCACAGCGCTCCGGGAACACGACCCCCGGTCACCGCCTTCTTCGCCCGCAACCTGTCCGAACCCTGAAAGGGATTCCTTGCGGATGACACCGAAGGGTTCGAGACAGCGTCACGCCGGCCGGGGTGGAAATCCGCCGGAGTGGTGATCGGCCGGCCGCACGTGGAACTCGGTGCCGTCCGGATCCGCCAGTGCGACGGTGTCGTCGTCGCGGGCGCCGAGCCGAGTGGCGCCGAGGGAGATCAGCGCGTCGACTGCGGCCCGCTGGTCGCCGTCGGCGGGGAGCAGTTCGAAGCGCTGCCGGTTCGGCTCCGCTTCCGCCGCCACGGGCGGGGCGTCCCAGGTGTCCCAGGCGACTTTCGTGCCGCCGCGGGGTGATTGGATCGCGGTCTGCTCGCCCCGGTCCCAGACCAGGGGCCAGCCCAGCGCCCGGCTCCAGAACAGGCCGGCCTGCCGGCTGCCGGCGCAGGTGAGCTCGCCCAGCGGGCCGCACCCGTCGAGGTAGCTGTTGCCGGGCTCGATCACGCAGAACTCGTAGCCTGCCGGGTCGGCCAGGACGACGTGCGTCTCCTCGGGTCGCTGCCCGACGTCGAGGGGGCGGCCGCCGAGCCTGATCGCCGTGGCCACGGTGTGTCGCTGGTCGTCGAGGTCGGTGCTGGTCAGGTGCAGGTGCATCCGGTGCGCGCCGAGCCGGCCGGCGCGGCCGGGCACGAACCGCAGGCCGAGCTGGGTGTCCGTGCCCGGCAGCAGCACCCCGCCGGTGTCTTCGACGACTTCCCGGCCGAGCAGGCCGGCCCAGAAGCGTGCCGGTTCAGCCGGGTTGTCCGCCTCGAAGGTCACCGCCAGCAGTTCCGAACGCATCATGGCAACTTAGACACCGCCCCGGTGCGGCGGCAAGCCGATAAGGAACCGCCTGGCGGCCTTCCACGAACAGCATCCGCAGCGCGCTTCAGGTGGTCAGCGTCGTGGACGAATCGCTTTCGCCGGGAGCGACCGGTGCCCGTCCACCGATCGCGGCGATGCGCTGCGGCGCTCGTCCAGCCACGCCCGGGCGGGCGGCCGTGGTCGTCTCGACCCACCGCAGCCGCCGCATTGCCCTGTGAACGCTAGGCGTTCGGTGTGGCCGACTCGCCCAGCTGGGCGACCAGGCGGCGGAGCCCCTCGCTGTAGCGGGCTTCGAACTCGGGGTCGCGGACGTCGATCCCGAAGATCTTCCGGGCCGCGGGCGCGAAGACGATGGGAGCCGCGATCATCCCGAGGAGGGCGAGCCGGATCGTGGCCGGGTCGAGGTCCGCGGCCAGTTCGCCGCTGTCCTGGCGTCGCCGCAGGCTCGAGAGGTCTTCGGTGTCGCCGGAGATGTCCGGTGGGGTCTCGCCGTCGGTCGCGAGGCCCCGCCAAGCCAGCAGGCGCAGGGGGCGCGGGTCGGACAGCGCCTCGTGCAGGTACCGGGCGGCGACCTCCGCCAGCGAACGGTCGGTGTCGGCGAAGGTGCTTTCGCGGTCCAGCCAGGCACGCTGGACTTCGCGGTAGAGCCCGTCCTTGCCGCCGAAGTAGTAGTTGATCAGGTCTTTGCTGACACCGGCCCGGGTGGCGATGTCGCGCACCCTGGCGCCGGCGAACCCTTTGGCCGCGAATTCCTCCAGTGCCGCGTCCACCAGCGCTCGGCGTGAGCGTTCGGCGTCGATCTGACGCTCCTCCGGGCGGGGCGTGCGACGCGGGCGACTGCTGCGGGCGGGCTGGCTGGTTCGGCTGTCCACGCGGCCAGTGTATCGCGTCTCGGACAAGCGTCCGAGCAGGTTAGACAGATGGTTGACTTCATCGACCAGTTGTATAAGCTGCGGATGGTGATCGTTCACGGCCGTACTGACCCGGATCGGAGACCGCGTATGTCCTTCACCCCAGCGCAACTGGCCTATCTCGCCGAGCAAACGCTCGGCCGTCTGGCCACAGTGGACCCCAGCGGGGCCCCGCAGAACAATCCGGTGTCGTTCCGCTACAACGCCGAACTCGGCACGATCGACATCGGCGGCCACGGCATGGGCGCCAGCCGGAAATACCGCAACCTCCGCACCAACGACCAGGTCTCCTTCGTTGTCGACGACATCGCCTCCTTCCGCCCGTGGCGGGTGCGGTGCGTCGAAATCCGCGGCCACGCCGAAACCCTCACCGGCCAACCGCCGGCGGTCCCCGGGTTCTCCGGCGAAATCATCCGCATCCACCCCCGCCGGGTCCTCAGCTTCGGACTCGAAGGCGGCGGTGCCTCAGCATCCGAGGACACCACCCGGCCCGCCGAGGCAAGGAGCTGAACCACGCTCCGACCACAACCACGACTTCCGGCAGCCCGGGCCGGTCACGAGAGCCGAATCAGCCACCGCTCGGCGCGGACGTCGATGTCGAAGTCGTCGTCGTGCCGGGTCTGCCGGTCGATGACGAACGCCTCCACGGTGTAAGGGCGGACTTCGGGCAACTCGGCCGTGACATCTGCCGGGGATGGCGTGATGGACGCCAGGCGCAGAGCCGGATCGGAAGGTTCCAACCGAAAGGCGAGCTTGTCGACATAGGAGTCGACGGCTGCCTTGGGGGTTTGTGTCCAGACTTCGCCGGTGACGTCCAGTTCGACCACCCCGGGCGCCAAAAGGAACAAAGCACCTTCTGGTGCCGTCACTCCGAGCGACCCGGTCGACGGCGATTGGCTGGCGAGTCGTTCGGCAATTCGGAGGACGTCGCCCGTTCCCAGGACGAACCGATTGAACTCCGGAGAAATCTCCGCGTGAAATTTCACGGCCGGTGCATCTTCAGGCATATGCCTACTATAGTCCCGGGAGCGAGTGGTGTGCACGGGACGGGGCGCACCGGCTCCGTCCCGTGCACGGAGGTACTACGGCATCGCGGTGACGAAGTAAGCATCACCGTCGAGCAGGTGGTCCTCGGCTACGAACGTCGAAAGCCGCGATCCGACCTTCTGGTTGTGGGCGCTGAGCAAGGGGCGAACAGCGTAGCTGCGAATCATGTTGTCGGTTACCGTGAATGAGCCTTCGTAGGTCGTTGCGAACGGGTACTCGTCGCAATCATTGGTCTGGCCGTCGGGGCGCACTGTGTAGTTCGCGCCCCAATTCTTGACGCAGCTTGCGACGGACGTTCGCCTGTTGGCATCCCTCAGCTTCGTGTCATAGTAGGCACGGTGAAGTGGCTCAGTCTTTCCGTCCTGAATGCCAGGAACATACTTTCCGTAGATGCCGGGGTAGGTCTTGGTGATGTCGTTTTGTGCATCCCAGATGAATTGGGCAGACTCCGTGATTTCAGGGTCTGATATGTGCATGGTGAACCAGCCGGTCGCACCGTGGAAAACGCAGTCGCTGCTTTTGGCGTAGTTTGGATTTGTGGCACGCACGGTGTCGCAGCGGAACGGGAGCGTTTTGGTTTCGGTCTGATTGTAGTTGTCGTACGGTCCAGGGCCACCGTATGTGTAGAAGTAGTGGGCGATGTTGTAAAGAGTTCGGTTCTCGGTGTTGACTTCGCTCGGCTCGTTGGGGTCCGGCGGGTCAACCCCTTGGGGCAGGTAGGTCCATGCGTCGATGGGGGCGGTCTGCCATGAGGAAATAGTCCGCAAGGAACCTTGTTCAAGTCGGTCGCATTGGGCGGTGCTCCCCGTCAGGCCGATGCCCATGCATCCGAACTGTGAACCCACCTTGGCGGTCGGGGGTACGGTTCCGTTGAATTTCCAGTCGAACAGTTTGACGGCAACCTGTATCTCACGTGTGTTCGGCTGCATGTTGTACACGATTGCCGACTTGAAGGTGGCCATGCCGATGATGGGGCCACCCTTCTTCGCGTAGAAGTTGAAAAGTATGGGTAGGTACCGACACTCGGCGTAGCGATCCTTGACCCAGAAATCGCCGCGGTAGCCCCCTTCGTACACTTGTTGACATTCGTAGTGCGTGACCGGATTGTCGGCCGTTGCGTTGGTCTGCGCAGGCTTGTGGTCGTACTTGGCGGAATCAACTCGATAGGTCGACAATTTCGGATGCTTGGTCTCTTCGATCTGCTCCGGCGTGAGCGTCAAGCCCCGCGTTGTGATCGCGGGTGTGGTGACCTTGTGTGCCGACGTCATCGCTTCTTGGATCGCGGTGTCGATCGAAGTTCCTGGCGGCGGCAACGGTATTTCCTGGATGGTGGCGTAGCCGTCAGAAATGTCTTGCGTATTTGCAATTCCTGTGCCCGTGTTGCTCAGTGCCACGATGCAACAGGCGGCCATTATTGTCAATGACCGAAACGGTCTGCTCAATGTCCCCTCGTTTCAGATCGATCCCCGCGTAATTCGACGCGGAGTCAAGGGGAACACTAACGGGTGATGTGATCACTGTCTGTACGACAAGTTGGCGAAAAACTGTCAGAACAACGCCACTTTCGGTGAGTGTTACGCCTCCATTGGGGTGACCGTGGCAGTCCGCTGCGTCGTAGGCCAGTGTCCGTCAGCCGCACGTCAGGCGACCTGCCAGTCGACTTTCCGGCGAGCAGAGCAGCCCGGAAGTGTGCTGAGTCAGCCGGGTTGTCCGCCTCGAAGGTCGCCGCCGGCAGTCGCGAACGCAGCACCGCACCGCAGTGAGCGGTTGCTCAAGACGGGCGGCGAGGCGTCCGGCCGCCGATGGACAGGGCGACGGCCGCCCCAGCGAGGCAAATCCCGGACGTGATCAGGAAGATCGCGCGGTACTCCGTCAGCAGCGCCTCGCGCACCGCGCCGAGGTAGTCGGCGAGGGCGCGGTCGTAGGCCGGCTGGGACGGGAACAGGATCCGGAGTGGCGGGTTAAGCGACGCGGTCAGCGTGTGGAAGTAGTGCAGGCCGAAGGCGGACACGGCCGCGACACCGACCAGCATGCCGGTCATCCGCGCGACCACGACCGCGGCCGACGCGACGCCGTGCTGGGCGCTCGGCACGGCACGCAGCGCGACGGCCGACAGCGGGGCGATGACCAGGCCGAGCCCCAGCCCGGCGAGCGCCAGGTCGACGTCGAGGCGCGGCAGCCCCAGCACGGACCTGGCCGCGAGAACGTCCGCCGGCCAGCGGGACATCAGCAGGTAGCCGCCGGCGGCGATCAGCATTCCGGCGCCGGCGATCCAGCGCTCGCCGATCCGCGTGGCGAGCAGGCCGCCGAGCAGCGCGCCGACCGGCAGCGCGACCAGGAACCTCAGCAGGAGCTCGACACTGCCGCCGTCGTCGCGGCCGAGCAGTGTCTGCGCGAACAGGTCGACGTCGACCAGCGTGACCATCAACGCCGCCCCCGCGGCGACGCTCGTCCCGAGTGCCGTGAAGAACGGCCGCGGCGCCACGTTCGCCGTGTCGATGAGCCGGACTTCGGCGCGCGACTCCCACCAGAGGAACGCGGCCAGACCGACCCCGGCGCCGATCAGGAACGGCACTCCCCACGGTGGCAGCACCTGCTCACGCGGGTTCGGGTTGTCCAGGCCGACGACGAGCAACGCGAGCGTGAGCGCCAGCAGCAGGACACCGACGAGGTCCACGCGCGGCCGCTCGGCGGGTTTGCCGCCCCGGACGGAAACCTGCACCGCGACAGCGGCCAGCACGGTCAGCGGGACGTTCACCCAGAACACGCCGCGCCAGCCGGTCGCGGCGGCCAGCCCGATGCCGTAGACCGGCCCGAGCACGCTACCGAGCTCCTGCGCGGCACCGACCGCCCCCAGCACGGCGGAGCGGCGGTTCCCCGGCCACAGATCCGCGGCCAGCGCGAGGGTCACCGGAAGCAGCGCGCCCCCGGCGGTCCCCTGGATCACCCGGCCCGCGACCAGGAGCGGGACCGAGCCGGCCAGCGCGGTGAGCACCGACCCGGCGAGGAAGCCGCCGAGGCAGGCCTGCAGCAGCAGCTTGCGACCGAACCGGTCGGAGTACTGGCCGAGCAGCGGCATCGCGGCCACGTAGCCGAGCAGGTAGCCGGTGATGACCGGGGTGACGATCTCCAGCCGGTTCACCGGAACGCTCAGGTCGTCGATGATCTGCCGCAGCAGGCCGACCACGACGTAGGTGTCCAGCGCGCCGAGCAGAACGGCGAGCCCGCCGGCGCCGACCGCGAGCGCGCGGCCGCCGCGCGTGGTGACCGGCCCGGTCACGCCGGCGCGGTCACGGTGACCGGCTTGTCCACATCGGACAGTGTGACGTCCACAGTGGCGCCGCCGGGGTAGCCCAGCGAAGCCTTGACCGGCAGGTGGCCGCCGTCCTGGCGGAGCCAGAAGGTGGCGTTCACGGTCGAGGCCGTCCCTGGCACCAGCGCGGTCAGCGCGTCCTTCGGGACCGTTCCCGCGACGCGGTACGTCGGCGTGCCACCGACGTCTTCCGTGCCTTCCGTGTTCGGTCCCTGGACCGAGGACAGCACCTTGGGGATGCCGCGCTGCGGGTCGAGGATCGCGGACGGGTCGTAGATCGAGGAGCTCAGCGCCGCCGGGATCCGCTGGAACCCGCCGGTGGGCCCCTTGATGTAGAGCGAGCCGTCCACCAGGACGAACTGGGCGTCGACGACCTGGCCCATCAGGTCCAGCGTGCCGGTGCCCTTCGCGCCGCCGCCGTTGGCCTTGGTCAGGTCACCGTCGACGCTGTGCACGCTCAGGCCCGGCACGGTGCCGGTGACCTTCAGCGTGAAGTGCGTGCTGGTGACGCCGCCCGCCGCCGCCGCGCTGTCCTTGAGCAGGGCACCGGCGTCGGGCAGCGACGCCTCACCGCTCGAGGAGCAGCCGGCGACGATCGCCGCGCCCAGGGCCACCACCGCGAGCAGGCCACGCCGCAGAATCATGCGCCCACCCTAGATCAGGAGCCGCACCTCGTCACGAACCGCCTCGCGACCGGGGACCGGGCTCCTCGCCCTCGGCCGACCGTGCGGATCCACAGTGGAGTGCCGGGTGCCGGCCCGGCTGCGGGCATGATGTCATGATGAGCCGGGTGAGCTTTGCGGAAGCCTGCGCGAGGGTGCGGGAGCTGTGCGTCGAGCACCTGGGCGAGCACGTCGGCACACAGGTTGCGGCACTGGCGAAACCCGGGTTCGGGCTGCGTCCGGTGAAGCCGGGCAGCGCCGCGGCCGGCCTCGGCCGGTGGGGCGGGCCGGCGTTGCTGAACCCCGGCACGCCGTGGCCCGAGCACGACGGCGTGCCGCTCAGCCTGTTCGCCGTCCTGGACGTCGACGCGCTCGGCCCCTGGCTCGGTGACGAGCGTCCACCCGACGGGCTGCTGAACATCTTCTTCTTCGACCCGGACGTCCAGCGCGGACACGTGCTCGAGGGCGCGCCTCTCCTGGACTTGGACGACCCGCGGTGCTGCCGGATCATCCCGGCGGACCCGACACGGGCGATGGAGGAGGCCGCACCCGCGCCGGCATCGATCCACGCCGCGGAGCCGTTCTACGCGGTACCGGTCGTGACGTTGCCGTCGATGCGCGGAGTGTCCTACGACCCGGTCCTCGACACGCTGGACTACGGCGGCGAGACCGAAGACTCCCTCTACTACCGGTCGATGCCGGGCTGGCTGGCTTCGGACCGCCTCGGCGATCCCTGGCTCGAGTTCTGTGAGCGCGAGCAGGGCCTGTACAAGTACG
Organism: Amycolatopsis sp. cmx-13-12; assembly: GCA_049998155.1. Classification (GTDB taxonomy): domain Bacteria; phylum Actinomycetota; class Actinomycetes; order Mycobacteriales; family Pseudonocardiaceae; genus Amycolatopsis. Next base: position 5,496 of record JAEBES010000027.1, on the reverse strand, counting down.
AGGACGTCGCTTTCTCGCCGGATCAGGCGTTCGGCTGGCCGCACCTGGAGAACAGCTTTCCCCAGCTGACCGAGCCGTACCGCCACCTCATCACCATCGGGCACCACGACATCGGCGGCTACGTGCACTTCATCCTGCCGCCGAAGGCGTTCGGCGACGGGGAGTACGAGCAGGCCGTCGCCTTGTTCGAGGGTTTCTAGTCACCCCCGTCGAAGCTCCGGCCCGCTCGCGGAGGAGTCAGCCGGACACAGCGCTGTTGACCGCACCGAAGTCGAGGCCGCTCTCCAACGTGGTGTAGGTGCCGTGTTCGAGCAGTTCGGCCGCGGCGCGCTGGGCGACGGCGTAAGCGGCCTGCGCGATCGCCGTGCCGACGCTGATCCGGCGGACACCGGCCGCGGCCAGCTCCGCGACGGTCGGCGCGCCCGGCCACACCATGACGTTGACCGGCAGCGGGCTCTCCTTCACGAGTGCCTCGAGCGTCTCCAGGTCGACCAGGCCGGGCACGAAGAGGCTGTCCGCGCCCGCGGCGGCGTAGGCGTCCGCGCGGGTCAGGACGTCGGCCAGACGGCCCTCGGGCGCGCCGATGCCGAACAGGTAAACGTCGGTGCGGATGTTGATCCACAGCTCGGGCAGGCCGGCCGCCGTCGCCGCTTCGCGGGCCTCGCGGATCCGCTCGGCCTGGGCCGGGGCGTCGAAAAGGGGACCGCCGGGGGAGGTCGAGTCCTCCAGGTTGATCCCGACCGCGCCGGCCTCGACGACCGCACGCACGGTGGCCGCGACGTCGTCGTAGCCGCCCTCGATGTCGGCGGTCACCGGGACGTCGACGACGCGGACGATCCGCGCGACCAGCGCGGTCATCTCCTCGCGCGTCAGGCCGTGCCCGTCGGGGCGTCCCGCGGACCAGGCGATCCCGCCGCTGGTGGTGGCGATCGCCGGGGCGCCGGCCCGCGCGATGAGGGCCGCGCTGGCGGCGTCCCAGGCGTTCGGCAGCACCAGCGTGCCCTCGTGCAGGGCACGCAGTTTCTCGGCGAGCTCCCGCCGGTTCGTGGACATCCGTTCTCCTTCCGGTGTTCAACCGGCCGACGTGGACACGCCGGCGGCGATCAGGTGGGTGGCGGCGAAGGCGCGCCAGGGGTGCCAGGCGGCGGCCAGCCGGCCGGCGTCGGCGGAGGGATCGAGTACGCGCAACGCCGTCTCGAGCGTGCGCTCGGTGGCCGGGAAGGCGTCGGCGTGGCCCAGCCGCAGCGCGATCTCCTGGGCGGTGCTCGGCTCGATGCCGGGCACCGCGGTCAACGCCGCGGTGCAGCCGGCCAGGCTCGCGCCGGGGTCGAGCAGGTTCTCGTCGGCGGCCACCGCGGCGGCGAACGCGCGCAGCGTCCGCTCGGCCGCCGCGGACAGCCGGGCCCCGGCCAGGTCCGCCTGGGCCAGGGTCCCGGCCGACGGGAACAGGTGGGTGAGGCCGTGTTCGAGGCCCGGCACCGGCCGGCCCGCCACCTCGACCAGCCCGGCCAGCTCCCGCCGCACCCGAGTGCGGACGCTGTACTGGCTGAGCACGGCCGCCACGGCGATCTCGAAGGGCCCCCAGGCCCCGGGCACGCGCAGGCCGGGCCGTGCGCGCAGCAGCGGGCCGAGCACCGGGTCGGCGGCGAGCCCGGCTTCGGTCGGTGCCGTGTCGGCGTCGACGCCGAACATCCGCCCGACGCGGTCGACGACGTGGATGAGGCCTTCCCAGAACGGCATGTGCGCGGTGAGCAGCAGGTGGTCGTCGCTCCCACGCGTCACCTCGATGACGCCCGCCTCGCCGTCGAGGCTGATCGTGCGGCGGTAGACGCCGTCTCGCACCGACTCCACACCGGGGACCGCGCGCTCGGCCAGGAACGCGCTCAGCGCTTCCCAGTGCAGGGGCGGTGAGAACGGCAGCCGCATCATCAGCCCGCCGTCCGCGGCGAGCCGGTCGGCTTTGCGGCGCCGGTTGCGCAACTCCACCGGAGAGGCACGGAAGACCAGCTTCATGTCCCGGTTGAACTGGCGGAGGCTGCCGAACCCGGACGCGAACGCGATGTCGGCGACGGTCAGGTCGGAGTCGTCGAGCAGGCGGCGCGCGAAGTGCGCCCGCCGCGAGCGGGCCAGCCCGTCCGGCGTCACGCCGAGGTGGTCGCGGAAAAGCCGGCGCAGGTGCCGGGGCGACACCGCCAGCCGCTCGCCGAGGGCCGCCTCGGTCCCGGCGTCCAGCACCCCGGCGATGATCAGCTGCACCGCGCGGCAGACCAGCTCCGGCGCGTCGGCACCGACCGGGCCGGCGACGCGGTACGGGCGGCAGCGCAGGCAGGCCCGGAAGCCCGCCGCCTCGGCCCCGGCGGCCAGCTCGAACGTCTGCACGTTCTCCGCGAGCGGCTTCGCCCCGCACCCCGGGCGGCAGTAGATGCCCGTCGTGACCACGGCCGAGAAAGTCGTCATGTCCTCAGGTCTAGGCGACTCGGCCCGGCCGCGCCAGCCAGATCCGGACATGACCGTGGGCCGGTGCGGACCCGGGCGAAGACGTGTCCGGATCTGACCGGACGCGACCGCGCTCGCCCGGCAGAGTGATTTTCGATCACGCACTCCACCACCGAGAGGTTTCCCATGCTGGCGAAGGTGTTCCCCATTCCCCTCAAGCCGGGCAAGCAGGCCGAGGCCGAGCGGCTCGTGCACGAGTTCGCGCCACGCGGGCCCGGGCAGGAGGACGGCACCCTGTCCTTCCGCGTGTACCGCGACGTCGCCAAGCCGGACTACCTGCTGTTCGTGGAGCATTTCGCCGACCAGGCCGCCTACGACGCGCACACCGGTTCCGCGGCGTACGAGGAACTGATCTCCGGCCAGTTCGCCGACCTGATCACGGAGTTCGTCGAAATCGACCACGAGCTCGTCGTCGGGCTCTGATTTTCCTCGATATCGGCCGGATGCGGGAATCGCCGCGTCCGGCCGGGCTCGTCACCGCAGAGCAACGCGGCACGGACCGCTTCAGGTGACGCGGAAGACCGGCCAGCCGATCTCGGTGCGCCACGCGGCGGGGTCGCCGGCGTCACGAGGGCCGACGACGTAGACCTCCCGCACCGGCCCGGCCACCGACATCGCGTTCTCCACCACCCAGGTCCCGAGTTCGCCGTAGGTGATCTCGACGCCGTCGTGCTCGCCGACGTGGGTGGTGACGGCCAGTTCCGCGGCCGGGAGAACCACGGGGTGCACGCGTCCGGTGCGAGGTGGCGCAGCGGTCGGCAGGTAGACGAGCGCGTGCCCGCGTTCCTGTTCGAAGAGGGCGTTGTCGTAGCAGCCGCCCGGTGGTCCGGTCGCGGCGGCGCCGACGGCCGCCTCCAGCTCGGCCATCGCGCCGGCGAACCAGGCCTCTACATCGCGATGCCCGAGCACGGCCTCCACCGCCGCGACCGTCCGGGCGGGCTCCGCCCGCAGTTCGACGTCGATCGGCGCGGGGTCCGGCCGGAGCAGGCGCCGCAGCGACACGACCGCGGCCCGGGTGCGGTCGAGCACGTCCTCGAGGCGCTGCAGGTGGTCCGCGACCAGGGCCGCCCGGACACCGGGGTCGGGGGTCCGCAGGATTCGCTGCACGTCGCTCAGGGGGACGTCGAGCTCGCGGAGCCGGTGGATGACCTGCGCGGTCGGGATCTGGTCGAGGCCGTAGTAGCGGTAACCGGTGGTCTCGTCCACCACGGCGGGTTCCAGCAGGGCCGCCTCGTGGTACCGGCGCAGGGTCCGCACGCTCAGGTGGGTCAGCCGCGAGAACTCCCCGATGCTCAGCATCTCTCCATTCTGGACTCTCTCCCCGGGGGGGAGTCCACGGCTTGACCCTCCCACGCCGCGAGCTCACACGATGGGCTCATGACACAGCACACCGATCTCCTCCCGACCACCGTGCGGGAGTTCTTCGCCGCCCACATCGCCCGCGACGCCGACACCGCCTCGTCGTTCCTCACCGACGACGCGGTCGTCGTCGACCAGGACGAGACCTTCCGCGGCCGCAAAGAGGTCCACGCGTTCCTGCGGGACGCCGGGGCCGAATTCGAGTACACGACCGAGCAGATCGGCGCTCGCCGCGTCGATGACGCCCACTGGGTGGTGACCGTGCGGCTGGAGGGCACGTTCCCGGGTGGCGTCGCCGAGCTCGACTACCGGTTCACCTTGCGGGATGACCTCGTCGCCGAACTCGTCATCGCCAACCACGCAGCCTGACCTGCGTCGATTTCAGGGGAGAAGAAATGTCTGGTTCGGATCGTGATCGTCTCGACGGTCGCCGGGCGCTGGTCACGGGCGGTTCGAAGGGCTCGGGCAAAGCCGTCGTGGAGCGGCTGCGAGAGCTGGGCGCCGACGTGTACGTGACGGCGCGAACGATGCCCGACGGGTACGAGCACCCCGACCGGTTCATCGAAGCGGACGTGACGACGGTCGAAGGCACCGACGCGGTGGCCGCCCGCATCGCCGAGGCCGGCGGCGCACTCGACATCCTGGTGCACGTCGTCGGAGGTGCGTCGACGCCGGCCGGGGGATTCGCGGTCATCACCGACGATCAGTGGCTCACCGAGCTGAACCTCAACTTCCTGGGAGCGGTGCGGCTCGATCGAGCTCTGCTCCCGGCGATGATCGAGTCCGGGACGGGGGTGGTGCTGCACTTCACGTCGATCCAGCGCGAACTGCCCCAGTACGACGCGTCCCTGGCGTACGCAGCGGCGAAGGCCGCTCTGCGCACGTACAGCAAGGGGCTGGCCAACGAGCTCGCGCCGCGCGGCGTACGGGTCAACGCGATCAGCCCCGGCGGGATCGAGACCGAGGCCTACGAACGATTCGTGGACCGGATCGCCGAGGGCAACGGACTCACCCGTGAGGCAGCCAAGCAGACCATCTACGACTCGCTCGGGGGAGTTCCCCTGGGACGGTTCGCGAACACCGGGGAAATCGCGGACCTCGTCGGATTTCTGGTGTCGGACCGCGCCTCGGCGATCGTGGGCGCCGAGTACGTGATCGACGGCGGAACCGTTCCGACTGTCTGAGCCAGGAGAACACATGACCACGCAAGTCACGGACCGGTCCACCGCCCAGCCGGTCGGACCGCCGCCCCCCTTCGATCCGGAGCTCGCTCCCGTCGTCGAGATGCTGACCAGCGTGCGCGCACCCGACGCGTACCGTCCGGACACCATCGTCGAGATGCGCAAGCCCGTCCCCGGGGTGGAGACCCCGACCGACGAGATCCTCTCGCGCGGTGGCGCCTACAGCGTCGAGGAGCGGGCGGTGCCAGGGCCGGCCGGGCAACCGGACATCCCCCTGTTGATCTGCCTCCCGAAGCACGCGACGACCCCGACCGCGGCGATCTACCACATCCACGGAGGCTGCCTAATGTTTTTGTCAAGCGGCCGTGGCGGAGGTGCGGTGGTCGGCTCGGTAGGGCTGGCGGGTGCGCAGCAGTGCGTGCAGGACGTTGATGCGGCGTCGGGCCAGTGCGATGAGGGC
>JAEBES010000026.1:0-51145 GCA_049998155.1 Amycolatopsis sp. cmx-13-12 | reverse complement strand
GTCAGGAACTGCTCCGGCTGACCGTGCTCGCGGGTCGCGCGGAGTACCAGCTCGTCGCCGAGGCGCTGCGCATGCCACGCGGCAGCGTCGGACCGACCAGGGGTCGCTGCCTCGACCAGATGCGCGATCTCCTCGCCAGTGAAGGGGGAAGCCGATGAACGACCTCGGGGCACCGGGGGGCCAAGCCTCCTTCGGTGACGACGTGCTGCTGGCCGACATCGGCCGTTTCCTCGACGAGCTGGACCCGCCACCGGGTGACCTGGTGCAGCGGGTCCAATTCGCGCTCGCGCTCGAAGACCTCGACGTCGAGGTCGCCCGCTGGGAACGGCTGGACGACCTGGCCGGCGTCCGCGGCGGCGGCACCGGCACGATCACGTTCACCGTCAGCGACCTGACGGTGATGATCAACCTGACCAAGATGGGCAAGCTGCACCGCATCGACGGCTGGCTGGTCCCGGCCGGCCAGTACGGGGTCGAGGTGCGGGTGGCCGAGCACGGCACGTCGTCGACCACGGCGGACGAGGGCGGCCGGTTCGTGCTCGACAACGTGCCGCGCGGGACGACGCAGATCCTCGTCCACCTCGGGGACGTGTCCTGTCGCCGGACGGTCGTGACCCCGACGGTGGTGCTTTAACCCAGGAAGTCGGCCAGGGGGACGGGCGTCAGCCCGTCCTTCTCGGCCCGCTCCACGAACGCCGTGTAGTCCTCTTTGAAGGTCTTCCGGAAGTGCATCAGCACGATGTCGCCGGCCTTCAGCTTGTCCCCGGACTGGAACTGCACGACGCCGTCGTTGACCGCGGCCGTCCACAGCACCGACGCGCGCATGCCGCACGCCGCCGCCGCTTTCAGCGTGTTCTGGTCGTAGTTGCCGAACGGCGGGCGGAACAGCGACGGGCGGACGCCGAGGCTCTTCTGGAAGTCGTCGGCGTCGTCGCAGATTTCCTTGCGCTGGAACTCGTACGGCTTGCCCTTGAGGTTCGGGTGGTCGACCGTGTGGTCGCCGAGCGTCGCGCCGGTGGCGTCGAGGATCTGCTTGAAGTAGGCCTCGTGGCCCTTCACATACTTCTGGTTCAGGAACAGCACCGGGTGGGTGCCGTTCTGCTGCATCAGCTTCAGCGCGTCGGGGTCCTGCACGGCGCCGTCGTCCATGGTGAGGAACACGTACGGCTTGTCGGTGGTGATCCGCCGGATCACCGGCACCTGGCCGTTCTCGATCGCGGGCGCCTTCTGCTGGACCGTGCCGAACGGGTACGGCCCGGACGTCTGCACGTCGGGGGCGGCCTGGGGCGCCGGGTTCGGCTGGCTGGTGCCGGGCTCCCGCTGGTCCGTGTCGTGGCCCGAGCACGCGGTCAGTGCCAGGGCCGCCGCGGCGACCACGGCTGTCAAGCGCTTCCTCACGCTTTCCCCCTTTCGTGTACTACCCGAAAGAGTGACGCGGGAAGGCGGGGAAACGTTGCGCGGGGCGATCTTGTGTGGCCGGAGCCACCCAGGTCAGCGCCCGGTTTCGGCCGCCTTGACCAGCTTCGCGGAGAACAGCCGGATCACCGCCTGCAGCGTCGCGGCCAGCGCCGGGCCGGTGCCGCGGACCGGCTCGGTGAACGAGCCCGTCCACCGCAGGTGCGTGCCGCCGCCGGGGGCCGGCGTGAAGAGCACTTCGGCGCGGTAGTCCTTGAGCGGCTTGCCGGCGGCGAAGGCGTAGACGTGCTTGCGGCCGGGTTCGTACTCGAGGGTCTCCTCGCGGATCAGCACCGGCCACATTCCGACCTCGCGGACCGCGCCGACGCCGTCCGGCAGATCGGTGCCGCGCCGCGCCCAGCGGGCCTGGACGATCAGTGGTTTTCCCCACTCCGCCCAGCGCGGGCCGTCCGCTTCGAGGGCGAACAGCGCCTCCGGCGACGCGGTGCTCGTGCGGTTGACCTCGTACGAGTACTTCCTACCCACCGGTACCTCCCGCGTTGTTGACAGATTGATAATTAATCGCGTCCGGCGGCGTAGGTCAAGATGAAGGGGTGAGCACGCCGCGCCCCGACCTCGCCGCGCCGCACTGGCTGGTCCAGCTCCTGCGCAGCTCGCCGGTACCGGTGCCGTGGAACATGGTCGCCCGGGCCGTGGTCGCGCTGGCCGTGCCACTCGCGATCGCGTACGCGGCGGGCGACATCGCCGTCGGCGCGCTCATTTCGACCGGTGCCCTGCCCGCCGTGCTGTCCGAATCGGCCGGGCCCTACCGCTACCGCGCCCGCCGGCTCGGCGGGGCGACGCTCGCCGCGACCGCCGGTTACCTCGTCGGCCTGCTCACCGGCGGCACCCCGGCGCTGTCGGTGCCCGCGGTGATCCTGGTCGCCGCGGTGTCCGCGGTGATCAGCGCGGCCGGCAGCAACGCCTCCGTCGCCGGGCTGCAGATGCTCGTCTTCTGCGTGCTCGCCACCGGGCAGCACGCGACCGGCGTGCGCGTCGAGGTCCTCTTCGGCTGCTTCTGCCTCGGTGCCGCCTGGAGCTTCCTGGTCGCGCTCGTCACCTGGACGGTCCGCGCGACCAGCCCCGAACGCACCGCCGTCGCACACGTCTACGTCGAGCTGGCCGCGATGCTGTCGGCGACCGACGAAGCCGTCTCGCGCGTGGCCCGCCACCGGTTGACCACGGCGATGAACACCGCTTACGACCAGCTGCTGACCGCGCGGTCCTGGCTGTCCGGCCGCGACGCGGCCTACCGCCAGCTGCTCAACCTGCTCTCGGCGACGACGCCCGCCGTCGAGGCGTCGGTGGCGATGGTCAACGCGGGCCGCCGCCCGGCCCAGGAGGTCGTCGACCACTTCGTCGCGCTGTCCGCGGCGGTGCTGGCCGCCCAGCCGCTGCCGGCGCCACCGCCGGTGCCGCCCGGCGACCCCGACCCGGTCCTGGCCGCGCTCTACGCGGGGCTAGGTCCGGATCGGCAAGGGCGACGACCGCAAGCGCCGGCAGCCGACGCCGTGGCACCGCCGCCTGCGGGCGTGGGCGGCCTCGCTCGCGTCCGGCCCGCTGACCTGGATCGCCGCGCTGCGGCTGACGCTGTGCGTCGCGATCGCCGAGGTCGTCGGCCTGCTCGTGCCGCTGGAGCGGTCGTACTGGATCACGCTGACCGTCGGGATCGTGCTCAAGCCCGACTTCGGGTCCGTGTTCGGCCGCGCGGTGCTGCGCGGGATCGGCACGGTCATCGGCGTCGGGATCGGCGCCGCCGTGCTGGGCCTCGGGGCGAACGGCTGGGTCCTGGTGGTGCTCAGCGCGGTGTTCGCCGGCGGCATCGCGGTGGGAAAGGTGCGCAACTACGGCATCCAGAGCGCCTTCGTGACGCCGTTGATCATCCTGCAGATGGGGCTGGCGCACACCGGGAACTGGAGCGTGGTGCTGGCGCGGCTGGTCGACACCGTGCTGGGCTGCGTGATCGTGCTCGTCTTCGGCTACCTGCTGTGGCCCGGCAGCCGGCGCCCGCGAGTGGGCGGCCGGCTGGCCGACGGCCTGGACGCCGTCGCGAAGTACGTCTCGCGCGCGCTGGTCGAGGCGTCGTCGGGGGAGGCGCGGCTGGCCCGGTCGCGGGCGCGGCGCGGGGCCTACCGGGCCCTGGCCGACTTGCGGACGGCGTTCCAGCAGGCGGTGGTCGAGCCGTCCGCGCACGGCCGCCAGGCGGTGGCGTGGTGGCCGGTGATCGCCGCGCAGGAGCGCGTCGCGGACGCCGTCACCGAGGTCGGCGTGACGATCGGGCGGGGCGTGCCGCCGCCGGACCCGGCCGACGTCGAGCTGCTGACGGCCGCGCTGGGGGAACTCGCGTCGGCCGTGCGGGAGCAGCGGGAGCCGCGGTCGGTGCCGCTGCCGGACGCGCCGCAGCTGTCCGGGGTGGTCGACCAGCTGGAGTCGGCGTTCGACGCGGTCCGGGGCCCCGACCTGGCCGAACGCGCGCCGCTCGGGCTGGTCCGGCGGTTCCTGCCCTACCACAGGCGCACGTGAGGATCGTGCGGTTCAATGCACCCATGGGAATCGACTTCGAAGCGTTGAAGGGCAAGGCCGAAGAGGCCCTGCGCGAGCACAACGACAAGATCGAGGAAGGCCTCGACAAGGCCGCCGACTTCGCGAAGTCGAAGTTCAGCGGGCACGACAGCCAGATCGACACCGGTATCGAGAAGGCGAAGGACTTCCTCAACAAGTTCGACGACACCCCGGACACTCCGCGGTGACTACTGGACCTCGCCGGTCGCGATCCCGTCCGTGAGGCCGGTGATCCGGCCGCCGCGTTCCCCGAGGGCGATCAGGCCTTGCCGCGCGTCCGGCGCGGCCAGGCTGATCCGGACCCCGGCCCGTTCGACGTCCAGGCTGGCCGCAAGCGCTTGCGCGCCTTCGTACCCCGCGTTGATCGTGGCCGCGAGCCCGCCGGTCGACGCGAGCGAGCCGCGGGCGGCGCCGAGCCGGCCGAGCGCCTCGTCGACGATCGGCAGCAGCGCGTCCCGGTTGCCTTCGGTCATCGCGCGGACGAGCTGCGGGTTCGACCCGGCGACGCGCGTGCCGTCGCGGTAGGACCCGGCGGCGAGCGACATCGCCAGCGGGCCGCCCTGGGCGCCGATGGTGGCCAAGATCGCCGCCAGCAGGTGCGGCAGGTGCGAAATCCGGGCCACGGCCTCGTCGTGCGACTCCGCGGGCAGCGGCACGACGTGCGCCCCGACGTCCAGCACGAGCTTCGCCACCTCGGCCCAGGCTTCGAGGTCGGTGTCCTCCTCGACGGCGACCACCCACGCGGCGCCCTGGAACAGGGAGGCGTCCCCGGCCAGCCAGCCGGAGTTCGACGTCCCGGCCATCGGGTGCCCGCCGACGTACCGCGTGTAGGGCACGCGACGGCGAACCGCGTCCAGCACCGGCGCTTTCACGCTGGTCACGTCGGTGAGCAGGCAGTGCGACGCGTGCTGGTTGACCAGCCGCAACAGGTCTTCGACGGCCGGGAGGGGCACGGCGAGCACGACCATCGCGTCGTCGGCCGCGGCCCGGTGCAGGGCCGCTTCGACATCGGTCGTGACGTCGAAGCCCGCTCTGCTCGCGGCATCGGCGTCCACTTCGGAAACCGCGGCGCCGAACGCCGTGCGGCCGCTGGCGGCCGCCGCGCGCAGCAGCGACCCGCCGATCAGCCCGAGCCCGATCACGCATACGTCTCGCACGGGCCCCATCCTGCCAGTGCGGGCCGCTTTCCGGGCTACAGCGCGGCCGCGAGCCGCGTTCCCTGGTCGATCGCGCGTTTCGCGTCGAGTTCCGCGGCCACGTCGGCCCCGCCGATCAGGTGCACCGGCAGCCCGGCCGCCCGCAGCTCGTCGGCGAGCTCCCGCACCGGTTCCTGGCCCGCACAGACGACCACCGTGTCGACTTCGAGGAGCCGCGGCTTGCCGTCGACGGTGATGTGCAGGCCGTCGTCGTCGATCCGCTCGTAGGTGACGCCGGGCAGCTGCTCGACGCGCTTGGCCTTCAGTGCCGCCCGGTGCACCCAGCCGGACGTCTTGCCGAGCCCGGCTCCGATGCCGGACTTCTTGCGCTGCAACAGGAAAACCTGCCGCGGCGACGGCTCTGGCCGCGGCGTGCCCAGACCGCCCGCCGCCTGTTCCGGGTCGGTGACACCCCATTCGGCCAGCCACGCGTCCAGGTTCAGCGCGGGCGAATCGGCGTGCGTGAGGAACTCGCTGACGTCGACGCCGATGCCGCCCGCCCCGATCACCGCGACCCGCGCGCCGACCGGCTTGCCGTGCTTGACGACGTCGACGTACGACAGCACCTTCGGGTGGTCGATCCCGGGCAGCGACGGCACGCGCGGCGCGACGCCGGTGGCCAGCACGACCTCGTCGAAGCCGGTCAGGTCGGCCGCGGCCACGCGCTTCCCGAGGTGCAGCTTCACGCCGGTGACTTCGAGACGGCGCTGGTAGTAGCGGATGGTCTCGGCGAACTCCTCCTTGCCGGGGATCTTCCGCGCGATGCCGAACTGGCCACCGATCTCGTCGTCGGCTTCGAACAGTTCGACGCTGTGCCCGCGTTCGGCGAGCGCGGTCGCGGCCGAGAGGCCCGCCGGACCCGCGCCGACAACGGCAACGTGCTTGGACCGCCGCGTCGGCGAGAGGGTCAACGTCGTCTCGTGGCCCGCGCGCGGATTCACCATGCAGGACACGAGCTTCCGCTTGAAGGCGTGGTCCAGGCAGGCCTGGTTGCACGCGATGCAGGTGTTGATCTCGTCTTCGCGGCTGCTCTCGGCCTTCCGGATCCACTCGGGATCGGCGAGGAACGGCCGGGCCATCGACACGAGATCGGCGTCGCCGCTGCTCAGGGCCTCCTCGGCGACCTGGGGCATGTTGATCCGGTTCGACGTGACGACCGGGATGCCCACGTGCGGCTTGAGCTTCCCGGTCACCCAGGTGAAGGCGGCGCGCGGCACGGACGTCACGATCGTCGGCACCCGGGCTTCGTGCCAGCCGATGCCGGTGTTGATGATCGTGGCGCCGGCGGCCTCGACCTCCTGCGCGAGCGCGACGACGTCCTCCCAGCGCTGGCCGCCCGCGACGAGGTCGAGCATCGAGAGCCGGTAGACGATGATGAAGTCGTCGCCGACCTTTTCCCTGGTGCGCTTGACGATCTCGACGGCGAACCGGCGCCGCTTCTCCGGCGTGCCGCCCCAGGCGTCGGTGCGTTTGTTGGTGCGCTCGGCCAGGAACTGGTTGATCAGGTAGCCCTCGGAGCCCATGATCTCGACGCCGTCGTAGCCGGCTTCGCGTGCGAGAGCGGCGCAGTCGGCGAAAGCGCGGATCTGCCGGCGGACGCCGTAGCCGGTCAGCGCGCGGGGCCGGAACGGGTTGATCGGCGCCTTGATGCTCGACGCCGACACGCTCAGCGGGTGGTAGGCGTACCGGCCGGCGTGCAGGATCTGCAGCGCGATCTTGCCGCCGGCGTCGTGCACCGGGGCGGTGAGCTGCCGGTGTTCCCGCGCTTCCGCGGACGTCGTCAGCTTGGACGCGAGCGGCAGCAGCCAGCCGGTGCGGTTCGGCGCGAACCCGCCGGTGACGATCAGGCCGACCCCGCCGCGGGCGCGTTCGGCGTAGTACTCGGCCAGCGCGGGGAAGTGCGCGGCCTTGTCTTCGAGGCCGGTGTGCATCGAGCCCATCAGGACGCGGTTGCGCAGCGTCGTGAAGCCGAGGTCCAGCGGCGACAGCAGGTGCGGGTACGGGCTCATCGGGCGTCCTTGGGGTTGAGGGCGGCGAGGACTTCGTCGAACCACTCGACCTGGCCCTCTTCGACGCGGATGCCGCCGCGCAGGACCAGGTACTGGTGCAGGTGCCGGCCGTGGAGGCCCGCCGGCGCGGGGAAGTCGCGCTTCTCGATCTGGCGGTAGACGTCGAGGCGTTCGGCGTGCTTCGCGCGGTGCCGGACGATCTCCTCGGCCACCTTCGCCGGGTCGCCGAAGGTCGCGCCGCGGATCTTCACCGCCAGCTCGACCGGCCCCGCGCCCGGACCGGGTTCGGCCAGCCAGCGGACGAGTTCGGCGCGCCCGCCGTCGCTGACCGTGTAGACCTTCTTGTCCGGCCGCCCCGACTGCGCGACGACGTCGACGGCGACCCAGCCGGCCTCTTCCATCCGCTTCAGCACGCGGTAGATCTGCTGGTGGGTGGCGCTCCAGAAGAGCCCGATCGACTTCTCGAACCGGCGCGTCAGCTCGTAGCCCGAGCCGGCGCGCTCGGACAGCGAGACGAGGATCGCGTGCTCCAGTGCCATGCGCCACAGAATGCATATGCAACTAGGTGCAGTGCAACGAGGCGCGCATCACTTCACCCCCCTGGGTGGGATAAATCGGGTCGACTAATCGATCGAAAGGACCAGGATGGAGGAGTGCACCCGGTACTCGAACTGATCTCCGAACGGATGGCGGCGGGCAGTGTCCCGGGACAACGCACCGACAGCCGGCGGCTCGCACTCGCCATCGAGGGCGGCAGCAGCCGCGGCACGTACTCCAGCGGCATGGTCCTGGCCCTGGACGAACTCGGCGTCACGCGTGCGTTCGACGCCGTCTACGGCTCGTCGGCCGGCGCGCTGAACGGCGCCTGGCTGCTCTGCGGCCGGTCCTCGACCGGCGTCCGGACCTGGTGGAACCCGGTCGTCATGCGCCGGATCATCAACCCGCTGCACACCCTGCGCGGCCGGGCCGTGATCGACCTCGAATACCTCGTCCACCAGGTCTACTCGGTGCTGGAGCCGATGGACTTCCCGGCGATACTGGCCAACCCGGTCACCTTCCACCCGCTGGCCACCGACGCCGACACCGGCGAGTCGACCGACCTGCACCCCTTCCTCGACGACGTCGACGCGATCAAGGTCGCGCTCGCCGCGTCGTCGTGCATGCCGGTCCTGGCCGGGCCGCCGATCCCGATGGCCGGCCGCCGGTTCGTCGACGCCGGGGTGGCCGAGCCGATCCCGTACCGCACCGCGCTCGCCCAGGGCGCGACCGACGTCCTGGTGCTGCGGACCCGCCGCGCCGACGAGCTCCCGGTGCCGCCGCCGCGGGTGCACGACGTCGTCGTGCCGCGATTCCTGCGCCGCCAGGCGCCCGGCGCCATCCCGGCCTGGCAGGACACCTACCGGCGGGACGTCGAAGACGAGGAAACCCTGGTGAGCGACCCGCGCATCCTGAGCATCCGGCCGCCGGCGGGTGCGCCGGACGTGGCGGTGCTGGAGCGCGACCCGGAGGTGCTGCGCAAGGCCGTCGACCTGGGCAAAAGCGCGGTGCTCGACGTGTTGGACAGCCTGCGCGAAGCGTCTTAGGGCTTGCGCGCGACGCCGCCGATCACCCGCGACTCCGACGGTGAACGGGCGAACACCGTGTTTTCGTCCGGGTGCCACGCCGGCGCGTAGACGAGCCCCGGTTCCAGCATCGGCCAGCCGCCGAAGAACCGTTCGAACTCGGCCATCGTCCGCAGGAAACCCGGGTTGGTCGTGGTCTCGTAGTACTCGAGCAGGTCGACCAGCGCCTGCCGCTCGTCCTCGTTCACCGGGTTCTCGTTGGTCATCTGCGACAGCACCAGCAGCGAGCCGGGGGCGAGCCGGGACCGGTAGAAGTCCAGCAGCTGGTCCGGGTTCTGCTCGTCCTTGACGAAGTGCATGACCGCGTTGATCACCAGGGCGACCGGCTGGCGGACGTCGATGATTTCCGACGCCTTCACCCGCTCCCAGAGGTCGTCCGGCTGCAGGAAGTCCGCGGCGATGGCGTGGTGCCGCTCGGGGTCGGCGGTGTCGGCGAGCAGCAGCGTCGAGTGGGCCAGCGCGATGGGCTCGTTGTCGATGTAGAGCACCCGCGTGTCCCGTTCGGGGCCGGCCTCGTCGGCGACCTCGTGCACGTTGCCCGCCGTCGGCAGGCCGGAGCCGACGTCGACGAACTGCCGGATGCCCTCGCGGACGCACTGCCGGGCCGCGCGGCCGAGGAACTGCCGGCTCGTCAGGCAGTAGTCGCCCATCAGCGGCAGCCGGGCCCGGACCTTCTCGGCGAAGTCGCGATCGATCGCGTAGTGGGTGTTCCCGCCGATGAAGTAGTCGTAGATCCGCGCGGCCGACGGCCGGTCGAGACTGCTTTCGACGGCCTTGAGCGCGTCGCCGTGGTTGATCATGGCCACCCCTTCGCGGCCCATGCTGCCACGGAGGCGATCACGCCGGGGACAACGCCTCCCGATAGGCGTTGACCGACTCCGTCAACCGGTCCAGTTCGGCGCGCATCCGGGCGAGCCCGGCTTCGTCCAGGTTCATCGCGGTGCCGATCACGTCCGGAATGCCCCGCGCCTTCTCGTGCAGCGCCCGGCCGGCGTCGGTCAGGCTGATGCGGACCGAGCGCTCGTCGTCGGCCTGCCGGTTGCGGACCACCAGTCCCGCGGTCTGCAGCCGCTTGAGCAGCGGCGACAGCGTGCCCGAATCGAGGTTCAGCTCGGCGCCGAGCTCCTTCACCAGGCGGTGGTCCTGGTCCCAGAGCGCCAGCATCACGAGGTACTGGGGGTAGGTCAGGTCGAGGTCTTCCAGGACGACCCGGTACAGCGACGTCACCGCGCGCGACGCCGAGTACAGCCCGAAGCAGAGCTGGTCGTCCAGCCGCAGCGATGCCATGGCGTCCTCCTTCTCTCGTACTCGTCGATGGTCCTCGCCATCCGGCTGGGAGGCAACTCAAGTGCCCTGCATCTCATTGAGCCACAATTAGTTGTGCACAACTGAGTTGCGAGCTACCTTCGTGGCATCAGCTTCCACCCCCCGAGGAGGACGAGATGACCGCCAACCCGCACAACCTGGCCCTCGAACCGGCCGCGCAGGCGTTCGCGGAGGCCACCGACCAGCCGCCGTACCTGTTCCAGCTGCCGCCGGAGGAAGGCCGCAAGGCCGTCGACGGCGTCCAGGACGGCGAGATCGCCATGCCCGCCGCCGAGATCGAGGTGCTGGCCGTCCCAGGTGGCCCGAACGGCGACGTCGAGACGCGGATCGTCCGCCCCGCCGGCGTGTCCGGTCCCCTCCCGGTGATCGTCTACATCCACGGCGCCGGCTGGGTGTTCGGCGACTTCCACACCCACGAGCGGCTGGTCCGCGAACTGGCGGCCGGAGTCGGCGCCGCCGTCGTCTTCCCCGAATACAGCCGGTCGCCCGAGGCGCGCTACCCGGTCGCCATCGAGGAGAACTACGCCGTGGCGAAGTGGGTCGCGCAGCACGGCGCGGAAAAGGGCCTCGACACCTCGCGCATCGCGATCGCCGGCGACTCCGTGGGCGGAAACATGACCGCGGCGCTGACGCTGCTGGCCAAGCAACGCGGCGACGTCACCTTCAAGCAGCAGGTGCTCTTCTACCCGGTCACCGACGCTTCCTTCGACACCGCGTCGTACCACGAGTTCGCCGAAGGCTACTTCCTCGGCCGCGAAGGCATGAAGTGGTTCTGGGACCAGTACACGACGGACCCGGCCCAGCGCGCGGAGATCACGGCGTCGCCGCTGCGCGCGTCGCTCGACGAGCTCGCCGGGCTGCCGCCGGCCCTCGTCATCACCGGCGAAGCCGACGTGCTTCGCGACGAAGGTGAGGCGTATGCGGCGAAGCTGCGTCAGGCCGGTGTGGCCGTCACCGCCGTCCGGTACCAGGGGATCATCCACGACTTCGTGATGGTGAACGCGCTGCGTGAGACGCACGCCGCCGAGGCCGCGATCACCCAGGCCGTCACGGTGCTGTCCCGCGCCCTGGCGAAGTAGTTGAGAAAACGCTGAGTGCTCGACGCGTTGCGGACCTATGAGCCAACTCACAGGTCCGCAACGTGCAGGCCGGGTCAAACGTGATATATACGCGAGTCCGGGGGGTCCGGGTGCGCATTCGACGCCCGCCCGGAAGGACCGTTCCCATGCACCTCAGCAGCATCCGGCTCGACTCCCCGATCACGATGGGCATCGTGGTCGCGGTGGCGCTGCTGACGATCATCGCGATCCCGTTGTTCTGGGAGCGGTGGAAGCGCAAGCTGCTGTGGCGCACCGTCACCATCCTCTGCGCGGTCGTCTCCATCGTCGTCACCACCGGCCTGGCCGGCAACATGATCGGCGGGTTCTTCCCGACGCTGGGTTCGCTGCTCGGCACCGGCGTCTACGCGGCCGAGAGCATCGACGCCGAAACGAGCGCGAACGGGGAGAACCTCGACCTCGTCCGGGACGTCGGTGCGGCGCACGCCAAGGACGGCAAGGGCACCGTCGTCCACATGAAGGTGACCGGCCGGCGCACCAAGCTCACCCGCGACGTCACGGTGTACCTGCCGCCGCAGTACTTCGACCCGGCCTACAAGAGCCTCAAGTTCCCGGCCATCGAGTGGATCCCGAACTACCCGTCCGGGCCCGAGGTCGTCACCGACGGGTACAAGCTCCCCGAACAGCTCGACGCGGCGATCGCCAAGCGCGTGCTGCCCCCGGTCGTGGTGATCATGCCGGACCCGACGGGCGTCCCCAAGATCGGCCACGACACCGAATGCGTCGACGAGGTCAACGGCACCGCGAACGACACGTACCTGACGGCGGACCTGCGGGAGTGGGCCCTGCACAAGCTGGGCGTGGCGGCGGACCGGAAGGCCTGGACCTTCGCCGGCTGGTCGTCCGGCGGCTACTGCGCGATGAACCTGGTGACCCGCCACCCGCAGTGGTACGGCCAGGCGGTGAGCGTCAGCGGCTACGACCGCGCGCAGATGGACGCCGAGACGGAGAACCTCTACAAGGGCCGTCAGGACGTCGACGACGCCAACAACGTCGGCATCACCGTCCGCCTCCACCCGTCCCCGGTGGACATCCTGGCCATCTGGGGCGAGAAGGAGAATTTCGAGGGCGCGGCGGCCGGGCTGATCCAGGCCGGCGTCCGGCCGCCGGTTCGCTTCCAGTCGTGGCAGGTGCCGGACGCGGGCCACAACATGAACACCTTCAAGTCCCAGATCCCCGACATCCTCACCTGGATCGGCGCCCGCACGACACCGCCCGCCCCGGTGGGCCGGCCGGTCCAGACCCTCGGCGGGGTGCAGCCGTGGCCGCTGCCGCGGCCGGGCGCACCCGGCGCCCTGGTGGACACCGAGCAGTGAGCCGGCTCAGCCGAGCAGCGTCGAGACGATCTCCGTGACCCGCCTCGACCCGGTCGCGTAGTCCACTTTGGCGGGGTGCTCGGTCAGCACCACCACGATGAGGTGACCGACCACGCCGGTGGTGTGCAGCGTCCGCGTCGGCCGGCAGCACGACCAGCCCTGCTTGACCAACCATTCCTGGCCCTTGGCGGCGTCCGGGATGCCGAAGTACTGCCGGAAGCCGTCGGACCCGCGTTCGGTCGCGCCGCCCAGTGCTCTCAGCACCGTGGTCACCTTGCGGTCCAGCAGGTACTGGTAGACCTTCACGACGTCCGCCGCGGTGATGCGCGTGTCGCCCCAACGGCCGGGATCCGCCGGCGCGCGGGTGCCGGTGAGGCCCAGCTTCGTGGCCCAGCGGGTGACGATCGCCGGCCCGCCGTAGCTCGACCAGAACTGGCTCGCGAGGTCGTCGTCGCTGCGGGACAGCATCCGCTGCACGTCCGCCACCGGCCCGCCGCGTTCCAGCACGGAAAGCGCGATCAGCAGCTTCACGACCGACGCGGAGGTGTATCCGCGGTCCGGGCGCACGGAGACGGTCGTCTTGCCGCTGTCCCGGTCGAAGACGACGGCGCTGACGGTGCCGTCCCGCACGATCTCGTCCAGCGTGGCGGCGTCCACCGCGGCCTTGGCGGGCGTCGGCTTCGGCTCCGTCTTGGGCGCCGAGGTCGGCTCCGTCTTGGCGGTCGGTGTCGCGGACGTCGTCGCCGCGATCTCGGTGACCGCGATCGGCTGGGGCGCCGCGGCGGAGCTGTGCCCCGCCGTCACCACCACCGCGCCGACCGCCCCCAGGCACAGCCCCACCAGGAAGATGCCGCTCAGGTTGCGCATGACCTGGATTGCCGGGAAGGCCGCGCGCTGTTCGCCCGAACGGGGTGCTTTGTGGGATAGCTCTCGAACGGGGGCCGAATCGGGAACGCGAACCGGTGCTGCGGGCAAGCACCATCGTTTCGCTCCCCGTGGTCGCGGGGTACCTCAGCGCGGTGACGGTTGTCACCACCCGCTGGGAAGGACTGGAGTCATGGTTCACGCGAAAGGCGCACGCATCCGGGTCCGAGGCCTGCAGCCGGCGCAGGTGCTGGCCGGACTGGCCGGGATCGCGTTCCTCGTCGTCGGCATCATCGGATTCTCAAGGACCGGCTTCGGCAACTTCGCCGGCCACCACGACGCCGGGTTCTGGCGGTTCTCCGCCAACCCGCTGATGAGCCTGGTCCGCGTCGTGACCGGCGTCGTCGGCCTGCTGCTCGCGTTCGGCTCGGGCCGCGCGCGGACGTTCGGCTGGCTGCTGTTCATCGGCTACGGCCTGCTGTTCGTGTGGGGCCTGATGATCGACGGTCTCATTTCGACCAACCCGTTCGCCAACGCCGGCAACCCGATGGACCTCGGCCCCGCCGACACGTGGCTGCACCTCGGCGTCGCCGCGCTCGGCCTGCTGATCGCGGTCCTGCCGGCCCGCCGCACCATCCTGCTGCCCGAAGACGAGACGGCCGACGAGCCGGTCGTCGCCGAGCAGCGCACCGAGGTCATCGACCGCACCGACGGTGTGGCCGAAGAACCGCGCCGCCGGTCGTTCCTGCGCCGTGACCACAAGGGGCGAGGTCCGGAGGTCACTCACGAAGAGCGTCCGCCGGGCCTCGCCCACTAAGAGGTTCGGGGTGGTTCGGGTTCAGTAGGTGGTGCCACCGGAACCGGAATCGTTGCTCGTGGCGCCGCTGCCGGCCGGAGCCTGCTGCTGGCCGGCAGCGGCGTTCGGGTTGCTGCCGAGCTTGCAGCCGGCGGGCTCGATGACGAACCACGTGCCGTTGACGCCCTGACCGTTCGCATCGCCCGGCTTGGTGTCCTTCGAGAAGGTGTAGACGGGCCAGCCGCCGATGGTCACCTGCTCCGAGCCGTCCTGGCGCTTGATGCTGCCGAGCAGCTTCGAGTCGATGCCCTGCAGCTCGACCTTGCCTTTGGAGAGCACCGGCGGCCAGGTCTTGGCGCAGTCACCGTTGCAGGCGGAGGCCTTCTTCTTGGT
Source organism: Amycolatopsis sp. cmx-13-12 (assembly GCA_049998155.1). GTDB lineage: Bacteria > Actinomycetota > Actinomycetes > Mycobacteriales > Pseudonocardiaceae > Amycolatopsis. The sequence goes on along the minus strand of JAEBES010000026.1, from coordinate 36,488 downwards.
GTCCTTCTGGAACAGGTAGAGCGTCATCCCGTTCTGGTCGACGATCGCGTCACCGAGCCCGTCGATTTTGCTGGCGCTGAGCTTGACGGCGGCTTCGGACCCGGCGGCCGCGGCCTGCCCGGCCTTCCCGCCCTTGGCGTTCGCGGCGTACCAGGCGCCACCGACGCCCTGACCGGTCGCGTCGCCGGGCTTGGTGTCCTTGGCGTAGCGGTAGAGCGCCCACCCGCCGACGGTGATCTGCTCGGTCCCGTCGGACCGGGTCACCTTCCCGACGTTGTTCTTGTCGACGCCTTGTACTTCCACGTCCCCGGTGGCCAGCATCGGCGGCCAGGCCTTGGCGCAGTCACCGTCGCAGTTGGACTTCGGCGGCTTCGCGGTGTCCTTGTCGAAGCGGTAGAGGGTCATGCCGTTCTGGTCGGTGAGCACCTGCCCGACATCCGCCACATCGGCGACGACCAGCTTGGTCTCGTTGGAGGCGGGGGCGGCGTTGCCGACCTGGCCGTTGTTGGCGGCCTGGCCGCCACCGGTGCCACCGGCCGCCGCAGGAGCGACAACCGGCTGGGCAGTCTCGACACCCGAGCAAGCGGTGAGCACTGCCAGCCCGGCTGCCGCCGCGGCGACGGAGACGGCGATGCGCGTGCGAAGCATGGAAGTTCTCCTTGTGTCCGTTGGGTTTTCCCGGCCGCTCGGTGCGGCTGCCTGATACCCACTACACGGACCCCCGCCGGGGGCGGTTCAAAGAATTTTCCGGAGGTGCTGACCACCCGGCCAGAGCGACGAGGCAGCGGCATGGCGGGACGGTGGCGTGCCGGGCCGCAGGGCGGCGGAGTGGCGGGCGGCAGGGCAGCGGTGTGGCGGTGGCGTGCCGGGCGGCGGCGAGGCGGGCGGCGAGGCCGCGTGCCAGAGCTGCCCCCTCGACCGAGCTCTCGATCCGTCCCGCCGGGGCGCGCCGACCTGCGGCGCTAGTCCGAACCGCCCGGCTCGCTGCCGCCGAGGGCGCGGTCGACCAAAGCGCCGGCCGCGCCGGTGTAGCCGCCGGGGTCGAGCAGCTCGTCCAGCGCGGCCGGCGTCAGCACGCCGGTGATGGCGGGCAGCTCGTCCAGGACGTCCCGGAGCGGCCGGTCCTCGCGCACTGCCCGCCGGGACGCCTCGCCCAGCAGCTCCTTGGCCGTCGCCTTGCCGAGCAGCGGCGCGAGCACGGCGGAGAGCCGCTCGGAGACGATCAGCCCGTGCGTCGACGCCAGGTTCGCCCGCATCCGCCCGGGCTCCGGGCTGAGCCCGCGCGCCAGCTCGGCGGCGGTGTGCGCGGCGCCGCCGGTCAGCCGGAGGCACTCGCGCACCAGCTGCCACTCGGCGTGCCACACCCCGGCCGACCGTTCGTCCTCGGCGAGCATCGACTGCGTGACCCCGGCAGCCAGCACGGGCACCTGCAGCGCGGCTGACCGGATCAGCGTCGCGAGCACCGGGTTCCGCTTGTGCGGCATCGCCGAGGAACCGCCCCGCCCATCGGCGGCCGGTTCTGCGACCTCGCCCAGCTCGGTCCGGCTGAGCGTCTCAACGTCGACGGCCAGCTTCCCCAGCGCGCCCGCGGCGAACGCGAGCGCGCCGACGAGGTCCGCCACGGGCGTCCGCAGCGTGTGCCACGGCAGCACCGGAGCGGCCAGCCCGGTCTCTTCGGCGAACGCGACGGTCAGCCGTTCCGCGTAGTCGCCGACGTCCGCGTCACGAGCAGCCTCCGGCCCGCCGAGGTCCGCGGCGGGTGTGCTGGCGTCGCCCCCGCCCCCGCCCCCGCCCCCGCCCCCGCCCCCGCCCCCGCCCCCGCCCCCGTCCCCGCCGGCCAGGCGCGCGTACTCGACGTACGCCGCCAGCGTTCCGGCCGCGCCGCCCAGCGAGACCGGCAGCCCGCCGTCGAGGACGCGCCGGATGCGGACGGCCGCGTCCAGCACCAGCTGCCGCCAGCCCGCGGCCTTCAGCCCGAACGTTGTCGGCACCGCGTGGGCCGTCAGCGTCCGGCCGGCCATGGTCGTGTCCCGGTGCGCGCGCGCCAGCCCGGCCAGCGCCTCGGCCGTGGCGTCGAGGTCGGCGGCGAGCGGCCGCAGCGTCCGGAGGGCGACCAGCATCATCGCGGTGTCGAAGATGTCCTGGCTGGTCGAGCCGCGGTGCACGTAGTCGACGGCACCGGGCGCGAGCTCGCCGACGGCCGACGTCAGCGCCTTCACCAGGCCGACGACCGGGTTCGCGGTCGCCCGCGCCCCGCGTGCCAGCTCGGCGACGTCGATCCGCGCCTTGCCCGCGGCGTCCGTGATCGCCTCCGCGGCCTCCGGCGGCACCGTCCCGAGCCGCGCCTGTGCCCGCGCGAGCGCCGATTCGACGTCGAGCATCGCGCGCAGCCAGGCCTCGTCTCCGGTCGACGCTTCGGCCGGCGTACCGGCCCGCACCGGGGACAGCAGTCCGGAATCGGGGTCGACGGTCATGGCCTCAGCATCGCACGCGCCCGACCTCGGCGGCGGCCGCACGACCGGGTCTGGCACGCTCATCCGCCATGACCAGCGCCCCGTCCACCGAGGACACCGCCGGCTCCGAATCCCGGGCCATCGCCGCCGAACGGCTGACCTTCTTCTCGGACGCCGTCGTCGCCATCGCGATCACGCTGCTCGCGCTCGAGCTGCCGCTGCCGGAGGGCGCCACCAGCGCCGAACTGCTGCGGTCACTCGGTCATCATCACTCCGAATACCAATCCTTCCTGATCAGCTTCATCGTCATCGGCGGCCACTGGCGCGCCCACCACCGCCTGTTCAACTACGTCACCACCCTCGGCGGCGGGCTGGCCCGCCTCACCTTCGGCTGGCTCCTGATGCAGGTGATCATGCCGTTCGCCACGAAGATGATCGCCGAAGACGGAGGGTTCGAGTTCCGCTTCGTCTTCTACGCCGTCGTGCAGGTCATCGCGCTGACGCTGTTCCTCCTCATGGCCCGGCAGATCCGGCGGAACCACCTGTATCGCGCGGACACCCCGCCGGAGCTCTTCGGTGAGGTCTACCGCGGGATCGGCGCGATGACCGCCGCCTTCGCGGTCTCGATCCCGGTCGCCTTCTTCACGCACTGGGCCTACGCGTGCTGGATCGTCGTTCCCCTCGTCGTCAACCTCCTTTCCCGCTTCCGCCGCCGGTCGGCAGCCGCCTGAGCCGTCACTCGCCGGTCGCGCCGTCGATCCGTTCGCGGATCAAGTCGGCTTGGCCGATGTGACGCGCGTACTCGCCGATCATCCGCAGCATCAGCCAGCGCAGCGTGAACGGTTCGCCGGTGCTGCGCCGGGTGCCGGTCTGCTCCAGCGCGCTCGCCGCGACGATCTCGCGGGAGCGCGCGCATTCTGTGTGCCACAACGAGAAAGCCTCGTCGACGTCACCGCCGAGGTCCGTGAAGTCCTGCTCCGGGTCGTCGTCGGAGTAGTACAGGTTCGGGACGTCCTCGCCGGTGAACTGGATCCGGAACCACCAGCGTTCGCAGCCGGTGAGGTGCCGCAGCAGCCCGTGCAGGGTCAATGTGGACGGTGGTACCGAGCGTTCGGACAGCTGCGCAGCATCCAGACCGGCGCACTTCAGCTCGAAGGTTTGCCGGTAGTAGTCGAGACTCTCGGTGAGCGCTTGGTGCTCGTCCGCGAGCGGTGCCGGGTCGGTTCTGGGGCCGGTCAGGCGCGCCGGAGCCGTCACCGGGGTCGTGTGTTCGGTCATGTGCGGAGCGTGCCACGGGGGTCCGACAGTTTTCGGGCCGCTCGGGTGGTCGGTGACCGGGCAACCTCCGTAAAACCCCAGTTCAAGCACGGTTTCGCGAACCCGGTAACGAATTTCGGGGTGGGACGATCTGATCTTCGTCACCCTGCTGCGCACGCCAGTTTCACCGGTCGGAGCGGCACCCCTCGGTTCGGAACCAGGAGATCACCCATATGCAGCGAACCGGACGAAGAACCGCTCTGCTGGCCGCGCTGACGACCGCGGCCCTGTGCGTGGCGCCCGCCATCGCGTCGGCGGCCCCTCCCGCGAGCACGATCGACGTCAGCGCGACCACCGTGCGCGCGGGCACCACGTTCACGGTCGCGGAACAGCTGACCAACCCGACGGACTTCACGGTCACAGGCGCCAAGGCGGCGCTCTACGTGAAGGAGAAGCCGATCGCCGACGTGGTGGACCTGGTCTCCTGCACCGGAGCGATCGCGCCGTGCGCGCCGTACCTCAGCAGCTTCCGCGGCGGCGTCGGCGACCTGGGCGCGGGCGAGAGCCGGACCGTGACGTTCACCCTGCGCGTCAAGGACGACGTCGAACCCGGCCAGTTCACACTCCAGCACCAGTTCGCCGGCGACAACTACGCGTTCAGCGTGGAAGACGGCCCGGCCGTCACGATCGCCCCGCCGGACGAGGCCGACGTGAAGGTCGAGCTGACCGCCACCCCGCGCGCAAGCCTGGTCGCCCGGGTCGACTACGTGATCAAGGTGTCGAACACCGGCCCGGCCACCGCAACGGGCGTCCGCGTGACGGCCAACCCGGGAGCGGCTCGCACGATCGCCTCGACGACGGGCTGCACCCGCTCGGGCGCGACGCTGAACTGCGCGATCGGCACCCTGGCCCCGGGTGCGTCGGCGACGGTGAAGTTCACGTCCGAGGGCGGTTTCTTCGCGTGGGGCGCATTCACGGCAACGGCTCAGCGAGCGGCGAGCGCGCCGGCGGACCCGGAAGCGGCCAACGACAAGGCGTCGAAGAAGTGCACTGCCTACACGGGCCTGTTCGTCCAGTGCTGACGGCGTGACGCGCGGGGCCCGACCTGGGCCCCGCGCGTCCGTTCGTCCACAGAGGATCAGAGCGTGAACGCGCCCCCGTCGACGCCGTAGAAGCTGTCGGTGTGTCGGCCGTGCGGCATCGGGCGACCACCCGCATGACGGTCGACTTCACGGCACCTGGCGGGCTCTGCGAGGTTCAGCAGGGAACCAGGCATCCTGGCCGGCCGGCGGCCGCAGGACCAGCCTTGACCTCCGCCGGAGCGTCAGCCGGACCCGGTGTGTGAGGGCCTGACCGAGGCCTGGCTAAACTGGGGGCACGGGCCGTTAGCTCAATTGGTAGAGCTGCGGACTTTTAATCCGTAGGTTCTGGGTTCGAGCCCCAGGCGGCCCACTCGACCAACATCCCCGCTGACCAGCGGGGATGTTCTTGTTTGTGGATCTTGCGAGCCTTGGTTGCGATCATGGGTGGGCTCCCGGTAAGCCCGTGATGGGCTCGGGGCCGCCGTGGCGGCGCCGAGGGCGTGTCGCTGCGGCGTGGGAATCGGTTTTCGGGCAGGTCGCAGCCAGGGCAGGTCGCGGGTTGACCTGTCCTTCGCCGGGTCGGTGACCGTCCTTTCGCGGGTTGCTGCGGACTACCCGGGGTGGAGTCGTTGTGGGCGGGTAGCCGCGTAGTGGGCAGTGACCAGCGGACTAAGCCGCTGCGGCGGTGGTGCCGCGTAGCCGCGCGCCGGTGACTTTCGCGGCGGCGAGGACGTGGTGGATGGTGGCTTCGGCTGCGCGGCAGGCCAGGTCGGGTAGGACGCTGACGTAGGTGTCGGCGGTCAAGACGATGCTGGAGTGCCCCAGCATGGCTTGCACGGTTTTGAGGTCGTTTCCGGCGGCGAGGGAAAGGCTGCCGGCGCCGTGTCGTAGGTCGTGCAACCGGATCGGTGGCAGGCCGGATTCGTCGTTCAGGGCGCGGAATAGGTGGGTCAGATGTTGCGGGGTGAGCAGGCCACCGGACCTGGTCGTGAAGATGAACTCTTCCGATGCGGGGTCGACGTCTCCGGCGGTGTATTCCCGGTATTGGCGGAGCAGGGCGATGGTCGCGCCGTCGAGACTGATGACGCGGTTGCTGGCTTCGCTTTTCGGTTTGCCGATTTCGAGGTGTCGGCCGTATTGGCGGATTTGGCGGGAGATGGTCAACAGGCCGTTTTCGAGGTCGATGTCGCACCATCTCAATCCGGCGGCTTCGCCGCGGCGAAGCCCGAACAGTGCGATGAGGTGAAACAGCGGGTAGAGCGGGTGGTCGCGGATTTGGTCGAGGAATGTGCGGGTTTGGCTGGCGGTCCAGACTGCGACCGGTGGTCGTTTTCCGGTGGTCTGCCATTGCGCGATCCGAGGTGCGGTCCAGACGACGGCGTGCGGGCGCCTGCCGGAGGGTATGTGGACGCGCCAGGCCGGATTGGCAGGGAGGAGGCCGTGCCGCACAGCGGAGTTCAGCGCCGCCCGCAATGTCGCGTGGACGTGCCGCAGCGTGCCTGGCCGTAGTGGTTGGCCGGACACCCCGCCGTTGCGGATGAGGTCGGCCAGCATTGCCTGGATCCGGTCCGCGGTGAGCTCTCGCACCAGGACGCCACCCAGCGATGGGATGAGATAGGTTTCGACGTTGGCGCGGTAGGAGCACAAGGTGGTGCCCCTGAGGTGGACGAGGGTTGCCAGCCATAGGCGCAGCCACTGCTCCGTGGTCATCGTCGCGTCCGCTGGTCCGGGCCTACCGGTTGTGCCGAACTGGTCTCGTTCGCTGTGTGCGGCTTCCGCGGTGGCGAATCCGCCGCGCCGTAGCTGCCGTCGCCGGCCGTCCGGCCAGGGTGCCACCTCGAGGCGGTAATACCAAGTCCCGTGTCCTTCCTGTGCCACATCGGGACACGCCGAGCCCAATGGTCGTCCGGTTTCCCGGCTCCGGCACCCGCACCGTTTGAACACGCCCGCCAACGAATCCACGTCGACCCTTTCGAAATATCAATTGAACTCGGCTCGGCCATCCTCGTGCCACAGGAACGGAGCGGGGACCCCGGGTGGCGACGAATCGAGAGGCCGATGGCGGCCCGGCGGATCATGGCCTCTGGCTTGTCGTTTATGCACGTGCTCGAGGGCGAACCCTGGTTGAGTTCGGCGGCCGGCGTTCGACGGCGGACGAGATCGCGGAGCTGGCCGGAACGGCGGTTCAGGCCGGCGTGAAGGCGAGTGAACTGTTCGAAGCGTCCTGTTCCGCGGGCGAAGTGACACAGGGTCGTCGGAGCCACGCCACCGCGCCTTGCGGCGTTCGCCGCCGTCTCGGAGTCGGGCGTCTCCGATCACCTCGAGATGCTGCGCGAAGCAGTGCCCAACCTTCGCTTTCACAGCCTCCATTCATCGTCTATCGTCGATTGACGATGGAAGGAGTGGCTGTGCTGGATCGGGACACTGCCCAGACCTACGCCGGTTGGTTCCGGACGCTTGCGGACCCGACGCGGGTGCAGATCCTCAACCTGCTCGCCGAGACCGGTACGCCGATGACGGTGGGGGAGATCGTTGAGCAGGTCAGCGTCGGGCAGTCGACCGTCTCCGCGCACCTGAAGGTCCTCGCCGAAACCGGGTTTGTGCTGGTCGAGCCGCGGGGGACCGCCCGGCTCTACCAGGTCAACGAAGAGTGCGTGTCCTGCTTCCCGAGCGCTGCGGACGTCGTCATGGGACGCGGGGTCCGGCCGTTCGCTGAGACGATCGACGAGGAGGCCCGATGAACCCCGACTTCGGCGCCGTCCAAGACCGCTACGCCACCGCCGCCCGGCGGGCCCTGGCCGGGGAGGGAACAGGTCTACTGGCCGGCGAAGGGGATGCCGACCGGCTGGGCGCCGTCCATTACGCCGGCGCGGAGCTGCCGGTCGAGGTGACCGCGACCAGCCTCGGCTGCGGCAACCCGCTCGCCGTCGCCGAGCTCAAGCCCGGCGAGACCGTCCTCGACCTCGGCTCCGGCGGCGGGCTGGATGTCCTGCTCTCCGCCCGCCGCGTCGGGCCGGACGGGCGGGCGATCGGCCTGGACATGACCGACGAGATGCTCACCCTTGCCCGTCGGCACGCCGAGCAGGCCGGGGTGACCAACGCCGAGTTCCTCAACGGCACCATCGAACAGATCCCGCTGCCGGACGCCTCGGTCGACGTGGTCATCTCCAACTGCGTCATCGCCCTGTCGTTGGACAAGCCGGCTGTGTTCGGCGAGATCGCCCGTGTCCTGCGGCCTGGCGGCCGTCTCGGCGTCGCCGACATCCTCGCTGACGACAGCCTCACCGACGCCGAACGCGCGGCCCGTGCCGGTGCGGTCGAGTGCCTCGGCGGCGCGCTCACCGCCGACCGCTACCGGGCGCTCCTGCACGACGCGGGGCTCGTCGGCGTCGATGTCGAGGTCACTCACGAGGCTGGCGACAAGCTCCACTCCGCGATCATCCGTGCCACCAAGCCGGTCGAGGTCGTCACGATGACGGCCGAGCACGCGGCCCAGGTGCTGGCGATCTACCAGGCCGGGTTGGACACCGGCCAGGCGAGCTTCGAGACCACCGCGCCCACCTGGGAGGCCTGGGACGCCGCCCACCTTCCGGAGCACCGGCTGGTCGCCCTCGACCCGACCGGGCGGGTCATCGGCTGGGCCGCGGTCTCCGCAGTGTCCTCGCGGTGCGTGTACGCCGGGGTCGTCGAGCACAGCGTCTACGTGGACCCGGAGGCGCAGGGCCGCGGGGTTGGGCAGGCACTGCTGGCCGCGCTGATCGCCTCGGCCGAGAACGCGGGCATCTGGACGATCCAGAGTGGCGTGTTTCCCGAGAACGCCGCCAGCCGGGAACTGCACCGCCGCGCCGGGTTTCGGGAGATCGGCGTCCGCGAACGCGTCGGCCGGCACCACGGTGTCTGGCGGGACGTCGTCATGATCGAACGCCGCAGCTCGCGGATCGGCAGCTGAGCGGAGCCGGTGCACCCCTCGATTGCGCACCGGCTCCGCGCCGTCAGCTGCAGCAGCCCTCCGGCTTTGCCGTAGCGCCGATCTCGGCGTCCGGTGTGCAGCACGCCGCCGGAGGGACTGGTGCCGCGCTGAATGTCGCCGAATCGCCCTTCACCGTGTAGACCTCCCACGGCTCCTTGCCGGGCCCGTGCACCCACACCTTGTCCTGCACCGCGTAGCAGCACGTGGTGTCGTCCTCGGTCAGCGTCTCGAGCCCCTCGCCGGTCAGCCGCTGGGTCGCCGCGTTGACCTGGTCAGTCGATTCGACCTCGACGCCGAGGTGGTCCATCACCGTCTCCTGGCCCGGCTCGCCCTCCAGGAGCACCAGCTTCAGCGCGGGCTCCTCGATCGCGAAGTTCGCATAGCCCGGCCGAAGCTTCGCCGGCTCGGCGCCGAACAGCTTCGAGTAGAAATCGATCGACCCGGCCAGGTCCCCGACTCGCAGGGCCAGCTGTACCCGTGACATCGGATCCTCCTTGAATAGATGTTCATCTAATCAGTGAGCCTCAGCTTGCTCGCTGCTTAGGAGGCTGTCAAGATAGACGCATGTCGAAACAGCTGCCGGTCGTCGCGATGGACGCGTGCTGCTCCCCGCTCGCCCGCGAACCGCTGGACGAGGATCAGGCCGTTGAGCTGTCCAAGTTGTTCAAGGCGATGGCCGACCCCGTCCGGCTGCGGTTGCTCTCGCTGATCGCCTCCCACGCCGGCGGCGAGGCGTGCGTCTGCGACCTGACCGACGCCTTCGACCTGACCGGCCCGACCATCTCCCACCACCTGAAGGTGCTGCGCGAATCCGGGCTGATCACCGGCGACCGGCGCGGCACCTGGATCTACTACCGCGTACACCCCGAGGTGCTGGCGCGGCTGTCAGCGGTACTCACGACCACGGGCGACGCGGTCACCGCGTGACCACGACCGAGACGCCGCCACGGCTGTCCACCCTGGACAAGTTCCTGCCGGTGTGGATCGCGGCCGCGATGGTTGCCGGGCTGCTGGCCGGGCGCTGGGTGCCCGGGCTGAACACCGCGCTGTCCGCGGTGCAGGTCGACGGCATCTCGCTGCCGATCGCGCTCGGGCTGCTGGTGATGATGTACCCGGTGCTGGCCAAGGTCCGCTACGACCGGCTCGGCACGGTCACCCGTGATCGGCGGCTGCTGTGGCCGTCGCTGGTGCTGAACTGGCTGATCGGTCCGGCGTTGATGTTCGCGCTGGCCTGGCTGCTGCTGCCGGACCTGCCGGAGTACCGGACCGGGCTGATCATCGTCGGCCTCGCCCGCTGCATCGCCATGGTGATCATCTGGAACGACCTGGCCTGCGGCGACCGGGAGGCCGCCGCCGTGCTCGTCGCGCTGAACTCGGTGTTCCAGGTGATCGCGTTCGGGCTGCTCGGCTGGTTCTACCTCGCGGTCCTTCCCGGCTGGCTCGGCCTCCCGCAGGCCGACCTCGCCGTGTCCGGGTGGCAGATCGCCAAGAGCGTGCTGATCTTCCTCGGCATTCCGCTGGTCGCCGGCTACCTGAGCCGCCGTTTCGGCGAACGCGCCAAGGGTCGTGACTGGTACGAGACGAGCTTCCTGCCGAAGGTCGGGCCCGTCGCGCTGTACGGGCTGCTGTTCACCATCGTCATCCTCTTCGCCTTGCAGGGCAACCAGATCACCAGCCGCCCGCTCGACGTCGCGCGCATCGCGGTTCCGCTGCTTGTCTACTTCGGACTGATGTGGGCCGGGTCCTACGCGCTCGGCAAAGCCGTGGGACTGAACTACGAGCGAACGACCACACTGGCGTTCACCGCCGCGGGCAACAACTTCGAACTCGCCATCGCCGTGGCAATCGCGACCTTCGGAGCCGCGAGCGGGCAGGCGCTCGCCGGTGTCGTCGGCCCGCTGATCGAAGTTCCGGTGCTCGTCGCCCTCGTGTACGTCTCCCTCGCGCTGCGGCGCCGCTTCACCAGGAGTATCCGTGACTCGCAAACCTGAAGTCCTCTTCGTCTGCGTGCACAACGCCGGCCGTTCCCAGATGGCCGCCGCGTTGCTCGCCCACCACGCCGGCGGCGCCGTTGACGTCCGCTCGGCAGGCTCCGCGCCCGCCGACAGCATCAACCCCGCCGTGTGTGAGGCGATGGCCGAGATCGGGCTCGACCTCTCCCGCGAAATACCGAAGAAGCTGACAACGGACGCGGTGGAAGCCGCCGACGTCGTGATCACGATGGGCTGCGGCGACGCTTGCCCGGTCTTCCCGGGCAAGCGGTACCTGGATTGGCAGCTCGAGGACCCCGCAGGCAAGGGTGTGGAGGACGTCCGGCCGATCAGGGACGAGATCGATCGGCGGGTGCGGGAACTGCTCGCCGAACTCCGTTGAGCCGGTGGTACTTACGATCTGATGCGCCACCCGAAAGCACCGGCTGGGGCGTGCTGTCTTACCTCTTCTTCCTGAGCATACCGCCGTGCGGGCTCGCGTACCTGGCCATCGGAAGCCGAACGTCCGGAACTCGGTCAGTTGCCCGGGGTGTCGCGGAGGTAGGGCTTCAGCCGCTCGGCCAGTGACCTGCGCGTCGCGGTGGTCGCCGGGCCGGCCGGCGTCTGACCCGTGGGAAACCCGGCCGCGGTGTCGGCGACGAACCGCGCCACCGCGGCCGGGGCGCGCACGACGTCGTCGCCGTGGTGCGCGAGGACGATCGGGGCCGCGGTGGGATCGGTTTCCATCGCGAGCGACCACCCCCGCCGTTCGTTCCACACCAGCATGACGTCGTGGTCGGGCCGGCCGGGCCACCGCCGCGGCAGGTCGAGGTAGGCGGTGGCCGTGTCGCTGATTTCGACCGTGGTGCTCTCGTCCGGGACACCGACCGCGGCCGCCACCGCCCGCACGTACTCGCCGAGGGCGCGCTCGAGGGTTCGGGTGTCGGGTTCGGGGTGTTCCATGTCCGCCACGCTAGAGGGCCTCCCGGCGGCGTGCCGGACGGGTCGGCGGCCGAAGAGTCACCCGGACGGGAATCATTCCGGCGGCTCGTTCGTTGTAGGAAGTGGTTGCACGCTCTTCCGTCCAGCAGCGGCGAGGACGTCTCGGCAGCCTCCATCATCCCCCGGGTTTAGACCGCCGTCAGCGGGCTACCCGGAACTTGATCGCCCCAGACCCTGGCGGACAGGTACGTCACGGAAAGAGCGATCGACATGACACAGACGCTGCAACGTCCACCCCAGGCCGCGGAACCGATGCTGGCGGGCGAAAAATCGGGCACCGAAACCTTCCTGGTCAAGCTGTTCGCGGTCGTGCCGCTGCTGGCGCTGGCCGCGGCGGTGCCCTTCGCGTGGGGCTGGGGCCTCGGCTGGACCGACATCAGCCTGGCCGTCGGGTTTTACTTCCTGACCGGCCTCGGGGTCACCATCGGGTTCCACCGCTACTTCACCCACGGCGCGTTCAAGGCCCACCGCGGGCTGCGGATCGCGCTCGCCGTCACCGGCAGCATGGCCATGCAGGGCCCGGTGATCGGCTGGGTCGCCGACCACCGCCGCCACCACGCCTTCGCCGACCGCGACGGCGACCCGCACTCCCCGTGGCGCTACGGCACGTCCGCCGCCGCGCTCGCCAAAGGCTTCTGGCACGCCCACATGGGCTGGCTGTTCGACCGGGAGAAGACCAACGCGCAGCGTTTCGCCCCCGATCTGCTCGCCGACCGCGACATCGCCCGGATCGACCGCTGGTTCCCCGCGCTGACCGTCCTCACCCTGCTCAGCCCCGCGCTGATCGGCGGGCTGGTGACGATGTCCTGGTGGGGCGCGCTGACCGCGTTCTTCTGGGCGAGCTTGGTCCGGGTGGCCGTGCTGCACCACGTCACCTGGTCGGTGAACTCGCTGTGCCACATGATCGGTGAGCGCCCCTACGCCGCTCGCGACAAGTCCGCGAACTTCTGGCCGCTGGCGATCGCCTCGATGGGCGAGTCGTGGCACAACTCCCACCACGCCGACCCCACCGGCGCCCGCCACGGCGTCCGCCGCGGCCAGCTCGACATGTCCGCGCGCCTGATCTGGCTGTTCGAGAAGCTCGGCTGGGCCACCGACGTCCGCTGGCCCAGGCCCGAACGCCTGGCCCGCAAGCTCAACCCCGGCTACTCCGCGGCACCCCGCGGGTTCGGCAAGCTGGAGCGTGGCCTGCTCACCGAGACCCCGGACCGGCAGCACGGGAGCCGGTCATGACCGCCGCACGTGACGAGGTCCGCATGCAGCTGAAACCGGCTGCCGGCGGCGGGTATGTCGACGGAGCGTGGTGGCCACGCTCCCGTGACGCCGGCGTCGAGTTCCCCGACGTGTTCGCGGCGGTGCGTGACCGGGTGGGCGAGGTCGAGCGGATCAGCTACCCGCTGGGCGACGGCTGGGAGATCGCCCACCGCAAGCTCGTGGTGGACGGCCGCCTCGTCCGGTTGGAAGGGTTCCACTCCATGCAGGCGGACACCCTCACGCTCATCGGCACGCAGCAGCGGCGCCTGACCCTGCTCGTCGTCGCGCCGGACACCCCACGCGATGCCGCCACCGCCGCCCTGCGGACGGCCGCGGACCCCGACACCACGGCCAGTGCCGAAGACATCCTCACCGCGCGCACCGGGGCGCGGCGACGATTGCGCTCCGTCCGCGGTGGCTGAGGTCGAGGTCCTCCGCACGAGCGTGCTGGCCGCGCTGGGCGAAGACGGCACTGGCAACGGGGTCGACGTCGTGGGCCGGGTGTGCCGGGCGTGTGTCCGCTTGCTGCCGGTGGACGGCGCGGCGGTGTCGGTGGTGGCAGGCACCGGGCACCGCGAGATCGTCTACGCCAGTGACGAAGTGAGCACGGCGCTGGCCGAGCTGCAGTTTTCCCTTGGAGAAGGACCGTGTTTCGAGTCCCACGTCGTGGGCGGGCCGGTCCTGGTGCCGGATCTGGCCGCCGGACCGCCGCCGGCCTGGCCGGTGTTCGCCACCGAGGCCACGGCGCAGCCCGTGGCCGCGTTGTTCACGTTCCCGCTCCAGATCGGGGCAGTGTGGGTGGCGACCCTCGACACCTATCGCTCGACGCCGGGCTCGCTCGACGCCGCCGAGCTGTCGACGGCGTTGCAGGTAGCTGACATCGCGACGCTCGCCCTGTCGGGGCTGCGGGACGGGGGCGATCGCTGGCTCGACGGCGACGGGCGGTGGATGGAGGGCACGGCGATGCGGTTCCGGGAGGTGCACCAGGCCACCGGGATGCTGATCGCGCACCTGAACCTGCCTGCCCCGGCCGCGCTGGCCCGGCTGCGGGCCTACGCGTTCGGCCACGGACGTCCCCTGCTGGACGTCGCGGCCGACATCGTCGCCAGGCGGCTGCGGTTGGACGAGGAGTTCCGGCGGGGAGACCATGAAGGCAGCTGACGATTCAGGAGATGGTGGGCATGCCCGACCGTGAACGACAGGTGACCCGGGCGTTCGTCGCGCTGGCGGACACGCTGGTCGACGACTACGACGTCGCCGACCTGCTGCACACGCTGGTCGTGCAGTGCGTGGAGCTGCTCGACGTCGCGGCGGCCGGGCTGACGCTGGCCGACGAGCGGGGCAGGCTGCAGGTGCTGGCGTCGTCCACCGAGCAGGCGCGGCTGCTGGAGCTGTTCCAGCTCGACATCGACGAAGGCCCGGGCGTCGAGTGCTTCACCACCAGCGCACCGGTCCTGGTGGCCGATATCGCCGCGGCGGCGGCGCGCTGGCCGCGGTTCGCGGCGGAGGCGGCCAAGGACGGGTTCGCGTCGGTGCACGCGGTGCCGATGCGGCTGCGCGGGCAGACGATCGGGGCGTTGAACTTGTTCGGGCGGACCCCGGGGGAGTTGTCGGGCGACGATGTGGCACTGGCGCAGGGGCTGGCCGACACCGCGACCATCGGCATCCTCCACGAACGAGCCTTCCGCCAGGGGGAGATCCTCTCGGAGCAGCTGCAGACCGCGCTGAACAGCCGGGTGATCATCGAACAGGCCAAGGGCGTGCTGGCCGTCAGCGGGCAGGTGAGCATGGACGCGGCGTTCACGGCCTTGCGCGCCTACGCCCGCCGCAACAACCTCCGGCTCGGCGACGTGGCCCGCGCCCTGGCCGACCGGACCCTCACCCCCGCGGTCGTGCTGGCCTCGTCGACGGTGCGCCACCCGCACTGAGCAATCCTTTGTGGACTGTCGCGCGAAAGGTGCCGAACGGTCCGCTGCTGGTGACCAACGGCCCTCATGGCGCGGACGTGATGCGGTCATGCTGGAGACGGCCGAACGGCTTCGACTCCCAGGAGTGCCCATGCGGTTCCGTGATCGCCGGGAGGCGGGCGAGCGACTGGCCCTCCGCCTGCGCCAGCTGCGCGGCGACCGCGCCGTGGTCCTCGGCCTGTCCGAAGGCGGGCTCGTGGTCGCCGCCGAAATCGCCGACGTCCTCGGGGCGCCGCTGGACATCCTGCTCACCTCCCGGATCGAGGCCGCCGGACCGCCACCGGTGCTGCTCGGTGCCGTCGGTGAGGGCGGCCTGGTCGTCTGGGACCACGGCGCGATCCGCCGGTTCGACATCTCGGCGGACGGGCTCACCAGGCTCGCCGACGGGGCACGGGCCGGCCTGGCCCGGCAGGTCGCCGTCTACCGGCGCGACATCGCGCCGGTGCCGATCGCCGGCCGCACGGTCGTGCTCGCCGACGACGGCGCCGCCACCGGCACGACCGCGCACACAGCCATCCGCGTCCTGCGCGCCCGCCAGGTGCGCCGGATCGTGCTGGCCGTTCCGGTAGCCCAGGCACCCGTCCTCGACCGGCTCGCCCGCGAAGTCGACCAGTTCGTCTGCCTGCGCCCGCTGCCCTGGCTGCACGCGGTCCGCAACAGCTACCGGAAGTTCCCGGCGGTCGACGACACCGAGGCGCTCGAACTGCTGCACCGCGAACCCCGCCTGCCGACCGAGGTTCCGCGGTGACGTCCACAATGGACCGACAAGTCAGCCGGGGAGGCGCACGGCGATTTCGGCACCCAGGGTGGCACCGTCGGCCAGGCCGAGGTGGTCGCCGCTCCAGAAGCGGCCCGGGTCGTACCAGTTCGGCCGACGGCCCGGCGGCAGCAGGCCCATGGCTTCGTAGGTCAGCGCGACGATTTCGGCGCAATAAGCGGACTCGAGGCTGGTGTCCCGCTTCCGGGACGGTAGCCGTCCGCCGAGCCAGCGGGACGCGAGGCGTGCGGTGGAGGGGAACGGTGTGCCGTCGAGCCGCGCGATCGTGCGCAGGGCGGCGTCCTCCATCTCCGCGGTGACCGGGTGGTCGAGCTGGCGGAGCCAGACCCGCTGGTGGTACCGCTCGGCCCAGACGAGCACGGCCTGGCGCAGGTCGTGCAGCTGGGCGCCTCGATGGTGAGTGCCCGACCAGACGTCCGGCAGCGAGCGGCCGAGCTCCGCGTGCCACATCAGCGGCGGCAGGTCCTCGATCACCACGGCCATGCCGACGTGGTTGACGGGGCTGTTCGTGACGACGCGGATCGTGCGGTCGGCCGCGGACCGGCCCCGGAACAGCCACAGGTCGCCCGTGCGCGTCACGGCCACGGCTTCGTCGAGATCAAGCTCGGTCCCCGGCACGCCAGTAGCCTAGGCCCATGCGCTGGTGGAAGACACTGGGACTGGCCGGGCTCGTCGGGGTCGCCGCGACCGGGGTGGTGATCGTGCGCCAGGAACGACGGCGGCGGACCTACACCCCGGACGAGATCCGGGAACGCCTGCATGCCCGCCTCGCCGCCACGCCACCGGCACGTGAAGCGGACTGAGCTTCCTACCCGTCGGCCGGTTCCGCCTGGCCGGGGATCCGGCCGCCTTCAACCTCCGCCGTGTCCTCGTCGAGGGCGGCGAGCAGCGTGTCGACGGTATCGACGTTGCCCCGCCGCGCCGCGGTCAGCAATGCGTGGTGCGCGAGGTCCGGATCGGCGCCCGGCGGGATCACCAGCAGCGTCAGCCGGCGGCGCGCGCCGATCCCGATCACGGTCAGGGTGGCGGCGTGCTGCGACCGGAATCCCTCGAGCCGGACGTCGCCGTGCTCGTCCCCAGAACGCAGCCGGCGTCGGCTGGGCGGCCACGCCGCGAGGTGGTAGGTGACCCGTTCGATCCGGCCCAGCCGGGCAGTCAGCGCCGGGAGCAGCGACGGCAGTTCGGCGGTCAGGTCCAGGGAATGGGGCCACCAGGCGCCGTCGACCCAGCCGGTGACGGGTGTGTCCGGCTTGAGCCGCAGCCGCGGCGCGTAGTGGCGGAGTTCTTCGGCGGCTTGCGCGAAGCGCATGGCGTGGGTGGTGTGCGGGACCGACTTCATGCCGGTGCTCCCGTCCCCAGCCGGAGGAGACCGGCCGGACTGGGGCCCGAGAACGACGCGGGCTTGATCGCTGGCGTGCGAAATGCTCTCGGACATCTTCGATTCTGCTCCGGGGTATTCAGGGGCGCACGCGGATGACGGTCTTGCCCTTGCGCCGCTCGGCCGGGTTGAGCGCGGGAACGGCGTCGTCGAGGGTCGTGACGGTTCCGATGTGCGTACGCAGGCGCCCGTCCCGCACCCGGTCGACGATCTCGACCAGCTGACTGGGAACGGACTCGACGACGAAGTCGATCGCGAGGCCGTCGGCCGGGCGAGCCTCGACCGGCCCGACCACCGATACCAGCGTCCCGCCGGGCCGGACGATGCTCGCCGAGCGCCGTTGGATGTCGCCGCCGATGACGTCGAAGACCAGGTCGACCCCGCCGGTGTCGCCGAGATCGTCGTGGTCGAGGTCGAGGAATTCGTTGGCGCCGAAGTCGAGCGCCGCCTGGCGGTCCGCTGCCCGTCCGGTGCCGATGACGTAGGCGCCGAACTCGCGGGCGAGCTGGGTCACCACGGACCCGACCGCGCCGGCGGCGCCGTGGGCGAGGACGCTCTGCCCGGCCTGAAGGCGACCGTGCTGGATTAGGCCCTGCCACGCGGTCAGGCCGGAGATCGGCAGGCTCGCACCCACCGTGAAGCCGACGTCCCCCGGCAACGGCGCGAGGTTGCGCGCCTCGACGGCCGCGTATTCGGCCAGGGTTCCGTCGCGGTGCCAGTCGGTGATCCCGAACACCCGCTGTCCCAGTGAGAGTCCCGTCGTGCCGTAGCCGAGGGAGGAGACCACGCCGGCGAACTCGTGGCCGATGATCGCCGGGGTTCGGTCGTGACCGGAGCGGTCGACCCACGTCGAGGGCCACTCCCACTCGGCGGGGACGAAGCCCGACGCATGGATGTCGACGACGACGTCGTTGATCGCCGGGGTCGGCTCGGGCCGCTCCGCGAGGGTGATCCCGGCCGCTTCCGCGGACTGGTCCGTCGCGACGACTGCCTTCATCGGTGCCTCCCTATATCGGTTTGGGCTTGCCGGCTCACCAGTGGCTGGGAAAGCCGGGTCCGCAGCGGGCGGACTGCCGGCGTCACCGGTTTTCGGCAGGCGGCCGGGTCCACAGTGCCCTGTCCTTTTCGCACAGGACACTGCGGAGTTCCGGGGGCCGGCCGGCGGCGAGGGTTCAGCCGGAGAGCTTCACCTGGTTGTCGACCGCGGTCACGCCGGGGGCGAACCACGCGGTCTGCTCGGCCGAACGGCGTTCGGCCGGGGTGCGGAGGGCGCCGGTGAGGGTGACCTGGCCGTCGTCGACGGCGACCTCGACGTGCTGGGCGAACCCCGGCGCGTGCCGGGCCAGCGCCGCGAGGATCTGCGCTTTGGTCTCGGCCGCGGTGACTCCCGGTGCGGGCCGCAGCGTGATGAGATTCCGTACTCCCTCGACCCCGGGGAGCGCGGCAACCGCCCGGCGGGCGGCTTCGCGCTCGTGGTGCCAGTCCACCGTGCCGCGCAGCGTGATCACCCGGTCGCGCACGTCGACCTGCACCGAGTTCTTCGGCACGAGAACCGTGCGGCGGTCGAACACCGCCATGGCTTCCCGGGCGAGATCGACATCCGCCGGAACCGCGTGGCCGTGCCGGACGAGGATCCGGTCCACGGTCGTGGTCACGCCGTGGACCCGGGTCGCGGCGCGCAGGGCCGCTTCCTTCTCGGGATAGGTGCCGACGTGCCCGGCGAGCGTCGCGGCACCGCCGTCGACGCTCACGGCGATCCCTTCGGCGTTGACACTGGGGGTCCAGGCGAGTTCGTCGGTGACGGCCGTCTTGAGGTGGTGGTCGGGCCGGTGCTGGATCTGTGTCATGCCTCCACGGTGGTCCGCCCGCGCCACGCCGCCTAGAGTCGCGGGACCTTTGTCCGGGGGGCGTTCGGCGCCGCGGGCGTAGCCTGGAGCGGTGGATGACAGCCCGCAGCGCGCTCTGCCCGTCATCACGGTCTTCCTGGTCGACGACCACGAACTCGTGCGGCGCGGGGTCGCCGAACTCGTCGGCGACGAACCCGGCCTGATCGTCGTCGGGCAGGCTTCGTCGGTGGCCGAAGCCCTGGCGAGGGTGCCGGCGCTGCGCCCGGACGTGGCGGTGCTGGACGTCCGGCTCCCCGACGGCAGCGGCGTGCAGTTGTGCCGCGACCTGCGCGCGGCGCTGCCCGGTCTGCGGTGCCTGATGCTGACGTCCTTCACCGACGAGGATTCGATGGTCGACGCGGTGCTGGCCGGCGCCGAGGGGTATGTGATCAAGGATGTGAAGGGGCTGCAGCTGGTGGACGCGATTCGCCGGGTGGGATCGGGTGAGACGCTGCTGGACGGGCGGGCGGTCGCGGCGCTGGTAGCCGAGCTGCGCGCGAAAACCGGGGAGCCGGGTCCGCTCGCGGGGTTGAGCGAGCAGGAGCTGGTGCTGCTGGACCTGCTCGGGGAAAGCCTGACGAACCGGGAGATCGCCGAGCGGATGTTCCTGGCCGAGAAGACCGTCAAGAACTACGTGTCCCGCCTGCTGGCGAAGCTGGGGCTGGAGCGGCGGTCGCAGGCGGCGGTGCTGGTCACCGGGATCCACGGCGCGCAACGGCGTCCGGGCGGTTAACGGCCGAACGGGTGCTCGTCGCTGATCACGACGTCTTCGAGCTGTGTCCGGGTGGGGGACGGCACGGCGGTGCCGTGGCCGAGGCGCAGCATGATCTGCGGCCAGAGCCCGCCGCCGAGCAGCTGGCGCAGTTCACGCCGGGTCGCCGGAATCGCCATCGCCTGCGTAGAGAGCACCGCCGAGAGCCCGGCAGCGGTGGCGGTGAGCAGCACCCGCTGCAGGGCCTGACCGGCCTGAAGCCGGCCGAGGGCGGTGTCGTGCATCGAGCCGATCACCGCGACCAGCCGGCCGGGCTCGACGTCGAGGTCGCTCCCGCCACCGGGGCCGGGCGTCGCCGGCGGGACTTCCGTGCGGTGCATGATGTCGCGCAGCTGGGGCACCTGGTCGTCGGTGATGGTGGCCAGCCAGGCGCGTTCCACTTCGGCTGCCCGCCGGAGCTGCCGCTGCACGGCGTCGGGGATGACGGCGGCGGTGAACGGGCGGCGGTTGCTCTGCCGGTCGGCGATGGCCGCCATGAGTTCCCGGTCTTCCGGGGCGATCGTCTCGTAGCCGTTCGGTCGCACGACGGCGAGCAGGTCGGGCCGGTCCGCGGTGGGGAACAGGCGCGTATCGGCGTGGCTGCCCTGCGCCTTGATCGCCAGCCGGAGGTTCAGCAGGGCGGCTCCGCAGTCCAGGAGCCGTTCCCGCTGCTGGCTGTCGGTGCCGGTGGTGAGCGAATCCGCGTACAGCTCGACGGCGTCCGGCGTGCACTGGAACCGCCACGGCCGCGGGTTCCGCAGGGGTGGCGGCGCCGTGGCCGCGAGGAGCACGGATTGCATCTGGCTCGCGTTGAGATGCCCGACGGGCATGACACCGGTCTTCATGGACGGCTCCGAACTCCTGGACTCCTGGCTGTCTCTCCACCGTTCGCCCGGGCGGCGGCCCGGCCAAGTGCCGAACGGCCTTCACCCGGCGGCGAAGGTCGCCGGTTGCGAACCCGGTTCGGTTCACGCCGGATGCCGCCGCGGGCCGGGCAGCTGTGTCACTGTGGAGGCATGCCCGCGGAAACGACGTCGGGCCGGGACCGGATGGACGCGCTGCCGGCGGCGGTCCTCGCCTTCTCCGCCGGTCTGGAGCTCGAGACCACGCTGCACCGGATCGTCGTCGCCGCCACCGGCCTGGTCGGTGCCCGGTACGGCGCGCTGGTCCTGCTCGACGAGGACGGCCGGACCACCGGGTTCGCCGCGACCGGCGTCGACGACGCCACCCCGATGCCGGCCGTCCTCGACGTCCCATTCCTGGTCCGGGGCGCGGTCCTCGGCCGGCTGTCCCTCGGCGGCGAGCAGCCGTTCACCGCCGACGACGAACGGGCGATCGACGCGCTGGCGGCGGCGGCCGGGATCGCGGTGGACAACGCACGGCTCTACGAGGAGAGCCGGAGCAGGCAGCGGTGGCTGGAAGCCACCGGGGAGATTTCCGCCGAACTGCTGGGCGGCGCCGAGGTCCACGAGGTGCTGCGCCTGGTGGCGACCCGGGCCGCCGAGCTGACCGGCGCCGACGACGCGCTCATCGCGCTGCCCGGGTCGCCCGGTGGGGCGCTGGCCGTCACGGTGTGCGCCGGGCCGGACGCCGAGGTGCTGACCGGCCGCAGGATCCCGCTCGACGGGTCGACGTCAGGCGCGGTACTGCGCGACCACGTCCCGCGCAGTGTGCCGAGCCTGGCCTACGGCCTGGGTGTGGACCTCGGGCCGGCGCTGGTGGTGCGGTTGCGCTCCGGCGAGTCCACCGCGGGGGTGCTCGTGGCGATCCGCGCTCCTGGCGCGGCATTGTTCGACGAGCACGAATTGCAGCTGGTGTCCGCCTTCGCCGACCAGGCCGCGCTGGCGCTGCGGGACGCCGAAAGCCAGGCCGCCCGCCGGGAGCTGGACGTGGCGGTGGACCGGGACCGGATCGCCCGCGACCTGCACGACCACGTCATCCAGCGGCTGTTCGCGGTCGGTATCGGGATCGAGGGCACCCGCCGCCGGGCGGACTCGGCCGCGGTCACGGCCCGGCTCACCCAGCACATCGACCAGCTTCAGGACGTCATCGAGGAGATCCGCAGCGCGATCTTCGCCCTGCACGCCCGGCCGGGAGCCGGCCGGGGCCTGCGGGCGCGCCTGCAGCACGCGATCACCGACGGATGCGCCGACTCCGCCATCCGCACGACGGTGCGGCTGTCGGGAGCGTTCGATCGGGTGCCCGCCGGGCTGGCCGAACATGCCGAGGCGGTGGTGCGCGAAGCGGTCAGCAACGTCCTGCGGCACGCGCGTGCGGCGGAGCTGGCGGTCACCGTGTCCCTGGACGAGGATCTGGTCGTCGAGGTCTCCGACACCGGGATCGGGATGCCGGAAGCCGTGGCGCGCAGCGGGCTGCGCAACCTCGCGCAGCGTGCCGCGGAGGCGGGCGGGTCGTTGCGGCTCGAACGCCCGGCCGGCGGCGGCACGTGTCTCAGGTGGACGGTTCCGGTGCCGTGAGCTGCCGGTGCGGATATTCCGGTGAGCGGTTCTGGAAGGACAGGATCGCGGGGTTGCGGATCGTGCCGTCCCGGAGTTCGACGGCGCGCCGCACGGTTTCGTGGTCCTCCCATGTGGAGTGTCCGGAAAGGACTCCGCGCAAGTGCGGGAGCAGGGCTTCGCTGATCTCCCAGGTCGCGGAGTTCCACAGGTAGGACGGGCTGTGGTCGACGGCGTAGTAGGTGATGCCGTCGCCGACCGGGAAGGTCGGCCGGGCGAACGTGGTGGGCCGCGCCCAGCTGAAGCCCATGCCCTCGTCGCAGGAGACGTCGACGATGAGGCTGCCCGGGGCGAACGCCGCGAGGTCGTCCTCGATGAGGAAGGTCAGCGGCGCGTCGGTGTCCTGCAGCACGCAGTTGACGACGATGTCGTGCTCGGCGAGGAACCCGGCCAGCGGCACCCGGCCGTGTGCGGTGTGCGCGTGGCTGCGCCGGGGGTCGCCGGGGTTGTTCTTGTCGTGGTCGAAGTGGACCATCGTCGCGGAGTGGATCGGTGAGGCGACCGCGCTGAGGCCGCGTGCGGTGAGGACTTCGACGTCGTGGATGCCGTGGGCGTTCAAGGCGGTCACCGAGCCGCGCGCGGTCGCGCCGAAGCCGATCACGACCGCGCGCAGCCGGCGGCCGTAGTCGCCGGTCGAGCCGATCAGCTGCAGGGCGTGCAGGACCGAGCAGTAGCCGGCCAGTTCGTTGTTCTTGTGGAAGACGTGCAGCCCGAACGAGCCGTCGCGCCGCCAGTGGTTCATCGCCTCGAAGGCGATCACGGTCAGCCGCCGGTCGATGGCCAGCTGGGTCAGCTCGGTGTCTTGCACGCAGTGCGGCCAGCCCCACAGCACCTGGCCGGGCCGGAGTTCGGCGACGTCTTCCCGCAGGGGTTTGGCCAGCAGGACGACGTCGCACTCGGCGATGAGCTGTTCTCGTGTGCGCAGTCCCGCGACAGTGTTCGCCAGGTGTTCGTCGGGCACACCGAAGGGTTCGCCGTAGCCGTGTTCGAGGTAGATGGTTTCCCGGAGATTGGCGTCGATCCGGTCGAGGTGGTGCGGGTGGATCGGCAGCCGCCGCTCGTTCTCCTTGCGGGAACGGGCGACGACGCCGAGACTGAGCTGGTCCACGAGGGCCCCTTTGCTAGAACCCAGTCTTAACACACCCAGCGCGGCCGTCGTGTACGCTGGGTGTTGTCCGAGAGCATTTCGTGCGCAAGTGGTCGAACCTGCGCCGTCCTCGGCCCCAATCCGGCGTTGCCAGCGGCCGGGGACGGGAGCACCGACATGCCGTCGGACCCCAAAACCACTCTCACCGGATCACGGCCGCGCTGAAGCTCAGGCACGTCGACTGGTGACCTCGCATCGGTGCCCGGCCCGTCGTCCGGCCCTCGCTGCTCGCATACCCGGCGCCGCCCTCCGGCGGCGCACACGAAAGGATTTTCCGATCAGTACTCCCACCATGGACAGCTCGTTGTTCAGCCATCCCATCGCGGAACAACCCCGCCCCGGAACGCTCGCCACACCGCAGGACAGCCGGTACGGGAGCCTGTTCCGCCAGCCGGTGTACACCCCGGCCCCCGCTTCCGAAGACGACGCCGAACGCTCCCTGCGCCGCCGGCCTGCCGCACCCGGCAATTGGGCGCACGACCCGTCCGGCCGCCGCACCCGCCGGTGACATCGGTCCTTCGGGACAAGTGCTTTCCCTTCGATCCGGTTGTGTCATCAAGAGAAGAAGGTCAGACATGGACTTCGTGTCCCGTTACGAACAGCGAGTGAACCTCGTGGAGAACACGGTGAAGGAGAATTCGCCGCTGTCCGCCGAAGAAGCCCGCGCGCTGGCGATCCGGTTGCTGCGGACGCTCGAAGAGATCCCCGAGAAGATGCGGTGACCGCAGCGCTGTGGGCAATGGGTCCGGCGTCCGCAGACGGGCACTCACGTGGCGGGCGATCAATTCGGATTTCCCCGCGTCGAGACTGGCAGTCGATTTCGCCGCGCAGGTTCCTCTCTCAGGGCTCGGCCACCGGACCGGGGACTTCGGTGGCGGTGCCGACCCACTCGACGATCTCGCCGTGGTCGTCGCACAGCGGGACGGCCCGGGAGTGGGTCCAGCCGAGGGTGCCGTCGGTGCGGCGGATGCGGTGGACGGCGTCGAACACGCTCTTGGTGCGCACGGCCTCGTCGATCGCGGCGAGCAGGCCGGGCTGGTCGGGCGGGGCGATGTAGCTGTCGAGCCAGGAGTGACTGGGGGCGGTGGTGTCGGCGATGAACCCGCGACCGTCGAGCCCGCGCATTTCGCTCCAGTCGGGGTTCATCCGGTAGACCGCGTCGAAGGTGGCGGCGACGAGGGCGCGGAACCGGCGGTCGCCGGTTTCCCGGACGCGGCGGCGTTCGAGCTGGGCGGCGATGCGGGCGACGAGCTCGCTGGGTGCGAACGGTTTGACCAGGTAGTCGTCGGCACCGGCGGTGAGGCCCTCGACGGTGGCTTCCTCGCCGGCGCGGGCGCTGAGCATGATCAGCGGCACGCTGCGCAGCCCGGGGTCGGCCCGTAGGCGGTGGGCCAGTTCGAGCCCGTCCATTTCCGGCATCATGACGTCGGCGACGATCAGGTCGGGCGGGTCCCGCCGGGCCGACTCGAGCGTCCGCTTCGCATCGCCGACGGCGTGGACGTGCCAGTTCGGCGACAGGAGCCGGGTGAGGTAGTCCCGCATGTCGCGGTTGTCGTCGACGACCAGCAGCCGTGCGCGGTCCGGCTGTGCCGGGTCCGTCGAGTCGTCGGTGTGGGCGTCCCAGTGCTCCGCGGCCTCCGCGAGGGTGACAGCGGTGGCGCGGTGGATGCGGCCGGTACCGGGCTTCTCGGCGGTCGGGGACTCCCGTCGCGAGATCCACACGGTGAATTCACTGCCCTCGCCCACGGTGCTGCGCACCTTGACCCGGCCGCGCAGCAGCCGCGCGAGCTCGTGGACCAGCGCCAGGCCGATGCCGGCGCCGTCGTAGGTGCGCGAGCGGGTGGCGGTGCCGCGGTGGAAGCGGGTGAACACCTTGGCCAGCTCGTCGTCCGGGATGCCGACACCGGTGTCGCGCACGGCGAGCTGGACGTGCTGGGGCAGTTCGCGCAGGGTGACGGTGATCGTGCCGGCGAAGGTGAACTTCACCGCGTTGGACAGCAGGTTGGCGACGATCTTCTCCCACATCTCCGGGTCGACCGCGACCGGCGCGCTCAGGGGCGGGCAGTCGACCCGCAAAGTGATCCCGGCGTGGTCGGCCGCGCCGCGGAAGGTGCTGGCGATGTCTTCGGTGAGCTGCGCGAGGTCGGTGGGCTCGGACCGGGCCCGCAGACGGCCCGCCTCGATCTGCGAGAAGTCGAGCAGGGTCTCGACCATCCCGAGCAGCCGGCGGGCGTTGCGGGCGGCGATGTCGACCTGGGCACGCAGGGGGGACGGCAAGTCCGAGACGGGAGCGGCGAGGTCGTCGAGCGGGGCGAGCAGCAGGGTGAGCGGGGTGCGCAGTTCGTGGCTGACGGTGGAGAGGAGCTGGGTCTTGGTGCGGTCGAGCTCGGCGAGCTGGTCGATCCGGTCGCTCTGGCGGCGGCGGTGCACGGCGTCGGTGAGCGCGGCGGTGGCCTGGGCGGCGACCAGCCCGAGGAAGTGCCGGTAGGTCTCGTCCAGCGGCAGCCGCGGGCTCACGCCGAGGATCAGCACCCCGGCGGGCGCGCGGGCGGGTGTTTCGCCGAGCGGGAAGAGGATCGCGGCCTCGGGTTCTTCGTTGTCCGCGCCGACGGTGACCCCGCGGAAGGCATGGGCCAAGTCTGTGGCGAGGACGGGTTCGCCGGTGGCCACCAGTTCGGCCAGCGGCCACTTCGGCCGCCGCCAGGACAGCAACGCGGTGTGGGGCGCCAGGGGCCCACCGGCCGGGGTGCCCACCGCGGCCACGAGTTCCGCCCGCTGCCGCGTCGGGTCGGTGAGGTAGCCGGCGGCGAACGGGATGTCAGGGGCGTCGTCGCCGAGCGCGCCGATGAAGGTTTCGAGCGCCGCGCGCCCGGACGCCGACTTCCTGGTGTACCCGGCCAGGGTGCTCAGCAGGTCGAGCCGGCGGCGGGCCAGCACTTCGTGCGTCGTCTCGATGGCCGTGACCAGCACGCCTGCCGGTGCCGGGCCGTCGTCGCGCAGCGGGCTGAAGGTCAGGTCGAACCAGGCGTTCTCGGTGTCGCCGTGCCGGTTGATCGGGTAGAGCGCGTCCTTGAGCGAGACGGCTTCCCCGGCCAGCGCCTGCCGGTAGCGGGGCTCGTTGAGGTGCCACACCTCCGGCCAGCACTCCCGGCTGGCCTGGCCGAGGCCGGCGGGGTGCTCGGCCCCCATCACCAGCCGGTAGGCGTCGTTGTAGAACTGCAACAGGTCCGGACCCCACAGCAGGCACATGCCCACTGGGCTGTCGAGCACCGTGCGCACCAGGGTGACCAGCTGGGCCGGCCACTCCCGGACCGGCCCCAGCGGCGTCTGGCTCCAGTCGACCTTCCGCGCCAGCGTGGCGACTTCGCCGGTCCCGGCGAACACGAAGCCGGTATCAGGGCGGTCCCCGGCGCCCCGGGGCAGCAGGCCGCCCTGCGCGACATCCCACAGCACCGGCCCGATCTCGGGCAGGTCCAGCACCAGGTTCGCCACGCCCGCCTCAGTCACGGACGAGGGCATCGACGAGTGCTCGGCGGACTGCGCGCTCTGCGCGATGACGGTGCCGCCGGCCTGCCTGATCGCCTGGGCACCCACCAAGCCGTCCTGGCCCATACCCGACAGCACCACGGCCACCGCGCGCTCGCCGACCGAGCCGGCGAGGGAGGCCAGCAACGCGTCGAGCACGCCGCCGGAACCGGGGCCGGTGGCCGGGGCCAGCGACAGCGTTCCGTCCGGCAGCAGCTCCATCACCGTCCGCGCCGGGCACACGGCCACGGTGCCGGGCCGCAGCGGATCGCCGTCGACGGCCCACTCGACGCGCAGCGGCAGCCGGCGGCCCAGGATGTCGGCCAGCTTCCCACCGTGTCCGCCCATGTGCTGGGCGACCACCACGGCGAATCCGAAATCGGCGGGCAGCGTGCTCAGCACGGAGGTGATCGCCCCGAGCCCGCCCGCGGACGCGACCAGCGCGACGACCGGCGCAGCGGTGTGCCCCGGCGCGCCGGGGATTTCGAGCGGGGATGACACCATCGCCCCAGTCTGCTCGCTGGTACAAGGTTCCCGCATGTCGTTCGGCGCCCCGCGCCGAACCGAGTGGCGGGCCCACTCGGCGCTACTTTGGTTACGCTGTGGGCGGTCGCTCCTGCCGTTCGAGGCCGGCGCCACCGAACACCGGCGGACGGATCTCGGCAGGGTGAGGCCGAGCGGGCAGGACACCCGCTGAAATCTCCAAAGCCCGGCTACGAACTCTCGGGATCATCGCAGTCGACGCGTCCCCAGACGAGCTTGCCGTCATCGTGGGAGCTCACCCCCCACTCGGCACACACCTGATCGACAACCAGCAGTCCACGGCCGCCACTGTGGTCGGGAACGCGCATCCGTGGCTCGCCGGCACCGACGTCGGCGACCGCAACCGTGACCTCGCACGAGTCGTGCGTGTGGTGGATCCGCAGCTGATCGGCTCCTCCAGCGTGCTGGTACGCGTTCTCCAGCAGTTCCTCGACGACCATCATCGTGTCGAGGCGATCGTTTTCACTCAGCGTGGTCAGTCGGCCCTCGACCCATCGACGGGCGGCGGTCAGGACCGAGGGATCCGTGCCGGCCAGCTCCAAGACCTGCCAGCCTTCCTGACCGTACGTACTCCAAGTGACGAGCACCGTGCGGCTCCTTCCGGTGCCGCGCTCGCTGCTGCGAGGGCAGCACTCTATCCCGTCGGTCTACCCCCGGTGGAGGTAGTTACTCGTCCTTCTGATCACAATCAGTGACAGCTGGTCGGGTGCTGGAGCGCGGCGAGCCTGGCTATCACGAAGGCATGTCGTGGCGGGGGCGGGCTGCGGTTCCGGCGTGGGCTACCCGTCACCGAGACCAGGTCATGGTGACAGTGGTGCCCTCGGTTTCATTGTCGATCGTGGCGTGGTCGGCCAGTGTGTGGATGAGCGGGAGCCCGCGGCCGTGCAGCAGACCGGGGCGCGCGACGGGTTGCCACCGGCCGTGGTCGGCGACGGTCACGGTGAGGCTCTGGTTGCGGCTGCGGGCGAGCAGCGAGAAGGTCCCGAGCCGTCCGGGTAGGCGTGGTCCCCCCGGGTGGGGCGTTGTGGCCGCCGGCGGTGTGGCCTTCGACCACGAATCCGTCCGGGCGGGCGGCGGGGTC
This sequence comes from Amycolatopsis sp. cmx-13-12, assembly GCA_049998155.1. Lineage (GTDB taxonomy): Bacteria > Actinomycetota > Actinomycetes > Mycobacteriales > Pseudonocardiaceae > Amycolatopsis. The sequence goes on along the minus strand of JAEBES010000026.1, from coordinate 7,928 downwards.
GGCCGCGAGTGCGGTGGCGAAGTCGCCGTCGGCGGAGGTGGCTCCCTGGACCCGGACCGGCAGGGTGACCGATTCGTGGCGGGCGAGGCAGTCCAGGATGAGGGGCAGGCCGGCGGGGTTGCCGGCGCCGTCAGCACTGGTCGACACCGGCCGGCATCGCGCTGTAGCAGGCGAACGGGATCGGCAGTTCGATCTTGCGGAGGTAGTTGATCCCGACCGGTCCGCCGTGGTTCTCCTTGGCCAGGAAGACTTCGACGAAGTGCGCCGCGACGGTGGGCTCCCGCAGTGCGTCGCCGGGTTCGGGGTGAACGGGGCACAGGACGGTCGTCGGCGTGCAGATGGCGAGGTGACACGTTCGTCCCGGCTGACTTCGAAGCCTTCGGGCGGCCGGACGTGCTCCGCTGAGTCTCAGCGGCATTGGTATGGCCTTGGACGGTGCTGCATACGCATCCGCGGTCGGCGGCCTGACCGGCCTGCGTCGCCGCGCAGTAGCGGCGCGCGATCGCGTCGTGCTCGCTCAGCGGGTGCGGGCAACTCGGGCACCGCGGGTCGGTGCGGGGGACGTCGGCTGTCACGGGGCGGCTCGCAGCGGTTCACCCACCGCGTGGAGGTGCTGCAGCACGTACCCGTACGAGCGGGCCCAGCCGCACTGGGCGTAGGGGATGCCGTGCCGGGCGCAGAAGTCGCGGACGATCACCTGGGCGTGTTTGAGGTTCGGCCGGGGCATGCTCGGGAACAGGTGGTGCTCGATCTGGTAGTTCAGCCCGCCGAGGGCGAAGTCGGTCATCCGGCCGCCGCGGATGTTGCGGGAGGTCAGTACCTGCTTGCGCAGGAAGTCGAGCTTGTGCCCGGCCGCGAGCATTTCCATGCCCTTGTGGTTGGGGGCGAACGAGCAGCCCATGTACAGCCCCCACAGGAACTGGTGCACCAGGATGAAGGTGATCCCGGTCAGCGGCGACAGGACGACGAACACCGCGGCGAGGTAGGCCACCAGGTGCGCGATCAGCAGCGCCGACTCCAGCTTGTGCCGGCGGATGTCTCCCCGCCACGCCGCCTTCACGCTCGAGACGTGCAGGTTGAGGCCTTCGAGCAGCAGCAGGGGGAAGAACAGGAACGCCTGGTACTTCGCCACCCACCGCAGGAAGCCGCGCTTCTGCGCACTCTGCGCCCTGCTGAACGCGAGCGCGGCGATGTCGACGTCCGGGTCCTCGTCCTCGTGGTTGGGGTTGGCGTGGTGACGCGCGTGCGTGCCGATCCACCAGCCGTAGCTCAACCCGGTGAGTCCACCGTGGACGAGCCCGGCCGCGTCGTTCGCCCGGCGGCTGCGGAAGATCTGCTTGTGCCCGGCGTCGTGGCCGATGAACGCCAGCTGCGCGAACACCATCGCGAAGAACGCGGCCAGGAACAGCTGCCACCACGAGTCGCCGAGATAGGCGAAGGCGACCCAGCCGCTGCCGAACGCGGCGAGGTTCATCCCGATCCGGACGGCGTAGTACCGGCGCCGGCGCCGCAGGAGCCCCGCCTCCTTGATCATCCGCGACAGCTCGGCGAAATCGCTGCCGGGCGTCGCGGGAGTCTCCGAAACCTGTGTGGAAGTCATCGACACACCGCTCTGGCTAAGTCACAAAGGCTTGTCCAGCAACGGTTTCCAGCCTTGAAGGGTCTGGGTCCGGTTCGGGAAAGGGCACTGGGGCCTGGTCGCGGTGGTACCGCGTCCTGCGCACAGCCTGCCACCCGGTGCGGTCGTTGGCAATTCCCCGTGGATCATCGAAGAGGTGTACAGTCGGCCACATCGGGATGACGGTGACTTACCGCACACCCGTTACCTTCCGGTCGGCTCGCTCCGACCGGAGACAGGAGCCGAAGCCGGGTCTCGTTCGTCTCGCAGCCGTGCCGGCCGATCGACCGGCGAGCAGCCGCCCGCAGTTGCCCAAAGCGACGCCCGAGGCGCCCACCTGGGCTGCTACAACGAGATTTTCTCGGCCGGTCCTGTCATCGGGAGGTTCGTCGGCGAGTCGTGGTTCGGCGTCACCGCGCTCGGCCCGCCGACGAGCCGACATGTTCAGCTGGCCCCACGATGAGGTAACCGCTCAGGCAATTTCGGCAGTTGTTGGTAGCCAGGGGTTTCCTGAGACGGCGTCGCGAAGTGCGTGATGATGTGGAGGCCGTTCTTGCGGGCGGTGCCAGATGTAGCCGCGGACTCGTAGCCAAGCGAACCCCTCGAGGTTGGCGGAGACCGGCAACCCCATCAGATCTGCCAGCAGCAGCTGCGCGGTCCGCGCGACCGGGATGTGCTGGAAGCTCCACAGATATACCGCAGCGCGGTCACGTTCGGCCCGTCCGCGCCCGGGCGATCTCCTGCCCGCGCACGCGCGAACTCCGCCGCCTGCGCCGCGACCAACGCGGCCAGCTCGTCATACGAGGGACGAACACCCTGCCACAGAACAAGATTATCCCGCTCGGCCACTCGCGGCCAGAAACGACGGCTGGTCGAAGTAGTCGTACACGTCCTCGGCGCGCTTCTTCAGGGGGCTGGCCAAGCTTGGTGATCTCGATCAGCGTCTTCGGGGCGCCGGTGCTGACGTCGGCGATCAGCTTGGCCGTCGGTGATCCTGGGCGTCGCGGCGTGGCGTCGAGGGCGATCGTCGGCCGGGGCGCAGACCCGGCTCATCGAAGCCGCTTTGCACCTGCACGGACGCGCATTGGCCATCACACTCAGCGCAGAGATCACCCGGATCTGTCGCATGGGACGATGACGCAGGATCGGGCTGGGCGTCAGCCTTCACGGTGACAACTGTCGTTGGCTGCCTGGCGCTGTCGGCAACGGAACCACTTACCATGCCCATGAGTTCGCCGCAGCAGGCGGAGCGGTCTTCGGATCGAGGGGGTGGCCGTGGGTGTCGAGCAGATGAGCCCATATGAGCGTGCGGCGTGGCAGGACATCGAACGCTGGCGTAGCGGGCGGTTGGCGGTCAGTGAGCGCCGGCTGGTGCCGCAGGGCGTTCGTGATCGCCTGGTCAAGGGTGGCCAAGTCGCCAAGGGACGGCTCGAGCAAGTGCCGGGTGCGGAACCGCTGACCGCGATCGTCCACAACTCGATCGACGGCCTGCTGACGTTGGTGAACAAGGCCAGCGAAGCGAAGCTGCGACGCCGGGCAGTCGTCGCGGCCTACGTCAAGCGCGGGCATGTTGTCAGCGAGCTGAGCGACATCCACAAGCTCGACCTGGTCGACATCGACAAGGCCAAGCCGCGTCTGGGGCTGCGCTATACGGCTTTCAGCGCGGTCGAGGGCGCGGGTGCCGGCCTGGCGGTTTCCGGCGGCGAATTGCTCGCGTCAGCTGGTGGCGTCTTCGGTGCGGGCGCCGGCGCGGCACCCGGTGCGGGCACGGTTGCCGCGGCGATGGCGGCCGACGCCGTGCTTGTGCTGGGGGCGATGACGAGGGCGATCGCCCACACCGCGGCGTACTACGGCTACGACACCGAGTTGCCCCAGGAGCGGGTCTTCGCGCTCGGCGTCCTCAGCTTCGGGATGGCTCAGCAGACCAGCAAGGGCATCGCGTACGTCCAGTTGAACAAGCTCGTGAACGACCTCGCCCGCAAGGCGACGTGGGAGCAGCTGAACAAGAACGGCGTCACGCGGATCGTCAAAGCGTTCTACGAGCGATTCGCAATGCGGTTGACGAAGCAGAAGCTCGGACAGGCCGTGCCGGTCATCGGCATCGCGATCGGCGCCGGACTCAACGCGCGGCTGCTGCATAAAATCACCGAGGACGCCGAGAACCTTTACCGCGAGCGGTTCCTACGCGAGAAACACAACCTGGAGACCGTTGAGGTCACCGTGACTGCTGAGGGTGCTGACCTTGATCTGGGCGACGACACGGTCCTCATCGCGGAGATCGTCGAGGAAGCGACCGCCGACGAGCGGCACACTCGACAGGATGACTGATCCGATCCTGCCGAGGGTCGGTGATGTGGGCTCGTCACCGGGGACGCTGTCGTAACTATCTCGGTGCGACGCTGTTGGCGGGTGTGGATCATCGGATGATCTGGGCGGGAAAGTCGGGGTCGTCGAGTGCGAGGCTGATTGCTGAGATGGCTTGAGCAACGGCGATGGCGGCGTGCGCGGTGGACAGGTCGTCGAGTGTGCCGGACGGTGCGCCCTCGTCTGTGGTGGCGGACTTCAGCAGCGCTGCTCCCGGGTCGGGGCACTGTGGCTCCCGGTGGGGGAGTTCGGGTAGCTGCCGGAGGGTCTGGAGTGTGCGGTTCCACCAGGTGGTGATTTCGTGGCGGAGGGCGGGTTCGTCGCGGGGGTCGGTGCTGTGCAGGGCGGGTAGGTCGGCGGCGAAGCTTCCGGCGATGGCGGGGTCGAGGGCGGCTGCGGTGGTGAGGATGTAGGTGCGCAGGCGTCGTACGGTTCGGTTGTCGTCGTCGGTGGAGAGCAGGACGCAGGCTGTGGTGGCGGGGTCGAGGAACAGCTCGCGGGCGACCCGGGCCGGCGTGTCGGGACTGGCGGCCGCGGCCGTGATCAGCGCCAGGAGATCCCGGGCCATCCGGACACGTCGGCTGGTGCTGCCCGACCTGGGCAGGAGTCGTTCGAGCGCGGCGTGGAGATCGTTGTAGGGGTCGCCGTCAGGATCGTCGTCGTCCACGCGGAGGGTTTCGATGGCTCGCAGCGGGGGCGCCAGAAGCTCCGCGGCCTTGCTCTGGTTCGTGTTGCCGGTTGCCTTTGCGATGGCATCGGCACCCAAGATGATCAGGACGTCGTGGGCGACGTGATGCAACGGCCCGGAAGTGACCTCGGTGTTGAACAACAGCGACCCGACTTCGTCGGAGACCCCGTCGTCGAGCAGATCGGGATGCAGCAGCGCGGCGCGGACCAGCACGTGCGCCTCGGCTGCGGCGGCGAGTTCCTCGTCATCGTCTTCCGCGGCTTCGGTGAGGCGTTCGTCGTCGAGTTCGGCCAAGACGCCGACGGCGGGGCTGAGGTCGTCGCATTCCAGGTCAGCGAGCCAGAGCCACGGCGAAGGGGCATCGTCGGTGAGGTCATGGGTCAGGGTCGCCAGGACGCGTAGTCCCGCCCACAGCAGTGCCCGCAGCTGTTCGCGGCTGCGTCGTTCGTCGGCCTCGTCGTCGAGGTCGCCTGTGCGGCGGTTCCATTGCAGGTCGTGGCGTTCCATGAAGTCTTCGACGAGGACGTGGCCGCGCATCCGGTCGTCGTCGTAGTCGATGGCCGGCCGGTCGATCTCCGCGCGCACTGCCTCCAGCAACTGCTGTGCCAAGGCAGCGTCGCCGCCGCCGTGGCCTGTCAGCGGCCGCCGGGCGCCGGAAGCAGCCTCGTAGCGGCCGGCGGCGATCAGCAGCGTGCCGAGCTCACCCCCGACTTCGCGGCCCCACGGGTGTTGTGCAACGGCACCGGCGACGAGGTCGGCGGCGTCGACGGCTTCGGGGGTGTGGCGGCTTTCACCGGTCGGGTCGTGCAGGTCGCGTACGGCTCCGGCGATCAGGAACTGGGCAGCCATCTCGAGCAGGTCGTGGCGCAGGTGTTCCGCGACCGGGAACCGTGGGCCGTCCTCGCGCAGCGACGGCAACCAGTCGCCATCGGCGTCCGGGGCGGTCAGTTTGACGGCGCGTAGGGATTCGGTGGTCCAGCCCAGCAGCGCAGGCGCTGCGTCGGCGAGGTGCCGGCCGAGGCTCGCACCGATCGTTGTGGCGACTTCGAGTATGTCGGTGTCGACGGCGAGGCCGATCATGGCCCCGTCGCGATAGCTCAGCACACGCATATCGAGCAGGCCGGGGCCGTCGGTGTCATCTTCGGTGTCTTCGTTGGCAGCGGCAGGCTCGTCATCTTCGTCGTCGAGCCAAGAAACGGCAGGGACGTCCCAGCCGGCTTTCAGCAGGTCGACGATCAGCCCCGGCAGTTGTGCTGCCGCGGCCGCGTCGGTGATCGGTTCCGGCGCGGTCATTTCCAGCCACACGGCGTACGGCACGCCCTCACCCCTCCACCCACGGGTACCTTGACCGGCGACAGTTTAGGGCGAGAGGTGCATATCGCCCGCCGCGATATCCGCTATCTCGACTTCTTGCGGGCGACGGCTTGAGGTTGATCAGGCTCACCTACCGGTCGAGATGTATGCCCTGTGCTCTGTCCTCGCTCGCTCACCTTGTCGGCTGTGACATGGCCAACGACAGGGAGTCCGACATCCTGGCCTCCAACCGGTCGCCGTGATGACTGCGCCCGGTCCCTGTGATGGCGTGTCAGCGCGGGTGTGGGCTGGACGCCGTCTTCGTCAGGTTGGCTGGATTGGTCCGGACTGCGGCGTCTCGGCTTTCAATTGCCCGGCCTTCTCGTCCGAAGAACATGCTTCTCCGGCTAGTTCCGCGGCCCATGACCACGCTGAGCTGGGATTCCGGATGTAGAACTTCCGTCGTGATTCGTTCACCGGCAACGGGGACAGCAAGCCGGTCGTCACCAGCGATTTGAGCGGTTGCTGGAGGTTGCTGATCGAGATATCGAGCGAACGGGCGAGGTCAGTGAGGCAGACGATGCCGTCGGGTGACTCCGCGACAGCGAGCATCAGCTCAAGGCGATACCGCTGTCCGAAGGCTGCTTGCGACAGTGCGCGCAGCTTCGTCAAGCGATCTTCCGACATGCTGTCAGCATACGCGGTATTCGTTACGAGTATCCCGTAATGTAGGAGTCAACCGACTAGGGTAGGGATCAGAATGGGTGACCGGTCGTCGATCGAGTGGACGGAAGCAACGTGGAACCCGACCACCGGGTGTGACCGGGTTTCGGCTGGCTGCGACAACTGCTACGCACTTGCATTGGCTAAGCGGCTCAAGGCGATGGGGGCCGACAAGTACCAGACCGACGGTGACCCTCGCACGTCCGGCCCTGGCTTCGGCGTGGCGCTGCACGAGAGCACGTTGCGGCAGCCCTACCGCTGGAGGAACCCGCGTGTCGTCTTCGTCAACTCGATGAGCGATCTCTTTCATGCTCGTGTGCCGCTGACGTTCGTGCAACGGGTCTTCGAGGTGATCGCCGATACACCGCAACACACCTACCAGGTACTGACGAAGCGTTCAGCGCGACTGCGTAAGCTCGCGGATCGGCTTGACTGGCCACCGAACCTGTGGATGGGAGTCAGTGTCGAAGACGACACGCAGCTATCCCGTATCGATGATCTTCGCAGCGTTCCCGCGTCGGTCCGCTTCCTTTCCTGTGAGCCGTTGCTCGGACCACTTCCGAACCTGAACCTCGACGGCATCGGCTGGGTCATCACCGGTGGCGAGTCGGGGCCGAACGCACGCGAGCTGGACCGCGACTGGGTCCGCGACATCCGAGACAGCTGCCAGCTCTCGGGCGTCCCGTTCTTCCACAAGCAGTGGGGCGGTCGGACGCCAAAGGCCGGCGGCCGTGAGCTGGATGGGCGTCTCTGGGATGAGATGCCGATCCAGGCTTCCGCCTAATCCCTAGTCCCTGCGCCTGATCGTCTGCCGCCGGATCTTTTGCGTCGTGTCCCGTCGATGAACGAACCCGGTGTCATGCAACTGGTCCCAGGCGCGTCGAAGGTGTTTCTCGCGAGCGAGCCCGAGCGTTGCGCCGTAGATGTCAGCGAACGACTCTTCGATCCGTAGCGACGATGTCTGGTCCAGCATGTTCCGGATGTTCGAGGCGATCGTCGTCACCCAGCCGTTCTCGAGTTCGGCCTCGATGTCGCGTGCCTCTTGCTCGGTTATGGAGATGATGAGGTCTTCGCCGAAGAGGTCGGGTGGCTCTTCGCGCCGTCGCCGTGCTAGATGTTGCGGGTCATGACGTTGGTGACGTGGGTGAAGGGCCTGAGTCGAGGGACGGGTCTTTCGGCGGCAGGATGAGAAGTGCGACCAACACATCCGCCGAGAGAAAGACCCGTCCGTGCACCACCGTA
>JAEBES010000025.1:0-64785 GCA_049998155.1 Amycolatopsis sp. cmx-13-12 | reverse complement strand
TGCGGGACGGGCGGCCAAGCCTCCGGAGCCATCACCGGCAGCAAGCATGAAAGCCATACCCGCCCCGCCTGCACACCCCGATCATCCCGGACGACCAGGGGCACACCTGAAAGGTAGGGCGGCATGATCGTCGGGGACAACCGGTTCGGCCTGGCCGAGATGGTGGACCTGGCCGAACCGATGGGCATGGCCGTGGTCTCGGTCGAGTACCGGCTCGCACCCGAGACACCCCACCCGGGTCCGATCGAGGACTGCTACGCGGGCCTGGTGTGGGTGTCGGATCACGCCCACGAGCTCAACATCGACCCGGAGCGCATCGTCATCGGCGGCGCGAGCGCCGGCGGCGGCCTCGCGGCGGGTGTCGCCCTGCTGGCACGCGACCGCACCGGCCCGGCCATCCTGGCCCAGCTGCTCCTGTCGCCGATGCTGGACGACCGCAACGACTCGCCCTCCGCTCGGCAGATGCGCGGCGTCGGTATTTGGGACGGTTCCTCGAACGAGACCGGGTGGAACGCGCTCCTCGGCGACGGCGTTCGCGGAGGACCGGACGTGTCTCCGTACGCTGCGCCTGCCCGCGCTGCGGACCTCTCCGGCCTGCCGCCCACGTTCGTCGACGTCGGGTCGGCCGAAACGTTCCGGGACGAGGACGTCGCCTACGCAAGCCGCATGTGGCAGGCGGGCGGCTCCGTCGAGCTGCACGTCTGGCCCGGTGGGTTCCACGGGTTCGACGTCGTGGTTCCGCGTGCCGTGCTCTCGCAGGACGCCATCGCTGCTCGAGCGGCGTGGCTGCGCCGTCAGCTGGGCCGTCCTCGTTTCTTCCCCCGGTCAGATCGTTCCGGTTGACGCTCAAGCTCGGCTCATCCGCTCTGCGGCCGCCGTGGTGCTGTGACGGAAAAGCGCCCGGTACTCCTGGGGCGAGGTGCCGAGGTGCCGGTGGAATGCCGCTCGTACCGAGGAAGGCGCGCCGAGTCCGGTGAGGCGGCCGATCCGTTCCACGGGCAGGGTGGTCGTCTCCAGCAGTTCGCGCGCGCGGTCGATGCGGGCGTCGGCCAGCCAGGCCATCGGCGACGTGTCGGTCTCCTCCCGGAACCGGCGGATGAGGGTCCGCCGGGACATGTGGGCGCGTTTCGCGAGAGCGTCGATGGTGAGTTCGTCGGCGAGGTTGTCGAGCATCCAGTCCCGCAGGGGAGCGAGCTGGTCGCCGGTGGCGTCGGAGCGGAGCCGTTCGGCGTACTGCGCCTGCCCGCCGGTGCGTCGCGGCGGGGTGACGAGGAAGCGTGCGTGGGTGTTGGCCGCGGCGGGGCCCCGGTCGCGGCGGACCAGGTGCAGGCAGAGGTCGAGCCCTGCGGTCACGCCGGCCGAGCTGAGGATGTCGCCGTCGTCGACGTACATCCGGTCCGGCACGACCTTCACCTTCGGGTACTGCCGGCGGAGTTGAGCGGCGTACTGCCAGTGCGTGGTCGCGGGGCGTCCGTCGAGCAGTCCGGCCGCGGCGAGGGCGAAGACGCCGACGCAGATGGAGACGAGCCGGGCGCCGCGGTCGTGCGCCGCGCGCAGTGCGTCCAGGACGTCGGGCGCCGGCGGGGTGCCGATGTCCTGGTAGGCCAGGACGATCACGGTGCCGGCCCCGGTCAGCGTGTCGAGGCCGGCCGTGGCGGTGACGGTGAAACCGGCGCCCGGCACCGGTCCCGGGTTGCCCGCCGTGCACACGATCAGCTCGTAGTGCGGGTCAGTCCCGAAAATCTGGGTCGCGATGCCGAATTCCAGCGCCGGGACGCCGGGCAGGACGAGGACCGCGACCCGATGCCGGTCCGCTGACGTGGCCATGGCCCGATAATAGCGATGGATGGCACTCGGGCCACTGTTCGGTGCGCCGGCCGGCTCCTACGGTTCAGTGCATGGACATCGACGCCCTGGCACTGCCCAGCGGGCCACTGGCCGACGCGAGCCTCGCACTGGCCCGGCAGTCGGAGAGCCCGCCGATCGCCGACCACAGCATCCGCAGCTTCCTGTTCGCCCGCCTCGTGGCCGAGCAGGAAGGCTCCGTGCACGACGCGGCCTACGACGAGGATCTGCTCTTCGCCGCCTGCGTCCTCCACGACCTGGGCCTGGGCACCCTCGCGGCGGGCCAGGCCCGGTTCGAGGTGGAGGGAGCGGACCTGGCCGCGTCGGTGCTGGCCGAGCACGACGTCCCGGCCGCGGACGTCGACCGGGTGTGGGAGGCGATCGCCCTGCACTCGTGCCTGGGCCTGGCCGACCGGCGCGGTGTGCTGACCTACCTCACGCACAAGGGCGTGTTCATCGACGGCGGTCGCTTCACCGACCTCGACGCCGACCGGGTGCGGCCGATCTACGCCCGCTATCCGCGACCCGCCGGTGCTCGTTTCCTGCAGGACGCGATCGTCGAGCACGCGGCCCGCTCAGAGGCGGCGGCGCCTCCCTATTCGATCGCCGCCGAACTGCTTCGCCAACGACGTGCCGAGGCCTGAATCTCCCGCTCAGTCGGGCACGACCGGCAGCCGGAACCGCATGCGCAGGCCGTGGTCCAGCGGTTCGGCGGCGACCTGCCCGCCGTGGGTCTCCACCACCTGGCGCACGATCGCCAGACCCAGCCCGGAACCGGGCATCGACCGGGCCCGGGTGGAACGGTAGAACCGGTCGAACACGAACGGCAGGTCGGCCGCGGGGATACCGGGGCCTTCATCGGTGACCGAGAACTCGCCATCGGCCACGGTGATCGTGATCTCGCCGTCGGGTGGGCTCCACTTCACGGCGTTGTCCACCAGATTGCCGATGGCCCGTTCGATCGCGTCCGGGTCGACGTGCACGAGGCACGGGGTCAGGGTGGACGTGAACCGAGGGGCTGAGGTGCGCGTGGCGGCCTTGGCGATCACGGTCTTCGCCACCAGGTCGAGCCGGGTGTCCTCGGTGCGGGCGGTGTTCTTGCCGTACCGGGCGAGGTCGACCAGGTTGTTGATCAACGACCGCAGTTCCCGCGCCTGGCCGATCACGTCCTGCACGAGCGCCGGGGCTTCGGGCGCGCGCAGGCCGTCGCCGTCGGCGAGCAGTTCGAGGTTGGTGGTGAGGCTGGTCAACGGGGTGCGCAGCTCGTGCGAGGCGTCGGCGACCAGGTGCCGCTGTGCCCGCATGGACGCGTCCAAAGCGGTGGTCATGGCGGCGAAAGCCTGACCGAGGTGGCCGATCTCGTCACGTCCGGTCAGGTGGTCGACGGGCGCGGTCAGGTCGTGGGTCGCGGTGATGTGCTCGACGGTCCGGGTGAGCTCCTGGACCGGCCGCAGCACGCGGCGCGCCGCCAGCCGCGCGGTCACCGCGGCCACCAGACCGCCGCCGAGGGTCAGTGCGATCAGCAACGCGGCCAGCGAGGCCAGGATGGCGGTCTGGTCGTCCTGCCGGTGGGCGACCCGCATCAGGCCACCCGGCGGCTTGCCCATCCCGGAGGTGAGGAGGCGGTACTCGACGCCGTTGTAGGTCGTGTCCTGGAAGTACGGGGGCTGTGTGCCGTTGGCGACGTCCGCGTCCCGCTGGGTGATCTCGACGAAGGCCCGGTTCGAGCCGGGGTACACCGGGCCGCTGACGAACTGGACCAGCGTGCTGCCCAGTTCGATCGGCTCGTCGATGGGGATCTTGTCGCCGGACTCGGCGACCTTCTGCTTGAGCTGGCGGGCGAGGGAATCGCCCTCGCCGATGCTCTGCTTCAGCGACGCGTCGACCTGTTGCCGCATGATCGACCGCACGGCCGGGTAGACCACCAACGACGCCACGGCGAGCGCCAGCAGCACGACAACCCCACCCGCGAGGCCAACCCTGGTGCGCAAGGTCATGGTTCTTCCCGTAACACGTATCCCAGGCCGCGCACGGTCTGGATCAGCCGGGGCTCACCGGCGGATTCCAGTTTCCCGCGCAGGTAGGAGATATAGACCCACAACTGGTTGGATGCGGGCCCGAAGTCGTAGCCCCACACCGATTCGAAGATCAGCTCGCGGCTCAGCACACGCTGGGGGTTGCGCAGGAACAACTCCAGCAGCGAGTACTCGGTGCGCGTCAGCTCGATCGCCCGGCCGCCCCGCTGCACCCGGCAGGTGGTGGTGTCCATCTCGACGCCGGCGAACCGCAGCACCTCCTGGACCGCGCCGCTGCGCCGCAGCAGGGCGCGCAGCCGTGCCCGCAGCTCGTCCAGCGCGAACGGCTTGACCAGGTAGTCGTCGGCGCCCGCGTCCAGCCCGGCGACGCGGTCCTCGACCAGATCGCGCGCGGTGAGCATGAGAATCGGCGTCTGGTCGCCACGGCGGCGCAGCCGTCGGCAGATCTCCAGGCCGTTCGGTTCGGGAACCAGCACGTCCAGCACGATCACCTCGGGTCGCGACCGGCCGAGCTCGTCCAGCGCCTGCACGCCATCGGCTGCGAGGGACACCTGATAGCCGTCCCGGCGCAGCGCATGCTCCAGCGAGCGGCGGACGGCCTCGTCGTCATCGACCACCAATACCCGCACGCGCCCAGTATGGAGCACACCACGGTGCCCGGACCGGCCGTCGGCCGGCCCGGACACCCCAGCGGAGAGGATCACTTCCCGCTCGGCGCCCCATCCTTGGGCTTGCCACCCTCCTGCTTGGCGAACTCCTCCTTCACCTTGCGCAGCACGTCCAGCAGCCGCTGCGGGGTGATCCCCAGGCCCTTGGCGATGGCGATGAACGCCGGATCCTTCGTGACGTCGCCGCCCTTGCCGCCGACCTTGTCGAGGTCCTTGAACACCTGCCGGGCCCGGTCCTGGCTGATCTTCAATTCGGCGGCCAGCAGCTTGACCACCGCGACCGGAACGCCCGCCTCCTTGCCGGGACCGGGTTTGCCGGGGCCGGGTTTGCCGGACAGTGCCTCCAGCACCTTCTCGGCGCGGGCAACCGTGATCCCCAGTCCCTTGGCGAACGCGGCGATGGCCGTGGCCTTGTCGGTTCCGTTGCCCAGAGCGCGTTTCAGGTTGTCCAAGGCGGTGGTCAGCTGCTTGACCGTCACGTGCAGGCTCGCGGCGATCTTGGCGAGCTGCTCGTCGTTCGTCTTTCCACCGTCCTTCTTGCCGTCGTCCTTCTTGCGGTCGGGCTGTGCCGACGACGGAGCCGCCGGAGCCGCTGCCGACGCGGCGGCCGCGCCGGTCACCGTCATCAGGCCGGCCACGATGGCCGCGGCGACGAATCTGGTTCGAATTCCCATGGGTGTCCTCGCTCGATGCGCGGCACCGGCCCATCCGGTGCCGCCCCCCACCACACCAACCGCACTTCAGCGGGACTTTCACCCGACTTTGGAATCACCTAAGGAACATCGCCGCCGGTTTCCGACCGCCACGAGCTTCGCGGCAGCCATGTGACCGGCTCGCCGGTCACTTCAGGAAGGCCGGCTCAACGCGGTTTCGATCGTGTCGTCGACCGGCTGCGCCGTTAGTGGGAGAAGCGTTGTCTTCGACCGTTCAGCTGCCGACCATTGAGCTGAACGGTCCAGGGAGGCGCGCGGTGGGGGTTCACGAACGTCGGTGCGGCAGGTCCGGACACGAGCACCGGGCGAGCCCGGCGCCGGCCCGGACGGTACCGGCGCTGCTGCGACTCCAGTCGCTCGCGGGCAATCGGGCGGTGACCGTGGTCGTGCAGCGAGCCGTCACGGCGGGCAAGTTCAACATCGTCGGTGAGGACCACGACGAGTCGACGGCGCGGGAGCCGGCGGAGCGGGAATACGCGAAGGACGAGTTCGCGCTGGAGTACTGGGATGAAAAGGGCTTCGAGCACGACGACGTTCGTGGCGACGACTTCCTCCTCGGCGCGATTCAGGACGTGGGCTTCGTGTACACGCTCGCCCGCCGTGCACAGGCCGCGGCCGAGCACGTTCTGCGGATGTCACCCACCGGCGAGGAACTCACCGAACTCCTGGCGGCGATCGATCACATGGTGCGCAAATGCGCCGACTTTGCCATGGACCTGTACAACACCAGAAACAAGATCGCCGCGGTCGAACCGGAGTTCACCATCCTGTGCCGGCCGCTGCCGGGACTCGCGAACGCGCTGAAGAACGCCACCGTGCCGCTCAGGTGGGAATCGCCCGATGACACGGCAGCGAAGCTGAAGAAGCTGGTCGAGAAGGTTCCGGAGCTGATGCGGTCGGCCGAGCGCGCCGTGCGCGCGGTGGAAGGTCCCCGCAGTGTCCTGGACGGCGACTCCGGCGAGGAGATGGACGGCGACTCCAGCGAGGAGGAGGAACCGCCGGACCCATGGAAGGTGCTGGAGCAGCACACGTCGATGAATCGGGCACAGCACATGTTCGAGACTGCCTGCGCCGCTGCTTCGGCGGGGGTGACCGCCCTGTGGAAGGTCGGCGACAGCCACGTCAAGGAGATGCGCTGGATGATCAGTGACGACGGGCTGCAAGCCCGGGACGACGTCGTCCTGACCGATCAACGCGAGTTCAACGACGAGTTCCTCCCGTGGCAGGAGACGAGGCGGGAGAAGAACCGACGAAGAGGTTCCGCATCCTGAGCGGCGACGGGGCGTTTCTTGACTTCCAATCAAGAGAGTCTTAGCCTTCGCGTCGACCAGTTCTTGATCGCAAGTCAAGAGCGTTGGGTGGGCTGAATGAGGCAGGCGATGGGAACTTCGGCGGAGAAGGACAGCCACACCGCGCCGGTGCGGCGGGACGTGTGGTTCGAGTCCGGGGGCGTGCGGTGCGCGGCGTGGTTGTACGTGCCGGCAGCGGAGGGCGGGCCTCGGCCGTTGGTGGTCATGGCGCACGGGCTGGGTGCGGTGCGGGAGTGGCGGTTGGACGCGTTCGCGCAGCGGTTCGCCGCGCAGGGGTGGGTGGTGCTGGTGTTCGACTACCGGTACCTGGGGGCCAGTGAAGGGTCTCCTCGGCAGTTGCTCGACATCGGCGCCCAGCTCGACGACTGGCGGGCCGCACTGGCCTACGGCCGGTCCCTGCCGGAGGTCGACCCGGACCGGATCGCGGTGTGGGGGACCTCGTTCGGCGGTGGGCACGTGCTGCGGGTCGCGAGCGAGGACCACGGCTTGGCCGCGGTGGTGGCCCAGTGTCCGTTCACCGACGGTCCGGCGTCGCTGCTCTCCCGGTTCCGGTCCAGCCCGGTGAGCATGGCCGGGCTCGTCATCGCCGCGCTGCTCGATGTCGTCGGGTCGGTGTTCGGGGCGAAGCCGGTGCTGGCTCCGGTGGTCGGGGTGTGGTGGATGCCCGCCTTCCTGGTGTCGCCGACCGCGATCGCCGCGGCGTCCCAGCTGATCCCGGCAGGGTCTCGGCTCTCGCCTCGCACCGCCGGGGTCCTCGCGCGGATTCCGGCCGTGGGCAAGGGGTTGTCTGCGACCGTCGAGACGGGCGGGCAGCCGTTCCGCCCTGGCGAAACCGCTGTCGGCCGCGACACGATCTGGGGTGTCATGAGTGGCCCGGACGGTGGCGGCGACAGCGCCAACGCGATCGCGGCCCGGCTCGCGTTGCGGTTGCCGCTGTACCGGCCGGGCAAGGACCTGTGCAAGATCGCTGCGGCGACTTTGTTGTGCGTGTGCGACGACGACCACGCCGCCCCGGCGGCCACCACGGCCCGCCTCGCGGCCGGGCAGGACCACGTCCAGATCAACCACTACGGCGGTGACCATTTCGACATCTACATCGGTGACCTGTTCGAGCGCGCCGTCGCGGACCAGATCCGGTTTCTCGCGGCGCGGTTCAGCCGGTAGCCGGCCTGCCGCATCACCTGGCGTCGGGGGAGCTCGGCACGGCGGCGATGCCGCGGGCACTGCGCACCAGCGTCTCGACGACGGCGCGATCACCCGCGGCATCGCCTGCGTGGGTCAGCATCCCTTCGACGACGAACACCCCGATCCGGGTCATCGCGTCCTGCTCGGTCTCCGGCACGCCCAACGCGGCCAGGTGCCACCGCAGGATCGCCTCCACCTGCGCGTGGAAACCGTCGTGCCACACCCGCAGTGACTCCGATGCCGCGACCCTGGCGTGCACCGTCGTGATCAGCCGGTCGACCCGCCGCAACTCGGCGACCGCCCACAGCAACTGCTCGACCGGCGGTTCGGCCGAGCGTTCCGCCACGCCCCCCAGGAACTGCGCGAACAGCGCGTCCAGCACGGCGACAAGGACCTCGTCCTTGTCCTTGAAGTACCAGTAGACGGTGTTGGAGGTCACCCCCGCCTCACGGCCGATCCGCGTCACCGTCGTGGGGTCGTAGCCATCGTCCACGAACAACCGGGTGGCCGCGGCGACGATCTCACCGCGTTTCTCTTCCCGGTCTTGCGGGCGTCGGTTACGCGGCATCTCCCACCTGGCCAGATCGGTCACGCTGAAACCCCACTGTAAGGGACGTGGCGCCACCGGCGGTCCCGACCCGGCACCGCGCACCGGACCCCGCGCGATCGCCTGCCGGGAGCCAGGGGGTCTATCCCGTGATCGGTGTTTCCGGCGTTGTTGATCAGTAGGTCTCGGCTCCCGGTCAGCGGTCACCGAACGTGATAGCGAACACGTTGATCACTGGCTTCTACCGCATCGTCTTCGCCACGTGGGGGTCACCCGCCGAGCGAGCCGGGGAGCGGCGGGAACACCGCGTCGACGCTGTGCCGGGGATGGTGCAGTGCTCCGGTTTTGCCCCACCAACAGCACAAGATCACACGGCAAGCCGATCATCGATGATCGAACCCGGAATGCAGAAAACCCCTCCGCCCAACCAAGAAGGCTGAAACGAAGGGGTTCTGCGAGAGTGGAGCTAAGGGGACTCGAACCCCTGACCCCCTCACTGCCAGTGAGGTGCGCTACCAGCTGCGCCATAGCCCCGAGGCGAAGGTGAACTCCGCATCTCGTATGCCCATACAGTACACCCCGCCCAGAGGGCCTCCGCGCGGGGGTACCTACACCCCGCAAAACCCTCTGACCAGCACATTCACACCTTATTTTTAGTCCTGTATTGACGCCCGACTGTGGCCGCCGTTACATTTTGCGCGGTTGTGACGCCGAGGTCCCCGCCCGTTACGCCGCGTCTTCAACACCGGGCACACCTCTCGATCGACGCCGCGGAAAGCGGCAGAGGAGGCTTCGATGACGAGACGGCGGGTGATGACGCTGCTTGCGGCCGCGTCGGTCCTGGTCGGAAGCATGACGACGGTGACAGCGGATGCCGCCGTCACCCCGGATGGGTGGTACACCGTTGCCGCCGTCAACAGCGGGAAGTGCGTCGATGCGCGCGGTGCCGGGACGGCCGATGGGACCGTTGTCCAGCAGTACACCTGCAACCAGACCGCCTCGCAGCAGTGGCAGTTCCAGTCCACCGGGGACGGCTACTTCCGGATCAACGCCCGCGCCAACCCGGCCGCCACCTGGGACGTCAAGGATGTCTCCACCGCCGATGGTGGCCTGCTCCAGCTCTGGACCTACGGCGGCGGCGCCAACCAGCAGTGGCAGGCCGTCGACGAAGGCAACGGCCGGTACCACTTCGTCAGCCGCAACAGCGGGAAGTGCCTCGACGTCCCCGGTGCCTCCACCGCCGATGTGCAGCTCCAGCAGTACACCTGCAACGGCACCGCCGCCCAGTCCTTCATGCTGACGCCCGTGACGACGAGCGAGCCCGACTTCGGCCCGAACGTGGTGATCTTCGACCCCTCCATGCCGAGCTCCACCATCCAGAGCCGGCTCAACAGCATCTTCGGCCAGCAGGAACGCAACCAGTTCGGCAGCCAGCGCTACGCCGTCATGTTCAAACCGGGCACCTACGCCAACGACGTCAACGTCGGCTTCTACACGCAGGTCCTCGGCCTCGGGCTGAGCCCCGACGCCGTGAACATCAACGGCGCCGTGCACGTCGAGGCCGACTGGTTCCCGCCCCAGAACGCCACCCAGAACTTCTGGCGGGGCGCGGAAAACCTGTCCGTGACGCCGACCGGCGGCGCCGACCGCTGGGCCGTCTCCCAGGCCGCGCCCTACCGCCGCATGCACGTCCGCGGCGACCTGCAGCTCGACGACGGCGGCTGGGCCAGCGGCGGCTGGATCTCCGACACGAAGATCGACGGCCAGGTCCGGTCCGGCTCGCAGCAGCAGTGGATCTCGCGCAACTCGCAGTTCGGCAGCTGGAACGGCTCGAACTGGAACATGGTCTTCGCCGGCGTCCAGGGCGCGCCCGCCAACACCTTCCCGGCGCCGCCGTACACCACCGTCGGCCAGACGCCGGTGACCCGTGAAAAGCCGTTCCTCTACATCGACAACGGCGGCAACTACCAGGTGTTCGTGCCCGCAACCAGGACCAACGCGTCCGGCACGAGCTGGGCGAACGGCACCGCGCCGGGCACGTCGATCCCGATCGGCCAGTTCTACATCGCCAAGCCCGGCGCCACCGCCGCCGACCTGAACGCCGCGCTCGCCGCCGGCAAGAACCTACTGGTCACGCCCGGTGTCTACCACCTGAACCAGACGCTGCGCGTCACCCGGCCGGACACCGTCGTGCTCGGCCTCGGCATCGCCACGCTGATCCCGGACAACGGCATCACCGCGATGACCGTCGACGACGTCGACGGCGTCAAGGTCGCCGGCCTGCTGATCGACGCCGGCACGACCAGCTCGGCAACGCTCATGCAGGTCGGCCCAGCCGGTTCCACCGCGAACCACGCCGCGAACCCGACGTCGCTGCACGACGTGTTCTTCCGGATCGGCGGTGCCGCCGTCGGCAAGGCGACGAACAGCCTGGTCGTCAACAGCAGCAACGTCATCGGTGACCACATGTGGATCTGGCGCGCCGACCACGCCGAGCGCAACGAGTACGTCGGCTGGACGACCAACACCGCCGACACCGGGCTCGTCGTCAACGGCAACGACGTCACGATGTACGGCCTCTTCGTCGAGCACTACCAGAAGACGCAGGTCGTCTGGAACGGCAACGGCGGCCGGACCTACTTCTTCCAGAACGAGATGCCCTACGACGTGCCGAACCAGGCGAGCTGGATGAACGGCTCGACGCCGGGCTTCTCCGCCTACAAGGTCGGCCCGAACGTCACCAGTCACGAAGCGTGGGGCCTGGGCAGCTACTGCTACTTCAGCACCAACCCGTCCGTGGCCAGCGCGCACGCGTACGAGGCGCCGAACACGCCGGGTGTCCGGTTCCACGACATGGTGACCGTGTCCCTCAACTACCAGGGCACGATCACGCACGTGATCAACAGCACCGGCCCGGCGACGCCGTCCGGAACGAAGGCCGTCAACCTGGTGAGTTACCCCTGAATCACCGGCGTGCGCCGTGGTGGCGGCCGCGGCGCACGCCGGTCCTCTGTGGATACGCCCGAACGGGGTGTTCCGGGAGCCGGACGGGGTGAACGTCGCAATACTGGGAGTCCCTAGATCCGGGAGCGGCAGATGACTTCTTTCGCAGCCTTCTCCGTCGTCGAACCCCGCAAGGCCTGGCCGATCGCCGCCGTCCGCGGCGTCTTCGCCGTGCTCTTCGGGCTCTTCGCGCTGATCTGGCCCGGCGCGACCGTCCTCGTCCTGGCGATCCTGTACGGCGTGTACGCGATCGTCGACGGCATCGGCGGCCTCATGCAGGCGTTCCGCCCGGGTGACACCGGGCACCGGGTGGCGTACGGCGTCCTCGGCGCGCTCGGCATCGTCGCCGGGATCCTCGTCCTGGTCTGGCCCGGCATCACCGTCCTGCTGCTGGCCCTGCTGGTCGGCTTCTGGGCGATCATCACCGGCATCGCCGAGATCGCCGCGGCGATCCGGCTGCGCAAGCAGATCCAGGGCGAGGCGTTCCTCATCGCGGCCGGCGCGATCTCCGTGCTCGCCGGCGTGCTCATCGTGATCAACCCGATCGCCGGCGCGTACGGCATCGCGCTGCTCGTCGGGATCTACGCGCTGCTCTACGGGATCATGCTGCTGGTGCTGGCGTTCCGCCTCCGGAAACTCGGGGACACCACACGAGGGGCCTGAGTACCGTGCGGGGGTGTCGACCCGCGAACTGGTGGTGCTGGGCACCGCGTCCCAGGTGCCCACGCGCCACCGCAACCAGAACGGCTACCTCCTGCGCTGGGACGGCGAGGGCATCCTCTTCGACCCCGGCGAGGGCACCCAGCGCCAGATGCTGCGGGCGGGCGTGGCCGCCACCGACATCACGCGGATCTGCGTCACGCACTTCCACGGCGACCACAGCCTCGGCCTGCCCGGGGTGATCCAGCGGCTGTCCCTGGACAAGGTGGCGCACCCGGTGCACGCCCACTTCCCGGCCTCCGGCGCGCACTACTTCGCGCGGATGCGGCACGCGACGGCCTTCTACGAGCAGGCCGACCTGCGGGAACACCCGATCGCCGACGACGGCCCGATCGCCACCGGGAAGCTCACGCTCGAGGCGCGGCGCCTGAGCCACCCCGTCGAGGCGTTCGGCTACCGGCTGACCGAGCCCGACGGCCGCACCATGCTCCCGGAGAAGCTGCGGGAACGCGGCATCACGGGCCCGGACGTCGGCAAGCTCCAGCGCGAGGGCCGCCTGGGGACCACCACCCTCGACGACGTCAGCACACCGCGGCCCGGCCAGCGGTTCGCGTTCGTGATGGACACCCGCCTGTGCGACGCGGTGTACGCCCTCAGCGAAAACGCCGACACGCTCGTGATCGAGTCGACGTTCCTGGCCGAGGACACCGCACTGGCCGAAGACTTCGGCCACCTGACCGCGCGGCAGGCCGCCCGCGTCGCCGCCGAGTCCGGCGTCCGGCAGCTCGTCCTGACCCACTTCTCGCAGCGCTACCCCGACCCGAAACGCTTCGAGGAGCAGGCGCGGGCCGAGTTCGACGGCGAGATCGTGGTGGCCGCGGACCTGGAGCGGGTCCAGGTGCCGAGAAGACGTTCTTCGCCTCCGGAGCAGGAAGCGCCGTAGGCTGCATCTCGTGAGCCAGCCGATCCTGATGACCGTCGACGACGATCCCGCCGTGTCCCGCTCGGTCGCCCGTGACCTGCGCCGGCGCTACGGGAAGGACTACCGCGTCATCCGCGCCGACTCCGGCGCGGACGCCCTCGACGCGCTGCGCGAGATCAAGCTGCGCGGCGACGCCGTCGCGGCCATCCTCGCCGACTACCGGATGCCGCAGATGGACGGGATCGCCTTCCTCGAGAAGGCGATGGACCTGTTCCCGCACGCCCGCCGCGCCCTGCTGACCGCCTACGCCGACACCGACGCCGCGATCCAGGCGATCAACGTCGTCGACGTCGACCACTACCTGCTCAAGCCGTGGGACCCGCCGGAGGAGAAGCTCTACCCGGTGATCGACGCGCTGGTCGAGACCTGGAAAGCGGTCGGGGACCGGCCGGTCGAGGAGGTCAAGCTCATCGGCCACCGGTACAACTCGCCGTCGTTCCACCTGCGCGACTTCCTCGCGCGCAACGCCGTCCCGTACCGCTGGTACTCGGTCGACGACGACGAGGGCGGCCGGATCCTGCAGGCCGCCGAGGCGACCGACAAGGACATCCCGGTGGTCGTCACGCCGGACGGCACCGTCCTCAAGAACCCGACCGGCAGCGAGATCGCCGACGCGGTCGGGTTGTCGACCCGGCCGGCGCAGGAGTTCTACGACCTCGTCGTGATCGGCGGCGGACCGGCCGGCCTCGGCGCCGCCGTGTACGGCGCCTCCGAAGGCCTGCGCACGGTGCTCGTCGAGAAGAAGGCCACCGGCGGCCAGGCCGGGACGAGCTCGCGCATCGAGAACTACCTCGGCTTCCCGGACGGCGTCTCGGGCGCGCAGCTGACCGACCGCGCGCGGCGCCAGGCGCAGAAGTTCGGCGCCGAGGTGCTGACCGCGCGGGACGTCGTCGGCCTCGAAGCCCGCGGCTCGGCCCGGGTGATCACCTTCGGTGACGGCAGCGAGATCGCCGCGCACTCGGTGATCCTCGCCAGCGGCGTCACCTACCGCGCCCTGGACGCCGAGGGTGTCGAGGAGCTCAGCGGCCGCGGCGTCTACTACGGCTCGGCCGCGACCGAGGCACCCGAGTGCAAGGGCGAGCACGTCTACATCGTCGGCGGCGCCAACTCCGCCGGGCAGGCCGCGGTGTTCTTCTCCCGGCACGCCAGCGACGTCACGATCCTGGTGCGCGGCGAGTCCCTCGAAGCGTCGATGTCGCACTACCTGATCGAGCAGATCGCCGGCATCGAGAACATCCACGTCCGAACGCACACCACGGTCAAGCAGGTGCACGGCGACGGGCACCTCGAGCGGATCACGCTGTGCGAGAACGGCGTCACCGAGACGGTCGACAGCGGGCACCTGTTCATCTTCATCGGCGCCGCCCCGCGCACCGACTGGCTCGGCGAGGCCATCCACCGCGACGACCACGGCTTCGTGTGCACGGGGCCGGACCTGCTGAGCGCCGGGCAGCGGCCGGCCGGCTGGCCGCTCGACCGTGACCCGCACTACCTCGAGTCGTCCATCCCGGGCGTCTTCGTGGCCGGTGACGTGCGGTCGCAGTCGGTCAAGCGGGTGGCGTCCGCGGTCGGCGAGGGCGCGATGGCCGTGACGCTGGTACACCGGTACCTGGAGGAACAATGAGCGCACTGCCGCGGGAAGAGCTTCGCGGGCTCTTCCTGTTCGAACACCTTTCCGAAGAACAGCTCGACTGGATCGCCGCCAACGCCGTGCTCGAGGAGCACGCGGCCGACTCCACCGTCATCAGCGAGGGCGGCGAGGCGACCTGCTTCTACGTCCTGCTGAACGGCGCGATCCGGATGACGCGGCTGGTCAGCGGCACCGAGGTGGAGACCAACCGGTCCGACCAGCGCGGCGCCTACTTCGGCGCGACGCAGTTCTTCGTGCACCAGGAGACCGAGCACACTTACAACGCCACGGTGCACGCGCTGTCCGACGTCACGTTCCTGACGCTGCCCTCGAAGGAGTTCTCCTTCGAGTTCCGCCGGTGGTTCCCGATGGCGACGCACCTGCTGGAGGGCATGTACCTCGGCTGGCGCAACAGCGACACGGTGATCGGTTCGCGACGCCGTCTGCTGGCGCTCGGCGAGCTCTCGGCCGGGCTGACGCACGAGCTGAACAACCCGGCCGCGGCCGCCGTCCGGGCGACGTCGGCCCTGCGCGAGCGCGTCGCCGGGATGCGGCACAAGCTCGCCTTCCTGGCCAAGAAGGACATCGAGCCGGAGCTTCTCTACCAGCTCATCGACGTCCAGGAACGCCTGGTCAAGCAGGTCGCGCAGGCCGAGAAGCTGACGGCGATGCAGCAGGCCGACCGCGAGGACGAGATCGGCGACTGGTTCGACGAGCGCGAGATCGACGGCGGCTGGGACCTCGCCGACATCTACGTCCGCGCCGGCCTGACCACGGCCGACCTGGACCACGTGCTGGAACAGGTCGGCGACACCTTCATCGACGGCGCCGTCCGCTGGCTCGCCTACGCGCTCGAAACCGAGATGCTGATGGGCGAGATCGAGGACTCCACGACCCGGATTTCCGCGCTGGTCGGCAAGGCCAAGCAGTACTCGCAGATGGACCGGGCGCCGCACCAGTGGGTCGACGTCCACGACGGCCTCGACTCCACGCTGGTGATGCTGTCCGGCAAGATCGGCGGCGGCGTCCGCGTCGTCAAGGAGTACGACCGCAGCCTGCCGAAGATCCCCGCGTACCCGGCCGAGCTGAACCAGGTCTGGACGAACATCATCGACAACGCCCTCGGCGCGATGAAGGGGGAGGGCACGCTGACGCTGCGGACCTGGGGGGAGAACGACCAGGTCCGCGTCGAGATCGGCGACACCGGGCCCGGCATCCCGGCGGACATCAAGCCGCGGATCTTCGAGCCGTTCTTCACGACCAAGCCGGTCGGCGAGGGCACCGGGCTGGGCCTGGACATCTCGTGGAAGATCGTCGTCGAACGCCACCAGGGCGACCTGCGCGTCGAATCCGAGCCGGGGAACACCCGGTTCGAAGTCTGCTTGCCGACGGTCGAGCAGGCCTCGCTCTGATGGCTTCCGTCCCGACGGTCACGACCGAACTCGGGGCGCTGGTCGGGCTGGCGGGTGACGGCGTCCGCGTCTGGCGCGGGATCCCGTACGCCCGCCCGCCGGTCGGCGAGCTGCGGTGGCGGGCGCCGCAGCCGCCGTCGCTGCCGGGCGGGGTGCACGTCACGACCGAGTACGGGCCGCACGCGATGCAGTCGCCGGACCCGATGAACCCGGCCGCGGTGTGCGACGAGGACTGCCTGTACCTCAACGTCTGCACACCGGACGGCCCCGCGCCCGAGGGCGGGTGGCCGGTGCTGTTCTGGCTGCACGGCGGCGGCTACCGCGTCGGCCACGGCGAGCAGCTGGGCGACGGCGAGGAGTTCGCGCGCGCCGGGATCGTCGTCGTCACGATCAACTACCGGCTCGGGTCGCTCGGCTTCCTGCACCTCGCCGGCGTCTTCGGCTCCGCCGAACCGGACGCCGGCGTGTGCGGGTTCCTCGACCAGGTCGCGGCACTGAAGTGGGTGCGGCGCAACATCTCCGCGTTCGGCGGCGACCCGGAGCGGATCACCGTCTACGGCGTTTCGGCGGGTGCGAAGAGCATCGGGAACCTGCTGGGCAGCCCGCTGGGCCAGGGCCTCTTCGCGCAGGCGATCAGCAGCAGCGGCGGGGCGGACCACGTCGCGACACCCGAAGCCGGGACGGCGCTGGCGAGGCGGCTCCTGGACGAGGTCGGCTGCCATGACCTCGCAGCGCTGCGATCGGTGCCGGCCAAGGAGTTCGTCGAGGCGCAGGAACGGATCCTCACCGGATTCCAGGCGTTGTGGCTGTGGCGCCCGACGCTGCACCCGCGGGTGTTGCCGGAGGTGCCGATCGAGCCGATCCGGCGGGGGAGCGGGGCCGGGATCCCGCTGCTGATCGGCTGCAACAGCAACGAAGGCAGCACGTACGCGCTGATGCTCGGCGACGACGTGGCGACGGCTCCGGCGTCCGGTGTGCTCGCGAGCATCCTCGGCGACGAAGGCGCTTCGCACCTTCTCGAGACGTACCTTCGCCGCGTCCCCGACCTCAAGGCCGCGAAGATCGCCGCCATGGGCGACGAGCGCTACGGCATCCCGACACAGCGGCTCGCCGACGCCCAGTCCGCGCACGCCCCGGTGTACCGCTACCGGATCGACATCGCCGCGCCCGGCGTGCCCGAACAGCTCGACGGCGGCCACGGCACCGAGACGACGATGGCGTGGAAGACGCCGCTCCCGCTGTCCGCGGAGGCGACGCAGGTGAACCCGAAGCGCGAGCGCGCGGCGCTGCTCATCCACCGCGCCTGGGTGCGCTTCATCCGGGACGGCGTCGCCGACGCGGACGGTCCCGAGTGGCCGCCCTACGGCCCCGAACTCCGGCCGGTGCTGGTTTTCCGGGAGGACACCGATCTGGTCCTCGATCCCCGCCCCGACGAGCGGAAAGCCTGGGGCGACGCGGAATGGGCGTCCGGGACCTGGTTCCCGGTGACCTGAGACCGTTCCTTCACCCACCGTTCACTTCGAACCGGCTCGCTCCCGCGTCCAATGGGCGAAGCTGTGGTCCTTCGCGACCTGCTTTCCCGGCCTTCGCGGCTGGCGGGACAGATTTGCCGCTGTCGGTGGAAACCTACCTCAACCTGCCGTGGTGGTTCGTGGCGCGGCGGGCCGGCGCGGGCTCGGAACTGGTGTCACAGCTGGGTTTGCTCGAGGCGGAGGCGCACCGGGTGGCCGAACGGTTCTACGCGACGGAGGTCGATCGGCAGGCCGATCACACGCGGTACCTGGGGGACCGGGACGCCTGACTTCCACTCCTGTGAGTGATGACGTTCGAACGCGCGTTCGAGTAGCGTTGCCCTCATCGGAGAGGAGAAGTCATGAACGTGTACCGAGGTTCGGCAGGGTCAGGGTCATCGCGGCGGTGGTCAGCCAGCTCAGGAGGTCCGGCAGGGGAATGCGGGAGAGGCGCTCCGGCCATTCCTCCGCCACCGTGTGCAGCACGAGTTCGTCGTGCCGCGGCTCCACTTTGGTCAGTTTCAGGCCGGGCGGGAGTTCCGGCAGGGGAAGCACGATGGGCTGGAAGGCGCGGGGCGGGCGCAGCTGCCGCCGTCCGATGTGGAGGGTCTGTGGCACGAGCACCACGGCGTCGTCCGCCACCTGGGGGCGGAGGGTCAGGTGGCCCCAGTGCGGGCGCTTGGCCCAGCGGATCTGCAGCAGCCCGCTGCCGGCCGGGGTGGCGACGATCCCGGGGCGGGCCTTCGCCACCCGGTCGCGCAGCACGTCCGCGGAGACGGCGATCCCGAGCTGCACGCGCGCGGGCTTCGCGGTCGGGGTGGGCAGCGAGCGGAGGCGGACGTCTTCGGCGAGCACGGTGATGCGGCGCAGCGGGATGCTTCCAGGCTCGTCTTCGCCGGCTTCGGGCTCCGGCCAGTCGACGTCCTCGGCGACGATCCGGACGTCGCCGAGGCGCCCGGTGGCCAGCCGGAGGCTGTCGGCGGGGTAGTCGAGTTCGGCGAGGGTGAGGCCGACTTCGCGGCCACCCACCTTCGCGGTCAGCCTGCGGCCGACGAGCTGCTCGGTGACGGTACGCACGAGGGCGGCCGGCGTGACCGGGACGTTCGGGAGCAGGGAACGCCCGGCCGCGGCCAGGCCCGCCAGCTCGGGCCAGGGTGACCAGCCGTCGAACCACCTGCCGTCGCTCATCCGTCCAGTGTCGCCCAAGACGACGGAAGGCGGCGACGGCGGGTGGTCCGCGGCGGGGCCGGTGGAGCGTCTCCGGTCACCGTCCGGCGAAGCGGGCGATGATGCCGGTCACGACCAGCCAGAACACCGCGGCCAGGCCGTAGTCGAGGATGACGGCCAGGCTGGGGCTGTCCACCGGGAACAAGCCGGGCCAGAACAAAGCGAGAGGAACCGCCAGTGACTTGATGAACTGGAAGAAGGCATTGCCGGCGTTCGCACCGGCGAGCACCATGATCATGTAGAGAACTTCGATCCCCGCGAAGATCGCGCCGATCGCCGTGATGACCCGCACGGCCGTGTTCCGTCTGGTGGTGGTTCGCCAAGGAGACATGCCGCGAAAATTCCCGGATCGGGTGACAGATCAAACGCTCCAGACCCAAGATTGCGCCGTTCGGCCGCTTCCGTTGCTCTTAGTCGACCGACCACCACAGGAGGTCACCGGTACCGTCGCCCTCGCTTGGCCGCTTGGCCGCTTGGCCGCTTGGCCGCTTGGCCGCTTGGCGGCTTGGCGGCTTGGCGGCTTGGCGGCTTGGCGGCTTGGCGGCTTGGCGGCTTGGCGGCTTGGCCGCCTGTCTGTCAGCCCGCCCGCGTGCCCGCCTGCCCGCGCGCCCGCCCGCGTGCCCGGCTGCGTGCGTGCTCGGGTGCGTGCGTGCCCGCGTGCCTGCCCGCCCGCGTGCCCGCGTGCGTGCCTGCCTGCCCGCGTGCGTGCGTGCGTGCCTGCCTGCCCGCGTGCGTGCCTGCCTGCCCGCGTGCCCGCGTGCGGGCCTGCCTGCCCGCCCGTGTGCCTGCCCGCGTACCTGCCTGGCTGCCCGCGGGCCTAGCTGCCCACCTGCCTGGCGGTCCGTCCGCCTGCCTCGCCCGTTCGCCGACCTGGCTGCCGCCCGCCTGCCCGCGGGGCTATGAGGGCCACCCGGTGCCGCGACCGACCGCGGAGCGGTACCGCCGCGGGCCATCCCGTGAACCACGAGCGGGTCGAGCGGCGGATGCCCGAACACCGCCCGGCCGAGATCCCCAGTCGCAAACCCCGAGCTTCGACCCACCCTCGGCCGCCCAGATCCCCGTCACCGATCCGATCCGCGCGACTTCCCGTGCCCGCCCGCCAGGGCGACTCCAGGCATCTGTCGTCCGCCTGGCGTCACTCCCGGCGCGTGTCGTCCGCCCGGATACGCGCGTTCCCTCACGGGAGTAGCTTCGACCTACCCGCGGCCGCCCCGATCCCCGTCACCGATCCGCGCGACTTCCCGTGCCCGCCAGGGCAACTCCAGGCACGTGCCGTCCACCCGGATACGCGTCCCCTCGCGAAAACGGCTCAGCCCCGAATGGCGAGCCCAAGGGACCCGCCCCCCAGCCGAACAGATCGCGGCAAGCCCGGCCACACTCCATCGGCGCAAACCGGCAGAGACCAACCCGCACATCCGGCCTAAGGTCGCATCCCCGTCGCCTCTCCGAGCAGCCGCGCGATGGCCCAGTCCTGCACCGCAAGCCCCACGGACTTGAACACCGTCCGCCCACTCACCGCCGGCGGCCGGCGCAACGCCGGCCCCAGCTCGAGCAGCTCGCCCCGATCGAGCAATCCCGCCCCGACCGCGTGGATCACCTCGCCGGCCTCCTCCAAAGCCGCGCCGATCTGGTCCACCACCACACACCCCGCCGTGGCCAGCAACTCCGACGGAAGCTCGCGCATGGAAGGCAGGTACGACCCGATCGCGTTGACGTGAACCCGCTCCGGCAAGTCGTCGACACCGAACAAAGGAGCAGCCGATGAAGTAGCGCAACAAACGACCTCCGCATCGGAGACCGCGTCCACCGCGTCGCGGGCCACCCGCACCGCGACCGAGGGGAACTCCGGCCGCAACCGCTCCGCCAACGCCGCGGCGCGCCCACGATCCCGGCCGTACACCGCCACGCGTTGCAGCGGTCGCACCGCGGCCACCGCGCGTACCTGGTCGGCCGCCTGGGCTCCCGTGCCCAAAAGCGCCAGGCTGCGCGCCTTCGGTGGGGTCAGGAGGTCCGTGGCCACTCCGGACACCGCGCCCGTGCGCAGCGCCGTGACCTCGACCGCGTCGGCGACCAGCTGGCCGGCGGCCGTGTTCCACACCAGCGTTCCCAGGATCATCGGTGTGCGGCCGGGGGCCAGGTTGAGCGTCTTCACCACCGTTGTCGACGTCGGGGTGTGGCAGGCCGTCATCACCAGCGTGGTCGCGGAGGCGAACGACAAGCGTTGCGGCACCTCGAACCGGCCGGCGGCGAGGTCGAGGAACGCCGAGCGCACCGCGTCGACCGCGGCCGGCATGGGCACGGCCTTGCGGACTTCGTCGGCGTCGAGCATGCGCGGCCCCTCCGGCGTCGGCTCCGCCGCTAGCCTGGCGGCATGTCCGAGGCCACGCAAGAGGAGCAGCGGTTCGTCCGCGACGACTGGTACGGCGAGGAGCTCGTCGGCCGGCACTACGTGCGGTGCGAGTTCCACGAGATCGACTTCTCCGAGGCCATCACGCAGAACTCCGTCTTCACCGACTGCGTGTTCGGCAACGTGCGCTTCAACGCGTCGCGGCACACGGACACGGCGTTCACCGGGTGCGCCTTCACCCGGTGCAACTTCTTCGACGCCGAATTCACCGGGTGCAAGCTCGTCGGCGCGACCTTCACCGAATGCGAGCTGCGGCCGCTGCGGGTCGTCGGCGGGGACTGGTCGTTCGCCGGGCTGGCCGGCGCCGATCTGCGGGCCGTCACCTTCCAGGGCGTCCGGATGCGGGAGGCCGACCTCACCGGGGCCGACTGCACCGGCGCGGTGTTCGCCGACGTCGACCTGTCCGGGGCGCTGCTGCACGGCGTCAAGCTGCCGAAAGCCGAGCTGCGGGGTAGTGATCTCTCGGCGCTCGACCCGCTGGACGCCGTGCTGACCGGGGCGATCGTGTCACCCGAACAGGCTGCGGTGCTCGTCACGTCGCTGGGGCTGCACGTCCGGGCGTAGGCTCGTCGCGATCGGGAAGGGAGCACCGCATGGGTGTCGTGACACCGGGTTTCCAGGGCCGGGCGCGCAGCGGCAACCCGCGGCTGCCACCGGGGCAGTACCTGGCCGAGGACTTCCCGGTGCTGTCGGCGGGCCCGACGCCGCGGGTGCGCACCGAGACGTGGGAGTTCACCGTCACCACCGAGACGGGCGAGAAGCACACCTGGAACTGGGCCGAGCTGATGGCCCTGCCCAGCGAGAAGCCGACGGTGGACATCCACTGCGTCACCCAGTGGTCCAAACTGGACACCCGCTGGCGCGGCGTCTCGGTCGACACGCTCGTCGGCGGGCTCGGCACCGAGGCCGACTACGTCATGGTGCACTCCTACGGCGGCTACACGACGAACCTGCCGCTGGCCGACCTGCTCGACGGGCAGGCCTGGATCGCCTACGAGTACGGCGGCCGGCCGCTGACGCCCGAGCACGGCGGTCCGGCGCGGCTGCTCGTGCCGCACCTGTACTTCTGGAAGTCCGCGAAATGGGTGCGCGGGCTGGAGCTGAAGACCCGGGACGAGCCGGGCTTCTGGGAGAACGCCGGCTACCACGACTACGGGGATCCATGGCGCGAACAGCGGTATCAGGGCGACTAGCCTGGCGGGTCGCCCGCCTGGCCGGCTTCCGCGACGAGACGCCGACGGCGCGCACCCTCGTCTTCGACCTGCCCGGCTGGCCGGGCCACCTGGCGGGCCAGCACGTCGACGTCCGGCTGACCGCCGCGGACGGCTATCGCGCGCAGCGCAGCTACTCCCTCGCCGTGCCCGCGGACGGCGACCGGGTGGAGTTGACCGTGCAGCGCGTCGCCGACGGCGAAGTGTCCGAGCACCTCACCGGCCCGTACGCGATCGGCGACCCGGTCGAGATCCGCGGCCCGATCGGCGGCTGGTTCGCCTGGCGGCCGGCGGATCCGGCGCCGGTCCTGCTGATCGCGGGCGGCTCGGGCATCGTGCCCCTGATGGCGATGATCCGGGCCCGGCGCGCGGCGGGCGTCCGGACGCCGTTCAAGCTGATCTACTCGCTGCGCACCCCGGCCGAGCTGTACTACGCGGATGAACTGCGCGCGCCGGTGGCCGGCGTGGACGTGACGTACGTGTACACGCGCGAGCTGCCCGAAGGCCGCTCGGGCATCCCGCGCCGCATCGACGTGGCCACGATCAACACCGCGGGCTGGCCGGCCGAGTTCGGCGCGTCGTGCTTCGTCTGCGGCCCGACGGGCTTCGTGGAGACGGTGGCGGACATCCTGGTCGCCCTCGGCCACGACCCGCACCGGATCCGCACGGAACGCTTCGGTCCCAGCCGCGACTGAAAACCGGGCAGGCATCCGATGAATAGGTGACTTCCTGCTCCGCTGAGCGGGAAATTGTCGACAGCGCGCCGCAGAGATCCTATCTTTCGACCATGCTGACCAAGTGGGGCTCGACGCGGCGCCGCACCGTGGTGACCGTTCTCCTCGGCGCGGGCGCCTTGCTCGCCACGACCGGCCCGGTGGCCGCGGCCACGCTCGACCGGGACGTCTACGTCTCGCCCGCCGGCTCGGACTGGGCCTCCGGGACCGCCGGGCACCCCGTCCGGACCCTGGACCGCGCCCGCGACCTCGTCCGGCAGCGCGCGCCGCACCTGACCCGGGATCTCACCGTCCACCTCGCGCCCGGGGTCTTCCGGCTGACCGCGCCGCTGCGGCTCGACGCGCGGGATTCCGGCGGCAACGGCCACCGCGTGATCTGGCAGGGCGGCCAGGACACCGAGCTGAACGGCGGCGTGCGGGTCACCGGCTGGCGGCCGGTGCCGGGGCGCCCCGGGCTGTTCGCCGCGCCCGCGCCCGCCGGGCTCGACAACACCCGGCAGCTCTACGTCGACGGCGTCCGCGAGCAACGCGCCCGCGGCCCGCTGCCGGTGACCGTCAAGGCCACCGCCACCGGCTACACCGCCAGTGCCGACACGCTCGCCCACTGGCGGAACCCGAAGGACGTCGAGTTCGTGTACGTCTCCGGTGAGGCGTTGTGGAACGTCCAGCGCGACGGCCTCGGGCAGTGGACGGAACCGCGCTGCCCCCTCGCCGCGGTCGAGGGCACGACGATCACGATGGCGCAGCCGTGCTGGGACAACTCGACGAAACGCGTGCTGTTCCCCGACATCCCCGGCCGCAGCGTCAACATGGTCGGGCCGGCCGACCTCACCAACGGGCGGCACCCCACCTATGCCGAGAACGCCTTCGAACTGCTCGACACCCCGGGCGAGTGGTACCTCGACCGGTCCGCCCGGGTCGTCTACTACCAGCCGAGGCCCGGCCAGGACCCGAACCGCGCGGACGTCGAGGTGCCGGTGCTGGAAAAGCTCGTCGACGCGCGGGGCACGGCCGCCGCGCCGATCCACGACGTCGCCTTCCGCGGCTTGCGCTACTCCTACGCGACCTGGCTGACGCCGTCGTCGCCCGAAGGGTTCTCGGAAATCCAGGCGGGCTACACGATCACCGGCGCGGACGGCTGGGCTGTGCAGGGGCTCTGCCAGTTCGTGCCCGGTGGCACCTGCCCCTACGCGTCGTGGACGCGGGAACCCGCCAACGTCTCCGTCTCGCACGGCCGGCGCATCGAGTTCGCCGACAGCGTGTTCGCCCACCTCGGCGGCGCCGGGCTCGACCTCATCGACGGCACGAAGGAATCGCAGGTCCGCGGGGACATCTTCACCGACATCTCCGGCAACGGCGTTCAGGTCGGCGGGGTCGACAAGCCCCTCACCGACACCGACGCCGACGTCGTGCGGGACGTCCAGGTCACCGACAACCACCTCTACGGCCTGCCGCGCGAATTCCACGGCGGCGTGCCGATCGTCAACGGCTACACCGTGCGGAACACCATCGCGCACAACCAGATCGACCACGTCGGCTACTCGGCGATCTCCGTGGGCTGGGGCGGCTGGCCGGACAAGATCAAGCGGCCGGCGACGCCGAACCTCTCGCACGACAACGTCGTTTCGGACAACCTGATCTTCGACTACATGCAGATGCTCGACGACGGCGGTGGCGTCTACACCCAGGGCATCACCGGAAGTTCCCTGGACGACGGCGAAAAGGTCACCGGCAACGTCATCCACGACCAGTGGGGCCTCGGCAAGGGCGTCTACACCGACAACGGCAACACCTACGAGACGGTCCGCGGCAACGTCCTCTACCGCACGGCGTACTTCAACGTCGGCACCGTGCACGTCGACTACCGCGACGACCTCGGCAACAACGACCCGACCCTGATCGAGGGCAATTACTGGGAGCAGGGCGACCGCGACAAGGTCGACAAGGGCGCGATCACCCGCGGCAACCAGCTCTTGGCGAACCCGGCGGACGCGCCGCCCGCGATCGTCGCGAACGCGGGCCTCGACCCGGCCTACCGCGGGCTGCTCGCCCGTCGGGTCGGCGGCCGGGCCCCGGCCGAAGCCCCGTCACGCGTCGGCACGTTCGCCGTGGCGGGCAAGCTGTACGCGACCTGGAACCCGACGTTCGCCTTCAACAACGCGCCGGTGACGGACTACGTGGTGACGGCGTCGGGCGGCGGCCACACGTACTCGGCCACGGTGACGGCGGCCGACTTCGCGAAGCGCGCGTACGCCGAAGTGTCCGGGCTGGCGGACGGAACGGCGTACACGGTGACAGTCGCGGCGCGCAACGCGTACGGAACGAGCGAGCCGTCGCTGCCCGCGGCTCCGGTGACGCCCGGCCCGAACCCCGGTGCGCTGCCGGGCGTCCCGACGAGCGCACGGGCCCTGCCGAGTTCGACGGCGGCCTCGATCCGCTGGAACCCGCCGGCCGCGGCGGGCGACACCCCGGTCCTGGCCTACGCGATCACGGTGTCCGACGGCCGCACGATCCCGGTGCAGGGCCGCGACGCGCTGGTCACCCAGCCGACGGTCAAGGGCATGACGAGGGTGGTGGACGGCCTGAAGCCGGCGACGGCGTACACGTTCACGGTCGCGGCGATCACGGCGACGGGAACCGGCCCGGCGGCGACGTTCACCGCCACCACGGCCGCTTCCTGAGCCTGCCGGGCCGGCGGGAGCCGAGCTAACCGGCGTCCGGGCGGGAAAGCAGTTCCCGCAGCGTCGCCAGCAGCTCCCGCCGGTCCGTCGCCCCGAGCTTCCCGCGGATCCGGGCCATGTGGTGCTCCACCGTCTTGCCGGAGATGAACAGCTTGCTCCCGGCCTGCTTGTACGTCAGCCCGTCGACGACCAGGCGGGCCACCTCCAGCTCCCGCTCGCTCAACGCCGCCAAGCCCGTTCCCCCCGCCGGTTCCGACGCGGCTCCCGGCTCGCGGCGGGCCGCCGTTCCCTGGAACTGGCGGGCCGCCTCCAGGAGCTGGACCATCGCCTTGCGGTCGGACGTCCGGATCGCCGCCTGGCCGGCCAGGCGCGCCGCGTCCCAGCGGAGGCCCAGGTCGTGCAGCTCGGCCGCGGCCGCGGTGATCGCGTCCGGGTCGAACGTTCCGCCGAGGACCGCCAGCCAGCCCTGGGCCGCCGTGGCCAGTGCGCGCGGGTGGCGGCCGCAGTGGGCGTGGGTGGTCAGCGTGGCCAGGTGGGCCTTGACCGCGTCCGCGTCCTCCAGGGTGATCGCCGCGTGGAGCTCGTGCCAGACCAGTGAGACCGTCCACAGTGGAGGCTCGCCGAGGCGGGCCAGCAGGCCGTGGGCGCGCTCGAACTGGCCGGAGAGCTTGGCGAACGCGCCGGTGCGGGCCGCGGCGATCGCCAGCTCGCCCAGCGGCAGCAAGGTGAACAGGTCCATCTGCTGCCGCATCGACGCCTGGTACGCCCGGTTCCACGACCGCTGCAACCCGACCAGGTCGCTCGCCCGCCGCGCCAGGCCGAGCTCCAGCGTGGCGAAGAACAGCTCGTCGCGCGCTTCCAGGGAACGGCCCGCGACGGCGTCACGGTGTTCCGCCGCCGTCGCGAGGTCGCCCGCCGTCATCGCGACCCAGCCGAGCAGCAGCCGGTGGCGCGCGGCCAGGAGGTCTCCGCCGGTTCCGCCGTCCAGGGCCCGGCTCAGCACGGACTCCGCCAGCGCCAGCTCGCCGGTGTGCAGGGCGACGAGCGCGGCCAGCGCGGCCGGGCTGTCCGGCAGCAGCGTGCCGCCGAGCGCGGGCTCCAGCATCGTCGCCGCGCCGAGCAGCGTCGACAACGTCTCCGTCGCGCAGCCGGACACCGAATCCACGATGCCGCGCGCCATCCGGGTGGCCGCGCCGGCGAACAGCGTCGGCGCGACACCCGGCGTGGGGGAGTCGAGCAGCCGCCGGGCGCCCTCGATGTCGCCGGTGCCAACCAGGGCCGTCGCCGAGAACGCGTCGGCCCGGCCCGCCCAGAGGTACAGCTCGGCGCTGCGGGCCAGTTCGCCGCGGTGCGCCAGCACGGTCGCCGCGATCTCCGCGCCGGCCGCCCGGGTTTCCGCGTCGGCCGCGCCGAGCATGCCGTCGCCCAGCCGCAACGCGGTGTCGAGGTCGCCGGACAACGCGGCCGCGCGCGCCCAGCCCGCCGTGACGGCCGCCGAACGGTCGCCCGCTTCGGCGGCGGCTTCGAACAACCGCGTCGCCAAGCGCGCGTCGGAGGGCAGCGCTTCCCCGGCCGCGGCGGCGAACGCGGCGGCCGCGGAAGCACCCGAACTGCCCGTGCCGAGCAGGGACCGGGCCAGGTCGAGCACCGGCAGGCCGTTGGCCAGCTGCAGTTCGACCAGCCGCTGCACCGTCGTGAGCCGGCGGGCGGGCGGCCCGAAGTCGCGGACGGCGGCCGCGGCCAGCGGCAGCAGCGTGTCGTCGGGGGCGAGCAGGCCGGTCGCGCGGGCGCCCTCGACGATGGCCGGCAGCTGGTCGGGACGCCGGTCGAGCAGCGCGCACAGCAGATCCAGGTTGCGCCCGGCGCCGGCTTCGGCCGCGATCAGGTAGCGGAGGACGTCGTCGTCGAGCTCGTCGAGCTCGGGCCGGAACTCCTCCAGCCGCCCTCGCAGGGCGCGTTCGGCCAGCCGCGGCACCCCGCCGCTGCGGGCGTGCAGGTCGGCGGCGGCCGCGGGGTCGGCGGGCGAGCCCGTCACCGCGGACATCAGCCGCGCGACGTCTTCGACGCCGAGCGGGCCGAGCTGCAGCAGCGTCCAGCCGGGCGCCACCGCGGCCGGCCGGTGCGCGACGACGATCGGGCCGTCCGCGCCGGCGAGCAGTTCCTCGAGCTGGTCCGGGCCGAGCCGGTCGGCGTCGTCGACCAGCACCGCCTCGACGCCGGCCGCGCGGTAGCGGCGGTCGAGCTCGGTGAGCAGCACGCTCTTGCCGTACCCGCCGGGGGCGACGACGGCGAGCCGCAGGGGAGCGGCCGGTTCGGCGGCGACGCGGTCGAGCAGCTGCCGCGCCGCGGGGTGGACCGGAAGGGTGTGCGGCGGGGGAACCTGCGTGAGCAGAGTGTTCAACAGTGACCTTCACCGGAGGGGGCGCAGTGGGTGGGGACGGGGGCCGGAGCGGGGCCGGCGGTGGCTTCGCGGGCGGTGATGGTGACCACGACGGCCGAGACGGCCGCGGCGAGCACCAGGACCGCGGCGGCGAGGGGGCGCCGCCGCCGGAAGAGGCTGAGCGGACCGGTGCGCTCGGGCAGCTCGAACGGCGTGATCTCGACCGGCGGCCGGGGCGGCCGCTCGCCGAGCTCACCGAGCGTGTCCACCTTGGGGAGCAAGGTGGTCTCGACGGCGGGCGGCTCCTGCGGGGTGCCGCGGTGGTCGGCGCGCAGCGCCGCGAGGGCGGCCGCGCCGAGCGCGGCGGTCGCCGGCGGAACCGGTCCCGCGAAGATCGGGCACGGCGGCCGGGCCGGCAGCGCGTGCGGGGGGACGTCGCCGCAGAACACCACCCCGGCGAGCCCCTTGGGGGACGTCGAGGCCGCGCCGGCGAGCGCGAACAGTGTGCTCAGCGCGGCCGCCGGGGCCACGCCTTCGGCGCTCGGGCCGGGCTGCCAGCCGCTGGCGCCGCTCGCGGTCGCGAGGGTCACGTTCACGCCGTCGCCGCCGAACTCGCACACCCCGGCGACCTGGGCACCGGGCCCGGGGAGGGGCAGGTGCGCACCGAGTGCGGCGACCGAGCCGGGGACCAGCGTCACCGCGGTGAACCCGGCCTCGGCGAGCGCCCGGCGCAGCACGTCACGGCGGTAGCCGCCCCAGTCGCCGGGGTGGGTCAGCACCAGGTGCTGCGGGGGCCCGCCGAACAGGTTCGCGGCGTGCTCGGCGATCCCTTCGACGAGCACGGTGGTCAGCGTCTCGGGCGGGAACGGCTCGCCTTCGACGAGCATCGGCACGTCGTCGCCGATCCGCCGGTGGAAGCCGGTGAGCAGCCGGGACGGCACCTGGGTGCCCGCCTGCGCGGCGGCGTCGCCGGTGAGCAGGTACCCCTCGTCGTCGAGGAACAGCGCGGACGCGGCGGCCGGGGACCGGTCACCCAGCCAGAGGGGTTCGGGCTCGCCCCAGCCGGGGCCCTGTCGGCGGCAGGTCGCGGCGTGGGTCCGGCCCTGGGCCACATCGATCCCGAGGACGTAGGGCAACGGCGCTTTCCTCCTCACCTCGTGGCGGCCGATCGGGGGCACGGAATCCCCCTAGGGTTCGGGGCATCCTCACCCAAACGGGTTAGTCAGGCAAGGGTCTGGAGGGATTTAACCCAACTGAGCGCGTCTCGGATGAGCCCCTAACTCCCTAACGATGACATATCGATCCCCTATCGGCTGACCGGACTGCGACTCGGAGTGATCCCCGATGTGCGCTGGGGGATGGTCTCCCTACCTTGATCACGGAGCGGCGGTCCCTGCGGTCGCTGCTGTCCCCCGAACCACCGGACCAGGAGAAACTCCATGGAATCCGTGCAGACGTTGCACGACTTCGCCCTGAACCTGCTCAACGACCCGACCGCGCTGGCGGCCTTCGGGACGGACCCGCAGGGCGCCCTCGCTGCCGCCGGTCTCGGCGACGTCAGCGCCGCCGACGTGCACGAGGTCCTCCCGCTGGTGCTCGACTACGTGCCGGTCGACAGCCTCCCGGCCGTGGGCAGCCTGCCCGTCGTCGGCGACCTGTCCCCGGTCGGCACCGACGCGCCGGGCATCCAGGGCGCGATCGACCAGCTCACCGCCCTCACCGCGGGCCTCGGCCTGCCGGCCACGGGCCTGCCGGGCGTGGGCGACCTGGGCGTCGGCGAGCTCCCGGCCGTGGGCGAGCTGCCCGCCGTCGGCTCGCTGCCGGTCGTCAACGAGGTGACCAACGCCGCCAACGCGACCGCGCTGGCCGGCAACGTGACCGGTGCCGTCCTCGGCGGCGACCTGGCCCACGGCCTGGACTCGGCGGCGCTGGCCAACCTGACCGCGGCCCCGGCCTACCTGACCGACCCGACCTCCGGCGTGGTCCCGCAGGCGGTTTCGGCCGCCGGCTCGGCCGTCTACGACGTCAAGGACCTCGGCGCGCACGTCGACTACCAGGCCCACGACGTCACCGGCCTCGCGACCGGCGCCGTCACCGGCACGGTCGACCACGTGACCGGCTCGCTCGGCCACGTCGGCAACATCGGCGACTTCTCCGGCATCCTCAAGGGCGCGGGCGACGTCGACGTCAAGCACGTCACCGGCGAGGTCTCGAACGCCGTCCACGGCCTCGGTGACGTCACCAACACCGTGACCTCGGCCACCGGCATCAACGTCGACCACAACACGGTCGGCAACGTCGGCGAGCTCGCTTCCGGCAACGCCACGGCCGTCCACGACGTCGTGTCCGACGTCTCCGACATCAGCCACAACGCCCTGGGCAACCTGCACCTGGGCGACGTCGCGTCGCACAACGACATCCACCTCGGGCACTGATCCCCGAACCGGTCACCGGTGCCCGTCCCGCGGTCTGGGTGCAGCCGCGGGACGGGCACCCGGTGTGCGTACGGGGAGTGAACCGGGGACACTCGACCATCGTGACCGCACCGGCTTGGCTCGAAGTGCTCAACGAGACGCTGGAGGCGTGCCGCACGCACGGCCGCGCCGATCTCGCCGAGCGCCTGCGCAGACGCCGGGACGCCCCCTCCGGGCAGACCCGGCTCGGCGTGCTCGGTTTTCCCAAACAGGGCAAGGGGTACCTGCTCAACGCCGTGCTGAACGCGCCGGTGTGCGCGGTCGGCGACGCCGCGACCCCCGCCGTTCCCACCGAAATCGCCTATTCGCCCGAACCCGCCGCGACCCTGGTCGGCCGGTCCCGCGAACGGATCCCCGTCGCGGTCGAACGGCTCACCGGCGAACTCGGCGCCCGGCCCGCCGGCACGCTCAGCCGCGTCGAGGTCGGCGTGCCTCGCGAACTCCTCTCGGCCGGGCTCGTCCTGGTCGACACCCCGCCGGTCGGTGACCCGCGGTCACCGCGCACCGCGGCCGCTCTCGACCTGCTCGCCGAAGCCGACGCGGTGATCCTCGTCTCCGACGCGACGGCGCCCCTGAGCGCCGCCGAGCTCGCGCTCGCGCGGCACGTGCGCACGTGGTGCCCGCACGTCGTGCTGGCGCTCACGAAGATCGACGCCAGCCCCGGCTGGCGCGCGGTCGCCGAACGCAACCGCGCCATGCTCGGCGAGGCCGGGATCGACGCGCCCGTCCTGCCCGTTTCGGCCGTGGTGCGCCAAGCCGCCGCGAAGACCGGCGACGCGGAACTCAACGCCCGCTCCGGTTTCCCGGAGCTGCTCGCCTGGATCGCCGAGCAGGCCGCGCGCCCGCCCGAGCAGTCCCGCGCGCTGCTCGCCGCCGTGGGGGTGCGCGCCGCGGCCGCCGAGCTGGTGGAGTCGTTGCGCGACCGCATGGACGCCGCGGGGCAGGAGGCGGGGCTCGGTCAGGCCGCGCTGCTGCAGCGGGCGCAGCGCCGCGCCGACGACCTGCGCCGGCAGAACACCCGGTGGCAGAACCTGCTCTCCGACGAGATCACCGACCTGCTCTCCGACGCCGAGTACGACCTGCGCGAGCGGAC
Organism: Amycolatopsis sp. cmx-13-12; assembly: GCA_049998155.1. Classification (GTDB taxonomy): domain Bacteria; phylum Actinomycetota; class Actinomycetes; order Mycobacteriales; family Pseudonocardiaceae; genus Amycolatopsis. The sequence goes on along the minus strand of JAEBES010000025.1, from coordinate 33,076 downwards.
CCGCAAGATCGTCAGCACCATCGACCGGACCTTCGACGAAGGCGACCCGGCGAAGGTGTGGGACGAATTCGCGCCCTGGCTGGACAACGCGCTGGCCGAGGCGGTCGAGGTCAACTACGCGTGGCTGGCCGACCGGGCGGAGTGGATCGCGCAGGCGGTCGCGGCGTGCTTCGGCGCCCAGTACGACCGGGCGCTGCCCGACCTGCGGCTCGACGGCTCCGGCGTCGAGCACCTCGACGAGGTCGGCCGCCCGAAGATCGAGAAGTTCAAGATCGGCCAGCAGGCCTTCACCGGCCTGCGCGGGTCCTACGGTGGGGTGCTGATGTTCGGCCTGGTCACCAGCCTCGCCGGGCTGCCGCTGATCAACCCGGTCTCGCTCGGCGCCGGTGCCGCGTTCGCCGCGAAGACGATCAAGGACGAGGGCGGGATGCGGCTGCAGCGGCGGCAGGCCGTCGCCAAGCAGGCGGCGCAGCGGCACGTCGACGACGTCTTCCTGCGGTTCGGCAAGGAATGCCGCGACGCCGTCCGCGTCGTGCAGCGGCGGCTGCGCGACCACTTCACCGGGCTGGCCGAGGAACTCGCCGACGAGCTGACGCACGAACGCGAGGCGATCCTGGCCGGCACCGCCGAGCGCGAGCGGCGGACCGGGCACATCCGCCGCGAGATCGACCGGCTCGCCGGGCTGCACCAGCGCGCGGGCGAGCTCGGCACGATCGCCGGACGGCAGCCGCGGCGGGAGCTCTCGGCGTGACCCAGGACGTCCGCGACCTGCTGCACGCCGCGGCCGGGCTCTACCGGGACGACCCGCGTGCTTCGGCTCTGCTGCACGACTGCCTCGACCGGCTGGAGCAGCCACTGCGCGTCGCGTTCACGGGCGCGCCGTCGTCGGGGAAGACGGCGCTCGCCGCGGCGCTGGGCGAATGGCCGACCCGCGCGCTGCGTGATCTGGTGCTGCTGGACGACCCCGGTCCGGCCGACGAGGTCCCGGACGCGACGGTCCGGCTGGTCCGCCACCTCGAGCCGGACGAGCTCGCGGCGGCGCACCCGCCGGGCGGCTCGCCGTTCGCGCGGCAGAGCGCGGTCAACTCGGTGCTGGTGCTGTCCCGGGCCGACGAGGTCGGGGCGGGGCGGATCGACGCGCTGCTCACCGCGAAGCAGCTGGCGCGGCGGGCGTGGCGGGAAGACCCGCTGTGCACCGGGTTCCTGGGCGTGATCGCCGTCGCCGGCCAGCTCGCGTACGGCGGCCGCTCGTTGCGCGACGACGAGTTCGACCTCCTCGCCGCGTTCGCCGCGGTGCCGCGCGAGGAACTGGAACGGCACGTGCTGTCGGTGGATTCGTTCACCGACCCGGCGTTCCCGGGCCCGATCCCGGTGGAGACGCGCCGGTCGCTGGTGGTGCGGTTCGGCATGTTCGGCGTCCGGCTGGCCCTCACCCTGATCCGCACCGGGTGCGACGACCGCGTCAAGCTCTCGGCGGAGTTGGTGCGCCGCAGCGGGCTGGGCGAGCTGCGCGACACCCTGGCCGGCTGTTTCGTGGCCCGAGCCGAAGCACTGCGCGCGCGCACGGCGATCATCCGGCTGGAGGCCCTCCTGGCGGCCCAGCCCCGCCCAGGCGGCGACCGGCTGGTGTCGCGGGTGGAGCGCTTCGCCGCGGCCGCGCACGACTTCCGCGAGCTGCGCCTGATCGCCGACATCCGCGGCGGCCGCACGGCGCTGTCCGGCGAGCCCGCCGAGGAGGCGGTCCGGCTGCTGGGCGCGCAGGGCACGGCGCCGGCCGATCGATTGGGCCTGGAACCGGACGCCGACCCGAACGAGATCTACGAGTCCGGCCTGGACGCACTGCGGCGCTGGCGGCACGAGGCCGAACGCCCGGACCGGCCGCACGCCGAACGGACGGCGGCGCACGTGGTGGTGCGCTCGACCGAGGGGCTGCTCGCGCTGTTCGCCTAGAGCACCGCGGTGGCTTCGATTTCGACCAGGTGCTCGGGCACGTCCAGCGCCGCGACCCCGATCAGGGTGGCCGGCGGCTTCGCCGTGGTCCCGACCTTGGCGCTGCCGCGGGCGATGCCGTCGAGCAGAGCGGGCATTTTCCCAGGTGTCCAGTCGACGGCGTAGACGGTGAGTTTCACCACGTCGTCGAACGTTCCGCCGGCCGCGGCCAGTGCGGCGCCGACGTTGACGTAGGCCTGCTCGACCTGGGCGGCGAGGTCGGGTCCGGTCTCCCAGGCGACCTGCCCGGCGACGAAGACCAGCTTCGTCCCCTCGGCGACGGCGACCTGGTGGTAGACGTCGATCTCGGGCAGTTCGCGGGGATTCACCATGGTGACGGTCATCTTTTCCTCCGTGCTCTCTTGTGGTTACCCAGGAACCATAGGAGAGTGTTGGACCATGCGGAAGAAGGCACTTTTCGGTGACCGGGGAACCAGATGGTGACCAAGCAGGACGCGGACCTCTCGCGCGCGGATTCGCTGGCGCGTGAGATCTTCTCCGACGTCGCCAACAAGTGGGCGTTCCTGATCATCGAGACCCTCGGCGAGCGCACGCTGCGCTTCAGCGAGCTGCGGAACCAGGTCGGGGGCATCAGCCACAAGATGCTCACCCAGAACCTGCGCATGCTGGAGCGCAACGGCCTGATCGAGCGCGCGGTGTACCCGACCGTGCCGCCGCGCGTCGAGTACACCCTCACCGAGCCCGGTCAGGGCCTGCGCGCGACGGTCGACAGCATGTGCGGCTGGACCCAGCGGTACATCGAGGACATCGAAACCGCCCGGCGCCGCTTCGAAGGCTAAACCGGCTTGCCGTTCACCGTCACGTTCGAAAGCGTCACGTCCCGGGCGTTCGTGATCTGCGGCGCCGGAGTGTCGATCTTCGTGAACGTGCTGTCCGCCAACCGGAAGCCCGTCAGCGGGCTTTCCTTGGCGCCGCTGATCTTCAGCGCGACGGGCGCGTCGTCGAGGTGGATGTCGCTCAGGTCGAGGTCGCGGATCACCGGCTGGACGATCGGGCCGTAGCCCGGGCCGGTGAGGCTGTAGTTCATGTCGACGAAGATCGCGCCGCGGTCGACCGGGCCGCCGGTCAGGCGGCGCACGTGGAGGTCCGAGACGACCCCGCCGCGCCGCGGGTTCGTCTTGACGTAGACGCCGTAGAACGACTTGTACGACGACCCGGCGTGGATCCGGTTGTCCTGCGCGAAGACGTTGCGCACCCCGCCGGACATCTCGCTGCCGACGGTGATCGCGCCCCAGCGGCCGTAGTAGTCGTTGTCCTCGATGACGATGTCCTCGCTCGGCACGCCGACGCGGCGGCCGTCGGTGTCACGGCCGGACTTGATCACCGTGCCGTCGTCGCCGGTGTCGAAGGAACAGCCGTGGATGTGCACGTCGGCGCAGCTTTCCGGGTCGACGCCGTCGACCATCGCCCCGCGGGAGTAGACCGTCACGTTCCGGACCGTCACGTTGCGGCACAGCACCGGGTGCACCGTCCACATCGCCGGGTTCCGCAGCGCGACGCCCTCGACCAGGACGTTGCGGCACCGGTAGAACTGGATCAGGTTCGGCTTGAGGAAGTGCTGGTCGCCGAACACCCGCTGCGACACCGGCACGCCGTCGGCCGCCTGCTGCTGGAGCCGGTCCCAGTCGGGCCCGCGTTTGTCGTCGAAGTCGAACCACGGGCCGGCCGCCGCGTTCCCGTCGATCGTGCCGGATCCGGTGATGGCGACGTCGGTCTCGTCGATCGCGTAGAGGAACGGCGAGTAGTTGTGGCATTCGATGCCCTGCCAGCGCGTGAACACCACCGGCAGGTAGGACGCGGCGTCGCTGCGGAAGCGGATCGTGCCGAGCACGTGGAGCTCCACCCGGGACCGCAGGTGGATCTTGCCCGTGCGGAACTTCCCCGCCGGGACCAGCACCCGCCCGCCGCCGGCGGCGTGGCACGCGGCGATCGCCGCCCGGAACGCGGGGGTGCAGTCGGTCGTGTTGTCGCCAACCGCGCCGTAGGACCGGATGTCAGGACCGGATGTCGAAGACCCGGTCCGGGAACGACGGCGGCGTGATCCGGCCGAGGATCACCGGCACCCGCGCCCACGGGTCGTCACCGGCGGGGGCCGCGTTCGCGCTCGCCGGTCCGAACGCCAGAAGGCCGCCCGCCGCGCCCGCGGCCTTCAGGAACCCACGCCGGGTGCTCGCCATCCGAAGCCTCCTCGTTGCGGCTGTCATACATCATGTACAGCATGTGATATCCCGACATCGGGGTCAAAAAGGTCCCGCTGACCGGTATTGACGCCTTCCGGACCGCGGCGCACCATAGAGCGGTCTATGGTCCGGTGCCGGCCCGAAGGGGAACTCCCATGCCCGATGACGTCCGCCCGCGGGTCCGGTTGTTCGGCGAGCTCCTGGCGCACTGGGCGCGCGAGCGTCCGTCGGACACCGCGCTGATCTTCGGTGACCGCGCGTGGACCTGGGCGGAGTTCGACGAGCGGGTCCGGCGGCTGTCCGGTGCCCTTGCCGCCGCCGGCGTCGCCCGGGGTGACCGGGTCGCGTTCGTCGACAAGAACCACCCCGCCTGCCTGGAGACGACCTTCGCGGCGGCCGGGATCGGCGCCGCCAACGCCGTCGTGAACTGGCGGCTTTCCGGCGACGAACTCGCCTACGTCCTCACGGACGCGGGCGCGAAGGTCGTCTTCGTCGGCGCCGAACTGCGGCCCGCCCTGGACGCGATCCGCGACCGGCTGCCCGCGGTGGAACGCGTGATCGTCGTCGGCGGGGACGCCGACGAGTACGAAGCCTTCCTGACTTCCGCCGCGCCGCACGGCGGAGCCGACATCGACACCGACGACGGCGTGCTCGTGATGTACACCAGCGGCACCACCGGCTTCCCGAAGGGCGCGGTGCTGACCCACCGCAGCGTCCTCGCACACGGTCTCGCCGCCGGCACCGCGTTCCCGATCGGCCCGGGCGACGTCAACCTCGTCGCGATGCCGCTGTTCCACGTCGGCGGCAGCTGTTACGCCGTGTCCGGGTTCCTCTACGGCGAGCCGTCCTACCTGACCCGCGAGCCGGACGCGGCGTCGCTGTTCGCGGCCCTGCAGGCCGGGATCACGCACGCCTTCCTGGTGCCCGCGGTCGTGGCCGCGATCGCGCAGGGCGGCGAGGCCGCGCTCCAGGCGTTCTCCCGGCTGAAGTACCTCTGCTACGGCGCCTCGCCGATGCCGCTCCCGCTGCTGCGCACGGTGCTCGCCGCCTGGCCGGACGTGAAGTTCGCCCAGGTCTACGGCATGACCGAGCTGTCCGGCGCGGTCACCGCCCTGACCCCGGAGGCGCACCGGGACCCCACCCGACCCGAACGGCTGGCCTCGGCGGGCACCGCGCTGTCCGGAGTGGACATCCGGATCGTCGACCCGGTCACGGCGGAGGACGCCGAGGCCGGCGAGGTCTGGGTGCGCACCGAGCAGCGGATGGCGGGCTACCTCGGCAAGCCCGAGGCGACCGCGGAGACCATCGTGGCCGGCTGGGTCCGCACCGGCGACGTCGGGCGCCTGGACGACGGCGGGTTCCTGTTCCTCGAGGACCGCGTCAAGGACATGATCATCACCGGCGGCGAGAACGTCTACTCGCCGGAGGTCGAGCGGGTGGTGGCGGAGTTCCCCGGCGTCGCCGAGGTGGCCGTGATCGGCATCCCGGACGACCGATGGGGCGAGCAGGTCAAGGCCGTCGTCGCGGGCGAGCAGCTCGACGCGGAGAAGATCGTGGAATTCTGCCGCGAGCGGCTGGCCCACTACAAGTGCCCGCGCAGTGTCGACGTCGTGGCCGCGCTGCCGCGCAACGCCACCGGCAAGATCCTCAAGCGTTCGCTGCGCGAACCCTACTGGCGGGACCGGGACCGGAACGTCTGATGCCACCGGTCACCCGGCACCGGTACTTCGAGGCCGCGCTGGACGTGCTGGCGCGGCACGGGTTCACCGAGCTGAACGTCGGCGCGCTGTGCCGCGGCCTCGGCGTCACGAGCGGGTCGTTCTACCACCACTTCGGCGGCTGGCCGGGGTTCGTGGCGCAGCTGCTGGACCACTGGGAGAACCGCCAGGTGCGCATCCTGCGCGAGCGCGGCTTCGGCACCGGCGGGCCGGCGGCCGACTTCGCCGCGCTGATGGACCTCACCCTCGGGCTGCCGCACGAAGCCGAGGCCGCCATCCGTGCGTGGGCGCGGAACGACGAAACCGTGCGTGCGGCCCAGAAGCGCGTCGACGACGCCCGGTTGCGGACGGTCGGCAAGGCGGTCGAAGGGATCGTCGGCGACCGGGCGCTGGCCCGGACGCTGACGTCGCTCGGGATGGCCATGCTGGTGGGCCACCAGCAGCTGGCGTCGGCGGGGGAGCACGGCGAGCTGACCGAGCTGCTCGCGGAGTACACGCGGCTGGTGCACTCCCGCGCGGGTTAGGCGTTGCCGAGCACCCGGGTCACGGTGATCTCGATGACGACCCGCTGCGGGTTCGGCTTGGGCTGCCGGTAGCGGGCGGCGTACCGGTTTTCGGCGTCCCGCACCGATTCCGGGTCTTCGCGCAGCACCGCTCGTCCCTCCAAAGTGGACCATCGGGGCCCGTCGAGCTGGCAGACCGCGACCGGGATGCCGTCCGCGCCCGCGGCCCGCACGAGCCGGGCCTTGACCGACGGGGCGAAGGTGATCACGCGCGCGAGTCCGGCGTCGAAGTCGACGGTGACGCCGACCGCGACGACGTGCGGGGTGCCGTCCGGGCGGACCGTGGTCAGCGTGGCGAGGTGGCGCTCGGTCCAGAAGGCGCGGAAGTCCGGCCCGCGGCCGTCGAGGTCGATCTTCATGGCGTCCACGTTAGTCCGGCCGGGTGGGCGGGCGGTGCCGGGACCCACTGTGCGTAATAGTAAGGAAAGTTTCCTAACGGTCTTGACCTGGTCTTGAACCTTCTGTCACGCTTCGAACCACTTCGCCGCAGCCAACGATGTCTTTACGGAGGAGCCATGAAGAGAGTCGTCCGGGCGGCGGTGGTTTCGGCCGCGCTCGCCGCGGGGCTGCTGAGCGTGCCCACATCCGCGTCCGCGGCGGGCACGCCGTACGTGCCGGGAACGCTGCGGCCGTCGGTCTCGCAGGCCACGCAGGACGCGGCGCTGCAGAAGTACTACGACTTCTGGAAGAAGAACTTCCTGACGACCAAGTGCGGCAGTGGCACGTACGCCGTGCTGTCCAAGGATGCCGACCACGCCTTCGTCGCCGAGGGCGAGGGGTACGGCATGACGATCTCGGCGATGATGGCGGAGAAGGACCCGCAGGCGCGCTCGATCGTCGACGGGATCCTGAAGTTCGTGAAGGCGCACCCGTCGGTGAACAACAAGGACCTGCACGCGGCGGAGCAGGACTCGAACTGCAAGAGCGTCAACGGCAGCGATTCGGCGACGGACGGCGACCTCGAAATCGCCTACGGCCTGCTGATCGCGGACAAGAAGTGGGGCAGCGGCGGTTCGGTCAACTACAAGGCCGAAGCCGTCCGGATCATCAACGCGATCAAGAAGAGCGAGGTCAACGGCACCACGAAGTTCACGCTGCTGGGCGACTGGGGCAACGACGCGGAGTACAAGAACAGCTCGCGCTCGTCGGACTGGATGCCGGGCCACCTCCGGGCGTTCGCGGCGGCGACCGGCGACAGCTTCTGGACGTCGGTCCGCACGCGCTCGGAAACGGCGGTGAGCCAGCTGCAGTCGTCGTACGCGCCGAATACGGGACTGCTGCCGGACTTCGTGGTCAACACGAACTCGACGCCCAAGCCGGCGCCGTCGAACTTCCTCGAGGGCCCGAACGACGGCAAGTACAGCTGGAACGCGTGCCGCGACCCGTGGCGCCTGGGAGCGGACGCGGTCACCGCGTCCGGCAGCGCGGCGGGTGCACAGGTCCGCAAGATGAACACCTGGATCAAGTCGGCGACGGGCGGCGACCCGGCGAAGATCCAGAGCGGCTATTCGCTGTCGGGGTCGAAGACGGAGAGCGGTCAGCACCCGTGCTTCACGGCCCCGTTCGCGGTGGCGGCGATGACGGACCCGGGCAGCCAGGCGTGGCTGGACAAGCTGTGGACGGCGGTCTCCTCGTGGACGCCGGACGCGACGGACTACTACGGGACCGGCATCACGATCCAGGTATTGCTGATCCTGAGCGGCAACTACGTGGCGGCTTAGGGAGTCGTCCCGCACCCGGGTATTTCGGGTGCGGGACGGCCCGGCCGTGGGCGAGACTGGCGGCATGACCGGTGAGCCGCGCAGTGTCGAGGAGCTGACCCGCGCCCTCGACGCGGGTCAGCGGTTCAAGTACGTGTACTTCTGGGGCCACCGGCCCCCTCGCGGCGGCGGGGTCGGTGCCGGCTGCTTCAGCCAGTGGTGGCCGTCGCCGTTCGAGGTCGACGACGTCCGGTTCGCCACGGCGGAGCACTACATGATGTGGCGCAAGGCGAAGCTCTTCGGCGACGAAGAGGCGGCCGCGCAGGTGCTCACCGCGGTGCACCCGAAGCAGGCCAAGGACTTCGGCCGCCGGGTGCGCGGCTTCGACGAACAGGCGTGGGTGGCCCACCGGCACGGCATCGTCGTCGACGGGACGGCCGCCAAGTTCGCCCAGCACCCCGAGCTGGGCCGGTACCTGGCGGGAACGGGACGCCGGGTGCTCGTCGAGGCGAGCCCGGTCGACCGGGTCTGGGGGATCGGCCTGCCGGCCGACGACCCGCGGGCCGGGAAGCCCCGGGCGTGGCGAGGGTTGAACCTCCTCGGCTTCGCGCTCGCGGAAGTGCGGGCCCGGCTCGGCTCGGGCGGCGGTGGGCCGGTGGCCCGGGCTCAGCTGGGCTCTCGAAGCGGCAACCCGGCGGCCCGGTAGATCTCGTCGATCACCGTCATCGTCTCCACCGCGTCCGCCGCCGAGGTCTTCACCGGCTCGCCCTTCAGCACCGCCGCCGCGAAGGCGTCCAGCTGGTACTCGTACGACGGGCGGCGGGGGAACTTCTCCGTCCGCCGGTGGCCGTCCACGCGGACCGTGAACCGGTGATAAGCCTGCGGGGCCACCGGGTTCAGCACCGCCAGCGACCCCCGCGAGCCGATCACCTTCGCGCTGATCCGCAACACCGACGAGGACCACAGGGAGCACGTGATCCGCCCCGTGTGGCCGGACGGGTACGCGAGTTCCGCCGTCATCGCCCGGTCCACCGAAGGCGACCGCAGTTTCGCCGACGCCGACACGACCGACGGCGTCTCGCCGCCGAACACCCGCGCCATGTGGACCGCGTAGCAGCCCGCGTCCATCGTGGCGCCGCCCGCCAGTTCGTAGTGGTAACGGATGTCCGAGAACACCGGCAGCGGGAAGCACAATGCGGTCTCGACCCGCTGCAGCGTCCCGAGTTCGCCCGACGCCACGATCTCCTCCACCCGCAGGGCCAGCGGGTGGTAGCGGTAGTGGAACGCCTCCATCACCACGCGGTCCGTCGCCGCCGCCGCGGCCGCGACCTCGCGGGCCTCCGCCGCGTTCGCCGTGAACGGCTTCTCGCACAGGACGTGCTTTCCGGCCGCCAGGGCCGCGAGCGTCCACCGGCCGTGCAAGCCGTTCGGCAGCGGGTTGTACACCGCGTCGATGTCCGGGTCGGCCAGCAACGCCTCGTACGACGGGTGCACCCGAGGCACCCCGTGCTTGCTCGCAAACGCTTGCGCCCGCTCGGGAGACCGCGCGGCGATCGCGGCGACCGACACCGACGGACTGGTGGAAGCGGGCTTGATCAGGGCAGCCGGGGCGATGCGAGCCGCCCCCAGGACGCCGATCCGCAGGCTCATGCCGCGAAGTTAGCACCGAACCGAGATTTCAACATGCAGTTGACCTCTTCAACAACGAGTTGTAGCGTTCCGGCCAGCCGAACAGTGGAGGTCCGTTATGTCCCGTTCTCGTGTCGTGCAGGCGGGTGTCCTGCTGGCGAGCCTGGCCGTCCTCGTGACGGCCTGCGGTGGCGGCCCGGACGGCGCGGGCGGGACGTCGCAGGCCGCCGGGGCGCCCGCGTCGGGCATCCCGGACACCGCGGCGATCGTCCAGGGCGTGCAGAAGGACGCCCAGCTCAACGCCGCTCTCCCGGACACCGTCAAGCAGGCCGGCCTGCACCTGGCCTCGAACCTGCAGTCCGCGCCCAACAACTTCTACGCCGCCGACGGCAAGACCCCGATCGGCTACGAGGTCGACCTCGCCAAGGCGATCGCCGCCAAGCTCGGCGTCCCCGTCACCCACCAGGACATGGCCTTCGGCTCGCTCATCACCAGCCTCCAGTCCGGCCGCATCGACCTCACGATGGCCGGCATGAACGACACCAAGGCCCGGCAGCAGCAGATCGACTTCGTCGACTACTTCACCTCCGGCATCACGATCATGATCCGCAAGGGCAACCCCGACGGCATCACCGGCCCGGACACCCTCTGCGGCAAGAAGGTCGCCGTCGTGCAGGGCACCAGCCACCAGAAGTTCGCCGCCGGGCAGAGCACGAAGTGCACGCAGGCCGGCCAGCCCGCGGTCGACGTCACCGCGACCGACAGCGACAACCAGAACCAGAACCAGCTCCGCACCGGCCGCGTGCAGGCGATCCTCAACGACCTCCCCAGCGCCGTCTACATCTCGCGGACGGCGGGCGACGGCAAGTTCTTCGAGGTCGTCCCCGGCGAGCCGATCGACGGTGGCCCGTACGGCATCGGCGTCAACAAGGCCAACACGGCCCTGCGCGACTCCGTGCAGAAGGCGCTCCAGGCCCTGATCGCCGACGGCACCTACGGCAAGATCCTGCAGGCCTGGGGCGTCGAACAGGGCGCAATCAAGGAGGCCACCGTCAATGGCGGCTCCTGAACCGCTGCCCATCGTCCGGCTCCGGCACTGGGGCCGGTGGGTCGCCGCCGCGATCATCGTCGCGCTGCTCGTCCTGCTCGGCATCGCCCTCGGCAACGCGCAGATCGCGTGGGGCCAGGTCCCGGACTTCGTCTTCTACAAGGTGATGGCGACCGGCCTGCTCAACACCGTCGTCCTCGCCGTGCTGTCCCAGGCCGTCGCGATCGCGCTCGGCATCGTCATCGCCCTGCTGCGCCGCAGCGCCAACCCGGTCGCGCGCTGGTTCGCCGCCGGCTACATCTGGATCTTCCGCGGCCTGCCCGTGCTGCTGCAGATCTTGCTCTGGTACAACCTGGCGCTCGTCTTCCCGGTGATCGACATCCCGTTCCTGGTCCACGAGCAGACGAACGTGCTGATCAGCGCCTTCACCGCCGCGTTCCTCGGCCTGGCGCTCAACGAAAGCGCGTACATGGCCGAAATCGTCCGGGCCGGCCTGAACAGCGTCGACAGCGGCCAGACCGAGGCGGCGAAGTCGATCGGCATGACCCCGGCCGCGACCCTGCGCCGGGTCGTGCTGCCGCAGGCCATGCGCGTGATCATCCCGCCGACCGGCAACGACTTCATCAACATGCTCAAGGGCACGTCGATGGCGTCGGTGATCGGCGTGACCGAACTGATCCACGCGGCCAACAACATCTCCTCCAACAACCTGCTGGTCATGGAGACGCTGCTGGCCGCGGCCGTCTGGTACATGGTCGTGGTGACCGTCGCCGGCGTCGGCCAGCACTACCTGGAACGCGCCTTCGGGCAGGCCGACCGCGGCCCGCTCGCCCGCGCGGGCAAGGCCCTGCGCGGCGTGCCGCTGGTGAGGAGTGCCCGTGTCTGAGCCCCTGTTGCGCGCCGTCGGCGTCCGGAAGTCCTACGGCCACACCGAAGTCCTCGGCGGCATCGACCTGGAGGTCCACCGGGGACAGGTCGTCTGCCTGCTCGGCCCGTCCGGCGCCGGGAAGAGCACGTTCCTGCGCTGCATCAACCACCTCGAGACGATCGACGCCGGCCAGATCTGGGTCGACGGCGAGCCGATCGGCTTCCGGCAGCGCGGCGGCAAGCTCTACGAGCTGCGCGAACGCGAGGTCGCCCGCCAGCGCCGTGACATCGGCATGGTCTTCCAGCGGTTCAACCTCTTCGCCCACCGGACGGCGTTGGAGAACGTCGTCGAGGGCCCGATCCGGGTCCTCGGGGTGAAACCGGACGACGCCCGGGAACAGGGTCTCGGACTGCTCGACCGCGTCGGGCTCGCGCACCGGGCCGACGCCTATCCGGCGCAGCTGTCCGGCGGGCAGCAGCAGCGCGTCGCGATCGCGCGGTCGCTGGCGATGAAGCCGAAGCTGATGCTGTTCGACGAGCCGACGTCCGCCCTCGATCCCGAGCTGGTCGGCGAGGTCCTGGAGGTCATGAGTACGTTGGCGGGGGAGGGGATGACGATGGTCGTCGTGACGCACGAGATGAGCTTCGCCGCGGAGGCCGCCGACGAGGTGGTGTTCCTGGCCGACGGCGCCGTCGTCGAGACCGGGCCGCCCGCGGAGGTCCTCAGCGCGCCGAAGCACGACCGCACCCGGCAGTTCCTGGCGAGGATCCTCGCGTGAGGAGGATTTCGCCCCGGTACCTGCTCCAGTTCGACGAGCCCGCCGGCTACCTCGACTTCGCCCGGTTCGGCCCGCCGTCGCACGCGGTGCTCGACACGACGGCCGCCCTGCTCGACCAGGCCACCACGGCCGGCCCGTCCACTGTGGACGAACTGATGCGGCAGGAGGTCCGGGCCAAGGCCGCCGCGGCGCGGCTGTCCGGCTCGGACACCGACCACACGGTGCTGCTCCCGCACACCAGCCTGGGCCTGTTCCAGGCCGCCTTCAACAGCACCGGCGACGTGCTCGTGTCGGCGGCCGAGTTCCCGGCCAACACCTATCCGTGGGCCCGCGCCGAACAGGCCGGGCGGCTTCGGGTGCACCGGCTGACCGGGGGCCATGTCACGCCGGAGCGGGTCGCGGCGGCGCTGACGCCGGAGATCACCACGGTCAGCGTCAGCGCCGTCGACTTCCGCACCGGCTACCGCGCCGACCTCGCCGCGCTGCGCGACGTCGTCGGCGACCGCCTCCTGGTCGTCGACGGCATCCAGGGCTTCGGCGTGGTCGAGGAGCCGTGGGAGGTCGCCGACGTCCTGGTCGTCGGCGGGCAGAAGTGGCTGCGCGCGGGCTGGGGGACCGGCTTCGCGGTCCTGTCCGACCGCGCGCTGGACCGGATGGATCCGGTGCTCTCGGGCTGGACCGGCGCGCGCGACCCCGGCCTGTTCGACGACGAGATCCACCCGCCGGACGCGACCGCGCAGGCCTGGTCGATCTCCAACCTCAGCCCGATCACCTCCGGCGCGTTCGCCGAGGCCCTCGAGCTGGTCGAGGAGGCCGGCGTCGGCGCCATCGCGGCGCGGATCGCCGAGCGGATCGCCTCCTTCGAAGAGGTACTGGCCGCCTGCGGCGCCGAAGTCGTCTCGGCGGTCGACCGCCGCGCGGGCATCCTGGCGTTCACGCTGCCCGGCCACCCCGCCGAGCAGGTCGGAGCGGCACTGGCGAACGCCGGGATCGCGGCGACCGTGCGTCCCGAGCACGTCCGGTTGTCGCCGCACGCCTCGACCCCGGTGGCGGCCGCGGACCTGCTCCGCTCCGCGCTGGAGACGCTGACCGCACCACGCGAACCCCTGGTCGTGCCGGCCGCGGGGGCGACCACGCACGACGTGCTCACCGCCCTGGTGCCGGCCATCCCGGGCCTCGCGGCGATGCTCGGCCCGGGCAACGAAGTCCTGCTGCACGACCTGAGCCGGCTGCCGGACTCGATCATCGCCATCGCCGGCGACCTCACCGGCCGCAGCGTCGGCGGCCCGATGACCGACCTGCTGCTCGGCCTGGTCCGCCGCGGCACCACCCAGGACCTGACGAACTACCGCACGCACGGCCCGGACGGCCGCCCGATCCGCTCCTCGACGCTGTTCCTGCGGGACGCCGACGGGGTCGCGGTCGGCTGCCTGTGCGTCAACAGCGTCGAGGAGGCCGCGGCGCCGGGCGGCAACGGCGAGCCGGAGACTTTCCCACCGGACGTCGACAGCCTGCAGCGGTTCCTCGTGGACCGGGCGGTGACGAAGGCGGGCATCCCGGTGGACCTGATGAAGAAGCGGCACAAGGCGGCCGTGGTGCGGGAGCTCGACGAAGCCGGTTATTTCCTCATCAAGGACGCGGTCGACCACCTGGCCGGCCGCCTCGACGTCACCCGCTACACGATTTACAACTACCTCAACGAGATCCGCGCCTGATCGGCCGCTTGCCACCCGCGCGTTCCGGGCGCACGATGGCGCGCATGACCGATTCGGACACGCGGGCCCTGGTCCGGCTCGAAGCGGACGGCGAGGCGGACGCGGAAGAGTTCGACCTGCTCGCCCGCCGCCTGCGCGCCGAACTGGGCGGCCTGGACGTGGACGTGCTGCCGGTGCCGGGCGAGCTCCCGCCGGGCGCGAAGGCCGCGGACCCGGTGACGATCGGGTCGTTGATGGTGGCCTTCAGCGCGGCGGGCGGCGTGTTCCCCGGGCTGGTCGAGACGCTGCGCGAGTGGCTGGGCCGTCAGGCGGGCAAGCACAAGATCAAGGTGACGATCGACGGCGACACGGTCGAGCTGGAGCGGGCGACGTCGGCCGAGCGCCAGCAGCTGATCGACGCGTTCGTCCGCCGCCATGGCTAGCCGCCACGCGCTGCTGATCGCGACCGAGACCTACGCCGACCCCGACCTGCGGCAGCTGACCGCACCCGGCGCTGACGCGCGCGAGCTGGCCGCGGTCCTGAGCGACCCGGCGATCGCGGGCTTCGAGGTGACGACGCTGGTCGACCAGCCCCACCACGTGGTGGGCGAGGCGATCGGCGAATTCTACCGGGGGAGGCGGCGCGACGAGCTGACGCTGCTCTACTTCACCGGCCACGGCGTCAAGGACGACGACGGCCGCCTGTACCTGGCGATGGCCGACACCCGCCGCGAGAGCCTGATGTTCACGGCGCTGGCGGCGGAGCTGGTCGACCGCGCGATGGCGGGCTGCCCGTCACGGCAGAAGGTGCTGGTGCTGGACTGTTGTTACAGCGGCGCGTTCCCGGCCGGTCGCCTGGCGAAATCGGGCGCGGACGTGCACACGCTGGAGCGGTTCCAGGGCCGCGGCCGGGCGGTGCTGACGGCCTCGGACGCAACGCAGTATTCGTTCGAAGGCGACGCGGTGGTGGGTTCGGCGGCCCGTTCGGTCTTCACCAGGCACCTGGTGGCGGGCTTGCGCGACGGAAGCGCGGACCTCGACGGCGACGGAGACGTCACGGTGGACGAGCTGTACAGCTACGTCCACGAGCGCGTGGTCGCGGAGCTGCCCCGCCAGCGGCCGAAGCACCAGTCCGATGTGGAGGGACGCATCGTGCTGGCCCGCAACCCGCGGTGGCAGCTGCCGGAGTACGTGCGCAACGGCCTGGCGAGCCCGATCGCCGCGGACCGGATGACGGCCCTGGAGGGGCTGAAGAGATTGCACCGCTCGGGGAACGAGGTGGTGCGAACCCGGACGGCGCAGGAGATCGGCCGCCTGGTGGAGGACGACAGCCGAACGGTTTCCGCGGCGGCGGTCGCGTGGGTGGCGGAGGCCGAGGGACGGGCCGTGGCGGCGGCGCCGGCCGGGCCCGAGCTGGAGCGGGTCGCGGTCGAGCCGGAGCCCGCGCCGGAGCTTGCGCCGGAACCGGAGCTTGCGCCGGAATCGGCGGTCGCCGAGGCCAGGCCGCGGGCGGCGCCGGAGCCGGTGGCCGCCGAGCCCGCGGCTGTGCCCGGGCCTGCGCCGGGACCAGGCACCGAGCCCGAGCCCGCGGCTGTGGCCGGGCCTGAGCCCGGACCAGCCACCGAGCCCGAGCCGCAGGCCGCGCCCGACCCGCCGCGAGAGCGCGCCGCAGCACAGGCGGCAGCTTCGGCCGGAGTGTCGCCACCCCGGCCGAAGCCGGTCAGGGCCGGTCCGTCGTCGCCGCAGGACGCGGGTCGGCGACGGGACAAGCCGTTCGCCGATCCGAAGGTCTACTTCATTGAGGCCGGCGTGCTTGCCGCCCTGCTGGTCGTGGTCCTCGTCGGCGGCATCGGAAGCAACTGGATCTTCCTGCTGCTCCTCCTGCTCTGCGCCTTCTTCCTCGGCCGCGGCGTCTTCCTGCTGCGGCGGGCTCAGACCACAAAGGACTCCACGGCATCGGCGGCGAACGACACCCCGCCGTGACCGCGAATCTCCGCCTTCAGCTCCGCCAGCCGTGAAGCCACCGCAGCCGACGACGTCACCTCATCGACCGCCTCCCGCAGCGATGAAGCCGTCACCGAAGATGCCGGCAAGTGCCGCCCCACGCCCAGCGCCTCCAGCTGGGCCGCGTTGCCGAACTGGTCCGCGGCCTGCGGGATCGCCACCGTCGGGACGCCGAACCACAACGCTTCCGTCGCCCCGCCCATCCCCGCGTGCGTGATGAACGCCGACGCCGCTTCCAGCACCGCCAGCTGCGGGACGCTCTCGTACACCTCCACCGACGACGGCAGCGGCCCGAGCGACGCAGGCGAGACGTGCTTCCCCAGCGACATCACCACATGCCAATCCGCGGCGAACGCCGAAACGCACGCCCGGTAGACGTCGAGCTGGTCGGTGAACGCCGTCCCGAACGACACAAGCAGCACCGGACGTCCCGACGACGGTGGCGTCCACGAACGATCGGCCAACCGCGCAGGATCCAGGCACGGCCCGACGAACCGCACGTGTGATCCCACCCGGTCCGCCTGCGGCTGCATCGCCCGCGGGATCAGCGAAAGGACCTGCGCCGGATGCCCGAGCCACTCCCAGGGATCCGCCGAAACGCCGTGGGACGCAAGCCATTTCGCCAACGTGGCCGCATAGTCCACACCGGACGGTGACGTCCGGATCGGCGCCAGCACCGACGCCATGTCCTCCTCGTAGCCTTCCCACGCCACCAGCGTCGGCGACAGCTGCACCGCCGGAACGCCGTACCGCAACCCCAGCAGCGGCGCGCCCAGCCCGCCGATGTCGTACAGCACGAGATCCGGCCGGTCGTCGTCGAACCGCTCGATCAGCGCGGGGTGGATCGCGATGGCTTCGTCGAGGAAGACGCGCATGGCTTCGGCCGGCTCGTCCGGCCACACGGCCGCTTCGCCCAGCGGAAAGATCGTCGGGTGCTCGACGACCTCGGCGCCCGTCGGCGCGACCAGCGGAGCCAGCGGCGACCCGACGACGTAGGACACGCGGTGCCCGCGGCGGACCAGCTCGGCGAGCACGCCCAGCGACGGGTAGATGTGGCTCGGCGCGGTGCAGCCGACCATGACGATGTGTTTGCGCAGCATGGTGCTCCTTCAAGCGAGAAAGAACAGACGGCGCGCAGAGTGAGGGGCTCGCCCGATCCGCGGGGAGCCCGGCGGTCACGCCGTCTCAGACGAGGCGGAGCCGGATGAAGTAGATCATGGAACCGACCGTACGGGATCCCGGAACGTCCGCGCCACCCGATTTCCACCCTTCGTAGGGCGTTCGGGCTCAGCCGTGCCGTCGAACCCCTTGCCGGGGCTAGGGTTTCTCCCGCCCGCAGACACCGGCCAAGGGAGAAATCAGTGAGACGTGCTGTGTTCGCCGCCACCGTGGTGGTGGCGTCCGCGCTCGTGGTCGCGCCCGCCGCGAACGCCGCGCCGGCCGCGAAACCGGCGTCGATCGCCTGGGGACCGTGCACCGACGCCACGCTGTCCGGCGCCGGCGCCGAATGCGGCTACCTGAGCGTGCCGCTCGACTACCGCAAGCCGGACGGCGAACGGATCCAGCTCGCCGTCGACCGCGTCAAGCACAAGGTTCCCGACGCGCAGTACCAGGGCGTCATGCTGACGAACCCCGGTGGTCCCGGCGGTTCCGGCCTGCTGCTGGCCACCCGCGGGCCCCGGATCCCGAACCACGCCGGCGACGCCTACGACTGGATCGGCTTCGACCCGCGCGGTGTCGGGGCCAGCAAACCCGCACTGAGCTGCGACAAGAACTACATGGACTACGACCGGCCGCAGTACGTGCCGTTCACCCCGCAGCTGGAGAAGACCTGGCTGGACCGCGCCAAGGGGTACGCCGATGCCTGCGCGAAGAACAACTCGGCGGCCCTGCTGGCGAACATGAAGACGACCGACACGGTCAAGGACATGGACTCGATCCGCCAGGCGCTCGGCCAGAAGCAGCTGAACTTCTACGGCTACTCCTACGGCACCTACCTCGGCGAGGTGTACGGCTCGCTGTACCCGCGCAACGTCCGGCGGATGGTGCTCGACTCGACGGTCGACCCGCGCGGCGTCTGGTACGGCGACAACCTGGACCAGGACGTCGCGTTCGACCGGAACATCCTGATCTGGTTCGGCTGGCTCGCCCGGCACGACGACGTCTACCACCTCGGCAAGACCCAGGCCGCGGTGCAGAAGGTGGTGAACGAGCAGCTGCTCAAAGCGTCCTTCACCCCGGCCGGCGGGGTGATCGGGCCGGACGAGATCCTCGACGTCATCCAGCAGGCGAGCTACTACCAGCTGCGCTGGACGCTGCTGGGCGACGCGCTGTCCCGGTTCGTCAACAAGGGTGACTGGCAGAACTGGAAGTCGCTCTTCGAGGCCTTCGGCGGCCGCGGCGACGACAACAGCTACGCGGTCTACCTCGCCGTGCAGTGCACGGACGTCCAGTGGCCGCAGAGCTGGAACCAGTGGCGGCGCGACAACTGGCGGACCTTCGCCAAGGCGCCGTACTTCACCTGGCAGAACGCCTGGTTCAACGCGCCTTGCGTGTACTGGCCGGCCAAGGCGGGCAAGCCGACGAAGATCGATGGCCGAGGCGTGGCGAGCGTGCTGATGATCGACGAGACGCTCGACGCGGCGACGCCGTTCGAAGGCAGCCTCGAGGTCCGCAGCCGCTTCCCGGGCGCCTCGCTGATCGCGGAGCCGGGCGGCACCAGCCACGCGATCACTCCGCGCCAGAACGCGTGCGTCGACACGAAGATCGCCGACTACCTGGCGACGGGCGCGCTGCCGGCTCGCAAGCCGGGCCGCGGTGCCGACGTCGAGTGCGCCCCGCTGCCGCAGCCGACCCCGACGGCACCGTCGGCCGCCGCCAAGGCCGAAGTCCCGGCGATTGCCGGGCGGTTCATCGGCTGAACTGCGGAAACCCCGGGAAACGGGGTGCCGGGCCCAGTGCCCGGCACCCCGTTTTCCGTGCTTTCCGACACCGGGGGCTTTGAACTCACGTGGACTTTGTGTTACAAAGTGCACAGCAACTTTGCGATTCAAAGTCCACGAAAGGAGGACGCCATGACTGGGGGACCGGCGTTCGCGCTCCACGGCCTCACCAAGCGGTTCGGGCCCGTCACGGCGGTCGGCGGCGTGTCCGTCGAGGTCGCGCGCGGCGAGGTCGTCGCGCTGCTCGGGCCGAACGGCGCGGGCAAATCGACCACCGTCGACATGCTGCTCGGCCTGACCAAGCCGGACGAGGGGGAGGTGACCGTCGGGGGCGGCAGCCCGCGCGCGGCCGTCGACCGGGGGCTCGTCGGCGCGATGATGCAGAACGGCGCGCTGCTGCCGGACGCCACGGTCGGCGAGATCGTCGGCCTGATCGTCTCGACGCACGAAAACCCGCTGCCCGCCGCCGAGGTGATCGCCCGGGCCGGCCTGGAAAACCTCGTGAAACGCCGCTGCGGCAAGCTGTCCGGCGGGGAACGCCAGCGCGTCCGGTTCGCTCTCGCCCTGGCCGGTGACCCGCAGCTGCTCGTGCTCGACGAGCCCACCGCGGCCATGGACGTCGAGGGCAGGCGCGCCTTCTGGGCGGCCATCCGCGAGTTCGCCGCGACGGGGCGGACCGTGCTGTTCGCGACGCACTACCTCGCCGAGGCCGAGGACTACGCCGACCGCGTCGTGCTGATGCGCCACGGCGTCGTGGTCGCCGACGGCCCGGTCGCCGAGGTCCGGGCCGCGGTGTCCGGCCGCGTGCTCAAGGCCGTCGTGCCGGGCGCGACCGACACCGACCTCGCGCGCCTGCCCGGCGTCACGAGCGTGCAGGTGCGCGCCGGCCGCGCCGAGCTCGCCTGCGCCGACTCCGACACCGCCCTCCGCGCCCTGCTCGCGGCGCACCCGCAGGCGTCCGACATCGAAATCACCGCGCTCGGCCTCGAAGAGGCCTTCCTGGCGCTGACCGCCGAGGAGGCCGCCGCGTGAACACGACGTACCTGACCCTGGAGATCAAGCGGATCCTCCGCAGCCCGCAGTTCACCATCTTCACCATCGGCATGCCGGTGGCGATGTACCTGCTGTTCGGGGCCATCTGGGGAGACGTGGTCCTGGACAACGGGCTGCGCTCGAGCACGCAGACGATGATCGGCATGGCCGCGTACGGCGCCAGTGGCGGCGCGTTGTTCACCGGCACCCGGGTGGCCCAGGAACGCACCGACGGCTGGCAGCGGCAGCTGAGGCTCACGCCGATGCGCGGCCCCGGCTACCTGGTCGTCAAGGTGGCGTCGGCGATGGCCGTCGCCCTGCCGGTGCTCCTGGCCATCTTCTTCGTCGGCTTCCTGCGCGGCGAGCCGCTCACCGCGGCCCAGTGGGGCGGGCAGCTGGTCCTCCTGTGGGCGGCCACGCTCCCGTTCGCCGTCCTCGGCCTGGCCATCGGCCTGTTCGGCAAGGGCGACACCGTCGGCGCGGTCACCGGCGCCCTGATGATGCCGCTCGGCCTGCTCGGCGGCCTGTGGATGCCCCTGGAGTTCCTGCCCGGCTGGATGACGACGCTGGCGCACTTCGTGCCGACCTACTGGCTGCGCCGGGTCGGCCTCGACCCGCTGACCCACACCTCCGGGACGTGGGTCGCGACGATCGTGCTGGCGGGCTGGCTGGTCGTCCCGGCCCTGATCGTGGTGCGCCGGTTCCGGCTGGACACGGCCCGGCTCTGAGTGCCCGTTGCCGATCCGGCCAAAAGCAGGCCACCATCCGAGCGGGAGGCGACCGTCGATACGGGCCGATCAGGCCGTAGCTGTGGTCGGATCGGCGACGAATGGCACAGTAGCTTCCGTGCAGGTGTACGGGAGGAGGGCGAACCAGGTGGAAGACGAGCCGCTGTCGGCCGAAGAGTCACTGGACCTGATCGCCCGGCAGAACCGGCAGACCCGCCGGGCACTGGGCGGGGGCCCGGCGCGGATGCTCGCCGCCTGGGCCTTCGCCTGGATCGTCGGCTGGGGCTTCACGTACGTGACGGTGCAACCGGACGTCGCGATCCCCGGCTGGGTCGCCGGCGCCGTCGTCGTTCCGCTGCTGTTCCTCGGCGCCATGGCCTACACGACCTACACCAGCATCCGGTCCGGCCGCGGCATCCGCGGGCCGTCGCGCACGATCGGCGCGATGTACGGCTACGGCTGGGCGCTGTCCTCGATCGGGCTGATGGTCGTCGACATCCGGATCACCCAGTTCCAGGCGCTGTCGTCGGACCAGGTGTCGCTGCTGTGGTCGGGCACCTGGCTGCTGCTGACCGGCGTGATGTACCTGGCCGGTGGCATGGTGTGGCAGGACAGGCTGATGTACGGCCTCGGCGCGTGGATGATCGTGTCGGCCGCGGCAAGCGTGCTGGTCGGCTTCCCGGCGAACTTCCTCGTGCTCACCGTCTGCGGGGGCGGCGGGTTCCTGCTCGGCGCGATCGTCTACTTCGTCCGCGAGAAGTCCGCCCGATGAGCGACCTGCCGCAGCTCGACCCGGTCATCCACGCCCAGGCGCGGCTGCGGGTCACCGTCGCGCTCGCCGGGCTGCGCGCCGGCGACCAGATCACCTTTCCGCGGCTGCAGCAGCTCCTGGACATGACCGCCGGCAACCTCTCGACCCACCTGCGCAAGCTCGAGGACGCCGAGTACGTCGAGATCACCAAGGCCTACGAGCACCGCACGCCGGTCACCCTGGTCCGGCTGACCGCCCGCGGCCGGGCCGCGTTCGAGGACTACACGAAGGCGCTCCACCGGCTGCTGGACGCCACCGGCGGGGACTGACGTGTCCCGCTGGGTGATCCACCTCGACCTGGACGCCTTCTACGCGTCGGCCGAGCAGCTCACCCGCCCGACGCTGGCCGGCCGTCCGGTGCTCGTCGGCGGGACCGGGCCCCGCGGGGTCGTCGCCGGCGCCAGCTACGAGTCGCGGGCGTTCGGGATCAAGTCGGCGATGCCGATGGCCCAGGCCCGGCGGCTGCTGCCGGCGAACGGCGTGATCGTGCCGCCGCGGTTCCGCGTCTACGAACGGCTCAGCCAGGAGGTCTTCGCGGTCGTCACGTCGGTGGCCCCGGTCCTGGAGAAGATCTCCCTCGACGAGGCCTTCGCCGAACCGCCGTCGCTCGTCGGCGCGTCGCTCGAGGAAGTGACTTCGTTCGGCGCCTCGCTGCGGGCCCGGATCCGGGCGGAGACCGGCCTGGTGGCGTCGATCGGGGCGGGCAACGGCAAGCAGATCGCGAAGATCGCCTCCGACGAGGCCAAACCGGACGGGCTGCTGGTCGTCCCGCAGGGCACCGAACGCGAGTTCCTCGCGCCGCTGCCGGTGCGCGCCCTGTGGGGTATCGGCCCGGTCGCCGAGGGGAAGCTGCGGTTCATCGGCGTCCAGACGCTCGGGCAGCTGGCGGCACTGTCCGAACAGGACGCCGTGGCCACGCTCGGCGGCGTGGTCGGCCGCGACCTGCGGCGGCTCGCGACCGGCGCCGACGACCGCCCGGTGGCCGGCCGCGCCGAGACCAAGCAGGTCAGCGCGGAAACGACGTTCGACACCGACATCAAGGACCTGGCCACGCTGCAGGCGGAGGTCCGCCGGATCGCGGTGGGTGCGCACCAGCGGCTGGTCAAGGCCGGCCGCGTGGCGCGGACGGTGGTGATCAAGCTGCGGCACACGGACATGCACACGGTGACGCGATCGGAGACCATCTCTGCGCCCACGGACGACCTGGCCGAGCTGTCGGCGACGGCGGAGCGCCTGCTGATCGACCCGGCGGAGTTCGGCGGCATCCGGCTGGCGGGCGTGGCCTACAGCGGGCTTTCGGTGCCCCACCAGGACGCGCTGTTCACCCTGGCCGCCCCGGCGGCACCCACGGTGGTCTCCGCCACCCCGGCGCCGGCTCCCGTGGCACCGCCGTCGGAGTGGCGCCAGGGCGACGACGTCGTCCACGAGGAGTTCGGCACGGGCTGGGTCCAGGGCGCGGGCCACGGCCGGGTGACCGTCCGCTTCGAGCACCGGTCCTCCGGCCCCGGCATCGCGCGCACCTTCCCCCAGACGGACCCAGCCCTGACCCGCGGCGACCCCGGCGACTGCCTCCGCTGACCGGTCGTGAGTGGTAAGGAGGGTTCTAACCCTCCTTACCACTCACGACCGGTGGGCCTACTCGGCCGAGCAGCCCTGCAGCTTGGCCACCTGCTGGCCCGCCAGCAGGAACGCGCCCACGCCGAACGCCGACGTGTCGGTCGCGTGCGCCGTTGCCGGGCGATCGCCCACCGGCTGGACGTAGCCCACCAGGCCGCTCGGCTGCAGGGCCTTCGTCGACAGCGCCGTCCACGCCTTGTCCACCACCGGGCGGAACCGGGCCGCGTCGAGGATGCCCGCGTTGACGCCCCAGCCGAGGCCGAACGCGAAGAACGCCGTGCCGCTGGTTTCCGGGCCGCCGTGGTTCCAGGGATTAAGCAGGTCCGAGTTCCAGAACCCGTCACGGCGCTGGACGAGGGCCAGCGTGGCCGCCATCTTCTTGTACACGCGCAGGTATTCCGGCCGCCGCGGGTCGCCGGTGGGCAGTACCTGGAGCACCTTCGTCAACGCCGCCAGGGCCCAGCCGTTGCCTCGGGACCAGAACACCCCGGAGCCCTTGAACCGCGCGTCGCGGTACCAGAGGCCGGTGAACTCGTTGAACAGCTTGTGTTCCGAGTACGAGAACAGCGTGTTCATGGCGTCCAAATAGGACGGATCGTGGTCGATCAGGCTCATCCGGGCGAACGACGGCATCGCCATGTTCAGCGCGTCGACGTAGTTCCAGTAGTCGCGGTGGCCCGCCTGCACCGAAGCCACCTCGGCCTGGATGCGGGTACGAATCGAGTCCAGGGGGATTTCCGGGTGGAAGTACGTGTAGAGATCGAGGTACGCCTCGCCCGCGGCCTGGTTGTCCGGGAAGAACGGCCGCTTCGGGTCGTCCGGGAGCAGGTACTTGTTGGCCTGCGCCCAGGGGTACGTCTTGTGGTTGGACTGGCCGGTGGTCCGGACCAAGGCCAGGTTGCCGACGTGGAACGTCGCGTTCTGCCAGTCCGGCGCGTCGAGGTTCGTCCCGTTGGTGACCCAGTAGTTGCCCGCGGACACCATTTCGTCGGAGATCGTGCAGGTCGCGGCGGTCGCCACCGGGGCGGTCAAAAGACTGCCCGCCAGCACCGTGGCCGCGAGCGCGCCGAAACCGCGAATTCCCGGGAAACGCATGGAAGCGTCCTCCTCAAACTCATGGCGGCGGTCATCCGCAGCGAGTGAAGCGCGTCCCGGTAACCGTGTCAAGGTACCGATCACCGGTACGCCGCAACGGTTTCCAGCAACCGGCGGCACGCGGACTCGGCGCCGTCGGCGTTCTTCGCCAGCACCAGCGTCAGCACGCGGGAATGGGCCACGAGCTCCATCGGCTCGCCCTGCGCTCGCAACACGGCGACCACCGGCACCTGCAGCTGCGCGATCAACGTGTTCCCCGACGCCCGGATCAGCGCCGCGTGGAACCGCGAATCGGCGTCCTGGAACGCCGCGCCGTCGTCGCGCTCGACCGCGTCGGCCATCTGCGCGTAGGCCGCCGCCACCGCCGAGAGCTCGTCGGGACGCCGGTGCCGCGTCGCCATCCGGGCCGCCTGCGGTTCGATGGCCAGCCGCAGTTCCAGCAGCTCGCGCAGGTGCTCGCGGCCGCCGGGACCGCCGACGCGCCAGGCGATGACGTCCGGGTCGATCGCGTCCCACGCCTCGGGCGGCAGCGTCCAGGTGCCGACCCGCGGGCGCGCGGTGACCATCCCCTTGGATTCGAGCACGCGCAACGCCTCGCGGACCACCGTGCGGGACGCGGAGAACCGGCGGCCGAGCTCCTCGGGGACGAGCGGCTGCCCGTCCCCGAGGGCGCCTTCGACGATGAGCCTGCCCAGCTCGCCGACGATGCGGGCGTGGAGGTTCACTCCGGCAGGCCGACGCGCCGCTCCCCGCTGCGCAGCTGCTGCAGCACGACCGCGATCACCAGCAGCGCGCCGTGGGCGACGTTCTGCCAGAACGGGTTGATGCCCAGCCCGGACATGCCGTTGTCGAGCACGCCCAGGATGATCACGGCGAGCACGGTCGAAATGATCGACCCGCGGCCGCCCTTGAGCATCGTGCCGCCGAGCGCGGCGCCGGTGACGGCCTGCAGCTCCAGGCCTTCCGACCCGGACGTCGGCTGGCCGGAGCCGGTGCGGGCGGTGATCAGCACGCCCGCGATCGCCGCGACCACGCCGACCAGGGCGTACACCCCGATGATGTACCGGTTGATGTTGATGCCGGCCAGCCGTGCGGCGGTGTCGTTGCCGCCGATCGCGTAGACGTTGCGGCCGATGTCGGTGTACTTGAGCAGGAAGTGCAGCAGCGCCGCGACGATCAGGAACACCCACACCAGCGACGGCAGGCCCGCGATCGCGCCCTTGGCCAGGAAGATGAACAGGTCGTCGCCACCGGTGTAACCCTGCGCCTTGCCGTCGGAGATGACCTGCGCGATGCCCTTGTAGGTGGCGAGCATGGCCAGCGTCGCGACCACCGGGTTGACCCGGCCGAAGATGATGATCATGCCGTTGACCAGGCCGCAGAGGATGCCGACGCCGACCGCGGCGAGGATGCCGACCTCGGCGTTGCCGGTCGAGGTGAACACCATCGCCGAGATCACCGACGCGAGCCCGGCCATCGAGCCGACCGAGATGTCCAGCGCGCCCAGGATGATCACCAGCGTCTGCACCAGGGCCAGCAGCCCCATGATGGTGATCGCGCTGCCGATCAGCAGCAGGTTGTTGGTGCGGAAGAAGTTTTCGTTCAGCACGCTCAGCAGGATCACCAGCGCGATCAGCGTGATGATCAGGCTGGAGTTCTGGACGCCGATGCCGGTCAGGACACGCCGGGCAGCGTTCGGCTGGGGCGCAGCGGCGGGCGCCGAAGTTTCCTTGGTGGGGGTGCTCATGCGCCGATCTCCTGGGCGTCGTCCACGGCTGGTTCGGTTTCGGGGATGGCGAGGGTCAGCACGGCTTCCTCGGTCGCCTCTTCGCGGCCGATCTCGCCGGCCAGACGCCCGGCGCGCATGACGAGGATGCGGTCGGCCAGCGTCAACACCTCGGGTAGGTCGGAGGAGATGACCAGCAGCGCGATGCCCTCGGCGGCGAGGCCGTCGATGATCCGGTAGATCTCGGCCTTGGCGCCGACGTCGACGCCGCGCGTCGGCTCGTCGAGGATCAGCAGCTTCGGCCGCCGCGCGAGCCAGCGCGCGAGGACGGCCTTCTGCTGGTTGCCGCCGGAAAGCTTGCGGACTTCCTGCTCCATCGACGGCGTCCGCACGCGAAGCTCGCGTACGTACTCCTCGACGAGCGCGCGTTCCTTCGCCCGCTTCACGACCCGGAAGCGGCGAAGCCGGTCGAGGACGGCGATGGAGACGTTGTCGCGTACGGAACGCTGCATGAGCAACGCGTCCGTCTTGCGTTCTTCAGGTGCGAAGCCGATGCCCGCTTTGACGGCGTCACCCGGGTTGTGCGCGCGCAGCCGCTTGCCGCCGAGTTCCACGGTCCCGGAGCGGATCGGCAGGTCGCCGACGATCGCGCGGGCCAGCTCCGAGCGCCCGGCGCCGACCAGCCCGGCCAGGCAGACGACCTCGCCCGCGCGGACCTGCAGCGAAATCCCGGTGACGTCGTCGGTCGTGACGTCGTCCAGCTTCAGGACCACGTCCCCGGTGTCCTGCGTGACGCGGCGCTCGAGGGCCGAGAGGTCGCGGCCGATCATCATCCGGACCAGGCCGGCCTCGTCGGTCTCCGCGGCCTGCTGGACGCCGACGAGCTTGCCGTCGCGCAGCACGGCGACCCGGTCGGCGAGCTGGAAGATCTCCTTCATCCGGTGCGAGACGTAGACGACCGCGACGCCGCTGTCCCGCAGCCGCCCGATCAGCCGGAACAGGGCCTCGACCTCGTGTTCCGACAGCGACGACGTCGGCTCGTCGAAGGCGATCACGCGCGGTGGCGTGGCGGCGGTGAGCACGCGCAGGATCTCGACGAGCTGGCGTTGCGCCGGGGAGAGCGCGGCGCCGAGCGTGGCCGGGTTGAGCACGCCCTCGAAGCCGTACTCGACGAGCGCGTCGTGCGTGGCCTTGGTGAGCGTGCGGCGGCTGAAGACGCGGGCCTTCGCGGGGAGCTCGCCGACGAAGACGTTCTCCGCCACCGAAACGTGCGGGATGATCTCGGGCTCCTGGTAGATCACGCGCACCCCGGCGGCCATCGCCGCGCGCGGGGTGTCGAAGGTGACCTCGGTGCCGTCCAGGAGCAGCCGGCCGTCGTCGGGGCCCTGGTCACCGGACAGCACGCGCAGGAGCGTCGACTTGCCGGCGCCGTTTTCGCCCATCAGGGCCAGGACTTCGCCGGAGCGGAACTCCAGCGAGACGTCGTCGAGGGCGGTGACCCCGGAGAAGCGCTTGCCGATGCCCTCGACGGCGAGCGCGGGAGGAGAGCTGGACATGGTCGCCTTCCGTACGGCGGTCGTGAGTGGTAAGGCGGGTTAGAACCCGCCTTACCACTCACGAGGGGTGGGCGGTCAGGTGCAGTTGACGCCGGCCTGCTTGTAGTTGTCCTTGTTGACGATCGTGGTCTTGGCGATCGTCTCGGCCGGCAGTTCCTTGCCGTTCTTGACCTTGTCGACCAGCACCTGGATCGCCGAGCGGCCGACCTCGGCGCCGGAGATGTAGAGCGCGGACTTGTTGCCGGTGTCCTTGCCGGCGGCCCAGTCCTTGCAGGTGAGGTACGCGCCGAGCCCGACGCCGATGATGTTGTTCGCCTGGACGCCGGAGTTGGCCAGCGCGGTGACGACGCCGGTCTCGTTCTCGTCGTTGCAGCCCCAGACGACCCAGTGCTTGACGCCCGGGTTGGAGCCGATCACGGCGCCGGACTTGTTCTGCGCGTCGACCGGGGAGTTGTCGGTGCCGACGTTGATCACCGGGACGTCGGCGCCCGCGGCCTTGGCGAACGCGCTCTTCGCGGCGTTGACGCGGTCGGTGCAGACGGTCAGGTCCTGCTTGAACGCGCTGATGATCTTCGTGTCGGCGGCCGCCCAGCCCGCGGCCTTGAACAGCTTCCCGGCCTCGGTGCCGACCGAGTCGCCCATCTGGCTGCCGTTGAAGCCGACGAACGGGGCCTTCGCGCCCGAGCCGTCCTTGATGACGTCGTCGGAGGCGATCAGCGGGATGCCCGCGCTCTTGGCCTTGTCGATCACCTGCGGGCCGATCGCCTGGTCCGGGACGACGATCGCGACGCCGTTGGCGCCTTGCGCGACCGCGGCGTCCAGTTCGGTGATCGCCTTGTTGGCGTCCTGGCCGAGGTTGACCACCTTGAGCTCGACGCCGAGCTCCTTCGCCTTCTCCTGCGCGCCCTGGGCCTGCTCGACGAAGTACTGCTGGTCACCCTGTTTCTGCAGGTAGTACAGGGTGACCTTGCCGTTGGCGGGTGCCTGCTGCTGCGGTGCCGCGGTGTCCTTACCGGACGAGCAGGAGGCCAGCAGAGCTCCGGAAATCAAACAACAACCAACAACGCTCCAGGTCCGGAACCTGTGCGGGTATGTGGACATCGAGTGCTCCCATGAGGGCCGAGGTCGAGTGGTTCGTGTGGGTTCACAAAGTGACTCGTATTACAAAACACCCGTTCGAGGAGCGTCAAGGCGCAGTTAGCGGAGCGAGACCTACTCTGCGTAGTTGCATCGTGGCAAGAGAGTGCGTCAATTATCGTATTTTTTCCGGCCTGTCCTGCGCGTTGTCCGGTTTTGTCCTGTGCGAATGTTCTGATCGGTGTTGTCGACTGTGGTGGAAGTTTCATCGCGGACCCGGACGGCGTGGCTGTCCGATTCGCCCGGCTGGCAGGATGGCCGGACCACGTTAGGGGGACCGATGACCAAGCACCGCGTCGCCGCGCTCGCCGGAGTCGCTCTGCTGGCGGCCGCGTGCAGCAGCCCGCCGCAGCAGTCCGGGCCGGCGCCCACGCCCTTCCCCGAGACGGGCGCCTCGAGCGCCGCCGCCGCGCCCGACGGGTCGTTCAGCGTCGTCGCCACCGGCGACGTCCTCATCCACCCGGCGCTGACCGAGCAGGCCGAGGCCGACGGCGGCGGGAAGATCGACTACCGGCCGCTGCTGGCCGGGATCAAGCCGCTGATCTCCGGCGCGGACCTCGGCATCTGCCACCTCGAGACGCCGCTGGCGCCGGAAGGCGGGCCGTACAGTGGCTATCCGTCGTTCAGCGCGCCGCCGGAGATCGCCGACGCGATCAAGGACATCGGCTACGACACCTGCTCGACGTCGTCCAACCACACGATCGACCAGGGTGCCGAGGGCGTCACCCGCACCCTGGACAAGCTCGACGCCGTCGGCATCAAGCACACCGGCTCGGCCCGGTCGGCGGCCGAGGCCGCGAAGCCGCTGATCCTCGACGTCCACGGCGTCAAGGTCGCGCAGGTGTCGTACGCCTTCGGCTTCAACGGCATCAAGGTGCCGGCCGGGAAACCGTGGCTGGCCAACCAGATCGACGTCGAGGACGTCCTGGCGGCGGCTCGGAAGGCGCGTCAGGCCGGGGCGCAGGTCGTCATCGCGAGCCTGCACTGGGGGGTGGAGTACCAGCACGAGCCGACGGCCGAACAGCGGTCGCAGGCCAAGAAGATCCTCGGGTCGCCCGACGTCGACCTGATCGTCGGCCACCACGCCCACGTGGTCCAGCCGTTCGAGAAGATCGGCGAAAAGTGGGTGGCCTACGGGCTCGGCAACAGCATCGCCCGCCACTCCGAACCCAAGGGCGACACGGAAGAAGGCGCGGCGGCCCGCTTCCGCTTCGTCCGCGACGGCGACCGCTGGAAGGTCGACAAGGCCGAGTACATCCCGACCCTGATCCGCCTCGAAGCCCCGATCCGCCTGATCGACTTGTCGACATCCCCGTCATCGCCCCCGGTCACCAAGGCCCTCCAGGACACCGACAAGAACATCCTCAGCCTCAACGCGGCCAAATCCGGCCTCACCCGCCCCGGCCCGTAACCCGGAACTCGCGTGATCCAAGGGCCGACACACGTGATTGGAGAGTCGACACGCGTGATTGAAGGGTCGACACGGCGGTACCGGACCTGCCGCGGTGTGTCGACCCTCCAATCACGTGAGTTGGCGTTCTGATCACGTGAGTTGGCGCTTCAATCACGGGGGTCAGTGGGTGCGGGTGGTGATGAGGCGGGCCAGGGCGGCCAGTTCGGCGGTGGCTCGGGAGGGTGGGCCGGCGGCCGTGAGGTCGCGCAAGGCTTTGGCGAGGAGTGCGTCCGCCTGGGCCTGGCTCCACTGGCGGCCTCCGGCGGCATCGACGAGGGCGGCCGCGTGGGCCAGGTCGGTCTCGGCCAGGGGTTCGGGGCGGGCGTAGAGCGTGGCGAGGTCCGCGCCGGCGGGGGTGCCGGAACACAGGGCCGTCACCACCGGCAGGGACTTCTTGCGGTTCTGGAGGTCCGAGTACACCGGCTTGCCCGTGACGGCCGGGTCGCCCCAGATGCCGAGCAGGTCGTCGATGTGCTGGAAGGCCAGGCCCACCGCGCGGCCGAACGCGCCGAAGCGATCCGCGCCGGCCGGTCCGAAGGCCGCCCCGAGCGTGCAGGCGGCGCCCAGCAGAGCCGCCGTCTTGCCCTCCGCCATCCGGACGCACTCGCCGGGGGTGACGTCGTCGCGTTGCTCGAAGTCCAGGTCCGCGGCCTGGCCCTCGAGCAGGGCCAGCGTCGCGGCCGACAGCACCTTCGCGTTCGCCGCCCCGCTCGGCGCCAGCACCTCGAACGCCAGGCTCAGCAACGCGTCCCCGGCCAGCACCGCCGGGCCGGTGCCGAACACCGTCCACGCCGTCGCGCGGTGACGGCGGGTCGTGTCGCCGTCCATGACGTCGTCGTGCAGCAACGAGAAGTTGTGCACCAGCTCGACCGCGACGGCGGCGGGCACGGCATCGGCCGCCTCCCCGCCCGCGGCTTCCGCGCACAGCAGCACCAACGCCGGCCGCAACGCCTTGCCGCCGTCGCCGGCCGCCGGGCGCCCGGCGGCGTCCTGCCAGCCGAAGTGGTAGGCGGCGATCCGCCGCATCGTCTCCGGCAGCCGCGCGGCGGCCGTCCGCAGCGCCGGCTCGACGAGCCCCTTGCTCCACGCGAGGACCTCGGTGAGGGGGCGGGCGGCGGTCCGCGTGTTCATGGTCGTCATCAGCGACCGACCTGGACGTCGTCGAGGATGCCGAGGGCGTCGGGGACGAGGACGGCGGCGGAGTGGTAGGCGCTGACGAGGTAGGAGGTGATGGCTTGGTCGTTGGTGCCCATGTGTCGGACGTTGAGTCCGGGTTGGTATTGGTCGGGCAACGACTTCGGTCGGAGGCCGATGACGCCGGCGTCGTCTTCGCCGGTGCGCATGGCGAGGATGGAGGTGGTGCCGGCGGGGCTGATGGGGATTTTGTCGCAGGGCAGGATCGGGACTCCGCGCCAGGCGGTGACGCGTTTGCCGTCCAAAGCCACCGTATCCGGATAGATGCGGCGGGTGGTGCATTCGCGGCCGAAGGCGGCGATGGCCTGCGGATGAGCGAGGAAGAAGCGGGTTTTGCGGCGGCGGCAGAGCAGGTCGTCGAGGTCGAGGGGTGTCGGCGGTCCCGAACGGGTGGGGATCCGCTGTTTGAGGTCGGCGTTGTGCAGGAGTCCGAAGTCGGTGTTGTTGACCAGTTCGTGTTCCTGGCGTTCCCGCAACGCTTCGATGGTGAGCCGGAGTTGTTGTTCGAGCTGGTTGAGGGGCTGGTTGTAGAGGTCGGTGACGCGGTTGTGGACGCGCAGGAGGGTTTGGGCGACGGCGAGGTCGTATTCGCGCGGCGACGGGTCGTAGTCGACGTAGGTGCCGGGCAGCAGGGGTTCGCCGTCGTGTCCGGCGGCGAGGTCGATGGCGGCTTCGCCTTTGGTGTTCTGCGGTTTCCGGGGCCGGGTCAGTGCCTCGGCGACGTGGGTGCGCAGGGCTTGGGAGCGGCCGTTGAGGCGGGCGTAGGTGGCGGCGGTCAGGGCGAGGAGGGTGGTGCGGGTGGCGGCGCGGGCGGTGTAGGTCCAGGTGCCGGGGTGGGGGCCGAGGAGTTCTTCGCCGAAGTGGTCGCCGTCGGTGGCGGTGCCCAGGTGCAGCTCGTCGCCGTAGGGGCCGGTGCCGTGGCGGGTGATTTTGCCGTGGGCGAGCAGGAACAGGGTGTCCAGTGGCGTGCCGGCGGTGACGATGGTGTCGCCGGGTTCGTATTCGCGTTGCTCGAACGCCTCGGCCAGCGCACTCAGGGCTGCTTCGTCGCCGAAGTCGCGGAGCAGGGCGAGTTCGGTGAGTTCGGCGGGGACGACCTGGACGCGGGCGCCGGTGGTGTAGAAGGAGAGTTTGCCGTCGCCGAGGGTGTAGGTGAGGCGTCGGTTGACGCGGTAGGAGCCGGCGGGGACGTCGATCCAGGGGAGCTGGGAGAGCAGCCAGCGGGTGGTGATGCCGCGCATCTGCGGCACCGTTTTGGTGGTGGTGCTCAGCGTCCGCGCCGCGGTGACGCTCAGCGACAGCTGCACCGACGTGGTTTCGGTGACGGTCACGGGGTTTCCCGGCCGATTTCGGCGCTTTCGAGGACGGCGAGGGCGTCGGGGACGAGGACGGCGGCGGAGTAGTAGGCGGAGACGAGGTAGGAGATGATGGCTTGGTCGTTGATGCCCATGAAGCGGACGTTCAATCCGGGTTGGTATTCGTCGGGGAGGCCGGTTTGGTGGAGGCCGACGACGCCTTGGGCTTGTTCGCCGGTGCGCATGAGCAGGATGGAGCTGGTGCGGGTGTCGGTGACGGGGATTTTGTTGCAGGGCA
>JAEBES010000024.1:0-67124 GCA_049998155.1 Amycolatopsis sp. cmx-13-12 | reverse complement strand
AAAGTAGGCGACCCGCTCCTCGATCAACGGCCTGCCACGCCGACCTGGAACCCGAACCATGCCCAGCGGGGCCCGATCCCGATCTCGTCTGGACATCCGCAACTCCTGAACACTCAGGTGTTGCAACCACCCCTAGAAACCGCCCTCCCAGGGGGGCGTCCCCAAGTCCAGCCTATCGGCACCCCCGGACAAAACCCGCCGAAACTGAGTTGTCCACAGAGGTTGTCCACAGGCCCTCCGGTCTGTGGACAACCACCCGTCAGAGGTACTGGCCGGTTCCCGAGATCCCCGGCCCGTGCTCCGGTCCGTGTCCGGCCAGCCCCGATGACGGGCCGGCCGGCAACCCGCGCCGCATCTGTTCCAGCTGGACCCGGGCCGCCATCTGCTGGGCGAACAGGGCCGTCTGGATTCCGCTGAACAGGCCCTCCAGCCACCCCACCAGCTGGGCCTGGGCGATCCGCAGCTCCGCGTCCGACGGCGTCGAATCGTTCGTGAACGGGCGGACCAGCCGTTCCAGCTCGTCCTGCAGCTCCGGCGCCAGCGCCTTCTCCAGCTCGCGGATCGACGTCTGGTGGATCTCGCGCACCCGCGTGCGGGACGCGTCGTCCAGCGGGGCCGCGCGGACCTCCTCCAAGAGCTGCTTGATCATCGTGCCGATGCGCATCACCTTCGCCGGCTCTTCGACGAGGTCGCCCACCGACTCCGGGTGGTCGCTGTCGGCTTGCGCGGCGCCCACCGGCGTGCCGTCCGGTCCGACGACCACCACGTGGGGTGAAGATTCCTGGCCCGGGTCACCCGCTGTGAAGTTCGGCTCGGTCATGTGCTCCATCCTGGCTTGCCTTCGACACGCTCCGCGACACCCAGGGGGTGTCCGTCTCCGAGCGTAGCCGTAAACCGGGTTCCCGGTGGCTCTCCACCCAACCCCGGACGCACGGCGAAACCGCACGTCCGTACGGTGTCCCCATGGCGTTCGACGTCGCTCGTATCCGTGGGCTCTTTCCCGCGCTGGGTGACGGCTGGATTCACTTCGACGGCGCCGCCGGAATGCTGGTCCCGGAACAGGTCGCTTCGGCCGTTTCCACGGCGATGCGAGCCCCGGTGTCCGGGCCGGGCGGAGCGTTTCCGGCCTCACAACGCGCGGAAAGCATCGTGACCGCGGCCCGCCGGGCCGTGGCCGACCTGGTCGGGGCCGACCCGGCTGCCGTCGTGCTCGGGCCGAGCGCGCCGGTCATGCTGCGCCGGCTCGTCGACGCGCTCGCCGAGCGCTGGACCATCGGCGACGAACTCGTCGTGTCCCGGCTCGACGAGCAGGCCAACCTCGCGCCGTGGCAGCGCGCCGCCAAGCGCGTGGGCGCCGTCGTGCGGTGGGGCGAAATCGACATCGAGACCTGCGAGCTGCCCGCGTGGCAGTACGAGCAGCTCGTGTCCGCGCGCACCAAGGCCGTCGCCGTCACGCTCGCGTCCGGGTCCGTCGGCACCCGGCCGGACGTTCCGACGATCATCGAGTTCGCCAAGCGGGTCGGCGCGCTCGTCGTCGTCGACGCCACCTACGCCGCGCCCTTCCTGCCGCTCGACATCAACGCGCTCGGCGCCGACGTCATGGTCGTGTCCGCGCAGGCCTGGGGCGGCCCCTCGGTGGGCGCGCTGGTCTTCCGCGACCCCGAGCTGATCGAACGGATCCCGTCGGCCTCGCTCGACCCGATGGCCCGCGGCGCCGCCCGCCTGGAGCTCGGCCCGCACGCCTATCCGCTGCTCGCCGGGCTGATCGCCTCGATCGACTACCTCTCCGGCCTCGACGACGCCGCCACCGGATCGCGCCGCGAACGGCTGGTCACCTCGCTCGGGTCGGCGAAGTCCTACCACGCCGGGCTGCTCGCGCAGCTGTCCACGGAACTGCTGTCGCTGCGGCACATCATGGTCATCGGCAGCGCCATGCGCCGCATCCCCGCGCTCGCCTTCGCCGTCGCCGGCAAGAAGTCGCCCGAGGTCGCCGAGTACCTGGCGAAGCAGGGCTTGTGCGCCTTCGCCGACGACGGCACGAGCGGTGTCTTCGCGTCACTCGGCGTCGGAGAAGTGGGCGGCGCCGTGCGGATCGGGCTCGCCCACTACTCCAACGTCTTCGAAATCAACCAGCTGGTGCGGGTCCTCGAAGAACTCCGCTAGGACTTCGCCGCCAGCAGCACCTTGCCGAACACGCTGCCCTCTTCCAGCACCCGGTGCGCGGTCGAGGCCTCGGCCATCGGGACGACCTGGCCGACGATCGGCTTGACCAGGCCCTCGGCGACCAGCGGCCACAGGCGCTCGCGGACGTCGGCGACGATCGCCGCCTTCTGCTCGAGCGGGCGGAAGCGCAGGCCCGCGGCGAACACCGATGCCCGCTTGCCGAGCAGCGCGCCGACGTTCAGCTCGCCCTTGACCCCGCCCTGCATGCCGATGATCACCAGGCGCCCGTCCTGCTTCAGCGCGTCGACGTTGCGGCCCAGGTAGGACGCGCCCATGTTGTCGAGGATGACGTCCGCGCCGCCGGTCTCCTCGCGGAGCACCTCGACGAAGTCGGCCGTCTTGTAGTTGATCGTGATGTCGGCGCCGAGCTGGCGGCAGCTTTCGAGCCGGTCCGGTGAGCCCGCGGTGACGGCGACGGTCGCCCCCAGTGCCTTGCCGACCTGGATCGCGTGCGTGCCGATGCCGCCCGCGCCGCCGTGGACCAGCAGCACCTCGCCCTCGGTGAGGTTGGCGTGCATCACGACGTTCGCCCACACCGTGCAGGCCACCTCGGGCAGCGCGGCCGCGGTGAGCAGGTCGATCTCGCCCGGCACCGGCAGCAGCTGGCCCGCCGGGACGACGGCCTTCTCCGCGTAGCCGCCGCCGGAGAGCAGGGCGCAGACCTCGTCGCCGACGTTCCAGCCTTCGACGCCTTCGCCGAGTTCCGCGATCGTGCCGGAGCACTCGAGGCCGAGGGTTTCGCTCGCTCCCGGCGGGGGCGGGTAGTGGCCCTGGCGCTGGAGCAGGTCCGCGCGGTTCACCGCGCTCGCGGCGACGTCCACCAGCACCTCGCCGGGGCCGGGCCGCGGATCCGCGACCTCCGCCCACTCGAGAACGTCCGGGTCACCTGGTTCACGGATGGTGATCGCGTGCATGTGTCGACCGTATACCGCGGCGAAAGGTCCCGCCGAAAGGCGCATTGACGGACTTCGCATATCGAACAAAGGTGAGCAACCATGTCACTCTTCAGAACGAAGTTCCTCCCACCGGCGGCGATAGCCGCCGGCGCCACGCTGGTGCTCGGCCTGACCCCGGCCGCCGCCGCGACGACGGTCCCCGACGGTCCTGCCCTGGCGAAGCAGCTCGTCAAGAAGGTCGACGCCAACGGCGTCAACCGGCACCTGATCGCCCTCCAGCGCATCGCCGACACCAACGGCGGCACGCGGGCGGCGAGCACCGAGGGGCACAAGAAGTCCGCCGAGTACATCGCGACCAAGCTCGAGGCGGCCGGCTACCAGGTCACCCGCCAGGAGTTCCCGTTCACCTACTCGGAGACGCTCGCCGAGAAGCTGACCGCGGGCGGCCAGAGCGTTCCGATCATCGCCATGGAGTACACGAAGTCGACGCCGGTCGGCGGCATCACCGCGCCGCTGTCCGTGGTCGCGGTCGACGACACCAGCGGCTGCGAGGCCACCGACTACACCGCGGACGTCGTGGGCAAGATCGCGCTGATCAAGCGCGGCGGCTGCTCGTTCGCGCAGAAGCAGCAGACGGCCGCCGCCGCGGGGGCGATCGGCGCCGTCGTCTACAACAACACCGACGGCGCGCTCAACGGGACGCTCGGGGGCCCGGAGAACGCAGCCATCCCGACCGGGGGCGTGACGGCGGCCGCGGGGGTGCAGCTGGCCGCCCTCGGCGGGCAGAACGTGACGCTGGAGCTGCGGGCCTTCCAGGAGGCGCGGACCAGCTACAACGTTATCGCCGAGACCAAGACCGGGCGCAAGGACAACGTCGTGATGCTCGGGTCGCACCTCGACAGCGTCCCGGCCGGCCCGGGCATCAACGACAACGGTTCCGGCTCGGCGACCCTGCTCGAGACCGCGCTGCAGCTGGGGAGCAGCCCGAAGGTCAACAACGCCGTCCGCTTCGGCTTCTGGAGCGCGGAGGAGTTCGGCCTGATCGGCTCGACCTACTACGTCGACCAGCTGACCTTCGAGCAGCAGCTCGACATCGCGCTGTACCTGAACTTCGACATGATCGGCTCGCCCAACGCCGGCTACTTCGCCTACGACGGCGACAACTCCGACGGCGTCGGCGCGGGTGCCGGCCCGTACGGCTCGGCGCAGATCGAGAAGACCTTCGTCGACTTCATGCAGGCCGCGCGGGGCGTGTCCCTCGAGGGCACCGACTTCACCGGGCGGTCGGACTACGGCGAGTTCATCGCCGTCGGCATCCCGGCCGGCGGCCTCGACACCGGCGCCGAGGTGCTGAAGACCCCGGCGCAGGCGGCGAAGTGGGGCGGCACGGCCGGCATCGCGTTCGACCCGTGCTACCACCAGGCCTGCGACAACCTCGGCAACATCGACCGGGTCGCGCTGGACCGCAACGCGGACGGCGTCGCCTGGGCCCTCGGTGTCTACGCGACGAGCACCGAGAGCATCAACGGCGTCCAGCCGGGCAAGGCGAAGGCGGCCAAGCAGAAGGCCGCCGAGCGCAAGGCGCAGCGGAACTTCTCCGCCCGCGCCGTCGCGGGTGACCCGCACGCCCTGACCGCCTGACCCCGGCTCGTGAGTGGTAAGGCGGGTTCTAACCCGCCTTACCACTCACGACCGGTGTGGGTGCTCAGTGCCCAGGCCTAGCCCAAGTTGTTGGTGCCGAAGGTGTCGCAGCGGGCGGGTTCGCCGGTCTGGAAGCCGGTGGTGAACCACTTCTTGCGCTGCGCGGACGTGCCGTGGGTGAACTTCGAGCGGTCCACCTGGCCGCCGCCGAGGTTCTCCTGGATGTAGTCGTCGCCGATGCGGGACGCGGTGTCCAGCGCGGAGTTGATGTCGTCCTGGGTGACGTCGGTGATCAGCGGCTTGCCGCTCTCGGTGGGCGTCGTCGAGGCGTGGTTGCCCCAGACGCCGGCGTAGCAGTCGGCCTGCAGCTCCAGGCGCACCGAACCGGAGGTCGGTCCGGTGCCGGTGCCCTTGCGGGACGTGCCGAGGAGGTTCTGCACGTGGTGGCCGTATTCGTGGGCCAGCACGTACGCCTCGGTGAAGAGCCCGCCCTGCGCGCCGAAGCGGGTCTTCAGCTCGTTGAAGAAGGACAGGTCGATGTAGACGTCCGAATCGGCCGGGCAGTAGAACGGGCCGGTGTCGGAGGTGGCGCTGCCGCAGCCGGTGCGCACGCCGCCGTTGAAGAACTTCGTCGGCGCCTTCTGGTACGTCGAGCCGGAGCGGGCGAACTGCTGCGTCCAGTAGTCCTGGACGGAGTTCACGATCGCGACGATCGCGCAGTCGTGGTTCTTGTTGGCGTCCGCGCCGGTCCTGCACTCGCTGGCGAGTTTCGAGTTGTCGACCTGCTGGCCGGACCCGACGCTGCCGAGCCCGCCGCTCAGACCGCTGCTGCCGCCGGTGCTGACCCCGCCCAGCTGGGACAGTACGAAGTAGATGATCACGCCGACGATGCCGAGCCCACCGCCGCCGAGCGCCACGCGGCCGCCGATCCCGCCGCCGCCTCCACCGCTTCCGCGCAGGTCCTGGACCTCGGAGGCGTCCAGACCGGCGTCGTCGTCGAATCTCACCCGCAAATCGTAACGAGCCTGGGTGCGTCCGTCGCGCTGACGGGCGCACCCAGGCTTGTACCGAGGTATGTCTTGGTCGAGCGGTTGGCCGCTTCCGGGGCCGGCGTTCAGGCGCTGTCGTCACGGATTCCGAGGCCGTGACCGGAGCCAGGCCCGACCGACGCCGTATGCGTGATGCGCATGGAAGCCCGCTCATGAGCTGTTCACAGTCGCGGCCGAACCGGTAGGTGTCCGTTCCGGTCGCGGGGACGCAGCTGGCGGTCAACCGCGAGAATCACCCGCCACACAACCACCTGACCTCTCCTGGCGGAGAGCCGTGCCGTCTACCCTGACCGACCGTCCACCGACAAGCAGAATGCGCCTTTCCCGGCCGAGTCTCAACCTTTTCGTAACCCCACCTTCGGGCGATGTTGCGACGGGGTTTTCACCCGCCCACGGATCGGCGTCGGAGTGCGCAATCGGTTGATCAGCGTTCTACGCTGCCTTATGACCGAGGAGCGTGCTGTGCGGTGGTTGAACGATGCCGAGATGGCGGCGTGGCGCTCCTACGTCGTGTCGACCCTCCTGCTGCGGCAGCGGCTGCACCGGGAGCTGGCCGAACGGCACGACGTGTCGCTGACCGACTACGAGGTGCTCGTCTGCCTGCAGTCCCAGCCCGGCCGCCGGATGCGGATGTCGGAGCTGGCGATGTACATGGGGTCGACGAAGAGCAAGCTTTCGCACCAGGTGGCCAAGCTGGAGGAGGCCGGCCTGGTCCGGCGGGCGCGTGACCCGGAGGACAAGCGGGGCGTGATCACGGAGGCGACCGAGGACGGCCTGGCGCTGCTGGAGAAGGCGGCGCCGACGCACGTGGAAGGCGTCCGCGAGCACCTCATCGACCTGCTGAGCCCCGAGGAGCAGGCGACGATCGCCGCGGCGTTCGAGCGCGTGCAGGCGCACCTGCTGGAGCCGGAAAACTGAACCCGGGCGCGGCGGGCGCCCGGGTTCTCAGTGCGGTAGCGGTGGGATTCGAACCCACGGAGAGGTTGCCCCCTCGCATGTTTTCAAGACATGTTCCTTCGGCCGCTCGGACACGCTACCTCGCTCCACGAGCGTAGCCGACGGCCCGAGGCAACCCGGGCCGCGCCTCCGGCGTGCTCACGGCGTGCGGACGCGAGGGGATCCCGGCTGCCCCGGCGCGCCCGTGACGGCGTTCTCGATGGCCTGCCTGGCCTTCCTCGCGGGCACGCTGCGGGACCGGGCCGGTTCGGTCGTGGCCCCGGTGGACCGAGTGGTCGACCCGGACCGGGTCGTCGCCCGCGTCGACGGCAGTCTCATGGCGGTGCGGGCCATCCCGATCGAGGTGCGCCACTGGCCCGGCGAAGCCGAGCCGGCGACCCACACCGCCGGCGAAGCCCGGCTGCCGGGCAACTGGATCTTCGCCGTCGCGGGCGGCGGGCTGCTGCTCGGCGTCGCCGGGCTGCTGGTGCCGGCCCGGCCGCTCAGGACCAGGTCAACGTGAGCGCGGCGCCCTGCGCGCGCCCCGCTTCGGCGGCCGGTGTGCGCGTCGCCGGGTCCAGCGGGTTCTCGCCGACCGCTGCCCGCGATGCCTCGTCCGGCGTGATCAGCGCGACCTCCGCGCCCGCCGCGCGCAGGTCGTCGAGCACCTCCAGCAGCGGTTTCTCCATCGGCAGCGGGGCGTCCACCCCCAGTGGCGCCACCACGGTCACGCGCTGGAAACCGGTCGCGTAGTCGGCGTTCTCCGCCGAGCGGACGCCGCCGTCGACGTAGCGGCGGCCGTCGATGGTCACCGGTGGCCAGACGCCGGGGACCGCGCAGCTCGCCGCCACCGCGTCGACCAGCGGGACGCCGGACTCGCGGTCGAACCGCCGCGGCTCGCCCGTCTCCGCGTCCACACCCACGATCACCAGGCGCTGCGCCGGCCACTCGTGCACCGGCAGCCGCGCGGAGATCACCGCGCGGCGATCCGCCTCGGACACTGTTTCGGCCGCCAAGGCCAGCTTCCCGACCGCCCGCCGCACCTCGGCCGGGTCGGTCGCGCCGGTGATCGCGCCGCCGAAGTCGGCCGCGAACTTCTCGAAGTCGATGTCGGCCGGGATTTCCCGCGTCTGCCGCGCCGGATCGGCCTGGCGCGCGTACAGCTCCGCCAGCGGACGACCGCTCGCCACCTGCGCGGCGACGACCGACCCCGCCGACGTCCCGACCAGCAGGTCCGCTCCCGTCAGGTCCTGGCCGTGCTCGGCCAAACCGGCCAGCAGCCCCGTCGTCCACGCGATCCCGGCGACCCCGCCGCCACCCAACACCAATGCTTGTCCGCCCATGCGGGCAGCCTAACGACGGGGTCCGACAATTCCGGGCCGCCGGGGTTTACCCTCCAGGTCGGCGAGGCGAGAGGGGCGGCGGATGACCGCGAAGATCGAAGGCTTCCACCACGTCAAGTTCCCCGTGCGCGACCTGGCGCGCAGCCGCGAGTGGTACGAGCGCGTGCTGGGCCTCGACGTCACCCACGAGTTCCCGGACGACGACGGCGTCGTGCGCGGGGTGGCGGGCAGCGTCGACGGCGTGCCGGTTGCGTTGCGCGTGCAGGAGACGGCCGCCGCGGGGCTCGCCGGGTTCGACCCGGTCTGCTTCTCGATCGCCGACCGCTCGGCCGCCGAGGCGTGGATCGCGCGGCTGGACGAGCTCGGCGTCGAGCACCCGCCGCTGTTCGAGGCCACCACCGGCTGGATGGTCCGCTTCAACGACCCGGACGGCACCGAGATCCGGCTCTACAGCCTCTCGAAGGACGACAGCGTCGACCACACCGGCGAGCGGGGTTATGCCCAGCCCGTGCGCTGATTCAGGGCTGGCGCAACGCCTTCGCGGCGATCCGCGCCTGCACCTCCGGCCGGCGCAACGGCGGCACGGTCGCCGGCGGCTGGCGGCGCTCGGGCAGCTGCTCCAGCAGCCGGGCGGTGATCTCCGTGATTTCGGCGACCGCCGCCTCGAACGGCTCGCGGGTGGCGGGCGACAGCGACTGCACGCCGGTGACCTTGCGGACGTACTGGCGGGCCGCGGCCTCGATCTCCTCGCCCGTCGCGGCCGGCTGCAGCCCCCGCAGGGTGGTGATGTTTCGGCACATGTCGCCCAGGGTACGTCGCCGCGGACCCTTCGATCACACGGTCGGGTAGGCCGGGGCCGTCGTCGTTGACGCCCGGAGCGGCGCTGGGCAAGGTCGGGGAAGTGCCCCTCAGACCGCGCCCGTTCCGCTCCGCCCGCCCCGAACCCGGCATCCTCGAAGAAGAACTCCCGGAAACCCCGATCCCGGAACAGGCCTGGCCCCGGGTGCGGGCCGACGAACTGGTCACCCTCGTGGCACACGTGTTCGCCGCGCACGGTCTCCCCGAACCGCGCGCCCGGATCGCCGCCGAAGCGCTCTGCCACGGCGATCTCACCGGCTCGCCGGAGACCGGGGTCGCCGACCTGACCCGCGTCCACCTGCCGCTGCTGAAGAACGGGCTCGTCGTGCCGCACGCCGAGCCGCTGATGATCGCCGACCGCGGGGCCGCCGCGCTGATCGACTACCGCCGCGCGCCCGGGCTCTGGGCCGTCGGCGACGCGATGGACCGGGCGGTGACCCGGGCCGGCCGCTTCGGGGTCGGGCTCGTCTCGCTGCGCGGCATCGGGCCGTTCGGCCGGGCCGGCCACCACGCCGCGCGCGCCCTGCCGCACGCCATGATCGGGCTGGTGCTGGCCGCCGGCGGCGAGCCGGGCCAGCCGATGAACCCACTGGGCATGGCGGCGCCGGGCGGCGCGTACCCCGAGTTCGTCTTCGACATGGACCGCCCCGGCTCGGAAGCGGCCGGGCTGACGCTGCTGGTCGAGGTCCTCGCCGGGGTGCTGTCCGGCGTCGCCGACCACGAGCACGACACCGGCCTGCTCGTGCTGGCGATCGCGCCGACGACGCTGCGCAGCGCCGACGGCTTCTACCGCGCGGCGAGCGCGCTGTTCGGCAGCATGCTCGGCTGGGACGGCGGCGCGCCGATCCGCTACCCCGGCTGGCGCGAGGCCCAGCACCTCGAGCAGTGCCGGGCGCTCGGCGTGCCACTGGCCGGGCCGGTGCGCCGGGAACTCGACGCGCTGGCCGCGTCGCTCGGGCTGCCCTCGTTGACCAGCGTCGGTTAGCCGTGGGTGTTTCTGCCGCGGCTGGGCGGGTCCGACCTCCCCCGCCCCTCCGGTGGGATTTTCAGCCGACGACCGGGTTTGTCAAGGCGGGAAAGATGCCTTGACAAACCCGGTCGTCGGCTGAAGGGAAGGCTGGGATGAGGGGCGGGGGAGGTCTGGTGACGTCGTTGGCCGGCTTGCGCTCCCGGCTGCCGGTTTGCGTGTGGCTGCGTCGGCCTGCGTTGCGGCCGCTCCCGGCTGCTGCTGACCAGCGTTGGTCAGCGGACCAGGACGACCTTGCCGCGGTCGGGGCCCACCGCCACGACGTCGCCGTCGGTCAGCTGGCGGCCGCGGCGGGTCTCGACTTCGCCGTTGACCGTGACCTCTTCCGCGTCGATCAGGTCCTTGGCGTGGGAACCGTCCTCGGCCAGGCCGGCCAGCTTGAGGAACTGGCCGAGCCGGATCGGCTCTCCGGTGATGGGTACGTCGACGGGCTCGCTCATGCCCGCATCATGCCGCCTCAGGTGCGGGCGGTCGTCTGCCGGTAGAGCGCCAGGACGTCCGTGTCGAAGTAGCTCGAGTACGACGTGTCGGCGTCGTCACCGCCGAACTCGAAGCCGCCGATGACGCCGATGACCGTGCCGAGCCGGGTTTGCGGGTTCTGGCCGGTCACCCACGGCCCGCCGCTCGTGCCGGTCGGGAAGCCGACGCAGTCCACCTTCAGCTGGAAGGTGTCCTGCCTGCTGGTGGTGTTCTGGCAGACCGCGGGGACGTCGGAGTCGTCCGGGTAGCCGGTGAGCGTGATCGGCTGCTCGAACGGGGTGCCGGTGGCCAGCAGGTTCGCGCCGACCAGGCTCTCCAGGGACTTCGTGGTGCCCGCCTGGTGCGCGGTGGCGAAACCGACGTCGAGGTCCGGGTCCGACGACGCCGTCCAGCCCGGCGCGACGAGCTCGTCCGACACCGTCCAGTAGCCGAACGGCGCGATCCCGTCGTGGTAGCCGGGGGCGAAGGTGACGCCGGTCAGGTAGCCGCCGCCCTCGCCGTTGTGGATGCAGTGCGCCGCGGTCAGCAGCACGTCTCCCCGCTCGCTGTGCACGACGCTGGCCGTGCAGTAGTGCGCGCCCTCGGCGAACAGCGCCCCGACCGCGGGACTCGACACCGCGGGCAGGGCGGCCACCGGAGCCGCCTCGACCGTGGCGACCTCCGGCGTCGTCGCGTCCGCGAGCTGGGCCGGCCGGGCCCCGACGACCACGACGAAGGTGATGCCGAGCAGCACGATCGCGGCGATGGTGAGCAGGACGGTTGGCCGCCGCACGATCATCGCCTCCCTCGTCCCGGTGCTGCCGACGAGACCACCATAGGGCGACGCACCGACACAATCAGCACACCCACAGCAAGCTCACAGCCGCTACGATTCCCTACTCGGGAGTAACACCGGACGGTCGGGAGGGCCGATGAAGCAGTTCTCGGACAAGGTCGTGGTGATCACCGGAGCGGGCTCGGGCATCGGCCGCGCGCTCGCGTGCGAGTTCGCCCGCCGCGGGGCGCGCGTCGCGCTCTCCGACGTCGTCACCGCGAACGCCGAGGAGACGGCCAAGCTCGCCGGCGACAACGCCCGCGCGTACACGTTGGACGTCGCCGACCGCAGTGCCGTGCTCGCGCACGCCGAAGACGTCGCCGACGAGTTCGGTGCGGTCAACGTCGTCGTGAACAACGCGGGCGTGGCGCTCGGCGCGACCGTCGAGGAAATGACGTTCGAGGACTACGACTGGCTGATGGGCATCAACCTCGGCGGCGTCGTGAACGGCACGAAGGCGTTCCTGCCGCACCTGATCGCGTCCGGCGACGGGCACGTCGTCAACATTTCCAGCGTGTTC
Source organism: Amycolatopsis sp. cmx-13-12 (assembly GCA_049998155.1). Taxonomy (GTDB): domain Bacteria; phylum Actinomycetota; class Actinomycetes; order Mycobacteriales; family Pseudonocardiaceae; genus Amycolatopsis. The sequence continues at coordinate 55,337 of JAEBES010000024.1, read as the reverse complement.
GGCTTCGTCGGCGTGCCGACGCAGAGCGCCTACAATGCGGCGAAGTTCGCGGTGCGCGGATTCACCGAAGCGCTGCGCGAAGAAATGCTGATCGCCCGGCACCCGGTCGCGGTGAGCTGCGTGCACCCGGGCGGGATCAAGACGAACATCGTGCGCAACTCCCGCAGCGCGGCCGAGGACCAGGAGAAGGCCGCGCAAGGCTTCGAGCGGATCGCCCGCACGACACCGGAGAAGGCGGCGCAGACGATCCTGCGCGGGATCGAGCGGAAGTCGGCGCGGATCCTGATCGGACCCGATGCCTACGTCATCGACGCCATTCCGCGGGTGCTCGGCTCGGCTTATCAGCGGCCGTTGGCGGCGCTCGCGCGGCTCGGGCTCAAGTCGTAACGGCAAAGCCGAATCGTTTTCACGCCACTCCGTCACTCAATGGAGTTACGTTTCGGACAGCACCGTCCGAAATGGTCCAGAATGCGTGGGGTCCGCCAGCCCCGTTCCGGAGGTCCCCGATGCTTCGCACCGCACCGCGCAGTGCGACCCGTTCGTCCAGCGACCGCACCGCGGTGGAGCTGCTGGACCGCACCGGCATCGTCGCGGCGAGCCTGCCGCAGCGCCGCCGCACCGACGACGAGGTGGGCTTGGCGGCCGAACCCATCTACACCCGGCCGCCGGTGTGCGACCAGGACCTGCGGCCCAAGTCCGTGGTGATCCGGCGGCGGGCCCGGATCTGGCTCGGCGGCGGGGCCGCGGTGCTGCTCGTCGCGGCCGGCTGGCTCGGCGGTGGCCTCTTCACCGGCGGCCTGTTCGCCCCGGCACCGGAACGGGACGTCGCCCAGCTCGACGCGCGCCCGGCGGTGGCCGCGGCCCCCGCGCCGGAGCCGCAGCCGGTTCCGCAGGCGCCGGTCGTCGTCACGCCCGCGCCGACGACCGTGTACGTGCCGGTGCCCGCGAAGCCGGCGCCGAAGCAGGTCCAGGCGCAGGCGCAGGCCAAACCGCAGCCGAAGAAGCCGGTGCCGGACGAGGAGGCCGAGGCGCGGGTCGACCTGCCGCCGTCGGCCACTGCGCCGTCGACCACCAACCCGATCCAGGCCTGGGTCGAGGTCGCCGAGAGCATGGCCCAGCGCTACGGCGGGCGCTGACTCAGGCTTCCGACCAGCGGTATTCGTGCTCGGGGCGTCCCGTGGCGCCGTACCGCAGCCGCATCTGGACCGTCCCCGACTCCGCCAGCGCGGTGAGATAGCGCTGCGCCGTCGCCCGCGCCATGCCGAGCTCGCCCGCGACCTCCGCGGCCGACAGCGGCCGCCCGGCGCGCCGCAGCTGTTCCGAGACGAGCCGGGACGTCGCCGTCGACTGGCCCTTCGGCGCGGTCGTGCGGTCCTGGTCGTGCAGCACCCGGTACGCGCGGTCGACGTCGTCCTGGGCCAGCGCCCGGTCTTCGGCGAGCAGGCCGCGGAAGCGCGCGTACGACGTCAGCCGTTCCGCGAGCTGACGGGTGGTGAACGGCTTGATCAGGTAGTTCAGCGCCCCCGCCCGGATCGCCGCCGCCACCGACGCGCTGTCGGTCGCCGCGGACAGCACGATCGTGTCCGTCTGCAGCTCCGGGAGCACCGCGAGGCCGGACTCGTCGGGCAGGTAGACGTCGAGCAGGATCAGGTCCGGCGCGAGCTCCCGGACGCGGGCGCGCGCCTCGGCGGCGGTGTGCGCGGTGCCGACCACCGCGAAGCCCTCGACCTCCTCGACGAACCCGGCGTGCACGCCGGCCACCCGGAAGTCGTCGTCGACGATCAGCGTGCGGATCATCCGTCCTCCGTGAGCATTCCGGGCAGTTTGGCGACGAACAGGGCCCCCGTCTCGCCCGCGCCGGGATCGGCCAGCCAGACGTCGCCGCCGTGGGCGCGGGCGGCTTGCCGGGCGAGGGCGAGCCCGAGGCCGTGCCCGGGCGCGATCTTCGTCGAGACGCCTTCGTCGAACAACGTCCGCCGCAGCTCCGCGGGGACACCGGGTCCACTGTCCACAACGGACACGTGCAGGGTGGTGCCTTCGGCGAGCAGGCTGATTTCCACGGTGGCCGGCCGCCGCGGGCCCATCCGGGCGGCGTGCAGGGCGTTGTCGACGAGGTTGCCGATCACCGTGTTCGCGGCGATCGGGTCGGTCACCGTCGTCGGCACCCAGGTGTCGTCGGCGAGCTTGAGCGTGAGGCCCTTTTCCTGCGCCTGCTCGGTTTTCGCGACGAGCAGCGCCTGCAGGTACGGGTCGGCGACGGCGTCGCCCAGCTCGCTCGGCCGAGCGGACGACGAGTCCGTCAGCGTCTGCAGGTACTCGACGGCCTCGGTGTGGTGGCCGAGCTGGAGCAGCCCGTAGAGCGTGTGCAGCCGGTTGGCGAACTCGTGCCGCTGGGCGCGCAGGCCGTCGGAGAGGGCGCGGATGCCGTCGAGTTCGCGGGTGAGCGTGTCGAGGTCGGTGCGGTCGCGGAAGGTGAGCACGGTGCCGATCGGCCGGTCGTCCAGGCGGACGGCCCGCGAGTTGATCACCAGCACCCGGTTCCCGGCGACCGCGAGGAGGTTGTCGACCGGCCGCCCTTCTTCGACGGCCTTGTGGACCCGAGGGGAAAGGGGCAGTTCCGCCATTGCCGCGCCGATCGGGAGTTCGGTGCCGAGCAGGCGTTCGGCTTCGTCGTTGCGCACCGAGACGCGGTTGTTCTCGTCCACGGCGAGGACGCCTTCGCCGATCCCGTGCAGGACGGCTTCGCGTTCGTAGAGGAGCTCGGTCAGTTCGTGCGGTTCGAGGCCGTGCGTGACGCGCCGCAGCCGCCGGTTCAGCAGCGCCGACGCGCCCGCGCCGAGCAGCAGCGCGCCGCCCGCGAAGAGCAGTGTGATGGTCAGCAGGCGGTTGAAGTCACCCGTCGGATCGCCGACCTCGAACCCGACGCTGACCTCGCCGACCACGCGTTGTCCCTGCCAGATCGGGGTCTTGCTGCGGACGGACAGCCCGAGCGTGCCGCTCTGCACCGCGCTGACTTCGTCCTGGCCGGCGAGGGCGACGTCGGGGGAGGTGCTCACCCGCTGGCCGATCAGGCTCTCCGTCGGGTGGGCGAGCCGGATGCCCTTGTCGTCGGTGATCACGACGAAGAGGGCTTCGTTGGCCTTCGTGACGGCCAAGACCCGCTCTTCGAGGGGGCCGCCGGGGAGCTTCGCGGCCGCGTTGGCGACGACGACCGGGTCCGCGGCGACGGACTTCGCGATGGCCAGCGCCCGGCGGCCGTACTGGTCGGTGAGGGTGCGGGACAGGAGCACGCTGACCAGGGCCACCCCGAGGCCCACGACCAAGGCGACCACGCCGATCTGCAGCAGCAGCACCTGCCTGCTGAACCGCATCCGCGGGAAGAGCGCCCACTTTGGCATGGCTGGGAACATACCCCCAGGTCAAGCCGGTGCGCTAAATGAGCAAAACATTCAGAACGCACAGCTCGCGCGGAGAACGTCGACAAGCTTCACCTCGGCGCCACACGTACTTAACGTCCCTTCCCAACGTGAGCCCCACCACGTGACGAAGGAGTCACCCCGCCATGGTTCCCCCACTGATCGAACTCACCGGAGCCACCAAACGGTTCCCGAGCGGGTCCGGTTCCGTGCACACGGCCGTCCGCGATCTGACCATGACCGTCCAGCCCGGCGAGTTCGTCGCGGTCGTCGGCCCCACCGGCTGCGGCAAGTCGACGACGCTCTCGCTGGTCTCCGGCCTGCAGCCGCCGTCGGCCGGCCGGGTGCGGGTGAACGGCGAGGACGTGAAGTCGATCCCCGACGGGGTCGGCTACATGTTCCAGACCGACGCCGTGATGCCGTGGCGCTCGGTGCTGGAGAACGTCGCCTCCGGCCCGCGGTTCCGCGGGGTGCCCAAGGCCGAGGCCCGCGCGCAGGCCGTGGACTGGATCGCCCGCGTCGGGCTCGCCGGGTTCGAGAAGTACTACCCGCACCAGCTCTCGGGCGGCATGCGCAAGCGCGTCGCGCTGGCCCAGACGCTGGTGACCAAGCCGAAGATCCTGCTGATGGACGAGCCGTTCTCCGCGCTCGACGTCCAGACGCGGGCGCTGATGCAGGACGAGCTGCTGCGGCTGTGGTCCGGTTCGGGGGCCGCGGTGATCTTCGTGACGCACGACCTCGACGAGGCCATCGCGCTGGCGGACAAGGTCGTCGTGCTGACGACGTCGCCGGCCACGGTCAAGGACGTCTTCGAGATCCCGCTCGACCGGCCGCGGAAGGTGGAGGAGCTGCGGCTGACCGAGGACTTCCGGAAGCTCTACGCCGACATCTGGGAATCACTGCGCAGCGAGGTCGACAAGGCCCGTGAGAAGGGAGCGAGCAATGTCGCTTGAGACCCCCGCGGCCCCGGCCGCCCCCTTGCCGGTCCTCGAGACCGAGCAGGACATCCTCGCCCGCGCGAAGCAGGCCACCGCGCGCCGCAAGCGCAACATCTGGCTGCTGCGCCTGGCGATCGTCGTCGTCTGGCTGGGCAGCTGGGAGCTGACCGCGACCTACTGGATCGACCCGTTCTTCTACTCGAAGCCGTCGAAGATCTGGGAGCGGCTGGTCGAGTGGTTCAGCGCCGGCACCGACTTCGGCTCGATCTGGTACCAGATCCTGGTGACCGTCGAGGAGGCCGCGATCGGCTTCGTCATCGGCGCGATCGCCGGTGTCGTGTTCGGCGTGATCCTTGGCCGCAGCGCGTACCTCGCGCAGGTGCTGGCGCCGTTCATCAAGGCCGCCAACGCGTTGCCGCGCATCGTGCTCGCCGCGCTGTTCGTCATCTGGTTCGGGCTCGGGCTGTCGTCCAAGGTCGCGACCGTCGTCGTGCTCGTGTTCTTCGCGGTGTTCTTCAACGCCTTCACCGGTGCCCGCGAGGTGGACCGCAACCTGATCGACAACGCCCGCATCCTCGGCGCGACCCGCGGCCAGGTGCTGAAGTCGATCGTGCTGCCCAGCGCGACGTCCTGGATCTTGTCGTCGCTGCACGTGGCGTTCGGGTTCGCGCTGATCGGCGCGGTCGTCGGCGAGTACACCGGCGCGAAGGCCGGGATGGGCTTCCTGATCGCCAACGCGCAGGGCACGTTCGACACCGCCGGGGTGTACGCCGGCATGCTGATCATCACCGTCGTCGCGCTGCTGGCCGAGTGGGGGATCAGCACGCTGGAAGGCCGGCTGCTGCGGTGGCGGCCGCCGTCCGCCTCCGAAGCCGCGATCAAGGCGGTCTGACATGCGTCTCAAAAGGACAGTCGGCGTGCTGGCCGCGGTCGCGGTCGCCGCGGCCGGGCTCACCGCCTGCCGCGACTCGCGGGAGATCGCGCTCGGCACCGGCGGCCAGCCGCACATCAAGATCATGGTCGGCGGCCTGTCGAAGGTGATCTACCTGCCCGGCCAGCTCGCCCAGCAGATCGGGGCGTACCAGAAGCAGGGCCTGGACGTCGAGCTCTTCGACCAGCCGTCCGGCGCGAACGCCGAGACGTCGCTGCTGGCCGGCGAGGTGCAGGCGGTGGTCGGGTTCTACGACCACACGATCGACCTGCAGGCCAAGGAACAGTGCATCGAGAGCGTGGTGCAGTTCGCGAACGTGCCGGGCGAGGCCGAGATGGTCGCGACGAAGAAGGCCGGCGAAGTCAAGTCGGGCGCGGACTTCAAAGGCCGCAACCTCGGCGTCACGTCGCTCGGTTCGTCGACGGACTTCCTGACCAAGGCGCTGGCCCTGCGCGGCGGCGTCACGTCGAAGGAGTACACGCCGGTGAAGGTCGGCGCCGGGCAGACGTTCATCTCGGCGATGAACCAGGGCTCGATCGACGCCGGCATGACGACCGACCCGACCATCGCGCAGCTGACGAACACCGGCCAGGCCAAGGTGCTCTACGACATGCGCACGGTCGAAGGCACGAAAGCCGCTTTGGGCGGTTTGTACCCGGCGAGCTCGCTGTACATGGGCTGCGAAATCGTGAAGCGCTATCCGGACATCGTGCAGAAACTGGCCAATGCGTACGTCGAGACCCTGAAGTGGATTTCTTCGCACACACCGGAACAGGTGGCCGCGATGATGCCGCCGTCGTTCGCCGGCGGGGACAAGGCGCTGTACGTGAAGTCGCTGCGGGACAGCCTGCCGATGTTCACCAAGGACGGCCGGATGGACCCGGCCGGAGCGCAGAACGTGCTCAAGGTACTCGGTGCGTCGTCGAGCAACGTGAAGCCGAAGAAGGACAAGATCGACCTGTCGAAGACGTACACGACGCAGTTCGTGGACGCGGCGCACGCGCAGGCTCAGCAGTAGCCCCGCTCACCTGACCGGGCGGTTGGTGAGCGATATGGACCCGTAAAGGCCTCTTTCCCCCGCGGAGGCCTTTACGGGTCTTTTCGGACAATGGAAGACCATGCGAAAGTAGCTACCTTCTTTTCGGTGCGGATCCAACACTTGAGGACACGGATTTCCCGGTCCCCATCGGTGAATGGAGTCCCCGCATGTCCAAAACCCTCCGCGTCCTCACGGCGGTCGCTGTGGCGGCCGCCGGTCTCGCTGTCTCGGGTACCGCCCACGCCGCCGTCTTCGGGGCGAACTTCCACGGGCACGAGTTCTCGGGCGGCAACTGGGGCGGGTACGTCAGCTTCGGCAGCTTCACCACGGCCACCGCGAGCTGGACGGAACCGTCGGTGACCTGCACGTCGACCGACGACCTGTTCGCGCCCTGGGTCGGCATCGACGGCGACGGTTCGTCCACTGTGGAACAGACCGGCGTGGCCACCGACTGCTCCAGCGGCCGCCCGGTCTACCAGGCCTGGTACGAAATGTACCCGGCCGCGCCGGTGTACTACTCGAACTCGGTCAGCGCCGGCGACCACATCACCGCCACGGTGACCCGGACGGCGACGAACACCTACCGCCTGGACATCAGCGACACGACCAAGGGCTGGTCCAAGACGATCACCAAGTCCCTGACCTCGAAGCACGCCTCGGCGGAGGCGATCATCGAGTCGCCGACCGACTCGTACCCGTCGATCTCCGGCGGCATCAAGTTCACCGGCGTCAAGTTCAACGGCACGAACCTGGCCTCGACGAGCCCGTCCGGCCTGAACGCCGACGACAAGGGCAGCTACACCTGGAGCCCCAGCGCGATCGGCTCGGACGGCCAGAGCTTCACGATGACCCGCCACTGACCTACTTGAGGTTGTTGATCGCCCAGGCGACGACCATCACCGCGAGCACCAGCGACACGACGGCCTGCAGCATCATCGTCATCTTCGCCCAGATCCGCAGGGGCATGACGTCGGTGGGGCTGAAGGCCGCCGCGTTGGTGAACGAGAAGTACAGGTAGTCCAGGTAGGACGGTTCCCAGTTCCGGCTCGCCAGGCCCGGGTCGGCCATCTGCGGGAACTGCAGGTCGGGGTACTCGGCCCGGCCCGCGGCCCGCCGGCCCGGGCCGCCGCGGTCGAACTCCCAGTACCAGAGGGAGAAGGCGACGATGTTCGTCCAGTAGACGATCCCGCCGGTGACCAGCACGGCCCCGGCCCGGTCACCGATCGAACCGCTCGCGATGCGGTAGACGAGCGACACGGCGGAAAAGGCGTTCACGGCGGTCACCGCGGCGACCAGCAGCAGCGAGATGACCCGCTCGACGGCGCTGAACTGCGTCATCCGGCCCGGGTTGGCGAGCAGCAGCGCGACGACGAGCAGCCCCGAGACGGCGGGCAACAGCCACCACGGGTTCAGCGCCATGTCGTCGGGCAGGGCGACCTGCAGCACGAGGGTGGCGGCGACGACGCCCATCGCCGGCCAGCGCGTCTCGCCGGAAGTCCGCCGGCGCCAGGCCGGAAGTGCCTCTTCTGTCACGCGCCCAACGTAGGGCGGTGGTGCTCCGGCCGCCAACGCTGCGCGCTCAGCGTCTTGTCAGGAAGCCGGGGCGGTCGTCACCTCGCCGGGGAGCTTGCGGGCCACGTCCGTGCGCGAGCGGGCGCCCAGCTTCCGCAGCACCTTCGCCACGTGCTGTTCCACCGTGCGCGGCGAGAGGAACAGGCCGTCCGCGATCTCGCGGTTCGTGCGCCCCTCCGCGAGCATCCGCGCCACCTCGCGCTCCCGCGGGGACAGCTCGCTCCCGTAGCCCCGCCGTCCGCGCTGCGATGGCGCCCAGGCGCCGTGCTCGCGCAGCTGGTGACGGCAGCGGCCGGCGTCGCGGGTCGCCCCGAGCTGCTCGTACGCCTCGGCCGCCGAGGTCAGCTCGTCGACGGCCGACCGGTTGCCCGCCGCCAGCCGGCACATCGACGCCCGCTCGCGCATGGCCGTCGCCGGGTAGGGCATCGGCAGGGCCGCGTAGCCGGACGCGGCTTCGTCGAACAACGTCGCCGCGGCCAGGTGCTTGCCGCGTGCTTCGAGCAGCACCGCGCGGCCGGCCACCAGCGCGGCCGCGGCCACCGGCGCGTCCCGGCCCTCGATGCCGCGCGCGAACGACTCGACCACGTTGTCCGCTTCCGGCCAGCGCCCGGCCCGCGCATACGCCTGCGCCGCCGCCGGGACCAGCGCGGCCGCCCAGATCCAGACGCCCTTGCGGCCGGCCGCGGCCACCGCCGTGTCGGCCGCCGCGCACGCGCCGTCGACGTCGTCGGTCGCCAGCAGCACGGAGATCAGCACGCCGGCGGCCGACAGCACCACCGGGATCGGGCCGCGGTCCGGAGCGTGCACGCTCGCCGCGGTCAGGTGCCGTTGCGCGGCGGCGAACTCGCCGCGCACGGCCGCCAGCCCGCCGAGCACCAGCGACGACTCCATGACGATCGGGCCGAGCTCCGGATAGCTGTCGCGCAGCTGCTCGGCGGCCTCGGCGAGCCCGGTCCAGCGCCCGCGCACCCAGTCCAGCCGGACGCGGGTGCCCTGGATCAGGCCGATCGCGTACAGCGCCCCGGCGTCGGTCGCGCGCCGGACGCCCTCGGTCACCAGCCGCTCGGCGCGGTCGAGGTGCCCGGCCCAGGACTGGCCGTCGGCCAGGTTGCACCACAGCCGGGCCAGCTGAACGCGCTCGGCGACCGTGCCGACCGTGTCCGAAAGCGCTTCGAACTCCGCCCACGCCGAGCCGTCGCCGACGTGCGAGGCGGCCGCGATCCGGTCGGCGGTCAGCGCGAGCCGCAGCTCGGGGTCGTCGAGCCGCTCGTACACCTCGCCCGCGCGGGTGCGCCAGGATTCGTGCCACGACAACGGCGTCAACCCGTCGATGGGCTGGGCGAGCAGGGTGATCCCGCGGGCGGCGAGGTCCGGCCGGTCGGTCAGCTCGCCGACCGCGCGTTCGACCTCCAGCCGGCCGCGGCCGAGCCCGCCGATGGTCCGGACCAGCAGCATGCCGAGACTCAGCCGGATCGACCCGCGGACCGACGGCGGCAGCGTCACCTCTTCGAGCACGCGCTGCAGCGTGCCGAGCACCTCGGGGCGGAAGCCCCGCAGCGCGACCTGGCTCAGCTTGCCCGCCACCCGGCCGGTGTCGGCCTGCGACGGCCCGGGTTCGGCGAGCACCGACTGCAGCAGGTCGATCGCGCGGGACGTTTCGCCGCGCGTGATCGCCTCGTCGGCGGCGGCTTCCGCGTAGTGCCGCCACTGGTCGACGCGGCCGGCGGCGCGGGAGTGCCGGGCCAGCAGCGTGAGCGGCGGCGACGGTTGTGCGGCGAGCACGCGGATCGCCTGCGCGTGCAGCAGAGCGCGTTCGGGGCCGCTCACCGTGTCGTAGACCGCCTTGCGCGCGAGGGGGTGCCGGAAGCCGTACCGGCCGTCGCCGACCTCGCCGAGCACCCCGCCGGAGAGCGTGTCGAGCAACGCGGTGCGGAGGGTGTCGCCGGAGAGCCCGGCCAGTTCGCCGAGCACGGCTGATTCGGCGCCGACGCCGAGCACCGCGGCCGCGCCGGCCAGCCGCACCGCCGGCTCCGGCAGCGCGGCGAGCCGTTCGGTGACGGCTTCCCGCAGCAGCACCGGCACTTCGAGGTTTTCGAGCAGGCGGTCGGAGAGGACCTCGCCGACCGGGAGCCGCTCGGCCGCTTCCTTCAGCGCCCGCAGGGTTTCCTCGACCACGAACGGGATCCCCGCCGTGCACTCGTGCAGTTTCGCCGCGAAGTCGTCCGTCACCCGGGGCAGTTCGAGGATGTCGACGGCCAGCGCACGCACGGCCGCGACGTCGAGCGCGCCGAGCGCGACGCGCGCGGAATGGACGGCGGGGTCGGTCCGGAACGGGGCCCCGAGCGGGCCGGGGCGGACGTCGGTGGCCGATCGGTAGGTGGCGACCACCGCGAGCTCGGGCGGCATCGTGCCGGCCAGGAACCGCATGAGGTCGCGGGTGTCCTCGTCGGCCCACTGGAGATCGTCGATCAGCACCAGCGTGGGGCCGCAGGCGCGGAGGAGTTCCCGCACCGCGCGGAACACGCGGTGGCGTTCGGCGACCGGGTCGGCGAGGGGTTCGGGCCGTGGGGGAAGCGCTTCCGCGAGTTCCGGCAGCAGCGGCCGCAGCACGCCGGCGACCGGGCTGAGCGGCCCGAGCGGGGCGTCGCCGACCGCGCGAAGCGCTTCCAGGACGGGCCCGTACGGGAACGGTTGCCGCAGCGGCTGGCAGGCGCCGGTGAGCACGCGGCCGCCGTCGAACTCCTTGCGGCGCCCGATCTCGGCGAGCAGCCGGCTGCGGCCCATGCCGGGCTCGCCCTCGATGAGGACCGCGGCCGGGCGTCTGCGCAGCACGGTGACGATGGCGTCGAGCTCGGTGTCGCGGCCGGTCAGCCGGGCGGGTCCGGACCGGACGGACACCGAGGTGGGGCGGGGGGTGGTCAGCCACATATGACCTCCTCGACGCGCACCGAAGAACTGGTGCGCGGAGCCTAAGCAGCGCACATCCGTCCGTAAACCTTTCACCGAATACGTGGTGAGTGCTGTCGTCACACGTCTGCCTACCCACGGTCACCGGATTGCCGCGGGAAACCAGGCGATCGGCTCACCCTGCGTGCGAAACCCCGGCCGATCGCACGTTCGAACGTCGCTTAACGCTTCGTGTACTCCGAGTGACTACTGAAAGTAGTTCATGGAAACCCTACTTACGGACCTGTCCGACTGGGTGACACCGGACCACTGAGCCCGGCTGGAGCAGGGGATTCGTCCGCGGTGAATGCGTATACCCATTCGCCGGGCGCCCGGATTGCACCGTAACGCCCACTGCGGGGACGCTCACTCGGGGGAGTACCACTGCGTGGCCGGTGCGGAGCCGCGCGTAACCACTGTAACCACTTGGGAGAAGCATGAAGATCGCGAGACTTCTCGGTGCCGCTGCCACCGCGGTGATGGCGACGGGCGCGCTGGCCGCGACCGCCGTCCCCGCGTCGGGCCAGGACCTGCTGAACCCGGACATGGTGCCCGCCATGCAGCGGGACCTCGGCCTGACCCACGACCAGGCGATCGCGCGGCTGAAGAGCGAGGACGTCGCGACCCGGGTCACCGAGTCGCTCACCGCGGCGCTCGGCGACGCGTTCGGCGGCGCCACCTACAACGCCGCCACCGGCAAGGCGCACGTCACCACGACGAACGCCGCGCTGGCCGGCAAGATCCGCGAAGCCGGTGCGGAAGCGGAAGTCGTGCGGTTCAGCGCCCGCCAGCTCAATTCCACTGTGGACAGGCTGAACGCGGCCGACAAGGCGGCTCCCGCCGCGATCACCGGCTGGGGTGTCGACGACACGACCAACCGCGTGACCCTCGACGTGCTGCAGGGCCAGCGCGCCGCCGCGGCCGCGTTCCTCGTCAAGTCCGGTGTGGACTCCGCCGCGGTGACGATCCGCGAGACGGCGTCGAAGCCGACCACCTACGCCAACATCCGCGGCGGTGACCCCTACTACATCGGCGGGTCGTCGCGCTGCTCGGTCGGCTTCGCCACCACGACCGGTTTCGTCACCGCCGGCCACTGCGGTGCGCTCACCGGCGGCGGCTCGCTGACCGGGTCGAACGGCGCGGCGCTCGGCAGCTGGATCACCTACCGCTTCCCGGGGGTCGACTACGCGGCGGTCCGGACCAACAGCAGCTGGACCCCGGTCGCGCAGATGAACAACGGCACCGCGGTGCGCGGCCAGTCGAACGCCGCGACCGGCTCGTCGGTCTGCAAGGCCGGTTCCACCACCGGCTGGACCTGCGGCACCATCGGCGCCAAGAACCAGAGCGTCCGCTACGCCGAGGGCACGGTCAACGGCATGACGGCGACCAACGTCCGCTCGGCCGCGGGTGACTCGGGCGGCGGCTTCATCGCGGGCAACTACGCGCAGGGCGTCCTGTCCGGCGGCAACACGTCCGTGACGTACTTCTACCCGATCGCCGGCGCGCTCTCCGGCACCGGCACCACCCTCAAGACCAGCTGAGGACAGCGAAAGGGCGGGTTTCGGGCGCCTCCAGCGCGCCCGAAACCCGCCCTTCGTTCCTCGCCGCGGGAATGGGAGGTTCGGGGGTCAGACGTTGCTGATCTCCTCGATCAGCCCGTCGACGTCGAAGTGCGCGCTCTCTTCGCCGAGCGGCACCAGTTCGATGGAGGCGTCCAGGAAGCTCCGGACGTCTTCGACCTCGAGCTCGAACGACGCATAGCCGTCCGGTGACTCGATTTCCAGGGTGAGGAAGTCTTCGTCCTCGGAGAGGTCCGGGCGGATCCGGACGTCGCCGAGGCCGGCCGGCTCGTCGAGCCCGGCCACGAGGAGGTCACGCGCGAAGGTCCACTCGATCCACCGGCCGCGCTCGGTCCGGAAGGCCACGGTCACCGCGAAGGGTTCGTGGGCGTGGTAGGACAGGCGCGACAGGACGGGCGTGGTGCTCTCGTTCAGCAGCACGAACTGGCTCTGGTGTACGGCGTCGGTGTGCACGGCCCCTCCTGGAGTCTCGCGGTGGTTCGCGCGGCGCGAACTGTTCGGCAAGGAGATGACCAGGGGGAACGGTCATGACGGAGAAAGTCTCACGTTCACTTGATCGGTTGCATCCGTCCATTGTGGTGTAACACCGAGCACATACCCCTTGCGCTCAGGCGGCCACGGGTGGTGACGGTTCGCGCAGGGCAACGGGCAGCTTCCGCCGCAGCACGAGCAGTGCGGGAACTGCCGATGCGCAGGTCAGGGCCAGAATCGACCAGGTCAGCGCGTTGCTTGCGCTGAGCAGGACGGCCAACAGCCCCGGCGCGAGCGCGATGGGCAGGCCCCAGGAGAGCTGGAAGATCGAGCTGGCCCGCCCTTCGGCCCCCGGCGGAGCGGCCGCGGCGGCCGCCGCGGTGGCGGTCGGGCCGAAGAGAGCCTCCGCGATCGAGAAGCCGAGACTGGTGAGCAGGATCAGCACGGTGGCCACGGGCAGCGGGACGGCCTCCAGCGGGATCAGCAGCGCGAAGCAGGTCGCGAAGAGGACGGCGGACCCGATGAGCCCGGCGGTCCGGCTCCGCCCGGCGAGCAGCGCGACGATCGGCCGCTGCCCGGTGACGACGACCACGGTCCCGGCGGTGATCGCGGTGCCGGCGATCCACTGTGGACCATGCAGCAGGTCGCGGACGACGATCGGCAGCACCGAAAACTTGCTGGCGCTGGCGAGGGTGAAGGCCATGTGGGTGACGCAGAACCCGGTGAAGGCCCGATCGCCCAGCACGGCCCGCCAGCTCCCGCCGCTCTCCTCGGCCGAGCAGTCTGCCGCGGCTGGTCGTGAGTGGTAAGGCGGGTTAGAACCCGCCTTACCACTCACGACCCGCGGCAGGAGGCGGAGGAGGATCGCCGCCACCCCGAAGCTCGCCGCGTTCGCGTACGCCAGCAGGTGGAACGCCCACGGGCTGGTGATCGTCGGCAGCACCGCCATCGCGGCCGCGCCGAGGCCCGCCCCCGCAAACCGGCCGACCGTCTGGGTCGCCAGTACCCGATCCGTGTCGGCGCCGGCTGTGAGGCGGGCCACCATCGGCGCGTTGCACGTCCAGAACAGCCGGTCGCCGAAGCCCGCCACCGCGGACACCACGATCACCTGCCAGCTCGTGTCCGCCAGCGGGTAGGCCGCGAAGGCGGCGAGCCGCACCAGGTTGCCCGCGATGAGCAGGGCCCGCGGCCCGAAGCGGTCCATCGCCGCGCCCGTGGCCGGGCCGGTGACCAGGGCCAGCAGGGCGCCGGTGGTCAGCGACGCACCCGCGTCGACCAGGCCCATGCCCTGCCCGTGCACCAGGAACAACAGCGCGAACGGAACCCACAGCCCGCTGCCCAGCGCGTCGATCAGCGTTGCGGCCAGAAAGATCCGGAGCATGCCTCCCCCAGCGGGACAGCTTACGGGTCGAGCGGCAGCTCCAGGCCCACTTTCACGCGGTCCATCGCCACGCTCGTCGTGAAGTGCCGGACGTTCGGGTTGTCGAAGAACATCCGCCGGGTGAACGCCTCGAAGCCCGCCATGTCGGGGCACGTCACGATCAGCACGTAGTCCGCCGTGCCGGTGACGTAGTAGCACTGCTGGACGGCGTCCTCGGCCAGCACCTGGCGGCGGAAGCCGTCGAAGACCGCGAGGTTCTCGCGCTCCATCTCGACCGTCACCACGAACGTCATGCTCAGCCCGAGCGCCTCCGGCGACAGCACCGCCACCTCGCGCTCGATGACGCCCGCCTCGCGCAGCCGCTTGATCCGCCGCTGCACCGCCGCGGCCGAAAGGCCGACCTTCGCGCCGATCGTCTCGGCGATCGTGCGAGCGTCCGATTGGAGGCAGGCGAGGATGGCGATGTCGAGCTGGTCGAGGTCAGGTGTCCGCACTTCAGCAGGCTAACCGGCACCCCCGACAATCCGCCTGTGATCACTCCGGGGTGACGTCGCTCACTACTCCGTTCGAGGCGAAGATGAAACAACTTTTTACGTGAGCTGGAACACAACTGACCGGTCTACCAGGGGGTAGCCCATAGAAGTGGAAGACCAGCCGGTCGCTCCGCCAACCCGCCGGCGTGGGGAGGCTATCCCGTGCCCGCACCTGCCGCCGTGCTGACCGGTCTCGGTTCGTGGTTGCCGACGAAAGTCCTGGACAACCACGAAATCGCGGCCCGGCTCGACACCTCGGACGAGTGGATCCGGACCCGCACCGGGATCCGCGAACGCCGCGTCGCGGGCCCGGACGAGTCCACTGTGGACCTCGCGGTCGGGGCCGGCCGCGAAGCGCTCGCGGGCACCTCCGCCGACGCCGTCGTCCTCGCCACCTCGACGCCCGACCAGCCCTGCCCGGCCAGCGCACCGCAGGTCGCCGCCCGGCTCGGGCTCGGCACGGCCGCGGCGTTCGACGTCAACGCCGTCTGCAGCGGCTTCGTCTACGCCCTCGCCACCGCGGCCGGGTTCATCGCGGGCGGGCTGGCCGAGCGCGTCCTCGTCATCGGCGCGGACACCTTCACCACGCTGATCGACCCCGGCGACCGCACCACCGTGCCGATCTTCGGCGACGGCGCCGGCGCGGTCCTCCTCCGCGCGGGTGACGCCGGCGAGCCCGGCGCGTTCGGCCCGTTCGACCTGCACAGCGAGGGCGAGCACGCCGAGCTGCTGTGGGTCGAGGCCGGCGGCGCCCGGAAGCGGCTTTCGGACACCCCGGCCGACCGCTTCCTCGCCATGCAGGGCACCGCGGTCTTCCGCCACGCCTGCGCGCGCATGGCGGAGTCGTCGCGCACGGTCCTGGACCGCGCGGGCTGGATGGTCGGCGACGTCGACCGGTTCGTCGGGCACCAGGCGAACATCCGGATCCTCCAGGCGACGGCGAAGCAGCTCGGCATGCCCGCCGACGCCGTCGTCGCCAACATCGACCGGGTCGGCAACACCAGCGCCGCGTCCATCCCGCTCGCCCTGGCCGACGCCCACGCCGACGGCACGCTCGTGCCGGGCCACCGCGTCCTGCTCAGCGCGTTCGGCGCGGGCCTGACCTGGGGATCGACGGTGCTGCGCTGGCCGGACCTGGGTCAGCTCTGAGCGACCGTCGTCCAGGTCGGCGTCGCCTCCTGGCGGCCGCGCAGCTCCAGCTCGCCGTGCTTCTCCCAGTGCGCGGCTTCGCCCGGCAGCGCCGCGGAGACGACGGCGTCGCTGGCGAGCACCCGTGACGGGACGGCCTTGGCGAGTTCGGTGAGCCGCGCGGCCTCGTTGACCGCGTCGCCGATCACGGTGTACTCGAGCCGGCTGCTGGTGCCGAGCTGGCCGGCGAACACCGGGCCGCTCGAGACGCCGACGCCGAGGTCGAGCTCGCCGGCCTCGCGCACCGCGTCCCGGATGGCCCGCGCCGCGGCCAGCGCGGCCGTCGGGGCGTCCGCGAGCCGGGTCGGCGCACCGAAGATGCACAGCGCGGCGTCGCCCTGGAACTTGTTGACCAGCCCGCCGCGGGCGTTCACCGCGGAGACGACCGCCGCGAACAGCCGGTTGAGCTTCCCGACCAGGTCCTCCGGCGGGGTGCGGTAGGCCAGTGCGGTCGAGTCGACGACGTCGACGAACAACGCCGTGACCTCGCGGACGTCACCCGAGAGCGAAGCGCCGTACTCGAGGGCGTGCCGGGCGACCTCGGCGCCGACGTGCCTGCCGAACAGGTCCCGCATCCGCGCCTGCTCGCGCAGGCCGGCGGCGAGCTGGTTCACCGACGTCTGGAGCCGGCCGATCTCGCTGGAGTCGTCGACGTCGACCGTGACGTCGTTGTTGCCGCGGGCGATCTCGTCGAGCGCCACCCGCAGCCGGTGCAGCGGCGCCGCGACCGCCCTGGCCAGCAGGGCCGTGCTGATGGCGCCGACGGCGAGGCCGATCGCCGACAGCACGATCAGGCTCGCCGTGTGGTCGCCCGAGCCCAGCTCCGGCGGCGTGGCGATGAGCAGCACGCCCACCAGCGGGACGCCGCCGGCCAGCGCCCAGGTCACCACCAGCCGGGTCAGCACGGTGACCGGCAGCGACCCGCGCGGCGGCAGGACGTCGAGCGCGATCGTCATCACCGGCCGCGCCACCCACTCGGCGGCGAGGTAGGTGAGCCCGACGGTGGTGAGGCCGCCGAGCCCGATCACCGTGGCCATGCCGACGGCGTCGTCGGCCGAGCCGAGCACGCCGGCGAGCACGGTCAGGACGACGGTGCCGATCAGCCAGAGCGTGCCGCTGACCACCGCCATGTCGACCGGCAGCCGCAGCGCGCGGCGCGCCTCGCTCTCCGACGGCGGGCGGCCGAGCACGAACCAGATCGCGGTGCGGCGCTGCAGCCACGCCGTCCACAGCGTCCCGGCGAGCAGCGCCGCGGCGACGATGCCGGCCGCGGTCAGGCCGAGCACCCAGCCGCGGTCGCCGACGTCGCCCGGCAGGCCCTGCAGCACCAGCAGCAGCGCGACGACGCCGGACCCGGCGACGCTCGAGCCGATGCCCAGCCCGGCGAAGCCCAGGCTGGTGCGCAACACCACGCGGACGTTCTTCACGGCGATCTTGCGCACGGCGTCGATCGTACGGCGGAAAATGCGTGGCCACCGCCCGTGTCCGGTGGTTACCGTGCGGCTCATGGAGCCACTCGGCCAGGACGAGATCCGGGCCTCCTTCGTGAACTGCACGCGCGGCGAAGCCAAGGGTGTGACGCTGCCTTCGGAAATTCACTGGGAACGACGGGAATTCCTCGGCTGGCGCGACCCGAAGGCGCCGGCCCGCGCCTACCTCGTGCTGCCCTACGGCGGCGAAGTCGTCGGGCTCGCCCTCCGTGCCGCACCGCCCCCGAAGTCACGCCTGCGCAGCAACACCTGCGGCTTCTGCACCACGACCCACGGGCTCGCCGACATCACGCTGTTCTCCGGCAAGCGCGCGGGGAAGGCCGGTCGCGACGGCAACACGCTGGGCATCTACGCCTGCGGGAACCTCGGCTGCTGCCAGTACGTCCGGGGCGAGCTCAAGTCCGACGTCCCCCAGCCGTTCGAGACGCTCACGCTCGAGGAGCGCATCGCGCGGCTGGAGGAGAAGCTGCACAAGTTCGTGGCGCGGGTGCTGGAGTCCCGTTAGACCTGGTCCCAAAACTCAAGGGCGGGTCACTGCGTATTCAGAGGCGTTCGACGCGGTCGGCCTGCGGGCCCCGGTCGCTCTGACGCACCGCGTACCGGACCCGGTCACCCTTCTGCAGCGGCTCCGACCCCATGATCACGGACGCGTGGGCGAAGAGATCGTCGCCGCCTGCGTCCGGGGTGATGAAGCCGAAGCCGCGGTCGGCGTCGTAGCGCGCGACGACGCCCTCGCCGCCTCGTGCGGGCACGTCCCGCGCCGCCGGCCCTGCGGCCGCGGCAGGTGCCGACCGCTGCGGTGCCGTCTGGGGCTCGGCGCCCCGGACCAGGTGCACGTCGCGGGCCTGCGGGCCTTTGTCTCCACTAGCCACCTCGTAGGCGACGCGGTCGCCCTCCGCGAGCCACGTCAGCCCATCGGCCAGGGCCCGGGCGTGAACGAAGACGTCCCCCGCGCCGGAGTCGGGGTTGATGAAGCCGAAGCCCTTGTCCTCGTCGTACCACGCCACCGTGCCGTCGGCACCGTCCGCGATACCGGCCGCAGCGGGTGAGCCGGCCCCTGCTCCCAGCGGGATCACGTGCTCGGCCTGCGGGCCGCGCTCGCCTTCGACGATCAGGAAGGCCACCCGCTGCCCCTCGGTGACCACGCCGCCGGTCACGATCGCGGAGCTGTGCACGAAGATGTCGGCGCCGCCGCCGTCCGGCGACGCGAAGCCGTAACCCTTGCCCGGCTCGTACCAGTTGATGGTGCCGAGCAGGCCCACGGCGCTGCCGGTGGCCGCATCGGCGGTGACGCGAACGCGCAGCGCCTGGGGCCCGCGGTCGTTCTCGCCGACCTCGAACACGACGGCCTGACCCTCGCGGAGCAGTTTCGCGCCGCCGTCCCCGACGATCTCGGAGGCGTGCACGAACACGTCCGGCGAGCCGTCCTCGGGCGCGAGGAAGCCGAAACCCCGTTCGGCGTCGAACCAACGGACGGTCCCTTGCGGCATCGAAGACTCCAGGTCGAGAGGGCGGGCACTGGCCCCCCAGTCTCCCTGACGGACCTCCGGTCCGTCGGGCCGGGCCCACCGGCGGGCGGTGCGGAGTCAGGGGCGGGCCGTTGGTTCACCCAGCGACACGCCGAGTTTTGAGACCAGGTCCTAGAAGCGGTACCGCACGATGCGCGCGGTGCGGGCCAGTGGCGGGAAGACCTTCAGCAGCCGCAGCTGGAACCGGGTGATCGAGCCCACCTTGGCCAGCACGTCCGGGGTCGCCCAGTGTCCGGCGTCCAATGAGGACTCGAGGGTGAGGCCGCAGGGTTCGAGCTCGCGCGGGTCGTCGACGCCCCAATACAGCGTCGCGCCCGCCTTGCGCACCGGCGTGTTGATCTTCTGCATCGTGATCGCCTTCCGGCTGAAGAGGTCGCAGATCAGTTCGCCGGACGGGAACTTCGCCGCCAGCCGGCGGAACAGCTCGGTGCCGGCCTCGGGCTTCAGGTACATCGTGAGGCCTTCGGCCACGATCAGCGCGGGCCGGTCGGACGGCACCTGGTCCAGCCACCCGAAGTCGGTCACCGACGAGCCGATGGGCGTCTGGTTCGGCGCGCGGTCGTACAGCTTTTCCCGCAGCTCGATGACCTCGGGGTAGTCGACGTCGTACCAGTGCGCGGTCTCCGGCGGCGCGAGGCGCTCGAAGCGCGTGTCCATGCCGCAGCCGAGGTGCAGCACGATCGCGTCCGGGTGGGCGCGCAGGTACTCGGCGGCCCAGTCGTCGATCGGCTTGGCCCGCAGGACGACCGACACGGCGCGGTCCGGGGAGATGCCGATCTTGGTGAAGTCATAGTCGATCCGGCGGACGGCGTCGTCCGCCGCCTTGTCGCCGAGGATCGGGTGGGCGCTGCGGTAGTCGAGCGCGCGGCCGTACAGCGTGGCCAGGTTGGTGGCCTTCTCTTCGGTGAAGTGGACCTTCTCCATCACGACCCCCAGAAGTTTCACAACGTTGTGAAAAGTCTAGCGCGTTTCCGGGTGGGCGGCGTAGTCGTGCGCGTAGGTCTTGGCGTCCACCAGGTGCTTGAGCGTCAGCTCGCGGGCGGCGGCGGGGTCGGACCGGCGGATGGCGTCGAGGATGGCGCGGTGGTCGGCGACGGCCTTGCGGATCTGCCCGGGCAGCCGCAGCGCCGCCCGCCGCTCCTCGCCGACCAGGGCGAGCACGGACCGCAGCAGCCCGGCGACGTCGTCGTTGCCGGCGTTCTGCGCGATCACCCGGTGGAACTCGGCGTCGGCGGCGATGACGTGCAGCATGTCGCCGTCCTCGGCGGCCCGCGCCATCTCGGCGACGTTGTCCTCGAGCCGGCTGACAGTTCTGGCGGTGGCGTGCCGGGCCAGCCGTTCGGCGAGGGTCGGTTCGACGGTGGCCCGCAGGTCGAAGAGCTTCTCGACGAGCTGGTCGTGTTCGGTGAACCAGGTCCGCAGGGGCTGTTCCTGCTGCTCGCGGACGTAGGTGCCGGAGCCGGCCCGGATCTGGACGTAGCCGATGGAGGCGAGGACGCGCAGAGCCTGCCGCAGCGAGCCCCGGCTGATCCCGAGCTCTTCGCAGAGGACGCGTTCGGCGGGCAGCCGGCTGCCCGGCGGCAGGTCACCGGAGTCGATCCGCGCCCGCAGCCGGTCGACGGTCGCGCTCCAGACCTGCTCGGTGTCCACGCGCTCATCCTCTCAGCTCCCGGAATTGTCGGGGGTGGCTGCCATGATCACCGGCATGGACATCTTGGGGTCATGGGTGCGCGGCTGGGCGGTGTCGCGGGCAGCGCCGTCACCGGTCGCGGAGCCCGACGGCTACCGCGTCGACGTCGGCCTGCCCGGGCACCGGGTGCGGTACCTGCTGCGCTCACCGGCGACGGTTCCCGCCCGGGCCGTGGCGGCGGCGGCCCCGGGCACCTGGCTGAAGACGTGCGGGGCGCGGTCCGAGGTGCTGGCGGGCCTGACCCCGGCCTGGACGACGGGGGCGACGGAGTACCTGATGGCGTTCGAGGGAGCGCTGCCACCGGTGGAGGTTCCGCCGGGGTACTCGGTGACTGTGACCGGCGAAGGGCCGGTGTGGCAGGTGCTGGTGTCGTCCGGCGACGGCCCCGCGGCCCGCGGCCAGGTCGGGGTGGCGTCCGGCGTCGCGGTGTTCGACAAGATCGAGACGGAGCCGGACCACCGCCGCCGTGGCCTCGGCCGGCTGGTGATGCACCGGCTGGGCGAGGCGGCGGGAGCGTCGCCGAGCGTGCTGCTGGCGTCCGAAGCCGGGCGCGGGCTGTACGCCTCGCTCGGCTGGCGGCTGGTCTCCGAAGTCGTCCCCGCGCACGTCCCGGAAGGAGCGGCGTGACAGCACGGTTCAAGGACCTGGCCCTCGACGCGAACGACCACCAGGCGCTGGCGGACTGGTGGTGCCGCGCGCTCGGCTACGTCCGCCGCGACGCGCTGACCGGCGACACCCGCCCGGACCACTGGCCGGTCCCGATCGTCGATCCCGCCGGCGAAGGCCCGCTCATCTGGCTCAACCCGGTGCCGGAGCCGAAGACGGTGAAGAACCGCATGCACCTCGACGTCTTCGGCGACCCGGCCGAGCTGCTCGCCCTGGGTGCGACCCTCATCCGCGAGCGGGGAGGTGAAGTGGACTGGGACCAGCTGGCCGACCCGGAGGGCAACGAGTTCTGCGTCTTCCCGCCGCGGTGAACTCCTCGGGCGCTACAAGGTCAGCTCCGGATCCCGCGCCAAGGTCGCGAGCTCCTCGGCGGTCAACGGCAGCGGACCACGGACCCCGATCGTGCCTCCCACGGTGACCAGGACGTAGCTGCCGTCCGCCCGGTAGTCGGTCACCGTGATCGAATGCTGCAGCGTGCCCTCCCGGTCGGTGGTGTCCGCTTCCGACGTCATCAGGATCCCCGCGGTGCCGACAGCGGCGTAGCGGCAGGTCGTCGAGAGGCTGATCTGGACCCTCATCTCCGCGCACAGCTGCCGGGGCTGGAACCGCGTCACCGGGTTCGTCGGCACGAACACCTCGACGGTGAGGGAGTAGCCGGTGTCTTCCGGCCCGCCGTGCTCCATGATGCTCACCCCGCGCTGGCTGGTCGGCATGATGCCGCCGAAGTGGGCGGACGTGAGGGAATCGCGCCGGATCGGGTCGGCGGGCGGCAGCATCTTCCGCAGGACCGTTTCGAGGTGCTCCGCGATCCGGGGACCCCGGGCGCTGATCCGCGCGTCGGTCGGCTGGGGGATCTCGCCGGTGCCCGGCGGCCACCACCGGTCTCCGGCCGACGGCTCGATCCGGGGTGAAACCGCGGGCGACGCCGGTTCCGCCGGGACGCGGGACCCCGGGCTCACGACGACGGCGGCGGCCGCGGCGACGACGACACCGGCGCAGGCCAGCAGGACGGCCCGCCGCCGGTGGCGCCGGCGGGCGACCCGGGTGACGACTTCGTCGGGGTCGAACCCCAGTGGCGGTTCGGTGCGCACGGCCGCGGTGAACTCGCGGGCCAGCATCTGCTCGTCCATCACAGCTCGCTTTCTGCCAGTGCATCCGGGAAGGCGCCGCGGAGCGTCCGCAGCGCCCGGGTGGCCTGACTCCGGACCGTGGCCTCCGAACACCGCAGCTCCCGGGCCACTTCGGCGACCGGCAGGTCGCAGAAGTACCGCAGCACCAGCACCGCCCGCTGCCGGGGCGCGAGCGCCGCCAGTGCCGTGGCCAGTTCGGCACGCAGGCCGGCGTGCTGCTGGAGCACGGCCGGATCCGCCGCCGCGTCCTCGACCTCGGGCACCGCGTCGGTGTGCCGCTCGGACCGCCGCCACGGCCGCCGCCGTTCGTCGAGCCAGCAGCGGGTCAGCGTCTGCCGCGCGTAGCTCACCGGCCGGTCGGTGCCGCGGACCCGCGGCCACGCGCCGTACAGCTTGTGCAGCGTGGTCTGGACGAGGTCTTCGGCCAGGTGCCAGTCGCCGCACAGCAGGTAGCCGTAACGCCGCAGCGCCATGGCGTTGTCCCTGGCGAACTCGCGAAACCGATCCTCGTCGGCTGCCCGCATCGGGCCTCCTTCATGTCAGGTACGGCTTCTTACGCGGCGGCCGGCCGAAGCGCTGCATCTGGTGAGTGTCTGACCTGACACATCTGCCGCGCGGGAGCGCCTCACGATGCTTAGGCTCCGCACGTGATTGCTTCATGACGTGGTGGCACGCGCTGATCATCGTGGTCGCCGGGATCTGGGCGGGGACCATCAACGCCGTCGTCGGGTCCGGGACGCTCGTCACCTTCCCGGTGCTCGTCGCCCTCGGCTACCCGCCCGTCACCGCCACGACCTCGAACGCCATCGGCCTGGCGCCCGGGACGCTCAGCGGGGCCTGGGGATACCGGCACGAGCTCGAGGGCTACTGGCGGCAGACCGCGAAGTTCGCCGTCGCGTCCTTCCTCGGGGCCATCGGCGGCACCATCCTGCTGCTCTCGCTGCCCAAGGACGCCTTCGAAGCCGTCGTCCCGGTGCTCGTCGGCCTGGCCGTGATCCTGGTGATCATCCAGCCGAAGGTCTCGAAGTGGGTCGCCGAGCGGCGCGAACAGAACGGCACCGAGCACAAACCCGGGCCGCTGCTGATGTTCTTCATCTTCCTCATCGGCATCTACGGCGGGTACTTCACCGCTGCGCAGGGCGTGATGCTGATGGCCGTGATGGGGATGCTGCTGTCGGAGCCGCTGCAGAAGCTCAACGGCGTCAAGAACGTGCTCGCCGCCGTCGTCAACCTCGTCGCCGGACTGATCTACGCGTTCGTCGCGCCGGTCAGCTGGGCCGTCGTGCTCTGGCTCGCCGTCGGCAGCACCGCCGGCGGCTTCCTCGGCGCGAAGATCGGCCGGAAGCTGTCGCCGGTGGTGCTGCGCGGCGTGATCGTGGTGATCGGCGTCGCCGCCGTCATCCAGCTGGTCGTCAAGCAGTTCGCGAGCTGAATTCCCGCGCCGCGGCCAGGAACAGGTCGTTCTCCTCGGGGGTTCCGATGGTCACGCGGACGCCGTCGCCGGCGAAGGGACGCACGACCAGCTTGCGGTCCAGCGCGTGCTCGGCGAACGGGACGGCCTGGTCACCGAGCGGCAGCCAGACGAAGTTCGCCTGCGTGTCCGGCACCCGGTACCCCGCCGCCAGCAGCGCGTCCCGCACCCGCGTGCGCTCGACGACGATCTCCTGGCAGCGCGCCAGCAGCTCGTCGGCCGCGTCGAGCGACGCCAGCGCGGCCACCTGGGCCAGCATGTTCACCGAGAAGGCCACGTACACCTGGCGAAGCGCGTCCGCGATCGGCTCGGGCGCGACCGCGTAACCGACGCGAAGGCCCGCCAGGCCGTACGCCTTCGAGAACGTGCGCAGCACCATGACGTTCGACCGGCTGTGCGTGTACTCGACGCCGTCGGGCACCTCGGGGTCGGTGACGAACTCCTTGTACGCCTCGTCCAGCACGACCAGCACGTGCTCGGGCACGGCGGCCAGGAACCGCTCCAGCTCCGCGCGGCGCACCGCCGTCCCGGTCGGGTTGTTCGGGTTGCAGACGAAGACCACGCGCGTCCGGTCGGTGATCGCCGCGAGCATCGCGTCGAGGTCGAGCTCCTGGCCCTCGGTGATCGGGACCTTCACCGAGACGGCGTTCGCGACCTGCGTGACGATCGGGTACGCCTCGAAGGACCGCCAGCCGAAGATGACCTCGTCGCCGGGCGCGCACACCGCCTGGATCGTCTGCTGGCACAGCGACACCGAGCCGCAGCCGATCGCGACGCGTTCCACCGGGACGTCCAGCTCGCGCGCCAGCCGCTCGCGCAGTGCCTGCGAGCCGGTGTCCGGGTAGCGGTTGACGCCCGTCGCGGCCTCGGCGATCGCCTGCGCGACGCTCGGCAGCGCACCGCCGGGCACCTCGTTGCTCGCCAGCTTGATCGCGCCTTCGATCGTCCGGCCGGGGACGTATTTCGGCAACGATTCGAGATCGGCACGCGGGGACACGGACGGCATCTTCGGCGCTCCTGGAAATCGACGGGACGACCCGCTCACCGTATCTTTTCCGCCCGCCGCCCCGCGACTGCCTTCGAGGGGCCGGGGCTTCCTCCCGTTCACCTCCAGGTGGTTGGGTGAAGCAATGACGTCGACCTCCACCGTGGACTACCAGCGCACCGACGGCCGGACCCTGCGGCTGACCTTTTCGGAACCCGAGGGCGCGCTGCGCGGCGGCTTGGTGGTGCTGCACGAGGCCGACGGCGTCACCGAGGGCGTGAAACTGCTGCTCGCCAGCCTGGCCACCGAGGGCTGGCTGACCGTGACCCCGCACCTGGAAAACGAGGAACTGACCCAGCAGGACCTGCTCGAGGCGACCGACCGCACCCTCGCCTGGCTGGTCGAGCGGGGTGTCCAGGCCGACCTGCTCGGCGTGATGGGCTTCGACCTCGGCGGCACCGCGGCCCTCGTCGTCGCGTCGCACCGCCGGCTGGGTGCCGCGGTCAGCGTCGGCGGGCAGCAGGCCGCCGAACTGCCGGCGCTGGTCGAGATCGCCGGGCGGCTGACCAGCCCGTGGCTCGGCATGTACGGCGACGCCGGCGACGAGGCGGGCGGTGCCGACGTCGAACGCCTGCGTGACGCCGCCGCGTCGGCGAAGGTCGCCACGAACGTCGTCCACTACCCCGGCGCCAACCACCGCTTCGACGCCGACCCGGGCGCGGCCGCGGAGGCCTGGCAGCGCACGCTCAACTGGTTCGACGCGCACCTGCGGTAGTCCATCCATGCCCCCGCCACCACCCTCGATCGAGGCGCTGCGCGCCGCTGTGTAGATGTGGCCGGCCCACATGCCTTACCGGGGTTCCGTGTCGGTTCCGACCACGGTGACTTCCGGATCCGAGGGATTAGGCTCGGGGCGTGACGCACACCGCCGACGCCCCCGAAGTGCTCTGGCGCCCCGAGCCGGGCCACGTTGCCGACACCAAGATCGAAGCCTTCCGCCGGTGGCTGCGCGCCGAGCGCGGCGTCGAGGTGGACGACTACCGCTCGCTGCACGAGTTCTCGGTCGAGCGCGGCCCGGACTTCTGGGCGGCGGTCGCCGACTTCCTCGGCGTCCGCTGGCACGACCAGCCCGGCGCGGTGCTGTCCGGCGAGATGCCGGACGCCGTCTGGTTCGAGGGCGGCACCCTCAACTACGCCGAGCACGCGCTCACCCCCGGCGTCGCGGGCGCCGCGAAGGCCGACGACGAGACGGCCGTGCTCTTCCACCGCGAAGACGGCTTCGCGAGCCACCTGACGTACGGCCGTCTTCGCACGCAGGTCGCCGCCGCCCGGGCCGCGTTCCTCGAACTCGGCGTCGGCAAGGGTGACCGGGTAGTCGCGCTGGCGCCGAACTGCCCGCAGACGCTGGTCGCCTTCCTCGCGGCCGCGAGCATCGGGGCGATCTGGTCGTCGTGCTCGCCGGACTTCGGCGTCCGCGCGGTCGCGGACCGGTTCGTGCAGATCGAGCCGAAGGTGCTCTTCGCGGTCAACGCCTACGCGTACAACGGCCGCCAGTTCGACATCCGGACGACGATCGCCGACCTGCAGGCGCAGCTGCCGTCGCTGGCCGCGACCGTGCTGGTCGAGTACGTCGGCGAGGGCCGCATGGACGGCGCTCTCGACTGGGACGAGCTGCTCGCGAAGCACGAGGGCGCGCCGCTGCTGTTCGAGCCGGTCGAGTTCGCGCACCCGCTGTGGGTGCTGTACTCCTCCGGCACCACCGGCCTGCCGAAGGGCATCGTGCACGGCCACGGCGGCATCACCCTGGAGCACCTCAAGGCCCTCGCGCTGCAGACCGACCTCGGCCCCGGTGACCGGTTCTTCTGGTTCAGCACCACCGGCTGGATGATGTGGAACTTCCTCATCTCCGGCCTGCTGGTCGGTACCACGATCGTGCTCTACGACGGCAGCCCCGGGTTCCCGGACCTGAACGCGCTCTGGCACCTGGCCGAACAGCACCGCGTCACCTACTTCGGGACATCGGCGCCGTTCATCCAGAGCTGCCTCAAGGCCGGCATCAAGCCCGCCGGGCGCTACGACCTGACCGGGCTGCGCGCGCTGGGCTCCACCGGCGCGCCGCTGAGCGTCGAAGGCTTCCGGTGGATCGTCGACGAGATCGGGAAGGACGTCCAGATCTGCTCGGTCTCCGGCGGCACGGACCTGTGCGCGGCGTTCGTCGCGTCGGCGCCCGACATCCCGGTCTGGCTCGGCGAGCTGTCGTGCCCGGCGCTCGGTGCCGCGGTCAACGCCTTCGACGAGGCGGGCAAGGCCGTCGTCGAGGAGGTCGGCGAGCTGGTCATCACCAAGCCGATGCCGTCGATGCCGGTGTTCTTCTGGAACGACCCCGACGGCTCGCGGCTGCGCGAGGCCTACTTCGAGATGTACCCGGGCCTCTGGCGGCACGGGGACTGGATCCGCATCACGAACCGCGGCTCCGCGGTGATCTACGGCCGCAGCGACTCGACGCTCAACCGCGGCGGCGTCCGGATGGGCACGGCCGAGTTCTACCGGGTCGTCGAGGGCTACGACGAGATCGCGGATTCCCTGGTCGTGGACACCTCGGCGGCCGGGAACGAGGACGGGCAGCTGATCTGTTTCGTGGTGCTCGCCGGCGGCGTCGCGCTCGAAGACGTCGAACCGCGCCTGCGCAAGGAGCTTCGTAGCGCGCTGTCACCACGCCATGTACCCGATCGGTTCGTCGTGGTTTCCGAGATACCTCGTACCTTGAACGGTAAGAAGTGTGAGGTACCGGTGAAGAAGATCCTCGCCGGCGTGGCTCCTGACCGGGCCGTCAGCCGCGACGCGCTGGCCAACCCGGCGGCCCTGGCGCCGTTCGTGGAGCTCGCCGGAGGGTAGAGGGGGAAGCATGATCATCCACTGCGGGTTGTACAGGTGGTGACGGGGACACGCGCGCAGATCACCTGGAAGGTGGCGGGGGCCACCACCGTGGGGGTGATCACCTGGGTGACCCGGCTGGCGGGCCTGATGACGCTGGGCTCGATCCTGATCCCGGCCGGCCGGCGCAGCCTGCGCGGGCACCTGGCCGAATGGCTGGAGCTGCCGCAGGAGGCCACGGTCGCCGCGGTGACCGTGGCGCTGGTCATGGGCGTGCTGCTGGTGCTGCTGGCCGCGGGGCTCCGGCGCCGCAAGCGCCGGGCCTGGCAGCTCGCGGTCGGCGCGACGGTGCTGCTCACGATGTCGCACCTCGGGCTGAAGCACGTCTTCGCGGCCGGCCTGGTGTCGGTGCTGCTGCTGGTGGGCCTGATCGCCAACCGGCGTTACTTCGTCGCGAAGCCGGACCCGGTGGTCGGGCGCTGGCGGGCGGTGCGGGTGTTCGTCCAGCTGACGCTGGCCGGGTTCGTGATCAACGTCATCCTGCTGTCCGTGGCGCCGCGCGCGGCCCTGGAGCCGATGGGCTTCGGCGGCCGGCTCGCGGAGTCCGCGCTCGCGCTGGTCGCCGCCAGCGGGCCCGCGGTGTTCCACCAGATGTGGCTGGAGGACCTCACCGCCGCCGTCGGCCTGCTGTTCGGCCTCGCCGCGGTCCTGGTGTCGGCGTACTTCCTGCTGCGCTCGGCCGAGCCGGCGCCGCGGCTGACCGACGAGGAGGTCGCGCGGTTGCGCCGCCTGCTGGACGAGCACGGCGAGCGTGACTCGCTCGGCTACTTCGCGCTGCGGCGGGACAAGTTCGCGGTGTTCTCCAAGACGGGCAAGGCCGCGGTCACCTACCGCGTGATCGCCGGGGTCGCGCTGTGTTCGGCCGACCCGCTCGGCGACCACGAAGCCTGGCCGGGCGCGATCGAGGAGTACCTGGAGGTCTGCCGGAGGAACGGCTGGACCCCGGCGGCGATGGGCGTCTCCGAGCTCGGCGCGACGGTGTGGGCCCGCTTCGGCCTGGAGGTACTGGAGATCGGCGACGAGGCGGTCGTCGACGCGGCCGGGTTCACGTTGGACGGCCGCACGATGCGCGGCGTCCGCCAGGCGGCGGCCCGCACGAAGCGTGCGGGCTACAAGGTCCTGGTCCGCCGAGCCGAGGACCTGCGGCCGGGCGAGCTGGCCGAACTGGAGGTCCTGGCCGCGACCTGGCGCGGCACGGACACCGAGCGCGGCTTCTCGATGGCGCTGGGTCGCATGGGCGACCCGAGGTCGGTGTTGGTGACGGCCGAGCAGGGCGGCCGGGTGCGGGGTGTGCTCCAGTTCGTGCCGTGGGGCAAGACGGGCCTCTCGCTGGACGTGATGCGCCGCGACCGCACGGCCGACAACGGCGTCAACGAGCTGATGATCTCCGAACTCCTCCTGGCGGCGGCCCGGCACGGCGTAACGCAGGTCTCCCTGAACTTCGCGGCGTTCCGCGCGCTGATGGAGCAGGGCCAGCGCATCGGCGCGGGCCCGGTCGCCCGCATGTCGGCCAAGGTGCTCCATTTTTTCTCGCGCTGGATCCAGATCGAGACGCTG
The DNA here is from genome assembly GCA_049998155.1 of Amycolatopsis sp. cmx-13-12. GTDB lineage: Bacteria > Actinomycetota > Actinomycetes > Mycobacteriales > Pseudonocardiaceae > Amycolatopsis. The sequence continues at coordinate 25,890 of JAEBES010000024.1, read as the reverse complement.
TACCGCTTCAACGCGAAGTTCCAGCCGCGCTGGGTCCCGAGATACCTGGTGTACCCGGGCGTCCGCGAACTCCCGAGGGTCGGCATCGCCACCTTCGAAGCCGAAGGGCTTGGCGGCCGCTCCCCACGCCTGCTCAGACTGCTGCGGAGGGCGTAAGGGGGGTGCTGTTCCGGGGTGATCGGGGGGTGTGTAACCTATCTGAGCAGTGGTCGTTGGGCCCAGGAGGCTTCGCCTAGTCTGGTCTATGGCGCCGCACTGCTAATGCGGTTGGGGGTAACCCCCCCTCCCGGGTTCAAATCCCGGAGCCTCCGCTGGTACCCGGTTCGCCGGGTGCTAGGTTACAACTGAACACGCGCCCGTAGCTCAGCTGGATAGAGCATCTGACTACGGATCAGAAGGTCAGGGGTTCGAATCCCTTCGGGCGCACGTCTGGTTGAGACAGCAGTACAAGGAACCCCCTGGAAACAGGGGGTTCCTTGCTGTCTGCCGGTCAGAAGTTCTTCTTGGACACCGTCCACGGGTACTTCGACGCGAGTCCGGACGGGTCCAGGATGTAGGTGCGTGCCGTGGCGTTGCCGTTGAGCACCATGTCTAGGAACTGGACGACCGTGGTCATGCCGTCGGACAGCTGGTTCCCGGTGATGAAGCCGACGTGCCCGGCTTGGGGGTGCACCGCCAGCACGGCGGGAACGGCGGCCAGGTCGTAGTTGGCCCGGGTGTTGTCGTAGGCGATGTCGGAGGGACCGCCGGCCATGAACAAGGTCGGTGCGTGGAGCCGGGCGAGCTCGGCCCGGGAATAGCCGAAGGAGCCGTCGGCGAAGAAGCCGCTGTCCAGCGAGACGGCGGCGGAGACCCGGCTGTCCTGCGCGGCGACCAGGGCCTCGAGACCGCCGCAGGAGTGGCCCGCGGTGGCCACCTTCGTCAGGTCGAGCCGTTGCGACAGCGGTGCCCCGGACCGGTTCTGCTCCCGCTCCGCCCACGTGATCGCCCCGGTCAGCAGGGACGGGATGGGGGAGCCGCTCGGCACACCGTTGGCCGATCCGTTCGCCGATCCGGTGTCCACCACGACGAAGCCCTTCGACGCGATGAACGTCAGCGCGCGGGTCACCTCGCTGTTGTCCGTGTGCGCGCAGGCGCCGTTCCCGAACGCCAGCACCGGCATCGGCGCACCCACCGCCTGCGGGTTCGACGGCCGGAACACGGTGTACCGGTTGTCGCCGTACGCGGCCTCTCGGGTGACCGGGAAGTTGTTGTTCACCGCGGCGTCGCCGCCCGCCGGTGGGGGCGGCGTCGACCCGTTGCACGCGACGCCGTTGAGCGTGAACGCCGTCGGGGCGGCCGAGCTGCTGCCGGACGTGGCGTTGAAGCCGAAGGAAACCGTTCCGCCCGTGGTGACGACGCCGTTCCAGGACACGTTGGTCACCGATACCTGGGCGCCCGACTGGGTTTGGGTAGCGTTCCACAGCTGGGTGATCCGCTCGTCGCCGGAGAACGTCCACGTCACCTGCCAGCCGTTCACCGGGCTGCCGAGGTTCGTCACCGTCACGGCGGCGCCGAACCCGCCTTGCCACTGCGAACCGATCGTGTAGTCGACCCGGCATCCGGCGGCGGCCGTCGCTGCTGCCGCTGTGCCGGCCACGGCAGGCGCGGTCGTCATCGCCATGGCCGCCACGACGGCCGTGGTTCGCCGGACACGGGAATTGGTTGCGCGCAAGATGATCTCCTCTTCGATGAGTGACCGGCCATCTTGGGAGCGCTCCCAGTCGCCGCTCCGACTGTGGACTCTTTGCGGTACGTTCGTCAAGGAATGTGTCTGGCGATCCGCCGGTTTCACTCGCTTGGTCCAGGGTGCGTTCGGTCTCGAAATACGCGGTTCTCGACTGCGTTGCGTAACCGGTCTGGACCAGTAAGCCGCGCGCACGCGGACTGGTCTTGACCATTTATCACTCTTCGTGGTGACACTTCCGTAATTGGTCTGGACCACGTAACGTTTGCGCAAACGGCGCAAAACACCGCCCTGGTCCCCGCCGGCGGTGTGGGTTTCCGCCACCCTGCACCTGGCTCAAGGGAGAGCGATGTCCAGAAAGAGATGGCACCTCCTCGGTCTCTTCACCGCGGTCGGCGCGCTCGCGGTCGGCCTCGTCACCGTGCCGGCCAACGCCGCCGGTGGCGTCAGCGCCACCTTCTCGAAGGGCTCCGACTGGGGCACCGGCTACGAGGGCAAGTACACGATCAACAACGGCTCCGGCTCGACGCTGCCGAGCTGGACGGTCGAGTTCGACCTGCCGAGCGGCGCGAAGATCTCGTCGCTCTGGGACGGCAGCTACACCGCGTCCGGGCAGCACGTCACCGTCAAGAACAGCTGGAACGGCAACGTCGGCAACGGCGGCACCGCCAGCTTCGGCTTCAACGTCGCCTACTCCGGCACCTACTCGGCCCCGGCGAACTGCAAGCTGAACGGCGGGTCCTGCGACGCCGGCGGTGGCACCCCCACCACCACGCCGACCACCCCCACCACCCCGACGCAGCCGACCACCACGCCGACGACCCCGACCACGCCCACCACGCCGACGACGACCACGCCGCCGCCCCCCGGCGGGCTGAAGAACGTCGGCTACTTCGTGCAGTGGGGCGTCTACGGGCGCAACTACCACGTCAAGAACATCGAGACGTCGGGCTCGGCCAGCAAGCTGACGCACATCAACTACGCGTTCGGCAACGTCAAGAACGGCCAGTGCACCGCCAACGACGACCCGTACGCCGACTACCAGAAGACCTACGACGCCGCGGGCAGCGTCGACGGCGTCGCCGACACCTGGGACCAGCCCGTCGCCGGCAACTTCAACCAGCTGCGCAAGCTGAAGAAGCTGCACCCGGGCCTCAAGGTGATCTGGTCGTTCGGCGGCTGGACCTACTCGGGCGGCTTCGGCCAGGCGTCGCAGAACGCCGCCGCGTTCGCGCAGTCCTGCTACAACCTGCTCAAGGACCCGCGCTGGGCCGACGTCTGGGACGGCATCGACATCGACTGGGAGTACCCCAACGCGTGCGGCCTTTCCTGTGACACCAGCGGTGCCGCGGCCTACAAGAACCTGCTGTCCGCGCTGCGGGCGAAGTTCGGCTCGTCCTTCCTGGTCACCTCGGCCATCTCGGCCGACGGCAGCAACGGCGGCAAGCTCGACGTCGCCGACTACGGCGGCGCCGCGCCGTACGTCGACTGGTTCAACGTCATGACCTACGACTACTTCGGCGCCTGGGCCGCGCAGGGCCCGACGGCTCCGCACTCGCCGCTCACCAGCTTCAACGGCATCCCCACGCCGGGCTTCTACTCCGACGCGGCGATCCAGAAGCTCAAGAGCAAGGGCGTTCCGTCGAGCAAGCTGCTGCTGGGCATCGGCTTCTACGGCCGCGGCTGGACCGGCGTCACGCAGGACGCCCCGGGTGGCACCGCGACCGGCGCCGCGCCGGGCACGTACGAGGCGGGCATCGAGGACTACAAGGTCCTCAAGAACACCTGCCCGGCGACCGGCACCATCGCCGGCACCGCGTACGCCAAGTGCGGCAGCAACTGGTGGAGCTACGACACCCCGGCGACCATCGGCGGGAAGATGTCCTACGCCAAGCAGCAGGGTCTCGGCGGCGCCTTCTTCTGGGAGCTCACCGGCGACACCACGGGCGGCGAGCTCATCACCGCGATGAAGAACGGCCTGTCGTGAGGCGCCGGTGGTTGCCCGCACTCGGGCTGGCGGCCGCGGCCGCCACGATCGGCGCGATGTTCGTGATCGCCCCGGCGAACGCGGCGGGCGGCGTGTCCGCGACCTTCTCGAAGGGCTCCGACTGGGGCACCGGGTACGAAGGCAAGTACACGATCGCCAACGGCTCGGGCTCGACGCTCGCCACCTGGACCGTCGAGTTCGACCTGCCCAGCGGCGCGAAGATCTCGTCGCTGTGGGACGGCAGCTACACGGCGTCCGGCCAGCACGTCACGGTGAAGAACACCTGGAACGGCAACGTCGCCAACGGCGGTAGCGCGAGCTTCGGGTTCAACGTGGCGTACTCCGGCACCTACTCGGCGCCGTCGAACTGCAAGCTGAACGGGGGTTCGTGCTCCGCCGGGGGCACACCCCCCACGACCACGACGCCTCCTACGACGACGACCCCACCGACCACCACGACACCGCCGCCGGCGGGTGGCCGGGGCGCGCCGTACCTGTACATGGGCTGGGGCAGCCCGCCGAACCCGCAGACGGTGATGAACGCGACCGGGATCAAGTGGTTCACCATGGCGTTCATCAACGCCTCCGGTGGCTGCAACCCGGCGTGGGACAGCAGCCGTCCGCTGTCGGGCAGCGCCGACGCCACCGCGATCTCGCAGATCAAGGCGGCGGGTGGCCAGGTCGTCCCGTCGTTCGGCGGCTGGAGCGGCAACAAGCTGGGCCCGAACTGCTCGACGCCGGCCGCGCTGGCCGGGGCGTACCAGCAGGTCATCAACGCCTACGGGCTGAAGGCGATCGACATCGACATCGAGAACTCCGACGAGTTCGAGAACGAGGCCGTGCAGGACCGCATCCTGAACGCGCTGAAGATCGTCAAGCAGAACAACCCGGGGATCCAGACGATCCTGACCTTCGGCACGTCGACGACCGGCCCGAACTACTACGGGAACCGGCTCATCGACCAGTCGAAGGCCCTGGACGCGAACGTGGACGTGTTCACGATCATGCCGTTCGACTTCGGCGGCGGCGCGAACATGTACAACAGCACGGTGAGCGCGGCGAACGGGCTGCGCGACAAGCTGAAGTCGACGTTCGGGTGGTCCGACGCCACGGCGTACGCCCACCTCGGCATCTCGGGCATGAACGGCCTGTCCGACCAGCAGGAGCTGACCGACCTGTCGACCTGGACCCAGATCACGAACTGGGCCAAGTCGAACAAGATCGCGCGCCTGGCGTTCTGGTCGGTCAACCGCGACCGGGGCTGCCCCGGCGGCGGCGTCCAGTCGGCGTGCAGCGGCATCGCCCAGAACGACTGGGACTTCACGAAGGTGACCGCGGGCTTCTGACGTCGTGAGTGGTAAGGCGGGTTCTAACCCGCCTTACCACTCACGACAGCCGCGGCAGACCGCCCACCGGAGGCCTCACATCGTCTTGACGGCGTCCCCGATGGCTTGGTCCAAAATGGACACCCCGAGCGAAATCTCCTCTTCGGACGCGGTCAGCGGCGGCGCGATCCGGAACACCCCGCCCATCCCGGGCAGCTGCACGATGTTCATGTGCAGCCCCAGTTCCAAACACCGCTGGGTGACCCGCGCCCCCAGTTCGTCCGAACTGCGCTTGGTTTCCCGGTCCACCACCAGTTCCACCCCGGCCAGCAGGCCGCGGCCGCGGATGTCGCCGACGACCTCGTGCCGGCCCGCGATCTCCTCCAGGCCCCGGCGCAGCAACGCGCCCAGTGACTGCGCCCGCTCGTCGAGCCGGTCGCGGGTCAGCACGTCCAGGACCGTGTTGCCGACCGCCGCCGGGAGCGGGTCGGACACGTGCGTCGTGAAGAACAGGTACCCGCGGTCGTGCGCTTCCTGCTCAATGGCGGCGCTGGTCAGCACCGCGGCCAGCGGCAGCCCGGCGCCGAGCGTCTTCGACAGCGTCAGGATGTCCGGGACGACGCCGTCGCGCTCGAACGCGTACCAGTTCCCGGTGCGGCACAACCCCGTCTGGGCTTCGTCGAGGATCAGCAGCATCCCGCGTTCACGGCACTTCTCGGCCAGCGCGGCGAAATAGCCCGGCGGCGGCTCGATGATGCCGCCGGAGCTCAGGATCGGCTCGGCCAGGAACGCGGCCAGGCTGCCGACCGACTGCGCGTCGATCAGCTCGAACCCGAAGTCCAGCTGACGACGCCAATCCAGCTCACCGGAAGCGTCGGTGAAGTCGGGGCGGTAGGCGTTCGGCGCCGGGATGGCGAAGTTGCCGGGCGCCGTCGGCCCGTAGCCGCGACGGCCCGCGCTGTACGTCGCGCTCGCCGCCGCCTGCGTCATCCCGTGCCAGGACCGGGCGAACGAGACGATCTCGTGCTTGCCGGTGGCCAGTTTGGCCATCCGGACGGCGGCCTCGTTCGACTCGGCGCCCGTGGTCAGCAGCAACGCCTTTTCGAGCGGCGCCGGCAGCGTCTCGGCCAGCCGCCGCGCGAGGTCGACGACCGGGCGGCTCAGCATGCCGCTGAACAGGTGGTCGAGCTTGCCCACCTGCCGCCGGACGGTCTCGACGATCTCCGGGTGCGCGTGCCCGAGGATCGCGCTCATCTGGCCGGACGTGAAGTCGAGGATCCGGCGGCCGTCCTCGGTGAAGACGAAACTGCCTTCGGCGTGGTCGATGATCTCGCGGGTGAAGGCGCCGCCGTAACGCACGAGGTGCCGGTCGACGTCACCCCAGAAGGTGTCAGCCATGGCCTTGACGGTAAGTCCGCGGCGAGCGACACGTCCATCTCACAATTCCGGCTTCCTTGTTCGGATTTGCCGAACAACAATGGGCGGCATGCTGAACCCGTGGCGGCTGCGGCTGCTGAGCCGGCTCGACACCCTGGGCACGGTCCGCGCGGTGGCGCAGGACGCGAACCTCAGCGCGTCCAGCGTGTCGCAGCAGCTGGCCGTCCTCGAAGCGGAAACCCGCACCCAGCTGCTGGAACGCACCGGCCGCCGGGTCCGGCTCACGCCGGCGGGCCTGATGCTGGCCCGCCGGGCGCGGGTGATCCTCGACCACATGGACACGGTCGAGGCGGAGCTGCGCAGCCTCGGCGAGGAGCCGGCCGGCCTGGTCCGGCTCGGGGCGTTCCAGAGCGCGATCCACACCCTGGCCGTCCCGGCGGTGTCCCGCCTGACGCACCCCGACCTCGAGGTCCAGCTCCTGGAGCTGGAACCGCACGAGAGCATCCCGGCCCTGCGCGGCGGCGACGCCGACGTCATCATCACCACAACGGACTTCGTCGAGCTCCCGCTGGGGCCCGACCTCGACATCGTCCCGCTGGCGACGGACCCGATCGTGCTGGTGACGCCGCCGGACGCGCCCCGCGGCCCGGCGGTCCTGTCGGCTTACGCGGACGCGGCCTGGGCGCTGGACATGCCGCAGTCGTACATGGCGAACCTGACGCTGCGCCTGTGCCGTGAATCCGGCTTCGAGCCGCGCGTGGTGTGCCGCTTCAGCAACTACCTGATGACGCTGCAGCACGTCGAAGCCGGCTTGTCGATCGCGCTCCTGCCCGGGCTGGCGGTGGACCGCCGGTACCGCGTGGCCACGCGTGAGCTGGCGACCCCGGTGACCCGCACGATCGTGGCCGCGATCCGCCGGGGCTCCCCGCCCCGCGCGGCGGTCAACGTGGTCCTCGAAGCCCTGCGGCAGCTGCCGGACCTGGCGGAGCGGGTCAGACTTCGGTCTTCTCCTTGACCGGCAGGTCCGGGCTCGCGCCCCACGCCAGTTCGGTGACCACCCGCACCGCGGCCGGAACGGCGGCCCGGACCTCGGCCGACAGCCCGAGCCCACCGTCGACGCACGCCGGCTCGCAGCTCAGGACCAGGACCCGGCCCGCGTCGCCGCCCAGCAGGCGGAGCAGGCGGACGACCGAGTCGCCGTGCAGGTCGTGGGTGTCGGTGGCCGACGTCAGGGACAGCGTGCCCGGGCGGGCGCCGTGCGGCGTGGCGTCCAGGAGGATCGTCGTGTCGTAGCCGCCGGTCAGGTCGTAGGCGAGGTGGACCGTGGCGATGTCGTAGTCGGCGATCTGCACCCACGGTGGCAGGCCGGCCCGGTCCAGTTCCCGGACGACTTCGACGCCGAAGCCGTCATCACTCAGGAAGATGTTGCCGATGCCCGCGACCAGGACTCGTGGCCTCATCCGTCCAGGCTAGAACTGTGAATTGGATCACACAATAGCTAGTGTTGATGCTCCCGCTCGTCCTGCGCGGTTTCGGCTCTGGCGAGCCAAAGCTCGGCTTCGTGAGCAGCGCCTCGCGCCCGCAGCATGCGCGCCAGGCTGAGCATGCCCTGGACGTCGCCGGTCTCGGCGGCGCGGCGGAACCACAGCTCGGCCGCCGCCAGGTCCTCGCGGTGCTCGGCGAGGTGGCCGAGGTTGGTGAGCGCCGGGACGCTGCCGTGCTCGGCGGCCTTGCGGTACCAGGCGGCGGCTTCCCCTTCGTCCCCGCGGTTGCGGGCCAGCACGCCGAGGTTGGTCATCGCCGCCGGATCGCCGCGCTCGGCCGCCTCGAGGTACCAGTTTTCCGCCTCTTCGACGTCGCCGCGCCGGTGCAGCAGCAGCCCGAGGCGGGTGATCGCCTCGAGGTGCCCGCCCTTGGCGCCCCGGCGGTACCACGATTCGGCGTCGCCCGGCCGGCCCAGCCGCTCGGCCTGCCGGCCGAGCTGGCAGGTGGCCGTGAGGTCGCCGGCCTGCACCGCGGACCGCCACCAGCGGCCGGCCTCGGCGGCCTGGCCTCGGTCGCGCAGCACGAGGCCCAGGTCGATCATCGCGCCGGTGAAGCCCGCCTCGGCGGCCTGCCGCAACCACGGCTCCGCCTCCTCGCCCTTCCGCGCTTCCCGCAGGAGACGGCCCAGCGCCGCCATCGAGGGCAGGTCTCCCGTGCGGGCCGCCTCGCCGTACCAGTGCCGGGCGTCTTCGCGCTTGCCGTGCCGCTCGTAGGACTTGGCCAGGTGCTGCATCCCGTGCGGCTCGCCGGCCAGCGCCGCCTCGTGGTACCAGCGCTCGGCCTCCTCCCGCGCGCCGCGTTCGGCGAGGAGGTGGGCCAGCGCCGTCATCGAGACGCGGTCGCCGCCCATCGCGGCCTTGCGGTACCACGACTCGGCCTCGGCCAGCTCTCCGCGCTCGCGCATCGCCAGGCCCATCCGGGCCATGGCGACGACGTTGCCGCCCTCGGCGGCTTTGCGCTGGAAGAACTCGTCGAACTTCTTGAGCCGGCCGGGCATCGGCTGCTCCCTCCGGATGGGTCCTGCTCCGGTAGTCGCAGATGATCGGCTCCGTGTGACAGCTCCGCCGTGGGTGGGCGACGTCACATTCGCGCCAGGTCGTCGTGTCGGCGCGGTTGTCCCGCACCGGCAGAGGTGAGACTACGCCGCGCACCCGCGCAGGTGAGAGGAGAAAATCGTGGCGGCCCGCCGCTTTCGGCTGAGCGTGACGCAGCGAACCCTGCTGGTAATCGCGGTTCTGGCCGTCGCGCTCTTCGGGTACTGGGCGACGAGGGGTGCGGGGGCGGCTCCGCCGACGTCCGGCGCGCCCGTACCGGTCAGCGCGGCCGACGCGCAGAAGCAGCTCGGCGAGCTGACCATCGCCGCGCGGACGTCCATGGACGGCTACTCGCGCGAGAAGTTCCCGCACTGGGACAGCCAGGGATCCGGCTGCGACACCCGCGAAGTCGTCCTCAAGCGCGACGGCAAGGACGTCAAGACCGACAAGGACTGCAAGGCGCTGTCCGGGACGTGGACCAGCGTCTACGACGAAGAGACCTGGACCAAGCCGACCGACCTCGACATCGACCACATGGTCCCGCTCGGGCAGGCGTGGGCGAGCGGCGCGAAGTCGTGGACGACCGAGAAGCGCGAGCAGTTCGCCAACGACCTGACCCGGCCGCAGCTGTTCGCCGTCACCGACAACGTCAACCAGCAGAAGAGCGACAAGGCGCCCGACCAGTGGAAGCCGCCGCTGGTGGCCTTCTGGTGCACCTACGCGACCGACTGGATCGTGGTGAAGCACTACTACGGGCTGACGATCACGCAGGCCGAGAAGACCGCCTTGACCGACATGCTGCGCCGCTGCTGAGCTGGCCCGCGTGACGACTTTCGCGCTGATCCACGGCGGCGGTGGCAGCGGCTGGGACTTCCACCTGCTCATCCCGGAACTGCGGGCCCGCGGGCACGACGCCGTGGCACCGGACCTGCCGATCACCGATCGCTCGGCCGGACTGGCCGAGTTCACCGGGACGGTACTGGCCGCGCTGGGCGACCGCACGGACGTCGCCGTCGTCGGCCATTCGTACGGCGGCTTCACCGCGCCGCTGGTCGCGGCGAAGGTCCGGGCCCGGCTGCTGGTGTACCTGGCCGGGATGATCCCGGCGCCGGGGGAGCCGCCGGGGCAGTGGTGGGGCAACACCGGCTTCGCGGCGCCGACGGGCCTGAGCGAGACCGAGCAGTTCTTCAACGGCGTCCCGGCGGAGCTCGCCGAGGCGTGCCAGGCGCACGGGCGCGAGCAGGTGAGCAAGGAGTGGGACGAACCCTGGCCGCTGCCGGCCCACCCGGACGTCCCGACCCGGGTGCTCCTCGCGCGTGACGACCGGTTCTTCGTCCCGGGCTTCCAGCGGCGGGTGGCGCGCGAGCGCCTCGGGATCGAGCCGGACGAGCTCGACGGCCCGCACTGTGTACCGCTGAGCCACCCCGGTCCGCTGGCCGACCGCCTGGTGAGCTACCTCTGACTGCGCCGATCGGCGCGCACGTCCTCGCGCTGGCGGCCTTCGCCGGCAGCCTCCTCGTCGCCCCCGCCGCCTCGGCCGCGACCCTGCCCGCCTGCCAGCACTTCTACACCGGCCCGATCCCCGACCGGCCCGTCACCGGAGGGCACGGCCCCGGCACGCTCGTCGGTGCCGTGGACGTCGGCAACCGCCTGCCCACGCCCGGCTCGGTCGCCGGGGGACTGGGCACCGACGGCAAGGTCACCTTCACGTTCGCCCGGAACATCCCCTGGGGCACGCGGTTCTCCGTGCCCGGCTACGGCGAGTGCTACGCGGCCGACATCGGCAGCTGGATCTCCGGCGACATCGTCGACGTCTGGCTGCCCGGCGCCCAGGCCGACGCCTGGGGCATCCAGCGGCTCACCCTCACCGTGCGGTAAGTCCCCTGCCGCACCCGTCGTGAGTGAGAAACAGTGTTCTAACACTGTTTCTCACTCACGACCGGCCGCGGCAGACCCTGTCACCAGCGGTCGAGGTGCAGGACCTCTTCGAGCGGCTGGCGCGCGGCCGGCTTGAACGTGTCGCCCGTGTAGAACGCCGTCGGGATCAACGCGGCCTGGTGGACGTTCTTCGGCAGCTCCAGCACCTCCGCCGCCTCCTGCTCGTACTTCAGGTGCAGCGTCGTCCACGCCGTGCCCAGCGTGACCGAGCGGGCCGCCAGCATGTAGTTCCACACCGCGGGCAGCAGCGACGCCCACAGCCCCGCCTGGTTGCCGGCCGGCAGTTCCGACGACGGCGTTTCCAGGCAGGGGACGACCAGGACCGGGACGTCACCCATCCGGTCGGCCAGGTAGGCGACGCTGTCGCCGACCCGCTGCTGGACCACGGCGCGCGCCGGGTCGTCCGCGAACAGCTTGCCCGCCGCGTTCGGCGACTCGAGGTACTCGTGGCACGCCCGGCGGTAGATCTCGCCGAGCGCGGCCCTCTGACCGGCGTCGGTGACGACCAGCCACTGCCACCGCTGGGTGTTCGAACCGCTCGGCGCCTGGAGCGCGACCTGGATGCAGTGCTTGACCAGGTCGAGCGGCACCGGGCGCTCGAGGTCGAGGCGCTTGCGGACGGTCCTGGTCGTGGTCAGGAGCTCTTCGGGCGTCATCATCGGCCCATCATGCCGGGCTCACCAGCGGTCGTGCACCAGCGGCCGGATGAGCTCGTCGTAGGTTTCGCGGACGCCCGCCAGCGCCTCGGAGGACAACGGCGGGAGCGCCGCCGCCGCGGTGTTCGCCTCCGCCTGCCCCGCGTTGCGGGCACCCGGGATCACGGTGCTGACGCCCGGCTGGTCGATGATCCACCGCAGCGCGAACTGCGCGAGCGTCTGACCGGACGGCACGAGTCCGCGCAGCCGCTCGACGGCCTCCAGGCCCACCTCGTACGGCACGCCGGAGAACGTCTCGCCGACGTCGAAGGCGTCGCCATGGCGGTTGTAGTTGCGGTGGTCGTTCTCCGCGAACGTCGTCTGGGCGGTGTAGCGCCCGGACAGCAGGCCGGACGCCAGCGGCACCCGCGCGATGATGCCGGCGCCCGCCTCCGCCGCCGCGGGCAGCACGCGCTCCAGGGGCTTGAGCCGCAGGCAGTTCAGGATGATCTGGACGGAAGCCACGTGGGGTCGCGCCAGCGCCGTCAGTGCCTCTTCGCAGGTCTCGACGCTGACGCCGTACGCCTTGATGCGGCCTTCGTCGACCAACGCGTCGAGGGCGTCGTACACCGCGTCGGAGGAGTACACCGGCGTCGGCGGGCAGTGCAGCTGGACCAGGTCGAGCGTGTCGACGCCGAGGTTGCGGCGCGACCGGTCGTTCCACTCGCGGAAGTTCGCGGCGACGTAGTTCTCCGGCACCTGCTCGACCCGGCGGCCCATCTTGGTCGCCACGAAGACGTCGCCGCGCTCGGCGAGGAACCGGCCGACGAGCCGCTCGCTGCGGCCGTCGCCGTAGACGTCGGCGGTGTCGAAGAAGGTGACACCGTTGTCGGCGGCCGCGTGCAGCACGGCCAGCGCGTCGTTCTCGTCGACCTCGCCCCAGTCCGCCCCGAGCTGCCAGCAGCCGAGCCCGACGACGGACACCTCGCGGCCCAGACGGGCGATCTTCCGGTTCTCCATGTCGCGATCCAAGCACACGGGGCGCGCCTATGATCGGCCGTCATGGCCATGACTTCGGGTCCGGAGGGGCTGGGGACCCGGATGCGGCACGTCCTCGAAATCCTCGACGGCGACGTGGCGCGCTTCCTCGCCGACATCGGTCTGGACGACTACCGGCCGCGGTACTCGCCGGTGGTGCGGGCGCTGCTCGCGCGCGGCCCGCTGGCCATCCGCGACCTCGCCGGGGAGATGCGCGTGACGCACTCGGCGGCCAGCCAGACCGTCGCGCAGATGAACCGGGCCGGGTTCGTCAGCCTGGAGCCGGGCGCCGACGCCCGGCAGCGGATCGTGTCGCTCACCGCGCGGACGCGGGAGCTGCTGCCGCTGATCGAAGCGGAGTGGACGGCGACGACCGAGGCGACGGAGGCACTGGAAGCCGAGCTGCCGTACTCGCTGCGCGCCCTGCTGGACGCGATCATGGAGGCCCTGGAGCGCAAGCCGTTCCGGGAGCGGATCGAGGAGACCGGCGCCGCGCGGGAACTGCGCTGAATCAGGCGTCCGGCAGCTGGAAGACGGCCCAGACGTACTTGCCGCCGGGACAGCGTTCGAAACCCCAGTCCAGCGACAGCGCCTGGACCAGGACGAGCCCGCGGCTGCGGGCCTCGGCCGGGGACGGTGCCCGCAGCTCGGGCAGCAGCCGGCCGGTGTCGTGCACCCGCAGCGTCAGCCGCCCCCCGGCGTACTCCAGTTCGAGCCGCTGGGGCCGCTCGCCGTGCTCGAACGCGTTGGTGACCAGCTCCGACGTCGCCAGCAGGACGTCTTCGAGCTGCCGCTCCCGCACGCCGATGCGCAGCAGCGCCGTCCGGACCTCGTGCCGGGCCAGCGCCGGGGCCGTGACGTCGGCCGGGAGGAGCACCCTCAGCTGGGTGGCCGCGGCTGCCCGCTGCGGCGTTCTCGACGTCGTCATCCGGTCCCCCTCCCAGTGAGTTCGGTACCGCCCGCCAAGTACCCACGCGGCGGATGGGCTAATCAGGTGCCGTCGGCCAGCTCGGATTCGTCCAGGCCCGACCGCAGCTTCTTCAGGGTCGCCGCCAGCAGCCGGGACACCTGCATCTGGGACACCCCGACGCGGCGGGCGATGTCCGACTGGCTCATCCCCGAGCCGAACCGCAGCGCGACGATCTTGCGCTCCCGCTCCGGCAGGCTCTCCAGCATCGGACGCAACGCCTCGCGCAGCTCGGCCTGGCCGAGCTCGGCGTCCGGCGCCCCGAAGCGCGTGTGCGCCGCGTTCTCCAGCAGGTGGTCCAGCGACGCGCCGTAGCGGCCCTGGCCGGCGCGCAGCCCCTCGTAGACGTCCTCGATGGGCACACCGAGCCGGGCGGCGATCTCACTCGGCTTCGGCGCCCGCGAGAGTTGCACGGTGAGCTCCTCGCGCGCGGCGGAGATGTTCGCGTTCAGCTCCTTGAGCCGCCGCGGTACCCGCACCGACCAGCTGTTGTCCCGGAAGTGGTGCCGCAGCTCCCCGGAGATCGTGGGGACGGCGAACGCGAGGAAGTCCGTCCCCTGTCCGGGGTCGAACCGGTCGACGGCGTGGATCAGCCCGACCGTGGCGATCTGGACCAGGTCCTCCATCGCCTCGTCGCGGTTGCGGAACTTCCGGGCCAGGTTCCGCGCCAGTTCCAGGTGCGCGCGCACGAGGGTGTCGCGGATGCGTTCGCGTTCCGGCGAGTCCGCCGGCGCGGCGGCGAGTTGGCGGAACAGCGCGGCGACGTCGAGGTCGTTCTCGCTGCTCCCGGCGGGACCGCTCACGAGTCCGCCGCCTGGCTCTCCCGGACCAGGTCCACGCGGGACAGGTAGCGGCCGTTCTCCGGCGTGATCGTGCGCTCGGCCGACGTCGCGAGCGCGGTCAGCAGCTGCCACGACAGGCCGGCGTCGTCCTCGTGGTCCGCGCTGTCGGCCAGCACCGACACGGAGACCTCGATGCGCGGCCCGTTCCAGGAGAAGACGCAGGTCAGTCGGCCGTCCGCGCTGGCGGGGAGCAGCAGCGAGCACGCCTCGTCCACCGCCATCCGGAGGTCCTCGACGGCGTCGAGGTCGAAGTCCTGGCGCATCGCGATGTCGGCCACGATGGTCCGCAGCGTGGGCACGACGTGCGGGATCGCGGCCGTCCGCACCTCGATGACCTGCGCGCCTTCCGGGACGAGCGGGGCGTTGTCCTCCACGTTTGTTCCTTTCTCCGCACTCGCGCTGCCGGGGATCGGCGGTGTCTGCCACGCCCGGTCAGCGAGATGCCCGTGGGGTGAGCAAACCAAACCCGGGTTTGATCCGCTCCACCGGCGGGCATGTAGCGGTCGACATGCTGATCCTGGGAAAGGCGGGGACGACATGGCTGACGTGAGCCGGCTGCCCAACGTGGTCGCTGAAGAGTGGGACTGGCAGCTGCACGGCTCGTGCCGCGGTGCGGACAGCAGCCTGTTCTTCCACACGGACAACGAGCGGGGTTCGGCGCGGGAGCGCCGGGAGGCGCGGGCGAAGGCGATCTGCCAGGCCTGCCCCGTCCTGGCCCAGTGCCGCGAACACGCGATGACCGTACAGGAGCCGTACGGCATCTGGGGCGGCCTCGGCGAGATCGAGCGGCGGCAGCTGTTCCTGCGCCAGCGCAGGGCGGCCCGGAAGTCGATGAGTGCGCACTGAGCAGAGCGCTGAGCAGGCAGGATTTGATCGCCGGTGAGCAGTACACGCGAAAGGGCGGCGGCCGTGGCGGGCGCGGCCGCATCCTGGGTTAGGGTTGGCCCCGGAGTTGCCTTGACCGTGCCCGGCGCGAGCTTTGGGAAGGCACGGTGACACGGTTGCCGCTTGAGACAACAGGCGCGTACCCGGCGCAGGAGCAGCGCCTGACGAGGAGAAACTGCATGCCCGCAGCCGACCAGAACGCCACCCCGCCCGGGTTCGGCATCACGCTGGACACCGACGCGACGGAACCCCGGGTGGTGGTCACCGGCGAGCTCGACCTGCTGACCAGCCCGCAGCTGCAGGAAGCCCTGGCGGGGCTGATCGCGGACAAGCGCGCGCAGCGGGTCGTGGCCGATCTGACCGGGGTGACCTTCTTCGATTCCTCCGCGCTGAACGTGGTGCTTCGCGCACAACGCCAGGCCGGCGAGCAGGAAGTCGTACTCGCGGTCGTCCCCAGCCCCGCGGTGAGCCGCGTGATCGAGCTCACCGGCGTGGCCGAACACCTGAGCGTGTCGGAAGACCCCCAAGCCTGACCGCCCGCTACGGTTCCGCGAACTGGTTTTCGCTCGCGGACCTGGGGGACGGCACGATGATGGGGCGGACGCATGCCCTGACCGGCTGGTGCGCGGGCTTGGCCCTGGCGCCCGCGGTGGGGGCGGGTTCGGTGCACCAGGCGGTCGTCTTCGCGGCGACCACGGCGGGTTTCGCCCTGCTGCCCGACCTCGACCACCCCGGAGCGAGCGCGTCCCGCCTCCTCGGCTGGCTGACGGGCGCGTTGTCCTGGGTGCTGCGCCGCGTCTCGGCGGGCTTCTACGCGCTGACGAAGGGCCCGCGGGACGAGAAGGTCTCCGGCAAGCACCGCCACCTCTCCCACACCGTGCTGTTCGCGGCCGGCCTGGGCCTGCTGACGTCGTGGGGCACCACCGAAGGCGGCCCGTGGGCGGTCGTCGGCGTGGTCGTCTTCGGCCTGATGCTGGCCGAGGGCGCCTTGGGCGACTGGCTCCTGCCGGTGAGCGGAGCGGCGGTGGCGTGGTGGTTCTTCACGGCTCCACCCGATCGGGCGGGTGAACTGGCGGCCATTTCGGGCTGGCTCGGGATCGCGGTGGCGGCCGGGTGCCTGACCCACTGCCTGGGTGACGCGCTGACCGAGGCCGGCTGCCCGTTCCTGTTCCCGGTCCCCATCGCCGGCGAGACGTGGTACGAGATCCGGCCGCCGAAGGTGCTGCGGTTCCGGACCGGCAAGAAGGTCGAGAAGCGGCTCGTTTTTCCGGTGTTCGCGCTGCTCGGGGTGCTGCTGGTGCCGGGGGTGTGGGAGCACACGGTGAGCACCTTCGAGCGGCTGTTCATCCCTCCGGCGTCGCAGCGGGCCACGACTCCCTGAACCGCCGGATCCGCTCGGCGGCCGCGGCGGTGTCCGCGTAGTCGCGGGAACGCACGATCCGGCCGTCCTCGATCGTCAGCACCATCACGTAGGAGGCCACGAAGCCTTCGCCGCCGAGTTCCTGGTGCAGGTCGAACTCGGCGACCAGCACCGAGGGGTCCGTCGTCTCGTGCACGACGACGTTGCCGGCTCCGGTCACCCGCCGGACTCCGGCGGCCGCGTGGAAGCGGCGGCGCAGTTCTTCGCGGCCCTTCGTCACGCGGGGGACGCCGGCCGGGGTGAAGGGCATTTCGAGGGTGACGTCCTCGGCGTAGAGGTCGGCGAGGTCGTCCCAGCGGTTCTCCACGGAGGCGGCGAGGAACTGGTCGAACACCGGGCGCGTGAGTTTCGAAGCAGCAGAAACGTTCGGGTAGTCGCGGTACGACGTGATCTCGCCGTCCGAGACCGTCAGGATTCCCACCGAGGACGGGAAGTCGCCCGCCGGGCCCGAGATCACCAGTTCCACCGTGAACCCGGAATCGGTGAGGGTGGTGGTGACCTGCGCTCCGGTCAGCCCGAAGGCTCGCGCCCGGTCGCCGCCGGCCGTCAACGTGGCCACGACGGCGTCGCGGCCTTCGATCCGTTCCCCGAGGAACGGCATCTCGTACACCGCGTCGGCGGCGAACAGGGCAGCGAACGGAGCGACGTCCAAGGTGGACATCCCCGTACGGACCAAGGCGGCGATTTCGGACACGGTGGGCGGCATCGGAATTCTCCTGGAAGACTGGGCGTTGAATCGGAACGGTGGGCCCGCTTACGACAATACGGAGTGACCGTTCCGGTTGTCAACGAGGAGACGTGATGGAGAAGATGCGCGCCGACGCCCGGCGCAACCGGGCCAAGGTGCTGGCCGCGGCCGAGGAGGCCTTCGCCCTGGACGGCCTGGCCGTGCCGCTCGACGACATCGCGCGGCTCGCCGGGGTCGGGGCGGGCACCGTCTACCGGCACTTCCCCAGCAAGGAGGCGCTGTTCCAGGCCGTCGTCCTCGAACGGATCCAGCAGTTCGCGGAGGAGGCCCGCGCGCTCGCCACCGCCGACGACCCCGGCGCGGTCTTCGTCGACTACTTCGTCCGGGTGATCAAGCAGGCGTCCCTCAACCGGGCCATCTGTGACGCACTGGCCGAGTCGAGCGGCCACGCCTTCAAGGCCGGCGCGGGCGAGGAGTTCCGCGCCGCGCTGGCCGAGCTGCTCGCCCGCGCGCAGGCCACCGGCGCCGTCCGCTCCGACATCGACGGCGACGACCTGCGGGCGCTCATCGTCGGCTGCCTCGCCGTCGAGCGGTACGCGCCGGGCAGCGCGCACCTGGTCCGCGTGGTCATCGACGGCCTGCGGGCGTCAGGTCACGCAGCTTCCGCAGCGGCGACCACACCATGATCGCCGCCGAGGCCAGGACGCCGGCCGCGGCGATGTGCAGCGTCGCCCGCATGCCGACGACGCCGGCCAGTGTGCCGCTGAGCAGGCTGCCGAGTGGCGCGACGCCGTAGACCAGTGTCTGCGAGATGGCGTTGACCCGGCCCAGCAGCTCCGGCGGCGTGACGGCTTGCTGGAAGCTCACGCCGAAGACGCTCAGCACGATCACGCTGTAGCTGGTGAAGAAGCCGGCGAGGACGTAGCAGGTGAGCGCCCAGCCGCGGCCGGTGAACGGGTAGAGCTGGTACGCCAGGCCGAACAGCACCGCCGCACCCCACAGGGCGCGCGCCTGGCCGATCCGGTCGCCGAGCCACCGCGCGGTGAACCCGGCGGTGACCGCGCCGGTCAGCGACGCGGTGCCGAGCACCCCGATCACCCACGGCGAGAGTCCGAGGTCGCGGGCGAGGAAGACGACCACGATCGCCAGATGGGCCGACTGGAAGAAACTCGATACGGCGCCGTGCGCGCTGATCGCCAGCAGGACGTGGTCGCCGCGGACCACCCGCAGCCCTTCGCCGATCTCACGCAGCAGCCGCCGCTCCCGCGGGGCCGGCCGCGTGTCGGGCGTCTCGATCCGGCACAGCCAGAGGGCCGACCACAGGTAGCTGACGGCGTCGACGGCCAGCGCCGCCGCGACGCCGAGCGCCTGGACGATCACGCCGGCCAGGCCGGGACCCGCGACCGCCGCCATCGACCGGTTCGTCTGGAGCCGGGCGTTGGCTTCCGGGAGCCGGCCGGGCGCCACCAGCCGCGGGACGTAGGTCTGGTGGGCGACGTCGAAGAAAACGCTGAGCAGGCCGACACCGAGGACCACGGCCAGCAGCTGGGCCATGCCGAGCACGCCGAACAGCGCGGCGACCGGAACCGAGGCGATCAGCACGGCCCGCCCGGCGTCCGCGGCGATCAGCACCGGGCGGTGGCGGATCCGGTCGCACCAGGCGCCGACCTGCAGGCCGAGCACCAGGTAAGGCAGCGTTTGCGCGGTCCGCAACAGGGAGACTTCGAAGACCGGCGCACCGAGCGTGGTGACGGCGAGCAACGGCACGGCCAGTACGTCGATCCGGCTGCCGAGCTGGCTCGCGAGGTCGGCCACCCAGAGACGGCGGAAGTCGCGGTTCCCCAGTACTCCCATCGTTCCAAGCTGGCACATGCGTGTGTTCGACGCAAGAAAGTTGAGTCTTCTCCGCTCCAGGTGCGCATCGGGTAACACGACGTAAGATCAACGCGAGTTAGTCCTCGAACCTGCGCTGCGCGTGGCGAGGGGGTGCCCCGGATGAGTGGCCGACCTACCTGGGGCTCCGCCGCGGTCACCGGGCTCGCGGGGTTCGCCACCGGCCTGCTGGTCGCCGCGCTGCTCGTCGCCGGGCGGGCCACCCCGCGCCCCGCCGAGATCACCACGCCGCCGACCAAGACCGTTTCCGCCGTGCCGGTCACCGTCACGACTTCGGCGCCGCCGGCCACGGTCACCTCCGTCGAGACACCGCCGCCGACGACCACCACCACCAGCATCGTCGAGGTCACCGTCCAGCCGACGACTTCGGTCACGACCACCTCGCCGACCTCGACGTTGCCGCTGACCTCCATCTGGCGCGACTGACGGTGCAACCCGGCGGCCGCCGGTCCCGTCTGGTCGGCATGCGGTACGTACTGGGGTTCGCGATGCTCGCCGCCGTGACGGCCGGGTGCACCGGGCCGGAGCTCGCCTGCACGGCGATCGGCGTCCCGGTCGGCATCAGCCTGTCGATCCCGGCGCCGAAGGGCATTTCGAAGGCCACGCTCGAAGCCTGCTGGCGCGGGCAGTGCGTCACGCGCGAGGTCGGCCTCCACCCGGAGACGTCGGCGGGCGCGACGACCTGCACGGGGACCGGCCAGGACAGCTCGTGCGGCACGTCGATGGTCCCGACCGGCGGGCTCCACGGCTTCGCGGACCTCCCGGGCCTGCCCGCCGAGCCGGTCGACGTCACCGCCCGGTTCGACGACGGGAAACCGCACACCATCCAGGTGACGCCGGGCTTCGTCGAGGCGAACGGGCCCGGCTGCGGCAAGGACGGGCCGCAGGCGCAGCTCGTGGCCGGTCCCGACCACGAGCTGCGCGTGCGTTAACCGACGTCCCGGCGCTTCCAGCCGGCCAGCCCGGCGACCAGTGCGGCGACGGCGACCGCCCCGAGCCAGACCAGCGGCGTCGCGGTGAACGCCTGGCCGGGCAGCTTCGGCGGGTGCTGGAACGGCGAGACGTCCAGCACCGCCTGCGGCAGATCGACGACCGGGCCGAACAGGCTCAGCAGCAGCGCCAGCGCCCCGACGGCCCACGCCGCCGCCGAAAAGCCCGGCAGCAGCCCGAAGATCGCCACCGCCAGCGCGACCACCACCCAGGCCGCGGGCAGCTGGACGAGCATCCCGGACAGGGTGTCCGCGAGCGAGCCGCCGACGTCGCCGGTGCGCAGCCCGTTCGCCAGGCCCATGAACACCCCGCCGGACAGCAGCAGCGCCGCCGTGCCGAAGAAGGCGAACACCAGGTGGCCGCCCGCCCAGCGCAGCCGTCCGACGCTGGTGGCCAGCACCGGCTCGAGCCGGATCGCGGTCTCCTCGCCGCGCATCCGCAGCACCGCCTGGACGCCGTACAGCGACGCCACCATCGCGAACATCCCGGCCATCGCGGCCAGGAACGCCTGCGTCAGCGCGTGGCTGCCGCCCAGCCGCGCGAAGATCTGCTGCGCCTGCGGGCTCGAGCCGACGAGGTCCCCGATGCCGCTGGCGATCGAGCCGAACACCGCGCCGACCACGGCCGTGCCGATGATCCAGCCGAGCAGCGGACCCCGGTGCAGCCGCCAGGCGAGCGCGAGCGGTGACCGCAGGCTCGCCGCCGCCCGGGCCGGCCCGGGGCGCGGCGGCAGGATGCCGACGCCGACGTCGCGGCGGGGCAGCAGCCAGTACGCGACCGCGCCGACGACCAGCGCGAGCACGACCGGCAGCAGGAGCACCCACCAGCGTTCCCCGGCGAACGCCCGTACCTGCTGCACCCAGCCGATCGGCGACAGCCAGGACAGCCAGCGAGCGTCCACGGTGGAGTCCCCGGCCCCGCGGAGCAGGAACGCGGCGCCGACCACGGACGTCCCGATGCCGTTGGCGGTCCGGGAGTACTCGGCCAGCTGGGCGGCGACCGCGGCGACCGCCGTGAACACCAGCCCCGCCAGCGCTTCCGCCGCGCCGAAGGCGACCGAACCGGCCGCGGGCAGGCCGGCGCCGATCAGGGTGACCGCCTGGACGAGCCCGATCAGCACGCTCGCGCCGCCGGCCACCAGCAGCGCCGCCGTCAGCGCCGCGTACCGGCCGACCACCGCGGACCCGAGCAGTTCCGCGCGCCCGGTGTCCTCCTCGGCGCGGGTGTGCCGGGTGACCGTGAAGACGACCATCAGCCCGGTGAGCAGCGCCAGGAACCCGCCCATGCGCCAGGCGATGAACCCGCCGGCCGTGGTGAGGTCGAACGGCGGGCCGTAGAGCAGCGCGTAGGAGGGGTTGGCGTTCGCGCCCGCCTGCAGGGCGAGCCGGTCGGCGACGGTCGGGTAGAACTGGGTGAACGTGTTGACCGTGCTCGCCGGGACGACGCTGAGCAGCACGATCCAGATCGGCAGCGTGACGCGGTCGCGGCGCAGCGCGAGCCGGGTGAGGTGCCACGTGCCGGCCAGTTCGTGCGCGGGCGCCACGACGGCCGGGCGGTCCAGCGTCGCGGTCATTTCGCGCTCGCTTCGGTCGTGTAGTGGCGCAGGAACAGTTCCTCCAGCGTCGGCGGCTGGCTGACCAGGCTCCGGACGCCGACCTCGGTCAGCTGCCGCAGGGCTTCGTCGAGCGAGCGCGTCTCGACGTCGAAGCGGACGCGATTGCCCTCGACCTTGAGGTCGTGGATGTTGGCCAGGTTCGCGAGCCCGTTCGGCGGCCCGGCGAGCTCGGCGGTGATCGACGTCCGGGTCAGGTGCCGCAGCTCCGCGAGCGTGCCCGACTCGACCGTGCGGCCGTTGCGGATGATGCTGACCTTGTCGCACAGCGCCTCGACCTCGGCGAGGATGTGGCTGGAGAGCAGCACCGTCCGGCCCTGCTCGCGCTCCTCCTGGATGGCGTACTGGAAGGTCGCCTCCATCAGCGGGTCGAGGCCGGACGTCGGCTCGTCGAGGATCAGCAGGTCGACGCGCGAGGCGAGGGCGGCGACGATGGCGACCTTCTGCCGGTTGCCCTTCGAGTACGTCCGCCCCTTCTTCTTCGGGTCGAGGTCGAAGCGCTCGATCAGGTCGGCGCGGCGCCGCTCGTCCAGGCCGCCGCGCAGGCGCCCGAGCAGGTCGATCACCTCGCCGCCGGAGAGGTTGGGCCAGAGGTTGACGTCGCCGGGCACGTAGGCCAGGCGGCGGTGCAGGCTCGCGGCGTCCTTCCAGGGGTCGCCGCCGAGCAGCCGGACGTCCCCCGAGTCCGCGTGGAGCAGGCCGAGCAGGACCCGGACGGTGGTCGACTTCCCCGCGCCGTTGGGACCGAGGAAGCCGTGCACCTCCCCAGCGGGTACCTGCAGGTCCAGGCCGTCGAGGGCCTGGGTCCGGCCGAACGACTTGTGCAGGCCGGTGACCGAAATGGCGTTTTCCATGCCTCGGAAGCTACACTCGCTTCACGAAGTTGTGAAGTTAAGAAAATGTCTAGATCGAGTGATCATGGGGGACGGGTACGGAAGGATGGGCCGATGACGACGCCTGAAGTGAAGCGGGATGAAGACGCCGTCCGCCGGTACGTCGAGAGCCTCGGGCTCGTGCTGTCGCAGATCGGGATGCAGCGCATGCCGGCCCGGGTGTTCGCCGCGCTGATGACCACCGACGAGGGCCGGCTGACCGCCGCCGACCTGGCCGCGCAGCTGCAGGTCAGCCCGGCCGCGGTCTCCGGTGCGGTGCGCTGGCTCGAGCAGATCGGCCTGGTGGCCAAGGAGCGCGAGCCCGGCGAGCGCCGCGACCACTACCGCCTCTACGACGACCTCTGGTACGCCACGTTCATGAAGCGCGACCGCATGATCAGCATGTGGCGCGACGCGGCCGAAAACGGCATCGAGGCGCTGGGCGAGGACACCCCCTCGGGCAAGCGGCTCGCCGAGATGCGGGACTTCCTGTCGTTCATGCTCGAGGAGCTCAACAACATGTACGAGCGCTGGCACAAGCTCCGCGAGGAGAAGAACGCCTAGAGCCCGGCGAGCAGGACGTCCGCGAGCCGCTCGGCGTGGTCGGCCGGCTCGGTCTCTTCGAACGTGACCAGGAACGCCTGCTGGAAGCACGCCCCCAGCAGCAGGGCCGCCGCCGCTTCGACGTCGGTGTCCGCCTTGATCCGGCCCAGCTCCCGCTCGGCGTGCAGGTAGTCCGCGACGCCCTTCAGCGGCACGTGCGGGCCGTGTCCGCGCAGCCGTTCCCGGTGTGAGCGCAGCAGTTCCCGTGACGAGAACATCGAGACGGCGATCGGGAAGCTGTCGACGTAGAACGCGAGGCCGAGCCGGGCCACGCGGACGAGGTTGTCCCGCAGCGGCGCCCGCCCGGGGTTGGCGGTCAGCTCGGCCAGGGTGGCGCCCAGCGCGGGCAGTTCCTCGGCCAGCACGCTGCGGAACAGGTCGGTCTTGTCGCGGAAGTGCTTGTAGAGCATCGCCTCCGAGTAACCCGCGGTCTGCGCGATGACCTTGGTCGTCGCGTGGGCGTAGCCCTGCTCGCGCATCACCTTCGCGGCCGCGGCGACGATCTCTTCGCGGCTTCCCATGGTGGCTCCCTGAGTGCGTTCTCAGCGTGGTTAGTGAACACTCACCCTACCTGGTGAGTGTTCACTAACCGAGGAGGAACCATGAGGATCACCGTGCTGGGAGCCACCGGCGGCGTCGGCGGCGAGGTCGTCAAGCAGGCACTGGACCGCGGCTGGCACGTGACGGCCGTCGTGCGTGACCCGGCCAAGCTGCAGCTGCCCGCCGAGGTCGTGGTCGCCGGGTTGAAGGACCGCGACAAGCTGGCGGCCGCCGTCGAGGGCCGCGACGCGGTGATCTCGGCCGTCGGCTCCCGGGATCGTGGGCCGACCACCGTCTGCGTGGACGGCGCCCGCGCGGCGATCGACGCCGGGGCGAAGCGCCTGCTCGTCGTCAGCGCCAGCGGCATGCACACCGAGGGGGACGGCTTCTTCACCCGCACGCTCGTCAAGCCGCTGCTCAACCAGGTGCTGAAGCACGGCTGGGCGGACATGCTCGCGATGGAGGCCGTGGTCGCGGCCAGCGACCTGGACTGGACGATCGTCCGCCCGCCGATGCTGCTGAACGGCCCGCGCACGGGCCGGGTCGCGAGCCGGCTCGACGGCAACGTCCGCACGTTCACCATCCGGCGCGCCGACGTCGCCGCGTACCTGCTGGACGCCGTGGCGGACCCCACGCTGATCAGGCAGAAGGTTTCCATCGCCCACGGCTAGCCTCCGCCTTCCTCCCCGCCGCCGCCCTCAACGGAGGCGCTTCGCGCCGCTGTTCTAATTCCGGCATGGTGCTCCTCGCTCAGGCTCTGTACGTCAAGCGCAAGACCCCGCGGCTCCCGGGCGCGGCGGGACCGGCGGAAGGACTGGTCCCGGGTGACGGCGAGCCCTTCCGGCTCGCCGTCCTCGGCGAATCCACGGTGGACGGCGTCGGCGCGGCGGACCACGAGGAAGCGCTCACCGGCTGCCTCGCCCGCGAGCTGGCCCGCGACGGCCGGGCGGTGCGCTGGCAGGCGGTCGGCCGGACCGGCGCCAACGCCCGGGTGGTCCGCGCCGAGCTCGTCCCGTCGGTTCGGCCGGCCGACCTGGTCGTGATCGCCCTCGGCGTCAACGACACCATCGAGCTGCGGACCGCCCCCGCCTACCGCCGCGACCTCCTGCGCCTGGTGCTCGACCTGCGCGGCCGGCTGGGCCCGGTCGACGTCCTCCTGGCCGGCGTGCCGCCGATGTCCCGGTTCCCGGCCCTGCCCCGCCCGCTGCGTGACGTCCTTTCCGCCCGCTCCACCGCTCTCGACCAGGCCGCCGCGACGCTCGCGAAGATCCCCGGCGTCCGGCACCTCCCGATGGATCCCGCGCTGCTCGACCCGGCCGCCTTCGCGAGCGACCGGTTCCACCCGGGCCCGGCCGGCTACGCCCGCTGGGCCGGGACGCTGGCACGCGCCGTGATCAGTTAGCAGCTCTGCGTCGATCTTCAAAAAAAGTCGCCGGTTCGTGTATCTGGCGGTGCTCCCACTGCGTCCTGTGGAGCAGCCAAGCACGGAGGAACACGACGGGGGGTGTCGCGTTCGGAGTGAACGCGGTGACCGGGAGCCGAGGGGGCTTCCGGACACCGTCGGCCGGGTGCCCTTCGGGGGAGGGGACATCCGGCGGGGGCCCGTTGGGGAGCGGGTCCTTGAGGGAGGGGAGTACCGGCCGGTGCGAGTCCACGCGCGCCGGCCGGTACCTCACGGATTTGCCATTGACCGGTAGTGCACGACCGACGAAGTAAGTGACTGATGTATCCGAGATCCACCTGCACGCTCCTTCCCCCCGAAGGAACCGCGATACTGCCATTGCCGACTCGAAGACTCTTCCGAAGAGGGGCAGATACGGTGACCGACGTGCAAACCACAGAGGTAGATCCGCCTTGGGAGGGCCTGACCGGCGCCGAGCTGCACGCTGCGTGCATGCAGGCCGCCAGAGACGGTGACCGCCGGGCGATGGCCCGCCTCGTCGAAGAGCTGACCCCACTCGTCTGGCACGTCG
>JAEBES010000023.1:0-87140 GCA_049998155.1 Amycolatopsis sp. cmx-13-12 | reverse complement strand
GCCCTCATCGCACTGGCCCGACGCCGCATCAACGTCCTGCACGCACTGCTGCGCACCCGCCAGCCCTACCGAGCCGACCACCGCACCTCCGCCACGGCCGCTTGACAAAAACATTAGGCAGCCTCCGGGGGACTGGGCGGACGATGACTGCGGCGTGGGTCCAGGTTCGCCGAGCGGTGGCCGCGCGT
This sequence comes from Amycolatopsis sp. cmx-13-12, assembly GCA_049998155.1. Lineage (GTDB taxonomy): Bacteria > Actinomycetota > Actinomycetes > Mycobacteriales > Pseudonocardiaceae > Amycolatopsis. The sequence goes on along the minus strand of JAEBES010000023.1, from coordinate 86,952 downwards.
CAAGACCTGTTCGTAAAGTCTCCTAACTAACCGGGCCGGTGTTCCGCTCGCCGGGAAAATCCGGTGGTTACCGGGTTTTCTCGGCGAAGATGACCGCATGAGCGAACAGCGGGAAATCGTGGTCACCGGGGGCGGCACCGGCATCGGGCTGGCGATCGCCGCCCGGTTCGCGGCGGCGGGCGAGCGGGTGACCGTCACCGGGCGGCGCAAGGACGTCCTCGAAGCGGCGGCGGAGCGGATCGGCGCGCGGGCGGTGTCCTTCGACGCGAGCGACCCGGCGGCCGTGCAGGCCGCGCTGGCGGAACTGCCGGCACGGGTGGACGTCCTGGTCAACAACGCCGGCGGCAACACCGACCGGGTCCGGGAGGCACCCGCGGCCGGCGACCTGAAGGGCCTCGCCGACGCGTGGCAGGCGAACTTCGAAGCCAACGTGCTCTCCGCCGTGCTCGTCACCGCGGCGCTGAAGCCGCGTTTCGCGGACAACGTGCGGGTTGTGACTCTCGGCTCCATCGCGGCGAAGCAGGGCTCAGGCTCGTACGGCGCGGCGAAGGCGGCGATCGAGGCGTGGAACACCGATCTCGCGCGGCAGCTGGGCGCCGCGGGAACGGCGAACGTCGTCGCGCCGGGCGTCGTCCTCGACACGGAGTTCTTCCACGGCACGCTGACCGACGAGTGGCTGGAGCCGCGGATCGCCCTGGCCTTCAACCAGCGGGCCGGCCGCCCGGAGGAAATCGCGGACACCGTGCGGTTCCTGGCCGCACCGGAAACGGCGCACGTCACCGGCCAGGTCGTGCACGTGAACGGCGGCGCGTACGGCGCCCGCTAGGCCATCCGGGTCGCAAAGGCGGCGCGCGGCGGCGGTTCTCTCCAAGGTGGGAAGTGTTGGAACCACCGGAAGAGAGAGGTGATCCGCCGTGACGGCCGCACCCGAAACCCCGGCTCTCCCGACGACCCGCCCGGCCGGCTGCCCGTTCGACCCGCCCGGGGTCTACGCCACCCTCCGGGAAACCGCGCCGACGTCGAAGGTGCGGTGCCCGGCGGGCATGGACGCGTGGCTGGTGACCCGCTACGCCGACGTCCGTGCGGTGCTCGCCGACCGCACGCTGAGCTCGCGCGGCGCGTCTTCGGTGCACGTGAACCCGAACGCCGACCTCGACGAGGAGGTCAGCCCGGGTTCGATCATCCAGCTCGACGGCGCGGCCCACGCGCGGCTGCGGAAGAAGGTGATCGCGGAGTTCACCGTGCGGCGCGTGGAAGCACTGCGCGGGTACGTGCGGGAGCTGGTGGACAGTCACCTGGACGCGATGCTCGCGCGCCCCGGCCGCGCGGATCTGGTGCAGGACTTCGCGTTGCCGATCCCGTCGCTGGTGATCTGCGAGCTGCTCGGCGTCCCGTACGCCGACCGGTCGCGCTTCCAGCAGCAGAGCGCCACGATGGTCAGCACCGACGCGACGCGGGAGGAAGGCGAGCAGGCGTACCACTCGCTGTCGGGCTACTTGGGTGAGCTGTTCGTCTCGAAGCAGCGGAATCCGCAGGACGATCTGTTCAGCAGGCTGTCTTCCGGTGCCGCCGACGCGCTGACCATGGAGGAGCTGGTGGTGCTCGGCCTGAGCCTCCTGGTGGCCGGCCACGAGACGACGGCCAACATGATCGCGTTGAGCACGCTGGTGCTGCTGGAGCACCCGGGTTCGCGGGAGGCGGTGCTCGCTGCGCCGGACCGGGCGGTCGAGGAACTGCTGCGCTACTTGTCGGTGGTGCAGTGGGGTGTGCTGCGGTACGCGACATCGGACGTGCAGGTCGGCTCCCGCTCGATCCGGGCGGGCGAGTGGCTGGTGGCGGCGTTGAACTCGGCGAACCGCGACGAGTCGGTGTTCGCGGGCGCGGACAAGCTCGACTTCGGTCGCGAGTCCCCGCGGACGCACGTGGCGTTCGGGTTCGGGGCGCACCAGTGCGTGGGGCAGCAGCTGGCCCGGGTGGAGCTGCAGGAGGCGTTGACGGGTTTGTTCCGGCGGGTGCCGGACCTGCGGCTGGCGGTGGCGCGGGAGGAACTGGAGTACAAGCACAACACGCTCGTGTACGGGCTCCAGGAGCTGCCGGTGGCGTGGGGCTGACAATGCGTGGGCCGCGAGGCGGTGGCACGCTCGTGCCGCACTCGCTGACCCCGTGAGGAGGGCCCATGACCGCTCGTCGCCTGTGGGCGGCCGTGGAACCGCTGCACGCCGTCGTCTACTTCGCGCCCCAGACGGCCGAAGCGGCGAAGGCGGCCGGGCTGCGCGGCTACTGGATGGGTTACTTCGCGGGGCGGCTGGCGCCTCTCGGGCCGATCGGCCCCGGACCCGCGACGGCGATGCTGTTCGGCTTCGCGCCGTCGATGGTGGCGCGGGCGTTGCCGGACGCGTGGTCGTTCGCCTCGCCCGGCGCCGTCGTCGGCTCCCGGATGGCCGCCGTCGCGTCGGCGTTGCGAGCGGTCGCGGACGATGTCTCGGAGCTGAGCGCGCTGCTGTGGCGGGCGGTGGACGCGTGCGAGTTCGACGGCCGCCCGCTCGCGGCGGCGTGGGCCGCCGTGCCGAAGCCTGCGGACCCGCTCTCGCGCCTGTGGCTGGCGGCGACCATCCTGCGTGAGCACCGCGGCGACGGCCACGTCCTCTCCGCGGTCCACGCGGGGCTGAGCGGCTTGGAGACGACCCTCACCCACATCGGTGACGGCGTGCTCGGCCGCGCGGACATCCAGCCCCACCGCGGCTGGTCGGACGCGCAGTGGGACGCGGCGGTCGAGCGGCTGCGCGCCCGGGACGTCCTCGACGCCGGCGGCCGCCTGACCGAGGCGGGCCATCGGCTGCGCCGCGGGATCGAGGACGACACGGACCGCCTGGCGGCGGCGCCGGTGGCCGCGCTGGGCGCCGACGTCGAGCGGCTCCTGGCGCTGGCGGTGCCGCTGAGCCGGGCGGTGATCGACGCCGGCGTCGTCCCGGTGCCGAACCCGATGGGGGTTCCGCGGCCTTGAGCGTCGATTCCGGGTGCGGCCGTTCGACGCAGGGGCAACCGGACACTCAGGAGGACTTCATGACGCTGCTCGCCGGCAAGAACGCGATCGTCTACGGCGCCGCGGGGCGGATCGGCACGGCCGTCGCCACCGCGTTCGCCGAGGAAGGCGCGCGGGTGTTCCTGGCCGGCCGGACCCGGGCCCGGCTGGACAAGGTCGCCGACGGCATCCGCGCGGCCGGCGGCCGGGCCGAGACGGCCGAGGTCGACGCCCTCGACGAGCGCGCGGTGGACGACCACGCCGCCGCGGTGGCGGCCGAGGGCGGGATCGACGTCTCGTTCAACCTGATCGGCCACGGGGACGTCCAGGGCACGCCGCTGGTGGAGATGGCGCTCGCGGACTACGAACGCCCGGTGCTGACGGCGGTGCGCACCCAGTTCCTGACCGCCCGCGCGGCGGCCCGGCACATGATCGCCCGGGGAGCCGGCGCGATCCTGTTCTTCGGGGGCGCGGCCGATCCGCTGCGGGAGTTCTCGGTCGGCGGGCTGCAGGTGGCGTTCCACGCGCTGGAGGCGATGCGCCGCCAGCTCGCGGCCGAGCTGGGCCCGCACGGGATCCGCACGGTGACGCTCCGGACGGGCGGCATCCCGGAGACGCTGCCGTCCGGCTTCCCGGGCCGCGCGGAGCTGGAGGAGAACATCGCAAGACGATGCTGGGCCGCGCGGCGACCCTGGCCGACGTGGGCGCGGTGGCGGCGTTCGTGGCGTCGGACCGAGCGGCCTCGATGACGGCGGCGACGGTCAACGTGAGCTGCGGCGCCCTGGTCGACTGACGAACCGGCGCCCAGTCGGCCAGTGCGGTGACCACGAAGGTTCACCGGGTCGGGGTCGTGAGTGGTAAGGCGGGTTAGAACCCGCCTTAACACTCACGACCAGCCGCGGCAGACCACCAGGGTTCCAGCACAACCCGGCGAACGTATCCGGTCACCGCACTAGCGGGATTCGTCGCGCTGCTCGACCACCAGCTTCTGGTGCCGGGCAGCGCGCACCCGGTCGCCGCACGTCGTCGAGCACCAGCGGCGGCGGGCGTGCTCGCGGACGTAGTACCTGATGCACCCGTGCGCCTCGCACGGCCGCACCAACGGCCCCAGCTGCCCGCTCACCACCTCGATCGCGTCCCGCGCCAGCGCCGCCACCGCCGCGTCGACGCTGTCCGGCCGGCCGCTGCGCCACTCCCGCACCGGCCCGTCCCGCCAGGCCAGCGACAACACCGCCGCATCCGCGGCGGCCGCCGTGTTCACCGCCGACACCGCCGCCGAGGCCGGGGGACGGCCCTCCGCCAGCGCCGCCAGCAGCTCCCGGACCGCATCGCGCAACTCCGTCAACCGGCCCAGCGAAGCCGCGTCGGGGACCGCGGCCGCCAGCCCGTGCGAGCGCAGCCACGAACCCGCCGAGCCGGGTGAGGTGAGGTCGTCCGCCGTCAAGCGCCGGGTGTTGACCAGTGCCAACGCCGGCGAGCGGTCCTCGCCGGGTGCCGCCGTGACCATGTTCGCCTCCCGCTGTCCGTGCCCCGAGTGTCCCCGACCGTTGACAGCCTACGCCGTCTCATGGATAAATGACAAAGTAACCATGAGACACAGGAGGTAATCGTGCACTACCGCTACGCGACCGTCGACGGGCACCGGCTGTTCTACCGGGAGGCCGGCCCCGCCGAAGCCCCCACGATCGTGCTGCTCCACGGCTTCCCGACGAGCTCGCACATGTTCCGGAACCTCATCCCCGCCCTGGCCGATCGCTACCACGTCGTCGCGCCGGACTACCTCGGCGCCGGCGCCTCCGATGCGCCCTCCACCAGCGAGTTCACCTACACCTTCGACGCGCTCGCCGAACTCACGCTCGGCCTGCTCGACCAGCTCGGCCTCGGCCGCTTCGCGCTCTACATCCAGGACTTCGGCGCGCCGGTCGGCCTGCGCATCGCCGCCGCCAACCCCGATCGGGTGACGGCGATCGTCACGCAGAACGGCAACGCCTACGTCGACGGCCTCGGCGCCGGGCTCCCGCAGAAGCTCGCCGCCGGCACGCTGACCGAGGACGACCTGCGCGGCATGGTCACCCTCGAGGCCACCAAGGCGCAGTACCTCGACGGCGTGCCCGACCCCTCGCTGGTCAGCCCGGACGTCTGGATCCACGACCAGGCCCTGCTCGACCGGCCCGGCGCCGCCGCGATCCAGCAGGCGCTGCTCGCCGACTACCACCACAACATCGGCCTGTACCCGAAGTTCCACGAGTACTTCCGGACCAGCCGGGTGCCGCTGCTCGCCGTCTGGGGCGGGAACGACGAGATCTTCGTCGCCGACGGGGCCCGTGCCTACGCCCGCGACCTGCCCGACGCCGAAATCCACCTGCTCGATTCCGGCCATTTCGCCCTCGAAACGCATTTGGATTCGATCGCCGGGTACATCCGCGGTTTCCTCGGGCGGGTGCTGCCCGTTGACCGGGACGCCAGTTGACCACCGGACCGGCTCGCTCGTAGGGTTTTCCCGACCTCCGCCGTCGTCATCAGCCATGGAGGACGGTATGAGTCGACTGATTCGGGCGGGGGCGATCGCGCTCGCGCTCGCCGCCGCGGCGATCACCCCGGCGGCCGCCGCGGACCCCTTGCTGTCCCAAGGGAAGCCGGTCACCGCGTCGTCGTCGGGTGGCTGCTGCCCGGCGGCGAACGCCGTCGACGGCGACAGCGCGACCCGCTGGGCCAGCGCGGCCGGCGTCGATCCACAGTGGATTTACGTCGACCTCGGCGCGGCCGTGCACGTCAGCCGCGTCCGGTTGCAGTGGGACGCTTCCTGCGCCACCGCCTACGAGATCGACACCTCGGCCGACCACGTCAGCTGGACGAAGATCTACGCGACGGACGCGGGCAAGGGCGGCGTCGAGGACCTGACCTCCCTCGACGGCACCGGCCGGTACGTCCGGGTGTACGGCACGAAACGCTGCCGCACCGACGCGTCGAAGGGCTATTCGCTGCAGGAATTCGGCGTCTACGGCTCCGGGGGCGACGTGCAGCCGCCGTCACCGCCCGGCACGCCGACGCTCGTCGGGGTCACGCCCACGAGCGCCACGATCGAGTGGACCGCGGCCACCGACAACACCCGCGTCGTGGGCTACGACGTCTACCGTGACGGTCAGCTCTGCGCCAGCACCACCGGCGCGCTCACCGCGACCTGCGGCAACCTCGCGCCGAACGGCAGCTACGGCTTCTACGTCAACGCGCGCGACGCGGCCGGCAACGTCTCGCAGGCCAGCGGGACGTTGCAGGTGAAGACGCCGCCGTCCGACGACCACACGCCGCCGTCCGCGCCGACGGGCGTGCACACGACCGCGGTGAACAGCACGTCGATCGGGCTCGCGTGGACGGCGTCGACCGACGAGGTCGGCGTCACCGGCTACCGGATCTACAACGGCAGCACGCAGATCGGGACGTCGGACACGACCAGCACCACGCTCGGCGGGCTGACACCGAACACGACGTACCACCTGCAGGTCCGGGCCTTCGACGCCAACGGCAACCTCAGTGAACCGAGCACGCCGGCCCTGGACGTCACCACCACCGGCGGGTCGAACTGCACGCCGTCGCAGGGCGTCTGCGGCGCCACGCAGGTCGGCACCGACGACGACGTCGTGTGGGGCCTGGTGACCCTGCCGGACGGCACGATCCTCTACAACCAGCGCGACGCGCACGCCATCGTCCACCTGAACCCGAAGACCGGCGCGAAGAAGACGATCGGCACCGTGCCGAACGTGCAGAGCACCGACGGCGAAGGCGGCCTGACCGGGCTGGAGATCAACCCGGCGTCGTTCGCCTCGGACCACTGGCTCTACATCATGCACACCTCGGGCAGCGACAACCGGATCGTGCGGATCAAGTACGACGCGGCGGCCGACTCGCTGACCACGAGCACCGAGCAGGTGCTGCTGACCGGCATCGCGCGCAACAAGTTCCACAACGGCGGCCGGCTGCGGTTCAGCCCGGACGGCAAGTACCTGTTCGCGGGCACGGGCGACGCGCAGAACAGCAGCAACGCGCCGAACACCAGCAGCCTCAACGGAAAGGTGCTGCGGATCAACCCGGACGGCTCGATCCCGGCGGACAACCCGTTCCACAACGCGGTGTGGAGCTACGGCCACCGGAACGTCCAGGGCCTGGCGTTCGACTCCCAGGGCCGGCTGTGGGAGCAGGAGTTCGGCAACAGCATCATGGACGAGACGAACCTGATCGTGAAGGGCGGCAACTACGGCTGGCCGTCGTGCGAAGGGACGTCGGGTTCGTGCGACGGATTCATCGCGCCGAAGAAGACGTACCCGGTGGCGCAGGGTTCGTGCAGCGGCATCACGATCATCCGTGACGCGCTGTACGTGGCCTGCCAGCGCGGGGCGCGGCTCTACCGCGCGGTGATCAGCGGCAGCTCGCTGACGAACTTCCAGACGTTCTTCAACGGCACCTACGGGCGGCTCCGCACGGTCGAGCCGGCGCCGGACGGGCAGATGTGGCTGGCGACCAGCGTGGACGGTGACAAGGACAGCACGCCGCACAACAGCCACAACAAGATCCTGCGGGTGTCGGTCGGCTAGGTCCGGCCGGCCCGGTGGTCGGCGGAGCGTGGCACACTTCGTCGACCACCACGCCCGGCAGGGGAGCACCGAGCATGACCGATCGTCCGGCGAGGCGAACGCAGGAGCAACGACGCGCCGAGACCGAGCGGCGAGTGCTGGACGCGGCCATGGCGCTCATCGCGCGCAGCGGCTCGCGCGCCGTCACCCTCGCCGAGGTCGGGGAAGCCGCCGGCTACAGCCGCGGCATCGTCTACCACCACTTCGGCAGCCGGGAACGGCTGCTGGAAGCCGTGCTCGACGCGGCGCAGCGGTTCGACGTCCCCGCCTACGACGGGGACGGCCTGGAGCACCTGGTGCGGATCGTCGAGGCGTACCTGCGCAACGTCGTGCGGCGCACCCCGTCGGCGCGCGCCTTCCTGCAGCTGTGGGGTGAGGCGATCGCGGCCGACCCCCTGCTGGCGCCGCTGTTCGCCCGCCGGGACGCCGACTTCCGGCAGCTGCTGGCGGACGTGGTCCGCCAGGGTGTCGCCGACGGGTCCGTCCGGTCCGACGTGAACCCGGCCGCGGCCGCCGTGCTGGTCGTCGCCCTGGTCCGGGGGACCGGGCTGCAGCTCATCGCCCAGCCCCCGGTGCGCAACGTCCCTGCCCTCATCCGCGAGGCGACGCGTTCGGTGCGCGCGGCGTTCGCCGTCGCGCCGTAGTTTCCGGCCGTGGCCACCCGGCGCCGTCCGCTGCTACACTTACTTGCATACATGCACGCAAGTTAGGAGTGGAGATGGCTGTTCCCCTGGTACTCGTGCACGGCAACCCGGAGAACTCAGGCGTGTGGGGACCGCTGATCGCCGCCCTCGGCCGGGACGACGCGGTGACGCTGTCCCCGCCCGGTTTCGGGGTGCCCGCGTCGGACGGCTTCTCCGCCACGGTGGCGGGCTACGGCGAGTGGCTCGCCGCGCGGCTGGAGCAGTTCAAGGAACCGGTCGACCTCGTCGGCCACGACTGGGGCGGCGCGCACGTCGCCCGGATCGCGATGACCCGCCCGGACCTGATCCGAAGCTGGGCTTCGGACGCACTCGGCCTCTTCGCGCCGGACTACGTCTGGCACGCGCGGGCGCAGGTGTGGCAGCAGGAAGGGGCGGGCGAGGCCTCGGTGAAGGAGATCTTCGGCGGCAGTTTCGAGCAACGGCTGGGGGTCGTCACCGCGCTCGGGATGACCGGCCCGGCCGCGGAACGCGTGGCCGCCGGGATGGACGACGGCATGGGGCGGGCGGTGCTCTCGCTCCTGCGGTCGGCCGCCCAGCCCGCGATGGCCGAGGCGGGCCGCGACCTCGCGAAGGCCCGGCAACGGCCCGGGCTGGCCCTGATCGCCCTCGCGGACGTCGACCAGGCCAGCGGAACGCCCGCGCAGCACCGGTTCGCCGGCGAGGCCGCCGGTGCCGAGATCGCCGAGCTCCCCGGTACCGGGCACTGGTGGCCGGTGACGGACCCGCACCCGGTGGCGCGCGCCCTGACCGCGTTCTGGTCCCGTTTGGACGGTTAGCCGCCGAGGAGGCGCGAGTGCGCATCCCGCGCTCTCGCGTCCTTCTCCGCCGACGCCGTGAGCTCCCGGGCAAGCGCTGTCGGCCAGCCGTCGACCGCCCGGCCCTGCGGTCGGAACCCGGCCCGCCTGCATCAGCTGGCCCACGTCCTGGTCCAGCAGGGCGGCGGTGAAGAGGCGCCCTGGCTGGGGGGTGCTAGCGCCAGCTGTCGTCGCCGAAGCCGAGGGTCACCGGGCCGCGGCGGATCCCCGCCACCGTCTCCGCCGGGAGCACGTCGTCCAGGAACGCGTAGTCCGGGCTGCGGGTCCGCGCGTGCCACTGCGCGATCTCGTGCCAGCCCGGTGCCGCGAGCGCGCCGCCGAAGTGCTGGACCGACAGGCTCGCCGTCAGGCACGCGAACCGCAGGCGCTCCACCAGCGGCCAGCCCGTCAGCGTCGCGGCCACGAACCCGGCGCCGAACACGTCGCCCGCGCCCGTCGCGTCCAGCACGTCGACCGGGAGCGCCGGGACCGCCGCCGTCTCGCCGGTCGTCCCGTCCACCGCCAGCACGCCCTCGCCGCCGCGGGTGATCACCGCGATCGGGACCAGCTCCGCCAGCCGGGCCAGCGCCGCCTCGGGCGTGTCCGTGCGGGTGTAGCGCATCGCCTCGATCTCGTTCGGCACGAACGCGTGGCAGCACGCCAGCTGCTCCAGCAGCGCCGGCGACCAGGCCTCGGACGGGTCCCAGCCGACGTCGGCGAACACGAGGCTGCCCGACTGGTGCGCGCTGTGCACCCACTCGGCGGTGTCGAGGCCGATGTGCGCCACCGTCGCCCGGCTCGGCGGCGGCGAACCGGCGAGGTCGGCGACCGGGACGGGCGGCGGGTGGCCGTGGGTGACCATCGCGCGGTCGCCCGCGTAGGCCAGCGAGACCGTCACCGGCGAGTGCCACTCCGGGAACCGCCGGGACCGCGAGAGGTCGATGTGCTCCTGGCGGGCCAGCACGTCCCAGCAGTAGCGCCCGTAGACGTCGGTGCCGAACGCCGCCGCCAGCGACGTCCGCAGGCCGAGCCGGCTCAGCGCGACGGCGAAGTTCGCGATCCCGCCCGGCCCCGAGCCCATGCCGCCCGTCCACACCTCGGTGCCCGGGGCCGGCGGGTGTTCGAGCCCGGTGAAGACCAGGTCGAAGAACAGCAGGCCGGACAGGAAGACGTCGACTTCGGGGGTGGGCTCGGCCGGCACAGGCGCCTCCAGGGGATCACGCAGCGGACGGCCCGAGCCTGCGTCAGCCGCGTGAGATTCGCAAGAGCTGAACCGTTTCGACCACGGATTGCGTGCCCCCGGCTGCTAGGGTCGGCGAATGCGGGAAGGTTGTCACCCGATCGGTTCGCGGCGGTGAGGCTGGCGATCCTCGGCGGCGGCGGGTTCCGCGTGCCGCTGGTGCACGGGGCCCTGCTCGACGGCGGCGACGTCACCGAGCTCGTCCTGCACGACGTCGACGCCGGGCGGCTCGCGGCGATCGAACGGGTGCTGGCCGAGCAGGCCGCCGGCGCGGCGAACGCGCCCCGGGTGCGCACCACCACCGACCTCGCCGCCGCGGTGTCCGATGTGGACTTCGTGTTCTCGGCCATCCGCGTCGGCGGGCTCCGCGGACGGCAGCTGGACGAACAGATCGCGCACGCGGAAGGCGTGCTGGGCCAGGAAACCGCCGGTGCGGGCGGGATCGCCTACGGACTCCGGACGGTCCCGGTCGCGGTCGCCCTCGCGCGGCTGGTCGGCGAGCTGGCGCCGCGCGCGTGGGTCGTCAACTTCACCAACCCCGCCGGGATGGTCACCGAAGCGATGGCCGCGCACCTCGGCGGCCGCGTGATCGGCATCTGCGACTCGCCGGTCGGGCTCTGCCGCCGCGTCGCCCGGGCCCTCGGGATCGACGCGGCGGCGGCGAAGTTCGACTACGCGGGCCTGAACCACCTCGGCTGGCTTCGCTCGGTGCGCGTCGGCGGCGAGGACGTCCTGCCGCGGCTGCTGGCCGACACCGCCACGTGCGAGTCGTTCGAGGAGGGCAAGCTCTTCGGGGCGGACTGGCTGCGCACCCTCGGTGCCATCCCCAACGAATACCTGCACTACTACTATTTCGCCCGCGAGGCCGCCGGTTCGGAATCGCGCGGGGCGTTCCTCCTCGACCAGCAACGCGATTTCTACGCCGAGCCCTCGCTGGCTTCCTGGGAACGCACGCGCCTGGAACGCGAAGCGACGTACATGGCCGAGACGCGCGAAGGAGAGCGTGACGACCTCGAGGGTGGCGGCTACGAGAAGGTCGCGCTGGCCTTGATGCGCGCCCTGGCGCACGGCGAACGCACGACGCTGATCCTCAACGTCCGCAACGGCTCCGCGCTCCCGGGCGTGCCGGGCGACGCGGTCGTCGAGGTCCCGTGCTCGGTCGACGCCGACGGTGCCCGCCCGCTCGCCACCGGGCCCCTGCCCGACCACGCGCTGGGCCTGGTGACGACGGTCAAGGCCGTCGAGCGGGCGGCGATCGAAGCGGCGACGACGGGTTCGCGGGCGGCGGCGCTGCGGGCGTTCGCGCTGCACCCGCTGGTCGGCTCGGTGCCGGTCGCCCGCCGGTTGCTCGACGCCTACGTCACCGCGCACCCGGAACTCGCCTACCTCGCCTAGACCGCCGCCATCGCGTTGAACTCCGCTTCGGCTTCCCGCTCGGTGTACAGCTGCCACGCCCGATCGGCGATGTCGTCCGGATCGAGCGTTCCGACGCTGAAGCCGTGGTCCTGCGCGGTGAACACCCGGTGGATGTCGCCGCGCTCGATGAGGCCGCCGATGGTGAGGATGCCGGCGTGGACGCCCGTTTCGCGCAGGGCCGCGTGCAGCGTGAGCACGTACATCCGCAACGCTGCCGACGCCGGGGCGAGGCTGCCGAGCATCGGCATCGGGTCCTTGCCGCTGAGGCCACCGGCGAACAGCAACGAACCGGAGCCGCGCTGCACCAGGTCCGGCAGCACGGCTTCGACGAGCTGCGCCGCCGGGCGCACGACGGAATCGAACGTGGCGCGCAGGGTGCCGGCGCCGGCTTCGGTGAGCGGCGTGATGCCCGGGCCGGCCGTGGCGTCGGCCGGCCCGAAGTACACCGTGTCGATCTCGCCGGCGTCGGCCGTGATGCGGGCGAGCACGTCGTCGAGCTGGGTCCGGTCGGTGACATCCGCCGTGTAGGTGAACGTGTCGACGCCGGAGAGCGACTCGCGGTAGCCCGCGTGACGGGTGCCGGTGCGGGAAACCAGCGCCGTCGTGAAGCCTTCGCGGCCGAACCGGCGGGCGATCGACAGACCGAGCCCGGGGCCGACGCCCAGGACGGCGAGCACTTTCGGCAAGGGAACCTCCTCAAGTTGAGTACTCTCTCAACTTAGCCACGAGTTGAGGGTGTCGTCAACTTGTCCTCCGATCCACAAAGGACACCGCCAGGGTGAGGCCGTCCGGGCGGTTCCCGGCGGCCGGACGGGTTTCCCGTGGTCGATCGCCTTCCCGGTGCCGGGAGCGGCGCCCATCATCGGCGGCATGACCGCTGTCTATCCCGCCGAGAAGGACCATCCCGCCGTCCCGATGGGGGAGATCTACGCCGGGTACCCGCCGGTGTCCCGGATCGCGTTCCCCAGCGGGCACGAAGGCTGGCTGGTGACGCGCTACGACGACGTCCGCACGGTCTTCTCCGACCCGCGGTTCAGCCGCAACCTGCTGTACCCGGGCGCGCCGTGCCTGATCGAGCCCGGCGATTTCTCCACCGGCGAGCACAGCATCCTGAACATGGACCCGCCCGACCACACGCGCCTGCGGCGGCTGTCGGCGCAGGCGTTCACCGTCCGCCGGATCGCCGCTTTGCGGCCCCGGATCCAGGAGATCGCCGACGAGCTCCTCGACGCGATGATCGCGCACGGGCCGCCGGTGAACCTGGTCGAGGAGTTCGCCTTCCCGCTGCCGACGCTGGTGATGTGCGAGCTGCTCGGCGTCCCGTTCGCCGGCCGCGCGCGGTTCCGGCGGTGGTCGCGGGTGATCGTGACGCCGATGCAGCACGCGCCCGCCGACGTCGAGCAGGCCCGCCGCGACGGCGCCGAGGACATGGCCGCGCTGGTGGCGGAGAAGCGCGCGCGGCCCGCGGACGACTTCCTGAGCGCGCTGGTGCACGCCCGCGACGAGGACGGCGACCGGCTCACCGAGCCGGAGCTGATCGACCTGGCCACCCAGCTGCTGCTCGCCGGCCACGAGACGACGGTCAGCCTGATCGGGTGCGGGATCGTCCTGCTGTGCCGGCACCCGGAGCAACTGGCGGCGTTGCGGGCCGACCCCGCGCTGACGCCGGGGGCGATCGAGGAGATCATGCGCTACGACGGCCCGGTCGACTCGTCCCTGCTGCGCGTGGCCCTGGAGGACGTCACGCTGAGCGGGGTGCTGGTGCGCCGCGGCGAGGCGGTGCTGGCGCACGTCGGGGCCGCGAACCGGGACGAGAACGCGTTCCCGTCGGCGACGGCGTTCGACATCCGCCGAAAGGACGCCCAGCAGCTCGGCTTCGGCCACGGCATCCACTTCTGCCTGGGCGCGGCGCTGGCCCGGCTGGAGGGGGAGATCGCGCTGCGGGCGCTGGTGGACCGGCTGCCCGGCCTGGACCTGGCGGTACCGTGGGAAACGATCACCTGGCGGCCGCCGCTGTCGGTGCGCGGGCCGGAGGAGGTGCCGGTGACCTGGCCGGGCTGAGCCTGCCGCCGAATGCCCGTTCACATTGGCGCCACCGGCCGAGCCGAACCCGGCGGGACTGCTCCACTCGGGTAGAACCTGTTCCAGTTATGCGCCGCTGCGGAGACCATGACCCTCGCCGTTCCCGCGAGCGAGGAGTCGCCATGGATGCCGACCTGACCCGCCGTCAGCTCCTGCGCGGCAGCGCCGCCGGGGTGGGCCTCGCCGTCACCGCCGGGCTCGCGACCCCGGCCGCCGCGGCACCGCTGGGGGAGTACGACGTCGTCGTGGTCGGCTCCGGGGCCGCCGGCATGACCGCCGCGCTGACCGCCGCCAAGCGCGGGCTCAGCGTCGTCGTGCTCGAGAAGGCACCGACCTTCGGCGGGTCCGCGGCCCGGTCCGGGGCCGGCATCTGGATCCCCAACAACCAGGTGCTGCTCGCCGCCGGTGTCCCGGACACGCCCGCGAAGGCCGCGCAGTACCTCGCCGCCGTCGTCGGGCCGGATGTGCCGGCCGCGCGCCAGGAGGCCTTCCTGCGCAACGGCCCGGCGATGATCTCGTTCGTCCTGGCCAACAGCCCGCTGCGGTTCCGCTTCATGGAGGGCTACAGCGACTACTACCCGGAGCTCCCGGGCGGCCTGCCGAACGGCCGGTCGATCGAACCGGACCAGTTCGACGGCAACCTGCTGGGTGCCGAGCTGGCGAACCTCAACCCGCCCTACCTCGCCACCCCGGCCGGGCTCGTCGTCTTCAGCGCCGACTACAAGTGGCTGAACCTCGCCCTGGTGAACGCCAAGGGCGCCGCGGTCGCCGCCGAGTGCCTCGCCCGCGGCACCGCCGCCGCGCTGGCCGGGCAGAAGCCGCTCACCATGGGGCAGTCGCTCGCCGCCGGGCTGCGGGTCGGCCTCCAGCGGGCGAACGTCCCGGTGCTGCTGAACACCCCGCTCGTCGACCTGAACGTCGAAAACGGCGCGGTCACCGGGGTGGTGACGCCGAACGGGCTGGTGCGGGCCCGGCGCGGGGTGATCGTCGGCTCCGGCGGGTTCGAGCACAACGCGGCGATGCGCGCGCAGTACCAGCGGCAGCCGATCGGCACCGACTGGACCGTCGGTGCGAAGGAGAACACCGGCGACGGCCACCGCGCCGGGCAGCGCGCCGGCGCCGCACTCGACCTGATGGACGACGCCTGGTGGGGCCCGGCCATCCCGACCCCCGGCGACCCGTACTTCTGCCTGGCCGAGCGCACCCTGCCGGGCGGGCTGATCGTGAACCAGGCCGGGCAGCGGTTCGTCAACGAAGCCGCGCCCTACAGCGACGTCGTGCACACGATGTACGACAAGAACCCGGCGGCGCCGGACATCCCGGCGTGGCTGATCGTCGACCAGAACTACCGCAACCGGTACCTGTTCCGCGACATCGCGCCGCTGCTGCCGTTCCCGGACGCCTGGTACACCGCGGGCGCGGTCTTCAAGGCGTCGAGCGTCCAGGGCCTCGCCGCGCAGATCGGCGTCCCGGCCGCCGCCCTGAAGTCCACAGTGGACCGCTTCAACGGCTTCGCCCGGTCCGGTGTGGACACCGAGTTCCGCCGCGGCGCGAGCGCCTACGACCACTACTACACGGACCCGTCGGTGACGCCGAACTCGTGCCTGGCGCCGCTGTGGGCGGCGCCGTACTACGCGCTGCGGCTCGTGCCGGGCGACCTCGGCACAAAGGGCGGCATGCGCACCGACGCCCGGGCGCGCGTGCTGCGCCCGGACGGCTCGGTGATCCCCGGCCTGTACGCGGCGGGCAACGCCAGCGCAGCGGTGATGGGCCACAGCTACGCCGGCGCGGGGTCGACGATCGGCCCGGCGATGACGTTCGGCTACATCGCCGGCAACGACGTCTAGTGCGGTGACCGGATACGTTCGCCGGGTTGTGCTGGAACCCCGGTGGTCTGCCGCGGCTGGTCGTGAGTGGTAAGGCGGGTTAGAACCCGCCTTACCACTCACGACCCCGACCCGGTGAACCTTCGTGGTCACCGCACTAGAACGCCTTTTCCACCAGCGGGAGCACTTCGGTGCCGAGGAGTTCGATGGCCCGCATGACCTCGGCGTGCGGGACACCGGACCAGTCCATCTGCATGGCGTACCGGTCCGCGCCGGTGAGCTTGCCGACCGCGATCAGGCGTTCGGCGATTTCCTGCGGGCTGCCGACGAACAACGCGTTCGCGTCCCGGGTGTATTCGTCGTACTCGGCGCGGGTCGGGACCGCCCAGCCGCGGGCGCGGGCGCCGTACTTCATCGTCTCGAGCCAGTACGGGTAGAACGTTTCCTTGGCGTCCTGGGACTTTTCGGCGATGAAGCCGATCGCCCCCATGGTGACGTGCAGGTCCTGCTGCTCTCCCGCTTCGCCGGCCTGGCGGTAGAGGTCGACCAGCGGGGCGAAGCGCTCGGGCTGCCCGCCGATCACCGCGTAGACCACCGGCAGGCCGAGCAGGCCGGCGCGGATCGACGACTCGGGGTTGCCGCCGGTGCCGACCGAGATGCGCAAGTGCCTGCCGTACGGCCGGGGCAGGATCCGCGCGTTCTCCAGCGGCGGGCGGAACTTGCCGGACCAGGTCAGCGGGTCCTCGCGGTCGATGTGCAGGAGCAGGGCGAGCTTCTCCTCGAAGAGCTCGTCGTAGTCGCCGAGGTCGTTGCCGAACAGCGGGAACGACTCGGTGAACGACCCGCGCCCGGCGAGCAGCTCGGCGCGGCCCTGGCTGAGCTGGTCGAGCGTGGTGAACTGCTGGTAGAGGCGGACCGGGTCCTCGGTGCTCAGCACGGTGACGGCGGAGCTGAGGGTGATCTGGTTCGTGACGCTCGCGGCGGCGGCCAGTACCGTGCCCGGGTTCGAGATCGCGTACTGGTCGAGGTGGTGCTCGCCGAGGCCGTAGAAGCCCAGGCCCAGCTCGTCGGCCAGCTTGATCCGCTCGAGGGTGTTGGCCAGCGTCCGCGCGACGGTGGGCTGTTCGCCGGTGCGCGGGTCCGGCGCGCGGTCGCCGAAGCTGTAGATGCCGAGTTTCATACAACGCTCAACTATCTCGGGGGTGGATTCGTTCCCCCAGGCTTATCCGAACCGCGCCTGGATGGCTTCGAGGTTCTTCTGCGACAGCTGCAGCGCGGCGTCGCGGAGACTGAGGCCGTCGAGTGTGGCGACCTCGAACATGCCGGTCACCAGGGCGCGCATCCGGGCGCGGACCTTGCCGAAGGCTTCCTCGGCGTCCGCGCCGACGTCGCCGAACAGCGTCCACCACCACCAGGAGTTGGTCGCCGAGTTGGCGACGAAGTCCGGCACCACCCGGATGCCCCGTGCGTCGAGGAGCTCCTCGGCGTCCGGCGTGACCGGCAGGTTCGCGGCCTCGACGATGAGGTTCGCGCCGATCTTGGCCTGGTTGTCGGCGTCGACGCAGTAGGAGATCGCCGCCGGCACCAGCACCTCGGCCGGCACGTCCAGCCAGGCTTCCGGCGGCAGCAGCTCGTCGCCGGGCTTGAGGTTGTCGCGGTCGATGCCGCCGAAGCGGTCGCGGTGCCGCAGCAGGTTTTCGACGTCGAGGCCGTCCGGGTTGGCGACGACCCCGCGGACGTCCGAGACGCCGACGACGCGCAGCCCGGCGTCGGCGAGGAAGCGGGCGGTGGCGCCGCCCATCGCGCCGAAACCCTGGAGCACGACGCGGTTGTCCTCGTTCTCCCGGCCGAGCATTTCGAGCCCGGTGAGCGTGGCCTCCGCGACGCCGAGGCCGCCGACCAGCTCGTCGAGCCCCAGCCCGCCGACCTCGATCCGGCAGGCGTCGGCCAGCCGGGCGGTCGCGGCGTCGCGGTCTTCGAGCAGCGGGTAGACGGCCTGCACCGGGCTGAGCAGGCCGATTTCGGCGATGACGCCGTCGATGACGTCCTGCCGCAGGCCCAGGTCCTCGCCCATGGTCCAGTACTGCTCGATGAGCGGCCGCATGGCGTGCAGGTACCGGGCGACGACGTCGCGGGCGCGCTCGTCGTAGGGGTCGAAGTCGATGCCGCCCTTGGCACCGCCGAGCGGGACGTAGCGGCCGTCGGGGTCGTAGTTGAGGCCTTCCTTGAGCGTCATGCTCCTGGCCAGGCCGCGGACCTCGAACAGCGAGCAGCCGCGGCGCATCCGCAGGCCGCCGCTGGCGACGCCGCGCACCAGCCGGTCGATCACCAGGTACCCGCGGCACCCGGTGACGGGGTCGGTCCACGCCACTTCGAGCAAGGCTGTTTCGGTCATCGCCCCTCCTGATCCCCCGGTCAACACCCGAGCTCGTGCGCGATCGCCTGGTCGACCCACCGGTCGCAGTCTTCGGTGGTGACCGTGCCCTGCCGGGCGACGACCTGGACGGCGAGCCCGTCGAGCAGCGCGGTCAGCCGCCACGCGGCGCCGTGCGGATCGGGGCACCGGAAGGTCCCGGCCCCGACACCCTCCGCGATCAGCGCGACGACGGCGTCCCGCCACCGCAGGTCCAGCCGCTGCAGCACGGCCCGCAGGGCGGCATCGCGCATGGCGGCGGCGCCGGCCTCGATCCACAGCGGCCAGTTGTCGTGCTTGGCCGGCCCGTACAGGGCGAGGACGGCACGCAGCCGCTTGTCGGCGGGACCGCGTTGGCCGAGCTCGTGGTTCAGCTTGGTCAGTTCGTGCTCGGCGGCCTGCCGGAAGGCTTCGATGACGAGCGTTTCGAGGGTCCCGAAGTGGTAGAAGATCAGCGCGGTGCTCACGTCGAGTGCGTGCGCGACGTCGGCGGCCCGCACCCCGGCGATGCCCCGGGACCGGATCTGCGCGAGCGCGGCCCGCACGATCTCCTCCCGCCGCACGGCGACGGCCTTCCGCATCATGCGGTCACCGTACCGAGGGGGATGGGTGCGCGGGAGGCGCCGAATGTGGGTTCCTCGGCCTGTGCGGACAGTCAGGAGCGCAGGTCAGCGGGCGAGCCGAGCCTGTGCGGCGCTGTGAGGTCACTATGAGGTCGCTGTGCATCGGCCCGCGCACGCTGCGGAACCGGCGGCCCTGTGGTGATCTGAAGTGGTGGCGATCAAGTTTCCCCGCACCGCGCTGACGGCCGCGGCGGCGTTGCTGGTCATGGGGACCGGGCTGGTCCTCGGTACCGGCACGACCGCCGACGACGCCTACGCCGCGGGCGCGCCGGCCCCGGTCACGACCGCCCCCGTCACCGCCACTCCAGCCGCACCCGCCGCTGCCGCTGCTCCTGCTGCTCCGGCGAAACCCCCGGCGTCCCCGGTCGGCGCGCTGTTCGCGAACGGGAGCCACTTCTGCACTGCGAGCGTCGTGCACTCGACCGACGGCGACCTCGTCCTGACCGCCGCGCACTGCGTCCGGGACGGCATGACCTTCGCCCCTGGCTACCACGACGGCGTCGCGCCGTTCGGGCAGTGGACGGTGACCTCGGTGGCCGTCGCCGGCGGCTGGACGGCGTCGGCGGACCCGGATCTGGATTTCGCGTTCCTCACCGTCCGGCAGGCCGGAAACCCGGCGTCACTGGAAAGCCTCACCGGCGCGAACGTGCTCGGCACGAATCGCGGGTTCGAACACCGGATCACCCTCACGGGCTACCCCGACACGACCGATTCCCCGGTGGTCTGCGACGGGAACACGACGCGTTCCGACACTTATCAGCTGCGCGTGGCGTGCCCCGGTTTCCCCGACGGGACCAGCGGCGGCCCGTGGGTCACCGACGGCGCCGTCATCGGGGTGATCGGCGGTTACCAGCTCGGCGGCGACA
The DNA here is from genome assembly GCA_049998155.1 of Amycolatopsis sp. cmx-13-12. Classification (GTDB taxonomy): domain Bacteria; phylum Actinomycetota; class Actinomycetes; order Mycobacteriales; family Pseudonocardiaceae; genus Amycolatopsis. The sequence goes on along the minus strand of JAEBES010000023.1, from coordinate 67,338 downwards.
CCCCGGACGTTTCCTACAGCGCGTATTTCGACGACGACATCGCGAAGCTGTACGCGTCGGTCACCGGCTGAAAACGCGAAACCGGGCCCGTGTCCCTGGCGGAGGACACGAGCCCGGTTCACCTCTCGCGAACCTTCAGCAGGTCACGATGAGCCCAGTGAGCGCCGAGCACGTCTTCGACGCGCTGTCGTTGGCGGGGTTGGGATCCTCGGGCGAGCTTGCCGTCCGCTTCGCCGTCGCGGTGTACGAACCGAGCGCGAGCAGGCCGCCGTTGACCGAGAACTTCGGCGTCGCCGACGCGCCGGGGGCCAGTGAAGCGACGTCGCAGTTCACGGTCCGGGTGCCGGCGACGTGCGCGCAGCCGGTGCCGGAGGCGAACGACAGACCGGCGGGATACGTGGCCACGACCCGGGTTCCGGTCGCCGTGGCCGGGCCGTAGTTCGTCACGGTCACCGTGTAGTCGATGCGCGCGTTCAGGCCGCCGTGCCCGGTGGCGCCCAGCGCGACCTTGACGTCGGCCTGCGTGGCCGGCTCGGCGACGGTGATCACGGGGCCGTCGAGGGTGTCGAAGGCGTAGTTGTCGCCGACGAACTGGTGCTGCAGCGTGAACTGCCCCGGTGCCGCGGTGTCCTTGACCCGCAAGGTCCACACGGTGGTCTTCGTGCCGCCCGCCTCGAGATCGCCGAACGCGGCGCGGTAACTGCTCCCGGCCTGGAAACAGCCGACCGCCGTCGTGTTGGTGCAGGACACGATGTCGGCGACGTCGACGATCGCGGTCGGCGTGCCGTAAATGGCGCCCTTCGCGAAAGTCACCGTGAAATCGGTGGGGTTGTGAATGGTTTGCGTGATCGTGAATGTCTGTCCCGGAAGCACCGTGGTGGGACTGACTTCGACGGAACTGGTGGGCGTATCCGCCTGCGCAGCGGGGGCGATGGCGATGAACGCCGTGGCCAGTGCGGCCACCGAGGACAGGATCGTGGTCCTTCGCCAGCTTCTTTGCATAGTCGTCATCTCGCTGTTCCGGTCCGGGAATGCCGCTCTGACTGATGGTGCATTGGAGTCTTTTTTGGACAGCCGACGCTGATCAGTCGTCGCACTCCCGGAATTCGTTACCGCCATCCGGACGCGTCGCGGCACCGCCGTCAGGACGGACTCCAGCGGCCGTTCATCTCACCGGGCCGCGGCGGCGGACCGGGCAGGTCCGGGCCTTTCGCCGACAGCCCCTCGACGAGCAGCGCGAGGTACCGGTGGCGCAGCTCCGCCGTCCGCTCCTCGTCGTCGACGCGGATGGCGGCACAGCACTCGAGGATCATGCCGATGTCTTCGGCGACGGCGTCCGGGCGCAGCCGGCCGGTGGCGTGGGCCCGCTCGACCAGGTGCTTCGTCAGCTCGCCCGCCCGCCGCGCGTCCCGGCCCATCTCGGGCGTCGGGGTGAACGTGCCGGCCAGGTGGACGGTCAGGGAGTGCACGTCGAGCTCGACGACCCGGGCGAGGAACCCGGTCAGCGCCGCCCAGCCGTCCGGCTCTTCCGCGGCGACTTCGGCTTCGCCGATGTACATGAGGAGCCCGTCGTGGCAGATCTTGCAGAGCAGGGCTTCCTTGCTCGGGTAACGGCGGTAGAGCGCGCTGATGCCGACGCCGGCGCGTTCGGCGACCTGCGAGATCGGGGCCTTGGGGTCGCCGAGGAAGACGTGCCGGGCGGCGTCGAGGATCACGAGGTTGTTGCGGGCGGCCTGACCGCGGCGGCCGGGCAGGGCGGTGTCTGTCTCGCGCATCCGCCGAGATTACCACTGGAACGGATCATTCCGGTCTGGTACAGTTCGGAACGAAGCATTCCGTTCCTGCCTTCCGAGGAGTTCGCCATGACGGTCCCCGCCCTCCGCCCGTTCCGCGTCGAGATCCCGCAGGCCGCCCTTGCGGACCTGGAGAACCGCCTGCGCGGGGCGCTGTGGCCCGACGAGCTGCCCGCCGCGTACGGCGTCACGAACGAGCGGGTCCGCGCGCTGGCCGAGCACTGGCTGGAGAAGTTCGACTGGCGGGCGTTCGAGGCGCGGCTGAACGCGTACCCGCAGTTCGTGACGGAGATCGACGGCGAGACGATCCACTTCCTGCACGTCCGCTCGTCGCGGCCGGACGCGACCCCGCTGGTGCTGACGCACGGCTGGCCGGGCTCGATCGTGGAGTACCTGGACGTGATCGGCCCGCTGACCGAGCCCGCGTCGGCCGACGAGCCGGCGTTCCACCTGGTCATCCCGTCCCTGCCGGGCTTCGGCTTCTCGGGCCCGACCCGCTCGGCGGGCTGGGACACCTACCGCACGGCGGCGGCGTGGACCGAGCTGATGAGCCGGCTGGGCTACGAGAAGTACGGCGCGGTCGGCAACGACGGCGGGTCGATGATCTCGCCGGAGATCGGGCGGCTCGCTCCCGAGAAGGTCGTCGGCGTGCACGTCACGCAGCTGTTCTCGTTCCCGTCCGGCGACCCGGCGGAGATGGCGGAGCTGAGCGAGGCCGACCAGGCCGCGCTGGCGCACCTGCAGTGGTTCTCGGAGAACATGTTCTCGTTCAACATCCTGCACAGCCAGCAGCCGCACACGCTGGCGTTCGCGCTGACGGACTCGCCGCTGGGCCTGCTGGCGTGGAACGCCCAGCTGTTCGGCGAGCACCTGGACCCGGAGTTCGTGCTGGCGAACGTGGCGCTGTACTGGCTGACCCGCACGGGCGGCTCGTCGATCCGCTTCTACTACGAGAACGCGCACGCGACGGCCCACCCGGAGGGCCCGACGACGGTCCCGACGGCCCTGGCGATGTTCAAGGGCGACTTCCAGTCGATCCGCCGGTTCGCCGAGCGCGACCACGCGAACATCGTCAGCTGGAACAGCTACGACGTCGCATCGGGTTCGGGCGGCGGCCCCCGCGACGCGGCGGGCCACTACGCGGCGCACGAAGCCACGGAGGTCCTGGTGGCGGACATCCGCAAGTTCTTCGCGGGCTTGAAGAACGACTGGCCGGTCCTCGCGGCGGCTCACGAAGCCCTGCGTGCGGCGATCGCGGACGTGCCGGACTGGTCGGCCCCGACCCCGTGCGCGGAGTGGAACGTGACCCAGGTCCTCCAGCACGCGGCAGGCGACCAGCTGGGCTACGCGGCGGCCATCACGGGAGCGGACGGCCCGGACTTCAACCCGTTCGCCCCCTCGGGCGTGCTGCCGGCCTCGGCGGCGAAGTTCCTGGAGCCGACGCTGGCGGCGGCATCCGCGGCGTTCGCCACGGTGTCCCGGGAGGCGGAGGCGGTCCCGACACCCCTGCCCCAGGGAGCACTCCCGGCCCCGGTGGCGGTGGGAGCGGCAGCACTGGACGCGGCGGTCCACGCATGGGACATCGCGACAGCAGCGGGCCGGCCGTCACCGCTGACCCCGGAGCTGGCCACGCAACTCCTCCCGGTGGCCCGCCAGCTGGCAGAACCCTTGCGAGGCTTCGCATACGCGCCCGCATTGGAGCCCTCCCCGGCCGACGACGCAGTGGCGACGCTGCTCCGGTACCTGGGCCGCGATCCCGAGTGGACGCCCTGAGGCCGAGGTGCGGGGGAGTGCCGGGAGCCGCGGTCGCGGCCCCGGCATTCCCGCACGCGCACCCGCCCGCACGCGCACCGCCCGCGTGCGCAGCTCTCGCGCCCCGCCCCCTCGCACAGCCGCAGCTCTCGCGCCCAGCGCGCCACGGGTAGCCCTCGCGCCGCGCGCATCCGCACCCGTAACTCGCGCGTCCGCCTCGCGCAGTACCCGCAGCCCTCGCGCCCCGCACCCGTGCCATCAGTGCCCGGCACCTCCGCACTGGCATCGGCGCCATCCGCACCCGCACCTTTTTTGCCCCCGCAGCTTTCCGCACCGGCAGCCCTCACCGCCCAGCCCACGGTCCCTTACGCCGTGCGGTCCGAGCCGGCACCGGCCCAGCCGCTCCACCCACCAATCCAGCCGCCCGAACGCGCGGTCTTCGGCGCGAAACACGAACAGCGCCACTAGCCTCGAGACCATGACGGCATCGGTCACCTCGCCCGACGGGACGGTCATCGGCTTCGAAACGCTCGGCGACGGGCCGCCGATGGTTCTCGTCCACGGCACCGGTGCCGACCACACGCGGTGGGCCGGCGTCGAAGGCCTGCTTGCCCAGCGGTATCGCCTTTACCTCGTCGACCGGCGGGGGCGGGGCCTCAGCCGGGCCGAGGCCGCCGAGTACGACCTTCGGCGCGAGGGTGAAGACATTGCCGCCGTTGCCGAAGCCGCCGGGGGCGATGTCTACCTCGTTGCGCACTCCTATGGGGCCCTCTGCGCTCTGGAAGCCGTCCGTGTCACCAAGGCCGTCAGCCGGCTCGTGGCCTATGAACCGCCGCGGCCCGAGCCGGGCGGGGCCGTTGTCGGGCCCGCGGCTCGGGACCGGATGCGGGCCGCGCGAGATCCCGAACAGATCCTCGAAATCTTCCTGCAGGAAGCGCTCCGGCTCCCGCCGGCCGACGTCGAGGCGATGCGCGCCACCCCCGTCTGGCCGGCGCGGGTGGCCGCCGCACCCACGATCCCTCGCGAACTGGACGTCGTCGAGAACCTGGTCTTCGATGCCCGGCTCGGCGAGATCACCATTCCCGTGCGGCTGTTCGCCGGCACCGAAAGCCCGGGCTACCTGCAGCTGGCCGCCCACGCAGTCGCCGAACAGATCCGTGGTGCCGACGTCGTGCCGATGCGCGGCCAAGCCCATCAGGCCATGGACTTCGACCCCGGCCAGTTCACCGAGGCGGTGTTCGCGTTCGGTCCTGAGTGAGGCCCGGCGTGAGTTCCCGGCGGTGCGCCCACGCCGCCACTTCGGTCCCGTTCGCCAGGCCCAGCTTGGCCAGGACACTGCGGACGTGGCTCTCCACCGTCCGCTCCGACAGCACCAGCCGGTACGCGATCTGGCGGTTGCTCAACACCTCGGCCACCAGGGCCACGATCTCGCGCTCCCGGTCGGTCAGCGGGTCGGCCTCGGCCCGGACGCGGTCGAGGAGCGCCGCGGCGTTGCGGACCCAGCCGGGCATGCCCAGCCGCCGGGCTTCGTCGGCCGCCTGGCGGGCCAGGGTTTCCGCGCGGGTCAGTTCTCCGAGGGCCGCCAGCTCGGTCGCCAGGCGGACGCGGTTGTGCACGACGTACGGCCGGGCGCCGAGCCGCGTGTCCCAGGCGATCGCCTCCTCGAACAACGGCGCCGCCTCGCTGTGCCGCCGTCCGGGAGCCCGCCGGGGCCTCGGCCGTGCCGCGCGCGGTGCTCGGCCGCTACGTCCGGATCGACGTCGAGGCGGAACTCGAACCGCCTAGCTGAGGTCCTTGGGCAGCAGGGTGGTCGCCACGTCCGGTGTGGCGACCGCCTTCGGGCGCCGGTCGCGGAAGATCCAGCCGCCGACGATGCCGCCCAGGAACCCGAACAGGTGGCCCTGCCAGCTGACCCCCTCGTCGGTGGGCAGCAGCGAGGTGAACTGGTAGGCGAAGCACAGCGCCATCACGAGCCCGATCACGATGTCGATCGGGTGCCGGTCGAACAACCCGCGCACGATGACGTAGCCGAAGTAGCCGAACAACAGGCCGCTGGCGCCGACCGTGACCGTGTTCGACGGCGTGATGAACCAGACGCCGAGGCCGCTGGCGACGATGATCAGCACGCTGACGCCGAGCCACTTCTTCACCCCGCGGTAGGCGGCGAGGAACCCGAACACGAACAGCGGCCCCGAGTTGGCCTCGATGTGCATCCAGTTGGCGTGCATGAACGGCGACGTCAGGATGTCCGGTAGCGACCCCGGGTCCCGCGGCTCGATGCCGAACTCGCGGCTCAGGTCGTAGCCGTCGACGGCGTTGACGATCTGCACGAGCCACATGACCGCCAGCAGGGCGACCATCGCCCACAGGGCCTTCTTGGCTTCGGCGATCATCAGTTCGGCGGCGCTGCGGGCCGGTTCCTCGCTCATTTCGTTCCCCCCCTGCTCGGTCTCGCGCGCCCGAGGATAGCCGCCGCGGGCGCCCCCGGCGGCGTTCCGGACCCAGCCGTGACCTGGCAGGGTGGGGACCATGACGTCACACCGGCCGGAGATGGTCTTCCGGGGCCGTCGCATGCCCGGCGACCGCGCCCTGGTCATGGCCATCGTCAACCGCACACCCGACTCGTTCTACGACAAGGGCGCGACCTTCGCCGACACCGCGGCCATCGAAGCGGTGGACCGCGCGGTCGCGGCGGGCGCCGACATCGTGGACATCGGCGGGGTGAAGGCGGGCGAGGGCCCCGAGGTCGACGTCGACGAGGAGAGCCGGCGGGTGGTCCCGTTCGTGGCCGAGGTGCGCCGCCGCCACCCGGGGCTGGTGATCAGCGTGGACACGTGGCGCCACGAGGTCGGCCGCCAGGTCTGCGAGGCGGGCGCGGACCTGCTCAACGACACCTGGGCGGGCGCCGACCCGAAGCTGGTCGAGGTGGCCGCGGAGTTCGAAGCGGGATACGTGTGTTCGCACGTGGGAGGCATGCCGCTGCGCACGGACCCGTACCCGGCCCCAACCCCGGAGAGGCCGTTCTGGCCGCGTTACGACGACGTGGTGGCGGACGTGGTGGCGGAGCTGACGGCGGCGGCCGAGAGAACGGTCGCGGCGGGCGTACCCCGCGGCGGCGTACTGGTGGACCCGACGTTCGACTTCGGCAAGAGCACCCGCCACGGACTGGAGCTGCTCAGGCACTTCGACCGGTTGGCCGAGACAGGCTGGCCGGTACTGGTGGCCCTGTCGAACAAGGACCTGATCGGCGAAACCTTGGACGTGGAGGCCACAGAACGCTTGGCGGGAACCCTGGCGGCAACGGCAATAGCGGCAAAGGCAGGGGCAGCGGTGTTCCGGGCACACAACGTGAGGGAGACCCGCGAGGCGGTGGAGGCGGTAGCAGCATTCGCAAGGGCTTGACCATAAAGAAGGAGCAGGGTGGTCATCCCGTCGCCTGAGGCCGTGAAATCACTTTGAGCCGGGCCCGCAACCAAGAGCGCAGGGCGGGGTGACAGCGCGGGCTTGCGGGCCCGGCTCAAAGTGATAGGCCTCGTTCAGGCGACGGGATGACCACCTTGCGGCCCACCTCTAGAACGTGAGATGACAGCGCAAAGGGGTGGCCATCCCAGAGCCTGCCCGTCCGGCGAGGACAGTCTTTTGCTTTTCAGCCACGGCAGAAAAGATTCGCCGTGGCTGGGGTGCTCTGCCGCGGTGGAGTTGCTCTGCCGCGGCTGGGCGGGGGAGGCCTGGTGACGTCGTTGGCCGGCGTGCGCTCCCGGCCGCCGGTCCGCATGCGAACCGGCTTGCGTTGCCGGCCGCCGGTTCGCATGCGGCCGCCGCAGCCTGCGCTCCCGGCCGCCGGTTCGCCTGTACCTGTGGACAACCCCTGCGGAGGCCACCGACTTTGTCGGTGCCCTCCGCTAGCGTGGAAATCGGGGGCTGCTCAGCTGGGTCACAGCCTGAGCCGCCAGAGCGACGTCACTTCCGCGGCCCGGGCGCGATGCAGCGGATCGGCCGGATCGAGCGCCCGCGGATGCCGCGGTACCGCCTCCGTCCGCCCCACCACCCGCAGCCCAGCCGCCGCGATCCAGCCCAGCAGCTCATCGCGCGTACGCAACCCCAGATGCTCCGCAAGATCCGAAAGCACCAGCCACGCCTCACCCTCCGGCGTCAAGTGCCTGCGTGCCCGGTCGAGGAACCCGCGCAGCATGCGGCTGCCCGGGTCGTACACCGCGTGGTCCAGCAGCGTTCGCGGCCGCCCCGGCAGCCACGGCGGGTTCGACACCACCAGCGGTGCCCTCCCTCGAGGGAACAGGTCCGCCCTCGTCACCTGGACGCGGTCGGCGAAGCCCAGGCGGGCGAGATTCGACGCCGCGCACGCGACCGCCCGCGGGGAAGTGTCCGTCGCGATCACCCGGTGCACTCCGCGGCGGGCCAGGACCGCCGCGAGCACGCCCGTCCCGGTTCCGATGTCGAACGCCAGCTCCGTTCCCGGCAACGGCGTTTCCGCCACCAGGTCGACGTACTCCTGCCGCACCGGGGCGAACACGCCGTAGTGCGGGTGGATCCGGGCGCCCAGTGCCGGGACGAAAACGCCGGTGGCCTGCCATTCCGCCGCCCCGAGGATGCCGAGCAGCTCCCGCAACGGGACCGCTGCCTCGACCGTCAAGGGGCCGTGGGCCGCGGTGCACGCTGCGGACACGTCCGGCGCCCGGTGCAGCGGGATGACGTGGCCGGGATCGAGGGGGACGTACAACAGGGAAAGCAGCCGCGCGCGGCGGGCGCGGTCCGCGCGGTAACGGGCGTAGTCGTCCGGCGGGGGCTGCGGGATCCGGCGGTTCACGGCGGCGAGCAGGCGCCGGGCGGCCGGGTAGTCGCCGTGCCAGAGCAGGGCTGTTCCGCCGGACATCGTGCGGAGAGCGGTGTCGGCTGAGAGGCCGTCGCCCGCCGGGATCGCTACCCGGGATGGCGGGGAAAAGAGCCGGCGATCGGGTTCGCCGGGCAGGACGAGGTGAGCCACGAGAGGGGTTTCCGTTCTTGCTGCGGGCACGGCGAAGCACCCGCGAGAGGTGCGTGGTGTGCTTGAGGACCGGAGCGGGAACTAGCTCAGGACGGCAGCATGAACGGGACTCGTCACCCTTCGACCCTAGCTGTGGGCCCATGACCATGCGTACAAAGGACGAAAGAGGTGATGGCGGATGGTCGTGCGGCACGGGAAGCGGCGCCGGTGGGCGGTCGTCGCCGCGGTGGCCGCCGTGCTGGTCTCCGCGCCTTCGGTCGTCTCCGCGCTCGCTCCGGCCGGGGCCGCCGTCGATCCCGAAGCACTGCGCTCTCTCGTGCTGGACTCCGCCGGGAAGCCGTACCAGGGGTACGCCGAAAGTTCCGGGTCGCTCGCCCTCCCGGAACTGCCGAACCTCGCCGCCGTCACCGCTCTGTTCTCCATGCGGACGCCGATGCGGGCCTGGTACGCCGGGCCCGACCGGTACCGCGTCGACATCCTCGGGACCGCCGGTGAGCACGATGTCTACCGGCTGCCCGACGGCGAATACACCTGGGACTACGGCGACAACACGCTGACCGAGCTGATCGGCGAACCCGGCCTGCGGCTGCCGCGGGCCGGGGACCTGCTGCCGCCCGAGCTGGCGCGGCGGATCCTTCGCGCGGCGAAGGGCGATCCGGTGAGCGCGCTGCCCGGGCGGAACGTGGCCGGGGTGGCCGCGTCCGGCCTGCGGCTGGTGCCGGCCGATCCCGACACGACCATCGGCCGCGTCGATGTCTGGGCGGATCCGGCGACCGGGGTCGCGGTGCGGGTCGAAGTGACCGCGCGGGGCCAGCAGGCCCCGATCCTGGTGACCGAGTTCCAGCAGCTCGAGCAGACGACGCCGGTCGTCGAGGCGCCGCGGCCGGCTCTCGGGTCCGGGTTCAGCGTCACCAGCGCCCCGGACGTCGCCGACACGCTCGGCGCGTTCGGCCAGGTTCCGCTGCCCTCGTCGCTCGGCGGGCGGCCGGTCGTGTCGGAGAACTTCGGGGGCGTGCAGGGCGCCGCGCTCTACGGCCGCGGGCTGGCCGCCTTCGCCGTGATCGCCGTGCCGCGGACGGTGGCCAACGCGGCGGGCGACGCCGCCGGGAAGGCCGGCGGCGCGCAGGTCAAGCTGGCCGCGGGCAGCGTCGTGCAGCTGTCGATCACGCCGTTGTCGCTGGGGATCGTGCGGTCGTCGGTCTCCCGCCGCTCCTACCTGCTGGCCGGGACGGTGACGCCCGGCGTCCTGAAGGCCGTCGCCGACGAGCTGTCCCGGCTGCGCCGGAGCGGCCCGTGATCGTCACGCACGCGCTGACCAAGCGCTACGGCCGCACGGTGGCCGTCGACGGGGTCGACCTCGAAGTCCGCGAAGGCGACCGCTACGGCTTCCTCGGCCCCAACGGCTCGGGCAAGACCACCACGGTCCGGATGCTCCTCGGCCTGGTCTACGCGACCGCCGGGGAGATCGAAGTGCTCGGTAAACCGGTGCCGAAACGGGTCGCCGACGTGCTGCCGGACGTCGGCGCGCTCGTCGAGGGCCCGGCCGCGTACCCGCACCTGTCCGGGCGCCGGAACCTGGCGCTGCTCGACGCCGCCGGGCGCGGTGGCGGGCGTCGCACGCGTCGCCGTCGCATCGACGACGCCCTCGAACAGGTCGGGCTGGGCGGGGTCGACCAGCGGCCGGTGAAGGCGTACTCGCTCGGCATGCGGCAACGGCTCGGGCTCGCCGGCGCGCTGCTGCGGAGGCCGCGGCTGCTGATCCTCGACGAACCGACCAACGGGCTCGACCCGCAGGGCATCAAGGAGATCCGGGAACTGCTGGTCGAGCTGAACGCGGGTGGCACCACGGTGTTCCTCTCCAGCCACCTGCTGGCCGAGGTGGAGCAGCTGTGCACGCGCGTCGGCGTCGTCGACCGCGGCCGGCTCGTGCTGGAGGAGGAGCTCGCGACGCTGCGGGCGGCCACCGGCCGGATCCTGGTCGGCACCCCGGACCCGGCCGAGGCCGCCGCGGTCCTCGACGGGCAGCTCGAAGCCCGCGAAGGCGACCGGCTGGTCATCCGGCACGGCGACGCGGCGGCGCTGAACGCGCTGCTCGTCGAGGCGGGGGTGCGGGTGACGTCGATCCACGCCGAACAGCGGACCCTGGAGCAGGTCGTCCTCGACGTGACCGGTCCGGGCTCGGACCGGTTCGGAGCGGCGGAATGATCGGCGTCGAGCTGCGGAAGCTCGCGCTGCGGCCGCGGGTCTGGTTCAGCGTGCTGCTGCTGTGCCTGCTGCCCGCGGTCGTCGGCGTCTTCCTGGCCACGGCGGACTTCGCGCCGCCGCCGGGGCAGGGCGGGGCCTTCCTCTCGGCCGTGGTCAACGACGGCGCGCTGTACCCGGCCGCCGCGCTCGCGCTGGTGCTGCCGCTGTTCCTGCCGATCGCGGTCGCCGTCACCGCGGGCGACGCGATCGCGGGCGAAGCCTCCAGCGGCACCCTGCGCTACCTGCTCGTGCGCCCAGTCGGCCGGACCCGGTTGCTGGGCGCCAAGATGGTCGCGCTGGCCGTGTACGTGACCGCGGCGATCGTCATCGTCGTGCTGACGTCGCTGGTGCTCGGGGTGATCCTGTTCGGCACCGGCGGCACCCCCGGCGTCGCGGGACCGGGCGGCCAGCCGACCGGCGTGACGTCGTTGTCGGGGCAGTCGCTCAGCTCGTCCGCGCTGGGCCTGCGGCTGCTGGGCGCGGTCTCCTACATCGTCGTGTCGATGCTCGGGTTCGCGGCGATCACCGTGTTCCTCTCCACGGTGTCCGATTCGGCGCTGGGAGCCGCACTGGGCGGGCTGGCCGTGCTCATCACGAGCTCGGTGCTGGAGACCCTGGACGCGGCCGCGTCCGTGAAGCCCTACCTGCCGACGCACTACTGGCTGTCCTGGATCGACTTCTTCCGCGATCCGGTGCTGTGGCGCAACATCGACCACGGGCTGCTCCTGCAGGCCGGCTACATCGTGGTGTTCTTCGGGGCCGCGTGGGCGAACTTCGCGACGAAGGACGTCACGAGCTGAGGCACTCCGTCGGCGCTTCGAGCGGGGTCGTGCCGAGGGCCTGCAGGACGATCTCGGTGACGGCGGCGTCGGTGGGCAGGTCGCCGTGGCCGGCCGGGTTGCCGGGGCAGACCTGCTGGAGCGAGACGTTGACGGCGCCGTCGAGCCGGGCGGTGTCGGGCGGGGTCACGGTCTCGTCGTTCTCGGTCCAGAGCGACAGCCACGGCAGGCCCGGCGGGAGCGGCTGCTTGGCCAGCTCCTGCAGGAGGCTGCTGCCCGGCGCCAGCTGGACGCACGCGGTGGGACAGCCGCCCGGGACCAGCGCGCCGCCCGCCGTGGCCAGTCCGGTGCCGTGCATCGGCGCGCCGAGCGTCACGACCCGGCGGGCCTGGTGGTCGCCGTTCTCCCGGCCGACCCACAGCCGGGCCACGACACCGCCGGCGGAGTAGCCGACGACGTCGACCGAAGGCGCGCCCTGTTCGTAGGCCTTCTCGACGGCTTCGGCCAGGACGGCGGCCTGTTCGACGAGGTCGCCGGTGCCGTCGCCGGCCAGGGTGAGCACCTCGGCGGGCCGGCCGGTGGCCTGCCGGATCCGCTCGGCAAGGGTCTCCAGCCCGCCCCGGCCGCCGCCGTAGCCGGGGACGAGGAGAACGGGACCGGGCTTGTTCTGGTCCGGCGTCCCGGCTTCCGGCGCGGCCTTGGCGCCGGAGGTCACGAGGACGGTGGCGACGACCACGGCCACCACGGCGACGGCGACGCTGCTCAGCATCAGCCGTCGCCGCGGGCTGAGCCCGCTCCACCACGCCGTGATCCGCACACCTCCATGATGACCCGGCTTCCGCGGGACCGCCGTGACGAAAGTCGGATCTCGCGTGATGGAAGGCGGAACTCGCGTGAGGGAGGCCGGATCTCGCGTGATGGAAGGCGTTACCGCGGGTGCTTGGCGTTGAAGCGGGCTTTCTTCTGGCGGTTCCCGCACGTGTTCATGTCGCACCAGCGGCGGGTGCGGCTCTGGCTGGTGTCGAAGAAGGCGGCCCGGCAGGTCGGGGACGCGCACAACGCCAGTTTCCCGTCCCGCTCGCCGGAGATGATCGCGATCGCGTCGGCGGCGATCACGCCGAGGGCGTCTTCCACGCGGGACGGCGAGCCGAGCCGCCACTGCCGGGTGCCGTCGGGCGCGAGGACCGCCGCGGCCCGGGCGTCGATGCTGCAGTCGTTGATGACTTCGACCGCCGGCGCCGGGAGCGGCTCCTGGAGCGCGGCCGCGGTCGCGGCGGCGTGGATCGACTCCCGCAGCTCCCGGGCGCGCTCGAGCTGGGCGCCGGTGCAGGACTCCACGGCGAGGCCCCACACCGCCAGCCAGTCGACCAGCCTCTGCGGCGCGGGAATGCGCTCCACGGCGTCGCCGCACCGCTCCGTCAAAGTGGCCGTGAAGCTGGTCGCCAGCACGGTACCGAGGCGGAACTCGGGGAACACAGCACCCATGGAACCAGCTTAGCCGGTTGCCCTCGGTCCGGCATCGTGTTAGAACCGTCTTAGCCGGTTCACGACGCCAAGGAGGTCTCATGCCCCTGCTCACCAGCGACGTCCACGCCTTCGAAGCCCACGCCACCGACGCCGAACTCGACGAACTGCGTGCCCGGCTGGCCGCGGCGCGGCTCCCGGAAGCGGAAACGGCCCGGGACCAGGGCGTCCCGCTCGCGGACCTCGTCGACGTCGTCGAGTACTGGCGCACCGGGTACGACTGGCGGGCGTTCGAAGCGCGCCTCGACCGGATCGGCCAGTTCCGCACGACCATCGACGGCCTGGGCATCCACTTCCTGCACCGCCGGTCCCCGCGGGCGGACGCCACGCCGCTGCTCCTCACGCACGGCTGGCCGGGCAGCGTCGCCGAGTTCGTCGACGTCGTCGACGACCTGGCGGATCCGCAGGACGACGGCGTGCCCGCGTTCCACGTCGTGGCTCCGTCGCTGCCCGGCTTCGGCTACAGCGACAAGCCGGCCACCACCGGGTGGGGCACCGAGAAGATCGCGGCCGCCTGGGTCGAACTCATGGGACGGCTCGGCTACCGCAGGTTCGCCGCCCACGGCGGAGACTGGGGCGGCAACATCACCACCGTGCTCGGCGGCCGGTTCCCGGACCACGTGCTGGGCATCCACTCGACGTTCGCGGGCGCACTGCCCGGGGCGAGCACCGACGGGCTGACGGCGGCCGAGCGCCGGTGGGCCGAGGAGACCCACCACTTCTGGCGCCACCGCGCGGCCTACGCGAAGCAGCAGGCGACCCGGCCGCAGACCATCGGCTACTCGCTCGTCGACTCCCCGGTCGGGCTGCTCGCCTGGATCCTCGACAAGTTCGCCGAGTGGTCCGACACCGAGGACAGCCCGTTCGAGACGATCTCGCGGGACCGCGTCCTCGACGACGTCACCCTCTACTGGCTGACCCGCAGCGGCGCCTCGGCGGCCCGCATCTACTACGAGAGCCACAACTCGCTGGACCCCGAACTCCGGGTCGACGTCCCGGCGGCGATCACCATGTACCCCCGCGACATCGAGAAGTGCCCGCGGCCGTGGGCGCAGGAGCGGTACCGGCAGATCGTCCGGTGGCGGGCGCCGGAGGCCGGGGGACACTTCCCGTCGCTGGAAGTGCCCGGGTACTTCGTCGACGACCTGCGGGAAGGCCTGGCGGCCGTGCTCGCCGCTCAGCCGGCGCCGTAGCAGACGTAGCTGAAGGCGGCCGGGGAGTCCGGGAGCTCCGTCTGGGCGCGGGCCAGCGCCGCAGCCGGGGTCAGGCCCGAGGCCAGGTGGCGGTGGTGGCGGACCATCAGCGCGCGGCCGGCGTCGTCGGGGATCGGGAGGACCGTCGCGACCAGGCTCGTCGTGCCCAGGGCCAGCAGCGCCGACGCCAGGCCCAGCAGCTCGTCGCCCGCGTGGATCGCCGAGCGGCCCGAGTCGCAGCCCGACAGCACCACCTGGCGCGGCGGGCGGGCCAGCCGTTCCAGGTCGTACACCGTCAGCGGGCCGTCGGCGAGCCGCAGCGCCGAGAACAGCGGGTTGTCCGTGCGGAACACCCCGTGCGCGGCGATGTGGCCGAGCGCGGCGCCGTCGAGCGCGGCGAGCACCGGCTCGACCCGCGCGGTGCGGCCGGTGAACCGCCGGGCACCCGGGTAGCGGCGGGCCAGCGCGGCGGCTTCCGCGGCGGCGTGCGGCAGCCCGGGCCCGGCCACGACAACGTGATCGCCGCTGTGATCGCCGCCGGACGCCGTCGCCGCGCGGTGCCACAGCGCCGCCGAGGGCGCCAGCGACAGAGGCCGGCCCCGGCAGCCCGGCAGCGCCGGCCACGGCAGTTCGTGCAGCCGCCCGGTCGGCACGATCACCAGCGGGCCGTCGCCCAGCGGGAGCGGGGCGAGCAGCAGGTCGTCGAGGCGGCGGGCCGTCCGCTCGGTGAGCCCGGCGAAGGAGCCGAGGCCGAACGCCGACCGTCGCAGGGCGAACCGCAGCTCGTCCAGGCGTTCCGCGGCTTCGGCCGCCGAGCCCAGCGCGCACCGCCGCAGCCGGCCGCCGCCGAGGACGAGCGCCGTCAGCTGCCCGTCCAGTTCGAGGTACTCCACCAGCGTGGCCGGGCCCAGTGCCGCGGCGAGCTCGGCGCGCGAGGGGATTCGAGTGTCCGAAGTGGACACGCCGGAGGCGTGCCGGGCGCGGTCGCGCACGGCCTTTTCGAGCCGGGCCTGCCGGCGCAGCAGGGCCGGCGCCTGCTCGGTGCCGGCGGCGAGGTCGACGGCGGTCTGGCGCAGCGCGGCGAGGTCCGCGGCCAGGTCCTCGTCGTCCGGGGGCCGCGCGGGCCGCAGCCGCAGTGCGCCGGCGTGCCGCTGTTCCGCCCACCGCAGGACCGCCTCCGGGTGCCCCGCTTCGACGGCGAGCCGCAGGCCGAGGCCGGTCAGCTCGCTCGCGTGCCCCGACGCGTGGGCCCGCAGCTCGCTCGCGCCCAGCCCGGCCCGGAACCGGCCGATCACCCGGACGCCGGCGCGCACCGCGGCGTCCGCGCCCCGGCGGTCGCCGTGGACCAGCCGCAGCAGCGCCGTCGCGTGCCAGGCGCGGGCCCGCAGCTCGGCCGGGCCGCCGCGCCCGGCCCGGCCGACGACCGTCAGCTCCGCCTCGGCGACGGCCGGACGGCCCAGTTCGAGGGCCAGCGACGCGACGATCAGCCGCGCGTCCAGGGCCGGGACCACCCAGCCGGCGTCGGTCAGCGCCGCCACCGTGCGCTGCCCGGACCGCAGCATCGCCGCCGTCCGGAGCCCGCTGTTGCGGCGGGCGCGCAGGGCCAGGTACCCGCCGAGCGCGGCCCAGCCCGGCCGGTGCTGCCGGGCCGCGGACCGGCGCGCCAGGGAGGCTTCGCGCAACGCCGTTTCCGGGTCGCCGTCGAGCAGCGCGACTTTCGCGAGGAGCAGGCGTGCCTGGACGAGGTCGACGGCGTTGCGCCGGCGTTCGTACTCCGCGACAGCGGCCGTAGCGGCTTCGCGCGCTTCGGCGATCAGCCGGACGGAGAGCAGCGTTTCGGCGCGTTCGATCGGCAGCAGGCCCTGGTCGGTGCCGGCTTCTTCGTAGCGCGAAGCGGCTTCGTCGTAGGCGGCGAGCGCGGCCGGGACGTCGCCGCGGACGGTGGCGGCCAGCCCGCGGTTCTGCCACACCATCGCCGTCCGTCCGATGTGGCCGGTGGCGGCGAACCCGCCTTCGGCCCGGCGGAGGTCCTCCTCGGCGCCTCGCCAGTCGCCGAGCCGGGCGAGCACGATGCTGCGGTTGGTGCGGATGGTGGCCTCGATGAGGTCGTCGCCGCCCGCCGCGTGCAGCGTCTCGAGGGCGGCCGCGAACTCCGCGGCGGCGTCACCGAACCGGCTGATTTCGGTGAGCACGACGGCCCGTTGCATGCGCAGCCGCGCCGCCGCGGCCCCGGTCAGCTCCGGCATGGCGCGGTCCAGCTCGCGCAGGGCTTCGGAGGTGCGCCCGGTGAGCGTCAGCACGTAGCCGAGCACCCCGCGGGTCTGGGCGGCCCGCTCGCGCAGTCCGGCACGGCCGGCGAGCCGGACCGCGGTCCGCAGCCGGGTTTCGGCGTCGGTGAGCCGGCCGGTGGCGACGCCGGCGAGGCCGAGCGCGTGCTCGGCGACGGCCGCGGCCTCGGCGTGGCCGTTCGCTTCGGCGAGCGCGGCCCCGGCGAGCACCCGCGCCTTGGCGGGCGCGGTGAACGCCAGATCCGCCGCGGCGACGGCCTTGGCCAGTGCCCCGGTCACCGCTTGTGCCTGTTCCCGGCGACCGATCCGGCCGAAAGCAGGCCGGCCCCCGCACGGCAGGTGACCATGGCCGGGCAGCCATCCGGCCGTGGCTGTGGCCGGATCGGCACCGATCGGCGCAGTATCTCCTGGAGTGGTTCGTGGATCGGGTTGCCGACCCGTTCACCCATGACCGGTCCCGGAGGGGGACAGATGACCCGATACCGCCATCGAGCCGGCGAACTGCTGGTCCATGCCGACGATTGTGCCGCGATCCGCGCCGGACTGGCAGGGTTCGGCTACCACCCGGCCGGGGTAGCCGGGGCCTTGCGACGCTTCACCGGCACCCGCCCGGTGCCCGAGGTGCTCGCCGCCCTGGGGCGCCACGGCGCGAGCCCGAACCACCTGTTCGGGCTCGACCGCATCATCTGGGGCGACCTGCGCCCCCGGCCCACGAACCTCGACCTGACCCCGGTCCCCGCGGCCGAGCACATCGCGGTGTACGCGGGGGTGGTGGACACCGGCATCGTGCTCCACGACGGCGAACCGCATCCCTTCCTGGGCGAACGAGTCCGCTACGACCCGGAGGACACGGTCCGGGTCGTCCGCGGCGACGACGGGAACCCGGTCGGCTCCGCCGGGCACGGGACCTTCGTGGCTGGGGTGGTGCTGAAGCAGGCCGGGCCGGAGGTGGGCGTGCGGATGAAGGGGGTGATCGACGAGCAGGGCGGCGACGCGGAAGACCTCGCCGTGGCGAACGCGATCGACGATCTCCGCGCGGAGGGCGTCACCCTGATCAACCTGTCCTTCTCGGGGGAGACCTTCGAAGACCAGCCGCCGAAGGCGATCGAAGCCGCGCTGGCCCGGTTGTCCCCGGAAACGGTGGTGGTCGCCTCCGCCGGGAACCGGGGGCTGCGGCAGCGGGTCTACCCGGCGGGGATCCGGTTCGGGCGCACGTTCCCCGGCGTTCCCGACGGGAACCACGCCCTGGTTCTCCCGGTGGGGTCGGTGGACGTCACCACCGAGCCGCGCATCGCCGACTTCAGCAACCACGGGCCGTGGATCGCGGCGTTCGCCGACGGGGTCGACGTGCTCGGCCCGTACTTCCACCCCGGCTACCCGAAGTTGCCGGAGGGACAGGCGTTCAACGGGTACGCGGTGTGGAGCGGAACCTCGTTCTCGGCGGCGGTCGTCACCGGGAAGATCGCGGCGAAGATGGCCGGGACGCCCGGCGTCACCGCGCGCGACGCCGCCGTCGAGCTGCTCGAGGCCGCCGACAAGATCACGCTCCACGACATCAACGGCTGCCTGCACGTGCCGCACATCCGCGAGTGACCTAGAGGCTGGCCCACCCGGTGGTGACCGTCGTGCCGTCCGCGGCGGTCACCGTCACCCGGGTCGCCCCGCGGGGGAGCCCGGTCACCGTGAACCAGCCTTCCTGGCCGATCGGGCTGGTGCGCCGCTCGCCCGCCACTTCGATCACCGCGTCGCCCGTCGCCCCCGTGATGAGGCCGCGCAGCGCGACCCGGCCGCTCGTGTACTCCACCTGCAGCTCCACCGACACGCGCGGCGACTCGAACGACAGCAGCCGGACGTCGTCGCCCGCGGCGCGGACCGCGCCCGCTTCCGCCAGGTCCGAGTCGAACGCGAGGTCCGCCAGCTCGGCGTCGAGGTCGCGGGTGGTCAGCGCCGCGCGGGCCTGGCGCAGGACGAGGTCCGGCACCGGGTCCGCCTGGGCCGCGGCCGCGCGCAGGACGTCCATGAGTTCGTCGTCGGTGGTCATGTCCGGTCCTCCGTCCCGAGCCCGGCCTGGCCGGCCCGCTCGCGCAGCCGGCCGAGGCAGCGTTGCCGGGTCGGGCCGATGCTGCCGACCGGGATGTCGAGGGCGGCCGCCACCTCCGCGTACGACGGCGGGGGCGTGGCCATGAGCACGCGCAGCAGCCGCCGGCACTGGTCCGACAGCTTGTCCAGCGCGCGCCAGAGCGCGGCGTCGCGTTCGTCGAGCAGCAGGGCCGCGTCGACCGCCGGGCCGGGGGCCGGCTCGCTCTGCCAGACGTGGTCGTCGCTCGGGCGCTCGCGGTCGGTGCGGCGGAGCTGGCGCAGGCACTCGTGCCGGGTGGTGGTGGCCAGCCAGCCGGGCAGCCGCTCCGGCTCCTTGATCCGGCCGAGGTTTTCGACGAGCTTCAGCCAGACCGTCTGGACGACGTCGGCCGCGTCGGCGTCCGAGAGCCGGTGGGCGCGGGCGATCGACCAGAGCAGGCTGGCGTACCGGTCGACCAGGGCGTCCCACGCCGCCTGGTCGCCGCGTGCGGCCGCTTCGAGCAGGGTCGTGGTGTCCACTTCACCTCCGCTTGACCCACTCAGCGTAGCCAACAGCAGCCCTTCGGACCCGTACGCCATCGGGGGACTCCTTCGCGTCTTCCCCCCGCTCAGCCGATCCGGTGAGAGCGCCGGAAATACCTGAACCGTGCATCGAGAGCCGTCGTGTGCCCGGTGGGAGTGGCGGAGATGGTTCGGGGTGAGCCGATCATGCGGAGTTTCGTGCTCGTTGTCCTGGTCGTGGAGCTGGTCGCCTGCGGCCCGCCGGTCGTGGAGGTGCGGGGGCGGGCGCTGCCGGTGCCGGTGCGCACCGGCGGGCCCCCGGGCGAGCTGCTCGGGGACACGCCGGTGGCGCCGGTCGTCGTCAAGCTCTAGTTGAACGGATCCAGCGTCAGGTAGGCCGTCGCCGGGTTGCCGTCGTTGACCAGCGATTCGTAGTGGCCGACGTCGTCGAACGCGAAGGCGTACGCCTTGCCGTCGGCCATCTGCGCGTGGATCTTGCGCGCGTAGTGGTTGGTGACGGCGTCCTGGTAGAAGCCCGCCGAGCTGGTGTCCGGCTGGTTCGCGTTGGTCAGCAGCGTCGAGCGGTTGAAGCCCGCGCAGAGCGTGCGCGAGATCTGGCCGCGGACGTCGTTCGGCGCGTCGAGGTTCTTGTAGCAGCCGAAGACGCTGTCGGAATCCGGCTTCTGGAACGCCGTCACGAAGCCGCCGGAGGTGTTCGTGAAGTTCATCGTGTTGCCGGAAACCCGGCCGTAGTACTTCACGTTCGGCTGGTCCGCCACCGGCGTGACGGTCAGCGTCGACGAGCTGTACTTCGTCCAGACGCGGTTGATGTAGTCCTGCAGCACGGTCGCGGGCAGCGCGCCCGCTTCGATGCCGTGGCTCGGGGCCAGCGCGCGCAGGACCGTGCCGTCGGAGCGGGTCCGGATCAGGTTGGCCCAGCCGCCCGGCTGCCCGCGCAGCGCGGTGTAGAAACCGTTGTAGCCGCCCGGTTTCAGGTGCCCGGTGCTCTTCGTGGTGCCGCCGGCCGGCTGCACGCCGACCGCGTACGGCGCGGCGAACATGTCCACCTGGGTGCTGTTGATCCACAGGCCACCGTCGTTGAGCGTGTACTCCGACCAGTTGAAGAGGATGTCGACGTTGGGGTCGGCCGGGTTCTGGACGGCCGGCTGGACCAGGCCCCCGGTGGCGAGCTTGAAGACGAGCTTCCGCCCGTAGGAAAAGTAGATCCGGCCGGAGAACTTCGGGATCCGGATGGTGAGCGACTGGCCGTTCGCGGGGCCGGGGATCGACGCGTCGGGCGCCGGGATCGGCGGCACCGCACCGCCGGGCCAGGCGTGGAACGTGCCGTTCGCGTCGGCCCAGCCCTGTTGCCCGGTGGCCAGGTTGGTGCCGAGGTCGTAGAGGTAGACGGGGTCGCCGCGACCCGAGTTGTTGGTGATCTTCAGGGGGATGGTCGCCGGGACCGCCTCGGCGGCGGGGGCGGTCGTGACGGCCAGCGCGAGTGCCGTCGCCAGCACCGCAAGCCGTTGTCGGACGGACGTTTTCGTGCGCACGGGCGCCTCCTCGTCGAGGCCGGTGATCGCAAGTTGTTCAGACCATTTCAGCGTCGGTGGCCTGGCGCGGAGTTGTCAAAGGCTGATAATTATCAGCCCCCTTCCGGACCAACGGCCGCCGTGCCGCGGAGACGACGGCGGCCAGCACGATCACCGCACCCAGCAGCTGCCACGGCGTCAGCCGCTGGCCGAGGACGAGCCAGCCGAGCAGGGTGGCGACGACCGGGCTCAGCAGCCCGAGGAACGTCACGTGCGTGGCGGACAGCGCGCGGATCCCGCGGAACCACAGGGCGTACGCGAACGCGGCGCCGATCAGCGCGAGATAGGCGTAACCCGCGAAGTTCGCCATCGACAGCGACGCGGGCGGCGCACCTTCGACGGCCAGCGCGACCGGCACGAGCACCAGCCCGCCGGCGACGAGCTGCCAGCCGGTGGTCGCCAGCAGGGGCGCGGGGGAGGTCCAGCGCTTGCTCAGCACGACACCGGTGGCCATCACGACCGCGCCCCCGGCCGCCGCGGCGACGCCGACCGCGTCGAGGCGCGCGGAGGACTGCAGCACCAGCAGGCTGACGCCGACGACCCCGGCGACGCCGGCGAGCACGGTGCGCCGGGTCAGGCGTTCGCCGAGCAGGCCGGTGGACAGGCCGGCGACCAGCAGCGGCTGCAGGGCGCCGAGCGTGGCGGCGACCCCGCCGGGCAGCCGGTAGGCGGCGACGAACAGCAGGGCGAGGAACGCGCCGATGTTCAGCGTCCCGAGCACGAACGAGCGCCACCACCAGTCGCCCTTCGGCAGACGGCGGGTGAGCGCGACCAGCAGCAGCCCGGCGGGCAGGGCCCGGATGACGGCGGCGAGCAGCGGGCGGTCGGGCGGCAGGAACTCGGTGGTGACGAGGTAGGTGGTACCCCAGATGGCCGGGGCGAGGGCGGTGAGGAGGAGCTGTTTGTTTAGCACTAAGGCAGATTACCTCAGTGCTAAGGTAACTGGCTACCCGTTCACTTACCGCTAAGGAATCGGTTACGCTGTGGCGATGGCCGACCACGTGGACCGGGTACTGGCGCAGTGGCACGCCGAGCGCCCCGACCTCGACGTTTCCCCGATGGCGGTGATCGGCCGCCTGTCCCGGCTGAGCGCACTGGTCGACACGGAGCTGCGCCGCACGTTCGCCCGCCACGGCCTGGACCGCGCGACGTTCGACGTCCTCGCGACGCTGCGCCGCAGCGGCCCGCCGTACCGGCTGACCCCGACCGAGCTGATGCGTTCGGCGATGGTGACGTCCGGGGCGATCACCCAGCGCCTGGACAAGATGGAGGCGCGCGGCCTGGTCGAGCGCACGCCGAACGAGGCGGATGGGCGCGGGGTCCGGGTGCGGCTGACCGAAGCCGGTGGGGAGCTGATCGACCGGGCGTTGCCGGAGCACGTCGAGACGGAGCACCGGATCCTGGCGGTGTTGGACGCCGGTGAGCGGGAGGCGCTGGCCGCGACGCTGCGGACCCTTCTGGAGAGCCTCGGCGGCTCGGCGCCCTAGGAGATCTGCCGGACCGGCTCGCTGCCCAGCAGCAGGTCCAGATCGATCCGGCCGCCCGCCGCGGCCAGGACCGCGTCGATCGCCAGGTCGACGTCGAGCTTGCGGCCGTGCTGGTCGGCGTACGCGCGCATCAGGTTGCCGATGTGCCGCTCCGGGTTGCGCCACGACGGCCAGCGCAGGGAGGCCTGCTTCGCCAGCTTCGTGAAGTTCGACTGCCGGACCGTCGCCTCCAGGAGCCACTCCAGGTAGACGCGCATCGCGTGGAACGCCGTGTGGGCGGGTGTCGCCACCGGGCCGTGGCCGGGGACCAGGGTGCGCGGGCGGAACGTGTCCTGGAGCCAGTCGAGCGCGTCGAGCCAGCCGGGGATCGAGCCGTGCACCGCCATCGGGGTGTCGCCGATGAACACCAGGTCGCCGGTGAACAGCGTGCTCGACCGCGGCTCGTGCACCACCAGGTCGCCCGCCGTGTGCGCGACACCAGGCACCGCCACGACGTCGATCGTCGCGCCGCCCAGGTCCAGCTCCTGCCAGCCCGGCACCGGGCGGACCGCCTCGGGCGACGGCGGCTCGAGCACGCCCCAGTGCGTGTACGTGAA
The DNA here is from genome assembly GCA_049998155.1 of Amycolatopsis sp. cmx-13-12. GTDB lineage: Bacteria > Actinomycetota > Actinomycetes > Mycobacteriales > Pseudonocardiaceae > Amycolatopsis. The sequence continues at coordinate 44,508 of JAEBES010000023.1, read as the reverse complement.
GACGTTGCCGTAGGTCTGCGGGCCGGCCTTGACCAGGTCGAGGCTGCCGGGCGCGGCCAGCGCCGTCCCGCCGTCACGCAGGGCGACGCCGAGTCCGTTGTGGTGTTCGCCGTGTGCGTGCGTGATGACGACCGTGAGTTCCTGGTCGCCCGCGTACTTGCGGACGTCGCGCAGCAGTTCCAGGGTCGCCTGCTCGGTGCCGCAGGTGTCGATCAGGGCGACGCCCTCGGTGCCCTGGATCCAGCCGCTGTTCGCGACGAACCACTCGGCCGGGCTCTTCACGTACGCCACCACGCCGGGCCGCGCGTGCCGGATCGGGACGATGTTCGATCTGACGGCCGGCATGCTTTCCTCCCCTGAACGGACGATGCGGTTAACGACGGTGACCGGGTGAGGTTGCGCGGTTTCTCCGGGAATGTCTCCGCCAATTTCTGTCGGCTGACCGGTCGAGAATTTTTCGGATTCTCCACGGTGCAGGGTCTTGACAGTCGATCACATCCGTCCATACTGGTATATACCTTTATGGGAGGGTCCGGGAAGAAAATCCAGGGGGACTTCGCGCTCGTGGGCCGACGGAAGGTCTGAGGGGTCCTTCCGTCGGCCGCGCGAAGGCCGGTCACCGGCGGTGTTGACACAGATACTGGTACGAACCAGTATGTCTCCTGCCGGCCGGGAGGAGAAACATGGCGGGGGCACACGTCCGGATCGACAACCGGCTCATCCACGGTCAGGTCACCCTCGCGTGGACCCGCCGCCTCGGCGTGCGCCGGCTGGTCGTCTGCAACGACGACGTCGCCGCCGACGAACTCCAGCTCATCCTGCTCCCGCAGGCCGCCCGCGGGCTGCCGACCGACGTGCTGTCGGTCGAGGCCACGCTGGCCGCCGAAGCCGGTGCGGACGTCATGATCATCGCCAAGCACCCGGAAGACGTCTTCCGCCTCGTCGAGGGCGGGCTGCGGCCCGAGGTCGTCAACGTCGGCAACGCGGCCCCCCGTCCGGGTGATCCCTACACGATGGTCACCCGCTCGGTCGCGGTCACCGCGGACGAGGCCGACGCCTACCGCAAGCTCGCCGCCGCCGGCGTCCCGCTCGTCACGCAGCTGCTGCCGCAGGACAAGCCCGCCGATTTCGTCCCGTTGCTCGACCGGAAAGGGCTCTAGCTCCGCATGCTCGTCGCGTTGGCCCTGACCCTGTGGGCGATCTACTGCACTTACGACGGCCTCGGGCCGTTCCTGATCTACGCCCAGCGCCCGCTGATCGCCGGCTCGGTCGCCGGGCTGATCACCGGCCACCCGCTGCTCGGCCTGCTCATCGGCGCGACGCTGGAGCTGGCCGCCCTCGGCGTCTACACCTACGGCGGCGCCACCATCCCGGACTACCAGACCGGCGCGATCGTCGGCACCGCGCTGGCCGCGGGCGCCGCCGGGGCCCCGGCCGCGCAGGCCGCGATCGGCATCGGCGTCGGGCTGCCGGCGGCGATCCTGCTCTCGGCGCTCGACCCGGTCGGCAAGATGGTCACCACCGCGCTGGTGCACCGCGCCGACGGGTACGCCGCCGACGGCAACGCCCGCGGCCTGGCGATGATCCACTGGGTGAGCCTGGTCCCGTGGGTGGCCGTGCGCGCGGTTCCGACGTTCCTCGCCGCGCTCGCCGCGTCCGGCGGGCTGGTCAAGGACATCACCGCGAGCATCCCGGCCGGGTTCGTCCAGGGCATGACCCTGGCCGGCTCGCTGCTGCCGGCGGTCGGCTTCGCGCTGCTGCTCGGCATGATGGAGCTGTCGCGCTACTGGTACCTGCTGCTCATCGGGTTCGTCGGGTTCGCCTACCTCAAGCTGCCGGTGCTGGGGATCGCGCTGATCGGCGTCGCGGTCGCGATGCTGTTCGTGACGCTGAAGCGCGACGAGCCGGTGCTCGCCGTCCCGGAGGCGGACACCGAAGAGTCCACAGTGGACCCACGGCTGACCCGGCAGGACCTGCGGCGGGTGTTCCGCCGCTACTTCTGGTCGAGCCAGATCTCCTGGAACTACGAGCGGATGCAGGCGCTCGGCTTCGCTTACTCGATGGAACCGGTGCTGCGCCGGCTGTACCCGGAGAAGGCCGACTACGTCGCCGGCCTGCAGCGGCACCTGCAGTTCTTCAACACCTCGGTGCTCGTCGGCGGCCCGCTGATCCTCGGCTCCAGCGTCGCCCTCGAAGAAGCCGGGACACCGAAGTCGGCGGCGAGCACGAAGGTCGCGCTGATGGGGCCGATGGCCGGCATCGGCGACACCGTCGTCTTCGCGCTGTACAACAGCATCGTCTTCACCATGGGCGCGTCGTGGGCGCTGCAGGGCAACTGGCTCGGCCCCGCCTTCGCCGCCGTCATGGTGCTCGTGCCGTACGCGCTGATCAGGCGCTGGCAGTTCGGGTTCGCCTACCGCGAGGGCAAGCGGCTGGCCGGGCACCTCGCCGCCGGGGCGCTCGCCCGCGTCGCCCAGGGGGCGACCGTGCTCGGGTTCGTCGTCCTCGGGGGTTTCATCCCGTCGATCGTCAAGGTCGTCACCACGCTGACCTACCGGCAGACCACCACGGTCCAGGGACAGCCGGTGACGCAGTCGGTGGCGATCCAGGACCGGCTCGACGAACTGCTCCCGTTCCTCCTCCCGGTGCTCGTCACGGCCGGGGTGTACCTGCTGACGGTCAAGGCGCGGCTGCGGCCGGTCTGGATCATCGGCATCGTCGTCGTGGCCGGGGTCGTCCTGGGGTGGCTCGGCTGGTTCGCGCCATCGGCCCCGCCGAAAGGTTAGGAGTCCGCCATGCCCGTCCCGATCATCCTCGCCGGCCACGGCCGGCTGCCCTCCGGCGTCGGGGAAGCCGCCGAGATGATCCTCGGCCCGCAGTCGCGGCTGAAGGTCTGCGAGCTGAGCCCGCGCGACAGCCCGGAGGAGTTCGGCGCCCGCGTGCTCGCGCTGGCCGGCGACGCCCCCGCCGTGCTGGTGCTCGCCGACCTGCACGGCGGCTCGCCGTTCAACGCCGTCCGCACGCTCGCGGCCGGCCACCCGCGCCTCCAGCTGGTCTCCGGCCTGAACCTGCCGATGCTGCTGGAAGTCCTGCTGCACACGACCGACGACGTCACCGAGCTGGCCGGGGTGGCGCGCGCCGCCGGCCGCGACGGCGTCGTCGACGTCCTGGAATCGACCTGGTGACCGCCGCGCTCCTGCTCGCCGCGCAGGACGTCCGGATCACGCCGGGACCCGGGCACCCGCTCGGCGGCTACCTGGCCCGGGACGGCGTCGCGACCGGCACGCACGACGACCTCGAAGCGTCCCTGATCTGGCTGTCCACCGAAGACGACCCCGGCGTGGTCTGGGTGGCGCTGGACGCCCTCGCCGTCGACGCCGGCCTGACCCGCACCCTGGCCGACGCGGTCGCCGCGGCGGTGGGCATCGACCCGGACCGGGTGCTGGTCTGCGCGTCGCACACGCACTCCGGGCCCGAGGGCTGGACCGGCCCGCTGCACCCCGGCCTGCCCGGGCGGCGCGACGCCGGGCTGGTCGGCGGCATGGCGGAGAAGGTCACCGGCGCGGCGCTGCGGCTGCGCGCCGGCCGCGGCCGGGTCCGCGCCCGCTGGCACGCGGGCTCGACGGAAGCCGTCGGCGGCAACCGCTACCGGCCGGACGGGCCGCACGACACGTCCTTCGGCGTCCTCGAGCTGCGGCGCGACGACGGCACACCGGCCGCGCTGCTGTTCGACTACGCCAGCCACCCCACGGTGCTCGGCCCGGACAACCTGGCCTGGTCGGCGGACTGGCCGGGCGCGACCCGCCGCGAGCTGGCCACCCTGGTCGGCCAGCCGGTCGCGGCGTTCCTGCAGGGCGCGGCGGGCGACGCGAGCTCCCGGTTCGTCCGCCGCGGGCGCGACCACGCCGAGGTCCGCACCCTCGGCGGCCACCTGGCGACGTCGATCGCGCGCACCCTCGCCACGGTGACGTCCTCGCCCGCGACGGCCGGCCCGGTCCGGCTGACCCGCTCGACGCTGCACCTGCCCTACCGCGACATCCCGTCGCTGGAGGACAGCCTGGAGCTGCGGCAGGCGGCGGAGGTGGAGTGGCAGCGCGAGCTGGCCCACCACGGCGAGGACCACCCGGCGGTCCGGATCGCGCAGACCCGCTACGAAGGCTGTGCGATGCTGGCGACGATGGCGGCGAGCGGCCGTCCGACGGGCTGCGCGGAGGTGCCGGTCAGCGTGGTATCGCTGGGGGAGATCGCCTGGCTGCACACGCCGTTCGAGCTGTTCGCGTCGCTGGGCCTGCGCATCCGGCAGGGGAGCCCGTTCCGCCACACTCGCGTGATCGGCTACACGGACGGCTACCTGGGGTACCTGCCCGACGCGGACGGTCACCGCGACGGGATCTACGAGTCGTACGTGACGCTGTTCAGCCCGGAAGCGGGGGACGAACTGGTGGAGCACTGCCTCAAGGTGTTGCGCGCGCACCGGATCGGCTGCTGCGCCGAGGGCGACCCGCCGATCCCAGGCTGAGCAGGGCGATCGCGAGGATGCCGGTGCCCGCCAGGACGAAACCGCTGTCGAGGTGCGGGTTCACCTCGTCGCGCGGCATCGGGCGGACGAACCGGGCGGGGTCGACGAGCGCCGTCGTCCGCTCGCCGACGGCGAAGTCGGTGCTCGTGCGCAGGTCGCCGGGCAGCGGGGCCGGCTTTCCCGGCACGACGAGCCGGTGGGGGCGGGCCGGGGTCACCTCGGCCACGACCGGCGTGCCGCGCTCGGTGAGGGTCAGCTCGGTCACCAGCGCCGGTCCGGAGAGGACCAGCAGGAGCAGGCCGACCATGCCGAACGACAGCCGGGCGAAGCCCTCGTCCGGCCACAGGTCGCCCTGCCGGTACGCGACCGCCCACACCGCCGCGGCGATCGCGCCGAAGCCGATGCCCGCGACCAGCGCCGCGTCGGCCTGGCGTTGCTGGTGCGCCGACCAGACGCTGACCACCGCCGACGCCGCGAGGACCCCGAGCAGCAGCACCGGCCGGTGCAGGTCGTTGCCGTAGGCCACGGCGGAAGGCTCGGACACCGGAGGCGGCTCGACGGGCGGCCGCGGTCCGGGGGCACGCGGCGCGCGAGTGGACTTCGTCGCCAGCACCGCGCCCAGGACGGTGGCCAGCACCAGGAGCTGTCGCGTTTTCCGTGTCGTCATCGGGCCCCCTCGCGCCGTTTCCGCTTCCACGCGGGCGGAGCGCCGGGGGTTGCCTCAGGACGCCGGGCTGCGGCGCGCCTGTGTGAAGACGGTGTAGCGGTCCGCCCGGTACAGCGACCGGCCGGCTTCGATGACGCCGCCGCTCTGGTCGTGCAGCGTGCCCTCGATGATCAGGCACGGCTGGGTGGCTTCGATGCCGAGCAGGGCGGCGTCGTGGCTGTTGGGCAGGACCGCGGAGATCGCCGTGTCGTTCCACTCCGGGCGCACGCCCCAGCGTTCCTCGATCGTGCGGTGCAGGGACTGGGTTTCCCAGTCGAACAGCTCGATGTCCGGGAACCGGTCCACGGACAGGTTGGTGCGCTCGACCGCGAACGGCTCGTCTTCGACGTAGCGGAGGCGTTCCAGCCGGAACACCCGGGCGCCCGGCGGCACGTTCAGCCGTCCGGCGATGCGGGGGCCGGCGCTCTCGACCTCGGCGTGCAGCACCTTCGTCTTCGGGACGACGCCGCGGGCCTGCATGTCCTCGGTGAAGGAGGTCAGCATGTCGATGTGCGCGGCCTGCCGTTCGGCGGTGAAGGTCGCGGTGCCGTGCTGGCGGTACAGGATGCCGTCGGCGACCAGGCGGTTGATCTCCTGCCGGACGGTGCCGCGGGCCACCTGGAAGTGCTCGGCGAGGAACCGTTCGGACGGCATCAGCCGCCCCGGCCCGGCCTCGGTGGCGGCGCTTTCGAGGATTTCCCGCAGCTGGTCGCCCTTCGGCCGCCCCGGCTGCAGCGCGTCCGGCAGACGCAGATCGCTCGCGGCGACGTGTTTCGGACGGGGCATGCGTCCAGTATGTCGCGCCCCGGCCGGGGAGGTAACACCCGGCGAGGCTCGGGCGGCCCCCGCGGGCGCCGGGGCAAGGCGCCGGCAAAGTGACTTTCCCGCAGGCTGGGTCACGACCACACCGGTCGTGAGTGGTAAGTCGGGTTCTAACCCGACTTACCACTCACGACAAGCCGCGGCAGGCTGCTCGGCCGGGGTTGGCTGCTCAGCCGGTGGCGCGGTCGCCGAGGCGGGCGAGGAAACCGCTCGCTATGGCTTCGCCCGTCACGTGGCCCACCGCGCGGTACAGCGCCTGGGACTCCCGCGCCGTCCCGCCGGCCAGGATCGACCGGCCGGCCGCCTCCTGGACCGCCGCCAAGCCCAGCAACGCTTCCGCCTCCACCACGCGAAACCCGCCCGCGCGGGCCGCGTCCAGTGCCGTCCGCGCGTGCTCGCCCGCCTCGCCCGGCCGCCCGTCGGCCGCCAGGACGCGGGCCAGCGTCGCCGCCGCCTCCGCCAGCTGGCCCCGCAGCCCCGACTCCGCCGTCAGCGAGCGGGCCTCGCGCAAGACCCGCTCGGCCGCCGCCAGGTCACCCCGGCTCTCCTCCGCCCGGCCCAGCGCGATCAGCGCCGCCGCCTCGACCTGGCGGTCGCCGTCGCGGCGGACGCACTCCAGGGCCGCCTCCGCCGTGGCCGCCGCGGCCGGGTGGTCGCCGCGGGCGATCTGCAGAGCGCTCACCACGTTCAAGGCCGTGGCCTCGCCGAAGCTGGAGCCGAGGTCGCGGAACGCCCCCAGCGCCTGGTCGAGGACCTCTCCGGCGGAAGCCAGCCGCCCGGTCGCCAGGAGGACCGAACCGAGGTCGGCGAGGTTGGCCGCCTCCCAGAAGGCGAGGTCCTCCTTGCGGGCCAGCGCGATCGCTTCCACCAGGCAGTCCTCGGCCTGCTCCAGCCGGCCCAGCTGGCGGTAGTGGCAGCTCAGCGAGTTGAGCGCCAGTGCCTCGCCGGACCGGTTGGCCAGCTCGCGGAACAGCTGGATCGCGCGGCGGCTGTGCTCGACGGCCTCCGACAGCCGGCCCGTCCACTCCAGCATCGCGCCGAGGTTCGCCACCGCCGTCGCCTCGCACTGCCGCCAGCCGCACGCGCGGCTGGCCAGCACCGCCTTCTCCGAGTGCCGGATGCCCGCTTCGTGCTGGCCCTCGCGGAAGTACGCCCCGCCGATGGACAGGTGCACCAGCGCTTCGGCGGGCTGGGCGCCGTGGTCCTGCGCCGCGCGCAGCACGATCGGGGCCAGTTCCAGCCACTCCGCGCGACGGCCGTGGTCGTGGAAGAACCGCCGCAGCGCGTCGGCGAGGTACCAGGCGCCCGGGTACGGCCCGCGCGCCGCCGCCTGGCGCAGGGCCGCCGAAAGGTTCGGCACCTCGACGTCCAGCCAGGCCACCGCTTCCGCGGCCCCCGCGAAGGCGACCGGGCTCGGCGCCGAGGGCGCGTCCTCGCGGGGGAGCGCCACGATCCGCGCGCCGAGCAGCGCGACGGCGGCGTCCGCGGCCGCGCAGTAGCCGGTGAACAGCCGCTCCCACGCCGCCTCGCGCGCGGGCTCGTCCTCCTCGGCGCGGACGCACCGTTCGGCGTAGCGGCGGGCGAGGTCGTGGAACCGGTAGCGGCGGGGCGCGTGGGCTTCCAGGAGGTTGGCCGCGATCAGCCCGCGCAGCCGCCGGGTAGCCTCGTCGACCGGGACCTCCAGCAGGGCCGACGCGGCGATCGCCGTGAAGTCGGTTCCCGGCACCAGCGCGAGCAGCCGGAACGCCTGCCGCAGCCCGGGCGCCAGCGCCTGGTAGGACACCGAAAAGGCCTTGGCGACGGCGCTTTCGCCGTCGAAGCCGAGGTGGGCCAGCGGGTCGCCGCGCAGCTCGTCGACGAGCTCACCGATGCTGGCCACGCCGGTGTTCGCCGCGGCAATCCGCAGGGCCAGCGGGTGGTGGCCGCACAGGCGGGCCAGCTCGGCCGCCGCTTCCGGTTCGGCCGCGGTCCGGTCGCCGAGCAGGGCGGTCAGCAGCGCCCGAGAGTCGGCCTCGCGCAGCTGCACCAGGCCCAGCGACCGCGCGCCGACGCGGGCGACGAGCTCGTCAAGCCGGTGGCGGCTGGTCACCAGCACCCGCCCCGACGACGGCAGCAGCGGCAGCACCTGGGCCGTGTCGCGGGCGTTGTCCAGCACCACCAGCGCCTGCCGGTCGGCCAGCAGCGACCGGTAGAGCTTGCTCTGGTCGTCGACGCCCGGCGGGACGTCCCGCAGGTCGACGCCGAGGGTCCGCAGCAGCTGCGCGAGCGCGGCGGCGGGGGTGAGCGGCTCGTCGTCGGCGTCGAAGCCGCGCAGGTTCACGTACAGCTGGCCGTCGGGGTAGCGCGCCCGGGCGGTGTGGGCCCAGTGCACGGCCAGCGCGGTCTTGCCGACGCCCGCGGTGCCGGTGATCACCCAGACGTCCCCGGGTTCGTCGAGCGCGGCCAGCTCGGGTGCCCGGCCGGCGAACCCGCGGACGTCCAGGGGCAGCTCGGCGGGCCGCGGGGTGACGGCGGCCGGGGCCGGCTCGTTCTCACCGCGCAGGATCCGCAGCCGCAGGTCCTGCAGGGCCTGGCCGGGCTCGATGCCGAGTTCGTCGACCAGCAGCCGGTGCGCCCGTGCGTAGGTGTCCAGTGCTTCCGGGGTGCGGCCGCAGCGGTGCAGCGCGAGCATCAGCGCGGCCCGCAGGCGCTCGCGGAACGGGTACTCGTCGACGAGCCGCCGCAGTTCCCCGACGACCTCGCCGTGCCGTCCCGCCACGAGCTCCTGCTCGTACAGTTCTTCGAGGGCGACGAGCCGACGTTCGGCCAGCGCCGGGCCTTCGTATTCCGTGAGTGACTCGCTCACCCCGCCGAGCGGGGTGCCGTCCCACAGCGCCAGCGCGGCCCGCAGGTGCGCGACGGCGTCCGCCCCGGAGGTGGCCCTGGCCTTGGCGACCTCCTCGTCGAAGACGTCGAGGTCGCGATCGCCGGGCGCGACCTCGATGACGTAACCGGGCGCGCGCCGCACGATGACATCGCGGCCGAGCAGCTTCCGCAGTTCCGAGATGTGCACCTGCAGCCGCCCACGGACACTCGGCGGCGCGTTCTCACCCCAGGTCAGATCGATGAGGCGGTCCTCGGTGACGACCCGGCCGGGGTTCAGCAGGAGCGCGGCCAGCACGGACGTCTGTTTCTGCCCGCCGGGGCGCACCGGGCCCGCATCACCGAGGACGGTGACCGGTCCGAGCAGGCGGTAGCGCACGTGATGCCCCCCGGAAGACGGACCGAAGCGAAACGGAAGTGCCGTGGACGACCCTATCCCCGGGCAGGCTGGAAGGGAGGCCACGGGTGGACCGAGACGACGTCCAGCGTCTGTTGTTCGTCTGCTTCCCGGACGCCGGGGAAGCCGCCGGCCGCTACCGCGCCTGGCGCGATCCGCGGATCGCGGTGCAGGTCGTGGAGCTGCCGGGCCGGGGCGAACGCCGGGATGAGCATCCCTACCGGGACATGTGGCTGGTGGTCGAGGCGCTGGCGGGGGAACTGGCCGGAGCGCTCGAGAGCCCACACGTGCTGTTCGGCGCGGGGCTCGGTGCCCTGGTCGCCTACCGGCTGGCCCAGCGTCGGGTGGCCGCGGGACTGGGGGTCCCGCGGGCACTCGTCGTGGCGCACCAGGCACCACCGTCCCGGGCGGCGCGCGCGGTACCGGAGCAGGCGGGCCGAGCCGACGTGAGCCTGCTGGCCAGCGACGCCCACCTGCCGGTGGCCCCGCCGCTGCCCTGCCCGATCCGCGGGTTCGGCGAGCCGCACGTGATGACCGGCTGGGGGGAGCACACGAACGCGGGGTTCGTGATGACGCCGGCGCGGGCTCAGGACAGTGCCGCTTTGCTGCGCGACGCTGTTTTGAGGTCGGCTCATTTGATTTCCGCGATGGCGGTGCAGGCATCGGCGCCTGTTGCGGCGGAGGTGCCGGTGCAGGCACCCGTGCCGGCGCCGGCGCCTGTCGCGGTGCAGGCGCCTGCGCCGAAGCTGACCGGGACTTAGCCCTTGGGGCGGCCGGCAGCGCGAGCTGGCAGGGACATGCGAACCGGCGGCCGGGAGCGCAGGCTGCGGCGGCCGCATGCGAACCGGCGGCCGGCAACGCAAGCCGGTTCGCATGCGGACCGGCGGCCGGGAGCGCAAGCCGACCAACGACGTCACCAGGCCTCCCCCGCCCCTCATCCCAGCCTTCTCTTCAGCCGACGGCCGGGTTTGTCAAGGCATCTTTCCCGCCTTGACAAACCCGGACGGCGGCTGAAAATCCCACCGGAGGGGCGGGGGAGGTCGGACCCGCAGCCCTGCCACGGCAGAGCAACCCCACCGCGGCAGAGCACCCCTGCCACGGCAGATCTGCCGTGGCAGAAAAAGCAAAAGACTGTCCTCGCCGGACGGGCAGGCTCTGGGATGGCCACCCTCTTGCGCTGTCATCTCCTGTTGGGGAGGTGGGCCGCAAGGTGGTCATCCCGTCGCCTGAACGAGGCCTATCACTTTGAGCCGGGCCCGCAAGCTTGCGCCGTCACCCCGCCCTGCGCTCTTGGTTGCGGGCCCGGCTCAAAGTGATTTCACGGCCTCAGGCGACGGGATGACCACCCCGCTCCTCTCTTCGGGTGTGGGGTCTCGTTGTCGACAACGTCTCGATCTTGTGCGGCCTGCGTTACGTCGTCGCCGTACTACGCTGTGGCGGTGATCGAAGTGCGGCGCGGCGTTCTGTTCGCCGACTATTGGCAGTTCTTGGTTCAGGACGCCGACGCTCATGACCGCGCGATGCGCTCCGGCGCGGCCACGGATCCCGATCGTCCTGCGGGCGGCTGGACCGAAGACGCCGTCCAGCTACACCGAATCGGGTTGGAACCGCATTCGATCTCAGTGGGGACAGCGCGTGAGGACCTTGTCGAAACGGTCCTGGCAGTCCACATCAGCCCGCCGCGACTGACGATCGAGGCCGCACATGTCGTGGAAGCGGACCTCGACGTTGCGACCGGAGCAGTATCAATCGCCGGCTGCACTCAGCGGCCCCGGCCCGAAGACGCGGTGACCGTAACTCCTGGCCTGTACCGCGCACGAGTCTGCTACGTGCCGGCAGTTCCACCAGCCGACTCCAACCCGGACGCACCCGGCGACCACTTCAGCTACCAGATCGACATCTGGCCGGTCACCGAACCCAGTGCCCTCACTGTGGTCAGACAGGGACCGGCTCCCTGGGCAGGCTGAACGAAGCCCGGCGCGTCGCCGAGTTCCACTCATCGAGGGCGGGTCGCGTCGGCTACCACCCAAATGCGTAAGCGCTGTTACAATCGTCCTCGTGATGCGGCCATGTCTCTGACCCGCGCCTTCGTCGATCTCATCCCGCTGCGCACCTCGCCTCCCTTCCGGCGGCTCTGGCTCGGCCGCCTGTTCTCCGGCTTCGGCTCGCAGATGACCCTCGTTGCCGTCATGTTCCAAGTCTGGGAGCAGACTCGGAGCACCCTGTGGACTGGGGCCGTCGGGCTTGCCCAAGCGCTTCCCCTGGTCGTCTTCGGCCTTTTCGCCGGCTCGCTCGTGGATCGGGTCGATCGGCGGAAGTTCGCCCTCGCTGCCACCTCCGGGCAAGCCGTCTGCTCGGTCTTCCTTGCCATCCAAGGGTTTCTGGGTGATGTGCCGGTCGTTGCGGTGCTGGGGCTGGTCGCCGTCCAATCCTGCTTTGTCGCCTGTGGCGGGCCTGCCGCTCGTACCTTCATTCCGCGGCTGCTGCCTCCGGAGCAGCTGGCCGCCGGGCTGGCGCTGAACCGGATCTCCTTCCAGAGCGCGATGCTGCTCGGCCCCGCGCTCGGCGGGCTCGTCCTCGGGTGGGCCGGCGTCGGCGGCTGCTACGTCGTCGATGCGCTCACCTTCGGCCTGGCCTTCTACGGCCTCTTCGGTCTCCCCGCGATGCTGCCCGGCGGGGAGCTGTCGCGGCCCGGGGTGCGCGGGGTGCTCGATGGGCTCGCCTTCCTCGTGCGGACGCCCGTTGTGCGCGGGGCGCTTCTCACCGATCTCGCCGCCACCGTGCTTTCCATGCCGTTCAGCCTGTTCCCGCTGGTCAACGCCGAACGCTTCGCCGGTGACCCGCGCACGCTCGGCCTGTTCCTCTCCGCCGTCGCGGTCGGGGGAGTCGCCGCCTCGGTGTTCTCCGGGGCCTTCACCCGGCTGCCGCGGCCGGGGCGGGTGATGCTCGCCGGGTCGGCCGGCTGGGGGGCCGCGCTGATCGGGTTCGGCCTGGCCCCGGACCGGTGGCTCGGCCTCGCCTGCTTGGTCGTCGCCGGGGCGGCCGACACGGTTTCGGTGGTCTCGCGGAGCGCGCTGGTACAGCTGGCCACTCCGGATGCCCTGCTCGGCCGGGTGGCGGCCGCCGAGCAGATCGTCGGGCAGGCCGGCCCGGACATCGGCAACCTGCGCGGCGGCCTGGTCGCCGGCGCGGTCTCGGGCACGTTCGCGCTGGTCAGCGGTGGGGTCCTGTGCGTGCTGGCGGTGGTGCTGGTCGGCGCGGCCACGCCGGGACTGCGCCGCTTCGCGACCCCCGCCGAGGCCGCGGCGAGCGGTTAGCCGGACGGTGACGGCGCGAGTTCCAGTGCCTTCTCCGCGCCTTGGATGAGGTCGGCGTAGGTGATCACCTCGACGCGCCCGAGGTGTGCGGTGTACGTCCGGAGCGTCTCGGGGACCTGCGCGCGCACCTTCGGGTCCGGCACGTGCTGCGGGTCGCCGATCACCACCGTCGCGAACGCGCGCCGGCATTCGATGCCGAGTTTCTCCTTGATCGTGGTGCGTTCTTCGTCGAATTCGCGCAGGTAGTTGAGGCTCTGGCCGACCGCCTTGTTCACTTCCGGGCCGACGACGAAGTAGTTCCGGTGGGGGATGACGAGATCCGGGACGCAGGCCCGTTTCAGTTCGACGACGTGGAGTGCGCCGTCGGCCCGGATGAGGGGGACGTCCAGCTGGGTCATGACCGTCAGCTGCCGTCGCTTCGCCTTGTCGACGAACTTTCCGCCGAACATCCACCAGCTTTCCTCGAGGATCTTCTGGAATTCGTTCTCCTTGGCGGCCGGATCCCGGACGACTTCGGAAAGGGCCGCGATGACGTCCCGCTGCTTCGCGGCCTGGATGCCGTCGAGCAGCACCTGCCCGGCGCCGTGCGCGGCCAGGATTCCGGCCGCGTTCGGGGCGTCCGCCAGCGCTTCCGCCAATTGGGCCAATTGGCCCGCGTCCGCTTGCCCCCTCTGGACTCTCCGGATGACGGCCGCGAGCGGGGCGTCCGGCTCGGCCGCCGGCTCCGGGGTCGCGAAACGGTCCGCGAGGAACCGGTGCAGTTCGGCGATGTCGGCGTCCTCGCACGTCCACCCGCTCGCGCCGGGGCGCAGGTCGAACCCGGAGGAATCCGGTCGCGGTGTCCAGGAATTGACCACGAGAATCAGCTGTCCGTCGCCGGATTGTTCCGGCACGTAATAGATGGTCGCGGTTTTGTAGACGTTTTCGCCGCGGTGGACGACCGTCGATTCGACGTGTCGGTAACCGGGGGGCGTGGATTGTTCGATCCGCCTCACCAGTTCTTCGCCCGCGTCCGGTTCGCCGGGAGTGGAGGTCACGCCAGGCAGTCGCCTCGACACTCGGTGGCGTTACGACGATCAGCGCAACCCGAGGTCACTACCTGCGGTGGCAAGATCACGAAACCCGGTGGATCTACGTAGGTTTCTTTCCGACCCTCCTGACCGTCCTGTCAGTATGTTACTCGTTCGGGTCCCTGTCACTCTTTCGCGTGAACGTGCCGTGACATATTTCTCGGCAACGCATTTGCGGGTCGGGAAATCGTCATCTACAGTCCCGCTGATCACGGCCGAACGAGCCGTATTCCGTGGTCCCCATAATCTTCTCCGAGGAGTGGCATGCTTCATCGCGCCTCGACCCGCCGGCTCGCCGTGCTCGCCCTGGCCTTCGCCGTCCTGCTGACCGGGTGCAGTCAGCTCAAGAGCTCCTCCTCCACCGCCGGTGACGTCGAAAAGCCGTCGATCCGGGTTGCGATCCTCACCACCGTTGACCTCGCGCCGCTCTGGCTGGCCCAGGAAGGCGGGTACTTCAAGGCCGAGGGTCTCGAGGTGCAGACCGACGTCGGCGCCAGCGGGCAGGAGACGCTCAGCCGGATGACCAGCGGCCAGGACGACCTCGCGCTGTCCACCTACACCCTGTTCTTCCTGGCCAAGAGCAGCGGTGCCGCGGACGTGAAGCTGGTGACCGACGGGACGTCGGCGAGCCCGCGCAGCAACGAGGTCGTCACCGTGCCGAACTCGCCGGTCAAGACGGTGAACGACCTCCAGGGCAGGCGGATCGCCATCAGCTCGAAGAACGCCGCTTCGGACGTGCTGACCCGGTCGGTGATGCGCGACCACGGGGTCGACCCCGGCAAGGTGCAGTGGGTGCCGATGCCGCTGCCGGAGATGAGCGCCGCGCTGGCGCAGGGGAAGGTCGACGCGGCCTACCAGCCGGAACCGTTCCTGACCCAGGCCGCCAAGACCGCGGGCGCGTTCCCGGTCATCGACGCCGCCAGCGGCAGCACCCAGAACTTCCCCCTCACCGGCTACGGCGCCACGGCCAAGTGGGTCCAGGACCACCCGAAGACGATGCGGGCGTTCCAGCGCGCGATGCTCAACGCCACCCGGGCCGCGGTCGACCGGGCCCGGATCGAACCGCTGGTCGTCCGCAACGCCAAGGTCGACCAGGACATCGCCAGCCTGATGGTGATGCCCGCCTTCGGGTCGAGCCTGGACGCCCGCCGCATCCAGCGGGTACCGGACCTGCTGCAGCAGCTGGGCGTGGTCCAGACGAAGCTCGACGCCTCTTCGATGATCGCCCCGCAGACCGGCACCGGCTGAGCCGGCGGCCGGGGGCCGAAGGGCGGGTGCGCAGCGCGCACCCGCCCTTTTTTCTGCGGTCATAACTTGTTGTCACTGCTCGATATCTCGAAATTTTCCGACCGGGAGCGCCCGTCCGGTTTCGGTGATTCGCACCTTGACACGGCCGCCGCCGCAGCCCACCCTCTTCATACCGACCGCGCGGTACGACGTTGTCCACATGGTGGGATAGGAGAGTCATCGATGACACCTTCCGGCGAAGACCTGCTCGTGGTCGACGACCTCACCGTGCGCTTCGGCGGTCTCACCGCCCTGCACGACGTCCACCTGAGCGTCGGCGCCGGCACCGTCGTCGGGGTCATCGGGCCCAACGGCGCGGGCAAGACGACGCTGTTCAACGTCGTCTGCGGCTTCGTCCGGCCCCAGGCCGGCCGCGTGCTGTGGCGGGGCCGCCCGCTCGTCCGGCACCGCCCCGAGCACCTCGCGCGGCTCGGGATCGTCCGGACGCTGCAAGGCCTCGGGCTCTTCCCGGGCCTGACGGTCCTCGAGAACGTGATGGCCGGCGCGGGCCGCCACGCCCGGACCGGCGCGCTCCCGGCGCTCGTGGGCGCCGGCCGCTCGGCCCGCGACGAAGCCGACCTGGCCGGGCGGGCCCGGGAAACCCTGGGCGAGCTCGGGATCGCCGACCTCGCCGACCGGCTGCCCGGCGTGCTGCCCTACGGCGTGCGGAAACGCGTGGCGCTGGCGCGGGCCCTGGTGGCCGAACCCGACCTGCTGCTGCTCGACGAACCCGCGAGCGGGCTGTCCTCCGCCGAGCTCGCCGAGCTCGCGACGTTGATCGTCTCGCTGCGGCGGCACCTGGCGGTCGTGCTGGTGGAACACCACATGGACCTGGTCATGCAGGTCTGCGACCAGGTGGTGGTGCTGAACTTCGGCGAGGTGATCGCGACGGGTCCACCCGCGCAGATCCAGGCCGATCCGCGCGTGGCCGAGGCCTACCTCGGAGATCCCGCCGAGGAGGCGTCCGGTGCTTGAGATCGAAGAGCTGTCCGTGGCCTACGGCCCGGTCCGCGCGCTCGACGGCGTCGGCATCACCGTCGAACGCGGCGGGATCACCGCCGTGCTCGGCGCGAACGGGGCCGGGAAGACCACGCTGCTGCGCACCATCAGCGGCCTCCACCCCGCCCGTGGCGGCCGGATCACCTGGGACAAGCGGGAACTCACCGGGCTGGCGCCGGACCGGATCGCCCGCGGCGGCGTCGCCCACGTGCCCGAAGGCGGCGGTGTCATCACCGAGCTGACCGTCGACGAGAACCTCCGGCTGGGGGCGCTGTGGCGGCGGGACCGCGCCGACCGGGCCGCCGCGCGCCGGGAGATGTACGAACTCTTCCCCGCTCTGGAAGAACGTTCGGCGAAACCCGCCTCGACGCTCTCCGGTGGCGAACGGCAGATGCTCGCCATCGGCCGGGCCCTGATGAGCCGGCCGTCGCTGCTGCTGCTCGACGAACCGTCGCTCGGCCTCGCGCCGCTCATCACCGCCCGGATCATGGGCATCCTGCGCGATCTGCGGGCCGCCACCGGGCTCACCGTGGTGCTCGTCGAGCAGAACGCGCACTCCGCGCTGTCCATCGCCGACCGCGGGTACGTCCTCGCGCTCGGCCGGGTCGTGGCCGTCGACACCGCGGCGGAACTGCTGGCCGACGACGGCCTCCGCCACGCCTACCTGGGTTTCTGAACTACTGGAGGTGAACGGTCCGGTATGCAGGACTTCTTCGACCTGACCCTCGGCGGGATCTCGGCCGGCGCGGTGTACGCGGCGCTCGGGCTCGCCCTGGTCATCATCTACCGGGCCACCCGGGTGGTGAACTTCGCGCAACCCGCCCTCGCCCTGATCTCCACCTACCTCGCCTACTCGGTGACGAAGGCGACCGGCAGCTACTGGTTGGGGTTCGCCGTCGCGATCGTCGCCGGGACGCTGCTGGGCGTCGTCACCGAACGGCTGCTCATCCGGCCGCTGCGGCACCGCTCCGAGCTCAGCTCGATCATCGTCACGCTCGGGCTCCTGCTGGTGCTGCAGGCGGTCGCGGGCATGATCTGGTCCAACGAGCCGCTGGCGTTCCCGTACGCCTTCGACTTCCGCGGCCGGTTCTCCGCCAACGACCTGTTCGTCGTGCTGCTCGTCGTCGCCATCGCCGCGCTGGTCCTGGTGGTGTTCAAGTACACGCCGCTGGGCCTGCGGATGCGCGCGGCCGCGTTCGCTCCCGAAGTGGCGCGCACCCTCGGCGTGCGGGTCGGGCTGATGCTCACCGCCGGCTGGGGACTGGCCGCGGCCGTCGGCTCGCTGGCCGGGCTGCTCGCCACCCCGCCGTTCCTCTTCCCGAACGTGCTGGACGGCGTCTTCGTCTACGCCCTCACCGCGGCGGTGCTCGGCGGCCTCGACAACCCCTTGGGCACCATCGCCGGCGGGTTCGTCCTCGGCGTCGGACTGTCCTATGTGTCCGGCTACTTCGGACCGGAGATGGTGACGATCGCCGCGCTCGCCATCCTGGTGGTGGTGCTGACGCTGCGGCCCAGCGGGTTGTTCGGCCGGGCCAAGGTGAGGCGGGTATGAGCGTGCGCACCGAACCACCCGAGGTCCTGGTTACTCCGAAGAGCAAGCGCCGGACGTTGCCGCCCCTGCTCGTCCACGCGCTCGCCGCGCTGGGCGCGTTCGCGGTGGTCGTGCTGCTGACCCTGGTCACCGACGAATTCACCAACCTGCGCATCGCCACGATCGGCTACTACCTGATCGCGGTGGCCGGGCTGACCCTGCTGACCGGCCTCACCGGCCAGGTTTCGCTGGGCCACGGCGCCTTCATGTTCATCGGCGCCTACACCGTGGCCCTGCTGGTGAAGCACGTGCCGTCGTTCCCGCTGTGGGCCGACCTGCTGCTGGCCTCGGCCGCCGGCGGGCTCGCCGGGCTGCTGGCCGGTGCGGCGGCGGCCCGGCTGCGCGGCCCGTACCTCGCCGGGGCGACCCTGGCGCTGGCCGTCGGTCTACCCGCGCTGACCCGGAAGTTCCCCGACTTCCTGGGCGGCAGCAACGGGCTGAACTTCACCGTCCACAGCAGACCGGCCGGCGTCGGCGTCCCGGAACTGCGCTGGCAGACCTGGATCGTCTGGCTCAGCGTGCTGCTCGCGCTGGTGCTGGTGCTGAACATCGTCCGCGGCCGGCTCGGCCGGGACTTCCGCGCGGTCCGCGACGACGAGGTCGCCGCGGCGCTGAGCGGGATCGCCGTCGGGCGCACGAAGGTCCTCGCGTTCCTGGTCAGCGCGGTGTGCGGCGGGCTCGCCGGTGGCCTGCAGGCGTTCCTGCTGGGCACCGCCGCGCCCGGCTCGTTCACGCCCGCGCTGTCGCTGAGCCTGTTGGCCGCGGTGGTGCTGGGCGGGCTCGGGTCCCTGTGGGGCGCGCTGTGGGGCGCGGTCGCGCTCGTGTACTTCCAGGCCTGGTCCGAGGACCTCGCCGACGTCCTGCACCTGAACACCGACGTGGCCAACAACCTCCCGCTCGCGGTGTACGGCGTGATCCTCATCGTCGTCGTGCTCGCCTTCCCGCGCGGCATCCAGGGTGGCTTTGACCGGCTTCGCGCGCTTCTCCGCAAGCCCGCCGAGAAAAAGGAGAACCATGAGAACCACTAGGTACGGCGCGGGGTTCCTCGCCCTCGCCCTGACGCTGACCGCGTGCGGCGGCGCGGGGGAGAGCGACGGCGGCGGGCAGCAGGCCGCCGACTCGGCGGTCGGCGTCACCAAGGACACCGTCGTCATCGGCACCCACCAGCCGCTCACCGGCCCGGCCGCGCCCGGGTACAGCAAGATCTCCGTCGGCGCCCGCGCGGTGTACCAGGCGATCAACGACGGCGGCGGGATCAACGGCCGCAAGATCGATTACAAGGTGGAGGACGACGGCTACAACCCGACCAAGACGGTCGAGGTCGTCAAGAAGCTCGTCCTGCAGGACAAGGTGTTCGCCATCGTCGGCGGCCTGGGCACGCCGACGCACTCGAAGGTCGTCGACTACCTGAACTCCGAAGGCGTCCCGGACCTGCTGGTGTCGTCGGGCGCGCTCGCCTGGGACAACCCGCAGAAGGCGCCGATGACCTTCGGGTACCAGGTGGACTACACCCGGGAAGGCAAGATCCAGGGCAAGTACGTCAAGGAGACCTTCGCCGGCAAGAAGGTCGGCTACTTCACGCAGAACGACGACGTCGGCCGCGACACGCAGGCCGGGCTCGACCAGTTCGTCAAGGACCAGGTCGCCGTCCGGCAGGGCTACGACAGCGCGAACACCGACGTCACCCCGCAGCTGTCCGCGCTCAAGGCGGCCGGCGCCGAGGTCGTCGTCTGCGCCTGCATCCCGGCGTTCACCGCGCTGTCGATCCTGACCGCGGCGAAGATCGGGTACAAGCCGCAGTTCGTGGTCAGCAGCATCGGCGCGGACCCGGCGACGCTGTCGGGGCTGCTGCAGGACTTCGCCAAGCGCGGCGGCGCCAGCGTCTCCAGCGGGCAGCTGCTGGCCGGCCTGATCGGCACCGGGTACCTGCCCGACGTCGCCCAGACCTCGGACCCGTGGGTGGCCTACTTCAAGGGCATCCACGACAAGTACATCGCGAAGGAGCCGTTCACCAACACGGTGCTGTTCGGGATGGTGCAGGCCTACACGTTCGGCCAGGCGCTCAAGGCGGCCGGACCGGACCCGACGCGGCAGAAGGTCGTGGCCGCGATGAGCTCCGGCGCGCTGAAGGGGCCGGGCCTGACGCCGTTCGGGTTCTCGAAGGACTCGCACGCCGGCTACACGGGCGCGTACGTGTTCAAGATCAACCCGGACACGACGACGACGGTGATCCAGCCGCCGGCCGTCACCGACCGTGGCACCGGCGCGATCACGCCCTACTCCGGTGAGCGAGCCACTCCCGAGCAGGTCAACCTGGTGAGCAAGTGACGACCGGGCCGGCTCGTGGGTGCCACGGGCCGGCCCGCCCGCTCACATAGGGTGGCGACATGAGTGTCAGGGAGAAGGTCGTGCGGGCGGCGGTGCGGCTGTTCGCCGAGAAGGGCTTCGAGGCGACGACGGTCCGCGAGATCGTCGAGGAGGCCGGCGTCACCAAGGGCGGGCTGTACCACTACTTCGAGTCCAAGGACGACCTGCTCTTCGAGATCTACGCGGCGATGCTGCGCATGCAGACCCGGCGGATGGTGACGATCGCCGAGTCGGACCTGCCGCTGGCCGAGCGCCTGCACGCGATCATCGCCGACGTCGTGGTCACGAGCATCGCCGACCTCGACGCGGCGACGGTGTTCTTCCAGTCGTTCCCGCTGCTGGAAAAGTCCAAGCAGGTCCAGGTGCGGGCGGAGCGGCGGACCTACCACGAGCGGGTCCGCGATCTGGTGGCCGAGGGCCAGCGTGCGGGCGTCTTCCGCACCGACGTCCCCGCCGACCTGGTGATCAACTACCACTTCGGGGCCATCCACCGGCTGGGGATGTGGTACCACGCCGAGGGTGAGCTGTCGGGGGAGCAGGTGGGGACGCACTTCGCGGACCTGATGCTGCGCAGCCTCCGTCCTTAGTGGACCGGTTTGACTTCGCCGCTCCCGTGGTACTGACCGGGATCATCGCTGTCTCACCGAGGAGGGTGCTCGTGCAGATCCAGGTCAACACCGACCACAACGTCCACGGTGGCGAACGGCTGGCCACCTACGTGAGCACCGACCTGGAGGAAAGCCTCTCCCGGTTCGGCGGGTGGCTGACCCGGGTGGAGGTGCACCTCAGCGAGGACGGCGGGACCAAGCCGGACGACAAGAAGTGCGTGATCGAGGCGCGGCCCGGCGGCAAGCAGCCGGTGGCGGTCACCCACCACGCGGCCACCGTCGACGACGCCTACGCCGGGGCGTCGCACAAGCTGGTGCGGGCGCTGGATTCCCGGTACGACCGGGCCCACGACCACAAGGGCAGCGACAGCATCCGGCACATGCCCGCTCCGGAAGACTCGGACGTGGTCGGCGTGCTCGAGGATTCGCGCGACACCACGCCGGACATGGGCTAACCTCGGCACCGTGTCGAGCCCCGAAGCGTCCAGGACCGGGCTGCCGGTCTTCCCGGTGGCCCGATAACTCCCCGTTCCCGGGTCACCGGGTGACCACGAAATCGTCCTGCCGATCTCGTGATCCCTGGAGCTTCGTGTGCCCTTGTACCTGCTTGCCCTGGCCGTGTTCGCCATGGGCACGTCCGAATTCATGCTGGCGGGCTGGTGCCCGGCATCGCCGCCGCCTTCGCCGTCTCGCCGGCGCAGGCGGGGTACCTCACCTCCGCCTTCGCCGCCGGGATGGTCGCCGGGGCGCCGGTGATGGCCGCCCTTGCGCGGTCGTGGCGGCGGCGGACGGCGCTCTTGTGCTTCCTCGCCGTCTTCGTCGCGATGCACGTGGCGGGTGGGCTGGCGACCTCGTTCGGTGTCCTCGTCGGCACGCGGCTGGTGGCCGCCATCGCCAACGCCGGGTTCCTCGCCGTGGCGCTGATCGCCGCCACCGAGCTGGCGCGGCCGGGCCGGGCGCTCGCCGTCCTGCTGGGCGGCTCGACCGTGGCGTGCGTCGTCGGCATCCCGGGTGGGGCGCTGCTCGGGTGGCGACCGGCGTTCTGGGCCGTCGCGGTGCTGTGCCTGCCCCCTTTCGCGGCGGTCCGGTGGATCCCCGACACCCCGGCGGGCCGTGAGCCGGGTGACCTGCGGGCCGAACTCGCCGTGCTGCGGCCGCTGGCCGGGGTGCTCCTGACCGACGCGCTCGTCAACGCGGCCACGTTCGGCGTCTTCACCTCCCTGGCGCCGGTGGCCTCGGGCGTCGCCCCGGTGCCGGTGGTGCTCGGCGCGTTCGGCGTGGGGTGCTTCGCCGGGATCACCGCGGCCGGGCGGTTCGCCGACCGGTGGCCCGGCCGGGTCGTCGCCATCGGCGGTCCGCTGCTGCTCGCCGGGTGGGTCGCCGCGGCGCTGGCCGCGGCGATCCCGGCGGTACTCGTGACTCTCGCCTTCACGCAAGGCGCGTTGTCCTTCGCCGTCGGCGGCACGGTGATCGCCCGCATCCTGCGGCTGGCCGAGGCCGCCCCGACGATGAAGGGGGCGTACGCGACCGCCGCGCTCAACGTCGGGGCGACGGCCGGCCCCGTCCTCACCGGGGCGGCGGGGAACCCGTTTTGGGTCGCCGCCGGGCTGGTCGCGGCAGCGTCGGTGCTCGTGGTCCTGGTGCCCGGGGTGTTCGTGAGGGCGCCGAGGGTGAGGACGTCGGCCGGGTAGATGGTGCGTCGGTGGTCACGCGGACACCCGGCGATCCTGCCGCAGCGAGTACAGCGCGATCCCCAGGCCACCGAGGGTGAGCACGGCCGCGACCAGGTAGATCGCCCGCGGGCCGTCGGTGGTGTCGATGACGCCGCCGCCCAGCCAGCCGGCGACGGCCGCCGCCAGCTGGTAGCCGGAGGCGTTGACCGCCACGGCCAGCGTCGGCGCCTCGGCCGCCGCCGTGATCACCCGGGTCTGCATGCCCGGCACGATCGCGAAGGCCAGCGCGCCCAGCGCCACCGTCGACGCCGCCGTCGCGACCGGGTTGCCGCCGCCGAACCAGGCCAGGGCGAGCACCCCGGCCAGCACGGCGAGCAACCCGGCCAGCGACGGCAGCAGGGCCCGGTCCGCCAGTCGCCCGCCGACGACGTTGCCGAGGACCGCGCCGGCGCCGTAGCCGAGGAGGAGCACCGGGACGGCGCCGGCCGGGAAGCCGCCGACCTCCGTCAGCAGCGGCGCGAGGTAGGTGAAGACCATGAGGACGCCGACGTTGCCGGCCGCGGTCAGCGCGATCGCCAGCCGGACCCGGCGGTCGGTGAAGACGCGCAGCTCGCCGGTCACTGGGCCGGTCGTCGCGGACGGCCGGTCCGGGACGAACCGCAGCACCGCCAGCAGCGCCAGCGCGGCGGCGCCCGCGACCGACCAGAACGTCGCCCGCCAGCCGAGGTGCTGGCCGACGAACGTACCCAGCGGCGCGCCCAGGACGATGCCGAGGTTCAGGCCCAGCGCCACCTTCGCCACGGCGGAACCCTGCTTGCCCGGGCGGGCTTCCGCCGCCGCGGTGGCGATCGCGACGGCGAAGAAGGTGGCGATCACCAGGCCGGCGAGCACCCGCGAGACCAGCAGCAGCGGGTAGTTCGGGGCGACGGCGGAGGCGGCGTTCGCCAGCACGGCGGCGGTGACCAGCCCGATCACCAGCGGCTTCCGCGAGACCCGCGCGGTCAGCAGCGTGACGATCGGGCCACCGGCGATCATGCCGATCGCGTAGGCGGTCGTCAGCAGCCCGGCCGCCGAAAGCGGGATCGCCAGCCCGCCGGCGACGTCCGGGAGGATGCCGGACACCACGAATTCGCCGGTCGTGAGGGCGAACACGACGAGCAGGAGGGAAAAGACGGCCACGGAAGTCCCCAGTTGGTTCGAGTTAGAATGATTCGAGCTAGAACTATCACAGTTCGAACCATGGGGCCTAGAGTTCGGGGCATGCCGAGCGAGGAGATCGACCGCGACGTCTGCAAGCTGGTCCACGGGCTCGCGCGCACCCTCGACGGCCACGTCCGCCGGGTCGCGGACGCCATGGGGCTCACCCCGAGCCAGGTGGTGGCCCTGCGCGAGCTGTCGGAGCCGATCACCGCTCGCGAGCTGGCGGCGCGCATGGCGTGCGAAGCCTCGAACGCGACGTTCGTGCTCGACCGCCTGGAGGAACGCGGGCTGCTCAACCGCCACCCGCACCCGGGGGACCGGCGGGCCAAGCAGATCGTCCTCACCCCGGAGGGCGACCGCCGCCGGGCCGAGGCGGTGAAGCGGCTCGGGGAGAGCTCACCGCTGGGGTCGTTGCGCGCGGATCAGCAGGAGGCGCTGCGGAACCTGTTGCAGGCCTTGGCTTCCGACAGCTGACCGCGTCAGTATTCGGCGAAGATCTCGATGACGTTGTCTTCCGGGTCGCGGAAGAACAGCGTCCGGTGGCGCCAGGAAGCCACGTCAGTGGGGCCGCGGAGGATTTCCACGCCGTGCGCGAGGAGTTCCGCGTGGCAGGCGTCCACGGCCGGTGGGGGCACGCGGAAAGCGAGCTGCACGGCCGCCGACCCGCTCACCGCGGGGCCGTCCTCCCCGGCCGGCCCGCGCCCCCGGGGCCGCAGCGTCAGCAACGTGGCACCGATCCGGAAGCTGACCCAGTTCTCCAGGTCCTGTTCGAGCGGGAAGCCCATCACGTTCTCGTAGAAGGCTCTCGTTTCCGGCAGTTTCCGGCAGAGCAGGACCGTGTAGTCGAAGTTGTGGATGTCTTTGAGGCTCACGGCCGCGTCCCCCCGGGTTCCCTGTCGATCAGGAAGAGTAGCGCCCTGCTCGTCGCCGGCGGACGTAGTGGGTGATCAGCAGCGCGATCGCGCCGATCGCCACCCCGCCGGCCACCATCCGCACCGGCAATCCCAGCCCCACCAAGGGACCCGCGGCGTTGACCGCGGCACTGACCACCAGCACCAGCCACAGCAGCACCGGGCTCGAAGAACGCGTCGAAACGTTGTCGTTGTTCATGCCCTGAACGCTAAAGAACCACTGCGGCCACGAGAATGCCGTGCGCACCCGGATGCGGGGTAGTGCCTGCGCTACCCCGCATCCCGCCCCAGGTAGGCCAGTACCGCCAGCACCCGGCGGTGGCCCGCGCCCTCGTCGGACGGCAGGCCCAGCTTCGCGAAGATGTTCCGGATGTGCTTCAGCACCGCACCGTCGCTGACCACCAGCAGCTCCGCGATCGTGGCGTTGTTGTAGCCCTCGGCCATCAGCGCCAGCACCTCCCGCTCCCGGGCGGTCAACGCGGCCAGGGGGTCCGCCGCCCGCCGGCGGGCCATCAGCTGGGCGATCACCTCGGGGTCCATCGCCGTGCCGCCCTTGGCGACGCGCCGGAGCGCGTCGAGGAACCGCTCCACCTTGCCGACGCGCTCCTTGAGCAGGTAACCCACCCCGCCGACGCCGTCGGCCAGCAGCTCGACCGCGTAGCTCGTCTCCACGTGGGCCGACAGCACCAGCACCGGCAGCGCCGGGTGGATCTCGCGGGCGCGGACGGCCGCCCGGAGGCCCTCGTCGCGGTGGGTCGGGGGCATGCGGACGTCCATCACGACCGCGTCGGGCCGGTCGCCCTCGATGAACGCCAGGAAGTCCTCGGCGTTGTCGACCGCCGCGGCCACTTCGATGCCCGCCGTCTTCAGCAGGAGGGAGAGGCCTTCGCGCAGCAACGCGTCGTCCTCGGCGATCACGACCCGCATGGCAGCTCCACTCGCAGCACGGTCGGCCCACCGGGTGGGCTGGTCAGGGTGAGGGTTCCGTCGAAGGCTTCGGCGCGGCGGCGGATGCCGGCCAGGCCGCTGCCCTGCGCCTCTTCGGCGCCGCCGCGGCCGTCGTCGCGGATTTCCAGGCACAGCAACGACGCCGTGCCGCCGAGTACGATGTCCACTTCGGACGCGTTGGCGTGCTTGGTGACGTTGGCCAGCGCCTCGGCGACGACGAAGTACGCGGCAGCCTCCACCGCGGCCGGCCGGCCGGACTCGTACTCGACGTCGACGGTGGCCGGCACCGGGCAGCGCTCGGCCAGCGCCCGCACCGCCCCGGCCAGGCCGCGTTCGCTCAGCAGCGGCGGGTAGATGCTGCGCACGACCGTGCGCAGCTCGGCCAGCGCGTCGGTCGCGGTGTCCTGGGCCTTGACCAGCAGGTCACGCGCGGTCTCCGGGTCCCGGTCGTACAGCTGGCCGGCGATGCCCAGCTGGAGCACGACCGCCGCGATCCGGGCCTGCGTGCCGTCGTGCAGGTCACGCTCGATGCGCCGCAGCTCGGCGCCGTGGGCTTCCAGGGCCGCCGCCCGGGTCGCGGTCAGCTCGGCGACCCGGTCCGCCAGCACGACGCCGGGGGCGGGCCGGAGCAGCTTCCGCGCGGTGCGGGCCTGCCACCGGGCCACGCGCGGCAGCTGCAGCGTTGCCGCGACCATGGCGGCGGCCACCAGGAGGTCCAGCGCGGCCCGCGGCCAGGAATCCACCACGATCCCGAGCGAGCCTTCGATCCCGCCGGGGACCAGCGGCCAGACGAAGACCGTGATGACCTGCTGGACGGCGCCGATCGGCAGGCCGAACGCCAGCGCACCGATGATCAGGCCGGTCGCGGCGTGGATCGCGAGCCACGCGAGGTCGCGCCGGGTGGCCGGGTCCTTCAGCGGGGAGCCGTCCCGGTACGGCTCGGGGATCGGTTCGCGCAGCTTCCGCGCGGCCCGGCGGCGGTCGACCCCCACCGGCCACCGTGACAGCCGGATCATCGGCCCCAGCGACGGGATCCCGATGCCGAACGGGCACAGCAGCAGCACGGCGAACAGCCCGACGAGGGCGAACATCGACAGCAGCGACGTGCCGGCGCCGACCACGAGGAAACGCACCGCCGACCAGCACTCGCGCAAGCGGGTCGTCACGGCCACAGTGTCCCACCCCACCGCCGGGGTAGTGCTGGCGCTACCCCGGATCCACCTCCCCACGGGATCGATCCGCCGTCCGCGCCGCCCTAGTTTTCCTTGGGACGGAACGAAGGGGATCGCAATGACCACAGCGTATGCGCTGGAACTGACCGAGGTGCGGAAGGTGTACGGCTCCGGTGACGGCGCCGTCACCGCGCTCGACGGCGTGTCGGCGGGGGTGGCGCGGGGGACGTTCACCGCCGTGATGGGCCCGTCCGGCTCGGGCAAGAGCACCTTCCTGCACTGCGCGGCCGGCCTCGACCGGCCGACGTCGGGGCGGGTGCTGCTCGCCGGCACCGAGATCGGCCGGCTGAAGGAACGCCAGCTGACCGAGCTGCGGCGCAGCCGGATCGGGTTCGTCTTCCAGGCCTACAACCTGCTGCCGTCGCTGAACGTGCTGCAGAACATCACGCTCCCGCTGCGGCTGGCCGGCACCAAGGCGGACCCGCAGTGGCTGCGGCAGGTCGTCGACGGCGTGGGGATCGCGAACCGGCTGGAGCACCGCCCGGCGGAGCTGTCCGGCGGGCAGCAGCAGCGCGTCGCGATCGCGCGGGCGCTCGTCACCCGGCCCGAAGTCGTGCTGGCCGACGAGCCGACCGGCGCCCTCGACACCCGCACCGGGCGGCAGGTGCTGGACCTGCTCCGCGCGATCGTCGAGCAGATGGGCCAGACCGTGCTGATGGTGACCCACGACCCGGTCGCGGCGTCGGCCGCGCACGGCGTCCTCTTCCTGGCCGACGGCAAGCTGGCCGGCCACCTCCCGCACCCCACCCCCGAGCGGGTGGCGGAGCGCATGACACACCTCGGGGAGTGGTGAGCGTGCTGGACCTCGCCTGGCAGACGATCCGGACCCGGCTCGGCGGGTTCGCCGGCGCCTTCATCGCCATCCTGTGCGGCACCGCCCTGGTGGCCGCCTGCGGGATCCTCATGGAGTCCGGCCTGCGGGCCGGCGTCCCCACCCAGCGCTACGCCGCCGCGGCCGTCGTCGTCGGCGGGGCGCAGTCCGTGCGCCCGCCCGGCGCCGACGCCCTGTCCACCGAGCAGGTCGGCGAGCAGCCGACGGTCCCGGCGGCCCTCGCCGGGCGGATCGCCGCGGTGCCCGGCGTCCGCGCGGCGGTGGCGGAGCAGAGCTTCCCGGCGCAGGTCGTCACCCGTGACGGGCAGGTGCTCGCCGACCGGGAGTCGCTGGGGCACAACTGGGACGCCGCCGTGCTCGCGCCGTTCACCCTGCGCGGCGGCGAAGCGCCCAAAACCGCCGACGAGGTCGTGCTGGACGCCGAGCTGGCGCGCCGGGCCGACGTCGGCATCGGCGGCCAGGTGCGGATCACGACCCGGTCCGGGCCGGTGCCCTTCAAGGTCAGCGGGGTCGTCGACGGCACCTCGCGCCAGGCGGCCCTGTTCTTCACCCCGGACCGCGCCGCCGAGCTGTCCGGACGGCCGGGCCAGGTGCACGCGATCGGCGTCCTCGCCGACCCCGCGGTGTCGCCCGAGACCCTGGCCGAGCGGGTGCGCGCCGTCGCCGGCGGCGCCGAGGTGACCACCGGCGTCGAGCGCAGCAGCATCGAGTTCCTCGACGTCAGCCAGACCCGGGTGCTGCTGCTGGCCATCGCCGGCTCGTTCGGCGGGTTCGCGCTGCTCGTCGCGGTGTTCGTGGTGGCGAGCACCCTCGCGTTGACCATCAACCAGCGTCGCCGGGAGTTCGCGCTGCTGCGTGCGGTCGCGGCCACCCCGCGGCAGATCCGCAAGCTCATCGGCACCGAGACGACGCTGATCGCGCTCGTCGCCGGCGTGCTCGGCAGCCTCCTGGGCCTGGCGGTCGCCGGGGGGCTCCGGGACGCGTTCGCCGCGATCGGCGTCATCCCGGCCGACTTCGAGCTGGCGATCGGCCCGCTCCCGCTCGGGGCGGCGGTCCTGCTCGGCCTGGGCGCGGCCCGGTTGGCGGCCTGGGCGGCGTCGCGGCGGCCGTCGTCGATCCGGCCCGTCGAGGCGCTGGGCGAGGCCGCGGTGGAACGCCGTGAGCTGGGCCGGGGCCGGCTGCTCACCGGCTGGGGCCTGGTGCTGGCCGGTGTCGGCGGCGCGCTCGTCCCGCTGTTCCTGCGCGGCGACATCGCCGCGGCGATCTCGACCATGTCCACCCTCGTCGTCGTCATCGGGCTGGCCGTGGCCGGCCCGCAGGTGACCGGGGTCGTCACGCGGTTCCTGGTGCCCGTGCTGGCGCGGCTGTGGCGGATCAGCGGGTACCTGGCGGGCGCGAACGCCCACGCCAACGCCCGGCGCGTCGCCGCGGCGGTGACCCCGCTGATGCTGGCGGTCGCGTTCGCGCTGGCCACCTTCTACGGGCCGACGGCGACCACGGCGGCGGCCCAGCAGGAGTCGGCGCGGTCGACGACCGCCGACTACGTGCTCACCGCACCGGGCGGGCTCTCGCCGGAGGTGGCCGCGGCGGCCGGCCGGGTGCCGGGGGTCGCGGCGGCGACGCCGGTGGTCCGCACGTCCGTGATCACCGCGACGCCGGTGGGCGACAGCGTGGAGGTCCAGCGGACCCCGGCGCAGGGCTTGGCGGGCGACCGGGTCGCGGCCACCCTCGAGCTGGGCGTCGACGCCGGGCGGCTCGCCGACCTGACCGGGGACACCGTGGCGCTGAGCCGTGCGGAAGCGGACTGGCTGGAGAAGAAGCTCGGCGACGAGGTCGAGTTCCACTTCGGCGACGGCGTCCCGGCGAAGCTGCGGCTGGTCGCCACCTACACGCACGACCTGGCCTTCGGCGACTTCGTGCTGCCGGTCGCGCTGGCCCGTGAGCACATCGGCGGCCGGCTGGACGATTCGGTGCTGATCCGGCGGCAGCCCGGCGCCGACGCGGGCGCGGTGGCCGCGGCGCTGAGCGCGTTGCCGTACCCGGGCCTGGTGGTGGCCCCGGCGTTGGTGATCGCCGCCCCGGAAGGCGGCGAGCGGCAGGCGCAGTTCTACCTCAACCTGGTCGCGGCCGGCGTCATCGTCGGGTACCTCGCGATTTCGGTGGCCAACACGCTGGTCCTGACGACCGCGCAGCGCGGCCGCGAGTTCGCGCTGCTGCGGCTGGTCGGCACGACCCGCCGCCAGGTCACCCGGATGATGCGGCTCGAAGCGCTGGCCACGGTGGGGATCGCGGTCGTGCTGGGGACGCTGGTGGCGCTGATCCCGTTGGCGCTGCTCAACTTCGGCCTGCGGGGCACCCCGGTCCCGGCCGGCTCACCGTCCGTCTACTTCGGAATCATCGCCGGCGCGGCCGCGCTCGGGATGGTGGCGATCGGGGTGGCCACGTCGGTGGCGCTGCGGGCCCGGCCGATCGACGCGATCGGCGTCCGGGAATGACGGGAGCGGGGTGGGCCGGGCCGGCTCACCCCGCACCCGCTTCCCGGGATCCGGGAAACTTCCCCGGAAGCGGCCGGATGCGCCGCGGGACGGTCGAAACTTTCCGAAAGTGATTGCCGGGCCCGCGGCCCTTCTCGCATGCTTTTGCCATCCTGGCTCGCCTGCCAGCCTCGACGAGGAGGAAGCATGCTCACCAAGAAACGCGGCCGCAGCAGGATGTTCGCCGGCGGCGCCGTCCTTGCGCTGATCGCCGCATTCCTGCCCGGAACCGCCTGGGCCGACACGGTCATCACGACCAACCAGACCGGGAACAACAACGGGTACTACTACTCGTTCTGGAGCGCCGGCGGCGGCTCGGTCTCCATGACGCTCGGTTCCGGCGGGAACTACCGGACGAACTGGAGCAACGTCAACAACTTCGTCGCCGGCAAGGGCTGGGGCAACGGCAGCCGCCGGACGGTGAACTACTCCGGCAGCTTCAACCCCTCGGGCAACAGCTACCTTTCGCTCTACGGCTGGACGTCCAACCCGCTCGTCGAGTACTACATCGTCGACAACTGGGGCAGCTGGCGCCCGACCGGGACGTACAAGGGCACCGTGACCAGCGACGGCGGGACCTACGACATCTACCAGACGACCCGCTACAACGCGCCGTCGGTCGAGGGCAACAAGACGTTCAACCAGTACTGGAGTGTCCGCCAGCAGCGGCGGACCGGCGGCAGCATCACCACCGGCAACCACTTCGACGCCTGGGGCCGGGCCGGCATGCCGCTCGGCAGCTTCAAGTACTACATGATCCTGGCGACCGAGGGCTACCAGAGCAGCGGCAACTCGAACATCACGGTGGGCTGACCATGCGCCGGCCGATCACTTTCCTCGCCACCGCGGTCCTCGCCGTGGCGAGCACCATCGCCGTCACGCCGGCGGCCCACGCGGCCGCGTGCAACGGGTACGTCGGCCTGACGTTCGACGACGGGCCGTCGAACGCCCACACCCCGGCCATCCTGAACGCGCTGCGGCAGAACGGGTTGCGGGCCACGATGTTCAACGAGGGCCAGTACGCGGCCGCGTACCCGGCGCAGGTCCGCGCCCAGACGAGCGCGGGCATGTGGGTCGGCAACCACAGTTACACGCACCCGCACCTGACCCAGCAGAGCCAGGCCCAGGTGGACTCCGAGATCTCCCGGACCCAGCAGGCGATTGCGGCCGCGGGCGGCGGCACGCCCCGGCTGTTCCGCCCGCCGTACGGGGAAACGAACGCGACGGTCCAGTCGGTGGAGGCGAAGTACGGCCTCCGGCAGATCATCTGGGACGTCGACTCGGGAGACTGGAACAACGCGAGCGTCAGCGCGATTGTCGCGGCCAACGCCCGGCTCACGAACGGCCAGGTCATCCTGATGCACGAATGGCCGGCCAACACCCTCTCCGCCATTCCGCAGATCGCGAGCACGCTGGCGAGCCGCGGGTTGTGCGCGGGGATGATCTCGCCGCAGACGGGGCGGGCGGTCGCCCCGGCCTGAGGCGTGCGGAGGGCGGCGCGGCGCTTGCACCCCGCGGCGCCGCCCTCCGAACCTCCACAGTGGAATCTGCCACCCGCGTGGAGCGGGACCACAACGACGCCGGGTGGGTCCGCGCCAGGCAAGACGTCGGTTAACTCGGACATTTCACCGGCCCGGCGACGGTCGGTCGGGCGCCGTTCCCGCAGCGTTCACTTCGGTCGCCCGCACCCGTCACTTGCGGTGCCTAAGTTTCTCCGCGTGGACGCACCCTTGGCAGTGAGAGCCCGCGGGATCACCAAGTGCTTCGGTGACGTCGTCGCGCTCGACGGCATCGACTTCGACGTCGCACCGGGGCGGATCCACGGCCTGGCCGGCCCGAACGGGGCCGGCAAGACCACCCTGCTCGGCCTGCTGCTGAGCCTCTCGGTCGCCGACGAAGGGCAGCTGGAGATCCTGGGGGCCCCGGTCGGCCGGGCGCTCACCGCACCCGCCGGCGTCGCGGGGTTCGTGGACGGCCCGGGGCTGTACCCGTCGCTCACGGCCCGGCAGAACCTGGCGGCACTGGCCAAGCTGGGCGGCCACCCCGTCGGCGACGTCCTCGAGCAGGTCGGGCTGGCCGACGTCGCCGACGACCGGGTCCGCGGCTTCTCCCTCGGCATGCGCCAGCGGCTCGGCCTCGCGGCGGCGTTGCTCACCTCGCCGCAGCTGCTGGTGCTCGACGAACCGGCCAACGGCCTGGACCCGGCGGGCACGAAGCACGTCCACGGAGTCCTGGAGCGGCTGGCGGCGGCCGGGACGGCGGTGGTGCTGTCGAGCCACCGGATGGACGACCTCGAGGCGCTGTGCGCGGAGGTGACGATCCTCGCGACCGGCCGCGTGGTGTTCACCGGCCCGCTCGCCAAGCTGTCCGCGGAGAACGGCGACCTGGAGTACCGGCTCAGGACCTCGGACCCGGCCGCCGCCCGCCGGGTGATCGGGGAGACGCGCGGGACCACCGAAGGCCCGGCACCCCGGTCCGATCCGGAGGTCCTGGTGGTCCGCGCGAAGGTGCCGGCCCTCGACGAACTGGTCCGCCGTCTCGTGCGGGACGGGGTGGCAGTCCGCGAGCTCGCACCGGTGATCTCGCCGCTGGAAGCGGCGTTCCTGGCCTTGACCGAGCAGGGGGGCACCCGATGACCGTCGCCGTCCCCGCCCGGCCCGTTCCCCTCTCCCGCGCCTACCGCTTCGAGCTCGTCAAGCTGTTCGCCACCTGGCGCATCCGCCTGCTCGTCCTCGCCTGCTGGCTGGCGCCGGCGGTCTTCGTCGCCGCCGTCGGCGCACAGAGCTCCCTGCCCGTCGACACCCTCTTCGGCCGCTGGATGAACGCCACCGGGTGGGCCGGGCCGCTCGTCATGCTCGGCTTCGCCGGCACCTACGCGCTGCCGCTCCTCACCTCCCTCGTCGCGGGGGACGTCTTCGCCGCCGAGGACCGGCTCGGGACCTGGCGGCACCTGCTCGTCGCGGTGCGGTCCGCGCGGCGGCTCTTCGCCGCGAAAGCGCTGGCCAGCCTCACCGTCCTGCTCGTGCTCGTGGCCGGGATGGCCGTGTCCGGCACCGCCGGTGGCCTGGTCACCGCCGGGAACCGGGCCCTCGTCGGCTTCGACGGGCACCTGCTCACCCCCGGTGCCGCCGCCGCGAACGTCCTGCTCGCCTGGGTGAGCGTGCTCGCCCCGACCCTCGCCCTCGCCGGGATCGGGCTGCTCGGGTCCGTCCTCTGGGGACGGTCGCCGATGGGGCTGCTCCTGCCCGCCGTCGTCGCCCTCGCCATGGCGCTCGCCCAGCTGCTCCCGCTGCCCGTCGCCGTCCGGCTCGCCCTGCCCAGTTACGCCTTCATCGCGTGGAACGGCCTGTTCACCGAGCCCGCCCAGCTCGGGCCGCTGCTGGTCGCGGCCGGCGTCAGCCTGGCCTGGGCCGTGGCCGCGACGGCACTCGCCTACCGGCTGTTCCTGCGCCGGGACTTCACCAACGCCGCCGTCGACGGCTCCGGACGCCGGGCACTCGCCGTGCTCCCGCTGGTCGCGCTGTTCGGCGTCACCGCGGGGATCGTCGCCGCGGCGACACCGGCGCTGGGCTCCGGGATCACCCAGGACAAGGTGCAGCAGTCCGTCGCCACCGCGTTCGCGCACCTCTACCGCCTGCAGGCCGCCCAGCTGCACCGCCCCGACGTCACCGAAGCGGAGCTGGCGGCCACGGCCGCGTGCACCAAGGGCGACGGCCTGGTCGACGCCGAGGGCCCCGGCAACGACTGGCGGTGCGTCGTCACCTGGCACCTGCCCGGCGTCGCGGCCACCGGAACGGCGATCTACCAGCTGGACGTCACCGCCGACGGCCGGTACGTCGCCGACGGCGACGGGCCGAAGGAAGTCAACGGCTACTTCCAGGTGCGGGCCCCCGACGGGGATCAGCCCAACCCGCTCTGGCAGTTCGACGCCAACGTCGAGCTGCTCGCCTCGACCACATCGAAGGGATGAGCCCCATGCAGGTAACGCGCCGCAGAAGGCGGGCCGGGAAGGGCCGGTCCGCGCACCGGTTCCGGTTCGCGACGGCCGGGTCCGTCACGCTCGTGCTCGTCGCCACCGGCACCGGCGTCGGTGTCGCGTCGACGCGGCAGTTCGGCGAGGACCAGGTCGGCCAGGTCACCGAAAACGGCCAGGTCGTCGCCGCCGACCAGTACCTCCAGCCCATCGGCGACCGGCTGGTGGTGAACAACGGGAAGATCATGGCGTCCTCGGTCAGCCCGGACGGCAGCCACCTCGCCGCGCTGACCACCGACGGCGGGATCGCCCTCACCGTCGTCGACCTGAAGAACTGGCGGGTGCAGCAGCTCGTCGGCAACTCCGCGACGGCGAACCTGCGCATCCCGGGCAACGATGTCGGCCAGGAAGGCCCGTCGTACTCGCCGGACGGCAAGACGCTGTGGCTGGCCCAGACCGACGGCTACACCCGGTTCACGGTGAACCCGGACGGCACGGTCGCGGCCCCGGTGCCGGTCAAGATCCCGGCGGACGGCGCGAAGCACGCCCTGGCCGCCCAGGCCGTCTTCGCGCCCGACGGGTCCACTGTGTACTCCGCGGTCAACGGCCAGAACCGGGTCGTCGCCCTCGACGCGGCGACCGGCGCCGTCAAGCAGAGCTGGGCCGTCGGCAACGCCCCGCGCGACCTCGTCCGCGTCGGCACCAAGCTCTACGTCAGCAACGAAGGCGGCCGGCCGGCGCGGCCCGGCGAGCCGACGCTGAACTCCTACAACACCCAGGTGCCGGCCAGCCGGTTCACCGGCGCCACCACCAGCGGCACGGTCAGCGTCGTCGACCTGGCGCACCCGGCCGCCGCGCCGAAGAGCATCGACGTCGGCCTGCACCCGACCGCCCTGTACGCCAAGGACGGCGCGCTGTTCGTCACCAACACCGCGAGCGACACGGTGTCGGTCATCGACACCGGCCGCGACCAGGTCGTCCAGACCATCGCGACCCAGCCGTGGCCGGAGGCGACCGTCGGCTACGAACCCGACGGCGTCACCCTGACCGGTGACGGCCACCTCCTGGTGACGCTCGGGCGCGCCAACGCCGTCGCCGTCTACCGCTACCACCGGGCGCAGGAACCGGTCGGCTACGCCGGCCTGCTGCCGACGGACTACTTCCCGACGGCGATCGCCGCGTCCGGCCAGGACGTCCTGGTCTCCAACACCCGCGGCATCGACGCCCGCCGCCCGACCACCGCGGCCGGGCACGGCACCCACGACACGACGTCGAGCCTGCAGAAGTTCCGGCTGCCGTCCGACACCGCGATCCGCGGCTACACGGCGAAGGTGTTCCGGCAGAACGGCTGGACGCCCGGCTCGGTCCAGGAGGCCCACGACCACGGCCACCGCAGCCCGGTGCCGGTGCCCGCGCGGCTCGGCGACCCGTCGACGATCAAGCACGTCTTCCTGCTGGTCAAGGAGAACCGCACCTACGACCAGGTGTTCGGCGACGACCCCCGCGGCAACGGCGACCCGTCGGTGACGCAGTTCGGCGAGAACGTCACGCCGAACCAGCACGCACTGGAACGCCAGTTCGGGCTGTACGACAACACCTACGACATCGGCACGAACTCCGCCGAGGGCCACAACTGGCTCATGCAGGCCGACAACCCGGAGTACACCGAGTCGTCGGCGGGGGAGTACCTGCGCAGCTACGACACCGAGGACGACGCGCTCGGCCACCAGAGCACCGGGTTCCTCTGGACCGGCGCGCAGGCGGCCGGGAAGTCGGTGCGGGACTTCGGCGAGTTCCAGCAGTTCCTGACCAAGCCGGACGGCGCGAGCTGGCAGAACCTCTACTGCGACGCCAAGAACATGGCCGCGACCGGGGAGCCGACCGCGTACCCGCTGGTGTCGTCGTCGCCGATCCCGTCGCTCAACAGCGTGTCGGTGCCGGGCTTCCCGAAGTTCGACACCGCGGTGCCGGACGTCTACCGCTACCAGATCTGGAAGAACGACTTCGAGAAGAACGGGCCGGCGAACCTGAACATGTTCTGGCTGTCCAGCGACCACACCGGCGGCCCACCGAACGCGGCCGCCCAGGTCGCCGACAACGACCTCGCGGTCGGCCGGATCGTCGACGAGATCTCGCACAGCCCGTACTGGAAGGACTCGGCGATCTTCGTCGTCGAGGACGACTCGCAGGCCGGCCTGGACCACGTCGACGGGCACCGGGCGCCGGTGCAGATCATCAGCCCGTACGCCCAGCACGGCATCGTCGACAGCCACTACTACTCGCAGATCACGATGATCCGCACGATCGAGCAGATCCTCGGGGTCAAGCCGATGAACCAGAAGGACAGCGCGGCGACGCCGATGAGCGCGGCCTTCACGCCGAAGCCGGACTTCACGCCGTTCACCGCGCTGCCCAACCGCACGTCGCTGACGGCGGGCCTGGCCACCCAGCCGTCCTGCGGCCCGGACACCCCGGCCGCGGCGAACCCGGCGGCGGCCCCGGTGCCGTCGACGGCGGTGCCGGCCGACAAGAAGCAGGTCGCGGCGCAGTGGCAGGAGTGGACGACGCACCAGCGGCTGACCGGGCCGAACGCGGTCGCCGACTACGCCAACCCGGCGCAGATGAACCACTTCACCTGGTACCAGACGCACGGGTGGCAGCTGCCCTACCCGGGCGAGAACCAGGTGTACGCCCCGGAGCAGGTGCCGGGGGCGTTCCTCCCATCCGCCGAATCGGACGGCTGACGGTCGCCGGGAGGCCCTCGCCGAGGGCCTCCCGGTTTCCGCGCCGGGGCCGGTCGCGGTGTTCGCGAGGTGAGGTGGCGGGCCGGAGCTCTGCGGGCGGGAGCTTTGCGGGCTGGACCTGACGGGCGGGAGCTCTGCGGGCGGGAGCTTTGCGGGCCGGGCCTGAGCGGGCGAGAGCTCTGCGGTCCGGACCTGCGCGCCGGAGCTCAGCGGGCCGGGCGCAGGTGCTCGGCCCGCCAGTGACGTCCGCGTCGGGGCGTTCGCCAGTGCCGTCCCCGCCACGGCCGGACCGGGCCGCGGGCCGCCAGGAACGCCGGCTGGTGCTCGGCGAACCCGGCCGCGGTGAGCCCCATCAGCACCGGGTACCGGACCTCGCCGAGGCGCAGCTCCGTGTCGCGCGGGCGGCCCTCCTCGCGGAAGCCCAGCTCTCCGTGCAGTGCCAGCGAGGCGAAGTTGCTGCCGTTGATGCTGACCTCGCACTTGCGGTACCGCCGCAGCTCGAACATGTACGCCAGCAGCACCGTGACCGCGTCGGCGGCGTACCCGCAGCGGCGGTACTGCGGCCCGATCCCGATTCCGTAGCTGAAGTGGCCGGTGGCCGGGTCGGCCTGGATCCAGATCGACCCGACCAGCGTCCGGTTGTGCAGGGTCTCGATCGCGAAGTGGAAGTCGTCGCCCGTGGTGTCGCGGTGGGTCGCCCAGTGGCGGTAGCCGCCGATCTGGGCGTCGGCGGCGCGGTCGAAGCCGATCAGGGCGCGGTGATCCGCCGGGCGGACCTCCCGCAACCGCACTTTCCACCCCGCCCAGCTCATCGGCAGTGATGGTACAGCCCGGGCACCGGCCGGACCGCGTGGCTGTGCGGCCGGCGCCACCGCGGCGAACCGACTGTCACAAGCCTCGCCCCGCCGGTGTCTTGAGGTCGTTCCACCCCGACGACACAGTGAGGACGAAGCCATGGACACCCGCCTCGACCTGTTCAGCACCGAGACCGGCAGCCGGCTGGGCAAGCGGTTCGCGAGCCTCGGCCAGGTGATCGACCGGTCGCCGCTGCCGAAGCTCACCCGGGAGCTGGTCAGCCTGCGGGCCAGCCAGATCAACGGGTGCGGCTGGTGCCTCGACATGCACGCCAAGGAGGCCGCGGCGGCCGGGGAGTCGGCGGTCCGGCTCGCGCTCGTCGCCGCCTGGCGGGAGTCGACGGTCTTCACCGAGGCCGAGCGGGCCGCGCTCGCGCTGGCCGAGGAGGGCACCCGGCTCGCCGACGCCGCCGAAGGCGTGTCCGACGAGACCTGGGCCCGGGTGCGCGAGCACTACGACGACGAGCAGGTCGCCGCCTTGATCGCGCTGGTCGCCCTGATCAACGCCGCCAACCGGCTCGCCGTGATCGTGCACCAGAAGGGCGGCTCCTACGAGCCGGGGGCGTTCGCCGCCTTCGCCGACGAGCACTGAGCGGCGGCGAGGACGCGGGTCCGGCGTCGAGGATCAGTTCGCGGCCGGAACGGTGACGGTCTTGAATTCGGTGTAGGTGCCGAGCCCGACGGCGCCGTACTCGCGGCCGAGACCGCTGGCCTTGAACCCGCCGAACGGGCCGTCGAAGCCGATCGGCGCGCCGTTGACCGTGACCGTGCCGGTCCGCACGCGGCGGGCGACGGCGAGCGCGTGCGCCGGGTCCGCCGACCACACCCCGCCGGAGAGGCCGTACTCGGAGTCGTTGGCGATCCGGACGGCCTCGTCCTCGTCGTCGTAGGCGATGACCACCAGGACCGGGCCGAAGATCTCCTCCCGCGCGATGCGCATCGAGTTGTCGACGTCGGCGAACAGCGTCGGCGTGACGTAGTTGCCCGCTTCCAGCCCCGCCGGGATTTCCGGGCCGCCGGTGACGAGCCGCGCGCCCTCTTCGACGCCGAGCCGGATGTAGTCGAGGACGCGCTGCTGCTGGTCGCGGCGGATCATCGGGCCGATGAACGTGCGGTCGTCGGCCGGGTCGCCGACCCCCAGGGACTCGACCAGCTCCTTCAGGCCGGCGACGACCTCGTCGTAGCGGCTGCGCGGGGCGAGGATGCGGGTCTGGGCGATGCAGGATTCGGCGTTGTTGAGCAGGGAACCGAACTTGACGCCCTGGACGGCCGCGCCGAGGTCCGCGTCGGGCAGGATGATCATGGCCGACTTGCCGCCGAGTTCGAGGCTGACCCGCTTGAGCTGCGC
The DNA here is from genome assembly GCA_049998155.1 of Amycolatopsis sp. cmx-13-12. Taxonomy (GTDB): domain Bacteria; phylum Actinomycetota; class Actinomycetes; order Mycobacteriales; family Pseudonocardiaceae; genus Amycolatopsis. The sequence goes on along the minus strand of JAEBES010000023.1, from coordinate 5,714 downwards.
CCCGGCCAGCGACGCGATGCGGCGCCCGGCGCGGGTGGATCCGGTGAAGGCGATCTTGTCCACGTCGGGGTGCTTGACCAGGTACTCGCTGGTCTCGCGGTCGGCGGGCAGGACACTGATGACACCCGCGGGCAGGCCGGCTTCGGCGAGCAGCTCCGCGAGGAGGTTCATGCTCAGCGTGTTCTCCGGCGAAACCTTGAGCACGACGGTGTTGCCGGCGAGCAGTGCGGGGATGATCTTGGCCGACGCCGAGGAGAACGGCGAGTTCCACGGGATGATCGCGGCCACCACGCCGATCGCTTCCCGGCGCACGACCGATCGGAACGGCGCGGCGGGATCCGACGGCTCCAGGGTCTCCTCCCAGCCGAACTCCTCGGCCGCCTTCAGGTAGGCGCCGGCCTGCCGGGTCAGACCGGGCTGGCCGGCCTTGGTGAACCAGAGCGCCGAGCCGTTCTCCGCGGAGATGAGCGCCGCGATCTCGTCGGCGCGCTTCTCGCGCAGGGCGGCCAGCTTGCGGACGACGGCGATCCGCTCCGCGGGCGGGGTGTGCGGCCACGGGCCCTCGTCGAAGGCCTGCCGGGCGGCCGCGACGGCGCGGTCGACGTCCGCGGGCAGCGCCTGCGCGGCGCGGCCGATGACGGAGTTGTCGTGCGGCGAACGGATGTCCAGCAGCTCGGTGCTGCTCGGCGCGGTCCACGTGCCGCCGATGAAAAGTTCCTCGTGGGTGATCACTGCTGCTCCCTAGGGTTATCTGTCACGTCAGTGTAGCACTTAAATGTCTCACGAGTGTGGCAGATAATGCTAGGGTGGAAGAGTGAGAGCCGACGCCGCACGCAATCTCGAGCTGCTGCTGACCACGGGCGCCCGCATGCTCGCCGAAGACCCGGCCACGAGCATCGCGGCGATCGCGGCGGAGGCCGGCGTCGACCGCCGGACCGTCTACCGCCGGTTCCCGAGCCGGGAGGAGCTCCTGGCCGCGGTGTACCGGGCCCGCCTGGACGCGATCGAAGCGGCGATCGAGGCGGCCCGGTTCCGGGAGGCGCCGGTGCTGGAGGCGCTGAACCGGTACGTCCAGGGGATCGTCGAGGTCAACCGCACCTGGCCGGCCGACGTGAGCCGGATGCGCTCGGACCCGGAGATCTGGGCCCGGCGGCAGCGCGCGGTCGAGGAGGTGGACCGGTTTCTCGAGCGGGCGGCCGACGAGCAGTTCCTGCGGGCCGGGCTGCCGGTCCGTTGGCCCGGTGCCGTCCTGGGGTCACTGGTCGGGCTGTCCACAAAGGAGCTCATGGTCCTGGACGACGCCCAGGCCGCGAACGTCATCGTCGACACGTTCCTGCGGGCGGTGGGGAGCCCCTAGGCGCGCTGGTTCTCGCCCGGGCGTTCGTGCCGGTCTCCGACCTCGAGAGCTGCCGGGCCGTGTCCTCGCCGTGCGGCGGGACTGGCGCCGGTGGGCGTCCGGCGCGGCTTCGGTGGCCAGTCCTCGACCGCTTCACCGACGGCCCAAGCCCCGCCTGGCCGACGGCTGGGCGGCCCGGCGCCCCGGCCGGCGGCGCGGCGGGTTTCGCCGGAAGTCGCGCCGCAGGCCGGGAACCGGACTCGCGACGGCCCGGACGGGACCGGCAGCCGGGCCCGTCCGGGGATGCCGTCAGCCGGCGGCGACGATGCGCCACCGCTGGTTGGCGCTGCTGCTGTCGGCGTACTGCCCCAGGTCGGCGCCGCTGCCTGTGCGGCCCATGCCGTCGAGGTACAGGCCGGTGCTGTTGTTGCGGATGCGGACGTTGTTCGCGTCAGTCACCACCGACCACAGCTGGTTGCCACTGCCGTTGCCGGCGTACTGGGTTGCCGCGGCGCCGTTGGTGGTGCGGCCCGCGCCGTCCAGGTAGAGGCCGGTGGCGCGGTTCCTGATCCGCACGCGGTTGCCCGAGTTCTCGATCACCCACTGCTGGTCGGAGCGGCCCGGGTCGGCGCTCGCCTGGCCGGCGGTGGCGCCGCCGGCCGTGCGGCCCAGCCCGTCGATGGACAGGCCGGTGACCGCGTTGACGATCCGGACGTACGTTCCGCCGCCGCTGCCCAGGCCCCACGCGTACCGCAGCCGGGTCAGCCCGCTGGGGTTCGACAGCGACAGCTTGATGCCCGGGCCGGTGCCCGCCTTGGTCGTCATGCTGTACCAGTCGCCGTCGCGCAGGCCCGGCCAGTACACGCTGCCGACGCCGAGGCTCCGCATCTTGCCGCTGACGCCCCGGATGTAGTCGGCGAAGAACGACCCGCTCGGGATGCTGTAGTCGAGGGTGTCGTAGTGCACGCCGTTCTTGCTGCCGGGCGACATCGGGCCGCCCCACTCGGTGACGACGGTCCGGTCCGCGTACGCGCCGATGGAGCCGCCGAGGTGGTCGGCCCACTCGGTTTCGCTTTCGTAGCCGGCGAAGAACGAGTAGTCGTGCGCCGCCAGCAGTGTCCCGTCCAGCCGCCGGTCGCCGCCGACCGCGGGCACGTTCTGGGCCAACCCGCTGCCGTCGAGGATCACCCGGCCGCGCGGCACGCCGGGATACCGGGCCAGCCAAGCGGTGTAGAAGTCGCCGAGCGCCGACGCGTTGTAGGCGTACGGCTCGTTGATGACCTCGAAGTAGGCGTTCGGGTTGCTGCCGTACTTGGCGACGACCGTGTCCCACATCTGCTGGAACCGGCCGGTGTCGGTGGGTTTGCCGCCGGTGTGGGCCCAGTAGGCGAGGATCACCTTGCCCTTGGCCAGCGCGGTGTCGATCGCCCCGGTGTAGGTGCCCCAGTAGCCGGAGACCGTCGGTTCGTTGATCGGCAGCCGGACCGTGTCGGCCCCGGTGATCGCGTACAGCTGGCCGACGACCTGGTCCGCGGTCGCGGCGGCCGAGGCGTACGTGTCGGTGGCGCCGAGCCCGGACACGTACAGCACGCCGTCGACGAAGTTGTCCCGCGTGTCGGCCCAGTTGACGCCCTTGAACCCGGCGGTGGACGCCTGCGCCTGCGGCGGGACGGCGGCCAGCAGCCCGCCGGCGAGCGCGGTCAGCGCCAGGAACCGCGCCGCTTTGGCCAGCGTCCGGCGGAGCACGGAGTGGGTCGGTTTCATCGGTTCGTTCCTTCCCGGATCCCTGCGCAGCTTCGAGACATTGGGTAACACCTCGCCCGGGGAACCGGCCAGGGTTCCGAAGCGAAACGCTCACGATCGGTCAGGAAAGAACACGGCCGGGCCGCATTGAACAGCTGTGCCGCATTGAACGGCCGGGCCGCATCGAACAGCGGCCCGGCCGTTCGATGCGGCCCGGAATGCGGTCAGCCGAAGTCCACGTCACTGCACCACATGTACGTCTGGTCCTGGTGCGAAGCCTGCCAGATCGTGAAGATCACGTGGTGGCCCCGGTAGCCGGAGGTCTGGACGTTGAACGTGATGTCCTTCGCCGGCGCGAAGCGGCCGGTCTGCGTGACCTGGTCCAGGTTGCCCCAGCCGAGGCGCTGGGTGGTCGGGTCGTAGCCGTTCTTGCTGACGTAGACCCGGATGAAGTCGGCACCGTGGCTGGCCTGGTCGTAGAGGTGCATCGAGAAGCTGCTGCCGATGCTGGTGGTCCGCCACGGGCCGGGGGTGTTCAGGGAGTTGTTGCGCGCCAGGCCGTTGCTGCACAGCTGCCCGTCGGGGGTCGCGCCCTGGAAGTTGCCGTGCAGCCCGTCCCGCAGGGCGCTCATCCAGTTCCACATGGTGTCGGCGTTGGCCTGGAAAGCCGCCCAGCACATGGGGTCCTGCTGCTGCATGGCGGGGTTCGTGTGCTGGCTGCCCCAATCCTTCCAGCACTGGTAGGCCCGGGTGGCGGGACTGACGATGGTCCCGTGCGCCGAGGCGGTGGGCACCCCGACGAACAGGCAGGCCAGCCCGGCGAGGACGAAGGCGATGAGCCCCCGCCGTCCGGTGCCGGACCCGGAGAAAGTGCGCCTACGCATGGATGAGCCTCCATTCTCGGAAGAACGTGCGGTTCATTTGGGAGCGCTCCCAGGGTGGCAGCAGCTTATTCGCGATCCGGACAAACGTCAACCAAACGCCGGGGCGGAATTGTGGTTATTCCCCACCGGAGATCCGTTTTCGAAAAGAACGCGTTCCGCGCCGAAACTTTCGAGGCTTTCCCGCTCGTTCGTCACTTGTCCGGTTTGGACCCGGGGAGCACCCCGGTGACACTCCGGAGCAGGTCGACGCGTTCGCGCAGGGCGGGATCCACGGCCATGAGCACCGTGATGACCGCCCACAGCACGGCGACGAGGGTGGCCGTGTCGCCCAGGGGGTGGGGCAGGTCCACGCCGAGCCGGTGGAGGAGCCAGAGGACGCCGGCCGGGAACGCCCCGACCACCAGCGTGCGCAGCAGGACCGCGACCGCCTTGACCCGGCGCCACCGTTTCGCCGGGGAATCCGCGGGGGTGACCGGCAGTTCGTCGTAGGTGCCGTCGAGCACCGCCGTCATCAGGTCCACGACGAAGGTGCGCAAGGCAGCCTGCGTGTCGACCTTCGGCAGCGCGACCCACAGCGCTTTTTCCCGCACGGCCAGCGCCGCCGACCGGATCCGGCCGCGGAACACGCGCCGGTGGCGGGCGTCGGCGAGGTGGGCGGTGCGTTCCAGGCCTTCGACACCGGCGGCCGCGGACGACAGGTGGCCGGCCGACGGCAGCCGCCGTTCGCCGGGGGTGCGGTCGACCAGCTGCACCAGCACGAGGGCGAGGGAGTAGAGGGCCAGCTCCTCGCGCCGGTTCCGGCTGACGTACTTGCTCGCCAGGCTCGTGGCGACGAAGCCGGCGAAGCCGAGGGCGACGAAGCAAAAGGTCGTCAGCAGACAGGAACCGAGCAGGATCAGCAACCCGAGCGGGCTGGACCACTCGACGGAAGCGTCGCCGACGGAGATGGTCCACGGGCCGCCGATGGTCAGCGTGGCCGCCACGCCGCCGGCGATGACCGTCATCACGAAGATCACGGACGCCCGCTCGTCGGGGGCTCCCGTCGTGGTGGTGAAGACGAAGATTCCGGAGCCGAAGAACAGCACCAGCTCGCCGACGAGGGCGACCCGGCCCAGATTTCCGGAATCCCACAGGGAAGGGGGCACGACGATGGTCGCGATCACGAAGATCGCCGCCAGCCCCGCGGGTACCGCCTCGGCGAAGAAGTCGAGCAGCGACTTCAGCCGGGCGCCGCGTCCGCACCACCGGGCGTACCGGCTGAACAAGGCGGCGCGTTCGTCGCCGGGCATGGCGCCGATGCGGGATTCGGCGGCGAACAGCGGCCGCACCGCCAGCGCCGACCGCAGCTCTCCGGCGACGTTCCGGTGGAGCACCCAGCGGAGCCGCCGGGCGGCCTTGTCCCACCGCAGCGCCAGCGGGAACGTGTTCGGCTCGTGTTCGCGTTCCGCCAGCAGCAGCGTCTCCGTCATCCGCCGGTGCGCGTCTTCGGTCGGCAAGCCACCACCCTTCGAGGACCGGTCACCGGGGGAAGTCGTCGGACGGACCGGCCGCCGTTACAGCCACGCGGCGGTGACGAAGTCGCGGGCCGGTGCCCCTCGGACCGCGGTCCGAGGGGCACCACCCGGCTAGGTGTATGAGGCCGTGACGTTGGTGACGCCGGTGTGGAGCCGGGTGGCTGGTGGCTGATCTCCGGCGGCAGTGTGGGGTCGATGGTAGTTGTAGTGGATGTTCCAGATGGCCAGGGCTGTGGT
>JAEBES010000022.1:0-115519 GCA_049998155.1 Amycolatopsis sp. cmx-13-12 | reverse complement strand
TGCGGGACGGGCGGCCAAGCCTCCGGAGCCATCACCGGCAGCAAGCATGAAAGCCATACCCGCCCCGCCTGCACACCCCGATCATCCCGGACGACCAGGGGCACACCTGAAAGGTAGGGCGGCATGAAGACGGCGAACTGGCCGCGGACCGCGCTCGGCGTGCTGATCGTCACGGTGCTGCTGTTCCCGCTGTACTGGATGGTCAACGCCTCCCTGCAGCCCAGCGGCGCGCTGCTGCGCCCCGACCCGGCGTTCTTCCCCGTCGGCGGCACCCTCGACGGTTATCGCAAGGCGTTGTCCTCGCAAGGGCCGAACCTGCTCTCCAGCGTCGTCGTCGCGCTCGGCACGGTGGTCGTGTCGCTGCTGGTGGCGGCCCCGGCGTCGTACGCGCTGGCGCAACTGAAGGTGCGCGGCGGCCCGGCCCTGGTGTTCGTGCTGCTCATCGTGCAGATGATCCCGGGCATCGTGATGGCCAACGCGCTCTACACCGTGTTCAGCAACCTCGGCCTGATCGACAACTACCTCGGGCTGGTGCTCGCCGACTCGACCGCGACCATCCCGTTCGCGATCCTGCTGCTGCGGGCGTTCATGATCTCGGTACCGAAGGAGCTCACCGAAGCGTCCCGGGTGGACGGTGCGGGCTACTGGCGCACCTTCGTCTCGATCATCCTGCCGGTCAGCCGCAACGCCCTCGTCACCGCCGGGCTGTTCTCGTTCCTGTTCGCCTGGGCCGACTTCCTGTTCGCCGTCACCCTGACCACCGGGCAGTCGTTCGAGCCCATCACCGTGGGCATCTACCGGTTCGTCGGCAACCAGTCCGCCGACTGGAACGGGATCATGGCCACCGCCGTCCTCGCCGCGATCCCCGCGGCCGTCCTGCTGGTCGTCGCCCAGCGCTACGTCGTCGCCGGGCTGACCAGCGGCGCCGTCAAAGACTAGTTCTCTCAAGGAGCTCTCGTGATCGCCACGACCGAAGACGGCCGCTCGCTCGAAGTCAGCGTGCGGCACGAGGTGCTGCGCATCGAGCCGTGGGGGGACGGCAGCCTGCGCGTGCGGGCCGGACGGCACCGCATCCTCGACGACGTCCCGGGCGCGCTGCTGCCCGCGAAGCCGTCCGCCGCCACCGCCTCGGTCGAGGGCCGGACCGGCCGGGTGGTCAACGGCCCGCTCACCGCGATCGTCGAGATCGCCGACACCGACACCGGGATCGACGCGCAGCTGCGGTTCGTCCGCACCGACACGGGCGAGGAGCTCCTCGCCGAGCAGCGCGCGCACTTCTGGTGGCCCGGCGCGCGGCTGTTCATGCCCTCGCGCAACGGCTACGGCCGGCTCGAACAGCGCTTCAGCGCCTACGACGGCGAGCGGCTCTACGGGCTCGGGCAGCACACGCACGGCCGGCTCGACCAGAAGGGGCTCGTGCTCGACCTGGTGCAGCGCAACGCCGAGGTGTCGGTGCCCTTCCTGCTGTCCAGCCGCGGCTACGGGTTCCTGTGGAACAGCCCCGCCGTCGGCCGCGTCGAGCTGGCGGAGAACGGCACCCGGTGGGTCGCCGACGACGCGCGTCAGCTCGACTACTGGATCACCACCGGCGACGGTCCGCGGCAGATCCTGAGCCACTACGCCGACGCGACCGGGCACGCCCCGATGCTGCCGGAGTGGGCGGCCGGGTTCTGGCAGTCGAAACTGCGCTACCGCACGCAGGAGGAGCTCCTGTCCGTCGCGCGGGAGTACCACGCGCGTGGGCTGCCGCTGTCGGTGATCGTGGCGGACTTCTTCCACTGGACGCACCTCGGCGACTGGCGGTTCGACACCGCCGAGTGGCCGGACCCGGCCGGACTGGTCCGTGAGCTTTCGGAGCTCGGCGTCAAGCTGATGGTCTCGGTGTGGCCGTCGGTCAGCCCGCTCTCGGAGAACTACCAGGAGCTGCACGAGCAGGGTCTCCTGGTGGCTGCCGAAAGCGGCGTCCCGGCGCACGCGCCGTGGAAGGACAAGGGCTTTGGCGTCGAGATGCCGGTGGCGTTCTACGACGCGACCAATCCGGAGGCGCGGCGATTCGTCTGGAACAAGGTCAAGGAGAACTACTACGACCTGGGCGTGCGCGCGTGGTGGCTGGACGGCGACGAGCCGGAGATCCAGCCCGGCCACCCGCACAACCTGGGCTTCCACGCCGGCCCGGGCGCGGAGGTGTTCAACCTCTACCCGCAGGCCAACGCGCAGACGTTCCACGACGGCATCCGCGCCGAAGGCGACGACGAAGTGGTGCTGCTGTCCCGCTCGGCATGGGCGGGCAGCCAGCGCTTCGGCGCGGCGCTCTGGTCCGGTGACATCGGCGCGACGTGGGAATCGCTGCGGACGCAGGTGCGCGCCGGGCTGAACGTGGCACTGGCCGGCATCCCGTGGTGGACCACGGACATCGGCGGCTTCCACGGCGGTGATCCCGACTCGCCCGAGTACCGCGAGCTGATGGTGCGCTGGTTCCAGTACGGCGTGTTCTGCCCGCTGTTCCGCCTGCACGGCTTCCGCGACCCGCGCCCGGCGTTCGGGCCGGAGATGACGGGCGGTCCCAACGAGGTCTGGTCGTTCGGCGAGCCGGCGTACGAGTCGATCACGGCGTCGCTGCGGCTGCGGGAGCGCCTGCGGCCGTACCTGATGGAGCAGATGCGGGTGGCCCACGAGCAGGGCATCCCCCCGATGCGGCCGGTGTTCGTCGACTTCCCGGCGGACAGTGCGGCCTGGGACGTCGACGACCAGTTCCTGCTCGGTCCGGACGTGCTGGTGGCGCCGGTGCTGGAGCCGGGGGTCACCGCGCGCCGGGTGTACCTGCCCTCGGGGGCTTCCTGGAGCGACGCGGTGACCGGGACCCGGCACGAGGGCGGCGAGTGGGTCGAGGCCCTGGCCCCGGCGGACCGGATCCCGGTGTTCCTCCGCGACGGGGCGGAGCTGCCGATCAAGCCCGAGTGAGGTCGGCCCACCGCCCCGGCTTGCGCGGCCGGGGCGGGCCGAGCCCCCAGCCCGGCGGCCAGGTCCGCCGGACGTGCGCGTCCGTCCGGGCCTGCGCCCCGGCGAGGACGAAGCCCGCGGCCGTCGCTCCCGTGAAGTCCGCGTGACCGCTGAAGCGCGCGCCGCCGAACAGGAGGTCCGCGGCGCACCGGGCGTCCCGGAACGTCGTGGGGCCCGCGAAGCCGGCGTTTTCGAACGACACATCGCCGGTGAAGGCGGCGCCCGCGAAGTCGGTGCGGGCCGAGAACCGGGCGGCGTCGAACCACAGCTGGCCGTGCGCGGTGATCCCGGGGAAGGCCGCCGTGCCGGTGAACGTGGTGCTCTCGAAGTCGGTGTCCGCTTCGAACCGCGCGCCGGCGAAGGAGGCGTGGCGGGCGAAGCGGGATCTTTCGAAGCTCACGAAATCGGTGAAGACCGCGCCGTCGAAGCGGGCGTCGCCGGCGAAACACACGTCGTGGAAGACGGCCTTGCCGATTTCGCAGCCCCGCAGATCCACGTCGTGGAGCGCGATCGGCAGCGGGTGGAGGGTCATCCCCGGCCAGAACTCCGGTGACCCGCGCCGCAGCCGCGGCAGCAGCACCGGCCAGAGCTTCGCCTGCCAGTCCGCGGACTGCGGCCACCCGTGGCCCAGGTGGACGAAGAACTGGTCGACGAAGTCCTGCCGCAACGAGGGATCGCGGTCCGCGAGCGCGGCGAACTCGTGCACCCCGGCCAGCCGCACTTCGCGTTCGTCGGCGAAGATCTTCCGCTCGATCGCGGGGTCGACGGACTCGGTCCGGGCCGGCAGGTAGGTCACCTCCGCGGGCCGGTCGCGGCGGATCAGCAGCCAGGCCGTGACCGCGCCGGAGACGGCGCCGATCAGCGCCAGGACAGCGAACGGCGTGACGGTGCACATGCCGGGATTGTCCCGTCCCGGCGGGCCCCAGCGACACCGGTTTACCGGCGCCGCCCGCGGGCGAGCGGGAACCGGCAGACCCGGTTCCCGCTCCCGGGATCAGGCGGACTTGATCGCGGAGATCTCGAACTCCAGCGTGACCTTGTCGCTCACCAGAACGCCACCGGTCTCCAGCGCGGCGTTCCAGGTGATGCCGTAGTCCTTGCGGCTGATCGTGGTGGAGCCCTCGAAGCCGATCCGGTCGTTGCCGAACGGGTCCTTGGCCGAGCCCTCGAACTCGAAGGGGATGGTCACCGAACGGGTGACGTCCTTGATCGTCAGGTCGCCGGTGACGTCGAAGCTCGTGTCGCCGGTCTGCTTGATCTCGGTCGAGGCGAAGGTGATCTGCGGGTACTCGTCCATCGACAGGAAGTCGTTGCTCTTCAGGTGCCCGTCGCGGTCGGCGTTGCGGGTGTCGATGCTGTGGGCCTGGATGGTCACCTGGACGCTCGACTTCTCCGGCGCGTCGCCGTCGATCGTCGCGGCGCCGGTGAACTCGTTGAAGCTGCCGCGCACCTTGGTCACCATGGCGTGCCGGGCGACGAACCCGATCCGCGAGTGGGCGGCGTCGAGGGTGTATTCGCCGGTCAGCTGGGGGTAGGTGGTCGCGCTGGTCATCGCTGTTCTTCTCTCCTCGTGGTGGCGCCCCCCGGTGATTGAGGGTTCAACGACACTGTACTCACTTTGGCTGGTTGCGCAAGCAAGCTTTCGGTAGAGTTGCCCGTATGGGTGATCTGTCCGCGCTCGACCTCGACGAAGCCGCCTTCTGGCGGCCGCTGATGCGCATCATGACGGCGCTGCCGCGCGCGCTCGAGGACCAGTTCCTGCCCGAGACGGGCCTCACGATCACCGACTACGGCGTGCTGGTCGCGCTGTCCGAAGCGCCCGGCCACCTGCTCCGCATCTCCGGCCTGGCCGCGACCACCGGGCTGTCGCTGAGCCGGATCAGCCGGGTCGTCGACGACCTGACCCGCCGCGGCCTGGTGGAGAAGCGCCGTTGCGCCGAGGACGGCCGCGCGTCCAACGCCGTGCTGACCGAGGCCGGACTGGCCAGACTGGAGGCGGCCTACCCGAGCCACCTGGCCCGCGTGCGGGCCGCGGTGTTCGACCACCTGAGCGCCGAGGACGTCCGCACGGCCGGGCCGGTGCTGGCCCGGCTGGCCGCGGCACTGGACACCGCTCCCCCGACCGACGACTGCTGAGGACGCCGATGAACGACAAGGGCGAGTACAAGCGCGACCAGAACTACCTCCCGGACCGCATCACCGCCGACGGCCGCGACGGCTGGCCGGTCGAGCCGGACCGCTACCGGCTCGTGGTGGCGCGGGCCTGCCCGTGGGCGAACCGCGCGGTGATCGTCCGGCGGCTGCTCGGCCTCGAGCCGGTCCTGTCGATGGGCATCGCGGGCCCGGTCCACGACGAGCGCAGCTGGAGCTTCGACCTCGACCCGGACGGCCGCGACCCGGTCCTCGGCATCGAGCGCCTGCAGGAGGCGTTCTTCAAGCGCGACCCCGACTACCCCCGCGGCATCACGGTGCCGGCGTTCGTCGACGTCCCGAGCGGCCAGGTCGTCACCAACGACTTCGCGCAGATGACGCTGGACATGTCGACGGAGTGGACGGCGTACCACCGCGACGGCGCGCCGGAGCTGTACCCGGAAAAGCTGCGCGACGAGATCGACGACGTGGCGCAGAAGGTGTTCACCGACGTCAACAACGCGGTGTACCAGTGCGGGTTCGCCCGCTCCCAGGAGGCGTACGAGCACTCGTACCGGAAGCTGTTCGCCCGGCTCGACTGGTTGTCGGAGCGGCTGGCGAACCAGCGTTACCTGGTGGGCGACACGATCACCGAAGCGGACGTCCGGTTGTTCACCACGCTGGTGCGGTTCGACGCGGTGTACCACGGTCACTTCAAGTGCAACCGGCAGAAGCTCACCGAGCTGCCGGTGCTGTGGGCGTACACGCGCGACCTGTTCCAGACCCCGGGGTTCGGCGACACGATCGACTTCGCCCAGATCAAGGAGCACTACTACGTCGTGCACCGGACCGTGAACCCGACGGGGATCGTCCCGCTCGGCCCGGACACGAGCGGCTGGCGCACCCCGCACGGCCGCGAGGAGCTGGGCGGCCACCCGTTCGGCGACGGGACACCGCCGGGCCCGCCGGCCGAGTCCGAGAGGGTGCCCGCGCTCTGAGATCTTGGCTACGGTGATCGCATGGAACGCCTGCGCGATCGCCGGGTCCTGGTCACCGGCGCCGGTTCCGGCATCGGCCGGGCCACCACGCTCCGCCTGCTGGAGGAGGGTGCCCGGGTCATCGGCACCGACGTCTCCGAGGAGGGCCTCCTGGGTACACAACAGGCCGCCCGGCCGCCGGGTCTGATCACGTTCGCCATGGACGTGGCCGACGAAGAATCGGTGGCCGCCGGGGTACGGGCGGCGGTCACCGAGCTCGGCGGCCTCGACGTGCTGGTCAACGCGGCCGGGATCCTGCTGGCATCGCACACGCACGAGACGTCGCTGGAGCTGTGGAACCGGGTGCTGGCGGTGAACCTGACGGGCACGTTCCTGGTGACCCGCGCGGCCCTGCCGGCCCTGCTGGAGTCCCCGGCGGGCGTGGTGGTCAACTTCAGTTCGACGTCGGCATCGTTCGCCCACCCGTACATGGCGGCGTACAGCGCGAGCAAGGGCGGGATCCAGGCGTTCACGCACTCGCTGGCGTTGGAGTACGGAAAGCAGGGCCTGCGCGCGGTCAGCATTGCCCCGGGAAGCGTGAAGAGCGGCATCACGGACTCGGCGGCGAGCTGGCTGCCGTCCGACGTCGACTTTTCGCTGTTCGGCCGGCTGCTCCCGATCCTCCCGACGGACCACACGACGGAGGTCGGCAACGCGGTGGCGGGCCCCGAGGCGGTGGCGGGCGTGGTGGCGATGCTGGCGTCCGAGGACGGCAAGTTCATCACGGGCACGGAAATCCGCATCGACGGCGGCACGCACACCTGAGCCGGCTAAACCAGCGAGGCAGGTCGGGCGTGGCCTGCGCATGACTGCGAACACGTCGAAAGCCGAGCGGGAAATCGTGTTCCGGGCCCTGTTCGACCGGCACTTCGGTGAGCTGGCGCAATTGGCCCACCTGCTCGGCGCAGACGACGCGGAGGATGTCGCACAGGAAGCCTTCGTCCGGCTACACCGGCTCCGGGCCCCGCTGACCGACGAGCCCCGGGTGACCCGCCGCCTGCACGCGAGCGTGGTGCGACTGGCGCGGCGACGGCGCTCGCGCCCGGACCGGCCGCTCGACGGGCTGTCCCGCCGGCATCGCGAGGTCCTCGTCCTGCGATACGGCCTGGCACTGGACACGGCGGACATCGCCGAGACGCTCGCCCTTTCGCCGCACGCGGTCGAGGCTGCCGCGCAGCGCGCGCTGGAGAAGCTGCGAAGGCCCGAAGGCCGATCCCCCACCCCGGCCCGGAGACGAGCTTTCGCGGTGGCGGCGGCCTTCGCGGTGGCGGCGAGCGCGCTCACCGTTTCCCAGCTGCTGCCGGACATCGGCGCGTACCGCAGCACGGCGAAGACTCCGCCGGCGAGCGCCACGCGGTCGGAGCACTCGCGGGAAACAGGACCAGTGCTGACCTAAATCCGCGAGACCGTCGAGCCCATGGATCCCTTCCACATCGACATTCCCCGGGCCGACCTCGACGAGCTCCACCGCCGTCTGGCGAACACCCGCTGGCCCGGCGAACTCCCCGGCGCCGGTTGGGACTACGGCGTCAACGAGACCTACCTCGCCGAGCTCGTCGGCTACTGGCAGCACGGCTTCGACTGGCGCGCCCAGGAAGCCCGCCTCAACGAACACCCCCAGTTCACCACCACCATCGACGGCCAGCGCATCCACTTCCTGCACGTCCGCTCCCCCGAGCCGGACGCCACGCCGCTGATCGTCACGCACGGCTGGCCGAGCACCGTCGCGGACTTCGTCGACGTCCTCGGCCCCCTCACCGATCCGAAGGCGCACGGTGGCGATCCGAAGGACGCCTTCCACGTCGTCGCGCCGAGCGTGCCCGGGTTCGCCTTCTCCGGCCCGACCACCGAACGCGGCTGGAACACCCGCCGCGTCGCGAAAGCGTGGGCCGAGCTGATGCGACGGCTCGGCTACGAACGTTACGGCGCCCACGGCGGCGACTTCGGCAGCATCGTCTCCCCCGAACTCGGCCGCGTCGCCCCCGAAGCCGTGCTCGGCGTGCACGTCAACGCCGTCGCCAACGCCGGGGTGCCGACCGCGCCCGGTGACCTCGACCGGCTGTCCGAAGAGGACCGCAAGCGGGCCCGGGAGAACGAAGCCTGGTGGTACCCCCACTCCGGCTACGCCACCCAGATGGCCACCCGCCCGCAGACCCTCGCCTACGCCCTCAACGACTCCCCCGCCGGGCAGCTCGCCTGGAACCTCGAATGGTTCGTCGACTGGGACCCCGCCGGCACGAACCAGACCCCGGTGAGCCGCGACGCGATCCTGACGAACGTGACGATCTTCTGGCTCACCGGCACCGCCGGCTCGGCCGCCCGCCTCTACCTCGAGGCCGGCCAGGACGGCTGGGGTGAACGGCCCGCGCCCTCCGGCGTCCCGACCGCCGTCGCGAACTTCCGCGGTGACCACGCGATCCGCGGCCTGGCCGCACTGTCGAACACCGTCACGCGCTGGACCGAGTACGACACCGGCGGGCATTTCGCGTCGCTGCAAGCGCCGGACGTGCTGGTCCAGGACATCCGGGAGTTCTTCCGCGGCCGCTAGGCCCGACGGCGCCGGCGATCCACGGCGCCGTCGAGCAGCGGGCGTAGCTCCTCGACCACCGTCTCGAGCGGCGCGACGTCCCGGTGGGCCCGCGCCAGCACGATCGCGCCCTCCAGCGCGCTGAGCATCAGCACCGCCAGGGACGCGCTGCGGGCCGGCGGCACGCCCAGCTGCTCCAGGGTGGCGGCGACCGGGCGCTGCCAGCCTTCGAAGGCCTTGCCCACCGCTTCGCGCAGGCTGTCGCTGGTGGCGGCCGCGTCGGCGACCGTCGCCACCAGCGGGCAGCCCGCGTCGAAGCCGGACGTCGTGAACTCGCCGGTCCACTGGGCGGCCATCGCCGCGAACAGGTTGCCCGGGGTCGGGTCGGTCATCTTCGCGGCGACGCGCGCCACGCGCCGGGCGGCGTAGTCGCCGGCCCAGGCGACCGCTTCGGCGATCAGCTGGTCCTTACCGCCCGGGAAGTAGTGCTGCAGGGAGCCCCGCGGGGCTTCGGCGTGGGCGACCACGTCCCGCATGCCGGTCGCCCCGACACCGTGGATCCGCACCAGCTGCGCGGCGCTGAGCACCATCCGCTCGCGCGGGGTCCTGGTCATCGGCTGCCTCCTTCATGACGTCCGTCATGGTAGCCCAGTCCGGCACGACCAGCGCGAAGTCCCGTTCCCCGCGCTCGTAGGACGGCACCGGCCGGAACCCCTGACCCAGCAGCAGCGCCTCGGCGCCGGTGTTCCCGGCCTGCACGGTGGCCCGCACGGTCCAGCCCGGCCAGCGCCCGGACGCCCACAGCCACCGGCTCAGCGCGCTGCCGATCCCCTGCCGCTGCCACGCGTCGGCGACGAGAACCCCGATTTCCGCCTCGCCCGGCTTCTCCGAGACGAGGTTGAGCAGCCCCACCGGGATGCCGTCGCGAAAGGCCAGCAGCGCGACGCCGTGAGGCGGACCGGCGAGCAGGAACCGCTGGTAGCGCTGGAACACCTCGGCCGGGCGAGCCGGGCCGCCCATCATGAACCGGTGCCGGAGACTGTCCGGCGAGCACGCCGCGACCAGGGCGGCGACCTGCGCGCGGGCCGCGACCTCTATGACAGTGGTCATAGCCCCATGAGAGCACATCGGGGCGGAAAACGCCATGACAGTCGGCATAGCCCACCGCGTCCGGTTCGCCCGCCGGGGCCGCGGGTACGTTGCCGGGGCCGCGCTCCCCCACCGCGAAAGGCGTCCCCGATGCAGCTCTACGCCGAACGGCCGATCCGCCGTACCGCCCAGCTCGTCAGCGACCTACTGGCCGTGCTGCTCGTCGTCATCGCGGTGTGGCTGGGGACGTCGGTGTACGACCAGGTCATGAAGCTGCGGGCGCCCGGCGACGGGCTCGTCGACGCCGGCACCGGGCTGCGTGGCACCTTCGACTCCGCCGCGAACTCCGCCGACCGCATCCCGCTCGTCGGGGACGCGCTGGCCAAGGCCCTCCACGGCGGTTCGGACGTCGGGACCAAGCTCACCGACGCCGGCCGCTGGCAGATCGACGCCGTCGAGAACCTGGCCTGGTGGCTGGCCGCGATCATCATCGCCCTGCCCGTGCTGGTGCTCCTCGTGTCGTGGTTGCCGCTGCGCTGGCACTACACCCGCCGCGCCACCGCGGCCGCGCGGCTGCGGACCCTCGGCGACGAAGGGCTGGACCTCCTGGCCCTGCGCGCCCTGGCGACACAGCCCCTGCACCGGCTGGCGTCGGTGGGCGAGCCGGCGACCGGCTGGCGGGAGCGCGACCGGGACGTCATCGCGAAGCTGGCCGGGCACGAACTGGCCCGCCACGGGCTCGCTCGCTGAGCCGGAGGACTCCCCGCCGGAGCTCAGGACACCGGCGGGAAGACCTCCGCACTCCGCGGGCCGGGAGAGCTCAGCCGACGGAGGGGCCCATTCCGAGGGACTGCGGCGTGCTGGCGTCGGGCGACGGCTGGTGCAGGCCTTCGTCCAGCGGGCCGAACTCGGTCATCAGGGCCGGGCTGCCGCCCCACGGGGTCTGTTCCTCGGCGATCAGCGAGTTCGTCGTCAGCAGCAGGCCCGCCACCGAAGCGCCGTTCTGCACGGCGGACCGGCACACCCGCAGCGGGTCGACGACACCCAGGGCGATCATGTCGCCGTAGCGGTCGTGCAGGGCGTCGAAGCCCTCGTCGTCGCCGAGTTCGCGGGTCCGCGTGACGATCTCGTGGGCCGGGTGGCCCGCGTTGTGGGCGATGAGGAAGGCCGGTTCGGCGAGGGCACGCCGGACGATCTCGACGCCGATCGCCTGGTCACCGGAGAGGCCCAAGTCCTGCAGGGCCTTCTCGGCGTGCAGGAGTGCCGCTCCCCCACCGGCCACGATGCCTTCGGCCATCGCCGCCCGGGTCGCCGACAGGGCGTCCTCGACCCGGTGCTGCAGCTCCTTCAGCTCGGCCGGGGTGGCCGCGCCGACCCGGACCACCGCGACCTTGCCGGTGAGGGCCCCGATCCGCTCGGTCAGGACGTCCTCGTCGACGCCGAACTGCGCCCGCTCCAGTTCCGCCCGCAGCTGCCCGACCCGGAACTCCACCGCCTCCGACGCACCCGCGCCGCCGACGATCGTGGTGCGGTTCTCGGTGACCCGGACCTGCTTGGCCCGGCCCAGGTGCTCGAGGGTCATCGTCTCCATGGTGAACCCGGACTGCCGCGAGAGCACCGCGCCACCGACGATGGCCGCGAGGTCCTCCAGCTTGTGCAGCCGCCGGTCGCCGAAGCCGGGCGCGCGGACAGCGACCGACTGGAAGGTGCCGTTCACGTGGTTGTGCACCAGCATGGACAGCGCCGTGCCCTCGACCGTCTCGCCGATCACGACGAGCGGCCGCGGTGCGCGCATCACCTTGTCCAGCAACGGCATCAGCTGCTGCACCTTGGTGATCTTCTCCGCGCACATCAGGATGTACGGGTCGTCGAGCACCGCTTCCAGCCGGCCCGGGTCGGTGACCAGGTACGGCGAGAGGTAGCCGTTGTCGAACTCGAACCCTTCGACGAACTCGACGCTCATCCCGATCGACGGCGACTCCTCGACCGTCACCACGCCGCCGTCGCCCACGGTGTGCAGGGCCTTCGCGATGACCGCGCCGACGGCGTCGTCGTCGTTGGCCGAGATCGCCGCCACCCGCGCGTAGTCCTGTTCGGACACCACCGGGTGCGCCTGTTTCTCCAGGTGCGTCACCAGCAGCCCGACGGCGTGGTCGATGCCGCGCTTGACCAGCACCGGGTTGCCGCCGCCGGCGATGGCCCGCATGCCTTCGCGGACGATCGCCTGGGCCAGCACGGTGGCCGTCGTGGTGCCGTCGCCGACGACGTCGTTGGTCTTGATCGCGGCTTCCTTGACCAGCTGGGCGCCCATGTTCTCGAACTGGTTCTTCAGGTGGATCTCGCGGGCGATCGTGACGCCGTCGTTGGTGACCACCGGCGAGCCGGTGATCTTCTCGATGATCACGTTGCGGCCCTTGGGCCCCAGCGTGGACTTGACCGCTTCGGCCAGCTTGTCGACGCCCGCCAGCAGCAGGTCGCGGGCGTCCGAGCCGAACCGCAGTTCCTTCGCCATCTGGCTGCTCCTAGGGGGTGAGGATGGCCCGGCCGCGCACGCGCCCGGCGTCGAGGTCGGCCAGCGCGTCGAGCGCCGCGTCCAGGGGGTACTTCTTCGTGTGCAGGGTGACCTTCCCGGCCTGGGCCAGCACCATCAGCTCGGCCAGGTCGTTGTAGGTGCCCACGAGGTTGCCGATGATGTTGCGTTCGGTGGAGATGATGTCGATCGTCGGGATCTCGATGTTCGAGCCGTAGCCGATGACGAAGTGCGATCCGGCGCGCCGGGTCATCGCGAAGGCGTCCTGCTGGGCGCCCTGCTCGGCGACGAAGTCGAGCACGACCTCGGCGCCGTTGCCCTCGGTCAGGTCGAGGACGGCTTCGACCTGCTTGCCGTCGGCCAGCACGGTCTCATCGGCACCCAGCGTCGACGCCAGTTCGAGGGCGTCGGCGTTGCGGTCCACCACGATCACGCGGGCTGCGGTTAGCGCGCGCAGCGACTGGATGCCGATGTGCCCGAGGCCGCCGGCGCCGTTGACGACGCAGGTGGTGCCCGGGTACAGCTGCGGGACGGCCTTGCGCACCGCGTGGTAGGCGGTGATGCCCGCGTCGGCCAGCGCGGCGACGTCGGACGGTTCGGTCGACGGGTCGAGCTTGATGCACGCCCGCGCCGACGTCAGCAGGTACTCCGCCATCCCGCCGTCGCTGCTGATGCCGGGGAAGCTCCCGTTCGGGCAGTGCATGTCGTCACCCGCGCGGCAGGCGTGGCAGAGCCCGCACGTCGGCGTCGGGTGCAGGATGACCGTGTCTCCGACCTCGACGTTCGTCACCGCCGGGCCGACCTCGTGCACCCAGCCCGCGTTCTCGTGCCCGATCGTGTAAGGCAGCTCGACGCCGGACTTCTCGGCCCACTGCTCCTCGATGATGTGCAGGTCGGTGCGGCAGACGCCGGCGCCGCCGATCTTGACCACGACGTCGAAGGGCCCGGTCGCGCGCGGCTCCGGGACGTCTTCGAGCACCGGGTGCTCGTGGTACTTCTGCAGCCGCACGGCCTTCATCCCGTGCCCTCCTCGTCTGACGTCAGGGCGTACCGCGCGCGCAGCATGCCGCGGCAGACGCCCGAATTGGCCTCCATGCTCGTGCGGGTCAGCCGCGCGAAAGCGAGATACCGGTTCACGTCGGCCGGGGTCGTCCCGGTAGCCGGGTCCAGCAGCAACGGGTCGCCGTCCTCGGCGGGCAGGCCGAGCTCGCGGCGGCGGGCCCGCAACCGGTCCAGGTCGGGGCTCGGCGGGACGTCGCCGAGGGTCAGCGACCGCGGGTCCCGACCGAGGGACCGGCAGACGCGGTCGGTGCCGGCCAGGACCGCCTTGCGGACGAAGTCGTACCGCAGCGTGTCGAGCTCGTCGGCGGCCTCGCCCTCGAACGACGCGACGAACCCCTGGCGCGCGGCCACCCCGCGGTTGATGACGTCGGACGCGAAGTGGTCGTCGAGCCGGATGTCGAGCCCGGTCAGGCCCGGCACGCCCGCCACGGCGTCGTAGGCGTCCGCCACCATCAGGAACGCGAAGTTCGGCGCGCAGAAGTACGTCGGCAGCCGCAGCCGGACGACGGCGTGGCCCGCCGCGCTCACCTCGCAGCGGGCCACGAAACCCAGGTCGGTGAGGGGTTCGTCCAGTTCGGGATCCCGGACGGTGCCCAGCGCCGCCCACACGGCGGCGCGGGCCCCGGTCACCACGGCGGTCATGAGTTCGGCACGCCGACGGGCTCGACGTTCTTCGGATCCGCGAGCCGCAGTTCCGACGGGACGTCGATGTCGTAGAGGCGGGCGGCGTTCAGCCCGAGGATCTTCTTCTTCTGGTCGACGGTCAGCGGCGGGAAGTCCGACAGCTCCTCGTCGGACGGCATGTTCCAGTCGACGAAGCCCTCGACCTGCCACTTCGGTTCCCAGATCGCGTAGTCTGCGCCGAAGATCAGCTTGTCTTCGCCGAGCCAGAACATCAGCTCGCCCATGACCTTGGCGAAGAACTTCGGGCGGGCGTGCATCAGGCCGCCGACCACGACGGCCAGCCCCGCGTAGACGTTCCGCTCCTGGGTGGCCATGAAGCAGAAGTCCTCGATGCGCGGCAGGCCGACGTGCTCGACGATGAAGTTCAGGCCCTGGAAGCTCGTCGCCGCGTAGTCCACATCGGACACGTCGAAGGCGTCCTTGTCGAGGGGCCAGATCGTCGGTCCCTTGTGGATGTGGACGTTCTTGACGCCGAGTTCCTCGCACTTCTCCAGGTAGCGCGCGGCTTCGGGGTCCTTCAGGCTCCAGCCGCGGGAGTCCCCGCGCCACTCGGCGGTGTACAGCTTGACGCCCTTGCAGCCGTACCGCTTGACGCGCTCTTCCAGGGCCTTCAGGCCTTCGTCGCCTTCACGCGGGTCGAAGGTCGTGTTGACCAGGAACTTGCCGGGGTGCTTCTCGGCCAGCGCCGCGTCGGCCTCGGTCGTGTTGAACCCGTTCTTGTACCACTGCCGCAGGTTGGTCGGCTGGAAGATGGCCGTGTCGACGTGCCCGACCTCGAACAGGTCGTGCATCATCAGTTCCTCGGAGTACTTCTGGAACCGGTCGAGCGGCCAGTGCGTCTCCTTCGGGCCGAGCCCCTGGTAGGCGTGGAAGCACTCGATCCAGCCCTTGGCGTATTCCTCCTGGCCCTCCACCCAGTTCTCCGGGCTCGCGTCCCAGAAGTGGGTGTGGGCGTCCACCACGAAGTATTTTTCGCCGTCTTTTTCGTACATGGTTGATCCTCCTGAGCGGGATCGAGTGCTTGCCTTGCTAGCGAACGGGCTTGAGGTCGAAGTCGAGGTATTCGGCCGCGTCTTCGGGGTTGGCGAACATGATCGTGCGGTCGTCTTCGTGGATCATCCGCCCGTAGTGGGTGGACATGCTCTCCTCGAACTCGGCCGCGTTGAACCAGCCCTCCTCTTCGCCGGCGGCCTCGTCGACCTCGGCGTAGACGACGTCCATGCGGCCGACGGCGTCGACCCGGATCATCGAGGGCAGCGGGGTGATGGTGACGTTTTCCTTCGTCCCCATCACTTCCGCGACGATCGCGCCCACCTGGTTGTTCATCAGGGTGAAGCCGCACATGTTGGACGCGGTGTTGTCGGCCTTGAACGGGCTTTCCGCGGTTTTGAAGATGGTCACTGGCCCAGCTCCTCGGGTGCCTTGAGACCCAGTTCGGACAGGATGCCGGCGAACCGGCTCTTCACGCGGTCGAGACCGTCCTCGA
Organism: Amycolatopsis sp. cmx-13-12; assembly: GCA_049998155.1. Classification (GTDB taxonomy): domain Bacteria; phylum Actinomycetota; class Actinomycetes; order Mycobacteriales; family Pseudonocardiaceae; genus Amycolatopsis. Next base: position 99,974 of record JAEBES010000022.1, on the reverse strand, counting down.
AGCGGATCGGCTTGGCGTCGGGCTGCGACCACAGCGGCTGCAGCGCGCGGGCGGCGGCGATGCACTTCGGCACCCAGTCCTCGAGCCACTTCTGCAGCAGCACCTTGTTGTGGTCGGCGAACTCCTTGTCGTTGATCAGCAGGTGGAACAGCGGTTTCGTGTAGCGCAGGTCGCGTTCGGAGAAGTCGAACTCCTCGGCGCCGATCAGCGTCGGGGTGACGAAGTCGCCGTTGGCGGGCGCGGCCTGCTGGACGAGGTTGCTGCGGAACAGTTCGCCGACGAGGGGCTCGAAGACGACGTTCGCGGCGAAGATCGCCTCGGCCCAGTCCCAGATCCCGGTCAGCTGCTCGGCGGTCTCCCGGACGCCCTGCCACGCCGGATCCTCGTTCCACGTCGACAGGTGGGCGGTGCCGTCGAAGCCCTCGATCTCCTCGGTGAGCGTCAGGTTGTACAGCGCGAGGTCCTGCGCCGCGCGGATGCGGTGCATGCTGTTCACCGAAATCGCGTTGTTGTGCATGTTCGTCGGGGCGCGGCGGTTGGCGTTGGCGAACAGGTACAACCCCAGGCCGTGGTCGACGTGCATCCACGCGCCGACGTGCTTGGCGACGAAGTCGACCCAGTTGCGGTTCCACTGCTCGAACGCCTTGGCCTGGCGGGCGGCGTCGATGTTCTGGTTGAGCTGGCGGACGACGTTCGCGTTGTAGCGGTAGAGGGTGAGCTCCCACTCCTCGTTGGGGTCGCGGAACTCGTGCCAGCCGTGGGCCGGCCAGTCGTAGCCCCGGCCGCCGGAGCCCGGGCCGCGTTCGGGCAGCGGCCGGTCGGAGCCCCACGCCTTCAGCGCGGTCCACTCCAGCGGGTAGCCGCCCTGGCCGTCGGCGAAGGCGTAGAGCCAGCCCTGGGACAGGTAGTGCCGCGGGTCGGGCTGGACCTCGACGGTGACGTCCTCGTAGTGGCTCTGCTTGCGCTTGGCCGGCGTGAAGTAGTTGTACTGGCGGGCAGTGGAGTCCGGGAAGACCTTCGCCCCCGCCTCGGCGTCGGTGAACGCCGGCTTGGGCACGCTGCGTTCGTGGGTGGCTGTCATGGGTTTCCTACCCTTCGCCCGTGGTGGTGAACTTGTCGTAGAAGACACGTTTGTCCGCGACGCCGAGCGCGGGCAGCAGCTCCAGCGCGGCTTCGACCATCGGCGGTGGCCCGCAGACGTAGGCGTCCGCGCCGGTGAGATCGGCGCCGGCCCGGCGCAGGACGTCGGTGACGAAGCCGGTTTCGCCGGTCCAGTCGTCGTCACCCGGCTCGGAAAGCGCGGGCACGTAACGGAAGTTCGGCAGCTTCTCTTCGAGCGCCCGCAGTTCGTCCTCGAAACAGAGGTCGTGACGGCGGCGGGCGCCGTAGTAGAAGGTCGCCTTCCGGTCGATTCCGCGCTCGGCCATCGACCGCAGCAGGGACAGGATCGGCGCCATCCCGGCCCCGCCGCCGACGAACACGAGGTCCGCGCCCGGGTTGTCCCGCAAGGTGAACACCCCGAACGGGCCGGTCACCCGGAGCCGGTCGCCGACCGCGACTTCGGTGGCCAGGAACCGGGAGAACAGCCCGTCGGGGTAGATCTTGATGACGAACTCCAGGAGCCCGTCGCGCGCGGAGGTGTTGGCCATCGAGAACGACCGCGTCTCCTCGGTGCCCGGAATCGCGAAGTCCAGGTACTGGCCGGGGAAGAACTTCAGGTCCCCGTCCAGCCGGACGATCAGGTGCCGCAGGTCGTGGGTCACCGGATCGTTCGCGACGACCTCGGCGGTGGCCTCCTGGATCGGCAGGCCGGACTGGATCATCTCCTCGTCGTAGTTGAGCAGCTCGATCGTCAGGTCTTCGTAGGCGTGGGCCCGGCACAGCAGCGTGAAGCCTTCCTCCTTTTCGTAGTCGGGGAGCGCGAAGGTCGAGTACCGGTCGTGTTCGACGTCGTCGCCGTCGAGGAGGAACGACTTGCAGGCCGCGCACTGCCCTTCCTTGCAGCCGTGCATGAGCATGACGCCCTGCTCGGCGGCGGCGCGCAGGATCGTGGTGTCCTCGGCGACGTCGATCTCGATCCCGACCGGCTCGAACCGCACCCGATGCTTCTCTGCCATCCCAGCCCCGTCTCGCTGCGGGGTCGTGAGTGGTAAGGCGGGTTCTAACCCGCCTTACCACTCACGACCGGTGGTGTCAGGCCTGCGGTGCCGGGCGCCCGGCCGGGCCCTGGCGGTTGTAGTCGGCCACGAACGCGGCGCGTTCGGCGTCGGTCATCCGGTTGAGCAGGACGTTCGGCGACTGCACCTCGGGCATCCGGCGCAGGTGGTCGAGGGTCCACATCTTCTTCGGGTCGAGGTCCAGGTGCGGCTGGGCGACCATGGTCTTGCCGTCGTCGCGGACGAAACCCATGTCGGAGACGACGTCGGCCCAGTTCCAGCCGTGGTAGAGCGTCTCCCACTCGCGGGCGCCGACCAGCTGGCCCATGTTCGGGGTGTTGCGGCCCTGGTAGGTGGGCCGGAACGCCTCGGCGTCGGTCCAGCGGCAGGTCTCCGAACAGTACGTCCGGTGCTGGCCGTCGACCTCGTCGACCACCATGTCCTCGCGGATCAGGCACGGCACCATGCAGGTCCAGCAGCGGTGCGGGTACACGTAGCCGACGTCCTCGGCGACGATCGGGTGGTGCCCGTTCGGCGTCGCGAGGCGGTTGTAGTTCTCCCACCACTTGCCGTACTTGTCGTACCAGCCCGGGTACTTGTACTCGAACCACTCGAAGTCCTCGTCGGTCATCGGGTCGATGCGCCAGTAGTTGGCGAGCCACCCGGTGGCGAAGAACTGCGCGACCTCGTGGACGTAGCCCTTGTTCCAGATCCGGTTCCAGGCTTCCTCGATGAGGTCGTGCGGGATGACGAGCCCGTACTTCTCCAGCGGGACCAGGTAGGAGCGGTAGTAGTCGTCGTAGATCCAGCGGCGCCACATCTCCGCGTAGCTTTCGCGGTCCTTGCGGCGGTCCTTGGTGCCGTATTCGATGAACGTGCCGATCGCGGCGTCGACGACGGCGTGGTTGTTCCACCACGCGTACCGCAGGTCGCGTTCGAGCAGCTGGTGGTTGCTTTCGTCGGACAACGCCATCAGCAGCGTTGCGTAGCCGTTGCTGATGTGGCGGGATTCGTCGGACTGGACCGAGTGGAACACCGTGGGCAGCAGGTAGTCGCCGTTCGCGGCGGCTTCGGCGGGCATGGCGACGAACAGCGTGTTCGTGAACGCCGTTTCGGCGACGATCGTGAGGTAGATGCTCGCCGCGGTGATGGCGTCCCCGGTGATGAAGCCCTCGGCGAACTGGCGGCCGATGGTGCCGCAGTAGTCGTTCTGGAAGTTGCGGAGGCTCGAGTTGAAGCCCGCCGGGTCGATGTAGTTCTGCATGTACAGGCGCTTGAGGTTCTGCTGGATCGTCGAGTGCCGGACCTCGTCGATCATCTGGATCGCCTGGCCGTTGTGCAGTTCCGGGTTCGGGACCGTGCGGAACAGCAGCGGCATCGCCCGCGCGGCGGAGATCTCCGGCAGCGGGATGATCGACAGGAACAGCTTCTGCCACTCCAGCCAGCGTTCCTGGACCTGGCGGAACATGTTGCCGCGGATCGCGCCGTCCTCGGCGCCGTAGACCCGGTGGTCCTTTTCCTCCTGCATCGGGAAGTACGAGCGGAGGACCTGCTTCAACGGGTCCTTCTTCTTGGCCTTCCGGAAGGTGTAGTCGGTGCCGTAGTGCGAAACCGGGGTGTGGTACGCCGGTTCCCACGACAGTTCCTGGATCTTCTGGTGGGCTTTCGCCACACTCTGGCGACTCATGGATCACTCCTTCTTCACGGCTCGCCGGCCCGGCGTTGACCATTAGGCGGGCCCGGGCGGCGGACGCGGGTCTCAATCTGAGACAGGACCGCTGCCGGAGGGCGTGTCGAGCAGCCGCGCGCGCAGGGCGGCCAGCTCGTCGTGGATCCCGGCCCGCACCCGCGTGTCCCCTTCGGCGGCCGGGACGATCCCGAACGCACGCAGGAGCGCCGCGGCCGGTTCGCCGGGATCGCCGTCCGCGCCGAGCGCGGGGTGCAGCCCTTGCTCGGCCAAGTGCGTGAAGACGAGGTGCACGATCGTCCAGGGGTTGTACGTCTCGGCGGCCATGCCTCCATCGCACCGCCGCCGCGCGAGGAGGAGCGTCTCAATTTGAGACACCGGCGTGCGGCCCGCACCCCTTAGGCTGGACGGGCGGCACAACGGGTGTGCCCGCACCCACGTGGGCCGCGGGGAACTGGAGGTCACGTGGACGAGATGGCCCTGGTCGCCGACGACGCGCTCGCCCGCAGCCGGGTGCGGTTCCTCACCGCGGACGCGGTCCCCGCGGACACGGTCCGGCCGACGATCCTCGCCTCGTGGCGGCGATCGCGGGAGTTCCAGGTCGAAGCCGACCGGATCGACCCGCTCTACCTCGGCGACCAGAACCTCGACATCCCGCTCATGCGCGGCGCCGAACCGGTGCTGGAGAAGCTGGGCGAGCAGTTCGAGGGCCAGCCGATCAGCCTGATCCTCACCGACCCCGGCGGGGTCGTGCTCACCCAGCGGACCGGGGACGCCGACCTCGCCCGGCACCTGGAGCGCGTCGAGCTGGTGCCCGGCTTCAGCTACGGCGAGCAGTCCGTCGGGACCAACGGCATCGGCACCGCGCTGGAGGACGGCCGCCCGACGACGGTGTTCGGCCACGAGCACTACGCCGAGCACCTCGAGAACCTGGCCTGCGCCGGCGTGCCGATCCACCACCCCATCTCGGGCAAGAAGGTCGGTGCCGTCGACCTCACCTGCTGGTACAAGGACGCCGGCGGCCTGCTGGTCGCGCTGGCCCGGTCGACGGCCGAGCAGATCCGCCAGGCCCTGCTGCGGCACAGCGACCTGCGGGAGATGCTGCTCTTCCAGGCCTACCTGCAGACCTGCCGCCGGTGGACGGGCATCGTGCTGGCGTTCAACGAGGACATTGTGATGATGAACGACCGGGCCCGGCAGCTGCTCGACCCGGCCGACCAGTCGGTGCTGCTCGGCCACGCCACCGAAGCGCTGGCCGAAGGCCGCCGGACCCCGGCGACCCTGTCGCTGTCCAGCGGGCTGCGGGTCCGGGTGCTGTGCCGCCGCGTCGCGGGCCGGCGCGAAGCCGAAACCGCGGGCGGCGTGCTGTCGGTGAAGCTGATCGAAGCCGAGGAGACCCTCGCCGCGTCGACGCCGATGCTGCCGATGTACCTGCCGGGCGTCGTCGGGTCGGCGCCGCTGTGGCTGCGCTGCGGGCACGACCTCGACTCCGCCCACCGGCGCGGCGAGTGGGTCGCGCTCGAAGGCGAGCCCGGCACCGGCAAGCTGACCCTGGCCAAGGGCCTGCACCAGCGCCACCACCCGGCGGCCCGGCTGCTCACCGTCGACGCGGCGCCCGGCACGGACTGGGCCACGCTGCCGCGCGAACACGCCGAAGCGCCGGTCCGCACGCTGGTGATCCGGCACGCCGACCGGCTGACGGCCCCGGCGGCCACCGCGCTGGCGGCGGTCCTGCGGACCCTGCGCGAGGACGCGAGCGCGCCCTGGGTCGTCGTCACCCTCGTGCCGGAGGCCGAGACCGAACCGGCGCTGGCCGAGCTGCTGAAGTTCTTCCCCCGGACGGTGCGGGTGCCGCCGCTGCGCCACCACGTCGAAGACCTCGCCGAGCTCGTCCCGCTCGTGCTGAGCAAGCTCGGCTACGGCGGCAGGCTGACGTGCTCGGCCGCGGCACTGCACCTGCTGATGCGGGCGGAGTGGCCGGGCAACACCGGCCAGCTCCACCGGGTGCTGCGCACGGTCGCCCAGCGCCGCCGCGCCGGCACCATCCGCCCCGGCGACCTCCCGGCGGAGTTCCACGCGGTGACCCGGCGGCCGCTCAACCGCTTCGAGTCGATCGAGCGGGACGCCATCGTGCGGTGCCTGGAAGACGCGGACGGCAACAAGGTCCGCGCGGCGAAGCTCCTCGGCATTTCGCGGGCGACGATCTACCGCAAGATCCACGAGTACGGCATCGTGCCCCCGGCCCGGTAGCCGCCCGCATCCCCGGCGGGCGGCTACCTTCCCCTCTCCGGCGTCACTTCGCCGGCGGGTTCACCGCCGCCGCGACGTCCGCGATCGTCTTGGCGTCGACCAGCCCGGTGTCCTCCAAGACGGTCATGTGGTCGAGGACGGTCTGGTTCGCTTGCGTCGCGTGCCGCCGGATGACGTCGTTCTGCGTGCCGGCGCGGACCTCGGCGATGGTCGCGAAGATCTTGCCGTGCGACTCGCGCAGCAGGTTCGCGAACAGCTTGTCGAACTCCAGGCCCTGGGCGTCGGTCAGCTGGCGGACCCAGCCCTGCTGCTCGGCGCTGGCCTGGTCGGGCAGCGTCACGCCGAGCATCTTCGCGTCCTCGCGGACGAGCTGGTCGAGGTGCGAGTGCCCGTCCAGCAGGTGCAGGCCGGCGCGCTTCACCTGTTCGCTGCTGGCGTGGGTCTGGGCCAGGTCGCCGGCGGGGATCTCCCAGAGCCCGGCTTGGCGGACCTTGACCAGGAAGGTCTTGTCGAGCTCGGTCACCGGGCCGGCGCCTGCCGGGTTGTCCCCCGCCCCGGCCTGGGCGGCGGACCCCATCTGCATCCCGGGCATGGTGTGCGCCGGGACCTGTGCCTGGGTCGAGCCGGGTGCGGTCTGGGCGTTGGCGTTGAGCACCATGACCGAGCCCACGCCGACCACGGCGAGCGTGACCACGACGACCAGCGCGGTCCGGGCCTTGGCGCGGCCCGTCATGCCACGGTGATCCGGCATGGTTCCTCCTTCTGACGACAGTTCGGTACGGGGTACACGGACGCCGTCGCGCGGAGGTTCAGCGATATCCGAGGGATTTTCCTTGCCTGCCAACGAAATTAGCAACAAAGCGGAGCGAAGGCAGCGGAAAGGGAAGCGCGGCCGATCCGGCCGGACACGCCGGCGAGCGCCGGGGATGTCCATCTTGACCGATGCTCTTGCCGTTGGCAAGTATTGCGGCATGCAACCCCACGAAGACCCGGACCCGGACGTGGCTGCCCTCGACGACCTCACCGTGGTCCTGGTCGGGATCGCGTGGGAATGCGCGCACGCGGCCCCGCCCGAAGTGTCGTTCCCGCAGTCACGGCTGCTGCTGATCCTCGACCGCCTCGGCCGGGTCCCGAGCTCCCAGCTGGCGGCGGCGATGGGCGTCAACGCGTCCTCGGTGACGCGGCTGGCGGATCGGCTCGAAGCCCTCGGGTACGTGGCCCGCGGCCGCAGCCCGGGCAACCGCAGCGTCGTCACGCTGGAGGTGACCGGGTCCGGGCACGAGGTCGTGGCCCGGATGCTCGAGCGGCGGCAGGCCGCGCTGGGGGCGCTGCTGGACAAGCTGCCACCGTCCCAGCGGACGGGCGCGGCCGAGGCGGCCCGCCGGCTGGTGCAGGCGGCGGCGACCCTCCCGGCGCTCGGCCCGGCGGCGCTGTGAGTGCCATCCTGGACGGCATGGCGACCCGCTGGACGTGTCCCCGCTGCGACCGCGAGTTCGCGCGCACGGGCCAGGGGCACACGTGCGTCCCGGGCTGCACGGTCGAGGAAACGTTCGCGGGGCGACCGCCGTGGCAGCGCTCGGTCTACGACGCGGTCATCGAGCACCTGCACACCCTTGGCGACGTCCACGAAGACGCCGTCGAGGTCGGGGTGTTCCTGAAGCGGGACCGGAAGCTGGCGGAACTGCGGCCGCGATCGCGGGACGTGCTGGTGTACCTGTGGCTGCCGAGTCCGGTGGAAACGGCCCGCATCGCCCCGGCGAGCTGGGCGAGCGGGCCGCGGGTCGGGCACAAGCTGAGCCTGCGTGCGGTGTCCGATGTGGACGACGAATTCCGCGGCTGGCTGACCGCGGCCTTCGCCGTCGCCTGAAGTTCAGGAACCGCTGGGGCCGGTCCAGCCGTCGGGGACGTGGCCGATGCGGACCCGCTGCGGGTGGTCGCCCACCGGGACCGAGACGAGCTTCTGCCCCGTCGCGAAGTCGATCGCCGTCACCTGGTCGGCGCCGGCCTCCGAAATCACGCACGCCTGGCCGTCGCCGCTCACCGTCGCCCAGTACGGCTTCACCGCCGGTACCAGCGTGCCCTGCTGCAGGGTCGCGCGGTCGACGACCGTGGCGTAGTCGTCCATCGTCCCGGCGATGCAGAGCTTGGTGCCCGCCGGGTTCATCGACATGCCGTGGTGGCGGGAGTCGTTGACGAACGTCTTGCGGTCGTCGCTGGTGGCCGGGTTCTTCGGCAGCTCCTTGATCCGGGTGATCTTGTCGGTGGCCACGTCGTACTCGGCGAAGCCGTTGAAGAACGACACCTGGAAGTACAGCTTCGACCCGTCCGGGGTGAACGCGACCGGCCGGACGGCGTCGGAGAGGTCGCTGCGGCCGAAAGCGTCCAGCCGCTGGCGCATGTCGATGATCTTGACCTGGCGGAAGGTCGCGGCGTCGACCACGGTGATGTGCCGGTCCCCCTTGGTGAAGTCCCAGCCCGGGTCGTCGAGGTCGGTGTTGACCTCGCCGATCGACATGTTCCACAGGTACCGGCCGCCGTCGGTGAACACGTTCTCGTGCGGCTTGTCGCCGGTGGCGAAGGAGCCGAGCTGCTGCCCGGTCACGATGTCCAGCACGTGCACGGTGTTGGACGTCGAGGCGGAGACGGCGACCCGGCGGCCGTCCGGCGAGACCGCCATGTGGTCGGAGCGGAAGCCCGACACCGGGAAGCGCCAGTTGATCCGGCCGGTCGTCAGGTTGATCGAGACGACGTCGGCGAAGCTCGGCCGCGACGCCACCACCGACCCGCCGTCCGGCGTGGTGTACATGTCGTCGACGAACTGGTCGTGCCCTTCGCCGGGCCCGTTGCGGATGCCGAGGAAGAAGGCCAGCTTGACCGGGTTGAGGTAGATCTCCGCCAGGCGCTGGTCCTTGTCGGGGATGATGTTCACCCGGCCGATCTTGGCGAACGAGCCGCGGGACTGGATGACGTCCGCCGTGCCTTCCCAGTTGTTACCGACGAACATCACCTCCCGCAGCGCCGCCGCGCCGGTCGCGGGCACCGCGGCGCCGGTCGCCAGCAGGGCGACGGACGCGGTGAGGCAGGCCAGGCGGGACAGGTACGACCGTTTGCGACGGGGATTGCGCACGGGGAGACACCCTTTCGACACTGAAGAGGTGCGGTGGATTTCGCGGAGAAACGAGGTTACTGTCCGGTATTGCCACGATAACCGGCCACCGGAGCCGCTCCGGTAGGGCCGCTCGCCCAACATCGCGGACGCGGTGTTGTGGCCCTGCCACAACGGGAGGGTGCCGTGCCGGCCTCGCCGCTGCTCCGGCAGGTGCTCGACGCGATGGCCGCGGACGAGACCGTCGTCGACGAGCTGGTGAAGGCCGCGCGGGACCAGTCGCCCGAGGTCGCGCGGCTGCCCGAGGCGGAGAACCGGCGGCACGTCCAGTTCCTGCTCTCGGCCGCGCTGCGCGCCACGACGAACCCCGACAGCGCGGACTACACGACCGCCGAGGCGCTGGGCGCCGACCGGGCCGAGCAGGGCGTCCCCCTCGCCGACCTGCTGCGCGGGGTCCAGGCCGGCCGCACGCTCGCGGCCCGCTTCGCCGTCGAACGCGCCCGGGCCGCGGGCCTGCCCGACGACGTCATCCTCGAAACCGTGCTCGACGCCGAGCGCTACACCGGCGCGCTGGAACGGCACATCGTCAAGGGCTACCACGCCGCCGAGCTGCAGCTGTCGCGGACGGTGCGTGACGCACGGACCCAGCTGTTGCGCACCCTGCTGCTCGCCGGGCACCCGCCCACGCCGGAGGAGCTCCGGCAGGCGGGGCTGCGTCCCGAAGGCCGGTACTCGTGTGTGGTGTCCGACGTCAGCGAGCCGGCGCGGGCACGCACGCTCGAACAGGCGCTGCTCGAGTTCGGCGGCGTGTACGGGCTGGTCGAGGGCCGGCTCACCGGCCTGGCGGCGCGCCCGCCCGCCGGGGTCGCGCTCGCCGAGGGCGTCCTGGTGGTCGTCGCGCCGCCGACCGCCCTGCCCGAGCTGCGGGAGGTGCACCGCCTCTGCACGGCGGCGGCCCGGATCGCCGGCCCCGGCTACCACGACTTGACGTCACTGGCGGGTGAAGTCGCGTTGACGGCCCAGCCGCTGCTGGCGGACCTGCTGACCGCGGGCTTGCTCGGCGCGCTCGACCGCGGCAACGCGTTCCACCACGAGCTGGCCGCGACGGCGCTGGCCTACCTCGACCACGGCCAGCGCCTGCGTCCCACGGCCGAAGCGCTGCACCTGCACCCGAACACGGTCCGCTACCGCCTCGACCGGCTGGCCGAGCTGACCCCGGTGGCCCTGGCGGAGAACAGCGGTGGCCGCGTCCTCGACGCCGTGCGGTCGTGGTGGGCGCTGCAGAACTGGCTCGGCGGCCGATAAGGTCGCCCGCATGGCTGAACTCCGCCGCTTGCCGGCGACCACGGCGACCGGGGAATGCGTTTTCTGCGCGATCGGCTCGGGCCAGGCCCCGGCGGCCTTCGTGCACGAGGACGACGAGTTCGTCGCGATCGTCGACCTGCGTCCGGTGACGACCGGCCACCTGCTGGTCCTCCCCCGGACCCACCACGCGGACCTGGCCGCCCTGCCTCCTTCGGCCGGCGCGCGGATGTTCACGATCGCTCAGGAACTGGCGGCGGCGTTGCGGCGCACGGACCTGCGGTGCGAGGCGGTCAACCTGTTCCTGGCCGACGGCAAGGCGGCGGGCCAGGAGATCCCCCACGTCCACCTGCACGTGATTCCCCGGTTCGCCGGCGACGGCTTCGTGCTGGACGCCGACTGGCGGGTGCGGACGAAGGAAGAGCTGGCGGAGGTCGCGGAGAAGGTCCGGGCGGCGCGTTAGGCCTTGTGCAGCTTGTCCGGGTGGTGGACGGCGGTCTTGCCGGACTTCTCGCTTTTGACCAGGTACTGCGGGTTGTCGGGGGAAGCCTTGACGTCCCGCTTGCCCGCGTGGGTGTCCTGGGTGATCTTCTCCTCGACGGTGCCGACGGAGCTCTGGTTGCCGGCGTCCCAGCGGACGCGGTCGCCCTTCTTGAATTCCTGGGTCATGACCTGCGAGTACCCCGGATCGGCCTCCTCACCCGGGTGGCCGGCGCGGGTTACGGTGACTGCGTGGACCAGAGCGAGCTCGCCTCGTCGTTCGGTGCGGCGGCGGCCGCCTACGCCGAGCACCGCCCGGACTACGCGCCCGCCGCGGTGCGCTGGGCTCTCGACCCGGCGCCCGGCCCGCGGGTGCTCGACCTCGGCGCCGGAACCGGCAAGCTCACCGCGACCCTGGTGGCCATGGGGCTCGATGTGACCGCGGTCGAGCCCGACCCGGCCATGCTGGCCGAGCTGCGCCGCGCCGTGCCGGACGTCCGGGCCCGGCCCGGGAGCGCCGAGGCGATCCCCCTGCCGGACGCGTCCGTCGACGCGGTGCTGGCGGGCAACGCCCTGCATTGGTTCGAGATGGCCGTCGCAGGCCCCGAGATCGCCCGGGTCCTGGCGCCCGGCGGCGTACTGGCCGGGCTGTGGAACGTCGTCGACGACCGGGTCGGCTGGGTGGCCGGCCTGGCGCGCGCCGGCGGCAGCGCGGTGATCGGCCCCCGTGACACCCCCGCCGGCTGGCGCGCCGCAACAGCCGAAGCATTGTCCAGCCCCCGATTCGGGTCACCGGCGCGGGCGGCGTTCCCGCACGGGCAGCGCCGTACGGCCGATTCCCTGGTGGCGGCCCTGGCCACCAGGGCGGGCGTGCTCGTCATGCCGCCCCGGGAACGAGCGGACACGCTCGGCCGGATCCGCGCATTCCTCGCCGGCCGACCGGAGACCGCGGACGGCGAGTTCACCCTTCCGATGCTGACCTGCGTGCTACGCGGCCACCGCGGGTACCCGTCCCGGATGGACGACGAAGAAACCCGCCGCGAGTTCGGCAGCAGCGTCAACATGACCGCCAAGCAGCTCGACGACTGGCTGAAGACGGACGAGTCGAAGGCGGCGGGCCAGCACAAGGACAGCGAGTCGATCGGGCACCAGTCGGGGCGGCGGATCGCCGAGATCCTCCGGAAGAAGAAGGACGACCTGAGCGGCGACGATCTCGCGCACATGCGGAAGGTCGTCGGGTACGTGCACCGGCACCTCGCGCAGCGCCCGTCCGGCGACGTCAAGGACACGACCTGGCGGCACTCCCTCATGAACTGGGGCCACGACCCGCTGCACTAGCCGCGTAGTCCTTCAGGTCCAGGGCGTTCGCCGCTTCGCGGATCGGGCGGGACATCTGCTCCAGGACGCGGTTGCGGCCCGGGAGGTACGGCATCAGCTTGATCATCCGGGTGTTGAACCACGCGAACGCCCGTGACTGCGGGATGATGCCGCGCAACGCCGTCTTCGCCAGGGCCTGGTTCTTGTCGATGAACGGCCGCATCAAGGCTTCGTACCGGGGCAGTGCCTCCGAAAAGTCCGACGCCAGTTCGCCCGCCAAGACGTAAGCGCCCGCCAGTGCCAGGCTCGTTCCCTGGCCCGAAGCCGGCGAAGCGCAGTATCCGGCGTCGCCCAGCAACGTCACCCGGCCGGTCGACAGGCGGTCCATGACGATCTGGCACACCGGGTCGAAGTAGAAGTCGTCCGCTTCGCGCATGGCCGAGAGCAACCGCGGGATTTCCCAGCCCAGGCCCGCGAAGCGATCCGCCACCAGGTCCTTCTGGCCGTCGACGTCGCGGCGGTCGTAGGTCAGCGCCGGTGCGGTGAACCAGAACGCCGCCTTCGCGTCGGCCGCCCGCGCCGTGCTGTAGACGTTGACCATCCGGCCCGGCGCCGCCGAGTGCAGGAGCTCCCAGCGGTCCAGCCCGAAACTGTTGGGGACCGTCGAGATCGAGATGTACGCGTCGAACCGGCGCAGGTAGTCCTCCTCCGGGCCGAACGCCAGGGCGCGGACGCCGGAGTGCAGGCCGTCCGCCCCCACCACCAGGTCGAACCGGCGGGACTCGCCGTGGGCGAACGTCACCTCGACGCCGTCGGGACGCTGGTCGAGGCCGGTGATCCAGTCTCCGAAGACGTACTCGGTGTGCTCGCGGGTGGCGTCGTAGAGGATGCGGGACAGGTCGCCGCGGAGGATCTCCGTGTCGTCGCCGTGGCGGAAGCCGAACGTGTCCGCGTCGAGGGTGGCCAGCTCCTTGCCTCGCTTGTTCACGAATGCCGCGCCCCGCATGTCCGTGCCCGCCGCGTGCACCTGTTCCAGCAGGCCCATCCGGCGGACGACGTCGACCGCGACGCCGCGGATGTCCACCTTGTAGCCGCCTTCGCGCAGGCTCGGCGCGCGCTCGACGACGGTGGCCTGGAAGCCGTGGTGGTGCAGCCACCAGGCGAGGGCGGGGCCGGCGACACTCGCGCCGGAGATCAGGATGTTCTTCGTCATGCCCCGAAGCTTCGGCGGGGCCGCTGACCCCTCACGAACCGAGCGCGAACCGCCGCTGACCGGCCTCCGCCACCGCCTGCTCGGGCGGCAGTTCCCGGCCTCGGTCGAACGCCTCGGCGTAAGCCGGGGCGCCGATCCGCGCCTGGACGCCGTCCGCCACCCCGGCGACGTCGGCGTCCCCGGTCACCGGCGTACCGCGCAGCCCGGCCGCCACGCCGAGCAGGAACGCGGCCCGCTCGTCCTCGTTCCGCCCGGCGAGCACGCCCGCGAGTCCTTCGATCGCCTGGGCCGCGCCGGGCAGGTTCGCGTGCTCCAGCGCCGTGGCCAGCGCTTCCTGGTGCAGCTCGGTCGCCTCGTCGAGGCGTCCCTCGGCGGTCGCCGTCCAGCCGAAGCCGGTGTGGATCCGGATGCGCGTCTCGCCGCCGGTCACCGGGTCGGTGGCCAAGGCGAGCGCCGCGGAGTACCAGCGCCGGGCCGCGACGAGGTCGCCGGCCCGCCGCGCGATCTCCCCGAGGCCGCCGTGGGCCCGGGCCAGCATCACCGGTGTGCCCGCCGCGCGGGCCTGCTCGGCGGCGGCTTCGTAGTCGGCCTTGGCGGCTTCGGCGTCGCCCTGCCGCAGGACGCCGTCGGCGCGACGGCAGAGCAGGTCGGCCGCGTCTTCGGCCGCGCCGAGCTCGCCGGCCAGCCGGACGGACTCGTCCATCAGCTCGCGGAACCGGGCGTGGTCACCGCGCCAGTCCGCGAACTCCGCGAGTTTCTCCAGCGCGCTCGCCTCGCCCCAGCGGTCGCCCAGAGTGCGGAAGGCTTCCAGTGACGCCGAGAAGTGCGCCTCGGCTTCGGCGATCCGGCCGCGGTACTGGGCGCCGAGGCCGTCACCGATCCGCGCGAACGCCCGGGACCACGCGTCCGGGCCGATCAGCGCCGCGAGCCGTTCGCCGTCCTCGGCCTTGGTGCGCGGGGAAAACGCCCACAGCAGGAAGAGGTACGGGTACCGCAGCGGCCCGTCGAGCTGCCGCAGGATCGGCTCGATCGCGACGTCGGTGTCCGACGCCTGGATCACGCACAGGACGTATTCCTCGGCCCGTCCCGGCGGCGGTTCGGGCCCGAGCGCGGCCAGGACGGCGTCCGCGATCGGCGTCGCCTCGCTGCGCAGGCCGCGCAACCACCAGTACCAGGACAGGGCCGCGACGAGCCGCAGCGCGGTTTCCGGGTCTTCGGTGGCGCTCCAGCGCAGGGCCGCGTGCAGGTCGGCGTGTTCGGCGGTCAGCTCGGCCAGTGCGGTCAGCTGGTCCGCGCCGCGCAGTTTCGGCTCGTGGGCGCACGCGAAGTCCAGGAAGTACCGCGCGTGCGCCGCGCGCCGATCCTCGCCCTGCTCGGCGCAGAACGCGCGGATCGTCTCCAGCATCCGGTACCGGCGGCCGTCGAACTCGACGAAGGATTTCTCGACCAGCCCGGTGAGCACGACGTCGGAGATCTCGCAGACGCGCTCGACGGCGGCCGGCCGTGCGCCGCCGGCGAACACCGCGAACCGGCCGGCCAGGAGCTGTTCGTCGGCGTCGAGGAGGTCCCAGCTCCATTCGACGACGCCGCGCAGGGTCCGGTGCCGGGGCTCGGCGGTCCGGTCGCCGCGCGCGAGGAGGCTGAACCGGTCGCCGAGCCGGGCGGCGACGTCGTCCACCGGCAGCGACCGCAACCGCGCGGCGGCGAGTTCGATGGCCAGCGGGAGGCCGTCGAGGGCGGTGCAGATCCGCGTGACGGCGCCCGGCTCCGGGGTTTCGCCGGGCGCCACGGCCGCGGCGCGCTCGGTGAACAGCCGCGCCGCGGCATCGGCGGGCAGTGGGCCGACCGGCACCAGCGTCTCGCCGGTCAGGCCGAGTGCTTCCCGGCTGGTGGCCAGCACGCGCAGGCCGGCGCACTCGCCCAGCAGACGCCGCACCAGCCGCGCGGCCTCGGCGACGACGTGTTCGCAGTTGTCGAGGACCAGCAGCAAGGGCCGGTCGGCGAGCCCGGCGGCCAGGCGGTCGGCCGGGTCGGCGGCCGCACCCGGCGTCAGCACGCCCTGTTCACGCAGGCCGAGTGCGGCGAGAACGGCCTGCGGGACGTCGGTGGTCGTCGCGAGTTCGACGAAACAAACTTCGCCGTCGGCTCGGGTTGCGGCTTCGACGGCGAGCCGGGTCTTGCCCGCGCCACCCGGCCCGGTGAGCGTGACGAGCCGGGCGTCACGCAGGGCGGAGACGAGCCGGTCGAGCTCGGCGCGGCCGACGAACCCGGTGAGCGGCACGGGCACCCGGCGGGCCGGGGTGGGGGCCGCCCGGAGGACCGCGGTGTGGGCGTCGGCGAGCTCGGCCGACGGGTCGGCGCCGAGTTCGTCGGCGAGGCGTTCCCGGATCTCGGCGAACACCACGAGGGCTTCGGCGGCGCGCCCGCTGCCGTGCAGGGCCCGCACGAGCTGGGCGGTGAGGCGTTCACGCAGCGGGTGTTCGCGGGTGAGCTCCCGCAGTTCGGCCACCAGCCGCTCGTGGTGGCCGAGGGCGAGCCCGGCTTCGACGCGGTCCTCGGTCGCGGCCAGTCGCAGCTCCGCCAGCCGGGCCGCGCGCGGCGGGTCGGCGAGCCCGTCGAGCGCCGGACCCCGCCACAGCGCGAGTGCTTCGGTGAGCAGCTCGAGCCGCACCGCCGGATCGGCGGTCTCCCGCGCCCGGGCGGTGAGCCGTTCGAACCGGTGGACGTCGACGGCGGCGGGGTCGACGGCCAGCCGGTAGCCGGCGGGGGTGAATTCGACGAGGCCGTCGGGGGCGCCGCCGTCGCGCAGCCGTCGCCGGAGCCGGGAGACCTGGGACTGGAGGGCTTCGGCGGCCCCCTCGGGCGAGTGTTCGCCGTGCAGGCCGTCGATGAGCCGTTCGGCGCTGACGAACCGCCCGGCGTCGAGGGCGAGCAGGGCCAGCAGCCCCCGCAGCTGCGGCCCGCCGAGGGCGACCGGGGTCCCGTCGGGACGGTGGGCTTCGACCGGCCCGAGGATGGCGAACTGCACGGGCACGATTCTGGCCCACGCACCCCGGTCGTGAGTGGCAAAGCGGGTTAGAACCCTACTTACCACTCACGACCGCCACGGCAGACCGCTCACTCGCGCGAGCAGCGCCCGGTTGAGCGCGCGGACGTTCACAGCCGCAGGCTGCGGAAGAACGTGCGGATGTCGGTCACCAGCAGCTCGGGCTCCTCCATCGCCGCGAAGTGGCCGCCCTCGGGGAAGTCCGACCAGTGCGCGATCTTCTCCTCCGGGTCCATGATCCGCCGGACCAGCGGCGAGGTGTTGAACACCGCCCAGCCCGCCGGGACGTCCGACGGCGCCAGCCAGCCGTGTGCCGAGTGCGCGGCTTCATACAGGAAGCGGGCCGCGCTCGCGCCGCTGCGGGTGAACCAGTACAGGCTGACGTTCGTCAGCAGCCGGTCGCGGTCGACGCCGTCCGTGCCGGTCCACGCCTGGAACTTCTCCGCGATCCAGGCCAGCTGGCCCACCGGTGAGTCGGTCAGCGCCGCCGCGATGGTCTCGGGCTTGTGCGACTGGAGGTCGAGGTAACCGCGGCCGGCCCGCCAGGCTGCGCGGGCGGCGTCCAGTTCGGACTGTTCGGCCTCGGACAGGCCCTCCGGCAGCGGCAGCTGCTCGCCGGCCAGGGCGATCGTGCCGCGATCGCTGTTGACGTGGGTGCCGATGACGCGGTCCGGGTACAGCGCGGCGAGCCGGCCGGTGACGCCCGCGCCGATGTCACCCCCTTGGGCGGCGAACCGGTCGTAGCCGAGGCGGGTCATCAGCTCGGCGAACGCGTCGGTCGTGCGGGCCAGCTCCCAGCCGAGGCCGCTCAGCGGCGTCGAGAACCCGAATCCGGGCACCGACGGGACGACGACGTGGAACGCGTCCGGGCCGGGTTCGGTCAGCGGGCCGATGACGTCGAGGAATTCGGCGATCGAGCTCGGGTAGCCGTGGGTGAGCAGCAGTGGCACCGCATCGGCCTGGGCGGACCTCACGTGCAGGAAGTGGATGGTCTGACCGTCGATCTCGGTCGTGAACTGCGGAAACGCGTTGAGCGCCGCTTCCCGGGCGCGCCAGTCGAAGCCGTCGCGCCAGTACGCGGCCAGCTCGCGGACGACGGAGGAGGGCATGCCGCGGGACCAGTCCGGTTCGTCACCGGGCACCGGGTCGGCGAACCGGGCCGAGGCCAGCCGTCGGTGCAGGTCGTCCAGCTCGGCCTGCGCGACGTCGATGCGGAAGGGGCGGATTTCGTTCGTCATGAGAAGCACGCTATGAGCGATTGCGGAAGACTTCCTTCCGCGATTCGTGCGATCCTCGGCAGATGTTGCAGACCTCCGCTCGCCTCCTGCGGCTGCTGTCGCTGCTCGAAACGCGGCGCGACTGGACCGGCGCCGACCTGGCCGGCCGGCTCGGCGTCTCCGCGCGCACGGTCCGCACCGACATCGGCAAGCTGCGGGAGCTCGGCTACCCGGTCGAGGCCGCGCCCGGCGTCCAGGGCGGCTACCGCCTCGGCGCGGGCGCCCAGCTACCGCCGCTGCTGCTGGACGACGACGAAGCCGTGGCCGTCGCGGTCGGGCTGCGGACGGCGGCGGGGATTGCCGGCATCGGCGAGACGTCGGTGCGCGCGCTGGCCAAGCTGGAGCAGGTGCTGCCGTCGCGGCTGCGGCACCGGGTGCGGGCCCTCCAGACCGCGACGGTCGCGGTGCCCGGCACCGGCCCAGTGGTCGACGCCGACGTGCTCACCGCGATCGCGGCGGCGATCCGGGCGAGCGAGCGGCTGCGGTTCGACTACACGAGCCACCGGCGCACGCCGAGCGGCCGCGACGTCGAGCCGCACCGGCTGGTGAGCTGGGGCCGGCGCTGGTACCTGGTCGCCTGGGACACCGTCCGCGACGACTGGCGCACCTTCCGCGTCGACCGGATGACGCCGAAGGTGCCGACTGGCCCGCGCTTCGCCCCGCGCGAGCCGCCGGAGGGTGACGTCGCCCGGTTCGTCCAGCGCAGCGTCGGGGCCGCGACCTGGCGGTTCCACGCCCGGGTGCGGCTGCACGCCTCGGTCGAGCACGTCCGGGCCCGGCTGCCGATCGCGGTCGACGTGACGCCCGAGGGCCCGGACCGCTGCGTCGCCGAGGTCGGGTCCGACCACGCGCAGCTGCTCGGGCTGTACCTGGGCCTGCTCGACGTCGACTTCGAAGTCCTCGACGCGCCGGAGCTCGCCGAGGCGCTGGCGAAGACGGGCGAGCGGTTCCTGCGCGCGGCTAGCGCAGGGAGTCCGCCAGCTCCTGGATGATTTCCATCTGTCCCCGCGCACCGACCTCCATGCCGGATTGCAGGATCGTGTCGCGCAGTTCCTTGCTGCCGGTCTCGGTCAGCAGCTCCAGGCGCGTGCGGTCGCCCTCGAGGGCGGTGAAGGTGACGGTGTTGAGCGGCCCGTCCACGGAGTCCGGGTCGACGCCGGGCAGTTCGTAGACCTCGGTGTAGACGAGCCGCTCGTCCGGCACGATCTCGCGGTACTCGCCGTGGAAGCCGACCTCGGCGCCATCGTCCGTCTTCAGCACGTACCGCCAGCGGCCGCCGGGCCGCAGGTCCAGCTCGACCTCGGTGGTGGTCCCGCGGTGCCCGCTCCACCAGCGGCTCACCAGTTCCGGGGTGGTCCACACGCGGTAGACCAGGTGTCTCGGCGCGTCGAACTCGCGCGTGATGAGGATCCGGTCGTCGCCCGGGGTGGTGATCTCCACGTCAGTGCTCCTGTTCCTTGAGTTCTTCGAGGACGTCGTCCATCAGGTCGAACCGCGCCGCCCACGTCCGTTCGTAGCGCTTGACCCAGTCGTGGATGGGTTTGAGCGCGGCGCCGTTGAGCCGGTAGAGCCGCTGGCGGCCGTCGCCGCGCACGTCCACCGCGCCGACTTCGCGCAGCACCCGTAGGTGCTTCGACACCTGGGGCTGGGCCAGGCCGAGCAGGTCGACGAGGTCGCCGACCGACCGCTCCCCGTCCATGAGGACGTCGAGGATCTGCCGCCGCCGGGGTTCGGCGACCGCGTTGAAGGTGTCCGCCGTCGTCGCTGCTCGTGCCACGCGGCCCATCATATTCCCATATGGGTATGCGTCAAGCCCGCATCCTGGGCACGCTGGGCGCCGGCCGGTTCGTCTGCCACGATCGGGCGGTGACCAGGCGGGCGACGAGTCCACAGAGGACGGACGCGCGCGGGGTCCGGCGCAGCGCCAGTGCGAGCGCCGTCCTGCGGGCGGTGCTCGACGACGGCCCGATCGCGCGCAGCACCATCGCGCGGCGGACCGGGCTGTCCGCGGCCGCGGTCACCGGGCACACCGCCGAACTGGCCCGGCTGGGCCTGCTGCGCGAACTACCGGAAGCCGAATCCCGCGGCGGCGTCGGACGGCCGCACGTGCCGGTCGACCTCGACACCGGACGGCACGTGGCCGGCGCACTGCACCTCGCCGTGCACCACGCCACCGTCGCCCTGCTCGACCTGCGCGGGAACGTCCTGGCCCAGCACGAAGAACCGCACGACGGCCTGGCCGCCGAAGACCTGCTCGCCCGGGCCGCCGAGATCTTCGACGACCTCCTGCTCGGGCACGCGCCGGACCGGGACCCGCTCGGCCTCGGCGTCGCCACCGGCGGCTGGGTCGACCGGGAATCCGGCACCGTGGTCGAACACCCGCTGCTCGGCTGGCGGAACGTGCCGGTGCGCGAGCTCCTGACCGCCAGCACCGGGCTGGCCGTCGAGGTCGACGGGCACGCGCGAGCACTGCTGCACGCCGAACGGCTCTTCGGGGACCCACGCGCCCGGGACAGCGTCGTGCAGCTGTTCACCGGCAACGTCGTCGACGCCGCGTTCGGCACCGGGGGCACCGTGCACCACGGGCCGCGCTCGGCCGCGGGCGGGGTCGCGCACCTGCCGGTCGACGGCGGCACCGAGCCGTGCCGCTGCGGACGCACCGGCTGTCTCGAGGCGGCCGTTTCCGAAGCGACGCTCGCGCGCACAGCCGTCGAAACCGGATTGCTCGACCGCGCCGATTTCCCGGAATTGCTCGCGCTCGCCGCGGACGGCAATTCCGCGGCAGTGCGGTTGTTCCACGAACGCGCGCGGCTGATCGGCCAGGCGGCGGCCCTTCTGCTCGACGTCCTCAACCCGGCCGTGCTCGTGGTGGTCGACCGCAGTGTAGCCCAGGTCCCGGGCTGCCTTCCCACGATCCGGAACGAGGTCCGCGACCGGGTCCGCGGCCCGGCACCGGCGGAAACCGTTGTGGGCACGAGCTTCCCGGGAACCGAGCTGGCCACCGCCGGCGGCGCGGTGCTCCTGGACGTGCTCTACGAGGACCCGCTCGGTCCACTTCTGACACGGTGGTCCCGCGCTTCGTGAACCGGCGGAGTTATTTCACGAACTCGCAAAATTGACCGTCCGTCCGGCCGCCGCCAACAATTGCGGCATCCCCACCGACTCCCGGAACGGACGAAACCGTGAAGAAAACCCTGCCCCTGTTCGCCGCCGCCATGATGCTGCTGGCCGGCTGCGCTTCGGCGACGGCCACCGGTGCGCCCGGGCAACCGGAGAAGCCGGAACTGCGCTACCAAGGCAGCGCGAACGCCGTCACCCTGCCCGAACTCGCCGAGGACCTGGGCTACTTCGGCCCGGTCAAGCTGAAGTGGGTCGGCAACACGATCAGCGGCCCGCAGGACATCCAGTCCGCGGCCACCGACCAGACCGACTTCGGCGGCGCCTTCACCGGCGCGGTCGTCAAGCTCGTCGAAGCCGGCGCCCCGGTCAAGGCGGTCGTCAACTACTACGGCTCCGACGACAAGGCCTTCCTCGGCTTCTACACCAAAGAGGACAGCCCGGTCCGGACCGCCCGTGACCTGATCGGCAAGAAGGTCGGCGTCAACACCGCCGGCGCGAACCTCGAAGCCGCGCTCGACACCTGGCTGAAGGGGCAGGGCCTGTCCGACGACGAGATCAAGCAGGTGCAGCTGGTCGTCATCCCGCCGGTGAACGCCGAGCAGGCGCTGCGCAACGGTCAGCTCGACGTCGCCGCGCTCCAGGGCATCCTGCAGGACCACGCCGTCGCGGCCGGCGGGGTGCGCCCGCTGTTCACCGACGTCGGCGCGTTCGGGCCGTACAACGGCGGGCCGTACGTGCTGCGCACCGACTTCATCAAGAAGTACCCGGAGACCACGAAGATCTTCGTCTCCGCCGTGGCGCGGGCGATCGAGTGGGAGCGCACCACCCCGCGCGAGGAAGTGATCGCACGCTTCACGAAGATCATCAAAGCCCGCGGCCGCAACGAAAGCACCGACACGCTGAAGTACTGGAAGAGCGTCGGCGTCACCCACGGCGGCCTCATCTCCGACGCGGACTACACGCGGTGGGAGCCGTGGCTGAAGCAGGAGGGCTACCTCAAGCACGACAAGATCGACACCGCGAAGCTCTACACCAACGAGTTCAACCCCTACCGCGACGGCGCGCCGGCGGTGACCAAGTGATCAGCATCCGCTCGGTGACCAAGACCTTCGGCGAACTCACCGCCCTCGACGACGTCTCCCTCGACATCGCCGACGGCACGTTCCTGTCGCTGGTCGGCCCCAGCGGCTCGGGCAAGTCGACGCTGCTGGACCTGCTGGGCGGGCTCACCACCCCGACGTCGGGCGAAGTGCTCATCGACGGCGAGCCGGTGCGCGGCCCGGGTCTCGACCGCGGGGTGGTGTTCCAGCAGTACGCGCTGTTCCCGTGGCGCACGGCCCGCGCCAACGTCGAGTTCGGCCTCGAAGGCGGTTCGCTCGGGAAGCGGCAGCGCGCCGAACGGGCCCGCGAATACCTCGCCCTGGTCGGGCTGTCCGGTTTCGAAGACCGCTATCCGCACGAGCTGTCCGGCGGGATGAAGCAGCGGGTCGCGATCGCCCGCAGCCTCGCCTACGACCCGGCCGTGCTGCTGATGGACGAGCCGTTCGCCGCGCTCGACGCGCAGACCCGCGAGCAGCTGCAGGAGGAGCTGCTGCGGATCTGGCGCCGCACCGGCAAGACGATCGTGTTCATCACCCACGGCATCGACGAGGCCGTCTACCTGGGACAACAGGTCGCGGTGCTGACGTCGCGGCCCGGGCGGCTCAAGGCCGTCGTCGACGTCGACCTCGGCGACCGCACCGGGGACGTCCGGTCCGGGCCCGAGTTCGGGCGGCAGCGCCACCGGCTGTGGGAACTGCTGCACGACGAGGTCCGCAAGGCAGCCGAACACGAACGGAGCGCGGTCCGATGACCACCACCCTCGAAGCTCCCGCCGTCCGCACCAGACCGACGGACCCGCCGGCGAAGCCGCGCCGGTTCCGGAAGACGCTCACCCGCGCGGTGCACGCGTCCGCCGCCGTCGTGCTGTTCGTGCTGCTCTGGGAATTCGTCCCCCGGTTCGTCCTCGACGAGAGCACGCGGACGTTCCTGCCGCCGCTGTCGGAGGACCTGCAGGCCCTGTGGGACCTTGCGCTCGACGGCGAGCTCGCCGACCACCTGCTGGCCAGCGTCGGGCGGTCCGCCGCCGGGTTCGCCGTGGCCGTTGCGGTCGCGGTGCCCCTGGGCCTGCTGATCGGCTGGTACCGGCCGGTGGCGCGGTTCCTGCAACCACTGCTGGAGCTCGCCCGCAACACCGCCGCGCTGGCGCTGCTGCCGGTGTTCACCCTGCTGCTGGGCATCGGCGAGCTGTCGAAGGTCAGCCTCGTCGTCTACGCCTGCGTGTGGCCGGTACTGCTCAACACGATCGCCGGGGTCAACACGGTCGACCCGCTGCTGGTCAAGGCGGCCCGCTCGCTGGGCCTGTCCAGCCCGCGGCTGTTCCGGAAGGTGATCCTGCCCTCGGCGGTGCCGACGGTGTTCACCGGCATCCGGATGGCGGCGTCCTATTCAATCCTGGTGCTGGTGGCCGCGGAGATGGTCGGCGCGAAGGCCGGGCTCGGCTACCTGATCAACACGAGCCAGGTGAACTTCCAGATCCAGCAGATGTACGCCGGGATCATCGCCGTCTCGGTGCTCGGCGTCGTCGTCAACGCCGGCTTCGTCGGCCTCGAACGGCGGTTTTCCACCTGGCGCCCCAAGGAGAAGCCATGATGCACCTCAACGCGTTCGTGATGCCGAACGGCCACCACGAAGCCGCGTGGCGGCACCCGTCGACCGACCCGCACCGGGCCCGGACGCTGCAGCACTACGTCGACATCGCCCGCACCGCCGAGCGCGGGAAGCTGGACTCGATCTTCCTCGCCGACGGCGTCGCGCTGTGGGGCAACGTCAAGCACAACTCGCACAGCCACTTCGAACCGCTGACGCTGCTTTCGGCCCTGGCCGCGTCCACGGTCCACATCGGACTGATCGCGACGGCGTCGACGACCTACAACGAGCCCTACCACCTGGCCCGGAAGTTCGCCTCGCTCGACCACCTCTCCGGCGGCCGCGCGGGCTGGAACATCGTCACCTCGGCCGGGATCGACGAGGCCCGCAACTTCAACCTCGCCAAGCGCCCGTCGCACGACGCTCGGTACGACCGGGCCGAGGAGTTCGTCGAGGTCGTCAAGAAGCTGTGGGACAGCTGGGACGACGGCGCCGCGGTCGTCGACCGGCCGGGCGGTGTCTACGCCGACACCGACCGGATCCGGGCGATCGCCCACGACGGCCCGCACTTCCAGGTGCAGGGCCCGCTCAACATCGAACGCCCGCCCCAGGGTTACCCGCTGCTGGTGCAGGCCGGTTCGTCGGAGACCGGCAAGGAGTACGCGGCCCGGCACGCCGAGGCCGTGTTCACCGCGCAGCAGACCTTCGCCGAGGGCAAGGCGTTCTACGACGACGTCAAGAGCCGGCTCGCCAAGTACGGCCGCACGCCGGACGAGATCAAGATCCTGCCCGGCATCTCGCCGATCCTCGGCCGCACCGAAGCCGAAGCCCGGGCGCGGGAGGCCGAGCTGAACGCGCTGATCATCCCCGACTACGGGCTGCGTCAGCTGTCGAAGATGCTCGACCACGACGTCACCGGCTACCCGCTGGACGGCCCGTTGCCCGACGTCGGCAGCTTCACCGAAGGCGGCCAGAGCCGGTTCGACCTGGTCGTCGGCCTGGCCCGGCGCGAGGACCTCACCATCCGGCAGCTGCTCGAACGGCTGGCCGGCGGGCGCGGGCACCGCGTTTTCGCCGGTACGCCGGTCCAGGTCGCCGACGAGCTGGAGGCGTGGTTCCGCGGCGGCGCCGCCGACGGCTTCAACGTCATGCCGCCCACCCTGCCCGGCGGGCTCGACGACTTCGTCGACCTCGTCGTCCCGGAACTGCAGCGGCGCGGGCTGTTCCGCACCGAGTACTCCGGCACCACCCTGCGCGAGCACTACGGCCTCGCGCGGCCCGTCAACCGCAACCGAGTGAAGGAGCCCGCATGACCACCATCGGTACCGACGTCCGCAAGCTGACCGGGAGGATCGGCGCCGAGATCGTCGGCTTCGACCCGTCCGGCGACCTCGACACCACGCAGGTGGCGTTCCTGACCGACGCCCTGCACGAGCACAAGGCGCTGGTGTTCCGGAACGTCCGGCTCGACGACGAAGGCCAGCAGCGGTTCGCCGCGCACTTCGGCGAGCTCACCAAGGCCCACCCGACGGTGCCCGCCGTCGAGGGCGCGCCGACGATCCTGCCCGTCGACAGCGAGCAGGGCCGCGCCAACCACTGGCACACCGACGTCACCTTCGTCCTCAACCCGCCGAAGGCCAGCACGCTGCGCAGCCTGGTGGTGCCGCCCTACGGCGGGGAGACGCTGATCGCGAACGCGGCCGCGGCCTACCGGGACCTGCCGAAACCGTTGCGCGCCTTCGCCGACACGCTGCGGGCGGTGCACACCAACGACTACGACTACGTCCAGCCGCCGGAGACCGTGGACGAGAAGGAGCAGGCCCGGCGGGCGCAGTTCGTCTCGCGCAAGTACCGGACCGTGCACCCGGTGGTGCGGGTGCACCCGGTGACCGGCGAGCGCGGCCTGTTCATCGGCGGGTTCGCCCAGCGGATCGAGGGCCTGTCGGTGAGCGAGTCGCGGGACCTGCTGCGGCTGCTGCAGTCCTACGTCACGCGGCCGGAGAACATCGTGCGGGTGACCTGGGAGCCGGACCAGCTGGTGCTGTTCGACAACCGGATCACCCAGCACTACGCGATCGACAACTACGACGGCCTCCCCCGGCGCCTCAACCGCGTCACGGTGGCCGGCGACATCCCGGCCGGCGTCGACGGGCGGTCCAGCGAGTCGCTCGAAGGTGACGCGTCGCACTACACCTCCGTGGCGTAGCGCCGGTACTCGGGTCGTGAGTGCGTAACAGTGTTAGAACACTGTTACGCACTCACGACCCTCACCGCCCCGTCCGGGCCAGGTCGCGGAAGCAGTCCCACGCGCGGCTGACCAGCGCCGGGTGCGTCCGCAGGTCGATCACCGTGCGGGCCAGCGCCGCCGCCGAGGCCAGCATCGCCGCCCGGCCGCGCGGGCTCGCCGCGGCCGCCGCGAACTCCGGGGTGTGGTCCGATTTCTCCTCCGCCGTGATGCCCACGAACGGGTGGATCGCCGGCACCCGGACGCTGACGTCGCCGATGTCCGACGACCCGAGGAAGACCCCCGGCGCCGGCGGGGTCGCGTGGATCCCGCACGCCGCCAGGTGCTCGGTGAACCGCTCGGACAGCACCGGGTTGTCGCGGAAGTGCGCGTACCCGCGGCCGAGCCGTTCGACGTCGACCTTCGCGCCGGTCGCCAGGGCCGCACCCTCCGCGCACGTCGTCACGTCCTCGACCAGGCGGTCCAGCGCGTCCGTCGTCAGCGCACGGAGGCCGAACCGGCCTTCGGCGCGTTCGGGCACGATGTTCGTCGCCTCGCCGCCCTCGGTGATGATGCCCTGGACGTGCGATCCGGCGGGCAGCCGCTGGCGCAGGACCGAGATCGCCCCGAACGCCTGGATCAGCGCGGCGAGGGCGTCGATGCCGTGCTCCGGATCACCGGTCGGGTGGGCCGCCCGGCCGTGGAAGGTCAGCTTGAGCTCGACCTGCGCGGTCAGCGGGGCCCACGACCACGAGTGGACGCCGGGGTGGATCATCAGGGCCGCGTCGACGTCGTCGAAGACGCCCGCCTCGGCCATCGCGACCTTGCCGCCGCCGCGTTCCTCGGCCGGGGTGCCCACCGCCAGCACCGAACCGGGCGTGTCCCCCAGGACGTCCTTGGCGGCCAGCGCGGCGCCCAGGCCGGCCGCGGCGATCAGGTTGTGCCCGCAAGCGTGCCCGAGGCCGGGCAGGGCGTCGTACTCGAGCAGCAGCGCGATGCACGGCCGCCCTTCGCCGGCGCGGGCGACGAAGGCCGTGGGAAGCCCGGCGATCCCGGTCTCCACCGCGAAGCCGTCGGCGGCCAGTTCGCCGGTGAGCCGCTCCGCGGCGGCGTGCTCCTCATAGGACAGTTCCGGGTGCTCGTGCAACGCGGTCGCGACGGCCCACAGCCGCTCGTCCAGGTGCTCGATCCGCTCGTCGGCCCGCTCGTGCAGCTCCTCGTGCCATTCCATGCCCTCCGGGATACCCCAACCACGCGCGGTCATGCCACCGGGGTGTTTCGCCCGGTCGGCCTCCGGCTACTCCGGCGCCATGGACCACAGCAAGGCACCGGTGCTCGAGGCGCTGCGCGATTACCACAGCGCCGGCTACCTCCCGTTCAACGCGCCCGGCCACAAGCAGGGCCGCGGCATCGACCCACGGGTCCTGGACGTCGTCGGCGCCGACGTCTTCAGGTCCGACGTCATCGCGCTCAACGGCCTCGACGACCGGCTGATGCGCCAGGGCGTCCTCGCCGCGGCGCAGGAGCTGATGGCCGACGCGGTCGGCGCCGAGCACACCTTCTTCTCGACGTGCGGCAGCTCGCTCTCGGTGAAGAGCGCGATGCTCGCCGTCGCCGGCCCGCACGAAAAGCTGCTCGTGCCGCGGCACGTCCACAAGTCGGTGATCTCCGGGCTGATCGTCAGCGGCGTCCGGCCCGTCTGGGTGCGGCCGCACTGGGACGCCGAGCGGCACCTGAGCCACCCGCCGGGCGTGCGGGAGTTCGCGGAGGCCTACGAGCGTGATCCCGACGTCAAGGGGGCGCTGGTCGTGACCCCGACCGACTACGGCACCTGCGGCGACCTGCGCGCGATCACCGAGTGGTGCCACGAACGCGGGCTGCCGCTGATCGTCGACGAGGCGTGGGGCGCGCACCTGCCGTTCCACGACGGACTCCCGCCGTGGGGCATGAACGTCGGCGCCGACGTGTGCGTGACTAGCGTGCACAAGATGGGCGCGGCGGTCGAGCAGAGCTCGGTCTTCCACCTGCAGGGCGACCGCGTGGACCCGAAGGTGCTGAAGGCGCGCGAGGACCTGCTGGGCACGACCAGCGCGAGCTCCCTGGTCTACGCGGCCCTCGACGGCTGGCGCCGGCAGATGGCCGAGCAGGGCAAGGAGCTGCTCGACGGCGCGCTGACGCTCGTCAAGTCCGTCCGCGGCCGGCTGAGCGAGCTGGGCGTCACCGTGATGCACGACGAATTCCTCGGCCCGGACCTCGCCGACTCGGTCGACCCGCTCAAGGTCGTGCTCGACCTCGACCCGCTCGGCATCAGCGGCTACCAGGCCGCCGACTGGCTGCGCGAGCACCGGCGCGTCACCGTCGGCCTGTCCGACCACCGCCGGTTCGTGGCCCAGTTCAACCACTCCGACGACGAACGGACCGCGAGCACGCTGCTCGACGCCGTCGACGCGCTGGTGAAGGCCGCGCCGTCGTTCGACAAGCCACCGACTGTGGACCTGCCGTCGCCGCGGGAGATGGAACTGGAAACGGCGATGCTGCCGCGCGACGCCTTCTTCGGCGAGGTCGAGCAGGTGCCCGTGGCCGAGGCGGCGGGCCGGATCGCAGCCGAGATGATCACGCCGTACCCGCCCGGAGCGCCCGGCGTGCTGCCCGGCGAGGTGATCACGCAGCCGATGCTCGACTACCTGCGCAGCGGGCTCGGCGCCGGCATGCAGCTGCCGGACCCGGCCGACTCCAAGCTCGAGTCCATCCGGGTCGTCGCCAAGCGGTCGTGAGTGGTAAGGCGGGTTAGAACCCGCCTTACCACTCACGACCGCGGGAGGGGTCAGGCTTTGGCGCTCTTGAGGTCCAGGGGGTTCTTGGGGGCGGCGGAGCGGGCGTCGATCATCCGCTGTCCCAGCTCCTGCAGCTGCTTGCGGCCCATCGCCGAGCGGACCTCGGGGAACCACTCGTCCTCTTCTTCCTCGACGTGGTGGCGGACGTTCTCGGTGAGCACGGTGACCTTGGCGTCGAAGGTCTCCTCCTTCGGGTCCATCCCGAGCAGCTCCGAGAGCATCCACACCACGACGTGGTGCTCCTCCACGCTTTCCAGCACGTGGTCCTTGGTCTCCGGCACGGCTTCCCGCGCCGCCGGGTAGAAGATCTCCTCCTCGATGTAGGCGTGGACGGTCAGCTCTTCGATGATCGAGTCGGCGATCCGGCGCTTCTCGTCGTACGCGTCCTCCCCCGCCTTCTCGAATTGCTTGAAGAGCTTCTCCACGGTCTTGTGGTCGTTTTTGAGCAGCACGATGGCGTCGGTCGACATAGCTGTCGGATACCCGTTCGCGGCGCCCGAAAACGCCGTTTGCCGCATCCGGCGTCCGGGTATTCAGCGGTCCCCGACCCCCAGGAGACCACCGGTGAACCAACCGACGGGCGATGTGCTGACGTTCGGCATCGAAGAGGAGTTCTTCATCGTCGACCGCCGCGGCCACCTGTCCAAGGCCGGCGACGACGTCGTCGACGCGGCCGAAGCCGCGGGAGACGAGCAAGGCGAGCTGCAGCACGAGCTGACCCGGGCACAGGCCGAAGCCGCCACCGACGTCTGCCGGACCCACACCGAAGCCCTGCGCCAGCTGCGCGGGCTGCGCAAGGACCTGTCCGACGCCGCCCGCCGGCGCGGGTACCGGGTGCTGCCCGCGGCGTCCCCGCTGCTGTTCGAAGCGGACCCGCCCGTGATCACGCCGAACCCGCGGTACGAGCGGATGGCCGAGCACTTCGGCGCCACCGCCCGGACGTCGCTCACCTGCGGCTGCCACGTGCACGTGGCCATCCCGGACAAGGAAACCGGCGTCCAGGTGCTGAACCGGATCCGGCCGTGGCTGCCGGCGCTCTTGGCGGTGACGGCGAACTCGGCGATCTCCGACGGCTACGACACCGGCTACTGCAGCTGGCGCTACCAACAGTGGAGCCGCTGGCCGTCGGCCGGGCCGCCACCGCGGTTCGCCTCGCTGGACGAGTACGAGAGCATCGTGGACGGCTGGCTGCGCGCGGGCTCGATCCTCGACCGCGGAATGATCTACTGGGACGTCCGGCTCTCGGACCGGCAGCCGACGCTCGAGTTCCGCATCGCCGACGTCGCGGCCACTCCGGAGGACGCGGTGTTGCTGGGCGTGCTGGCCCGCGGCCTGGTGGCGACGGCCCTGGCCGACGACGGCGCGGCACCGCACCTGTCGAACGAGGTGCTGCGCGCGCAGTTGTGGCGGGCCTCGCGGGAAGGGGTCACCGGCTGCTGCCCGCACCCGAAGAGCGGTGACCTGGAGCCGACGAAGGTGGTGCTCGACGACCTGGTCAGCCTGACGGCCCCGGCCCTGGAAGCGGCCGGAGACCTGGAGTTCGCGCGCGAGGCCACGGCCCGGCTGGCCGCCGAGGGCGGCGGCGCGGACCGCCAGCGGCGCCGGTTCGCCGACCGGCAGCGGGCCGAGGATGTCATCGACCTGCTCACGGGTGACTAGGAGTTCTCGGCTAGCGCTCAGTTACGGGGAGCCGGTCCAGCAATTCCAGGGCACGTACCGCGGCGCGCGACTCACCGGGATCGATCACGAGGTGAACGCCCACGGCTTCGGCGTGCCGGTGGGCGCGCAGCAGCACGCGGATGCCGGCGGCGCCGAGGAACCGGACCTGCCCCAGGTCGATCCTCAGCACGCCGGGGCGGGCGCGGACGTGCTCGTCCAGCACCGCCGCCAAGCGGGCCACCGAGCACAGGTCCACCTCGCCCGTGACCTCCACGACCACCGCGTCCGGGCTCTTCCACCGGAGGTGGCTTCCCTGATCGCTGTCGGACGGGGGGCGAGGCGCGGGCAGGCGGTGCGACGGCGGAGCGCCGACCACCCGCAGCCGCTGGTGAGTTGTCATGGGTGCGAAGTACCCGTCGGGCAGGAATGGCGAAACAAGCGCGGGGTCCAGGTGCATTTCCGCGGCCGGAACGGGTAACCCCCGCCGGTCCGGAAGGAGCCCGCCCATGTCCGACGGCCCGCCCACGATGGGTGTCGAAGAGGAGTTCCTCCTCGTGAACCCGCGCACCGGGCACGCTTCGCCGTGCGCCGAACCGGTGCTGGCCCGGTACCGCCACCAGGGGCCGCTGCCCGACGGTGTCCGGGTGCACCGGGAACTGCGGCTCACGCAGCTCGAATCCGCCAGCGGCGTCTGCACGACGGCCGACGAGCTCCGGCACCAGCTCACCGCCGCGCGGCGGGTGCTGGCCGGCGCCGCCGCGGCCGAAGACTGCGCGCTGCTGGCCACCGGCACGCCGGTCGGGCCCGGGCCGGCCGCGCAACCGCCCGCGAGCACCGGCCGGTACGCCGAGATCGACGCCGTCTACGGCGCCGTCGTCGCCGACTACGAGGCCTGCGGGTGCCACGTCCACGTCGGGGTGCCCGATCCCGACACCGCGGTGGCCGTCGTCAACCACCTCGGCCGGTGGCTGCCCACGCTGCTCGCCCTGTCGGCCAATTCGCCGTTCGACCACGGGCGCGACACCGGCTACGACAGCTGGCGGATGGTCCTGCAGTCCCGCTTCCCCGGCTCCGGCATCGCCCCGCACCTGCGCGGGCACGCCGAGTACCGGCGGGCCGTCGAGACGCTGGTCGGCTGCGGCGCGCTCGTCGACCCGGACCAGACCTTCTGGCTGGCCCGCCCGTCCGGCCGGTTCCCGACGGTCGAGCTCCGGGTCGCCGACACCGCGCTGACCGTCGACCACGCGGTGCTGCAGGCCCTGCTGAGCCGGGCGCTCGTGCAGCGTTCCCTGGGCGAGCTCGCCGAGGGCCGGGAGGCCGTGCCGCTGTCCCCGCAGGTGGCCGCGGCGGCCGTGTGGACCGCGGCGCGCCACGGCCTCGGCGGGGACCTGGTGGACGCCGCCGAGGAGGCCCGCCGTCCGGCGTGGACGCTCGTCGACGAGCTCCTCGCCTACGTCCGGGCGCCCCTGGAAGACAGCGGTGACCTGGCCGAGGTCCGGAAGCTCGTCGACGCGGTGCGGGACGGCGGCACCGGGGCCGCGCAGCAGCGCGCGGTCGCCGGCCAGGAGACGGCGGCCGCGGTGCGGTGGCTCTCCGCGGTGACCGTGCCCGCGGCGCATGGAACGCTGCTGACCGGGTAACCGGGACCATGACGACTTCCACCACCGGTGCGGCCACCCTGCCGGCCGCGCGGGGCCCGCTTTCGGCTTCGGTGCTGGGCATTCTCCTGCGCGAGCAGGCGCGGGCCGACCTGGACTTCGACGGTCTCGCCGACGCCGACCCGCTCGGCGACGACCTCCAGCTGGCCCTGCACCTGTGCTACGAACTGCACTACCAGGGCCTGCCGGGCGTGTCCCCCGACTGGGAATGGGACCCGGAGCTGCTGCGCCTGCGCGGCGCGCTCGAGGCCCGGTTCGTCGCCGCGTTGCGCGCCAACGTGGCGGGCGGCGACGATGTCCAGGCGGCCCTCGACACGCTGCTGGTCGAGCCGATCGACGTCGAAGGCGTCTCGCACTACCTGCGGGACCACGGCGACTGGGCGCAGCTGCGGGAGTACTTCACGCACCGCTCGATCTACCACCACAAGGAAGCCGATCCGCACGCGTGGGTGATCCCGCGGCTGCGCGGGCGCGCCAAGGCCGCGCTGGTGGCGGTGGAGTTCGACGAGTTCGGCGGCGGCCGCGCGGAGCTCGTGCACGCCCGCCTCTACGCCGACCTGCTGCGCGCGGCCGGCCTGCCCGACGGCTACCTGGAGCTCATCGACCAGGTCCCCGGATCGATGCTGGCGGTGGTCAACATGATGTCGCTGTTCGGCCTGCACCGGTCCCTGCGGGGCGCGCTGTGCGGGCACTTCGCGGCGGCGGAGATCACGACCGCGCCGTCCGCGCAGCGGATGGACCAGGCTCTGCGGCGCCTCGACGCACCGGAGGCGTGCCGGTTCTTCTACACCGAGCACATCGAAGCGGACGCCGTCCACGAGCAGGTCATGCGCCACGACGTGCTCGGCGACCTGCTGGAGCAGGAGCCCGACCTGGCCGCCGACATCGTGTTCGGCATCCAGGCGACCGAGTTCCTCGAAGGCCGCTTCGGCGAGCAGGTGCTGGGCCACTGGAAGGCCGGCGAGTCGTCACTGCGGAGCTGACCGGCGACGGCCTCCCGGGGTGAACCGGGAGGCCGTCCGTCAGTCGTCCGCCTGGGTGCGGACGCGTTTGCGGTGGCTGGTGTCGCAGAACGGGAACCGCTTGCTGCGCCGGCACGCGCACACCGCCACCAGGAACCGGTCGGACCGCACGAGTTCGCCCTCGGGAGTGCTCAGCTCGACCGGGCCTTCCACCAGGACCGGGCCGCCGGGGACGACGGTCACGCGGCGAGGCCCGCGCTCAGCGTTCGGCACGGAGCACCACCAGCTCTTCCACCCGCTGACCGGGCTCGATCAGCCCGGTCGCCTCGAGGAACTCCGTCCGTCCGGAAAGGACCGGACCGAACGGGATCCGGGCGCGCCGGACCACCGACGTCCGCAAGCCCTGCGCCGCCAGCACTTCCCGCGACTTGTCCACATCGGACAGTACCGACTGCACCAGCAGCATCGTCCCGCCCGGCCGCAGCAGCGTGCCCGCGGCCGCGCACAGCGGGTCCAGCAGCGCGCGCCCGTCCGGGCCCGCGTCCCAGCCCCGGGTGGACCGGATCGTCGCCGCCGGCGCCGGGACGTAGGGCGGATTCGCGACGACGACGTCGAACGGACCCTCGCGCAGCGCTCTGGCGAGGCCTCCCCGGCACGGGCGCACGGCGAGCTGCCGGATCAGCGCGTTGAGCCGCGCCGAGGCCAGCGCCCGGCGCGAAAGGTCCACCGCCAGCACGGTGGCGGCACCGCGGCGGGCCAGCGTGATCGCCTGCGCGCCGGTGCCGGTGCACAGGTCGAGGGCGCGGGCGCCGGGCGGGATCGGCAGCTCGGCGATGGCCGACGCGAGCAGGGCGGTGTCCTCCTGGGGACGGTAGACGCCGGGCAGCCGCAGCATCCGCGGGGCGGGCGGCACGGGCGAGTGGACGACGGACCGGGCGGCCAAGGGGCCCGGGCGGACGGGTTCCGCCGACGTGGTCATCTGGGTCTCCTCCACCTCACCGCGGTCCCGGCGCGATCGCCGGCGGACAACCGCGTCGCTCCCGGCTTACCCGGCGATCATCGCGGCAAACGCCGGTGGTTGAGCCGTGCGCAGCGGGGTATCCGCTGCGGAAAGGACCGTGAAGGAGGGACGAAATGACGTCCGAAGAACGCACGCAGCACCCGACCGAGCCCGCCGAAGGCGCCCGCGGCGACGACCCGCACGGCGACACGCCGGAAGCCCAGCGCGAAACCCTCCGCGGCGAACAGGGCACGTCGAGCGGGGACGAGCACGACGACAGCGACCCGCAGTCGGGCTGACCCGACGCAGCAGCGGGGGTCGCGTTCGGACTGTCCGAACGCGACCCCCGTTTTCGTGCGTGATCAGGCCTCGGCGAATTCGAACGGCAGGGCGTCGACGCACGCCTGGTACTTCTGCACCATCTCGTGCTCGGTGTGCCCCGCGACGAACAGGTGCGCCAGCTCGAAGCTGTAGCTGTCCTGCTCCGGCAGGTCCGACAGCCGCTGCCCGACCTCCGGCACGATGTCGATCTGGGTGCCGTCGATGCGGTTCTGCACCGTCGCGATCTCCTCGGGCGTCGGCACCCGCGTCACGACGCCGTCCTCGAACCGGCGCAGGTACCACTTCGCGGCGATCTGGTAGGTGCCCTTGCGGGGCCGGCGGCCGGGGTCCTGGCCCAGGCCGAGCCGCACCATGATCTCGTGGTTGGCGACGCCGTCGACGAACTCGAACAGTTCGGCGTGCGACTGCGAGTGCCGCGGGTTGATCTCCAGCAGGCACACCTGGCCCGATTCGGGGTCGCAGAAGAACTCGATGCTGAAGGTGCCGTTGTCGAAGCCGATCTGCTTCATCACCCGCTCGGCGACGTCGCGCATCCGCTGGATCGGCTCCTCCCCCAGCTGGGACGGGTACTGGTGGCGCAGGAACGACGAGCTGTCCGGGTAGTTGATCGAGTCGAGGGCGCCGTAGACGGTGACCTCGCCCTGGTAGACGTACCCTTCGATGGCCGCCTGGACGCCGTGCAGCGCTCCTTCGGCCAAGCAGGCCGCGCCACCCACCCGGGCGATCTCCGGCGGGAGGTCCACCTGGTCCAGCACGTAGCCGAACGGCTCCCCGACCCGGCCGACGCCGGCCCGGATCTTCGCCACGGCGTCGGCGAACTCACGGTCGTTCCCGGCCTTGAAGGCGAGTTCGGAGGAGAAGGACTTCACCGGCTTGAGCCACATCGGGTAGCCGACGCCCTCCGGCGGTGCGGGGTGCTCGTCACCGAGATCGACGATGCCGAAGTGCGGCAGCTCGTCGATCACCTTTCTCTGCTCCAGCCGGCTCCAGTACTTGTGCTCGCACTTCAGCACCGCCTCCAGGGACACGCTGGGCAGGTCGTAGCGGGCGCACAGGATGGGCACGAGCGACGCGGCGGGGAAGTCCCAGTAGCTGACGATCGCGCCGACTTCGCCGTCGAACGCGTCCAGTTCGTGCTGCGCCGTCTTCAGCAGCGCTTCGAAGTCGATTTCGCCGTGCTGCAGCTCTTCGGGGGTCAGCAGGCCGTGGAACCGGTAGCTCCCGGCCCACGGCAGGCGATCCAGCACCCGCCGGTTCTCCTCGTCCAGGCCGATCACGAAGATGTCGGTACTCATGCCGGTGGGCTACCCGGGCCGCCGAGCAGCCGAAACGGGTCCGGATGGCCCGTTTGACCGGGCCCCGAGCGGGCATCCGCTGGCATGACAGCCCTGCCCGAACCACTTTCGCTGTGGGTCGAAACCGCCCCCGCCCCGGATCGCACCGGCGTCCCGGTGCCGGAATCCGCCGATGTCGCGGTGCTCGGCGCGGGCATCGCCGGGCTCACCACCGCGCTGCTGCTCGCGCGCGCCGGCCGGTCGGTCGTCGTGCTGGAGGCCGAGACGGTCGCCGCGGGCGTGTCCGGCCACACCACCGCGAAGGTCAGCGCCCAGCACGGGGCCAAGTACGCGGACCTGACGTCCCGCCACGGGGCCGACGCCGCGAAGGTGTACGCCCGAACTCAGTCCGCGGCACTCGAATGGGTGGCGGCCACCGCGGCCGAGCTCGGCATCGACTGCGGCTTCACCCGCGCGGACAGCTACGTCTACACGACGCGCGAAAGCACGGTGGACTCCCTCAAGCAGGAGGCCGACGCGGCCGCCGCGGCCGGGCTGGCGGCGTCGTTCACCGAGGACGTCGCCCTCGACGTACCGGCGCTCGGGGCCGTGCGGACCACCGGGCAGGCGCATTTCCACCCGCGGCGGTGGCTACTCGGCCTGGCCTCCGAAATCGAGCGGGCCGGCGGCACGATCGTCGAGCACGCCCGGGCGAGCGCGCTCAACGGCCGGACCGTCCGGACCTCGCGCGGTGACCTCGTGGCGGGCGACGTCGTCGTCGCGACCCACTACCCCGTGCTCGACCGTGGCCTGTACTTCGCCCGGCTCGACCCGGTGCGCGACCTCGTCGTCGCGGGCCCGGCGGCCGGGAACGCCGCGCCGGCGGGCATGTTCCTCGACGCGGACACGCACCACTCTGTGCGCGGGTACACCGAGCAGGGCACGCCGATGGTGATCGCCGGCGGCGAGCACTACCGCGTCGGCGCGCACGTCAACGTCGAACGCCGGTACGGGCGGCTCGCGGACTGGGCGGACAGGCACGCGGGCCTGCACCGCGTCACCCACCGCTGGTCGGCCCACGACATGTCCACCCCCGACCTGCTGCCCTACGTCGGCCGCTACCTGCCGGGGACGAAGGACCTGTGGGTGGCCACCGGGTTCGGCCAGTGGGGCATGACCGGCGGCACGGCCGCGGGCCACGTGCTGGCGGCGCGGATCCTCGGCGAGCCGCACCCGGCGGCGGACCTGTTCGACCCCAACCGGTTCGACGCGCGTTCCGTGCTCGAGGTGGCCCAGGACAACCTGACCGTCGCGAAGTACCTGGTCGGCGACCACGTCGCCGCGCTGTGGCGGTCGGAGAAGCTCGACGACCTCCAGCCTGGCGAGGCCGAGGTCGTCCGAGTCGGGGGCGAGCTCGTCGCCGCCCACCGCGACGAAGCCGGGAAGCTGCACACCGTCGGCGCGCACTGCACCCACCTGGGGTGCCTGGTTTCGTTCAACGACGCGGAGAAGACGTGGGACTGCCCGTGCCACGGCTCGCGGTTCGGCGTCGACGGCGAAGTGGTGCAGGGGCCGGCGGTCCGCCCGCTGCGCCGCGGCCCGGAATGAGCCGGCGGAGAGCGTTCCCCGCCGGCTCGTCCGGCTAACCGGACGCGAGCTTCTTGCCCGCGTCGTACAGCAGGTGCAGGGCGTCCGCCACGCCCACGGCCGTCAGCACGGTGGCCGCCAGCCGGGTCGCGCGCGGGGCGATCACCAGGCCCGCCGTGAGCCCGGTGCCGACCCAGACGTTCAGGCAGAACGGGCACGACACGAGCTCGCCGACCGCGTGCTCCACGTGCCCTTCGGCCGGAACGGACTCGTTCAGCTCGTCGTCCCCGGCCGGCTCCTCGTACCGCGTGAACGGGGCGCGCAGCGGGCTGGTCACGGCGTCCTTGGCCAGGAGCCGGCTGGCCTTGAACGTCGCGGCGCCCAGCAGGACCGTGTCGCCGACGCCGAACCGCTGCGGCAACCGGGCCCCGAGAGCGCGGCCGAGCAGCGTCAGGCCGCCCACCAGCCCGGTGTAGGCGCCCATCGCGGCGACGTACCCGCCCAACGGCCGGTCTTCCCCGTCGGCGTAGCTGCGCTGGACCTGTTTCGCCTTCCGGGTGACGTCCTCGATGACGCTCATGCGTCCGCCGATCCGGGCTTCATCATCTTGCCCTGCTGCTTCGCCTTGGTCTGGTCCGGCAGGACACGGGAGCCGGCCGCGTGGAGCTTGTTCTTCACCGCGCCGGGGACGATCTTGTCCTTGCCGGCCATCAGGGCTTCGTAACCCGCTTCGGCGATGTCGGCCGGGCTGTCCTTGGGGCCGGCGGCGATCTTGGTGTCCTCCATGTCGGCGCGCTCGAAGAACTCGGTGTCGACCGGGCCGGGCAGCATCGCGGTGACCGTGACGCCCTTGTCCTTCACCTCGGCCCGCAGGCCCTCGGAAAACGACGTCAGGAACGCCTTCGAGGCGGCGTAGACGGCCTGGTAAGGCGCCGGGGACGTGCCGGCGATCGACGAGGTGAACAGCACCCGGCCGTGGCCGCGGCCGACCATGCCGGGCACCACCCGCTTGGTCAGGTGCACGGCCGAGCGGACGTTCAGGTCGACGACGGTCAGCTGGTCCTCCAGCCGGGTGTCGCCGGCGAACTCGCCGTTGACGCCGACCCCGGCGTTGACGGCCAGTGCTTCGACCGGGCGGTCCCCCAGCCGGCGGACGAGCTCTTCGACGCCGTCCGGGCCGGCGAGGTCGGTGCGGACCGCCTCGACCTGCGCGCCGCACGCGCGGACCTCGTCGGCGGCCGCGGCGAGCTCGGCGTCTTCGGCGGCCAGCACGAGGTCGAAGTCGTGCCGGGCGAACTGTTTGGCCAGCTCCCGCCCGATCCCGCTCGACGCGCCGGTGACGACGGCGAGCGGCTTGGTTGCGGTGGTCATCCGTGCTCCTTCCGGTGCTTCCCCCTCGGCTACCCGCCGACGAGGGCGGCAATCATGGTTTCCCGGTACGCCGGGCGGGTATTTCGCGGCGGTGGGACGCACCAGACTCCGGCGCAGTGACCTGCGCGGCCCGGGCATCAAGCGCATCCGCCGCGGCCGCGGGTTCTCCTACGCCATGCCCGACGGCTCGCCGGTGACCGACGCCGAGCTGCTGGCCAGGATCAAGGACCTCGTCATCCCGCCGGCCTGGCGGAACGTGTGGATCTGCCCGTACCCGAACGGGCACGTCCAGGCGGTCGGCACCGACGACGCCGGGCGGCGCCAGTACCTCTACCACGAGCAGTGGCGGCGCGACCGCGACGAGGAGAAGCACGACCGCGTGCTGCAGATGGCCCGCCGGCTGCCGTCCTGGCGTGCTTCGGTGGCGGACGACCTCGCCGGGCGCGGCCTGACGCGCAAGCGGGTGCTGGCCGCCGCGCTGCGCATGCTCGACCGGGGCATCTTCCGCACCGGCGGCGAGGAGTACGCGGAGGAGAACGGCACCCACGGCGTCGCGACGCTGCTGCGTTCCCACGTCGCGGTCCGCGGTGACGAGTGCCGGTTCTGCTACGTCGCGAAGGGCGGTCTCGATCGCGAGGTGGCCATCTGCGACGCGGAGCTGGCCTCGGTGATGAAGTCGCTGCTGCGCAGCCGGTCGGAAAGCGACCGGCTGCTGGTCTACCGCGAGGGCGACACGTGGCACGAAGTGCACGCGGCCGACATCAACGAGCGGTTCAAGGAGCTCGCGGGCGAGGACTGCACGGCGAAGGACATGCGCACGTGGAACGCGACGGTGCTGGCGGCCGCGGCCTTCGCGGCGGCAGACCCCCCGACCTCGGAGACGGCCCGCAAGCGCGCGGAGGCGAAGGTGATGAAGGAGGTCTCGACCGCGCTGGGGAACACGCCGGCGGTCTGCCGGTCGTCCTATGTGGATCCCCGCCTGGTGGAGGCCTACCGCGAGGAGCGGACGATCGCCCCGGCGCTGAAGCGCGCGGCGCGGCTGGACGGCGACGAAGCTCGTGCGGTGCTGGAGAGGGCGTGCGCGCGGCTGCTGAACGCGTCGTGACGGTGTGGAGTGGGAGGCACGGTGGGATCCATCCGAACGTGTACTGGCCCGGGGCGGCGTCGGTCGGGGAACCTGGAGGGGATGACATCTTCGGTCCGCTGGCGCGCCTCGATCGCCCTCACCGTGGGCGGTGAGGGGACGGTGTCGAGCATCGTCGAGTCCGACCACGGGAGTGAGGGCTCGGCGCGGGAGTGGATCGAGCGGAAGCTGCCCCGGACCCGCTTTCCGGCGTGGATCCCGGCGGCCCGGCGCGGAGACGGCGTCGAGCTGTTCGGCCGGGTGTCCCGGGGAAGGGTGGTGACGGGCCGGCTGCTGCCGACCTGGGAGCCGGAGGCAGCGCCGGTCTGGCACGCCGACCGGGCCGGGGACGCGGTGCAATGGCGTCGCTGCGCGGCCGGGGAAGGCTGAGGGCACCGAACTTCACGGGCGGCTTTGCGCCCCAATGTGGCATTCGGTGCATCCCACGCACCCAACGCCACATTGGGGCGCTTGGCGACCGGTGCCGTGCTCAGGCCGCGCCCACGTCCGTGCGCAGCAAGCAGAACTCGTTGCCCTCCGGGTCCTGCAGGACCACCCACGACTCCTCGCCCGTCTGCCCCACGTCCGCCGGCCGGGCACCCAGGGCCGTCAACCTGGCCAGTTCCGTCTCCTGGTCGACCCCCGCCGGGCTCACGTCGAGGTGGAGCGGGAGCTTGCCGCGGCGGGGGTGGTCCGTGCGGGCCAGGATCAGCGTCACCGGCCCGGCCCCGAAAGCCGCTCCCGGCGGGCCCAGGGCCAGGCCGTCCGGCTCGTGGCCGATCACCTCGTAGCCGAGGACCGCGCACCAGAACTCGGCCAGGCGGTCCGGGTCGTGGCAGTCCAGCACCAGTTCGGTGATCCGGCAGGCCATCCGCTCACTTCCGTTCCGACTCCGCCACCGCCGCGGCTTCGTCGTCGTCCATCGCCTTCGTGTCCCGCGGCGGCAGGAACGGCTCCTCCTGGTCGTCCGCGTGGCCCGCCTCGATGGTGCGGCCGCGGGCCAGCTCCGCGTCCAGCTCTGCCCCCAGCAGGATCGCGAGGTTGGAGATCCACAACCATACAAGGAACACGATCACCCCGGCCAGCGAGCCGTAGGTCTTGTTGTAGGAGCCGAAGTTCGCGACGTACAGCGCGAACCCGGCCGACGCCAGCACCCACAGCACGACGGCCAGCAGCCCACCCGGCGTCAGCCACTTGAAGCCCGGCAGCCGCACGTTCGGGCCCACCCAGTACAGCAACGCGAACGCCAGGCTCACGAGCAGCGCGATCACCGGCCACTTGGCGATCTCCCACACCAGCACACCCGTCGAGCCGAGGCCGATCAGGTCGCCGAGCCGGCGGGCCACCGTACCCGTGGCCACCACGCCCAGCGCGCACGCGGCCAGCAGCGTCACGATCCCCACCGTCAGCGCGATCCGCAGCGGGATCGTCTTCCACACCGGCCGCCCCTCCGGCATGCCGTAGATGGCGTTCGACGCCCGCATGAACGCGCCGACGTAGCCCGACGCCGACCACAGCGCGCCCAGCAGGCCGATGATCGCCAGCGGACCGGCCAGGTTGCGCGAGCCGGTCAGCTCCCTGATCGCGCCGACCAGGATGTCCTTGCCCTGGCCCGGGACGACCTGGTTGACGTTGTCGATCACCGTCTGGATCTTGTCCGGGCCGAGCAGGCCGAGGAGCGAGGTGAGCACGATGATGCCCGGGAACAGGGACAGGACGCCGTAGTAGGTGAGCGCCGCCGCCCAGTCGGTGAGGTTGTCGCGGTTGAACTGCTTGAACGTCCGTTTCAGCGCCGCACCCCACGACCGCTTCGACAGCTCTCCTGGTCCTTCGGGTGCTTTCCCGTGTCTGGCCACCGTCGCCACCTCCTGCTTCGTCGGAGCGGGCATACCCCGTCCGGGAGTGGGTATGCCTGTTTCGTCACCCGAACCAGGAGGAAGCCGTGCCCGAGGTCAGCCGCGTGATCGACGTACCGCCCGACGCCGTGTTCGCCGTGCTCGCCGACGGCTGGCTGTACGCCGGCTGGGTGGTGGGCAGCTCCCACATCCGCGACGTCGACGAGGACTGGCCCGCCGTGGGGTCGCGCATCCACCACAGCGTGGGCCCGTGGCCGATGCACATCCAGGACGTGACGGTGGTCCGCGCGGTGGAGCCGGGCCTGTCGCTGTCGTTGGAGGCCCGCGGCTGGCCCCTGGGCGCGGCCGCGGTCGGCCTGACGCTGGTCCCCCACGGCGACGGGCAGACGCTGGTCCGCATGACCGAGCACATCATC
The DNA here is from genome assembly GCA_049998155.1 of Amycolatopsis sp. cmx-13-12. Classification (GTDB taxonomy): domain Bacteria; phylum Actinomycetota; class Actinomycetes; order Mycobacteriales; family Pseudonocardiaceae; genus Amycolatopsis. Next base: position 58,026 of record JAEBES010000022.1, on the reverse strand, counting down.
CGCGGGCCCGGCAAGGTGCTGCCCGAGGTGGTGCAGGCCCTGATCGCGAAGCCACGCAACACGGAGTCCCTGGCCCGCCTCGACGACCTGGCCAGCGGCAAGTACGCCCGCGCCCGGCACGGCCACCCGAGTCCCTAGCCGGTCCCGCGCCATCCGGACGGTCCGAACGGGCGGCTCACGTGAGCGAAGCGCCGACACGCGTGAGCGAAAGGTCGACACGCGTGATTGCAGGGTCGACACGCGTGATTGGGGAGTCGACACGGTGCGGGCTCAGCCGTAGATGGCGCGGTGGGCCGCGCGGATCACCGCCGCGTAGCCGCCGCCCAGCGCTCCCGCGCGAGCCAGGGCTGCGCGGGCCGCGTTCGAGCCTGGGCCGCCGTGGACCGCTCCGCCCGGGTGGGCCGATGCTCCCGACAGGAACAGCCGGTCCACTGGGGTGTCGGCCCGACCCGTGCTCGGCACCGGACGGAAGAACAGCTGCTGGTGGATCGCCGTCGTGCCGCCGTTGACCGCGCCGCCCACCAAGCCCGGGTTGTGGCCTTGGAGTTCCACCGGTCCCTGGCAGTAGCGGGCCTTGATCAGGCCGGTGAAGCCCGGCGCGTGCGCCTCGATCGTCTCCTCGATCCGCTTCGCCCGCCGCTCCAGGGTGGCGCGGTTCTCCACCGTGCCGCGCGGTACGTGCGTGTACGCCCACGCCGTTTCCGTCCCGGCCGGGGACCGCGTGGGATCAGTCGTGGTCATCTGGCCCAGCAGCAGGAACGGACGACGCGGCGTCCGGCCCCTGGCGAGCTCGCCGCCGAACGCGGACAGCCCGTCGAGGTCCGCTCCGAGGTGGATCGTGCCCGCGCCGCGCGCGGCTTCGGCCGTCCACGGGATCGGGCCCGACAACGCCCAGTCCACCTTCACCGTCGCGCTGTCCCACTCGAACTTGCCGAGGTCGTCGACCAGCCGGGGCGGCAGCCACTCCTCCCCCACCAGGTCGCGGTACAGCACCGGTGCCGGGACGTCGGCGAGCACGGCCTTGCGTGCCCGCACGGGGTTGCCGTCCGCGTCCCGCACGCCCAGCGCGCGCCCGCCACGGACGAGCACCGAACGCACCGGACGTCCACAGTGGACGACGCCGCCGCGGGACTCCAGCCGCCGGACGAGCGCCGCGGCCAGCTCGCCCGCGCCGCCTTCGGGGGCCGGGAACCCCTCGTCCTGCCCGATCATCGCGAGCAGCCAGCCGAACACCGCGCTGGCCGCATTGTCGACCGAAAGGTCGCTGTGCGCGGAGTTCCCCGCCACGAGCAGCTTGGCGCCTTCGCCGGCGAACAGCTCGTCGCCGAACCGGCGCGCGGGCAAGGTCAGCATGCGCGCCAGGCGCAGCGCGTCGCCCGTCCCGGTGCGGCGCAGCAGCTTCAGCGCCGGGCGGACCGGCGGGAACGGCGTGAACAACGCGTCGACCAGCGGCTCGCGGATCTCTTGCCACTGCGCGAACAGCTGCCGCCACGCGTCACCGTCGCCGGCTCCGAACTCCTCGACCGACGCCGCCGTGCGGTCGAGGTCGCGGGACAGCATCGCGCACCGGTCGTCGGGCAGCACGTGCGCCAGGACTTCCGGGGCGTGCCGCCAGCGCAGGCCGTGCTCCTCCAGCCGCAGGCCCCGGATCGCCGGGGACACCGCGCTCATCGGGTAGAAGGCGCTGAAGAGGTCGTTGCGGAAGCCCGGCTCGGTGACCTCGGCGGTGCGGACGGCGCCACCGGCGTGCTCGGTCGCCTCCAGGACCAGCACCGACCAGCCCGCGTCGGCCAGGAGATTCGCCGCCACCAGGCCGTTGTGGCCGGCGCCGATCACCACCGCGTCGACGGTTTCCGTACTCACTCGGGCCTCCCGGCTGCCTCAGGCTTGCGACTGGTGGCTCGGCCCGACCCGGGTGAGCGAGCGGAGCCGGGCCAGGACCCCGTCGCGGCGCGGCGGGGCCAGGGGCGGGCTCGCCGCTCCCGTGCCCGACCGAAGCCCGGTGACCAGGTCGGCGAGCGCGGCCGCGGCGTCATATCGAGGTTGCCAGCCCAGCGCGGTCTCCGCCAGCGTCGTGTCGGCGAGCGCCGCCCGGTCGGCCAGCTCGAGCCAGCCGGGGTGCACCGGGAGCAGCCCGCCCAGCCAGGCGGCCCGGGTCGCCAGCTGCACCACCGGCTTCGGCACCGGGACGCGGACGCCACCCAGGACCCCGGCCAGCGCGTCGGCGTCGAGCACCTCCGGCGCGGCCAGGTTGACCGCGCCGGTGAAGCCCCGGTCGAGGATCAGCCGGATCGCCTCGGCGACGTCGGTGGTGTGCACCACCTGCGCGCGCAGGTCCGTCCACAGCGGAACCGGCAGCCGCCGTCCGCCGACGAGGTGGGCCGGCACCGCCGGGCCGAGCAGCCAGCGCGCGAACTCCCCGGCGGCCGCCCGGTGCAGGATCGCGCACGGCCGGATCCGCGCGACCCGGACCTGCGGGTACTTGTCCTCGAACCGGTCCAGCAGGGTTTCCAGCGCGGCCTTGCCCCGGCTGTAGGCGCTGCCCGCGATGCCGTCGCACGGGAAGTCCTCGGCCACCTTCTCCCAGCGGGGCGCCGGCCCGTAGGCGGCCACGGACGAGGCCACGACCAGGTGCGGCACGCCGGCCGCGGCCGCCGCGGCGAGCACGTTCCGGGTGCCGTGGTCGTTGGTGCGCCACATCGGCGGGTCACCGCGCACCGGCGAAATCGCCCACGCCAGGTGCACGACGGCGGCCGCACCCGCGAACACCTCCGCCAGTTCCTCCTCCGCGCCGGGAAGGCCGACGTCGACGGCCCGCCAGCCGGCCCGGCGGTACGGCTCGGCCGTCGTGTCCGGCAGCCGCCGCGCGAGCCCGACCACGTCGTGGCCGGGCTCGAGCGCGTTCAGCAGGGCCGTTCCGACGTTCCCGGTGGCTCCGGTGATCACGATGCGCACCCGGAAGGCTTACCCGGTGTCGCCGAAGTGAAACTCAGACGAGGTCGCGCGGGATCCGCCGGTGCCAGTTGCGGGAAACGATCCGCCGGGCCCCGTCGTAGCCGTCGAGCTGCGCGTCGACGACGAACTCCGTGTCGGTGCAGGACACCCGGGTGCGGGTCTCGCTGCGCGCCACCCAGTCGCCGCGCGCGAAGGTGACGTCCCACGCGGTTTCCGCCACCGGCGAGCAGAAGTCGTCGGCGACCCAGCTGTAGCGCTCACGGACGTCCCGGGTGACCTCCAGGTCGAGGTCGTCGTACCGGACCGTTCCGGCGTCCTTCACGATCTCCAGCGCCGACTGGTAGTCGACGAGGTCCCGCGAGACGGTCCAGCGCTGCTCCCCCGGCGTCAGCGCGGTCACCGGCATCGGCGGCGCGCCTTCGGGTTCGCCGAACGGCCGCGCCGGCAGCTCGTCCGGTTCGGCGACCGGACGCACCGGCAGCTCCAGCGCACTCTGTCCGGTGTGGACACTGAGCAGGACCGGCGTCGGCGGCGGCCAGGCCAGCGGCCAGTACGAGGTGGACAGCGAAAGCCGGATCCGGTGCCCGGCCGGGAACGCCTGCGCCACGGCGTTCAGCTCGATCTCCACCGGGCACCGCTCCCCCGGCTCCATCGGCGCCGGCTCGTCGTGGCCGGTGCGGTGGGTCAGGTTGAGCAGCCCGTAGGTGACGCGGGTGGCCCGCCCGTCCGGCGCGACGTCCGAGATCCGCGCCGCGACCATCGCGACCGGCTGGTCGGCCGAGACTTCCAGGCGCACCTTCGGGGAGCCGAGGATCTCGCAGCGCTCGGTGAGCACGTCGCTGTCGAAGACGAGCGACCCGCCGTCCTCTTCGCGCTGGTCGTAGGGCAGGTCCGGCGGCGCGCTGTAGGACGCCCACTTCCCGGAGAACTGCCCGACCGACAGCGGCGACGACACGGTCAGGGCTTCGTCGGCGACGTCCTCGCCGGGCCGCCCGAGGCGGTGCGGGGCCAGCGGCAGCTCCTGCGGCTTGACGTGCGGCGACGGCCAGGACGCTTCCCCGACCCACCGGCCGGGCCGGTCTTCGTAGGACGTCGACGGCGGCACGCTCTCCTGCATCCAGGTGCGCAGCATCGGCCCGTCCATGGCGCCGTTCTCCTCACCGCGCAGCCAGTGGTCCCACCACCGGACGACCTCCTGGAGGTAGCCGATCGCCGGGCCCGGCTCGCCGAGGTGCGGGTACTTGTGCGACCACGGGCCGATCAGGCCGCGGCGGGGGACGTCGAGGTGGGCCAGCAGCCGGATCACGGCGTTGGAGTAGCCGTCGGCCCAGCCGCTGGAGGCCAGCACCGGCACCTGGACGTCATGGTAGTTCTCCGACACCGACGCGTGCCGCCAGTAGTCGTCGCGGCGCTGGTGGCCGAGCCAGTTCTCGATCCACAGGCTGCAGTTGTCGAGGCGTTCCCGCCACATCTCCCGCCAGCGTTCGCCGACGACCGCCGGGTCGGGCGGCAGCGTGGCGTAGGCGAACATCGTGCCGGACTCGGCGACGTTGTCCGAGAGCAGGCAGCCGCCCATGTAGTGCATGTCGTCGGCGAAGCGGTCGTCGGTGAACGACGAGATCACGATCGCACGCAGGCTCGGCGGTTTCCGGGCCGCGACCTGCAACGCGGCGAACGCGCCCCAGGAGATCCCCATCATCCCGGTGTCGCCGGTGCACCACGGCTGCCCGGCGATCCATTCGAGGACTTCTTCGGCGTCGAGCTGCTCGCGTTCGAGGTACTCGTCGGCCAGGACGCCCTCGGACTCGCCGGTGCCGCGGATGTCCACGCGCACGCAGGCGTACCCGTGCCCGGCGAGGTAGGGGTGGTGGATGGAGTCGCGGGGCGCGGTGAGGTCCCGCTTGCGGTAGGGGATGTATTCGAGGACGGCCGGCACCGGCTCGGTGTCCGACGAGACCGGCCGCCAGATGCGGGCGGACAGCACGGTCCCGTCGGACATCGGGATCCGGACGTGGTCTTCCTCGGTGATTTCGTACGGCAGCGAGGTGACGGCTCGCAAGAGTCGGTTCCCTCCCAAGGGGTCAGGGCTGCAGCAGGATCTTCTGGGCACCGTCCAGCTTCTTCTGGAAGATCTCGTACGCGCGCGGCGCGTCGCCCAGCGGCAGCTTGTGGGTGGCGAAACCTTCGACGCCCAGCGGGTCGCCGTCGGCGGTGAGCACCGGCATGATGTCGTCCAGCCAGTGCCGGACGTTGGCCTGGCCCATCCGCAGCTGGATCTGCTTGTCGAACAGCTCCATCATCGGGATCGGGTCGACCATCCCGCCGTAGACGCCGGACAGCGAGATCGTGCCGCCGCGGCGGACGCTGTCGATGGCGGCGTAGAGCACGCTGAGGCGGTCGATCCCGGCCTTCTCGGTGATCTTCTCGCCGAGCGGCTGCGGCAGCAGCCCGACGAGGGTGTGCGCGAGCTTGCCGACCGGGGCGCCGTGCGCCTCCATACCGACCGCGTCGATCACCGAGTCCGCGCCGCGCCCGTTCGTCAGCTGGCGGATGGATTCGCCGATTTCCTTGTGGTCACGAGTGTCCAGCGCGATGGCGCCGTGTTCGCGGGCCCGGGCGAGGCGCTCGGGCACCAGGTCGACGCCGATCACCTGGCCGGCCCCGCGGTGGCGGGCGATCCGGCAGCTCATCTGCCCGATCGGGCCGAGGCCGAAGACGACGACGGTGCCGCCGTCCGGGACGTTCGCGTACTCGACGGCCTGCCAGGCGGTCGGGACGACGTCGGAGAGGTAGACGAACCGCTCGTCCGGCGGGCCGTCCGGGACCTTGATCGGCCCGTAGTGGGCCTGCGGCACGCGCAGGTACTCGGCCTGGCCGCCGGGGACCTGGCCGTAGAGCTTGGTGTAGCCCAGCAACGCGGCGCCCTTGCCCTGCTCCCGGACCTGCGTCGTCTCGCACTGCGACTGCAGGCCGCGCTCGCACATCCAGCAGTGGCCGCAGGAGATGTTGAACGGCACCACCACGCGGTCGCCCGGCTTGAGGTTCGTGACCTCCGGCCCGACCTCCTCGACCACGCCCATCGGCTCGTGGCCGAGGATGTCGCCCTCGGTCATGAACGCGCCCAGCACTTCGTACAGGTGCAGGTCGGAGCCGCAGATCCCGGTCGAGGTGATCCGCACGACCGCGTCGGTGGCCTCCTCGATCTTCGGGTCCGGCACCTCTTCGACGCGGACGTCGCGTTTGCCGTGCCAGGTCACTGCCTTCATGGCTCTCCCTTTCCGCGGGTGGAGGTGGTCTCCGCCCCGGCTTCCCGGGAGTGGCCGGAGCCAAACTCAGGTCAGCAGGTCCGCCACCAGGTAGACGGCGGCCGCCACCGCGGCGGCGGCCGGGAACGTCAGGACCCAGCCCAGCACGATGTCGCGCGCGATGCCCCAGCGCACCGCCGACAGCCGCCGGGTCGCGCCGACCCCCATGATCGCCGCCGTGATGACGTGCGTGGTCGAGATCGGCGCCTTCACCGCGAACGCCGTCACGTACAACACCGACGACGCCACCGATTCCGCGACGAAGCCGTGCGGCGGGTCGAGCGGGAACACCCGCCTGCCGAGCGTCCGCATGATCCGCAGGCCACCCGAGTAGGTGCCCAGCGACAAGGCCGCGGCACAGGCCAGGGTCACCCACAGCGGCACCGAGAACGTCGTCTGCTCCCCCGCCGCCACCAGCGCCAGCACGATCACGCCCATCCCCTTCTGGGCGTCCTGCAGCCCGTGGCCGAGCGCGAGCGCCGACGCGGAGACGATCTGGAACCGGCGGAACACCCGGCCGCTGCGGTGCGGGTTCGCCCGCCGCAGCAGCCACAGCGCGCCGACCATCGCCAGGTAGCCCAGTCCCAGGCCGAGCAGCGGCGAGGCCACCATCGGGATCAGCACCTTCTCGCCGATCCCCGCCCAGTGCACCGTGCTCGCGGCGGCCAGCGCCGCGCCGACCATGCCGCCGATCAGCGAGTGCGAGGACGACGACGGGAGCCCGAAGTACCAGGTGATCAGGTTCCAGGTGATGGCCCCGGCCAGTGCCGCGAACACCACGGTGAGCGCGTCCGGCCCGGCCGGGACGTCGATGATCCCCTTGGCCACCGTCGCGGCGATGCCGGTGGACAGCAGCGCGCCCGCCAGGTTCATCACCGCCGCCAGCACGAGGGCAGCGCGCAGCGTCAGCGCCCGGGTCGACACCGCGCTGGCGATGGCGTTGGCCGCGTCGTGGAACCCGTTGGTGTAGTCGAAGACGAGTGTCAGCACGATCACGGTGACCAGGGCGGCGGTCCCCGTCACTCAGGACTCCTTGACGGCGATGGTCTGCACCACGTCGGCGAGGTGCTCGAAGGCGTCGGCGGCCAGCTCGAACTGCTCGACGACCTCCTTGGTCTTCAGCACCTCGAGCGCGTCCCCGCCCGGCTCGAACAGGTGGGCCAGGATCCGCCGGTAGACGCGGTCGGCCTCGTTCTCCAGCTCGTTGATCTCGATCCAGAACGGCTCGAGCTCGCCCACCTTGGCCAGGCCGGGCATCGACGACGCCGTCAGCTCGGCGGCCCGGCAGAGCACCCGCATCAGCACGTCGGTGCCCGGCGGGAAGGTGCCGATGCGGTAGAGCACGGCCAGGTCCGCCGCGGTGTCCATGAAGTCCAGCACGTCGTCGATCTTGGCCGCGAGGGCCTGGATGTCCTCGCGGTCGAACGGCGTCACGAACGAGCTGTTGAGCTCCACCATGATCGTGTGCGTCAGCTCGTCGCCCTGGTGTTCGACCTCGTGCAGGCGTTTCGCGAGCGGTTCCCGGTCGGCCGGGTCGGCGGCCACGAGTTCCCTGAGCAGCGCGGTCGCGGTGACGAGGTTCTTCGCCGCGTCGGCGAGGAGGTCGAAGAACCGGGTGCCCCGTGGGGTGAAGCGCATGGATGTCCCTTCGTCGCGCACGCCCGTCGGGGGCCGGGTACCCCGTCCGGCCGTACGTTTAACGGCCGATCTCCGGGAAACCAGGAGTCATGACCGATCCCGGATCCCGGCGCCTGAGAGTACTGCTCTGGCACGTGCACGGCTCATGGACCGACGCTTTCGTCCGCGGCCGCCACGATTACCTCCTGCCGGTGTCACCCGACGGTGCGCCGTGGGGCCTCGGCAAGGCGGGGCGGGACTGGCCGTCGGTGACCGAAGTGCCCCTCGACCGGCTGGCCGAGGCCGAGCCCGACGTCGTCGTCCTGCAACGCCCGGAGGAGCTGGAGTTCGCCGGGCGTCTGGGCGTGCCGGCCGTCTACGTGGAACACAACGCACCCCGGCCGTACGCCGCTTCGAGTGAACACCCGCTCGCCGGCCGGTCCGACATCACCGTCGCGCACGTGACCCACTTCAACGCGGCGATGTGGGACTGCGGCCGTGCGCCGGTGACCGTGGTGCCGCACGGCATCCCCGATCCGGGAGCGCGCTACACCGGTGAGCTCGCCGCCGGCGTGTCGATGATCAACGAGCCGGTCCGGCGGGAGCGCGTCACCGGTGCCGACCTGCTCGGCACCCTCGCCGAGGCCGCCCCGGTCGACGTGTTCGGCATGGGGACCGAGGAGCTCGGCGCGCCGCTGCGGGGCCTGGGTGACGTCCCGGCGCCGAAGCTGCACGACGAGATCGCCCGCCGCCGCGTCTACCTGCACACCGCCCGGTGGACGTCGCTGGGACTGTCCCTTTTGGAGGCCATGCACCTGGCGATGCCGGTCGTCGTCTTCGCCGCCACCGAGGCGGTCGAGGCGGTGCCGGACGACGCCGGCGTGCTCTCCACCGACGTCTCCGTCCTTGCCCGGGGGTTCCGCGAGCTGCTCCACGAACCCGACTTCGCCGCGCTGGCCGGCAAGAACGCCCGCGAACACGCCCTGAAGCACTACGGGCTGGACGCCTTCCTGACCGCTTGGGACCACCTCCTCGCCGAGACGGCCCGTTGAACCTCGAAGGGAACGCCTCACCGATGAAGATCGCGATGGTGTCCGAGCACGCCAACCCCCTGGCCGCGCTGGGCGAAGCCGACGCCGGTGGCCAGAACGTCCACGTCGCCGAGCTGTCGGCCGCGCTGGTCCGCGAAGGCCACGAGGTCACCGTCTACACGCGCCGGGAGAGCCGCGACGAGCCGCCGGAGGTCCGGACCCCGCAGGGCTACCGCGTCGTGCACGTGCCGGCCGGGCCGCCGCGCAAGGAGCCGAAGGACCGCCTCCTGCCCTACATGGGCGAGTTCGGCAGCTTCCTGCGTGACCAGTGGGCGCTCGAACGCCCGGACGTGGCCCACGCGCACTTCTGGATGTCCGGGCTGGCGACGTCGCTCGCGGCGAGCGCGACCGGGACGCCGGTGACGCAGACGTTCCACGCTCTCGGCGTGGTCAAGAAGCGCTACCAGGGCGAGAAGGACACCAGCCCGGCCGACCGCATCCGTTTGGAGCGGATCATCGGCCGGCAGGCCGGGCGGGTGATCGCCACCTGCTCCGACGAGGTCTTCGAGCTGTCCCGCCTCGGCGTGCCGCGGTCGCGGATCTCGATCGTCCCGTGCGGCGTCGACCTCGGCCGGTTCTCCCCCGACGGGCCGGTGGCCCGCCGCCGGCTGCCGCACCGGCTGGTCGCCGTCGGCCGGCTGGTCCCGCGCAAGGGGTTCGACATCGCGATCACGGCCTTGGCCCAGCTGCCGGAGACCGAACTCGTCATCGCGGGCGGCCCGGAGCGCGGCCGGCTGTCGCAGGACCCCGAGGCGGCCCGGCTGCGGCAGCTGGCCGAGAAGCTCGGCGTCGGCGACCGCGTCCGCTGGCCCGGCCAGGTGTCCCGGGAGGACATGCCGGCCCTGCTGCGCTCGGCTGACGCCGTCGTGTGCACGCCGTGGTACGAGCCGTTCGGGATCGTGCCCCTGGAGGCGATGGCCTGCGGCGTCCCGGTGGTCGCCTCCGCGGTGGGCGGCCTGACCGACACGGTCGTCGACGGCGTCACGGGGCTGCTGGTCCGCCCGCACCAGCCGAAGGAACTCGCGTCCCGCGCCCGGCGGCTGATCGACGACCCGGCGCTGTGCCACGCCTACGGCACCGCGGGCCACGACCGCGCGGTGGCCCGCTACTCGTGGGACCGCGTCGCCGCCGACACGCTGCGCGCCTACCACAAGCTGGTCCCCCAGACCGCAGCCACCGCCGAGGCCCGCTGAACCCGGTCGTGAGTGGTAAGGCGGGTTCTAACCCGCCTTACCACTCACGACCGTCTCAGCCCACGTAGCGGCGGGCCTTCGAGGCTCGTTGGGGGGCTTCCAGGAGGCGGAGGCCGTGCTCGACGTGCGGTGGGACCACGCGGCGGTCTCGCAAGACCCATGGGAGGCCGCGGGCCACGTCCAGGAGCGCCGCCGCGGTGGCCGAGTCGCGAGGTGCGGTGCGCAGCACGTCACGGCCGCGGCGGAAGACCGCCGGCCAGGGGCGGCGCAGCAGGAGCGTCCACATCGTGTTGCGGATGCCCAGGCGACGGCGGTGGCGCGGGTCGCGCAGCTTCGACGGCGCGTGGTGGATCACGATGTCCTCCGCCCAGCACATCCACCAGCCCCGCGCGGCGAGGTCCAACGCGAACAGCTCCTCCTCGCCGCCGAGCCACATCCGCGTCGAGAAGCCGCCGACCTCGCGGAACGCGCTGACCCGCACCGCCGTCAGGCCCGCCATGATCCCGAGCAGCGCGGGACCCGGTAGCCAGTCCGGGCCGGGCACCGGGGACTCGCGCAGCTCCGGCGTGATCGGGTCCTCGGCCAGGCCCGGTTCGACCAGGCAGCGCCCGGTCACCGAGCCGAGGCCGGGGAACTCGTCCAGCAGGTCGGCCGCGCGGGTGAGCGCGCCGGGCTGCCACGTCGTGTCGTCGTCGCAGAAGGCGACGTACGGTGTCGTCACCTCCTCGACCGCGATGTTGCGGGCCACCGCGCCGAGGTTCTCCGCCAGCCGGAACAGGCGGACTCCCGGGAACTCCCGGGCGACCATGTCGGCCGTGCCGTCCGCGGAGCCGTTGTCCGCGACGAAGATCGGTGCGGCGTCCGGCAAGGACGTCATGTAGTCCAGGGTCTCGCGCACCTGGTCGCGGCGGTTGCAGGTGATGATCACGACCGAGATTCGCGCCATTCGGCGGTCCTTTCCAGAGTCCGGGCCTGGTGTTCGACGTGGGCGGGCAGGACGCGCCGCGAGCTCAGGGCGCGCGGGAGCCGCGGAACCGCACCGAGGACGGCGCCGGGTGCCCGCACCAGCGTCCGCGCCACCTCGCGGCGGCAGACGCGCGGCGGGCGGCGCAGCAGGGCGATGAGCAACTGGTTGCGTAGCTCGGCCCGGCGGCGCCAGGACGAGGGTGGCCGCGACCGGGACGGGTGGTGGTGGGCGCGCAGGCGCCCGACGTAGCAGACCTCCCAGCCGTGCGCGGCCAGGTCGTAGGCCAGCAGCTGTTCCTCCGCGCCGAAGTGCAGCAGCGGGCTGAAGCCGCCCACCTGCAGGTACGCCGCGCGGCGCACGATCGCCGAGCAGGCCAGGAAGCCGAGCACCAGCGGCCCGGGCGCGCCGTCCGGGTGGCCCAGCGGGCTGCGCTCCATCTCAGGCGTCACCGGGTCGTCGCGGCATTCCGGGCCGACGAGCGTGCGCGCGGCCAGCAGGCCGGTCCGGGGGTGCTCGTCGAAGATCCGCTCCGCCTCGGCCAGCGCGTCCGGCGCCCACCACGAATCGTCGTCGCTGAAGGCGACGTACGGCGTGTCGGCCGCGATGACGCCGAGGGTGCGCGCGGCGGCGCCGAGGTTCTGCGGCAGGCGGATCACGCGTACGCTTCCGTGCCGCCGGGCGACTTCGGCCGTGTCGTCCTCGGAAGCGTTGTCCAGCACGATGACCGGCGGCCGTGGGTCCAAAGAGGACAATCGGGCGAGGGTGCGGGCCAGCTCGCCGGCGCGGTTGCGGGTGGCGATGACGACGGTCGTGCGCGCCCTCACCGCGACCCCGCCAGCTCGTCCACCAGCGCGGCCAGGGACGCCGGGTGCGCGGGTGGCCGCACCGCGGCCGGCAGGCACCACTTCAGGCGCGCGTCGAGCAGCGCGGTGTCGTGGACGTCCTCGGCGGCCATCACCGGCCAGTCCAGCGCCACGCCCTGCGCGGTCACCTTCCCGCCGCCGGCCACCGGGTCGACGGCGAGCACCGGCACCCCGGCCTTGAGCCCGAGCACCAGCCCGTGCAGCCGGGTCGTCACCACGGCGTCCATTTTGGACACCACGGCGGCGAACTGGTCGGGGGTGGCGCACCGCTCCCAGTCCTCGTGCGCGAGCCGGGTGTCCAGCGGCACGCGGGCGCAGTCCAGGCCGGCGAGCCAGCCGGTCAGTGCTTCGTGGACGTCGCCGTGCCGGCCCGCGGTGCCGTATTCCGGCTGGTGCGGGGCCAGGATGACGCCCAGCACCGGGGTGGGCGACACCGGCGCACCCAGCGACAGGTCGAGTTCGGCGGTGACGCCGTCGTCGCGCGGGAGGACCCGGTGGAAGCCCGTCACCGCCGGGTCTTCGGCGTCCGGAACGGACACCCCGACCGCGATCCGGCGGCAGGCGGCGTAGCGTTCGTGCAGCGAACGCACTTGCGGTCCGTGGACCGGGCCGCAGACGAACACGACGTGGGTGTAGTCATCGGGTGGCGCGTCGGGCAGGTGCAGGGTGCCGGGCCGGAAGCCGGGGCTCCACGCGACCCGGTGGTCGATCCCGGCCTCGGCCAGCGCGGCACCGGCCGCGCGCAGGCTCAGGACGTCACCTGCCGTGGCTTCCCCGTGCAGAAAACTGGCCCAACCGGTGAGCAGAACTCGCATGGTCCGAGCGCTTACCCGCTCGCCACCCCGTTACACGGTTTTGCGGCCACCGGCGCCGGGTAGCCGCCACGACATGACGGATCCGGGAGTGACCAGGCGGTTCGGGCGTGCGGTGGTGACCGGGGGTGCCGGCTTCGTCGGCGCCCACCTGTGCGAGCTGCTGCTCGAAGAGGACATCGAAGTGATCGCCGTGGACAACCTCGCGACGTCCTCGGCGGACACCCTCGACCACCTGCGCCGCCACGACCGGTTCCGGTTCGTGCGCCACGACGTCACGCTGCCGATGCCGCTGAGCTGCGAGGCCGACGTTGTGTTCCACCTAGCTTCGGCGGCGTCGCCCCGCGACTACCTGGCCCTGCCGATCGAGACGCTACGCGCGGGTTCGCACGGCACCGAGAACGCCCTGGAACTGGCCCGCCGCGCTCGGGCCCGGTTCGTGCTCGCCTCGACGAGCGAGGTCTACGGCGATCCGCTGGAACACCCGCAGCGCGAAGGGTATTGGGGCAACGTCAACCCGATCGGGCCGCGCAGCGTCTACGACGAAGCCAAGCGCTACGCCGAAGCGCTGACGTCGGCCTACCGCCGCGAATTCGGCGCCGACACGGCGATCGCGCGGATCTTCAACACCTACGGTCCCGGCATGCGCGCCCACGACGGCCGGATGATCCCGGCGTTCCTCGACCAGGCGCTCAAGAACGAACCGATCACCGTCACCGGCACCGGCGAACAGACCCGGTCCATCTGCTACGTCGAGGACACCGTCCGCGGCCTGCTCGCCCTCGCGCGCTCCGGCCACCCCGGACCGGTGAACATCGGCAACCCGCACGAACTGACCGTCCGTCAGGTGGCCCAGCGGATCAAGGACATCACCGGCTCCGGCTCCCCCATCGAGTCCATCGACGCCGTCGTCGACGACCCCCAGCGGCGCTGCCCCGACATCTCCCTCGCCCGCGACGTCCTCGGCTGGGAGCCGAAGATCGACGCCGACGACGGCCTCCGTCGCACTGCGGCGTGGTTCCGCCGAGCACCGTCGCGCTGAGTAGCGACGCCCAGGGCATATGCGCGGGATCGTTTATCAACGACTTCGCCGGGTAGCGCTATAGGCGAGAGCGGGCCTCACGAGTCCGCACCGAAACGCCAGAGGCAGGTCGATGCGCATACTCGGGATCAACGCCGTCTTCCACGACCCGGCCGCGGCCCTGGTGGTGGACGGGGAGATCGTCGCCGCGGCGGAAGAAGAACGGTTCAGCCGCCGCAAGCACGGCAAGCAGGCGGTGCCGTTCTCCACGTGGGAACAGCCCGCCCAGGCCGCCGCCTGGTGCCTGGCCCAGGCCGGGCTGTCCGCGAAGGACCTCGACGCCGTCGGGTACTCCTACGACCCCGCGCTCGTCGAGCCGGGCCTGCCCGGGCACGACCCGAGCGGCGAGGAGCTGCGGACGGAGTTCGCCAAACGGGCGCCCCTCTTCCTGAAGTCCGCTTTGCCCGGGCTCGACCCCGGCATCGTCAAGTTCGTCCGGCACCACGTCGCGCACGCCGCGTCGGCCGCGCTCGCCGCCCCGTTCGGCGACTGCGCCGTGCTCGTCGCCGACGGCCGCGGCGAAAGCACGTCCTACCTGGCCGGTGAGTACCGCGACGGCCGGTTCAAGGAATTGGCGGCGCAGAAGCTGCCGCATTCGCTCGGCCTGCTCTACGAGGACCTCACCGAGCACTGCGGCTTCGCGCGGTCCAGCGACGAGTACAAGGTCATGGCGCTCGCCTCCTACGGCAAACCGGCGTTCCTCGACGAGCTCTGCGAACACGTCCACGTCACCGGCGACGGCGGCTTCCACGCCTCCGGCGTCAACCTGTCCGACCTGGCCCCGCGCCGCGAAGCCGGCCAAGAACTCGCCCAGCGGCACGCCGATCTCGCCGCGAGCGTCCAGAAAGTCCTCGAAGACATCCTGCTGGAACTCGCGGACTGGCTGCACGAGGCCACCGGCCAGCGTGACCTGGCGATGGCGGGCGGGATCGCGCTCAACTGCGTCGCCAACAGCCGGCTGCACGCCGAGGGCCCGTTCGACCGGATCTGGGTGCAGCCCGCCGCCGGGGACGCGGGTACCGCGCTCGGCGCCGCGCTGCAGCTGGCCGCGGAGGCCGGGGAACGCGGGAAGCCCATGGGAGACCCCGGTTTGGGGCGCGGGTGGACCGACGACGAGCTCGAAGAGATCCTCATCAAGGCGAAGCTGCCCTACGAACGCCCGGACGACCTCGCCGAAACCGTGGCCGAAGCGCTCGCGAACGACGAAGTGATCGCCTGGTTCCAGGGGCGTGCCGAATTCGGCCCGCGGGCCCTGGGCCACCGGTCGCTGCTGGCCCACCCGGGCCGGAAGGAGAACCTCGAGCGGCTCAACGACGTCAAGGGCCGGGAGCAGTTCCGCCCGGTGGCACCGATGGTGCGAGCCGAGCGGGCGGCCGAGATCTTCACGCGCGGCCCGCTGCCCAGCCCGTACATGCTGTTCGTGCACGACGTCGCCGAAGACTGGCGCGAGCGCATCCCCGCCGTCACCCACGTCGACGGCACGGCTCGCGTGCAGACCGTCGAAGAACGCGAAAACCCGGTGCTGGCCCGGATGCTGGCCGCCTTCGAGCGCCGGACCGGCCTGCCGGTCGTGATCAACACCAGCCTCAACACCGCGGGCCGTCCGATGGTCGACTCGCCGCGGGACGCACTGGAGTGCTTCGGCTCGGCCCCGATCGACCTGCTCGCGCTGGGGCCGTTCGTGCTCCGGCGGCCCCGATCCACCCGGACCGGCGCGGCGTCGCCGGAGGAGAAGGAGGTGCCGTGATGGAAGACCATCTCGCCGCGTTGGCCGAAGCCGCCGAGCGGACCCGCGAATCCGCCCCCAAGATAACCGCGTGGGGCCGGCACCTCGCCGGTGTGTTCGAGGCGGGCGGCCGGCTGCTCGCCTGCGGGAACGGCGGCAGCGCCGCCGAAGCCCAGCACCTCACCGGCGAGCTCGTCGGCCGGTTCCGCCACGAACGCCGTCCCCTCTCGGCGATCGCGCTGCACGCGGACACGTCCGCGACCACCGCGATCGTCAACGACTACGGCGACCACGAGGTGTTCGCCCGCCAGGTGCACGCCCACGGGCGGCCGGGCGACGTCCTGGTGTGCCTGTCCACCAGCGGCGGCAGCCAGAACGTCGTCGCCGCCGCGAAGGCCGCGCACGAACTCGGCGTGACGACGTGGGCGCTGACCGGTCCCGCCCCGAACCCCCTCGCCGCTCTGTGCGACGACGCCGTGACCGTCGAAGCGCCGACCGTCGCCACCGTGCAGGAAATGCACCTGGCGCTGGTCCACGGCCTGTGCGCGGCTCTCGACGACGCGCTCGGAGTGACCGCGTGAAGCCGCTGGTCGTCCTCGGCGACACGCTGCTGGACGTCGACGCCGAAGGCACCGCCGAACGGCTGTGCCCCGAGGCGCCGGTCCCGGTGGTCGACCTGACGGCCCGGCGCCGCCGCCCCGGCGGGGCCGGCCTGGCCGCCCTGCTGGCCGCGCGGTCCGCGGCCGAGGTCGTCCTGGTCACGCCGCTCGGCGACGACGAAGGCGGCCACGCGCTCACCGGGCTGCTGGAACCCGACGTCACCGTGCTGCCGCTGCCGCTGCACGGCACGACGGTGTGCAAGACCCGCGTCCGCGCGGGCGGGCAGTCGTTGCTGCGCCTGGATTCCGGCGACGGCACGGCGACCACCGACCCCCTGCCCGCCCGGGTCCGCGAGGTCCTGGAGGACGCCGGCGCGATCCTCGTGGCCGACTACGGCCGTGGCCTGACGCGCCATTCCGACGTCCGCCGCCTCCTGCGGGAGCTGGCCGAGCGGATCCCGGTGGTGTGGGATCCGCACCCCCGCGGCGCGCAGCCGGTGCCCGGCGCGCGGCTGGTCACGCCGAACCTCGCCGAGGCCCGCGCGGTGCTCGCCGGGCACGAGGAACCGGCCGAGCTGGCCAAGCTGCTGCGCGGCCACTGGCACGCCGACGCGGTCGCGGTGACGGTCGGCTCCCGTGGTGCGGTGCTCGCCGACGGCCTCGGCGAAACGACCGCCCCGATCCCCGCGACGGCCCGGACGCCGGGCCACACCGCGCCCGACACGTGCGGGGCGGGCGACCGGTTCGCCGCCGCGGCCACGGCGGCCCTGCTCGGTGGCGCGGACACGACCGAAGCCGTGGTGTCGGCGGTCGAGGCGGCCGCGCGGTTCGTCGCCGCCGGCGGCGCGACCGCGCTGTCCACGAACGAGGGCCCGGTGCCCGACCCGCAGCCGGCCACCGACGCCTTCGGCCTCGCCCGGCGGGTCCGCGAAACCGGCGGCCGCCTGATCGCCACCGGCGGCTGCTTCGACCTGCTGCACCCCGGGCACGTCAGCCTGCTGCGGCAGGCGCGCGCCCTCGGCGACGCGCTCGTCGTCTGTCTCAACTCCGACGCTTCGGTGCGGGGCCTCAAGGGGCCCGGCCGGCCGCTGGTCCGCGACCGCGACCGGGCCCGGCTGCTCACCGCGTTGTCCTTCGTCGACGCCGTCGCCGTCTTCGACGAGGCCTCGCCCACGGCCGTCCTGGAGAAACTGCGCCCGGACGTGTGGGTGAAGGGCGGCGACTACGCCGACGCGAACCTGCCCGAACGCGAAGTGGTCGAACGGCACGGCGGCGAGGTCGTGCTCGTCCCGACCGTGCCCGGCTACTCGACCTCCCGGCTGGTCGCCGCGGCGGCCAGTGCCTGACCCCCTCCGACTCCGAAGGAGTGCGATGCGACCCCTCGGCAACGTCCTGATCACCGGTGGCGCGTCCGGACTCGGCGCCGCCACCGTCGACGCCGTCCGCAAGGCCGGCGGTACCCCGTACATCCTCGACCGCGTCCGCCCCGAAGACCCGGCGGAGTACGTCGAAGCCGACCTGACCGACACCGCCGCGACCGAGGCCGCGGTCCGCGAGCTCGCCGAACGCGCGGGTGGCCTGGACGGCGTCTTCACCGCCGCCGGCACCGACGCCTGCGGGCCGTTGGCCAGTGTGTCCACAGAGGACTGGGAGCGGGTCGTCAAGGTGAACCTGTTCGGCACGGCCGCGGTGATCCGCGCCGCGCTCCCCTACCTGGAACGCTCCCGCGGCACGGTCGTCACCGTGGCGTCCACGCTGGGCATCAAGGCGGTGAGCGACGCGACCGCCTACTGCGCCTCGAAGTTCGGCGTCGTCGGCTTCACCCGGGCGCTGGCCGCCGAGCTGGCCGGGCGCGTCGGCGTCACGCTGCTCGTCCCGGGCGGGATGTGGACGCACTTCTTCGACGACCGCACCGACCAGTACAAGCCGCCGCCGGACGCGAAGCTCAACCAGCCCGAGCACGTCGCGAATACCGTCGTGTTCGCGCTGCAGCAGCCGCCGGGCGCCGAAGTCCGCGAGATGGTCGTGTGCGCGTCCGAGGAGGGGTCGTGGCCGTGAGCGCCGCGGTCCTCGTGCTGCGCGCGCTCGGCGTCGGGGATCTGCTGACGGCGGTCCCCGCGCTGCGGGCCCTGCGCGCGGCCCACCCCGGCGACCGGCTGGTGCTGGCCGCGCCGGAAAGCCTGCGGGACCTGGTGGAGCTGATCGACGCGGTCGACGAGCTGCTGCCGACGTCCGGGCTCGGCGAGCTCGCCTGGCCGGGCCCGCCGCCGCGGCTGGCGGTCAACCTGCACGGCAGCGGCCCGGAGAGCATCCACGACCTCCTCGACACCGACCCGGCCGAGCTGCTGACCCACCGCCACCCCGACTTCCCCGACGTCCCGGGGCTCGCCTGGCGCGACGACGTCCACGAGGTCGATCGCTGGTGCCGGCTCGTCGAGTACCACCACCTGGCGGCGGACCGCTCGGCGCTGCACCTGCCCGTGCCGCCGGGGCCGAGCCCGGCACCGGACGCCGTCGTGGTTCACCCCGGCGCGGCCTTCCCGGCCCGGCGCTGGCCGCCCGAGCGGTTCGCGACCGTCGTCCGGGACCTCGCCGCCGACGGGCGCCACGTCGTGCTCACCGGCAGCGCCGGCGAACGGGACCTGGCGCTGTCGATCGCCGAAGCGGCCGGGCTCGGCGACGACGCCGTGCTGGCCGGGCGCACCGGCCTGGCGGAACTGGCGGCCCTGGTGGCCGGAGCGGCGCTCGTGGTGTGCGGCGACACCGGCGTCGGGCACCTCGCCACGGCGTTCGGCACGCCGTCGGTGCTGCTGTTCGGCCCGACCCCGCCGCGGCTGTGGGGCCCGCCGCCGTCCGCGCGGCAGCACGTCGTGCTCTGGGCCGGGAACGTCGGCGACCCGCACGGCGAGGAGCCGGACGGCGGGCTGCTGCTGCTCGGCGAGGAGCGCGTGCTGGCCGCGACGCGCTCGGCCCTGGAGATGCAGGTGGCGCATGGCTGACCACATCGGGATCGTCGGTGCGGGCTACGTCGGGCTGACGAGCGCCGCGTGCTTCGCGCGGCTCGGGCACCGGGTCACCTGCGTGGACGCCGACGAGTCCAAAGTGGACGAGCTGGGCCGCGGCGTCGTCTCGATCGCCGAACCCGGGCTGGCCGAGCTGGTCGGCCAGGGACTCGCGGACCGGACGCTGAGCTTCACCACCGCCCAGGCCGAGCTCTACGGCGCGGACGTCGTCTTTCTCTGCCTGCCCACGCCACCCGCCGAGGACGGCCGCCCCGACCTCGGCGTGCTGGAACACGTCGTGCCGCAGCTCGGGCGGCTGCTGCGGCCCGGCTGCGTGCTGGTGACCAAGTCGACGGTCCCGGTCGGCACCGCGGCCCGGCTCCCGCGCCTGCTGGGCCGCGACGACCTGCCGGTGGTGGCCAACCCGGAGTTCCTCCGCGAAGGCCACGCCGTCGAAGACTTCCTGCGCCCGGACCGCGTGGTGGTCGGCACCGACCCGGCGGATTCGCCGGCGGCGCGCCGGGTCGCGCGGCTGTACGAGCCGACCGGCGCCCCGGTGGTGGCCACCGACTCGGCCAGCGCCGAACTCGCGAAGTACGCGAGCAACGCGTTCCTCGCCGTGAAGCTGTCCTACGTGAACGTCCTCGCCGAACTGTGCGAACGGTTCGGCGCGGACGTCCGCGAGGTCTCGCGCACCATGGGCCTGGACGCGCGGATCGGCCCCGAGTTTCTCGCCCCCGGGCCCGGCTGGGGTGGTTCGTGCCTGCCGAAGGACACCTCCGCGCTGCTGCACGCGGCCGAGTCGGCGGGCGTCGACTTCGGCATCCTGCGTGACGCGGTCCGGGTCAACGCCCGGCAGCGCGCCCGGGTGGTGCGGGCCGTGCGGCAGGCCGTGACCGGTTCGCCCGCCGGTTCGCTGTCCGGCACCCGCATCGGCCTGCTGGGTCTGGCCTTCAAGGCCGGCACCGGCGACCTGCGCGACTCCCCCGCCTTGGCGGTGGCCGACGACCTGGCCCGCGCGGGCGCCGAGCTGACCGCGCACGACCCGGCCGTCGCGTGTGTGCCGGCCCCGAGCCCGGTCCAGGTCGTCGACGACCCGTACCTGGTGGCCAAGGACGCCGCGGCCCTCGTCGTGCTCACCGAGTGGCCCGAATTCCGGGACCTCGACTGGGCCCGGCTGGCCGCGTCCGCCGACCGGGCGGTCGTCGTCGACACCCGCAACCTGCTCGATCCCGACGTCCTCGCCGAAGCCGGGTTCGCCCACCTCGGCGTCGGCACCCATCCCAGGAGACAGTCATGACCCTGCGCGTCCTCGCGCTGACCTGCACGCTCAAGCCGTCACCGGCGAAGTCGAGCAGCGACCTCATCGCGCGGCAGCTGCTCGACCTGTTCGCCGAGCGCGGCGCCACCGGCGAGCTGGTCCGGGTGGTCGACCACGACGTCCGCCCCGGGGTCGAAGCCGACATGGGCAACGGGGACGCCTGGCCGGACATCCGGCGGAAGATCGCCGCCGCCGACGTCCTGCTGATCGCCACCCCGACGTGGGTCGGGCACATGTCGAGCGTCGCGCAGCGGGTCCTGGAACGCCTAGACGCCGAGCTGTCCGAAACGGACGACGAGGGACGGCCGGCGATGTTCGGCAAGGTCGGGGTGGCCGCGGTCGTCGGCAACGAGGACGGCGCCCACAAGATCATCGCCGACCTGTTCCAGGCGCTGAACGACGTCGGCTTCACGGTGCCGGCCCAGGGCGCGACCTACTGGAACGGCGAGGCCATGCAAGGCGGCGACTACCAGGACCTCGACGAGACACCCGACGCCGTGGCCTCGACGAACGCGACCCTGGTCCGCAACGCCGTCCACCTCGCCGAGTTGTTGCGTGAGCAGCAGTATCCGGCCAAGTGACTACGCCATTCGAGTGGCATCGCTGCGCCGGACGAGTGTGGCGCAGGACACGTGGGTAACCCGCTGAGACCTTCCATCCGCGTCAGGGGGCTCCACCCATGCCGAACCGTGTCATGATCAGCCGCGACAGCAAGCCGATCCCCTGCGAGGAGTGCGGCCTGCCGACGTTGCACGTCGCGCGGCTGGTGTCCGGCGACGGCACCTTGCTGGGCCAGACGATGGTGTGCACCGCTTGCCGCCGGCACCGGTCCGACGCCGAAGCGATCGCTCTCGGGTAGCAGTCAGCGCCTTTCCAGCTGTTCCAGCAGCAACCGCGCGGGCAGCGTCAGGGTGCCGAGGCCGAGCCGGGCGGGAACGCCGTCCTCCTCGGCCGTCACCAGCCGCGTCTCGAGGTTCTTGAGCAGGGCGCGGCATTCCTCCAGTTCGACGGGTTCGCCGGCCACCGCGACGGCCTGCACGGCTCCCGCGAGGTGGTGCATCAGGTCGGCCAGCGCTTCCCGCGCGTCCGGCCAGGGGTACTCGAACGGGTGCTCCCGCCGCCCCGCGGTGGTTCGCACGGCGGCGATCAGCTGCGACATCGCGGGCCAGAGCCCGATCAGCGTCCGGAGCGGACGTTCGTGCCGCGCCCCGGCGGCGGGCCGCCCGCGCCGCAGGTTCAGCATCCGGCCTTCCCGCGTCAGGCCGACGGCATCTTCGGCGGCCAGCACCTGGCTGCGCGTGTCCTGCTCCTGGGACAGCAGGTGGCCGAGGTCCTCTGGCGGCTCGTCCCGGCGGATCAGGTCGGACATCGATTCGAGGAGGGCGGCCAGGGCTTTCCCGAGCCGCCCGGCGGCCGCGGCGAGCCGTTCGCCGTAGAGCGGCGGGAGGATCAGCGTGTTGACGCCGACGCCGATGGCCGCGCCCAGCGCGGTTTCCAGGAGGCGGTCGCCGAGCAGCACGGGTTCGCGGGCGGTGCCGTAGGAGATGACGAGCATGCCGGTGACACCGACCCAGACGCCGGCGTCCCCGAACCGCCGCCAGCTCCCGGCGAGGAGGCCGAGAAAGACAACGGCGGCGAGCGCGACAGCCTGCCAGGGGATGAAGTGCCCGGCGACGGCGGCGAGCAGGACCCCGGAAGCGACCGAGCCGACCTGCTGGAGCCACCCGCGGAGTGACCGGTAGACGGTGGCTTCGACGAGGAAGACGGCGGCGTAGGGCGCGAGGAAGGGCTGCGGCAGGTGCAGGACGAGGGTGGCGAGGAGCCAGGCCGCCGTCGCGGCGAGGGTCGCTTTGGCGCTCTGGACGAGGATCCGCCGCTCGCGGCCGGGGACCCGGAGTGCGCGGGCGAGCCAGCCGGCGGGGGTGCGGTTGCGGGGCTCGCTCTCGTCCGCGGCTCCGGCGCCGTCTCGGCGCCGGAGCATCCGCGCCAAGCGGTTCGCCCGGGCCCGATCGCCGCGCACTCCGCCGGCCGGCCGCCCGGCGGAGGTCCGGCCACGCCGTTCCCGATCCGGCGAATCGTCGGCGGCCGGGTCCGCCTCCTCCAGCGAAGCGCCGCCGGCCGGGCCTGCCTCCTCCGGCGAGCCCGGCCGGCGTTCTCCGCGTCTCTCCTGCTGTCCGGTCATGCCGGCGGGGCGATGTGCACGAGCTTCGTCTGGGTCATTTCGTCCAGCAGCTCCGGCCCGTACCCGTATCCGTTCCCGCTCCGCCCCCGCGGGTGCGCCGCTCCGCCCGGTGCGCCGCCGAAGACGTTGTTCACCTTGACCGTCCCCGCCGGGAGCTCACGCCACGCGCGCTGGGCGTGCGCCATCGAGCCCGTCAGCACCGTCGCCGCCAGCCCGTACTCGCCCTTCGCCGCTTCGGCCAGGCCCTCGTCGAAACCCGAGACCACCCGGACCGGTGCCACCGGCCCGAACGTCTCCTCCGTCATCACCCGCAGCTCCGGCGCGCAGTCCGTCAGGACCGTCGCCGGGTAGTGCGCGCCGGGACCGTCCGGGACCAAGCCTCCGGCCAGCAACCGCGCGCCACGGGAAAGCGCGTCCTCGACGTGGGCGTGCACGTGCTCCCGGTGCCGCCGGTCCACCAGCGGCGCGAGCGTCCGCGTCTCGGCTTCCTTCACCAGCGCCGCCAGGAACGGCTCGGCGATCGCGGAACACACGTAGATCCGTTCGACGGCCACGCAGATCTGCCCCGAGTTCGCGAACGCTCCCAGCGCCGCCTGGCCGGCCGCCCACTCCGGGTCGACGTCCTCGTCGATCACCAGCGGATCGTTGCCGCCGTTCTCCAGCAACGTCTTCGCCCCGGTCGCGGCCGCGCTCGCGGCGATCGAGCGGCCGGTCGCCGTGCTCCCCACGTGGGCGATGACGTCGACGCCGGAGTGCATCGCCAGGATCGCGCCGACTCCGCCGTCGCCGTGCAGGGTCTGCAGCACGCCGTCCGGGAACACCCCGCCGAGCACCTCGCCCAGCAGCTGCCCGGTGTGCGGCGCCCGCTCGCTCGGCTTGTGCACCACCGTGTTCCCGGTGGCCAGCGCCGCCCCCAGCAGCCCGCAGGCGACCGCGACCGGGTCGTTCCACGGCGTGAGCGCCACGACCACCCCGCGTGGTTCGGGCACCATCAGGTCCGTCGCGCCGACGTCGCCGAGCAGGCTGCGGCCGCGGTGGACCGGGCCGAGCTCGGCGTACTGCGCCAGGGTGCCCGCGCCGGCGAGCACGCCTTCGCGGGCTTCGTCGTGCGGCTTGCCGGTCTCGGCTTCGTTGGTCTTCGCCAGCTCGTCGGCGTGCGCCCGCAGCCGTTCGGCCGCGGTGTGCAGCAGCGCGCCCCGCTCGGCGGCGGGCGTCTGCGCCCACGGCGTCCGGCGGGCCGCGGCGAGGGCCGCGTCGATCTCCTCTTCGCTCGCGGTCGGCACAGTGCCCACCACGCTGCCGTCGGCCGGGTTCCGGATCTCGATCGTCCCCGCGGTCATCCGCACCTCCTTCTCGTCGCCCGGCGGTTACCCGGGCCCGGGCACTTCGACACGCCGTTTGATCACCCCCGCCCGGGGTAACCGGTGCCCGTGACGCTCGACTACACCGTGGTGATCCCCACGACGGGCCGGGAGACACTTCGGCCGCTGCTGGAAACCCTGCTGACCGGTCCGCCCCCGCGGCCGGCGGAAATCCTGGTCGTCGACGACCGCCCGGACGGGCCCGCGCTGGACGTCCCCGACGGCGTCCGCGTGCTGCGCTCCGGCGGGCGCGGGCCCGCGGCGGCGCGGAACCTCGGCTGGCGCACCGCGCGGAGCGAGTGGATCGCGTTCATCGACGACGACGTCGTGCTCGCCCCCGACTGGCCGCGGCAGCTCGAAGCCGACCTCGCCTCGCTGCCGCCGGACGTGGCCGCTTCCCAGGGCCGGATCACCGTCCCGCTGCCCGCGGATCGCCGCCCCACGGACGACGAGCGCGGCACCGCCGGTCTCGAGCACGCGCGGTGGATCACCGCCGACATGGCCTACCGCCGCAGTGCCCTGGTCGAAGCGGGCGGCTTCGACGAGCGGTTCCCGCGCGCGTTCCGCGAAGACTCCGATCTCGCGCTGCGCGTCGCCGAAGCCGGGCACCGGATCGACCAGGGCGAACGGCTGACCACGCACCCCGCGCGCCGGGCCGGGTTCTTCTACAGCCTCAAAGCCCAGCGCGGCAACGCCGACAACGCGCTGATGCGGGCCAAGCACGGCGTGCTCTGGCGGCAGCGCACCGGCGCCGGGCACGGCCGGCTCGGCCTGCACACACTGTCCACAGTGGCCGGTCTGGCCGCGCTCGTCCTGCCACTGGTCAAGCAGCGCGGAAAAGCCCTGCTCGCGGCCGGTGTCTGGGCCGGGCTGACCGCGGAGTTCGCCATCCGCCGCATCCTGCCCGGCCCGCGGACCCCCGGCGAAGTGGCGCGCATGGCCGTCACCAGTGCTCTGATCCCGCCCGCCGCGTGCTACCACCGGCTGCGCGGGGAGGTCGCGGCCCGGCGGCCCCGGCCCCCGGTCGCGGTGCTGTTCGACCGGGACGACACGCTCATCGTCGACGTCCCCTACCTGAACGACCCGGACGGCGTCCGCCCGGTGCCCGGCGCCGTCGAGCTCGTCCGGGGCCTGCGGGAGCGCGGGATCCCGGTCGGCGTGGTGAGCAACCAGTCCGGTGTCGCGAAAGGACTGATCACCCCCGAACAGCTCGAGGCGGTGAACGCTCGCGTCCGCGAGCTGTTCGGCCCGTTCGGCACCTGGCAGGTCTGCGTCCACGACGACGGCGACGGCTGCGCGTGCCGCAAACCCGCTCCCGGCATGGTGTTGCGGGCCGCCGGCGAGCTCGGCGTCGACCCCGCGTCCTGTGTGGTCATCGGCGACACCGGCGCCGACGTCGACGCCGCCCTCGCCGCCGGCGCCCGCGCGGTGCTGGTGCCGACGGACCGCACGCTCGAACCGGAGATCGCCCGGGCCCGCCGGCACGCCGCCGTCGCGCGAGACCTGTCCGAGGCGCTGCGCGTCGCCGGGGTCGCCGGATGACCCGGGTGCTCGTCGCCCGCCAGGACAACCTCGGGGACGTCCTGCTCGCCGGTCCCTGCGTCCGCGCGGTCGCCGCGTCCGGAGCGGACGTCACGCTGCTGACCGGGCCGCACGGCCGCGCGGCCGGCGAGCTGCTCCCGGGCGTGACCGACCTGCTCACCTGGACAGCGCCCTGGATCGACCCCGAGCCGCCGCCGGTGACCGCGTCGGACACCGGCGCGTTCGTCGCGCGGATCCGGTCGAAGTCGTTCGACCGCGCGCTGATCCTGACGTCGTTCCACCAGTCCCCGCTGCCGCTGGCGCTGCTGCTGCGGCAGGCCGGGGTGCCGTGGATCGGCGCGATCTCCGAGGACTACCCGGGCAGCCTGCTCGACCTGCGGCACCGCGTCGACGGCGATCCGCCGGAGCCGGTCCGCATGCTGTCGCTCGCCGAAGCGGCCGGGTATTCGCTGCCACCGGACGACCACGGCGCCCTGGCGCTGCGGCGCCCGTTGCCGGACATGGCCCGGCTGACCGGCGGCGGGGCGTACGTCGTCGTGCACCCCGCGGCGTCGGTGCCCGCCCGCCAGCCGTCGGCGGCGTGGAGCCGCGAAACGGTGCGGGCCCTGGCGGCCGACGGGCACCGGGTGCTGGTGACGGGCGCGCCCTCGGACCGCGCGCTGACCCAGGAGGTGGCCGGGACGTCGGCGGTGAACCTCGGCGGGCGGACGTCCCTGCCGCAGCTGGCGGCGGTGCTGTCCGGCGCTCAGGTCGTGGTGGCACCGAACACCGGCCCCGCGCACCTCGCCGCCGCGGCCGGCACTCCGGTGGTTTCGCTGTTCGCGCCGGTGGTGCCGCAGGAGCGCTGGGCGCCCTACGGCGTCCCCACGGTCGTCCTGGGCGATCAGCACGCCCCCTGCCGGGCCACCCGCGCGCGGGTTTGCCCGGTCCCGGGCCATCCGTGCCTCGACACGATCGACCCCGCCGACGTCTGCCGCGCGGTGACGGCCCTCGCCCTGCCCGGGGTGGTCTCGGCGACGTCCTGACCGACTCGTTCCCGGCGTCCGGCGTCGGGAACGAGTCGAGGACGTCCTGGGGTCAGCCGCCGATCTCCTTGCTCACGCCGCTGGGACCCTCGTAGGTCCGGTCCGGCAGGCGACGCACGACGTCCAAAGTGTCCGAGTCGGCGCCGTTCCGCTCGGCAGCGCGCACCAGGTCGTCGCGCTGCGCCGGGTAGTCGACGCCGGACAGGTACTTCTGCAGTTCGATCGGGTTCGGCTTGCTCACGGGAGCTCTCCTTCCGTTCGGGAACCGCGCGGTTACCCCACCCGGCGGCCCACACACGCTCAGGACGGCACCGGCTGCTCCCCGGCCGGATGAAGCTGCCGCACCGCGGCGTCCGGGTGGCGCGTCAGCGGCTGCAGGGGCAACGGCGTCGACTCGGCGAGCTGTTCCAGGTGCCGCAACAGGATTCCCTCCCGCAACGCCCAGGGGCACACCTCGACGCTCGGGACGTCCAGCGCCGACAACGTCCCTTCCGCCGCCACCGCGCCGGCCACCACCTGCCGGGCCCGTGGCTTCGAAATGCCGCGCAGGCCGGCCCGTTCCGCCGCCGGGATGCGGGCCAGCCGCGGGATCCACTCGCGGACGTCCGCGACCACCAGTTCCCGGGTGACGAACGGGCCCTTCCGCTGCGGTGGGGCGCCGGTGAGGCGGGCCAGCTGCTTGAACGTCTTCGACGTCGCGACGACCCGGCGCGGCGGGCCTTCCCAGCGCAGCCGGTCGAGCACTTCGGACAGCGTGTCGCGGACGTGCCGGCGCAGGGCCTTCAGCTGCTTGCGCGTCGGCGGGTCGGCGGTGAGGAACTCGCGGGTCAGCCGGCCGGCGCCCAGCGGGAGCGAGACGGCCAGCTCGGGCTCGACGTTCCGGCCGAGCACCAGCTCCATCGACCCGCCGCCGATGTCGATCAGCAGCAGCCGCCCGGCCGACCAGCCGTACCACCGGCGCGCGGCGAAGTACGTCAGCCGCGCCTCCTCCTCGCCGGAAAGGAACTGCGGCCGGATGCCGGAAGCCGCCTGGATGCGGTCGATCACCTCGTCGCGGTTCACCGCGTCGCGCACGGCCGCGGTGACGAACGGGTACAGGTGGTCGACGCCGAGCCGCACCGCCGCGTCGACCGCCCGGCTCACCGCGGCCGTCACCCGCTCGATCCCCTCGTCGCTCAGCGTCCCGTCGAGCCGCAGTTCCTCGGCGAGCAGCGTCGGTTCCTTCACCGCGTGCGCCGGGAGCGGCGGGGCGCCGGCGGAGACGTCCACCACCTGCAGCTGAGCGGAATTCGACCCGATGTCCAGCACGGCCAGTCTCATCGGGACGGAATACCCCGTGACCCGCGCGTTTAGTCCCCGGTGGCAGTGGTAGCCGACCGGGAACGAAAGGAGATGCCCGTGTCGCTCCCGGCGCCGCTGCCCGCCGAAGCCGCCGCGCCGCGGCGTGCCGTCGTCACCGGTGCCGACTCGGGCATCGGCCGCGCGGTCGTCGCCGCGCTCGCCGGCGGCGGCCTCGATGTCGGCATCACTTACCACTCCGACGCCGACGGCGCCGAGGAGACCGCGGCCGAAGCCCGCTCGCACGGCGTGACCGCGCACGTCCGCAAGCTCGACCTGACCGCACTGCCGGGCGCCGCCGACGTCGTCGACGCCTTCGCCGAAGATCTGGGCGGCATCGACGTCCTGGTCAACTGTTCCGGCACCGGCAGCAGCCGGCTCGCGGTGGACCTCGACTACGAGAAGTGGCGGCAGGTCCTCGACGTCGACCTCGACGGGGTCTTCCTGCTCTCCCAGCGCGCCGCCCGGCACATGATCGAAGCCGGGCGCGGCGGCCGGATCATCACCATCACCAGCGTCCACGAGCACGTGCCGCGCGTCGGCGCCGCACCCTACTGCGCCGCGAAGGCCGGAGCGGGGGCGCTGACCCAGGTGCTCGCCCTGGAACTCGCTGAGCACGGCATCACGGTGAACTCCGTGGCGCCGGGCGAGATCTCCACCCCGATGACCGGCCAGACCGATGCCGATCCGCGCGAGCAGGACCGGCCCGGCATCCCGCTCGGCCGCCCCGGCCACGCGGCCGAGGTGGCGGCCGCGGTCGCGTTCCTGGCCACCCCGGCGGCCGGCTACATCACCGGCACGTCGCTCGTCGTCGACGGCGGCCTGCTGCTGACGGGAGCCCAGCACGGGACCGCCCACCGCGGTCACGACTGGCGTTCCCCCTGAGACCAGGGGCCCGCGTCCTGGCTGCAGGGACCGGCGCGGGTTCCGGCCGCGGGCCGGACGGCGGACCTCTCAGTCCGTCGTCCGGCCCCTTCCACTTGTCCGTTTTCCGCCCGGGTGACGGGGTAACCGGCCCCGGAAAGAAGGAGAACACATGTCTTCCGCCGAAACCCGCACCGGGGCGTCCTGGCTCCGGCCGGTCGTCGCCGTCCTCGGGCTGCTGTACCTCGTGCTCGGCATCGCCGGGTTCCTGACCCCGGAGACCGCCGCGGTCGGCCACGAGACCAGCCGCGCGGTCTGGATCTTCAGCGTGACGCCGCTGCTCAACCTCGTCCACACGGCGGTCGGGGTGCTCGGGTTGCTCGCCGCGATCCGGCGCACCGGGGCGATCATCTACTGCTGGGTGCTGTTCGTCGGCTTCACCGGGATGACCGCGTACGGCATCCTCGCCACCGCGCTCGTCAACCCCGAAGACCCGATCAACCTGAACTGGGCGGACAACTGGCTGCACGGGCTGACCGCGGCCGCCGGCCTGGTGCTCGGCATCGTCGCGGCGCGGGCGGTCAACCGGACCGCCGCGCGCTCGTGATCCGGTCGCCGTTTCGGCGGGCGATCACCGGGTAGCCAAAAGGACACTGCGTGAAGGAGGTTCCCGTGCACCGTGAAAGCGACCGGCATTCGCCCCGGGAGGACGACGCGATGAAGGCCGAGCTGCAGGGAACCCTGCAGGGCAACGGCCCGACCCGCGCCGAGCAGTGGCGCGACCCCGAGCTCCCGGCCGATGACGAACCGGAAGTCCCGCCGCTGGGCGGCGGCGCATGACCACGGGCGAAGCGGCGGCGGTGGGTGCGCCCGCCGTCGTCGTGCACTACCGGCTCCATGCGGACTTCGCCGGTCCTGGGTGGCTGCACCGGCTCCTGGGGCGACGGGCCGGCCTGGACCTGGACGCCGACGGCCTGCGCGTCCGGTTCGGGCCGTGGCTGGTCGAGACCCCGCTGAGCAATCTGGCCGGGGCCGAGGCCACCGGTCCGTACCGGGCCTTCCGCGTGTTCGGCGTCCGGCTTTCGCTGGCCGACCGCGGCCTGACCTTCGGGACGACAACACGCGGTGGCGTGTGCCTCCGGTTCCGGGAGCCGGTCCGCGGCCTCGACCCGTGGGGACTGGTGCGGCACCCGGGACTGACGGTGACGGTGTCCGAACCGGACCTCGTCGCCGAAGCCATCAACCGGATCGTGCCGGCCGCATGACGGCGGCGCGCATCCTGGCCGTGGCGGTCGACTGCCGCCGGCCGGACCTGCTGGCAGAGTTCTGGGCCGCGGCGCTGGGCAACGCGAAAACCCGCACCTGGACCGACTCCCACGGCCTCACCTACCGCCAGGTCGACTTCGCCGACGGCCCGGCGTTGCTCTTCCAGCCGGTCCCCGAGGAGAAGGCCGTCAAGAACCGGCTGCACCTGGATCTGTGCCCGGTGGAGGGCGACCAGCGGGCCGAGGTCGAGCGCTTGGTGATGCTCGGGGCGAAGGTCCTCGACGACCCGCCCGACGACCCGTGGATCGTGCTCGCCGACCCGGAGGGCAACGAGTTCTGCGTGCTGCCGGCCCGCTGATTCAGGCGTGCCCGACGGGGTCGCCGGCGTAGGCGGCCAGGCGGTCGTCGAAGCCGTCGGCGGTGCCGGGTCTGCGGAAGTCCGGGGGGTCCGGGCGGCCGGGGTACTTCTCGCCGTACAGGGCGGCCACGAAGTCCACGACCGCTTCCGGGGCCGGCAAGACGTCCTCGCCCAGGTACGCCAGCACGATGACTTCGTCGCCGATCGAGGACTCGACCGCCGCGGCCCAGCCGTCGCGTTCGTCCCACAACAGGGCCATCTCGTGCTCCGGGAAGCGCGCGAGCCGCCGCTCCAGGGCGACGTACGCCCCGGCCGGGACGTCCACCTCGCAGAACCAGGCGGGTGCGTCCAGTTTGGCCGCGACGGCCAGCAGGTACTGCCGCAGCCCGCGCGCTGCCGCGCCGAGCCCGTCCCGTTCGCTCATCCCGCTCCCGCCTCTTCGGTCGGTGCCCCCATCGGGTGATACCCCGTCACCCACCCGGTCAACCTGGGGTGCCCCGGGTGGCGTCACGGGGTGAGCAGGGCCAAGACGTCGTCGTCACCCAGCTGGCGGAAATCGGCGTACCACTGGCCGACCGCGCGAAAATCCGGCGGCTCGGCGACGCAGACGACGTCGTCCGCTTCGCGCCGGATCCGCGCGGCCGCGCCGGGAGCGGCGACGGGGGCCGCGAAGACGAGCGTCCGCGGCCGGGCCGCGCGCACGTCACGCAATGCCGCCGTCGCGGTGACGCCGGTCGCGAGCCCGTCGTCGACCAGGACGACGTCACGGCCGGCGAGACCGGCGGGTTCGCGGCCGGCGCGGTACCGCGCGAGCCGACGGCGCGCCTCCGCCCGTTCCCGGTTCTCGGCCCGGACCAGCCGCGCGGGGGTCAACCTCACCGCGCGCAGACCGGCCTCGTCGTAGATCGCCGGGCCGTCCGGGGTGACCGCGCCGACGCCGAACTCGCGGTGGCCGGGCGCGCCGATCTTGCGGGCGACCGCGACGTCCAGCTCGGCACCGAGCCGCCGCGCGACGACGGCCGCCACCGGCACCCCGCCGCGGGCGAGCCCGAGCACCACCGGATCGGCCCAGTTTCGGCGCCGCAGTTCGTCCGCGAGCCGGCGGCCGCCGTGCTCCCGGTCGGCGAAGATCCGCGCCGGCGCGGGCATCAGGTCACGGGCGCCATTCGTCGCGCCAGTCGGGGTGGGCTTCGTACACGGAGGCGACGAGCTTGACGGATGCGTCGTCGTGGACGTCGCGGATCTCGCGGCGCAGGAACTCGGCCTTCTCGGCGAACGGCACCGGGTGCCGGTCCTCCATCGCCTCGACCGGCCCGCCGGCGAGCAGCAGCCCGTCGCCGTCGTCGGCGTACATGATCCGCAGCCGTCCCCGCCGTTCGGCCTCGTCGATCAGCGGCAGTTCCCCGGCCCGGACGCGCTCTTCGTCCTCCGCGAGCCGGGCGAGCACGAATTCGTCGAGCTTCGCGGTCGTGGTGTCGTCGAGGTTCGTCATGGGCCCGGGATACCCGCCGAGCCACGGCCTCAAGCGTGGGCGCGGCTCAGGCGCCGGGCCACCGCGAACCCGGTACCGAGCAGGACGGCACCCCCGGTGATCCACGGCCACAGCGGCACCTCGCCGTCGCCGTCCGGGCGCCCCGCCGCCACCGTGGCCGGCACCGCCGCCCCCGCGCCGGCCACGGTGAGCCGGAACGGGACGGTGCCGGAGACCGGGTGGCCGTCGGCGGAGGTGACGCGGTACCGGATCGTGTAGGTCCCCGCCGGGCCGAGGGGACTCAGCGGCGCCGAGACCCGGGCGTCCACAACGGACGCCGGACCGGCCTCCCAGTGCGAAGTACCGTCGGGGCCCAGGACCGCGAGTTCGGTGAACCGGTTCTCCACCGGCTCGTTGAACTCGAGCACGGCTTCGGCCGGGGAGGCGGTCACCGACGCGTCGGCGGCCGGCGAGCTGGAGACCAGGACGCTGTGCGCGTCCGCCTGCTGCGCGCACAGCAGGGCCGTGCAGCAGGCGGACGCCAGCACGGCGGCGATCCGGACCGGGAAAGACCAGCGGGAAGTCATGGTTCCTCGCCTTCTCGGGAATTCGAGCGACGAGCGGAACCGTAGCGAGCGGATCCGGTACCACCGCGGATGTCCGTGAAACGGCTGTGTTAACCAATTCTCACCGCCGCGGCGGGTCCCGGCCCGACAACCGGGCAAATCGGACCGCTACTCCGGTAGTCCGCGTCGCCAGTCACCCGAACAGCGCAGCAGAACGGGCTTTCGGCGCAGCATCTCACCGCGACGCGCCCCTCACGGGCCGCCCGACTTAACCCGGCCTTCACGTGAGGATCACCCCACGAAACGTGGCGGCTGGTTTATTGCTCCCACATCCCGCTCTCACGCCGCTGCGGAATTGCCGTTCCGAAAGCGCATTCCCGTTCTTTGGAGGACGAAACCGTGCGAGGACCCGCCCTGCGCCGTGACCACGTGATCGCCGCGAGCCTGGCCGGCGCCGTCGTGGTCGTCGTCGGCTACGCGTCCGGCATCGGTCTGCGCCCGGGCACCGCGGCGGCCACCCCGCCCGTGGTCGCGGACGGCGGACACCCGGCCGCCCCGGAAACCTCGGTCCCGCAACCGGTCCCGGCGGGCCAGCTGCCCACGGGCGGCCCGGCGTCCCCACTGCCTGCGATGCCGGTCGGCGATCAGCCGGCCGCGCCGATGCCGCCGATGCCCGGTGATACCGGCGTGGTGCCGGTCCCGGAGCCGGGATCCCCCGACCCCGGCACCTCGCCTCCCCCGTCTTCACCGCCGCCGACCACACCGGCGCCGCCCGAAACCGACGTGCCCGCGTGCCAACCCGGTGTGCCGCAACAGATCCTGGACACCGTCGGCGGCCTGCCCCTGCTCGGCTCCGTCACCACCGGGCTCGGTGTGACCGGGCCGGCCGGGGTCGGCGCGCTCGTCCTCGGCTACTGCCGCACGGCCGACGGCGGACTGGAACCCGCGATGGTGCCCGCCACCACGACCGTCCCCAGTGGACAGTGAGCCGTGGAACCCGTCAAGGCCTGGTACGTGCTCGCACGCACCGTCGACTACGCCGGCCTCACCCTGTTCGCCGGCGGGCTGCTGTTCCTCGCCGTGCTCTGGCCCGCGGGCGCCGGCCACCGCGGAGCCCGCTCGGTGCTGGTCACCGGCTGGGTCCTCGGCCTGCTCGGCACGCTCGCCGGCCTCGGCCTGCAGGCGGCGTGGGCCGCGCAACGCCCGCCCGGTGACGTCCTGTCCTGGGACCTGCTCAGCCAGGCCCTGGACAGCCAGTTCGGGCGCATCTGGTTCGCCAGGGCGCTGTTGTGGCTGCTCGGCGGGGTGGTGCTGGCCTGGCTGCTGCAACGCGGCCGGGACGCGGCCACGGCGTTGCCCTGGCGCGTCGGGGCCGGGGCCGTCCTGGTCGGACTGCTCCGCACGACCGGGCTGACCGGCCACGCGGTGGAAAGCACCCGGCCGTGGCTGACCCAGCTGGCCGACTTCGCCCACCTCGCCGGCGCTTCGGCGTGGATCGGCGGCCTGGCCGTGCTGCTGTTCGGCGTCCTCGCCCGCCGCGACCCCGGAGAACTCGCTTCGGTGATCCCCCGCTATTCGAAACTCGCGATGACGTCGGTCGCCGTCGTGGTCGCCGCCGGCGTCGTGCTGGCGTGGCAGACCGTCGGCAGCGTCAGCCGGGTGTTCGGCACGACCTACGGGCGGACGCTGCTGGTCAAGCTCGCGGCGCTCGCCGTCGTGCTGCTGGCCGCCCAGTTCAGCCGCCGCTGGGTCGGCCGCCGCCTCGACTTCGCCGTCGTCCTGCGCGGGGACGCCCGGACCGTCCGCCCCTTCGTCCATTCCGTCGCCGCCGAGACCACGCTCGTGCTCGTGGTCCTCCTCGCGGCGAGCTTCCTCGTCACGGCCAGCCCCGGCCGCTGATCGCCCTGCGAAAGGAGTCCTCGATGGACAACCCCACCCCCACCGCCCCCGAGCAGCCGGAGGTGGTGCGGCGACGGCGGAACTGGCCGGTCGCCGTGGCGATCGTCGCGCTCGCGGCGGCGCTGTTCAGCCTCGCCACGCTGCGCGGCGGGCGGACCGAGCAGGCCGCGCCCAGCCAGGCCGCGAACGTCGACCTCGCCGCACTGGCCCAGCAGGGTCCCCTGGCCGTCCCGCTGTACCAGGGGCTCGCCCAGGAACAGGCCGGCGGGGCCGCCCCGGCCGCGGCACCGTCCGCCAAGTCGGTCGAAGCCATGGGTTACAAGTTCTCGCCGGCCGACCTGACGATCAACGTCGGCGACACCGTGACGTGGACCAACCACGACACCGCGCCGCACAACATCGTCGTCACCGACGGGCCGGAGAAGTTCACCTCGCCGACCCTGCAGACCGGCCAGACCTTCAGCCACACCTTCACCAAGGCGGGCAAGTACTCGTACTACTGCTCGATCCACCCGGACATGAAGGCGACCGTCACCGTGACCGGCGCGGCCCCGACCACGGCCCCGCCGGCCTCGACCCCGACGTCCGCCCCCACCTCGGCACCGAACCACTCGATGCCGGCGCCGTCCACCCCGGCCGGCGGCGGGTCCTGCGTGCCGAAGGCGGTCCTGCAGCCGATCATCGACCACATCAAGAGCGCGCACCTCGAGACGTCCCCCGGTCAGCAGGTGCAGGACATCCTCAACCTGGACCAGTACATCAAAACCCACACGGTGTGGCTGGAAACCGTGCTCGCCCCGGCGTTCGACGGCTCGGGCGGTCAGGTCCTCACCGACACGCTCGCCCCGATCGTCGCGCACATCAAGAGCGCTCACCTGGAGGAGTCGCTGGGCCAGCAGGTGACCGACCTGCTGAACCTCGACCAGTACATCAAGACGCACACGGTGTGGCTCGAGAACGTGCTCACGCCGTTGCTGAACCAGGCGAGCTGCTGATCCCGCGGGTGGCCCGGCCGCGCCGGGCCACCCGCACCCTTCCCCGGAGGCCATCCCCCCATGTCCGACACCGCCGTCCTGCCCGCTCCGACCGGCTACGCCCTGCGCCGCGATCGCTGCGTCATCGAGGTTTCCCCGCGTCCGCCGTTGATCCGCGGCCGCTTGACCGCGACCGGCGGGCACTGGACACCCGGCTCCGCGCTCACGGTCACCCTCAACCCCGGCTCGCTGCGGACTCCGGTTCCGTTCCTGGGCCGGGCGTTCCGCGGCGACGAACTCACCTTCACCGCCGCCGACGTCGCCGAGGACCCGTTCGTCGTCGAAGGCACCGTCGCCGGACGGGCCGTGCGCCTGCGCGGCGACGTCCGGCACCGGGATTCCGACGGCGTCGTGGTCTGGGCCGCCGGGGTCGTCCTCCCGGCCCGCCGGAAGCCGGCCCACGCGGGGTGGCTCGTCCGGCTGCTGGCCCGGCGGCGGCTGCGCGTCGAGATCGCGATCGAGTTCGCGATCGAGTCCGTCCGATGAGGCGCGCCGCGCTGGCCGTCGCCGGTCTGCTGGTGTTGCTGAACCTGCCGTTCGCGGGCCCGGCGGCCGCGGCGACGCAAACGGTCATGATGCAGGGCTACGCCTTCTCCCCCGCCGCGCTGACCGTCCGGGTGGGCGACACGGTCACCTGGATGCAGCACGACGAAGCCCCGCACGACGTCGTGACGACGAGCGCGCCGGTCGCGTTCCGCAGTCCCCAGCTGTCGGCCGGGCAAAGCTGGAGCTACACGTTCCGGCAGCCGGGCACCTACCAGTACTACTGCTCGGTGCACCCGGACATGCGGGCCTCGGTGACGGTGCTGCCCGCGCCCACGTCGGCGCCGCCGGCCACGACGGCCCGGACCGCGCCGCCACGGACCTCGGCCACCGGCACCCCGGCCGCCGCGGCGCCCGCGACCACGCAGCCGCCCACCACGTCCCCGGCCGCGGCGTCCGCCTCCGCCCCGGCCACCTCGGCCTCCGTCCCGCAGCCGGCGGTCCAGCAGGCGGCCGCGGGCACGCCGGCGACCTTGGACCCGATGCTGCTGGTCGCCGGGCTCGTCACCGCGATCGCCGTGCTGTGCCTGCTCCTGCTGAGCTCGCGACGGGCGTGAATTCCTGTCCCGAACCTGTCTTCACAAAGGACTGGACCAATAATATCGGCACCGGACAATGGGGAGCATCGCCCTTCAGCGCGGAAGGTGACCGATGCACATCCTCATTCCCCTGCTGTCCCTCGTCCTGGCCGCCACGCCGACCGCCACCACGGCCGCGGCCGCCGCCCCGATCTGCAACAAGTACTGCGACGCCAGAGATCCCGCGTCGTCACCAGGCGACCGCGAAGGCCCCTCGGCCGGCGTCGGCGGCCGCCGGATCGCCCTGCACCTCGACGACGGCGACGCCATGGGCTGGGCGGCGATCACCGGCGGTGCGGCGGGCGACCACGTCTGGCTGGACCGTTCGTTCGACGCCGGGCGCACGTGGGCGTCGGGTAGCAAGCTCGGCGACACCGCGACACCGTCCGGGGCCACGGGCTGGCGGACGCTGATGTACAACGCCGACGACTGGGCGAACAAGGGCGTCGGCCTGCTGCGCGCGTGCGGACAGCCCGCGGGCTCGGGCACCATCGCCTGCACCGGCTGGGCCCGCCCGACGTGGAACGCCTGGGACCGGCGCACCGCGGCCGCCACGGCGCTGATGGAGCGGTACAATCTCGGCACCGGCCTCTTCGACACGACGGGGTGGTGGAATTCGGCGAACGCGCTCACCGCGGTCATCGACAACATCCGGATCAGCGGCATGGGCAGCTACCGCTACGCCATCGACACGACGTACACGAAGAACCTGGCGGCGCAGGGCGGCAGCTTCCGCAACGACTACCTCGACGACACCGGGTGGTGGGGCCTCGCGTGGGTCGACGCCTACGACCTGACCGGCGACGGCAAGTACCTGAACACCGCCCGCGCCGACGCCGACCACATGTACGCGTACTGGGACGGCGTCTGCGGCGGCGGGGTCTGGTGGAGCACGAGCCGCGGCTACAAGAACGCCATCCCGAACTCGCTGTACGTCCAGCTGAACGCGGCCCTGCACAACCGCATCCCGGGCGACACGGTGTACCTGGCGCGGGCCCGGGCGGGCTGGAGCTGGTTCGCCGGCAGCGGGATGATCAACGGCTCGAACCTCGTCAACGACGGCCTGACCACGTCGACGTGCGCGAACAACGGCCAGCCGGTCTGGACGTACAACCAGGGCGTGCCGCTCGCGGCGTTGACCGAGCTGTACCGCGCCACCGGAGACGCGGGCCTGCTGACGAAGGCCCGCGCGATGGCGAACGCGTCGACGGCGAACGCGGGCTTGAACCCGGGCGGCATCCTCCGCGACCCGGGCGAGTCGGCGGGCGGTGGCGGCATCGACGGCCCGAGTTTCAAGGGCGTGTACGTCCGCGACCTGGCGGTGCTCAACGCGGCCCTGGCCGACCACCCGTACACGGCCTACCTGCAGCGTCAAGCGAACTCGGCGTACGCGAACGACCGCACCAGCGCCGACGCCTACGGCCTGCTGTGGGCGGGCGCGTTCGACCAGTCCGACGCCGCCCGCCAGCAGAGCGCCCTGGACCTGATGAACGCCGCTCCCTGACCGCGTCGTGAGTGGTAAGGCGGGTTAGAACCCGCCTTACCACTCACGACCGCGGGTCAGAGGGTCTTCTCCAGGCGGCCGGCGAGGAGCTTGATGAACCTCGACGGGTCGGCCAGCTCGCCGCCCTCCGCGAGCAGGGCCATGCCGTAGAGAAGCTCGGCCGTCTCGGCCAGGCCCTCGTCCTCCGGGCGGGCGGCGTGGGCCTCGCGCAGCCCCGTCACCAGCGCGTGCTCCGGGTTGAGCTCGAGGATGCGCTTGATCGGCGGCAGTTCCTGCCCCATCGCGCGGTACATCTTCTCCAGCGTCGGGGTCAGGTCGTGCGTGTCGCCGACGATGCAGGCCGGCGACGTCGTCAGCCGCGACGACAGCCGGACCTCCTTGACCGTCTCGCCCAGCGCCGTCCCCATCCACGTCAGCAGGCTCTCGAAGTCCTTGTTCTGCTGTTCGCGGGCGACCTCGGTGGCCTTCTTGTCCTCTTCCGACTCCAGGTCGACCTGGCCCTTGGCGATCGACTGGAACTGCTTCCCGTCGAAGCCCGGCACCGAGTCGACCCACATCTCGTCGATCGGGTCGGTCAGCACCAGCACCTCGAAGCCCTTGGCGCGGAACGCCTCCATGTGCGGCGAGTTCTCGATCGCGGACCGCGATTCGCCGGTCATGAAGTAGATGTGCTCCTGGCCGTCCTTCATCCGCGAGACGTAGTCGCGCAGCGAAGTCGGCTTCTCCGCGTCGTGCGTCGAGGCGAACGAGGAGATCTCGAGGATGGCTTCGCGGTTTTCGAAGTCGTCGAGCAGGCCCTCCTTGACCGCCCGGCCGAACTCGCGCCAGAACGTCGCGTACTTCTCGGCGTCGGCGGTCATCATCGTCTTGACCGTCGAGAGGACCTTCTTCACCAGGCGGCGGCGGATCAGCTGGATCTGCCGGTCCTGCTGCAGGATCTCCCGCGACACGTTCAGCGAGAGGTCCTGCGCGTCGACGACGCCCTTGACGAACCGCAGGTACTCGGGGACCAGCGACTCGCAGTCGTCCATGATGAAGACGCGCTTGACGTACAGCTGCACGCCCCGCTTGCGCTCCCGCAGGAACAGGTCCATCGGCGCGTGCGAGGGCAGGAACAGCAGCGCCTGGTACTCGAACGTCCCCTCGGCCTGCAGCCGGATCGTCTCCAGGGGGTCCTGCCAGTCGTGGCTGACGTGCTTGTAGAACTCGTGGTACTCGTCCTCGGTGACCTCGCTCGACGACCGCGCCCACAGCGCCTTCATCGAGTTGACCGTCTCGGCCTCTTCGCCCTCGCCCCGCATCCGGATGGGCCAGGTGATGAAGTCGGAGTACTTCTTCACGATCTCGCGGATCTTCGCCGCGGACGTGTAGTCGTAGAGGTGGTCCTCGGCGTCCTCGGGCTTGAGGTGCAGCGTGACCGCGGTGCCCTGGGGCGCGTCCTCGACCGGCTGGATCGTGTAGGTGCCTTCGCCGGTCGACTCCCAGCGGACGCCCTCGGTGGTGCCCGCGCGGCGCGTCACGAGGGTGACCTTGTCCGCGACCATGAAGCTCGCGTAGAACCCGACGCCGAACTGCCCGATCAGGTCCTGCGACGCCGCCGCGTCCTTCGCCTCCTTGAGCTTGGTCAGGAAGTCGGCGGTGCCGGACTTGGCGATCGTCCCGATCAGGGCGACGACCTCCTCGCGGGTCATGCCGATGCCGTTGTCGCGCACCGTCAGGGTGCGTGCCTCCGGATCGGTTTCGATCGCGATGTGCAGGTCGCCGGTGTCCGCCTCGAGGTCCTTGTCGCGGTACGACTCCAGCCGCAGCTTGTCGAGGGCGTCGGAGGCGTTGGACACGAGCTCCCGCAGGAACGTGTCCTTGTTCGAATAGATCGAATGGATCATCAGCTGGAGCAGCTGACGCGCTTCCGACTGGAACTCCAGCGTCTCGATCGGGGCAGTCACTTCCATTCCTTTCCGCATGTCCGGCGGCCGTTGTTGGGTCGATCCTACCGAGCGGGCCCGACAGTTCCGACGCGCACTTTATGAACGCAATCTGGAGGCCCGCCGCTCCCGGTGTGATGCTGGCCACGCCCCGCTGTCGATCAAGGAGGATCGAGTGCCCGGACGCTTCCACCGGCGGGCGGCCGCACTCGCCGCGGCCTGTGCCCTGACCACCGCTTTCGCCGCGCCCGCCGCCGCGGCCGGCGTCGCCGACCACCCCGTCCGCACCACCGGCTGCGGGCGCCCGGCGGGCTTCCCGGCCGGGGTGACGACCACCCGGCACGTCACCTCGGGCGGCCTCGACCGCGAGTACACCGTGCACCTGCCCGCGCACTACGACCCGCACCGGCCGTACCCGCTGGTCCTGTCGTTCCACGGGCACAAGCGGACGTCCCAGTACCAGGAAGAGCTGTCCGGTTTCTCGGCGCTGGACGCGATCGCGGTCTACCCGCAGGGCCTGATCGGCACCGACGGCGAGTCGGCCTGGACCGGCGCCCCGTACTCGGCCGCCGCGGACGACGTCCTGTTCACCAGCGACCTGCTCACCGCGCTGCAGCGCTCCCTGTGCGTCGACGCGGGCCGGATCTCCGCGGCGGGCAAGTCCAACGGCGGCGGCTTCGTCGGCGTCCTGGCCTGCCGCCTCGGCGGCCGGATCGCGGCGTTCGCGCCGGTGTCCGGGGCCTTCTACCCGCAGGGCGGCGCCTGCACGCCCCGCCGTCCGGTGCCGATCCTCGACTTCCACGGGACGGCGGACACGACGATCCCCTACACCGGCAACCCGGCGAAGGGCCTGCCCGCGATCCCGGACTGGCTGGCGGCTTGGTCCACAAGGGACGGTTGCCGGCCCGATCCGGTGTCGTGGTCACCGGTCGACGGGGTGGTCGTCCAGAAGTGGCGCGGCTGCGCCCTCGAGCACTACCGCGTCGAAGGCGCCGGGCACGTCTGGCCCAGCACCCGGCCCAACAACGATTCCGCGACGCCCACGGTGATCGACGCGACGCCGGTCATCTGGCGGTTCTTCCGCGCGCATCCCCTGCGGTGAAACACGATTGACGCAGGTCAAGCCCCTCCGCGACGATTGATCCGCCCCGAGCGGGAGAGTCCCGCTCCCCCATCGTCGTATCGGAGTGCGCTGTGAAGGTGCTTGTCCTGAACGCCGGCTACGAGCCGCTGCAGACCGTTTCGGTCCCGCACGCGATCCGCATGCTCGTGCGCCACGTCGCCGAGATCCACGAGGCTGAGGAGGGCCTCGCGTACGGGCTGTTCCCGCGCCCGAAGATCGTGCGGTTACTGCGTTATGTCGTCATGAAGTGGCGATATACGCAGCCGCCGCGCTGGTCCCGGCGCGGCGTGCTGGTCCGTGACGGCCACCGCTGCGCCTACTGCGGGCAGCGCGCCACCACGATCGACCACGTGACGCCGCTGAGCCGCGGCGGCGCCCGGACCGACTGGCTCAACACGGTCGCCGCGTGCGGCGGCTCGGCCCGCAGCTGCAACGCCCGGAAGGCGGACAAGCTGCCGGCCGAGGCCGGGATGAAGCTGCGCTTCACCCCGTACGTCCCGGCGTGGGACCAGCTGCACAGGCTCGGCACCTGAGCACGGCCTGTCCGTCGGCACACCGGCGGGCAGGCCGTTAGGCTCGAACCGATCGCCACCCCCATCCGTGTGTTCCGTGTGCTCTGGGGAAGGCCGGGGAGGTCGCCGTGACCGACGCAGGAGAGCTGATCGCCGGGCGCTACCGGCTGGCCGAACGAATCGGCCAGGGCTCGATGGGTGTCATCTGGCGCGCCCGCGACGAGCGGCTCGACCGCGTGGTCGCGATCAAGCAGCTGGACTACGACGCCACCATCGGGCCGGCCGCGAGCGCCCAGGCGAGCGCCCGCGCCCTGCGCGAAGCCCGGCTGACCGCGCGCCTGCGGCACCCGCACGCGATCACCGTGCACGACGTCGTCGAGGCGCCCGGCGGGCCCTACCTGGTGATGGAGTACCTGCCGTCGCGCAGCCTGGCGGAGCTGCTGCTCGACCGGGAGACCCTGCCCGCCGAGGAGGTGGCGCGCATCGGCGCGCCGATCGCGTCGGCGCTGGCCGCCGCGCACGCCGAAGGGGTCGTGCACCGCGATGTCACCCCGGGCAACGTCCTGCTCGGTGAGTCCGGCGTCGTCAAGATCGCCGACTTCGGCATCTCCCGCGCCACCGGCGAAGGCACCGTGACCGGCGGCGGCTTCATCGCGGGCACGCCGGCGTACCTGGCGCCCGAAGTCGCCGGCGGCCACGAAGCCGGCTACCCGGCCGACGTCTTTTCCCTCGGGGCGACGCTCTACCGCGCGCTGGAGGGCACTCCCCCGTTCGGCAACGACGACAACGCGATCACGCTGTTGCTGCGCATCGCCAAGGAGGAGACCATCCCGCCGCGGCACCGCGGGCCGCTCGCCGAAGTGCTCACCCGCATGCTGCAGCGGGACCCGGAAGCGCGCCCGGCCATGGCGGAGGTCCAGGAGCTGTTCGAAGCGGTCACCGGCGGCCGTCCCCTGCCGCCGCCGCGCCCGCGGCCGCGGGCCGGAACCCGGCTCCTGCGGGTCCGCCGTCCCCGCCGCCGGCTCGTCCTGGCGGGCGCCGCGGGCGCGGTCCTGCTGGCCCTCGGCGTGGTGATCGGGACGGTGCTCGTCCCGGACGGCACCCCGGTGGCCGCACCGGTCCCGTCCGCTCCCGCGCCGCCGACGAGCTCG
The DNA here is from genome assembly GCA_049998155.1 of Amycolatopsis sp. cmx-13-12. Taxonomy (GTDB): domain Bacteria; phylum Actinomycetota; class Actinomycetes; order Mycobacteriales; family Pseudonocardiaceae; genus Amycolatopsis. The sequence continues at coordinate 15,252 of JAEBES010000022.1, read as the reverse complement.
AGCCCGGCGCCGACGACCCCGGCCGACCTGGGCTGCGCCGCGCGCTACCAGGTGACGAACTCCTGGCCCGGCGGCTACCAGGTCGAGGTGACGGTGCGCAACGACCGGACCGCGGGCCTGTCCGGCTGGCGCGTCCGCTGGCAGCTGCCCCCCGGTCACCGCATCAGCGGCTTGTGGAACGGCACCTTCACGGTCGATGGTTCCACGGTGACGGTCGAAAACGCCGCCTGGAACGCGAAGCTCGACGCGGACAAGACCACGACGTTCGGCCTGATCGCCCTGACGCAGAACGGAAGTGACGCCGCCCGTCCGGCGCTCACCTGCCGGACACTCTGACCACGGGAGGACCGTTGAAGCCGCCACACGTCCGGGACCGGCGCCGGTCGATCCACTTCGACGGCAAGACGATCACGCTCAACGTCGCCACGAAGTACTGGGGGTTCATGCCCAAGGACACCCCACACCGGTTCCGGATCGCGAAGCTCACCGACGTCAAGCACAAGGAGGCGACCCGGAAGGATCCCGGCGAAATCGTCTTCGTGGGCGCGGAAGGGGCACACGGAAGTCGTCGCTAACGTGCCGATGGGGTGCGACAAACTGCCGGGCAACACCTTCCGCTACGGGCACGACAAGCTCGCCGACGTCAAGGAGTTCCTGGAAGCGGTCGAGCAGGCCCGGAAGAAGTGACCTCGCGGGCCGCCCGCTCCAGCCGGTCCAGCACCGCCAGGACGTCCGGCCGCCGCGCCAGGCCCGCCCGCGTCACCGCGAACACCCTGCGCGTCAACGGTTCCCGCAGCGGGTGCAGGCTGACGCGGAGCGGCCCGCCGGGCAACGCCATGGCCGGGACCAGCGCGACTCCCGCGCCGGCGGCGGCGAGAGCGATCAGGACGGCGAAGTCCGCGGACTCCGCGGCGATCTCCGGGACGAAGCCGGCCGCACCGCAGGCCCGCTGGATCATCGCGTAGCACGAAAGGTCGGCCGTCGGGACCAGCCACGGCCGGTCGGCGAAGGCGGCCAGGTCCACCGGTTCGCCGTCGGCCGGCCCCGGCGAGGCCGGGTCGCGCGCCAGCAGGACCGGGTCCTCGAGCAGGTGCCGCTCCGCGCACCGGGGCGGGATTTCCCTCGGCAGGAGCGAATAGCCGTGCACCACCGCGATGTCGGCGTCCTGCCGCAGCAGTGACCCGAGGGCGGCGTCGGGCTCCTGCTCCGCCAGGCGCAGGGTCACCGCACCGGCCCACGCTCGCGGCAGGAGCTGCCGAGCGGCGGAGGCGAAGGCCGCCACGCGGACCGTGCCGGTGCCGCCGTTCCCGGCCGCCGCGGCCAGCGCCGATTCCGCGGCCGCGAGGTCGTCGAGGATGACCTCGGCGTGCGAGAGCAGCAGCCGCCCGGCCGGGGTGAAGGCGAGCGTGCGGCCCTGTTTCTCCAGCAGCGGGACGCCGGCCTCGCGTTCGAGCGCGGCCAGGTGCTGCGAGACGGCGGGCCCGGTCAGGTGCAGGGCCGCCGCCGTCGCGGCCACGGTCCGGTGCTGGGCGAGCCCGTGCAGGACCCGCAGGCGACGCAGCTCCAACATGAAGTCCGACTTCCTGATTGAGCAAGAAAGAGTAACTGGTACTTCCGCACTCTACCGCCGACGATGGAATGGTGGAATTCAAAGCGACCGCGGCACTGGCCGTCACCGTCGTCCTGTGGGCGTCGGCGTTCCCCGCGATCAAGGTGGGTCTCGACGGCTACGGCGTCGCCGGGTTGTCGTTCGCCCGGCTCGCGGTGGCGTCGGCCGTCCTGCTGCTCGCGGCGCCCGCGCTGGGCGTGCGCCGTCCGCGCCGCGCGGACCTGCCGGCGATCGCCGGGTGCGGACTGGCCGGGATGAGCGCTTATCAGCTGCTGCTCAACTGGGGCGAGGTGCACGTCCCGGCGGGCACGGCGAGCCTGCTCGTGTCGGTGGCGCCGGTGTTCAGCGCGCTGCTCGCGGCCGCGTTCCTGGGTGAGCGGCTGACCGCGGCGAAGCTGCTGGGCAGTGCGGTGGCGCTCGGCGGCAGCGCGCTCATCGCCACGGGCGGCGGCCTGGGCTACTCGGGCGCGGCGTGGGTCGTGCTGGCCGCGGCGGCGGTCCAGGCGGTGTACCACCTCGGCAGCAAGCCGTTGCTGCGGCGCTACACCGGGCTGGAGGTCGCCTGCTACGCGATGTGGGCCGGCACGCTGTTCCTCGCGCCGCTCGCGCCCCAGGCCCTGCACGCCTTCGTGAGTGCGCCGCCGCAAGCGACGCTGGCCGTGGTGTTCCTCGGCGCGTTCCCGTCGGCGGCCGGGTTCGTCGCCTGGGGGTACGCGGTGGCCCGGCATTCGCTCACGGTCGCGACGGCGGCCCTCTACCTCGTTCCCGCGGTGGCGCTCGCGGTCGCGTTCGCCTGGCTCGGCGAGCGGCCGACCTGGGTCGATCTCGCCGGCGGTGCGATCAGCGTCGCCGGAGTGCTCCTGATCGGCACCACTTTCCGTCGTTGGGCCGGTCAGGGTAATTCACCGAAGATCGACAACCGGGCTCAACGGATCGGACGGCCGGCCCGTCGGTAGTGGTGATCGATCACCACACGGAGGTGCCAGTGCGAAGAACATTTTCGGTGTTCGCGGTCCTGCTCGCCGGCTCGGCGGGCGTGGCCGGGCTCGCCCCGCCGGCCGCGGCAGCCGCGGTCCCGGCCACGACCGTCACGCTTCCCACCGGGGACCGGGTGACCGTCCGGCCCGCCCCGGACGGCCGGGACACGTTCGAGGTGCAGCCGGCCGCGGACAAGGGCATGGCGCGGGCGCTCGTGCACCTGCGGCTCGGCGGCCGCGACTACGAGGTGCCCGGCACCGCGCTGCCCTACCTGGGGCGCGGGCTCGACCTGAGCCTGTTCGACGTCAAGGCGCTGCTGGCCGGGACGAAGGCCCCGGTGGACACCGCGACCTTCGGCGCCGCGCTGGCCCGGCAGTTCAAAGAAGACAACGCCCGGGGGCGGTTCGGTGGCCAGGGCCTGTTCGCGAACGGGATCCGGTACGCCCTGCCGGGAGCGCCGAAGCGGCAGACGGCCCAGCCGCGGTCGGTGATGCGGACGGTGTCCGTCGACGCCACCGACATCGCGGGCAAGCCCGCCGACACCGGGATCGCGTTCCTCTACAACACCGACGACGGCAACGCGCTCGGCCCGGACGAGAACTACAACTACTTCTTCGGCGGCACGGCCAAGTTCAGCGTGCCGGACGGCAACTACAGCGCGCTCGGCGTGTTCTGGACGACCGACGCCGACGGCAATCCGACCGAGCTGCGGTTCAGCGCGCAGCCGGAGTTCGCGGTGAAGGCGGACGGAAGTGTCCGCGTCGACGCGAAACGGGCGTCCAGCAAGCTGACCTGGGTCACGCCGCGCCCGGCGCTCCTGGACGACACCGGCTTCCTGTTCCGCCGGGCCGCCAAGACCGGGCCGGCGCTGCTCGTCGACTTCGACGCCGGGCCCGGCGTGCCGATCTCGGTGTCGCCGACGAGTGTCCCGGTGCGCACCGGCGCGTTGCAGACCTACCCGTACAGCAGGCTCGTGTCCCCGCCCGGACCGGGAACGCCGTACGAATACGTGCTGCAGAAGGCGAGCATCGGCGTGATTCCGCAGCAGCGGTACGTGATCACGGCGAAGGACGTCGCCGCGGTCGACGCCACCTACTTCAGCGAGTACTCCTCGCTCGGCCTGCGCCAGCGCAGCGGGATGTTCACGTTCGAAGACGTCAGCGGCCGGCCGTCGCACCCGATCCAGCTGCCGCGCAAGCAGACCGAGTACGTCTCGGCCGGGCCGGACCTGGCGTGGTTCGGCGGGTTGTCGAAGTACGTGCTGCCCGGGCCGTTCCCCGGCTGGGCCGGCGGTCAGTACGAGCAGTTCCACACCTACCGGGGCGGCTCGTCGGTCACCGAGGACTGGAACCGCTTCCCGCTGCACCCGGCGGGCGAGGTGGCGCTGCTGCCGCTGGACGACGGCCGGGCGTACACGCTGCCGGGCGCGACCCGGGCGGGCGACCTGCTGCGGTTCTCGATCACGCCGTTCAGCGACAACCAGCCCGGCCACACCGGTTTCGGCTTCTACGGCGAGCAGCGGGACACCATCAGCGGGCACTACCGGTTCACCCAGGACGGCGTGACCCTCGCCGAAGGCGAACCGCGCGGCGCCAGAGAGGCCGCCTTCGACCAGGAGGTCGCGCCCGGCCCGTCGACACTGGGGCTCACCATCGACGCCGGGCGGACCGGGCCGATGTACCGGCAGAGCACCGCGACCCACACCGAGTGGACGTGGAAGTCGCAGCACGTCGAAGGCGTCACCCTGCCGCCGACGCTGTACTGCGCCCGCGGGGAAAGCGGCCCGGATCGGGAGTGCGCGGTCGAGCCGCTGCTGACGCTCGGGTACGCGGTCGGCGGGCTGCGGCCGGACGGCTCCACCGCGAGCGGTCCGCAGGGCCTGGACCTCACGGTGGGGCACCTGCAGCAGAGCACCGGTTCGCCGGTGACGGCCGCGACGGTGCAGTACTCGACCGACGGCACGACCTGGCAGGACGCGGCCGTCACCGCGCGCGGCAACGGCGTCTTCCACGCGGACTTCAGCGCGACCACGGAGGCGTTCCGCGGAACGGACGTCTCGCTGCGCGTCACGGCCGCGGACGCCGCCGGGGCGACCATCGCCGAGACGATCACCGCCGCCTACCACGTCTACGTCCAATGAGGGGACTGTCCACAGTGAACAGGAGATGGCTCGGAGTGCTGGCCGTCGCGGTGGCGGCGGCCGGCGTGGTGACGCCGGCGGCGAGCGCCGCGCCGGGGCCGCGCGCGGCGTGTCCCGAACAACCGGGCGTGCTGCGCTGCCTCACCACGTACCCGCCGGGCGGGGCGCGCGCCTTCGGCCCGGCCGGCTGGGGTGCCGACGACCTGGCCTCGGCCTACGCGCTGCCCGCCGCAGCGGGGCCGGACACCGTCGTCGGCATCTCGATCGCCTTCGACGCGCCGAACCTGGAGGCCGACCTGGCCGCCTACCGGACGCAGTACGGCCTGCCGCCGTGCACGACCGCGAACGGCTGCTTCCGCAAGGTGAACCAGCAGGGCGCGGCGGCGCCGCTGCCGGAGGTGAGCTTCGGCTGGGCCATGGAGTCCACATTGGACGTCTCGATGGTGTCGGCGGCGTGCCCGTCGTGCCGGATCCTGGTCGTGGAAAGCAACTCCCCCGGATTCGCCGACCTGGCGGAGACGGCGGACACCGCGGTGCAGCTGGGCGCCAAGGTCGTGTCGAACAGCTACGGCGCGCGGGAGAACGGCGCGGCGCTGGCGTACGCGAGCCACTACCAGCACCCCGGCGTGACGGTGGTGGCGTCCTCCGGCGACAGCGGCTTCACCGCGGCGAGCTACCCGGCGGTGCTGGCCTCGACGATCGCGGTCGGCGGGACGTCCCTGGCCCGCGACCCGGACTCCGCGCGCGGCTGGGCGGAATGGGCGTGGACCTACGGCGGCAGCGGCTGTTCGGCGTACATCGCGAAGCCGAAGTGGCAGAAGGACACCCACTGCGGCAAGCGGACGGTGGCGGACGTCTCGGCGGCGGCCGAGGACCTCGCGATCCACTACGCGGACGCGGGCGGCTGGCTCCCGGTCAGCGGCACGAGCGCTTCGGCCCCGTTCGTCGCGGGCCTGATCGGCCGTTCGGGCCACGCGGGCGCCACCCGACCGGCGGACGTGTACGCGAACGCGGGGTCGTTCACCGACGTGGCGACGGGCAACAACGACCCGGCGGGCGGCGGCAAGAAGTGCGGCGGGGACTACCTGTGCGTTGCGGGCCCGGGCTATGACGCACCGACGGGAGTCGGCGTGCCGAACGGGTTGGCGGGCTTCTGACGGAACCGGTGGCGCGGGCGGCTGGCCCGCGTCACCGGGTTCGGGTCAGGAGGTTTCGAGCCCGGCGCGGCACAGCCCGCGCTCGTAGGCCAGCAGCCCGGCCGCGGTCCGGTGCGCGCACCCCAGCTTTCGCACCACCCTGGCCACGTACTCCCGCACCACCGGCTCCGGCAGCTCCAGCCGCTCGGCGATTTCGGCGTTCGTCAGTGCCGAGCCCACCGCCGCCAGCACCTCGGTCTCCCGGGCCGACAGCCGGTCCACCGCCGCCAGCCGCTCGTCACGCGGGCCGGACAACCGGGTCGCCGCCGAAACCCACCGGCGAGAGGCGTCCGGGGACAGCACGACGTGCCCGTCGGCCGCCAGGCGGACCACTTTGACCAGGTCCCGCCGCGGGGCCGACCGCAGCAGGAACCCCGCCGCGCCGTCGCGGAGGGCGCGCAGGATCCCCGCGTCCGAGTCGAACGTCGCCAGCGCCACCACGGCCGGGCGGCGGGTGTGCGCGTCCGGCCAGTCCAGGCGCAGATCCAGCAGCAGCACGTCCGGCCGCCGCCGGCGCAGGGTGACCCGGGCGGCCGTGGCATCGGGCGCCGCGCCGACGAGCTCGACGCCGTCCGCCTCGTCGAGGACCGTGCTCAGGCGTGCTCGCACCGCCGGGTCGCGCTCGGCCACCAGGACCCGGACCGGCGGCGGCACGAGCACCGCGTCAGTCCTTCGGCCGCAGGCGGATCAACGGCAGGTCGGTTTTCGAGGCACCGACCAGGTCCCGGCCGCCCGGCCCCCGCAGCCGCACCTCCCGGAACCGCACCGACGACAGCTGCGCGGCTTCGATCGGGTAGACGTCGCCGTAGCGCTTGATCTTGTCCACCAGCTCCTTGCCGAGCAGTTCGACCAGGCCCGCGTGCCGGGTCGCGCCCCCGCCCAGCGGGACGTCCAGCTGCTTGCGGACCTCGGGGAACCGCTGGTCCAGCTCGACGGCCAGCTGGTGGATCGTGACGTAGGCCGGGCCGAACTCCGCGGCGTCCGGACCCGGCGGGATCTCCTTGAGCACCTTGATGAGCTTGTCGTCCATCCCGAGCTTGTCCCACAACGTCACGTCTTTTCCTCCACTCACGACCGCCGTTGGTCTACCAGAGGACCGGCACGCGGTCCACTCCCCCGGTGACACGGTTGGTCCGGATCCGGAGTTCATCGACGCCGACGGCCAGGCGCAACCCCGGGAACCGCCGGAACAGCGACCCGAAGACGACGCGCAGTTCGGTGCGGGCGAGGCTGGCACCGATGCAGAACCAGCCACCGTAGGCGAAGGAGAGGTGCGTGTTCTGCTTGCGGCCGGGGTCGAACGACCCGCCGCCGGGGAACACCGACGGGTCCCGGTTGGCGGCCCCGATCGCCAGCACGACGGCGTCCCCGCGGGCGATCGTGACGCCGCCGAGCTCGACGTCGTCGTGCGCGTACCGCAGCACGCCGAGCCCGCTCGGGGCGGACAGCCGCAGGATTTCCTCGACGACACCGTGCGCGCGGTCTTCGGGATCGGCGGCCAGCGCGTCCCGGCGGGCGAGGTCGCTGAGCAGGTAGAGCACGCCGAGGTCGATCCGGTTGGACGTCGTCTCGTGGCCGGCGAACAGCAGCCCGGCGGCCAGGCGGGCGACGTCGTCGTCGCCGAAGGCGGGGTCGTCGGCCTGGGCGCGGACCAGGTCCGAGACGACGTCCTGGCCGGGGTTCCGCCGTTTGGTGGCGGCGAGCCGGCTCATGTAGGCGGTGAACTCCTCGAACGCGGCGTCGGCGCCGCCGCCGATGTCCATCCGCCCCATCCGGTCCGACAGCACCCGGAAGGTGTCGCGGTCCTCGTACGGGACGCCGAGCAGCTCGCAGATCACCAGCACCGGCAGTGGGAAGGAGAGGTGTTCGTGCAGGTCGACCGGGCCGTCGCCGTCCCGAGCGCGTTCCATGGCATCGAAGCAGCCGTCGGCGAGTTCCTGGACGTGCCCGGCGAGCCGGCGGATCCGGTTGGCGGAGAAGGCGGGCACGAGCATCCGCCGCATCCGCGCGTGCTCGACGTGCTCGGTCTCGTGGTCGCCTTGCGGACGACTGAGGATGGCGGCGTCCGAAAGCGCCGCGGCGTCTTCCGGCGCGGGGTGCGACCGCCCGAACCGCGGATCGGTGAAGACGGCGCGCACCTCTTCGAACCCGGTGACGAGCCAGGCCGGATCCCCGGCGGGAGTGGTCACGGCGACCACCGGCCCCTGCCGGCGCAGCACCTCGAACAGCGGCGCGATCTCCAGGACGTTCGGCCGTGGGAAGGGCAGGCGCGGCGTCTCCGTGGTGGCGGTCATGGGTTTCTCCTCCCGGGTGCGCGGCCGGCAGGCGCGGACACGGGCGGTCCGGTCTCCGGCCGCTCCCGGTCCCCCCGCGATCCACGGTACTCAGGAACGGCGTGATCAGGCCCGGAAAGCGAGTTCCCCGCCCGATCGGGTCAGCGGGCCCGCCCGGAGGAGCGGAACTGTCGGTGGGCGCCGGTATCGTGGATCGCGGGGGCCGGAGGCCGCCCCTACAGAAGCTTCCAGGCCCGCGTCAGCGCGTCCCGCAGGATCTCCTCCATCTCGTCGAACTCCGCCTGATCGCACACCAGCGGCGGCGAAAGCTGCACGACCGGCTCGGCCCGGTCGTCGGCCCGGCAGTACAAACCACCCTCGAACAGCGCCTCGGACAGGAACGCCCGCAGCACCCGCTCCGACTCCTCGGCCGAGAACGACTCCTTCGTCGCCTTGTCCTTCACCAGTTCGATGCCGTAGAAGAACCCGGCTCCCCGGACGTCCCCGACGATCGGCAGGTCCAGCAAGCGGTCCAAAGTGGACCGGAAAGCATCTTCCCGCCGCAGCACGTGGCCGTAGAGGTCTTCCCGCTCCATCAGGTCGAGGTTCGCCAAGGCCACCGCGCACGAAACCGGGTGCCCGCCGTAGGTCGACCCGTGCATGAACGTCGTCGCCCCGCGCGTGAACGGCTCCATCAACCGCTCCGAAGCCAGCACCGCACCCAGCGGCGCGTAGCCCGACGTCAGGCCCTTCGCGGTGGTGATCATGTCCGGCTGGTACCCGTACCGTTTGGCCCCGAAGTCGTACCCCACCCGGCCGAACGCGCAGATCACCTCGTCCGACACCAGCAGCACGTCGTGCCGGTCGCAGATTTCGCGCACCCGCGCGAAGTACCCGGGCGGCGGCACGAAGCACCCGCCGGTGTTCTGCACCGGCTCGAGGAACACCGCCGCGACGGTGTCCGCGCCTTCGAACTCGATCGCCTGCTCGATCTGGTCGGCGGCCCAGCGGCCGTACGCCTCGTAGTCGTCGGCGTGCTCGGGCGCGCGGTAGAAGTTCGTGTTCGGCACGCGCAGAGTGCTCGGCACCAGCGGCTCGAAGTCCGCCTTCGCGCCCGGGATGCCGGTGATCGACAGCGCGCCCTGCGACGTCCCGTGGTAGGCCAGCGCGCGGCTGATCACCTTGTGCTTGCCCGGTTTCCCGACGAGCTTGAAGTACTGCTTGGCCAGCTTCCACGCCGTCTCGACGGACTCCCCGCCGCTCACGGTGAAGAACACGCGGTTCAGGTCGCCCGGCGCCGCGTCGGCCAGCCGCGCCGCCAGCTCGATCGCCGTCGGGTGCGCGTGGCCCCACAGCGGGAAGTACGCCAGCTGCTTCGTCTGCCGCGCCGCGGCTTCCGCGAGTTCCTCGCGGCCGTGGCCGACCTGCACCGCGAACAGCCCGGCGAGCCCGTCCAGGTAGCGCCGGCCACGGGCGTCCCAGATGTAGGGGCCTTCGCCGCGCACGATCACCGGGACGTCGGTTTCGTCGTAGGCGGAGTGGCGGGTGAAGTGCATCCAGAGGTTGCTGCGGGCAGCCTGGGCGAGGTCGGCAGGAGCGGTCATGCCCTGGTTATCGCACGCCCATGGGCCGACGCGCAAGCGATTCAGTCGTCTAGCCGAACTTGTACGACTAATTCATGATCTCTACGGGCGGTCAGCCTTCGGATTTAGTCGTCACGGTCCGCGAGTACCCCACTGGTAGGTCTGTTTCCGCAGCTTGAGGTAGACCATCGCCTCCGCGTGCCGGACGCCGGGCAGCGCGCGGATCCGCGTCGAGATCAGCTGGAGCAGCGCCTCGTCGTCGGCGCAGACGGCCTCGCAGAGCAGGTCGTAACGCCCGGCGCAGAGGATCACGTACGCTATTTCGTCCATTTCGGCCAGTGCGTCGCCGACCGGTTCCAGCGGGCCGTCGACGGTGATCGCGATCATCGCCTGCCGGAACAGCCCGACCTGCAAGGGATCCGACACGGCGACGATCTGGATGACGCCGGAGTCGGACAGCCGCTGCACCCGCTGCCGGACCGCCGCTTCGGAGAGGCCGACCGCCTTGCCGATCGTCGCGTACGCGCGCCGCCCGTCCTCCTGCAACTGCGCGATGATCTGCCGCGAGATGTCGTCGAGCACCGGCGGGGCGGGCCGGCCGGTCGTGTCCTGGCTGCTCACGCCCCGGATCATCCCCGACGCGGCCGACGCCAGGCAAACCCGCCACGCCGTGACGGTGAGTGACTAGATCCGAATGAACCAAGGCCTTCAGACAACGATTTCGGTCGTCAAAGTGCCGTTGACAACACCGAATCGGTGCTGTTCCATCCGTCGCACCCTGCACCCCGGCCGGAGGGAACGCCGATGCCCCGCACTCCCGCCCCGCCCGACCTCGCCGCCACCGCGGACCCGAAGAAGACCCTCACCCGGTCCATCGGCGTCGGCGGCGGCACGCTGCTCACGCTCAGCTGCGTGACACCGGCGTCGTCGCTGTTCGTCCTCGTGCCCCCGCTGTTCGCCGACCTCGGCACCGGCACCGCGCTCGCCATCGCCCTCGCGGTGCTGCTCTGCGTCGGGATCGCCTTCTGCTACTCCGAACTGGGCACGCTGGTGCCGAGCGCCGGCGGCGAGTACGCGATGGTGACGACGGTGGCCAACCGGTTCGCCGGCTGGCTGACGTTCATGCTGTCGTTCGTCGTCATCCTCGTCGTGCCGCCGATCATCGCGATCGGCGTCGCCGACTACCTGGCCGCCGTCGCCGATGTCAACCCGTCGGTCGCCGGCGCGCTGGTCATGCTCGCGGGCACCGCCATGGGGCTGCTCAACCTGCGCTCCAACGCCTGGATCACCGGGATCTTCCTGGTCATCGAGATCGTCGCGATCTTCGTCGTGTCGCTGCTCGGCTTCACGCACACCACGCAGAGCCCGGCCGTGCTGGTCGAGCCGAGCCTCGGCACGAGCGGGATCGGGTTGATCGCCGTCGTCACCGGGCTCGCCGTCGCGTTGTTCGTCGTGCAGGGCTTCAGCACCGCCGTCTACCTGGCCGAGGAGATGCGGGAGCCGCGCCGGACCGTCGCGCGGACGGTGTTCTGGACGCTCGGGATCAGCGCCGTCGTCATCCTGGTGCCGGTCGTGGCGATCACCCTGGCCGTGCCGGACACCGCCGCGCTCGCCGGCGTCGACCTGACCGCGCTGGTCACCGGCTGGAGCGGCAGCGCCGTCGGCGTCGCGATCAGCCTGTGCATCGCGGCGGCGATCGTCAACGCGGTGATCGTCATGGTCATCCAGAACTCGCGGGTGCTCTACGCCTCCGCGCGCGACCGGGCCTGGCCGACGCCGGTCAACCGCGCGATGAGCGTGGTGAGCGAGCGGTTCGGCGTGCCGTGGGTCGCGACGCTCGTGACCGGCCTGTCCGAGGCCGTCCTCTGCTTCGTGCCGGTGGACACGCTGAGCGGCGTCACCGGGGTCGCCGTCGTCGCGCTCTACCTCAGTGTCGCGGCCGCCGCCCTCGGCGCGCGCCGCGCGGCACACCGGAAGCCGCACGTGTGGCGGATGCCGGCGTGGCCGCTCGTGCCCGCGCTGGCCGTCGCGGCGCTGGCCTACGTCCTGGTTGAACAGAGCGCCCTCGACCTGGGCATCACCGCGGGTGTCCTCGTGGTGTCGGCGCTGTACTGGTGGGGGTACCTGCGCCGGCGTCCCGAGCGGTGGGTCGTGACGGTCCCGCAGGAATAGCCGTCGCCCCATCGGGGTAATCCTTCCGCGCTCAACCTTCGGGGCCGTTCACCCGTACTGACCCCCGGCAGGGACTTTCGGTGAGGGGACGACGGATGCGCAGACCCGGTGTGGTGCTCCTCGGTGCGGTGCTGGTCACGTCGGCCTGCGCGGCGCCGCGCGGCACGACGCCGACCCCGATCGCCGAGCCGGTGCCGCTGACCACCACGTCGGCCACTACCACGCCGACCACCGCACCGCCGCCTGCGCCGCCGTGCGCGATCGCGACCGGGGCGTGCGTGAGCCTGGCGCAGCGGCTGGCCTGGCTGCTGCGGGACGGCCGGGTGGTCCGCGGCCCGGTCCCGGCCGGCTTCGGGCCACCCGACCAGGCGACCCCCGCCGGGTCGTTCCGCGTGGTGTGGAAGGACCGCGAGCACCGCAGCGGCCAGTACGGCACCGACATGCCCAACTCGGTGTTCTTCGCCGCCGGCGGCATCGCGTTCCACGCCGGGCCGCTCGACGCGCCCTCGCACGGCTGCGTCCACCTGACCGACGCCGATTCGGCGGCCTTCTTCGACGGGCTGAACGTCGGCGACGCGGTGCAGGTCTTGTAGGCTCCTCCCCCGTTGGACACTTCCACCGTCGTCTCCCGGCTGCGCGCCGCGGGTTGCGTGTTCGCCGAAGACGAGGCCGATCTCCTCATCGCCGCGGCCACGACCCCCGCGGAACTCGGCGTGCTCGTCGAGCGCCGGGTCGCCGGGCTGCCGCTGGAACACCTCCTGGGCTGGGCGGAGTTCCACGGCCTGCGCGTCACCGTGCGACCCGGGGTGTTCGTGCCGCGGCACCGCACCGGGTACCTGGTCGACGTCGCCGTCTCGCTCGCTCCGCCGGACCCGGTGGTGCTCGACCTGTGCTGTGGTTCCGGGGCGCTGGGGGCCGCGTTCGCCGCCGCGCGCCCGCCGCGTGAGCTGCACGCGGCGGATGTCTCCCCCGACGCGGTTTCGTGCGCGCGGCTGAACCTCCCCTCCGGCGCGGTGTACCAGGGCGATCTTTACGACGCGCTGCCGTCGTCCCTGCGCGGCCGGGTCTCGGTGCTGCTGGCGAACGTGCCGTACGTGCCTTCGGACGCCGTCGCGACGATGCCGCCGGAAGCTCGCCTGCACGAGCCGCTGGTGGCGCTCGACGGCGGCGCGGACGGCCTGGACCTCGCCCGGCGCGTCGCCGCGGGTGCGCCGGAGTGGCTCGCCCCGGGCGGGACGCTGCTGATCGAATCGAGCGAGCGGCAGGCGCCCGTGCTCGCGGCTGTCCTCGCTGCCGCGGGGTTGTCGCCGCGCGTGCACTCGTGCGAAGAGCTGGGCGCGACGGTCGTGACGGGCACGGCGAAAGTCTGACCTCACGTTCCGGCGCCCCCGAACGTCTACCTGGTGTGATCGTGAAACCGTTCGAGCAAGTCGTCACCGAGCACGGGCCGATGGTCCTCCGGGTCTGCCGGGCCGTGCTCGGGCCGGCCGATGCCGAAGACGCCTGGTCGGAAACCTTCCTGGCCGCGTTGAAGGCTTATCCCGAGCTGCCCGCGGACGCGAACGTCCAGGCGTGGCTCGTCACGATCGCGCACCGCAAGGCTGTCGACGTCACCCGCGCACAGGCCCGCGGCCCGATCCCGGTCGAGGAGGTGCCGGACCGGCCCGGCCGCGCGGACGGGTGGAACGGCGAGCTGTGGGACGCACTGGCGAGGTTGCCGGACAAGCAACGCCGAGCCGTGGCCTACCACTACCTGGCCGGGCTGCCGTACCGCGAAATCGCGGAGATCACCGGAGGCACCGTCGAGGCCGCCCGCCGCGCGGCCGCCGACGGCGTCAAAGCCCTGCGAGCCACCTATCCCCTGGAAGGAGCGCACTCATGACGGACATGTTCCAGTTCTTCGGGGACGAGATCCTGCTGGATTCGAGCGTGATGCACGAGCGGCTCGTCGCCGACGCCGCCCGCCAGGGCCTGCTGGACGTCGCCTACGACACGGTCGACTCCCCGGTCGGCCCCCTGCTGCTGGCGGCGACCGAGCAGGGCCTGGTGAAGGTGGCGTTCGACCGCCAGGACCACGAGGCGGTGCTGGCCGAACTGGCGGCGGCGATCAGCCCGCGCATCCTCCGCGCCCCGGCCCGCCTGGCCCCGGTGGCCCGCCAGCTGGACGAGTACTTCGCAGGCGAGCGCCACACGTTCGACGTCCCCCTGGACCTCCGCCTGGCCCGCGGCTTCCGCCGGGCGGTCATAGAGCACCTGGCGGAGATCGCGTACGGCAGAACGGAAAGCTACGCCCAGGTGGCGGCGGCGGCGGGGAGCCCGAAGGCGGTCCGCGCGGTCGGCACGGCATGCGCGCTGAACCCGGTCCCGGTGGTGCTGCCGTGCCACCGAGTCGTCCGATCGGACGGATCGTACGGCCAGTACGCGGGCGGCGCCGAGGCCAAGCGAGCCCTCCTGACCCTGGAGGCGGCGTGACAACGCCCGAAGCCCGCGTCGCCGCCCGGGCCGCGATCGTCGCCAAAGACCGCGCACTCAGCCCGCCACCGGCCGTCCTGCCACACCACAACACCCTCCGGCCTCACCGCTCGCACAGCCAGCGCATCCTCCAGCCCACGGAAACGGCACACACCGCCGCCCGGGCCGGGACCATCGCCGAGCTCGGCAACCAAGACCGCCCACTCAACCCACCACCGGCGGCTCTGTCACACCACCGCTCCCTCCGCTCACACGGCCAGCGCATCCTCCAACCGACGGAGGTGGCACGCACCGCCACCGCCGCCTGGGCCGCGGTCATCGCCAAACCCGACAACCAAGACCGCCCACCCAACCCACCACCGGCGGCTCTGCCACGCCACCGCTCCCTCCGCTCACACGGCCAGCGCATCCTCCAACCCACGGAAACGGCACACACCGCCGCCTGCGCCGCGATCGTCGCCGAGCTCGGCAACCAAGACCGCCCACTCAACCCACCAGCGGCGGCTCTGCCACACCACCGCTCCCTCCGAACCCACCCCTCGCACAGCCAGCGCGTCCTCCAATCCGCGGAGGCGGCGACGCGCGCCGCCTGGACCACGAACGTCGCCAAACCCGACAACCAAGACCGCCCACTCAACCCACCACCGACGGTCCCACCGCACCACCGCACCCCCCGCTCGCACAGCCAGCGCATCCTCCAAACCACGGAGGCTGCCTAATGTTTTTGTCAAGCGGCCGTGGCGGAGGTGCGGTGGTCGGCTCGGTAGGGCTGGCGGGTGCGCAGCAGTGCGTGCAGGACGTTGATGCGGCGTCGGGCCAGTGCGATGAG
>JAEBES010000021.1:0-117692 GCA_049998155.1 Amycolatopsis sp. cmx-13-12 | reverse complement strand
AAGGGTTGTGGGAGAGTAGGACACCGCCGAACTTACGTTGAGAAAGGCCCCGGTCGAGAACCACGGTTCTCCCGGGGCCTTTCTCCATTTCCAGGGCCCCACCGTGTCGACCCCCCAATCACGCGAGTCGACCCCCCATTCACGCGAGTCGACCCTCCGGACACGCGAGTTCCGCCTTCAATCACGCGAGACCCGCCTCAGATCACGCGACTCACGCCCGGCCGGCCGCGCTGATGTCTCCCCAGGCACGCGAGATGCCCCTCCAGTCACGCGCAAGACCTCAATCAGACCCCGGCCGAGCCACCGACCGCCTCCGCAACGGCGACGACAACACCAACGACGTGCTCGTCTCCCCGTACCGCTGCACCTTCTCCAACAGCTCCTCCAGCTCCGCGGTATCCCGGCACAGCACCCGCAGAACCCAGCACTCCTCACCCGTCACGTGATCCGCCGCCACGACCTGCGCCAGCGGCAGTACCGCCGAGCGGAACCGCGGCGTGTCGAGGCTCCGGACCCGCGCCCGCACCAACGCCTCGATCGGCATCCCCAGCTTCGTCGTATCGACACTCGCCGCGTAGCCCGTGATCACGCCGCGCTCCTCGAGACGGCGGACGCGTTCCGTCACCGCCGAACCGGACAACGATACCCGGCGGCCGAGCTCCGAGAAACTCAACCGGCCGTCCTCCTGCAGGAGCTCCAGGATGCGCCAGTCGACGTCGTCGAGGGGGTCCACCGCCACTCTCCCGGGTTCGCAGGGCCAGAACAGGGAAATCCCCGGCCGTCCCGGGCTTCCACGCCGATTGTGCCCTGTCCGGAAACCCGCGCGCCCAGCAGGATTTACCCCATGACGCGCACGCTCGCCTTCCCCGCCGCCGCTCCCGAAGCCGCCGTGAAGTACTTCGGTGCCGAGCTCGGCTTCGAGGTGGATCCCGACGATCTCGTCCAGGACCTCGAAGCCGGCCGCACCGAGGGCTACGTCGTCGTCGAAACCCGGGCGCCCGAAGCCTTCGCCCACGCCCGCATCCCCGGCGCGATCAACCTGCCGTACCGGGACATGACGCCGGAAAGCACGGAACACCTCGACCGCGACCTCGTTTACGTCTGCTACTGCGAAAGCGCCGTCTGCAACGCCGCCACCAAGGGCGCGCTCAAGCTCGCCGAACTCGGCTTCAAGGTGAAACGGCTCTCCGGCGGCATCACCGCCTGGATCGCCGCCGGCTACCCGGTCGAAGGCAGCGAAGCACCGGCAATCCGCTGCGCCTGCTGACCTACCCTGGACAACGTGACCCGAATCCTGATCATCCAGCCGGACGCGTCGGACCCGCCGGGCCCCTTCGGCGACTGGCTGACCCAGGCCGGCGCGGAACTCGACGTCCGCCTGCTGCCGGAGCAAGACCTCCCGGACCTCGACGGCTACCGGGCCGTCGTCTGCCTCGGCGGCGGCATGGGCGCCGAAGACGACGTCAAGCACCCGTGGCTCGCCGACGTCCGGCGGCTGCTGGCCAAGGCCGCCGCGAAGAACCTGCCCACCCTGGGCATCTGCCTCGGCGCGCAGCTGCTGGCCGTCGCCACCGGCGGCCGGGTCGAGGTCGGCCCCGGCGGGCCCGAGGTCGGTCCGCACCTCGTCAACAAAAAAGACGCGGCGTGGACCGACCCGCTGTTCGCCGACCTGCCGCTCCTGCAGGACGTCCTCCAGTTCCACACCGACGCCATCACCCGGCTCCCGCCCGGCGCCGAGCTGCTCGCCTCCTCGCCGCGCTACGCCCACCAGGCCTACCGGCTCGGGCGTTGTGTCTACGGTGTCCAGTTCCACATCGAGACGACGCCCGAAGTCGTCGAGAGCTGGGCCGCGGAGTGCCCCGAGGAAGCCGAATTCGCCCGGCCCGGCGCGCTGGAACACGAAAAGCTGGTCGGCGTGCACGCCGACATCGAGGAAACCTGGCGCCCGTTCGCGCAGCGGTTCGTCAAGCTGGCCGCCGGAGAACTCGAGCCCGCGGCGGCACGTCAACGCACGTTACCGTTGGCTTAACGACAGAGGTCACAACCAGCAACATCCTGTTAACGCCGGGCGTACCCGTCAGGTACCTTGCGGGAGAAGTCCCCACAAGGGTGCGGAGGTCGGGGTGCAACCCTCGTTGCTGGTCGTGGTCGTCGTCGTCACGGCCCTCATTTTCGATTTCACGAACGGGTTCCACGACACCGCGAACTCGATGGCCACGTCGATCGCCACCGGGGCGCTCAAGCCCCGCGTGGCCGTCGCGATCTCGGCGGTGCTGAACCTGGTCGGCGCGTTCCTGTCGGTCGAGGTCGCCAAGACGATCTCCAGCGGCCTGGTGGACGACACCCGGATCGGCCCGGCGATCGTCTTCGGCGGGCTGATCGGCGCGATCGTCTGGAACCTCGTGACGTGGTTCGTCGGGCTGCCGTCGAGTTCGTCGCACGCCTTGTTCGGCGGCCTGATCGGCGCCACCTGGATCTCCGCGGGAACCGATTCGGTCCACTTCGGAAAGATCGTCGAGAAGGTCCTGATCCCGGCCGCGGCCAGCCCGGTCATCGCCGGGCTCGTCGCGATGACCGCCACCTACCTCGTCTACCGCTTCCTGGTCCGCGGCCGCCCCGCCACGCGCGGGTTCAAGGTCGGCCAGATCGTCTCGGCGTCCCTGGTCTCGCTCGCGCACGGCACCAACGACGCGCAGAAGACGATGGGCGTCATCACGCTCACGCTCGTCACCGCCGGCAGCCTCCCCGCCGGCGCGTCGCCGCCCGTCTGGGTGATCATCAGCGCCGCGTGCGCGCTCGCGCTCGGCACCTACCTCGGCGGCTGGCGCATCACCCACACCCTCGGCAAGGGCCTCACCGACATCGAGGGCCCGCAGGGCTTCGCCGCCCAGACGAGCTCGGCGCTGGTCATCCTGGTCTCGTCGCGGCTGGGCTTCCCGCTGTCGACGACGCACGTCTGCTCCGGCGGGATCGTCGGCTCCGGCGTCGGCCGCCGGGAGGCGCCGGTCCGCTGGCGGATGGCCGGCCGGATGGTCATCGCCTGGCTCTTCACGCTGCCCGCCGCCGCGATCGTCGGCGCGATCTCCGGCAAGATCGCCTCCCTCGGGGACGCCGGCACCGTCGCCGTCGGCCTCGCCGGAGCCGGGGTCGGCCTCGGCATCTACCTGCTCTCGCGGCGCCACCCCGTCACCGCGCACAGCTTCCAGGTGCCCGAGCCGACGCCCGCCGGGACCGAGCCGGGCCGGCTCGCCGCCTGAGCCGCCTTCCCCGGCTACGGTGGTCGGTGATGGCAGACCGCGCGCGAACGACCGCTTCGGCGGCGAGGTACGGCTTCACCGACTCCCGTGCCGAGGGTCAGTTGCGCGCGGCCGGCTGGTGGGCCGACGCCGGCCCGGTCGAGACGGCCGCCGACGTGCTCGCGGCGCTGTCCCGCACCGCCGACCCGGACCTCGCGCTGCGCGGCCTGGACCGGATCCGCGAGGCCGACGCCGCCGAGTGGGCCGAGCTCGAAACGCAGCTCTGCACCCACCGCACGTTCCGCGGCCGGTTCCTCAGCGTGCTCGGGACGTCGAGCGCACTCGCCGACTTCCTCGCCGCGAACCCCGGGCAGTGGCGCTCGCTCACCGGGGACAAGTGCACCGACGCCGCCTGCTACCGCGAGGCCTTGCGCACGGCTCTCCTGGCCGACGACGGTTCGGTGCTGACCGGGCTCAAAGCCGAGCACGCCCTCAAGGTCGCCTACCGCGGCCAGCTGCTCGGCATCGCCGCCGCCGATCTCGGGCACGTCGTCGAGGCCGGGCTCGAGCACCCGAGCTACGCCGAGGTCGCGGCGCAGCTGACCGAACTGGCCGAAGCCGCCCTCGCCGCCGGGCTGCTCGTCGCCGAGGCCGAAGCCGGCGCGTCCGCCGAAGGCACCCTGGCGATCATCGCGATGGGCAAGTGCGGCGGCCGGGAACTCAACTACGTCAGCGACGTCGACGTCATCTTCGTCGGCGAAGGCGACCTCGGCCTCGCGACGCGGCTGGCGAGCACGATGATGCGCGTCGTCGGGAAGGCGTGCTTCGAGGTCGACGCGGCGCTGCGCCCGGAGGGCAAGGCCGGCGCCCTCGTCCGCACGGTGGACAGCCATCACGGCTACTACCAGAAGTGGGCCAAGACCTGGGAGTTCCAGGCGCTGCTGAAGGCGCGGCCGGTGGCGGGCGACGCCGAGCTCGGCCGCCAGTACGCCGAGATGGTGGCGCCGCTGGTGTGGTCGGCGGCGGACCGGGAGAACTTCGTCGCCGAGGTGCAGCAGATGCGCCGCCGGGTCGAGGGGTACGTGCCGTCCGAGCACGCCGAACGCGAGCTGAAACTGGGCCGCGGCGGCCTGCGTGACGTCGAGTTCGCGGTGCAGCTGCTGCAGCTCGTGCACGGGCGGGTCGACGCGGACCTGCGCTCACCGTCCACGATGGACGCGCTCGAGGCGCTCGGCGAACGCGGCTACGTCGGCCGTCAGGACGCCGCCGAACTCGGCGCGTCGTACGAGTTCCTGCGGATGATCGAGCACCGGCTGCAGCTGCGGCGGTTGCGCCGGACCCACCTGTTCCCGGCGCCGTCGGACACCGCCGAGTTGCGCATCATCGCCCGGTCCAGCGGGGTCAAGGCGAGCGGCGGCAAGAGCCAGGGCGAAACGCTGCTCGCGGAGTTCCGGCGGCACGGCAAGGGCATCCGGCGCCTGCACGAGAAGATCTTCTACCGGCCGCTGCTCCAGTCGGTCGCGAACGTGCCGGTCGAGGCGCTGCGCCTGACCACCAAGCAGGCCGCCAGCCGCCTGGCCGCGCTCGGCTACACCGCACCCGACGGCGCGCTCCAGCACATCAAGACCCTCACCGCGGGCGTCTCGCGGCGCGCGGCGATCCAGCAGGCGCTGCTGCCGGTGCTGCTCGACCTCTTCGCCGACACCCCCGACCCCGACGGCGGCCTGCTGTCCTACCGGAAGGTGTCCGAGGCGCTCGAAGACACCCCCTGGTACCTGCGGGTGCTGCGCGACGAGGGCACGGTCGTCGAGAACCTGGCCTTCCTGCTGGGCACGTCCCGGCTGGTGCCGGACCTGCTGGTCCGCGCGCCGGAGGTGCTGCAGCTGCTCGGCGACCCGGCCCGGCTGCTGGGCCGCACGCCCGCCGAGGTGGCGAAGTCGCTGCGGGCCGCCGTCCGGCGTCAGCCCGGCCTGAACGCGGCCGTCACCGCCGCGCGTTCCCTGCGGCGGCACGAACTCCTGCGCGTCGCGAGTGCGGATCTGCTCGGGCTGCTCGACGTGCCGGCGGTCTGCGAAGCGCTGTCTTCGGTTTGGGTCGCCGTGCTGCAGGGCGCGCTGGCCGCGGCGTTCCGCCAGCGGCAGGCCGAACTCGGCCGGACGCCGGCGCGCATCGCCGTCATCGGCATGGGCCGGCTCGGGGGAGCCGAACTCGGCTACGGCTCCGACGCGGACGTGCTCTTCGTGTGTGAGCCGTCCGAAGGGGTTTCGGACGCCGACGCCGTGAAGTTCGCTTCGTCGGTCGCGGAGACCGTCCGGAAGATGCTGGGCGCGCCGAGCCCGGACCCCGCGCTGGAGGTCGATGCCGACCTGCGGCCGGAGGGCCGGAGCGGGCCACTGGTCCGGACACTGGAGTCCTACCGCGCCTACTACGCGCGCTGGGGCGAGGTCTGGGAGGCCCAGGCGCTGCTGCGGGCCCGGTTCATCGCGGGCGACGACGACCTCGGCGCGCGGTTCACCGCGATGATCGACCCGATCCGCTACCCCGAGGGCGGCTTGGACGCGACGAAAGCGCGCGAGATCCGCCGCATCAAGGCCCGGGTCGAGACGGAGCGCATGCCGCGCGGCGCCGACGCGACGTTGCACACGAAGCTCGGCCGCGGCGGCCTCGCGGACGTCGAGTGGACGGTGCAGCTGCTGCAGCTCCAGCACGCCCACGAGGTCGAGGGCCTGCGGACGACGTCGACGCTCGACGCGCTGGCCGTGCTCCCGGAGGCGGGCCTGGCCGAGCAGCCCGAAGCGGATTCGCTGACCGAGGCGTGGCTGCTGGCGACGCGCGTCCGCAACGCAGGGATGCTGGTGCGCGGCAAGGCGGTCGACCAGGTACCGGGCTCGGGCCGCGACCTGGCGGCGGTGGCCCGCGTCCTCGGCCAGTCGGCGGGCGACGACCCGGGCGAGTTCCTCGACACGTACCGGCGCATCACCCGGCGGGCGCACGCGGTGGTGGAGCACCTGTTCTACGAGGCCTGACCTACAGTGGCCTGGTGACCGATCGCGAGCCGTTCCGGACCCGGATCAAGGTCCGGCACTACGAGCTGGACACCCTGGGCCACCTCAACCACGCCGTGTACCACTCGTACGGCGAGGTCTCCCGCCTCGAACTCCTCGAAGCGGCGGGCGCGCTGAAGGGACTTCCGGGCGTGGCTTCGGTGCTCCTGGAGACGCACGTGGTGTTCCGCCGCGAGCTGCGCGCGGGCGACGAGGTCGACGTGACGTGCGAGGTCAAGTTCGGCAGCGGCAAGACGTTCAAGATGGACTCGGACATCATCAAGCTCGACGGCACGCTGGCCGCGAGGATCACCTGCACGCTGGGGTTGATGGACCTGGAGCGCCGCAAGCTGGTCGACGACCCGCGGGGCCGCTACGAGGCGGCGGGCGCGGACATGAAGCTGCTGTCCCCGTCCGCTTGAGACGAGAAACGCCGGTGGCGAGGGCTCTTCGCTCCTCGCCACCGGCGTGTCCGTGGGCGTCCTAGCCGATCACACGTCGTAGGTTTGCCACGTCTCGGCCTCCACCTGCGGGCTGATCGTCGGCACCCTGTCTGACCTGCTGGTTATCTGTCGTCGTTGGTCGTTCTTGGTCAACTCTGGCGGAAGTCTGACGGCCTGGAGACGGCCTGGCGGCCCACGACCACACCACCCCCTCATCCCGACATGAAGCCCAAGAACGCGGCCGGTGGCGCCGGGTCAAGGCACGCTTTCCCGCCTTGACGCGGTGCTGCCGGCCGTTGTCACGATCAGGCGTCGGGGAGAGGAAAGCGCTCTGGATCGATAAGCCGGGCCTCCGTCACGAGGTAGAGAGCAGCGCGCCCGTGGTTGCTCTCCACGTACGCCCGCACGGGCGCTCCCGGACGCAGCTCGATGTTCTCAAGCTGGGTGTTCGTGAACAGGAACGGCGGTGCGTGGCCCGAACTGTAGAGGGGCAGGTCGCGATGCGTCGGCGGTCCGGGAGTAGTCATGCGTCCACGGTAGGACGCGGCACCGACACTTCTGGGAGAGTCGTCGCCAACGGTGCGCCGCTGATGGCTGGTGACGCCGAGCGCGCCGGGCGGGTGCGCCGCGCGGCCGGTGGGCGGAGCGGAGCGGCAGCCCGCCGCGTCGCAAGCGGCGTGCCCGCCGAGCGCGCTCGGCTGTCGCCGAGCCGCACCAGCGCGCCGCCATCGGCGGCGCCTTGATCTCATAGAGCCAAGTTCGGCAGAGAGCACGTGCGTCGACCCACCTCCTGTGATCCTCAACGCCATCAGCGATAATTCTCTGATGGACGAGATGGGGTTTGGCGTCGGCTGCTACACCTTTACGCCTGTCGAAGCAGACGGTGACGAGACCGCCGGTGAGCGTCCCGCAAATCTGCTGGAATGGTGGAAAGATAAACTTGAAGAGGGTCTAGGGCAGATTTCCTCCATCACAAATCTTTCGGTAGAGGTCCGAGGTCTTTCTGCTCAAGCTCCGCCCCGGTTTGATCTACTGGACTACGAAGACCCATTCGACATCGACTACCACATGCATCCCGGTCTCGGTTCGAAGATTAGCTTCACTGTAACTATCCCCGATAGAATGCAAGCTGGCTTGATGCCATGGAAAGAATTTGACTCGATCGGATGTGAACGCTTCGGTTTCTGTACAATGGTGGGACCGTATGGCCCAGTATCCTTTGTATATTGCATTGACGAACCTTCGCCAGAGGCTTCGCTGAAGTATTCAAGCCTTGTCGTGCTGGTGCGCAAGTTCTTGGAGAAGGAGATCGAGCGCGCAAAAGCTTCTGTACGCTTCCATGTGACTGGGCCAAGTCCTTTTTGGGCTAATTTTCGAGTGAGACATTTCGGCGAAGGCGAGGAGCCTGGTGGTATAATCTGGCGGAAGGCCCGCCTTGGTTACGATAATGTAGAATTTCTCACCTCGGAAACCAGAGACTTGAAAGAAGCAACTCTGGGCATGTTTGAAAGCTTGTCACACCAATTTTCTTACTACTATCGGTTGGTTCGCGAGAGGCGGCGGCGGTATTATCGGTCAGAGCTTGTTTCTGAAATGGCCGAAGAGTTGATTGAGGTCCACCAGGGGCAAGGTGTGCGTGCGTGGGCTCGAAAGACCTTCAAGGCTGGGGGTCTCGCTCAGGATCTACTGCTTGCCGCTATTAGGGCAAAGCAGCTTGAGGTTCAAAGTGTGACTTTGGTGGAAGGCATTTTAGGGCGCTTAACCCTGCATAAGGATCTAGATCCTCTTCGCGAGAAGTGTCAAAAGGAGGCGCAGTCTTCCTATAAAGATAAACTTGATAGCGCGCAGGAGGTGGCTAAGTTGCTGGAAGGGGGTCGCATGAAGAAATATGAGGTTTTTATGCTTACTGTTGCAACCATCTTCGGCGGTGCTGCTGGCGCCGCGGCTGCACTTATTGCTTCTTAAGTTATATATGTGATTGCCTGATCTTATGGCCGAGGAAGGTGTCACGCTTGACCTTCGAGATGGGCTAATATGTTTCGATTAGATCGTTCATTGTTTGAGTGATGGCATCCGCGGTGGCAAGTAGATTGATCTTGCCGGGTTTGTTGGCGAGTCCGACGGACCTGATATTGGCGACTCGGGCAGTTTTGATGTCGGATAGGGAATCTCCAACAAATACGCAGTAGTCGGAGGCGACGTTCAGTGCATCGATCGCTTGGTATAACAGATGGGGACTCGGCTTGAGGAGCGAGGTGTCCGGGCTGGCTCGCGCGGACGCGTAGTCGATTGCCGTGCGGAGATCGTAAAGATCGAGGTAGGTGTTGATCGCAAGAACGCTGTTGTTGCTAACGATTGCGATCGGACGGCCGGACGTGTGCCAGGCCTGAATGAGGTCTTCGGTCCCTGCTGTTGGTTCGGCGCTGGAGATGGCCTCGACCTCGTGAGCTCTGAAAGCAGCTTCGACGTAACGTGCCTCGTTCTCGCCGAGCGTAGCTGCATAGTGAAGGACGTCGAACGGATCGGCACTGACTGCTATGGAGTCAGGCAGCCCAGTATGGCCGCCCTCGGCAAGTACCTGCCTGAGCTGGTCAGCGACCGCAGATGCTGGGACGCCCGCGAAAACGGCGCACACTGGACCGTCGAAGTCGGGCAGCAGCGCGCGAGCCTGAGCGAGGACCTCTGCTGGAGTCACCCCTCGTAGTCCTTCGCGACGCTGTTCCACAGGCTGTCGAACCACGTCTTGGCTTGGTCGACGTACTGTGAGCCGGTCGACGTGTCGTCGTCGTTGATGGAGTGGTGGAAGAGGATCGCGTCCTTGCCCATGAGGTCGTAGATCGCCTGGGTCTTGCCGTCGAAGTTGATGACGTGCTCGCGGACCGGGTAGAAGCCGAAGAACGTCTCTTCGTTGTTGATCAGGTAGAGCTTGAACATCAGCGGTGCCGGGTGCACGCGGACCTGTGCAGTGGCCTTGTTGACCAGGCCAAGCTCGCCGAGTTCGGTTACCAAGTCGACGATGGCCAGTGTGTGTCGCCGCATGATCTCTTCGGCGCGCTTGCGGAACAGGGGGCTGTCGGCGTGCTCGTCCATGGTGACCGGGAGGGACCACGGCTGGGTCGGGTCCGGGACCAGAAGGCGGACGGTAATCGACTCTGGCCGGAGCCGGCCGATGCGGATCTTGTCGAGTGGTTCGGCGATGACGCCGTGAAGGGTCTCGCCGGAGAATCCGTCTTCGCGCTGCCCCAAGCACCGCAAGACGCGGGAGGTGCCGTTGTCGACGGAGGTCCGGACGGCGATCGAGGAACATGTGGAGCGGTTTCCGCTGCTGGCCGTGACGCTGCCGTGGGAGATGCCGGACGGCAAGCCCGTGACGGTCCGGCTGCTGGTCTACACGCGGGAGAGCAACCAGCTCCACCGGCACTCCTTCAACCACCACACCTGGAAGCCCGCGCTGCGGGAGGCAGGGGTGGAGATGCCGGGCCGGGCAGATGGCTTCCACGCGCTCCGGCACTTCTACGCCTCGGCGCTCCTGGACGCGGGGGAGAGCATCCGGGCGCTCGCCGAGTACCTCGGCCACGCTGACCCGGCGTTCACGCTCCGCGTCTACACGCACCTCATGCCGTCAAGCTCGGAGCGGACGCGGCGGGCCATCGATGAGGTGTTCCGCCGAAGGGACGCCGTGTGAGGCGACACATATAAGGAACGGGACGGCGGTCGGGGTGTTCCCCTCGACCGCCGTCCCGTGTCTGGTGGGCTGTCACCTGGTGACCTTCACGGCCTGGTGACGGCCTGATGGGGGCTCGGACCAGTGAAATGCCTGGTCAAAGCCCCGCGCCGATCACACGTCGTAGTACAGAGCGAACTCGTACGGGTGCGGGCGCAGGCGCAGCGGGTCGATCTCGTTCTCGCGCTTGTACGAGATCCACGTCTCGATCACGTCCGGGGTGAACACGCCGCCCTCGAGGAGGTAGTCGTGGTCCGCCTCGAGGGTGTCCAGCACCGTGCCGAGGTCGCCCGGGACGAGCTTGACGTCCTTGGCCTCCTCCGGCGGGAGCTCGTAGAGGTCCTTGTCGATCGGCTCCGGCGGCTCGATCTTGTTCCGGATGCCGTCGAGGCCGGCCATCATCATCGCCGAGAACGCCAGGTACGGGTTGCCCGAGGAGTCCGGGCAGCGGAACTCGGCGCGCTTGGCCTTCGGGTTGTTGCCCGTGATCGGGATGCGGACGCACGCCGAGCGGTTGCGCTGCGAGTAGACCAGCGAAACCGGGGCCTCGAAGCCCGGGACCAGGCGGTGGTAGGAGTTCACCGTCGGGTTCGTGAAGGCCAGCAGGCTCGGGGCGTGCTTGAGCAGGCCGCCGATGTAGTGGCGCGCGGTGTCCGACAGGCCGGCGTAGCCGGACTCGTCGTGGAACAGCGGCTGGCCGTCCTTCCACAGCGACTGGTGGCAGTGCATGCCCGAGCCGTTGTCGCCGGCGAGGGGCTTCGGCATGAACGTCGCCGTCTTGCCCGCCGCGAACACCGTGTTCTTCACGATGTACTTGAACAGCTGCAGGTCGTCCGCCGCGTGCAGCAGCGTGTTGAACTTGTAGTTGATCTCGGTCTGGCCGGCGGTGCCCACCTCGTGGTGCGCGCGCTCGATCTCGAAACCGGTGTTCGTCAGGTTGCGGACGATGTCGTCGCGCAGGTCGGCGAAGTGGTCGACCGGCGGGACCGGGAAGTAGCCGCCCTTGAACTTCGTCTTGTAGCCCTGGTTGCCGCCGACCTCGTCGGCGCCGGTGTTCCACCAGCCCTCGATCGAGTCGATCTCGTGGAAGGAGGCGTGCTCGGCGGAGTCGAAGCGGACCGAGTCGAAGATGTAGAACTCGGCTTCGGGGCCGAAGTAGACGTTGTCGGCGACGCCGTACTCGGAGATGTACTGCTCGGCCTTGCGCGCGATGTTGCGCGGGTCGCGGCTGTACGCCTCACGGGTGAACGGGTCGTGCACGAAGAAGTTGAGGGCGAGGGTCTTCGCCTTGCGGAACGGGTCGATCCGCGCGGTGGCCGCGTCCGGCAGCAGCAGCATGTCGGACTCGTGGATGGACTGGAAGCCGCGCACCGAGGAGCCGTCGAACGCGAGACCTTCTTCGAAAGCCTCTTCGGTGAAGGCCTTCGCGGGGACCGTGAAGTGCTGCATCACGCCGGGCAGATCGCAGAACTGGACGTCGATGACCTCGACGTCCTCGTCGGCGATGAGGCGCTGGATGTCGTCTGGAGTAGTGGGCACCCTCGGTGACTCCTTCTCGTTCGAGCTCGTACGGCAGTGCTCTCTTCGGCTCACGCTAAAAGTGCGGTGTTGCCCGACCGTCACCCATATGTTTCGCCGGTGTTAACGGGTGGTCGATATCGGGTATCGGACCAGGTCGGATGTGGTCCGCGCCACCGGCATACCCTAGACGGGTGGCGAGATGGACCGGTGAATGGCTGCCCGGCACCGGGGACGGTGGTCCGGGGACTGATCAACACGGCTCACGGTGGCCGGGCGAGAAGTTCGGTCTGCCGGAATCGGGCGTCGGCTCGGCGGCGAGCGGGGGCGCGCGCCTGCTCGGCCTGATCGTCGACCTCGTGGTCGCGGCCCTGGTCACGGCGATCTTCCTGCACCCCAGCCTGCAGGACCCGGCCGCGATGCAGCAGTTCAACCTCTGGTCCGGCGGCGTGTGGGCGATCATCTCGGTCATCTCGGCCGGCTTCTTCGGCTTCACGCCGGGGATGGCCGTGGTCGGCATCCGCGTCGCCCGTCTCGACGGCGCGGCGCTGGTCGGCCCGCTGCGCGCGCTGGTCCGGGCCGCGCTGACGTTCGTGCTCATCCCGGCGGCGGTCCGCAACGCCGACGGCCGCAGCTGGCTCGACCGGCTGACCGGCACCGTGGTCATCCGGATGCGCTGAGCGGCGTCCGGCCGCCGAGCCGAGTCGAGCGGCCGCCTGGTCGGCCGGATGCTTCGCCCGGCCCCCGGCCGGCTGGATGAGCTGACCCCCGGCCGGCTGGATGAGCTGACCCTCGGCCGGCTGTGATGGGCCGGCCCGCGGCCGGTCGCCCGGATGCG
Source organism: Amycolatopsis sp. cmx-13-12 (assembly GCA_049998155.1). Taxonomy (GTDB): domain Bacteria; phylum Actinomycetota; class Actinomycetes; order Mycobacteriales; family Pseudonocardiaceae; genus Amycolatopsis. Next base: position 104,889 of record JAEBES010000021.1, on the reverse strand, counting down.
CTGGCCGGTGCGCCATCCTCCGAATGAGCTGAGCGGCGCCCGGCAGGCCGAATGCGTTCGCCGGCACCCGGCCGGTCGCCCGGTTCAGCGCGGCGCAAGTCGCCCGGCGAAGTGGGCGGCGCCGTCGCGCCGGCGCGGTGCTCTGAGTGCAAAAAGGCCCCGCCCGGGATCCGGAGCGGGGCCTTTCCTCGTGCGGGGGTCAGCGGCGGCGGATCGTCCGCTGGACGTTGCGCATCTTCGCGCCGGCCGGCATCGGGCCCTTCGGCAGCGCCGCGCCGCGGTTGCCGAGGGCGGCCAGCTTCGCCTCGAGCGCGTCGACCTGGGCCGGCTTGAGGTTGCGGGGCAGCTTCATCAGGTAGCCCTGGAGCTTCTTCAGCGGGAGCTGGCCCTCGTCGTGGCCGATCGTCACGTCGTAGATCGGCGTGTCGCCGATCAGGCGGGAGACGCGCTTCTTCTCCTGGGCGAGCAGGGTCTTCACCCGGTGCGGCGCGCCTTCGGCGACCAGCACCACGCCCGGACCGCCGAGGACCCGGTGCACCGCGTCGAGCTGCGTGGTCGCCGCCACGGTCGGCGTCACCTTCCAGCGGCCGCGCAGGTTCTCCAGCGCCCAGGCCGCCGCGCCGGGCTGGCCGTCGGCCTTCGAGTAGACCGTCTTCTGGACGCGCCGGCCGAAGATGATCATGGCGAGCAGGGCGCCGAGGATCAGGCCCAGCGGCAGCAGCACCCACTGCGCGTCGAAGAAGAACCCGATGCCGAACGCCACGCCGGCGACGACGACGATCGCCCCGACCATCCACGGGATGAGCCAGGGGTCTTCCTTGCGCTGCATCTTGAAGGCCTCGAAGAGCTGGCCACGGCGTGCCTTGCTCGCCGCGCGCTTCTCCTTCTTGGCCTGCTTGGCCGCTTCCTTGTCCTGCTTACCCGCCATATGACCAGGATACGGCCGCGTGCCCCTGCCCCGTTTCCCCGTCCCCCTCTGCGAGGATGCCGGACGTGACCGGCGTACTTTCACCCAGGAGCCTGAACCGTCTGCTCGATGGCCTCGACCCCGAGCAGCGCGCCGCCGCCAGCGCCCCACGGGGGCCGGTCTGCGTGCTGGCCGGCGCCGGCACCGGCAAGACCCGCACGATCACCCACCGGATCGCCCACCTCGTCCGGTCCGGGCACGTTTCCGCCGGTCAGGTGCTCGCCGTCACCTTCACGACGCGCGCGGCGGGGGAGATGCGGACCCGGCTGCGCGGCCTCGGCGTCGAGGCGGCGCAGGCGCTGACGTTCCACGCCGCCGCCCGCCGCCAGCTCCGGTACTTCTGGCCGCGCGTGGTCGGTGACCGGCCGTGGGAGCTGCTGGAGAACAAGTTCCGCTACGTCGGCCAGGCCGCGACCCGGGCCAAGCTCGGCACCGAGACCGAGGTCCTGCGCGACCTGGCGAGCGAGATCGAGTGGGCGAAGGCGTCGCTGATCAGCCCGGACGACTACCCGGCCGTCACCGCGCGCGCCCAGCGGGACATCCCGGCGCCGGCGGCGCAGGTCGCCGAGGTCTACCGGACCTACGAAGAGCTGAAGAACGCCGCGCAGGTGCTCGACTTCGACGACCTCCTGCTGCACACGACCGCGGTGCTCGAGGAGCACGGCGTCGTCGCCGAGGAGTTCCGGGACCGCTACCGCTGCTTCGTCGTCGACGAGTACCAGGACGTCACGCCGCTGCAGCAGCGCCTGCTCGACGCGTGGCTCGGCGGCCGCGACGACCTGACCGTCGTCGGCGACGCCAACCAGACCATCTACTCCTTCGGCGGCGCGTCGCCGCGGCCGCTGCTGGAGTTCACCCGGCGCTACCCGGACGCCACCGTCGTCCGCCTCGAGCGCGACTACCGGTCGACGCCCGAGGTCGTCGCGCTGGCCAACCGCGTGATCGGCGCGGCGCGGGGACGGCCGGCGGGCTCCCGGCTGAAGCTGATCGGCCAGCGGCCGCCGGGGCCGGAGCCGCGCTTCGCCGAGTTCGACGACGAGGCGGTCGAGGCCGGCGCGGTCGCGCGCCGGGTGCGTGAGCTGCTCGACGGCGGCGTCCCGGCGAGCGAGATCGCGGTCCTCTACCGGATCAACGCCCAGTCCGAGGCCTACGAGTCGGCGCTGGCCGACGCCGGCATCCCGTACCTGGTCCGCGGCGGCGAGCGGTTCTTCAACCGGACGGAGGTCCGGCAGGCGATGTCCGCGTTGCGCGCGGCGAGCGGCGACGGCAGCTCCGACCTGGTCACGACGGTGCGTTCGGTGCTCGCCCGGGTCGGCCTGACCGAATCGCCGCCGGCGGGTGGCGCGGCGAAGGAACGCTGGGACGCGCTCCTGGCGATCGTCGAACTGGCCGAGGAGCTCGCCTCGACGGTGGCCGACGCCGACCTGCCGCGGTTCTGCGCCGAGCTCGACCAGCGCGCCGCGGCCCAGCACCCGCCGACGGTCGAGGGCGTGACGCTGGCGTCGCTGCACGCGGCGAAGGGCCTGGAGTGGGACGCGGTGTTCCTCGTCGGCCTCGCCGAGGGCACGATGCCGATCCTGCACGCCGACGGCGACGAGGCGGCGATCGAAGAGGAGCGGCGGCTGTTCTACGTCGGCGTCACCCGGGCCCGCGAGCACCTGTGGCTGTCCTGGGCGCTGGCCCGCACGCCGGGCGCGCGGCGCAACCGGCGGCGCAGCCGGTTCCTCTACGGCCTGGTCCCCGAGGACCACCCGGCCGCGCGCGTCGCCCGGTCCCAGCAGCAGAAGCCGTCGACGCCGGTCAAGACGCGCTGCCGGGTGTGCGGCGGGCCGCTGCTGGAGACCCTCGACGTCAAGCTGGGCCGCTGCGGGCGCTGCCCGTCCACAGTGGATGAGGACTTGCTGGAGCGGCTGAAGTCGTGGCGCGCCGACCGGGCGCGCGAGCTCAAGGTGCCGGCGTTCGTCGTCTTCACGGACGCGACGCTGATGGCCATCGCCGAGCAGCGCCCGGCCGACGAGGCGGCGCTGGTGTCGATCTCCGGGATCGGTGCGACGAAGCTCGAACGCTTCGGCTCGGGGATCCTCGGGGTCGTCCGGGCGTCGACGGGGTCTTGACCGCGTCCGGACCATGATCGACGCGGCGAACCCGCTGCTCAGGGGCGATCTTCGTAACTTCGAGGATTTTCCCGTTAATTGAGTTGCACCGGTGTGGTGGAGAGCAATAACCTGCCAGTACCGAGCCCGAAGGGCTCGACTGGGGATCTACGAGAAGCGCCGCTCGGCGGCCGCGTGCACAGCGTACAGAAGGAGGTGCCGGTGAAATGACCATCAACATGACGCTCACGAACCCGGGCACCCGTCTGTCTTGCGCCGCGGAAGTTGCGGCTGCTCAGCGCCCGGGCACCGGTGTGTTCGCGAGCGCTCACGAGATCCGTGGCACGCGGCGCGTTTCGCGTCGTTGGGCCACCGGTGTCGTCGTCTTCGGGACGCAGGGCGTTCTCGCCGCGTACCCGCAGGCCGATCTGCCGACCATCGAGAAGTTCCGTGTTCCGTTGTCGATACGGGAGCGAAGTTCCTGACCTAGTCAGGACAGAGGCTCACGAAGGCCGCGGAACCGGATAACCCGGATCCGCGGCCTTCGTGCTTTTTGGCTGCACAACCCAAGAGGAACCAGCGTTGCCCAGCTCCAGCACCCAACCGAAAACCCGTACGACACAAGGAGGAACCACCATGTCTTCGGCCATCGCCTACACCTCGGGTGAGGCAATATTCGCCGACCTGCTCGACCCCATCGACGTCCCCGACGTCGCGCTGCCCTGCCGTGCGGGCGACGCGGACCTGTGGTTCGCGGAGTCCCCGGCCGAGCTCGAGCGCGCCAAGGCGCAGTGCGCGGACTGCCCGGTCCGCGAGGCCTGCCTGGCGGGCGCCCTGGCTCGTCGCGAGCCGTGGGGCGTTTGGGGCGGCGAGATCTTCGAGCGCGGCGCGGTGATCGCGCGCAAGCGGCCCCGTGGCCGCCCGCGCAAGAACGCAGTCGTCGAGCCCGCCGCGGCCAAGGCCGGCGGCGATCACCGGAGCGCCGCCGCATGAGCGTCGAACCGGTCACCACGAGGGATTACGAAGCCCACCCCCGCAGCGAGCAGCTGCAGTTGACGAAGACCGAGATCGAGGAGATCAGCGAGATGTTGCTTTACGAAGAACTGTCCAGAGCCCGAATACGGGACCTGGAGGAGGGGGTCCGCGCCCAGCGGGCCCGAGGTAGCGCACGCGCCGCGCGGCGTTGGTCGCGAGTAGCCCGGTGGGCCGCTCGGCGGGCGGAGCGGTACCAGGACCAGAGTTGAGCGACGGCCCCTGCCGCCCGTCCGGGTGGTGGGGGCCTTCGCGCTTTGTCGCGCGGACCGGTTTCGTCGCGCGGTCTGGCTTTGTCGTGCGGTGTGGCTCGTCGCGCGATCCGGTGGCGGATCGTGCGGTGGGTGGGTCGTGCCAGCGGGGTGCGGTGCCGCCGCGGCGTGCGGTTCGGCGGGCGGATTGTGTGGCGCGGTGCGGCGCCACGGCGGCGCTCGGCTGAAGCTCGGCGGCAACGCAGGAGGACCTGGCGCCGTGGCGAGCGGGCGAGGCCGAGCTGCGGCGGTTAGCGGCCGCAGCGGCGCTGGGGTGGATCGTGCCGTGGTGGCCGTGGTGGCCGTGCGGCGCCGGTGTGCGGCCGTGCCGTGCCGTGGCGTGGCGGTGTGCCGCCGGGTAGTGGCGGTGTGCTGCCGTGCCGTGGCGAGGTGCGGCCGTGCCGTGTGGTGGCGGTCTTGGTAGTTCCGGCCTTGGGGCCTCCTTCGGGTGGTCTCGTTGCGTGGTGCTCCCGGGGCGGATCGCTGGTGTTGAATGGGGCGATGTCCGGACATTCGCACGGCGACATCGACTGGGCGGACCGCCTGGCTCAGCTGCGCATGGCCGATGCCCTCGATGCCGAGGCGCTCGCGCCCGTGGCTCGGCGGCTGCTCGGCTCCGTCGGGGAGCGGCCGACCGTTGTCGATGTCGGGTGTGGGGCCGGCGGGATGAGCGTGCTGTTCGCGCGCGAGCTCGCCCGTTGCTCCGGCGGTACCGTCGTGCTCTTCGATGCCACCCCCAAGCTGCTGGTCGAGGCGGAACGGGCCGTTGCCGAGGTTGCCGGGGACTCCGTCGAGGTCGTCAGCCTGCTCGGGGACCTCACCGATCCTGCGCTGGCCGTTCCCGCTGCCGATCTTGTCTGGGCGTCCGGCGTCGTGCACCACGTCGGTGATCAGCAAGCCGCCCTGCGGACGCTTGCCGGGCTGCTGCGGGCCGGTGGGGTGCTGGCCGTCTCCGAGGGTGGGCTCGAGATGCGGTGCCTTCCGTGGGAGCTGGGGGTCGGCCGCCCCGGGCTGGAGCAGCGGTTGCTGGCCGCTCGGGGGTCCTGGTTCGAACGGATGCGGGCCGGGGTTCCGGGCAGTGTCGGCATGCCCTACGGCTGGCCGCGGGCGCTGCGCGAAGCCGGGCTCGAGGATGTCGAGTCGTTCGGGGCTCTCATCGATCACCCGATGCCCGGCTCGGACCTGCTGCGTGCGTACGTCGTGCAGCGCGTCGGGTGGTTCGCGGACTCGGTCGGGGACTGGCTCGATGCCGACGACCTCGCCGCTGTCGCCGTGCTCACCGACCCGCAGAGCCCGGACTTTCTCGGCCACCGGGACGACCTCTACCTGCTCGGTGCCAAGGCGATCCACTGTGGACGGTTGCGGTGAGCGCCGCCGAACCGGTGGTCTGCACGCGCTGCGGCCGGACCCGGGCTGCCGATGATGATCCGGCTACGGCGCTCGCGTGGGTGTCCACCCGTGAGCGCGGCGCGCTGCGGTGGCTCTGCCCGGACTGTGCGCGGCAGCACGTGCGGGACATCGAAGGCAAGCTGCCGGACGAGTACTAGTGATCATTTCGACCTCCTGAGCGTGCTGGCGGCTTCAGGCCGCGTCGCCGATCGGTGCCTGCGGGACCGCCCGGACCTTCGGGCGGGGTGTCCTGGACGCTTCGCCGTACGCCCTGGCCAGCTCCTGTGCCACCTCCTGGGGGACCTTCTGCAGCTGCCTGACCGTGCAGCGGACGAGGACGATCCCCGTCGCCGCCAGGGCCAGGTGGCTGAAGCCGCCTCCGGGGCCCGGGGTGCAGCGGTACTGCCAGGCCAGGCCGAGCTCGTCCCACCACGCGTCCGCCTCGCCGATGCGGCGGCCCCGGCGGTCGCAGATCGTCTGGTCCCAGCTCGGCGGCGGCAGGGGTACGCGGTCCAGGACGCGGGCGGCCAGGCCGTGGGCCTGGATCGGTACCTCGTCGAGTTCGCGCAGCACCCTGCGCACCACAGCCGTGCCGCGCTGGGGGCCCGCCTCGAGCTCCGCCACCAGCTCCCGGCGGTTGCAGAGGCCCCAATACAGCGGCAACGTCAGCAGGTGCCGGACGCGAGCCGGGTCGGGTTCGGAGCGGGCCAGGTCCAGGGTCGCCCGCGCCGGCGGCGCGAACGGCAGGTCGTCGACCTCGACCGGTTCCGGCAGCCGGGACGTGCGCGCCAGGCGGACGCCTTCGCAGGCCACCACCCGGCAGTGGTGGGGCACCAGCAGGTGGATGTCGCTCTCCGCCGGGCACTTCACGCCGTGGGCCTGCAGGGCGTCGGCGCCGGTGATCACCACCCCGGGCCCGTAGCGCACCAGCGCGGCGTGCAGCAGCTGCTGCCGCGTCGGGGCCGTGTTGCGGAGCAGGACGACCCCGGGGTGCAGGCGGCGCCACGGCCCGCCCGGGCCGCAGAGCCGCCGGGTTCTTCGGTCGGATATCCCGGCCCGGCGTAGCTGTTCGAGGTTCATCACCTCGCCCCCGCCGGGGTTGCGAATGGTGAGCGGATCGGTGCACTGAGTAGCAGTCATGAAAAGATCATGACCGCTCGGCCAACCGGGTGGAACCCCATCCCCGCCCGCTGTGGACAACTCGGCCGGAACCCTCCCTTCGGGGCCCCGCCTGTGGACAACTCAGGCAGCGAACCCGGGCTGCCAGCGCTCGACGATGCCGCGGGCCGGGATTTCGGCGTCGAGCTGGCAGAGGATGCCCGTCGATCCCGCCGTCACCCGGTGGATCATCAGGTACTCGGGAGGCAGGTTGAGCGAACGCCCGACCCGGAAGTCGTTGCCCCGGCTGTCCCCCACCCGTCCGGCCTGCTTCTGCATCCAGCGGCGCGTGAAGTGGAACGTCGGCGCGGCCAGCGGCTCGGTGAACGGCGCCAGGTAGGCGAGCACCTCCTCCGCGGTCAGGTCGCTGTCCGGCTTGATGAACCGGTTCTCCCGCAGCAGACGCATCAGCTCGGTGGACTCGCCGTCCAACGCCAGTCGCGTCATCTCGCCGAGGTGACGGGGGATGCCTTCGGGCAGCCGCGCCACGCCGCCGAAGTCGATCACGCACAGCCGGTCGTCTTCGGTGATCATGAAGTTGCCCGGGTGCGGGTCGGAGTGCAGCAGGTGGACGCGCTCCGGCGAGGAGTAGTGGAACTCCGCCAGCAGCCGGCCGGCCAGGTTCCGGGTCTCGCGGTCGCCGTCCGCGATCACCTTCGACAGCGGTGTGCCGTTCGCCCATTCGGTCACGACGACCTTGGGCGCGCTGGCCACCACCCGCGGCACCAGGATGCCGGGGTCGCCGTCGAACGCCTTCGCGAAGGCGCGCTGGTGCTGGGCCTCGGCCTGGTAGTCGAGCTCCTCGTTCATCCGCTCCGAGAGCTCGGCCAGCAGCGGCTTGACCTCGGTGCCGGGCACGAACGCCTGAAACAGCCTGCTGAACCGCTGCAGCTGCCGCAGGTCGCTGCGCAGGGCCTCGTCGGCGCCCGGGTACTGCACCTTGACCGCGACCGTGCGGCCGTCGTGCCAGACCGCGCGGTGCACCTGGCCGATGCTCGCGGCCGCCGCCGGCTCGTCGTCGAAGGACGCGAACCGGCTGGTCCAGGTGCGGCCCAGCTGCTCGGCGAGCACCCGGTGGGTCTGCCGGACCGACATCGGCGGCGCGGCGGCCTGCAGCTTCGTCAGCGCCTCGCGGTACGGCTTCGCCATGTCGTCCGGGACCGCCGCCTCGAACACGCTCAGCGCCTGGCCGAACTTCATCGCGCCGCCCTTGAGCGTGCCGAGCACCTCGAACAGCTGCTCGGCGGCCTTCGCCGACAGCGTCGCGTTCACCTGTTCCGCGCTCTGGCCCGCGAGCCTCTTGCCCCAGCCGCCGACCGCCCGGCCGGCGATGCCGAGCGGGAGACTGGCGAGCTTGGCGGTACGGGCGGCACCCTTGCGCGGCATCGCGGTGTCACGATCGGCTGGGTCGCGGAAGTCGGTCACAACCGCGATTCTGCCCTGCGACCTCGGCGACGCGCAGCCTGCGCACGACGTCTTCGTGGGCTACGTCTCCAGGATCACCTCCCGGGCGCCGCACCGGCAGAGCGGGTGCGGCGGCCAGCCCCGGTGGCGGATCCGGCCGTCGAAGGCGTCGATCTCGAGGGTCGCGTTCCACGTCGGTGGGGCCGGCGCGCTCGGGGAGAGCAGCCGCATGGCCTGGGCCACGGCCAGCGACGCGCAGGACTGGACCGCGCCGAGATCGGGCCGCTGGTGCCGGCCGGCGAGCTGCCCGGCGACGCGCGGCCAGCACGGGTCGAGCTCCGTGCGGTGCAGGTCGGCGCAGCGCAGGCAGGAGCTGCGGCCCGGCACGACCAGCGGCCCGACGATCGCCGTGCCGTCGCGGACGCGGGCCGCCAGGTGCGGGACGCTGTCGCCCATCAGCTCGGCGACGAGCTCGGGCGCGGGCACGACGGCGTCGGTGAGCAGGACCAGGTTCGGGTGCCGGTCGTGCAGGCGGGTGACGCGGACTTCGGGATCGATCCGGCGGAGCAGGTCGGCGAGGGCGTGGCGCCGGGACCGGCCCAGGTCCGCGACGGTGAAGCCGGAGCCCAGGTCGTGCTCGGTCACCGTGCCGGGTACCAGCAGCTCGACGTGCCCGATGCCGGCATTGGCCAGCAGCACGGCGGCCGCCACCGCCACGCGGCCGTCGCCGTGCACGGAGACCGCGGCGGCGCGCCGCCGGTCGGCCATGGCCGCCTGGTGGTGCCGGGCGCGCAGCGACCAGAGGCCGGGCTCGCCGCGGAAGCCCGGGCCGTCGGGGCGGCCGGCGTCGGTGACCAGGCCGAGCGCGGTCAGTTGCCGCAGGAGCGTCCGCAGCTGATCGCGGTGTTCGCTCTCGGCGAGCAGCAGCCGCTCGACGTGCTTGCTGCCGTCGAGGGCGCGCAGTTTCGCGAGGAGGTGCGGGGAGAGGTTTTCGACGATCACGCCGTGGCGCGGGTCGAGGCCGATCTGGATCTCGCGGGGACCGCGTTCGAGCACGGTGAGGCCCGGGAGCAGGGCGGGGTGGTCCGGCAGGAGGACCGGTGGCATGTCCGCGGTGTCGAGGATCATGTCCGCAGGATCGCACCCGGCGGCGACGGCGAGGCCCCGGAAGGAGCCGGAACGGCCGAGTTGTCCACAAGTGGAACCGGCTGTGGACAACTCGGGTCTGTGACCTCAACGCTCTCGGAGTTGTCGGTGCCTGGCCTTACCGTTGTCGGGTGGTCGAAGCACGGATGCCCTCACTGAGAGGCCGGGGGGACACGAACCCCTCGTCGGACACACCCGGACACAAGGTCGAAGTGCGGCGCAGCCAGCGCCGGCACCGGACGGTCACCGCGTATTGGCACGACGACACGCTCGTCGTGCTCATCCCCGCGCGGATGACCAGGGCGGAGGAGAAACACTGGGTCGCCGAGATGGAGCGCAAGCTGCAGCGCTCGGAACCACGTCGGCCGGCGTCCCCGAAGACGTCGGACGAAGCCCTGCTGGCGCGCTGCGCGCTGCTCTCGGGCAAGTACCTGGGCGGCACCGCGGTGCCGGCGAGCGTCCGCTGGGTGCCGCCGATGCGCACGCGGTGGGCGTCCTGCACGCCGGTCGACGCGACCATCCGGGTCAGCGAACGGCTGCGGAAGGTGCCCGCGTGGGTGCTGGACTACGTGCTGGTGCACGAGCTGGCGCACCTGCGGGAGCCCGGGCACGACGCGGCCTTCTGGGCGCTGGTGCAGCGGTACCCGAAGACGGAACGGGCGATCGGGTATCTGGAGGGGTTGTCGGCGGCTGCCGGGTGGGGGATCTCCACCGAGGACTGATCGGGTGATCTGCCGGGGTGGCCTGCCTTCGGGTGGGTTGCCCCGGCCGGGGCCGGGGCCGGATGGGGCAGGCAGGGAGGGGCTGAGGAGAGAGGCGTGGCTGGTCGCCGGGCGGTGGGCGGCTTGGCGGTGGTGGCCGCCGGCGAGTGGTCGCCGGGGAGGGCGGACAGCAGAAGGCCGGTGCCCGCGAACGCGAGGCACCGGCCCTCTGGAACTCAGCTCAGGACTGCTTGCCCTCGTCGGAGGGCGGCTCGTCCTTCTCGTCCTTCTCCGCTCGCTCGGCCTGCTCCGTGCGCTCCAGCTCCGCGATCGGGTCGAGGCCGTCGAGGAGGTCGCTGGAGCCCACGCGGTCCGCGAAGTCGATCGGCTCGTCCAGGTCCTCGGCCGTCGGCATCAGGTCCGGGTGGGACCAGAGACCGTCGCGCTTTTCCGTGCCGTGGCGCTCGCCCACCAGGCTCCACAGGTTGGATGCGTCCCTCATCCGGCGGGGGCGCAGCTCCAGGCCGACCAGGGTGGCGAACGTCTGCTCGGCCGGGCCGCCCGTGGCGCGGCGGCGGCGCAGCATCTCGCGCAGGGCGTCCGCTCCCGGCAGGCGGTCGCCCACCGCTTCGGCCACCACCACGTCGACCCAGCCTTCGACCAGGGCCAGCAGCGTCTCCAAGCGGCGCAGCGCCGCCTTCTGCTCCTCCGTCGTCTGGGGCTCCAGCAGCCCCGAGGACATCGCCTCTTCGATGCTCGCCGGGTTCGCCGGGTCGATGCGGCCGGCCAGGGACTCCAGGGCCGACGTGTCCACCGAGATCCCGTGGGCGAACTCCTCGACCGTCGCCAGGAGGCGCTGCCGAAGCCACGGCACGTGCGTGAACAGGCGCTGGTGGGCCGCCTCGCGGGCCGCCAGGAACACCAGGATCTCGCTGTTCGGCAGCTCCAACCCTTCGGCGAACTTCTCGATGTTCGCCGGCAGCAGGGCCGAGGTGCCGGCCGGGGCCAGGGGGAGGCCGATCTCCGTCGAGGTCAGCATCTCCGACGCGAGCTGGGCCAGTGCGTTGCCGAGCTGGGAGCCGAACGCCATGCCGCCCATCTGCCCCATCATCTGGAGCAGCGGGCCCGCGGCCTCCTTGGCCTCCGCCGGCAGCGCCTCCATCCAGGCACCCGACACCTGCCGGGCCACCGGGTCGCACAGCCGCTGCCACGTCGGGAGCGTCTTCTCCACCCAGGAGCGCGGCGACCAGGCCACCGTCGACGTCGCGCCGGCCGGGTACACCGTGGCCGCGTCGAGCCAGAGCTCGGCCAGGTGGGCCGCGTCGCGGACCGCCGCGTTCGCGTCGTCCCCGCCGCGGAAGCCGAGCTTGCTCTCGCCGGTGTTGCCGGCGCTGCCCAGCGTCTGGAGGGCGATCTGCTTGGCGAGGTCGTAGTTCACCGGCCCGCTGGAGCTGCCCGCCTGGCTGAGCATCTGGCCCAGCTGGCTCAGCATCTGCCCGAGCTGGTTGAAAGCCTCGGCGCCGGACTGCTGCCCGCCTTCCGAGGGGTCGTTCTCACCTCGTTTGTCGGGATCGGAAGGTCCGAAGCCGAACGGGGGTTTGCTCATGTGTCCACCGTACGCGGGTCGGGGCCCGCCGAGCGCGTCAACCGTGGCCTTCACCGGGAAGCGAACGCGGTCACCGTACGCTGTCGGTCGTGACCAAGTCCTCCGAGGAGACCGCCCCCGCGAAGAGCGCCCCGGAACCGGCGCCGGAGCCGGCCGGCGAGGCCCGCCGGATGACCCGCCGTGGCTGGACGCTCGTGGTCAGCGGCTCGCTGTTCCTGATCTTCGTCGTGCTCGGCTCGGTCGTGCCGGTGCCGTTCGTGGCCATCAGCCCGGGCCCGACCTACGACACGCTGGGTCGCGACGCGGCGGGCAACCCGGTCATCCAGGTCACCGGGCACGAGACCCACCCGACCACCGGCGAGCTGCGGATGACGACCGTCTCCCTGCACGACGGCGTCACCCTCTTCCAGGGCCTCGGCTTCTGGGCGAGCGGCCGGTACGCGCTGGCCCCGCGCGAGGAGTACTTCAAGCCCGGCGAGACGAACGAGCAGGTCAAGCAGGAGAACATCCAGCAGCTGCAGGACTCGCAGACCAACGCCCAGGTCGCCGCCCTGCGCAAGCTGGGCTACCCGATCAAGGTGCTGGCGAAGCAGATCGTCTCCGGCAGCCCGGCCGACCACGTGCTCTCGCCCGGCGACAAGCTGATCACCGTCAACGGCAAGAAGATCGTCGAAGCCGCCGACGTCCGGGCCGCGCTCACCGGCACCCTGCCCGGCCAGACCGTCCAGATCACCTTCCAGTCGGACGGCCAGCCCGAGCGGACCGTGCCCCTCACGCTCGCCTCGCGCCCGGACCGCAAGGAAGGCTTCATCGGCCTCACCGCGGTCGACCGGGCCGACGCGCCGTTCACCGTCAACATCTCCCTGCAGGACGTCGGCGGTCCGTCGGCCGGGCTGATGTTCACCCTCGCCATCATCGACCGGCTGCAGTCCGGCGACCTCGCGGGCGGGCGGCACATCGCCGGCACCGGCGAGATCACCGAGACCGGCGAGGTCGACCCGATCGGGGGGATCTCGTTCAAGGTCGTCGGCGCCCGCGAAGCCGGCGCCACCGACTTCCTGGTGCCCGAGCACAACTGTGCCGAGGCCAAGACCACCGCGCCGGCCGGCCTCAACCTCATCAAGGTGTCCACACTGGACGACGCGCTCGCCCAGCTGGCCAACCTGAAAGCGGGGCGGCCGACGGCGGCCTGCTAGGGCAGCAGCGTGGCCTTCAGCGCTTCGACCAGGTTCGGTGCCAGGTCGGGGCTTTCCACGATCTCGTCGACCGATTCGTCCGTGCCGAACCCGCGCAGCCGCATCACGCAGGCGCCCTCCCCGTCCCGCAGGACGGCCGCTACCAGGCGGGCCTCCGTGCGCTGCGGGTGGTCGGCGGCCGCGCGGCGGAGGCTCTCGGCGTCCGCTTCGGCGATGTCCGGCAGCTCCGACTCCGAGCCCGGCGGCAGCACGATGATCTCCTGCGCCAGCGCGCACCCGATGACCAGATCCGGCCACGCGATCCGGCCCAGCGCCTCGGCCAGGTCGCCCTCGGGCAGCGCCTCCTGGGCGACCGGCGTCAGCGGGTTCGCCCGGTCGAGCTGCCCGGCCAGCTCCGGCTGCTCGTCCAGCAACGCCGCCGTCGGCACCAGCGCGAACAGCTGCGGCGGCTGGTCCCAGCCGGCCGCGGCCATGAAGTCCTCGATTTCACGGGCGAGCGCGGCCACACCGGCCTGTCGCGCTTCGTTCGCTGCCATGCGCACATCGTGTCAGGTCGGCCGCGCCGGCGACGCCGCGAGTCCGCTTTGGGCGGGTCCCGGGAACTTCACCGGGCATCCGTAGAGTTAGGGAATCAGGGGGCGCACGCGCCCCTGCTCGAGTGTTGACGAAGACAGGAGCGTGTGCCGTGGCGACTCGGCCCCCGGTGAGCCTGCCGAAGCTGTCCCGGCGGAGCCGGATCCTCCTCATCATCGCCGCGGTGATCGTGCTGGCGCTGTTGCTCGGGGCCCGCCTCCTCGACACGTACGTCGATTGGCTGTGGTTCGGCGAAGTCGGTGCCCGCGGCGTGTTCACCACCCAGGTGATCACCCGGATCATCCTCTTCTTCGCCGTGGGCCTGCTCGTCGGCGGAGCGCTGGCGATCAGCCTGATGATCGCCTACCGGACGCGCCCGGTGTTCGTGCCGATCTCCGGCGCCGACGACCCGCTGGCGCGCTACCGCTCGGCGATCGTGGCCCGGATCCGCCTCTTCGGCGTCGGCATCCCGGTGCTCACCGGCCTCATCGCCGGCCTGTCCGCCCAGGGCGACTGGCAGGTCGTGCAGCTGTTCCTCAACGGCACCTCGTTCGGCCAGACCGACCCGGAGTTCGGCAACGACGTCGGCTTCTACGCCTTCGACCTGCCGTTCATCAACTGGCTGCTCGGCTGGCTGTTCATCACCGTCGTCATCTCCTTCTTCGGCGCGCTGATCTCGCACTACGTCTTCGGCGGCATCCGGCTCGCCGGCAAGGGCGGGCAGCTCGCCGGCCCGACCCGCGCCCAGCTCGCCATCCTCGTCGGGCTCTTCGTGCTGCTGAAGGCGGTCGAGTACTTCTTCGACCGGTACAACCTGCTGCTGTCCGACCGCGGCATGCCGCTGTTCGTCGGCGCCACCTACACCGACCTCAACGCGGTGCTGCCGGCCAAGCTGATCCTGCTGTGCATCTCGGTGATCTGCGCGATCGCCTTCTTCGCCGGTGCGTTCCTGCGGAACCTCCAGCTCCCGGCCATCTCGCTCGTGCTGCTGATCCTGTCCGGCATCCTGGTCGGCGTCGCCTGGCCGGCCATCCTCGACCAGTTCTCGGTCAAGCCGAACGCGAACGAGAAGGAAGCGAAGTCCATCCAGCGCAACATGGACGCCACCCGCCGCGCCTTCGGCCTCACCGACGTCCAGTACCAGCCCTACACCGGCAAGTCGGACGCCACCCCGGACCAGATCAAGAGCGACAACGGGACGATGTCGAACATCCGGCTGCTCGACCCGAACATCCTCTCCGACACCTTCACCCAGCGCGTCGGCCGCGAGAACTTCTACGGCTTCCCGGCCAAGCTGGACATCGACCGCTACACCGTCGGCGGCGTGACGCAGGACTACATCGTCGCCGCCAAGGAGATCAAGACCGAGGGCCTCACCGGCAACCAGACCAGCTGGATCAACAAGCACCTCGTCTACACCCACGGCAACGGCTTCGTCGTCGCGCCGGCCAACACGATCGACCGCGCGGTCAAGGACGCCAACTCCGACGGCGGCTACCCGATCGCCACCACCAGCGACACGCAGAACCCGACCGGCGCCGGCTCACCCGCGTCCGGCCAGCCCGGCATCGAGGTCAAGGAACCCCGGATCTACTACGGCGAGCTGTCCGCGGCGGAATCCGACTACGCCATCGTCGGCGGCACCACCGGCAACGCGCCCGGCGAGTACGACACCGCCACCGACCGCTACAAGTACACGGGCACCGGCGGCGTCTCGATCGACAACTGGTTCAACCGCCTCGCCTTCGCCGCCGAGTACGGCGAACGGAACATCCTGTTCTCCGACGCCATCGGCGACAACTCCAAGATCATGTACAACCGCGACCCGCGCGACCGCGTCAGCAAGGTCGCGCCCTGGCTGACCCTCGACGGCGACCCGTACCCGGCGGTCGTCGACGGCAAGATCCAGTGGATCATCGACGGCTACACCACGCTCAACAACTTCCCGTACGCCCAGCAGACCCAGCTCGGCGCGGCCACGAACGACTCCCTCAACGGCGTCGCCCGCCAGGCCAACAGCTCCATCAACTACATCCGCAACTCGGTCAAGGCCACCGTCGACGCCTTCAACGGCACCGTGACCCTGTACTCGATCGACGACAAGGAACCGGTCCTCAACGCCTGGGAGAAGGTCTTCCCCGGCCTCGTGAAGCCGAGCTCCGACATCTCCCCGGACCTGCGGGCCCACTTCCGCTACCCCGAGGACCTGTTCAAGATCCAGCGTGAACTGCTGTCGCGCTACCACGTCAGCAACCCGCAGGAGTTCTACTCGCAGCAGGCGTTCTGGAGCGTCCCGCAGGACCCGACGGCCGAAGGCGGCTCGAACCCGGCCGCGGCCGGCGCGGCCAACCAGCCCGGCTACTACGTCCTCGCCGACACCCCGGGCCAGAGCCGGCCGACGTTCCAGCTGACCAGCTCCCTGACCGGCCTCCAGCGCCAATACCTCGCGTCCTGGATGTCGGTGTCCTCCGACCCGGCCGACTACGGCAAGATCCGCGTCCTCCAGCTACCCAGCGCGGCCACCGGAGCCACCCAGGTCGACGGGCCGGTCCAGGTCCAGAACCGGTTCCAGAGCGACTCCCGCGTCGCCCAGGACCGCACCCTGTTCAACAACCCCAACGTCACCCCCATCTACGGCAACCTGATCACGCTCCCGGTCGCCGACGGCTTCCTCTACGTCGAACCCGTCTACATCCGGCAGCGCAACCAGAACAGCTACCCGCAGCTGGCCCGCGTCCTCGTCTCCTACGGACCCAAGGTCGGCTACGGCGCCACCCTCCAGGAAGCCCTCGACCAGGTCTTCGGCGCCGGCACCGGCGAAGCCACCACCACCCCGCCCCAAGCCGGGCAGCCGACCACCACCCCGCCGAGCTCCACCAACCCCACCACCACCCCGCCCGCCGGCAACGGCGGCGGCAACGCGGCCCTCGACCGCGCGGTCGCCGACATCCAATCGGCCATCGCCAAACTCAAAGCCGCCCAGCAATCCGGCAACTTCGCCGACCAAGGCGCCGCACTGGCAGCCCTCGATGCGGCAGCCAAGGCCTACGAAGCAGCCAAGACCGCAGCCCCCGGCACCAGCAGCGCACCCCCCAGCACCCAGCCCGGAGGGTGACGTCGGTAACGCGAACGGCACCTGCTTTGCACCCGCCCGAAAGGCAGGCGTAAGGTAGGTGCCACGACGCGGGGTGGAGCAGCTCGGTAGCTCGCTGGGCTCATAACCCAGAGGTCGCAGGTTCAAATCCTGTCCCCGCTACAGAGGTTGGGAGGGGTGTGCGGACGGAAAGCGTCCGCTCACCCCTCTTTCGCATTTCTCCTGGGGGTCGAACCCCCAGACCCCCGCCAGGGGGGCTTCGCCGCCCCTGGACCCCCCTGCGGCTGGCTGGGTTGCTAGGTGAGCCAGACTTCGTGGGGCGGGCTTCTGTTAGGTGAGCCAGGGTTTTGTTTTGCCTGTTGTGTTGGCTATGTAGCCGTCTGGGCGGACCAGGACTCTGTCCACTTCCGGCCAGGGGAGTTCTTCGACCTCTGCTACGACTACCTCTGTGTGGGGCTGGGGGACGGGGGTTTTCGTCAGCAGGACCCAGTTTCCTTTGTGGAATAAGGTGCTTGCGTGGCCTTCCTTCAGTTGGATGTCCGGGAGGCGGGTTCCTGCCGGCGGGTCGGTTTCCGTTGTGGCGTAAGTGATGTCGAGGCCCGAGATCATTCCGGACAGGTGGTGCTGGACCTCGGGGAGCGCCGTCAGGTCTCGGAAGAGGGCTCGTAGGGCCAGCTGGTTCGGGGTGGTGGGGATCAGGGCGTTCTGGGCCGCCACGTTGTCCAGAACCCGCTGGGCGACCGGGCGGCGCTCTGCTTCGTACGTCTCCAAGAGGCCGGCGGCAGCTCGGTTGCGGAGTTCGGCCGCCAGCTTCCAACCCAGGTTCATCGCGTCCTGGATCCCCAAGTTCAGCCCCTGGCCTCCGGCCGGGAAGTGGACGTGGGCCGCGTCACCCGCCAGGAAGACCCGGCCCACCCGGTAGTTCGCCGCCAAGCGGCTGTCGTCCGAGAACCGGGAAGCCCAGCGGATTTCGGCGACTTCGGCCTCCGGCCCGAAGCGTTCCGCGACCGCACTGCGCACTTCCTCGGCGGTTACCGGAGCTCGCAGGTTTTCGGGGCGGCTCAGACGGTCGCCGAAGCTGATGCGGTACAGGTTCGGCTCCGCCAGGGGGATCACGCCGACGAACTTGCCCGGGCTCTGCGACGTCACCATGTTCGTCATCGAGCGCCACTGCGTCGGGGCGCCCGGGGGCGTCCTCTTGAACAGGACGTCGGCCGCGACGCCGTGGCCCTGGCCTTCGATCCCTTCGAACCGCATGTTCAGCGCCTTGCGCACCGTGCTGCGGCCGCCGTCGCAGCCCACCAGGTACTTCGCCCGGACGCGCAGGTCACCCGCCGTGATCGTGACGCCGTCGGCGTCCTGGACGAAGCCCGTGAGCTCATGGCCCCGCCGGACCCGGACCCCCTGTTCGTCCAGGCGCTCCTCCAGCGCGGCTTCGACCTCCGCCTGCGGGATGCCCAGCTGGTACGGGTGGCGGGTGTCCCAGCCCGCGTAACCCACCGGGATCACCGCGAAGTGTCCGTCTGCGACAGTCGCGAACGAGCGGTCCTCCGCCCGGCCCAGCAAGCCGCGCAGGTCCAGCACTTCCGCCGTGCGCGGCTGGAGGTTCAGCGCCTTCGACAGACCCGTTCGCTCGTGCATCCGCTCGAGCACCTGGACGTCCACTCCGGCCAGTGCCAGCTCGTTCGCCAGCATCAGCCCCGTCGGGCCAGCGCCGGCGACCACCACCTCCGCGGTCAGCTCCTGCATCCCCAGCTCCTTAACAACGTTAAATTGACCTGTCCCGAGAATGCCCTTAACATCGTTAAACTGTCAAGCCCGGAGTGTGAGGAGACCGCGAAACATGGCCCTGACCAGGCAGGACATCGCGCGATCCGGGCTGAAGCTGCTCAACGACGTCGGGCTCAACGGGCTCACCCTCCGGCTGATCGCCGGTGAGCTCGGGGTCAAGGCGCCCGCTCTGTACTGGCACATGAAGAACAAGCAGGAGCTGCTCGACGAGATGGCGACGCAGATGTACCGCGACTCCGCGGCCGACCGGCGGCCGCCGGCGTCGGCGGGGGAGTGGGAAGGGGTCGCGCACGGCGCTCGCGCACTGCGCCGGATGATGCTCGCCTATCGCGACGGCGGAAAGGTTTTCGCCGGCACGTACCTCGGCGACATGAGCCTGGTCGGCGAGCACCCGCTGCGCCGGAGCATCGAAGCCGGGCTCGACGAGGGGCGGGCGAGCCGGGCGACCTTCACCGTCTACTGCTTCGTCATCGGGTACGTGATCGAAGAGCAGGCCGTGCGGCCCATGCCGGGGGAGTTCGACGAGCGCTACCGCGAGTCGGCGGGGGAGGCGGTGCTGGGGGACGCCGACGCGCGGTTCGAGGACGGGCTGGCCATGGTCCTGAGTGGAGCCCGTCAGTGGCTCGGGACGGTGTAAGAGCAGGTCAGAGCGTTTCGGGACCCCGGTGTCAAGCGGGTGGCGACCCCGTGTAATCTATTCAAGTACCACAACGGCGCGGGGTGGAGCAGCTCGGTAGCTCGCTGGGCTCATAACCCAGAGGTCGCAGGTTCAAATCCTGTCCCCGCTACCACCAAGAGGCACGTTTCCGGGAAATCCGGAAACGTGCCTCTTTTGTCATGCCGGAACGGCTTTCGCTGCCGACTTTTCCGTCCGGCGCGTGAAAAACTGCGGATCCCACGATGTGGACGCACTGTGCGGGTGGTTGCGGTGCGTGTCCGAGGTGCGGCAAGCCGGGGATCGCCGCCCACCGAACTCACCTGCCTGGAGGTGCCGGGTCGGCTCGCGTGCGTCTGGTTGGACCAAAAATCCCTGGGAGCGGTTGCAGAGCGTGTTCACGTCCACAGTGGACCTGGTCGCATTGGGCCGAACGAGGGGATCTGTCTAGCCACAATGGACAGATCCGCTGACCACTGTGGACACAGCGGCCGATAAGTGGGAATCTAGGGGGCGTGTCCGAATTGAATGCAACAGCCGCCGCCCTGCTCGGTCTGCTCCACGACGGT
The DNA here is from genome assembly GCA_049998155.1 of Amycolatopsis sp. cmx-13-12. Lineage (GTDB taxonomy): Bacteria > Actinomycetota > Actinomycetes > Mycobacteriales > Pseudonocardiaceae > Amycolatopsis. The sequence continues at coordinate 85,264 of JAEBES010000021.1, read as the reverse complement.
CCCGCCACCGGCGGGCAGCTCGTCGCCGGAGCCGGAGAGCGGTTCGGTGCCTTCTTCAGCGTCACCCGCAGCCAGGTGTACCGGGAGCTCCCGGCGCTGTCCAAGGAAGGCCTCGTCCGGCTCGGCAAGCAGGGCCCGCGCTCCAGCCAGCAGTACCTGATCACCGCCGCCGGGAAGAAGGCCTTCAAGGCCTGGCTGACTTCCGAGGCCGGCCCCGACCACCTGCGCAGCCCGCTCATCCTGCGGCTCGTGCACGCCGGGTCGCTGACGGCGAAGCAGCGCCAGACGCTGCTCGAGTCGGCGCGGTCGAGCTACAGCCAGCAGCTCGACGACGCGCGGGCGGCCACCAAGGCGGCCGAGGGGCCGTACGAGAAGGCCGTCGCCGAGTTCGCCCAGGCGCAGGCCAAGGCCGCGCTGAAGCTGCTCGACGCCATCCCCGCGGCCTGAGGTTCGCGCGCCCGCGACCGGTCCTCGCAACCGGTCGCGGGTTTTGCCGTAACCTTGACAAACGTGAGTGATGAGTTCGACGCGGCACTGAAGGACCTGGCCGGCAAGCTGACGCAGATCGAGTCGGTGATGGACCTGGATGCGCTGCGTGCCCAGGTGGCCGACCTGGAGCAGCAGGCCTCGAGCCCCACCCTCTGGGACGACCCGGAGGCGGCGCAGAAGGTCACCAGCCAGCTGTCCCACCGGCAGGGCGAGCTGCGCCGGGTCTCCGACCTGCGCCAGCGGCTCGACGACCTCGGCGTGCTGTACGAGCTCGCCGAGGCCGAGGGCGATTCCGGCAGCATGGGCGAGGCCGAGACCGAGCTGGCCGACCTCGGCAAGGCCATCGACGGCCTCGAGGTCCGCACCCTGCTCTCGGGCGAGTACGACGACCGCAACGCCGTCGTCACCATCCGCTCCGAGGCCGGTGGCGTCGACGCGGCGGACTTCGCCGAGATGCTGCTGCGCATGTACCTGCGCTGGGCGGAGCGCCACGGCTACCCGACCGACGTCTACGACACCTCCTACGCCGAAGAGGCGGGCATCAAGTCGGCGACCTTCAAGGTCACCGCTCCCTACGTCTACGGCACCCTCTCGGTCGAGCAGGGCACCCACCGGCTGGTCCGGATCTCGCCGTTCGACAACCAGGGCCGCCGCCAGACGTCGTTCGCGCACGTCGAGGTGCTGCCCGAGGTCGAAGAGGTCGACCACGTCGACATCCCGGAAAAGGACATCCGGGTCGACGTCTACCGCTCGTCGGGCCCCGGTGGGCAGAGCGTCAACACCACCGACAGTGCGGTGCGCATCACGCACATCCCGACGAACATCGTCGTCTCCTGCCAGAACGAGAAGTCGCAGCTGCAGAACAAGGCGGCCGCGATGAAGGTCCTCCAGGCCCGGCTGCTGCAGCGCAAGAAGGAAGAAGAGCGCAAGCAGATGGACGCGCTCAAGGACGGCGGCTCCAGCTGGGGCAACCAGATGCGCTCCTACGTGCTGCACCCGTACCAGATGGTGAAGGACCTCCGGACCGAGTACGAGGTCGGCAACCCGTCCGCGGTGCTCGACGGCGACATCGACGGCTTCCTCGACGCGGGCATCCGCTGGCGCAAGCAGAGCGGCTGATCGGCGCAGCGGGTGGCGGGGTGACCGCTCACCGTACGCAAACACCCGCTGCTCCACCCGGGTGGACCGGGCAACCGGGGCTTCACGAGACCGGTGGGTAGTATGCCGAATCGTGATCCGGCTCGAAGAGGTTTCCAAGGTCTACAAGACCTCGACGCGGCCCGCGCTCGAGCGGGTGTCCGTCGACATCGAAAAGGGTGAGTTCGTCTTCCTCATCGGTCCCTCGGGATCGGGGAAGTCGACCTTCCTCCGGCTGCTGCTGCGCGAAGAGACGCCCAGCAAGGGCCGCGTGATGGTGTCCAACTTCGACGTCGCCAAGCTGGCCCGCCGCCGGGTCCCCCGCCTGCGGCAGACCATCGGCTGCGTCTTCCAGGACTTCCGCCTGCTGGCGAACAAGACCGTCGCCGAGAACGTCGCGTTCGCCCTCGAGGTCATCGGCAAGCCGGGCCCGACCATCAAGAAGGTCGTCCCCGAGGTGCTGGAGCTCGTCGGCCTCGACGGCAAGGCGGACCGGCTCCCCAACGAGCTCTCCGGTGGTGAGCAGCAGCGCGTCGCGATCGCGCGCGCGTTCGTGAACCGCCCGCTGGTGCTGCTCGCCGACGAGCCGACGGGAAACCTGGACCCCGACACCAGCCAGGACATCATGCTGCTGCTGGAGCGGATCAACCGCACCGGCACCACCGTCCTGATGGCCACCCACGATCACTCCATCGTGGACTCCATGCGGCGCCGAGTCGTCGAGCTGCAGCTCGGCCGGGTGATCCGCGACGACGCTCGCGGCGTCTACGGCATCGGTCGCTGACCGCCCCACCCTTCAACGACCCCGACCCCAAGGACCTGCACCCGCCATGCGCGCCAGTTTCGTCTTCAGTGAGGTAGTCACCGGCCTGCGCCGGAACGTCACGATGACCATCGCGATGATGCTGACCACGGCCGTGTCGCTCGCCATGCTCGGCGGCGGCCTCCTCGCCGTGCGGACGATCGACAAGATGAAGTCCAACTTCCTCGCCGACGTCGAGGTTTCGGTCTACCTCACCGACGACATCAGCGCGACCGACAAGAACTGCACGCAGGCGCTGTGCCAGTCGCTGCGGACCTCGCTGCAGAGCAACAACGGCGTCGAGTCGGTCGTGTTCGAGAACCGCGACCAGGCCTTCGACCGGTTCAAGAAGATCTTCGAGAGCCAGCCGGAGCTGATCGCGCTCACCGGTCCCGAGTCGCTGCCCGCGTCGCTGCACGTGAAGCTGAAGGACCCGGACCGCAGTGACGCGATCGTGCAGGAGTACGCGAACAAGCCGGGCGTGCGGAAGGTCGACGACCAGAAGAAGTTCCTCGACCGCGTCTTCAACGCCTTCAACGGGGTCCGCAACATGGCCTTCGGCGCCGCGCTCATCATGGCCATCGCCGCGCTGCTGCTGATCGCCAACACGATCCAGGTGTCGGCGTTCACCCGCCGCACCGAGGTCGGCATCATGCGGCTGGTCGGCGCGACGCGGTGGTACACACAGCTGCCGTTCCTGCTGGAGGCGGTGGTCGCCGGCGCGGTCGGTGCGATCCTCGGGATCATCATGCTGGTCCTCACCAAGGTGAGCTTCCTCGACTCGGTGTTCACCGGCGACGTCTTCCCGAAGATCACCACGCTGGAACTGCTGTTCCCGGTCGCGCCGATCCTGCTCGGGGTGTCCGTGGTGATCTCCGCCATCACCGGTTACGTCACGCTGCGGCTGTACGTCCGGCACTAGATAACCGGCTGCTCGGCGCCGTCGGAATCACGTAGAGTGGTCGTATGCCCAAGGAACGTGGCCAGAAGGTGATCGTGTCGAACCGCAAGGCGCGGCACGACTACTCCATCCTCGACACCTACGAGTGCGGTCTCGTGCTCGTCGGTACCGAGGTGAAGAGCCTGCGCGAGGGCAAGGCGTCACTGGCGGACGCGTTCGCGACGGTCGACGACGGCGAAGTGTGGCTGCGCAACGTGCACATCCCGGAGTACACGCAGGGCACGTGGACCAACCACACGCCGCGGCGCACCCGGAAGCTGCTGTTGCACCGGCGCGAGATCGAGAAGCTGATCGGCAAGACCAAGGAGAGCGGGCTCTCCCTGGTGCCGCTGTCGATGTACTTCAAGGACGGCAAGGTCAAGGTCGAGATCGCGCTGGCCCAGGGCAAGAAGGCCTACGACAAGCGGCAGGCGCTCGCCAAGCGGGACGCGGATCGCGACATCAGGAAGGCCATGGGCCGGGCGCTGAAGGGCCGGTTCACGGAGTGACGCCCGGCCCGGCAACCGACGCGGACATCGCGCGTTGGACGTCGTCGCTGGGCCTGCCGGGCCTGGTCGACCTGCACGTCCACTTCCTGCCGAAGCCGGTGATGGACAAGGTCTGGGCGTACTTCGACGCGGCCTCGACGCACTACGGCACCGAGTGGCCGGTGTTCTACCGGACGTCCGAAGAGGAACGGCTGGCGACGCTGCGGTCGCTCGGTGTGACGCGGTTCGCGCCGCTGGTCTACCCGCACAAGCCCGGCATGGCGGAGTGGCTGACCGACTGGGCCCTGGAGTTCGCCGCGCGGGTGCCGGACGCGGTGCCGACCGGGACGTTCTACCCCGAGCCCGGCGCCGGGTCCGCTGTGGACGGTGCGCTGCGCGCCGGCGCCCGGGTGTTCAAGGCGCACGTCCAGGTGGGTGCCTACGACCCGCGTGACGACCTGCTGAAGCCGGTGTGGGGCGCGCTGGCCGACGCCGGCGTCCCGGTCGTCGTCCACTGTGGACACGGTCCGTTGCGTGGCGACTTCACCGGGTTGTCGGTGTTCGGGGAGGTGCTGGCCCGGCACCCGAACCTGACGGCGGTGCTCGCGCACGCGGCGATGCCGGAGTTCGGGACGGCGTTCGACCTGATGGCGAAGTACCCGCGGGTGCACCTGGACACGACGATGGTCGGCGTGCCGTTCGCCGAGGCGATGTCGCCGCTGCCGCCGGACTGGACCGCGCGGCTGGCTTCGTTCGCCGACCGGGTCGTGCTCGGCACGGACTTCCCGAACATCCCGTACCCGTACGTCACGCAGCTGCAGGCGATCGCCGGCTGGGCGGAAGCCGACGACCGCCTCGGGGAGCCGTTCCTGCGGGCGGTCCTGCACGACACGCCCCTGCGCCTCGTGAGTGGTAAGGCGGGTTAGAACCCGCCTTACCACTCACGACCGGGGGGCGGCTCGCTCGGTGACGACGACGGCGCGGCCGAGCAGGTCGACCACCGGGATCTGCTTGCCCGCCAGGAGGAAGCCGGCCGCCGCCAGCAGCACCCACGGCACCGGGCCGTGCGCGAAGCCGTCCGACAGCGGGGCGAACCCGTGCGCCGCCAGGCCGAGCAGGCCGCCCGAGACCATCAGCCCGGCCACGACCAGCTGCGGCGTCCTCGCGGTGAGTTCGCCGGTGTCGCGCTGCATCTCGAAGTGGGCGAACACCCGCAGCAGGCCGAGCAGCACCATCCCGCACGCCGCGAACCACGCCGGGGCCATGACCAGCCAGAACACCGTGCCCGGTGCCGGGGTCTGGTAACCGAGGCCGTACACCGTGACGCCGGCCACGACGACCAGCGCCGGCATGTGCCAGAGGTAGACGCTCATGAACCGCGCGCCGAGCCAGCCGAGGGCGTCGCCGACGCCGGGACGCGCCGCGAGCGCGTTGAGCTGCGGGCGGAAGGCGAGCAGCAGGCCGATCTGGCCGACGGCGAGGAAGGCCAGCAGCACGGTCGGCGGGCTCATGTTCGACACCGGCGCGCCCGGCATGCCGATCATGCTGGCCGGGTACGGCCCGAACGCGACCATCAGCGCCGTGCTGCCGAACCCGGCGGCCGACAGCGTCAGTGCGCCGCGGCGGGTCAGCGAGCCGAGGCGGCCTTCGACGTAGTGGAAGCCGAGCTGGTGCACGGCGACCCAGACGAAGATCGCGTTGGCGTACCCGATGTAGCCGAAGTCGTTGAAGCGGGCGACGTCGACGAGGACACCTGCCGCGCCCATGACGAGCGGCACCTTCAGGCCCCAACGCCGGTGCGCCGCGACCATCAGCGGCGTGAGCAGCACCACGAGCACGTACACCGCGAGGAACCACAGCAGCTGCGCGGCGATCGCGCTGCCGACCTGCAGCGGCTGCGGCGGGACGCCCAGGCCGCGCAGGAAGTCCGGCACGATCAGCCAGACGGCCATCAGCGGCAGCACCGGCACCATCAGGCGCTTGATCCGCCCGGCGAGCCACTGTCGCGTGGAGGCGGCGCGGCGGAAGGAGATCAGGTTGGCCGCGCCGCCGGCGAAGAAGACCAGGGGCATGACCTGGCTGAGCCACGTGACGACCCACCAGCCCGGCGTGGCGAGGGCGTTGCCGGTGGCGAGGTGCCCGTCGGAGTAGGAGAGCACCGGCATGATCCAGTGCTGGGCGATGACGGCGAGGATGGCCCCCGCCCGGACGACGTCGAGGAACCTGTCCCGGCCCGCTGTGTGCATGCCGTTCAGCCTGGCCGGGTCGACCAGGGAAAACAGCGGTGCTGCCCGCCCTGTTCGAGGTGCTGTTCACCCCCGGTGGCTACGGGGGTTTTCCCTACCGCAGGCCGTCGGGCTCGGGTTCGTGCTGCGCGGCGGCGACGCGGTACTCCCACCCGCGCTCGGTGAGGCCGAGCTCGTAGCGGGTCTCGATCTTCGGGCCGCCGTGCAGGTGGATGTGCCGGATGACGGTGCCGGGGATCGGCTCGGCGTCGCCGAGCTCCTGGACGCGGCCGTCGAGCGGGCCGCCGAAGAAGCGGACGCAGCGGATCTCGTCGGACATCTGCGCGCTCCTCTCGCCGACGGGTCCGCTCATGGTAGGTGAGCGCTTACCGGGGTGCCGCCCGCGGAACGGGTGACTCGGCGTCCACCCTACGGGAGTTCCGGTCACCGTCCGTCGCTCAACGACCCAGGTAGGTCAACACCGCGCGGACGCGGCGGTGTTCCTCCGCGCTGGCTTCCAGGCCGAGCTTCGAGAAGATGTTGCCGATGTGCTTCTCCACCGCGCCGTGCGAAACGACCAGGGAGTTCGCGATCGCCGTGTTGGACAGGCCCTGCGCCATCAAGCCCAGGACCTCGGACTCGCGGGCCGTCAGCGCGTCCAGGGGGTTGCGGCGGCCGCGGGCCATCAGCTGGGCGATCACGTCCGGGTCGATCGCCGTGCCGCCGCCCGCCACGCGGCGGACCGCGTCCAGGAAGTCCGCGACGTCCGCCACGCGCTCCTTCAGCAGGTAACCGACACCGCCGGCGCCGCCCGAGAGCAGCTCGACCGCGTACGACTCCTCGACGTACTGCGACAGCACCAGCACCGGCAGCCCGGGGATCTCCTTGCGCGCCGCCAGCGCCGCGCGCAGGCCCTCGTCGGTGAACGTCGGCGGCATGCGGACGTCGACGATCGCGAGGTCAGGACGGTGTTCCTTGACCGCGCCGAGGAGGTCGTCCCCGTTGTCGACGGCCGCGGCCGTCTCGATGCCCTCGTCGGCGAGCAGGCGGGTCACCCCGGCCCGCAGCAGCACGGCGTCCTCGGCGATGACTACCCGCATCCGGCCCCCAGGTTCGTGGATGAACGGGGTCCAGAATATTCACCACTGGCAGGGGAGGTCAGCCCGGATCACGGTCGGCCCGCCCACCGGGCTGACCACGGTGATCACACCGTCGATCGTCGCGGCGCGGTCGGCCAGGCCGGCCAGCCCGCCGCCGGGACGCACCTCCGCGCCGCCGTGGCCGTTGTCGGTGATCTCGACGACGATGTGGTCGTCGGTCCGCCACACCTTCACGCCGGCTTCGGTCGCTCCGGAGTGCTTCGCGATGTTCGTCAGCGTCTCGCCGACGATGAAGTACGCCGTCGTCTCCACCGCGGCCGGCGGGCGCGGGTCGACGTCCACCGAGACGTCCACCGGGATCGGTGACTTCGCCGCCTGCGCCGACAGCGCCGCGTCCAGCCCCCGGTCGCCGAGGACGGCCGGGTAGATGCCGCGCGCGAGGTCCCGCAGCTCCGACACGGCGAGCTTCGCGTCCATGTGCGCCTCGTCGATGAGGTCCCGCACCGCCTGCGGATCCTGGTCGAACTTCGACTTCGCGCGCCCCAGGCTCATCGCGACGGCCACCAGCCGCTGCTGCGCGCCGTCGTGCAGGTCACGCTCGATGCGCCGACGTTCGGCTTCGGCCGCGTCGACCCCGCGGGCCCGCGACGCCTGCAGCCGCTCGGCCTTCTGCTCCAGCCGCTTCGTGCGGTCCGGCCCCAGCAGGGCCAGCGCCAGCTCCCCGTGCAGCCAGCCGAGCCACGGCGTCACCCAGATCGCCATCGGCAGCAGCACGATCGACGCCAGCGCGATCGCCAACTCCGCACACGCCAGCGGGAAGGCCGCCATCAGGTACGCCAGGTCACGCCACGTCGTCGCGTCGCTCAGCCGGACCATCCACCGCCGCAGCAGCGGCTGCCCCTCTTCGTACGGCCGCCGCTGCACCGGCGGCAGCGGCACCCGCAGCATCTTCCCCAGCCAGCTCCGTTCGCGATCACCGGACCAGCGCACGAAGCTCGTCGTCGCCAGCAGGATCGGGAACCCCACCCAGATCACCGCCGTCGACACGCCCACCGAGATCCCGACCACGATCAGCACGAACTGCAGGAGCCGGAAGACAAAGCTGACGACCATGTAGACGATCGTGCGAGCCGGGTGCGGCCGCGGGTGTTCCAGCTGTTGCGCCTCGCTCATCCCGCCACCAGGTTCTTCTCTTCCGCGTTTTCCCACCAGCGCTCCATCCGGCGGCGCTGCGCCACCGTCGGCCCCAGCAACGCCGTCGCCAGCCGGGCGTGCACCCCCGCCAGCGCCTTCGTCAGTGCCACCGACAACGCGACGAACAACACCCCGAGTGCTGCCCACGGTAGCGCCTCCACGGTGGAGTCCACGGTCAACCACGGCGTCTCCCAGGCCGGGAAGCGGTACTCGCCGCCCGGCAGCCACCGGAAGTAGACGGGCAGCCCGACCAGCGCCAGGCTCGTCGCCCAGAACGTCGTCACGAGCACGAATTCCACCAGACCCACCGGGAAGAGCAGCGCGAAGTAGGTGAGATCCCGCCAGGTCGAGGGATCCTTCACCCGCCCCTTCCACCGCGCCGCCTGCCTGCCGGCCGGCAACGGCAGGTAAGGCAGGTCGATGTAGCGGTCCAGCAGCGCGTAGACCCGAGCCCGCTCCAACCGAGCGGCCCCCCGCACGGCGAGCACCACCGCGGCCAGCAAACCCACCCCGACCCAGACCACGGCAGTCCCGACGCCGGCCGACACGAACGCCGTCAGGAACCCGAACGCCAGCACCCCCAACGGCAGGTTCATCAGCAAGAACACCACCGAACCACCGAACGGCGGATCCCGCCTCTCGCTCACCATCACCCTGCTCCTTCCCACCGCCACAGCATCGACGTTCCGCGTGGCAGGCGACATGGTGCGAGCGGGCATCCCGGCAGTAGGGCTGGCCCCACCCCACCGCGGACTAAACCGGTCGCGGCGGGCGTTATGATGAACAGGTTGTGTCCCGACAAGGGGGTGAACGGTTTCGACTTTGGACGTTGAGTCAGGAGAAGCGTGCCGGTGCAGGCGAGAGACCACCGTAAGCGTCATCGCAACCAAATAAGCGCCGACTCCAGTCAGCGCGAGTTCGCCCTCGCCGCCTGAGCGAGTGCGACTCTGTCGGCCCGGGTTCGCCTCCGGCCCGGGTACCGGCATCAGCTAGGAGGCTCAGCGGCTGTCCCGGCCACGGGGAACAGTCGTGAAGCAAACAGTGGCTGGGCTTGTCACCTCAGCTTGTTCGCGTGACTGAGGAAGCCAAGTAGAGACGTAGCGGACTGCGCACGGAGAAGTCCTGTCGATACGCCAGAGGACCCGGGTTCAATTCCCGGCACCTCCACTTCGAGAAGGCCCACGCCCCTTCGGGGCTGGGCCTTCTCTCGTTCTCGGGTGTTTATTTGGGGGTCGGACCCCCAAACCCCCGCCAAGGGGGCTTCGCCCCCCTGGACCCCCCGGGTGGTTGCCTTGGGCGGTTGGTTGGACCTTCGTGGCTACCGGACTTCAAAGCCCGCCTTGGGCTTCGCCCCTCGGCTCCGGGTGGTTGCGTTGGGTGGTGAGCCAGGCCCGGCTTCGCCTGGGGCTTCGCGCCCTGGGTGGTGAGCCAGGTCGGCTTCGCCTTCTGGGGAGCCAGATGTTGGGTGGGTTTGCGCCGTGCGTGCGGGGTGGTTTGGGGGTGTGGTGGGGCCCACTTGTGGGTGAAATTTTCGTTAGTGTCATGCTGGGGATCCGACCAATGGCCCCGCACCCGTGGGGCCGGAAGTAGGTGGCCAGATGACCTGGGCCCGACGCAGCGGCAGCTCTCTTGCCAACGACGAAGACAGCCGGATGGGTGTGATCCGGGCCGAAGAGGCCGTGCGACTCGGCGAACAGAACGACCGGGCCGTCCTCACCGTGGCCGGCCACTCCTCCGACTCGCAGGAATGTGCCGAACTGCTCGCCATGCTCGGGCTGGACGCCGGCCGCCGCCGGCAACGGACCGCCTGACACTCACACCAGGTCCGCCACGTGGACCACCTTGTTCCGGCCCGTCGCTTTCGCGTGGTACAACGCCGTATCCGCCGCATCCAGCAGGCGCTGCAGTGACGCACCCGCCGTCGGATACACCGCGATGCCGATCGAGACCGTCAAACCCGTGACCGACAGCTGACCCGCCGGGACCGCCAGCGCGCTGATCGCCCGGCGGATCCGCTCCGCCACCGCGCCGATGTCCGGCTGCGAGATCCCCGGCAGCAACACCACGAACTCCTCACCGCCGAAACGGCCGACCGCGTCACCCCGGCCACGGACCGCCGAGATGATCGACTGGGCCACCGCCTTCAACACCGCATCACCCACCAGGTGGCCGTACGTGTCGTTCACCTGCTTGAAGTGGTCCAAATCCAGCATCAGCAGCCCGAACGTCGTCCGCTGACGGGCGGCCGCCGCGAGGGTTCGCTCCGCCAGGGCGTGCCACCCGCTCGTGTTGTACAAACCCGTCTTCTCGTCGCGGTGGGCCGCCACCTCCAGCTGCTTCACCAGCACCGTCCGGTGCAACAGCAGCAACGGCGGGAACACCAGCACCACCAGGCCCGGCAACGTCGCCAAAGCCACCGCGTTCAGAGCGCCCAGGCACAGCGTCGCCACCTCGAGGCCGTTGTCCGACCACGTGCCGAACAGCGCCTCCGGGGTCCGGCCGACCTCGCGGCGAGCCGGGAGGACCAGCAGCGCGTTCACCGCGAAGAACGCCACTCCCGCCGCCACGATGGCGAACGTTCCCGCCCAGCCGTGGGCCGTCGCCGCGCGGACGTCGGCGAAGCCCGAGACCCGCAGGACCGACTGGGCCGCGTAACACGACAGCACGATGATCGCCGCGTTGCTGACCGTGCGGGAGACCGGCACCCGCTGCAGGCGGTACCAGCTGCGGATCGCCAGGTGCGTGTACAGGCCGCCGACCAGGACCGCCAGCAGGAGCGGGGGCAGCAGCAGGACGCCGGCGAACGTCCAGACCGACGTCATGTTGATGTGCGGGGTCCCCGACACGCGACGGCGGATGCGCTCCACCCGCCGGCCCGTCTCCGACTGCACCACCCCGAGGACCAGCAGCACCAGCAGGATCGACAGCGTCCGGCGGTCCACGGCGATCGGCGACGGGCGCAACGTCAGCACGACCGCCACCGCTTCGCTCGCCAGGCAGTAGACGATCACCCGCGGACCCTGGCGCCACAGCACCCAGTGCCGTGGTGCCACGAGGACGTCACGAATACGCGGCCCAGTGCGCGGAATCCCGCCCCCGGTCCGCATACTCATGGTGTCCGGCCGGTGACGGAGCCGGTCCGGCCCCAGGTCGTGAAGGGAGGCGCACCATGTGCGGTCGCGACAACTGAGGTCATCGATCCTCCGCCCCGACCCGGCGCCACGCCCTCGCGATCGGCACGGCCACCACGGCACCCGCCGCCCCGGCCGCGGCGATGGTGTGCGCCGGGCCCAGCACATCGGCCAGCGCGCCCGCCGCGGCCGCGCCGACCCCCTGCACCGTGATCAGGCCGGCCGAGTTCACACCGGCGCACTGCGCGCGGTGCTCGTCGGGCACCCGCCGCATGAACGACACCGTGCCGGTGATGTTGTAGCCCGTCGCCAGCAGGCCGGACGCCGCCAGCAGCACCACCGACGTCACCAGGCCCGGCCGGCAGACGAACACCACCAGCGGCAGGCCCGCCGCGATTCCGAGCCAGGCCAGGATGCGCAGCTGCACGCGTTCCGGGATCCACTTGCCGAACAGGACGCCGCCGAGCACGCTGCCCGCCGGGTCCGCCGCCATGAGCAGCCCCACCAGCGTCGCGCCCGCGCCGATCCCCGCCGCGTACGGCGCGGCCAGCGCCTCCGGCACGACGTAGAACCCGGCCAGCCAGTTGAGCGCCACCAGCGTCCGCAACGCCGGGTCGCGCCAGATCAGCCGGATGCCCGCGCCGGTCGTGGCCAGCCAGGCGGGCCGGACCGCCTGCGCGATCGCCGCCCGCCGTCGGACGCCGGTGACCAGGAACAACGCCGAAAGCACGAAGGTCGCCGCGTCCAGGCCCAGTGCCGCGGACGGGGTGAGCGCGGCGATCAGCAGGCCGCCGCCGGCGAACCCGGCCAGCTGCGCGGCCTGCATGGTCACGTTCCGCAGCGCCATCCCGACCAGGTACCGCTCGCCTTCGAGGACCGACGGCAGCAGCGCCTGCTGCGCCGCCTTGAACGGGCCGCCGAGCGCCGTCATCACCGCCACCAGCACGCACAGCACCCACAGCGGAACGCCGGGGATCGCGATCACCGCGACCAGCGCGGCCCGCGCCAGATCGGTCACGACCATCACGTCGCGGCGCGGCCACCGGTCGCCCGCGCCGGCCAGCAGGATGCCGCCGAGCAGGGACGGCACGTAGGTCAGCGCATAGGTCAGGCCGGTCAGCGCGGCCGAGGACGTGCGCTGGTAGACGAGCACCGCGAGCGCGACCCGCGCGAGCTGGTCGCCGCAGATCGACAGCAGCTCGGCCGTCCACATCGCCCGGAACTCGGCGACGGCGAGCACCGCACCGAAACCGACTCTCTTCACGCGTGCGTCATCCATCGGTGCCCCTCGAAACCGCTGTTCAGTCAAGGTAATCACCCACCGGAGTGGAATCGAGCCGTTCGGTGACAGTTGCCCCGTTCGCACCAGCCCCGGCACCCGGACGGCCCGCAACGGCCGTCAGGCCGGGTGGCCGCCGATCCGGGTGGTGAGCTCGGCCGCTGTCGCGGCTACTTCCGCCGCGAGGTCCGGCCACGTCTCCGGGCAGGGCTCCTCCGCGCAGTGGTGGCGCAAGGTGACGCTGATCGCCGCCAGCGGGCGGGCGCCGTGGTCGAAGACCGGGCAGGCCACCGAGGCGAAGCCGGCTGTGACGTGTCCGTCCTCCACCGACCAGCCGAGGTGGCGTTCCGCGGTGAGGGTGCGGCGCAGTTCGGCCAGCGTGCGCGGGCCGCGGCCGGTGCGGAGGACGAACGCCGAGGCCGCGGGGAACAGCGCCCGGACGTGCGGGGCCGGCAGGTGCCGCAGGATCGCCCGCCCGGACGCGGTCAGCTGGGCCGGCAGCCGGACGCCGACCTCGGTCACCAGCGTCTCCGGCCGGGCCGGGCGTTCCTTGATCAGGTACAGCGACTCGTTGCCGTGCAGGACACCCAGGTGGGCGGTGTGCCCGACGCGGTCGACGAGCTTGCGCAGCAACGGCCCGGCCAGGCGCTCCAGGGGGTCGTGGCGCAGGTACGCCGAGCCGAGTTCGAACGCCGCGATGCCCAGGCCGTAGCGGCGTTCCGCGGGCAGGTGCACGACGAAACCGGCCGCTTCGAGCTCGTTGAGCAGGTGGTACGTGGTCGAGCGGGGGAGTCCCGCCTCGCGCGCGATCGCCGCGGCGGTGACCGGGCCCGGGCGCGTGGCCAGGAGCCGCAGCACCGCCAGCCCGCGGCGCAGCGCCGGCACCTCGCTGCTCTCGCCCATGCGCCGAGCTTACGTCTGGGATACCAGACAGAACCACCCGTTGAGGCATCCCACCAGCGGTTCCGAAGGGGTGCAATGAGCCCATGCCGGAAAAAGTGCTCCTGGGCCCGGAACCCCTGACCGCCGCCCAGGTCGTCGACGTCGTCCGGGGCCACGCGCCCGTCGGGCTCACGGACGCCGCCGAGAAGAACCTCGCCACGACGCGCCAGCACATCGAGGACCTCGCCCACGCCGTCACGCCCACCTACGGCGTCTCGACCGGGTTCGGCGCCCTCGCCACTCGTCACATCCCCGTCGAGAGCCGGACCGCCCTGCAGCGCGGCCTGATCCGCTCGCACGCCGCCGGGGCCGGCCCGGCGGTCGAGCCCGAGGTCGTCCGCGCGCTGATGCTGCTGCGGCTGCGGACCCTCGCCAGCGGCTACACCGGCGTCCGGCCGAGCACCGCGCAAACGCTTGCGGCCCTGCTCAACGCCGACATCACGCCGATCGTCCACGAATACGGCTCGCTCGGCTGCTCCGGCGACCTCGCGCCTCTCGCCGCCGTCGCGCTCGCGCTCATGGGTGAAGGCGAGGTGATCCACGCCGGTGCGCTGAAGCCGGCCGCGGAGGCGTTGAAGCAGACCGGGATCGAGCCGATCGTCCTCGCCGAGAAGGAGGGCCTCGCGCTCACCAACGGCACCGACGGCATGCTCGGCATGCTCCTGCTCGCCGCCGCCGACCTGCACCGGCTCTTCGACGTCGCGGACCTCACCGCCGCGATGAGCGTCGAGGCCCTGCTCGGCACCGACCGCGCCTTCGCCGCCGACCTCCAGGCCCTGCGCCCGCACCCCGGGCAGGCGAAGTCCGCGGCCCGGATGTGGCAGGCACTGCAGGGCTCGAAGATCGTCGAGAGCCACCGCGGCCCGGACTGCAACCGCGTCCAGGACGCCTACTCGCTGCGCTGCGCCCCGCAGGTCCACGGCGCCGCGCGCGACAGCCTCGCCCACGCCGAGCTCGTCGGCGAGCGCGAGCTGATGTCCTCCGTGGACAATCCCGTCGTCCTCCCCGACGGCCGCGTGGAGTCCAACGGCAACTTCCACGGCGCGCCCGTCGCCTACGTCCTCGACTTCCTGGCCATCCCGATCGCCGACGTCGCCAGCATCGCCGAGCGGCGCACCGACCGGATGCTCGACAAGGCGCGCTCGCACGGCCTGCCGCCGTTCCTGGCCGACGACCCCGGCGTCGACTCCGGCCACATGATCGCCCAGTACACCCAGGCCGCGGTGGTCAGCGAGCTCAAGCGGCTCGCCGTCCCCGCGTCCGTCGACTCCATCCCGAGCAGCGCCATGCAGGAGGACCACGTCTCCATGGGCTGGTCCGCCGCGCGGAAGCTGCGCAAGGCCGTCGACGGCCTGACCACCGTGCTCGCCATCGAGCTGCTGACGGCGGCCCGGGCGCTGGACTTCCGCGCGCCGCTGGAACCGTCGCCGGTCACCGGCGCGGTCCGCGACCTGCTCCGCACGAAGGTCGCGGGCCCCGGACCCGACCGGCACCTGGCGCCCGAAATCGCGGCCGCCGAAGAACTCGTCCGCTCCGGCGCCGTCCTCGACGCCGCCCGCCTGTCGTGAGTGGTAAGGAGGGTTAGAACCCGTCTTACCACTCACGACCGCCTACTGGAGGTCTGATGTCCCGCGTCGTCCGTGCCGCCCGCGGCACCCAGCTCACCGCCAAGTCGTGGCAGACCGAAGCCGCGCTGCGGATGTTCCACAACAACCTCGACCCCGACGTCGCCGAGCGGCCCGAGGACCTGGTCGTCTACGGCGGCACCGGCAAGGCCGCCCGCAACTGGGCCAGCTTCGACGCCATCACCCGCGAACTGACCACTTTGGACGTCGACGAGACGCTGCTGGTGCAGTCGGGCAAGCCGGTCGGCGTGTTCCGCACGCACGAGTGGGCGCCGCGCGTGCTGATCGCCAACTCGAACCTGGTCGGCGACTGGGCGACCTGGCCGGAGTTCCGCCGCCTGGAGCAGCAGGGCCTGACCATGTACGGCCAGATGACCGCGGGGTCGTGGATCTACATCGGCACCCAGGGCATCCTCCAGGGCACGTACGAGACTTTCGCCGCGGTGGCCAAGAAGAAGTTCGGCGGGTCGCTGCGCGGAACGCTGACCGTCACCGCGGGCCTCGGCGGCATGGGTGGCGCGCAGCCGCTGGCCGTGACCATGAACGACGGCGTCGCGCTGGTCATCGAGTGCGACCCGCAGCGCGCGCACCGCCGCGTCGAAACCCGTTACCTCGACGAGGTCGCCGACGACCTCGACGACGCCATCGCCCGCGTCACGAAGGCCAAGCAGGAGAAGCGCCCGCTGTCGGTCGGTGTCGTCGGCAACGCGGCCGAGGTGCTGCCGGAGCTGCTGCGGCGGGGCGTCGAGGTCGACATCGTCACCGACCAGACGTCGGCGCACGACCCGCTTTCGTACCTGCCCAAGGGCGTCAGCGTCGAGGACTGGCACGACTACGCGGCCAAGAAGCCCGACGAGTTCACCGACCGCTCGCGCGAGTCGATGGCCGACCACGTCGACGCCATGCTCGGCTTCCTCGACCGCGGCGCCGAGGTCTTCGACTACGGCAACTCCCTACGCGGCGAGGCCAAGCTCGGCGGCTGCGACCGCGCGTTCGACTTCCCCGGCTTCGTGCCCGCCTACATCCGCCCGCTGTTCTGCGAGGGCAACGGCCCGTTCCGCTGGGCGGCGCTCTCCGGCGACCCCGAGGACATCGCCGCGACCGACCGCGCGATGCTGGAACTGTTCCCGGAGAACGAATCCCTCGCACGCTGGATCTGCCTCGCCGGAGAACGCGTGGCGTTCCAGGGGCTGCCCGCCCGGATCTGCTGGCTCGGCTACGGCGAGCGGCACCTGGCCGGCCTGCGGTTCAACGAGATGGTGGCCAGTGGCGAGCTGAAGGCGCCGGTCGTCATCGGCCGCGACCACCTCGACTCCGGCAGCGTCGCCTCGCCGTACCGCGAGACCGAGGGCATGGCCGACGGTTCCGACGCGATCGCCGACTGGCCGCTGCTCAACGCCCTGGTCAACACGGCATCCGGCGCCAGCTGGGTGTCGATCCACCACGGCGGCGGCGTCGGCATGGGCCGGTCCATCCACGCCGGCCAGGTCAGCGTGGCCGACGGGACCGAACTGGCCGCGCAGAAGCTCGAGCGGGTGCTCACCAACGACCCCGGCATGGGTGTGATCCGGCACGTCGACGCCGGTTACGACCGCGCGGCCGACGTCGCCGGCGAGCGGGGTGTGCGCGTCCCGGTGCGGGAGCGGGCGTGACGGCTTCGAGCCTGCTGGCCGAGATCGACGACGTCGGGCGCGACCCGAAGCGCGGCGGCTACTCGCGGCAGGCCTTCGATGCGCCCGAGCACGACCTGCGCGAGTGGTTCGTCGAGCGCGCGCTGGGGCTCGGGCTCGACGTCGAGACCGATCGCAACGGCAACATCTGGGCGTGGTGGGGGCCGCCGGGGCGCAACGCCGTGGTCACCGGCAGCCACCTCGACTCGGTGCCGGGCGGTGGCGCGTTCGACGGCCCGCTGGGCGTGGTGAGCGCGCTGGCCGCCGTCGAAGCTTTGCAGGCCAAGGGGGCGCGGCCGCGCCGACCGCTCGCCGTCGTGGTGTTCGCCGAGGAGGAGGGCGGCCGGTTCGGCGTCCCGTGCCTGGGTTCGCGGCTGCTCACCGGCACGATCGACGCCGACAAGGCGCGTGGCCTGCGGGACGCCGACGGCGTGACGTTCGCCGAGGCGGCCGCGAAGGCGGGTGTCGACCCGGCGCGGATCGGCCCGGACGCCGAGCGGCTCGACCGGATCGGGCACTTCCTCGAACTGCACGTCGAGCAGGGACGTGGGCTGATCGACCTCGGTGCCCCGGTGGCCGTCGGCAGCACGGTGATCGCGCACGGCCGGTGGCGGTTTTCCTTCGCGGGGCAGGGGAACCACGCCGGGGCGACGTTGCTCGCCGACCGCGCGGATCCGATGCTGCCCGCCGCCGCGACGGTCACGGCCGTCCGGCGGCTGGCCGCGGAGGTGCCGGACGCCCGGGCGACCGTCGGCCGGCTCGTGCCGACCCCCGGCGGGACCAACGTCATCGCGTCCACAGTGGACCTGTGGCTGGACGCGCGGGTGCCCGGTGCCGGCACGCCGGGGCTCGTCGCCGAGATCAGCCGGGCGGCTTCGGAGGCGGCGCGGGAGGAGGGCTGCCGGGTCACCGTGACGCGTGAGTCCTATTCGGACGATGTCGTGTTCGACGACGCCCTCCGGCGTGACCTCGGCGCGTGGCTCGGCGCGCCGCCGGAGCTGCCGACCGGCGCCGGCCACGACGCGGCCGTCCTCGCCGGGTTCGTCCCGGCCGGGATGCTCTACGTGCGCAACCCGACCGGCATCAGCCACTCGCCGGAGGAGTTCGCCGAGGCCGACGACGTCGAAGCCGGAGCCGCGGCGTTGGCCACGGCCCTGGAACGGCTGGCGCGATGACCGCCGACCCGCGGGGGCGCCCCCCGGTTCCAGTCTATCGCCCGGCACCGACAGTTTTCTGGTGCGACCAGGCCTGGCTGCCGGACGGGATCGCGGCCGCGGTGCGCATCGACGTCGACGGCGGCCGGATCACCGGCGTGACGCCCGGCTCGCCGCGGTCCGGCACCGTGCTCGACGGCCTGACGCTGCCCGGCTTCGCGAACGGGCACTCGCACGCCTTCCACCGGGCGCTGCGCGGCCGGACGCACCACGAGCGCGGCACGTTCTGGACGTGGCGTGAGCGGATGTACGCCCTGGCCGCGCGGCTCGACCCCGACACGTACTACCGGCTGGCCCGCGGGGTCTACGCCGAAATGGTGCTCGGCGGGTACACGAGCGTCGGCGAGTTCCACTACCTGCACCACGCCCCCGGCGGGAAGCCGTACGCCGACCCGAACGCGATGGGGCAGGCCCTGCGGCAGGCGGCGGCCGACGCCGGGATCCGGCTGACGCTTCTGGACACGTGTTACCTGGCGGGCGGCATCGGCGTCGAGCCCGACGAGGTCCAGCGGCGGTTCTCCGACGGCTCGGCCTCGGCGTGGGCGTCCCGGGTGGCCGATCTGAAGGAAGACGAGCTGTTCCGGGTGGGGGCGGCGATCCATTCGGTGCGCGCGGTCCCGGCCGACCAGTTGTCGCTTGTGGATAGTGCCAGGGCCGTGCACGTCCACCTGTCGGAGCAGCGGGCCGAGAACGAGCAGTGCCAGGCCGCCTACGGCCGCACACCGACCGAGCTCCTGGACGATCGCGGCGTGCTGA
This sequence comes from Amycolatopsis sp. cmx-13-12, assembly GCA_049998155.1. Classification (GTDB taxonomy): domain Bacteria; phylum Actinomycetota; class Actinomycetes; order Mycobacteriales; family Pseudonocardiaceae; genus Amycolatopsis. The sequence goes on along the minus strand of JAEBES010000021.1, from coordinate 66,272 downwards.
CCGAGCGCCTGGTCGCCGTGCACGCCACGCACCTGACGACGTCGGACATCGATCGGCTGAGCGGAGCGCGCGCGTGCTTCTGCCCGACCACCGAACGCGACCTCGGCGACGGCATCGGTCCCGCCCGCGCCCTGCGGGACGCCGGGGTGCGGCTCGGCATCGGCAGTGACAGCAACGCCGTCGTCGACGCCTTCGAGGAGACCCGGGCGCTGGAACTGGACGACCGGCTGGCCAGCGAGGAGCGCGGCCGGTTCAGCGCCGAGGAGCTCCTCGAAGCGGGCACCGACCACGCGGCCATCGGGTGGGCGGAGGTCGGCGCGCTCGCCGAGGGGGCGGGCGCGGACTTCGTCACCGTGGCCCTGGATTCGGTGCGGACGGCCGGGATCGAGCCGTCGGGGGTCGTGTACGCGGCGTCCGGCTCGGATGTCCGGCACGTCGTCGTCGCCGGCCGCGCGGTCGTGCGAGACGGCACGCACCTGCTCGTCGACCGACCGGAAACCGTTCTGGCGAAGGAGATCGAGGCACTGTGGCAGTCCTGATCACGGGGATCGGCGAACTCACCACCAACGACCCGGCACTGGGCCGGCTGACCGGCGCGGCCTTGGTGCTGGACGGCTCGCGCGTCGCCTGGGTGGGCCCGGCGACGAGCGCGCCGGCGGCCGACGAGCGCGTCGACGTCGGAGGCCGCGCGGTGCTGCCCGGCTGGGTCGACAGCCACACGCACCTCGTCTTCGCCGGTGACCGCACCGCCGAGTTCGAGGCGCGGATGGCCGGAAAGCCCTACACGGCAGGCGGAATCGCGATCACCGTCGGCGCGACGCGGGAGGCGTCCGACGAGCAGCTGGCGGCGAACCTGCGCCGTCACGTCGCCGAGGCGGCCCGCCAGGGGACGACCTGCCTGGAGACGAAGACGGGCTACGGGCTGACCGTCGCGGACGAAGCCCGCAGCGCCCGGATCGCCGGTGAGGTGGCCGACGAAGTCACGTTCCTCGGCGCGCACCTGGTTCCTCCCGGCGCGGATCCCGAGTCCTATGTGGACCTGGTATGCGGCGAGATGCTCGACGCCGTGGCGGAAAGCGTGCGCTGGGCGGACGTGTTCTGCGAGACCGGCGCTTTCGACGAAGCCCAATCGGCCCGGGTGCTGAAGGCTGCCGCCGAGCGCGGGTTGGGCCTGCGGGTGCACGGCAACCAGCTCGGCGAGGGACCCGGTGTCCGGCTGGCGGTGGAGCTCGGCGCGGCGAGCGTCGACCACTGCACGTACCTTTCCGACGCCGACGTCGAAGCGCTGGCGGCGTCCGAGACGGTGGCGACCTTGCTGCCCGCGTGCGACCTCTCGACCCGCCAGCCCCTCGCCCCGGCGCGGCGGCTGCTCGACGCAGGCGCGACGGTGGCGCTGGCCAGCAACGCCAACCCGGGCAGCTCGTACACGACGTCGATGGCGTTCTGCGTCGCCACGGCGGTGCTCCAGATGCGCATGACGATCGAGGAAGCGGTCTGGGCCGCGACGGCGGGCGGCGCGCAGGCGCTGCGCCGCGACGACGTGGGTGTCCTGCGCCCCGGCGCGCGGGCGGACGTCCACGTGCTCGACGCGCCCTCGGTGACGCACCTGGCCTACCGGCCCGGCGTGCCGCTGACCAACCTGGTGTGGCGCGCCGGGGAGCGGATGCGCTAACGTCGAAAACGAGGACGCGCGAAGACACAGTCCGGTATGGGTTAGTCCGGGCAGCGCATGCAGGCTCACCTGTGCGTCCCTTCCTCATCCGTGACGAAGGGACAGCTGTGTCTGTGATCATCATCGGTGCCGGCCTGGGCGGTCTCAGCCTCGCGCACGGCCTGCGTCGCGCCGGAATCCCTTACCAGCTCTACGAACGCGACGAGTCGGCCGGTGCGCGCAAGCAGGGCTACCGGCTGCACATCAGCGGCGTCGGCGACTCGGCGTTGCGCGCGGTGCTGCCTCCGGAGCTGCACGAACTCTTCCGTGCCACCGCCGGCCGCGCGTTGCCGCACACGAACGTCTACGACCACGGACTGCGGCTGCTCACGCGCTTGGCCGACGAGGGAACGCACCTCAACACCAACCGCTTCACCCTGCGGCAGATCCTGCTGTACGGCCAGGAAGTGGCCTACGGCAAACGGTTCACGCACTACGAAACCGATCCCGACGGCGTGACAGCGCATTTCGCCGACGGGACGGCCGCCCGCGGCCGCCTGCTGGTGGGCGCGGACGGGATCAATTCCCCGGTGCGGCGGCAGTACCTCCCGCACGCCGAGGTCGCCGACGCGGGGCTGGTGCACCTCTACGGCCGGATCCCGCTGACGCCGGAAACCCGCGCGCTGTTCGCGCCGGAGATGTTCGCGGTGTTCTCCATGCTGGTCGGGCCGGACCGGACGATGGCCGGGTTCGCGCCGGTCGACTACCCCGAGCCGGTGGCCGATGCGTGCGCGCGGCTGGTGCCGGACCTGCGGTTGCGCGACGACCGGCCGTACATGACGTGCTCGGTGGGCGCGCGCTGGGAAGTCATCGGCCACACCGAAGCCGAGCTCGCCGCGATGGCGCCGGAGGACCTGCAGCAGGTAGCGCTGCGCGCCGTTGACGGCTGGCACCCGCTGGCCCGCGCGATGGTCGAGCACTGGGACGTCCCGGCGACGTTCCCCCAGCCCATCCGGACGAGTATCCCGATCGGGCCGTGGGAGCCGTCGCGCGTGACGCTGGTGGGTGACGCGATCCACGCGATGAGCCCGGCCGCCGGCGCGGGCGCCAACACCGCGTTGCGCGACGGTGCGGCGTTGGCGTCCGCGCTGGCCCGGGCGTCCTTGCTCGACGCCGTGGGGTCCTACGAGGCTGCGATGGTGGCTTACGGGTTCGCCGCGGTGCGGGAATCCGCTGAGAACGGGCGCCGGTACATGGGGCAGAACCCGCTCACAGCGGCAAGGTGAACGGCGTGCACGTCGGCGTGTAGCTCGCGTCGAGCGCGTGCAGGATCAGCCCGGTGACGTTCGGGTCGACCGCCTGGCTCAGGTGGCCCGACGCGTCGGACGGGCAGAAGTCCTGCAGCACGATGTCCGTCGTGCCGGGCTCGCCGAGGATGCCGCTCCTGTACGGCGTCACGACCTCGTCGTCCTTGCTCACGATGCTCGTGTACGTCGGGCCGCCGACGTGGACGCCGCCGCGGGCCAGGTCGTCCAGGAACGCCGAGGGCGCCAGGTATTCCGAGCACGCGCCGCACGCCGTGCGCAGGACCGCGTCGAGACCCGGCACGGACGTGAGCAGGGCCTTGGCCAGCGCGTCGAGGCCGCCGAGCGTCGTCCCGCGGTAGTTGGCACCGAAGCCGACGAAGTGGGCGACCTCGGCGGCACCGCCGCCGAACTTCAGGTAGTACGCCGGCATCGTGCTGCCCTCGGAGTGGCCGACGAGGTCGACCTTCGCCGCTCCGGTCGCCGCCCGGACCCGGTCGACGAACCGGCCGAGCTGCGCCGCGCTGTCGCGCATCGACGCGAGGCCGCCGACACCCGGGCCGAGGACGCCGGTCCCGTACGTCAGCGAGAAGACGCAGTAGCCCTGGGCGGCGATCTTCGGCGCGTGGAAGAACCAGTTGACGGTGTCGTTCGCGCCGAGGCCGTGCACCAGCACGACGGGCTCCGGGTGCGCGGCCGACGGGCGGCAGCCCCAGTCGTTCCAGCCGCTGCTCGGTGCCGCTTCCGCGATCGACGGCGCGACCGCGCCGAAGGTGAGCGCCGCGGCGAGCACGGCCAGGGTTCGCTTGACACCGCCGTTGGTGACCAGCATTCCGTTGCCTCCAGTTATCCGTCAGTACGTGACGCAGATCATGATCGGTCACATATCGCTGGAGACGACCTGGGAAAACGCTCAGAGTTGCCCGGCGTTCGTTGTGACGGGTGACAACGACGGTCGACGGGCCGCCACCGCGATCCCGGCCACGGCGAGCAGGCCGCAGAGCCACGCGAACCAGTCGCCGAAGCGGGCGTACGGCGTCTTCCCCGGCCCGATCGGGACGTCGGCGACGACCACGGTGAACGGGCTCCCGCCGGTGCGGGCGTCGGCCAGTACGCGCCCGTGGGCGTCCGAGAGCATCGGCGTCCCGCGGCTCGCGCTCCACGCCACCGAGAAGCCGTTCTCGACGCCGCGGATCAGCGCCGTGCGGCTGTGCGCCCAGCCGTCGACGTCTTCGTCGGACGCCGGGATCAGCACCAGGCCGGTGCCGGCCTCGCCGTAGCCGCCGCTGGGGTCGGCGAAGTTGACGTCCATGCACACCATGAGCCCGATCCCGGCGAGGTGCGCGAGCTGCGTGCCGGAGCCGAAGTTCGGCGAATCCCCGGTGTGCCACTTGCGGTATTCCACCGGCGGGCCGGACGGCGGGATCGCCAGCGCGGCGTTGAACCGGCCGTCCGGGGTCGAGTCGACGACGCCGGTGACGACGTCGAGGTTCCGGCTGCGGGCGACCTCGGTGAAGGTGTCGACGAGCCGCTGCCGGCTGGTCCGGTCCACCGCGAAAGCGGCTTCCGGGAGCACGACGGCCTGCACGCCGTCCGGCAGCCGTCCGATCTCGTCCACATAGGACTGGACGGTGGTCCGGCCCTCGAACGTGCCGGCGTCGGCCGCCCAGGGGCCCTTGTCCATGGCGATCAGGGCGACCCGCGTCGAGGGCCCGGTCAGGGGCGGCGTGGTCCAGACGACGAGCCCGGCCAGCACCGCGGCGGTCGCGACCAGGCCGGCCAGCCGGGCGAGGCCGCGAACCCGCGGGGCGAGCGCGGCGGCGACGGCGGCCGGGACGAACAGGACCAGGAACTCGACACCCCAGCCCCCTGTGACCGCGGCGAGCCGCAGCACGGCCGGGCGGTCGGCCTGGGTCGTCATCAGGGTGTCCATCACCCCGGTCGGGTTGAGCAGCGAGACGCCGTACAGCACGACAGTCCACAACGCGGGCGCGGCGAGCGCCGCCAGCAGGCCGTGGCCGCGGCGGACCAGCACCCGGAACAGCCCGGCGGACAGGGCGAACAGCAGGGCGCTGCCGCCGAGGATCGCGATCGCCGCGGGCCGCGGGACCGACAGGGAATGCCAGAAGTAGCTCCAGCTGCCCGCGCTGCCCGCGAGGTAGGCGGCGAACGCGCACGCCGTCGCCGCGGCACCGGGGATCCGGGGCGCGAGCAGCAGGATCGGCAGGGGCGCCACCCAGGCGAGCTCGGGCAGTGGATCCAGACCGGTACCGAAGAAGAACAACACCGCCGACGTCACCGTCGCGACGACCGCCCACCCCAGCTTGTTCATCGCAGCCCCTTTCACCCGATTTCCAGCGTTGCGGGTGATGCGGGCGGGCGCACTGGGTCCAACCACCGTGTTGTGGTGGGGTGCACCCCACCACGGTTCACGGAGAGTTCAGGAAGCCGTCACACGACCGGGATCGGCCCCTTCCTTGTTGATCCGTAGCGTTGCCGACGAACAGCAACGAAAGTGGGCCACCCATGGACTTCTCGCTGATCGTGCTGGTGGTGATCGTCGCCGCGCTGGCCTTCGACTTCACCAACGGCTTCCACGACACCGCCAACGCGATGGCCACCTCCATCGCCACCGGCGCACTCAAACCGAAGATCGCGGTCGCCGTCTCGGCCGTGCTGAATCTCGTCGGCGCGTTCCTTTCGGTCGAGGTCGCGAAGACGATCTCCGGCGGGATCGTCGACGACACCAAGGTGACCCCGGTGATCATCTTCGCCGGCCTCGTCGGCGCCATCGTGTGGAACCTGGTGACCTGGCTGATCGGGCTGCCGTCGAGCTCGTCGCACGCGCTGTTCGGCGGCCTGATCGGCGCGACCTGGATCGCCTCCGGTTCCGACGCCGTCCACTTCGGGAAGGTCGTCGAGAAGGTCCTGATCCCGGCGCTCGCCTCGCCGATCGTCGCCGGGATCGTCGCGACGCTGGGCACCTTCCTCGTCTACCGGATCACCGCGCGGGCGAAGCAGGACACGGTCGGCCGGACGTTCAAGGCCGGCCAGATCGCCTCGGCGTCGCTGGTGTCCCTCGCGCACGGGACGAACGACGCGCAGAAGACCATGGGCGTCATCACGCTGGCGCTGATCGCGTCCGGCTCGCTCGCGCCGAACTCGGGCCCACCGGTCTGGGTGATCCTCACCGCCGGCCTCGCCATCGCGCTCGGCACGTACCTCGGCGGCTGGCGGATCATCCAGACGATGGGCAAGAAGCTCACCGAAATCCAGACGCCGCAGGGGTTCGCGGCGGAGACCAGTGCCGCGGCGGTCATCCTCACCTCGGCCCACCTCGGCTTCGCGCTGTCCACCACGCACGTCTGCTCGGGCGGCATCATCGGCTCCGGCCTCGGCCGCAAGCTCGCCGAAGTCCGCTGGGGCGTCGCCGGTCGGATGGTCCTGGCCTGGGCGTTGACGCTGCCCGCCGCGGCGATCGTCGGCGCGCTCGCCGCCGAGGTCTCGACGCTCGGGACCTGGGGCACCGTGCTGGTGGGCCTGGCCGGGGTCGTCGTCGCCCTGGGCATCTACCTCGCGTCGAAGCGGAATCCCGTCAACGCCAACTCCATCCACGAGCCCGAGTCCGGCGTCGCGCAGCCGGCCAACGCCTGAGGAGCGCCGTGCACATCAATTGGGGTTCCCTCAGTCTCGTCTTCGTCGTCGCGCTGGCTTCGGTCGTCGTACTGACGAGCCTCTTTTCCTTCGGCGTGGTCGGGCTCTCGCAGCGCGAATCGGCGCGTGAGGCGGGTGGCTCGGGCAGCGGGCCGCTGGCCGGCGCGGTCGTCTGCTTCGCCGCCTGCCTGGCGATCGTCGGCTACGGGATCTACTTGATCGTCGCCTGAACGCGTTCCCGGAACCCGCCGGGCAGCCCGCCGAGCATCGGCACCAGGGTCGCCCGGCGGGCTTCGGACAGGTGGGTCAGCAGGTCCAGGGCCGGCGTCCAGAGGTCTTCGTCGGCGCTCGCCGCCGTGACCAGCCGGCCGAGCCGGTGCGCGGGCAGCAGGCCGACGACGTGATCGATGCGGCGCTTGTCGTCGAGCACGAAGGCGATCCGCAGCAGCGACGGGTCGTCGATCTGCTCCAGGGCCCGCCGCACGGTGAGGTCGGGCAGGTGCCCGACGAACCGGCCGAGCGTGATCCAGTCCTCCTTGCGCGCCAGTTCGCCGGCAACGGCGAGGACGGTGTCGAGAGGAATCCGGCTGATGATCGCGCTGGCGCGCCGAGGATCGAGCTCCGCGGCCACCTCGGCGAGGAAGTGCGGACTGAGCCGCTTGGCGACATCGACCCCGCGCCCGACGTCGACCAGCCCGGCGATCCGGGCGCACAGCAGAGGGCCGAAGACCTTCTCGGCGATCTTGGCGAGCACCCCGACGGGTACGACCCGCGCGGCCAAGGCCATCCGCTGCAGGGCGGCGGCATTGGCGTCGAACAGCGTGTCGGTGACCTGTTCGCGGAAGGCTTGCAGGTCATCGGCGTCGACGCGGGCGAGGTACGCGAGCCGTGCGGGTTCGACGTCGAGGACTCGGGCCAGCTTGAGGATCTCCGCCTCGGCTGCGTAGTTTTCGGCGGTCTGGTTCTCGGATGTCACAGGCCCACGGCCTTCCGGACGGCGCCGCGCAGCAGAGCGGGGACATATCGAAGGCCTTCTTCGCCCGCCTCGGCGAGCGCTTTCGCTTGCCGCCTGCGCGCGTCCCGCAGCGCGTCGGCGAGGTCCTGCCGCTCGTGCTCTTCGAGGGCCTCGATGCCTTCGGGGAGATAGCCGCCCAATTGGTCGGCGAGTGTGCGGTCGGCCATGGTGGATCATCATGCAACACCACGGGCGCGGCTGCGCGGATATGCGCATCGAGACGCATGCTGGAGCAGCGCTCTCTGTTGTGAGCAGTGCTCTCGTCTTCGGGTCGGCGGGTACTCCGTGTCGAGAGCGGCGCTCTGCTTTGAGCGCAGTGCTCTCGCTGCGTCGGTGAGCGACGCGCTGATTTGAGAGCAGTGCTCTGCGTCGAGAGCGCCGCTCGCGTGGGTTGGCAGGCGGGTGTTCGCGTGGGAGAGCAATGCTCACTTGGAGGGCAGTGCTCTGTTTGGGGAGTACGGCTCGCGCGAGCCGGCTGGCAGGCGCTCGCGCTTGAGAGCGGTGCTCTGTCTGAGGAGCACGGCTCGCGCGAGCCGGTGGGCAAGTGCTCGCGTCTGAGAGCAGTGCTCTGGTTGGGGGCATGGCTCGTGCGAGTTGGAGGGCAGGTGCTCTCATGTGAGAGCGGTGCTCTGTTTTGAGAGCATTGCTCGCGCGAGGGGGAAAGCAGGTGCTCTCGTGCGAGAGCACTGCTCTCGCACGGCGGCGTGCATCTTCTAGCGTGCGCGTCCTCCCTGCTGGCGCATTGGTGCAGTGCTCCAAAACGAGAGCACCGCTCTCTGCTGCTCGTGAGCAGTGCGCCGATTCGAGAGCAGTGCTCACAGAGGGCCAAGCGCCTGCGCTGTCTTGGCCGCCGTCCCGAGCGTTCGCTGTCGCGCTCGACGGTTGACTTTCGGCAGTGGTCGCCCGCCGTCACGCCTTGTAGCTTCGGTGCCGTGCGGGAGGTTACGAAGCGTCGATGGCGGGTGGCGCTCGATGTCGCCCTCGGGCTGTTTCTCGCGTTCACCGTCGTCGTGGGCACGCTGGATGCCCGGTCGTACGCGGAGCTGGTCGGCGGCCTCGTGGTCGTGGCCGGCTCGGTTGTAACGGCCCGGCGGTACCCGGCCGTCTCGCTCGGTATTGCGCTGGCGGGCGCGCTTGCCGTGCCGTTTCCCTATGGCGATCACGTGCCCGTGTGGGTGGTCTTCGTGCTGGTCGCGATGTCCTACCAAGCCGGGCTGCGGATGCCGCGGGCGCGGGCCGGGATCCTGACCGGCACGACCGTTGCGGTCCTGGGGCTCCCGGTCGCCCTCGTCTTCGGGCCGGACGGCCTGGGGGACTGGGCGGCCATGGTCGCGATCCTCGTCTTCGCCGGGCTGTCGCCGTGGCTGCTCGGCCGGTACGTCCGGGTCCGCGGCGAGCTCGCCCGCACCGGCTGGCGCCGGGCCGAGGAGATGGAAAGCCGGCAGCGGCTCGTCGCCGAGCAGGCCCGGCTGCGGGAACGTGCGCGGATCGCCAGTGACATGCACGACTCGCTGGGACACGAGCTGAGCCTGATCGCCGTCCGCGCCGCTGCGCTGGAGGTTGCGAGTGGGCTCGACGACGCCCAGCGTGACGCCGCCGCGCAGCTGCGGACCAGCGCCGCGACGGCGACCGAGCGGTTGCGCGAGATCATCGGCGTGCTGCGCGAGGACGCCGCGCCCGTCGAGCCCGTGCAGGGGGATCTCGGCGAGCTGATCGCCCGGGCGCGGGCCTCCGGGTTGCTGATCGAGTCCACACTGGACGCTGCGGACGCGCCGCCGATGGTGGCTCGCGCCGCTTACCGCGTGGTGCAGGAAGCCCTGACGAACGTCGCGAAGCACGCGCCGGGCGCCGCCGTCACCGTTCGCGTCACCAGCACCGGCGCGCGGACCGATGTCAGTGTCGTCAACGCGCCGCCGCCCGCTGGGCCGTTGCCCGGGGCCGCGTCCGGGCACGTCGGGCTGATCGGCCTGCGCGAGCGCGTCCGGCTCGTCGGCGGCACGCTGCGGGCTGGCCCCGATGCCGGTGGGTTCGCCGTCGCCGCGACGCTGCCGCACGAAGCCGAACCGGCCCAGCTGGATGCGTCCGACGATGACTACGACGATGCTGAGCCGTCGACGTCGGCCCGTGCGCTCGAGCTGGCCCGGCGAGACGTGCGGCGCAGCCTGACCCAGGCGGTCGCCGTTCCGGTCGGGCTGTTCGCGATGCTGGTCGCGATCGCCGGGATCGCCTTCTTGTACCAGTGGAACTCCTCCGAACTGCCGTCCGGCGTCTATGAGCGGCTGCGGATCGGGCAGCCGCGGGCCGAGGTGGTGCCGCAGCTGCCGGAAAACCAGCGCAGCGCCCGGCCGGTGCGAGGCGAGCCGCCGCGGCCGTCCGGGTCCGGGGTCGTCTGCGAGTACTACGGGACCGGGCGTTCGTGGCTCGACAACGACTACGCCGCTTACCGGCTGTGTTTCGCCGATGGGAAACTGGTGGCCAAGGACAGGTTCGCCGAGGGGGCAACGTGATCAGGGTCGTGCTGGCCGATGACGAAGCGATGATGCGCGCGGGGGTGGCCGCGATCCTGGCCGCGGACGCGGAGATCGAGGTCGTCGCCGAAGCCGCCGACGGCCGTTCGGCTGTCTCGCAGGTCCTCGCCACACACCCCGACGTCGTGCTGCTGGACATCCGCATGCCGGGGCTGGACGGCCTCGGCGCCGCCGCCGAGATCCGGCGGCTGCTCCCCGCGACCGGCGTCATCATGCTGACCACGTTCGGCGAGGACGACTACATCGAGCGCGCCTTGAGCCTGGGCGCAGGCGGATTCCTGCTCAAGTCCGGCGACCCGCGGGAGCTGCTGGCCGGCATCCACGCCGTCGCCGGCGGGGCCGCGTTCCTGTCGCCGAAGGTGGCTCAGCGGGTGATCGCCCGGCTTTCCGGCGGGCAGCTGGCGCGTGCGGCCGCGGCCCGCGAGCGGATCGCCGCGCTCACCCCGCGCGAGCGGGAAGTGCTGACCCTGCTGGGATCCGGATTGTCCAATGCGGACATCGCGGCGAAGATGTTCGTCGTCGAGGGCACGGTGAAGGCGCACGTGAGCACCATCCTGACCCGGCTCGGCGCGAAGAACCGGGTCCAGGCGGCGATCACGGCGTACGAGGCGGGACTGGTCGGGGGAGACGCGGCGGCGCCCACCCCGTGATCCCCGCGCCGACGCGGGCCGTGGCCTTGGCCGGCAGGCACCTCAACACTGCCGTGCGCAGGGCGGTCGCGACCGGGTTGGTCAGCTGCGGGCCGAGCTTGCCCATCCGGACCGACTCGCGGACGACCTGCTGGCTGCGGGGCCGTCGCTGCCGGTCGTAGTGCTCGAGGGCGGTGTCCACGTCCTGGGTGTACACGGCGTGGGCGAGCACGACGGCGTCCTCGATGGCCTGGCAGCCGCCCTGGCCGAGGAACGGCGGCATGGCGTGCGCGGCGTCGCCGAGCAGTACGACCCGGCCTCGGGTGTAGGTGGGCAGAGGCGTGCCGAGGTAGTAGAGGTCGTGGTGCAGCACGGCTTCGGGCGGGGTGGCGGACAGGAGGGCCGGGATCGGGTCGTGCCAGCCTTCGAAGGCCGGCGCGAGGTCGGACTTGCGCGCGCCCGGTGCGGCGAGGGTCGAGACCCACCAGTAGACGTCGCCGCCGGTCAGTGGGAGGACGCCGACCTCGGTGCCGCGGTCGAAGCTCGTGCTCAGCCCGGTGCCGGGGAGGTGCGCGACGCCGCGGAAGGCCGTGCTGCCGGCGTAAACGGGCTCCGGGTGGTCCGGGAAGAGCGTGCGGCGAACCCGGCTGTGGATGCCGTCGGCCGCGACGACGAGGTCGGGTCGCAGTTCTCGGCCGCCTACGCGGACCACGCCGTCTTCGCGGACTTCGGTGACTTCTTCGCCGGTGTGCAGGCTTTCGGCGGGGACGGCGGACCGGAGGGCGGCGATGAGGTCCCGCCGGTGGATCGCGCCGAGCGGCCGCCCGTGCCGCCGTGCGAACTCCGCGGCGTCGAAGCGGGTGATCCGGCGGCCGCGCCGGTCGCGGAAGCCGCCTTCTCGCTGCGGGGCCAGGCGGTTCCCGAGGTCGACGCCGAGTTCGTCGAGGCAGCGCAGGGCGTTCGGCCAGAGGGAGATGCCCGCGCCGACGTCGCCGAGCTCGGGCGCTTTCTCCAGGACGGTGACCGTCCAGCCGACCCGGTGCAGCCCCGCGGCCGCTGCCAGGCCACCGATGCCGCCGCCGACCACTATCGCGTGCATGTCGCCTCCTCTACATCTGTAGAGCACTCTACACCTGTAGAGTGCGTTCCGTGGAACGAGTCGATGTGATTGCCGACGCGGCCATCTCGGTGATCGCGGCCGAAGGCATGCGCGGGCTGACCCACCGGGCGGTGGATCGGGAGGCGGGCCTGCCGATCGGGTCGACGTCGTACTACGCGCGGACGCGGGCGGCGCTGCTGGAGCTGACGATCGCGCGGATCGTCGTCCTGGACCAGGCGCCGCCGCGGACGTCGGGGTCGTTGGCGGAATTCCTGGCGGGGTACGTGTTCGACGCGATCACTTCGGGGCGGACGCGGATGCTGGCGCGGTACGAGTTCGCGCTGGAGGCGACCCGGCGGCCGGAGTTGCGCGCGGTGTACGACGAGGGAGGTCTGCAGATCCGCCGCCTCGCGGCTTCGGTGCTGGAGGCGGCCGGATCGACGGACCCCGCGCGGCACGCGAGGATCGTGGTGGACTGGATGGAGGGGACGATCTTCGGGGCGTTGGCGGGGACGGGATCGCTGGCGCCGCCGGGCTTCGACGAGCTGGCGGCGAGCGCCGCCGAGATCCTGGCGGGGATCGGCGTGGCGTAACCCCCGCGCGGGGGTGCCCCCCGGTTTCTACGCTACCGGAGGGCACCGACAATTTCGCTCGCCACCGCCACCGCCACCGCCACCGCCACCGCCACCGCAGCCGCCGCAGCCGCTGCAGCCGCCGACGCCAACGTCAGGCGTCGCAGCACCGCCGGGCCCCGCAGCAGCACAGCGGACGTCAGGCGTCCCGGCGCCGCAATACCGCCGCGCCCGCCAGCAGCGCCCCCGCCGCCCAAGCCGCGCAGATCAGGAGCCCCACCCATGGCGCGTACGGGGCCACCGCCATCGTGATGGGGTTCGCCTGGCCGGCCTCGACCATGGCGTTCATCCCCGCGATGCCCGGGAAGTACGGCACCGCCTCCGGCAGGCCCAGTGACGCCACGATCAGCGGCAGCGGGACCAGCAGCACGATCACCGACACCAGCGTCCCGGCGGCGCTGCGCAGCGCCCAGGCGATTCCCGTGCACAGCAAGCCGATCAGCGCGAAATACCCGCCCATGCCCGATGCCGCCGTGAAGCCCGCTTCGAGTGACGTCGGCAGGCCGTGGCCGTCCATCACCACGCGGGCCAGGACCATTCCCGCGCACGACAGCAGCACTCCGTACGCGAACAGCACCGGCAGGACCACCGCCGCCTTCGCCAGCGGCACGCGGGAACGGATCGGGGTCCACAGCAGCGTCGAACGGATTCCGCCGCCGGCGTACTCGCTCGTCACGAACAGCGTCGCCAGGGCGATCACCGCGAACTGGGCCAGGTAGAAACCGCCGCCCAGGGCGATCGTGTGGGCGCCCTGCGGCTGGTCGCCGAGGCGCTGGGCGATCGCCGACAGCGTGCTGTAGAACAGCATCAGCGCCGCCCCGCCCACCAGGCACCACCAGGTTGCGCGGACCGACCAGAACTTCGTCCACTCCGCCGCCGCCGCGCCCGGCAGGCCGCCGCCGCGTACCTCTACCGACGCTGTCATGCCGATACCCCGTATTCCACCGATGAAGCCGTCAGTTCCATGTACGCCTGCTCGAGCGATGCCGTGCGCTCGGCGAGCCCGTGCACCCGGATCCTCAGCTCGTGCACGAGGTCGCCGACGCGGGTGACGTCGATGCCGTCGACCACCAGCTCGCCCCGCTCGCCCGGGTGTGTCAGCCCACCCTCGGCGCGCAACCGCGCGTCCAGCGCCGAGCGTTCGGCGTCGGCCGGGACGCGGACCGAGACCGTCGTGCGGGAATGGCCCGCGATGAACTCCGCCACCGGGGCGTCGGCCAGCAGCTTGCCCTTGCCGATCACCACCAGGTGGTCGGCGGTCAGCTGCATTTCGCTCATCAGGTGGCTGGAGACGAACACCGTCCGCCCCTCGGCCGCCAGCGAGCGCATCAGCTGCCGCACCCAGCGGACGCCGTCCGGGTCCAGGCCGTTGACCGGCTCGTCGAACATCAGCACCCCGGGGTCGCCGAGCAGCGCGCCCGCGATGCCCAGCCGCTGGCCCATGCCGAGCGAGAACTGGCCGGCCCGCTTGCCGGCGACGTCGGACAGCCCCACGGTCGCCAGCACTTCTTCGACGCGGCTCGCCGCGATGCCGTTGCTGCGGGCCATGGCCAGCAGGTGCTTGCCCGCGCTGCGGCCGGGGTGCAGGGCCTTCGCGTCGAGCAGCGCGCCGACCTCGCGCAGCGGGTGCCGCAGCTCGGCGTACCGCTTCCCGCCGACCAGGGCTTCGCCCGCCTGCGGGTGGTCGAGCCCGACCGTCATCCGCATGGTCGTCGACTTCCCCGCCCCGTTGGGGCCGAGGAACCCGGTCACCCGGCCCGGGGCGACGTCGCAGGTGAGCGCGTCGACGACGGTCTTCTCCCCGTAGCGCTTCGTCAGTCCTCTGAGTGTGATCATGCGTCGAAGTCTGCGGTCCGCGGGGGTGCGCCGGCATCGGACGACGGTCGCGGGCCGCCCCCGACTTTCGTCAGGTGCGGCGGCGGGTGTGCCGGGTCGGGACGGCGTCCGCGGGGTCCTCCGGCCAGGGGTGCTTCGGGTAGCGGCCGCGCAGGTCGGCGCGGACGGCCGGGTAGCCGGACGTCCAGAACGACGCGAGGTCGGCGGTGATGGCGGCCGGGCGGCCGGCGGGGGAGAGCAGGTGCAGCACCACCGGGACGCCGGCGATCACCGGGGTTTCGGTCCAGCCGAAGGTCTCCTGGAGCTTGACGGCCAGGACGGGCTGGTCACCGCGGTAGTCGACGCGGATGTGCGAGCCCGACGGCACTGCGAGGCGGTCCGGGGCGAGGTCGTCGAGGTGCGCCGCTTCCGGCCAGGGCAGGAGGGCCTTCAGTGCGGTGCCCGCGTTGATGTTCGCCAGGTCGGCTTTCCGGCGGGCGGTGCCGAGGTCCAGCCAGCTGTCCACATCGGACAGCAGGGCCGCGTCGTCGACCGGCGGCCACGGCGGGCCGAGGACGCGGTGCAGGAAGGCCAGCCGTTCGCGGAGGCGGGTCGCGTCCTGGCTCCACTTGAGGAGGCCGAGTCCTTCGGCCTTCAGGCCGGCGACCAGGGCGTCGTGGACGTCGGCGTTCCGGAGCGGTTTCTCGGACAGGACGATGGCGCCGAGCTTGCGGACACGCCGGGCGACGACATCGCCGTCCCAGGTGACTTCGTCCACTTCGGACACGGGGCCGGTGCGGACGGCGAGGGTTTCGTCGGCGGCCGCGGCGAGGCGGATGGTGCCGTGGACGCGGCCGGGATCGCGGGTGGCTTCGGCGATCGCCAGCCACTCGGCGTCGAGGCCGCTGCCGGGCGGGAGTTCGGCGGCGGTGCCGCCGGCCATCAGGTAGACGGGCGCGCCGCCGGGACGACGCTTGGCCAGCCGCTCGGGGTGCGCGAGGGCGACGACGAGCGCGGGATCAGGTCGGCCGGGCGAGCCGGCCGAGACCAACCCCTCCAGCCGCCGGGCCTCCCGCTTCCAGCGGCGCGCGCCTTCGTCACCGGCCGAGCGGAGGCGGCGCAGCTCCGCGGCCACGTCCGTCAGCGTTGCGCCCGCGTCCAGCAGCGCCACCACCTCCGCCGCGTTCCGGGCGCCCACCGCCGACGCCCCGTCCAGCAGGGCTCGGGCCAGGCGCGGGTGCAGGCCCAGCTCCGCCATCCGCCGTCCGCGTGGGGTCACCGTCCCGTCCTCGGACGTCGCACCCAGCGTCACCAGCAGGGCCCGGCCCGCCGCCAGTGCGCCTTCGCCCGGCGGGTCCCACCAGGCCAGTCCGCTGCCGTCCGGCGTCGACCAGCACGCCAGCTCCAGGGCCAGCCGGGCCAGCTCCGCCGTTCTGATCTCCGGCTCCGGGTACGCCGGCAGTGTCGCCTGCTCGTGCTCGGCCCAGCAGCGATAGGCCCGTCCCGGTGCCTCCCGCCCGGCGCGGCCGGATCGCTGCGCGGCCACCGCCGCCGACACGCGTACCGTCGCCAGCCCCGGCAGTCCGCGCCGGTGGTCGACGCGGGGAACGCGGGCCAGCCCCGAATCCACCACCGCGCGCACGCCCGGGACCGTCAGGCTCGACTCCGCCACCGCCGTCGCCAGCACCACCCGGCGCCGCGAACGCGGCCGCAGCGCGTCGTCCTGGTGCGCCGCCGACAACCGGCCGTGCAACGGGAGGACGTCCACATCGGACAGAGACAGCAATCCCGCGGTGCGGGCGATCTCCCTGGCGCCGGGCAGGAACGCCAGCACATCGCCGTCCCCGGCGGACAACGCCGTCCGGACCGCCCGCGCGACACAGGCCTCGACACGCTCACCGCGCGCCGGCGGGACGTACGAAAAGGTCACCGGGTACGTCCGCGCCGTGGCCGTGACGACCGGGGCGTCGCCGAGCAACGCAGCCAGCCGCCCGGAGGCGACCGTCGCCGACGTCGCCAGCAGGCGCAGGTCGTCGCGCAGTCCCGCGCGGACGTCCAGGAGCAGCGCCAGCAGCAGGTCCGCGTCCAGGTGCCGCTCGTGGCACTCGTCGAGCAGCACCGTCGAGACGCCGGGCAGCTCCGGGTCGCCCTGCACGCGCCGGACCAGCAGTCCCGACGTCACGACCTCGATGCGGGTCCGCGCGGACACCTTCCGGTCGCCGCGCACCGCGTAGCCCACCGTCTCGCCGACCGGCTCACCCAGGATCGCCGCCATCCGCGCCGCCGCCGCGCGGGCCGCCAGCCGCCTCGGCTCGGCGACCACGACCCGGCCCTCGCTCGCCGACGCCAGCGCGAGCGGGACCAGCGTCGTCTTCCCGGTGCCGGGTGGCGCCACGAGCACCGCGGCACCGCGGGCGTCCAGCGCGGCGACGACGTCGGGCAGCACGGACCGGACCGGCAGGTCGGGCAGCTTCACTTGGACGTGACCTCGGGGGGCGGGGGCAGCGGGTAGCCGGACGGGCCGATGTTCGCGTTGAGCGAGCGCAGCCATTCGCCCGAGGAGATCATCTTCCGGATCGCGTCGTCGACCGCGGACACACCCTGGGTGTCGTCCTTGCGCAGGCCGATGCCGTAGTTCTCCTTCGAGAACGGCTTCCCGACGATCTTCAGCAGCTCCGGGTCGCGGGCCACGTAGCCGGCCAGGATCACCGCGTCCGTGGTCACCGCGTCGATCTGGCCGGCGAGCAGCGCGGTCACGCAGTCGGAGTACCGCGGGTACTCGACCAGCTGGACGGCCTGCGCGTACTTGTCCTTCACCTGCTGCGCCGGCGTCGACCCGGTCACCGAGCACAGCCGGCGGCCGTTGAGCGCCTCCGGCCCGGCGATGTCGGCCGACGTCCGCCGCACCAGCAGGTCCTGGCCGGTGGTGAAGTACGGGCCGGCGAACGACACGACCTGCTTGCGCTTGTCGGTGATCGAGTAGCTGGCCACCACCAGGTCGACGGCGCCGGAGGTGAGGTCCGTCTCCCGGGTCGCCGACGTCGTTTCCCGCCACGTGATGTCTTTCGCCGCGACGCCGAGCTCGGAAGCGACGAAAGTCGCGACATCGACGTCGAACCCGACGAACCGGCCGTCGATGGTGTGCTCCGAAAGCCCCGGCGCGTCGAACCGGATGCCGATGGTCAGGTGATCCGCGGCACTCGCCCGGGTGACGAGCGAGTCCGTCGGCGAGACCTTCGCCGGACCGCACGCCGACGTCGTGACCAGCAGCAACGCCGAGGCGAGGAGCGTGCGCCACCGCATCCGGCCGCTCCCTCCGCCTCACGTTGTTCTCAGGTCCCCCCGTTAGCCTAAGTGCGTGGTGCGACCGTCCCAACCCGTGCTGAACACCGTCGGCACGCTCGCCCGGCTCGGGCTGGCGGCCGTCTGGCTCGTTTCCGGTGCGCTCAAGCTGGCGGATCCCGGGCAGACGCTGATCGCCGTGCAGGCCTACCAGGTGTTGCCGGACGCACTCGCGAACGTGGTGGCCATCGCGCTGCCGCTGGTGGAACTCGTGCTCGGGCTGCTGCTGCTCGCGGGCCTGGCGACCCGGTGGGCCGCCGCGGCCGCGCTGGGGCTGCTCGTGGTGCTCATCGCGGGGATCGCCCAGTCGTGGGCCCGCGGGCTGAGCATCGACTGCGGGTGCTTCGGCGGCGGTGGCCAGGTGGCGGCGGGGCAGACCGAGTACCCGCAGGAGATCCTCCGCGACACGGGGTTCGCGCTGCTGGCCGGCTGGTTGCTGGCGCGCCCGCGCACCTGGCTGTCCCTCGACGGCTGGCTGGCGCGAGGTCGCGGGAACTCGGGCGAACCCGAATCCGACTACTCGGGTATCGCGGAAGGGAACTGATACACAGTGGGTGGAGCTGAGCGGACCGCGCGGAAGCGCCGTCAGGCGGCGCAGGCCGGTCCGAACGTGGTCGCGCAGGCCCGGGGAGCGTCCGGCGACCGGCGCAAGTGGATCATCGGGATCGGGGCCGTGGTCGTCGTGGCCGCGCTCGTGATCGGCGGCGTGATCTGGACGATCGCCGACCGAAACACCACCGAGGGCCAGATCATCGACGCCGGCAAGACGAGCTCGCTGGCGGGCGACGTCACGCAGAAGCGCGACGGCGTGGTCGTCACCGTTGGCAAGGCCGGCGCCAAGGCCTCGATCGACGTCTACGCCGACTTCCTCTGCCCGATCTGCGGCGAGTTCGAGAAGCAGTACAAGACCCAGATCGAGCAGGCGATCAACGACGGCAAGCTGCAGGTGCGCTACCACATGGTGCCGCTGCTGAACCAGCGTTCCAGCCCGCCGGGCTACTCGCTCGACTCGGCGAACGCCGCGCTGGCGGCGGCCGACGCCGGCAAGTTCCTCCAGTTCCACGACGCGCTGTTCGCCAACCAGCCCGAAGAGGGCAAGCGCGGCTACGACAAGACGCAGCTGATCGAGCTCGGCAAGAACGTCGGCATCACCGACCCCGCGTTCGCCGAGACGGTCAACGCCGGCACCTACGACCAGCAGCTGAACACCGCGTTCCAGCAGATCGAGAACGACCCGAAGCTGGCGCAGGACTTCGGCGGCGGGCAGTCCGGGTTCGGCACGCCGACGGTCACCGCGAACGGCTCGATCGTGTCCTGGCAGGACCCGTCCTGGCTCGCCAAGGTCACCGGCTGACTCCGGGCAATTCGCCCACCCGGGTAGGAGCTGTCGACTAGGCTGATCCCGCACCAGGGGAACCGGGGGTGTGGTGCGCACGTCGCACCTCCGGTGACAGGGAGGGCCAGTGGACGGTTCGGGATTTCACGTCGATGACGGCGCGTACACGCGGTACGCGCGCGAAGTCGACCCGCTCGGGGAAGACGTCAAGGGCGCGGCCGACAAGCACGTCGGCCCGCACGTGACGCTCGGCGGCCACGGCTTTTCGGAGATGGGCGGCGAGTCCGGCTTCTCCGGCGCCTACAGCGGCCGGATGCGCGCGCTGCAGGAGAAGATGCACCGCGTCGGCGGCGGCTGGGGGCAGGTCGGCGAAGCCGCGCGGCAGACCGATCGCAACTACGCGGCGGTCGAGGGCGAACACGGCGACGTTCTCCGACGGCTCGGTGGCGACGCGTGACCGAGCACACCGACCAGCTCGTGCGCCATCACCTGGACACGACGAACCAGTTCGCGCAGAAGCTGCAGCACGACCCGGTCGCCATCAGTGGCGCGCGGGACGCGCACTACGCCTTGCAGACGTCGGTGGGCCGCACCCGCGACGTCGCCGCGGAGCAGCGCGTCAACCTCGCTTCGGCCAGTTCCGGCTCGACGACGGACCGCGCCACGGCGACGTCGCAGAGCCTGGAGAAGGAGGTCCAGGACCTCCTCGACGAGAGCGCCGAGATCGAGAAGGCCGTCGCGGAGGCGGCCGAGACGCTGCACGTCGGCGAGATCAAGAACGACCAGGTCCGCGACCAGATCATCAAGGAGATCTCGGCGTCGATGAAGGCGCTGGAAGCGGTGAAGACGATCCAGCCGCCGGAGAGCCGCGGCGCCGCATCGCGCGACATCCTGATGAAGCTGCAGACGAAGATCAGCCAGCTGACCGGCCAGGCGGCGACGTTCAGCGAGCAGACGATCAACGACCTGACCGCCATCGGCACCCGGCTCGGCGGCGAAGAGCAGGCGACGTCGTCTTCGTCGGCGTCCTCGACCAAGGTCGGGTCGTCGTTCAACAGCAACAGCGGGCATTCCGGCGGCTCGGACGGAGGGGGCGGCGGCGGAGGGGGCGGCGGCGCCGTCCACAAGCCGCGGCTGCCGGTCGCGATCCCGCCGCAGCCCGGCAGCGGCGTCGCGATCAACCTGCCCGGCGGCAAGCAGGTGATGGCGCCGAACGAAACCGCGGCGAAGGCCGTGCGCAACGCGCTCGCGCAGCTCGGCGTGCCGTACGTCTGGGGCGGCACCGCGCGGGGCGTCGGCCTCGACTGCAGCGGGCTGACCATGACGTCGTACCAGGACGCGGGCCTGCAGCTGCCGCGGACGGCGGCCCAGCAGACGGTCGGGGCCGAGGTGCCCTCGATCGACCAGCTGCTGCCCGGCGACCTCGTCGTGTGGTCCGGCCACGTGGCGATGGTGATCGGCGACGGCCAGATGATCGAGGCGGGCGACCCGGTGCAGATCAGCAAGATCCGGACCACGAACGCGGGACAGTCGTTCATCGGTTTCTACCGGCCTACGGGGTGAGCGGTGGCTGAATTCGACGTCGAGCTGGCGTCCGCGCGAATCGCCGAGCAGGCATCGCGGGCGGGCGCCGAGGTTTCCGCGCGCCTCGAGCGCTCGGGCCCGGTGGTGGGCAAGGCTTCGTCCGGCGGCATCGAGGTCCAGGTGGCACCGGGCGGGTTGCTGACCGGCCTGTCGATCCACCGCTCCGAGCTGCGGCACGGCTCCGCGGTGCTGGCCGACCGGATCTTCGAGCTGGCCCAGCGCGCGACCCGGCGGGCGGGTGACCGGATGTACCACGTGCTGTCCTCGGCGGTCGACCGGGAACAGCTCGAAACCTTGGGCTACGAACCGATCCCGGACGACGACCCGGACGCTGAGACGTACTCCTACGGAGAGGGACAGCGGTGATCACGACCCGCGGGCTGATCGCCCAGGCCCGGGCGCGCGAAGAGGCGATGTCCCGGGTGGAGGAGCTCCTGGCCTCGGCGTCCGGCACGGCCCACGACCGCGACGGGCAGGTCGAGGTGACGGTGGACGCGCGGGGGAAGCTGCTGCGGTTGTGGCTCGCGCCGTCGGCGGTGGAGCTCGGGGAGGGCTTGGGGCCGCTGGTGGTGGAGATCGCGCAGGCGGCCATGCGCGAGGCGACGCAGGACGGCTACAACAAGGTCGCCCTGCTGGTGGGCGAGGACATGACGGTCATGATCGAGCAGATGACGGGGATGCCCGCGCCGGCCCGGGCGGAGGACGACGACCCGGGGATGACGGTCGAGGAGTTCCAGCGGCTGCGGGAGGAGCGGCTCGGGTCCGCGCCCGCTGCCGCTCCTGCCGCTTCCGCAGCTGGCGTGGAGGACGAGGACGCTTACTGGGAGAATTTCGACCCCGCTTCGCTGCGCTCGGACCGCTGAGCAGCCCCCGTTTTCCACGCTACCGGAGGGCACCGACAATTTGACTGCGAGCAGAGTGGTGTCCTGGCCGGGTTTCCACAACACGCGGGACCTCGGCGGGCTGCCGACGACGTCCGGGAGGACGACCAGGTTCGGGGCCTTCTTCCGGGCGGCCGACCTGCGGTTCGTCACCGAGGCGGGGTGGGCTCAGGCCCGTGACGCCGGTGTCCGCACCATCGTCGACCTGCGAAACGCGGACGAGATCCGGCCCGGGACCGAAGCCCGGACCGCGCAGGCGGGTTCGGCGCAGTTCACCGCGGACGCCGCGGGGCCGGTCACCCCGGCCGGGATCGCCCGGCTCGAGGTCCCGCTCGACGACGTCGAGGACATCGCCCTCTGGCAGCACATCAACGGTGCCGGGCTCAACGGCACGCCGCTCTACTACCCCGTCTTCCTCCGGCGGAAGGCCGGCCGCTGCGCCGCGGTCGTCCGGGCGATCGCCCACGCCGATCCCGGTGGGGTGCTGTTCCACTGCGGGATGGGGCGCGATCGGACGGGCCTGGTCGCCCTCCTGCTGCTCGCGCTGGCCGGCGTCGAACCCCGGGCGATCGCCGCCGACTACGCCCTGTCGGCCGACGCTCTTGCGCCCCTGATCGCCGCGATGGGCACCGGCGACCAGGGGTCGATCATCCGGGCCGCCCTCGCGGCGCACGGCACCACGGCCGAAGACGCCGTGCTGGCGACCCTCGACGGGTTCGACGTCGAGCGGTACCTGCTCGCCGCCGGTGTCACCGCCCGCGAACTGCGCACCCTGCGCGCCCGGCTGGTCGGGTAGCGCATCCCGGTGAGCGGTAACCGAGTTCGTTGAGAGGTCTGGACCAGCCGCCTACCGCTGTGTCTTAATCCAAGGCGTGAATTTTGGTCTCTCGACGAGGAGGACCCGGATGCGCCTCGGACGCAGGCTGGGCATCGGCGCGCTGGCTCTCGGATTGCTGCTGGCCTCCGAAACGCCCGCGCTCGCCGGAAACGGCCCCGCCTACAAGGATTCCTGGCGCCCCGTCAAGGTGCGGGTCGCCGATCTGCTCTCGCGGATGTCCCTCGACGACAAGCTCGGCCAGATGATGCAGGCCGAACGGCTCGGCGTCAAAAGCCCGGCCGACGTCACCACCGGGCGGCTCGGCTCGCTGCTCTCCGGGGGCAGCTCGCAGCCGACACCGAACACGCCCGTCACCTGGGCCGACATGTACGACGGCTTCCAGAAGGCCGCGCTCGCCACGCCGCTCGGCATCCCGCTGATCTACGGGGTCGACGCCGTGCACGGCCACAACGGCCTTTACGGCGCCACGGTCTTCCCGCACAACATCGGCCTCGGGGCGACGCGCGATCCGCGGCTGGTCGAGAAGATCGGGCGCGCCACCGCGGAAGAGGTGTCCGGCACCGGGATCGACTGGGACTTCGCGCCCTGCCTGTGCGTCGCCCGCAACGACCGCTGGGGCCGGACCTACGAGTCCTTCGGCGAGGTTCCGCAGCTCGCCACCGAGATGACGTCGATCATAACCGGGCTGCAGGGGACCCGGCTGGACCGGCCCGGCTCGGTGCTGGCCACCGCCAAGCACTACGTCGGCGACGGCGGCACCACCGGCGGCGTCAACGAAGGCAACACCGAGATCGGCGAGCAGGAGCTGCGCGCGATCCACCTCCCGCCGTTCCGGGCCGCGATCCGGCGCGGGGTCGGCTCGGTGATGATCTCCTACAGCAGCTGGAACAGCGTCAAGATGCACGCCGGCGCGTACCTGATCAACGACGTGCTCAAGAAGGAACTCGGCTTCACCGGGATCGTCGTCTCCGACTACAACGGCGTCGACAAGATCGACGGCAAGTCCGGGTTCACGCCCGAAGAGGTCGAGGCCTCGATCAACGCCGGCATCGACATGGTCATGGTGCCCTTCGCGTGGCAGCAGTTCATCGACACGCTGCGGACGCTGGTCGGCCAGGGCCGGGTGCCGATGTCGCGGATCGACGACGCCAACCGGCGCATCCTCACCAAGAAGTTCGAGCTCGGCCTGTTCGAGCACCCGCTGACCGACCGGCGGTTCCTCGGCACCATCGGCAGCAAGCCGCACCGGGAGCTCGCGCGCCAGGCCGTGCGGGAATCGCAGGTGCTGCTGAAGAACGACAACCACGTCCTCCCGCTTTCGAAGCACGGCAAGATCTTCGTGGCCGGCAAGAGCGCCGACGACCTCGGCAACCAGTCCGGCGGCTGGACCGTCGGCTGGCAGGGCACCAGCGGGCCGGTCATCCCCGGCACCACGATCCTGCAGGGCCTGCGGCAGAAGTCCGCGAACGTCACCTTCGCCAAGGACGGCACGGGGATCGACGCCGGCTACGACGTCGCCGTCGCGGTCGTGGGGGAGACGCCGTACGCCGAAGGCAAGGGTGACCGGCCGCAGGGGATGGGACTGGACGCGACCGATCTCGCCACGCTGCAGAAGCTGAAGGACTCCGGCGTGCCGACCGTGGTCGTGCTGGTTTCCGGGCGTCCGCTCGACATCTCCGCGCAGCTGCCGGACTGGGCCGGCCTCGTCGAATCCTGGCTGCCGGGCAGCGAAGGCCAGGGCGTCGCCGACGTCCTCTTCGGCGACTACAACCCGACCGGCAAGCTGCCGGTGACCTGGATGCGCAGCGCCGACCAGCAGCCGATCAACGCCGGCGACGGCAAACCCGCACTGTTCCCGTTCGGCTTCGGCCTGCGCTACCCGCGCCACTGGTGATCCCCGTCCCCCACCGGAAAGGTTCACAGATGCCCCGCCGTCCCCTGCTCAGAATTCTCGCCTTCTTCGCCGCCTGCCTGGGACTCTCGCTGGGTGCCCCGGCGGTTCAGGCCGCCACGCCGTTCAAGGTGCTGGCCTTCTACAGCGGCACCTACGACGCCGCGCACATCAGCTTCGAGAAGGAAGCCAACGTCTGGTTCCCGCAGCAGGCGTCGGCCAACGGGTTCACCTACACGGCGACGACCGACTGGAACCGGCTCACGAGCCTGACCAAGGCCACCGCCGACGTCGTCCTGTTCCTGGACGACCAGCCGCAGTCGGCCGCGCAGTTCCAGGGCTTCCAGACCTACATGCAGAACGGGGGCGGGTTCTTCGGCTTCCACGTCACCGCCTACAACGACAGCTCCACGCCGTCCTACGCGAACTGGTTCCACAACGACTTCCTCGGCACCGGCCGGTTCACCTCGAACACGTGGGGCCCGACGCCGGAGACGCTGAAGATCGAGAACCGCACGCACCCGTCGACGGTGAACCTGCCGGCGACGATCCGGTCGTCGACGTCGGAGTGGTACGCCTGGCAGAACGACCTGCGCCAGAACGGCAACATCACCATCCTGGCGTCGATGGACCAGGCCACGTTCCCGATCGGGACCGACCCGAACCAGACCTGGTACAGCGGCTACTACCCGATCGCGTGGACGAACAAGAACTACAAGATGCTGTACGCCAACTTCGGCCACAACGCGATGAACTACGAGACGAACACGGCGCTGTCGTCGACGTTCGAGAGCGCCGACCAGAACCGGTTCGTGCTCGACGGCCTCAAGTGGCTCGGCGGCGGCGGGACGACCACCCCGCCGGACCCGGGCACGATCGACCCGGCGGCCTGGTACACGGTGACGAACAAGGCGTCCGGCAAGTGCGTCGACGCCCGCGCGGCGGGGAGCGCGAACGGCACGGTGATCCAGCAGTACACGTGCAACGGCACCACGGCCCAGCAGTACCAGTTCGCCCCGACCAGCGGCGGCTACGACCGGATCAACAACCGGACGAACGCGGCGGAGGTCATCGACGTCACCGACGTCTCGACGGCGGACAACGCGGGCCTGCAGCTGTGGTCCTACAGCGGCGGCGGCAACCAGCAGTGGCAGCCGGTGTCCGAAGGCGGCGGCTACTACCACTTCGTCGCCCGCCACAGCGGCAAGTGCCTGACCGTGCCGGGATCCTCCACGGCGGACAGCGTCCAGCTGGTCCAGGCGGCCTGCAGCGGCAGCGCCGCTCAGTCGTTCAAGGTCGCCTAGCGGGTCGTGAGTGTTTAGGCGGGTTCTAACCCGCCTAAACACTCACGACCGTCAGTCGCGCTCGATGAGGTGGCCCACCACGTCGGGACCGGGGTGGGCGTGGCCCGAGCCGTCGCGGCGGACGTCGATTTCCGGGAGCTCCACCGGGTCGCCGTTGCGGGCCGCGCCTGCCGGGCGGGGGCCGATCCACGCCACTCGCAACGCCGTCTCGCCCTTGAGGAAGCGCTGGGCCCGGACGCCGCCCGTGGCGCGGCCCTTCGCCGGGTACTCGCTGAACGGCGTCACCTTCACGCTCTGGCCCGTCGCCGTGATGACCAGGGGCTCGCCGTGCTCGTCGTCGTCCGTGCGGACCGCTCCGAAGAACACCACCGACCCTGAACCCACGTTCATGCCCGCCATGC
Organism: Amycolatopsis sp. cmx-13-12; assembly: GCA_049998155.1. Taxonomy (GTDB): domain Bacteria; phylum Actinomycetota; class Actinomycetes; order Mycobacteriales; family Pseudonocardiaceae; genus Amycolatopsis. The sequence continues at coordinate 40,368 of JAEBES010000021.1, read as the reverse complement.
CGCCGCCCTTCAGGCCCTGGGGGCGGACCAGGGAGGCCGCGTACTTCAGCAGGGACGCCTCCGACGACACGAACGCCAGCGTCTCCGAGCCGTCCGTCAGCCACGTGGCGCCGACGACCTCGTCGCCGTCCTTCAGCGAGATCACTTCGAACTCGTCCGAGCGGACCGGCCACTCCGGCGAACAGATCTTCACGACGCCGGCCTTCGTGCCCAGCGCCAGGCCCGGCGAGCCCGCCGCCTGCTCGCCCAGCGGCGCGATCCCGACGACCGTTTCGCCCTTCTCCAGCGGCACCAGTTCCTTCGCCGCCATGCCACCGCGCAGCGACACCGTGCCGGCCTGCTCGGGCAGGACCGGCAGCGGCAGCACGTCGGTCTTGAACGCCCGGCCGCGGCTGGTCACCAGCAGGATCTGCCCGCGGGCGGTCGTGTGGACCAGGGCCGCCACCGCATCGTGCTTCACGCGGCCGTTGCGGCGCCGCGTCTCCGTCGCTTCCTCGGACTCGGCCGCGGTGCGCGCCACCAGCCCGGTCGCCGACAGGATCACCTGGCACGGGTCGTCGGCGACTTCGAGCGGGCCCGAAGGCTTCGACGCGGCCAGGACCTCCTTCAGATCGCCGTCGATCAGCGCGGTGCGGCGCTCGGTCGTGAAGTCCTTCGCGACCTTCGCCAGCTCGGCCGAGACGAGCTTCTTCAGCACCGACTCGTCGTCGAGGATCTTGGTCAGCTCCGCGATCTCCTCGCGCAGCCGCTCCTGCTCCGACTCGAGTTCGAGGCGGTCGTACTTGGTCAGCCGGCGCAGCGGCGTGTCCAGGATGTACGTCGCCTGGATCTCCGACAGCTTGAAGCGCGTCATCAGGCCGTCCTTCGCGGCCTGCGCGTTCTCGCTTTCGCGGATGAGCCGGATCACCTTGTCGATGTTCAGCAGCGCGATCAGCAGGCCGTCGACCAGGTGCAGGCGCTCTTCGCGCTTCCGGCGCCGGTACTTGGTCCGCCGCGTGACGACGTCGTAGCGGTGGCGGAGGAAGACCTCCAGCAGCTCCTTCAGGCCCAGGGTCTGCGGCTGCCCGTCGACGAGGACCAGGTTGTTGATGCCGAACGACTGCTCCAGCGGCGTGAGCCGGTAGAGGTCCGCGAGCAGCGCCTGCGGGTTGACGCCCACCTTGCACTCGATGACCAGCCGCGTGCCGTTCTCGCGGTCGGTGAGGTCCTTGACGTCGGCGATGCCGGTGAGCCGCTTGGACTTGTTGACCTCGTCGGTGATCTTCTCGATCACCTTCTCCGGCCCGACGCCGTAGGGCAGCTCGGTGACGGTGATCGCCTGCCGGCCGCGGCTGCCCTCCAGGGGCCCGGTCTCGACGTTCGCGCGCATCCGGACCACGCCTCGGCCGGTTTCGTAGGCGCGGCGGACCTCGTCGAGGCCCAGCAGCTTGCCGCCGGTCGGCAGGTCGGGGCCGGGCACGAACTCCATCAGCTTGTCGAGCGTCGCGGACGGGTGCGTGATCAGCCACCGCGCCGCGGCGATGACTTCGCCGAGGTTGTGCGGGATCATGTTGGTCGCCATCCCGACCGCGATCCCGGACGTGCCGTTGACCAGCAGGTTCGGGAACGCCGCGGGCAGCACGGACGGCTCTTCGAGCGAACCGTCGTAGTTCGGCCGGAAGTCGACGGTGTCCTCGCCGAGCTCCCCGACCAGCTGCATCGCCTCGGGCGACATCCGCGCTTCGGTGTACCGGGAGGCGGCCGGGCCGTCGTCGGGGGAACCGAAGTTGCCGTGGCCGTCGATCAGCGGGACGTTCAGCGAGAAGTCCTGCGCCAGCCGGACCATCGCGTCGTAGATCGCGACGTCGCCGTGCGGGTGGTACTTGCCCATCACGTCGCCGACCACGCGCGACGACTTCACGTACGCGTGCGTCGGGCGGTAGCCGTTCTCGTTCATCGAGTACAGGATCCGGCGGTGCACCGGCTTGAGCCCGTCCCGCGCGTCCGGGAGGGCGCGCGAGTGGATGACCGAGTACGCGTACTCCAGGTAGGAGTCTTCGATCTCGGTCTTCAGCGAGTTGTCGAAGACGTGCGCACCGGGGGAGTCGAACGCGCTGGGATCGACCTTGGTGGTGGTGCCCTTGCGGCGTGCCACGGCAGAACTCCTTGGTAGCTACGAAAATTAAGCGTCGATGGCTTCGCGGTCGATGCGGTCCGAGGAGGCGACCAGCCAGTTCCGCCGGGGCTCGACCTTCTCGCCCATCAGCAGTTCCAGCGCGCCTTCGGCGGCTTCGACGTCGTCCATGGTGATGCGGCGCACCGAGCGCGTCGCCGGGTTCATCGTGGTCTCCCACAGCTCGTCGGCGTCCATCTCGCCGAGACCCTTGAACCGCGGCACCGGGGTGACGATGCTCTTGCCCGCCCGCTCCAGCTCGGCGAACTTGGTTTCCATCTCCTGCTGGGTGTACGTGAAGTGCGTCTCCGGGTTGCGGCCCTTCGTGACGAGCTTGTGCAGCGGCGGCATCGCCGCGTACAGCCGGCCGTCTTCGATCACCGGGCGCATGTACTTCGCGAACAGCGTGATCAGCAGCGTGCGGATGTGCGAGCCGTCGACGTCCGCGTCGGCCATCAGGATCACCCGGCCGTAGCGCATGGTCGTCAGGTCGAACGTGCGCCCGGTGCCCGCGCCCAGTACCTGGACGATCGACGCGATTTCGGCGTTCTTCAGCGTGTCGCCCAGCGACGCCTTCTGGACGTTCAGGATCTTGCCCCGCAGCGGCAGCAGCGCCTGGTACTCGGACACGCGCGCCATCCGCGCCGACCCGAGCGCGCTGTCGCCCTCGACCAGGAACAGCTCGCTGCGGGAGACGCCGGTGGTGCGGCAGTCGACCAGCTTCGGCGGCATCGCCGCGCCTTCCAGCGCGGTCTTGCGCCGGGCCGCGTCCTTCTGCTGCTTCTGGGTGAGCCGGACGCGGGAGGCGTCGACCACCTTCTGCAGCACGACCTTGGCCTCGGACTTGGTCTTGCGGTCTTCGGTCCAGGCCTTGACGTGCTTGTCGACGATGCCCTGCAGCACGCGCGTGATTCCGGCGGTGGACAGCTCGTCCTTGGTCTGCGACGTGAACTGCGGCTCCGGCAGCCGGACGTGGATCACGGCCGTCATGCCCTCGAGGACGTCCTCGATCGTCGGCATGTCCTCCTTGGGCTTGAGCAGCCCGCGGGTCTTGGAGATCGCGTCCTGCAGGGCCTTCGCCATCGCGCGGTCGAAGCCGCGGCGGTGGGTGCCGCCGTGGACGTTGCGGATCGTGTTGGTGAAGCACTCGACCGTGCGCTCATAGCCGGTGCCCCAGCGCAGCGCCACCTCGACCTCGGCGTGGCGCTCCACATTGGACTGCATGACGCCGGCGGCGTCGGCCGCGTTCTCCTTGTACGTGCCTTCGCCGTTGATCAGCAGCGTGCCGCAGACCGGCTTCTCGCCCGACGGGGTCAGGAAGTCGACCATGTCGGCCAGGCCGTTCGGGAAGTGGAAGGTCTCTTCGTTGATCGTGTCTTCGATCGCGGTGCGCAGCACGTAGGTGACGCCCGGGACGAGGAAGGCGGTGTTGCGCAGCTTCGACCGGACGCCTTCGACGTCGAGCGCCGCGCCGGACTCGAAGTAGCGCGCGTCGTACCAGTAGCGGATCGACGTGCCGCTGCGCTCGCCACGCTTCATCTTGCCGGTGATGTTCAGCCCGGACCGGCGGGTGAACTTCGCCTTCGGGCCGGGCGCGTCGAACGTGCCGGGGACGCCGTGCTTGAACGACATCTGGTGGACCTTGCCGTCCTGCTTCACCGTGACGTCGAAGCGGTGCGACAGCGCGTTGACCGCCGAAGCGCCGACGCCGTGCAGGCCGCCGGAGGTCTTGTAGCCGGAGCCGCCGAACTTGCCGCCGGCGTGCAGCCGCGTCAGCACCAGCTCGACGCCGGACAAACCGGACTTGGCGTGGGTGCCGGTGGGGATGCCGCGGCCGTCGTCGTCCACCTGGACGCTGCCGTCGGCGTGCAGGGTGACGACGATCTTCGTCGCGTAGCCCGCGACCCCCTCGTCCGTGGAGTTGTCCACCACCTCCGAGAAGAGGTGGTTGATGCCCCGGCTGTCGGTGGAGCCGATGTACATCCCGGGGCGTTTGCGGACGGCTTCGAGACCCTCGAGATGCGTCAGGTCGTCGGCCCCGTACAAGGTCTCGGCAGTCACAGGGTCGTTCTCCCGGATCGTGGCTCGCGAAAGTGCTGGTGGTGGTGCGGACTCGCCTGCACCGTAGTGCAGGATATCCGCCGACCCCGACAACTTTCGCGCGCTGTCCTCCCCGGAGTGGCGTACGCCGCCCGCTAGCGGGGGTCGTAGCCCAGGTCGGGCCACAGGCCCAGCAGGGCTTCGATCTTCCGCGGGACCTGGAAACTGTTCCGGAAGTTCGGCTTCTCGCCGATCGCGGCGAGGGCCTTGCGGAGGTCGCCGAAGGCCGGTTTGGCGGACGACTGCCGGGTCAGCACGTAGCAGTACGTCCGGCGCGGGTAGGCGAATTCGTCGATGTAGGCCTGCAGGACGAGACCGGGGGCCTCGATCCGCGACCCGACGAGGGGGCGGCCCTGCTTCTGGCTGTAGACGGGGATCACGTGCACACCGGCGCGGAGCGTGCGCGGCGGGTCCTGGCCCTGGCCGTCGTCGGCCCAGAGCAGTTCGACGCGGAACGGCGATTCGCCGTTCTCGCCGGGGTGGGTGTACTCGCGCTGCAGCTCCTCGAGCCGGTACGCGGCCTCGGCGTTCGGTTCGCCGCCTTCGACGAGGCTGACCAGGTAGAGCTCGGCCGGGCGCGGCCAGGCCGGCCGGGGCACGTCGGTGGCTTCGGGAGCTTCCGGCTCGGTCGCCACCGGTTCCGTGGTCGCCGGCTGCTCAGTGGGCGAGCCGGCCTCCGCGGGGTGCTCCTGGGCGCCGGGCGCGCCCGGGGCGGGGTCGGCCGGGGAATCGGCCGCGGCGGTGCCCGGCGCGGTCGCGGGGTGGGAGCTTGCTGCGGAGGTGCCCGGTGTGGGGGAACCGGCGGCCGAGGTGCCCGGCGCATCGGGGGCGGTTGCGGGGCGGACCGGGGAACCGGTTCCGGGCGTGGGGCGGCCGGCTGCCGGGGTGCCGGGCGTGGGGGAGCCGGCTGCGGGCGCGGCGGGCGTGGGGCGGACCGGCGAGCCGGTTGCGGGGGTCCCCGGTGTGGAGGAGCCGGCCGCGGGCGTGCCGGGCACGCCTGGGCGGCCCGGAGCGCCAGTGGTGCCGGGTGCGGTGGCCGGGCGGACCGGCGAGGGCGGCGGCGTCACGGCCGCGGGACGGACCGGCGTCACCGGGCGGCTGGTCACCACCGGCCGGGCGGGTGCGGCGGCGGACCGGGCCGTCGCCGCGGGGCGGGCCGTGACCGGTTTGCCGGCGCCGTACTGCTCCAGCAGCGGCTCCAGGTCGCCGGCGGTCAGCGAGGGGCCCGCGAGGTCGCACCACTCGAGCCAGGCCTCCTGGGCCTCCCCGACGGTGTCCCGCTCGTGCGAGAGCGTGACGGCCTCGAACAGCTGCCGCGGGCCGGCGGCGGTGACGTCGGCCGAGCCGACCACCACGAACGACGGGTCGTCCTCCGCGATCACCAGCTTCGCGTTCAGCCCCCGCAGCGAGTGCACGATCACGCCCGCCTTGACCCAGTGCAGCAGCGCGTGCGGGCTCGTCGCGCCGGACAGCACGGTGTCCAGGCTCGCGTCCGTGATCAGCGTGTCGCCGGGTTGCAAGGGCAGCAGGGCCGCCGCGCCGGGCCCGACGTGGCCGAAGGCGGCCACCAGGTTCCGGCGCGGGGCGAGCAAGGGGGTGATCGAGGCCCAGATGTCGCGACCGGCGAGTAGTCGTACCGAACGTTCTGCCAAACCCAGCCGAGCGAGCTCCGCGTCCATGCCCCCGACCTTAGCCGGTGCCTCCCGGACGCTTGTCGGCCGGAATATCTCTTGCTTGGAAGTAGTTGAACGCGCATGTAAGATGGTGCTCGCGAAGGGAGCAGGTCATGCAGTTCGGAATCTTCACGGTGGGCGACGTCACGACCGATCCCACCAACGGCACAACGCCGACGGAGCACGAGCGGATCAAGGCGATGGTCCGCATCGCGCTCAAGGCGGAGGAGGTCGGCCTCGACGTCTTCGCGACCGGCGAGCACCACAACCCGCCGTTCGTCCCGTCGTCGCCCACGACGATGCTGGGCCACATCGCGGCGCAGACGTCCAAGCTGGTCCTGTCGACGTCGACGACCCTGATCACCACGAACGACCCGGTGAAGATCGCCGAGGACTTCGCGATGCTGCAGCACCTCGCCGACGGCCGCGTCGACCTGATGATGGGCCGCGGCAACACCGGACCGGTCTACCCGTGGTTCGGCCAGGACATCCGCCAGGGCATCCCCCTGGCCATCGAGAACTACGCGCTGCTGCGCCGGCTGTGGCGCGAGGACGTCGTCGACTGGTCCGGCAAGTTCCGCACCCCGCTGCAGGGCTTCACGTCCACGCCGCGGCCCCTGGACGGCGTCCCGCCGTTCGTGTGGCACGGTTCCATCCGCAGCCCGGAGATCGCCGAGCAGGCGGCGTACTACGGTGACGGCTTCTTCGCCAACCACATCTTCTGGCCGACATCCCACTTCCAGCAGCTGATCGCGTTCTACCGCCAGCGCTTCGAGCACTACGGCCACGGATCGGCGGACCAGGCGATCGTCGGCCTTGGCGGCCAGGCGTTCATCCGGCCCAAGTCCCAGGACGCGTGGAACGAGTTCCGGCCGTACTTCGACAACGCGCCGGTGTACGGGCACGGGCCGTCCCTGGAGGAGTTCACGGACCAGACGCCGCTGACGGTGGGCAGCCCGCAGGAGGTCATCGACAAGACGCTGACGTTCCGTGAGCACTTCGGCGACTACCAGCGCCAGCTGTTCCTGATGGACCACGCGGGCCTGCCGCTGAAGACGGTGCTGGAGCAGCTCGACCTGCTCGGCGAGCACGTGATCCCGGTGCTGCGGAAGGAATTGGACGCTCTGCGTCCCGCGCACGTCCCGGACGCGCCTACGCACGAGTCCCTGAAGGCGGCGGCTGCTGCGGCTTCGGCTTCGACTGTGGCTGCGGATTCGGATTCGGCTTCGGCTTCGGCTTCGGTGGAGGCGACGGTATGAAGCTCGCAGTGGTGACGGCGGGTCTGTCGGTGCCTTCGTCGACCCGCCTGCTGGCCGACCGCCTGGCCGCGGCGACGGTCGCCGCGGCCGCGGAACCGGTCTCGGTGTCCGTGGTGGAGCTGCGGGATATCGCCTTGGACATCACGAAGAACCTCCTGACGGGCTTCCCGAGCCCGCAGCTGCGCACCGCGATCGAGACGGTGACCGGCGCCGACGCGGTGATCGCGGTGACGCCGGTGTTCACGGCCGGGTACAGCGGGTTGTTCAAGTCGTTCTTCGACGTGCTGGACGCGGATTCGCTGGTGGGCAAGCCGGTCCTGCTCGCGGCCACGGGCGGGACGGAACGCCATTCGCTGGTGCTGGACTACCAGCTGCGGCCGTTGTTCGGGTATTTGAAGGCGGACCCGGTGGCCACGGGCGTGTACGCGGCTTCGTCCGACTGGGGCAGCGGTGAGGCTTCGGGGGCGTTGCAGCGGCGGATCGAGAAGGCGGGGGCGGAGTTGGCTTCGTCGGCCTCGGGGCGGGTTGCTGCTTCGGGGGAGCCGGATTTCGTTCCGTTCGAGGAGTTGCTGGCGGCTGAGTGACGCTGCCGGGCGTTGTGGCCGGGTGCGGGGTGGCTTGGCCGCCCTCCGCCCCCGGTGGAAAGCGGTCGGCTGGGCAGCGGGCAGTTGGGGGCAGCGGGCGGCTGGTGGGCTGCGGGCAGCGGCGGTCGGGGTCAGCGGGCGACTGGTCGGGCAGCGGGGCGGCTAGGGGCAGCGGGCGGTCGGGGGCAGTGGGCGGCCTGCGGGCAGTCGGTGGACAGTGGCGGTCGGGGCAGCAGGCGAACGGTGGGCAGCGGCGGCCGGTGAGCAGTGGGCGGCCGGGGCAGTGGGCAGTAGGGGCCAGTAGGCGACTGGTGGGCGGCTGGGGGCAGCGGGCGACTGGTGGGCCAGTCGAGGGCAGAGGGCGGCCGGCGGAGAGTCGGGGGTAGCGGGCAGCTCGTGGGCAGCGGACAGCCGGGGGCGGCTGGCGGTCGGCAGAGGGCGGCCGACGGGTGCGGGTTGGCTTCGCTGCTGGTGCCGCGTCGATGACCGCGACTACTTGGTCCGGATCGAGGCGGTCGCGGTTGGCCCGCGCTTCGCTGGCGATGCGAATTGCCGATCGGTGGGATGAACGAGACCGCTTCGGCGGCCCGGATTTTGGTGTGGGTGTAGGCCCGTAGCCGTGTGGCTGCGGGCCTACCCCCGTGTTCAGGCTGCGAATGGCAGGGGTTCGTGGAGGTTGTTGCGCCTGGGTTTTCGGCGCCGGTCGATGAACACCGGTGGCAGGAACTCGGGCAGGCCGTCGGCGGCGATGCGGACTTCCCAGCCCGACCGGTGCAGCAGCCGATGGTGGTGGGCGCACATCAAGACCAGGTTGTTCAGGTTGGTGGGGCCGCCGTTGGCCCAATGCCGAATGTGGTGACCTTGACAGTGCCGTGGGGGCCGGTGACAGCCGGGGAAGGCGCAGCCGCGGTCGCGCAGGAACAGCGCTCGGCGGAGGCCGGCGGAGATCAGGCGGCGGAGGCAGCCCAGGTCGAGCGGTTCACTCTTCCCACCCAACACGGCGGGGATGATCATGGCGTCGCAGGCCTGCACCCGCGCCTCGGCCGCGGTCATCGTGCCGGTATCGCCAAGCGTCGCCGCCCCCACTCCGGTTTTCAGGTCCTCTAGTGATACCGCGACCATGACGTGGGCCCGTTCCCCGGCCTGCATCGGCAACTGCGGAGAATTCAAAGCGAGGTCGACCGCGTCGGAGAAGGCATCGCCGTAACGCTGGGGATGGGTGCGGTGGTCCGGGCCCTCGGCGCCGGTGCGACGCTCAGCCAGCGCATCGAGCAGGGCGCTGGCACGGGTGCCGGTCTCGTCGTCGAAGCGGCCGCGCAGTTCCCAGACCCCGGTTCTTCGCCGGTGCAAGAACAACTCTCGGGCCGGGGCCGGGGGTTCGGTGTCGGCGGGCTGCTCACCGTCGGGGTTCAAGTGGGCGAGGATGCGCGCACCCAGGACCGCGACCTGCTTGTGCCCGGCATCAGCGGCGAAGCTCAGCAGGTTTTCTTCCGCGCTGTCGCGATGTTCGGGCGGAACCTCGGCCAAGACTCCGACGATCGTGTCGATCATCGGGTTACTCAACGCACCGGACCGAGCGGCAACACCGGTGGCGGGTGCGAGAGCGGGGATGGGCGTGCCGTCGAGGGCGCGGCCCGGGTTGAGCGCACGCGCGCGTTCCATGAGGCGTCTGGTGGCCGGTCGGGGAAGGTCGGCCAGGTGCTCCAGCAGACCCGCGATGGAGCGATACCCGAACAACTCCATTACCCCGCGCTGCTCGATTTCCACCAGCAGCGCACCAAGTTCAGCCTCAGCCGAGCGCATGGACGCGACCAGCTCACCGATGCGGTCGGCCAGGGCCACCGCGTCGGCGGAGCGAGGAGTCGCGTTGTCGGACATAGATCAAGATTACCGAGAGATTCGAACGCATGTCATCACTCGATCAGGTGGAACGCACGCGGGTCATCGGTGGTGAACCCGATACCGAAGATGTGTAACCCCTTGTCCCACAACGACTTCCACCTGCTCCAGCTCGGTCTTCAAGGCGGGGCGATCCCCGAAGTACCGCACCCCGTCACCGAGCAGTACCGGAACCAGGTCTATCCGCAGCTCGTCGAGCAGGCCCAGATTCAAGCACTGCTGGGCAATCGACGGCCCGGAAACTCCGACCGTTCCATCGCCCGCCGACTTCGCTTGCTCGATCGCGCTGGCGATGTCCGGGCAGAAGCTGAAGGGCGCCAAGTGATCCGCGGGCCAGTCCGCCGGGGGTGGGCGGTGGGTCACGACGAACGCCGCGCCGCCGCCCGGGGGGTGGCCGCCCCAGCCGTGGGTGTATTCGAACACTCGGCGGCCGCACACGAATGCGCTGTGGCGCACCGACTCCAGGAACCTGCCCAGGTACTCCGCGCTGGCCTCCGCTACGCGGAACGTCATCGGGTAGCCGACCATCGGGAGCTCGACGTCTCCCGCCTGGTACCAGTCGAAGAGCGGTCCCACGCTGTCGTCGTGCCGGGCCACGAACCCGTCGAGCGACATGCAGAAACTCGCCACCACTCCAGGCATCACCGGGCTCCTCAACCAAGCCGTTTATCAACCGATGCGTTGAGTAAAGCACAAGGAGGTGCCGAAAGTAAGGGGTCGACCCGATCGTCCGGCAGCAGCGGCCGTCACCCCGCGCTGCCTACCTTCACCCCCCATGATCAGGCTCCTTCTCGTACTGGCGGCCCTCCTGCTGGCCACCGCGACTCCGGCCGCCGCAACCCCGTCCCAGGACATCGACAGCTACGTCCGCTCCTACCTGGACCACACCGGCCTCCCCGGCGCGACGGTCGCGATCACCCACCACGACGCCGTGATCCGGACCGCCGGCTACGGCCACGACTCCGCAGGCACGCCCCTGACCGCCGAAACCCGGCTGCCGATCGCGTCGCTGAGCAAGTCCATGACGGCCTTCGCGGTCCTGCAGCTCGCCGAAGCCGGCCGGCTCGCGCTGGACGAGCCCGTGCCGCGGTACCTTCCGGACTTCCGGCTCGCCGATCCGCGTGGCGCGAGGATCACCGTCCGGATGCTGCTGGACCAGACGTCCGGGATGGCCGACTCCGCCTTCCCCGACCTGACCCTGCCGCAGCCGCACACCCTCGCCGAGGCCGTCGCGCGGCTGCGGGACGCCGGACTCGCCGACGAACCGGGCACCCGGTTCCACTACCACAACCCGAACTACGAGGTCGCCGCGCGGATCGTCGAGGTCGTCGCCGGGGAACCGTTCGCGGACTACCTCGCCGGGCACCTCTTCCGGCCGCTGGGGATGACCGGCAGCACATCCGTGGACGCGCCGCCGCCCGGGACCGAGGGGTACGTGCGGGCCTTCGGGATCGAGGTGCCGGTGTCCGAACCGGACTGGTTCACCGGCGGCAGCCACGGCGTGCTCAGCACCGCGGCGGACCTGGCCCAATGGCTGCGGGCGCAGCAGGACGGCGGTGGGGTGCTGACCCCGGGATCGGCCCGGCTCGCCCACACACCCGCGCCCGGACGCGACTACGCGCTGGGCTGGCACGTCCTCGACGGGCGGGCGACCCACACCGGCGAACTGTTCACCCACACCGCGGCGCAGGTTCTGCTGCCCGGCGGGTACGGCATCGCCGTGCTCGCGAACACCGGCCTGGCCCTGGACAACGACGCCGAGCAGCTGGCCAACGGCCTGGCGAGCCTGCTGGAGGGCGGCGCGCCGGTGCCGGCGCTGCCCGCCGGCGTACTCGCGGACCGGGTGCTGGGCGCGCTGGCCCTGGTCGCGGCCGGCCTCGCCGTCCTCGGCGTGCGCCGGGCCGGGCGCAAGCCCGCGTGGTGGCGGGTCGGGCCGCCGCTGCTGCCGCTCGTCCCGCTGATGTTCCTGCCGCAGCTGCTCGGTTGGGTATTCGGCGGACGGCGGGGTACCTACGTCCAGGTGCTCTACGTCTGGCCGGGGCTCGTGACCGCGCTCGGCGTGGTCGCGCTGGCCGGGGTGATCGTGGCCGCGGCCAGGGCACGGGTCCTCGTGAGTGGCACGCGAGGCCGCGACCAGGAACAATCGGACGGGACGAGGGGAGACGCCCAGTGGGCATCGGCAAACAGACCAAGCGGATCCTGATCACGGTGGCGGGTGGCGTGCTGCTGGTGGTCGGGGTGCTGCTGCTGGTGCTGCCCGGCCCCGGGCTGCTACTGGTGCTCGCCGGGTTGCTGCTGCTCGCGTCGGAGTTCCCGGCGCTGGAGAAGTACGTCGACCCGGTGCGCGATCGCGCGATGAAGGCGGCCGAGGACAGCGTGTCGTCGCCACTGCGGATCGCCGGGTCGGTGCTGGCCGGGCTGGCGCTGCTGGCGGCCGGGATCGTCTGGGGCACGGTGAAGTCGCTGCCGTTCAGCGGCTGGAGCACCGGGTCGAGCCTGATCCTGTCCTCGATCATCCTGTTCGCGCTGCTGGGCTGGAGCTACCACCGGGTCAAATCGCGGCGGGAAGCCGGGACGAAGGCGTCGACCGATCGGTAGCCTCGGCGCCATGAGCGCCGGATTCCAGCGCGCCCGCCGTCCCGAGCAGATCGAGGAGCGCCGGCGGGCCATCCTCGCCGCCGCGCGGGAGCTGCTCGCCGAGCGCCCGGTCGCCGACATCAGCCTGCGGGAGCTCAGCTGCCGGGTCGGGCTGGCGAAGTCGAACGTGATCCGGTACTTCGACACCCGCGAGGCGATCTTCCTGGAGGTCCTCGACAGCGCGTGGACGGCTTGGCTCGACGACCTCGCGGAGGCGCTCGGCGAACCGGGGCCCGCGGAGCCCGGCTTCGCGCGCGAGGAGCGGATCGCCGGCACGATCGCGGCGACGCTGACCGGCCGCCGGGTGCTCTGCGAGCTGCTGAGTTCGATGGCGCCGGTGCTGGAGCGCAACATCCCGGTGGAGTTCGCCCGCAGCTTCGAACGCCGGGCCGCAGCCAACACCGAGCGGCTGGGCGAGCTGGTGCGGGCCCGGGTGCCGGAGCTGCCGCCCGAGGCGGCGCGCCACTTCGCCGGCGGAGTCGTGGTCCTGCTGTCGGGCTCGTGGCCGGCGGCGAACCCGACGGCGGCCGTGGCGGCCGTCGACGCGCCGGTGTTCGGGCTGGCCGAGGGCCTCACGAACCTGCTGGCCGGCCTCGTCGCCCGGCGGCGGTGACAAGACCCGGAAATGGCCCGGAGACCGCGATCGCGATCCCCGGGCCGGCTCCGCACCAGGTTACTTCCCGCTGGAGTACAACGCGCTCACGTCCGCATCGGACAGCGCCCGGTCGTAGACGTGGACCTGGTCGACGGCCCCGTTCAGGAAGTCGACCGGGCCGCCGCCGTACTTGCCGCGGCCGATCACCGTGTGGCCGGTCGACGCTTCGCCGAGGCAGACGCTCTTCGTCGCGGCCAGCTGGCCGTCGACGTACAGCTTGAGCGTGCCCGAAGCCGCGTCGCGGACGCCGACGACGTGGTACCAGCGGTTCGCTTCCGGAGCCGTGGGCGCCAGGGCCCGCGTGCCGACGAAGCTCATCGCGAGCCGGTGGTCCGCGCCCGAGTACTGCAGGAAGAACGCGCTGTGGTCGTCGCCGTCCTGGCTCACCACGGTCTGGAAGCCGTCGCCCACGGCGGTGAACTTGACCCACGCCGCCGCGCTGTAGCTGCCTTCGGTGTTCACCAGGGCCGCGCCGGTGTCGGCGAACTGGCCGGAACCGTTGACCGCCAACGCCGATCCGCTCTTGCCGGCCGTCCAGGACGCGCCGCCGACGAGCGTGGCATCATGGCTGCCGGCGACGTCCTCGGCCACCGTGCCCACGTTCTCGTCGAAGGGATAGGCGGCGATACCGTCGATCCCCGGCGTTCCGGCGGGAACGGACGGGCCGGACACCGGGGCACCGGTGGCCCCCTTGATCACCGCGAGGTTCGCCGCGCGGACCGCCGCGAAGTCCATCTTCTTCACCTGCCGGTCGTAGGTGAAGAAGCCGTTGACCTCCTTCTCGACGTCGGTGGTCTGCGTGTAGACGCCGGCCGAGACACCGCACCGCTGGGCGACCAGCAGCAGGCGCTGCTGGAGTTCGCCGTAGCGCCGGGTCAGCGTCGCGCTGTCGGGCTCCATCTCGTAGGCGAAGCTGCCCGCCGCGTCGAACTCGTGCCCGGCGACCTTGAGGCCGAGGCCGCCGTACTCGCCGTCGACCGCCGCGCGCGTGCCGTTCTGCGCCGGTGTGCCCGGGCCCGTGTAGGTGTGGTCGTCGTAGATGTCACCGCGACCGCTGTCCGGTTCGGACCGGCAGCAGTTGACGCCGGATTCGGCGTTCACCAGCCGCGTCGGGTCCCAGGACTTGACCAGATCGGCGACGCGGCCGACTTCGTAGTCGCCCCAGCCCTCGTTGAACGGCACCCAGCTGACGATCGACGGGAAGCTGCGGTGCTGGTCGATCATCCGCTTCATCTCGGACTCGAAGGTGACGCGTGAAGCGGCCGACGGCTCGACGTCGTCCTTCATCGCCGGCATGTCCTGCCACACCAGCAAGCCGAGCTTGTCGGCGTAGTAGTACCAGCGGTCCGGTTCGACCTTGATGTGCTTGCGCACCATGTTGAAGCCGAGCGCCTTCTCCTGCTCGAGGTCGAACTTCAGCGCCGCGTCGGTCGGCGCGGTGTAGATGCCGTCCGGCCAGAACCCCTGGTCGAGCGGGCCGACCTGCATGACGAACTTGCCGTTGAGCAGCATCCGCTGCTTGCCGTCGGCGGTCTTGCCGAGGCCGACCGTGCGCAGCCCGAAGTACGAGCCGACCTCGTCGCCCGACGGGGCGAGCTTCACCCGCAGCTCGTAGAGGAACGGGTCGTCCGGCGACCACAGGTGCGGCCGGTCCACCTTGAGCTTCAACGGCGTGTTCGCGTCCCCGGACACCCGCCCGACCGGGCGGCCGTGGTCGTAGGCCACCGCTTCGACGCGCTGCTTCACCGGCCCGCCGACGACGGCGTTCACCGTCACCGAACCGAGGTCCGGGGTGAGGTCCAGGCGGTCGATGCGCGCGGACGCCACCGGTTCCATCCAGACGGTCTGCCAGATGCCCGACGACGGCGTGTAGAAGATGCCGTCACCGGCCTGCCGCTGCTTGCCGATCGGCTGCCCGCCCTGGTCGTTCGGGTCGGCGACGCCGACCACGACCTCCTGGGTCTTCGCCGTGGTCAGCGCGTCGGTGACGTCCACGGACCAGGCGTCGTAGCCGCCGGTGTGCCGGCCGGCGGTCTTGCCGTTGACGATCACCGTCGTGTCGTAGTCGACGGCCTGGAAGTGCAGCAGCAGCCGCTGTCCCTTGCCGACCTGCCAGGTCTTCGGGACCTCGAACGTGCGGCGGTACCACATGTTCGTCTCGTGGCGCATGATCCCGGACAGCGCGGATTCCACCGGGTACGGCACGAGGATGCGCTCCCCGAGCGTCTTGCCGATCGGGGCGGCTTCCCCCGGGGTCGCCTTGGCGAATTCCCAGACGCCGTTGAGGTTCTGCCACCGGTCGCGGGTCAGCTGCGGTCTCGGGTAGTCGGGGAGGGCGTTCGTGGGGGAGACGTCGTTGGTCCACGGGGTGGACAGCGGCGGGGTGAGCCGTTGCCACTGCGGTGGGGACCCGGCGTGCGCGGCGGGGACCGCGAGTCCGGTGAGGGCCAGTGCCAGGACGGCGGCCAATCGGGCAGGGCGGAACATCGGTGAACCTCCTGGTGGGGGGAGCAGGGCCTCGTGAGTGGTAAGGCGGGTTAGAACCCGCCTTACCACTCACGACCGGGTGCGGGAGCGCGCGAGCAGGCGCTGGATCACCACGACGACGAGCAGGAAGGCCCCGCTCACCACCGTCTGGTAGTTCGAGTCGAGGGTGCCGATCTGGTTGATGACGTTCTGGATGAGCGTGCGCAGCAGCACGCCGACGAGGGTGCCGATGATGGTGCCGGCGCCGCCGGTGAGCAGCGTGCCGCCGATGACGACGACGGAAATGGCGTCGAGTTCGGTGCCGACGCCGATCACCGTGACGCCGGACTGCAGGTAGGCGGCGGTGAGGATGCCCGCGACACCGGCGAGCGCGCCGCTGAGGGTGTAGAGGCCGATCTTCGTGCGGGCCACCGGAAGTCCCATCAGCACGGCCGACTGCTCGGCGCCGCCGATGGCGAACACGGACTGGCCGAACCGCGTGCGGCGCAGGAGGAGCCCGCCGAGCGCGAAGAGGACCAGCGTCAGGTAGACCGGGACGCCGATGCCGAAGATCGTGCCCTGGCCGAGCCAGAGGAACGCCGAGCCGGCGTCCACTTTGTACGTCGTCGCGCCTTCGGACGTCAGCGCCAGCAGCAGCCCCCTCGCGAACAACAGGGAGGCGAGGGTGACGATGAACGGCGCCATTCCGGTGCGGGCGATGAGCACGCCGTTGACGAACCCGATCAGCGAGCACACCGCCAGGGGCAGCAGGATCGCCACGACCAGGCCGTACTGGGCGCCGTACGCGGCGAGGACGCCGCCGAGCGCGTAGTTCGAACCGACCGAGAGGTCGATGCCGCCGGAGATGATCACGAACGTCATCCCGAGCGCGATCACCGCCAGGAACGAGCTCTGCAGCGCCAGGTCCCGCAGGTTGTCCGGGGATCCGAAGCGGGGGAAGGCGAACCACGCGGCGGCGAGGCCGAGCACGAGGACGACGGCCGCGCCCTGGCGTTGCAGGACGCCGGCGAAGGCGGCGTTGCGTTCCGCGGTCTGGGTCATTTGCTGCTCCGCTCGCGGGCGACGTAGACCGCGCCGACGATGATGGCCGCCTGGACCATCTGCGCGGTCGAGTCCGGCAGGTTGTGCTTGATCAGCGTGGCGTGGACGAGCTGCATGAGCAGCGCGCCGAACACGGTGCCGAGCACGCGGACCCGGCCGCCGGTGAGCGGCGTGCCGCCGACGACGACCGCGGTGATCGCGGACAGCTCCATCAGGAGCCCCAGGTCGTTGGGGTCGCTCGCGCCGAGTCGCGACGTCGCCAGCACGCCGGCCACCGCGGCCAGCGCCCCGGAGATGACGTACACGCCGACGAGCACGCGTTTCACCGGCAGCCCGGCCAGGGTGCTCGCGGCCCGGTTCCCGCCGACCGCCACCAGGTGCCGCCCGAACGTCGTGCGCTGGACGACCAGCCCGGCCAGCACCGCGAGGACACCGGCGACGATCACCATGACCGGGACGCCGAGGACGTCACCGGTCCCGAGTTCCAGGAAGTCGCGGTTGTGCAGCTGGACGAGCTGGCCGTGCGCGATGACCAGGGCGAGCCCGCGGCCGCCGACCAGCAGGGCGAGGGTGGCGATGATCGGCTGGATGCCCAGGTAGGCCACCAGGTAGCCGCTGAACAGGCCGGACACGATCCCGGCGATGACGGCCACGATGATCGCCGTCAGCGGGCCCGCGCCCAGGTAGAGCGGGATGAGCGCGGCGGCGATCGACATCACCGAGCCGACCGAGAGGTCGATGCCCTCGGTGCCGATCACCAGCGCCATGCCGAGCGCCACGATGCAGACGGGGGCCGCCTGCACCAGCTGGGTGCGGAAGTTGGCCGCGGAGAGGAAGTTCTCGGTGAACACCACGTTGAACAGCAGCAGCACGACGACGGCCAGGTAGACGCCGTAGTTCTGCAGCCACGCGGTGACCTTCGCGCGCTCAAGGGTGGCGGTGGACATCGTTGTCACCCCCGTGGTTCTCCGCCGCGATGGCCGTCAGGACGTTCTCCTCGGTGATGCGGTCGCCGGTCAGCTCGCCGGCCACCGCACCGTCGCGCAGGACGATCAGGCGGTCGGAGCCGTCGATCAGTTCCTCCAGTTCGGACGAAATCAGCAGCACGCCGAGTCCTTCCCGCGCGAGTTCGTCGATCAGCGCCTGGACCTCGGCCTTGGCGCCGACGTCGATGCCGCGGGTCGGCTCGTCGAGCAGCAGGATCTTCGGGCCGGTGGCGAGCCAGCGGGCCAGCAGCACCTTCTGCTGGTTGCCGCCGGACAGCTCGGACACCTTCTGCTCGGGACCGGCCGCCTTGATCCGCAGCCGCTCCATGAAGACCTTGACGATCCGGTCCTGTTTGGCCTTGCTGACCAGGCCGAACGGCGAGAGCGTCGGCAGCGCGGCCAGCACGATGTTCTCGCGGACCGACAGGTTCGGGATGATGCCGTCGGTCTTGCGGTCCTCGGCCAGCAGCGCGATGCCGGCCCGCATGGCCGCCTTGATCTTGCCGCGTTTGAGGGGTTTCCCCGCCAGCAGCACCGCGCCACCGTCCAGGGGGAAGGCGCCGACGATGGCCCGGGCGGTCTCGCTGCGGCCGGAGCCGAGCAGCCCGGCCAGGCCGACGACCTCACCGGGCCGGATGCTCACCGAGACGTCGTGCAGCTTCCGCATCCCGCTCAGGTGTTCCGCCTTGAGCAGCGGCTCGCGCTCGACGTCGTGCTCTTCGCCGAACGCCGTGACGCCTTCTTCGCGGATCTGGCGGATCTCGCGGCCGAGCATCAGCGAGACGAGCTCGATGCGCGGCAGCGGCTTCAGCGGTCCACTGTGGACGACCCGGCCGTCGCGCAGGACGGTGACGCGGTCGCACACCCGGTACAGCTCGTCCATCCGGTGGCTGACGTAGACGATCGCGATGCCGGCGGCGTGCAGCCGGTTCAGCACCTCGAACAGCGTCTCGACCTCGCGCGGCTCGAGCGAGGACGTCGGCTCGTCCATGATGACGACCCTGGCGTCGGCCAACACCGCGCGGGCCAGCGCGACCATCTGCTGCGCGCCGACACCGAGCGTGTGCAGCGGTCGCTTGACGTCGTCGTCGATGCCGTAGCCCTTGAGCAGCTCGCGGGCGTCGGCGTACATCTTCGCCCAGTCGACCAGGCCGGCCTTCGTGCGCGGCTCGCGGCCGAGGAAGACGTTGCCGGCGATGCTCATCAACGGGACGAGGTTGACCTCCTGGTAGATGGTGGAGATCCCGGCGCGCTGCGCGTCGATCGGCCGCCGGAACGTCACCGGCTCGCCGAGGTGGCGCACCTCGCCCTCGTCGGGCTGGTAGACGCCGGTGAGCACCTTGATCAGCGTGGACTTGCCGGCGCCGTTCTCGCCGACCAGCGCGTGCACCTCGCCCGGCGCCAGCGCGAAGCTGACGTCGTCGAGCGCGAGGGTGCCGGGGAACCGCTTGGTCACCCCGGCCACCTCGAGCACCGGTGCGGTCCGCACTTCGGTGGTCGCCGTCATTTGTAGGAGTTCCCGACCTTCTGCGCGGCGTTGGTTTCGTCGTACTGGTCGTCGGTGATGACGATGCTCGCCGGGATCGGCTCCCCGTCCGCGAACTTCTGCAGCGTCTGGAAGGCCAGCGGGCCGAAGCGCGGGTTCGACTCGATCACCGCGTTGTAGCTGCCGTCGACGATGAGCTGGACGGCGTTGCGGGTGCCGTCGATGGAGACGATCTTGACGTCCTTGCCCGGTGTCTTGCCCGCGGTCTTGAGCGCGTTGACCGCGCCGACGCCCATTTCGTCGTTCTCGGCGTAGACGGCGGTGATGTCCGGGTGACTCTGGATGAGCTGCTCCATCACGGCCTGGCCCTTGGAGCGGTCGAACTCGCCGGTCTGCTCGGCGACCACGGCCAGGCCGGGGGTCTTGGCCAGTTCGTCCTTGAAGCCCTTGGTGCGGTCGGTGGTGACGTTGTTGCCGGAGGAGCCGAGCAGGATCGCGACCTTGCCGGTGCCGCCGGTCGACTTCGCCAGTGCCTGGGCGGCGCGTTGGCCCTGTTCGACGAAGTTCGAGCCGATGAAGGTCAGGTAGTCGGTGCACGGCTGCGACGTCACCTTGCGGTCGATGGTGACGACCGGGACCTTCTTGGCCTTCGCCGCGTCGAGGGCGGGCTGGAGGCCGTCGGAGTTCAGCGGGGCGACGATGAGCAGCTGGGCGCCGCGGTCGAGCATCGACTTGATGTCGCTGATCTGCCGGTTCAGGTCGCTCTGGGCGTTGGTGACGAGCAGCTTGTCGCTCGCGATGCCGAGCTTCGCGGCTTCGTCGCGGATGGACTGCGTCTCGGTGATCCGGAAGGGGTTGGCCTCCTTTTCGGACTGGGAGAAACCCACCACCGCGGTCTTGAGGTCGACCTTGGGGTACCCGGTCTTGGTCAGCGTGCAGCCGTCGGCGGACGGCACGGCGGACTGGGCGCTGGCGGCCGGCCCGCCGCCGCTGGACGGCGCCGCGGCGGTTTCTTCCCGGGCGGTGCAGGAGGTGAGGGTCAGCGCGGCGGCGGCCGCGGTGACCAGGACCAGTCGGGGACGGGAGGGCAAAAGCACGGCGACTCCTCGGGCAGCGTCGTTGGTGGCCCGCTCGCCGGGGTGATCGGAGTCACCACGGGAGCCTTGGGGTACTTTTTACATCGTTGGAACAACGTTGTAAACCGGCAGCGGCTCGCTACACTTCGTGCTCACTCTCTGAAGGGACCGCCCGTGACCGTGACGCTCAAGGACGTCGCCACGCTCGCCGGAGTGTCGGTGAAGACGGTGTCGAACGTCGTGAACGGCTACGCCTTCGTCAAGCCGGAGAACCGGCGGCGCGTCGAGGAAGCCCTGGCGGCGACCGGGTACCGGCCGAACGTCGGCGCCCGCAACCTCCGGCGCGGCCGCACCGGGTTCCTGGCGCTGATGGTGCCGGAGCTGTCCATCCCGTACTTCGGCGAGCTGGCCGGCCTGGTGATCACGGCGGCGCAGAAGCGCGGCTGGAGCGTCCTGATCGAACAGACGCAGGGGACGCGGTCGCGGGAGCGGGAGACGCTTTCGTCGCTGGGCCCCCACCTGGTCGACGGGGCCCTGGTGCACCCGGAAGCCCTGGAGGCGGCGGACTTCCCGGCCGATCCGGGCGGGATCCCGCTGGTCATGCTGGGTGAGCACGCGGTGGACGTGCCGATCGACCACGTGGCGATCGACAACGTCCTGGCGGCGCGCACGGCGGTGTCCCACCTGGCGTCGCTGGGGCGCAGGCGCATCGCGGCCATCGGGCGCAACCCGGCGCGCGGGACGTCGTCGCAGCGGCTGGCCGGGTACCGCTCGGCGCTCGCGGAGGCCGGTTTGTCCTATTCGGACGCTTTGGTGGCCCCGGCGGAGAAGTGGCACCGGTCGGTGGGTGCGGCGGCGATGAAGTCGTTGCTGGCCCTGCCTTCGCCGCCGGACGCGGTGTTCTGCTTCAACGACCTGCTGGCGATCGGCGCGTTGCGCGCGGTGGCCGAGCTGGGCCGGCGCGTGCCGGAGGACGTCGCGATCGTGGGTTTCGACAACAACGAAGAGAGCGCATTCTCCCTGCCGTCGCTGACGACGATCGCGCCGGACAAGACGGCGCTGGCGGAGGCCGCGGTGGACCTCGTGCACCGGCGGATCACCGGGGACACGACGTCGCCGCCGCAGGACATCCAGACGCCGTTCGCCTTGGAGGTCCGCGAAAGCACCGGCGGCCGTTGACGCCGGGTCAGCGGGACGGCCAGTGCCACGACGGCCGGTCCAGCCGGCCCTGGCCGGCGACCTTCGTCTCGCCGTACTCCTTCTCCAGTTCCGCCGTGCCCACGTCGGTGATCTCCGAAAGCGCGCGGATCAGGGGCCGGGCGTGGGACACCACCACCAGCTGGGTCTCCTTCGCCGCCGTCGCGATCAACGTCGCCAGGGCCGGCAGGAGGTCCGGGTGGAGGCTCGTCTCCGGCTCGTTCAGCACGAGCAGTTCCGGCGGGCGCGGGGTCAGCAGGGCCGCCACCCACAGCAGGAACCGCAGCGTCCCGTCCGACAGCTCGGCCGCCGACAGCGGGCGCAGCAGGCCGTGCTGGCGGAATTCGACCGACAGCAGGCCGTCCTCGGAGCGCCGCACCTCCACGGTCGATCCCGGGAAGGCCGCGTCGACCACTTCCGCGAGCTCCGCGGCCCGGCCCACCTCGATGATCGTCTGCAGGGCCGCCGCGAGGTCGGCGCCGTCGTGGGACAGCACCGGGGTGCGGGTGCCGATGCGGGACTGGCGGGCCGGGGCGCCGGCGTCGGTGCGGAAGTGGTCGTAGAACCGCCACGACCGGATGCGCTCCCGCAGCACCAGCAGTTCCGGGCAGGCCCGTGGGTCGGCGAACTCGCTCAGCATGCTGTCGGTCGACCGGATCTTGAACCGTTCGTCGCCCCAGGCCCCGGACGCCACGCGGGTGCGCACCGACGGGCCCGCCCGGTCCGCGAGCAACGCGGCCGGCCGCAGGTACGGCCCCGACCAGACCGCTTCCCTCTTGAACTCCGGGTCGAGGTTGAACAGCGTCGCGCCCGGCACCGGCAGCCCCAGGTCGAGCGCGTAGCCGAACTCGTCGCCCGCGAAGCCGAGCCGCAGGCCGACGGCCTTCGTGTGCACCTTGCCCTGCACCCGCGTGGTGCCCCGGCGCACGCCGTTCTCCGGGCCGGCCCACAGCGTCGACGGCAGGCCGCCCTCCCGGGCCAGTGCCGCCACCGCGCCGTTGCGGGACGCGTCCGCCAGCAGCCGCAGCGCCCGGTACAGGCTCGACTTGCCGCTGCCGTTCGGCCCGGTGACGACGGTCAGGCCGGACAGCGGCAGCACCAGGTCACGCAGCGAGCGGTAGTTCTCGACGGCCAGCGTGGTGAGCATGCCCCGAACCTAGCGGGTTCCGGGGCGCCGGAAGCGGCCCGGCCGCCGCCGTCGGCCGGTGATCGGCGGGCTGCGGTGAACGGCTCGGCGCGCTGATCAGCCTCCTCGCTCAGCCACGCGTGATGCCTCTCCAGTCACGCGTGATGCCTGTTCGGTCACTCGTGATGCCCGTTGCGTCACCGGCATTGTCGCTTGTGACGAGGGATCCGGCTCGGGTCAGCCGACCGGGGCGGCCAGCGGGATGTCGTCCTCGCCGAGCCAGGAGCCGCGCCAGGCCAGCTCGCCCGTGGCCAGGGGTTTCCCGCAGGCGTCGCACTTCGGGCCCGGGCGGGTGGCCTGCCCGCAGCGGGCGTGGACCAGCGTCGTCGGCCCGGCTTCCGAGGAAGTGTGGGTGTGGCCCCACGTGCCGAGGGCGTGCAGCACCGGCAGCGCGTCCGAGCCGGCCTGGGTGAGGCGGTACTCGTGGCGGGTGCGGCCGCCGTCGCGGTAGGGGAGCTTCGTCAGCAGGCCGCGGTCGACGAGCTTGGCCAGCCGGGTGGTCAGCACGTTGTCGGCGATGCCGAGCTGGGTGCGGAAGTCCTCGAACCGGGTGGTGCCCGCCGTGGCGTCGCGCAGGATCAGCAGCGTCCACGGCTCGCCGAGGACGTCGGCGGCGCGGGCGATCGGGCAGGCGGCGTCGGCCCAGGTGGTGCGACGGCTCATCGTGTGATCCCTTCGACCTGACTTGCTAGGAGCAAGTCTACGCCGTAGTGTCGTCGTCAGCTGGCTTGCAGCGAGCAAGTCAGATGCGAGAGGAGTTCGCCATGGAGATCACGGGTGCGGTGGCGCTGGTGACCGGAGCCAACCGGGGGCTCGGCCGCCGGTTCGCCGCGGAGCTGCTGGAGCGCGGGGCGGCCAAGGTGTACGCCGCCGCGCGGAATCCGGAGTCGATCGACCTGCCGGGAGTGGTCCCGCTGCGCCTCGACGTCACGGACCCGGCGTCGATCCGGGCCGCCGCGGCCGCCGCCGGCGACGTCACGCTGCTGGTGAACAACGCCGGTTCGTCGACCGGGGCGTCGCTGCTCGGCGGGTCCATCGAGGACATCCGGCTGGAGATGGACACGCACTTCTTCGGCACCCTCGCCGTGACGCGCGAGTTCGCGCCGGTGCTCGAGCGCAACGGCGGCGGCGCGGTGCTCAACGTGCTGTCGGTGCTTTCCTGGTTCACCGCCCCGCAGGTCGCGGCCTACTCCGCGGCGAAGTCGGCGGCCTGGTCGCTGACCAACGCGCTGCGCCTGGAACTGGCGCCGCAGAAGACGCAGGTGACGGCGCTGCACGTCGGGTACATGGACACCGACATGGCCAAGCACGTCGACGGCCCGAAGACCGACCCGGCGGTCGTGGCGGGACTGGCCTTGGACGGCGTCGAGGAAGGCCGCTTCGAGGTGCTCGCCGACGACGTCAGCCGGAACGTGCGGGCCGGGCTCGCCGGAGATCTCTCCGGGCTGTACCCGGCGCTGGTTTCCTGAAGGCGTTTTCCGACCCCGGAATACGGGGGTGACGGCCGCGGGGTATGAATAGGCGGGTGGCCGAACGCGTCGAAGCGGGAATGGGACGGACGAGAAACCGCTGGGGCGAAGGCGAACGGTTGCGCGGCGAGATCCTGGCCGCGGCCGGCCGGCTGCTCGCCGAGCTCGGGGGCGAGGACGGGCTGACGATCCGCGGCGTCGCCCGCGCGGTCGGCATCGCCCCGGCGAGCATCTACCAGCATTTCTCCGATCGTGCGGAATTGGTCCGCGGATTGCTCGATCACGAATACGCCCGGCTGCGGGATTCGATGAGCGCGGCGGAGGAGTCGGTCGGCGAAACCGACGCCGTCGGCCGGATCCGGGCCCAGATTCACGCCTACTGCGCCTTCGCGATGGAGAATCCGGGGCACTACCGGCTGATGCTCGCGAACGGCGCGTCCGACCTGGAGCCCGGTACCCGCCCGACGGGCCCGCTGCTGGACGTGATCGACCGGCTGACGGCGGGCTTCGAGCGCTGCGTCGAGGCGGGCCACGAGCTGCGCGTCACCCCGGGCCGCGCGGCGGCGGTGGTGTTCGTCGGCGCCCACGGGCGGGTCGCGTTGTTCCACAGCGCGTTGAACCGGACCGGGGCGGAGCTGGTGGAGCCGTTCGTGGACGAGCTGGTGTCGCTCGTGTTCAAGTGAGCGGCTTCCGATCCGCGGTGAGGTGCTGCCGAACAAGAGGTGATCAGCCGAAGACCATGCGCCGGCCGTTCGGCGTCCTCGGTGACGACGGCGGCGATCCGGTCCGCGTCGACATCACAACGCGTCCAGGTTCTCCGTCAGCCACGTGAAGACGAACCGCTCGCGGTCCGCGTTCGTGTCCTTCCGCGGCACCATCTCCGCGAGCATGATCAGGCCCAGGTACACCCGGTACAGCGTCAGCCGCCGGCGGGCTGTGGTGTCGAAGGCCCCCGCGCCGTACCCGGCGAGCAGGGGTGCGTCCGGTTCGTGGAACAGGGTCAGCGACACGAACTCCGCCACCGGGTCGCCCCAGAACGCCCGCTCCGCGTCGATGATGCCCGACACCCTGCCGTCCTGGACCAGGATGTTGCCGTTCCACAGGTCGAAGTGGACCAGGACCGGGGTCGTGACCTCCGCCAGCAGCGGCTCGTGGCGGCGCACCAGGTGCGCGATCTCCGCCGCCGGGCGGGGCAGCCGTACCCCGTACCGGACGGCGTCCGCGAGGATCGCGTCCACCATCGCCGTGAACGCCGAAAACCACGTCGGGTGCAGGGGGTCCTGGAGGTAGCCGAACCCGTCGCCGGTCGTCTCGTGCAGGCGCGCCACGATCGCGCCCAGCTCGGTGCGCAGGTGCGGGCCGGTGCCGGGCGTGCGGTTCCACGGCGACCCCGGCACCTCCGTCATCAGCAGGAACCCCGGGCCCGCGCCCACCACCGACGGCAGCGGCCCGGACGCCAGGCGGTAGTACTTCGCCTCCGTCGCCAGCAGGTCGTGTTCGTAGGTCAGGCCGGGGCCGGACGGCGCGATCTTGAGCACCAGCCGCCGTCCGTCCGCCAAGACCAGCCGGATCGCCCGGTTGTACGTCCCGCCGCCGAGGTCCTCGGCCGTCACCACCGAAGCCGGGTCGATGCCCGACGCCGTCAGCTGCCCTTCCATCCGGCCGAGTCTCCCAGCTTTTCCGCCGCGTCGGCCAGGTCCTCCGGGGTCGGGGCGTCGTCCTGGGTCAGGCGGCGCCGCCAGTAGCCGGTGAACTCGACGTCGGCTTTCGAGAACCCGCGCTCGGCGACGAGGTGACGGCGCAACGCGCGGACCGTCGAAGCCTCCCCGGCCAGCCAGGCGGCCGACCCGCGGGGCAGCCTCGCGCCGCGCACCGCCTCCAGCAGCCGGCTGCCGTGCTCGGCGCCGTCCCGGTGCAGCCAGTGGACGTCGCCGGGCAGCGGCTGCTCCTCCGCCGCGTCCGCGACCTCGAGGAACACCACCGCATTGTCCACTTCGGACAGAAGAGAAGCGATGGCCGGGATCGCCGTCTCGTCGCCCGCGCAGAGCAGAGTGTCCGCTGTGGACAGTGGACGGCGGTAGGCCGGGTCCGGCCCGTACCGGCCGAGGACGTCTCCCACCGCCGCCCGGGCGGCCCAGGCAGTGGCCGGTCCCGCCGGGCCGGGGTGCAGCACGAAGTCCACGTCGATCGTGTCGCCGTCCCGCGAGCGCACCGTGTAGCTGCGCATCACCGGGCGTTCCTCCGCGGGGATCGCGAGGTACGCCTGGTACCAGCGCAGGACGTCGTCGTCGCCCGACGGCAGCCGCACCGGGCGGCCCGGCGGCGGGAACAGGAGCTTGAGCTGCTGGTCCGGCCACGCCTCCAGCTCGGCCAAGCCGGAGCCGGCGAAGGTGACGCGCACGGTCCGCGGCGTCACCCGGTGCACCGCCGTCACTTCGAGCAGGCCGGTCGGCTTCACGGCTTCCCCAGGTATTCGCGCAGGTGGCGGGCGGTCAACGTCGAGGCGTCGGCGACGAGCGACGCCGGGGTGCCTTCGAAGACGACCCGGCCGCCGTCGTGGCCGGCGCCGGGGCCGAGGTCGATCAGCCAGTCGGCGTGAGCCATCACGGCCTGGTGGTGCTCGATGACGATCACCGTGTTGCCCGCGTCGACGATCCGGTCGAGCAAGGCCAGCAGCTGGTCGACGTCGGCCAGGTGCAGCCCGGTCGTCGGCTCGTCGAGGATGTACGTCGAGCCGCGCTCGGCCATCCGGATCGCCAGTTTGAGCCGCTGCCGCTCGCCGCCGGACAGCGTGGTCAGCGGCTGCCCGAGGGTGAGGTAGCCGAGGCCGACGTCGGCGAGGCGATCCAGCACCGTCCGCGCGGTGCCGGTCGCGAAGAACTCGCGCGCCTCGGCGACGGACATCGCCAGGACCTCGCTGATGTTCTTTCCGCGCAGCTCGTAGGTCAGCACCTTCGGCGTGAACCGCCGGCCCTCGCACTCTTCGCAGACCGACGCGACCCCGGCCATCATCGCCAGGTCGGTGTAGATCACGCCGAGGCCCTTGCACTTCGGGCAGGCGCCTTCGGAGTTGGCGCTGAACAGGCTCGCCTTGACCCCGTTGGCCTTGGCGAACGCGGCCCGGATCGGGTCGAGCAGGCCGGTGTAGGTCGCCGGATTGGACCGGCGGGACCCGCGGATGGCCGACTGGTCGACGACGACGACGTCGTCGCGGCGGGCCAGCGAGCCGTGGATCAGCGACGACTTCCCGGATCCGGCCACCCCGGTGACCACGGTCAGCACGCCGAGCGGGACGTCGACGCTGACGTCCTTCAGGTTGTGGAGGCGAGCACCGGTGATGCCGACATGCCCGGTAGGCGTGCGGACGTGCTCCCGGAGGGTGACCCGGTGGTCGAGGTGGCGGCCGGTGAGCGTGCCGGACGCGCGCAGGCCGTCGACGCTGCCGGTGTAGCAGAGCCGGCCGCCGTCGGTGCCCGCGCCGGGACCGAGGTCGACGACGTGGTCGGCGATCCGGATGGTCTCCGGCTTGTGCTCGACGACCAGGATCGTGTTCCCCTTGTCCCGCAGGCACAACAGCAGGTTGTTCATCCGCTCGATGTCGTGCGGGTGCAGCCCGACGGTCGGCTCGTCGAATACGTAGGTGACGTCGGTGAGGCTGGAGCCGAGGTGGCGCACCATCTTCACGCGCTGGGCTTCACCACCGGAGAGCGTCGCGGACTCGCGGTCCAGCGAAAGGTAGCCGAGGCCGATCTCGACCAGCGAGTCCAGGGTGTCGCGCAGGTTGCCCAGCAGCGGCCGGATCGACGGCGCGTCCAGGTTCCGCACGAACTCGGCGAGGTCGCTGATCTGCAGTGCGGCGCAGTCGGCGATGTTCTTGCCGTCGATCTTCGCCGACAGCGCGGCCTGGTTGAGCCGGGCGCCGCCGCACGCGCCGCAGGTGGCGAAGGTCGCGGCCTTCTCGATGAACGCCCGCAGCTTCGGCTGCAGCGATTCGACGTCCTTGTGCAGGTAGAGCCGCCGGACCTTCACCGCGAGGCCCTCGTAGGTGACGTTGGTCTTGCCGACCTTCACCTTGCAGGAGTCCCGGTGCAGCAGGGCGTCCAGCTGCTCCGGCGTGAAGTCGCGGATCTTCGCGTCCGGGTCGTAGAAGCCGGAGGAGAGGTAGGTCTGCACGTACCAGGTGTCCGGCGTGAAGCCCGGCACCTGGATCGCGCCTTCGTTGAGGGAGAGGTCGAAGTCGAGCAGGGCCTCGACGTCGAGGTCGGAGACCCGGCCGAGGCCTTCGCAGGCCGGGCACATGCCCTCGGGCAGGTTGAAGCTGAACGCGCCGGACGTGCCGACGTGCGGTTCGCCGAGCCGCGAGAAGGCGATCCGCAGCATGGCGTAGGCGTCGGTCGCGGTGCCGACCGTGGAGCGCGAGTTGGCCCCCATCCGCTCCTGGTCGACGACGATGGCGGCGCTGAGGTTCTCCAGCAGGTCGACGTCCGGGCGCGACAGGCTCGGCATGAACGACTGGAGGAAGGCGCTGTAGGTCTCGTTGATCAGCCGCTGGGACTCGGCCGCGATGGTGCCGAAGACCAGGGACGACTTGCCGGAGCCGGAGACGCCCGTGAACACCGTGAGCCGGCGCTTCGGGATGTCCAGGTCGATGCCGGTCAGGTTGTTCTCCCGGGCGCCCCGGACCTCGATCACGTCGTGGGTGTCGGCGGCCCGCCTGGGTGAAGTCATACCGTCCTTCTTGATACTTTAGGCTGTAAAGTGATTCTTCAGATCACAATACTTTAGGGTGTAAGGAGTCGGCAAGGTGGTCGTCTTCGCGGGTCAGGGCGACGCCCGGCGGTCCATGGAACTGCTGTGGGGGCCGCGGGTGGTGGCGCCGCGCACGGGCCCGGGGCCGAAGCCGGGCCTGTCCGTCGAGGCGATCGTCGCCGCGGCGATCGAGATCGCGGACGCCGACGGCATGGCGGCGCTGTCGATGCGGTCGGTCGGGGAACGGCTCGGCCGCACGGCGATGGCGCTCTACACGTACGTGCCGGGCAAGACCGAGCTGGTCGACCTCATGTACGACCGGACCCTGGGTGAATTGCCTTCCTCGTTCCCGGATTCTTCGGGGTGGCGCGCGGCCGCCCTGTCGTTGGCCGACGCGCTGTGGGACCTGCACCTGCGGCACCCGTGGCTGTTGCAGGTGTCGCCGGCGCGCCCGGTGCTCGGGCCGGGCGAGTTCCACGTGCAGGAGACGCTGTTGTCCGTGCTGGCGTCGACCGGGCTGCCGCTGTCCCGAGTCCGGTGGGTGGTGGCGGCGCTGTTCAACATCGTGCGCGGGTCGGTCCAGGCGGCGGCCGAGTCCCGCCAGGCGGCGCGCGAGACGGGACAGTCCGAAGAGGACTGGTGGTACGCGCGGTCGGCGTTGCTGGGGGAGCTGGCGCCGGACCTCGCGGCCCGGTTCCCGACGGTGGCCAGGCTGGGCGAGGAAGGCGAATACCAGGCGACCGAGGAGCCCTACCTGGAGCGGGAGGCGCGGCTGTCGTTCGAGGCGGGCCTGGAGCTGCTCCTGGAGGGCGTCGAAGCGGCGATCGTCAAGGCTTCCGGGCCTCGATGAGGAACCGTGTCGTGTGGGCGACGAACGGGCCGTCGCGCTCGATCTTTTCGTGCAGCTCCCGCAGCTTGTCCCGGTACTGCCCGACGGTGAACCCCGGGACCATCCAGATCACCTTGCGCAGGAAGTAGACCACCGCGCCGATGTCGAAGAACTCCGTGCGCAGCGACTCCGAGCGCAGGTCCGTCACTGCGAGCCCGGCCTCCGTGGCCGCCCGCACGGCGTGGTCCGGGTGGCGGCTGTTGCGGCCTTCCGCAGGCTGTGGGCCGAGGAAGAACTCGACCAGCTCGAACACGCTCGCCGGGCCGACCTGCTGGGAGAAGTACGTTCCGCCGGGACGCAGGACGCGGGCGATCCCGGGCCAGTCGGTCGTCACCGGGTGCCGGCTGGAGACCAGGTCGAACACGTTGTCGCGGAACGGGAAGCCCGCGGTGGCCACGATGGTGACCCCGCGCGGCCGGAGCCGGGCCGAGGCCTTCGCGATGTTCGGCGGCCACGACTCGGTGGCCACCAGGACCGGTGGCAGCGACGGGCAGCCGTCGAGGACTTCGCCGCCGCCGGTCTCCAGGTCGAGCGCCGCCTGCACGCCACGGAGACGGGAGCCCAGGAGGTGCTGGTAACCCCACGAAGGGCGGGCCTCGGTGGCCCGGCCGTCGAGCCAGGAGAAGTCCCAGCCGTCGACGGACACCGCCGCGGCCTCCGCCACCAGGTCGTCGAACATGGCTCCGATGGTCACAAAGCGGCCGGCGGCCCGCCACCCGATTTCCGGACCGGCGGCGGGGGCACCGGCTTGGCCAGCGTGACCGCCTCGAACGCGACCACGACCGGGCCGCGCCGCGTCTCGATCGTGCAGGAGACGTCGTCGCGGGACAGCAGGTCGCCGAGCGCGTCGGTGAAGCCGCCCTCGATGCGGTAGCGCACCACGACCCGCGTCCCCAGCGGCAGTTCGCGCAGCAGCTTCACGTCACGACCTCCGGAACCGAGGCCCCGGCACCGGCCGGCTCGGGGTGGCCCAACTCTGTCAGCCAGCCGCGGAACACCCGGTGCAGGGCCTCCGCCCCGACGACCTCCTCCGGGAACGGCAGCTCACGCGGGTGCACCACAAAGCCTCGCTGCTGCGGCCCGCCTAGCCCGCCGTGCGAGCCCACGTGCGTCTCGAACGGCGACGCCTGGTCCGAGTCCGGGTCGTAGCGGCTGTTGATCATCACGTCCGCGCAGTGCGGGAACGTGTCGACCCGGCGGATCAGGTCCGCCGCGTGCGGGCCGTACGGCGTCAGGGGGTCCTCGCCGATGACCACCCCGGAAGCGAGCCGGTGCAGCCCGTCGCGGCCCAGGACCACCGGGCCGAACTCACGGCTGCGAACCAGCAGGAACCCGACACCGGGGTGGTCCACCAGCGACGGCAGCAGGTCCGGGAACTCCCGCTCGATCGTCTCCAGCTCGACCCGGCCTTCGTGCTCGGTGAACGACACCATCGCGAGGTGCCCGGACACGACCACCACCACGCCGGGCGCCACGCGGGTGACCGCGCCCGGCGAGCCGGACGTCGTGCGCGGGCGGTCTTCGGCGCACTCCGCGTCCTCCACCCGGGCGCGCAGCCGGCGCGCGATCAGGCCGCCGCTCTTCGTCGCCTCGGCCAGGGCCGCGTTGATCTGCCAGCTCTCGGCCTGCCGCCGCTGGCCCGCCGACGGCGACGGCGAGCCACCGCACAGCCGGCCGACGTAGGCCTCGATCGTTTCGCCGAACCGCTGCGAGAACGCCTGGCCCTGGGTCTGGCCGTGGTCCGACAGCGCCACGACGTGGTAGCGGCGGGGAGCGAGCCGCGAAGCCCGGTGCAGCCGCGCGATCTGCTGGTCGATCGAGCGCAGCACCGACAGCGTGTCGAACCGCTCGATGCCGGAGTGGTGCGCGACCTCGTCGTAGCCGAGGAAGTCCGCGTACACCGCGGGCCGCCCGGCGAGCATGTCGCCGAGGATCGCGGAGACGACGACGTCCCGCGCGATCACCGTCGTGCCCGGCCGGGCCAGGGGGTACCAGCCGCCGCGCGGGATCCGCGGGACGACGCCGGCGCGGCGCTGGCGCACCGACGCGCTGATCTCGCGGAAGACGTCCACGAGCGCGACAGCGAACGTGCGCAGCGCGTTGACCGGGTTCGCGAAGTAGGCGTAGTAGCCCGCCCCGACGCGGTCACGGTGGCGGCGCAGCAGCTTCTTCGGCACCAGCACCGGGATCGCGCTCATCGTCAGGCTGACGTGGGCGGCGTCGCCGGAGAACAGGTTGCCGCGGCTCGCGCCGTCGCCAGCCAGGAGGCCGCGGCCGTCGGAGTGGCGCCGCTCGATCTCGGCCGCGTCGGCCGGGTGCGCGCACGCCATCACGTGGTCGCGGTCCTTTTCGTACCAGCGGAAACCGAGGATGTCGTGGTTGGAGCCGTGCAGGATCCCGCAGACGCTCGCCCCGGTCTGGGAGCTCCAGTCGGTGTGCCAGCGGTCCAGCGTGTGGCTGTCCTCGGCGAGCCAGGCGGCGAACGTCGGCATGTCGCCGTCGCGGATCGCGCGGCGGACGGTGTCGTACCCGAGGCCGTCGATCTGCAGGAACAGCACGCCTGGCGGCACTT
Organism: Amycolatopsis sp. cmx-13-12; assembly: GCA_049998155.1. Lineage (GTDB taxonomy): Bacteria > Actinomycetota > Actinomycetes > Mycobacteriales > Pseudonocardiaceae > Amycolatopsis. Next base: position 8,271 of record JAEBES010000021.1, on the reverse strand, counting down.
CGTCGGGGCCGGGTTCGTGGTGGTGCCGGCGGCGGCGCCGGGCGGCGCGGCGGAAGAAGATCTCGTCCTCGTCGACGGCGAGGAGGCTGGAGATGAGCGCGCCGACGGCCGCCATGCCGAGCGTGACGATCACCGCGGTCCGGAAGCCCGCGACCTCGACGCCGGGCACGGTCCGGAAGACGGCCAGCGTGGCCGCGCCGAGCAGCAGGAAGCCGAAGCCGCCGAACGTGAAGAACGCCAGCGGGTAGGCGATCCGCATGACCAGCGGCCAGACGACGGCGGTGAGCAGGCCGAGCAGCAGCGCGCAGACCGTCGGCTGCCACCAGTGCGTCATCCGGAAGCCGGGCAGGAGCACGTCGAGCAGGCGCAGCGCGCCGGTCACGGCGATCCAGACCCCCACCGCGCGGGCGACGGCCCGGCCGCCGCGCAGCAGCCGGCCCTTGGGCGCGGTCGTCGTCACACCGGCTCCTTCGTCTTGCGGCGCCACCGGGCGATCAGGTTGGCCAGCACGGTGACCAGCAGGACGAGCACGGTCGCCAGCAGCGTCGCGAAGAGGGGCGAGTCGAAGATGCCGCCGGAGACGATGCCGAGCACGGCGTACGCGCACGCCCAGAGGACGCAGGCGCCGAGCGCGGCGGGCAGCAGGCGTCGCCACGGGTAGCTCAGCGCGGCCGCGGCGAGCAGCACCGGGATGCGGCCGGCCGGGACGAGCCGGCCGATCACGACGAGCTGCCAGCCGCGGCGGGCGAACTGCTCGCGGGCCTTCTCGAGCCGTTCGGCGGGCTGGCGGCGGCTGATCCAGCGGAAGGCCGCTTCGCTGCCGAGCCGCGGGATCCCGAACGTCACGACGTCACCGACGTACGCGCCGAGGGTGGCGAGGACGATCACGAGCGGCAGGGAGAGGTGGCCGGTCGTCGTCGCGACCGCGGCGGCGGCGCCGACGACCGCGCCGGTGGGCACGATCGGGACGATCGAGCCGAGCAGCACGCCGCCGAACACCGCGGGGTACCCGATGGCGGCGGGGTCGGTCCAGTTCACGCGCGGTCCCTCGGGGCGGGCAGGGCGACGTCGGCGCCGGGCTCGGTGAAGAGCACTTCGGTCCGGCCGTTGGCTTCGGCGGCGAACACGCGTGGCGGGTCGGCGAGCAGGCGTCGCATCCGGGCGGTGCGCCGGATGCCGGGGAGGGCAAGGGTGCCCCAGTGGACCGGGACGGCCGCCCGGGCTTGGACCAGCGCGGCGGCCTGCGCGGCGCGGGCGGGGTCGAGGTGCCCGGGGCCGAGGCTGGGTCCCCAGCCCCAGACGGGCAGCAGGGCGACGTCGACCGGGCCGAGGTCGCGCATGCCGTCGAAGAGGTCGGTGTCGCCGGCGGCGTAGATCTTCCGGCCGGCACCCTCGATGAGGTGCCCGAGTGCGGGGCTCTGCGGCCCGTGGGTCAGGCGCGGGCCCCAGCGGTGTCCGGAGTGGACGGCTTCGGTGGCGGTGACGGTCAGGCCGCCGTCGGTGAGTGTCTCGCCGGGAGCGATCTCTTCGACGTTCCGGAAGCCCTTCTTGCGCAGCCACGTCCCGGCGCCGCGGGGGACGACGATCCGGGGACGCTCGCCGAGCAGCTTGAGCGACGGCAGGTGCAGGTGGTCGCCGTGCAGGTGGGACAGCAGGACGAGGTCGACGTCGGCGTAGCTCGCGGGCGGCGGCGGGGGAACGACCCGGACGAGCCCGCCGACGCGCGCGGTGAGCACGGGATCGGTCAAGAGGACCCGGCCGCCGAGGTCCAGGCGGACGGTCGAATGGCCGAGGAACCGCAGGCTGAAGCCGCTCACGCCCCGAGTATCGCCTCCGCCGGGAGGGAATGCCCGGCGGAGTGGCCAGGGCAACGCCGGCGTGTGATCCGGAAGCCGACACGCGTGATTGAAGGGTCGACTCGCGTGATTGAAGGGTCGACACGGCGTGAGGGTGGGCCCGGCGGCGTGTCGACTCTGGGATCACGCGTGTCGACTCCGGGATCACGCGTGTCGACCCTGGGGTACGGCGGTCAGGGGGTCGGGAGCAGGGCGGAGATGCGCAGGGACGACGTGCCGATGCCGGTCGGGCCGCCGAACGTGGGCACGGGGACCGGCGCCGGGTGGTAGTTCAGCTCCGGCTCCGCGTAGCGGCTGGTGTTCTCGTGCCAGTGGAAGATGCCGGCCGTCCAGTCGCGCAGGTCCTGGACGAACCCGAGCAGCGTCTCTTCGGTCGTGTCGTCGCGGTACAGGGCGGGCAGCTCGGTCGTCGCCGCGTGGTCGAACTCCGCCAGCCGGGCGTGGACCAGGTCGGTCACCACCGCGAACGCGCGCTCCTCGGTGCAGTCCAGGAAGTTCCGCACCACCAGCACCGCGTTGTTCAGCTCGCCCTCGTACTGGATCTCCTTGCGGTAGGAGTAGAGGTCGTTGAGCAGGCACGCCACGTCCGTCGCCGTGTTCTCGAGGGTCTGGACCGGCCGGGTGCGGTGCAGCGCGGGCGGCACCGCGTGGCCACGCGAGAGCGCCTTCGTCAGGTCGGCGCCGAACGTCCGGCGCCGCATCTCGACGTAGTCGATCGGGTCCGGGATGCGGTTCTGGGCCTGGTTCGCCAGCTCCCAGAGCCAGCTCGACGTCATCGACTCGACCGCCCGGCGCACGGCGGGCCGGCGCTCCGCCGGGGTCCGCGGCCAGAGGTCGGCCAGGCCCGCTTCCAGCGGCGTGGCCGGCGTGGGCATCGGCGCGCCGTCCGCCGGCATGAACGCCGGCAAGCGGAAGTTGGCCGCCTTCGCGCCGGCGAGGTCGCGGGTCGCGCCGAACACCAGCGGGTAGTGGTCGTCGGCGTAGGTGCGCCAGGTCAGCCAGTGGCTCGTGAGGTCCAGCGTGTCGGCCGTCGCGTCCGGGTGGATGCCCGCGGCGCACAGCGGCAGGTCGGCGGCCCTCAGCTTCCGCTCGTCCCACACCACGTTGTCGAGGAGGCCCGTGCTCCGTGCCCAGTCGACGTTGCGGGTGCGGCACTCGGAGAGGTGCGGGCTGAGCCGCGGCGCCAACGGCAGTTCGAGCGACGGCCGCGGGACGCCGGTCGCGCGCACCGGCGTCGAGCCATACGCCCGCAGCCGTTGGGGCGCGGTGGCCAGCACCGACCCGAAGATGCGCGCCGCGGAGCTGCCGCGGCCGGCCAGGGCGCCTTCGTTCATGTACCGGCTGGACCGCAGGTGCCATTCGTGGCCGCCGGACTGCCAGTCCTGCAGGCCTTTCACGTAGGCGAACGTCGCCGCGCGCGCCGCCGGGCCGACGCAGTGGTCGTCGAGCAGCGCGGGCACCTCGGTGAGCGCGGTGTGCTCGAACTGGTGCAGCCGTGAGGTGATCAGGTCGTTGACCGCGTCGGCCGCCTGCTGGGTGCTCAGCCCGAGGAACTTCTCGAACACGAGCACGCCGTTGGAGAGCTCGCCCTCGTCCTGCACTTCGCGCTGGTAGGAGAACAGGTCGTTGCGCAGGTGGACGCTGTCGGCGAAGCAGTCGCGCAGGACCTCCAGGGGCCGGGACGCGGCGATCGCGTCCGGGACCTCCGCGTGCACCGAGTGCTCGACCAGGTTCGCCGACCACGGCGCGCCGCCGACCTTCCGCCGCATCTCGACGTACTCGATCGGGTTCGCGAGCCGGCCCTCGTTGATGTTGGCCAGCTCCCACAGGGACTCGTCGAGCAGCGCCTTCGTGCTGTCGACGAACCGGCGCCGCCAGCCGGCCGACCGGTGCGGGACCGTCCGGTTCCACAGGTCGGTCAGGCCGCGCTCGACCGGGTTCTCCGGGGTCGCGGTGATTTCGCCCTCGGCGGGCATGAACAGTTCCAGCCGGTCGAGGTAGGCGCGGGCGCTGTCGATGTCGCCGGTGCGCTTGTACAGCTCGAGGAAGTGGTCGTCGAAGTAGAAGACCCAGACGTACCAGTCGGTGATCAGGTCGAGCTCTTCGGCGCCGGCGTCGGGGTGGGTGTACGCGCAGAGCAGCGCGTAGTCGTGGGAGTCGAGGTCGTGCTCGGTCCAGATCACCGTGCCGTGCTGCGGCACGTCGATCATGTCCAGCTCGCGCGCCCACGCCTTGCTGTGCTCGCGCGCCCGCTCCAGGTGCGGGTTCAGCCGCGCCGGGTGGGGCATGTAGAACTCGGGGAGGACGAACGGCTGTTCAGGCACACCGCGAGGCAACCAGCCGGCCGCGGTGCCCGCCAAGGGGAACAGCCGGGATGCACACGAACGGGACGGGCGCTTCCCCCGGCCGGCCCAGCGTGTTCCCGGCCCCGATCGGCACGCGGTGGCGGGCCGTCGCACGATGGTGTGGCCGGCGAGTGAGGAGAGCAGATGACCGACGAAAACCGGGTGGTCGACAACCCGGACGAGGACCGCTACGAGCTGTGGCAGGGCGAGAAGCTGGCGGGTATCGCGCAGTACGACCGCCGCGGCGACCTCACGGTGTTCACCCACACGGAGATCGACGACGCCTTCTCCGGGCAGGGCCTGGGCAAGGTCCTGGCCGCGGGCGCGCTCGACGACGTCGTCGCCCACGGCCGGACGATCGTGCCGGTCTGCCCCTTCATCGCCGGGTACCTGCGGAAGAACCCGGGGTACGAGGATCACGTCCGGTGGCCCCGCGAATAGGCCGGAAGGGGACGCCCGTTACGCCGTTCGGGGTGGTCTGAGAGGTATGTCCGGTTCCCTTGGTTATTAACCAACCTTCGTCGGTAGTGCGTTGGTTGCCTGGCAACGAAAGTGTCGGCACAGGCTTCAACGGCAACCCTGGAGGAAGTTGATGACTCCCCGGAAGACCGCCTTCAAGACCCTCGCCGTCTTGTCGGCCGCCGCGCTGACCAGCGGTGTTTGCGCTTCGGCGGCCACCGCGTCCCCGCTCGCCTTCGCCGAACTGCAGGCCCGCGCGGTCACCGGTGCCACCCAGGTGGCCGACGCGCTGGGCGCCGCGTCCGGCGGCATCTACCTCGAAAACGGCAAGGCCGTCGTGAACGTGGTCGACGACGCCGCCCTGCGGCAGGTGCAGGCCGCCGGCTTCACCGCGAAGAAGGTCAAGCACACCTTCGCCGCGCTGACGAGCGTCAAGAACCAGCTGGACGCGGTGAAGAACGTGCCGCAGACCGCGTGGGGCATCGACACCAAGACCAACCAGGTCGTGGTGAAGGTCTACGACGCCGCCAGCAAGGAGACCACCGACAAGGTCGCCGCGGCCGCGGCGAAGTACGGCGACAGCGTCCGCGTCGAGCACCGCACCGGCAAGCTGTCGCTCTACATCGCCGACGGCGACGCGATCCAGAACAGCCAGGGCCGCTGTTCGCTCGGCTTCAACGTGACGCGCGGCGGCTCGCCGTTCCTGCTCACCGCGGGCCACTGCACCAACCTCGGCGGCACCTGGTCCGGCGGCGACGTCTCCGGCGCGCAGGTGGTCGAAAGCGACTGCCCCGGGGCCGACTCCGGCCTGCTGACCCGCCCGAACGGCTCCGGTCCCGGCGAGATCAACACCGGCCAGCCGATCACCGGCGCGGCGGAGCCGACCGTCGGTGAGCAGATCCAGAAGCAGGGTTCGACCACCGGCGGCGGCAGCGGTGAGGTCACCTCGGTCGACGAGTCGGTCAACTTCGACGTCGGCGTGCTCAACCACGAGTTCGGCACCACCGCGCACACCGACCACGGCGACTCCGGCGGCCCGGCCTACGACGGCTCCACGGGCCTCGGCACGCTGTCCGGCGGCGACACCGTGACCAGCTACTTCTACCCGCTCACCCTCGAGCTGCAGGCCTACGGCCTCGAGCTCGCCTGAGCCAGGGCGAGGGTCCGCTCACCGCCGTCGGGGGAGGTGAGCGGGCCCTCGTTCCGTCACGCTTCCAGGCGCCGCGCGCGGTAGACGGCGTCGGTGTGGTGGCCCTCGCCGCGCGTCTCGCAGGTCTCGACCACCCACTGCCACGGGTCGCCGAGGTAGCCGGTGAGCTCCTCCGGCTCGAAGAACAGCTCCTCCGGCGGCTTCTGGCCGTCGAACTGCCGCATGGCCTTCGGCGAGTGCCCGACGACCAGCAGCGAGCCGCCGGGCCGGATGGCCGCCGCGGCCGCCGTGAAGACGTCGCGGCGCAGGTCCGGCGGGAGGTGCATGTACTGCGCCGACACCAGGTCGTACTGCGCTTCGGGCCGCCACTCGAGGATGTTGCGGTGCAGCCAGTTCACCGTCACGCCCGCCTCGGCGCCGGCTTCGGCGGCACGGGCGAGCGCGGTGGTCGAGATGTCGACGCCGTCGACCGTCCAGCCCTGCTTGGCCAGCCAGATCGCGTCGCCGCCCTCGCCGCTGCCGAGGTCGAGGGCGTGCCCGGGTTTGAGGCCCTCGACCTCGGTGCGCAGGTTGACGTTGACGTTCCCGCTCCAGATCCGGTGCTCGTCACGCTGGTACAGCGCTTCCCAGAAGTCCTGCTTGAGCATGGCGTCGACGGTCATCGGGTGGTCGTGGGGCATGGTTCCTCCTCAAGGACGTCCTCCGAGCATGCGGACGACGTCCCCGAGAAGGCAAACTACGTTGCCGGTTCGGCAACTATGCCGTGCCGTACACCTGCATTTCGTACAGGGAGTAGCCGTACGAGGTGCCGCGCGTGACGCCGTTCATCCGCACGTACCGGCCGGAACCCGAGAGGCCGGCGAGGTCGTCCGTGCCGCCGTTGCCGGTCGTGGTGCTGTAGATCGTCGTCCAGGTGGTGCCGTCGGCCGACGTCTGGATGCTGTACGCCTTGCCGTACGCGGCCTCCCAGGTCAGCTTGACGTGCGAGACGGCCTTCGTGGCGCCGAGGTCGACGCGCAGCCACTCCGCGTTGCTGCCTTCCTTGGACGCCCAGCGCGTGCTCGTCAGGTTGCCGTCGAAGGCGGCGCCCGCCGGGTACGACGACGATTCGGTGGAGGACGCCGTCGCGGCCTTTCCTTGGGAGAGCAGCGTTTCCTGGCCGCCGGTCACCGTGACACCCAGCGCTGCCGTCCTGGTGCCGCCGGTCAGCGTGATCGTCGCCGAGCCGGGGGCCGCGCCGGCCGCGGCGGCGACCGTGACGGTCGAGGAACCGCCGGCGGGGACCGACGCGGGGGAGAAGGACACCGTCACGCCCGCCGGAGCGCCGCTCGCCGAGAGCGTGACGGCGTCGGTGGAGGTCACGGTGGCCGTCGCCGAAGCGCCCGGCGCGACCGACAACGCCGACGGCGTCACGCTGAGGCCCGCGGTGTTCCCGGCCGCGGTGAACGTCCAGCGGGCCGCGGTGCCGGAGCAGCTGCCCGCGGTGAGTGTCGTGCCCGAAGCGCGGAAGCACTTCTTGCTCGTCTGGATGTCGGAGATAGTGCCGTCGGGGTTGATCGACCACTGCTGGGCCGGGCCGCCGGTGCAGGTCTGCAGCACGATCGAGCTGCCGGAGATGCCCGCGCACTTGTCGTCGATGACGAGGAAGGCGCCGTGGAAGGTGAACCGCTGCTCGGCGGTTCCCGTGCAGGCGGCCACCTTCAGCGTGGTGCCGCTGCTCGGCGCGGCCAGGCAGGTGCCCGTGGAGTTGTTCTTGTACTGGCCGACCGTGGTGTTCGGCTTCGCGCCGCCCCAGCATTCACCGGTGCTGGTGTTGAAGATCGGTGTGGCGTCGTAGGGTTCGTCCGAGGGCGGGTCGACGACGACCGGTTCCATCACCGGCGTGTTGTCGGGGTTGTAGTGGGTGAGCGCGTCTTCGCAGTCGATCGCGTCGAAGGCGCTGCCGCCCTTGCCGCCGAGCCAGAGGTCGATGTGGCGCAGGCCCGGTCCGCCGTTGGGGCCGTGGCTGTTCCAGTCGTCGGAACACTCGTCGCAGCCGTCCTCCATGATGAAGTACTTCTTCACCCGCGGCACCCAGACCTTGGTGCCGGGCTTGAGCTCGTCGCTGCTGGTGGCGAAGGTGATCGGGTCGGCGTAGGTGCCCTTGCCGCCCGCGGTGCCGTGGATCTGCGGGTAGGAGATGTCCCCGCCGGGCGGGGTGTTGTCCCACCAGCCGTAGAAGGTGAGGAAGGTCGGCTGGGTGGTGGCCGCGCTCGCGGTCGCGGCGCCGGCGAGGGCGGCGGCCAGAGCGAGGAACAGGGTCACGACGAGCACGAGCGCGCGCCGGGTCATGCTGCCCTACCTTTCAGGTGTGCCCCTGGTCGTCCGGGATGATCGGGGTGTGCAGGCGGGGCGGGTATGGCTTTCATGCTTGCTGCCGGTGATGGCTCCGGAGGCTTGGCCGCCCGTCCCGCACCCTTGT
>JAEBES010000020.1:0-129447 GCA_049998155.1 Amycolatopsis sp. cmx-13-12 | reverse complement strand
CAGCTCCTGCGCCGGCTTCTCGCGCTTGCGTGGACTCACAAGCTCCGATGTCATCACTCACAGTGCCCATCCCGCCGGACCTCGGCCCGGCGTGTCGAGCCGGAAACACCGATCTTGGAACAGTCCCCAGCCCGGGGGCGGGACAGGGCATCTCTGTGATCAGAGAGGCATCACTCGTGATTGGCGGGTCGACACGCGTGATTGAGGGGTCGACACGCGTGATTGGAGGGTCGACACGGTCAGAGGGTGGAGAAGTAGGGGCGGGGGAGGTCGGGGCGGCGGGGGGTGCCCAGGTGGATGGTGGTGGCCGGGAGGCCGCGGGAGCGGCGCCAGGCGGCGAAGGCTTCGAGCCAGGCGTCAGCGGTGGCGCGGGAGGTTTCTCCGGGGGCGCCGAACAACGCCGTGGCCGAGGTGGCCAGGAGGAACCAGTCCGGTGGGCTGTCCGCCGTCGCCTCGTGGAGGCGGCGGGCGCCCAGGACGCCGCGGCGCCAGGCGGCCGACGGGTCGTCGGTGAGGACGCCCGCCGCGTGGATGATGCCGCGCAGGGGGAGGCCGTCGGCGGCCGCGACCAGCCGCTCCGCGACACCCGGCTCGGCGATGTCGCCGGGGACCACCACGACATCGGGAAAGCCGTCCACTGACGATCCACAAAGGACGATCCGGGTGGCACCCGTGCCGGCCAGCCACCGCGCGGCCGCGGGCCCGAGGCCGCCGGTGACCACGTACGCGCCCGGCCCGGCCGGCACGTCGGCGGCGAACGGGACGCGGGCCAGCCGCGCCGCGTACCGGACGTCGTGCCGCCAGCGGACTTCGTCGTCCGGCGCGTCCGACCGCAGCTCGCGCACCAGGACGTCCACATCGGACCGCGCGTCGACGTCGACCAGGCTCGCCCGCAGCTGCGGCCGCTCGACCGCGAGCACCCGCACCAGCCCGCGCAGGAACGCCAGCCCCGGCTCGCCCGCCGCCTGCGTGACCAGGTGGAACCGGACGCCGAAGCCGAGCCGCGCGACCACCGACAACACCGAAACCAGCAGCTCCTGCGCGGCCTCGGGATCGTGGTAGGCGTAGGGCGACCCGGCGAGGAAGACGACCCCGCGCACCGGCCGTTCGGCCAGGAACGCGGGCAGCTCGGCGAGGTCGTCGCGCGGCAGTGACAGCGCGTCGTCCCCCGCCGCGGCCAGCGCCAGGGCCAGCGCGACGGCCCGGCCGAGCGCCGCCGGGTGCTCGTCGGTGAGCAGCAGCCACGCGCCCGGCCCGGGCGACGCGCCCGGCGGCAACGGTACTTCCGGCCAGGTCACCTCGAACGATGACGTGGCGAACGGGACGCCCGGCGACAGCGCCCGCTCGGCCGGCCCGGTCACCACAGGCCGTCCCCGATGGAGGACTGCAGCACGACGACTCTGCGCAGCGTCAGCCCGTGCCGCGCCGACACCGCGTGCCGCACCGCCCGCTCGACCTCGCCGCGCGGCGGGACGACGCCGTCGGCCAGCTCGAGCACCACCACGGCCTGACCCCCGGGAACGGCGAACGCCGACGCCGCACGCGGCCGGATCGCCGGGTGCGCCCGCTCGGCCGTCGCTTCGAGGTCCTCCGGGCGGTGCCCGGCGACGAGGTTCCGGCCGGTGACGCACAGTTCGCCGTCGAGGTCCAGAAAGCCCTGGTCACCGGTCCGCAGCCACCACCGCGGCTCGTCGTCGTCGAGGAGGAAGGCGCAGAAGACCCGCGCGGACTCCTCGGGCCGCCGCCAGTAGCCACGGGCGACGTTCGGCCCGCTCACCCAGATTTCGCCGACATCGCCCGCGGGCACCCGCCGTCCGTCGAGGCCGACGATCGCGACTTGCTGGCCGGCCGGGCGCCCGCAAGCGACCAGAGCGGTCGCTTCGGCGACGACGTAACACGCCGGCAGCGCTTCCGGAGCGGACGCGTCGTGCACCACGGACCGGCCCGTGACGATCGGCACCGCCACCCCGAGCACCAGCCCGAGCGGATCGCTCGGCGGCAGGCTCACGACGGCGGTTCGCCCCAGCGCCTGAGCCGCCTGCCGGGCGTTGGCCAGCACATTCGCGTGCGTGACCAGCACCCCGCCCGGATACAGCAGGTAGGCGACGTCGTCGGGCACCGCCGGAGCCGCGGTGAAGCCGGGCGCGTCCGGGACGGCGTCCACGGCGAGCACCCGGTGCCCACACGTGTCCAAAGTGGCCAGAAACCGCCGGACCGCGGGCACGGTGGCGACGGTGGCCAGCACGATCGACGGCTCGGCGTCGGCGAGGACGCTCGCCCGGCGCTCCGGCCCGGCGGGGATGGCGACCAGCCCGGCCCGCAGCGCGCCGAGGAACGCGACGACGTAGTCGGGTGACGGCTCGACGAGGATCGCCGCCCGCTGCCGCGGCTCGGTGACCCGGCGCAGGGCCGCGGCGACGGCGGTGACGCGCCGGTCCAGCTCGGCCCAGGTCAGGGTGACCGCCGGACGCGCCCAGGTCAGGGCCGGCGCCGAGCCCGCCGCCTCGGCGCGGCCGGCCAGCAGTTCGGAGAGGGTCATGGAGTCCTCGTGCATGGTCAGGCCGCGGACATCCCGGTGACGCGCCACTTCCCGGCGACGCGCTCGGCCGTGACGCTCAGCTGGGCCGCGCCGGTGCTGCGCTGCCCGTCGCCTCGCGTGCCGGTCTGGTCGAGGAACACCAGCAGCGCCGCGCGGTCGCCGTCGAGGAGCTTCACGCCGGACGCGACGGCGGTGGACGTCACCACGAGCTTCTGCTCGGCGGCCAGCTTCCTGACCTGCCCGAAGAGCTGCTCGTACTGGGCGAGCGCCGGCCCGGTGAGGACGTCCTTCGCCGCCTGCTCGCTCTTGGCCGGATCGTCGTAGCGGTAGGAGAAGACCGTGCCGAGCGCGGCACTGACCTGCTTCGCCGCCTCGGCTGTGCCCGCAACGTCGGACAGCGCGCTGTTGTGCGCGACCACCGCCTGTGTGCTCCGCGCCTCGAGCGTGAACCACACCGCGAGGCCCGCCATGAGCACGGCCACCACCGCGGGCACCACCCACGCCCGCCGCCGTGCCCCGGTGGTCGTGAGTGGTAAGGCGGGTTCTAACCCGTCGGAACACTCACGACCGTCCGGGTACTGACGGCCGGCGACCTTGACGGTGCGTTTCCTGGTTGCGGTTTTCACGGTGCCTCCCCCACGGGTACCTGGCCCAGGCCGGTGACGCGCCAGCCGCCCGGCCCGCGGGTCAGGTCGGCCTGGAACCGGTTGCGCTTGGTCACCGCGTCCCCGCCGTCGGGCGCCACCACCAGTTCGACCGAGGCGATCAGCTTCGCCGTCCCCGCCCCGGTGTCCACTTCGGTCACCGCCGCGTCGGTCACCTTGCCGGTGGTGACGGTCTTCGCCTGGGCGATCCGGTCGAGGCTGCCCTGCCGGTCGGCCGCCAGCTCGTCGTGCAGCGCGCCGCCGGAGAGGTCCAGCCAGTGCTCGTAGCCGGGCGCCGCCTGCCGGTAGTCCAAAGTGGTCAGTCCGGCGACCGCCGTCCGGCCCGCCTGCAGGGCCTCTTCCCGGACGACCGCCCGCGCGACGCCGTCGTCGTGCGCGGCCTGCCACCAGGTGAACCCGGACCAGCCGGCGGCGGCAGTCGCCAAGACCGCGGCCACCCACGCAAGAATTCTCACGGCCGTCCTCCCGGTGCGTTCTGCGAGCCCCGCACGTTCGTCGGGTCGCCCTTCGGCAGCGCACAGCGCGCGGCCGTGTTCAGCGGGCGGACCGACGTGTCGAGGCCGTTGCGGTACGGCGTCGTGTACCCGGTGGTGCACGGCGGTGGGTCGAAGAAGGTCAATGACAGTCCGATGTGGACGCCGTCCGGCCGCACGATCGTGCCGGCCGCGGCGACCGCCTGCGGTGCGGTGATCAGCAGCTGCCGCACGCCGTCCTGACGAGCTTCCAGGACGTCCGCGGTGGTCAGCAGGTTCGCCAGCAGCACGCCGAGGTTCGGCCCGGAGTCGCGGATCAGGGCGCTGACCTCGTTCGCGGCCGCGGGGACCGCCGGGATCAGCGTCCGCAGGTCGCCGTCGGACGACTTCAACGTCGACGCCAGCAGTTTCGCGTTGACGCCGAACTCGCGGATCGCGCCGGCCTGCTGCACCTGCGTGTCGAGCACGGTGTGCGCGTCGGTGACGAACCGGGTCAGCGGCGCGACGTGCGCGCTGGCCGCCTGCACGAACTCGATGCCGCGGCCGACCAGCTGGTCCAGTGCCGGCCCGGCGTCCGAAGTCGCGTTGTACAGCTCGTCGACGACCGTCCGCAACGCGGGTTTCGGCACGGAGTTGGCGAAGGAGTCCACTGTCGACAAGACGACGTCGACCGGCAGCGGGATCTTCGTGTCGGCCTGGGTGATCATCGAACCCTCGTGCAGCTTCGCCCCGCCGTCGGTGCGCGGTCGCAGGTCGACGTACTGCTCGCCGACGGCCGACCGGTCGGCGACGACGGCTTCGGTGTCGGCCGGGACCGGTGCGGTGCCGGAGTCGATCTCGAGGTCGGCTTCCATCCCGGCCGGGGTGAGCCGCAGCTCGCCGACGCGGCCGATCGGCACGCCGCGGTAGGTGACCTCGGCGTTCGTGAAGATGCCGCCGCCGGTCGGGAACTGCGCCGTCACGGTGTAGCCGCGGTCGAAGAACACCTTGTCGAGGCCCGCGTAGGTGGCTCCGACGTAGGCGACGCCGACGACGGCGATGACGACGAAGAGCGTCACTTGCACGCGCACGAACCGGGTCAGCATCAGTGGCCCGCCTTCAGGAACCCGTTGAGGTAGTCGCCGCGGATGGTGTCCAGCGCGGCGTCCGGGAACGGGAAGGTGAAGATCATCTCCATCGCCTTCGGCAGCTTGTCGCCGGAATCGGCGAGCCGCCGCAGCACCGGCTCCAGCGCCCGCAGGTCGGCGACGAGGTCGTCCTTGCTGCGGTTCACCGTGTCGACGGCGACCGACGTCAGCCCGTCCAGGGCCGTGAGCATCCCGACCAGGGCTTCCCGCTGCTGGTTGAGCACGCCGATGCCGGGCGTGAGGCCGTTCAGCGTCGTGGTGATCCGGTCGGTGTGCGCGTTCAGCGTGGCCGCCAGCTTGTTGACGCTCTCGATGGCCCGGGTGATCTCGGTGCGGTGCTCGTCCAGGCCTTTCACGAAGGTGTCCAGATCGGACAGAAGCGAACGCGCCGCGGTCTCGCGGCCGCCGAGGGCCTCGTTCAGCTCGTGGCTGATGTTCTGGACCTGCGCGACGCCGCCGCCGTTGAGCAGCAGCGAAAGCGCCCCGAAGACCTCTTCGATCTCGGGCGTCAACGTCGACCGGTCCAGCGGAATGGTCGCGCCGTCGAGCAGCCGGCCCGACGGTGTCGCGTCGTCGGGCGGGGCGAGTTCGACGAACTTCTCACCGAGGATGCTCGCCTGCCGCAGCCGGGCGACGGCGTTGCCCGGCAGGTCGACGTCGCCGTTGAGCAGCAGCTCGACGACCGCGCTGCGGGAGTCCGGCGCCAGCTCGACCTTGACGACCTGCCCGACCGGGACGTCGTTGACCTTGACCCCGGACTGCGGCACCAGGTCCAGCACGTTCGTGAAGCCCGCGGTCACGTGGATCGGGTGGTCGCCGAGCGCGGCGCCGCCCGGCAGCGGGATGTCGTAGACGCTGACGCCGCTGCCGCAGCCGGTGGTGACCAGTGCGAGCGTGACCACCGCGGCCAGCTTGACCAGGGATTTCATTTCGGCTCCGCGTACTCGAGGAGGTTGCCGCGGCCGTCGATGGTCCCGTTCGCCTGGTCGTAGGCGCCCAGGAGGTTCGTCAGGGCGTTCGGGGCCGCCTGAAGTGCCTCGGAGAGCGAGTCCTTCTGGTCCACGAGCACCTTCGTGACGTCGGCCAGCTTGTCCACATCGGACTGCACGCGACCGCGGTTGTCCTTGAGGAACCCCTGCACGACGCTCAGCGCCTGGGTCAGCTCGGTCAACGCGCCGGAGAACTGGTCGCGCTGGTCGGCCAGCACCTTGCTCAGCGAGGCGATCTGCAAGATGGCCTGCTTCACCTGGCCGTCGTTGGCGGCGAGCATCGCGGTGAACCTGCTGATGTTGTCGACCGAACCGAAGAGGTCGTCCTTGGAGTCGCTCGCCGCGCGCGCGAACTCGCCGAGGTTCTTGATCGCCGTGCCGATGGTCTGCCCGGTGCCGTTGAGGTAGTCCGCCGACCGGGTCAGGACTTCGCTCACCGCGCCGTCCTTGTTGGCGCCCTGCGGTCCGAGCGCGGACATCAGCTGGTTGAGGCTGTGCAGCAGATCGTCGACCTCGACCGGGGTCGCGGTGCGCTCCCGCGGGATGGACGCGCCGTCGGCCAGCTGGGGGCCGCCGCGGTAGACGGGTGTGAGCTGCACGTACCGGTCGGCGACCAGGCTCGGGGTGATGACGACGGCGCCGGCGTCCGCGGGCAGCGGCACCCCCGGCCGCAGCGTCATGGTGACCTTGACGTCGGTGCCGTTCGGTTCCACTTTGGACACCGATCCGATGGCGACGCCGAGGACCCGGACGTCGGAGTTCGGGTAGATGCCGACGGCGGCGGTGAAGTACGCGGTCAGCGTCCGCTCGGCCGGCGCGGTGACCACGGGCCAGGCGGCCGAGACGACAAGGGCGAGCACGACGCCGAGCGTGAGGGCTCGCAACCGAGTCCGCCGTCGCGCGTCGGCACCCAGGTCGATGAGCTGGTGGGCCATCAGCGTCCCCCGTTCTTCGGCGGCTGGCAGCTGCCCGGCGTGGTGCCGGTCGGGATCAGCCCGCAGATGTAGGTGTCGATCCACCGGCCGTTGCCGACGGCGTTGCCGAGCAGCCGGTAGAACGGCCCGGCCAGGCGCAGACTGTCCTCCAGCTTTCCCTGGTTGCGCTGGAGCACGCCGGCGACGCGGTCGAGCTGGTCGAGCGCCGGTCCCAGGGTCTTCTGGTTCTCCGCGACCAGCCCGCGCAGCTGGATCGACAGGTTCTTGATGCCGGTGAACAGCTTCGCGATGGCGTCCTTGCGGGCGTTGAGCTCGGTGAGCAGGGTGTTGCCGTCGCGGATCAGCGCCTGGATCTGGTCGGACCGCCCGCCGAGCGTCTTCGAGACCTGGTTGGTGTTCTGGAACAGCTTGACCAGTTCCTCGTCGCGGGAAGCCAGCGTTTGCGAGAGGGCGGCGATCCCGGTGAACGCCGTCTTGACGTCCTGGGGTGCCGACGCGCCGAGCGTGTCGGACAGCACGCGGAACGCCTGCGCGAGCTGGTCGGTGTCGATCGCGCCGACCGTGCTCGCCAGGTCGTTGAAGACGGCGGTGACGTCGTAGGGCGAGCTGGTGCGCTCGGCGGGGATCGGCTGGTCGGGGTTCAGCTCGGCGTTGCCGACCGGGTCGAGCACCAGGTTCTTCTGGCCGAGCAGTGTCTTGATCTTGATCGCCGCCGTGGTCCGGTTGCCGACCCAGGTGTCGCGCACCCGAAACAGCACCTCGACGTGGTCGCCGGCCAGCCGCACGTCGGTGACTTCGCCGACCTTGACGCCGGCGACGCGGACCTCGTCGTTCGGCTTCAGCCCGGCGGCCTCGTGGAACTCGGCCCGGTAGGTGGTGCCGCCGCCGATGACCGGCAGGTCGTCGGAGAAGAACGTTGCCGTGCCGATCAGGACCATCACCAGCGCGGTCACCGCGCCGACGGCGATCGGGTTGCGGCTGCGGAAGGGTTTCACCGGCACCTCGCAGCGGTGACGGGGATGCCCGGTGGCGGACCGCCCGGCGCCGGTTTCGCGTCGGTCTGCACCGAGCACAGGTAGAAGTTCGCCCACGAGCCGTAGGAGAACAGCGTGCCGATCCGGTCGAGCTTCTTCGGCAGGTTGTCGAGGAACTGCTGGAACACCGGGGTGTTGTCGGCCAGGTTCTTCGACAGGTCGCCGAGGGCGGTGATGCTGCCCTTGAGCGGCTGCCGGCCCTGCTCCAGCAGCCCGGCGGTCGCCGTGGTCAGCTCGCCGAGGCCGCCGATGGCCTGCCCGATCGGCTTGGCGTCCGCGGCGAGGCCGGTGACGAGCTGGGCGGTGGTGTCGACGAGCGTGTCGAACTGGTCGCCCTGGGCGTTCAGCGTGTCGAGCACGGTGTTGAGGTTGCCGATCACCTGGCCGATCAGGGCGTCCTTCCCGGCCAGGGTGGAGGTCAGCGACGCCGTGTGCCGCAGCAGGCTTTCGATCGTGCTGCCCTCCCCCTGCAGAACTTGGATGATCTCGAACGACAGCTGGTTGACGTCGTTCGGTGACAAGGCCTGGAAGAGCGGCTTGAAGCCGTTGAACAGGGCGGTGAGGTCGAGTGCCGGCTTGGTCCGTTCCAGGGGGATCTGCGCGCCTTCGGCCAGCGTCGGGGACGTGTCGGTGGCGCCGGGGTCGATCGAGAGGTACCGCTGGCCGACCAGGTTGCGGTAGCGGATGGTGACCGAGGCGGACGCGGTGAGCCGGTGCGTGCGGCCGACCGAGAACTCGACGTCGGCGAGGCGGTGTTCGACGACCCGCACGGAGTCCACCTGGCCGATCCGGACGCCGGCCATCCGCACTTCGTCGCCGGGGTTGACCGAGGTCGCGTCGGTGAAGCGGGCGGTGTAGCCGATGGTGGCGCCGACGTCGGAGTTGGCGATCGTGATCGCGAGCACCGCCGTCGCGGCCGCGGTGACCAGGAAGAAGATCAGCCCCTTGACGGCGGATCCGGTGACGCTCCTCATCGGACGGTCACCTCCGTCCCGCGCAACGCCGGTCCGATGAGGACACTGCTCCAGTCCGGCACCTCACCCAGCGTCGGCCGCAGGAGTTCCGCGACCAGCTGCCGCTCACCGAGCGAGTTCGCGGGTCCCAAGTCACCATCGGCAGCGGCCGCCGCGCCGCCGCCGTAGCACTTCGGCCCACCGGTGGCGTCGAACCGCGGGGTGTCGCGGCCGGGGACGTACTTCTCGCGCGGGTCCTGCACGGTGAGCGTCACGTGCAGGCCCGGCTCGTTCGTGCCCTTGCCGAGGGCCTTCTCCATCAGGGGTTTGAGCCGGTTGACCGCATCGAACAGGCAGGGGAACTCCGGCGAGTAGCGCGCCAGCAGCTCCAGCGTAGGCCGGCTCGCGGCCGAGACGCCGATGAGGTTGTCCTTGTTCTTGCGCAGGAACTCGTTCAGGTGCCCGGTGGCGCTGGTGACACTCGTGTAGAGGTTGTCGAGGTCGGCCCGGGTGTCCACAATGGTCTTGGCCGTCGTCGACAGGTCGCTCAGCGCCTGGAGGATGTCCGGCGCGGCGTTCGTGTAGACGTCGGCGGCGTTCGCCAGGCCGGTGATATCGACCTTGAACTGCGGCATCAGCGGGTTCACCTGCCCGAGCAGGTCCTGCAGCTTGACGATGCTGTCGCCGAGCGGTTTCCCGCGGTTGTCCAGCGCCTGGGAGATCGCGCCGAGGGAGCTGTTCAGCTTCTGCGGCTGGACCGCGCGCAGCAGCGGCAGCAGGTCGCCGAGCACGCGTTCCAGCTCGATGGCGTTGCTGGAGCGGTCCTGGGCGATCACGTCACCGGCTTGGAGTGTCCCCTGTGGACTGTCCGGCAGCACGAGGTTGACGTACCGCTCGCCGAACACCGTCTTCGGCAGCAGCCGCGCGGACACGTTCCCGGGCAACAGGCCGATCTTGGCCGGGTCGAGAGCGAGGTCGACCTCGGCGCCCGCGCGCGTGCTGCGCACCGCCCGGACCTCGCCGAACGGGACGCCCTTGACCTTGACCTCCGCGGTCGGCGCAAGCTGGTTGCCGACCCGGTCCGCCCGCAGCGTCACGAGTTCGGCGTCGTCGAAGTCCTTGTCGTAGATGGCCACCGCGAGCCAGCCGAGCAGGACGAGCACACCGAGGAAGGCGACCCCGGCGAGCTGCGTGCGGAAGCGGGTCATCCGGACACCTTCACCGTGGTCGTCGCGCCCCAGATGGCGAGCGAGAGGAACAGGTCGAGCACGCTGATCAGCACGATCGACGTCCGCACGGCCCGGCCGACCGCGACGCCGACCCCGGCCGGCCCGCCGCTCGCGCGGTAGCCGTAGAAGCAGTGCGTCAGGATCACGCCGACGCTGAAGACGAGCACCTTGCCGAACGACCACAGGACGTCGCCGGGCGGGAGGAACAGCGTGAAGTAATGGTCGTAGGTGCCGCCGGACTGCCCGAAGAAGACGACCGTGGTGAGCCGCGAGCCGAGGTAGGAGATCAGCAGCCCGATGACGTACAGCGGGATGATGGCGATGAACCCGGCGACGATCCGGGTGGTGACCAGGTACGGCATGCTCCGCACGGCCATCACTTCGAGCGCGTCGATCTCCTCGGAGATCCGCATCGCGCCGAGCTGCGCGGTGAACCCACTGCCCACAGTGGACGAAAGCGCGAGCCCGGCGACCAGCGGCGCGATCTCCCGCGTGTTGAAGTACGCCGTCAGGAAGCCCGTCATCGCCGAGATGTTGATCTGGTTCAGCGCGCTGAACCCCTGCAGACCCACCGTGACGCCGGTGAACACGCACAGGCCGACCATCACGCCGATCGTGCCGCCGATCACCGCGAGCGCGCCGCTGCCGAACGTCACTTCGGCCAGCAGCCGGACGACTTCGCGGAAGTAGCGCGTCACGGCGAGCGGGACGGCGGCGAGCGCGCGGGCGTAGAAGAGCAGCTGGTCGCCGAGGTCGAACAGCCGGTCGCCGGGTTTGCCGAGGATGGCCACTCAGGTTCCCTTCGCCGGGACGAGCTGCAGGTACAGCGCGGTGAGCACGGTGTTGACGAAGAACAGCAGCAGGAAGGTGATGACGACGGACTGGTTGACCACGTCGCCGACGCCCTTGGGGCCGCCCTTCGGGTTCAGGCCGCGGTAGGCCGCGACGACGCCGGCGAGGTAGCCGAAGATCACCGCCTTGATCGAGCTGACGACCAGGTCGGGCAGCTGCGCAAGGGCGTTGAAGCTGGCCAGGTAGGCGCCCGGGGTGCCGCCCTGGATGATGACGTTGAAGAAGTAGCCGCCGAGCACGCCGACCACGCTGACCAGGCCGTTGAGCAGCACGGACACCCCGACGGCGGCCTGCACGCGCGGCACGACCAGCCGCTGGATCGGCGAGACGCCGAGCACCTCCATCGCCGCGATCTCCTCGCGGATGCTGCGGGCGCCGAGGTCGGCGCAGATGGCGCTGCCGCCCGCGCCGGCGATGATCAACGTCGTCACGATCGGGCTGGCCTGCTGCACGACGGCCAGGACGCTCGCCGCGCCGTTGAACTGCTGCGCGCCGATCTGGCTGGTCAGCGAGCCGAGCTGCAGCGAGATGACCGCGCCGAACGGGATCGAGACCAGGATCGCCGGCGTGATGGACACGCTGGCGATGAACCAGAACTGCTGGACGAACTCCCGCACCTGGTACGGACGGCGGAGCATGGCGACCAGGACGTCGAGGCCCATCGCGCACATCCGGCCGAACTCGCGCAGGCCGTTCGCGGCCTTCTGCGGCGCTTCGCTGAGGAACGTCGTCATGGCTTGCACCCGGCGCTGAAGCAGCGGAGCTGGAGGTTCGAGACGAAGGTGTTGCCCGGCCCGGAAACCAGGCCGGTGAGCAGCCGGCTGACGTCCTCGTGCCCGACGCACCCGGCGAACTCCGGCGTGGTGAAGGTCGAGGTCACCTTCACCGGCGGGGCGGGCGGGGAGATCGGCACCAGCGCCTTGATGGTCACCGCCGCGGGCTGGGCGGTCCGGCAGTCCGGCCCGACGTCGAGGGGTTTGCCGTCCACCCGCACGTCCGAGAGCTTGATGAACACCTTCGCCGTCACGTCGGTGTCGGCGCAGATGTTGGTCTGCGTGGCCTTGCAGTCCTTGTCCTTGCCCGTGTGGACGGTCGCGGTCCCCGCGGCGTCACCGTCCGGGACGATCTCGACCCGGCCGGTGGTGGGCATGAACCGGAACGCGACGAAGTAGCCGTTCGCGGGCGGGATGTTCAGCTTGCCGGTGATCGGCACGGTGTTCGTGAGACCGCCGAGCGCGCCGTCGAAGGTGCCCGGCGGGAAGACGATGTCGGACCCGAGCTTGGCCACGTGGCTCGTGGTCGGCTGCTGCGCGTCCCCGAGGGTGAAGCCGAAGGGGATCTGGGTGGCCTGCGCCGCCGGGGCGGTCTCGCCCGGCGCTGCTTCCGCAGCGCCGAGCGAGATCGCGGCCACTGCCAGCACGAGCGGCAGTGAAAATCTGATCAGGGGCATCGAGTTCACTTCTTGGCGAGGGTGACGTCCAGCTTGTTGCCGGGGCCGGAGGTGAGACCGGTGATCAGGCCGGTCAGGAAGCCGCAGCCGGTGAACTGCGGGATGCCGTAGGTCGCGGTCAGCTTGCCGCCCTTGAGCGGGTCGAAGCCGGGCGCCGAGACGAGCGGCACGTCCGCGGGCTTGACCGTGTGGCACGACTTCGACGACAGGATCGGGAAGCCGAACACGCGGACCTTGGTGAGCTGGACGTCGACCTGGGCGTTCGCCTTGACCGCACCGGCGGTGAGGGTGCCGGTGATCGCGCCGACCTGGTTCAGCTTCACCGTCGCGGACGCCGGGATGAAGCCCAGGACGCGGAAGTACACGTCCGACTTGGGCAGCGCGAGCTGGGCGCCGAACGTGCCGGAGGCCGCGTCGAGCTTCGCGTCCAGGGTGCCCGGGCCGAGCGGCAGCGTGGCGTGCAGCTGCTTGAGGACCGACTTGCCCTGCACGGAGTACTCGACCTCGATGCCGCCCGGCGGGTTCGTCGGCGTGGTGCTCGGGGTCGTCGGCTGGGTGGTCGGCGTCGTCGGCTCGGTCGTCGGCGTGGTCGGAGTCGTCGGTTCCGTCGTCGGCGTCGTCGGTTCCGTGGTCGGCGTCGTCGGGGTCGTCGGCTGGGTGGTCGGCGTGGTCGGCTCGGTCGTCGGGGTCGTGGGCTCCGTCGTGGGAGTCGTCGGCTCGGTCGTGGGAGTCGTCGGTTCCGTGGTCGGAGTGGTCGGTTCCGTCGTCGGCGTCGTCGGCTCGGTGGTCGGCGTCGTCGGCTCGGTCGTCGGCGTGGTCGGTTGCGTGGTCGGGGTCGTCGGCTCGGTGGTCGGCGTCGTCGGTTCCGTCGTGGGAGTCGTGGGCTCCGTCGTCGGGGTGGTCGGCGTCGTGGGCGTGGTCGGTGTGGTCGGCGTCGTCGTGCCGCCCGCCGGCTTGATCTCGAACGTGCCCAGCTGCTGGTTCTGGCCCGGAACCGCAATGCAGTCCGAGGTGAACGTGCCCAGGTCGGTCGGCTGGCCGTTCGCCGTGCGCGGGGTCATCGTCGTGCTGAAGTTCCCGACCGTCACCGACGCGGTGCCCGGGCTGGGGAACGTCACCGCCGGCGCCTTGCCGCTGCTCTTGACGTGGAACGCGCCCGACGGCGGCACCGGCGTCGAGGCGATCGTCAGCGGCAGGTTCAGGTTCAGCGTCTTGTCGACCGGGTACTTGAGCACGGCCGCGGCCTTCGCCGAGCCGTCCAGCGAGGTGGCGCCGACCAGGGCGAGGCCCTCGGTGGCGGTCTCCGGCACGGTGACGTCCACGTCGAAGGTGATCGGGGTCGACGAGGCGCCCGCGACGGCGTTGTCGGGCAGGTTGGTGTCGATCTTCACCGACAGCACCTGGTCGCCGATCAGCGGGAACGGGCAGTTGTAGTTGAGCGTCAGGCTCACCGGGGCGGCCTGGCTCGGGCCCGCCCCGACGAGCGCGACGGTCGCCGCGACGGCGGCTGCGGTCGCGGCGGCCAGGCCGAAGGCGGGCTTTCTCGACTTCCACGAAAACTTCACGGGTCGTCACCTCGGGAAATGGGGGAATTTCGGCAAAGCTACCTCCGTGTTTCACGGTGAACAAGCCGCTTCGGATTCTTTGTCACGCGCAGGGGAACGCCCGGATCGGGAAGGGTCACGCAGGTCAGCCCTTATCACGTAGGTGCGAATCGATTCCGCGAAAATTGTCACCTGTCCGGCGAATGGCGGCGGAGTTCTTGATCGCGACGGCCCGGTCCCGATACCTTTTGCGCGGCAGGAAAGGAGCGGCCATGCCCCAGCCGGTCATCGCCGTGACGGACCTCGCGAAACAGTACGGCGAAGTCACCGCGCTCGCCGGGATCAGCCTCACCGTCGCCCGCGGCACGGTGCTGGCGGTCCTCGGCCACAACGGCGCCGGGAAGACCACCCTGATCGACATCCTCAGCACCCGCGTCCGGCCGAGTGCGGGCACGGCCCGCGTCTGCGGCTACGACGTCGTGCAGCGCGGGCGCGCGGTCCGGCGGCGGATCGGCGTCACCGGGCAGTTCGCCGCGGTCGACGACACGCTGTCCGGCCGCGGGAACCTCGTGCTGATCGCCCGGTTGCTGGGCGCGAGACCGCGGCAAGCGCTCGCGCGCGCCGCCGAGCTGATCGCCGCCTTCGGCCTCGAAGACGCGGCCGAGCGCCCGGCCGGGACGTACTCCGGCGGGATGCGGCGCCGGCTGGACCTGGCCGCGGGCCTCGTCGGCGCGCCGCAGGTCCTCTTCCTCGACGAGCCGACCACCGGGCTGGACCCGGTGAGCCGGGCCGGGCTGTGGACGATCGTCGAGGGCCTCGCCGCGCGCGGCACCACGGTCGTGCTCACCACCCAGTACCTCGAGGAGGCCGACCGGCTGGCCGACCACGTCGTCGTCCTCGGCTTCGGGCACATCACCGTGTCGGGGACGCCGGCGCAGCTGAAGGCCCGGCTCGGCACCCGCACCGCGACGTGCACGTTCGGCACCGAACTGGCGTTGCGGCGCGGGACGGACGCGTTGTCGCGCCTGGGCCTCGCGGCCGGCCGCGCCGGGCTGGTGCTGACGGTGCCGCTGTCCGGCCCGGGTGACATCCCGGTGGTCGTGCGCGCGCTCGACGCGGCCGGCGCGCCGCTGCGGGACCTGACGGTGACCGAGCCGACGCTCGACGACGTCTACCTTTCGCTGCACCGGACAGCGTCGTGAACGCACGGCACCACGCGGCCGTCGCCGCACTGGCCGACCCGGCGGCGTGGCCGGAACCGGGCTTCTGGACGCAGGTCCGCGTCCTGACGGCCCGATCGCTGCGCACGGCGTTCGGCGACCGACGGCTGGTCTTCTTCGGCCTGCTGCAGCCGATCGTGCTGCTGTTGCTGTTCAGCCAGGTGTTCAGCGGCGTCGGAGCGCTGCCGGGCGTCGCGGCGTACCAGGGTTACGTGAACTTCCTGGTGCCGGCGACGCTGGTCAACATCGCGATGACGACGGCGATGAGCTCGGGAGCGGGCCTGCTGGCGGAGATCTACGGCGGCTTCACCGGACGGCTGCGCTGCCTGCCGATCTCGCTGTTCTCGGTCCTGGTGGCCCGGACGCTGGCGGATTCGGCGCGGCTGGGGGTCCAGCTGGTGGTGACGGCCCTGGCGAGCGTGGCCTTCCTGGGCTTCCGCCCGGCGGGCGGGGTGGTCGGCCTGGGGTTGGCGCTGGCGCTGACGTTGGTGGTGGGCTGGTGCCTGAGCTGGGTGTTCGTGGCGATCACGACGTGGCTGCGCAAGGCGGAGACCCTCCAGGCGGCGTCGTTCGTGGTGATGTTCCCGCTGATGTTCTCGTCGAGCGCGTACATGCCGCTGGACA
Source organism: Amycolatopsis sp. cmx-13-12 (assembly GCA_049998155.1). GTDB lineage: Bacteria > Actinomycetota > Actinomycetes > Mycobacteriales > Pseudonocardiaceae > Amycolatopsis. The sequence goes on along the minus strand of JAEBES010000020.1, from coordinate 113,813 downwards.
CGATGCCGGCGTGGGTACGCGCGGTTTCGGCGGTGAACCCGCTGACGTACGCGATCGACGCGACGCGGGCGTTGGCCCTGGGCCGCCCGATCGGCTGGTCGGTCTCGACGGCCCTGGCGATCGCGGCGGTGGCCGCGGTGGGGGGCTCGTTCCTGGCGGCCCGCACCTTCCGCGCCCGCACATAACTCGCGAGTTCCGGCTTCAATCACGCGAGTCACGGGCCCGATCACGCGAGTCACGGGCTCGATCACGCGGGTTAGGCGAGCGATTCCAGGTGGGTTGCCGCCTCCTCCGCGCCGCCCGCGGCCTCAAAGGACTCGCGGATTCGCGCCGCTCCCTCCGCGAAGTCCGGAGCCGACTCGATCGCCGTGCGGATGTCCGCCGCCTTGGCGCGGTCGAACCGCACGCGCACCCCCGCCGCGGCCGCGACGACCTGCTGGGCCAGCATCGACTGGTCGTCGCGGATCGGGGCGACCACCAGCGGTACCCCCGCCGCCAGGGCTTCGCACACCGTGTTGTGCCCGCCGTGGCAGACCACCACCGAGGCCCGGGCGAACACCGCGACCTGCGGGATCCGCCGGGCCAGCCGCACGTTCTCGCTGATCAGCGAGCCGGTGGGATCCACCACCAGTCCCTGCACCGACGGCATCCCGGCCAGCGCGTCGACGCTCTCGGCCAGGAACCGGGCACCCGCCGCGGCGTTCGACGTCCCCAAGGTGACCACGATCAGCGGGCGATCGTCCACACCAGACCACTCGTCCGCGGAAGACGGCAGCACCGGCCCGACGTACGAAACCGGCACCGCCAGCCGTGACTCCCCGGCCAGGGCGCGGGTCGTGAACGCCAGCACCAGGTGCGGCGAAAATCGCAGGTCACCGAGCAGCACGCCGTGCCGGGCCCGCAACCCCGACTGCAACTCCGAAACCCAGGACGCGATCTTCGGCAGCGACCCCAGCGGGTCGGCCAGCTCGGTGGACGTCGACGCCGACGTCGCCCACGGCAGTCCGCACCGCGCGGCCACCAACGCCCCGGCCATCGCCTGCTGATCGACCACCACCACGTCCGGGGCGAACGCAGAGACCGCCGAAGCCACGCCGGGCACCATCGCGTCCGCCAGCGGCACCAGGTACGACTCCCAGAGGTACTTCAGCGCCGCGAACCCGCGCAACCCCGGCGGTCGCCAGGACAACTCGAAAGGCGCGGAATCCCCGGCCGGGAACACCGGCCCGGAGACCAAAGCGGACAGAGCAGGATCGGGACCACACCAGGCGACGGAATGCCCACGCGCGGAAAGCACCGCGGCCACCCCGCGCAACGGCGCCACGTGCCCGGCCAGCGGCGGCACGACCAGCAGGAACCTCACGCCGCGTGCCGCTCGATCCAGCGCAGCACCAGCTCACGCACTTCCCGGTGCTGTTCCACCAGCACCGAATGCCCCTGCCCCTCGAACACGTGCAGCTCGCCGTTCGGCAGCAGCGACGTCAGGGCTTCGAGGTCGTCGGCCTGGTAGCCGTGACTGCCCAGGATGGACAGCACCGGACAGCCGATCGCCGCCACCTGCTCCCACGTCAGCAACGGCCCGAGCGGCACCTCCTCGGCCATCTTCGTCGACGTGATCCGCTCGGCCGCCATCCGCGCCAGCCGCCGGTGGTGCGCGCTGAAGTTCGCCTCGATCCAGTCGAAGCTCTCCTCGACCTGCAGGAACCGGACGGTGTGCGCGAGGATCGCGCTCATCTTCTCCGCCCACACCTCGGTCGCCGGCTCGGACTCGATGCACACGATGCTGCGGACCCGCGACGGGTTCGCCACGGCGTAGCTGTAGGCCAGCGTGCCGCCGAAGCTGTTGCCCACCAGGTGCACCGGCCGGTCGACGCCGAGCTGCCGGAGCAGGTCGTCGAGGTCGGCGACGAAGTCCCCGAGCGTGTACCCGCGCTCCGGCCGCTCGGTCTTGCCGTGCCCGCGCAGGTCGTAGCTGATCACGTCGATACCGGCGGCCGCGACCGGCGGCGCCAGCGTGAGGTAGAAGCTGGCCAGGCTGTCGGTGCCCATGCCGTGCAGGAACACCACGGTTTCGGTGCCGCCGGCGGCCACGAGCTGCACGTTCGTGCGCAGCCCGTTGACGGTCAACGTGGGCACGTGCGCTCCCCCACGAACCGGGCGATGTCGCCGACGGTCAGGCCGATGACGTCGTCGAGGTCCTTCTCCGCCAGGTACTCGGCGAGGTTGACGTCCGCCCCGAAGTGCTCGGTGAGGATGCTCGCGAAGGTCACCAGGTCGATGCTCTCCAGCTGCAGGTCCTCGTGGAACGTCGTGTCGGGCGTGATCTCGATGCCGAGGACCTCGGCGTCGCCGACGAGCTCGGCGAGCAGCTCGGCGACGACGTCGAACGTGGCGGACGCGTGGTCGATGGTCATGACGTGCTCTCCAGGTGTGCGATGGCGGTGTCACCGTCCAGCTCGACCGTGACGGCGAAGCGCGGCAGGTCCCGGTGCCGTCCGGACACCGTGCCGTCGTCGTGGACGCGGATCTCCGCCGGGTAGCGGGGTTCGCCGAGCCGGGCGCGCACAGCGTCCTTGACGGCGATCCGCTTCAGCAGCCAGCCGCGCTGCTGCCGCGGCGGGACGGCGGCGAACTCGGCGCGTTCGGACGCGCTGAGGTAGATCCCGGCGTAGATGTCCCGCGCGGCGACCGTCGGCCAGCGGTCGGTGACCGCGACAGAGCCGTCGTCCCGCCGCTCGGCGAGGAGGTGCTCCGCCGGGAACGCGTAGACGCGGTGGGCCGCCCGGTCGCACGGGAACCGGACGTCCCGCCAGCCTTCGACGCTCGCCAAAACGGCACCGTCGCCGACCAGCTCGGCGTCCATTTCGAGGACGTCCGGCCGCGGCAGCCGGACCCGCACCAGGCACTCGAGCCGCGTCCCGGGCGCCGGTTCGGGGCCGTGCCAGCGCACCCGGCCGATCGAGCGCGGGAACGCCAGCAGGTCGTCGGTCCGGGTGGCCATCAGCCAGCAGCCGAGCAGCTGACCGACGTTGTCGAGCAGCCCGCCGGGCGCGTCCGGGACGACCAGTTCGCCGCGGATGTGCTGCTCGCCGAGGCCGGTCAACCGGGCCAGGCCCTGGTACGCGGGGCCGTGGAACATCTCGCGCCGGGCGTAGATCTCGGCCGCGCTCAGCGGCGGCGTGGTCTCGGGCCCGGGCACTTCGGCCCGCGGCGGCGACGGCGAGCGGGCCCCGAGTTCGACGGTCATCAGCGCGTACGGCCCGATCTCGACGGTCACGTGGTCACCTTCACGGCTCATCGACAGCGGCACCCGCTGCGCCGGGGCGGCGATGAGCCAGCGGGAGAACACGGCGTCCCGGACCGCGACCGCCGTCGCGCCCGGCCAGGTGCGCTCGACGGCCCGGCAGGCGAGGTCGACCAGGGTCGTCGCGGGCACCACCGGCCGGAAGTCCGACTCGTCGGGCCAGCCTTCGCGCTGCCGGAAGAACCGGTGGTCACGCAGGTACGGCATGGCCGCCAGCGAGACGTCCACCGTGGACTCCACGCGCCGGCGGGCGGCCGCGACGACGTCCGCCGCGGCCTGGCGGGTCTCGGTGAGCAGCGCGGTGAACTCGGCGACGATCGGGTCCGGCACCCCGCCCGGCAGACCCGGCTCGTCCAGCAGGCCACGCGCGGATTCTCCCAGCGATAGCAGGGGATTCCCGGTGGTGAGCCGGATCCGCCGCGGTTCGAGCGCGTCGAAGTCCGGGCGCCCGCCTTCGACCCACAACGCGGTCGCGACGCGGCGCAGCTGCGCGAGCCCGGACCGGGTGCCGGACGCGGCGGCGACGACCAGGTGCCGCCGCTCGCCGAGCGTGTCGGTGACGTACGAGCCGAGCTGCCCGGCACCGACCTGCACGAACGCGCGGAACCCGGCGTCGTGCAACGCCTCGGTCAGGGCCCGGAACCGGACCGGGCGGACTAGGTGCTCGAGGTACAGCTCGCGGACGGCGTCCGGCGCGGCCGGGTACGGCCGCGCCGTCGTCGCCGACCACACCGGCAGCGTGGGCTCCCGCAGGTCCAGCTCGGCGGCGAGCCGCGCGAACGGCGCGAGGTACGGCCGCATCAGCGGGGTGTGGAAACCCGAGCGGAACGGCAGCGTCCGCGCCACGATCCCGAGGCCGCGGCACGTCTCGGCGAACTTCACGACCGACTCCGGCGGCCCGCACACGATCGTCTGCTTGGCCGCGTTCTCGTGCGAGACCACGAGGTCGCCGGGCAGCCGCCCGGCCACGCGCGTGGCCGGGCAGCCGAGCACCAGGTAGTCGGCGTCCGGCAGCTCGAAACCACCGGGCCAGTACCGGTTCAGCAGGTCCGGCACCGCCCGGTACATCCCGGCGGACTGCATCGCGGTCCACTCGCCCACGCTGTGCCCGGCGAGCGCGTCCGGGCGGATCGCGAGCCGCCGCAGGGCCTGGTCGAGCAGCAGCCCGCTCGCCGTCACGCTCGCCGCGCGGTCGAGCACGCTCGTCGTCGACCACTGTGGACGGTCGAGGCCGAAGTGCCGGGCCACGTCGTCGATCCGCGGTTCGGCGCCGTCTTCGAGTCCGGGGTGGACGAACGCGACCTTGCCGGACGGCAGCAGCGGGTCGACCGAGCACCAGACGTCGCCGGCGCCGTGCCACGGCTTGCCCGTCGCGGCCACCTTGGCGAGCACCTTGCGGGCCGTGGCCAGCTTGCGCTCGTCCGGGCCGACGATCCCGAGCCGGCACGGGCCGTCACCCGAGCCAGGCGTGTCGAGCAGGTCCAGGAGTTCCTCCGGTGTGCGCGCGGCCAGGCGCAACACGCGTTCCGGCTCGTCGACACGCACCCGCCGCTTCGGCGCCGGGTCCCCCGCCTCCAGGACGACGTGCGCGTTGACGCCCCCGAAGCCGAACGCGTTGACCGCGCCGACCCGCGGCAGCGCACCCCATTCCTCGGCCTCGGCCAGCACCCGGAACCGGGTCTTGTCGAGCAGCGGGTTCGGGTCGGCGCAGTGCAGCGTCGGCGGCAGGACACCGTGGTGCAGCGCGAGGGCGACCTTGACCAGCCCGGCGACGCCGGCGGTCGGCAGCGTGTGCCCGATCATCGACTTCACCGAGCCGATCACCGACCGCGGTCCGCCGGCCGGCCCGAAGACGTCGGCGACCGTGGTCAGCTCGGCGGCGTCCCCGGTCGGGGTCGCGGTGCCGTGCGCTTCCAGCAGACCGATTTCCCCGGGATCACGACCCGCCCAGGCTCGCCGGAGGGCGAGGGTCTGCCCGGAGACGGACGGGCTCAGCAGGCTCGCGCCCCGCCCGTCGCTCGACGTGCCGGTGCCGCGGATCACCGCGTACACGCGGTCGCCGTCGCGGCGAGCGTCGGTCAGCCGCTTGAGCACGACGATCGCGGTGCCCTCGCCGATGAGCATGCCGTCCGCTTCGCGGGACAGCGGGCTGATCCGCTGGCTCGGCGACAGCGCGCCGAGCTGGGTGAACAGCGACCACAGCGTGTCGTCCTGCGTCTGGTGTGCGCCGCCCGCGAGGACGACGTCGCAGCGGCCGCGGGACAGCTCGCCGATCGCCTGGTCGACGGCGACCAGCGAGGACGCGCAGGCAGCGTCCACTGTGTACGCCGGGCCGCCGAGGTCGAGCCGGTTCGCCACCCGGGCGGCGGCGAGGTTCGGCACCAGCCCGGCGGCGGTCTCCGGCCGGAACTCGCCGAGCGGTTCCAGCAGCGCCGTCCGCAACCGCTCGAGGACGGCCGGCCCGGCCGAGGGCATCAGCTCCCCGACCGTGCGGGTGATCTGCCGGACGGTGCGGACCCGCTGGTCGAAGCCCTGCAGCCCGGGCGAGAGGTACCCGCCGCGGCCGAGCACGACACCGATCCGCTCGGGGTCGCCGAGCCGGCCGAGGCCACCGGCGTCACCGACCGCGGCGACGGCGACGGCCAGCGCCGTCAGCTGGTCGGGCTCGGTGCCGTCGAGGGACGTCGGCGGGACGCCGTGGGCGACCGGGTCGAAGTCCAGGGTGTCCGCGGTGAAGCCGCCGCGGCGGCCGTGGGTGCGGTCCGGCGCGGTGCCGTCGCGGCCGTGGAACTCCGGGTCCCGGCGGTGCGGCGGCACTTCGGTGACGGCGTCGGTGCCGTCGACCAGGTTCCGCCAGTACTGGTCCACGGTGGACGCGCCGGGCAGGAACACCCCCATGCCGGTGACGGCGACCGGCGTCACCACAGCGACGCCGTGTACAGCACCGAACGGTCCGTGCCGTAGGCCAGTTCGCGCAGCAGGGCCGCGGTGGCCTCGGCCGGGTCGAGCAGAGCGACGTCCCGGCGTTCGTACTCCCGCGCCAGCTCCGGCGACACCATGCCGGCGTGGTCTCCGGCGGGTGCCCACGGTCCCCAGTGGATGGTCACGGCGCGCCCCGCCACGAGGGTGTCCAACGCGTCGTTCGCGGCGGCGTAGTCGGCCTGGCCGCGGTTGCCGAGCACGGCGGCGATGCTGCCGAAGAACGCGACGAACCCGGGCTCGGTCTCGAGCGCGTCGAGCAGGGCGCGTGCACCATCCACTTTGGTCTCGAAGACGGTCCGGAACGACGGCTCGTCCTTGTCCGCCATGAGCTTGTCGTCGATCACCCCGGCGGCGAAGACGACACCGTCGACGCGGCCACCGAGTTCCTTGACCAGCCGGCGGACCGCGTCCGCGTCGCGGACGTCGAGCGTGTGGTAGGCCGGGTCGCCGCCGGCGGCGCGGACCTGGTCGACGGTCCGGCCGATCTCGCGCTGGGCCAGCACGGTCCGCACCCGGCGTTCGATGTCGGCGACCGAGCCGCCGCGCCCGGCGAGCACCGCCCGCATCGCGGTGGGATCGGCGGGCAGGTCGTCCGGCTCGCCGGGCCACGGCGTGCGGCCGGCGAGGGCGATCCGGGCGCCCGAAGCGGCGAACGCCACCGCCGCGTGCGCGGTGATCCCGCGGGCCCCGCCGACCAGCAGGACGACGGAGTCGGGGCCCAGGCCGAGTGCGGCGAGCTCACCACCGCCCGGGCCGGCGCCGGAGTAAGCGATCGAGGGCAGCTCGGCCGGCCGCGGCTCGATGGTGAAGCGGCCGGCGTTGTCGTGGCCGACGACCGAGGGTCCGTCGCTGAGGGCCTCGTCCACCAGCGTTTTCGCCACGTCCTGTGTGACCTCGACGAGCCGGGTGACGCCGTCGCGTTCCAGCGCGGCCGACCGCACCAGGCCGCGGAGCCCGGGCACGGCGTCCGGCGCCGCCGCCACGAAAACGTCCCCGCGCAGCGCTTTGAGCCAGGTGAACACCTCGATGAGGTCGCGGGCGAGCAGCACGGTGATGTCCGCGTCCCCGGTGACGACCTCCGCCCCGGCCGCGGCGAAGGCGGCCCGCACGGCGTCGTCCGGGGCGGCCACGGTCTTCCCGCGCAGCCGCCCGGGGTCGGGGTCGAGCGGCACCGGCACCCGCTCGAGCCGGTACCGGGTGGGCACCTTCGTGGCCGGGGTGGGGTTCAGCCAGCTTTCGAGGTGGGCGGTGAGGGCGTCCGCCGTGCGGTCGCGGCTCAGCTGGTCGGTGCGGTCGTCGGCGGGCAGGCCGAGGCGGGACAGCAGGGTGCCGGCGATTTCGGTCCGCTTGATGGAGTCGATCGACAGGTCGGCTTCGAGGTCGAGGTCGCCGGTGATCATCTCGGCCGGGTAGCCGGTGCGCTCGCTGATCACGCCGATCACCGTGCCGAGGACGTCGGCCGGGGTTTCGGCCACGGGTTCGGGTGCCGGCTGCGGCTCTTCGCTCACCACCGGCACCGGCACCGGGGCGGCGGCGGGCGCGGGCGTGCTGCCGAGGTAGCCGAGCATGACCTCCCGCTGGGCGGCGACGAGCTCGCGGGTGGTGCGCAGGAAGTCCACGATCGCCTGGTCGCGGCCGGGCGCGGGCTGGGTCATGGCGGTACTCCGGATTCGTCGGGCCGGGGGCAGGGTCGGGACGTCCGAGCCGGGCGCGCGGGCGGACCGCCCGTCGACGGCCCAGGCGGTGGGAGCCGGTTCGGGGGGCTTCGGCCTGGTCAGCCGTTCGGTGTCGACGTCGACACCGGCTGCGGCGAGCGTGTGCAGCGCGGCCAGGAAGCCCTTGAGGTCGGGCCCGCAGGCGACGACGGTGTGCGGCCGGTCGCCGAGGATGTCCCCGACCAGCCGCGACAGGACACGGCCGGGTCCGGCTTCGACGAAGATGCGGGCCCCGGCCGCGTACATGGCCTCGATCTGGTCGAGAAACTGCACGGGGGCACCGATTTGTGCGGCCAGTTCACCGCGGACGTCGTCTTGGTACGGCATCGCGGTCCGGTTGGCCCACACGGGCTTCCGGGGCGTGGCGATTTCTTCCTCGTCGAGTGCCCGGGCGAAAAGCTTTCCCGCGCCGGCGACCAGCGGGCTGTGGAAGGCGCAGGCGACGGGGATCCGCTGCGCGGAGAGGCCGGTTTCCCCGAGCCGCCGGACGGCCCGTTCGACCGCGGCGACGGGCCCGGAGAGGACGACTTGCTCGGGAGCGTTGTGGTTGGCGACGACGACGTCCGGGCCGATGAGGGTGGCGGTGAGGGCGTCCCGCTGCGCTTTGACGGCGGCCATGGTCCCGGGCCGGGCGACCTGGGCGATGGCGTGCGCGCGGGCCCGGCTGAGGCGGAGGAGGGTCGCGGTGTCGAAGGCCCCGGCGACGGAGAGGGCGACGAGTTCGCCGTAGCTGTGCCCGGCCAGGAAGTCGGGATGGACGTTGAGCCGGCCGAGCAGCGTCGCGACGGCGGTTTCGACGAGCCCGAGCGCGGGCTGGGCGACTCGGGTGTCGGTGAGGGCGCTTTCCCGGGCCTCGGCGGCCTCGGCGGTGAAGGCCGTGGGTGGAAAGGCCGTGGCGGCGACGTCGGGGGCGAGGCGCAGGAGCTCGGCGAGTTCGGGGAAGTGGACGAAGAGCTCGGCGAGCATGCCGGTGCGCTGGCTGCCTTGGCCGGGGAAGAGGAAGGCGATCTTGCCGGGGTCCGACGGCCGTTTCTCCGCCACCGTGCGGTGCAGCTCGGCCAGGGCCCGCTCCGCCTCCGGGGCCCAGTCCCGCAGACCGTGCCGTCGATCCGGGGCCACCGGCGCCGCCCCGAGAACCGCGTGGAAGTTCGTGCCGCCGAAGCCGAAGGCGCTCACCCCCGCCAGCCGGGCCGGCGCGGCCCACGGCCGGGCCTTCGTCGTGAACGTGAACGGGCTCGCCGCCGGGTCCCAGGCCTCGTTCGGCCTGGTCAGCTGCACCGTCGGCGGGACCACCTCGTGCCACAGCGCCAGCGCCGCCTTGATCAACCCCGCCAAGCCCGCCGCGCACTTCGTGTGCCCGATCTGGCTCTTCACCGACCCCAGCACGCACGAGCCCACCTCCGCGCCCGCCTCCGTGAAGAACGCCGTCAGCGTCCGCAGCTCCGTTGCGTCGCCCACCACCGTTCCGGTGCCGTGGGCTTCGACCAGCCCCACGTCCACAGGGGACACTCCGGCGTCCTGGTACGCCCGCTCCAACGCACGGCGCTGCCCTTCCGGCCGCGGCGCCGTCAAGCCGAGTGCTTTGCCGTCGCTGGCCGCACCGACTCCCTTGACCAGGGCGTAGATCCGGTCGCCGTCGCGTTCGGCGTCCGACCGGCGCTTCAGCACCAGGCAGGCCACGCCCTCGCCCAGTGCGATCCCGTCGGCCGCCGCGTCGAACGGGCGGCAGCGGCCCGTCGGCGACAGCGCCCCCGCCGAGGTGAACATCAGGTAGTCGTGGATGCCGTTGTGCAGGTCGACCGCGCCGCACAGGACCAGCGAGCTCGTTCCCGCGCGCAGCTCCTTCGCCGCGAGGTCCAGCGCCGCCAGCGAAGAACCGCACGCCGCGTCCACGGTGTAGTTCGCGCCGCCGAGGTCGAGGCGGTTCGCGATCCGGCCGGAGATGACGTTGGCCAGCGTGCCCGGGAACGTGTCCTCGGTCGGCTCGGGCAGCTGGGCGAGCAGCTCGGGCGGCACTTCGTCGAGGTAGCCGTCGAGCAGGGACCGCAACGTGCTCGCGTTCGCCAGGTCCCCGCCCGCCTCGGCACCGAACACGACGCTCGTGCGCTCGCGGTCGAAGTCGCGGTTCGCGTACCCGGCGTCGGCCAGCGCGCGGCGCGCCGTTTCCAGGGACACCAGCTGCGCCGGGTCGATGCTGCCCATCGCCGACGGCGGGATGCCGAACGCCAGGGGGTCGACGTCCAAGGCGGGCAGGAAACCACCCCACTTCGACGTCGACTGTCCGAAGTAGACGTCCGGGTCCCAGCGCTCGCGGGGGACCTCGGTGACGGCGTCTTCGCCGCGGAGGATGTTCGACCAGAACGCCGCCAGGTCGGGCGCGCCGGGGAACGTGCAGGCCATCCCGATGATCGCGATGTCGGCGGAATCCGGCACCGGTTCCTCCGGGCGAGCGAACGTCCTCCCGGCGGTGACCTCGCGGTGCAGCTCGGCGATCGTCGTCCGGCGGTCCCGCAGGACGGCCACCTCGCCCGCCATGAACATCCCCTCGGCCAGCTGGGTGGCGGCGTCGAGCGCTGCGCCGTCGCGGCGGACGCCCTTGCTGGCGACGCGCAGCCGTCCGGTGTTCAGCTCCTCCAGCCGCTGCCACGCTTCGGGAGTGTCATCGAGACCGGCCTTGACCTGCGCGAACTCCGCCGTGTACGGGCTGGGCAGGCAGCGCGTGCGGTGGCCCGGCGCGGTTTCCAGGGTCACGGTGGCGTCCGCGGCGAGCGCGCGGTCCTGGAACAGGCCGGTGATCGCGCCGTGCTCGACGGCTTCTTCGGTGAACAGGTACGCGGTGCCCATCAGGACACCGGCGGCGTCGAGCGGCTCAGCCATCGCGGCGACCATGGCGGCCGAACGGGCGTCGTGGATCCCGCCCGCGAAGAGCACCTCGACGTCCTTCGCGCCGCCGAGGACGGCCAGTTGTTCCTCCCACAGCTCGAAACTCGCCCGCGGGCCGACGTGCCCGCCGCACTCGGCGCCCTCGAAGACGAACCGGCGGATCCCGGCGTCGAGGTACTGGCGGAGCAGGACCGGCGAGGGCACGTGCAGGAACGTCGCGATCCCTTCGGCTTCCAGGGCCTTGGCCTGCCCCGGTTTCCCGCCGGCGACCAGCACGCACCGCGGCCGCGCCGCGCGGATCGCGGCGAGCTGGGCGACGCGCAGGTCGTCGGGCACGAAGCCGAGGATGCCCGCACCCCACGGCTGGTCGCCGAGGCGCTCGGCGGTCCGGGCGAGCAGCTCGGCGGTGCGCGCCCCGTTCGCCGTGGCCACCGCGACGAACGGGAACCCGCCCGCGTCGGCGACCGCGGCCGCGAAGCCCGGTTGGTCGCTCACCCGCGTCATCGGGCCCTGGACGACCGGCAGCGCACTGCCCAGTGTCCGGCACAACCGCGGGCCGAGGCCGGCCGCGGGCACCTTCGCGCCGACGATCCGTCCGACGTCCACAGTTGATTCGACGACCACGCCCGCGGCACCTCCGGCGAGCGCACCCACCGCCGTCCGCGGCCCGGCCACGCGACCCCAGACGGGGACGGTGAAAGTGTTCAGAAGCTGTTGCAGCAGAACGAAGTCACTGAGGACGCCACCGCGGGCCACCAGTCCCACCGCGCCGCCGCGAACGGCCTCGGCGGCCGTGGTGACGTCCGGGACCTCGGCGAGCGACCCGGACCACGGCGCTTTCGTGCGGACGGCGAAGGCCGCGCCCGCGGGCACCGGGCCGTCCGTCCGCACCGCGTACGGTACCCGGGCCCGGGCCGCGACCAGCCGCAGGTCTGCGGGATCGGCGCCGTCGAGGACCCCCAGGCCGCCGCCGCGTGCGACCGCGGCGACCACGTCGGGATCGCCGACCCCCAGGCACCGCAGCCGACGAGCGTGCGACGGCGGGACGAGCTCGGCCATCGGCGGACCTCCTGTGCGCGGGGCGTTGCGATCTTCAGGAATAACGTACGAGGCACCGGAAACGCAATACTCGTGCTAACGTGCAAAACCGTGGAACAAGGCAGAACCACCACCGTGACCAGCACTTTTATCACCTGTATCGCAACCGGGAAACACATTTCCCGCACCTGTATGACAATTCGATGATGAAATATCTGGAGCCCGCGTGGAACTGACTGGACGCGTGGTCGCGCTGACCGGCGCGGCACACGGAATCGGGGCCGCCATGGCCCGCCGCTTCGCCGCGGAGGGCGCGGCCGGGGTGGTGGTGTCCGACGTGGACGCCGACGGCGCCGCCCGGGTGGCGGCCGAGATCACCGCCGCGGGCGGCCGGGCCGTCGCGGTGGCCGCCGACGCGACGTCCAAAAAGGACCTCAAGGCGCTGGTCGCGACGGCCCGCGCCGAGTTCGGCCTCCTCGACGTGTTCTGCGCCAACGCGGGCGCCGCGTTCGGCACCGGCGTGCACGCGGCCGACGAGCAGTGGCAGCGGTCCTGGGAGATCAACGTCATGCAGCACGTCCACGCCGCCCAGGTGGTGCTGCCCGCGATGCTGGCCCGCGGTGACGGATACCTGCTGATCACGGCGTCGGGCGCCGGCCTGCTCGGCATCCCGGGCGACGCGCCGTACTCGGTCACCAAGCACGCGGCCGTCGGCCTCGCCGAGTGGCTGGCGATCACCTACCGGCCGCGCGGGGTGCGGGTCAGCGCGCTGTGCCCGCTCGGCGTCCGGACGGCGCTGCTGGAGCCCGGCATCGCCGCCGGTCACCCGGCCGCGCTGGCCATCGCCGCGGCGGCCCCGCTGCTCGACCCCGAAGACGTCGCCGAAGCGGTCGTGCGCGGGCTCGGCCAGGAGGAGTTCCTGATCCTGCCGCACGAATCGGTGCGGGAGTCGTTCGCGCGCAAGGCCGGCGCGGTCGACGCGTGGATCGACGAGATGGCCGTGGGAGGCTGACGTGGAGTACCGCAGGGTCGGCGCGAGCGGGCTCGCCGTCAGCGAGATCGCCTACGGCAACTGGCTGACGCACGGCTCGCCCGGCTGTGTCGCGGCGGCGCTGGACGCGGGCGTCACGACGTTCCACACCGCGGCGGCCTGGGACGGCGGCGCCGCGGAAGCCGCGTTCGGGGCGGCGTTCGCCGGCGTGCGCCGCGAGGACCTGGTGCTGTGCACCGGCGTGTTCTGGCCGGAAGGGCCGGGCCCGAACGACGCGGGCTTGAGCCGCAAGCACGTGATCGCGTCGCTGGAGGGCTCGCTGCGGCGGCTGCGCACCGACTACGTCGACGTCTACCAGCTGCTGCGCTTCGACTACCGCACACCGGTCGCGGAGACGTTCCTAGCGCTGTCGGATCTGGTGCGGCAGGGGAAGATCCGGTACGTCGGCACGTCGGAGTGGACCGCCGAGCAGCTGCTGCAAGCCCACGAGGCCGCCACGCGGTACGACGTGCCGCTGATCGCCAACCAGCCGCACTACTCGATGCTGTGGCGGGTGCCCGAGGCACAGGTGATGCCGGTGGGCGCGCGGATCGGCGTCGGGCAGTTCGCTTCGGTGCCGCTCGCCCAGGGCATGCTGACCGGCAAGTACCAGGCCGGGCGGATCCCGGCGGGCTCGCGCGCGACCGGGCCGTCGTACGCGCGGCCGTTGCTGCTGCCGGAGCTCTTGGAGCGGGTCGGGCTGCTGCGCGGCGTCGCGGACGACGCCGGCCTGACGATGGCCCAGCTCGCACTGGCCTGGACGTTGCAGCACGAGACGGTGGCCGCGGCGATCGTCGGCGCGAGCACACCGGAGCAGGTCACGGAGAACGCCAAGGCCGCCGGCGTCCGGCTCGACCTCGACGTGCTGACCCGGATCGACCAGCTGCTCGGCAGCTTCGTCCAGACCGATCCGCGGCTGGTCTGGTCTCCGCCGGCCCAGCTGAGCTGACCCTTCAGCCGGCACCCAGGCAGACGAAGGGGCGCCGGAACGGGTCGACGGCGATGGCGTCGGCCAGCGCGAGCGCCGGGCTCTCCCGGACGGCCAGCGCGCGGTAGTAGTCGTCCATCGCGGCCGCCGAGGCGAGGTCGCCGACGCGGGACAGCGGCGCGATCACCGTCCGGGAGCCGCTGGCCAGCAGCGCGCTGGCGAAGCCGAGGGCCTCGTCGCCGGGCCGGATCCGGTTCATCGCGAGCTCGCACGCGGCGAACACGACCTGCCGCGGCGGTTGCCGCAGCCCGGCCATCTCGTGGCCGAACAGGGCACCGTCGGCGAGTTCGAGCCGGGAGAACAGCGCGTTCTCCGGCTCGTGCGCGCCGTGGGCGGCGAAGTGCGCGAGCTTGGCACCGTCCATCGCGCGCAGCACCGACTTCACGGTGGCCTTGGCGCCGGTCATCGTCGTCGCGGTGCGGTAGTGCGTGGTGAGTTTTTCGAGCTCACCGCGGGCACCGGCCAGCCCGGGCCCGCGGACGAGCACGATCTTGCGCGCCCGCGAGGACTTCGTCAGCTCGGCGGCGAGCCAGGCGGTCGCCGACGGCGCGACGACGGTCGGCCGCCCCAGCAGCCCGGGCAGCACCCCCCACGGCACGGCGTAGAGCGGCCCGGTCGGGACGATGACGAGCTCCCGGTCGCCGATGATGTCGGCCAGGGGCTGGATGAGCTGCGTGTCGAGTTTGCCGGCCTGCTTGTGCGCGGAGGCCATGACGACCTCGGCCAGCCGCTCGGGCAGGTTGTCGGGGGCGAGGGCGTCGAGGTCGACGTTGAGCACCCGCGCGGACTCGGCGGCGGATTCGGCGGACCCGAGCCGCACGAGCCGGCACTCACCCCCGGCGATGACGACGGCGACCAGCTCGTCACCGGAAGCGGCGAAGCTGACCATGGCCCGCTCACCGAGCCGCGCGAGGACCTCGGCCAGCCCGGCCACCGGCCGCGGCCGGCCCCACCGCCCGGTGTGCCAGCCGAGCCGCTGAGCTTCCCGCAGCCGTTCGTTGTACTTCGCCCGCAGGCCGGCGATGGGGTGGCCGTCGTGCTGGGCTTCCTGGATGGCCTGCCCGAGCCCCCGCACCTCGGCCACCCGCGCGGCGAGCTCCGGATCGGTCCCGGCGGAGAGGGGTTCGTAGCGGTAGGTCTGGGCGCGGGTCCGTTCGAGCCAGACGAACAGGCGCCGGGCATCGTTGCGCTCCAGCACGAGCTTGACCGCGAGATCGGCGAGCTCCTGCCCGTGCAGCGCGGTCCCGGAGACGAGGTCCAGCCCGCCCATCCGGTCCCGGACGGCGTCGAGTTCGGTGAGCCCGGACCGGATCTCGGTGAGCGCCTTGGCCCGGTCCCCGTGCGCCACGGCGAGCTCGGCCCGGCAGAGCCGCCGGAGCATCCGGTAGTCGATGGGGGTCAGCTGACCGGGACGAGGGACCTTCTGCAGGGTCTCGACGGCCCGCTTCAGGTTCCCGCGGCGGATGTCCAGCCGGACGGCGAGCATCCGCGCGGTGGCGGCCTGCTCGGTCAGGCGGGGAACCGGCAGCGTCTCGGCGGTCCGGATCGCCCGGTGGGGCAGCGCCGCCGGGATCTCGCCCGACCGCAGTGCTTCCCGGACGTCCGCCTGCAAGCCGATGATCTTCGCGTTCCCGACGCAGGTCTGGCAGCCCACCTTGAGCATCCGGCGCCGCGCCGACCCCGCCATCTGCCGGGCGAGCCCGAGCTCGTCCGCCATCAGCGCGGCCTCCGCGCGGTGCAGCTCGATGTAGGCCAGCTCGCGGCTGACGCTCGGCTGCGACTGCATCGACGTCATGAGGTCGTCGAGGTGCTCGCCCGCCTCGCCGGCCAGGCCCGCGGCCAGCAGCGCCTCGGCCTGCTCCAGCCGCAGCTGGGACGGCACGTCGAGGTCGAGCGCCCGGTACGAGCGCTCGCTGACCTCGTACAGGCGGAGCGCCTCGGGCACGTCGCCGGTCCGCAGGGCCAGGGTGCCGAGGAACCGGCGCCCGTCCGCCGCGTCCGCCCGCAGCTCGAACTTCTCCGCGAGCTCGATCGCGCGGTTGAGGTCTTCGCGGGCCTGGGCGACGTTGCCCAGCTTCGTGTGCACCCACCCGGTGGCCGCCAGGGTCTGGACCAGGCCGACCATCCGGGGCTCGGGTTCGGGGGTGTGGTCGAGCCAGTAGCGCCGGTGTTCCATCGACGCGGCGAAGTACGCGAGGCTCTCCTCGTTCCGGCCGACACTCATCAGCCGCGCCCCGTAGTTGTGCTCCAGCGCCGCGCTCAGCTCGGCGCGCACGACGGGGTCGACCACCCCGTTGATCAGCAGGCGGACGTCGTTCAGGCCGGCCAGGCCGGCCTTGAAGTCTCCGGTGATCTCCGACGTGAGTGCCACGAGCGTGCTGGAGAGCCGGATCCGCGTGACCATCCAGTCGGTGTGGTGCTCGGGTTCGACCGGATACATCGCATCCAGCAGGCCCATCCCCTTGCGGAGGAGACGGACACCTTCGTGGAAACGCCCGAGGCAAGAGACGTCCGAAGCGGTCTGCTGGAGTTTGCGGACCCTGTCGATCGTCTCGGACGGGTCCAGCTTTGTCACAGGCACTCTCCTATGACAGCACAGGCGAAAGCAGAACGGAGCCCGCCTACCGGTCAAAGATCGGCAGGCGGGCGGTCACAGCTTGGTGAAGCTCAGTTGCCCTTCTGGTAGCACGGCGGTGCGCAGTTCGGCGTCACGACCGGCTCGTCCTTCAGGTGGTCGTGGCCGATGTGCACCCAGCCGAACTGGTCGGGCTCGGGGTGCGGGACCACCGGGCCGGCCTGCTCGACCGGTTCCGGGGTTTCCTCCGGCTTGACATCCGTGGGCGTCGACATGGTCGATCTCCTCTCCCCTGGGGATCTTCATGGGGACGCTGCCGTGACGGTGAGTCCCCCTGCCGCGAGGCCCTCTCCCCGCGAACGGCCCAATAGTTTCACATCAGAGCAGTGATCGGGAGAGTTTTCGCTACGGAAAGTCAGTCCGACGCGCGTGAGCAGCATTGATGTCCCGCCGGGAACGTCCTAAAGGGTGAAGTCTGTAACGACGTCCACTACAGACGTGCATGCCCACACCTGGGGGAACCGCGTCCGGACCACCCGCAGGTACGTGTTGGTCCGGATGCGGAACGTGACAGCCGACTCGGAGTGTCCGCTTTGGATGACTAGGCCGTCGCTGCCGCGTGCACCGCGCGGACCAGACGGACGTTCTCCGGAGCAGCCCCGCCCGGGAAGGCGTACCGGCGGCGGTTGTAGCCGTACGCGAGGCCGCTACGGGGGTCGGCGAACGCCTGGGAACCGGCCGCGCCGCTGTGGCCGAACGCGCCCTGGCCCAGCACCGGGTAGTCGTCCGAGACGATCGCGAAGCCAAGGCCGAACGCGTTGCGGTTGCGGGTCGCGACGTCGTCCCCGATCGAGTGGATCTGCGCGAATTCCGCCGCGGTTTCCGGACGCAGGAGCGGCTCCGGGCCGCTGATCGCCGCGGCGTACATGCCGGCCAGGCCCCGGGCCGACGCGACGCCGCCCACCGAGGCGGGGCTCAGCTGCCGGACCAGCTTGAGGTTCGGCAGCTCCCACAGCGCCGGCGCCTTCGGGTGGTTGGCGTTGAAGGCGATGCCCGTGATGCTGTCCGGCCCGGTCGCGTTCGCTTCGAGCTCGGCCTGCTGCTCCGGCGTCGGCAGCATCGGCTGCGTGGTCAGGAAGCGCGGCTCCAGTGCTTCGGGCAGCCCGAGGTAGAAGTCCAGCCCGAACGGCTGCCGGACGCGCTCTTCGTAGTGCTCCTGGATGCTGCGACCGGTGACGCGTCGCACCACCTCGCCGGTCAGAGCGCCGATCACCAGCGCGTGGTAGCCGAAGGCGGTGCCGGGCCGCCAGTAGGGCCGCTGCGGGGCGAGCCGCTCGGCGATGACGCGGTCGTCCGCGATCTCGTCGGCACTGAATCCCGCGTCGGCGCCCACGACGCCGGCGCGGTGCGCGAGCAGCTCCCGCAAGGTGACCCCGCCTTTGCCTGCGGCGCCGAACTCGGGCCAGTAATGGGCGACCCGTTGGTCGAGGTCGAGGACGCCGTCCTGGACGAGCAGCGCGACCACCAGGTGCGCGGCCCCCTTCGTCGAGGAGAAGACGCCGGTCAGCGAGTCCCCGGTGATGTCGGGCCCGGTCCACAGGTCGACAACCCGTTCGCCATCAACGTGCGCAACGAGCTGGGCGGCATAGTCACCGCCCTCCTCGACCGCGACGGCGGCGAACTCTTCCCGGACGGACTCGAACCCGTCGGCGACGGTCCCGTGCACGTGCTCGGACGACATGGCGACTCCTCGGTGATCTCGACGTCTGCGCCAGAAAGCAACCCACGAGAAGCCGAGGTATTCCGGCGACGGAGCTTCCGCACCGCGGTAGGGATGCCGCCGCGCGGGTACCACTCCGATCATGAAGCTGACCTCCACCGTGCTCGGCACGCCGGAACCCCGTGCGCTCGCCGAGTTCTACTCGAAGCTCCTCGGCTGGCCGATCCGCACCGACGAAACGGAGTGGGTGACCCTGCGCCCGGACGACGGCAGCGCGGGCCTGTCGTTCCAGCTGGAGACCGGCCACATCCCACCGGTGTGGCCACCGGAAGACGGAGCCCAGCAGATGCAACTGCACCTCGACATCGAGGTCGACAACCTCGAGGAGGCCACGGCAGCGGCAACGGCGGCGGGAGCGGTGGTCGCCGAGTTCCAGCCACAGGACGACGTCCGCGTCTGCTTCGATCCGGCCGGGCACCCGTTCTGCCTGTGGACGCGCACGGGGTGAGGTTGGGCCGGCGGCGTTCAGCTTTTGGCTTGGAGGCGCAAGGGGCCATGCTGAAGCGGACGGTGGGGTCGTCGCGGCCTCGCCACCGCGCCGAGGCTGGTCGGCGGCCTCGAGCTGTTGCGGGTCCCGCCCCGCGATCCGGGCGGTGGCAATCGCCAGGATCGGCGGGCCTGCGGCCGCGCTGGCGCCGGCTTGGAATCCTCGAACTGTCCCGGTCCCGTAACGGGTGACGTTGAATCCGCGCAGTGGTCGCTGAGACGGACGGCCCCCGACGCGCGGGCACTTGGTCGAGGGCGCCAATCTGCCGCGGTTCCACGCGACCCGGGCGGCCTTCTCGCGGTGGGGCGGCCGGAGGAGGCCGTCGCGGCGTGCGGCGGCGGCGATCGATCTCGCGCGAGCGGCGGCCACAAGGCGGAACGGGACTTGGCGCCGCGTCGCGAGAACGGGGCGGAGGAGCGCGGCCCGCACGAGAGCGCGGCGCATACCGTCAACCGGGCGGGACGAGGGGCCAGTGGCACGGAAGCACCGCGCGTGGCGACACCGGGGCCGAGCGAGCGCGGGCCGCACGGGAACGGCGAATTCCGTCAACGGGGCGAGACGGGCGCCAGCGGCGCGGAAAGCACGACCGGCGGCGACCACGGCCGGGACGGGTCCCGGCGGCGTGTGGCGACAATGAGGCGGAGCGAGCGCAGGCCGCACGGGAGCGCGGCGAATGTCGATAACGGGCGGAGTGGGCGCCAGCGGCACGTGACCACAGCGCGGGCCGACAGCGGGTTGGGGCACGCGCCGGCGGCATCGGGAGTGCGGTGAGTGCCGTCGGCGGGTGGGCGGGGTGACGCCCCGCGTTCGAACGGTCACAGGATCCGCTATGTTCGGCTGAGGTCCTGTTGCCGGCGAACGGAGTTGAGTCCTGTGGGGGTGCACCGGATCTGGCACCACGGACTGGTCCCCACCGAGGGGAAACGCCCCCTGGACGCCTTGCGCAGCAGGCTGATCAGCCGCCAGCGGCAGCAGGACGACTACACGGTGACCGATCTCGGCTCGTCCGATGACGGGGGTTCGCGGCGGTGCGATCTCAAATTCGCGTACGAGGACAGCGAAGGCCGCTACTCCGTTCAGGTATTGCTTTCGCTTTGCTACCGCGCCGGCGAAGATCGGGTGACCTGGCTGCTGAGCGCGGCCTGTACGCGGCCGTGGCGGAGCCGCCATGATGCGCCGGCCTGGCGGATCGGGCTGGAGGAGCTGGGCGCCAGCGGCAGCGACGAAATCCCGATCGAGACGCCGGTGCTGGCGATGCGCGGCTGGTCGCGCAAGGAATGCGACCACCTCGCCGATCTGCTCGGCGAGGCGCTGGCGGCGCCGTGGCGCTCGTCGGCGGTGCTGGTGATCACCGAGCCACCGACGGTGCCGGTGGAGGGCTGGCCCGGCCTGGTCAACGTCTTCGACGTCGACGACCGCTTCCGCCACACCCTCAACCGGCACCTGCCGCTCGCGTTCGCGCTGCCGCAGGGCGCGCGGCTGTACGTGCCGCCGTGCGACCAGCTGCCGGACTTCGTCTTCAGTGAGAGCCCGGTGTCCGGCGAGGCGCTGGAGGGCGCGATCACCCGGCTCATCCAGACCCGGGGCCGGACGCCCCTGCCCGAGGAGTGGGCGGACGTGCCGAGCGTGCGGGCTTGGTACGAGGCCGATCCGTTCGCTGCGCCGGCACACGAGCCGGACGCCGGACTGGTCGAGAAGCTCGGCCACGCCGAGCGGGAGCTGGCCGAGGCGCGGGGGGTGATCACGATCCTGCGGAAGAAGGCCAAGGTCCACGCCGAGGAGCGGGACCGCCACGCCTGCGAGGTGAAGACGCTCCGCCGCCGCCTCGAGGACGCGTGCGCGACCGATGTCGCCGGCCTGCGCGAGCAGCTCGCGCAGCTGCAGGCGGAGGTGGACGACTACGCGCGGGCGTTCGAGGAGACGGAGGCCGAGCGCGACGAACTCAGGCGCGTCAACGGGCTGCTGGCGGGCCGGCTCGCCCGCCACCACGGCGCCGATGACGAGGTCGCCGCCGCCGAGCGGCCGCCGGAGGACTTCCCCAGTTTCGCCGAGTTGATCGGCGCCGCGAGCGCCTCGCTCAAGTACCTCGCGATCACGGCCGAACCGGCGCCGGCGGCCATCCTCGACCACCACCCCAAAGCCGCCGCCTGGCGCCGTAAGGCGTGGGACGCGCTCCGCACCCTCGACGCCTACGCGGGCGCCCGGACGTCTCTGCTCGGCGCGGGCCAGGACCCGGGCCCCGAGCTGTCGGACGTGCTCGCGTTCGCCCGCACCGGCCAGCCGGGTTCGCTGATCAGCGCGAACATCATCGCGCTGGCCGAGTCGGACACGGTCACGACGAACGAACGGCTCCGCCAAGCCCGCACGTTCCGCGTCGATCCCCGGACGAACCCGGCGGGCCGCGACTACTTCGGCGCCCACATCGCCCTGGAACGCTTCAAATCCCCGGCGCCGCGCCTGCACTTCCTCGACGACACCGACCGCACGGGCACGGTGTACGTCGGGTACCTCGGCGCCCACCTGCCGACGTCGAAGACCAACTGAGCGAGAATCGCGCGCATGACGGAGATCGCGCACAAGCACCTGGCCTACTGCTGGATCGCCCGCGGTGACCGGGTGCTGTTCCTCCGCCGCGGGCCCGGGGTCTTCCTCGCGGGCCGCTGGGAACTGCCCGGCGGCACGGCCGAGCCGGGCGAACGCTTCGAGGACACAGCGACGCGCGAAGCGGCGGAGGAGACCGGGCTGACGGTTCGCGTCACCGGCGAGCTGGCGCGGGACGCGTGGCCGGACGTGGCGGGACGCGCCTTGCGCATCCACGCTTTCGTTTACACGGTGGAAGAACAGGGATCGGGCGACGTCGTGCTCAACCCCGAGGAGCATGACGACTTCGCCTGGCTGACGCGGGCGGAGGCGCGGGAACTGTTGCTGCCGGAGCACTTCCGGCGACTGCTCGATCGGTAGGACATTTCGCTTGCGCAGCACCGGATCGCGGTGCTGCGCGGGTCTTCGGGTCGTGGTCATGTCTTCGACCGTACCCGAACAAGTGTGCGAACGACATCGCTGGAACGAGTGAACCGGGACGACGGCCCGGACGACGATTTCCCTTGTGGCGCAACGGGTCCGCGCCTAGGGAGCCCCCGATTTCCACACTACCGGAAGGCACCGACAAAACTAGCGCGGCGCCAGGTACCGCAACAGCACACTGGCACCGTCGGTGAGCACCGAAGCCAGCTCCAGCTCGGCCGGATCGACCGGCACACCGAGGGATGCCCGGCCGGACGTGCCTGCCACCAGGAACGGCGCCACCGTCAACCGGAACTCGTCCACCAAACCTGCTTCGATCAACGACCCGAACAACCGGGGCCCGCCTTCACAATCGATGCGGCCCAAGCCTTCCGCCACGAGCGTCGACACCACCCGCTCGGCCGATACCTCCAGCTCCCCCACCACGAACACCCGAGCGCCGTGCGCCGCCCAGGCCGAGCGCAGCTCCGAGGGCGCCGCCGAAGACGTGAAGACCAGCGTCGGGACCGCCGCTTTCGTGATCACCGGGGCGTCCGGCGGCAGGGAACGGCCCGTCGTCACCACCGCCACCGGGGCGATCGGGGTCAGCCCGAACCTCCGGCGGCGGTCGGCCGTGGCGGCGTCGGGGCGCATTCCCTCGAAGCCCTCCGCCATCGCCGTTCCCGCGCCCACCAGGACCACGTCGGCCAGGTCGTTGCCGAGTCGGTAGACCACCCGGTCCGCCGGGGTCGACAGCGCCCCGGACCGGCCCTCGACCGCAATCGCGCCGTCCGTGCTCGACACGAAGTTCACCGCTACCCAACGCGGGTCCGCGGGGTAGCTGTACAGCTGCTCGAGGTCGCTCTCGGCCAGCTCGCGCGGGGACGGCCAGATCTGGCGGATCACTCCCACCGGACCGCCTTCGCCGGCGGGCGGGTGCCCGCGATGCTCGCCGCCATCTCCGCCACGTGACGCACCTGGCGGACGTGCTTCGTGCGGATGATCGCCACCCCCGCCGAGGCCGCGAGGGCCGCCAGTGCCAGCCCGGCGGGCGTTCCGTCGCCGGCCACCGAAGCCAGCACGGGCACGTCGGCCGCGGGCAGCGGCGCCCGGAACTCCCCCACGTCCAGCACCACGGACAGACCGGGCACGGACGGGAGAGCAGGAGCGGCATAACCGGCGTCGTACCGGGCCGCGACCCCGGCCAGGTCCGCGCGCGCCAGGATCAGGTCGGCGCCCGCTTCGCAGCAGGCCGCGGCCACCGACGGGTCCGCGGTGTCAACCCCGATGACGAGGTCGGGAAAAGTCTCGCGCGCCTGCTCGACGAGGGATTCCGCGCCCGGGAAACCCACGAGATCGGCGCCGTCGGCAACAGCGGAGCGGGCCTCAGGGAGCGACTCGACCGCGGCCAGCACCAGCGCGCGGTCACTGCTCAACCGGCGGCCCCGGAAGACGAGGTCGGGGGTTTTCATCGCACTCTCCCTGCTGGACGTCCTTCGCGATCATAAGCGAAGTCCGGCGGGTGAGCCGTCAGGTGGCGGGGCATCGTCGCCGGGCCACCCGACCCGACGGTGGCTCAGGAGGCGATGGCCTCGTTGATCGCCAGCAGCTCCTGAGCGGTGCGCGTGGCGGTGAACTCGATGACGTCGTACCGGGCGAGCCGCTGGACCACGAACGGGTCGCTGGCCAGCACGGCGTCGAGCTTGCCGCGCAGCACCGAGCGGACCAGGATCACGTGATCAGCCGAGCCGTTGCCCTTTCCGCAAACCAGGAAGAGTCCTTTCGTGAATTGTTTACGCACCCACTCCGAATGATCCGGGAGCGCGTAGTCGACTTCTGTTTCGGGCGCTGTATAGGTCAGCAGTGCGATGTACATGTTCGCAGGATAGAACGCCTTCGCCGGCACCGCATCCGCCTGGCGAGTGGCACGCGGCACGCCTTTCGTTAATATTCCGTCAAGAAGATTGAAATACCTTTACCGGCACTTTTTCGACACACTCACCGATTGCCGTACGCACGTCGTCGTACGTCGTGGTGTCGCCACCGGGCCGACGCGGCGACCCGGGCCGCGAAGCGAGACTCGGCAGCATGAACGCACTGACCCGGATCTGGTCCGACGGGCGACGCGCCGAACGGATCGCCTACGCCGTCGGCGCCGCACTGTTCCTCAGCGGCGTCGCGCACGCTCTCGTGCTCATCGCCACCGGCGGCTCGTGGCTGGGCCCGCTGTCGATGCGCAAGGCCGTCACGTTCGGCCTGTCGTTCGGGCTGACGCTCGCGTCGGTCGCCTGGGCGACGTCGTTCCTCACCATGCGCCCTGGGCTGCGCAACCTCCTGCTCGGCGCGTTCACCGTGGCGAGCGTCGCCGAGGTCGCGCTGGTCAGCATGCAGGTGTGGCGCGGGGTGCCGTCGCACTTCAACTTCGAGACCTCGTTCGACAGCGGCGTTTCGATGACGCTGGCCGCGGGCGGCGGCGTGCTCGTCCTGACGGTCATCGGCTTCACGGCCGTCGCGCTCGTCGAGCCGGGCCCGGCCGCGCCGAGCCTGCGCCTGGCCGTCCGCGCCGGCCTGGTCGTGCTGCTGGTCGCGCTGGCCACCGGGGCGGTGATGATCGGCCGCGGGGTCGTCGCGGCCCGCGGCGGCGACCCGCAGCTGGCCTACACCACCGCCGGCTCGCTCAAGCCGCTGCACGCGGTCGCCATGCACGCGATCCTGGTGCTGCCCGCGCTGGCCTGGATCCTGCGCTCCACCCCCCACCCGGAAGCGCACCGGCTGCGCGTCGTGAAAACCGCCGTCGCCGCCGACGCCGTGCTCACCGCCGTGATCGGCATCGAGTCCTTCGCGGGTATCGACCCGCTGACCGCGCCGCTGCCGCTCATGCTCCTGTCCGCGCTGGCCGCGGCCGTATTGGCAGGCACCGGAATACACGCGTTGTCCGGCATTGAACCGGCCGTCCGATTCGTACGTGTCCTCAACGGGAAGGCAAGGGGCCGGTAAAACGGCGGACGGAGAACACGCGTGCGGCACGGTATGACCACCCACGGCCTTTTCCAGCAGAACAAGGCCCACAGCCCGTCGTTCTTCTCCGTGGCCAGGGCGATGGGCCAGCACGCGGACGACCTCGCGGACTTCTGCATCCCCTGCAACCCGTACTTCCCGACCGACGGGATGTTCGGCGAGCTCGAACGCAACCTCCGCACGATCCTCAAGTTCTACCCGAGCGACGCCGCCGCGACCACCGCGCAACTGGCGAGCGTGCTGCGGCTCAACCCCTCGACGATCTCCCTGGCCAACGGCTCGACCGAGCTGATCACCTGGATCGACCAGCTGCTGGTCGGGTCCAGCGTCGCCGTGCCGATCCCGACGTTCGGCCGCTGGACC
Source organism: Amycolatopsis sp. cmx-13-12 (assembly GCA_049998155.1). Lineage (GTDB taxonomy): Bacteria > Actinomycetota > Actinomycetes > Mycobacteriales > Pseudonocardiaceae > Amycolatopsis. The sequence continues at coordinate 88,647 of JAEBES010000020.1, read as the reverse complement.
GACCAGCCGATGGAGACCGGCAAGCGCGTCGACATGTTCCTGCTCAAGGAAGCGGACGGCTTCGAGCTGCGGGTGGACGAGTACGTCGACTTCATCAAGCGCCGCGGCTCCCGGGTCGCGGTGCTGTGCAACCCGAACAACCCCGACGGCGGATATCTGCCGCGCCGCGAGGTGCTCCGGTTCATGGACGCCCTCGAAGACCTCGACCTGGTGGTGATCGACGAGTCCTTCATCGACTTCGTCGAGGTCGAGCGGAACCCGTCGGTGGCCGCCGAGGCCGTCGTCCGGCCGAACGTGATCGTGCTGAAGAGCCTCGGCAAGAACTTCGGGCTGCACGGCATCCGGTTCGGCTACCAGGTCTCGAACCCGGCGCTGACGCGGAAGCTGTCGGCCGCGCTGCCGAAGTGGAACCTGAACTCGCTCGCCGAGACCGTGATCTTCATGCTCGCCGAGCACCGCGCGGAGTACGAGGACAGCCTCAAGAAGCTCGCGCTCGACCGGTTCATGATGCAGTCGCAGCTCGGGCAGTTCCCGGAGCTGACGGTGTTCCCCTCGCAGGCGAACTTCCTGCTCGTCAAGCTGCCCGCGTCGGTCGACGGCGCCGAGCTGTGCGACTACCTGCTCGCCGAGCACCACCTGCTGGTGCGCCAGTGCGGCAACAAGATCGGCATGACCAGCCAGTTCATGCGCTTCGGGGTGCGGCCGGACACCGAGGTCGAGCGGCTGGTCGAGGGACTGCGCGGCGTGGAACGCCTCGGCGGTGGCCGGCACATGACGCCGACCATCGAGCTGGTCTCGCACTCGCGCGAGCCGGAACGGTCGATCAGCTGAGCACCTGGGCGATGGCCGACTTCCAGGCGAACACCCGGCCGTTCGCCGAGCTCGACCGCGCCGGCCGGACGCGGCGGCTGCGACGGCTCGCGGAAGCGGCCTTGACGGCCTACGCCGTGCCGGTGGCCCGCCTGACCCCGCTGGCCCACGGGCACAACACGACGTTCCGCGTCGACGGCGCCGACGGCCACCGGTACGTGCTGCGGGTGCAGCGGCCGGACGGCCCCGCCGTCGCGCAGGTGCGGGCCGAAATGGCCTGGCTGGCCACGTTGCGCCGCGAAACCGAACTCGTCGTCCCGCAGCCGGTGCCGACGCGCGCACGGGATCTGGTCACCGTGGTCGCCGACCCGGCCGTGCCCGAACCGCGCACTTGCGTGCTCAGCCACTGGGTCGAGGGCCGGTTCGTCGACGAACGGCTCAGCGCGCCGCAGCTCTACGCCGTCGGCGAGTTCACCGCGCGGCTGCACCTGCACGGCAGCCGGATGAACGGCCTCGACCGCCGCCGGGTCGACGACCTGACCGAGTTCGGCCGAACGCAGGTGGACGGCTTCTCCGCGGCGGTCGTCGACCGGGCCGTCGCGGCGGCCGGCGGCGACGAGCGGATCCGCAAGGCGGTGGCCCGCGTCCGGGCGGTGCGGGCCGAGCTGGGGTACGGCTCCGACGTCTTCGGCCTGGTGCACGGCGACCTGCACCAGCAGAACTACCTGCTGCACCGCGGCCGCGTGCACGCGATCGACTTCGACGACTGCGGGTACGGGCACTACGCCTACGACCTCGCCGTGGCGCTCGACGCCCTCCGGCACCTGCCCCAGCGCGAAGAGCTGCGCGAGGCGCTGCTGGACGGCTACCGGTCGGTCCGCCCGGCCGCGGCCACGACGGACCCGGGGGTGCTGGCCGCCTTCGCCGGGCTCCGCCGCGTCCAGCTCCGGCTGCGCTGACCCGTTACAAGCCGGCGTTACAATTGCTACATGGCCGGACGATCGAGCAACGCCACCAGCACCCGCGACCGCCTGCTCATGGCCGCCGGCCAGCTCCTGCACGAAGCGGGTGACGGGCCGGTGTCGACGCGGGCGATCTGCGAGCGCGCCGGCGTCCAGGCCCCCACGCTGTACCACCACTTCGGCAGCAAGCAAGGTCTGCTCGACGCCGTCGTCAACTACGGCTTCACCCAGTACGTCCAGGCGCCGGAACCGGGCGGCGACCCGGTGGCGCGGATCCGTGCGGGCTGGGACCGGCACGTCGAGTACGGCCTGGAACACCCCGCGTTCTACGTCCTGCTCTACGGCCAGATCGAGCCGGGCGTCCCGTGCAACCTCACCTCCAGCGCCGAAGCGATGCTGCTGGAGCTCTTCACGCCGTTGGCGCGCGACGGCCGCCTGCGCGTCGAGGCGGCGGAGGCCGCGCGGCAGTTCGCGGCGGCCAACAGCGGCGTGACGCTCAGCCTGATCGCCCAGCCCGCGGAAAGCCGGGACCTGTCGATGTCCGCGCAGGTCAGGGAGTCCGTCCTGGCCGGGCTGCTGGCCGACCGCCCCGCCGAGAGCTCGTCCGTGAGCGGTCTCGCTGTCGCTTTGTCGACCGCACTCGAGGACGACACCGAGGCGCTGACGACCACCGAGCGCCAGCTGCTGCGGGAGTGGCTGCACCGGCTGGCACACTGATCGCTACATTTGCTACATTGCTCGGTATGGCAAATGTATCGAGCAGGTTCGGCGTGTTCCTGGCCCCGCACCGCGACGACGTCGTCCGCAAGGAACAGGCGATCGGGGCGGACGGGCTGGGGTACGGCGTGGTCTGGCTGGGCACCGGCCGCAACTCGGTCGGCGACCTCGCCTTCGTCGAGGACATCCTCGCCGCCACCGAACGGATCACCGTGGCGACGGCGATCGTCAACATGTGGCTCGACGAGCCGGAGACGCTCGCCGAGTCCTACCACCGGCTCGCGGGCCGGTACGGAAAGCGCTTGCTGCTCGGCATCGGCGTCGGCCACCCCGAGTCGGTCACCGAATACCGGAGCCCGTACGCCAAGATCGTCGACTACCTCGACCGGCTCGACGCGGCCGGCGTGCCGGCCGAGGCCCGGGTGCTCGCCGCGCTCGGCGACCGCGTGCTGAAGCTGGCCGCCGAGCGCTCCGCGGGCGCGCACCCGTACCTCGTGCCGGTCGCGCACACCCGGCACGCGCGGGCGATCCTGGGCGCGGGCAAGCTGCTGGCCCCGGAGCAGAAGGTGGTCTTGGACGACGACAGCGTGGCCGCACGCGCCATCGGACGGCCGTACGTCCAGACCCCCTACCTCGGCCTCCGCAACTACGTGAACAACCTGCTGCGCCACGGGTACACCGAGGCCGACGTCGCCGGCGGCGGCAGTGACCGCCTGATCGACGACCTCGTCCTGCACGGCACGCCGGAGACCGTCGCCAAGGGACTGCTGTCCCACGTGGACGCCGGCGCCGACCACGTTGCGGTGCAGGTGCTCGGCCCGTCCCCCGAGGTGGAGCTGGCGAACCAGCGCCGGCTGGCCGAGGTGCTGCTCTGATCAGCCGGGCGCGGGCAGCAGGACGTTCAGCGCCGTGACGAGCGTCCTTTCCTCGTAGGCGAAGTGACTGTCCAAGGCGGACTGGAGCCGGTCGAACTCCGCGCGGAGCCGCACCGGGTCGGTTTCCTCCTCGGCGAGCCGCTCGATCTCCTCCTGCAGCCGGGCCACGACGACGTGCTCTTCGTCGAGCTTCGCCAGCGTGGGCTTGAGGGCGGGGAACCGCTCGGCCAGCAACGGGAAGATGTTCGTGGCCTCCCCGGTGTGGTGCCGGCTCAGGGCCGTGCAGAAGCCGGCGCACCGCGTGCGCAGCTGCCGCGGGATGCCGCAGTCCAGCTCGGCGCGCATTTCCTTCAGCTCACCGCGCAGCCAGTCGTGCATCTCGACGAGCCAGTCGCCCATCCGGCGCGCGGTGTCGAACCGGTGGAGCTCGACGACGGGCAGGATCCGAGTCGTTCGCGCCTGGTAGTCCGCGAACCCCGGCTCCCTCTCGAGCACCTCGGCGAACAGCTTGTCGCGGTCGGGCGGGAGCGCCGCCATCGCCTCGTACGACTCGGTGTCCGTTTCCACCAGGACGAGGGGGTTGCGTCGGATGTTGTGGTACCAGGCCGGGTGTTTCGGCGACCCCATCGCCGAGGCGACGACGACCAGCCGGCCGTCGATGTCCACGGCCCCCAGTGAAACGCGGTGCTTCCGGCCCGTACGGGCGCCGGTCGTGGTGAGCATGATCAAACCGGGTGATCCTTTCCGATGAAGAAATCACCGGAGGCCGAGAGGGCGACAGTTCGCTTTTCGGGGGTCCGGGTGGCGAAGCCCCCGGCCCGGGGCGAAGCCCCGGCTATCGCGGAGGGCACACCTCTGCCCGTGCGGGCAGAACGTGTCGATCTCAAGGGGGCTTGGTAGCCACTACCTCCGTGTGTCGGCCCATCCGGGGCGCACTTCGCACGTTACCAACCGGGCCGACCCGCAGCCATCCCTTAACCGCATAGCTCAGCGGGCGGCGTCGGCGGCTTCCCGGGCGGCGGTGGCGGCCGCGTCGGCTTCGTCGAAGGCCGCCTTCGCCGTCTCGAACTCCGCCGTCGCCCGCTCGGCGCGTTCCTCGGCTTCGGCCAGGCGCTCGCGCAGGTCGTCGACGCGGGCAGTGGCCTGTTCGGCCGCGCGTTCGGAGCGGACCAGGTCGCGCTCGGCCGTCGCGCGTTCCTTGTCCCGCTCGGCGGCTTCCTTGCGCAGGCGGTCGCGTTCCGCCCGGGCCCGGGCCCGCTCCTCCTCTTCGCGCCGGTGGTCGCGCTTCGGCTTGGCCGGTTCGGCCTTGTCGACCAGCTTCGCCGAGCGCTTCCCGGTGACGGGCGGGACGCTCGCGGCGAGGCTGAACCACTGGTCGGTGTCCTGGTGCGCGACCGACGTCAGCCGTCCGGCGAGCGCCAGCGCGGCGGTGTCCGGCTCGGCCGCGACGGCCTCCAGGGTCGACTCCACCTCGCGGGTCACCGGGTCGCTCATCGGCGGCAGCTCGTGGAGGATCCGCCGCACCAGCTCGCCACGGCGCCGGGTCAGCGCGCGCAGGTCGTCGCCGGCCAGGCGCGTGTGCGCGTCCCGCAGTTCGGCGCCGAGCTCGGCCAGTTCGCGCAGCTGGTCGGAATCGTCCCTGGCCAGTCCGTTGACGATCGCCGCCGCCGTGGTCGGCTTGCGCAGCTGCTGGATCCGCTTCGCGAGCTCGGCGTCGCCCGCGGCCTTCGCGGCCTTCACCGCCGCGTTGCGCGCGCTGACGAACTCCGCGAGGTCACCCCCGTAGAGCTCGCCGGCCACCGTGTCGAAGTCCATCGTGGTCCAGCGAACCACATCGGACTGGTGCGAGCACCCGGTGAAGAGTCATCATCGGGGGATGTTCTTCGATCTGGGTGTCCGGGACTTCCTCGACCGCGCGGAAACGGTGTACCCGGACCGCGTCGCGGTGGTCGACGAGCCGGACCAGCCGGCGCCGAGCTGGGGTTCGCTCACCTACCGCGAGGTGGCGCGCCGGGCCCGCGCGCAGGCCGCCAACCTCGACGCGCTGGGCGTGCCGGCCGGCGGGCGCGTCGCGATGGTGTCGCACAACGCCGCGCGGCTGCTCGTGTCGTTCTTCGGCGTGTCCGGCTGGGGCCGGATCCTGGTCCCGGTGAACTTCCGGCTGGCGCCCGCCGAGGTCAAGTACATAGTGGAGCACTCCGGGGCGGAGGTGCTGATCGTCGACCCGGAGCTCGAGCACCTGCTCGACACGGTGACGGCGAAGCACGTGTTCGTCCTCGGCCGCGACGACGACGCCATCTGGGGCGGCGACGGGACACCCCGGCCGTGGGACGGCGACGAGTCGGCCACCGCCACCATCAACTACACCTCGGGGACGACCGCCCGGCCGAAGGGCGTGCAGCTCACCCACCGCAACATCTGGCTGAACGCCGCCGTCTTCGGCCTGCACACGACGTTGAGCGACCACGACGTCCTCCTGCACACCCTGCCGATGTTCCACTGCAACGGCTGGGGCATGCCGTACGCGGTGACCGGCCTGGGCGGCCGGCACATCGTGCTGCGGAAGGTCGACGGCACCGAGATCCTGCGGCGCATCGACGAACACGGCGTGACGATCCTGTGCGCGGCACCCGCGGTGGTCACGGCGGCACTGGACGGCGCCGCTTCGTGGGAGGGCGAGATCCCCGGCCGCGACCGCGTCCGGATCGTCGTGGCCGGCGCGCCGCCGCCGACGCGCACGATCGAGCGGGTCCGGGCCGAGCTGGGCTGGGAGTTCATCCAGATCTACGGGCTCACCGAGACCGCGCCGCTGCTGACGGTCAACCGGATGCGCAGCGAGTGGGCGGACCTCGACCCGCACGAGCAGGCGCGGCTGCTGGGCCGCGCGGGAACGCCGGCGCTGGGCGTCCGGATCGCCGTCGACACCGACGGCGAGGTGCTCGCCCAGTCGAACCACAACCTGGACGGGTACTGGGAGAACCCCGCGGAAACCGCGCGGGTCACCGACGGTGGCTGGTTCCACACGGGCGACGGCGGCTCGTTCGAGGACGGCTACCTGACGATCGCCGACCGCAAGAAGGACGTGATCATCTCGGGCGGCGAGAACGTGTCGTCGATCGAGGTGGAGGACGCGCTGAACTCGCACCCGGCGATCCGCGAGGCCGCGGTGATCGGCATCCCGGACGAGAAGTGGGGCGAGCTGGTGACGGCGCTGGTCGTGGTCGAAGGCGAGGTGACTGCCGACGAGCTGATCCGGCACTGCCGGGAGTACCTGGCCGGCTACAAGTGCCCGAAGCGGATCGAGTTCCTGGACGCGCTGCCCCGGACGGCGACCGGCAAGATCCAGAAGTTCAAGCTGCGCGAGCCGTTCTGGCAGGGGCAGTCGCGGCAGGTGAACTAGCGGACCAGCCGGAAGAACGTCCGCACCTCGTCGACGAACAGCTCAGGCTGCTCGTACGCCGCGAAGTGGCCACCCCGGTCCAGCTCGTTCCAGTGCCGGATGTCGGTGTACCGCTTCTCGGCCCACCGGCGCGAGGGGCGCGGCATCTCCTTCGGGAAGATCGAACAGCCCGTCGGCACGTCCACCGTGTCGTCCGTCGCCTCCGAGAACCACTTCTGGACCTTGCGGATGCTCTCCAGTACAGCCGGGCCGAGGACGCCGCCGTGCCGGTGAGCCAGTACAGCGTGATGTCGTCCAGCAGCTCGTCGCGGGTGAACGGGAAGCCGTCGGACCAGGCGTGGAACTTCTCCACCAGCCAGCCGCACAGCCCCGCCGGGGAGTCGAGGAGGCCGTAGCCGATCGTCTGCGGACGGGTCGACTGCAGCACCGAATACCCGTCTTCCCAGCGTTGCGCGTGCTCCAACGCGGCCAGCGCGGCCCGCTCGGACGGCGTCAGGTCGTCGAAGGTCGCCGGGTCCGGTGCCGCGATCGGCGGGTTCAGGTGGATGCCCGCCAGGTGAGCCGCGTCCTGCTGGGCCAGTGACGTCGTGATCGACGTCCCCCAGTCGCCGCCCTGGGCGCCGTAGCGCGCGTAGCCCAAGCGGGCCATCAGGGCCGCCCAAGCGGACGCGATTCGCTCGATGCCCCAGCCCGGCCCCGCGGGCTTGTCGCTGAAGCCGTAGCCCGGCAGCGACGGGATCACCAGGTGGAACTCCTCCGAAAGCGGCTCGATCACCTTGCCGAACTCCAGGAACGAGCCGGGCCAGCCGTGCGTGAGGAGCAGCGGGAGCGCGTCCGGCCGCGGCGAGCGCACATGCAGGAAGTGGAGGCCCAGCCCGTCGATTTCGGTGCGGTACTGCGGAAACCGGTTGAACCGGGCTTCGACCCGGCGCCAGTCGTACGAAGCCGCCCAGTATTCGCACAGTGGGCGCAGATACTCCAGCGGCGTGCCCTGGCTCCAGTCGTCCACGGGCCCGGCTTCGGGCCAGCGCGTCCGCCGCAGCCGCGCACGCAGGTCGTCGAGGTCGGCCTCGGGGATGTCGATCCGGAACGGCGTGCTCACGCCGGCACGTAGGTCAGCTGCACCACGCCGTTGCCGAAGGTCGCGGATTTCCGCAGTTCCAAGGGGAACGACGGCCCTTCCGCGGGGAACAACCGCTTTCCGCGACCGACGACGACCGGGTACAGCAGCAGGTTCAGCTCGTCGACCAGGCCTTCCGACAGCAGCCACCGCACCGCCGTCGGGCTGCCGCTGGTCATGATGTCGCCGCCGGGCCCGGCCTTCAACGTCCGGACCGCCTCGGCCGGGTCGCCGGTGAGGAGCGTCGAATTGTTCCAGCCGACGTCGGACAACGTCGACGAAAGCACGTACTTGCGCACGTTGTTCATGAACTCGGCACCTTCGTCGTCCTCGACGGTCCGGCCGGGCCACGCCTCGGCGAACCCTTCGTAGGTGACGCGCCCGAGCAGCAGCGCGTCCGCGGCGGCCATCCCGGCGCCGACCGCCTGGCCGATTTCGTCGCTCCAGTACCGCAACGACCACTTGTCGGGAGCCTCGACCACGCCGTCGAGTGAGATGAACAGGTTCGCGACGATCTTGCGCATGGGCCCACTATAAACCGGCGAAACGACCGGACCGTCCATTCGCGACGCTTCGGCTGTCGGCCTCCGCGCGGGCCTGCTCCTCCGGGGTTGCGGGTTCCAGGCGTGCCGGGACGTCCTTGTGGTGCGGCGTGCCCGCGATCGGGTCCCGGTCCAGCGCGTCCGTGAGGAGGTTGATCCGCGGGCCGCTGACCACCCGGCGGCCGTCGGCGGCCGGGTGGGCCATGCCGTAGCCGTGCGGCAGCGCGAGCTGGCCCGGCCGCAGCGCGGGATCGGCCTCGGCCCGGACGACCACCCGCCCCGCCGTCGTCACGACGGCCACCCAGTCGCCGGGAGAAGCGCCGATCGACGCCAGTTCTTCGGGTCGCGCCCGCAGCGCACCGTCCGGATCCGTGCGGCGCCAGCGCGGGTCACGCAGGATCTGGTTCGCGTTGTGCGCCCGCCGCTGCCCGTTGAGCAGCGAAAACGGGTACGCCGGGTCGGGCCGTTCGGCGGCCGGGTCCAGCGCGGCCAGCCAGTCCAGCAGTTCCGGCACGGCGAGCTGGACGCGCTCGCGCCGCATCAGGTGCCACACCTCGTCCTGCTCGTGCGCCGAAAACGGCGTCGGACCGGCCAGAACGCGCTCGAAGAGTTCCTCGCCGAGTTGCGGACCGGTGGCCGAGCTGCCGAGCGCGCGCTGCACCGGCACGGTCATCGTCTTCGCCGCGCGGTGGCAGCCCGCCCACAGCGGCGCGATCGACGCCGCGCCGTCGGGCAGCGACGCGCCCAGGGTGCGGTAGAGCAGCACCGGCAGGATCGCCGCGCGCTCCGGCATCGCCTGGACCAGCGCACCGAGGCCCGCCTGCAGTTCCGAACGCGGCCCGGCGGCCAGCTCGCCGAGGACATCGGACGGCGGCAGCACGCCGAGCGCGTCGAACAGCCGCGCGTAGATCTCGGCCTCGACGAGCGTGCCCGGCAGCGGGTCCAGCAGCGGCGGCCGCAGCTGGAAGTAGTTCGTCGGCCATTCGAAGGTGAAGAGCGTGAACTCCCACTTCTCGTGCTGGGACGCCGCGGGCAGCACGTAGTCCGCCAGCGCGGCCGTCTCGGTGTAGGCGACGTCGACGACCACGGACAGTTCGGCGGCCTCCAAAGCGCGTTCGACGTCCCGCGTGCCGGCGAAGGTGTTGGCCGGGTTCGACGACTCGACCCACACCGCGCGGACGTGGTTGGGGTGGTCGGCGAGGATTTCCTCGGCGAGGGTGTTCGCCGGCAGCAGGCCGCCGATGTACTCGAAGCCGGTGATCTCGGAGCGCTGCCCGGTCGTCGCGCCCCACAGCGGCAGCAGCCACGAGTGCAGGTTGTTCGTCCCGCGGCGGCCGAAGTGCCCGGTGAGCAGGTACAGCAGCTTCTCGAGGTAGCTGTTGAGGGTCGAATGCCGTCCTTGCTGGATGCCCAGCTCGACGCGGACGGTCATCGCCTTCGCCGCGAGGATCAGGTCGACGGCCCGCTCGACGTCCACTCGGGACACTTCGGTGTGCGCGATCCAGGCGTCCACCGGCACTTTCGCCAGCACGGCGGCGACCTCGTCGAAGCCTTCGGTGCGTTCCGCGAGGAATCGCTCGTCGGCGCCACCGCGTTCGAGCAGCAGCGCCAGGATCGCGCCCAGCAGGTAGGCGTCGGTGCCCGGCCGCAGCGGGAGGTGCAGGTCGGCCAGGTCCGCGGTCTCGGTGCGCCGCGGGTCGATCACGATCATCCGGCGGTCCGGGTCGTTCTTGAGCGTGTTGAGCGCGTGCCGGGCGTTGCTGAAACCGTGGGCCTGCCAGGGGTTGCAGCCGAGCACGACCAGCAGGTCGCAGTGCTCGACGTCCTCGGCGGTGTGCACGATCGTCGAGCCGAACAGGTGCCCGTTGACCCAGAAGTCGCCGGTCTTCTCCTGCGAGAGCGCGTTGAAGTGCCGCGTCGAGTTCATCCACTTCAGCAGCGACGTGCCGTACGCCCCGCCGGAGTGGTTGCCCTGGCCGCCACCGCCGACGTAGGCGAACGAGCCGGGCCGCCCGGCCGCGGTGTCGGCGTCCCGGATCGCGTGCAGCTTCGCGGCGATCTCGGTGAGCGCGGTGTCCCAGCCGATGGGTTCGTGCGTGCCGTCGGGACGCCGTCGCAGCGGCGTCGTCAGGCGGTCATCGTGGTCGCCGTACCAGGTCAGGCGCTGCGCCTTCTGGCAGAGGTACCCGGCGGAGCGGGGATGGGCCTTGTCGCCGCGGACGCGGGTGATCTTCCGGCCGTCGAGCTGCACCTCCAGCCCGCAGTTGAGGTAGCAGAGGCTGCACGCGGTGCGGTGCCAGTCGCCGGTCACAACAGCTCCAATGCACGGCCGAGCGTCGTGAGACGCGCTTCGAGCGTTTCGCCGGCCGGGTAGAGCCGGACGGTATCGATGCCGGCGTCACGCCAGACGCGCAGGCGTTCGCGCACCATTTCTTCGGTGCCGATCAGCGTTGTGCCGAGCACCATTTCGTCGGTGACGAGCGCGGCGGCGCCGTCGCGGTCGCCGGCCTGCCAGCGCTCCCGCACCTCGGCGGCGACGTCGGCCCAGCCCTGGCGGCTGTAGGCGTTGTTGTAGAAGTTCGTGGTGGCCGAGCCCATCCCGCCGAGGCTGAACGCGAGCTCCTTCTTGCGGCTGCCCACCATCGCGCGCAGCTCGTCTTCGTTGTCCGCGAAGGCGACTTCGGCGCCTTGGCAGACGTCGATGTCCTCGCGCTTCCTGCCCGCCTTCGCGAGCCCGGCGTCGAGATGCGCGAAGTACGCGTCGGCGCCTTCGGGGACGAAGCTGGTGCCGAGCCAGCCGTCCGCGACCTCGCCGGTGAGCTCCAGCAGCTTCGGCGACAGCGTCGCGAGGTAGATCGGGATGTCCGGGTTCGGCGCGGTGGACAGCCGCATCGGGCGGGCCTCGCCGGGCAACGGGATCTCGAACGCCTGGCCGGTGAACGAAATCTTCTCCCCCGCGAAGGCCTGGCGGATGATTTCGACGGTCTCGCGCATGCGCGTCAGCGGTTTCGCGAACGGCACGCCGTGCAGGCCTTCGATCACCTGCGGCCCGGACGCGCCGAGCCCCAGCGCGAACCGCCCGCCGGAGAGGTCGGCGAGGGTGAGAGCGGCCTGCGCGATCGCGACCGGCGTGCGGGTGCCGAGCTGGATGATCCCGGAGCCGAGCCGGATCCGGTCGGTGCGGGCGGCGAGGTAGCCGAGCGCGGACGGCGCGTCCGAGCCCCAGGCTTCGGCCACCCAGCAGACGTCGAGGCCGAGTTTCTCCGCCTCCAGCACGAAGTCCAGCGTCGCGCGGGTGTCCTCGGAGAATTCGACGGTCGTCGCGGTCTTCATCGGTTTTCGATCCGGGCCTTGATCGCGGCGAGGTTGCCCTTCATGGCCGTCTCGAATTCCCGCATGCGGACGAAGACGATCTTCTGTTCCTTCTCCGGCATCCGATCGATGGCGAACGACAGCCCGGAGCGGCCGGGGCCCATCCGCATCCACTGGCTCAGCCGCGTGCCGCCGTTGTCCGGTTCGAGCGTGAACTTCCAGACGGCACTGGGTTCTTCGGGATCCTGCACGGCCCACGCGAACACCCGCGGCGCTTCGCATTCGACGACGTACGAGGTGGTTTCCCACTCGCCGAACGCGTCGTGCTTGCTGCGGCCGAGGAACTTCCGGCCGACTTCGCACCACTCGACGGACTGGAGTTCCGGGCTCAACTCGGGCATGACCGAAATGTCGGAGACGATCGGCCAGACGTCCTCGGGCGCGGCGTCGATCCAGGTCGAGACCTCGGCCGTCGGCAGGTCGGCGTACCGCGCACCCGTCCACTCCATCGTGGTGGTATCCCTTCTCCGCGTCTGACCACGATAGTTGCGTAGATAGACTGACTCTGTCAATCACTCCTGCCGAGCGAAGCGCTCCTCGACGTCCGGACGCTGGGCCAGCCGGGGCGGGAAGCCGGGGCCGCGGCGCATCCGCGTGTCGTCCGGGGTCATCGGCTCCCGGCAGTCCGCGCACACGATTTCGGCGTGCGTGTCGTGCCCGCAGGCGAGGTGGTGCACGGTGATCGGCGGACCGGCTTCGGTCGCGAGCCACTTGTCGCCCCAGCGGGTCATCGCGAGCAGCACCGGGTAGAAGTCGCGGCCCTTCTCGGTGAGGACGTAGTCGTAGCGCACCGGCTCGGTCTGGTAGGGCACTTTTTCGAGAAGTCCCTCGTCGACCAGTCGCTTGAGCCGGTCGGCGAGGGTGTTGCGCGCAATGCCGAGCGCCTGCTGGAACTCGTCGAAGCGGCGCACACCGTAGAAGGCATCCCGCAGCACGAGCGGCGTCCACCAGTCGCCGAGAAGATCCATGGTGCGCGCGATCGAGCACGGCCACTGCGCGAACGATGTCCGTTTCATGCGGCCGAGGGTACGCCGTTCTGAGAAGAGACTCAGCAGGTCAGCTGTTGTCCGTGGGTGGTTGTGCACATGTCGGCGGGGGTGTGCACAACCGGTGCGCCGGCGGGGTTGGGTCCCGATTCCGTCGGGGCGCCTCGATACGCTGGAAGCGGGGGCAGCCCCCAGGGAGGGCGGGCCTGCGCCTTCGGGTGTAGCTGGTTGGTGCCCACCACCGAAGCCGGGATTGTCACTACGGACGGTGGTACCGCGTCAAGGCGGGAAAGCGTGCCTTGACCCGGCACCACCGTCCGTGTTTTGGCTTCGGATCGGGATGGTGGGGGGGTCTGGGTGGGGTGCAGGTCCGGCCGTCAACGTCCCGTTCGGTGGGCACCTGAAAAGTGCTCCGGCTCTGCCGGGGAGGGCGGGCCCCGGCGCCGGAAGCTCTCGCGCGTGACCGCCCAGACGCTGTCGTCCTCGTCGCGCCCCAGTCCGCTGGCGAGCGGGCACCTTAAGCCGCACGGCGTTCGACCGCGCACCAGCCGACAGGCTCGCCGCGAGTGGTTGTGCACAAGTCGGCGGGGGTGTGCACAACCGATCCACCGGCGGGGCTGAGCCCCGATTTCCGTCGGCACGCCTCGATACGCTGGAAGCGGGGGCAGCCCCCAGGGAGGGCGGGCCGCGCGTGGCGGAACCCGGCCTCAGACGAGATGCCCGGTGGTCACGTCGACGTGGTCGGGCACCTCGTCGTGCACATCGCCGACCGAGAGCGTCCCCGCCGGTTCGACGAGCAGCACGCTCGCCCCCGCCTTCGACGACGGCTTGTGGAACGTGCCCTTCGGGACCACGAAGACCTGCCCGCGGCCGAGCGTGACGACGCGTTCGTCCGGGTCTCGCAGGCCGATCTCGATCTCGCCGTCCAGGACGAGGAAGAACTCGTCGGTGTGCTCGTGGACGTGCCAGACGTGCTCGCCGTCGAACCGCGCGAGGCGGATGTCGTAGTCGTTGACGCGGGTGACGATCCGCGGGCTCCATGCGGCTTCGAAGCTCGCCAGGACTTCGTTGAGGTCGATCGGGTTCATGCGTCCCATGCTCGACCTGGTGTTCCGCGGGCGGGAGTGCTAGGAATCGCACATGCCGCAAGAATTCTCGCACCGGGTCGTCGCGATCGTCACCGAGGAGTCGAACCCGTTCGAGATGGGCGTGGCGACCGAGCTGTTCGGCCTCCGCCGTCCCGAACTCGACCAGCCCTGGTACGACTTCCGCCTCTGCGCGGCGACACCGGACGTCCGGATGAACCTCGGCATGTTCACGCTGTCCGGCGTCGCGGGCATCGAGGCGACCGACACGGCGGACACCCTGATCGTCCCGGCCCGCCCGAACACCGACGTCCCGACCGATCCGGCGATCATCGCGGCGATCCGCCGGGCGCATGACCGCGGTGCCCGCTTGGTGAGCTTCTGCACGGGGGCGCTGGCTCTCGCCGAAGCGGGCGTGCTGGACGGCCGCCGCGCGACCACCCACTGGCAGTGGGCCGCCTCGCTGGCCGTCCGGTTTCCGCAGGTCAAGTGGGAGCCGGACGTGCTGTTCATCGACGAAGGGAACGTCCTCACGGCGGCCGGCAGCGCGGCCTCACTGGACCTGGGCCTGCACATCATCCACCGCGACCACGGCGCCGAAGTGGTCAACGCGGTGAGCCGCCGCCTGGTCTTCACGGCCCACCGCGACGGCGGCCAGCGGCAGTTCATCGCCCGCCCGGTGCCCGAGGTCCCGGAGACGTCGCTGGCCCCGGTCCTGGCCTGGGCGTTGGAGCGACTGGACACCCCGTTGACGGTCGCGGACCTGGCCGCGCGGGCGGCGACCAGTCCGGCGACGCTGCACCGGAAGTTCCGCGCAGAGCTGGGAACGACCCCGCTGGCGTGGTTGACGACGGAGCGGGTGAGCTTGGCGTGCCGCTTGATCGAGCGGGGCGAGTTGAGGTTGGACCGGGTGGCGGCATCGAGTGGCTTCGGCACGGCGGCCAACCTGCGGGCGCAGTTGCGGCGCCACACGGGACTCAGCCCGAGCGCCTACCGCCGCCGCTTCGGCCCGGCGGCGTGAATCAGACCAGCGGGGCCAGCGCCTCGGCGAGTGCGGCCTGCTGCAACCGGGCCGGGTAGGTCTTCGGGTCCGCCGAGGCCAGCACGTTCAACCCCTCCACCAGCCCCACCAGGCTCTTCGTCGTCAGCTCCAGCCGCTCGTCCGGCCACTCCGGACGGCACGCCGCCACCAGCCGGCGGACTCGCGCCAGGAACGAACGGTTCGCCGCACGGTGACGCTCGGCCAGGTCGTCGTCGGCCAGGGCCGCCGCCAGGAAACCCACCCAGATGCGGGATTCCTCGTGGTGGCCGTGCGGGAGGTCCACCGCTTGCCCCAGCACCGCCGCCAGCGCGTCCGACGCCGAGGAGCACGCCGCTTCCGCCGCGTCCGCCCGGACCGCCGTGCGCTCGTACAGCAGGTCGCGCGCGTGCAGCAGCAACGCCTTCTTCGTCGGGAACGCGTGCATCACCAGTCCGGTCGTGCAACCGGCGCGCTCGGCGACCGCGCGCAGCGTCAGCCCGGGTAACCCGTCCTCGGCGAGAACCTGCCAGGTGGCATTGGACAGCAGCTCGCGCTGGGCCTGCACGTCACGCTGCCTGGGCATGGCCCGAAAGCGTAACAGATGCTACGGTAACGTCCGTTACGGAAAGGGAGGGTGGGCCTTATGATCGACTGCACGCTGACGATCACCCCGGTGACCTGGGACGATCCGGACGCTGTCCGCCTGCGCGCAGCCCAGCGGACCGAGCTCGACGCCCGCTACGGCACCGACGATCACGAACCCGGCGCCGTCCCCACCGCCGAGACCGTCGCCGTCTTCCTGATCGCCCGCGACGCCGACGGCACCGCCATCGGCTGCGGCGGACTGCGGCTGCTCGGGCCCGGATCGGGCGAGGTCAAGCGCATGTACGTCGAGCCTGCGGCCCGCGGCACCGGCGTCGCGGCCGCTCTGCTGCGCGCACTCGAAGATCACGCACGGAACCTCGGGATCACCCGGCTGCTGCTGGAAACCGGCACCGGGCAGCCGGACGCGATCCGGTTCTACCAGCGCGAAGGCTACGAACCGATCGAGGCGTACGGGCCGTACCGCGGCGAACCGCTCTCGCGCTGCTTCGCCCGCGATCTGTGATCGGTTTTCCGATGGCCGGCCCAGGCCGAGCTATTGGCGGCCGGGCGCGCTCCGGGCCTACGGTCGACGTACCGTTGCTCTCCACTGACCGGAGTTTCCCTTGCGCATCAAGCTGATCGCTGCCGCGCTGGCCGCCGTCCTCGCCGTGTCGGCGGCGCCCGCCCAAGCGGCGCCGAGGATCATCCCGCTCGACCTCGCCGCCGGGCAGCAGCCCGAGAACATCGCCCTGGAACCCGACGGTTCCGCCGACCTCACCTTCGCCTACACCGGCGAAATCGGCCGGGTCACGCCCGGCGGGCAGGTCGCCGTCATCGCCCGGATCCCCGTCCCCGCCGACGGCGACGTCCCTGTGGTGCACCGGAAACTGTTCCTCGGCGGGATCGTCCGCGCCCCCGGCGGCGACCTGTACGTCGCCGTTTCGACCGGGACGGCGGCGACGGGCCTCTACCGCGTCCGCCCCGGAACCACACCGGAACGGGTGGCCGCCCTGCCGCCGTCCGGTTTCCACAACGGCGTCGCCCGCGATCCCGCCGGCGGGGACATCTTCGTCGCCGACTCGTTCGGCTCGGTCGTCCGGCGCGTCTCGCCGCGCACCGGGCAGGTCACCGACTGGGCCACCGGCGAACTGCTCGCCCCGGTCACCGGCTTCGGAGCGAACGGCGTCAAGGTCCACGACGGCGCGCTCTGGGCGTCCAACCTGGACCGCGGCACCCTGGTCCGCTTTCCGCTCACCGGAGCACCCGGCCAGGTCGTCGCCTCGGGTCTCGGGCCGGTCGACGACTTCGCGTTCCACGGCGGCGACGTCGTCGCGGCCGTCAACCAGGAAAACCGGGTCGTCACGATCGGCCACGGCGGAGCACGGACCATCTTGTCCACTTCGGACGGCCTGGCCAACCCGACGTCGGTGGCCGTCCGCGGTGACACTCTGTATGTGGCCGATAGCGCATACTTCGGCGGATCGCCCAATCTGCTGCGCACGCGGCTGAAATGAACGTGCATCCGCACGCCGATTGTGCACGCGCTTTCCTTGATCTCTCGGGAACGGTTGCTGGGAACCAAATCCACCGGTAAGTTGGCGAACCCCGGTGTTCGTCATCGGTCACCGGGGTTCGCGCTGCTCGGCGAAGCGGGGGAGGCTACCGCCGAGAGAGCGCTTTCCGGCGGTATGGGTCGCCGCCGGGCGCAGGAGGGAACAGTGCCTTGGTGTTGCGGGGAACGGTCATGGCCGAGCACGTGACCGAGCCGTACGTGGTCGGGCTGGAAGCCATCGCGGGTGAGCTGCTGCGCGGAAAGTGGTGCGTCTACCTGCACGAATGGCTCGGCGACGACCTCGACCTGCCCACCTGGCAGGCGGAAGTGGCCACGCACGCCGAGCACGCCGGCGTCGAGGTCTGCTTCATCGAAATCCCGCGCAAGGACATGACGCTGGTGGCGAACGTGCGCGCTCTGCCCAGCTTCGAGCAGGTCACCGAGTCCGTGGCGGCGCTCGAGCACTACCGGGGCCTCCAGGCGGGCAGCCGGAGCGTCGTCTCCCGCCGATCAGCCCAGTGAACCGAGCGCGCGGCCGCTCTTCGCCTGCCGCCATCCGGCTCGAGGAAGGTTGACTTCAACCTTCCTCGAGCTTTTACCGTCGGAGCCATGACCGATCTCCGCACCGCACTGCCGCCGATCCCGCGCACCGTCTGGATCGCCTCCGGGGTGATGGCGCTCGGCGGCTTCCTGGGCAACATGGACGCTTCGATCGTCGCCGTCGGGCTCGAATCGATGCGGACAGCCTCGGCGTCGCACTCGTCGAGATCCAATGGGTCGCGACGGCGTACCTGCTCGGACTCTCCGCCGCACTCCCGCTCACGCCGTGGCTCGGGCGCAAGTTCGGCGCCGGACGGCTGTGGCTCGCCGCGCTGGCCGCGTTCCTGCTCACGTCGGTGGCCTGCGCGCTCGCCCCGGACGCGGGCGTCCTGATCGGCTTCCGGGCCGTCCAGGGCATGGCCGCCGGCGTCATGGTCACCGCCGGGCAGACCGTGATCGGGCTGGCCGTCGGCCCGGAGCGGCTGGGCCGCACCATGGGCACGCTGGCGCTCGTGGTCGGGCTCGCGCCGGTCGTCGGGCCGAGCGTCGGCGGCTTCCTCCTCGCGCATTTCTCCTGGCCGGTGCTGTTCTGGCTGAACCTCCCGATCGGGCTGCTCGCGTTCGGCCTGGCGCTGCGGTACGTGCCGCGCGGCGACCGGCACCAGCCGCCGCCGATGGACTGGCCCGGCCTGGCGATGGTGTCGCTCGGCCTGCCCCTGCTGGTGTACGCGCTGACCGAGCTCGGCGCGCCCGGCGCGCTCAACATCGTCCTCGCCGCCATCGGCGCCGCGGCGATGGGCCTGTTCACCTGGTGGTCGCTGCGCACGCCGCACCCGGTGCTGCAGCTGCGGCTCGCCGCACGGCCGGTGCTGGGCTCCGCGCTCGCGGCCGTGCTGCTCGGCGGCGCCGGGATGTTCAGCGCCGTCCTGCTGCTGCCGCTGTGGTTCCAGCTCCGGCTCGGCGCCGGGACCGCCGAGTCGGGCGTCCTGCTCGCGCCGATGGGGCTGGCGACGACGGTGTTCGTGTTCTTCGCCGGGCGGCTGACGGACCGCTACGGCGGCGGGACCGTCGCGCTCACCGGGTCACTGGTGGTGCTGGCGAGCACCGTGCCGCTCCCGTGGCTCGGCCCGGACTCGCCGATGTGGCTCATCCAGGCCCTGCTCCTGGTCCGCGGCGCCGGGCTCGGGCTGTCGATCATCCCGGCGTCGACGGCGGCGTACGCGTCGGTCGACGCCCTCGAACTCGGCCACGCGACCGCGCTGGTCAACATCGTGATGCGCGTGGGCGGCGCACTCGGCGGCGCGCTGTGCGTGATCGTGCTGTCCCAGGGCCTGACCGCCGGCCCCGCGACCGGGTTCGGCTGGGCGTTCGGCGTGCTGGCGGGACTGTGCGTGCTGGGAACGGTGGCCGCGGCCTGGGTCCGGCGGGCCGAGCGGGCGTCCACAGTGGACGCGACGGCGTGATTCACCTGGGAAGCTGGCGAGATCCTGGGATCGGTGATTTGCTGGAGTCGGTCAGGCACTGTCGGTAAGGGGAGGGCGGGCGATGACGGGGGTCGGCAAGCGGCTGGTGACGGCGGTGGCCGTGACAACGGTCTTGGGGAGCCTGCTGGCGGCAACGCCGGCTTCGGCCGCGGAATCCGTCGACTGGCAGCCGTGCGCCGACGCGCCCGGGGTCGACTGCGGCACGGTGACCGTGCCGGTGGACTGGGCGCACCCGGACCGGGGCACCACGACCGTCGCACTCGCCCGGCGCAAGGCGACGGACCCGCAGGCCCGGATCGGCTCGGTCCTGATGAACCCGGGCGGCCCCGGCGGGTCGGGCACCGAGGAGGTCAAGAACGGCTGGTCGCTCTCGCCCGAGATCACCCGGCGCTTCGACACCGTGGGGTTCGACCCGCGCGGCGTCGGCGCCAGCGCCCGGATTTCGTGCGGGCTCGAGGAGCTGATCGCCGACTACCCGCAGGTGCCGCGCAACCAGGCCGAGTTCGAGCAGCTCGCAACGCACAACCGGAAGCTCGGCGAGAGCTGCAACAGGCTCACCGGGCCGCTCGCGGAGTTCGGCGACACGAAGAGCGTCGCGCGGGACATGGACGTCATCCGGGGCGCGCTCGGCGAGGCCAAGCTGACCTACTACGGCGTTTCCTACGGCACCCTGATGGGCCAGCAGTACGCGGAACTGTTCCCGGACAAGGTCCGCGCGCTCGTGCTGGACAGCAACATGGACCATTCCCAGTTCACCGCGTGGGACTTCATCAGGAGCGAAACCCAGTCGGTACAGGCGGAGTTCGGCGAGTTCGCGGCCTGGTGCGACCGGACGCCGAGCTGTGCGCTGCACGGCCGGGACGTCTCGAAGCTGACTCGAGACCTCCAGGACAAGGCCGCGCGCGGCGAGCTGACGGACCCGCGAAGCGGGGAGCCGATCACACCGCTGACACTCGCCTCGATCATCCACAGCAACTTCTACGGCCCAAGCTGGGATCGACTCGCCTCGGTGTTGAAGTCCTTTGTGGACGGCACGGGGGCCACGGCGCGGCTGCGCGACGACATCCCAGTCAACTACGTCGTCCCCGCCGTGCTCTGTGACGACTGGCGCCTGCCCGTGCACGACTTCGCCGAACTCGAGACCTACCGCCGCGCGGCAGCGGTGTTCGCGCCGGACGTCAAGTTGAGCGCATTGGGCTGGGCGACGGTCACGGGCTGCATCGGCTGGCCGAACCGCACCAGCAACCCGCAGCGCGTGCCGCAGATCCACGGCGCACCACCGTTGCTGCTGCTGAGCAGTCGCCACGACCCGGCGACACCGTACGCGTGGTCGCAGGCGGTGGCCCGCCAGACGGGCAGCACGCTCCTCACGTATGACGGCTGGGGCCACGGCGCGTACTTCAAGAACAGCTCGTGCGTAACCAAGGCGGCCGACGATTATCTGATCACCGGCAAACTTCCGGCTCGGGGCACGCATTGCTCAGCCGTGGAGCCGGGAGCGGCGGCTCTAATCGCGCGTCCACCGTCGACGATCGGTTTCTGAAGCCTCTTTCGCCGGGAAATCTGTTGTGCCCCAAGGGAAGAGGCGTGGTCACTGGTAGTCGTACCCGTTCGAGTGACGACATGCGTTCGAATCTCTCGGTAATCTTGATCTATGTCCCACAACGCGACTCCTCGCTCCGCCGACGCGGTGGCCCTGGCCGACCGCATCGGCGAGCTGGTCGCGTCCATGCGCTCGGCTGAGGCTGAACTTGGTGCGCTGCTGGTGGAAATCGAGCAGCGTGGGGTGATGGAGCTGTTCGGGTATCGCTCCATCGCGGGTTTGCTGGAGCACTTAGTCGACCTTCCCCGACCGGCCGCCAGGCGCCTGATGGACCGCGCGCGTGCCCTCAACCCGGGCCGTGCTCTCGACGGCACGCCTATCCCTGCTCTCGCACCCGCCACCGGTGTTGCCGCGCGGTCCGGTTCTTTGAGTAACCCGATGATCGACACGATCGTCGGAGTCCTGGCCGAGGTTCCGCCCGAGCATCGCGACAGTGCGGAAGAAAACTTGCTGACCTTCGCCGCTGATGCCGGGCACAAGCAGGTCGCGGTCCTGGGTGGGCGCATCCTCGCCCACCTCAACCCCGATGGCGCCGAACCCGCCGACACCAACCCTCCAGCCCCGAGCCGGGAGTTGTTCTTGCATCGCCGAAGAACGGGGGTGTGGGAACTGCGCGGCCGCTTCGATGACGAGACCGGCACCCGCACCAGCGCCCTCCTCGATGCGCTGGCTGAACGTCGCACCGGCGCCGAGGGCCCGGACCACCGCACCCATCCCCAGCGTTACGGCGATGCCTTCTCCGACGCGGTCGACCTCGCTTTGAATTCTCCGCAGTTGCCGATGCAGGCCGGAGAACGCGCCCACGTCATGGTCGCGATGTCCCTGGAAGACCTGAAAACCGGAGTCGGGGCGGCGACCCTCGGCGACACCGGCACCATCACCGCGGCCGAGGCGCGGGTGCAGGCCTGCGACGCCATGATCATCCCCGCCGTGTTGGGTGCCAAAAGTGAGCCGCTCGACCTGGGCTGCCTTCGCCGCTTGATCTCTGCCGGACTTCGCCGAGCGCTGTTCCTGCGCGACCGCGGCTGCGCCTTCCCCGGCTGTCACCGGCCCCCACGGCACTGTCAAGGTCACCACATTCGGCATTGGGCAAATGGCGGCCCCACCAACCTCAACAACCTGGTCCTGATGTGCGCCCACCACCACCGGCTCCTGCACCGGTCAGGCTGGGAAGTCCGCATCGCCGCCGACGGCCTACCCGAATTCCTGCCACCGGCGTTCATCGACCGGCGCCGAAAACCCCGGCGCAACAACCTCCACGAACCCCTGCCATTCGCAGCCTGAACACGGGACAGGCCCGCAGCCACACGGCTAGGGCGTGTCTGACAATGTCTTGGTCCAGGTGATCACTGTGGGGAGGACAACCGCTGATCGGTAGACGATGGCGAGCTTGTCGTAACGAGTGGCCAAGCCGCGCCATTGTCTGAGCAGGTTGAAGCGTCGTTCGACGACGTTGCGGCCGCGGTAGTCGTCCGGGTCGAAGGCGGGTGGGCGGCCGCCGCGGGAACCGCGGCGTTTGCGGTGCCCGGCCTGATCGGCAGGCTCGGGGATCACGGCGGTGATGCCGCGGTCGCGCAGGTGTCCGCGGATCGCTCTCGAGGAGTAAGCCTTGTCGCCGCGGACGCGGTCAGGCCGGGTCCGGGTCCGGGCCCTGCCGCGGCCGGCCCGGCGGATCTGCAGGTGCCTCATCAGGTGCGGGAACATCGGCGCATCCCCGGCCTGTCCAGGACCGACCAGCGTCACCAGCGGCCGGCCATTCCCGTCGACGAGGTGGTGCACTTTGGTGCTCCCGGCGCGGGAGCGGCCGATCGCGTGGTCAGCGGCTCGGCGGTCAGATCCGTGTAGTTCGACCCAGCCCCCTATGGCGCGGGTGATGTTGGTGGCGTGCTGATGCGCCCGCGCGATCGTGGAATCGACCGACACCGACCAATCGACCAGGCCGGCCGCGTCGGCATCGGTGAGCAGGCGCTGCAGCAAGGTGTCCCAGGTCCCGTCGCCGGCCATGCGGCGACGCCAAGTCCAGATCGTCTGCCACGGACCGAAAACCTCAGGCACATCCCGCCACGCGATCCCGCAGCGATACCGGAAGACAGCAACTGAAACCGCGACACGACCAGCATCCCAGCAACCAGCCGAGATGTTTGTCGGACACGCCCTAGGGGTCTACCCCGCCCACACCACTCTGCTGACGGGAGCCGTAACAGTGAAAGGACCAGCGCGCGCTCCGGCGCTGATCGCTGCTCCTCCCAGGCGAGGAGCTCGGAGTTCGAGCAGGGCTGCCGTCACAACGGCGCTGCACCGCTCCGACCAGGAACACCGCCGGCGGCGGCCCACCAGCGCCGAAGCCCTCAGCGCGAACCCTCCGCCGACCACGAACAAGAACCTCCGCCGGCGGCAGGGGCCTACCTCGGCCTGCGCCGCCAAAGGCCGGTCACGGCCGCCAACGCGCGTGCTCCCGGCGACGGAACCCGTGCCGCGGCCTCCGGACCGATGCGGCGGCGCATGCGGTAGGCGAGTTCCAGCACCTCCAGGTCCTCCGGACGGCGGCGGCCACGGACATCCGGCCGCAGCATCAGCTCGCCCACCGTCACGGGACTGCCACTGGCACGGTGCGCCGTGCGCGCCATCAGGAACCTCCGCTGCCTTCGCCGACCGGGCTCCGCGATTCTATGAATTCGATTCGGGTTCGTCACCTTACCCGCGAGTTGTGTCCGGTGGGTGTCCCCCGAGGCGTTAGCCTCGGGCCATGATCACCATTGGGGGCCTCACCGAAAACGACCGTGCTGCCTGGGAAAACCTGTTCGCCGGTTACAACACGTTCTACGGCCGGACGCTCGCTCCGGAACTCGTGGACCGGGCGTGGCGCGAGTTCGCCGGCGGGGAACGGATGCATGCCCTCGGCGCGCGGGCCGACGGGCGGCTCGTCGGCATCGTCCACTTCTTGACGCACGTCAGCACCACCTCTGCCGACGTCTGCTACCTGCAAGACCTCTTCACCGATCCCGACGTCCGCGGGCGCGGGGTCGGGCGGGCGCTCATCGGCGCCGTTGCCGACTGGGCGCGGGCGCGAGGCTGCGTGCGCGTCTACTGGCACACCCAGACTTCGAACACCACCGCACGGCGGCTCTACGACCAGGTTGCGCTCGACAAGGGCTTCATGCAGTACCAGATTCCGCTCGGCTGATGCCTCAACGCCGGTGACGGCCGCCGCCGCATCCTTGGTGGCCTCCGAACGGCATGCCCGCCGGGCGGCGGCCCGCCGACATCGACGGCCAGTCCGGCAGCGTCGGGCGGCCGCGGGACCACAAGGGAATGTCCGGGATCTCGTGGCGGACCGGCGCCGCCTTCTCCGGCGGCTTCGGCTTCGCCTTTGCCGGCGACTCCTTCACCTTGTCGACGATCTTCACCGCCCGGGCCAGGATTCCGCGGTGCACCACCGGACTGACGGAATCCGGTTCCGGGTCGATGTCCTCCGGGGAAATCGGCGCCGGGATCGCGGGTTCTGCTGCAGAATCCGGAGCCGGCGGCACTGCGTGCTTGGCCGGCGGAACGACGACGTCCGCCGGCAACGGGACCAGGGCCACCGCCGGGGGTTCCAAGCCGGCCGGGGGCCAGGCCGCGGCCGTGTCGCGAGTGGGCGGCATCGACACCGCCGCGCTGACGCCGCCCGTCAGCGCCAGGGCTCCTGCGACCACCGACAACACCCGCAAGCGCGTCAACGATCGCAGGACCTGCGGTTTCTCCCGGTGGCGTGCCCGCGGGAGCACGAGGGTGTCTTCGTCGCGGTAGCGGTCGTGCGGTGCGTCGGACCGGACCAGCAGCTCGGCGACGGTGACCTGCTCTCGGCGCGGAGCCCTACGTGCCATCAAACCCTCCACCTGGGCCGTCCGGACCGGCGGCAACCGTCCGGACGGCCGATCATAGGAACGCTTCAAGTCCGTGTAAAGGCTCGATCACCCGAGCCGGCCGCCACCGTCCACATGCAGCACCGACCCCGTGACGAACGGGTTCGCCAGCAACAGGAGCGTGGCCGCCGCAACGTCCGCGGGCCGGCCCACCCGGCCGGCCGGATTCGCTTCCGCGGTCCGGCGGAAGAACTCCGCCTTCGCCTCGCCGAGCCGGTCCCACGCTCCCGAATCGACGATGCCCGGAGAAATCGCGTTGACCCGGACCGGCGCCAGCTCCACGGCCAGCGCCTCGGCGAGGAACGCCACCGCGCCGTTCGTCGTCGCCATGACTGTCCTCTCCGGCATCGGGCGCCACGCGGCGACACCGGAGAACAGCACCATGGCCCCTCCTTCGCGGAAGGAAGACGCGAAGTGCTTCGCCAGCATCAGCGGACCGATCACTTTGGCGTCGAACGCGCGCGTCACCGCATCCCGCTCCAGCGTCGTGACCGGTCCGTTCGCCGGCGCCGCCGCCAGCGAGACCACGAAGTCCACTTCGCCCACTTCTTCGGCAAGCGCTTTCAACGACGATTCCTCCTCGAGATCCGCGAACGCGGTCCGGACGCCGTGCTCCCCCAGCGCCGCCGGATTCCGTCCGGCCCGGATCACTTCCGCGCCCGCCGCGGACGCGTCCGCGGCGATCTGCCTGCCGATACCCGCGGCGCCACCCACGATGACCAGCCGCTTTCCTTCGAACGACATTTCCGTGCTCCTTTCGTCTCGCACACGGCGTTCAGCGCCGGACGCCGCCGGAACAATCCCGTCACGATCCGAAGGTTTTCGATGCTTGCGATAGAATTCACGAATGCCTACGTTGCGCGCGCTGGAGTGTCTGGTCGCGGTCCTCGACGCGGGCTCGATTACCGAGGCGGCCGCGCGGCTGCACCTGTCGCAGCCCGCGTTGTCGCACCAGATCGGCGCGCTGGAACGCGAACTGGGGGCACCGGTGCTGGAACGGCTGCCGCGCGGGGTCCGGCCCACCGCCGCGGGGCGGGCCGTCCTCGCCGACGCGCGGGCGGCGCTGACCGCCGCCGAACGGGTGGTGCGGATCGGGCGCGCGGTGGCCGGCGGCGGCGAAGGCACCCTGCGGGTCGCGTGCGCGGAGAGCATGACCGCCGGGCTGCTCGCCCCCGTGCTGCGGGCCTGGCACCGGCATCGGCCGCAGGTGCTGATCACGCTGACCGAGACCACGAGCGCGGACGCGCTGGTCGAGGCCCTGGAGGCGGGCGAAGCGGACGTCGCCGTCGGGCCGCGGCCGAGCCGTTGGACCGGGGCCGTCGAGGTGGTGGGGCGCGAGGAGATCGTCGTGGCGCTGGCCGCGGACCACCCGCTCGGCACCCGCTCGAGTGTCCCCATGACCGCCCTCGCGGGCATTCCGGTGGTGCACTACCACCGGGACAATGGCCTCGGCGGGTGGCTCGACCAGGAGGCCGCACGGCGCGGCGCGGTACTGGAGGCGGTGATGCGGACCAAGCAGACGGCGACGGCGGCCCAGCTCGCCGCGGCGGGGCTCGGCGTGGCGCTGGTCCCGACCACCGCGCTCACCCGGACCTTCCCGGGCGCGCTGCGGCGGCTCAAGCCCCCGTTGCACCGGGACGTCGTGACGTTCACCGCGACGCCGTCGGATTCGCTCGTCCGGCGGTTCTGTTCGGACGTGACGCACCGCGGGCTCACCGTGCCCGGTGTCCTGTCGGACAAACTGTCCGCAGCACCCGGTTAAGTCCTGGTGAATCTGACAGATTTCCTACGAAGGTTTTGTGCCATCCAGACGAACTTCTCCTTCGCGGGCAGATTCGGCTGTGGCATTCGCCAAAGTTTGGTTCCATCGGATAGCTTGCTCCTACCGGTCAGTACCGGTGGGTGAGGCCGATCGGGTGAGGCGATCAGCGTCAGATCGAGGGAAGCGGGGACGAGCATGCCCAAGCACCGGCCACGTCGCAGGAACGCGCGTTCGGTCCGCAGGACCGCCGCCGCGCTCGCGGGTGGGGCGCTCGTCGTGCTGCCCACGCTGACCACGGGCCTGCCGGCGCCGGTCGTCGTGGCCAACGCCGGGGACAGCCAGCCCGACCAGGCCGTGGCCGCGCCGGTGCAGCAGCAGCCGAACATCGTCATGCCGCCGATCGCGGTCGACGGCAGCCTGCCCCAGCCGCCGCTGCCCGAGCCGCTGGTCGTGCCGGGCGGGCGCGCCGGCTCCGCGGGCATCTCCGGGTCGCTCGGCATCCCGGGGAGCATGCTCAAGGCGTACAAGAACGCCGCGGACATCCTCGCCAAGGAACAGCCGAACTGCCACCTCGACTGGGCGCTGATCGCCAGCATCGGGCGGATCGAGTCCAACCACGCGCGCGGCGGGTACGTCAACGCCATCGGCGACACGCTGGAGCCGATCCTCGGCCCGGTGCTGAACGGTGCCGGCGCGTTCGCCGCGATCCGGGACACCGACGGCGGCAAGTACGACGGCGACACCGTGTGGGACCGCGCGGTCGGCCCGACGCAGTTCATCCCGTCGACGTGGCGTGGTTACGCCTCCGACGGCAACGGCGACGGTGTGTCGAACCCCAACAACATCTACGACGAGACACTGGCCACCGCGCGCTACCTGTGCTCGGGTGGCCTGGACCTCTCGACGGATGCGGGGCAGCGCATCGCCGTGCGCCGCTACAACAACTCGCAGTCCTATGTGGACACCGTGCTGGCGTGGGCCACCGCCTACCGCGGCGGGGTGGCCCAGCTGCCCGACAGCCAGGTGCCGATCGGCACGCCCAACGCCCCGGACGCCGCCGCGGCCGGTTCTCCGGTCGGCGCCCCGGCCCCGCCCGCGCCGCCCGCCCCGCCGGCCCCGCCGCTGCCCGGCACGTCGACGACGCCCACCACGCCGTCGTCGACCACCCCGGCCACCACCACGCCGACGTCGACGACGCCGACCACCCCGACGACGCCGACCACCGAACCGACGACTCCGTCGACGCCCACTCCGCCGCCGTCGACGACCAGCACCACCCCGCCGCCCTCGTCGACGGCCGCCAACACCCCGGCGAACTCGACGGACGCCCCGACCTCGACCATCTCGACCAGCCCGGCCGGGTGAGCCCGGTGGAGCCGTTCCTGGTGCACATCCGCTGCGACACCGACGGCTACACCCACGCCGTCACCGAGGAGGAGTTCGCGGCGGGGCGGCACGACGGGCGGTTCCGGGCGGTGTGCGGGCACGTCGTGCTGGCGGCGCCGATGATCGAGGAGCCCGGCCGGTTCGACCCGGTCTGCCGGGACGTCCTCCGCGCGGAGCCCGCGGCCGAGGTGCCCCAGCAGGAGCGACGCCGGCTGCGGTGGCGCAGCCGGCGCTAGTCGACCAGGGCCTGGATGCCGTCGAGCATCCGGTGCAGGCCGAACTCGTACGCCGTGTCGCACTGCGCCTTGGCGCTCTGGTCGAAGCCGCCGCCGAGCCAGATGCGGTTCATCGCCGGGTGCGCGTCGACGACGAAGTAGTTCTCCCAGAACGACGACCGCTGGTGCCACCACGCCTCGGTCGACTGGCCGGTGCTGCGTTCCAGCCGGGTGTTCTCCGCGGCCAGCGCCGCGTTCGCGTCGACGTAGGTCCCGATCCCGTTGGCCGCCGCGACGGCCTGGCGCGGCGGCAGCCCCAGCTCGTCCATGATCGACAGCAGGTACTCCTGGCCCGCCAGCTGGCCGGGGCCCAGCGGCGGCCGGACGCGCGAGACCTCGCACAGCCACGGGTGGTCGCGGTAGGCCTGCCGGGTCCGCTCGGCGTAGAGCGCCACCTGCTCGCGCCAGTCCCCGCGGCGCGGCTCGCCCGGGCCGGGCAGCCGCCGGCCGACGAGCACGTCGTCGACCATCAGGTCGACCAGCTCGGCCTTGCCGGGCACGTAGGTGTAGAGCGTCATCGTGCCGGCGCCCAGCTCCTTGGCCACGCGGTGCATCGACGCGGCGGCGAGCCCGTCGGCGTCCGCGACGGCGATCGCGGCGGCGACGATCCGCTCGATCGTCAGCGTCGGGCGGCGGCCCCTGGTCGGTTCGGCGGCGCCGCCGCGGGCGCGCCAGAGCAGCGCCAGCGTCCGGTCGACGTCCTCGGCGCCCGTGCGTTCGACGGTCATGCGGTCCCCTCGCTCGTCGCCCGAGATTACCCTGGAAGAGGACGGAGGGGGTGGGAGGAGATGACCGCACGCAAACCGCCCAAGGTGTCTTTCCGCTGGTGGGTCGACCGGAAGATCGACGAAGCCCGGGAACGCGGCGAGTTCGACGACCTGCCCGGCACCGGCAAGCCGTTGCCGAAGCCCACCGGCAACGACGCCGCGACCGACTGGGTGCTCCGCGAAGTGAAACGGGGCGGCCACGACGCGAAGGCGTTGCTGCCGCCGGCGCTCGCGCTCAAGCGCGAGGTCCAGGACCTGCCGGAGCGGCTCGCCGGGGAGCGGACCGAACGGCAGGTCCGGGACGTCGTCGAGGACCTCAACACCCGGATCCGCCAGGCCTACCTCAACCACCACACCGGGCCGCCGCTCACGGTGGCGCTGGTGGACGTCGAAGAGGCCGTCGAAGACTGGCGGCGCTCACGAGCCGCGTCGTAGCAACGCCCGTTCCGCCACGCTCCACGCGGTCGTGGTGAGCAGGTAGATGCCGGCGGCCTGCGGCACGACGAGCGTCGCGAGCACGGTGCCGTAGGGCAGCAGCCGCAGCAGCTTGCCGCCCGGCACCTCGGCGGGGGCGGCCTGGAGGCGCACCGAGAACCACGCGACGACGGCGAGCCCGGCCGCGATCACGAACACGAGCGGGCTGCCGGCGAGGCCGTGCGCGCCCAGCGGCGTCCCGAGCAGCGTCGCCCCGAGCAGCGAGTTGGGTTCGCCGCCGATCGTGGCCGTGGTGAACAGCCGGTACATCACCATGAAGAACGGCAGCTGCAGCAGCAGCGGCAGGCAGCCGACGAACAGCGACGTCCCGGACTCCTGCTGGAGCTTCGTCATCTCCGCGGCCAGCCGCTCGCGGTCACCGCCGTGCTTCTCCCGCAGTGCCCGGATTTCCGGCAGCAGGACGGACCGGGCTCGTTCGCCGCGGGCAGCCGACCGGGCGAGCGGGTGCAGCAACAGCCGCACGCCGAGGGTGAAGACGACGATGGCCAGGCCCGTCGAGAGCGGGCCGGTGAGCGTGTGGATCAGGTGGTACGCGCCTTCGACGGGCACATCGAGAAAGCCGAACATGGGCAGCACTCCGCAGAAATGGAAGGGGTGGGGTGAGCGGAATGGCTGCGTCGAAGTGGTTCCTACGCAGCCGTGCTGCGGGAACCGGGTGCTCGGGGGCGGCTGCGGCCTGGTCTGCCGGGGTCGCGGAGCCGGATCGACTCGGCGCGTCGGGCCCGCCGGCGCAACGCCGTGGCGCGGCTGCGCACCGGCGCCGACCACAGCGCGAGCTCGGCGCGCTGCGTGCTGCCGACCAGCAGCACGACCAGCAGGCTCGCGGCGGCGAGGGAGGCGAAGGCGACCAACGCGGTCGGGCCAGCCAGCACGGGGAACGCGAGCTCGAGCAACGTGTGCACGGCGGCCCCCTTCCTTCCCCCGCCAGCGTAGCGAAAACGCTAACAGCCCGATGGGCTGTAACCTGGTTCGATGAGAGGGCAACTGGTCGTCGTGCCGCTGCTGGCGGTGCTCCTGCTGTTCGCCGTCCCGTGGTGGACGCTGGTGCTCGCGCCGGACTGGGGCACCGCGGCCACGGTCGCCGGGACGGCGCTGTTCGTGCTGGGCCTGGTCACGATGCCGGTCGCGATGTTCCGCGGCCACTCCCGGCACCAGAGCGACGCCGCCGCCCGCCTCGGTGACTCGCTGCTGGCCGTGATCTGGGTGCTGTTCAGCTGGTCGATCCTGAGCCTGGTGCTGCGGGTCGCGCTGCTCGGCGTCGACGATCCGGCGCGGTCGCGGATCGTCGCGGGCGCCACCGCGCTGATCGCCGCCGGGCTGCTCCTGCACGGCAACCGGGTCGCCATGCGCGTGCCGCCGGTGAAGGCGGTCGACGTCGTCATCCCGCGGCTCGGGCCGGGGCTGGACGGCCTGCGCGTCGCCGTGCTGACCGACACCCACTTCGGGCCGATCGACCGGACGAAGTGGTCGGAGGAGGTCGTCGCGGCGGTCAACGCCCTCGACGCGGACGTGGTCTGCCACGCCGGCGACCTCGCCGACGGCGCGGTGGCCAAGCGCCGCAAGCAGGTCGACCCGCTCGGCGGCGTCCAGGCCGGCCTCGGCCGGTTCTACATCACCGGCAACCACGAGTACTTCGGCGAGGCACAGGCGTGGCTCGACCACATGGAGGGGCTCGGCTGGGACACCCTGCACAACCGGTCGACGCTGCTCGAGCGCGACGGCGACCGGATCCTCTTCGCCGGCATCGACGACCCGACCGGCACGGCGTCCGGCCTGCCCGGCCACGGCCCCGACCTGGCCGCGGCGCTGGCCGGGCGGCCCGACGACGTCCCGGTCGTACTGCTGGCCCACCAGCCGAAGCAGGTCCGCCAGGCGCGCGAGGCGGGCGTCGACCTGCAGATCTCCGGGCACACGCACGGCGGGCAGATCTGGCCGTTCCACCTGCTGGTGCGGTTCGACCAGCCGACGTTGTCCGGCCTGACCCGGCACGGCGAGACGCAGCTGTACAACAGCCGCGGCACGGGGTTCTGGGGGCCGCCGTTCCGCATCTTCGCGCCCAGCGAGATCACGCTCCTGACCTTGCGTTCGGCCTGACGGTCCGCACGCCGCGGCGCTGGCGCCACCGACAAATTTTTTTGTCTTGACAGATCGATGAGTCGGAGTCAGGCTGTCCGCATGACGACGACAACCTCAGCTGACGGCACCCGGATCGCCTACACCCGCGCCGGGTCCGGTCCCGCGCTCGTCCTCGTGGACGGCGCGATGTGCTACCGCGGCTCGTCCCCCAACGACGGGCTGGCGAAGGAACTGGCCGCGCACTTCACCGTGTACACCTACGACCGCCGAGGCCGGGGCGAGAGCGGCGACACCGGGCCGTACGAGGTCCAGCGCGAGGTCGAGGACCTCGCGGCGGTGGTCAAGGAAGCGGGCGGCGAGGCCTTCCTGTTCGGCATTTCGTCGGGCGTCGCCCTGGTCCTCGACGCGGCTCCCCACCTGGCGGTCCCGAAACTGGCCCTGTACGAGCCACCGTTCATCGTCGACGGCACCCGCCGCCCGGTGCCGCCGGACTACGTGACCCGGCTCGACCAGGCGCTGCAGGAAGGCAAGCGCGGCAAGGCGGTGAAGCTGTTCATGACCGAAGGCGTCGGCCTGAGCGGGGTCATGGTGGCGACGATGCGGATCATGCCGTTCTGGGCCAAGCTCAAGAGGGTGGCCCACACGATCCCGTACGACACGGCGCTGGTGATCGACCACCAGGCGGGCGAGCCCCTGCCGGCGGCGTGGCCGGAGGTGAAGGTCCCGGCGCTGGTGATCGACGGGGGCCGCAGCCCGGACTGGATGCGCAACGGTGTGGCGTCGCTGGCGAAGGTGCTGCCGTCGGCGGAGTACCGGACCCTGCCGGGCCAGACGCACATCGTGAAGGCGGCGGCGCTGGCCCCGGTGCTCAAGGAGTTCTTCCTCAGCTAGGCGCGGTTGTACCCGTTTTGTACGGCCACGCCCGATCGTGGCCGCCATGAGACGCCTGCTGCCCACCACCCTCGCCGCCGCGCTGGCCACCGGGTTGCTCGCCGCGCCCGTCCCCGCCGGGGCGGCCGACCTGCGGATCGCCAACGGCGGGTTCGACCAGGGGCTGACCGGCTGGAGCGGATCGCACAGCCCGGGCGGCGTCACCGCCGTGACGTGGGACGGCCGCACCACGGCACGCGTGGACGACGCTTCCCCGGACAACGCCTACGGCCGGGAGAGCCAGCCGGGGCTGCCTGCCACCGCCGGCGTCCGGTACACCGCGTACGCCCAGGTGTGGACCGAGAGCGGCGCGGCTGACCTGTACCTGCGGTTCCGCGACTCCTCCGGGCAACTGCTCGGCAGCGTGACCGGCGGTTCGGTCTCCGGCAAGAAGTGGAACACCGCCGACGCCTCGGGAACGGCGCCCGCCGGCACCGCCAGCGTCTCCGCGCTCATCTACTCGGGCGTCGGCAACGTCGGCACGGCGTACTGGGACGAGGTCGTGATCAGCAAGGACGACACCGACCTCGGCGTCCAGCTCGAAAGCAGCGTCCCGAACGCCACCACCTTCGCCGGCGGCAAGGCCTACGCGGTCTACACCGGAACCGCCGACAGCAACCCCCAGCTGGCGGTCATCGACGTCGCCACCGAGAAGGTCACCGCGAAGCTGACCTTCCCGGACACCGCCGACACGCCCACCGTCGGCGGCTGGGCCGCCACCACGGCCACCGACGGCAGCGTCTACCTGGGCACCTACCCGAACTCGAAGCTGTACCGCCACGTGCCGGGCACCAGCACGCTGACCGACCTCGGCCGCGCCGAAAGCGGGTACTCCTTCATCTGGGACCTCGAAGCCGGCGCGAACGGCAAGGTCTACGGCGGCACCTACAACAACGGCCGCTACTTCAAGTACGACAACGGGACGTTCACCACCATCGGTGCCACCCCGGTCGTCGCCGGTGCCGAGTACGTGCGCAGCATCGCCCACGACCCGGCCGCCAACGCGACCTACCTCGGCACCGGGACGAACGCTGCGCTGGTGCGCTACGACAACGTCACCGGGCGGACCGACAGCCTGCTGCCCGCCGAGTACGCGCACAACTCCATGGTGGGCGGCCTGACCTGGACCGGCGGCCGGCTGTTCGCCTGGCTCGACCGGACGCTGCTGGTGCTGCAGGTCGTCAAGAACGCCGACGGCTCGTACCGCTCGGTGGTGGACGCGACGATCACCGACACCGACCTGCACCACTCCCCGGCCGCGGACGGCAAGGTCTGGTTCGTCAAGGACGGGCTGCTGCAGTCCTACGACATCGCCACGAAGGCCGTGCAGGCGACGGCCGTCCGGCCCGACCTCGACGTCACCGGGTACAGCTGGGAAAACGGCACGCTCGCCGGCCTCGGCGCGGGCCCGGACGGCACCCGGATCTTCAAGTACAGCCCGGCGACCGGCGCGTCGAGCACCCGGCTCGTCACCGGCACCCCGGTGCTGCCCGCCGCGATCAACGCGCTCGGCGCCGGCCCGGACGGCAAGATCTACACCGGTGGCTACCTCACCGGCGGCACCGGCGTGTACGACCCGCTGCACGGCGACGCCGACGAGAACCACCCGGACACGAAGACCCGCACCGGCCTCAACCAGACGGACAGCCTGCTGGCCCACGCCGGAAAGCTCTACATCGGCGTCTACCCCTCGGCCCGGCTGTACAGCTACGAGCCCGGCGGGGCGTGGCCACCGAAGCTGCAGTACACCGGCGGCGCGATGGGAGACAAGGCCGCCGACTGCCGCGCGGGTGAGGGGCCGCCGCCGCAGGACCGCCCGTACGCGCTGGCCGGCACGCCCGACGGGACTGTCTACATGGGAACGGTCCCGAAGTACGGCAAGCGCAGCGGCGCGCTGAACATCTGGAAGGACGGCACACCGGGCCGGGCCATCTGCGTCGTCCCGGACCAGGCGGTGGTCTCGCTGGCCTACGCGGGCGGCAAGGTCTTCGGCGGCACGTCGACGCGGGGCGCGCTGGGCGTCAACCCGGTGTTCGCGCCGGACGCCTCGGCCGAGGTGTTCGCCTACGACCCGGCGAACGGCGCGGTGACGCGGTTCCCGCTGCCGTCGACCCGGGCGGTCACCGCGCTGACGGAGGTGGACGGCCAGGTCTGGGGCCTGGCCGGCGGAACGCTGCTCACGTTCGACCCGGCCTCGCCGTCGGCGATGAGGACGCAGCGCCTGTTCCCGGACCCCGACTACGACGCGAAGTCGACGATGGCCTGGCGGGACGGCGTGCTGCTGACGGTGCCCAAGGACCCGGACCACGTGTACGGCACCCAGGGCGACCGGATCTTCAAGATCGACAAGGCCACCAAGGCGGTCACGGTCCTGCTGACCAAGACCGGCCTGGAGGACCTGACAGCGGACGCGTTCGGCGACCTGTACTACAAGATCGGCGAGCGCCTGTACCGGCTGACTGTCCACCCGTAGCCCGGCCACGGAGAATGCGTCCCATGCGCATCCGGATCCTCGACGCCGACATCACCACCCTCGAGGTCGACGTCGTCGTCAACGCCGCCAACTCCTCGCTCCTCGGCGGCGGTGGGGTCGACGGGGCCATCCACCGCAAGGGTGGCCCCGAGATCCTCGCCGCGTGTCGCGAGCTGCGGGCCGGGCACTACGGGAAGGGCCTGAAGACCGGGCAGGCCGTCGCCACCACCGCCGGGAAACTGCCCGCGAAGTGGGTCGTGCACACCGTCGGCCCGGTGTGGTCGGCTTCCGAAGACCGGTCCGGCCTCCTCGCCGACTGCCACCGCAACGCCCTGCAGGTGGCGCGGGACCTCGGCGCCCGGACCGTCGCCTTCCCCGCCATCTCCACCGGCATCTACCGCTGGCCCCTGGAGTCGGCTGCGGAAATCGCGCTCACCACCGTCTCGGAAGCCGAACCCGGACCGATCGAAGAAGTCCTCTTCGCTCTGCGCGGCGAAGCGGCCGTCCAGGCCTTTCGGGCTCGTCACAACTCCCTTGCCTGAACGATCACCGAGCGGGCAGGGTGCAGACGTGCCCACCCGCGCCCTGGTCTTCGACTTCGACGGCACGCTCGCCGACACCGAATCCGCCGTCCTGCAGTCGTGGCAGGCCGTCTTCCGGGAGCACGGCGTCGAACTCCCCCTCGATGCCTGGTACGCCGTCATCGGTACCCAGCGGACCACGCCCGCCATGTTCGCCCTGCTCGCCGAGCACGTCCCCGGCATCGATCCGGAAGCCCTGCGGCCCAAAACCCGGGCCCACGTCCTCCGGCTCCTCGAAGACCTCGGCCCGCGCGAAGGGGTCCGGGACTACCTCGAGACCGCGCGGCAGCACGGCCTCAAGCTGGCCGTCGCCTCCAGTTCGTCCGGGGCGTGGGTGAACCCGCACCTCGAACGGCTCGGCCTCGACCACTACTTCGACGCCGTCCTCACCGGGGACCTCCACAAGGCCAAGCCCGACCCCGACCTCTACCTCGCCGCCCTCGAGGCGCTCGGCGCCGACGCTGCGGACGCCATCGCCTTCGAGGACACCCCGCACGGTGTCACTTCCGCCAAGGCCGCCGGGCTGACCTGCGTCGCCGTGCCGAACGCCATCACGCAGAACCTCGACTTCGGGCAGGCGGACGTCGTGCTGCCGTCCTTCACCGCCAAGCCCCTCGAAGCGCTGCTCAGCCGCTGACCAGCGCCAGCAGCCGGTCCAGGAACGGCAGCTGACCCTTCAGCAGCTTCTCGCGCGCGACGTCGAGGGAGAACCACTCGACCCGGTCCACCTCGGGAAACTCCTGCTGACGGCCCGAGCGGGGCGGCCACTCCATGGTGAACGTCCCGGGCACCACCGCCGCCGGGTCGAGGTCGGCCTCGACCGCCCACGCCGTGACGACCTTGCCACCCGACTGCTTCACCTCACCCAGCGAGACGTACTCGCCGGCCGGCGCGGGCAGCCCGAGCTCCTCCTCGAACTCGCGCCGGGCCGCCTTCTCCGGGGGCTCGTCCGGGTCGAGCTCGCCCTTGGGCAGCGACCACGCGGCCGCGTCCTTCTTCGCCCAGAACGGCCCGCCCATGTGCCCGAGCAGCACCTCGACCTCGTCGCCGTGACCTCGGTAAAGAAGGAGCCCCGCACTCTGTTTGCCCGCCATGGAGAAAGTCTCCCAAGATTTTTTCCGCGATGTGTCGAAACCCGCCGGGCCCGATCGACGCGTTGGCAGAAGGCAACGGAAACCCAGGGAAGGAACCCACCATGACCGCCACCATCGCCCGCGACAGCCAGACCGCCACCCCGGCCAAGACCAAGGTCACCGGTCTCGTGATCGGCGCGAGCCGGATCGTGATCTCGTTCCTGTTCGGCTTCCACGGCCTGCAGGGCTTCGGCTTCTTCGGCGGCATCGACGGCCAGGGCGGCGGCGTCCCGTTCGGCTCGTTCCCCGGCTGGTGGGGCAGCGTGCTCGAGCTCGTCGGCGCGCTGCTGCTGCTCGTCGGGCTCGCCAGCAGGCCCGCCGCCGTCCTGCTTTCCGGCGTGATGGCCTACGCCTACTTCACCGTGCACGCTCCGATGGGCCTGCTGCCGCTGCAGAACATGGGCGAGCCCGCCGCCGTCTACTCGTGGGTCTTCCTGCTGTTCGCCGCGATCGGCCCCGGTCGCCTCGCGCTCGACAACCTGCGCAAGCGCTGACGACCGAGCGCGGTCCGGCTAGTAGCCGCCCTGGGCGGCCGCGAGGTCGGACCGCGCCATCACGTGTTCCATCAGGCTGGTCAGCACCTGCTTGGTCGACTCGCGCTCGCGGGCGTCGCACAGCAGCAGCGGGACGTCCATGCCGACGTCGAGCGCCTGCCGGACCTCCTCCGTGCCGTAGCGGTACGCGCCGTCGAAGCAGTTCACGCCGACGACGAACGGCAGGTTGCGGCGCTCGAAGAAGTCCACCGCGGCGAAGCAGCTGTCGAGCCGGCGCGTGTCGGCCAGCACGACGGCGCCGAGCGCGCCTTCGGCCAGCTCGTCCCACATGAACCAGAACCGGTCCTGCCCGGGCGTACCGAACAGGTACAGGATCAGGTCCGGGTTGATCGTGATGCGGCCGAAGTCGAGCGCGACCGTCGTGGTGGTCTTCTGCTCGACGCCGGACAGGTCGTCGACACCCTCGGACGCGGTGGTGATGACCTCTTCGGTCCGCAGTGGCGGCACTTCGCTCACCGAACCGACCATCGTGGTCTTGCCGACCCCGAACCCGCCGGCGATGAGTACCTTGACCGCGGTCGCGGTCAGGTTCCGCCGGGGGTCAGAGTTTCCGGATGCCATCAAGAACCGCCTGCAATACGTGTCGGTTGGGGGTTTCCTTGGCCGGTGCCGCGGTACGGAACAGCACCAGGTTCTGCTCGATGAGGTCGCTGAGCATGACCTTGACCACGGGCAGCGGGAGATCGACCCGGGCGGCCACCTCGGCCACCGAGACCGGCCGCTGGCACAGCGCGATGATGCGGGCGTACTCCGGTTCGAGCATGCCCGCTTCGTGCGCGGTGCGCAGGGCGACCACCAGCGTGATCAGGTCGAGCCCGAGCGTGTCCGACCGGGTGCGACCGCCCGTGACGGCGTAGGACCGGACCAGCGGTCCGGCCTCGTCGTCGAACCAGGCTTCGTGCCGTGCGCTCATGGCGCAGTGGGCTGCGCGCCGGCGGTCCGCGGGGCCGAGGTCAGGACCTGGCCGACCCGCTTCACCATCAGGTTCATCTCGTACGCGACCAGCCCCATGTCCGCGTCTTCACGGGCCAGCAGGGCGAGGCAGGCGCCTCGCCCGGCCGCCGTGACGAACAGGAACGCGTGGTCCATCTCGACCATCGTCTGGCGGACGTTGCCGCCGCCGAAGTGCCGCCCGGTGCCGCGGGCCAGGCTCTGGAACGCCGAAGCCACCGCGGACAGGTGTTCGGCGTCCTCCTCGGAAAGGTTGCCGGACCTCCCGATGAGCAGGCCGTCCGAGGACAGCACCACCGCCCGGTCCGCCCCGGCGACCCGCTTGACGAGGTCGTCCAGCAGCCAGTCGAGCTCGTGGGCGCCTGAGTTGACCATTACTCGCGCTCTCCGTACCTGTCGTCGTTCTCGGGAAACTCTGCGTCACGGGCCCGCCGGGTGCCCTGCTGGAAGGCGGACAGCCTGCTGCGGGCAACCTCCGGGGAATCCAGCCGGACCTCTTCGCGCTCCGCGGTCGCGGGCTTATCTTCCCGCAGCTGCGGGACGAGGCTCTGCTGGCGTCGCCGTTGCGGCAGCGGCGGCCGGCCGGGTGCCTCCGGGCGGCGCGGCTGCTGCGGCCGGCTTTCCGGCGTCGCCGCGGCCCGCGGCTCCTGCGGCGGCCACACGGGCTGCTGCGCGGCCGGCCGGGCCGGGCGCGAGGTCCGGTTGGGCGGGGCGGGCGGCCGGACGGCGGCCACGGGCTGGGCCTGGGTCGGCTGGCTCACCGGTTCCGACACGGACCCGACCGGGACCGGCGTCGGCACGGACGGCGGCTGCGACTGCGCCGGCGTCCGCTCCGGGGTCGGCGGCGGAACGGTGACCGGCGGGACGACCGTGGGCGGCACGGGTGCCGGCGGCGGGGTCACGACGGACGGAGCCGTCACGGGCGGGGCCGGCGGTTCGGTGCGGTGCCGTGCCGGGCGGCGCACCGGCCGCTTGAGCGGGGCCACCTCGTCGTTGGCCATGGTCTCCGGCTCGACCGGGTTCGGGACGAGCTCCGGCTTCGGCGGGGTGATCGGCTGCTCCGGCTCGGACTCCGCCAGCGGGGCCAGCAGGTCGGTGCGCACCAGCACGATGGCCCGGGTACCGCCGTAGGCCGACTCGCGCAGGTGCACCTGGATGCCGTGGCGGGCGGCCAGCCGCGCGACCACGAACAGGCCCAGGCGCGGCTCGTCCGACAGCGCCATGATCCCGAAGTCCGGCGGGTCGGCCAGCATCGCGTTGATCTCTTCGGTCTGGTCCGGTTCGAGCCCGAGGCCCTGGTCCTCGACCTCGATCACGACGCCCTTGCCGACCACGTTGCCGCGGATCTCGACCCGCGACTGCGGCGGCGAGAACGCCGTCGCGTTGTCGATCAGCTCGGCGAGCAGGTGCACGAGGTCGCCGACGACCGGGCCGCGGATGGCGATCTGCGGCAGCACCGCCGTCTTGACCCGCGCGAAGTCCTCGGTCTCGGCGGACGCGCCGCGGACCAGCTCGGCCAGCCCGACCGGGTTGCGCCACTGACGGCCCGGCTGCCCGCCGCCGAGGATGATCAGGTTCTCGGCGTTGCGGCGGGCGCGGGTGGAGAGGTGGTCGAGCTGGAACAGCGTGTCCAACTGGTCCGGGTCCTCCTGCTTGCGCTCGGCCTGGTCGAGCACCTTGAGCTGGCGGTGCACGATGACCTGGCTGCGGTGGGCGATGTTGAGGAACACCGTCTTGGTGCCCTCCTTGGTCTTCGCCTCTTCGATGGCGGCCGCGATGGCGGTCTGCTGCGCCTTGTTGAAGGCGTCGGCGACCTGGCCGATCTCGTCGGTGCCGTGGTCGAGGAAGTGCCCGCCTTCTTCGAGGTCGACGGGTTCGCCGGCCTGGACGCGCGCGACCAGTTCGGGCAACCGGACCTCGGCCGCGTCGAGGGTGTCCTCCCGCAGCCGGTGCAGGCGGCCGATGAGCCGGTTCGACAGCCGGACGGCGACGAAGACCACGAAGACCGCGAACAGGACCGCGACCACACCGGCGATCAGCGACTCGGTGAACGTCGAGTCCGCGTCGTTGATCGCCGCCTGGCTCGCGTTCGAGCTCTGCAGGATGAAGATGCCCATCAGCGCGTCGCCGACCTGGCGGGCCGCGGCCCGCCACTGGTCCTGCGGCACCGGCAGCTTGGACAGGTCACCGCGCAGGAACGCGGTCTCGACCTGGGTCACGGCCTGCCACGGCTGGCTGGCCAGCAGCTGGTCGTACTTCGCCTTGACGTCGGGGATCATCTTCGGCGCCGACAGGTCGAGCTGGGCGTGGTAGGCACCCACCTGGCCGACGTAGGCGCGGAAGTCGTCGTTCGACAGGCCACCCGCGGCCAGCCCGGCGGCGGCGAGCGCGTCACTGCGCTGCATCGCGTCGGCCGCAGTGAACAGCGGGATGGCGGTCAGCCGGTCGTAGGCGTTCTGGGCGCCGCGCGCGTTCTGCGCGAGCCCCGCGACGCCGTCGGTGAACTGGTCGAACAGCTTGTTGT
The DNA here is from genome assembly GCA_049998155.1 of Amycolatopsis sp. cmx-13-12. Lineage (GTDB taxonomy): Bacteria > Actinomycetota > Actinomycetes > Mycobacteriales > Pseudonocardiaceae > Amycolatopsis. The sequence goes on along the minus strand of JAEBES010000020.1, from coordinate 48,181 downwards.
AGTAGGCGAACGCCTGGCCGATCTGCATCTGGCCGCTGTCGACCGCCTGGCGGGTCTGCGGCAGCTGCTGGAACAACCCGAAGAACGTGGCGATGTTCTTCTGCACGCTCGGCGGGGTGTTGTCGTAGTCCGCGAAGTTGTCGCGGAGGTTCTCGATCTCCTTCGCGGCGGCGGCGTCCGTCTTCGGGCGGACGGCCGCGAGCACGGCACGCTGGTTGCTCTGCCCGGCCAGCAGGCTGAGGGTCGCCTGGCGCTCCTGCTGCAGCGCGCCGAAGAAGGGGATCGCGGGGGCTTCCGAGTTCCGGATTCGGCTGGTGTAATCACGAGCGGTGACCGCGTCGTAGATGAGGTAGCCCGCGAGGGCCACGCCGACCAGCAACAAGGCCACACTGGGGATCAGCGCGATCGTGAGCACGCGCTTCCGAATCGAGGATCCCCGGTTGCGTCGAAGAGAAATCTGCTTCACCTGGGTCCGTTTTCCTTCCGGCAGTACATGGTTTCGGGTCGCCCGAGGCGGTCAACACCCGGATTCCGACCAGCCGGATCAACATCACCGTGGTCTGCTTCGCCCGCGACGACGTTAGGCAGCCCTCCAGGGCGCGTCAAGTCCGTGGCGAGAACGTGATCTTGGAACGGTGACCCCTCCACACTCGCTGCCTGCGCTTGGAAAGTCCACCACCGTAAGTCGTGAGTTTCGTCGCAGGGCGACTTTCGCTCTACGCACGTAAGTGAGTAACGGAAGCGCTCCCGGATCCTCCGCGCGTCCCGGCCGGAGCCGCCTACGTACGACAGCGGCGAATCGTTCGGTGACAAACATCACGGACGCCCACGGACACCCCCGGACGCCGCCTTCGTCCGGTGTGGACGGCCCCCGAAAAGCGGAAAGGGCAGGATCCGCGACCACGGCCGCGGATTCCCCGGGCGGACGGCCGGAAATCCGGTAATTCCGCAACCGCGGCCGGGTGATCACCCTGCGCTGGCTCCGGTACCGGTTCCGCGGCACCGGCGGTCCGGTCAGCCCGGGAACTCGTCGGCCAGCGTGTTCCAGAAGAGCAGCTCGTAGCTCTGGAACAGCCGGGCGCAGCGATGCGCTTCGCGTTCGTCGAGCCGGTGCGCGTCGAGGCCGGCCTGGATCGCGGCGAGCGCTTGTTCTTCTATTTCCGGGACATCCGCAGCGAAGAAGTCGAAGAACGCGCATTGCTCGCCGGTGAAGCCGTAGTGCTCACGCATGCCGGCGGCGACGTCCCGGCAGTACCGGCCGAAGGTGGCGAAGTTGGCGAAGATCCCCGCCGCGGTCGCCGACGACTCGCCGTTCAGCGCGAGCCAGGCGACGTAGGCGGGGTAGACCTGGCAGCCTGCGCGCGGCCGTTCCTTCCCGTGGTCCGGACCAGTCGCCGCGAGGAGCGCGTCCAGCAGCCCGTTCGCCTGCTGCTCGCCCGGCGCCAGGCCGCCGAAGAAGGTGCGCGCGTTCGGCTCGTCGGCCCGGGCGGCCAGCTCGTGGAAGCTGCGCCAGTCGCTGAGCGTGATCAGCTTCTCCTCGGCGGCGAGCGCGGCGAACACCGCACGCGGCGCCCGGCCCGCGGTGATCAGCGGCACGAGCCGGTTGTCGCCGTCGCGGGGCGCGAGCTCGGCCTGGATCTCTGCGAGCAGCTTGCGCGCGGAATGCGTCATCGGTACCCCCAGGTGTCCGTCGCCCCTCCATTGAAGCGCGATTCCCGGGCGGACGCCCGTGTACACAGTGGACAGTGGTGGGGACCTGACCGCTATGTCCGGTTCGACGGCGACGCTTGACGTGGCCGCGATTCTCTATCCACCTGCGCCGGGAGCCCCTACAGTGTGGCCATCCGCAGCTCCGAGGAGGCCAGCGTTGACCACCCCGTCCGTCGCCGAGCAGACCGAAGGCCAGACGATCCCGCGGCTGCTGCACCGCAACGCGGTCGAATACCCGGACCTGCCGGCGATCACCTCGCTCGACATCGAAGGACAGCCGACGCTGACGTGGGGTGAGTTCCGCACGGCGATCGCCGAGGTCTCCCGCGGGCTGGCCGGCCTCGGGCTCGCCAAGCGCGACCGCATGCTGATCATGGCGCCCGGCTGCCCGGACCACATCGTCGCCGACCTGGCCGCGACGCACCTGGCCGCGATCCCCTGCACCGCCTACGCCACCCTCAGCCCGGACCAGATCCGGTTCGTCGCGCGGCACAGCGCGGCGCCGGTCGTGGTGCTCGGCGGGGAGGACGAACTGGCGCGCTGGCGGCCGGTGCTCGACGACCTCCCGGCGCTGCGGCACGTCGTCGTGCTGGACGCGGCCGCGATCCCCGAGGGCGACGACCGCTTCCTCTCCTTCGCCGACCTCCGGGCCCGGGGCCGGGAAGCGCTTGCCGCCGACCCGGACGCGTTCGAACGCTCCTGGCAGGACATCAAGCCGGACGACCCGTTGTCCATGATCTACACCTCCGGCACCACCGGTGACCCCAAGGGTGTCGTGCTTTCGCACCGCAACGCGGTCCACCAGGGGTACGCGGTCACCGAACTGCACCACCCGCCGATGCACGCGACGAACATCGCGTACCTGCCGCTCGCGCACATCGCCGAGCGGGAGCTGTCGATCTACCTGCCGATCATCTGGGCGGGGCACGTGCACACCCTGGCCGACCCGTCCGGGGTCGTCGGCGCGCTCGGCAAGGTGCACCCGCAGAGCTTCTTCGGCGTCCCGCGCGTGTGGGAGAAGATGGTCGCCGGGCTGAAGAACATGCTCGGCGGCGTCCCCGAGGACCGGCGCACCGCGCTGCTGCAGGCGAACGAGCTGCTGCAGCAGGGCTACAAGCTGCGCAGCGCCGGCCAGCCGGTGCCCGCCGAGCTGGCGGAGCGGATCCGGCAGACCGACGAGGCCGCGCTGGCGCCGGTGCGCGCGCTGCTCGGGCTCGACAAGGTGCTCGTCGCCTCCAGCGGCGCGGCCGCCCTCCCGGTGGAGATCATCTACTTCCTGGCCGGCCTCGGCCTCGAGATCTGCGAGGTCTGGGGCCTGTCCGAGACGACCGGCGCGGCGACGTCCAACTCCGCCTCGGACTTCCGCGCGGGCACGGTCGGCAAGCCCCTCGAAGGCGTCGAGGTGAAGGTCGCCGAGGACGGCGAGCTGCTGGTCCGCGGCCCGATCGTGTTCCTCGGCTACCTGCAGGAGGACGGCACGATCGCCGATGCCACCGACGCCGACGGCTGGCTGGCGACCGGCGACATCGGCACGATCGACGAAGACGGCTTCGTGACGATCACCGACCGCAAGAAGGAACTGATCATCACCTCGAGCGGCAAGAACATCGCGCCGACGCGGATCGAGGGCCTGCTCAAGGAACACCCGCTGATCGGCCAGGCGGTCGCGATCGGCGACGACCGCCCGTACGTCACGGCCCTGATCGTCCTCGACGACGAGATCGCCCCCGGCTGGGCCGCGGCGAACGGCGTCGAGGCGGCGCCGGAGGACCTCGCGGACCACCCGGCGGTCCGGGCCGAGCTGGAGCGCGCGGTCGAGTCGGCCAACAGCAGGCTGGCGCGGATCGAGCAGATCAAGCGCTACCACGTGCTGCCGAAGACCTGGACGCCCGAATCGGGCGAGCTGACCCCGACGCTCAAGCTCAAGCGCCGCATCATCAACGACCGCTATTCAGCCGACATCGAGGCCCTGTACGCCGCGGTCCGCGACCCCGAGCCCGCCGCCGGTTCCTAGGTCTCCCGCAGCCCGTCGTGAGTGGTAAGGCGGGTTCTAACCCGCCTTACCACTCACGACCGGGTTGGGTCAGGCGGTGCGGGGCGAGGTCGTCTCCGTCCACTTGCGCAGGCGCGGCGGGACGCGCTTCTCCAGGCCGTAGTTCTCCAGGTGGGCGGCGAAGACCTCGTCGAACGCGTTCTGCACCGTCTCGGTGTCCCACACCGGGCGTTCGAGGATCGGCTGCTTGAGGAACGGCTGGCCCATGATGTGCAGCTGCGGGCCGTTGCAGCGGATCATCTGGCCGGTGATGCCGTGCGAGCCGTCGCCGAGCAGGAACAGCACGACCGGCGCGATCCGCGACGGCGTGCGGTCCGGCGGGCAGGCGCGCAGGGAGCGTTCGGACTTCCACACCATCCGCGTGTGCGCGAGCGGGCAGACGGCGTTGACGCGGATCCCGACGTCTTCGAGGTCGAGGGCCCAGGAGTAGGTCAGGGACGCGACCGCGCCCTTGCTCGCCGCGTACACGCCGAGCTTGCGCTGCCCGAGCGAAGCGCCCGAAGAGATGTTGACGATCGAGCCGCCGGTGCCCGCGTCGACCATCGCCTTGATCGCGGCCAGTCCGGTGTTCACCACGCCGAGGACGTTCACCGCGACGAGCTCCCGTGCCTGCTCGGCGTCGTCCTCCCAGGGCAGCGCCTCGTAGTTCAGCCCCGCGTTGTTGACCAGCCCGTCGATCCCGCCGAACTCCTTGACGCAGAGGTCGACGATCTCCTGCGCCTCGCCCGCCTCGGCCACGCTGTGCCCGCTCGCGACGGCGCGGCCGCCGTGCGCGCGGATGTTCTCCGCCGTCCGCTCCGCCAGCTCGGCGTCGACGTCGTTGACGACCACCGACCCGCCCGCGCGCGCGACGTGCACCGCGAACGCCTCGCCAAGGCCCCGGCCCGCACCGGTGACCACGACCGCCTTGCCCTGCATCAACCCGTCCATTGCTCTCCCCGATCTGCAGCGCCGGCGGCGCGCGGTCCGTCCACCCCGGCCGGCTCACTGTCCAGTCTTGGCCCGTTCGGTCCAACGCGGCATCGGCCCGACGATGAGCGGCCGCCGCCCTGCGCCGAGCGAGCCGGATTCGATCAGCCGGACGTACCTCCGGGCCGGTCACGAGGGGGTGACTGGCGTGCGTTCCGGGGACATCGGGGGGTAACCGGCGGCATACTGTGGGTGCTTCCCGGTGGTAGACCCGTGACTCCCCCGGATGGGGTCGTCACCGGAGAGGCACAATGCGGACGGTCCATATTCACTCGATCGGGGGACGGTGGTTACGAGGTGACGACACGCGCGACACCCCGGTTCCGGGCCGTCCTGGCCAACCGGGAGTTCCGCGCGCTGTGGTTCGCCGAGACGCAGTCGATGCTGGGTGACCAGCTGACCATCGTCGCGCTGGCCATCCTCACCTTCCACCGGACCGGGTCGCCGCTGCTGTCGGCCGTCGTCTACGCGCTGACGTTCCTGCCCGCGCTCGCCGGCGGGCTCGGGTTGTCCCAGCTCGCGGACCGGTTCCCCCGGCGCGCGGTGCTGGTGACCGGCTCGTTCGCGCAGGCCGTGCTGATCGGGCTGATGGCGCTGCCGGGGATGCCGCTGGGCTGGCTGTTCGCGCTGTTCGTCCTCGCGCGGCTGGCGAACGCGCCGGGCAACGCGGCGCAGAACGCGCTCGGCCGCGAGGTCTTCACCGACGACGACGTCTACCTGCGGAGCCAGGACCTGCGGGGGATCACGAACAACACCGCGATGCTGGCCGGCCTGGCCACCGGCGGGCTGCTGGTGACGACGATCGGGACGTCGTGGGCGCTCGCGATCGACGCGCTGACGTTCCTGGTGGCCGCGGTCGTCGTGCGGCTGCTGGTGCTGCGCCGGCCCGCGGCGGGCGACGGCGGCGCCCCGTGGTTCGGCGCCGTCCGGCAGGTTTTCGGCGACGAACGGCTGCGGGTGCTGCTGTACCTGTCCTGGCTCGTCGGCCTGGCGGTGATCCCGGAGGGCCTCGCGGCGCCGCTCGCCGCGCAGCTGGGCGCGGGCGATCAGGCGGTGGGCTGGTTGCTGGCCGCCGACCCGCTGGGCTTCGTCGCCGGGACGTTCCTGCTGTCGCGGTTCGTCACGAACGAGCACCGCCGCAAGCTGCTGGGCGTGCTGGCCGCGCTGCCGCTGGCCGCGCTGGCGGCGTTCGCGCTGCGGCCGAACCTGACCTTCGCGCTCATCCTGCTCGCGCTGGCCGGCGCGACGGGCGCGTACGTCATCACGGTGTCGGCCACGTTCATCACCTGGGTGCCGAACGACATCCGGGGCAGCGCGGGCGGCCTGTACCGGACCGGGCTGCGGGTCGCGCAGGGCGTGGGGGTCGGGCTGGGCGGGCTGGTCGCGCAGGCGCTGGGTTCCGCGCACGCGACCATCGCGCTCGCGGGCGCGGTGGGGCTGCTGCTGGCCGTGCCGGTGGCGTTCGCCTGGCGCCGGGTGGGCGGGGCGGAACCGCAACCGTGGCCGTCATGAGCGCCAGGTGCCACCTCCGGGTACGGCCAAGATCATGAATGGCATTCGCGGACGTCACGGGTGACAATTCGAGGGTGGTTCAGAAGTCGCGGTTGCTCATGGGGGCCACCTCCATGCGGGGAGAGTCTCGCAGAACCTTTTGCACCGCGTTCCCGGCAGTTACTCCGGGGCCTTGGCCGGTCCGTTGCTGTGGGATGGTACCCGGCCACGGAATACGTGAACACTCTGCCAGGTACCGATGAGATTACTCAAGGGCGAGACTAGGCTGGAAAGGAGGTGACCAATTGCATCCAGGACCGGACGGGACCCCGGCCGCACCGGGCGAACCGGGCGGCGCGCCACCGGAGCGGGCGGAAAGCGCTGCCGAGCCGGGCGTGACCACAGGTACGCCCGCGACCACGACCAGTGGTGTCGGGGCCCGGCACGCGTACTGGCCGGGCAACTGGGCGCTGTGGCGCCGCCGGCCGGTGCAGGTCGCCTTCATGCTGACGGCCGAAGCCGTCGCGGTCGCGATTCTCGCCGTCTCGTTCGCGCGTTCGCCGATTCCGTCCGGAAACGACTGGATCAATTTCGCGATCCTGGCCGCCGGCGCCACCGTCCACATTCAGCTGACCCAGCGCCAGGAGGAACGGCGGCGCGACCGCACCAAAACGGTGCTGATCGACCTGACCGCCGTGTGGACGTTTTCCGCCGCGATGATACTGCCGGTACCGCTCACCCTTTTCGTCATCGCCGTCATCCGGTTGCAGCACTGGTTCATCGCCCGGCGGCCGGCCCACAACTTCATTTTCTCGTCCATCACGCACGGCCTCGCCGGCGCGCTCGCGCACCTCACCTACACGACGCTCGGGCCGCACTCGCTCGGCCGTCCGGGCTGGGGCGACTTCCTCCGCGAGTTCGGCACCATCGTCGTCACCGGGGCCATCTACGAAGCGATCCAGATCGCGTACGTGGGCGGGGTCCTGCTGCTCGGATCCCCCGCCGGGCGCACGGTTCGTAACGTGCTGGGCAGCCCGGCCGACAACATGCTCGAAGCGATCACCATCGGCCTGGGCGCGGTGACCGCGATCCTGCTCGCGGCCGTCCCGCCGATGGTGGCGGTGATGGCCGTGGTCACCGTGGTCTTCAATCGCCTCGCCGAACTCGACCAGCTCCAGAACGACGTCCGGACGGACCCGAAAACCGGCATTCTCAACATGCGTGGCTGGTCAGAGGCGGCGGAACGCGCTCTCGAACGGACCGCCCGATCGGGTGATCAACTGGCCCTGCTGATGGTCGATCTGGACCACTTCAAGTGGATTAACGACACCTATGGACATCCGGCGGGCGACGACGTGCTGCGCACCGTTGCGCAAACGCTCGACGAAGTGACCAGACCGAGCGACTTGGTCGGCCGTTTCGGCGGCGAGGAATTCCTCATTCTGCTGCCGGACATCGACGAAGAGGCGACGTGGGACGCCGCCGAGCGCATCCGCATCGCGATCGCGAAGCTGCACATGGTGACGACGGACAAGCGCGGCGACCCGGCGACCATCGCCGACCGCACGGCGTCGATCGGCGTGGCCCGCCACCCCCGGCACGGCGACACCCTCGAGCGCCTCCTCCAATCGGCCGACGCGGCGGTCTACCTGGCGAAGGAGAACGGCCGCGACCAGGTCTGCTTCGCCCCGGACACGGTCACACCCCCAGCCGGACGGTGAGTTCGAGCTTGACGAGCACCTCGGCGCTGCTGCCCGCGGCGGCGGGTTCCAGCCGGAGGCGCTCACCCCGGTAGCCGGCGGACTCGAGCCGCAGCACGCTCGCGCCGGGAGCGAGGCGGGGGTGACACCGGTGGCGGACGACCCCGCTGCCGGCCTCGTCCTTGGCGAGCAGGAGGTACTCGTGCCCGAGGTCGTCGACGACTCGGCCGAGGCCATTCCACCAGAGGGCCCGGAGGGTGAGGCCGTCGCCGTCGCGGAGGAGCTCGACGGGCGGGTCGGCGTGCACGTCGACCTGGAAGCCGTGGTCGGTGACGCGGACCGAGCGGACGTGGAGGAAGGCACTCCCACCGGAGCCGGCGCCGGCCGACGGCGCGGCGGGAGGGGGGTGCGGCGAGCCGGTCGAATCACCACCCACCCCAGCCACCGGCGCAGCGGGCGGAGGGTGCGGCGAACCGACCGAATCGCCACCCAACCCAGCCTCCGGCGCGGCCGGAGGGGGGTGCGGCGAACCAGCCGAATCGCCACCCGCCCGTCCCACCGCCTCCGCGCCACCGTCCGGCCAGGGCAGCAGCACCTCGCGCCCGCCGGTCCCGGCGTCGGCCCGCGGTAACAACGCCGCCACCGCCAGCTCCGCCGCGCACCGGGCGTCCTCTTCCTCCGGCGCCTCGCGGACCCCGCGCAGCTCCCCCGCGAGCATCCGGTACCCGCGCACGTCCGCCCAGGCCAGCGCCGCCGTCCGCAGGCCGGGTTCGGTGGCCAGCCGGTTGCGCAGCCGCCGTCCCGGCCGGACCCGGCCGAACCGCGCGGCCCGGACCAGCCGGGCGGACTCCGGGCCACCCGCGGCGAAGAACCCCGTCATCGCGCGGTCCAGCGCCCGCAGCTGGGCGGCCAGCACCACCCGGGCGACCGGCCCGGGGTGAACCCGGGACAGCTCCGCCGGCGCGCACTCGCGCAGCGCCGCGGCGATCACCCGCAGTTCCGGTGTGCGCGGCGTGCGCAACCGGGCGCCGGGGGCGAGCCGGCGCAGTGCGCGCACGGTGTTCTCCGCGGGCACGGCGAGCTCGGTCGAGCGCACTGCTGCCTCCTGGTCGCCGCGCCCCCTCTCGCCAGTCTCACCAGGACCTCCCCGTCACGGAAGGGGTGAACGGGCAGCCGTCCGGGCAACCCCACCGCACCCCGGTGGTTATCCCCATGTCGGCGCCGCGGCGGGGCTGGCACCCTTGAACCCATGCCGGCCCCGACCGTTCCGACCCGCACCCGCCGACCCTGGTCGACGTCGGGGTGGCTGCTGCTGGTCCTGCTGGTCGTCTTCGCGTTCGGGCTGATCGCCTCGCGTCCGCCGTCCCCGCCGGACCAGGGGCCGCCGACCGGTGACGTGCTGGCCGCGCAGAACGCCATCGAGGCGCTGGTCCACCCGGGCCCGCACCCCGACGCGCTCGCCCGGCTGCCGAAGGACTTCACCGCGCTCAGCGGCGTCACCCCGGGTGCGATGCCGGCGCGGGACGGCACCGTCCGCGCCGTGCACGTCGACGGCGGTTGTTCGACGCCGTGGGGCGACGACAACACGAAGTGGGACTACGCCGTGCCGTGCAAGGCCCACGACCTCGGCTACGACCTGCTCCGGTACGCCGACCGCAAGGGCCACCCGCTCGGCCCGGAGGTCCGGGAGGCCCTCGACGACCGGCTGTCCTACGACATGCACCACGCCTGCGACCTCAACCCGATGAACTCGGCGCTCACCTGCCGGGCCGTCGCCTCCTTCTACTCGGCCGGGCTGGTCGTCAACTCGTGGCACCAGCGCTGGGGCCCGCCGGTCGGCGACCCGATCGGCCCGATGGTGGCCGGCGTGCTGGTGATCGGCTGCCTGCTGGTCTTCCGGCTGCGCGGCTGGCTGCGGGCCCGTCGCGAACCCCGGGCGCCCGTTCCCCTCGCCGATCCCGCGGAGGTCAGCCGGTGGGCGCTGCTCGGCGCCGGCGGCGTCGTCCTCCTGCTGCTCGGCGAATCGGTGACGGCGCTCGCGCACTGGGCCGGCGCCCCCGAACCGGCCCTGTGGCCGCTGACCTGGCTCGCCCAGCTCGCCCCGCTGATCTACTTCGCCGGCGGCCACGCCAACGCGGCCGGCTGGCGCGCCGAGCAGCAGGCGGGCGGCGGCTACCGCCACTACCTGGCCGAACGCGCGAGCCCGCTGCTGCGACCGGCGTTGATCTTCGCCGTCGTCGCGCTGCTGACGCCGCTCGCGCTCGAACTGCTCGGCAGCCCGGCGGGCACGACGGCGACGGTGATGCGGATCGCGCTGCACCCCCTCTGGCTGCTCGGCGTCTACCTGCTGACGATCGTCTGCGCACCCCCGCTGCTCGCCCTGCACCGCCGGACGCCGGTGAGCGCGGCCGTGGGCCTGCTCGCCCTGGTCGCCGTCGGGGAGCTGGCCGCGAGCTGGTCCGGTTCGCCGCTGCCCCGCTACGCGGCGACGTTCGCCATCGCCCTGCTCGCCCAGCAGCTCGCCTTCGCACACGCCGATGGCGTCCGACCCTCCCGGCGGCTGCTCGCCGCGGCCGCCGCGGCCGGGGTCGCCGGCCTCGCCGGGATGAGCGTCCTGCGGGACGGGCCACCCGTCCTGCTCGGCAGCCCGGGCGCGCCCGCCGCGTTCTCCGCCCCGCCGTGGGGCGTGCTTCTGCTCGGCCTGGTCCAGCTGGGCGTGCTCGGGCTGCTGGCCCGCCCGCTCGGGCGGCTCGGCCACCGACCGGGCGTCGCCCGCGCCTGCCGGTTCGTCCTGCGCGCGCCGATGAGCCTCTACCTGGCCTTCCTCGCCGCGATGCTGCTGCTGGTCGCCGTCGTCTACCTGCCCGGCCGGATCGCCGACGGGCTCAGCTGGCTGATCCGCCCGCGCACACTGGTCGCGGTCGGGCTGCTGGCCGTGCCCGCGACCCTGGTCTTCTGGTGGTTCGAACGGCACGGCCACGGCGTCCGGCAGCCGCGCGCGGCCGACCACCCGGGCCGCCGGACGGCGGTGCTCACCCGGGCCGCGGCCGGGCTCGGGATCGGCTACGCGACGCTGGGCGTGTTCGGCTTCGCGCTGACCCGCTTCGGCGTGGTCGCCGCCGACGCCGACCTGCTCGGCCTGCGGCTCGACCCGATCCAGAGCCTGGTGCACCTGCTGCTCGGGGTGTTCCTGCTGCACACGATCCGGATCGGGGCCGGCGCGGCGACCGGCACGTGGCTGGTCACGGCGCTCGCTTGCGCGCCATCGCTGCTGTTCGCCGCCGACGGCAGCACGCCGGGCTTCCTCGGCGTCACGCTCCACGCCGTCACCGCGGGGTTTGCCCTGCTGGCCGCCGCGGGCACCCTGCTCCCGGCGCGAACACCGGCGAATGCGACGTCCTGACCAGGCGAAACCGTCGAACATACGGGAAACTGGGTGGTGCATGACACATCCGTGGGGGGATGTGTAACGCTGCAGCAACCCGGGGCAGGCACCATGCGTCCCATCCCGTAGCACCACCCGATCGATGGAGTGAGGAGTCGCCCGCGTGGACCACCCGCCTCGGAACGGGCAAGGCGGCCGCCGCCCCGCCCGGCCCTGGCAGGACGAGCCAGGCCGGGACGACGCACGGCGCGGTACCCCGCCGCGCCGCCCCGCACCCCGCCGCGAGCCGGCGGACGCCCGCCGCGCGGCCGCGCCGGCGTCGCGACGTCCGGAGCCCCGCCCGGCCCCGCGCGCCCGCCGCAACTCCTTCCGCGGCGCGAAGATCGCGCTGGCCGTCGTCTCGCTGCTGGTGATGGGCCTGACCGGGTACGCGTGGGCCGCCATGCAGGGCCTGGTCAACGGGCTGAACTACACGAACGTGCTCAGCGACGGCGGCGGTGGCGACAAGCCCGCCGACGGCGCCCGCGACATCCTGCTGGTCGGCCTCGACAGCCGCACCGACGCCCAGGGCAACCCGCTGCCACGCGAGGTGCTCGACGAGCTGCGCGCCGGCGACGCCGACGGCGAGCTCAACACCGACTCGCTGATCTTCGTGCACATCCCCAACGACGGCAGCAAGGCCGTCGCGATCTCGCTGCCGCGCGACACCTACGTCGACATCCCCGGCGGCTACGGCAAGCACAAGATCAACTCGGCGTACGCGCGGGCGATGCTGTCGGCCCGCAAGGACCTGCAGAAGCAGGGCGTCACCGACCCGAAGGAGCTCGACGTCAAGGCCAACCAGGCCGGGGCGAAGGAGCTGATCGAGACCGTCGAGCAGCTCACCGGGTCGACCATCGACAACTACGCCGCGGTGAACCTCCTCGGCTTCAGCGAGATCACCAAGGCCATCGGCGGCGTCGACGTCTGCCTGAACAACACGGTCAAGGACCAGTACTCGGGCGCGAACTTCACCAAGGGCCAGCACACGATCTCCGGCGTCGAGGCGCTCGAGTTCGTCCGGCAGCGCCACGGCCTGCCCAACGGCGACCTCGACCGCGTCGTCCGCCAGCAGGTGTTCATGGCCGGCATGGCGCGCAAGGTGCTCTCGGCCGGCACGCTGACCAACCCGACGAAGCTGTCCGACCTGATCGACGCCATCAAGAAGTCGGTCGTGCTCAACCAGAACTGGGACATCTTCGGGTTCGCCCAGCAGATGAAGGGCCTGACCGGCGGCCAGCTCGAGTTCCGCACGATCCCCGTGAAGAACGTCGACTACAAGACGCCCGAGGACGGCTCGGCCATCCAGGTCGATCCCGCCGCGGTGAAGCAGTTCGTGCAGGGGCTCGCCGGGCCGCAGCCGGGCGAGTCGGCCCCGCCCGCCCAGCAGGCCGACCCGGCCAACAAGGCGACCACGGTCGACGTCCGCAACGCCTCGGGCCGCACCGGCCTTGCGGCGAACGTCGCCAAGACCCTCGAAGCCAAGGGCTTCACCCCGGGCGAGACGGCCAACGCGACCGCGCGCAAGACCACGGTGATCTGGGTGCCGAAGGGCGGCAAGGACAAGGGCCAGGCCGTCGCGGCCGCGCTGGGTGGTTCGCCGACGATCCAAGAGGACAAGAGCGTGGCCGCGGGCCACGTGACGGTGTTCCTCGGCGCCGACTACCAGGGCACGGCCTCCGACGCCAGCTCGGGCGCCGGCTCCGGAGCCGCGAGTGCGACGTCGCAGGCAGCGGCGCCGCCGCCGGCCGCGAGCGACGAGAAGCCGATCACCGCCGAGGGCGTTCCCTGCGTGAACTGACCCGGTGAGCGAGCCGCCGTTAACCCGTTCGGCCTAACTCGCGCAATCGGTATCAAAGACATGCGCAAAATCGCGTAAGGGCCGGGCCCCGGCGCACTTACATACACGTGAGGGTGCACCTGCACGGGAATCATCACGCTCGTGCGGTGCCGTGGGAGCGCACGGCAGGGGACATTGATGTGCTGATCGACGCTGAGGAGTACCAGCGGATCCTCGGAGACGAGCTCCGCAAGCTCCGGCGCAGCCGCGGGTGGACGCGCAAGGAGCTGAACCAGCACTTGCAGAGCGAGATCTCGCTGCAGACGCTGGCCACCTACGAGCTGGGCACCAGACAGTGCTCCGTCGTGCGCCTGGTCGAGTTGTGCGTCGCGATGGACGAACTGCCCCAGGACCTGCTGGCCAAGGTGCACCGCAGGGTGTTCCTCGACGAGCCCGGGCGGGTCCGCGTCGACCTGCGCAAGGTCGTCGCCGACGCCCCGGCCGACCTGGTGCCGTTGCGCCGCTGGGCCGAGGACCGGCTGCGGCAGGCGGGCGAGCAGGGCGGCGGGGAGGTCGCCCTCGACCTGCCCGCGCTCGAGCGCATGGCCGAGCTGTGCCGCCTGCCGACCGTCGACCTGGTCGCCCGCCTCCGCCGCTACACCTCCCGCTGATCCCCCGGCGGTCGTGAGTGTTTAGGCGGGTTCTAACCCGCCTAAACACTCACGACCCTCAGCCGACGAGGAAGTCCTCGCGCCGCACCTTTCGCGTGTCCAGCCAGTAGCGCCAGGTGAAGCCGGGCCAGATCGTCCGGTTGACGCCCTTCGCGTCCAGGTACCAGCTCTTGCAGCCGCCGCGGGTCCAGATGCCCTTCGCGAGCTTGCGCTGGATCCGCGTGTTGAACCGCTCCTGCACTTCGGGCTTCGGCTCGATGGCCTTCCCGCGGGCCAGCCGCAGCGCTTCGGCGACGTAGGAGATCTGGGCCTCGATCATGAACACGACGGAGTTGTGCCCGAGCCCGGTGTTGGGTCCGAGCAGGAAGAACAGGTTCGGGAACCCGGCGACGGTGATGCCGAGGTGCGTCCGCATCCCTTCGGTCGCCCACTCCTTGCCGAGGTTGCGCCCGTCCCGGCCGACGATCTCCAGGTCGTCGAAGGCGTCGGTGACGTGGAAGCCGGTGCCGTAGATGATGACGTCGGCCTCGTGCTCGACCCCCGCGGCGTCGACGACGCTGCGTTCGCGGACCTCCCGCACGCCCTCGGTCACGACGTCGACGTTGTCGCGCGCCAGTGCCGGGTAGTAGTCGTTGGAGATGAGCACGCGCTTGCAGCCCATGGTGTAGTCCGGGGTGACCTTGCGCCGCAGCTGCGGGTCCTCGATCGCGCGGTGGATGTTGCGCTCGGCGAGCCGCTGCCCGAGCTTCATCACCCACGACTGGCCGTTGAAGCCGACCGCCCGCGCTTCGAGCAGCCAGTAGAGCAGGGTGCGGTAGGCCCGCTGGGCCGGCGGGAACGCCTTGAACAGCGCGCGGGTCCGGCCGGACATCTCGTGGTCGGCCTTCGGCATGATCCACGGCGGCGTCCGCTGGAACAGCGTCAGCTCCGCCACCTCGGGCGCGATCTTCGGGACGAACTGGACCGCGCTGGCGCCGGTGCCGATGACCGCGACCTTCTTGCCCGTCAGGTCGACGTCGTGCCGCCACCGCGCGGAGTGGTAAGCCGGGCCCTCGAACCGCTCGATCCCGGGCAGCTCCGGGATCATCGGCAGGTGGAGGGCGCCGACCCCGGCGACCAGCGCGGTCGCGATGAACTCGTCGCCGCCCCTCGTGGCGACGTGCCACCGGCCTTCCTCGGCGTCCCAGCGAGCGCCGGTCATCTCCTGCCCGAACCGGGTGAACCGGCGCAGGTCGTGTTTGGCGGCGACCTCGCGCATGTACCGCCAGATCTCCGGCTGCGGCGAGTAGGCCCGTGACCAGCCCGGGTTCTGCTCGAAGGAGAACGAGTACATGTGCGACGGGATGTCGCAGGCGCAGCCCGGGTAGCTGTTGTCCCGCCAGGTGCCGCCGACGTCGTGGGCCTTTTCGAGGATGACGAAGTCCTCGCGGCCCTCCTTGCGCAGCTGGATCGCCATGCCGAGACCGGAGAACCCGGTCCCGACGATGACGACCCCGGTCTCCGTGCGGTTGCCCATGACGCCTCCGGGTTCCTGTTACTCGTCGTCCATCTTACTGGGAGTAGGTTACCAGCGGTAGAGTGTTGCCCGTGACCACCGCGAAGCGCAAGCGCATGCCACGGGCCGACCGGATGCGGCAGATGATCGAGGTCGCCGAGCAGGTCTTCGCGGAACGCGGGTACGCGGCGGCGTCGATGGACGAGATCGCCGAACTGGTGGGCGTGTCGAAGCCGATGCTCTACGAGTACTTCAACTCGAAGGAAGGCCTGCTGCTGGCCTGCATCCGGGAGTCGCGGGCGGTGCTGCGCGAGGTCACCGAGCAGGCGACCGTCGGGGCGGCCGACGCCGAGGACGCGCTGCGGCGCGGCCTGCTGGCCTTCTTCGTCTTCATCCGCGAACGGCGCCAGGCGTGGTCGCTGCTGCGGCACGAGATGGCCTTGATCGGCACGCCGGCCGCCGACGAGGTCGAGGAGACCCGCCGTCAGCAGACCGACCTCATCGCCGCGCTGATGAGCGGCTACTTCGACACCGGGGACGAGCTGCGAGCCGAAGCGGCCGCGGAATTCGTGGTCGGAGCGTGCGAGCGGCTCGCGATCTGGTGCGAGCGGCACGAGGAAGTGAGCCCCGAGCTGGCCACCGAATACGCCATGGACGTGCTTTGGGCCGGTTTGGGGCAGCGTGCACGTTAGTTCGCGCGTGCACTAGGCCACTCGTCAGTTACTCAGCGTCGTTACTCAGCGCAATCGTGTCCTGTGACACAGAGTTGCTCTACTGTACGGAAGACAAGGTAGAAAGTGTGCTGGACTTTCGCGACCGGAGGAGGGGCCCGGAAGCTGCGTCACGATCGCGCGGTGACCGAGTCACGGTTGTGTAAGGATGCTGGTGAGGCAGAGGGGCGTGAGGCAGATGGTGGAAACGATCACGGCGACGTACGTCCGGGAAGACGCCGACTGGGCCATCAAGGTCAGCGGCCTCGGCAAGGAGCTGACCGCCCGCGAGCCCGGCATCATCGCCGCGCGCGACCGGGCCGACCAGCTGGTCGAGGAGCTCGCCGGCGACGCCAAGACGACGGTGGTGCACCTGCTCAACGGCAGTGCCCTGGACTTCACCAGCGCGTACATGACGGCCCGGCTGACGCTGCCGAAGCTGCCGCCGCTCGAGGTCCCGCCGCCCGGCAGCGTGCCCAAGCAGCAGACGCACGAGCCGGCGGACAAGAAGCCCCAGCTGCCGCCGAGCAAGCAGCTCCCGAAGGCGGTCGAGGACCGCAAGGCCCCGGCCGAGCCGGCGCCCGCCGCGGAGAGCAAGGCGCCGGCCAAGCAGGCCTGAGCGCTACTTGAGGAGCTTGCGCACCAGCAGGACGAGCACGAGGACACCCGCACCGATCAGCGGGAACTTGACCTTGGGGTTGTCCAGCTTGGCGCGCACGCCGTCCTTGGCCGCGTCGGCGAGCTTCTTCGGGTCGGCCTTGACGGTCAGCTGGTCGAGCGTCGCCGCCAAAGCGGTCCTAGCCTGCTCGATCTCACGCTCGATCGTCTCCGGATCGCGGGCCACGTGTCCTCCTCGCCGCATGGGACTTCCAGCACCCAACTTAGTCGACCGCCCCGCCGCGTCCGCACCGGCCACGCCGCACCGCTACGCTTCCAGTTGCTGGGGCCCGTAGCCCAATTGGCAGAGGCACACGGTTTAGGTCCGTGCCAGTGAGAGTTCGAGTCTCTCCGGGCCCACCCGAGCACGCCGACCAGCGCCGACGCCCTCCGGTTCGGCGCTCGGTCGGGCTCTTCCTTCAGGACCGGAACGTCCGGCGATAAGTGTCCGGCGGTACCCCGACCGTCCGGTTGAAGTGCCGCCGCAAGGTGGTCGCCGTCCCCATCCCGACCGCCTCCGCGACCGCGTCGATGCTCGCGTCCGCGTTCTCCAGCAGTTCCTGCGCCCGCCGGATGCGCTGGTTCAGCAACCACTGCAACGGCGTCGTGCCCGTGGCCGAACGGAAGTGGCGGCCCAGGTGGCGGCTGCTCATGTTCGCCCGGCGGGCCAGGTCCTCCACCGTCAGCGGCTCGTCGAGGCGGGCGGTGATCCACGGGAGGAGCCCGGCCAGCGGGTGGTCGTCGCGGGTGGGCACCGGGGTCGGCACGAACTGGGCCTGGCCGCCCGCCCGGTGCGGCGGCACCACCAGGCGGCGGGCGATCGCGTTGGCCGCCGCCGGGCCGTGGTCGGCGCGGACCAGGTGCAGGCACAGGTCCATCGCCGCCGCTTTGCCCGCCGAGGTGAGCACCTGGCCGTTGTCCACGTAGAGCACGCCCGGGTCGACCGTCACCTCCGGGTAGCGGGCGGCGAGGACGTCCGTGTGGGCCCAGTGCGTGGTCGCGCGCAAGCCGTCCAGCAGGCCGGCGGCCGCCAGCACGAAGGCACCCGTGCACAGCGAGGCCACCCGGGCACCGCGGGCGTGGGCCGCGCGGACCGCGTCGACCAGGCCGGCCGGCGGGGGCGCGTCGACGTCCGCCCAGCCCGGCACGATCACCGTGTCCGCGCGCGCCAGCCGGTCGAGGCCGTGGTCCGGCTCCAGCAGGAACCGCCCCACCCGCACCGGGGCCGGGCCGCAGACCGCGAAGGCGTACCGCGGGTCGTCGCCGAACACCTCGGTGGCGATCGTCAGCTCGAACGACAGCATCCCGTCGGTGGCGGCGAGGGCGACAGCGTGCATGTCCGAAAGTGTACGCAGCACGTCGTTCCGGACACTGGTGACAGTGCTCGGCGCTCGCCAGGATTGCCCCATGACTTCGGTACTGGTTTACGGCGCTTATGGGCACACCGGCCGCTTCGTGGTGGCTGAGCTGCGGAGACGCGGGTACGACGTGGTCCTTTCCGGACGGAACGCGGCGAAGCTGCCGGGCGGGCGGCCCGCGCCGGTCGACGACCCGGCGGCCCTCGACCGCGCGCTCGACGGCGTCGACGCGGTGATCAACTGCGCGGGCCCGTTCGCCGAGACGGCCCTCCCGGTCGCCGAGGCGGCGATCCGCGCCGGCGTCCCGTACGTCGACGTCGCCGCCGAGATCGAGGCGAACCTCGACACGCTCGCGCTGACCGCTGACACCGCGGTGGTGCCCGCGATGGCGTTCTTCGGCGGCCTGGCCGACCTGCTGGCCACGGCGGCGATGGGCGGCTGGACGGCGGCCGACGAGATCCACGTGGCGTACGGGCTCAGCGGCTGGCGCCCGACGGCCGGCACCCTCGCCGCGGGCCGGGTGTCCCGGGAACGCCGTGGCGGCAAGCGCATCCGGTACGCGGGCGGCCGGCTGGACTACCGCGACGACGCTCTGCCGACGAGCGAGTGGGCGTTCCCCGAGCCGCTCGGCCCCCGGCCGGTCTTCGGCGAGTTCTCGATGGCCGACATCGTGACGATCCCGCGGCACCTGAAGGTCCGCGACGTCATCAGCTACATGACGGTCGACGCGGCGCAGGGTCTGGCGGCGGCCGGCGAGCGCGACGCGGCCGAGACGTTCGTGGTGGACGTCGTGGTGCGGGCCGGTGGCGAGGAACGCCGGATCGTGGCGCGCGGCGAGGACATCTACGCGGTCAGCGCACCGCTGGCCGTGGAGGCGGTGGACCGGATCCTGACCGGGCGCACGAAGGCGAAGGGCGTCGCGACGGCGGGCGAGCTGTTCGACGCGGCCGACTTCCTGCGCGCGCTGGCGCCGCACATCGTGGTGGACCAGGCGAGTTAGGGTTCACCATGCAGTCGTACGGGTTCGTGGGCACCGGTGAGCTCACCGCGGCCATCGTCGAAGGTCTCGGCACCGCGCCGCAGGTCTCCCTGTCGCCGCGCAACCACGGCATCGCCCGCGACCTCGCCAGCCGGTTCCCCAACGTGCGGATCTGCGGCAGCAACCAGGAGGTGCTCGACCGCGCCGCCGTCGTGGTGCTCGCCGTGCGGCCGCAGATCGTCCGCGATGTGCTGGCGCAGCTCACCTTCCGCCCGGAGCACGTGGTGGTGAGCGCAGTCGCCGGCGTCACCCTGGCCGAGCTGCACGACCGGGTCGGACCGGCCGAACGGGTCGTCCGGTCGATCCCCCTGCCCACCGCGAGCCGTCGTGCGAGCTGCACGGCCCTCTACCCCGACGACGCGGTCGCCCGTGCGCTCTTCGAAAGCGTCGGCGAAGTCGTCGTCCCGGAAAGCGAAACCGCCCTCGCCACCTTCAGCGCCGCTACCGCCACCTTCGCCGCGCACCTCGACCAGCTCGCCACCATCGCCGCCTGGATGGCCACGCACGGCGTCGCCCCCGAAGACGCGAATGCCTACGTGGCCCACGTCTTCGGCGAACTCGGCCACACCCTCCGCCGGCACGGCGGCACCCTCGACGAGCTGGCCGCCAAGCACATGACACCCGGCGGCATCAACGAACAGTTCCGGACCGTCCTGCGGGACGCCGGCGTGCCCGGCCACATCGAAACGGGCCTCGACGACGTCCGAACCCGCCTGACAGCTCAGTAGCGGACGTCGTTCTGCAGCAACGGCGGGTACACAGTGGACGGTTCACCGTCGACCGTCGCGCCCGCGAACTGCAGCATCGCCCGCTGAGCGCCGTGCATCGGCGCCGGGTAGTCCAGCTCCGGTGCGGAAACCTCGTCCAGCCGGGCCGATTGCTCCGGTGTCAGCGTCACCTCCAGCCCGGCGAGGTTGCCGGTCAGGTGCTCCAGCCGCCGCGCGCCGACGATCGGCACCACCGTTCCGGGCCGCGCCCGCAACCACGCCAGTGCCACCGCCGCGGACGTCGAGCCGGCCTCCTCGGCGATCGCCGCGACCGCGTCGATGACCGCGAAGTCCGCTTCGGACGGACCGCCGACGTAGGCCGCGCGGGCGGAATCCGGCGTCGCGGCACCGCGCCGGTACTTGCCGGACAGGAAACCGTTCTTCAGGGGGCTCCACGGCACCAGCGCCAGGCCCTGGTCCAGCGCGAACGGCGCCAGCTCGCCTTCGACCGTCCGCGCCAGCAGCGAATACTCGACCTGCAGCGCGAGCAACGGCGTCCAGCCGCGCAGCAACGCCGTCGTCTGCGCCTGCGCGGTGACCCACGCCGGGGTGTTCGAGAAGCCGACGTACCGGATCTTGCCCGCGCGCACCAGGTCGTCGAGGGTCCGCATGGTCTCCTCGATCGGCGTGCCGCGGTCCCAGTTGTGGAGCCAGTACAGATCCAGGTAGTCGGTCCGCAGCCGCCGGAGCGTCTCGTCGAGCTGGGCGATGATCGACGCCCGGCCGGCGCCGCCGCCGTTGGGGTCGCCGGGGAACATGTTGCCGAAGAACTTCGACGCCAGCACCACCCGCGCCCGCCGGCCCGGGCGGGCGGCGAAGAAGTCGCCGAGGATCTTCTCCGAATGGCCGTTGGTGTAGAAGTTCGCGGTGTCGACGAAGTTGCCGCCGAGGTCGAGATAGGTCGCGAGGATCTTCTCGGACTCCTCGACGTCGCAGCCGGCGCCGCCGGGGTCTTCCCCGAAGGTCATCGCGCCGAGGGCGAACGGGCTGACGCGGAGGCCGGAGCGGCCGAGGGTGACGTAGTGATCGAGTGACACGAAGCTCTCCCTGAGTCGTCGGATCGACCACTCAAGGAAACCGCGTATGACCTGTTCAAGGGTAGACCGATCGCGGCGAGCTCTTGCACAATCCTCTCGCCTGCGGTTCCCTGGACGGGTGCTCGACGAACTCCGCGACCTCGTCGCCCGGCACGCGCACGCCGACCTGCGCACGCCGGTGCCGGGCCTGCTGCTGTCCAAAGTGGAAACCAGTGAACCCCACTACTCGCTCGCCGAGCCGCTGCTGGTCGTCATGGCCCAGGGCGGCAAGCGGCTGCTGCTCGGCGAGCAGGTGCACGAGTACCGCGCCGGGCAGTACCTGCTGGTCGGCACCGACCTGCCGGTGACCGGCCACTTCGTCGGCGCCACCCCGCGGACGCCGGCGCTGGGCCTGGGCCTCGCCCTGCGGCCCGCGGCGATCGCCCCGCTGCTGCTCGAGGCGCCACCCCGCACCCCGCCGTCGTCGCCCATCGCCATCGACGACACCGGTCCGGAGCTGCTCGACGCGGTACTGCGCCTGCTCCGGCTGCTCGACCGACCGTCCGACGTGCCCGTGCTCGCGCCCCTGATCGAGCGGGAGATCCTCTGGCGGCTGCTGACCGGCCCGCACGGCGGCCTGGTTCGCCGGATCGGCCTGGCCGACAGCGGCACCGCCCACGTCGGCCGGGCCATCCGCTGGATCAGGGACAACTACGCCGAGCCGATGCGGATCGAGGAGCTCGCGCGGCTGAGCGGGCTGAGCGCCTCGGCGTTCCACCGCCAGTTCCGCGCCACCACGGCGCTGAGCCCGCTGCAGTTCCAGAAACGCATCCGCCTGCAGGAAGCCCGGTCGCTGCTGCTGGCCGACGCGGGCGACGTCGCCGGCGTCGGGCACCTCGTCGGCTACGACAGCCCGTCGCAGTTCAACCGCGAGTACCGCCGCCTGTTCGGCGCCCCGCCCGGGCAGGACGCGGCTCGGCTGCGCTCGGCTCCGGCCGGGCCGCAGCTGCCGTGACGTCCGATCCGTTCAAGACGGCCGGCCGCGCCGGTGCGACGCTGACGGCATGCCCGTGAACCTTCCCGCGGCGGCGTCCTTCATGGCCACGCACGCCCGCCTCCTCGACCGCCGCCGCTTCGAGCTGCTCGACGACGCCACGGGCGCCGACGCGGTGCTGGCCGCCGTCGACGGCTACCGCAACCCCGACGGCGGCTACGGCTGGGGTCTCGAGCCGGACCTGCGAGCGCCGGAAAGCCAGCCCGGTGGCGCCCTCCACGCCTTCGAGGTGTTCGAGGAGCTCGCTCCGCGGACCACACCGCACGCGGCGCGGCTCTGCGACTGGCTGGCGACGGCGTCCCGTCCGGACGGTGGCCTGCCGTTCGCGCTGCCCGTGGCGGACCCGGCCGGCTGCGCGCCCTTCTGGGCCCAGGCCGATCCGGCGGTGGCCACGTTGCAGAGCACCGCGTTCACCGCCGGCGTGGCCTTGCGCGTCGCCCGACACGACCGTGCCGTGCGAGAACACCCGTGGCTGGCCGCGGCGACGCAGTACTGCTTCCGCGCCATCCGCGAGCTTTCCGCGCCACCGCACGCGATCGCACTGTCCTTTGCGGTGCAGTTCGCCGACGCGGCACACGAACTCCACGAGGAGGCACCGGCGCTGCTGGAGCACCTCGCCGCGTTCGTCCCGGCCGACGGACTGGCGCCGGTGGCCGGCGGTTCGGACGGCGAAACCCTCCGCGCCTTGGATTTCGCGCCGCTGCCGGACCGTCCGGCACGCGCGTTGTTCAAAGGCGACGTCATCGAGGCCGAACTGCGGCGGCTCGCGGACGCGCAACAGGACGACGGCGGCTGGCGGGTGGATTTCGCGAGCTTCTCGCCCGCCGCGTCGCTCGAATGGCGCGGTTACGCGACCGTCCGCGCCGTGACGATCCTGCGCCGTCACGGCCTGGCCTGAGCTTCTACACGAGTGGCGCCGACGTTCACTCGACCGTGGCGTGTCGGGAATGGACGGCCGCCCGCGCCTTCCGGCGTGCGTGGCCGAACGCGTACTGTGACGGGGTAACCCGGCCCCCGGAGGTGCAGCATGGCGTCGCGCAACCCCTTGCGCTGGGTCGCCCGCTGGGCGGACTGGTTCGAGGAACGCGGCGTGTACGTGCCCGGCGAGGAGAGCCGCGCGGTCGATCCGGTCCGGGATTTCGGCTGGCTGATGACGGCGTGGGTGGCCGGCGTCGCGATCTTCATCCTGTTGTTCGCGCTCGCGGTTTAAGTGGCATGTGGCCAGAGATTGTCACCAGCCGTGCCGTTCCGGTCACGGATTGGCCACGGGGTGGCACCAGGTGCGCGACAACCCCCCGTCGCGGCTCGTAACCGCGCGCGATCACGGCCAGAGTGGAGCGGGTTCCCCCGGCAATCCCCCGTTGCCGACGGCACCCGACCCGCCGACTGGAGTACCCGCAATGGCGCTCGCGCGCACCCGCAAGATCATGTTCACCGCAGGACTGCTCGGCCTGGCGGTGGCGTGCGGGGTCCCTTCGGCTCACGAGGGCACCGCGGCCCTCGGCGCGGCCGGCTCCCCCGCGGGTGCCGGCGCCTCCGCCTCGCCGGCGGGCAACGACCTCAAGTTCGGCGCGGACCACCGGTTCGCCAGCGGCCTCACGATCTCGGTCGGCTCGCCCCAGTCGTTCCGCCCCAGCCCGTCGGCGTACCCGCAGAGCCCGCGCGGCGCCGCGTTCGACGTCCAGCTGACCAACGACGGCTCGACGACGTACAAGCTTTCGGGGCTCACCGTCACCGCGACCGCGAGCGGCAGCGCGGTCAAGCAGGTCGTGGACACCACCCAGGGGTTCACCGGGATCACCGACGCGGGCAAGGACGTGCTGCCGGGCCGTTCGGTGCACATCACGCTGGCCTTCGCGGTCCCGCGCGAGCAGACGCAGCTGCGGGTCCAGATCCGCCCGAGCGCGACCGAAGCCGCCGCGGTCACCTACTGCGGTCCCGCGTGACGTTAGGCTCGGGCCATGACCGAGCGCCTTTCCCCCGGTGACGAAGCCCCGGACTTCACCCTGCCCGACAGCGAGGGCGAGGAAGTGTCCCTGCGCGACTTCCGCGGCCGGTCCGTGGTGGTGTACTTCTACCCGGCGGCGAGCACCCCGGGCTGCACCAAGCAGGCCTGCGACTTCCGCGACAACCTCGCCGAGCTGAACGACGCCGGCTACCAGGTGGTCGGCATCTCGCCGGACACGCAGGCGAAGCTCGCCAAGTTCGCCGCGAACGAAAGCCTCACCTTCCCGCTGCTGGGCGACCCCGAGAAGACGGTCATCGAGGCGTGGGGCGCGTACGGCGAGAAGAAGAACTACGGGAAGACGTACCTGGGCGTGATCCGCTCGACGTTCGTCGTCGACCCCGAGGGAAAGATCGCCCACGCCTTCTACAACGTGCGGGCGACCGGCCATGTGGCCAAGCTGATCCGGGACCTCGGCCTGGCTTCCTGACGCCGTGCGGGGCCGGCGTTGACGGTGAGCTAGACCAGATCGTGCAGCGCCGGCACCAGTGCCCGCAACGCCAGGCCCCGGTGCGAAACCGCGTCCTTCTCCGCCGGCTCCATCTCCGCCGACGTCCGGGTCTCCCCGTCCGGGCGGAAGATCGGGTCGTACCCGAACCCGTTCGTCCCACGCCGCTCCCGCACGAGCGTCCCCCGCCACTCGCCGCGGACCACCGTCTCCTCGCCGGAGGGCAGCACCAACGCCGCCACGCACACGAACTGCGCCCCACGTCGTTCGTCGGGCACATCGTGCAGCTGGCCCAGCACCAGATCCAGGTTCGCGTCGTCGTCGCCGTGCCGCCCGGACCAGCGAGCCGACAACACCCCGGGCATCCCGTTCAACGCGTCGACCGCGATCCCCGAGTCGTCCGCGATCGCGGGCAAACCCGTGGCCGCAACCGCGTCACGGGCCTTCGCCACGGCGTTGCCCTCGAAGTCCGGCGCCGTCTCGGGCGCCTCCGGGAACGAAGGCACGTCGGCCAGCCCGATGACCTCGAGACCGGAAAGCCCTTCCGCGGCAACGATCCGCCGCAGCTCACCCAGCTTCTTGGCGTTCCGCGTGGCCAGCAGCAGCTTCGTCACTTCGAGCCCTTCTTCTTGTCCGGGCGCGGCTCCGGCAGCTCGCCCGGGTACGGCAGGGCCAGTGCCTCGTTCTGCAACCTGGTCAGTTCCGCGCAGCCGGCCAGCGCGATGTCCAGCATCCTGTCCAAAGTGGACCTCGCGAACGTGGCGCCCTCGCCGGTGCCCTGGACCTCGATCAGCGTGCCCGCGTCCGTGGCCACCACGTTCATGTCGACCTCGGCGCGCGAGTCCTCTTCGTACGGCAGGTCCAGCCGGACGCGGCCGTCGACCACGCCGACGCTCACCGCCGCCACCGACGACGACAGCGGCTGCGGGTCGTTGAGCCGGTTCGCCGCGCCCAGCCAGGTGATCGCGTCCGCCAGGGCCACGTAACCGCCGGTCACCGCGGCCGTGCGGGTGCCGCCGTCGGCCTGGATGACGTCGCAGTCGATGACGATCGTGTTCTCGCCCAGCGCCGCCAGGTCGATGCACGCCCGCAGCGAGCGGCCGATCAGCCGCGAGATCTCGTGCGTGCGGCCGCCGATCCGGCCCTTGACCGACTCGCGGTCACCGCGGGTGTTGGTCGCGGACGGCAGCATCGCGTACTCCGCCGTCACCCAGCCGAGGCCGGAGCCGGCGCGCCAGCGCGGCACCCCTTCGGTGACGCTCGCCGCGCACAGCACCCGCGTGTTGCCGAATTCGATCAGCACCGACCCCGCCGGCCACTGCTGGAACCCCCGGGTGATCTTGATGTCACGGAGCTGGTCGTCGTTCCTGCCATCTTTGCGAGCCACAGGTGCACTCTATGACCGCCGTTCAGACGTCGTAGACGGCACCCTGCTTGACGACCTCCGCGCCAGGGAACCCGGCCGAAGCCTCGGCCAGCACCGCTCCGGCGTCGGTCCACGGCGCGATGTGCGTCAGCAGCAGCCGCCCGACGCCGGCGTCGCGCGCCAGCTCGCCCGCCTGCTTGCCGGACAGGTGCACCCCCGCCGGCCGCTCTGCCGAGTCCGTCCAGGACGCCTCGGCGAGCAGCAGGTCGACGCCGTCGGCGAGCTCGTTCAGCGCCGCGCACGGCCCGGTGTCGCCGGTGAACGCCAGGATCCGGCCGCCGTAGGAGATGCGCAGGCCGTACGCCGGGGTCGGGTGGTCGACCTCGACCGCGACGACCTCGAACGGCCCGATCCGGAACGGCTCCGGCCGCAGCGGCCGGAAGTCGTAGACGTCGGAAAGGTCAGTGACGGCCCGCTCGGTCTCGTTGGGCGCGTACGCGTTGGCCAGCCGGACCGGCGCGTCCGGCGGGGCGTACAGCGGCAGCAGCCGCGGCCGCGCCGGGTACGGGGGCGCCGGGTGGTAGCGCCGCAGGACGGTGAGCGCGCTGACGTCGGCGCAGTGGTCGGGATGCAGGTGCGTGAGCACGAGCGCGTCCAGGTCGAACGGGTCGGCCACGGCCTGCAGCTGCGCGAGCGTGCCGTTGCCGAGTTCGAGGCCGAGCAGGAAGCCCTCGGCCTCGACCAGGTAACCGGACGCGGCGGCGTTCGGCCCGGGGATGCTGCCGGAGCACCCGAGGATGGTCAGTCGCACGAGGACACCCTAAGCGTCCACCGCCGCGATCACGCGGTGGTGGGAGCGAGGACACCCGGAGCGAACCCCATGAACCGCTGGGCGAGCCGGGTGAACGGCTCGGCCGAGCCGGTGGCGAGGAACTCGTGCCGCGGCGGGGTGTCGCGGGCGGTCAGCAGATCCAGTTCGGTGAGCACCCGGACGAGGTCCTTCGCCGTCTCGTCGGCACTCGAAACCAGGGTGACTTCCTGGCCCATCACGATCTGCAGCACGCCCTGCAGCAGCGGGTAGTGCGTGCAGCCGAGCACGAGCGTGTCGACCTGGGCGTCGAGCAGCGGCTGGAGGTAGCCCTGCGCCAGCCCGAGCACCTGGCGCCCGGTCGTGATGCCGCGCTCGACGAAGTCGACGAACCGCGGGCAGGCGACGCTGGTGAGCGTGATGGCGGGCGCGGCGGCGAAGGCGTCTTCGTAGGCCCGCGACCGCACGGTGCCCTCGGTGCCGATCACGCCGACGCGGCCGGTGTGCGTCGCCACGACGGCGCGGCGCGCGGCCGGCAGGACGACCTCGATCACCGGGACGTCGTAGCGCTCACGGGCGTCGCGCAGGCAGGCCGCGGACGCCGTGTTGCAGGCGATCACCAGTGCCTTCACACCGCTCTCGACCAGCTCGTCGAGCGCCGCGAGGGCGTAGCTGCGGGCGGTGGCGATCGGGAGCGGACCGTACGGGTTGTGCGCCGTGTCGCCGACGTAGCGGAGCTGCTCGGCGGGCAGCTGCTCGAGGATCGCCCGCGCGACCGTCAGCCCGCCGACGCCGGAATCGAACACGCCGATCGGGGCATCAGCGGGCGAAGATGTCACCCTTCGAGGTTACCCGGGGCGGCCGTGCGGGACCGCCGGGTGGTCAGCCAGGCCGCGAGGACGCCGGCCAGCGCGCCGAAGACGTGGCCCTGCCAGGAGACGCCGGGGTTGCCCGGCAGCAGCCCGGCCAGCATCCCGCTCCACACGCCGAGCAGGACGACGGCGACCACGATCTGCCCGGCCGCGCGGTTGAACAGGCCGCGGACCAGCAGGTAGGAGAGCCAGCCGAAGGCCAGCCCGGACGCGCCGACGGTGACGCCGTTCGCGGGCCCGACCAGCCACACGCCGAGCCCGGAGACCACCCAGATGATGGCCGTGACCAGCGCGAACCGGCCGATGCCCGCGGCCATCGCGAGGAAGGAGAACAGCAGCACCGGGACGGTGTTGGCGAACAGGTGCGACCAGCCGGCGTGCAGGACCGGGGCGAACAGCACGCCGTCCAGCCCGGACAGCGACCGCGAGTGGATGCCGCCCTGGTCGAGGTCGCCGGGGAGGATGACGTCGACCAGCTCGACCAGGTACAGGAGCAGGGTGAACGACAGCGCGACGATCGCGGCCGCCATCGGTTTCGGCGGCAGCACGCGCTTGGCGGCGTCGGTTTCCGGGGCGGGGTGCAAGGTGCTCACGTCTTCGAGGCTACGTCCGGCCACGGCCCCTTCACCTCGGGTGAAATCCCTGATCCCGCGGTTTTGTCGGTGGCCACCGCTAGCTTGGCGGGCATGGACGTCATCGGTTATCTCGCGCGGCTCGGCCTCGATCCCGAGCCGCCGGGCCTCGGTGCGCTGCGGCGGCTGCACGCGGCGCACGTCGAACGCGTGCCGTACGAGGCACTGGAGGTGCAGCTCGGGCGGCCGACCCCGCTCGAGCCGTCGGCGTCGCTGGCGCGGATCCTGCGGGGCCGCGGCGGGTACTGCTATCACCTGAACGGGGCGTTCTCGGCGCTGTTGGCCGCGCTCGGCTACCAGGTCACCCGGCACCTGGGCGGGGTGCAGGGCAGCGCGGCGGACGCGCCGAACGTCGACCGGAACCACCTGGCGCTGACCGTCACCGGGCTGCCGGACGCCCCGGACGCGGCGTGGCTGGTCGACGCGGGGCTCGGGGACGGCCCGCACGAGCCGCTCCCCCTCCGGGAAGGCACCTACGTGCAGGGCCCGCACACCTACCGGCTGCGGCCGTCGGAGGTGGCACCGGGCGGCTGGCGGTTCGACCACGACCCGTCGGGCAGCTTCACCGGCATGGACTTCGCGCCCGGCGTCGCGGAGATGGCGGACTTCGCGGAGAAGCATGCCTGGCTGTCCTCGGCACCCGAGTCCGGGTTCGTGCGGGTCTGCGTGGTGCAGCGGCGGGACGAGGCGGGCGTGGACACCCTGCGCGCGCTCACCCTGAACCGCCACGGCGCCAAGGAGCCGGTCGAGTCACCCGGCGACTGGTGGGCGGCCCTGGGTGACGTGTTCGGCATCCCGGCGGCGCTGTTCACGGCGGAGGAGCGCGAGCGGCTGTGGCGGCAGTGCGTCGCGCAGCACGAGGCTCACGTAGGCGGCACGGGCAGCGAGGTGGTGCCCAGCGCGTAGGCCACCGCGGCTTCGGCGTGCAGGCGGGTCGTGGGGAACGTCGGCACCGGGCTGTCCTCCGGTCCGACGAGCAGCTCGATCTCGGTGCAGCCGTAGATGACGCCCTCGGCGCCCGCGGCCGCCAGCCGCGCGATGACGCCGCGGTAGGCCTCGCGGGACTCGGGTTTCACGACGCCGAGCACCAGCTCGTCGTAGATGACCCGGTGCACCAGGTCGCGGTCTTCGGCGCTGGGCACGAGCACGTCGAGCCCGTGCGCGGCGAGGCGGTCGCGGTAGAAGGGCTGCCCCATGGTGAACCCGGTCCCGAGCAGCCCGACGCGGCGGATGCCGGCGGCCTTGACGGCCGCGGCGGTGGCGTCGGCGAGGTGCAGCAGCGGGATGCCGAGCCCGTCTTCGAGCTGGGCGGCGACCTTGTGCATGGTGTTGGTGCAGAGCACGACGAAGTCGGCCCCGGCCGCTTCGAGGGCCTTCGCGGCCCGGTTGAGCTCGGCGCCGGCGTCGTCCCAGCGGCCGTCGGCCTGCATCCGCTCGACGGCGGCGAAGTCGACGGAGTAGAGCACGGTGTGCGCCGAGTGGAACCCTCCGAGGAGAGCTTTCACCCGTTCGTTCACGAGCCGGTAGTACTCCGCGGAGGACTCCCAGCTCATCCCGCCGAGCAGCCCGATGACCTTCATGGAGACAGCATGCCCGAACCGCGCACCGCGTTCGCCGGGGTTTCGACCGTCCTGGTCACCGACGGGAGTTCGGCCGTCCTGGTCGACGGCTTCTTCTCCCGGCCGTCGCCGCTGAAGATGGCGACGCGCGTGGCGCCCGACCGCGCCCGGATCGAGGAGGCCCTGCGGCGCCTCGGGGTCACCGGGCTGGACGCCGTCCTGGTCGCGCATTCCCACATCGACCACGCGCTCGACGCGCCGGTCGTCGCGAAGCTGACCGGCGCCACGTTGGGCGGGTCGGCGTCGACGCGGAAGATCCAGGAGGGTTACGGACTGGCGGACGAGCCGTTCGCCGAGCTGGTGCCGGGCACGCCCGTCCCGTTCGGTGCCTTCACCGTGACCCCGGTCGACACCCGGCACAGCGACGGCGACCGCGTCCCCGGCGAGATCACCGAGCCGGTCCGGCTGCCGGCCAGGACCAGGGGCGTTCAAGACCGGGCGGTGCTACTCGTTCCACATCGCCCACCCGGCGGGCACCGTCCTGGTCCACGCGTCGGCGAACTTCGTGCCCGGCGCGCTGGCCGGCTACCGGGCCGACGTCGTGTACCTGGGCGTCGGAGAGGCGGGGAAGCAGACCGAGGAGTGGCGGGAGCGGTACTGGCGCGAAACCGCCGGAGCGGTCGGCGCGCGGACCGTCCGGCCGATCCACTGGGACGCGTTCTGGCGGCCGCTGAGCAAGCCGCTCAAGCGCCTGCCGAAGGCCTTCGACGACCTGGACGCCACCATGGCCACCTTCGAGCGCCTGGCCGAGGCCGACGGCGTCGACCTCGCCCTGCCCGAGCTCTGGAAGTTCGAGTAGCTCAGGCCCAGAGCTGCCCGTCGAGCCGTTCGGCGGCCTCGTCGAGCGATCCCGCGTAAGCCCCCGTGGACAGGTACTTCCACCCGGCGTCCGCGACGACGAACGCGACGTCCGCCTGCTCACCCCGGGCCGCGGCCTTCTCGGCCACCGCCAGCGCCGCGTGCAGCACCGCGCCCGTCGAGATGCCCGCGAAGATGCCTTCGTGCTCCAGCAGCTCCCTGGTGCGCCGCAGCGCGTCGTACGCCCCGACCGAGTAGCGCCCGTTGAGCACCGAAGCGTCGTACAGCTCCGGCACGAACCCCTCGTCGAGGTTGCGCAGGCCGTACACCAGCTCGCCGTAGCGCGGTTCGGCCGCGATGATCTGGACGTCCGGCTTGGCCTCGTGCAGGTAGCGGCCGACCCCGACCAGGGTCCCGGTGGTGCCGAGGCCGCCGACGAAGTGCGTCAGCGTCGGCAGGTCCTTGAGCAGCTCGGGCCCGGTGCCGCGGTAGTGCGCGTCGGCGTTGGCCGGGTTGCCGTACTGGTAGAGCATCACCCAGTCCGGGTTGGCTTCCGCCAGCTCCTTCGCCCGCCGGACGGCCTCGTTCGAGCCGCCCGCGGCCGGCGAGAAGACGATCCGCGCCCCGTACGCCTGCAGCAGCTGCTTGCGCTCGGTGGAGGTGTTCTCCGGCATCACGCAGACCAGCCCGTAACCCTTGAGCTTGGCGGCCATGGCCAGCGAGATGCCGGTGTTGCCCGACGTCGGCTCCAGGATCGTGGAGCCGCGCCGCAGCTTGCCCTCACGCTCGGCGGCTTCGATCATGGCCAGCGCGGGCCGGTCCTTGATCGAGCCGGTCGGGTTGCGGTCCTCCAGCTTCGCCCACAGGCGCACGTCGTGCGTCGGGGAAAGCCGGGGCAGCCCGACCAGCGGGGTGCCGCCGAGCGCGTCGAGCAGGGACTCGAAGCGAGCCATCGATCAGCCACCGGCCACGGCGGGGAGGATGGTCAGGGTGTCGCCGTCCTTGACCTCGGCCTCGAGCCCGCCGGCGAAGCGCACGTCCTCGTCGTTGACGTAGACGTTGATGAAGCGGTGCAGCTTCTCCTCCTTGACCAGGCGCGCCTTGAGGCCGGCGTGCCGGGACTCGACGTCGTCGATGACCTCGAGGACGGTCGCGCCCTTCGCCTCGACGGACTTCTCGCCGCCGGTGTGGGTGCGCAGGATCGTCGGGATGGAGACGGTCACGGCCATGGGTTCTTACCTCCGGTGGGTTCTTACACGCAGACGCCGGTGGCGCGGCGGTTTATTCCGAGGGCTCAGTCGACGATCTCGACCGGCTCCTCGGTGATCTCGGCGTCCACGATCCGGTACGACCGGAACTCGTGCACTTCGGGGTCGCGGGTGGAGACGAGCACGTAGTGCGCGTCCGGCTCGGCCGCGATGTTCGCGTCGGTCCGCGACGGGTAGGCCTCGGTCGCGGTGTGCGAGTGGTAGATGACCACGGGCACCTCGTCGTTCGCGGCCATCTCGCGGTAGAGCTTCAGCAGGTCGCCGGAGTCGAACTCGTAGAACGTCGGCGACCGGGCCGCGTTCAGCATGGGGATGAACCGCTCGGGGGAATCCGAGCCTTCCGGCCCGGCGATCACCCCGCACGCCTCGTCGGGGTGGTCACGACGGGCGTGGGCGACGATCTCGTCGACGAGTTCACGGCGGATCCGGAGCACACCGACATCTTAGGTGGTGGACAAAGCCGGTCCAGATGATGAGAAACACCTCACCGAGGCGGTCCGCCGAACGCTTCCGGCCAGACGTCCCGGTAAGCGGGCACCCCGCCGGCCGTGGTCGCCGCCAGCAGCCCGTGCACCATCGCCCGGGCGAACACCCGCGCCGCCGCCGAACACAGGGCGTCCAGAGCCGCCGGGCGGGCCGGGCCGCTCGCGTCCGGCAGCTCGTGCGCGCCCGTGGCCAGCGCGAACACCGTATCGCCGTCGAACATCGAGTGCGCCGGGCGGACCGCGCGCGCCAGCCCGTCCTGGGCAGCCACCGTGATCCGCCGCGCTTCGGCCTTCGACAGCGCCGCGTCGACCGCGACGACGCCGATCGTCGTGTTGAGGTCCGTCCGGCGGGACGGCAGGCCGGCCGGCCGCGAAGGCCACGTCACGCCGAAGTCGCCGTGGTCGGCCGCGTACGCCCGGCCCGTCGAGAGGTCCACGGCCTCGCCCGCCGCGTTGACCACCGCCAGCGCGCCCACCGTGAACTCGCCCACGACCTCGCTCGCCGAGCCGATCCCGCCCTTGAGCGACCCCACGACCGCTCCCGCGCCCGCTCCGACCGACCCTTGGGCGAAAGAGCGCGAAGCCGCTTCGCACGCCGCGTAGCCGAAGGATGCGTCGGGCCGGTTGCCCCACTCGCTGCGCGGCAGGTCGAACAGCACGGCCGCGGGCACGATCGGCACCACCTCGTGCGGCTGCGCGCCCACCGGGAAGCCCAGGTTGCGCTCCGAAAGCCACCGCATCACGCCGTCGGCCGCGGCGAGGCCGTACGCCGACCCGCCCGAGAGGCACACCGCGTTGACCCGCTGCACCAGGTTCTCCGGCTCCAGCAGGTTGGTCTCCCGCGTGCCGGGCGCGCCGCCGCGCTGGTCGACCGCGCCGACCGCGCCCTCGGGCACGAGCACCACCGTCGTCCCGGTGGCCCAGCCGTCGCCGAGCCGCTCGTGGTGCCCGACGAGGACACCCGGCACGTCGGTGATCATCCCGTCAGCGCCTGGATCAGCGTCTCCTGCACCCAGGTCAGCCAGTGGTAGACGCCGAGGTGCGGCGCCCGCGGGTCGTCCTCGGGCAGCTCGTCCGGCATGTCCTCGGTGACGTCGAGCGCGGTGCCGAGCGCCAGCCGGACGTCGTTGAGCGCACCCAGCCACGCGTCGGCCTGTTCCTCGGTCAGCCGGACGTGGCCGCCGTCGCGGGGCAGCGTGTCGAGCACGATCTTGGCCACGCCGACCTTGATGTCGAGCAGCTCCGGCTCGTGCAGCGAGCGCATCGCCGCGACCGAGTCGATGTCCTCGCGGGACGGGTTGTCCGGGTCGAGCTTGTGGAAGTCCGGGAGCAGCCGCGAAAGCACCGGGTCGTCCGGCGACTCGGTGGGCCCGGTCCGGATGCCGGTGAGCTCGGCGAGCTCGTCCTGGGGCGCCTCTTCGGCGCGCGCGGTGAGCATGTCCTCGAGCTGGCTGACCAGCCCGCGCAGCACGGCCGCCTCCTGCTGCTCGAAGCCCGCGTGGATCACCGCGCCCTTGCGCCGCCAACCGTTCACGAGGGCTGCTCCATGGTGGCCCAGAGGCCCGCCGCGTGGAGTTTCGCCACGTCCGTCTCCACCTTCTCCTTGCTGCCGGACGACACGATCGCCTTGCCCTTGTGGTGCACGTCCATCATCAGCTTGGTGGCGTGGTCGCGGCTGTAGCCGAACAGCTTCTGGAAGACGTACGTCACGTACGACATGAGGTTGACCGGGTCGTTCCACACCACGGTCCGCCACGGTGTGTCCGACTCGGCGACTTCGGCACCGGCCGGTTCGACCTGCGTCTGTTCGGATGCGACAGGCGTGGACATGCACCCCATGGTGTCACGGGGGTGACGGGGTACGCCGCGCCAGGTCCGGCCATGTGGGTGAATAGGCTTACCCCATGGGTTCACCGGAGCCGGTCACGGCCAGCACTGCGCTGCTCACCGACCACTACGAGCTGACCATGCTGGGCAGCGCGCTCGCCGACGGGACGCACGCACGGCCCTGCGTCTTCGAGGTGTTCGCCAGGAGACTGCCGGACGGGCGGCGCTACGGCGTCGTCGCGGGCACCGCGCGGGTCCTCGACGCGATCGCGGACTTCCGCTTCACCGACGCCGAGCTGGCGCAGCTGGAGGCCACCGCGGTCGTCGACGACGCGACGCTCGCCTGGCTGGCGGACTACGAGTTCTCCGGCGACATCGACGGCTACCCCGAGGGCGAGCTGTACTTCCCGGGCTCGCCGATCCTCACCGTCGCCGGTTCGTTCGGCGAATGCGTGCTGCTGGAGACGCTGGTGCTGTCGATCCTCAACCACGACAGCGCCATCGCGTCGGCGGCGGCGCGGATGTCGGGCGCCGCGCACGGCCGTCCGATCATCGAGATGGGCGGCCGCCGCACGCACGAGTACGCCGCGGTCGCGGCCGCGCGCGCCGCCTACCTGGCCGGGTTCGCGACGACGTCCAACCTGGAAGCCGGGCGCCGCTACGGCATCCCGACCCGCGGCACCGTCGCGCACGCCTTCATGCTGCTGCACGACAGCGAGGAGGCGGCCTTCCGCGCCCAGGTGGACAAGATGGGCGCGGACACGACGCTGCTGGTCGACACCTACGACATCACCGCCGGTATCGAGACGGCGGTCCGCGTCGCCGGGCCCGAGCTCGGCGCGATCCGGATCGACTCCGGCGACGTAGGCCCGCTCGCCCGCCGCGCCCGCGAGCAGCTGGACTCCCTGGGCGCCAAGGACACCCGGATCGTGGTGTCCGGTGACCTGGACGAGCACGCCATCGCGGCGCTGCGCGCGGAGCCGGTGGACGCGTACGGCGTCGGCACCTCGGTCGTCACCGGGTCCGGCGCGCCCACCGCCGGCATGGTCTACAAGCTGGTCGAAGTGGACGGCAAGCCGGTCGCCAAGCGCAGCGCGCACAAGGAGTCCCGCGGCGGCCGCAAGTCCGCGCTGCGGCGCCACCGCGGCACCGGCACAGCGGTCGAAGAAGTCGTCTGGACGACCTCCGGCAACGCGCCCGAACCCGAGGCGAACGACCGGCCGCTCCAGATTCCCCTGATCCGCGCTGGCCGCCCGGAGCCCGGCCTGCCTACGCTCGACGACGCGAGGCAGCGGCTGCGCCGCGGCCTGGTCAGCCTGCCGTGGGAGGGCCTCAAGCTCTCGCACGGCGAGCCCGCCATCCCTACGCTGTTTCTCTGAGAAGGAGTACGCCCGATGGGTACCGCGCTGATCGTGGTGGACGTGCAGAACGACTTCTGCGAAGGGGGCTCGCTCGGCCTGCCGGGCGGGGCCGCCGCGGCCGCCGCCATCTCGAAGCAGGCCGCCGAGGGCGGGTACAGCCACGTCGTCGCCACCCGGGACAACCACATCGATCCCGGCGACCACTTCAGCGAGACGCCGGACTTCAAGGACAGCTGGCCGGTGCACTGCGTCGCCGGCACGGCGGGCGCGTCGTTCCACGCCGCGCTCGACGTCGTCCCGATCGGCGAGGTGTTCTCCAAGGGCGAGTACAGCGCCGCGTACTCCGGCTTCGAGGGCGCGGCCCGCGACGGCAAGTCTCTGGAAGCCTGGCTGCGCGAGCACGACGTCACCGACGTCGACGTCGTCGGCATCGCGACGGACTTCTGCGTCCGCGCGACGGCGCTCGACGCGAAGAAGGCAGGCTTCGGCGTGCGCGTGCTGCTGGACCTGACCGTCGGCGGCTCGCAGCCGACGGTCGACGCGACACTGAAGGACTTCGAAGAGGCAGGCGTCGCGTACACCGGCACCGCGCCCGTGCCGCCGGCCTCGTGAAGGAACTGCAGGCTTCGCTGGCCGAACACCGGCTCGTCGCGATCCTGCGCGCGTCGGACGCAACGCGCTTCGCCGACGCGGCGATGGTGCTGCACGCGGCGGGCATCCGCCTGCTCGAAGCGACGCTGACCACGCCGGGCGCGCCCGCGGCCATCACCGCGCTGCGCCTGGCGCTGGGCGAAGACGCGCTGATCGGCGCGGGCAGCGTCCGCGAACCGTCCGATGTGGACATCGCGGTCGACGCCGGTGCCGCCTACCTGATCACGCCGACGGTCAACCCGGCGGTCCTCGAGCGCGCCGCGGCCCGGGACACCCCGGTGATCTGCGGCGCGCTGACCCCGACGGAGATCGACCAGGCCTGGCGGCTCGGCGCGGCCGCGGTGAAGGTGTTCCCGGTCGCGGCCGTCGGCGGGGTCGCGTACCTGCGCGCGGTGCGGGCGCCGCTGCCGGACGTCCCGCTGGTGCCGACCGGCGGCGTCCACCTGGCCGACGTCGAGGGCTACCTGCGCGCGGGCGCGATCGCGGTCGCCGCGGCGACGCCGTTGCTGGGCGACGCGCTGTCCTCCGGTGGCAGCCTGCCGGACCTGGCCACCCGCGCGGGCGAGTTCGTCGCCGCTGCTGCCCGCTTCACGACCACCTGACCGGCACTTTCACGTGAAAGTGCCGCGCTACTTCTTGCCGAAGGGATCGCAGGCGGCCGTGCCCAGGTAGATGTCGCCGCTCGCCGGGCCGCCCTGGGGGAACAGCTTGATGTGCACCGCGTGCGTCACCAGGCTGCCGTCCGGCGGCTGGGGCGTCACGGTCTCGTTGAGGGTCACCGTCGCCAGCGCGGTGCCGGCGGCCCCGCCGGGGATGACGATCCGGTAGTTCGGCGGGATCTCCTCCGGCACGGTGACGCCCTCGACGGCGCCGACCGCCACCTCGCCGAGGCTGCCGGTGGCGGTCGTCGCGCACTTCGCCGAGAACGTCCGGACGGTGAGTTCCGGACCGCCGTAGCGCTTCAGCACGGTCGCCTTGAAGCGGCGCCCGGCCGCCTGGGCGATCGCCACCCCGGCCGACCGCCCGCAGCCGGTGTCACCGGCCCCGAACACGGCGATGTCGCCGGTGGCACCCCCCTGCGTCCAGCCCTTGTACGGGCCGTCGACGGTGCATTTGGCCAGCTCACCGGTGACGATCTGCTCGTTGTCGATCGTCACGTCCACCGAGCCGGACGACGCCCATCCGGTGGACGTCACCGGGGCCGCCGCGCCCAGGAGGGGAACGGCCAGCGTCGTCACGGCCAGCAACCGGTATGTCCTCTTCCTGGCGTTCCGCATGCTCCGGCCTCCTCGGTTCCGTGACGGATCTCGGGCTATGCCCTTCGTCATCGGCCGGTCCGGCGCCCGCCCTGATCGGGTCCACCCGGACGAGTGGCCGGTGAGGAACGCAACTCGGCGGGTCCACGGGACGGTAACGAGCGTTAACCTCGGGCGTCGCCTGTTCCCCTCGGGAGGTTTCGTGTCTTCGCTGTCCTTCGCCGGCAAGCGGCCCGTGCTGGCCGACCTCGTGCCCGGTTCGCTCGTGCGGGACATCGCGCTGGTCGCCGGCGGTGCCGTGCTCACCGGCGCCGCCGCGCAGCTGACGATCCCGGTGCCGGGCAGCCCGGTGCCGATGACCGGCCAGACGTTCGCCGCGCTGCTCGTCGGCGCGTCGCTCGGCATGTCCCGCGGTGCCGCCTCGATGCTGGTGTACCTGCTGGTCGGCGCGGCAGGCGTGCCGTGGTTCCAGCACGGCACCTCGGGCCTGTCCGGCGCGAGCGCCGGCTACATCGTCGGGTTCGTCTTCGCCGGCGCCCTGGTCGGCGCGCTCGCCCGCCGCGGCGGCGACCGGACGCCGGTGCGCACCGCGGGCACCATGGTGCTCGGCAACCTGGTCATCTACGCGTTCGGCGTGCCGTGGCTGATGGCCTCGACCGGGTTCGACCTGTCGACGGCGTTCGCCAAGGGGGTCACGCCGTTCCTGATCGGGGACGCGATCAAGATCGTCGTGGCCGCCGGTCTGCTGCCGCTGACCTGGAAGCTGGTCTCCGGCCGCAAGCAGGACTGACCCCCAGCCCCTCGTGAGTGGTTAGGGCGGTTAGAACCGCCCTGACCACTCACGAGCGGGGTCCTCCGCGACGCGAGTGGCCCGTTCGCGACGGAGCACCGATCTTTGTCGGTGGCGGCGGCTAATGTGTGTCGCTGTGCCCGCCCGAACCGATTTCCCCGGCGTCCTCGAACTCCTCACCCACGCGGTGGAGTCCGTCGGCGGTGCCGAACGTCCAGGGCAGGTCCAGATGGCCGACGCCGTCGGCCGCGCGATCCGCACCGGTGAGCACCTGGCCGTGCAGGCCGGCACCGGTACCGGCAAGTCACTGGCCTACCTCGTGCCCGCCATCCGCCACGCCGTCGAAAAGGAAGCCACCGTCGTGGTCTCCACGGCGACGATCGCGCTGCAACGCCAGCTCGTCGACCGTGACCTGCCGCGCCTGGCGAAGGCGCTGAAGAAGCCGCTGGGCCGCGAACCGACCTTCGCGATCCTCAAGGGCCGCCGCAACTACATGTGCCTGCACCGGCTGGATTCCGGCGCGCCGGACGAGCCGGAGGACGCCCAGCTCTTCGACCCGTTCGCGGTGTCCCGGCTGGGCAAGGAGGTCACCCGGCTGCGGGAGTGGGCCTCGGACACCGAAACCGGCGACCGCGACGAGCTCGTTCCCGGCGTCTCCGACCAGGCGTGGCGCCAGGTTTCGGTGACGGCGAAGGAATGTCTCGGTGCCTCGCGCTGTCCGATCGGCACGGACTGCTTCGCCGAGCGCGCCCGCGCCGAGGCCGGTCGAGCCGACGTCATCGTCACGAACCACGCGCTGCTGGCGATCGACGCGCTGCAGGGCTACCAGGTCCTGCCGGATCACGACGTGGTGATCATCGACGAGGCCCACGACCTGGTCGACCGGGTCACCTCGGTCGCCACCGGCGAGCTGACCAGCGCGATGTGCGCCGCGGCCGCCCGCCGCTGCGGCAAGCTGATCGACGCCGACGTCGCCGACGGCCTGCTGGAGGCGGGTGATGGGCTGGCGCTGATCCTCGACGACCTGCCCGCGGGCCGGATGGACGAGCTGCCGCGGCCGCTGCAGGGCATCATCCCCGCGGTCCGCGACGCCGCGCACCGGTGCATCACCGCACTGGGCAGCGACCGCAAGGAGGACGTCGAGGGGGCCACCGCCCGAAAGCTGGCGCGGTCACTGCTCGACGAGGTGCACGACACCGCGGTCCGGCTGCTGGAGGCGTTCGGCGAGGACCAGGCGCACCAGCGCGACGTCGTCTGGCTCTCCGGCGACAAGTACGCGTCGAACCCGCGGCCGCCGGCGCTGAAGGTGGCGCCGCTGGGTGTCGCCGGCCTGCTGCGCGAGCGCGTGTTCAACCAGCACACGACCATCCTGACGTCGGCGACGCTGACCCTGGGCGGCACGTTCGACACCATGGCGCGCCAGTGGGGTCTCCCGCCGGGCGCCGCCCGCGTGGAGCAGGCACCGGGCGCGGCGACGGAGAAGGAAGCGCCGTCGGACGACTCGGGCCCGAAGTGGACCGGCCTGGACGTCGGCTCGCCGTTCGACCACCGGCGCAACGGCATCCTCTACCTGGCCAAGCACCTGCCGCCGCCGGGCCGTGACGGCCTGACTTCGTCCACAATGGACGAACTGGCCGAGCTGATCGAGGCGGCGGGCGGGCGCACGCTCGGGCTGTTCTCGTCGATGCGGGCGGCCAAGCAGGCCACCGAGGCGATGCGGGAACGGCTGGACTTCCCGATCCTGTGCCAGGGCGACGACGCGACGTCGCTGCTGGTCCAGAAGTTCTCCGAGGACGTCCGCACGTGCCTGTTCGGGACGCTGAGCCTGTGGCAGGGCGTGGACGTGCCCGGGCCGTCGCTGCAACTGGTGGTGGTCGACCGGATCCCGTTCCCGCGCCCGGACGACCCGGTGTCCTCGGCGCGGCAGCGCGCGGTGGAAGCCCGCGGCGGCAACGGGTTCCTCACCGTGGCGGCCACGCACGCCGCTTTGCTGCTCGCACAGGGCACCGGGCGGCTGCACCGGGCGGTCAGCGACCGCGGCGTGGTGGCGGTGCTGGATTCGCGGCTGGCGAACGCCCGCTACGGCGGCTTCCTGCGCGCGTCCCTGCCGCCGTTCTGGCCCACGATGGACCCGAAGGTGGTGCGGGAAGCGCTGCGCCGGCTGGACGCAGCCGCGCCCGCGTGACGCGGTCCACAGCATCGCCCGGTACGGTGAAGCAACCGAAGCAACAAGGGAGCACCGGTTGACCCAGGATTCGTCCAGCGCCCAGTCCCGGACCGTCAGCGTCGACGACACCGGCGTCCGGCGGCGGCTCGCGGACGGCAGCGAAGAGGCCGTCACGTGGGCCGGCCTGTCGTCGGTGATGGTGCGGGTCATCCCCGACGGCCCGTGGAACGAGGACGTCTTCTTCATGCTGGTGGGCACCGACGGC
This sequence comes from Amycolatopsis sp. cmx-13-12, assembly GCA_049998155.1. Lineage (GTDB taxonomy): Bacteria > Actinomycetota > Actinomycetes > Mycobacteriales > Pseudonocardiaceae > Amycolatopsis. The sequence continues at coordinate 7,669 of JAEBES010000020.1, read as the reverse complement.
AAGGGCACGGCGGTGCCGAGCGGCGACCCGGCGGCCGACGCGCTCATCGAGCGCCTGCAGGCCTTGCCGGGCTTCGACAACGAGAAGTTCATCGAGGCCATGACGACCGACGCCGACCAGGCCTACGTCGTCTGGGAATCCGGCCAGAACTGACGTGCGGTGCCCGGTCTGCGGCGAAGAAAGCCTGAGCCCGCTCGCCGAGCTCGAAGCCCAGGGCTGGCTTCTCGTGCGCTTCAAGCGTCCCGGCTTCTTGGAGACGCGGCCGAGCTTCGCGGCGCGCCACGCCCGCGTGTGCCGATCGTGCGGAGCCGTGCAGCCGTTCCTCGACCAGGAGCACCTCGGCAAGCTCGCCGAGGAGTGGGACACCCTGATCCCGGTCGTCCCCGACGCTACGCCGGGAACTCCTCCGTCACCGGGATCCCCTTCTTGAGCGTGCGGCTCACCGTGCAGAGCCGTTCGATCGCGCGGTCCACGGCACCGGCCAGCGCATCCCGCTGATCCGCCGTCAAAGTCGACACGTCGACATCGAAAGCGACGTGCACGGCGTCCAGCTCCGAAGCGCCCTCGCGCCGATCGGCGCTGACGGCGACGCGGAACTTCGCGTCTTCGCCGACTCGTCGCGTGATCAGCTCTTCCGCGGTCACCGCGCTGCAGCCCGCGGCCGCGATCTGGAGCAGCTCGGCGGGCGAGAACGCCCCTTCGGCGTCCTTCCGGCCGAGCCGGACCTCGGCGCCCCGCTCGTTGCGTCCCACGAACGCGTGCTCGCCGGTGCGTTCCACTTCCAGTGTCATGCCCGCTCCAACCGGGTCAGGGCGCCGCTTGTTCCGGCGCCCACTGGGCGAGAACCGTGATCGTGCCGGGGTCGACCTCGGTGAACCCGGCGTCCCGCACGGCGATCACGCGGTCGCGCCGCCACGCGCCCTCCGGGTCGTCGCCCGGGTGCAGTTCCTTCCACTGCGCGGGGCTCGCCGTGCGCACGGCGACCCGGAATCCCCGGTCGGCCCAGGCGGCCCGCTCGGCGTCGCCCAGCAACGCGGCCAGGATCATCGTCGCGTGACCGACCTGGGCGGCGCCCTTGCCGACGGTCATCGGCACGTGCGGGTTGAGCAGCAGCAGCGGGACGCCGTCCGGGAGCGGGCCCGGCTCGTCCGGCGGCAGTTCGCTGCCGGAGATCTGCAGCCGAGCGACTTCCTTGGGCGTCTCGGTGACCAGACCGGGCACGAGCGCCCGCGCCTCGGCGCCGTCGACCTCGACGGTGATGCCCGGCAGGTCCTGGACGGCCGCCCAGTGCGCACCCCGGGCCCGCCGCGCGACCTTCCGGATCCGGTTGTCGAGCCACGCGTGCACCGGCTCGGCCCACTCGCCGCCGGGCTGCGAACGTTCGTCGAGGCACACGGCCAGCGCCGCCGCGGCCGCCGCCTCCAGCAGCGGCGTGCGGCCCGGCGGCTCGGCCCGTTCGATGCGGAGGACGACCGGCATCGCGCGGACTTCGCCGGGAAGCTCGTCGGAGGTGTCCGAGGTGTCTTCGGCCGGAAGCCCCAGCCAGAAGGCGTAGCGGGCGCCCAGGGGGTCGAGAACGCTGCTCACGGACGCATCAGCTCGAGCCCGTCGGCGGCGTCGGCCGCTTCGACCTCGCCGCGGGTGAGGCCGAGCATGAACAACACGGCGTCGAGGTACGGGTGCGACAGCGCGGTGTCGGCCACTTCGCGCAGCGCGGGTTTCGCGTTGAACGCGACACCCATGCCCGCGGCCGAAAGCATGTCGATGTCGTTGGCGCCGTCCCCGACGGCGACGCACTGCTCGAGCGGGATGTCGTACTCCGCGGCGAAGCGGCGAAGCACCTTCGCCTTGCCTGCGCGGTCGACGACGTCGCCGACGACCTTCCCGGTGAGCTTGCCGTCCACGATCTCGAGCTCGTTCGCCACCGCGAAGTCGAGCCCGAGCTCGTCGACCAGACCCTCGATGACCTGCATGAAGCCGCCGGAGACGACGCCGGCGCGGAAGCCCATCCGCTTGAGGGTCCGGATCGTGGTCCGGGCCCCCGGGGTCAGCTCGATCGACGCGGCGACCTGGTCGATGGCCGTCGCCGGCAGGCCGGCCAGCAGCGCGACCCGCCGTTCCAGCGACTCGGTGAAGTTCAGCTCGCCGCGCATGGCCGCTTCGGTAATCTCGCGGATCTCCGGTTCGACCCCGGCGTGCGCGCCCAGCATCTCGATCACCTCGCCCTGGATCAGGGTCGAGTCCACGTCGAACACGACGAGCCGCTTCGCCCGGCGCATGATGCCCGCCCGCTCCACGGCGATGTCGACGCCCGCCTGGACGGCGGCGTCGGCGAGTTCGGAGCGGAGTGCGGCGTCGGCCTCGGGGGTGTCTTCCTCGACCGAGACGTACAGCTCGAGCCCGGTCACGGGGTAGTCGGCGACGCTGCGGATCGCGTCGATGTTGGCCCCCAGCGAGGCGAGCCGGCGCGCGACCTCGGAGAAGCCCCGCGCGGTCACCGGGCGGCCCAGCACCACCAGGACGTGGGTCGAGTCGCGGCGGCCGAGCGCGAACGGGTCGTCGCCGATCGCCGCGCCGATCTTGACGTCGACCTGCATGCCGACGGACGCCATCGCCTGCTCGACCGTCTCCTGCAGCCCCTCCGGGTCGCGGTAGACCCCGGCGAGCACCCCGAGCACGAGCTGCCCGCGGATGACCACCTGCTCGACGTCGAGCACGTCGACGTCGTGCCGGGTCAGCACGGCGAACAGCACGGACGAGACACCCGGCTTGTCGGGGCCGGTCGTCGTGATCAGGACGGGGGTCTGGGTCACTGGTCATCCCTCGTTCGGCAACGCTGCACGGCCAGTCTGCCGGTCCGGGGTCGGACATAAGTAGAGCGCGTGCCCGGCTTCACAAAAGCCGGGCACGCGCTCACTCGATCAGGTGCTATTTGTCGCCTTGCTCGCTCGCGTTGTCGTTCGAGTGATCGCCGGGGATCACCGCTTCGGTGAGCAGCTGCGACGGCGCCGCGTGGCTGTTGACCTTCTGCTTCCCGAAGAAGCCGATCTCGCCTTCCTTGTGGATGCGCTCGATCATGTGCGGGTAGTGCAGCTCGAACGCCGGCCGCTCGGAACGGATCCGGGGCAGCTCGGTGAAGTTGTGCCGCGGCGGCGGGCAGGAGGTCGCCCACTCGAGCGAGTTGCCGTAGCCCCACGGGTCGTCCACCGTGACGATCTCGCCGTACCGGTAGCTCTTGAAGACGTTCCAGATGAACGGCAGCGTCGAGGCACCGAGGATGTACGCGCCGATCGTGGAGATCGTGTTCAGCGTGGTGAAGCCGTCACTGGTCAGGTAGTCCGCGTACCGGCGCGGCATGCCCTCCGCGCCCAGCCAGTGCTGGACGAGGAACGTGCCGTGGAAGCCGATGAACGTGGTCCAGAAGTGCCACTTGCCGAGCTTCTCGTCCATCATCCGGCCGGTGATCTTCGGGAACCAGAAGTAGATGCCGGCGAAGGTGGCGAACACGATCGTGCCGTAGAGCACGTAGTGGAAGTGCGCGACGACGAAGTAGCTGTCCGACACGTGGAAGTCGATCGCCGGCGCGGCCAGCAGGATGCCGGTCAGGCCGCCGAAGAGGAACGTGACGATGAAGCCCATCGAGAAGATCATCGGCGTCTCGAAGGACAGCTGGCCCTTCCACATCGTGCCGATCCAGTTGAAGAACTTGATGCCGGTCGGGACGGCGATCAGGAACGTCATGAAGGAGAAGAACGGCAGCAGCACGGCGCCGGTGGCGTACATGTGGTGCGCCCACACCGCGACCGACAGCGCCGCGATGGCCAGCGTCGCCCAGACCAGGCTCTTGTAGCCGAACAGCGGCTTGCGGCTGAACACCGGGAAGATCTCCGACACGATGCCGAAGAACGGCAGCGCGACGATGTACACCTCGGGATGGCCGAAGAACCAGAACAGGTGCTGCCAGAGGATCACGCCGCCGTTTTCGGGGTCGAACACGTGCGCCCCGAGGTGCCGGTCCGCCAGCAGGCCCATCAGGGCCGCGGTCAGGATCGGGAAGGCGAGCAGGATCAGGATGCTGGTGACCAGGATGTTCCAGGTGAAGATCGGCATCCGGTACATCGTCATGCCCGGCGCGCGCAGGCAGACCACGGTGGTGATCATGTTGACCGCGCCGAGGATGGTGCCGAGACCGGAGACCACCAGACCGGAGATCCACAGGTCCGCGCCGACGCCCGGCGAGTGGATGGCGTCCGACAGCGGGGTGTAGGCGAACCAGCCGAAGTCGGCGGCGCCACCCGGGGTCAGGAAGCCCGAGATCACGATCAGGCCGCCGAAGAGGTACAGCCAGTACGAGAACGCGTTCAGCCGCGGGAACGCCACGTCCGGCGAGCCGATCTGCAGCGGCAGCACGAAGTTCGCGAAGCCGAAGAGGATCGGGGTCGCGTACAGCAGCAGCATGATCGTGCCGTGCATGGTGAACAGCTGGTTGTACTGCTCCTGCGACAGGAACTGCTGCCCGGGCCGGGCCAGCTCGGTGCGGATCAGCATGGCCATCGCGCCGCCCGCCATGAAGAAGGCGAACGACGTGACCAGGTACATGATCCCGATCTGCTTGTGGTCCGTCGTGCGGAACAACCGCAGCAGGTACGAACCCTTGACCGACTCGCGCGCGGGATACGGGCGCGTCGCGATCGGCTTGGGGGCTACGGCCGTCACTCCTGCCTCCAACACTGAAACCTTGTGGTGGTCATCGTCGCGCCACCGGGGTCGGGAAGGCCCGATCCGGCGGCTTAGGGGGATCGTAGCCCTCGCTACCGACAGTCGCGCGCACCGGCTGGCAAGATCGGGGCGTGGCCGACGACTACACCCGCGCGGCGGTGCGCGCGGCCCGCGCGGTGACCGTCCGGCTGGGGCTGCCCGGCCACGATCCCGAAGTGCTCCACGAACGCTCGAACGTGCTGGTGAAGCTGGGTCCGCTGGTCGCCAGGGTGCCCGCGACGACCCGGCTGCTCCGCCCGGAACCGGCGGCCTGGCTGGCCCGGGACGTCGCCCTCTCGCGGTTCCTCACCGACCGTGGTGTGCTCGTCGTCTCACCCACCACGGATCCCCCGGCGGGGCCGCATTTCGCCGACGGTCTGCCGGTCACGCTCTGGCACCACACCCCGCACGATCCGGGCCACCGGTACGGCCCGGACGTCGTCGCGCGCTCCCTCGCCGACGTGCACGCGGCACTGCTCGAATACCCGGGCGAACTGCCCCGCCGCGGGCCTCTTTCCGAGCTCGAGGGACTCCTCGGGCGGTTCGGCCTCGACCCCCGGCTGCGCGCGGAAGCCGCCCGGATCGAAGCCACGCTGCCGGACGGCCCGGTCCGGCCGTTGCACGGCGACGCGCACCCCGGCAACCTGATCGCCACCGAGGCCGGCCCCTGCTGGCTGGACTTCGAGGACACCTGGCTCGGGCCGCTCGCCTGGGACCTCGGCGTCCTGGCCCGGCAGGGCGGTCCGGAGTACCTGGCCGCCTACCCCGGCTCGGTGCCCGAAGACGCCCTGCGCGCGTACACGCGGTTGCGAGAACTCTTCGCCGTCGCCTGGCGTTTCGTGATCGCCCAACGGTTCCCGCACCGGCTTCCCGAGGCCCGCTCCGCGCTCGCCGCTTACTTCTCGTGAGTCGCGGGGTACCAGGACAGGATCGCCTCGACCACGCCCGCGGGGTCTTCGAGCGGGGTCAGGTGACCGGCGTCCGGCAGCACGACGAGCGTCGCGCCGTCCATCACCTCGACCATCTCGCTCGCCGCTGCGACCGGGGTGATCGGGTCCTCTTCGCCGACGATCACCAGCGCCGGGACTTCCGCGTCCCGCAGCAGGTCCAGCGAGTCGGGCCGGGTCCGCAGCGCCAGCGCGGTCCAGGAGACCCCGGCCGGCGGCTGCGACTCGATGATCTCCCGGACCGTCTCGACGAGCTCGGGGCGCTGCTCCCGCGTCGAGGCCGCCAGGAGTGTGGGCAGGTTCGCCTCGGCGAGCCAGGTCGCGGTGCCCTCGCTCTCGACGCGGGCGGCGACGTCCAGCCGGCTCTGCGCGGCTTCGGGCGTGTCAGGCCTGGCCTTGGTGTCGATGAGCACGAGCCCGCCGACCCGTTCCGGCGCGAGCCGCAGCACGGCCATGGCGAGGTAGCCGCCCATCGAGCAGCCCCCGAGCACGACGCGGTCGAGGCCGAGCCGGTCGAGCAGGGCGACGACGTCCCGCGCGGCGTCCGCGAGGCTCGGATCGCGGTCGGTCTCCGGCAGTGGCGAGCGGCCGAGCCCGCGCTGGTCCGGGGTGATCACCCGAAGGTGTGACGCGAGGGGCTCGCGCACCGCGTTCCACATGCGGGAATCCAGGGGGAAGGCGTGGAGGAGGACCAGCGGCAGTTCGGTCATGCGCGTCATTTTGTCGGACCCCCTCGCTAGCTTCGCCGATGTGTTCACCGACATCGAAACCGGCCGGCTCCTGCTGCGTCCGCTCCACGAGGCGGACAGGCAGGCGATGGTCGACATCCACACGGACCCGCGCACCAACCGCTTCCACCCCGACCCACCCGACGTCCCACGAGCGTCGGCGATGTTCTCGGAGTGGCTGGCGCACTGGGCGGAGCACGGCTTCGGCTACCCGGCGGTCCTCGAGCGCGACGGAACGGAGGTCCTCGGCATGTGCGGCGTCCGCGTGCGCGAGTTCCACGGCGAGAAGGTCCTCAACCTCGGCTACCGCTTCCGGCCTTCGGCGTGGGGCAAGGGTTACGCGGTAGAGGCGGGGCAGGCGGTGCTGGAGTGGTGTGCCCGCGAGCTGCCGTCCGTGCCGGTGCTGGCGAGCGTGAGCGTCGCGAACAAGCCGTCGCTGAGGGTGGCCGAGCGCCTCGGCTTCACGGAGTACACGGAGGAGCTGTACGAGGGCGCGATGTCGAGGCACTACCGGCGCTGACCCGCCGGCCGTTGTTTGACAACTCCAGAGCGAATCGGCAGCTCCGGCCGGGCGGGTTCACCAGCGGCGGGACGGCCGCCGCCGGGCCCGGGCTTCCCAGCAGGCCCGGTGCCAGTGCCGCCGGTCGGCGACCGACCCGGTCCCGTCGGCCGGCCAGACGACGAGGTGCGGCGTCCCCGGCCGGATCTCGTGGTCGCACCCGGGACAGCGGTAGACCTTGGTGGCCTGGCTCCCGGGCACGGTCCGCACCAGCCAGTCCCCATCCGCCCCGGTCTCGGCGCGCGCCCACCCGGTGGCGGCCCCGAGATCGCGTTCGGGCAGCCCACCGTCCGAGCGGCGGCCGGGACGGTTGCGTCGTGGCACATCCCCACGTTAACCGCCACCCCTCCCGCCCCGAGTCGACCCTCCAATCACGCGTGTCGACCGCTCAATCACGCGTGTGGAGTTGCCCCCTGGGGCCGGACACCTTGATTCCAGACAGTGGTCTGGAGGGAGGATGTCCTGGTGTCTCGCAGGTCGAAGTATCCGGAGCAGTTCCGTCGCGACGCGATCGAGTTGGTGAACTCGAGTGATCGGCCGTTGCGGCAGGTCGCCCGGGAGCTGGGGGTCAACCACGAGACCCTGCGCTCGTGGGTGAACACCGCCAAGCAGGAGGCTGAGGCTGGCCCGCCGGTGGATCCGGACGAGGACCAGGAGCTGCAACGGTTGCGTAAAAG
>JAEBES010000019.1:0-130394 GCA_049998155.1 Amycolatopsis sp. cmx-13-12 | reverse complement strand
CGACGTGCCAGACGAGTGGGGTCAGCTCTTCGACGAGGCGGGCCATCGCCCGGCGGTCACCGTCTCTGGCGGCCTGCATGCACGCAGCGTGCAGCTCGGCGCCGGTCAGGCCCTCCCAAGGCGGATCGACCTCCGAAGCCGCGGCTTGCGCGGCAGCGCCCACGACGACCCGGCCTCCCGTCGAGGTACCGCGTCCGGCCTTGCCGGTGCTGAACCTCACGAGCCGTTGACTTCCTTCATCGCCGGCGAGCCGAGGCAGGTTGGCCGACCACGGTGCGGTCGTGCGCCGCCCGGTTTCGTTCCGGGCGGCCACCGCGGCGTCGAGGCGGGCGTGCACGTCCGCCAGCCCTGACTCGACGTCGAATTCGGCGTTCCGCGCGTCCGCCTGTTGCACCCTTCGCAGCAGATCCCGAATGGCGTCCGTCGGCTCATTCATGACCATCGCCTCCTCCGGTGATCTGTCCGAGCAAGGGTTGCAACTGGCCGCGCAGGCGCTCCACATGAGTTCTGACCGTCGAGGGGCTGATCGACAGTGATGCGGCGATCTCCTGGTAGTCGAGCTCTTCGAAAAAGAACAGCACGGCGACGGCCCGGCGCCTTTCGGGCTGCCGGTCGATGATTTTCCGCACCGTGTCGAGGGTGGCCATCTCGTCGAGGATGTTGGAGAGGCCGAGGTCTTCCGCGGACATTTCCAGTTCTTCGTGGAGTTCTACCTGGCCACGCCTCTTCCGGAATGCGTCGATGACCTTGCGGACGGCGATGCTCGAAACGTACTTCCGATTGTCTTCTTCAGGGCAGGAACGTCGCTCCGGCCATATTCGAAGCATGGCGCAGTACGCTTCCTGCGTCGCATCGTGAGCTTGGTGCTTGTCGCCGGCCGCGACCCGGTAGGCCGCGGCGAAGGTGCGGCCGGCGGTCGTCCGGTAGAACGTGTCGAAACACGGCTCGCGGTTCTCCTTCGTTGAAAGGGGATCCGGCTCGGGTTGCCTCATGGAGGTCAGGCCTTCAGTTGCGGGAAGCTCGGCGGGCGATGCTCATCGTGATCGGTCCCTTCGGTCCTTGTCTGCAAGTACCTCGGGGCAGCCACGGCTTTCGTCTACAAGGATCGGCCTGTTTTGGGTAACAGAATGATAACAGGGTCCGGCCGCAGGTATCTCCGCAGGTCCAGCTTGCACGGACGGGGCTCGGGACGGCGGCACGACAGGTGGCCGACGCGGCGCTCCGCGTCGGCCACCGTGATCATCGCCGGCTCGGGGCCGGGTTTCAGGCGGGTGTGCAGGCCAGTGTCGGTGGTGGTGCCGCCCCGGTCGCCTGGAACCCGAACGTCGTGCTGCCGCCCGCGGCGATCCGGCCGTTCCAGCCGGCGTCGGCGGCGGTCACCTTCGCGGCGTTCTGCCTCAGGGTGGTGTTCCACGAGTTGGTGATCTGCTGGTTGCCGGACCAGGTCCAGGTGACCCGCCAGCCGGTGATCGCCGTGCGGCGGTTGTTGGTGACGGTCACCGTCGCCACGTGTCCGGTGTCCCAGCCGCCGTTGACCTGCAGGCTCGCCGAGCACCCGGCCGCCGGCAGGACCAGCAGCGTGATCGAGTTGGCCGGGTAGGTCGCGTCGATCCGGCCGCCGCTCGCCGGGAGGTCGTCGCCACGCACGATGGCGTTCAGGTTGGCCGGACTGTAGGTGAACCGCTGGGCCGCACCGGCGTTGTCGAACCCGGCCACCGACAGCGGCGAGGTCAGGTCGCCGCCGGTCTTGTTGACGACCATGACGGTCAGCGCCTGGTCGGAAGTCCGCTGCGCCGCGTATACCGCCAACTGGCCCTGGTCGGCGGCGGTCGCCGACACGCTGACGTCGCCGAACCGGCTGCCCGCGCCGTCGTAGTTGCGGTACATCCGGAACGCGTACGCGCCCGGGTCGGTCGGCTTGGGCTCGCCCCACATCGTGGCGAGGTCGAGGCCCTCGCGGCCGAAGACGCCGAGGATGTCGGCCTCGGCCAGCGCGCCGTTGATGTCGTCCAGCGCGCCCCACTTGTACTCGGTGATGGCGGTCTTCGTGCCCGGGTTGTACTGGGCGACCCACTGTTTCATCGTGCGGATGAACTGCAGCGGGGGAGCGTTGACGCCGCTCGGGCCGATCCAGGACTCCTCGACGTAGGTCGGGTCCCACAGCGACCGGATCGACCGCAGCCGCAGCGCGTTGGCCTCGGGGGTCTTGTCGCCGCTGATCTGCGGGTAGAAGTGCTGGTCGAAGTAGTCGAGGTAGCGCTTGCCGCCGTGGGCGTCGCTGTAGTCCTTCATGTTCTTCAGGTACCACTGGGAGAGGTTGAGCCCGCCGTGCGCGGCCGAATCGGCGCCCGGCCCGCAACCGTCCACTCCGGACGCGACCCACTCGCAGTAGCCCCAGCCGGACGGGCCGAGGACCGCCGCGCTGGGATCGGCGGCCTTGATCGCCGCGGCGGCCGCGGTGCCCTTGCTGCCGAGTTCGTCGTCCGACACCGGTTCGGGGTGCACGTCCCGGTGCGTGCTGGACCAGAGCACGGGTTCGTTGTCGAGTTCGTAGATCGGCACGCCACCCTGGGCCGCCGTGCCGAACCGCGACACCAGGTGCGACACCATCTCGCCGTCGAACGCCGCGTCCGCGGGGACCGAGGTGTCGGTGGGGACGCCGGTCAGGTTCTGCTGGTCGAGCTTTCCGTTGCCGCAGTTGGGATCCCACTGGTCGAAGCTGTCCTGCTGCGGGAACCGGGTCGCCGGGAACCCGCAGGCGAACGGGTGCGACGACGGCGAATCCTTGGCCACCCACCCGCTCAGCGGCACGGTGACGACCGGCTTGATGCCCCGGCCGAGATTGGACTCGACCATTCCTTCGACGGTGTGCTCCTGGTCGGCGACGATGTTCTCGAAGTACCAGTCGCTGCCGGTGTTGTAGGTGTGGTTCTTGAAGTTGTACCGGCTGGCGGCATTGCCGCCCCAGCGCGCGACCGTCTGGCCGATCTCGGCGTTGAACGCGGGATCGCCGCCGTTGAGCCCGTAGATGCCAGGGCTGATCGGGTGCCGGGCGGCGGACACGTCCACCGAAAGGCTGAGCTCGGCGGCGAAGGCCGGTGGTGCCGCGATGGCCGATCCGGCCAGCACGACGGCCAGGACACAGCCGCTCGCCGTTCCGGGCTTGAGGTGACGTCGTCGTCGAACGCCCATGGGGAAACTCCTGCCGCCAGCGTATGGGAGCGCTCCCATACGTTACCGGCCGCGGCGCGGTCGTCAATGGGTCGATCGGCGGTCGTCGCCGTTCCCGGCGCTCGAATTCTTCGAACGCGGGGTGTTCAGGTGTCGTTCCGGGTGACCAAAGCGGTCAGCAGCCGCGGCAGCACCTCGGTCAGGTAGCGGTTGTCGGCCGCGCTCGGCACCTCGTCGAGGATGGCTCGTTCGAGCATCGTCTCGTACAGCCGGACCACGGTGACGATGGCGGTGTGGGGTTCGACGGTCAGCCGCAGGCCCAGCCGGCCGAGCAGGTCGAGCAGGATCTCGGCGAGCGCGTCGTGGAACCGGCGCTCGGCGGCCGCGGTCGGGGCGCGCAGCTCGGGCTGGCGCAGGGCCTGGGCCCGGAATTCGACGTTGAGCAGGTACCACGTCTCGTCCGCGGTCAGTGACTCCATGAACAGGACGCTCGCGTCCTGCAGCACGCGCGTGACGACGTCGGCGGCCGCCGGATCGGCGTCCGCCGCGGCTTCGGCGACCGCCGCGCGCAGCCGCTCGGTGCGCTCCTGCATCTGCGCCTCGTAGACCGCCAGGAACAACTCCTCCTTGCTGGCGAAGTTGGAGTAGAAGGCGCCGCGGGTGAAGCCCGCGCGGTCGCAGATCAGCTCGACCGGGGCGTCACGGATCCCCAGTTCGGTGAAGACGTCGTAGGCCGCTTCGATGACCCGCCGCCGCGTCTCCGCTCTCCGGCGCGTCATGCCCTTCGGGCTCCCGAGGCTCGTCCCGCTGGTCGTCATGCGGTCACCTTACTTTCCCCGGTGCACTCGGAGGAGTGATGGGATGCACTGTGCATCGGATACATCGTGCATTACGATACAGGACGTATCCACCGTGGTCAGGAGTCTTCGTGTCGTCGTTCCTCTACCGGCTCGGCCGGGCCGCCGCCCGGGCGCGCGTGCTCGTCCTCGCGTTGTGGGTCGTGGTGCTGGCCGCGGCCGGCGGTGCCGCGCTCGCGTTCAACCACGGCACCGACGACACGTTCGCCATCCCCGGTTCGGAGTCGCAGGACGCGCTCGACCACCTCGGCCGGGTCTTCCCCGAGGTCAGCGGCACGTCGGCCCAGCTGGTCCTCGTCGCCGGCGAAGGGGTGAAGGCCGACACCCCGCGGATCCGGGCCGCGGTGGCCGAAGCCGTCACCCGGATCGGGAAGGTCGGCCAGGTCGCCACGGTCGTCAACCCGTTCGACGCGAAGGTGCACGGCGCGGTGTCGGGGGACGGCCGGGCCGCGCTCATCGCCGTGCCGTTGAAGGTGCAGCTGACCGCCGTCGAGCCGGCCACTCGGACGCAGCTCGCCGCGATCGCCGCCGATCTCGCGAAGCAGACCGGGACGCAGGTGCACACCGGCGGTGACGCGTTCTCCGACCGGGTGCCGAAGCTGAGCCCCACCGAGGGCATCGGGCTGGTCATCGCGCTGCTGGTGCTGGTGCTGATGTTCCGGTCCCTGATCGCCGCGGTCATGCCGCTGCTGACCGCCGTGCTCGGGGTCGGCTTCGCCGCGGGGCTGATCTACCTGGCCACGCTCGTCACGCCGATCTCCTCGACCGCGCCGATGCTGGCGGTGATGATCGGCCTCGCGGTCGGCATCGACTACGCCCTGTTCCTGCTGTCGCGGCACCGCGACCAGCTCGGCGACGGGCTCGACGTCGAGGAGTCGATCGCCCGCGCCACCGCCACCGCCGGCTCGGCGGTCATCTTCGCCGGCCTCACCGTCGTCATCGCCCTGCTCGGCCTGGCCGTGGCCGGGATCCCGTTCCTGACCACCATGGGCATCGCCGCCGCGGTCGCGGTCGCCCTCGCCGTCGGCATCGCCGTCACCCTCGTCCCCGCGCTGATGTCCTTCGCGGGCCGGCGATTGCGGCCGCGGGTCCCGAAACCGAAGCGGCGCCGCCGGAAGCCGCAGGTCGCCCGCTGGTGGGTGCGCACCGCGACGAAGGCACCGCTGGTCACCGTGCTGGTCGTGGTCGCCGGGCTGGCGATCTGCGCGATCCCCGCCGCGTCGCTGCGGCTGGCGTTGCCGGACAACGGAACCGAAGAGCACGGCAGTCCCGCCCGCGACACCTACGAGGTCGTCAGCGAACACTTCGGCCCCGGCTACAACGGCCCGCTGATCGTCACCGCCGACATCATCACCAGCACCGACCCGATCGGCCTGGTGGACAAGATCGCCGACGAGATCCGGCGGCTGCCCGGCGTGGCCTCGGTTCCGCTCGCCACCCCGAACCCCAAGGGCGACACCGGGATCATCCAGGTCGTCCCCACGACCGCGCCGGACTCCGCGCAGACCGACGACCTGGTGTCCCGGCTGCGCGGGCAGGAGCAGCACTTCCTCGACGCCTACGGCACGCAGACCGCGGTCACCGGCATCACCGCGGTCGGCATCGACGTCTCCACCCAGCTCGGCAGCGCCCTGCTGCCGTTCGGGATCCTGGTCGTCGGCCTCTCGCTGATCCTGCTGGCCATGGTGTTCCGCTCGATCTGGGTGCCGATCAAGGCCACCACCGGCTACCTGCTCTCGGTCGCCGCGGCCTTCGGCGCGACGTCGTTCGTGTTCGTCCAAGGGCACTTCGCGGACGCGCTCGGCGTGACCCACACCGGGAGCGTGATCAGCTTCCTGCCGATCATCCTGATGGGTGTCCTGTTCGGACTCGCGATGGACTACGAGGTGTTCCTCGTCTCGCGGATCCGCGAGGACTTCGTCCACTCCCGCGATCCGCACCGCGCCATCGAGTCCGGGTTCGTCTCCGCCTCGCGCGTGGTGGTTGCGGCGGCGGTGATCATGTTCGCGGTCTTCGCCGCGTTCGTCCCCGAAGGCAGCGCCACCATCAAACCCATCGCGTTCAGCCTCGCCGTCGGCGTCTTCGTCGACGCCTTCATCGTGCGGATGACCCTGGTCCCCGCGGTGCTGGCGCTGCTGGGCCGCCGCGCCTGGGGACTGCCGCCGAAGCTCGACCGCCTCCTGCCGGTCTTCGACGCCGAAGGTGACGCGCTGGTGCACGAGCTGCGGCTCGCCGACTGGCCCGCACCGGGCAGCACCGAGGCGATCAGCGCCCGCGCGCTCCGCCTGGAGGACGACCGCGGCCGCCCGGTCTACGCCGGCGTCGACCTCCACCTCCAGCCCGGGGAAATCCTCGTGCTGCACGGCGCGGGCGCGTGCGGCAAGACCGCGTTGCTGTACACGCTCGCCGGGCGCGTCACGAAGTTCACCGGCGACCTCAAGGTGCTCGGCCGCGTCCTGCCCCAGCACACCCACGCCCTGCGCCGCGACGTCGCCGTGGTGTCCTGCCGCGACACCAAGGATCCCGCCCGGCAGATCGCCGCTGCCCTCGACGCGGGGCTCGTGGCCGTCGATGACGTCGACCTCGTGCTGCGCACCGACGTCCGCGACCGGGTCCGCGCCCTGCTCGCCGAGCCGGGCGCCGCGACCTTCGTCCTGACCTGCCAGGACCCCGAGCGCATCCAGGACCTGCTGCCCTGGCGGCACACCCGGCTGCACACCCTCACCGCCACCCAGCCCGCCGAGGTCTCCTGATGCTCAAGCCGTTCGCCGACTCCGCCCGCGCCCTCGCGTCCGGACCGCTGACCTGGCGGACCTGGGCCGGCCTGATCGCCGTCCCGATCCTCGTCATGGGCCTGCTCACCTGGGCGTTCCGGACGCCGGACGCCAACCACGGCACCGCGCGGGCCGCCGTGGTCAACAACGACGAACCCGTGCAGGTCAACGGTCAGACCATCCCGCTCGGCCGCCAGCTCGCCGGCGACCTCACCCACAGCGGGGATTCCGCGTACACGTGGGTGCTCACCGACGCCGCCGACGCCGCGGCCGGCCTCGCCGACGGCAGCTACGCGGCCACGGTGACCATCCCGCCGGACTTCTCCGCCCGCGCCACCTCGGCCGCCACCGGCAAACCCCTGGCCGCCCGGCAGGCGCAGCTGCAGGTCCGGACGTCCGACGCCGCCGGCGTCACCGACCCCGGACTCGCCGACCACATCGCCCAAGCCACCCAGCACACCCTGAACCAGCAGATCGTCCAGACCTACCTGGACAACGTGTACATCGGCTTCACGACCCTCCACCAGCAGGTCGGCCAGGCCGCGGACGGAGCGGCGCAGCTCGCCGACGGCACCGCTCAGCTGTCCGACGCGGCGGCCCGGCTGTCCGACGGCGCCGACCAGCTCGCGGCCGGGACCGCGCAGCTCGCCACCGGCTCGGGCAAGCTGGCCTCCGGGCTCACCCAGGCCGAGCGCGACACCGCGCAGCTGCCCGCGCTGACCCGGCAGCTGGCCAGCGGCGCCGACCAGGTCGCCGACGGCAACGAGCAGCTCGCCGGGGTCGTCGTGCCACTGGCGAACCGGATCATCGCCGCGATCGACGCCGTCCCCTCGGCCGGGAGCGCCGCGGCGCGGTTCCGGCAGCTGGCCGGCGACTGCACCGGCACCGCGGCCTTCTGCGGCGAGCTCCGGCAGGCCGCGGACCGGTTCACCACCGACGCCGGCAAGATCGACGGGGTCAAGGCCGCCGTCCGCGCCAACGCCGTCAAGGCCCGCGACTCCGTGCAGGCCCTGGCCACCGGAGCCCGCAAGGTCGCCGACGGCAACGCCCAGCTCGCCACGAAGTCGAAGGAGCTGGCGGCCGGGATCGCGTCCGCCGCCAGTGGCGCGAGGCAGCTCGACACCGGCGTCCGGCAGGCGAACTCCGGGGCGCAGAAGCTCGCTTCCGGCGCCGGGCAGCTGAAGGACGGTGCCACCAAGGTCGACTCCGGCGCGCACGAGCTCGCGGGGCAGCTCGACAAGGGCCGTGACCAGGTGCCGTCGTACACCGACGCCGAACGCGCGCACCTCAAGACCGTCGCCGCCGAACCGAGCGCCGCGACGACCGACGGCAGCCCGGTCGGCACGCTGGCGCTGACGCTGTTCGCGGCGCTGGCCCTGTGGGCACTGGCGCTGGCCACCTACCTCGTCACCCGGGCGGTGCCGGACGCCGTGCTGACCGCGCGGGAACCCACGTGGCGCATCATCCTGCGCGCCGCCCTCCCGGGGGCGACCGCGGCCGGCCTCGCGGCCCTCGCCATCACCGCCATCGCCGTCCCCATGCTGAAGCTCGGGGTCGCGGGCAGTGTCGGGTTCCTGCTGATCGCACTGCTGGCCGCGTCGGCGTTCGTCGCCCTCAACCAGGCCGCGACGGCGATCTTCGGCCGGGCCGGGCGGCTGGCCTCCCTGGCCGTCCTCGTCCTGGCTGGAGCGACCGGCATCGTCTCCACCCTGCCCGGGCCGCTGTACGCCCTCGCCGACTACCTGCCCACCCACGGCGCGGTGCTCGCGTTGCGCGCCACCGCCTCCGACGGCACGGGTCTCACCACCGGCGTGGCCCAGCTCGGCGCCTGGCTCCTCGTCGGCACGCTCGTGTCGATCGTGGTCACCGACCGCCGCCGTTACCTGTCCGCCAGGAACGTCCGCCTCTCCCTGACCCCGTTCACCGGAAGGGAAGATTTCGCATGAGCCGCGCCGAACGCATCGACACCCATCAGCACCTGGTCCCGCCCGGCTACGCGAAGTGGATGCACGAGAAGGGCATCCGGCCCGGCGGCGTCGACCTGCCGGCCTGGTCGCCGTCGGCCGCGCTGAAGTTCATGGACGGCCACGGCATCCGCACCGGCATCCTGTCACTGTCGACGCCGGGGGTGTACTTCGGCGACGTCGCGGAGGCCCGCCGCTGGGCCCGGGAAGTCAACGAGTACACCGCGTCCGTGGTCACGGACCGCCCGGACCGCTTCGGGTTCTTCGCGACCCTGACGCTGCCCGACGTCGAAGGCGCGCTCGCCGAAGCCGAGTACGCGCTCGACGTCCTGCACGCCGACGGGATCGTGCTGCTGGCCAACAACGACGGCCGCTACCTCGGCGACCCCGGCTTCGCACCGTTGCTGCAGTTCCTGCACGACCGGCAGACCGCGGTGTTCATCCACCCCGGCGAGCTGCCCGCGGCGGAGGTGCCCGGCATCCCGACGTTCACCGCGGACTTCCTGCTCGACACCACCCGCACGGCGATCAGCCTCATCCTGTCGGGGTCGATGGAAAAGTACCCGGGGATCAAGTTCATCCTCGCCCACGCCGGCGGGTTCGTGCCCTACATCTCGTACCGCATCCTGCTCACGATGCTGAACACCAAGAACAAGGCGCAGCAGGCGTGGGCGCTGCTCGACCAGAAGCACCAGGTGCCCAAGCAGCTCGCCGTGCTGCGCCAGTTCTACTACGACATCGCGCTCTCGGCGTCACCCGCGGCGCTGCCGAGCCTCCTGGAAGTGGCCGACCCGGACCACATCACCTACGGCAGCGACTTCCCGTTCGCCCCACCGCCCGCGGTGTCGTTCCTGAACAAGAGCTACGAGAAGTACCCGCTCGACGCCAACCTGCGAGCCGCCATCGACCGCGGCAACGGCGAGAACCTGTTTCCCCGCCTCAAGGGCTGAAGCCGGCGGTGAGCCGCGCGGCCAGGGTGCTCCCGCCGGCGTCCGTAAGACGACCGTCATCTTCGTCGCCCGTTCCGGAGCCTATATTCGATCGGTGAGGCCGCTCGCTCCCGACCGTGATCCCCGGCCGCCGCGCCCGGCACCTTCCACGATGGGCACGTCCGATGCGCACACCACAACCCTCCTCGACGGACTCCGCGGCCGATGACCGGGTCCGGCCCGCGACCCGGCTGCTCGCTCTGGTGATCGTGCCGTTCCTCGTGGCGGCCTTCGTCATCTGCTACCTGATGCCGACCCGGACGCTCGAACTGTTCGCCTGGGGGATCAAGCCGCCGCTCACGGCGATGCTGCTGGCCGCGGTCTACCTCGGCGGCGCGTTCTTCTTCGTGCGGGTGGCCACGGCGAAGCGGTGGTCGGAGGTCGCGCTCGGGTTCCCGCCGGTGGCGCTGTTCGCGTCCCTGCTCGGCGTCACGACGGTGCTGCACTGGGACCGGTTCACCCACGGCCACGTCTCGTTCGTGGCCTGGGCCGCGCTGTACTTCGCCGCTCCTGTGCTCGTGGTCGCGGTCGCCGTGCGGAACACGCGGACGGCCCGGCGCGCGGTGCGCGCCCCGGAGCCCCGGCTGCCGGCGGCCGTCCGGATCGTGCTCGGCGTGACCGGCCTGGCCGAGCTGGTGGTGGCGGCCGGGCTGTTCGTCCTGCCGGGCCCGGTGGGCGGCCTGTGGCCGTGGGCGGTCACCCCGCTGACCGCGCGCACCCTGGCCGCCGTGTACGCGCTCGGCCTCGCCAACGTGCTCGTCGCGGCGGACGGCCGGGCGCGGCGGGTGCGCCTCCAGCTCGAGGTGCAGGCGGTCATGCTGACCCTCATCGCGATCGCGATCCTCGTCCGGCGCGGCGACTTCGCGGCGGGCCCGGCGGCGGCGTACGCCTTCGCGGCGGTCGTGCTGGCCGAGCTCGCGGTGATCACCGGCGGGCTGATCGGCCTCTCCCGGAGCCGGCCGGCCCCGGCCCGGCTCGGGCACTCCGGCGCGTAGCCGGGCCCGCCCGATACCGTGGTGGCATGGGTTCGCCGCCGCTCGTCTGGTACGCCAGCTACGGGTCCAACATGTACTCCGCGCGGTTGCGGTGCTACGTCGAAGGCGGGACGCCGCTGGGCACCCGGCGGAACTACGCCGGGTGCCGCGACCGTGGTCCGGCGCGCCGGACGGTGGCGAGCGAGTTCCCCGGCGGCGTCTACTTCGCCACGGAGTCCCCGGTCTGGCACGGCGGCCGGGCGTTCTTCGACCCGGAGCTGCCGGGACGCGCGGCGATGCGGTCGTACCTCGTGACCACCGGGCAGTTCTCCGACATCGCGGCGCAGGAGATGTACCGCGATCCGGGCGCCGACCTGGACCTGACCACCGTGCTCCGCACCGGCCGCGACCAGCTGGGGCCCGGCCGCTACGAGACCCTGCTGCACCTCGGCGACCTCGACGGCTGTCCCGTCTTGACGTTCACGGCCCCCTGGGCGGCGGCGGAGATCGAGAAGAACCCACCGTCGGCGGCCTACCTCGCCATGATCGTGGGCGGGCTGCGGGAAGCACACGGGTGGTCCCTCCCGCAGATCGCCGAGTACCTGGCCCGGCTGCCGGGGGTGCACGGGCACTGGTCCGCGCGGGAGATCGCCGAGCTGGCTCCGCGCGCTACCCCGTCGTCCCCGTAGCGGACGGCGGTGGTCGGCGCCGCCGGCTCCGGCGGTCGGCGCGCCGCTGAGCGCGGGAGATGCGCAGGTCGTGCGCCAGCCGCCCGCGCATCCGGGTGAGGACGACGGCCGCGACGAACAGCACCAGGACCGCCAGGCCGAGAAGCTGAGCCCGGACTTCGTCGAGAATCGACACGAGCCCGATGAAGGCCAGCCCCATCAGCAGGAGCAGTTCGCGGACCTCCTTGCGCAGCTGGTACCAGCGGCTCGGGCGGACGCGGACGGTGGCGAGCTTCCGGTCGCCGAGGCCCACGGCGGACCGGGTGGCACTGTCCAGGAAGATCCACGGCAGGTCGGGGTGGACGGCGAGCGCGTCGCGGGCACTGGGGAACCGGCACGACAGGTCACCGCCGTGCAGCGACTCACGGCGGAGCTGGACCACTTCGCTCGTTTTGAACGCCTTGGCGCGCACCTGCCGGACCACGTCTCCCGGGGCAGCGGTCCCCTGCACGATGACCTCGTCGCCGGCCTGGATGCCGAGGATCCCCAAGGTCAGCTCGTCGAGCAGGCACACCTCCTGCTCGACGGTGGTGAGGTCGGCGGTCTGGACGCGGCACACGACGTAGTTCGGCTTGCCGAGCACGAAGTCGAACAGCCGGTTGCGGCGGGCGGTGACCGGGGTCAAGCGGACGTCCTCGCCGACTTCGACCCCGATCGAGTTCCGGATCAGCTGGTCCACCTCGACGGCCTGCCCGGTGAGGGCGGCGTGGGCGACCGGCCGGGCGAGGGCCTGGATGGCCGGCTCCTCCGTGGCCCGGGAAACCAGCACCAGCCGTCGCCGCCACCGGTCCGCGAAATCCGGCGGGACCCGGACGGTCGGCTGGCCCTGGCGGTCGAAGTCGTCCGACGAGCGGATGACTCGCATCGCCCCGTCGGGGAGGGCGTGGATCGGCGGTTCGTCCTCGTAGCAGACCGGCCGCGGGCGGGCCGGTGCGCCGGGGTCGCCGAACGAGCCGGAGGTCCCCACCCAGCCGAGCTCCCGGAACAGCGCCCGCGCGGCAGCACGGGTCCGGTCGCTGCGGCGGGCTCGTTCGACGAAGGACGGCGGATCGGCACCGAGGAGGTCACCGACCCGGTCGTCGCGGAGGAGCAAGGCCTGCAGCAGTGCGCGCTGCCCGTCCGCGTGCCCGGGGAGCGGTTGCCCGTCTTCGCCGAGCAAGTGTCCGTGCACGCCGACGTACCCGTAGCAGCCGGACAGGCGTTCCCCGGAGGGCAGCTCCACGGGGAATTCCGAGCCCGGCCACCGCACGCGATGGTGTTCGGGGAACGCCGCGTCCAGCACGGCGAGCTGACTCCGGTCCGGCCAGAGCAGGAACACCTCGCCGCACGCGCCGGGCAGCACGGCACACGTCGGCGGAACCTGACCGTCGGCACCGAGGTGCGCCGAAGCGCCGACGGTGACACCGCCGGCCGAGGGCGAAAGCACCATCGGCAAGACCGGCGACACCGCACGCTCGGCGAGGAGCGTCGTGAGCTGCTGCGGCAGCGAGAGGAATCCCATGGCGACCACGGGGACCCGTTGCGCCATCGGAGCCAGGTTGTGCCGGAGGAGGACGTAGTTGAGCGGCAGCGAGTCGGCCGCCCCGCAATCGCTGCCGAGGTGAGGAAAGGAGCCCCCGACGCGCCACTGCGGCAACCGGCGCCCCGGAACCGGCCGCAGCGGGCGTTGTTTCCCGTCGAGCAGGAGGCAGGAGGAAAGGGGCGTCACCCCCGCGCGTTTCCGCGGGCCGGTGATCCGTTTTCCGGAAAGCTCGGAGGTGCTCATCCGGAAGCCTCCTTCCGCTGCTCGTTCGTGGACAGGGTCGCCGTTCCGGTGAGCGTGTTACGCACGGACCGGGAACGGTGCCCAGCCGTGACCCTGCGCGATTACCATCAGCACGCCAATTCGGTGGCGTGGCGGGACGTCGGCTTGGCCGGGATCGTCAGCCGGAATGCGAGCACGTTGTTCGTTTCACTGCGCTCCGCGATCCGGTGGCCCGGATCGACGGTGATCGTGATCGAATGAACCCGGCCGTAGTCGAGCACGCCGAGCGGCAGGGAAGCGACCGCCGGATCGCCGGTGTCCTCGCGCACCGCCGTGGACACCGTGACCGCAGTCCCGCGCGAGCTGCTCACCTTGACCGGAACGAGGTCCGGTACCTGCCCGGGGGTGGCCTCGGTCAGCGAGACCCGGAAGAACACGCGCAGCGCGTCACGGCTCTCGGACGTCTCACCGGGTTGCAGGACACAGCGCAGTCCCTGCGACGAGACCCGGAGGTCGGGACGGCCGGGAGGCGGCGCACCGCTCAGCTCGACGGCCTTCTCCTCGCGATTCCGGCCGTCGCGGATCACCACCTGCGCGGCCTGTTCACCGGTCGCGCCCGCCGGGGCGAACACCACCTCGAAACTGCAGTCTTCACCGGGCTCGAGCGTTTTTCCGACGCAGTCATCCGTTCGGCTGAATTTCGCCTTCGCCGGTCCGGAGATGTCCACCGTTCCGACGGTCACCGGTGCCTCGCCCGTGCTCGTGACGGTGACCTTGCCGTCGCAGACAGGGCTGCAGGTCAGTTTCGCCGGCCTCACTTCGAACGCGGGGACGCCGGGTGTCCGCGTCCACGGAGCAGGCACGATCACTTTGCCGGTCGCGGTCCCGACGTTCAGGGCGCCGGAGTAGGTGACCAGCATCGCGGCCACGGTGACCAGCAGGGCCAGCCCGGCCCGGACCGGGCGCCACCGGCCGACGGCCTCGACGAACGGGGGAATCGCCGCGCCGAGGCAGAGGCCCGCCATCTTGATCGCGGCCGAGTCGGTGGCCAGATTGGTCAACACCGTCCCGCACACCGCGCCGACGATCGCCAGCCCGAGACCGATCGACGCGTTCGCTCCTTCTTTCGTCACCATTGCACCCCGCTCCTCCCGGACCGTTGATCACGTTTCCCGAATCAATACGGCACCAGGGGTGGCGCAACAGCAGGCTGGATACCTCGAAAATCCCGTTATGCTTTTGTGACTGCTTTCGTGAATCTCGCGGCTCGTGTAGCGCTCTCGGTGATCGAAACGACAACACTTCTGCGGGAGGTGACCTTCGATGACAGCCATGATCCGCTGGATCGGGGAGGAAAGCGACGCTGCCCGGGGCGGCCGGAAGTCCTACGGCCCGGTGCCCGACTGGCCGCAGGCGCTGCTCGACCGGCACCGTGCTGCAATGCTGAAGCCGAGTGAGGTCCGGCAGGGGATCCGGCGACCGGAAGCGTCGACGGTGTACCGGACGGCCGTGCTGCTGATTCCCGACTACGCCGTCCGGAGACCCCCGGCTCCCGGACCCCGCCGATTCCGGGGCCTCCGCCGCCGGGCGGCCAAGCCGACGGAACGGGACCTTTTCGGGACGCTGGCCGAATTGCTGGGGGAAATCGGGATCGGCATCGAACGGCCGATGCCGCTCGAGGAGCTGGTCGCCGACCCGGCACTGTGGGAACACCTGTCCCAGCTGCCTCGTCCCGTGCGGCTGGTCGAGCTGGACGACGGCCCTGCGGTCGACACCTGGGCCGCCCTGCAGCACCTCAGGTACACGCTCGTCAAGCGCAAGTGGGGGCCGGACGCCGACGCCATGCGGGCGTTGGCCGGGGAGATCGCGCTCGACCACGTCATGTGCGGCACCTTGCTCGGGTACGGCGGCGTCCCCACCTACGACCCGAACGGCGTGCGGGAATCCTTCGGAGGCACCCAGTTCTCCCCGGAAGGACGCTTTCCCGTCACTTGTCTCGCCGCCCCGCCGCAGCGGACCGCGAATCCGCCGGGGCGTCGACCCGTCATCGCGGTCCTCGACACCGGGGTGCGGAAGCACCCGTGGTTCGGCAACTTGGAACTCGCCCCGACCCCCCAGGCCGCCACGTTCCTGCGGCTGCACAAGCCGACCCAGCAGGCCATCCAAGCGCAGGAGACCCAGCTCGACCCCGGTCTGCCCAAGAGCGACATCCTGACGACCTACCTCGACGAGCCGGTCTTCGAAGACACGATCGGCGAGGTCCTGAACCCGGCCGTCGGCCACGGGACGTTCATCGCCGGCGTGATCCACCAGACGGAGCCGGAGGCCGACGTCCTCATGCTGCGCACGCTGTTCGCCGACAACATCGGCCTCGAACACGACGTGCTGCTGGCGCTCTGGCTGCTCCTCGCCCGGGTCAAGGAAGCCAGGGCGAACAACCGCCCGGCGGACCTGGTCGACATCGTGTCCCTGTCGATCGGGTTCTACGACGAAAATCCGGATGACGGCAAGCGGGCCCGGCTGACCGAGGTGATCGACCAGCTCATCGCGGAGGGGATCGTGGTCATCGCTTCGGCGGGCAACGAGGCGACCGACCGGCCGTTCCTGCCCGCGGCGCTGGCCAGCTTCAGCCAGCCGCCCTCCGGCGAGCCCGTGATCGGGGTCGGTGCGCTGAACCCCAACGGCTCGACGGCGTGGTTCAGCAACGGCGGGAGGTGCGCCACCTGCCTCGCCCCCGGGACCGCCGTCATCAGCATCTTCCCGCCGGACGTCCGGGGTTCGGCCGGTCCGTCCCGGGTCACCGCGTCGCGCCAGCACCTGGACGTCGACGACTTCAGCGGCGGGTTCGCGGCGTGGAGCGGGTCTTCGTTCGCCGCGCCGTTCGCCGCCGCCAGGGTCGCCACGGCCATGCGCGACCTGGACCTCGACGACATCGGCAAGGACGAAGCGGTCGCCCGCGGGGTCAAGGCCGTCACGGCGGCGCTGAAATGAGCGGGCTCCCGCCGTCGGCCATCAACGCGCACATCGGCGAACTGCTCGAAACGGCGCGGACCGGCGACCGCCGGGGCCTCGACGGCATCGTGCGAGAGCTGACGCCGATGCTCTGGCACATCGCGCGGGCGCAGGGCCTCGATACCGAATCGGCTTCGGACGTCGTCCAGCACACCTGGCTCGCGTTGCTCCAGTCGATGGCGGAAATCCGGACGCCCGCGGCACTGACCGGCTGGCTCGTGACGGTCACGAAGCGGGAAGCGTGGCGCGTCGCCCGGGCGCGGCGTGCCGAGCGGCCCCTCGATCCCGTGGACTTCCGCGACACCCCGGAGGTGGATCCCGGTCCCGAGCAGCTCGCGGTCGCCGGGGAGTCCGGCCGGCGGCTCTGGGTCCTGCTGCGCCGGCTGCCCGAACGGTGTCAGCGGCTGCTGCGCATCGTCGCCTTCGTGCCGCGCCCGGACTACCGCGCCGTCGGCGAAAGCCTCGGCGTGCCGCACGGGTCGATCGGCCCGACCCGCGGCCGGTGCCTGGCCAAGCTGCGGCAACTGTTGGAGGCCGCCGGCCGGGAGGACGAAGGGTGGGCACCGTGAGGATCTCCGACGAGGCGGTTCTGCGCCGTATCCGCGAGCTGTGGGAGGTCGTCGACCCGCCCCCGCCGCTGCTGGCGGACTGGGCGTTGTTCGCGCTGGAGCCGGCCGATCCGGACGCCGAGGTCCTGAAGGCGTGCGGGTGCCGGGAGCCGGCGGTCGCGCGCGGCGACGAACGCACCCGCTCGCTCACGTTCGAAGGTGCGCGCCGGACGGTCGTGCTGACCCTGACGCCCACCTCCGACGGCTCGGTCCGGCTCGACGGCTGGATCACCCCGCCCGGCGCGCTGCCGGTCGAGCTCCGGACCCCGGGCGGTCCGCTGACGACGCGCTCCGACGACCGGGGGAGATTCGCGTTCGGCCGGGTCGGACGCGGCGCCGTGCAACTGGTCGTCCGGGAGAACGGCACCACGCTGACCCCGTCGATCGTCGTGTGACGGCTGCCGATGGCCGAGCCGGCAGGAGGGGCCCGCGCTCTGCACGAGCGCGGGGTCGCGGCCATCGGCGGGGGCCGTCCGCAGGACGGTGCCCGGTTGCTCCGCGCGGCGCTGCGGGCGATCGACGAAACCGACTCGCTGCGGCCGCGGGTGCTGATCAGCCTGGCCGCGGCCGAAGTCCAGCTCGGCCACCGCGACGCCGGGTTCGCCCTGCTCGACCAGGCGGAGGCACTGGCCGAACCCACGGACGTCGGCATCCTGCTCCAGCAACGCGGGTTGCTGCTGATGCTCGTCGGCCACCTGGACGAGGCCCTGCGGTGCATGGATGCGGCCGAGCCGCTGGTCGAGGCGGCCGGCGAACCGGTCCGGATCGCCCGCGGCCTGCTCAACCGGGCCATGCTGCACGACCTCGCCGGTCGCATCCGCGCGGCGCTGGCCGATCTCGACCGCTGCGAGCGGATCGCCGAGGCGGATCGGCTGCCGTTGCTACTGGCGAAGGCGCAGCTCAACCGGGGGCACTGCGAGACGCTGATCGGGGACATCCCGGCGGCGCTGCGCGCCTTCGACGCCGCCAGGCCCGGGTTCGCCGAGCACGCCCCCGGCCTGCTGCCGGTGCTCGGCGTCGACAAGGCGCGGGCGCTGCTCGCCGCCGGTCTCGCCGACGAGGCGGCGACGGAGCTCGATTCCGCGCTGGCGTTGCTGGCGGAATCACGGACCACGCACGAGCGCGCGGAGGCCGAGCTCACCCGGGCGCAGGCCGCGATCGCCCAACGACGACCCGCGCTCGCCCGCACCTGGGCGAAGCAGGCCGAACGGCGGTTCCACCGCCGGGGCAACGAAAGCTGGGCCGCGGTCGCCGCGTTGGCCGTGCTCGCCGCCGACTTCGAGGCCGGCCGCCGCGGGCTGGCGGACGGAGCAGCGGGGCTCGCCGAGAGACTGGCCAAGCTCGGTCTGCGCACCGACGCGAGGCTCGCCGGGCTGCTCGCGGCGCGGGCCTGCATCGCTGCGGGCCGGTTCGACGACGCCCGGCGGCACCTCTCGAGGCGGCCGACGTCCCGGCCGTCACTGGACATCGTGCTCTCCCGCTGCCTGGCCCTGGCCGAGCTCGCGGCCGGGCAGAACGACACCGGCGGCGTCTTCGCGCAGGTCAGGGCCGGGCTCTCGGCGTTGCACCGCCACCGGGCCCGGCTCGGGAGCGTGGATCTCCAGACCGGCAGCGCCGCGCTGGGCGAAGCCCTCGCCGGGCTGGGCCTGTCCACGGCGGTGCGGTCCGGCCGTCCGTCGACGACCTTCGCCTGGTTGGAGCGATCGCGGGCGCAGGCGTTCCGGCTGCGCCCGGTGCGCCCGCCGTCCGACGAGGAAACCCTCGACGCGGTTGCCGAACTGCGCAAACGGGCTTCGCTGGCCCGCGCGGCCGAGCTGGCCGGACACCCGGACCCGGTCGCCGAACGCCGGTGCGCCGAGCTGGAACGGACGATCCGCGCGCACGGCTGGGCGGCCGACGGCGCCGGAGAACACGACGATCCGCCGACGTTCCGAGAGGTCGCCGAAGAACTCGACGCGGCCGGGAGCTGCCTGGTGAGCTTCCTCGTCGACCGGGAAGACCTGGTGGCGCTCACGATCGCCGGCGGCAGGTCCGGGCTCACGCGGCTCGGGTCGTTCGCAACGGTCACCGAGGCGGCCGCCCGGCTGCGCAGCGACCTGGACACGTTGTGCGGGAGGCGTCTCCCGACGCGCGTTGCCGAGGTCATCGAGGCTTCGCTGCGGCACGATGCCACCACGCTGTCCGACCGGCTCGTCGCTCCGCTGGACGCGGTACTCGCCGACCGGGACCTCGTGGTCGTGCCGACCGGGCCGCTGTCGGCCGTGCCCTGGGGGCTGCTGCCGCGGCTGCGCGGACGCCCCGTCACCGTGGCACCGTCGGCCACCACCTGGCTGCGCGGCAGGCGCCGGCCGCCGCGGCCGCCGAGTGGGCCGCTGCTGGTGGCCGGGCCGCACCTGACCCACGCCGACGCGGAGGTGCGGGCGATCGCCGGGACCCTGCCGGGTAGCACGGCGCTGGCCGGCCCGGCCGCGTCCGTGGCCGCGACGCTGAGCGCGCTGGACGGTGCCGGGACCGCTCACCTCGCCGCCCACGGTCACCACGAACAGGCCAACGTGCTGTTCTCCCGGCTCGATCTGTCCGACGGCCCGTTGATGGCCTACGACATCCACCGGCTCGCGACCGCACCGGAGCACGTCGTGCTGTCGGCCTGTGACGTCGGCCGCGCGATCGTCCGGGCGGGGGACGAGATGCTGGGGTTCACCGCGGCTCTGCTGTACGGCGGGACCAAGAACGTGATCGCCGGAGTGGCCCGCGTACCCGACGACGCGGTCGTCGACGTCATGGTCCGCTACCACGGGATCCACGCGCGGGGCACCGCACCCGCCAAGGCGCTGGCGGAGGCGACCACGGGCGAGCCGTTCATCCCGCTGGTTTGTTTCGGGAGCGGCTGAGGCTCTTGCCGCCGGACGGTATCTCGGCCGGGCTTCCGCACCCTCACCAGTGTCGCCCCGCACCGGGCCGACCAGACGAGGGAGCAACCATGACGAACGTGACTCGCATCGATTGGACCGTCCAAACCGGACACGAGTGGTGGAGCGGCACGGACGACACCGTGAAGCTGGAGATCTACCGGGACCAGCACCTGATCAAGCGGCTCAACCTGGAACCGGGCCGGACGCCGCGGCTGAACCGGGACGAGCTGGCCACGTACTACTGGCAGTTCCAGAGCCCGGACGGGCTCGGCGTGTCGGTCTCCGGTACCGCGGTGCCGTACTACGAGGTCTTCCCACAGGGGGTGGCGGGACACCTCCGCGTCAAACTGGTGGCGAAGGGGGACGACGCCTGGGAGAAGCTGTCGATCGAAAGCACCGTCCACACCGGGAACCTCCGGCACGTGCCCGGGACGATCGACAGCTTCCGCTGGGTGGAGGACTACCAGTCGTTCTATTTCGGCCAGGACGTCGTCCTCAGCACCGACCGGAGCGAGGGTTTCGCGGAGTGGACCCTGCGTTACTGACCGGCAGTCCCGTCTTCCCGGGCGTCCGGCGCGGGCGCCCGGGAGGCGCGGTCGGTCACCGAGGCGTCCGGGGCGGTCGGTGAGCAGGTGGGTGTGTTGCGGCACCGTCCGTGGGCACGGGCCGGCCGGGAAGTGGCTCGCCGACGAGATCAGGCGCACCTCCGTCCCCACCGGGACAGCACGTACGTCGTGGCGCTGAGCAGGGCCGTGGACCTGGCCGGTGCCACCCGTTCATGCGACTAGCGGTTGCCCACCGTCGCGAGGAAGGTCGAAGCTACCGGGACGAGACCATCACTTGCGTCGGGGAGGGCGTCATGAGGCCTGGTCTGGTCGTTCTGCTCGCGGTCGCGCTGGTCGCCACGGCCTGCTCCGGGTCCGGCGGCCCGTCCGGCGGTGGCCGGGACGACGTCACCTACCTGACGTCGTTCGGCACCTTCGGCCGCGATGCCTACGCCTACGTGGCTCAGGAGAAGGGCTTCTTCGCCGAAGCCGGGCTCGAGGTCACGATCACGCCGGGCAGCGGCACGGTC
This sequence comes from Amycolatopsis sp. cmx-13-12, assembly GCA_049998155.1. Lineage (GTDB taxonomy): Bacteria > Actinomycetota > Actinomycetes > Mycobacteriales > Pseudonocardiaceae > Amycolatopsis. The sequence goes on along the minus strand of JAEBES010000019.1, from coordinate 109,586 downwards.
GACGTGCTCAAGCTGGTCGCCGGCGGCCGGGCCGGCTTCGGGACGGCGGACTTCACCGCCACCGCGATCACCGTGGCGAAGGAGAAGCTGCCGGTGACCGCCGTCGCGGCGGTGCACCAGCGGTCCCTCGCCGCGATCATCTCGCTGGAGGGCCGGGGCATCACCCGGCCGGCGGACCTGGCCGGGAAGCGGATCGCCGACCAGGCCGGCTCGACGAACCAGGTGATGTTCCCCGTCTACGCCAAGGCCGCCGGTCTCGACCCGGCTTCGGTGCGGTTCGTGCCGGCCGCCCCGCCCGCGCTGCCGCAACTGCTGGCGTCCGGGCAGGTGGACGGGATCGGGCAGTTCGTCGTGGGCCGGCCGCTCATCGAGGCGGCGGCGCGGGGCAAGAAGGCGGTCGTGCTGCCCTACGGCGACCTGGTGCCCGACCTGTACGGCAACGTCCTCGTCACGTCGAAGGACCTCGCCGCCCGCAATCCCGGGCTGGTCCAGCGGTTCACCGCGGCGCTGCTCAAGGGGCTCGGCTACGCGATCGAGCACCCCGCCGAGCTGGGCGCCGTCCTCAAGAAGTACCAGCCGGCCCAGGACGCGGGGGTGGCCGCCGCCGAGATCGGGCTGATGGCGTCCTACGTCCGCCCGGCCGGGTTCACCGGCCCGCTCGGCCAGGTCGCCGAGGCGCGGGTGCGGAAGATCATCGGCACCCTCACCGACGCCGGCGCGGTCCCGGCCGGTGCGCTCGCCCCCGCCGACGTCGTCTCCTTCGGGCTGGTGCCCCGGCCGTGATCGTGCTGGACGGCGTGACGCAGGTCTTCGACGGCCGGGCCGGCCCGGTCCAGGCACTCGCCGGGATCGACCTGGCGGTGGGCGCGAACGAGTTCGTCGCGGTCATCGGGCGGTCCGGGTGCGGCAAGTCGACGTTGCTGCGGCTCATCGCCGGGCTGCTGCCGCCGACCCGGGGCCGGATCTCCATCGGCGGCGAGCCGGTGACGAGGCCGCGTCGCGACGTCTCGGTCATGTTCCAGCGCCCGGCGCTGCTGCCGTGGCGGTCGGTGCTGGCGAACGTCATGCTGCCGATCGAGATCTTCGGCCTGGAGCGGAAGTCCTACCGGGACCGGGCGCACGAGCTGCTGGAGCTGGCCGGCCTGCGCGGCTTCGAGAAGCGGCTGCCGCACGAGCTGTCCGGCGGGATGCAGCAACGGGTTTCGCTGTGCCGGTCGTTGATCCACGCCCCGGCGGTCATGCTGATGGACGAACCGTTCTCCGCGTTGGACGCCTTGACCCGGACCGAGCTTTCCGGGGAACTGCAACGCATCCAGCTGGAGCAGCCGAGGACGGTCGTGTTCGTGACGCACTCCATCGAGGAGGCGGTCGTGCTCGCCGACCGGGTGGCGGTGCTCACCCCGCGGCCCGGCCGGCTCCGCGAGCTCGTCGACCTCGCGCTTCCCCGGCCCCGCGTGCCCGGGCGGCCCGACGTCGATCAGGCGGGTCGCGAGCTGCGCGAACTGCTCACCGCACCGGTCGACGGGGGAGCAGCGTGAGGGGCCGTGTGCTGCCCGTCGTGGGCCTGCTGGTGCTCATCGGCCTCTGGTGGCTGGCGACGATCGTGTTTTCGGTCGAGCGGTTCCTCGTCCCCAGCCCGGCCGACGTGGTCGCGTCGTTCCTCGAACTGCCGGGTTACCTGCTCGGCCAGAGCCTGGTGACCCTGGCCGAGACCGTCGAGGGCTTCTTGCTGTCCATTGTGGTCGGTGTGCCGCTCGCGATGCTGGTTGTCCGTTCCCCGTTCCTGGAACGGACGTTCTACCCGATCCTGCTCGCGCTGAACGCGGTGCCCAAGATCGCGATCGCCCCGATCCTGGTGGTGTGGTTCGGCTTCGGCCAGGGACCGAAGGTGGTCCTGGTCGTGCTGGTGTGCGTCTTCCCGGTGGTCATCTCGACCGCGTCCGGGATGAAGTCCACGCCGCAGGAGCTCGTCGAGCTGCTCCGCTCGTGGGACGCCTCCCGGGGCCAGGAGTTCTTCAAGCTGCGCTTCCTCCACGCGTTGCCGCAGGTCTTCGTCGGGCTCAAGGTGGCGATCTCGTTGGCGGTCATCGGCGCGGTGATCGCGGAGTTCGTCGGCGCCGACGCCGGACTGGGGTTCGTCATCGTGCAGTCCGGCGCCGGCGCCGACACGTCGCTGGCCTTCGCCGCGATGACCCTGCTGGCGATCATGAGCATCGCGTTGTTCCACGGGCTGGCTTACCTCGAGCGGAAGCTGTTGCCGTGGGCTGAGGAGCACCGGTGATCGGCCCACCTGTCACCCGGGTAATTCGGTGATCCTGTCCACTGTGCCGGTGCTGGCGTTGTACGTCCTCGGGCGCCGCTACCTCGTCACCGGCCTCACCGCCGGCTTCGGGAAGTGAAACTTTCAGAAGTGCTTGATGTGCCGTGAAAACAAGCCGGTTTTCTTGACGCTGCGGACGGCGGGGTGCTGTCATTCCGTTCGGCTCCTGTCCCGACGAGAGGCGCGTGTCATGCGACGACACCTCCGGCGTTGCACGCCGGTGCTCCTGGCGTTGCTCATCGCGGTCCCGGCTTCGCCTCCGGCGGCGGGCGCGCGGCTCGCGGAGCCGGCACCGCGAGCCGCGGTGTCGCAAGTGGACGGTGGCACCGCGGGCACCGGGGCGATCGGGTCGGTCGACCTGGCCGGGACGTGGAGCTTCACCCCGGCGGGCCGGGCGGCGACGTCGATCACCGTGCCCGGTGGGGGCTGGTACAAGCAGGGGTTCACCGATGTCGACGAGGCGGTGTACGCGCGCAGCGTGACCGTGCCGGATTCGGGGCAGCCGCAGTCGGTGTGGCTCGAATTCGGTGCGGTCAACCACCAGGCGACGCTGTCGGTGGACGGGCGGGTGGTCGCCACCCGGACCACCGCCTTCACCCCGTCGAACTTCGACATCACCGCGTACGCCGCCCCGGGCACCACGCACACGATCAGCGTGGCGGTGAAGGGCCGCGGCGCCTTGCGCAACAGCGCGGGCAAGTACCTGGTCCCGGTGGCCGCCGACTGGTCGGAGGCCGTGCCGCAGGGCATCTTCCGTTCGGCCTTCCTGCGGACGTACCCGGCGGTGTTCGTCAGCGACACGTTCGTCCGCACGTCGGTGGCGAACCAGTCCCTCGGGTACGACGTGTCCGTGACGAACACCTCCGCCGTCGCCCGGTCGGTGACCCTCACCGGGACGCTCGCCTCGGACAGCGGCGGTTCGTTCGCCTACCCGTCGCTGCCGAGCCGGACGATCAGCGTGCCCGCCCACTCGACGGCCAAGGCGACCGTCGGCCCGGTGGCGTGGAACCTGGGCCCGGCGTCGTACTGGTGGCCGAACGTGCCTTATCGCCCGGGGTACCGGGCGCAGCTGCACCGGCTGTCGGTGCACGCGACCACCGACGACGGGCGCACCAGCGACACCTCCTCCCGCTTCGGGTTCCGGGAGAGCACGCAGAACGGCGAGTACTTCGAGCTCAACGGCGTGCGCGTGAACTACCGCGGCGACAACCTCCAGGGCGCCGACTACGACCGGATCGACTTCGGCGGGAAGGGCGACGCCTACGACACGCTGCCGGGATTCCTCCCGCCGTCGGCGGGAAATCCCGGCTGGCCCCAGGCGGTCGACAACTACCAGCGGCTGAACTTCGACGTCGTGCGGATCCACCAGGAACCGGCCAGCCCGTACATGCTGGACGTGGCCGACGAGCTCGGCCTGATGATCATCGACGAGAGCGGGGTCCGCGGCGGCGCGGAGGACTTCGCCGGCGGCCACGACGCCATGGTCGACCACGTCCGGGCGTTGACGCTGCGGGACCGCAACCACCCGGCGGTCGTCCGCTGGAGCCAGGCGAACGAACCGAGTTTCAGCAACGACTCCGAGCAGTTCGAGCAGGATCTCTACGCGGCGGTGAACGGCGCGGACGGCACCCGCCCGATCAGCGTGGACGCCGCACCCGGTGCCGACTCGCCCGGCCGGTACCCGAACATGAACCAGCCCAACTTCGCGATCTTCGCGCACTACCTCGACGGCACCGGCCAATACGGCGAGCGGGTGCCCTCCGTGGCCGGCCGGCCCGACGGCGAGGGCGAGTACATCTGGCCGAAGTGCAACACCAAGCAGGGCTTCGCGTGGTTCGCCACGGCGACGGCCGCCAAGCGCGGCAAGGGCGCCAACGACCTGCGGCCCTACACGCTGCTGTCCGCGTGGGCGGGCGTCATCCCGGGCGTCCGGTCGACGGACTTCACGCCGGAGGAGGGCGGCCATCCCGTCTACGGCGCGGACAACCTGACCGATCCGTGGAGCAACCCGCAGTTCCAGCGGGTCCAGGCCGCGTTCAACCCGGTCGCCGCGATCGACCTGCCCTACTGGTCGGCATCCGGTGTCTCGGACGCGGGCGGGTCGTTCCCCCTGCCGCAGGCGGTGCCGGGCTACGCCGCCAACGCCCCGGTGGCCCGCACGGTCACCGTCTTCAACGACGACCTCGCCGGTACCGCGGTGGACTTCGCCTGGAGCGCCCGGCTCGACAGTGTAACCGGCGCGGTGATCGCGTCCGGCGGCGCGACCCTGTCGATCCCGCAAGGGGGACGGGTGGCCCAGCCGGTGTCGTTCACCGCCCCGGCCGCCGGTTCGCGGGTGTACCTCGTCCTGTCGACGGCCAAGGCCGGCACGACGACGTTCACCGACGCGGTCGAGTACTTCACGCTGGGCGGGTCGAGCACCGGGCCGGCGCCGGGCACGTACCGCATCGTCAACCGCAACAGCGGCAAGCCCCTGGCCATCGCCGGCAACTCCACGGCCGACGGCGCCAAGGCGGTCCAGCAGACGGGCACCGCGACCTGGACCGTCGGCTCGGCTCCGGGCGGGGCCTACACCTTGCGCTACACCGCGAGCGGGAAAGCCCTCGACGTCAACGGTTCCGCCACCACGGTCGGGCTGCAGCTGCAGCAGTGGACCGCCAACGGCGGCACGAACCAGCAGTGGTACCTGCGCCCCACCGGCGACGGGTACTACTCGATCGTCAGCCACGACAGCGGACTGGTCGCCGACGTGTACGGCCAGGCCACCACCGACGGCGCGCAGGTCGTCCAGTGGACGGCCAACAACGGGCCCAACCAGCAATGGCAGCTGACGCCGGCGTGAGCGAAGCCGACCGGGGCGAGCCTCTCACCACCTCCGGAGCCGGTGGCCGGCATCTCCCCAGAACGAGGCGAGCCGGACTCCGTCTTCGGTGAAGAAGAACAGGGCTCCCACGACCGCCGCGCCGAGACCGGACGCGGTGGCCAGCAGCGGCAGCACGTAGTGCGGCGCGGGTGCGCCCTCCAGCGCGTCCAAGGCGATCAGGCGGACGGCCGACGGCGTGGCGATCACCGCCCCCAGCAGGAACAACCCGAACCACGCCAGCTTCCACCGCCGGCGCTTGGCGGGGCTGAACACCCGCACCGGCAGCCGGCTCTCGCACGAGCCGCAGGCCACGGTGGCTTCGCGGAGGCCGGTGGCGGGCCGCGAAACCGGGATGTCACTCAGCGAGTAGTGGGCGATGGTCGTGTACCGGGCGAGGTATTCGCGGCGCAGTTCGCCGTGGGTGCAGGCCAGCCGCACCCGCGGATACTCGCCGGTCTCGGCCACTGCTCCCCCGCGACTCCCGTGACTCCCGTGACAGTCCGCAGTATCGGACGGGATCCTCGGGACCGGTCCCCCGCCGAGGTGACGCGGGGTCAGCAAGCCGACACGGGATTTCGTACACTCCCAGGGTGGGCAAGGGGAGGGTCGTGGCCAACCGCTACCGGTTGGAGGAAGAGCTCGGCCGGGGTGGCATGGGCGTCGTCTGGCGAGCGGTCGATCTCGAGCTCGGCCGGCAGGTGACGCTCAAGCGGGCGCTGGGCGAGGACGCCGGGCAGATCCGCCGCGAGGCGCGGATCGGGGCCGGGCTGCTGCACTCGAACGTCGTCACCGTGTTCGACACGGTCGCCGACGGGGACGCCCAGTGGCTGGTCACGGAGTACCTGGCCGCCCGGAGCCTCGAGGAGCTCGTCGACGACGGCGGGCCGCTGCCCGAGGATCGCGTTCGGCGAATCGGCGCGCAGCTCGCCGCGGCACTCGCGGACATGCACGCCCGCGGCATCGTCCACCGCGACGTCAAGCCGGGCAACGTCCTGGTGACCGCGGACGACGTCGCCAAGCTCACCGACCTGGGCATCGCCCGCTGGACCGAGGTCACCCGCACCGGCGGCGCGCAGCTCACCGGCACGCTCGGGTACGTCGCGCCGGAGGTGGCCGACGGCGATGAAGCCGGTCCCGCCTCGGACGTCTTCTCCCTGGGGGCCACCCTCTACGCCGCGATAGAGGGCCGGTCGCCGTGGGGATCCGGCGAGGACGGCCCGTTCGCGCAGATGCGCCGCGCCGCCGCCGGCCGGCTGGTGCCCGCCGAGCGCGCCGGGCGGTTCGCGCCGGTGCTCGCCGCGCTCATGGCCCGGCACCCGGCCGACCGGCCCAGCGCCGCCGAAGCGGTCACGCTGCTCGCGGCGGACGCGCCCGTGCCCCGGCGGCCGCGGCGCCACCTGCGGCGCCGGTTGCTCGCCGGGGCGGCGGTGGCGGCGGTGGCCGCGCTGGTGGCCGGGTTCGTCCTCGCCCGGCCGCTGTGGACCACCACCGACGGCGGCGGCATGGCCGGGGCGAACACCCTCGGCGCCGACCCGGCCGCGACGGACCCGTGCGCGGCGATCGCGCTCAACTCGCTCACCGGGTTCGGGGAGCCGTTCGTGGATCCCGAGGTGTCGAATTTCGGCACCTGCGTCGTCACCACCACGCTGGCCGACAAGACCGGGCAGGTGCAGACCCGGCTCGATCTGACCGGCCCGCTGCGGTACCCGCCCCGGCCGCCGGTGCCCGGCAAAATGGGCGAGATCGAGTATCCCGAGATCCACAACGGCTCCTGCGAGCGCGCGATCTCGCTGGCCGACGCCAACCGGATCGTCGTCACCTCGCGTGCGGTGACGGACGCGAAGGACGCGCCGGTGTGCTCCTACTCGGAGTCGGTGCTGTCCGGCGTGCTGGCCAAGCTCGGCAACGGGCCCTTGCCGCGGCGCACCCTGCCGTTCCCGGACCGGTCACTGGCGCGCGTCGACGCCTGCGGCCTGCTCGACGACGCCACGACGTCGGGCGTGCTGGGCGAGGTCAAGAAACCGGACCGCGGGTTCGGTGGCTGGGACTGCACCTGGGAGCACGATCCGCGCACGATCACCGTCGAGTACAGCCGGGAATGGCCGATCGAGGGGGACGAGGACGTACCGGGCGACCGGATCCACATCGGGACCCGCAACGCCGTCGTGGCGCCGTCGTCCGGCGCCGGCGGGCACCCGGAGTGCGTCGTCACGATCGTGCACCGCCCCTACACCCCGGCCCTGCCGGTGCTGAAGGGTACTCCGCAGACCCGCGACGAAGTCGTCGCGGTCACCGCCGAGGACACCTCGGCGGCCGGTGGGGACGCGCTGTGCGCGACCGCGCGATCGCTGGCGGAGGTCCTCGTCCGGCGGCTGCCGTGAACCGGGGACCGGTCCCCGGCGGCCCCGGCTAGAAAGGGAGGGCCGAGGCCGGGTTCGCGGGCCGGAGGAGACGGGACGAGAAGTGGCGATACGGGGATTGGCCGGGGTGGCGCTCCTGGTGGTGGCCATCGCCGGTCCGGCAGCCGAGGGGGCCGCCGGACCGAGGCCGCGCACCTGGCAGGTCGGCCCGCACGGGCGGTACGCCACGGTGCGGGCCGCGGCCGACGCAGCCCGCCCGGGGGACACGGTCGCGATCGAGGCCGGTGCCTACCCGGGCGGGCTGACCATCCGCCGCGACGGCGCCCCGGGTCGCCCGATCCGGTTCACCGGCCTCGGCGGTACCGCGGTGCTGACCGGAGCCGGCGGCCTGACGGTGGGCGGACACGGCTGGCTGGAGTTCACCGACGTGACCGTGTCCGGCTCGGCCCGCTTCGGCGTGTACGCCGAGGGCGCGCACGACCTCGTGTTCGACCGGTTCGGTGTCGACGGCTCCCGCGACGGCGGGCTCGTGCTGGTCGGCAGCCGGCGGGTGCGCGTCACGCGGTGCGACATCCGCGGCACCAACGCCCGCGGCACCGCCGCCGATCACGAAGCGCTGAGCATCGCCTCCGGCTCGTCGGACGTCGAGGTGTCCGGCTGCCGCGTGCACGACAACGGCGAGGAAGGCATCGACGTCAAGTACGACGACGCCGCCCGGGTGAAGATCCACCACAACGTCGTCACCGGCAACCGCGGCCCGGACATCTACGTCGACTCTTCGTCCATTGTGGACGTCCAGGCCAACGTCGTCGGCGGCACCCGCGAGGCCACCAAGGCCGGGATCGGCCTCGCCGTCGAGGACTACTCGGAAAGCCGGCTGCTGTCGAAGGTCCGCGTCTCCGACAACCTCTCGACCGGCAACGCCCAGGCCGGGCTGAGCCTCTGGGTCGAGTCGACCGGGACCATGCGGGACCTGACGATCGTCAACAACACCTTCGCCGGCAATGCCCGCGGCTCCCTGCTGATCGACGCCGACCGGTTCACCGGCACGAACACCCTGCGGAACAACGTGTTCGGCGACGGACCGGTCGACGCCGGGCCGTTCACCGCCGACCACAACTTCGCCGGGGATCCGGGATTCGCCGATCCGGCGCACGGCGACTACCACCTCGCCGAGGGCTCGGCCGCGATCGACGCCGGCAGCCCCGAGCGCGCGCCCCTGTTCGACCTCGACAGTGTCGTCCGGCCCGCCGGGGCGGGCTTCGACATCGGCGCCTACGAACGGAGGTGGCCGTGACCACCGGACGGCTCGACCCGCACCACCAGCGCAGCCTGCGCCACGGCGTCGCCGGCACCGTGCCGGGCACGTTGAGCGCACTCACCGTCACCGGCGGTGTCGCGGTGCCGCCGCTGCCCGGCAGCCGCGTGACCTTCGGGCGCAACCGGCTGGGGGTCGACGTCTGCGTCGGCGAGGAGGACGTGCGGATCAGCCGGGTCCACGGGCTGCTCGTGCGTGAGCGGGACCGCTGGTGGCTCAGCAACACCGGCCGCTCGCCGATCCGGCTGTCCGACAGCGTCCTGCTGCACCGCGACAGCGAACCGCTGCCGCTGGCCGACGGCTACACCGCGCTGTTCCTGCGCGGCACCCGCGAGCACGTGCTGGAACTGCTCGTCTCCGACGGCGAGGCCGACGTCGCCACGCGCCGCCCGACCCACCCGACGGCACCGCCGAAACGCTGGCGGCTGTCCCCGGAGGAGCACCTCGTGCTGGCGGTGCTCGGGCAGCGCTACCTCGGCTACGACCCCCACCCGCTGCCGCTGTCCCGCCAGCAGGCGGCCGCTGAGCTCGCGGAACGACGGCCCCGCGAGAACTGGACGGCCAAGCGCGTCGAGCACTTGGTCTCCCGGGTCCGGCAGAGGCTTTCCGACGCCGGCGTGCACGGCCTGCGACGCGAGGAGGTGGGGGAGCCGGTGGGGCTGACCCTGACCGTGAACCTGCTGCGGGAACTGGTGCTGTCGACGACGCTGGTGCCGATGGACCTCGAATGGCTGGAGCTCCCCGACCCGCCGCTGTCCCCCGGATGAGGGTGACCACGCTCGGCGAAACGGCTTTGCGCGCCGCGTCACGGCGGGGACCGGTCCCCGCCCGGGTGAACTAGAAATCAGGCATGCAGCGGTCCCAGAAGCGGAAGCCGAAGAAGCCACGGCACCGCCTTCCGCCGAAAGAGCCTCCCGCCGCAGCGGTGGCGCCGGTCGTCCATCCGCTGCCGGGGTTTCGTGACCCCGCCGGGCTCCCCGAGCTGTGCCAGAGCCTGATCAGTGCGGTGCACCTGCTGAGGACCCGGCACGACGCGGCGTTGCTGCGAGCCTTCCTGGAGGGCCGCCGGGTGGCCTTCGGCCTCCTCACGCCGTGGTGGCGCCGGATGTTCCAGGCCTCACGGGCAAGCTACCTCCGGGCGTTGCCGCCGGCATTGGCCGCACTGGACAGGGAACTGGAGCGCCGGCGCGCGGCCGACGAGTTCTGGCGGGCGGTCGACCTCCCCCGATCCGGATCACCGGCCGGTCCGGCTCCCAGTCCCTGCTTGACCGCGGACAGGTGTGAGAACTGCTCGTCCCGCACCGGAGGTCTGCACGTCATCGTCGAGGACTGTGCGATCGGCGTTCCGACGGGGTTGCGCCTGGCGTGCGCGGTCCTGTGCCGGGACTGCCGAGCCCTGCCGTTCAGGCAGATGTTCGGCCCGGCGGAACTGTCCCGGCGCGTCATGCAGCACCGAAACCACTGATCACCCGTGGGACAGTCAGCGGAACAGCCGGAAGAACCCGCGCACCTGCTCGACCAGCGACTCCGGCTGCTCCAGCGCGGCAAAATGACCACCCCGCGGCATCTCTTCGAACCAGCGCAGGTCGGTGAACCGCAGCTCGGCTTCCCGCCGTGACGGGCGGGTGATGTCGCGGGGGTAGATCGACAGCCCGGAGGGTGCGGTGACCTTGTCCCGGAAGTGGGCGAAGCTCTCCCAGTACAGGCGCGCCGACGACGTGGCCGAGGCGGTGAACCAGTAGACCGAGATCTCGTCGAGGATCTTCTGCCGCGACACCGCGTCCTCGTGGTTGCCGTCGTGGTGCGTCCAGGCCTGGAACTTCTCGGCGATCCAGGCGGCCTGGCCCGCCGGGGAGTCGGTGAGGCCGTAGCCGAGCGTCTGCGGCCGGCTCGCCTGGAGCGCCGAGTAGCCGCGTCCGGTGCGCTGGAACTCCTTTTCGGCTTCGAGGTTCGCCAGCTCCGCGCGTGTCGGGTTGTCGAAGGTGCCCGCCGCCACGGAGCCCAGGTTCAGGTGCACGGCGGCGACGCGCTCGGGCGCCACTTCGCCCAGGGCGCCGGACACGGCCGAGCCCCAGTCACCACCCTGCGCGCCGTAGCGGTCGTAGCCCAGCGACACCATCAACGTGTCCCAGGCGCGCGCGATGCGGGGGACGCCCCAGCCGGTCGTCGACGGCTTGTCGCTCCAGCCGTACCCGGGCAACGACGGCGCGACCACGTGGAACGCGTCCGCCGGATCGCCGCCGTGGGCGCGCGGGTCGGTCAGCGGGCCGAGGACGTCCAGGAATTCGAGCACCGAACCCGGCCACCCGTGGGTGAGCACGAGCGGGAACGCGTCCGGTTCGGGCGAGCGGACGTGCAGGAAGTGGATGCCCAGCCCGTCGATCGTGTCGCGGTACTGCGGGAAGGCGTTCAGCCGGGCGGCGAATCCGAAGTCGTAGTCCTCGGCCCAGCTGCGGCACAGCTCCTGCGCGTAGGCCAGCGGCAACCCTTGTGACCAGTCGTCCACCGGCTCGGGCTCGGGCCAGCGCGTCCGGCGCAACCGGTCACGCAGATCCGTGATCCCGGCTTCGGTGACGCTGACCTCGAACGGCTCGGCGGCCATGGCGCGGCTCCTCACGGTCGTTGGCGCCGGAGCGCCGGCAGCATAGGCCACCTTCGATAGGATACTGCCATGACCCGGCACCGGATGGTGGTCGTCCTGCTCGAGGACGTCCTGCCGCTCGACTACGCGATCCCGGTCCACGTGTTCGGCCGTGAGGCGCCGGAGGCGTACGACCTCGTGACCGTGTCCGTCGGGGGTGGCCCGGTGCCGGTGGCCGGCGGGACGACGGTGGTCCCGGACGGCGGCCTGGAGCTGCTGCGCCGGGCGGGCACGATCGTCGTGCCGGGTTACGCCGACGCCGTGGAGCGTGAGCTGCCCGGTTCACTGCGGCGGGCGCTGGCGGGCGCGCACCGGCGGGGTGTCCGGATGGTGTCCATCTGCTCCGGCGCGTTCGCCCTGGCGCGGGCCGGTGTCCTCGACGGGCTGACCGTGACCACCCACTGGTCGCTCTGCGCGGACCTCGCGGAGCGCTTTCCCGCGGTCACGGTCGATCAGTCGGTGCTGGTGGCCGGCACCGAGTCGGTCCTCACCTCGGGTGGGGTGACCGCGGGCGTGGATCTGTGCCTGCACCTGCTGAACGCCGATCTGGGGCCGTCGGCCGCGCGGCACGTCGCGCGGCGCATCGTCATGGCCCCGCGGCCGGCGAACGGGCAGCAGCCGTTCGTGGAGAAAGCCGTCGTCCCGCCCGGCGACGACGTCATCGCCCAGGCGCAGCAGTGGATGCTCGTGTCGCTGGCGCAGCCGCTCTCGGTGAAGGAGGTCGCGACGCGGTTCGCCCTGTCGGAACGGACGTTCCACCGGCGGTTCCGCGAGAAGGTCGGCCTTCCTCCGTTGACGTGGCTGCGCGACCAGCGCATCGCCCGGGCCAAGGAACTGCTGGAAGGGACCGAACTGTCCATTGAGGACGTCGCTCGCCGGGTCGGGCTCGGCACGGCGACCAACCTGCGCGTGCAGTTCCGGAGCGTGACCGGTGTTTCGCCGCGGGAGCACCGGAAGTCCTTCGCCTTCGGCGCGTGACGCTGGCGGGAAACTTTCGATAGTCGGCAGTAGTGCCACTGTCCGCGGGGCCGGGCCCAGCCCAGACTGAAGGCATGAACCAGCCGACCTTCGTCCTCGTCCACGGCGCTCTGACCGATGCTTCGGTGTGGCGCCGGGTTTCCCTGCGCCTGCAGGACGCCGGGCACACCGTCATCGCGCCGTCGCTGCCCATGCGGGACCTCGACGGTGACATCGCTTACCTCAACCAGTTCCTCGGTACGCTCACCGGCCCGCTCGTGGTCGCCGCGCACTCCTACGCCGGATCCGTCATCTCGGCTCCCGACGCCCTGACCGGAAGTGTCCGGTCGCTCGTCTTCGTCACGGCTTTCCAGCAGGACGCGGGCGAGACGGCCGGAGCGCTCAACGGGAAGTTCCCGGGCAGCCTGCTGACCCCGGAGAACCTTCTCGTCCGCGAATACCCCGGTGGTGCGGAGGTCTACCTGCGGCCGGACAGGTTCGGCGAGGTCTACGCCGGCGACGCCAGTGCGCGTGATCAGAAGGTCCTCGCCGCCGCGCAGAAGCCGTTCGACCCGGCGACCCTGGAGGGCAGCTTCGCGAACGCAGCCACCTGGCACACCCTGCCGTCGTGGGCGGTGGTGTCCACACGGGACAACTCCATTCCCGCCGAGGCCCAGCGGTGGATGACCGAACGCGCCGGCTCCACCGTCGTCGAGGTCGATTCTTCGCACGCCGTCCCGCTGGTGCATCCCGAAGTGGTGGCCGAGGCCATTCTCGGCGCGGCGGGCTGAGTGCGGCTCCTGCTACCGTCGGTCAGGTGACCACAGTGGAGGAAGAGCACGAGCCGTTCCGGATCGCGGTCAGCGATGAAGAACTGGCCGATCTCCGGTACCGGTTGCGCCACACCCGCTGGGCCGGCCACATCGAAGGCGCCGGGTGGGCGTACGGCACCGACCCCGGGTACCTGCGGGAGCTCGTCGGATACTGGGCGGAAGAGTTCGACTGGCGCGGTGCGGAGCGCCGGTTGAACTCCTTCCCCCACTTCACGAGCGTGCTCGACGGGCTGCGCGTCCACTACATCCACCGGCGAGCCGGCGGTGGTGCGCTGCCGGTCCTGGTCCTGCACGGGTGGCCCGGCTCGTTCGTGCAGATGCTCGATCTGCTGCCCCTGCTCACCGGATCGCCGGCGGACGCGTTCGACGTCGTCGTCGGGTCACTGCCCGGATTCGGGTTCTTGGAGGCGTCCGCGCAGCCCGGGATGACCGAGACGCGGATGGCTGACCTGTTCCACGAGCTGATGACGCGCGTGCTCGGGTACGAGCGGTACGCGGTGCGGGGGAGCGACTTCGGTGGGAGCGTCGCGGAGGCGCTGGCCGCGCGGTATCCGGAGGCGGTCGTGGGCATTCACCTCAGCGGCACGACACCACGGGCCGACGACCCGCCGGCCGACCCCAGTCCCGCCATCCGGCGGTACCTCGACGACGTCGAGCGGTGGCGGGCGGCCGAAGTGGGCTACGGTGCGATCCAGGGCACGAAGCCCCAGACGCTGGCCGCGTCGCTCAACGACTCGCCCGCGGGGCTCGCGGCCTGGATCGTGGAGAAGTTCCGCCGGTGGAGCGATTGTGACGGGGACGTCGAACGCCGGTTCACCAAGGACCAGTTGCTGACGAACATCAGCGTCTACTGGTTCACCCGGTCGATCGGGTCGTCGATGCGGCTCTACGCCGAATCCGACTACCGGCCGGACGCCCAGTGGAGCGTGCCGACCGCCCACCTCATGTCCTCGAAGGACATGTTCCCCACGCCGCGGGAGTGGGTCGAGCGGTTCTCCCGGGTCGACCGCTGGACCGCGGTCGACCGCGGCGGGCACTTCCTGGAATGGGAAGAACCGCGGCTCGTGGCGGAAGACATGCGAGCATTTTTCCGGCCATTGCGCTGAGCGCAGGCCCGTCTTGCCGCACGACGCGGTGGGTTCGTTCGGGGTTAGCTGATCTCGCGCCGGAGGAGTGCCGTGACCGCGTCCGCGAACTCCTCCGGCGCTTCCTGGGGAGCATTGTGCCCGACGCCTTCCAGGAGCCGGTGTTCGTACGGGCCGGTGAAGTGCGCACGGTCGCCGGACGGGCTCGGGCCGAGCAGCCCGTCCGCGCCCGATTCCAGCATGACCGTCGGAACTGCGATCGGAGGCTGCCCGGCGAGGAGGTCTTCCGTGCGCTGGTAGCGGGGATCACCGTCGACGAGACCGAAGCGGTGCCGGTAGGAGTGGATGACGACGTCGACGAAGTCCGGGTTGTGCAGGCTCGGGGCGCTCGCCGGGAAGGCGTCGCCGGCCCCCGGCCACGTCGGCGACCAAGTGCGCCACAGCAGGGCGCAGAGTTCCTCGCGGTGGCGCTCGAGTCCGCGGCGCCCGCGTTCCGTATGGAAGTAGAACTGGTACCAGAACGTCTGCTCCCACTCCGGCCGGGTGGGTTCGTCCGCACCCGCGATGTCCTGGACGTTGTAGCCGTCCACAGTGGCCAGTCCGGTCACGCGCTCCGGGTGCAGGGCGGCGGTGATGCAGGCGGCCCGGCCGCCCCAGTCGTAGCCGGCGAGGACCGCCGAGCCGATGCCGAGGGCGTCCATGAACTCGACGAGGTCGTGTCCCAGTGCGGCCTGCTGCCCCGACCGCATCGTGGCGTCCGCGCGGAACGACGTCGCCCCGAACCCCCGGAGGTAGGGGGCGAGCACGAGGGCGTTCTCGGCCGCCAGGCGCGGCGCGACTTCGTCGAACGCGCGCACGTCGTAGGGAAATCCGTGGAGCAGGATGACCGGAGTGCCGTCGGACGGGCCCGATTGTTCGTAGGCGACGGTCAAGGTGGGGGTGGTGACTCGCCCGGAGGAAGTGAAGCCCATGAACCGATTGTGGCACGGCGGAGGAGCTCGGCGATGTTTACCTCCGAGGGAATTGGTTCGGTGCACGCGGTGTTGCAGACTTCAAGCTATGACCAGTTACCGCATCCACACCGCCGACACTGCCGACGAGGCCGCGAAGGAGCCGCTCGAGGTGCTCGAAAGCGCTTTCGGCTTCGTTCCCGCCGCCGCGGGACTCATGGCGAACTCGCCGGCGCTGCTCAACACCTTCTTCTCCGCCTTCGGGCACTTCCGGGGTGGCGGCACGTTCGGTCCGGACGAGCGCCAGGTCCTGCTGCTGTCCAACGCGGTCGCCAACCGCAGTGAATGGGCGGTGGCGTTCCACACGCTGGAATCGCTCCAGGACGGCGTCGAACCGGCCGTGGTCGAGGCGATCCGCCGGGGCGAGGTGCCGCCGAACGAACGGATGGCGGCGCTGTCGGCGTTCACCCGGTCGCTGATCGAGAAGCGGGGCCACGTCGACGACGCCGAGGTGCAGGCGTTCAAGGCCGCCGGCTTCACCGAACCGCAGGTCTTCGAGGTGATCACCGCGGTGGCGATCTCGGCGATGACGAACTACACGGCCAACCTGGCTTGGCCGCCGCTGGAGGACGCCGTGTTGCCCCACGCCTGGAAGACGGGATACTTGACGGGTGCCTGAGGTAGGTCCCCTGCTGAAACACTGGCGCGGTACCCGGCGGCTGAGCCAGCTGGCTCTGGCCGCCGAGGCCGCCGTGTCGGTCCGCCACCTGAGTTTCGTCGAAACGGGCCGGGCCAACCCGAGCCGCGCCATGGTGCTGAAGCTCGCGGAAGTGCTCGACGTCCCGTTGCGGGAGCGCAACACGCTGTTGCTCAGCGCCGGTTTCGCACCGGAATACCCGGAGTCCGCATTGGACGCGCCGGCGCTCGCTGCCGTGCGGGAGGCGCTGGAGACCATCCTCGCCCAGCAAGAACCGTTCCCGGCGCTGGTGATGGACCGCGGCTGGGACATCCGGCACACCAACACCGCCGCCCGGCGGTTCTTCGCCTTCCTGCGCCAGGGCCGGCCGGAGAACCCGCCAGGGCCGGCGAACGTGCTCCGGAGGATGTTCCACCCCGACGGTGTGCGGCCCCACGTCACGAACTGGCTGGAGGTCGCCGAAGCACTGGTGCGGCGCGCCCGGCGGGAGGCGATCGGTGGTGTCCTCGACGAGCGGGCACAGGGGATCCTCGACGAGGTCCTGGCCTACCCGGGGGTGCCGTCCCACCTGCGCGTGGTCGACGCGACGGCTCCGGTCCTCCCGATCGTGCCGATCCGCTACGAGCGCGACGGGCGGCGGTTCGACTACTTCTCCACGGTGACCACGCTGGGCACGCCGCAGGACGTGACCCTGCAGGAACTGCGCATCGAGTGCTTCTTCCCGATGGACGACGAGACCCGGGAGCACGCCCGCGAGCTGGCCGCGCCGGGCCGGACGAACGGCGATTGATCACGACCGGCCGGTCAGGCCGACCGGGTGGGGCGCGTCCTCGCGGACCGCGTGCAGGCCGGTCAGGGGACCGTCGACCTGCATGAGCCGGCCCATGGTCAGCGGGCCTAGGTCCACCGGCGCGAAGCCGAATTCCTCGACGACCGCGCGGAAGCGAGCCTTCGCGTCCGCGTCGTCGCCGGCGTGGAACAGGATCCGCCGGCCCGCCGGCGTGACCGGGTCGGCCGCGATGACCGGCCCGTAGAGGTTGTCGAACGCCTTGATGACGTGGGCATCGGGCAGCAGGGAAGCGACGAGCTCGCTGCCGCCGACGTCCAGGACGTCGGGGACGGCGGCCGGTGGCGGGTCCGCCCACTGGTTGGTCGCGTCGATGAGGATGCGCCCGGGCCGTGACGGCAGGGCGGCCAGTGCCTCGCGGACGCGGCGCCAGGTCACGGCCAGGACGACGAAATCGGCTTCGCCCGCCTCGGCGATGGTGCCGGCCGAAGCGCCCGGGCCGAGCTTGCCGACCAGTTCGGTGAGGGTGTCCGGCCCCCGGCTGTTGCTGAAGATCACTTCGTGGCCCGTTTTCAGCGGATGGCCGGCGATGGCCTGGGACAGCGTCCCGGCTCCGATCATCCCGAACTTCATCCGGCATCACTTCTCTCCGAGGGGCACGGTTTCCCGAGGTGGTTAACGTGTTAACCAGAACCTACGCCGGATTTGGTTAACGTGTCAACCAACGGGTAGGCTGGGGCGATGACCGACGCGCGATGGCTGGACGAGCGAGAAGGGCGGGCCTGGCGCACCCTGATGGCGATGCAGGAAGGCCTTGCGGAGTTCATCGACCGGCAGCTCCGCCATCGGTGCGGTCTGTCCCACGCGGACTACCAGGTGCTGGCGCACCTGTCGGAGGCGGCCGGACCGCTGCGGTCGTTCGAGCTCGGCCGGTTGCTGCACTGGGAAAAGAGCCGCCTGTCGCAGCACCTGAGCAGGATGGAGAAGCGCGGCTTGGTCCGGCGGGAGCGGTGCGGCACGGATCAGCGCGGCGCGGTCATCGCCATCACCGCCGAGGGCATCGAGCTGATCGAGGCGGCGGCCCCGCGGCACGTCGCCGACATCCGCGACGTGGTCATCGACCACCTCACCCCGGCCGAGCTCGAAACGCTCACCATCATCGGCGACAAGGTCCGCGCCCGGCTGGCGGCGCAGGACCAGCAGGGGTGAGCGGCGAACCGTCCGAACGGGACGGCCCTGGCGCGAACGCAAGGAGAAAACCATGTCCGACAGGCCCGTGCTCGCGGTCTCCGATGCCGAACTCGGCGAGCTGCGCACCCGGCTGGCCGCCACCCGGTGGCCGACGGAGTGGCCGGTGGCCGGCTGGTCGGCGGGAACCGATCCCGGCGAGCTGCGGCGGCTGGTCGCTTGTTGGGCGTCCGATTACGACTGGCGCAAGCACGAAAGCGCGATCAACGCCCTTCCCCACCACTTCGCGGACATCGCCGGGACGCCGGTGCACTACCTGCGTTACGACGGCGAATCCCCGGACGCCTTGCCGATCGTGCTGACCAACGGGTGGCCCAGCTCGTTCCTGGAACTGACCGGCTTCGCCCGGCGGCTGGCGACACCGTCGGAACACGGTGGTTCCGCGGCGGACTCGTTCACCGTCATCGTCCCGTCGCTGCCCGGGTTCGCCTTCTCCCCGCAACGCCCTTCGCTCCCGGATCCGGTGCAGACCCACGAACTGTGGCACCGGCTGATGCGAGAGGAACTCGGCTTCACCCGGTACGCGGCACACGGCGGAGACCTGGGTGCGGGCATCACCTCACGGCTGGCCGAAGCCCATCCCGGCGCACTGGCCGGTATCCACTTGACGGCCGTCGCCGCTCCGGTCGCCTACGACGAGAAGAGCCTCACCGCGCAGGAGCTGGCCTACCTCGGCTCGGTGGCGACCTGGTCGGCGCAGGAGGGTGCTTACCAGCACCAGCAGAACACCCGGCCGGTCACCTTGGCCTACGGCCTGGCCGACTCGCCGGCCGGGTTGCTCGCGTGGATGATCGAGAAGTACCGCGCGTGGAGCGACTGCGGAGGCGACCTGTCGTCGCGGTTCAGCGATGACTTCCTGCTGACGCAGGCGTCGCTCTACTGGTTCACCGGCACCATTTCGACCTCGTTCCGGCCGTACTACGAGTACAGCGAGAACCTGACCCGCCGGGTCGAGCGGGTCGACGTGCCGACCGCCGTCGCGCTGTTCCCGGCCGACCTCACCCAGCCGCCACGCAGCTGGGCGGAGCGCACCTACCACGTCACGAGGTACACGACGATGCCCCGCGGCGGCCACTTCCCCGCCCACGAAGAACCCGAACTGCTCGCCCGGGACATCACGGACTTCTTCCGTGACCTGCGGTGAGCACCGAGATTCACCCTTCCGGGCCGGCCAGCCCGTGGAGGACGAGGTTCGTGACGGTGTCGGCAACGCGGCGATCGCCCGGGTCGTCGGCGGGCAGGGCGTGGTTGAGGCCGGCGAGCATGACGCCCACGGCCGTCGCCAGCAGCTCGGGGTCGCCGGGGAGCGGCTCACCGCGGTCGCGCCGGTGTTCCAGGTGCTCGCGCAGCGGGGCCGTCCAGGTCATCAGCTCGGCCCGCAACCGTCCGGAGGCGGGGGCGGCGGCGGTCGCCTGCTGCAGCAGGCCGATGGCGGTCGGGCGGTGGGTGCGCAGCGCCGTCCAGCAGGCCGTGACGTGCCCGCGGATCGGGTCGTCGGGGCCGGGCGCCGGTGGCTCGGCGAGTTCGCCGCGCAGCACGGTGAGGAGCTGCTCCTTGTCACGGAAGTGGCGGTAGAACGACCCCACGGCCCGCCCGGCCGCGGCCGCGATGTCGGTCACCTTGGTGTCGAGGTAACCCCGTTCACCGAACAGTCGTTTCGCCGCGGCCAGCAGCTCGGTCCGGGTGCGGCTCGCGTGTTCGTCCCGCGTGGTCATCAGGCGGCGAGGTGGGGGAGGAGCCGGGCCGTGGATTCGCGGAGCTGGTCTCGCACGGTGCCGAGGTCGACGTCGAGGAGGGTGTGGTCGCGTTTGCGCCAGCGTCCGGCGACCATGACCGCTTCGATGTCGGCGGCGGTGGCGTGCAGGGCGGTGGCGACCGGGTTCGCCGCCGGGCCGTCGACGACGACGAGGTCGGCTTGCAGGCCGGCGTCGAGCCGGCCGACGCGGTCGGCGAGGCCGAGCGCGCGGGCGCCTTCGACGGTGGCCCAGGCGAGTGCCTGCTTGGCGGTGATCGTGGCGGTGAGGGAGAACGAGCCGGTGTCCTGCCGGTGGCGGTCGTGGTCCTCGCCGCGCTGGTACGCCAGCGCGATGCGGGCGGCGGAAAGGACGTCGGCGGGGGTGACGGCGTCGGTGTCGGTGCCCAGTGATGGCGCGGCGCCGAGCCGGAGCAGGTGCCCGGTCACGGGGAAGCCGTGGCCTTGGCCGAGTTCGTTTTCGGGCGTACTGGTGAAACTGGCGCCGGCGTCGACGAGGATCTTGAGCCAGTCTTCGGTGAGCCCGGCACCGTGGACGACGTTGGTGGCCGGGCCGAGCAGCCCGGCGGCTCGCACGGCCGACCACGCGGGCCCGGGTGCGCCGCCGCTTTGGTGCATCGAGACGACGAGACCTCGCTCGGCGGCGGCCCGGAAATCGGCGACCGCGGTGTCCGGAGTGGACAGCTGGGGGCCGCGGACGGCCATGCCGATGCCGATCAGCGGGCCGCCGGACAGCCGGTCGACCTCGCCCATCGGGTGGGCCGCGTCGGCCGCGGCGTACGGGGTGCCGTGCAGGAACACCCCGCGGACGCCGGAGGCGCGCAGGCCGTCGAGCGCGGCGTCGGTGTGGTCCGGGGTGGGGGTGTTGTGGCACCAGTCACCCAGGGTGGTGGTGCCGCGCTCGAGCTGGCTCAGCGTGCCGGCGAGGGTGCCGATCCGCATGTCCTCGGGGCGGTAGTGGCGGGCCACGGCGCCGTGCACGCGGCCGAGGTAGTCCGCGAGCGTCCAGTCGGCGCCCACGCCCCGCAGGGCGGTCTGCCAGGTGTGCAGGTGGGCGTTGACCAGGCCGGGCAGGACGATCCGGCCAGTGAGGTCGACGATCTCGGCGCCGGTCGCGTCGAGGTCCTCGCCGACGGCCGCGATCGTGTCGCCGTCGACGAGGATGTCGGCGGCTTCGGCGTCCGGCCGGTGCGGTGCCATGGTGATGACCTGCGCGCCGCGCAGCAGGACGCGGCTCATCCGGCCACCTCCGGGGCCATGGCGCGCACGGCGGCGCGGGTCGATTCGAGGAAGTCGCGGGTCGCGATGTGCCCGAGGTAGCCGTCGGGCCGGACGAGCAGCAGCGTGTCGCCCTCGATCCCGTAGCCGTCGTGGAAGCTGCCCGGTCCGTCGACGGTGATCCGCCGGAGCGGCGCTCCCGTGGCGGGCCAGTCGAGCTCGTCGCTCGCCGCCGCGGCCTGCGGGCCGTACGCGACCAGAGTGAAGTGCGGCCCCCGGTAGACGTCGAACAGCCGCGAACCGCCCAGGTCGGCGTCCGGTGCGCGGTCGCCGGCCCGCAGCGTCTTCGTGCGGTCGGTTTCGCCGGGGGCCAGCGGCCCGCCGTGGTAGGTCAGGGACAGCTGTTGTTCGTCCTTGCCGCGGCGCAGGCTCGACGGGTCGAGCTTGGCGAGGCCTTCGTACTTCTTGGTGGACAGGCCGAGCACGCCGGCGGCGATCGGGAGGCGTTCGGCTTCGTAGCTGTCCAGTAGCCGCGGGTCGGCGCCGCCGAGGACCTGGCCGAGTTTCCAGCCGAGGTTGTAGGCGTCCTGGATGCCGGTGTTGAGGCCCTGCGCGCCGGCCGGGGTGTGCACGTGGGCGGCGTCGCCGGCGAGGAAGACCTGCCCGCGGCGGTAGGCCTCGACCAGGCGGATGTTGGGCCGGAACACCGACCGCCACCGGATGTCGCGCACGGCGATGCGCCGGTTGCGGGTGTGAGCCCGGATCAGCCGGGTGATCGCCGCCTCGCCCTCGGGTGGCTCCTCGTCCGGGGCCAGGCGGATCATCCACTGGAACAGGTCGCTGTGGGGCAGCGGGCACGCGCCGGCGAACCGGCCTTGCACCCCCGGCCAGACGTGCCACCGGTCACCGGACAGGCCGGTGGTGACGGCGTCGACGATCAGCATCCGGTCCCCCTCGCGGGTCTCCCCGAGGAAGCCCAGCCCGAGCTGCTTGCGGACGGCGCTGGACCCGCCGTCGGCGCCGACGAGGTAGCGGGCGGTGATCCGTTCCGGGCCGTCGTCGCCGATCACGGTGGCGGTGACCGACGTGCCGTCCTGGTCGAACCCGGTGAGTTCGCGGCCGTATTCGACCTTGCCGCCCAGCTGCTCGAGCCGGTCGTGCAGCACGCTGTCGGTGCGGTACTGGGGCATCAGCCGGGTGTTCGGGTACGGGACGTCGGCGGTGGCTTCGCGGTTGCGGAACATGCGCCACGGCACGGCGACCGGGCCCAGGTGGATGCCGAGGCGGGGGTAGTCGGTGCTGCCGGCGAGGACGTCGTCGAGCGCGCCGAGGTCGTCGAACACCTCCAGGGTGCGGGGCTGGACGCCTTTGGCGCGGGAGCCCTCGAAGGAGTGCGGTGCTTTGTCGATGATCCGGACGGCCAGGCCCCGGCGGGCCAGGTCGATCGCGAGGGTGGTGCCGGTCGGGCCGGCCCCGGCGATGAGGACGTCGAGGGGTTCGGTCATGGTTCGAGCCGTTCGGGGTGGGGAACGGCGAAGGACGCGAGCAGGTCGCCGACGTCGTAGGGCCGTTCGTAGGGGGCCATGTGGCCGCATTCTTCGATGACGTGGATCTGCCGCGGGCGCAGCAGGTCGCGGACGGTGCCGAGGTGGGTGATCGGGGTGACCCGGTCGTCGTCGCCCCACACCAGCAGGACGGGGAGTCCCAGCTCGCCGGTGCTGCGGAACAGGTCCTGCCGCTCGTTCAGCGGAAAGTCCTGCAGGGTCTGGAAGAACGCGTACAAGGAGCCTTCGTGGCGGTAGGCGTCCCGCACCATCGCGACCAGCCGGGCGGAGAGCGCGGGGTCGCGGACGTTGTGCCCGAGGTGGTCTTCCAGGAGCTTGCGGCCGAAGCGCCGGGCGACGAATCCGGCGAGGAGATCGTTGCGCAGCAACCGTTGCGCGCGGGGACGTTCGCCCAGCCCGGCCGGGCCGACGATGGTGAGCGTGGCCACGCTCTCGGGATGGAAGTTCGCGTAGGCCATCGCGATCAGGGCGCCCATCGAGGTGCCGACGAGGTGCCGTGGCGGCGCGAGATCCAGCGCCGTCGTCAGCTCGGCGAGCTGACGGACGAACAGCGCCTCGTCGTAGCGGCCCCGGACGCGGTCGGAGTAGCCGCGGCCGTAGGCGCTGTAGGCGAGGGTGCGCAGGCCCCGGGCGTGCAGCTGCGCGGCCAGGCCGTCCCAATAGGACAGCGGGATCGTGATGCCGGGAACCAGCACGGCGAGTTCGCCGTCCGCGGGACCAGCCAGCTCGTAGTGCGTGACGCCGTCCGACAGCGGGACGAAGCTGCCGCGCAGGGTTCGTCGCGTGGTGGCGTCGAGCCGGCGGTCCTCATCGGAGGCGACGAAGTACTTCATCGCAGGAACTCCTTGATCGCCTTCGCCACCCAATCCGGGTCTTCTTCCGGCAGGAGGTGGCCGCCGTCGGCGTGGACGCGCTCGACGGCGCCGGGGATGTCGCGGGTGAAGTGCTGCCCGTCGATGCCGGCGCTGCGCAGGACCAGGGTCGGTACTGAGATCTTCGGGATGTCGGCGCTGCGGTCGGGCTGGTCGGTGTTGGCGAAGTCGACGAACGCCGACCGGTTCCCGGGGCGGCCGGTCAGCGCGTGCACCCGGTCGACCATGGTGTCGTCCACGATCGCGGAGTTCGGGCCGACGGCTTCCCGCAGCCCGCGCTCGGTCGCGCCGCGCGGCAGCCACCGCCGCAGCAGGGGGCGCAGCAGCGGGTTCCGGGCCAGCCGCAACCCGGCGGGCAGGGTCTTCTCCGGGTAGCCGGTGGCGTTGACCAGCACCAGCCGGTCGACCCCCTCCGGGGCGTCGAGGGCGAGGTTCCACGCGATGTTGCCGCCGAGGGAGTTCCCGGCCACCGCGAAGTGCGGCAGCTGCAGGGCGGTCGTGAACCGGGCGATCGTGCTCGCGTACGTCCGGACGCGGTAGTCGCGGTCGGGCCGCGGCCCGGTGCGTCCGAAGCCCGGGAGGTCCGGGCGGATCACGTCGTAGGACGCCGACAACAGCTCCGCCACCCGCTCGAAGCCCTCCAGCGACGACCCGCTGCCGTGCAGCAGCACCACCGCAGGGCCCTGACCGGCCCGGACGTAGTGGACCCGCAGGCCGTCGACCGTGACTGACTGAGTGCTCGTCATAATGGCAACAGTGTTGCCGTAATTGCGGCAGGTGTCAACCGGACGTCATACTCGAGGGGTGAACCATCCGTCCCCGCCCGCCACACCCGTCCGCCGATCCCGCGGCCGTCCCGCCGTCCCGCTGGACCGGATCCTCGGAACGGCGTTGGAGCTGGTCGACGAGGAGGGCGCCGAGGCCCTGTCGATGCGAAGCCTCGCCCAGAGGCTCGAATCCGGCACGGCCACGCTCTACCGCCACTTCGGCAACCGGGCGAGCCTGATCGCCCACGTGATCGACCGCGTGTTCGGCGAGGTCGCCCTCGACACCCGGGCCCTGGCCGAGCTGAGCTGGGACCAGGCCTGCCGCACGGTCGCGCAGTCGATGTTCGACACCCTGGCCGAGCAC
This sequence comes from Amycolatopsis sp. cmx-13-12, assembly GCA_049998155.1. Taxonomy (GTDB): domain Bacteria; phylum Actinomycetota; class Actinomycetes; order Mycobacteriales; family Pseudonocardiaceae; genus Amycolatopsis. The sequence continues at coordinate 84,988 of JAEBES010000019.1, read as the reverse complement.
CGGAAGGTCGCGCCCCTCCTGGTCGAGCAGACCCCGACCGGACCGAACGCCATGGCCCTCCGAGAACGCTGCCTCGCCGTCCTGTTGGACGGCGGGCTGTCCCCGAGCCTCGCCGCCCGCGCGTACGCCACCCTCTCGCGCTATGTCCTCGGGTTCGCCATCCAGCTGACCGGGGCCGGGAACGACGCCGAGCGTGAGCGGGTCTCGGCGCGTTTCCACGATTTGCCGCAGGGGGAGTTCCCGGCCACCCGCGCGGTGGCGGACTCGTTGCCGGTACCCCTGGAGGACGAGTTCGCCTTCGGCCTGGAACTGATCGTCAACGGCCTACGCCAACTGGACACCCGATGACGAGTGGCCAGCCACCCGGTTCGCGGGTGGCTGGCCACTTCGCCTGTCCCGTCAGGGCCGCACCGGATCGTCGTCGTCGGCGAAGACGATGTCCTCGAGGAACTCGACGGTGAGAGTTCCGTCGTCGCTCCTGAGGTTGGCGCCGAAGGCGTTGCTCATGTTCTCGCGGGTGGCCCAGAGGACGATGTACTTGCCGGCCGACTGGAGCGTGTGGATGATCTCCCGGAAGTCCCCGTCTCCCGTTCCGATGACGTACGCGTTGAGGTCCACGTCGCGCAGCGCGCTGTGGATGTGCTCCTTGAGGACGTGGTCGGATGCGTTGGCCTTCGCGCTGCCCGCGATGTCGGGCTGGTAGCCGGCGTCCTTGTACTTCATCTGGTCGTCCTGCAGGTCGGCGGCGTGCCAGTTCGCGACGGCCCACTTGATGGCCGGTTTCCCGTGACGCCGAGCCGCCGTCAGCAGACGGCGACCGACTTCGTCGCCGTCAAGTCGTCGCCGGAGCCGCTTCTGGTCGTCGGAGCTGCGACGCGAGAGGGCGTCGACCAGCGATCGCTTCACGTTTTCGACGTCGAGAAAGATGCCGAGCGGCTGCGTGGACTGGTGGGCGGACGTGTCGACTCGGGCTTCGCTGACTTCTCGCGCGAGCAGACCCTCGAGGTACTTCTCGAGAAAACCGCCACGCACGCGCCATCGGCCCTCGCTGGTGTCACTGCCTTCGAACGTCAGCAGTTCGAGATTGGCCATGGCGTCGACGTAGATCCCGGGAGACTGGATGCCGGAGCGTGCGCACGCCTGGAACAGCTCGTCGGTCGTCACACCCACTCGAGGGACCGGCTGGTGTTTGAGAACCAGGAACGCGACCTGCCGATGCGCCGCCGTAACCACCCCTTCGGTCTCGTTCCACCAGAGGTCGCTGACGTTCGCTTCGGTCAGCGCCACCGCTGCCGCACGGCTGATGTCGCCCGGGGTGACCGTCCGGCGCCGGTCGCGGTTCAGGGCCGTCACGGCGTGGATGGCCAGAACCTGCGTCACCCACGGGTGTCCTTCGGTCAGGTCCCACAACGCGGCCAGCGATTCGGGCAGCCAGGTGACCTCGTCCTGCTGCAGCGGCACGGTCACGATCCGTTCCATCGCCGGTTTGTCGACGAACGACACGTTGTAGGGCTGGAGGTTGCCCCAGAGCCGGTTGTCGAACCGTCTTTTCATCACCTCGAAGGATTCCGAGCCGGTGCAGATGAAGAGGAGATCGCTCTGTTGCTGGGCGTGCTCGCGGACCCGCGACAGCAACCCGTCGCTGAGCGGCTGGGTCTCGTCCGCGATGCGCTGGACGACTTCCTGCAACTCGTCCAGGCACAGAAGGAGTTTGCGGCCGGTGCTGTGCTGGAGTCGCCGAAGCGCGTCCTCGAAGACGGTCCAGGGCGGGTCGAGTTCGAAGTCCTCCGCGCCCGGCAGGGCGAGGACATGGGCTGAGAGCTCGGGATCTTGCCGGAGCTGCTCGTTGATCTTCTTGAGCAGAACGCGGACCAGCTGCCGGTCGTTGAGACCGGCGTCCATGTCGAACGTCACGATCAAGGTGAGGAATTCGGACCCGCAGACCCGGCCGAGGTGCCGCATCAGGCTCGATTTCCCCACCCGGCGGATTCCGTTGACGAAGTAGAGCCTTCTCAGCCGGCCTCCCGAGAACGCTTCCTTCAACTCGGCGAGTTCTCGATCGCGGCCCTGGAAGAGGTCGGTGCGGTCGGCGGAGACCGGTGCGCTGGTGACGAACCGGTCGTGAACCGGGATGGGCGGAGCCGGGCTCACGACGGGGATCTTCGCGCGGGCGTGCACCGCCCGGTCGAAGCCGGCGGACCGGTAGGCGACGTGGCAGCGCAGCCCGCAGCTGCCGGTCGCCGGCTCGCCCCTGAGCGACACCGCGAAATCGACCACCGTCTTGGACTCCGCCGCCATGGTTCCGACCGTCAGCTCCTCGGTCTCGACGACGAGCTCGTCGGACTCCGACAGCACGGTGACCTTCACGGCTTCCGCGGGTTCGGTCGCCGGGTTGGACAACCGTACGGCGAGCCGGGTGGTGGCCGGCCGCTCGTCCGTCGGGCCCGCCAGGGTCATTTTCAGCGCGCCGGGCATCGTCAGGGTCAGACCGGTTACGCCGATGATCCTCGCGCGGGCCTGCCGGACCGCCCGCAGGACCGCTTTGGCGAGGCCCAGGACCTCGAACGGGACGGCTTCGAGAAGGCCGGTGATCTTGTGTTCGTCATCGCGCATGGCGCCGCCGATGGCGTCGATCCGTTCGGCGGTGGGCCCTTCTTCGAGTTCGGTCGCCAGGGCGACGACATCGCGGATCGCGGTGACCACGGATGCGGGCGCGTTGCGCTGAAGAACGGCGACGGCGTCGAGGAGTTCGGTCGCCTCCCGGGCGCGCTCGACCAGGTGTTGTGAGGTCGTCACCTTTTCGAAGAGCGGGGCGATGCGGTCGACGAGCTCACGGGCTTCGCCGGTGTTCATCTCGTTTCCCTGGTCGGGGGGATGGGGATTCTCCGGCGTCTTGGGGTCCGGCAGCTCGGAGTCGTCCGGGCTCGCGAGCTTTCGCTCCCAGACGACCACCTCGTCCTGGCTCATATCGGTGTCGCGCCAGGAGTTGCGGAGCACTCGGAGTGCTTCCGGCTGGTGTTCGTTGTGCTGTCCCCATTCGAGCAGCCGCTTCAGCGGACGGGTCGCGAGCTGCGGCTGATTCTTCCTCCTGGCGGACTTCAGGGTGCTGTCGAAGCTCTTGCACCTGGCGCGCCAAGAAGCCGCGTGGTCGTGCGTGAACTCGTACAGGGCGGCGAGGCACTCCCAGTTCTTGTAGCTGTACCGCTCGCGGGGTGAGTTCAGCCGCTGCTGGAACCACTCGATGCCGGCCGTGGCGAGCTGAAGGCGTTTGAACTCTTCCACGACCTGGTCCAGCCGGCGCATGTCACGGATTTCCTCGGCCGGGTGCGGGAACTCCTGGTCCGGATTGCGCAGTATCGCGGCGAGCCGGCGGATGTGCACCGGCTCGACGGCTATTTCACCGGACTCGAGAGCGGCTCTCGCGTTGACCAGTGCGGCGAGCAGGTGGGCCTCGTGGTGGCGGCACCGTCGGCCGAGCACCTCGAACAGGTCGCTGCGCTGCTGGGTGATGGCCCACGTCAACGCGAGGTCGAGCGTTCCGGCGGGGTGGTTTTCCTGATCGAGCAGTGGCAGCAGCGCGTCGAGCGCGCTGTCCTTGTAGGCGGGAGACTTGGAGCAGGCGATGGCCAGGTTCCAGTGAGCGACGGCGTGGTAGGCGGGATCGAATTGCTCGGACTTGACCACTTCGTCGAATATTTCGCGGACGACCTGGACCTCGAAGGGCTTGCCGAGCTTTCCCAACGCGTATCCGTGCCACATGTGCGCGTTGACGTCCCGGTTGTTCTTGCTGAAATCGAGGTTCGCGAACTCGGCGATCGCCGACACGTGCCCGCGCTCGAGGCTGTTCTTCGCCTTGAGCCACTTGGGGTCGGGGACACCTCGCCGGATGTTCACCTTTCCGGAAGGGGGCAGCCAGTCGAGGTCCACATCGAGCCGGCGGGCGAGGTTGACTTCGAGGATCTCTTCGACCGGGGTCAGTGCTTCGACGAGGGCTCTGGCTTCACCGCTTCCGACGGCGGCCTCGATGTTCCGCAGTGATTCCGCGTCCAGCAGGGCGCTCAGGTGCTGCGGAACGGGGAATTCCGTCTCCGCGAAGGTGAGTGCGTGTGGTGCGACGTGCAGGGCGATGTCCTTCCAGCGCAGCTGAGCCTCTTTGAGGTGCTGCGGCAAGCTCAGCCCCAGTACGGCGGCGATGTTGTTCCGGACCAGGTTGCGCTCGAATTCCGGTTCTTCGGCGTGTTCGGCGCGGGTTGCTTCGAGCAGCTGCAGTACGTGCTCGTGCACTTTCATCCGCCGTTGCTTCCGGGCTTCGCTGCTGCCGGCGTGCTCCAGGAGCGTTTCGACTTCCGCGATGGCAGCGTCGATCGATTCGTCGCCGCCGGCCGACACGATCTCGTCCGTGCGGGACCGCACAATGGCGATGCACGCGGCTTGCAACGCGACTCGCTGCTGTGTCGTACCGGTCGAAGTGTGCGAGAATCGCGACAGTTCGTGGGCGCCGTGCAGGAGAAGCAGTGCCTTTTCCGCCTGTCTTGCCTCGGAGCACGCTTGTCCGAGTTCGATCAAGACGCCGGCGAAGCTGGACAAGGAGTCTCCCGTCAGGCTGCCCTGGCTGGCCACCTCCTTGACTTTCGTGATTTCGGAAAGCCGCGCTCCGCGGGCGTCGGGAGGGAAGAGGTCGATCAAGAGTTCCGCTTCGGTGAGCATCTTCTTCGCGATGGTTTCGACATCGGAATCGTCGACGCTGACCCATGGTGTCATTTTGGCATCCCCTCACGTCAATCTTCGGGCAGGTGCGCTGCCGGAGAAGTGAATTGCCTTGCGAGACTATGGAGTCAGTGGGCGGAGATGGCCTGTTACGCAGCCTGTGTTTTTGTCATCGCGCCGTGATCTCGTGGTGATTCTTTGAGGCAGTGGTTCCCGTGTTGGCCACCCGCTGACCTGTGGTGGCCGAACGGGTGACCGGGAATCCTTTTTGATCAATTTCGGCTCGTTCCTCGCTCCGTTGCTGTAACCACCGACCGGACCGGGGCGACTCTCCGCACGGATATCCGGCTTGTCGCAGGAGGAGGTGGTTGTCATCGGCGTGCATACAGGCACGTGGGTGTACCCGGTCTTCACGTCACTCGTGGCCACCGGCATCGGCATCACGGTCAACGTGGCAACTGACCTGCAGAGCAACTGGATCGCCTGGGGCGCCGTAGTGCTGTTGACCGCGGCTGGGGCCTCGATCGGGATCGGTGCGTCCCGACGCGGCCAGGACAGATCACGTGACCTTGCTGCTGTACCGCACAACACGCTGCACCTTGATGAGCGCGGCCAGACAGTGAGTTCCGGCCGAGACAGCTACACCGCGGGGGACAACACAGTCTTCAACGTCGGCTCGCCCCGGAGCGCGATCAGCGCAGGTGTGTCGGGCGCTGCCATCGCGATCGCCACGATCGTCGTGCTCGCCGCCGGCGGCGGGCAACTCCTTTCCCAGTCGGGCGGGTCGACTGCGAAGGAAAACGTGGGAGGCCCGCCCACGTTGGCGATGACTCCGGATGGTGTTGCGCTGGCCGATGCCTCTGTGGCCAACGAGAGCGCGACCGGACCAGACGGCGTCGATGCCCCGGCGGGAAGCATCAAGGTCGGCAACCGGAAGGTCAAACTGACCCTCACGAACCCGAACGACCGGGAGATGCGGATCACGAATCTGCGTGCGGTGAACATCCGGACGCTTCCGGTGGTGGCCGGCACCCTGTTCGAGGAAATCGGGCAAAGTACCGTGTCGAACGAGCGCATGGGTATCGACCTGGGTGCCCGCACACCGGTGGTTCGGGAACTCTCGAGCGATCTGACTCTCGGCGATCCGTTCTTCGGGAACTCGAGCATTCCGATCGCACCGCACCAGGTCGAGGTCATCGAACTCACCGCGTTGACGTCTAGAGCGGCGTACTACCAGTGGGACATCGCCCTCGACTACGACACCGGTTCCGGTCCCCAGACCCGCGAGTTCCACGACGACAACGGAACCCTGGCCATCACCGGCTACACGACCGACTACCAGAAGGTGTTCGAACTGGCGGGAGCTTCTGACGGTTGGCTGGAGCGTTCCGGGCGCGGCTTTTGCAGGACCATCGGAGCGACATGCCACTGACGCTGCTACGAGCCAAGGGGCGAACGACGTGAACGGCAAAATCCGTGCCTGGCACGTCTGCGCAGTCGTTGCGACAGTTGCCATGGCGGTAACGGCAGCCTTGCACGGACCGTTCGCGCACACTTCCCCCGAGGCCGTGCCGGATCGCTCGATCGCTTCGACCCGTCCGGCTTCCGGGGGATCTCGGACGCCGGCAGGCTTCAGCGCTGCGGATCTGATCGACGGATTTCCCGCCTTGGAAGGGCTTTCGCGGAAGGTCGAGGAGGATACCGACGGCTTGTTGGTGACTCCCAGTTGCGTGGACAGCAGGGTCCCGGAAGGCTTCGGGCCCTTCGTCCACGCGGAGTACGGCGTGGGCGGGCTGCAGTTCGATGTCGAAGTCCACCACTTCGCCGAAGAGCAGGTTTCCAGTGTGCTGGACGTGCTGCGCACAGCACCTGCCGGCTGCGACGAGATGTCGGCTCAGCACGTCAAGGCGCCGTCTTCCCTGGGGGATGCGTCGGTGGTCTACTCCACCCGCCCGCCGGGGAGAGTGCAGGTGGGAGGCACCCCGGAAATCATGGCCGTCTCCGGTCAGTGGGCGGTCAACCTGTGGTCGATTCAGTCGAGCAACGCCCAGGCAGAGGGGGTTACCGATCTGATGCAGCGCGAGCTTCCTGAACTGCTGCGGCAGCTGGACGCTTTGCTGAAAACACGGTTCGCCGAGCAGGGCGCCAAGCTGGACCTGCTTCCCGCACTCACGCGCGCCTACCTGGCTTCATCAGGCAACGCGGCAGAGCCCCTGTTCCAGCCTGCTTCCTTCTGGGTGTCCCGGGACAGCACATTCAGCTTCGACGGCGTCACCTGGACTTCGTGGACGACGGCGGAAGCAACCGGAGCCGGGACGGCCGGCGTGCGGGATTGCACTCCGGATTGCGCTGGTGGGAAGACCCGCGAGTACCCCGCGAAGCTGACGTTGAAGGACGTGCGTCGAACCTGCGGGAGTCTCTTCTTCACCACCCTGGCCGTCGTGTGGCCCGGCGACGTACCCGGAAGCGGGAAGCAGGAGGAAACGTACGACCTGGGCCCCCTCGAGTGCTGAGCCGGACGGCCCTCGACCGGATAACACCTGGTCAGGTGGTTATCCGTGCTGGTGGGTCACGGACTCGCGGCGAGTGTGCTACGCCGGAGAGCTGGCCGATCGTCAGCGGCGGGGAGCGACGGGGTAGTCCGACGCCGGGCGGCGGCGGTCTCGTCAGCGACGGCCACCGTCCGGGCTCGAACCGAACCGTGCGGGTCAGCCCGGACCTGCTCGCGGCGATATTCCGCATTCTTCGGCTCGGCGGTTGTTCGTTCGCCATTGCCGTGGTGATTGCGGCCATCACAATACGGACACGGCGGGTAATGCCTCATGTCCGGCGTCGACTAGGTAGCTGGGATGTCTGTCGGGACGTGGGGTGGTGTTCATGGCTGAGGTGCCGTTGGCCGAGGCGATCACGGATCTGCGCAGGGAGCTGCTGCGGGCGATGACCACCGGAGAAGGTGAACCGCTCAAGTTCGAGTTGGACTCGGTGGTGCTCGAACTCGAGGTGGGGATCACCACCAAGGGCAATGCCGAGGCCAAGGTCGGGCTCTGGAGTGTGCTGACCGTGGGGTCGTCCGCGGAGCACAGCCGCGGGTCGCGCCACAAGTTGATGCTGACGTTGTCGCCACGGCTGGCCGATGCCCCGGACAAAAAGGTTCAGGTGGGTGACGAGGCGAGCGGTGTGCCGCCGGTCGCGACGCCGGACCGCTGGACGTCGGGCACCGCGAGATGAATCGGCGTCACCGCGTCGTCGAGGTCTTCTCGCGGTCCGGGCAGGTGACGCACCTCGGCTCCGGTTACGCGATCGCTGACGATCTCGTCCTGACCGCCGGTCACGCGGTCGCAGAGGACGGCGTCACCGTGCGCCTGCTCGACGGAGCGTCGGTCGACGCCGAGGTCGCCTGGCTGGGGAAGGGCGTCGGTGATGCCGCCGTGCTGTGGGTGCCCTCGGCGCCGTGGCGAGGCCGGCCGGACAGCGGTGCGCTGCGCTGGGGGAAGGTCACCGGCGATGCCTCGGTGTCTTGCCGTGCGTACGGGTTTCCCAGGGCACAGGCGGGGGACGTCGAAGTCCTGGAGGGCACGGTCAACGCCGGCGGTGCTATCCGGTCCGAGAGGTACGACGTCGACATCGACAAGCCGGCGTTGCTGCCCCTGCCCGGCGATGACTCCGGTTGGCGGGGTATGTCCGGCGCCGCCCTGTTCGGGCCCGGGTTGCAGCTGCTCGGCGTGATCCTCGCCGACCCGAAGATGTACGGCAGCCGTCGGTTGCAGGTGCTGCCGGCCGCGCGCCTCCTCGCTGACGACGGGTTCGCGACACGCGTCGGCGCAGGGCTGCACGACCTGGAAGATGTCGACGCTCGGGGCGAGATCGCCTACCTGGACACCTATGTACGTCCGGCGTACCTGCCACGACCACCGGATATGCCGGATCCCGACCTGCTGAAGGCGAAGTACGGCATCGTCCCCTTCCTCGGCCGGGAAGCCGAGCACCGGCAACTCCTGGACTGGTGCCACGGTGCGGAACGGTTCAGTGTCGCGGTCATCACCGGCGACGGTGGCGCGGGCAAGACCCGGCTCGCCGCGGAGCTGTGCCGGACGATGACCGAGGCGGGCTGGCAGGCCGGTTTCGCCGACGAGGACACGTTCAACGACGCCCGCGACGTCGAGCTGATCTGGCCGACCGTGCTCGTCATCGACTACCCGGACCGGATGACCGACACGGTGGTCCGGCTGGTCGGCCGCCTCAGCCGTCCCCGCCGAGGCCCGAGGCTGCGGGTCCTGTTGGTCGACCGGGCTCCTGGGGGCCTGACCGAGCAGCTCACCTGGTGGCGCAAGCTGAACCGGGAGACCAACCGGCTCGTGCAGACCAGCACCCGGCTGCCGGTCCGGCTTGAAGGGGGGCAGGTCGACCTCCGGGACCGGCAGCGGCACGCGACGGCCGCGTGGACGGCGTTCACCGGCGGTACCACGGTGATGCCCGATCTCGACCTGACCGACCACGGCTACGCCAACCCGCTGAAACTCCACATGGCCGTGCTGCAGGCCGCGAGGGGCGAGGTTCACCCGGACGCGGACTCCGTGGTGGCGAGCTTCCTCGGCCGCGAGGAACGGCGCTGGGTGGACCGCCTGCCCCGGCACTTCATCGCCGACCTCACCGACTTGCGCGCCCACCAGGCTGTCACGCTCGCGACCATGACCGCGCCCACACCGGCGGCCGCGGTGCAGTTGCTCACCGCACTGCCGGGTCTGGCCGACCCGGTGGGTTTCGCGATCGAACGCCGGACCCGGATCACCGAGTGGCTGGCCGAGCTGTTCCCCGGTGAGGACCGGATCGCACCCCTCACCCCGGACCTGCTGGCCGAGGAGTTGCTCGCCAGGACCCCCGGTCTCGACGTGCTGGTGCGGGGAATCCACGATCACGAGACGTCCACAACCGTCCACAAAGCACGGATGCTCGACGCGCTGCGCCTCGCCGCCGATCGCTCCGAGGTGCGCACCGCGCTGGGAAGGCTGCTCGCCGAACGGTTGCCCGCGCTCATCGCGGCCGCCGAGACCGACAGTTTCCTCGCTCGCCAGATCGACTCGGTCATCCCGCTGTCGGCCGACGACCTCCGCGCCGCGTCGGCCGCGGCACTGGGGAACCGGCGGTACACCGGCGACAAGGACCTCGCGCAACTGTACGGCCGTCTCGCCGAGCTCGCCGTAGCGTGGCACGACACTCAGCCGCCTTCTCTCCGCGGCGCAGACGCACGTACCGATCTTGTCGCATACCGGGCAGTACTCGGCACAGTTGCGATACAGGACGCGGAGCGAGCATGGCACGACTACGAGTCGCTCGGCGCATCGCCGGACCGGTTGGCGAAAGCCGCCTACAACCTCGGCACTTGCCTGGGCAAATCCGGACAACCGGAACGTGCCCGCGAGTGGCTGACGAGGGCTGCGCAACTCTACGCGACGATGAGCGGGCACACCCAAGCCAAGATCGAGGCGTGGACGAACCTCGCCGTCGCCAGGGCCGACCTCCGCGACCAGCGCGGGGCACTGGAAGCGAGCCTCGCGGCGATCAAGGTCCAGGGGGAAATCCCCGGCAACTACTTCCTGCTCCGGACCGCCGAACCGCTCGACATCCTGGTCAAGAGCCTGGCCGCCAAACCGGCCGGCGGGAAACTCCTCGACTCCGCGCCGGACGCCTACTACCCGCCCGTCGGCACGGACCAAACCTGGTGGCCGACGAGCAACCCCACGTTGACCACGCTGCCGCTGACGCGTCTGGTGGCACGGATCGTTCCCGGACTCGCGGACAGCATCCCGGACAAGCTGCGCAACGCCCTGATTCCGGTGCTCTTCACCCGGTTCGCCAAGCAGCAGGCAGGCTACGCCGCGCAGGACTACTCGGAGTTCCTCCGCGCGCTCGCGGACGACCTGCTCAGACACAGGCTGTATGAGGAAGCAAGTGCTCCGCTGCGCGAGAGCGTCAGCTTGCTGAACCGATTCGCTTCGACCGACCCCTACTACCGCAAGCGCCTCGCCGAGGGACTCGATCAGCTCGCGTTGTTCAGCTGGATGGCGAAGAAGTTCGACGAAGCCAGCCAGTATGCGAAGGACTCGATCGCGGTCTACCGCGACATCCTCGCGACCGATCCCGGTGCCATCGAGCCCAAAGTGGCCGGCTTGTACAACCGGCTCGCCGAAAACCTCACCGAGGCCCAGCGAATACCCGAGGCCATCGCTGCCCAGCGCGAAGCCATCGCGATCTACCGGCGGCTCCCGGATCAGCGCACGGACCTGGCCGAAAGCTGTTTGGACCTCGGCTCACTGCTGTCCGCGCGGGGCGACTCGGCCGAGGCCGCCACCTTGCTCGGCGAGGCGGCCGCGCTGTTCGCGGATCTCCGTGCCACCGATCCGAAGTTCGGCATGCAGCAGTCCGACGCACTCGCGCTCCTCGGTTCACTCCCCGCCGATCCAGAGCAGGTGGTCACCGCCGCGGAGCAGGCCGTCGAACTGAAGCGTGACCTGATGGCGACGGGTCAAGCCTCACTGATCGAGTACGTGGACGCGCTCATCGGCTTCAGCACTGCCCTGGGCACCGCCGGGTGGACCGAGGACGCCCATCGCCAGGCCCTGCAGGCCGTCGGCCTGGCGCGGGAGCTGACCGAGGAGACCGCCGAGCACGCTCTGGCGTTGGGGATGGCGTTGAATCTGGTGGCACGGTGGGCGCTGGCCCTCGGCCGGTACGACGAAGCGGCCACGACCGCTCCGAAGTCGCTGGCGGCGATCGCCTCGGCGCCGGAGGCGGAACCACTCGCGCGGATCGTCCGCGCGGACGTACTGAGCACACTGTCCGCGTGCACGGTCGCGGACAACCGTCCCGAAGAGGCGCTTCCGCTGGCCAGCGAGGCCGTTGAACTGTACGACGCGCTACGCCGTTCAGGCGAGACGCACGCCGGCATCGACCTCGTGCACGCCGGGGCGCTGCTCGGTGTCGGACAGAGCCACATGTTGACCGGGCGTTTCACCGAGGGCCTCGAAGCCGCCGTCACGGCGCGTCGTGTGATCGAGTCGTCCACGGTGGACTCGCCGTTGGTGCAGCGGACGATGGCCGTGGCCTTGCTGCTCGAAGGCGGTTGCCTGACGGGTTTGGGCCGGCCCGCTGAGGCGCTGACCGTCCTGACCACAGCCAACGACTTGCTCGGCCTCTTCGACGCCGACCAGTCCGTCAACATCGTGTTGCGTGTCGACGCGATCATCTCGCTCACGGCAACTCATCTCGCGCTCGGCGAGCTCCGGCCGGCGGCCGAGCGTGCCGGCGAGGCACTCGCCGCGTTGGACGAACTGACCGACCACCAGGGACAGCGCGGCGAGGTCGCACGGGCGTCGACCCTCCGCGCGACGGCGATGATCCAGTTGGGAGACGTGCAAGGCGCGTACGAGGCCAGTTCGACCGCACTCGACATCTACCAGGACACGCCCCCGCGCGGCCTGCTCGGACGCACCATGCTCGCCATGGCACTGGCCACGGCAGCGGCGTCGGCCAACGCGCTCGGCGACCGCGCCGAGTCGGTCGCCCGGTACGCCGAGTCGGTCGCCGTCTACCGCGAGGTTCTCGAACTCAATCCTGACGCACTCATTTCCCTGGCCGGTGTCCTCGCCGACTACGGCATCGTCCTGTTCGGACTCGGCGAGGTCGAGGCCGCGGCTGCGGCGACGGGTGAGGCCATCGACGGGATCAGAGGGTCCGGAGCGCTCGAGCAGCCGCCGGTTGTCGCGTTCTACACGGTTGTCCTCACTGTCCACGCCCAATGCCTGCTTCACCTTGGGGAGGCGGTCGGCGAGGTCATCGACGAGGCCGTCGGACTTCTCCGAGGCATGGCGGACTCTCGCCTCCAGCTGGCCCAGGCGCTGGGTATCCAGGCGGTCGGTCGGAACATCGCAGGCGCTCCTGGAGTGATCGAGTCGGCCGGCGAAAGCATCCGGATCTACCGGGAGTTCGACGACTCACCGGAGGTGCTCGCCGCCACCGCCAGCCTCCTGGGGCTCCTCGGACAGCACCTGGCCACTCCCGACCGGTTCCCCGAGGCGGTGGACGCACTGCGCGAATCGGTCGCCCGATTCGCGGCCGTGCCGGATCCCCCGCTCCCGCTGGTGTTCGAACACATCGACGCGGCGCGGCACCTCACGTTCTTCTTGATCAACCTTGGTGACTACCCCGAGGCGGCGGGGCGAGCGTCCGCCGCCCTCGACCTGATGCGTCCGCTGGCCGGAGAACATGCCGACTTGGTACCGCTCATCGTCGAGATGCTGGAAGTGCGGGGTGACGTTCTCGCCGACCTCAACCGGCACGACGAAGCCGCCCAGGCCCGGGCGGAAGCCCGTCAATGGCAGGCGCGACAGTAGAATTCCAGGCGCGGTCATGCTGGCGCAGCAGTGTCATCGCGATGACGGCCTCGATGTCGTCTCCGCGTTGTTGTTGATCTCCGAGTGCTCGCTCGAGCCCACGTGTTCGGGCGTCCTCGGGCGGCCTCAACCGGCCAGACCGACAACACGACCAGCGCGAGGCTGCTGCGCCCGGTCGCTCTCCGGGGGACTTGCGCCGGCCGAAGAGGCGGCGACCATGTGGGGCAGGCTGGGATCACAACCTCTCGAGCAGGACGATGTGCACGGTGTCGCCGGCTTCTTTGCCGATGGCCTTCCGGGTGTCGGCCTTGATGCCGAGCTTGTGCGTGCCGTCGCCCAGCGGCATGAACGATGCTCGAAACGGGCGGCTGTCGATGGTGCCGCGCACCTTGACCAGCCCACGGGTTCCGAAGAACTCCGCTGACCCCGGCCAGACCACGTAGGTCCAGCCACCCTTCTCCGGGCTCTTCCGCAGCACCTCGGTGAACTCCTCGCGCATGGTGGCCACTTCCTTTCAGTGCCAGATTCCGACAATGACCGCGGCGACGATGGCGAGGTAGTCGAGGCTGGGCATGGGATCCTTCGCATGCCTACAGAGATTCAAGCTCATTGGCAATCCGGCGGTCGCGGGTTCGCTTCATCGTGCGGTTCTTCAACCAGGCGCGACCGTTGAGGAAGAGGAACGCGGCCAGTGGAGTGACAGCCAATACGGCCGCGGCGAGGTAGACGACCAGGTAGTGGCCGAGGTCGAAGATCGACCAGTCGGTGTGGACCTCCTTGCCGCTGATCCCGAAGAACGCCAGCAGGAAGCCGAGCGGCACGGCGATGAAACTCAGCACGCTCGCCGCGGCGTTCCTGCGCAGCCGGCGTTCCTCGTCCGCGTGTCGCTCGCGGATCTCGATCGCGGTGAGCTCCGATCGGATGCTGGCGTCCAGCCGGGTGAACATCCGGCTCACGGTCTCGGCCCGCTCGCGCAGCTCCATCGCCGCGTAGAGATCCTTGTGGAAGCTTTCGATCCGCAGCAGCGGGATCAGCAGGCCGAGGTCGGCGGAGGCCTCGACGCTGAAGCTGAGTTCCAGCTCCAGGTTGCCCAGTTCGTCGGCGAGAAATTCCATGGTGTCCCTGGTTTCCACGCCGACGTCCTTGGCTTGGATGGCCCGGAAATCCTGCACCCGGCCGTGGGCCCGGTGCCAGATCTGCCGGAAGCGCGCCGACGTGCCCACCGCCTGGACCACGGTGAGGAACACGCTGTTCTCGACGTACTCCGGATGCCCCGACAGCAGGCTGACATACGGGGTCACCGCGCCGATCGCCGGTTCGGTGTTGAGCCCGGTCGGGAAGCGGACCGGCATGAACTCTTCCCGGAACGGCGGATCCGACCGGTACAGAACCAGGGCAATCGCTTCCCGGACGATGGTTCCGCGGTCCGCAGGCCCGTCGAGGGGCGCTACGTCGCCGATTCCTTCGGTGAAAACGATTTGATGCCGTTCTGGCGGGAGCAGCGTGTTGGTGTCTATTTCCTCGGCGTCGGCCATTCTTGCCAAATTGGCGATCAGTTCCTCGATGGACGTGCCGGCGATCGAGACGCTCCCGTAGGCGCCGTGCTCGAGCACGTTGATCGTCCGGGTCGCGTCGACACCCAGAGCCGGCCCCCGGAAGTCGAGGTCGAGCGCGGCGACCACCTGATCGGAGGGAAGCGCGAAAAGCCACAACTCCGCTCTGGTCACCGGCAGGTCGGCCATCTCGGGGGTGGCCTGCGCTTCCCCCGCCAAGGGCGGAAAGGTGACATGGGCGGGCTCGTGCTCCACCCGGGTCAGCACTCGGGGCAACTGCTCCTGGAACAGGTTGTAGAACTCCTCCAGGCGCCCGAGATCCAGATGTCCCCGGCCGTCATCCTCACGCTGCCATTCCCGCCGCCACCGGGTGGCATACACACTGATCACACGAACGTCCTGCGTCCCAGGGGCATGCTCGCCGGCCATGGCCCGGGAGTCGTCGAACGGACCAACCTCGTTACACACTCGGGGCGAACAATGGTGCTCGGTCGGGTTCGCTCCGCGACGATCAGCGGTTTCGGTTGTGACGTCCGGTTGGTCCGATATTGCCTTAGTGTGCGCTTCATCCCTAGTGAACGCCCGAGGAACCGGCGCGAGGTCCGTCTTCGACGCACGGGCCGGCGAGCACGGAATCCAGGTGCGGGTCACCCGCGAAAGACGAACTGATCCCGTCGTCACAGGTCCAGGACGACGTCATCCTGGGGCTGGGCGCAGCAGACGAGTGCTTCGCCGCCCGAGGCCGGCGGCTCGAGCGGGTCGGGTTCGTACCGCACGTGGCCGGACAGCAGTGGGGTCACGCAGGTGTGGCAGACGCCGGTGCGGCATGACCAGCGTGTCGGCACGTCGCACGCCTCGGCGAACTCGAGCAGACTGGGGTAGTGGTCGCCCCACGGCACGGTGAGCCCGCTTCGGGCGAACGTGACCGCGGGGCCCGGTCCGGCCGCGCCGGCCGGGGGATGTGGGGTCTTGCGGATGACGCCGGTGAGGCCCGGGTTGATCGCGGACACTCCGCCGAACAGTTCACTGTGGACACGTGCCGGGTCGAAACCCAGCGAAACCAGGTATTCCCGCACGGCCGTCATGAAGGCGTCCGGTCCGCACAGGTAGACGGTGCCGCCGACGGGTAGGTCCGACAGCGTTTCGCGGGTCAGCCGGCCGTGTGCCGCGGTGTAGTGGATGTGCTCGTGGCCGTGCGGAAGGCTCGCCAGCAGCTGGTGTGCTTCGTCGGCGAACGCGTGCTCGGCGGCGGTTCGGGTGGTGTGCAGCCACCAGACCTCGCGTGAAGTCCGGTTCGCGGCGAGGGCGTGCAGCATGGCCAGGACCGGAGTCACGCCGATGCCTGCGGAGACGAGGACCACGGGACGGTCGTCTTCGGCCAGCACGAAGTCGCCCCGGGGTGCCGCGACGTCCACGACCGCGCCGGCTACCAGGTGCGTGTGGAGGTAGCTGCTGACCACTCCGTCCCGTTTGACGCTGATGCGGTACTCGCGGTCCGAAGGCGTTGCCGACAGCGAGTAGCTGCGGACCGGCGCCGGATCGCCGGCTCCGGGGACGCGCAGGGTGAGGTACTGGCCCGGCTCGGGCCGGGGGAGCGGCGCGCCGTCCTCGGCGGCCAGGTGGAGCGAGGCCACGGTCGTGCTCTCGGGCACCACGCGGGTGACGCGCAGGGGCCGGAATCCGCTCCAGCCGCGCGCGGCCGGCGGTTCCTCCGCGGCCAGCAGGTCCTGGAACGATCCCTGCCAGCCAGGACTGAGCGCCGGGATGTCGACGGCCTTGCGCAGGACGTCCCGGTCGCGGCCGGGCAGGTAGAGGAGTGCGTCGATGTCCGCGACGCTCAACCGGTGCCGGCCGACCCGGGTGCGGACGATCTCGTCGCCGGCCTGGACGTGACCTTCGGTGATGACCCGCAGGTAGAAGCCGGGCCGGTGGTGCGCGACCAGCAGAGAGGGCATCCGCGGCTCGCCGAGGCGCATGCCGACGCGGAAGCACGTGA
Organism: Amycolatopsis sp. cmx-13-12; assembly: GCA_049998155.1. Classification (GTDB taxonomy): domain Bacteria; phylum Actinomycetota; class Actinomycetes; order Mycobacteriales; family Pseudonocardiaceae; genus Amycolatopsis. Next base: position 68,342 of record JAEBES010000019.1, on the reverse strand, counting down.
CGCGTGGCTGGGTGACTTCGAACTCGGCCTCGCCGATGCGGTACCGGTCGCCGATGTGCACTTCGTCGTCGGGAAGGCCGTCGACGGTGAAGTTCTCGCCGAACTGGCCGTCCTCGAGGTCGTCGCGGCCGAGGAACCGCCGCCAGTGTTCGTAGGACTGACGCTGGTAGACGAGCACCGCGCGGTTCTCGCCGCCGTGGCCGCCCAGATCACCCTGGCCGTCCCCGTCGACGTTGAGCCGGCGGACCATTCGGCGGCCCTCGACCGGGTACTTGAAGATTCCTGTGTGGACGGTCCTGTCCTGCCAGGGCACGTCCTGGGGCAGTCCGACGTTCAGTGACACCAAGCGGGCCATGGTGGTCATCTCCTCCAGTCCGCGGATGCCCCGGGCGGCGCCGACCCGTACTGACGGACGCTACACCCGATGCGGCCCGAATCCGCGGCACCGGCGAGTAGCATTCCCGGCGCCGGCGCGGCCCAGGGAGGAAGCAGATGACACGTGACTCCGAGACCCGGGCCCGGATAACGGACCACTGGACGGCTTCCGAACGCGGGGACATCGAGAGCGAACACGCGATCTACGCCGCCGATGCGACCTTGGACTACCCCCAGTCCGGAGAACGCTTCCGAGGCCGCTCGAAGATCCGGGAACAACGCGGAGGCCACCCGGCAGAACGCCATTTCACCATCAGCCGAATCCTGGGCGGGGGCGACCTCTGGGTCAGTGAATGCGTGATCACCTATGACGGCGTACCCACCAACACGGTGAGCATCATGGAGTTCGTCGACGGTCTGGTGGTGCACGAGACCCAGTACTTCGCCGACCCTTTCCCGGCGCCGCCCTCACGAGCGTCGCTGGCCGAGCCGATCCCGGACCGCGCCGCCAGCTGAACGTGAGCCGCAGTGCGGCCACGGCGGACGAGCTACCGAGGTCGTGCACCGGATTCCCGCCGCTTGAACCACCCGGTGTGGACACGAGACGACGGGCCCCCGGCGAGGCCAGCCGCGGCGACTTCGTGACTGTCACGTCAACACTCGTGGCCGAATACCGGATTTCGCCGCCCCGACCATCCGGACGCGCTGGACGTCGAAACGCTCGTTCTCAGCGGGCTCCACGCCGCCGCGCCGATCGCGCGCTCCCCGAGAGATTCGAACTCACACCGCTTGACCGGAGGCAACGCCTGAGGCGCAGGGCTTTCTAAGCCGTTGACCTGGGAAAATGTTGTGCCCCCGGCGCGATTCACACAGCAACCTCACGGGGTCAAAGGTGCCGTGAGCTGCAGATTTGTGGTTCGGTCGAGGTCGAGCGACGTCGTCGTGGTGCTGCTTCATGATGACACCTGTTACGAAGCGTGGCGATGTATCGCTCTGGGTGCAATGTGCGTGCACGACTTTGGTCGCGCTGGGAGCGGCGTACGCATCGTATCGACACGGACGTGATTTCGCCCTGCGCTTCGGCGCTGATGCGGCGACGGCCGCGATCTGGCCGTTGATGGTGGACGGCTTGCTGACGACGGCGACGGTCGAGCTGTGGAAGCAGGGCGAGGGCCGGCGGTGGGCGGCGTGGACGGCGTTCGGCTTCGGTATCTCGCTCTCGTTGTGCGCGAACGTCGGCTCAGCGCCGCGGCTGACGGTGTTCTCGGTCGTGGTCGCGGCTTGCCCGCCGCTTGCTCTGCTCTTGGCGGTGGAGTTGCTGAACCGTGCGCTGAAGCGCCATCGAGGTAGCAGCCAGCGGCCAGCTGAAGGACCGAAGGATCGTGGCGAGTGCGAACTCGACGGCCGTCCACAGTCGTCAGCCGGCCTCGTCGACGCGGATCCTGCGATGTCTGCTCTGTGCAAGGAGTCTGCTGAGGAGCGGATGTGGGCGTATTACCTGGAGGAGCAAGCGGCCGGTCGAATGCCGACCGGTGCGGATCTTGATCGAGTCGCTGGCACGAACAACTACGGGCGGAGGGTGCTGAGGCGGTGGCGTGCCAGCGGTCGTGGCCCGGATGGAAGTACAGGCTCAGCGCTTATTGTCCGTCGCCGTCAGGCGGCTCCAGCGAAAGCGGCCGTAGCGCAAGGCGGGGCCGAAGTGCTGCAACCTGCTGGTTAGGAGTCCCGCATACCTCTATCGAATGATGTCGAGTGATGCCGGACAAGGTCGCTCTCCTCGGTCACCGGGCGGCGATGTCAGTCTTTGTCGCGGTCTGCCGTCGCGTCCGGGCGCTCTCGGGCTCCCTTGGGGCCTCCTCCGGCCAGCTGCTCGCCTCCGGGCTCGTAGTGGGCATGACCAGTCACTCGACGACGGCTATGTCGGCGCCGGGCTCCGACATACCCGGTGCCGCGGACGCGGACCAGGCCGACCAACTCGCGGCTCCGCGGCATGGGCAGCGGTTGGCCAGCCATGGCCGGATGCTGCCAGCAGCGTCGACGGGGGACAGGGACAGCAGTTGACGGACCAGCCACAGGACATCGCGACCGTGTCGAGGGCGAATGTGTTGTGCCAGTCCGGCAGCACGTAGCCCAGCAGTTGCCGCAGCCACACCGCGACCTCCTCGACTGAGGGGGTGATGGCCACGACCACCTTGAGCGCAACCGCGGTGTCCCTATCTGTGGCTTGTTCTGCTCGTGCTGAGGGTGGGTCTCTGGGGGCGCGGAGTCGATCGTGGCTGACTGTGTCGCGATCGTGGAATGCAGCCTTTAGCTGCGGATACGCGCCTCGATCGTGCCGAGCTGGTGGTATGAGACCCTCCGGCGTGAGGTGATAGATATCACGTTATGGTCCCTGATGGGGTGGAAGCGACAGGTCACACTGGACATGGAACTAGTTCAGAACTATCTTTGAACTATGAGGATTACTGCACCGGAGGTCAACTTCTCCGACCTGCAGCGCGATGCCAAGGGGGTCGTGCGCAAGCTCGAACACTCCGCCTCTCGTGCTGTTCGGATCCGGCGTCGGGAGCGGGATCAGCAGGACTTGGTCCTGGTCGCTGCCGACCGTGCTACCCAGGCGACCGAGGCAGCTTCCGCGACCGCTCGCATCTTCATCGAGTTGATGAAGCAGGATGCCGGGGCGCGGGCTTTGCTCGAAGTTCTGCCGGCCGCGTTCCCTTGGGTTCGGTACCTTTCGCAGGAGGAGGTGCAGGCTTTCCTGCTCGAGCTCATCGACGTCGCCGAGCGATCTGAATCGCTGGGCAACCCGGCGCCGCTGGCCAACCTGGTCGCTGCCTGGCGCGGCACCGCCGAGGTCCATGCCGACCCTGAGCTGGCGAAGATCCTCGCTCAGGACGGTGGCGATTTCGGGGCCGTGTCGGAGCCTGGCGACGAGTGAGCCCGAAGAAGGACGAACGCGTCGCTCCGCCGCCAGTTGGTGACGAGTGGGACGTGCGGTTCGGCACGAAGGAAGCGGCGGCAAGCTGGGACGAGCTTGTGCGCGCGGCGAAAGGTAACGCTCGCCGCGCGTACGACTTCATGCGCACCGCGCCGGGTCAGGAGACGGGTACCCGCCATCAGCGCCTCAAGGGGTCGCTCGCTACTGGCATGCACCGTGGCCGACAACTGCCGCAATGGCAGTTCGAAGTGACTGGCGGTGGTCGGATCTGGTACCTCATCGACGAAGAGCACCACACCGTCTGGGGCGAGTACGCCAGCCTAAAGCACCCCAAAGAGACCGAATAGCGGGCGAGGCTAGCAATGTCGCTGGAACCCTGGATGATCGGCATTCCCGGCGCTGTCCTGGCCGGCAGCGCAGTCGTGGTCGGCCTCAAGCGGCGCGTCGTGCCCTGGGGTGCCCGCAAGCTACTGCTGAGAGACGCCCTGAACAAGATCGCTTGTGGTCGACCGCTGGATTACCTCGACGATGCGCTCGACGCACCTCTGCGGACAGGCGCGCTCCGCGACGGTGCACTTGACCGCCTGTACCGCGTGTATCGCAACGTGCACGTCATTGTCACCGTTACCGCGCCGGGCGAGAACCGCACCATCGACGCATTCTCCATCTCGGTACGTGATCCCAACTTCCACTTCAAGACCGGTCAGCTCTCCGCAGGACTGCTGGATGTCGACCTGGCGCACGCATCCTTCGCCTCAGTGCCCGACTCGTCGGAAGGCGCGCGGCTCATTGTCGGAGCGAACCGCTTTGGTTACACGGAAGCCTTCTACTACGGGAACCCCGGCTATTATCAGACTTTTCTGCTCTCCCACAACGATGTCGCCGGTGGCGACTTCCACTATGTGAAAGGCCGGCACGAGTTCGCTGCCGGTACGCTCACACTCCCTGCGCTGGATGGGGAACTGTCCGATGCCCCCAATGGAACCTGGTACAGCGAGTTCCGTGCCGGAACCCGCATCAACACACTCACTGTCCTCGCTCAGGGCGCGCCACTGGACGCGCTGTTGACAGGACACTCTTTCGGTATCGATCGCAGCGAAGTCGACCATATCCCTGAGTGACGCCGCCGGCGATCCCAGCGCCTGGATCGTCACGATCGGAGGTTCTTCGTGGCCCTGTTTCATCCTGGACCAGACCCGCGCATCGAGCCAGCCCGGTTCGCGACCGCACCATGGCGGCAGCTGCGCGCACTCCGGCACGCGCCGCCGGGATGGGCAGGTCGAGGAATGCGCAAAACTGTCTTCAATGCCGCCCTCGAACAAGCGGAACAGCTGTTCGCCGCCGCGGCCAATGTCGACTATGACACCCGGCCAATTCTTGTCTTCTACGGGCTGAGTCAAGCAGGCAGAGCTATCGCAGCCGCGGCCACCGGAGTCGACACGAACTCCTGGAAACTGAAAGGCCACGGCATCGAAGTCGCCAACCTCGACCAGGAACCGCCGCTGGTCGACCTCGCCCTCCAGGACGATGGACGAAGCGGGAGCTTCACCACCGTCGCGCGAATCCTGTCCTCCGCGTCACTGGAAACGCCGACAACGCTGCCGTTTTTGTGGAATTGTATACCGGAACTCAAGGCCGCACCGATCGGCCCAGCACAGCACGATTTTCCGGTCCTGCGGCTGTCCCTGTCGGGAGCGATGCAAGATGCCAACCTCATCGGCTGGGTCGGCAGTCTCCCCGAACGCTTCCTCGTAGCCGAGCATGCCGACGTCTCACGGTTCTTGGAAAACTACCCAGGATTGGCGGATGGCGTGGTGATCAGCGACCACGCGTCAGGGCCAGCCGTGGCGTACCGGCCTGCTGACAACGGGCAGCGCATGTTGACTGCCGCGAGGATGTGGCCCGCGCCTGACGGGGCTGACGTGCAAGCATTTGTTAGCGGCCGGCTGCGGCGGTACTTGACAGACGACATCCACTGGGTCTTTCCGAAACCTCCGGCCGCGGACAAGGACATCCATCCGTTGATCGCGTGGTGGGCGGTGCTTTTCGCTTTGTCGATGTTGGCTCGGTACCACCCAGCGAGCTGGATACAACATCTCGATGTTAGTCAGCGTTCGACTGCTGTCGCGCTCGAGTTGGCACTCGACGCTGCCGTGGAAGTCTGCCCGCAGTTGATCTTCGACGCCATATTGGAGGTGTCCAACTAGGCCGGCGTGCGGTGAAGGCGTTTGCCGAAATTCCCGGGACGGGACGGCTTCGTAGCTCGGCTTGGCGGGTCTTGGTGTCCCAGGGATTGCGTCTCCAATTAATCGCGAACTTTGCGATTCGGTGAGATCTCTACCGTGCCTGACCTTGACTGTGTGAATCAGATAACTGGGATCTACCCAAATTTTCCCAGAATGCCCGCATTTGCGCCCTTGAAATTGTTCGCGAGCAATTGTAGGTGAGCGTAGCTTATGGCTGAGTAACCGGCGGTGGATTAGATGGCCGGACAGTTACCTGAAGGCTTTCGTTGGCACCTAGTTGATCCCCTGAACTTCAGGGCAATCGCCTTTGCAGGTCGGCACCCTTCTATGTCTAGTGGAGGAAGAATTCAGTGGATCTACGATTGACTATCGTCGCTGGCGTCATCGGAAAGTTCCTCCAATGCTTGGCGAACCTCAGCAATAGCTTTTTCGGTCTTGCGAAGGATAGAAATCGACCGTGCGTGCGGTCCCGACGTGTCGGACTCCGTGGTGGGGACGTCAGCGTCCATGAGTTGCCGGAGGTCGATACGACGAGCAAAACCTGCCAGTAGTTGATGGCGGTCATCGGCGAAGTGTTCGGCTGCTTGCAGCCAGTTGGCTTCGCGGTCAGCGGCGTCTTTGGCTGCGGTAACGATGATGTGGCGAACGACATCACGGATGGCGTTCTCCAGCGTCAAGGCAACGCGCAACAACGACGTCTGAGTCGTGTCGGAGTCTGGCTCGCTGCCTTCTGGAAACATCTGGTAAAAGCGCCAAGGCTTGTGCTCCGCAAGAACAGCCAAGGCGTTGACGATCGGTTCGAAAGCTGAGGTAGGACTACTGTCTAACGGTGCGCCTGACCGGACTGTCCAGAGGCGGATGATCAGATCTGCCGCTTCGCGGCGCAGCTCGAGCTGTTCCGGTTCTGTGGTGTTCTCGGCCTTGACTATCAAGTCTCCGAGGTGATGGGCCATCCATCTACCCAAGACGTCGTCGTCTGACAGGTCTTGAGCGAGCAGCTTGCCGAGTTCGAGTGTGCGCTCAAAGTTCTTCACATCTTCCGGCTGCATCGAAGACGTAAATCTTGAAGGACCGCTCGAGGGCTGGCAGGGTGTCGTCATCGTCATGCCTCCACGCGGGAGTATGGGACTGTTTTAGACGTTCATGAGTTCGGTTGATCATCACTTCGACGATCAAGCTTTGCTGGCTGGTTTGCAGGAACTCTTGCAGTACCTGACGTCGAATCTGCAGTCGCTGCCCTTCCTGGCCGGGGCTAGGGCGGCGGTTAAGGGCTGTGCCATCGTCCCACACACGGATCTGGAGCGCGCTTGTGTCAGCGCGGTCCCAAGCTCGCATGTCGGCGTCCGGAGTCAGCCCGAGCAGCTGGACGACATCTTCACATGGATGTGCGGGCGGGTGTCGGACGCCCGCAGCCAGGGGATCAAAGGTGTCGCATCCGGCCCGTGTTTCTGGAACAACGATCCAGCCGGTAAGTGCGAAGCCTGGGATGTCGGACTGATATTGGGTGTCGTCGGCATCTGGAATGCGGAAGCCCCACCACGACGGAGCGGTTTGCAGAGCCAAGGCCAGGGATCGGGCTCGGTCTGGCCTGACTAGCGCACTGTGGATCCGCACCTCTTGTTTCGCCTCGTAGGTCAGGTCGTCGGAGTGTTCCCAGACCGTCACCCAGTCATCGTTGGGCAACAGACGCTGGGTGAAGTGCCGAGAATTCAACCGCCAGATCCAGGCGGGGGTGACTGAATGATCTTCGCCGGTGAAAACACTGACGGGGGAGGGGTCTCGTCGATCCGCGAGCCAGCGGCCATCGTCTCGGCTGAGTAGGTACCTTTCGAGCCACTGAGTGAGCAGGTCGTGTATGTCGTCTTCGTCGTGAGCTACAGGGCGCTCGGAGAGTAGGTCGCCGGCAACCGTCCAGAGTGCGTGCACTGCGAGGTAGAAGCCTAGATCTTCTATCTCCGGCCATTCGCCCTTGTGGACATAGCTGCGTCGATCCCGGTATACACCGAGTGAGCTGCGTGGATCGGCATCGATACCTTCAAAGCTGTACCCCCAGCGGTTGACAACAACATCCTCGGCTCGGCGTTCTACGTCATCACCTGACAGACCGAAGGCGTCTGCGAGAGGCTGACACCAGTGCTCATTGAAGTCCAGGAAGAACCTGAACGGTCCAGTGCGGGACCAGGCGGAACCTGAGTGTCTCCGCTCGGACCATCGCGTGCGGACGTAACTGACGGGCAAGTTGATCTTTCCGAGGGCTGACTTCTCTGTAGCCGTCAGTAGCTCTGGGTTGACTTCGCTCAGTGCAATAAGAGCGGACTTAGCGCTGGCGCGCATCACAACGTGAGGTGCATCGTCAAACAACACCCGCTTCAGGAGCGGTAGGAAGATCTCGATCATCTCCTGGCTGGAGCACTCCTGCGCGGCCCGGGCAAGCGCGCTCAATAGCCATTGAAGGGCGTGTTTGTCGTAGAAGGGCAGTCGGGCGTCGACGAACGCCTTAGACGACAGAACTCCGGTCGCGAAGTCCCGGACTGCGCGCAGTTCCTCCTCGCACTGCAGACCGGTCAGCAGTCGGATGCAGTGGGCGGCACGCCAGCGCATGCTGGGTTCTGGGTCACCGAGAGCGACCCAGATGTAGGCGCCGATGCACTGGTCGAGTTGGTCAGGAGTATCGGCAAGGGTTGCGAAGGTGCCGTCACCGAAGTCGTGCGGCGCGACTTGTGTGGACAGTTCGGTGAAGTCGTCCAGTACGGCCTTCGCCTGGTCGTGAGAAAGTCGGTCGGCAAGCTGGGCAGTCAGGGAGAAGCATTCTGAAGCGTCGAGTGTTGCTGGATATGCTCCAAGGTGACGCAACGCGGTGGCTGAGATATCTTCGGTCAGTTCAGCTAAGCGACTGAGCTGTTCAAGGTCGAGAAGCGCGTGGCTTTTCAGGGTCAGCTGATGGCAGAATCGGAGTGTGGCCTCGTGTGCGAGAGCCTGAATTTGTCTGACTGCCGCGCGTGGCAGCATCACCCCTTCGTCCAGACGGTCAATGAATTCTGCGTAGTCGAGGATGGTGAAGTGAGGATTGGCAAGAAAGGCTGCTATCGTCTCACTGAGCGCTGATGTTGGGCCACTGACAGCTTGGTTCGCGAGTTGCCCGAAAGTCAGCCATGGTTCGGCGTTGACAATCAAGCGCGCTCGTTCCCAGCCTTCTGGTGTTCTCAGATCGCAGATTCTTAGGGCTTCGGATGCCCTTTCGAGTCTAGCCGTGGTGTCATCGTCGTAAGACTTTCCGGACCAGTCTCTACTGGTGCGATGAGGTGGCTTCGGTTGCTTCACCCCAGCGACTGCGCGGGGTGCGAGCGGGGTGCTGGTGAGGTCGATATCGAGCTCGTTGGCAACATGTGCGCAGCGCTCTATGAGGCTCGGGTCTATGCCACGATGGGAAAGGAACTCGCCGATGGCGGAGGCCACCTGCGCAGCTCGGCCGGGACCGCTTCGAAACGTCTGCTCCAGCAATTCCTGGACGGGGATGAAGCCGTCGAATGGCAACATCGCCAGGGCTATCCGCGGTGATCTGGCCAACGGGCTGTCTTGTGCCGTCAGCGCGTGTACGAACGGCACTTCGGTGCAGAATCGCCGATCGCGCCACCGTGACGCGACTGAGACCGCGACGGTCGCGCTAAGTCGGCCCATCGCGGTGAGAGCTCGGGCGTGGTCGTTCGCGTCGTCAAGGTACGGCTGAAGGCCCTCAATGATCTGGGCCAGTCGATAGGCGCGCGCGTGATCCGGTACCTCGGCGTCCGAAGCGGCTTCAGCCAAGGCGGCGAGCGCGGACCACCTCGAGTGGACTTCGTCTCCGACACGATCGGCCAGGTCCCGTGCGTGGGCGAAGTGCTCGGCCGCTTCGGCTGGATCGAGGCGAAGCATCGCACGTGCGAGCGTGACCATCCCCTCGGCCGTCTCCTCTGCGGCGACTCGCGCCGTTTCCCACTTCTCCCGCACCAGATCGGCCACCGCGAATGCGGTGCGCTCGGTGGTCAAACTCGCCGCCGTCGCACGTACTAGTTCTGCGAAGACCTTCGCCGCGATGAGTTGCCGGTGCCGGCGGCACCATTCGATGAGCTGTTGCTGTGCCTCGTCCGGCAGACCGAACACGGAGATCTTGCCGACCAGCCGGACGATGCCGTTGATGAGCCTCCGAGGAGTCTCATAGTCGGAGTAGTCGGTCAGGGTCGCGCGAGCGAGTTCGGTGAAGTCGCCTTCCAGGTCGTCGCCTTTGCCTATCAAGCATCTCATCCAAACGCGGGCCCATTCAGCCAATGGTTTGATCTCGCGCTGCTGAATTGTCAGCTCGCGCGACTGCTGATGAGCTGGTTCCTTCGCCGCCTCGCTCGCTTCGTCGCTGGCGAACTCATCCATCTCGAGGGGGCGCCCGCGTACGAAGGCCAGCAACGCGAAGCCGCCCAACAGAGGCTCGATGGGTGCACTGAATACCCTGTCGAGTGAGGGCAGTCGTGTGGGCAACGACAGCGTCAAGATCTTCTCGGCTTCGTCAGCGCTGAGTACCTCGTGCCGCAATCCCATCGCGACGATCCAAGTCACCGCCTGGACTTCAAGATGTTCATCGTGTCGGGAGCGTGCTTCAGTAAATGAGACCTGAGATCGCTGACGTCGGAGCATTCTCGTCAATCGGCGCGCTGTGCGGGCGGTGCAGACGTAATTTGCCTGCCAGGCAGCGCACGCCACTGCAAACTGGAGGTATTTGACCTTGCTTGCTGACCACGCGAGCTGGTCTAGTTCGGCTACTCGTCCTGCGTCCGCGAGACGGTTGGCAACGATCAAGCCGGCGTCGAAGGCAACTCGGTTGGGCTTCCACCTTGCCAAGAACTCGATGCAGGCGTCGATTCCATTGGCGTCGAGCAGGCCGAGCGCCACTTCGGCGATGTCGTCGTCCTTGACGCCGTGTCCGTGCTCGTGTGGCTGCCGTACCCACGCGGCCATCCAATCGACGGCGCTGCGCAATCGGTTCCGAGCGAGGTCTTGCTGCCCAGGAGTCGACGCCAGCAGTGCCCCTTCGTGCTGGAGGTGTGAACCAGGCCAGCCTCCGCGCAGGCTGCGCGTGGCGACCAGGTCCTCTACGACTCTTGGTTCGAGAAACCGGCCGGCCAAGTCGGTGTTGCGACGCAGCAGCCGGAGAGCGCGCGAATGACCTGCCGCCAAAGTGCCGGCCTTTACCGCCAACCGGGCGGAGTCAAAGTGACGACCAGCTCTCAAGGTTGCCTTGAGCGCGTACTGGACACGTTGTTGAGCGACCTCACGCTGCTCAAGATCATTGCTCCGCGGGAGTGCACGGTCGGTCATCGCGAGCTCGATCAGGACATCGACTTGGCCCGCTTCCCAGAGCAACTCGGGCAGGGACGTCGCGACGTAGGCATCATCGTCGGCGAGCGGGCGCAGTCGTTCGATGAACTCGGCCAGCCGTGCCCCGGCGGGCCGGTGGTGGCTTCTGAACCAGGTTTCGGTCGGCTCGTCACGAAACTGCAGGGCGTCACCATCGATGAGCAGCGGCCGTCCGAGGTCGGCCACGAAGCTGTGGATGAGCGGCGCCGGTACCGAACATAGGGTACTGAGCACGCCGACAGGGATCCGCGGGCGGAGGGCGGCGAGCGCTTCGCATACCCGGTCAATTCCGGCTGCCGCGACGCGATCGCGGTCTTTAAAGTCCTTGACGCGGCGTCCGATGAGCGTGTCGAGCGATTCGTCGACATCCCGGGTTTCTCCCAGTGAGGCCAGGCACGCCTCGAGGCTTTGTGCGCCGTCGAGTACGAACGCCTGTACGCGTGGATTCGATCCTGTCCTTCGGTGAAACTCAGCGACCTGCTCGTCTGTCGCTGCTGGGAACGTCGCGCGAAGGTGATCGGCAGTATTCGCGATGCTGAAACCCGTCAACTCGATCTTGCGGGCGCGGGGTGGTGCCTCCAGGAGATCCATACGCTCGGTGCGGCAGAGCATCACGAGCCGGACACCGGGAGGTAAATCTTCGCGAACCAGGTCGGTGACGAACGTCTGCTCCCCGCGATCGCGAGCGAACATCGCGGCGTTGTCAGCAGCGTCTACTACGAGCGTCACCAGGGCTTCAGGGTGTTGGGTGGTAAGTTCTTCGACCACGGCTCGCAGCCGGTCGAGGAACGCGCGGAAGTATTGATCGGGATGCGCGGTCGCCACTGGCACCAGTGGGTCGCTTAGCGCGTGCGCCGCCAGTTCGTTCGACAGTTGCACCAGGCCTTGCCGGTGTTGATGGCGAGGCAGGCTTCCCCGCCGGTAGCCACCGTCGCCGAAGCAGTCGTAGACGATTGTAAGTGAGCCGGTGGGCATGTACCGGTGGAGCTGGCTCGTCAATGCCGACTTGCCCACGCCGCCCGCCGCGTGGACGATCACCGGCTCGTCAGCTGCGGCGACGATCGTCTCTGCGATCAGCGGGACCTGATCAGTCGGGACCAGGGCATCGGGGGCCCTGATCAGGTTCGGTGCTGGCAGAAGCTCGGTCTCGTCGGTCGCCAGCGCCATCAGAACTGTGGCTCGGCGAACGGTGTTGTCGGACTCCCGGGACGTTGCCCGCCGGGCGATCATTTCCTTGAGCAAGACGTGGTGCACGTCGGAAGTGCCTGGCAAGTGGCCGGTCACCGCGTGTCTGAGCTGCGACTCCAGCAAATCTAGAGACGGCGCGGTCGGGTCGACCCGGAAATTCGTGAAGAAGTCTCTCTCGCCCGTTCGATCGTCACCGAATGCCGCGTAGGTTCGCAAATGTCGGACATCTCGGCTTGTGGTTAGATTGGCCGAGCTGGAAGCGAGCGACTCGATGGCTCGAACCACCGAGTCACGCACCGGCCGGTTCGTGACGAACTCGTAGAACGTGTGTTGCTCAGTTCCGGGCAGCTCGTCTCGGATCTTGCGAAATTTTTTTGCGAAACCTGCCACGGTCCCGCTCAGCCCGGACACGCCCCACTCTTTGTCGGATCGATGGGTGGAGTGCTTCAGCTGCCTATACACGACTCTGGCTGCCTTAGCGAGGTCTTCGGATCCGTAGTACTCGGCGAGGTCCACCACCTGCTCGCCGTCGGGATCGTCAGTGTCGATGGCTGACACCCCCTCGACCGCGATCGCGACCAGGCTGCTGTCACGTCGAAGCAGCTTGAGCGATTGACGAGCTGCCCACTGATAGTGGAACTGGTCGCCATCGCGACTGGCCCGAAGGCGGTCGACACCGGACACGATCAGCCACCTACCAGCAAGTAGAGGTGGAGTTCGGTGCCAGCGGTCTGATTGTGTGCGGTCAGGGATGCGCGCCCCGTCCCGGAGCTTGAACGAGATCTACTCATGGCGCGACTGATGGTTCGGCTCCTGGCAGCGCTGAGCTGGCGTTCTTGACAAGCGATCATCCTGCCTATTGGGTGGCGTCCACCGTTGGTCTGCGACACTAAGTGTAGACAAGATCGCCGCGGCAAGGCCGTATGTGGAGTAGCGCGTCATGGAGTGGGAGTACCTCGGGAGCGATCCGAATCCGTGGGGTGAGATCCCGGTCAGCGATGGCGGGCAGAGCCTCGTACCGCGAGTACAGGCCTTCGTGGACCGCATCGTGGAGATCGCCCAGACGAGGACCTGCAAGTCGAAGCGGCACCACTATGTGCCGAAGTCTTATCTGCGGGCGTGGAGCTTCGACCAACGCCGAGTACGGGTCTTGAACAAGGTCGACGGCTCGGATCGAGCGCTGGGGCTCCGCGATGTCTGTGTCAAGGAAAATTTCTATCGGGTCACCGACGATGCTGGACAGCCGCATAACCAGGTCGAGGACATGCTGGCCGTCCTGGACGACGAAGCCGCAAAGCTGTTGCGATTCCTGCGTGGTTGGGAACCGGGTGTCGACATCGTCTTCGGGGACTTCATGGCATTGGCTGTCGTGATGGCCGTTCAGCGGAACCGCTCACCCAGACCCGGCGCCACATGCAGGAGATGTCCGAGTGGACTCACCGGCGCCTCAACCAGTCTGCGGAAGTGCTGACGGCAGACAGCCACGTCGACCTACTATTCCGGAGCATGCACGAAGCGGCCGACCAGCTGTCTATCAGACAGCTCGAGGTCTGGGATGACCCGAAAGGACGGTTCATCACTTCGGACCAGCCAGTGCTCTTGTCATCCGATGACCCACGGGTTCCGCCATCGACAATCGACTGCGAGTATATCTGGTGGCCGATCGCTCCCACTCGATTGATTGCGCTGGGCCGGGAGTGGTCGGGAGAGAAGATTGTGCACCGTACGCTCGGCCGTCGCGAGGTCGACCGTGTACGGGCGACCTTCGTACGCCAAGCCGAATCGGTCATCATCGCGATGCCGGGTGACCACGAGGTCCCCTCGGGTAAGCGACTCAAGCGCAGGCCGCAGCTCCAGGTGGACTGCCAGACGGTGGACGCTGACCAGCGGAAATGCCGAATACGCTTCGGCTGCAGCTATGGTCCTGGTCTCCTTGACCACGTCTGCGACCCGCCCTGCGCGATGACGAATGTGTCTGATGGCCTGCCTCCGAGGCCAACGCCGCATTTCGGGTCGCAGCGTCGTGGCCAAGGTGGATAACGACATGGTCAGGTCGACGTCCGTCGACCTGACCATGTCGAGGGCGGGCCGTCGCCTGTTCGTGTGAATCGAGGCTTGCTCCCAAGCCGGGGCAAGGCCACGGGCCAGGAACGGCGCGAACGCGTGGTCGAACGCTGGCTCGGATCCTGTCCTCCGAGCGAGGGAGCCGGCCATGGCCAGCCGATCCACTGTGAACAGCCCGTTGACGATGCTGCAGTTTCAATTTCGGCAGTCCCGCGTCGTGACACGGTTCGACACGTTCTTGAGTGCGTGGTCCGCGGAGGAGCCGACGTTGGCGGAGATCGATTGCCACCTGGCGTTGGTTGATGTCTTGGCCACCCGCGATTACACGCGGCACGACGAGGTCCTTCACGCGCTCCTGGTCCGGGCCGCTGAGCGAGCGAGCAGCGGGATCGTCGCGACCGAGATCGTGGTGAACGCGATGCTGCCGGCGGTGCCGGGCATCGTTGGCCGCGTGGTTCGTGCGGTACGAGCAGCGGGTGGTGCGCTCAGTGTCCGGCGCGGGGTGACCGGCGGTGGAGTCTCGGCCTCGGAGGACAGCCGTGACATCCAGGCGGCGGTGATCGGGCACCTCTGGGAGCAGACCCGGTGCTACCCGCTCCGGCGACAACATCACGTCGCGGCGAACCTGGTGCGCGAGACCCAGCGGGCCGCACAGCGGGACTTCGGCGTCGACCACGGCCAGGCCGCCGCGGACGTGGTCAGCATCGACGACGAGGTGTACCGGCCTTTGGCGGCCGTGCCCGCCGAGTCGAGCGCATCGGAAGAGCTGCTGGAACTTCTGGTGTGGGCGGTCGAGGAGGAGCGGCTTGACGAGCACTTCGCCACCATCCTGACCACTCGTTACTTCGATGGTCCGGTCGGTCGGGACGGCGTCGCCACGGACCGGCAGATCGGCGCGCTGATCGGGCTGAGCCAGCCCACGATCACCCGACACCGCCGACGGGCATTCGAGCAGCTGGCCGAGGCAGCGCCGGAGTTTCGCGGCCGTGACCTGCCCTGGGCCGGCTGAATCACACCAGTGGGCCGACCTGCGTGCCTCTGAACAACAGCCCGCAGGCCACACACAGGAGGTCGAGTCGTGTTCCGTCGTCACGACCGTGGTGGCGCGGGCAGCAGCCCGCTGGCGAAGCTGCTGCCCGACGCGGACCTCGAGCCTGCGCTGCGGGGTGCGACCCGCCGTGTCGGCCGGTGGGTGGCGTGGTTGGCCGTGCTGGCCGCCCCGCTGCTGATGATCGCCGGTCTGATCGTTCTCCAGCCAGCGGGTGCGCCGTCGATGCGGGACGGCGGCGCACCCGCTCCCTCCACCTCGCCAGAGGGCTGGGCGGAGATGTACGTGCGGTCCTGGCTCTCGGCGACCCGAGACGACCCGGCGGATCTGGAGACCTTCTACCCGCCCGGGATGAAATCGCAGCGCGCCGTGGGGACGCAGGTGCCGGTCGACACGGCGGTGATCTCGGCAGTCTCGCCGGCGCCGGGGGTGTGGTCGGTCGTGGTGGTCGCCGACGTGCTGGTCCTGCAGCCGGACGGCAAGCGCACGGCGACGCTGCTGTGCGCCCAGGTCGCGATGACCGGCACGGATGCCGCCTACGTCGCCACGGCTCTGCCCACACCCTTGGCTTGCCCGGGCACCGGCGGCGCCGTCGAGCTGGCTTACGACGAGGTCGCTGATCCAGGTGGGCCGGTCGGGCAGTCGGTCACCGGGTTCCTGGCCGCCTACCTGGCGGGGCAAGGGCAGCTGGACCGGTTCGTCAGCCCCGGGGCAAGCCTCGCCCTGCCGCGGCCGGCGCCGTACACGGCGGTGCAGGTCATCGAAGTGCGCACGCACGAAAAGTTCGAGCCGGGCCAGGCCGCGCGGCCGGTCGACGGGACGGCTATCCACAGCTTCACCCATGTCTGGGGATGGGACGTCACAGGCCAGAGCACGCCAGCCGACTACGCGCTGACGCTGGTTGCGCGGGCCGGCCGGTGGGAGATCAACCGCATCGATCCGGCGCCGCTGCTGGCGGGCCGGTAAGCAGGGGAGAAGTCCGATGATCGTGCTGGCCGCGGACGTGAAGTCCTGGATCGACACCAACCTGGCCTGGGGGGACCAGTCCGTCCGGCGGCTGATCCTGCTGGCCGCCGTCGTCGGCGGGATCGGCCTGCTGATCGGCACGCGCGGGAACTTCACGCGGGCGATCAAGTACGGCGTGATCGCGGCGATCTTCCTCGGCATCCTGCTCAACCTCGACGCGGTCGCCGGCATGTTCGGCGCCTGGTTCACGCATTGACTGCCCCGAAGGGCCGCGGCGACGTCCTGGTCGGCCGCTCCTACACCCGCTCACGGCGGTTCCCGCGGATGTTCGGCCGGATGCCCGGCCGGGACGGCGGCTACCTGCCCGGCGGCCCCTATACCCTGACCCAGGGCACACTGTTCCTGATCTTGCTGGTCGCGGTGTGGAAGCTGCCGCTGCTGGACTGGCTCGGCCCGGCTCGCTGGGGGCTGCCGCTGTCGGCGGTGTTCCTCCGGCGCGCCCGGATCGAATCCCGGACCCCGCTCGGGTGGCTCGCCGGGTTCAGCGCGCACCTGCTCGCGCCGCGAGCCGGCATGCTCGGTCGCCGCCCTTATCGGCCCGCGCGACCCGAGCGCAGCCGCGGCTGGCTGTACGTGCACCTCGACGTGGCCGAGCAGCCGGTGGCGCCGGTGTCGTCGCTGCAGCAGGTGCTGGCCCAGGCCATGGAGCGGTGATGGACTCCCCGGTTACCGATGTGGCGGGCAACCTGCTGTTCTGCGTCGACGGCTCGGTCTGGGCGGTGTGGCGAGTGCTGCCGCACGAGAGCGCCCGCTCCACCGGCCGCCAGCTTCGGGAGCTGTACGACCGCACGGTGACGTTGATGAAGTCGCTGCGCGGGGAGGTGATGATCGCGTCGCTGTGCGAGCAGGTCCAGGCCCACGCGATCGTCCGGCGCTGTCTCGACGGGATCGATCTGGACGCGAACCCGCACTGGGCGGAGACCGTCCACAACGCCTGGGACCAGCTCGATACCCTCGACGTCCTTGGCCGCAGCTTCTGGCTCGCCAAATCGCTCGCCGGCCACGGCTGGAAAGAGGCCGCCCAGGCGACCGCGCGCGCGACGACCACTGCGGTCGGCGAGCTGCTGGGCGTGCCGGCCAGGCCCGCTTCGGCCGCTGCGGTGGCGGCGGGACGGGAGCGGGCGCGGGTCTCGGCCCAGGAACTCGGCGGCGCGGTCCCGTTCCGGCCCGCGACCGAGGCGGAGCTGCTGTGGTGGCTCTGCCGCGCCCCGGTCCGCGGTGTGAACGAACCCCAGCTCGACCGGACCGACGCCGTCCACAACACCGGCCTCGCCGTGCGACGGGGGAGCGGACGAGCCCGGCTGACGACGCTGCGCAGCTGCGTGTTCGACGAAGGCGGCCGCACCGACCCGCCCGAGGACCAGCAAGGCTGGGGACCGCTCGGGCTCCTGAACCGGCGGTTCGTCAAGTGCGTGACCCCGGATGACGACGGCGCGGTCGCGAGCTACCAGGCCTTCCTCGTGCTGGCCGAGATGCCGCGGGCATTCACGTTCCCTGGGCACGAGATCCTCGCTCGGCTGGCCGACATCGGGTTCGGCGTCGACTACGCTCTGCGGATCACCGCCCGCTCGAACGAGGACGCCCGCGCCGCCAACCGGCGCCGGACGCGGGATCTGATGAGCCAGGACGAGGAGCACGCCGGCGACACCGCCGGCGTGCCGGCGGACGTGATCTCGGCGCAGGAGGAGATCCAACACAAGAATGCCCGCCTCGGCGCCAGCTCCACCGAGATCGACCTCGAGGTCGGCGTCGTCGCCTGCGTCTGGGGCTCCACCGCCCGCGACGCCGACGCCCGCGCGAAGGCGCTGCGGCAGGCGTTCCTGGCCGGGGAGTACCGGTGGGAGCGGCCGCTCGGCGGGCAGCGGCAGCTCTACCAGGCCATGCTCCCGGGCAGCCGGACGCCGATGGTGGTGCGCGAGTGCAGCCAGAACCTCCTCGCCACCGACGCCGCCATGCTGCTGCCGGTCTCGGCGACCGACTTCGGCGACCCGACCGGGGCGCTGTTCGGCTTGACCGTCGACGGCGGCGCCATCACCCCGTTCCTGCTTGATCCGACCTACGGACCGACGCACGACTCCTCCGGCGGGATCGCGATCATCGGCGAACTCGGCGCCGGGAAGTCGGTGATCCTGAAGAACGTCGCCGCCGTCGTGCGGCTGATGCTCGACGGACGGGTCATCGTCATCGACCGGACCCGCAGCCGCGAATGGGCACCGGTCGCGGCCGCGCTGCCCGGGAACGCGCAGATCGTCGACATCATCGACCCCCGCCTCGACGACCGGCCCGCCGCAGCCGAGCTACGGCACTCCTGCGACCCGCTGCGCGTCTTCCACAGCACCAGCCGTTCGAGCACCGGCATCGCCGAGACGTTCTTCGCCTCCTGGCTCGACCTGGAATCCAACTCCGCCGAGCGAGACGCCCTCGGCCGCGGCCTCGACGACGTCAGCGGCCACCCGGACGCCTCCAGCAACCGACTTGTCGACACGCTGCGCAAGCACGGCGCCCGTGACCCGGCGGCTCGTGCGCTGGCCGACCGGCTTGAGCGGCTGCGGCGCGACCCGATCACCCGCCCGATCTTCGATCCCGACCTCGCTCCGGTTGATCTGTTCGGTGCGGACATGGTGGTGTTCTGCACCAACGAGATCCCGCTGCCGAGTGCGCTGGAGATGAGCAATGAGCGGATGGCCGCCCGGATCCCGCCGCGTAAGCTCTTCGGTCGCGCCTTCCACCTGCTCATCGCCGCAATCGCCAAGGAAATCTGCTTCACCCCGGGCCGGTGGGGCGAGTTCATCTGCGACGAGGCCTACAACGTCACCGGCACCCCCGAAGGCCAGCAGATCGCCCTGGAGTTCGTCCGCGACGGCCGCAAACACGGCGCCGACGCCGCCTTCGGCTCCCACGCGCCGCAAGACCTCGGCGACGACGTCCTACGTGGACTGATCGCGGTGCGGTTCCTCGGCCGCCACCGCGACGACGGGCTCGCCCGCAGCGGCCTGGCCTGGCTCGGCGTCGACCCCGCCGACGCCCGCTACCACGAGGTCGTCACCAAGGACCTCTCACCGCTCAACCCAGCCGGCGGCGAGGAGGAACGACGTGCTCGAGCAGGAGAGTTCCTCGTGCGTGACCACAGTGGACGGATCGGCAAGGTCAAGGTCATGACCCAGCCGTACCGCACGCTGTCGGACGCAGTCCTGACCACACCTGACATATCCCGGGGTCACCGGGCGCATTGAAGGCCGGCCTCCTGAGCCCTGTCTCACATAGACACGGCGCAGGAGGGCGTGATGACTTTGAGGTCTAGTGGAACTCGTGGTCTCGCGATCGCCGCTGTCATCGTCCTCATCGGACTGCTCACGCCGCAAGCCGCGCACGGCCAAACACAACAGAATCCCTGCGAGCCGTATCCGACGTGCCTGTGGGTGCCCGGCAACCAGCCGCCGCCACAACCGGATCCGGAGGCACCGCTACTGCCGCTGCAGGACGACCCCGGACATCACGTCCACCTCGGCGGAATCTTCAGCATCGACGACGGCTACGGCCGCGACCTACACAACTACGACCTTTTCGCCAATCTGCCCGGCCTGCTGGACAACCCGATGCCGACGATCTGGCTGTGGCTGGGCAACATCGGCTTCGCCGTCGGCAAGTACGCGGTCGGGTTCTCGGTCTGGTTCACCGAATGGGCCGCCTCCACCCAGGTCTTCGACTGGATCAAAGCCCCGGCCCGCGACCTCGAAGGCATCTGGCAGACCTCGGTCATCGGCGACCTGAAGCTGCGCCAGATCGCGATGCTCATCGCCACCTGCTACCTCGGCCTTCTGTTCGCCCGCGGCCTCACCACCCGGGCATGGCGGGAAACCGCGTCAACCATCGCGGTCAACGTCCTTGCCGTCGCGATCCTCACCCACCCCGTCGACGTCCTCGTCGGCGACGACGGCGTGCTGTCCCTGTCTCGTGAACTCGCCGCCGACGTCTCCAGCGTCGTCATGGGCCAGGAGCCCGGCGGCACCGGGAACCCGGTCGCGCCGATCGGTCAGGCGTTCATCGACAACCTGCTGGTCACGCCGTGGGAGACGCTCAACTACGGCACCCCGATCAACCGGGTCAAGGGCATCGCCGGCGCGTGCCAGTACTCGGTCAAGCGCGTCCTCGACGACGGGCCCTGGTCCGGCAAGGACGACAGCACCAAAGCCCGCGAACTCGACAGCTGCTCGGGCGACTACGGCAAGTACAACGAGGTCGCCGACGGCGACCGCACCCTCGGCGCCTGGCTGTACGCGATCGCGATGCTCCTATTTGCCATCCTAGTGATCTGCCTGAACACCGTGCAGGTCCTCGCCCCGTACCTGCTGCTGTTCGAAGGGCTGCTGCTCACGCTCGCGTTGGTCGCCGCGCTGGTGCCCTCGATGCAGCACCAGCTCGCCTACCGGGCCAGCTCGATCGCCGCCACCATCGCCCGGCTGCTGGCCGCCATGGTCTTCCTCGCCGTCATGACTGTGCTGCTGCGCATGCTCATGCTGGCCGACCTCGGCCCGCAGCTAGTCCGGTTCGCCGTCATCGACCTCGTCGTCTTCTCCGGGTTCCTGTTCCGCAAACGCCTCGCCGCGAACCTGCAGCGGGTCCGCGGCCAGCTCAACTTCCGACTCCAGAGGCTGGGGCGACCTCGAAGTGCTCCGAAAGCGTTGCCGATGCCGATCGCTCCGTCCGGCCCGGATCGGCTAGCCCGCACAGTCAAGGCTGGCACATCTGCGTTCACGGAGACCTTCGCGCCGGTCGGACGGCTCAAAGAGCGCCTGGTCACCGCGGGCCGCGCAGGCGGGCAGGCCGGGGGACAGGTGCTCAAGTACACCGTGGGGGCGCCAGTCTCGTGGCCGCAAGCGGCTCAGCGTGCGCAAACGGCGCTCACCGCCAAAGCCGGTGTCGCAAAAGCCGCGCTGGCGCGCCGCACCGATGCGGCGAAGACCTATGCCACAGCCTACGCCGGAAACCTCGGGACCGCGACGGGCGCGCTACCCGCGTGGCACGCCGCGACCACCGTGCTCACCGCACTCGGCAACCGTTCAGGCGGGCAGAAGCCGGCAGCGTCGACGTACCTCGGTGCGGAGATCGCCAGCGCGACGCCGCCGGCCACCGGGCGGAAACCGGCGTTAACCGGCATCGACCTCGGGGCCGCAGCTCGCGGGCGCGGCTTTATCACTAAGCCAGCTGAGAGTTCCCTGCCGCCCGCGACGCTGCCGCCTCCCGTCCCGTGGGCGCAGTGGCTGCGCGAACGGCTCGGCGACGCCGCCGGCCGACGATGAACCCGCTGCTAGCCCTGCGAGCCGCCGAGGCCGCACGAGACCAGCTCCGCGAGCATCCGGCCCGCTGGGCCTGTGTGGCCGCGCTGCTGCTGTTCGGGCCGCCGGCGGTGTGTGTGCTGATCGTCGTCGTCCTGCTCGCGACGCTCGCCAGGGCCGGCGACTCGAGCTCGGCTGCGGCGCCGAACGATGGCACGGTGGGCGACATCCCGGCCGACTACCTCGTCATCTACCGCCAGGCCGCCCAAACCTGCCCGGGCCTCGACTGGACGATCCTCGCCGCGATCGGCAAGGTCGAAAGTGACCACGGCCGCTCCCAGCTCCCTGGCGTCCACAGCGGGGAGAACAGCGCCAAGGCCGGTGGCCCGATGCAGTTCCTCCAGCTGACGTTCGACAGCGTCGTTGCCCGCCATTCACCACCACCCGGCGGCGCACATCCGCCGTCCCGGTACAACCCGCACGACGCCGTCTACACCGCCGCGGCCTACCTTTGCGACTCCGGAGCTCGCGACGGCCGAGACCTGCACGCCGCAATCTTCGCCTACAACCACGCAGAGTGGTACGTGAAGAAAGTTCTCGCGCAGGCCGAGAAGTACAGCTGCGGCGCGGTGCGAGCATCCAACACCGCTGCCAAGGCGGCGATCAATTTCGCCTGCGGCCAAATCGGTCTTCCCTACGTGTGGGGCGGCGACGGACCTGCCAACGGCGACCGGGGGTTCGACTGCTCCGGCCTCACCAAAGCGGCCTTCGCCGCGGCCGGCATCGAACTTCCTCGTACTGCGCAGACCCAGTACATCGCCGGCCCGCGCGTGCGTGTGGGCCAGCTCGAGCCGGGCGACCTCGTCTTCTTCGGTACAGGCGCTACTCATGTCACCCACGTCGGTCTGGCTATCTCCGCCACGAAAATGATCAACGCCCCAGATTTCGGCAGGCCCGTGGCAATCGACCCGATAGGAACGAAGATCGTCGGTGCCACGCGGCCTGCGCCTTAGTGCGTGCCGACGGACTTCACCCGAGGTCGTTGTCCCAGGTCAACATCCCCTCGTCGGCGGCTGCCTCACCCGTGGCGAGACGTTCGGCGACATCGGTGAGCATGTGCGTCACGCTATACCATTCGGCTGCGTACGCGCCTTCGCTGGCGTACCAGTCCATGA
Source organism: Amycolatopsis sp. cmx-13-12 (assembly GCA_049998155.1). Taxonomy (GTDB): domain Bacteria; phylum Actinomycetota; class Actinomycetes; order Mycobacteriales; family Pseudonocardiaceae; genus Amycolatopsis. The sequence goes on along the minus strand of JAEBES010000019.1, from coordinate 45,621 downwards.
TGCAGCCGTACTGCTGACCAGGCCGCGTATCGATACAAAGCATTCCGCCGTCGATAGCACGGCAGATGGGGACCAGTGCCGTGCAGTACGGGAACACGGACTCGCCGGCGGCCATGTTGTGCTCGCCGTCGGCGGTGCAGCAACGGTCATCGGGATAGGCGTGCTGCCGGAGGTACTCTTCCCGTACCCGATGCACCGCCAGGGGCACGAAGTGGCGAGGGATCACCGCCCCGGCCCGGTAATCGCGGTCGTCGTCGATGCCGTCCATGGCCGCCCACCACCTGAGGAGGTCGGAGGGCAGGTCGGCCGGAAGCACGCTCCGCGCGCGCTGCACTTCCGCGGCCGGTGACGGTGGCCTGATCACCTGTGCGGTCGCGGGCGCGAATTCCTGGAGCAAAGTGACAATCCGCTGCCACGTCCGTGTCACCGACTCCGTCATCCGGATCCCCTTTCCCAATCCGTCAGCTCGTCACGGGTACCTGTGGGTGTGCCCGACGGCCCGCCGGGCACACCCACAGCCTAACCATGATCCGAACGGATCATCCGTCTCAGGAGGTAATCGCGATGTAGAACCGCTCCTGGTCGTTCGGATCCAGCTGCTTGTTCAAGTCCGGGAACAGCCGATCCACGTCCAGGATCCGCTGTGTCTCGTAGAAGCCGTTCAGGCGGCGGCCGGCCTCCTGGTTGTGCTCCCGGTTCACCCACCTGACCGCGAAGTCGTCTTTGTGCTGCTCCGGATCCGTCAACCCGGCGGCGCCTTCGTAGGTGGATGCGTAGGCGTACTCATCGCAGTCGAAGGGTTCCGGTTCGTCCGGCAGCGGTGCCGGCATTCCCGGTAGTGCACATGCGGCCACTGCGGTGTCGCGGTTGCGGTCGATCACGAGGCCATGCCCCTTGGATCGGGCCACGCGGTGCAGCGAGTCGGCGTGCGTCGACGAGCCGCCCAGCAGCTTCTTGCCGGTCTTCCGCGGCCACGTCGCGTCAGGGTTGGCTCGCGACTCTTCGACGAACTTGGCGTGCCGGGCGACCTTGGGGTCGCTCTTCGAGTAACCCAGTCCTGGCACCGCGCGGTCGAAGACGCTGCCCAGCTTGTCCCACTGCATGTAGTCCGCGCTGTCGAACCGCATCCCGCCCTCGAAGCTCTTGGCGAAGATGATGTTGATGTCGGCGTCCGGCCCGAATTCGTACTCGATGTGGAAGACGCCCTGTGCCAGCTGTTCGCCCCACTGCGGACCAGGTGCGTAGCCCTCGGACTGCAGGGTGAACGAGGTCACCGGGTTTGCCTTCCACGCGCTGAAGACGTCTTCGCGGCTGTCCCTGCCTGCTGCCGGATGACACGCATCGCCGTTGCCGAGGTCGCCGTCTTTGACCCGGTACTCGCCAGCGCACTTGATCGTTGCCTTCATCCTCGCGCCGGGCCGGTCGAACGTGCCATTGGTGATGATCGGCGCCGAGATGAGCTGGAAGTCCGCGTAGCGTCGCTCGGGCTTCGTGGGGTCGCCGCCGATCTTGCCGTAGCCGATGAGCGTGTTGATGATCGCCGTGTAGCCGATGGTTCGGCACCCGCCCAGCCCGCACCGCAGATCGACTGCCCAGTTCATCTTCACCTGGCAGTACGAGAACCGGTTCTTGATCCACCCTGCGTCCCGCCACGCGGCGCCGCGACCTGCGCAGTCGGCAGGGGAATCGATGTACTGGTACGGGTTCTCCGGCTTGGCGCCTCGGTCGTACTGTGCACTGTCCAACACGAAAGGCGGATCCTCAGTGGCTTGTAGTCGCGGTACGGAGGTCACGGTCTTCCCGTTCTCTGTGGTGGACACGGGTTCGATCCCCAGCGCATCAAGGGAGCCGTCTCGCTGCAGGATGGCGGCGATCTTGCCGGGGTCCTTTGCGAGAGCCGGGTCGGAGATGACGTAGCCCTCCAGTTTGCGCGTCTCCCCACTCTGCTCAGCGGCGTAGGCCGGCGCTGAAGTCGCGACCAAGGACAACGACACGAGCGTGGCCGCGGCCCCGATGTTCCTCCAGAGAATTGTCCTTCTTCTGAACATGAATAAGTAACCCCTCGTCGAATGTGACAGTTGTGTCACCAACTGCACGCGCGCCTGATCGCCAAGGTGTGATCGGTACCGGAGTGCGATCAGACCTGCCGGCAAACGTGCTCGTGCCGGACGCGCCCACGGCGCCGCCGCTGATTTGCGGTGGAGTTTCCGGTCAGCGAGAAGCTGCGAGTCGCGTACGGGCTCGGTGAGTCTGTGGCGTGAATGTGGGTGTGGTAGCTGTCAAGTTGAGCACTTGCTTCGGTCTCTTGATCAGCTTCGCTCAATCCTGAGAATTCCGTATTGGCCGCGTTGCGGTCGAGCGATAAACGTACGGAATCCAGGCAGAATTACGGATTCATGCCCGTTCAGCCCTGGTGGTAGCGCAGGTGTGAAACTTGCTCATCAGATTCCTCCCGATGTCAGTCAACGTCCTCCCCGACAGTTGGTGACTCGCTGGAGTCTGCCATTGCGGATCCTGGTTGGCCTCCACCGAATGGGTGACCTTCGGTAAGCCGTGTTCTGGCAAGGTCTTCCTGCCAAGTGCGCGTGTGTATTGGCCTGGCGTGACAGTCGGACGGCTTACTGCGCAAGCGATGACGCTTCCCGTCGCGACTGGAGGACGCTGCATGTCCAGGTTCGACGCTGCCTGTTGTCGGCGGTCGCCCTTCCGACATCGAAGCGAAGCGGTGTGAGCGTGTCTGTCGTCGAGGCCAGGGCAAGCTACGAAGGGCGGACCAGGATGACGATGATTGACTTGATCAAGAGAAGCGTTGGCCATGGCGTTGGCGGCGCGTCGGCGTCAGTTGGAAGTGTCCGCGCTTTTCCAGGTGAGCAGTGGATTTCATGCCTGGAGCAATGCGTCGACATGTTCCCCGGCACGCATGGCCGCCAGGTCATGCTGGGGAACAGCGCGCCGAAGGCGCTCCGTCTGGGCGACGTCGTCGCGAGTGGCGCGTTCTGGTGGGTGACCACCGCCGCGGTCGCGATCCTGATCGCGGTCTTCGTCCTCCACCGACACGTTCGTTCCCGCCACCTCCGCTCCCGTGTCCGGTTCGACCTGCTGCCGACCGCCACGTTCGATCCGTCGCCGCAAGCCGTGCAGGCGTTTGCCCACCAGTTGGGGCGGGTGCGGCCGGTGCGTGGCTGGGTGCCGAAGTCAGTGGTGGGGGTGCGGATCCGGTTCAGCACGGATCCCGAGTTCGGGAAGATGGTGATGAGCGTGGAAGGGCGCGAGTCGGTGACCGGCGTGCTCAACAAGCTCGCTTACCCCGACGTCGAGATCCGGCGGGCGACGACGTCCGAGGGTGAAGTGTCCTCCGTCGACGGCGAGGGTGATGTCTCCTCGCCGTCGACGGGACGACAGCGGTGATCTCTCCCCAGTGATCTGCTGGTCAGGCGGCGGTCTTCTTGCGTGAAGCGCGCTTCCGCGGGGCTGGTGCTTCCGCCTCGGCGACCTGGGCTTGCTCGAAGGCGGAGACCACCTCGGAGGAGAGACGTCCGCGCTCGGAGACCTCGTAGCCGTTCGCGTTGGCCCATGCGCGGATCTGCTGGTTGCGCTCACGGTCGGAGGCGTTGGTGGTGGTCGACTGGCCGGTGGCGACGCGGACCTTGCGGCCGCCGATGCGACGGCCGGCGCCGACGTAGCGGGCGAGCTCGTCACGCAGGGCTGCCGCGTTATCGTCCGAGAGGTCGATTTCGTACGTGACGCCATCGAGACCGAACTGCACGGTCTGGGCGGCGGCGGTGCCGTCGATGTCGTCGAGGATCTCGACGAGGACTTTCTGGGCCACTGAATGCTCCTCGGGTGGATGTGCGTCCAGGAACATCTGCAAGTTGCAGATTCTGCGATGTTCCGTCAGCGAGTGTATCCACAACACGACCGGAAAGGAAAAGTCACCCCGCGCTCGACTGCATCAAAACCGCTCCCGCCTCCCGTGACTGATGGTGCAAACCGTTCGTGGGAGGAGAACCCGCCGTGCATCGACAGTCGTCCTCGCCACAGGTTCACGTGGCGCGAGCCGAGCTTGTGCTGGCACGGCCCGTGTACCTTCCCCTGTCCGCCTTACCGTTCCGTCCGGACGATCCACTCCAGACACTGGCGAACGCGCTGGGTGAGGTTCGCGTCGATCTCGGTGAGTCGGTGCACGTTTGCCTTGATCTGATCCCGTTGACTCCGGCGCGGGTCCGACACCTTGCTCGTCGAGCTGTGCGGCATTCTGGTGGAAACCGTGTGAGTCCGTTCGGAGTAGTCGCCGACTTCGCCGTGGAACTGCTTGGTGAGTTCTTGCCCATCGTTCGATCGTCGGCCGGCGGCCGTTCCCGGAATGTGACGCCTTCGCGTCAGCGAGTGAAGAACAAGTTTGTGACCGATGAGCCGGTTTTCGCGGTCCAGGTCCTGGTCCGCTGTGTTTCGGAAATCCCGGGACGAGCGCAGGCGCACCTGCGCAGCGTCATCGGGGCGTTCGACATCTTCCGCGGTGAGAACTACTGGCGGGTGCGTGGCCCGCGGGTCCTCGGCTGGCACTTCGGCGCGGACACCGTGGGAGTGCGCCGGCTGTTCGACCGTCGCTTCCGGACCGGCCTGGCGAAACCACGGCCGGGCACGCAGGTCACGACCAGCGAAATCGCCGGCCTGCTGAAGCCGCCATCCGGCCGTTGCCAGTCGCCGGCGATCGCTCGAAGCCGCGGCTGGGTGCTCCCGGCGCCGCGCGAGATTCCGACCTACCGGACGGGGATGGGATTGGTGCGGCTCGGCTATGTCACGGACGTCAACGGCGATGAGCGCCTGGTCGGCGTGCCCCTGCGCGAGCTGCTGTTCTCCGCCCGCTTCGGCAAGGCCGGGTTCGGCAAGACCGAAGAAGCCCTGGCCCAGGCCATCGAGATCGCCAGGCTTGGCGGCGGCGTCTGGTTCCTCGACCCCCACGCCGACGGCTGGAAACGCGCCAAGCCGTACCTCTCCGATCCGGCGTTGCGGGCGCGGCTGTGGGAGGTCAACCTCGACGTCCGCGGCCGGGGCAAGCGCCTCCCCGGCTGGAACCCGCTGAGCATGCAGGGCTTCACCGAGTCCGATATCGAGGATCGCGTCGACGCAGTCGTGACGTCGTTCGCCGCGGCGCTCGGCTGGGGTGACGCGGCACCGCGGGCGAAGTCGATCCTCACCAAGGCCTGCGAGGCCCTCTGCTACCTCGCGATGCGGCTCCCAGCCGACTGCGCACCGACGATCTTCCAGATCCCGACCTTGCTGGACGACGAGGCCTGGCGGGAATCGATCCTGCCGGCGCTCAAGCCCAGCGTGCGCCGGTACTGGACGGACTCGTTCCCGAAGCTGACCCCCGACGCAACCACGGTCGTCACCAACATCATCAACCGCCTGCGGACCAGCCCGACGCTCTCGGCGTTCCTCGGCTCCTCGGTCACGACCTACGACGTGCGGCGGGCGATGGACACCGGCCGGATCGTGTTCGTCTGCACCACCGGCACCGGCGAGACGAACAAGCTGATCACCTCGTTCATGATCTACGACCTGTTCCGCGCCGGCCGTTCCCGCGCGGATACGCCGGTGGAGGAGCGGCGCAGGTGCGATGCGTTCGTCGACGAGCTAGCCGCGGTCGACGGCGCCTCCCGCGGCTACCTCGCCGCCATCCTCGAACAGCTGCGCAAGTACCGGGTCGCGCTGCACGCGATGAACCAGATGCCCGACCGGCTCGCCGCCGAGACCCGCAGGGCGTTGCTGCAGAACCAGTCGCTGCTGATGACCTCGGCCGCCGCCATCGATGGCGCGCGCACGGTGGCTCGGGAGTTCGGCGGGCTCGTCCAGCCGGCGACGGTGACCGAGCTGGAGCAGTTCCACCACGTCGTCACGGTCACGCTCGGCGGTCAGCGCACGACCCCGTTCAAGATCCGCGGCCTGCACGTCGACGACGAGTTCGCCGAGCAGTTCCACCCCGAGTGGAACGACGAGGTCGACCAGGCCCTCGACACCAACCTCGCACGTCGCCCGATCGGCGAGGTCCTCGACGAGCTCGAGGACCTCGACGACCGGATCCTCGCCGCCCTGCAGGCCGAGCGGCCGGCCCCGTTACCGCGCCGCGGACGTCCGCCAACCCGGGGCAGCGGCGCCGGCATCGACCTGACCTCGAGCGTGGAGTGATCATCGTGGACGTCTTCCAGCGCGAGGCCCTGACCGTTCTGTACTGGCACCGATTGATGTCCACGGAGCAAGTCCGGCGGCTGGTGGCCCCGACTCTGTCCCCGGTCACCGTGCGCGCCAAACTGGCCGGCCTGCGCCGTGCCGGGCTGGCCGACCGGATCACGCGGGAGCACCGACCTCGCACCTGGCACGTGACCCCGGATGGGGCCGAGGTCGTTGAGGCTGCGGGGGCGGTCGACGCGCGCGCGTATCGGCTGCCGGGCACCGCGGTCGCGCACTTGCTGCAAGAGCACACCCTCGATGTCGTCGAGACCGGTCTCGCGTTCGTCGAGACGGCTCGGGAGCGCGGCGACGAGTGCGGTCCGTTGTCCTGGACCCCGGAGGTCGCCCACCAGTTCCGTGATCGGGCGGGAGACCGGCGTGGGGTCGTGATCGCCGACGCCGCCCTGCACTACGTGCTCGAGGAGTCCGGACGCCGGTCACAGCGGACGCTGTTCGTCGAGCTGGACCGGGCGACGATGCCGGTGGCTCGCCTGGCTCGGAAACTTGTCGGCTACATCCGCTACCACGACCACGCCCCAGCCGGATCGGGCCGGAAACCGGCATGGCGGGAGCGGTACCCCCGGTTCCCGCGGGTCCTGATCGTCCTCTCCGGCGCCGAGCAGCCTGCGCTCGAGCGCAGGCTCGCCGACCTGCGCGCCCACGCCCAGGCCATGCCCCTGGTGAGCACGGCCGCGGGGCGGGTCGACTTGGTCGCGACGACCTTGCCCCAGCTGGTGGCGCGCGGCCCGCTGGAGCCGGTGGCGATGCCGTTGCTGGGCGACCCGCGGTGGGTGAGCGTGTTCGGCAGGCTGACATGACCGAGGTCGTGCAGCAGTTCGGGCTGTCACCGCGGCTGCGGCAACGCCGGTTCGCGCTGCTGCCGCTGCGTGGTGAGGGCACGCCGTTCACCGAGTTGCAGGGCCGACTCCCCGGCGACGCCACGACGCCCGCCGACCTCGCGGACCTGATCTCCTCGATCGCGAGTGTCGGGGTCCTGCAACCAGTGCTGGTCGAAGAGATCGACGCTGGTGACGGGTCGCATCCGGCGATGAAGCTGGCCGCGGGCGAGCGGCGGTTGCGCGCCTGCCGCTGGGGTGCGGTCAACCGGCCGGACAACCCGCACTTTGCCGCGCTGCCCGCCGTGGTCTGCCCCGGCCCGCTGTCGGACGAGGAACGTCGGATTTGGCAGCTGGTCGAGAACCTCGCGCGGGAGAGCCTGCGGCCGGGCGAGCTCGCTGCCGCACTGGTGCTCGACCGCTGCGCCGTCCTGCTGGGCAAGCTCGTGGCCGGTGGCCACGCCGTGCCGGCCGAGGTCTACGCGATCGATGACCCGATCGCGCGCTTCGCGGCGATGGAACGCATTCGCGGCAGCGACAAGAGCTGCGCCGCGCCGTGGGCCGAGGTCCTGAGCCGGCTCGGCCTGCAGCTGAGCCCGCGCAAGGCCCGCGAGCTGGTCCGCGCCTTCGCCGAAATGCCCCGCGAGATCGCCGAGGAGATGGACGAGGCGAAGGTGTCGCTGCACACCCGTATCCGGTTCGTCGAGCTGCGCCGCGGCCGGGAGCAAGCCGCCCAGGACATCTGGGCCGCGGTGAAGAACACCGGCCGGACGCGGCTGCTGCCCTCCGCCCTCGCCGCCGCCTGCGCTGATGAAGGGCTGAGCGCAGCGCAAGCCCTGGATGAAGCCGAGCGCGTTCAGGAGCAAGCCGACGCTGCTCGCGCCGAGAAGCTCCGCGCCAAGCCTGAAGCGCAGGTCGCCGCGGTCGACGCCCGGCTCGTCGAGCGTGCTCTCGCCGCCCTCCGCCAGCTGCTTCTCGCGCTGGTCCAGGGCGCCGAGCTGGGGGAGCACGACCGCGGTTCGATCGCGTTGCTGCTCGATCAGCTCGGCGACGTCGTCCACAAGGGAGGAGTCGCGTGAGCACCTTCCTGGGCATGCCCACCGCCCCGGCGGCGCGCTGCGACTGCCGGCGCTGCCCCTGGTACGTCGACGCCGACCCTGCAGTCGCTATCGCGCCGCTGTGCTCCGGCTGCAACTCCGACTGCGCCTACTGCGGCTGCGCCCGTTCGGACTGCCGGGCGTGCCCGATTCGCTGCGGCTCCCGCACCGACATCGACGCCTGGATGTGCGACGTCGGCGGAACCCTTGAGTTCGACGACCTCGCCGTCGCCATCCCGCTGCCGGCGACGGTGCCGGCGTTCATCCCGCAGGTCGACGGCTCCAGCGCCGCCGAACTCGACGAGGCCGTACGGTGGCCGGCGTACGCGGTCGGGTTGCGGCGGGTGTTTTCTCCCCGCACCCACGTGCTTTACCCGCGCTGGTGCGACGGCCGGTCCGCGGCGGAGGTCATCGAGGTGCCGGACACCACGCTGACGGTCCTCAGTGGATACGGGGAGGACCCGCTCGTCGAAGCGTTGTGGACAGCGCGGCACCGCGACGACCTCATCACCCGGATCGCCGACCTGCAGTTCGGGCTCGTGCTGGCGCCGAACTACTCGATCTACGGCAATTGGCCCCGCGCCGAGCACCTGATCAACATGCGCCGCTCGCTGATCATCGCCGCCGAGCTCGCTGCGGCTGGCATCCCGACCGTCCCGAATCTGTATTGGTACCGCCTCGAAGACCTGCGCCGTCAGGCCGACTGGGTCGCCGAAACCGAGCCGGCCGCCGTCGCCGTCAACGTCCAAACCGTGCGCGAGAACACCAACTGGCAGACCTGGGCGCTGCCCGGCTTGTCCTGGCTGGCCGAGAACCTCCCGCCGGACGTCGTGGTGATCCTGACCGGCCTGTCGCGGCGGGATCGGATCGAGACCGCACTCGACCTGTTCGGCGGCAGGCTCGTCGTGATCAGCCAGAACCCCGCGCAGTACGCCCTGCACGGCGCGGTGATGACCGCCGACGGTCGCCAGGACGTCCACGCCCGCATCCCCGACGCCTTCGCCCACTCCGTTCGCTTCATGGCCTCGCTGCTTCCCCACGGCACCGTCACCATCCGGGGAGGCAGCTGATGCCGCGGCAGATCTGGGTTCTGCTGGGTTGGTCTCCTGAACACGGTGCCGCGGTCACCGCCGTCGGCGTTCTCGGCATCGACGGGACCGAGGGCTTCGTCGAATGGATTCCACGGGAGCATGGTGCTGGCCGGATCTGGCGTGAACGCCTTGTCGGCGCCGACCCGGCGATGCTGGTCGAGCGGATGGCGTTCTGGGTCGTGACGCCGGTCGCCCCCGCCGTGCTCATCGCGCCGGTCGACGGTGCCCTCGAGGACGTGGTGCGGGCGCAGGTCGACGACATCCTCGGGTCGGCGCGCTAAGCCGGGCACCGCAGATGGGAACCAACGCCAAAGCCGGTCACGCCGCCAACACCGTCACGCCCGCCGGCGCCTTCGCCGTGCACCTCGCGGCCGTCTGCGCGAACACCGCGGACCCCGCGGATGCGGCGGAAGCCGACCTGCAGCTCGTCGCCGGAATCGTGGCGGGCGGCGTCGACCCTGACGACTCGCTCGGACCGCCGGCGATCGACCTCCCGGACGATCCGGTCGAGGGCTATGGCGTGTTCTCCGCTGCGGTCGGCACCGCGCTCGCCGCCGGGAGCCAGCTCTCTGACACCGCCACGGGGCCTTACCAGGAGCAGCTCCAATCCCTGAGCGCCCATTACCTGGCGAAACTCGAGCCTGCGCAACTCGCCGAGGTCGCTGCTGCCGCCGGGTTCGAGCATCCGGAGCTGTTCGGGATCGGCGAGCAGGCCCAGCACCCACTGGCCGTCTGGCTCGATCCGTCCGTGCCGTCCGATGCCGAAGCCAAGAAGAAGATCCAGGCGCTGGCGCAGGCGCGCCACGACGCCCTCTGCGCCGGCCAGGCGATCAACGGCAAGACGCTCGCCGAGTGGGATCTCGCGACGACCGCTGCGGCGTTGCCGGAGGGGTTCGAAGGCTGGGCGGCGACCGAAGCCGACCTGGCCGAGGTGCAGGGCGACTTCGACGCTGCCGCTGCCGCGGTCGCCAAGCAAGGTGCCAACGCTGTGCCTGAGCTGGTCGCCGCGCTGGTGCACTGGGAAAACCGGATCGCCACCGCCCAGAGCGTCGATTCCGCTGCTGACTTCAGCACGGCGACCGCGGCGGCGCGTCATCACGTCGACGAGTTGCTGGGAGCCGTCACTCCAGCGCAACTAAGTGCCGCGGTGGCGGAGGGCAAGCAGCGCGGGCACATCGCCGATCCACAGCTGCAGACCCTCGACGCCCACCAGGTCCTGCAGCTGCTGCGCGCTTCCACGCCGGCTGCCGAGCGTCAGGAGATCACCGGTGTCGTCGCTGAGCGATCGGCGATGCTGGCGCACTCCGCCACTTGCGCCGCCGACGTCACCACCACGCTCGACGCCGGCCCGGTCGACCAGGCGAACGCGGGCGCGCTGGTACAGCAGTTGCGAGCGATCGCCGAGGTCCACACCGCCGCCGCTGCTTGGGACACCGTCGATCCGGCCCCGCTGAACCAGGCGGTGCTGCACGCCGGTCAAGCGAAGGTACTCACCTGGGCCGACGGCCAGAAGGTCGGTGACCTGCGGAAGTTCGTCGCCGGTGCCGGCATCGTCACGCCGGCTGAGGCGGCTGTGGCGACCAAGTCGGCTCTCGGAAAGTTGCTGCAAGGACACTTGGGCGCCTCCGCCGCGACTGTCAGCTCGGTCAAGGAGACGCTCAAGGCTCCTGCGAAGCCGGCGACTTCCTTGGTGCCGTCCCCGGTTGTGTCGAAGCCTCGTAGCCGATTCGGGATGCAACACGCGCAGCTCGTCGCCGCCTTGCAGCAGGCCCAGGCTGCCCACGCGGCCATCCCCAAAGCTCTCGATCCTGCCGTCGTTGCGGCGTGGGACTTCGGCAAGGGGACACCGGCGAACCTCGGCGGCCTGAACCCGAAGACCCTCCACACCGGACCGGACGGTACGACGTGGATGGCCAAGCAAGAAGGAACCTCGCACGGGGGCGCCATCACCCAGACCGAAGCTGCGGCCTCCCGGCTTGCCGCCCGGGCCGGACTTCCGGTCGTACCGGTCTACGCCACCAAGGTCGACGGCAAACCTGTCAGCGTCCAGCCTTTGCTCCCCGGGGCGAAGCCGATCTCTGGAACAGCGGCGAGCTGGGCGCAGGCCGATGTCGACGCCATCGTCCGGCTCCATGTCACCAGCTGGGCATTGGGTAACCACGATCCCTACCAGGCCAATGTCCTGCGCACCAGCGACGGTGGCCTCGTTCCCGTCGACCAAGGCCAATCGTTCAAGTACTTCGGCAGAGACAAGCTCAAGCTCGGCTACCGCCCCGACACCACGGCCGTCTACCACCAGGTCTACGACGCCCACCTCGCCGGCAAGCTCGGCCAAGGCGTGCAGGTCAACCCCGCTGCGGCGCACTCGGTCATCCGCCGGATCGAGTCCGTGCCGGACGCCGAGTGGCGCGCCATGCTCCACACCGTCGCCCACGCCGGCGCCGCTCAGAACCTGACCTGGGTCTCACCGATGCGTGCTCGTGCCGCAAAGGCCAAGGGCATTCCGGAGTCCGCCGTCACCACCGGGCAGATCGCCGAGTCCTTTCTGGACTACGCCGTCGAGCGGAAGAAGACGCTGCGGCGGGACTTCGTGGAGTTCTTCACCGAGGACCTCAAGATGTCCTCCGCCGCGGCCTTGGCGCACCTCGGCAAGACGTGATGGGCACCAACGCCAAAACGACACACACCGCGTACGCGATCACGCCGGCCAGTGCGAGCGACCCCATCGACTCGCCCGAAGGCGACGACCAGGTCCCGCCGATCGTCGAGGAACCGGTCGTCGTCGAGCCGGGACAACAGCCGGTCACGCCGATCCCGCTGACCCCGGACGTCGGGCACGCCTACGGTGAACCCGTGCTCGTCGGGGGAGGCGACCTGATCGCCTCGACCGCCACACTGGTCAGCTACCACAGCGCGGACGGCCCCCGCACCGTCTTGCACGCCCGAGTCGACGAAGACGCCGAAGCGAAGCTGCTCGACGCGCTCACCATCAGTCCCGCGATGGTGCCGACGCAGATCGAGCAGCAGGTCACCGGCCGGCTGCCCGTCGACAAACAGCACAACCTGGCCGAGAAGATCATCACCGCGGCCAAGAGCGTCAACCACCACATCGCCAACGGCACCATCACCGCCGAGCAAGGGCCGCCGGCAACAACCGGGAAGAAGATCGACGCCGCGGAAGTTGCCCTCCAAGGCCTCGGCGGCGTGGCCACGCCGGTCGAGAAAGCCATGTTCGATCACTACCTCGCCCAGCTCCAGGCCGTGAAGGACGCCGTCGCCACCGGCACGCCGGTCGACCACGTCACGCCGTTCCAGCACCAAGGCACCGAGCTGGTCACCGTCATGGTCCCTGCATCCCCACTCGACGGTGCTGACGGCGCGGCGGTTGCCGTGCTCCGCAGCGCGACCCGGATCAAGCCGGAGCTGGACATCAGCACCGGGCAGGCCAGCTGGGACGGCGCCCGCGCGACCAATGTCCTCGGCAAGGAGTACGCCATCGACCTCGGCGACGGCTACCAGGCCGTCTACCGCCCCTACAGCGTCAACAACCCCGCGACGACCGAGTACTCGCTTCGTGGACGTCTCGAGGTCATCGCCCCTACAGGTGAGGGCAATGGCCCGGAGCTTGTCGCGCGGCTCGGGCAGCTCAACCTGGCCAACCGGCCGATGACCCGCGAGGAGGGCGAGTACACCTACCTCACCGCCAACATCACCGCCCAGAACCTGGACAAGCGTGCCGAGGTGGTTGCCGCGCACGCCACCGGCCAGCACCTCGAGGAGATGGTCCGCCAGGAGATCTTCCACGAACGCGCCCACGAGGCGGTCGGCATGACCGGCCCGCAGCTGGCCGATTTCGCCAAGAACATCCAGCTCGAAGCCCACACCCGGGCGCTCCCGGCGAAGGTGCAGGTCCTGCGCGACGCCGTCGCCAAGGCCACAGGGTTCGTCGACGGACACGCACTCGCGGCCAGCCCTGGTTACGGCCCGGCACCCCAGCGCTCGGCGGGCTGGCTCACTTGGACTCGGTTTGACGTCGGCAACTCCGCAGTCAAGCTGAACAGCGCAGTCGCCGGCCGCTCACTGGTCCACTCGACCTCGCACACCGGGCTGAAAGCGATGCTGGCGACCGGTGTCCTGGCGTCCACCGAGCGCCGCACGACGATGGGAACCGACTTCGGCGTCGGCAAGAGCGAAGGGGCGGACAAGCTCACCGGTGGCGCCAGCTCGGTGTTCCTGCGCGTCCGTACGACATCGTCCCTGGATTCCGGCCCGAAGCTGATCTGGGATCAGCCGGAACGGCTTCTCGCCCGCGCCGATTACTACGGCGCCAACGGCGACACTTTCGGCGTGGTGAACCCGGCAAAGGTCGACCAGTACGGTGCCAAGTCGACCAAGGACCCGTTCAAGATCGCCAAGTTCGCCAACCCGAGCAACGAGGTGATGTTCGCCGACGGCATCGACCTGCTCGGACCTGAAGGCCCAAGCCGCATCCTCTGCAGCAGCACGACGCAACGTGACGAGATCCGGACGATGCTGCACAGCAAAGGCATCGTCGACATCGCCGGGAAGCCGATCGAGGAGGTCATCACCGTATGAGCAACCTGACCGCCGGCCAGCTCTGGGCCCGGCTGACCGACCTGCTCGCCGGTCGTGGCGAAGAGGCCGACGACGCCCTGCCCGGCGCCGAACTCGTCGTGACCGAGGACGATCACGAAGTATTCCGGGCCGCGCTCGCCCGGCGCGCTCGCCGAGATCGTGACGACGCCGCGGTGATCTGGGTCCGCCCGCTCGTGGCTTCCGCCGGCTTCCAGGATGACCTCCCGGTGTTCGACCTCTCGATCGTCCGCCGGCGGGCCCTGCACGTCGTGGCAGTTCGCGCCTTCGAGGGCGGACTGGACCTCGAGCTGGTCACCGGTCAGCGCGCCCGCATTCAGCCCGCCCGCGGTGTACAGCTCGCCGTACTGCAGGACTTCGACACCTGGATGACCACCCTGACGCTCGACCAGCGGACCGAGGTCGAAGGGCTCGACAGCGACTGAATCTGTCCCGTCACGGCCGCGCGTGTCTCTGGCGAAACCAGAGCAATCCGGTGGTGATGGACGATGCAGCACGAAGACGAGAAGCCGGAGATCGCGGCTGTCGAATGGGTCGCCGACCACTTGGAAGCCCACGGCCACCTCCTGGTGCACGGCTCGACGATCGCCGAAGTCGTCAGCCGCGTCCGCGCCGCACTCGATGTCCGCCCGGTCGCGGGATCGCGGGACGTACGTCTGCGGATCCTGCACGCCGGCTGGTGGCGGACGGAGACGTGTGACTGCCGGCGCTCACTGGCGTGCTCGAACCATCCCAGGTGGCACTACCGCCCGGCTGCAGCTACCGACCGCGACGCCTGGCGAGGCGCCGAAGTCCGGCTCGTACTCGGGGTGAATCATCTCGGTTGCGGCGGCGACGTGACTCGTGTGTCCGAGCTCGACTCTGCCCCGGAGGAACCCGTGTACGAATACTCCGACGACGAACTCGACCAGGCCGCGACGTCTGCGGCCCAGCGATTCGACCTCGACACCCCGCACGCCCGCAAACTGGTCGAGATCGTCGCAACCGCGCTCACCGAAGGCGGCGACGCGATCGACGACGCCGCCTGGGACGTCCAGGACAACGACCCGGGCGTCGTGGGGGAGGACTTCGTCGACGAGGTCGCGAACAACCTCGGCTACGACCTCGCCTGACATGGACCCGGCTCGCGACGACGGCGCCGACCGCTACGTCGTCCTGCAACGCAAGGGCCAGCTGTTCCCCGCGGTCTACGCCGCGGCACACCGGCTCTGCCGGTCACCCGTCTGGCGGGGATGTGACGCCGTTGATCCCTCGCAGCTGCTCGGCACCCTTGAGGACGCGGCCATGCAGGCCGCGTACTTCTGCGGCGAGGAGATCAATGCGTCGCTGGAACGGCTGCTGGCCGCGGCTCGAGCTGTCGTCGACACCGTCCGGACCATCCAGGCCTCCAGCCGGCCGGGCTTCGGTGGCAACGTCGACGAACGGCTTCGGCCCGACGACGAGGCCGCCCGCCGAAGGCTGGACCACGCGATCACTGTGTTCGTCGACGCCTCTCGCTCGGATCTGCGCATCGACGGCAGTTGGCTGCCCGTGCATCCGGCGAGCTGACGGCTATTCGCTGGTGCGGGTCGGTGGCGTGTCGACCAGGTTCACCTTCTTGGTGATGCGGACCGGCCCGTCGACCGGTCCGCGCCAATGCCCGGCGACCGGCGTCAGCCGGCGCAGTGTCCGTCCCGGGCCGTAGGCCTGGCGACGGATGAACGGCGCGACCGGGAACCGCACGCTCACCGTCCGTCCCGACGGCTCGCCACGATGGGCTGATCGCGAAGGGGTCTTGCGGCTGACCGAGACAACCCTGACCGGCGCAGCGCTATGGCCCGCCCGCTCGGCGCGGACGCGCTGAGTCCGGGGGAGATGCTCTTCGGCGCTCTCCGTCAACGTGTTCGGTGTACAGAAGATCCATCCGGCGTGGACGGTCTGCAGCCAGCCGATCGTCGTCTCGGCGGCGGCGATCTGATCGGGCCGGATCGCTTGGCCATCCGGGTCGGGTTCCAGCGAGGCCGACGTCGCGCCCCACGGCATGTAGAGTTCGTTGTCCCAGGTGAGCTCGGCGTTCTGCTGATGGGCCGTCAGCTCGGCCTCGGAAGCGCTGGCTCCCATCGACCGGGCCAGCCGCTTGATCGCCGCGAAGTCGGTGACGCTCCAGAAGGTCACCCAGAGCCCGCCAGTGTCCGAGGTAAGCAGCTCGGTGCCACCCCAGGACACGGCGACGATGTCGATGCGCTTGCCATCCTCGCGGACGTATTCCGCCAGCGGCTCGGCGAACAACATGAACCCCGTCGGGGCCGGGATGTCCTGCGGCTGGATGTCCCAGTGGTCTTTCAGGCTCGGTGCGGCTTGGCGGACCAAGCGGGCGATGTCGGCGGTCACGTAGAACAACTGAGCCTGGCTGAGTCGCTGGTGCTCGTCGTCGAGCAGGAGCCGCGCGCCGAGGTCCGGCCTCACCACAGGACGCAGCGTTCCGCGTTGGCGGCGCAGCGCCTCCGTCGTGAACAGGTGGGCGGGTGGAGTCAGGAGGTAGTCGGCCAGGTGCTCGCGCAGGGCGGGCAGTTGCCGTGGTGGCGGCGCCGACCACCGGGGTGCTTCCGGGACGTGCATCGATCTGCTACCCCTCTCAAACCTTGTATACTTAGTGCTCATGGTTTACGATAGGTAAACCTTGAGTACTTAGTCAACAAAGATCGAGGGGTGATCGACGATGAAGAACCCCAAGCACCGTTCCGGCAAGGCGACGGCGAGGAACCCGATCAACGCCGAGGCCCACGCCCTGACCCTCGCTGTCGAGGTCGCTTCCGCCTGGCACCGGGGAGGTGGCTCCGACCGGCCCGAGGTTCCGTTGGGCGTGGTGGCGACCATCGCGGCCGGCGGACTGCTCGTCGAAGGGGTCGACCGGGTGGTCGAAGGAATGCTCGCGGCATCGCCGGACGGTTTCGTCGACATGGCCCGCAGCGTGTGGGCGGTGACCTTCAGCCGTCGCCCGGACTTGGCCCAGTCGGCGTACCTGCTGCTTGGGTGGCTCTTCGCCGACATCGACCAACAGCTACGGCAGCGGATCAAGGCGACTGCCGACGCCGCGTTGCGTGCCGGTCAGCTCGAGTTGACCGCCACCGAGCGTCGCTTCGACTGCGACGTCTTCGGTCCGGTTCTCGGTGCGCTCCGGTCTCGGATGGCCACGAAGGTCAACGCGCAGATGTACACCCCTGGGGACATCGCGTGCGCGCTGACCGTGGTCGCTCTCGACGATCTCAAGCCCGGGCGGTCGTTCTGCGACGTCGCCGTCGGCACCGGCGGCCTTCTCCGCGCCGCCGCGTGCGTCGTCCGCAGCCGCGGCCTCGACCCGGCCGACATGTCGTGGTTCGGCGTCGACGTCGACGAAGTCGCGATCGCGGCGGCCGCCGTCAACGGCCTCATCTGGGGTCTCGGTCCGAGGGTCTTCCTCTATGCCGGAGACGTCCTCGCTCACCCGCATTGGGCAGACGAGGCACGTCATGGTCGGGCGCGATTCTTGGACGAGGTGGCCAGCCTGAACAACGGAATGAAGGTGCTCGACTTCCTCAAGAAGCTGTAACCGCGCTTCTGGCCGACGCGCCGCGAACACCGAATGCCGCGATGACCTGCTCGTTCCTGCTAACTTCCCGACGTGGAGCACGTCGCGCGGCAGATCACGGACGGCCCGGCTGCGCCGGCCGGCGCGACCTTTCGCTATGCCGACATGGTGGAGATCGGCACCTGGTTCAACGTCAGTCACCGCGCCGTGGCGAACTGGCGCTCCCGCTACGCGGTCTCGCACCCGTTCCCCGAACCGGACGTCATCATCGGCCGGACGCCCGGCTGGTCACCCGATCGCCGAAGCGAGATCGAGCAGTGGGAAGCGGCCCGGCCGGGTCAAGGCGTCGGCGGTGGCCGCCCGCGGAAGGCCGATTGAGCTGGTTTTCGTGCTGATCCGGCGGTTCACCGCGCCGCGGCGCGCACCGGTGCTTCGAAGAGGTTCGCGAGGCGGGCGTAGCCGGCGTCGTTGGGGTGGAACCAATCGTCGGCGAGGCTGCCGCGGACCGCGCTCAGCACCGGGCTGCGCAGGTCGGCGACGTGCACGCGATTTTCGGCAGCCGCATCGATAGTGCCGGCGCCGGTGACTTGAGGCATCGAGTCACCGCGAGTCACCCACCGGGACCATCCTGAGCGAGCGCGGTGCGGTTGGCTTCGTCCCAAGCTCGCGCGAAGGGTGTCTTCTGCGCGCGGACCCGACGGACGCCGGGCAGCGCGACGGCAGCGGCGTCGAGCAACCGGCCCGCCACGTCCGGCTCGGCACGGGTGCGTCCTCCTGATCGCCTTTCCCGCATTCGGAGCCGGACAGGCCGTGGACGGTTGTTCACCGCAGACCGGCTTGGATCTCGTCGATGGCTCGGAGCATCACCTCGCCGAAGGGGCCGGGCCAAGCGACCGGGAAGTCGTGATCGAAGGGGACCGGGATGGTCGTCGCGCCGAGCTGGCCGGCGAGCTGGCGTTGCCACCGTGGCGAGCACACGGCGTCACTTTCTGTGACGACGACGGCGGCAGGGGTGCTAGCCAGGACGCCGACCCGGCCGCGCAGGTCGTACCCGGTCACCGCGCGTCCCGTGGCCAGGTGCTGGGACAGTGGGGCCCGGGTGAGCTCGCGCTGGAGCCACGGCCAGCGTGATTCAAATTCCGGAACGCGTCGGTTCGCGCCGGACGGCCCGGTCGCCACGTCGTTCCGTGCGCGGATCGCGATGCGCCGCACCGGCCCGCCTTGTCATCACCCGCGACAGGTGAGGTCAGAGGTCGAGCCGGTCACAAGTCCTTGATCGGGCGGCGGCGGTGAGCGCGGGACGGTGGGTCGGACCCCTCTGGCGGGGTGAAGCAGGTCATCCGGCTGGCGCCGTAGCTGCCTTCGAGCAACTACTCACCGACACGCTGCGAGTACTGGGCCCAGACCATCCCACCACCTTGATCACCCGGTACAACCTCGCCTCCTCGCGGGGTGAAGCAGGTGATCTGGCCAGCGCCGTAGCCGCCTTGGAGCAGCTACTCAACGACGAAGTGCGAGTGCTGGGCCCGGACCACCCCGACACCTTCACCACCCGTAACAATCTTGCTGGCTGGTGGGATCAATTATCTAAGGGACCGCCCACCTAAGCTGCCGCCGGAGACAGCCGGCACGCGACGGGGAGACGCCAACGTCAGCTACGAAGCGGCCGTCCTTGAGTCCCTCGGCAGCCGCTTCTGTCGGTGCTGGTCGCTACGATGCCCGGCGAGGACTTTGGCGGCTTCGAACGGACGCGGGCCGCTGCCTCAAGGGGCTTGGCAGCTCCCCGCGTCCGGTCTCAACCTCAGCAGACAACAAGCTTGTGCAGCGGCCCGGCGGGTGCAGGTCAGCGCGCGAGCTCCGCCAAGGACAACAGAAGATGGGCTGACTCGGGATACCAGATGTCGGAGTGGGCACCTGCGGGTTTCCACCAGCGACCGCGTCGGAAGCGGTGCCCCGCTTCGACGTTAACTATTCGGGGATTCAGCTCGGAGCGCCGATATGGCGTCGCGAGGTCGTGCAGGACCGTGTCGGCGAGTTGATCCACCGGCGCGAGCGCACCGACGTGCCCGATGCCGTGGACACCTTCGGCCAGGCGGTGCCAAAGGCCGGTCGCGCGATCTGCCCGGGAGTGCGTCAGCACGATCGGCCCGTTGATCGGCGCGCTCGTCAGAACCGGCGCGAACCGGTCAGCGAAGACGTCCGGCCGTGCAGCCATCTGAAAGACCACCAGGGTGTCCACGGTGTAGGGATAGGCCGAGTGGTGGTCCCATCCGAG
Organism: Amycolatopsis sp. cmx-13-12; assembly: GCA_049998155.1. Lineage (GTDB taxonomy): Bacteria > Actinomycetota > Actinomycetes > Mycobacteriales > Pseudonocardiaceae > Amycolatopsis. The sequence goes on along the minus strand of JAEBES010000019.1, from coordinate 25,930 downwards.
CACGGGCGGGCCGTCGCCGGCGGCGGCCTGCACAGCCTCGACCATGAATCGGCCACCGAAGGAGTGCCCGACGCAATGCAGGTATTGGCCGGTTACCGTGCGCAACGTCGGCGGGCCGCCGGGCAACTGTCTTTCCGCGTTGAGGTAGCCGAGCAGGTGACCAAGGGCTTGGGCGGCGTGTCCGTCGGTGGTCATCGCGTGGGCACGATCGCGGATCCGCCGATACCCGCTCGGCAGCGGGCTGCTCATCGACGGCCAGCGGACCACGACGTAGAAGCCACGCCAGCACCCCAAACCCTCGTAAGTCGATCTGCCGCCTTCGTATCGCGTCTCCAAGAGATCGAAGAACTGGCGGGCCTGCCGCTCCGCGGTCGCGCGGGTGTTGCGCCAGCCGTGGACGAACACGACGATGTCGGTCGCGTCCTTCGGTACGGCCAGCCATTTTCCGAGGAACTGGGGGACCGCTTCGGGCAGAACGGGCGAGTTGGTCTCGGGATCCAGGAAGTCACCGTGGTCGTCGAGGTCGAGGATCACCGATGTCCTCATGGTTTCCCTTCTTGCCATAGGTGGACGTCGATACCGCGGTACAGAGAAAACATCAAACCGAGCGGGTTGGCGTACTCGTCGACGAAGACGCGGGCTAGCGAGCGGACAATGTCACCCAGTTTTGCGCCCGAATCAAGAAATTCGGTGAACAGTCTCTGGGAGTATTCGCACGCGAATGCCGGAGGTAGATCGATCTGAGGGCCGATCAGGCAGCGTCCGCCGTTGCCAAGAAGGACTTTGCCAAAGGCGGCGTAGAATGCCGAGCCAACTTGACCGCCCTCGCAAGCACCTACGTAGACGAACGGCCGGGTCGGTAGAGGCCGGTCGGCCAGCCACGCCTCGATGTCGGCACCATAGATCCGTTCGTCATCGCCCAACTTCAGGTACGGGTGCTCGATTCGGCCGTCGGACCCGGCGACCTTGCCGTGGCACCCAAAATACGTAACGTGGTCATTGAATGCGTCACTGCGGAAATCTGCTGACAGTGTCTGTTTGTCTTCGCGGAGCACTACTTCCACGCGTCCATCGAAAAACGCCTTTACCGGCGCGATGTACGGCGTCTCTGGAAACTGGCGATCTACGCCACCATCGACGTTGAGTCCAACGACCACCTTCTCGCCCGCGACAGTGATGCGGGCGTCGAAGTCGTCGATCCTGGTGAAGGTGTGCTCGATGACGTGCCGATACCCCCAGAACCCCGTCGCCGACCACTCGCCGTCTTCCGGGTACTCATCCGGCCGGTCCGGTATCGCGTAGAGCATCCCCCACGGTACAAGCAGGCTGTCGGACTCGATGCTGATGACATTCTCGCCATCGGCCAGGGCGGTTTCGAGCAAGGCTCGGATTCGCCGCAGACCGGGGTCGTCGCCGCTGAAAAGGAGCTTGTAGGTGCTGTGCCCGGCTCGAGCCAGTGCAGGGGCGGCCCGCGTCAGCAGCTCGGGCCGCTCTGACAGGTCCCAGTTGTCCGCGAACGGGTGTCGCCGCGGGCCGGTGTCAGGGCGTTCTTCATGGCGGACGATCCGGCGCAGCCAGGTTTCGCGGAGCACGTCGATGCTGGCTTCGAGGACATCCTTGCGCCGGTTGAGGTGGCCCTGGTAGCCGCCGCCACCGTCGTCGGGGAACGCGCTACCCCAGGCCTGCACCTGGAATCCGCTGCCGCCGGGCAGCTCGTTGAACCGTAGACTGATCGTGCGTGCCCGGTTGTAAGGCGGAACGGCCACGCGCAGCAGGCCATCAGTGTTGTCGAGGCTCACTACAGAAGGTAGCTCTCGAGTCACAGCGACACCCCGTTCCGTTCCACCTGCAGCGTGGTGGTGATCTCCATGAGCAGCTGGCTGTCAAAATCACGGTAGACGCGGAATGCCAGCCGGAGCGTGCCCGGTGCGGTCGGCATGATATCGAATTCGATTGGACCGGTACGGCGGCCGACGGTCAGCCAGGTGGTCCGGCTCATCGGTGCGACTGCGGCTGGGACGGCATCGAGGAGAACTCTGAGGCGAACCGGAGCGTCCAGAGGTGCGGACGGTCGCGTGCGTTGGACAGTCACCGACACTCTAGTTGCCCGCCCGACCATGATCTCGTCATCAGTCAGGCATTCAACTCTTGCGCGGAGAACGTTCTCAGCTTCCGGATACGCAGGCGAATTGTCGGCCCATCTCTGGGGGAGATACTTATACCCTCGATGTGCAGGGGCGATGTTGCCCTCCGCATGGATAGCGTTCCTAGTCGTTGGATGTTCGGGGTCGGTGAACAAGACCTTCAGCAGGTCCTCGGCCGCGTCCGCGTCGATGGCGGAAAGGACATAGTGGTTAGCGATCGCGGGCGGGAAGGTCAGGGGGATCTCGTCGGGCGACCGGCCCGGCAGGACGACCGGCAGCACCTTCTTCGCCCACCGACCCGGATCGCGGTGCATGAGGTCGGCCAGCCGGTTGTACTCCGACCGGACGCCGCGGTGGCGCGTCTCGTCGGTCAGTTCGCCGTCGCCCACCGCTTTGTACGCCGGTGACGCCACGACGATCACGTAGTCGCTGCGCAGGAGCTGGGTCGTCGTCCACGCGTCCCAGTTGCGGCGGCGTTCCAGGCCGTCCTGGTCGACGCGCACGTCGACGCCGGTCCGGCGCAGCAGCCGGCACAGCTTCATGACGGCCTTCTTGTGCGCCGGGGACTCCTGCGCGTACGAGACGAAGACGCGGGGCCTGCCGTCGCCGGCCGGCATGGCCGGGATCTCCGGTTCCGGCGCTCCGGGAAGCCGCACGGCGAACGAGTCCGGCTGGCCGCTCGCGCGGAGGGCGAGGCCGCCGTCCACCGTCAGGTGGTACGTCCCGCCGACCCGCACCGGCAGCTCGGGGCGGCCGGGTGGGGCCAGCAGGACCAGCCACGCGGTGTGCGTGCCGGCGCGGACGTCGCCGGAATGCCGCCACCGCACCCGTGCGCCGCCCAAGCCGAAGCAGGCCACCTCCGGCCCGACCGCGGGCAGCGCGATGTTGGCTTCGCTGGCGTCGGCCGCCCAGCAGGAGCGGCCGTCGGTGCGGCGGACGAAGTTGAGCTGCCCGGTCAGCTCGTAGGTGCGTGCGGGCTCGGCGGCCGTGACCGCGCGGGGGATTGCGTCGACGACCATGACGTCGGCGGCGTCGAACTCGAACTCCACGTCCGCCCAGGCCGGCGGCGTCTCCCCGGGCGGCACGTCGAACTCGTAGTTCACCCGGACCAGGTAGGCCGCGTGCCCGGCGAAGCCGGCCGGCAGCGGATCGATCCGGTGCAGCTGCCAGCCGGAGAACCGGATCAGGCCGATCCGGATGCCGTCGGGCGCCATTTCGACGGACCTCACGAAGGCGTCGAGGAACAGCGGGACGCTACCCGCCATTCGCTCGTCCGGCGAAGAACTCACGATCCTCCTCTATCAAGTGGGCGGAAATTCTTCTATTCTGCGATGAGAGGAGAATTTTTCGGCCTTCAGCTAGTCGCTTCGGCCTGTACTGCCGTTACTGCCGCTACTGGCTGAGCTCGCGAGAAGGTAACCGTCCGGGTGGCGGTGCCTAGATCAACTGTGCCGCTCGGCGACGGGCGCGTCAGGTCCCTTACCTGGCACGCGGCAAGACGCTCGAACTTCGTCTATGCGCATCACCCCACCTCAAATCGGAAGTTCCTGGAGCGTCGGGCGAAATGGTCGGTGATCTCGCCCTCGAGCGCGGACTTCAGCAGCCGTTTGGTCAGCTGCGCCAACACCCCGCCTTCGCCGGTCAGCGCCAGCCCACCGGCCTTCGCGCGACTCACCAGCCGCTCGTCCAGCCCGGCCTCGACCGTCGGGTCCCCAGCGTTCTCCCCGCCGGACGTCATGTCGGTCATTAGGTGCACTTCCATGATCGGGAGTTACACCAATCGTATTACAGTCCCGCAACGTCCCCCGGCCACGTCCGCTCGTCGGCAGAAGAGGACGTTGAAACGCGCTGTCCGAGCGCTCAGTCCTGCGCGGCCCACCCGAGTGGTGGCAGTCGCCGCACACTCGCCCATGGCCGCCTGGGCCCGCTGCTGGCGAGGATCGAGTCGATCGGCCAGCTGTACTCTGCGGCTACGCCGGTTCGCTAGAAGCAAAACACTCTCGTCCCGGCGCCCGGAGATCTCCTCGATTAGCGACGCCACCGAGAACGCGTTGATCACTCTCGAGTGGATCAGCCAGCGGGAAAACTTGGTCTTCAGCGGCCCGTCAGGCACCGGGAAAGCCACTTCGCTGAGGCGCTGGCTAACGTCGCGATCGAGAAGGATCTGCGGGTTGCCTGGCACACGCGGGAAAGCCTGGCTGCGACGATCATGAAGTCGAAAGTCGACGGCAGCATCGCCAAGACCGTCTCCTGGCTCTGCGGCAACGACCTGATTGTGGTCGATGACGTCGGGTTGCTACCGGACCAACGATGCCGCCGAGGCCCTTTATCGGGTTTGCGACGCCGCTCACGAGCGGCGTTCGATCTTGGGGACCAGCAGTGTCCGCGCGACCGGGTTCGACACGATCATGCCTAAGGCTACGGCCACCGTGACAGTTGATCCTCTCGTGCATCATGCGCACCTGGTCGCGACCAAGGGGCAGAGCCGCCGTCTGGCCGAGGCCCTCCCTGGTGACGGCGTCGTCCCGCTCGTAACCGACACGAACGAGCGAACGGATGTCCGCCCATCCGGGGAAACGATGTCCGCCAGCGTCGGAGGGCTTAGTCCACCGACCCGGGCAACCAGGTGACCGTTGACAGCTCAGGAGGCTGGCTTATGGTCACCAGTACTCAGCTGTAACGCATCGCATATGATCCGGTTGCTATGAGCTACTAGTAAGGTCACTAGAAACAGCTGCGTGTGCCCTGAGCTGGCAAAACGGTGCCAGACGCTAGTGGACTAGAAGTCAGACTCGCTGCCGGTCACCGCGTGGTCGTCGTAGGACACCACTCCGGCGTGCAGCGCACGCCTGAGCCGGAAGGATCCCGACGGCCGCTGGAACGCCTGGGTTGCACGAATCTTCGGGCGAATCCGGCGCTGTTTGGCGATATCTCCACGCGCTCGCCTTCGTCGCGCGCGTATCACTGACCGGCGCGGGTTGAGGGCGTGTCGACGCCCGAACGGCGCACCGTAGTTGGGGGGTCAACCTTTACGCTAGTGCTGTCACCATCTCGCTGGTTCCTCGAAGCTGCAGCCGAGGAAGCACCCGGGGCCTTGGCCACGTACGAGCGCAAGGCCCGTGCGGATCTCCGGGAGAAGGTGGTGACCGGCGTAGCCAGAAAGAAGGGCCGACCGAACCGGTTCATCGTCACCGTGACCGGATCGGTGACGCTGACGATGAACCGAGTGGTGACCCTGGTGGTGTTGGTAGTACTTGGCGTAGGAACCTTCTACCAGCGGTAACCAGGTGCACCTGTTCGGTGTGCGGTGACGGGGTCGTGCCACCTTGGGCGGCCCCGTCTTTCGCCGGGACGTTGGTTGCCCGGCTGCTCAACTGTATCTCCCTCGGCCCGACGCATCGTCGTCTGATTGGCGGACGCGCCGGAACGTCAAGCTCGTCCCCCACCTACTTCGGTAGCCTCGGCCAACGCCGGTTCGAGCGCACCGGCGGGGGCTTGGTGATCGCGGGGTCAGTGGGCAGGGATCGTCCCCGCCTTCGTGCCCGGGCTCATCGTCAACTGGATCAGCGCGCCCTTGTGGATCTGGATCACGAGATAACCGGGGCTCGTTGCCAGGTCCCCTGGGTTGCCTGGTCGAGGTGATGCAGGCGGGATCACCTCGATCACACGCACGAACCAAGATCTTGGTGCGGCAGGGTCGCCTCGGAAAGCCGTTCGGATGGGCGGCGCGGACGTAGCGGACGGCGGTGGTGACGCCGACGCCGAATACCCTGACGAGTTGGACAGGGTCGGCAGTGTGGTGGGCTTCGTCGAGGATGCGGTCGGCGCGCAGCTGGCCTCTCCGCCAGTCGACGGAACCTTCGCCCGCTTGAAGATGCTGGTGGTGTCGCCGCTGTGGATCACTCTGCCGATAATGCTCCGCTATCCGGTAGCTGCCTGGTAGGCAGCGTCGTGGTTCAGGTGTGGTCGAGGTCGTCGAGTTGGTGTTGGACACGCTCGGCGTCGGCGTCGCGGCCTTGGTCCCGGTACAGCTGCAGCGCCTCCCGCCACACCGTGCGGGCCTGCTCGTGCTGGCCGAGTGCGGCGTGGGAATGGCCTATGTTGTCGAGGGTGTCCGCGACCGCGTAGGTGTAGCCGAGGCCGCGGTTCAGGGTGAGTGAATGGCGGTAGTGGTCGAGGGCCTGGTGGTGGTCGCCGGCGTGGTGGGCGATGTAGCCCAGGCTGTCCAGGGTGGCCGCCTCGCCCTGGAGGTTGTGGTGGTGTCGGTGCAGGATGAGGGCGGCCTGGCAGTGCTCGCGGGCGGTGTCGAACCGGCCCAGGCGCGCAGAGAACCAGCCCACCACGTCTAGCGCGCCGGCTTCCCACACCGGCAGGTCGAGGGCGCGGAAGAGGTCGAGGGCGTGCTGGGCGTGCTCCACGGCCTGCCGGTCGTTTTCCCGTCGTTCCCAGACGAGGGCGAGCACCTGGTGGGTGTGGGCCTGTTCGGTGGGGTCGTGGTGGCGCAGGGCCAGGTCCAGGGCCTGCTCCAGGTGCGTGGTGGCCTGTTCGTGCAGGCCCAGCCGGGAGCAGGCACGGCCGAGGAGCCGGTGGGTGCGACTGCGGGTGGCGGGGTCGGGCAGGTGGTCGGCGGCCTCCAGCGCGGCCTGCCACGTGGTGACCGCGTCGTGCCGGTGTCCCCGCCGTCGGTGGAAGGTGCTCAGGTTCCAGGCCAGGTGCCAGACGGTGTGGTGGTGGCCGAGGGTGGCGGCGATGCGCTGGGTGGCCAGCAGCGTGGCGTGCTCGGCGTCTAGCCAGGCCAGCGCCGCATCGGTGTCGGGCAGCGGGTGCGGGTGCACTCCGGGCGCGGGCGGCCCGGGCCGCACGAGCACGCGGTGGGGGTCCAGGAGGCGGTCGGCGGCGTGGGCGGTATGCAGATGGAAGTCCGCCACCCGCACCAGGGCCGCTTCCCGCACCTCCTCGGGCAGGGTGGCGTGGGCGGTGTCCGCGGCGTAGCGACGGACCAGGTCGTGCATCGCGTAGCGGCCGCCCGGCCGCCGTTCCAGCAGGGAGGCGTTCTCCAGCCCGCTCAGCGTCCTGCGGGCGGAGCGGTCGGGCAGGCCGGTGAGGGCGGCGGTGGCGGGTGGGGTGGTGTCGGGGCCGGGGGCGATGCCCAGCAGCGCGAACACGGTGCGCTGGGTGTCGGTGAGGTAGCGCAGGGACCAGGACAGCACGGTGGGCAGGCTGGCGGCCGGGTCGGTGTCGTGGTCGAGCGCCTCCAGCCCGAGGTCGCGCAGTTCGGCGGCGGCCTCGGCCAACGCGACGTCGGGGCGGGTGCCGGCGGTGCGCGCGGTGATCGACAACGCCAGCGGGTGGCCCCCGCACAGCCTGATCAGCTCGTCCACCGCCTCAGGTTCGGCGGCGACGCGGGCGGCGCCCAGGCGGGCGGCCAGCAGGCCACGGGCCTCCTCGGGGGACAGGACGTCCAGGGGCAGGTGGCGGGCGCCGTGCCGGTCGATCAGCGAGGCCAGCCGGTGCCGGCCGGTGACCAGCACGGTGCAGGACGGCGAGCCGGGCAGCAGCGGTGCGATCTGGTCGCTGGTGGCGGCGTTGTCCAGCACGATGAGCATCCGCCGCCCGGCCACCAGGGTGCGGTAGAGCTTCGCTTGGGCGTCGAGGTCGGTGGGGATGCGGTTCGCCTCAACGCCCAGGGCGTCGAGGAACCCGCGCACCGCCACCGCCGGCTGCACCGGTTCGTCGGTGGGGCTGAAGCCGTGCAGGTCGACGAACAGCTGCCCGTCGGGGAACCGCTCCAGCCGGCGGTGCGCCCAGGCCAGCGCGAGCCAGGTCTTGCCGATGCCCCCGGCACCGCCGATCGCCGAGACCAGCACCGTCGCGCCCTGCCCCTGCGGTGTGGCGGCGGGGGTCAGGGCGCGGTCCAGGCGGGCCAGCTCCGCGGTCCGGCCGGTGAACAGTCCCGGTGCGGCGGGCAGCTGCCGCGGGATGGGCGGCGTGGGTCGCGGTGGTGGCGGGTGCAGGTTCACGTTGCCGTGCACCACACCGACGGCGGCACCGTGATCGGTGGCGACGAGGTCACCGTGGATGCTCGTGGTCACCGCGGCACCGGCGTCGGAAATGGTGCCGGGGTGAGGCGGGTCGGCCGCCGACGCGGTGTGCCCGTGGTCCGCGTCGGCTAGCGAGGGTTGTGCCGCTGCTGCGCAGAAGGCGGTGGTGTGCCGATGGTGAAGTGGTCGCCGGTGGCCGCACCGATCGTGATTCCCGCTCCAGTACCGTGCACGCCGCCGGTGACGTTCACGCCGCGCGGCCCGGGAGCGTCAGTGATCGTCGTGTCCTGGGCGCTCGGCGCGCTTGAGGCCGCCAGGGCGAGTGTGGGCTCAACTTCACACAGCTGGTGGATCAAGGCGCTGACGTCGAAGCGGGTATGACGCCGGCGCACGGTCACAGCCTGACAGCGCGCGAGTGCCTGCAAGTCGGCGGGCAGCTGCCCCTCGGCGGGCGTGTCCGTGTCGTCGACCAGGACCGGTACCACTCGAACTCCGGCGGCGAATGCCTCGACGATCTCGCCGCGGATCCAGTCAGCGGGATCGTCGATTCGTCGACCGCCGACAGGGGTGGTGACGGTCAGCCAGTCGCGGTCGATCACGACCAGCAAAACCCTGCAGCACCGGACTCGTGTCATCAGTTCTTGAACGAAGTCGGCACCTGGCGGGATCGAGTAGCAGTCCAGGAACACCTGCTCCCGACCGAACGTCGCAGCGAGATCGCGGTCGAGCAGCTCGCCCATGGCGCGGCTGTCGTCGCCACGGTAGTTGATGAACACCCCGCCCACGGCGGCTCCCATCCGTACCCGTCCTGTGTTGGCCAGCTGCCGACGATCAGGATGCCCTACCGCACATGCATACGCCGCTTAGCAACCTCAGCGGGTAGGAACTGTCCACTATTTGACCAACAGCTGACGGCTATCTACATGCGGCTACGAGGCGTCGAGGACAGCCCGGCCCCAGCGAGGACCTCGATGAAAAAGGCCAGATAGTTTGACGCGATCGGCGGAAGTTCGCGTCAAACTATCTGGCCCGTCGCAGCTCGCCGTGCCGCGGCAGGCCAGCCGTACTGTCGTCGACAGCTGTCTGTCAAGCGACAGGGGAGTTGGCGCACCGTCACCCAAGTTGGTGCCTATTTGGCGCGCGACACTGGATCTGATGCGGCACCCAGCAGCCTCACCCTCGGAGACTATGACCCCGGCTGCGAGATCGGAGTCCCGCGTCAGCACAGTCGGCGCACCTCGTCACTCGAAGGTTGGCGGTCGCAAGTGTCGTCTCAGACATACCGTCGCCTCCGCTCTCGGCGGGTTTCCGGTCGCGTTCATCGATCAGCGGTAGGTGAGCAGCGGCGCCTGCTGGTCGCAGTCGCGAATACCCATTCGAAACGCGACAGGCCGCAGAAGTCGGGCACCGGCCGCGCTCTGGAGTGAAGCGCGATCAATTGCCGCGGGTCGACTTACGGGACCGTACGTCACGCAGAGCGGCGACTGCAGTAATCGTTCCTGCCGCCACTTCCCGATCCAGTTCCTCGACTTGTCTCTGGTCGACTAGTAGCTCGACCAATCGAACCGCGGCGGCCCAGTCACCGTTGTCGGCGTGGGGGCGCAGCACCTGGACGGCGTCCTCGACCTGCCCCTGCTCGGCCAGCAGCTCAGCCAGCCGGAGGGCGGCGGCCTGGTCGCCGTTGTCGGCGCGTACGCGCAGCTGGTCGACCTGCCCCTGCTCAGCCAGCAGCTCAGCCATCCTGCGGGCGGCGGCCCAGTCACCGTTGTCGGCGCGTACGCGCAGCACCTGGACGGCGTCCTCGATCTGCCCTTGCTCGGCCAGCAGCTCAGCCAGCCGGAGGGCAGCGGCGCGGTCGCCGTTGTCGGCGCGTACGCGCAGCTGGTCGACCTGCCCCTGCTCGGCCAGCAGCTCAGCCAGCCGGAGGGCGGCTTGCTGGTCGCCGTTGTCGGCGTGGGTGCGCAGCACCTGGACGGCGTCCTCGATCTGCCCTTGCTCGGCCAGCAGCTCAGCCATCCTGCGGGCGGCGTACCCATCGCCGTTGTCGGCGCGTACGCGCAGCTGGTCGACCTGCCCCTGCTCGGCCAGCAACTGAGCCAGCCGGAGGGCGGCGTACAAGTCGCCGTTGTCGGCGCGTACGCGCAGCTGGTCGACCTGCCCCTGCTCGGCCAGCAACTTGACCAGCTGGAGGGCGGCGGCCCGGTCGCCGTTGTCGGCGCGTACGCGCAGCTGGTCGACCTGCCCCTGCTCAGCCAGCAACTTGACCAGCTGGAGGGCGGCGGCCCGGTCGCCGTTGTCGGCGCGTACGCGCAGCCGGTCGACCTGCCCCTGCTCAGCCAGCAACTTAGCCAGCTGGAGGGCGGCGGCCCGGTCGCCGTTGTCGGCGCGTACGCGCAGCTGGTCGACCTGCCCCTGCTCAGCCAGCAACTTAGCCAGCTGGAGGGCGGCGGCCCGGTCGCCGTTGTCGGCGCGTACGCGCAGCTGGTCGACCTGCCCCTGCTCGACTAGCAACTTAGCCAGCCGGAGGGCGGCGTACCGGTCGCCATTATCGGCACGGGCGCGCAACTGGCCGACCTGTCCCCGCCCGGTCAGCATGTCGACCAATCGGCGGACGGCGTCCCGATCGCCGCGGTCGGCGAGCTGTTCTAACAGGGCAAGGGATTCATCGTCACGGCCGCGGTGCTCGGCGTTGTTGGCGAGGCGGCGACGGTCGTCCGGGTGGTGATGGCGTACCAGGGCGTTCCAGGCGGTGTTGGGAAGGTGCTCGCGACGGCGGAGACGCAGGGCGTGCTGGTGCAGGTAGTCGGCGACCTGGTAGCCGGCGATGGTTCCCATGCCAGCGGGAACGGGATTCAGCGCGGCGGTGGCGCCGCGCAACCGCCTGGTGGCGTAGTCCAGGGCATCCTTAAGCCAGTCCGGTGGTGCGGTGGCCACGTCACGTTCGTTGAGGTAGCCGGGTGCGGCGTCGGTGAGGTAGTCGTGGGTGAGGGGTGCGTGGGCGCCGACACGGCGGGCGTCGAGCGCGGCGGTGATGATCGCTTTGGCGTAGGCGGGTGCCTGGTTCCAGTGGTGGATCAGTTCCGGGCCCGCGGCCATTACCTGCGTGAACCCGGCGTCGCGGGTGTCGAGCGCGACCCGGATCCGGCGATCGGTGTCGGCGAGGTTCTCGGCGCGGCGCCGCTCGTGGGTGCTGAAGGCGGCGGGCACGTGCAGGAGGTCGGCCAGGTCGAGCAGGCGCCGGTCGTTGGCATACGGGTCCGGCTGGCCCTTTTCGGGCAGCGCCACGCGCTTGCTGTGCTCGTCGGGCCAGCAAGTCGCGGCTAGCACCACACCGGCCGCGATCAGCTCGCGGACCTGCCCCGCCGGCAAGCCCCCGGCGAAGTCGAGGTAGTCCTGCAGCTCGTCCAGCCACACCACCGTCCGCCCAGCCGGCTGCGCGGCGAACGCCCGCAGCACCTCGGCGTCGCGGGGGTGGAGCAGCCACCAGTCCGGCACCACCACCTGCACGGCCTCGAACAGGGCACGGGTCTTCCCGACCGACGAGTCGCCGACCAGCAGTACGAACCCGCCCTGGTGCCCGGCCCGGGTGAGTTTCGTGCGCAGGTCGGCGTCGAGGTCCCGTGGTACGTACGGCGGCAGCTCGCCGTCTTCCGGCCCGGACAGCGCATGCTCGGGCGGCTGGGTGGTCTGGATTGCGGCGTGCACTCCGAGTACTCGCGGCCGTGCGTCGCGGACCCGCACTGCTCCCGGCGGGCGCCGTTGGTGCTGGGTGGCCACTCGCTCGAGGGCCTGCAGCCACGGCCGCTGCGCCTCCTCGTGGATGCCGCAGGCGGCAAGGAATGTCACCACCGTCTCGGCCTCCGGCACGGACTTGGCGTTGAGCAGGTCACTGGCGGTGGACCGCGGCAGAGCCGGTCGCCGCCCACCTCGCGCCGGCACCTTCTTGGCGGCATCAGCAAGCCCCTGCAGCGACAGCGACCGTTCACGGCGTAGCTGGTCGAGGGCATCAGCCAGCTCGGGGAGCGTGCCGATTTCCGTCGGATCCATGCCCACCCCCTGCATCCCGCTTCACCCTCCGGAGAAGGTCGCCGGACAGCACCGGACACCGTACCCAGCTCGTGGAAACGCCGCATCCTCCCTGGCCAGGCCGCCATAGCGTGCCAGCTAGTCGAACCCGTCGTCCGGGTCAGTACGGAGCCCATGCCGGACCCCGTCCCCGACTGATCGGCTGCTCGTCGAGCACGGGCAGGCCGAGCTCTCGACCTCGAGGACAGGACACGATCATGTGGACGCCGTTGATCACCCTTATCGCGCTAGTGCTGCTCACCGCCGCCGGGGCCGCCGCAGTGGTGGCGCTAGCGACCGCCGACCACGAGCGCGCCCTGCGGGCGCTGACCCTGCTCAAGATCCTGCTCGGGGCAATCCTCGGCAGTAGCGGCGTGCTCGCCGTGGCGATCCACCTGCATCAAGCCGGACTCCTGTGACGCGGGTCGAACCTGCGTCGCTGGACGCTGGCGCCCAACCGCATGAACGCGTGGCGGGTTCGCCGAAAAGGCCAGATAGTTTGACGCGTTCGTCCGCCGGCGCGTCAGACTGTCGGTCCTGCCGCTGGTCAACGACTTGCCTTCGGCCAGCCCGGCTGACGCTTGACACTGTCTGTCAGCGGTCACCGAACCTGGCCCGAGGCTGGCCCGTGGCCAATCGAGCCAGGTAGTCGTGCTGGCTGAGCGACGGTGTGGTCACCGCCGCCAGTGCCTCCGAAGACAGCCGCGTGCGTGATCGGGCATCGGCTGGTCGGTCACGGGGTTCTCCGATCCGGGGACGAAACGTCGCGTGTAGGCAGTGCGGCTGCGGGCCGCTGCGGAGCAGGTCGGGGGCACCGGTCAAACCGTTCGAGTCTGCGGGTGCGACCGTGCGACCCTCTTCGGGTGAGTGCTGAGTACGAAGATGACGACTGGTCCGAGGAAGACTCACCTCTGCTGGGCTCTCTCGAGCAGGCGAAGGAACTGGTGCTGAACGTTCGCGCGATCCTCATCGCAGGCACGACCAGGTCTATGACGGACGCGCCACCGGAGAAGGCGCGCTATCGACAGCAGCACAGGGCGCTGACCAAGGTCTTGACGCCGTTCGGTATCCGCAACCCGTTCCCGTGGCGGACCCTCGATGTAGCACTCGCAGCGGCGAAGGCGGAGCACAGTGGTACGGGCTCGCACGCGCTGCGTACCGGGTACTTCAAGGCATACGCGCAGCAGGCCCTTGCGCCGCTGGAGGCGCGTATCGCCGATCGCGACAGCGGCAACATCTCGGCCGCCGTTCAGGGGCTGCGTTCGACGGTGGACGACACCGTGACCGACACGTCGTATCTCCGGCTTGAACTTGCCCGGATCGAGGCCGCGTTGCCGGCTGACCCTGGAGCCGCGATCAGTCGCGCCAAGAACCTGATCGAAGCCGTGGCCAAGCGGGTCATCCTCGACTGCGGGACGACAGTGAACAGCGACCGCAACATCTCGGCGTTGACCACGCAGGCCGCTGAAGTCCTTGGCGTAGACCGAAAGTCAGTGATGGGTTACAACAGGGATGTCGCCATCTTGATGGAAAAGCTCCACGGCTACGTCATTGCCATCAGCGACATGCGCAACGCTGTGGGCGATGGTCACGGCGCTGCCGAATTACCGCAGAACCTCGACCTGCGTCACGGGCGTCTTGCGGTTCGCAGCGCGATTGCCTGGTGCGGCTTCATGCTGGACACTTTGCACGACAGGCAGCAGCCCTAACAGGACCTTGCCTGCCGTGCAGACGGGCAGGTGTTAGGCAAGACCGATGTCGCCGTTGTTGATCGGCCGACCCGGTCTCGACATCGCGCTGGGCTCGGAAGAGGTCACGGGTGTCGATCAGGACGCCGTTCTCTGTACCCGTAGATCACTTTCACCGGCGAGCGGTATGGCGAGGGGATCGCACCGACAAAGCCGTGCCTAGGCGGAGTCGCGCTCGTCGGCTGCCCTGGCCCGCCGGACGGCGTCTTCGAGATCCGCCACCCGCTGGGTCAGCTGCTCGACGAGCCGGTGCAGCGCCTGAACGGAAACCAGGGCGACCCCGTTCATGTCCACCGGGTGGATGCTCAGCTCGTCGGCGCCCAGCCCGAGCGCGCCGTGCCAGTCCTGGGCCATGGGCCCGAGATGACGTACCTCCGGTTCGCCGTGATAGCTCCACACGCTGACGGGCATCGAGACGGCGGCGGCCAGGACGCTGAACCCGCTGGGCTCTTCGCCGTCGGCCCAGCCGACCGGAACGATCCGGCACTTCGTGACAAAGCGAGAGCCCATTTTTCTCGACCTTCGCGGCCGCCATGACCTCCTCACAGAGGCCCTCGGTGCGACAGGAGCACCCTCGCCGGAACCGAAGGCCGCCTCGCCCCACGGTCTTGCCTTAGGCGTGCTTCTTGGATCATCGGACGGGGTCGCGAAGTCAGATCTTGACTCGCTCATGATCAACCAGGGTGTCAACCCGGCGAATCAAAGGTTAAAACTCGAGCTAGGGCGCTTCCAGTTGCACACCCACTGCCAGTCCTTACCTTTAGTCGATGATCTTGTAACACCGATCAAGGCATCGTCGACTGCTGGGAGGAACTTCGCACACGGATCGCCACCGTGGCGACGGCCTTTGCTCATGTCCCTGGAGGCAACGTGTCTCTGTTTCGCAAACGTGTGGCCACCAACGTGGCGAGCACACGACCCACGCCACCGGCCGTTGCCGAACCACCACAGACCGCATCCCCGTTGCTGAACGTCTTCGGCCGGGAACTCTCGAAGGTACTGGACGATGACCTTCGCGAGCAGACCTTCGGGGGCCAGCAGGACACCGGCCACATCACCGCAGCCGACGACAGCGCCCGAGCGTTCGCGGTCCTCGACTGGCTGATGCACATCTGGTTGCCGAGATGGGTCTCTTTCGTTCCGTCATGCGGAGATGTCCATCAGGCACTCATCGGCCTCCCCGCGATACGCGATCTCGAGACAGCCGAATCAGCCGGACGCATAGTCGGTGCGCTCGACGGAATCCCTAGTCAAGCCGAGGCCGTAGTCGCCAAATATCAAGAAAACTTCTTCGACAAGGCAGCCGCCTCCGCGGCGCGCACCGCCGCCGCCGAAGCGTGCGCCAACTCAGCCGGCAGCGCCGCGGTCACCGCAGCGTCCTCGGCGAACCTGGAAGCCTGCATGCTCGTCCGAACCGATATCGTCCTTGCCAGCGTGCAAGCGATCGCGCTCCTGACCAGCCTGGACGGCGTGATTCCGTACATCCAGACCTGGGCTGCCGGTCCCGGCGACTTCGACGCAAAACAGATTTCGATCTCGCACCTGGCCCCGCACGCCGCCCGCAGGACGCTCGAATCGACGACAGATCCGCTGCGCCAATCGGCACTCGAGCTGTACCAGGGCCTCTCCCAGCCACGAACGGCCTGACCATCGAGCAGACAGGGCAGACAACCATGACGGACGAGGCCGACAAGAGCCCGGAGGGGCTCGCGGGCCGGATCGCACAGGACCAGCTGGACCTGCACCGACGGCACCACACGACCGCCGAGCACGCGGCGGCGTTGACCCGCTCCGACGAACAGGTCGTGGCCGACCTGGAAGCCGGTCTGCTCAACTCGACGACCAGCGCCACACTGCGAAGCGCCGGCGTGTCGACGCACGAGTTGTTCCAACTGATCCAGCAGCACATCGTGCGCGACGAATGGCGAGACGGACGCCCGTTCGGCGGAGACCACCCGGACGGCGTTCTCACGAACGCGTTCCGCCAGATCGCCGCAAGCTGGCAAGACACCCTCAAGTCAGCAACCGATGCGGTGACCAGCACTCGACAGGACCTCGAAAAGGCAGCAGCGGCAGCCGCACATGAGGCCCGCCGACTGCGAGAAGACGACGAAACGTCCTTGCCGGATTCTTTTCTTCCCCAAGACGATTACATCGGCGAACAGCTGGCAAAATCGGTCGCACGCGAGCACGGCCGCCTCCCGGCCCCTCGCTGGCTCTTGGAGCTCGACGTACTGCCCGGGCACGCCTCCGCGATCCTGCCCCGGATCGACTTCGGTGAACGCAGCGTCGTTCTCGTGCCTGACGAGCAGACCTTCTCCTACCGGAAGGTGGTCGAAACCATCCGGGCTCTCGTGGTCGACCAGATGTCACGGTCGGCACCGAGCCAGCTCCGGATCACCTGGCTCGACCCCCTGGAGCAGGGCCACAGCGCCGGCCCGCTGCTGGACCTCATCGAACTGAACAGCCATGTGCTGGACGGCGAAGTGCGGTCCGACCCGGCGGACATCGAAGCGGCGCTCCGCCGGGTCGGCAATCGCATGACCGAGCTTGAACAGCGTTGCCTTCGCGGCGAGTTCGCCGATCTGGAAGCCTACAACCGCGAGACGCACGAATCACCGGAAGCAAATCACGTGGTGGTGGTGACCGGCTATCCGTTCGGGTTCACCGAACAGGCTGCGCGACGCCTGCACCGCATCACCGAGAACGGCCGCCGGCTCGGCGTATCCGTGCTGGTGGCCTTGGACCGGCGGATGGCTGCGCTCTTCCGGCTGACCGACACAGCGGTCCCGCACTACGCCGCGATGGTCGACGGCGAGGCACCCGGCGATGCCCCGGAATGGTGGACGACGGCGATGCTGCCGCTGGGCGAGTACGTCGTCGGCGGCCCCAATGGCCCGTATGCCTGCCTCTTCACCCCACGGACCGGCGAAGGTGTCTGGGTGCCGTGCCGGTTCCGCATCCCCGACGACGCAGCAGCACGACGCATCATCTACGGCTACGCCCGTGCCTCGGTCGAGCTGTCACACGGCGGCACGAGCTCCCACGATCTGCGGCAGAAGCGGGCAGATCCGGCTCAGCGAACGGCGGCCCTGAGATCGGCGATGATCCGGTCCCTGCACACCGGCAACGGAGGCCGACAAGTCGGCGACTGGACCGAATTCCTGTCCTCGAACCCGGCGCACCTGGACGGCCTGCCCTACACCGAGGCCGAAGTCCGGCAGGAAGCCGCCTACCTCCGTCAGCAGGGTTACACGCACGCTGCCACCCAGGACGGCTGGACATCGCCGAAGCTGACCCCCAAAGGGATCGACGCCGCGCTCAAAGGCGAGCACACCCTGTCCGATTTCATCAGCAGTTCCGGAGGGGGCGCACCGATGGGCACCGGAAGCACGAACAACTACTTCGGCCCGGTCTTCCACGCCGACGCGACCGGCGCGCGGCTGGCCTGGCTCAACGGCTTCGCAGAGCAGAACCAAACCACCGTCAAACAGGTGCAGCCCGGATTCGAGAATCTGGCCGACGTTGTGGCGAACGTCCTCAGGCAGTTGCCGGGAACGGGGTTGGGTGCCGACGACCTGGCGGACGCCAAGGCCAGCGCGAGTGAGATCCTCTCCGAGGTTGTCGAGCCCGAGCCGGATCGCAGCCGAATCCGCCGCGCGCTCGCCGCGTTGAAGGGTTTCCTTCTTCCCCTGGCTCAGCAGGGCGCTCTGGGTGCCGGCGAGGCGGTCCACGACTTGGCGAAGGCGTCGCTCGATCAGCTCCAGTCGGTGACTTTTTGACGGTACCTGCAGTGAGGTCAGCCGTCGACGGTGCGGCGGCAGGCCTCGGTTTCCCGGCGGGACAACGGGATACTTAAACGTGGCCCGGCGGCCTGTGGCGCCCTGGCACGGCCACACCCGGCTCGAAGGGCGGAACCAGCACCTACCTTACGCCGACGAATGCCCGGGCGACCGCGTGCGCCGACCGCTTCACCATGCACCCTTCGACATCTTCGCTGGGAGCGAGCAGCCGCCCCAACGCGTCCACATCCTGAAAGCAGGTGGGCGCCGCCCCAGGCACCGGATAGCTGTGGAGTACTCGACCGAAGTAGTGCCCCTAGCTTCTCGCAGTTCCCTGCACGCCGCAGTGGAGATCGATAGTGACGGCGCGCATGCGGTCGCCTGGCTACCCGACGGTGTCAGGGCTACACCCCAACTTGGCTTCGCGGACCGATCGACAACGGCGCGTCGCGGACCCCCACTCGAATGGCCCAACAGCATCGAGAAAGGGTGAATTCCAATTGCCATGGCACCGGATTCTGCAGCCGACTGAAGGTCTCGAACGTCGTAACATGTCGATCTTGTGTGACCTGAAGGTCCTTGGTTGTATCCCGCCGATGTCGTCATGATCAGTCTCAAGCCCGTGGCATCTTGGGCTGCGACCCCCGCCAAAGCGGTTGTGTCACTCAGCATGCTTACCGGGTTGGCAAGCCATTTGGTTACGATCTGTTATCACTCATAACGGGGGCTCGGGTGTCCGCGACTGGATGGTTATGGGAGCTGGACAGGTGAAGGACCGTGCGCGACGCACCGCGACCGTGGGGTTCGTAGTGCTTGTCGGAGCAGCAACTGTGTGGGGCCTGGAAAGCCTTATCAGCTCGGAATCGGCCAAGCTCAGGGATACGGTGGTGACCTGTGATCCCGCGAACTATCCCGCCGCCACCGTCGACGTCGACGCGAAGGTCACCGCCGACCGGCTGTCCACGCCCAGGTTGACGACCACCACGACCGTGCACCTGCCGCACTCCTGGTACGCATCGAACGACCTGCTCGGTAACCGTGGAGCGGTCGCGTACCGGTCGGCGATCCGGTGCCTGTTCGGTGACGGCAGCACCGAATCGGCCGTGTCACGGGACCAGCCGCCGTCGGCGGTGATGACCAGCGGGGACGTCATCGTGACAGACACGGTCTGGTTCAAACTCGACAAGCCTGGCAACGCCACGTTGGGGCCGGTGGACCTGGACGTGCAAGACAATGGCGACTGGCAACTGACGGTGAACTCGCGCTGGGGGCTGGTTCAGGCGACCGCGTGGAACGTCACCGTGGCGGCCCCGGACGGATGGCTGACTGGTGCGGCACCGTGGCCGGAGCCGACGACGGCGGAATCCGGCGTACTGTCCTGGTACTTCGGCGCGACCGCGCCCAAGACGCAAACCATGCTGACGGCAGTCTCGCTCCACCCCTCGGCCGCTTCGGACGTCCTCATCTGGGAAGGCACTTCCTGGGGACATATCGTCGGGTGGATGCTTCTCGACTGGCCACAGACGACAGCGTTTCCCGTGCTCGTGCTCCTTTTTGTCCGCTGGGCGCGGAAACAGCGGCTCAGGCCGGGTGAGCGGATCACGGAGGCGGCGAACAACGCGCGGCGCGTGACGCTTCCGGTCCTCGTATTCCAGCTCGCGGTCCTGGGTGTCGAAATCACGTGGACTGCTCTGGACGCACTCGGCCAGCAAGTGCCTGACTGGTCGAACGCGGCATGGGCGGTCGACATCGCGGCCTGCGTCATCGCTTTGCTGCTCGCCTGGCGTTGGTGGATCCGCGGCTCTGTCCTGCTCGTGGCGGCGCTCGGCTTCGCCGCGATCCTCGTGGCCGTCCCGATGCTCTCCGGCGACCTCGCCTTCAAACACAACGATCCTGTGCGTGTCGTCGTGTTGAGCATCCTCGAGACGAGCCTGATTTTCCTCGTGGCACTGCTCGTCGTCGCCGCATTCATGAACGCGGTCCGGATCTTGTTTCGTCCGCCTCGTAAGGCGACGTCGCCTTTCCTGTTGTGGGCGTCAGCCTCGCTGATCACGGCGGGCCTGCTCTTCGAGTGGTACTGGCTCGCCGGGCACAACTACGCCCTGCAGCAGTGGCAGGCCGACCCCGGGCCGGCCACCGAGTACATGCAGGGCGTGTTCCGCTACTACCTGTGGCACCTGATTGACGACTGGCAGTGGATCTATCTCCTGGTCCCCGCGGTGGCCGCCTGCACTCTGACGTTCGACTACCTCCGGCAAAGCGCCGTCCCACCGCGGAAGCCGCTGATGACAGTCGTATCGCTGCTCGTCGCGCTCGGCCCGGCAGTGTGGTACCCGACCTACGCGGGATTTTCGCTGCCGATCTGGATTGCCGTCGTAGCCACGTTCCGCCTGCTGTGTGCCATCAAGACGCCGGTGCTGGACCTGAACCTCGTGTCAGGCGAGCCGATCCGCAACTGGGTCTCCCGGCACGGCCCGGCAGCGGCCGAGACCCACGCCAAGGTCTGGCTCAGCCACCGCGTCGGCGCTCCGGCGTCAGCGCAACTGCTGCCGGAGCGAGTGACTCCGGTGCTGCCCCGGCGAGTGACTCCGGTCGACGTCGTCTTCGCGCTGGGCGCGGGGCGGACACCTTACGGCAACCTCAAAGTCATGGTCAAGTTCGCCGTGTGGCCCGGCATCGCAGCCGGCGTCGCATTGTGCTTTTTTCGAGAGTTCGTCCGGACCGACTACGGCGGAACCGTCGCCCAGTCGGTCGCGAAGGTGTGGTTAGAGGACCTGTCCTGGGAATTCATCAAGTGGATCTTCGCCGCCGCCGCTCTCGGTATCTTCTGGCAGTATCTGCCGGGAAAGCGCGGTCCGATCAAAGTGTTGCCCTTGGTGGCGGCTATTGGCGTCGGCCCCTTGCTCGCGTTTGTCACGCCCTACCTTCTCGGTGGCGACATCTCGTTCGACAGTCTGATCGAACTGGCGACCTTCACGGTGGTGATGACGCTGCTGGGCTGGCGCATGGATCTGCAGGTCCTGCGAAACCTGGACAGTGCTCGCTACTCGACGTGGAAGGAGAGCATGGCCATCTACGGCGTCGGCAACATCTCTTCACGGATCACAACATCGCTGGCACCTCTGGCCGCCGTGATCACGATTCTTTTCACGCTCATCGCAGGGCCGGACAAGGCGGCCAAAACCGAAGTCAAGCAGGACCAGTCCACCATTTCCGGAGGACGGTTCGCCGGCATGCCGAACCATTGAACCGGCTTGTAAGGGGATGATCGATCTACGCCATATACAAGGGTCGCCGATTACTTCTCGCGGCAGCGTCGATCTGAGAATGTGCTCGAGCTGGTGGCTAGAATCTGCCGGAATTGTGTCCAGTCAGTTGACCAGACTAAGCGTAGTAGGGTGGCGTCTCACCGCAGCTGGACTGGCCCGAGTCGCTGGTTGGCGAATGTTGCGTTGGCAACAACGTGACGGTTTGTGAGCGACTTCAGACGGTTGGCGAATCGTCGGTGTCGGGTTTCGGAGTGCGCTGGTGGTGTCGAAGGTTGTTGACGATGCGACCTGCGGGGAAAGATAGCCGTCCCACCGGAACGATCCACTCCTGCCAGGCGGCGAGATATGGCGGTAGGGGCAGCCCGGCGTCAGCGGCCCGGGCGGTGACATCGCGCAACCCGTGCAGCAGGGTCTGCCAGTGTTGTGCTTGAACCGGGGTCATCACGGCGTCGGCAGGGTTGGACCATCGGTGCTGCTGGTCGTGGAGACGGGGTTGCAAGTCGTTCAGCATTGATGTCCAGGAGTGGTGGGGGTGCTCGTGGGCGACACGGTGCAGGTACACCAACAGGGCGGGCCCCAGGGCGGGGAACGCGACGAGTGCGCCGAGCAGTACCAGCCCGGCCCGGTAGGGGTAGTAGCTGATTTCCACTTCGGACCCATGCGGCTTTTTGTAGATGACGACTTGTTGTGGGGAGAGGTCGTTGGCGCGGTGTTCGTGGCGTAGGGCGGTGAGCAGGCCGTAGCTGTTGGCGAGGCGTTTGACGGCGCGTGGAGTGGTGATGAGGGTGGGTGGGCCGAGCAGGTCGAGCAGGGCGAGCTCGCCAGGGTCGAGGGTCAGCGGGTCGACGCGCTCGACGACCCGTGCGGCCGGCAGGTCGGCTCCGAACATCGAGTCGTCGGCGGTGGCGTCCGGGGTGGGACGGGCGGTGGGCGCGTCGCTGGCGGTTGTGGTTGCGGAAGGTGGCGAAAGCTCCGTGGATCGGGTGGCGGGTGCCGGTGCCGGTTGGTCGGGGCGGGTGCCGACGAGTGTGCGCAGCAATTGCTGGTAGCCGGGGACGTCCAGTGGGGGGAGAGTGAGCACGACTTGGAAGATTTTTTCGAGGTATTGCGCGGGCGTGGAGGTCCACAGTTCCTCGTCGTCGGGGTCGACCATGCCGCTGCGGTCGTCCGGTGGCGAAGCCGTGGCGGTGGTATGCAGGAGGTCGTGGTAGTGGCTGCTGATCGCGCGCAGCAGCCAGCGCGGGTCGACGGCGACCACCACGACGAACAGGTCGACGGCGAGGAGCAGGTGGATGGCTTCGAGCATCGCTACGACCCGGTGCGGTGGGCAGCGATCCAGGTCGTCGATGTAGAGGACGATCCGGTCGATGCGCGGCAGCTCGTCGTTGGCAGCGTCGCGGTCCACCTCCGGCTCCGCCTCGCGAGCTGCGCCACCCGGAGGCTGAGCTGGAGACCCGGTCGCGCGGCCGGCCGAGTCCGGCGTAGATGGGCGTGCGTTGGCCAGCAGCGTGGCCATGTGGGCGAAGTCTTCCCGGATTTGCGTCATCACACCGAGCCGGCCGCGGTAGTCGCCAGCGCCGGCGCGGTCACTGATGAACCCCGCCAGCTGACCGGCGGCGGTGAGGTTCTGCATCTCCCGTTCCAGCGCAGCCACCTCGGCGGCGGCGACGTCGGCGGCGGTCTGCAGCCGCGCACGCTGTGTCTCATCCGCCCGTCGCACGCTGTGAACGATTTGGGTGACGGCCTGCCGGATCGAGTCCGACCGCTGCCACTCCTCTTGGACCCGCACGCGGGTCCGCGCGACCATAGCGACGATCACGGTTAGCGCTGCCGGCGCCGACGCCCACCACCTGCTCACCGCCAATGCCCCCCACCCGATCAGCACCGCCCCGGCTGCCCCGGCAACCAGCAGCAACACGGCTACGACCAGGGTGGAACGGCGTAGTCCGCGCAGGAGCGCCCAGATGCTGCGCCCTGCCTCGGCGAGGCCGGAGCCCATCCGGGTCGCCGACTGGTAGACCTTGGTGGCGTCCTCCCCAGCGACCTGCGTGAGCTGCTGTTGTTGCTCCGGGGTGAGCGTCGCCCACGAGCCGACAGTCGTGCGATCCGCGCGGCGCACCGCCTGCTGCAATGCCTCCTGTCGCTCACGTGCCGCGCGCAGCCGTTGCGGTAGCTGGCGTTCGGCGATCACCTCGGCCATCAGCCGGGACTGCCTGCGCTGCTCGCTACCCCTGTCCCCGGACCCGTCGGGCTTGGCGAGCTGAGAGAACAACTCGGCGACCAGGCTGGCCCACAAATCAGTCTCGGCATAGTGCCAGGCGTTGAACCACACCTGACGCACCGCGTTGTGCGCCAACGGATTGTCCGGGCGCGCCGCGATCGTCACCTGCCGACGCAGCAGATCCAGGAAGTGGCTCTTACCCTCACCCCAGTCCCCGAACAACCCAACGGCCAGCGGCGGCCGCGCCGACTGCGCGGTCACCAGCTCAGCCAACGCCCGCGCATCCCCCGCTCTCGATAGCGCATCGGCTTCACCCGCCGCATCCGACCGATACGACGGCAACCGACCCACCGGCCGATCCTCCACCACCTCCCACAACCGCACCGTGCCATCGTCGCTGCCAGTGGCCAGCACGGCGCGGTCTTCCATTCGCCCCCACGCACCCCACAGGACCGCGTCGGTGTGGCCGGTGAGGGGTAGCCCGAGGGGTTGTCTGGTGGCGGGATCCCACAACTGCACCGTCTCGTCGGTGCTGCCGGTGGCCAGCACGGCGCGGTCTTCCATCCGTCCCCACGCACCCCACAGGACCGGGCCGGTGTGGCCGGTGAGGGGCGAGCCGAGGGGTTGTCCGGTGGCGGGATCCCATAGCCGAATGGTTTTGTCGGTGCTGCCGGTGGCCAGCACGGCGCGGTCTTCCATCCGTCCCCACGCACCCCACACAACCGGGCCGGTGTGGCCGGTGAGGGTCGAGCCGAGGGGTTGTCCGGTGGCGGGATCCCATAGCCGAATGGTTTTGTCCCAGCTGCTGGTGGCCAGCACGGCGCGGTCTTCCATCTGTCCCCACGCACCCCACATGACCGTGCTGGTGTGGCCGGTGAGGGGTGGCCCGAGGGGTTGTCTGGTGGCGGGATCCCACAACTGCACCGTGTCGTCGGTGCTGCTGGTGGCCAGCACGGCGCGGTCTTCCATCTGTCCCCACGCACCCCACATGACCGTGCCGGTGTGGCCAGTGAGAGGGCTTCCAAGAGGGACACCGCGCAGCAACTGGGACGGAGTGGATTTGGGAGTCATCCCTGTGCCTCGTTCCTCCCACGCTGCCTCCCAGCCAGATCCGGGGCGGCTCATCGTGCGGCCCGCTGGGAAGCCGGTTTCCTGTACGCCATACACACACCATCGATTGCACAGCAGCCTTCGCAACAAACACTCGACCGATCGGGTGAGCGCACCGAGCGTGCCGCACGTAGCCAGATCCCGCACGCTTCACCTCACAGCGCCCGAGCAAACGCTCAGTTCTCGACGTCACGTATTCTCGACAACACCGCGGGAAGTGGGAGAAGATCACCACCTTCGCGCACGCCTATGAGAACTGCCGCTTGCCGCATCACAACCACCAAATCGCTGACGGCATCCCAGTTGTCACCGCTCCTTCAGAGGTTGGGAGGCTGAAGTGTCATTCCCGAGATTAGATGGGTTTCGTGAACAATAAATAGTCCTGCTGTCGGCGGAAAGAGGCGCGGTGGCCGGCGTCGACGGTGATGGGCTCGGTGGCGCCGGATGAATCGTTGGCCCGGAAATGGCCCTGGCTCGAGGAGGCGGGCGGCTACGAGAGGCGGTGGACCGGTTCGCTGCCGAGGACGCCGTCCAGGCCGATGTGGCAGCCTGCTGTGGCCGGGACCGCGTCGATCGCTAGGTCGGCCTCCGCGGCCCGGCGTGAGTAGAGGATCCGCTCTCGCGGCGAAATCACTGTCCGCTCGACCTGCGCGGCGTGTGCCCGAATCGGCTCAGGTGGTTGCAGTGCCGCAGGCGGTACGCTCGGCGTGGAGCTCGGCGCCCGCAGACTCGATCGCGACGTCGACCGTGCCGCTCGCTTCGACGGCCATCCAACCCATGTGATCGAGCGCACCGGCACGGCAAGCCAGTCGCCTCCCTGGTTGAGCGTGACTCGCTCGCGGACACCGACACCTGCTCGCTGCAGGAGGCCGGCGAATTCGCGTGAACACCCGGGTCACCGCCTCGCCGAGGGTGGACCGGTAGACTTCTAGGGGCCCCGGCACGGGGCGAGGCCGGTATAGCTCAGCTGGTAGAGCGCCCGCCTTGTAAGCGGAAGGTCAGGGGTTCGAGCCCCTTTACCGGCTCCAGAAGTGGTTGCGGGATGGTCGCACAGTGTGACCACCCCGGATCCATTTTGAACGGAGACCTTCCGGCTGGAGAGGGACTTGACCTGGTAGTTCCCAGTTGTTCATCGCCGCTCCGTCGTCGGCTCTCGTCTCATAAACCACGAGGCAGGGTGCCGCGCGCGAGCTCCGGAGAAGCACCTGCTCGAGGGCTTGCTTACAAGGTTCGACCGAGTCGACAAATCGACTCGGCAATCCACGTCGAGGCTCATGGCCGAATCCGGGTGGAGTGCTTCAGTGAGGGTAGTGGCGGCGCGCATGAGGACCACGGGGTAGGCGGCGCCGTCGAGACGGCCGAGAAAGCCCGCGGCGGTAGCAGCTAGCTGTTGCGGGTCATGACGTTGGTGACGTGGGTGAAGGGCCTGAGTCGAGGGACGGGTCTTTCGGCGGCAGGATGAGAAGTGCGACCAACACATCCGCCGAGAGAAAGACCCGTCCGTGCACCACCGTAATGCCCCATTGTCTGTCGAGGGCCGCCGCCGGCTC
>JAEBES010000018.1:0-132614 GCA_049998155.1 Amycolatopsis sp. cmx-13-12 | reverse complement strand
CAGCTCCTGCGCCGGCTTCTCGCGCTTGCGTGGACTCACAAGCTCCGATGTCATCACTCACAGTGCCCATCCCGCCGGACCTCGGCCCGGCGTGTCGAGCCGGAAACACCGATCTTGGAACAGTCCCTACCGGACCGGCGAACTGGCGTACCTGGAGGGTCGGTTCGTGTGATCGAAGGGGCATCTCGCGTGATTGGGGAGGCATCTCGCGTGATTGGAGGGGCGACACGCGTGATCAGGGGGGCGACACGCTGCGGCGGACCAGGTCCAGGAGGCGGGGGGTTCGGGTGGGGGCGTTGGCGAGGGCGATGCCGGTGCCGAGCAGGAGGAGGTCCAGCGCGTCGGTGTCCGGGGTGACTGCGCCGGCGGCCTTGGCGCGGGCGACGAGTGCCGCCGCCGTCTCGTTCACCGTCGAGTGCCAGTGGGCGAACAGCGTCTCGTGGTCGCCGGCCGGGGTGGTCAGGGACAGGGCCAGGTCGCGCTTGTCCCGGACGTGCTCGACGAACACCGCGAGCCAGGCGAACAGCTCCGCGCCCGGGTCGGCCGCCTCGAGACGCGCGCGCGAAATCAGTGAAGCGACTTCGTCGGCGTACACCGCGATCACCAGTTCGCGACGGCTCGGGAAGTGCCGGTACATCGTCGCGTTGCCGATGCCCGCGCGCCGGGCGATCCGGTCCAGCGGGGCGTCGGGCCCGTCCTCGGCGAAGACCTCGCGCGCCGCCGCCAGCAGGAGTGCGTGGTTGTCGCGGGCGTCGGACCGGCGGGCTCGTGCGGGCATCGGCCCTCCTTGCCAACTGGGGAACTCCCCGGTTAGCCTAGCGACACCCTAACCGGGGAACTCCCCACTTAACGGAGGCGACGATGACCCCGTCCGAAGTCCACGCACGGTTGGTCGAGCTCTGGACGGCCGGACGCTTCGAGGAAGGCCTGCGCCACATCGATCCTGACGTCGTCGACCACCGCGGCGGCACCGCCGGCGACCACCACGGCATCGACGCCTGGCGCGCGAAGTGGGACCAGAAAGCCGACGTCTCGGTGAAGATCGAGCAGAACGTCACCGAAGGCGAGTTT
This sequence comes from Amycolatopsis sp. cmx-13-12, assembly GCA_049998155.1. Taxonomy (GTDB): domain Bacteria; phylum Actinomycetota; class Actinomycetes; order Mycobacteriales; family Pseudonocardiaceae; genus Amycolatopsis. The sequence goes on along the minus strand of JAEBES010000018.1, from coordinate 131,543 downwards.
TCGGTGAACCGCTACACCAGCTCCGGCCCCGGGTACGCCGTGACCAGCATGGACATGATCCGGGTCCGCGACGACCGGGTCGTCGAGCACTGGGCCCTCATGGACGTCACCGCTCGGGCGGCCCAGCTGGGTGCACGGGAAACGTCAGGGTGAACGCGGCGCCGCCCTCCGGGGCCGGCCCGGCCGTCAACGTGCCGCCCATGCGGGTGACCAGGGCGTGGACCAGGGCCAGGCCGATGCCGGAGCCGACCGGGCGGTGGTCGCGGTAGCGGGCGTTCAGGACGCCTCGCTCGAACGCCACCGGGTAGTCCTCCGGCGCCAAGCCGGGGCCGCCGTCGCGAACAGCCAGCGAAGCCGACGAACCGGACACCGACAGCGAGAACACCATCGGGGCGCCGGCGGGTGTGACACGCAGGGCGTTCTCCGCCAGCCCGTCGACCACCTGACGCAGCCGGCGAGCGTCCGCCAGCACCGGGACCGGCGAAGCGGGCGCCGAGACGGTGAGAGAAACCTCCTCGCGAGCACACCGCAGCTGCCACACCTCCGCGCAGTCGCGGACCAAGGACGCCAAGTCCAGCGAAGCGATGTCCAGCCGGAACTCGTCCGCCCCCAGCCGCGCCAGCTCCAGCAGGTCCTCGACCAACCGCGAGAGCCGCGCCGCCTCCCGCTGGATCGTCTGCCCGGCCCGCACCGCGTCGGCACCGGACGCGACGCCGTCCGCGATCGCCTCGGCGAAGCCGGTCACCGCCGTCAGCGGCGTCCGCAGCTCGTGCGACACCGACAGCAGGAAGTCCCGCTGCCGCGCCTCGCTGACGGCCAGCGCGTCGGCCAGCGAGTTCAGCGACCCGGCCACCTCCGCCACCTCGCGCGGTCCCTGCACCGGCACCCGCACGTCCCGCCGGCCCGCCCGCAGCGAGCCCGCGGCCAGCGCGGCCCGGCGCAGCGGACGGCCCAGCAGCCGCCCGGAGACGAAGCCGGCGAAAGCGGCCACCGCCAGCCCGATCCCCAGCGCCAGCAGGATGTTGCGCACCAGGGCCCGCTGCGTCGCCTGGGCGTTGCGTGCGGGCAGGACCAGCGCGAACGCCGCCCCGCGCGGCCCGACCACCCGCGTCTCGACCAGGTACTGCGAGCCCGCCACCGTGACGCGCCCCGAGTGGTCGGCCGTGAGCCCGAGCTTCCCGGCGGCCTGGACCGCGACGGCGTCCCCGAGCGCCGCCCCGCCCGCCCGGCGGACCACCACCGAAATGCCCTGCCCGCGCACGACGTCGGCCACCTTGCCGACGCCCAGCCGGTTGCCGATGCCCGTTTCGTCCAGTTGCGACGCGACGACGTCGGCCTGCGCGGCCAGCGTCGACTGCAGCACGTTGTCCGCCGTGGTCCGGATCAGCCGGGACGCGACCAGTCCCGCCACGATCACCGCGACCCCCGCGACGGCCAGGCACACCAGCGTGATCCGCCCGGCCAGGGAGCCCCTCATGCCGGATCCGCCGCGTACCCGATGCCCCGGACCGTCCGGATCGGACTCGACGCGCCGAGTTTCGCCCGCAGCTGGGCCACGTGGACGTCCACCGTGCGCGTCCCCGCGGCCGCGGCGTACCCCCAGACGGCGCTCAGCAGCTGGTCGCGCGAAAGCACCTGCCCCGGGTGCCGGAGCAGGTGCGTCAGCAGGTCGAACTCGGTCGACGTCAGGGAAACCTCGACGTCGCCCGCCCAGGCGCGGCGGCTGGTGAGGTCCACCCGCGCCCCGCCCACGGTCAGCACCGACGCGGCCGGTGCCACCCCCGAGGCGCGGCGCAGCACCGTCCGGACCCGGGCCGCCAGCTCGCGCGGGCTGAACGGCTTGGTGAGGTAGTCGTCGGCGCCGATCTCCAGGCCCAGCAGCCGGTCGAGCTCGTCGTCGCGGGCGGTGACGAACAGCACCGGCGTCCAGTCCCCGGCCGCGCGCAACGCCTTGCAGATCTCGATACCGTCCATTCCGGACAGTCCGATGTCGAGCACGATCGCCACCGGCTTGAGCCGCCGGACGGCGTCCAGCGCGCGGCCGCCGTCGGCCTCGACGTGCACGCCGAAGCCGTCGCGCTTGAGGTAGAGCGCCGCCAGCTCGGCGATCGCGGCCTCGTCCTCGACCACGAGGACGAGGCCGCGTCCCGGTGACCCCATGCCTGCTCCCGTCTCCGCCGTGTTCAGAGGGGAGACGCTAGCCGGTCAGGGCGAGCCATCGCTGTTCATGTCGGATTCGATGCCGTTCAGCGTCGACTCGATCCCGCTCAGGTCCGAGGACGGCGAAACCGACGACGTCGACTGATCCGGCGAGCCCATCAGGTTGTCCCGGCACGCCGAACAGCCGAGTGCGATGAGCGCGGCGGCCCCGACCGCCGCCGCGACCCTCGCGCCCCTCACTTGGCCGGCTTGCAGTGCGCGGCCGCGAAGGCGTCGAGCTTCTGCTTGGCCGCGTCCAGCTCGCCGATGCGGCCCTGTCGCTTGGTGGCGCGCTGGTCCAGCTGGTCGGCCCGGGCGGTGTGCCCGGCCGCCCGCTGGTCGGCCGCCCGCGCCTTGAGGTTGGCGACCGAGCCCTTGACCTCGGCGCCGCCGTTGATCCGCTTCTCCAGGTTCTCGGCCTTCTTCTGCAGCTTCGGCACCCAGTCCGAGCAGACCTGCTGCGACTCCTCGGGGCTGAGCGTGATCGGCGCCACCGGCGTCGTCGTCTCGGCCGACGCCAGGGGCGCCGCCACCAGCAGACAGGCCGCGCTCGCCCCGCCCGCCAGCGCCAGCCGCGTCCAGGTGCTTCCTTGCATCGTTTCTCCTCGTCTGGAGTTTCCGGGTACGAGGAGAACTCTGGCGGGACGGTGTTCGGAGGGCGTCCGCCTAGTGTTCGGGCTTTGTAAGGCCGACGGTGACCGACGTCCGCGCGAGGTCGAACGTCAGCGTGTCGCCGAAGTCCGGCAGCGCCGGGTCGAACAGCAGCCCGTCGGTGCCGCCGAGGAGCAGCCCGAGCCGGTGCCCCGCCGGGACGACGTGGTCGAGGGCGGTGAGGGTGAACGTCATGGTGTAGGGCCGCCCGGGCACGAGCGGCTCACCGTGCCGCAGCGACGCGTGGTGCCCGAGGTCGGCCCAGCCGGCGGCGACGATCCGGTGGTCCACGTGGACGACGTCGGCGGCGGTGTCGAGGAAGCACGCGCTGTCGCCGTCGGTGCTCGAGCCCCAGCACGACCGCGTCGCGAGGTTGCGCACGCCGCTGCCGTACTCCGCCGTGTTCCGCAGGTCGGCTGGGCCGTAGTCGACGAGCGCGACGCCGAGCCGGGCGGCGGTCCGGTCCGCCGACGCCGTGATCGTCACCGACGGCGACCCGGCGAGCCGCACCGGCGCGGCCAAGGGAGCGCCGGTGAACCGCGCGGCCGACACCCCGGCCGCCCACTGCTCGCGGGTGGCGGCGGGATCGTCGGCGACGCTCGCCGAGCCCGACCCGCGCGCACCCAGCGTGCCGTCACCCGACGGCCGGAACGTGACCGGCGCCGTCGCCGGCGGCCAGTTCCGGACGTCGGTCCACCGGTCCGGCGCGGTTTCGAGGTGCACGGCGGGCTCGCGCTCGACGCCGTTGTGCCGCCCGAGCAGCCAGCGGTCGAACCAGCGGTGCAGCGTCTCGACCCACCGCGCCCGCTGCAGGTCGAAGGGGTCGGTGTGCCCGGCCTGGCTCAGCCACGCCTTGCGCGGGACACCGGCCCGGCCCAGCGCGTCCCAGTAGCGGGCGAACTGGTTCGGCGCCACGACCCAGTCCCCGAAGCCCTGCGCGATGAGCACGCTCGCCTGCCCGGGCTGCGGGACGTGGTGCTGGCTTTCCCAGTAGGCGTTGTAGTCGCCGTTCGTGCCCGCGCGCGCCTTGACGTCGGCTTCGAACGGCTTGCACAGCTCGGCGGCGCGCTCGTTGTAGGTGAAGGACGACCCGGTGTTCTCCGGCGTGGCGAAGGGAGCGCCGTTGCCGATGGCCTGGGCGTAGTTGTCCGCGATGCCTTCGATCGGCACGATCGTCTTCAGCCCGGCGACGCCTGACGCGGCCATCCCGATCGCGGTCGCGCCGTCCTGCGACTTGCCGATCGCCCCGACGTCGCCGGTGGCCCACTCGGCGCGCACCGGACGGCCGCCCTCCGGGGCGTCGAAGGCCTTCGCCCGGCCACCCAGCCAGTTCACGACCGCGTTGCCGGACCCGACGTCGTCGAAGCAGCCGGACGAGCGGTTCGTCCCGCCGACGTCGGCCAGCACGACGGCGTACCCGCGGGGCACGAAGTAGTTGTCCAGGAACAGCGGGAACTGCTGCGGGGTGCCGTCCGGCGCGTACGTTTTCTTCTGCAGTTCGTTGCCGCGGCCGCAGCACGCGTAGTACGGGCTGACGTCGAGGATCGCCGGGACGCGCCCCCGCGCATCGGGCCGGATGACGTCGGCGGCGATGCGGTCGGGCTGGCCGTCGTGGTCGTTGTCGGTGCCGGTCTCCACCCACGCCGTCTCGCGGATCGCGTTCGCGTAGGAGTAGACCGGGCGGCTTTCCGTGGCGGCGTCGGCCGGGGCCGCGAGCCCCGCGGTCGTGAGCAAAGCGGCCAAGAACGCCGGTATCAGTCGCATCAGCCCAGAGAATCACGGGTTTTCGTACAGCGCCAGGAACTTCATCATCGCGGCGTCGACGGCTTCGCGGTCGCCGGTCGTGACGAGGTCGAGCAGCAGCCCACGGGTCACGGCGAGTCCCAGCCGGGCGTGGGCGGGCCGGTCGGCCTCCGGGACGCCGAGCCGGGCGAGCCGGGCCTCGATGGGGCCGAGCCAGTCGTCGATCACGCCGTCGAGGAATTCCGCCGTGCCCGGGGTGCCGCCGAGCGCTTGGCCGTAGAGCTGGAAGAACAGCTTCTCGTTGGCGCGCAGGTCGTCGTCGGTGAGCCGCCGCCAGAACTCCGCCGGGTCGAGCCCGGCGAGGGCGGCGCGCTGGCGGGCCTCGACCTCCCGAGCCACCGCCGTGAGCAGGCCTTCCTTCGAGCCGAAGTGGTAGATCAGCATGCGGTGGCTGGTGCCGAGCTCCGCGGCCAGCGCGCGCAGGCTCCGGTCGGCGCCGCCGTGGTGGGCGATGTGGTCCATCGCCGCGGCGAGGAGCTTCGCGCGCGGGCTTGCGTCGATCATGTACCAGATGGTACACGTACCAAATGGTACAACACGTTTCGGTGCGCACCCGGACGTCCGCGCCCGCCGACGCCGTGTACGCCTTGCTGAGGGACGGCGCGAGCTGGCCGGAGTGGTCGCCGCTGGGGTCGTTCGAGCTGGTCCGCGAAGGGGCGGACGAGCCGGAAGGCCTCGGTGCGGTCCGGTTGTTCAAGACCAATGGCGTCAGCTCGTACGAGAAGATCGTCGCGCTGGAGCCCGGCCGCCGGTTCGGCTACGCGCTGGAACGCGGCCTGCCGCTGCGGGACTACGTCGCCTACGTCGACCTCGCCCCGCGTGACGGCGGCACCGACATCCACTGGCACTCGACGTTCACGCCGAAGGTCCCCGGCACCGGCTGGTTCTACCGGTGGTTCCTCGGCTCCTTCATCAAGCGGGTCGCCGCCGGTCTGGCTCGTGCCACCGCCTGATCGGCGTGTTACTCTCCCCGGGAGAGTGAGGAGGCGCGCCGTGGGACCCGATCCCTACAACCGCAACTGCCCGACCCGCCAGCTGCTCGACCGCATCGGCGACCAGTGGACGGTCCTCATCGTCGGCGCCCTCTCCGGCGGCCCCCTGCGCTTCACCGAGATCGGCCGCCGTGTGGACGGCATCTCCCAGAAGGTGCTGACGCAGACGCTGCGCAGCCTCGTCCGCGACGGCATCCTCACCCGCACGGCGTACCCGACGATCCCGCCGAAGGTCGAGTACGAGCTGACGGCCTTGGGTCGCAACCTGTCCGAGCCCCTCGACGTGCTCGACCGCTGGGCCCGGCAGCACATGGCGTCGGTCCAGGACGCCCGGGACGCCTACGACGCGGAGCACACGCCGGCGTCCGCGTAGCACTGGACAGCTCTTGGACAGTTCGTCCCGTTACGGGTTCGTTCGTCCTGTCCGCAGGGACACTGTCGCGGTGCTCAACGAGACCGCACCCGCTCCGGGCTGGGGAGTCGTTGCCCTCACCGCGTTGTTCGCCTTCGCGGTGTCGCTGACCTCGGTCGTCACGCCGCCCAGTGGGCGGCGCAGCCTCCTGCGCAACGCCAACGTCCTCGGCACCCTCTTCCACGAGGGCGGCCATGCCCTGGTGGTGCTGCTGATGGGCGGGACGGTCAGCCGCGTCAAGATCGACGACGCCGAAGGCGGCGGCACGTTGTCGCGCGGTACTGCGGGCTTCGCCAATGTCCTGGTCGGCGCCGCCGGGTACGCGATGCCGCCGCTGGCCGGGCTGGGGGCGGCCGTCCTGCTGCACCGCGGGCACGTCCAGGCCGTGCTCGTGCTGACCCTCGTCGCGATGGTGTTCCTGTTGCTGTTCGCGCGGGACCTGCGCACCTTGATCATGATCTTCCTGGTGGGGGCGGTCGTGTACGGGGCCTTGCGCTACGCCCCGGCCTGGCTGCGCACCGCCGTCGCCTACACCGAAGCCTGGCTGCTGCTGACGAGTGAGCTCGCCGGCGTGCGCGTCCTCGTCACGAACCGCCGCGAGAAAGGCTTCCGCGGCCACACGGATGACGCCGCCGTACTGGCCAAGCAGACCAAAATGCCGTCGCCGCTGTGGATCGGCGGGTGGTTCCTGCTCAACGGCTGGGCGATCTGGCACGCCGCCCCGCTGCTGTTCCCCTAACGGGCCACCAGACCCGCCTCGTGGGCGAGCAGCCCGGCCTGGGTCCGGTTCGCGCAGTCCAGCTTCACCAGCATCCGGGAGACGTAGCTCTTCACCGTCGCCTCGGCCAGGTGCAGCCGCGCCGCGATGTCCGCATTGGACAGTCCTTCGCCCAGGCAGGCCAGCACGTCCCGCTCCCGCTCGGTGAGCCCCGCGATGCGCCGTCGCGCGTCTTCGCCGCGTTCGCGGTGGTCCGCGGACAGCGCCACCAGCCGGCGCGCGGCCGACGGGGAGAGCACCGTGTGGCCGTCCGCCGCCACGCGGACCAGGCCGATCAGGTCCTCCGGGGGTGTCGACTTCACCAGGAAGCCCGCCGCGCCCGTGCGCAGGGCGCGGATCACGTACGTGTCCGCGTCGAAGGTCGTCAGCGCCACCACCGCCGGCGGGTCCGGCAGCGCCGTGATGCGGGCGATCGCCGTCAGGCCGTCCACGCCCGGCATCCGCAGGTCCATCAGCACCACCCGCGGCCGGTGCCGGACCACGGCCTCGACGGCTTCGGCGCCGTCGGCGGCCTGGGCGACGACCTCGATGTCGTCCGCCGAACCCAGGATCGTGCGCAGGTGCGCGCAGACCATCGGCTCGTCATCGACCACGAGCACCGGGATCACAGTGCGTGCCTTCCGCCGTCGGGACGTAGGCGGGCAGTATCGCACCGACCCGGAACCCGCCGCCGGGTCGCGGGCCCGCGTCGAAGCGCCCGCCGACCAGTTCGACGCGCTGCCGCAGGCCGGCCAGCCCGGCGCCGGAACCGCTGCCCGCCAGCGCCGGATCGGGCGGGTGCGCCGCCGCCGTGCTGTCGACGGAGACGTCCAGACCACCCGGGTGGTAGCGCAGGGACACCGCCGCCGACGCACCCGGCGCGTGCTTGCGCACGTTCGTCAGCGCCTCCTGCACGAGCCGGTACGCGGTGCGCGCGACGGTCGGCGACACCTGCGCGGGGTCGCCGTCCACCACCAGGTCCGTCGCCACCCCGACCGACCGGGACTCCTCGACCAGCCGCGCCGGGTCGCCGGGCTCCTCCGGGCTGAGCGTCCGCGGCCCGGTCTCGGCGCCGTTGCGCAGAACGCCGACCAGGTCGCGCAGTTCGTCCAGCGCCAACGCGCCTTCGCGGCGGATGTCCTCGGCCGCCGTCCGCGCGGCCGGGTCGGCCGACGTCACGCCGAGCGCGCCGGCGTGCAGCACCATCAGGCTGAGCCGGTGGGTGACGACGTCGTGCATCTCGCCCGCGAGCCGCCGCCGTTCCTCGGCCCGGGCCTGCTCGGCCAGCAGGTGCTGTTCGCGCTCGGCGCGTTCCGCCCGGTCCCGCAGCGACTGCAGCAGCTGCTTGCGGGCTTCGAAGTACAGCGAGGAGAGCGCCGGCAGCGCGGTGCTGAGCAGGCCGAACGGCGTCGTCGCCCAGCTCGGCGTCCACGGCCGCGCGGCGATCACGGCCAGGACGCCGGCCACCCACAGCACGGTCCGCCGGTCCAGGACCCGGGCTGCCTGGCTGAGGATCACCGGGGTGATCGTCGGGACCGTCGTCAGCGCGAGCGGGTGGAGCGGCACGAGCAGCCCGGGGGCGAAGGTGTCGGAGGCGAGCATCGCGACCGCCGCCGCGGTGACGAACGCGCACACCGGGCCGGGGAACCGGAACAGCAGGACCAGGGTGAGGTCGCAGGCGATCTGCAGGACCAGCCCGGCGGCCGGCCCCCACGCGCCGGTGGTCCGGTCGCCGAGGACGTAGAAGAACGTGTTCATCCCGGCGAACACGAGAGCCGCGAAGATCAGCCAGCGGGCGTCGGAGCGGCTCGGCCACAGCGGCCGCCGGGCGGTGGTCACGCGGCCACGGTAACCGCTGTTCCGGGCGGCCGCCCGGGCGTGCAACTTTGGTTGCGCCCGGGTGCGCAACGTTCGTCGCCGCGAGCACCCCCGTCGTCCGGTTCCGCCCGCGTGGTGTGTGCGGTGGACTGGGTGGAACGACGAGGGAGGAACTGGATGAGCGAGCTGTCCTTGCCGGCCCGGGCGTACCTGCTGGCCTGCGACACCGCGCGCGACCGGCTGCCGGACCGCGAGCGCGTGGCGCTGCTGGTCCGCGCGGCGGCGTTGACGGACCTGATGCTGCGCGGCCGGATCACCGACGACGGGGGCCGTCCGGTGGTCTCGGGGGCCGGCGGCACGGGGCACCTGGTGCTCGACGACCTGCTCGCCGAGCTCGCCGCCGACCCGCACCGGAAGTGGCGCGCCCGGGTCCGCCGCGGGGCCCGCGAGACGTTGCGGTCCCTGGAGGCCCAGCTCGACGCGGCGGGCGTGATTTCGCTGCGGACGTCCCGCGTGCTGGGGCTGTTCTCGCGCCGGCGTCCGGTGGTGCGGGTCGCGGCTTCCGCGGCCGCCCTCCGCGACTCGGTGCGGGCGGCGTTGCGCAGTGACGCGCCGGTGTCCGGGGACGTCGCGGCCCTGACGTCCCTGGCCGCGGCGGTCGAGCTGGGCGCGGTGCTGCCGCGTGGCGAGCGACGGCGTCACCGCAACCGGCTGGCCCGGCTGGAGGAGCAGGCGGGGGCCGCGGTCCCGGCCCTGCGCAAGGTGATCCGCGAACTCCGCGCCGCCCGCACGGCCGCGATCTCCGCGGCTTCCGGCGGCGGCGGAGGAGGCGGCTGACGCCGTGTCGTCCCGGCAATCACGCGTGTCGACCCCGGGATCACGCGTGTCGACCCGTGCTTCGCGTGTGCCGGGTCGGCACGCGTGATTGAGGAGTCGACGCGCGTGATTGAAGGGTCGACACGCGTGATTGGGGAGACGACACGGTCAGGGGGTGAAGAGGCGGTCGAGGTAGTAGTCCACTGTGGAGATCGCTTCGGCCGGGGTTCGGTGGCCCATCAGGATTTCCGAGCCCTGGGAGTCCGCGATCGCCCAGAGCAGGGCGGCTTCGGTCGCGGGGTCGGCCGACGCCGGGACGTCGCCCGCCTCTTGGGCTTCGCGGACCTGGCCGGCGAAGAACTCCAGGAGTTCCGGCATGCCTTCGCCGAAGGCCTTCGCCATCACCGGGTCCGCCACCGCGCGGATGAAGTAGGCGACGCCGATGAGGAAGTCGGCCTCGCTGTCGGGGTCGCGCGGGAGGATCTCGACCAGGCACGCGCGGAGGATCGACCGCGGGGTCGGGGGGCCCTCGGCCAGCACCTTCGCGGTGATGCGCTCGCTGCGGAGCTTGTGGCGGTGCTCGAGGGCGTAGCGCAGCATTTCGTCCTTGGTCTTGAAGTAGTGCTGCACCGAGCCCATCGACATGCCGGCTTCGGCGGCGACCTGGCGCAGGCTGACGCCTTCCAGGCCGGCGCGCGTGGTCAGCCGCTGCAGCGCCTCGGCGATCTGCACCCGGCGCTGCTCGTGGTCCACCTGTTTCGGCACGTCCGCTCCTGTTGTCATGCGATCGCATTGCGAAAACCCAGGCTCCGCCGTTACGATGCGGTCGCATTGTAAAACAATCCTCGGGGGGTCCGGTGGAGACCGGAAAACTACGGCTGCGGCCACCGCGCCACGCACTCGACCGCCGCGCGATCGCCTGGTGGCGCGCGCAGGGGGCGCTGACGTTCGGGCCGGTGGTGCTCGTGCTCGTGGTCCTCGGCCTGCTGATCCCGCCGGCCGCGTTCTGGCTGCTAGCGCCGGCGGCGGTGGTCGCCGTGCTGGGGGTGGCCTGGTGCGCGGTCCTGCCGCGGTGGTGGTTCGGCCTGCACCGCTGGGAGGTGACCGACACGGCGGTCTACGTGCGATCAGGGTTCCTGTGGCAGGAGTGGCGGGTCGCGCCGCTGTCGCGCGTGCAGACGGTCGACACGCTGCGCGGGCCGCTCCAGCAGCGCTTCGGCCTCGCGACGGTCACGGTGACGACGGCTTCGGCGCGGGGAGCGGTCCGGCTCCGCGGCCTTGACGCGCAGGTCGCGGCGGAGGTGGCGGAGCGGCTGACGGAACGCACGGACGCCACGCCGGGGGACGCGACATGAGCGGCGAGCGCGGCCCCGCGACCGAGGAAACGCGCGCCGGCTGGCGTCGTCTCGACCGGCGCACTCTCGGCGTCACCGCAATCCTCATGGCCGGTGTCGCCGTCTCGGCCGGTACGCCGATCGCCGTCGGCACCCGGTCCCTCTGGCTGCTCCCGGCCGCCGCCTTCCTCGTCGCCGCCGGCGTGGCCACCGAATACGTCCGCTGGCGGTACACCCGCTTCCGCTGCACCGCCGAACGCCTCGAGATCGAGTTCCGCTTCGCCGTCCACACCCGCAAATCCCTGCCACGGGAACGCATCCGCACCGCCGACCTGACCGCCAACCCGCTGCATCGCGCGTTCGGCGTCGCGACGCTCTCGATCGGCACGGGCGGGCCGGAGCGGATCACCCTCTCCCCGCTCGCCAGAGCCGACGCCGAGGCGCTGCGCACCGAACTCCTGCACCGCGGACCGTCCACCCAAGACGGTCCACTCGCGACACTCGATCCCCGTTGGATCCGTTACGCACCAGTCTCTTTCGTCGCTCCGACACTCGGTCTGGCCGCGTTCGGTTCCCTGTTCAAGGTCGCCGACTGGTTCGGGGCAGGCGGTGGCTTGCTCGAGTGGCTCCTCGGCCTCTTCGGCGACCTGCCCCTCGCCGCCGGCATCCTGCTCCTGCTGGCCGTCGCCATGGTCGCCGGCGTGGCCGGGGCCGTGGGCCTGTTCACCGAAATGTGGTGGCACTACCGGCTGGACCGCGAACCCGGCGGCACCCTGCGCGTCCGCCGCGGGCTGTTCACCACCCGGACGATCACCGTCGAGGAACGGCGGTTGCGCGGCGTCGAACTGGTCGAGCCGCTCGGTGCCCGGCTCGCCGGCGCCGCCCGGGTGGACGCCATCGCCACCGGTCTGGAGCAAGACGACGACAAGACGGAGTCCAAGACACTCCTGCCCGCGGCACCGAAAGCCGACGCGCACGCCGTCGCGGCGCAGGTCCTGGGCGAGCGGCTCGACACCGTCGAACTGGTGCCGCACCCACCCGCGGCCCGCGGACGGCGGTTGCGGTGGGCCCTGCTCACCGCGCTCACACCGGTGCTCGTCCTGCTGGCCCTCGGCGCGCTGCTCACCGACGTCCTGCTCGTGCTCGGCGTCGCCCTCGCCGTCGTCGCGCTGCCGGTGGCCGTCCTGCTCGCCCTGGACGCCTACCGCGGCCTCGGGCACGGTCTGCGCGGCCGCTACCTGGTGACGCGCGCGGGCTCGGTCCGGCGCGGCACGGCTGCGCTGACGCGGGACGGCGTCATCGGCTGGACCGTGAAGCAGTCGGTGTTCCAGCGCCGTCGCGGGCTCGCGACGTTCACCGCGACCACCGCGGCCGGCTCCGGCGCCTACTCGATCCTCGACGCCGCCGCGGACGAAGGCCTGCAGTTCGCCGCGGACGCCGTGCCGGGGGTGCTGACGCCGTTCCTCGAGAGTTCGGCGCCCGCCGAAGCGTCGCGGACCTAGGTTCGGGGCATGGACGAATTCCGTGCCCTGCACGTCCCCGGTTCCCCGCTGCTGCTGCCGAACGCGTGGGAGTTCGGCGTCGGCGCCTTCCTCACGGCGCAGGGCTTCCGCGCCCTCGGCACCACCAGCCTCGGCGTCTCCGCGGCGGTGGGGGAGCCGGACGGCGCGCCCTCGACGCGTGACGCGACCGTCGCCCTCGCCACCCGCCTGACGCGGCTGGACGCGCTGGTCAGCGTCGACATCGCCGACGGCTTCAGCGCGGACCCGGCCGCGGTCGCCGACCTCGCGGCCGAGCTGGCGGCGGCGGGCGTGGCCGGCGTCAACCTGGAAGACGGCCGGGCCGACGGCTCGCTCGCGCCGGTCGACGTCCAGTGCGCCCTGGTCACGGCGGTCAAGGAGCGCGTGCCGGGCCTGTTCGTCAACGCCCGGACGGACACGCACTGGGCCGGCGACCACTCGCTCGCCGAGGCCGAGCGGCGGGTGCAGGCGTACGCGGCGGCCGGTGCGGACGGCGTCTTCGTGCCCGGTCTCGCCGAGCCGGGGGACGTCGAGCGGATCGTCGCCGCCGGCCTGCCGCTCAACCTGCTGTTCCTGCCCGGGAAGGTGACCGTGGCCGGGCTGGCGGAGCTGGGCGTCGCGCGGGTGAGCCTGGGGTCGCTGCCGTACCGGATGGCGCTCGCCGCCGCGGCCGCGACCGCGCTGGCCGTGCGGGACGGCGGTGACCTGCCGCTGCGCCCGCCGTCCTACGCCGATGTCACGGCACTGCTGCCGGAAATCGGGTGAACCGGCCCCGGGGGATCTGCTTGGCTCGGGGCATGCGCGCCTTCGGAACCGACTTCGCCGTCCCGTCCGGATACCTGAACACGCCCAGCGTGGGCGTCCCGCCCGCGCCGGTGGCCGAGGCCGTGGCCGAGTCGGTGGAACGGTGGCGGACCGGCGCCACCCGGCCCGGGGAGTTCGATGCGTACGTGACGCGCTCGCGGGCCGGGTTCGCCCGGCTGCTCGGCGTCGAACCCGGGCGCGTCGCGAGCGGCGCGTCGGTCTCGCAGCTCGTCGCCAACGTCGCCGCCGCGCTGCCCGCCGGCACCCGCGTGCTCGCCGCCGAAGGCGACTTCACCAGCGTGACGTTCCCGTTCGCGGCGAACCCCGGTGCCACGGTGACCGAAGTGCCCCTGGACGTGCTGCCGGAGCGGGTCGAGGGCCACGACGTCGTCGCGGTGAGCGTCGTCCAGTCCGCCGACGGCCGGATCGTGGACCTGGCGGCGCTGCGGGCCGCGGCCGAGGCCGCCGAGGCGGCGGTGCTGCTCGACGCGACGCAGGCGGTCGGCTGGCTGCCGCTGGACGTCGCCTGGGCGGACTGGGTGGCCGGGGCGGGCTACAAGTGGCTCGGCTCGCCGCGGGGCAGCGCGTGGCTCGCGGTGCGGCCGGACGCGCAGGAGCGCACGCGCGCGGTCGCGGCGAACTGGTACGCGGGGGAGGACCCGTGGGCCACGGTCTACGGCCTCCCGCTGCGCCTGGCCGGTGACGCCCGCGCGTTCGACCTCTCGCCGGTCTGGCTGGCCCAGGTCGGCTCGGCGGTGGCGCTGGAGTACTTCGCCGGGCTCGACCTCGCCCAGGTCCAGGCGCACAACGTCGGCCTCGCGGACACGCTGCTGGGGAAGCTCGGGCTGCCGCCGCGGGGCACCGCGATCGTGTCGCTCGACGCGGACCCGGAGCGGGTGGCCGCGGCGGGGATCGTGTCGAGCCTGCGCGGCGGCCGGGTGCGGGTCGGCTTCCACCTCTACAACACGCTTGACGACGTCGAACGCGTTTTACACGCGTTCGAGTGAACTCGCGGAAGCGGGTGAACTACCGTATGTCCCCGTGGTTGGTGCGCATTTCACCCCAGGCCCGTCCGACACGGCCCCGCTGGGCGCGGTCCCCCCGCAGCCCCGCCCGCCCGTGCCGGGACCGCCGGCTCGCGACACCCGGTCCCTGCTGCTCAAGGGGGCCGGGCTGGTCGCGATCGCCGTCGTCTCCGGGCTGCTGTGGTACCTGATCCGGCACGACTCGGCGACGGACCAGCCGGTGGCGCAGCCGCCGGCGCAGAACACCGGGCAGTTCGAGTTCACGCTGGTCGCCGGGCCGGCGAAGACGACGGACTGCGCCGAGAAGTCCTACGGCGACACCCAGCGCTTCTTCAAGGACACGCCGTGCCGGTCGCTGGTGCGCGCGCTGTACACGACGGAGTCGGGCGGCGCGAAGGCCCTGGTGTCGGTGGCGCTGGTCGGCATGCCGGACTCGACGCAGGCGAAGGCGCTCAAGACGCTGACCGAGCAGGACGGCACCGGCAACGTCACGGACCTGGTGCGGGACAAGACGTTCGCCGGCACCGGCACCCCGAGCGTGAGCGGTAAGGAGGCGGCGTACTCCTCGAAGGTCGACGGCACGAACACGACGATCGTGCTGGCCGACTTCTACGCCAAGCACAAGGACAAGGACCTCATCGAGCGCATCGCCGACGACGCCCTCCGCCTGTCCGCCGACCTCCGCCCCTAGCGCCCTGCCGCACCCGGTCGTGAGTGGTAAGGAGGGTTAGAACCCTCCTTACCACTCACGAGGCGGGTCAGGTGGTCTGGCCGGGCAGGGCGATCGCGACCGGCTTCTCGCCCGCTTCGGCGCGCCACGGCGTGCCGCGGCGGGAGGCGGCGACCAGCGCGTGCAACGCCGTGGTCCGCAACCCCGCGTCGTCGGTGTGGTCGATCACCGCGAGCCACGCCGACGCGCAGTCCGCCTCGGCCGTCGCCACCACCTGGGACGCCGACTTCGCGTCCGTCACCGGGTTCTTCGGCACGTATGCCGCCTCCGGCGCCACCGGGGTCGCCCCGGCCGCCGAGAGCGCCGTCTGCAGGAAGTCGCGGCGCAGGGCGTGCTCGGCCGCGCCGCTCTTCTCCGCGTCGCCGAATTCGCCCGGCAGGAACGCGCTGACCAGGCCGTACACCCACACCGCCGCGTGCTCGGCCGCCAGCGCCGCCTGCAGCGGGTCCACCGCCTCCGCGGGCACCGCGCCGGCCGGGGCGGCGCCCACCTTCGGCGCGTCCTCGCCCGGGCCCAGCGCCGGAGCCGTGCGCTGCAGCGCCGCGCAGCCCGCCGCCACCGCCGCGACCAGCCCGGCGCGGTAGCGCGGCAGCCCGCCGACGAGGTCTTCGGCCTGCTTGCGCGCCGCCGCCAGCCGCTCCTTCAGGTCGCCCAGCGCCGCGGGCGCCGGCGGTGCGGGGGACGGCGACGGCGTGGGCCGGTTCAGCCGGTCCACTTCGGACTTGAGGGCGGCCGCGTGTGCCGCGCGCGCGTCGGCGAGCTGGCCGGCGGCGTCGGCGTCGGCGCCCTTGGCCAGCGCTCGCGCGGCGTCGGCGTCGGCCTGGGCGGCGGTCAGCAGCGGCCGCAGCGGGTCGGGGCTTTCGTCGTAGCCGGGCCCGCAGGCGGCGAGGGGAACGGCCAGTGCGGCCAGCGCCCCCGCGCGGAGGGCGGTGCGGCGGGTCAGCTCGGTCGGTCTTCCGGTCACGCCGCCCCATCCTGCCAGGCCCCGGGGCGCCCCCGCCGCTCGCGCGGGGTGAGCGGGCGACCGGATAAGCTGGTCCACCACCGACCCGACCACCCAGCCCGAGCAAGGAGACCCCCACGTGCCAGGAGAACTCGCCAGCCGGCTTCAGCCGATAGTGGCCGAAGCCGTCACCGCCGCGGGTTTCGACCTCGACTCGTTCGAGGTGCAGCAGGCCGGCCGGCGCCAGCTGGTCAAGGTCGTCGTCGACGCCGACGACGGGGTCGGGCTGGACGAGGTCGCCGAGGTCAGCCGCAAGGTCTCGGCGGCGCTCGACGAAAACGACCACGTGCTGGCGAGCGCCTACACGCTGGAGGTCACCTCGCCGGGGCTCGACCGCCCGCTCACCCAGGCCCGGCACTGGCGGCGCGCGCGGTTCCGGCTCGTGAAGGTCACCCCGGCCGACGGTACGGCGTTCATCGGCCGGGTCGGTCACGCGGGCGAGCACGCCGCCCGCGTCCTCGAAGGCGGCAAGATCCGCGACGTCCGCTACGCCGACGTGGCGAAGGCGGTCGTGGAGATCGAGTTCAAGCAGCCGCCCGCCGAGGACCTGAAACTGCTCGAAGACGACGCGTCCGGCTTCATCGCGGCCGAGACGGAGAAGGGGTCGAAGTGAACGTCGACATCGCCGCGCTGCGGGCGATCGAACGGGACAAGGACATCCCCTTCGAAACGGTGATCGAGGCCATCGAGACGGCCTTGCTCACCGCGTACAAGCACACCGAGGGCCACCAGCCGCACGCCCGCATCGACATCGACCGCAAGACGGGCCTGGTGCGCGTGCTCGCGCACACGCTGACCCACGACGGCCAGGTCGACGAGGAGTGGGACGACACACCCGAGGGCTTCGGCCGGATCGCCGCCACCACCGCGCGCCAGGTCATCCTGCAGCGGCTGCGCGACGCCGAGCACGAGAAGACCTTCGGCGAGTTCTCCACCAAGGAAGGCGAGATCGTCGCCGGCGTCATCCAGCGCGACGCCCGCGCGAACGCGCGCGGCATGGTCGTCGTCCAGGTGGGTGACACCGAGGGCGTGCTGCCGTCCGGCGAGCAGGTCGCCGGGGAGTCCTACGAGCACGGCAGCCGGATCAAGGCGTACGTGGTCACGGTGTCGCGCAGCAACCGCGGCCCGCAGATCACGCTCTCGCGCTCGCACCCGAACCTGGTGCGCAAGCTGTTCGCGCTCGAGGTGCCGGAGATCGCCGACGGGACGGTCGAGATCGCCGCCGTCGCGCGCGAGCCGGGGCACCGGACGAAGATCGCGGTCAAGTCCACCGTGCCGGGCGTCAACGCCAAGGGCGCCTGCATCGGCCCGGTCGGCGCGCGCGTGCGCAACGTGATGAGCGAGCTGGCCGGCGAGAAGATCGACATCATCGACTACTCCGAGGATCCGGCCCGCTTCGTCGGGAATGCGCTGTCGCCCGCGAAGGTTGTTTCGGTACGAGTCGTGGACGAGCGAGCGAAGACCGCCCGCGTCGTGGTGCCGGACTTCCAGCTGTCGCTGGCGATCGGCAAGGAGGGCCAGAACGCCCGCCTCGCCGCCCGCCTGACCGGCTGGCGGATCGACATCCGCAGCGACGCCGCACCGGCGGACGACGAGGGTGATCAAGACCACGCCCGTCCGTCGCGGCCCGCCGCGACAACCGGTTCGGCTGAGTGAAGGTCGAAGCGCTAGACTCAGTAGTGGTTCAACGCCCGCGGCGGGTAGCCGAGCACCAGCCCCACCGGAATTCCCCGGTGCGGACTTGTGTCGGCTGCAAGCGGCGGGCATTGATCGGTGAGCTGCTGCGCGTGGTCGCGGTGGCCGGGCGGGTGGTCGTCGACGAACGTCGGCGGCTGCCGGGCCGGGGGGCTTGGCTGCACCCCGACCCGGACTGCCTGGCCAAGGCCGAACGGCGGCGGGCTTTCCCGAGAGCCTTGCGGGCTCCCGGGGCGCTCGATGCCCGCGAGGTCCGCGAGCGCGTCGAGCACACCACCACGCACCACGAGCCCGGGACGTCCCCGGGGTCGCGAGGAACCAAGGAAGCAGGTCGGACCCGTCATGAGTCAGCCGTGAAGCTGAAGCCATGAGCGTCAGGCAATAAGGACGAGGTCAGCGGTGTGCCGCCTGGCCTCCCCTAGATGAGGAGAGTTGTGCCAGGCAAGGCCCGCGTACACGAGCTCGCGAAAGAGCTCGGCATCACCAGCAAGGACGTGCTCGCGAAGTTGAAGGAACAGGGCGAGTTCGTCAAGTCCGCGTCGTCCACGGTCGAGGCGCCCGTCGCCCGCCGTCTCCGCGACGCGTATGCGCCCAAGGGCGCCAAGAAGCCCACCCCGGGCCCGTCGGCGCGCCCCGGCCCGCCGGCCGCCAAGCCCGGGCCCGCCGCCCCGAAGCCCCCCGCGCCTGCCCAGCAGGCTCCGGCGGCCCAGGCGGCTCCGGCTCCGTCGGTCCAGGCGGCTCCGGCCGCACCCCAGCAGCAGGCGCCCGCGGCGTCGAAGCCGGCCACCCCGGGGCAGCGCCCCGGTCCGCGGCCCGGCCCGCGTCAGCAGCCCGCCGCGCCCGCACCCCAGCAGCAGGTCCCGGCCGCCAAAGCCGAGGCTCCGGCCGCTCCGAAGCAGGACACCCCGGCCGCGCCCGCGCAGGGCACCGGCTCGGTCGTCCCGCCGAAGCCGCAGGGCCCCAAGCCCGGCGGTCCCAAGCCCGGCCCGCGCACGCCGCGCGTCGGCAACAACCCGTTCGGCGTCGGTTCCGGCGCCCCGGCCCCGCGTCCGCAGGCTCCGCGCCCCGGTGGCGGCCAGGGCGGCGACAACCGGCCCCCGCGTCCCGGCGGTGGCGCCGGCGGTGACCGTCCGGCCCCGCGGCCGGGTGGTGGCGCCGGTGGCAACCGGCCGAGCCCGGGCAACATGCCCCCGCGGCCGAACCCCGGCATGATGCCGGGCCGCACGCAGCGTCCCGCCGGTCCCGGTGGCGGCGCCCGCGGTGGTCCCGGTGGCGGCGCCCGTGGCGGCCCCGGTGGCGGCGGCGGTCGTCCCGGTGGCGGCGGCGGCGGTTTCCGCGGCGGTCCCGGTGGCGGTGGCGGCGGCGGTGGCTTCCGTCCCGGTGGCGGCGGCGGTGGCGGCGGCGGCTTCCGCCCGGGTGGCGGCGGTCCCGGTGGCGGCGGCGGTGCCCCGGCCGGTGGCGGCGGCTTCCGCGGTGGCGGCGGCGGTCGTGGCGGCCCCGGTGGCCGTGGCGGTACCGCGGGTGCCTTCGGGCGTCCGGGTGGTCCCTCGCGCAAGGGCCGCAAGTCGAAGCGGCAGAAGCGCCAGGAGTACATGGACAACATGCAGGCGCCCAGCGTCGGCGGCGTCCGCCTGCCCAAGGGCCAGGGCGAGACGATCCGGCTGCCGCGCGGTGCCTCGCTGACCGACTTCGCCGAGAAGATCGACGCCAACCCGGCTTCGCTGGTGCAGGTGCTCTTCCACCTCGGCGAGATGGTCACCGCGACGCAGTCCGTGTCGGACGACATCCTCGAGCTGCTCGGCGGCGAAATGAACTACAACGTTCAGGTCGTCAGCCCCGAGGAGGAGGACCGCGAGCTCCTGGAGACCTTCGACATCACCTACGGCGACGACGCGGGTGGCGAAGAGGATCTGCAGGTCCGGCCGCCGGTCGTGACCATCATGGGTCACGTCGACCACGGTAAGACCCGGCTGCTCGACACGATCCGGAAGACGAAGGTCCGCGAGAGCGAGGCCGGCGGCATCACGCAGCACATCGGTGCGTACCAGATCGAGACCGAGCTCGACGGCAACCCGCGTCTGATCACCTTCATCGACACCCCGGGTCACGAGGCGTTCACCGCCATGCGTGCCCGTGGTGCGAACTCGACCGACATCGCGGTGATCGTGGTGGCGGCCGACGACGGTGTGATGCCGCAGACGGTCGAGGCGATCAACCACGCGCAGGCCGCCAAGGCCCCGATCGTGGTCGCGATCAACAAGATCGACAAGGAAGGCGCGAACCCGGACAAGATCCGGCAGCAGCTGACCGAGTACGGCCTGGTCGCCGAGGAGTACGGCGGCGACACGATGTTCGTCGAGATCTCCGCGCGGCAGAACATCAACATCGACGGCCTGCTCGAGGCGATCCTGCTGACCGCGGACGCCGCTCTGGACCTCCGGGCCAACCCGGACATGGAGGCCCAGGGTGTCGCGATCGAGGCGCACCTCGACCGCGGCCGCGGCCCGGTGGCCACCGTCCTGGTCCAGCGCGGCACGCTGCGCGTCGGTGACTCGGTCGTGGCGGGTGACGCCTACGGCCGCGTCCGCCGGATGGTCGACGAGCACAACGTCGACGTCACCGAGGCGCTGCCGTCGCGGCCCGTCCAGGTCATCGGCTTCACGTCGGTGCCGGGTGCGGGTGACACCTTCCTGGTGGTCGACGAGGACCGCGTCGCCCGGCAGATCGCCGAGCGCCGGTCGGCTCGCACGCGGAACGCGCTCAACGCGTCGCGCCGCAAGCGGGTCAGCCTCGAGGACCTCGACTCCGCCTTGAAGGAGACGAACAGCCTCAACCTGATCATCAAGGGTGACAACTCGGGTACGGTCGAGGCCCTCGAAGCCTCGCTGCTCCAGCTGGACGTCGGCGACGAGGTCGAGCTGAACGTGGTCCACCGCGGTGTCGGTGGCGTGACCGAGTCGGACATCGACCTGGCGACCGCGTCCGACGCGATCGTCCTCGGGTTCAACGTCCGCGCCCAGGGCAAGGCGACCGAGCGGGCCACCCGCGAGGGCGTCGACGTCCGGTACTACACGGTCATCTACCAGGCGATCGACGAGATCGAGCAGGCCCTCAAGGGCATGCTCAAGCCGGAGTACGAAGAGGTCGAGCTGGGCCGCGCGGAGGTCCGCGAGGTCTTCAAGTCCTCCAAGATCGGCACGATCGCGGGTTGCCTGGTCATGTCCGGCGAGATCCGGCGCAACGCCCGGGCCCGTCTGCTCCGCGACGGCACCGTCGTGGCGGAGAACCTGCCGATCAGCTCGCTGCGGCGGTTCAAGGACGACGTGGTCGAGGTCCGCGAGGGCTACGAGTGCGGTCTGACGCTCGGTTCATACGGCGACCTCAAGGTCGGCGACCTGATCGAGACGTACGAGCAGCGCGAGAAGCCGCGCGCCTAAGGAAGTCCGGCACCGGGTGTGCGCCTCCCGCGCACACCCGGTGTCTCCCTACGACACCACCAAAAATTTGCCTATGTTCGTCGGAGCTCTCGAGCTCGACATCCTGCTCGGCGACGTCCATTCGCTGAAGCAGAAGCGATCCGTGGTCCGTCCGGTGCTGGCCGAGGTGCGCAAGCGCTTCGCCGTGTCGGTGGCCGAAGCCGGGCACACCGACCTGCACCGCCGGACCCTCATCGGGGTGGCCGTGGTCGCCGAAGGTGGCGAGCACGTCCGGGACGTGCTCGACTCGTGTGAGCGGTACGTGGCGAGCCGGCCGGAGTTCGAACTGCTTTCCGCGCGCCGCCGGCTGCTCGGTCCGGACGATTAGATTTCCTAGGAGAACGACATGGCCGATCCTGCTCGGGCTCGCAAGCTCGCGAAGCGGATCTCGCAGATCGTGGCGTCCGCGATCGAACACGAGGTCAAGGACCCCCGGCTGGACTACGTGACCATCACGGACACGAAGGTCACCGGCGACCTGCACGACGCCACGGTGTACTACACCGTCCTCGGCGAGAAGCTGGACTCCGTGCCGGACTTCGCCGGTGCGGCGGCCGCGCTCGAATCGGCGCGCGGGGTGCTGCGCACGAAGGTCGGGCAGGGCACCGGCGTCCGCTACACGCCGACGCTGACGTTCGTCGCGGACACGATCCCCGAGGAGTCGAAGCGGATCGAAGACCTCCTCGCGAAGGCCCGCGAGGCCGACGCGGAGGTCGCGCGCCGCGCGACCGGCGCCCAGCATGCGGGCGACGCCGACCCGTACAAGGCCCCGCGCGAAGACACCGAAGACGAGGACGAGTTCGCGGAGGAGGAGAGCCGGGGCTGACCCGTGCTCTCCCGCCGCGGCCTGCTCGCCGGCAGCGCCCTCGCGCTGCTGGCGGGCTGCTCGTCGCCGCCGTCCGGGCCGCCACCCGGCCCGCCCGCGGTGCCGGAGCCGACCCGGCCGTCGCCGCTGCGCGACCCGGTGACGGTCCAGCGGATGCACTCGGCGGCCCGCGGCACCGACGTCGACCTGGTGCTGATCACCCCCGAAGGGGTCCCGGCGTCGGGGCTTCCCGTCTGCCTGGCCCTGCACGGCCGCGGCGCCCAGGCCCGGACGTTCCTTTCCCTCGGTGTCCCGGCGGTGTTGACGGCGGCGGTCCGCGCCGGAACACCGCCGTTCGCCATCGCCGCCCTCGACGGCGACCATTACTGGGTGAACGTCGGCGGCGACGACGACCCCCAGCGCATGCTCACCGGCGAAGTCCCGGGCTGGCTGGCGGCCCGTGACCTGCGCCCGCCTTCCGCGGTGTTCGGCATTTCGATGGGCGGCTTCGGTGCGTTGCGGTTCGCCCGTGCGCACCCGGACCTGAAGGCGGTGGCCACGGCGAGCGCGGCGCTGTTCGTCAGCTGGCCGGACGCCCGCAGCCGCAAGGTGTTCGCGGACGAAAAGAACTGGCGTGCGGAGGAACCTCTGCTGCACACTGCCGATCTGCGCCCCGCGGGCCTCGGCGTGTGGTGCGGCGAGTCGGACCCCTTCCGGGGCGCGGACCGCCGGCTGGTGACGGCGGTTTCGCCCGAAGTCTCCCGGTTCTCCCCGGGCGGGCACGACGACGACTACTGGCGAGGCGTCCTGCCGGAGATCGTGAAGTTCGTGGGGGAGCACCTGAAATGACCGACCCGTCCGGCCTGTCCAAGGCCGTCTGGACCGACGCCGACTTCCCGCAGCTGGGCTGGCACGACAGCCGGATCCACGCCATCGCCCTCACCGAGGACGAGGACCTCCCGCCGGGCCGGCTCCTGCTGGACCTGGACTACATCGTCCGCTGGGTCGAGCCGGCCCGGAGGCAGCAGTACTTCTCGTTCTGGATCGCCCCGGCCACCCTGGTGTTCGACCAGGCGTGGGACATCACCGGCGACGTGGGCCCCCTGTACGGCGGCTTGGAGATCGCGGACCTCCACCGCCTCGACCCCCCGGACGACAAGCCGTATCCGGCGTGGCACCTGGAGGGGCACGAGTTCGAGCTGAAGTTCCGGGCCCGCGGGTTCCGGCAGTACTTCCGCCGGCCGCCGCAGCACGTCGACCGGCAGGTGCTCACCCTCGCCCAGCGTGGCGGGCTCAGCTTCGCCGAGCAGGCGTTCGCCTAGCTGCTCCGGGCGAAGGGGATCGCCCAGAGGCTGGCCGAGTCCCCTTCACGAGGTGGGGGAGAAGAAGCCGTCGACTGCCTCGCCCAGCGCAGCGAGGGCGGTGGTCATGCCGGTGGCCGCGGTCAGCGTGGTCTTGAGGTAGCTCATCGCGGCGGTGAGGCGGCTCCGCTCGGGCTGGTCCCGGGCGACCTCCTCTTCGATCCGTTGGACCGCCAGGTCGCTCGGGTAGCGGACTTCTTCCGGTAGCCGGTCCCTTTCCTCGTCGTACTTCTGCCGCAGTTGCCCGGCGCTCGCCACGAGGTCCGCGCGGGCCGGCGAATTCTGCGAGGCGGAAGCACCCCGGCCGACTGCCATGACTCCTGAATTGGTGACGCTCCCGAAGATTCCCTCATTGTGCGAACGCATTGTCATTTCGGTAGTTCTCCGTTCCGAAGATCAAGAATTGGCGGCCGACGACTCGGTTCCGACCGCCATGGCTCCGTGGTTGACCACGCCGCCCGCGCCGGTGTTGATGATGCCGTAATTGAGGACGGTGGCTTGCCGGCTGGCGAACTCGCTCAGATCGATGTGGCGGTGACGCAGGAATTCGTGGATGAAGTCCGTGACCCGGCGTTCGATGAGCTTCGTGTACTTGTCCTGGTCGACGTGCTGGAAGAAATGGTGTGGCTCCTCGCTGGCGGCGAGCTCGCGGATGCTGGTGCGCGCGCCCCAGTCGACGATCTTGGCTCCCTCGCTGCCGGCCAGCGACGGTGCCGGCTCGCGAGTCGCGGCTTCGGCGACGCTGTCACGGTAACGCCGGTAGGCGTTCCACACCCCGCCGGCCACCGCGAGGACCGCCCAGATCCCGATGGCCACCACCGTGATCGGCAGCAGGGCGAGCGGGCTGATGTTCAGCAGGTCCAGCACGACCAGTGCGGCCGGGGGGACGGACGCCACGAGCAGCAGGAATCCGGTGATGCGGGCGATCATCGAGTGGCCGTCGGCCCGGTTCTCGGCGGGGACGAGGTGGCGGAGGGCGCTGGTGAAGGAGCGGACGAGGTGGCCCACCTCGCGCAACGGGGTGGTGACCGCGGCCGCCAGCACGTCGGTCCAGCCCAGGCTTTCGGGCAGCCGGTCGACCTCGTGGAAGGATTCCTTGATCGGCAGGAGCGCATAGCTGTGCAGCTCGGTGTGCATCGTGTCGCCGCGGAGATCCACTCCCACGAAGATCGAAGTGACGAGTTCCCCGTTCCAGCTGCGCAGGGTGACGCAGAGGTATTCCCGGGCGGCGTCGTAGCTGTCCTGGGCCGGCCGGCCGTTCGGGCCGGGAACCGTGCGGTGCAACGGCGGCGGCTTCACGGGGGTGAGCGCGGTGCGGTAGGCCCGTCGCGCGATCCCGAGGGACTCGATGCCGACGCCGAATCGGCCGCCTTGCCGCAGGACGTGGTGCAGCCGGTTGCCGACGTGGTCGAGCAGCTGGTGGACCTGGAACAGGTCGCGGTCCTTGACGGGGCCGCCGTCGTCGGCGTTCAACACGACCGAAAAGGACCATTCCCGGGTCAGCGTTCCCGCGCCGACGAACGGCATGTAACCGCTGTAGTAGACACCGTCGTACCGTTGCTCGGCGCTGATTTCCCGCGCTCGCGCCGGGAGCAGCTTGTGGTAGGGCACCGCGGGGGCGGCCTGGCTCCCGCCGTCCGGTCCGGTCGCGAAGTTCTTTCGGCGCAGCCGGGTCGTGAGCAGGTGCAGAGTCAGCAGGCGTTCTCCCGTGAGGACCGCCCACGCCCACCAGAGGGCCACCGCCAGGAGTCCGCCCACCGCCCCGTCGGGCACGAAGGCCGTGGCGATCAGCGGGAAGAGGCACCCGCCGAAGGCGAGAGCTCGGAACCGGCGCCGACGCCGGGCGCAGAGAGCGTGGGCCAGCACGGCCACGCAGTCGTAGCCGTAGGTCGGTGCCGTGAACCGGTGGCGCTGTTTGAGCAGGTGGTCGAGGACCTGCCTGCGGAACCGCGGGTCCAGGTGGACGCCGGCGCAGAGCAGGCGGGTGACATTGCCGGCGGCGTCCGCGCGCGTCGCGGGCAACGCGACGGGTGCCGGTGGGTTTTCGCGAGTGTGCCGCGACGAGGTGCCGGTCGAGGTGCTCACAGGTCACTCTCCTGCCAGGATCGGAGACCGTACTGCCGGGCGAGCTGGTTCCACTGCGCGAGGAAGGCCCGTTTCGCCGCGGTGGCGTCCCTGCTGAGGTCGGTGGCCTTTCGCGCGTGCGAGTCCGACATCGCCGTCGCGGGTTTGCAGGTCTCCTGGAGGTCGCCGACCCAGGCGTGGAATTCCTCGTCCGCCGCGGCGGACTTCTGCAGCGCTGTCACCAGGTTGTCCGCCAGGTGCGCACCGTCCGGGATGGCGGTGAGCACGGTGTTGCGGACGCGCTGGGCGAGATCGGCGCGGGTGGTCGAAGCCTGCGCCAGGGCCTCGCCGTCCGCCGCGAGGCCTTGGCCGTGCCCGCAGGCCGACGCGTCCTGCACCGCTTGCTGGACGGAAGGGCGAGCCGCATGGGTCTGCTGCAGGACTTCGTCGAGCGTTCCGGCCTGGGCCAGCGGGTCCCCGGCCGGCTCGGCCACCGAAGATCCGGCGTCCGGACCCACGGGAACCGCCTCGGTGGTTCCGCCGTGAAACGCGTCTGCCTGCGCGGCAGGCACGTCGTCTGCCCGAGAATCAGTGATCCAGAAATTGTTTTCCCATGCTGTCCAGCCGACGATCAGCAGCAAGGGGACGGCAATGGTGATCAGGGAAATGCGCAGGAAGGAATTGTCGAGCAGTCCTCCGTTGTGGTGATAAAAGGTCAGCAGGTTCGTCTCATCAGGCTTGGGTTGATCAAAAGACACTGAGCCTCCCGGTGAAGCGGCCAGTGTAGGGAGGCCTGTCGAACAGGTCAATCGAATCGGGAAACACGCCTACTGACAAAAAGTGGACGAACCGGCGGCAAGATCCGGCAATAGAATTTCCGTGCTCAGGCGGAGCTGCGGGCGAACAGGATCGCCTGCGACACCGGTTTTCCCGGGTCGAGCGCCCATTCCGCCTCGATCGTGAACCCGGCTTCCCGCACCCGCCGGGCCAGCCACCACGGCTGCCGGAGGTGGACGTGGACGCGCATCGGGTGCCCGCCGTAGCCCTGGGTCTTGAGCCGGGTGCCCACGCCGACGTGGTAGCCGATCACCAGCAGCCCGCCCGGCCGCAGCACGCGGTGGAAGTGGCCCAGCGCCGACGGCACCGCCTCGTCCGGGACGTGGATCAGCGACCAGGACGCCAGCACGCCCGCGACCGACGCGTCCGGCAGCGCGAGGTCCGTCATCGACCCCACCTCGAACCGCAGCTCGGGGTGCGTCCGGCGGGCGAGGTCGATCATCCCCGGCGAGAGGTCGATGCCGGACGCGTCGACGCCCAGCGAAGCCAGGTACGCGGTGAAGTGCCCCGGGCCGCAGCCGACGTCGACCGCCGGCCCGTCGACCTGGGCGGCGAACAGCGTCAGCGCCGCCTTGAGGTACGGCTGCTTTTCGAGCGCGTCGGCCACAAACTCGGCGTAGCTCGCCGCCACCGTGTCGTACGAGGTGGCGGTGTCCGCGAGCCAGGTCATCGCGGACGCAATCCGTCGAGCACCAGGGCGAGGCCGCGCCGCCAGTCCTGCGCGGCGGACGCGCCGGCGAACACCACCGCCAGGTCCTCGCCGCGGAAGTCCGGCCGCAGCACCCCGGCCTCCTGGGCGCGCGTGATGATCCGGTTCATCCGGGCGCCGTTGGCCTGCTTGGCCTTCTCCAGCCCCGACGCCGGGTCGAACGTCCGCGAGCACACTTCGGTGAAGCCGCGGTCGGAGACCTGCATCAGCACCGAACGTTCGAGGAACAGGACGAAACCGTCCCACGGGTCATCGCGGGCGAGGGCCTCGTCCAGCACGGCCTTGGCTTCTTCCAGGGTCGGCAGGAAGGCGGCCTCGACGAGGTCCGCCCGTGTCGGGAACCGGTTGTAGAGGGTGCCGATGGCGACTTCGGCGCGCCGCGCGATCTCGTCGAGCGGGGCGTCGACTCCCTTGGTGCCGAACACTTCCCGCGCCGCCGCGACGAGCGCTTCCCGGTTGCGCCGGGCGTCCGCGCGCAGGGGACGTTGCTCGACGGTCACGGTGAGCGAGTATAGCCGCGTACGCCCGAGCGGCCCTCTCGGTTGCCTCCCTGATCGGAACCTCACAGTGGCCACCGCGTGCGCCCGGTGGGCGCACAATGGGGACAGCGGGGGTCAACCCGCACCGAGACGGCCACCGAGGGAGGTCGGCACCGTGCACTCCGACCTTTCCCCGTCCGGCCGCACCGGAGTCCTCCTGGTCGGCACCCGCGGGCAGCGGGGTCCCGGGGAGGTGCTGATCAGGATCAGGGGCGGCCTGGAAACCTTCCTTGCCTGGTCCGACACGGAGCTGCCGAAGAGCACGACCGTCCTGGTCGTGGAAACCCGGGGCCGGCGCACGGTCGACGTCGTGGCGTGGGACGCCTCGGATCCCGCTTCTTAGTGCTTTCGACAAGGACAGCCGATGTTCGGTTATCGCGTGCCCGCTCCCAACGAGGCGATGCTCATCTCCGGGGGCAAGAACAGCAAGGGCGCGTCACCGTTCCGGGTCGTCACCGGCCACGGTGCGTTCGTCATGCCGGTTTTCCGAAAGGTCCGGTTCCTCACGCTTTCCATGTGCGAGGCCGAAGTGACCGAAGTGTGCGTCACCAAACAGGCCATCGCCCTGACGGTCCGGGCGGTGATCGCGTTCAAGGTCGGCAACGACACCGAGAGCATCGTCAACGCCGGCCAGCGGTTCCTCTCCGACCAGGACCAGATGTCCGTGCTGACCGGCCGGATCTTCGCCGGGCACCTGCGCTCGATCATCGGGTCGATGACCGTCGAGGAGATCATCACCGAGCGGCAGAAGCTCGCCACCGAGGTGCTGGACGGCTCGGCGGTGGAGATGGCGAAGATCGGCCTCACCGTGGACGCGCTGCAGATCCAGTCGATCGACGACATGAAGCTCGGCTACATCGCCGCGATGGCCGCGCCGCACAACGCCGCCATCCAGCGGGACGCGCAGATCGCCCAGGCGGTGGCGAACCAGACCGCGGCCGAAGCCGAGCAGAAGTCGCAGCGGACGCAGGCCGAATACGCCCGGCAGACGTCGATCGTGCAGGCGCAGTACCGCGCCGAGGTCGAGGCGGCGCAGGCCCAGGCCGCCCAGGCCGGTCCGCTCGCGCAGGCGAAGGCCCAGCAGGAGGTCATCGACGCGCGCACCGAGCTGGCCCAGCGCGAAGCCGAGCTGCGGCAGCAGCAGCTGGTCGCCGAGGTGATCAAGCCCGCCGACGCCGAGGCCGAGCGGATCCGCATCCTGGCGGTCGCGGAGGCGGAGAAGATGCGCATCCAGGCGGAAGCGGCCGCGTCGCACAACCGGGTCGCGCTCGACCGGATGCTCATCGACCAGCTGCCGCAGATCGTCAAGGAGGCCGGGCGGGGGCTGTCGGGGGCGAACGTCAACATCCTCAACGGCGCCGACGGCCTCGGCGAGATGGCCGCGGGCCTCGTCGGCCAGGGACTGTCCATTCTGGACTCGGTGAAGCGGGGTCTGAGCACTCCGCCGCAGGTACCGGCGCCGGCGCCGGAGTCGAACGGGCAGGTGGCCAAGCCCGAGCTCACCCAGTAGCGTTCCGCCGGTTCAGGACGCGGGTTTCACCGCGACGACCAGGTCGCGCAGGATGGCCTGGTCGACGCGGTGGACGAACTCGTCCCACGGCCCGCCTTCGCGGACGTCCAGCCCGGCCTTCCGGAGCACCTCGACGAGCTCCGCCCGCGGCAGCACGGTCGTGTTCCACGAGATGCCGAGCGCGCCGCCGGGCTTCAGCACCCGCGTCCACACCGGAACGGCGGCCGCCAGCAGGTCGCGCGGGCTGCGCTGCAGCCCGGCCTCGCGGTGGCTGCCGTGCTGGACGCCGTAGGGGGCGTCGGTGACGATCACGTCGCAGGAGTTCGCCCGGAGCACCTCGTCGGTGGTCAGGGTGTCGGCGTTGAAGTAGGTGAGCTTGCGCGTGTCGCCCGCTTTGTACGCTTCCTTGTCCCAGGCGTACTCGATGTCGAGCCGGCGGCCCAGCCGGGCCTTGTTCCGCCGCAGCTGGCCGGACTCCGCGGTGTGCTTCACGCGCTTGGTGCGCAGCCACGTCTTGATGAACGCCTCGTAGGCTTCGAAGTCCTTGGCGTCGACGTCCAGGCCGGTCGCGTGCAGGCCGTACATCATCGCCTGGTTCAACGTGGTGCCGCGGCCGCACAGCGGGTCGAGCAGGTACTTCGGCCGGTCCGTGAACGGGTCGGCCGTCGCGAGAAGCGTGACGTTCACCAGCAGCTTGGTGAACAGCTCGTTCGTCTTGCCCGCGTACTTCTGGATGGTCAGCAGGTCCGAGTCGGCCTTCGCCAGCGGTGTCACGGGCACCGGACGGAGGACGCCGTCGCCCAGCTCGAACAGCGCGTACAGGGACGAGACGTTCGACAGCAGCGCGAGGTCGCGCTCGCCGAGCGGCGCCGAGCTGGTGAAGCGCACGTAGCCGACGCCGCCGAGCTCGACCTCGTCGATCGCGGACAGCTCGGCCGCCAGGCTCGCGCCGAACACCGCCAGCTCGGCGCGCAGCAGCGCGGGGGAGGAGGCGGCGTAGACCCGGTTGGCCGACGGGTAGACCAGCATCGCGTACTCAGGCATCCCGCAGAGCGTAGCGTGACGCACCGTGACCCCTACTTCGGCGCAGGACATCCGGGACGCGGCGGCCCTGCTCGCCTCGGCCGGCGACGTGACGATCCTCGGCCACGTGCGGCCGGACGCGGACGCGCTGGGCAGCGCACTGGCCCTCGGCCGGGCCCTGCGGCAGCGCGGCGCCCGCGTGCGCGTCTCCTTCGGCGAGCCCGACGAGGCCCCGGAGACGCTGCGCTGGCTCGACGAGGACGGCCTGCTCACCCACCCCGACGACCTTCCGGACGCCGAGGAACTGCTCGTCTGCGTCGACACGCCGACGCCGAAGCGGCTCGGCCGGCTCGCCGGGCGCGTCGAGTTCGCCGGCTCGGTGCTGGTGATCGACCACCACGCGACCAACACCTTCTACGGCACCTGCCACGTCGTCGACGAGAGCGCCGAGGCCAGCGCGGTGCTCGTGTTCCGCGTCCTGGAGGAGCTGGGCGCCGAGCTGGACGAGCCGATCGCGCGCGGGTTGTACGCGGGGATCGTCACCGACACGAGCGGGTTCCGCCGGGCCAGCGCGGAGACGCACCGGATGGCGGCCCGGCTGCTGGAAGCGGGGGCCGACGCCGAAGCGATCGTGCGCCGGATCGTCGACGAGCGCCCGTTCGCCTGGCTGCCGATGCTCTCGGCGGTGCTGCGCGAGGCCCGGTTGGAGCCGGGAGCAGCGCAGGGCCGGGGTTTCGTGCACGCGGTGGTCGGGCTCGACGCGGCCCGGACGGTGCGCGGCGAGGAGGTCGAGTCGGTGATCGACGTCATCCGCTCGGTGCGCGAGGCGGCCGTCGCGGCCGTGCTCAAACAGGACCCCGCGCAGCCCGGGCAGTGGCAGATTTCGTTGCGCAGCATCGGCATCGACGTCTCCGCGGTGGCGGCGGAGTTCGGCGGCGGCGGGCACCGGCAGGCCGCGGGCTGCACGATCGCGGGCTCGGCCGACGAGGTCGTCGCGGGCCTGCGCGCCGCCCTGGAACGGGCGCCTCTGTTGTAACGGGACAGCCGGCTGGCTCGCGCGTCCACTCAGGACGTGCGGGCGAATCGTGCGGAACGCATGGACCGGCACGGGAAACCGGCACCAGCCCGCTCCCGGCCCGCAACATCGAGTAAGGCCCTCCCCGTCCCGGCGGAATGCTACCGGGAACGGCCGGTTGTCGTTCCGGCCTCGAGGGGTGAGGAGGCCAGGGACATGTCCCAGACGACCGAGGCGTCCGGCGGGGGACGCGTGATCGAGGGTGTCCGGCAGGCCGGCGCCGGGTGGGCCGCCGAGCTGGCCGTACCGCAGGATCATCCGTTCTTCTTCGACCATCCGCTGGACCACGTCTCCGGCATGCAGACGCTCTGCGGTCTCCTGGAACTGGCCGACGCGGCCGCCGGCGGGGCCGGCCGGGCCGATCGGCTCGTGCTCGACGTCCGCTTCCCGGCGATGGGGGCACTGTCCGAACCGACCGGTCTCTCGCTCAGGCCGGGAGCCGAAGGCGGCAGCTGGGTGCTTTCGGCCGGCCAGGCGGAGACCGAGATCTGCACCGGTGCCCTGCACCTGGTCACCGGCATCCCCCGCTCCGGGGGCGGCCCGGCGGCCGGCGGCGGGGAAGCGCTGTGCCCCGGAGACCTCGTCCACCGGTTCGACCGGGACAACGTCGTGCTCGGCGTCCCGGAAAGCAGCGACGAGGCGATCACGGCCCCGGTCGCGCCGCCCCGCCGCGGGCACTACCTCGCGTCCGGGGAAACCGCCTTCACGGCGGCGAGCCTGATCGAGTCCGGCCGCCAGTTCGCCACCGTGCTGGAGCACTGGGCCGCCGGCTGGACGTACGACACGAAGATGCTGTGGACGACGCTGCACGCCGACCTGCCTGCCGTGCCGTCCGGCACCGGCTACTCGTTCCGCTGGCCCCGCAAGGCGGTGAAGGGCAGCAAGCTGGCGATGTCGTTCGAGCTGCTCGACGCCGCGGGGACGATCGCCGGCCGGCTCGAGTACGTGTCGATCAGCGTGAGCCCGGCCGCCTACGAACGGTTCCGCTCGGCGCGGAACCGCGGAGCCGCGGGAGCGGCGGCGTGATCGGCCTCCCGAAGGTGAACCAGGTCCCCCGGCTGCTGTTCTTCGTCGCCGTGGGCTCGCTCGGTGCCGGGGTGGTCTTCCGGTTGCTGTCGCAGCCGGCCCCGCTGTCGGTGATCACCGCCGCGTTCCTGGTGGTCCACCTGGGCTGGGTGATCATCGAGTCCCGGATCACGTTCGACGGCGCCGGGGCCGCACCGCCCGACCCCACCGTGCTCCCGTACGGCTTCGCGCGCACCGGCCTCGTGGTCGCCGGGTCCTTCGCCCCGCTGCCCTGGACCTCCGCGGGGTGGTGGATGGCCGGTCCGGCCGCCGCTTTCGTCGGCGGGATCGTCCTGCGGCTGTGGGCGATCGGCGAGCTGGGGCGCTTCTACACGCACCGCGTGCAGCGGCACACCGGGCACGAAGTCGTGGCCACCGGTCCCTACCGGCAGATCCGCCACCCCGCCTACACCGGGATGCTCACGGCCAGCGCCGGCTTCACCGCGTACCTGCTGACCGTGCCCGGCGTCATCGCGCTGGCGGTGCTGGCCGGTGCGCTGGTGTGGCGGATCCGCGTCGAGGAGCGGATGCTCTTCGCCGTCCCCGGGTACGCCGGGTACGCCACCGGGCGTGCGCGCCTGGTGCCGGGGCTGTGGTGACCGTGGAACTGCTGCACTCCGGCCTGCGGATGGCCGACCCCGAGGTCGTCGGGAACAAGTTCGCGCGGCAGGCCGAGCTGCGCGCGGCGGGCTTCCCGGTACCGCCGTTCTTCTGCGTGCCGGTCGAGGCGTTCGACGCGGCCCTCGCCGCGATCCGGCCGGACGGGGACGCGAGCACCGGTGCCGCGCGGGCAGCGGCCTGGCGGGCCGGGCTCGCCGCCGGCGGCGTACCGGAACCGCTCGCCGGGCAGCTGCTGGCGGCGTTCGACCGGCTCGTCGGTCCGGACGGGGTCGTCGCCGTGCGCGCCTGTGTCGTCGGCGACGGCGAGGACAGCGCCGACGACCCGTTCGCCGGGATGAGCGACAGTTTCCTCGACGTCGGCCGGAGCGCCCTGCTCGACCGGGTCGCCGAGTGCTGGGCGTCCGCGTTCACCGACCGGGCCGTCGCCTACCGCCAGCTGCGCGGGGCGGACCCGTACGGCGCCCGGGTGGCCGTGGGCGTCCAGCGCATGGTTCCCGCCGAGCGGTCGTTCGTCGCGTTCAGCCGGGACCCCCGGACCGGTGCCGACCACCGCGTGATCGCCGCGGCCCACGGCCTCGGCGAAGGGGTCGTCCAGGAACTCGCCGACGTCGACCACTTCGTGCACCACCCGGACGACGGCCGGGTGACGGGGACGATCGTGCCGAAGCACCGCATGGTCGTGGCCGACGCCGCCCGCACGGGCGCGTCCCAGGTGCGGGACGTTCCGGCCGGGCTCGCCCGGAAGCCGGTGCTGTCCGACGCCGAGGTGACGCGGATCGCGGTGCTGGCGAGCCGGGTGGCGGACTACTTCGGCGCCCCGCAGGACATCGAAGGCGCGCTCACGGCGGACGGGACGATCGCGCTGGTCCAGGCCCGGCCGATCGTCTTCGCCGGCCCGGAGCGGGCGGAAACCGTCCTGCCCGGCGTGATCTGGACCAACCACAACCTGACCGAAAGCTTCCCCGGCGTGACCTGCGCCCTCACCTACTCGCAGGCGCAGGAGTTCTACGAGGTCTGCTTCAGCGGGTTCTACCGCCGGATGGGCGTGCCCGCCCGGTTGCGCCACCGGCACGCCGGTGACCTCGCCCGGCTCATCGGGCTGCTCGACGGGCGCGTCTACTACCAGCTCGACGCGTGGTACCGGCTGCACAGCCTGCTTCCCGGGTGGGGCCTGCTGCGTCCGACGTGGCAGCGGACGATGGGCTTGTCCGGGCCGGAGCTCGACGACGCGCCACCGCTGCCGCGCCCCTGGCCGTGGACGACGGTGCGCACGCTGCCCCGTGTGGTGGCGAACCTGCTCGCGCACCCGTTCGCCGTGCGCCGGTTCCTGGCGTGGTGGGACGCGCTCGCCGACACCACCGGCCGGCTGGACGACTGCCCGCCGGACGAGCTGGTCCGCCGGTACCGGCGGATGTGGGCGGAGTTCGCCGGGCAGTGGTCGCTGACCCTGATCAACGGCTACTTCCTGCTGAGCTGCCTGGTCCTGACGCAGAAACTGCTCACGCGCTGGGCGGGCGACGACCCGGCGCTGCTCGTCGGGCTCCTGCCCGGTGGCCCGGAGAACCGCTCGCTGCAGGCCCTGCGTTCGGCGCTGCGGCTGGCGACGTGGTTCCGCCAGGACCCGCGGCTGGTCGCGGCGCTCGCCACGCGGACCGACCGCGAGGTCCACGACGACATCGCGGCCGGCGCTTTCGGTGGTGAGCTGGCGGCCGCCGTGGCCGGGCACCTGCGCCGGTACGGCGACCGGACGGTGCACGACCTGAAGCTCGAGGTCCGCACCCCGCGCCAGGACCCGTGGCGGCTCATCGGCGTGCTGCGGCCGCTGGTGTCCAGCGGCGGCACGGCCGAGGAGAACCGCGCCGCGGAACGGAACGCCCGCCGCGACGGTGTCCGCCGGCTGCGCCGGGCCTGCCCGAGCCCGGCCCGCCGGCTGGCGCTGGGCGCGCTCGTCCGGGTCCTGCGCCGGCTCGTCAAGGCGCGCGAAGACACCCGGCTCTGCCGCAGCCAGCTCTACGGGATCAGCCGGGAGATCCTCTACCGGCTGGGCGAGGTGCTGGCCGAGCGGGGCCGGATCGCCGATCCGGGCGACGTCGTGCACCTGCACGTGAGCGAAGTCCTCGGCGCGATCGACGGCACCGGCGACGGCACCGCGCTCGCCGATGCGGCCCTCCGCCGCCGTGCCGACCTGGACGTGTGGCGCGAGAAGCCGGCGCCGCCCAGCTACCTGCGCTCGGGCGATCCGGGCCGGGACGCCGCCCGCGGCCGTCCGGCGCCCGGGGACGTCCTGCAGGGTCTGGCTTCGAGCCGCGGCGTCGTCCGGGCCCCCGCCACGGTGGTCCTCGACCCGACCGTCCCGGTCGAGGACTGCCGGGACCGCATCCTCGTCGCCCGGGAGACCGATCCCGGCTGGCTCTACCTCATGACCGCGGCGAAAGGGATCGTCGTGGAGCGCGGCAGCCTGCTGTCGCACACCGCCATCACCGGCCGGCTGCTCGGCATCCCGACGGTCGTGGCGGTGGCCGACGCCACGAGCCTCATCGCCGACGGCCGGCTCATCGAGCTGGACGGCGCCGCCGGAACCGTCCGGTTGCTGGACACGGAGGAGACGAGATGAGCGGCGCTCCGGAGTTCCCGTTCGCCGAAGGTCCCGGCATCGAGCCCCCGGCCGAGTACCGGGAGATCGTCGGCTCGGGCACGCTGCCGCCGGTGGTCCTCGCCGGCGGGGCCGCCGCGGTGCTCGTCACCCGCCACGCGGACGTGAAGGCCGTGCTCGGCGACGACCGGTTCAGCCGGGCCGCCTACGGCCAGGCCAGCATCTTCGCCAGGGAAAGCGAGTCGATCGCCCTGATGCTGTCCGATCCGCCCGCGCACACCCGCCGGCGCCGCACGGTCGCGGGGACGTTCACGGTCCGCCGGGCCGAAGCCGCTCGTCCGGCGCTGGCCGCGCTGGCCGACGAGTTCGTCACCGGCCTCCGCGACCGCGGCGACCGGGCCGAGCTCGTCGGGGAGTTCGCGGTGCCCTTCACCCTGACGGTGATCAGCGACATCCTCGGAGTCCCGGAGGCGGACCGCGGCCTGCTGCGGCCGTGGGTCACCGCGATGATGTCGCGCGGCCACCTGCCGGCGGAGGAGGTCGCCGACGGGCACCGCGCGATGCACGAGTACTTCACCGCGCTGGTCGACCGGATCTGGGCCGAGTGCGCGGCCGGTGCCACCCGCCGGGGTCTCATCGCCGAGCTCGCGCCGTCCGGCGACCGGGCCCCGGAGATGTCGCGCGAGGAAGCCATCGTGCTCAGCGCCGGCCTGCTCGTCGCCGGCTACGAGACGACGAGCAACCAGCTGGGCTCCTGCATCTACCTGCTGCTGACCGAGCGGGAGCGCTGGGAGTACCTGCTGGCCGATCCCGGCCGCCTCGACCAGGCGATCGAGGAAATGCTGCGCTGGACGTCGTTCAGCACCAGCGGCGGCACCCCGCAGGTCGCGACCGAGGACGTCCCGCTGACCGACGGCGTGGTGCGGCGCGGCGAAGTGGTGGTGCCGCTGATCGACGCGGCCAACCGGGACGGCGCGGTCTTCGGCGGCCCGGACCGGCTCGACCTGACCCGGGAGCGCAATCCCCACCTCGCGTTCGGCACCGGGCGGCACCGCTGCATGGGTGCGGAACTGGCGCGGGTCGAGCTGCAGGTGGCACTGGCCGCGTTGCTCCGCGAACTACCCGGGCTCGAGCTCGCGGTGCCGGAAGAGGCACTGCGCTGGCGTAAGGAGATGCAGTTGACTGGTCTGTGGGAGCTGCCGGTGCGCTGGGCGGGTGGGGAACGATGACCGAGTCCGCGGTCCCCGACGTCCACTTCACCGAGCGGCAGATCGCGGCGGTCCGGTACGTGGTCGAGCACCGGCTCGGCGGCCAAGCCGAACTGGCCTTCCTGGCCGGCAGCCTGGCCGTCGGCCTCGGGCACGGAACGTCCGATGTGGACGTCTACGCCGTCGGCGACGGGTTGCCCGAGCAGGAACGCGGCTACGAGCACGACGGCGTCCTGGTGCACGTGACCAGGTTGGACGGAGGGCTCGTGCGGCGCCTGGCCGCGACCGGTGCCCGGTTCACCGCCACCGGGTCCGACCGGGAGCAGTACCTGCTCGACTACAAGGTGCACAACGCGCTGGTGCGGCTGACCACCGGGTACCGGATCACGGCGACGCCGGAGTGGCAGGACGTGCTTTCGGCGTTGCGCCGGGACGTCGTGCGCCAGATCCTCATCGCCCGGCACGCCAACGTCTTCGCGGCGTTCGCGGAAGACGTCTGGGGCGCGTTGCTCAGCGGGGACCGCTACACCGCCGCCACGGCGTCCACCATCGCGCTCGAAAACGCCGCCGAGGCGCTGCTGGCGGCGGCCGGCGACATCTACTTCGGTCCGAAGTTCCTGTTCCGCCGCTTGCGGCGGACCGAGGTGACTTCGGCGTGGGCGGCGGAACTCTGGCGGCTGCTCAACCAGGGGTTCGCCCGCGGGCTCGACGACCTCGAAGCCGTTGTGGCGCACCGGCTGCGGGTCGGCAACCTGCTGCTGGCGTGGTGCGTGACGGAGGGCTGGGACAAGCCGCTGCGGCAGCTGCCGGCCCCGGAGAGCGTGGCGGCCGGCGAGACCTCGCGGCGCAGTCCCTACTTCGCGACGGTGCGGTTCTCCGACGGCATCGCGTTGATGGGCCCGGACCGCGGTTACGCCGTGGCCGAGTCGGTGCTGCGCGCGTGGCGCGACGCCGATCGCTTCGGGCTCGACGAAACCGACCCGGGGGTGCGCGGGCTCCGGGCGATCGGCGCGGTGGACGGCCCCGGCCACCCCGCGGCGGGCCCGCTGCCCGCCGGTCTGCCCGCCGACCCGGCGGTGACCGCGGTGCTCCGCGAACGGCCCGCCTTCAGCGTGCACCCCCAGTCCGAACCGGTGGCCGAGCCGTGAGCCCGCAGCGGGGACCGGTCGTCGCCGTGGTGGGCCCGGACGGAGCGGGCAAGTCGACGTCGACCACGCTGCTGGCCGAGCGGCTCACCGCCGCCGGCCACCCGGCGGTGCGGGTCGACCGCTGGGACATCGCCGACCGCGACCGCTACCCGAACGCGAGCTGCCTGACCGGCGACGTGGCGGTGGCACGCCGGTGCGCGGCGCTGATGCCGGGGACGCCGCGGCTGCTGTTCCTGCTGTGGGCGTCGGCGCTGGCGCTCGCCGACCGGCCGGCCGGGCCGGACGAGACCGTGCTGCTCGACGGCTACTGGCAGAAGCACGCCGCGAGCGAAATCGCCTACGGTGCCGACCCGTCGTGGGTGGCGGCCGTCGGCGCCGGGCTGCCCGCCGCGGACCTCACGGTCTACCTGCGGATCACCCCGGAAGCCGCGTGGGTCCGCAAAGCCGGCCGGCCGGTGCCGTTCGAATGCGGGATGGACCTGTCCTGCAGCCGCGAGAGCTTCCTGGCGCACCAGCGGTCGATCACCGCCACCCTCGACCGCTGGGCGGCCCGCGACGGCTGGCTGGTCGTCGACGCCGGCCTGCCACCCGGGCGGCTGGCCGATGCGGTCGCGGCCGCCGTGCTCCGGGAATCGGGGGTGGCGGCGTGAAGCTCGGGCTCTGTTCGTTCGCGACCGACTACGGAATCGCTCCTGGCACCCTGGCCACCGCCGCGGAGGAACGGGGGTTCGAGTCCCTCTTCTTCTGCGAGCACACGCACATCCCGGTGTCCCGCCGCACGCCGTACCCGGCCGGCGGCGAGCTGCCGCGGATGTACCTGCGTTCGCTCGACCTGTTCGGGGCGCTCACCGCGGCCGCGGTGGTGACCCGGAACCTGCGGGTCGGCAGCGGCGTGTGCCTGGTGGCCCAACGGGATCCGATCGTCACCGCCAAGCAGGTCGCCACCCTCGACCTGCTCAGCGACGGCCGGTTCGTCTTCGGCGTCGGGTCGGGCTGGAACCGCGAGGAAATGGTCAACCACGGCACGGACCCGCGGACCCGGTTGCGGTTGCTCGGCGAGCGGGTCCGCGCGATGCGGGCCATCTGGACCGAGGACGAGGCCGAGTTCCACGGCGAGTTCGTCGACTTCGATCCGCTGTGGTCGTGGCCGAAGCCGCGGCGCGCGCCGCCGGTCCTGGTCGGCGGGATGGGGCCGACGGTGGAGGACCGGATCCTGGCCTGGGGCGACGGCTGGCTGGCCCAGGGGGTCGGTCCCGCCACGATCGACGCGTTCGCCGTCCGCTACCGCCGGCTGCAGGAACGGGCCGAGGCCGCCGGACGGGGACGCGTTCCCGTGACGCTCTTCAACGGCTCCGCCGAACCGGCGATGCTGGACCGCTACGCCGAGCTCGGCCTGGACCGGGTGCTGCTGCTGGTGCCGGACGCCGGGGCCGACGTCGTCCTGCCGCACCTGGACCGGCTGGGCGCTCTGGTGGCCTGAGCGCGGCCGGCGTCGGCCGGCGGGGGCGGAAAGTTCCCGGGTTCCCGCCGGTCAGAACCGTCGGTGGTGGTGGTTAGAGTCCGGTTCGTGGCGAACGTGGAGGAGATCGAGCGGGTCCCGGCCAAGCGCGTGCTCGGCCTGGCCGTGCCCGCGCTCGGGGTGCTGGCCGCCGAGCCGTTGTACGTGCTGGTCGACACGGCCGTGGTCGGTCACCTCGACGCGCTGTCGCTGGCCGGGCTCGCGCTCGGCGGCGTCGTGCTGGCCCAGGTGTCGAGCCAGCTGACGTTCCTGTCCTACGGCACGACGTCCCGCACCGCCCGGCTGCACGGCGCCGGCCGCCGGGCCGACGCGGTCCGCGAAGGGGTCCAGGCGACGTGGCTCGCGGTGTTCGTCGGGCTCGTCGTGCTGGCCGCCGGGCAGCTGCTGGCCTGGCCGATCGCCCGGGTGCTGTCGGGGAGTGACGAGATCGCCGCGGCCGCCGTGTCGTGGCTGCGGATCGCGTTGTTCGGGGCGCCGCTGATCCTGGTCACCATGGCCGGCAACGGCTGGATGCGCGGGGTGCAGGACGCCGCGAAGCCGTTGCGGTACGTGCTGGCGGGCAACGGGATCTCGGCCGTGCTCTGCCCGGTGCTGGTGTACTGGGCCGGGCTGGGACTCGAGGGGTCGGCGATCGCGAACGTCGTCGCGCAGGTGATCTCGGCGTCGCTGTTCATCCTGGCCCTGGCCCGCGAGAAGGTCGGGCTGCGGCCGGACTTCAAGGTGATGCGCGCCCAGCTCGGCCTGGGCCGCGACCTGGTGCTGCGCAGCCTGGCGTTCCAGGCGTGCTTCGTCTCGGCGGCGGCCGTCGCGGCCCGGACGTCGACCGAGGCGGTCGGGGCGCACCAGGTGGTGCTGCAGCTGTGGACGTTCCTCGCGCTGGTGCTGGATTCGGTGGCGATCGCCGCGCAGTCGCTGGTCGGGGCGGCCCTGGGGGCGAACTCGGCCCGGCAGGCGCGCGGCGTCGCGGCGCAGATCACCGGGTACGGGCTGCTGATGGGGTGCTTCCTGGGCGTGCTGTTCGCGGCACTGTCATGGGTGCTGCCGCACGCGTTCACGTCCGACCCCGGCGTGCTGGCGGAAATCCCGCACGCGTGGTGGTTCTTCGTGGCCCTCCAGCCGATCGCGGGGGTCGTCTTCGCCCTGGACGGCGTGCTGCTGGGAGCGGGCGACGCGGCCTTCCTCCGCAACGCGACCCTAGGGAGCGCGGCCCTCGGCTTCCTCCCGCTGATCTGGGCGTCCCTCGGCTTCGGCTGGGGCCTCACGGGCATCTGGACCGGCCTCTCCCTCTTCATGCTCCTCCGCCTGGCCGCGGTCCTCGCCCGCTGGCGCTCCGGAAACTGGGCCGTAACCGGCGCCACCCGCCCCACCTGACCCCCTAACCGCGTGATCAGAGAGTCAACTCGCGTGATTGAAGGGTCAACTCGCGTGATTGAAGGGTCGACTCGGCGAGGCCCCCCGCACCGCCGCGTGTCGTCCCCTCAATCACGCGTGTCGACCTCTCAATCACGCGTGTCGGCCCTTCAATCACGGGTGGGAGCCCCTCTGAGCTCGGGTGATGGGGGTTACCTGTGGGGAAGACCACCCGGGTCGTGGCTATGGTTCGTGGTTGCTTAGGCGATACAAGTAGTGGGACGAACGTCGAAACCCTGGAGGAACTTGTGCCCGCCACCGGCCGTGCCACCGCCCGGTCCTGGCTGATCTGGCTCGCCGCCGTCACCGTCTACCTCCTCGCCGTCTTCCACCGGACGTCCTTCGGTGTCGCCGGGCTGCAGGCCGCCGAGCGCTTCGGCGTCGGGGCGGCCGCGCTCGGCACCTTCACCGTCCTGCAGGTCGGCGTCTACGCCGCGATGCAGATCCCGACCGGCGTCCTGGTCGACCGCTACGGTCCGCGCCGCGTCCTCGTCGTCGCCGTCCTGATCCTCGGCGCCGGCCAGCTCCTGCTCGGCCTCGCCCACTCCTACGGCCTCGGCCTGCTCGCCCGCGGCGTCCTCGGCCTCGGCGACGCGCTCACCTTCGTCAGCGTCCTGCGCCTGGTCGCCGCCCACTTCCCGGGCCGCCAGTACGCCCTCCTGACGTCGTTCACCGCGGCCGTCGGCTACATCGGCAACCTCGCCGCCACCGTCCCCCTCGCCCTGGTGCTCGACAGCGCCGGCTGGACGCCCACCTTCCTGGCCGTCGGCGCCGTCACGGTCCTCTACACGGTCGTCGTCGCCCTCCGGGTCCGCGACGTCCCGGCCGGCGAACAGCCGCCGGTCCGCGAAGACGTCCGCCCCCGCGAACTCGCCCACCGGGTCGCCGAGGCCTGGCGGACGCCGGGGACGCGCCTGGGCTTCTGGGTCCACTTCAGCACGATGTTCGCCCCGAACGCCCTGACGCTGCTCTGGGGCGTGCCCTGGCTGGTCCAGGGCCAAGGACAGTCGAAGGCGACGGCGAGCGCGCTGCTCACGGTGTTCGTCTTCGGCTCGATGGCAGGCGGCCCGGCGCTCGGTGGCCTGATCGGACGCCGTCCGTCGCTGCGGATGCCGCTGGTCGGCGGCTACATCGGCGGGGCCGCGCTGGTCTGGGCGGTGCTGCTGGGCTGGCCGGGCCAGGTGCCGCTGCCGGTGCTGGTGCCCGCGTTCGCCTTCCTCGCCCTCGGCGGCCCGGCGTCGATGATCGGCTTCGCCCTGGCGCGCGACTACAACCCGCTCAGCCGCGTCGGCACGGCGACCGGCGTGGTCAACGTCGGCGGCTTCGTGGCGACGACGATCGCCGCGCTCGCCGTCGGCGTGCTGCTCCAGGCCACCGGCGGGAACTTCCGGTGGTCGCTGCTCGCGCTGGTCGCGGTGCTCGCCTTCGGCACCTTCCGGATGCTCGTGTGGTGGCGCCGGACCCGCACCCACCTGTTCCTCGCCGAGGCCCGCGGCGAGGAGCTGCCGGTGCGGATCACCCGCCGCCGCTGGGACGCGGCTCTGCCGGAGACGCCGATCGTCGCCGCCTGACCGGCGCCTGCAGCAGCTGCGGCGCCACCGCGAACCCCCGCCGCTCGTAGGCGGGCACGGCCCGCGGCGACGAGTGCACGGTGACCCGCTCCAGGCCCAGCTCCCCGGCGAGCCGCAGGACGCCCTCGATCAGCTGCCCGCCGAGGCCGCCGTCACGCGCTTCCGGCACGACGTACACGCTCTGCACGTCCCCGGCGGCCCGCACCGGCGCCCCCGGGGTCGGCACCCGCGGCGTGATCGCCAGGAACGCCATCCCGAGCACCTGGCCGCCACGGGCCAGCACGAGGCAGCGGTGGGTCGCCGCGTTCTCCCGCGCCCAGGCGGCGAATTCCCGCACGAACGCGGCCCGGCCGTCGCCGGGCAGGCCGTCGCGCTCGGCCACCCAGCGCCACCGCAGCGAGGCGACTGCTTCCAGTTCCCCGGGCCGGGCGGCCCGGACTTCGATCTCCGTCACGCCCCCCATCGTGGCCGCCCCACCGTCATCCGATCCACGACAAGCGGCCGCTAGGGTTTGCCGCGTGTCGAGCCCCAAACCGCCCCGCCGCCCCGCCCCGCCTCCCGGCCTCCTCATCGTCGACAAGCCCGCCGGCATGACGTCGCACGACGTCGTCGCGCGCGCCCGCCGGATCATGGGGACCCGCAAGGTCGGGCACGCCGGCACGCTCGACCCCATGGC
Source organism: Amycolatopsis sp. cmx-13-12 (assembly GCA_049998155.1). Classification (GTDB taxonomy): domain Bacteria; phylum Actinomycetota; class Actinomycetes; order Mycobacteriales; family Pseudonocardiaceae; genus Amycolatopsis. The sequence goes on along the minus strand of JAEBES010000018.1, from coordinate 88,774 downwards.
GACCGGCGTGCTCGTGCTCGGCATCGAGCGCGCCACCAAGCTGCTCGGCCACCTGGCCCTGGACCGCAAGACCTACCTGGCCACCCTCAGCCTCGGCAGCAGCACCACGACCGACGACGCCGAGGGCGAAGTCCTCACGGCCGCCGAGACCACGAACGTCAAAGACGAAGACATCGCCACCGGGATAACCAAGCTCACCGGCGACATCCAGCAGGTGCCCAGCGCGGTCAGCGCGGTCAAGATCGACGGCAAGCGCGCCTACGCCCGCGTCCGCGCCGGCGAGGACGTCGTCATCCCGGCCCGCCCGGTCACCGTCTACCGCTTCGACGTCCTCGCCGTCCGCCACGAGGACGACCACGTCGAGGTCGACGCCGTCGTCGAGTGCTCCTCCGGCACCTACGTCCGCGCGCTGGCCCGGGACCTCGGGGCGGACCTCGGCGTCGGCGGCCACCTGAAGGCCCTCCGGCGCACCACCGTCGGCCCCTTCACCCTCGCCAAGGCGAGGACCCTCGACCAGCTCGAAGAACAGCCCGGACTGAGCCTCGACCTCGACGCCGCCGTCGCCGCCGCATTCCCGCGCCGCGACCTCGACGCCGCCACGGCGAAAGCGGTCCGCCACGGCCAGCGCATCCCGGCGGCGGGGCTCGAGGGCACCTACGGGCTCTTCGGTCCCGACGGCCGGGTGCTCGCACTGGCCGCCGACGAACAAGGCGTGTCCCGCGCGGTTGTCGTGTTGCTGCCCGCCTAGGGTGGGCTCGAGAGACGGGAGTGTGACGTGCTTCGGTGGCGTGGACTGGGGGACCTTCCCGGGAGCTGGGGCCGGTGCGTGGTCACCATCGGCGTGTTCGACGGTGTCCACCGCGGGCACCAGGAGCTGATCAGCCGGACGGTGGCGGCGGCCGCCGAGCGGGACCTGCCGAGCGTCATGCTGACGTTCGACCCGCACCCGTCGGAGGTGCTGCGCCCGGGCAGCCACCCGGCGCAGCTGACGACGTTGCGGCGCAAGGCCGAGATCGTCGAGAGCCTCGGCGTCGACGTCTTCTGCGTGTTGCCGTTCACCCTCGAGCTGTCCCGGCTGCTGCCGGAGGAGTTCGTGCACGAGGTGCTGGTCGACCGGCTGCACGCGGCCGCGGTGATCGTCGGCGACAACTTCACCTTCGGCGCCAAGGCGGCCGGCGACGTCGAAATGCTGCGCACCCTCGGCCGCCGGTTCGGCTTCGCCGCGTACGGCGCCGAACTGCAGGGCAAGGAACTGTCCGAAGAGGACCAGTCGGCCATCACCTTCTCCAGCACCTACGTCCGCTCGTGCATCGACGCCGGTGACGTGGTCGCCGCCGCCGAAGCGCTCGGCCGCCCGCACCGCCTCGAAGGCATCGTCGTCCGCGGCGACGGCCGGGGCCACGAACTCGGCTACCCGACGGCGAACCTGTCGACCCCGCGCTTCGCCGCCGTCCCGGCCGACGGCGTCTACAGTGCGTGGTTCACCCGATCGGCCGACCCGACGCGCCGGCTGCGCGCCGCGGTCTCGGTCGGAACCAACCCGACGTTCTCCGGGCGCGAACGCACGGTCGAGGCCTTCGTCCTCGACGTCGAGGAGGACTTCTACGGCCAGCACGTGGCGATCGACTTCGTGACGCGGCTGCGCGACCAGGTGCGGTTCGCCGACTCGGCCGGGCTGGTCGCGCAGATCGACGACGACGTGGTGGAGACGAGAAAGGCACTCGAACTGCCCCCGGACGCCCTGACCGGGGACGAATAGGGGATTCCGCGTCCACGTCCGTGACCGCGATGGCAAGATGCTCACGGACGGTGTGCGCGAAAGGACAGGGGAGCGGGAGACTGGTGGAGGACCACAAGATCGTCCAGCGGAACATCGCGTTGCAGCGCGAGTGGTACGGGGAGCCGCTCGGTGACCGCGTGCGCCGGCTCGTCGTCGCGTTCGACGTTTCGCAGGCGTTCCTGGCCGAGGTCCTCGGGATCAGCGCCCCCATGCTCAGCCAGGTGATGAGCGGGCGCCGGGCGAAGATCGGCAACCCGGTCGTGCTGGCCAGGATGATCATGCTCGAGCGCAAGATCCTGGTGCCCGAGGTCGCCGCCGGCAACCGTGACGCGATGCTGGCCGCGATGGAGGACGTCCGCGACTCCCGCCCTACCGTCGGCCGCGACAACATCCCGGTGGTCAACGAGGACCAGAAGGTCCTCGCCTACCTGCGCGACCTGGCCGAGGACGAGGACCTCGGAGAGGCCGCCAAACGCCTCGACGACGAGTTCCCGGCCATCGCCGACCTGCTGCGCCGGGCGGGCAACGGCGCCTGATGCCGGTCCTGTTCAGTGCCCTGCTGCCGCCGGACGACGTGGTCGAGGCGATCACCGGCGCCCTGGGTGAGACGGACGGCCTGCGCTGGGAACCGCCCGAACGCTGGCACATCACCCTCGCCTACTACGGGCAGGACGACCTCGAGACCCGCGCCGCCTGGCTGGGCGAGCGGCTGGCCGGCCGCCCGGCCGTCGACGTCCGGCTGGAAAAGGCCGCGACGTTCCCCGGGGTGCTGTGGTTGACTGTCGCCGGACCGGAGCTGACGCCGCTCGCGAACGCCGCGGGCGCCGGCGCCGAACCGAGGCCCTACCGGGCCCACCTGACGCTCGCGCGGTTCCCCCGGGAAGAACCCGGGCTCGCCGCGCGTTGGACCGAACGCCTCTCGAGCTTCACCAGCCGGAGCTGGCCAGCCGCCGAGGTGGTGCTGATGACCAGCGAGCGCGAGCGGGGTGGTCCCCGCTACTCCGTGGCCCGCGCCTTCGCGCTGGACCGCGGCTGAAGGCGCAGTTCAGCGGGCTGGTAACCTCAACGATCGGGTCCGGCTGCAGTCCGTGGCGGCCGTGACCGTCTTCCCGGCGTGCAACCGGCGTCCGGGGCCGCACGGCACTGATTATTTCGAGGAGCAACACAAGTGGCGCTGTCCACCGAAGAGAAGAAGTCGATCCTGGCCGAGTACGGCGTGCACGACTCGGACACCGGATCCCCCGAGGCCCAGGTGGCGCTGCTCACCAAGCGCATCGTCGGCCTCACCGAGCACCTCAAGGCTCACAAGCACGACCACCACTCGCGTCGCGGGCTCCTGCTGCTGGTCGGCCGTCGCCGCCGGCTGCTGAACTACGTGATGAAGGTGGACATCGAGCGTTACCGTGCGCTGATCCAGCGCCTCGGCCTGCGCCGATAGCTTTACCCGAGGGGGAGTGACCACAGGTCGCTCCCCCTCGCCACACCAAACGGCGCGAGCGCGCACGAGGGTCCGTCCGCCGGTCCTCGGTAGTGGTTCCCGGGTAGCGTCCCGTGAACTTCGATCGAAGACCGGCCTCATTCCTCGAGCGTCCTCAGGCGAAACGGGTCCCAGGGTGGGAGACTCGCGTCGTACGAAGGAACCAAAGAGGAGAAACATCTATGACCGACTCCACCGGAGTCACCGTGCACGAGACCGAAGCCGTCATCGACAACGGCAAGTTCGGCACGCGCACCGTTCGTTTCGAGACGGGCCGCCTGGCCAAGCAGGCCGCCGGCGCCGTCGTCGCGTACCTCGACGAAGAGACCATGCTGCTCTCGGCGACGACCGCGTCGAAGCACCCGAAGGAGCACTTCGACTTCTTCCCGCTGACCGTGGACGTCGAAGAGCGCATGTACGCCGCGGGCCGCATCCCCGGCGCGTTCTTCCGCCGCGAGGGCCGTCCGTCGACCGACGCGATCCTGACCTGCCGCCTGATCGACCGGCCGCTGCGCCCGTCGTTCGCCGACGGTCTCCGCAACGAGATCCAGGTCGTCATCACCGTCCAGAGCCTCAACCCGGACGACCCGTACGACGTGCTGGCCATCAACGCCGCCTCGGCGTCGACCCAGATCGCCGGCCTGCCGTTCTCGGGCCCGGTCGGCGGCGTCCGCGTCGCCCTGATCGAGGGCCAGTGGGTCGCGTTCCCGACCTGGTCGCAGCTGGAGAAGGCGACCTTCAACATGGTCGTCGCCGGCCGCATCGTCGGTGACGACGTCGCGATCATGATGGTCGAGGCCGAGGGCACCGAGAACACGCTCGACCTGATCGCCGCCGGCGGCAAGGCACCCGACGAGGTCGCCGTCGCCGAGGGCCTCGAGGCCGCGAAGCCGTTCATCAAGGTCCTCTGCGAGGCGCAGCAGCGCCTGGCCGACGCCGCCGCCAAGCCGACCGGCGAGTTCCCGGTCTACCCGGCCTACCAGCAGGACGTGTACGAGGCCGTCGCCGCCATCGCGACCGACGACCTGGCCCGCGCGCTGCAGATCGCCGGCAAGCAGGACCGCGACGCCGCGACCGACGAGGTCAAGGCCGCCGTCCTGGAGAAGGTCGGCCTGGGCGAGGGCGAGGCCTTCGAGGGCCGCGACAAGGAGATCGGCGGGGCGTTCAAGGCCCTGACGAAGAAGATCATGCGCCAGCGCGTCCTCACGGAGAAGATCCGCATGGACGGCCGTGGCCTCACCGACATCCGGTCGCTCGCGGCCGAGGTCGCCGTGATCCCGCGGGCGCACGGTTCGGCGCTGTTCGAGCGCGGCGAAACCCAGATCCTGGGCGTCACCACGCTGAACATGCTTCGCCTGGAGCAGCAGATCGACTCGCTGTCCCCGGAGACGCACAAGCGCTACATGCACCACTACAACTTCCCGCCGTTCTCCACCGGCGAGACCGGCCGCGTCGGTTCGCCGAAGCGCCGCGAGATCGGCCACGGCATGCTCGCCGAGCGCGCCCTGGTGCCGGTGCTGCCGAAGCGTGACGAGTTCCCGTACGCGATCCGCCAGGTCTCCGAGGCGCTGGGCTCCAACGGCTCGACCTCGATGGGCTCGGTCTGCGCGTCCACCATGGCGCTGTACAACGCCGGTGTGCCGCTGAAGGCGCCGGTCGCGGGCATCGCGATGGGCCTGGTCTCCGACGAGGTCGACGGCGAGACCCGCTACGTGGCGCTCACCGACATCCTCGGTGCCGAGGACGCCCTGGGCGACATGGACTTCAAGGTCGCCGGCACCAAGGACATCATCACCGCGCTGCAGCTCGACACGAAGCTCGACGGCATCCCGTCGGAGGTCCTCGCGGCCGCGCTGAAGCAGGCGAAGGACGCTCGTCACACCATCCTGGAAGTCATCGCCGAGGCGATCGACAGCCCGGACGAGATGAGCCCGTACTCGCCGCGCGTCACCAGCGTGAAGATCCCGGTGGACAAGATCGGCGAGGTCATCGGCCCGAAGGGCAAGATGATCAACTCGATCACCGAGCAGACCGGCGCCGACATCTCCATCGAGGACGACGGCACGATCTACGTGGGCGCGTCCGACGGCCCGTCGGCGGAGGCGGCGATCGACCTGATCAACGCCATCGCCAACCCGCAGCTGCCCAAGGTCGGCGAGCGCTTCCTGGGCACCGTGGTGAAGACGGCCGCGTTCGGCGCGTTCGTCTCGCTGCTGCCGGGCAAGGACGGCCTGGTGCACATCTCCAAGCTGGGCAACGGCAAGCGGATCAACAAGGTCGAGGACGTGGTCAACGTGGGCGACAAGCTCCGCGTCGAGATCGCCGACATCGACAACCGCGGCAAGATCAGCCTGATCGTCGTCAAGGAGGACGAGGCGGCCAAGCCCGCCGAGGGCGGCGAGAAGCCGGCCGACGCCGAGAAGGCCGACGCCGAGAAGGCCGACGCCAAGTAAGACGCAAGTTCCGCCGAAGGCCTCCTGATCCGCCCGGTGCAGGTTGTCGTGAGTGGTAAGTAGGGTTCTAACCCTCCTTACCACTCACGACCCCGGCGGCAGGGGGCCTTCGCGGCATCGTGAGTAAGGAACCCATGGCACGGCAGGTTTCCGGGCGCGAGCAGCCCGTCGGCACCACCCGCACGCTGGAGTCCACTCCGGACGGTGCGGTCGTCAAGCGCAGCGTCCTGCCCGGCGGCCTGCGCGTGATCACCGAGCACGTCCCGGCGTCGCGCTCGGCCACCGTCGGGCTGTGGGTCGGCATCGGCTCCCGCGACGAGCCGGCCGCGGTCGCCGGCGCCGCGCACTACCTCGAGCACCTGCTGTTCAAGGGCACCAAGCACCGCGACGCCACGCAGATCGCCGAGGAGATCGACGCGGTCGGCGGCGAATTCAACGCCTTCACGGCGAAGGAGCACACGTGCTACTACGCGCAGGTGCTCGACGCCGACCTCCCGCTCGCCATGGACCTGGTCACCGACGTCGTCTTCGACGCGCTGTGCACCGACCGCGACATGGACATGGAGCGCAGCGTCGTCCTCGAAGAGATTTCGATGCGCGACGACGACCCCGAGGACCTCCTGCACGAGACGTTCGTGACGGCCATCCTCGGCGACCACCCGCTCGGCCGCCCGGTGCTCGGCACCGAGAAGTCGATCATCGAGATGTCCCCGGCCGCGCTGCGGAACTTCTACAAGCGCCGCTACACGCTGCCGCGGATGGTCCTGTCCGTCGCCGGGAACATCGACCACAACCAGGTGCTGCGCCTGGTCCGCAAGGCCCTCGGTGAGCGGCTGGCCGGCACCGCGACGCCGATCGCGCCGCGCGAGGGCCGCGCCCGGATCAAGACCGTGCCGAAGCTGGCCCTGCACACCGACGACACCGAGCAGGCGCACGTCATGCTGGGCCTGCGGTCGCTGTCGCGCCACGACGACCGCCGTTTCGCGCTGTCGGTGCTCAACGCGGCCCTCGGCGGCGGCATGTCGTCCCGGCTGTTCCAGGAGATCCGCGAGCAGCGCGGGCTGGCGTACCAGGTCTACTCGTCGGTGGCGAGCTACGCCGACACCGGGCACATGGCGGTGTACGCGGGTTGCCAGCCGGAGAAGCTCGGCGACGTCGCCGGGGTCATCCGCGAGGTGCTCGACAAGGTCGGCGTCGACGGCCTGACCGACGCCGAGGTGGCCCGCGCCAAGGGCCAGCTGCGCGGCGGGCTCGTCCTGGGCCTGGAGGACACGTCGTCGCGGATGTCGCGGATCGGCAAGAACGAGCTCAACTACAGCCGTTACCTGGGCGTCGACGACACGATCGCGCGCATCGACGCGGTCACCACCGAGGACGTGTGTGCGCTCGCTCGCACTTTGTTCGCGCGGCCCGGTGGCGTCTCGGCGGCGGCGGTCGTCGGGCCGTACGCTCACGCCGACGACCTTCCGGACGACCTGCACGAGGTGATCGCTTCATGACCATCAACGTCGGTGTGCTCGGCGCCCGCGGCCGGATGGGCGCGACGGTGGTGAACGCCGTCGAAGGCGCGTCGGACATGAAGCTCGTGGCCGCGCTGGACGCGGGCGATGACTTCGCGGCGCTCGCCGACGCCGAGGTGGTCGTCGACTTCACCCACCCCGACGCCGTCATGGGCAACCTGGAGCACCTGGTCGAGCACGACATCCACGCGGTCGTCGGGACCACGGGCTTCAGCGAAGACCGGCTGGCGTCCCTCCGCTCGTTGTTGGCGCCGAAGCCGTCGCTGGGCGTGCTGATCGCGCCGAACTTCGCCCTTGGCGCGGTTCTCGCGATGCGGTTCGCGGCCCAGGCGGCCAAGTTCTACGCCTCGGCCGAGATCATCGAGCTGCACCACAACCGCAAGGCCGACGCGCCCTCGGGCACCGCCGCGCACACCGCCCGGATGATCGCCGCGGCGCGTGCGGAAGCGGGCGTGGCCCCGGGCCCGGACGCGACGACAGCCGAGCTGGACGGCGCCCGCGGGGCGACGGTCGAAGAGGTCCGCGTGCACTCGGTCCGCCTGCCGGGCCTGGTCGCGCACGAGGAGATCCTGTTCGGCGGCGAGGGGGAGACCCTGACCATCCGCCACGACTCCCTCGACCGGACGTCCTTCATGCCGGGTGTGCTGCTCGGCGTGCGCGAGGTGCTGAAGCGCCCCGGCCTGACGGTCGGCCTGGAAAACGTCCTCGACCTGTGAAAGCGCGCAATGTGGCGCTGCTGCTGACGGCGGCGCTGGTCGTCTACCTGTTCCTGCTGGCGGACCGGGCGTTCGCGCTGTTCAAGACGGGAACGGGCGCCGGGATCGCGCTGGGCGCGGGTGTGCTGCTGCTGCCGGTCCTGGGTGTCTGGGTCGTGGTCATGACCTGGCGCAACGGCCTGCAGGTCCAGCGCCTGTCCCGGCGCTTGGACGCCGAGGGCGCGCTCCCGGACGTCTCCGACCTCCCGCGCCGCCCGTCGGGCCGGGTCGATCGGGACGCGGCCGACGCGTGGTTCGCGGAGCGCCGCGCGGAGGTCGAGGCCGACCAGGAGAACTGGCGGGCCTGGTACAAGCTCGCGTACGCCTACGACATCGCGGGTGACCGCCGCCGCGCGCGCGAGACGATGAAGAAAGCCGTGGAACTGGAAGCGGCCGACCGCTGACGCTGCTGCTGAAGCTCGTCCTGGCGCCGCTGCTGGTGGTCGCCTCGTCGCTGGCCGGGCGGCGCTGGGGGCCGGGGGTGACGGGCCTGCTGGTGGCGATGCCGGTCGTCGCCGGCCCGATCCTGCTGATCACGTACCTGGACCACGGGCCGGCGTTCGTCGCGCGGGCCGCGTCGGCGTCGCTGCTGGGACTGGTGTCGCTGGCCGCGTTCGCGGTGGTGTTCGCGCGGGTGTCCCGGGCGCGGGGCTGGGTGGGGACGCTGCTGGTCGGCTGGCTCGTGTGCCTGGCGCTGGATCTGGCGTTGTCCTTCGCGCCGGTGCCGGTGTGGGTGGCGCTCGGGCTGGCGCTGGTGGCGGCGTGGGCGGGTACGCGGTCGCTGCCGGAGCCGGGGGAGGCCCGGCCGATCACGTTGCCGTGGTGGGACCTGCCGGCTCGCGCGGTCGCGACGGCCGTGCTCGTGGTGGTCCTGACGGCCGCGGCTGGCCGGCTCGGCCCGGATCTCACCGGCGTCCTGGCGCCCTTCCCGACCGGGACGAGCGTCGTGGCCGTGTTCGCCCTGGTGCAAGGCGGTCCGGCAGCGGCCGCGGCGACCACGCGGGGCGTGCTGCGCGGGCTCGGCGGGTTCTCGGCGTTCTGCTTCCTGGTGGCGGTGTTCGCGGAGCCGATCGGCGGGTGGGCGTTCGCCGTCGCGGTCGTCGGGACCGGGGTGTGGCAGCTGCTCAGTGGTGCAGCCACCCGGCGAACACCGCGGGAGACGCCGCGATCAGGCTGAACCGGATCCACCGGCCGGCCAGTCCGGTCGTCAGGAACATGACCAGCCGCATCCGGACCAGGCCGGCCAGCACGCTGGTCGCCATGAACGGGGGCAGGCCCACCAGGGAACTCACGCCGTAGGTCCCGGCCATCCAGTGCGGGTGGCGGTGGCACCGCTCGCGCAGCCGGTCGACCCAGCCGCGCAGCCGCTTGGTCCGCAGCTGCCAGCGCACGCGCCGGGGCGTCAACGGGCGCTCGCGGTGCAGCCGGTCGTGCAGCGGCTTCGGCAGCTTGATCGTGCCGCGGGCGGCCAGGTAGTACAGCGTCTTCCCGGCGATCTGCCCGACCGCCACCGCCGCGCCGAGCCACAGCCAGTGCAGCCCCGGCTGGCTCGCGCAGAGCCCGATCAGGAAGATCTCGGCGTTGACCAGCGGCACGATGGCCGAACCGAACGCCACGCCCAGCGTCAGCAGGATCCAGCTCATCGTGTCACCTCCTGAAAATCGCTCGCGTTCTTCCAAGTTATCAGTCCGAAATCTGCGCGCACTGGGGTTGGCCCCCCTGTTCGGCGGGTGGTCCGCACCAGAAGATCACCTGCCGGACGGCTGTCCGTCACCTCCCGCCGGAACACTGGCGGGGTGGCCGCCGAGCAATCCCGTACGCCCGCTGACCGATTCGGCGCACTCTGCCGGGCCATCGTGCGCGTGCTGCCACTGGGTCTGTCGCGGATCGTGGCGCCGACGTTTCTGGGCTTCTGCCTCATCAACGGGTGCACGTTCGGCGTCGACCTCGCGCTGCTGACCGTCTTCCACGGGCTGCTCGGCTGGCCGGTGTGGCTGGCGATCACGCTGGCGTACGTCTGCGCGTTCGGGCTGAGCTTCGCGCTGAACCGGACGTTCAACTTCCATTCCCACGCCGCCGTCGGAATGCAGCTCGTGCTTTACATCGTGGCGATTGCTGTCAATTACGCGGCGTTCCTGCTGGGTGTGGGCGCGGGGCTGACGGCGCTGGGGGTCGAATACCACGTCTCGCGGTTGCTCGCGGGCGCGTGCGAAGGCGTGTTCATGTACGCCGTGATGCGGTGGGTGATCTTCCGGGACTCAGCTCAGGGTGAGGTCGAGGGTGCCGGTGAGCCGGACCTCGCGGAGGGTGCGCTCGCCGGTGTCGAGGGTGCGGACGGTGCCGTCGGGGTTCCAGCCGGCCCGCCGGTAGAAGCCGAGGGTGGCGTGGTCGCCCTGGGCGACCCAGGCGATGCCGCGGGAGGCGCCGTCGGCCCGCAGGCCCGCGGCGGCCGTCGCGAGTAGCCGCCCGGCGTGGCCGCGGCGGCCCCAGCGCGGCTCCACGAGCAGGGTGGCGATCAGGCCAGTCGTCTCGGCGTCTTCGGGCAGGCTCCCGTCGGCCTGGGCGACCTCGTCTTCGGGCGCGCGGCCGGCGACGCAGAAGCCGACGGTGAACTCGCCTTCGGTGGCGACGTAGACGAGGCTGCCGGGGTAGTCGATGGTCTCGGTCCAGGTCCCGGCGAGGTCCGTGGCGTCCAGCTGCGCGAGGGCCTGCTTGCCGAGCAGGTCCTCGTAGGCGGCGTGCCAGGTTTCGCGCTGGATGCGGGCGATCTCCGCGGCGTCGGGCAGATCGGCGGGACGGACGGCGGCGTCGCTCATAGCGGGTGAACTTAGCGGTCGCGGTTTTTGTCGGTGGTGGGTGGCACCATGAGCTCACCATGCAAACGATCAGCGTCTCGACGGCCCGGAAGACGTTCCTGGCCGCACAGGGCTTCACCGACCCGCGTCCGTCCGGCGTGCCTTCGCGGCAGCACCTGAAACGGGTGCTGTCCCGGGTCCGGCTGCTGCAGCTGGACTCGGTCAACGTCGCGGTCCGCGCGCACTACATGCCGGTGTTCTCGCGGCTGGGCGCGTACGACCCGGCGATGCTCGACGAAGCGGCGTGGGCGCACTCGGCCCGCCGCCCGCGGCTGCTGGTGGAGACGTGGGCGCACGAGGCGAGCCTGCTCCCGATCGAGGACTGGCCCCTGATCCGCTCGGGCGCCAAGCGCGACGGCTGGTGGCGGCACTACGGCCCGTTGATCGAGAAGTCCCCGGGCCTGGTCGAGGAAATCCTGTCGGTGGTGAAGGAGCTGGGCCCGATCGGCGCGGGCGGCATCGAGCGCGCGGTGGAGGCGGACGCCCAGCGCCGCGGGCCGGGGTCGTGGTGGGAGCGGTCGGAGGTCAAGCGGGTCTGCGAGTACCTGTTCGGCATCGGCCAGCTGACCACGGGCACCCGGCGGTCCTTCGAGCGGCTGTACGACCTGACCGAGCGGGTGGTCCCGCCGGAGGTCCTGTCGCGTTCGGTTTCCGCGGAGGAGGGCGCGCGGGGCTTGATCGCGCGGTCGGCGCAGGCGCTGGGCGTGGCGACGGAGACGGACCTGCGCGACTACTACCGCTTGGGGCCGGCCCCGGCCCGCCAGGCGCTGGCGGAGCTGGTGGAGGCGGGCGAGCTGGAACCGGTCGCGGTCCGCGGCTGGAAGCAGCCGGCCTACCGGCATGCGTCGGCCCGGACGCCGCGCAACGTGGTGGGCCGGGCGTTGCTGTGCCCGTTCGACCCGCTGATCTGGGAGCGGGCCCGGACCGAGCGGTTGTTCGGGTTCCACTACCGGATCGAGATCTACGTCCCGGAGCCGAAGCGGGTGTACGGGTATTACGTGTTCCCGTTCCTCCTGGATGGATCGCTGGTGGCCCGCGTAGATTTGAAGTCGGACCGGGCGGCGGGGGTCCTGCGGGTGCAGGGGGCATTCGCGGAGGAGGGGGCGGACGTGGCCCGGGTGCTCCCGGAGCTGGCGGCGGAGCTGCGGCACATGGCGGAGTGGCTCGGATTGTCGGGCGTGGCCGTCGGTTCGCGCGGTGACCTGGCGGCACCGCTGGCGAAGCTGGTCCGCTGAGGTCTGGCCGAGTGGCGGCGGGCCGGGAGCTCGCTGGACTGCTTTCGGCTGGCGTCGCGGTGCGGCGGTAGGCCGGCCCTCAGCTCCTGTCCACGACCGCGGCCGACCGGGGGTGTGGCGCCGACCGGACCACGGTTCCGCCTGCGCCGCACTGCCGAGTGGCAACCCGGCCCGAAGCGGCGGGCCGACCGGCAACCCGCCCCGGAGCGCGGCCGAAACGGCTTTTCGACGGATTCATCCTTCGTCCGCCGGATCTCTGCGACGCGCTTTCTCTGGTATTTCGCGCGAACGGGCCGTTCCCGGCACCCCCGTCCCGGGAACGGCCCGTTCCTCCCCCTTACTCAGCCCGCCGCGCGGGTCACCACGGCGTTGCCGGTGCCGGTGCGGGCGCGGACCTTCAGCTTCACGCCGCCCTCGGGGGCGGTGTCGGCGACGTCCAGCTCGCTGGAGACGCGGCCGCCGCTGGAGGTCAGGTCCACTTCGGCGGACGTTCCGCCGCGGATGCCGATCCGGACCTCGCCGGAGCCGGTGATCAGGTCGAGCGTGCCCGACCCCGCGTCGGCCACGGACAGGTCGCCGCTGCCGGTGCGGGCCATCACCTCGCCCGAAACCGCGCCCAGCCAGACGTCGCCGGTGCCGGTGGCCAGCGTCGCGGCGCCGGCGATCGACGACGCCTCGACGTGGCCGCTGCCGCTGCGCAGCTGGAGCCCGCCCAGTGTCGGGCCGAGCTTCACGGCGCCGCTGCCGGTGCGGATGGTCGCCGAGCCGTCGGCGCGCTCGAGCTTCACCTCGCCGGAGCCGGTCAGCAGGTCGACGCGGCCGGCCGAGCCGGTCACCGTGACGTCCGCCGCGCCCGCGCGCACCTCGACGTGCGAGCCCGCCGGCGCGTGCACCTTCACCGCGAGGGCGACGTTGCGCAGCTGCCAGGCCTTCGGCGCCTGGACGACCAGGCGGTTGCCGAGCTTCTCGATCCGGCTCTGCCGCACGGCCTCGGCGGGGGAGGCCGCGGGGTCGACGCCCAGCTGGTCGCCGAAGCGCTCGCCGACCCAGGACAGCAGGCTGTTCACCCCGGCCACCCACGGCTGCTGCTCACCCTGGTCGTGCCGCAGCTCGACGCGCGCGCCGGAGTCGCCGTCGAGGACGACCTCGACGCGGCCGATCGTGACGCTGACGTCCAGCTCCAGCGGGACGTCGGTCTCGAACTCGTCGATCCGGACCAGTGCGTCGTTCGGCTCTTCGGCCGGTGTGGTCTGTTCTTCACTCATCGTCTCGTCCCCTCAGCCTTCGACCCAGCCGTGCAGGTGCGAACCGCTCCCGCCGCTCTTGCCGCCGTGGTGTTTCTGGCCGCCGCTCCGGCCGCCGCCGTGGCCCAGCGCGCCCTGGACCGCCTGCGAAACGAACGTGTTCAGCGAGACGCCCTGGGCGGCGGCCGCGCGTTCGGCCTGCCCCTTGATCTGCTCGACCAGCCGGAGGGTGATCCGGCTGATGTCACCGCCGTCGAGGGGTGGTGGCGGCGTGGTGTCACGTGGTGTCTCCCGTGCCGTCGGCTCCTCGGCGTCGCCGGTGACGACCACCCGGACGTCCCGGCCGTCGAGCCGGACGTCCACCACCTGGCCCGGCAGCGCGGCCGTGACCTCGGCGGCGAGGTCGGCGAGCGCGTTCATCAGGGTCAGGCGGACGGCGGGTTCGAGCGCGGAAGATAGGAGCGCGGCCGCTCGCCGGGTCTGCTCGTCCCCGGCGGCAGCCGTGTTCGCGAGGTCCTCGCGAAGGTTGGCGATGTACGGCGTCAAGTCCATGACACCACTATGACGTCATCGGTGGTGTCAGTCAAGGTGGACGTGATGTCACGTGTCCCCCGGGAGTGGTCCGCCCTCGCGCGGTTAGGCTGCGCGGGAACCGGGGAGAAGGAGTGCTGACGTGACCGGAACCGTGTCACCCAGAGTGCAGCTGATCGCGAAGACCGAGTTCTTCCCGCCTCCGGACGTGCCGTGGTCGACCGACGCGGACGGCGGCGAAGCGCTCGCCGAATTCGCCGGCCGCGCCTGCTACCAGTCGTGGAAGAAGCCGAACCCGGCCACCGCGACCAACGCCGGCTACCTCGAGCACATCATCGACGTCGGCCACCTTTCCGTGCTGGAGCACGGTTCGGTGACCTTCTACATCACCGGCATCTCCCGCTCGCTGACCCACGAGCTGATCCGGCACCGCCACTTCTCCTACTCCCAGCTTTCGCAGCGGTACGTCCCCGAGCGCGACGCCGAGTTCGTCGAGCCGGAGATCATCGCGAACGACCCCGTGCTGCACGAGAAGTTCCTCGCCGCGACCCGGGCGAGCGTCGACGCCTACACCGAGCTGCTGGCCGGGCTCGAGGAGAAGTTCGCCGACGTCCCGAGCGCGACCCTGCGCCGCAAGCAGGCCCGCCAGGCCGCCCGGGCGGTGTTGCCGAACGCGACCGAGACCCGCATCGTCGTCACCGGGAACTACCGGGCCTGGCGGCACTTCGTCGCGATGCGCGCCACCGAGCACGCGGACGTCGAAATCCGCGAGCTGGCCGTGGAGTGCCTGCGGCAGCTGCAGAAGGCCGCGGCGAACGTGTTCGCGGACTTCACCATCTCGACGTTGCCGGACGGCACCGAGATCGCCACGAGCCCGAAGGTGCTGGAAGCCTGATGAAGCGACTTGCGATCGACGTCCGGCCCGGCGAGTACGCCGTCGTGCGGCTGCCCGCGGACGCCGCGGTGCCCGCCGAGCTCTTCGAACCCGGCGAGGCCCTGGTTTCGATGACCCGGACGCCCGAAGAACTGTCGGTGATCTGCCCGGCCGGCCGCGAGCCCGCCGGGGCCACGGCCGCCGAGGACGGCTGGCGGCTGCTGTCGGTCCGCGGCCCGCTGGAGTTCACGCTCACCGGCATCATCGCCGCGCTGGCCTCGGAGCTGGCCGCCGCCGGGGTGGCGCTGTTCTCGATCTCGACGTTCGACACCGATCACATCCTGGTTCGCGCGGTCGACCTGGACCACGCGGTCACGGCGCTGCGCGAGTCCGGCCACGAGGTCGCCCTTCCCTGACTTTTCGGAGCCGGTTCTGCGGGTACCCGGGAGCCGGGGTGGGAGCCATCACCCTTGAAAAACAAAGTTCGGCACACCTAAACTTCGGTTTAGGGTGTCCGACATCCGGTTTTCGAGAGGTGGGCGTCATGGCTGTGACCGAGGCTGTCCGGCCGAGCCTGGCGACCCGGCTGCGCGCCGGATCGGCCCTGCTCGGGCCGGCGTTCGTCGCCGCCATCGCCTACGTCGACCCGGGGAACGTCGCGTCCAACATCAGCGCCGGCGCCCGCTACGGCTACCTGCTGGTCTGGGTGATCGTCGCGGCCAACTCGATGGCCGTGCTGGTGCAGTACCTCTCGGCGAAGCTGGGGCTGGTCAGCGGGATGTCACTGCCGGAGGCCCTGCGCGCCCGGCTGTCCCGGCCGGCCCGGCTGGCCTACTGGGCCCAGGCGGAGATCGTCGCCATCGCCACCGACCTGGCCGAAGTGGTCGGCGGCGCGATCGCGCTCAACCTGCTGTTCGACCTCCCGCTCGTGGTCGGCGGCCTGATCACCGGAGCGGTCTCGCTGACGCTGCTGGCGGTCCAGGACCGCGGCGGCCAGCGGACGTTCGAGCGGGTCGTGACCGGGCTGCTGCTGGTCATCGCGGTCGGTTTCCTGGCCAGCCTGTTCGTCGAGGCGCCGTCGGCCGCAGCGACGTTGGGTGGCCTGGTCCCGAGGTTCGACGGCGCGGGCAGCGTCCTCATCGCCGCGGCCATGCTCGGCGCGACGGTGATGCCCCACGCGGTCTACCTGCACTCGGGCCTGGTCCGCGACCGCCACGGCCGTCCCGACGGCGTCCGGCGCCGCCGCCTGCTGCGCGCGACCCGGGCCGACGTCGGCCTGGCGATGCTGCTGGCGGGCGCGGTGAACCTGGGCATGCTGCTGCTGGCCGCGACGAACCTGCAGGGCCAGGAGGGCGTGGACAGCATCGAGGGCGCGCACGGCGCGGTCGCGGCGGCGCTCGGCCCGGGCGTCGCGCTGCTGTTCGCGATCGGCCTGCTGGCGTCCGGCCTGGCCTCGACGTCGGTGGGCGCGTACGCGGGCGCGATGATCATGCAGGGGTTGCTGCACAAGCGGATTCCGCTGGTCCTGCGCCGCCTGGTGACGCTGACGCCGGCGCTCGTGGTGCTGGCGCTGGGCGCCGACCCGAGTGCGGCGCTCGTGGTGTCGCAGGTGGTGCTGTCGTTCGGGATCCCGTTCGCGTTGGTGCCGCTGATCCGGCTGACGGCCGACCGTGATCTGATGGGGGCGGACGCGAACCGTCGGCTGACGACGGTGGCGGCCTCGGTGATCGCGGCGATCATCATCGCTCTCAACCTGGTGCTCATCTCCCTCACGGTCACCGGTTGACCCACGGAACGGGGTAGCGGCCATGGCCTGGATCTTCGCCCTCAACGCCGAATGCGGGGAGCGCGAGACCCACGCCCGCGACCTCGCCCGGCATTTCGACGGCTGGCCGTCCGGCGTCTTCGCGAGCGAAAACGCCTGGTGGTGCGGAATCGCCCCCGAAGGCCTCAGCCGCACCGGTGCGAACTCGGCCGAGGAAGCGGCGGCGATGACCGCGGCCGGGCGTCGGCTCTACTGGCTGCTCCGGACCGCACCGCCGGTCTACCGCTACGCCCTCGCCGGCGTCGAAACCGGCCAGTTCCGCTCCTACGACGAGCTCCTGGCGGAGAAGGACCTGACGATCTTCCCGGGGCTCGTCGTCGCCGAGGACATCTGGGTCCGTACAGGCAAGCGGGCCGAGTTCAGCGACTTCGCCCCGGGCTACCGCTGGCTGCCCTACCGGGGTGAGACCCACCGCTGAGCCGCGAATTCCGCGGAACCCGGAGCGCTCCCGGGCGGTCCGACTAGCATCTGCGCGACCGCCGCCCGAAGGAGCACCGTGACCGACGAACAGACCCGGCCCTACCCGCCGCAGGCACCCGTCACGCCTGGTCAGCGGGTCGTCGCGGGCCGCTATCTCCTGCTCGGCGAACTCGGCCGGGGCGGGATGGGTGTCGTGTGGCGGGCGCAGGACCAGGTCATCGGGCGGCAGGTCGCGGTCAAGGAACTGCGGCTGCCCGACGCCGAGTCCGCCGCCGTCTTCTCCGAGCGCGCCCTGCGGGAGGTGCGCACCGGCGGGCGGCTCAACGACCCCGCGATCGTCACCGTCTACGACGTCGTCACCGACGGCGGGACCACCTTCATCGTCATGGAGCTTGTCGAAGCGCCCTCGCTGGCCGAGCTGGTGCGCCGGCGCGGGCCGATGCCCGCCGCGCAGGCCGCGCAGCTGGGGGAGCGGGTGCTCGCCGCGCTGCAGGCGGCCCACGCGGCCGGGGTCGTGCACCGGGACGTCAAGCCCGCGAACATCCTGGTCGCGCCGGACGGCCGCGTGAAGCTCACCGACTTCGGCATCGCCCACGCCGTCGACGACCCGCGCCTGACCACCAGCGGCATGATCGTCGGCTCGCCCGCCTTCATGGCGCCGGAGCGCGTCGAGGGCCGGGAAGCGATGCCCGCTTCCGACCTGTGGTCCCTGGGCGCGACGCTGTTCTTCGCCGTCGAAGGCTCGATCCCGTTCGAGCGCGCGACCACCGCCGCGACGCTGCACGCGATCATGACCGAGATCCCGTACCTCACCCGCGGCCAGGGCCCGATCGCCGCCGCCATCCTCGGCCTGCTCGTCACCAACCCGGACGCGCGGCTGAGCGCGGCCCAGGCCCAGAACCTGCTGGCCACGGCGCAGGGCATCCGGCCCACCCCGCCCCACGGCACCGCGATGCTCGGCGCTTCGGCGCCGCAGCCACCGAAGAAGACCCACCGCGCGCTGTGGCTCACGGCCGCCGCCGTCCTGGTCGTCGCCGCCCTGATCGGCGGCTTCTTCGCGGGCAAGGCCTACGAGACGCCCGCCGCCGACAAGCAGAAGCAGCCGACCATGACCTACGGCCTCGGCGGGCAGGTCCGCACCGACATCGACGGCTACTACCGGTGCTTCAACACCCCGGTGCAGGACGGCTCGATCATCAGCGACGAGGACAACAAGTCCAGCGAGTGCAGCAACGCCCACACGCTGGAGGTCTACGAGATCGGGAACCTGCTCTCGGTCGAGAACTGGAGCACCGAAGAGGCCAAGGTCGCGGCCTACCCCGGGCTGGAAGCCGTGAAGGCGAGCGCCGAGACGGCGTGCGCCACCGCGTTCCGGTCCTCGATCGTGCCCGAAGCCCGGCGGCCGGACCTCACCTTCCGCGCGCTCGTGCCCACCCAGACCGAATGGGAACGGTCCCCCTCGAAGTCCGGCGAAGAACCCAGCCGTGAGTTCTACTGCGTGCTCGCCCGCGCCGACGGCGGCCCCATCACCGCCCCGATCGTGACCAAGGTCAAGTAGAAGTTCCGCGACGAGCGGCCGGCGTCCGGAAATCCTCCTGGTGACCAGGTCGGCGCGGTTTTCGTCGGACCCTCGGGGTACCGTCTCCCCATGTCCAACCCACCTACCGCAGCGCCCGGACGGCCGTTCGGGCGCGTGCTCACCGCGATGGCCACCCCGTTCGACGCCGACGGCGCGCTGGACCTGAAGCGGGCGCAGGAGCTGGCCGGGCACCTCGTGGAGCTGGGGAACGACGGCCTCGTGGTCAACGGCACCACCGGCGAGAGCCCGACCACGAGCGACGCGGAGAAGCAGGACCTGATCCGCGCCGTGGTCGAGGCCGTCGGCGACCGCGCGACCGTCGTGGCCGGCGCGGGCACCAACAACACCGCGCACAGCGTCGAGCAGGCCAAGCAGGCCGAAGCCGCCGGGGCGCACGGCCTGCTGGTCGTCACGCCGTACTACTCGCGGCCCAGCCAGGCCGGGCTGTTCGCGCACTTCACCACGGTCGCCGACAGCACCGGCCTGCCGGTGCTGCTCTACGACATCCCGCCGCGCTCGGTCGTCCCGATCGAGGTCGACACGCTGCTGCGGCTGGCCGAGCACCCGCGGATCGTCGCGGTCAAGGACGCCAAGGGCGACCTCATCGCCGGCTCCGAGGTCATCGCCAACACCCACCTCGCCTACTACTCCGGCGACGACGGCCTGAACCTGCCGTGGATCTCCGTCGGCGGCGTCGGCGTGGTGAGTGTGATCGGTCACGTCGTCGCGGGCCGGATCCGCGCCATGATCGACGCCTACGAGAACGGCGACACCTCCACCGCGCGCACCAACCACCGCGCCATGCTGCCGGTGCTGCGCGCGATGTCGCGGGTCGGCGGGGTCGCCTTCAGCAAGGCGGCGCTGCGGCTGCGCGGCTTCGACATCGGCGAACCGCGGCTGCCGATCGTCGCGCCGACCACCGAGCAGACGGCCCTGATCGCCGCTGATCTTGCCCAGGGCGGCGTGCCGCTGGGCGACACGGCGGCCCAGGACTGGCATGGTGAGCGGGTGGCACAAGCAGATTCGCGAGCGGCCTACGTCGCGCCGACCTCGCACACCAGCGTTGGGACCCTGCCTCGGTGAGCTCACTTCTCGTCGGCCCAGGCCCCACCAACGCCCCGCCCGCACTGCCTGAGGGAGCCCTGCGCATCGTCGCGCTGGGCGGCATCGGCGAAGTCGGGCGCAACATGACCGTCTTCGAGTACGGCGGCCGGCTGCTCATCGTCGACTGCGGGGTGCTCTTCCCCGAGGACGACCAGCCCGGCGTCGACCTGATCCTCCCGGACTTCCGCGCGATCGAGGACCGCCTCGACGACATCGAAGGCCTGGTGCTCACCCACGGGCACGAGGACCACATCGGTGCCGTCCCGTTCCTCCTGCGCCTGCGGCCGGACCTGCCGATCTACGGCTCGAGGTTCACCAACGCCCTGCTCGCGGCCAAGGCCAAGGAGCACCGGCAGCGGCCGAAGCTGATCGAGGTCCGCGAGGGCGAGCGCCGCGACGTCGGCGTCTTCAACCTCGAGTTCTTCGCGGTCAACCACTCCATCCCGGACGCGCTCGCGGTGGCGATCCGCACCCCGGCGGGCGTGGTCCTGCACACCGGCGACATCAAGCTCGACCAGCTGCCGCTGGACGGGCGCCTCACCGACCTGGCCGGCTTCTCCCGGCTCGGCGACGAGGGCGTCGACCTGTTCTGCGTCGACTCGACCAACGCCGAGGTCCCCGGGTTCGTCATGCCCGAGCGCGACATCGGCCCGGTGCTCGACGACGTCATCCGGCGCGTGGACCAGCGGGTGATCGTGGCGTGCTTCGCCAGCCACGTCCACCGCGTCCAGCAGGTGCTGGACGCCGCGCACCGGCACGGCCGCCGGATCGCCTTCGTCGGCCGGTCGATGGTCCGCAACATGGGGATCGCGGCCGAGCTGGGCCTGCTGAACGTCCCGGACGGCCTGCTCGTCGACCTCGACCAGGCGAGCAACCTGCCGGAGAGCAAGGTCCTGTTCGTCTCGACGGGTTCGCAGGGCGAGCCGCTCTCGGCGCTGTCGCGGATGGCACGCGGCGAGCACCGGCAGATCTCGATCCGCGCGGGCGACACGGTCGTGCTGGCCAGCTCGATGATCCCGGGCAACGAGACCGCGGTGTTCGGCGTGGTCAACGGCCTCACCCGGCTCGGCGCGAACGTCGTCCACCAGGGCAACGCGAAGGTCCACGTGTCCGGCCACGCGTCGGCGGGGGAGCTGCTGTACCTGTACAACGCGGTGCGCCCGAGCAACGTGATGCCGGTGCACGGCGAGTGGAAGCACCTGCGCGCGAACGGCGAGCTGGCGATCCGCACCGGCGTCGCGGCGGAGAACGTGGTCATCGCCGAGGACGGCGTGGTCGTCGACCTCGTGGACGGCAAGGCGTCCCGCACCGGCCGCGTCGAGGTGGGGCACGTGTACGTCGACGGCCTGTCGGTCGGCGACGTCGGCGAGTCGACGCTGTCGGACCGCCTGGTCCTCGGCGAGGGTGGGTTCATCTCGATCAGCGTCGCGGTGGATTCCAGCACCGGCCGCGCGGTCAGCAGCCCGACGGTGTCCGGCCGCGGCTTCTCCGACGACCCGAAGGCGCTCGCCGCCGTCGTGCCGCTGGTGGAGATGGAGCTGGCGCGCACGGAAGCCGAAGGCATCACCGACACGCACCGGATCGCGCAGGCGGTCCGCCGCGTGGTGGGCCGCTGGGTGGCCGACACGTACCGCCGCCGTCCGATGATCGTCCCGACGGTCATCCCGGTCTGAGTTTTCCGGCGCGGAACGCCTTCGCCTCCCCCTGGTGGCGAAGGCGTTCCGCGTTTTCAGTGCGTCACCCTGGCCAGCAGCAGCGCAAAGGCCACGGTGACGGTCTGGCGCAGTAGCGCGTGGCGCGCTCTGCGTTGTTCCCCTCGGCTCGGCGTCATGGGATCCAGTGTTTCGGCGCCCGCGGCCGTGGACATCCCGCTGCGGGAGGGGACGGGTCCCTCCTGGGGTTGAGTTCGCCCGCCTGTTAGGCCGTCCGGCCCACGAGCCGCTGCTTTGTTGCGGGATAACCTTGATCCCACCCCGCCTCGCGCAGAGAGGCCGCGCCGATGGGACGTCATTCGGACGGCAGACGACGCCGGCTGCTTGTGCCCGCCCTCGCGACCGGACTCGTGCTCGTCCTCGGGGCCGCTGCGTGGGTGACGGTGACGACCGTGCGGGCCCGGCCGTCGTGCGAGCAGCCCGCCAAGGTCCTCGTCACCGCGTCGCCGGACATCGCGCCCGCGCTGTCGCTCGTCGTGCACGGCCTCGACCTGTCGTGCGGCAGCATCGAGATCCAGACGCGGGAAGCGACGCAAGCGGCCGAGCGGCTCGCCATTTCGGACGGCAGCCCGCGACCGCAGATCTGGGTGCCGGACTCCACGCTCGCTCTGCGCCGCGCCCGCCAGCTCGGCGCGGCCGACGTCCCCGAAACCGGGGCGTCGGTGGCGAGCTCGCCGGTGGTGCTAGCCGTCGCCGCGGACGTCGCCAAGGGGCTCGGCTGGCCCGATCACGCGCCCACCTGGGCGGAGGCGCTGGCCGCGCCGGGGGTGGTGCCGGGCATGTCCGACCCGGCGCGCGATGCCGTCGGGGCCATGGCGCTGCTCGGGCTGCGGGACAGCGTCAAGGCGGTGCCCGAGCCGTCGGCCGCGTACGTGGCGACGCTGCGGCGCTTCTCGGCCAACACGCTCGGCGCGGAGACGGAGCTGATCGCCCGGCTGCCGGGCTCGAGCGACGGCGGTGGCGCGGCCGCCGTGACGGCGTTCCCCGCGTCGGAGAACGCGTTGCTGCGCCACAACGTCGAGGACGCGAAGTCCCCGCTCGTCGCCGTCTATTCGACGGCGGTGCCCACCTTGGACTACCCGTTCGCGGAGCTCGGCGGGATCACGCCGCAGCAGCGTCCGATCGTCGACGCGTTGCGCGACGCGGTGCTCGGCGACACGGGAGCGGACGCGATCGCCCGCACCGGCCTGCGCGCGGCGGGCGGCCAGGCGCTGCGCGACCACACCGACGACCCGAGGGTGCAGCCGCAGGGCATCCGGGTGGCGAACCTCCCGTCCGCACCCGAGGTCGACGAGCTGCTCAACCAGTGGGCGGGCATCAACCTGAGCGCGCGGGTCCAGGTGCTGATCGACGTGTCGGGTTCGATGAACGCGCAGGTGCCGGGAACGGGCCTGAACCGCATGCAGGTGACGATGCAGGCGGCGGCCAGGGCGATGCGCCTGTTCAAGCCGGCGACGCAGCTGCGGATGCTGGCGTTCTCGACCCGCCTGGACGGCGACAAGGACTACCGCGAGCTGCTCCCGATGGCGTCGGTCGCCCAGCACCTGGCCGGTGGAGCGCTGGAGAAACTGGGCCAGGTGACGGCGACCCCGGACGGCGGAACGGGGCTGTACGACAGCGTCCTGGACACCTACCGCACCGCCCGGCGCGAGTGGGAGCCGGGCCGGTTGAACCTGGTGATCGTGATGACGGACGGCCGCAACGACGACCCGCGCGGGATTTCCCGGGCGGAGTTGCTGGCGGAGCTGGCGAAACTGCAGGACGCGCGCCGCCCGATCCCGCTGATCGGGGTCGGCATCGGCCCGGACGCCGACAAGGCCGAACTGGACCAGCTGACGGCGGCGACCGGCGGCCAGGCGTTCGTCGCCCCGGACCCGGCCAAGATCACGGACGTCTTTTTCGGGGCCCTGTCCCGAATCGCCGGCGGCTGACCCTGTGATCAGAAGGTCGACACGCGTGATCAGGGAGTCGACACGCGTGTCTGGGGGGACGACACGGCCCGGCTTCGCTGTGTCGTCCCTTCAATCACGCGAGTCGACCCTCTGATCACGGGTGATGGCGGTTCCGGATCGGCGGCGGATGAGGGCGTAGACGGCGAGGATCACCGCCAGGCTGATCAAGCTCAGGTAAAGCTGGGCCTGGGCGTCGGCGTCCACGAACAGCATCGATGCCACCACGACCAGCGTCAGCACCAGCGTCACCCAGCTCAGCCAGGGATGTCCCCACATCCGCAGCTTCAGCTTCTCCGGCGCCGAGGCTTCGAGGGCACGTCGCATGCGGATCTGGGAGCCGCAGATGATCGCGTACACGAACAGCGCCACCGCGCCCGCCGAATTGATGATGAAGTAGAAGATCTTGTCCGGGGACACGTAACTCATCACCACCGCCACGTAGCCCACCGACGTCGAGGCCAGGATCGCCTTCCACGGCACGCCGCGCGCGTTCGTGTCCGCGATCCAGCCCGGCGCCCAGCCGTGGCGGCGGAGCGCGAACAGCATCCGGGAGGCCGTGTACAGCCCCGAATTCAGGACCGACAGCGCCGCCGTCAGGACCACCGCCGACACGATCGTCGACGCCGCCGGGACGCCGAAGCGGCCGAACGCCGCCGCGAACGGGCTCGTCTCGCTCGGGATCTCGCGCCACGGCGTGATCATCACCAGCAGCGCCACCGAACCCACGTAGAACACGATCACGCGCCAGACGATCGTCGACGTCGCCTTGCGGACCGCCGTCGCCGGCTGGTCGGACTCCGCCGCCGCGATCGTGACGATCTCCGCGCCGAAGTACGAGAAGATCACGATGACCACGCCGTGCACGACGGAAAACGGCCCGTTCGCGACGAAGCCGTCGAGGCCGATGTTGCCGACCGAGAAGTGCGCGTCCGGCCAGAATCCGAGCACGAACAACGTGCCGAGCAACAGGAACACGACGATCGTGGCCACCTTGATCGAGGCCAGCCAGAACTCCGTCTCGCCGAAGGAGCGCGCCGACGCCAGGTTGGTCGCCGTCAGCAGGAGCATCAGCGCCAGCGAGAACACCCACTGCGGGACGCCGGGGATCCAGCCCTGCAGGATCTTCGCGCCCGCGACGGCCTCGAACGCGACCACGCCGACCCAGAAGTACCAGTACAGCCAGCCGATGGTGAAGCCCGCCCAGCCGCCGAGCGAGTCGCGCGCGTACTCCATGAACGAGCCCAGCGACGGCGCCGCGGTCGCCATCTCGCCGAGCATCCGCATCACCAGCACGACGAGCAGCCCGCCGATGGCGTAGGAGAGCACGGCGGCCGGGCCGACGGTGTGGATCACCGCGCCACTGCCGATGAACAGGCTCGCGCCGATGATGCCGCCGAGGGCGATCATCCGGACGTGCCGCTGCCGCAGATCGGGCCGCAGCCCGGACTTCGTCGCCAAGGTGCTTCCTCCCCGGGTGGGCATCGATCGCGCGAATTCTCCACCCGGGCGAAGCCGGACGCAGAATTTGCGCAAGCTCAGTGCACGAGCAACTCCGAGTTCCGCTGCACGACGTACGCGCCGGCGAGCAGGATCGCCGACCCGAGCAGCTGGGGCCAGGCGAGCTCCTCGCCGATGAGCACCCACGCCGCGAAGATGGTGATCACCGGTTCGGCCAGCCCGAGCACGCTCGCCACCGACGCGGGCAGGTGGCGCAGCGACGAAATGCCGCAGACGTACGCGAGGACCGTGGCCACCAGCACCAGCAGGGTCAGCAGCAGCCACACCGGCGGGTGCCAGGCGCCGAACCCGACCGGCACGTCGAGTAGGCCGGCGGGCCACGTCCACGGCGGCGCGACGAAGCTGATCGCGACCGCGCCGATCACCATCCCCCAGGTGACCAGGCCCAGCGGGTCGATGCCGGCCACCGCGCGTTCGCCGAGCAGGAAGTACCCGGCCGAGCACAGGGCCGCGCCGAAGCCGGCCAGCAGGCCGACGCCGTCGAGGGTGACGCCTTCCCAGACCTGGGCGACCAGCGCGAGCCCGGCCATGGCCAGCGCGATGCCGCCCCAGACCGCCCGCGGCAGCCGGTGCCGCCGCACGAACCGCACCCACAGGGCGATGAGCACCGGCGAGACGAACTCCAGCAGGATGGCGATGCCGACCGGGATCCGCCCCGCGGCGACGAAGTAGAGCAGCTGGACGCCGGCCACGCCGAGCAGGCCGTACCCGGCCAGGACGGGCAGCTCCGCCCGGCGCACCCGCAGCTTTCGCGGCGCCACCAGCGCCACTCCGGCGAGCAGCACGACACCGGCCAGCGCGATCCGCGCCGCGGCGACCTGCTGCGGGGTGACCCCGGCGGCCATCACGGACTTGCCGAGGGTGCCCGACGTGCTGAAGAACAGCGCGGCGAGCAGGACGTACGTGGTCCCGCGGCCCCGGTGGGCGACCCGGGGTGGCGCGAGGACGGGCAGTTCGGTGGTCACCGTCGCGACTGTAGGCGGCCCGACGTCACCGCCGAAGTGATTTTCCCGGTTATCCGGACGTCCGGATGCGTGTTCGTTTCGTTACGTTCGGGAGCAACCGCGAACCGGGCGGCCGGCGTGTTCCCGATGCTTCGAAAAACCTCACGATCGTCATGGAGGGAAAATGCGAAGATCCATCGCCGCCGCGGGTGTGGCTGCCGGGTGCGTGCTGCTGTCGCCGGTCGTCGCTTCGGCCGACGAAGCGTACCCGGGCAATCCGACGTCGATGAAGGTCACGGTGAAGGGGAACACGGTGACCATCACGGGAACGTGTGCCACCGCCGCCGTCAGGGCCTTGGCGACTTACGACTACTACCGCGGGCAGAGCCCGGTCCAGCAGGGGGTCATGGTTCAGGAGGGGAACAAGCACTACATCACGTTCACCGGGGTGCAGCCGGGCGTGTGGTACGCCACCATGTCCTGCCTCGAGGGCGGCACCGGCAGCTGGTGGCGGCAGTTCACCGTGAAGGCCACCGGCACGCCGACGCCCACCAAGCCGGCGCCGAAGCCCACCAAGCCGAAGCCGAAGCCCGCGCCGCAGGTGGTGGTGAAGCCGCACGGTGCGCCGCAGACCGGCGGCGGTCCGGCCGACAGCGAACTCGCGGCCTGGCGCTGATCCGGAGTCGGGCTGAAGCGCCCGGACCTTTCACTCCGCCTGCTTCAGCCCGGTCGCGACGTGCGTGGTGATCGTGGCCAGCCGCCGGCCCTGCAGGCGCAGGGCGTCGAGGGCGATGTCGTCCGGTGCCGCGGACTTGCGGGACACGAACGAACCGCCGTACGGGTTTCCGGACTCCTTGAGGTGCGGGTCCGTGTAGCCGAGCGGCACCACGATCGCGCCCCAGTGGTAGAAGACGTTGTTGATGGCCAGCAGCGTCGATTCGAGGCCGCCGTGCGCGGTGGACGCCGTCGTGAACGACGTGGCCACCTTGTCCGCCAGCTTTCCCTGTGCCCACAGGCCACCCGTGCTGTCCAAAAAGGACTTCAGCTGGGCAGCCGGCCCGCCGAACCGGGTGGGGCTGCCGACGGCGAGCCCGTCGGCCTGCTCGAGGTCGTCGAGGGTGACGAGCTCGTGGTGCGGGCCGGCGTCGACCCAGGCCTGCCAGCGCGGGTTCCGCGCGATCGCGTCGGCGGGCACGGTCTCCGGCACGGTCCGCACCTGCACGTCGGCCCCGGTTTCGCGCGCGCCAGCGGCGAGCGACTCGGCGAGGGCGGCGGTGTTCCCGGTCGAGCTGTAGTAGACGACGAGTATCCGTGTGCTCACGTCCGCCGACTCTAGGCGTGCGCGCCGGCCAGTCTCACAGTACGGACGGCGGCTTCCAGGGGCTGACCGTGTCGGTGGGCCGCGTCGGGTCGTGGAAGCGGGGCCGGTCGAGCTCGTCGCGGCGGAGCGGGACGAGCCCGTCGGTGATCGCCTGCATGATCTTCGCGTGCGCGCGCACCCCGGCGCCCGGCCGCTGCGTGTCGATGTCCGAGAGGTCGACGGGGTCGCCGAAGTGCACCCGGAACCGCGGCCGGCGCAGCGGAGCGCTCAGCCCCGAGCGGGCCAGCGGGATCAGGTCGGCCGGGCCGTTGACGGTCTCGGTGCCCCAGTAGACGGCCTCGTGCGCGCCCCACTGGCTGATCGGGATCACCGGCACGCCCGCGGCCAGCGCGAGCCGTGCCGCGCCGGTCTTGCCGCGCTCCGGCCACAGGCCCGGGTCGTGGCTGATCCGGCCCTCCGGGTAGACGATGATCGGCTCGCGCGTGGTCTTCATCGCCTCGACGGCCTCGGCGAACTGCCCGACGGCGGTCCCGGCGTGCTTGCGGTCGACCCGCAGGTGCCCGCTGACCCGCAGCGCCGGCCCGATGACGGGCGCGTCGAGGATGCCGCCGGCCAGCATGAACCGCGGGTTGATGCCGATCCGCTTGCACGCGGCCATCAGCACGAAGGCGTCGAACACGCCGATGTGGTTCGCGGCCATCAGCAGCGGCCGGCCCCGCAGCTGCGCGGGCACCCGGCCGGTGACCGTGAGCCGCCCGACGAGGTTCACCAGCCCGCGGTCGATGTTCAGCATGGTCCGCCAGATGGCGGGTGCCCGGCGGGCGGTGTTGTCGGAGTTCAGCGCGACCATGGGGCAGAGCATGGCAGACGCCGATTTCACCCGTTTGCGCACTGGCCGGATCGGTTCACCCGGATGGCCGCTCACCCCACGGTGTGAGGCAGAAGTTCACCCTGGGCCGAGAGTGGCGCGTGGGACGAACCGCCACGGCCGGTTACCGTAAAAGGCATGGCTGGGTCGGCGACGAGGAAGAGAAGCACCGGAAGCGGCGCGAAGGGGGCAGCGGCGCGTAAGCCGCGTACACCCGCGAAGCCTCGTACGTCGTCCGCACGCAAGCCTCCGCCACGCGCCCGCCGCAAGACGCCCGGGATCTTCGGGAAGGGCGTCCGCGGCACGTGGAACCTGCTGGCCAAGGGCCTCGGCACGCTGGCCAGGACGGTCGGTCGCACCCGCGAGCTCGAGGCCGAGCACCGCCGCGACGGGCTGGCCCTGGGCCTGATCGGCCTGGGCATCGTCGCGGCCGTCGGCGTCTGGTGGCGGGCGGCCGGGCCGATCGGGGCCGGGGTGGAGATCGCCACCCGGACCGTCCTCGGCGCCGGGGCCGTCACGCTGCCGCTGGTGCTGGTCGTCGTCGCCGTCGCGCTGATGCGGTCCGAGCCGCACCCGGAGACGCGGCCGCGGATGGTCGTCGGCACGATCATGGTCGTCCTGTCCGTGCTCGGGATGCTGCACATCTTCACCGCGCTGCCGGAGACCAACGACGGCCGGATGTACGCCGGCGGCATCGTCGGCGCCTTCTCCGGCGGCCTGCTCACCATGGGCGTCACCACCTGGGTCGCCGTGCCGCTGCTGATCCTCGCGCTGTTCTTCGGCGTGCTCGTGTTCACCGGCACGCCGGTCCGCCAGATCCCGCACCGGCTGCGCAACTGGGGCCTGGACGAGGAGGAGATCGCCGAGGCCGAGGCGCAGCGTTCGGGCTTCGCGACCGACGAAGAGAAGGTCACCGACGCCGATCCGAAGGCCGCGCGGCTGCGCAAGCCGTCCCGGCGTCGCCAGGCCAGCGACGCCGGCCCCGAGCAGCTGGACATCGACGCGATGCTGGCCGAGGCGCCGACGCCGATCAAGCCGCCCAAACCCAAGCCGGCGCCCGAGGTCGTCGAGAAGAAGCCGAAGAAGGCCCCCGAACCGCCGCTCGCGGTCACCCGCACGGTCGAAGGCGATTACCAGCTCCCGCCGCCCGACCTGCTGAAGCTCGGCGACGCGCCGAAGTCCCGCAGCAAGGCCAACGACGCCATGATCGAAGCGATCACCGGCGTGCTGGAGCAGTTCAACGTCGACGCGCAGGTCACCGGCTTCACCCGCGGCCCGACGGTCACCCGCTACGAGGTCGAGCTCGGCCCGGGCGTGAAGGTCGAGAAGATCACCGCGCTGACCAAGAACATCGCCTACGCGGTGGCGACCGACAACGTCCGCCTGCTGGCGCCGATCCCCGGCAAGTCCGCGGTCGGCATCGAGGTGCCGAACTCCGACCGCGAGATGGTCCGCCTCGGCGACGTCCTGCGGGCACCGTCCACGGTCAAGGACAACCACCCGATGGTGATCGGCCTCGGGAAGGACATCGAGGGACACTTCGTCACGGCGAACCTGACGAAGATGCCGCACCTGCTGGTCGCGGGGTCCACCGGTTCCGGTAAGTCGAGCTTCGTCAACTCGATGCTGGTGTCGCTGCTGGCGCGCTCGACGCCGGACGAGTGCCGGATGATCCTGATCGACCCGAAGATGGTCGAGCTGACGCCGTACGAGGGCATCCCGCACCTGATCACGCCCATCATCACCCAGCCGAAGAAGGCCGCCGCCGCGCTGGCCTGGCTGGTGGAGGAGATGGAGCAGCGCTACCAGGATATGCAGGTCAACAAGGTCCGGCACATCGACGACTACAACAAGAAGGTGCGCTCGGGCGAGATCACCGCGCCGCCGGGGTCCGAGCGCGAGTACCGGCCGTACCCGTACATCATGGCGATCGTCGACGAGCTCGCCGACCTGATGATGACCGCCCCGCGCGACGTCGAGGACGCGATCGTCCGCATCACCCAGAAGGCGCGCGCGGCGGGGATCCACCTGGTCCTGGCCACGCAGCGGCCGTCGGTCGACGTCGTGACCGGCCTGATCAAGACCAACGTGCCCTCGCGGCTGGCGTTCGCGACGTCGTCGCTGACCGACTCCCGGGTCATCCTGGACCAGCCGGGCGCGGAGAAGCTGATCGGCATGGGTGACGCGCTGTACCTGCCGATGGGGGCGGGCAAGCCGGTCCGCATCCAGGGCGCGTTCGTCGGCGACGAGGAGATCGCGGCGGTCGTCAACTACGCCAAGGAGCAGGCGCAGCCGGACTACCAGGACGGCGTCACCGCGCAGAAGGCCGGCGAGAAGAAGGAGATCGACCCGGACATCGGGGACGACCTGGACGTCCTGCTGCAGGCGGCGGAGCTGATCGTGACGTCCCAGTTCGGCTCGACGTCGATGCTGCAGCGCAAGCTGCGGGTCGGCTTCGCGAAGGCTGGCCGGCTGATGGACCTGTTGGAGAGCCGGGGCGTGGTGGGCCCGTCGGAGGGTTCGAAGGCCCGCGACGTGCTGATCAAGCCGGAGGAACTGGAGTCGGTCCTGTTCATGATCCGCGGCGGCGGCCCGGTGGATGCCGACACCGACGACGACGAGTAGCGATGCAACCCGTGCTCGGCCGGTTCCGTCCTCAGCACGTGGACCTACAGCGATTCGCCGCCGGACTGTTCGCCTTCGCCGTCCTCACGGTGGGTGCCGGGAGCACGGTCGCCGCCGCTCCGGGGCCGTCGACGGCGCCGGCGCCGTCGACGGTGAGCGCGCCCGCCGGCCAGGACGTCACCCTGCGGCTCGGGCAGGAGGCCGCGGTGCAGGGTCGGGACCTGACCGTGCGCTTCACCCGCGTCGTCGCCGACTCGCGGTGCCGGCCCGGAATGACGTGCATCTGGCAGGGCGAGGCCACGCTCGCCTTCCTGCTGAAGGAACCCGGCCGCGGCGAAAGCACCACGGCCGAGCTCCACAGCGGCCCCCGCACCGGCCCGCAGGCGACGTCCTTCGCCGCCAGCCGGGTCGAGCTCGTCTCCGTCAGCGAAGACGGCGGGGAAGCGACCGTCCGGATCAGCTGAGCGGCGTGCCCCAGTGGTCGAGGTAGGCCACCTCGGACAGTGGCGTGCGCGCCGCGGGCTTGAAGTCCGGCACCGTCGTGTACGCCACCGGCAGCAGCCCGGCCTGCGTGTGGCCCTCCGGGATGCCAAGGATGTCCGCGGCCTCCGCCTCCCGCGCCAGGTGGTACGTCGTCAACGTCGAACCGAGCCCGCGCGAGCGCAACGCCAGCTGGAAGTTCCACACCGCCGGGAAGATGCCGCCGTAGAAGGCCGCGTCGGTCGCGTTGTCACCCGCCGGGCGGCCGGCCAGGACCGGGATCACGAACACCGGGACGCGCTCGATCACGTCGATCAGGTGCCGCCCGGACGCCAGCGCCCGCGACGGCGCCGCGCTCGCCCGTTCCGCCAGGTACGCCTCGCCGACCTCGCGGAAGATCGCGCCGAGCCGGTTCTTCACCTCCTGGTCGCGCACCACGAGCCAGCGCCAGGCCTGGACGTTGCCCGGCGTCGGCGCCTGCAGCGCCAGGTTCAGGCACTCGTCGAGGACCTCGGGTTCGACCGGCCGGTCGAGGTCGAGCTTCCGCCGGACCGCGCGGGTGGTGCTGAGCAGGTGATCGATCTCCATGATCACCATCCTCGCTCAGCCGCCGAACTCGCGCACCGCCTCGTAGTACGTCCACGCCGCGCCCTTGCAGGCGATGTTCGACCCGCAGACGCTCTTGAGGTCCGAATACAGGTTGTCGTCGATCTTCAGCCGGTTCGCCGCGGTGAAGCGGCCCTGCTTCTTGTAGTTGCGGTAGCCGAAGTCGTGCCGGTGGC
Organism: Amycolatopsis sp. cmx-13-12; assembly: GCA_049998155.1. GTDB lineage: Bacteria > Actinomycetota > Actinomycetes > Mycobacteriales > Pseudonocardiaceae > Amycolatopsis. The sequence continues at coordinate 56,920 of JAEBES010000018.1, read as the reverse complement.
AGCCCGGCAGGAACTTCCAGCCGAACGGGTTGTCCGGGGCCCACGAGCAGCCGTCGGACGACCAGTCGAGCTGGCCGTTGTAGGGCGCGGAGTTCCGGATCGTCTCGAAGTTCGAGAGCGAGGTGCCGAAGAGGTACTGGTCGGTGACCGCCGGGATGTCGACGGCGGCCGCGGTGCTGGTGCCCAGCAGGGCGCCTGCGCCGACGGAAACGGCCACCGTCACGGTGGCCCCCAGGTTCCGCAATGTCGTGCGCATCGGTTTCCTTGCCGATCGGGGACGAGTGCCCGATCAGCTTCCGGCAGCGCAGTGGCGCACGTCACCGCCCGAAAGGAGGTTTTCACTCACAGTTCGAGCAGCATGCGGGAATTTCCCAGGGTATTCGGCTTGACGTAGGGCAGGTCGAGGAACTCCGCGACACCGGTGTCGTGCGACCGCCGCATCTCTTCGTAGACCTCGTGCGACACCGGGGTGCCGTCGATCTCCACGAACCCGTGCCCGGCGAAGAAACCGGTCTCGAAGGTCAGCACGAACAGCCGCTTGAGGCCCAGCTCGCGGGCCTCGTCGACCAGCCGGGCGACCAGCACCCGCCCGACCCCCTGGCCGCGGACGGCCTTGTCGACCACGACCGTGCGCAGCTCGGCGATGTCCTCCCAGAGCACGTGCAGCGCGGCCGCCCCGACCACTTCGTCACCCACTTCGGCGACCCAGAACTCCTGGACGTCCTCGTACAGCGTGACCAGGTCCTTCTCCAGCAGGACGCGACCGGCGTCCGAGTCGACCAGGGCCTTGATCTTGCGGACGTCGGCGATCCGGGCGCGGCGGACGGTCGGGCGGGGCGAGTCGGACAGCACGATCGTCCACCCTGCCACATCGCCCGGCGAAGTCGGCGGCACCACCGGGCTACGCCGTCGTCGGGCCGCCCGGGACCGGCGGCTACTCTGAGCGTTGTGCCTTCCCCTGCCACGGACCCAGCCGCCACCCGACGCGTCTCCCTGCTGACCCTGGGCTGCGCCCGCAACGAGGTCGACTCGGAGGAGCTGGCGGGCCGGCTCGCGGCCGGCGGCTGGGAGCTGGCGGCCGACCCCGAAGAGTCCGACGTCGTGGTGGTCAACACCTGCGGCTTCGTCGAGTCGGCCAAAAAGGACTCCGTCGACACGCTGCTCGCCGCGTCCGACACGGGCAAGAAGGTCGTCGCCGTCGGCTGCATGGCCGAGCGCTACGGGCACGAGCTCGCCGACAGCCTCCCGGAAGCCGACGCGGTGCTGGGCTTCGACCACTACGCCGACCTCTCGGCGCGGCTCGACGACGTCGTCGCCGGCCGCAAGATCGCCTCGCACACGCCCGGCGACCGCCGCAAGCTGCTGCCGATCAGCCCGGTCGAGCGCCCCGCCGCCGCGGAGGCCGTCGAGGTCCCCGGCCACGCGCAGCACGGCTGGGGCCCGCGGGTGCTGCGCACGCGCCTCGACGATTCGCCCGTCGCCGCGCTGAAGATCGCCTCCGGCTGCGACCGGCGCTGCTCGTTCTGCGCGATCCCGTCGTTCCGCGGCTCCTTCGTCTCGCGGCAGCCCGACGAGGTCGTCGCCGAAGCGATGTGGCTGGCCGAACACGGCGTCAAGGAGCTCTTCCTGGTCAGCGAGAACTCGACGTCGTACGGCAAGGACTTCGGCCGCGACGGCGCCACGGCGCTGGAGCGGCTGCTGCCGCGGCTGGCGGAGATCGACGGCATCGAGCGCGTCCGCGTCTCCTACCTGCAGCCGGCCGAGACGCGCCCGCAGCTGGTCAAGGCCATCGCGACCACGCCGGGCGTCGCCGAGTACTTCGACCTGTCCTTCCAGCACTCCAGCGAGCAGGTGCTGCGCCGGATGCGCCGGTTCGGCTCGACCGACTCGTTCCTGGCGCTGTGCGAGCAGATCCGCGAGTACGCGCCCGAGGCGGGCATCCGGACCAACGTGATCGTCGGGTTCCCGGGCGAGACCGAGCACGACCTGAGCGAGCTCGAGCGGTTCCTGACCGGCGCGCGCCTCGACGCCGTGGGCGTCTTCGGCTACTCCGACGAGGACGGCACCGAGGCCGAGACCTTCGACGGGAAGCTCGACCCCGAGGTGGTCGCGGAGCGCGTCACGCGCATTTCCGCGCTGGTCGAGGAGCTGACCGCGCAGCGCGCCGAGGACCGGATCGGCACGATCGTCGACGTCCTGGTCGAGCTGGACGACGACGGCGAGCTCACCGGCCGCGCGGCGCACCAGGCGCCGGAGGTCGACGGCGAGTGCGTCATCCTCGACGCGCCGGAAAAGGTGCAGGTGGGTGACTTCCTGCGCTGCGAGGTCGTCGACTCGGCGGGCGTGGACCTGATCGTCCGCGCGGTACCGGACGCCGACCGGTGAGTGCGCTTCCGAGCGACGCCGCCGACGAGGGCCTCACGCGCGACACCGCCGCCCAGGTCCCCGAGCCGACCCCGGTCCCCACGCTCAACGTCGCGAACCTGCTGACGCTGTCGCGGCTGGTCCTGGTGCCGCTGTTCGTGATGGCGCTGTTCGTCGGCGACGGCCACGACACGACCTGGCGCGCCATCGCGACCGGGCTGTTCGCGATCGCGTCGGCCACCGACCAGCTGGACGGCTGGGTGGCCCGCAAGTACGGCCTGATCACCGACTTCGGCAAGATCGCCGACCCGATCGCGGACAAGGCGCTGACCGGCGCGGCGCTGGTCGGGCTGAGTGTGCTGGGCGAGCTGGGCTGGTGGGTCACGATCGTCATCGCGGTCCGCGAAATCGGCGTGACGCTGCTGCGGTTCTGGGTGATCCGGCACGGCGTGATCCCGGCGAGCCGCGGGGGGAAGGCCAAGACGATGGCCCAGATCGCCGCGATCGTGGCGTACCTGCTGCCGCTGCCGGCCGGGGCGGACCCGGTGCGGTGGGCGTTGATGGGGCTGGCGCTGGTGCTGACCGTGGTGACCGGCGTCGACTACCTGGTGCGGGCGGTGCGGCTGCGCGCGGCCGGGCGCCGGGTCACCGGGTCGTGAGTGAAAAGGAGGGTTCTAACCCTCTTTCCCACTCACGACCAGCCGCGGCAGACGAGCAGGCGGCCGCCCTGGTCGCGGCGCTGACCGCGCGCGGCGAGACGGTCGCCGCGGCCGAGTCGCTGACCGCGGGCCTGGTCTGCGCCACCCTGGCGCGGGTGCCGGGGGCGAGCGCGGTGCTGCGCGGGGGCCTGGTCGTCTACGCCACCGAGCTGAAGGCGGTGCTGGCCGGCGTCGACCCGGAGCTGCTGGCCGAGCACGGCGCCGTCCACCCCGAGGTGGCCGCCCAGCTGGCCAGGGGTGCCCGCGACCGGTGCGGCGCCACCTGGGGCCTCGGGCTCACCGGCGTGGCCGGACCGGCGGCGCAGGACGGCGTCGCACCCGGCACCGTGCACGTCGGGCTCGTCGGGCCGGAGATACTCACACCGCGTCTTTCGGGGGCTCGGGTGGCGGAGCCCCCGACCCGAGGCGAAGCCTCGGTTGTCACAGTCCGTACGCTGTCCTTGAGGGGCGATCGTGATTTGATCAGGACCGAGTCGGTCTTGGCCGCGTTTGCCCTGCTCGGGGAACATTTGGCGTGAAACACGCGTTCGCCCTTGGCGTACGTGCACACCAACTCCTGCGCCCGGGGCACCGCTCTGGGTAACGTAGGGGGTACTTGTTCGGAAGGGAGGCGCGTGATGACCGTGCTGTTGCGTGAGGCGATCGGTGATCGGCTCCGTCATGCCCGCACCAACCAGCGTCGTACGCTGCGCGACATCTCCCGCGCCGCCAGGGTCAGCCTCGGCTACCTCTCGGAGGTGGAGCGGGGCCAGAAAGAGGCGTCGAGCGAGCTGCTCGCGTCCATCTGCCAGGCCCTGGACCTTCCGCTCGGCGAGCTGCTGCACAACGTGGCGGCGGACGTTTCGGCCCTCGACAACGTCGAGGTCCCACCGGTCGACGAGCGGATCGTGGAAGGCGCACCCCGGGAGAAGCGGGGTGCGGAGGCCTCGGCCGCCGGCATCGAAGGCGGCCGCCTGATGTCCGAGCTGATCGGCAACGACCTCGCCGACCTGCGGGTTTCCCCGGCCCCGCGGATGAACACGACGTTGCGGACGACGATCGGCCAGCCCAAGCTGGCCTCGACCATCGCGGCGTAGCGCCGGCGCACACGACCGCACGGCCCCGGGCAACCCGCCCGGGGCCGTCGGCGTTGTCTACGGGTAGTGATCGGGGTGATCCCTGAATTCGGCCGGGTCGCCTGGAACGGACGTGGCCGACCTGACACGATGGAACCCGACGCCGGGGTCGGTGCGTTGCCCTTGCAGGGGAGCGACGCCCCACACCCCGAGTACCTAGGCCCGTGGGACGCAAGAAGGCAGGCGGAGGAGATGGCCAACCCGTTCGTGAAGTTCTGGAAGTACATGATGGCGGCGTTCTCGTCGAAGATCGACGAGCACGCCGACCCGAAGGTACAGATCCAGCAGGCCATCGAGGAGGCGCAGCGCAACCACCAGGCGCTGACGCAGCAGGCCGCCTCCGTGATCGGCAACCAGCGGCAGCTGGAGATGAAGCTCAACCGGCAGCTCGGCGACGTCGAGAAGCTGCAGGCCTCGACCCGGCAGGCGCTCGTCCTCGCGGACGAGGCCCGCTCGAAGGGCGACGAGCAGAAGGCCGTCGAGTTCGAGAACGCCGCGGAGAGCTTCGCCACGCAGCTCGTCACGGCCGAGCAGAACATCGAGGACCTGAAGACGCTGCACGACCAGTCGCTGCAGGCCGCGGCGCAGGCGAAGCAGGCCGTCGAGCGCAACTCGCAAATGCTGCAGCAGAAGCTCGCCGAGCGCACCAAGCTGCTCTCGCAGCTGGAGCAGGCGAAGATGCAGGAGCAGGTCTCCGCCTCGCTGAACCAGATGAGCCAGCTGGCCGCGCCGGGCAACACGCCGTCGCTGGAAGAGGTCCGCGACAAGATCGAGAAGCGCTACACCACGGCGCTGGGCCAGGCCGAGCTCGCCCAGAACTCGGTCCAGGGGCGCATGATGGAGATCCAGGCCTCCACCACGCAGCTGGCCGGTCACTCGCGGCTCGAGCAGATCCGCGCGTCGATGCGCGGTGACTCGGTCGCGCAGGTGACCGACGGCGGCAAGACGGCCCAGCAGCCCGCGAGCAGCTCGGCCGACATCCAGCGGGAGATCCAGGCGCGCGTGCAGGCCGAGCAGGGCAAGAACCCGGCCTGACGACTCCGGAGGGGGCGAGCACCATGGCGCAGCAGGGCAGACGTCGCGACTTCAGTGAGCTGAGCGCGAAGCTGGAGAAGCACATCGAGAGGCTGCCCGACTACGCCGTGCGCGCCCAGGAGAAGCTCCAGAAGGTGCAGAAGTACTTCCCGCCGGCCGATGCGGCCGGCGGGAAGCCTGCCCGACCCAACCCCTTGCAGCGCCCGCCGGTGCGGCGGCCGGACATGACGGCCTCGCTGTCGTCCATGGCGAGCCAGGTCCCGGCGTTCGCCGAGGCCCGCGCCAAGTGGGACCGCTGGAACCACCCGGCCGCCAAGCTCGAACGCCGCAAGCGCCGGACGTCGAAGGCGCTGACGCTGTGGATCATCCTGACGATCCTGTGCGTGGTCGTGACGGTGGCCGCGGCGGTGGGCTGGCTCAGCCCGGCCGGGGCCGCGATGATGCCGCAGGCGATCACGGCGTTCGCCGGAGCCGTCATCTTCGGCACGTTCAGCGTCCGCTCCGGCGTGAAACTGCGTGAGCTCAAGCGCATCCCGATCCCGGCGGCCCCGGCCGGCCCACCGCCGTTGCCGCCCGCCCGCTCGGCGGCCCGCGAGCCGATGGAACGCCTCGCCGAGTGCGAAGCCTCGCTGACGGAGCTGCTGCGTCAGCTCTCGATGCCGTCTTCGCTCGGGACGCTCCCGGTCTCGGAGGTGTCCGTCGCGGACGCCCGCCAGACGGCGACCGAAGCGGCGGCCGCGTTGCGCGGCCTGGCCGGCCGCATCCAGGCGATCGAGCGCGGCCGCGACTCGGCGCCCGCCCGCGAGAAGGCGGCCCTGGACGCGGCGGTGGCCAAGCTCCGCGAGCAGCTCGAAGACGGCCTCGAGGGCTACCGCGGCCTGGTCGCCGCGGCCGGCCACACGGTCGCCGCCGCCGGCGACGGCCTGGTGACGTCCAAGCAGGCCCTCACCGACGCCACCGACCGCCTGGCCGGCCTCGCCATGGCCCTCCGCGACCTCTCCTGACCGTGATCCGGAGGTCGACACGCGTGATTGCGGAGTCGACACGCGTGATTGAAGGGTCGACACGGCGAACCGACTCCCGCCGCGGCGTGTCGACCTCCTGATCACGCGTGTCGACCCTCTGATCACGCGTGTTGACCCTCCCGTCACGTGAGTTTCGGGCTCGATCACGCGGATTTGGGGTTCGCTGGGCCATTCGGATGTCGGATTCGGCCGTTCGAGGGCCGCCGGATGGGGGAGGCGGGGGTTTGTCACCCGGCGTGCGTGATCGTGCGTTTCACCCCGGCGTCGCGCCCTGTTCACCTTGCGGGGCCGAAACCCGCGCGTAATCGGAAACTGATGGCTACGGAAACGTCCACGCCCTAACGTTTCTGTCATGCATGCAGAGGTGTCACTCGCCGGGAGGCCCGCCGTGCACTGAGGTTCGCCGGCACCGACCGTACACAGTGGACTTTCTCGACCGCCGAGGAAAGGACGCCCCGTGAACACGCTCCCGCCGGACCCGGACCCCGTGCCGATCACCCCGCCCACCGCCTCGCAGCGCGTCATCGCGGCCTTCGAGCGCCTCACCGAGGCCGGCCGCCCCGAACTGTGGACCACCCTTCGCGCCGTCGAAGACGTCCTCGTCGACGCCAAGGCCGTCGACGAACGCGTCAAGGCCGGAGAAGACCTGCCGCTGGCCGGCACGGTCGTCGCCGTCCAGGACCTGATCGACGTCGCGAAGCAGCCCTCCGGTCACGGCGTCCCGGAGACCAGCGCCCCCGTCGTCGCTCGGCTCACCGCCGCCGGCGCCGTCGTGCTCGGCAAGACCGGCGCCGCCATGATCTCCGGCGCCTGGGACCGCACCAAGGCCGGCGGCAACGGCGCCGCGGTCGCCGTCGCACTCGGCGTCGTCGACCTCGCGCTCAGCACCGGCGGCGCCGTCCCGGCCGCGCTGAACGCCATCGCCGCCGTGAAGCCGACGCGGGGCCTGCTGCCCGCCGCCGACAACGTCTCCGTGTACGCGAACGGCCTGGTCGCGGCCCACCGCGCCCTCACCCTGATGACCGGCGGCGACCGGCACTGGCCGGCCGACGTCCGCCTCGGCGCCGGTGAGCACCCGAAGATCGCCTACCCCGCCGACCTCCCCCTCGGCGAGGCGGCGAGCCTGGCGCTCCGGGACGTCGTCGCCCGGCTGACCGCGGCCGGCGCCGCGCTCACCCCGATCTCCGTGCCGGAACAGGGTTTCGACGGCTTCGACGCCCTCCTCCTGCCGACCGTGCCGGAGCACCCGGGAATCGCCGAAGCGCTGGCCGACCCGGCCGGCGTGGGCCACCGCCTGACCTCCTGCACGGCCTTCGCGAACCTCCTCGACGTCGCCGCGGTGTCCGTTCCGGTGCTGCCGGGCGACCGCCGTCCCTTCGGCGTCACCTTCCTGACGCGGGCGTTCGAAGACCAGATCGCCCTCGACCTGGCGACCGTCTGCACGGACGAGCCGATGACGCCCTACCCGGAGCCGGGGGAGGACGTCGTCGTGTTCGGCGCCCACCTGCGCGGCCAGCCGCTCAACGCCGACCTCACCGCCCTCGGCGCCCGCTTCACCGGGCCGGTCCGGACCACCGAGGCCTACCGGATGGTGCTGCTGGACACCGAACCGCCGCAGCCGGGCGTCCTCGAGGGCACCGCCACCCTCGACGGCGAGCGCTGGCGGCTGTCCCCGGCCGCGTTCGAGCGGTTCGCCACCACGCTGAAGGAGCCGTTCGTGCTCGACCGCGTCGTGCTGGACGACGGCACCGCGCCCCTGGCCGTCCGGTGCCTGACGGCGGAGGGACCCGGTCTGGACCGCTACGAGTCCTGGCGCGGGTACGTGCGCTTCACGTCTACCGCCGGGCCGCGAGACCCCGGCTGACCCGGCGCACCAAACCCGGCCCGTGCAGCGCGAAGCCCGTGTAGAGCTGCACGAGCGACGCGCCGGCGTCGACGAGCCGGACCGCGTCGTCCGGGCCCATGATCCCGCCGACGCCGATGATCGGCAGGCTCCCGCCGGTGTGGTCGTGCACGAACCGCACGACCTCGGCCGCGCGGGTGGTCAGCGGCCGGCCGGACAGCCCTCCCGCCTGTCCGGCCAGGCCGCTTTCCGCGGGCGCGATGCCCTCGCGCGACAGCGTCGTGTTCGTGGCGATGATCCCGGCGACGCCGTGCTCGAGCGCGACCTCCAGCAGCTCGGCCAGCGCGTCGTCGGTCAGGTCGGGCGCGACTTTCACCAGCACCGGCACCGGCGTCCCGCCGCCGGCCAGCTCGGCCGACGTCGTGCGCAGTTCGCCGAGCAGTTCGGCGAGCGCGGTGCGGTCCTGCAGCTGCCGCAGCCCCGGCGTGTTGGGCGAGCTGACGTTGATCGCGAAGTAGTCCGCGTACGGGTGCAGCGCGCGCAGCGAGAACCGGTAGTCCTCGACGGCGTCCTCGAGCGGTGTCACCTTCGACTTGCCGATGCTGATCCCCAGCGGGACGCCCGGTTTCCCGTCGCGGGCGAGCTTCGCGGCGAGGGCCGAAGCGCCGTCGTTGTTGAAGCCCATGCGGTTGATGATCGCGTCACTGGCGGGGAGGGTGAACAGCCGCGGCTTCGGGTTGCCCGGCTGCGCCAGCCGCGTCACCGTGCCGACCTCGACGAACCCGAAGCCGAGCGCGGCCCACGCCGGCAGCGCGCGCCCGTTCTTGTCCATCCCGGCGGCCAGGCCGACGCGGTTGGGGAACCGCAGGCCCAGCACCGTCACCGGGTCGTCGACGCGCAGAACGCCGCGGGGCGCGAGCTTGCCGAGCCGCGCGAGGACGGCGATCGTGCGCTCGTGCACCAGCTCGGGGTCGTCGGAGGACAGCCGGTACAGCGCCGGGCGGACGATCTTGTCGAAGAACACGCCCCCATGCTGCCAAACCGCCCGCCAGGCGCGACCCGAGCGGGCACTTTCACGTGAAAGTGCCCACTAATCGCGGTCCTTCCACTCGTCCTCGAGCATCGCGTAGATGAGTTCGTCGGTCCACTCGCCCTTGACGATCTCGTTCTCCCGGAGGTGCGCTTCGCGGCGCATGCCGAGCCGCTCCATCAACGAGGCGGACGCGGTGTTCCGGCCGTCGCAGCGGCCGATGATGCGGTGCAGCCCCAGGTCTTCGAAGCCCAGCCGCAGCAGCTCGGTGGCCGCTTCGGCGGCCAGGCCCTTGCCGTGGTGGTCCGGGTGGAAGACGAACCCGACCTCGCCCTGGCGGTGTTCGCTGCTCAGCCACTCCAGGTTCAGGTCGCCGATCAGCTGACCGGTGGCGGCGAGTTCGACCGCCACGGCCAGGAACTGCCCTTCCTTAGTCAACGTCGAGCTGTGCACCCGTTTGGCGAGCGCGGCTGCCGACTCGGCGCGGCTGCGCGGGCCCCAGTAGAGGTAGCGGGCGACGTCGGCGCGGGACTGGAAGGAGTTCAGCGCGTCGAGGTCCCCGGGCGTGAACGGGCGCAGGATCAGCCGGGCCGTGGTGATCGGGTAGTCGGGCCTGAGCACGCATCCAGGCTAGCGAGCATCAGCCGTCCGGGGGACGGAACACCGAAACGCTGATCGCCGGACGGTCGTCTTGCTACGCCGGGTGGTATGACCTGCACGAATGAGCGAAAAGTAAGGGACCCCCGGGGTTGCTCTCAAGCGCCGTCAAACGCCTGAGCCCGAGCCGGACTGGTGCTCGGGAGCCCCGGGGGCACGGTGACTGCCTGGTATTCGCTATCAGGCACCACGTGAAGCAGGCGATGAGCCGAAGGTGGCTCGGTTGTATCGCTGCTCAAAGTCCTCCACGTACCATCCGCTAGCGGACAGTCACCTCACGAGTCCTGTTGGAATACAACTTAGGACCACCTCCTTTCTCGTGTACTGCCACGCTAGGTGAAGTTCGCGGTCCCGTGCAACGTCATTTGTGTGATCCCGGCCCGCAGGACGGCTTTCCGCCGCTCGTCGAGGAAGGAGGCGTCGACGGCGTTCTCCGCCAGCCGGGCCAGCTCGGCCGCGGTCAGCCCGAGCGTCTCGGCCACGGCGACGTACTCGCCGGTGAGCGTGGCCCCGAACATCGGCGGGTCGTCGGTGTTGAGCGTCACGACGACGCCGTGGTCCAGCATCCGCCGCACCGGGTGCGCGGCGATGGCCGGGACCTGCCCGGTCCGCACGTTCGACGTCGGGCACACTTCGAGCGGGATCCGGTGCGCCGCAAGATGTTCCAGCAGCGCCGGGTCGGCCGTGCAGCTGGTGCCGTGGCCGATCCGCTCGGCGCCGAGGTCGTGCAGCGCGGACCAGATCGTGGCCGGTCCGGTGGTCTCTCCGGCGTGCGGGACGCTGTGCAGCCCGGCTTCCCGCGCCCGGGTGAAGTACGGCTCGAACTGCGCGCGCCCCACGCCGAGTTCCGGGCCGCCGAGCCCGAACGACACCAGGCCCGCGGGGCGTTCGCGCAGCGCGAACACGAGCGTCTCCTGTCCGGCCCGGGTGCCCTTCTCGCCCGGGATGTCGAAGCACCAGGCCAGTTCCACGCCCAGTTCGGCGGCGCGGGCCCGGCCGGTTTCCAGGCCAGTCAGCAGGTCGTCACCGGACATCCCGTCGAGCAGGTGGTTGTACGGGGTCACGGTGACTTCGGCGTAGCGGCAGTTCTGCGCGGCGAGATCCGCCGCCAAACCCGTCACGAGCGTGTGGATGTCGTGGCGGTCGCGCACGAGCGAGGTGACCGCGAGGTAGACGGTGAGGAAGTGGGCGAAGTCGCGGAAGGTGAAGAACTCCGCGAGCGCGCGCTCGTCGGTGGGGACGCCGGCGGACGGCCGCCGGCGGGCCAGTTCGAGGACGGTCGGCAGGCTCGCCGAGCCGACCAGGTGTACGTGCAGTTCGACCTTGGGCAGGGCGTGCGCGAACGCGCGCAGCGCCTGCCCGGTCAGGATTCCGGGCATGACTGAGCTCCCTGGGTTCTTCGGTGGAGGTGACGGAAGGAGCGCGCGGCTCAGGGAGCGAGGTCGCCGCGCTCGGTGTCGGCCCCGTAGAGCGGGAGCTTGAACGTCGTCACGTGACGCAGCTTACTGCGCCGGGTACGGCCCTGTCTGGTCCTTCGGGCAGAACCAGGTCGGCCGCCGCTGGACGTCGTGGCCCTGCGTGCGGACCAGGAGCTTGCCGCCGCAGCGGAAGCAGCCCTGGCGGGTGCGCTCGTAGACCCAGTTCTTGCGGTTGCGATCGAGGTGGCCGGTGGTGCTCTGGTCGAACCGCCCGGCGAGGGCGTTGGCCAGCAACAGCTTGCGGGCCAGCAGTACGGTGCGCTCGGCGTCCACTTCGGACACCGGCGTCCACGGCGTCACCCCGAGCAGGAAAGCGATTTCGCACTTGTAGAGGTTCCCGACGCCCGCCATCACGCGCTGGTCGAGCAGGGCGAGCCCGAGTTCGCGGGCCGGGGCGGCGGTGAGGTTCGCGATCGCCTGTTTCAGGTGCTCGTCCGTCCACTGCGGATCGAGCAGGTCCGGGCCGAGGTGGGCGACGAGGTCGTGTTCCTTGCTCGTGGCCACGAGTTTCAGGTCGTGGACGCGGAACCCGATCGCCTGGGCGTCGGCCGCGGCGAGGATCACGCGCGCGTGGTGGCCGGGCCGCCGCCACTTCGCGCCGGCCGGGTAGACGTCCCACATCCCGTCCATCAGCAGGTGGGAGTGCAGCGTCAGGTCGCCGGAGAAGCGGGTGAACAGGTGCTTGCCGACCGTGCCGACGCCGAGCAGCTCGCGGCCAGAGAGGTCCACAGTGGCCAGTTGGGGCACGCGGAACTCCCCACGCAGCAGCGTTTTCCCCGCCAGCGCGCGATGGAAGCGTTTCGCGACCAGGAAGACGGTGTCACCTTCGGGCACGGCTCACCCCGCGGATTCGGACACCTCGGCCGGTGCCTCGGGGGTCTCCGGGGCCGGGCCTTCGGGCCAGTCGGGGCCTTCGGGTTCCTCGCCGGCGATGCGGTGCCGGCCCGCCCGGTTCGAGCGCAGGATCTTGGCCAGCACCATGTTGAAGGTCAGCGCGATCTCCTGGGCGCCCGGTGAGTGCCACTCGTGGATCGGGCTGCACGCGCCCTGGGCCTGCTGCACCGCGAGCCGGTCGGTGATCGCCGTCGGCATGACCAGCGAGCCGAAGTTCTCGCGCAGCTCGGCGATCCGGAACTGGTGTTCGTAGGAGCGCACGCGCAGCTTGTTCACCAGGACGCCGATCGGGCGCAGGTCCGGGTTGAGCTCCTTGCGGATCTTCTCGATCGCCTCCAGCGCGCGCGAGGCCCCGGCGACGGCGTACATCGTGGGCTCGGTCACGATGAGCGCGCTGTCCGCGGCGACCAGCGCCGACTTCGTCAGACGGCCCAGCGACGGCGGGCAGTCGAGGATCACCAGCTCGTACGGGGTTTCGCGCAGCGGCGTGCGGTGCAGCTCGTCCAGCGCGCGCGAGAAGTTCGCCAGGCGCTCGCTGTCGGCGTCCGGGTCGTTGAGCAGCTCCAGCTCCTCGGCGCCGACGAGGACGTCGACGTCCTCGCTCCAGACGCTCGGCGCGATCGCGCGTTCCAGCACTTCCCGGGTGGGGGTCTCGAGCACGTCCGCGAGGGTGGCGTCGGTGTAGGGCGGGTCGAGCGAGGTGGTCGCGTTGCCCTGCGGGTCGAGGTCGACCACCAGCGTCCGCGTGCCCCTACGCAAGGCGGCGGACGCGATACCGAGAGCGACCGTCGTCTTGCCGACGCCTCCCTTGAGGCTGAGTACGGCGACCGTGTGCACGTTCACCAGCCTACGGGTGCGGGCTCCCGGTGCCGCCGGGCAAGGGCTGTTCACTCGAAGGGAGGAGGCCGGGAGGCGGGCGGCGGCGGGCACTACCCTGTGCGACATGAAGACGGAGACCGTGGCCGCCCGGGGTTCGGGTGCCGTCCGCCGGGTGCTCGAGGCCGAGATCGAGGCCGCACGCGCCCGGGGCGCCGAGCACCCGCGCGTCGTCGACGTGGGCGGCGGCAGCGGCGGCTGGGCGGTGCCGTTCGCCGCGGCGGGCTGCCGGGTCACGGTCGTCGAGCCGAGCCCGAACGCACTGGCCACGCTGCAGCGGCGGGCCGAGGAAGAGGGCGTCTCCGAGCTGATCACGGTGATCGCGGACGACTCCGACGCGCTCGGCAGGCACGTCGAGGCCGGCTCGGCCGACCTCGTGCTGGCGCACGGGCTGCTGGAGATCGTCGACGACCCGGCCGCGGTGCTGGCGGCGCTGGCCACGGCGGTCGCGCCGGGCGGCGCGGTGTCGGTGCTGGTGGCGAACCGCCACGCGGCCGTGTTCCACCGCGCGCTGGCGGGGCGGGTCGGCGAGGCGCGACAGCTGCTCGAAAGCGCCGACGGGGTCATCCCCGGAGACACGGTGCTGCGCCGGTTCACTGCGGCCGGCCTGCAGGTGGACCTGGAGGCCGCCGGGCTGGAAGTGACGCTGCTGCAGGGCGAGCGGGTGATCTCGGACCTGGTGTCCGGCGACGTGCGTGACGACGAGCTGGCGGCGTTCGAGCGGGTGGCGGCGGGCACGCCGGCGCTGCGGGAGATCGCCGGTCGGCTGCACGCGGTGGCGCGCCCGGCCTGACCTGCGGTTTCGCTCTCTGTCCGAAACTGTCGGTGGTGCCCGGTAGCGTCCTGGTTGTGGGACGAAATGCCGAGTTGCCGGGCGGGATGAGCCGGTTCCGCGTCCGGCCGGGTGAGCCGGTGCCGGACGACACCGGGTGCGGGCTGCTGCACGTCGACATGGACGCGTTCTTCGTGTCGGTGGAGCTGCGCACCCGGCCCGAGCTGGCGGACAAGCCGGTCGTGGTGTCCGGTGGCGGGCCGCGGGCGGTCGTGGCGGCGGCGAACTACCCGGCGCGGAAGTTCGGCGTGCGCTCGGCCATGCCGTTCTCGACGGCGAAGCGGCTGTGCCCGCAGCTGATCAACATCCCGCCGACGTCGGGGCTGTACGGCTCGGTGTCCCGCGGGGTGATGGCCATCTTCCGCGAGCTGACGCCACTGGTCGAACCACTCAGCCTGGACGAGGCGTTCCTGGACGTCAGCGGGGCGTTGCGGCGGCTGGGCACGACACCGGCTTCGCTGGGCGCGGAGCTGCGGGCGCGGGTCGCGGCCGAGCACGGGATCACCTGCTCGGTGGGGGTGGCGAAGGTCAAGTTCGTCGCGAAGCTGGCGTCGGGGATGGCGAAGCCGGACGGGATGGTCGTGGTGCCGGCGGCGGAGACCCTGGCGTTCCTGCACCCGCTGCCGGTGTCGGCGCTGTGGGGCGTCGGCGCGCGGACCGAGGAGCACCTGCGGCGCCTGGGCCTCGACACGATCGCCGACGTCGCCGCGTTCCCGCCGGATCGGCTGAAGAAGTCGCTGGGGGTCGCGGTCGGGGAGCACCTGTACCGGCTGGCGCACGGGGTGGACGAGCGGGCGGTGGTGGTCGACTCGCCGGAGAAGTCGATCGGCGCGGAGCACACCTTCGACGTCGACCTGCACGACCGGGCCGCGCTCGGGCTCGAGCTGCTGCGGCTGTCTTCGCGCGTCGGGGCGACGTTGCGGGAGCGGGGCGTGCGCGGCCGGACGGTCTCGATCAAGGTGCGGTTCGCCGACTTCCGGACGATCACCCGGGCGCGCACGCTGGTCTCGGCGACGGACGTGGCGCGCGAGATCCACGCGGTGGCCGTGGCGCTGCTCGCCGAGCACGCGCCGACGGGGGCGGTGCGGCTGATCGGCGTCCGCGTCGAAGGGCTGGACACGGGAGAGGCGGGGGAGCAGCTGGTGTTCGACTCGCCGGCCCCGCGCTGGCGGGACGCGGAGGTGGCCGCGGACGTCGCGCGGTCGAAGTTCGGTTCGGCCGCGGTCCGTCCGGCGTCACTGCTGGGGCCGCGGGAGCACGGAGGGTGATCTTCGGCTCGGCGACGTTCCCCCACAACGGCGGTCGGGCGGCAAAATGGTCACGATCGGCAACGGTGACGGTCCGCAATGCCCGCCGATCGGGATTTAGCCCAATTCGATCCCTTCTGGATGCGGGATCGGGTAGTCGTGCGGGCGCGGGCCTCGTATCCTGGACAGTGCCACCCCGCCTGGGGTTGGCTGTTGGGTCCAGGACGTTGCGCGGCCCGGCGCCCGCGACAGCTGTGCCGGAGGAGGAAAGATGCCACTCTCCGAGCATGAGCAGCGGCTGCTCGATCAGATCGAGCGCGAGCTCTATGCCGAGGACCCCAAGTTCGCATCCACGGTGCGTGGCACCCGGTTGCGTCGCCCCGCTCGCCGACGGCGTATTCAGGGCATCGCCCTGTTCGTGGTGGGCGTGGCCCTGCTGGTGCTGGGCGTGGTGGTGCCGCAGTTCCGGGTGGCCGACATCCCGCTGATCAGCGTGCTCGGGTTCCTCGTGATGTTCTTCGGAGTCATGATGGCCGTCACATCGATTCGGCACGGCGCCGACGGAGACGGCAAGGGCGGTGGACCGGGTGCCCGCGGCGGTAAGCCATCGGGTCGCCGGAGTTCCTTCACCCAGAGGATGGAGGAGCGCTTCCGCCAGCGCTTCGAGGAGCAGTAGCGCTCCAAGACCACGACGAGATCCGCGTCCCTCCCTTCGGAGGGATGCGGATCTTCTTGTGTGCCCGACACCGCCCACCTCGCTGCCGCCCCCTGTGGTGACAGTGGGTGACCCCCACACGGGTGACCCAGCCCACGACGCCGGGGTGCCTGCCCGCCCGCTTCCCCGCCTCGCCTCCGCCCCGCGCCCTCGCAACCGAGCCCGACCACGCGATCGCCCCCGCAACTCACGTGATCGAACTCCGAACTCGCGTGATCAGCCCCGGAACTCACGTGAGTGGACCCCGAATTCGCGTGACCGAACTCCGAACTCACGTGATCGGGGCCGGAACTCGCGTGATCGTGGAGGCATCTCGCGTGATCCGAGAGGCATCTCGCGTGACTGAGGGGGCATCTCGCGTGATTGGAGGGGCGACACGCGTGATCAGCCGGGCATCACCGTGATGCCTTCCCAGTCACGCGAGATGCCTTTCGAGACACGGGTGATGCCCCTCTGGACACGGGTGATGCCCCTTCCGGCACGGGTGGTGCCGGGGGTGGGTGGGTTAGGTGCGGTTGCGGAAGACTGAGCGGGGGAACAGCTTGCCCTTCCAGGAGAGGGGTGCGTTTCGGCGGAGGCTCCGCCGCAGGCCGTCGACGGCCGGGGGGAGCTCGGGCTGCGGCGTGTCGTCGCCTCCGTACCAGGACCTCTCCAGCACGCCGATGACCGTCCGGAGGCTCTCGCGGCCGTCGTCGTCCAGGTGGTGCTTGGCCGCCAGCTTCTGGCCCGCCACGCGGACCGTGTCGCTGCTCGGGATCGGCAGGCCCCGGTCCGCGCACTCCGCGCGCAGCTCCGCCCACGCCGCGTCCGCCGCGCCCGGCTGTTGCTGGACGATGCGCTGCAAACGGCGTCGGCGGAGGGCTTCGCGGACCATCGCCGGACCCGCCACCGCGAGCAGCAGGACCACCACCAGCACACCCAGCCACCAGGCCACCGTCGCCGCGAGCAGGCCCAACGCCGTGATCCAGAGGCCCACCGCCAGCAGCGGCAGCCAGCCGAGCAGCGCCTGCGAACGAGACGGCGTCGCGACCGGAGCCGGCGCCCGCACGAGGAGCGCGCCCTCGCTCCGGTCACCTTCCGCCGGACCCGAAGACGGCTCGGAAGAGCCGGCCCGTCCGCGGTCGAGCACCCGACGCAGCAGCGCCGCGACGAACAGCGCGCCCGCCCCCAGGATGGCCAGCACCAGGGCGATGGTGAGCAGCCAGTCGTCGCTGCCGGACGTCTCCGTGGCCGACTGCGCCGGGAGGTTCGGCTCGTTGTCGCGCGGGACGCCGGTCGGCGCCGCGCTCGACTGGACCGTGCTCGGGGCCACCTGGGTGTCGTCCGGCTGGTTGCCGTTCTGCGGGCCCGCCTGCAGGTACGACGGGGTGATGCCGCGGCCGTCGGACAGCGGCGTCGGGTCGAACGTCACCCAGCCCTTGTCGCCGAAGTACGCCTCGACCCACGCGTGCGCGTCCTGGGTGCTGATCGACAGGTAGTCGTTGACCTGCACGCCGGGCGTGAACCCGATCGCCACCCGCGACGGGATCCCCGCCACCCGCAGCATCACGGCCATCGCCGACGCGAACTGCTCGCAGAAGCCGCGCTTGCCGTTGAGGATGAAGTCGGCGAGCGCGTCGGCGTCGTTCGCCGGCGCGGTCTTCGTGTCGTAGACGAACCCCTGCTGCGCCGTGAAGTAGCGCCAGATCGCCGAGGCCCGGTCGAAGTCGTTGCCCGCTCCGGCGATCAGCTGCTGGGTCTTCGCCCGGACGCGCTGGTCGACCTGGTCGATCTGGGTGTAGCGCGGCGGCAGGTCGTCGGCGCGCGCCGTCACGCGCAGCTCGGCGGCCGTCGGTTCCTTCAGCGACGCGTATTCGATGTACGACGGCGGAGCTTCGCTGCGGGTGGTGAACACCGTGCCGCTGATCTGGTCGTAGAGGTAGCCGTTGCCGGCGCCGTCGATCACGCGCGGCGCGCCGTACACCGGCAGCCAGTTGTCGCGCCAGCTGGTCGGCTCGACGTCGATCCGGCGCGCGGTGCCGGTGCCGTCGTCGCCCGGGGCGGGCGGCAGCTGCGGCCCGACCGGGACGCCCTGCTGCGAACGGCCGTCGTCGTGCAGGCCCCAGCCTTTGTTGGGGTAGTAGGTGTCGAGCGTCATCGCGCGCATCAGCCGTCGATCGGTGCCGAGGCCGCGGACCTTGAACAGCTCGCGGTTGGAACCCTGGTCGAGCATGCCGCGCAGCTCGGTGAACGGCTGGATGCCGAAGCCGCCGGAGCCCGCGCCGGGGCCGTTGCCGTTGCTGCCGAAGGGCATGCTCCCGACGGTGCCGACCCAGGTGATCCCGCCGCCCAGCAGGCCGAGCACGATCGCCGCGCAGACGACCGCGACGGGCGCGGACAGCACGCCCGGTTTGCCGCTGCGGCCCGGGGCTTCGCGGGTGCGCCAGCGCCGGTGCCGGTGGTTGCCGTCGACGGCGAGCAGCCCGGCGAACGCCGCCCCGCCGAGCAGGAACGTCCACCACGGCAGCAGTTCCTCGCTCAGCGCGGCCGGCACGGCGTAGACGCAGAGCAGCACGAGCCCGGTGGCCGCGGGCGCCGCGGCGGCGACGGTCAGCGTGTCGACGAGAACGGCGACCAGCCCGATCAGGATGGTGACCAGGCACAGGATCGGCTGGCTGCCCTCGACCGGCGGCAACCCGACGCGGATCTGCTCCGCGGCCGCCGACAGCGTGGTCCCGATTTCGGAAAACGCTTCCGGACCGGGGATGACCTGCAGGATGCCGTGCGTGGTGAAGGCGCCGGTGATGAGGAAGAGCAGGACGAGCAGCTGCCCGAAGCCGACCAGCACGGTCGGCACCTGCAGCGAGCGCAGGGCGAGCCCGGAGGCCCCGATGAGCAGGACGGCGACGAAGAGGTAACCGAACCAGGCCAGCCCGGAGACGACGCTGGTGACCGAGGTCGCCGCGCACAGGGTGGCGATCCCGGCGGCGACGGGCGCGAGAACGCTGCTGCGCCAAGCGGAAAGCGGTCGCTCCGGCCGGGGCGCGGGCCGCTCGAACCTCCGCGGCGGTGCGGCGGTGCTCATCGCGGCCCCCCGATCAGCGTCCCGCGGCGCGCGCCGCTGCGGCACAGCTCGGCCCACACCTGGGGCATCGGCGAACCGGGTCCCGCGACGATCACACCCCACCCGGCCGCACGCAGCAGCGCCGCCGAATCCTCCGTCGCCGCCGCGCGCTGCTCCGGCGCGGTCACCCCCGCCGACCACGTCGGCGTGTCCAGCAGCACCGCCAGGCTCCGGATCCCGCGCGGGCGGTACTGGGTCAGCTCGTGCACCGCCTCCGTGCTCACCGTGCCCAGCACCGCGATCAGCTCCTGGCCCTCGGCCGGGTCGCCGGCCAGTGTGATGTCGCGCTGGTGCGCCGGCTGCAGGGCCGCCAGCGCGTCGAGCACGACGTGGTCGTAGTGGTCGCCGCCGTCGCCCGGGGTGTCCGCCAGGGTGACGCCGTGCTCGCTCACCAGGCGGACGCGGTGGCCGGAGCGGCGCAGGTGCAGCGCCGCCGACGCCGCGAACGACACCGCCCACTCCAGGCTCGCCGCCGGGCCGCTGCCGTGGTGGGCGGCCGCGCGGTGGTCCAGCAGCACCGTCGTGCCGCCGCGCCACGGGCGTTCTTCGACGCGGACCATGATCTCGTCACGCCGGGCCGTCGAGCGCCAGTGCACCTTGCGCAGGTCGTCGCCCTGGCGGTACTGGCGGACGATGACGTCGGCCTCGCCCTGTCCCGCGTGCAGCCGGACCGTGCCGTCGTCGCCGACGCCGATGCCCGCGCCGCTCGGCAGGCCCCACAGCGGGACCACCCGCGGCACCACGACCAGCCGCGAGTGCCCGATCAGCTCCCGCTCGAACTCGCACAGCCCGAACGGGTCGGTGATCGTCGCGCGCAGCGGCCCGACCTGCTGGATCCCGCGCAGCACCGGCTGCAGCGGATAGCGGAGGGCGACGCGCCGGTCGTGCGGGAGCCGCTCGACGACGAACCGCGGCCGGGAACCGAGCGCGTACGGGACGCCGTCCTCGAGGAGGATCTCGCCGGCGGGCAGCCGTCCGCTGCGCCACAGCTCCAGCTGGACCTCGCCGTTGCCGCCGACCGCGACGCGTTGGGGGCGCAGCGCGCGGGTGGCGCCGATCCGCAGCCGGGTCGCCGAGATGAACGCGGCGACCAGCAGCGGCAGCGCCACCACGAACACCGCGACCCGCAGCAGGTCGCGTTCGTTGAGCACGAACGAGCACACCGCGGCGGCGATCCCCGCGGCCAGGAGGCAGCGGCCGCGGGTGGTCAGGCCGGACAGGGCACGCAGCATGCCGTTCTCTTCCCTTTCGGCGGAAACCTAGGGCCGGGCGCCCTGCGGCACCGGTACCCGGTGCAGCACCGCGCGCACGACGTCGGTCGCCGACCGGCGGGCCGCGTGGGCCTCGGTGGTCAGCACCAGGCGGTGCGCCAGGACCGGGACCGCCACCGTGTGCAGGTCGTCCGGCACGACGTAGTCACGGCCCGACAGCGCGGCCTGCGCCCGGGCCGCGCGGACGAGGTGCAGCGTGGCCCGCGGCGACGCGCCGAGCCGGATCTCCGGGACGCCCCGGGTGGCCGCGACGACGTCGACGGCGTACCGGCGGACCTCCGGCGCGATGTGCACGCCCCGGACGGTCTCGATCAACCGGTGCACGGTCTCGCCGTCGGACACCGGCTGCAGGTCCTCGAGGGGGTTGTGGCCGGCGTGCTCGTCGACCATGGCCAGCTCGGCCTGCTGGTCGGGGTAGCCGATGGAGACGCGCGCGGTGAAGCGGTCGCGCTGGGCTTCGGGCAGCGCGTACGTGCCTTCCATCTCGATCGGGTTCTGGGTCGCGATGACCATGAACGGCTGCTCGAGGCGGTAGGTCGAGGTGTCGACGGTGACCTGGTGCTCTTCCATGCACTCCAGCAGCGCCGACTGCGTCTTCGGCGACGCGCGGTTGATCTCGTCGCCCACCACGATGTTCGCGAACACCGGGCCGGGGCGGAAGTCGAAGTCGCCGGACTGGCGGTTGTAGATGGAGACGCCGGTGACGTCGCTCGGCAGCAGGTCGGGGGTGAACTGGATCCGGCTGACCGTGCAGTCGATCGACCGGGCGAGCGCCTTGGCCAGCGACGTCTTCCCCACGCCGGGCACGTCTTCGACCAGGAGGTGGCCTTCGGCGAGCAGGGTGACCAGCGCGATCCGGATGACGTCGGGCTTGCCGACCAGCACGCGTTCCACGTTGGCGGCGATCCGCCGCGCGGTGTCGTGCAGTTCGTCCAGCGGCACTCTGGCGGGGTGACCGTGGACCCGGCCGTTGCCCGAGGGCTCCGCCGGATAAGGCGGCCGCCCGGATGCCTGCTCGCCCGATCCGGGCGCGGCAGACTGGATTCTCGACGTCACTCGACCTCCTGGTGGCGCGTGACCGCGCGCGTGGTGCGCCCGGCCGGGCCGAACGGCCCCCTCGCTGCTGTCCGCGCGCAGCGACCAGCCTTCCACCCAGTGTGTCAAACCCGGGCGAACCGGGGGCTGGAACCCCGCGATGACACTGCGCAAGCAGCGACGATACCCCGAACGGGTGGGTCTTCACCCGATTCTGGGTGCTCCCGCTGACGCCCTGCTCTGTCGTATGCTGCGGTTCGAGGTCGCCCGGCTACGGAGAGGCGTAACCGCTTATGAGCGAGGTGCTGCCCTACGACGCGCGTGGCTTCGCGGTCGCGCCGGACCTGGCCACGGACGCTTACGCGAAGCTCGGCCGGCTGCAGGACGTCGTCGGCGAGATGGTGCGCGAAGCCAAGGTGCTCGGCCGGACCGTGCCGCTGGGCGGCGGGTACGCCGGGGAGATCGGCGAGTTCATGGCGGAGTACGGCATCGGCGGGCCGGGTTCGGCCGTGCAGCAGCTGACGGCGTTCGGCAAGGAGCTGGAGACGCTCAAACGGCGGATCGGCGAAGCGCTGGCGAAGTACCGGCACGCGGACGAGCAAGCGGCCGAAGGCGTGGACTGCACGGGTGGGTGAGCGGCGGCGGACGGTCCGGTGGCTCGCGCCCGTCCTTCTTCTCCTGCTCGGCGGCTGCGGACAGCACCCCGCCGCCGGGCACACGTCCACGTCCGCCACGTCCTCGGCGGACCGTCCGCCGGTCGCCTGGACCGGCCTCGCCGCGGTCGACCCCTGCGCGCTGCTCGACCCGCAGGACCGGTCGACCGCCGGGATCAGCGTCCTCGGCAAGCCCAAGGACATCGCCGGGGCGCGGGCCTGCGACTGGACGGTGCCCGGCACCTTCGGCGTCACCGTGACCCTCAGCGCCACCGACGGACTGGCCGAGCTCGAGGTGGCCAAGAAGAACGTCACGAAGACGACGGTCGGCAGCCACCCCGCGCTGAAGGTCGCCGACAAGAAGGCCGCCGACGGCACCTGCGCCGTCCTGCTCGGGGTCGGCGACGGCGCCAGCGTGCAGATCGACGTCAGCAACACCGGCTTCTCGGACACCCCGCTCGCGTGCCGTCGCGCGGGCACGGTGGCCGGGCTGGTCGAACCGAAGCTGCCCTGACCAGGAGGTGCGCCGTGCCCGAACCACCCGTGCCGACCGCGCGGTACGAGGCCTACAGCCACGAGGCGATGGCCGCGGAGGTCGAGCGCGGCAACGACCCGGTCGCCGCGGGCGAGGCGGGCGCGCGCTGGGACGGGCTGGCGAAACGGCTCCAGGAGACCACCGCCGACGTCGCCGCGCTGGTCGCGTCCTCGGAGGAGCACTGGCGTGGCCAGGCGGGTGACGCGGCGCGGGCGTCGCTGGGCCGGGCCGCGCGGTGGCTCGCGCACACCGCCGCCGTCTCGGCGTCGGTCGGCCAGGCGGTCGGGGCGCAGGCCGAGGTGGCCGCGCGGGCGCGGGCCGACATGCCGCCGCCGGTGACCTACGACCCGGCGTCGATGATCCGCGACGCCGCGTCCAGCGGGAACGTGCTGGTGCTGGCCGGGCTGGCGGGGGAGATGGCGGCCCGCCGCGCCGAAGCGGAGGCCGCGCGGCAGAAGGCGATCGACGTCCTCCGGACGCGGGACACGGCGCTGCGCGGGCACGTGCCCGCCGAGACGTTCCCCGCTCCGCCGGCGCTGGGGCGGGCTTGATCCGGGTTTCGGCGTCGGCGTTCGACATCCTCTGGACCGACCTCGGCCACGACCGGCCGCCGGAACCGCTGAGCGTCCGCAGCGTGGGCGTGACCGACGCCGAGCGGGCCGAGGTGCGGAAGGCCGTCTACGACAATCTGGCTTCGCGGGGCCTTTATGACGGAGCCCGGCTGGAGCCGGTGCTGGCCGCGCGCCTGGACCTGCTGGCCGGGGCCGAGGTGTACGTCGCGTGCGAGGCGCTGGCGGACATGACGGCGGCGACGCCGTTCCGCGCGGTGACGGCGGCTCGAGGCCGTCGCGGCGTCCTGGCGACCCAGCCGGAGCAGACGATCGGCCTGGACTCGATCGGCCCGGGCGAGCTCGGGACGGCGATCGTCGACGTCCTGCCGGAGCTGTCGGCCGGGCCGGGTTACGGGATCAGCCTGCCGTCTTCGGTGCTCTCCGGTGCTGCGGCTGGCTCCGGGACGGCGTCGGCGCAGCTCGAGGAGGTCCGGGCGATCCAGGCGCGGCCGGTGTACGCGGCGGGGCAGTTCGGCGTGAGCCGCCGGTCGGGAGCGGGCCGGGTGGAGCGGGTCGGCGGCCTGACGTGGTTCGACACCGACGTCGGCGCGTACTGCGCGACGAAGACGCCGGGCCGGGGTGGGCAGGAGTGGGTGACGGTCAGCCCGGTCGACAGCACCCGCCTCGCAGCCCGCGTCACCGCCCTCCTCACCCGGGAGGACTGAGCCCGGAGGGGCATCGCACGTGTCTGGAGAGGCATCACGCGTGTCTGGAGGGGCATCTCGCGTGATTGAAGGGTCGACACGCGTGATTGGAGGGTCGACACGCGTGATTGAGGGGGCCTCGCGGGCCGGCGGGATGATGCCCCGCGAAACACGGGTGATGCCCCGCTGGTCACGTGAGATGCCTCTGGGGTCACGGGCGATGCCCCGCTGGTCACGTTGGCTCTCCACCGGGCCCCACCCGGGTTCCCCACTTCGGCCCACCCGGGTTCCCCACGGGGCCCCACTCGGGGGTGGGTTGGTTCTTTCGCGGCCGTTATGCGGACGTTTGGGGAACAGCTGAGGTTGCTCCGGCCCCCGGTGCGGGGGATCTTGGCCACCGTCCCCCACCACCGCCTCCACCTGGCCCCACCCGGCTGACCTGCACAAACGGAACACACGACGGAGTGGTCTGCCCGTTTGTCGCGTTGACTGTGGTGAAAAGTGGGGTACGGTGGTGGCCAGTGGGGCGGAAGGGAAGCCCCGTGGCCGTTCGGGGTGGTTCGCCACCGTGGACGGTAGGGAGGTGGAGGCCGTGTTCCTCGGCACCCACACCCCGAAACTGGACGACAAAGGGCGGCTCGCGCTGCCCGCGAAGTTCCGTGACGCCTTGGCGGGTGGGCTGATGCTTACCAAGGGGCAGGACCACTGCCTCTTCGTCTTCCCCCGCGCCGAGTTCGAGCAGATGGCGCGCAAGGTCGCCGAGGCCCCGTTCACGAACGAGGCGGTTCGGGCCTACCAGCGCTACCTGTTCGCGGGCACGGACGAGCAACGTCCGGACGGCCAGGGGCGCATCACCATCGCGCCCGAGCTCCGCCGCTACGCGGGGCTCAGCAAGGAGTGCGTGGTGATCGGGGCGATCACCAGGCTGGAGATCTGGGACGCCCAAGCGTGGCAGGGCTACCTGGAGGAGCACGAAGACAGCTACGCGAAGGCTCGAGAGGAAGTACTGCCGGGCGTCTTCTAGGCGTGCGGTCGCGGTGCACCTTCGTCGTCGGGGGACGAAGAGGTTCGCCGCCCGCGCGAGGAGGGGAAGCCCACCCGGATGCCGTGAGGCCTCTGTCCGCTCAACAGCCCTGGTGCACCTTCCCCGGTACCAGGTCCGCAGCGGGCGGACAGGGACCTGACGGCATCCGCCATATTTCCCCCGGGCCGCCCAGGCGAGAAAGGGGGAGGGAACGATGACCGAGCACGTCCCGGTGCTGCTCGACCGGATCGTCGAGCTGTTCACTCCCGTGTTCACCGACCGCGACGGCGTCCTCGTGGACGCCACGGTCGGCCTCGGCGGGCATTCCGACGCCCTCCTCGAGGCCTTCCCGCGGCTGCGGCTGGTCGCGCTGGACCGCGACCCCGCCGCGCTCGAGAAGTCCGCCGAACGCCTGGCCCGCCACGGCGACCGCGTCGACTTCGTGCACACGGTCTACGACGGCCTCCCGGAAGCCCTCGAAGGGCTGAAGATCGCGAAGGCCGACGGCATCCTGTTCGACCTCGGCGTCTCGTCGATGCAGCTGGACCGGGCCGAGCGCGGGTTCGCCTACGCCAAGGACTCGCCGCTGGACATGCGGATGGACCCGACCACCGGGTTCACCGCCGCCGACGTCCTCAACACCTACGCGCCCGGCGAGCTGATCCGCATCCTGCGGGACTACGGCGAAGAACGCTTCGCGCAGCGGATCGTCAAGGCGGTGGTGGCCGAGCGGGAGAAGGCGCCGTTCACGAACAGCGGACGGCTGGTCGAGCTGCTCTACGACGCCGTCCCGGCCGCGACCCGCCGCACCGGCGGCCACCCGGCCAAGCGGACGTTCCAGGCGCTGCGGATCGAGGTCAACGGCGAGCTCGAAGTGCTCCGCCGCGCCATGCCCGCCGCGCTGGGGGCGCTCAAGACCGGCGGCCGGATCGTCGTCGAGTCGTACCAGTCCCTGGAGGACCGGCTGGTCAAGCAGGCGCTGGCCGAGCTCGCGAAATCCCGCACCCCGGAAGGGCTCCCGGTGGAGCTGCCGGGACACGGACCGGAGCTGAAGCTCCTCACGCGCGGCGCCGAGAAGGCCGGCGAAGAGGAGATCGAACGGAACCCGCGCGCCGCTTCGGTGCGGCTGCGGGCCGCAGAGAGGATCGGAGAGCCGCGATGACCGCTCCCGCGAAGTCCCGCCGCCGGGCCGCGCCGGCGACGCGAGGTCGCACCGAGGCCGCTCGCACGGACACCGTCGAGCCGGACCAGCAGACGACGCAGACGACGCAGACGACGCCCCGGCGCGCCTCGCGGGGCCGCACGTCCGCGGCCGAGCGCGCCTACGCGCGCCGCGCCCAGCGCGCCGACCTGCTGAAGGAGCGTGAGGCGCGCCCGGAGCCCAAGGCCCGGCCCGCCGAGTCACCGCAGAAGCCGAAGCTCAAGCTGAAGCTGCTGCTGCCGAAGTCGCGCGCGTCGTTCGTGCTGATGATGATGGCGCTGCTGGCCGCCGGCGTGGCGACCACGCTGTGGCTGACCACGCAGGCGATCGCCGACTCCTACCGGCTCGAGCAGCTGCGCACCACCAACGCGAACCTGGCCGAGCAGAGGGAACAGCTGCAGCGCGACGTCGCCAAGGCCGAGTCGCCCGCTTACCTGGCGCCCGCGGCCCAGCAGCTGGGCATGGTGCCCGGCGGCGACCCGGCGCGCATCGTCGTCGGCCCGGACGGGAAGACGTCGCTCGTCGGTGAGCCGAAGAAGGCCAAGGCGGACGCCCCGGTGGTGCCGGCCGCGCCGCCCGCCGCGCCCGCCGCGGGCACGCAGTCGCAGCAGGGCGCCCCGATCGAGGGCGACCAGCCCGCCGTGCCCGCCGAAGAGCAGCCCCAGCCGCCGGCCCAGCCGGGAGGCGGCCAGTGATGGCTTCGGGCCGCAGCCAGGTCCGCGCCCGCGCCGCGGGCAGTGCCCGGCGGACGTACGCCGCCGGCACCCGCAGCGCGGCCGCGCGCCGCGGCAACGGCGGGCACCGCAGCCGGTTCTCCGCGGTGCGCCTGCTGCTGGTCGCCGTGCTCCTCGTCGCGGGCGTGAAACTGGTGCAGGTGCAGTGGTTCGACGCCGCCGCGCTGTCGGCCGCGGCCGAGCGGCAGCGCACCCAGACCATCGACATCCCGGCCCAGCGCGGGTCCATTGTGGACCGCAACGGCGCCAAGCTGGCGTTCAGCGTCGAGGTGCGGACGCTCTCGGTGAACCTCAAGGCGCTGCACAAGAGCATGGACGACTTCGCCGCGAAGAACCCCGGCACGCAGAAGACGTTCGACTCCGAAACCGCCGCGGCCGCGAAGTACATCGCGGCCAAGGTGCCGAACCAGCTGAACGAGCAGCAGCTGCTGGACCTGCTCCGCAAGCCGGCGTCCTTCACGTACCTGGTGAACAACGTCGAGCCGTCCGTCGCCGCCGACATCGTCAAGCACTTCGCGTGGATCGGCGTCGAGAAGCGCGCGCTGCGGGAGTACCCGGGCGGCGGCCTGGCGGCCAACATCGTCGGTGCCGCGAACTGGCGCTCCGAAGACAAGGACGTGTCCAAGCACAACCTCCACGGCCTCGTCGGGCTGGAGCTGCTGCGCGACAACGACCTGGCCGGGACGCCGGGCCGGATGATGGTCAACACCAAGAACGGCAGCGACAACGTCGTCATCCCGGGCACCGAGCACGACCTGCAGGCCGCCGTCCCCGGCTCGGACCTCGAGCTGACCATCGACTCCGACCTGCAGTACGAGGTGCAGCGGCAGCTGTCGGACTACGTCCAGCAGTCGCACGCCAAGGGCGGGCAGGCCGTCGTCATGGACGCCAAGACCGGCGAGGTCTACGCGCTGGCCAACGACAAGACGTTCGACCCCAACGACCCGAGCACGTGGAACGCCGACGATCTGGCCAACCCCGCGGTCACCACGCCGTTCGAGCCCGGGTCGGTCAACAAGCTCGTCACCGCGACCGGGGCGATCGAGTACGGCGTCGCGACGCCGGAGTCGACGGTCGAGGTGCCCGGCGCCCTGCAGGTGGCCGACAAGACGGTGCACGACGCCTGGACCCACGGGACCCAGACGTTCACCACCACCGGCATCTTCGCCAAGTCGTCCAACATCGGCACCCTGCTGCTGGCGCAGAAGATCGGCGAGGAGCGCTACGCGAACCTGCTCAAGTCGTTCGGCCTCGGCCAGCGCACCGGCGTCGGCCTCCCCGGCGAGAGCGCGGGTTCGGTACCCGCGCGCAGCCAGTGGTCGGCGACCACCTTCGGCAACCTGCCGATCGGGCAGGGCCTGTCGATGACCATTCTGCAGATGGCCGGGATGTACCAGGCGATCGCCAACGACGGCCTGCGCGTCGAACCCCGGATCGTCAAGGCCAAGGTGAACCCGGACGGCACGACCGTACCCGAGCCGGCCCCGAAGTCGGTCCGGGTGGTCGACCCCCAGACCGCGAAGACGGTGCGCGACATGATGCGCGCGGTCGCCCAGAACGGCAAGGGCCTGCAGAAGGGCACCGCGCCGACGGCGGCGGTCGAGGGCTATCAGATTTCCGGGAAAACGGGCACCGGCCAGCAGGTCGACCCGCGGACGAAGGCCTACAGCGACCACCTGTACAACATCACCTTCGCCGGCATCCTGCCCGCCGACCACCCGCGGTTCGTCGTCGGGATCCGGCTGGACGCGCCGGACACGACGCTGCCGGTCGGGCACTCCGCGGCGCCGCTGTTCCACACCATCGCGTCGTACGTGACGCAGCGGTACCAGATTCCGTTGTCCGACGGCCCCTCGCCGGAGGTCCCCCTCATCATCGCCCCGTAACCCAGGTGCTCTGCCGCGGCCGGTCGTGAGTGGTAATTCGGGTTAGAACCCGAATTACCACTCACGACGAGCCGCGGCAGAATGTCCACTTGGGCCGGCGTGGGAGAAACCCTTGCGCGGCAACGGGGTCGTGATCGCCGCTTAGCACATGTGCCTCAGCCGTGCGCAATCGCCGTACCGCGTGCGGGGGCCCGGAACGGCCGCCGGTAGCCTCTTGGCCGTGTCCGTGTCCTCGTCCAGTTCCCAGGTGCCGGAAAGCCCGGTGAAAGCGGTCCCCGCGCCGCCCCGCCCGGCGCGCATCGTCCCGGTCCCGCTGGCGACGCTGCTCGCCAGGGCGGACGCCCGCCTCATCGCCGGCTCGCCCGACGCGGCCGAGCTCGCCGTCACCGGCACCACGCTGCGTGCGCAGCACGTCCTGCCCGGTGACCTCTTCGCCGCCCTCCCGGGCGCCCGCGCCCACGGCGCCGACTTCAGCGACCAGGCGGTCGCCGCCGGGGCCGTCGCCGTCCTCACCGACGCCGAAGGCGCCGAGCGGCCCGCCCTGCGCGACGCCGGCGTGCCGATCCTGGTCCACGCCGACCCGCGCGCCGCCCTCGGCGAGATCGCCGCCTGGATCTACGGCGAGCCCTCGCTGAAGCTGTCCGTCCTCGGCGTCACCGGCACCTCCGGCAAGACCACGACGTCCTACCTGGTCGACGCCGGGCTGCAGGCGGCCGGCCTGACCACCGGCCTGATCGGAACGGTGGAGACCCGGATCGCCGGCGAACGCCTGGTCAGCGGCTTCACCACGCCCGAGGCGCCGGACCTGCAGGCGCTGCTCGCGGTGATGCTGGAGCGCGGCGTCACGCACGTGCCGATGGAGGTGTCCAGCCACGCGCTCGCGCTGGGCCGCGTCAACGGCACCCGGTTCTCCGTCGGGGCCTTCACCAACCTCTCCCAGGACCACCTGGACTTCCACAAGGACATGCAGGAGTACTTCGAGGCGAAGGCGCTGCTGTTCGACGGCCGCTCGACGCACGAGGTCGTCGTGGTCGACAGCGCGTGGGGCCAGGCCCTGCTGACGCCGCAGACGATCACCGTCACCACCGACCCGGGGACCGACGCCGCGTGGAAGGCCACCGACCTGGAGGCCACTCCGCAGGGTGAGCAGACGTTCACCTTGCACGGCCCGGACGGCCTGCGCGCCGCCGCCCGGATCCCGCTGCCCGGCGAGTTCAACGTCGCCAACGCCGTGCTGGCGGCCGCGATCCTGGACACCGCCGGCGTGTCGATCGAGCACATCGTCACCGGGCTGGCCCAGGTGCAGGTGCCGGGCCGGATGGAGCGCGTCTACGTCGGCCAGGAGTTCACCGCCGTCGTCGACTACGCCCACAAGCCCGCCGCGGTCGCCCAGGGCCTGGACGCGCTGCGGGCCCGCACCGAGGGCCGGATCATCACCGTGCTCGGCTGCGGCGGCGACCGGGACACCGCCAAGCGCCCGATGATGGGCGAGGCCGCTGCCCGCCGCAGCGAAGTCCTGATCGTCACCGACGACAACCCGCGCTCCGAGGACCCGGCGGCCATCCGCGCCGCGATGCTGGCCGGTGCCCGCGCGGTCGGCCCCGCCGAGGGCGGCGAGGTCATCGAGATCGGCGACCGCCGCGAGGCCATCGCGCACGCCGTCTCGCTCGCCGGACCGGGCGACATCGTCTTCCTCGCCGGCAAGGGGCACGAGTCCGGCCAGGAGGCCGGCGGCGTCGTGCACCCGTTCTCCGACCGCGACGAGCTGGCCGCGGCCATCCGCAACAAACTCGAGGTGAGTGTGTGATCGTGCTCAGCCTGGCCGAGATCGCCGACGTCGTCGGCGGCCGGCTGCACCGCGCCGAGCCGGGCGCGCAGGTGACCGGCACCGTGGAGTTCGACACCCGGAAGCGCACGCCGGGCGGCCTGTTCGTCGCCCTGCCGGGGGAGAAGGTCGACGGCCACGACTTCGCCGCGCAGGCCGTCGAGGCCGGCGCGGTGGCCGTGCTGGCCGCCCGCGAGGTGGACGCACCCGCGATCGTCGTCCCGCCACTGCCCGCGGGCGAGGCCCACGAGCGGTCGGTCGCGCTGACCGGCGACAAGGACGGCTCCGGCGCCGCGGTGCTGGCCGCGCTGGCCAAGCTCGCCCGGTACGTCGTGCAGCGCCTGGCCGAGGGCGAGCTGACCGTCGTCGGCGTCACCGGCTCCTCCGGCAAGACCTCGACCAAGGACGTCATCGCGCAGCTGCTCGAGCCGCTCGGCCCGACGATCGCGCCGCCCGGGTCGTTCAACAACGAGCTCGGCCACCCCTGGACGGCGCTGCGGGCCGACGCGCAAACCCGGCACCTGGTGCTGGAGCTGTCCGCGCGGGGCCCGGGCCACATCGCCCACCTCGCCGAGATCGCGCCGCCGAAGATCGGGGTCGTGCTCAACGTCGGCAGCGCGCACGTCGGCGAGTTCGGCTCGCGCGAAGGCATCGCGAAGACCAAGGGCGAGCTCGTCGAGGCGCTGCCCGAGGACGGCGTCGCGGTGCTCAACCTCGACGATCCGCTGGTCGCGGCCATGGCGAGCCGCACGAAGGCCCGGGTGGTGTTCGTCGGCGAGAGCCCGTCCGCCCAGGTCCGCGCGGAGAACATCACCCTCGACGACGAGGCCCGCGCGTCCTTCCGGCTGATCACCCCGGCCGGCGCGGCCGACGTCCGGCTGCCGCTGCACGGCGAGCACCACGTCGGCAACGCGCTGTCCGCCGCGGCGGTCGCGCTGGAGCTGGGCGTGACGCCGGACGAGATCGCCTCGCGGCTCTCGGCCCTCGAGCGGCGGTCCGCGCGGCGCATGGAGGTCGTCACCCGGCCCGACGGCGTCACGATCCTCAACGACTCGTTCAACGCCAACCCCGAGTCGATGCGGGCCGGTCTGAAGGCCCTCGCGGCGATGACGCGGGAGACCGGCCGCCGCTCGTGGGCCGTGCTCGGCGTGATGGGCGAGCTCGGCGCGGACTCGGTCAACGCCCACGACGAGATCGGCAGGCTCGTCGTCCGGCTCAACATCGCCAAGCTCGTCGTCATCGGGCCCGAGGCGGCGGCCATGCACCAGGGCGCGCACCAGGAAGGCTCCTGGGGCGAGGAATCGACTCTGGTACCCGACGTCGAGGCCGCCGCCGCCTTGCTGCATGATCAGCTCCGCCCCGGGGACGTGGTGCTGGTCAAGGCCTCCAAGGCCGCCGGCCTCTGGCGGGTCGCCGAGGCCCTGCTCGAACCCCGGGAAACCGACAACTCCGAGAATCGCTCGAACGGTGGTGACGCGTGATCAGCATCCTGATCGCGGCCGCGGCGGGCCTGCTGATCTCCATCCTGCTCACGCCCTACCTGATCCGGGTCTTCTCCCGGCAGGGCTTCGGCCAGGAGATCCGTGAGGAAGGCCCCCAGGGACACAAGTCCAAGCGCGGTACCCCGACCATGGGCGGTGTCGCGATCATCATCGCGATGGTCGTCGGGTACTTCGCCGCGCACCTGATCAACTGGATGTTCAACTCCCGCAGCGGCGCGCCGACGGCCTCCGGGCTGCTCGTCCTGATGCTCGCGGTGGGCTTGGGGATCGTCGGGTTCCTCGACGACTTCATCAAGATCCGCAAGCAGCGGAACCTGGGGCTCAACAAGACCGCGAAGCTGGTCGGGCAGCTGGTCGTCACCATCGCGTTCGCGGTGCTGGCGCTGAACTTCCCGAACCAGCACGGCATCACGCCGGCGTCGGAGAGCCTCTCCTACGTCCGCGACCTCGCGCTGATCACCTTCCCCTCGGTGATCTTCGTGATCTTCTGCTATGTCGTGATCTCCGGCTGGTCGAACGCGGTGAACTTCACCGACGGCCTCGACGGCCTGGCCGGCGGCGCGGCGGCGATGGTGCTGGCCACCTACGTCGTGATCTCGTTCTGGCAGGAACGGCTGTCCTGCGCCAACGCGCCGGCCGCCGCCTGCTACGACGTCCGCGACCCGCTGGACCTGGCCGTGGTCGCCGCCGCGGCGGCCGGCGCCTGCGTCGGGTTCCTCTGGTGGAACGCGGCCCCAGCGAAGATCTTCATGGGCGACACCGGTTCGCTGGCCCTCGGCGGCCTGGTCGCGGGGCTCTCGATGACCACCCGCACCGAGCTGCTCGCCATCGTCATCGGCGGCCTGTTCATGGTCGAGATGATCTCGGTGGTCGCGCAGATCGCGGTGTTCCGGACGACCCGGCGCCGGCTCTTCCGGATGGCGCCGTTCCACCACCACTTCGAGCTCGCCGGCTGGGCCGAAACCACGGTGATCATCCGGTTCTGGCTGCTCTCGGCGATCTGCTGCATGTTCGGGCTCGGCCTGTTCTACAGCGAGCAGCTGGGTCTCGGCGGCTGACGTGGAAGACATCGCCGGTCGTCACGTTCTCGTCGCCGGAGCCGGCGTCACGGGCAAGTCCGTGGTGCCGGTGCTGGTCGAGCTGGGTGCCCGGGTCACCGTCACCGACGGCAACGCCGAGCGCCTGGCCGAGCTCGACGGCCTCGGCGCCGAGCTGGTGCCGGGCCTGACCGAGCCGCCGTCCGACGTCGTCCTCGTCGTCACCAGCCCCGGCTGGCGGCCGACGTCGCCGCTGCTCGTGGCCGCCGCCGAGGCCGGGGTCGAGGTGATCGGCGACGTCGAGCTGGCCTGGCGGGTCGGGCAGCTGCGCGAGCACCCGCCGTCCTGGCTGGTGGTCACCGGCACCAACGGCAAGACGACCACCGCCGGCATGCTCGAGTCGATCCTCAAGGCGGCCGGCGCCAACGCCGTGGCCTGCGGGAACATCGGCTACGCGGCCCTCGACGCCGTCCGCGCGGGCTACGACGTGCTCGCCGTGGAGCTGTCGAGCTTCCAGCTGCACTGGTCCTCGACGCTGGCCCCGGACGCGGCCGTCGTGCTGAACCTGGCCGAGGACCACATCGACTGGCACGGCTCGATGGCGGAGTACGCCGCCGCGAAGGGGCGCGTGTACGCCCGCGCCAAGGTCGCGGTGCACAACGCCGACGACGACTGGTCCACCCGGATCGCCGCCGAGCACGCGCCCGAGAGCGCCCGCCGCGTCGGCTTCCAGCTCGACACCCCGCGCGCCGGCGAGCTGGGCGTGGTCGAGGACCTGCTGGTCGACCGCGCCTTCGTCGCCGACCCGGCGAACAGCGCCGAGGAGCTCGCCACGCTGTCGGACGTGCGTCCCGCGGGCCCGCACAACGTCGCCAACGCCCTCGCCGCGGCCGCGCTGGCCCGCGCCCACGGCGTCCCGGCCGACGCTGTGCTGAAGGGCCTGCGCGAGTACCAGCCGGCCCCGCACCGGGCCGTCGAGGTCGCCGAGGTGGCCGGGGTGCGGTACGTCAACGACTCGAAGGCGACCAACCCGCACGCGGCCGCCGGGTCCCTGCGCGCCCACGAGTCGATCGTGTGGATCGCCGGTGGCCAGCTCAAGGGTGCCTCGGTCGACGAGCTGGTGAGCAGCATCGCCGGCCGCCTCCGCGGAGTTGTGCTGCTCGGTGTCGATTCACCCGTGATCGCTGCCGCGGTTGCGCGACACGCGCCGGATGTCCCGGTGAACAGCCTCCGTCCGGGTGACGATGAACCCATGACTGCGGCGGTGAGTGCGGCCAGCGCGATGGCCCGACCCGGTGACGTGGTGCTGCTGGCACCCGCCGCGGCGTCGTTGGACATGTTCCCGAACTACGGCGCACGCGGTGACGCGTTCGCCGCGGCGGTGCATGTCCTCCGCGACGACGCAGCGGGGGAGCCGAGTGACGACAGCTGAGTCCCAGCCCAAGCCCAAGCCCGAACCGCCGCCGAAGCGGCCGCGCCGCGAGCGCAAGGAGAGCGGCTTCGTCGCCGTCCGGACCGCGCTGACCGCGTGGCTCTCGCGGCCGCTGGCGTCGTTCCACCTCGTGCTCGCCCTCACCGGCGTGCTCACCGTCATCGGCATCGTCATGGTGCTCTCGGCGTCGTCGGTCGCCTCCTACAACCCGAAGACCGGCAGCGGCGTGTACTCGCTGTTCGTCAAGCACCTCGTGTTCGTCGCGCTCGGCTCGGTCGTGTTCTGGCTGGGCCTGCGGGTCAAGCTGGAGCGGATCCGGCGGATGTCGGCCACCGCGACGGTGATCTGCCTCGGCCTGCTGGTGCTCGTGCTCACCCCGCTGGGCTCGGAGGTCAACGGCTCGCAGGGCTGGTTCAAGATCGGCGAGTTCACCTTCCAGCCGGTCGAAGCGGCGAAGGTCGCGCTGGCCTTCTGGGGCGCGCACATCCTGGTGATCAAGTACAACGTGATCCACCAGTGGCGGCACCTGCTGGTGCCCGTGGTGCCGATCGCGCTGCTGATGTTCGCGCTGGTCATGCTGCAGCCCGACCTCGGCGGCACGGTCACCCTCGCCGTCGTCCTGCTGGCCCTGCTGTGGTTCGCCGGCGCCCCGAAACGGCTCTTCGGCGTGATCCTCGCGGGCGGCCTGGCCGGGGTGCTCGTGCTGGCCGTCATCGCGCCCTACCGGCTCGCCCGGGTCATGTCGTTCCTCTCGCCGGACGCCGACGTCAGCGCCGAGGGCTTCCAGGCCAACCAGGCCAAGCTCGCGCTGGCCGACGGCGGGTTCCTCGGCAAGGGCCTCGGCCAGGGCACCTCCAACTGGGGCTACCTGCCGAACGTGCAGAACGACTTCATCTTCGCCCTGATCGGCGAGGAGCTCGGGCTGATCGGCTGCGTCGTCGTGCTCGCCCTGTTCGGCGGGGTCGCGATCGTGGGCCTGCGGATCGCCACCCGCAACATCGACCCGTGGATCCGGATCGTCTCCGGCACGCTGACGGTGTTCCTGGTCGCCCAGGCCGGCATCAACATCGGCTACGTCGTCGGCCTGCTGCCGGTCACCGGCGTCACGCTGCCGCTGATCTCCTACGGCGGCACCTCGCTGGTGATCACCATGCTCATCATGGGCGTGCTCGCGAACGCCGCCCGGCACGAACCGGAGGCGGTGGCCGCGCTGCGCACACAGGGGCCGGGTAAATTCGGGCGTCTGCTGCGGCTGCCCGCGCCCGACCCGTACCGCCCGCCCGCCACGCGCAAGGCGGCGGGGCGGAGTGGGGCGAAGGCGGCCCGGCCGGCGCCCCGTGCGGCCCGGCCCGCCCCGGCGCAGGAACGACGCAGGTCGGTCCGCGAACCGGTGCGCCGCAGCGCGGCACGGACGAGCACGGCCACGTCTCGCGGCGGGGCCGCGCGGACAACAGCGAGCCGTGGTACCCGGAGTACCGCGAACCGGAGAGGTCATAGGTGAGTAAGCCCGTCAAGGGAACCGAGCGAGCCGTCGCGGGCAAGGCGCCCGTGGTCGTGGTCGCCGGAGGTGGCACCGCAGGACACATCGAACCCGCCCTCGCCCTGGCCGACGCCGTCATGCGGCTGCGTCCGGACGCGAAGGTCGTCGCGCTCGGCACCGAGCGCGGCCTGGAGAACAAGCTCGTCCCGGCCCGCGGTTACCCCCTCGAGCTGATCCCGCCGGTGCCGCTGCCCCGCAAGCCGACCCCGGAGCTGGTCAAGCTGCCGCTGAAGGTCCGCGATTCGGTGCGCAAGACCCGCGAGGTGCTGGAGCGCGTCGGCGCGGACGTCGTCGTCGGCTTCGGCGGGTACGTCGCGCTGCCCGCCTACCTGGCCGCGCGCGGGCGGGTGCCGATCGTCGTGCACGAGGCCAACAAGTCGGCCGGCCTGGCGAACAAGGTCGGCGCGCGGTTCGCTCGCCGGGTGGCGGTCGCCGTCCCGGGGACGACGCTGCCGAACGCCGAGGTCGTCGGGATCCCGCTGCGGCGGTCGATCACGGCGCTGGACCGGGCCGCTCTGCGGGCCGAGGCGCGCGCGTTCTTCGACCTCGACCCGGACGCGCCGACGCTGCTGGTCTTCGGCGGTTCGCAGGGTGCGCAGTCGATCAACGCCGCCGTGTCCGGCGCGGCGAAGGAGCTCGCGGACGCCGGCGTCGGCGTCCTGCACGCGCACGGGCCGAAGAACACGCTGGTCGTGCAGGAGTTCCCGGGCAAGCCGGCCTACGTGCCGGTGCCGTACCTGGAGCGGATGGACCTGGCCTACGCCGCGGCCGACGTCGCGATCTGCCGCTCGGGTGCGATGACCGTCGCCGAGGTGACCTCGGTCGGGCTGCCCGCGGTGTTCGTCCCGCTGCCGATCGGCAACGGCGAGCAGGCCACCAACGCCCGGCCCGCGGTCGACGCCGGGGCCGCGCTGATGATCGACGACGCCGAGCTGAGCCCGGCCAAGGTCGCCGAGCTGGTCGTCCCGCTGGTCACCGACGCCGACCGCGTCGCGAAGATGGGTGCGGCGGCGGTCGGCATGGGCCACCGCGAAGCCGACGAGGCTCTCGCCCGCATCGTTCTGGAGGCCGCCGGTGCTTGAGTTGCCTGAAGAATTGCGCCGGGCGCACCTGATCGGGATCGGGGGGGCCGGGATGTCCGGCATCGCGCGGATCCTGCTGGCCCGCGGGGCGTTCGTGTCGGGTTCGGACGCCAAGGAGTCGCGCGCGCTGCCGTCGCTGCGGGCCCAGGGTGCCGAGCTGTTCGTCGGCCAGGCCGCCGCGAACATCGCGGCCCTGTCCGAGCCGCCGTCGGCCGTGGTCGTCTCGACGGCGATCAAGGAGACCAACCCGGAGCTGGCCGCGGCCCGCGAGGCCGGGATCCCGGTGCTGCACCGGGCGCAGGCGCTGGCCGGGCTGATGGAAGGCCACCGCGTCGCCTGCATCGCGGGCACGCACGGCAAGACGTCGACGACGTCGATGCTCACCGTGGCGCTGCAGCACTGCCGGCTCGACCCGTCGTTCGCCATCGGCGGCGACCTCAACGAGTCCGGCGCCAACGCCCACCACGGTGAAGGCGGCGTGTTCGTCGCCGAGGCCGACGAGAGCGACGGCTCCTTCCTGACGTATTCGCCGTCGGTCGCGGTCGTGACGAACGTCGAGCCGGACCACCTGGACCACCACGGCACGGCCGAGGCCTACACCAAGGTGTTCACCGAGTTCGTGAGCCGGATCGTGCCGGGCGGGCTGCTGATCGTCTGCGCCGACGACGCCGCGGCGGACGAGCTGGGCCGGCAGGCCGCCGACCTGGGGGTCCGGGTCCGCCGCTACGGCCGCACGGCCACCGACGCGCGGGTCCTGGACTACGCCCCGGCGCCGGACGGCGGGGTCGTGCGGCTCCTGCTCGACGGCTCGGAGCTGTCGGTGCGGGTCGCCGTGCCGGGCGAGCACATGGCGCTGAACGCGGTCGCGGCCCTGCTGGCCGGGATCGAGCTGGGCGCGCCGGTCGACGGCCTGGTGGCCGGGCTCGCGGCGTTCGGCGGCGTGCGGCGGCGGTTCGAGTTCAAGGGCCGGGCCGGCGACGTCCGCGTCTACGACGACTACGCCCACCACCCGACCGAGGTGGCCGCGCAGCTGCGCGCGGTGCGGACGGCGGCCGGGGCCGGCCGGGTGATCGTGGTGTTCCAGCCGCACCTGTACTCGCGGACCAAGGCGTTCTCCGCGGAGTTCGCGGCGGCGCTGTCGCTGGCCGACGAGGTCGTCGTGCTGGACGTCTACGGCGCGCGCGAGGAGCCGGAGCCGGGCGTCACCGGCGCGCTGATCGCGGACCAGGTGACGGCGTCGGTGCGCTACGAGCCGGCGTTCGACGTCGCCGCGCCGCTGGCGGCCGGGCTGGCCAAGCCCGGCGACCTCGTGGTGACCATGGGTGCCGGGGACGTGACGCAGCTGGGCCCGGAGATCCTCGCCGAGCTGGACAAGCGCTGAGGCCATGAGTCCGACCAGGGAACGCCGCCCGTCCGCCTCCTCGGCTCCGGAAGAGGACGTGCCGGATCGCGCTGCCCTGGCCCGGCAACGCCGGGGGCGGCGTTCCGAGGAGGAGCGCCGCCGGACCCGGGCCGCCACGCGGCCGACGCCGCGCAACCGGCCCAACCGGCAGGTGGAGATCCGCCGCCGGTGGGTCGCGCTGCTGTCGGTGCTCACCGTGGTGGCCCTGGTCTACCTGCTGTTCTTCAGCTCGATGCTCGGGGTGCAGGAGGTCGCGGTCAGCGGGTCGCGCACGGTGCCGGCCGACCAGATCCGTACGGTGGCGGCGATCCCGGCGGACCAGCCGATGCTGCGGCTGAGCACGGACGACATCCGCGATCGGGTGGCGGCGATGCCGGGCATCGCGACGGTCGAGGTGTCGCGGTCGTGGCCGAACACGGTCGAGATCACGGTGACCGAGCGGACGGCGATCGCGTTCTTCGACAGCGGCCCGGGCGGCGACGGCGTGCACCTGGTGGACGGCGGCGGTGTCGTGTTCAAGACGGTCTCGGCGCGGCCGCCGGGCCTGCCGGAGCTGAAGCTGCCGAAGGTGTCGGCGGACGACCCGGTGACCCGAGCGGTGACGGCGGTGCTCGGGGTGATCCCGGAGCAGCTGCTGAAGCAGGTCACCACGGCGACGGCCAAGACGCCGGCGAGCGTGGAGTTCACGCTGGCCAACGGGAAGATCGTCCGCTGGGGGACCGCGGAACAGACGGACCGCAAGGCGAAGGTCCTGGCGGCGCTGCTGACCCAGGACGGCAAGGTCTACGACGTCGCGGCGCCGGAACTGCCGACCATCACCTCCTGAAGTTTTCGTTCATGTGCGCCCGGGGTTCTCGTATGCCGTACGATCTCGTACGGCATACGAGAACGAGGAGGACGCTGATGACGATCCTGGTGACGGGCGCGACCGGCAGCGTCGGCCGGCTGGTGGTCGACGAACTGCTGGCGGCGGGGGTGCCGGTGCGAGCGCTGACCGTCGACCCCGAACGCGCGCAGCTGCCGCCGGAGGCCGAAGTGGTCGTCGGATCGCTGGCCCGGCCGTCGACGCTGCCGGCGGCGCTCAAAGGCGTCTCCGCGGTGTACCTCGCGCCGATGGCGCGGACCGTCCGGCGGTTCTGCGAGCTGGCTGCGGAAGCAGGTGTCGAGCGGGTCGTCGCGTTGTCGGGCAGTAGCGTCGGGGACGAGCATGAGGGGTCCAGCGGCCACGAGTACGCCGCCGTCGAGGCGGCCGTGCGGGAGGCCGGGTTCGCCTGGACCTTCCTGCGGCCGGGCGCGTTCATGAACAACACGCTGGACTGGGCGCCGATGGTCCGGGCGGGTGAGGTCGCGATGGCCTACGGCGACGCGACGCAGACGCCCATCGACCTCGGCGACATCGCGGCGGTGGCCGCTCGGGTGCTGGTGTCGGACGGGCACCTCGGTGCCACGTACGTCCTCAGTGGACCGGAGGCGATCAGTCTGCGCGGGCAGGTCGAGACGCTGGCTTCGGTGCTGGGCAAGGACATCCGGTTCCGCGAGCTGACCCCGGCGGAGCAACGCGCGCAGTGGATCGGTTACGGCGTCCCGGAAGAGGCCGTCGGCTGGCTACTCGAAGGCTTCGCGGAAACGCTGCGGCACCCGCAGGTGCCGACCGGCGTCGTCGAGCAGCTGCTGGGCCGGCCCGGGACGACGTATGCGGAGTGGGTGGCCGCGCGGCGCGAGGTGTTTTCCTAGACGCGGGTGCGGGTCATCCCGGCCAGGCCGAGCAGCGGCAGCACGCCGGCGAAGGTGACGACCGCCGTCCAGCCGCCCAGGTGGTAGGCGATCGAACCCGCCTGGGAGCCGATGGCGCCGCCGATGAAGAACGTGCCCAGGTACACGCTGTTGACGCGGGCTCGGGCCGACGGGTCGAGCTGGTAGATCACGTGCTGGCCGGTCACCAGCGTGGCCTGGACCGCCGAGTCGATGGCGATCGCCGCGAGCGCCAGCAGGACGACGCTGTGCGCGCCGAACCCCGCGAGCGCGAAAGCGGCCGCGCAGACCACGAAAGCGGCCGCCGTGAGCCGGCGGCCGTGGCCGTGGTCCGACCAGCGGCCCGCCAGCGGTGCCACCGCGGCGCCCGCCGCGCCCGCCAGCGCGAACAGGCCCACGCCGAGCTGGGAGTAGTTGAACGGCGGCGCCGTGAGGACGAACGCGATGGTCGTCCAGAACGCGCTGAACGCACCGAACATCGCCGACTGGTAGAGGGCGCGGTGGCGCAGCGCCGGGTGCTTCCGCGCCATGGCGAACGTCGAACGGAGCAGCTCGCCGTAGCGGACGTCCGTCTTGGGGGCCCGGGGCGGCAGGATGAAGCGCAGCACGACGGCGAGCGCGGCCATCGCGCCGGCCGAGATGAGGAACACGACGCGCCAGCTCGTCACCTCGGCGAGCAGGCTGGCGACCACGCGGGAGAGCAGGATCCCGAACAACAACCCGCTGACGACCCGCCCGACGATCCGGCCGCGGATCGCGTCGGGCGACAGGTCGGCGGCGAACGGGATGAGGATCTGCACCACGACCGACGCCGCCCCGACCGCC
Organism: Amycolatopsis sp. cmx-13-12; assembly: GCA_049998155.1. Taxonomy (GTDB): domain Bacteria; phylum Actinomycetota; class Actinomycetes; order Mycobacteriales; family Pseudonocardiaceae; genus Amycolatopsis. The sequence continues at coordinate 15,996 of JAEBES010000018.1, read as the reverse complement.
AGCGAGGCGATGAGCAGCACGGCGAACCCGGGCGCGATCCCGGTGACGACCAGGCCGGCGGAGGCGACGGCGAGCAGCGTCGCGACGAGGCCGCGGTTCTCGAGCCGGTCGCCGAGCGGGACGAGCAGCAGCATCCCGGCGGCGTACCCGATCTGGGTGGCGGTGACCACCCCGCCGGCCGCGGCCTCACCGACGCCGAACGTCTGCCGCAGCTCGGCGAGCAACGGCTGCGCGTAGTAGAGGTTGGCGACGGTCAGTCCACAGGAGACGGCCAGGAGCAGCACGAGCCAGCCGGGCGGGGCCTTCTGTTCGGTCTCGGTCATGCGTGCCCCCAGGAGTGGAACCGGTTTGATAGGTTCCACGAAGGTACCAGTCAAACCGGTTCCGGCGTACTGTGACCCGTATGACGGACAGATTCCGAGCGGGAGCGGGCCGCCTGTGCCTCGACTTCATCCGGACTTTGCGGTACCGGGGAACGCCGTCGGAGACGGAGGAGCTGCCGGACGCGGCGGCGTGGGGAGCGTGGATCGACCGGTTCGGCCCGTTCGCGGCCCCGGTCCGGCCGGAGTCGGCCGGCGAAGCGCGTGCGGTCCGCGAGGCGATCCACGAGCTGCTGACGGCTTCGGTGCGCCCGTCGACCCGGCAGCGGCTGAACCGCGTCGCGGTGCTGCCGGTGCCCGCGCCTTCGCTGACGCCGTCGGGAGAACTGCGCTGGCAGGCCGAGGACCCCGCGTCGGCGATGCTGGCGTTGCTGGCCCGGGACGCGGTGGAGCTGGTGACGTCGCCGGAGTTCGCGCGGGTCCGGCGGTGCGAAGGCGCCCGGTGCGGGGCGTTGTTCCTGGACACGTCCCGGCCGGGGACGCGGCGGTGGTGCTCGATGGGGGTCTGCGGCAACCAGGCGAAGAAGTCGACTTATCGAGCCAAGGCCGCCCGGTAGGTCGGGAAAACACCCGACGACACGGGCGCCCGCTCACTGGTCGCGGTCCGGACCGGTTCGCGCGGCTCGGCCCGCCGGGACAGGTCGGAAATCCGATTGCCCGGGAGGGCCGCGGGGCGCGACCATCGGCCCGTGCTGGTGGAAGAGGTGAAGTCCGGGCTCCGGCGTGCTTTCACCTGGCGCGGGGACCGGACGGACGAGGACTACTACGCCGACGTGACGGGGTGGTGGCGCCGGCCGGAGCTGCTGGCGGGGCTGGGGCCGGCGCTGGCCGGGCTGTTCGCCGGCCGGCCGCCCACGGTCGTCCTGGGGCCGGAGTCGCGCGGGTGCCTGCTGGGGTCCTTGGTCGCGTTGCACCTGGGGGTCGGGTTCGTCGAAGTCCGCAAGGATCGGGGGCCGGCGGCCGACAGCGAGGCTTGGCTGCACCGGACCACCCCGCCCGACTACCGGGACCGCCACCTCAGCCTCGGCTTCCCGAAGCACCTGCTCGGCGGCGGCGATCGCGTGCTGTTCGTCGACGACTGGATCGAGACCGGGGGCCAGGCCCAGAGCGCCCGCCTGCTCACCGAGGATGCCGAGGCCACCTGGCTCGGCGCCGCGACGGTGGTGGACGGGTTGCGCAGCAACCAGGTGCGGCGGCAGCTGAACGTCCGGTCGCTGCTGCACGTCAGGGAACTCTGACGGCCGAGGCGAGCAGCGCCACCGCCCGGTCCTCGTCACTCGCCAGCTGCCGCAGGAGGTCGTCGGTGAGCGTGCTCGGCAGTTCCGCCAGCGCCTGGGTCACGCGGATCCGCACCGCCGGCGCCGCGGCGAGCTCCTCGGCCAGCGCCTCCAGGATCCGCGTCCCCTGCCCCGGCTCCCGGGCCAGCACACCCAGGACTTCCGACGCTTCGACGTCGTTGGTGCCCTCGACCACCATCGCGACGAGCACCGGCACCGCCGTGGTCTCGCCGCGGCTGCCCGAGGCCAGCGCCGCGTGCCGGCGCACGTCCGGGTCCGGGTCGTCGAGGGCGCCGGCCAGCGCCGCGGTCGCTTCGTCACCCGGGAGCTCGGCCACGGCCTGCACCGCGCGCCGCCGGACGGCGACCTCCTCCGAGCGCAGGCCGGTGGCCACGGCGGGCACGGCGTCGGCGCCCGCGCGGGCCAGTGCCCAGCGCAGGGCGCCGGCCACGTTCGGATTCGTCTCCGTCAGCACCGCCCTGGCCAGCAGCTGGACGTCCTCGACCGGAGCCAGCGCGGCCTGCTGCCGGCGGCCCGGGTTCGGGGAACCGAGCCCGTGCAGCAGCCCGACGACGTGCAGGACGCCGTCCCAGCCCGCGGGGTCCGAGGCGTCGATCGCCCGGAGCCGGTCGAGGAGTTCGCGTTCGCGCTCCAGCCGTTCCTCGGTCCGCCGGATGAGGTCGCCGACCAGCGTGGCCGGGGTGAAGGCGGGGTCGGCCAGCGCGCGGGCGATCTGCCGCAGCGACATCCCCAGCGTGCGCAGGCCTTCGACGTGGAAGATCCGGCGGATGTCGGCTTCGGAGTACTCGCGGTAGCCGCCCACGGTCCGGCCGGTCGGCCGCACCAGCCCGAGCGTGTCGTAGTGCCGCAGCATCCGCGTGCTCACGCCGGACCGGCGGGCCACCTCCCCGATCAGCACGCCGCCTCCGGCCCGAGTGCGACCACCCGCTTCGCCTCGTCGACGGCCAGGTCGAACCCGGCGTCCGGGTCCTGCACCAGCCGTTGCGTGGCCCGGGCGTGCGCGCGCACGTCCGGATCGGTGCTCGCCAGTGCCGCGGTCAGGGCCTCCTCGGCCGCGTCGCCGAGTGCGGCGAGGGCGCGGCTCAGGCTCAGCCGGACGGCCCGGTCACCGCGGCCGAGCTGCGGGGCCAGTTCCGCGGCCAGCCCGGGCCGGTCGCCGGGCGGCGCGAGGACGACGGCGGCACGCCAGGCGCTGCGGGCGACCTCGACGTCGGGGTCGTGCAGCAACGATCGCGTGATGGCCGGCCACGCGCTCGCGTCGCCGATCTTGGACAGCGTGTGCAGGGCCTGGCTGCGGGCCTGCGCCCGTCCGGACCGCAGCTCCGCGACCAGCTTGGGCACGGTGATGTCCGCCGGGAGGCGGGTCAGCGCCCAGGTGAGCATGTCGCGCACGTAGAAGTCCGGCTCGACCGCGCACCGGGCCACGAGCGCGTCGGCGAGCCCGGGGTCGGCGCGCGTGCCGGCCGTCAGCGCGGCCTGGAGCCGGGCCGACGAGTTCGCGGCGGCCAGCGCGTCGAGCACCTGCGTGTCCAGTGTGTGTTCCATGGGGACCACCTCCTCCCGGCAGTGAAGACCTTGTCACAGTGTCAAGGTCAAGAGCCGCTTCGGCAATTGCGGGCGTATTCCCGCGCCGGTCGCCGGGCGTGGGCAGAATTGCCCGTTTGGTCGGTGTGGCCGGGCGGATTGCCGTGGGACGCTGGTGGGAACGGTTTTTCCGGTTTCGGGGAGGGTACCGTGGGCGGTCATGGCGTGGAGCTGAGCGAACCGGACCGAAACCGGGCCGCGCGAAACGTCGCCGCGCGTGTCGTCCGCCACGACGACGTGCCGAGGCAGCCCGCGGCGGGACGGGCGCCGGTGACCGCGCAGGCCGCGGTGTGGCTGCAGCGGGCGGCCGGGAACCGTGCCGTGGCCAGGATGCTGGCCCCGGACGAGCCGGCCACGACGGCGGCGGCACCCCGCGCGGCGGCGCCGGCGCCCGCCGTGCAGCGGTTGATGGGAATCGAGGCGGAAATGTCGATTCCCACCTGGACCCCCGCGCCGGTAATGGGCACGCCGACGCAAACGGTCGAGGGCTTTCTGACCGGCGGGATGCAGGAAGGGACGCAGTTGCAGGGGGCGGCCGGCGGCTTCTCCATCGAGACCGACCACGACCAGATCAAGACCGAGGTCGAAAACCAGCGGGTCTATTACGACACGCGTATTCCCGGCGGTCTCGCGCCCCGCAACCCGGGCTTCCTGGTGGGCAACCTCGAGTACAAGACCGACCCGCCGTGCGACGAGCAGACGCCGGCGGGACGGCTCGCGTTCCGGAACTCGGTCGTCGGGATGGTGGCCGACATGAACAACCGCTGGGCCAACCGGTTCGCCCCGGCCGCGCTGGGCCCGGGCATGGTCGGCGCGCCGTCGGCGGCGGACTACCAGCACTTCGGCACGACGCACCACAACCCGGGCCTCGGCGTGACCGCAGCCGGCACGGCCGTCCCGCACGCCGCGCTGAGCGCCCGGATCCGGCGGCCGCTGTACATCCAGTTCACCGCCGGCATCACGCCGCGCAGGATCGTCCGGCACCTGCGCCTCGCGCGGCAGAACGCCAACGTGATGACGGCGAACAACACGGCGAACCCGAACCTGGTGATGGACCTGGTGACGACCGGGGCCATCGCGACGGCACGCGCCGCCCTCGACAACGCCGCCGGTCTCACCGGGACCCAGCGGGGCAGTACCTCGCTGTTCGGTTTCCTCAGCCTGATCGTGTCGTACCTGCACGGCAGCTACCTGGTGCGCGGCGCCGACCTGACCGACATCAAGAACATCGCGTTCTTCCTCAGCAAGACGCCGCTTTCGGAGTTCCAGCTGGAGCTGGCCGCCAACCGCCGTCCCGACCAGATGGCCGCGCCCGTCCGCGCGAACCTCGTCAACCAGATCATCAACCGGGTGGTGGCGAGGATGACCCAGCCGGACGTGACGCCGTTCTGGCAGGCACCGCCGGTCAACGGCACGCACGACGACGGCGCGCTCGGCACCTGGCGCGCCAACTGGCTCCCGGAGATCCTCGGCGGCACCGAGGACAGCTTCTCCGCGGCCGGGCTCGCGGGCCGGGTGATCGCCGCCGGCGACCACGCCCGCAGCAAGACGATCGTCAGCGGCGGGGCGATCGCCGGATCGAGCGACGGACTGCCCGCCGGCCCCGGCCAGCCCCCGATCGACCGCCCGGCGGCCCGATCGGCGCCCAACGCGGTGCGGTCCGGCGCGATTCCGCTCGAGTTCCGCCACATCGAAGCCACCCCCGACCCGAACGCGCTCCTCCCGCTGGTGAACCAGCTCATCACGCACGTGCGCCGCGCGAACCGGTGAGGTCCGGGAGGCCGGTTAGGATCGGTCCCCGTGATCGCCGAGCTGCCGTTGGACCAGGTCAGGACGCTGCTCGCGGTCGTCGACGCCGGGACGTTCGACGCCGCCGCGGCCGTGCTGCACGTGACGCCGTCGGCCGTGAGCCAGCGGGTCAAGGCCCTGGAGCAGCGGACCGGGAGCGTGCTGGTGACCCGCACGAAACCCATCCGGGTGACCGACTCCGGGCAGGTGGTGGTCCGGTTCGCGCGGCGGCTCGCGGCCCTCGAACGGGACGCGCGAGCCGAGCTGGGCCTGAGCGGTGAGCCCGTCCGCGTGCCGATCGCGGTCAACGCCGACTCGCTGTCGACCTGGTTCCTGCCGGCGCTGGCCGGCGTGGTCGCCGACCCGCCGATCTTCTTCGAACTGCACCGCGAGGACCAGGAACACACCACCACGTTGCTGCGGGAGGGCCGGGTGATGGCCGCGGTGACGTCCTCGGCCGCCCCGGTGCAGGGCTGCTCCGTGCGTCCGCTCGGTGCCTTGCGCTACCTCCCGTTGGCGAGTCCCGCGTTCGCGGCGCGGTGGATCACCGGCGCGTTGCGGGACGACCTGTCCGCGGCGCCCGTCGTGCTGTTCGACGACCACGACGACCTGCAGGACGCGTTCGTGCGGCTGCTCGGCGGGGCCGGGGCGAGTGCGCTGCGGCACTACGTCCCGGCGTCGGAGATGGTCGTCGCCGCGGTCGAAGCCGGGCTCGGCTGGGGCATGGTGCCCCAGGTGCAGGCGGCACCCGGGCTGCGCGCCGGCACGCTGGTGCCGCTCGCGCGCCACCGGCCGGTGGACGTGCCGCTCTTCTGGCAGCAGTGGAAACTGGACCTGCCCGCACTGTCCACAGTGGCCGAAGCGGTCGCGGCCACGGCCGCGTCTTCGTTGCGCAGGACCGGTTCCTGACTCCTCAGGCCGGCACCAGCCGTTCGGAGGCGGGGACCGAGCGGCCGACGATGGTGGCGAGCTGGGCCCGTGAGCACAGGGCGAGCTTCTTGAAGATGCGCGCCAGGTAGGTCTCCACCGTCTTGTGGCTCAGCCCCAGCGTCCGCGCGATCTGCTGGTTCGTCCGGCCGTCGCTGACCAGGCGGGAGATCTCCCGCTCGCGGTCGCTCAGCTGGGACAGCTCCGACGGCAGGTCCGCGTCCGGGACGCTGTCCCGGAGTGGGCCGTCGGGCTCCGGGTGCCGGTTGCCGTCGAGGTGCTCGAGCAGGGTGGTGAGGCTGCCGACGACGTAGTGGTGCCCGAACCGGGTGGCGATCGCGAGGGCCCGGTGGAGGTGCCGGCCGGCCTGGTCGTCGTGGGCGAGCGCGTGTTCGGCGCGGGCCAGCCAGTAGAGCGGGGTGACGTCGGGGGCCAGGTCCGCGTCGGACGCGTTGGCCAGCAGCGTCCTGGCCTTGAGCAGCTGGTCCTCGGCGGCCCGGCCGGCGGGGCCGGTGAGGGTGGCCAGGGCCAGCAGCAGGGCGCGCGGGCCGGCGTCGGTGGCCGGGTCCAGGTGGTCGGCCAGCGGGCCGAGACCGTGCACCCCCTTCGCGGACGAGAGGATCGACAGGTCGGGGACCGCGGTGGGGTGACGGGTGCCGACGGTGGTGGTGAGCAGCTCCGCGACCAGCCGGGCCTGGGTGCGGTGGTCACCGGGGGCGACGCTTCGCAGCCCGCTGCGGAGCAGTTCGCCCGCGGCTTCGCGGTTGCCTTCCAGGTGCAGCGCCCGCCCGGCCCACAGCGCCGTCTCCGGGCCGTGCGCCACCTGGTCGAACAGGACGCGGGCGTCGGCGGTGCGGCCGGCGACCACCAGCGCGATGGCCAGCAGCGGCACGTGGTCGGCGCACACCGGGCCACCGGGGTGGAGGGCCCGGCGCAGCCAGGCGGCGGCGTCCGCCGGGCGCTCCCAGCGCACCTGGCGGGCGGCGTCGACGAGAATCCCGGCCGCGTCGTTCTCCTCGACCAGCGCGCAGTGCGCCAGGTGGTGGGCGATCTCGGGGGCGGGCGCGTCCCGGTCGCGCAGTGCCGCGGCGGCCCTGGCGTGCGCGCCGAGCCGCCACGCGGCCCCGGCGGCCTGGTGCGCGGTGGCGCGCAGCAGCGCGTTGCGGAACCGGAAGGTGCCGGTGCTGCCGTCCACGCGCAGGATGTCGTGGGTGACGAGCTCGTCGACGGCGGCCCTGGTCGGGACCTCGCCGCCGTCCGCCACCGTCGCCAGGAGCCCGGTGTCGAACGACTCGCGCAGCAGGGCCGCCGCGTGCGCCACGGTCCAGGTGAACGGGGACAGCGTGCGGAACTCGCGCAGCGGCGACACCGGCAGCCCCGGCCCGCCGGGCCGGTCCGCGGAGTCCTCCGCCGCGGCCAGGGCGCGCAGCAGGCCGGGGTTGCCGTCCGCGGCGTCCAGCAGCGCACCGCGGCGGCCGGCGGGCAGGCCGGGCGGCAGCAGCGTGCCCAGGTAATCCTCGGGCAGCGCGGGCAGTTCGACGTGCGCGACACTCGTCCCGTCGAGCGCGGCCAGCAGGTCACCGGCCGTCTGCCGGGGACGCAGCGCGGTCACCAGCAGGACCGGCGCGTCCGGTGGGCGCCGGAGCAGGTGGGTGACCAGGTCGATCGACGCCGGATCGGCCCACTGCAGGTCGTCGACCACCAGCAGCAGGGGTGCGTCGGCGCTGAGCCGTTCGAGCAGGGCACGCACCGCGTGGAAGAGGTGCCGCAGCTCCGCCGGATCGGCCGGCACGGCCGCGTCGGGCGAGTACTGGGCCAGCGCCGGGCAGATGCCGGCCAGCCAGGAGACGTGGTACTTCGGGAACCCGTCGAGCAGCGCCGGACGCGGTGAGTTCAGCAGGTCGTCGAGGGCGTCGGAGAAGACGCCGAAGGGCAGCGAGCCGGGCAGGGGACCGGCCGCGCCGCAGGCGACCGCCCACCCGCGGGCTTTCGCGTGGCCGGCGAGGGCCGCGAGCAGTCCGGACTTCCCGCTCCACGGGTCACCGCCGACGCGCACCGCCCGGACGCCGGGTTCCGCGCCGTCCACGATGCCGGTGAGCCGGGCCAGCTCGGCCTCGCGGCCCCGGACGTCGAAGGGCCCGGGCGTGGTGCTGCGCGGCCGGGGGACTTGCGGTGGTGGCGATGGCATACCTTGATCCCCCAGGATGTCGGTGTCCTCCCGATCGACAGGCTCGACGGCCCGCGACCGGCATCCACTTGTACCACAGAATCCGCCGGGTGTCGCTGACGTCCACTGTGGACTACCAACCTTGGTGGTGGCCGGGGCGGCGGGCTTGGAAGCCGCGGCGGGCCCGTTCGGCGCGACGGTGGTCGCCCTGGTGGGCAGCGCGCTGGTGTGGCTGTCGGTGGCCGTGGCGCTGAAAAACCGTAAAGACCCGGAAAGCCGGCCTTCGAGCCGCCGCGATCGACGCCGTCCGGCCACAATGGACCGGTAGGGTCCCGCCTCGACGTGCCGAGGTGCACCGGCCGGAGGAGGACGTGTGGGCAAGACCGCGGCGGAGGGCACGCCCGTGCGCTCCGTGCTGCTGGTGCGGTGACCGGATACGTTCGCCGGGTTGTGCTGGAACCCTGGTGGTCTGCCGCGGCTGGTCGTGAGTGGTAAGGCGGGTTAGAACCCGCCTTACCACTCACGACCCCGACCCGGTTGCTGCTGGCCACGGCCGCGACGGTGATCGCGTCCCAGGCGGTGATCACCGGGGCGTTCTCGGTGGCGTCGCAGGCCGCCCAGCTCGTCTACCTGCCGCGGCTGCGGATCGCGCACACGTCGGAAACCGAGCGGGGCCAGATCTACGTGCCGTGGGTCAACTGGTTCCTGCTGGTCTCGGTGCTGACGCTGATCTTCGCGTTCCGCAGCTCGGCCGCGCTCGCGTTCGCCTTCGGGATGGCGGTGACCGGCACGATCACCATCACCACCCTGCTGTTCTTCTCCGTCGCCCGCGCCAAGTGGGGCACGCCGCGCCGGCTGATCGGGACCGGCGCGGCCGTGCTGCTGGTCGTCGACCTGCTGTTCGTCGGCGCCAACCTGACCAAGCTGGTGCACGGCGCGTGGCTGCCGCTGCTGATCGGCCTGACGGCGTTCACCGTGATGATCACCTGGCAGCGCGGGCGGCGGATCGTCACCGCCGAACGCGAGACGCCGACCCGGCGCGTCCCCGGCACGGCGGTCTTCCTCAACCGGGGCGGGCGGACCGCGCCGCTGGCGCTGCGGCGAACGCCGAGCACAACCACGTGCGGCACGAGCAGGTCGTCATCCTGTCGCTGGAGACGGAACCGGTGCCGCGCGTGCCGGCCGACCAGCGGGTGACCGTCGAGGACCTGGGGCACGCCCACGACGGGATCATCTTCGTCACGGCTCGCTACGGCTACACGGAGACCCCGGACGTGCCGGGCGCGCTGGCGCAGCTCGACCCGGCGGAGACCGAGGGGCGGCTGAACCTGGCCGAGGCGTCGTACTTCCTGTCGAAGATCGAGCTGCGGCGCGGCCCCGAGCCGACCATGGCGGGCTGGCGCAAGCGGCTGTTCATCGCCACGTCCTACCTCACCGCGGACGCCGCCGAGTACTTCGGCCTGCCGCGCGACCGCACGGTGATCATGGGCTCGCAGGTCGACGTGTGAGCCGACCGGGGCTCCGCCTCCGTCGATGTCTTCCGCGTCAGCAGGTGATCTGCTTGCCGTCCGCGAGCTGGAGGCGGAGGGCGCCCAGCCCCCGGGAAATGTGGCTGCGCACGGTCCCGGTCGCGCACCCCAGCACCTCGGCGATCTCGCTGTCGTCGAGGTCTTCGTAGAAGCGCAGGACGATCGCCGCCCGCTGGGAGCGGGAGAGGGCGGCCAGCAGTTCGGCGAGCCGGTCGGCGTCGGCGATCCGGTCCGCGTGGTCGGGCGCGGCCGCTTCGCCGAACGTTCCGACCTCCGCGGTGGTCCGGACCGCGCGCTGGTACCAGCGGCGCCGCCACGAGAGGTAGCCGTTGACCACCATCTTCCGCAGGTACAGGTCCGGCCGGTCGGTCGCCGCCACCCGGCGCCACTGCTGGTGCGCGCGCACCAGTGCGTCCTGCACCACGTCTTGCGCCAGTTCGCGGTCGCCGGTCAGGACGGCCGCGAACCGCACCAGGCCGGGCAGCTCCTCGCGTGCGAACTCTTCGAAGTGCACATCAAGTCAGACGCCGGGACCCCGGCGAACTGTTGCGTCGCCGCGGAAAATTCCCGGCGGCTCGATCGCACCGGAATCTCCGCCGCCGCCGCAACAGATCCGCGGAGCGGCGGCATCTTAAGGGTGTGCAGTTCGAAGGGTTCTCCCGTGGCGCCGGCCCGGGGGCAGAGGAGAATGTGATGACCGACCTCGACGCGTTGCGCCGCACACTGCGTGCACAGGAGTCCTTGGCGCCCGATCCCGACGCCGTCCTCGCGGTGGCCACCGGGCGGCTCCGGCGTCGCCGCATCGCCGGCGTCGCCGCGGTGACGCTCGCCGTGGCCGCGGTCGGGGTGGGCGCCGTCGTGGTGCTGGGCCGGGGTACCTCGACGCCACCGGCGGCGTCACGCGTGAACGCCCCACCCGCCCCGACGACCGAGGCACCGGCCGCCGAGCCGGCGCTGCCGACCGCGCCGGCCCTGAGCCTGGAGGACAGCTCCTGGAGCCTGCTGTTCTGGGCCATCCAGCCGCACTTCGCCACTGTGCAGTACGGGACGGAGCACCGCTACGCGTTCCAGATCGAGGTCCGTGACGGCACCGCGCCGAGCAGCGCACTGGCGGCGAAGCCGGCGGAGGCCGCCCAGATCCGGCACCCGCAGACGGTGATGTGGCAGGACGGACCCGGTCGCTGGATCCGGGTGACGACCACGAAGCCGGTGACGCCCGCGGAGATGCTGGCCCTGCTGGGGAAGATCCGCGCCACCGCGCCGGTGATCGACTCCCCGCTGAAGTCGTTGCAGATCCCGGCGGGGCTGAAGGTCACGACGTTCACCAGCGAGCGCGAGACCAACACCCTGGTGCTCTGCCCCGACCTCGACCGGCTGCCGGCCCCGCTCGACGCCCGCTGCTTCTCCCTGTTCGTGTCGCTGACCGGCAAAACCGGCCAGGGCGCGCCCGATCCCCAGGACCCGCTCCCCGTGCACCAGTTCCGGACGCTCGGGGCGTACACCATCGAAGTCGACAGCTCGCCGGCCCAGAAGCAGGCCGCGGTGGCCCTGGCGAACTCCGTGCTGCTCAAGCGGTGAGCCCGACCCCGAGCGATCACCAAAGAGCCCTGCCCGTGACGGCTCGTCTGCGCTATTTTCGTGGGGGACTGCTGACACCGGGGGGAATCATGCGTCGACTGGTCGTCTCCGCCGCTTGCGCCGTGCTGCTGGTCGCCGGCACCGGTACCGCCGCGGCCGCGGAGCCGGATCCGCGGCAGGCCGCGCTGGACGCGGCCGTGCGGGCCGGGAACGTGGGGATGGTCGCGGTCGCCGCGGATCCGGCCGGGCGGTGGCGGGGGCGGGCCGGGGTCGCCGACGTCGTCACCGGGGCGAAGCCGGACACCGGCGGGCGGTTCCGGATCGGCAGCGTGTCCAAGACGTTCACGGCGACGCTCGTGCTGAAGCTCGCCGCGAAGGGCCGGCTGGGGCTGGACGAGCCGGTCGCGAAGTACCTGCCCGGCCTGCTGCCCTACCCGGAGCCGATCACCGTGCGGCAGTTGCTGCAGCACACCAGTGGCCTGCCCCGGGATCTGGCGCCGCAGTACACCTGGACGACCGCGGAAGAGTTGGACACCGAACGGTTCGTGCACTTCGGCGAGGTCGAGGCGATCCACGACAGCACGGTGCAGCCGCTGTTGTTCCCGCCGGGCAAGAGTTGGTCGTACTCCAACACCGGGTACAACGTGCTGGCCCTGCTGGTGGAGAAGCTCACCGGCCGCCGGTTCGAGCAGGTGCTGGCCGACTGGATCACCGGTCCGCTGCACCTGGCGGACACGTTCCTGCCGCGCGACTTCCCGCTGGTGCCGCGCCCGGCGATCCGCGGCTACGAGCAGCTCTACCCGGCGCCGCGGGGGCTGACGGACGTCACCGTCTACAACCTCAGCCGTTATTTCGGGGCCGGCAACATCATCTCGAGCGCGGCCGACCTGAACCGCTTCTTCGACGCCTTGCTCGGCGGCGCACTGCTGCCGGCCGATCTGCTGGCGCAGATGAAGACCACGGTGCCCTGGCCGGGCCAGGGCGGGCAGCTCGATTACGGGCTCGGGCTGATGCACCTTTCCCTGGCCGGCATCTGCGGCCCGGGCGCGCCCGACGTCTGGGGGCACGCCGGAGACGTCCCGGGCTACAGCACGTGGAGCATGAGCGACGAGTCGGCCACCCGGCGGATCACGGTCGCTTCCAGCCCGGACTTGTCGGCATCACCCGCCGCGTCGGCCGGCCGGATCCTGGCGATGGTGACGGAATTCTGCACGCCCGCCGTCCCCGACGCCCCGGCGCGCGCTGCGAGGCTGCAGGCCGCGATTCACTGAGCGGACCCAAGGGTTCTCCGTCAGCACCGGCGGGGTCATCCGGCGAACCCGCTTGTCCAGGTCCGCTCGGTCGCCGTCCCTGAGCCATTCGGCTGAACATCACCCGGTTCCGCTATCGGGCCGGGGATCCGCGCGACATCCTCCGCGAGACGCCCGGTGCGCGGGTGAACCCGACCGGCCCGGAGCGAGACGGTGGATCTTCCCGAACGTGGCGAACCGGCGGACGCCGGGGTGTTCCCGGCCGGGACCGGCCGCGACGCCGTCCGGGCGGCGCTGGTGGAGCGTCATCTGGAGCGGGTGGTCGACCGGGGGTTGGACCGCCCCGAGATCAGCGCGTCGATCCGGCGGGGCGGGATCGATCGCGCGGCGGTCCGGGAGAAGGTGCTGGCGAAGCCGGAAGAACTGCTCGGTCCCGCCGAGCCGGAGCTGGCCCGGCTGGTGGAGTCGGACTCGGACGAGGCGAGCGCGGAACCGGCCACCGGATCCGCCCGTGGTCTCGTGGTGGCACTTCTGCGAGAAGTGGCGCGACATCCGGCGGTCTGTGCCGTCGCGGTTTTCGTGGTGCTCTCCGTGGTCTGGGACCGGATTTCGAAAACCTGGTCGGAAGACGGCAGAGGCGCGACCGCGACGCTCGCCATGGTGCTTTCGGTGGGCGTGTACTTCGCGGTGAAGGCGCTAAATCACGAGATCGGGGCCGCGGCTCGCCGGAACCACCTGGCCGACAACGCGCGGCTGATGGCCGCGTGGGAGCAGGCGCTGCTCGACGATGGGGTGCTCCCCGTGCTGCGCGAGCTGGTCAACGACCTGCTGCCGCCGCCGTTGCGGGTCGTGCTCGACGTCACCCACGCACCGGACCTCGCCCGGCCCGCCGATGCGACGAAGACCGTGCCGACCAGCTCGGTCCGCCGGTTCCAGGCGGTGGCCCGGCGGATGAGCGGCGGTGCCATCGGGATCGCGGGCCCGCGGGGCGTCGGCAAGAGCACGTTGATCACGCACGAGGTGGCCAACGACCCGGCTCCGGTCAAGCTCGTGGTCAGTGCGCCGGTGCAGTACCAGGCGCGGGACTTCGTCCTGCACCTGTACGCCGGCCTGTGCGGCGCCGTCATCGATCTCGTGCGCCCCGCGGCGACCATGGCCGCGCTGCGGGCGGCGCGGCGGCGGGTCGTCGTCGCGGCCGGCGTGCTCGCCGCGGTCGCGGTGGTGGGTGCCGGGCTCGCGTGGTGGGTGCGGCCCGGCGCCGTCACGTCGCCGGGCACCCTGGTCGACGCGTTCCGCACCGATCAGGTTTCGGTGATCATCATGGCGTCCGCGGTGTTCGTCGCGGTCGCCGCGCTCGCCGTGGTCGCGGTGCGGGTCGCCGCGCTGAGGCGGACGCGGAAGCGGCTGCTGGGCACCGTGAGCCACGCGCACCTGCTGACCGCCGTCGGGGTGCCCGCCCGCGAGCGGCTGGCCCGGATCCGGTTCCTCCAGACCACGACCACCGGGTGGTCCGGCAAGCTTTCGGTGCCGGCGAACGCGGAGGCGGGCTGGACGCGCACGGTCCAGTCGGCCGAGGTCGCCCTGACCTACCCCGAGATCGTCGCCGAACTGCGGGAGTTCCTCGCGTCCGTGGTGTCGGCCTTTCGGTCGGCCGGGGCCGACGGAGCCGTCCTCATCGCGGTCGACGAACTCGACAAGATCGAGTCCGCGGAGCTGGCGCAGCAGTTCCTCAACGAGATCAAAGGCGTGTTCGGCGTCGACGGGACCCGGTTCCTCGTCTCGGTTTCCGATGACGCGCTGGCCGCCTACGAACGCCGGGGCACCGCCGTCCGCGACGCGTTCGACAGCGCCTTCGACGAGATCGTCCGCGTCGAGCACCTCAAGCTCGCCGACACCAAGGCACTGCTGCGCAGCCGGGTGATCGGCGTGTCGGACCCCTTTCTCGGCCTGGTCCACTGCCTTTCCGGCGGCCTGGCCCGCGACGTCATCCGCGTCGCCCGCTCGATGATCGCCCTGGGCGACGAGACCGACCCACCCGGTCTCGACGCGGTGTGCGCGGCGCTGGTCGCGGAAGACCTCCGCCGGATGACGCACGGGTTCCAGATCGCGGCCGGCCGGGTCCCCGACACCGCCGACACGACCCACTACCTGCGGGTCATCCGTTCGCTGAGGGTCGACGCGCAGAACCTGCTGTCAGCCGCCCGGGACCTCGAGTCCGTCGCCACCGGCACGGCGAGTGCCGAGCTGTCCGCTCTGGCCCGGCAGAGCGCGGCATTCGCCTACCACGACGCCACTCTGCTCGAACTGTCCATCGCCGACCTGGAAACGGCGGGAGAGCCCCTGGAGTTGCTGGCCGACGCCCGCCAGGCCCTGAGCGCCCACCCGCGGCTCGCGATCATCATGATCGACGACTTCCGCGCGGCACGGGGACTTCCGCTGCTGGCGGCCTGACCCGGCGGGTGGCGGGTACGCCACCCGACCACGATCACGACGGCACGGGTGCCTCGGCCAGTGGTGGTACGTGCCAGATCCACCCTCGGTGGGTCCGGCCGGCCACTCGTGTCCGCACGCTCGGGGCGAACGCCGCGGGATCGATGCCCCGGTAGTGGTGGCGCACGACGCTGTCGTAGATGTGGTCGGAGGTGACCACCACCAGCGGCACGTCGGCGAGGAGGAGTTCACGTTTGGTGCTCGCCGCGTCCAGCAGCCGGCACGCCAGATCCACCGCCGCGCCGTAGCAGCCGTGGTCGTCGAAGTGCACCTCGCCGGAGTGCAGCACCGATCGCAGCCGGAACCGGTGTTCGGGTTCGCCGGCGGCGAACGTGCTCAGCAGCGCGCTCAACCGTGGCAGCACGGTGTCCAGGATCAGGGTTTTGGGGGCCTGGCTCACCGGCCGGATCAGCACGAGAACGCCGTCTCCGCGGTCGATGAACTCTTCACGCGCCCGTTCGTCGATGCCGGCCTCGGTGAGCGCCGCGTCGAGGAACTCGTACATCACGCGCCGGTACCGCGCCTTGGCCGTGTTGGTCCGCAGCGTCGAACCCTCGACGTCGACCGCGAAGATCGTCCGTGGTTGTGGTGGGTCGGTCTGCATCGAAATCGTCCCTTTCTCCCGCGCGCCCGCCGGGCCGGCTGGTTGACCGGGGATGCCGGCTTCGGCATCAACCCGTGTGGCGTTCCGGGGCCCACCACGACACGTCCGCCGCGAGCTCGTCGAGTGCGCATCGGATCCGATGCACCAGGTCGGCCGGCGGCGGGTCCAGCACGTCGAGGAGACGGCCGATACCGGCCAGGATCACCTCGTCGGAGCAGATCCCGTCCGGCGCCGCGAGGTGGTTCACCGGCTTCCCCCTTCGCTGGCCACGAGTTCGCGCATCTGGTCGAGGCAGCGACCCCTGGTCGGTCCGACGCTGCCGCGTGGCATGCGCAGCGCCTCGGCGACGAGCTGGTACTCCGCGCGACCCGCGAGCACGGTCAGCCGGAGCAGTTCCTGAC
>JAEBES010000017.1:0-150949 GCA_049998155.1 Amycolatopsis sp. cmx-13-12 | reverse complement strand
TGCGGGACGGGCGGCCAAGCCTCCGGAGCCATCACCGGCAGCAAGCATGAAAGCCATACCCGCCCCGCCTGCACACCCCGATCATCCCGGACGACCAGGGGCACACCTGAAAGGTAGGGCGGCATGACAACGTACGAAGAACGCATCGCCGCCGCCGACTGGGCCGCGGTGGCCGATGAGGTCGATGACTACGGCTGCGCGCTCCTGCCGCAGCTGCTCACCCCGGCCGAGTGCGCGCGTCTCGTCGCTCTGTGGGACGAGCCGTCACACTTCCGGGCGACGGTGAACCTGCGCCGTCACCGCTTCGGCGACAACGGCGACTACCACTACTTCGCGTCGCCGTTCCCGGACCCGGTACAACGGCTGCGGCAAGCGCTCTACCCGCGACTCCTGCCCATCGCGCAGGACTGGTCCGTGCGCCTCGGGCACCCCGCCGAGTGGCCGTCCACTTTGGACGAATGGCTGGCGGTGTGCCACGCCGCGGGTCAGCAGCGGCCGACGCCGATCCTGCTGCGCTACGAGACAGGCGGCTGGAACGCGCTGCACCGCGACCTCTACGGCGACAAGGTGTTCCCGCTGCAGGTGGTGATCAACCTCAACGACCCGGGCACCGACCACACGGGCGGCGAGTTCCTCCTGGTCGAGCAGCGGCCACGCGCCCAGTCCCGCGGCACCGCAACGCTCATCCCGCAGGGCCACGGCCTGGTCTTCACCACCCGCGACAGGCCGGTCCGCTCGGCCCGCGGCTGGTCGGCGGCTCCGGTCCGCCACGGCGTCTCCGTGGTCCGTTCCGGCCGCCGGCACACGCTCGGCCTCGTCTTCCACGACGCAGCATGACTTCCCCGGAACTCGAGGCGCTGCTGGGCCTGATCGGCCAGGCCCGGTACATCGTGATCGGCACCGACACGTCGTCCCGCCCGGACGGCGAGCGGATCGCCGCGGCCTGGGGCGGCATCGTGCTGGCCACGGTGACCTGGCCCGAGACGGCGGCATCGTGGCTGCGCCAGGCCCGTCGCTTCGCGGCCCCGGAGCCGGACGCGTGGGTGGTCAGCGCATCCCCGGAGGGCTGGGCGGGCATGGCGCGGCGGCTGCTGCTCTCGACGTCCTGGAACCCGCACCGGACGTTCGCCACCTCGGCGCTGGCCGGCTACCCCATTCCGGGCCTGCGTGGCGCCCGCGCGGACGGCACAACTTGGGAGGCTTCATGAAGCACGCAGTACTGGATTCCCCGATCGGCCGGCTGACCGTGGTCGGCGACGGCGACATCGTGACCGGCCTGTACTTCCCGAACCACTGGCCTCGCCCCGACCGCGCGAGCTTCGGCCAGCGCGACGACACGGCGTTCCCCGAAGCAGCCCGGCAGCTCAAGGAGTACTTCGCCGGTCAACGCACCGTGTTCGACGTCCCGACGCAGGCAACCGGTCCCGACTTCGACCGCGCCGTGTGGGCGGAGATCGAGTCGATCCCCTACGGAACCACGGCCACGTACGGCGACCTCGCCCGCTCCTTGCGGGCACTGCCCCACGACGTCGGCGCGGCGGTCGGCCGCAACCCCCTGAGCATTCTGGTGGCGTGCCACCGTGTCGTCGGCAAGGGCGGGAAGCTGACAGGCTACGCGGGCGGGCTCAAACGGAAGGAGTTCCTCCTGACCTTGGAGCGGCCACCGGCTTCGGCGCTCTGGTGATCAAACCCGGCTGAGCAACATGCCGAGCCCCAGCCCGGTCATGGTCACGGCGATCACGACGTCGAGCACGCGCCACGCCACGGGCTTCGCGAACACGCCGGCCAGCCGCTTGGCCCCGAACCCGAGCGCACTGAACCAGACGGCACTGGCCACCCCCGCCCCGACCCCGAACAGCCACCGTCCATCCCCCTGCGCAGCGGCCACCGAGCCGAGCAGCAGCACGGTATCGAGGTAGACGTGCGGATTGAGCCAGGTGAAGGCCACACAAGCAACCACCGCCTTCCGCAGCGGCGTCCGTTCTTCACCAACGGTCATCACGGAAGGCCGCAAAGCCCGCCGCGCGGCAAGCACCCCGTACCCCAGCAGGAACAGCCCACCCCCGACAGCGATAACGCCGACCGCGGTCGGCCACCGTTCCAGCACGGCCCCGACCCCACTGACCCCGAGCCCGATCAGCACCAGGTCGGACACCGCACAGATGACGACGAGCGGAGCCACCGCGCCACCACGCAGCCCTTGCTGGAGCAGGAAGGCGTTCTGAGAACCGATGGCGACGATCAGCGAGAGGCCGGTCCCGAAGCCGGCCAGGAGGAGAGGGAGCACCCCGTCACGCTATGGCCGAGCAGCGCGTTACTCCAGCTAAAGATTTTTACGTATCATTAGCGATGTTGATGCCGCGGCGTCGCCGGACACGGAGGTGCGCTCAGCCGGGGCGATAGCATGCCGAATCGGGCAGGCGCACGGGAATCGCGACCGGTCGCGAGAGACAATGCCCCATCGCCGAAGTCCAAGGAGCGAAGGTGAACCGCCGCGGAGGAGCCTCTTCGACCGAACCGTTGTCGACGAAAACCATCTGGATTTTCGGCGCCGGCCTTCTCGCGGTCTTCGTTGCGTCGGTCGGACTGCTCGTCTGGCCGCTGCAGGTGGTGCCGCCTTCACCCAGCGGCGGAAGGCTGGAATCCCTCAAGACAGCCTTGAGCATCGTCGCCGCCGCAGGTGTGGCCGTGACCTTGGCCCTGGCCGCTCGCCGGCAGCGGCACAACGAACAGACAGCGCGCTCAGTCGAATTCGACGCAGCAGAACGCAGGGTGACCGAGCTGTACACGAAGTCCGTAGAGCAATTGGGCTCCGACACCCCGACCGTCCGGATCGGCGCACTGCACGCCCTGAAACGACTGGGTGACAACAACCAGAGCCAGCGGCAAGCCATCGCCGACTTGGCGTGCTCCTACCTCCGCATGCCCTTCGAAGTCCCCGACGTGGAAATCACCCACCGCGCGAGATCGGACCTCAACTTCGAAGGCACCCAAGACGCCCGGAGCCTCCTGCTGGCGAAACTCGCCGGCCGGCCGGGCAGCTCGGAGGCGGCCCAAGAACTGCAGGTGCGGATCACCGCACAGGACATCCTGACGCGAAGCCTGTGCCGAACACCCGAACTCGACGAGTTCGACCCGTGGGACGTAGCACTCGACCTGTCCCACGCGACACTCGTCGACTTCCAGCTCACGGACGCGACCCTCCGGTCCGCACGCTTCACCTCCTGCAAGTTCCTCGGCGACACGAGCTTCACCCGCACCAGGTTTCTCGGCCCAGCGGACTTTTCCGGTTCGAACTGCAGCGGAGCACTGACGCTCACCGACTGCGCATTCGACAGCTCGACCTACTTCTTCGACATGACCAGCGTGGACCTTCTGGCTTGGAGCAGGTGCACCTTTCTGGAAAATACCAGGTTCGCGGAAATCGACGTCGACGGGAACTTCTCGCTGACCGAATCGGTTTTCAAGCGCATACTCAACCTTCAGACCTGCCGATTCGAGGAACTGGAATTCATCGACGTATCCTGCGAGGGCGAGGTATACATCTCACAACTGACAGGCGACGAACTTGCCGGCTGGCGGAGCGCCTTCAAGTCGGACGTCTCGTTCGCCCACCTCCGGCTGAACTCCCCCGCCGACTTCGAAGACGCGGAATTCCACAAGAACGTCGTAGTCGTCCTGAGGTCCGATCGCGAACAGCTCGATCTGTCCGAAGCGTCTTTTCGAGAGGGAGCCGGCCTGGAAGTCCGACACTGACCGGCGCCGAGCCGCCTGCTACCCCGGCGGCTCGGGGTAGTTACCCACCCCGCGTTCCACCAGGTCGAACGCCTGGTCGATGACGTCCACCTGCTCCCGCCGGACCACCTCCGCGTCGTCCCCCGCCACGATCCGGCCCATCGCGTGCGCGAACACCGTGGTGATGGCGGTCGTCAGCAGGTTCGCCACCATGCGGGACCGGAACCCGTCGCCCGTCTCCTCGGCCAGCACCGAGGTGAAAGCCTCCGCGATCTCCCGCTCCTGCTCGTACCACCGGGCCATCAACGCCGGGCTCGACGTCAGGACCCACCAGAACCCCGGGCCGCCCGCGATCGCGCCCGACAACGGGTGACCTGAGGACAACAGGGCATGCTGGTGACGGCGCAGCGCCTCGCACGGCGAGACCCCAGCCGGCCGAGAGCGGACCACCGAGGTCAACTCGGCCAGGCGGTCCGCGTGGCGGTCGAGGAACAGGTCCTCCTTGCGCGGGAAGTAGTTGAACACCGTCATCTTCGACACGCCCGCCGCCTCGGCTATCTCCGCCACCGTCACCTCCTCGAAGCCGCGCTCGATGAAGAGGCCTGTGGCCACGTTCGAGATCAGCAGGCGGGTGGCCTGCTTCTTCCGCTCGCGGAGTCCGGGGTCAGCCATGAACAGAGAGTATAGACCGAGCTCAAAGTTTGACTCGGTATAAGTTTCGCGGCATCATCGGAGCCATGAACAGGGATGTGGTGATCTCCGGGGGCGGACCGGTCGGCTTGATGCTGGCCTGTGAACTGCGGCTGGCGGGCGTGGACGTGCTCGTCGTCGAACGGCTGCCCGAGCCGGACCAGACGATCAAGGCCGGAGGGGTCAACCTGACCACGGCCGAAGCCTTCTACCGGCGTGGCCTGCTGCCCGCGATGGACGCCATCGTGCAGCGGAACTTCGCGCAGATCCAGAAGTTCCTCGAGTCCCGCGGCGGGGGTGGCCCCAAGGCCGTTCCCGTGGGGCACTTCGCGGGGATCATGGTGACCTCCGGCGGGGTCGACTTCGACGATCCCGCCTTCCGGGACGTCGGGCCCGCCGCCCGGGTGGTCGTCATCCAGCAGCAGGACGTCGAGGCGATCCTCGCCGGGCGCGCCGCCGAACTGGGCGTCGAGATCCGGCGGGGGACCGAGCTCACCGGGTTCGACGCCGACGAGTCCGGCGTGACCGTGCACCTCGGTGACGGCGGATCCGTGCGCGCGGGGTGGCTCGTCGGGGCCGACGGCGGGCGGAGCCGGGTCCGCAAGCTGGCCGGCTTCGAGTTCCCCGGGACCGATCCCGCCATCACCGGACGACAGGCGCTCACCGAACTCGCCGGTGCCGACGCGCTGCCCGCCGGGTGGCAGCACGGGCCCGGCGGGCTCTACGTCCACGGGCCGATGCCCGGGCGGATCCTCACCGTCGAGTTCGACGGGCCGCCCGCGGACCGGGACGCGCCGATCACCGCACAGGAAATCGAAGACAGCTTCCGGCGGGTCTCCGGTGCGGACGTCCGCGTGACGAAGGTCCACAGCGCGACGCGCTTCACCGACAACGCGCGCCAGGCGAGCACCTACCGCCAGGGTCGCGTGCTGCTGGCGGGGGACGCGGCGCACGTCCACTCCCCCTTCGGCGGGCAGGGCCTCAACCTCGGCATCGGCGACGCCGTCAACCTCGGGTGGAAGCTCGCCGCGACCATCCACGGCTGGGCGCCCGAGGGCCTGCTCGACACCTACACGACCGAACGGCACCCGATCGGCGAGTGGGTTCTGGAGTGGACCCGGGCGCAGGTCGCGCTGATGCGCAGCGACGTGCGGACGAGGGCGCTGCGCCAGGTCATCGCCGATCTGCTGGCCACCGGCGACGGGGCGACCTACCTCGCCAAGAAGCTCTCCGGCGTCCTGCACCGCTACGCGATCGACGGGGAGCACGACCTCACCGGCCGCGCCGCGCCCGACTTCGCCTTCGCCGACGGCACCCGGCTCGGCGAGCGCCTCCACGACGGCAAGGCGCTCCTGCTCGACCTCGCCGACCACGCCGGCCTGCGCGAGGCGGCCGCCGGGTGGGCCGGGCGCGTGAACGTGCTGTCCGCGAAGTGCGACAGCGAGCCGGGGCTGACCGGCGTGCTGGTCCGGCCGGACGGGCACATCGCCTGGGCGCGCGAGGACGGTTCGACGGCCGGCCTCGACGCGGCGCTGCACGGGTGGTTCGGCGAACCCGCCTGAGCACCGGGCAGGATGGGCGGGTGATCGACCTCCACCCGCCCGTCGAGCCGCACGACCACGGACTGCTCGACGTCGGCGACGGGCACCAGGTGTACTGGGAGACCTGCGGGAACCCGGACGGCAAACCGGCGGTCGTGCTCCACGGCGGCCCCGGCCAGGGCTGCTCCCCCGGCATGCGGCGGATGTTCGACCCGGCCCGGTACCGCGTCGTGCTGCTGGACCAGCGCGGCTGCGGCCGGAGCCGTCCGCACGCGGCCGATCCCGCGACGTCGCTGCGGCACAACACCACGGACCACCTCGTCGCCGACCTCGAACGGCTGCGGGAGCACCTCTGCATCGACCGCTGGCTGGTGACGGGTGGTTCGTGGGGCACGACACTCGCGCTGGTGTACGCCGAACGCTTCCCCCACCGGGTGACGGAGATCGTGGTCAGCGCGATCAGCACCACGCGCCGGTCGGAGATCGACTGGCTGTACCGCGGCGTCGCACGCTTCTTTCCCGAGGCGTGGCAACGCTTCCGCGACGTCGCCGGGGACGACGACGTCGTGGCCGCCTACGCCCGGCTGATGGCAGATCCGGACCGGCGGGAGCGTGCCGCCCTCGGCTGGAACGCCTGGGAAGAAACGGTCCTGTCCCTCGAACCGGGCAGCACCGGTGAAGTCCACAGTGGACCGCCGGACGACGCGCTGCTGGCGTTCGTCCGGCTCACCACGCACTACTACGCGCACGCCGGCTGGCTCGAAGAAGGCGCGGTGATCCGGGACGCCGGGCGCCTCGCGGGCATCCCCGGTGTGCTGATCCACGGCCGGCTCGACCTCAGCTGCCCGGTGACGACGGCGTGGGAGCTCGCCGAGGCGTGGCCCGGCGCCGAACTGCTCGTCGACGACCGGTCCGGGCACGGCGCCAGTGATGTCAAACGCGCCTGGAAGCTCGCCGCGCTGGACCGGTTCGCGCGAACCTAGATCCGTTCGCCGAGCAGCTCGGCCAGCCGCGTGTAGACCTCCTTGCGGTGCTTGACGACGTACGCGATCGCCAGCCGGTTCTGGCCGTGGACGCGCTTGCCGGTGATGATCATCTCCGCGTCGCCGGTGCCGGCGAGATCGCAGAAGTAAGCGCCCTCGCCGGCACCGGGCACCGCGGTCACCGGACCGCTGCAGTCCTTCTTGGAGTTCTCCAAGGCCTTCGCGGGCGGATAGGAGTGGGTCGCGGAGATGATCCACAGGTCGAGCAGCCAGGGGTGCACGTACTTGCCCTCGTACCGGCACTGGAACTCGGTGTCCGGCACGTACGTCTCGTCGGGCGGCTGCTCGGTCGCCATCAGGTCTTCGCTGGTCCCCAAGAGCTCCTGCAGTTCCGCCGTACCGAGGAACGGGCAGGCGGCGGTGACCTTCACCGGTGACGCCGGCGGGGTGAACGGCGGCGGCTTGGTGGTGGCGGTCGTAGTGGTGGTGGCCGCCGCCGAAGTGACCGGTTTCGTCGTGCTGGGCACCGGGATCGCGGTGATGATCGGACTGGAGCAGGCGGCGAGACAGGCCGCCGCCGATACCACCGCGAGCGCACCCCGGATTCGTTCCATGGCCTTCTCACGCCCGGAACCGGTGTCCGGTTGCCTACCCCTGCGCCGCCAGTTGCACCGCGACGTCGATGATCATGTCCTCCTGACCGCCGACCAGGGCGAGCTCGCCACACCGGCGCAGGATCGCCTGCGCCGGGACGCCGTAGCGCTCCGCCGCGCGTTCGGCGTGCAGCAGGAAGCTCGAGTAGACCCCGGCCCAGCCCTGGACGATCGCGTTGCGGTCCATCTTCGGCCAGCGGTGCAGGTACGGCCGCACGACCTCCTCCGCCGCGTCGAGCAGGCCGCCGACGTCCAGGCCCGTGTCGATCTCCAGGCGGTCGAACACCGCCGCCAGGACCTCCGTCGGCGAGTTGCCCGCACCGGCGCCGAGCGCGCACAGCGAGCCGTCGATGTACCGGACGCCCGCTTCGTACGCCAGCACCGAGTTCGCGACGCCGAGCGAAAGGTTCTGGTGCCCGTGGTAGCCGACCCACGCCGTGTCGCCGACCTCGGCGACCAGCGCCTCGAAGCGGGCGCGAGCTTCGTGCATCAGCAACGCGCCCGCCGAGTCCGTCACGTACGCCGCCTGGCAGCCCGCGTCCACCATGATCCGCGCCTGCTTCGCGAGGTCTTCCGGCGGCGTCCGGTGCGCCATCATCAGGAACCCGGCCGTCTCCATCCCGAGTTCGCGCGCCAGGCCGAAGTGCTGCGGCGAGACGTCCGCTTCGGTGCAGTGCGTCGCCACCCGGACCATCTCCGCGCCGGCGTCGAACGCGCGCTGCAGGTCCTCAGCCGTGCCGATCCCCGGCACGAGCAGCACGGCGATTTTCGCCTGCTTCGCCTCTTCGCGGGCCGCCGCGATCAGCTTGAGCTCGTCGACGGCGGAGAAGCCGTAGGTGAACGACGAGCCGCCGAGACCGTCGCCGTGGGTCACCTCGATCACCTCGACGCCGGCGCGGTCGAGCGCGCGCACGGTGTCGCGCACCTGCTGCTCGGTGAACCGGTGGGCCATCGCGTGGCTGCCGTCGCGCAGGGTCGTGTCGACGATCCGGACGTCGTGCTTCAGTTCCGGGCGGGTCACGCCGGCACCTCCTGCTTCGCGCGGGCCATCAGCTCGCCGACCCGGGCGGCCGCGGCGGTCATGATGTCCAGGTTCCCGGCGTACTCGGGCAGGTAGTCGCCGTTGCCGCGGACTTCGAGGAAGATGCCGACCCGCGCGTTCCCGTCCCAGTCTTCGCGCGCGTCGTCGAACTGCGGGTCCGCCCGCAGCGCGTACCCCGGCACGTACTTCCGCACTTCGGCGACCATGTCGTGGATCGACGCCGTGACGGCCTCACGGTCGGCGTCGAGCGGGATCGCGCAGAACACCGTGTCCCGCATGATCATCGGCGGTTCGACCGGGTTGAGGATGATGATCGCCTTGCCGCGCCCGGCACCGCCGATCTCGGCCACCGCCTGTGACGTCGTGCGCGTGAACTCGTCGATGTTCGCCCGGGTGCCCGGCCCGGCGCCGCGCGATGCGACCGACGCGACGATCTCCGCGTACGGCACCGGCGTGACCCGGGAAACCGCGTGCACCATGGGGATCGTGGCCTGGCCGCCGCAGGTGATCATCGAGACGTTCGGCGCGTCGAGGTGCGCGCCGAGGTTCACCGGCGGGCAGACCATCGGGCCGAGGTGCGCCGGGGTCAGGTCGATCGCCTGGATGCCGGCCTCCTCGTACCGCGGGGCGTTCGCGGCGTGCGCCTTCGCCGACGTCGCTTCGAACACGAGTTCCGGCAGGGGGTCCTGGCGCAGCAACCAGTCGACGCCCTCGGCCGACGCCGCGATCCCCTGCGCCCGGGCGCGCTCGAGTCCGTCCGACTCGACCATGCCGACCACGTACCCGACTTCGATCACATCACTGCGTCGCAGCTTCGCCAGCAAATCGGTGCCGATGTTGCCGGGGCCGACGATCGCCGCCATCACGGGAGCCATGTCCCGACCGTCGCACCGGGTCCACCACCGGCGACAGTCGGGCGTTCCGTTCACCGGAACGCCCGGTCCGGTGAACGACGGCCGGCGCCTCGGATGGCGAGCGCCGCGACGGCGGCGGCCACTCCCCCGCAGGTCATGACGGCCGGGACCGACACGGCGTCGACCACGAAGCCGCCGGCCAGCGCGCCCACGGAGATCGTGGCCTGGAAGGACGCCGTGAACAGGACGGTGGCCGCCTCGGGGGCGTCCGGCGCTTCGCGGGCGAACCACGCCTGGGAGCAGACCGGAACAGCGCCGTAGGCGACGCCCCACAGCACGAGGGTCACGAGCGCGCCGTCCGGACCGGTGTGCGGCAGCACGAACACCGCCAGCGCGATCACCGCCGCCGCGAGCGCGAAGCCCTTCCCGTACCGCCCCGCCAGGAAGGTGCCCGCGATCCCGGCCACACCGTAGGCGAGCAGGTAACCGCTGAGCACCTCCGGCCGGACGACGTCCCGCAGCAGCGGCGTGACGTAGGTGTAGGTGCCGAAGTGGGCGAGGACCACCAGGAAAGTCACCAGTAGTCCACTTCGGACACCGCGGCGCCGCACGAGTCCGCCCAGGACGGTCAGCCGCGTGGCTTCTCCGGGCGGCAACGGCGGCGCGAGGAGCACGAGGGCGCCGGCGGTTCCCAGGCTCAGGATCCCCAGCAGGAGGAACGCCGTGCGCCAGCCCGCGAGCTGGCCGACGAGAGTCCCGAGCGGCACTCCCAGCACCGATCCGACGGGCACGGCGGCGAAGATGACCGACGTCGCCCGCGCGGCGGCCGCCGTACCGACGAGCCGGGGCGCCAGGCCGGCGCCGATCGACCAGAAGCCGCCGATGACGACACCGACGAGGAACCGGGCGGCCAGCAGCACCCAGAACGCGGGCGCGGCGGCGGTGAGGACACCGGCGGCCGCGAGCAGGACCAGGAGGCCACCGAGCACCGGCCGCCGGTCGAGCCGCCCGGCCGCGACGGTGACCACCGGCGCGGCGACGGCGGCGACGAAGCCGGGCACGGTCATGGTCCAGCCGGCGGTCCCGGCCGAGACGCCGAACCCGCTCGCGATCGGCGTCAGCAGCCCGATCGGCAGGATTTCGATGGTGACGATGGCGAAGATCCCGACGGTGACGGCGAAGACGGCCGGCCACCGCGGCGCTGGTGCGTTCATGCGGCCAGTCAACCGGCGGCGGACCGCCGAGACCGGCAGGTTTGCGACGGCTTGATCGGCGCGCGGGGTCATGGCGGATTTCCGCCGGTTTGATCGACTCCCGGCCGGGGCAGTTTCCCGGACACACCCGATCGAGGAGGTTGCGATGGCCGAACGGCGTTGGCACTTCATCCCGGAAACGGCGGCGCTGTGCTGGATCTTTCTCGCCGTGGGGGCGGTTTTGCTCGTGTCGAGCATTCTCAGCCTGACCGGCACCGACAGCCGGGCGCCCGTGCTGACGGTGATCGCCGCGGTGGCCGCGGTGGCCCTGATCGTCATGTCGGTGGTCGGCTTGGTCCGCCCGAAGCTGCGCGGGCGCTGACCGGCCGGATCCCGCGGCGGCGCCAGGACCCGGCCGGAATTCTCTACAGCTCCTGGTGGTCCGCGTGGTCGACCCGGGCGTCCGGCACCGGCCGGCCGTCGCTCACCCGGAAGTCGTCGACGCCGTCGAGGACGAACGTCGGCGTGCCCGCCACCTTGTCCGCGCGGCAGTGGTGCACGTCGGCGTCGGCCACGTCCCGCAGGACGAAGGCCGGGCGCGTGTCCTGGTTGCCGAAGCGCACGTCGACGTTGTCCCAGCTGATTCCCCGGGCGTGGCGGACGAAGAAGCCGTACGCCGGGAGCGTGCCGAACATCGACGGCTCCGGGTACGCGGTCTCCAGCTCCGGCGGGTTCGGCACGGCGTCGCCCGGCGTCAGGCCGCCCGCCAGGTGGTGGCGGATGTTGCTCAGCTTGACGTCCTCGATCGCGTGGCCCGGGATCCCGGCGAAGCACGACGGGTAGCGCGGGTCCGCGTCGATCGTCGTGACGTCGCTGATGCTCACCCGGCGCAGGAACCCGACCGGGATCCCCGCCGGCCCGCGCATCCGCGCGCCCAGCCGGAGGAACAACGGCATCTGGACGTTGCGCATGGTCAGGTTGCTGATCGTCACGTCTTCCAGCCACCCGCCGTCGACGGTCTCCAGGGCCAGGCCGCGGCAGTGCTCGAAGACCACGTTGGAGATGGCGATGTTCCGGAAGCCGCCGTTGGATTCGGTGCCGAACTTGACGCGGCCGGTGCGGCCGTAGGACGCCGCGGTCTTGAACGTGCCGCCGACGAGGGTGCCGAGGTCGTAGCCGCTGACGAAGCAGTTGTCGATGGTGACGTTTTCGGTGTCGCGCACCTGGTTCAGCGCGTAGGTGCTCTTGAGCACGATGGCGTCGTCGTTCGGCGAGTTCACCGTCGTGTTGGCGATCCGGACGTTCTTGCAGCAGTCGATGTTGATGCCGTCGCGGTTGGTGTCGATCACCAGGCCGTCGATGCGGAAGTTGTCGACGCCGGTGGGCAGGATGCCGAAGTGCCCGCCGTTGACGATGGTGATGTCGCGGATCGCGACGTTGCGGCACAACTTGAGCGCGATCGCCTTGTTCCCGTTGAGCGGCGCGGATTCCGCGCTGCCGCCCGCGACCAGGCCCTTGCCGTCGATCTTGCCGGGCCCCTCGATGGTGACGTTCTCGAGGTTCTCGCCCCAGATCAGGCTGTTGTGCCAGTGGCTGTGCCCGAAGTCCTGGTACGGGTTGCCCGCGCCCGGTTCGGCGGGGTCGTAGCCCTGGCCGCCGGCCGGCGCGGCGGCCAGGATCGTCGCGTTGGCTCCCAGGTAGAGCGCGATGTTGCTCTTGAGGTGGATCGAATAGCTCGCGTACGTCCCGGCCGGGAAGTACACGGTGCCGCCGCGGGTCGCGGCCGCGTCGATCGCGCGGTTGATCGCGGCGGTGTCGATCGTGCGCCCGTCGCCTTTCGCCCCGAACTTCGTGACGTCGAAGAAGCGGCCGGGCTGGTTCCCGAAATCCTCCGCTGCAGCCCCCGGAGATCCGACCAATGGCAGGGCGGCACCGGCCGCGCCCGCGGCTCCCCAAGCGACGACACGGCGGCGGCTCAACGCTCTTCCCACTCCGGCTCCCTTTCTCGCCACGGCAGAAGCCCATCAAGGTGCTTCCGACGGCGGATCGGGAATGCGTCTTTCAGCTAAGAGCAAAAGATCGGATGAGTCAAGCTCGCCCCCGCCGGCCGGCGGGGACGAGCCCGATCTTCAGTCCAGCACCTCGCGGACGGTGCCCGCGGCGACGGTCAGCCGGCCTTCGCGCATCGCGAACCCGAGGCCCGGGCTCATCGCGACCGGCTGCCCCAGCTCCACCGTCAGCTCCGCTTCGTCGCCCGGCCGGACGACCGTGACGCCCTCGGCGAGGGCGACCACCCCGACGACGTCGCTGGTGCGGAAGTGGAACTGCGGCCGGTAGTTCGCCGCGAACGGCGTCCGCCTGCCCCCTTCGGCGGACGAAAGCACGTGGACGTCCGCGCGGAACCGCGTGTGCGGCCGGACGCTGCCCGGCAGGCAGACGACCTGGCCGCGCCGGACCTCGCCGCGCTTGACCCCGCGCAGCAGCACCGCGGCGTTGTCGCCCGCCTCGGCGCGGTCCATCGGCTTGCCGAACGTCTCGAGCCCGGTAGCCACGCTGGTCACCGCCGGGCCGAGCCCGATCACCTCGACCGCGTCGCCGACGGCGAGGACGCCCTGCTCCACCGCGCCGGTCACGACGGTGCCGCGGCCGGTGATGGTGAGGACGTTCTCGATCGGCATCAGGAACGGCAGGTCGAGCCGCCGCGGCGGGATCGGCACGTGCTCGTCGACGGCGGCCAGCAGGTCGAGGATCCGCTGCGTCCACCGCGGGTCGCCCTCGAGCGCGCGCAGCCCGGAGACCCGGACCACGGGCACGGCGTCGCCGTCGAACCCGTAGCGGGTGAGCAGCTCGCGCACCTCGAGCTCGACCAGGTCGAGCAGTTCCTCGTCGTCGGCGACGTCGGCCTTGTTGAGCGCGACGACGAGGTGCTCGACGCCGATCCGGCGCGCCAGCACGACGTGCTCGCGCGTCTGCGGCATCGCGCCGTCCTGCGCAGAAACCACGAGCACCGCGCCGTCCAGCTGGGCCGCACCGGTGATCATGTTCTTGACGTAGTCGGCGTGGCCGGGCATGTCGACGTGCGCGTAGTGCCGGGTCGGCGTCTCGTACTCGACGTGCGCGATGTTGATGGTGATGCCGCGCTCGATCTCCTCCGGCGCGCGGTCGATGCGGTCGAAGGCGACGAAGTCGGCCCCGCCCCGCTCGGCGAGCACCTTGGTGATGGCGGCGGTGAGGGTGGTCTTGCCGTGGTCGACGTGCCCCATCGTGCCGATGTTCAGGTGCGGCTTGGTCCGCACGTACTGTTGCTTGGTCATGGGTTTTCCCTGCGCTGGAAGGAGAATGCGCGAAACCGGGCGGAGCGCGTCGACCCTCCCCCGGCGGTTTCGCGCCCAGAGCGGGGAAATCGGGGAAGGGTCAGCTTCGAGCGCCGCCGGACAGGGCGGAAAGCCGTGCCGACAGGGCGCTCGGCAGGGACAGGCCTGCGAGCGTCGCGCTATCGGACACGGGGAACATGCCCTGGAGGGTGTCACGTCCCGGGGCGCGGTGTCATCCGGTTTTCCGCGGCCGCATGATCAACGCCGCCACCGAGTACACGCACGGCTTCTGACCTCGGTTCGCGTAGGAATGCGTGGCGTCGGCGGGAAAGTACACCGAATCGCCCGCCGCCAGGACGTACTCGGCGTCGCCGACGCCGAGGCTCAGCTCGCCCGACTCGACGGCGACGAACTCGTGGGAACCCGAGGCGTACGCCGGGAACGCCCCCGCGTCACACCCGGGCGGCAGGGTCGTGCGGATCCATTCGAAGTTGACGCCGGGCACGACCGGCGTCAACACCGTGCGGTGCCAGCCGCCCGGTTCGGCGATGTGGTCCTGCTCCGCCGCGCGGCGGACGATCACCCGGTCGCCCTCCAGGTCGGCGAGCAGCCGGGAGAGCGACAGCCCGAGGCCGTCGGCGATCCGGGACAGGACCACGACCGTCGGCGTCTTCTCGCCCCGCTCGATGGCCGACAGCATGCTGACGCTCACGCCCGCCGCCCCGGCCAGCGCACTCAACGCCAGGCCGTGGCCCACCCGCAGGTCGTGCAGGTGCCGGCCGAGCAAGCCCGGATCGATCATTCCTCTATAATACCGACTATGTCCACTATAGCGGAAGCGAGGGAGGCCGACGCCGAAGGCATTGCCGCCGTCTTCTCGCCGTACGTCACCGGCTCGGTCTTCACCTTCGAAACCACACCGCCGACCGCAGAGCAGTGGCGGGTGAAGATCCGCGAGAGCACGTGGCCGTTCCTCGTCCTCGCCGACGAAGGCCGGATCCTCGGCTACGCGCTGGCCGCGCCGTGGCGGCCGAAGCCGGCGTACCGGTACTCGGTCGAGACGACGATCTACCTCGCACCCGATGCCGCCGGGCGCGGTCACGGACGTCGGCTGCTCGACGCACTGCTCAAGCGGTGCGAAGAAGCCGGGGCCCGGCAGGCGATCGCGGTCATCGTCGACTCCGGCGAGCCCGCGTCGCGGAACCTGCACCGGGCGGCCGGCTTCACCGACGCCGGCGTGCTGCGCCGGGTCGGCTTCAAGCACGACCGCTGGCTCGACACCCTGCTGATGCAGCGCGAGCTGGGCTAGCGCGACTTCGCCCGCAGGTGCAGCCGCTCCCCCTGTTTGCCGAACAAGCTGAGGATCTCCGCCGGCCGGCCGTCGACCGCGCCGAACCAGTGCGGGAGGCGGGTGTCGAACTCCGCCGCCTCGCCCGGCCCCAGCGTCATGTCCCGATCGGCCAGGATCAGGCGCAGCCGGCCGGACAGGACGTACAGCCACTCGTACCCCTCGTGGACCTGCGGATCGGGTTCGCCCGTCTCCGGCTCCAGGATCATCTTGAACGCCTGCGGCGCGCCGGGCTGGCGGGTCAGCGGCAGCACCGTCATGGTCGCGCCGTTGTGGCGCGGGATGCGGCGCGCGGTCAGCCGGACCCGCGGATCGCCGACCTCCGGCGCGCCCACCAGTTCGTCCAGGGGCACCTGGTGAGCCTGGGCGATCGGCAGCAGCAGCTCCAGGCTCGGCTTGCGCTGGCCGGATTCCAGCCGGGAGAGCGTGCTCTTCGAGATGCCCGTCGCCGCCGACAGGTCGGCCAGGGTGACCCGCCGCTGCGTGCGGACCCGCTTGAGCCGGGGGCCGACCTCGGCGAGCGCCTGGGTGATCGCGTCCGTCATGCTCCCAGGAAACCCGCTTGTCCCGGAATCGGCAACATTTGTTGTCGGATTCGCGACACCGGGTCCAAGGTGACGGCATGAGCGAAAACAACAGCTTCGACGTACTGGTGGTGGGTGGCGGCGCCGCGGGACTCAGCGCCGCCCTGATGCTGGGCCGGGCGCGGCGGCGGGTCGCGGTCGTCGACTCCCGGGCACCGCGCAACGCACCGGCGTCGCACATGCACGGCTTCCTGTCCCGCGACGGCTTGCCGCCGTCCGAACTGCTGGAAATCGGCCGCGGCGAGCTCCGCGGCTACGGCGTGGAACTCCTCGACGACCGGGTGACCCGGCTCGAGCACGGCTTCACCGCCCGCCTGGCGGGCGGCCGCGAGCTGACCGCCCGGCGCGTCCTGGTCGCCACCGGTGTCCACGACGAGCTGCCGGACCTGCCCGGTCTGCGGGAAAGCTGGGGCACCGACGCGATGACCTGCCCCTACTGCCACGGCTACGAGCTGCGCGACCAGCCGCTCGGCGTGCTGGGCACCGAGCCCGCGAGCGTCGAGCACGCGCTGCTGGTCCGCCAGTGGTCGCCGGACGTCGTGTACTTCGCGCACACCGAGCCACCGTCCGATGAGGACCGGGACCGGCTCGACGCGCGCGGGATCCGGGTGGTCGACGGCGTCGTCACCGGCGTCCGGCGCGAAGGCGGCCGCCTCACCGGCGTCGAGCTCGGCGCCCGGTTCGTGCCGCGGACCGCGCTGTTCCTCCGTACCCGGACCGTCCCGCACGACCAGCTGCTGCGCGACCTCGGGTACGCGGAAGGCGACGTCGACCCGTCCGGGAAGACCGGCGTGCCCGGGGTGTGGGCCGCGGGGAACGTCGTCGATGCGCGGGCGACCGTGATCATCGCCGCCGCCCAGGGCGCGGCCGCGGCCGGGGCGCTGAACCACGACCTCGTCACCGAGGACGTCGAGCGAGCGGTCGGCGCACTCGGCGGCTTCTCCCCCGCGGCGGAACGCGCGGCCGCCGGAGCGCGCTAGCTTGCGGCGCCTCGGCGTGCCAGGCTCGGCGGGTGCGTCCGACGTTGTACGACTTCGCCGGCGGCGACCCCGCGTTCCGCGCGCTGGCCGCCGCCCACCACGAGCGCTGCCTGGCCGACCCCGAGCTGAACCACCCGTTCTCCAAGCAGGATCAGAACCCGCAGCACGTCGACCGGCTGGCCTGGTACTGGGCCGAGGTCATGGGCGGGCCACCGCGGTTCTCCCGTGAGTGCAGCGACCATTCGGCGATGCTCCGGATGCACGCCGGCAACGGCGACATGAGCGACCTCGGCCGCCGGTTCGTGAGCTGCTTCGTCCAGGCCGCGGACGACGCCGGCCTGCCTGCCGACCCGGAGTTCCGCGCCGCGCTGCAGGCGTACATGGAATGGGCGGTGGCCGAGGTGCTCACCTACCCCGGCCCGCCCGCCGAGGTCCCCGCGGGGCTGGCCGTACCGCGCTGGTCGTGGAACGGGTTGCAGCCGCTGTAACGACCGGGGCGGCCGCCGCGTCTTGCAGGCGACGACCGGCTGTGGAGGTCCGTCGCCAGAGCCGGTCCGGGCCAGGTTCCCCCCACCTGCCCGGACCGGCTCGTCCACGAGGTCCGATAGCCGCGAGCAATGCGTCGCGGACCAGGTCAGACTGGCCGCCATGCTCCTCGACCGCTTTCTGCTCGCCTCCCGCGGCTTCGCACACCACCTTCGCGCGGTGCCACCCGACGGCTGGCACGCGCCGACGCCGTGCACCGAGTGGGACGTGCGGGCCCTGGTCAACCACATGACCCGCGGCAACCTCAACTACGTCGGCCTCCTCCGC
Source organism: Amycolatopsis sp. cmx-13-12 (assembly GCA_049998155.1). GTDB lineage: Bacteria > Actinomycetota > Actinomycetes > Mycobacteriales > Pseudonocardiaceae > Amycolatopsis. The sequence continues at coordinate 133,219 of JAEBES010000017.1, read as the reverse complement.
GGGGCGACCCGCGAGCAATTCCTGGCCCGGCGGGACGAAGACGCCCTGGGCGACGACCCCGTCGCCGCGTACGCCGGCTCGGTCCGGGCCTGCGCGGCCGCCTTCGCCGAAGAAGGCGCGCTGGACCGCGTCGTCGACTACCCGCTCGGCAAGCTCACCGGACGGCGGGCCTTGGCCGTGCGCACGACCGACAGCACCGTGCACACCTGGGACCTCGCCCGCGCGCTCGGCACCGACGAGGCCCTCGACCCGGGCCTGGTCGCGTGGATCGACGACGACTACACCGCGATCTTCGCGGGCTTGGGCCCGGGCGTCTTCGCCGAGCCGCCGGCTGCGCCGCCCGGTGCGTCCCGTCAGGAGCGGCTGCTCACGCGGTTCGGCCGCGCTCCTCGCCGAGCCGGCTGACCAGCTCGGTCAGCGCCGGTCCGAGCGGCCGGTCGACCCGGACCGCGGCGTAGCGGTCGCCGCGCGTCTCGCCGCGGTTGACGATCACCACCGGCTTGCCCGCCTTCGCCGCGTGGCGGACGAACCGCAGTCCCGACATCACGGTCAGGGACGAGCCCAGCACCAGCAGGGCCTCGGCGGCGTCGACCAGCCGGAAGCACTGCTCGACCCGCGGCCGCGGCACGTTCTCGCCGAAGAACACGACGTCCGGTTTGAGGACGCCTTCGCAGGCCTCGCACGAGACCGGCCGGAAGCCGCGCACGACGTCGGCGGGCAGCTCGACGTCGCCGTCCGGGTTGATCCGGGTGGCCGCGCCGGTGAAGCCGGGGTTGGCCGCGCGCAGCCGCCGGTCCAGCTCGGCGCGCGGGCTCGTGCGGCGGCAGTCCAGGCAGACGACGCGGTCCAGGCTGCCGTGCAGCTCGACGGCGTCCGCGGTGCCGGCCGCCTGGTGCAGGCCGTCGACGTTCTGCGTGATGACGCCGGAGACGTAACCGCGGTCGCGCAGGACGGCCACGGCTCGGTGGCCGTCGTTGGGGTCGGCGCGCGCGATCGTGCGCCAGCCGAGGTGGCTGCGCGCCCAGTACCGCTGCCGCCCTTCCGCGCTGGTGACGAACTCGTCGTAGGTCATCGGCGTGTGCCGACGCAGGCTGCCGCTTTCGCCGCGGTAGTCGGGAATCCCGGATTCGGTGGACAGCCCGGCCCCGCTGAGCACGGCGACCCGCCCGCGCGCGACCACGCTCGTCAGCTCGTCGAGGCTGGACGTCCGCGGCAGCGGCGCGTCCGCCGACGTCCAGGAAAGGGTGGGCCGGGTTCGCACCTGGCCAGGGTACGTGGGCCGGCCGGGTCCGGCTCGCGGACGGGTGACGCTGAGCGTCGACCTCGTCACATCCCCCACAGCGGCCCGGTGTCGTGCGGTAAACCGGAGGTTCGACTGGTCTGCGGGGGTGCGGCGATGGTCGGCGAACCGGAGCACGAGCACGGCCCGAGCTCGGTGACGAACCAGCTGCCGGGCACGGTCACGGGTTCCGTGGTGCAGGCGGGCTCGATCGGCCAGGTCGTCCTGTCCCCGGCGGCGCGGCAGGAGCTGCCGGTGCCCCGCCAGCTGCCACCGGCGGTGCGGGACTTCGCCGGGCGGGACGAGCAGCTCGCCCGGCTGGACGACCTCCTGCTCGCCGGCAACGAGAACCACCCGGCCGCCATGGTGATTTCGGCGCTGGACGGCACCGCCGGGGTCGGGAAGACGGCGCTGGCGGTGCAGTGGGCACACCGGGTGGAACACCGCTTCGCGGACGGCACGCTGTTCGCCGACCTGCGCGGTTACGGTCCGAGCGCGCCGGTGCGCCCGGACCTCGTGCTCGCCTCGTTCTTGCACGTCCTGGGCGTCGACGAGGACCGGATCCCCGCCGACCTGGACGCCCAGGTCAGGTTGTACCGCTCGGTGCTCGCCGGCCGCCGGGTGCTGATCCTGCTGGACAACGCCGGCACCGCCGAGCAGGTCCGGCCGCTGCTGCCCGGGTCCCCCGGCTGCGTCGTGCTGGTCACCAGCCGGGCCAGCCTGACCGGGCTGCTCGTCGCCGAGGCCGCCAGCCAGGTCACCCTCGACCTGTTCACCCTCGACGAAGCCCGCGTGCTGCTCCGCAGGATTCTCGGGGCCGCGCGGGTCGCCGCCGAGCCCGGCGCCGTCGCCGACCTCGTCGAGGTGTGCGCGCGGCTGCCCCTGGCGTTGCGGATCGCCGCCACCCGCATCGCCACCCGCCGCCACACCAGCGTCGCCGAGGTCGTGGCGGACATCGCCGGCGGCGCGGACAGGTTGGACGTGTTGAGCAGCAGCGGAGACGAGCGCAGTGCCGTGCGGAGTGTGTTCGACTGGTCGTACACGCGGCTCCCGGCGGAACAGGCCGCCGTGTTCCGCCGGCTGGGCCTGCATCCCGGCGCCGAGTTCGGGGTGCCCGCCGCCGCGGCGGTGGCCGGGATCGACGCCGCCACGGCCTACCGGGTGCTCGAAGCGCTGGCCGACGTGCACTTGGTCGAGTCCGTCGGTGGCCGCCGCTACCGGTTCCACGATCTGCTGCACGCCTACGCGGCCCACCGCGCCGAGCGAGACGAGGACCCGGAGAGCCGGCGCGAGGCCGTATCCCGGCTATTCACCTGGTACGCGCGCATCGCTCAGGCCGCCGATCGGCTCGTCTTCCCCGGCATCGAAGCCCCGGCCGTCGAGCTGCCCCCGGTGGGCCCCGATGTGCCCCTCGCCGGCCGCGCCGAGGCGGTCGCGTGGCTGAACACCGAGCAGCCGAACCTGCTGGCAGTCCTGCGTTCGGCCGACACGTACCGCCCCGCGGTGGTCCTCGCGGCGGCCGCGCGGTTCCTGAGCCTCCGCGAGCGTGCCCTGTGGCCGGTGCGCCTCGAGGCCGAAACCCTCGGCCTCCGGGCCGCCGAAGCGGCCGGGGACCGGGTCGCCGAAGCGCTCCTGCTCGGCTTCCGGGGTGACACGCTTGCGGACTTGGGGCGCTGGAACGACGCCGAAGCCGACTTCGACCGTCAGCTCGTGCTGGCGCAGGAACTCGGCGACACCGTCCGGCACGGAGTGGCGCTGACCGGTCTGGGGCAGATCCGCCTCCTGCAACAGCGCTACGCCGAGGCGCGGCACTACTACCTCCGCGCCTTGCCGTCGGCCCGGCAGGCGGGCCCGCGGCCGGAAGCCGTCGTGGAGTGCAACCTCAGCCGGATCAGCGTCCTGCTCGGCGAGTTCGAGCAAGCCCGCGCGCACGCCGAACGAGAACTCGCGCTGCGCGTCGAGGCCGCCGACCGCGTCGGCGAGGCCTATGCCCGGTGCGATGTCGCCGTGGCGCTGCAAGGTCTCCAGGCCCACGACACGGCGCTCGAGTACACCGCCCAAGCCATCGCGCAGTACCGGGCACTCGCCGGCACCGAGGCACTGCTCGCCGACGCCCTCGAGACGGCGGCGAACTCCCTCGAACGCACCGGAGAACCGCTGAGCGCGGCCGAAAACCTCGCGGAGGCCGCCGCGCTTCTCGACGCCCTCGACGTCGAGCGCGCCGAAACGCTGCGCGCCCGGGTCCGGGACCTGACGTCCCGGCCGTGACGTCACCCGCAGGTCGGGCAATCCGGCCTGGGTTCCTCGGGGCCGAGCGCGAAGCTGTCCTGCAGGGTGACGAGGTTGAACCCGTACTCGCAGTTGGTCCGCAGCTTCGGCGCACCGGTGATGAGGCTCAGCGTCGCGTGCGCGGCCAGCTGGCCCGCAACACCGGCCGATACGGCGTTGGCCGCCGAGGACCGGAACGGCCCGGCCGCCGGAAAAGTCCGCGGAGGCAGCCCCGCACGACGTTCCCGCTCGGCGACGCGAGCGCAGTCGTAACACGGCCCCGGGCCCGGTGCGTACAGCCCGCAGCCGACCTGGGGACCGTGGTAGCCGCCGTGCACCCACGCCGTCCCGGTCTCCCGGCACGCCTGGTTGGCCCACGCGCGGATCTCCGGTGGCTCGTCCGCGGCCAGCAGGACCACGTCGTAGCCGATCGCCAGCGTCCGCAGCACCGCCGGGCCGTCGATGAGCAGCGTCTCACCGGTGACCCGGACCTCGGAGTTCTGCGCACGCAACCGCTCGACGGCGACCGCGGCCTTGGGACGGCCGAGGTCCTGTTCGGTGAACAGGACCTGCCGGTTGAGGTTGGACAGCTCGACCACGTCGGGTTCGACGCAGTGGACGTGCCCGACCCCGGACAGGACCAGCGTCTGCGCGGCGGTGCAGCCGACGCCGCCGATCCCGATCACGACGACCCGCGCCCCGCGCAGCAGCAGCTGGGTGTCCCAGCTCGTGCGGCGCGGCGTGCGGTCCATCCAGCGGAAGAGCGCCCGGCTCCGCTCGTAGCGTTCCCGCTCGGCGGCGCTGAGCCCGCCGGGGTCCGGTTCGGCGGCGTCTTCGACGTACCCGGCCCGGACCAGGTCGCCGATCGCCGCCCGGACGTCGGCGCCGGTCCGCTGCGGGTGGAGGCGGACCAGGCCGGCGACGACCTGGTCCGTGGTCCTCGAACCGTCGAGCAGGCCCAGCAGCGCCCACACCCATCCGTCGGGATCATGGACGTCGGTGGCGATCCCGCGCACGACTCCGCCGATCCGGACCCGATCGCTGCCGTGGCGGACCGGGAGGTGTTCGATTTTGATCCTGGGTCGCCGCATGGCCGCTCCTCCTCGTCACTAGCTTTGCTGGGTCGGGTGGCTGAAAGCCGGTTCACGGTCCGCTTCAATGAATTCGATCATCGGGTCGCACCTCCTTTCCGATCTGCGCACGGAGAACCGCGAGCTTCGCCGGAATACAGCCACGCGAGGGTTTCGGCTGGCAGGTGGATGCCGGCATCGGGGCTCCGCTCGGTCGGTGCTCGACGGGACACCGGAAGCATGGAAGCCGCTGCTGTCAACGACATGTCGGCGGCGCTGTCGAACCCGCAACACGGCCGTGTCGAACGTGACAAATCAATGTCAGCACTGGTCAGAGCGGTGGCGCGGGCGCGCGGGCGAATGCCAGACTCGGAATCGGCGAGGAGGATCAGCGATCCCGGGAGGGGGAAAGCTGGCGGGATGGAGATCGCATTCGGAATTCTCGGGCAGACTACCATGCGAATGCACGGTCGTTTGACCACCGAGTGGGGTTCGCTCAAGCTCCGCAGGGTGCTGGCGGCACTGCTCACCGATCCCCGGGCGCGGATGGGAATGGCCACAGTGGCGGAGTGGGTCTGGTCGCTCGACGAGCCGGAACCGAATGATCCGGTTTCCACTTTCCGCACGTACTCCGCGCGGATCGGCAAGGCGATGCGCGAAGCCGGCGTTCCCGCGGCACTCCGCACGGTCGACGGCACCCTGCACCTCGAGGTGGAAAGATCCGCGATCGACTATTTCGCCTTCGAAAAACTCATCGAAACGGCCCGGCTGCACAGCAAAGAAGGAAATCACGAAGCGGCCTGCGAAGTGGCCACGAGCGCCCTCGCTCTCTGGCGGGGACAGCCGCTCGCGGACCTGACATCACAGCCCGCGGAGACCTGGCGGTATTCGGCGGTGCACAACGCATGGCTCCCGGCGAACCAGCTGCTGCTGGGCGAGCTGATCGCGCTCGGACGCTTCGACACCGCGTTGCGGAAACTCGACGAGCTCCAGCGGGACCGCCGGACCGACCTCGGGCTGGCCCGGCGGCGCCTGCACGTACTGCGCGAACTCGGCCGCACCGACGACATGGGCGCCTACCACGTCTCCGTCCGCAAGCTGCTCGTCGCCGACGACGATCGCGCCGCGGCCGCCGACCTCCTCGAGTACTACAACTCCCTGCTCCCCGGCCGGAGTTCCGTGCCGGCGACACGCGGAGCGCGGAGTGCGGCCGAACGGCTGGCCTCGCTCCCCCGCCCGCGGCCGCCATCGGACCCGGCGCCCACCTTGTTGCCGGCCTTGGCACCCCGCGGCCGGTCGACACTGCCGCCGGCCGCGGCCGGTTTCGTCGGGCACCACGACCTGCAGGAGACGCTCGACCGCCTCGCCCGCGCCGCCGACGGGCGGTTCCGGCCCGGCGTGATCGTGCTGGACGGCTTGGCGGGCATCGGAAAGACCGCGCTGGCGGTGCACTGGGCGCACCGGCAGTACGGCAGGCTGGCCGACACCGCGCTGTACCTGGACCTGCACGGCTTCGACGGCGGGCGGCCCGTCAAAGCCGAGGACGTGGTCGACGAACTCCTCGACGCCTTCGACGTCCCCATCGCCCGCCTGCCCACGGCCGCCCGGCGGGCGGCGAAGCTGCGGGAAATCCTTGCGCAGCAACGCACCCTGGTGGTGCTCGACAACGCGGCGAGCTCGGCGCACGTGCTGCCGTTGCTGTTCACCCTCTCCCCGGGCCTGCTCCTCGTCACCAGCCGCCAGGGTCTCACGGCACTGGCGAGCCGCCACGGGGCGCGGCGCTGTTCGGTCACCCCGCTCAACGAGCTGCACGCCGTCGAGGTCCTGACCAACCGCGTCGGCCCCGGCGGCGCTGCCGAACAGGAACCGCTCGCGCGGATTTCCGCGTTGTGCGGCGGCCTTCCCTTGGCGCTGCAACTGGTCGCCCACCACATCGAAAGCCGCCGTGGCGCCTCGCTGACCGAGCTCGCCGACGAACTCCGTGACCAGAGCAGGCTGCTCGACATCGGGGACGACGGGGACGATCCGCCGTCGAACATGCGCGCCGCGCTTTCGGTCACCTACAACGCTCTTCCCCGGGAGGCCCGCGACCTGCTCCGCTCGATCGGCCTTTCCCCGGCACCGGAACTGACACTGCCGGCCGCCGCCGCGTTGACCGGCCGGCCGGCGAAAGACGTCCGGCACGCGCTCGATGTTCTCGTCAGCACCCACTTCCTCACCCACACCGGCGCCCCCGGCCGCTACCGGGTGCACGACCTGCTCCGGACGTTCGCCCGGGAACTCGCCGAAGCGGAGGACAAAACCGAAGCCCGGGAAGACGCCGAACGCCGGCTGCTGAGTTACTACTTGCACGCCGGCTACAACGCCCACAGCTTGCTGTTCCCGTTCCGCCCGCCGGTCCCGATGCTGCCTGCCGTCGCCGGCATTCCCTCGGTCGAATTCATTTCCGAAAGCGCGGCGGTCTCCTGGCTGCTGATCGAGAAAAACAATTTCGACCGGCTCATCCCTTGGGCCGCGCAGCGGAATCACCACGAATATTCCTGGCGGCTGCCCCACTTCCTGTACGGCATTTACCGCAGGTATGGTTTCTACAGTGAGTTGCGTGACGCCTACAGCGTTTCGGTGACTTCAACACAAACGGTGGACAACCTCGAAGCCGAGGGCGCCACCCGGAGTGACCTCGGATTGATCTGCCTCGCCTTGGGCGACCGGGACGCGGCGTTGCGGGAGCTCCACCTCGCCGCCGCCATCGCGCAGCAGATCGGCGGCGCCGTCTGGGTCGCCACCTCCCTCCTGCACCTGGGCACCTTCGAAGCCCACATCGGCCACCTCGACGACGCCGAAGTCATGTACCGGCGCGCCTTGGGCGAGCTCCACGGCACCCGCAGTCCCGGCACCGAATCGGCCATCCTCCACCGGCTCGCGGAAACCTTGTGCGAGCGCGGACGCCACGCCGAGGCCCTGGCCCTGTACCGCCAGGCCCTGGACCTCAAGCAGAGCATCGGCAACCGCCACGGCGAAGCCGAGATACTGGCCGAGCTGGCCGCCACGTTGGGCCGGCTGGGGAACTACGCCGAAGCCCAGCGACACGGCCTGCACTCGCTGGCCATCATCCAGCAGATCAACGACATCGAAGCCGGCCCCCGCGCCTGCCTGGTCATGGCCGAGGTCCACCATCGGCAGGGCCGCCACGCCGCGACGATCGGCTACGCCCGCCAAGCGGTGCGGCTGGCCATGCGCAACCACAACGCCGTCGTGGAGGCCGAAGCGCTCCACGTCCTCGGCCACGCGCTGCACGAAACCGGGCACCTCGCCGCCGCCGAGGAAGGCTGGCTGGCCGCGGCGGCGATTCACGCCGATCTGGGGAACCGCGATCGCGAACTGCATCTCCGCGCGGACCTCGCCGCCCTCCGGGAGGGTCCCGCAGCGCCGGTAAATACTCTCCAGTAATGTGAAACCTACTCCGAGTATCAACCAAAATGGGGATTAAGCGGCGTTCTACCCCGAGGTATCCCCAACGCTTTCGAGTGTCAGCGAGCCTGACAGAGGTTGCACGATAGGCGGCTCGAAATACTTAGGGTGGGCCCCGCTTCACCCCCCGAATGGGGTCCCCTAACATGTCGATCAGCGTCCTCCACTGAGGACAATCGGCACGACCGGGTGAATCCAACCCGAGGCTGCCGATCGAGCGACAGGAGCAAGTGCAAGAATGTACAAACGGTTATTCGCCGGTATCGCTGTGGCGTTTATACTGGTCTTGGCGGGCCAGCAATACTGGAACCCCGACCACCGCGACACAGTAAGCGCTATCGGGTAATCCGGCATTACCGAACCGGCGGTGGGACGGGCGACGCAGCTCCCCTCCCACCGCCGGACCCCGTCCGGACTCGTGGACCGGCCGGCTCCCGAGCGTGCTGGGGGCCTTGCGCAGCGTGCAGGGCGCCGTATCCTCGAAGGGGACCGAGGCCGTGCCGGTGGGTCGTGGAGGGGTTGCTGTGCCTGAGCCTGTGCTGGTGTCCGTCGCCGCAGCCGCCGCGGCAAGAGCCGTGGTGGGGTTGTACAACCTGATCAAGGCCAAGTTCGCCGACGACCCCGACGCGTCGGCCGTCCTGACGGCCGCGGAAGGGGCGGCGCAGGACTCACCCCAGGTCCGCGAGCTGGCCGAAACGCTCGAAGCGAAGCAGAAGGCGGATCCGGCCTTCGGTGAACAGCTGCGTGCCGAGTGGGAACGGGCCGCGGCCGGGCAGCAGGCCGAGTCGGGCGGCGTGGCCAACCGGATCTCCGGCAGTGTCGGCGGCAACGTCGTGCAGGCGCGCGACATCGGCGGCGACGTCTCCTTCTGACGCCGACGGGCGATCACCCGACGGACCCGTCCCAGACCGAGCCGGCGTCCACGAACGCCTTGAGCAGCGTGGTCAGCTCCCGGTCGCCGTGGCCGTTCAGGGCGTCGGAGGCGATGCGGCGGCCCACCCCCGCCAGGAAGTCGGCGATCTGGACCCGGGCGTCGGTGCGGGAGTCGACGAACCGCACGTCCGCCAGGCGGGGGCCGAGCGTGGCCTTCAGCTGGAGTACCCGCTCGGCCGTGAGAGTCAACTGCTCGTCGTGCACCAGGGCGACCGGGGTGCCGCCGGCGCTCCAGTGGCGGACCGTGTGGATCACCGCGGGCACCAGCGGGTCGAGCACCGGCACCAGGCCCGGATCGCCGACCTGGCGCGCGCGGTAGGCGGCTACGCGCTCGTCGCCGTCGCGGAACCGGGCGACGATTTCGCCGGCTTCGCCCGGGACAGCCGCGAGTTCGCCGATCAGGGCGAAGAACTCCGTCGGCGACGTCGTCACGCCACGCCGGGGCTTTCGCCGCAGCACGCTGGTGAACGCCGTCAGGAAGTACTGCCAGCGGGCGGCGCCGAACGCGGCCGGGCCCGCGCGGTGAAGGGTGCGCGCCAGCTCGTCCGTGCCTGGCCCGGCCAGCAGCGAGACCGCCGCGCGCACGGCGAAGAACGTCTTGTCGGTCAGGTGCACGTGCCCGCGGCCGGCGAGCGGGCCGTCCGGGGCGAGCAGCCATTCGAGGACCGCGCGGTGCTTGGCGCGCAGCAGGTGGTTGGCCTTGTACTCCTCGGCGGGTGAGCCGATGCGGGCGCGGATCTCCCCCACGCACGCGGTCGCCTCCGGCCAGGACATCCGGACGCCGGCGTGCGCGAAGACGTCGGTCTCGCCGCCGAGCAGGTTCTCGCCCTCCGAACCCGACTCGTCGCAGGCGATCTCGACCGGGCGCACGGCCCGATCGTGCCAGAGGCAACCGGCCGCGGGCGATCGGATTACCGAAGTCCTACGCCTGAGCCAGGGTGATCTTGCCGCCGGTGACCGTGACCGCCTTCTTCTCCAGCGGCTTCGACGCTGGGCCGTTCGCCACCGAACCGTCGGCGATCTTGAACCTGCTGCCGTGGCACGGGCAGCTGATCGTGCCGTCGGCGACGGCGTCGACCGTGCAGCCCTGGTGGGTGCAGATCGCCGAGAAGGCCGCGAAGGTCCCGGCCGCCGGCTGGGTCACCACCACCTGCTTGTCCGCGAAGACCTTGCCGCCGCCGACCGGGACGTCCGCGGCCGCGCCGAGTTCGGTGCCGGCCGGCGCCGGGGCTGCCGACGTCCCGTTCGGGCCGCCGCCGTAGGTGCTGCAGCCGGCCGCCAGCCCGGCGCCGAAGACCGCGAGGGCCGTCCGGCGCGCCAGTACCGGGTCCACGTCGTCGTTGCGCACGTTCCGTCCTCCGCGAGCTAGAAGGTCAAGCCGGACCGGGTGAAGAACCACAGCGACGCGCTCAGCCAGAGCCCGACCAGCCCGGTGAAGGCCAGGCCGCCCAGCAGCGGGAGCGACCACGCCGGTGCGCCGTCCTCGCGCAGCAGGAGCATCTTCGCGACGAACACGCCGTAGAAGAAGCACCCGAGCAGGGAGTGCAGGAGGACGCGCAGGTCGAACGCCTGGAACCCGAGCGCGTAGAGGCAGTGCATCGCGACCGGGATCGACACGAGGAAGGCCAGCCGTCCGGACCACCGGTGCACCGGAGCGACCCACGCGGGCGCGCCGCCGCCGAGCTTGCCGTACATCGCCAGTGCCGAGACGAGCTGCACGAGGGCGAGCACGACGACGACCGTGGCGAGCCACGCCTTCACCGCCTGCGGACCGGAGAAGCCCGCGATGTTCACCGCGACCCCGGTCGGCGTGTGCAGTCCACCGTAGACACCGAGCGCCACCGAAACGACGGCGCCGGCCACCAGCGGAACCACGAGCGCGACGGCGGCGCGGCGACCCGCTGCCGGGGCGGCCATCAGAACGCCCCGTTCCCGGCCAGGCCGCTGATCGCCTCGGCGGTCACCGGGGCGCCGTCGACGGTCGCGGTGGCCGCGGCCGGATCGAGCGGCGGGGCGGCCGCCGGGCCCTCGTCCGTCGTGAGGATGCCGACCTGGCTGCCGTCGGGCTGCACGATCCAGCCGACCCTGGCCGCCTTGCCCTTCACCTTCGGCGTCGCCCGGTAGAGGCCGGCGGGCTTCTTCGCCGTCGGCACGGTGAACCGGTACGTCCGCCCCGCCGCCGTCACGGTGCCGGTGGCCGAACCGGCGTCGAAACTGCCGGTCAGGGTCGCGTCCGGGGCGCCCTTGAGGTCGAGCTTGCCGTCGACGGTCACGCCCTGGAGCCAGGCTTCGAGCTTCTTGCCGTCGCAGACGTAGGCGATGGCGTGGCCGTCGCGCGCCGACACCGCGATCGACGCGCCGCCACCGGTCACCTTCCCGGCGTAGTCCGCCCGCGCGGGCACGCCGGGCTTCGGCGGCTCCGAGGATGACTCTGTCGGCGCGGACGTCACCGGCGGTGCGGGTGTCGTGGTGCTCGCGGCGCCCACCGCGCTGGCGGACCCGGCGACCGCCGGCGCGCCGGTGCCGGTCGCCAGGTCGGCGACGCTGATCCCGCCGGCGAGCAGCACCCCGGCGAGCAGCGTGTACAACGGCCCCGGATGCTTCATGGTCATCCCCGCACCTCCCGGTCCACCACCGTGTCCGCGACACGGACCTCGGGCCGAAACGGCTCAACGCTACGCGCCGAAAAGAGGTAATGCTTAGCTCGTGCACGTGGTTGACTGGCCGCATGCTCCCCTGGGACGGCGAACTCGCCGGACGGCTCGACCGGCACACCGTGACTTCCGCGCTGCTGCGCGGCAACCCGCTGGGTGACCCCCACGAACGTCCGCTGTGGGTGTACGTCCCGCCCGGCTACGACGACGGCGACGAACGGTACCCGGCGGTGTACGTCATCCAGGGCTACACCGGGCACCTGAGCATGTGGGCCAACCGGACCCCGTTCCGGCAGCCGTTCCTGGAGACGGCCGACGCGGTCTTCGCCGGTGGGGCGCCGCCCTGCATCGTGGTGTACGTCGACGCGTGGACCGCCTACGGCGGCTCGCAGTTCGTCGATTCGCCGGGCACCGGCCGCTACCACTCGTACCTGTGCGACGAGATCGTGCCGTGGGTCGACGAGCGCTACCGGACGCTGCCGAGCCGCGAATCCCGCGCGATCGCGGGCAAGTCGTCGGGCGGGTTCGGCGCGATGATCACGCCGATGCTGCGTCCGGAGCTCTTCGGCGCGCTGGCGACGCACGCGGGCGACACGCGGTACGAGCTGTGCTACGTCCCGGACTTCGGGAAGGCGGTCCGTGCGCTGCGCGCGTACGACCAGGACATCCAGGCGTGGTGGGCGGACTTCCGCAGCCGGCCGGCGTTCACGCAGCCGGAAGACGCGACGCTGCTGACGGTGCTCGGCGTCTCGGCGTGCTTCTCGGCCCGGGAGGACGGGACGCCGGAGCTGCCGTTCGACCCGCTGACCGGCGCGCTGCGGCCGGAGCAGTGGCAGCGCTGGCTGGACTGGGACCCGGTCCGGATGGTGGCCCGCCACGCGGAAGCGGTCCGGTCCCTGCGCGCGGTGTGGATCGACGCGGGCACGAGCGACGAGTACTTCTTGGACATCGGCGCGGAGGCGTTCCGTGCGGAGGTGGCCGCGGCGGGTCTGCCGGACGATCGAGTCCACTTCGAACTTTTCGACGCAGGACATGGCGGGATCGACTACCGTTACCCGCTTTCCTTGGCCTGGCTGGCGCAGCGGCTGGCCCGCTGACCACGGCCGGCTCGCTGGGAGCGCTTCCGGAAAAGTGCTCAGTCCTCTCTCCGGCAGCGTTTTCCGGAGGAGTCTTCGCTACCCTCTGCCCATGGTCAACGAGACCGAACTGACGCTGCCGGACGGGCGCTCCCTGCACGTCCACGACACCGGTGGCCCCGCGCGACTCACCGTCTTCTGGCACCACGGGACCCCCAACATCGGGGCGCCGCCCGGACCGTTGCTGCCGCTCGCCGGTGAGCTCGGGGTGCGGTTTGTGTCCTTCGACCGACCTGGCTACGGCACCTCCACCCCGGTACCCGAACGGGCCGTCGGCCAGGCCGCCGAGCTGGTGGCCGCCGTCGCCGACCGGCTCGGGATCGACGAGTTCGCCCTGATGGGACACTCCGGCGGCGGCGCGCACGCGCTGGCCTGCGCCGCCCTGCTGCCCGAACGGGTGCTCGCCGTCGCGAGCATGTCCCCCGTCGCGCCCTTCGACGCCGAGGGCCTCGACTGGTTCGGCGGCATGGCCGCCAGCAGCGAGGCCTCGCTGCGGGCCGCCGCGAAAGGCCGCGCGGCCAGGGAAAAGCACGAAGCCGGCGCCCAGTACGATCCCGGTATCTTCACCGAACCCGACCTGATCGCGCTGTCCGGGTCGTGGTCGTGGATCCAGGAGGTCGTCCACGCGGCACTCGCGAACGGGCCCGGCGGGCTGATCGACGACGACCTCGCCTACGTCAAGCCGTGGGGCTGCGACCCGGCGTGGATCACCGCGCCCCTCCTGCTCGTGCACGGGGTCGAGGACCGGTTGATCCCCGCCTCGCACAGTGCGTGGCTGGCGAAGCGGTGCCCGGCCGCCGAATACCGGCCGTCGCCCGGCGACGGGCACCTGTCCGTGCTGCGCCACGCCGCCGACGCCCTCACCTGGCTGGTCGATCAGGGCAGCAGGGCCACCGAAACGACGACCGGCACCAGGTAGAGCAGCGGGAAGGCCAGGTGCGCGTACGACCGCGCCCGGGCCACGGTGATCAGCGCGCCGGTGAAGTACAGCACCAGGCCGATCGCCGCCGCGATGCCGATCGGCGTCCAGAAGAGCCCGGCGACCAGTCCCACCGCGCCGGCCGCCTTGGCCGTGCCGAGCAGGTTCCACCACGACCGCGGCACGCCGTACTCGGTGATCGGCTCGACGACCCACTTCGCGCGGGCGAACATCGAGACGGCCGAGAAGCCGATCCAGGCCGCGGCGGCGATGGTGACGATCAGGTGAGCGGTGTGCATCGGGACTCCTCGGGGTGCGCGGCCCCAGGGTTCGGGGTCCGTCACCCCCTCGACTCCGCGGTCCGGGCCGATGTGACAGCCCGGAGCGTGACGGCGCTCACGTCCCGAAGTGCGCCACGACCATCTCGGCCAGCGCGGTGACGTCGGCGTCGACCATCGGCTCGCCCGTCATGCCCATCCGGTGCAGCAACGTGCCGACCACGACGTCGACGAAGAACAGCACCCGGTGCTCCGGTTCGCCGAGCGCGTCCTGGAGCGCGAGCCGGTAGGGATCCTGCAGCCGCGAGGACAGCACCACGCGCAGCGCCGGATCGCTGACGGCGTCGCTGAACACACCGGCGAACGCATCGCCCACCCCGGGTTCGCCGATCTTCGCCGCCGCCCAGCGGATGACCTGGGCCAGGATCTCCGGCCGGCTCCCGGCCGCCAGCGGAGCCGGGCCGAACGCGTCCAGGAGGCAGTCCACGATCAGGTCCCCTTTGGACGGCCAGCGCCGGTAGATCGTCGTCTTCGCGACGCCGGCCGCCGCCGCGATGCGTTCCACGGTCGCGCGGGCGTAGCCGAGTTCTTCGACCGTCCTCAGGGTCGCGGCGAACACCACGTCGTGGAGGCCGGCGCGGGGGCGCCCCGGCGGCCGGGGGGAAGAAGGCATGGCGGGAGCCTACCGCTTTTCGCTACCGTAGGTTTCGATACCTGAGGTGTCGAAACCAGGGAGTGACCATGATCGTGCAACGTCCACCCGAGCCGGACTGGCTCGTCATGACCACCGAGGAACTGTTCGCCTACCGCGAGGCGGAGAACCGCTTCCGGGCGTCCGCCGCCGCGCGGGCGATCACCGGGGAACCGCACCCGGACGCCGTGATCGAGTGGCGGGAACTGGCGCTGCCCGGCCGCGAGCTGCCGGTCCGGGTGTACCGGCCGGCCGCGCACGACGGCGTCGCGCTGCCGCTCGTGGTGCACGTCCACGGCGGCGGGTTCGTCGGCACGGCGGTGCAGAGCGACTGGGTCAACAGCGGGCTCGCCGCCCGGCTGCCCGCGGTCGTCGTCTCGGTCGAGCACCGGCTCGTCGACCCGGACCACCCGCTCCCGGACGCGGTCGACGACGGCTGGGACGTGCTCCGGCACCTGGTGCGGGAGGCCGGGACGTGGGGCATCGACCCGGCGCGGGTCGCCGTGTTCGGCGAAAGCTGTGGCGGGTTGATCAGCGCGCTGGCCGCGATCCGGGCCCGGGAGGCGGGGCTGCCCCTGCGGGCCCAGGTGCTCGTCAACCCGGCGGTCGACGTGACCGACGGGATGTTCGATGGCCCGTCGGTCGCCGAGCACGCCGAGACGCCGACCCTCACGGTGCCGGTGCTGCGCCTGTTCCAGCGGCTCGCCGTCCCGCCGGGCACCGACACCCGCGCGTTGTCCCCGCTGCACGCGGGCTCGGGGGACGGACTGGCGCCGGCGCTGGTGGTGGTCCCGACGCACGACCCGCTGGCCGACCACGGCCGCCGGTACGCCGAACGCCTTGCGGCGGCGGGCACTCCGGTCCGCTTGTCGGAGTACGACGGCGCCGGGCACGCGTTCCTGAGCCTGCCGGGGGTGGTGCCGCAGGCGGAGGCCGCGGCGGCGGAGATCCTCGGCTTCCTCCGGACGTCCTTCGCGGACCCGGCATGACCACGGCCCCGATCGACGGCGCGGCCCTGGACGGCGTGGCGGCCACCTGCCTGTGGACGTTGCGCAATCGAGCCGAGGAGTCCCGGCACCCCGGCTCGGCGTTCGCCGACCCGCTGGCCGAACGCCTCCAGCGCCGGATCTCCTACGACTACGCCCGGTTCGGCAAGCCGGACCAGATCCACCCGCTGCGCGCGGTCGCCCTGGACTTCGCGATCCGCGCGTACCTGGACCGGCATCCGCACGCCACGGTGGTCGCCCTCGGCGAGGGCCTGCAGACCACCTATTGGCGCTTGGGGCGGCCCGAGGTCGACTGGCTTTCGGTGGACCTGCCGCCGGTAGCCGACCTGCGCCGGCGCCTGCTCCCGCCCGAGCCGCGGATGACTGTGCTCGCCGCCTCGGCCCTGGACCGAGCGTGGCTGGAGGTCCCCGATCCGGCGCGGGGCGTGTTCATCTCGGCCGAGGGCCTGTTCATGTACCTCGAGCGCGACGAGGTGTTCGCGCTGATCTCCGACTGCGCCGCACGGTTCCCCGGTGGGCAGCTGTTCTTCGACTCGATCCCGCCCTGGCTCAGCCGGCGGACGCTGCGGGGTGGCCGGGCTCCGCAAGGCGCGCAGGCTTCGGGGGACGGCGCGGTTTTACGGGGGCGCCGGGCTTCGCGGGACAGCTGGACTTCGCAGGGCGGGCAGGCTTCAGAGGACGGCCAGGCTCCGCGGGATGGCGGAGCTCCGTGGGGCGGCCGGGCGCTGCAGGGCGAACAGACTTCAGAGGACAGCCAGGCTTCGCAGAATGGCGGGGCTTCGCAGAACAGCCAGGCACCGCAGGGTACCCAAGCTTCGAAAGCCGGCCGGGCTTCGAACCCCGGCCTGCGGGGGCGCCCCCCGTTTTCCACTCTACCGGGCGGCACCGACAATTCCGGCCTGCGGCTGTCGGACCGCTACACCGTCCCGCCCATGCCGTTCGGCCTCACCGTGTCCGAAGCGGCCCGGCTGCCCGGCCGGATTCCCGGTGTCGCCGCCGTCGAAGACGTGCAGCCGCCGCCCGGGCGGGGGGCTTGGCGGCCGGGCACGCTGCGGAAGCTCGCGAACCTGCCCGGCTTGCGTGACCTGCGGCCGTCGATCAGCCTGGTGCACTTCGGACGCGACTGAGCCGGGATCCGGTCGTGCGTGCTGAACGCTGTTCAGCGCGCACGACCGGACACTGTGGAGCGTCAGCGCGTCGGCAGCAACGGCAGCAGTTCCTGGTGGCGGCCGGCGCGGCGCAGCACCGGCGAGCCGGGGCCGGCCGGGTCCCGGACGCCGGCCCGCTGCGCGGTCAGGAAGCGCACCACTTCGTGCGGCCGCGGCAGGATGTCGTCGCCGCCGAGGTAGGACAGCACGATCATCTCCTCGCCGCACGCCGCCTCGACCGCGACCGCCCAGCCGTGGACCTCGTCCCAGAGCAGCGCCACGTCGCGCTCGGGGTACCGGCGCAGCCGCCAGTCCACCGCCAGGTACGCCGACACCGGGACGTCGACGTCCACGGTGCAGGATTCCAGGCCGAAGCCGAGCGCACGTGCCACCTCGCCCAGATACGCGCGCAGCCCGCGCTGGAACCAGAATTCGAGATCGGTGTCGATCAGGCCGGACACCCGTTTCCTTTCGCCATGTTCGACAAGACCGGCTACGGCCGCCACGTCATTGTCTTTCGCCACCGCGACGGCTGTCGCGCTTCGTGCGTAAACCGTACCGACTTCGCGGACTTCGGCCCACCGCCGGACATCCGCACGTGCGGTTCGTGCAGCGACACGCCCGTCTGCACGTGCATCACTCCACTGTGGACGATCAAATCCGCAGGTGAAGACGTTTTCCGCAATTTCCGGAAAACCTCCCGGGCGCACCCGGTGGAATGGCGGTCGCCGAAAGTTCAGCCGAACGCAGGAATCGGAACCCGGGTGCGATCCAGATCCGCGAACAGATCTCCGAGGTCCTCGACGCGCGCCAGGACTTCGCCCGCGGTGAACCTCAGGTGCGTGACGTGCCGGCAGGCGCGGACCTCGTCCCAGGTGACCGGCGTCGACGCGGTCGGCTCGTCGCGCCCGCGCAGCGAGTACGGCGCCACCGTCGTCTTGAACGGGTTGTTCTGGCTCCAGTCGATGAACACCTTGCCCGGGCGCAGGTTCTTCGTCATCCGCGCCACGACCAGGTCCGGCGTCTCGGCGGCGAGCCGCTCGGCCAGCGCCTTCGCGTACCGCGAGGGTTCACCGGCGTCCGTCGTCACGACGCCCGCGTACAGCTGCATGCCCTTGGAGCCGCTGGTCTTCGCCACCGGAGTCAGCCCGTCCCCGGCGAGGACGTCGTAGAGGCGCTCGGCGACCCGGCAGCAGTCGACGACCGTCGCGCCCGGACCCGGGTCGAGGTCGAACACCAGCCGGTCCGGTGTGCCGCGCTCGTCGCCCGGCCCGACGGTCCACTGGTGGACGTGCAGTTCCAGCGCGGCGAGGTTGGCCGCCCACACGAGCTCGGGCAGCTCGTTGATCAGCGGGTAGGCGACGATCTCGGGGTCCTTGCCGCGGCCGCCGACGGTCAGGCGGGCGGTGCGGACCCACTCCGGGGCGTGCCGGGAGACGTCCTTCTCGAAGAACGAGGCACCGGTGACGCCCTCGGGGAACCGCACGAACGTCATCGCCCGGTCGCGAACGTGCGGGAGCAGCACCGGCGCGATCCGCGTGTAGTAGTCGAGCACCTCACCCTTGGTGAAGCCGGTGCGCGGGTAGAGCACCTTCTCGAGGTTCGACAGCGTCAGCTGCCGCTCGCCGACCCGCACGGTGATCCGGCTCCCCGCCACGCGGCCACATTACCGCGGCCGGAGCTGCCCCGAGACGACTCGCGCGACGAACCGCTCGGCGACCTCGCGCAGTTTGGTGTTCTCCCGTTGCGACTGCTCGACCAGGAGCGCGAAGGCGTCGTCGGCGTCGACCTGGCGGATCGCCATCAGCATGCCCTTGGCCTGGTCGATGACCGCGCGGGAGGTCAGCGCGGCCCGCAGGTGCTCGGCCGTTTCCCGGGCGTGCAGGTACCGGTGGTAGACGCGGAGGATCGCCTCCACCGCGGCCGTGTAGAGCTCCAGCAGCTGCGCCTCGACCTCCGCGAAGCCGTCGTCCTGCCGTCCGTAGCAGTTGACCGCGCCGGAGAACCGCTCGTCGGCCACCAGCGGCGCGGCGAGGAAGCTCCCGAAGCCCGCCTCCCTCGCGCCGCGGGCGAAGTCCGGCCAGGCCTCGAGCGCGTCGGACACCGTGGTGCGGACGATCTTGCCGCCCCGGATCGCCTCCAGGCAGGGGCCGTCCCCGATCCGGTACTGCTCGCCGTCGAGCTCGCCGGCCACGGCGCTGGTGGCGGTCGCGGTGTGCGGCACCTCCCCGGTCACCAGCGTGATCGACGCCTCGGCGACGCCGGGCACGGCGTGGCGCACCTGCAAGCACACGTGCTGCAGCAGGATCCGGAAGTCGTCTTCCTCCCGCAGCACCGCGTGAAGGGCTTCCAGCGCCCCGGTGACCTCGTCGAACAACGGCGACGCCGGTGCGGTGGGCTCCGACCGTTCCATGGGTGCTCCTCCCGCTCGGCACGCGAAGTGACCTCGGGTACCCACTCCGCCGCCGAACCATGTCCGCCGGAACACCGCGGGCCTCGCTTCGGCACGGGGTTTACCGGCGACCCCGGATTGGTAATCACCGGCCATGTCGTCGGAACAGGCCTCGCCGGGCGGGCTGCCGCTGGACGGCGAGCTGGCCGCGGTCGCCGCCCGGATGTCCGGGTTGCTGCTGTCGCGGGAAACCGTGGATTCGGTGCTGGAGCTGATCGTTTCGCTGGCGGACACGACGATCACCGCGGCCGCGGGTGTGGGCGTGACCCTCGTCGACGCCGACGGCGGCTTCGTCACGACGAGCGCGTCGGGCCCGCTCGTGCGCGAGGCCGACGCCCTGCAGTACGAGCTCGGCGAAGGCCCCTGCATGGCCGCTCTGACCGGGTGTTCGCCGCAGCGGATCGACGACGTCGCCACCGAACGGCGGTGGGGCCGGTGGTGCGCCGCGGTCGCCGGTTCGGGGCTGCGATCGGTCGTCACCGCCCCGATGGTCACCGAGGACGGCTGCCACGGCGCCATCAAGATCTACGCGACGGCGCCCGGCGCCTTCGGGCCCGTCGACGAGCGGGCGCTGATGTCCTTCGCCGACCGCGCCGCCGTGCTCGTCGCCAACGCCCGGGCCTACGAGCGGGCCGGCCGGTTGAGCGAGCAGTTCAAGGACACCCTGCGCGAGCGGGACCTCATCGCCATGGCGAAGGGTTTCCTGATGGGCCGGGACGGCCTCGGCGAGGAGGCCGCGTTCGACCGTCTGCTCTCCCTGGCCCGCGTCGGCGGCAGCAGTCCGGCCGAAGCCGCCGCCCGTCTCGTCGGCCCCGTCCCGCGGGAAGGGTGAGCGCATGCGTTTCCTGCCCGAGGAGGAACAGCGGCGGCTGATCGCCGCCTGCTTCGCCCGGAGCGACCTGACGCTGGAACAGCTGTGGATGCGCTACTTCGCGCTCGGCGGCAGCCTCAGCCTGCTGGAGCTGGACGCCTACCTCAACGAGCTGGTCACGCTGCCCCGCGTCGACCGGGACATGGTCGCCCACGCCGTCAACGAGCGCCTCGACGAGGTGACCGGGCCGGCCCGCGCGCCCTACAGCCACTCGGTCCAGGACGCGAAGCCGTTGCACGGTCCGCTGAAAGCGCTCGTCGACCTGCTCGAAGGCGCGCACCGCGCCCCGCCCGAGCGGCTCCCGGCGATCGTCGCCGAGGCGGGCCGCGCGCTCGACCTGACGATCGGCGTCTACCTGGCCGACTACGACCAGCGCACGCTCGTGCCCCTGCGGCCGGGCGCCGCGGAGCTGGACATCGAGAACACCGTCGGCGGCGACGTGTTCCGCCACGCCGGGACGACCGTGACCGGCGACGGGACACTGTGGACGGTGCTGCTCGACGGCGTCGAGCGGCTCGGGGTCCTCGAGATCGTCCCGGCCGGCGACCCGGACGACCCGGCGCTGCGGGAGCAGTGCCACTGGCTGGCCGCGCTGCTCGGGCACCTCGTCACCATCACGACCCAGTACGGCGACGGCCTGGACCGCCGTCGCCGCCACCGCCACCGCGGCTCCCCCGCCGAGCTGCTGTGGCAGAACCTGCCACCGCTGACCGCCGCCACCGAGAGGGTGGTCGTCGGGGTGAGCGTCCAGCCGGCGTACGACCTCTGCGGCACGGTGTTCGACTACGCGCTCTCGGAGGAACGGGCGCAGCTGGCGATGTTCGACGCCGGCGCGCGCACCCGCGACGCGAACACGGCCGTCGTGAGCGCCCTGGCCGCCTACCGAGCCGCCCGCCACGGCGGAGCCGCCCTGGGTGAGCAGTTCGCCGCGGTCGGGGCGGAGCTCGACGCACTGCCGACCGTCTGCGGGGTACTCGCCGAACTGGACCTGAAGACGGGAGTCCTGCGCCTGCTGCGCGTCGGGCAGCAGGCCCCCCTGATCGTCCGCGGGGGCGAAGCCCGCCCGGTCACCGAGCCCGCGGCCCCCCGCTTCGCCGCCGACTGCGCGCCGGTCACGGAGCTCCGGCTCGAACCAGGCGACCTGCTGGTGCTGTGCTCCCACGGCGTCGCCGAGACCACCGACGGCAGCGGGGAACCGTTCGGGCGGGACCGGATCGGCGAGCACCTCCGCCGGGACGCCGGGGAACTGCCCCCGGAAACCGCCCGGCGGCTCACCCGCGCGGTCTTCGCCCACGGCAACGGTGAATTCCGGCAGGACGCGGGCGTGCTGATCACCCGGTGGGTACCGCGCTGAGCCCGAAGAACGGCCTCAGCAGGCGGTGTCGTGCACCCCGGCCGCCAGCAGTTCCCGCAGCGCGTCCGACAGCGACGCGAACATCGGCACCACCGCCGCCAGCCCGGTGATCCGGAACAGCCGGGCCAGCGTCCGGCTGTTCGCCACCACGCCGAACCGCCGTCCCGCGGCGCCGGCCCGCTCGGCGGCGGCCGCCAGGGCCCGCGCCCCGGCCAGGCCGACGAAGGCCACCTGCGTGAGGTCCACCACCGTCGTCCCCGGTGGGGCCGCTCCCAGCTCCCGTTCGAGGATCGGCAGGGTCAGCGCGTCGATTTCGCCGACGAGGGTGAGCACCAGGAAACCGGGGCGGTACTCCGTCCGGCGCGCGACCAGGGGCGCGGACCGGGTGGGGACCGGAAAGACAGGGGACACGGGTTCGGTTGGCCTTCCGCGCCGGCCGGGGCCGGCGACGCAGTGACGTGATCAAGGACGGGGTCTTGATACCCAAACACCCGTGTCGGAAACGCTCTCCTTCAGGGCGAGACGCTCGTGAAGGCCGCCCAGAGCCGTTCCGCCGCGTGGTGGGCCGGTGCGCCCGGCCGGATCTCGCGGCCGCCGTCGGCGGGGGACGTCACCTGGCCGCCGAGGTGCTCGACGAGGGCGACGGCCAGCTCGCGGACCTTGACGTTGAACTCCTGGCTGGCCCGGCGCAACGTCTGCCAGGCCTCCTCCGGCGGGCAGTGCCGGACCGCCATGATCGCGCCCTTCGCCTGCTCGATGGCGGCGCGGGAGGCCAGCAGGTCGAGCATCTGGTCGGGGTCGCCCGCGGTGGCGGTCTCGGCGACCACCAGGGTCATCTCGGTGAGCTTCGCGTACCGCCGGAGGACGGCCAGGGTTTCGGGACCCGGCGCCCGGTCCAGCGTCACCGACAACACGAACGCCCCGTCCTCGTCCCAGAACCCGGGCAGCGCGACGGCGCCGCGGATCGCCTCGGTCGCCGGGCCGCCGTCGAACACGGTCTCGCGGGTCAGCTCCGGCCAGCGCGCGTCGCCGAAGAGGCGGTCCGTGGTGACCGGCTCGCCGGTGGCGTCCGCGACGGGGACCGGGCCGCCGTGCGCCAGCTGCGCGGGGATCAGCCGGTCGGCGACGCCCGCCGTGGCCAGTACCCGCAGCGGGCGGCCGCCCCGGCTGACGGTCAGGCCCGCGCCGAGCCAGCCCGGCAGCTCGCCGGAGATGCGCTCCAGCAGCGCCTCCAGCAGTTCGGCCAGCGGTCTCCAGCGATCCGCCGCGTTCATCAGTGTCTCGGTCACCCGAAGCCTCCCACGTCGTGCTCCCCTTGATTTACCGCAAGCGGAGGAACTCCGCCTCCGACGCAGCCGGGGTTTGTGGGACCGGCCACGCGGAAAGGCGAACCGGCACGGCCGTCCGGGGTAACCCGATCACCCGGCTGCGCTCAGCAACGGTCGAGCAGCTCCTGCTCCCGCACCACCGGCAGGGAGAGCGTCCGGTAGCCGACGTCGTCGAACAGGACGGTGAGCTTGTCCTCCTCGACGGTCATCACGATCCCGCGCCCCCATTCGGCGTGCCGGACGACGTTCTCCGCGCGGAACTCCCCCGGCCGCGGCGGATCCTCGGCCACGGCACCGGCTTCGCAGGTGTCACAGTTGCCGCACGGCGTCGCGAGTTCCTCGCCGAAGTACCCGAGCAGGTACCGCCGGCGGCAGCGCCGGTGTCCGCGTCGCCGTCGGTGAGCGCGAACCGGCCGTCCGGCCCGGTCAGCTCGTCACCGCAGCGTTCGAGCAGGCCGAGGGCGCGGGTCCGCCGCGCGGACGGGCCGGGGACGGCCTCGGCGAGCGGCCCGCGGCCCAGCGGTCCCGGCCGCAGCGCGGCCACGACCGCCTGCAATTCCGCTTCCGGCGGCGCGGACCGGGTGAGGAACCGCTGGCGCGCCAGGTCTTCCGGGCGGTAGCAGAGCAGCACCCCGGCCGGTTCGCCGTCGCGGCCCGCGCGGCCGATCTGCTGGTCGTACGTGTCGACTGAGTCCCGGACCGACGCGTGCACCACGAACCGCACGTCGGGTTGGTCGATGCCCATGCCGAACTCCGAGGTCGCCACCACGACGTCGGTCTCCCCCGCGGCGAACCGCTCGTGCACCGCGCGCGGTGGCGGTGAGGGCGATGACCGGCGGGCGCCCGAGCCGGTCGACCACCGGGGCCAGGCGCAGGTAGTCGGGCCGGAAGTCGTGACCCCACGCGGAAACGCAGTGGGCCTCGTCGACGACGAACAGCGACACCCGGGCCTCGGCCAGCCCGGCGACGACCTCGTCCTTCGCGAGCTGCTCCGGCGACAGGAAGACGTACTCCGCCGTGCCGCCCCGGATCGCGGCCCACACGCGGTCCCGGTCGCCCGCCGACTGCCGCGAGTCGAGGGCCACCGCGTCCGGGACCTCCGCGGCGTCCAGGCCCTCGATCTGGTCGCGTTGCAGGGCCCAGCAACGGCGACACGATCACCGTCGGGCCGGGCAGCACCAGCGCGGGCACCTGGTAGATCGCCGATTTGCCGGCGCCGGTGGGCAGCACCGCCAGCACGTCCCGCCCGTCGCTCGCCGCGCGCATCGCCTCGGCCTGCTCGGCGGAGAGTTCGGCCCAGCCGAAGCGCTCCGCGGCCAGCCGGCGCAGCTGCGCCACCTTCCCGTCGCTCATGGCGGCAGGGCTACCCCGGGCTGCGCCGGGCAACCCCTCGACCCGAACGAGCGGTTTACCCGGCCGCGCGGCCGGGGTAGCCGGACGGTGATCCGAGGAGGCGCCATGACCCACCGGTGGTCCCGATGATGTTCAGCGAGGTCGTCGTCGCCGGGCAGATTGCCCGCGACCTGGTGATCGAGGTGCCCGACGCGCCCGGCGCGGACTCGTCGGCGCCCGTGAAGCACCGGCAGGAGCTGCTCGGCGGGAAGGGCGCGAACCAGGCCGTGGCGCTGAGCCAGCTCGGGGTGTCGGTGTCGCTGGTCGGCGTCGTCGGCCGCGACCGCACCGGGGACGCGCTGCTCGCCCAGGCCCGGGCCGACCGGATCGGCACCTCGCACGTGATCCGCCGTCCGGGCACCGAGACGGCGTTGCTGGTCGACGTCGTCGAGGACCACGGCCGCCGCCGCTACCTCGAGCACGTTCCGGACGGGACGCTGCTGACCGAGAACGACGTCTTCGCCGCGTCCGCCCCCATCTCGGCCGCCGCCTCCCTCATCGTGCAGCTGCAGCAGCCCGCGCCGGTGGCCCTGCTGGCGGCGCGGCTGGCGCACACCGCGGGCACCCGGGTCGTGCTCGACGGGGCACCGCAGTCCGACGCGCTCACGGCGGACCTGCTCGCCCTCGCCGACGTCGTGCGCGCCGACGGCCACGAAGCCGAGCTCCTCACCGGGCAGCCGGTGGACGACGTCGCCGCCGCCGCGCGCGCCGCGGCCGAGCTCCGGCGGCGCGGGCCGTCGCTGGTCGTGCTGGAGGTGTCCGGGCAGGGCAACCTGTTCGCCGGGCCCGAGGGCACCTGGTTCGTGCCGGACGTCCAGACCGACGTCGTCGACCCCACCGGCGCCGGTGACGCGCTGGTCGCCACCCTGACCGCGGCGCTGACCCGCCGCCGGCCCCTGGAGACGGCGGCGAGCCTGGCCGTGGCCGCCGCCGCGGCCACGACCGAGCACGCGGGCGGGCGGCCCCACCTGTCACGGGCCGAGCTCGACCGGCTGCAGCCGCGGCAGCTGGAAACCGTCCGAGCCTGAGAGCTACAGGCCCGGCAGCTTCTGCTCGAGCCCCAGGAGCACCGAAAACGGATCGCCGCGCTCGGCCAGGCGGGCCGGGACGTCCCGGATCGTCCACCGGTCCGGCGCCAGCTCCGGGTCGTCGAGCTCGGCCCACTCCAGCGGGACCGAAACCGGTGCCCCAGGCCTCGGGCGGACGCTGTAGGGCGCGACCAGCGTCTTGTTCAGCACGTTCTGCGTGTAGTCGAGCCGGGCCCGGCCGCGGCGCTTGTCCTTCGTCCAGGCCCAGCTGACCAGGTCGGGCAGTACGCGCCCGATCGTCCGGGACACCGTCTCCGCCCAGGACCGGGTCTGCTCGAACGTGCAGTGCGGCGCGATCGGCACCCAGACCTGGATGCCGCGCTGCCCGGTCACCTTGGGCCGGCCGGTCAGGCCCAGGTGCTCCAGCGCCGTGCGGTGCAGCCGCGCCAGCTCCAGCACCTCTTCGAACGTCGTCTCCGGGCCCGGGTCGATGTCGAACAGCACCCACGTCGGATGGTCGACGTCGGCGCTACGGGAAGTCCAGGCGTGCAGCTCCAGCGCGCCGTAGTTGGCCAGCCACGCCAGGGTCGCGACGCTGTCGGCGACGACGTACCGCTGGCTCTCCCCCGGGTCGGCACGTTCGTTGCGCCAGGTGGTCAGCCAGTCGGGCGCGTGCCGCGGGACCTCCTTCTGCCAGAAGCCCGGTTCGGTGACGCCCTGCGGGAACCGGTGGGTGTTGAGCGGCCGGCCGGCCAGGTACGGCAGCATCGCCGGGCCGACGGTCACGTAGTACCGGATGAGATCGCGTTTGGTGACCGGCTCGCCGCCGCCCGCGGCCGGGAACAGCACCTTGTCCAGGTTGGTCAGGGCCAGCTCGCGGCCCGCCACCGACCACCGGCCCTTGGCACCGAGCGCGTCGAGGGCAGCCAGTTCGTCCTCGGTCGGGGCCTGCCAGCCGCCGACGGGCTCTTCCGCCTCCGCGGCCGGGCGGTCGCCGTGCCACAGGGCGTCGGGAGCGGCCGCGACCTCGTCGTTGGTGCGGCCGCTCTTCACCGAGCGCGGGTGGTCTTCGGCGTCCCAGCCGGGCTGCGCGTGCTCGTCCTGCTTGTGCAGGAGGAACCACTGGTCCTTCTCGCCGCGGCTGGTGCGGACCAGCACGAACCGCCCGGCCAGCTTCTCGCCTTCGAGGTCGAAGTGCAGCGTCCCGGCCTCGATCGCGCGCGCCGGATCGGCTTCGACCGGCCGCCAGACGCCGCGGTCCCAGACGATGACGTCCCCGCCGCCGTACTCGCCGCGCGGGATGACGCCCTCGAACCCGGCGTACTCAATCGGGTGATCTTCGACGTGCACGGCCAGCCGGCGGGCCTTGGGGTCCAGCGTCGGTCCCTTCGGCACCGCCCAGCTGACCAGCACGCCGTCGAGTTCGAGGCGGAAGTCGTAGTGCAGCCGTCGCGCCCGGTGCCGCTGCACCACGAACCGGTGACCGCCGGGACCGGCCGCGGCCCCGCCGGCCGGCTCCGCGGTCCGGTCGAAGTCACGCATCTCCTGGTAGCGCCGCAGTTTGCGGGCCGGATCTGCTGCCATGCCCCGGGAGTACCCACTCAGTCCGGTGCCGACCAGGGCGGGTTCTTCTTCGCCAGCTCCTCGTATTCGGCGACCTCCTGCGGCGTCGGGTCGAGGCCGGCTTCTTCGGCGAATTCCTCCGGGTCGGTGGTGTCGTCGGGCTCGGTCACGTCAGCCGCCCAGCGCGCCGCGGATGAGGTCGCGGGCCCGGTCCATGATCGCCGCGGGCGCGCCCAGCAGCAGATTCGCCTTCGCGCTCTCGACGCCGGGGTGCGGACGGGTCGGCCCGACCGCCTCGGCCACCTTGGCGGTCGCGGCCATCGCGCGCAGCCGCTCCGGCGGGCGGTGGGCCCGCAGCAGCGGGAACTCCTCGCGCTCCTCGTGCTCGGCGTGCGCGAGGACGTCTTCGCGCAGCTGGACGAGCAGGGTGTCGAAGCCCTCGGCTTCCAGGCCCATCTTCTGCAGGCTCGTCAGCAGTTCCTTGGCCCGGTGCTCCTCGCCCAGCCGCGCCTCGACGACGGGCTCCGCCGCGGGCTCGAGGTCGCGGATCTCGGGGTGCACGACCAGTTCCTCCGCCGTCTCGTGCACGGCCAGCAGCCGCACGAGGTCGTGGAACAGGTCCCGCCGCCGGTCGCCTTCGGCGGTTTCCAGCGCGGCGAACAGCTCGCGGATCTCCCGGTGCTGCCGCTGCAGGAACTCGATGACGTCCTCGTCGTGCTCCGCCATGAACGGCCTCCTCCTTGCTCGTTCTCGCTCGTTGCTCGGTCGGAAGCGGCGTTCCCCGTCCCGGCCGGGTTACTCGTCGCGGCGGGCGACTGTGAGCCACAGCGCGCCGGCGGCCGCCACGGCCAGGCCGACGACGGCCCACCACGACCACCAGCCGAAGAAGGCGACGACGAGCCCGACGGCGAGCAGCACGCCCCCGCCGACGGCGGCGGTGTCCTCCTGCCCGGTCCGGGCGGCTAAGGCCATCAGCCCACCCGCCCGTCGACGGCGGCCACGACGAGCGCGGCGCACCGCGCCACGGTCAGGCCTCTTTCCTTCGCCATGGAGACCAGGGCGGCGTGCGCGGCCGGACGGCTGAGCCCTTGCGCGGCAAGGACTTCCAGCGCCAGGCCGACGACATCGGTGGCGGGCGGGGTGGCGGTGCGCACGGGCATCGGAAGACCTCC
This sequence comes from Amycolatopsis sp. cmx-13-12, assembly GCA_049998155.1. GTDB lineage: Bacteria > Actinomycetota > Actinomycetes > Mycobacteriales > Pseudonocardiaceae > Amycolatopsis. The sequence continues at coordinate 105,205 of JAEBES010000017.1, read as the reverse complement.
GGCTCGATCGGCGGCGAAACGAACGCGACCGGATACCCCGCCGCGCCGGGTTTCACACCCGGCACCGCACCCGATGGAGTGACGGGTTTCCGCCCCGGCAGCCGCCGCGCCGGCCGGGAGAGTTCGGGCACGCCGTCGACCGAGCCGGTGGGCCACGGTGCTCAGCCGGGTCTCTAGGCTCGGCACGTGAGCGACGCGTGGGAATGGGATCCGTCCCTCTATTCGGGCAGTGCGCAGTACTACGCGCGGGGCCGCGCGGCCTATCCCGCGGAGCTCGCCACGGGCTTCGCCACCGAGCTCGGGCTGGACGGCTCCGGGCGGCTGCTCGACGTCGGCTGCGGGCCGGGGTCGCTGACGCTGCTGCTGGCCGGGCTGTTCGAGGAGGCGGTCGGCCTCGACGCCGACGGCGACATGCTCGCGGAAGCGCGCCAGCTCGCGGGGAACTCCGGGAACTGCCGATGGGTGCACCGGCGCGCGGAGGAGCTGCCCGCCGGACTGGGGCGGTTCCGGCTGATCACCTTCGCGCAGTCGTTCCACTGGCTCGACCGGCCCCGCGTCGCCACCGCGGTGCGCGGAATGCTGGCACCCGACGGGGTTTGCGCCCACGTGCACGCCTCGACCCACGAGCTCGTGCACCCGGCGATCGCGGAACTGGTGCGCGACTACCTCGGGCCGGTCCGGCGCGCGGGACGCGGTGCGCTGCCGGAGGGCACGCCCGGCGGCGAGGCGGCAATCTACCGCGCGGCGGGCTTCCACGGGCCGCGGCGGTTCGCGGTGCCGGGGCGGGTCGTGACCCGGACGGCCGACGAGGTCGTCGCCGGGGTGTTTTCGCTGTCGAGCTCGGCACCGCACCTGTTCGGCGACCGGCGGGCCGAGTTCGAGGCGGAGCTGCGGCGGCGGCTGGCCCCGGCGGAGACGTTCTCCGTGCGGTTGCCCGAGATCGCCGTCGACGTGTGGTTCACCAGGGGTTGTTGAAGTCCTCGTCCTCTTCGACGGCGGCCCGGGGCCGGCGGGCGGGCCGCGGTTCGCCGCGCACCGGCTGCGGCGCCGGTTCGAAGCCGGCGGAGTACGCCTCGGCGTCGAAGGCGGACGCCGGTTCGGCGTGGGACCGGTCGGTGCTCCAGCCGGACTTCGTCTTGCGCTGGGCCATTTCGCGGACGTGCTGGACGTACCGCTCGGCCGCCTGGACCTGCTTGGTCATGTACTCGTGGGAGCGGGCCTTGATCTCCTCGCCCTGCTGTTCGCGCAGGGCACGGCGATCGGCCTGTTCGCGCACGAGGCCGTCGAGCTCGGCCTTCATGCCGGCGATGTCGGTCATGCGTCCTCCTACCAGGTCCGGGCGGACGGCGGGTCTTCGTCGTCGAGGGAGCCGATGATCCGCCGCCCCGGCTCGCCGAGGTTGTCGAAGACGGCGCCTTCGATGCGGTAGGCGGGGGCACGGCGTTCGGTGTCGCCCCCACCGCCCTGGGCGCCGCCCATGGCCCCCATGCCGGGCATGCCGGACATGGCCGAGCCCGGGGCGCCGGACGGCCCGGTCGCGCCGGCCGCCGACGCGAACGCGGGCTGCGGCTGGGTGGGGCCCGCACCCGTGTGGGCCCCACCGGAGACGGGCGATTCACCGAGGCCGGCGGGCTCGAAGCCGGCGCCCGAGAAGCCGGGGCCACCGTGGGAGCCACCGCCGATGCCGGCGGGGTGCGCGCCGCCACCGCCGCCGTGCGCGCCGCCGCCGGGGGAACCGTCCCCGCCGCCGGAGTGGGAGCCCGGGGCGCCGGAGTCGCCGCCGGCGTGGTGCGCGCCGTCGCCGGACGAGGTCGGGTCGCCGAAGCCGCCACCGTGGCCGCCTCCGCCGTGCGAGCCCGGGTCGCCGAAGGTGGCGCCGTGGGTGCCGTCCCCGCCGTCGTGGCCGTTTCCGCCGTGCGAACCGTTGCCGCCGTCGTGCGACGCCAGGTCCTCGAGGGTTCCCCGGTGGGTGGGCAGGTCGTCGAGGCGCTTCTCCGGCGTGTCGCCGAGAGCGCTCGCCGGCTTTTCGTCCTCGCCCAGCGTGTACGTCGTCGGGGTGCCCTTGCCGTCGTCGACCGTCACCACCGTGGGGCCGTCCGGGCCGTCGGGGCGCTCGGCCGTGATCTGCAGGTCGCCGTCGCGGATGTGGATCTTGCCGTCCGGGCCGGGGCGGTACGTGTCGGTGTCCGTCCCTTGTGGACCGTCGGTGGGCTTGTCCTCGGACCAGTCGAGCTTGAAGTCCTTCGGGTCGCCCGGTCCGTCGCCGACCTTGATGTCCATCTTGCCGTCGTGGTCCGGCTCGGTCATCTCGAAGGTCTTGTCGCCCTGCTTGACCTTCAGGACGTCCGGCTCGTCGTCGCCCTTGCCGTCGCCCTTGTCGTCGCCGAGGAGGCTGTCCGGCTTGCCGTCCGGATCCGTCTCGATGCCGGGGCCGCCGAACTCCTTCAGCGCGTCCGCGGCCTTCTTCTTCGCGTCCTCCGCGGCTTGCTCGGCCTCGGCCTTGCCGTCCTCGCCCGAGCCTGAGCCCGATCCCGACGCGCCTCCGGTGCCGCCCGCGCCGTCGCCGGAATCCGTTTCGATGCCCGGACCGCTGAACTCCTTCAGCGCGTCCGCAGCCTTCTTCTTGGCCGCTTCGGCGGCCGCGGCCGCGGCGTCCTGGCCGCTGTCGGACGGCGGCGAGACCGAAGACGGTGTCGTGCCGTCGGACCCCGGACTGTCACCCGAACCCGAGCCGCCGCCCGAACCGAGCCCGGCGGCGGAATCCGTCTGGATACCCGGGCCGCTGAACTGCTTCAACGCGTCCGCGGCCTTCTGCTTCGCCGCCTCGGCCTCCTGCGCCGCCTGCTGCTTGGCCGCCTCCGCCGCGGCCGCGGCGTCGTCCTGGCCCGCCGACGAGCCCGAACCACCGCCCGCCGAGCCGCCGGACGCCGTGGACCCGTCCGGGATCGGCGGTACCGCACCGCCGCCACCCGCACCCGAGCCACCGCCCGCACCGGAGTCGCTGCCGGCACCCGCGCCGCTCGGCAGGTCGACCCCCGAGCCGCCACCGGCCCCGGAACCCCCGCCCGGCACCCCGGACCCCGACCCCGTCTCGGGGATCGAGGGCACCGGCCCACCGGAACCCGAACCACCGCTCCCGGCACCACCGGAGCCCGCACCGGCTCCGCCACCACCGGTCCCGTACCCACCCGAGCCCGCACCGGCCCCGCCGCCACCGGTCCCGTACCCGCCGGAGCCCGCGCCGGAATCACCGGGGCCGCCACCGGAACCGCCGGTGGTACCCGGGCCGCCGGCGCCACCGGTCGAGCCCGGCCCGCCGGGCAGCGAAACGCCCTCGAACTCGTTCCGGATCCCGCCCATCACCTTGTCGAGCGCGTCGTACGCCTGGTCGACCAGGTCCTTGGTGTCCTTGCAGGTCTTCGCGAACCCCTGGTACAGCCGGTCCCACATGTCCGGGTTGAACTGGTTCTGCACCCACTGCTTGGCGAGGTCCTGGCCGTGCTTCTTGATCTCGTCGCCGTCGCAGCAGCCCTGGTCGTTGAGGGTCTTGACCAGGTTCGTGCCGAAGTTGAGGTCCATCCAGCCCGCGATCTGGGCCAGGTCCTGCTCGTTGCCGTGCTCGCCGTTGGCGACGGCGACGACCTTCTGCGCCATCGTGTAGTCGGCCTTGCCGACCAGATCGGTGTACATCCCGATGACCGCGTCGGCCTTGCCCTTGCACAGCTGGAACACCGTGGTGGCCGTGTTCAGCGTCGCCTCGCTCGCGTTGCCGAGCGTCTGGGACAGCTTCGCCGCCTTGGGCTGGATCTTGTCGTTGTACGCGTCCGAGGCGGCGTCGGCGCCCGCGCCGCTCCAGCTGCCGAACAGGGTGCTCAGCTGCGAGCCGGTGTCCTGGAGGGTCCGGTCGACCGTCTCCGAACCGCGCTTGAAGTGCCCGGCGTCGGCGACGAAGTCCGCGAAGCTGATCCCGCGCTGCTCGTCGAACGGCGTGCGGATGTCCTTGTCGAGGTCGAGCGCGCGGGTGTTGCCGCGGCAGTCGGCCGGGATCTTCGCCAGCAGCGACCCGAACGTCTCGAACAGCTTGAGCGCGGGCGCGGCCGCGTCGAAGATCTCGTCGGACGTCTTGGTGCCGCCGGCGCTGCCGCCGCTGTCGGCACTGTCGGCGGTGGGCGGCTTCGTCTCGTCGAGCTTCTTCTTGCCGTCGTCGACGGCCTTCTTCTCCTGGTCCTCGTTGTAGCTGTTCTGGTCGCCGCTCTTCTTCGCCTTGTCGTAGGCGTCGTCGACCGACTGGCCGGCGAACAGCGGGTTCGCGTTGAACGCGTGCGCGTACTTGTCGGCTTCCTGCCGCTTCTGCTTGATCTCGTCCGGCTCCTGGTCGGCCAGGAACGGCGGCGGTGGCGGGTTTTCCCGCAGCCAGCTGCTGATCAGCGCGCTCTTCTGCGGCGCCGGCACGCTCGGGTCGTCCAGGACCGCCTTGACGTCGGACCACTTCTTCTTCTCGGCCATCAGAGCGAGCCCCCGGCGTCCGTGATCGTGCCCGCCTGGTTCTCCTCGTTGGCGCCGTAGCTCGACCCGGCGGTGCCGATGTTCGTGCCGAACGAGCCGAGCGTGCTGCTGTAGCCGGAAACCGCGGCCCACAGCGCCTGCGCGCCGGCGGTGTACTTGGTCGCGTGGGCGCCGTGCGCCCGGCCGAACTTCTCCGCCGTCACCTGCGCCGTCTGCAGGTCCGGGTTGTCGTCCAGCAGGTGCTCCGCCAGGTCCCCGATGGTCTTGGACGCCGTCGACAACGCCTCGGTCGTCGCGGTGTACCCCCCGCCGCTCATGTCAGCGCCTCTCCTGAAGATCCTCGAGTTCCCAGTGCTTCCGCCAGCACGCCGGCCACGGATCCCACGTCGGTGAACCGGTCGAGCCGGTCCAGGTCGATCGTCACCCCGTAATAGATCTCCAGCGCCGCCAGCAGCTTGATCCGGCCCTTCGAGTCGATGCCCAGCTCCTCCAGGGGCGCGTCGGGCTCGACGAGAGCCGGGTCGAGCCGGAAGGTGTCGCAGACGACCTTCGTGACCTCGGCGCGGTGATCACCCACAGTCGTCACCATAACGTGCCTTCGCGGCGGACCGGGCGACTTTGCCGCTCGATGTGCGCGGAAGTCCACCGGAAGGGACCAGACGTACCGCGCGCAGCGTCAGACCGTGTTCGCGCGACACCGCCCGCAGCACCGCACGGGTCACCTCCCGGTCGTCGGCGTCGACCCCGCGGGCACGCTCGGCCACCACCACCGCACCCTCGCCGCCGGAGTCCGAGACGCCGAAGGCGGCGACGCGGTCGCGGCGGACCGCCGGGTGGGCCTCCCCCGCCGCCGCTTCGATGTCCTGCGGGTGGAAGTTGCGGCCGTCGATGACGATGAGGTCCTTGAGCCGCCCGGTGACGTACAGGTCGCCGCGGTGCACGACGCCGAGGTCGCCGGTGCGCAGCCAGCCGCCGAGGCCGTCGAGCTCGGCCCCGAACGCGGTGGCGTCGCCGCGGCCCCAGTAGCCGTCCGCGACGTTCGGACCGTGCACCCAGATCTCGCCGACCCGGCCTTCGGGCTGCTCCCGGCCGTCCTCGACGATCCGGACGAGCTGCCCGACCGGACGGCCGACCGAGACGAGTTCCTGGCCGCCCTCGGTTTCGACGGCCCGGCCCTGAGCGAGGGCCTCGCGGTCGAACACCGCGCCGCGCGGGCCTTCCGCACCCGCGCTCGCGACGTACACCGTGGCTTCGGCGAGCCCGTACGACGGCCGGTGCGCCGCACGCGGGAAGCCGCGTGGCCCGAACACCTCGTGGAACCGCGCGATCGTGCGCGGCCGGACGGGTTCGCTGCCGTTCAGCGCGACCCGGACGTCCGACAGGTCGAGGTCTTCGCCCGCGTAGCTGTCGGCGGCGAGGTCGTAGGCGAAGTTCGGCGCGGCGGTGAACACTGCCGGGTAGTCCGCCAGCTGCCGCAGCCACCGCGCCGGCCGATGCACGAACTCGGCCGGGGCCATGAACACCGACCGGCCGCCGCAGAAGACCGGCAGGCACAGCAGCTGGATCAGGCCCATGTCGTGGAAGAACGGGATCCAGCCGGCACAGGTGGTGCGCTCGTCGACGGCGTACGCGAGGCTGCCCTGCCAGCAGGCGGCGACGATCGCCCGGTGCGGGATCACGGCACCGGCGGGCTCCCGCGTGGAACCGGACGTGTACTGCAGGTAGGCCGGGCTGTCCGGGGTCACCGGCACCGGATCGGCGCCCGGCCCGGTGAGCTCGTCGACCACCACGACGTGCTCGTGCGCGGGCAGCCGCGCCACTTCGGCCGACGACGTCAGCCACACCCGCGCGCTCGCGTCGGCCAGGACGCCGGCGAGCCGGTCCGCCTGCGCGGGGTTCGCGGGCACCATCAGCGGAACGGCGACCAGCCCGGCGGCCAGGGCGCCGAAGAACGCGAGCGGGTAGGCGAGTTCCTGGCCGGCGAGGATCGCGACACGCTCCCCCGGCGTGGCCACCCGGCGCAGCTCCCCCGCCACCACGCGGACCCGGGCGGCGAACTCCGCCCACGTCAGCGTGTGTTCCGTGCCGTGGGCGTGGTCCTGGTGGGTGAACAGCGGACGCTCGTCGCCGTCGCGGGCGAACAGGCACTCGACGATCGACGTGCGCAGCACGGCCTCGGGCACGGTCGCCGGCGCGGTCGGACGAGGCACGCTGGGCAACCTACCGGTCCCCGGAAACCGGGTTCACCCCCGGGGCGAGCGCGGGTACGGTCGCAGACCATGGCCGTACCGGAAGCGCTGGTCTCCGCTCTCGCGGACGAAGACCGGCTGCAGCTCTTCGCCCGCATCTGCACCGCCCCCGACGGGCTCGAGGCGGCCGGCGCCCCGGCCAAGCTCGCCAAGCGGCTCGTCGACGCGGGACTCGTCACCGACGCCGGAGGGCGCTACCGGGCCGTGCCGTCGGTGTTCCGCGACGCGCTCGCCAAGGCGCCGGTCGATCCGCTCGACGCGCTCTTCCGCCACGGACGGCTCGTCTCGATCCCGCACTCGGGCAAGCGGCGGCAGCTCCTGCTGGCCGCACTGGCCGAACGCTTCGAGCCGGGCCGGCTCTACACCGAGCAGGACGTCCGCGAGAAGCTCTCGATGGTCCACGACGACCACGCGACGCTGCGCCGTTACCTCGTCGACGAAGGCCTCCTGCAGCGCAGCAACGACGGCGGTGCCTACGGCCGTCCGTCGGAGGCCCGCGCCGCCGGCTGAGTGGCCGGGAGGTCGAACAGCGCGAGCACGCCCGGATCGGCGAACACGACGTTGTGCGCGACCCGCCCGTCCCGCACGGTGAACACCTGCAGGGTATGCAGCCGGAACACGCCGGCGTCGTCGCGGCAGTAGGCCACCAGCGCGGGCAGCCCGTTGGCGGCCGTGCGCGTCATCCGCCACCGCGGGCCGCGCATCCCGAACAGGCGGTCCAGGAACCGGCCGTAGTCGTCGCGGCCGCGGAACCACAGCGGCACCGGCGGCATCTCCATCACGACGTCGTCGGTGAGCAGTTCGACCAGACCGGCGACGTCGGCGCGTTCGAACGCGCGCACGTAGCGGTCCAGCACCTTTTCGACCGCGGTGTCGTCCGGCTCGGGCACCTCGTCCACCGACAGCCCGCCGAGTCCCGCGCGGGCGCGTTGCAGGGCGCTGTTGACCGCGGCCGGCGTCGTGCCGAGGAAGCCGGCCACCTCCGCCGCGCTGAACTCCAGCACGTCCCGCAGGATCAGCACCGCGCGCTGTTTCGGCGGCAGCGTCTGCATCGCCGCCAGCAGCGCCAGCCGGAGCGTGCCGCGGCGGGCGAGGCGGTGGCCCGGGTCGTCGAGGCGGGCGTCCGGGAACGGGTGCAGCCACGGGATTTCGAACGACGGCGTCAGCGGGGCGTCCGGGTCGTCGCCCGGGCCGCCGAGCCCGGACGGCAGCGGCCGCCGGGCCCGCCCGTCCAGCGCGGTGAGGCAGGCGTTGGTGGCGATCCGGTAGAGCCAGGTGCGGACCGAGGCACGGGCCGGGTCGTAGCCGTCCCAGGCCTTCCAGGCGCGAACCAGCGTCTCCTGCACCAGGTCCTCGGCTTCGTGGACCGAGCCGAGCATGCGGTAGCAGTGGGCCAGCAGCTCACGCCGGTGTGGTTCGGTCCGCGTCGCGAAGTCCTGCATCGTTCTCCCGTCGCCGGCGGCTTCCGGTGGGTGTACCGGCGCCGCCGCCGGAATTCATCGCCGACGGGAGAGGATTCTCCTACAGGTCGTCGAAGTCCTCCGGCCGCAGGCTGTCGAGCTCGGCGCGGAACCGCTCGACCTCGGCTTCGGCGTCGAGCACATCGGTGGCCGGGCCTTCGGTTTCCTGCTCGACCTCGAGCTGCACGGACGCGACGTCCAGCACCTCTTCGGCGACGCGGATGGGCGCGTTCTGGCGGAGCCCGAGCGCGACCGCGTCGCTCGGACGGGCCGACACGCGGGTGCCGGAGGCGAGCACGAGGTCGGCGTAGAAGATGCCGTCCCGCACCTCGGTCAGCTCGACCGCGGCGAGCCCCTGGCCGAACGCGGCGAGCACGTCGCCGAGCAGCTCGATCGTGCCCGGGCGCGGCTGCGCGATCTGTTCCCGGGCGCGCACGAGGGCCTCGGCCTCGCCGTACCCGATCATGATCGCCAGCCAGCGGCGCGCGCCCTCCGGCTCGCGCAGCAGCATCAGGGGTGCTTCACCGGGTACCGGAACGGCCATCCCCACCACTTCGATCGGGATCACGCTGACCACCGCACCCTCCGTGTCGTGGACTCCTCGCGCGCGTAATACCCACAACCGGCGGTTCACAACCCGATCCGCGCGCCGGGTTTCCAGGAGCGGGCTCTTCTCGGCTGCGGACTACGCCCCGGCGCCTTGCCCGGTCACCGCGGCCACTGTCACCGTCGGAGGGTGGAACCGACGATTTCGCGCAGTGTGACCGTGTCCGCCGAGCCGGGCACGGTGTGGTCGTGGGTCACCGACCTGCCGAGGATGGGCGAGCTGAGCCCGGAGAACGTCGGCGGCCGCTGGCTGGACGGCACCGGGCCGGCCCTCGGCGCGCGGTTCCGCGGCCGCAACCGCAACGGCGAGCTGCAGTGGTGGACGCGAGTGCGGGTGGTGGCCTTCGAGCCGGGCCGCCGGTTCGCCTTCGACGTGCGCACGCCGTTCGGCTCGCGGGTCTCGCGGTGGGAGTACGTGCTGGCACCGGCCCCGGACGGCTGCGTCGTCACCGAGAACTGGTACCGGATCGGCAGCTGGGTGGTGCGGAAGTTCATGGGGCCCCGCGTCACCGGCCGCGCCGACCGCCCCGGGTACAACGTGCGGTCGATCGAGCACACCCTCGCGGCGCTGAAGGCCCGGGCCGTGGAGCACACTGCTGCCTAAGTCTCTTGTTGAAACCCATGTCTTCCAGCTAGGTTGTTTTATCGAACCTAGGAGGACCATGACCCACGCCCCGCCGAAACCCGGTCTCGTGCTGCTCGTCGTCTCGACGGCGGCGTTCCTGGCGAGCCTGGACACGTTCATCGTCACGATCGCCTTCCCCGGCATCCGGGCCGCGTTCCCCGGCGACGACCTGGCGACCCTGTCGTGGGTGCTCAACGGCTACACCGTGCTGTTCGCCGCCTGCCTCGCCCCGGCCGGGCGCCTGGCCGACCGCTACGGCCGACGCCGGCTGTTCCTCGCCGGCGTCGCGGTGTTCACCCTCGCCTCGGCCGCCTGCGCGGCCGCACCCTCGATACCCGTGCTGATCGCCTTCCGCGCCGTGCAGGCGATCGGCGCGGCGCTGGTCATGCCGACGTCGCTGGCGCTGCTGCTGACGGCGTTCCCGCCGCACCGGCGGCCCTTCGCGGTCGGCGTCTGGGCGTCGGTGGGCGCGGCGGCCGCGGCGCTCGGCCCGCCGGTCGGCGGCCTGCTCGTCGAGGCGTCCTGGCGCTGGGTGTTCCTGGTGAACCTGCCGATCTGCGCGGTGACGCTGCTGGCCGGGCCGCGGGTGCTGCGCGAGTCGCGGGACACCTCGACCGGCGTCCCGGACGTCCTCGGCGCGACGGGGCTGCTGGTGGGCGTCGGCGCGTTGGCGTACGCGCTGGTCGAGGCGTCCGACCGCGGCTGGGGCGCGCAGCCGGTGCTGCTGGCGTTCGCGGTGGCCGCCGTCGCGCTGGCCTGGGTCCCGTGGCGCTCGGCGCGGCACCCGGTGCCGGTGCTGGACCTGCCGGCGCTGCGCGTCCCGACGCTGTGGCTGGCGTGCCTGACGACCGGGGTGTTCGCGGCCGGGTTCGCGGCGATGCTGTTCGGCAACGTGCTGTTCCTGACCTCGATCTGGCACGACTCGATCCTGGTGGCCGGGCTGTCCCTGGCGCCGGGCCCGCTGGTGGTGGTCCCGGTGTCGGTCCTCGGCGGCCGGTTCGTGCACCGCTTCGGGCCGGGCCCGGTCGTCGCCCTCGGCGGCGTCGCGTTCGGGGCCGGTGCGCTGATCTGGTTGCTGCGCATGGGATCGACGCCGGACTACGCGGTGTCGATGCTGCCCGGCCAGCTGCTGACGGGACTCGGCGTCGGGCTGATCCTGCCGAGCCTGTCGGGGGTGGTGGGCACGGTCCTGCCGCCACCCCGCTGGGGCGCGGGCTCGTCGATGGTGAACACGGCCCGGCAGATCGGCACGGTCCTGGGCACGGCGGTGCTGGTCGCGCTCTTCGCGGGAACACCCGACCTCGCGGATTTCCGCCGCGGCTGGCTGATGGTCCTGACGACGGCCGTGCTCGCCGGCGCGGGCGGGCTCCTGATCGCGCTGCGCCGTCGGACGGACCACTACGCCGAGCCCCAGGCCCCGTCCAGGACCGCGAGCCCCGCGTCGATGCTCGCCGAGGGGATCGAGCCGTAGCCCAGGACCACGCCCTGGCGCGGGAAACCACCGCAGAGGTTGGACAGCGTCTGGATCGCCGCCCCCGCCGCGGCCGCGCGGGCGGCGATCGGTTCCAGGTCCGTTCCGTCGTCGGCCAGGGCGCACAGGTGCAGGCCCGCCGCCGACGGCACCGGGCTGAGCCGCCCCGCGAAAACCCGGTCCAGGGTGGTCGTGATGCGCTCGTGGCGATCCGCGTAGACCTTCGTCGCCCGGCGGAGGTGGCGGGCGAACAGGCCTTCGTCGATGAACCCGGCCAGCGCGGCCTGCGCGGGGAGGTCGCCGTGCCAGCCCGCCAGCAGGCGGGCGTGGTGCAGCGCGTCGCGCAGTGACGCCGGGGCGATCAGGAAACCCAAGCGCAGCATGGGAAGCAGCGTCTTCGAGAACGAGCCGACGTAGGCCACCCGCCCGTCGCGGTCGAGGCTCTGCAACGGCTCCAGGGGCCGGTCGGAGAACCGGAATTCGCTGTCGTAGTCGTCCTCGACGACGACCGCGCCGGAGCGCTCGGCCCAGGCCAGCAACGCCGTGCGGCGGGCGAGGGACATCGGCGTGCCGAGCGGGAACTGGTGCGACGGCGTCACGTACACCAGCTTCGTGCGCGACGGCAGCGCGGCGACGTCGAGGCCTTCGCCGTCCACCGGCACGCCGACGACTTCGGCGCCGTGCGAGGCGAACAGCAGCCGGGCCATCCGGTAGCCCGGCTCCTCGACGGCGACGCGGTCACCGGGTTCGAGCAGCACGCGGGCCAGCAGGTCCAGCGCCTGTTGGGCCCCTTGGGTGACGAGCACGTCGTCGGCGCCGGCACGCACCGAGCGCGAGACGCCGACGTGCCGGGCGATCGCCGCACGCAGCCCGGGGTGGCCGCCGGGCTCGGCGTAGTGGGCGAACCCGGCGGTGTCACGGAGTTCCCGTGCGAGCAGGCGCCGCCAGGTGTCCAGGGGGAACAGGGTGGCGTCGGGGATGCCGACGCGGAAGTCGAACACCGGGTCGGGCACCGCGGCGGCCGGGGACGGGAGCGATCGCCACACCGCCGTCGGCTGCGGTCCGCGCGCCGAAGGGGCGTTGCGGGGCTTCGGGGCCGGGAGTTCCGCGCTGACGTAGGTGCCGGCGCCGACGCGGCCGGTGAGGAAGCCGTCGGCGGTGAGGCGGTCGTAGGCGACCGCGACGGTGTTGCGCGAGACGGCCAGGCGCCGGGCCAGTTCCCGCGTCGGCGGCAACCGCTCCCCCGCGCGCAGCCTGCCGTCCAGGACGGCGTCGCGCAGCTGGCGGTAGATGCGGACGCTGCGGTCGCCGCGGCCGGCCAGGCTGACGTGGAAGTCCATCCGGCGAGCCTATATTGGCCCAATTCGTCAGGTTAGAATTGGATCTGGGATCGGGCCAAGTCTCGCCCTAACGTTCTGTCCATGACAGTGCTTCTCGAACGTCCGAAGACCCGGCCGGCCGGTCGGCTGCTCGCCGCCGCCCAGCTGGTCGCCTCCCTCGGCGACGGCGCGTTCCTGACCTGCTCGGTGCTGTTCTTCACGCGGATCGCGGGGTTGACGCCGGCGCAGGTGGGCCTCGGGCTCACCGTGGGCTGGGCGGTCGGCTCGGTCGCCGGCGTCCCGCTCGGGCACCTGGCCGACCGCCGCGGCGCCCGCGGTTCGGCGGTGCTGCTGGCCCTGGCGACGGCCACGTCGATCCTCGCGTTCCTCGTCGTCCGCTCGCCGGTGGCGTTCGTCGTGGCCGCGTGCCTCTACGGCAGCTGCCAGACGGGGCTGGCCGCGGTCCGCCAGGCCCTGCTGGCCACGCTCGCCGACCCGGAGCGGCGGACGCGCATCCGGGCGCACCTGCAGTCGGCGGGCAACGCGGGGCTCGCCGTCGGCGCCGGGCTGGGCGGCCTCGCGCTGTCGGCCGACACGGCCTCGGCGTACCTGACGGTCTTCGTCCTCGACGCGGCGGCCTTCGTGGTGACGGCGGCGCTGCTGCACGCCCTCCCGGCGGTCCCGCGCACTTCAGCGCGCCCGGGAGCGCCGAAGTCCACCGTGCTGCGCGACCGGCCTTATGCGCTGGTGACGCTGCTCAACGCGATCCTGCTGCTGCGCATGCCGCTGCTGAGCGTCGCGATCCCGCTGTGGATCGTCGAACGCACCGCGGCGCCGGGCTGGACGGTGTCGGCGCTGTTCGTGCTGAACACGGTCGTGGTGGTGGTCCTGCAGGTCCGCGTCGCGGGGCGGCTCACGAACCTCGGTTCGGCGGCGCGGATGGTGCGGCGGTCGGGTGTGGTGCTGCTGGCGTCGTGCGTGGCGTTCGCGCTGTCGGCGCTGGGGACGTCACCGGCGGTGGCGTTCGGCGTGCTCGTCGCCGGGGCGCTGGTGCAGGTGCTCGGCGAGATGCTCCAGTCGGCGGGCTCGTGGGAGATCGGCTTCGCGCTGGCCCCGGCGGACAAGCAGGGCGAGTACCAGGGGTTCTTCGGGAGCGGGATCTCGGTCGCCCGGGCGATCGGCCCGGTGCTGCTGAGCACGGTGGTGGTCGGCTGGGGCTTCGCGGGGTGGCTGCTGCTGGGTGCGGTGTTCCTGGGCGCGGGCTGCGCGATGGGCCCGGCGGTCCGCTGGGCCGCCGCGACCCGGCCGGCTACTCGCTGACCTGGGCCGCCGTGGTCTGGTGCAGCGCAAGGTCCTGGCCCGCGGCGGAATCGTCGGCCCAGGCACCCGAGTCCGCCGTCCACGTCCGGCCGGCGAAGCTCACCTTGTCCACGCCCAGCGCCTCCGCGCGGCCGACCAGCCAGGTCGCGTACGTCCAGCCCTGTCCCGCCGGGTGGGGGCCGCTCAGACCGGCCGTCCCCAGCTCCGCCGTCGCCGCCGCGGCAAGGTCGGCGGGCGCCGCCAAGGTCAGGTTGCGGCAGGTCAGGGCAGCCGGGAACTGGCCGTTGAACGCCGCGGCCATGGCCCGGGACTGCGGCTCCCACTGCGCGTACGCGTCCGGGACGCCCGACCGCTGGACCCCCTGCGCGGCCTCGGTGATCGGCAGCGTCTCCCAGTTCGGCAGCTTCTCCAGCTTTTCGTAGAACTCCGTCGCCGCGTAGACCGGGTCGCGCAGCTGGGCGATCGTGCCCCAGCCCTGGCTCGGCCGCTGCTGGAACAGCCCGACCGAGTCGCGGTCACCGCCCTCGAGGTTGCGCAGCTTCGACTCCTGCAACGCCGTCGCCAGCGCGACCGTCGCCGCGTGCGGCGGCAACCCCAGCTTGGTCCCCACGGCCGCGATGGTCGCCGCGTTGTTCATCTGCTCCGGGGTGAACGTGTACGCGGTCGCGTTGTCCCCCGGCAGCGCCACCGTGCACCCCGGCGTCTTGACCGAGCCGCGCGTGTACGCCACCACCACGACGATCGCCGCGACCAGCACGACGACCGCACCCAGGACCATGGCCACCTTCAGGCCACAACCGCGCACCCTGCCTCCCCGTCACCCGTTCGCACCAGTCTGCCCAATAGGAGGACGCGGGGCAGCGAGCGGGGTTCACTAGGCGGGGCCGAGGAAGATCGGATTGGACATCGCGACCATGGCGTTCGGGACCGTCGTGTTCGGGCCGCCGGACGGGCGACGGACCTCCACGCGCACCCAGCGGCTGTAGCGGGGGTAGGTCGTCCAGGTGACCGTGGCCGCGCCCGCGTCGCCGATCGGCTCGGTGTGCTCCGGGCCGAGCTGGTCGAGGAACGTCACCGTCGTTCCCGGCACGCCGGCCACGACCGCCTTGACGGTCACCGGTGTCCCGGTGCCCGCGGCGAGCCGCTCGCCGATGCCGGCGCTCGAGCCGCCGTCGGACACGCTGAAGTCCAGCTGCACCGACGCCGACTCCGCCAGCCACGAGCGGCCCGCCTTCAGGCCGGCCAGGAGTTCCCGGCGCCGGAGCCGGTCGGCGAGCACGACGGTGTGCGGCAGGGCCACGCGCTGGTCCGGGTTGTGCGCGTCGGAGTCGCCGATCGCCGGGATGAACCGGCCGCCGCGCAGCAGCCCGTCCCAGTGGATGACGCTCGCCTCGTCGTCCTGCGTCCAGGGGCCGTTCCAGACCTCGACCAGGTCGGCGATTTCGTAGGCGAACTCGTAGGTGCAGCCGAAGCAGTTGGCGAACGGGTGCGCCGCGGTGACCAGGCCGCCGGCGCGGTGCACCTGGTCGGTGAAGCGCCGGAAGTCCCGCGGGTCGGCCGCGCGGTAGCGCCAGTCGATCCAGGTGCCGGCGGGCAGGCCGATCGCGGGCCAGTGCCCGGACCGGGTCGTCACCTCTTCGCCGTTGAGGATCAGCAGGTCTTCGGTCGCGTGCGCACCCCAGACCAGCTGGGAGCTGGAGGTGTTGTGGTCGGTGGAGACGATGAAGTCGAGCCCGGCGGCGCGGGCGTCGGCCACGAGCTGCTCCGGCGTCCGGCGGCCGTCAGAGTGGACGGTGTGCAGGTGGCTGTCGCCGCGGTACCAGGCCCGGCCCCTCTCCCGCGCCGGAGCGGTTTCCGGAGCCGGGGCCGGCTTGAACGGCGCGCCGTCGGGACCGAAGGTGAGCGTGATGTCGACGCGGTAGTTCAGCCCCTGCGGCGCGACGGTGTACGGGCCGAGGATGACGTGCCACCGGCCGGGCTCGACCGGGCCGGCGAGGTAGCCGGGCGTGGCCTCGGACGCGCTGATCGAGAAGCGGTCGCGGAAGCCGCCGGACCAGCCGCGGAAGCCGCGCGCGTTGCCGAGGTCGTGGCCTTCGGGGCCGAAGATGCCGATGTCGCAGGCGTTCCCGCGGGTCCCGGCCGGCACCGGCGGCTTGTCGTAGGAGTAGACGACGTCGATCTGCCGCACGCCGCGCGGGACGTCGACGGGCAGGTAGTACCAGTCCGGCACGTCCGGTTGCAGCGTGCCGGTGACGGTCTGCGTCCGGCTGGTGCCACCCGGCTGCCCGGCGAACGCGACCCCCGGCAGCATCCCGGCGGCCGCCGCCACCCCACCGGCCCGCAGCAGCGTCCGGCGGCTGAAGTCGTTCATGCGCACCTCCGCACCGGACGCTAGGCGCGGCAGGCGAACGCGGACGCGAACCGGCGGTGAACTTTCGGCGGAGTCACCGGCGCTTCGCCAAGATCTTCACGAGCGCGAGGAGGGCGCCGACCAGCCCGAGCCGCGTGACGTCGACCGCGGGGACCCAGGTGACGCTCGTCCCGCGAACGACGAACGCGCCGACCGGCCGGGCGAGGACACCGAAGCCGGCGCCCTCCCGCACCGGCAGCGCGCCGGTGTCACCGCCGCCGCCCCCGCCGCCACCCCCGAACACGGTCGCGGCGGGGATCACGGTGACGCCCTCGCCTTCGACCGGTTCCCCGTAGACCAGCCGAGCGGAAAAGATGTCCCGCGCGGCCGACACCACCTGCCCGAGTTCCATCCGGCCAGCATGGCTCGGTGGCGGCACCGGGCACGCCTCATGGGTGGCGGAGTACGGCTCGGCCCCGGTTTTGTCGGTGGTCCCCGGTAGCGTGGAAACCGGGGGGCGGCGCCCAACCACGGCGTCCACAGTGGCCTCGCCCGACGCCCGGCTGTCCACTTTGACCGGAAGCGCCGCGGAACCGGGAAACTCCCACGGAATCGGTGCAGCGCTGAAAAAATTGCGCTGAAGGTGTGGCAAAAAGATGTATCCGAAAGTTTTCACCGCGGTGGCGGCTACCGTCCGGGTCGCTGCATTCTGCCACCCACGGGGAGGAATCATGGCACTGCTCAAGAACGGCGTGGTCGCCGCGCCACCGGGGGCGCCCGCCGGCGCGCGGGCGCTGACCTCGGCCGATCCGTTCGGCTCCGGGACCGGCGTGGCCGCCGACCGGGGCGCGAACCGGTACGGCGTCTGCTCTATCGAGGACTTCCCGCCCGGTATGAACGACCTTTCCTACACCCACGAAGACGCCGGCGGTTTCTACAATTACGTCAAGCAGTTCACCGCACCGAACTTCTGGTACACCGACGGCGGTGTGCTGTCGTGGATCTACGGCGAACAGTACGACGACTGGCAGGGCACCTACGGCTTCGACGCCTGCGTCGCCGAGTACCACTCCGGGCACGGGACCATGGACGGCAATGGCGTCTTCTGGATGCCGATGGGCGGCACCTGGGGCGGGTCGGCGTGGGCGAGCTCGGCCGACATGCGGCTGGGCAACGAGGTCGCGCGCTACCTCTTCTTCTCCACCTGCCTCTCGCTGCGCATCGGCGACGGCAACAGCCCGATCCGCACCTGGGACGCGGCCAACCTCGGCCTGCGGATGATCTTCGGCTTCGAGACGACCAGCGTCGACAGCCCGAACTACGGCGCCTACTTCTTCACCAAGTGGAACGGCAACGGCCACAAGTTCAGCAAGGCGTGGCTGGACGCCTCCTGGGACATCGACCACCACCAGGCGCCGTCCGCCGTCGCGTGCGGGGCGACGCAGGCCGAGGCGCAGGACCGGCTGTGGAACGAGGGGTCCTTCCAGACCGCCGCCGCATCGAAGAACTGGTGGTGGTGGACCTGGTACGACGCCGCCAGGAGCATCCGGGCGCCGCGGCTGGAGCTGCCCGGCTCGGCGCAGACCGCCCGGTTCGCGCCGCCGCGGCTTTCGCCGTCGCGGCTGGCCGAGCTGGCCGGTCACTACGGTGTCCGGCTCGGCGGCGGGGTGCCCGAGGACGCGATGGGCCCGCACGGCGTCGTGCTGGGCGCCGGCCAGGACGGTCCGAGCCTGAGCGTCGACCACCGCGGCGTCCGTGAGATCACCTTCGCCGACGCCGACGGCACCGGCCGGGACGCGCCGAGCGCGGACGAAGCCGTCCGGATCGCCCAGGACGCCGTCGAGACCTTCGGGCTGGCCGATCGCGTCGACCTGGTCGCCGACAAGGTGCGCCACCAGTACCACGCGGGCGGCACCGCCGACGACGTCGCCGACCCGCGGGTGCGCGAGACCCACGTGGTGTTCACGCAGCTGGTCGACGGCCACCCGGTCGTCACGCCCGGCCTCGGCGAGGTCCGGGTCGCCATCGACGGCGGCGGCACGGTGACGACGATCGTCGACGCCACCCGCGAGGTCGACCGGCTGAGCGACGCCGCGCCGCCGTCGGCCGGGGACGCCACGCGCGAGCCGGCCACGGTGGACGAGGCACTGGACGCCCCGCTGCAGCGGCTGCTGCGCCGGCTGGCTGCCGGGGGCCGGGTGCCCGCCGAGGTCCGCACGATCCCGGACTCGACGGCGGTCGGCTACGCCCTGCGCGGCGACGAAGGTGCCCCGGTCGTCCGGCGGACCGTCGAGGTCGACTGCGGTGCCGGGCTGGCGAAGCGGTACGTCCTGGAAGCGCCGCTGCGCTGACCAGGCCACAGCGGACGGGCCGGCACCACGTCGGGGGGTGCCGGCCCGCCGTTTCGCTCGAACGGGTGTAGATCCGACGTATCCGGGGCATCAGTGAGGGGCACCTGTGCTCCAGGGGGAGCGCGCCGTACCGAGGGGAGACCGCGATGACTTTCGACTTCGTCAGCCGCTGGCTGGGCCGGCATCGCGAGCGCCCCGGCGTCACCGTCGACCTGGCCTGCGGTGGCCGCGTCACGCTGCGGGAGATCGACGGGCGGCCGGTGCTGGTGGTCACGACCGCGCCTGGGCCCGACGGCCGCAGCGACGTCGCCGCCGTTCCGCTGTCCGAAGCCGAACGCCGTGAGCTGGGCCAGGTGCTGGACTCCGACGTCCTGCTCGCCTCCTGATCGCTTCCCCTCCACCCGCCGTTCGCGCGCCCGTAGGGTGCTTTGTCGCGAACCTCGCGTGAAAGCCGGTCCACGCGGTGTGGTGCGGGTCGCTTTTTGTGGGGTTCCCACAACTCAGCCGCCCCGGCATGCGCCATCCCGGACATTGGTCCGACCCGCCGTCATCCACCAGGGTGTAGACAGGTGCGCCGCGACGTTCCAGGACGGGGACGTCGCCTTCTGCGCGTGGGTATTTGGGAGGCTCAACCGGTGTTCAGTCGTGTCGCCATCGTCAACCGCGGAGAGGCCGCGATGCGGCTCATCCACGCCGTCCGGGACCTGTCGGCGGAAACCGGGACGCGGATCGAGACGGTCGCCCTCTACACCGACGCCGACCGCACCGCGACGTTCGTGCGCGAGGCCGACCTGGCCTACGACCTGGGCCCGGCCTCCGCGCGTCCCTACCTCGACCTGGCCAAGTTGGAGAAGGCGCTGGTCGAGACGAAGGCCGACGCCGCCTGGGTCGGCTGGGGCTTCGTGGCCGAGGACCCGGCGTTCGCCGAGCTGTGCGAGAAGGTCGGGATCACCTTCGTCGGGCCGAGCGCGGACGCGATGCGCAAGCTCGGTGACAAGATCGGCGCGAAGCTCATCGCCGAAGAGGTCGGCGTGCCGGTCGCGCCGTGGAGCCGCGGCGAGGTCGCGACCCTCGAAGACGCGCTGAAGGCCGGCGAGCAGATCGGCTATCCGCTGATGCTCAAGGCCACCGCGGGCGGCGGCGGGCGCGGCATCCGCATGGTCGCCTCCGGCGAGGACCTCGCCGACGCCTACGAGCGCACCAGCCAGGAGGCCCTGCGTGCCTTCGGGTCCGGCGTCGTGTTCCTGGAGCGCCTGGTCACCGGCGCCCGGCACGTCGAGGTCCAGGTGATCTCCGACGGCGCGACGGCGTGGGCGCTCGGCGTCCGCGACTGCTCGGTGCAGCGGCGCAACCAGAAGATCATCGAGGAGTCGGCCTCCCCCGTCCTCGCGCCCGCGCAGACCGCCGAGCTGAAGGCGTCGGCGGAGCGGCTCGCGGTGGCCGTCGGCTACCGCGGCGCGTGCACCGTCGAGTTCCTGTACCACCCGGGCGAGAAGCTGTTCGCCTTCCTCGAGGTCAACACCCGCCTGCAGGTCGAGCACCCGATCACCGAGATCACCACCGGCACCGACCTGGTCAAGCTGCAGCTGCACGTGGCGGGCGGCGGCAAGCTCGAAGGCACCCAGCCCGCCGAGAGCGGCCACGCCGTCGAAGCGCGGCTCAACGCCGAGGATCCCGACCGCGACTTCGCACCGTCCCCCGGCCGCATCGCGCGGCTGGCCCTGCCCGCCGGCCCCGGCATCCGCGTCGACACCGGCGTCAGCGAGGGCGACACCATCCCGGCCGACTTCGACTCGATGATCGCCAAGATCATCGCCTACGGCCGCGACCGCGACGAGGCGCTCGGCCGCCTGCGCCGGGCGATGGCCGAGACCACCGTCATCATCGAGGGCGGCGCGACCAACAAGAGCTTCGTGCTCGACCTGCTCGACCAGCCGGAGGTGGTCGACGCCAGCGCCGACACCGGCTGGATCGACCGCGTCCGCGCCGAAGGCCGCCTGGTCACCCACCGGCACTCCGCGATCGCGCTCGCCGCGGCCGCCATCGAGGCCTACCAGGACGAAGAAGAGGTCTCCGTCCAGCGGCTGCTGTCCACCGCGCACGGCGGGCGCCCGCAGGTCCAGCACGAGAGCGGCCGCCCGCTCGACCTCAAGCTCCGCGGCGTCGGCTACCGCGTCTCGGTCGCCAGGGCCGGGCGCAGCCGCTTCCGCGTCGGCATCTCGGCCGGCACGTCCGACGTCCACCACGCCGACATCGAGATCGACCGGTTTGACGCCCACAGCGGCCGGATCCTGGTGAACGGCCGCCGCTTCCGGCTCGTCTCGGCCACGCACGGCCCGATCCACCTCGTCGAGGTCGACGGCGTCACCCACCGCATCAGCCGCGACGAGGGCGGCGTCGTCCGCTCCCCCGCGCCCGCGCTCGTCGTCGCCACCCCCCTGTCCGTCGGCGACGAGGTCGAGGCGAACGCGCCGATCCTCGTGCTGGAGAGCATGAAGATGGAGACGGTGCTGCGCGCGCCGTTCCGCGCCCGCGTCCGGGAATGCCCGGTGTCCGTCGGCAGCCAGGTCGAGACGGGCGCGCCGCTGATGCGCCTGGAACCGCTGGCCGACGACGCCGCGGAGGAAGCGGCCGCCGAGACCGAGACCGTCGAGATCGAGCTGCCCTCGGTGCCGGACGGCGTGTCCGCCGCCGAGCGCGTCGAGCGCGGCCTGCAGGACCTCCGGAGCCTGCTGCTCGGCTTCGACGTCGACCCGGCCGAGCGCAAGCGGCTGGTCGCCGCGTACCTGGAGGCCCGCACCGAGCTGGGAAACCGGCCGGTCGAGGGCGAGCTGGAGCTGCTCACCGTCTTCGCCGACCTGTCCGAGCTGAGCCGCAACACCCCGGGCGGCGAGGACACCGTGCCGAACGGCGCGGTGCACAGCCCACGCGAGTTCTTCCACAGCTACCTGCAGAGCCTCGACGTGGAACGCGCCGGCGTCACCGAAGGCTTCCAGGCGAAGCTGAAGCGCGTCCTCGCGCACTACGGCGTCGGCGACCTCGAGCGCACGCCGGAGCTGGAGGCCGCGGTCTTCCGGATCTTCCTGGCCCAGCAGCGGATGGCGGCCGACATCGCGGTCGTCTCGGAACTGCTGCGCCAGTGGCTGACCGGGGCCCCGCCGGCCGAGGCGCTGAGCGAACGCGCCGGGCTCACCCTGGAACACCTGGTCGAGGCCACGCAGGTGCGCTTCCCCGCGGTGTCCGACCTGGCCCGCGGTGTGGTCTTCCGCTGGTTCGCCCAGCCGCTGCTGCGCCGCAACCGCGCCCGCGTCTACGCCGCCGTCCGCACCGAGCTGACCTACCTCGACCAGCACCCGGACGCGCCGGACCGCGCCGAGCGGATCCAGGCCATGATCACCGGTTCGCAGCCCCTCGTGCGGCTGATCGGGCAGCGGATCGGGCGCCCGGGCCGCGATCACGCGCCGCTGCTGGAAGTGCTGACCCGCCGCTACTACGGCAACCGACGCCTCTCCGGGGTCGCCGTGCGCGAAGCCGGCGGGCACCGCTGGCTGACCGCCGAGCTGAACACCCCCGGCGGCGCGCTGCCGCTGGTCACCACCGCCGTCGACATCGCCGAGCTGCCCGACGCCCTCCGCGCGCTCGGCGAGGTGGCCACCGACGGCGTGGTCGCCGACCTGTACCTGCGCTGGGAGGACCAGCCGGACGTCGACGCGACCGCGGAGCGCCTCGGCACGCTGCTGGCCGGGAACCCGCTGCCCGCGGGCGTCCGCCGGGTGGTCATCACCGTGGCCGGCACCGGTGGCGCGGTGATGCACCACCACTTCACCTTCGAGCGCGACGGCGACAGCTTTACCGAGGACCGCCTGATCCGCGGCCTGCACCCGCAGATCGCGCAGCGCCTGCAGCTGGAGCGGCTGCGCGAGTTCGACCTCACCCGCCTCCCGTCTTCGGACGAGGAGATCTACCTGTTCAAGGCCGCGGCGAAGACCAACCCGGCCGACGAGCGGCTGATCGCGATGGGCCAGGTCCGCGACCTGACGCCGTTGCGCGAAGCCGACGGGCGGCTGGTCGCGCTGCCGGCGCTGGAGGACGCGGTCACCGCCTGCCTCGACGCGATCCGCAACATCCAGGCGCAGCGGCCGCAGAACAAGCGGTTCGACACGAACCGGATCATGATGTACGTCTGGCCCCCGACCGACCTGACCACCGAGGAGCTGAACCAGCTCGTCCAGCGCATCCTGCCGACCTCGGTCGGCGCCGGGCTGGAGGAGGTCCAGTTCCTGGCCCGGCGGCGCACGGACGCGGGCAAGCTGACCGAGCTCGCCGTCCGGATCACCCTCGACCCCGGCCACGGCGCGCGGCTGCACGTCGAGGCGCCGTCGACCGAGCCGGTGAAGCCGCTCGACGACTACCGCCTGAAGGTGCTGCGCGCGGCCCGGCGCGGGACGGTCTACCCCTACGAGATCACCGGCCTGCTCTCCGGCCCGGAGGGCACGTTCACCGAACACGACCTCGACGACTCGGGTGTCCTGGTGCCGGTGGACCGGCCGAAGGGCAAGAACACCGCGGCGATCATCGCCGGCGTCGTCACCACCCCGAGCAAGCGGCACCCCGAGGGCGTCACCCGCGTGGTGCTGCTCGGCGACCCGACGAAGTCCCTCGGTGCCCTGTCGGAGCCGGAGTGCTCGCGGGTGATCGCGGCGCTCGACCTGGCCGAGCGGATGCAGGTGCCCCTGGAGTGGTTCGCGCTGTCCTCGGGCGCGCGGATCTCGATGTCCTCGGGCACCGAGAACATGGACTGGGTCGCCGCGGCGCTCAAGCGGATCGTCACGTTCACCCAGGACGGCGGCGAAATCAACATCGTGGTCAACGGGATCAACGTCGGCGCCCAGCCGTACTGGAACGCCGAGGCCACGATGCTGATGCACACCAAGGGCATCCTGGTGATGACGCCGGACTCGGCGATGGTGCTCACCGGCAAGCAGGCGCTCGACTTCTCGGGTGGCGTGTCGGCCGAGGACAACTTCGGCATCGGCGGCTACGACCGCGTGATGGGCCCGAACGGCCAGGCGCAGTACTGGGCGCCGAACCTGCCGGCCGCGCGCGAAGTGCTGATGGCGCACTACGACCACACCTACGTGGTGCCTGGTGAGGCCGGGCCGCGCAAGGTCGGCACGAGCGACCCGATCGACCGGGACGTCTCGCCGTTCCCCCACGCGATCGCCGGCAGCGACTTCACGACCGTCGGCGAGATCTTCTCGGCCGAGCACAACCCGGACCGCAAGAAGCCGTTCGACATCCGCACCGTGATGCGCGCGCTGTCGGACCAGGACCACCCGGTGCTGGAGCGCTGGGCGGGGATGGCCGACGCGGAGACGTCGGCGGTGCAGGACGTGCACATCGGCGGCCGCCCGGTCTGCCTGGTCGGCATCGAGTCGCGTTCGGTCCCCCGCCGCGGTTTCCCGCCCACCGACGGCCCGGACACCTACACCGCGGGCACGCTGTTCCCGCGGTCGTCGAAGAAGACGGCGCGGGCGATCAACGCGGCGTCGGGCAACCGGCCGCTGGTGGTGCTGGCGAACCTGTCGGGCTTCGACGGCTCGCCGGAGTCGCTGCGCAAGCTGCAGCTGGAGTACGGCGCGGAGATCGGCCGGGCGATCGTCAACTTCGAGGGCCCGATCGTGTTCACCGTGATCTCGCGCTACCACGGCGGCGCGTTCGTCGTGTTCTCCAAGGCGCTCAACCCGAACATGACGGTGCTGGCCCTGGAGGGCTCGTTCGCTTCGGTGCTGGGCGGTGCCCCGGCGGCGGCGGTGGTGTTCGCGGGCGAGGTCAACAACCGCACGGTGAACGACCCGCGCGTGACGGAGCTGCAGGCCCAGGTGGCGGCGGCCGGCGGCGCCTCCCGGGCCGCGCTGAGCGCGCAGCTGGCGGAGGTCCAGTCGGCGGTCCGCGCGGAGAAGGTCAGCGAAGTGGCGGCGGAGTTCGACCGGGTGCACAGCATCCAGCGCGCGGTCGAGGTCGGCTCGGTGGACGCGATCATCTCGGCGGCCGAGCTGCGGCCGCGGATCATCGAAGCGATCGAACACGGCCTCAAGCACTGACGTCTGCCGCCGCGGGTCGTGAGTGGTAAGGCGGGTTCTAACCCTCCTTACCACTCACGACCCGCTCGGCGGTTTCGCGACTTTCGGGGGTATGACCCCTTTGCGCCGGGCCGACACACTGTGCGTGCCGGTACGGTGACCACGGGTTCCGACCGGACCTCCATCCGTGCGGCGTGAGGAGATCCCCCGATGGCGTCAAGGTCCCTGTCCCGGCTCGCCCTTGCGGCGTCCGGGGTGCTGCTCACCTCCGTGCTCGGCGGTACCGCCGTCGCGCAGACGGCCGACACGCCGGTGTTCTGGCGCGTCGCGGCCACCGCCGCCCAGGCGCAGGCGCTGACCGAAGCCGGGTTCGACGTCGAAGAAGCCGACGATGCCGGCAGCGTCAACGTCGTCGGCGGGCGAGCCGTGGCCGCGAAGCTGCGGGCCCTCGGCTACCGGCCGTCGTTCTTCGACACCGTCTACAAGGAACTGCCCGCCGAGGCGAACCGGCTGGCGGCGGACACCTACTACGGCGGGTACCGGACGGTCACCGCGCACGAGAACCACCTCGCCGCCGTCGCCTCGGCCCACCCCGACCTGGCCACGAAGTACACGATCGGCCAGTCGTGGAAGAAGACGAAGGGCCAGGGCGGCCACGACATCCAGGCGATCTGCCTGACGAAGAAGCAGACCGGCGACTGCACGCTGTCGACGACGTCGAAGAAGCCGAAGTTCTTCCTGATGGCCCAGATCCACGCGCGGGAGCTGTCGACCGGCGAGCTCGCCTGGCGCTGGATCGACTACCTCGCCGACGGCTACGCCACCGACGCCACCGCGAAGTCCATTCTGGACACCACCGAGGTGTGGGTGGTGCCGATCGCCAACCCCGACGGCGTCGACATCGTCGCCTCCGGCGGGAACTCGCCGAAGCTGCAGCGCAAGAACGCGGACAACTCCCGGGGCAGCTGCACCGGCACGAACATCGGCGTCGACCTCAACCGCAACTCGACGTTCAAGTGGGGCGGCGACTCCAATTCCGCGTGCTCCGAGACCTACCAGGGGGTCAGCGCGGGTTCCGAGCCCGAGGTGCAGGCGCTGGAGAAGCTGGCCCGCGCGATCTTCCCGGACCAGCGCGGCACGGGCAACAACGACCCGGCGCCGTCGACCGCCACCGGCACGATGATCACGCTGCACAGCTACGGCAACGACATCATCATCCCGTGGGGCTTCACCCAGGCCACCTCGCCGAACGACGCGCAGTACCGCCGGCTCGGCGCGAAGTACGCCGCGTCCAACGGCTACCTCGTCGGCACCAACGAGGAGACGGTCGGCTACGACACGACCGGCACCACCGACGACTTCACCTACGGCGAGCTCGGCGTCGCCAGCGTCACGTTCGAGGTCGGCGGTTCGAGTGGAACCTGCGGTGGTTTCCTGCCGCGCTATACGTGCGTCGACAGCACGTTCTGGCCGAAGAACAAGGGCGCGCTGATCACCGCCGCCAAGGCCGCGGCGGCGCCGTACCAGCAGTGAATCACGGGCGGCAGGCGTAGATGCAGTTCTGCGGGCGCGGGGATTCGAGCACGTCGACGTGCCGGAACCCCGCGTCCGCGAGCATTTCCGTCGCCTTTTCGGTGCCCCACACGGCACCGAGCGCGGCGCCGCCTTCGGCGAGTGACGTCGTCGTGCAGTACATCAGGCTGATCGAGTACGTGAGGGCGGCCAGCGGGTTGCCGATGTTCTGCTCCAGGTGGCTGGAGAAGTTGGTGTCCACCATGAAGAACAGCCCGTCCGGGGCGAGGGCTTGGTGGATCCGGCGCAGCACGACGTCCGGGCGGTCCTGGTCGTGCACGGCGTCGAACGCGGTGATGACGTCGTAGGGCGGATCGGCGCTCAGCTCGGCGGCGTCCCCCACGACGAATTCGGCGTTCACGGGCTTCTTTTCGCCGGCCTGCGCGACGACGCTCGCGTTGATGTCCAGGCCGGTGAAGTGCGAGGCGGGAAACGCGCGGGCGGCGACGGCGATGGCGTTCCCGGTGCCGCAGCCGAGGTCGAGCACGCGCGCACCGGCCGTGAGCCGCTCGTTGAGGCCGGGAACGGCGCCGAAGAAGCCGTCGACGAGGTGTTCGCGGTAGATGTGTTTCCAGCTGTCGCCGGTTTTCGCGCCGAGGCTCTCGAGATGGGGGCCGTAAGCGGACCTCGGGACACCGCCGCCCTCGGCGAAGGCGCGTTCCAGGTCGGGGAGGATGCCGGTGAACGCGGACAAGGTCAGCAGCGACGGCATGAGGTTCGACGCGGTCTCGCCGAGCAGGAACTTGGCGTGTTCGGGTGGGAAGGTGTACTCGCGGCCGTCGTAGGTGAAGATGCCACCGGTGACCATGGCGCCGAGCCACTCCCGGACATAGCGTTCGTGCAGCCCGGCGCGCGCGGCGAGCCCGGCACTGGAGGCGGGCCCGCGCGCGGCGGCGGCGAGCAACCCGGTGCGGTGGCCGACGCCGATGAGCATGGTGAGGGCGCTGCCGGTCATGGTGGCGGTGAGGTGGGCGGCGAAGTCCTTCTCCTCCATGGGTGGAGCTTACCCGGCGGCCGGACCGTCCGATGTGGACGATCCGGCCGCCTCGGCCGCCGCGGACAGCGCGGCGGCCGGAATCCCTCGCGGCCCCGCCTACCCGGCGAAGGCGCGGCCGTCAGGCGTCGTCGTCCTCCAGGCCTGCGTCGGCCAGTACCGCGTACACGCGGCGGCGGGCGTCGGCGAGGATCTTCTTCACCTCTGCGACCTGGGCCTCCGTTCCGCTGTACCCCACCTGGGCCGCCGCTCCCGAGAGCTCGCCCAGTGCGTGCCAGAGGGCTGCGAACCGGTCGGCTCCGGGCTCCTCCTCCGGTTCCTCCCACAGGGCCGCGAACTCCGCCTCGCGGCCCGCCACGTGCTCGCGGCCGGCGTCGGTGAGTTCCGCGATCCGGCGACCGGCCGTCTCGACCGTGTGGACCAGGCCTTCGTCCTCCAGTTGCTGCAGGATCGGGTACACCGAGCCCGGGCTCGGCCGCCAGCGGTCGTGCGTGCGGCGGCGGATCTCCTGCATCAGCTGGTACCCGTGCATCGGCTCCTCGGCCAGCAACGCCAGCACGGCCGGCCGCACCGGGCGCGCCGGGGGACGGCCGCCGCCGCGGAACTCGCGGACCCGCTGGAACGGGCCGGCGCCGCCGAACCAGCCGCCCGGTCCGCCGAACGAGCCGGGGCCGCCCGGGAAGCCGGGGAAACCCGGCCCGCCCGGAGGCTGGGGTGGGTGCGGTGGCGGCGGCGGGAATCCGCGCGCCAGCTCCGGGCCGCCCTCCCAGTCCTCGTGCCCCGGCACGCCGTGCCCCGGCACGCCGTGCTCCGGCCCGAAGTGCCCGTGTCCCGCCCGGGCATGCCCCGGCCCTCCGTGCTCGCTCCCGAACCCGGCATGCTCGGCCTCGGCGTGCCCCAGCCTCGGGTCATGGGGCCCGTGCCCGAACCCGGCGTGGCCCGGCCCGTGGTGCCCGACGTGTCCCCCGAACCCGGCGAAGATCCGCCTCGCGCTCATGTCCATCATGACCTCCCAGTCGTATCGGCGACATTCACACGATATATCGCCGCTCGATCGACGGCAAGGCGACTTCGGTCGCGTGCGAAAGAACCGGCCGCCGGCCGGAGCCGCTCCGCGAACGAACCGACCAGGGTTTCGGCGCAGGCGAGCCCGGCCCACCAGCGTCGGCCCGGCCTCAGGCGTCAAGCGCCGGACTTCACCGCCAGCGTCAGCAACTCCGCCGCCGGGCCCGTCAGGCGCCGGCCCGCCGGCCACACCGCGCGCAGCACCCGGCCCAGTTCCATGTCCTCCACCGGTACCGGCACCAGCCGCCGGCCGGCCACCTCGCGCACCACGTCGAGGTCGCTGATCACCGCCGGCCCGGCGCCCGCGATCACCGCGTTGCGCACCGCCGACGCCGAACCCAGCTCCAGCAACGGCAGCACCGGGCCCGCCCCCGCCCGGCGCAGCGCCGCCTCGACCGTCTCGCGCGTTCCCGATCCCGGCTCGCGCACCACCAACGGCGTCGCGGCCAGCTCGGCGGCCCGCAACGGACGGCGGCGGCGGGCCCAGGCGTGCCCGGCCGGGACCACCACGACGAGCCGGTCCGCCGCGACGCGGCGCGTGGCCAGGCCCGGCCACGGTCCCGGCGACTCGACGAACCCCAGGTTCACCCGGCCGCGCGCGACCAGGTCGGCGACCTGCTCGGAGTTGACCACCTCCAGCCCGACGTAGGTCTCCGGCCCGGTCCGCTTGACCTCGCCGATCCAGGCCGGCACGAAGTGCTCGGCGAGCGTCATGCTCGCCGCGACCCGCAGCTGCGCGCCGCGCTGGGTGCGCAGGGCCTCCGCCCCGGTGCGCAGACCGTCCACTTCGGTCAGCACGCGGTGGGCCCAGCCCGCGATCACCCGGCCGTCCGGGGTCAGCGCCGACCCGCGGCGGGTTCGGTCCACCAGGGACAGTCCCAACTGGCGTTCCAAAGTGGACAGCCGTTTGCTCGCCGACGGCTGGGCGATGCCGAGCGCGCCGGCCGCCTGGCCGATGCTGCCGAGGTCGTCGACGAGCACCAGCAGGCGCAGCGAGTCCAGATCCGGTCCGGTCATAGCTTCAGTCTATGACCTCGGCGCGCATCACCGGCTACCGCGCACGCCCGGCACCGGCGACCCTGGAAGCATGGCACTGACGACGGCGAAGACCTCAGGGCTGGCGATCACCGGGCTCGGCGTCGCCGCGGCGTACGCACTCAGCTCGGTGTGGCCGGTGGCCGGCGCGCTCACCGTCGCCGTCGTGCTCGGCGTCGCCATCGGGAGCACGCCGGTGCTGACCGACGAGCACCGGCGGGCCGTCGCCCGGCTGACGAAACGCCTGTTGCGCGCCGGCGTCGTCCTGCTCGGGCTCCAGCTCGCCGTTCCCACCGTGCTCGCGCTCGGCCCCGGCACGCTCGCCGCCGTCGTGCTGACGGTCGCGGTCACCTTCCTCGGCACCCTCGCGCTCGCCCGGCTGGTCCGCGTGCCCCGCAGCCTCGCCCTGTTGGTGGCCACCGGCTTCTCGATCTGCGGGGCTTCGGCGATCGCCGCGATGGAGGGCGTGATCGAGCGCGACGACGAAGACGTCGCCACCGCCGTCGCGCTCGTCACCTGCTACGGCAGCTTGGCACTGGCCGCACTCCCCCTGCTCGCCCGCGCGCTCGGCCTCGACGCCGCCCGGACCGGCAGCTGGGCCGGCATCTCGGTGCACGAGGTGGCCCAGGTCGTCGCGGCGGCCGGGCCCGCGGGCGCCACCGCGGTCGGGATCGCCATTGTGGTGAAGCTCAGCCGCGTGGTCCTGCTCGCCCCGGTGGTCGCGCTCGTCGGCGCCGCCGAACGCGGCCGCCGCGACTCGCACGCTCCCCTCGTGCCACTGTTCGTCCTCGGCTTCCTCGCGATGGTCGCCCTCCGGAGCACCGGGCTGGTGCCGACGTTCGTCCTCGACGTCGCGAAGACCGCGTCGACACTCCTGCTCGCGGGCGCGCTCTTCGGCCTCGGCTGCGCCGTCCGGCTCGGTGCGTTGCTGCGCGGCGGCGGACGAGCGCTGCTCCTGGGTCTCCTGTCCACGCTTCTCGTGCTGGCGACCGGGTTCGCCACGCTGGCCGCGTTCACCTGAATTTTGCCTGCGCGTCACGTATAGTTCGTTATACGCGAAGTTGTACGGCTCTTGTACGGATCGTGTCGACGCTGCTGGCGAGACGAAGACCGGAATCCGTAGGGAGCTCGAACCGTGAAGATCACCCGACTCGCCCAAGGGCTGCTCGCCGGGCTGCTGGGGTGCGCCGCCCTGGCCGTCCCGGCGGCCGTCGGCGCCGCCACCGCTCAGGCCGACGTGGCCAGCACGCTGGTGTTCAACAAGGACACCGAAGGCCACGACTGTTACCGCATCCCCACCGTCGTCAAGGCGAACAACGGCGACCTGCTCGCCTTCGCCGAAGGCCGCAACAGCGGCGCCCACGCCTGCGCCGACCTGGGCAAGATCGATCTCGTGATGAAGCGTTCCACCGACGGTGGCAAGACGTGGGGCGCGCTGAACACCGTCATCACCGCGTTCGGTGACACGAAGGGCAACCCCGCGCCGATCGTCATCCCGGGCAGCAACCGGATCGTGCTGCTGTCGACCATGCAGTGCTACACCAACCCCGACTGCGGCCGGATCCCGCGCGTGTCCATCAGCGAGGACAACGGGAAGACGTGGGGCGCGCCGAAGACGCTGACCACGGAACTCGGCTTCTCGACCGCGCCCGGCTGGCTGGCCACCGGGCCCTCCCACGGGATCGTGCTGACGCGCGGCGCGCACAAGGGCCGGCTCGTCGCCGGGATGAGCTATTCGAACATCGGCGCGCTGGTCTACAGCGACGACCAGGGCAGCACCTGGCACCTCGGCGCCACCGACAAGCCGGCGACGAGTGCGATCAACCCCCAGGAGATCAGCGTCACCGAGCTCCGGGACGGCCGGATCTACGCCGCCGCGCGCAACCAGGCGAACGACGGCAACAAGTGCCTCGAAGACGGCACCCACAACCGCGCCTTCGCGATCAGCTCGGACGGCGGCGCGACGTTCAGCTCGAAGTTCGACTTCGCCACCGACCTCGTCGCGCCGACGGTCGAGGGTTCGACGGCCCGGATGAGCGCCACCGACACCGGCGGCAAGTACAACCGGATCCTGTTCGCCGCACCGTCCGTGTGCGGCGAGCGCGAGCAGCTGCGGGTGCACTCGTCGTTCGACGAGGGCGCCAACTGGACCGGCAACGCCGGCAGCCTGCTCGTGTGGGGAGGGGGCGCGGCGTACTCGGACATGGTGCCGCTGTCGCAGTCGTCGGCCGGGGTGCTGTTCGAAGTGGGCCCCACCGAGCACCCCTACGACGCCATCCGCTTCGCCACGGTCACCGAAGCCGCGCTCGGCTCCCCGGCCTGCGGTGGCGGCTACAGCGTCATCGACTCGGCACCGCTGGGCACCGGCGGCGCGGCCGGCACGGTGTACCTGTCGTACAACGCGGCCAACGGCCAGAACTGCGTCAGCACGATGAAGAACGCCTCCGCCGGAACGGCCACCGCGACCTCGGCCTACCTGGAGGTCAAGGGCTCGGCGCGGCAGACCGACTCGGGCTCGTTCTCCTGGTTCGCCGGCCCGGTCAAGGCCGCGGCGGCGGACAAGTGCGTCAAGTGGGGCGGCTCGGCCGGCGGCCAGGCCTACGACAGCGAGTTCGAGCACTGCGGCTGAACGAAAGGTGGGACCCGCCCCCGGGCCGGGTCCCACCTTCTCCCCCGTGCCGCCCGGCCCCCTCGCCCGGGTGGCACGGGCGGTTCAGAAGCCGGTGCAGCTGGCGACGGCCCCGGCTCCGGCCGCGGTCGCCGTCTTGGCCTCCTTGCCGTCGACGATCACCTTGCAGCTGACCGAGCCACCGTCCGGCCCGGCGGTCACGGTGAACTGGGACCCGGCGAGGAACCCGGTGGCTTCCACGGTCTTGGTCCACGGCACCGCGGCACCGGCCTCGGTGTTGATCAGGATGGTGTCCCGGTCGAAGGTGCTGTAGACGATGTCGGCGGCCTTCGCGTCCCCGCTCACCTGGTAGGCGATCGTGTGGTGCTGGGTGGCCTGCTCGTTCACGTCGTTGATCACCTTGCCGATCACCACGAGCCACAGGATGCTCACGACCAGGGCGAGCAGTGACAGGACGACGCCGGCGATCGCGAGGCCCTTGTTGGTCGCCTTCCCGGCCCGCACTCTGGCGATGCCGACCGCGGCCAGGATCAAGCCGAGCACGGCCAGGGGCCAGGCGACCACCCCGGCGACCGGGATCGGCGCGATCACCAGCGCGATCAGGCCGAGGACGAACCCGGCCGTGCCCAGGCCGTTGCGCGGCGCCGCCACCTGCGGGGCCGGGTACTGCTGGAGCGGAGTGTGGTCGGTCATCGGGGTTTCCTTTCACCTGGCGCTTGACGACGAGAAGGAAACCAGCGGCGCGGTCCCGCCCGCGTCGTCCGCAGGCCTCGACCGCGTACGACGAAAGTCGTCACCACCCCGGCGGTGAAGGAGCGGAACGGCCGATGGGGACGCGGTGACAACCTCGTACGCTGACCCCATGGGACGGTCCGTGCTGGGCGTGGTGTGCACCGTGCTGGCAGTCGCCGCGAGCCTGGTGACGGGCATCGTCAACGTGTCGCTGGAGATCAGCCTGCCCGGCACCGACGAACTGCACGTGACGGCCGCGGCGGTGCTCGGCTGGTTCTTCGGCATCGGTGCGGCGATCATGCTCGTCTGGCGGTGGCGCTGGCCGCTGGTGGTGACGGGCATCGCGGTGGCGCCGCCGCTGCTGCTGGCGGCCGACTCACTGGCCGCGTTGATCGCCCTCGCCGCGCTCGCGACCCGCTGCACCGGCTGGTGGCGCTGGAGCGCGGCGACGCTCGTGTTCGCCGCGACCGGGCTCGCGGTGTGGCGCGACGCGAGCCGCCCCCAGGACATGTCGCTGGCCGAGACCTGGATCTCGACCGAGACGATCGGCGCCAAGCTGATCGGCGTCGTCGTCACCGCGGCGGTCTACACGGCGGTCCCGCTCACGCTGGGGATCGTCCGGTACAGCCTCACCGAGAAGCGGCGCCTCGCCGCCGAAGAGGCGGCCCTGCGCGACCAGGTGGCACGCCGGGAGGAGCAGGCGCGGATCGCCCGCGAGATGCACGACGTCCTCGGCCACCGGCTGTCCCTGCTTTCCCTGCAGGCCGGTGCACTGGAGGTCACGGCGACGACGACGCCGGACGCGGCGGAGGCGGCCAAGACGGTCCGGACCACCGCCCGGCAGTCGCTCGAGGACCTGCGTCAGGTGATCGGCGTGCTGCGCACCACGGGCTTCGCCGACCGGGCACCGCTCGGGCCCGCGGAGCCGCCCCAGCCGACGCTGGCCGACATCCCCGACCTGATCACCGGCGCCCGCCAGGCCGGTCTGACGATCAACCTGACGATCCTGCTCGACCAGGCGTCGACGGCCCCGGCCCCGCTCGCCACGGCGGCGTACCGGATCCTCCAGGAGGCCTTGACCAACGTGCTGCGCCACGCTCCGGGAGCGCCGGCGGAGGTGCTGGTCCGCGGCGGTCCGGGCCCGGGGCTGTCGGTCGAGGTGTTCAACCCGCTGCCGCCGCACCCGGTGCCGTCACCGGGGTCGGGCACCGGGCTGACCGGCGTCAACGAGCGCGTTTCCCTGCTCGGCGGCGCCCTCTCGGCCGGCCCGTTCGACGAGCGGACCTTCGCGTTGCGGGCCTGGCTGCCGTGGGTGGCACCGGCGCCCTAGCATGGGCGGGTGAGCGTGCGCGTACTGCTTGTCGACGACGACCCGCTGGTCCGCACCGGACTGTCCATGATCCTGGGCAGCACGCCGGACCTGCAGGTGGTCGCGCAGGCGGGCGACGGCGACGAAGCGGTCCAGCAGGTCGCCCGGCACGCGCCGGACGTGGTGATCATGGACATCCGCATGCGCCGCATGAACGGCCTCGTCGCGACGGCGGCGGTCCTGGCCCAGCCGAGGCCGCCGAAGGTCCTGATCCTGACCACGTTCGACCTGGACGAGTACGTGTTCGAGGCGCTGGCGGCGGGCGCGAGCGGGTTCCTGCTGAAGGAGGGCTCGCCGCAGGAGATCATCGAGGGCGTCCGGGTGGTGGCGAACGGCGACGCGATGTTGTCGCCCCGGATGACGAAGCAGCTGATCGGCGAGTTCGTGGCAACGCGGGCGAGCCCGCGGCGGTCGCAGGCCCAGGTGAAGCTGGAACGGCTGAGCGAGCGGGAACGCGAGATCGTGACGGCGGTGGCGCAGGGCAAGCCGAACGCGCAGATCGCGGCGGAGCTGTTCCTCAGCGAGGCGACGGTGAAGACGCACATCACGCGGTCGTTCGCGAAGCTCGATGTGTCGAACCGGGTGCAGCTGACGATTTTCGCCTACGAAGCGGCGCTCGTGACGCCGTAGGCTACTGCGAACCCGCCGGCGCCGTCGCCACCGCGGACTCGCCGAAGCGGATGCCCTTCGCCTCCTTCCCGATCGCCGTCAGCACCGCCACCGCGATCAGTCCCGGCACCACCGTCCACACCAGAGCCGACGGGTACCCGTGCGACTCCGCGATCGCCTGCTGGATCGGCAGGTTCAACGCCGCCAGCAGGTTCCCCAGCTGGTAGGTCACCCCCGGGTAGAAGCCGCGGATCGCGTCCGGCGACATCTCCGTCAGGTGCGCCGGGATCACGCCCCACGCCCCCTGCACCACGATCTGCATCAGGAACGACCCCAGCGCCAGCATCCCCGCGCCGTGGTCGACCGCGAAGATCGGGACCACCGGGAGCCCCAGCACCGCGGCCGCCACGATGGTGCGGCGGCGGCCCAGTTTCTCCGACAGCGTCCCGAAGGTCAGACCGCCGATGATGGCTCCGACGTTGTACAGCACCGCGATCCACGTGCTGGTCGACGCGCTCAGGCCCGCGCCGCCGTTGTCGTGGGCCTTCAGGAAGCTCGGGTAGACGTCCTGGGTTCCGTGGCTCATCCAGTTGAACGCCGTCATCAGCAGGACGAGGTAGCCGAAGCGGCGGATCACCTTGGGGTTGAGCAGGATGTCCTTCACCGACGTCCGCGTCACCTTCAGCTTCTCGCGCGCGGTCTCCCACACCTCCGACTCGCGGACGCGCGCGCGGATCAGCAGGCTGATCAGCGCCGGGAAGATGCTCAGCACGAAGATCCAGCGCCACGGCAGGCCGAGCGCCGAATGGAAGAGCAGGTACGCCAGCGCCGCCAGCAGGTAGCCGATCGAATAGCCGACCTGCAGCAGGCCCGAGAAGAAGCCGCGGCGCTCGACCGGGATCTTCTCCATCGCCAGCGCCGCGCCCAGGCCCCACTCGCCACCCATGCCGATGCCGTAGACGAACCGCAGCACCAGCAGCACCGTGTAGTTCGGGGCGAACGCGCACAGCAGACCGGCCACCGAGTACAGCACGACGTCGGCCATCAGCGGGATGCGGCGGCCCACCCGGTCGGCCCACAGGCCGAACAGGAGCGCGCCGACCGGGCGCATCACCAGCGTCGCCGTCGTGATGAACGCCAGCTGCGTGGCCGTCGCCCCGAACGACTTGTCCTTCGCGATGTCCGCCAGGACGAACACGACGAGGAAGTAGTCGAACGAATCCATGCTCCAGCCGAGCAGTGCGGCGAGGAAACTGTTGCGCTGGTCGGCGGTAAGCGCTTTCCGATCCGTCACGTTCGCCCCGTTCCGTCGGTTTCCCACCGGAAGACCTCGGGTTGGGTTTAGCACCCACCGCGCCGGGCGGGCAAGAGGATCAGAGCGAGACGCGCGTGCGGACCCGGCGGCCGACGTCCCGGGCCCACGCCTTGATCCGGTCCCAGTCACGGAAGTCGCCGGCGCGCCGGCCCGAGGCCAGCAGCTTCGGGATCAGCCCGCGCACCGTCGCCGGGTCGAGCCGGCCGCCGAAGGTGGCCGTGCGCTCCGCGTCGATGCGCGCGGCCAGCAGCGCCACGTTCGCCGGCAGGCTGACCTGGTGCGTGGCCGCGCCGGGCCCGCAGGGTCCGCTGTGGAACAACCACACCGGACGCTCGGAGAGCGCCCGCGCGTTGCGTTCCAGCAGCCGGACGGCTTCCGGCCGCCACCGGTGGTAGTACAGCGCGCTGCCGACGACGACCGCGGCGTAGTGCTCGACGCCCGCGACGTCGGCGGCGTCGCGCACGTCGACGGTCAGGCCCGCTTCACCGAGCTCGGCGGCGATGACCTCGGCGATCTGCCGGGTTCCGCCGTGACGCCCGGCGTAGGCGACGAGGACTGCGGTCATGTGCTCCATTGTCGGCCCTCGGGGACCGGACTGCCCCGGGGGTCGCGCACGATCCGCCGAACGGGCGCTCCTACGCTACTCTCCGCGGTTCTCACGGCGGCGGCAGGAACGCGGGTCGCTCCGATGGGTCCGGTTCGTCGTAATAGCGGTGAAAGACCGCGGTCTGGCCGCCGGACAGCGGCGGCACGATCCAGCTCCACTCCGCGGGGCACCGGCGCCCGGCCCGCTCCTCGCGTTCCAGGTGGGACAGGAACCGGTGCGACTCCGTGTGGTGGTCGGCCATCGTGACGCCGGCCGCGTCGAAGGAGTGCTGCACGGCCAGCGTCAGCTCCACCAGCGCGCGATCGCGCCACAGCGTGCGCTCGGACGCGGTGTCGAGGCCCATCAGCTCCGCGACGACCGGCAGCAGGTCGTAGCGCTGCTCGTCGGCCAGGTTCCGGGCCCCGACCTCCGTGCCGAGGTACCAGCCGTTGAACGGCGCCGCCGGATAGGTGACGCCGCCGATCTCCAGGGGCATGTTGCTGATCGCGGGCACGGCGTGCCAGCGCAGCCCGAGCCCGGCGAACCAGCGGTGGTCGGGGTGGGTCAGCGGGACCTCCAGGACGGCGTCCGGCGGCAGCGTGAACAGCCGCGGCTCGCCGGGCACGGCCTCGATCAGCAGCGGCAGGACGTCGAAGGAGCCTCTTCGCTCCGGCGGCCGCCAGCCGAGTCTTCGCACCTGCTCGGTGAACTCGGCGTACCGCGGGTCGCCGAGGACCGAGCCGTCTTCGAAGCGGTACCCCGCGTAGCGGATGAGCTGCTCGTTGTGGATGCGCGGCCCCGGCGCGCCGGGCGTGTCCGGTGCGAAAACCGTGATCGTGGGCCGGATCCGCCCGCCCCGGGTGGCCTGGCGCAGGTGGGCGACGCACTCCCCGGCGATCGCGGCGGGGTCGGTGACCCGGCGGCGGTCCCGGATCCTCAGGCTGCGCCAGTACAGCCGGCCGATGCAGCGCGCCGAGTTGCGCCACGCGACGCGCGCGCCGTACGCCAGTTCGGCGGCCGTGTGCCGGTAGGTGCCGGTTTCCATGATTTCCGCGCGCACCTGCGCCAACCGGTCCTCGAACCGCTCACCTTCTTCCGCGGCACCTTCGGCGAACATCCGGTCCAGGAATTCCTCCGCTTCCGCGGAATTGACATTCTGCTCCTCCGAGACGCGCTGTGGGTAGAGCGGCAACGACGCCGTCACCCGCTCGGGTGTAACGGTCACCGCGGTTCCCCACTCTCCGAAATCGCGATCTGCAGCCCGACGAAAAGGTTCACCGTTCCTCCGAGGGTCGCCGACGACACTGCCGGCCCGAAGCCCCCACTGCCCTGGGAACTCCGGCCAGGCCGGGGAGGATACCCCACGTTTCGCGGGCCGGGCTCCGCCACTCGGGAACGCCGTCCCGGCGATGCCGGAATTCCAGCACACGGCCGGTCCGGCTGAAAAAATAACTGCTACCAAGCGTTATTCGGACATGGCACAGCGCATTTCCCGTCAATCGATCACTCCGGGCGGCAAAACCCGCGTGATCCTTTGTCGCCGGCCCGCCTGCGTCTTTTCGTGGGCATTCGCCGAACGGCCTTCACCAGGGGCGGCCGACCGGGTACGCGCGCCCGCGTTAGAGTCGCGGTGATCGGCAGAGGAGGGAGGGGTTTTCGTGAACACCAAGCGCATCCCCGTGGTGCTGGTCGCCGGGTTCCTCGGCGCGGGCAAGACGACGCTGCTCAACCACCTGCTCGCCAACCGCGAGGGCGCCCGGATCGGCGTCGTGGTCAACGACTTCGGCCAGGTGAACGTCGACGCGCTCGCCGTCGCCGGCCAGGTCGACACGATGGTCTCCCTCGGCAACGGCTGCCTGTGCTGCGCGGTCGACGCCAGCGGGCTGGACGCGATGCTCGCGAAGCTGTCCAGCGCGGAAGCGGGCATCGACGTCATCGTCGTCGAAGCCAGCGGCATCGCCGAACCCCGCGACCTGATCCGGCTGATGATCGCCAGCGAGAACCCGGACATCCGCTACGGCGGGCTGGCCGAGGTCGTCGACG
The DNA here is from genome assembly GCA_049998155.1 of Amycolatopsis sp. cmx-13-12. Lineage (GTDB taxonomy): Bacteria > Actinomycetota > Actinomycetes > Mycobacteriales > Pseudonocardiaceae > Amycolatopsis. Next base: position 66,916 of record JAEBES010000017.1, on the reverse strand, counting down.
CCGCCGAGTTCGAGGCCGCCCGCGAACGCCACCCGGAACTGGCCGACCACCTGCGGCTGGCCGACCTCGTGGTGCTGAACAAGGCCGACCGGGTGTCCGCGGAGGCCCTCGCGAAGCTCGCCGCGACCGTCGAAGAGCTGGCGCCGGGCCGCCCGCTGCTGGTCACCGAACACGGGCGGGTCGACCCGCGCCTGTTCTTCGACCCCGAACCCCGCGGCGAGCGGGCCGGCCAGCTGTCGTTCGACGACCTGCGCGAGGACGACCACGACCACTCGCGGCACCTGCACGCCGAGTACCAGACGGTCACCTTCACCGCCGAGACGCCGCTCGCGCCGCGCGCCTTCGTCGAGTTCCTCGAGCGGCGCCCGGCCGGGCTCTACCGGATGAAGGGCCAGGCCGACTTCGGCCCCACCGGCCCGCAAGCGCGCTTCCACCTGCACACCGTCGGCGGGTTCGTGCAGCTGGAGCGGTCGGCCTGGCCCGCGGGCGAGGCCCGGCGGACCGAGCTGGTGCTGATCGGCGCCGGCATCGACACCGACGCCGTGCGCGCCGAGCTGGGCCGCTGCCTGGCCGACGATCCGGACACCGTGGACGAACGCGGCCTGTTGCACATCCTGCGTTACCTGCCCGACCAGGCCTGACCGCGCCTGCTTGGGCCGCCACGCCGAAGATCGGCAAATGCGCCGCCGGTCCGGCCGCCGCGACGGACACTGACCGCCATGACGACCGCCGCGGTGAGCGCACCACGCTGGTACCTGGTCGGCGTGCTGCCCGAAGACGTCCCCCTGGCCCACCTGATGACCCGCTCCGGCGACCTCCGCTACCGCCGATCCGCCTGCGGCGCGCGCGAGTCCCGCAGCTGGAAACCCGTGGACCTGACCACTTCCGAGCTCGCGCCGTGCCCGGCGTGCGTCGCGACGCTGTCCGGCGTCGGCGAGGACCGCGGCCAGCTCGCCCTCGACTTGGGGGTCTAGGCGGTCAACGCCCGGGCGAGCCGCTTCGCGGTCTCGAACGGCTGGGAGCTCTGGGCGACGACCGCCGTGACAGCGGCGCCCTCCAGCAGGAGCATCAGCTCGTCGGCGAGGGCGGGTTCGCGGTTCCGCAGCTGCGCTCGCAGGTAGCCGTGCACCGCGGTCTTGTGATGCCGGACGACTTCGCGTACGGGATCGGCGGGGTCGGGGAACTCCGAGGTCGCGTTGAGGAAGCCGCAGCCGCGGTAGCCGTCGCGCGCCAGCCAGGCTTCGTAGGCGTCGAAGACCGCCAGCACCCGCTCCCGCGGATCGGCGTGCGCGGCGGTGATCCGGTCGATCTCCTCCTGCCACCGGCGGTCGCGCTCCCGCAGGTAGGCGACGACCAGCCGGCTCTTGGATCCGAAGTTGCCGTAGAGGGCCGCCTTCGTGACCCCGGCTTCGGCGGCGACCGTGTCGACGCCGACGGCGTGGATGCCGTCGCGGTAGAACAGCGTCGACGCGGCCTGGAGCACCTTGGCGCCCGCGTCGCCGGGACGGGTCCGGCCCACAGCTCTCCTCCGAACAGGTCGGTATGGTCCTCTACCTGCGGGGATTCTACCATTGCTTGACACCAGACAGACCTGTCTGTTTGGTGGAGGGATGGTGACGGCGACGAAGACGGACAGCTGGGCGCGCACGGCCGCGGTCGGCGCGGTCGTGATCGCCCTCTGCTACGGGTTCGCCCGCTACGCCTACGGGCCCTTCGTGCCGCGGTTCAGCGAGACGTTCGGGCTCACGACCGTCGGCGTCGGCGTCCTCGGCGGCCTCTCGACCGCCGGGTACGGCCTCGGCTTGCTGCTCGCGCCGAGAACGTCCGCGCGGTCGGCACGCGGGACCGTGCTGCTGGCCGCGACGTCGGCGACGGCCGGGCTCGCCATCATGGCGCTGGCGCCGCACGTCGTGGTGTTCGGTGCCGGGATCACCGTCGCGGGGGCCGGCGCGGGGCTCGTCTCGCCGGGCGTCGCGCAGCTGATCGGCGAGACGGTCGGGACGCGTGCCCGCGACCGGGCGCAGACCTGGGCCAACACGGGCACCGGCCTGGGACTGGCCGCGTCGGCGTTCACTCCCCTGCTCGGGTTCGGCTGGCCGGCGATCTGGGCGGCGTTCGCCGCGCTCGGCGTGGCGGTGACGCTGCTCGCGTGGCGGACGTTGCCGCGTTCGCCCGGCGTTCCGGCAGCTTCCGGCCCCGTCCGCGGCGTGGTACCGCTCGTGGCCAACTCCGCGCTCATCGGGGTGACGAGCGCGCCGTACTGGACGTTCTCCACGTCCCGGCTCGCCGAAACCGGGCTGAGCCCGGTGGCCGCGACCTGGTGCTGGGCCACGATCGGCGTGGCCGGGCTGCTCGGCGGCCTGGCGGGACGGGCGGCGGGGCGCGCACCCCTGCGGACGGTCAACCTCGCGACGTGGACCCTCGCGGCCGCGGGCATCGCCCTCCTCGCCCTGCCGGACCCGGGGGTCCCCGTCGCACTGCTTTCCAGCGCGCTGTTCGGCATCACCTACATGGCGCTGACCGGGCTGTGCATCCTGTGGGCGGCCCGCCTGTTCCCCGAACGGCCCGCCCGGGGCATCACGTGGTCGTTCGCCGGGCTCGGCGTCGGCCAGACCGTGGCTTCACCCCTGGCCGGCGCGGCGGCCGCGGGCCTCGGGTCCGGCGCGATGTTCGGGGTGACCGCCGTGGTCACCCTCATCGCGTGGAGCCAGCTTCACCCCCGCCTCGGGCCGCCCTGATCACGGCTTCTTCGCCCGGCTCGGCGCCACCCGCGGCGGCTCGTTGGGCATCTTCGGGTACACCGGCGGCCACGGCGCGTCCATCAGCCCGGCCGCCATGTCCCGTTCGGACAGCTCCAGCAGCGGCTCGATCGACTGCGGCCGCTCCCCCGCACCGGCCCAGGGATCGCCGCGCTCGGCCACCCGCGCGGGCACCGTGCTCAGCGTCAGCGTGTCCGGCTCGACGGTGTCCAGCTCGTCCCAGCCGATCGGCGTCGACACCTGACCCCCGACGCGCGGGCGGACGCACCAGGTGCCGAACACCGTCTTGTGCGGGGCGTTCTGGTTGAAGTCGACGAACACGCGCGCCCCGCGTTCTTCCTTCCACCACTGCGCGGTGATCTTCTCCGGGTACCGGCGTTCGAGGGCCCGCGCCAGCGCGACCGCGGCCGCGCGCACCTGGAAGCTGTCCCAGCGCGGTTCGAGCATCACGTACAGGTGCAACCCGCGCGAGCCCGACGTCTTCAGGTGCCCCTCGATGCCGTGCTCGGCCAGGAACTCCCTGGTCAGCACCGCGGCTTCGCGCAACTGGTCGAAGCCGATGCCGGGTGAGGGGTCGAGATCGACCCGGAGCTCGTCGGTGACCTCGGGGGTGTCGGCGAGGTAGGGCCACACGTGAAAGCCGAGGCAGCCGAGGTTCACCGCCCAGAGGATGTGGGCCAGGTCCTTCGCCACCAGCGCGTCGCTCGTCGTGCCGTTCGGCGTCGAGACGACGGTGGTGGTCAGCCACGGCGGCGCGCCCTTGGGCACGCGTTTCTGGAACCAGTTCTTGCCGCCGGCGCCGTCCGGGTAGCGCTCCAGCAGCAGCGGGCGCCCGCCGAGCCGGGCCAGCAGCGGGCCGGAGATCGCCCGGTAGTACTCGACGAGGTCGAGCTTCGTCTCGCCGCGCTCCGGGAAGTAGACCTTGTCCGGGCTGCTGATCTTGACCTCGACGCCGTCGACGTCGAGCAGGACCGCCGCGCTCATCGCGCCTCCCCGAACAGCTTCGCCAGCTCGGCGGGCGGTGCCTCGTCGAGCTGGGCGTAGGTGCAGGACTCCGGCGTGCGGTCGGGCCGGAACCGGACCAGCCGCCCGCCGTGCCGGAACCGGCCGCCCTGCAGGTGCTCGTAGCGGACTTCCGCGACCCACTCCGGCCGCAACGGCTCCCACGACAAGTCCTTCTGCGGCGCCCACCGGCTGTTCGCGCCCGGCTGGCGCCCGGGCTGCGGTTCGTACTCGGCCCAGGACCGCCACGGGTGGTTCTCGAGCGCGTTTTCCCGCAGTGGCGCCAGTTCTTCGACCAGCTCGGCCCGCCGGGCCTTGGTGAAACTGCTGGCCACCCCGACGTGGTGCAGGACGCCCTGGTCGTCGAACAGCCCGAGCAGCAGCGAGCCGACGCCGACGCCGTCCTTGTGCCAGCGGAACCCGGTGACGACGCAGTCGGCCGTGCGCTCGTGCTTGACCTTCAGCATGACGCGCTTGTCCTGCTCGTAGGGCAGGTCGCCGGGTTTGGCCATGACGCCGTCGAAGCCCGCGCCCTCGAACCGGGTGAACCAGTCTTCGGCCTGCGCCGGGTCCTCGCTCAGCGGGGTCAGGTGGACGCGCTGCAGCCCTTCGGCGGCGCTGCCGAGGATGCTCTCCAGCTGTTTGCGCCGCTCGCGGAAGGGCTCCTCGGTGAGGTCGGTGTCGCCGAGGGCGAGCAGGTCGAAGGCGATGAAGCTGGCCGGCGTCTCCTCGGCGAGCTTGCGCACCCGTGAAGCCGCCGGATGCAGCCGCAGCTGCAACGCCTCGAAGTCGAGCCCGGCCGGCGTGACCAGCACGATCTCCCCGTCCACGACGCAGCGGGGCGGCAGCGCGGCGGCCAGCAGCTCCACCAGCTCCGGGAAGTAGCGGGTCAGCGGGCGGTCGTTGCGGGAGCCGAGCTCGATCTCGTCGCCGTCGCGGAACACGACGCAGCGGAAGCCGTCCCACTTGGGCTCGTACAGCAGCCCCGGTGCACGAGGTACCTCGTGCACCGCTTTCGCGAGCATCGGCCGCACCGGCGGCATGACGGGCAAGTCCACCGCGCGAGCTTAAAACACGGGTACGACAATTCTCGGCGTGATAGACACTCCCGCGTGACCTTCGAACGCCCCGCACCGCCCCTGACCGGGGGCGAGCGCGAAATGCTCCGCACCTTCCTCGACTTCCACCGCGCCACCCTCGCGATGAAGTGCGACGGACTGTCCGACGAGGACCTCCGCCGCGCGTCGAGCCCGCCGTCGACGTTGTCGCTGCTCGGCCTGGTCCGGCACATGGCCGAGGTCGAGCGCACCTGGTTCCGGCGGGTGATCAACGCCGAGGACGTCCCGCTGCGCTGGTCACCCGAAGGGGACTTCCAGGCCGCCTACGACGCGAGTTCCTCGACGCGCGCGGAAGCCTTCGAGGCGTGGCAGGCCGAGGTCGAGCAATCGCGCAAGATCGAAGAGGCGGCGGAGTCCCTGGACGTCACGGGCCACCAGCCACGCTGGGGCGAGGACGTCTCGCTGCGGCTGGTGATGCTGCACATGATCCACGAGTACGCCCGGCACAACGGCCACGCCGACTTCCTGCGCGAGGCCATCGACGGCGTCACGGGAGCCTGATGGACCTGCTCGCCTGGTTGCGCGACACCGACCCGGCCCTGCGCTGGCAGGTGGAGCGCGACCTGGCGGGCGAACCCCCGGAGGTGTGGGAAGCGACCCGGGCGCGGATCGCCACCGAAGGGTTCGGCGCGCGGCTCCTCGCCCTGCAGGACCCCGACGGCCGGTGGGCGGGCGGCGCGTACTTCCCGGCGGGCTTCCGCGGCGGCGAACCCCAGCCGTGGACGGCGACGACGTGGTCGCTGAACGCCCTGCGCGAGTGGGGCCTCGACGGCCCCGTCCTGGGCGGCACGGCCGAGCTGCTCGCCCGGAACTGCCGCTGGGAGTACGACGACCTGCCGTACTGGGACGGCGAAGTCGACTGCTGCATCAACGCCTGGACCCTGGCCAACGGGGTGTGGCTCGGCGCGGACGTCGACGGCATCGCCGAGTGGTTCGCCGGGCACCGGCTGCCGGATGGCGGCTGGAACTGCGCGTGGGTCGAGGGCTCGACCCGCTCGTCGGTCCACTCGACGCTCAACGCGCTCAAGGGCCTGCTCGCCTACGAAACCGCGACCGGCGGCACCCCGGCTTCCCGGGCGGCGCGCCGTTCGGGCGAGGAATACCTGTTGGAACGCGGGCTGTTCCGGCGGCTTTCCACGGGTGAGCCGATCGGCCCGTGGGTGACGGAGTTCGGCTACCCGTTCCGCTGGCGCTACGACGTGCTCAACGCAGCCTCCTACTTCCGCGACGCCGGCCGCCGGGACGACCGGCTGGCCGAGGCGATCGCCCTGATCCGCGCGGCCCGGCAGCCGGACGGGACGTGGTGGCAGGAGCGGACCGACGCCGGCCGGGTGTGGTTCGGCGTGGACGTCCCGGCCGGGCAGCCGTCGAAGTGGCTGACGCTGTTCGCCACCCGGGTCCTGAACTGGTGGGACGCCCGCTAGAGCTCCGCCAGCACCAGCCCGCTGCGCGGCTTCGGCGTGAAGTAGGTGGCCTTGCGCGGCATCCGGCGGCCGGCCGCGTGCACTGCCAGGACGTCGGCGTAGCCCACCGGTGCGAGCAGGACCACCGCGTCCGCGTCCGGGGGCAGCGGGCGGCCCGCCGGGAGCGGGCGGACGCACGGCCCGTCCGGGTCGATGCCGAGCGCGCGGGCGAACAGGACCTGTTCGACGATCTCGTGGTCGATCACCGGCCAAGGGCCGTCCGGGGCCGGGAGCGGCACTCGCAGCACGGCCGCACCGGCGCGCACGACCGCCTCGCCGGTGACCGGCACCGCGTGGTCGTCGTTGCGGACGTCCAGGCCGGCCGCGCACCAGCGGGTCACCAGGTCCTCCGGGCCGAGGCCGGTGCCGGTGAGGACGCGGTGGATCGCGCCGATCTCCAGCGCCGGTCCCGCGGTGACCAGGGCGAGCAGCGCGCCGTGGCCGGCCGCCGCCGCGGCGGCCACGCGGTGGTTGCCGTCCGCGACCAGCAGGTCCGTGCCGGCCACCGCGGCCAGCAGACGGCTCTGCAGCGGCCCTTCGGGCACCACCCAGAGGTCGTGCCGCCGCCCGGCCGCATCCGAAGTGGACAGATCGGGCAGGCCGAGGCCGGCGCAGGCCTGCTCGACCTGTGCGGTCAGCTCCGGGCCACCGGCGGCCGGGACGAGCAGCGCCGCGCTCGTCGCGCAGCCCAGGCCGGCGAGCACCGCGGCCCGTTCGGCGACGACATCGGGGTAGACGTCCTCGGTGTGGCGGACGCGCGCGGCGCCGTCGTCGGTCACCGCCGCCGGGTCGACCAGGCAGAGCAGGCCGAGCGCCACGCCGTCCGGCCCTTCGACCCGGTAGGGCGCGACGATGTCCCGCATCGGCCGGTAGAACCGCTTCCGCAGCCGTTCGAGCACGGCGCGGGCGACCGGGACGGCGGCCGCCAGGTCGAGACCGCGCGCCAGGGCGGCGGGCGTGCGGGCGGGGTGCTGCACGGCCAGCAGGCTGTCCGCGGCGCCGGGCGCGGCCAGCGCGGCGATCACGCGCTCGGGCTCGGCGAACTCGTCGACGTCGGGGCCCGGGACCGCGTCGCGGACCACCCAGCCCCGCCCGATCGGCCGGATCCAGTCGCTCATCCTGACCATCTTGCGCCACGCGGGTCCGGAAATTCGCTGGGGCCGGTGCGTCCGGGATGGAATGCTTAGGACTGCAAAGCAGTTGACTCCGGTCATGACCGTTCCGAGGAGCACCCCGCCGATGACGACGTCCGCCGCCACCCGGGGGGTCGGCTTCCGGTCCGAACGCGGCCCGGTGCTGATCGCGGTCATGCTCAGCACGGCGCTGGTCGCCCTGGACAGCACGATCATCGCGACCGCCGTCCCGTCGGTGGTGCGCGACCTCGGCGGGTTCGCGCAGTTCCCGTGGCTGTTCTCGATCTACCTGCTCACCCAGGCTGTCACGGTGCCGCTCTACGGCAAGTTCGCCGACCAGCTCGGCCGCCGTCCGGTGATGTTCTTCGGGATCGCGGCGTTCCTGGTCGGCTCGGTGCTGTGCGGCGCCGCGTGGAGCATGCCGGTGCTGATCGCCGCCCGCGCGGTCCAGGGCATCGGCGCCGGCGCGATCCAGCCGATGTCGATGACGATCATCGGCGACCTGTACACGGTGGAGGAACGCGCCAGGGTGCAGGGCTACGTGGCCAGCGTCTGGGGCGCGGCTTCGGTGATCGGACCGACGCTCGGCGGCTTGTTCGCCGAGTACCTGGACTGGCGCTGGATCTTCTTCGTCAACCTGCCGCTGGGCGCGATCGCGGCCTTGATGCTGTTCCGCGGCTTCGCCGAGCGCGTGGAGCGCAGGCCGCACAAGGTCGACTACCTGGGCGCCGGTCTGCTCACCATCGGCTGCTCCCTGATCATCCTCGGCCTGCTCGAGGGCGGCGTCGCGTGGGGGTGGGGTTCGGTGCCGAGCGTGGCGATCTTCGTCACGGGCGCGGTGCTGCTGGTGGCGTTCGTGCTGGTGGAGAAGCGCGCGGCGGAGCCGGTGCTGCCGCTGTGGGTGTTCACGCGGCGGGTCCTGGTGGGCGGCAACCTCGTGGCGGTGGTGGTGGGCGCGGTCCTGTTGGGCCTGACGTCGTACCTGCCGACGTACGCGCAGGGCGTGCTGGGCTCGGGGGCACTGGTGGCGGGCTTCGCGGTGGCGGCGTTGACGGTGGGCTGGCCGATTTCGGCGTCCCTCGCGGGCAAGATCTACCTGCGCATCGGCTTCCGCGACACGGCGTTGATCGGCAGCGTGTTCATCATCGCCGGGGGCGTCCTGGTGGCGCTGCTGGGCGCGGGCTCGTCCCTGTGGGCGGCGGCGTTCGCGGCGTTCGTGCTCGGGATCGGGCTGGGGCTGGCGGCCAGCCCGACGTTGGTGGCGATCCAGTCGGTGGTGGGCTGGGACCGCCGCGGCGTGGTGACGGCGACCAACTTGTTCAGCCGGTCACTGGGCAGCGCGGTCGGGGCGGCGGTGTTCGGGGCGATCGCCAACGCGACGCTGGCTTCGCGGTTCGCTTCGCCGCCGCCGGGAGTGGGGCCGCTGCCGCCTTCGGTCGACGCGACGAGTCTGGTGCTGGGCGGCCACACCGACGATTCGCCGGCCGCGGTGTTCGTGCGGGGCGCTCTCGCGGATGCCACGCACTATGTTTTCCTCGGGTTGTTCGCCGTGGCGGTGTTGTCCGTCGGGGCGCTGTTGCTGATGCCGCGGAAGACCGAGCAACTGGAGTTCTGAGCCCGTTTCCCCGGTCACGGTAAAGTGCACGTGCAGCCGAATGAGCGCCTGGCCGGTCTCCTTGCCGCTCAAGCAAACCCGGGACCGCAGAGCGTCCAGGAATTGTCACTTTTCTGACCGGGAATCAAACGGCAACCGCGCAACCGGACGTGCGTTATCCTGCTCTCGGCGGTGTCGAGCCGTCACGTTCCGCAGTTAATCTGAACGGACGCCTCCGCGACGTTCCGGCCCTCCACGCCGTACCCGGCCGGCCGGAACGCGCCCGTCGAGAACCGAGGGGACGCACGTGGCCGAACAGGACGGGCCTTGGATCGAGATCGACCCCTGCTTGACCTGGGTGAAGAGTTCGGCCAGCAGCACCGGCAGCGATCCCGAGAACTGCGTCGAGGTTGCTCGGACACGTGAACACGTCCTCATCCGAGATTCGAAGCATCCTGAGGCCTGGCTCTCGGTACCACCGACAACCTGGCAGGCGTTCCTGCGCCGCCTCTAGAAGAGCTCATTCCCCGCCCCCGGGAGACCTGATCATGGTCCCCGGGGGTTTGCCGTATTCGGGACCACCTCACCGGAACCTGGCAGCTGTCCAACACACCGTTCGATTGGACGCAGTAGGCCGCGTTGCGGGTGTGGTGCTACCGTTCTGCCATGTGGCAGATCGACAGCCTGCCACCCGGAACGTGGAGGAGTGAAGACAATCATGACTAGGGCGCACTCGCCAGTGGTCAGCCAGCGGCGTGTGCTGGCGGAGATAAGGGAGGCGCGTGAGGCCCTGCAGCTCACCCAGAAGGACGTCGCCGAGGCACTGGACTGGTCGACTTCGAAGCTCATCCGCATCGAAAACGGCACCGTGGGCTTGTCGATCACCGACCTGAAGGCACTCCTGCTGCACTACGGCATCACCGACCGGGATCGCGTCGAAACCTACGTCGCGATGGCCAAAGCCGGCCGGGAACCCGGCTGGTGGGACCAGTTTAAGCGCACCAGCAGCCCGGAGTTCGTGAAGTTCCTCGGTCTCGAATCGGCCGCGGTCATCCTTCGCCAGTACCAGCTGCACCTCGTACCGGGGTTGCTGCAGGTGCCCGAATACACCCGCTCCCTGGTGGTGCAGGCCACCGGGGACACCGAGGTTCAGGAGCGGCGGATCCGGCTTCGCACGCAGCGGCAGGAGCGGCTCGAAGACCCCGAACTCGAGCACTTCTTCATCCTCGACGAATCGGTGCTGCACCGCCGCGTCACCGACGGTGAGAGCTGGCGAAAACAGCTGACCCACCTCCGCGAGGTGGCCCGGAAGCCCAACGTGACCGTCCAGGTCCTGCCGTTCAAGGCCGGCTGGGTCGAAGGGATGCAGAGCTCCTTCGAACTGCTCCAGCTGTCCGAGCAGGCCAACGACCTGTTCCTCAACCTGGAGCAGCCCGACGGGGACGTCTTCTTCGACGACGTGATCGGCGCCGAGAAGGCCGCCCAGTTCATCCGGATCTTCTACCGCCTGGAAGACGCCGCGCTCAGCCCTGACGAGACACCCGACTTCATCGACCAGATGCTGCACCGGCTGGAGGACTGAATGAGACGCGCATAGGGAAGCGGCCCCTGGCTGGTACCCAGGGACCGCTTCGAAGGGCAATACCTCCGACCCACCCAGAAGCAAGCGCGGACATACTGCCGAGGCGCCAGCATACGACCCCGGATCCGGGAGACGGTCCCGCCGTCCGGCTCATGCCCGGAGTTCATTCTCCCGTGGGCATGACGTCACTCGCTGGTGACAACAGGCGGTCCGGACGAGCGCGGCCACGAGCCGCGGCTCGGCGGGTGCCTCTCCTCGAACAGCGCGTCCGCGACGCACCGATGCGAGCCCGGCGAGCCGCCGGCCAGTTCGAGGAGGCACTGTGCATTCCGACGTCCGCGCTGACCACAGACCGTTCCCCCGCCCCTACCCCGCGCTGGCCAGCCGGGCCGGTGCGCTCTGCTACGCATCACCCGCGGGGAGGCGACCATGACCGGCGACGACGTACCCCAACGGCCGTGGGCGACCCGGTTCGGCAAGTCCGTCCTGGTCCTCGCCCCGCACGTCGTCGCGCTGCTCCGGCTCGAAGACCTCGGCCCGCTCGTCGAATCCGATCACCGGGTCCAGCTCGTCCACGCCGTCCCCGACGACGGTGAGGACCGGTCCGATTCCGCCGATCTCGTCCGTGCTCACGGCGGGCTCCTCATCCCCATGCGGCAGGCGCGGCAGACCACGCACGGCCTCGTTCTCGCCGGGAGCACCCGCGGCCTCGACGACGTCCGCGGTCCGGTCCTGTTGGTCCCCCACGGTGGCGGCCTCGGGCAGTACCGGTCCGGCGAACTCGTCACCGGCCTCGACCCGACCCGGCTGAGGCCGGCGGGCCGGGTCCGCGCCGACCGGATCGTGCTCCCCCACGCACGCGAACTGGACCTCCTCGCCGAGCTCTGCCCGCAGGCCGTCCCGCACGCCGTCGTCGCCGGGGACATCGCCTTCGACCGGCTCGTCGCCAGCGCTCCCTACCGGGACCAGTACCGGCAAGCCCTCGGTGTCGCGGACGACCGGGAGATCCTCCTGGTCACCGAGACCTGGTCCGCCCGGTCGGGGTTCGGCATCGACCCCGGCCTCTTCCGCGACATCGTCGACGCCGCACCCGGCGCGCAGGTCGTCGCGTCGCTGCACCCGCAGATCTGGTCGCAGCACGGCACCGCCCCGGTGCTCGGCTGGCTGTCCGATGCCATCGAAGCCGGGCTCACCGTGCTGGAGCCGCGCTCCGACTGGCGTGGCGCGGTCGTCGCCTCGGATGCCGTGATGGCCGACTACACCTCGGTCGGTTCCTTCGCGGCCGGCTTCGGCGTCCCCGTCCTCCGCATCCCCCACGGTCCCCAACCGCTGCTCCCCGGTACCCCCGCCGCCGTCCTCGCCGAGCACACCCCGCTCTGGAACGCCACGCGGCCCCTGCACCCCCAGCTGGCCGCCGCGCAGGAAGCGCAGCGTCACGGCCTCGGCGCCCACATCGCCGGCCTGCTGACTTCGCGCCCCGGGCAAGCCGGGCAGATCCTCCGGCGGGAAATGTACAGCCTGCTCGGCCTCCGAAAGCCGGCGCGCACAACCCCGCTCTCCCCCGCGCCTCTCCCCCGGCTCGTGACCTGGCCGCTGATCCCGATGCCGCGCACCCGGCCGCGCGGGTGACGAACCCGCCGCTGCTCTGGACCTACGCGCTCGCCTCCGGCGCGCAGGGCAGTTTCGCCACCGCCGGGCGCCACCAGTGCCCGGCGCTGGCGGACGTGCTCGTCCACGACGAGCCCCGCGTCTTCGCCGACGCCCGTGCCGTGATCGCCCGGTCATTCGCCGAGCTGCCGGGACTGACCGTCGCCGCCGTCGGTCCCGTCGTCGGGGACCGGTCCGGCGGCCTCGCCGTCATCGACAGCTCCCTCGCCGGCGTCGCCGCCTACGTCTGGGTTCTCGGCGGACGGCGGCTCGGCGACCTCGGCTCCGTGCGCTTCCAGCCGGGCCCGGACGCGCTCCACCTGCGGGCCGCCGACCTGCTCGTACAGTTTCAGTGCCTCGGCGAGGTGGCCCCGCGCCGCCGCGGGGTCGTTGCCGTACTCCGCCACGTCGGCGAGGCCGACCAGCACGTCCGCCTGGTAGACCGCTGATCCCGACTCCGACAGGACCGTCCGCGCTTTCTCCAGGCGCCGCTTCGCCGAGGGGAAGTCGCCGCCGCGTGCATCCAGCCGGGCGAGGCCCACCAGCACCTTCGCCTCGTCCTTCTCGTCGCCCAGATCCGCGAACATCCGCTGAGCGAGCTCGAGGTGGGCGACCGCTTCGGCGGCACGGCCGGCCGTCGCCAGGGCCTCACCGATCCGGCGGTGCCGTTGGGCGACGCCGCGGTCGATGCCCAGTTCCGCTTCGATCTCCAGGCTGCCCGTGTAATAGGAGACGGCCGCGGGGACGTCTCCGCGAGCCTGCGCCGCCGTGCCGAGCTGGTCGAGCGCCACCGATTCGTTGTGCCGGCTCCCCGCCGCCCGCGCCAGCTCCAGCGCGCGGCCGCATTCCCGCTCCGCCGCCTCGAACCGGCCCAGGTCCAGGTACGCGCGCCCCAGCTGGCACCGCAGCCGGGACTCCGCGACGGCGTTGCGGCAGCGCTGCGCCGCGGCGATCCCGATCTCGTGCGAGCGCAGCCACCGGGGAAAGTGCTTGCGGTACAGGAACAATTCCCACAACGCCTCGCACAGTTGCCACACCACCTCGTCGTGCCGCTGCGCGTCCGCCTCCTCGAGCACCGCCAGGACGTTCGGCAGCTGTTCGTCGAGCCACTCGAGCGCGGCCCGGCCCGAGCCGAACGCGGGCGGGGTGTTGCGGTACTGCTCGCACACCGGGCTGATCCGCCACCGGAGCGGGATGACGACCATGTTCGCCCGGGTCACCTCGTGCAGGTACCAGGTCGCCACCCGCGGCACCACCTCGGCGCGGTCGTCGTCACGCTGCCCGCGGGCGTGCAGCCGGACCAGGTCGTGGAAGCGGTAACGCCGCTCGTCGACCTCTTCCAGGAGGCTCGCGTCGACGAGCAGCTGGAGGCCGTCGGCGGTTTCGGGCAGCCCGGTCGCCGCCGTCGCGACGTCGGCGCCGAACGACGGGCCCGGGAACTCGCCCAGCAACCGGTACAGCTTCGCGGCCGTGTCCGGCAACGCCCGGTACGACCAGTCGAACATCGCCACCACCGGGGTGTCGCCCTCCGCCGAAAGCCGCCGCAGCCGCGAGCGCTCGTCGCCCAGTTCGGCCACCACCCGCGCCACCTGCCAGCGGGGCCGGGACGCCAGCCGGGCGGCCGCCACGCGCAGCGCGATCGGCAGCCGTCCGCACAGCGCGGCCAGCTCGGCGACGTCGTCGAGCTCGCCGGCGACCCGGGCCCGGCCCACGGCGCTGACCACCAGCTCGACCGCGTGCGGCTGGGAAAGCGGCGCCACGTCGAGGAATCGCGCGCCTTCGGAGACCAGTCCGTCCAGCCGCAGGCGGCTGGTCACCACCACCGTGCAGCCGGCCGACGCGGGGATCAGCGGCCGGACCTGGGCCGCGGAAAAGGCGTTGTCCAGCACGACCAGCAGCCGACGGCCCGCCGTCATCGTCCGGAACAGCGCCGCCTGCTCGGCCAGGTCGGGCGGCACGCGCTCGGGCGCCACCCCCAGCGCACGCAGGAACGCCCCGAGTGCCTCGTCGGGCAGGACCGTGGTCCCCGCCGAGAACCCCCGCAGGTCGGCGTAGAGCTGGCCGTCGGGATAGCGCTCCGCGTGCCGGCCGCCCCAAGTGACGGCGAGGGCGGTCTTGCCGACCCCGCCCGGCCCGATCAGCACGGCGAGCGCGGGCAATCCACCGGTTTCCTGCGCGGCGACCTCGTCCAGGATCGCGAGTTCCCCGGCCCGGCTCGTGAAGTGCGACGGCGCCGGCGGCAGCTGCCGCGGCACCGGGTGCGGCGACCGCGGCCCGGCGACCCAGACGTCCCCGGTGATCGTCCCGGCCTGGAGCACCACCCCGGCCGCGCCACCGCCGATGTGGTTGTGCACTTCGGGTGGTGATGCGGCACCGCTCCGAGACGTCATCCGAGAACTCCCACCCAGACTCGAACTTCTCTGTGTACCTGTCGCCGGCTCGCGACGGCACGGGAAGCCGGGGGAATTACCTCGAACGTACGAGGACGGCTACGGGCTCGGCTTCGACCGCGCGGGGGCCGGGTGCGCGGCAAAGCTAGTTCTGCAGCGGCACCAGTTCCGCCTGGAACTTCTCCAGGAAGCCGTCGAAATCGGTGTGCACAGGCCGGATCACGAACTTCGACAGGCCGGCTTCGATGTGCTGCTCCACCAGCCGGCGGGCCTCCGGCCAGCTCGTCGCCACCAGGTCCGTCACGGGGACGTCGGGGTTCCGGCGGGCTGCCGCCACGACGAGGGCGTCCGGGATCCCGTGGTCGGCGACCGCGAGACTGAGCCCGAAGTGGTCCTCCTCGACCTCGCGGCCCGCCTCCGCCGCGGCCTGCTGGATGGCGATGCGGGCGTCGCGCGCCTGGGACGGCGTCTGGAAACTGCCCAGCCAGCCGTCCGCCAGGCGGCCCGTGCGGCGCAGGGCCGCCGGGGCCGATCCGCCCAGCCAGACGTCGAGGCGCTTGGCCGGCTTCGGGCCGAGGCGGACGTCGTCGACCTGGAAGAACTCGCCGTGGAAGGAGACCTCGTCCTCTTCCAGCAGACGGCGCAGCAGCACCAGCGACTCGTCGAACACCGCCGCGCGGCGGCCGGGCGGCACCGGGAACAGGTCGTTCTCCGCGGTACGGGCCGGACGGAGGCCGAACACCGGCAGGACGCGCTTGGGTGCGAGCCCGGCCAGGGTCAGCAGCTGCTTGGCCACCAGCACGGGCTGCCGGCCCGGCAGGATCGCGACGCCGGTGCCGACCTTGAGCTTCGACGTCCGCGCGAGCGCATGCGCCATCCCGATCATCGGGTCGACCTCGGGTGAATAGACCAGCTCGGACAGCCACAGCGAGTCGACACCGGCTTCCTCCAGCCGCTGCGCCAGTCCGGCGAACTCCGCCGGCCCGGTGCCCGCGGCGGGGGCGACGCCCAGCCTGATCTTCAGCACACCGAGTCCAACCCCGCCCGGCAGCCGGGAATTCCTCAGGCGGTCGCGTCGATGACCCGGGTCAGCACGCCGTGCAGGGCTTCCAGCTCCGAGACGTCCATCCCGAGCGTCTCGACCACCTTGTACGGGATCTTCTCGGCCTCCGCGCGCAGCGCCCGGCCGGCGCCGGTCAGCTCGACCATCAGCAGGCGTTCGTCGGAGCGGCTGCGGGTGCGTGTCACGTACCCGAGCGCCTCCAGCCGCTTGAGCAGCGGCGACAGCGTCGCGGGTTCGTGCCGCAGCGCCGCGCCGAGGTCCTTCACCGAGCGCGGCGACCGCTCCCACAACGCGAGCATGACCAGGTACTGCGGATGGGTCAGGCCGTACGGCTCGAGCAGCGGCCGGTAGATCGCGATCACGCTGCGCGAAGCCACCGACAGCGCGAAACACACCTGCCGGTCCAGCTTCAGGGGGTCCTCACCCAGGTCGATCATGGCCCGATCCTACTGTGTCGTCGATCGCGCTAATGATTAGCGCACTAAGCATTAGTGTACTATCAACCTCATGGAACGACCGAATGTGCTCCACTGGTTCGGGTACGCCGTGGGCGTACGGCTCCCCGAGCGCTACAACGAGTGGGCGTTGCACGATGCGACGTCGAAGCACTGGCGGGCCCGGTTCGTGCTCCAGCGGTCGATCGGCATCGCGCCGCTGTGCGCGGTGTGGCTACTGCTGCCCGGGTCGATCTGGCTGCGGCTCGCCCTGGTCCTGATGGCCGCCCTGGTCGCGTACTTCTACTCGTGCGCGTACATGGAGGAGAGCGTCGAGCATCGGCTCGGCCGGCAGGGCTTCCCGCACCACACCGGGCGCCGCATCCGGGCCGAGGCCGCCGAGGCGAAGAACGCCGAGGCGACTGCCCGCTACCTCGCGCGCTACCGGACGTCGTCGGAGGGTTAGTTACAGTCGGGGACGATGAGACGCAAGCTCCGCCCGCCGATCCCGCCCCGCCACGGACTCGACCCCGCCCGGCTGAAACTGCCCGACGGCGAGTGGCCGACCCTGCTGGCGCACCTGGTCGAGCGGCTGCCGCGCGTCGCGCCCGGCCGCATCGAGCAGATGCTGCGCGAGGAGCGCATCCACGGCGCCGACGGCCCGCTCGGCATCGACACGCCGTACGCGCCCGGCTCGTTCATCTGGTTCCACCGCGACCTCCCCGACGAGGTGCCGGTGCCCTTCGCGATCGACGTCGTGCACCGCGACGAGCACCTGCTGGTCGTCGACAAGCCGCACTTCCTGGCGACCATCCCGCGCGGGCAGCACGTCCTGGAGACGGCGCTGGTCCGGCTGCGCCGCGACCTCGACCTGCCGCACCTCTCCCCCGCGCACCGGCTGGACCGCGTCACCGCGGGCCTGGTGATGTTCGTGATCACCCCCGAGCTGCGCGGCAGGTACCAGACGCTGTTCCGCGACCGCCGGGTGCACAAGGAGTACGAGGCGATCGCGCCGTACGACCCGGCGCTGGCCCTCCCCCGGACCGTCCGCAGCCGGATCGTCAAGGACCGCGGGGTGCTGGCCGCCCGGGAGGTGCCGGGCGAACCGAACGCCGAGACGTACGTCGACCTACTCGAACACCGCGACGGCCGGGGCCGGTACCGGCTGGTCCCGTCGACCGGCCGGACGCACCAGCTGCGCGTGCACCTCAGCGGCCTCGGCGTCCCGATCCTCGGCGACGACTTCTACCCGCAGCTGCGCGAGAAAGCACTGGGCGACTTCACGAAACCCCTGCAGCTGCTGGCCAGGGTCCTCGACTTCGACGACCCGCTGACCGGCGCGCACCGCCGCTTCACCAGCGGGCGGCGACTGGTCGCCTGGGACGACCCCGAAGCCTGGGCGGCACCCCCGGCGTGACCCGGGGGCGCCGCGGGCTTCACTTGTGCCAGAACCTGATTCCGCTCCATTCCACGGTGATCGGCCCCTTGCCACTCGCGGTGCGGTAGCTGCCGAACTTGTCGTAATAGCTGCCACTCGGACTCGACACCGAGTCCTCCAGCGAACCGTTGATGTAGACCTTGTGCGTGCTGCCGACCTGGTTGATCGTGTTGACCCGCACTGAAGTGCCGACGGTCGCCCCGGTGGCGATCGTCTCGCCGCCGTGCACCGCGTAGAGCCGGCCGCCCTTCTCCACCGCCAGCAGGAAGAACGGCCCGGCACTGGAGCCGTCCCGGAACGTCTGCTTCAGGCTGATCCGGGAGCCGGACATGCTGGTGATCTTGAAGGAGCCCTCGAACTGGTGGGTGCCACCGGTGTAGGTGGTGTAGCGGCGTTCCGCGCGCTGGTCGCCACTGCCGGTCGAGCAGGTGAGCTTGAACGTCAAGCCGGAGATGTCGCCGCATCCCCGCTCCTGCTCCGAGTAGCCCGGGGAATCCGAAACCCACGGACCCGTCCCAACCTGGGCGTCCGCCACCGGGGTCAGCACCGTGAGCCCCAGCGCCGCCGCCGCGAGCACGCCCGCACCCTGAAGTCTGCGCACCGTCAACCTCCTGTCACTCGAGGCGGCGGTGGCTCGGCGAAAGGTTCAGACCTTTAACCGGCGTGCCAGTGACTGTACGAGCCCGCGCGGCGGCGGGCAAGACCCACTCTCCGCCGCCGCGGTGTGTCGGAAGTTTTCCGCGGGTGCCGTGTCGAATCCGGCTCTTCCCGTTCGACAGACTTGCAGAAGCAGGATCGACCACCGAGGAGCACCACATGCGCACCCTGATCTCCAGCTCGTTCGTTTCGCTCGACGGCGTCGTCGAAGCCCCCGGCGGCGAGCCGGGCTATCGCAATTCCGGCTGGACGTTCAAGGACATCGAGTTCGACCCGGCCGCCTACGCGATCAAGGGCAGTGAGCAGGAGGAAGCCACCGCGCTGCTGATGGGCCGGGTCAGCTACGAGGCGTTCGCGCCGGTCTGGCCGGGCATGACCGTGGAGTTCGCCGGGTACAACGCGATGCCGAAGTACGTCGTGTCGACCACCCTCGCCGAGACGGACCTGGTGGACAACTGGGGCGAGACGACGATCCTGCGTTCGCTGGACGAGGTCGCGGCCCTGAAGGAGACCGAGGGCGGCCCGATCATCGTCGCCGGCAGCGCCACCCTCAACCGCGCCCTGGCCGACGCGGGCCTGATCGACCGCTACCACCTGCTGGTCTTCCCGGTCCTCCTCGGCGCGGGCAAGCGGCTGTTCAGCGAGACCGACAAGGACAAGCAGAACCTCAAGCTCGTCGAGAGCGAGGCCTACGGCAACGGGATCCAGAAGCTGGTCTACGACGTCACGCACTGACCGTCCGGCGATGTTTCACGTAGAACATCTGTTCGAACATCGTGTACCGTCGGGGCCATGACGACTCCGGCACTCCAGGCTTCGCTGTTCGGCGAATCCGGCCCTGTCACGCTGCACGCCCTGGCCCCGCGCCGGACCGAACTCGGCTCCGGCGCGTGGGTCGACGTGCAGCCGGGCTGGCTCGCCGGCGCCGACGAGGTGTTCGCCGACCTCGTCACCGGCGTCCCGTGGCAGGCGGAGCGGCGGAAGATGTACGACCGCGTCGTCGACGTCCCCCGGCTGCTGTGCTTCTACGGCGAGGCGGAGCCGCTGCCCCACCCCGTGCTGGCGGAGGCCCGTGCCGCGCTGAGCGAGCACTACGCCGGCGAACTCGGCGAGCCGTTCCGCACGGCGGGCCTGTGCTACTACCGCGACGGCCGGGACAGCGTCGCGTGGCACGGCGACACGATCGGCCGCGGCAGCACCGAGGACACGATGGTCGCGATCCTCTCGGTGGGCACCGCCCGTCAGCTGGCCCTGCGCCCCCGCGGCGGCGGCGAGTCCTGCCGCTACGCCCTCGGCCACGGCGACCTGATCGTCATGGGCGGCTCGTGCCAGCGGACGTGGGAACACGCCGTCCCGAAGACGACCCGGGCGGCCGGGCCGCGGATCAGCATCCAGTTCCGGCCGCGCGGGGTCCGCTGAACTCAGTCCACCAGCACCGGCAGCTCGTCGAGACCGTACACAATGGACACCTTGCGGAAGGACAGCTGCTCCTCCGGCACCGCGAGCCGCAGGTTCGGGAAGCGGCGGACGAGGGCCGGGTAGGCCGTGCGCAGCTCCATGCGGGCCAGCTCCGCACCGATGCAGCGGTGGATGCCGTAGCTGAAGGCCAGGTGCGACGTCGGGTCGCGGGTCGCGTCGAACGTCTCCATGTCCGGGCCCAGCTTCGGGTCGCGGTCGGCCGCCGACAGCGACACCAGCACGATGTCGCCCTCGGCGATGCGGACGCCGCCGATCTCCATGTCCTCCTTGGCGAACCGGGGGAACGCCATCTGCACCACGGTCAGGTAGCGCAGCAGCTCCTCGACGAAGCGGTGCACGGACTCGTCGTCGCCGCGGACGGCGTCCATCGCCTTCTCGTCGCGCAGCAGCACCAGCGCGCCGAGCGCCAGCATGCTCGCCGTGGTCTCCAGGCCGCCGGTGAGCACGCCGTCGGCCAGGCCGGCCAGCTCGCGGTCGTCGATCTCGTCGCCGTGCTCCTTGATCAGCATGCCGAGCAGGCCGTCACCGGGCTGTTCGCGCTGCTTCTTGACGATGTCGAGCAGGTAGGTCAGCGACTCCGACATGGCGCCGAGCGAGGCGCCCGCGCCGCCGAAGAGGTCGAAGCGGGCGGTGCTCAGCCGCTGGAAGTCCTCCCGGTCCTCATAGGACACGCCGAGCAGCTCGCAGATGGTCAGCGACGGGATCGGCAGCGCGAACGCCTGCCACAGGTCGACCGGGCCGTCGGCGGCGGCCATCGCGTCGAGCTGCTCGGCGACGATCTCGTCGATGCGCGGGGCCAGCCGGCTCAGCCGGCGCATGGTGAACTCCGGCGTCAGCAGCTTCCGCAGCCGCGTGTGCACCGGCGGGTCCGCGAAGCCGAGCCCGCCCGGGTTCTGGTCGGCGGTCACGCCGGCGTTGCCGACGAGGTTGCCGAAGTCGCTGGAGAACCCGGTGGCCTTCCCGAGGACGGCCTTCGCCTCGTCGTAGCCGGTGACGAGCCAGGCGTTCATCCCGAACGGCAGATCGAGCTTGCCGATCGGTGCCTCGCTCCGCTGCGCGGCCATCGCGGGGACCGGGTCGAGGCCCTCCCGCTTCAGCGGCAGCAGCGCCGAATCGGGCAGGATCGACGACATCTTTTCGAGGTCGAAGCCTTTTTTCGACTGCCGGGCGAGGTAGCGCCGGCCGACCCAGCCCAGGACCCGTGAGCGGAGACTCCCCATGGGACCGACAGTACCGTACTAGCCCGATCGGGTGACGGGAAGCGAGACGGGGTTCACGCCGGCTTGCGGGCCAGCAGGTACGCCTGCGGCGTCTTCTCGTACGGACCGTGCGGTTCCCGGACCAACCGCGCTTCGACGACCAGCCCGGCGGCGACGCACAGCTCGGCCACGAAGTCCGGCGGCAACCGGTACGCATCGAAGGAGACGTCGTGGCCGTAGCCGTGTGTGATGCGACGGCGCTCGTCGCCGACCTGGAACCCGGTCAGCAGCCGGCCGCCCGGTGCGAGCACCCGCGCCAGCTCCACCACCACCGCCCCCAGCTCCTCCGGTGGGGTGTGGATCAGCGAATACCACGCCACCGCCCCGGCCAG
Organism: Amycolatopsis sp. cmx-13-12; assembly: GCA_049998155.1. GTDB lineage: Bacteria > Actinomycetota > Actinomycetes > Mycobacteriales > Pseudonocardiaceae > Amycolatopsis. The sequence continues at coordinate 45,566 of JAEBES010000017.1, read as the reverse complement.
CTCGCCGTCGCCGAGGTCGAGGGCGGCCATCGAACCGACCTCGAAGCGCAGCCCGGGGTGCGCCCGCCGGGCCACCTCGACCATGCCGGGCGAGAGGTCGACGCCGAACACGTCCAGCCCGAGCGAAGCCAGGTGGCCGGTCAGCCGGCCCGGGCCGCAGCCGAGGTCACCGACCGGGCCGCCCGTCCCGACGAGTTCGGCGAACGTGCGCAGCATCGCCCGGTCCCACGGGCTCTCGTCGAGCAGATCCCGCAACTGCTCGGCGTAGGAGCCGGCGACGGTGTCGTAGGCGATCCGGGTCTCGGTCACGAAGGCGGGTTCGGTCATGGGCCGGACCCTATCGACGGGCTTCGGCGGGTCCCGGAAAGTCCGCCGGAGTGTCCACGCCGAGTTCCGCGCGGACTTCGCCGAGGAATGCGTCCTTGGCGCGGTCGGCCTTGCTCAAGGCCGAGTCTCGGGAGCTGTTGTCCACCTGGTCGAAGTTGATGGTGATCCGCGCGCCGGCCGTGGCCAGCACCAGCTCCTCGGCCAGCGCGCGGATGCGAGGTGAGGCGAGGATGTCGACGGCCGCGTGGAAGGACCTGACCGCGGACGCGCGCTCGCTCAAGAGCGCCTCGAGCTCGCCGGTCGGTTCCCTGCGCTCCAGCGCCTCCACCCACTTGAGCAGGGCGTGCAGGCACTCGTCGGACTGCTTGAGCAGACCGGCATAAGCCTCCTTGCGCTCCTGTGACCAGTGCAGCGCGATGGCGTGGGCGCGCTCGGCGGCCAGGCGTTCGGTCTCGCGCCGGTGCCGCAGCTCCTCCCGCGCCGCCTCGCGCTCCCACCGCCGGTCCTCCCGGCGGCTGTTGATCAGCTGGCCGGTGACGACCCCGATCAGGCCGATGATCCCCACGACGATCGGCACCCAGACCGAGACCTGACCGGAAGGCATGCCCGCAGCGTAGTCAGTACCGCGGCAGCTCCCGGTTCTCGGTGATCAACCCGTGCTCGCTGGCCACGTAGTGGAAGTACGGCCGCCCGAGGTCGTCGGTGCCGGTGAAAAGCGTCTTCGACCGGCCGTCGGCTTCGGTGTTCACGCCGTTCGTGCGGGCCAGTACGCCCGATGACGCCAGCCACTCCCGGGAGGCGTTCACCGGGCGCCAGTTCCGGCCGTCGCCGGTGGCGTCACCGAGGATCTTCGTCATGTCCACCGACCCGGAGATCCGCAGGTTCTGGTCGTCGGTGATGTTCGCCGTCGCGTCCGTGGTCAGCGGGTAGGACCACGTGTGCCTCGCCGCGCGGACCCGGCCGTCCACTGTGGACGTCGACGTCTGCTGCCCGGAGTCCGCCTGCACGACGTGCTGGGTGAAGCCGCCGCCGGTGACGTCGTCGCTGTTGCGGTAGTCGCGGGTGCGCTCGACGCGGGTGTACACCCGGCCGGCGGAGGTGTCGACGTAGCCGGCCGTGACGTCGGCGCGCTTGGCGGTGACCGTGACGTTCACGCCGCCGGGGATGTCCTTGACCGTCGTCTGACGGTCCGGTGCGGCCGCGACGTCGTGCCGGGTGAGGGCGCCGGACGTCTGCGCGGCGTTTTTGTCGGTGTAGAGCAGTAGCGTCGGGACGACGGTGAATTCGCCGCCGATGTCCGGGAAGGAGAAGGAGAGGTCATGGGTACCGCCGTCGACGAGACGCCCCGCGAACGGCGTCACGTCGTAGGTCTCGGCGTGCAGGCTGAAGGTGTCGATCGCGACGATCGGCCGCCACAGCTGCGGCACGATCCCGCCGGAGTAGATGTGCGGGAAGGTGAACGCACTCCCGGCGGCGATCCCGTCGATCGCGAAGTTCGCCTCGCGGTACGGCCCCTTCCCGCAGAGGCCGGCCGCCGGGTACTTCGCGGCCACGGCGTCGGGGACGTCGTCGAACCACTGCTCGTCGCAGGCGTGGCCTTCGAGCGTGACCTCGAGGTAGGCGCGGGTGATGTTGCGCGGCAGGCCCTGGGCGGTGAAGTGCACGGTGGGCGCGGCGGGTGTCGCGTCGGCGTGCCCGAACCCGGCGACGTGGCCGGGCGTCTCGGGCGCGGGGTGCCGGGGATCCGCCTGGTAGTAGGTGAGCGTCACGGTCTGCGCGTAGACGCCGGTGTAGATCGGCGAGGTGTAGTTCTCGACGCCGCCGTGGAAGGGCTGCGGGGTCCGCAGCAGCGCGGTGTAGGGAGTCAGGTCCTTGTCGAAGTGGTAGGTGATCGCGCGGCGGCCCTCGCCGCTGGGCTCCTCGGTCGTCCCCCACCAGACTTCGGTGCCGCCGATCCGCAGGTCGCCGATCCGGTCGTACTGCCGCCCGCTGACGGTGACGGTCTGGTCCATGACGACCTTCGCCCACGGCCCGGGGCACGCCGTGGGCGGGGTGAGGGTGCCGTCGTAGAACTGCGGGCTGCCGTCGGCGGCGTTGGAGCGGAAGCCGTCGGCGAGCGTGACGGTGCAGTGCGGCGTGGTGGGCCGGGTGACCGCCGGCGCGGCGGTGACGGGATTGTCGGTATCGCCTTCCACAATGGGCGAAGCCGCGGCGACCGCCCCGGAGAGCACCCACGTCAGCAACAGCGACAGGACGATCGTGAAGATCCGCACCCGGACTCCTCCCCGTGGCAGGCACACCCGCCTGGAGCCTAGCGGCGCGATCATCCGACCAACGTCGGTAATCGGTCCCTGAAACGTTTCAGATCATGATAGGGTCACGCATCTCAGCGAGGGGGTCCGGTGGTCGGCATCAAGGACGTCGCGAAGCGGGCGGGCGTCTCGATCGGCACGGTGTCCAATGTGGTCAACCGGCCGCACGTCGTCGCGGCCGCGACGCGCAGCCGCGTGCTGTCGGTGATCGAGGAGCTCGGGTACGTGCGGGACGAGTCCGCGCGGCAGCTGCGGGCCGGGCGCAGCCGCGTCATGGGGCTGCTCGTGCTCGACCTCGGGAACCCCTTCTTCGTCGACGTCGTGCGCGGGGCCGAGCAGGCCGCGCACGCCGAGGGCCTCAACATCATCACCTGCAACAGCGGGCAGCGGTCCGAGCTGGAAGCGTCGTACCTGGCGATGTTCGCCGAGCAGCGGGTGCGCGGGGTGCTGCTGAGCCCGGTCGCGACGTCCGGCGAGGCCCTGCGGACCTTCCGGCGCACCGGCACGCCGTACGTCTTCGTCGACCGCAAGGCCCCGGCTTCCGAGGCGAGTTCCGTGTCGGTGGACGACGTCGCCGGCGGGGCGCTCGGCGGGCGGCACCTGCTGGAGACCGGGCACCGGCGGATCGCGTTCGTCAACGGCCCCGCCATCCTCACCCAGTGCCGCGACCGCGAGCAGGGGCTGCGCACCGCGCTGGCCGGCTCGGGCGCGGAACTGACCGTGCTGGAGGCGATCGGCCTCGACGTCCCGTCGGGCCGCGACGCCGGCGCGCGCCTGCTCGGCGCGAGCCCGCGGCCGACGGCGGTTTTCTGCGCGAACGACCTCCTCGCCCTGGGCGTGCTGCAGGCGATGGTCGGCGCGGGCGTCCGCGTCCCGGACGAGATGGCGATCGTCGGCTACGACGACATCGAATTCGCCGGCGCGGCGGCGGTCCCGCTGACGTCGGTCCGCCAGCCGGCCCGCCGCCTCGGCCGCACGGCCGCGGAACTGCTGCTGGCGGAGACGTCGGACGCCAAACCCGAACGGCAGGCGGTGGTCTTCACCCCGGAACTGGTCGTCCGCGAATCGACCCGGGTGCGCCGCTGACTCAGGTCGCGGCGAACAGCCGGTAGTCGAGGACGACGTATCCGGTGTGGTCGCCGGAAGAATGCAGGTCGTTGCACTCGACCCAGCCGATCTTGCCTTCGGAGGTCCGCACGCAGAACTCCTTCCCGGTGCTCAGCCCGAAATTCGCACCGGCGACCGGCTGGTCCTCGGCCACCGCCTTGGGGCACCCGGTGCTCGCCTGCTTCTCCCCGCCGTTGTAGGAGTACATCGCCGACCGGGTCACCATCACGCCGGGATCGACGAAGTAGACGTCGATCTCCCCGTTGGGGCCACTGGCCTTCTCCGCGCGCGGGCCGGCGACGTCGAGATCGACGCCGGTCCCGGCGTCCAGCCGCACCTGGGAAGAGACGCCGTTCTCCGGTGCCCCGCCGGTCGGCGCGTCCGGCGGCTTCGTCGCCGTCACGGTCACCGTCCGGGTCGGTGCGGCGGCCACCGCGTGGTCGCTGCCGACCTTGTAGGCCGCGAACAGACCACCGATCAACGCGGCGATGACCGTGGCCAGGGCGGTGATCACCGTGCCGCGCCGGGTGATGCGGGCCGCCTGGACCGCCGGGTCGACCGGACCGCTCGTGCTTCGCCTGCCCAACTTCTCCCCCTGCGCCGGGCACGCTCACCGACGCGCGCCACCGATCATGAGTCTCGGATCCGCGCCACGCCGTTACGCCGGCGCGATCGGGGACCTTCCTCCTTCGCCCGCCGCTAAATCGGTTGGAATTCACCGACCGCTTCGGCAAGCTCGGGATCATGGCGTCCAGGTGGGTGCGGCTGCAGGCCGTCGCGGTGTCCGGTTCGTCCGCCGAAGGCCTTCTGCTGGCCGCCATCCCGCTGCTGGCCGTGTCCGTCACCACCGATCCGCGGGAAGTCTCGCTGATCAACGTCGTCGGGGAAGCGCCGTGGCTGCTGCTCTCTCTGTTCGCCGGCGTGCTCATCGACCGGGTGCGGCGGACCGCCGTGCTGGCCTGGGCCTACGCCGTGCTGGCCGGGGCCGCCGTCGTGCTCGCCGCCGTGGCCTCCGCCCACGTGCTGAGCCTGCCCGTGCTGCTGGGGGTCGCCTTCGTCATCACTTCGGCGCGGGTGCTCGGCGACGGTGCCAGCGGTGCGCTCGTCCCGGAGGTCGTCGGCCCAGGGCGGCTCGCCCACGCGAACGCGCGGCTCACGGTGATCGACCAGGGCGTCGTGCGGTTCGTCGTCCCCCCGCTGACCGGGTTCCTGATCGCCGTCGCCGCCGGGGCGCCCTCCTGGCTGGCCGCCGGCTGCGCGCTCCTGGCCCTGCTGCTGGCCCGCCGGATCCCGTCCGAATCCGTGGTGGCCGCCACGACGCACCCGCTGCGGGACCTCTCCGGCGGGCTGCGGCACCTGGTGCGGACGCCGCTGCTGCGGTCGATCACGATCAACGTCGCCCTCGGCTCGTTCGCCGCGAGCGCCGGCAACTCGATGTTCGTGCTCTACGCCACGCAGGTCCTGCACGTCGGCCCGGTCGGCTACGGTCTGCTGCTCGCCTGTCTCGCCGTCGGCTGGGTCGTGTCGTCGTTCGTGGTGCAGAAGGTGGTGGACCGGCTCGGCTACTCGTGGTCGATGCGGCTCGCGCAGAGCCTCGGTGCCGTGGTGACGCTGCTGATCGCGATCGTCCCGCCGTGGCCGCCGCTGGTCGGCGTGGTGCTGATCGCGCTGACGGCGACCGTGCTGGTCTGGAACGTCTGCTCGCAGTCCAGCCGCCAGCGCTTCACGCCGGCGCCGCTGCTGGGCCGGGTGCTCACCAGCCACCGGGCACTGGCCTGGGGCCTGACGCCGCTGGGTGCGCTGGCCGGCGGCCTGGTCGCGGCGCACTACGGCCTACGCGCGGTCTGGGTGATGGGCGCGGCCGTCCAGGGTGTCAGCTCGGTCCTCGTGTGGTTCCAGCTCTCCCCCGCGGCGTTCCGCCGGACCGAAGAACTCGCCGCCGCCCGGGCCTGAAGCCGGGTGGCGTGCCGGGTCGGGGCACCGGCACACCACCCGGACGCCTACCCGCCGAGGGCCAGCGCCACCGCGCCCAGCAGCGCCGCGTCCTGGTCGAAGCGGGCCGCCACCAGCTGCGGCGGGAACGGCACCGCGTGCGCGAGCCGGTCCGCCAGCGCCGGCAGCAGCACGTCCGCCGAGCGCACCAGCCCGCCACCGACCGCGATGCGTTCCGGGTCCAGGGCGATCGCCAGGTTGGCCACGTGCATCGACAGCTCGTCGAGCGCGGCCGTCACCAGCTCCTTGGCCTCGACGTTCTCCTTGGCCAGCGCGAACAGTTCCCCGGCGGTGACCGGGCGGCCGAGCAGTTCGCTCGCCCGGCCGCCCAGCCCACGCCCACCGACGGCTTCCTCGAGCGGCGCCGCTCCGCTCGCGAAACCCTCGGTGTCCTGCGGCGAGAGCAGGTTGTACCCGATCTCGCCGGCAGCTCCGTTGGCGCCGGTCAGCACCCGGCCGCCGACCAGCACCGCCGCCGCGATGCCGGTGCCCAGTGACAGGAACACGGCCGGGTCGGCCCCGGCCAGCGTGCCCCAGCGCCACTCCGCCAGCGCCGCCGCCTTCGCGTCCGTGCCCACCGAAATCGGCACGGCGGGGAACTCGGCGGCCACCAGCTCCGCCAGCCGCAGCTGTTCCCAGCCCGGCACGTTCGGCGCGAGCAGGATGCGGTCCGGCAGCACGATCCCCGGGCTGACGACGCCGATGCAGGCGGCCACCGCGCCCTCGTCGGCCAGGAGGCTCCTGGCCGCGGCGAGCGCGCGCACCACCACCTGCTCGGCTCCCGCCTGCGCGTCGGTGTCCAGCCGGCGCGTGGCCAGCAGGGTGCCGTCGCGGTCGGCGAGCCCCAGCGCCACCTTCGTGCCGCCGAAGTCGATCCCGAGAATCCGGTCCTCGCTCACGCGTGCGCCCCTCCCGTCCCCCGCACCACGATCCGCCCGGTGTTGTACCCGTCGACGCTGATCACCGGGGCCGCGCCGCGCAGGTCGGCGGCCTGGTAGGTGACGGTCAGCGTCTGCGACTGGCCCGGCCACAGCGTGATGTCGTTGTCGTCCCAGGTCGCGTTCGCGAGCTGGTTGTCCCCCGGCGCTTCCCGCCCGTCCGGCGTGCCACGGCGGACGTCGGCCCGCAGGAAGAACGCCGCCCCCGGCGTCTTCGAGGTGTTGGTGACCGTCACCGTGGTGACGAGGCCCGAACCGCTCGGCCGCGTCGACGCCACCGCGCTGACCTGCGACTTCGGCAGGTTCTGCAGCGCCTGCAGGTTGCTGTACTGCGACAGGGTCGCCTGCGGGTTGCCCAGCGTCTTGGCCCAGTCGACGACGTCCTTCTGCGTCGAGAGCCAGTAGACGTTCCGGTCGACGACCTTCCCGCTCTGCTTGACCTGCAGCTCGACGAAGTAGACCTGCGCGGGCGCCGGCGCCTTCGTCTCGGCGGGCACCTTCGGCTTCAGGACGCCGGTGCGCACGCCCTGCGACCCCAGCGAGAGCCCCGAAGCCGTCTGGTCGTCGAGGACCTTGCCCGTGGTGTCGAGCACCCGGGCCTGCACCGAAAGCCCCGACTGCGTGGTGGCCCCGAGGTTGTCCAGGGTGACGGACCCGTTGTCGTAGCCGTAGATCGCGTGCAGCGGCTTGTTGGCCTTCTGGGCGCCGAAGTACGCGCCCGCCTGGTCGCCGTCGTCGTTGTAGAGCGACCACAGCAGCGTCGGCCAGCCTTTGTTCAGCTGCCAGTAGACGACCCCGGTGGCCGGGTTCGCCCGGTCCGTCGAGTGGTGCAGGAAGGCCTCGAACTGCGAGCGGGTGTTCTCGTAGTTCGCGATGTTCGCCAGGTCCACATAGGACTCCAGCGAGCTCCACTTCCCGTACCGCTGCTGGATCGACTGGTCGAGGGTGTACAGCGTGCCGAAGGCGTAGCCGCCGTGGTCCGGCTCGAAGTTCGCGTGGTACTGGTTGTACGCCGGGTCCTGCCAGAGCTTCGCCTGCTCGGCCGGCGAGAGGAACCGCCGGATCGAATCGAGCGTCGGCACGGTGTGCCCGGCGCTCTGCTCGCTCGCGAAGCCCCACGCGCCACCCGCGTTCGTGCGGGAGGAGTCTTCGGGGTCGAAGTGCGAGCTGTCGTACCAGTAGGACGGCGGGACCCAGTCGTACGGGCCCTCCTTCTCCCCCGAGTTGCCCAGCGTCGGTGTGCTCTTGTACTCCGCCGAGGCGATCACCGGGACCTGGAAGTCCTCCTGCCGGAAGGCGGTGAGGACGGCCTTCTCCTGGTTCGGGAACGGCTCGTTGTCGCTCCAGCCGTAGTTGAACACGCTCGGGTGGTTGCGTTCGCGCTGCGCGATGCTCACCGAGGAGTCGTGGATGATCCGCAGGTCACGCTCGCCGAGCTGCTCGGCGGTGTCGGGCTGCCAGGCGTCACAGCAGAGGAATCCGCCGATCACCATCAGGCCGGCGCGGTCGGCCTGGTCGTAGAAGTCCTGCGGCATGTCGTGGCCTTCGAGCCGGACACCGGACAGGCCCAGGTTCTTGATCAGCGCGATCTGGTGCGCGGTGTCGGCCTTGTCGTAGCGCAGGAACAGGTCCGGCGCGAAGCCGCCGCCGCGGAAGACGAAGTCCTTGCCGTTGATGGTGAACTGCCGTGCGCCTTCGGGCAGCGGCGCGGACTTCCCGACCAGGCGGGAGGTCACCGTGCGGATGCCGAAGGTGCTCTTCGACGACGTCGAGAGCACGCCGTCCTGCGAGACCGCGGTGGTCAGCGTGTACAGCGGCTGGTCGCCCATCGAGTACGGCCACCACACCTTCGGGTGGGCGATCTCCACCGGCGCGAACACGACCGTCCGCTTGGTGTTCGCGGGGATCGTGACGCGCTGCTTGACGACGACCGGCGCGCCCGACGGCGGAGTGACCGTCGCGGCGACATCTCCGGTCTGCGCCGTGGCCGCGTTGTTGGTGACGTCCAGCTTCACCGTCAGCTTCGAGCGGGAGAGGTCGGGCGCGTTGTCCTGCACGACGTGGGCGTTCTCGCCGGTCAGCGCGTCGGAGACCTGCAGCGTCGGCGGGAACTGGATGCCGGTGTCGTTGTCCGGCGGGATCTGGCCCCAGTCGACCTGGTCGAGCGTGTACATCTTCAGCGGGTCGTTCGGGTAGACCTTGATCGCCAGGGTGTTGCGGCCCGGCTTCACCAGCTTGGTGACGTCGAACGTGTGCCCGGCGAACGCGCCGCTGACGACGTCCTTCGTGGCGACGAGCGTGCCGTTGACCCAGACGTCGCCCTCGCCGACGATGCCCGGGATGGTCAGCTTCGCGTGCTGCCCCGGCCGGATGTCGGGGGCGAAGTCGGTGCGATACCACCAGGGGTCGGAGAACGGCTTCGTGACGACCGGGCCGAGCTTGTCGACGTACCCGAAGCACTTGCGCATGTTGTCCGAGAAGAAGACGTCCGGGCACTTGCCGTTCTGCACCAGCGCGTTGATCTCGGTGCCGGGCGCGCCGCCGTCGTCCGGCTTGACCGACAGCCAGCCACGGGTGGCGTACCCGGGCGTGGAGACCTTGTCACCGCCGTCCTTGACGCTCGCCGTGGTCAGAACCTGCCAGCCCTGCAGGCCGATCGTCGTCAGCCCGTGCGGTTTCGCGAAATCCTGCTGCGCGGACGCCGGCGCGGCCACGCTCAGCACGCCGGGCACGAGCAGCAGCGCGGCGAGGGCCGCGAGCTTCCGGGTCATGCCTGAGCCCCTTCCGGTTCGGTGGCGAAGGCTTCCTTGATCTCCTTGGGCCCGAACGGCCAGGTCCGCTCGGCCTTGGCGTACACGAGGTAGGCGATCGCGCCGATGGCGATCCAGCCCAGGGACAGGCCGATCGACAGCCAGTCGGCCGAGACGTAGATGTAGACCCAGCCGATGCCCGCGACGATCGTCGGCACCGGGAAGAGCCACTGCCGGTACGGCCGCTTCAGGTTCGGCTGCCGGAAGCGCAGCACGACGATCGCGGCGACCTGGGCCAGCGACTGGATGATGACCAGCGTCGCGACCGCCGCGTTGATCACCGTGGTCAGGGTGAACAGCGAGCCGACGATCGTGATGGCGCCCATGGTGAGCACGCCCGCGGTGGGCAGGTGCAGCTTCGGGTGCAGCTTGCCGAACACGGGCAGGAACACCTTGTCGCGCGCGGCCTCGAACGGCACGCGGGAGCCGCCGAGCAGCCCGGCGAAGACGGACCCGATCGCGGCGATCACGATCAGCACGGTGATGGCCTTGGCCGTCCCGGTGCCCCAGACCTGTTCCAGCACCGACGACGCGACCGACTTCGCGTCCTTCAGCTGGTCGAGCGGGATCGAGCCGAGCACGCCGACCTGCAGCAGGAAGTACAGGCCCATGATGCCGATGATCGAGAAGATGATCGAGCGGGGCAGCGTGCGACCTGGGGCGCGCACCTCGCCCCCGAGGTAGGCGGAGGTGTTGTAGCCGAGGTAGTCGTAGATGGCGATGATCAGGCCGGCGCCGAGGCCGCCCCAGAACGTCCCGTCGCCGAAGGAGCTGAACGCGCCCGGGGTGAAGGCGAACGCCTGCGAGGCGCTGAAGTGCGAGAACGCCGCGACGATCGTCGCCAGCACCGCGACGAGCATGACGACGAACAGGATCGTCGTGAGCTTGGAGATCTGGCCGATCTTGCGGAACAGCGCCAGGATGATCACCAGCGTGATGCCGACGCCGATGATCTTGCCCAGCGGCGTCGTACCCGCATCGTCGGTGACGCCGGGGATCAGGTAGCCCAGGTACTGGACGAGGCCGATGATGCCGGTCGACATGATCAGCGGGATGAACAGCACCGCGCTCCACACGAACAGGAACGGCATCAGGCGCCCGGTCCGGTACTGGAACGCTTCGCGCAGGTAGAGGTAGGTGCCGCCGGCACCCGGCATGGCGGCGCCGAGTTCGGCCCAGATCAGCCCGTCGGCCAGCGCGACGATCGCCCCGATGATCCAGCCGAACATAGCCTGCGGGCCGCCCATGGTGGCGACCATGGCGGGGATCGTGACGAACGGGCCGATCCCGCACATCTGGGTCATGTTGATCGCGGTGGCCTGCAGCGGACCGATCTTGCGTTCCAGGGCGGGCGGTTCCCCGGAACGAGTGGGTGAACTCACGACGTGCCTCCGACTAGTAGTTAGTAAAGTTTCTTAACATAGAACGCCCCGGGCCGGAAGGGTTCGCGGATAAACTTGCGGCAACTCAGGAGGACGCGTGGGACGAAACGGGCCGCAGGTCGGGACGCCGGCGCACATGCGGGCGCTGAACCAGCGGCTGGTCCTGGACCGGCTGCGCGCGCACGGCGAAGCGACGCGGCCCCGGATCGCGGCCGACACCGGGCTGTCGAAACCCACGGTGGGCCAGGCCCTGCTCGACCTGGAGCAGCACGGTCTGGTCCGGACCACCGGGCGCAGCCTGAGCGGACCGGGCCGCGCGGCGGTCGTCTACCAGGCCGCGCCGGACGCCGGGCACATCGTCGGCGTCGACATCGGGCGGCGCGCGATCCGGATCGCCGTCGCCGATCTGGAGGGCAGCATCGTCGCCCGGCTCGACGAGCCGAACCGGTGCCGGTCGGCGAGTGCGCTGGTGCGCACGGTGGGCGAATCCGTCGAACGCGCGGTTTCCTCGGCCGGGCTGAGCCCGCACGAGGTCGTCTCGACGGTGGTCGGCACCCCCGGCGTCCCCGACCCGGCGACGGGCACGGTGCACCGCGCCCCCAACCTGCCGGGCTGGGAACGGCGCGGGCTGCTGCACGAGCTCGTCTCGGTGCTGGCCGGCGCGGGCTCGGACGTGGTGGTGGAGAACGACGCGAACCTGTGCGCGGTCGGCGAGCACGCCCTCGGCGCGGCACTCGGGGTGGACGTGCTGGTGTGCCTGACCGTCGGCACCGGGATCGGCATGGGCCTGCTGGTGGACGGCAAGCTGTTCCGCGGCGCCCACGGCGCGGCGGGCGAGATCGCGGACCTGCCGTGGCACCCGCACCCGGCCGGCGCGGGAGCGCGCCGGCCCGGCCCGGTGGAGACGGCGGCGGCGGGCCAGGCGGTGGTGGCCGCGGCCCGGTCTCGAGGGCTGACACAGGCCCGTTCGGCGAAGGACGTGTTCCGGCTCGCCCGCGCGGGCGACGAGGTGGCGCTCGGCGTCGTCGAGGAGGAGGCGGAGAAGCTGGCGTACGTGGTCGCGTCGGTCACCGCGGTGCTCGACCCGCGCCTGATCGTGCTGGCCGGCGGCATCGGCGGCAACACGGACCTGCTGGCCGGACCGATGCGGCGGGCGCTGGCCGCGACGACGCCGGTGGTCCCGGAGATCGTGGCGGGCCAGCTCGGTGCGGACGCGGTCCTGGCCGGAGCCATCGCGACGGCGCTGGGGACGGCGCGCGAGCTGGTGTTCGACCGCCGGGGCCTCAAGCGCGCCGCCGGGGACGCCTGAGGCCGAGCGGCGTCCACATCGGACTAGTCGGACGGCCCGCGCAGGGTGAGGACCACCCGCAGCACGTACTCCACCGCCGTCGGGAACGCCGCACCGCGCAGCTCACCGCGGTCGGCGAGGTTGCGGGAGGCGAACTCCAGCTCCCGCTCCGGGCCGCCCCGCCGGACGACGAGCCCGGCGATCTCCTCGAAGTCGAGGGCCGGGTGGTCCAGGCGCGTCAGGGCGAACTCGATCATCAGGTCCTCGGCCGTCACATCCGCCTCCATCCGCTACTGCCAGCGTACTCGTGACCGGCCTCACCAGCTTTACTGTACCGTCCAGACGGTATAGTAACCCGCATGACCGCCACTCTGCCGACTTCCGCCCGGCCGCTGAGCCCCCGGCGCCGCTGGGCCGCGCTCGGCGTCCTCGTCGGCGCCGTGCTCCTGCTCGCGGTCGACGGCACCGTGCTGTACCTGGCCGTGCCGTCGCTCACCCGCGAGCTCGCGCCGACCGCCACCGAAATCCTCTGGATCGGCGACGTCTACTCCCTCGCACTGGCCGGGCTGCTGGTCACGGCCGGGAACCTCGCCGACCGCTTCGGGCGCAAGAAGGTGCTGCTCATCGGCACCGCCGCCTTCGGGCTCGCCTCCACGCTGGCCGCCTTCTCCCCCACCGCCGGCGTGCTCGTCGTCGCGCGGCTGCTGCTCGGGGTGGCCGGGGCGACGATCATGCCGTCGACGCTGTCGCTGATCCGGACGCTGTTCACCGACCCGCGCGAGCGCACCCGCGCCGTCGCCATCTGGTCGGCCGGCTCCGGCGGCGGTATCGCACTCGGCCCGCTGGTCGGCGGGACGCTGCTGGAGCACTACTGGTGGGGCTCGGTGTTCCTGATCAACGTGCCGATCGTCGTCGTGTTCCTGATCGCGGGCGCGTGGCTGCTGCCGGAATCACGCGACCCGGACCCGGGCCGGTTCGACGTGCTGTCGGCCGGGCTTTCGCTCGCCGCGATCGTCCCGCTGGTCTACGCGGTCAAGCACGCCGTCAGCTCGGGCCTCGACGGCCAGGCCGGGGTCGCGGCCGCATTGGGACTGGTGTCCGGATTCTTGTTCGTCCGCCGCCAGCGGCGGGCCGCGGCTCCCCTGATCGACGTCACGCTGTTCCGCAACCGTGCCTTCAGCGGCGCGGTCCTGGCGGACTTCATCGCGGTTTTCGCGCTGATGGGCCTGCTGTTCTTCTTCTCGCAGTACCTGCAGCTCGTCCGCGGCTTCTCGCCGCTGCAGGCGGGCTTCGCGGAGATGCCGGCGACGCTCGCCTCGATCGTCGTCGTGGCGGCCGTAGGCGTGGTCGCGGGGCGGCTCGGGCGGGGCCGGGCCGTCGCCACGGGGCTCGCCGTCGCCGCGCTGGGCCTGGCGCTGATCTCGGTCGCCGAACGGGCACCGCAGTACTGGTGGCTGGGCCTGGCGCTGGTCCCGGTCGGGCTCGGCGTCGGGCTGGCACTGACGCTGACCGTCGATTCGGTGCTGTCGGCCGTCCCGCGGGACAAGGCCGGTTCGGCGTCGGCCATCTCGGAGACCGCCTACGAACTCGGGGCGGCACTGGGCATCGCGCTGCTCGGCTCGGTGGTGAACCTGGTCTACCGCGCGTTCCTGCCGCCGGGCCCGGTGCCGGCCGAGGTCCGCGACTCCCTCGCCGGGGCCGCGAGCGTGCTGAACCCGGACTCGGAACTCGCCCACGCCGCACGGGAAGCGTTCACCGGCGCCATGCAGGTGACCTCGCTCGCGGCGGCCGCCGTCACCGCCGTCGCGGCGGTGATCGCCTGGCGTACCATTCCGTCCGGAAAGGACTGAGCATGCCTCGCAAGGCCGGGCGCAGCCCCGAAGAGACGCGCCGCGCCCTGCTCGACGCCGCCGCGACGGTCATCCGCACCCGCGGCGTGTCGGCCTCCCTGGACGACATCGCCCGGGCGGCCGGCGTGTCGAAGGGCGGGCTGCTGTACCACTTCCCGGCCAAGGACGCGCTGGTGCGCACGCTGGCCCAGGACCTGCTCGACGAGTTCCGCACCGAGGTCCAGGCGGCGCTCGACCCGGCCGACACCGCCCCCGGCCGGCTGACGCGGGCGTACGTGCGGGCGTCGCTCGACACCTCCCACGACGAGGTCGCGGTCCGCGAGACCATCGCCCTGATCGCGTTGCTGATCTCGATCCCGGAGATCGCCGAGCTGGCCCGCGCGGACGCGCAGAGGTGGGAAAGCGAGCTCCACGACGACGGCCTCCCGGCCGACGTCGTCACCCTGGTGGTCGCGGCGGCCGACGGCGCGAGCACGGCGCCGCTGTGGGGCGTGGGCATCGACGTGGCGGCCGCGCGAAAGCTGGAGCAGCAGCTGCTCGCGCTGACCCGGACCTCCTGATCGGCCGCTGTCAACAGACTTCGGTATTGGGAAATCACCACTTTCCGAGCCCTACGTTAGTCGGCTCCGGCGAAGGTGGCTTCCGGGTAAATTTTCGACAGCGCGCGCAAATCCGGCAAATCCCCGTCCCCCCAAGGAGTCTTCCGATGTCGAGGAAGTTCGCCCTGGCCGGCGCCGTTGCGCTTGCCCTGACCATGACCCCGCTCGCCGCGGGGACCGCGTCGGCCGCCACCGAGCAAGAAGCCGCCGTCACCACGGTCTACTACAGCACCGCCAGCGCACCGTCGTTCCGCTCGGTGATCAACGCCGGTGCCGCCAACTGGAACAACAGCGTCACCAACGTCCGCCTCGTCGAGCGCAACTCCGGCGCGAGCCTGCGCTACACCGAGGGCAACGACCCCCGCGGCTCCTACGCCTCGACCAACGGGCACGGCAGCGGCACCATCTTCATCGACTACACCCAGGCCCGCCAGTACAACCCGACCCGCATCGCGGCGCACGAGACCGGGCACGCCCTCGGGCTGCCCGACCACTACTCGGGCCCGTGCTCCGAGCTGATGTCGGGTGGCGGCCCCGGCCCGTCCTGCACCAACGCGGTGCCCAACTCCGCCGAGCGCAGCCGGGTCAACCAGCTGTGGGCCAACGGGCTCGTCGCGGCCAACGCCGAGCGGGCCGTCGAAACGATCTACGGCTTCTGAAATCCCTGACGCTGTGGCCCGGGCGAAACCGCCCGGGCCGCAGCCGGCGTCCGGGTCGATCTCGGTGATCATCCCGATGTGCCGCAGCCGGGCCGTCAATACGGGTCGAACCATGCGGTTCGTCCTCGACGCGCTGGAGACCCCTGGCCCACGGCGGGAATCCGGACGCCGAGCGTCGCCCGCTCCCGGCCGGGCTGACCGCGGACGTCTCCCGCATCGGCATGTTCGGCCACTCCGCGGGCGGGGTCACCACCGGCGAAACCATGGTGTCCGACACCCGCGTCGACGCCGGGGCCGACCTCGATGGCAGCATGGCGTACTCCCCATCCCGCCGCCTCCCCATCCCGCCGCGAATTCGGCCGGGTCGCCGACGAAGGCCTCGACCAGCCCTTCCTGTTGCTGAGTGCGGGCGACCACAGCGCGGTCTCCGACCCTTCGTGGCACGAGTTCCTCGCGCACCAGCGCGGTCCCGTCCGCACCCGGCACCTGTCCGACGGCGAACACTTCAGCTACGCCGACTACCAGGTACTCCTCCCCGAGCTCGGTCTGGACCCCGCGGCACTCGGGTGAGGGCCTAACGCCGGGTCCACTGCTGGTTGGCGCCACCGCTGCAGGTCCACAAGATGAGCTTCGTGCCGTTCGCGGTGGCCGCGCCGCTGGCGTCCAGGCACAGCCCGGACACCGCGTTCGTGATGGTCCCGTTGGCGTTCGGCGTCCACTGCTGGTTGCGCTGGCCGTTGCAGTCCCAGACGACCACGGCCGTGCCGTTCGCCGTCCCGCTGTCGTAGGCGTCGAGGCACTTGGTGCCGTTGACGACGAGCTGCCCGCGGGCGGGTACCCAGGTCTGGTTCGGGCCCCCGGCGCAGTCCCACAGCTGCGCCTGGATGCCGTTGGTGATGCCGTTGTCGTTCACGTCGAGGCAGCGGCCCGATTGCGCGCCGACCACCTCGACACCGTCGGTGCCCGGGATGGGGAGCACGGCGATGTCGCTGACCTGCGGTGAGGCGCCCGAGAACGTCAGGGAGTTCGTCCCCTTGCCCAGCGAGACCACCACCGAGACGGTCTTGGCCGCTCCCCCGGTCGCCGGGAACGCGAGGACGGTCGGCTGCTGGCCGTTCACCGCGAAGGTCGAAGTCTGCGTGGTGGTCGCGTTGTAGGTGAAGGTCGCGACAGCCAGGCCCGTGGCGCCCGCGGTGATCGTCGTGCCGTGCGTGGCCGCGGCGTCGGCACCTTGGACGGTCAGCAGCACGGAGTCGTTGGCCGGGACGGTGACGCTGTAGCCCGTGGCGAAGGCACCGGCATTGCTTGCGCCCCAGACGTTGCGGACCTGCGCCGCGGCCGGCGTCAGGCCGAGGTCGGCCCACCGCACGGACATCGTCGCCGCCGCCGACGTCCGGTTGAGCAGCACCACCGCACGCCGGCCGGATCCACTGAGGACCTTCGAGTAGACCTGGAGCCCGGCGGCGTCCTCGGCCACCTTGACGCCCTGCAGGCCGCGCGGGTCCTGGTCGACGGCGATGACTTCCCGGTTCGCCAGGATCGCCTTCGTGGCCGCGCTCATCGTCGCGAGGTTGTTGCCCGCCAGCAGCGGCGCGCCCGAGACCGACCACAGGCTCATCTCCGTGCGGGCCTGCGCGTCGGTGAGGCCGGGCAGGCCCACGGTGAGCATGTCGGGGTCGTTGACGTACCCGGTGTGCTGCGAAACCGGGTGCTGCGCCTGGTCGAAGTTGGTCAGCACCTGGCCCAGGTTCGCCGTCTGGCCGTAGAAGATGATGTCGTTGCTGGTACGCCACATCGGGGCCGTGCCGGCACCCCAGTTCCACGGGTTCTTCTTGCCCCAGTTGCAGATCGACAGCGTCAGCGTGCGCCCGGTCTGCGCCGTCGCGGCCCGGTTGGCGTCGCTGATCGCCCGGTAGGTGCTCTGCGGGTCGAGGCCCTCGGCGTCGCCGCCGCACCAGTCGACCTTGACGAAGTCGAAGCCCCAGCGCTGGAACTGCAGCATGTCCTGCAGGTAGTGGCCTTCGCTGCCGCTCCCGGGTGCCGCGGGCCGCCCGGTCGGGTAGTAGTAGCCGCAGCCGTCGCGGCCGGCGTCGGTGTAGATCCCGGCCTTGAGTCCCTTGCCGTGCAGGTAATCCGCGATCGCCGCCATCCCGCCCGGCCATTCGGCGGTGTCCACCGTGATGTTGCCGGCACTGTCGCGGGTGCCCTGCCACCAGCCTTCGTCGATGTTGACGTAGCTGTAGCCGGCGTCCTTCAGCCCGGCCGACACGAGCGCGTCGGCCTGCGCCTTGATGGTGGTGTAGTCGATCTTGGCGGCGAAGGTGTTCCAGGACGCCCAGCCCATCGCCGGCGGCGGGACGGCCGCCTCGGCGGCGGTCGCGCTCGCCGCGGCGGCCCCGGTTCCCGGGATGACTCCGGCGATCAGCGCGAGCGCGGACAATCCGAGGCGCAGCTTCATGGCGGGGCTCCGACTTCGTCGTCGAGAATTGTTAGCGCTAACACGAACGCCTGGATTGTTGACCTTCGCGCGCCGCGGCGTCAAGGGGCCGGACGTCGGGACTTGCGGAGTTAGCTTGCTAGCATGCTAGCCTCAGGCTGTGGGCGATGACGACGTCAAGCAGTTCAACGTGTACCTGCCGATCGGGTTGATCCGGCAGGTCAAGCACCGAGCCATCGAGACGGGACAGTCGCTCTCGGCGCTCGTCGCCGAAGCACTGCGCGCCCACCTCGAGACCGATCCCGAAGAGGAGCACTGACATGACGACCGAGGGCATCGAGGCGATGTACCTGGAGACGCACAACTGGGGCAAGGCGGCCAAGTTCTTCCAGGCCCTGGGCTACGAGATCGACTTCGCGACCGACCACAACTCCGGGCAGCTGCGCAACGGCGACGGTCCCTGGCTGTTCATCGCCGAGGTCCCCGAGAGCCAGCAGCCGCGGACGCAGATCGTGTTCAAGGTCCCGGACGCGGAGAAGTTCGAAGCCGGCGAGATCGTCGAAGTGGTCACCCCGTTCGCCGAAACCCATTACGGGACCAGGGAAATGACCGTCCGCGATCCCGACGGGCGCACGTGGACCCTGTCGGCACCGGGCACGGCCTGACGTGGCCGCGCCGGACAGCACGGCGGTGCGGACCGCACTGTGGCGGGCCCTGCACCTCGCCGTCGATCCGCCGCCCCACGTGTTCGCCGACGACCTCGGCCTGCGGCTGGCCGATCCGGGCGACGGCTGGCGGGACCGCGACGACATGGACCCGGCGACCGCCGGCCGCTACCGGGCGGGCATGGTGGCCCGGGCCCGGTTCGTCGAGGACCTGGTCGCCGAGCAGGCCGCCCGGGGCGTCGGCCAGTACGTGATCCTCGGGGCCGGGCTGGACACCTTCGCCCAGCGGCGTCCGGAAACCGCGGCCCGGCTGCGCGTGTTCGAAGTGGACCAGCCGGGGCCGCAGGCCTGGAAACGGGACCGGCTGGCCGAACTCGGCCTGGGCGTGCCGGACTGGCTGCGCTTCGTCCCGGTGGACTTCGAGACGACGTCGTGGTGGGACCGGCTCACAGCCGCGGGTTTCGCCCCGGACGAACCGGCGATCGTCGCGTCCACCGGCGTCAGCATGTACCTGACGAAGGAGGCGAACGCGGCCACGCTGCGCCGGATCGCCGGGTTCGCCCCCGGCTCCACGCTCGCGCTGACGTTCCTGCTGCCGGCCGAGCTGCTCGACGACGGCGAACGCGCCCGCCACCAGGCCACCGCCCGCCGGGCGGAGGCGGCGGGGACGCCGTTCGTCAGCTCCTTCTCCCCCGCGGAAATGCTGGCGATGGCGCGCGAGGCCGGGTTCCGCGACGCCGCCCACGTTTCGGGTGCCGAGCTGGACGCGCGGTACTTCGCGGGCCGTGCCGACGGGCTGCGGATCGTGCGGGGCGAGGAATTCCTCGTCGCTACGGCCGGGGCTGCTGCCCGAGGTACGCCCGCAGCATCGTCTTGACCGGCTCGAGCAGCTCGGTGGCGCCGTCGCCGCGGAAGGCCTCCTGGATCACGGCGTCGGCAGCGAGGAAGGCCGTGCGGCAGGCCACCGCGGCCTCGTAGTCGTCGCGCAGGAGGTCCTGCGCGACCAGGATGCGGTGCACGCCGGTGGCCATCACGCGCTTGTGCGCGATGTCGGCTTCCCGGGTTCCGTCGGTGAGGCCGCGGCCGAACCACAGCGCGCGGAACCCGGGTTCGGCGCGGTAGAGCCCGGCGAAGGCGTCGACGAGCAGGCCGACGGGGTCGTCCCAGGTCTCTTCGGCCGCCCGCTCGGCGAACGACGTCATGAGGTCTTCCAGACGCGCGAGGTAGACCTCGCCCAGCGCCTCGGTGATGGCGTCGCGATCCGGCAGGTACTGGTACAGCGCACCCACCGACACTCCGGCCTCCGCGGCGACGCGGGTGGTGGTCAGCGCCTCGACGCCCTCGGCGGCCAGCAGCCGGTCGGCGGCCGCCAGCACCTGGGCCAGCTTCTGCCGCGAGCGCGCCTGGCGGGGTACCCGGCGCAGGCGGACGCCCGCTTCGATCGGCTCCGGGCCGGTCATGCGGCCTCCAACCTGAACGTGACTTTGATTCGTATTTATTCTAGCCCGGCCGATGGCTCCGCGCAGCCCGGAGCGCAAAAGTCGGTCGCCCCGCTGCCCCGGGCGGATTATCGTTGCCGGTGCGGGAAATCGCCCGGAGCGCTCGGCGGTCCCCGCAGCTTGGAGTAGTTCAGCAGGCAGAACACCCGGCTCGAATCCGGGAAGGCGCAGGTTCGACTCCTGCCTCCAAGTCCGGTTTTCACCAGGGGGAGTCCACATGGCACAGGAGGCGTCACCCGGTTACGCCTACGGGCAGCTCGAACGAGCGCTGCGCACCGCTTCGTCCACAACGGACGGGCAGGTCCGCCGGCGCGCCCTCGCCAAGGCCGGCCGCTGGCAGGCGGTGCTCGCCGGCATGGCCGGCGGATCACTGACGGTCGGCTCGCGAACCCCGGTCGCGGACACCCCGGCGTGGGTGACCCTCGAGGTCGCGCACGGCGGGTTCGCCACCGGCCGGTACCTCGCCGAAACTCCGGTGCGCGCGGAGGAACTCGCGGCCGTGCCGGCCGGCGCGCCGGGCCGCTCCGACCGCGAGCGCGTCAACCTCGGGTACCTCACCGACGCCGGGCTCGCCACCCTCCGCTCGGCGCTGGCCACCGAGGCCTACCGCGTCGAATTCCCGGAGGACGCCGCCCTGCCGGTGGTCGCCTGGCTGCTCGACCACGGGCACGCCGAGGCCGCGCTCGACCTGGTCGCCGAGCTGCGGCCGCTGCTGCCCCGGCTGCGGCTGGCCCCGCTGCCCGGCGCGGCACCGCGGCCCTCCGGCGCGCTGGTCCGGCTGGCCACGGTCGGCGAGGTCCGCGCCACGCTGCGGTCGGCGACGACCAAGCCCGCGATCGCGGCGATGCTGGAGACGCTGCGGGTGTGGCACCCGCTCTACGACCGGCTGGTCGCCCTCTGGGCGGAGACGGTCGAGGGCGAGCTGCCGAGGCTGGGCGAGGACGGTGTCACCGGTGGCTGGCCGTGCCGGACCTGGCCCGAAGGCTGGGAATCGCGCCGGACGCAGTGGCTCGCGGACTACGCGACGGCGTGCGCGCGGCACCACGCCTCGACGTCCCACGCGCACCCGAAGGGCAACTTCGCGCGGCTGTACCGGGCGCTGGCGCTGTGCCAGTCCGCGGGTGCCACGCTCACCGGGCGTGACGTCGGCTGGATCCGGCGGGCGCTGGCCAACACGAGCACCAAGCACGGCGAGCCGGGCTCCGAGCGGCGGGCCGCGCTGCGGGCGGTGCAGGCGGCGGTGGCCGCGCGCCCGACGCACGCCGAGCTCGCGGCGGTCCTGGCCGGCCGGCTCGACGCCTACCCCGGCGACGGCGGTCTCCCGGCGCTCGACCCGGTCGTCGCGGACACTGTCGGAGCGAACACTGCCGTATCGGACACCGTCCCGCCGCACCTGGTCGCGAAGGTGGCCCGCGCGCTGGAGGCACCGGTCGAGGAGCTGGTCGCGCGCGGCGTGATCACCTCGGCCGACGTCCTGGCGGTGGTGCTGCCGCAGATCACGGCCCAGCTGATGGCGGCGAACATCGAGGACGAGCGGCTGGCGGCGTTGTACGCGCAGACGTACGCGGCCTTCCGCCGTCGCCGCGGGCTGTTGCTGCTCGACCTCGAGCAGCAGGTGCGGCTCGAAGAACTGCCGTGGATCCGCGCGCTGGAGCCGTTCCGGGCCCGGCGTCCCGACGTCGCCCGGGCGGCGCGGCAGACGCTGACGCAGACGGTGCTGCTGGCGTTCGGGTCGTTCCCGCAGGCGATCCTGCCGAACACGCTGCTGCGCGAGCTCGGTGCGCTGGCCAAGCAGGCGGGGCTGCCGATGCCGCTGCTGGAGGAGCTGGCGGCGGACATCTTCGTGGGCACCTTCACCGACAAGTGGCGCACCGCGGCGGCGGCGACCAGCCGGATCATGGCCGGCACGCTGTACGCCCGGTACTACGACCTGCCGGACGAGTGGGCGACACCGGCGCGCAAGCTGCTACGCCGCACGGCGGACGACTTCGCGGCGGTCTGCGAGGCCCGGGCCGGCCGGCGGCGCCGTTCGGTGGCGGGCAACGGGATGGTGATCGAGCAGAGCCAGATCCTCACGACGCACAACCTGGCGGTGCTCGTGGAGACCCTCGGTCTCGGCCCGCGGCTGGCGGATCCGGAGCCGGCCGGGCGGGTGTTCACGTGGGTGGTGCGCCGCCTGGCCGGAGAGCGGCAGTGGAGCCGGCAGCTGATCAAGAATGTCGCGTACGCGTGGCGGCAGGCGATCTTCTTCCTGAGCTTCTGCACGGAGGAAGACCAGCGGGCGGCGGTGGCGCGGCTGGGTGAGCTGGTGACCGAGGCGGGTCTGGACGAGCGGTTCGGCCCGGCGGTGGCGGGGCTGGCCGCGGTGGTCGAGGGCGCGCGGTTCGCGCCGGACGGCACGCTCCCGGACGGCCCGGGACGGCGGTTGCTGGGCTGGACGACCGGCCCGCACTGGTGCCGCGCACGCACGGCCTGAAGCTGCCGGAAACCGGTTCCCACCACGGTTTCCGGCAGCCGCCCGGCCTGCCTCGCTCCCCTTCGGGGCTGCCCCCTCGCTCCCTTCCGGGCCTGTCTCGCTCCCTCCGGGGCTGCCCTCGCTCCCCTCCGGCCTGACTCGCTCCCTCCGGTGCTGCCCCTCGCTCCCCTCCGGTCTGACTCGCTCTCCTCCGGCCGTTCCTCAGGCGCGGCCGAACAACCTCGCGCCCCGGCGCCGCACCGGCAGCCGCCCGGCCACCGCGTCCTCCAGCAGCGACCCCACCGTCTCCCGCGCGCAGGCCTTGTTCGCACCGATCCCGCCCGACGGCCCGCGCTTGATCCACCCCGCCACGTACTGCCCCGGCCGCCCCGCGACCCGGCCCGCCGAGTTCGGCACGATCCCCGCTTCGTCGTCGAACGGCAGCCCGGGCACCGGCACCCCGCGGAACCCCGCCGCCCGGATCACGCGGCCCGCCGGGATCTCGACGCCGTCCGACGTCACCACCGCGCGGACCTCGGTGTCGCCGTCGAACGCCGACGGCGCCGAGTGGAACCGCAGCACGATCCGGCGTCCCTCCGGCGGCGGCGAAGACCAGTCCACCCGCTCCCGCGGCACCCCCTGCAACCACGCCGCCTTGTCGCCCGGCGCCGCGCCGTCGATCGCCGCCGCCACCCGGGAGTGCTCGTCCACCACCAAGCCGCCGCGGGCCGCCAGGGCCAGCAGCTCCGGTCGCGTGTACGCCGCCGTCTCCGGGCCGCGGCGGGCCAGCAGCACCACCTCGCGGACCTTGGCCGACCGCAGCCGTGCCAGCGCTTCCGGCGCGATCGGCGTCTGCGCCAGCACCTCCGGGTCCGCCGTCAGGATGCGGGCGATGTCCAGGGCGACGTTGCCCGTGCCCACGACGACCACGCGTTCCGCCGACAGGTCGACGGCGTCCGGCTCGACGTCCGGGTGGCCGTTGTACCAGCCGACCACCGCCGCGGCCGGCAGGCTGCCGGGCAGGTCCTCGCCCGGGACGCCGAGGCGCCGGGCCTCCGTCGCCCCGACCGCGTGGATCACCGCGTCGTGGCGATCGGCCAGTTCGGGGCCGGCGGTGACGCCGAGCCGCAGGCGCAGCCGCGGGTGGTCGTGGAACCGCGCGAACGTCTCGCCGATCTTCTTCGTCGACGGGTGATCGGGCGCGACGCCGTAGCGGATCAGGCCGCCGGCCACCGGCAGGCGGTCGACGAGCGTCACCCGGGCGTTCGTGTGCAGCAGCAGGTCCTCCACCGCGTACATGCCGGCCGGGCCGGTGCCGACGACCGCGACGTCCAGCGGCGCGAAGTCGCTCGGCAGCACCCGCGCGAACGACGGCGGGGCCCAGCGGTGGAAGTTCGGCGCCACCGAGACGTCCGCCAGCACGTCCCGGCCCGCGTAGTAGTCGGCGTTGATCTGCTCGTAGGCCCGCAGCGGCCCGGTCAGGTCGCCGGCCGGGAAGATCGCGTCGACCGGGCAGGCGTCCGCGCAGGCACCGCAGTCGATGCAGGTGGCCGGGTCGATGTAGAGCAGGTCCGTCGTCCCGAAGTCCGGCTCGTCCGGCGTCGGGTGGATGCAGTTGACCGGGCAGACCGTCACGCAGGAGGCGTCGGCGCAGCAGGTCTGGGTGATCGCGAAGGCCATCTCAGATCAGGTTCGCTCGCTTGTAGAACCACAGCGACGGCTTGGTCAGCAGCCCCGCGGAGTGCAGGAACTCCATCAGCCCGGAACAGCTCGACCGCAGCATCGACTTGTGGTGCTCGTTGGCCTTCGCCTCGCGCCGCGCCCGCTTGCCGTCGAGCCCGGCGTTCTCGTAGACCTTGCCGTTCACCATGCTCGTCACGATGAAGTAGGACGCGATCGCGACGACCAGGCCGTTGATCTGGCGCCGCAGCCACCCGGCGCCGCGCAGCCGCTCGCGGGTCTCCTCGCGGGCGAACTTCATGTGCCGCGACTCCTCCACGACGTGGATGTTGTTGATGGTGCGCACGAACGGGACCACCCGCTCGTCGCGCATCCAGTCGCGTTGCATCACGTCGAGAACTTCCTCGGCCACGAGGATCGCCGCGTAGGCGGCCTCACCGGTCGCGGTGGCCTTGAAGACGCGGCCCAGCTCGACGACGAACCGGCGCGGCCGGTAGGCGGGCGCCCGCAGCTTGGCCGCGCCGCGGGCGAACATGATCGAGTGGCGGCACTCATCGGCGATCTCGGTCAGCGCCCACTGGAACGCCGGGTCGGTGGGGTCCTTGGCGTAGAAGTCGCGCAGCACCATCTGCTGCAGGATCATTTCGAACCAGATCCCGGTGCTGGCCACCGACGCCGCCTCCTGGCGGGTCAGCTCGCGCTGCTGCTCCGGCGTCATGTCCGCCCAGTAGGAGGTGCCGTAGAGCGTGCTCCACTCCGGACTCGCGCCGTGGTAGCCGGTGTCCAGCGGCGTCTCCCAGTCGACTTCCTTGACCGGGTCGTAGGACAGCTGCTCCGACGAGTCGAGCAGCCGCCGCGCCACGGTCTCCCGGTCCGACACGCCCGATTCGCTGATGCTCGTCACGACCGACCTCCTCGTCAGGTGTTACCGAAGTTCACTGTTACCAACCGTAACACATACTTGACGCACCCGTCTGCGGGCAGTTCAGTGAACGACCGTACACTCAGATGGTGACCCCAGGACGCTCCCCCGCGGAGCCGTTCGGCTCCGGCCTGCTCGGGCCGCTGGACCAGCACGCCACCGCGTTGCGTCGGCGCGTCCAGGGCCTGCTCACGGCCGCTTTGATCGCCACCAACGTGATCGGTGCCCTGGTCGTGGTCGGGCTCGCCGCGTTGCTCATGCCGGCGCCGGGCATGTCCGGCGAACTCGTGCGCGTCACCGCGGTCGCAGTACCCGTGTACGTCGTCTCGGCGGTCGTCGCCGGCACGCTCTGGGGCACCCGCGGCGCCCTCCGGACCCTGCGCTGGGCGGCGGACGGCCGCCGCCCGACCGACGCCGAACGCGCCGCGAGCCTGCGCGTCCCGTTGCGGCTGACGGCCGTGCAGGCGGTGCTGTGGGGCATCGCGACGCTGGTCTTCGGGGGGCTGGCGGCGCTCGTGCAGCCGGAGGTCGTGCTCACCGAGTTCCTCGTGGTCGCGTTCGCCGCGGTCGTCGTCTGCGCGATCGCCTACCTCTTCGGCGAGTTCGCCCTGCGGCCGTACGCGGCGCTGGCGCTGGCGGGCACCACGCCGCCGCGCCCGGTCAGCGGCGGTGTCAACCGGCGGATGCTGCTGTTCTGGTGCCTCGGGACCGGGGTGCCGGTGGCCGGGCTGGTGGTCACCGCGGTGCTGGCCTGGGTGCGCGGCGACGTCTCGACCACGAAACTCGCCGTCTCGGTGATCGCGCTCGGGCTGGTCGTGCTGTGCTTCGGGCTGCTGGTCACGGTGTTCACCGCCCGCTCGGTGGTCAACCCGATCTCCTCGGTGCGCGACGCGCTCGGCCGCGTCCGGGCCGGGGACTTCACCGTCGAGATCCCGGTCTACGACGGCAGCGAGCTGGGCCTGCTGCAGGCCGGGTTCAACGACATGACGGCCGGGCTGGCCGAGCGCGAACGGCTGCGCGACCTGTTCGGCAGGCACGTCGGCCACGAGGTCGCGGTCGAGGCCATGCGCACGTCGACCGAGCTCGGCGGCACGGTCCGGACGGTGTCGGTGCTGTTCGTCGACCTCGTCGGGTCGACGGCGCTGGCCGCGAGCCGTCCGCCGGAGGAGGTGGTCGGCCTGCTCAACCGGTTCTTCGCGGTGGTGGTCGACGAGGTCGACCGGCACCACGGGCTGGTCAACAAGTTCGTCGGCGACGCCGCGCTGGCCGTGTTCGGGGCACCCGCGCCGCTCGGCGACCACGCCACCTGCGCGCTGGCCGCCGCACGCGCGATCGCCCGACGGCTGGCCGCCGAGGTCCCGGACGGCCCGGCCGGGATCGGCGTGGCGACCGGGGACGCGGTCGCCGGGAACGTCGGCGACCCGCGCCGGTTCGAGTACACGGTGATCGGCGACCCGGTCAACGAAGCCGCGCGGCTCACGGAGCTGGCCAAGAACGCACCCGGCCGCCTCCTCGCTTCGTGGACGGCCGTCGAGGCCGCGGCGGCGCACGAAGCCGAGCGCTGGACGGCGACCGAAGACGTCACTCTGCGCGGCCGCACCCGGCCGACGACGCTCGCCTCGCCCCTTCCGAGCGGGGCCGGCTGAGACCGCACCGGCGACCGCGAGCGGGAGCCCGCGTGATCGGAGGCGGGACTCGCGTGATCAGCGGCGCGGGTCGATGTGGACCTTCGGGCCTCCGCCGCCAGGGCGCTCGCCGGCGAGCACCGCGCCGGCCTGGTCGAGACCGACCGTCGCCGCCACCAGCGGGCGGGGATCGACCGCTCCGCTCGCGTACGCGGCGATCGCGTCGGCCAGCCCGGGTGACGCCGAGAGCACCCCGACCGCCGTGACGTCCTTCAGCACCAGCACGCGTGTGTCGAGCTCGCTCGGCCGGCCGGACAGTCCGATGTAGACCACGCGGCCCGCGGGCTCCACCAGTTCCCCGGCGAGCGCGGGCGAGCCGGGGGCGCCGGTCGCGTCGACCACCGCGTCGAACGGCAGGTCCGGGAGGGTGGCGCGGGTCCAGACGTGCGCGAAGCCGAGGCTGCGGGCGAACGCGCCGTCGTCCACGCCCAGCAGGTGCACCTCGGTGCCCGCCGCCCGCAGGAACAGGGCCGTCAGCAGCCCGATCGTCCCCGGGCCGAGCACCAACGCCCGGTCGCCGGCGCCGGTGCCGGCCGCGCGGGCCGCGCGCAGGGCGTTGCCGCCGGGTTCGACCAGGGCACCGAGCACGGCGTCCACCGAATCGGGCAGCGCGTGCAGCGACCACGCGGGCACGGCGAGCCGCTCCGCCAGCGCGCCGGCCCGGCCGCCGCGGATCCCGACCTCCTGCCGGTTTTCGCAGGTGTGCTGGTGGCCCTTGCGACAGCGGCGGCACGTCCGGTCGCCGAGCATGGTGTCGCCGGTGACCCGCCGCCCGAGCCAGGCCGGGTCGACGCCGTCGCCGACCGCCGAGACCGTGCCCGCCCACTCGTGCCCCAGCCGCATCGGGTACGCCGCGTGCCCCTGGTGCAGGTAGGCCATGTCGCCGGTGAAGAACTCGACGTCGGTGCCGCACACCCCGGCCCGCTCGACGTCGACGACCACCTCGCCCGCGGCGGCCTGCGGGACGGGCACCTCCTGCACCGAGCACTCCCGCGGACCGGTGAGCACGAAGGCCCGCATCGTCGAAGACATGCCCGCATGCTCGCACGCCCGCTCGGCCGGCCGCGGACGCGGCGAAGCACCGACCCTGTGATTGACACTTGCCATTTTCTTGACACCTGTCCATTATCGACCTCGTGACCGGCGACTGGATGACCGAAGCGCCCGCCAAGGACCGGCGGGTGCGCCGGTCGCGCGCGGCGCTGATGCGGGCCGCGGTCGAACTCGTGTCCGCTCGCGACTCCACCGCCGTCCCGGTGTCCGAGATCGCCGAAGCCGCGGACGTCAGCCGCCAGGTGCTCTACCAGCAGTTCGGCGACCGCGACACCCTGCTGCTGGAGGCCGCGCTCGATCTCGTCCGCCGGGAACTGCTCGGCGAGCTCGGCGGCCTCGCCTCGGCCGCCGACGAGCACGGGTCGGTGCTGGCGCTGGGCCGGCACTTCGCCCGGTACCGGCGCTTCTACCGGGCGCTGCTGACCGGGGCGTCCGCGTTCGCCCTCAACAAGGCGCTGACCGGGCTGTTCCTCCCGTTCAACCGGGAAAACCTCGGCCGCGCCCTCGGCGGCCGGCTCGACGCCGAAGGCATCGAGGACCTGGCCACCTTCCTGACCGGCGGGGCCAGGGCGGTCGTCAACGCGTGGGTCGTCGACGGGCCCGACCCGCTCGATCCGGAGGAGTTCGCCGGCCGGCTGCTGCGGATGCACTCGGTCGTCACCGGGATGATCACGAAGGAGGCCGGCCGATGATCAGCCGTCTCGTCGAACGCCTGCTGAAGCTGCCCGCGCCGGCCACCCGGCGCCTCACCGTCCAGCGGGACCTGCGCGTCCCGATGCCCGACGGCGCCGCGCTGCTCGCGGACCGCTGGGCCCCGCGTGACGGGGCCGACGGGCTGCCGATCGCCTTGCTGCGCACGCCCTACGGCCGCCGGGGCCCGTTCGGGGCGATCCTGGGCCGTCCCCTGGCGGAACGCGGCTTCCAGGTGCTGATCCAGAGCACCCGCGGCGGCTTCGGCTCCGGCGGCGCCTTCGATCCGCTGCGGCAGGAGCGCGAGGACGGCCTCGCCACGCTGGACTGGGTGCTGCGGCAGCCGTGGTCCGGCGACGCGGTCGTCCTCGTCGGCCCCAGCTACCTCGGGTACGTGCAGTGGGCGGTGGCCGACCGGCTGCCACCGCAGGTCAAGGCGATGGTCCCGCAGGTCACCGAATCCGGGCTGACGCTGGAATTCCTGCGCGAGGACGGCCTCTCGCTGGAAGCGCCGTTCGGGTGGGGCGTCCAGGTCGCGGTCCAGGAGCGCCGGTTCGGACTGCTCCGGCAACGCAGTCAGGCGAAGAAGCTGGTGCAGGCACTGAACACGCTGCCGCTCGCCCAGGCCGACGTCGTCGCCATCGGCCACCGCTCCGACTACATCCAGGACGTCCTCACCCGCACCGGGCACCACCCGCGCTGGGCGGAGATCGACCACCGGCACCGCGTCGCGGACGTCACCGTCCCGGTCAGCTCGGTCGCGGGCTGGTACGACATCTTCCTGCCCGGCCAGCTGCGCGACTTCCGCGCGCTGCAGGACGCGGGACGGCGGCCGCGCCTGACGGTCGGGCCGTGGACCCACGCCGGCCGCTCCTCCCTGCTCGAGGGCACCGGCGAGACGCTTCGGCAGGCCATCGAGTTCGGGCTCGCACACGCCCGCGGCGAGGAACCGCCGGAGCGTGCGCCGGTCCGGTTGTTCGTCATGGGCGAGGAAGCCTGGCGCGACTTCGCCTCGTGGCCACCGGAAGGCTATGCGCCGCAACGGTTCCACCTGCAGGCCGATGGCACGCTGTCCCCGGGTGCCCCCGGCGGGTCCGAGCCGGACCGCTACCGCTACGACCCGGCGGACCCGACCCCCGCGGCCGGCGGCGTGCGCCTGGCCCCGGACGCGGGCCGGGTGGACAACGCGGCCCTCGAAGCCCGCGCCGACGTCCTCACCTACACCACGCCCGTGCTCGGCGACGACGTCGAAGTGATCGGGGACGTCCACGCGGAAATCTGGTTCCGGTCGAGCCTGCCGTTCGCCGACGTCTTCGTCCGGCTCTGCGACGTCGCCCCGGACGGCCGGTCGGTCAACGTCTGCGACGGCCTCACCAGCTTGCGCGAGGCGGACGAACTCGCCGCCGTCACCGTCCGGTTGTGGCCGACGGCGCACCGGTTCCGGCGCGGGCACCGCATCCGGGTCCAGGTCTCCAGCGGCGCTTTCCCGCGCTACGCCCGCAATCCCGGCACCGGCGAGCCGCACGCCACCGCCGTCACCCTGCGCGCCGCGGACCAGGAGGTCCACCACGACCCGGCCCATGCGTCGGCGATCGTGCTGCCCGTGCGTGCGTGAGCTGAAAAAGAACTCCCGGCGACGCGCCGCGAATCGTGTAACGCGCGTTCCGGCCGGGCGACTAACGCGGTGTTTCCGGCTCGCGGGAGGCACGGTGGACGTCACGACGGACCGGCAGGCCGAACAGCAGCGCGCCGCGGCCGCGCGAGCCGCCGGACGCACCGGGGAACGCCAGGCCAGGATCGCGTTGCTGCGCAAGCCCGGCGGGATCGCCGAGGCCGACGAGCCGCGCCGGGTGGCGGCCCGGATCGACCGGCTCGGCGGCTACCACCCCGACGTCCGGCCGGTGAGCGCGGCGGCGATCGCGGCCGGCGACCCGGCGGCGCTGACGGCCGCGGGCGCCATCCTCGAACGCATCGCCGGCACGAACGACCTGCTCGGCGTCGGCTACCTCGAAGGTGGCGTCACGGCTTCCGCCGCCGTCGGCCGGGTGACCATCCGGAACGCCCGGGGCCGGCTGATCGGCTACGGCACGGGCTCGCTCGTGTCGCCGGAACTGCTGCTCACCAACCACCACGTGCTGCCGGACGCCGAAACCGCCGGCTTCAGCCTCATCGAGTTCGACTACCAGGACGGCACCGACGGCCTGCCCCGGCCGGTGCGCGCCTTTCCCCTCGACCCCGGCCGCTTCTTCGCCGCCGACCGGTCGCTCGATTTCGCGCTCGTCGCCGTGAAGGCGACCGCGGACGAACTGCGTCCCTTCGGCTTCACCCGGCTGATCGCGAGCGAAGGCAAGGCCATCGTCGGCGACTTCGTCACCATCGTCCAGCACCCCGGCGGCGGCAAGAAGCAGCTCGCGCTGCGGGAGAACCGGGTCGTCGACGTCCTCGACGAGTACCTGCACTACGAAACCGACACCGAACCGGGGTCGTCCGGCTCGCCGGTGTTCAACGACCAGTGGGAAGTCGTGGCGCTGCACCACGCGAGCGTCCCGGCGCCGGGCCACGCGGAGTACGGCGGCGTCCTCAACGAAGGCGTCCGGGTCGGCAAGGTGCTGAAGTTCCTGCGGGAGCAGCAGTTCACGCCGACGCAGCGGGCGCTGCTCGACGGGCCGGTCATCGGGCGGATCGACCCCGACTACTCGAACCGGGAGGGGTACGACCCGGCGTTCCTGCCCGGGCACACCGTGCCGCTGCCCGGCCTGTCCGACGCGCTGGTACCGCTGGCGGCGGTGAACCGGCAGGCCACCGGCGAGCCGCGGTACGTGCTGCCCTACCACCACTTCAGCGTCGTCATGCACCGGGAGCGGCGCCTGGCGATGTTCACCGCGGTCAACATCGACGGGCGCACGAGCCGGGCCCTGCGGCGCGAAGCCGACCACTGGTCCCTCGACCCGCGCCTGGCCGTGACCGAGCAGGTCGGCGAGGAGCTCTACCGGGCCAACCCCCTCGATCGCGGGCACCTGGTCCGCCGGCTCGACCCGGCGTGGGGCGCGACCGAGCCGATCGCGCAGCTCGGCAACGACGACACGTTCCACTTCACGAACTGCTCGCCGCAGCACAAGGACTTCAACCAGAACAAGACGACGTGGGCCGGGCTCGAGGACTACGTGCTGCACAACGCGGACACCTTCGACCTGAAGGTCAGTGTGGTCACCGGCCCGGTGCTGGCCGCGGACGACGACCGGTACCGGGACGTCCAGCTGCCGCGGCAGTTCTGGAAGGTCGTGGCGATAGTGAAGACCGACGGCTCCCTGTCGGCCACGGCGTACCTGCTGAGCCAGGAAGAACTCCTCCACGGCCTGGAGGTGGCGACCGAGTTCGACTACGGCGCCTACCGCACGTACCAGGTGCCGGTCCGCCGGATCGCCGAGCTGACCGGCCTGTCCTTCGGCGACCTCGAAGCGGCCGATCCGCTCGCCGGCCTGGAGTCCACCGGCCAGATCCAGGAGATCCGGGCCGCCGCGGACCTGGTGCTCTGACGGCGTTCCCCGCTAGGGCGTCCGTCCACTGAGGACGTCGAAGGCGTGGCGGCGGTGCTCGGTGAACAGCGCGAGCGCCCTCCCGCGGTCGCCGGCACGCAGGGCCGCGACGAGTTCGCGGTGTTCCGCGGGGATGCCGGTGAGGTAGCCGTCGGTGGCGACGCCGATCCGGGTCAGCAGGAACAGGTGCACCTGCGAGCGGATCGCCTGCCAGGCTTCGCGCAGCCGGCGGTGCCCGGCGGCCGCGTAGACCGCGTCGTGGAATTCGAGGTCGCACCGGACCATTTCGTGTTCGTCGAGCGCGCGTTCCATCCGCCGCACGACGGCGTCGATCGCGGCGAGAGCCTCCTCGCCGGCCCGCTCGAGCACCAGCTCGACGGCGAGCTGCTCGAGAGCCGCCCGCAGGCTGTCCAGCTCGGTGACGTCCTCGTCGGTCAGGGCGGTCACCGTGGCACCCCGGTGCCATTCGCTGCGGACGAGACCTTCGCGCTCCAGCTTGAGCAACGCCTCGCGCACCGGCCCGCGGCTGACGCCCAGCGCTTCCGCCAGCTCCACTTCGCGCAGCTGGCTGCCGGGGGCGTAGACGCCGTCGAAGACCGCGTCGCGGATGCGGTCCGCGACCTCGTCGGCCAGCCCGCGCCGCCGGGCGGGAACCACCGATCCACTCATGTCGTAATGTTAACATCAAGACAAAATCAGCGGCGAAAGGAGCTCCATGACCCCCTCCATCCCCCGCTTCCACCTGGCGATGCCGGTGGACGACCTGGCCGCCGCCCGGCAGTTCTACGGCGAAGTCCTCGGCCTCGAGCAGGGCCGCAGCGCGGACACCTGGGTCGACTGGAACCTGCAGGGCCACCAGTTCGTCACGCATCTGGCGCCGGCCGCTCCGCAGCGCGCGCACAACCCGGTCGACGGGCACGACGTGCCGGTGCCGCACTTCGGCCTGGTCCTCACCGTCCCGCAGTTCCATGCCCTCGCCGACCGGCTGCGGGCGGCGGGCGCGGAGTTCGTGATCGAGCCGTACGTCCGCTTCGAAGGCCGGCCCGGTGAGCAGTGGACGATGTTCCTCCTCGACCCGGCCGGCAACGCCCTGGAGTTCAAGGCCTTCGCCGACGACGCCCAGGTGTTCGCGGTCTGAAGCCCCCGAAGCCCGGATAAGCGCCGGACGAGCCGAAACCGCCCGATCGGGGCGATCGGCGGTCGCCGACGCCACTGTTTCCGCGCCCGGGGTACCCGGGGGCCATGGAACCAGCCGACGACGAGCCGGACGCCGTGTTGCTCGCGGCCCTGCGAGCCGGGGACCTCGACGCCGCCGGGCGGCTCTTCCGCCGGCACGCCGGGCCGTTGCGGCGGACCGCCGGGGCGTGGGCGCGGCAGCCCGCCGAACGCGACGACCTGGTGGCCGAGACGTTCGCCAGGGTGCTGACGATCGTGCGCGCCGGCGGCGGCCCGCGCGAGGACCTGCGGCCCTACCTCGTCGTGACCCTGCGCAACCTGGCGGCGAGGTGGAGCCGGCAGCGCACCCGGGTCGAGCTGCGGGCCACCCTCCCCGAGGCGGCGGCCGGGGGTGCCGACGAGCTCGCCCTGCTGCGCTCGAACGCCCGGCTCGTGTGGTCGGCCTACTGCACGCTGCCCGGCCGGTGGCGGACGGTGCTGTGGCGGACCGAGGCCGAGGGCGGCACCCCGACGGAGGTGGCGCCCTCGCTCGGGCTGTCGCCCAACAGCGTGGCGGCGCTGGCGATGCGGGCCCGGGAAGGCTTGCGGCAGGCCTACCTGCAGGTCCAGGTGCCCGAGCCGGACGAGCCGGCCTGCCGCGAACCCCGCCGCCGGATGGGCGCCTGGGTCCGCGGCGCACTGCCGCCCCGCCGGGCGGACGCGGTCGCCGGCCACGTCGCCGCCTGCCCGGCCTGCCGGCTGGTCGCCCGCGGCCTGGACGAGGCGAACCGCGAACTACCCGGCTCGGCCGCCCGGCTCACCGGCTGATCCCGAGGGACTGGAGAGCAGGGCCGCCCGCTCGGCTGCCCTGCTGATCTGCCGAGCCACGAGCCCGGGTCGTCGAAGAGCAGAATCGCCCCCAGCCGGCCGCCCAGCTCACTCGCTGAGCCACCCCGGGCCGCCGAAGAGCAGGGCCGTTCCGTGGGCCCGCTTGAAGTACAAGTGCGCGTCGTGCTCCCAGGTGATCGCGATGCCGCCGTGGAGCTGGATCATCTCCGCCGCCGCGTGGGCGCAGGCCTCGGCGCACACGACCTTTGCGGTCTCGACGGCCTCGTCGTCGCCGTCCACCAAGGCCGCGTACAGCGCCGAGCGAGCCGCTTCGACGTGGACGTGGACGTCCGCCATCCGGTGCTTCAGCGCCTGGAACGACCCGATCGGGCGACCGAACTGACGGCGTTGCTTCGTGTACTCGACCGTCAGCTCCAACGCCCGCGCGGCCGCCCCCACCTGCTCCGCCGCGACGGCGACCGTCGCCGTCGCGCGCAGGTGCCGCAGCTGTTCGGTGAAGCCGCCGTCGTCGAGACGGCGAGCCGGCGTCGCCGCGCACTCGACCACCGCGAGGCGCCGGCCCGGGTCCAGGCTCGTCACGCGCGATCGGCGCACCCCTTCGAGCGGCACTTCGAACAGGCCGGCCCCGTCGTCCGTGCGGGCCACGGCCAGCAGGACGTCGGCGAGGTCGCCATCCAGGACGTAGTGGGCGCGGCCGTCGAGCCCCGCGTCCGACGCGGTCAGGGCCGGCGTCCACCGGCCGTCCGCACCCGACCAGGCCAGGGCCGCCAGGGTGGTGCCCGCCGCGATGCCCGGCAGCAGCCGCTCGCAAGCCTCGTCGTTCCCCGCCCGCAGCAGCGCCTGAGCCGCCAGGACGGCCGAGCCGAGCATCGGCGCGGGGGTGAGCGTCCGGCCGAGCTCCGCCAGCACCACGCACGCCTCGGCGAGCCCGGCGCCCGCGCCGCCGTAGTGCTCCGGGATCGTCAGGGCGGCGACACCGATCTGCTCGCAGAGCGTCGACCACAGCTTGTCGTCGTAGCCGAGCGGCGACTCCATCGCCGCGCGTACCGCCTCCGGTCCCGACCGGCGCGTCAGCAGGGCCCGGACGGCGTCCCGCAGCGCCCGGGCTTCCTCGGTCTCGAGCGGATCGGTCATCGCAGGACCCGCGCCCGGTGGAACGACCCGGTCCCCCAGGCGCCGGCCAGAGCCCGGACCTTCGTCAGCCGGAGGCCGAGGTCGTGCTCGGCGGTGTAGCCGATCGCGCCGTGGACCTGCAGGGCGGTCCGCGCGGCGAGGGAGGCCGCGTCCCCGGCCATGACCTTCGCCGCCGAGACGTCACGGGCGAAGGTCTCCCCCGCGACGGCGGCGCCGTACAGCAGCGGCCGGGCCAGTTCGAGCCGGGTGGCGACGTCGGCGAGGAGGTGCTTGATCGCCTGGTACTCGCCGATGGCCCGGCCGTACTGCTTGCGCTGTTTCGCGTACGCCACCGACGTGTCGAGGAGCCACTGCCCCGCCCCCAGCAGCTGGGCGGCCACGGCGAGGACACCGCGGTCGAACGCGGCGCCCCCGGCCGCCGGCGCGGCCGGGACCCGGAACAGCCGGCGCGGCGGGTCGATCGAGCGCACGGGCTCGGTCTCGGCGCCGGTGAGCTGCGCGCCGGTGAGATCGAGGACGACACCCGCGATGTCGGCGTCGAGGGCCAGCGGGACCTCCGGCGGCGCGACGACGGTGGCGACGAGATCGCCCTCGGCGAGGGAAGTGAGCCGGTGCCCGGTCAGCAACGCCGGGGCGACCGCCGCCGACTCCACGACCGGGCCCGGGACGGCGTGGTAACCGAGCGCTTCGCAGGCGACCACCAGGTCGACCGGGCCGGCGCCGAGCCCGCCGTGGTCCTCGGCGACCAGCAGCGCGAAGACGCCGACGTCGGCGAGCGCGCGCCAGAGCTTGAGGCCGCGGTCGTGCTCCCCCGCCGCCCAGGCCCGGGCGGCGGCCGCGGTGTCCGCCCCGCTCAGCAGCTCGTGCAGCGTCGCGGCGAACTGCCGCTGCTCCGGCGAGAGCTGGAACCTCATCGGCGGGCCTCCCTCGGAAGCTTCAGCAGCCGTTCGGCGATGGTGTTGCGCTGGATCTGGTCGGTCCCGCCGTAGATCGGGCCGGCCAGGGAGAAGAGGTAACCGTTCACCCATTCCGGGTCGGTTTCCGCCGCCGGGCCGAGCACGTCCAGCGCGGTCTCGTGGAGCTCGACGTCCAACCGGGACCAGAACAGCTTGTTCACACTGGACTCCGGCCCCAGCTCGCCCCCGTCCTGCAGGCGGCTCACCGTGCCGAACGTGTAAAGCTGGTAGGCACGGGCCCCGATCCAGGCGTCGGCGACGCGGTCCCGTGTGGACAGAGGCTCGCCGTGCGAACGCCAGAGATCCACCAGCCGGTCGGCCGCGGCGAGGAACCGGCCGGGACTGCGCAGCGACAGGCCGCGCTCGTTGTTGGCCGTCGTCATCGCCACCCGCCAGCCCTGGCCGACCTCGCCGATCACGTCCTCGTCGGGCACGAACACGTCGTCGAGGAAGATCTCCGCGAACCCGGGCTCCCCGTCCAGCTGCGGGATCGGCCGCACGGTGACCCCGTCGGCCCGCAAATCGACCATGAAGTACGTCAACCCGTGGTGGCGCTGGGCTTCCGGATCACTGCGGAACAGCCCGAACGCCCGATCGGCGAAGGTCGCCCGCGAACTCCACGTCTTCTGCCCCGACAGCAACCAGCCACCGTCGGTGCGCACCGCCGTGCTCCGCAGCGCGGCGATGTCACTGCCCGCCTCCGGCTCCGACCACGCCTGCGCCCACACCTGCTCCCCGGTCGCCATCGCGGGGAGGATCCGGTCGCGCTGCTCCTGCGTGCCATGGGCGAACAACGTCGGGCCCAGCATGAAGATCCCGTTCTGCGACACCCGCCCCGGCGCGCCCGAGGCGTAGTACTCCTCCTCGAACAGCAGCCACTGCAGCAGCGAAGCGTCCCGGCCGTGGTACTCCCGCGGCCACGACACCACCGACCAGCGCGCCCCGGCCAGCTCGGCCTCCCACTCCCGGTGGGCCGCGAAGCCTTCCGCGGTGTCCATGGACGGCAACGCGCGGACATGCGCGGCGAGCCACTCCCGGGCTTCGACGCGGAAGGCTTCCGAGGCCTCGTCGATGTCGAGGTCCATCAGGCCTCCTTGTTCGCGTCACGCATCGACCGCGCCGACTGGCCACCGAGCGAGTCTTCCGACGTCTCGGCGTTGTGGGCGTGCGCGAAGTGGTGCAACCCGAAGACGGAGTCCATGCCGGACCGCAGGCCCATCAGGTCCTCGGCCTGGTTGACCGCCTTCTTCGCCAACGCCAGCCCGAACGGCGGCATCGCACTGATCTTCTCCGCGAGTTCCAGAGTGCGTTGCTCCAGCTCCGCGCGCGGCACGATCCGGGTGACCATCCCCCACTCCTTGGCCTGCTGGACGGTGAACCGCTCTCCGGTGAAGAGGACCTCCTTGGCTGCCCGCGGGCCGAGCACCCACGGATGCGCGAAGTACTCGACCCCCGGAATCCCCATGCGCACCACCGGGTCGGCGAAGAACGCGTCATCCGACGCCACGATCAGGTCGCAGACCCAGGCCAGCATCAGCCCACCCGCGATGCACGCACCCTGGACGCTGGCGATCATCGGCTTCGGGATTTCCCGCCACCGGCGGCACATCCCGAGGTACACCTCGGACTCGCGGGCGAACCGCTGGTCCCCGCCGACGCGGTCGGTGTGGTCCCACCACATGACTGCCCGCCGGTCGAAGGGCACGTCCACATCCCGGCCCGGCGTGCCGATGTCGTGCCCGGCGGAGAAGTGCTTCCCTTCCCCGGCCAGCACGATCACCTTGACCTCGGGATCGTTCACCGCGTCGGTGAAGGCGTCGTCGAGGGCGTAGGTCATGGCCGAGTTCTGGGCGTTGCGGTACTCCGGCCGGTTCATCGTCACCACCGCGACCGGCCCCCGCCGCTCGGACCGGACCACCGTTTCACTCATGCCGTCTCCTCGGTCAGCAGCCGCTTCAGCACCTTGCCGGAAGCGTTGCGGGGCAGCTCGTCCACGAACTCGACGAACTTCGGGTTCTTGTAGTTGGCGAGGCGCTCGCGGCAGAAGGCGAGGACCGCTTCCTCCGTCAGCCCGGGTCCGACGACGAACGCCTTGCCGACCTCGCCCATCCGCTCGTCCGGGACACCGACCACGGCGACGTCGCGGACGCCGGCCAGCTCGGTCAACGCGCTCTCGACTTCGGCCGGGTAGACGTTGAAGCCGCCGCAGATGTACATGTCCTTGAGCCGGCCGGTGATGGTGAGGTTGCCGGCGGCGTCGAGTTCGCCGACGTCACCGGTGTGCAGCCAGCCGTCCTCGTCGATCGCCTTGGCCGTCGCCTCGGGGTCGTCGAGGTAGCCGAGCATCACGTTCGGCCCGCGCAGGACGATCTCGCCCGGCGAACCGTGGATCGCCACCTCGAAGCCGGCGGTCGCCCGGCCGGACGTGCTCGCGATGAGTTCCGCGGAGTCGCCCGGGCGGCACATCGTCACCATGACGGCTTCGGTCAGGCCGTAGGCGGTGAGGACGGTCTCGAACCCGAGCTCGGACCACATCCGGCGAACGAGGGAGGCGGGCACGCTGGCCGCCCCGGTGACCGCCAGCCGCAGCGACGACAGGTCGCCCTTGCGCGGCTCGTGCAGCAGGGACTGGAAGACCGTCGGCGCACCCGGCAGCACGGAAATCCGCTCCCGTTCGATCGCTTTGAGCGCCTCGCGGACGTCGAACACCGCCTGCGGGACGATCGTCGCGCCGGTCAGCAGGCCCACCACGATGCCGGCCTTGTAGCCGAAGCTGTGGAAGAACGGGTTGATCACCAGGTACCGGTCGTCCGCGGTGACCTGGCCGCAATCCGCCCACGCCGCGGCGACCTCGACCGTCTGGCGGTGCGCCGAGAGCACGCCCTTGGAGCGGCCGCTGGTGCCGGAGGTGAAGAGGATGTCGCTGACGTCGTCCGGGCCGACGGCGTCCGCCCGCGCCTCGGCTTCGGCCGGCGGGACCCGTTCGGCCAGCGCCAGGAACTCGGCCCAGCCCAGCGTGCCTTCGACCGGCCGGTGCGGCTCCTGCAGCGGCACCCGGATGACCGTGGCCAGGTCCGGCAGGTCGACGCCGGTTTCCCGGATCGCGGCGTGCCGGTCGGTGCCGAGGAAGTCGGCGGCCACGACGAGCGCACGGGCCCGGCCGCGGACGAGCAGGTCCACCGTCTCGGTGGCGGTGAAGCGGGTGTTGACCGGGATCAGGACCGCGCCCGCGTAGAGCGCGCCCAGGGCCGCGCAGACCCAGTGGTGGGTGTTGGGGAGGGCGATCGCGATCCGGTCGCCCGCCTGGACGCCGCACGCGGCGAACGCCCGCGCGACGGTTTGAACACGTTCCAGAAGCTGGTCGTAGCCGAGCCGCACCGGGCCGTCGACCAGCGCCTCCGCGGCGCCGAACTTCGCGGCGGCATCGCGGACGACGGCCGGGATCGTGGTCTGTCCCACCACAGCCTCCTCTGGACCGACAAAGTAGAACGTGTTCTCATTACCCTAGGTGCCGGACCGGCCCGGCAGCAAGGAGGCGTGCGTGGAACCGTCGCGATTCCGCCGTGAGGTCGCGGACTGGCTCGCGGGCAACCTGACCGGCGAGTTCGCCCGCCTGCGCGGCCTCGGCGGGCCGGGACGCGAACACGAAGAGTTCGACCTGCGCCTGGCCTGGGAACGCCACCTGGCCGCGGCGGGCTGGACCTGCGTCGGCTGGCCGGTCGAGCACGGCGGCCGCGGCCTGTCCCTCGACGACCAGGTCGCCTTCCACGAGGAGTACGCCGCCTCCGGGGCCCCGGCACGGGTCAACCACATCGGCGAACAGCTGCTCGGCCCGACCCTGATCGCGTTCGGCACCCCCGAGCAGCAGCAACGGTTCCTGCCCCGGATCGTCGCCGTCGAAGAACTCTGGTGCCAGGGCTACTCCGAACCCGGCGCCGGCTCCGACCTCGCCGCCGTCTCCACCAGCGCCACCCTCCGCGACGGCGAATGGATCATCAACGGCCAGAAGATCTGGACCTCGCTGGCCCACCTGGCCGACTGGTGCTTCGTGGTGGCCCGCACCGAACCCGGCTCGCAGCGCCACCACGGCCTCTCCTACCTGCTGGTGCCGTTGCGCCAGGACGGCGTCACGATCCGGCCGATCCAGCAGCTGACCGGCACCTCGGAGTTCAACGAAGTCTTCTTCGACGACGCCCGCACCCCCGCCGACTACATCGTCGGCGAACCGGGCGAGGGCTGGAAGATCGCCATGGCCACCCTCGGCTTCGAACGCGGAGTCTCCACGTTGGGCCAGCAGATCGGGTTCCGCCGCGAACTCGACGACATCACCGCCGAGGCGAAACGGCTGGGCACCTACGACGACCCACTGCTGCGCGCCGACCTCACCCGGGCCCGCATCGGCCTGCGCGTGCTGCGGGCCCACGCCTTGCGGACGCTCGGACAGGCAGCCGGACCCGAAGTCGCCGTGGGCAAGCTGCTGTGGGCCCAGTGGCACCGCGGGCTCGGTGAGCTCGCCATGCGGGCCCGGGGTGCGCGGTCGATGGTCTCCGACGGCCCCGAACTCGACGAATGGCAGCGGCTCTTCCTGTTCACCCGGGCCGACACCATCTACGGCGGCTCCGACGAAATCGAACGCAACATCATCGCCGAGCGCGTCCTCGGCCTGCCGAGAGAGGCCCGCCCGTGATCCCCACCTCCCCTCCCGGCCACGACCTCCTCGCGGGAAAGATCGTCGTGGTCACCGCGGCCGCGGGCACCGGGATCGGGTCCGCGGCCGCCAAGCGCTGCCTCGAAGAAGGCGCGAGCGTGGTCATCAGCGACTGGCACGAACGCCGCCTGGCCGAGAAGGCGGCCGAGCTGGCCGAACTGGGCAAGGTCCACGCCATCCCCTGTGACGTCACCCGGGAAGACCACGTCCAGGCCCTCATCGACGGCGCCGTGGACCACTTCGGCCGGCTCGACGTCATGGTCAACAACGCCGGCCTCGGCGGCACCAAGTCCGTCCTCGACCTGACCGACGACGAGTGGTCGAAGGTCCTGGACATCACCCTCACCGGCACCTTCCGCTGCACCCGCGCGGCCCTCCGGCAGTTCGTCGCGCAAGGCGGTGGCGGGGCGATCGTGAACAACGCCTCGGTGATCGGCTGGCGCGCCCAAGCCGGCCAGGCCCACTACGCCGCCGCCAAGGCCGGCGTGATGGCCTTGACCCGCTGCTCGGCGCTGGACGCGGCCGAACACGGAGTCCGGATCAACGCCGTCGCCCCGAGCCTGGCGATGCACCCGTTCCTCGCCAAGGTGACCAGCGACGAGCTGCTCGAAGACCTCACCAGGAGGGAAGCCTTCGGCCGTGCCGCCGAGCCGTGGGAGGTCGCCAACGTCATGGTCTTCCTGGCCAGTGACTACGCGAGTTACCTCACCGGCGAAGTCGTCTCCGTCAGCAGCCAGCACCCCTAGGAGCTCCCCGTGCCCGAAGCTTTCCTCCTCGACGCGGTCCGCACCCCGGTCGGCCGGCGCGGTGGCGCCCTGTCCGGATGGCACTCGGCCGACCTCGGCGCGCACGTCATCAAGGCCGTCGTCGAGCGGACCGGCGTGGACCCGGACCTGGTCGACGACGTCATCCTCGGCTGCACCGACACGCTCGGCCCGCAGTCCGGCAACATCGCCCGCACCGCCTGGCTCGCGGCCGGCTTCCCCGACCACGTCCCCGGCGTGACCGTCGACCGGCAGTGCGGGTCGAGCCAGCAGGCCGTGCACTTCGCCGCCCAGGCCGTCATGTCCGGGACGCAGGACCTGGTGCTGGCCGGGGGCGTGCAGAACATGAGCCGCATCCCGATCAGCGCGGCGATGCTGGCCGGGCGCGAATACGGCTTCGACGATCCCTTCTCCGGTTCGAAGGGCTGGCAGGAGCGCTACGGCAGCGCGGAGGTGTCGCAGTTCCGCAGCGCCGACATGATCGCCGAGCACTGGGACATCAGCCGCGCGGACATGGAGGAGTACGCGCTGCGCAGTCACCGGCGTGCGTCGTCGGCCATCGACGAAGGCCGGTTCGACGCGGAAACCGTGCCGGTGGAGGAGTTCCGGCACGACGAGGGACCGCGCCGCGACACCACCCTGGACCGCATGCGCGGTCTCAAGCCGCTGAGCGAAGGTTCCCGGTTGACGGCGGCGGTGGCCAGCCAGATTTCCGACGGCGCGAGCGCCGCCATCCTCGCGTCGGAGGCGTTCGTGCGGGAGCACGGCCTGACGCCGCGGGCCCGCATCCACCACCTGTCGGTGCGGGCGGCCGACCCGGTGTGGATGCTGACCGGCCCGATCCCGGCCACCGCGCAGGCCCTGCGCAAGAGCGGGCTCACGATCGAGGACATCGACCTGTTCGAGGTCAACGAGGCGTTCGCCAGCGTCGTCCTGGCGTGGCTGGATGAGACCGGCGCGGACCCCGACCGGGTCAACGTGAACGGGGGCGGGATCGCCCTCGGCCACCCGATCGGGGCCACCGGCACCAAGCTCCTCGCCACGCTCCTGCACGAGCTGGAGCGCCGCGGCGGTCGTTACGGGCTGCAGACGATGTGCGAAGGCGGCGGCACCGCCAACGTCACCATCATCGAACGCCTGTCGTGAGTGGTAAGGCGGGTTCTAACCCGCCTTACCACTCACGAGAACCTGCGCCGAGGATCAGCCGAGGGCACGCAGCTTCGGGAGCACGTCCTCGGAGAACTGGGTCAGGAACCGCTCCTGGTCGTGGCCGGGCCCGTGGAACACGAGGTGGTTCAGCCCCGCGTCCAAATACGGCTTGATCTGGGCGACGGCCTCGTCCGGGTCCGACGCCACGATCCACCGCTTGGCGACCTGCTCGATCGGCAGCTCATCCGCCAGCCGTTCCATCTCCTCCGCCGAAGACACCGTGTGCTTCTGCTCCGCCGTCAACGACAACGGCGCCCAGAACCGCGTGTTCTCCAGCGCCTTCTCGTGATCGCGGTCATACGACATCTTGATCTCGATCGTCCGGTCCACGTCCTCGACCGTCTTCTCGGCCGCCTCCGCGCCCTCCTTGACGGCGGGCATCAGCTTCTCGGTGTAGAGATCCATCCCCTTGCCCGAGGTGCAGATGAACCCGTCCCCCGACCGGCCCGCGTACTTCGCCACCACCGGGCCACCCGCGGCGACGTACACCGGCACCGGCGTCTCCGGCCGGTCGTAGATGCTCGCGTTGACCAGCGTGTAGTACTCGCCCTCGAAGTCGACCTTGTCCTTGGTCCACAGCTCGCGCATCAGCTTGATCGACTCGCGCAGCCGGGCGAAGCGCTCCTTGAACTCCGGCCACTCCCGCCCCGACACCGCGATCTCGTTGAGCGCCTCACCGGTCCCGACCCCCAGGATCACCCGGCCGTTCGACAGCAGCGACATCGTGGCGAACGCCTGCGCGATCACCGCCGGGTTGTACCGGAACGTCGGAGTCAGCACGCTCGTCCCGATCTGCACCCGCTTGGTGCGTTCGGCCACCGCCGGCATCCACGCCAGCGCCCAGGGGGCGTGCCCACCCTCGTGCCGCCACGGCA
Source organism: Amycolatopsis sp. cmx-13-12 (assembly GCA_049998155.1). Lineage (GTDB taxonomy): Bacteria > Actinomycetota > Actinomycetes > Mycobacteriales > Pseudonocardiaceae > Amycolatopsis. Next base: position 2,030 of record JAEBES010000017.1, on the reverse strand, counting down.
GGAAATGATCGGACACCCAGACCGAGTCCAGCCCCACCTCTTCGGCGCGCACCGCGTACTCGACCAGGTCCCGCGGCCCGAACTGCTCCGCAGACGCCTTGTACCCGACCTTCAACGACACCGTCATCCTCCCGTTTCCCGGCCGAGCCGCCGCAGGATCTCACCTGCCTCGGCCACCGCGCCCTCGACGATCTGCGCCACCGTGGGCAGGTCGTGGATCATGCCCACCACCTGTCCCGACGCTAGCACTCCCGCGTCCGTCCGGCCGTCGACCAGTCCCGCCCGCAGCAGCATCGGGGTGTTGGCCGCCATGACCAGCTGGCTCCACGTCAGATCGTTTCCGTGCTTCATCGCGAAGCCTTCTCGCAGCATCGCAACCGGGGACAGTCCGGTGATATTCCGGAAGCGCAGGGCGTTGCGGGCGGCCTGGGCCACGCCGCGGATCCGTCCGGTGCGTTCGAGCTTGTCGACCAGCTCGGTGCGCAGGACGCGGTGCGGGAGACCGTCGACACGCTTGGTGACGACCGTCCCGGTGAGACCCCGCTCGAGGTAGAGGCGCTTGACCTCGTCGGGGACCGTGCTCTCCTTGCTCAGCAGGAACCGGGTGCCCATCGCGACCCCGGCCGCGCCGTAGGCCAGCGCCGCGGCCAGGCCGCGGCCGTCGAAGAACCCGCCGGCCGCGATGACCGGGATGTCGACCGTGTCCAGCACCGAGGGCAGCAGCAGCGTGGTGGCCACGCCCCCGGTGTGCCCGCCACCCTCGCCGCCCTGGACGATGACGGCGTCCGCACCCCAGGCGGCGACCTTCTCGGCGTGCCGGGCGGCCCCGACCGACGGGATCACGACGATCCCGTGGTCCCGCAGTTTCGCGATCATCTCCTTGCGCGGCGCGAGCGCGAAGGAGGCGACCTTGACGCCTTCGCGAATCAGCAGGTCGACGCGCTCACCGGCGTCGGCCGCGTCGGCGCGGAGGTTCACGCCGAACGGCTTCTCCGTCCGCTTCTTGACCTCGGCGACCGCCGCTTCCAGCTCGCCGAAGGTCATCGTGGCGGAGGCGAGGATGCCCAGCGCGCCGGCTTCCGCGGTCGCCGAGACCAGCCGCGGCCCGGCGACCCAGCCCATCCCGGTCTGCACGACCGGGTGCTCGACCCCCACCAGCCGGGTGAGCGCGGTCTTCACGCCGGAACTTCTTTGTCCCGCAGGCTTTTCGGGTCCAGCACCGCGCGGATCAGCCGCAGCTCTTCGTCCGTCGGCTCCCGGCTGGTCCCGACGCCGGTGAAGTCGATCTCGAACGTCGTCGCCGCGGTCACCTCGTCGCGCGTGACGCCTGGGTGCAGCGACACCGCCCGCATCGCGTGGTCGGGGGCGCCGAAGTCGAACACACCCAAGTTGGAGACGACCCGGTGCACGTCGTGGTACTTCTGCGCGGACGGACCCGCCTTGGCCGCGTTGTCGTAACCGACCCCCGACACGACGTCCACGGTGTCCACGAACACGCGGGTGGCGTGCCGGGGCACCCAGTAGCTGGTGCGGTGGTTGATCGTGTTGCCCGGCGCACCCCGCACCCCCAGCAGCTGCTTCTTGGGGCGGGCGTGGTCGCCGATGGCGGAGATGTTCTGGTTGCCGTACCGGTCGATCTGGTTCGCGCCCATGACGACGTGCCGTCGGCCGTGCGGGACGATCGTGTCGAGCATCGTGCGGAACGGCTGCCAGCCCTCGACCACGCCGTCGGTGGTGACCAGGTGGGCCTCGCCGTCGGACAGCAGCAGGTCCGGCTCGAACGTCAGCCGCGCGAGTTTGGCGCCCAGCTGCGGGATGAGGCCCATCGGGCTGGCCAGGACCTCGCCGTCGCCGCGGAACACCTCGGCCATCGCCACCACGACGATCTCGGCCCGGGTCGCGCTCATGCCGCCCTACCTTTCAGGTGTGCCCCTGGTCGTCCGGGATGATCGGGGTGTGCAGGCGGGGCGGGTATGGCTTTCATGCTTGCTGCCGGTGATGGCTCCGGAGGCTTGGCCGCCCGTCCCGCA
>JAEBES010000016.1:0-159957 GCA_049998155.1 Amycolatopsis sp. cmx-13-12 | reverse complement strand
GTGAGTCACGAAGGGCCTCCGTTGATCGGTGTAGACGTCGCAATCCACACCGAACCCGGAGGCCCTTCCCTACAGCAAGATCATCCGATCACGTGTCACCACGATCGCAACCTCCCCGGACAGAACATCTAGCGGGCGCGTGATAGTAACCACCCGGCGCCGTGACGCTGCACTGCGTGGCCATGACCGCTTGCTGGTCGAGGTCGACGTGTTCACCCGAGGAGAGGCCGAGGAGTACCTACGGGCCGCGCTCGCCGACCAGCCGCGACTGGCGGAAGAAGCGGCCGAACTGGCGGCTGAGCTGGGATTTCTGCCGTTAGCGCTGGCGCAGGCCGCCGCGTACATGATGGACCTATGCCTGAGCTGCGCCGAATACCGCACGCGGTGGACCGACCGCCGGAGAAGCGTGTCATCTCTGCTGCCTAAGCCCGATGGGCTGCCCGACGAGCACCGCGCGACCGTGGCCACGACGTGGTCATTGTCGGTCACGCAGGCCAACCGGCTGGAACCGGCAGGGATCGCGGGATCGTTGCTGGAGGTGGCCAGCGTGCTGGACCCCAACGGCATCCCCGCCGCGCTGTTCACCACTTCACCGATTACCGGACTGCTCGCTAGGCGTACCGGAGTCGAGGTTGACGCAGAGCGAGCCCGTGACGGGCTGGGATGCCTGCACCGGCTGAACCTGATCACCCTGGACTCGCGTTCGGATACTCCGACGGTCCGGGTGCACGCGTTGGTCCAGCGCGCCACCCGAGACGCCTTGCCCCCTCAACGGTTGACCGCGCTGGCTGTCGCAGTGGCGGACGCGCTGCTTGCCTCATGGCCGGATGACCTCCTCAACCCCGACCTCGCCGCCGGCTACCGCGCGAACACCTTAACTCTTCACGACCACGCTCGCGATGCACTGTGGCAGGACGGCGTCCACCAGGTGCTGCGTCGGGTCGGCTGGAGCCTGGCCGACACCGGGCAGCATTCGGCCGCGGCAAGCCATGGCCTCCGGCTGGAGGAGATCGCGATGGCCAGGCTGGGCCGAGATCATCTCGACAGCGTGGACATTCGCCGCGATCTTGCCGATTACGCCGGCATCGTCGGCGACGCCGAGACCGCGTGCGACTTTCTCGGTAACCTGTATGACAACACGCGGTTCATTTTTGGGCCGTTCGCTGAGTGCACGCTGCGCACCCGCCGCGCGCTGGCGCACTGGACCGGCGAAGCCGGCCACCCCGTCGAGGCCCGGGACCAGCTGGCCGAGCTGTTGATCGACCAGGAACAGCACGTCGGCAGCGAACATCCCGACACCAGACGGACGAAAGAAGCCCTCGCCCACTGGACCGGCGAAGCCGGGGACCCCGACGGTGCCCGCGAGATGCTCAATCTGATCGTCAGGGATATGGACCAATCGCCCGGCGAACCCCGGTCAGTCTCCGTCAGAGCAAGGCACGCGATGTTGCACTGGACGGGCGTCTCGGGCGACATTGCCGGGGCCCGCGACGGCTACCGCGCACTCTTCGAAGACGCCATCCGCCACCGCGGCCAGACTCGGTTGACGCAGGCCATCGTCGAGCAGTTCGTGCACTGGACTACCAGGACAGGAGACCTGATCTCGGCGCAAGAAGATCTTGAAATGATCCTCGAAGCTCAAAACCGCTGCTATCAGCAGAACGACCTCACAATTCTCGAAATTCGCGCAACCTACGCTCAGCTCGTCGGTGATTCAGGAAAACCTGCTGAGGCAAGGGATCTTCTCATATCACTACTGCCCATGCTGGCGCGCGCATTCGGATCGTTCGGTGCTGACGCTCTGCAAACGCGTATACACATTGCACACTGGACCCTCCTTGCTGGCGATCGCGCCGCGGCTCGGAAGCAGCTTGTCGCCGTCATCGACGACCAGATCGCGGCGCTCGGTCTCGAGCATCCGATCATCAAGGCTGCTCGCGCCGAACTCGAAGCCACCAAGAGATTCCCTCGTGCCCGTGCTCAGCTACGCCGGTCCACGCGACCGCGTGACTAACGTGTGCGACGCCACGACATTCCGGCGCGATATCGTCCGGTACATAACCGCGTTGACTCACTCCGCTTGCCATCGACGGAACGACAGTTCGTCCAGTGTGGTCGACGACCGAATCATCTGGCAGCTGCACACGTGATCTGGCTGGCACAGCCGCCACACCGGTCCGCGACACACCGTCGATCGCGACCGCGGCCTCGGCTGGGCGGCCTCGAATCAGTTCCTCAACAGGCCGCTCGAAGTGATGTGATCTGCAGCGAAGGTCGGGTTATCCCGGTCGACGCCGGCATCGGCAAGACTGGATCCGGACGAGTCCAGTGACACGACCGTTCGGCCCGCCCCGGTCACTGACTTCCACCCGCCGCCAGCTCAGTACTCGGGTCAGGGCCTGAGCATCGCGTACCTGCTTGAAACCTCCGGCCTGTCACGAGAGGTGCACGGCAGCTTCGATCCGACCGCTCTCGGCGTTGCCGAGCATCCGGTTCTGCCACTAGTCGAGCGCCGCCAACGTGCGCTCATGCCGAATAGCGGATGCCGGGAATCTGCGACGCGCCGGCTCCCTTACGAGCTGGATCATCAGGCATCACGCAGCCGTAGCAGCAGGGTGCCGGCCAGCAGGGCAGCCACGGTCCAGGTAGCGAGGACGCCGAGACCCGCCCAGGGCGCGATGGGCAGGCTGTCGAGACCGGTGGTGGCTTGGACGGCGAGCCCGGCGCTCATCGGCCCGATTTGCTCGAGGAGGCGCCGCCAGTGTGGATCGTCGAGCACCGGGGAAAGGATCGGTGCCAGGTAGAGCAGGCCCAGGATGGTGCCGATACCGGTGGCGGCATCGCGGACGACGGTGGCGATGCCGAGGCTGAGCAGGGCGATCAGGACCAGGTAGAGGACCGACCCGGCCGTCGCGCGTAGGGTCGGCCCGTCGGCCAGGGACAACGCCGGGTGGCCGTGGGCGGCCGTGAAGCCGTGGCCCGGCAGGATGAGCCGCCCGGCCAGCAGCGATCCGAGCACCGCGACCGTCCCCACCGCGGCGACGACGCCGGTGAGGGCCAACGACTTGGCCGCGAGGACAGTGATCCGGTGCGGCGTCGCCGTCAGGGTCGTGCGGATCAGGCCCGAGTCGTATTCGCTGCTGATCACCAAGACGGCCAGGACGACGACCGGTGCCTGGCCCAGCTGGACGCCGGTGAGGCTGAGCTTCGTCGTGTCGTGGCCGCAACCGGTGGCGTCGCAGGTCATGACCGAGGTGATCGCGGCAGTCAGGGCCACGGTCGCGGCGATGGTGCCCAACAGCAGCCAGCGGGGGCCGGCGAGGGTGCGGATCTTCGTCCATTCCGCGTGCAGGGCCAGTCTCATGCGTCCCTCCAGTGAAGCAGGACGGCCGCCGCAACCAGGGCCACCGTCGCGTAGCCGGCCAGGACGGCGAACCCGGCCCACGGTGCCAGCGGGTAGTAGCCGTTGTAGGGCGTGTAGATGCTTTCGACCTGGTGGTACCGAGTGAGCGTTTGCTGGACCGAGAAGGCCGCGGCCGGAGTCACCCGGGTCAGCCCGTCCATCACCGTGGCGGGGATGAACGGGATCTGCGCGACCAGCAAGTAGGGCAGCACGATGAGCATCGTGACGGTGGTGACCGCTCCGGCACTGCGCCGGAACACCGTACCGGCGGCGAGCGCCAAGATCGCGGCGGTGGCGAGCAGGGCGGCGGTGCCGAACTCGACCCGCAACTGGGTGGCGGACGTGATCGGGAACAAGTACACGCCCTTGGCCCGCGCGAGATGCTCGCCCAGAGGAATCGCGACGGCCGCCCCTGCCAGTCCCGCGATGAAGGTGACCGCGCCCAGCACGACCGCCTTCGCCACCAGCACCCGGCTCCGGCTCGGGCCGGCGGCCAAGGTGACCTGGATCAGGTCGTCCCGGTATTCGGTGGTGACGAACAGCGCTCCCACGACGATGACCGCGATCAGCGCAGGAAACGTGCCGGTGAGGATGTCCGCGATGGTGCCGGCGGTGCCCAGGGATGCGCGGACGGCGGGGGCGATGTCGCCGGCGCCGGTCACCGTGAAACTGCCGCCGGACTGGGTGACCGCGCCTGAGGTGCGGTGGGGGTAACCGGCAAAACCGGGTGATTCGGGTCCGATCTGGTCGCCGGTCCACCAGTCACCGAGCTGCCCGCCCCCGGTACGCAAGTTCCGGAAGACAGCCGTGGCCACGGTCGGCACGGTGCCCAGGCCCTGCACCACTTCCGGAGAAGCGACGAACAACCCCGCTTGCACGGTGGGCCCGAGCCCGGTCAGGTGCACGGTGCCCACTGTCGTCCAGCGGACGCCGTCGGCGGATTCCGAACCGGTGATCGTCGTGCCGGACCGGTCCAGCCGCAGCCAACGGGATGATGCGGAGGGCGCACCGGCTGTGTCGTTGACGTAGTTGTCCTGCATCCGCACACCGTGGCTGCCAGTGACCATGATCGCCGCATAGGACGATCCGGGGCGGATGCCGTCCTTGACGAGGAGACCGGCTTTCGCCCACGGCACGGTGCCGGGTTCGAGGTCGGGTGCGATGCGCACGTCGAGCGCGGAAACGGCGACCGTGATGCTGCCGTCGCCGGTCAGCGGCTGGTGCACGAAGAAGAAGCTGTCGGTGACCGGCTCGCCACCCGGCCCGGTCGGAACCGGCGGTGCGCCGCGCTGATCGCTGCTGACCCCGGCGAGCAGCGCGACCAGCACCACCATCAGCGCCGCGGCCACCAGGCCGACGGTCCAGCCGCGGACGGTCCGGAATTTGGTCCACTCCGCACGCAGCACCAGGAGGAAGGGTGTCACCGTGGCACCTCGGCGGGTGTCGTGGCGTGGAACTCGACCGCGTCGCGGGTGAGGTCCAGGTAGGCCTCTTCCAGCGTGGCGCGGTGTGCTGACACCTCGGAGAACGGGACTCCGGATTCGTTGAGCAGCGTCACGACGCGGTCCGGGGTCACCCCGGAGACGATCAAGGTGTCCGGACCGGTGGCCGTCGTGGAGGCGCCGGCCTGCGCGAGCACACTCGTCGCGTCCGGCCGTGCCGTGGTCCGCACGACCACACGATTCTTGGACGCGGCCGCGATCAGCTCGGCCACACCGGTGTCGGCGATGGCCCGGCCACGCCCGGCCACGACCAGGTGATCGGCCGTGTCCTGCACCTCGCTCATCAGGTGACTGGACACCAGAACCGCTCGGCCGTCGGCGGCCAGTGACCGCAGGAACCTGCGCATCCAGATGATGCCGTCCGGGTCCATGCCGTTGAACGGCTCGTCGAGCAGGACGATCGGCGGGTCGCCCAGCAGGGCCGCGGCGACGCCGAGCCGCTGCCGCATGCCCAGCGAGTAGCCACCCGCCTTGCGCCGCGCCGCCGAAGCCAGGCCGACCTGCTCCAGTACCTCGTCCACCCGCCGCGGCGCGAGGCCCTGGGAATGCGCCAGCCACAGCAGATGGTTGCGAGCACTCCGGGCGGGGTGCGGCGCCGCCGCGTCCAGCAGGGAACCGACGTGCCGAAGGGGATGCCGCAGGCTGCGATAGGGCCGTCCCTCGATCAGGGCGGTGCCTTCCTCGACCGCGGCCAGGCCGAGGATCACCCGCATCGTGGTGGACTTCCCGGCGCCGTTCGGGCCGACGAAGCCGGTCACCCGTCCCGGCCGGACGGCGAAGGACATACCGTCGAGAGCTCGGGTCGCCCCATACCGCTTGCGCAGCCCAGCGACGACGATCCCGGAGCCGGCGGTGCTCAATGGACTCATGCCGGAGGTTGTACGCAGCGCCCGGTCGCAGCCCGGTCGCCGCCGCTGCGACCTGGCTGGAACCCCGGTTCTGGCATCGTTGAGCGCATGAGGGTCCTGGTGGTCGAGGATTTCGAGGTGCTGGCCCGCTCCATCGGCACCGGGCTGCGCCGTGAAGGCATGGCCGTCGACGTCACCCTGGACGGAACCGACGCCTGCGACCGCCTGGCCGTCACCCGCTACGACGTGGTGATCCTCGACCGGGACCTGCCCGGTGTCCACGGAGACGAGATCTGCCGGCAGCTGGCCGGCAACCGCAGTGAGACCCGCGTGCTGATGCTCACCGCCTCGGACACGGTCGAGGACCGTGTCACCGGCCTCGGCCTCGGCGCCGACGACTACCTGCCCAAGCCGTTCGCCTTCGCCGAACTGGTCGCCCGCGTGCGTGCTCTGGCTCGCCGCGCCGCTCCTCCGCTGCCGCCCACGTTGGTGTGCGGGGACATCAGCCTCGACCCGGCGCGCCGGACCGTGTTCCGCGCCGGCCGTCGCCTGGAGCTCAGCCCCAAGGAGTTCGCCCTCCTCGAATGCCTGCTGGCCACGCCCGGCCTGGTGCTCTCCGCCGAAGAACTCCTCGAACGCGTCTGGGACGAGGCCGCCGACCCCTTCAGCTCCGCGGTCAAACACACCGTGCACCGGCTGCGCGCCAAACTCGGCGACCCATCCGTGATCGAGACCGTCCGCGAAGGCGGCTACCGCATCGGACCACCATGACCGGCCGCCCGGCGCCCGGCCGGTCCTTGCGAGCCAGACTCACCCTCGTCTACGCCGCCGGCATCTACCTGGCGGGGGTCGTCGTCCTCGCCGTCGTCACGCTGCCCTTCATCGGCATCCGGTCGACCGCACCCGGTCCCGCCTCCGCGCCCACGGCGCCGGCCGCCATCACCGGAACCGGCCAGGGAATCGGCCCGCACCAGCTCCTCGTCGGCTCCGCCGTCGCGCTCGTCGTACTCGCCCCCGTCGCCGTCGCCGGCGGCTGGTTCATCGCCGGCCGGCTCCTCCGGCCACTGCGGGCCATCACCACCACCGCCAAGGCCATCTCCGCCGGCAACCTCGACCAGCGCCTCGACCTCGGCGAACCGGTCGACGAGCTGACCGAACTGGGCCACATCCTCGACGACCTCTTCGCGCGCCTGGAAGCCTCCTTCGACGCCCAACGGCACTTCGTCGCCAACGCCTCCCACGAGCTGCGAACACCCCTAGCAGGCCTGCGGACCCTGCTGGAAGTCGCGCTCGGCGACCCCGCTGCCGACGCCGACACCCTCCGCACGGCCTGTCAAGAGGCGCTGGCCCTCGGCGGGCTCCAGGAACGACTCGTCACCTCGCTGCTCGCCTTGGCCACCAGCGAACGCGGCGTCACGCGCCGGCAACCGGTCGACCTCGCCCACGTCGCCACCGGAATCCTCACATCCCGGCGCGACCAAGCCGCCGAGAAAGGCATAGATATCGCCGAACACCTCACGCCCGCTGTGACCGCCGGCGACCCGAGACTGATCGAAAGCCTCATCGCCAACCTCGTCGACAACGCCATCCGCCACAACCACCCGGCGGGTCGGGTGCGGGTCACCACCGAACTTTTGGGTCATGACGCGGCCATCACGGTCACCAACAGCGGACCTGTCATCCCCGAAGACCAACTTCAGCGGCTGCTCCAGCCCTTCCAGCGGCTCTCAACCGACCGCAACGCCCACCACAGCGGCCACGGTCTCGGCCTCGCCATCGTCAACGCCGTGGCCCGAGCCCACCACGCCACCCTCACCACCACCGCACGCCCTCAAGGCGGCCTGACCGTCACCGTCCACTTCGCACCGTCACCTGAGGCCGCCGACTCCACCCCAATGTGTTGACCGCACCAGGTCAAGACCACGGCGGTTTCGGGGATGATCCACTGGTGGATCGCCGCAGGACGCGCTCACGTGAACGCACTCTCATGCCGCTGATCGAGCGCCGCCGACGCACGCTCATTCCGACGACAGCGTGTTTGGTTCAGGTCCCGCGTGGATGCGGAGCGTGCAGGGTGTCTCCGATGTAGCCGCTCGTCGGCGCACCTGCCTTCTGAGTCGAATCGGCCATCGGTCCTCGGAGGCCGTTGATGACGCTGGCTCGGTGTAGTAGAGCTCGTACGGCTGCAGGTCCACCACGCGGTCCTGGCTGTCGAGGCAGGGCCGCCCGCAGAAACATCCAGGCATCGCCGGTCGTCGACAGCAACATGTCCTTGGCCGGTGATCATGACGCAGTTGTGGTTCTGGTGAAGGATGCCATCAGGAGATCTGACTGTCCTGTGTCCGCGTCCCAGGTCCATACGGTGCTGTCGTCGCTGGCGGTGGCAATCCGCGTGCCGTCCGGGCTGAACGCAACACTTCGAATCCAGTCGGTGTGTCCGGTAAGGGTGTGCAAAGCCTCGCCGGTGGTCGCGTCCCAGATCCGCACGGTGCTGTCGTTGCCGGCGGTGGCAAGCCGTGCTCCGTCCGGGCTGAAGGCAACACCTAAGACCGACTCGGTGTGTCGAGTGAAAGAGCACAGGTCTCGCCGGTGGCCAGGGCCCGCCTGATGGGCTTGACACACCGCAGAAGGTCGACGCCACTGTGGATGCCACGGTCTCCGAGGCACCGCCCGAGCTGGCCGACATGATCGTCAGGCCCGGTATCGCAACGCGGCAATACGGGCGGAGCTGAGTGGCTGGCTACGGCGTTGACGAGATGAGGACCGGGTCGGCCGCGCCGGTCCGGCGCCAGCGGCCTGACGCGTCAGTGAACTCGATGGTCACGTCTGGGGGAGCCTCAGCCCCGTTAACCTGGCCACCAGGTTCCTGGTAGAAGACTTGGCGGCTCGCAACGTTGCGGCTAGGAAGCTCTCGGTTGATGAGCTGTGGAAGCAGGTCGATTCTCTCAGCGTCCAGCGGGCTACCGATGACCCAGTGACCAGGACCGTACTGCTGACCGATTGACAGCTCGATCAGGTTCACCTCGTAGACGTGGAAGGTGCCGCGGTTTTCGATCTGCACGGAGCCCTGAAGGCCGGGTGCGGGCACGTAGGTGACGGTGATCATACGGGCCTTCGCGACCCGCTCTTCGTGTCGATCTTTCTCCGCTTGCTGCCAGCTGCGCTGAGCGATGAAGAGCGCGACGACGGCCGCCGCCGTAGAGCCGACTCCGCCGACCCATTGGCCCCATGCGGACCACCACTCGACGCGCTGGTTGGTGATCGCGCCGAAGGTGATGGGCGCGGCTAACGCGACGACAGCGGCCACGCCGACGACAGTCGTGATGGTCGGCTTCTTCAGCTCCATGCAGGCTGAGTCGCGTTCTGGCCCTCCGGCGTTGCATCCGAACATCACCATCGGGGAGGGCACAGGATCTCGGCGCCCGCAACATCGCCGGCCCAGACGCGCCACTTGGCCAAGACCCACAACGCAAGGATGTATGGCCCGGTCCCACAACGCGTCGATGTCGTTGTACTCGGTGAACGGCACGGTCCGCCGGTCTGTGGCCAGAAATGGCGGGACGGCATTGCCGGCCCCTGCCTCTCGCATCCTGACCAGGATCTCCGACGCGTCGGGATTGCCGCGGTGGGCCGCATTCGTGTACAGCCAGATCGCATGCTGGTAGCGGCCCCGCTGGTGCGCCTTCTGGCCGAGGTCATGCAATAGGACAGGATCGGCGACGATGGCGGTGAACGTCTCCCACAGGCTCTCGGGTGGGTATACACCGCCGCGTTCGTGGCGGCCGGCTTGTTCGAGGTAGTCGGCCAGCCGGTAGTAAGGTTACCCGCTGCTGTCTGCTGACCGTCCCGGGCGAGGTCGGATGCGGGTCAGTGGCCCGCAGGCCGTCCTTGCAAGGCTGGGCGGTGTAGGCCAGAGCCTCTTCCAAACCAGTCCTGCTCGATGCTGTCCCAGTCATGATCGTCGAGGTAGCCGGGAGCGGCCCGTTCCAGCAGGACGTGCGGCAGCGCGGGCGGGTGTCCAAGCCGGCAGGCGCCCACGGCAACCTGGATGATCGCGGGCGGCCCGTGGCGCCACCCGGTAGCAGTCTTCCAGTTCGGGGTGCACCGGCAAGGTCGAGCTCGCCGACCTCGAACGCGCCAGCCTGCACCGGGAGCTCGCCTCGCGTGACGTCACCGGCGAGGCGAAAGGCACCTTGATGGGCCGCCAGGGACTTGACGCCGACACCGCATTCGACTTCCTGCGCCGCACGTCGCAGAACCTCAATGTCAAGCTGGCCGACATTGCCGCAACTCTGGTCGACAGGCACTCTTCGCTCTTGCAGGTCGAGAACTAATGACGCGCGAGACCCTCAGCTGAATAGGGCGACGATCACCGCGGGGCGCACAACCGCAACTACCGCTACGACGGCGACCATTGCTAGCATGGTCCAGAGCGTCAGGCGGACTAGCTTGTGCAGACGATCAGCTGCCGGCTGGTCGGCGAGGAGGTTGTGCACTCTGCCGATGCAGTTGGTGAGGTCCGGCACTTCCCCTTCGATCGTGTTGCGCCCTCGTAGTGAATGCGGCCGCCATGCCGCGGCTACCGCGCGAGCGATGGTCGCTGACCAGTGCGTTCGCGTCCAGTCGGCGCTGGTTTCCTCGCTCGGATCACTGCGAGGACGTTTTGTGGATCTGCTCATAGAATTGCCATCCTGTCGGGTTCGAGTCGTGCGCCCATCGGTTTCAGCTGGCGGCTGCATGTGTCACTGACGAAAGTCGCTTAATTCGGTCCATGGTCGCATTTGATTGTCTTGTTCCTGGCAGTGTGCTTCGTTGTCAACCTGGCGTTCATTTAGTTGTCGGCGGGGTTGAATATTTGGACCTGATAAGGCAGCAACTTGTAAATGGGCGACAGAAGGAACGATGGGAGGCACTCGCCTAGCTCTTTATGATTGCGTGACCAGCTGGCGTGAGCGTATCGCTACCGAACTGGAGCTGTACGGGTGGTCTCGTTACTCTGTGTCAACATTGGGACGATCAAATTGACGTGAATCGCCAAGTGTGCGGCACGAACGGGTGGCAGATATACGCCCGGTGGTACGGTTCATCCGTCTTGGCCGCCTGCGTTCTGCGATTGGGCGAACCAGGGGTTGGACCGGTCCGCGTTTCTGTGGCCAGTCCTACGGCCAACTGACATACCCCGGTTAGGTCCAGGAACCACAGAGCTAACGGGTGGGATGAGCCCGAACGCCGGCGAGCGTGCGCTAGTTGTCGGATCCGATGGCCTTCGACTGCCACTCCTTCAGCGCGACCTGAGCTGCCAGAGTGTCGGGGTGGTCGGGGCCAAGGATTCGGTTTTGGTCCGTGAGCAGGTCAGCGAATGCGGCCACGGCCGCGGCGGGATGCTCAGCCTCGCCACGCCAACGGGCGATGGCGTGGCGGGTCATGAGGGTGTCGCGGTGATCGGGTCCGAGGACCCGGAGCCGGTCGTCGAGCAGGTCAACGAACGCTGCTACGGCTCCGGCCGGATCGCCTGCACGCCCCTGCAAGTTGGCCACGTTGTGGCGGGTCATGAGGGTGTCGGGGTGTTCAGGCCCGAGAACCCGGAGCCGGTCGTCGAGCAGGTCAATGAACGCTGCCGCGGCTCCGGTCGTATCCCCAGACTCACTACGCCAATAGGCCAAGGCGTGGCGGGTCGTGAGCGTTTCGGGGTGTTTAGGCCCGAGGATCCGGAGCCTGTCGTCGAGCAGGTCGACCAAGGCGGCCATTGCCCCGGCGGTATCCCCGGCCTCACCACGCCAATCGGCCAGGCTGTGGCGCGTTGAGAGTGTTTGGGGGTGTTTAGGCCCGAGGATCCGGAGCCTGTCGTCGAGCAGGTCGACCAAGGCGGCCACGGCCCCGGTCGTATCCCCAGTCTCTCCGCGCCAATGGGCCAGGTTGTGGCGGGTCGCGAGTGTTTCGGGGTGGTTGGGCCCGAGGACCCGCTCCATGTCGGTGAGCAGGTCGGCGAGGGCGGCGGCGGCCTCGGTCGGGTTCCCGGCCTCGCCACGTAGATGGGCCAGGTTATGGCGAGTCATCAGTGCGTAGGGGTGATAGGGCCCGAGGACCCGCTCCATGTCGGTGAGCAGGTCGGCGAACGCGGCCGCAGCCTCGGTCGGGTTCCCGGCATCGCCACGCCAATAAGCCATGTTGTAGCGGGTCAAGAGAGTGGCGAGGTGGTCGTGTCCGAAGACTCGAACCGTGTCGGCGAGCAGGTCAGCGACTGCGGCGGCGGCCTCAGCTGGATTCCCGGCCTCGCCACGCCGATAGGCCAGGTTGTGGAGGGTCGTGAGGATGTGGTGGTGGTCGGATCCCTGAACCCGAACCACGTCGGCGAGCAGGTCAGCCAACGCAGCGGCAGACCCAGCCAGGTCTCCGGCGTGTCCCTGCCAGAGAGCGAGGTTGTGGCGGATGGTCAGGGCGTCGGGGTGGTCGGATCCGAGCCGGGTGCGGGCAAGGGTGTGAAGCCCACTGAAGTGCGCGACGGCGGCGGCGAGCAATCCAGCCTCGCCGAGGCTGATTCCGGTGCGGAACAGGACGCCATGGCCAGACGGCGTCCAGAGGGCATTCGAGGCGACGGTGTGCAGAGCTGTGGCGTTGGACCGCAGTGCCGCCGCCAGCTCCGGGTCGCGCTCGATGTCCGGCCAGATCGCCAGCAGGGCATCCGCAGTGACCCGGACCGTTGTTGCGGAGTTGTCGGGCGTTCCGCGGAAGCGGTCGCGGGTGGCGCGCTGGACCACGGCGTGGACCTGAACCTCTCGGTGCGGGGTCTGAGGGTCCAGGGTGATCAGGGACAGCCGGTGCAACATCGACAGCACCTCGTCCACGTCGTCGCTCTCGACATCTCGGTCGAGCGTGGTGCTCCAGTGTTCGCGAAGTGCGCTGGTGCCGAACAGAGCGAGAGGTGACCCGGCGGGGTCCAAAAGGCTGGCGGCGTGCATCACCGGCCCGGCCATACCGACTGGACGCATCGTGTTGGCCAGGTCCAGGGACAGGGCGAATGTGGCGGCGACAGTCCGGTTGTAGCCGTCGGCTAACTCCTCCAGGGTGGGCAGGAGGTCGTCCAGTCGGCGGTGCTGCTCGGCGAGCTGGGCTCGGTAGCGGGGGATAGTTGTCCGGCGGATGCGGGACCTGTTGAGCAGGTAGGTGACGGCATGCGCGAGGGCGAGCGGTAGATACCCGAGGTCCTGCGCCAAGCCCTTCAGCTCAGCGAGCTCGCCAAGCAAGGTGGGGTGCTCGGCAACTTTCGTGGTCAGGTAGGCGTGCGCCTCTTGCTCGGAGAACACCCCGACGTCGATCAGTGTTCGCTCGCGGTGGGCGAGAGCGGGGTCGCGACGCCGGGTCGTGATGATCACTTGGCCACGTGGGGACGTCGGAGGCCAGAGATCCGACAGGTCCTTCAGGTCTTGCAGGTCATCGAGCACGACCAGCCAGCGCCCCTCGTCGCGTGCACACCAGTCCAGCAACTTCTGCGCCGCCCTTTCCGGTGCAGAGGAGTCGACGCCGGGCAGGCCGAGGTCGCGGGCGGCGTTGGCATAGGCGGTCACGATCGTGTCCCGCGACCGGGCCGACTCCCAGATCACGAGCCGCAGTCGCGGGTCATCCCAGTGGCTCCGGACATAGTCGGCGGCCAGCTGGGTCTTGCCGACCCCGCCGGTTCCGGTGAGCACCTGGGTCCGCACTACCGGGTCCGAAGCAGCCTCTGTCATGTCCAGTGCGGTGGTGAAGGCGAGACGGGGTTGGAATCGTTCATCCAGCACTGGCGGCAGCCCCATCCGCACAGCGCGTTCAGGCTGTCCTGGAGTGCCGGCGGGGTGCTTGAGCAACGACAGCAGAGCCTCGTGCCTGATCTTCCACTCACGCACTTCCCGCTCCCGGCAGGCGGTCTCGTTCAGACCTGGCCGCAGCGGCTCCGCCTTCCGTTCGCGATACGCCCAGGCCACGCACGCCACGACCACATCCTCGATGGTCTCCCATTTCGGCCGCTCAGCCTGCCTGTCCGGGTCGAGCAAGTTGCTCAGCGTCGCAGGGGCCAGATGGTTGATTTTCGGCCGAGCGTTTTTGGCGAAGTTCGCTAACGCCCCCTGCGAGGGGACTCCGCAGTGCTTCATCAGCCGCTGGAGAAGTCCGGCGAACCAGGCGTGCGGATCCACCGCCGTCCGCGGCACGTGACACCACCCCCAAGACCTAACTTCCTTACCTAAAGTCCCCGCCCTGCGCAAGGCCAGGCGTGTTCATTCGTGTTCCGTCCTCGAGCAGTCGACGACGCTACTGGGAAGCCCTGACCAGCGGAAACATCGTCGACCGGCCACGCGGTGTCCATGAGTGTTCAGGGATGCTTGGCGAAGTTGCCCGACCGTGGGGTGCCGGTCACGGTGGAAGTAGGTCGGCCGACCTGCTTCCCCAGCCCGCGCACCGCGGGCCCCGCGACGAGCAGAACACGAGGAACCGATGATGGTGACTTGGCTGATGGCCGCCTACGCGGCAGTGGTGGTGGTCCTACTGGCTACCTCCGGTGGAGTGGCGTTGTTCGTCAGCGACACCGTCCGCGCAGACCGTGCCTACCGATTGGTCAAACTTCTCCTCGCCGCCGTCACCAGCGGCACCGGGTTGGTGGCGTGCCTGATCCAGTTGCACCAGGACGGACTGCTGTGATCGCCGCAGCCCTCGCCGGATGCAGGCGAGCTCGAACCGTCACGGTCCTGCCGCCGCAGCGGCACCGCCGGGGGCAAGGAGACTGCCCTGATGGTGCCTGCAGGCCGCATTGAATGGCTGGGATCGTCTCGATAGTGGGCCAGAAACGGCGGCCTGTGCGTCTCCGATGGGGCTCCGTTGTCGAAGTAGTGCCTGACACTGGGCGACACCTCACGACACCGCAAAGCTGTAAAACACCGATTGAACTGCACTTATCGGTACAGGGCGGCATGCGGTGACACTCACCGGTACGCCATGGCAACGGACTTGTAATCAGATGGTCCGATCGTCGACTTCTTCGACAACCGCTCGATCCGTGTTGTGCGACGCCGGTGGTGTCGTCGGCGACTGCAGGGCGGGCGTGCTGGCGTGCCTGACTGTCGAACTAGGGGCGATTTAAGGGCGAAATTACAGGCCGAATGACGTCGACTAACGCCGACCGAGAGCATGAGCAATGGCAAACATTCCAGCTGGATTGACTGACGTCGACGCGAAACGACTCGAAACAATAATCCGAGGATTTCTGGTTCGAGTGAGCGAGTGGAGCAGCCGTTCCATGACGCGTTCACGTGCCGGCGTAGGGACCCTGCCTGCGGGCTGCTGGGTTTGGCGCTGCCCCGGCAGCTGGCCGGGAGAACTCTTGCCGCGCCTGTGGCGGACTCGGCGGTCGTGCTGAAGGCGCTTGGGGACACGCCCGCGCGGTTCGGTGTCCCGGTTATTGAACTCGATCAGCGGCGAAAGGGACGTCGGGGGTCTCGCGGTTCCATGTTGAGGAATCGTTCGAACCAGGCTTGGGGTCGGTAGTCGCCGATGCCGAGTTCTCGGTTTTGGTCGGCGTCGGGGTCTTCGATGTCGTCGAGTTGTTTGCTGAAAAGTGCGAGTATGTCGAGGTCTTGGAACAGTGTTTCGGTGAGCATGTCCCAGTCGTGGTCATCCTCGTGTTCGGGCAGGTCTGCGTAGCGCTCGGCGAAGCTGGCCCAGTCGTCGCCGACGGCGGCTTCCGCTGAGCGGAGAATGAGGTGCAGCGCCATCTCCTCGGCTGGGCACCGGGGCTGGGGCCAGTGGCCGGCGGCGAGGTCGTCGCTGAGGTCGTGAAGGAGCGTGCGGCTTGCCGGCGCCAGACGGCGTTCTGCCGCCACGTGAGCCCCGGGAACTCGTCGAACACCAACCAGCCACTGGTATCTTCCACCGGCTCGTCGCCATGTTCGAGGACATCGTCATAGGCCTGGTCGGCCAGGAACCCGGCTGCGGTCCACAGGGCTGCTGCCGTTCGTGGTGTCAGCTGGAAGCCGCTGCACTGATTGCAGTCGTCCGCGCCGCAGGTACACAGGGGGAAGAGCTCGGCGAATTGAGGCCACGCCGAGACTGGTACGCCGAGTTCGTCGATCTCGACCACGGACTCGGTGGCTTCGACGAACTCGATGCCAGCACGTTCATCGATCACGCCGCCTGCGTCGACGAACCACTGCACGGCAGCTATGGCGTCCCCGCGGATGTGGTCCTGTTCGTCCTGCCGGACCTGCGCGATGCTGAGGTCGCTGTATTCGGGGCCAGGCCGCGGGTGAACTTCGCGAACGATCCCCGGCGGCGGGTCAGCCCGTCGTAGGCCTCGGCGGTGGCGCCGTAGACGCTGATGGTGAGCCGGTACGGCCGGTACCGGGTGAGCAGTTCGAGGATGTCGGGCTGGGCGAGGCGGGAGCCGTTGGAGGAGATCGACAGCATCATGCCCAGCTCGAACGCTCGCTGGTAGACCTCGGTGAACAGCTTGTCGATCAGCGGTTCGCCGCCGGTGAGCTGCAGCCACAGCACACCGGCGTCCGCGAGCAGCTGCAGGAGACGTTCCCGATCCGGCCAGGAGAGGCCTTCGAAGCGTTTCAGGCCGAGGTAGCAGTGCTCGCAGTCGTAGTTGCAGCCGAGGTTCAGCTCGTAGGAGGCACGACCGTAGGCGTGACCGGACGGGGCGCGCACCAGCACCACGTCAGCCAGCTGGCGACCGGAAAGGTCCAGGTCCGGCCAGCGGCGGCGCGCGGCATCGACCAGCCAACCCGGGCACGGAACCGTGTCTGCGGTGGACGACAACTCGGTCCACAACCGCGCCGGCAGGCGGATTCCTGACTCGCTGCCGGGGCGCAGGACGAGGTACTCGTCGAGGAAGGGGCTGACGATAAGTTCGAACACGGAGAACTCCTTCTCGCGGGCTAGCGGATCGGGAGTCCGGTGAAACGGTGGGTGTTCGACGAAGGCGATCGAGGTGTGAATCTCCCCCTCGTCCGGGCCAAGTTTTTCCCAGGCGTAACGATCCACTTTCCGCACTGGAGTGCCGCGGTGATGTGTTGCGGATCGGATGTCCAGCGCAGGGCGGTCATGGCGGGAACCCGGACCGGCGCCGCAGGCTGAGGTCGATCATCACGACGCCCGCGCGTGTACCGCGGAGATCCAGGCGTCGATCGTTGAGTCATGGTCGGAAGCCTGCTGCAGGAGAGCTTCTGTCGCCTGGTGGTAGCTGGTTCGCAGTGATGTGCTGGTCAGGTACGCGGTGCAGTGGTCATGCTGGAGAGCGACGGCTAGCGGCGTCTCTCTGCTTGCGAAAATCGTGAACGCATCGGCCGGATGCCGAGTCACCGGTGCCGAGGGAATGATGTGGATGGAGACGTCTTTGCGTTTGCCGACTTCGCGGATGAAGTCGACCTGCTGCTCCGCGTGACCGGTCTCCTCGCTGAGCATGCGCAAAGCCTGGTCGCCGATGAGGAAAACATACTGGCGCTCGCCCTGGTCAACCGGAAGCTGGCGGCATCGCCGGTGAAACAGCTCTTGGTCCAGTTTCGCCCTCGGTGCGACATCGCCGTGGACCGTCGCTTCGAGCCACCTGTGTGTCCGGAGAAAGTCGGGAATGCCGAACGGCGCCCACTCCACGACGGAAGTCGACAACCGTTCGTAGATCGCCCACAGGTCGGCGACGGGTGACGTGGACTGGTCGATGTAGTTCTTGACGTCGACGTGCTCAGCGACGTTCATCAGCTGTTCGTACTCGGTGGCTTTGACCTCAAGGCAGCCGAGGATGCGCGAGACGGTCGTCGGCTTGGTTCGTTTTCCGTTCACTTCCATGCCGGACAACTTCGACGGGCTGATTTCCAGTCGCCGGGCCAGTTCGCGCAGACCGATGCCTCGGCGGTCTCGGACCTCGCGCAGGCCGTTGCTGATCGTCAGTGATCCGGGTGTGCGAATTTCGTGCGCTGTCATGGTGTTTCCTCGTTGGGTTGCCGGTCCAGGTCATGCGGCCGTCGGTACCGCGGGTGCGGCGGGCTCGTAGCTCCGGTCGCGGGTTCGCGGAAGGTGACGCAAGCCGTGGAGGACGCGGCTGAGAAGGACGTAATACGGTTCCTCGGCCAAGGCCAGGTCGACCGCAGTCGGCCATCGCGGGGTGGCCGTCACCGGAGAGTCGACGCGGGTGACTTCCACAGCTGACGTGTTGTCCAACGTCTGGTACCTCCTTGAAGCCTTCGCGGTCGAAGTCGGGTGGTTGTCCACCGACTCGGTCGGGTGATTCCGTAGACCGGCTCGTCGCGGTGTCCGAAACCAGAAAACCGCAGATCAGACGACCGAACCACCCAGTTCTACCGTGATCTTGACGGGCAGGATGTCCCTGTTCAACCGGGATGTTCTGGGTGACACTTCAGGTCGGATACGGTGCGCAGCACCCAGGAAAAGGAGCCAGTACGAGATGCCATCCGCGACGCGCAGCCTGCGGCAGGAACAGCGGCAATTGGCTGCCGAACTTCGGGCCCAGTCAAAGACCTGGGTTGAGATCGCGCAAGTGTTCGCCGAGCGTTACCACGTCAACATGCGTGTGGCGCTGCGGCTTGTTCGCGATTGGAGCCAGCGGGACGTTGCGGAGCACTGGAACAGGCGATGGCCTGACGAACCGAAGACGTTCAAGAACTTCTCGTACTGGGAGTTGTGGCCGGCGGACACCGGGCATGCGCCTTCCCTTGGGGTGCTTCAGAAGATGGCTGCTCTCTACGAGTGCAGCGTTGCCGATCTGGTAGCGGACGCTGCCGATTTCAGTGCTGCAGACGACGCGCAGCGGGTACGGCAGCAGCTCGTTGAACTCAAGCCGACGGACGAAGACGGCTTTCAGGAACTCGTGGCTCGGCTCGACGGTATCGACGTGCGGGAGCTGGCGCAGATGGCCTCGACATGGTCTCAGTCCGGCGGCAACGCGGTCAGCCGGAGGTCTGTGCTGCTGAAGGTGAGCGCGGCTCTTTCGCTGGCGTCAGCGGGATGGGCGTTGACGACCGATGCTGCGGCGGCCGATTCGCTGCCCGGTGGCGCCGAAGCAGGGACCGACCTGTCCGGGATCTGGCACAGCCAGTACAAGTACCCCAGTTCCGGCCGACGCAAGGTGCTCACCGGGGAGCACTACGTCGTGCTGCGTGTGCACGGCGGCCGGCTGACCGGACAGAGTTTGCCCCATTCGACCGGCTCGCGCCTGCGGCTGGAGCTGAGCAGGGACATGGCGGTCGCCACCGGCACGTGGCGTGAAGAAACGTCACCGACCGGCTACTACAAAGGAGCCTCGTATCACGGCACATTGCAGATGGTGATCGATTCGGCGGGGCGCCGGATGAGCGGGATGTGGCTCGGGTTCGGGCGGGACTTCGCCATCAACAGCGGCGAATGGCGTCTGGAACGATGTGAGACCGACACCTCGCTGGCCACCCAGCAGGCGTACCACGGCAAGGCGTAGCGCTAGCTCAACACCGCGATGATTCTGGTGCCTGACGGGAAGTCGCCCGCTTCCGTTCGGGCGAAGATCCCGTACATCATCTTCGCCTCGTAGACCCAGTCGAGGGTGACGCCGTGGCGTTCGGTGAAGTCCATGACGAACTCGTCGAGCACGGTGGTGCGTTTCGCGTAGCCGCCGAAGTGGAAGCCGAGGTCGACTGTCCAGTTCGTGGTGGCCGTTCCGTATGCCTCCTGTTGAAGCCGACGAACCTCCTCTTCCAGGAACTGCGCGCCTTTGAGGACTGCGAAGCCGAGCGCTCGTTCCGGACCGGACAGACCGGAGGCGATGCCGGCGAGCGTGCCGCCCGTCCCGGTGGCGCAGCAGATGACGTCGAATTCCGTGGTGATCTCGTCGACCAATTCGGCAGTGCCGCGTACCGCCAGGCCGTTGCTGCCGCCTTCGGGCAAGACGTAGCAGGGACCGAACTGGCGGGCGAGTGCTGCGAGCACATCGGGCTCGGTCTTGCGGCGGTACGTCGTCCGGTCCAGGTAGGTCAGTGCCATGCCGCATTCAGCAGCGTAGGCAAGGGAGTCGTTGAGTGGCTCGTGTTCCTCGCCCCGGATGACGCCGACTGTGTCAAAGCCCCATCGCTGCCCGGCGGCGGCTGTCGCGCGGATGTGGTTCGAGTACGCGCCGCCGAAGGTCAGGAGCCTGGTGTAGCCCTGCTCCTGGGCGGCCTGGAGGTTGTAGCGGAGCTTGCGCCACTTGTTGCCGGGTATTTCCGGGTCGATGAGGTCGTCTCGCTTGAGCTGGAGGTGGACGCCGTGCCGTTCGAGCCGCTCGTCCGACAGTTCGTGAAGTGGCGACGACAAGCGAGGAAGACCGGTCGTTCTGTCTTCGTTCGCGCTCACGTCCGACAGCTTAGGGCTCGCGAATACGCGAGAGCGTGCATCGAACGCATGTTCTAGGGCTCTGCTAGGTTCGTCAGCGCCTAGATCGGGATCGCTGAGCCGGGAGGTCTGCTGTGGCGTGGTTGCTGAGAGAACGGGCGAGCGGCCAGGAGTGGCGCTTCGGCGACAGCGACCTCGCGTGGGAAGCCGGTGGCTACGACCCGGCACGGTTCGAGCTGCACGTTCTCGACGAGGACGTCAGCGGAGCGCCCGACGGCTCGCCCTTGGCCTCGGCCTGCACTGCCTGACGCTCAGGCGAACCACTCGCTCGATCCCTACGATGATCATCTCGGGTCTGATGATCGGGGGAGTGGATGGTTCGACTGGCCGTGGGCCTGCTCGTGGGCCTGGCGCTTGCGCCGCTGATCATCCATCTTCTGCGGCGGTTGGCGGGCACGAGGTTGCCGAATTGGTCTGTCGTCGCGGCTCCAGCTGCCGCAGCGGCAGCTGGAGCAATGGTGGCCAGCTGGACGCCGGTTGTTATCCCCTTCGGGATAGCGCTCATGGTGCTCGGCATTCCGGCGGCGGTTGTCGACGCCGTTGAGCATCGCATCCCGGACCGTTTCAGCCTGCCACTTTGCGGCGCTTCGGTGGTGGCCGCGGGGGCCGCTGTGATCGTCGGCGACGACCTCGGACGTGGCTTTCGGGCGCTCCTCGGTGGTGTCGTCTGGGGCGCGGTCTTGCTGATGTCTTACCTGGCTACGGGCCAGCCGGGGCCAGGCGACGTCAAGCTCGCTCCGAGCATCGGCATCCTGCTGGGCTGGTTCGGTTGGCCGTGGGTCCTGGGCGGCTTGCTCGCCACGTACGTGCTCACCGCGTTGGCGGGCCTGGTCGGCGTGTTGCTCCACCGGTACTCGTTCCGGGAAGGACAGGTGCCGATGGGGCCGTCCATGATCACGGTCGCCTTCGTCTTCGGCACGCTTGCCGCGACCTCAGGCTGAGCGGCGGCCACTTTCTGCATCGGGGCTTCGGCGGTGCCGCGCCTGGTCGACGATGTCCGTGTGCCGGCTGACCCAGTCGGCCAGTGGCTGCATGGCTTCGAGTGCTTCCCGCGTCGCCGGCGCCAGCGAGTAGACGACCGACGGCGGGAACACGCCCGACTCCTGGTCGCGGACGATCAAGCGGTCGGCCGTCATCGTCTTCAATGTCCGTGTCAGCACGCTGGCGTGCAGTACCCGCGGCCGTCCGGACCAGCTGTTCGCCGCCGCGGCGTCGTTGAGTGAGCCGACCATGTCGAGCAGTTCGGTGTAGTGCTTCGGGCCGCTCTTCAATGCCAGCAGGATCGCCGTCATCCAGTCGCCGCCGAAGAGCTGCTTCGCGTCATGCAGTTTGCGCAAACGTTCGGCATCTTCTGCGGTGATGGTCTGTGTGGTCGGTCGCGTCATCGTTCCCTCCCCGGTTCGATCACCCCAGGCTGTTGATCTTAAGTTTCCGCAGGTGGTGTCTCAACTATCGGACAGGTGTTCACCTGATCGGGTCTTAATTTCAGTTAAGACGCCTGGTGAGCGGTACCGTCGAGAGGAGTTGAGGAGGGGTGATGGCCGAACGCGAGCGTGACTTCGCGGACAAGCTGAACCACCTGTTCGCCGTCACGAAATCGCCGGAGGGCGACGAGTACAGCAACGACTTCGCCGCGGACTCGATCACGGTCGTCGGCACGAAGATCTCCGGCACGTACATCTGGCAGCTGCGCAAGCGGAAGCGGGACAACCCGACGATCAAGCACGTCGAGGGGCTGGCCAAGTTCTTCGGGGTGCCGGTCAACTACTTCTTCGACAACGACGTGACCGACCGCGTCGACCAGCAGCTCCGCGACCTGGCGGCGGAGCAGGAACGGCTCAAGGCGAACACCGGTGACCAGGAAGCGCAGCGAATTGCGATGCGCGCCGGGGAGCTGACGCCGGACCGCCGTCAGCTGGTCATGGACCTGCTCGACGTCGTCTACCGCGATCAGCAGGCGGCGCGGGAGCGAGGGGAGCGGTGAACGAGCGGCTGTTGCGCCGCCGGTGCCGGCGGTTGCTGAAGGAGCTGGACATTCGGCCTCCGCTGGACGTCGTCGAGCTGTGCCGGCGCGTCGGTGAACGCCGCGGCAAGCCGATCAAGCTGCTGGCCCACTCCATCCCGGTGCCCGGCCCGTTCGGCGTGTGGATCAGTACCCGCCCCGCGGACTACATCTTGTACCAACGGGAAACCAGCCGGCCGCACCAGAACCACATCATCCTGCACGAGCTGGGCCACCTGCTGGCCGGCCACGAGAGCGATCCGTGCGACGACGAACTGCTCGCAGGGCTCTATCCGGACATGTCGCCGGACAGCCTGCGGCAGCGCTACCCGGATCTCGAGCCGGACGCCGTTCGCCGGGCGCTGCGGCGCACCTCCTACGACACCGACCAGGAGCGCGAGGCTGAGACGACGGCGACGATCATCCTGGAGTGGGCGTCGGTCCTGGACCAGGTCGGTGTCCGCGGAAGATCGAGCGATGCCGCCCAGGAGATGGGAGCCGCGCTCGAAGGCCGGTTGGGGTGGCTGTGACACCTCTGGTTCTCGCGTACGGGATCGTGTCGGCCGTTCTGCTGCTGTGGTTGGCGGGGAGGCTGGCGCGAAACCCGAGGAACACCGCCCTTCGCAGCGTGACGGCCCTGGTGGCGTGCCTCGCTGTCGCGTTCCCGTTCGGCGCCGCGGCCGACAAGGGCACGCACGTGCTGGGCCTGCCGCCGATGATCTCGCGGCTGATTTAGCACAGCCTCCTGCTGCTCGGCGTCTACAGCCTCGTGTGCTTCTTCCTGTTCTCGGCGCGGGAGCGGGCGGTCGCCCGGCGGCGCGCCGGCTGGTACGCCGCTCTGCTGGTGGTGGCGGAGGTCGTGCTTCTCGTCGCCGCGCTGGCGACACCGGCGACCGCGCGAACTAACGACCAGTCGGTACCCAGCGTGGCGATCTTCTTCATCGCGGCCGACGTCTTCATGGCACTCGGCTTCGCCACGGCGGCGGTCTGGGCTTGGCGGTACGCCCGCGAAGCGGGCGCCAGGCTGGCCCGGGGGCTGCGGATCGCGGCCGTCGGCCTGGTCGCAATCGTTCTGGCGAACTGCGTCTTCGTGCCCGCGATCGTGCTGGGCCTGATCTACCACGTCGGAGTCGCTGACCGTCCCGGGGCCGCCGGAACGGTGGTCGGCACCATCGCGGTCACTGTCCTGTTGATGCCGGGCGTTCTGCTGTTCCTGGCGGGAGTCAGCTATCCCGCTGTGATGACCAGGGTGGGGGCGGTGCGGGTCTGGTGGCGGCACCGCCGCGGCTATCAACAACTGGCACCACTGTGGACGGTGCTGCATGCGGAGTTCCCCGATGACGCACTGGACCGCGTGCCGGCCGCGCCGTGGCGCGATGCGCTGCGCCTGCGTGGGACGCACCGTCGGTACTACCGCCGGGTCGTCGAATGCCGCGACGGCCTGGTACGGATCAGCCCGTACCTGGCGCAGACCGACAGCGCCGTGGATCTGCCGAGCCGTCTGCAACTGGCCCTCGCCGCCCACGCGGCCGGTGAACGTGCTTCAGCCAAGGCAGTCCCCGTCGCGCTGCCGGAAGGCGACGGGTTGGACGCTGACGTCCGCGAGCTGGTGCAGCTGGCGCGGGGCTTGGAAACGAGGGGAGCGGGATGACCAAGGCGCTGATCATCGGTGGAGGCATCGCGGGGCCGGTCACGGCCATGGCTCTGCAAAAGGCGGGTATCGACTCCGTCGTCTACGAGGCTTACGAGACGGGCGCGGACGACGTCGGCGCGTTCATGACGATCATGAACAACGGCTTCGACGCCCTGCACGCGATCGAGGCCGACAAGCCAGTGCTGCAGGCGTCTTTCCCGGCCGATCGCGCGTTGTTCTGGAGCGGCTCGGGCAAGAAACTCGGCGAAGCACCCATCGGCGGCGGCACCGCCGGCTCGTACGGGCCGCACACCATCAAGCGGGCCGAGCTGTACCGGGTGCTGCATGAGGAGGCCACTCGGCGTGGAATCCAGATCGAGCATGGCGAGCGCCTCGACGACGTCGACACCAACCTCGACCACGGCATAGCGGCGATCTTCGAGGACGGCACCCGCCGCGAAGGCGACCTGCTGATCGGCGCCGACGGCATCCACTCGGCCACCAGGGTGCTCATCGACCCGGAGGCACCCGAGCCCCGCTACACCGGAACGGTCGTGCTCTGCGGCTATGCCCGGCAAGCGCCGGTCGACCCGGTACCGGGGGTGTACCGGATGATCTACGGCAAACGTGTCTTCTTCGCCTACACCACCGCGCCAGATGGCGAGACGTGGTGGTTCGTGAACCTGCCGCGGCCGGAGCTGTCCAAGACAGAGTTGGCAGCGACGTCGCTGGAGGAGTGGAAGCGGCAGGCGACCGCCTTGCTCCGCCGTGACCGGTCGCCGGCGGCGGCGATCGTCGAGGCGTCGGAGCAGATCCGCGCGAGCAACGGCTACGACATCGCATCCACGCCAGGGTGGCACGCCGGCCGGATGATCGTCATCGGCGACGCCGCCCACGCCGCGGCGCCGAACGCTGGCCACGGCGCGTCGATGGCCATGGAGGACGCCGTCATCCTGGCCAAATGCCTCCGCGACCTGCGGGAACCAGCGGTGGCGTTCCGGGCCTACGAGCAGCAGCGCCGAGAGCGAGTCGAACGCTTGGTTGCCACCAGCGCGAAGATGGGCGGCACGGCCACACCCGGACCGATCAAGCGGCTCATCCGCGACATGGCGATCTCCAAGCGGCTCAAGAGCGGCCCGCGGAACACGGCGGCGTGGCTGACCCAGCATCACATCGACTGGGACGCCCCCTGCAACAGCCAAACCAGCTCCGCTGCCGACAGCCGCTAGGTTGAGGTGCGCGACCTAGCCGCGGCTTCCGGCGTCGGCTGGTCTCCGAGACCGTTTACAGCCTGTAGCATTTCGCCTCTGCTCTGCGACTTTCAATAAGGCGGCAGACCGGACGGAGGCGGGAATTGGTGCATCCAGATCACCCGAGCCGCACACTCCGGTGGCGAGCTCGCCTGCGTGACGGGGTCACTCGCTTCCTGCATTTCCTGGAAAGTGTCGATGTCGAACAGGTCAGTGAACTCGCTCCCAGCGTGCTGCTTGATTGGGGCAGCGCGATGGCTGACGGATTCGAGCTGTGGACGGCTCGGCTCGCGTTGGAAGTCATGCTGGATGAGTCGCTGGCTCGAGAAGACATCAAAGCTGCCTTGCGCGCGGAGGCCATACGCGCTGAAGATGCCAAGCGAGCAGTGATCAGCAGCGAAACCGCGTTGGCCCGGGTTCGCATGGCGCAGGACGAGTACGCACGGCGGGCGGACTCGGCGCAGCGCCCGTCACGCCTGGGCGATCTGACTCTGGCGAAGATCGGATGGCTCTTCGTCGCCGGGCTTCCCTGTCTGGGTTACGTGGTGGTGCTCGCCTACGGCGGCCCGCAGCTGACCGTGGGGTTGTGGGCGATGAGTTCGGTGGGTTGGGCTGGGGTCGTGCTGTTGTCCGGCTTGATAGTGCAGCGCCACGTCCCGAGGTTATTGCCGTTCGACAACCTCCGCGAGATCGGCCGGTTGGTTCCGCACGAGGACCTGATCGGTCTTGGCCCGCGGCGGCAGGCAGTGCAGACCGAGGTGGTGATCCCCGAGATCCGGGAGTTCATCCGCCGGAACCGCGTGCTGGTCTACGGCGGAAGCCTGGTGTTCCAGGAGATCCATGGCCTGTACGGCGAAGCGGAATCGAACATTGTCCAGACTGCCGGGACCAGCCGGCTGGCCAGGGTGCTGAGCCGTGCGGACTCCGTTGCCGTAGCGCTGGCCGGGCACCGTGGGGTCGGGAAGACCACGGCGATCCGCTCGATCGCTCGCGGCCTGCACACCAGCCCGGGAAGCCCGGCACCCTTCGTCGTCGTCGCTTCGGCACCGGCGAACTACGAAGCCCGGGACTTCGTCTTGCATCTCCATGCTCTGCTCTGCCGCGCCGTCCTCGACCGGGTGGGTTCGCCGCGGCCGGAAAAGGGCCGCCGTCTGCGCGCCGCCGCACTTCGGATCATCCTGGGCCTCGTCTTCATCTTCGCCTGCGCCGACACGGCCCTGCTGCTCTGGAACACTGACCTTTCCCGGTTCGGCGCCGACATCGCCGGGCTGATCCGGCGTTCGCTCGCCGGCTCCCCGAACGGCGTTGACCGACTGTGGTCCGGCCAGCCACCGGTACACCTCGTCGCGTTGTCTGTCCTAGCGTTGATCCCGCTCGTCGTGATCGGCTGGCTGCTCATCTCGATCACGAGCGCGAACGCCGGGGTTCCGCGGCGGCGGAGGTTGCGCGGGCTGGCGGTGCTCCAGCGGCAGACCAGGAAGCAGCTCGACCAGATCCGGTTCCTGCAGACCTACACCACCGGATGGTCCGGCAAGCTCAGCATGCCGCTCAAAGGAGAGGCTGGCCGAACCTGGTCCACCCAGCGCGCCGAACAGCAGCTGACCCATCCGGAGGTCGTCGACAAGTTCCGGGAGTTCGCGGCCTTCGCCTCGCGGCGCCTGCAGGAAGAGGGTGTTTCCGAGCATCATCTGATCATCGCCATCGACGAGCTCGACAAGATCGGTGAGCCGGAGAAGGCTTACCAGTTCATCAACGACATCAAAGCGATCTTCGATGTCCCCGGCTGCCTGTTCTTCGTGTCGGTCTCCGACGACGCCGTCCTCAACTTCGAGCAGCGCGGTCTGGCTGTCCGCGATGCCTTCGACAGCGCCTTCAGTGAAATGATCCGCCTCGAACACTTCACCATGGACGAAAGCAGGCTGTGGATCGCCCTCCGGCTGATCGGTCTTCCGGAGCAGTTCGGCTGTCTATGTCATTGCGTCTCGGGTGGGCTTCCTCGCGACCTCAAGCGCTACACGATCGAAATGATCGACATGGCAGCCGCGGTCTACCGCCCGTCGCTCGCACAGGTCGCCCGGGCGTTCGTGGCCCGAGAGCTGCAGAGCAAGGCCCATGCACTGGCCCGCGTCGCCAACGCCTTGCCGCCGACCGCCGAACTGGCCGAGTTGACCGGACAGATCCTGCAGATCAGAGAGATGCAGGAACCGGCCGAACTGGCGCAGTTCGCCGCTCGCGTCCGCGCCAACGAAGCCGAAGCCGACCTGGCCGATCCAGTGACGCGACTGCGTTCACAGGCCGCCTGTTTCGCGCTGTTCTGCGCCACCGTGCTGGAGGTCTTCACCGATGAACTCGATGAGCCGGAGTTGACCGCCGACCTGCATATGATCGCCGTGACCCGTCAGCGCATGGCGTTCTACCCCCACCTGGCGATGCAGACGATCGTCGACTTCCGGGAGCGGTTCGGCCTCGACACCGAATCCGCAGGTTGATCGAGACTATCCCTCAGAATCCTGACACCGGTTCGTCTTGATGAACAGGTGAATTCGATGGACACCGCCATGCGTACCTGAAAGTCCGTGTCATGCGCCGTTTGCAGTGCGTGGGACCGCGGCATGTAGACCGGATTCATAGCAGAAAAATGGATCGGTCTGGAGGCTGGAGTGTCGAATTTGAATTCCCTTTGCGTGGTGGCTCGGCTTGCTGCCACGGGTTCAGTTGTGATTGTCATGCTCGGTGCCGCGTTGACGTCGGCCGCGGACGCTGCTGTCCGCTACGACCTGAGGGATTCGTGCGGGTACCAGGGCTGGGGTGAGTACCGGCATTGCGATGGCGGTACGGGTTCGACCGTCATGCTCGACGTCCAAGACATCTGGGGCGGCATCTACCACTACTGCGTGGGGCCAGGTGTGACCGACCTTCAGCCGGTAATCAGATGGCGTGTCACGGGCGCCTGGTGGAACGGCGGTGTCGGCTGTTCCCCCGGCTACTACGGGCCAGCGTGACGCACACAATCGAGTGAACAGAACTGCGACGGCTCACGTCGTCGCGCGTGCCCGGTTTGATGAACCTGCTCAACGGTCATCAGGAAGGTGGAACAATGGTGCAAAGCTGGTTCTCGGTTGCGGCGCTCATTCTCGTGTCGGCGGGTTTGGCGAGTTGTGCGGGAAACTCGCCGGAGACGGCGCCGACCGCATCACCTTCCGAGGTCTCGCTGCCGCCGGGTTCGAAGACGGCCCGCCCCGAGGATGAAGCCGCCCAAGCTGCGTCGGTCGCTTACGAGCTCTATTGGCAAATCAGTGAACAGGCCGGGCACGCGCCCCGCCAGAAGGACTGGCGGCCCGAGCTGGCCAAGGCCATGGCCGACCCAGCCTTGACCGACTACGTGAACGAGGTCGCCAACCTCGCCTCCGTGCCGGCGCACACCGTCGGCCGGTACGGGCGGTCCCCAAAGGTGACTTCGGTGTCGCTTGGCCAGCCGCCGCGGGTGGTCGTCACCGACTGCCTTGATGCCACCGATGAGCACCTCGTGAGCGACAAGGCCGACGAGCCCGGCCGGAACCTCGACAACCCCGACCAGCCGCGGCGGTACGAGTTCGAAGCGCAGATCGTCCGCTACCCGAATCCCGACCGCTGGCTGGTGCAGCAAGTCCAACCACGCCTGGAGAAACCATGCTGAAAGGAAGCTGCCTCCTGGCCGCAGGCCTGGTCGCCGCCGCATTACCCGCGACGGCGTACGGCCAGACCGGCCCCGGAGGATGCAAGTCGGCCGGCACCCGCGGGATGTGCTGGGTCGAGGCCACTGACCCTGAGCGGCCGGGGAGTCCGGCCGACGGTGTCCCGCAGCGCGGAAACGGGCAGGCTCAGGAGGCCGGCGGCCACACTGCCGGAAAGCCTCAGTTCGCGTGCGTCGACCAGCCGTGGACTCCGCCGCCCGCCGGTGACCCGCTGTGGGGTGGCCACTCGCCGTCCCAGGGCTCGTTGAAGCTGCTGATCTGCCAGGGCGGCGGAGCCCTGCAGGGCTGGCCACGGGTGGTGTTCGCGCCGAACGGCGAGCCCGTCGTCGTTCCCCAGGTGTCACCGGCCGAACTGGCTGAACAGGCCATCTCTTCGATGGGGCTGTCGGCTCCGGACATCCGGCTCGCGCCTCCGGCGGACTCTCCGCATGGTGCCACGATCGGCTTCCCGGTGTGGATGTGGACCGCTCGCCGCGAAGCCACCGTCGGGCCGATCACCCGGACTGCGAGCGCGGGTTCGATCACCGTGACTGCCACGGCGACCTTGGCCGAGATCGACTGGTCGATGGGCGACGGGGCGACCACCAGTTGCGCCGGACCCGGCACCGAGTTCACCGACGACCTGGCCGGGCAGCAGTCGCCGACCTGCGGTTACGTCTATCGCGGCCTCGTCACAGGGGGTGCGGCCGCCATCAACGCGACCAGCCGCTGGGAGATCCGCTGGTCCGGCGGTGGACAGAGCGCGTTTCGGTCGATGGCGCTGACCTCGTCGGCGAGGCTGCTCGTGCGCGAAGTCCGCACGCTGAACACCAGGGAGCCGCGATGACCACGCGGGTGCAGCAGCTGCGTGGAGTGCCCGACACGCCGCCGCCGGCGCCGGTTCCGCTCCGGCCGCCGCGCCGTCGCCGGTCCAAGCTGCTCGTCCTGCTCGGCGTAGTGCTG
Organism: Amycolatopsis sp. cmx-13-12; assembly: GCA_049998155.1. GTDB lineage: Bacteria > Actinomycetota > Actinomycetes > Mycobacteriales > Pseudonocardiaceae > Amycolatopsis. The sequence continues at coordinate 130,255 of JAEBES010000016.1, read as the reverse complement.
TCGGCGGTCTCTGCTGCGGGCATCGTCTGGATTTTCCGGGTGACGGACGACGCAATCGCCGCAGTCGGTGTCGCTCGGCTGGTTCGTTACGGCGAGGTCATCTCCGCCGAGGCGCTGCGCGAGGTTCAGGTCCGGCCGGACCCGGGTCTCCGGCCGATGCCGTGGGATCAGCGGTTCCGGATAGTCGGCCGGACGGCCCCGACGGATCTCCAGCCGGGCGAGATCGTGACGCCCGACGCGGTCACGGACTCGGCTACGGTGCCGGGCGCCGGGCAGCAGCTGATCGGCGTGCCGGTGAAGCCCGGCCAGCTACCCGCGGCGCCGCTGCAACCTCGCCAGCCGATTCTGCTCGTTCCTGCCGGTGCCGACGCCTGGCCGCCGGTCCGGGGCGCGGTGATCAGCGTGACCGATCGCGACGCGACTTCGACGCAGGTAGTCGACGTCGTCGTGCCGGAAGCGAGTGGCGTTCAGCTGGCATCGCGGGCCTCAGCTGGCGGCGTCGCGATCGTCGTGTTGCCGAAGGACCGGTGATCGACGTGCTGATCTCCTTCACCTCGGTGAACGGCAGCCCGGGCGTCTCGACGGCTGCGATGGCGCTGAGCTGGGTCTGGCCGCGCCATGCGGTGGTCGCCGAGTGCGACCCGACCGGTGGGAGCGCCCTCGGCGTGTTCGACCCGGACGGCAGCCACGGCCGGACCGGCGTGTTCGAGTTGATGATGCAGGCGCGGACCATGCCGCTGCACCGGGCGATGTCGAGCCAGCTGCTCGTCCTTCCGGACGGAACCGGCCGTCACCACCTGCTGGCCGGCGCGGGTTCTCCGCGGGAGGCCGACAGCCTGGATTGGCGACGGCTGACCTCGCTGTTCCTGGACCTGGAGACGGTCGACGTCCTGGCCGACTGCGGCCGGTTCCGCAGTCGTGCCACTCCGGCTGCGGTGCTGTCCGATGCCGACCTCGTCGTGGCGGTGGTGCGCAACTGCCGCGGCTCGCTGCAGGCCCTCGCGAAAGCCGCGGACGTCCTTCGAGAGGAGCACGGCATCTTCGACAACGAAGGGCTCGTGGTCCTGATCACCGACCCGGATTCCCGAACCCATCAGCGCTTTCCGCACAGCGAGATCGGCAAGGAACTCGACCTGCACGTCGTCGGCGCGCTGCCCTGGGACCCGACCTGCGCGGCGCAGTTCACGGATCTGCACCGGCCCGGCCGGAAGTTCGAGACGTCGCCGCTGCTGACCCACGCCCGTCGAGCCGCAAACGAGATCGGCCGCCGCGCGATGGAGCGGATGAGCTGGCTGCGGAAGCCACCACCGGTGGTGAACGGCCATGTCCGTTGACGTCGCCGCGTTCGCGGGCATCGACGAGGTCGTCGACCGGGTGCAGCAGCGCCTGGCGCCGCTGGTGCAGCAGCAGATCGCGTCAGGCGAGCGGGATGAGCGGGCGGTCGCGGAGATCCTGCTCGACGACGTCCTCGCGACGGTGATCAAGGAGTGGGCCGGCTCCGGGCGGCCGTTCCTCGACTTCGAGCAGGAGCAGACGGTCAGGTCGGCCGTGCTGGCGGAGATGTTCGGCCTCGGCCGGCTCGAGGCGCTGCTGGCCGACGACGAGGTCGAGAACATCGACATCATCGGCAGCGACCCGGTGTGGCTGTCCTACCACGACGGGAGTGTCGGCCGGGCCCCGCGGATCGCCGCCACCGACCAGGCCGTCGTGCAGTGGCTGCAGCGGATCGCCGCCCGGATGGGCCGCACCGAGCACACAATCAACGACGCCCGCCCGCTGCTCAACATGGAGCTTCCCGGCGGAGAACGCCTGGCCGCGGCCATCGGCGTCACCGACCGGCCGCACATCTCGATCCGCCGGCACCGGCTGCCGACCGCGGGCTTGGAAGCCCTGCGCCAACGCGGCATGCTATCGACCGCCCAGCTGGCGCTCCTGCGCGCAGCGGTCCGGGCCGAGAAGAACATCGTCATCTGCGGCCGGCAGAAGGCCGGGAAGACGACGTTGCTGCGGGCGTTGTGCTGGGAGGTCCCGCCCACCGAGCGCTTCGCGACGCTGGAGACCGAGTTCGAGCTCGGCCTGCACCGCCATCGTGACCGGTTCCCCGCGGTGGTCGCCTTCGAGGAGCGGGAGGGCAACACCGAGCGCTGGGAGAACGGCCGGCCGGTGGGCGGCGTCGACCTCCCGCGGCTGGTGTGGCAGTCGCTGCGGATGCACACCGCGCGCACGGTCGTCGGGGAGGTCCGCGGCGGCGAGATCGTCCCGATGCTCAACGCGCTCGCCGCCGGCGGTGCAGGATCGCTCTCCACGCTGCACGCGCGCAGCGCCGCCCAAGCCATCCACCGTATGGTCCTGCTCTGCCTCGAGACCAACGCGGCCTGGACGCCCGAGTTCGCGTACGAAGTTGTCGCCAACACCATCGACCTGATCGTCCACGTCGACCTTGTGCACGAGTCTGGCCGCCTCGATCGCCACATAGCCGAAATCGTGGCCGTCGAGCCGGGGGAGTACGGGCGTCCTGCTCGGACCTTCCTGTTCACCCCGGCGGAGGGTCGGCGTTCCGTGCCGACCGGGAACCTGCCGACCGACATCGAGGACTACGAGCGCGGCGGCTTCGACCGCAGCTGGCTGACGAGCAGCGGCGACGGCGGCTGGCTGACCGATCGGAGCCCACGATGACCGAGTTCGTCCTGACGCTGGCCGGCGCGGGTGCCGGCCTGGGCCTCACTCTGGCCGTCCTCGGCATGCACGGTTTTGAGCCGAACGATGTGCCGGCGTTCCGGCGCGGGCGACGATTCCTCGCGTGGTGGTCGGCCCGGCGACGCGACTCAGCACGATGGACAGTGGCTTGCGGCGTGGGCGCGCTCGTCTGGCTGGTCAGCGGCTGGCCGGTCGCCGGACTCGCCATCGCGGCAGGAGGCGTCTTCCTGCCGTGGCTGTTCGGCGCCGGCAAGCTCGCCGCCGAACGGATCGAGCGGCTGGAGGCGCTCGAGGACTGGCTGCGACGCCTCGCGGACGTCCTGCGCGCGGGCAACGCGGGCCTTGTCGGCGCGCTGCAGGGCTCCGCTCACGATGCGCCGCCTGCGATCAATCTCGAGGTCACTACGCTCGGGCAGCGCCTGCGCACCTGGGACGTCGCCGCCGCCCTCCTGCAGTTCGCTGACGACCTCGACGACCAGATCGGCGACGCCGCCGCGGCCGGCCTCTGCGTCGCCTACCGGCAAGGCACTGGTACCGCCGAACTCCTGACCACTCTGGCCAAGCAAATCGCCGCCGACGTCGCGGCGCGCCGAGACGCGGAAACAGAGCGGGCCCGGCGACGGTCCGCCGCCCGGGTCCTGCTCGGGCTCTGGACCGTGATGTTCGTCGGCTTCGCCGCCTTCGGTAGCGACAGCTACACGTCGGTGTACAGCTCGGTCGGCGGGCAGCTGGTGCTCGCCGTGGTGCTGGGCATCGTCGGCGTCGCAGTGGTGTGGCTGCGCCGGCTCGGCGTCGAGCCCCCGGCGACGCGGTTCCTTCCCCGGGAACGGCCATGAACACCGAGGCCGCGCTGATCGCCTTGGCGATCACGACGGCGATCGGCGTGACGCTGGTCGTGGCGGCCTTCGTGCCGACGCGGCCACGGCTCGCCGACCTACTGCAAGAGACGCCGCAGGGAATACGGCATGGCCTCATCGTGCGTGCGGATCGCCTGAAGCTCATCGCCAAATCCGCTGACCTGGCGTTGGTCGGGCAGTCCCGGGAGTCCTTTGTGGTCCAGAGGATCGGCTTACTGCTCCTCGGCGCTCTGTGGATCCCGGTCCTCACCATCATCCTGGCGTTCATCGGTGCGGCACCGCCGATCATGCTGACCGGCGCGGCGTCGGTGGGGTGCGCGGTCCTCGGGTGGCAGCTGCCGGTGATCGTGCTGAAAAGCAAGGTCAAGCACGCCCGGGCGGCGTTCGCCGGCGCGTTGGCGGCCTACTGCCGACTCGTCGCGCTGGGCCGGCTCGGCGACCGCGGGCCAGTGGAGGCGTTGCGTTACCCGGCCACGCTCGGCTCGGGCTGGGCTTTCCGGCCGATCAAGCTGGCCATCGACGAAGCCACGCTGCGCGGCCGGATGCCCTGGGACGGCTTCACCGAGCTGGCCGAGGAGACCGGCGTCCGCGAGCTGAAGGACATCGGGCACATCATCGCCAGCGCCGGCCAAGACGGCGCCAGCATCGTCGACACCCTTCGCGCCAAGGCCGCCGCCCTCGATGAGAAGCAACTCGCCGACCGCAAGACCGGCTCGTCCGTCCGTTCGGACCGCATGGACATGCCCGTCGCCCTGCTCGGCCTGGCGTTCATCGCCTTCCTCGCGTTCCCCGGCCTCTACCTGATGCTGCACACCTGAGAGGAGAAGATCATGCTCGGCAAGATCACGTTCTGGTGGCTCTGGATCCAGACACGCCTGAGCCAGTTCACCGACGAGGGCGAACGCGGCGACGAGAACATCACCAAGGCGTTCTACGCCGCGCTCGGCATCACGGTCGCCACGCTGATCGGCGCCGGCATCACCGCCTTCGTCAACGGCAAGCTCCCGCTGATCGGCGGCCACTGATGCTGGCGGGTGAGCGCGGCGACGACAACGTCGCCGCGGCCATCATCTTCAGCTTCATCTTGCTGGTCGCATGGGTGATCCTGCAGGTGGCCGTCGTACTGCTCGGCCGCGGCGTCGCGCTCGAAGCCGCCCGCGACGGCGTCCGCGCGGCCCGGCTCGCGCCGGTGGACACCGCGGCCGCCGCCTCCGCCGCGGCCGGCTACGTCACCCGGGCCACCGGCTCGTGGCTGGACAATGTCGCCGCAAACGCCTGGACCGAAGGCCGCAACGTCTCGGTGACGGTCACCGGGGAAGCTGTGTCGCTGGTGCCGTTCGCGCAGTTCCCGATCAGCCAGACCTCATCCGGCCCGATCGAGGAGCTGCGGCCGTGAAGGCGTCCGAGCGGGGCGACATCACCATCGAGGCGGTCGTCGGTGTCGTCGCCCTCTTCCTGATCTTCCAACTCGGCCTGGTCGGTCTTCGCGTGCTTGTAGCCGACGCGGCCATCGACGATGCAGCCCGCGCAGCAAGTCGGGCAGCATCGATCGCCCATGACGGCCAGGCGGCAGCGATCACGGCGGACCGGCGCGCCCGCGAGGTGCTGGCCGAGCAGAGATTGGCATGCGGCAGCCTGAACGTGAACGTGGACGCCCGTGACTTCGCCAAGTCACTTGGCGAGACGGGATACGTCATCGCCACCGTGACCTGCGTCGTGCCTCTCGTCGACCTCGTTCCGGGGATCGGCTCGAAGACGCTTCGCTCGGAGTTCCGCTCGCCGATCGACCGGTACGGAGCCCGGTCATGAAGTCGCTGCGCGGGGAACGCGGCTCGGCGTCGGTGCTGATTCTCGGCCTGAGCGTCTCGGTGCTGGTCGGCATCGGGTTCGCCGTCGACGGAACTCGCAAGGGAGAGGCGTACTCCCAGGCGACGTCGATCGCGGAGGAAGCAGCGCGCGCCGGCGGCCAGGCGGTGCGCGCCCGTGCGTTGGCCGAGGGGACCGAAGCTGACATCGATCCACAGCGGGCGGTGGTCGAGGCGCAGCGCTACCTCACCGCATCCGGTGTCGACGGAACCGCACGGTGGGACGGCCGGCGCCTGATCGTCGAGACGACGATCACCAGGTCCACCGTCTTCCTCGGCTCGATCGGTATCCCCGCCTTCACCGTCCATGGCGCCGGTGCAGCCGTCGTGGTCTCGGCGGGGTAGGAGGAGTGCGATGCGAACGACTGCGAGGCTGTTCGCCGGCGTCGCCGCGCTGGTTGCGATCGTCGCGGGGCCGCCGATGGCGTTGTGGCACTTCCGGTCCGCCTATCTGCCTGACCGCGTGCCTTCCGCATCCGAGGTCGCCACGTGGCTGACGAGCGAGGACACCGGCCAGCTCTTTCTCCTGCTGTTGGTTGGCGCGGGCTTCGTCGCCTGGCTGCAGCTGGTGGTCGCGATCGCGCTGGAACTGGTTGCCCGGCTGCACGGCGCCACCGTGCCCCGGTTGCCTGGCTTCGCTTGGGCACAGCGCACGGCTGCGGCCCTGTTGCTCGTCGTACTGACCGGCACAGCGGCCGAGGCTACGGAGCTGGCCGGCGACGAAACTCCATCCACGCACGTGGTCGTCCCCGGCGACAGCCTGGCGAAGATCGCCGCCGACGAACTCGGCAGTGCGGCGCGCTACCAGGAGGTCTTCGACCTCAACCGCGGGGTCCGCCAGCCTGACGGCCACTCCCTCCAGAACCCCGGCCTGCTTCGCCCCGGCTGGGTCCTGCGCTTGCCACATGACTCCGATTGCGAAGAAGTCGTCGTGCGCCCCGGCCAGACGCTGACGCAGATTGCCCGCGAACAGCTCGGCGACGCCGGACGTTACCGCGAGATCTTCGCCCTCAATCGCGGACGACTCCAGCCCGCTGGGCACTTGCTCGACGACCCCGACACGATCCATCCCGGCGACGTCCTGCGCGTACCCCGCTCGCCGAAGCCAGCCGCCGGAGGTGGCGGGGCTCCAGCGGCCGCAGCGTTCGTCCGCGTCTCCGATTCCTGTCAGCCGGCCGAACCGTCTCCGCCTCCGCCTCAACCCGTCCAACCGCCGGAGCCGACTGGCAGCGAAACCCCTGCCCCGATCAGCGAGCCCTCGAAGGCGTCGACGTCGGCCGCCGATGCAGACGATGGATCATCGGTCGTGCTGACGAGCGTCGGCGGTGTCCTCGCAGCCGGCCTGTTGACGCTGCTGGCGATCCGGCGACGCCGCGCGCAGCAGCGTCGACGTCCCGGACACCGCATCCACACGAATGAGCCTGGCCCGCTCGAACACGCCCTCCGAACAGCCGCGCATCCGGCCACTGTGGAGGACCTGGCCCGGGCGCTGCAAACGCTTGCGGGACAGGTCGGAGACAATCTGCCGAAGCTCCGGGCCGTGACGATCGGGGCAGAGGGGATCAAGCTTCGGCTCGCCGGGAAGAGTAAGCCGGTTGAGCCGTTCGTCAAGTCCGGGCCGTCCGAGTGGCGGCTGGACTCGACGGTGAGCCTCGACGTCGGCGGTGTCCCGCACCCGTATCCGGCATTGGTGTCCCTCGGGCACACCCACGAGCGCGACCTCCTGCTGATTGACTTGCGGGAAGTGGGCGTCCTTACCCTCGACGGCGACCGTGAGGCGGTCGGGTCCGTTCTGCTCGCCATGGCTTGGGACCTAGCCTCGGCTCCATGGAGCGCCCGGACGCAGATCACCCTGGTAGGTGTGGGAAGGACATCGGCCGGGGCCCACCGGGATCGACTCCGGTTCACGTCAGACTGGGATGAAGCCATCGAGTCGTTCGAGCCCGAACCGGAGCGGCCTCAGGTGCTGCTGTCGGCCATCCCGCTGACCGGCGACGTCGTGCAGCGCCTTCAGCCCCTCCGCCTGGACGCCGTAGCGGCAGCTCACGACGAAGACGTCGTGCTGCCGGGTGCGTGGCATCTCGACGTGACGAACCGGTTCACGCCGGTAGCGGTCTTGGGTGAGGACATCGAGCTGCAGAGACTCTCACCGGCGCAGGTCAACGAACTCGTATCAGCCCTCGTCGAAGCGGATGAGCCCGAGCAGATACTGCACCACGAATACCGAGGCGTCCCGCCGGAGGAAGAGGGTGTGCCAGAGCCGCGCCAGGCACGCGAGCCCGCGGGGTCGGTCGTGCCTCAACCCGCCGCGACGCCAAGACCATCTCTTCAGTTGCTGGGGCCGGTCCGGCTGCACGGAGCCGACCCGCAAGCCGTCGAGGGCAAGAAGCTCAACCGCCTGACCGAGCTGGCCGCGTTCCTTGCCCTGAATCCCGGCGTGACGGCCGACGAGATCTCCCGCCAGCTCGGCACGGACGCCCAGCCCTGGTCCGCGGCGACCCGGCAGGGCTACATCTCGCGCCTCCGCACCTGGCTCGGTCGAGACGAGAACGGCGAGCCGTACGTGCCGAACGTCGACGCCCGTCACGGCGGCTACCGGATGTCGGACTCGTTCACTTCCGACTGGCGCAGCTTCCGAGACTTGGCGCGCCGCGGTCTCGCCGACCGAGACAGCGGGGTCTCGGACCTGCGGCAAGCTCTCGACCTGGTGCGGGGGACACCGTTCGGCAACGTCCCGGCCGGCAGGTACGCGTGGAGCTCGTGGCACCAGCGGGAGATGATCGATGCGATCGTGGACGTCGCCCACACCCTGGCTGACGGCTACCAGAAGGCCGGCGACCTCCCCGCGGCACGCCGGGCAGCCATGCGCGGCCTGCTCGCCGAGCCGGTGAGCGAGATCTTGTATCGGGACTTGCTCCGCATCGAGTACCGAGCGGGCAATCTCGCAGCCGTTCGCCAGACGGCCGACAAGCTCGCCGCCATCGCGGCCTCACTCGAGCTGGAGCTCGATGAGGAAACCAGCGCTCTGGTGAGCACGCTGTTGGCCGGCCGGTCGTAGCGAGCAAGTATTCAGGCAAGTCGCTGGTGAATTGTCGACTACGTCTTTTCGCGTGTCTCGCTCAAAGGAAATCCCTGACGTGGGTCCCGAGACACGTGAATCGAAGGCATGCCTGTCTCGCCCCGGTCTCGCGAACGGTCTCGGTGGTCGAAGTGGCAGTCTCGGCAGGGGAATCGGGCCGCGATCACGTCGTGGCGACGGAAATGGCATGGCGCCAGAGTGGTCCTACCTGGTGTTACGATCAGGATCGTTCCCGCGGGGAGAAATGCCATTTCTCTGGCCGCGTTGAGCTTGTCAGTGGGGCAAGCGCTGAAGGATTGCGCGCCCGGCTTGCTCGCGCATCGGCAGATCTTCTTCGTTGGGCTGCTGACGCCTCGTCCGCTGAACCCGCCAAGGATGCCTGATAGCCATGAATTCGCCCGAGCGTGTGATCGTCAACCCTCCGGCGCCAGGTCCGGCCAGTTTTGGCCAGCGCCTTCGCCCCGGTGTCTCGGGGCCATCGGGACTGTCCGACCACGCGGTCTCGCCCCTGGGTATGCCCCTGGCTCTGCTCCGGGACGAGGTCCGCGTCGCCTTCCTGGGGCGAACCTCCACAGAGGAGCAGCAGGACCCCCGCCAGTCGATCCTGCGCCAGCTGGGCAACTCCAAGACCGCCTTGCCCGAATCCTGGGTCATCGTCGCGCACTTCTACGACGTCGAGTCCGGGCGGATGGAACTGGAACGGCGTGGCCGCGGAGACCACTACGAGCGCTTCGACATCCCCATCGCCCGCGACGGCGGCATCGCCGACCTGCTGGCCGAGGCTGCGAGACCGGACCGCCGGTTCGACGTCGTCATCTGCGAGAGCATCGCGCGAGTCGCGCGCAGAGCCTACGAGGGACTCTCGGTCGAACGAGACCTCGAACGGTGCGAGGTCTCGCTGTTCGCCGCGAACGAGACCATCAGCGTCTCGGGCAGCCGAGCCCAGCGGATCCTGCAGCGCCGGATCAACCAGTCCGTCGCCGAGTACGAGGTCCTGAACACCCTTGAGCAGTCCTGGGGAGGTACCTGCACCCACGTCCGCGAGGGCTGGAACATCGGCAAGCCCTGCTACGGCTACAAGGCCAAGACCTTCCGGCATCCGAACCCGGCGAAGGCCGCGAAGGGCATTACGAAGACTCGCCTCGAACCCGACGGCGCGCGGAGCGAGACTGTGACCCAGATCGCTTCCTGGGCCTACTACGACTGCTTGGGTGGCGATGCGATCGCCACGCTCCTCAATCGGGACTTGGCCAACCACCCGCCGCCCGTGCCGCCGGGACCGGAGCGAGCGCGCGGGGCGTGGAGCCGCTCCAGCGTCTACGACATCCTCCGCAACCCCAAGTACACCGGCTACCAGGTCTACAACCGCCGCGCCACACGGTCACGCCACGGCAAGGTCAACGACCCGGTGAAGTGGGTCTGGTCGCTGGAGCCCGCCCACGAGCCACTGATCCCGAAGTGGATGTACGACGAGCTCACGGCCCGCAGACAGGCCAAGAAGGGCTCTCGCGCCGGCGGTGACCGCAACGTCCATCCCCAGACCAAGCGGACCTACCTGTTCCGCGGGATGCTGTTCTGCTCGTGCGGGAGACGGATGATCGGCGTACCGCGGCACGGCAAGTCGTACTACCTGTGCCGACCGAGCAACACGAACCGAGGTCGGCCGGACAAGTACCTCGGTCACGAGAAGGCGCTTTACTTCCGTGAGGATGCCGTCCTCGACGCCGTCTCCAGGTTCTTCGCCGACCGCGTGTTCGGCTCCGACCGCCGGACCATTCTCGAGGCCGAGCTGGCGGGCGTCGATGACCAGGCCGATCGCGATCGGGAGGCGGAGGCTCAGAGGCTGGCCAAGGCCCTCGACGAGCTCACCAAGAAGCAGAACTCCATCCTGCAGCAGGCCGCCGATGGTGATCCTGATGACCCGTTCACGAAGGCCTTGAGAGGCCGCTACAACGAACTGGAACAACAACGAGCGGGTGCGGCGAGTGCGCTGGCCGACCTCAAACAAGCCGGTGGAGCCACAGCCGCCAAGCCGACAGTTGAGGACAAGGGCCTGATCGATGCCCTCCCGTATCTGGCCCTGAACCTGGCGAAGGCGCCGGAGCGGCTGCTGAGGACGCTGTTCGAGGTCACGCAGCTGACCATCCGGATTGACGCCGACGGTGATCGTGCGACACTGGAGATCACACTTCCCGAAGATCAGCTGCCGGACATCACCGGCGCGGCGGAAAGGATCACCGAGGAGATGCTCTCGCAAGGAACGCCCAGCGGGCGGCCTTGTGAGGTTGCTGTCCGTGCCCCCGGTGAGATTCGAACTCACACTGGACGGGTTTTGAATCCGTTGCCTCTGCCAGTTGGGCTACGGGGGCGTGACGTCGTGACTCTACGGGATCACCGGACCCCGCCCGCCGCCGGGGGAGGGGGCGCGCGGACCCCAGTGTCATGCCCGCCACTACGTGGTGAACGCCATCTCTTCTTCTGGATCGTTCCCGGTAGGCTTCAGGTTCGCGGAACGCCGCGAGACGTCAACGCCCCGCCGAGTCTTCAGGAGGACCCCGGTGACCGATCAGGCTACCGAGGCCAATGGTGCCGACACCGTGCCGCAGCGTCGGGTGCTTGTTGCGGAAGATGAGGCGCTCATCCGGCTCGACCTCGTCGAAATGCTGCGTGAAGAAGGCTATGAGGTGGTCGGTGAGGCCGGGGATGGCGAGCAGGCCATCTCGCTGGCCATCGATCTGAAGCCCGATCTCGTGATCCTCGACGTCAAGATGCCCAAGCTCGACGGCATCGAGGCCGCCGCGAAGATCACCGGTGACCGGATTGCGCCTGTTGTCATCCTCACCGCCTTCAGCCAGCGTGACCTCGTCGAACGGGCGAGGGATGCCGGGACCATGGCCTACCTCGTCAAGCCCTTCGCCAAGCGGGACCTCGTGCCCGCCATCGAGCTCGCCGTCAGCCGGTTCTCCGAGCTGCAGGCCCTCGAGGCCGAGGTCGCCGGGCTCACCGACCGGCTCGAGACGCGGAAGGTCATCGACCGCGCCAAGGGCCTGCTCATGAGCCGGCAGGGGCTCACCGAGCCCGATGCCTTCCGGTGGATCCAGCGCACCGCCATGGACCGGCGGACCACCATGAAGGCCGTGGCCGAGGCCGTCGTCGAGAGCATCGGAAGCTAGCAGAACACGGCGGCCGGCGGGCAGAATCACGCAGGTGAAACTGCTGCCGGCCGTCGTTGCCCTCATGCTCCTGACAGGCTGCGAGGCCGCTCAGCCGAGCACGCCCGCTGCCACCACCTACGAACTGCCGCCGCGTCAGGTGCGGCCCGACGAGACCGCCCTCAAGGTGCCGCCCGCCAAGAACGGCGACACCGAGTTCACCCTCATCGGCCTCGCCGCCGGGCTGCCCAGCGTCACCGGGAGTCACACCGAGTGGCCGGCGAAGGGGCAATACGTGCGGCTGCGGCTCGTCATCACCAACACCGGCACCTCGAGTGTCCTGTTCGACACGAAGCGGCAGCTGCTCGTCGACGACCGGGGCGCCACGCACCCCCCGGACGACCAGGCCATGCTGATCAAGCGCCAGCCGGCCCAGTTCGACCTCGGGCACGGCGTGCGCCTCGAGTTCGACCTCTACTGGGACATCCCCAAGGACCGGAAGCCGGTCACCCTCCGCGCCTTCGGCGGGCCGTCCATCACCGACATGAAGAACGTCAACGGCACCGACATGAAGCTCTGAAAAAGGGGGCCCGGCCGAAAGCGGCCGGGCCCCCGAAAACAACCGGCTCAGACGCCCAGGTCGCCACCGAGGTAGGCGGCCCGGACCTGCGGGTCGTCCAGCAGGTCGACCCCGCGGGCGCTCTTGACCACTTCACCGGTCTCGAGCACGTACGCGCGGTCGGACAGCTTCAGCGCCTGCTGGGCGTTCTGCTCGACCAGCAGCACCGTCGTGCCGCGCTTGTTGATCTCCCGGATGATGTCGAAGATCTGCGCGATCAGCATCGGCGCCAGGCCCATCGACGGCTCGTCGAGCAGCAGCACCTTCGGCTTCGTCATCAGCGCGCGGCCGATGGCGATCATCTGCTGCTCGCCGCCCGACATCGTGCCGCCGAACTGGGTCCGGCGCTCGTTCAGCCGGGGGAACAGCTCGTAGACCTCGTCGAGGTCGGCGGTGAGGTCGTCCTTGCGGGTGTAGGCACCCATCAGGAGGTTCTCCTGCACCGTCATGCCGGGGAACACGCCCCGGCCTTCCGGCGACTGGCCGATCCCGAGCAGCACGCGCTTGTGCCCCGGGGTCTTCGAGATGTCCTGGCCGTTGAACAGGATCCGGCCGCTGGTGAGCGGGCGCAGGCCCGAGATCGTCTTGAGCGTCGTGGTCTTGCCGGCGCCGTTGGCGCCGATCAGCGACACGATCTCGCCCTCGTCGACCTGGATGCTCATGCCCTTGAGGGCGGCGATCTTGCCGTAGTGGACGTTGATGTCCTGAACGTCAAGAAGCATCTTCCGCCACCCCCAGGTACGCCTCGATCACCTTCTGGTTGGTCTGCACTTCCTGGGGGAGCCCTTCCGCGATCTTCTGCCCGAAGTCGAGCACGGCCAGCCGGTCGCTGATGTGCATGACCAGGCCCATGTCGTGTTCGATGAGCAGCACGGTCCGGCCGTCGTCCCGGATCTTGCGGATCAGCGCCTGGAGGGCGTTCTTCTCCGCCGGGTTCATGCCCGCCGCGGGCTCGTCGAGCAGCAGCAGCTTCGGGTCGGTGGCCAGCGCCCGCGCGATCTCCAGCCGGCGCTGGTCGCCGTAGGAGAGGTTCTTCGCGGTCTCGTGCTCCACCTTGCCGATGCCGACGAAGTCGAGCAGCTCACGCGCCCGCTCGCGGCCGCGCTTCTCCTCTTTGCGGTGCCACGGCAGGCCGAGCACCGCGCCGATCGCGCCGGTCTTGTGGTGCGCGTCCGCGCCGACCATGACGTTCTCGATCGCCGACATGTTGTGGAACAGCCGGATGTTCTGGAACGTCCGGGCGATGCCGCGCTTGGTGACCTGGAACCGCTTCATGCCGTCGATGCGGTCGCCGTCGAAGCGCACCTGGCCCTCGGTCGGCTGGTAGACGCCGGTGACCACGTTGAACACCGTGGTCTTGCCGGCACCGTTCGGGCCGATCAGGGCGAAGATCTCGCCTTCGTTGATGGAGACGTTCACTTCGCGCAGGGCGGTGACACCGCCGAAGCGCATCGTGATGTTGTCGAACTCGAGCAAGGGAGTCACTTGGCCACCTCCACCGGGACGTCGGAGTCGGGTCCGGCCACTTCGCCGCCGAGCGAGCCCATGCCGCCGCTGCCTTCCCGTAGCTCGGCTTTTCGTTGTCTCGATGGCAGGATGCCTTCGGGCCGCAGTGCCATCATCAGCACCAGGACCGCGCCGAACAGCAGGATCCGGAACTCCTCGGGGCCCTTGCCCGTGAGCTGCTTCGTCAGGTGGTCCAGCCATTCGATCGCGCGGAGCCGCTCGGGGATCCAGGCCACCAGGAAGGCGCCGAGGATGACGCCCGGCAGGTTGCCCGCCCCGCCCAGCACGACCGCGGCGAGGATCGTCGCCGACAGGATGAACGGGAAGTTGTCCGGCGCGATGAACACGGCCTTGCTGGCGTAGATGCCGCCCGCGAAGCCACCGATCATCGCGCCGATCGCGAAGGCGAGCAGCTTGAACTTGAACGTCGGCACGCCCATCAGCTCGGCGGCGTCCTCGTCCTCGCGGATCGCGGCCCACGCACGCCCGACGCGGCTCTTCTGCAGCCGCACCGAGAACACGATCACCAGCACGATCGCGACCAGGATCAGGTAGTAGTACGGCGCCGGGTCGAGCAGGAACTCCAGACCGAAGATCGGCGACGGGTGCGGGATGTTGGTGATGCCACGGGCACCGCCGATGCCGTCGGTGTTCTGCGCGGTGATCCGGACGATCTCACCGAACCCGAGGGTGACGATCGCGAGGTAGTCACCGCGCAGCCGCAGGGTCGGGGCACCGAGGATGACGCCCGACACCGCGGCGAGCACGATGCCGACCAGGATCGTCGGCCAGACGTTCCAGCCGAACTTCGTGCCGAAGATCGCCACCGTGTAGGCGCCGATCGCGAAGAACGCCACGAAGCCGAGGTCCAGCATGCCGGCCAGGCCGACCACGATGTTCAGGCCGATCGCCAGCAGGATGTAGGTCCCGATCGGGAAGATCAGGACGCTCGTCCAGTCCGAGGCCGGCGACATGAACGAGCCGATCCAGGGGGCCGGGAGGATCAGCGCGAACACGATCAACGCGATGTAGACGAGGTAACGCTGCCACATCGGCGCGTGTCCCCACCACTCGCGTGCCCCGTTCACCGGGTGGAACGAGCGGCGCGTGTTTTCCTGGGTAGTCACACCGTCGCCTTTCATGCGCGAGCTCGCTGGAGGGATTCACCGAGGATGCCGGTGGGGCGGAACATGAGCACGAGCACGAGGACCACGAACGCCGTGACGTCCTTCCACTCGGAGCCGAGGAAGATCGCGCTCCAGTTCTCGACCAGGCCGAGCACGATGCCGCCGAGGAGCGCGCCGCGCAGGTTGCCGATACCGCCGAGCACGGCCGCGGTGAACGCCTTGATGCCGAGCACGAACCCGACGCGGTAACCGGTGTTCTCGAGTTCCATCAGGTAGAGCGCGGCAGCCACACCGGCCATCGCGCCGCCCAGCAGGAAGGTGATCCGCACGATGCGGTCGATCGAGACGCCCATCAGCACGGCGGCTTCGGGATCCTGGGCGGTGGCCCGGATGCCGCGGCCGATGCGGGTACGCCGGACCAGCTGGTCCAGCACGACCATGACGATCACCGCGCCGATGATGACCAGGACCTGGTCGGTGCGGACGACGGCGTTGCCGACCGGGAACAGCGTGTCGCGGTCGACGAACCGCGGTGCGGCCTGCGGGACGCGGCCCGACTTCCCGAACACCTTGGGGATGATGATCAGGGCGAAGAGCTCCTGGAGGAACACCGACGCGCCGATCGCGGAGATCAGGGCCGCGAGCTTCGACGAGCCGCGCTTGCGCAGCGGCCGGTAGGCAACCTGTTCGAGCACGACGGCCGAGCCGCCGGACACGAGGCCCGACACGACCATGAGCAACAGCAGCATGAGGATCATCGCGCCGAAGCCCAGCGCCATGTTGCCGGAGGTGGCGATGCTGGCCAGGATGAACAGGGACGTCATCGTCCCGATCATGAAGATTTCGGAGTGGGCGAAGTTGATCAGCCGCAGGACGCCGTAGACCATTGTGTAGCCGAGGGCGACGAGGGCGTAGATGGAGCCGAGAACCAGTCCGCCGATGGTGCTGCCGAGGAACTGGTCTTGCAGGGTCTGCAACATGACGTGAGCGCCTTACGAGACAAGGGCGAGGACAGGGATATGGGCCGGGAGCGGGGGTGCTGTGGTCACCACAGCGCCCCCGCTCCCGTCACAAGGTGCTATTCCTGTTTTCGTCAGCCGGTGATCTTGGCTTCGGTCGACGCACCGAGGTTCTTGATGACGCCGCCGACGACCTGGTACACGTTGATCGCGGCCGTCTCGGGCTCACCGTTCGGCTTGAACTTGATCTGCTTCGACGCGCCCTTGAAGTCTTCCGTCTTCAGGAACTCGTTGATCTTCTCGCCGGTGGTGTTGCCGGCCTTGATCGCGTTGATGAGCGCGGTCGCCGCGTCGTAACCCTCGGTCGCGTAGATCGCCGGGGCGACGTTGAACTTCGCCTTGTACTTGGTGGCGAACTCGTTCGTGGCACCCGCGTCCGGGATGTTGCACGGGCAGCCGATGACCGCGCCTTCGGCGGCCGCGGCACCCGCGCCCGAAACCAGCTGCGGGTCGAGCGAACCGTCACCGGTGGCGAAGATGGCCTTCACGCCGCCGTCACGCAGCTGCTTGAGCAGCGGGCCGCCCTGCGCGTAGTAGCCACCGAAGGTGATGATGTCCGGGTTGGCCGCCTTGACCTTCTGCACGGTCGAGGAGTAGTCCGGCGCGTCCTTCGGGAACTTGTCGCGGTCGACCTTGACGCCCTTGTCCTTGAACGTCTTCTCGAACGCGTCCGCGAGGCCGACGCTGTACTCCTGGTCGTCCGAGATCACGTACGCCGACTTCGGCGACTTCGCCGTGATCAGGAAGTTCGCGATGGCGGGGCCCTGGTCGTCGTCGTTCGCCACGACGCGGTGCCAGTAGGTCCAGTTGTTCTTCGCCAGGCCCGGGTTCGTCGCCGAGGGCGAGACGCTCGGGATCTTGTTCTGCTCGAGCTGGCCGCCGATGGCCTTCGACTCGCCGGAGAAGGCCGGGCCGATCAGCGCGGTGATCTTGTCCGAGCCGATCGCCGTCGTGATCAGCGAGGTCGCCTGGTCGGCCTTGCCCTGGCTGTCGTAGGGCTTCAGCTCGATCTTGGTCTTCGGATTCGTGGCGTTGTACTCGTCGATCGCGAGCTGCGCGCCGTTGCGGGGCGGGATCACGATCCCGGAGTTCTCCCCGGTCAGGTCGCCCATGAACCCGATCTTGATCGTGCCACCGTCACCACTGCTCGACGAGCCGCCACCGGCGCAGCCCGCCAGCGCGAGCGACGTCGCCGCTGCGAGGGCGAGAACCCGTCCAAAACGCACTCCTGACACCGACTACCTCCCATGACCAACCAGCCGCCGGTAGGCGTTGCCCCCGACACAGGGGCTAGGTTAGGGCAGGAAGATATCCCTCTCGCCCGTCTTGTGCACAGGCGGCCTCACTACTCTGTGTCCACATCGTGACGATCGCAACCGACACGAATTGCACGAAAAGGCGAACGATGTTTCCCCGCAGCCCGCTGCTGGTCACGCAGCGATGCTAAGTAACGGTGCTCGTTCTGCGAATGGGTGACAACCATGTTTCACCGGTATGTCATCGCCCATTTCGGCTGCCGGTGCGTGGCCGGTTTCCGGTGATCCCGCAGTTCACCCTGGCGGGGCCCGGGCGGAGCCGGCACCGCCGTAGGGATGCACCTTACGTCCGGTTCGGGCGGGCGAACGGACCCACCCCCCTGTGCGGGTCTGCCCGAAAGTTCACCCTTCGGATCCGGCCGTCACAACCAACGGTTGTCGCGCCCGCCGGAACGGCTGTTGGACCCGCGACGGTCCCGGGCGGTTCGCTGGGAGCAGCCGAGAGACAGGGAGAGAGACGAGATGAGCGAGACGATCCAGGGCGTCGCGGCCGGGGTGCCCTTCGTGGCGGTGGCGCCGGTGGACCCGGACGCGCCGGCGGCGCTGGTGGCGGGCTGGCACCTGATGGACGCGCCGGCCAGTGAGCAGGCGATGGCGGACGCCGTCCCGATGGCGGGCCTGCAGGCGTGGCGCGTGTACCTGGGGCTCCCGCTCTCCGGGGCGCGGCTGCCCGAGGGCGGCCCCGAGGAGGTCTTCCGGCTCGCGAGCGAGGACGCCGTCCTCAACGTCTTCGAGCCGGTGACCGAGCAGGCCGCGGGTGAGTTCCCGGATGCGCTGGCCGAACTGCGCGACCGGCTGCCGGGCGCGAGCGGGCCGCTCGGGGTGTTCGGCGGCTCGGCCGGCGCCCTCGTGGCCCTGGAGGTGCTGGCCCGCGGTGACGCCGGGATCGCGGCCGCCGCGGTGGCAAGCCCGGTCGTCCAGCTCGCGCCGATGATCGCCGCCAACGAGCGGCGCTTCGGGGTGACCTACGCGTGGACCGAGCGGTCCCGCGCGGTCGCGGAGCGCTACGACTACGTGAACCGCGCGGCCGAGCTGGCGGCGCCGCTGCTGCTGGTCACCGGGGCCGACGACGACATCGCCGTGCGCGAGCCTGCGGCGGCGCTGCACGCGAAGCTGGGGGCCGAGCTGGTGACGGTGGCCGGGATGGCGCACGAGTTCCCGCCCGGGACGCCGGCCGCGGCCGGCGTCGACGCCGCGTTCACCGAGTGGTTCGCGCGGCGGTTGCGAGGCTGACGTCGTCCGCCGGCAGCCACGTGTGCTCCGGGTCGCAGGCGCACCAGTCCTCGTCGCGGCTGGTGCGCCCGGCGACGGCGAGCAGCCGCCGCAGCGCCGGGTGCGCCTTGCCGCGCCGCCAGACCAGCGACCAGGGGAACAGCGGGGACGGCTCGAACGGCAGCACCTTGAGGTTCAGGTCCGGCGCCAGTTCCATGTCGGCGCCGGCCAGGGTGACGCGCCGCTTGCCGTACCGCGTCTGTTCCAGGGTGTGCCGCAGGTCGTAGCTGACGCCGGAGTCGTCGATCGGCACGGCGAACGCGTCGCACAGCTCCTGCAGGTAGGACAGCCATTCGGGTGGGCCGCCGAGCCCGGGCAGCCAGATCCCGTCGGCGCGCAGCTCGTCGAGGCGCAGCACCTCCTGCACGGCCAGGGGGTGCTCCGGCGCGAGCAGGGCGACCAGCGGCTCGAGCCGGACCGGCCGGTGTTCCAGCTCGTCCGGCAGCGGCCGCCCGCAGCCGGACACCCGGCCGAAGGCGGCGTCGAGCTCCCCGGACAGCAGGGGGTCGATGGCGTTGGCGAACCCGCGGCCGGCGACCCGGTCGATGCGCAGCCCCGGCTCGTGCGCGGCCAGCCGGCGGAGCAGGAACATGGGGGAGAGCCGGTGGTCGACGAGGTCGAGGCGCAGCGGCCGGTCGTCGGCGCCCATCGCGGCGACCGCGGCGTCGGCCACCCGCACCAGCTCGCGCGCGTGCGGGAGGAACCGCTCGCCGTCGGCGGTGAGCTCGACCGAGCGGGGCGTGCGCAGGAACAACGGTGTCGCGAGCGCGTCTTCGAGCTTCTTGATCCGCTTCGACAACGCCTGCTGGGTGAGGAACAGCGCCTGCGCGGCCCGCCCGAAGTGCCGCTGCTCCGCGGTCACCACGAACGCCCGGACCTGGGCGACGTCGAGGTCCACCGGGCTCAGGCGCCCGGCGGCCGGTCCCGGACCACGCAGGTGAGCCGGGCGGTGCAGGTGCGGCGGCCCTCGTCGTCGGTCAGCACGATCTCCGTGGTGATCGTGCCGCGGCCGACGTGCAGCGGCGTCGCCACCCCGGTGACCGTCCCCGAGCGGACGGCCCGGTGGTGCGTGCAGGACAGCTCGAGCCCCATCGCGGCGCGGCCCGGGCCCGCGTTCAGCGCGGCGACCGTCGAGCCCAGCGCTTCGGCGAGCACGGCGTTGGCCCCGCCGTGCAGCAGGCCGTACGGCTGGAGGTTGCCCTCGACCGGGATCGTGCCGACCACGCGTTCGGCCGTCGCTTCCAGCAGCTTCATCCCGACCTTGTCGTTCAGCTGCTGATCCGCCGCAGCCGGGTCGATGCCCGACAGCCGGTCCACGTCGATGGGGGCGGCACTGTCCGTCACGCAAAGCTCCTGTTCTTATGCGACACGTAAGAGTGTCGGACCCTCAGCCTAGACTCGGCGCCGTGAGCCCGAGTGAGAAGACGACCGTTGCCAACGCCACAGGAACCACCGCCACCGCCGAGCGGCCGAAGCTGCTGCTGATCGACGGCCATTCCATGGCCTACCGCGCGTTCTTCGCCCTGCCCGCGGAGAACTTCAGGACGAAGACCGGCCAGGTCACGAACGCCGTCTTCGGGTTCACGTCGATGCTCATCAACCTCCTGCGCGACGAAGCGCCGACCCACCTCGCGGTGGCGTTCGACCTCTCGCGCAAGACGTTCCGCTCGGAGACGTACGCCGATTACAAGGCGAACCGCAGCACGACGCCGGACGAGTTCCGCGGCCAGGTGGACCTGGTCAAGGAGGTCCTCGAGGTGCTCGGCATCCCGTCGCTGGTGAAGGAGAACTTCGAAGCCGACGACATCATCGCCACGCTCACCACGCAGGCGACGGCCGACGGCTTCGACGTCCTCATCTGCACCGGCGACCGCGATGCGCTGCAGCTGGTCAACGAGCACGTCACCGTGCTGTACCCGAAGCGCGGCGTCTCGGAGATGACCCGGTTCACCCCGGACGCCGTCGAGGAGAAGTACGGGCTCACCCCGCAGCAGTACCCGGACTTCGCGGCGCTGCGCGGGGACCCGTCGGACAACCTGCCGAACATCCCGGGTGTCGGCGAGAAGACCGCGGCCAAGTGGATCAAGCAGTTCGGCTCGCTCGACGACCTGATCGACCGGGTGGACGAGGTGAAGGGCAAGGCCGGCGAGGCGCTGCGGGCGCACCTGTCCTCGGTCCAGCTCAACCGGCAGCTCACCGAGCTGATCCGGGACGTCGAGCTGGAGGTCGCGCCGTCCGGGCTGGAGCTGCGCCCGTGGGATCGCGAAGCGGTGCACGCGCTGTTCGACGAGCTCGAGTTCCGCGTGCTGCGGGACAGGCTGTTCGCGACGCTGCAGAGCGCCGAGCCCGAAGCCGACGAAGGCTTCGAGGTCTCGGGGGCCGCGCTCGCGCCCGGTGCGCTGGGCGCGTGGCTGAGCGCGCACGCAGGCGCGGGGGAGCCGGTGGCCCTGTCCTTCCGGGCCGTGGGCACCTCGGTCCGGTCCGACCTGCGCGCGATCGCCTTCGCGACGGTCGACGGGGAAGGCGCGTACGTCGACGTCACAGCGATGGACCAAGCCGACGACGCCGCGCTTGCCGCGTGGCTGGCCGACCCGCGGATCCGCAAGACCGGCCACGACCTCAAGGTCCCGCTGCACGCGATCCGCGCCCGCGGCTGGGTCCTCGCCGGGCTGGCCATGGACACCGCGCTGGCCGCCTACCTGGTGCGGCCCGGGCAGCGCACGTTCGAACTGGACGACCTCGCGCTGCGCTACCTGCACCGCGAGCTGCGCTCGGAGACCGACGGCGGCGACGGCCAGCTGTCGCTGCTCGACGGCGGCGCGGAAGGCCTGGAGCAGAAGGAGATCCAGGACGAACTGGTCAAGGCCCGCGCGATCTTCGAGCTGGCCGGCGCGCTCGAGAAGGAACTGGAGCAGATCGGCGGCGCCAAGCTGCTCGCCGAGCTGGAGCTGCCGCTGCTGGAAGTCATCACCGAGCTGGAGATCGCCGGCGTCGCCGTCGACCTCGAGCAGCTGACTTCGCTCGAAGCGCACTACCTTTCGCGCGTCACCCAGGCCGCCGAAGAGGCGTACGCGGTGATCGGCAAGCAGATCAACCTCGGCTCCCCGAAGCAGCTCCAGGTCGTGCTGTTCGACGAGCTCGGCATGCCGAAGACCAAGCGCACCAAGACCGGCTACACCACCGACGCCGAGGCGCTGCAGGGCCTGTTCGAGAAGACCGAGCACCCGTTCCTGCAGCACATGCTGGAGCACCGGGACGCGACGAAGCTGCGCACGACGGTCGAGGGCCTGATCAAGTCCGTCGCCGACGACGGCCGGATCCACACCACGCTGCTGCAGACGATCGCGGCGACCGGGCGGCTGTCCTCGACCGAGCCGAACCTGCAGAACATCCCGGTCCGCACCGAGGAAGGCCGGCGCATCCGCGACGCCTTCGTCGTCGGCGACGGCTTCACCGAGCTGATGACCGCGGACTACAGCCAGATCGAAATGCGGATCATGGCGCACCTCTCGCAGGACGAGGGCCTCATCGAGGCGTTCAACAGCGGGGAGGACCTGCACACGTTCGTCGCGTCGCGGGCGTTCTCCCTGCCGCCGGAGGAGATCACGCCGGAGCTGCGCTACCGCGTCAAGGCGATGTCGTACGGCCTCGCGTACGGGTTGTCGGCGTACGGGCTCTCGCAGCAGCTGCGGATCTCCACCGAAGAAGCCAAGGAGCAGATGGAGGCGTACTTCGCCCGCTTCGGTGGCATCAGCGACTACCTCCACTCGGTCGTCGGCGTCGCGGCGAAGAACGGCTACACCGAAACGGTCTTCGGGCGCCGCCGCTACCTGCCGGACCTCAACAGCGACAACCGCCAGCGCCGCGAGATGGCCGAGCGGATGGCTTTGAACGCCCCGATCCAGGGCAGCGCGGCCGACATCATCAAGGTCGCGATGCTCAACGTCCACAGCGCGCTGGTCGAGGCGAAGCTGAAGAGCCGGATCCTGTTGCAGGTCCACGACGAACTCGTCCTGGAAGTCGCGGAGGGGGAGAAGGAACAGCTGGAGCAGCTGGTGCGCGAGGGCATGGGCTCGGCGTACGCGCTGGCGGTGCCGCTCGAGGTTTCGGTCGGCTACGGCCGGTCGTGGAACGAAGCCGCGCACTAGCTTTTGCTCACTCGGCGTCACGGCCCGGATCACCGGGTCGTGGCGCGGGAGCACTCGGGCGGACGGCGCCGCGGTCCGGTCGCGGGGGTGAAGCTGGGGCACCCCCGAGCCGGAAGGACCACGACATGGCCAGCGAATTCCAGCGGCGCAAGATCGCCGGCGTCTTCGGCGCCATGGACGCCGACGGCGACGGGTACCTGACGGAGGCCGACTTCCGGGCCCTCACCGCGCGGTGGCTCGACCTCCGCGGCACCGACGCGAGCACCCCGGACGGGCAGAAGCTCGGCGCCGTCATGATGGGCTGGTGGAGCACCCTCGACGCCGCCGCGGGCGGTGGCGGCCAGGTCAGCCTCGACCAGGTGCTCCAGGTCGTCGACGAGCTCCCGCGGATGCCGGGCGCGGTCACCGGCACGGCCGAAGCGATGTTCGAGGCCGTCGACGAAAACGGCGACGGCGTCATCTCCGCCGCGGAGTACGACCGCCTCATCGCGGCCTGGAACGGCGCCGGCACGCCGTCGGAAGACGTCTTCGCCCTCCTCGATTCCGACGGCGACGGCCGCCTGTCCCGCGAGGAGTTCTCCCGGCACTGGTTCGAGTTCTGGGCCGGCGACGACCCGGCCGCGCCCGGCAGCCGCGTGTTCGGCTCAGTGTGATCCCGCGTTGTGCCGAACGGATGACTCCGTTCGGGTGAGCCATTACCGCTGGGTAGGGAGGTCGGCGGCGGCGCGCGGCGATCACGGCGTAGGGTCCGCCGAATGGGGTTCGAGCGTGAGCGACGACGCTGGCGGGTCCGGTTGCACGACGAACTCGGCCGGGTGTGCGGAGCGGGCACGGTACTGGACGAGTACCACGTGCTCACGAGCGCGCACGTCGTCGAGACCGCGGGCGGCCCGCGAGCTGCGCTGAGCGTCGACTTCGTCGGCCTGGCCGAAGCCATGCCCGGCGCCGCGACCGTCGTCGAGGGCTGCTGGGTGCCCTCCGACGGCGGCGGCCACGGCGATCTCGCCCTGCTGCGCCTGGAACGTCCCGAATCCCGCGTGTTCCGCGCCCCGCTGCACCGCATGCCCCTCGGCGAGCACCAGCTCGTCCGCGCGTTCGGGTTCCCGCCGGGCTCGGTCGGCCGCTGGACGCACGCCCGGCTCGGCGGCCCCGAGCAGACCGGCGGCGAGTGGGTCCGCCTCTTCCGCACGGCCGAGGCCGAACCGCTCGGCCCGGGCTTCGGCGGCACGGCGGTGATCGACGAGGCGACCGGCCACGTCGTCGGCATGGTCGTCGGCAAGGACACCGGCACCTGGATGGTGCCGGTCGAGACCATGCTGGGGCACCTGCCCCAGCTGAGCATCTGGACGTCCGGCAGCCCGGCCGTCGACGCGAGCTTCTCGCGCCCGGTCGGCGAGGCGGTCGACGTCTCCTTCGTGCAGCGCGTCGCGGACTGGTTCGCCAACGCCGAGCCGGGGACGGTCTGGGTCGTCGACACCGGCGAGGCCGGCTCGCCCGTCGCGGCGGCGTTGCGGTTCGGGATCGTGCTCGCCGATCGGGAACGTTCCCTCGGCGTCCACGGGCTGCCGCCGGCGTTCGGCCAGATGCCACCGCCGGGCAGCGTGGACCTGGCGGTCGACGCGACCGGCCGCACGGCGGACGCGGTTCGCCACCGCATCGCCGACCGGCTCACGACGGGGGTCGCGGGCCGCACGCTGGTCGTCGACGCGATCGACGACTCGGCGGAACCCGACCGGCTCGTCGGCGAGGTGCTGGCCCCGCTCGCCGGCCGCGCGGCCGAGCTGGGCCTCCGCCTGCTGCTGGGCTTCCGCGAGGAGTCGTCTCCGGGGGTGGCGGCGGTGCGCGCGAGCACGGGCCAGGCCCGCCCGGCCCCGGAAGACCTCGCCGGCCGCCTGGAGGTGCTGACCCAGGCGGTGGCGGAGCTGGCGGAGATCGAGGCGTACCAATTGCGGGTGGCAACCCGCTTCACGGGCGTCGCGATGCTGCCGGCGCGGGCGCAGAGGCTCAAAGGAGCGCTGAAGCAGCTCCGCTCGGCAGAGGTGGACGGCGACGCGGAGTGGGTCGAGCGCCACATCGACGGCCACGAGCACGCGGTGGCCCCGGCGGTGGAGGACGGCCGAAGGCAACGAGCGGTCCTCGACGGCTTGGTGGCCCGCCGCGAGGAACTGCGCACCCGCCTGGCGGGCGACCTGGAGCTGGCCCGCGAGCACGGCCTGGTGGGCGACCCGGAGATCGAGCAGGCGTACACCCCGGCGAAGAGGCTCCTGATCGACGGCCCCTGCGAGCTGACAGCGGCAGCAACGGCGGTCGACACCTACGCGGCCGCGGTCCGGGCGAGGATCGAGGACCGCGGCTGATCCGCGTGCGGAGGACCGCGGCTGGCCCGGATGTGGACAACTGCGGCTGATCCGCGTTCCGGGCCGGAATTGTCGGTGCCGGCCGGTAGCGTGGAAAACGGGGGGACCCCCGCGGACCCACCGACGTGCAAGCGCCCCAATGTGGCGTTGGGTGCGTTGGACGCACCCAACGCCACATTGGGGGCGTTTCGGCGAGACGGAAGCGCTAGCGGCGGCCGAGGCCCCGGATCAGGACCATCACCGCGTCCCGCACCTCCGCCCGCGTCCGCTGCGGCCCGAACACCTGCCAGTCCAGCGCCACCACCAGCATCGTCCCGAACAGTCCAGCCGCCGCCGTCGGGATCTGCACGCCCTCCGGCAGCCGGCCGGCCGACTCCAGCCGGGACAGTTGCTGCTTCACGATCGAGATGATCTCCTCGCGCAGCAGCGACAGCGTCCCGTGCCACTGGCCCGGCGTCCGCCACAGCTCGCTCACCAGGATCTGCGAGAACCCCGGGTACTGCGCGATGAACTCCAGCGTCGTGTCGACCTGCGCCTCGATCACGTCCAGCGGATCCGCGTCGGACACCGCCGAGCGCAGCCGAAGCGCGAGCATGTCCACGCCGTACCGCAGCAACGCGTCGACCAGGCCGTCCTTCGAGCCGAAGTTGTAGTACACCGTGCCCTTCGCGACGCCCGCCGCCGCCGCGATGTCGTCGACCGTCAGGCCCACCAGGCCCCGGCTCTTCGAGAGCTCCAACGTCGCCTCGAAGAGCTTCTGCTTCGTTGCGCCGCTCACAGGCTGAGCTCGGGCTTGAGGGCCGACACCGTCCAAACGCGACGCTTGCGGGCGGCCAATGTGGACACCAGGATCCCGCCCACGAGGTAGGCCAGCAGCACGCTGATGTCACCGAGCAGCCGCCCCGTCGAGGCGCCGCTGTAGAACAGGTGGCGGAAGCCGTCGATCGCGTACCCCATCGGCAGCACCACGTGCAGCGGGTACAGCGCGTCGGGGATCGTCTGCCACGGGAACGTGCCGCCCGCGCTGACCAGCTGCAGCACCAGCAGCACCAGGCCGAGGAACTTGCCGACCGCGCCGAAGAAGGCGTTGAGCGCGTGGACCACCGACGTGAACGTCAGCGACACCAGCACGGCGAACAGAATCGCCTCCAGCGGGTGGGCGATGTGGATGCCGACCAGCCACGTCACCGCGCCGAACAGCACGACCACCTGCGCCATGCCCAGCAGCGCCGAGGACAGCCAGCCGCCGACGGCGACCCGGAACGGGGCCGCGCCACCGGTCAGCGCGCGCGTCGAGAGCGGGCGCAGGATCAGGAACAGCACGAACGCGCCGATCCAGGTGGCCAGGGAGATGAAGAACGGCGCGAGGCCGGCGCCGTACGTCCCCGCCGACGCCTCGCCGTTGGCGTTCACCGCCACCGGGTCCGCGATCGTGTTGGCCGTCGCCGAGCGGGTCGGGTCGTCGGGGTTCGGGATCTGCTTGAGGCCGGCCGCGAGCCCGTCGCGCAGCTTCACCGCGCCGTCGGCGAGCTGGTTGGTGCCGTTGACCGCCGTCTTCTCGCCGTCGCTGAGCTGGGACGCGCCGTCGCGCAGCTGGTTCGCGCCGTCGGACGCCTGGGCGATGCCGCTCGCCAGCTGCGGGGACGCCGCGGCGAGCTTGGCCGCGCCGTCGGACACCTGGCGGGCGCCGTCGGCCAGCTTCGCGAGGTCGCCGTTGGCCTGCTGGATCTTGCTGTTGGCCTGGTCGACGGGGGAGCGCAGCTGGTCGGCCTTGGCGACGATCGCCTGGACCTCGTTCTCCGGCACCCCGGCACCGCGCAGGTCGGTCACGAGCTGGGTGCGGTAGCCGTCGAGCTTGCCCTGGATGTCGGACGACGCCGTCGCGGCGACCGAAGCGGCGTCGGCGACCTTCTGGTCACCGGCGGCCACCTGCGAAGCGCCGTTGGCGAGCTGCTGCGTCTGCGAAGGCAGGGACGCGGTCGCGCTCTTGAGCGTGCCGAGGCCGGTCGCCAGCGTCGACGAGCCGTCCGCGAGCTTCGCCGCGCCGTCGGCCAGCTGCTGCTGCCCGGACTTGAGCTGCGTGGCGCCGTCGGCGAGCTGCGCCGCACCGGTCGAGGCCTCCTGGATCTTGGCGTAGATCGTGGAGAAGCCGACCAGGAACCGGTCCGCGGCCTCGCTGCCGACCTTCTCCGCGATCGTCTTGCGCACCTGCTCGGCCACCTGCTTGGCGATGGTGCCGGACAGGTAGTTGTTGGCGTCGTTGGTGGTCAGCGTGATCGTCGCCTGCTGCGGCTGGAAGTTGCCGACCGACAGCAGCGCCGCGGAGAAGCCGCTCGGGATGCCGATCGCGAACGAGTACTTGTCGTCGCGGACGCCGTCGCGGGCTTCCTGCTCGGACACCTCGTGCCACTGGAAGGTGCCGGACTTGACCAGCTCGTCGGTCACCTCGCGGCCGACGTTGCGCTCCTGGCCGCCGGCGTCCTTCGCGCCGGTGTCGCTGGTGAAGACCGCGGCGGGCAGCTTGTCGAGCCGGCCGTACGGGTCGTAGTTCGCGTAGAGGTAGAAGGACGCGTAGAGCAGCGGCACCAGCACGAGCGCGACCAGCGCGAGCTTCGGCAGGGTGCCGGTGGAGAGGCGGCGCAGCTCGTTGCGCGCGATCCGGAAGGCGTTCATTCGGAGACTCCGTCAGTGCTCTCGGTGAGCTCTTCGGTGGGTTCGGGAGTGGGTTCAGGAGTGGGTTCGGGGGCGGCGAAGTGCTGCGGCGCCGGCTGCTCGGCCGCGCCGACGAGCGCGGGGGTGAAGGGCAGCGCCGACAGCGGGGTCGTCGCGGTCAGGACGACGACGGCGAGGCCGCGCCCAGCCAGCTCGCGGGCGAGCCCGGCCCAGCTGTCGACGTCGCTGGTGTGCCGGTCGGGGGTGTCGAGCACGAGCACGCGCGCGCCCTTGCGCTCGGCGGCCAGCTCGGTGAGCAGCCGCGTGCGCAGCGCGGGGGCGAGGTTCTCGAACCTCGTGCCGGCGAACGGCGCCGCGCCGTGGCCGGCCAGCCAGCGGGCGACGTCCTCCTTGCCCGCCGGGCGGTGGGCCAGCGCCAGCTCCTCGCCGACGACCACGCGCAGGGGCAGCGCGTCGTCCGGTTCGCTGACGCGCGGGGCGTCGACGACCGCGACGAGCTCGGTCAGCGGGGCATCGACGCCCTCGGCGTGCACCGTGCCGGTGGTCGGCTTGAGCCGGCCGGCCAGCGCGAGGCCGAACGCCGTGACGCCGACGCCGGGTTCGCCGTGCACGATCGCCAGGTCGCCCTCGCCGACGGTCAGTGAGGTGGGCGGCAACAAGGTGCCGTGGTGCCCTTCGAGGGACACGCGATCGGCTCGGACCTGCACGATTTCTCCCGCTTCGCGAACTTTTGAACTGACCGGTCAGTTCAAAAACTAGTCCGCGCGCGAGCGGGCGGCAAGATCACCGGACGCACGTCACACTTGTGGGTGGTTCACCGCAGCGCGGCCGCCGGCCGCACCTCCCACGTCGTCCACAGTGGACGATAACCCTGCCGGTGCCAGAACACCGAGGACAGCGGGTTGGTCGGGTTGTAGTACAGGTAGGTGCGCGTCGCGCCGCCGCGGTGCAGCTCGCGGTGCACGTGGGCCATCAGCGCCCGGCCGAAGCCGCCACCGCGTTCGCCCGGCAGCGTGACGACGTTGTTCACGTACCCCCAGCGTCCGAGCGGGAGCAGCTCGGCCGCTTCGCTCCCCGGCGTCGCGTCCACCCACGCGCAGTGCGCGAGCGCGCGGGTTTCGCCGTCCTCTTCCGCCAGCCAGACGAGCGGCTCGGCCTCGGCGAGCGCCGTCCGCAGGGAGGGGCCCAGCAGCGCGGCGGTGTTGGCCCGGCGCGGCGCGGCGACGAGCCCGGTGTAGTCGAACGTCGCCTCGGCCAGCTTCAGCGCGGTGTCGTAGTCGTCCGGCCGGGCGCGCCGGACCGCGATCTCCGGCCGGGCCTCCGGCGGGCGGGCGGTGCGCACGCCGACCGCGGAGAGCGGGACGAGGCCGTGGTCGAGGAAGGCGCGGATCGCTTCGGCGTCGCGGCTCGGCCAGACGACCACGCACGCGGAGTCGTCGCCGGTCTCCTCCGCCTCCAGCCGGCCCTTCACCGCGCGCAGCAGGACGTCCACGCCTTCGGTGCCGGTGTCGCCGAAGTACGGGAAGAGCTGCCAGGTGTCGGCGGCCGACCACAGCATCGGGACGTCGCCGGGCGCGAACCGCAGGCGCTGGAGCACCCCGGTGACCTGGGTGCCGTCCGCGGTCGCCGCGTCGAGGCGCTCGCCGCGGGCGGGCGGCGCGGGGGGCGGCAGGAGCGCGTCGACCGCGGCGAAGCGGGCCCGGTGCGCCGCGAGCAGCGGCTCGGCGATGTCCATGGTTCCCCCTCGGTGGGTGAGCTTCAGGACCAGGCCGGACGCCGGAGCCACATGGTCCACAGAGGACGATAACCCTGCCGGTGCCAGAACACCGGCGAAAGCGGATTCGCCGGGTGGTAGAACAGGAACGTCCCGCGCACGTCGTGCTCCAGCAGCGTCCGGTGCGCCACCGCCATCAGCGCCCGGCCGACCCCGCCGCCGCGGGCCGCGGGCGCGACCGACACCGTGTCGACGTACCCCCAGCGGCCCGGGAGCAGCCGGCCGTGGATCGAGTTGCCCGGCGTGGCCGAGGCCAGCGCGCAGGAGGCCAGGCCGGCCGGCACCCCGCCGTCCTCTTCGGCGAGCCAGACCAGCCCGCTGAACCGCAGCGCGCGGACGACTTCGGCGCGCAGCAGGGCCCGGGCCCCCGGCCGCGGGACCGCGGTGCCGACCAGCGAGGTGTAGCGCCACTCGGCCAGCCGCAGCTCGGTCAGCGCGTCGACGTCGCCTTCCCCGGCCCGGCGGACGCCGACCGGCGCGGTCCCGGGGCCGGCGGGCGGATCCGGAGCCCGCACGGCCAGGCACGTCATCGGCGCGAACCCGTGCGCCAGGAGCACCGCGGACGCTTCGGCGTCGCGGCTCGGCCAGGTCAGCGAGCAGGCCGAGTCCGGGCCGGCCGGCGTCCCGCGCAGGCGGTCGCGCCACGCGCCCAGCAGTGCCGCGAGGCCCGCCGCGCCGCTGTCGCCCGGCACCGCGGTCAGGTCCCGGATGTCCGACGGCCCCCAGAGCGAGGGCCAGGACCCCGGCGCGTGCACGACGTGCGTCAGCAGGCCGCCCGCCTTGCGGCCGCCGACCGTCACGACGAGGGGCTCGTTCGACGCCGACGGCGGGGCCGCGATCGGCGGGAGCAGCGGGTCGAGCGCGGCGAACCGCGCGTTCTGCTGCTGCTCGAGGGTGGTCACGAGCGGTGCGTGCGGAAGATCGCGGTGCCCGGGAAGAGCTTGCCCCGCAGCGGGCTCCACTGGCCCCACACCCGCGTGTGCCCGGCCGGCCACTCGGGCTCGACCAGGTCGGTGAGGGTGAACCCGGCCCCGGCCAGCGCGCGCACGTAGTCGCCGAGCGTGTGGTGGTACTCGACGTAGGTGGCGGTGCCCTCGTCGTCGACCTCGACGTAGGGCGTGCGGTCGAAGTACGGCTGGGTGACGGTGAGCCCCTGCGGGCCCGGGTCGTCGGGGAAGATCCACCGCATCGGGTGGGTTACCGAGAACACCCACGGCGCGCCCGGCCGCAGCACCCGGTGGACTTCGGCGAAGACCGCGTCCACCGACGCCACGAACGGGATCGCGCCGAAGGCCGAGCAGGCCGCGTCGAAGCTGCCGGACACCAGCGGCAGGTGCTCGGCGTTGGCCTGCACCAGCGGGACGGCGAGGCCGGTGCGCGCGTTGCCGTCGCGGGCGTGGCGCAGCATGCCGGCCGAGAGGTCGGTCGCCACGGCGTGCGCGCCCTCCGCGGCCAGCCAGCGCGCGCAGGCGGCCTGCCCGCAGCCGACCTCCAGCACGCGCTTGCCCCGGACGTCGCCGAGCAGCCGCGCCTCGGCCTCCCGGACGCCCTCGGGGCACCAGACGAAGTCGGCGTCGCCGAGGAACCCGCCGTGCTCGGCCTGGTAGTCGTCGGCGTCGGCGTCCCACCAGGCGAGGTTGGCCGCCGCGGCTTCGGCGCCGCCGACCTCGCGGTAGGCGACCGCCGCGGTGCCCAGCCGGTGCTCGGCGGCGTCGTGGCGCCCCGGCGCGGGCGCCTGCTCCGGTGGCATGATGGTGTCTCCGGTCCCGGTGGCCGCTGCCTGCTCCACCTGCGTCCTCGTGCGTGCGGTTTGCTTCCGCGAGGACCTTAGCGAGCCAGGGGGACCCTGATTGTGCCGCCTAGCGACTGCCGCGTAGGATAAGTGTTAGCGCAGTGGGTTCGCGCTGCCTTCCGCTCAGCTTCTGGTTGGGACTCGGGTCGCGCACCGTATGCGGGGTCATGCCGCGGTCGTTCACTGGTGGACGTTTGCTTGCAGGGTCGTCGCATGCCGCCCATCGCGCCGACAACTGCCAACCCTCGATTCCCATCCACCGGAGCAACCCGCCTAATGACCACCGACACCGCCACCGCCCCGACCGCCCCCACCGGGCCCCAGCAGGTCGCCATCAACGACATCGGGTCGGAGGAAGACTTCCTCGCGGCGATCGACAAGACGATCAAGTACTTCAACGATGGCGACATCGTCGAAGGCACGATCGTCAAGGTCGACCGCGACGAGGTCCTGCTCGACATCGGCTACAAGACCGAGGGTGTCATCCCCTCGCGTGAGCTCTCCATCAAGCACGATGTCGACCCGGCTGAGGTTGTCACCGTCGGCGATGAGGTCGAAGCCCTGGTCCTCCAGAAGGAGGACAAGGAAGGCCGTCTGATCCTGTCCAAGAAGCGCGCGCAGTACGAGCGCGCCTGGGGCACGATCGAGGAGCTCAAGGAGAAGGACGAGCCCGTCAAGGGCACCGTCATCGAGGTCGTCAAGGGCGGCCTCATCCTGGACATCGGCCTGCGCGGCTTCCTCCCCGCGTCCCTGGTCGAGATGCGCCGCGTGCGCGACCTGCAGCCGTACGTCGGCCGCGAGCTCGAGGCGAAGATCATCGAGCTGGACAAGAACCGCAACAACGTGGTCCTGTCCCGCCGCGCCTACCTGGAGCAGACCCAGTCCGAGGTGCGCAGCGAGTTCCTCAACGCGCTCGCCAAGGGCCAGGTCCGCAAGGGCGTCGTGTCGTCCATCGTCAACTTCGGTGCCTTCGTGGACCTGGGTGGCGTCGACGGCCTGGTGCACGTCTCCGAGCTGTCCTGGAAGCACATCGACCACCCGTCCGAGGTCGTCGAGGTCGGCCAGGAGGTCACGGTCGAGGTCCTGGACGTCGACATGGACCGCGAGCGCGTCTCGCTGTCGCTGAAGGCGACCCAGGAAGACCCGTGGCGCCAGTTCGCCCGCACCCACGCGATCGGCCAGATCGTGCCGGGCAAGGTCACCAAGCTCGTCCCGTTCGGTGCGTTCGTGCGCGTCGAAGAGGGCATCGAGGGCCTGGTCCACATCTCGGAGCTGGCCGAGCGCCACGTCGAGATCCCGGAGCAGGTCGTCCAGGTCAACGGCGACGTCATGGTCAAGGTCATCGACATCGACCTCGAGCGCCGTCGCATCTCGCTGTCGCTGAAGCAGGCGAACGAGGGTGTCACGCCGGACACCGAGTTCGACCCGACCCAGTACGGCATGGCCGCCGAGTACGACGCCGAGGGCAACTACATCTACCCCGAAGGCTTCGACCCGGACACCCAGGAGTGGCAGGAAGGCTTCGACAAGCAGCGTGAGGAGTGGGAGCGCCAGTACGCCGAGGCGCACACTCGTTACGAGGCCCACATGAAGCAGGTCCAGAAGGCCGTCGAGGCGGACGCCGAAGCGGCGGCCGACGCGGCGACCGGCATCGAGGGTGGCGCGGAAAGCTACACCTCGGGCTCGGCCCCGGCCGACTCGAAGAGCAGCGGTGGCACCCTCGCCTCCGACGAGCAGCTCGCGGCGCTCCGCGAGAAGCTCTCCGGCGGTGCGTGAGCACTGAGGCTTATTCTGGTTAGGCCGCCGTGCCCCGCACGCGGACCGCTGATCACCGCAGAAGTCGTGCGGCGGCCGACGGCTGAATAAGCCTCACTAGCTCGCTGAGCTGAACGAAGAACCCCCGGTCCACAGAGGACCGGGGGTTCTTCGCTGTCCGGGGTCAGTCGTTGCGCAGGCCGAGGCCGGCCATCATCGCCGTGACGCCGTCCCGGAACATCTCCTCGTTGGCCTCTTCGGTAGGCGGGATGAACCAGTCCGGCAACGGCCGCCGCGAGGCCATCAGCAGTTCGGCGCCGACCAGGCCGTGGATGGTCGTCCACAGCCGGTAGGCCGCCGAACGGGCGTCCGCCCCCGGCGGGCAGACCCGCTGGACCCGGCCGATGAACAGGGAGAACGTCGTCCGCAGCACCGCCGACCGCAGGCCTGGGTCCGGATCGAACCCGGGCACCGGGCGCTCGAACATCAGCGCGTAGCGGGTCGGGCTCTCGCGGGCGAAGCGCCGGTACTCCAGCGCGAGGTGCAGCAGGTCCGCCAGCCCGTCCTCACTCGACGGCGGCAGGCCTTCCAGCAGCTCGTGCAGCGAGTCGAAGGTGCGCTCGTACAGGGCGTCGAGCAGGCCCGCGCGGCCGCCGAACCGGGCGTAGACCGAGAGCGTCGACGCGCCGGCCGCCTCCGCCACCCCGCGGACGGTCAGCCCGGGAACCCCGCGGTCCACGAGCACCGACAACGCCGCGTCGAGGTAGCGTTCGCGACCACCCTGATCGGCCGGGCGCATCGGCAAGTGCCTGGTAGCCACGGCGCACCCCCTTTGCGGCAGCCGGGCGCAGGGCGGCGTCCGGGTGACCCACCCGCAGCAGAAGATACGATATCCGCCGCGTCTTGGGAATGCGCCGGATGTCCGGATCGGCCGCGTCCCGCCACCCGAGAGGACTCCCGGCGGAATGGATCACCCCGAGCCCGGCACGGTCATCGTCACCGCGAGCGGCGACGGCACCTACACGCAGCAGGTCGTCACGGCGAGCCACACGCTGCTCGTCGACGAACCGGTCGCGGTGGGCGGCGCCGACGCCGGCCCGAACCCGTACGAACTGCTGCTCGCGTCGCTGGGTTCGTGCACGGCGATCACGCTGCGGATGTACGCCGACCGCAAGGGCATCCCGCTGACCCGGGCGACCGTCCGGCTGCGGCACGACCGCATCCACGCCGAAGACTGCGCGAGGTGCGAAACCGAGCGCGGCCTGCTCAGCCGGATCAGCCGCGAGATCGAGCTCGAAGGCGACCTGGACGACGAGCAGCGGGCCAAGCTCATGCTGATCGCCGACAAGTGCCCGGTGCACCGGACGCTGTCGTCGGAGATAGTCATCGAGACGAGCGAAGCCTGACCCGTCAGGCGGCGCGGACGGTCACCGCGGCCCGGCCGGCCGGGCGGACCGGGCCGACCGACGGCACCCAGATCCGCTCGAGCGCCGCGGCGCGGGCCTTGCGGCGCAGGCCGGCGAAGCTGTGCTTGGCCGGGACCAGCAGCGTGCTCAGCCAGGTCCGCCGGTGGTCCGCCGGCACCCCGGCCACCGGGAGGTGGACGAGGCAGTGCACCAGCCCCGGCGTGCCGAGCCGGTGCCTCGCGACGTGCTTGCTGACCGCCATCGTTCCTCCGCGTGGGTGACGCTCTTCGCGGGCACCGTACGCACCGCGGCGCTGCGAGGTGGGGAAGCAACACGGCGTGTCCGGATATCGGTTGAGTCACGCGTCACGTTCACCTTGCGTTCTTCAGGCATGTGACGGTGAACGGGATCCACGTGTGCTGCACGACGCACAAGCGGCGCGTCGCCGTGGGCAGGCAGGTCGCCTGCGCTCGGCGGACGCCGGACAGGCACTGCGCCGACGTTGCGGCCACGCCGGCCACCGGTGCCGCCGCCGCTTCGGGCTGCGCCGCGGCGAGGCCGCTCGCGCACAGCAGGACGGCGGTCACTCTGCTGAACTTCGTCATCCCCATCGGCCCCCTCGGCGACAGTTCTTGCCGGTGAGATCGGCCGGACCGGCTGCGTGTTACGCAAATTTCCCACTTGTCAGGCAAATGGCCCGGACCTGACCGGACTGTCCGCGGAAGGGGCGCCCGCCGCGTGACTAGGGTGATCGGCATGTTGCGTGTGGGGTTGACGGGTGGGATCGGGGCCGGGAAGTCGACCGTGGCGAACCGGCTCGCCGAACACGGCGCCGTGCTGGTGGACTCGGACCGGATCGCCCGCGAGGTCGTCGAGCCCGGGACCGAGGGGCTCGCCCGGCTGGTCGCGGAGTTCGGGTCCGGCATCCTGGCCGCGGACGGCTCGCTCGACCGGCCCGTGCTCGCCGCGAAGGCGTTCGCCGACGACGAGTCCCGGCACCGGCTGAACGCCATCGTGCACCCGCTGGTCGGCGCGCGCACCGGGGAGCTGATGGCGGCCGCGAAGCCGGACGCGATCATCGTCCACGACATCCCGCTGCTGGTCGAGAACGGCCTCGCGACGGCCTATCACCTGGTCGTGGTCGTCGACGCGCCGGTCGAGGTGCGGGTGCGGCGGCTGGTGTCGACGCGCGGGATGGCCGAGGACGACGCGCGGGCGCGGATCCGGGCGCAGGCGAGCACCGAGCAGCGCCGCGCCGTCGCGGACGTCTGGCTGGACAACGGCGGCGCCGAAGACAGCGTGCTCGCCGAGGTCGACGCGCTGTGGGCGGACCGGCTGGTGCCGTTCGAGGCGAACGTCCGGCTGCGCCGGCCGCGGCCGCCGATGTCGCCGAGGATCGCCGAATACGACCTCAGCTGGCCGGCCCAGGCCGAGCGGGTCCTGGCCCGGGTCCGCGCCGTGGCGGGGACGCTGGCCCGCCGCGCCGACCACATCGGGTCGACGGCCGTGCCCGGCCTGCCCGCCAAGGACATCCTCGACCTGCAGCTCACGGTGTCCAGTTTGGACGACGCGGACACGCTGGGCGGCCTGCTGGCCGACGCCGGCTTCCCGCGGATGGAAGGCGACTGGTACGACGACGCCCTGGACGGCGCCGGGACGTGGCCCAAGCGCCTGCACGTCGGCGCCGACCCGAAGCGACCGGTGAACCTGCACGTCCGGTCGCTGGAGACGCCGGCGTGGCGGCTCGCGCTGCTCTTCCGCGACTTCCTGCGCGCGAACCCGGACGAGCGCGACGACTACCGCGACGTCAAGCTGCGGCTGGCCGAGGCGCACGCCGCCGACGGCACGGTCGAGGCCTACGCCGACGAGAAGCAGGAGTGGGTCAACGGCGTGTTCGCCCGCGCGGAGAAGTGGGCGGACACCACCGGCTGGACGCCCTAAGCGCGCATGTCCTTCAGCTGCGGCCAGATTTCGGCCCAGCTCCCGCTCCGGCCGGTCAGCAGCCAGACCGGCATGTGCTCGCTGGCGTTGCGGATCCCGAGCCGGTTGCCGACCTGCCCGACGATCCTCGCGTCGCCGAAGTGCTTCGCGATCTTCGACGGGTCGTAGCCGACGAAGAGCACGTTGCGGGTGTCGTCGGCCGGGCGGCCGAAGTACCAGAAGCCCCGGCTGGGGCTGAAGGCCTCCGGCAGGCCTCGCGCGGGCCCGTAGCGGTCGAGCGCCCCCGCCTGCCAGTACCCGCCGGTGACGATCGCCGTGTCCGGCGGCGCCGTCCGGTACAGCCCGGCGACGTCGGCGGCGAGGTCCGGCCACCCGATCTCTTCGGCGGCGTAGGCGGGCCGCGGCGCGTCCGGGTGCTCGACGAGCCAGTGCGCAGGCCAGACCGGGAGCGTGAAGGGCAGGCTGAACAGGGCGGAGACGACGAAGACCGGCGAGGTCGGCACCCACCGCCACCAGCGCGCGGGTTCCCGCGCTTCGAGGTGCACCGCGGCGGCCGCCCACAGCACGCCGAACATCCCGGCGGCGTAGTAGTACCGCCCGTTGGCGACCAGGAAGACCGCGACGACACCCAGCGCCGTCCAGCCGAGGAACCGGTAGGGCCGCAGCTGCTCGCTCCCCAGCAGCACGGCCAGGCCGTAGAGGACACCGAGCGCGCCGATCACCCAGCCGGCACCGGCCAGCAGGTTCGGGACGAAGCCCGCGCGCCCGCCCGCGGCGTCGACCTCGGCGCCGACGGCGTCACCCATGGCGAGCTGCGGCCAGCCGTTCGCGTGCTGCCAGAGCAGCGTGGGGACCAGGGAGGCGGTGGCGATCAGGGCGCCGAGCCAGAGCTTCGGGCGGCGCAGCAGGTCACGCGGGCCGAACACGAGCACCGCGAGCCCGGCCGCCACCCAGAACGCGGCGATGAGCAGCTTGCCGTTGAGCGCCACCGCCGTCACGACGCCGAGCCAGAGCAACAGGGAGTCGGAGCGGGTGCGGACCCAGCGGACCAGCAGCCACAGCACGAGCGTCCACAGCAGCGGGTCGATCGTCGAGGTCGCCAGGTAGTGGCCGCTGCCGACGAACTGCCCGCAGATCGCGTACGCCGCCGCGGCGCGGACCTGCGCCTTCCGCCGGCCGCCGAGTTCGCGCGCGATCAACGCGGTGACGACTACGCCGGCCGCCGTCGCGGCGATCGCGGGCAGCCGGAAGACCACGAGGGAACCGGGGGCGAGCGTGTCCATCGCCCGGGCGATGGCGGGCACCAGCGGCGGCTGGTCGGCATAACCCCAGGCCAGGTGCTGGCCGGCGGCGAGGAAGTACAGCTCGTCGCCGAAGTAGCCGTAGCGGCCGGCGGTGAGCAGCAGCGCGGTGGCCGTGCCCGCCGCGAGCAGCAGGACCGGGAGCCGGGCGAACGGGGCGAGCTCGGCTTCGGCCTGGTCGGGGGCCGTGGCCACGGCGTCCATCGTGCTCCTGTTCCTCGTCGGCGCCGGTCTTCCCGCACCCTACGTGCGGGCGCGGCGCCGCCGGGGTCAGGGGTGACGCCGCCAGGTCAGCGCGATATCGAGGGTGGCCAGCCAGGCGGCGAGGTCGTAGCCGTGCGCGGCCAGCCCCTCGACGGCGGTGTAGGTGGTCTTCAGCGCGAACTCGGCCTCTTCGGCGGTGACCAGGCCCGCTTCGAGGGCCTCCAGGAGCTCGTCGGTGTCGATGACCCTCAGCGAGAGCTTGTCCTTGAGCACGATGTCGACGTAGAGGTCGGTGGCCACCCAGCGTGGGCCGTCGCGGTGGACGCGGACGACGTCGAGGTAGAAGTCCTGGTCGCGTTCGTGGCCGGGGGAGAACCAGAAGTCGGTGAAGCGCAGGCCCAGCGTGGGCACCAGCCACGACTCGAGGTAGTGGAACTGGGCGCGGCCCGGCGTCGGGCGCGCGAGGTACAGGCCGAACGGCTCCTCGCGGAACTCCTCGACCTCCCGCAGGATGCCCTTCGGGTCGATGTTCGCGCGCGCGGCGGGGTCGAAGACCTCGACCTTCGGGGGGTGCAGTGCGGCCATGCGGGTCATCCTGCCGGGCCGGTCACGAAACGCGAACTCCCGCCCCGGGCGTCACGCGTTCGGGCTAAGGTGCGCCGAGCGTTTCGGGGAACGAGGGGAACTGGGGATGTTCGGGATCATCAGGCCGTGCCGCCACCGGCTGGCCGAGGGCCTGCACGCGGACTGGATGGCGCACCTGTGCGGGCTGTGCCTCACGCTGCGCGACGAGCACGGCCAGTTCGCCCGGGTGGTCACCAACTACGACGGCTTGATCATCTCGGTGCTGGTCGAGGCGCAGACGCCGCGAGCGGACGGCCGCCGCGAAGCGGGCCCGTGCCCGCTGCGGGGGATGAGGACGGCC
Organism: Amycolatopsis sp. cmx-13-12; assembly: GCA_049998155.1. Taxonomy (GTDB): domain Bacteria; phylum Actinomycetota; class Actinomycetes; order Mycobacteriales; family Pseudonocardiaceae; genus Amycolatopsis. Next base: position 91,470 of record JAEBES010000016.1, on the reverse strand, counting down.
TCGGTGGCCCGCGGCGAGGGAGCCCAGCTGGCGGCGGCGGTCTCGTTGGTCCTGGCGGCGGCCAAGGTCGGCGACCACGTCGAGGACGGCGACGGTGCGTACGGAAGGCGCCCGGTCGCGGCGGCCGCCCGCCGGGTCGCGGCCCGCTGGAGCGCGCAGGGCCGCCGCACGGGTGGCCGGGTCGGGTTCGACACGACGGTGCTGACGGAGGCGGTCGAGGGCCAGGGGGCACGGGAGTCCTCGATCCAGCGGGGTGACTCGCCGCTGCTGGCGACAGAACCGGCGGAGCGAGCCACGGCGGCGGCGTTCGCGCGGACGGCGGAACTGGCGGGCAAGCCGGGCAACGCGGCACCGCTGGCCGAGGCGGGCCGGTTGTTCGGCCGGGTGGCGCACCTGCTGGACGCGGTCGAGGACTACGCGGAGGACGCGGCGGCGGGGGCGTGGAATCCGTTGCTGGCGACGGGCACGGGCCCGGAGGAAGCCCGGCGGCTGTGCGATGACGCGGTGCTGGGGGTGGAGCTGGCGTTGCGCGAGGCGGAGTTCGCGGAGCCGGCGCTGGTGCACGCCTTGCTGGTGCACGAGCTGAGGCAAGCGGTGCGGAGGGCCTTCGGCCACGGCATGTCCCACGGCCACGAACATGGCCACGAGCACGGCGACGGCCACAGCCACGAGCAGTGCCCCAACCACGAGCACGGCCACGGCTCGGGCTCGGGGGCGGCTTTCGGGCCCGGCCACGGCTCGTGGCCGGCCAGCCCGGCGGGGCAGCAGCCACCGCCCGGGTGGATCGGGCCGGGACCCACTCCGCAGCAGCATCCCCACCAGCCGCCGCCGGGCTGGATCGGGCGGGGGCCGGCGCCGCAGCAGCACCCGCACCAGGTCCCGCCCGGCTGGGGCTCGCCACAGCCACACGGGTTCCCGCCACCGGGGCCGGTCCCACCGCCGGCCGCTCCCGGCGGACGTGGCCCAGGCGGCCCGACCGGCCCCGGCGGCCGCGGGCCCGGCGGCCCAGGTGGCCCCGGCGGCCCGGATGGCCCCGATGATCCCGGCGGCCCCAAGGACCCCAAAGACCCCAAGAACCCCGGCAAGCGCGGCAAGCCCGAGTTCTACGACGGCAAGGGCGGCGGCCTCTGGTACCCGAAATTCGCCGTCCCGCCGAAGAAGCGCGACGCCTTCCTCGGCTGCGCCCTCATCCCCTACATGTGCTGCACCTGCCAGTTCTGCTGCCGCGATCCCTATCCTGGCCCCTTCAGCGGCAAACCGATCGAGGCCTGGGGCTGCGACTGCGATTGCGACTGCGGTTGTTGCGAATGTTGCAGCTGTTGCGATTGCAGCTGCTGAGGGGAGACAACCATGACCGACCCGATGGCCCGGCTCCACGAACAAGGCCGGGAGAACTTCGCCGGGCTCGTCGAAGGCGGCAAGGCCCGCCTCGACGCGCTCTTCGCCACCGTCCCGGCGCTGGGCGAGCTGGCCGTCGGCACCGTCTACGGCCACCTGCACGAACGCCCGGCCCTCGACGCCCGCACCCGCGAAGCCGCCACGCTCGCCGCGATCGTCGCCGCCGGCATGGTGGGCCCGCCGCTGAGCGTGCACCTGCGCACCGGCCTCGCCTCCGGGCTGTCGCCGGCCGAGGTCTGCGAAGTCGTCGTCCAGACCGCGGCCTTCGCCGGCTTCCCGCGGGCCGTTTCCGCCGCCGACCAGCTGAACCGCCTCTTCGAAGGCCACGGCCTGCCGATCCCGCCACCGCCGTCGCCGCGCGAAGTCGTCCTCGCGCACCTCGCCGCGCCGGAAGGCGAGGTCGCCGCCGTGCTCGCGGAGTTCCCGCGCACCGAGGTCCAGGCGACCGGACCCGACCGGGTGCTCGTCTCGTGCTTCGGCGACGACCCCGTCCCCGGCGCCGTCCTGCACTGCGCCGTCGACGGCTCGGATGTCACGTCGATCACGGTGTTCCAGGCCCGCTGACCAGGCCCGACGGAAATTGTCGGTGGTGCGGCCTACTCTGGTCCACGTGGCTTTCGCAACCGAACACCCCGTCCTCGCCCAGTCCGACTTCCGGCCCGTCTCGGAGATCCCGCGGACCGGTGGCCGGTTCGAGGTGGTCAGTGACTACCAGCCCGCCGGTGACCAGCCGGCGGCCATCGACGAGCTCGAACGCCGGATCAACGCGGGTGAGAAGGACGTCGTGCTGCTCGGCGCCACCGGCACCGGCAAGTCGGCGACCACGGCGTGGCTGATCGAGCGCGTCCAGCGGCCGACGCTGGTCATGGCGCCGAACAAAACCCTCGCCGCCCAGCTGGCGAACGAGCTGCGCGAGCTCTTCCCGCACAACGCGGTCGAGTACTTCGTCAGCTACTACGACTACTACCAGCCCGAGGCGTACATCGCGCAGACGGACACCTACATCGAGAAGGACTCGTCGATCAACGACGACGTCGAGCGGCTGCGGCACTCGGCGACGATGAACCTGCTCTCCCGCCGGGACGTCATCGTGGTCGCCAGTGTCTCCTGCATCTACGGCCTCGGCACGCCGCAGTCGTACCTGGACCGCTCCTCGAAGCTCGCGGTCGGCATGCAGCTCGACCGGGACGTCTTCCTGCGGGCCCTGGTCGACGTCCAGTACACCCGCAACGACATCGCCTTCGCGCGCGGCACGTTCCGCGCCCGGGGCGACACGGTCGAGATCATCCCGGCCTACGAAGAGCTCGCGATCCGGGTCGAGTTCTTCGGCGACGAGGTCGAGAAGCTGTACTACCTGCACCCGCTGACCGGGGACATCGTCAAGGAGGTCGACGAGGTCCGGATCTTCCCGGCGACGCACTACGTCGCCGGCCCGGAGCGGATGGAAAAGGCGATCCAGGGCATCGAGAAGGAGCTCGAGGAGCGGCTCGCCGAGCTGGAGCGGCAGGGCAAGCTGCTGGAGGCCCAGCGGCTGCGGATGCGCACGGCCTACGACATCGAGATGATGCGCCAGGTCGGCTTCTGCTCCGGCATCGAGAACTACTCGCGCCACATCGACGGCCGCGGCCCCGGCACGGCGCCGGCGACGCTGATCGACTACTTCCCGGACGACTTCCTGCTGGTGATCGACGAGTCGCACCAGACCGTGCCGCAGATCGGCGGCATGTACGAAGGCGACATGTCGCGGAAGCGGAACCTGGTCGAGTACGGCTTCCGGCTGCCGAGCGCGGTGGACAACCGGCCGCTGACCTGGGAGGAGTTCTCCGACCGGATCGGCCAGACCGTCTACCTCTCGGCGACCCCGGGGCCGTACGAGATGGGCCAGGCCGGCGGCGAGTTCGTCGAGCAGGTCATCCGGCCGACGGGTCTGGTCGACCCGAAGGTGGTCGTGAAGCCGACCGAGGGCCAGATCGACGACCTGGTGCACGAGATCCGGGAGCGGGCGGACAAGGACGAGCGCGTCCTGGTCACGACGCTGACGAAGAAGATGGCCGAGGACCTCACCGACTACCTGCTGGAGCTGGGCATCCGGGTGCGCTACCTGCACTCGGAGGTCGACACGCTGCGCCGGGTCGAGCTGCTGCGGCAGCTGCGGGCGGGCGACTTCGACGTGCTGGTCGGCATCAACCTGCTGCGCGAGGGCCTCGACCTGCCGGAGGTCTCGCTGGTGGCGATCCTCGACGCGGACAAGGAAGGCTTCCTCCGGAGCGGGACGTCGCTGATCCAGACGATCGGCCGTGCGGCGCGAAACGTCTCCGGCGAGGTCCACATGTACGCGGACAAGATCACCGACTCGATGCGGCACGCGATCGAGGAGACCGACCGCCGCCGCGAGAAGCAGGTCGCCTACAACAAGGAACGCGGCGTCGACCCGCAGCCGCTGCGCAAGAAGATCGCGGACATCCTCGACCGGGTGTACAGCGAGGCCGAGGACACCGAGCAGGTCTCGGTGGGCGGCTCGGGCCGCAACTCCTCGCGCGGCAAGAAGCCCGAGCAGGGCGACCGCGTCCGGAGCTCGGGAATGCTGGTCGACAAGGACGTTTCGGCGATGCCCCGAGCTCAGCTGGCGGACCTGATCCAGCAGATGACCGACCAGATGATGCAGGCGGCACGCGACCTCCAGTTCGAGCTGGCGGCGCGCCTGCGCGACGAGATTTCGGACCTGAAGAAGGAGCTGAGGGGAATGGACGCGGCCGGCATCAAGTAGCGGCTCGGGTCGCCAGGCCACGGCGCCCGGGCCCGGCGAGCCTCAAGTGGCGGCCGCACCATCGGGACCAGGGCGCCCCGGGCCCGGCAGGGCCGCCCTCTCCGGGACTGGGCGGCTGGGCGGAGAGGGGCCGCCGGGTGCGACCGGCATCAAGCGGGGGCCGCTCCTCTGGGCCATGGCAGCCGGGCTCGGGAGGGGCGCCGCGGGCAGCTGGCATCAGGTGGCGGCCGGGCTTGGAGGGCCGCCGAGGGCAGCTGGCATCAGGTGGCGGCCGGGGTCGCCGGTCGAGGAGGGCCGCCCCGGTCCGCCGGAAGCCGCGCTGGCCCGCCCCGCGCCCGGCCGGCACGTTGCCTGACCGATCGATCCCGCTGGGGTGAACCGTGAACCTCGAAGCCGCCGTCGCCTACTGCCTTGCCAAGCCCGGCGCCGAAGAGACCTACCCCTTCGGCGATCACGTGCTGGTCGCCAAGGTCGGTGGCAAGGGCTTCGCCTTCATCGGCCAGGACGAGCCCGGCAGCGTCGCCGTCAAATGCGGGGCCACCGAAGAAGAAGCCGCCGAGCTTCGGGCGCGGTACCCCGGTGCGGTCCGCGTCATGGACTACCTCGGCCGCTACGGCTGGAACCGCGTCGAACTCGGCGCCGGTGTTCCCGGCGCCGAGCTCGAAGAGCTGATCGATGCTTCCTACGACGCGGTCGTCCGGAGGTTGCCCAAGGCCAAGCGGCCCTGACTCACTCCGGCGCGGGGGCGTTCTCGTCCGGCTGCAGCATGCCGAAGACGTTGCCCTCGGTGTCCTTGCAGTACGCCAGCCAGCCCACGCCCGGGACCGGATTCTTGGGCAGGGCCAGCGTTCCGCCGGCCCGGTTGACGTCGCCCAGTGCCTCGTCCAGGTTCGGCACGTCGATCGTGTTGACGAAACCGTGGATCGGGGCGGAGGCCTCGGGCGCCGGGCCCTGGCGGGGCAGCAACCCGCCGTCGATGCCGCTGCCTTCGCCGGTGGTGATCATCCAGTAGGGGACGTCGCCCCAGCGCTCGAACTTCCAGCCGAACACCGCCGTGTAGAACGCCACCGCGCGTTCGGGGTCGCCCGCGTGGATCTCGAAGTGGACGGGACGAGGCATGCGCGCCTCCTCAGGCTGGGCCGTCAGGGTGTGGTGAGAGTACGCCCGGCCTGAGCAAAGTTACAGTCGCGTCCGCGGCGTCAGGTCCGCGTCGAAGTCCGGGAAGCCCGCCGGCGCCGAGCGCGCAGCCAGCGAACTGGCCGGTGGCAAGCCCGCCCAGCGCCGGACCGTCGCCGTCGCCGCCGCTGCTTCCGCCGGGGCCAGTTGGGCGATCTTCGACCCGTGGTTGCCGCCCTGGACGTAGTAGCGGTACGAATCCCGGCTACCGCGGCCCAGCTCGAACGGCTCCGCGCCCCACGGGTCGTCGGACCCGTAGACGAACAGCAGGCGGGTGCCGCGGGACTTCACCCAGAAGTCGATGTCCGGCATCGCCAGGTAGTCGAAGCGCGGCAGGCGGATCGACGCCGGCACGAACGTCTTCGGCTGGTCCGCGCCCGGGTAGCGCAGCAGGTCGCGCAGGTAGCCGTCGTACGCCTCGGGCGCGCCCAGCTGGACCGCCGCCTGGTAGTAGTACGGGATGTACGGGGCCAGGTCCTGGTCGGAGTACGTGTTGAGGCTCTCCACCTTCTCGTACCAGGCGTAGACCTCCGCCGCGGGTGCGCCCGGCGGCGGCACCGTCGCGCAGTCGGACTGCTTCTGGTACTGCCAGAACGCGAAGTACGAGTCGATCACCGAGATCTCGAGGGACTTGTCGGCCGACCCCACGATCGAGAACGTCAGCCCGCGCTGGGCCGCGTCCGCCGCGGCGATGGCGCCCAGCTCGTCACGCCGCTTCAGCGCGTCGCGCTGGATCGCCTTCAGGGCGTCGCGGCAGGCCGGGTCGTTGCCCACGCGGGACAGGAACCGGTTGTAGACGTCGACCGGGTCGATGACGTCGTTGGGCGCGACGTACGGGATCGTCGCGTCGACGTCGTCGGGGTAGAAGCGCCGGAAGTACGTCGCGGTCATGCCGCCCTTGCTGCCGCCGGTGGCCAGCCACTTGCCCGGGTAGAGCGCCTTGAACGCCTGCACCGCGCGGTGCTCGTCCGCCGCGGCCTGCCAGATCGTCAGCTGCTTCGCCCAGTTCTCCGGCTCCGGCCGGGACGGCGTGAAGTAGCGGTACTCCATCGACAGCTGGTTGCCGTCGACGATCTGCGTCGGCTCCGAGCGGTTCGGCGAGCCGCTGACGTTGTAGCCGCTCGTGTAGGCGACCGTCGGGGCGGCGAAGTCGCGGTGCAGCAGGGTGAACCGCTGCTGGAACGTACCCGCTTCGGGGTGCCGGTGGTCGGCGGGCTGGGTGTAGGTCAGCTTGAAGAACCGGAACCCGGCGGGCGCCGCGTCCTCGGAAACGATCGTCAGGCCGGGGATCCGCTGCAGCTCCGCCTTGATGTCCGGTGCCGCGGCGGCCGCCGGTGCCAGGCCGGCCAGCGCCAGCAGGACCGCACCCGCGGTGAAAAGTCTGCGCATCGCACACCACCCCGTCGTCGAAACCCTCGGTGGGACCCTCACAGAACCGGCGGTGGTCGGCAATCGGCTGTCCGGGCGCAGAATCGGTCAGGATCCGACTTTAGTCGGGTGGCGCCGCATCCTCCGGCGTGCGCGGCCGCGGGCATCGTGCGAGTTGTCCGCGTCGTCGGTGCCGCGTTACGGTCCGGAACGTAGGCACCGTCATCGAGCGAGGGGTCCGCCATGAAGGTTTCCGACTGCCCGACGACCCAGGTCGAGGTGCGCATCGCCGCCCGGCCGGCCGAGGTCTGGTCCTGGCTGCTGGACGTCGACCTGCCGGCCCGGTTCTCCACCGAGTTCCAGGGTGGCGGCTGGGTCGACGGCGCCGAACCCGGCCTCGGCGCGCGGTTCCTCGGCCGCAACTCCCACCCGGTCGCCGGGGAGTGGGAGACGGTTTCGACCGTCACCGGCTACGAGCCCGGGCGGCTGTTCGCCTGGGCCGTGATGGACGTGACGAACCCGGCCGCGTCGTGGAAGTTCGAGCTCGTCCCGGACGGCGACGGCACGATCCTGCGCCAGTGGGCCCAGATCGGCCCCGGCCCGTCGAACCTGACGATCATCATCGGCTCGATGCCCGAGCACGAAGAGGAGATCGTCGCGATGCGGCTCGGCGAGCTGCAGGCCAACATGCGGAAGACCGTCGAGGGCATCAAGGCGCTCGCCGAGAGCGGCGTGCACGCCGCCTAGCGGAGCACCCGGTCCACATAGGACTTTACGGCGGCCAGCGCCTCGGCCGACTGCCACAGCCGCTCCACCTGCGGGTCGTCCGAGTGGCGGTATTCGGCGATCCGCTCGTGGAAGGGCTGCCGGATCTGCGCCTTGGTGTGGGCGAACGGCTCGGCGGGCAGGTCGCCGAGCCGGGCCGCGACGGCGAGGGCCCGCTCGAGCACCTCGTCCGGTGGCGCCTGCTCGTCGGCCAGCCCCAGGGCCAGCGCCGCCTCCCCGCCCCAGGTTTCACCCGTGTAGGTGAGCAGCGGCAGCCGTGCCGTGCCGTAGGTGCAGCGCAGGATCTCCAGCGCGGCCAACGGGAACGGCAGCCCGACGAGCAGTTCGGTGACCCCGATCCGGCCGGCGCCCAGCACCCGGTGGTCGCAGGCCGCGGCGAGCACCGCGCCGCCCGCGATGGCGTGCCCGTTCACCGCGGCGACCACCGGACGCGGGCAGCCGAACACCGCCAGCAGGGCGTCCGACAGCAGCGGCAGGAACTCCGCCACGTACGGTGCCCCGCCCGCGTCGAGCCGCTTGAGGTCGACGCCCGCGCAGAAGATGCCGCCGGTCCCGGTGAGCACCACGGCGCGGGCCTGCTCGGCGTCCTCGAGCCGCCGCACCAGCTCCCGGCACGAGTCCGTGTCGAGGGTGTTGCCGCGGCCGTGGTCGATCCGGAGCACGGCGATGTCGCGGTGGTGGTCCAGGGTGATCGGCACGGCCCGACCGTACCGCGGCGCGCCGGGCCGGTCAGGTCCTGCCGCTCAACCGGACGACGCCGAAGTGCTCCCGCCGCACCAGTTCGACGACCTCGTCGAGCGTCGGCAGCCGGCCGAGGGGGAACTTCAGGCCGATCATCCGGGCGGCGCGGCGCATGCCCAGCTCGGTCATCCGGTCCAGGTAGATCCGCGCGACCTCGGCTTCGTCCTCGACGAGCACGCCGCGCATCGGCGTCGTCCGGCCGGCGTACGTCACGTCGACGTCCGCGCCGCCGCGGAAGTTGACCCGCCAGCGCGCGGGCGTCAGGGCGCAGAGGCCCTCGGCGCCGCGGTGCGCGGTGACCGGCACGCGGTAGCGCTGCCCGGTCCGGCGGCCGGCGAAGGCGAGCAGCATGAACTCGCCGACGCCGCGGCCGAGCGGGCTGGGCAGCACCGCGCGCAACACGACGTTCATCGTCTTCACCAGCGGCGCGGGCGGCTGGTGCCACTCCACTGACGTCATCGATGGAGCGTACGCCCGCTGCGGCCCTCAGCTGGTGATGTCTTTTTGAGCGAACCGCCGCCCGGCGTAGAGGAAGAACACCGTCCCGTAGATCGCCGCCGACAGCATGCCGCTCGCCAGGTTGGTCCAGTCGACGTCGGTCGAGATCAGGTCCATCCAGGAGAACGCGTAGTGCGTCGGCAGGTAGTTCCGGAGGCCCTCCAGCGCCGTGATCTGGTCCAGGATCTGCGACAGGATCGCCACCAGCACCGCGCCGCCGACCGCGCCGAGCGGGGCGTCGGTCGACACGCTCAGCGCGAGCGCCAGCCCGGCCACCCAGGCCAGCTGCAGGATGATGTACACAGTGGACAGTGCGATGGCCAGCAGGCTGTCACCGAACGAAACCGCGTCGCCGGTCGGGCTGATCGCGTCGCCCGCGCCGTACCACAGCACGCCGACGCCGAGCGACACCAGCGGCAGCAGCACCAGCGCGAACGCCGACAGCAGCCCGGACACGATCGCCTTCTGCCGCAGCACCCGCTGGCGCGGCACCGGCACGGCCAGCAGGTACTTCAGGCTCGACCACGACGCCTCGCTCGCGATCGTGTCGCCGAAGAACAGCGCCACGATCATCGGCAGCAGGAACGTCCCCGACACGAACAGCGCCAGCACGACGAAGTTCGGCGCCGACGCCGTGGCCAGGTCGACGAACCCGCCGCTGCGCCGGTTCGGGTTCGACTGCCCGAGCTGGAACGCGATCACCAGGATGAACGGCAGGACGGCGACGAACCCGAGCAGGAACTGCGTGCGCCGCCGCTTGAGCTGGCGCCGCAGTTCGACGCCGAGCCGCAGGGTCCGCCGCGCGGAGTAGCCCTCGACCGCGCCGTCCGCCCCGACGCCGGCGTGTTCGGCCGAAGCGACGTCGCTCAGCTCGTCCAGCGCGTGCGGATCGGTGTGCACACCCTCACTCACGACTCTTCTCCGACCAGTTGCAGGAACGCGTCTTCCAGCCGGCGCCGGGGCCCGGCCTGCTCGACCGCGACGCCGGCGCGCACCAGCGCGGCCACGCCCTCGGCCCGCGGCAGCTCGCCGAGGTTCGCGTGCACGAGCTCGCCCTCGACGTCGACGTCGGTGACCCCGCTCAGCGCCTTGAGCGCCGCCGCGGCCGCTGCCGGGTCGTCGACCCGGAACGTCGCCTCGCCGCCCGCCGCGGCCAGCTCGCCGACCTCGCCCGAGGCGACCAGCGAACCGCGGTGCATCACCACGACGTGCGTGCAGGTCTGCTCGACCTCGGCCAGCAGGTGGCTGGACACCACCACCGTGCGGCCGGTCGCGGCGTACCGCTTCAGCACCTCGCGCATCTGGTGGATCTGGGGCGGGTCGAGCCCGTTGGTCGGCTCGTCGAGCACCATCAGCTCCGGCAGGCCGAGCATCGCCTGGGCGATCGCCAGCCGCTGCCGCATGCCCTGGCTGTAGGTCCGCACCCGGCGTTCGACCGCGTTGCCGAGCCCGGCGATCTCCAGCGCCTCCGCGAAGTGCGCCATCTGGGCTGGGCGCCCGGTCGCCGCCCAGTACAGCTCGAGGTTCGCCCGGCCGGACAGGTGCGGCAGGAAGCCGGACCCTTCGACGAACGAGCCGATGCGCGAGAGCACCGGCGCGCCCGGGGTGATCTTGTGCCCGAACACGCGGATGTGCCCCGCGGTCGGCGTGATCAGGCCCATCAGCATGCGCAGGGTGGTCGTCTTGCCGGCGCCGTTCGGCCCGAGCAGGCCGAGCACCTGGCCCGGCTCGACGCGGAAGGAGAGGTCCTTCACCGCCACGAACCCGCCCGCGTACTGCTTGCGCAGCCCCTCGATGACCAGCGGCGTCGTCGCAAGCTCCGGGTCGACGTCGGTGGCCCGGCGGCGACGCAGGGCCGCGAAGAGCACCGCGGCGAGGCCGATCGCCAGCGTCACGCCGACGCCGACGAGCTGCCCGATCGGCGCCGGGGAACCGACCGACTTCCCGGGAACGACGGGCACGGCCAGCGCGGTGCCACCGGCGGCGAGGCCGATCCGGAACACCGCGGGCGCGGCCGGCGCGGCGTACCCCTGGTCGGTGGTGCCGACGACCAGCCGCAGCGAGTGGCCGCCCTCGATCGGCCGGACGATGCCGGGCAGCGTCACGGTGACGTCGACCGGGGTGCCGTCGGCGGGCAGCCCGCTCACCCGGAACGGCGCGATGGCGTTGGCCGGCAGCACGCGCGAGCCGTCCTGCCCGACGTCGTACAGCTTCGCGAACAGCACCGCGTCCGGCTGCGGGTGCGCCGGGTCCGCGGCGACCTGCAGCCGCACGGTGGACGAGCCGCTGATGACGACCTGGCCGTCGAAGGGAGCGGTGGCGAACTGCGCGGCCTGGCCGGGCGGGTCGTTGCTGAACAGCGCGCCGAGCCGGGACGTGCTGCTCGCGACGCCGTTGAGCCCGGGGATCCCGCTGACCGCCGACGGGTTCGCCCCGGCCGGGCGCACCACCGGCTGCGCGGGCCCGTTCAGCGCCAGCAGGCGCCGTTCGGTCGCCGGCCCGGTCAGCCCGGGGTAGGCGGCCGCGTTGACCGTGCGGACCGACGGCGTCCCGTTGGCGCGCAGCGTCCCCTGGACGTCGTAGCTGAAGCCGGTGCCCGGGTCGCCGCCGTCCAGCGCCGTCTTCAGGAAGTCGGCGATCTTCGCGCGCAGCTGCGGGCCGGGCTTGCCGCCGTCGTGGCCGCCGGTGTACCAGATCGTCTTCACCTTGCCGCCCGCCGCGGTGATCTGCCGGGCGGTCGCGTCGGACTGGTCGAGGCCGAACAGCGTGTCGCTCTCGCCCTGCACCAGCAGCGTCGGCACGGTGATCTTGCCCGTCACGGACGCGGGGGACACGCGGCGCAGCAGGTCGACGCTCGCCTGGCTCGCCTGCCCGGTGGTGCCGAGTTCGGTGTAGGCGCGGCAGACCGCGGCGGTGAACCGGCCACAAGGGTCGGCCGGCGCGTTCCGCGGCCCGCCCGCACCCGGCGGCCCGGCGGGCAGCGCGGCTCCCGCGGCGGCCGCGGTCCCGGCGGCGCCGGTGGACCCGGTGTCGGTCTCCTGCCCGGCCTCCGGCGCCTCGGCGGACGGCGAACCGCTCGCCGCGGCCCCCGAACCGGCCGAGAAGAAGATGCCGGCCCAGCTCTTCTTGAAGACGCCGTCGGGCGAGAAGGCGCCGGCGGACGGCGTGCCCGGGGCGGTGGACGCGGGGGTGGCCGCGTTCGGGATCAGGCCCTGGGCCAGGTCGTTGTAGGTGATCACGGGCGCGATCGCGTCGACGCGCTTGTCCGTGCCGGCCAGCAGCAGCGACAGCGCGCCGCCGTAGGAGGCCCCGGTGACGGCGACCTTCGGATCACCCTGGGCATCGAGGGTCACCTGGTGCTGCGCGACGAGCCGGTCGATCAGGCGGCTCGCGTCGGCGACCTCGCCGTCCGGGTCGTTGAGCCCGATCTTGCCGGTGCTCCTGCCGAAGCCGCGCGCGGACCACGTCATCACGACGAGGCCCTTCCGCGCGAGCTCGCGGGCGTCGTCGGCGACGCTGTTCTTGTCGCCGCCGAAGCCGTGCGCGAGCAGCACCGCGGGCGCGGGCACGGTCGCGGGGAGGTAGGTGGTCGTGTCGATCTTGACCTGCTCGGCCGAACCGGGGGCGGCGGGCAGGTCGAGCAGGGCGTCCTGGGTGGGCACCGCGGGCGGGGCCGTGTCGCGCGTCGCCCAGAGGGCGGTCGCGGCGGCGAGCACCGCCACGACGGCGCCGAGCGCCGTGAGCCGGGCTCGGCGGGTGCGCGGGAGCGGGAGTCGGGGCACGACGTGACCGTAGGTGAAGTTTCCTGAGAGTGTTCTCCGCGGCTCACCGTGATCACACGTTTCGGACCACCTGGTGGTCCGAAGTGACCGGAATTACAGGCCCAACCCGGTGACGTGCGCGATCCGCGCTGGCGTTCGGTGGGAGGAACCGGCAAACTGGACGCGCTGTGAGGGGAGTATTCCTTCGCGGCGGTGTCGTCAGCACGGTGGCCCTGCGCCCCCCGGCACCGTCGGCCGGTGGGTCCACCGGCGGAAGAGACCTCCGGTTAGTTGCTGCTGCGCACTATCCGGAGGTTTCGGTTCCATGACTGTCCCCCTGTGGCTGTGGATCGCCACGATCGGTGGCCTGCTCGCGCTGATCGCGCTGGACCTGGTCATCGTCGATCGCAAGCCGCACGAAGTGACCACGGGGGAAGCGGCTCGCTGGGTCATCTTCTACGTCTCGTGCGCGATCGTCTTCGGCATCGGCGTGTGGGTCTTCGCCGGGCACGACCCGGGCGTCGAGTTCTTCACCGGGTACATCACCGAGTACTCGCTGAGCGTCGACAACCTGTTCATCTTCATGATCATCATGAGCTCGTTCAAGGTGCCCGCCATCCACCAGCACCGCGTGCTGCTGGTCGGCATCCTGCTCGCGCTCGCCATGCGCAGCGTCTTCATCGCCATCGGCGCCGCGCTCATCGAGCAGTTCGTCTGGGTGTTCTTCCTGTTCGGGGCCGTGCTGATCTGGACCGCGATCAGCATGCTGCGCGGCAAGGGCGAGGAAGAGGAGTACCACGAGAACGCCGTCACCCGGCAGGTCCGCAAGATCGCCCCGGTGACCGACGACTACCACGGCCACCACTACACGGTGAAGATCAACGGCAGGCGGATGATCACCCCGATGCTGCTGGTGATCGTGGCCATCGGCTCGGCCGACCTGCTGTTCGCCGTCGATTCGATCCCGGCGATCTTCGGCATCACGCAGGAGGCCTTCCTGGTCTTCACCGCCAACGCGTTCGCGCTGATGGGCCTGCGCCAGCTCTACTTCCTGCTCGGCGGCCTGGTGACCAAGCTCGTCTACCTCAGCTACGGCCTCGCCGTGATCCTCGCCTTCATCGGCGCGAAGCTGTTCCTGCACGCGCTGCACGAGTACCACGTCGTCCCGGACTGGCTGGACATCAACAACTGGGTCTCCCTCGGCGTGATCGTCGTCGTGCTCACCGTGACCACGGTGACCAGCCTGGCGAAGGCCCGGCGCGACGAGCGCAAGCAGGTCGTGGCTTAGCGTCCGGCAAAATCGTTCGCCTGGCTAAGGATTTCCGGTACCGTCGGTGAGGTGCGTCCTGCCGACATCGAAGCCCTCGTCGTCCCCGGCCGTCCCGCCCTGCGCGGGAACCTGCTGCTCACGGCGCTGAAGAGACCGGATCTCCCGGCGAACGCCACCCACGGCGAGATCCGGCGCGTGTCGCTCGGCGGCGGTGAGTCGGCGTGGACCCACGGTCCGCGCGACTCGGCCCCGGCGATCTCGCCGGACGGGCGCTGGGTGGCGTTCCTGCGCGCGGGGGAGGGCAAGGGCGCGGACGGCCACCCGCAGCTGCACGTGATGCCGTCGGACGGCGGGGAGGCCCGCCGGCTGACGTCGCTGCCCCTCGGAGCCGGGGAACCGGTGTGGGCGCCGGACTCACGGCGGATCGCGTTCACCGCCCGCGTGCCCGAAGCCGGCCGCTACGGCACGCCGGACGCCGACGGCGAGACGCCGGAGCCGGCCGCCGAGGCCCCGCGCCGGATCACGCGGATGGACTACCGGATCGACGACGTCGGGTTCTTGCGCGACCGCATACAGCGGCTGTTCGTCGTAGATGCCTTCGAACCCGGCGAGCCGGAGCCGCTGACCGGGGACGGGTTCGACGCGGCCCATCCGGTCTGGACGCCGGACGGCACCCGCGTGGTCTTCACCGCTCCGCCGGAGTGGGGCGCGGCCGAGAGCGACTTCCGCGACATCTGCGCGATCTCCGCCGAGGGCGGCGAGCCCGAGGTCGTCGTGCGCTGCGCCGGGTTCTCGGAGCGACCGGCGTTCGGCGCCGACGGCACGTTGTTCTACTTGGGACAGTCCTTCGAGGAGCACCACGAGGCCGCGCCCACCGGGCTCTACGCGGCGACGCCGGAATTCGGCGCCGGCCCGGTGAAGGCCCGGCGGCTCACCGACGCCGAAACCGTGGACTGCGAGGCCGCGGCGGGCCCGCCGGCGCCGCGCACCGACGACGTCGTCGTGGCCGTCCGCAATCGCGGCGCGGTGGAACTGCGCGCGGTCGCCGTCGAAGCCGTCGAAGCCCCGCTGGCCGATCTCGCGGTGGTCCACGCGGAGCAGGCCGCGGTCCGGTCGTTCACGCTGGACGGCTCGGTGCTGGTTGCGGTGATCGCGACGCCGTCGACCGCGGGCGAAGTCGTCCTGCTCGGCGACGGTGGGCCGAAGGTGCTGACCGACTACTCGAAGCCGTTGCGGGACAAGGGCATCCGGCCGATGATCGAGCTGGAGACGACCGCGCCGGACGGCTACCCGGTGCACGGCTGGCTGGTCCTGCCCGAGGGCGAGGGCCCGCACCCGGTGCTGCGCGTGGTGCACGGCGGTCCGTTCACCCAGCAGGAGTGGGCGGTGTTCGACGAGGCCCAGGTCTACGCGGCAGCGGGCTACGCGGTGGTGGTCGGCAACCCGCGCGGGTCGGCGGGCTACGGGCAGGCGCACGGCCACGCGATCACCCACGGCTTCGGCACGGTCGACGTCGACGACGTCCTGGCGCTGCTGGACAAGGCTTTGGAGAGGCCGGACCTGGACGCTTCCCGCGTCGGCATCATGGGCGGTTCGTACGGCGGCTTCATGACGAGCTGGCTGGCCGCCCACCACGGCGAGCGGTTCAAGGCGGCGTGGAGCGAACGCGCGGTCAACGCCTGGGACTCGATGCTGGGCAGCTCCGACATCGGCTACCTGTTCGTCGACGCCTACATCGGCTCCTCGCCGGAAGTGCAGCGCGACCGATCGCCGCTGTCGTACGCGGCGCAGATCAAGATCCCGTTCGCGGTGGTGCATTCGGAGCAGGACTGGCGCTGCCCGCTGGAGCAGGCGGAGCGGATGTTCGTGGCGCTGCGCCGCGCGGGCGCACCCGCGGAAATGCTGATCTTCCCGGGTGAAGGTCACGAGCTGAGCCGCTCGGGGCGGCCGCGGCACCGGGTCCAGCGGTTCGACGCGGTCCTCGAGTGGTGGTCGCGGCACCTGTGACGCGCGGGCTGGTCTGCTTCGACGTCGACGGCACCCTCGTCCCGGGCACGAGCTCATGCGCGTGGGTGGCCGCGGCGCTCGGGCACGAGGCCGAGCTCGTCGCGGCCGAAGCGGCCTACGTCGCGGGCGAGATGACCAACCAGGAGGCGTCGGTCATCGACGCCCGCGGCTGGGCGGGGCACACCGAGGCGGAGGTCCTGGCCCGGCTGGCGACGTTGCCGCTGGTCGACGGGATCGCCGAGACGGTGGCGTGGTGCCACGAGCACGACCTGCGCCCGATCCTGACCACGCTCGCGTGGACACCGGTGGGCCGGCTGCTCGCCGGGCGGTTCGGCTTCGCGGCGTACTGCGGCCCGGTGCCGGAGGCCGAGGGCGGCCGCTACACCGGCCGCGTCGCCGAGCACCTGGACGAGTTCGGGAAACGCGACTTCGCGCTCGCCCAGGGCTTCCCGCCGCAGCGGTGTGCCGCGATCGGGGACAGCCGGTCCGACCTGCCGCTCTTCGCCGCCGTCGGGACGAGCATCGCCTTCAACGCGACCCCGGCCGCCCGTGCCGTCGCGACCCACGTCGTCGACGGCCCGGACCTGCGGGCGGTCCTGCCCGTGCTGGCGGCTCAGTTCAACAGCGTGTAGTTCAGCTCTTCGCAGACCCGGCCCAGCGGGACGTCCAGGCCCGGGTGGTCCAGCGGCAGCAGCACGTCCGGCGCGATCGGGAGCGCGGCGCCGGCCGGCGGGTCCCACAGGCAGATCGCGGGGTCGCCGGAGTCCATCGACGAGCGGTACCAGAGGCCGTCGAGGTCGCTGAACGCGCCGCGGATCGCCCGGGCCCACGCCTGCGTCAGCTTCTTCGGCCCGCTGGAGATCTCCTGGGAGGCGCCCACCCGCGTCGGCCAGAGGCCGGTCAGGTCGAGCAGGCGCAGGGTGCGCGTCGGGCGGACGACGACCAGCCGGGGACCGCGGGTGCGGCGGTCGACCGTCGAGCTGGTCTGGAAGACCTCGGCGACCGACGTGCGCACGGTGAGGCCGAAGTAGAGGACGCCGTTGGCGGGATCGGTGACCGGAGCGCCGCCGCGGCCGGGCGTCTGCTGGTCGAAGCGGCCGTGCGGGAGCGGGCCGGTGTAGCGGAACGAATTCCACTGCTGGGGGTGTCTGCCGTGCGCGGTGAAGATCCGCACGAGCCTGGTCGCGGGCTGGACCGTCACCACGTCGTCGGCGCGGTTCAGCTGCCGGACCAGGACGGATCGGGCGGGCGGCAGCGGGAGCCGGGCCATGGGTCGGGGGTGGTCCGTCCTTGTCGGTGATCTTGCTCGGGAGGGTCCAGCCTAGAGCGGAGTGCCGAGCGTGGCGATGAGGCGGGCGACGTGGTCCGGGTCACCACCGGAGAGGAGCCATTGGCGCGGGGTGGCGGGTTGGTCGTTGATGACGAGATCGGCTTGCGGAGTGCTCATGAAGGCGGCGACGACGAGCGCGGGCTGGTCTTCGGGCAACGCCTTCAGGACTATTTCCAGGCCGGGCAGCACTCCCGAGCCGGCGAACTGCCACGCGGGGAGCCGCCACCCGCCGTCTTTCCAGCCGGTCAGCCGCCCTTCCTTGAGGCGATGCCGGATCCGGCTGTCGTCGACGCCGAGCGCCTTGGCGGCTTCGTTGACGCTGAGCGCCCCTTCGGCGAGCACGGCGTGCGCGGCGACGGTGCGCGCCCGGAAGTCGGGTTCGTCTTCGCGCCTCGGGGAGAGATCGAGGCCGACATCGGCGAGCGCGGCGCGCTGGTCGGCCGAGAAGTAGTGCGAAGGATCCGGATTCGGCGGGGAGAGTCTGCGCGCCGCGTCTTCGACGAGAGTGAGGAACTCGTTCGCGTCGACCTTCAGGCCCGCCTTGGCGAGGATGTTCTCCAGCGCTACAGACATGTGGCTCAGGTTAACCCGAAACAGCGCGGATGTGCGGGTTCGTGCGCTTTCTTGCCCTGTCTGTGCGGGAATTCACCAGAGATCGACACTCAGGGCACATCATCCAACACGTTGAGTAGGCAACTTCCGGTCAGTTTCCCTGGATCGGGCGCAGTTGTCCAGCCTCGGTCCGGCTTGACACTGTGCGGTCGGGCACCTACGTTCCGGATGAGTAAACGATTTCCGCTCCGTGCTCACGAGACCCCGGCGCTGCGGGCGCCGGTGGTGGGGGACACAGGGGGTGGGGCGTGCCTGGGGGCCCGGCACGAGCCGGTCCCTGGGCACGTCGCTCGCTGCGGGGCCTCGCTGCGGGGTCTCGCCGGGAATGTTCTCGCGGACGTCAGCGGCGGGAGCTCTTCCGCACGATCAGCCGGGCTTCGAGGGTCGTCGTCGTGGCGTCGCGGCTGCTGTCGGTGATGCGGGCCAGCAGCAGCTGGGCCGCCACCCGGCCGACTTCGTACGCCGGCTGGGCGACCACCGTCAGGGGCGGGTCGACCAGCGTCGTCCACGGCGCGTCGTCGAACGAAACGATGCCCACGTCGCGGCCGGGACGCAGGCCGCGGGCGGACAGCGCCTGGAGCACGCCGATGGCCATCGTGCTGTTCGCGACCAGGAGCGCGTCCGGCGGCGAGGGTTCGTCCAGCAGTTCCAGCGCGGCCAGCCGGGCGCCCTCGGCGCGGTATTCCGCCCGCCGGAACAGGACGTTTTCGTCGCCGACGACATCGCGGTACCCCGCCAGGCGGTCCTCGGCCGTGCGGACGGCCGAGGGGCCGGTCAGGCAGCCGACGCGCCGGTACCCGCCGTCGAGCAGGTGCCGGGTGGCTTCGGCGGCCGCGTGGCGGGTGTCGACCAGCACCTGATCGCCCTCCGCCGCCTGCAACGGCCGGTCCACCGCCACCAGCGGCGTGCCCTGGCGCCGCAGGCCTTCGACGTTCGTCGACCGGCCGGTGGGCGACAGCACCACGCCGGCGACCCGCTCCTGCAACGCGACCTCGATGTAGCGCCGTTCCTTGTCTTCGTTCTCGTCCGAGTTGCAGAGCACCACCGAGTAGCCGGACCGCTGCGCGAGGTCCTCGACGCCCCGGGCGATGGCGGTGAAGAACGGGTTCTCGACGTCGGAGATGATCAGCGCGAGCACCGCGGTCTCCTGACGGCGGAGGTTCCGGGCCAACCCGTTCGGGTGGTACCCCAGCTCGGCGGCGGCCTCCTGGACCCGCGCAGCCAAGGCGGGGTCCACAGTGGACTTCCCGTTGAGCGCGCGCGACACCGTCGCCGTGGAGACGCCGGCCCTCGCCGCGACGTCGCTGATGGTGGCCACACGCCCTCCCTGATCACTCGTCGAGGGGAGAATAGCGCTCTTGGTAGTGGTTTACCCTCCGCTTACCTTTTTGGGTGAACAGCCACTTCCGGTTGACCGCACGGGTTACGCCGAACGGAGTCGATCACGCACGGCAACGTCCACAGTGGAGAATCAACGAAAGTATCGGCGTGGCGTGAGACCGGTCAGCGCCCGGCACTCCCGGCTGAGGTGAGCTTGATCGGCATACCCCGCGGCGGCGGCCAGCGCGGCCAGCCCGCAGACGTGCGGAGCCAGCGCAACGGCCCGCTGGAACCGGCTGACCCGGAGGTAGGTGGCCGGCCCGTACCCGACGGCTTGGACGAAGCGCCGCCGCAGCCGCCGTTCGCTGACCGCGCCGGCGAGGGTGGGGTCTTCGACCTGCTCCCGCCAAGAGCTCCGCCCGGCTCGCGCCGGCTCCGCCGAATGAGGTGGCGCTTGTGGTGGCTCCGCCGGTGCTTGTGGTCGGTGAAGGTGGGGCGCGGAAGGTTCGCGCCGGTTGATCGCCGGGGCGGCCGAGCGCGGGGCTGGCCGGGGTGGCCTCCGCGCCGGGTCGGCGGAGCGTGGCACCGGCCCGCATCGCTTCCTCACCTGGGCGGTGGAGCGCGGAACGGGCTGGGGTGGCCGCCCCACCCGGTCGGCCGAGCTCGGTACCGGCCCGCATTGCTTCCTCGCGCGGTCCGCTGAGCGCGGCACCGGCCCGCATCGCCACCCCGCCCGGTCGGCCGAGCGCGGTGCTGGTGTGCGTGTTCGCCTCGCCGGCACAGCCGAGCGCGGCACCCGCGGGCGTGGCCTCGTCGAGCAAGCCACCCGCCCACCCCGCCTCCTCGCCGACCCGGCCGAGCGGCACTCCAACCCCGGCCCGCACCAACCCCACCGCCGCGTCGCCGACCCGGGCCACCCCCATCTCCAGCCGCGCGATCAGCTCCGCGACCGCGAGATCCGGCGGCGGCACCTCCACCACCCGCTCGGCCACCGCATCGACCGGCGTCACCGCCCCCTCCGCCAGCCGCTCCGCCGCCGTCCGCCCCCACACCTCGCTCAACGGCACCCGTCGGTCCCGCAACTCGTCCGCCGCCACGCCGAGCACCGCCGCCGCGCGGCCCGGGGTGAAGCGGACCCCCGTCAGCAACTCCTCCGGCTCTGCCCACCATGCCGCCGTGTCCGGCCCCGCCACGAACGCCGTGCCTCCGCCCACCACCAAGTCCACGCAGCCGTCCGGGACGATCCGCTTCGGGCCCTCCGAAGCCGACCGCCACACGCACCTCGCCACGCCGCGCAACGCCGGCGGCGCCGCCACCTCCTCGTACACACCCCGATCATGCCCCGGGGCACCGACAAAACCGACGAGAACCGGAGCCACCCGTCCGGGTGAACATCGAACTTTCCGCGAAGACCGGCTAACACCCCGTGAGGTCACGGCGAGATATAGGTCGACGCACTCGACGGAAGTGCGCGGGACGAGAGAAGACCTCTCCATGAGCGTTCCCACCGCGATGCGCGGCTCCGCCGGGCGGGCTCGGTCGGCCGGCAGCTTCGCCGTCGTCCTCGGGGTGCTCGTCGCGGCCTTCGCCGTGACCGCCTACGTCGTTCCCCGGTCCGCGCGCGGCCCGGCCAAGGAACAGACCGCGCCCGTCGCTCCGGCCGCGGTGCGCACCGTCCACCACAGCGTCGTCTACGAACTGCTCGGCGCGCACGGCGCCCGCAACGTCACCTACGCCGCCGCCGGCTCCGCGCTGACCCAGCAGGCCACGGTCGCGACGCCGTGGTCCGTGCAGTTCACCCGGGTCGGCCCGGCCGGCCGCACCGAGTTCTACAGCATCGCCGCCCGCAACCCCGGTCCCGGCGCGCTGCGGTGCCGGATCGTCGTCGACGGCGTCGTCGTCGCCGAGCGAACCGAGGCCGAGCCGGGGCGCCTCTTCAGCTGCGCCGTCTGAGCGGCAGGATCGGCGGCGTGAACGCCGCGATCACTTTCGGGCCTGCCCTGGTGGCCGTCCTCGTCCTGCTCTCCGTCGCCGGCGCGGCCGTCGTCAAGGCCGGCGGGCTCGGCGAGGGACGCGCGGTGCTGATCGCCGCCGCCCGGGCGGTCGCGCAGCTCGCCGTCGTGTCGCTCGTGATCACCGCCGTCCTGCGTTCGGCGCCGCTGACCGGCCTCTTCGTCCTCCTCATGTTCGGGATCGCCGCGGTGACGTCGGCGCGCCGCGTCGGCACGCGCCGGAACCTCCCGTGGACGGCGCTGGCCATCGCGGCCGGCGTCGCACCGGTGCTCGGCCTGGTCCTCGGCGCCGGCGTCGTCCCGCTGAAGCCGATCGCGGTCGTGCCGATCGCCGGCATCGTGATCGGCGGCGCCATGACCGCGACGTCGCAGGCCGCCCAGCGCGCCCTCGACGAGCTGAAGGCCCGCTACGGCGAGTACGAAGCCGCGCTCGCCCTCGGCTTCCTGCCGCGCCCGGCCGCGCTGGAGATCTGCCGCCCGTCGGCCGGGCACGCCCTCATCCCGGCGCTCGACCAGACCCGCACGGTCGGCCTGGTGACGCTCCCGGGCGCCTACGTCGGCGTCCTGCTCGGCGGCGCGGGCCCGATCCAGGCCGGGCTGACGCAGGTGCTCGTGCTGATCGGGCTGCTGGCCGCGCAGTCCGTCTCGATCCTGGTGACCGTGCAGCTCGTCGCGGCCGGGAAGCTCAGCCGAGCGGGGTAGCCAGGTGCGCGGTGTCGTTGAAGCGCCGCACCATCCAGTTTTCGCCGTGCAGCACCAGGTGCGAGATCGACCCGTTGTCGGCGCCGAGGAACGCGAACCGCTCCACCGCCCGGCTGGCCTGCGCGAACACCTCGCCGATCACGCCGCCGTGGGTGAACACCGCGACGCGCTGGTCCGGGTGCGCGGCCGCGATGCGGGTCAGCGCGCCGCGCAGCCGGGCGCCGAACCGCTCGTCGGACTCCGCGCCCGGGATCACGTCCCAGCGCTGCTCGGTCCACAGCCGCTCGACGATCGGGTGGCCTTCGGTCGTGTACTTCCGGAACAGGCCGTTCTCCCAGTCGCCGAGGTGGATCTCGCGCAGGTCCGGCTCGACGACCGGGGTCAGCCCCAGCTTCTCCGCCAGCGGTGCGGCCGTCTGGACCGTGCGGCGCAGCGTCGTCACGTAGATCGCGTCGATCCGCTCGCCGGCGAGCCGGACGCCGACGCGCTGGGCGTGGTCGCGGCCCTCCGGCGCGAGGTCCGGGTCGGCCTGGCCGTCGACCAGCTCGAACGGGTTGTCGCCGCGGGCCGGGGCGGATTCGCCGTGCCGGACCAGGAAGATCTCCGTCGCGCCCGGGGGCGGGCTGAAACGGTGCTGGCGGTATTCGATCTCCTGCTCCGGGGTGCTCATGACCTCGACTTTAACCGAGTTGCTTGTCCACGAAACACCATCGCCACGTCTCGCCCGGCTCGAAGCTGCGCATGACCGGATGGCGGGATTCGTGGAAGTGCCGGGTCGCGTGGCGGCGCGGCGAGGAGTCGCAGCAGGCGACGTTGCCGCACTTCAGGCACATCCGCAGGTGCACCCACGTGGTGCCCTCGGCCAGGCAGGCGGCGCAGCTGTCGGCCGAGCTGGGGTCCTTGTCCACCCACTCGTGGGCCAGGTGCTTGCACGACCCCGCCGTCGCGGCCGGGGTGCGCAGCTCGCGGCCCTCGATGTCGGGCTCCGCCTCGTCGCGGTCGAGCATGGACTCTTCGATGTCGAGCCGTTCCAGGACCTTGCGCAGGACGTCGTCGTCGGCGCTGCCGCTGTCGCGGGCCTTGAGGAACTGGTCGCGCTCGACCTCCAGGAGCTCCAGCCGCAGCCGCCGGTAGGCGTCGCTCGGGGTCTCGGCCAGGGCGCTCTGCCGGCCGAGCTGCTCCCACGCCGAGTCGGCGCGGTTCTGCAGGCGGTCGCGCAGGCGCTGGATGATCTCCGGCGGGTCGTCGGGCGTCCGGATCTCCTCCAGCTTGGCCAGCGCCGCCCGGGTCATGTCGTGCAGGACGGCCGCCTCCTGCAGCGCGTCCTCCGCGGGGTCCGGCCGCGGCAGCCGCAGCCGCCGGATCAGCGGCGGCAGCGTCATGCCCTGCACGGCCAGCGTGCCGGCCACGACGACGAACGCCGCGAGCACCAGCACGGCCCGCTGCGGGGTGTCCGCGGGCAGCACGAACGCGGCCGCGAGCGTCACCACCCCGCGCATGCCCGCCCACGCGATGACGGCCGAGTAGCGCCACGGCCAGATCTTCGCCTTGACCTTGCCGGGCAGGAGGCGTCGTTTGACGCGCTTCACCGTGCCGATGCCGATCAGGTACAGCACCCGGGTGAGGATGGTCGAGCCGAGCACGGCGACGCAGATCCAGGTGAGCGTCATCAGCGAAAGCCCGCTCTCGCCGACCTCGGCGAGGATCCGCCGCAGCTGCAGGCCGATCAGCAGGAAGACCATGTTCTCCAGCAGGAACTGGATGGTCTGCCAGTTCAGCCGGGACGCCAGCCGCGTCGATCCCGAGAGGATCTGCGGCGCCTTGTGCCCGAGGATGAGCCCGGCGATGACGACCGCGAGGACGCCGGAGCCGTGGATCGCCTCGGCCGGGATGTAGGCGATGAAGGGGACGGCGAACGACAGCGCGGTGTCGAGCACCGGCTCGTCCATCCGGGCCCGGATGAACGCGGCCACGAACCCGACGACCAGCCCGACCACGGCCCCGCCGATGGCCGCGCGGAAGAAGTCCGCGCCGACCTGCCAGAGGCTGACCGAGCCGGCCAGCGCGGCGATGGCCGTGCGGAGGGCGACCAGCGCGGCGGCGTCGTTGAAGAGGCTCTCGCCTTCGAGCAGCCGGATCAGCTTGCGGGGCATGCCGACCCGCCGGGCGACGACGCTGGCCGCGACCGCGTCCGGCGGCGCGACGACGGCGCCGAGCGCGATGCCGCCGGCCAGCGGGAGCCCGGGGATCACCGCCCAGGCAACCACGCCGACGCCGAGCGCGGTGAACACCACCAGCCCCACCGACATCAGCCCGATCGCCCCGCGGTTCTTCCGGAAGTCGACCAGCGACGTCTGGATGGCCGCCGAGTACAGCAGCGGGGGCAGCAGGCCCAGCAGGACGACCTCGGGGTCGAGGTGGACCTCGGGGACGCCGGGGACGTACGAGCCGGCGACGCCGACGACGATCAGGCACAGCGGGGCCGACCAGTCCAGCCGCCGCGCCACCGCGCTGACGACGAGGACCGTCACGACCAGCGCCACTATCTCTGCAGCTACGTGCACGGGCTAATCATTACCCGTCCGCCGTGGCGGGTGTCACCTGGCCAGCTCACCGAGCACTTCGGCGACCAGCTGGGTGTCCATGTACTCGGTGATCTCGCGGATCCGCCCGTCCTCGACGCGGAAGACGAAGCAGTACTTGTTGTCGTAGCGCGCGCCGGACTTCGTCGCGACGCTGCCCTGCGTTTCGACCACGACGACGTCGTCTTCGGCGACGAACCGGCTCGCCGTGCTGGTGTAGGTGCCGTCGAACTGCGCGCCCAGCGGGCCGAGCAGGTCGCGGCGGACCGAGTCCTTGCCGTGGAAGCGGCCGGACCAGCTGTTGTGCCCGCTGACCGTCCAGGTGACGTCGTCGGCCATGGCGCCGACGAGCGGGCGGATGTCACCGGTCGCCCAGGCGGCGAACGCCGTCTTCAGGAGCTGCTTGTTTTCGGCTGCGGTCATGGGCGCCAGTCAACACGCTGGAGCGTGCTCCAGGGCAAGTCCCTAGGCTGGACGCGTGACGACGGTGGAGATCGCGGCCGGCGCCCTGCGCGGGGCCGGGCAGGACGGGATCCGGACGTTCTTCGGCGTCCCGTACGCCGCGCCGCCGGTGGGGAAGCTGCGGTTCCGGGCCCCCCGGCCGGCGCCGCCGTGGTCCGGCGAACGCGACGCGACGAAGTGGGCGCCCCGCGCGCCGCAGCCCGAGCTGACCGGGCGCGGCTTCACCGGCGACGAGGACTGCCTCTACCTGAACGTCTACGCCCCCGCGGAACCCGGCTCGTACCCGGTGCTGGTGTGGATCCACGGCGGGGGTGGCGTGATGGGCGCGCCGCACCAGTTCGACGCGTCCGCCTACGCGCGGCGAGGGGTCGTCGTCGTGACCGTCGCCTACCGGCTCGGCGTGCTCGGCATGCTGCACCTGCCCGGCGTCGCCGACTCGAACCTGTCCCTGCGCGACCAGGTCGCCGCCCTGGAATGGGTGCGGGACAACATCGGGGCGTTCGGCGGCGACCCCCCGGCCGCGTCACGCTGGCCGGGCAGTCCAACGGCGGCCGGACCGTCGGGACGCTGCTGGCCGTGCCCGCGACCCGCGGCCTGGTCCGGCGGACGATCGTCCAGAGCGGCACCGGCGTCGGCTCGGTCGTGCACACCCCGGCCGAAGGCGCGGCCATCGCCGACGCCGTCCTGCGGGAGCTGGACGCCCGGCCCGAGGACCTCGCCACCCTGCCGGTCACGCGGATTCTCCAGGCGCAGCAACGGGTTGCGGCGATATCGGGCACCAAGGTGACCTACCGCGTGGTCGTCGGCGACGAGCTGCTCCCGCACCGGCCGCTGGACGGCGTCCGCGACGTCCCGCTGCTGATCGGGACGGCCGCCGACGAAGAAGACCTGTTCAGCTGGCTGCAATCGGGCGGCGCGAAGCTGCTGGGCGTCGGCTCGACGATGCTGACCGCCGAAGAGATCGAAAAGGCCGTCGAGGTGTATAACGACCTACTCGATTGGCCTCGGGACCAGATCCGCAACCGCGTGCTGACCGCGGGGGACTGGTGGATCCCGGCGATCCGGTTCGCCGAGAAGCAGCCGGACGCGTGGATGTACCGCCTGGACTGGCGGATCGCCCCGCGCGGCAAGGGGCTGGGCGCGGCACACGGCCTCGACCTGCCGCTGGTGTTCGACGACATCCGCAACCGCAACTGGCGGTTCCTCTTCGCCGGGCGGACGTTCCCGGCGGAGCGGATGCAGGCGGTGGCGACGGAGATGTTCGACGCCTGGGTCCGCTTCGTCTCGACCGGCGACCCGGGCTGGCCCCGCTACACCCCGGCAGACCGCGTCACGCGGCTCTTCGACGACATCTCCACCACGGTCTCCGACCCGGACCGCGAGCAGCGCCTCCTCTGGGCGTGACCCGAGGGCGGCACTTTCACGTGAAAGTGCCGCCCTCGGACCGGGGCTAGACGGTGATCTTGTCGAGGTTCGGGCCGCCGGTGGCGGTCGTGGCGGTCGCCTTGATCTTGTTCGTCCCGGCGGTCAGGGTGACCGGGATCGTGACCGTCTGCCACGTGTCCCAGTTGCCCGTGCCGCCGAAGGCCACGGCCGAGGCCACCTTCGTGCCGTTGACCGTGATGTCCATCGGGCGGTTGGCCGTCGTGCCGTTGGCGAACCGCAGGACGACGTTCGCGCTGCCCGCCGCGGCCGCCGGCACGGTGAACTCCACCGCGCTGCCCACCGCGTTGTCGTAGTTGACGAACCCGGTGCCGGTGAAGCCCGTGTGGTTGGACTCCGCGACGCCGTTCGTGATCGCCGCGTCCTCGGCCTGGTAGTCGGCCGGGCCGCCCGGGTCGACCGAGCCGTCCGCCGGGATCGTCTTCGTCCCGGTGTTCCAGCCCGCGACCCGCACCGACGGCGCCGACCCGTGCAGGTCCGCGGTCCGGTAGGTCGCGGTCAGCGTCGTCGATTCGCCCGGCCACAGGGTCACCTGGTTGTCGGTCCACCGGACCGGCAGCACCGGGGCGCCCGCCGTCCCGACCACGTGCGCGTCGACGAAGAACGCCGGCACCTTGCCGGCCCCGTCGTTCTTCAGCGTCACCTTGGTCGTCGTGGTGCCGTCGCCGTTCGCCGTGGAGGTCGCGGACGACCCGAGGGTGACCGAACCCAGCGAGTTCAGCCCGGACAGATCCGCGTAGGCCGACTGCGGCGTGTAGTACCAGTCGCTGTTGCCCCAGTCCAGGGTGTCGGCCTTGGTGGACAGCCAGTACACGTTCCGGCTGACCTCCTTGCCCGCGGAATCCGTGAGCACCAGCTTCGCCAGGTACGTCGTCGACAGCCCGCTCACCGAACCGATGGTCAGCGCGGTCGTCTTCGCGCCGTCACCGCCCACCGAAACGGCCTTGGACTGGTCGAACTTCGAGGTGCCGTCCAGGTTGAACAGCTGCACGCGGGCGGTCAGCCCCGACGCCGCGTCGTGGTTGTGGTTGACCACCACCACCGACTTGGTGTCGTACGAGTACTGGATGTGCAGCGGCTCGTTCGCCTTCTTGGCCCCGAAGTACGAGCCGTTCTGGTCGAGGTAGGCGTCGAACAGCTGCCAGTGCAGCGACGTCCAGCCGCTGTTCAGCATCCAGTAGATGATGCCCGTGGCCGGGTTCGAGCTGTCGCTGAAGTTCCGCGAGTGCGACTCGAACTCGGCGCGGACGTTCTCGTACTGCGCCAGCTGCGCCTTCCGGACGAAGTCGGCCAGGTTCGACGGCTTGCCGTACCGGCCGGTCAACGCGTCGCCGAAGAGCTTCAGGTTGGCGAACGTCGAGGACGAGGACCGGTGGTACTGCGCGGTCGACGGGCTCTTCCACAGCGTGTCGAGCTCGCTCGCCGACAGCATCCGCTTGAGCGTGTCCATCGTCGGGATGTCCGGCCCGGCGCTGGTCTCGGAGTTGAAGCTCCACGCACCGCCGAGGTCGCTGTGCGCCTTGTCGTACCAGTAGTTCGGCGGGACGTAGTCGTACGGCCCGTTCATCTTCATCCCGGACGACCCCAGCTGCGGCGACGACTTCGCCGACGCGGCCGGGACCACCGGCGTCGCCCAGTCCGCGGCGGACAGCGCGTCGAGGTAGTTCTTCTCGATCGTCGCGTCGGGGGCGAAGTCACTGCCGATGAGGAACGAGATGACGCTCGGGTGGTCGCGCAGCCGCTCGGCCTCCGCGGTCATCGACGCCTTGGCGACCGGGTAGTCCGCGGCGGTCCAGGGGTCACCCTTCTCGCTGCCGTTGACCTGGCCCTCCCACTTGTCGCAGCACTCCCAGCCGGGCAGCGTCAGCACGCCCATCCGGTCGGCGAGGTCGAAGAACTCGTCCGGCTCGATGTGGCCCTCCAGGCGCACGGTGTTGAGCCCGAGGTCCTTGACGTAGGCGAGCTTGTCGGCCGCGTACTGTTCGTTCCAGCGCAGGAACAGGTCGGGCGAGTAGCCGCCGCCCTTGATCAGCAGCGGGCGGCCGTTGATCGTGTAGGACCGGCCGCCGCTGGAGTTCTTGTTCGCCGTCACCGTGCGCACGCCGAAGCTCGAGTGCGCGGAGTCCGACGCCGTCCCGCCGACGCTCGCGGTCAGGTCGAGGTCGTAGAGCGGCTGCCCGCCCATCCCGGCCGGCCACCAGATCTGCGGGTTGTCGATCCCGACCACGCCGAAGGTGACGGTCTTCTTCTCCTTGGCGGCCAGCGAAACCGACTGGCTGATGGCCTTGCCCGCCACCGTGCCGGACACCGTCGCCGAGACGGCGGCCGCGGAGTCGTTGCGGACGTCGGCCTTCACGGTGAGGTCGGCGTGCGACGTCCCGGTCAGCTTCGTGACGACGTGGCCGCCGCGCAGCGCCACCGGGCCGCTGCGCCGGACCAGGACGTCCCGCACGATGCCCATGTTCTGGTCCGGCGGGGTCTGCGCCCAGTCGATCCAGCCCATCGACAGGTCCTTGTTCGGGTCGTTCGGGTAGACCTTGAACGCGACGCTGTTCGTGCCGGCCTTCACCAGCGCGGTGATGTCGAGGTCGTGGCGGGTGTAGGCGCCGTTGACCTGCGTCTTGTCGGCGACGCGGGTGCCGTTGACCCAGACGTCGGCCTTGGACAGCACACCGCTGAAGTCGAGGTAGGTGCGCTGGGTCGTGTCGGCGACCGTGAGGTCGGTGCGGTACCACCAGGGGACCTGGAAGTCGGCGGTCGGCACGTTCTTCATGTTCGTCGAGTAGAACGGGTCGGCGTACTTGCCGTTGGCCAGCAGGCCGGCGTAGACGGTCGAGCGCGGGCCGACCGGGTACCAGCCGGAGGTGTTGTAACCGGGCTTGGAGACCGCGGAGTCGTCGCTGACCTGCGCGGACGTCTGGATCAGGAAGCCGGGGACCGCGGTCGCCGGTGCCGCGGCCGCGACCACCGCTCCGACCGGTTCCTGCCCGGTGGCCGACGCGACGCCGGCGCCGCACGCCGCGACGGCCAGCACCGCCGCCGCGAGGAGAGTCCGGGTTCTTCTCTGCCGATTGCTCACTAGCGCGCCTCCTAGGCACCCACGGCGGCGGGGGACAGCGGACCATCGTTAGGGAACTTTCCTAACAATTGCGACGATCGTAGCGGCCCGCCCACGCTGGGAACAGAGGCCGTTTCGTCAGACCTGGGCCGCCCGCCACGCCGCGGCGGCCCGCAGGGCCAGCAGGAGCGGCAGGGAACCGTCTTCCCAGAGCCGTTGAGGAAGTGCCCCGCTGAGCGGGACACCCCCGGCCAGCGCGGCGCCGATCGCGGCGAGGTCGACGTCGAAGAGCGTCAGGCCGGCGCTGTAGAGCCGCTCGCCGCTGACCGGGCGGCGCCGGGCGACCTCGGCGCTGTCGACCGCCAGCTCGGTCAGCCCGAAGAACTCCGGCTTGGCGCCGCGCTCCATCCAGCGCGCGAAGCCGACCACCTTCGTGTCGCGGACGTCTTCGGGCGTCAGACCGCTCTCCTCGCACAGCTCGCGTTCCATGCCGGCGCGAACCGTGGTGTGGAGGAACCGGCGCCGCCCGCCGTCGGGCGTACGCAGGTCGCGCGGCTCCAGTGAACCGCTGCCCGAAGGGGCGAGCAGCAGCCCGCTGACGGAATTGAGCGGCGACTGCCGGACGGTGACCAGCTTGCCGTCGGTGGTGAAGGCGACCGTCGAGACGCCGACGAGGTCGGCCAGCGCGCTGCCGCTCAGCTCGCGGAGGGCGCCGGCGGTGTCGGTGAGCTCGGCCTTGCGCAGGTCGTACTCCTCGCCGGTGTCGGTGCGGGTGATCCGGAGGGCGGCGAGCTCGTTCGAGCAGACGGCGTCGAAGAACCGCGCCCGGTGCAGCCGGATCGGCGCGGGCCGGGCCCCGGCGGCGGGCAGCGGTTCGCCGCGCATGCCGATGATCGGCCCGTTGAACAACAGGCGGCCGCGGGCCCGCAGCGGCAGCACGTGCGGCGCGGTGGCCTTGAGCGACGGCGGCAGCCGGTAGGGCTCCTCGGCGACGTCGACGGTGTGCCGTTCCCTCCACAGATCCCGGTCGATCGCCATGCTGACCAGCGCCGTCCCGCGGGCGGGCACGGCGAGGTAGTGCGACTCCGGGTAGGCCGGGGGCGGCGGCAGTTCCGCGGTGGGAAAGGGGGCGGCGATGGTCGTGAACTCGAACCCGGCCCACCGGCGGCGCAGCAGCCGGACGTCCCGGGTGAAGGTGGCGACGCCGAGCGCGAGCGCGACGACGGAGAGCACGACGCCGACGGCGCTGGGCAGGATGGTGACGACGCCGAGTGCGACCCCCAGCCCGGACGCGGCGAGCGGCCACTCGCGGGCACCGATGAAGCCGAGGTAGTCCGCCTTGGCCCGGGCCCGGCGCGTCAGTTTTCCCATCGCCGCACTGTTTAGCACGACGGGCGCGGGGGTCAGGCCTCCGCGTCGAGATAGACCCAGTGGCCGTCCTCACGCCGGAAGCGGCTGTTCTCCTCGAGGAAGCCGTCCCGGCCCCGGTGCCGGTAGTGCGCCCGGAACTCGACGGTGCCCTCGGCGTGCAGGAGGCCGCCGCCGGTGCGCCCGAGGACCTCCAGCCGCGTCCACTCCTGCCCGGGAACGAGCTCGAGCCGCCGCGGCCGCGTGTCGGGGTGCCAGGTCCGCAGCAGGTAGGCGGTGTCACCGACGGCGAAGGCGCTGAACCGCGAGCGCATCAGGAGCTCGGCGGTGGGGGCGGCGAGCCCGCCGTCGTGGAACCGGCCACAGCAGTCGGCGTAGGACTCGGTGAGGCCGCACGGGCACGAGGCGGGAGGCATCGGGGCATTGTGCCACGACCGTCCACTTCGGACTAATCGGCGTTGACCGGCCGTCCGCTCTCCCGCGCCTCCTGCACGCCCCGCACCGCGAGCCGGTCGGCGCGCTCGTTCTCCGGGTGTCCCGCGTGGCCCTTGACCCACAGCCATTCGATCGTGTGCTCGCCGATCGCCGCGTCCAGGCGTTGCCACAGGTCCGCGTTCTTCACCGGTGCGCGCGCCGCCGTCTGCCAGCCGTTGCTCTTCCAGCGGGGCAGCCACTGCGTGATCCCGTTGCGCACGTACGTGCTGTCCGTGTAGACGCGCACCTGCGACGGCCGGGTCAGGCTCTCCAGCGCGCGGATCGGCGCCGTCAGCTCCATGCGGTTGTTCGTCGTCGGCGTGGCTTCGCCGCCGTACAGCTCGCGCTCGTGCCTGCCGTAGCGCAGCACCGCGCCCCAGCCGCCCGGTCCGGGGTTCCCGCTGCACGCGCCGTCGGTGTAGATCTCCACGTCCACGCGGCGACCCTACCGGTCGCACCCCTCGCCCCCGGCCGCCACGCCGGGTTACGGTGAACCTCCGGAGGGGAACCATGAGCGGGCACGACGACACGGGTGAGGGCGCGCTCCTCGCTTACCTCGCCGACGCCGATCGCGACTACCTGCTGGCCCGCGGTACCCGGCGGCGGTTCCGCGCGAACGACTTCGTGCTCATGGAGGGCGACCCGTCCGACCACGTCCACGTCCTGGTCTCCGGCTGGGTGCGCGTTTCGACGACCGCCGAAGACGGCCGCGAAGTGCTCTTCGGGCTGCGGGGTCCGGGCGAAGTGCTGGGCGAGCTCGCGGCGGTGACCGGGCGGCCGCGGGCGGCGTCGGTGCGCGCGATCGAGCCCTGCACGGTCTTCCAGCTGACCGGTGCGCAGTTCATCGAGGTCCTGCACGCCCGGCCCGCGATCGCCATCGCGACGATCAAGACGGTGGCGGCCCGGCTCCGCAACGCGGAGTCCGCCCGGATCGCTTCGGCCGCCCTCGACGTCAGCCGCCGCGTCGCGGCCGTCCTGGTCCGCCTGGCCGAGGAACGCGGCCGGACCGTGCCGGAGGGCGTGGTGATCGACGCGCTGTCGCAGGAGGACGTCGCCGCGCAGATCGGCGCCGCCCGGCGTACCGTCGCACGGGCGCTGCGCCTGCTGCGGGAGCGCGGGATCGTCGAGACCGGCCGGCGCCGCTTCCTCATCCGCGAGCTCCGCGTCCTGCGCGCCTTCGCCCACTCTGAGCCGAACGGCACACAAGACCCGTGACAGCAGGCCTCTGACGGACGCGGCCGCCCGGTGATCCTGGAGGCGGCCGGAAAAGAATGCGATGCCTTCCGGCCGGATTTCCTTTCGAGCGAGGTCGGGGAGCCCGTGCCGTGAACGTCTACTGCAAGATTCTGACCCTGGTGAAATCGGTCTTCGCCGCGTTCTTGGTCGGCGCCGTCGCGGGTTTCGCGGTGGCCGCCGGAAGCACGGCGGAACCGGCAGCTCCGGCGTTGCACGGCTCCGCGCCGCTTTCCGCCTCGGCCCGGGTACAGCGATGAGGAGGTGTGTCTGATGGAGAGCCACTCGATCTGGGCCCTGATCTTCGGGGTGAACTGACCGCGGTGAAACCGGCCGGCCGGCTCGTGGGGGGCCGACCGGCCGGTATTCCGGTAATCGGGCGTCCGTGATTTGTCCTGCTTTCGGAGAACGGGAACTGGTAACGTGGGAAAGGCTGCCGCGGGGGGACGAGGGGGTGGGACGACGGACGAGCACACCTCCCCGTTCGTGCGCGAGCTGAACGAACTGCGCCGCGGCCGCGGCCTCGACGCCGCCGATCTGCACCAGCGGATCGGGCCCTGCCTGCGCGCGGCGAGCGCGATCACCGAAACCGACCAGCCCGCCGCCGCGCGCCAGAAGCTCGTGCTGCGGCTGACCGAGCTCTGCGGGCGGCTGCCACCGGACCTGAAGCTGGCCGCGCTCGCGGCGCTGGGCCTGCACGAAGAGGCCGCGGGGGAGTTCCTCGACCGGCGGATCTCGTGGCTGGCCAGCGTCCTCGACCGCGACCCGCGCACCGCCCGCCGTCGCATCGACCTGGCGTTCCGCCGGATCGACGAGCTGCTCGGCGCGCCCGCGCCCCGCGGTGACCGGCACCCGCTGGCCGGCTGGTACGTCGAGTCGATGAAAGCGATGCTCCGGCTCGACCGCACCCCGCCGGAGCTGCAGGAGGAGCGCCGGATCGTCGCCGAGGCCGACGAGCTCGACGAGCTGGTCCTGCCGTTCAGCGTGCCCGCCGAGCCGGGCAGCGACCCGGTGCCGGACATCACCGCGGACGCGCTGTTCGGCGGTGAGATCGTCGAAGCGCGCCAGGTGTCGGCGAGCCACGCGCAGTTCGTCATGCGGCTGCCGAACCCGCTGCGGCTCGGCCAGCGCCACGAGTACGGCATCCGGTTCACGCCGCGGCGCACGGAGCTGCGGCCCTACTACGCGATGACGCCGTTGCGCCGCTGCGAGGAGTTCACGGTGCGGGTCCGGTTCGACCGGGCGGCCCCACCGACGCGGGTGTGGCGCCTCAACGGCGTTCCGGGCCGGGTGGTCGACGACGGCATCGACTCGGGCGACGCGCTGACCGTCAACCGGGTCGGCGAGGTCGGCCTCGAATTCCACGACCTGCACCAGGGCCTGAGCTACGGGCTGCAGTGGTCGTTCGACTGACGCGGGAGTCCGGATACTGGGACGCGGAATAGCCGCGCCGGCCCCCGGTTTGGCACAGTCGTAGCCGACGGAAGGGGCCCGCGATGAGCACGTTCACCCAGGAGTGGCAGGACTGGAAGGCCCGGCGCGAGACCGACCTGGCCGAGCCGCACGGCTGGCTCGCGCTGGTCTCGCTCGACTGGCTGACCGACGCGCCGCGCGAGTACCCCGGCATCCCGGGCCGCTGGTGGCAGGACGCCGACGCGGCGTACGTCGACCCGGCCGGCGCGTCGTTGACGCACGAAGGCGAACCGATCACCGAAGTCCGGCGGTTCGAGCTGGTCAACAGCGGTGCGGGCACGCGCGTGCTGTCCGGTGACGTCGAGATCGAGGTGGCCCGCCGGTCCGGGTACCTGATCCGCGTCCACGACCCGAAGGCCGAGGTGCTGCGCGAGTTCCGCGGTGTCCCGGCGTACGAGCCGTCGCCGTCGTGGGTGCTGTCCGGGCGGTTCGAGCCGTTCGACGCGCCGCGGCCGACCACCGTGGGCGCGGTCGTGGAAGGCCTGAGCCACGTCTACACGGCGCCGGGTGTGGTCCGCTTCGCTCGCGACGGCGTCGAGCACACGCTGACGGCGTTCAACGGCAAGGACGGTGGCTTCAGCATCCTGTTCACCGACGGGACGAGCGGCGTGACGACGTACGCGGCCAACCGCTCGCTGCCGGTCGGGGCGCCGGCCCCGGACGGCTCGGTGACGCTGGACTTCAACCGCGCGGTGAACCTGCCGTGCGCGTTCACCGACTTCGCGACGTGCCCGCTGCCGCCGGCGGGCAACCACCTGCCGTTCGCGGTCGAGGCGGGGGAGAAGATCCCGTACGAGCGCGGGTGACTCCCCCGCCCGCCGCACGCGGGCTTCAGTGGGCGACGTCGATGATGACGCGGTTGGGCCCGGTGAGGGTGAAGACCTTCACCGCGGTCCGCGTCCGCACCCCGATCCCGATCGAGGTCTGCGCCTCGAAGTCGCCGGTGAGGGCGACGGCCATGACGTTGGCGAGGTTCCGCGTGCGGAACTTCTGCGGCCCGGTGTAGGTGGGGTTCCCGTTCGCGTCGTGCGCGACGAGGGGGAAGGCGGAGACGTTGATGAAGAACTCCCCGGTGAGCCAGACGATCTCCCCGCTCGGGTCGGCGGTGAGCTCGTCGACGAGCTGGTAGTTCAACGTGCTGGGCACGGTCCCGGCGGACAGGTCGAGCACGATCCGGTCGAACCCGGGGTTGAGCCCGGTCCGGATGTTGATCAGGGCGGGTGGGGTGGCGGCGGCCTGCGCCGCTCCCGAGGCGGCGAGCATCCCGGCGAGCAGCAGGGTGACCGCGGCGAGCGCGCGTCGGACGGGTCTGGACATGTGGGCCTCCTGGCGGAGCGGACCGGTGGAAGTCCCAGCGCTGGGTTCGCTGGAGACGCCCGGTTCGTCCCGGAAGTTGTCCCTGTGTCCTCTATCGTTACCCGGCTGCTCCGTCCGTGTCCGCGATCTCGTCGACGACACCCCACCAGAGGAAGTCCCGGGCGCGCGTCGCCGCGACGAGGCGCTGCCGGTCGCGCAGCTCCGACGCCTCTTCCGCGGCGGCCCCGCTTTCGCCCGCCCGGCCCGGGAACTCGACGACCAGGACGGCCTGGAAGTCGAGCCCCTTCGCCCGGTGCACGGTGCCGACCTTGAGGTGGTCGTCGGGAGCGCCGGAGTAGTCGTCGAGGGACAGGACGGGGATGCCCGCCTCGCGCAGGATCCGCCGGCACCGGACGAGGTCCTGGCGCTGGAAGAGGATCAGCGCGGTCTGCCCGAGCGGGGTGGTCAGCCCGGCGATCCGCCGGGTCAGTTCGGCCGCGAGCTCCGCTTCGGTGCCGCGCCAGGACACCGCCGTCCCGCCGGTGTTGCCCGCTTCCGCGTGCTTCAGGGCGATCCCGGACGCGCCGTCGAGGTCGTCGACTTCGTTGCGCGCGTCGAACCGCTGGGCGAAGGCCAGGACTTCGGTGCGGTTGCGGTAGTTGACCCGCAGCACCTCGCCTCGGCCGAGGACCGGGATGCCCGCGTCGGAGAGCCGCCAGCCGCCCGGGTAGACCTGCTGCTGGCCGTCGCCGACCAGGAGGAGCTGGTTCGGGCCGGTGCCGGCGAGCTCCTTGATCAGCCGGAGGCCGTTGAGGGTGATGTCCTGCACCTCGTCGACGACCACCGCGGCGTACCGGGTCTCCAGCGGCTGCCGCCGCAGCTCGGCCAGTGCGACGTCGATCACGTCGTTGTGGTCGTGCAGCCCGCGCTCGGCGAGCATCTCCTGGTAGGTCTCGTAGAACTGCCAGACCGCGGCCTTCTGTTCGGGGCCCAGCCGCAGTTCGCGTCCCCGCCGCACGGCGGGCCGGCGGTACTCGTCGAGCGCGGTGAACCCGCGGCCCTTGATGACGCGGTCGAGCTCGGTCCGCCAGTACTCGTCGTGCCGCTCGATCGGCTCCAGCACGGCGCGGTGCCGCGACCAGGCCCGGCCGAACGCGGTCCGCACCGCGCGCGTGTCGACCTCGACGGGCCGTCCGCGCGCGGTCAGGAACCGGCGCACCCAGGCGTGCAGGTGCACGAACTCGGCGCGGTCGCCGAACTCCGGCGCCAGCCGCCGGAAAGCGGCCTCGTGGACGGGCGGCAGGGTGCGCACGAAGGTGGTGAACAGGACAGGCCCGGAGGTCCGCCGGGCGACGTGCCGCAGCCGGTGCAGCGCGACCACGGTCTTCGCGGTCCCGGCCGGCCCGCTGATCCGCGCCGGCCCGCGGTAGTCGCGCGTGACGATCGCCCGCTGGTGCGGGTGCAGGAAGGTCAGCCAGGAGTCGAACGGCCGCAGCTGAGCGG
The DNA here is from genome assembly GCA_049998155.1 of Amycolatopsis sp. cmx-13-12. Lineage (GTDB taxonomy): Bacteria > Actinomycetota > Actinomycetes > Mycobacteriales > Pseudonocardiaceae > Amycolatopsis. Next base: position 54,830 of record JAEBES010000016.1, on the reverse strand, counting down.
CGGCGACCTCGGCCTCGACGAGGGTGCCGGCGTCGAGGAAGCCGTCGGCGGTTTCGTCGCGTCCGGGCGCTCGGACGCGCAGCGGGACGTAACCGTCGAGGATCTTCGCGACCTGCTCGCCGATCGCGTCGACCTGGCGCCGGTCGAGGTGCGGCGCGGTGGGGTGGAGCAGCTTCGCCAGCTCGGTCTCGGCGAGGACGCGAAAGGGTCCGGCATCCTTCGCGGCGGCGGTCTTGGGGCCGGGCGTGAGGAGCACGAAGTGGACGGCACTGCCGGTGAGTTCCCGGCCGCGGCCGTCCCGGATCCCGGCACAGCTCTCTTCGGCGTGCCGCACGAGCTCATGGGGGCTTCGCGGCGGCTTGGCGGCGATGGTGACGGCGAAGAGGCCCTCGGAGCCGACGAGGAAGGCGTCGGCTCGCTGGTCCGCCGGATCGGCGCGCACGAACAGGCGCCAGCGACCGGCGGTCTCGACGAGCAGGGCGGTGAGGATCCGGCGGCGGTCGCCGTCGAGCTGCGGGACGTGCTCCTTCAGCAGTGCCGAAGCCTGCTGCTGGAGCACCCGCCTGGCGTGCTTGCTCAGCCCCACCGACCCTCCCCGTCGTGTCGCGCGGTCACCAGCCGCGCTCGCGCCACTCCTTCAGCTTCGGCCGCTCCGCACCCAGCGTCGAGTCGTCCCCGTGGCCGGGGTAGAACCACGTCTCGTCCGGCAGCTCACCGAAGATCCGCGTCTCCACGTCGTCCAGCAGCGAGGTGAAGTTCTCCGGCGACGACGTCTTCCCGACCCCGCCGGGGAACAGCGAGTCCCCGGTGAACAGGTGCGGGTGCCCCGCCGGATCCCGGTACAGCAGGGCGATCGACCCCGGCGTGTGCCCGCGCAGGTGGATCACCGAGAGGGTGACCTCGCCCACCTTCAGCTCGTCGCCGTGCTCGACCAGAAAGTCCGGTGGTACCGGCAACGGCGAAGCGTCCAGCGGGTGCGCCGCGGTGTTGGCGCCGTTCGCTCCGGCCACCGCGCCCAGGGCCTGCCAGTGGTCCTGGTGCTGGTGGGTCGTCACCACCGTCTTCAACGACGGCCGGTCCGGGCCGTGGCCGATCAGGTCGGAGATGCGGTCCGGGTCGTTCGCCGCGTCGACGAGCAGGGCCTCGTTCGACGAACGGCACACCAGGAGGTACGCGTTGTTGTCCATCGGGCCGACGGACAGCTTGGTGATGGTCAGCGCGTCGAGCGTGCGCCGGGCGGCGTCGCCGCCCGGGTCGACGTGCCCCGTGTAGGTGTCCACGATGTTCACCGTGCACACGGTAGTCGTTTCGCTCCAAGCGGTTCCACCCGCACAAGCGCGCGGCCGCCCCGCCACGTAGGCTCATCGCGAACCCCGCCAGCCCCGACCTCAGGACGACCGTGCCCACCTCCCCGACGCCGCGCCGGATCAGCTGGGACCTCCTCCGGGTCGTCGCCGTGCTGGCCGTCATCCTCGGGCACGTCACCCACCAGGGTGCCCTCCTGCACCCCGAGCTCACGGGGTACCCCATCAGGGTGACAGCGCAGTTCGGCGCCGCGATCCTGCTGGTGATCTCCGCCTTCTTCGTTTGCGCCAGCCTCCGCAAGGGCAATCCCCGCCGGTGGCTGTGGAACCGCGTCGCGCGGCTGGTGCCGGCGTACCTGGTCGCCGTGCTGGTGACCTACGTCGTGACGCGGTGGGCGGCCATCTCCTTCAGCGGCCTGCCCTACCCGCCCGGCGTCACCGGATTCCTCTTCGGCGTCCCGCAGGGGCCGCCGTCGGACCCGTCGCCGTGGTACATCCCGACCTGGCTGGACCTGGTCACCAACCTCGGCATGGTGCAGGAGTGGGGCATCCGCTGGGACGCCTTCTACTACCTCGACGGCTCCTACTGGACGTTGCCGGTGCAGCTGCTGGCCTTCACCGGCGCCGCCCTGCTGTGGCCGCGGTCGTGGCGCACCCACCGGCTGACCGTCGCCCTGCTCTGGGCGCTGATCCTCGTCCCGCTCGCGCTGCGGTTCCTCGTCTTCGCGCCCGGGACGGCGAGTCCGGTCGTCGAGACCTTCTACTACGGACTGGGCCTGCACCGGCTGCACGTCTTCGCCATCGGCGTCGCGATCTGGCTGTGGGCGCAGCGACGGCTGAAGACGTGGCACCTCGCACTCTTCGTGACTGCCGCCGTGGCCGCGCAGGACCTGCAGGTCTTCCCGTTCCACGTCGCCCTGCCGCAGGACGCGCAGCGCTGGCCGTCCACGATCGGGTTCGCCGTGCTGCTCCTGCTGGTCTGCGTGGCCGCCCGCGGCCCGGACTGGCGGTTCCCCGGACTCGCGCGGATCGCCCCGGCCGTCACCTGGCTCGCGGGCATCTCGTATGGTCTTTATCTGGTGCACCAGGAACTGGGCTACATCCTGGCCCGTGCCCTGCTCGACCTCGGCCTCCCCGGCTGGCTGCGGCTCCCCTTGGTCGTCGGCGCCGCCGTGCTGGCCGGCTGGGCGGTCACCGCGGGGGTCGAACGCCCGGCCCACCGGTGGCTCACCAGACGTCGAAAGCCCGAAGAACCGCAGGTCAAGGACGCGGAACCCGTTTTTGTCGGTGGTGGCTCGTAGCATGGATCGCGGCCACCCGTGCAGCTTGAACCCGGGTGAGCGACCGCAGCTGAAGAAGACATTGAGAGGACCCTGGCGTGGCTGATCGCCTCGTTGTTCGCGGTGCCCGCGAGCACAACCTCCGCGGCGTGGATCTCGACCTGCCCCGCGACAGCCTGATCGTGTTCACCGGCCTGTCCGGGTCCGGGAAGTCGAGCCTCGCCTTCGACACCATCTTCGCCGAAGGGCAGCGCCGGTACGTCGAGTCCCTCTCGGCGTACGCCCGGCAGTTCCTCGGGCAGATGGACAAGCCGGACGTCGACTTCATCGAGGGCCTCTCGCCCGCGGTGTCGATCGACCAGAAGTCGACCTCGCGCAACCCGCGTTCCACCGTGGGCACGATCACCGAGGTCTACGACTACCTGCGCCTGCTCTACGCCCGCGCCGGCAAGGCGCACTGCCCCACGTGCGGCGAGCCGATCAGCAAGCAGACCCCGCAGCAGATCGTCGACCAGGTGCTCGCCATGGAGGAGGGCACCCGGTTCCAGGTGCTCGCGCCGGTGGTGCGCGGCCGCAAGGGCGAGTACGTCGACCTGTTCGAGAACCTGCAGCAGCAGGGGTACGCGCGCGTGGTCGTGGACGGCACGATGCACCCGCTCACCGACCCGCCGAAGCTGAAGAAGCAGGAGAAGCACCAGATCGGCGTGGTCATCGACCGCCTGACCGTGAAGGCGGCCTCGCGCCAGCGGCTCACCGACTCGGTCGAGACGGCGCTGCGCCTGGCCGACGGGCTGATCGAGCTCGAGTTCGTCGACCTGCCGGACAACGACCCGCACCGCATCCGCGGCTTCTCCGAGAACCTGGCCTGCCCGAACGGCCACCCCCTGGCGATCGAGGACCTCGAGCCCCGCTCGTTCTCCTTCAACTCGCCCTACGGCGCCTGCCCGGAGTGCACCGGCATCGGCATCCGCAAGGAGGTCGACCCGGAGCTGGTGGTCCCGGACGACGAGCTGTCCCTGGCCGAGGGCGCCATCGCGCCGTGGTCGGGTGGCCAGAGCGCGGACTACTTCATCCGCCTGCTCGAGTCTCTGTCGGAGACCATCGGCTTCCGGATGGACACGCCGTGGCGGCGGCTGCCCGCGCGCGCCCAGAAGGCGGTGCTGCACGGCGTCGACGAGCAGGTCCACGTCCGCTACAAGAACCGCTACGGCCGCCAGCGCTCGTACTACGCGGCTTTCGAGGGCGTCATCCCGTTCCTCGAGCGGCGCCAGGAGCAGACCGAGTCCGAGTACATGCGCGAGCGGTACGAGGGCTACATGCGCGAGGTGCCGTGCCCGGCCTGCCAGGGCACCCGGCTCAAGCCGGAGATCCTCGCCGTCACGCTGGCGCACAAGACCCGCGGCGACATGTCCATCGCCGAGGTCTGCGCGCTGTCGATCGCGGAGGCGTCGCAGTTCCTCGACGAGCTGGAGCTGGGCCAGCGCGAGGCGATGATCGCCGGCGCGGTCCTGAAGGAGATCCAGGCGCGCCTGCGCTTCCTGCTCGACGTCGGCCTGACGTACCTCTCGCTCGACCGCGCGTCCGCCACTCTTTCGGGTGGTGAAGCGCAGCGCATCCGGCTCGCGACGCAGATCGGCTCCGGCCTGGTCGGCGTGCTGTACGTGCTGGACGAGCCGTCGATCGGCCTGCACCAGCGCGACAACCACCGCCTGATCGAGACGCTGACCAGGCTGCGGAACCTCGGCAACACGCTGATCGTCGTCGAGCACGACGAGGACACCATCCGCTCCAGCGACTGGGTGGTCGACATCGGCCCGGGCGCGGGCGAGCACGGTGGCCACATCGTCCACAGTGGACCGTACAAGAAGCTGCTGAAGAGCAAGGAATCGCTGACCGGGCAGTACCTGTCCGGCCGGCGGAAGATCGACATCCCGGCGATCCGGCGGCCGATCGACAAGAAGCGGCAGCTGACCGTCGTCGGCGCGCGCGAGCACAACCTGCGCGGGCTCGACGTCTCCTTCCCGCTCGGCTGCCTGGTCTCGGTCACCGGCGTCTCCGGCTCGGGCAAGTCCACGCTGGTCAACGACATCCTCGCGACGGTCCTGGCGAACAAGCTCAACGGCGCCCGCCAGGTGCCGGGCCGGCACACCCGCGTGAACGGCCTGAACAACGTCGACAAGCTGGTGCGGGTCGACCAGTCGCCGATCGGGCGGACCCCGCGGTCCAACCCGGCCACCTACACGGGGGTCTGGGATCACGTCCGCAAGCTGTTCGCCGCGACCACCGAGGCGAAGGTCCGCGGCTACCAGCAGGGCCGGTTCTCGTTCAACGTCAAGGGTGGCCGCTGCGAGGCGTGCGCGGGCGACGGCACGATCAAGATCGAGATGAACTTCCTGCCGGACGTCTACGTCCCGTGCGAGGTCTGCAAGGGCGCCCGGTACAACCGGGAGACCCTCGAGGTGCACTACAAGGGCAAGACCGTCTCGGACGTGCTCGACATGCCCATCGAGGAGGCCGCGGAGTTCTTCGAGCCGATCAAGGCCATCCACCGCCACCTGCAGACGCTGGTGGACGTCGGCCTCGGCTACGTCCGGCTCGGCCAGCCCGCGCCGACGCTCTCGGGCGGTGAGGCGCAGCGCGTCAAGCTGGCCAGCGAGCTGCAGAAGCGCTCGACCGGCAAGACGGTGTACATCCTCGACGAGCCGACCACCGGCCTGCACTTCGAGGACATCAACAAGCTGATCGGCGTGATCAACGGGCTGGTCGACAAGGGCAACTCGGTGATCGTGATCGAGCACAACCTCGACGTGATCAAAACCTCCGACTGGATCATCGACATGGGCCCCGAGGGCGGCTCGGGCGGTGGCACGGTGGTCGCCGAGGGCACGCCGGAGTACGTCGCCGGGGTCGAGGGCAGCTACACCGGCGAGTTCCTGCGGACGGTGCTCACGGCCGAGTAGCGGCTACCGCTCCTTCCCGGTGGTCTGGTGGACCACCGGGGAGAGCGGGCCGTAGTACAGCGTCCGGAGCCGGTAGGCCGAGCCCTCTTCGCCGGGCAGCAGCGAGAGCGAGGACTCCGTGGCGTCCGGCCCGGTCACCAGGACCGGGTCGAACTCCGCCGCGCCCGGATGCCGGATCTCCAGCAGGAAGCCGGCCTCGTCCGGCGTGCGGTCGGCCCACGTGAACCACACCGTGCCGCCCGTCACCCGCGTTTTCAGATCCGTCGAGAGCGGACCGGTGAACGGCTGCACCCGGTAGTAGAACGGCGTCTCCGGGATCAGGTCCGGGTGGTGGTAGCTCGTCACGTGCGGCGGCAGGAACCGCAGCGTCGTCCACGGGCCGGCCGGGTCGTTGGCGTAGTCGACGCGGTGGCCCGCGCCGTCGTCCGGCCAGCTCAGCACGACGTCGGTGGGCGAAGTCATGGTCGCGGTGAACGAGGGCGCCGGAGCGGAACAGCCCGCGGCCAGCAGCGCCACCAGGACGAGGGGTTTGACGGGCACGGCGGCCTCCCGGAACCGGCAGGGGCGGCGGTGCGGACGTGATCAGCTTAGGAAGCCGCCCCGCACGGCGACAAGATCGTGCCGATCACCGGGACACACCAATCCGGCGGCGAACCGGCACCGAATGGCGCGAAAACCCGGCTGAACCGTTTTGCGCCCGCCGCCGTGTTCTGGGTGTCGAGGTCCACCGGACGGTGGAGCCGCCCTCACCGAGGAGAGAACGTCATGAACCGTATCCGGCCGGTGGTCCTCAGCGCGGTGGCGCTGTTCGCCGTCGCCTCGCTGTCCGCCTGCGGTGAGATGGCCGATGGCGCCCAAGGACCGCAACACGGGGAGCCGGGGCACAAGATGCTCCAGGTCGGCACGGTCAACGGCGTCGGCGCGGTGGTCACCGACGCCGACGGCAAGACGCTCTACCGGTTCGACAAGGACCTCTCCCAGCCGCCGACGTCGAACTGCGACGGCGACTGCACGAAGTCCTGGCTGCCGATGCTGGCCGGTGTGGCCACCCCGATGCTCAAGGGCATCCAGGACACCCAGGTCGGCACGACGACCCGCAAGGACGGCAGCAAGCAGATCACGCTCAACGGCTGGCCGCTCTACGAATTCGCGGGGGACAAGGCGGCGGGCGACCTGAACGGCCAGGGTGCGAACGGCACGTGGTTCGCGATCGCCCCGGACGGCAGCAAGATCACCGCGGGTGGCAAGGCCGGCGGGTCAGGGTCCTGACGGACGACGGGTTTCCGGGCAGAACGAGGAAGGACGGGCAGCCGATGAACACCATGGTCGCGCTGCGCTCGGCGCACGCGCCGCCGGTGGAGCTGAGGGTTGCACTACTGTCCTCGACGACTCAGAACACCGTCGGGAGGACGAGGGTGGCCATAGGAGGCAGGCGGCCTAAGAAGGCCAAAGGCGAAGACCTGATTCGGCAGCTGTACGCCGAACACGGGCGAAGCCTGCTGGCCTACGCGACGAGGCTGACCGGGGATCGCGCGGCAGCCGAGGACGTGGTCCAGGAGACGCTCGTCCGTGCGTGGAAACACGCGGACGACTTGCAGAACGACGGGAAAGGCTCGGTGCGCGGCTGGTTGCTGACCGTCGCGCGCAACCTGGTCACCGACCGGGCACGGGCCCGGGCGGCCCGGCCACAAGAGGTGGCCGAACCGGCCGAAGGCGTGCCGACCCCGGCCGTCGAGCGAGATCACGCCCAAGGCGTGGTCGACTCGATGACCGTGCTCGGGGCGATGGACGGGCTGTCCAACGAGCATCGAGAGGTCCTGGTGGAGATCTACTACCGGGGACGGACGGTGGCCGAAGCGGCGAGAACACTGGGCGTCGCACCGGGTACCGTGAAATCAAGGTCGTACTACGCACTAAGAGCACTCAGAGCAGCGATGATTTCGAGCGGAACGGAGGTGGCGCGATGAACTCGGTCGACGAAAGTCACACGCAGCTCGGCGCGTACGCCCTCGGCGCGCTCGATCCCCACGAGGCGGCCGACTTCGAGCGGCGGCACCTGCAGACCTGCGCGCAGTGCCGGTTCGACCTGAACGAGCTCGTGGCCCTGCGCGAGTCGCTCGACGAGGTACCGCCCGAGGCGTTCCTCGACGGGCCGCCCGAGGGCGGGGACCTGCTGCTGCAGAAGACCCTGCGCCGGGTGCGCGACGAGGAAGAGCGCGTGGCACCGGGCCGCTCGGGCCGGTCGTCGTCCCGGCGGGGCCTGGCCCTGGTCGCGGCGGCGGTGCTGGTGGTGGCCGCCCTCGGTGGCGGCGTGCTGGTCGGCCGTCAGACGGCCTCGGACAACGGCGGCATCGCGGCTCCGGCGTCGGACGTGCCCGGCACGAAGAACGTCGAAGGGCGGGATCCGACCACCGGCGTGCAGCTGGCTGCGGCGGTGGCGCCGTTCCAGGGCTGGGTCAAGGTGGACGTCAACGTCAAGGGCGTCAAAGCCGGCGAGAAGTGCCTGCTCCAGGTGGTCACCAAGGAAGGTCAAGCGGTGACCGCGGGCAGCTGGCAGGTGTCCGAGAAGTGGGAGAACCAGGGCTTCAAGCTCGACGGGTCCGCGCTGGTCGCGCCCGACGACGTGAAGTCGGTCGACATCGTCACGGTGGACGGCCGGAAGCTGGTCTCGGCCCAGGTGTGACGTGACGGGCGCGCGCTACCGGTTCCGCAGCACGTGGCTGCTGCCGGCAACCGCGCCCGGGCGGGTGTTCGGCGCGGTCACCGACCTCGCCGGCTACCCGAGGTGGTGGTCGGACGTCCGCGCGGTGCGCCGCGTGGACGACGACACCGCCGAGCTGGTTTGCCGGTCCCGGCTGCCGTTCCGGATCGTCGTCCGGATGCACCGGGACCACCAGGACGAGCGCACGGGCCTGATGCGGGTCAGGCTCAGTGGCGACCTCGACGGGACCCTGACGGGAGCGGTCCGCGCGGCGGGCGCGGGCACGCTGCTGGAAATCACCCAGGACGTTCAGGCCCGGAAGGAGTTGCTGCGGCGCTTCGACACGGTGGCCCGGCCGCTCTTCCGCGCGAACCACGCGCTGATGATGCGGCGGGGCCACCGTGGGCTTTCCGCCTACCTCACGTGATTGAAACGCCGACTCGCGTGATTGAAACGCCGACTCGCGTGATTGAAGGGTCGACACGGCCGGGGAAGCCGTGTCGACCCTTCAATCACGGGTGTCGACCCTCTGATCACGCGTGTCGACCCTTGGATCACGCCTGACCGGCGACGCAAACCTCCGGTTCGGGAGCCTCGGCCTTGCGGGGGCGGCGGGCGAGCACCAGACCGCCCAGCGCGACCGCCGCGATCAGGAAGCCCGCGCTGACCCCGTAGGCCAGCCGGTACCCGGCCGCCAGGGCCTCGCGATGGTCGAGAGCCCCAAGGCTCTCCGTGCGGGACGCGGCCACCGCGGCCAGGACCGCCGTACCCACCGCCGCCCCGACCTGCTGGGTCGTGTTGATCAGCCCCGACGCCACCCCCGCGTCCGCGGCCGGGACGTCCGCCATCGCCAGGCCCATCAGCGCCGGGATGGCCGCGCCGGCGCCGAGGCCCATCAGCAGCAGCGGCGGCAGGACGCCGGCGAAGTAGGAGTCCGACGCGCGGGTGAGCAGCAGCAGGCCCACGATCACCAGGCCGAGCCCGGCCAGCAGCACCGCCCGCGGGCCGAACCGTGCGGCGAGCTTGTCCGCGAAGCCCAGCGATGCCACCGCGATCACCACCGGCACCGGCAGGAACGCGACACCGGTCCACAGCGCGTCGAGACCCAGCACCTGCTGCAGGTACAACGCCGTGACGAACTGGAAACCGAGCATCCCGGCGACCATCAGCACCATCACGACGTTCGCGCCGATCACCGCGCGGATCCGGAACAGCCGCAGCGGCAACAGCGGCGTCCGCGCCTTCGCCTGCCGCACCGCGAAGGCCGCGAGCAGCACGACGGCGGCGGCCACCGCGCCCCAGGACGACGCCGAAATGCCGTACACGCCCAGCATCACGGCCGCGGTGACCAGCAAGGCGCCGACGACGTCCAGGCCCGCCCGCAGGCCGGTCCCGCGGTCCGGCGAGACCACCCGGACGGCCAGCAGCAGCGCGGCCACGCCGATCGGCAGGTTGACGTAGAACGTCCAGTGCCAGCTCAGCGCCTGCGTCAGCGCGCCGCCCGCGATGAGCCCGATCGACGCGCCCGCCGCCTGCGTGAAGCTGTAGACGCCGATCGCCTTCGCGCGCGCCCGGGGCTCGGGGTACATCGTGACGATCATCCCGAGCACCACGGCCGACGCCAGCGCGCCGCCGACGCCCTGGGCGAACCGCGCCACGACCAGGACGCCGGCGTCCGTGGCCAGGCCGGCGACCAGCGAGGCGAGCGTGAACAGGCCCAGCCCGCCGAGGAAGACGCGGCGGCGGCCGAGCAGGTCGCCGAGCCGTCCGGAGAGCAGGAGCAGGCCGCCGAAGGCGACCAGGTAGGCGGTGAAGACCCAGGACAGCCCGGCGGGCGTGAAGCCGAGGTCGGCCTGGATCGCCGGCAGCGCCACCGCGACGATGCTGCTGTCGAGCACGACCATCAGCGAAGCGGCGCACAGCACCGCCAACGCGAGGCCGCGGGAGCGGGTGGGGTGGTTCTCGGCCATGTCAGGCCCCTCCAGTCGAGAGTTCCCCTGGTCGTTGCCAGGGCACTTCTTGTAACAGTGCCCATCATGTGTGACCATGGGTGTCCGCGTAAGGAGGCACTTCCATGTCCCAGGGGAACATCGGTGTACCCGTCCAGGTCACCGAGATCGACCCGGAAAAACTCGACGTCTGCACCGTGCTGGAGGTCATCAACCGGATCAGCGGCAAGTGGGCGATCGGGATCCTGCTGGAGGCGATCCGGGGCCCGGTGCGGTTCACCGAGCTGGAACGCGCGGTCGAGGGCATCAGCCGCCGGATGCTGACGCTGACCCTGCGCAACCTCGAGCGGGACGGCCTCCTGCTCCGCACGATCTACCCGACCGTCCCGCCGCGCGTGGAGTACGCGGCCACGCCGATGGCGAAGGAGCTGTACCAGTCGCTGAACGGCCTGCTCGGCTGGGCGGAGCAGCACCGCGACGACATCGCGGCCGCGCGCGTCGCCTACGACGCCGCTTCCTGAAGACGTGGAACGGGCCGCGGTGCGAGGTCGGGGAGACTCGCACCGCGGCCCGCGGTGGCTCGCGCTCAGCGGGGGCATGAGCACGAACGTTCAGGGAACTACCGAACCGCGACTTCCTCGGGTTCGGGTTGCCGCTCTTCGTCGATCAATGTCGCTTCGTCGAACGGCGCGGTACCGGCGAACACGCGTTCCGCCTGTTCGCGGTCGAACTCCTTCGTCCAGTTTCCGATGAGGACGGTCGCGACCGCGTTGCCGGCGAAGTTGGTCAGCGCGCGGGCCTCGGACATGAACCGGTCGATGCCGAGGATGAAGCCGACGCCGTTGACCAGTTCCGGCCGGTGCGACTGCAGGCCGCTGGCCAGGGTGGCGATCCCGGAGCCGCTGACGCCGGCCGCGCCCTTCGACGCGATGATCATGAACACCAGCAGGCCGATCTGCGCGCCGATCGACAGCGGCTCGTCCTGGGCCGCGGCGATGAACAACGTCGCCATGGTCAGGTAGATCGCCGTGCCGTCCAGGTTGAAGGAGTACCCGGTGGGCACGGTGATGCCGACGACCGACTTGCCGACCCCCAGGTGCTCCATCTTCGCGATCAGCCGCGGCAGCGCCGATTCCGACGACGACGTCGACAGGATCAGCAGGAACTCGCGGCCGAGGTAGCGCAGCAGGCTCAGGATGTTGACGCGGGCGCCGAGCCACAGCACCAGGCCGAGGACGACGAACACGAACACCAGGCAGGTCGCGTAGAAGCCGATCATGATCACGGCGAGGCTCTTCAGGGCGGCCCAGCCGGTCGCGCCGACCACCGCGGCGATCGCGCCGAACGCGCCGATCGGGGCGGCCCACATGATCATCGCCAGGACCCGGAAGACCAGCCGCTGGATGTGCTCGACACCGCGCAGGATCGGCGCGCCCTTCGGGCCCAGCTTCTGCAGCGCGAACCCGACGAGCAGCGCGACCAGCAGCGTCTGCAGCACCTGGCCTTCGGTGAAGGCGGAGACGAACGTCTTCGGGATGATGTGGAGCAGGAAGTCGACTGGGCCTTCGGAGCCGGTGGCGGACTTCTGGACGCTCTTCACGTCGGCGGGGTTGAGGTGCAGTCCCTCGCCCGGGTGCAGCAGGTTGCCGACGACCAGGCCGATGGCGAGCGCGAACGTCGACATCACGATGAAGTAGACGAGCGCCATGATGCCGACCTTGCCGACCTTCGCCGCCTTGGCGACCGAGCCGACACCGATCACGATGGTGCAGAAGATGATCGGCGAGATCATCATCTTGATCAGGTTGACGAACCCGTCGCCCAGCGGCTTGAGGCCCTTGGCGAAGCCGGGGAAGAGGAAGCCCACCAGGATCCCGAGCAGGACCGCGGCGATCACGGCCAGGTACAGGTAGTGGGTCTTGTCGCGGCGGCGCGGCGCCGCGTCGGGGGTCGGTGTCGGCACCGTTGCCTCCAGCTCGGGGGTGTTCAGGTTGCGGCACACTGTAGGCCGAGTTCGGTGATCCGGCTCACTTGTGTTCATTGAGTTCGTGTGATGATCGCACCGTCCCGTTCGGACAGCGGCCCGCGCGGTGTGCTGGTATGAGGAGGTGCCCCCGACGTTGCGGTCCCATTGGAGCCTCGCGCGCCAGCTGCTCGTGCTGCAGCTGGTGGTGCTCTGCGTGCTGGCCGGCGCCGGGATCACCTTCGCCTGGCTCGACGCGAAACGCGCGGTCGAGCAGAACGCCGAAGACCAGGTGAGCGCGATCGCCCGGACCGTCGCCGACGCGCCGACCGTCGTCGCCGCGGTGACCACCCCGAACCCGAGCGCGACGCTGCAGCCGTTCGCGCTGCGCGTGCAGAACGACACCCAGGTCGACTTCATCACGATCATGAGCCCGGCCGGGATCCGCTACACGCACCCGAACCCCGCCCTGATCGGGCAGCACTACATCGGGAACATCGGCAAGGCGCAGCGGGGCGAGGACCTCACCGAGATCTACACCGGCTCGCTCGGCCCGTCGGTGCGCACGGTCGTCCCGGTGTTCGACGCCGGCCACCGGGTCAGCGCGCTGGTCGCGGTCGGGATCAAGGTCGCGGCGATCTCGGCCGAGCTGCGCGAACGGCTGTGGCCGCTGTTCGGCGTGGCGAGCGCGGTCCTGCTGGTCGGGGCGCTGGGCGGCTGGCTGATCAGCGCCCGGCTGCGGCGTCAGACCCGCGGCGTCGCGCCGGACGAGCTGAGCAACCTCTTCGAGTACCACGAAGCCGTGCTGCACTCGGTCCGCGAAGGCGTGCTGCTCGTCGGGCGGGACGGGCGGATCGGCCTCTGCAACGACGGCGCGCGCACGCTCCTCGGCCTCGACGCCGACCCGGTCGGCCGCGACCTGGCGACGCTGGGCCTGCCGGACGGGCTGGCCGAAGCGTTCACGTCGGAGGAGAACCGGGCCGAGGAACTCCACCTGACGGATTCGCGCGTGCTGCTGGTCAGCACCACCGCCGTCCGCTCGGGCGGCCGCTCGCAGGGCACCGTCGTCGTCCTGCGCGACCACACCGAACTGCAGTCGCTGACCGGGGAACTGACCACCGCCCGCGGCCTCGCCGAGGCGCTGCGGTCGCAGGCGCACGAGGCCGCGAACCGGTTGCACACCGTCGTTTCCCTCGTCGAGATCGGCAAACCCGAGCAGGCCGTCGAGTTCGCCACCGCCGAGCTCGCCTTCGCTCAGGAGCTGACCGACCGGGTCGTCGGTGCCGTCGCCGAGCCGGTGCTCGCCGCGCTGCTGCTGGGCAAGGCGGCCGAAGCGAGCGAGCGCGGCGTGGAGCTGGCGGTCACGCCGGACACCGTCATCGACGACGTCTCGCTCGGCATCGAAGCCCGCGACCTGGTGACCGTCCTGGGCAACCTGATCGACAACGGGCTCGACGCGGCCGTGCGCGGCACCGGCCACCCGAAGGTCGTCGTCACCGCCCGCACGGACGACGACGGGCTGCTCCTGCGGGTCGCCGACTCCGGTCCCGGCGTGCCCGAGGACGCCGACGTGTTCCGCCGCGGGTGGTCGACGAAGGCCGAGGACGGCCACGGGCTCGGCCTCGCGCTCGTCGGGCAGGCAGTGCGCCGCTACGGCGGCACGGTCGAGGTCGGGCACGACGGCGGCGCGGTGTTCACCGTGCGGCTGCCGCGGCAGGAGGCGGGCCGGTGATCCGGGTGCTGGTGGTCGAGGACGAGCCGGTCGCCGCGGAGGCGCACCGCGTGTACGTGGAGCGGCTCCCCGGGTTCGCGGTGGCGGGCGTGGTCCACTCCGGCGGCGAAGCGCTGCGGTTCTGCGAACGCGAGCCGGTCGACCTGGTCCTGCTGGACTTTTACCTGCCGGACACGCACGGGCTGGCGGTCTGCCGCTCGCTGCGGGCGGCCGGCCTGCCGATCGACGTCATCGCCGTGACGTCGGCGCGCGACCTCGGCCTGGTCAAGGCGGCGGTCTCGGTCGGCGTGGTGCAGTACCTGCTCAAGCCGTTCACCTTCGCGACCCTGCGCGAAAAGCTGGAGCGCTACGCAGAATTCCGCGACGCGTCCGGCGAAGTCACCGGCCAGGCGGAGATCGACCGGGCCCTCGGCGCGCTGCGCACGACCGAGCAGCCCCCGCTGCCGAAGGGCATGAGCGTCCAGACCCTGGAGGCGATCACCGACGCGCTTTCCGGCGCGGCGGAAGGACTTTCGGCGGGCGCGGCGGCTTCGGCGATCGGTGCCTCCCGCGTGACGGCCCGGCGGTACCTGGAGTACCTGGCGGACAACGGCATGGCCCACCGCGAGCCGCACTACGGCCAGGTGGGGCGGCCGGAGGTCTGGTACCGGCTCACGCGCGGATAAAACGGCCTACACGGCCGCGTCTGCGACTTCCGGCGGTTCCGGCGACGCTCCCCGTGCGGTACACCGGAACGATCACCGACCAGGGGAGTGCCGCCATGCGGAAGTGGGCCGGGTTCGTCGCAGCGCTCGTCGTCACCGCCGGGCTGGCCGCGCCGGCGCGCGCCGCCGAGCCGGCGGTCTCCGTCAGCGAGGTGCAGGTGAGCGGGCCGGTCGCGCAGCGGTTCAACCTCGTCGTCCTCGGGGACGGCTACACCGCCGCCGAGCAGCCGAAGTTCTTCGCCGATGTCCAGCGGCACGTGCGCACCCTGTGGTCGCTCGAGCCGTTCAAGTCCTACCGCAGCTACTTCAACGTCTTCGCCGTCTCCATCGCCTCGCCGGAGTCCGGTGTGGACTGTGACCCCGGCCTGGACGCCCCGCGGCGCGACACCCCGCTGAACATGGGGTTCTGGGGCGGCTGCAACGCGCAGAGCGTGCAGCGGCTGCTGACCGTCGACGACGCGGCCGCCCAGCGGTACGCCGACCTCGTGCCCGGCACGACCCGCGCGAACCGGCAGATCCTGGCGCTGGGCAACAGCTCCACCTACGGCGGCGCGGGCGGCACCTACGCGACGGCGTCCGGCGGGAACGCGCTGTCCGCGCTGATCTCGCCGCACGAACTCGGCCACTCGCTCGGCGGTCTCGACGACGAGTACGACTACTACGCGCGCAACGTCCCGGGCGGCGCGTACGAGGGCGGCGAACCGGCGTCGATCCACCACACGCTGCTGACCGAGCCGCAGATGCGCGCGCAGCACGCGAAGTGGTGGCGCTGGCTCGGCGAGCCCAGCGAGTCCGGCGGCACGATCGGCCGGTTCGAAGGCGGGCTGTACACCCAGACCGGCGTCTGGCGGCCGAGCCGGCACTCGATGATGAAGACGCTCGGCTACGCGTTCGACCAGGTCGGCCGCGAGCGGATGACGCAGCGGATCGCGGCGAAGGTCCCGCTGATCGCGGGTGGCACCCCGGCGGGGACGATCGGCGCCGACCGCGTGGTGTGGGTCCGCCCGATGCACCCGGTGGACCACCGCCTGGACGTCACCTGGACGCTGGACGGCAAGAGGCTGCCCGGCCGTGACGCGGTCGACCTGCGCACCGCGCACGTGAAGCCCGGCCGCCACACGCTGACGGCGACGGTGACCGATCCGACGCCGTTCGTCCGCGACCCGGCGGCCCGCCCGTCCGCGAGCCGGACCTGGACGGTGGACCCGGCGGTGGTCACCCCGCCCGCGGGCGGCCCGGCGGTCGTGGCGTCGACGTCGTTGCCGGTCGGCGGGCACGACGTGGTCTACGTCGAGACGGGTGAGCCGACCGGCTCGATCCCGGCAGTCGCGTGGATGCTCGACGGCCGTTACGCCGGTACGGGCCCGGACTACGCGCTCGACCTCGCCCGCGGCACGCACACCCTGACGGCGACGACCGGCGGCACGACGGTGACGTGGACGGTGGACGCGACCGGCCCGGAGACCACGGCGAAGCTGCCCCCGGGCACCGAGTACCACGGCTCGTTCACGCTGAAGCTCGAGTCGCCGGACGGAATGCCGGAGTTCCGCGTGGACGGCGACGGCTGGCACAAGTACTACGGCTGGCCGACGGACCCGGACGCGCCGTACCTGTTCACCCCGCGCGGCACGGAGATCGACGGGCTCGCGTACGGGAACCTGGGCGAAGGTGGGCTGACGGTGTCGCCGTTCTCGGAGCGCAAGCCGGGGTACGGCAAGCACCGCATCGAGTACCGCTCGATCGACGCGGCGGGGAACGTGGGCCCGTCGAAGTCGGTCACGGTGACGCTGCTGCCGTAAATCGGTCGCCCTCCGGCGACGGCGGCCGCTATCCTCGGCGGCCATGGGAACGTTGTGGATGCCCGCCTGCGGGCGTAAGGCTCAGCGGCTGCGCCGCGCTTGACGGCGCGCGTTTCTGCTGAAGATCCGATCGCGCCGTACTTCCGGATGCCCCGGCACCCGGAGGCGGTCGAGTCGACCATCCCCGGGTGCTCCGTTCCGCAAGCCTGGAGTGCCTCCCTTGTCCCGCTCCGTCCATGGCGGCCGCCATGAACTCGGCCAGAACTTCCTGCACCACCGCCCGACCATCGACCGGATCGTCCGGCTTGTGCGCGCGACCGACGGTCCGATCCTCGAGATCGGCGCCGGCGACGGCGCGATTACCCGGCAGCTCGCGACGCTCGGACGTGACGTCCGGGCCGTCGACCTCGACGAGCACCGCGTGCACCGGCTCCGGCGGCGGCTGCCGTCGGTGTCCGTCGTCCACGGGGACGCCCTGCGGGTTCCGCTGGACCGGCCGGTCGTCGTCGGCAACCTGCCGTTCCACCTCACCACGCCGATCCTGCGCCGCCTGCTCACCGACGGCCGTTGGGCCGACGCTGTCCTGCTCACGCAGTGGGAGGTGGCCCGCAAACGCGCGGGCGTCGGCGGCCGCACGATGCTGACCGCCCAGACGGTGCCCTGGTTCGACTTCACCCTGCACGGCCGCGTCCCGGCCGACGCCTTCCGCCCGAAACCCGGCGTCGACGGCGGCCTGCTGACGATCTCCCGGCGGCCCGGCCCGCTCGTCGATCCCGCCGAGCGGGCTGCCTACGAGCGGTTCGTGCGCCAGGCCTTCACCGGACGCGGCCGCGGGATCGAGCAGATCCTCGGCGCGGGACCCTGGCGCGCCAGGCTGAGGGCCGCCGGGGTTCCGCCGTCGGCCCTGCCCCGTGACCTCACCCCGGACCAGTGGGCCGCGCTGTGGAACGGCTAGCGCGGCCGCCCCGGCACCCCCGGCCGCGTCTGCCACGGGTGCGGTCCCTCCAACGGCCGGTACTCCACCCCGAGCGCGTCCAGCCGCGGCAGGTGGTGGTCCCGCAACCGCGGCAGGAACTCCGCGTAGTCCCGAGGCCCGCTGCTCCAAGCCACCTCCGCGAACGCCGACAACCGCGGAAACGCCATGTAGTCCACCCGCCGCACGTCGTCCAGGTGCTCGCTCCACACCTGGGCCTGCACCCCACGCAGCCGCGGGCCGCTCAGCGCCGGCTCGTACGCGTACACGTCCTCCACCGTGTGGACCTCCCCGACCGGGATCGGCTCCTCGGGGTCCGCGGACTGGCGGTGGTCCAGGTACACGTGCTGCTCCGGGCACATCACCACGTCGTGCCCGAGAGACGCCGCCCGGATGCCGGCGTCCTCGTGGCGCCAGGCGCCGATCACCATCGGGGGGAGGCCGCCCGAGTCGAGGACTTCGTCCCAGCCCATCGGCGTCCGGCCGCGGGCCACCAGGTGCTCGGCCAGCTGCCGGACGAACGCGCGGTGCTCGTCGGTCGCGCCCGGTGTCTCGTCGCCGCCCAGGGCGATCACCGGGGACGGGAAGATCTCCAGCAGGTGGTCGAACACCTGCCGGAAGAAGTCCAATGTGGACTCGGACGGGGAAAGCAGCGAAGTGCTGATGCCCCAGGAATCCCAGACTTCGTAGGACGACGATGTCCCCAAGGAGGGATACGCCGCCAGCGCAGCCCGTGCGTGGCCGGGGATGTCGATCTCCGGCACCACCGTGACGGCCCGCGATGCGGCGTAGGCAACGATCTCCCGCAGGTCGTCGCCCGTGTAGAACCCGCCGTGCGGACGGCCGTCCTGCGCGCCCCCGCTGCCCACCATCGACGACGGCCGCCAGCCGCCCACCGACGTCAGCCGCGGGAACGCCGGGACCTCGAAGCGCCAGCCCTGGTCGTCGGTGAGGTGGAGGTTCAGCACGTTCAGCTTGTGCGCGGCCAGCAGGTCGACGAACCGGAGCACCTCCGCCTTGGTCCGGAAGTGCCGGGCGACGTCGAGCAGGCACCCGCGCCACCCGAACCGGGGGTGGTCCTCGACGACCCCGCACGGCAGTGCCGAAGGCGCGAACCCGGCCACCCGGAAGGCGGCCGGCCCGGCCAGTTGCCGCACCGTCTCCCGCCCGTAGACCTCCCCGGCGGCATCCGCCACCTCCAAGACGACACCCGAAGACGAGATGGTGAGCCGATAGCCCTCCGGCGGCAGCGAAGCGGCCCGAACCTCCACAGTGGACGGCCACGGGCACGAGCCGGGCGACGGCGTCACCGAAACCGGGCGGGGGAGCAGGGTGTCGAAAGCCATGTCAGCCCTTCACGGCGCCGGCCATGCCGGACACCAGCCGTCGTTGGACGAGGACGAAGAACACCAGCACCGGGATCGTCATCAGCGTCGAGGATGCCATCACCGCGCCCCAGTCGGTGTCCTCCGGCTTGAAGAACACCAGGATCGCCTGCGGCAGCGTCTGGTTCTCGGTCTTGGACACGATGAACGTCTTGGCGAACAGGAAGTCGTTCCAGGCGTGGATGAACGCGAGCACGCTCACGGCCACCAGCCCGGGCGCCACCAGCGGGAACAGGATCTGCCAGGTGAACCGCACCCGGGACGCGCCGTCCAGCTTCGCTGCCTCTTCGAGCTCCACCGGCACCGCGGCGACGAACCCGCGCAGCATCCAGATCGCGAACGGCAGGCTGAACGCCAGGTGCACCAGCACCAGCGAACCCAGCTCGTTGAGACCCAGTGCCGGTACCGCGCCGCCGAGGGATCGCATGAGGAAGAACAGCGGGATGGTCAGCGCCTCCACCGGCACCATCTGCGCCACCAGCGTCATCACCAGCAGCACGGTCCGCCCCTTGAAGGAGAACCGCGTCAAGGCCACCGCCGAGAGGAACGACAGCAGCAGCGACAACGCCACGACGACCAGGGCCACGAGCAGGCTGTTGACGAAGTACCGTCCGAACCCCGACACGGTGAGCACGCGCGAGAAGCTGTCGAACGACGGATGCCACGTCCACGGCTTCGGTGAAGCCGACTGGATCTCGCCCGCCGGCTTCACCGCCGACAGCAGCATCCAGTACAGCGGGAAGGCGACGATGCCGGCGATCACGACGGTGACGACCTCGGCGAGCAGCCGTCCCGGACGTTTCACAGCCATGCCGCGCTCCGGCGTTGCGACCGGACGTACAGCCCGGTGACCGACAGCAGCAACAACGTCATCACGACTCCGATCGCCGAGCCGAGGCCGTACTCCTGCCCGGCGAAAGCCTGTTGGTAGGCATACACGTTGAGGACCAGGTTGCGGCCGGCCACGCCGCCGCCGTTGGTCATCACGTAGATCTGGGTGAACACCTTGAAGTCCCAGATGATCGACTGGACCGTCGCGATCATCAGCAGCGGCCGCACCATCGGCAGCACGATCGTCCACGTCGTGCGCCACGCCGACGCGCCGTCGAGCGACGCGGCCTCCAGGACCTCGTCCGGCACGCCCTTGATCCCGGCGTACATCGTGACCAGCACGAACGGGAACGAGCACCAGATCACCTCGGCCGCGACCAGCCCGAACGCGCCGAGCGTGCCGAACGTCCACGAGTGGTGCTCGAACGGCAGCCCCAGCGCCGACAGCACCTCGTTGACCAGGCCGAAGTCGGTGTCGAAGAGGAACAGCCAGACGTAGGAGCCCGCGATGGCCGGCGTCGACCACGCGCCCAGCGCGGCCAGGAACAGCAGCATCCGCGGCAGCGACCGCACCCGGCTGGCCAGCACGGCGAGGCCGGTGCCGACGATCAGCGAGCCGACGACGCAGGCCGCGGCGAACCCGACGGTCTTGCCGAGCACGGTCCAGAACTGCGCTTGCGACAGCAGGTCCGCGTAGTTGGCGAAGCCGAGGAACACCAGGGGCGCGTTGCCCGCGGCCTGCGGCTGGCCGTAGTCGTAGAACGAGATCAGGACCAGCTGGTAGATCGGGTAGGCCAGCAGCGCGGCGAGCAGGATGCCCGCCGGGGCGAGGTAGAGCGCGGCGGCCCGGCCGTCCCCCTTCCGCCGCGGCCGCCGCGGGGGAGCCGTGACGGAAGGGGTCTCCTGGAGCGTCACCACTAGCCGAAGGCCTTGTTCATTGCGGCGGCCGCGTCGGCCAGCGCCGCCGACGGATCCTTCCCGCCGGTGGCGATCTGCTGCACGGCCGTCGGCAGCACGTTCTGGCTGTCGATCTTCGACCACGCCGGGGTGGCCGGGACGAACTTCGTGCCCGCCTTCAGGGTGTCGACGAACGGCTTGAGGAACGGGTCGTTCGCGGCGAGCTTCTGCTGGACACTGCCCAGCGTCGGCAGGTTGCCCATCGCGGTGTACATCTTCTCCTGGTACTTCGCGCCGCCGAGCAGCTCGACGAACTCCAGCGCCAGGCTGCGGTGCTTGCTCGCCTTGAACACACCCAGGAGGTTGCCGCCGGCGAACGCGGGCGCGACGCTGCCCGCGCTGGTGCCCGGGATCGGGACGACGGCGTACTTGCCCTTCACCGCGCCCTGCTCGACGGCCTTGCGGTTGAAGTCGCCGCCGATCGTCATCCCGGCCTTGCCGCCGGCGAACGCCGTGACGCTCTGCGTGCCGGTCAGGTTCGCGCACTGCGCGGGCGGGCAGATGTCGTCCTTGAGCAGGGACGCGTACTGCGTGACACCGGCCTTGGCCTGCTCGCCATCGACCGTCGACTTCCACTTGCCGCC
This sequence comes from Amycolatopsis sp. cmx-13-12, assembly GCA_049998155.1. GTDB lineage: Bacteria > Actinomycetota > Actinomycetes > Mycobacteriales > Pseudonocardiaceae > Amycolatopsis. Next base: position 33,708 of record JAEBES010000016.1, on the reverse strand, counting down.
GTTCTCCTGCGCCAGCTCGCCGCCGTTGGCCCAGAGGAAGGGCAGCATCGCGTAGGTGTACTTGCCGCCGACGGAGATGCCGTAGAGGTCCGGCTTGGCCGCGCGGATCCGGCGGGCGGTGTCGGTCAGCTCGGCCAGCGTGGCCGGCGGCTTCAGGCCGAGCTCGCTGAAGACGTCCGTGCGGTAGTAGAGCGCCCGGATGCCGGTGTACCAGGGCAGGCCATACGTCTGGCCGCCGGACTTCGCCGTGTCCAGCACGGTCGGGATGAGGTCCTTGCCCTCCGGCCACGCCGCGAGGTCGCCGGTCAGGTCGGCCAGCGCCCCGGTGGCCGCGTAGCTGGAGACGTCGGTGTTGCCGAACTCGGCGACGTCCGGGGCGTTGGCCGGGTCGTTGAAGGCGCCGGAGAACTTGTCGGCGCGGCCCTCGACCGGCACCCACTGGACGTCGACCTCGACGCCGGAGTGCGCGGCCTTGAACTCGGTGATCGCCTCCTTGACCGCGGCCTCCTTCGGCGCGCGGTTGGCTTCGTCGAACAGCCAGACGCGGACGGTGCCGGTCTTGTCGTCCCCGCCGCCGCCCGCGGGGGCTGACTGGGTGGGCGCGCAGCCGGCCAGCAGGGCCAGCCCGGCGACGACGGGCAGGGTGCGGCGCAGTCTCATGGTGAATCTCCCGTAGGTCCCGTCGTGAGTGAGTAACAGTGTTAGAACACTGTTACTCACTCACGAGGCGAAGTAGACGGAGTTGACGCTGCCGACGGCGAGCTGGCCGGCGACCGCGCCGGGCAGGCCGGTGGCCGGGTCACGCGGCAGCCAAGTGATGGTGCCGGAACGCTGGTTCGAGACGTAGAACCAGCTTTCGGACGGGTCGAGGGCCACGTGCCGCGGCCAGTTCCCACCGGTGGGCACGGTCGAGATCAGCTTCAGCGAAGCACCGGAAACACTGAAGGTCGCCAGCGTGTTGGGGCCGCGGACGGTCGCGTAGGCGAACTTCCCGTCCCGCGACAGGGTGATCTCGCCCGGGTACAGCTCGCCGGTGCTCCCGGCGGGCACGGCCGGGACCACCGAGAGCGCTTTCAGCTTCCCCGCCGCCGCGTCCCAGCTCGCCACCGTCACCTCCGCCCGCAGTTCCTGCAGGACGTAGGCGAACTTCCCGGTGCGGTCGAACGCGAGGTGCCGCGGCCCGGCCCCGGCGGGCAGCTTCAGCTGCTGGTGCAGCGAAAGCTTCCCGGCGTCGAAGCCGTAGACGTACACCGAGTCCGCGCCCAGGTCGACCGCCAGCACCCAGCGGCCGGTCGGGTCGTTGACGACCTGGTGGGCGTGGGCCTGCCCGGAGTCGGCGTGGTGGGTCACCAGGTCGGTGGCCGCGCCGAGCTTGCCGCCGGCCAGGATCGGCAACACGACCACGCTGCCCGAGCTGTAGTTCGCGGCCAGCACGTACTTCCCGCTCGAATGCACCGAAAGGTGCGTCGGCGCACCGCCCTTCGACGAAACCTTGTTGAGCAGCTTCGGTTTCGCGGGGTCGGCGATGTTCAGCGCCGAGACGTACCCGTTCGGGTCACCTTCGTTGGTGACGTACAGCGTCTTGCCGTCGGCGCTGCGGTCGAACCACGACGTGTCGGTGATGCCGGGCACCGTGCGGACGGGGTTCAGCGCGGCGCCGGACCGGGTCGTGACGTCGAGCCCGTGTCCGGTCGCCCCGCTGGTGTAACTGCCGATGTACACGGTTCCTCCGGCGAAGCAGCCTTTCGGCGTGGTGGCGGCCGACGCGAGCGAGCTGCCCAGGACGGTGGCGGCGCCCGCGCCGGCCGCGGCGCCGAGGAACGTGCGACGGGAAAGTCCGGTCATCGTCATTGTCTCCCAACGGGTTTCGGCGGTGACGGACTCCAGTATGGTCTAGACCACGGCCATGAGCAATGCCGAAGCCCCGAATCCCGAAAGGGAAAGCACGGTTTCCAGCGCGGTCCAGGACTTCAACGTCTGCGGGACGGTGAGGTTGAAGTACCGCGAAACGATCCAGAAGCCGCCGTCGTTGACGTGCGAAGCGATGATCGACCCGGCCGAAATCGCCATCACGAGCAACGCGAGCTGGATCTGCGAATACCCGAGCTGGGCCACGGTCGGCGCGATGATCCCGCTCGTGGTCACGATGGCGACGGTCGCCGAGCCCTGCGCGATCCGCATGCCGCAGCTGATGACGTACGCCGCGAGCAGCACCGGCAGCCCGGCGTCGTGCAGCGAGTCGGCCACGGCCTTGCCGATCCCGGTCGCCGAGAGCACCGCGCCGAAGAACGCGCCCGCGCCGACGACCAGCAGGATCATCGCCACCGGCCGCAGCGACTTCGCGGCCAGCTCGTTGAGGTCCTTGCCGGTGAACCCGCGTCGCAGGCCCAGCAGCCAGGACGCCAGCAGCACGGCGACGGTCAGCGCGACCGCCGGGGTGCCGATGAACGCGGCGACGCCGGCGAGCGCGGAGCCCTTCGGCAGCCAGATGCTGCCGAACGTGCCGGCCAGGATCAGCACCAGCGGCACCGCGATGATCGCGGCGACCAGCCCCAGCGACGGCGGGTTCTCCTCGCGCTCGCCTTCGTCCTCGGCGAAGACCATGTCCTCGGGGACGTCGACGATGATCCGCCTGCCGATCCACGTCGAGTAGAGCACGCCGCCGATGAGGAACGCCGGGATCCCGCAGGCCAGGCCCATCAGGATGATCCAGCCGAGCTCGACGTGCAGCAGGCCGGCCGCGGCGACCGGGCCGGGGTGCGGCGGCAGGAAGGCGTGCGTGATCGACAGGCCGGCCAGCAGCGGCATCGCGTACAGCACCAGCGACCTGCCGCCCTGGCGCGCGGCGACGTAGACCAGCGGGGCCAGCACGAAGATGCCGATGTCGAAGAACACCGGGATGCCGAAGACGAACCCGGCGACGCCCATGGCCAGCGGCGCCCGCTTTTCGCCGAACGAGCGCAGCAATGCCCCGGTCAGCACCTTGGCGCCGCCCGAGCGTTCCAGGATCGACCCGAGGATCGTGCCCAGGCCGATGATCGCGGTGATGTGCCCGAGGATGCTGCCGAACCCCTTTTCCAGCAGGGAGTCCGACGCCTTCTGCGCCGAGCCGACGATCGTCCCGACCGGGAGGCCGGCGGCCAGTGCCGTCAGCAGCCCGACGACGATCAGCGCGATGAAGGGTTCCAGCTTGAGCTTGATGATCAGCACCAGCAGGACGGCAATCGAAACGGCGGCGAGCGTGAGCAGCCCGCCCGTGGTGTGTTGCAGCCAGTGGATCATCGGGCTCTCCGGGGGTTGCGCAGGGAGTGTCCGGCGAGGGCGCCGGTGGGACTTCCGTCGTCGAGGGCGGCGACGCCGTTGACGAAGACGTGGGTGAGGCCCGTGGCGGCTTGCCGCGGGTCCTCGAAGGTGGCGGTGTCGGTGATCGTTTCGGGGTCGAACAGCACGAGGTCGGCGGCGTACCCGGCGCGGACGAGCCCGCGGTCGGTCAGCCGCAGCCGCCGCGCGGCCCGCCCGGTCAGGTGGGCGACGCACTCGGCGAGGCCCAGCACGCTGAGCTCGCGGACGTACCGGGCGAGGTAGCGCGGGAACGTGCCCCACGCGCGCGGGTGCGGCCGGGCGCCGACGAGCAGCCCGTCGCTGCCGCCCGTGTGCGTGCGGTGCCGCATGATGGCCTGGACGTTCTCCTCGTGCCCGACGTGCATCAGGCACGACGTCCCGAGCCGTTCGTCGAGGAGGGTGTCGAAGTACAGCTTCGCCGGTTCGGTGCCTTGCGTGCGCGCCGACGCGGCGACGCTGTGCCCGACGAGGTGGGCGTTGTGCTCGTTGCGGACGCCGTTGATTTCGATGGCGTCCCAGTCGATCGGCACGCCGTGCGCACCGTCCGAACCGGACTCTTCGATCGCCGCGCGGATCCGCTCGCGCTCGTCCACATCGGAGAGACGAGCGAGAGTGGCGTCGAGCCCGCCTTCGGTGGCCCAGCTCGGCAGCAGCGCGCTCAGGTAGGTCGCGCCCGGCAGGTACGGGTAGGTGTCCAGCGAGATGTCGCAGCCGTCGTCGAGAGCGTCGTCCAGCAGCTTCAGCAGGTCGGGCGCCTTGCCCTTGTTGACCGAGAAGTTCATCGTCGCGTGGGCCAGGTGCAGGGGGCAGCCGGACTGCCGCGAGACGTCGATCATCTCGGCGAACGCCTCCAGCGCGCCCCGGCCGTAGCTGCGGTGGTGCGGGCTGTAGAACCCGCCCAGCTCGCCGACCACCCGGCACAGCGCGACCAGCTCGCTCGTCTCCGCGTACATCCCGGGCGTGTAGGTCAGGCCGGACGACATCCCCATCGCGCCTTCGGCCAGCCCGGTGGCGACGAGTTCCTTCATCCGGTCCAGCTCGGCCTCGGCGGCCGGGCGGTCGTCCCAGCCGACGGCGAGCATCCGGACCGTGCCCTGCGGCACCAGGTAGGCGGCGTTGACGGCGATGCCCCGGTCCAGGCGGTCGAGGTACTCGCCGACCGAGCGCCAGTTCCAGTCGAACCCCGCCGGGTCGTCGTTCCAGCCCGCGAGCTGCTGGCGCAGGGCTTCGAGGACGACGTCGTCGACCGGCGCGTAGGACAGCCCGTCCTGGCCCAGCACCTCGGTCGTCACGCCCTGGGTGATCTTCGCCGGGTGCTCCGGGTTGGCCAGCAGCTGCAGGTCGGAGTGGGAATGCATGTCGATGAACCCGGGCGCGAGCACCAGGCCGTCGGCGTCGATGATCCGGCCGCCGCCGAGCGACCCCGCGTCGGCGACGTCCGCGATCTTCCCGCCGTCGATGCCGACGTCGTGGCGCGCGAGCGGCTCGCCGGTGCCGTCGGCGACCAGCGCGTTCCGGACGACGACGTCCATCAGAACCACGTCCGGACGTAGTCGACGACGGTCTCGCCGTCGGCCGCGGTCACCGGCAGCAGCGGCCACTTGTCGAACACCGTGCAGGGGTGGGAGAGGCCGAGCCCGATCCAGTCGCCGACCTCGACCGGCGACCCCGGCGGCAGCGCCAGGAAGGCGTGCTGGTCGTTCAGCTTCGTGACGACGTGGCCGTCGAGGGGTTCGGCCGGGCCGCTCGGGGTCCGGCGCAGCTGCGGCTCGGGCATGCCTTCGTCGAAGGAGGCGTCGCGCTTGCCGATGGTGAGCAGCGCGAGCTCGGCCGACGGCTTCGACGTCACCTGCGCCCAGGCCCGCAGCGCCGGCCGGAAGGAGTCGACGCCGTCGATGCGCGGGTGGTCGCCCAGCGGGGAGATCTCGCGGTAGAAGCCGTCGTCGTGGGTGAGGTAGGCGCCGCTGCGCAGCACCGGCAGCACGTCGAGGCCGTCCGGCCACGGTTTGGTCAGCTCGTTCGCGACCTGGTCGAAGTACGCGCTGCCACCGGCGGTGACGATGATCTGGCCGTCGAGCAGTCCCTTGTCCGCGAACGAGATCGCGAGGTCACGCAGACCATCCACATAGGAACTGATCTTGTGCAGCGCGGCTTCGTCGGTGTCGTGGGACAGCGCGCCTTCGTAACCGCCGGTGCCGCGCAGCCGCAGCACCGGGCTGGCCTGGACCGCTTCGGCGACCGCCAGCGCGGTCGCGGTGTCGCGGACACCGGTCCGGCCGCCGTCGGCGCCCAGCTCGACCAGGACGTCCACCGGGCGCTGGGCGCCTTCGAGGGCCACGGTCATGAGCTCGACGCCGCGGACCGAGTCGACCCAGCAGAAGAACTCGAAGTCCGGGTCGGCGGCCAGCTCGGCGGCCAGCCAGCGCAGGCCGGCCGGGTCGAGCAGCTGGTTGGCCAGCAGGATCCGGGACACCCCGAACGCGCGGTAGATCCGGAGGTGACCGGCGTTCGCGCAGGTCACGCCCCACGCGCCGTGCTCGATCTGGCGCGCGAACAGGTGGGGCGCCATGGTGGTCTTGCCGTGCGGCGCGAGCACGACACCGCGGGCGGCGCACCAGGCGGCCATCGTCCGGAGGTTGTGTTCGAGCGCTTCTTCGTCGAGGACGACGAAGGGGGCGAAAAAACCGTCGGTGAACAGGTTCAGCCTGCGGTCCGCGGCTTCGTCCAGCGTGAGCCCGGCCAACGCGGGGGCGGCCGAGCGGAAGCGCCAGTCGACGCGCTCCTGGCGGAGGGCGTCGAGCGCGGCGGTGTTCATCTGGCAACGTTTCATCGGCGGCGACCTCTGTTGCGTATGTTGCAACGACTGTTGCGCATTTTGAGTGCCATAGGTGTAGCATCCGGGTCGCCACAGGTCAACGGGGTGAAGGGCAGGGAGACGGAAAGTGACGAGCGGGCCCGAGGTGTTGTGCGTGGGCGAGACGATGGCGCTGTTCGTGCCCGCCGAACCCGGCCCGCCGGACGAGGTGAAGCGCTGGGTGCGCACCATCGGCGGCGCCGAATCGAACGTGGCCTGCAACCTGCCGACGCTGGGGATCCGCAGCGGCTGGGTGAGCGCGGTCGGGGACGACCCGTTCGGCCGGGCGATGCTGCGCGAGGTGGCGTCCCACGGCGTCGACGTCAGCGCGTGCGTGGTCGACCCGACCCGCCCGACCGGGCTCTACGTCAAGGAAAGCGGCGCCGGCGGCAGTCCCGTGCGCTACTACCGGGCGGGCTCGGCCGCGTCCGGGATGGGCCCGTCGCTGCTGGACCGGCTGGACCTCGACGGCGTCCGCGTGCTGCACCTGTCGGGCATCACGCCCGCCCTGTCGGAGAGCTGCCTCGCGTTGGTGCGCGCCCTGCTGGAGCTGCCCCGTGGCGACCGGCTGATCTCCTTCGACGTCAACCTGCGGCCGTCGCTCTGGACCGGCCGCGACCCGGGCCTGCTCGCCGAACTGGCCGCGCAGGCGGACATCGTCCTGACCGGCGACGACGAGGCCCAGCGGGTGTGGGGGACCGGGGACCCGGCCGAACTGCGGGCCCTGCTGCCGCAGCCGCGCACGCTCGTCGTCAAGCACGGCGAGCGCGGCGCGACGCTCGTCGAGGGGGAGCCGCTGTTCGCGCCCGCGCTCGAGGTCGACGTCGTCGAGCCGGTCGGCGCCGGCGACGCGTTCGCCGCCGGCTTCCTCGCCGCGACCCTGCGCGGCGCCACCCCGCTGGAGCGGCTGCGCCAGGGCCACCTGCAGGCGGCCGTCACCCTGCTCACCCACGACGACGTCGGGGTGCCGCTGCCGCCCAAGGTCGTGGATACCCTGCTGCACGCCGACCCGGACGAGTGGCGTTCGGCGCGGCTGACCGGAGAGGGCGTGGTGCTCGCATGAGCCAGAGCCTGGACCGCGCGCTCACCCTGCTGACCTCGATCGCGCAGGACGCGCGCACCCTCGACGACCTCGCCGACGAGATCGGCGTGCACAAGTCGACGGTGCTGCGGCTGCTGCGCACCCTCGAACAGCACCACTTCGTCCGCCGCGAAGGCGCCCGCCACTACCGGCTGGGCAGTGCCATGTTCGACCTGGCCAACCAGGCCCTGGACTCCTTCGACGTCCGGCGCAGCGCCCACCCGGCGCTCGCCGCCCTCAACGCGCGCACCGGGCACACCGTGCACCTGGCCAGTTACGAGGACGGCGAAGTCGTCTACATCGACAAGTTCGAAGGACGGCACTCGGTGCGGATGTACTCGCGCATCGGCAAGCGCGCGCCCCTGCACTGCACGGCGGTGGGGAAGGTGCTGGTCGCGGCCATGCCCGCGGCGCGGCGCGAGGAGATCGCGCAGTCGATCGAATACGCGGTGCGGACGCCGAACACGATCACCACGGCCGCGGAATACCTGGCGGAGCTGGAGCGCGTGGCCGAGCGTGGGTACGCCGTCGACAACGCCGAGCACGAAGACTTCATCCACTGCATCGCGGCGCCGGTGCGGGGGACCGGCGGCGAGGTGCTGGCCGCCGCGTCGATGTCGGTGCCGAAGGTGCTGCTCGACTACGACGGCCTGCTGGCGCTGGTGCCCGAGCTGCGGGCCGCCACGAAGGAAGCTTCCGTCCACAGTGGATGGACGGAGAACGGAAAGGGGCACTGATGAGCAAGACGGCAGTTTCCACCGAGAACGCGCCGAAGCCGCCGGCGAAGTTCTCGCAGGCCGTCCGCAAGGGGAACCTGCTGCAGGTCGCCGGCCAGGTCGCGTTCGACCCGGCCACCGGTGCGATCGTCGGCGACGACGTCGCGGGCCAGACCCGGCAGACGTTCAAGAACATCGAAGCCGTGCTGACGGCGGCGGGCTCGAGCCTCGCCGACGCGATCATGGTCCGGGTGTACCTGACCGACACCGCGCACTTCGCGCCGTTCAACGAGGTGTACGACGAGCTGATCGGCGACGCGCCGCAGCCCGCCCGCACGACGGTGTACGTCGGTCTCCCGGGCGAGCTGCTCGTCGAGATCGACGTGCTCTGCGTGCTGGACTGAGCCTCCGGCGGGCGGTCAGCCCAGGACGCTCGTGTAGCCGTTCAGGGCCGGCTGCCCGCCGAGGTGGGCGTAGAGGACGTTCGCGTCACGCGGGATCTCGCCGCCTCGGACGAGGTCGATGAGCCCGGCCATCGACTTGCCCTCGTAGACGGGATCGGTGATCATGCCCTCCAGCCGGGCACACGTTTCGATGGCGTCCACAGTGGACTTGTCGGGGATGCCGTAGATCCCGGCGTGGTAGCGGTCGTCGAGTTCGACGTCGGGGATCTCCCCGGCGCCGATCAGCTCCGCGGTGTTGCGCGCGATGCGCGTGACCTGCCCGCGGGTCTCGGCCGGCTTGGCGGAGGCATCGATGCCGAGGATCCGGCGGGGTTTCCCGAGCGCGGTCCCGGCGATCATCCCGCCCTGGGTGCTGCCGGTGACCGAGCAGACGATGACGGTGTCGAAGAAGACGCCCAGCTCGTCCTCTTGTTTCTCCAGTTCGACGACCCAGTTCGCGAAGCCGAGCCCGCCGAGCCGGTGGTCGGAGGCGCCGGCCGGGATGGCGTACGGCTTGCCGCCGCGCGCTTCGATCTCGGCGACCGCGTCCTCCCAGGCCTGCTTGAACCCGATCCCGAAGCCGGCCTGGACGAGCCGGACGTCCGCGCCGAGGATGCGCGAGAGCTGGATGTTGCCGACCTTGTCGTAGAGCGGATCGTGCCAGTCGACCCAGCTTTCCTGCACCAGCACGGCCTTCAAGCCGGCACGCGCCGCGGCGGCGGCGACCTGGCGGGTGTGGTTGGACTGGACGCCGCCGATGGAGACGAGCGTGTCGGCACCTTCTTTCAAGGCGTCCGCCACGAGGTACTCGAGCTTGCGGGTCTTGTTCCCGCCGAACGCGAGGCCGGAGTTGACGTCTTCGCGCTTGGCCCAGATCTTCGCGCCGCCGAGGTGTTCGGTGAGGCGTTCCAGGGGGTGCACCGGCGACGGGCCGAAGAGCAGCGGGTAGCGGGGGAAGTCGGCGAGGGTCATCGGTCCTCCAGCAGGTCGGTCCAGATGGTCGAGATCACCGCGACGGCGGTTTCGGTGTCGTGCGCTTCCAGCGCGTCGATGAGCCGCGTGTGGCGTTCCACCGAGTTCCAGGCCAGCGTCGAGCTGAACCGGGCGTGCTCGAGGCGGCGCAGCAGCGGGGTGTAGCGGTCGAGGGTCGCGGCCACGGCGGCGTTGCCCGCCAGCCGGACCGGGACGTCGTGCAGTTCGTCGTCCGCGCGCACGGCGGCCGCGATGTCCCGGGCCTCGATGGCGTTGGCGAACCGGTCGTTGGCGGCCCGCATGGCGGCGATGTCGGCCGGGCGGCACTTCGAGGCGGCCTGGCGGACGGCGAACTCGTGCAGCACCCGGACGATCTCCCGGGCGTCGAGGACGTCGGGGGACATCACCTCGGAGACGCGCGTGTAGCTCTGCGGCTTCTGGTCGACCAGCCCGTCGTCGGTGAGGCGCCGCAGGGCCTCGCGGACGGGTGCCTTGGAGAGCCCGAGCTGCTCGGCGAGGTCACCATCGCGCAGCGGGGCGCCGGGCGGCAGCGTGCCGTCGACGATCGCGCGGCGGATGCGGTCGTACGCCTCGTCGCGGAGCAGCGGGCGAGTGACCTTCGAGAGACTCACATCTAACATGTTAGATGTCGGTGGGCGGATGGGCAAGCTCGGGTTTGCTCAGTGCGGCGTGGGTGAGCTGCCGGACCAGGTAGGTGAACTCGTTGAAGGCGTGCGGTCCCTGCCGCAGGACGGCCGACATCTCGCTTGAGCGCGCCTGCCGGACTTCCGGGGCACGGTCGAACCACAGCGTCCGCAGCGCCGGCCGGCCGGTGTGGGCCGCGGCCGGCTCGCTCGACCGCTGGTGGGCGGTGACCGAGCCCCGCCCGGCCCCGCCGCCGCGAGGCCGGGCCTCAAAAGCCGAATCAGTAAACCGGACCGGTGTACTTCTCCCCGGGTCCCTGCCCGGGCTCGTCCGGCACGGCCGAAGCCTCCCGGAACGCCTTCTGCAGCGACTGCAGGCCGTCCCGCAACGGCCCGGCGTGCAGGCCGAGGTACTCCGCCGAGGCGGTCACCAGCCCGGCGAGCGCGGTGATGAGCCGCCGGGCTTCGTCGAGGTCGCGGTGGGGGGAGGTCTCCGGGTCGGCGTCGGCGAGACCGAGCCGCTCGGCGCCGGCCGACAGCAGCATCACCGCCGCGCGGCTGATCACCTCCACGCTGGGGATTTCGGCCAGGTGGCGGTCGTCCGGGGAATAGGGGGCCTGTTCGGAGGGTTGTTCTGACACGTCTGGTACCCTTCCACGAGCGACCAGCCCCCGAGCGATCGGGGGCGGCAAGTGGAGCCCCGCTCCCACCCGCGTCACCGTACAGGTGGCCGGGTCCGGTCTCACCCCTCCGGGGTGAAGCAGTGTCCTTCGGGGCACGATCGGAAACAGAGTGGGCCCCGCGCACCGAACGGTGTCGGGGCCTTCGCTATGTGGGCACCGGGTCGAAGCGAGAACAGGAAACATTCCTCGGACCAAGGAGGCCCCATCAGCTCCGAGACACGCATCAACGACCGAATCCGGGTGCCGGAAGTCCGCCTCGTCGGACCCGCCGGCGAACAGGTCGGCATCGTCCGGATCGAGGATGCGCTGCGCCTGGCGCAGGAGAACGACCTCGACCTCGTCGAGGTCGCGCCGCAGGCCCGCCCGCCGGTGTGCAAGCTCATGGACTTCGGCAAGTTCAAGTACGAGAGCGCGCAGAAGGCCCGCGAGTCGCGTCGCAACCAGCAGCTGACCGTCATCAAGGAACAGAAGCTGCGCCCCAAGATCGACCAGCACGACTACGAGACCAAGAAGGGTCACGTGTCGCGCTTCCTGGCGGCGGGCAACAAGGTCAAGGTCACGATCATGTTCCGCGGTCGCGAGCAGTCCCGGCCGGAGCTCGGCTACCGGCTGCTGCAGAAGCTGGCCGAAGACGTCACGGAGCTCGGCTTCGTCGAGTCGTCGGCCAAGCAGGACGGTCGCAACATGATCATGGTGCTGGCCCCGCACAAGAACGTGAAGCCGAAGGCGAAGGCCGAGGCGGCCCCCGAGCCGACCCCCGACGCGTAGGCGCCGACCAGCACATGTCAGCGGCTCACCGGTTCTCCGGTGAGCCGCCGCACGAAAGAGGACAAAATGCCGAAGATGAAGACCCACAGCGGGACGTCCAAGCGCATCCGCAAGACGGGTACGGGCAAGCTGCGCCGCCAGATGACCGGCCGGCGCCACCGCATGGAGAAGAAGTCCAGCCGCGTGACCCGCCGTCTCGAGGGCACCACCGAGGTGTCGAAGACCGAGGCCGGCCGTCTCAAGCGCCTGCTCGGCATCTGATCCCGCAGAACTTGCTGTAACCACCCGGGGCGTCCCCCTCGCCCCCTGAGATCGACAGGATGGACCCGTGGCACGCGTCAAGCGGGCGGTCAACGCCCAGAAGAAGCGTCGCGCAACTCTCGAACTGGCCAGCGGCTACCGCGGCCAGCGTTCGCGGCTGTACCGCAAGGCCAAGGAGCAGACGCTTCACTCGCTGAACTACGCCTACCGGGACCGCCGTGCCCGCAAGGGTGACTTCCGCCAGCTGTGGATCACCCGCATCAACGCGGCCGCCCGCGCGAACGGCGTGACCTACAACCGGTTCATTCAGGGCATCAAGGCCGCGGGTGTCGAGGTCGACCGCAAGATCCTCGCGGACCTCGCCGTCAACGACGCCGCCGCCTTCACCGCGCTGGCCGAGCTCGCCAAGGCCAACGTCAACACCGGCGAAGCGAAGTCGGCCTGACCGGCAGCTTTCCACGACCCGGGGCGGAACCGTTCACCGAACGGACCCCCCGGGTCGTTGCTGCGCGCAAGCTGACGCGGCGCGCGGAACGCGACAAGACCGGCCGGTTCCTGGCCGAAGGTGCCAACGCCGTCGAAGCGGCGCTCGAGCACGGCACGGTGTACGAGCTGTTCGTCACCGCGCGCGCGTCGGAGCAGCACGCGGACCTCGTCGACGCCGCCCGCGCGGCCGGTGTCAAAGTCTCGCCGATCACCGACCGGGCCGCCGACGGCCTCTCGGAAACCGTGACGCCCCAGGGCATCGTGGCCGTCTGCGCGCTGCTGGACCGGCCTCTCGAAGAGGCCGTGACGCCGTCCGCGCGGCTCGTGGTCGTCCTCGTGGACGTCGCCGACCCAGGCAACGCGGGCACGGTCATCCGGGTGGCCGACGCCGCCGGTGCCGACGCGGTAGTCCTGGCCGGTGACACGGTCGACCCCCACAACGGCAAGTGCGTCCGCGCGGCCGCCGGCAGCCTCTTCCACCTGCCGATCGCGCGCGTCCGCGACGTCGCGGGCGCGCTGACCGCCTGCTCGGCCGCGGGCCTGCGGACGTTCGCCGCCCACGGCTACGCCGACGCCGAACTCGATCGGGTGGACCTCGCGGCGCCCACGGCCTGGGTGTTCGGCAACGAAGCCCACGGCTTGCCCGCCGACGTCCTCGACCGGACCGACCTCGCCGTCCGGATCCCCCTGTACGGCCGCGCCGAGAGCCTCAACCTGGCCACCGCGGCGGCCGTCTGCGTCTACACGAGCGCGATGGCGGCCCGGCGCTGACCTGCGAGTAGGCTCCCGCGATATCCATTGTGGCCGATATTGGGGGGTTCCATGGGCAGGCTCGCCCGTTCGTTCGCGCTGTTCTCCGCTTCGTTCAAGGTGCTGCGCGCCCACAAGGGCCTGGCGTGGTTCCCGGTGCTCGCCGGGATCGCCGGGCTGCTGGTCGCCGCGGTGTTCCTGACACCGGCGTTCTTCACCGTCCACCTCGAGGCCGACAACTTCCGGCCCACCCCCGGCACGTACGTGCTGCTCGCGGCGTTCTACCTCGTCTCGGCGTTCGTCACGATCTTCTTCAACGCCGCCCTGATCTCCCAGGCGGACGTCGCGTTGCGCGGCGACGGCGGCATGCCGGGCATCGGCGCCGGCCTCGCCGCGGCCGGCCGCCGTTGGCCGACCCTGCTCGGCTGGGCCGGCGTGACCGCGACGGTCAGCGTGGTGCTGCGGACGATCGAAGAGCGGCTCGGCTTCCTCGGCAGCATCATCAGCGGCCTGATCGGCCTGGCCTGGCGGCTCACGACGTTCCTCGTGCTGCCGATCGTGATGCTGGAAGGCGCCGGGGTGAAGGCCGGCGTCAAGCGCTCGGTCGAGCTGTTCCGCCGCACCTGGGGCGAGAACGCCGTGGGTACCGCGGGCATCGGCCTGGTCGGCTTCATCCTCAGCCTCGCCGGCTACGCGGTGCTGCTGCTCGCCGGCTTCCTGCTCGGCGGCACGGCGACGCTGTTCGTCTGCGTCGGGCTGGCGATCGTCTGGACGCTGCTGATCGCGGTCTTCACCACGACGCTGACGGGCATCTACCAGACGGCGCTGTACCGCTACGCGGCCGACGGCGTCGTGCCCGGCGAGTTCGCGTCGGTCGACTTCTCGGCGGCCTTCCGCCAGCGCTGACCGGGCGTCCGCGCGCCCCCGGGGCGACCGGGGGCGCGCGGAGCCGATCCCATAGACTTTTCCCGCCTTTGACCTCTCGCGTGCCGTGTGCGGCGGTGCGTGAACGACCAGTCCCAGCGGACGCCGAGGAGTTATGTCCGGAGCCACGGAGAAGGAAGCACAGGGCGCGGTACTCGCCCCCGAGACGCTGCAGGAGGCGGTCAAGGCCGCCGAAGCGGCGTTCGCCGCCGCGACCGGGCTCGAAGGGCTGGCCGAGGTCAAGCCGGCCCACCTCGGCGACCACGCGCCGCTGATGCTGGCCCGCCGCGAGATCGGCGCCCTGCCCAAGCAGGAGAAGGCCGAGGCGGGCAAGCGCGTCAACGAGGCGCGACAGGCCGTCCAGGCGGCCTTCGACGCGCGCCGCGCCGAGCTCCAGGTGGAGCGCGACGAGCGCGTGCTCCGCGAAGAGGCCGTCGACGTCACCCTGCCGTGGGACCGCGTCCCGCGCGGCGCCCGGCACCCGATCAGCACGATCTCCGAGCGCGTCGCCGACGCGTTCGTCGCGATGGGTTACGAGATCGCCGAGGGCCCGGAGCTCGAAGCCGAGTGGTTCAACTTCGACGCGCTGAACTTCGGCAAGGACCACCCGGCCCGCCAGCTGCAGGACACGTTCTACGTCGGCGAAGAGGACTCGGGCCTGGTGCTGCGCACGCACACCTCGCCGGTCCAGGCGCGCACGCTGCTGCACCGCGACCTTCCGGTGTACGTCGTCTGCCCGGGCCGCACGTACCGCACCGACGAGCTCGACTCGACCCACACCCCGGTGTTCACCCAGGTCGAGGGCCTCGCGGTGGACAAGGGCATCACGATGGCCCACCTCAAGGGCACGCTGGACGCCTTCGCCCGCGCGATGTTCGGCGAGAGCTCGAAGACGCGGCTGCGCCCGCACTTCTTCCCCTTCACCGAGCCGTCCGCGGAGGTGGACGTCTGGTTCGAGGAGAAGAAGGGCGGCCCCGGCTGGGTCGAGTGGGGCGGCTGCGGCATGGTCAACCCGAACGTGCTGCGCGCCTGCGGCGTCGACCCCGAGGTCTACTCCGGGTTCGCCTTCGGCATGGGCATCGAGCGCACCCTGCAGTTCCGCAACGGGATCCCGGACATGCGCGACATGGTGGAGGGCGACGTCCGCTTCACCCTTCCCTTCGGAACGGAGGCGTAGTGCGAGTCCCAGTCAGCTGGCTGACCGAACACCTCGATCTCGCTGAAGAGGTCACGCCGCAGGACCTGGCCGACGCGTTCGTCCGGATCGGCATCGAGGTCGACGACCTGCGCGAGCTCGGCCCGGTCACCGGGCCCCTGGTCGTCGGCCGGGTGGCCGAGATCGAGGAACTCACCGAATTCAAGAAGCCGGTGCGCTTCTGCCGCGTCGACGTCGGCGAGCCCGCCGACGAAGCCGAGGAGCTCGACGAGGACGAACTCGACGACGAGGACGACGACGAAGCCGGCGAGTTCGACGAGGGCCCGCACGGCATCAAGACCCGCGGCATCATCTGCGGCGCGCGCAACTTCGTCGAGGGCGACCTGGTCGTCGTCGCGCTGCCCGGCGCCGTCCTGCCCGGCGACTTCGAGATCGCGGCCCGCAAGACCTACGGCCGGATCAGCGACGGCATGATCTGCTCGGCCCGCGAGCTGGGCCTCGGCGACGACCACACCGGCATCCTGGTGCTGCCGTCGGGCACCGCGAGCCCGGGCGACGACGCGAGCGAGCTGCTCGGCCTCGACGACTCGGTGATCGAGCTGGCCCCGACCCCGGACCGCGGCTACGCGCTGTCGATCCGCGGGCTCGCCCGCGAGCTGTCGAACGCGCTCGACGTGCCCTTCGGCGACCCGGCGCTGCTGGAGGTTCCGGCGGCCGAAGGCGACGCCTGGCCGGTCCACATCGAGGACCCGGAAGGCTGCCCGCGGTTCGTGCTGCGCCGGGTCACCGGCCTGGACGCGACCGCGCCGACCCCGTGGCGGATGCGGCGACGGCTGATGCTGGCCGGCATCCGGTCGATTTCGCTGGCTGTCGACGTCACGAACTACGTGATGCTCGAGCTGGGCCACCCGCTGCACGCCTTCGCCACCAAGGCCATCCAGGGCGATCTGGTGGTGCGCCGGGCGAAGCCGGGCGAGAAACTGACCACTTTGGACGACGTCGAGCGCACGCTCGACCCGGACGACGTGGTCATCGCCGACGACAGCGGCGTCATCTCGCTCGCCGGCACGATGGGCGGCGCGAGCACCGAAATCACGCCGGAGAGCACGGACGTGCTGCTCGAGGCGGCGCACTGGAACCCGGCGGCGATCAGCCGCACCGCGCGGCGGCACAAGCTGTTCTCCGAGGCCGCCAAGCGCTTCGAGCGGTTCACCGACCCGCAGCTGTGCGCGGCGGCGGTCGAGCTGGCCGCCCGGCTGCTGCGCCAGTACGGCGACGCGGCCATCCAGCCCGGCCGCACCGACGAGGGCGGCGTCGAGCCGAACCCGCCGGTCGTCATGCCGATCAACCTCCCCGACAAGGTCGCGGGCGTCAGCTACCAGCGCGGCGTCACGGTCCGCCGCCTCACCCAGATCGGCTGCAAGGTCGCGGTCAGCACGGGCGACGACGGCACGGGCCTGGTCACGGCGATCCCCCCGAGCTGGCGCGGCGACCTCCGCCAGCCGGCCGACCTCGTCGAAGAGGTGCTGCGGCTGGAGGGCTACGACAGCATCCCGTCGATCCTGCCCGCCGCCCCGGCCGGCCGCGGCCTGACCGACGGCCAGCGGCGCGTCCGCAGCGTGTCCCGGGCGCTGGCCGAGGCCGGGTACGTCGAGGTCCGCCCGTTCCCGTTCGTCAGCGACGCGGTGTGGGACGCGTTCGGCCTCCCGGCCGACGACGTCCGCCGCAACGCGGTGGTGGTCCGCAACCCCCTGGAAGCCGACCGCAACCGCCTGGCGACGACGTTGCTCCCGGGCCTGCTGGACACCCTGCAGCGCAACGTGTCCCGCGGGATGAAGGACGTCTCGCTGTACCACGTCGGCCAGGTGGTGCTCCCGGCGCCGAACCCGCTGAAGGTTCCGGCCCTGGGCGTCGACCACCGGCCGTCGGACGAGGAACTGGCCCTGCTCGAGGCGGCGGTGCCGCAGCAGCCGCTGCACGTCGCGGTGGTCCTCGCCGGCAATCGCCGCCGAGCGGGCTGGTGGGGCGCGGGCGAGCCGGCGAACTGGGCCGACGCGGTCCAGGCGGCCCGCACGATCGCGGAGGCGGCCGGCGTCGAGCTGACGGTCCAGGCCACCGACCTCCCGCCGTGGCACCCGGGCCGCTGCGCCCAGCTCCGGGTCGGCGACTGGCCGGTCGGCCACGCGGGCGAGCTGCACCCGAAGGTGGTCGAGGCCCTCGGCCTGCCGCCGCGCACGGTGGCGATGGAGCTGGACCTGGACGCGATCCCGCTGCCGGACTCCCGCCCGGCCCCGAGCGTCTCGGGCTACCCGCCGGTCCTCCTGGACGTCGCCCTGGTGGCGGCGGCCGAGGTCCCGTCGGCGGACCTCGCGGCGGTGCTGCGCGAGGGCGCGGGCGAGCTCCTGGAGGACATCACGCTGTTCGACGTGTACACGGGCGAGCAGGTCGGCGAGGGCAAGCGGTCGCTGGCGTACAAGCTGCGTTTCCGCGCGGCCGACCGCACGCTGACGGTCGACGAAGCCACCAAGGCCCGCGACGCGGCCGTGGCGGCGGCAGGCGAGCGCTACAGCGCCACCCTCCGCGCCTGAGGCTGACCCGGCCCCTCCCGCCAAGGCAGGAGGGGCCGGCCCGCCCCACCGCGTGACCCCTCCCCCCACCCGAGATGCCCCTCCAGTCACGCGAGTTGCCTCTCCAGTCACGCGAGTTGCCTCTCCAGTCACGCGAGATGCCCCTCCAATCACGCGAGATACGCTCTCAATCACGCGAGATACCCCTCCAATCACGCGAGATGCGCCCCCGATCACGCGAGATGCGCCTGCGGTCACGCGAGATCCGCCCCTGATCACGCGAGCGGACCTCGGCGGGTCCGCCACTCGACCCCGCAGATGAGCGGCCCGACCTTCCAGGTACGCGAGCTGACCGTTCGGGTACGCGGCCCGACCTTCCAGGTACGCGAGCCGATTCTCCCGGGCCCGACCGTCCGAACCTCAGCCGAGGTGCTTGAGCGCCTCCCTCCTCGACAGCCCGGACAATCCCGGGTGATCGTCCACAAAGCACCGCACCCAGTCCGGCGCCGTCTTCGCGTACTCCCGCAGCGCCCACCCGATTCCCTTCCGCAGGAAGAACTCCGGCTCGGCGATCGACGGCTCGATCGCGCGGGTGAGCAGGTCCATGTCGGTGTCCTCCTTGGCCCCCACCTGGCAGATGATCGCCGTCCGGCGGCGCCAGAGGTCGCCGTCGTGGGCCCACGCCAGCATCGTCGGCGTCACGCGGTCCCGGTACTCACGGAGGATCGGGCCGATCCGCCGGATGGCGACCTCGTCCACGAAGTCCCACCAAGCCCCGCTCACGATCATTTCCTCGTACACCGGGAGCAGGTCCGGGTCCTGCCACCGCCGGTAGGGCCGGTACCCGGAAAGATCGATGGCCGCGTAGCGCTCTTCGCGGAATTCGGCGGTCCGCCACAACTGCAGGACAGTCGCCGAAAATATCACCCGATCGGTCAATATGTGGTCGGCCAAGACCCCTTTGAGGAGCGTGCTGCGCTCGGGTTTCGGCACCCCGCGGAAGTGCATGGCCGACTTCATGTAGGCCTGCATCGCCGGCGCTTTCGCCGGGTCGGCCAGCTCCGCCAGCCCGGCGCGAATCGCCTTGACCAGCCTTTCGTCCCCGCTCATCTGTCCTCCTGTCGGGCTCCGGCGCCCCGGAGCGTACTGCCGGGCACCGACAGTTCCGGCGCGGTGCGGGCGCCACGGGGACCGGCGAGGGACGAATCGCGGAAGTCGCGTCGGTCGGCGAGATTGTCCGGAGTTGCCGGTAGTTTCGTCGAAATCTGGCGAACGCTGTCGCAAGCGGATGAAAAGGACGACTGTGAAGAGAATCGTTGCCGCCGTCGCCGCCGCGGGGCTCGCGGCCGGGCTGATGGCCGCCGCGCCCGCCGCCTCGGCGGAATCCGGGGTGCCGTTCACCCCCGCGTCGATCGCCTGGGGCCCCTGTGCGTCGAAGAGCCTCAAGCAGAACGGCGCCGAGTGCGGTTTCCTCGAGGTGCCGATGGACTACGCGAAGCCGGCCGGGGCGAAGGTCTCCCTCGCGGTCTCGCGGATCAAGCACAAGACCGCGCAGTCCCAGGGCATCATGCTGGTGAACCCGGGCGGCCCCGGCGGTTCCGGCCTCGGCCTGTCGGTGCTCGGCCAGTACGTGCCGCACCACGCGGGCGACAACTACGACTGGATCGGCTTCGACCCGCGGGGTGTCGGGTCCAGCAAGCCCGCCATCAGCTGCGACGGGAACTACTTCGGCTACAACCGGCCGGCGTACGTTCCGACCACCGTGCAGCTCGAGAAGGCCTGGCTCGCCCGCTCCGAGGGGTACGCCGACGCGTGCCGCAAGAACGGGGCGATCCTCGACCACCTCAAGACGACCGACGTCGCGCAGGACATGGACAGCCTGCGCAAGGCGCTCGGCGAGAAGCAGATCAACTACTACGGCTACTCCTACGGCACCTACCTCGGCCAGGTGTACAGCACGCTGTACCCGCAGAACGTCCGCCGGATGGTGCTGGACGGCAACGTCGACCCGCGGAAGGTCTGGTACCGGGCCAACCTCGACCAGGACGTCGCGTTCGACAAGAACATCAAGATCTACTTCGACTGGCTCGCCAAGCACGACGACGTCTACCACCTGGGCGAGACCGGCGACGCGGTCGAGAAGCTGTGGTACGACACGCAGCGCAAGCTCGCCGAGGACCCCGCGGGCGGCAGCATCGGCGGCGACGAGTGGACCGACATCTTCCTGCAGGCCGGCTACTACGTCTTCGGCTGGGTCAAGATGGCCCAGGCCTTCGACGGCTACGTGCACAAGGGTGACTGGCAGACGCTCAAGACGTTGTATGACAACTCGAACCCGCCGGGCGACGACAACGGCTTCGCCGTGTACCTCGGCGTGCAGTGCACCGACGTCCAGTGGCCGACCGTCTGGAACCGGTGGCGGGCCGACAACTGGCTGACCTACTTCAAGGCCCCGTTCGAGACCTGGGGCAACGCCTGGTTCAACGCGCCCTGCGCGTTCTGGCCGGCGAAGGCGGGCAAGCCGGTGAACGTCGACGGTCGCAGGGTGGCCGGTGCCCTGCTCATCAGCGAAGAGCTCGACGCCGCCACGCCGTACACCGGCAGCCTCGAGGTGCGGAAGCTGTTCCCGAACTCGAGCCTGATCAGCGCGCCGGGTGGCACCACGCACGCCGGTTCGCTGTCCGGAGTGGCCTGTGTGGACGACAAGATCGCCGACTACCTGGCCACCGGCGCCCTGCCGAAGCGCCGGCCCGGCAACCACTCGGACGTCCAGTGCGATCCGGTGCCGGTGCCCGACGAGCCCATGGTGCAGAAGTCGGACAACTCCGCCAAGGCCGCCCAGGAGAAGCAGAGCGCGCTGGCCCAGCTGCTGCACTTCTGAGCGGATCCGCTTCCTCTCGCTGCCCCGGCCCGGTGCTTCCGGACCGGGGCAGTGTCTTGTCCGCCGGTGTCCCATCGTCGCCTCCTCGTGACGGTTCGTGGTCATCGGGGACGTTAGGGGAGGGGTCCGACAATTTCGGAGCGGAGTGGGCCGTGAGCAGCGCGTGGCCGAAAATTGTCGGGGGTGCGCGCTAGCTTCGTGGCATGTCGATCATCGAAGAGCGCCGGACCGAGGTCCGGGCAGCTGACAACACCTACCAGATCGTGGTCGCGACCAGGACGGACGTCGACCGCGCCGAACCCACGCCCCGGGTGATGATCACCCTGGAGGCGGCCGCTCCCGGCGGCGAACCGGTCGCCGAGGGCAGCCTCGACCTCGACGTCGCGGTGGCGGACACGGTGGCGGAACTCGTCGCCGACGGATTGCTCTCCGCGGCCGGAGCGGGTCGCGGGCCGCGCCGAAGATTCGCGGGCCGTCCTGCCCAGCAGGGCCGCCCGTGGAACGAGGAGATGGACGCGGAGCTGGAGAGCCGGTGGATCGCGGGGGAGAGCGTCGCGCAGATCGCGGCGTACTTCGAGCGCACCCCCGGTGGCATCCGCGCTCGCCTGCCGCGAGTGGGCTGCGACCCGGAGCACCCGGGCTGTTACCTCCCCGTGCCGCCGAGCAGGCGCACAGACCTGGACGGAGGGGAGCCGGCCTGACGGCGGCGGTGGGCCGGTCCGCAGGGTGGACCGGCCCACCGGGCCGTCGTTCCGAGGAAGGGCCCCGGATGGAGTTCCGACGCACCCAGGAGGGAAAGCAATGCTGCAGCACCGATCAACCGCGCGCGGCGGCGGGAACGCGGCCGGGGTGAGTACGGCACGCGGTCGAGCCGGGAACGTGCGACCGGCTCCGCCCCGGAGCTGTGTACGCGGTCGGCGCCTTCAGCCGTCCGGCGTGGTTCCAGCGCGCGGCCGAGGAGGAGACCTCGGCTTCCGGCCGCCGACCCCGCGATCACTCAGGCACGGCCGCGGTCGCCCGGTCCGCGAGCACCTTGAGGTGCGCCACCAGTTCCGGCGGTTCCTCGACCGTGAACCCGCACCCCAGCCCCAGCAGCCGGAACGCGAGCCAGTCCAGCGTGTCCGAGTGGCTCCGCCACCGGCACCGGCCGTCGCCGAGGTCGGTGAGCTCGCCCGCCGCCTGGCCGAGGCGGGGTGCGATCTGCGACGCCGGTTCCGCCAGGACGGCCACCGCCCGGTACGACGGCGCCAGGTCGTAGAACCTCTCGAGCACGTACGCCGCCAGGTCGGTGGCGGGCGGCGGGCGCGGCACCACCCGGCCGCCGGTGGCCTGGGCCTCGCGGACGCGGTCGGCGCGGAACACCCGCCAATCCGACCGGTCGAGGTCGTAGGCGACCAGGTACCAGCGGCGGCCCGCGGCGACCAGCCGGAGCGGCTCGGCCCGGCGGCGGGTCTCGGCGCCGTCGTGGGCGCGGTAGCGGAACCGGACGGTCTCGTGGTTGGTGATCGCGCCGGCGAACACCGTCAGCTGCGCCGGGTCGACCACCGGCCCGGTCGCGGGCACGGCGACCGTCGCCGTGCCGATGGTGCCCACCCGGCGGCGCAGCCGGGCCGGCAGGACCTGCTCCAGCTTGGCGAGCGCCCGCACGGACGCCTCCTCGATCCCGGAAACGGACTGCCCCGCGGCGGTCCGCAGGCCGACCGCGATCGCGACGGCTTCCTCGTCGTCCAGCACGAGCGGTGGCATCGCGGTGCCGGCGACCAGCCGGTACCCACCCGCCACACCCCGGCTGGCCTCGACCGGGTACCCCAGGTCGCGCAGCCGCTCGATGTCGCGGCGGATGGTGCGGGGGCTGACGCCCAGGCGCTCGGCCAGTTCGCTGCCCGGCCACTCGCGGGGGGTCTGGAGCAGCGAAAGCAGGCCGAGCAACCGGGCCGGGGTGTCCGTCATGCGCCCAGCATCCCAAGGTGGCGGCGACCACTCCGGGTTTGTTTGGACTTGCAAGGGCGTGCATAATCATGCGTATGACGGTGAACATCGCGGTGGCCGGAGCCAGCGGGTACGCGGGTGGTGAGCTGCTGCGCCTGCTCCTGGCCCATCCCGGGGTCGAGATCGGCGCGCTCACGGCCGCCAGCAGCGCGGGCACGAAGCTCGGCGTCCACCAGCCCCACCTCGTCCCCCTCGCCGACCGCGTCCTGGCGGAGACGACGCCGGAGACCCTCGCCGGCCACGACGTCGTCTTCCTCGCGCTGCCGCACGGGCATTCCGCGGCGATCGCGGCGCAGCTCGGCCCGGACGTCCTGGTCGTCGACCTCGGCGCCGACCACCGCCTGGCCGACGCCGGCGACTGGCAGCGCTGGTACGGCGGCGACCACGCCGGCCAGTGGCCGTACGGTCTGCCCGAACTGCCCGGCGCCCGAGAGAAACTCATCGGCACCAAGCGCATCGCCGTGCCCGGCTGCTTCCCGACCGGCGGCTCGCTGGCTCTCGCGCCCGCGTTCGCCGCCGGGCTGATCGAGCCCGACGTCACGATCGTCGCGGTCACCGGGACCTCCGGCGCCGGCAAGAGCCTCAAGCCGAACCTGCTCGGCTCCGAGGTGATGGGCTCGGCGAGCGCGTACGGCGTCGGCGGCGCCCACCGGCACACCCCCGAGTTCGCCCAGAACCTCTCGGCCGTCGCGGGCGAAAAGGTCACCGTGTCCTTCACACCGGTGCTCGCGCCGATGCCCCGCGGCATCCTCACCACGGCGAGCGCCCCGCTGAAGGACGGCGTCGACGAGGCCGCCGCGCGGGCCGCGTACGAGAAGGCCTACGACGCCGAGCCCTTCGTGCAGCTGCTGCCCGCCGGCGCCTGGCCGGCGACAGCGTCGACGCTCGGCTCGAACAACACCCAGCTGCAGGTCACGGTCGACGCGGACGCGAAGCGCCTGGTCGTGGTCGCCGCGATCGACAACCTGACCAAGGGCACCGCCGGCGGTGCCGTCCAATCGATGAACCTGGCCCTCGGCCTCCCGGAGACCACCGGGCTTTCCACCGTAGGAGTGGCACCGTGACCGTCACCGGCCCCCAGGGCTTCCGCGCCGCCGGCGTCGCCGCCGGGATCAAGGCCTCCGGCGCGCTCGACCTCACCCTGGTCGTCAACGACGGCCCGCTCGACGTCGCGGCCGGCGTCTTCACGCGCAACGTCATCAAGGCCGCGCCGGTGCTGTGGTCGCAGGAGGTGCTCAAGCAGCAGCGCCTGAAGGCCGTGGTCCTCAACTCGGGCGGTGCCAACGCGGCCACCGGGCCCGGCGGCTTCCAGGACACCCACGCCACTGCCGAGAAGGTCGCCGAGGTCCTGCAGGCCGGTGCGATCGAGGTCGCCGTCTGCTCCACCGGCCTGATCGGCGAGCGGCTCCCGATGGACGCCGTTCTGTCCGGAGTGGACACCGCCTTCAAGGCCCTCGACGCGAGCCCGGAAGCGGGCCTCAACGCCGCCACGGGCGTGATGACGACCGACTCGAAGCCGAAGCAAGCGTTTGCGAAGCACGACAACGGCTGGAGCGTCGGCGGCTTCGCCAAGGGCGCGGGCATGCTCGCCCCGAACCTCGCCACCATGCTGTCGGTGCTGACCACCGACGCCGTGGTGGACAAGGAAACCCTCGACCGGGCCCTGCGCGCGGCGACCCACGTCACCTTCGACCGGCTCGACGTCGACGGCGGCACGTCCACCAACGACACCGTCCTGGTCCTGGCGTCCGGCGCGAGCGGGGTCGAGCCCACCGAAGCGGAGCTCACCGAGCTGCTCACCGCGGTCAGCCACGACCTCGTGCTCCAGCTGCGCGCGGACTCCGAAGGCGCGACGAAGGACGTGGACGTCACCGTGCGCGGCGCGGCCACCGAGGCCGACGCGATCGCCGTCGCCCGCACGATCGCCGAGGACAACCTGGTCAAGACGGCGCTGTTCGGCTCCGACCCGAACTGGGGCCGGATCGCCATGGCGCTCGGCCGGGTGCCGGCCCGCATCGACCCGGAGGCCGTGTCGATCGCGATCAACGGCGTCACCCTGTTCGCCCAGGGGGTCCCCGCCGCCGACCGGTCGGAGGCGGACCTCACCGGCCGGGCCATCGAAATCGTCGTCGACCTCGGCGTCGGCACGAACACGGCGACCATCTACACCACCGATCTTTCGCACGGTTACGTCGAAGAGAACAGCGCGTACTCCTCATGAACCAGGAGGCTCTGATTCCCGCGGACGAACGACTCGCGACGGCGGCCGAAAAGGCCGGGGTGCTCATCGAGGCGCTGCCTTGGCTGCAGCGGTTCCACGGGGCCACCGTGGTGGTGAAGTACGGCGGCAACGCGATGATCGACGACCAGCTGAAGGCGGCCTTCGCCGAGGACATGGTGTTCCTGCGGCTGGCCGGCCTGCGCCCGGTCGTCGTGCACGGCGGCGGCCCGCAGATCACCGCGATGCTCAAGCGCCTCGGCGTCGAAGGCGAGTTCAAGGGCGGCCTGCGGGTCACCACGCCGGAGACGATGGACATCGTCCGGATGGTGCTCACCGGCCAGGTCAGCCGCGAGCTCGTCGGGCTGATCAACGCCCACGGGCCGTACGCGGTCGGCATCTCCGGTGAGGACGCCCGGCTGTTCACCGCCGAACGCAAACAGGCCACTGTGGACGGTGAGCAGGTCGACATCGGGCTCGTCGGCGAGGTCGCCGAGGTGAACCCGGACGCGGTGCTCGACATCGTCAACGCCGGGCGCATCCCGGTCGTGTCCACGGTCGCCCCGGACGTCGACGGGGTCGTGCACAACGTCAACGCCGACACGGCCGCGGGTGCGCTGGCGGCCGCGCTGGGCGCGGAAAAGCTCGTCGTGCTCACTGACGTCGAAGGCCTGTACGCGAACTGGCCCGACCGGTCGTCGCTGATCGACCGCGTCCGCGTCGACCGCCTCGAGACCATGCTGCCCGGCCTGGCCAGCGGCATGATCCCGAAGATGGAGGCGTGCGTGCGCGCCATCCGCGGCGGCGTGCGCCGGGCGCACGTGATCGACGGCCGCCTCGCCCATTCGGTGCTGCTGGAGGTTTTCACCTCGCGCGGCATCGGCACCATGGTCTTCCCCGAAACGGAGCTCCCGTGACCGACCTCACGTCCAATGTGGACGGCCAGGCGCACTGGCAGTCCGCCCTCATGGACAACTACGGCACCCCCAAGCTGACGCTGGTGCGCGGCGAGGGCGCGAAGGTGTGGGACGCCGACGGCCAGGAGTACGTCGACCTGGTCGGCGGCATCGCCGTCAACGCGCTCGGCCACGCGCACCCGGCCGTCGTCGAAGCCGTCACCGAGCAGATCAAGCGGCTCGGCCACACCTCGAACCTCTACGTCAACCCGGTGGCCGTCGAGCTCGCCGAGGCGCTGCTCGACGTCGCCGGTCTCACCGGCCACGGCAAGGTGCTGTTCGTCAACTCCGGCGCCGAGGCCAACGAAGCCGCGCTGAAGATCAGCCGGCTCACCGGGCGCACCAAGGTGATCGCCGCCGAGGGCGCGTTCCACGGCCGGACGATGGGCGCGCTGACGCTCACCGGCCAGCCCGCCAAGCGCGACGCCTTCAAGCCACTGGTGCCCGGGGTGGAGCACGTGCCGTTCGGGGATGTCGAGGCGCTCAAGGCCGCCGTCGACACCGAAACCGCGGCCGTCTTCCTGGAGCCGGTGCTCGGCGAGGCGGGGGTCATCCCGGCGCCGGACGGCTACCTGCAGGCCGCGCGCGAAATCACCAAGGCCGCCGGCGCGTTGCTGGTGCTCGACGAGGTGCAGACCGGCCTCGGCCGGCTCGGCACCTGGTTCGGCTACCAGCAGGCCGGCATCGTCCCGGACGTCATCACGCTGGCCAAGGGCCTCGGCGGCGGGCTGCCGCTGGGCGCGGTGATCGGCGTCGGCGCGGCGGGCGACCTGCTCAAGCCGGGTCAGCACGGCACCACCTTCGGCGGCAACCCGGTCTGCTGCGCGGCCGGACTGGCCGTGCTGAAGACCATCGCCGCCGACGGCCTCCTCGACCACGTCGCCTCGCTGGGCAAGGACATCGCGGCGGGTGTCGAGGCACTGGGCCACCCGCTCGTCGCCGGTGTGCGCGGTGCCGGGCTGCTGCTCGGCATCACCCTGAAGCAGCCCGTCTCCGCGGCGGTCGCCCAGGCGGCCCAGGCCGCGGGCTACCTGGTCAACCCGGTCGCCCCGGACACCGTCCGGCTCGCGCCCCCGCTCGTCCTCGACAGCGACCAGGCCGAAGGCTTCCTCGCCGCACTCCCGAACGCGCTCGACTCCACCACGAAGGACTCCGACTGATGCTGCGCCACTTCCTCCGCGACGACGACGTCAGTCCGGCCGAGCAGAAGGCCATCCTCGATCTCGCCGACCAGCTGAAGGCCGATCCGCTCGGCAACAAGACCCTGGCCGGCAAGTCGATCACGGCGATCTTCGAGAAGAACTCGACGCGGACCCGGTTCTCGTTCGAGGTCGGCATCAGCCAGCTCGGCGGGCACCCGGTGATCGTCGACGGCCGTTCGATGCAGCTCGGCCGCGAAGAGACCATCGAGGACACTTCGCGGGTCCTGTCGCGTTACGTCGACGGGATCGTGTGGCGCACCTTCGCGCAGAAGCGCATCGAGACGATGGCTTCGGCCGCGTCGATCCCGGTCGTCAACGCGCTCACCGACGAGTTCCACCCGTGCCAGGTGCTCACCGACCTGATGACGATCCGCGAGCGCAAGGGCAAGCTGGCCGGCCTCACCCTCGTCTACCTCGGCGACGGCGCCAACAACATGGCGCACTCGCTGCTGCTCGGCGGGGTCACCGCCGGGATGCACGTCCGGGTCGTCTCGCCGGTCGGTTTCCAGCCCGACCAGGGCGTGATGCTGGACGCGAAGAAGCGCGCGACCGAGACCGGCGGCACGGTCACCGTCTTCACCGACCCGTACGCGGCGGTCGACGGCGCGGACGTGCTCGTCACCGACACGTGGACGTCGATGGGGCAGGAGAACGACGGCCTCGACCGGGTGGGCCCGTTCCGCGCCCTGCAGGTCAACACCGAGCTCCTGAAGAAAGCCGCGGACGACGCCATCGTGCTGCACTGCCTGCCGGCGCACCGCGGCTGGGAGATCACCGACGAGGTGATCGACGGCCCGGCCAGCGCGGTGTGGGACGAGGCCGAGAACCGCCTGCACGCCCAGAAGGCGCTGCTCGTCTGGCTGTTCGAGGAGAGCAGGCGATGACCGGCAGCCGGGTGGGCAGGCAGGCGCGGATCACCGAGCTCGTGTCCACCATGACCATCCGCAGCCAGACCGAGCTGGCCAAGCTGCTGGCCGCCGAAGGCATCGAGGTCACCCAGGCGACGTTGTCGCGTGACCTCGACGAACTGGGCGCGGTCAAGCTGCGCGGGCCGGACTCGGGCGCGCCGGTCTACGTCATCCCCGAGGACGGCAGCCCGGTCCGCGGGGTGCAGGGCGGCACGTCCCGGCTTTCCCGGCTGCTCGCGGAGCTGATGGTCTCGGCGGACTCGTCCGGAAACCTGACCGTGCTGCGGACGCCACCCGGCGCGGCCCAGTTCCTGGCCAGCGCGATCGACCGGGCGGCACTGGAAGAGGTCGTCGGCTCGATCGCGGGGGACGACACGGTCGCCGTGATCGCGCGCGAGCCCCTGACCGGCAAGGACCTCGCCGAACGGTTCGCCGCCCTCGCCCAGCGATCGGCCGACGAAGGAGCACCGTGATCGCCGACATCTTCCCGGCCGAGGGCGAGTTCCTCGCGCCGGACGAGGTCGTCGTCACCTACGACGGCGGGGTGCCGGTGGCGATCGACGGCGAGACGGTCTCCGTCGCCGAAGCGCGCCGGATGCTGACCGCGCGCGGCGAGGCGCAGAGAATCGACCGCGGCGCCGCGTGTGCCGCGCTCGAACGGCGGGCCGGGCGCGGATGCGCCAGGCTGATCGGCACCGTTTCGGGCGAAGTCCGGCTGGTCCTGTACGACGGCCGGATCACCGTCGCCTGACATCGAACGACCACATCGAGGAGAAACGAGAACAGTGAGCGGGAACGAGCAGCCGGTGCAGCTGTGGGGCGGCCGGTTCGCCAGCGGTCCGGCGGAGGCCATGGCCGCGCTGAGCGCGTCGACGCACTTCGACTGGCGCCTGGCGCCCTACGACATCGCCGGGTCCCGCGCGCACGCTCGCGTGCTGCGCAAAGCGGGCCTGCTCACCGACGACGAGCTCGCCGGCATGCTGGCCGCCCTGGACACGCTCGCCCAGGACGTCGCGTCGGGGGCGTTCACCCCGACGATCGCCGACGAGGACGTGCACACGGCCCTCGAACGCGGCCTGCTCGAGCGCGCGGGCACCGAGCTCGGCGGCAAGCTGCGCGCCGGCCGTTCGCGCAACGACCAGGTGGCCACGCTGTTCCGGATGTGGCTGCGCGACGCCGCGCGCCGGGTCGTCGCCGGCACCCTGGAGGTCATCGACGCGCTGGTGTCGCAGGCGAAGCGGCACCCGGACGCGATCCTCCCCGGCCGCACCCACCTGCAGCACGCCCAGCCGGTGCTGCTCGCCCACCACCTGATGGCTCACGGCCAGGCCCTGCTGCGGGACGTCTCGCGCCTGCAGGACTGGGACGCCCGCACGGCCGAATCCCCGTACGGCTCGGGCGCGCTGGCCGGCTCGTCGCTGGGCCTCGACCCCGAAGCCGTCGCCGAGGAACTCGGCTTCGCCACCAGCGTCGAGAACTCCATCGACGGCACCGCTTCGCGTGACTTCGTCGCCGAGTTCGCCTTCGCCGTCGCGATGCTCGCGGTGAACCTGTCCCGGATCGCCGAAGAGGTGATCATCTGGAACACCGCCGAGTTCGGGTACGTGACGCTGGACGACGCCTGGGCGACCGGCAGCTCGATCATGCCGCAGAAGAAGAACCCGGACGTCGCGGAGCTCACGCGCGGCAAGGCGGGCCGGCTGATCGGCAACCTCACCGGGCTGCTGGCCACCCTCAAGGCGCAGCCGCTGGCCTACAACCGCGACCTGCAGGAGGACAAGGAGCCGGTGTTCGACTCGGTCGAGCAGCTCGAGCTCCTGTTCCCGGCGATCGCCGGCATGCTCGAAACGCTCATCTTCCACACCGAGCGGCTCGCCGAGCTGGCCCCGGCCGGCTTCACACTGGCCACGGACATCGCCGAGTGGCTGGTCCGCCAGGGTGTCCCGTTCCGCGTCGCGCACGAAGCGGCGGGGGAGAGCGTCCGCGTCGCCGAGGCCCGCGGTGTCGGCTTGGACGAGCTGACCGACGAAGAGTTCGAGAAGATCAACCCGGCGCTGACGCCGGCGGTGCGCGAGGTGCTCACCGTCGAAGGCTCGGTGAAGTCCCGCGACGCTCGGGGCGGCACGGCGCCGGTGCGCGTCGCCGAACAGCGCGCGCGCCTGGAGGAGCGCGTCACCGCGGCGCGCCAGTGGCTCAACTGAGGGTTTTGCGGAGCTTGGCCCGGACGGCCCGCGTGGCCACCGGGCCGAGCCCGTCGAGGACGTCGACGAGCACGGCCAGCCGCTCCAGCGCGGCGACGGCCTGCTCGGCGCCGTCGGGGTCGACCGTGTCGAACAGCGTCAGCCCGAGGAACCCGGTGGACACGGCGTGGGCCAGCCCGTCGGGGTCCGCGAGCTCGGCCAGCGGCGAGCCGGCGAGCACGCGTTCGAGAGCCGTCCGGACTTCGGTGATCCACTTGTCCAGGCCCGCACGGGTCGCTTCGGCGAGCCGTGCGCTGCCCTGCGCTCCGGCCAGGGTTTGGGCCAGCAGCGCCAGATTGCCTTCCGCGCGTTCGGCGGTCCGGATCTCCCGGCCGAGCGCCAGCAGCTCGCCGACCGTGGCCACGGCGGCGAAGCGGTCCCGGTAGAGGGAGACGCGGGCCTCGGTCGCGGAGAGGCACGCCTGCGCGACGAGTTCCTCGACGCTGCCGAAGTGGTAGAAGACCAGCGCCTGGTTCGCGCCTGCGGCGTTGGCGACCGAGCGGGCGGAGACGGCGGTGATGCCCTGCTGCCGGACGACTTCCAGCACGCCGTCCACGAGCCGCTGCTTCGTGTCCTGCGAACTGGAGTTCCGGCCGGTGCCCATCAGTCCATGACCTTCTCACGAAACGGCGTCACCGCCGCGCTCGGGGAACCCGTGGGTGCGGCTTCGCGAGATCCGCGCCGGGCGTGCGTTCGAAGACGCCGGTCACGACGACGCTCCGGCCGTCACCCGATCGCCGGGGCCGGGTCCGGACGCAGCGGGCGGCCGAGGGCGCGGTCAGGGGCTGGTCCTCCGGGGCCACGCCGGTCTCCAGCCAGAGCCGCAGCCGGTCGAACGACCACGCCGTCATCCAGCCGAACACCGGCCGGAACACCCGGTCGGCCAGCCGCCCGAAACGGCCCCAGCGGGTGCCGTAGTCGAAGCCGGCGACGAACCGGACGCCGCCGGGGACGGGCGTGCAGCGCCAGAACCCCGCACCCGCGCTGATCAGCGACAGCGGGTCGGCGGAGGCGAACCGCAGCACCGACGTGCGCCCGCCGTCCGGCCGGTCCCGCGACGCCACGCGTACCCCGACGCCGTCGACCGTGACGCCCAGAAATCGCGAGGTGTAGCGGAAGTGGCCGTCGAGACCGGCGATCGGGGCGATCTCGGCGAAGCGCAGGTCCCAGCGGCGGTGCAAGACGGGGTCCTGGGTGTGGTGCCACAGCGTGTCGAGGTCCGTGCGGATCACGGTCTCGACGTAGAGCGCCTGCGGTCGCATCTTCGGCTCCCCTCCGAATTGAGCGAATGCTCAAACTCACTGTAGATAAGTTTGAGCGATCGCTCAAGGGTTAGGGTGGTCGCGCCAGGCAGCCGAGGAGAGGACCCCGTTTGAGCGGCGACGCAGGCCGGTTGTTCACCCGTGACGAACTCGCGCTGGACCCGGTCGACCTGGCCCACCTGCTGCTCGACTCGGTTCTGGAGGCCGACGGTCCCGACGGCACCGTTGGCGTCCGGCTGGTCGAGGTCGAGGCCTACCGCGGTGAGGACGACCCGGCGTCGCACTGCTACCGCGGCCGGACCCCGCGCAACGCCGTCATGTGGGGCCCGGCCGGGCACCTGTACGTCTACTTCGTCTACGGGATGCACTTCTGCGCGAACATCGTCGGCTCGACCGACGGCGTGGCCGGCGCGGTGCTGCTGCGCGCGGGCGAGGTCGTCACCGGACTCGACGTCGTCCGCAAGCGGCGGCCGAACGCACGGGGGACCGGCGAGCTCGCCAAGGGCCCGGCGATCCTCACGTCGGTGCTGCGCATCGACCGACAGGAGAACGGCGCCGACCTGACCGACCCGAAGTCGCCGGTCCGCCTGTACGTGGGCGAGCGGGTGCCGATCGACCGGGTCCGCAGCGGTCCGCGCGTGGGCGTCGCGATGGCGATGGACACGCCCTGGCGGTTCTGGGACGGCGCGTCGCCGGCCGTGTCCACCTACCGCCGCGGCGGGAAGCGCCGGGTCCGACCCGCCAGTTAGTCGGTTGACCTGGTGCGGGAGGATCTACAGGCGTGAGCGAACACATCCTCGACGAGCTGTCCTGGCGCGGCCTGATCGCGCAGTCCACCGACATCGACGCCCTCCGGCGCGAGCTCGACCAGGGTCCTGTCACGCTCTATTGCGGCTTCGACCCGACCGCGCCCAGCCTGCACGCCGGCAACCTGGTCCCGTTGCTCATGCTCAAGCGGTTCCAGCGCGCCGGGCACCGGCCGATCGTCCTGGCCGGCGGCGCGACCGGGATGATCGGCGACCCGCGCGACACCGGTGAGCGCACGCTGAACACCCTCGACGTCGTCGCCGAGTGGGCCGGGCGCATCCGCGGCCAGCTCGAGCGGTTCGTCGACTTCGACGACTCGCCGACCGGCGCGATCGTCGAGAACAACCTGAACTGGACCGGGCAGCAGACCGCGCTGGAGTTCCTGCGTGACGTCGGGAAGCACTTCTCGATCAACGTCATGCTCAACCGGGAGACGGTGAAGCGCCGGCTCGAGGGCGACGGCATGTCGTACACCGAGTTCAGCTACCTGCTCCTGCAGTCGCAGGACTACCTGCAGCTGCACCGCCAGTACGGCTGCAAGCTGCAGGTCGGCGGGTCCGACCAGTGGGGCAACCTCGTCGGCGGCGTCGACCTGATCCGGCGGACCGACGGGGCGGGCGTGCACGCGCTGACCGCGCCGCTGGTCACCGACGCCGAGGGCCGCAAGTTCGGCAAGTCGACGGGCGGCGGGAACCTCTGGCTCGACCCGGAGATGACCTCGCCGTACGCCTGGTACCAGTACTTCGTCAACGTGGGTGACGCCGACGTCGTCCGCTACCTGCGCATGTTCACCTTCCTCGACCAGGAGGAGATCGCCGCGCTGGCGGAGGACACCGAACAGCGTCCCCACCTGCGGGCGGCGCAGAAGCGGCTGGCGGAGGAGTTCACCACGCTCGTCCACGGCGAGGAGCAGACCCGGCAGGTGATCAACGCCAGCCAGGCGCTGTTCGGCCGCGGCGAGCTGGGCGACCTGGACGAACGCACCCTCGACGCGGCGATGGCCGAGGTGCCGAACGGCAAGGTCGACCCCTCCGGTGACGCGACGATCGTCGACCTGCTGCTCGCCGCGGGCCTGGTGGACAGCAAGGGCGCCGCGCGCCGCACCCTCAAGGAGGGCGGCGCGTACGTCAACAACGTGAAGATCGCCGACGAGGAGTGGAAGCCCTCCCGCGAGGACGCCCTCCACGGCAAGTGGCTCGTGGTCCGCAAGGGCAAGCGGAACGTCGCCGGCGTCGCGCTCGGCGGCTGACCGCCCCCGGCGGCCCGAAACAGGGCCCTGACCTGCGGGAACGCGGTTAAGGGACCCCCCTGTTTCGGGCCTCCGGAGGGGGTGTAAAGTTCTCCAAGTCGCCAGGGAAACCGGGTGGCCACCGGGACACGAACCAAGCTCTCGCGGATCGCGATTGAGTGGGTGTCCCACCAAAAACTGCTAGGAATGACTCGCTTCGAGCGAGCCGCTTGAGTGCGGTGAACTCGGGGTGTGTTGCTTGAGAACTCAACAGTGTGCTAGTGAACTAAGCCAGTAGAGCTTATGTATTGAACCTCGTATGAGGTTCCTTTGAGAGCATTAATTTGCCTCGATTAAACTGTTCATTGTT
>JAEBES010000015.1:0-169787 GCA_049998155.1 Amycolatopsis sp. cmx-13-12 | reverse complement strand
CTCTCCAACAATGAACAGTTTAATCGAGGCAAATTAATGCTCTCAAAGGAACCTCATACGAGGTTCAATACATAAGCTCTACTGGCTTAGTTCACTAGCACACTGTTGAGTTCTCAAGCAACACACTCTGGACTCACCGCATTATCAGCGGCTTTATCCTCGGCAGTTGTTCCAAGCGATATTCACAAGCTTTTGGTCGAGCATGCCTCAGCCTACGGGTTTAGTCGTAGGGGGTCGGCGGCCGCTCGTGGGCCGACGCTGAACATTACCCGGTCCGATCCGCGGTGTCAACCCGCTCGTCCCGGCCTGGTCTCCGGGGCTTGCGGCCCCGGTGTGACCCGGTGTTCCTGGCGACGAAGAGAAGATTACATGCCCCCGAACCGCCCCAAAACAGGGGGGTGACTTAACGGCATCGCCGCAGGTCAGAGTGCTCACAGACGGCGACGACGGCGGGCGCGGCCCCGCGCGGGCGGGAGCGCGGTGCGGTGGGCGACCTCGCGCGAAGGCCGGCGGGATCCGCGGCGGGAGGACGGTCGACGACCTCGCCCGAGGTTAGCCGGATCCGCGGCGGGAAGACGGTCGGCGACCAAACGCGAAGGCCGACGGGATCCGTGGCGCGCGCGAGGCGACCTCACCCGAAAGTCGGCAGCGCGAGCCAATCAGCGCGCTCAAGGCGGACGGCGCGCCCGACCCGCGCTCTACTTCGGCAACGTCGGCAGATACCGCGGCGGAACCCTCGCCGGCGCCACGCGCGAGAAGTCCGCCGCCAGCGCCAGCATCCGGGCGTCGGACCAGCGGGCCCCCATGAACGAGATCCCCACCGGGAGCGGTCCGGCGAAGCCCGCCGGCACCGTCACGTCCGGGTAGCCCGCCACCGCCGCCGGGGTCGAGGACGGGATCACGTCGTTGTCGCCCACCGCGCAGTCCGTCTTCCACGCCGGTGGGTTCGTCGGCGAGGCGATCGCGTCCAGGTGGTGCGCGGCCAGCGTCTCGTCCAGGGATCGGCGCGAAAGGTCCGTCAGCTCGGCGCGCGTCGCCAGGTAGCCCGGGTCCGTGGGCGGCGGCGCGGCCAGCGCCTGCTCGAACAGTTCCTGCCCCGCGAAACACGTCCGTTCGAGGGGGTCCGCGCGGTTGTAGGCGATCAGCTCGGCCAGGTTCCGCGGCCCGGACGGGCGGGTCGCCAGGTAGGCGTCGATGTCGCGGTGGAACTCCGTGAGCAGCGCCGGGAACTCCAGCTCCCCCAGTCGCGCCTGGTACGGCAACGTCACTTCGACGACCGTCGCACCCGCTCTGACCAGGGAGTTCCGCGCGGACGTCATGATCGCGTCGGTCGCCGGGCCGAGGACCGGGAGCCGCCACAAGCCGATGCGCGCGCCTCGCAGGACACCCGGTCGGAGGAACTTCGCGTAGTCCGTCGGCTGGGTGCGCGGGTAGGTCAGGGTCGCCGGGTCCGCAGGGTCACGGCCCTGCAGGACCGACAGCGTCAGCGCCACGTCGACGACGTTGCGGGCGATCGGGCCGGCCGTGTCCTGCTCGGCCGAAATCGGCACCACGCCCGTGCGGCTGACCAGGCCGAGGCTCGGTTTGTGACCGACCGTCGCCGTCATGCCGGCGGGGCACACGATCGAGCCGTCCGTCTCCGAGCCGATCGCCACCTGGGCCAGCGTCGCCGCCACTCCGGCCGCCGAGCCCGCCGACGACCCGCACGGGTTGCGGTCCAGCACGTACGGGTTGTTCGTCTGGCCACCCACGCCCGACCAGCCCGACGTCGGCTTCGCGGCGCGGAAGTTGGCCCATTCCGACAGGTTCGCCTTGCCGAGGATCACCGCTCCGGCGTCACGCAACCGGGTGATCAGGGTGGCGTCCGCAGCCGGGCGGCTGCGCAACGCCCGCGAGCCGGCCGTCGTCCACTGGTCTCGGGTGTCGACGTTGTCCTTGACCAGCACGGGGATGCCGTCGAGCGGGCCGCGGAGCCGGTGCGCGCGCCGTCGCGCGTCACTGGCCGAAGCCTGCGAGAGGGCGGCCGGGTTGAGCGCCAGGACGGCGTTCACCTTTCCGTCGATCCGGTGAATCCGGTCGAGGTAGAGCCGCGTCAGGCCGGACGCGGTGAGCCGGCCCGACGCCATCCGCGCCTGCAGGGCCGGGATGTCGGCCGAGTCGAGGTCGAACCGCGTGCCCGCCGCCTCGGCGGCGGGTGCGGCGGGGACGAGCACGAGTGCGGCGGCCAGGATCGCGAGGAACACCGGCCGCCGCCCCATCAGAGCACCGGCAACAGGGTTCGGAGTTCGTACGGGGTGACCGCGCTGCGGTAGTTGTCCCACTCCACCCGCTTGTTCCGGAGGAAGAAGTCGTAGACGTGCTCGCCGAGCGCTTCCGGCAGCAGTTCGGACTTCTCCATCTCGGACAGCGCTTCTCCCAGGTTCTGCGGCAGCTGCGAATACCCGGCGGCGCGCCGCTCGGCGTCGCTGAGCTGCCAGATGTTGTCCTCGGCGGGTGGCGGCAGCTCGTAGCCCTTCTCGATCCCCTTGAGCCCGGCGGCCAGGATGACCGAGTACGCCAGGTACGGGTTGCACGCCGAGTCCAGGGTACGGATCTCCACCCGGCGGGATGACGCCTTTCCGGGTGAATACATCGGGACGCGGACGAGCGCGGAGCGGTTCGCGCGGCCCCACGACACCGTCGTCGGGGCCTCACTGCCGCTGATCAGGCGTTTGTAGGAGTTCACCCACTGGTTGGTGACCGCGGAGATCTCCTTGGCGTGGTGCAGCACGCCGGCGACGAAGGCCTTGCCGGTGTCCGACAGCTCGTGCGGGTCCTCGGCGTCGTAGAACGCGTTGCGGTCGCCTTCGAACAGGCTGACGTGCGTGTGCATCCCGGAGCCGGGCTGGTCGGTGAACGGCTTCGGCATGAACGTCGCGCGCACGCCCTGGGTCAGCGCGACCTCCTTGACGACGTAGCGGAACGTCATCACGTTGTCGGCCATCGTCAGCGCATCGGCGTAACGGAGGTCGATCTCCTGCTGGCCCGGTGCCCCTTCGTGGTGGCTGAACTCGACCGAGATGCCCATCGCCTCGAGGGTCTCGATGGCGTGCCGGCGGAAGTGCGTCGCCGTGGCGTGGCTGGCCTGGTCGAAGTAGCCGCCGTTGTCCGCGGGCTCCGGCTCGCTGCCGTCGTCCGGCATGGTCGAGAGCAGGAAGAACTCGATCTCGGGGTGGACGTAGCAGGTGAAGCCCGCTTCGGCGGCCTTCGACAGCTGGCGGCGCAGGACGTGCCGGGGGTCGGCCCACGACGGCGAGCCGTCCGGCATCGCGATGTCGCAGAACATGCGGGCCGAGTACGGGCCGCCCTCCGGGGTCTCCCACGGCAGGACCTGGAAGGTGGACGGGTCCGGCTTGGCGACCATGTCCGATTCGTAGACGCGCGCGAAGCCCTCGATGGCCGAGCCGTCGAAGCCGATCCCGTCGTTGAAAGCGCCTTCGAGCTCGGCCGGCGCGACCGCGACGGACTTGAGGAACCCCAGCACATCGGTGAACCAGAGTCGGACGAAACGGATGTCGCGCTCCTCGAGCGTGCGGAGCACGAATTCCTGCTGGCGATCCATGGCCGCACCCTAACCACAGCGTGTTAACGGCATGTTTCACGACGCGCCGACGCCGACGAAGTCACTTCGCGAGTACCGCAACGGGCTTCTTCGCCCGGGTGACGGCCAGCGAAGCGACCGACGCGAGCACGGCCAGCACCGCGGCGGAGTACCAGGCCAGGGTGTAGTTCCCGAGCTGGTCGCGGACCAGGCCGGCGGCCGACGCGGCGAACGCGGCCCCGAGCTGGTGGGAGGCGAAGACCCAGCCGAACACGATCGGGCCGGCGTCGCCGAAGGCCCGGATGCAGAGCGCGACGGTCGGCGGGACCGTGGCCACCCAGTCGAGGCCGTAGAAGAGGATGAACGCCCACATGCTCGGCTGCACGCTGTCGGTGAACAGCTGCGGCAGCAGCGCCAGGGAGAGCCCGCGCAGCGCGTAGTAGACGCCGAGCAGGACCCGCGGGTCGATCCGGTCGGTGAGCCAGCCGGAGAAGATCGTGCCGATGACGTCGAAGACGCCGACCAGGGCCAGCAGGCTCGCCGCGGTCGTCTGCGGCATGCCGTGGTCGTGCGCCGCCGGGACGAAGTGGGTGCCGACCAGGCCGTTGGTCGTCGCGCCGCAGATCGCGAAGCCGACGGCGAGCAGCCAGAACGTCCGGGTGCGGGCGGCCTGGCCCAGGACCGAGAGGGCGCGGCGGACCGAGCCGGTCTTCGGCGCCGGGCGCGCGACCTCGGCGTCGGCGGGTGCGCCGTAGGCCGTGATGCCGACGTCCGCGGGGTGGTCGCGGATCAGCAGCAGGACGACCGGGACGACGGCGAGCGCGGCGATCGCGATGACCAGCGACGCCGTCCGCCACCCCGACGTCACGGCCAGGTTGGCGATGAGCGGCAGGAAGATCAGCTGGCCGGTGGCGCCCGCGGCGGTCAGGACGCCGGTGACGACGCCGCGGCGCTGCACGAACCACCGCGTCGCGACCATCGCGGCGAAGCCCATGGCCATCGAGCCGGTGCCCAGCCCGACCAGCACGCCCCAGCAGAGCACGAGCTGCCAGCTCGCGGTCATGAACACCGTCCCGCCCGCGCCGAGGGCGATGACGGTCAACGCCGTCGCCGAGACGCGCCGGATGCCGAACCGCTCCATCAGCGCGGCCGCGAAGGGCGCGAAGAGGCCGAAGAGCACCAGGTTCACCGAGACGGCGGAACTGATCGTGGTGCGCGACCAGCCGAACTCTTCGTGCAGCGGGTCGATCAGGACGCCGGGAGCGGCGCGGAAGCCGGCGGAGGCGAGCAGCGCGACGAAGGCGGCGCCGGCGATCAGCCACGCGCGGTGCAGCTTCGGGGCAGGACGGGTCTCAACGGTCACTCAGGCAGTTTCATCGCGCGCGCGTGACGGCAACAGTGGCCGGAAGGACATCATCCGCAAGATTCAGGCCAACAGTAGGCTCGCGCCATGTCCCGCCTCGCGCTGCTCCTCGCGCTTCTCCTGACGGCCGGCTGCACCGGGTCACCCGACACGCGGGGGCCGTTCCCGGCGGGCGCCGACCTGGTCCGCGAGGCCGCGACGTCGTTCGCCGCGGTGCGGAGCGTGCATTTCGCGGCCGGCGTCAACGGCGTGCTGCCGGGCTTCCCGCTGCGTCAGGTCGAGGGCGACGCCACCCTCGCCGACGGCGGCCACGCGACCGGCACGGCCGACGTCCAGGACGGGGACGGGCACACCAAGTTCCCCTTCGACGTGCACGACAGCCAGGAGCCGCCGTACCCGGTCAACGCGTTCCTCGGCCCGCAAGGCGGGCTGAAGCGGCTGCTCGACGGCGTGACCGACGCCGAGACCGAAGGCCGCGAGAACGTCGACGGCGCGCCTGCGCTGCGGGTCGCCGGCCGGGTCCCCGCCGCGGTGGCGCACGGCGTGCTCGCCGCCGTCGACGCCGATCTCAACGTCAAGGTCTGGGTGTCCGACAACGGCGGGCCGCGGCGCTTCGCGCGGCTGTGGGTGCAGATCCCGCCGCCGGACAACCACCTCAGCCCGGTGATGATCGAGCTCTCGCTGACCGAGCAGGCGTGACTACTGGCCCGAGCACCGCTTCCCGTCCGGCGGCACGGTGCCGTCGACCAGGTAGTCCGTGCCCGCCTGGTCCACGCACTTCACGCCCTGGAGGAACACCGTGTGCTGGGTGCCCTCGTAGGTG
This sequence comes from Amycolatopsis sp. cmx-13-12, assembly GCA_049998155.1. Lineage (GTDB taxonomy): Bacteria > Actinomycetota > Actinomycetes > Mycobacteriales > Pseudonocardiaceae > Amycolatopsis. The sequence goes on along the minus strand of JAEBES010000015.1, from coordinate 164,021 downwards.
AGCAACGCGCCCTTCAGGCCCTTCGCGAGGTTGACGCCGGCCTGGTACGGCGTCGCCGGGTCGTTGGTCGTCGAGACGACCAGCGTCTTCGCCAGGCCTTCGACGTTCGGCACGTGCGGCTCGGACGTGTTCGGCACCGGCCAGAACGCGCACGCGTCGCGGGCTGCCGAAGCCGGGCGGCCGTCGTCCAGGAACGGCGCCACCTTCGCGTACTCCTCCTGCGCCTTGAGGATGACGGCCGGGTCCGTGACGCGCGGGTCGTCGACGCAGCGGATCGCCGTGAAGGCGTCCTGCGTGGTGCCGTACTTGCCGTCCGAGTCACGCTCGTTGTAGATGTCGGCGAGCTTCTCGAGTGTCGCGCCGCGCTGGCGCTTCAGCTCGTTGAGACCCGAGTTCAGGGTGTCCCAGAGGGTTTCCTGGTAGAGCGCCTGGACGACGCCGGTGGTGGCGTCCTCGTAGGAGAGCTTGCGGCCGTCGCCGACCGGCACCGGGAAGTCGATCAGCGGCCGGACGAGGTCCTGGAACGCCTTGACCGCACCACCGGCGTCCCCGCCGAGCGCGCAGTCCTGCTGGGCCGTGCACCACTTCGCGAACTGCGTGAACGCCGTCCCGAAGCCCTGGCCCTGCGCGACGAGGGACTCGACCGCGTCCTGCTCGGGGTCGACCGCGCCGTCGAGGACCATCGCGCGGACGTTCTTCGGGAACGCCTCGGCGTACGCCGACCCGATCCGGGTGCCGTAGGAGTAGCCCAAATAGGTGAGCTTCGGGTCGCCGAGGACCGAGCGGAGGACGTCGAGGTCCTTCACGACGTCGCGGGTGCCGACGTTGGCCAGCATCCCGGTGCCGTCGTCGGTGCGCTGGGCGCACTTGGCGGCGAAGTCCTTCTCCTGCGATTCCTGCTTGAGCACGCCCGCCGGCGAGCCGTCGGTTTCACTGTCGTCGGCGCGGTCGGCGTCCCGCTCGGCGTCGGTCAGGCAGTGGATGGCGGGCTGGCTGGCGCCGATCCCGCGCGGGTCGAATCCGACCAGGTCGAAGCGTTTGCCCAGCCCGGTGCTGGTCATCGGCTTGGCCAGCCCGGCGGCCGCGACCATGCCCGACGCGCCCGGGCCGCCCGGGTTGACCACGAGCGACCCGATTTTCTCGCCGGTGGCCTTGCGGCGGAGCAGCCCCAGGGTGATCGTGTCCCCCGCCGGCTTCGCGTAGTCCAGCGGCACGGTCAGACGCGCGCACTGGACGTCTTTCGCCTGGAACGCCGATCGCGCGTCTTCCGACGTCGCGTAAGGTGCGCAGTCGGCCCAGCTCAGGCTCTGGCCGTAGAACCGCTCCAGCCCGGCGGGCACCGGCCCGGACGGCGGGTGCGACTCGGTCGTCGGCGCGGGCGGCTCGGTCTTGCCGGAGGACGTGCACGCGGCCAGCGAGGCCGCGAGCAGCACGGACGTCGCGATCGCGGTGATCCGGCGACGATGGGACCTGGCGCTGGGATGAGGGAACACGGTTGGATCGTCCCATCCGGCCGCGGAACTCGAACGCACCACCGTCGCGTTGGGTGGTGGAGGCCGGTCGAGCGAGAGAGAACGGGAGACCAGGGGTGGCAGCACTGATCAGCCGGGTGGGCAAGAAGCTCCGCCGGATCATCCAGCGGCCGGGCAGCGTCGAGCTGACCCGCTACGAAGCACTGCTGCCCGCGGTCCTGAAGCTCGAACCCGAGCTCGAAAAGCTCTCCGACGAGGAGCTGACCGAGCGGGCAGGCAAGCTTCGCGAGACGCTGAAGGACACCGCGTTCGGCGACGACCAGCTGGTCGAGGTGTGCGCGCTGGGCCGCGAGGCCGCCCGGCGGGCGCTGGGCGAGCGCGCGTTCGACGTGCAGGTGCTGGGCACGATGGGCCTGCTCACCAAGCACGTCGTGCAGATGGAGACCGGTGAGGGCAAGACCCTCGCGGGTGCGCTGGCCGCGGCCGGGTACGCCATCCGCGGAAAGCGCGTTCACGTCGTCACGGTCAACGACTACCTGGCCCGCCGCGACGCCGAGTGGATGGGCCCGGTGTACGCCCTGCTCGGCGTGTCGGTCGGCTGGGTCGAGCCGTCGCACTCGCGGGAGGAGCGCCGCGAGGCCTACGCCAAGGACGTCACCTACGGCGCCGTCGCCGAGATCGGCTTCGACGTCCTGCGGGACAGGCTGGTCACGTCGGTCGACGACCTCGTCCAGCCCGCGCCCGAGGTCGCGATCGTCGACGAGGCGGACTCGGTGCTGGTCGACGAGGCCCGCGTCCCGCTGGTGATGGCCGGCTCGATCGACCGCAGCGACGCCGACGAAGAGGTCGCCAAGATCGTCCGGCGGCTGCGGCTCAACCTGCACTACGAGACCGACAGCGAAGGCCGCAACGCCTGGCTGACCGACGCCGGTTCGTCCGTTGTCGCGAAGTCGCTCGGCATCGAGGTCGACGACCTGTTCAACGAGCAGGCGTCCGACCGGCTGGCCGCGGTCAACGTTGCCCTGCACGCCCACGCGCTGCTCACCCGCGACGTCGACTACCTGGTCCGCGACGGCAAGGTCCAGCTCATCAACGCCGCCCGCGGCCGGGTCGCCGAGCTGCAGCGCTGGCCGGACGGCCTCCAGGCCGCCGTCGAAGCGAAGGAGCAGGTCACCGCGACCGACCGCGGCGAAATCCTGGATTCGATCACCGTCCAGGCGCTGCTCGCGCGCTACCCCGAGGTGGCGGGCATGACCGGTACCGCGGTCGCCGTCGCCGAGCAGCTGCGCGAGTTCTACGAGCTCGAGGTCGCGGTCATCCCGCCGAACACGCCGAACATCCGCGAGGACCTCGAGGACCGCGTCTTCGCGTCGCCGTCGCAGAAGCTGCGGGCGATCGAGGAGGAAATCCGCACGGTGCACGAAACCGGGCGGCCGATCCTCGTCGGCACCCAGGACGTCGCCGAGTCCGAAGAGCTGGCCGAGAAGCTGGCGAAGGTCGACCTCGAGTGCGTCGTGCTCAACGCGCGCAACGACGCCGAAGAGGCCGCGATCATCGCCGAGGCCGGCAAGAAGGGCGCGGTCACCGTGTCCACGCAGATGGCCGGCCGCGGTACCGACATCCGGCTGGGCGGCACCGACGGCGCGACCCGCGAAGAGGTCGTCGAACTGGGCGGGCTGCACGTCATCGGCACCGCGCGGTACCCGTCGAGCCGGCTCGACGGCCAGCTGCGCGGCCGGTCCGGACGGCAGGGCGACCCGGGCAGCGCGATCTTCTTCGCGAGCCTGAACGACGAGCTCGTCCTCTCGAACGCGCCCGACGTGCCCGAGGGCATCGTCGACGACGAGGAGACCGGCGAGATCAAGGACGCGGCGGCGCTGCGGCAGCTCAACCACGCCCAGCGCGTCGCCGAGGGCGTGGACCTGGAGATCCACCGCAACACCTGGCGCTACACGCGGCTGATCGAGCGGCAGCGGCGTGACCTGCTGGTGCACCGCGACAAGGTGCTTCGCACCGCGTACGCGGCGGAGGCGCTGGAGAAGGCGCACCCGGAGAAGTTCGGCGAGCTGAAGGAAAAGCTCGACGACCAGGAGAAGCTGGAGCAGATGTGCCGCGAGGTGCTGCTGTTCCACATCGACCAGCTGTGGTCCGACCACCTGGCGTACCTGACCGACGTCCGCGAGAGCATCCACCTGCGCGCGCTGGCCCGGGAGACGCCGCTGGACGAGTTCCACCGCGCGGCGATCCCCGAGTTCCACAAGATCATCGGCGAGGCCGACTCGCGGGCGGCGAAGACCCTCGAAGAGGCCGAGCTGACCGACGAGGGCATCGACCTCGGCGACGCGGGCGTCCGGCGCGCGAACACGACGTGGACCTACCTCGTGCACGACAACCCGTTCGATTCGGACTTCGAGCAGACCATCAAGAAGGTCCGGAGCATGATCAAGCGCAAGTAGCGGGTCGTGAGTGGTAAGGCGGGTTCTAACCCTCCTTACCACTCACGACCGGCCGCGGCAGGCTCCCGTCCGGTTCGTCCGCGCGGGGTGTGGCGTTTCGCCCACATTCGCTCGGCCGGGCGGGTGAGCGTGAGCCAGAATGGCGGCATGCCGCAACTGCGCATCGCGCTCGCCCAGGTCAACCCCACCGTCGGCGACCTCGACGGCAACGCCGATCTGCACGTCGAGTGGACGCGCCGGGCCGCCGAAGCCGGCGCGCACGTCGTCGTCTTCCCCGAGATGTCCCTGACCGGCTACCCCATCGAGGACCTCTCGCTCCGCAAGACCTTCGCCGCCGCCTCGCGGCAGGGCGTGGAGTCGCTCGCGCGCCGGCTCGACGAGGCCGGCTGCGGCGAAGTGCTCGTCTACCTCGGCTACCTCGACCTCGACGACGTCGGCCCGCGGGACGCCGCCGCGGCGCTGTACCGCGGCGAGGTCGTCGCGCGGCAGTTCAAGCACCACCTGCCCAACTACGGCGTCTTCGACGAGCACCGCTGGTACAAGCCCGGCACCACGCTCGACGTCGTCCGGTTCCACGGGCTCGACATCGGCATGGTCATCTGCGAGGACGTCTGGCAGGACGGCGGGCCGATCTCGGCGCTGGGCCGCGCCGGCGTCGACCTCGTCGTGGCGCCGAACGCGTCGCCGTACGAGCGGTCGAAGGACGAGCAGCGGCTGCCGCTGATCGCCCGGCGCGCCGCCGAAGCCGGGGCGCCCTTGGTCTACACCAACCAGATCGGCGGGCAGGACGACCTCGTCTTCGACGGCGACTCGCTCGTCGTCGGCGCGGACGGCACGCTACTGGCCCGCGCGCCGCAGTTCGTCGAGCACCTGCTCGTGCTGGACATGGACCTGCCGAAGACCGCGTACGCAGGCGACGGCTCGTACGAGGGTCTGGCCGTCCGGCGGCGGGTGATCAGCGAAGACCCGCTGCCGGCGTACGAGCCGACGGCCACGCCGGTGATCAGCGAGCCGCTGTCCGACGAGGCCGAGGTGTGGCACGCGCTCGTCGTCGGGCTGCGGGACTACGTGCACAAGAACGGGTTCTCGTCGGTGACCTTCGGGTTCTCCGGCGGCATCGACTCGGCGGTCTGCGCGGCACTGGCGGCGGACGCGCTGGGCGGCGGCAACGTCTACGGCGTCTCGATGCCCTCGAAGTACTCCTCGGGGCACTCGAAGGACGACGCCGCCGACCTGGCGAAGCGGATCGGCGCGCACTACCGGGTCGAGCCGGTCGAGGACATGGTCCGGGTGTACGTCGACCAGCTGTCGCTGACGGGGCTGGCCGAGGAGAACATCCAGGCGCGGACGCGGGGCATGCTCCTGATGGCACTGTCCAACCTGGACGGTCACCTGGTGCTCGCCACCGGCAACAAGACCGAGCTCGCCGTCGGGTATTCGACGATCTACGGCGACGCGGTCGGCGCGTTCGCCCCGATCAAGGACGTCTTCAAGACGACCGTGTGGCGGCTGGCGCGGTGGCGCAACGCCGAAGCGGTGAAGAACGGCGAAACCCCGCCGATCCCGGAAAACTCCATCACCAAGCCGCCGTCGGCCGAGCTGCGCCCGGGCCAGGTGGACACCGACTCGCTGCCGGACTACGAGCTGCTGGATGACATCCTCGACGACTACGTCGAGGGCGACCGCGGGTACGCCGACCTCGTCTCGGCGGGCTTCGACCCGGAGACCATCGACCGCGTGGTGCGGATGGTCGACAAGGCCGAGTACAAGCGGCGCCAGTACCCGCCGGGCACCAAGATCACGTTCAAGGCGTTCGGCCGCGACCGGCGGCTGCCGATGACCAACCTGTGGCGCGAGGGCAAGGCCTAGCTCAGCGCGACCTGGCGGCCCTCCGGAGTGCGGAGGGCCGCCGTCAAGGTCGCCTTCGGGGACCGGCGGACCAGCAGTTCCAGGCCGAGCGCGTCGGTCACCGCGAGCACCGAATCCGGGTCCGGGTGGGTGCCGGTGACCATCAGCAGCGGCAGGGACGGCAGCTCCCGCGTCGTCGGGTGCGGCGTGCTGCCCCAGTCGATGAGGAACGGGTGCAGGGTGCCCGGGGCGCTCGGCGGGGTCAGGCGCCAGCGCAGCGTCTCGCCGTCGCCGGTTTCGCGGGACATTTCCCTCGGGTCACCCGGGTCGAAGCCGTGGGCGCGGGCTTTCCGCACCGTCGCGTCGAGGTCCGTCGTGCGGACCGCCCAGGCCACCAGCGCGGGCTCGGTCAGGTCGTCGATGCCGAACGGCCGGGGCGCTCCGGGGTCCGGCTGCTCCGGGTCGGGGCCGATGACTTCCAGGTACATGCCCGCGCCGAGGTCGGCGAGGTGGTTGGCGGTGCCGACGCCGACGTGGCGGCCGCCGGGCACGGGCGTGACCCCGGTGAGGGCGGCGACCCGGGCGACGGCGTCGGCGAGGTCCGGGCCGGCGTAGACGAGGTGATCGAGCACGGGCGCCATCATCCCGCGCCGACGGCCCTCGCCGCATCGACCACGCCGTGGCCGTAGTAGGTGCTCCCCTGCTCGGTGGGTGCGCAGGTGGTGTCCGGGCAGGGCAACGGCGTCGCCGTGGCGAAGAGGGCGCGCTTGATCCGCTCGGCGCTCCAGTGCGGGTGCTCGCTCGCGATCAGGGCGGCGACGCCGCTGGCGTGCGGGGCGGCCATCGACGTCCCGCTCGCGGACCGGTATTCGCCGTTCGGCCAGGTCGACCACACGCGCGCGCCGGGCGCGGCGACGCTGATCCGGGACGCCGAGTAGTTCGAGAAGGTGGCTTTGACGAGCTTCTCGTCGAGCGCGCCGGTGCCGACCACGCCGGGGAGCTCGTGCGGCAGCCGGGTGCAGGTCGGGTCGATCCGGCGCTCCACCGGCGTGCTGTCGGCCGGGCTCTCCTTGTCCACCGATCGGGTGTCCAGGTTGATCCCGGCGTTGCCGGCGGAGGCGACGACGAGGACGTTCCGGCGTTGCGCGTACGCGACCGCCCGGCCGACGGCGAGCTTCGCCGCGGCCTGGTCCGGCTGGTCGTCGCAGTTGTAGCGCCACGGGATCGAGCGGTAGCTGTTGCCGGCCACGGCGAACCCGTGTTCGGCGGCCCAGACGAAGCCGCAGACCATGCTCTCGGCCGTCTCGGTGTCGTCGAGCTCGGCGAGTTTGACGGCGGCGATTTTCACTCCGGGCGCGACGCCGACGACACCGGAGCCGTTGCGGGCCGCGGCGATCGTGCCCGCGACGTGCGTGCCGTGGCCGTCGAGGGTGGGCCGCCAGGCACCGGGGCCGCGGTCTGGCCAGCCGGAGAGGCAGGAGACGGAGTTCTTCCGGTCGAACGCTTCTTGCAACTCCGGGTGGGTGTCGTCGACGCCGACGTCGAGGACGCCGACGACCGTGCGTCGGCTGCCCTCGGTGACCTGGTGGGCTTCGGGCAGGTGCAGCGCCGGGACGTCCCATGCGGTGCCCTCCGGCGGAACCTGGCCGGAGTTCGGCGAATTCGGCCCGGTGTAGCGGAGGTCCTTGCGGGGCGCGAAGAACTCCTTCGGGATCTTCGCGGTGCGCGTCGCGCCGACGGCGTCGATGCCGGGGGTGGTGCGGAGCTTCGCGGCGAAGTCGTCCTTCGCGGTGTACGCGACCACGACGCCGATCTGGGGGTAACTCGCGACGACCGTGCCGCCGGCTTTCTTGATGGCGAGCTCGGCCCACCAGGTGTGGGGCGCGACGACGACGTGCGGCATGACCAGCGGGTCGGCGGCCGCCGGCGGCGCGATCAGGCCCAGCAGCACCGCTGTCGCCAGGATGATTCGCCGCATGCATCCTCCTCGAATTCACCCAAACCGAACTTAGCGATCATTTGCGGCGGGGCGGTACCCCTCTTCAGTCGTAGGCTGAGCGGCATGACGACGGGGTTCACGGTGTTCGACACGGCGATCGGCGCGTGCGGGCTGGCCTGGCGCGACGACGTCGTGATCGGGACGTCGCTGCCCGAGGGAAGTGCTTCGCGGACGCGGGCCTGGCTGACCCGGCGGTTCCCGGACGCCGTCGAGGGGCCGCCGCCGGCGCCGGTGCAGGCCGCGGTGGACGGGATCGTGGCGTTGCTCGGCGGTGCGCGTCAGGACCTGGCTTCGGTGGCGCTGGACATGGCCGGGGTGCCCGCGTTCAACCGGCGCGCGTACGAGGTCGCGCGGACGATCCCGCCGGGCCGGACGCTGACGTACGGCGACATCGCCCACCGGCTCGGGCAGCCGGGATCGGCGCAGGCCGTCGGGCAGGCCATGGGGCACAACCCGTTCCCGATCATCGTGCCGTGTCACCGCGTGCTGGCGGCCGGCGGGAAGGACGGCGGGTTCTCGGCGCGGGGCGGCGTCGGGACGAAACGCCGGATGCTCGTGATCGAGGGCGCGCTGGCGGACGAGCCGACGCTGTTCTGAGCCTCCTTCGGTGTGCTCGGCGGGGCATCACGCGTGACTGGGAAGGCATTACGCGTGACTGGAGGGGCATCACGCGTGATTGGAGGGTCGACTCGCGTGATTGGAGGGTCAACTCGCGTGAGTGGAGGGTCGGGCGGCTCGCGGCGGGGCCGCGAGCCGGGGCGGTCAGGCTGGTTGGGACTCGGGGGTCCAGGGCTTGATCCAGGGGGACTCGGGCCAGCCCTCGGCCGCGGCCATCAGGGGGATGGCCGTGCCGCCGTCGATCTGCTCGCGGATGATGTCCGCGTGGCCCGCGTGGCGGGCCGTCTCCTGGATCAGGTGGAGCAGGACCCAGCGGACCGACCACGCGTCGACGTCCTGCGGGAACCACGGGACGCCCTTCGGGACCGGGACCGCCTGGCCGAGGTCCTCGATGCCCGCGATCACCTCCGCCGTGCGCGCGGCCACCTCGTCGTAGCGGGCCAGGACGCCCTCCAGGGTCTCGTCCGGGCCCAGGCGGTGCGCGGCCTCGTACTCCGCCACGCCCTCCGCGAACGGCTTCTGCGGGACCTGCAGCACCGTGTCCATCCAGCCGTACTCGGTGCTCGCGACGTGCTTGATCAGCCCGCCCACCGTCAGCGTGCTCTTCGTCGAGGCGAGTCTCGCCTGCTCGTCCGTCAGCCCGTGTGCGGCCAGCCTGAGCACGTACCGCTGCTGCTCCAGGAAGCTCAGCAGCCCGTCACGCTCGTCGGCCACCGGGCGCACGTTCCCCGCCATGTCGGTCCTTCCGCTCGGAATCACTTGCCGCGATCGTGCCACCCGGCACCGACAATTCCGGCGGAACCCGCTATCGGTGCACGTGCCGCGGGACCGGCTTGACGAAGGCGTACGTCCCGCCGATGCCGTACAGGGCCGCGCGGACCACCAGCTGGACCCGGGTGAAGACGCCCTCGTACGTGCCCAGCTCGCGGGCGAGCACGACGGCCAGCCAGGTCACCAGCACCACGACCAGGCCGCTGACCGCGAGCGCGCGCCAGCCCGGCGGCCACCACAGGATCAGGCTGATCACCCCGCCCACCAGCACCACGCTGAGCAGCGGCGACAGCAGGTCGCTGCGCTCGGGGTAGGCGGCCTGCAGCAGCACCAGCACCCCGAACGCGCTCACCGAGATCGAGCTGAGCCGCGCCGACCACTGGACCGGCCCGAGCCGGTGCAGCGGCGGCCCGGCCAGCACGAAGGCGACCCCCGACACCGCGAGCAGCACCCGGAACACCGGCGGCCCGGTCAGCAGCGCCTCGGCCGGGTCCCGCACCGGGGAGACGCCGGTGGGCAGGAAGAACTCCAGCAGCCAGCCCGAATACGCGAGGACGGCCACCCCCATCAGGAGGGCCGAGGCGATCCGAGCCGTGCGCACGAGGCAGAGCGTAAGCGACGGGCCGCGCCACGGCCCGTCGCCGTGACCAGGTCCACCGACTCGTTATGCCTGCGGGCGGACGAAGGGGAACAGGACCGTCTGGCGGATCGAGGCCCCGGTGAGCATCATCAGCAGCCGGTCGACGCCCAGGCCGAGACCGCCGGTCGGCGGCATGCCGTGCTCCAGGGCGAGCAGGAAGTCTTCGTCCAGTTCCATCGCCTCGACGTCGCCGCTGGCCGCGCGCAGCGACTGCGCTTCGAGCCGCCGCCGCTGCTCGATCGGGTCGGTCAGCTCGGTGTAGGCCGTGCCGACCTCGGAGCCGAACGCGATCAGGTCCCAGCGCTCGGCCAGCCGCGGGTCGGCGCGGTGCTGGCGGGTCAGCGGCGAGACGTCGGTCGGGTAGTCGGTGTAGAACGTCGGCAGCACGGTCGCGCCCTCGACGAGGTGCTCGAACGCCTTGAGCACGAGATCGCCGTGGCTCGGGTCCTCCCCCACCGGCACCCCCGCGGCCACGCACAGGCGGCGCAGGTCGCCCACCGGCGTCCCCGAGTCGATCTGCTCGCCGAACACCGCCGAGACGGCTTCGTGCACCGGAACCACCGGCCAGTCCCCGGAAATGTCGTGCTCGACGACCTTGCCGTCCGCGTCGGGCCGCCGCACGACCTGGGCGCCGTACGCCGCTTCGGCCGCGTGCTGGACCAGCTCGCGGGTGAGGGTCCGCATCGTGTCGTAGTCCGCGTACGCCTGGTACGCCTCGAGCATGGTGAACTCGGGGTTGTGCGTCGCGTCGACGCCTTCGTTGCGGAAGTTGCGGTTGAGCTCGAAGACGCGCTCGACCCCGGCCACGCACAGCCGCTTGAGGTACAGCTCGGGCGCGATCCGCAGGTACATCCGCATGTCGTAGGCGTTGATGTGGGTGACGAACGGCCGGGCGTTGGCGCCGCCGTGGACCGTCTGCAGCATCGGCGTCTCGACCTCGAGGTAGTCGGCGTGGTGCAGCCGGTCGCGCACCGCGCGGACCACAGTGGACCGCAGCCGCAGCATGTTCGTCGAGTCCGGGTTGACCGCCAGGTCGAGGTAGCGCTGCCGGACCCGGGTCTCCGGGTCGGTGAGGCCCTTGCGCTTGTCGGGCAGCGGGTGCAGGCACTTCGCGGTGACCGTCCACTCGTCGACGAGCACCGAGAGCTCGCCCCGCTTCGACGTCACGACCTGGCCGCTGACGCCGACGTGGTCGCCGAGGTCGACGCCGGTGCGCCAGCGGTCGAGGTCCACCTCGCCGGCCTCCAGCATCAGCTGGATCTCGCCGCTGAAGTCCTTGACGCGGGCGAAGCACAGGCCGCCGAGGATGCGCAGGTTCAGCACCCGCCCGGCGATCCGGACCCGGTGCCCGGTGGCGGTGTCCGGGGCCAGGTCGCCGAACTTCCGGACGACGTCCCCGATGTGGTCGTCGCGGCGGAAGCCGACCGGGTACGGGTCGATGCCGGCCTCGCGCAGCTTGGCGAGCTTGGCGATCCGGACGCGGACCTGCTCGGGCCGCCGCACGGTCTTCGGCGCCGGCGCCGCCGCCGACTCCTCGATCTCCCGGACGCGGGCGACGAAGTCCTCGCTGACCGTCTCCAGCCGCAGCGACCGCGCCCGTCCGGTCGGGACGAACCCTTCGAGCGCGCCCGCGACGATGCCGACGCGCGGCAGCCGCCGGGCCGAGGAGTAGCAGAGGAACCGCGGCTCCCAGTCCGGCCCGTACTTGGCGTTGGACCGGTACAGCGACTCCAGCTGGAAGAACCGGGAGAAGACGCTCAGGATCCCGCGCCAGGCCCGCAGCACCGGGCCCGCGCCGATCCGCTCGCCCTCGGAGAACACCGCGCGGAACATCGCGAAGTTGAGCGAGATCCGCTGCGCGCCGAGGTACTGGGCGGCCGCGACGGTCTCGGCGATCATGTACTCGTTGAGGCCGTTCTCGGCGTCGCGGTCGCGGCGCATGAGGTCCAGCGAAAGCCCTCGGCGGCCCCACGGGACGAACGACAGCAGCCCGCGCAGCTCGCCGTGGGCGTCGTAGGCCTCGACCATCACGCTACGACCGTCGCTGGGGTCGCCGAGCCGGCCCAGCGCCATCGAGAAGCCGCGCTCGGTTTCGGCGCCGCGCCAGGCCTGCGCCCGCCAGAGCAGCTCGGTCATCTCGGCGTCGGGGATCTCGCCGTGGCGGCGGACCCGCGAGGTGTACCCGGCGCGCTCGATGCGCTTGACGGCCTGGCGCACCGAGCGCCGCTCCGGCCCGGCCAGGCTGAACTCGCGGACGTCGAGCACGGCCTCGTCGCCGATTTCCAGCGCGCGCAGGCCCGCGCCGGTGTACGCCTTCGCGCCGCGCTCGCTCGCCCCGAGCACGCCCGGGGTCCAGCCGTACCGGCGCGTCTCGTCGAGCCACGCGCGGACCGCGTCGGGCCACGCCTCCGGGTCGCCGACCGGGTCGGCGCTGGCGACGCTGGTGCCGCCGAGGACCCGGTAGGTCACCGCCGCGCGGCCGTTCGGCGCGAAGACGACGCTCTTGTCGCGCCGGGTGGCGAAGTAGCCGAGGGAGTCGTCCTCGCCGTGTTCGGCGAGCAGCTTGCGCAGGCGGAGCTCTTCGTCGTCGGTCCGCAGACCGCGCGTGCGTACGCCGCGGAAGAGCAGGTACAGGGCCGCGGTGGCGACCGCGGTCGCGCTGAGGTCCAGGAAGGCGTCCAGCCAGCCCGGCCCCTCGCCGACGCCGATCCGGCGCAGCTGCAGGTTCTCGCCGGTCGCGTGGTTGACGACCCAGGCGAAGCGCTCCCACATGTCACCCAGGTGGCCGGGGAACGCCTCCGCGAGCCCCCAGCCGACCAGGATGACCACGGCGAAGCCGCCGAACAGCATGGTCAGGCCGTCGCGCCAGGCGCTCGGCGCGAGCCGGGCCGGGAAGGCCGGGCGCAGCGCGAGCAGGAGGAAGATCAGCGCGATCGAGGCGATGTCGGCGAGGGTCAGCACCCACAGCTGCGCCGGGATGTGGCGGACCTGCTTCGGGCCGAGCGTCAGCAGTTCGGGTGACCAGAGCAGCGTGGCCTGGAGGGCCAGGGTGAGGAGCAGGCCGCCGACCTGGAACAGCACCAGCGTGTACAGCGCCGCGGCCTTCCGGCGGCGCAGCGCCCCGCCCAGGACCACCAGCAGCAGCACCATGACCAGGCTCGCGCTGGTCGGCACGCTGAGGGCGGAAAACGCCATGTCGATGCCGTTGAGGACGCGACCGTGCGGGCCGTTCGTGAACAGCAGGATCACCGAGAACACCGCGGCCAGCTGGACCACGGTCGCGACGATGCCACCCGCCTTCGCCTTCCAGGCGGGGAGGCGACGGCGCGTGCTCGCGAGGTTTCCCATGGGTGGTTTCGTCGCCTTTCGCGGCCGGTCGGGGGTCATGCCCTCTTCTTGACGTAAGTGAACCCGCATCGGTTGTCCCCGGACATCAACCTGAAGGCTGACCGCCGGTGGTCCTCCAGGGTGTGAAGCTTGTCGCACGTGGTTGGGGCCGGTCCGGGGGCGTGTCACGCTTTGAGACGCCTCTGCTCCACGACCCGGGGACCTCACCGAGGCCTCGAGGGAAGGACGGTCGACGACGATGTCCGCCAGCGCCGAAGAACCCGCCCCGTACGGCACCGGATCCGCCGCTCCCGCGGCGCGCGCCCCGGGCCGGAAGGTCCGCGTCCACCACCTGCGTGAGCTCAAGGAACGCGGCGAACCGTGGCCCATGCTCACCGCCTACGACATGTACACCGCCGCGCTGTTCGACGAGGCCGGGATCCCGGTGCTGCTCGTCGGCGACTCCGCGGCCAACAACGTCTTCGGCTACGACACCTCGCTGCCGGTGACGGTCGACGAGCTGCTGCCGCTGGTCCGGGCGGTCACCCGGTCGGTCAAGCGCGCACTCGTCGTCGCCGACCTGCCGTTCGGCTCCTACCAGCTCTCGCCGCAACAGGCGCTGGAAACCTCGGTCCGCTTCATGAAAGAGGGCCGCGCGCACGCCGTCAAGCTCGAAGGCGGGCGGCGGTTCGCCCCGCACGTCGAGGCGCTGACGTCGGCCGGCGTGCCGGTGATGGGTCACATCGGCTTCACCCCGCAGAGTGAGCACAACCTCGGCGGCTACCGGGTGCAGGGGCGCGGCGAAGCGGCGGACGTGCTGCTCGCCGACGCGCTGGCGCTGCAGGAGGCCGGGGCGTTCGCGGTGGTGATGGAGATGGTGCCCGCCGAGGCCGCCAAGCGCGTCACGGCGGAGCTGACGATCCCGACGGTCGGCATCGGTGCCGGCCCGGACTGCGACGCCCAGGTGCTCGTCTGGCAGGACATGGCCGGGCTGCGCCGCGGCAAGGCACCGCGGTTCGTCAAGCGCTACGCCGACGTGGCCACGGTGCTGCAGGACGCGGCCACGGCGTTCGCCGAGGACGTCCGGCGCGGGGAGTTCCCGGCGCCGGAGCACGCGTTCCACGACTGAGCCCGTCACCGGCGCTTGAACCGGTCCGCGAGCGCCGGGTCGTTCTCCCACCACAGGCCGGTCGGCGGCGCCTCGTCCAGCTGGACGTCGATCTGCTTCGCCCGCCGTTCGTCGTCGCGGGCCCACCGCACGAACAACGCGACGACGAACGGCAGGCCGGCGACGTCACCGCCGATCCACAGCACGCCCGCGCCGATGATCTGGTCGGTGCGCGGGTCCGGGCCCCAGCCCGGGTGCGCGGCCGCGTAGTGCGCCGGGGCGAGCAGCGGGCCGAGCCACAGCACCAGGCCGAGCGCGCCGTCGAAGACCACCTCGGCGAACGCGATCCACACCGAGACCAGGTGCGGGTCCTCCCGCGGCGTCGGATCGAGGCCCAGGCGCGTCCAGAAGTACGTGAAGCCGGCCAGCACGAGGACCAGCCGGACCAGGCCGTCGACGAGCGGTGAGCGCAGCGTGAGGTCGTAGAGCGGCGTCAGGTAGAACACCAGCACCGGGGCGATCAGGACGACGGTGACGACCGGCGGGAACGTCAGCGCGCGGGCGAGCGGGCCTCGGCCGTGCCGGCGCAGCCACCGGGCCGGGACGGTGTCCAGGAGCAGCCGGACGGGGGCGCCCAGTGCGAGCAGCAGGGGCGTGATCATCAGCAGTGTGACCGTCTGGACCGCGCGGACCCAGAAGAACGTCGTGTCGTAGACGGCCAGCGGTGAGCAGGTGACGGCCACGATCGTCGCGAGCCCGGCGAGGAACGCCGTCGTGCGGCCCGGGGGCCAGCCGCGGCCGCGGGCCGCGCGGACGTAGAGCGTGCCCGCGAGGAGCACGCCGAGGACCGCCGGAACGTCGAACGTCAGCGGCACGTCAGACCGCGAAGAAGATCAGGCTGCCGATTCCGGCGACCACGCAGTAAATGGCGAACGGGGTCAGAGTGCGCGTTTCGAAGTAACCGGTGAGGAACCGGACAGAAATGTACGAAGCGACCCCGGCGATGACGCTGCCGACGAGCGCCGGGCCGAGCGAGGCGTGGTTTTCGGGAGCGAACAGCGTCGGCATCTTCAGCACACCCGCGGCGAGGATCACCGGCGTGGCGAGCAGGAAGGCGAACCGCGCCGCGTCCTCGTGCCCCAGCCCGCGGCGCAGGCCGGCGACCATCGTGATGCCCGAGCGGCTGATGCCCGGCAGCAGCGCGAGGATCTGCGCGGCGCCGATCAGCACCGCCTCGCCGACCCGCAGCTTCGCCAGCCGGACGTCGGTCGCCTCCTCGACGCTGATCGCGCGCATCACCATCGTGTCTTCGGCGGAAAAGTCCACTGTGTCCGCTTCGGCCGCGGCCTTGCCCGGCCGGGAGAACTTCTCGGCCGCGTAGAGGACCCCGCCGTTGAGCGTGAGGAAGATCGCCGCGGGCACCGGCTTGCCGAGGAAGTCGCGCAGGAGGCTTTCGAAGAGCAGGCCGGCCAGCCCGACCGGGATGGTGGCGAGCACCAGCAGCCAGGCGAGCCGCTGGTCCGGCGTGCGCACTTCGCGGTGCCGGATCGACGTCCAGAGGCCGCCGATGATCCGCACCCAGTCCTTGCGGAAGAACAGGACCAGCGCGAGCGCGGTGGCGACGTGCATCGCCACCAGCACCGCGAGGTAGGGCGAATCCTTCCCGATGCTCAGGTCGCGCTGCCACGAGCCGCCGAGCCAGGCGGGCAGCAGGATGCTGTGGCCGAGACTGGACACCGGAAACAATTCCGACACCCCTTGCAATGCCCCGACGACAATCGCCTCGACATAGGTCACCGCGGACATTCCGTACCCCTTTTTGTCGAATCCCGACACCGGAAAGTACCGGCTCTTTCGTTAGCGCCGGGCAAGGGGGACGGGCACGCTCAGCGTTCCCACAGCCGGCGTTCACATCCATGAACTTCAATCATGTTCTTGACTGGTGTTCGACTCGTGGCCTAGCGTTTAGCCCGTCGCCGCCACGACGAACTTCGCACCCTCGACGAGGAGGATCGAAATGCGTGAGCGGACTGCCTACCCCCGCTGACCCCCTGAACCGGGGACCCGCTCAGCCCGGCGGCGGGGGCGGGTCCCCACCTTTTTCGGTCGTCGTCCCGGCACCCGGCGGCGGGGCGCCGGGACGACGACCGAGCCCTCCGGCCAAGTGTCACCCCGGTGCGGCAGGTCGTCGCAGGGTGCCGTCATCGCATACGGCACAGTGACCGCCATGGACGAGCTGTACCCGCCGATCGCCCCGCGCGCCGAAGGGTTCCTGGAGACCGGGGACGGGCACCGGATCCACTGCCAGGAGGCGGGCAACCCGGACGGCAAGCCGGTCGTGGTGCTGCACGGCGGTCCCGGCAGCGGGATCGCCCCGATGGCCCGGCGGCACTTCGACCCGTCGGCGTACCGGATCGTCCTGTTCGACCAGCGCGGCTCGGGGCAGTCGACGCCGGACGCGGGTGATCTCACCGCCAACACGCTGTGGCACCTGGTCGCCGACATGGAACTCCTGCGCGAACGGCTCGGCATCGAGCGCTGGCAGCTCTTCGGCGGCTCCTGGGGCGCGACGCTCGCGCTCGCGTACGCCGAGACGCACCCTTCGCGCGTCAGCGAGGTCATCCTGCGGGGCGTGTTCACCGTCCGGCAGAGCGAGCTGGACTGGATCTACCGCGGTGGCGCGGCCCACCTGTTCCCCCGCGAGTGGGAAGCCTTCCTGGCGCCGTTGCCCGCTTCGCTGCGCAACGACCCCCTCGCCGGGTACGCGGTGTTGCTCGACGACCCCGCCGAAGAGGTCCGCCACCGCGCGGCGATCGCGTGGAGTACCTGGGAGGGCGCGACGGTTTCGGTGGTGCCGCAGGAGTCGTTCGTCCGCCAGTACGCGGACCCGGCGTTCGCGCTGACGTTCGCCCGGCTCGCCGTCCACTACTTCACCCGGGGCGCCTGGCTCGACGACGGGCAGCTGATCCGTGACGCGGGCAAGCTCGCCGGCATCCCGGGCGTGCTGGTCCAGGGCCGGTACGACACCGTGTGCCCGCCGGTGACGGCGTACGAGCTCCACCGGGCGTGGCCCGGGTCGGAGCTGAAGCTGATCGAGGGCGCGGGGCACGCGGTGACGGATCCGGGGATGCTGGCGGCGTTGCGCGCGGCGACGGATTCATTCCGCGAGTAGCACCTCGAACACCTTCTCCAGCTTCGCCACGACGACGGCTTCATCGGCGTGCGCGAGCGCGGTGCTGCCGAGGAGCGTGCGCATCAGCCAGAACCCGGCGATCACCGACAGGGCCAGCGCCGGGCCCGCCGGTTCCCGGCCGGGCAGCAGGTCGGTCAGGTGCTTCTCGACGTGCCGTTCGATGCCCGCGCGCAGGATCTCCGCGGCTCGCGGATTCGGGGCCGACCGCAGCATCAGCAGGAATGGGTCGAGCTGCCCGGCGTCCGGGGCGGTCCGGCGCACGAGGGAGGCCGCGAGGTCCGCGGCCAGCGTCTCCGGGTCGCCGGTGAGCACGGTCCGCTCGGCCATCGCCGCTTCGACGACCTCGGCGAAGAGTCCTTCCTTCGAGCCGAAGTAGCGGTTGACGAGCATCGCCGTGACACCGGCGGCTTCGGCGATCTCGCGGACGCCGACGCCGTCGTAGCCGGCCCGGGTGAACGCTTCGAGCGCGGACGCCAGGATCGCTTCCCGGGTCGCGGCGGCGTTGCGGGGTCTCATGTATACGAGTGTAGACTTGCGGTAAGTCTACAGGTGTATACCTCCGGAGAAGGTGCTTCATGGATCTCGGAATCGCAGGTAAGCGGGCGTTGGTCACCGGTTCGAGCGCGGGCCTCGGCGAGGCCATCGCGCGACTGCTGGCCGCGGAAGGCGCTTCGGTCGTCGTCCACGGCCGGGACGCGGCCCGCACGGAGAAGGTGGCGACGTCGATCGGCGCGGCCGCGATCGCCCTGGGCGATTTGTCGACCGACGCGGGCGCGGACGCGGTGGCCGAGGCGGCCGGCGACGTCGACATCCTGGTCAACAACGCCGGCGCGTACGACCACCTCGGGTGGACCGACGCGACGACGAAGGACTGGACGGCGATGTACGAGGCGAACGTCGTCTCGGCGGTCCGGATGATCCACCGGTGCGTGCCGGGCATGCGCGACCGCGGCTGGGGCCGGGTGGTCCAGATCGGCGGCGGCCTGGCGATCCAGCCACTGGCCATGCAGCCCCACTACACGGCGACGCTGGCCGCGCGGCACAACCTGGCGGTGTCCCTCGCCCGCGACCTCGCCGGCACCGGCGTGACGTCGAACGTGGTCTCCCCCGGCGCGATCCTGGTCGATTCGGTGCGCGAACTGCTCACGGACATCGCCCCGAAGCACGGGTGGGGCAGGGAATGGGACGACATCGAGCGCGCCGCGGCCCGCGACCTGGTCCCGAACGACGTCGGCCGGCTCGGCCGTCCCGAGGAGATCGCGGCCGCGGTCGGCTACCTGGTCAGCCCGGCGGCGGCGTACGTCAGCGGGGCGACGATCCGCGTGGACGGCGGCACGATCCGCTCAGTCCACTAGAGCCGGCCACCCGACGCCGTGTCGCCCGAAAGCCGTTGCGCCAGGTACACCGGGACCGTCGACGCCACGATCAACACGGCCGCCACCACGTTGACGATCGGCGCCTGGTTGGGCCGGAACAGGTTGTCGTAGATCCAGATCGGCAGCGTCTCCATGCCGGTGCCCAGGGTGAACGTCGTCACGATGATCTCGTCGAACGACAGCGCGAACGCCAGCAATCCGCCCGCCAGCAGCGCCGAGCGCAGCATCGGGAACGTCACCAGCCGGAACGTGGTGAGGCCGGTCGCGCCGAGGTCCATCGACGCCTCCTCCAGGTTGCCGCCCATCCTCCGTAGCCTCGCGACGACGTTGTTGAACACCACCACGATGCAGAAGGTCGCGTGCGCGATGATCGCCGTCAGCAGGCCGAGGTCGATGCCGAGGATCGTCCGGAACGCGTTGTTCAGCGCGATGCCCGTGACGATCCCCGGCAGCGCGATCGGCAGGATGATCAGCAGCGACACGGGGTTGCGGCCGAAGAACCGGTAGCGCTGCAACGCGAACGCCGCCATCGTGCCCAGCACCAAGGCGATCGCCGTCGCCGCCAGGCCGGCCTCGACGCTCGTCCACAGCGCGTGCAGCGCGCCTTCGTTGGACGCCGCGCGGCTCCACCACTCCAGCGTGAACCGGGTCGGCGGCCAGCCGAACGTCGTGTCCGCGTTGAACGAGTTGAGCAGCACCACGACCAACGGGAAGTAGATCACCGCCAGGCCGAGCCCCAGCGCCGTCCACAGCAGCCTGCGCATGTGCGCTCCTAGAGGTTGTCCAGCGCGCCGGTGCGGCGCACGGCGGCCAGGTAGCCGAGCATGATCACGACCGGCACGGTCGCCACCGTGGCGGCGAACGGGAGGTTGTTCGCCGCGCCGATGTTGTCGTAGACGACGTTGCCGAGCATCTGCGACGTGCCGCCGACGATCTTCACCGCGATGTAGTCGCCCAGCGACAGGGAGAACGTGAAGATCGAACCGGCCACGATCGCCGGGAACGTCAGCGGCAGGATCACCGAGCGGAACGTCCGCAGCGAGCGGGCGCCGAGGTCACCGGAGGCGTCCACCAGGGAGTCCGGCAGCCGGTCGAGGCCCGCGTAGATCGGCAGGACCATGTACGGCAGCCACAGGTACGAGAGCGTGATGATCGTGGCCGTGACGCCGTACCCGGGCGAGATCGAGCTCAGGGCGCCATTGCCGGACAGCATCGAACGCCAGGCGTACGCCTTCACCAGGTAGCTCGCCCACAGCGGGGTCATCACCGCGATCACCAGGATCCGCTGCGCCCGCGGCGAAGCGAGCTTGGCCATCGCGTACGCCATCGGGAAGGCGACGACGGCGTCGATCACCGTCACCAGCGCCGCGATCCCGACCGTGCGGAAGGTGATCGTGCGGTACACCGCGTCGGTGAACAGCGTCTCGAAGTTGCCCAGCGACCAGTCGATGACGACCTGGCCGGTGAAGGCGTCGGTGCGCCAGAACGCCGTGACGAACAGGGCGGCGAGCGCGCCCAGGTAGGCCAGGCCGAGCCAGAGCAGCGGGGCCGAGAGCAGGAAGCCAAGGCGCAGCTTGGGTTTCCGGTAGAAGAAGGCCGAGATCGCGGTCATGTCACCTTCTCGTCGGTGCGGGTGTCGTGAGTGTTTAGGGCGGTTAGAACCGCCCTAAACACTCACGACGGGTCCGGGAGCGGCGGGCGGAGTGGGGGGACACAGCCCGCCGCTCCCGGAGTTCGGGGGTCAGCCCTTGATCTCGGTCCAGGCCTTCGTCCACTCGCCGTAGTCCTTGCACTTGACGTCCGTGCGGCCGTCGAGGCACTGCGGGATCGGCGTGGTCCAGTAGGCGATCTTCGAGGCGTACCCGGCATCGCTGGCGTGGTAGGTGTCGCAGAGGGTCTTGTCCGTCATCTTCGCGCACGCCTTCGTGTTCGCCGGCGCCTCGCCGAAGTACTCGGCGACCTGGGCGTTGACCTTCGGGCTGATGATGTAGTCGAGCCACTTGTACGCGCACGTCTTGTGCGCCGACTTCGCCGCGACCATCCAGGTGTCCGACCACCCGGTCGCGCCTTCGCTCGGCACGGCGGCTTCCAGCGGCGCGCCTTCGCCCTTGGTCAGGTTGACCGTGACCTGCCAGGCGGTGCCGACGACGGCGTCGGCGTTCTTCAGCGCCTGCGACTCCTTGAGGTAGTCCGACCAGTACTCGCTGACCAGCGGCCGCTGCTGCTTGAGCAGGTTCACCGCGGCGGTGAACTGCTTGTCGTCCAGGGCGTACGGGTTCTTGATGCCCAGGTCCGGCTGGTGCGCCATCAGGTACAGGGCGGCGTCGGCGAGGTAGATCGGCGAGTCGTAGGCGATGACCTTGCCCTTGTAGGGCGAGTTCGCGTCGAACATGACTGACCACGACGTCGGTGCGGGCGTCACCTTGTCGGTGCGCCAGGTCAGCAGGTTCGCGCCCCAGCCGTGCGGGATGCCGTAGGAGACGCCACCGACGCTGTTCCACGACTTGTCCTTGAGGAACGGCTGGACGTCGGCGTAGTTCGGGACGAGCGCGGTGTTCACCGGCTCGGCGTCCCCGGAAGCCACCAGCCGCAGCGACGCGTCACCGGAGGCGGACACGACGTCGTACTGGCCGGTCTTCATCAGCGTGACGGCCTCGTCGGACGTCCCGAACGGCTTGACGTTGACCTTGCAGCCGGTCTGCTGTTCGAACGGCGTCACCCAGTTGACCTTCGGGTCGTTCGAGCCGTTCTCCGCGTACCCCGGCCAGGCAAGGACGTTCAGCTGGCCTTCCGGCTGCCCGAGCGCCTTCAGCGCTTCCAGTTTCGGCGGGGTGAAGCCCTGCGCGCCGGGCGGTGCGGCGGAGTTGGAGCCGGACGTGCCACATGCAGCCAACAGCAGGCTGGCACCGAGAATCCCGGCAAGCCGCGTCTTCCTGTTCGTCATGGCAACCCTTCTGGGAACTACTGGACCTGGAAGCTGTGTTCGTTCCGCCAGCTCAGCCGGACGCGGCCGTCCGCCAGGACGCCGTCGGTGTTCTGCCGGACGACCGAGAGCTGCCCGCCGGCGTCGAGCGCGACCGAATACCGCACGGTCGCTCCGGCGTAGACGACGTCGGTGACCGTGCCCGTCGCCGTGGTGTGCCCGGCCGCGGCGGGTTCGGACAGGTCGCCGTCGAGGCGGATCTTCTCCGGCCGGATGCTGAACAGCCCCGGCCGGCCGATGACGCTCTCGGCGCCGCGGCCGCCCAGCAGGTTGGACGTCCCGACGAACCCGGCCACGAACGCGCTCGCGGGCCGTTCGTAGACCTCCTCGGGCGGGCCGACCTGCTCGATCCGGCCGTCGTTGAACACCGCGATGCGGTCGCTCATGGTGAGAGCTTCGTCCTGGTCGTGGGTGACGAAGACGAACGTGATGCCGACGTCCCGCTGGATCTGCTTGAGCTCCAGCTGCATCGCCTGCCGCAGCTTGAGGTCGAGCGCGCCCAGCGGTTCGTCGAGCAGCAGCACCTTGGGCCGGTTGACCAGCGCGCGGGCCAGGGCGACGCGCTGGCGCTGGCCGCCGGACAGCTGCGCGGGCTTGCGCGAGCCGTAGTCTTCCAGCCGCACGGTTTTCAGCGCTTCGAGCGCGCGCTCCCGGCGTTGCTGCTTCGGGACGCGCTTGACGCGCAGGCCGTACTCGACGTTCTGCTGCACGTTCAGGTGCGGGAACAGCGCGTAGTCCTGGAACACCGTGTTGACGTCGCGCTCGAACGGCGCCAGCCGGCTGACGTCGTGGCCGTCGAGCTCGATGGTGCCCTCGGTGGGCAGCTCGAACCCGGCGATCATGCGCAGCACCGTCGTCTTGCCGGAGCCGGACGGGCCGAGCATGGAGAAGAACTCGCCGGGCGGGATGTCGAGGTCGACGCCGTCGACCGCGTGGACGTCCCCGAAGTGCTTGCGCAGCCCGGAAAGCCGGATGGCCGGACGCGTGCTTTCCGCGGGCTCTTCCCGCGTCCCGGACGGTGCTTGATCGGGCGCTTGATTGGGCACGGCCAGCCTCACAGTGCGCTCATCACGTGCTTGACGCGCGTGTAGTCCTCGAGGCCGTAGAGCGAGAGGTCCTTGCCGTAGCCGGACTTCTTGAACCCGCCGTGCGGCATCTCGGCGACCAGGGGGATGTGCGTGTTGATCCAGACGCAGCCGAAGTCGAGCTTCGCGGCGGCGCGCATCGCCCGCTGGTGGTCGCGGGTCCAGACCGACGACGCGAGGGCGTACTGGACGCCGTTCGCGAGCTTCAGGGCTTCGGCTTCGCCGGAGAACCGCTGGACGGTGATGACCGGGCCGAAGATTTCGTCCTGGATTGCCTCGTCGTCCTGCCGGAGCCCGGAAACGACGGTGGCTTCGTAGAAGTACCCTTCGTCGCCCGCTCGATGTCCTCCACAGTGGACAGTTGCGTGGTCCGGCAGCCGGTCGATGAACCCGGCCACCTTTTCGAGCTGGGCGGCGTTGTTGAGCGGGCCGTAAGCCACGTCCTCGTCGTCCGGCTTGCCGGTCTTGGTCTGTTCGGCCTGCCGGGTGAGCGCGGCGACGAAGGTGTCGTGGACGTCGTCGGCGACCAGCACGCGCGTGGCGGCGGTGCAGTCCTGGCCCGCGTTGAAGTAGCCGGCGACGGCGATGGCCTCGGCGGCCGCTTCGAGGTCGGCGTCGCCGAAGACGAGGACCGGCGCCTTGCCGCCGAGTTCCAGGTGCACGCGCTTGACGTCGGCGGCCGCGGACCGCGCCACCTCGATGCCGGCCCGGACCGAGCCGGTGATCGACACCATCGCCGGGATGTCGTGCTCGACCAGGGCGCGGCCGGTGTCGCGGTCGCCGCAGACCACGTTGAACACGCCGGGCGGGAAGAACTCGCCGGCGATCTCGGCGAGCAGCAGCGTCGAGGCCGGCGTGGTGTCGGAGGGCTTGAGGACGACCGTGTTGCCGGCCGCGAGCGCGGGCGCGATCTTCCAGATGGCCATCAGCAGCGGGTAGTTCCACGGCGTGACCTGCGCGCAGACGCCGACCGGCTCGCGACGCACGAAGGACGTGTGGCCTTCCAGGTACTCCCCCGCCGCGCGGCCTTCGAGCACGCGCGCGGCCCCGGCGAAGAACCGGACCTGGTCGAGGACCATCGGGATCTCTTCGGCCATCGTCAGCGCGACCGGCTTCCCGGTGTTCGCGGACTCGACCCGGACGATTTCCTCCGCACGGGCTTCGAGGGCGTCGGCGAGCTTGAGCAGGGCGAGCTGGCGCTGGGCCGGGGTCGTCTCGCGCCAGGTCTCGAACGCGGTCGCGGCGACCTGCAGCGCGTTGTCGACGTCTTCGGGCCCGGCGATCGGGGCGGTGCAGTACGGACGTCCGGTGACGGGGTCGACGATCTCCGCCGTCCGGCCCGACTTGGACTCGACGTACGCGCCGCCGACGTAGTGCTTCAGCTCGTGCACGGTCACTCCTCGGTGCTGACGGGAGCTAAAACATATGACTTCATATGTAATAGGACAAGGGCATGGGGCAAGATTGGTGCGAACGGGTAGTCCGGTGCGGAGGAGCAGGCGATGCGCAAGGGCATGTCGCACAGCGCGCGGTCCGCCATGTTCGCCCCGCTCGGCCAGGTCGGGCGGGCGGAGGCGGTGGCGGCGCGGCTGGTCGACGCCATCACGCTCGGCCTGCTCGCCGACTCCGAACAGCTGCCCAGCGAAGCCGACCTGGCCGCGCAGTTCGGCGTCTCGACCGTGACGGTCCGGGAGGCGCTGGTGGCCCTGCGGCAGCAGGGGCTGGTCGAGACGCGGCGGGGGCGCAGCGGCGGCAGCTTCGTCCGCGCGCCGGCCAACCCTCCCCCGGACGAGTGGCGCTCGCGGGTGCGCGACGTGTCGCTGTCGGACCTGCGGGACGTCGGCGACCACTACCTGGCGATCGCCGGGGCCGCCGCCAAGCTCGCGGCCGAGCGCAGCTCCCCCGAAGACGTCGCCCGGCTGCGGCTGGCGACCGACGACCTCCGCACGGCCCACGGCCTCGACTTCACCCGGGCGGAGCGGCAGTTCCACCTGGAGGTCGCGGCGGCCGCGCAGTCACCGCGCCTGACGCACGAAGAGGTCCACCTGCAGAGCGAGCTGGGCGGGCTGCTGTGGCTGCCGCTCGGGCCCACGGCGCCCTCGTGCGAGGAACACGCGGCCATCACCGCGGCGATTGCCGCCGCGGACGGCGAACTGGCCCGCAAGCTGACGGAAGAGCACCTGCTGGCCGCGCTCGACCGGCTCGCGGACGTGCACCTCGGCCTGCTCGCCCCGTAAACTTCCGCTACTCCGCGCATCGAGGTGAGCACCGTGAACGACACCCGCACGCTGGCCGGCGACGAGGTCGTCGAGCAGGTTTCCGCGTTGGTGGAAGGGGTTTTCGAGCGGCTCAAGCCCCTGCTCGCGGCGGCCGAGTCGGTACTGGCGGACGCCCCTTCGGCGGCGGCGCTGCACCGCATCCGGCCGCAGATCACCGAGGCACTGGGCGGCCTGATCATCGGCGCGGGGTTCGTCAGCGCACCCCGCGTACTGGCCGATTCGGAGTTCGGCTTCGAGTGGTGGACGGGCACTTCTGCGGAGCCGGCCCAGCTGTTCATCAGCCTCGACCCGGCGAGCGAGAACTTCCTGGACTACACCCGCCAGTCCTGGTTCACCGTCCCCCGCGACACCGGGCGGCGGCACATCAACGGCCCGTACGTCGATTACCTGTGCACCGACGAGTACACGCTCACGTTCACGATCCCGGTGTTCCTCGCCGGTTCCTTCGCGGGAGTGGTGGGAGCGGACGTGTACGTGCGCGAGTTCGAACGGGCGGTGCGTCCCCGGCTGCGGTCGCTGGGGCGCGGGGCGGCGCTGCTGAACGCCCAGGGCCGGGTGATCGTGTCGAACAGCGTCCGGCAGCCGACGGGCTCGCTGGTCCGCGAAGCCGACGTCCCGGCGTGGTGGTCGGCCGGCGCGGAACCCGGGCCGGGGCTGCGGCGGTGCGGGGATTCGCCGATCGTGCTGGTGACCGGGGCTCAAGGCCCACCCATCAGCGCGTAGCCCACGAAGCAGCCGGGACCGGCTCGCACCAGAACCGTCAACGGAAGCCCCTCGGGAACCGGACGGGTCAGGAACACGGCGTGCGGTGGCCCGAACAACGTGCTCACCTCGTCGACCTGGGTCAGGGACGTTTCGTCGCCGCCGAACCGGGCCGGCGGTACGCAGGGTGGCTGGTCGGTGGCACACCAGCCGGCGCCCGCGCAGGTCGCGTTGCTGTGGTAGTCCCGGCCCGCGTGGTGAATGCGGTACGGGAGCCCGTCGGCGCCCGGCAGGGCGTACCCGAAGTGGTTGGCCGTCCACGGCAGGAACGCGAACCCGCCCGTCGCGAGCAGCACGACGACGACCGCCACCACAGCCGCGCGTTTTCCGGTCACCTACCGAAGACGCCCGTCGTGGTGCTCAGGTTTGCAGCGCCACCCAAAGTTCCGCGCGCACGCCCGGGGAGTCCAGATCGCGGCCCAGCAGCTCCTGCGCCTTGGTGATCCGGTTCCGCAGCGTGTGCCGGTGGACGCCGAGCCGCGCGGCCGCCACGTCCCAGTGGCCGTGGTGCTCCAGCCAGCAGCGCAGCGACTCGACGAGGTCGCCGCGGCCCGTTTCGTCGTGGCGGCGCAGCGGGGCCAGGAGGTTTTCGCCGTAGATGCGGGCCACCACGGGGTCGATGAGGGACAGCAGGCCGCGGGCCGAGTGCTCGGCGTAGGTGACCAGGGGCTTGCCCTCCGCCTCGGCCGCGCGTGCCGCGAGGTCGGCTTGCTCCGCGCCGGCCGCGAAGTTTTCGAGCGGCACCGGGTCGGCCAGGCCCGCGTACATCGGCGCGACGCTCGCGGCCGCGGCCAGCGCGCGGTCCAGCACATCGCCGCCCGACCGGCCGGCCACGAGCACCGCCGAGCCCGACTCGGCGAAGAACAGCGAAGATTCCCCCTCCAGCGCGTCGCACACCCGACGCCGCTGGCCGGGGTTGCCCACCAGCGCGACCAGCGCCCACGGCGGCTCCGGCGGATCGCCCCACACGGTGGTCATCACCCCGAAGGCCAGCTCGTGCTGCCCCGCCGCCAGCAGGTCGACCACGCCGGTCCGCAGGAACCGCCACGCGTGCGTTAACTTCAGATCTTGTTCCAGCGCCAGGGAAAGCAGGGCGACCGCGGTGTTCACCACGTGCCGTCCGGCGGTGTCGAGCGGCTCGGCCGTGCCGACCGCGAGCGCCCGGCGCACCCGCGTGTGGAGCGTCTGCAGCACGACTTCGTGCCCGTCGAGCTCGAAGACCCGGGTGCCCGAGCGAAGCTGTTTCAGCTCTTCGCGCACTTCGCCGGCGTACGACTGGGCGCCGGTCGATCCCTCGGTGCCCGCGGTGTCGAGCAACAGCACCCAGCCGTCGACCAGCTTCGCCAGCTTGCGCAGCACCCCCGCCGGGCCGCCCTGGCCGACCGCCGTGCGGGTCAGGTCCTGCTGGGCGCGGCCGATGCGGACCGTCGTCGCGTACTCGTCGGCCGCCACCGCGCGCGAAACCGCGCGGGTGATCGCGATGAACGGCGTCTTCCGCGGCACCTCCAGCACCGGGAGCCCCACCTCGGCCGCTGTCGCCACGAGGGCCCGCGGGACCTCGTCGTGGCTCAGCCCGACGCCGAAGCCGAGGCCGGCGACCCCGGCGGCCACGAGACGGCGCACGTAGGCCGGTGCCGTCTCTTCGTCCAGGGCCAGACCGGTGGTGAGCAGCAGCTCGCCGCCTTCGAGGAAAGGCTGCGGGTCGGTGAGCTCCGTCGGGTGGACCCAGCCGATCGGGCGGTCCAGGACGTCTTCGCCGGTCAGCACCCGCAGCCCGAGCGGGCGCTCGGCGGCCAGCCGGGCCAGCGTGAGTGCCATAACGGCCAATTGTACGCGCCGAATTGTCCAGAACGGCCACCTGACGACCCTCCGGTAACCGCTCATCCTGAGGACGTCCACCGACTTCTTCAGGAGCACGCCGTGACCGCAAGCACCACCGCCGGGCCGGAGGCGCCGGCGCCCCGCCAGCGCAGGCTGCAGACCGAAATCCCCGGGCCCGTCTCGCGCGAGCTGCAGCAACGCCGCGCCGGCGCGGTGGCCGCCGGGGTCAGCTCGGTGCTGCCCGTCTACGTCACCTCGGCCAGCGGCGGCCTGCTCACCGACGCCGACGGCAACGTCCTGATCGACTTCGGTTCCGGCATCGCGGTGACCAACGTCGGGCACTCCGCGCCCGCCGTCGTCGACCGCGTCCGCAAGCAGGCCTGCTGGTTCACCCACACCTGTTTCATGGTCACGCCGTACGAGGGATACGTCGAGGTCTGCGAGGCGCTGGCCGAGCTGACGCCGGGCGACCACGCGAAGAAGTCGGTGCTGTTCAACTCCGGCGCCGAAGCCGTCGAGAACGCCGTGAAGATCGCGCGCACGGCGACCGGGCGCCAGGCCGTCGTCGTCTTCGACCACGCCTACCACGGCCGCACCAACCTCACCATGGGCATGACCGCGAAATCCGTGCCCTACAAGCACGGATTCGGCCCGTTCGCGCCCGAGATCTACCGCGTGCCGGGCTCGTACCCGTTCCGCGACGGCCTGTCCGGCCCCGAGGCGGCCGCGCTGGCCATCGACCGGATCGAGAAGCAGATCGGCGGTGACCAGGTGGCCGCGGTGGTGCTGGAGCCGATCCAGGGCGAGGGCGGTTTCATCGAGCCGGCGCGCGGCTTCCTGCCCGCGATCGCGGCCTGGTGCCGCGAGAACGGCGTCGTGTACGTCGCCGACGAGGTCCAGACGGGCTTCTGCCGCACCGGTGCGTGGTTCGCGTCCACCGAAGAGGACGTGGTGCCGGACCTGATCGCGACGGCCAAGGGCATCGCGGGCGGCCTGCCGCTGTCCGCCGTCACCGGCCGCGCCGAGCTGTTGGACGCGGTCCCGCCAGGCGGCCTCGGCGGGACTTACGGCGGCAACCCGATCGCGTGCGCCGCGGCGCTCGGCTCGATCGAAACGATGAAGACGGAGAACCTGGCCGCGTCCGCCCAGCGCATCGAGAGCGTGGTTCTGCCGCGGCTGCGGGCGCTGGCCGCGGAAACCGGCGTGATCGGCGACGTCCGCGGGCGCGGCGCGATGCTGGCCGCGGAGTTCGTCCGGCCGGGCACTGCGGAGCCCGACGCCGACCTGACCAAGCGCGTCGCGGCGGCCTGCCACCGCGCCGGCGTGGTGGTGCTGACCTGCGGCACCTACGGCAACGTCGTCCGGCTGCTGCCGCCGCTGGCGCTGTCCAACGACCTGCTCGACGAGGGCCTCTCCGTGCTGGAGCACGCCGTCCGGACGGAGGCCCGCGCATGACGTTCCCGTTCTGGGTCGCCGGAAAGCCGGTGACCGGCGGCGCGACCGCCTCGGTCACGCACCCTTACGACGGTTCTCCGGCGGGGTCCCACTTCGTCCCTTCGCCGTCGGACGTCGAGGCCGCGGTGCAGGCGGCGCACGACGTCGCCGACGAGTTCGCGACGCTGCCCGCGCACGTCCGCGCCGGCGCGTTGGACCACGTGTCCCGTTCGCTGGGTGAGCGGTCCGAAGAGCTCGCCGCGCTGATCACGGCGGAGTCGGGCAAGCCGCTGAAGTGGGCCCGCGGCGAGGTGGGGCGCGCGGTGTCGACGTTCCGCTGGGCGGCGGAGGAAGCCCGCCGGTTCTCGGGCGAGCTCCAGCGGCTGGACACCGACCCGGGCGGCACCGGCAGGCTGGCCCTGGTCCGGCGCGTGCCGCGCGGGCCGGTGCTGGGCATCACGCCGTTCAACTTCCCGCTGAACCTGGTGGCGCACAAGGTGGCCCCGGCGATCGCGGTGGGCGCGCCGATCGTGCTCAAGCCGGCGCCGGCAACGCCGCTGACAGCGTTGCTGCTGGGCGAAATCCTGGCCGGCGCCGACCTGCCGGCGGGGTCGTGGTCGATCCTGCCGGTGGACAACGAGACGTCGTCCCGCCTGGTCGAGGACCCGCGCCTGCCGGTGGTGTCGTTCACCGGCTCGGTGCCGGTGGGCTGGTCGATCCGCGACCGCGTGCCCCGCAAGCACGTGGCCCTGGAGCTGGGCGGCAACGCGGCGGTGCTGGTCTGTCCGGATTGGCCGGACCTCGATTTCGCGGCCCAGCGGATCGCGACGTTCGCGATGTACCAGGCCGGGCAGTCGTGCATTTCGGTGCAGCGGGTGTACGCGCACGACTCGGTGTTCGACGCGCTGGCCGCGAAGGTGCTCGATCAGGTCCGCGCGCTGGGGGTGGGCGATCCGCGCGCCGAGGGTGTCGACGTCGGCCCGCTGATCAACGTCGACGCGGCATCCCGGGTGTCCTCCTGGGTTTCGGCTGCGGTTTCGTCCGGCGCCACGCTGCTGACCGGCGGCGGTCAGTCGGGGGCGACGGTCGAGCCGACGGTGCTGGCGGACGTGCCGGAGGACGCGTCGGTGATGGCCGAGGAGGTGTTCGGGCCGGTGGTCTCGCTGGTCCGGGTGTCATCGGTGGCCGAAGGCGTTTCGCGGATCAACGCGTCCCGCTTCGGGTTGCAGGCGGGCGTGTTCACGCGGGACGTCCCGACGGCGTTCGAGGTGTCGGCGGCTTTGCAGGTCGGCGGCGTGATCGTCGGTGACGTGCCGAGCTTCCGGGCGGACCAGATGCCGTACGGCGGGGTGAAGGACTCGGGCGTGGGCCGCGAAGGCCCGGCGTCGGCGATGGCGGACTTCACGGAGGAGCGCGTCACGGTCCTGACGGGGTTGACGCTCTGAAACAGCTCGCTCGCGGTCCCGCAGGCCCAGGTTGCACACGTGCTCGCCGACCACCAGTTCCGCGGCTCACTCTCAGGGACTAGTCCAGTGCTTCCGTCAGCGCGGCGTGCGCCTCGACCAGGGACGGCCCGTACCAGGTGAGGTACCGGCCCGAGACCAGGACGTACCGCGCGTCCGGAAAATGGTCCGGGCCGTCTTCGGCGGTGAACAGGTACGGCTCGTCCGGCAGCACCAGCAGATCCGCGTCCGCGCTCAGGTGGGCCCGGAGCTCCTCCACGTCCGGCCGCGGGTAGCGCTCTTCCGCCGTCGCATACACGTTCGCCACGCCCACCCGGCGCAGGACGTCACCCGCGAAGGTGTCGCGGCCCAGGACGATCCACGGCTTGCGCCACACCGGGATCACCGCGTGGAAGCGCGTGGGCCGGACCTCGCGCCACGCCTCCTCCGCCGTGACCAGCCACTCCGGCTCGTCCAGCTCGTACGCCTGGGTCAGGATGCGCCGCAGCGAGCCCAGCGCCGCCGGGACCGAAGCTGCCGCGGCCATCACCCACACCGGGATCCCGTTGGCGCGCAGGCGTTCCACGTCCTCGGGGCGGTTCTCTTCGGAGTTGGCGAGCACGAGGTCCGGGGCCAGGTCGAGCACCCGGTCCAGCTTCGGGTACTTCGACCCGCCCACCCTCGGTACGTCCACATCGGACGGATGCGTGCAGTAGTCCGTCGCGCCGGCGAGGCGTCCGGGCGCGCTGACCTCGACCGCTTCGGTCAGCGAGGGGACGAGGGACACCACCCGCGAAGCCGGTCCGGACAGCGGCACCGGCTCCCCGAGGTCGTCGACCAGGTACGTCATGCGCGTTCGAACGACACCTTCCGCTTCTCGACGTCGACCGCGGTCAGCCGGACCGCGATCCGCTCCCCCGCCGTCAGCCGCTCCCCCGCGCACTTCGCCATCACCGTGGGGTCCTCGACCAGGATCTCCGCCTTGTTCTCGTCCGCGCGCAGCACCACCGCGCTGAACTCGCCGCCGATGTGCTCGGCCAGCACCCACGCTTCGACCTGGTCGATGCACGCCCGCTCGACCTTCGCGGCGAGCGTGTCCGACGCGCTCATCCGCTCTCGCACGTCGGCCAGCGCCGCGCGCACCCACTCCGGCACCTCGCGCCCGGCCGAGACGGCGAGGCAGATCTCCGTGGCGAACCGGTCGACCAGCCGCCGGATCGGCGCCGTGACGTGCGCGTACGCGCCGCCGATGCCCGCGTGCGTCGTCAGCGACGGCAGCTCGCCGTCGAACGCGGTGTAGCCCGCGCCGCGCAGCAACCTCGTCGTGTCGGCGTAGAGCGCCATCGACGCCGGCTGGCCGGGGTCCAACTTGGACAGGAATTCCGAAACGGTCGCCTCGGGCGCCCACGGGATGCCGAGCGCTTCGGCGGAACGGCGCAGCCAGTCGACGGCCTCGGGCTCCGGGTCGGGCAGCGTGCGCAGGACGCCGATGCGCGCGTCGAGCATGATCCGCGCCGCGGCCATCCCGGTGAGCAGCGAGATTTCGGCGTTCCAGGCATCGACGGCGGTGCGCGGGCGACGGGCGAGCACCCAGCCGCCGTCCGGGTCGCCGGTGATCTCCTGCTCCGGCAGCTGCAGCTCGACGGCGCCGCGCCGGACGGCCAGCTCGCGCCGCCGCCGGCCCAGCTCGGGCAGTGCGGCCACCGAACTGTGCGGGTTCCCGGCGTCGAGCGCGGCCTGCACCGTCTCGTAGTCGAACTGCTCGGTGGACCGGACCAGCGCGCGACGCACCCGGGTCGACGTCGGCTCGCCGGCTTCGTCGGTCTCGATGGTCCAGAGCACCGCGGGCCGGACCTCGCCGGGCAGCAGGCTCGCCGCCCCTTCGGAGAGCACCGGCGGGTGCAGCGGGACGTTCCCGTCGGGCAGGTAGAGCGTCTGGCCGCGCAGCCGCGACTCGCGATCGAGCGCGCCGCCGGGCGGGACGAACGCGGCGAGGTCGGCGATGGCGTAGTGCACGCGGAAGCCGTGCGCCGTCTTCTCGACGACCATCGCCTGGTCCAGGTCCTTGGACCCGGGCGGGTCGATGGTGACGAACGGCAGGTCCGTCGCGTCCTCGCGCGGGCCGGCGCTGGCCAGCGGGTCGAGGACCGCCGCCTCCGCCTCGGCCAGCACCTCGGGCCCGAACGACTCCGGCAGCGAAAACTCGGCACGCAGGGGGCCGAAGTCCCCGCCCGCCGAGTGTGTCCTGATCACGAGGGGAGGCACCCCCCAACCCTAACCCGCGCAAGGCCCGGAGATCGCCCGATCGGGTGCGGGCCGGTCGGGTGTACGTTGCCGGAGCATAATGAAAACCGTCATCATTGCCAGAAGGGGACCCCGACCGTGAAGATCGCGTTCGTCGGCAAGGGCGGCAGCGGCAAGACCACGCTGTCGTCGCTGTTCGTGGCGTACCTCGCCGACGCCGGCCTGCCGGTGCTCGCCATCGACGCCGACATCAACCAGCACCTGGCGGTGGCCCTCGGCGCGACCGAGGAGGAAGCGCTGGCCTGGCCCACGCTGGGCGACAACATGACGCTGATCAAGGACTACCTGCGCGGCGACAACCCGCGGATCCCGGACGCGGCGTCGATGATCAAGACGACCCCGCCGGGACGCGGCTCCCGGCTGGTCCGGCCGTTCGAGGACAACCCGGTCTTCGCGGCGTGCTTCCGGCAACTGGGCGGTGTGCGGCTTGGCGTCACCGGGCAGTTCGACGAGGACGACCTCGGCGTCAAGTGCTACCACTCGAAGGTGGGCGCGGCGGAGCTGCTGCTGAACCACCTGGTCGACGTCGAGGGCGAGTACGTCGTGATGGACATGACGGCGGGGGCGGACGCGTTCGCTTCGGGCCTGTTCACCCGGTTCGACGTGACGTTCCTGGTGTGCGAGCCGACGATCCGCAGTGTGGGCGTGTACCGCCAGTACGCGGACTACGCCCGCGACTTCGGCGTCCGGCTCGTGGTGGTGGGCAACAAGGTGACGGACGCGGAGGACGTCGAGTTCCTGCAGGACCAGGTGGGCGCGGCGCTGCTGGGGTGGATGTCGGCGTCGGGGCACGTGCGGGCGGCCGAGCGCGGAACGGCCCGGCCGATCGCGGAGCTCGAGCCGATCAACCTCGCGACGCTGGCCGCGATGCGGTCGGCGGTCGACGCGGAGCAGCGCGACTGGGCCCGGTACCAGCGCCAGGCGGTCGAGTTCCACCTGCGCAACGCGGCGGCCTGGGCCGGCGCCGACCTCGCCGCGCAGGTGGACCCGGAGTTCGTGCTGAGCCCGCGGTTGACGGTCTAGTCGTCGTCCTCGGCATCGGCCCGCCGGGTGCGCTCCCGAGCGATGTCGAGGGCGCGCCGCGCGGTGGCCTCGTCGGGGTACGGCCCGAGCAGATCGACGCTGCGGCCGCGTTCGAGGTGCTCGACCTGGTGGGTGCGGGTGTTGTAGTACCACCCCTGGTCCGGGTTCGGGTCTTTGGACATGGTCCTAGGTTCGCACCCACGGGCCGGTTTTTCAGCGCTTGTACCGGTAAGGGATCTCGGTCGGCTGCCCGGTGGGCCCGAAGTCCTGCGGTTCTTCGGGATCTTTCTGTTCGGTGAACTCGTCGAACCAGCCGCGCGGCGTGCCGCGGGGCGGGGTCTCGGGTTCCTGCCGGGAGGGCTGCGGGAGGGGCGTGTCCCGGCCGGGGAAGACGGGACGGGCGTTCGGGGCGGCGGGTGGGACGGGCGGCATGGTCCCGGGGCCGGGGAAAACCGGGCGGGCCGGGGCGGCGTGGCGGGCCGGGAACGGCTGGGGGGTCGACTCCGGGCCGGGGAAGACGGGCTTGGGGCGGGGGATGGGGTTCGGGGCCGGGGCCGGGGCCGGGGTGGGTGCGACTGGGCCTTGGGGCGAGGCGGGGGCCGGGGTGCTGGGTGTTGGGGAACCGGCCGGGCTTGGGGGCGGGGTGCTGGGTGCCGGTGAGGAACCGATGGGGCCCTGCGGCGGGGCGATGGGCCCCGCTGGGCCCTGCGACGGGCTGCCGCCGGGGGCCGCTAGGCCCTGCGCCGGGGCGCTGGGCGCCACTGGGCCCTGCGCCGGGGCGCTGGGCGCCACTGAGCCCTGCGACGGGCTACCGCTCGGTGCCGCTAGGCCCTGCGCCGGGCTACCGCTCGGTGCCGCTAGGCCCTGTGCCGAGCTACCGGGCACCGCTGCGGAACCAACCGAGCCTTGCGCCGGGCCGGAGGCTGGAATGCCGGATGTCGTGGGAGAGCCGACCTGGCTTTGCGCCGGGCTGCCTGGCACGGCTGCGGAACCAGCCGGGCCCTGCGCCGGACTGCCGGGTGTCATCGGGGCGCCGGGCTGGCCACTGACCTGCGCGGGTGCGATTCCCGGTGGGGTGCCCGGCAGCGAGGCGGCGCTGGGAGCGGGGGCTGGGGTCGTGCCGTGCACGGGCGCAGCTCCGGTGCCGTGGTCAGGAGCCGAGCTGGTGCCCTGAGCCGGAGCCGGATGACTGCCGTGGACGGGAGCAGGGACCGGAGTGATTCCGGGAGTCGGCAAGCCCGCGGGTCCCCAGGGCGGTTTGGGCAGATGGGAGCCGATCATCGGAGCCTGCGCCGGCTCGGGTGCATCGCCCGAGGCGGCGCTCGGCCGGGGAACTTCCGATACGGACTGCGATTCGGCAGCCTGCGGTGCGTCGCCGGTCGGAGCCGTCGGTTGCGGAGCGGCAGCGGGTGCCGGCGGTTCGGCCTGCGGCTCCACTCCCGAGGTGGCCGTCGGCTGGGGAACTTGGGGGGCCGCCTCTTCGGCAGGCGTCGGCTGAGGATCGACGGGGGCCGCCTGCGATTCCGCGGCCGACTGCGCGCCAACCGTCGCAGCCGGAGCCTGCGGCTGCGGCTGCGGCTGCGGCTGCGGCTGCGGCTGCGGCTGCGGCTGCGGACCAGCCGAGTGCACTTCCCCGGGCGCATCCTGCCGGGACTCTGGCTCACCCGAAGGAACCTGCCTCTGTTCCGCCGGGCTCGAGACATCCGACTCGGTCCGGCCGGGTTCGCTTGCCTGCGGCTCGCCGGGTGCGGGCTCGCTTGCCTGCGGCTCGGCGGGCGCGGGTGCGGGTGCGGCCTGGGGCTCGTCGGACGGCACGGATCCGGCCGCAGACTCAGCCGCCTCCGGGTGAGCGGCCTCCTCCGGCAGCTCCGCCTCTGGCGATATCGGTGCGGCACCTTCGGGCTGTTCGGGTAGGGCTTCAGCAACCCCGGACCGACTCGCATCCCCCGCCTCGTCCGAAGCCGACACAGGAACCTCGGGCCGATCAACCTCCTCCGGCACCGAATCGACCGATACCGGGACACCATCCTCAGACTGTTCGGAGCCCTGCAGCGCCGACTCACCCGGCGCCAGCCCGGCAACTTCAGACTGATCCGACCCCCGCAGCGGCGAGTCAACCGCCGCCGGCGCAGCAGCCTCCGCCTGAGCAGGATCTCGCAATGCCGACTCAACCGGCGCCGGCAGGACCGACTCGCCCGAGGACGAGGCGACCGTCTCCGGAGCAGGCTCGGCTGCCGACTGAGCTTCAGGACGAGATCCCGCCGAAGCGACCTCAGGAGCCGAGGGGGCCGTGCCGCTCACGGTCGGCTGATCGGAAGCCTCCGGCGCCGCGTGCCGAGGCGATGACGGCGCCCTCACCGGGCCCGGCAGGTCCGACTCCGCCGCCACCGACCACTCCGGCTCCGGCTCGGGACGTCCCGGTGCCTCCGCCGACGACGGGGACGAACCAGAACCAGAGCCAGAACCGGGCCGCGCCCACGCCCCCGGCACGTGCTGCTCAGGCGTCCCCGGCACCGACTGCGCCGGCGGGGGATGGGGCACCGTCCGCCACACCGGAGCCGGGCCGATGTTCATCGGGGCCGGCGCCGCCACCGAGCCGGACGGTGAGGCCGCCGGGGGTGCCGGGCGGCCCGCCGGCTTCGGGATCGGGTCCAGGCACGACACCAGGACCGAGGTGTTCTCCGGGTCCGGGACCTTCCGGCCACTCCGCTCGCGGTAGACCATCTCGCCGTCCGCGTCCATCTCCACCAGGTAGCCCGCCTCCGCGAGCTGCTCCTCGTCGAGATCCGCCAGCTTCTCGTAACGGGACGGGACCACCCGGTAGATCGGCCACGCCAGGCCCGCGTGCTCCGCGTGGAACTGGGCCAGCAACGCCGCCATCTGGTGCTGCCACGGCAACGACATGCCCTCGGCCAGCGAACGCGGCAGCACGACGTACCCCGCGTCCACCCCCGGGTACCCCTGGCCCAGCTGGTCGGCGAGCGGGGTGCTGGACACGGGACGGGCGCTCTGCCGGGGCGGCTGAGGCGCGCCGAACAGCGCCGCCGGGTCCTGGGGCTCACCCGATCCGGGCTTGCCCCTCCTGCCGAATTTGCGTCCCACGTGCTCATCCTCTGCCAGTACGCGGCCGCCTGCTCGTGGAAGCGCCGCGACGTCGGGTGAATCGGTGCCGATCCTGTCCAGGCCCTCGCGACCCATGCTAAACGCCGGGGCGGACCGCCTGCGGCACCAGTTCGCGCTCGTCGAACGAGAAGGCCCGGGTGTGCACCGGGACGCCGGTCTGCTGCGCCTCGACGACCTTGTTGTCCCCCAGGTACATCATCACGTGGTGAATGGAGGACGGGTCCGACGGGTCGGTGGCCAGGAACAGCAGGTCACCGGGCTGGGCGTCCCGCACCGGCAGGTACGCGCCGGCGTGGTACTGGTCGCGCGACACGCGCGGCAGGATGATGCCCGCCGACTCGTACGCGCGCAGCATCAGGCCCGAACAGTCGTACGCGTCCGGGCCCGTGGCGCCCCACACGTACGGCTTCCCCTGCTCGCCCAGCGCGAAACTGATCGCCTGCCCGGCCGCCTGGCTCGGCGGCAGCAGCGCCCCCAGTCCGGTGCCGCAGGCGACGACGTCGACGACCTGGCCGACCGTTTCCACCAGCGTCGCCGCCATCGGCTCCCACTTGTGGTAGCGGTCCGGGAACCCCGAACGCTCCACCGCCTGGGCCGCGTCGCCGGGCCGCTTGTTCTCCCAGTCCGGCACCGCGAGCAGGACGTCGTAGAACTTGTTGACCGCGTACGTCGGGTTCGTCACCTCGGCGACGGACCCCCAGCCCATCGACGGCCGCATCTGGAAGATGCCCTGGGAGTCGCGGTCACCGTAGGTCAGGTTGTGCAGGCCGGACTCGGTCATGCCGGCCTGGATCGCGACCTGCCACGCGCGCGGCGCCAGCGTCCGCTGCTTGCCGATCGAGATGATCAGCGCGACGATGCCGCGCTGCTCTTCGTCCAGCTTCGACGCGTCGACCGTGCCGCGGTCGCCCTGGCCGGGCTGGGTCGGCCCGACCGAGGCGTCGCAGCTCATCAGGCTCACGCCGCGGGCCTGCGCCTGCTGGTTGTCGATGACGACCTTGGCGGCGACCGCGGTCACGACCAGGGCACCGATCGCGACGAACACGACCAGCCCCAGCCACAACCCCAGGCGCCGCACGGTCAGCTCGCCTGGTCGTAGTCGGCGACCCGCCAGCCGGCGTTGGTGCTCACCACCGTGATGGCCAGCTTCGGCCCGTCGGTCGGGATGGTGAGCTGCACCGAACTCGAGTAGGACGTGCCGACGACCGGCTCACCGGTGACCTTCGTCGCCGGGATGTTCGCCGGGTCCACCGTCGACATCACCGGCAGGTACTCCTCGGTGGTGAACGGCTTCAGCTGCGCCAGCCACTGCTCGGAGGTGATGCCGGCCGGGTGCTTCACCCAGGCCGCGGCCCACTCCTTGGCGACGCGGATCGCGTCGCCGTTCGCCGTGGTCGGCGTGGGGGTGGCCAGCGGCGTCGACAGCCGCGTCGGCAGGTTCGACGTCGGGACCGGCGCCGCGACGCCCGGCGGGGTCGCCGTCGCCGAAGTGGTCGTCCCCGGGCCGCCCGGGGACGCCTTGGCCTGCGGCTTGCCGATGACCTTCGGCAGCACGATGCCGAGCGCGGTGATGAGGATGGCCAGGAACACCAGCGTCCCCATCAGGTGGCGGGGCGAGCGCAGCGGCCAGCCCCACAGGCGCCGGTAGACCGCGGCGCGGCCGCGGTTGGTGCGGATCGGCATCGGTCACCGCCCCAGCACTTGGTCGGTGTCCCGCGGTTCCTCGCGGACCTCGATGCCCCGCGACGGCCGGTAGAGCACGAAAACCGGCTTGCCCGCGACGACTTCGGGGTCCACGCGCCGCGGCTGGGCGCGCACGCCGGGGGTGCGCGGTGTGTAGTCGCTGAAGGAGGACTCGGGCGGCCGCAGGTCGGACGGCACGACGACGGGCTCGGGCTCGTCGCTCCACCGCCGGTCGGCCACCGGCGACGTGTCGACGCGCCGGCTTTCTTCCCGCGTCGTCGGACGGCCGCCGGCCCCGACGACGACATACTCGCCGCCGTCGCCGCCGGCCGGGTTGTACTGGCCGAACACCGGGGCGCCGGGCCGCCGGCCCGCGGGCAGCGCGCCCGCGGAGCCGCCACCGCCGACGGCCCCCGGCCACGCACCGGACCAGGCGGCGGCCGGGCGGGAGGCGTGGGAGCTGTTGTCGAGGCGCTGGGCGTTGGCGAAGATCGTGGCTTCCGGCCGGAACCGGCCACCGCCGGCGGTGGCCCCGAGCGGGCCGCGCTGCTCGCCGTCGACGACGTCGTCGGTGTCGCGCACGTTCTGCCAGAACTCGTCCTGCGGGGTCGGGCCGCTGCGGTTGCGCCGGAACCGGGAGAAGATCCCGCCGCCGGGCGACGGCACCGCGGCGCCGACCATGCTGACCGACATCTCGACCATCTGCCACAGCCGCCGCACCGGCCGCCCGACCATGAACAGCAGCACGGTGATGAGCCCGGCGAGCACCATCTGCGTGAGCATGTTCAGCGAGTTGCCGGCGTCGAAGATGGCTTGCAGGAGAAGGGCGTGCACGCCGGCGAGCACGGAGAGCACGACGAGGTTGAAGGCCACACCGCCGGCGACCTTGAGCACGCGGCGCAGGATCTCCGGGTGCAGCAGGGCGACCAGGCCGATGAGCGGCGCGGTGAGGGCGAAGAGGCGGATGAGGACCTGGGCGAGGAGCACGCTGGCTTTGGCCAGGAGCTGGAAGAGTGAGTAAACGAGGGCCTGGCCGAGGGAAAGGAAGCCCGCCCCGGTGCGGCCGCCGGCCTCGCCGGTGAAGTAGCCGGTGGCGGGGCCGAGCTTGGTGGAGATGTCCTTGTAGGCGTTCTTCTTGCCGTCGATGACGGACTGGTTGCCGTCGTCGCCGTTCACGAGCTGGTTGCGGGTGAACGCCTGGGCGTCGAGCAACGGCTTGCCGAACTGCTCGGCCTGCGGCGCCGTCGGCGTGCCGAACTCCCCGCGCAGCCAGTTGTTGTAGACGATCTGCGTGTGGAGCTGGGTCGGCAGGATGTCGCGGACGATCCGGTCACCGCTCTCGTCGACGAAGCCCGCCTGGATGTTCGTCGTGGTCTGGACGATCGCTTTGTCGATCGGGTCGAAGTACCGCAGCATCGCCAGTGACGACGCCGCCAGCCACACCCCGGCCAGCGCGTAGAGCGCCCGTTTGCTGACCGCCGCCAGATCGCCGCGCCAGATGTTGCGGAACATCATGATCGACAGGATCAGGGCGACCAGGCCGAACAACTGGGCGTAGATGTTGTTGTAGACCTTTTCGGCACCCGACTTCACCGCGTTGTAGATCGGGTTCAGCAGGCCGCCCTCGAGCACCGTGTAGTGCAGCGAGTTGGTCGCGCCGACGATGTTCTTGCCCAGGTTGAACAACTGGTTGCCGCCCCAGGTGTCCAAAGTGGACCCCGGCGGGGTGAGGTTCACCGCCGAGCAGTTGGTCTCGAAGGTGTTCCAGACCATGCCCGCGTAGCCGTAGTCGATGTAGGCGCTGTTCGGCTCGCCGTGGCCCTCAGGCGGGTCGATCGCACCGACCATCCCGGCGCCCGGGCGTTCCGGGTTCGGCGCCTCGCCGCACGCCGCCGCGCTGGCCGCGGGGGCCGTGGCGATCGCCTGCAGGCCGAGGACCAGCATGACGGCGAACATGGTCGCCTTGCGGCTCGGCACGCGCCGGGCGGGCGGGCCTTCTTTGATGCGGCGCTTGACCGCGTGCCACCCGGCGGCCAGCGTCAGCAGCACCGCCAACGTCAGCACGGTGTTCATGCCGCACCCCCCGCGACCGGACCGGCCTCGGGGCGGCGGCCCACGACCCGGCAGCCGGGGCCCGCGTCCGCGCGCACGCCTCGTTCCCGGGCCGCGTTCATGCGGCGTCCCGGCCGGTGCCGCCCTTTCCACCTGTCCGGGCGTGTTGCTGCTGCCCGTTGGACGGCTGGACGCCGCCCTCCACCTCGCCCGTCTCGGTCGCCAATGGATCCGGGGCGCCCAGGAGGTTCTCGTCGGCCAGGCCGACCTCCAGCTCCGCGGCCAGCTCGAAGTCCTGCTCCAGTGAAATGTCGTCCTCGGGTGGGACCGCGACGTACGGCTTCTTCTCCTCCGTGACCGGCAGGGCCAGCTCGTTGCCCGGACGCCGGGAGGGCGCCGCGTCCTTCGAGCCCGGGGTCGTGTCCATGACCGCCCGCAGGTGGTCCAGGTGCGGGCCGGAGAAGTCGACGCGGATGCGCTCAACGCCGCCCGCTCCGTCGCCGAAGATGAACTGGCGGGGCTCCACGTCCCGCTCCAGGCCGCGCTGCTGGGCGCCGGGACGTCGGCCCAGCGCCGCCACGACCTGCTCGTACCCGACGCCGACCGGGACCTTCAGCAGCCGCAGGGCGTCCGCCTGGGCGTCGTCGTCGTCCAAGCGGCCCACGAACACCGAGTCCAGCAGGGCCACGAAACCCTGGATCTTCAGGAAGTCCGCCGGGATCTGGGACGACAGCAGGACGCGGACGTTCCACTTGCGCGAGTCACGCGCGAAGCGGTTCATCAGCACCCGGCCGGTCGGGACCTCGGACAGGAAGAACGCCTCGTCGATCCAGACGCCCTTGCGCATCTCCTTCGGCTTCTCGTACACCGACCGCTGGGTCAGCCACGCCGCCAGGTTCAGCATCTCGACGCCGAGGGACTCCGCGTCCGTCCAGTACTCGCGGGGGACGCCGTCCTTCGGCAGGGTCAGCCCGGCCATCGTCAGGACCGTCAGCCGGTCGTCACGCGTTTCCGAGTACGGGTCCGCGTCCGTCTCCGGGATGAGCAGCGCCATCCGCTCGCGCATCTCGTCGAGGAAGTCCGCGACGACGCCCGCGTGCTCGTGGTGTTCCGACGAATCCCGGCGCAAGGCGTCGATGACCTGGCCGGGGTCGGCGTCGAAGCGGCCGCCGACGGCCCGGACCGCGCGCAGCAGCACGATCCGCGTCTGCGCCATCCGCGACACCTCGTACGGCAGGACACCGGTCAGGACGTCCAGCACCAGACGCCGTCGCGTCGCGCCCGCAAGGGCTTTCTCCCGGCGCCAGGAGCGCTCGGGGTCGTCCTCGTCCATGAAGTGCTCGATGAGCGGCTCGGCGACCACCCGGTACGGGTTCAGGATCCCCGGCTGGGCGTTGAGCAGGTTGATCGGCCGCGCGTACGGGCGCAGCTCCGGCAGGTCGCACAGGCGCGACAACGGCCCCGACGGGTCGAGGATCGTCCAGTTCGCGCCCGCGCGCAGCGTCTTGTAGACGATGCCGCCGCCGAGGAACGACTTACCACCACCCAGGCCGGCCACCATCGCGGTGAGGCCGGAGCCGTCGCGGATCTCCTGGGCCATCCACGGGTCCCAGGCGACCGGGCGGCGGGTCGCCGTGCACGTCTCGCCGAGCAGGATGCCGCGGCGGTCACCGACCTCCGCGGTCGCCGTCGGGACCGCCGAGGACGCCCAGACCACCGAGCCGCGGCGCATGTACGCCGCCGAGGCGAGGGGCTCGCCCGGGATGAACTCCCGGGCCATCGCGTACTGGGCCTCGGGGTGCTCGATGGCGATCTTCGGCTTGTACAGGTCCAGCAGCTGCTGGGCCAGGCGCAGCGCGTCGCGTTCGGTCGGGCCGGACACCGCCAGCCGCCACCAGGAGCGGACGCGGGTGGCGAGCGCGGTGAAGCCCGACGTCATCTCGTCGTCGATCTCCAGCACGCGCCCGGCCTGGCGGGACAGCGACTGCGGTGGTTCGAGCTCGTGCTCGTCGGTGTAGTGCTTGACCTGCGAGCGGACCTTGTTCATCTGCCGCTGCAGCTCGCCGGCGACCTCTTCGGGGCGCCGGACGTAGATGCGCGCGGACACCTCGACCGCGGCGGGCAGGCGGTCGGCGTGCTGGATCCAGGGGTCGTCGACCTCGGGGATCTGCAGGCCGTGCATCTGCCCGACGGTCAGGATCGCCAGGTGGCGCGAGACGCCGGCGTTGGAGCCGGTGCGGCCGCGGACGGTCACCGTCGGGGCGTACGGCTCGGCGTAGTAGTCGGCGGCGTCGGTGAAGCTGGCCAGGTCTTCGGGCTCCCAGGCCGCGCCCGGCACGGCGGGCATGTTCCGCGGCGCGGGCAGGCCCAGCGAACAGGACCGGTGCATCAGCCAGGACATCTCCTCGGCGTGCACCGGACGGCCTTCCAGCCCGGCGCTGCCGATGACCTGGTCGAGGTGCTCGACCTCGGAGTCCAGCGCGGTCAGCTCGGCGTCGACGGCCTCGGGCAGGATCTTGCGCAGCACCGGCGCGGCCCGCTCGACCGCGCGGTCGACCATCCGGCGGGTCTGCACCTGGACGCCCAGGTAGACCTCTTTTTCGGCCATCGAGCGGCCCATCAGCTGCTGCTGCTCGCCGATCAGGTAGTCGTCGAACGACAGCGCGCCCGGGACGTCGCCGGGGCGGTTGTGGGCGTTGTAGACGTGCGCCTCGGCCCACATCCGGATCGGGTACGGGCGGTTCGTCACGCGCAGGTGCAGCCAGCGGCCCTGCAGCTCGGCGTACTGGCCGGCGATGGCCGCGATCAGGTCGCGCCGCTGCGAGTCCGAGCGGAACGACCAGCGCTGCGGCGCGAGCCGGTACCAGGCGTAGACCTCGACGCCGGTGCGGACCAGGTGCCCGTCGATGCTTCGCACCGCGATCGACGGGGTATATGCGGGAATCGCCTGCTCACCGGGCAGGCGCGCCTTGTTCCCCGAGCCGTTCCGCGACGCGCGGACCTGCTCGGGCGGTTGCCATGCGCCCGAGTGGGTGTCCCGACCCCGTTTTCCTCGGCTACCGCCGCGACCGAACAACGACTACCTCCCGGCCCGAGCCGGGTTGCCCCGGTTCCGGCGCGCTCGTGGTGCTCCCTGGGTGAAAGCGGCACCCGGCGGGCCGCCGTGGTGCTGGTACTGCCGCCTCCGCTTGTGCTTGGGCAGCGGGCGCTCGGCCCGGACCCGGACGCGGCTGGCGCTGACCGCGCCACCGGTGCCCGCGGTCACCGCTCTGGGGGTGTTCAGCTCGCGCCCGGCCATCGCGACCACGGCACCGAGCGGGCGCTCGTGGCTGATCTTGGCCGTGAGCAGCCGGGTGATCACGATGGTGGCGATGAAACCCCACGCCGTCGAGAAGAACCCGAAGCTCCACCCGGCCCAGCGTTCGACGCCGAGGACCACGAAGAACGTCGGGATGCCGATGAGCCAGGCGACGTACCGGGCTCTCCAGGGAAAAGTCGCTTTCGGCGGGCCGAGCCACACGGCGTCGACCCGGTAAACCTCGTCGTCGGTCCTGATGCGCACGCGGGCCGCCTCAGCCGGTGAACAGGCCGGCGATCCACTGGCCCACGTTCACGCCCGCGCCGCTGACCGCGAGACCGATGATGGCGAGCGCGATGACCACGCCGGCGAGCCGGCGCATGACACCGGCGTTGTCGCCCTTGCCGCCGCCCAGCCACAGGAGCAGGAGTGCGACGGCCAGCAGCACCAGGGGGATGACGTTGTCGAGCAGCCACTGGCGCACGTTGCCCGTGCCCAGTTCGCCGGCCGCCAGCGTGT
Source organism: Amycolatopsis sp. cmx-13-12 (assembly GCA_049998155.1). GTDB lineage: Bacteria > Actinomycetota > Actinomycetes > Mycobacteriales > Pseudonocardiaceae > Amycolatopsis. Next base: position 119,405 of record JAEBES010000015.1, on the reverse strand, counting down.
CGAGGGTGGTCAAGGTCATCATCGCGATACTCCCGGTGCGCGGTGGGGGCCGCGCGGTTCTGGCTCAGGCGGTGCTTCGAACAACATCATGGGGGCTACGAGGGGTAGTGGTCAAAGTGCGCAGCGTAGAGACCGGCTGGCTTGTCAACCGGGACAGTGCCCGTGGCACACGAAATCTCCACGCCCACCATCATCGCGGCAAGGGCCCTCGGGTTGAACCCCGGCCACCCATACTTCTCAGTGTGCTGACGAACTCACCCCATTGCTCGGGATTTGCTCACTGTGGGTACTGACACTGTGGCCGTTGTGCGGCCTGGAACAGTGTTGCATGACACGAACGGCCGCGTCCCGCGAGTCCGCTCTGTGACGTCGGTCCGCCGGTCGGCGGCCATGTCGATCTTGACCGCGAGTGCTGTCCGTCACGGGGTGCTCGATACTTCACAACTTTTTCACTACATAGCGTGATCTTGGCCAGGTTTAAGGTCGCCCGAGTGCGAAGACGCCGTCCGGGAAGGCGCCGGCCTCGATCACCCGCCGGCTGAGGCCACGGCACAGCTCCTCGAGCCGGGCGGTCCGCTCGGGCCCCAGGTGGTCCCACGGCCTCCGCGCGGCGGTTTCGGTCGCCACTTCGAGGCGGTCGCGCAGCGCGGCACCGGCGTCGGTCAGCGCGCCGTCGGCGCCGAGGACCCCGCGGTCGGTCAGCCGGCTCTGGGCGGCGGCCCACTGTTCGTCGCTCCAGCCGCGGGTGAGCTTCGCGGCGACGAGGTTGAACCCGCGTCCGGTGGCCCAGTGGGTCACGAGGGCTTCGAGCCCGCCGAGCCCTTCGAGGACGAGCGCGGCGATGTGGCCGTCGCCGCGGTACTCGCGCAACAAGGTGACGCCGTGCCAGAGCACGAGGTGCGGCTCCCCCGGCCAGGCCAGCCCGGCGTGGGCGGCGTAGAGGGGACGTCCTTCGCCGGTGCACCCGGCGGCGGCTTCGCGCGCGAGTTCGGCGGCCTCGGCGACTTCGTCGCTCTTGACGTGGTCGCCGAGCAGGCGGGTCAGGGCCTTGTCGACGGCGTCGAGGCGCGCGTCGAGGACCTGCTCCGGCGTCGCCAGGGTCCAGGCGCGCGGGATCACGCGGGCGACGACCTCGGGGTTGAAGTTGTAGAAGGTGGCCGCGACGACCTCGGGCCCGACGGCCCCCATGGCCGCGGCCCGGCTCGCGAAGTACGGCATCCGCCCCGGCCGCAGCCCGATCCCGGTGAGCGCGGCGTCGGCTTCGGGCACGAAGTACACGAAGGCGTGCAGAGAATCGAAAGCCGACTTGAACCGCTGCTCGTCACCCGCCATACCCGCACCCTACTACCGAGTAACCACCCGGCGGAACCACACTCCGGCGGCCCGGAAGAGGCATCTGGCGTGATCCAGCAGTCGACTCGCGTGATCCAGGGGTCGACACGCGTGATTGAAGGGTCAACTCGCGTGATTGAGGGGTCAACACGGCTTCGGGCTGCCGGTGCCGCCGTGTCGACCCTCCAGTCACGCGTGTCGACCCTCCAGTCACGCGTGTCGACCCTCCAAACACGCGTGTCGACCCTCTGATCACGGGTGATGCCCCGTGGGACACGGGTGTGGGGGCGGACGAGCTGGCGTGTAAGCCGGATCCTGTTCCCCGGTCGCCTTGCGGCTCGCGGGGCGGCGGCCATCCATCTCGGCCTGCCGTCGCCGGCAGGCTCCAGCGGCCTACCCGCAGGCTTCGGACGGGCCGTCCTCGAACGCCTGCGCAGGAGCCCGTGGGCTCCCTCTTGGCCTTGCTCCGGGTGGGGTTTACCTAGCCGTCCCGGTCGCCCGGGACGCTGGTGGTCTCTTACACCACCGTTTCACCCTTACCCTCGCCCGAAGGCGAGAGCGGTCTGTTTTCTGTGGCACTTTCCCGCGGGTCGCCCCGGGTTGCCGTTAGCAACCACCCTGCCCTGCGGAGTCCGGACTTTCCTCGGGCCGGGTCACCCCGGCCCGCGACCGCCCGGCCAGCTCGTCCGCAGGCTGGATCGTAGCTCAGTGACCGGCCACCGCCTCGCTGTGGTGGCGCGGCCGGGCCCGGGGCGGGGACTCGGCGGGGACCGGGTGCTGGCGGGCCAGTTCGGCGGTCCAGTGCAGGACGGCGGCGGGGCTGTCGAGGCCGATCAGGCCGACGAGCCGGCCCTGGCGGACGAAGCCGGTGATGGGCCGGGTGCCCGGGACCGGCGACTCCAGCAGCACCGTGTCGGTCGCCAGGGCCGGCCGGCCGGCGACCTGGATCCGGACGCCGTGCTGTTCGGACCAGTAGCGCGGCACCGGCGTGTAGGCCGGAGCCCCCTGTGGCCCGGCGAGGAGGTTCTCGGCGGCGGCGCGGCTCATCTCGACGGCGTTGAGCCAGTGCTCCTCCCGGTGCGGCGCCGGGTCGAAGCGGAGGTTGGGCCAGCGGGCGACGTCGCCGGCCGCGACGATCGTCGACGAGCCGACCACGTGGCAGGTCGGCGCGCAGACGACGCCGTCGTCGAGCGGCAGCTTGGCGCCGCGCAGCCAGGACACCGCCGGGACGCTGCCGACGGCGACCACGACGCAGGCGACCTCGAGGGCGCGTCCGTCGGCGAACTCGAGGCCGACGTGCGTGGGCGCGGGCCGCCAGCGGCGGATCGTGGTGCCGAGTTCGAGGTGGACGCCGCGGGCGGTGTGCAGCGCCGTGAGCCAGTCGCCGATGTCGGGCCCGAGCACGTCGGCCAACAGGGCGCGCTGCCGTCCGAAGAGGACGACCTCGCGGTTCATCTCGCGCAGGCTGGAGGCGACTTCGCAGCCGATGAAGCCGTCGCCGATGACGGCGACCGGGCCGGGGTTGGAGGCGAGGGCGCGCTGGAGGGCGATCGTGTCGGAGAGGGTGCGGACGACGACCACGCGCGGGTGGCCGTGCGGCGCGCCGGGCATCCGGCGCGGTTCGACGCCGGTGGCGATGATCAGGCCGTCGTAGTGGAGTTCTTCGTCGCGCAGGTGGACGATCTGCCGGTTCGGCGAGAGTCCGGTGACCGGTGTGCCGAACCGCCATTCGGCGTCGACCTCGAGGGGGTCGGCGAGCAGCGTGTCGGCGCGGCTGATCGCGCCGGTGAGCAGCTGCTTGGACAGCGCCGGGCGGTGGTAGGCGATGTCGGGTTCGGCGCCGAGGACGACGACTTCGCCGTCGAACCCGAGTTCGCGCAGCCGTTCGGCCGCGCGCAGGCCGGCCAGGCCGGCTCCGGCGATGACGATGCGTTCGCTCATCGGGTGGCTCCCAACAGGTGGATGGCTCTCATGGGGCAGGCGCGCGCGGCGGCCTGGACGTGCGGGACGAGCTGGGCTTCCGGGCGCTTCTCGTAGGCGAGCTGCCCGTCCTGGCCGAGCTGGAAGACCTGGGGCGCTTCGGACTGGCAGACCCCGTAGGCGTGGCAGCGCTGGCTGTCGACGTCGACGCGCACGGTGGCCGGCTCCGGGTCGTCCCCGGCGGGCGGCCGCGCGACCAGCCCCACGCGGGCCAGCGCCTTGGCGGGCAGCACGCGCAGCACCGACAGCAGCACCGGCGGGACGAGCAGCGTGATGCCGGCCAGCCAGACGACGGCGAGGTGCCCGCTCGCGATGGCGCCGAGCCACGCGTGCACGGCGAGCAGGCCGATGGCGAGGTAGCCCACCTGGTGGAACCGCAGCCAGCGGCCTTCGCGGGTGCCGCGGCGCAGCGCCGCGGTCACGGACACCGCGATGACGAGCTCGAGGCCGGCGATGCCCAGTGCGTGCCGCGGGTTGCCGTCGTAGAAGGGGAGGAGCAGGTCGGCGCCGCCGAAGGGGTCGTCCTCCAGGAAGAGGAAGGTCAGCCCGTGCAGGGTGCCGGTGGCGAGGGTGAACGCGGCGAGCACGACGTGCCCGGTGCGGATCGCGTCCTGGCCGCTGAACCGGCGGACCCAGCCGGTGGCGGCGAGGACACCCCAGCACAGCGTCAGGCACATGCAGAGGTAGGTGAGGCGGCCGGACAGCGTGGCCGCCTCGGCGATCCCGGTGTCGTGCGGCGACACCGGGATCAGCGCGGCGTGGGGGGACATGGAGCGGCTTACCTCCGGGTGCGCGGCGAGGTCCTGCCGGGGGTTCCGAGCAGGCGGAGCAGGCCGAACGTGGCGCCGGCGGCGAGGGCCACGAGAACGGCGCCGGCGGCGATGGCGCCGCCGCCGAGGGTGTCGTCCTCGGTGGCGGAGACGAGCAGGGACGTGGTTTCGGCGAGCCCGGTGCTCTCCAGCAGCGTCAGGTGCCCGAGCGAGGTGTCGACGGCGGTCTGGGCGAACGCGCGGACGTCGTCGTCGCGGGTGCCCGCGCGGACGTCGGAGGCGAGCGCGAAGAGCGTGCCGTACTCGGCGCGGAGGCGGTTGACGTAGGCGCGGTCGAACGTGTCGCCGGAGTCGGCGGCGATCTCGTCGGCCCAGCCGCGCTCCTGGGCGGTCGGCTCCCCCGGCAGGGTGACGGCGAGCCGGTCGGCGACCGCGCGCAGGGCGACGTCGAGGCGCGCCTGGTCGTCGGCGATCCGGACCGCGACGGCACGCACGCGGCGGTTGGTGGCCCGGTCGACGGCGAGCCTGCTCGACGGCACGGCCCACAGCGTGTGCTGCTTGAGCCGGGTCAGCAGGGCGCGGTCGGACTGCTGCAGTTCCCCGGCCGAAGCCGGCACGGCACAGCCCAGCACGAGCGCGGCCGCGGCGGCCAGCAACGCCACGAGTCGGAACGGCATCCCCGTTGTCCCTTCGCAAAGAAGTCCTCACATCGTGTTACGGGGCCCGGGCGTGATCCGGTTCTCTTCGTCACCTTTTAGTGACCTGTGACGTGTATCACAAGACGCATTGTGAACCGCTCCGTGGCGGTACTCGTCGACGCTGCCTCGAATTGAGGAGCAAAACTGATACATATGGCCTATTAAGTGATTTTGCGCTACGCTCCGATGACCCCACGGTCCGCCAGTCAGGTGAGGTTGCGAGCTTTATGGAAGCACCGGGTAGAGAAAGTCGCGGCCACCTCGGCTACGCGTCGTCCGCGACCGCGGTCGACGTCGGCCCCGCCGCGGCCGACGACCTCGTACCGCTGCTCTACAAGGACTTCCGCGCCACCCTGTTTGCGCAGGTCCTGGCCCTGACCAACCATGACCGGCAGTGGACCGAAGACGTGGTGCAGGAGACCATGATCCGGGCCTGGCAGCACTCCGCGACGCTCGAGCGCGAGCCCGGAATGCTGCGCGGATGGCTGCTCACGGTGGCCCGGCGGATCGTCATCGACGGCTGGAGGAATCGCCGCGTCCGCCCGCAGGAGGTCGCTCTGGAGATCCCGGAAAACGCCGAGTCCACGGACCGCACGGACAGCTCGTTAGCAGCGCTAACGATTACTCGGGCATTGCGGGAACTGGACGCCAAATATCAGTCCGTCATCTACGAGACGTATCTCGCGGGAAACACCGTTCGACAGGCGGCGGAAATTCTCGGAATTCCGGAGGGAACCGTCAAATCGCGGTTGTACACGGCGATGCGGCAATTGCGGAAGGCGCTCGGAGAAGTGACGATCCGATGAGCGGGCGGAAGGGGGACACCGCGGCCTACGGGCTCGGTGTCCACGACGATCCGGAAGAGTTCGAGGCCCACCTGCGCGGCTGCGCCCGCTGCCGGGGCCGGGTCGCCGGGTTCACCCCGGTGGCCGGCGCGCTGGCCGAGGCGGTGCGGCTCGGCTACCTGCCGCCGGGCGACGGGGCGGCCCGGCGCCGGAAGTCGGCGGGGTCGGCGGCCCTGCGGGGGCCCACGGCCGGCCCGCTCCTGCTGCTCGCGCTCGGCGTGGCCGCAACGACTCTTGCGGGGGTCCGGGTGGCGGAGCCCCCGGCCCGCGGCGAAGCCGCGGATGTCACGACTCTTGCGGGGGTCCGGGTGGCGGAGCCCCCGGCCCGCGGCGAAGCCGCGGATGTCACGACTCTTGCGGGGGTCCGGGTGGCGGAGCCCCCGGCCCGCGGCGAAGCCGCGGATGACATGGCGCTCTGCGCGCACCGGCCCGTCGTCGGGAAGATCCGGTTCGCAAGCCCTGCGTCCATCGTCTCCCCTGGTCAGGTCGTGGCCGGTACCGGCCGTGCACCGCGGTCTCTCCCGTGGTCGGCCGGTTTCCAGTAGTCTGCCCCAACCCAACATGAAAGTCCTTACGGTGGATACCGAAGTAAATCCCGAGCACCCCGCCAGCGGGGCTTCGGTACCGAAGCGTCCCGCCCCGCGGCTCCCCGGCCGCGAGCCCGAGCTCGGCCGCCTGACCGGTCTCTTCCCGGCCGTCCTGGGCGGCTCGGCCGCCAACGCGGTGCTGGCCGGTGAGTTCGGCATGGGCAAGAGCGCCGTCCTGCGGACCGTCGCGGCGCTGGCCGCCGACGCGGGCTTCACCGTCGCGACGGCCACCGGGTCGCGGCTGGAGAGCCACCTGGCCGGCGGGGTCGTCCGGCAGCTGGCCGACGCGCTCGAGGAGCCGGGTGCGCCCCCGCGCCCGCCCGTCGCCGAGCTGTGCGGGGCGGCCGGCGAGAGCGAAGCGCTCGACCTCTTCTTCCGGATCGTCCGCGACGCCACCGACCGCGGTCCGCTGTTCCTCGGCATCGACAACATCCACCTGGCCGACGCCTGGTCCATGCGCTGCCTGGCCTACCTCCGCAGCCGCGTGCACGACCTGCCGGTGCTGCTCGTCCTGACGTCCGTCATCGGCTACCCGCAGCACCGCGAGGTCGCGCTGCTGGACATGGTGGGCAGCACGCCGCTCACGGTCACGCTGAACGGCCTCGGCGACGCGGCCGCGGCGGAAATCCTCGGCCTCGCCCCCGGCGAGCTGGCCTCCGCCTGCCGCGAGGCGACCGGCGGCAACCCGGTGCTCCTGCAGGCGCTGCGGCCGCGGCTGCTGCCGGGCGCGGACCCGCACGAGCTCGGCTCGTCGCTGATCGGGCAGGTGCTCACCACCCGGCTGCAGGAGTTCCCGCACGCGCCGGCCATCCTGCACGCGGCGGCGATCCTCGGCGAGGACGCCGGCTTCGACCTGCTGGCCCGGCTGGCCGGCGTCGACGAGCTCGACGCGCTGCAAGCGATCGACACCATGGTCCGGCTGCACGTGCTGAACAACAGCGACCAGCCGACGCTGACCTATTCGTTCGTCCGCAACTCCCTGCTCAAGGACATGCCGCACACGACCCGGGCGGTCAACCACTCGCGGGCGGCGAAGCTGCTGACCGAGGCGGGGGCCCTGCCCGAGCGCGTGGCCGCCCACCTGCTGGAAGCGACGTCGATCCGGATCCCCTGGGCGGTGGACGTGCTGCGGCTGAGCGCGCGCGACGCCGTGTTCTCCGGACGGCCCGAGCTGGCCGCGCGGCACCTGCGGCGGGCGCTGGAGGAGCGGCTGACGTCCGGGCGCCGGATGGCCGTGCTGCTGCAGCTCGCGCACGCGGAGTTCCAGTTCGACCCGCCCGGTGCGGCGAAGCGGGTGCGGGAAGCCGTCGACACGGTCGGCAACCGCGAGACGGCCGCGTACATCGCCACCGCGATGCTGCTGTCGCTGTGCGGCGGCCAGGACGCCCGGCTCGGGATCAGCGCGGCGGGCCAGATCGCGGCGCGGCTCGACGCGGGCGGCCCGGACGCGGTGTGGCCGCTGCTGTGCATGACCTACCTCGCCGAAGCCGGCAGCCGGCTCGGCCCGCCCCCGGAGTTCCGCGACTTCGAGGAGCAGTGGGCCCCGCTGACCGACCCGGCGGCCCAGCGGAGCCGCTCGGCGCTGCTGGCGCTGGACGCGGTCCGCAGCGGCGAGTCCGCGCAGGACGCCGTCGGCCACTTCGCCGACGCCCTGACCGGCGACGACGGCGACCTCTTCGAGCAGCACTACTTCTTCACGCTCGCGACCGCGGTGCTCGCGGACGAGCCGGCGCACGTCGACCGGTTGTGCCGGGTCCTCGACGTCGAGCGCGAGCCGTGGGACGTCCACGTGCCGCACGGCGCGCTGCCCACCCTGGCCCGCGGGATCGCCCTGCAGGCCAGCGGCGACCTGCAGCGGGCGAGCGTGCATTTCGAGTCCCTGCTGCGCCGCTTCGACGAGCGCGGCGCGACGACGACCTGCCCGGTGGGCGTGCTGTGCGCGGCGAAGCTCGTCGAGTGCTGGGTGGACCTGGGCCGCTTCGAGGCGGCGACGTCGCTGCTGGACCGGATGGACTTCGTGGCCAGCCAGGGCCTGTTCACGCACACGTACCTGCTGTACGCGCGCGGGCGCCTGCGCGTGGCGACGGGCTACACGCGCTTCGGGTTCGAGGACCTGCTGAGCTGCGGGCGGCGCCTGGCGCACCACGGCATGCGGTTCCCGGGGTTCGTGCCGTGGCGGGCGCACGCGGCGCGGGCGGCACTGGCGCTGGGCCAGACCGACGACGCGGCCCGGCTGGCCGAAGAGGACATCAACGCCTCGGCCCGCTGGGGCGCACCCCGGCCGCTGGGGACGGCGCTGACGACGCTGGGCCTGGTCCGCGAGGACGACGAGGCCGAGCGGGCGTTGCAGAAGGCGATCACGACGCTGCGGTCGTCCCCGTCGCGCTTGCAGCTGGCGACGGCGCTGACGGAGCTGGGGACGCTGCAGGCGCGGCACGGCCAGTCGGAGAAGGCGATCGAGACGCTGCGGCAAGCGGTGGAGCTGAGCGAGCAATGCGGGGCGCGGCCGTTGGCCCGCCGGGCGGCCGAGGAGCTGCGCTCAGCGCGTCGGGCGCTGACGCCGGCGAAGGACAACGAGCACGGGCTGACCCGGCAGGAGAACCGGATCGCCGTGATGGCGGCGCAGGGGCTGACGAACCGCGAGATCGCGACGGCGTTGCACCTGACGCGGCGGACGGTGGAGCTGCACCTGTCCGGGGCGTACCGGAAGCTGGGGATCCCCGGACGGGCGGAGCTGGGCGGCGCGCTGGCGAAGTCGTCTCAGCGGGCGGACGGTCGCTGAGGTCAGCCCACGAGGCCGAGACCCAGCCAGAGCGCGACGGTCGCCGCGGCCAGGCACAGCGGGGTCGTGAGCGCCCCGAGGACGTGGAACGTCCGGAAGGAGGGCGGCTTCGGGAGCGTCCGGCGCCACAACAGCGTCGCCAGTGAGCCGAGGTAGCTGGCGTTCGGGCCGATGTTGACGCCGAGCAGCACCGCCAGCAGCACGCCCGGCGCCGGGTGCGGGCCCAGCACGGAGAGCAGGATGAGCGTGGCCGGCAGGTTGTTGACCAGGTTGGCCAGCAGCGCCGCCACGCCGGCCGCGACCAGGAGGTCGACCAGGCCCGTCGACGTCGGCAGGACGTCGCGCAGCACGCCGCCGAGGACGTGCTCCGAAACGGCCTCGACCACGACGGCCAGGCCCAGCACGAACAGGCACAGCTGCGGCGCGGCCTCGGTGACCAGCTGCCACGGCCGGATCCGGCCCTGAGCCAGCGCGCGGACGCCGAGGACGAGCGCGGCCAGCGCGGCGATCCAGACGGGTTCGACGTGCCCGAGCTGCCCTACGGCGAACCCGGCGAGCGTCAGCCCCAGGATGACGAGCGAGAAGGTCGGCGTCTCCAGGTGCTGCCGCGGTTCGGGCGTCTCGCGCGGCCGTAGGTCGGCCTTGAAGAATCGCAGGAACACGAGCAGCTCGAGGCCGATCGTGACGAGCCACGGCAGCGCCATCAGTGCGGTGAACCCGGCGAAGGTCAGCCCGGACGCGGCGAAGGCGAGCAGGTTGGTCAGGTTGGAGACGGGCAGCAGCGTCGACGCCGAGTTGGCCAGGTGGGCGCAGGCGTAGACGTGCGGCCGGGCGGGGAGTTCGAGGCTGGTGGCGGTGGCGAGGACGACCGGGGTGAGCAGCACGACGGTGGCGTCCAGGCTGAGGATCGCGGTCACCCCGGCCGCGGCGGCGAAGGTGAGGACGAGCAGCCGCCGCGGACGCCCGTGACACGCCTCGGCGAGCCGGTTTCCGAGCCAGGCGAAGACGCCGTCGACACTGGCCAAAAAGGACAAAAGCAGAATCGCGGCCAGAAACCCCAACGTGGGCAGGATTTCCACGGCCCGCTCCCCCGCGGCGGCGGGGCGCACGAGGCCGAGGAGAAGGACGATCCCGGCAGCCGGCACGGCGGCGACGGCCTCGGGCCACCCCCGCGGCCGGACGATGGCGAAGACGAGCACACCGGCCAGGAGCAGCAGGCTGGCCGCGCCCGCGAGGAGATTCACGCGTTCACGCTAACCGCGGCCCGTTTCTGTCGGTGCCTCCGGGTAGTGTGGAAGACGGGGGGCGCCCCCGCGGGCTGGTGTCCGAAGTGGACTCCGCTGGCCCGAGCGCGGGGTCCGGACGGGTTTGTGCCCCGCCTGAGCGCCGAGGTCACGCCCAGCCGAAGCCGCACCTCGCGCGCTCGACGCCGAGCCTCGCGTGATCAGAGCCGGATCTCACGTGATTGGGCCCGGAAGTCACGAGTCCGGCCCCGATCACGCCAGTTCCGGTCCCCGTCACGCGAGTCCCGGGCCCCGTCACGAGGGTTCCGGGGCCGCCGAGGCGGTGTCGAGGTGGGTCAGTTGGGCATGGTGATCGTCTGGCCCGGCTTCATCGTTGCGCCGCAGTCGTCGAGGGGGCCGCCGAAGCGGTCGGCCGCCACCGCCGGGATCGTCTTCGCCGCGTACTCCTGGGCCGCCTTGAGCTTGGCCGGGTCCGTCACCGCTTCGCGGCGGACCCAGTCGCCGTTGCGGAGGCCCTCGATCGGCGATGAATAGATCAGCACGTAGTCGCGGTCCAGGCGCGGGTCCAGCGCGATGCCGTTGCCCGCCGCCCAGGGGCCCCACGAGTGGATGAACGTCGGCTTGACCGTGTCGAACACGTAGTTGCGCAGACCGGCCAGGTCGTTGTCGTGGACCAGGTCCGCGATCGGCTTGTTGACCAGGCCCGCCATGTCGACCAGCTCGAGCCGGCTGGTCATCGACGAACCGCCGAGGTCCGGCAGGAGCAGCGACGCCTTCTGCAGGCCGAGGATGTCGGCGTAGGTGTTGAAGCCGCGGCCGAAGCGGTCGGCCACCAGGCACGCCGTGATGTTCGGGTTCTTCGCGAACTTGTCCGCCGCGGCCGCGAACCCGACCGCCGACGGGATGAACGCGCCCACCAGCACCACGACGATGCCGACCCGCAGCAGGGCCTGCCGGTGGCGCAGCAGCTCACCCGCCGACAGCGTGCCCGCGATGACCGCCAGCGCCCAGATCGGGCTGGCGAACCGGTGCTGGTACATCCAGTCGGCGACCATCACGCCGTACGCGACGATCCCGAGCCCCAGCGGCACCAGCAGCGCGACCAGCGACCGCCGCCACGGCGCCTTCACCAGCGCGAACAGGATCACCAGCGCCAGCGCGACCACGCCGGCCCAGCCCGCGTAGCCCGCCAGCTCGAACGGCCGCTTCACCGCGTCGAAGCCGGGCAGGCCCTGCTGCTTCGCCACGGACGGGTTGGCCAGCAGCCGCCCGAATTCCGCGTGCCGCCAGACGACGTACGCACCGAACGGCACCGCGAACGCCGCCACCGACAGCAGCGCGAGCCGGAAGCTCTTCCAGAACAGCCCCGAGCGCAGCAGGAACAGCGCGGCCAGGGGGTACGCGCCCGCGTAGATCAGGCCTTCCGGGCGGGTCAGCGCGGCGAACGCCACCATGACCCCCGCCCAGAGCGCGACCTTGGGGGTCAGGAGCCGGTCGTTGCGGACCGCGACGAACAGCGTCACGCCGAGCGTGACGACCGCGAACGCGAACAGCGAGTTCTCCAGGCCGGACACGACCCAGATGACGTACGACGGGATCGTCGCCAGCGTCAGGCCCGCGACCAGCGTCGCCAGCCACGCGAAGCGCGTGAAGATCTGCTTCGCGGCGATGTGGCACGCCGTCAGGACGCCGCCGGTGAACAGCAGGCCCAGCACCTTCGGGAACAGCACGTAGTCGGGGATGCCGAAGAGCGCGCCGTGGTCGAAGAGGCCGACGAGCTTGCCGAGGCCGAGCAGCACCATCCACGTCGGGTCGGAGAAACCCTCGACCGGCGGCGCGCCCGGCTGCAGCACCGGGCCGAGGCCGTCGGCGAAGCTGCGGGCGTAGGAGAAGGTGATGGCGGCGTCGTCGACGATCCAGTGGCCGTACCGGGTGGCGTGCACGGCCACGGCCGCGACGCCGGCGAGCACGGCCAGCACCGGCGCCAGGCGCGCGCCCCAGCCGCGGGTGGCCGTGGTGGTGGCCGGGTCCTCGGGGACGTCGCTCGGGGAGGTCTCGGTGAGTGCGCTAGCCGTCATGTCCTCGTCACTGTTCCGCCCGCAGGCTTCTGCCGGTGGGATACGCGCGAGCTGGCGCCCCCTGAGTGGATCCGTCGGCGGATCCGCCACCGCGGCGACGCGGTCGAGACACTGTAGCCAATACCCCATCCGGGGTCCGCCACGCGTCGGTGTTGAGCGTGATCCACCCCACATTTTCCCCGGTCAGACGAGGTGCGAGGTGTCGTTGACGAGCCGGACGGAAGCGTTCCCGTCCGGGTAGAACTCGACGATCGACAGCGACGCCAGGTCCAGGTGCAGCCGGAACAGCAGCTGCGGCCCGGCGTCGAGGCCCATCCGGAGCAGCGTCTTGATCGGCGTCACGTGGCTGACCAGCACCAACGTCCGGCCGCCGTGCTCGGCGAGCAGCTCGTCGCGGGCCTTGCGGACGCGCCGGTGGACCACGTCGAAGCTCTCGCCGCCGGGCGGCGGCACCGAGCTGTCGCCCAGCCAGGAGCGGTGCAGTTCGGGGTCGCGGTCGGCCGCTTCGGCGAACGTCAGGCCTTCCCATTCGCCGAAGTCGGTCTCGATCAGGCCCGGGTGGGTCTCGACGCGGCCGCCGAGCGCGTCGGCGACGGCCTGCGCGGTCTGCTTCGTGCGGGTGAGCGGCGAGGAGATGATGGGGACAGCCTCGCCGTCGACGACCAGGCCTTCGGTCGCGGCCAGCCGCTTCGCCGCCGCGGCGGCCTGCGTCCGGCCCAGCTCGGTCAGCGGGACGTCGCCGCGGCCGGAGTAGCGGCGCAGCGCCGACATCTCGGTCTGGCCGTGGCGGAGCAGGAGCAGCCGGGTCGGGGTGCCTTTCGCGCCGGTCCAGGCCACCGCCGCGCGGTCGGGCTGGCGGGTCGGCAGCTTGGGCTTGTCGGGGCGCCCGGCGGCGGGCTTGCCGGTCGCCGCGTCCATGGCCTCGTTGGCCAGCCGGTCGGCGTGGGAGTTCTGCGCCCGCGGGATCCACTCGTACTTGACGCGGGTGAAGCCCGCGGCCAGCTCCTTGGCCCGCTCGGCCAGCGGCTGCATGTCCGGGTGCTTGATCTTCCAGCGTCCGGACATCTGCTCGACGACCAGCTTCGAGTCCATCCGGACGTCCACAGTGGACGCGCCGAGCTCGGCCGCGGCGGCCAGGCCGGCGATCAGGCCGTTGTACTCGGCGACGTTGTTGGTGACCACGCCGAGGCTTTGCTTGCGCTCGGCGAGGACGTCGCCGTCGCTGTCCTTCACCACGGCGCCGTAGCCCGCCGGCCCCGGATTGCCCCGGGAACCGCCGTCGGCTTCGACGATGACGTGCAATGTCACAGACCCGACTCCAAGGTCCGGACCAGGATCGCGCCGCAGTTCTCGCACTGGATGACTTCGTCCTCCGGCGCGGCCTTGATCTCGTTCACCGTGTTGCGGTCCAGCTCGAGCTGGCAGGCGCCGCACCGGCGGGCCCGCAGCAGCGCCGCCCCGATGCCCTTGTGCTCGCGGACGCGCTCGTACAGCTTGAGCAGCGGCTCCGGGAAGCGCGGCACGAGCTTCACGCGGTCTTCGTCGCGGCGCGCGCGGGTGGTGTCGAGGTCCTTGAACGCCTCGTCGCGGCGGGCGATCGCGGCGGCGACCTCGGCCTCGGCCTTGTCGACCTCGGCGCCGGTGCGCTGCGCGTCCAGGCCGAGGGCCTCGCGCTGCTCCATCAGCTCCAGCAGGTCGTCCTCGAGCGCGCTCTGGCGACGCTCCAGGGACTGCAGCTCGTGCTCGATGTCGGTCATCTGCTTGGAGTTGACCGAGCCCGACGCCAGGAGCTTGCGGTCGCGGTCCTCGCGGGCGCGCACCGACTCGATCTCCTTCTCCTGCCGGGCGATCTCGCGGTCGAGGTCGGAGGCGGCGGTCTCCACCGACACGAGCGCGTCGCGGCGCTCGCGGACGGTCTTCTCCCCCGCGTCGATCTCGGCCAGCTCGGGCAGGGTGCGACGGCGGTGCGCGGTGCGCGAGAGCTCGGCGTCCACCTTGGCGAGCTCGAGCAACTGGCGCTGCACGGCGGGTTCGGCCTTCACGGTGCTCCTCTTAGATCGATGTGCGCTCGGCGCGGACGTTCCACGGGTCGGTGCACCGCGTGGAGACGTGAACGTCGACGTTACCCGCAAACGCCTGCGCCACGAGCGCCGAGGCTTGCCCGCACCAGGGCCACTCGCTGGCCCAGTGGGTCAGCCCGACCAGGGCGGGCACCGGGCCGCGGCCCGCGAGGTGCTCGCCGGCGGGGTGATGCCGCAGGTCGGCGGTGACGAAGGCGTCGACACCGGCCTCGGTGGCCCGCTTCAGGTAGGAGTCCCCGGCGCCACCGGAGACGGCGACGGTGCGGATCGGGCGGTCGGCGTCGCCCGCGCCGAGCACGCCGGGCACGGTCGCGGGGAGGGCGTCGGCGACGCGCTGGACGAACGCCGCGAACGGCTCGGGCCCGGGCAGTTCGCCGATCCGGCCGATGCCGGTGCTGCCGTCGCCTTTCGGCTCCAAGGGGCCGGTGACGCGCAGCCCGATCGCCGTGGCGAGAGCGTCCGAGACGCCGGGGTCGGCGGAGTCGGCGTTGGTGTGCGCGCAGTAGAGGGCGACGCCTTCGCGGATCATCCGGTGGACCAGCGAGCCCTTGGCGGTGTCGGCGGGGACGCCGTGCACGCCGCGCAGCAGCAGCGGGTGGTGCGCGACGATCAGCTGCGCGCCGAGCTCGACGGCTTCGTCGACGGTCTCGGCGACGGGGTCGACGCAGAACAGCACGCGGCGCACCGGTTCGGCGGGGTCGCCGCAGACGAGGCCGACGGCGTCCCACGACTCGGCGAGCTCGGGCGGGTAGGCCCGTTCCAGCACGGCGATGACTTCGGAAATGGCGGAAGGCGCGGGCACGCGGTGATTTTCGCATGTAGCGTCCGAGGCCATGCGCCTTCGGTCCTTGCTCGTCACGGTGACGGCGGTCCTCGCCGCGTCTCTCCTCTTTTCGGCTCCCGCTTCCGCTTCGAGCCCCTCGCTGTGGCGGCTCACCGACCTGGCGGCCCAGCGCGTCGCGATCGCCGACCAGGTGGCGGCGGCCAAGTACGGCACGCCGTCGCCGATCGACGACCCGGCGCGGGAGCAGCAGATCTACGACTCGGTGGCGTCGCGCGCCCCGGGCCTGGGCCTCGACCCGGCCGGCGCGGTGCGGTTCTTCCGCGCCCAGATCGAGGCGAACAAGCTGGTGCAGCGCGGCCTCTACGCCCGGTGGGACGCGCATCCCGCGGAGGCGCCGACGACCCGGCCGGACCTGGCACGGATCCGCCCGGTGATCGACGGGCTCAACACCGGCCTGCTGACCGAACTGGCGGCGACCGTTCCGGTGCGGTCGGCGCGGTCCTGCCCGATCCGGCAGCTGGTGACGGCGGACGTGGCGGACGTCGTCCACCGGTTCGACGCCCTGCACGCGCGAGCGTTGGCCACGGCGACGTCGGCGACCTGTACGGCGGGGTAAGGGCGCCCCGGCGGCGTCAGGGCCGCCGCGGCGCCGGGTGGGATCAGTTGCAGTTGCCGCAGCAGCCGCAGCCCTGACCGGTGCACTTCGAGCAGCACCCGTGCATGATCGCTCTCCTTCCGGTTCGCGTCCTCGCCCGATCGACGGTAAGTACGGGCCGGGGGTGGCGATACCGCCGAGCGGGCGGGTGACGGGGTGAACCCGGTGGTTACGCTCGGGGCGTGACGCACATCGTCTTCGTCTGCTCCGGCAACATCTGCCGTTCCCCGATGGCCGAACTGGTGTTCCGGGCCGGGCTCGAGGACGCCGGGCTCGGCGACGCCGTGCGCGTCACCAGTGCCGGCACCGGTCCGTGGCACGCCGGGGAGCCCGCCGACAAGCGCGCCCGCGCGACGCTGAAGGCGCACGGCTACCCCACCGCGCACGTCGCGTCCGAAGTGTCCGACGAGGACCTCGCCGCCGACCTGCTGCTGGCCGCGGACGAAGGCCACCTCGAATTCCTGCGCGCGCGGGTCGACGACCCGGCCAAGGTGCGGCTGCTGCGGTCGTTCGACCCGTCGGCACCCGAGGGCGCCGAGGTCCCGGACCCCTACTACGGCGGCGACGACGGCTTCGAAGACGTCCTCGGCATGGTCGAGCGCGCGGTGCCCGGCCTGCTGGACTGGGTCCGCGCCCACGCATGATCGACGTCACCGCCGGGCGGTTCGTCCGGGCGGCGGTGACGGTGACGGAGGTCCGGCGGGCGGTCCGAGCGGGGCACGGCCTACCGTGGAGGGGTGCGGTTGCGGTTCCTCCTCCGGCCCGGGTGGCTGGCGCTGACGGCGGTGGTGTTCACCTTCGCCGTCTGCTGCTTCACCCTGCTTTCGCCGTGGCAGTTCAGCCGCAACACCGAGCGTGAGCAGCAGAACGCCGCGCTGGAGGCGTCGTTCACCGCGGCGCCGGTGCCGCTCGCGCAGCTGCTGCCACCGGGGAGCGTGCCCGGTCAGCACACCGAATGGCACCTCGTCACGATCACCGGCCAGTACCTGCCGGACAAGGAAGTCATCGCGCGGCTGCGGACGGTCCAGGGCGAAGGGGCCTTCGAGGTGCTGACGCCGATGCGGACCACCGACGGCACGGTCGTGCTGATCGACCGCGGCTACGTCGGGCTGGACAGCAAGTCGGGCGCGCTGCCGTTCGCGCCGCCGCCGGCCGGGACCGTCTCCGTGACGGCCCGGGTGCGCGCCGACGAGACCGACCCCAAGCACCGCGACGCCTTCGCCGACGCCTCCACCGGCGGGCGGCTGCAGAGCTACGTCGTCGACTCGCGAGTCGTCGCGCGGGCGGGCGGGCTCGACATCCGGCCGGGTTACTTCCAGCTCGACGTCGGCCAGCCCGGTGTGCTCGGCGCGCTGCCGCTGCCGCAGACGGACTCGGGGCCGTTCCTCTCGTACGCGCTGCAGTGGATCGCGTTCGGCGCGATGGCGCTGCTGGGCTGGCTGTACTTCACGGTCCGCGAGCTGAAGCCGGGCGGGGCGCTGGACGCGTCGGCCGCTCCGACGCGGCGGAAGTCCGTCGCGGAGATCCTCGCGGAGGACGAACTCGCCGAAAGTGGCCATCAGAAGTAGGCCGGAAATGGCCCTGTGGTGAGGCCACTTGCGCCGGTGATACTCGGGCCATGTTGATCCACCCGTGGGACGCGTCGTCCGATTCCGAGTGGCGGGAGTGGCTGTCCGCGCACGACTTCGGCCAGCTGATCGCCGGCGGCCGGGGCCGCGACCTGCCCGTGGTGTCACCGGCGCACTTCGCGTTCGACGGCGACGGCACGATCATCACGCACCTGGCCCGGCCGAACCCGATCTGGCCGTTGCTGGAGGAGCACCCGCGAGCGCTGCTGACGGTGATCGGCGACTACACCTACATCCGCGCGGACTGGAACGCGACCGGCGACCCGGCCCTGGGCGTCCCGACGTCGTACTACGCGACGGTGCAGCTCGAAGGGGACGTGCGGCTGGTCGACGACCCGGCGGAGAAGGCGGCACTGCTCGACAGGCAGCTGCGGCACTTCGAGCCGGACGGCGCCCGGGCCCCGGTGAGCGCGGCCCAGGACGCGCCGGACCGGCGGCTGCTACCGGGGATCCGCGGGATCGAGTTCACGATCACGGGCGTGCGGGCGAAGTTCAAGTTCGGCGGCAACCGGACGGCCGAGGACCGGTCGCGGATCGGGGTCCGGCTGGCCGAGCGGGGTGGACCGCTGGACGAGCAGGCCCTGGTTCAGTTGCGCCGCCGCGGCTGAGTCAGCTCCCGCGGCGCCCGAAACCCGCCGCCACCACCACCGACCAGCTGCACCACCGCAGCCGACTCAACTCCCGCGCCGCCCGAAACCCGCCACCACGGCGACCACCACCGAGGTCGCCCCCGCGAGCCAGCCCACCACCCGCGACAGCTCCACCGCGCGCGTCACGTGCCCCGCGTCCGGATTCCGACCGACCCCCAGCACCGGCAGCTCCAGCACCCCGTGCGGGTACACCGTCCGGCCGCCGACGCGAATCTCCAGTGCTCCGGCGAACGCCGCCTCCACGCGGCCCGCGTTCGGGCTCGGGTGGGCGATCGTATCCCGGCGCCATGCCCGCCACGCTCCGCCGGCCGAGCCGCCGACCACCGGGGCCGCCAGCACCGTCAGCGCCGCCGCCACGCGGGTCGGGACCAGGTGGACCAGCTCGTCGGCCCGGTCCACCGCCCAGTGGCCTCGGCGGCCGGCGCGGGACCGGCGCAGCAAGCTCACCGCCCGCGCGCCCAGCAAGCCCGGCACGCCCGCCAGTGCGCCCCACACCAGCGGGGCCACCACCGCGTCCGACGTGTTCTCCGCCAGCGTCTCCACCGAGGCGCGGGACAGGGCGATCGCACCCAGGCCGTCCGCCACCCGGGGGTCCAGTTCGGACAACGTCGCCCGGGCCGGCTCGAAGCGGCACTCCTCCAGGTCGCGGGCCAGTTCCGTGCCCTGCTGGGCCAGGCCGGCCGCGCCGAGGACGGCCCACGTCGTCACCGCCGTCGCCGTCGCCTGCACCAGGGGTCGGCCGCGGCTCGCCCGCTCCAGCAACGCCCCGCCGGCGACCGCCACGCCCGCGACCACGGCACCCGACCGGCGCGGGAGACGGCGGAACGCCGTCACCGGAAGACGGCGGCGGGGGTCACCGAGGGCGCCGTCGGCCGCCACGCCCAACACCAGTCCGATCGCGCGTGCCGCGCTCACCCGTGCCCCCCGGCGGAAGAAAGTCCAGTTGCCCCGGGAGGCTACTCGGCCTCGGGATCGCCCTCCGCCACCAGGGCCGCGATCTCGTCGCGGGCCTGGACGACGATGTCGCGCATCGCCCGCTCCGCCCGGTCCGCGTCGCCCGCCGCCACCGCCGCGGCCACTTCCCCGTGCAGCGCCACCGCCTCGGGCTGCGGCTCCGGCGGCATCAGGCCGTGCCCGGTCCGCCCGGTGAGCACCTCCGCGACGACCTCCGACAGCTGCCCGAACATCGGGTTCCGGGACGCGGCGAGCAGCAGGTCGTGGAAGGCGATGTCGAAGCCGAGGAACGCCGAGAGGTCGCGGGCGCGGGCCGTCCGCGCCAGGCGTTCCCCCAGCGCGCCCAGGCGGCCGCGCTCCTCCGGTGTCGCGCGCAGGGCCGCGAACCGCGCCGCGCACGGCTCGATCGCCGACCGGAGTTCGTTCAGCGTCGCCAGCGCCGCCGGGCGGGCCGGGCCGTCGAGCTGCCAGCGGATCAGCCGCGGGTCGTAGTGGTTCCACTCCGCCGGCTCCCGGACGATCACGCCGACCCGGCGCTTGCTCGTGGTCAGCTGCATCGTCTCCAGCACCCGGACGACTTCACGGGCGACGGTCCGCGAAGCGCCGAAGCGTTCTTGGAGGTCTTCCGAGCGCAGCACGCTGCCCGGCGCCAGGGCACCGTTCGCGATGGCCGCACCGAGGGCGTCCAGGACCTGCTCATGCCTCACGCGATCAACTTAGCCTTCTGACTCGATTAAGTAGTACTTCATCTTGAATAAGTATTACTTTTGAGTTTGACTCACCTGGGCACAACGAAGTGGGAGGTGCGGATGACCGTCATCGTGGTGATGGGGGTGTCAGGCTCTGGGAAGACGACGATCGGCACGGCGCTCGCCGAGGCCCTCGGCGTCGAGTACGCGGAAGCGGACACGTTCCATCCGAAGGCCAACATCGACAAGATGACCGCCGGCACACCGCTGACGGACGAAGACCGCGCGCCCTGGCTCGAAGCCATCGCCGGCTGGATCCGGGAGCACCAGGCCACCGGCGGCGTCGTGACGTCGTCCGCGCTCAAGCGCCGGTACCGGGACGTCCTGCGCAGCGGTGGCGACGTCTGGTTCGCCCACCTGCACGGCGACCGGACACAGCTGGCCGAGCGGATGAAGACCCGCACCGGCCACTTCATGCCCGTCTCCCTGCTGGACTCGCAGCTCGCCGACCTCGAACCCCTCGAGCCGGACGAGGCCGGCGCCGTCTTCGACAACACCGGCGGCACCCCGGAAGAAATCACCGAAGCCGCGCTGACCGCCTTCCGGGAGCACGCGTGAACGCCGTCCTCGCCGCCGGCTGGACCGGCCACTCCACCCGCCTGATCATCGCCACCGTCGTCGCGATCGCCGTCATCGTCGTGCTGATCACGAAGGTGAAGCTGCACCCGTTCCTGTCGCTGGTCCTCGGCTCGCTCGCGCTCGGGCTGACCGCCGGGATGCCGGTCGACAAGCTGCTCAAGAGCTTCACCACCGGCGTCGGCAGCACGGTCGCGTCCGTCGGCATCCTGATCGCCCTCGGCGCGATGCTCGGCAAGCTGCTGGCCGACTCCGGCGGCGCCGACCAGATCGTCGACACCGTGCTCGGCAAGGCCCGCGGCGCCGCGCTGCCGTGGGCGATGGCCCTGGTCGCGGCCCTGATCGGGCTGCCGATGTTCTTCGAGATCGGCCTCGTGATGCTGATCCCGGTGGTGCTGCTCGCGGTCAAGCGCACCGGGAAGCCGTTGATGCTGCTGGGGATCCCCGCCGTCGCCGGGCTTTCCGTGCTGCACGGCCTGGTCCCGCCGCACCCGGGTCCGCTCGCCGCGGCGGGCGCGCTGAACGCGAATGTCGGGGTGACGCTGGCGTTCGGCCTGCTCGTCGGCATCCCGACGCTGGTCGTCGCGGGCCCGCTGTTCGCCCGCGTCGCGGCCCGGCTGGTCCCGGACGCGGCGCCACCCGAGCGGCTGATCCCGGAACGCGCGGACACGGACAAGCCGCGGCCGAGCTTCGCCGCGACGCTGACGACGGTGCTGCTACCGGTCGTGCTGATGCTGGCGAAAGCGCTGTCGGACATCCTGCTGGCCAAGGACAACCAGGCCCGCAAGATCCTGGACTTCGTCGGCGACCCGCTGATCGCGCTGCTCGCGGCGGTCCTGGTCGGCATGGTGCTGCTCGGCCGCCCGGCCGGCCTCGGCCGGGAGAAGCTGTCCACTGTGGTCGGTGACTCGCTCGGCCCGATCGCCGGCATCATCCTGATCGTCGGCGCGGGCGGCGGGTTCAAGCAGACGCTGGTCGACGCCGGAGTGGGCGACGTGATCACCGGTCTGGCGAAGGACGCGAACCTCTCGCCGCTGCTGCTCGGCTGGCTGGTCGCGGTGGCGATCCGCCTGGCCACGGGCTCGGCCACGGTGGCCACGGTCTCGGCGGCGGGCATCGTCGCCCCGCTGGCGGCGACGATGGACCCGTCGCACAGCGCGTTGCTGGTGCTGGCGATCGGCGCCGGGTCGCTGTTCTTCTCGCACGTCAACGACGCCGGGTTCTGGCTGGTCAAGGAGTACTTCGGCCTGTCGGTCGGACAGACGCTCAAGAGCTGGTCGGTGATGGAGACGCTGATCTCCGTGGTGGCGATCGCGCTGATCCTCCCGCTGTCGCTGATCGTCTAGCGGCGGCCGGTCTCCGTGCGTGCCCTGCCGCCCCCGGTCGTGAGTGGTAAGGCGGGTTAGAACCCGCCTTACCACTCACGACCGCCGCACGAACGAATGGCCGTCACCCGTCGCGGGTGGCGGCCTTCTTCGCACGTTGACATGTGACCTTTTGGTCACCTATTCTCGCCGAGTGCCCGACGACGACCTGGTGTTCAAGGCGCTGGCGGATCCGACCCGCCGGTTCCTGCTCGACCTGCTCTTCGAGCGTGACGGCCGCACGCTCACCGAGCTGGAGACCCAGGTGGAGATGACCCGCTTCGGCGTCATGAAACACCTGAAGCTCCTGGAGGAAGCCGGGCTCGTCGTCGCACGGAAGGAAGGCCGCGAGAAGCGGCACTTCCTCAACCCCGTCCCGATCCGCCAGATCCACGACCGGTGGATCGACAAGTACACCGAGCGCCACGTGACCGCGCTCCTCGACCTCAAGAACGAGCTGGAAGGCGAAGAACCATGACGGACACCGTGCAGGTCTACCGCGTCTACATCAAGGCGTCCCCGGAACGCATCTGGGACGCCATCACGAAGCCCGAGTGGACGGCGCGGTACGGCTACACCGGGCTGGTCGACTTCGACCTCCGGCCCGGCGGCAAGCACCGCACCCGCCCGACGCAGGCGTTCATCGACGCCGGCATGACCGGTGACGTCGTCGACGGCGAGGTCCTGGAAGTGGACCCGCCGCGGAAGCTGGTCCTCACCTGGAAGCTCCTGATGGCACCCGGGGACGTGAGCGAGGAGCCCTACACGAAACTCACCTACGAGATCGAGGAGTCCAAGACCGCCGGCACCCGGCTGACCGTGACCCACGACGTCACCGGCGCGCCCACGATCGCCGGGATGGTCAGCGGGGCCTTCGAGCGGCTCGACGCGCCGCCGAACGAGAACGCCGGCGGCGGCTGGGCCTGGATCCTCTCCGACCTCAAGACGCTGCTCGAGACGGGGGACACCATCGTCCCGGCGCCGTGAGGGGGTCTGGCGGGAACTGCCTCGCGCCGCTTCGAGGCAGTTCCCGCCAGAGTCTTCAGACGCGCTGGGTCGCCGCCTTGAGGGCCGCCTTCGCGGCCTCCGGCGCCCCCAGCGTGTCGAGGCCGGACAACGCCGCGCCCACCACGGGGTTCACGTCGACGACGCGGACCACCGCGCGCGGCGCCACCTTCAGGCACCGCTTCTCGATCTCCGCGATCACCGAGACGCCGACGCCGGTCAGGACGCCGCCGCCCAGAACGATTTCCGGGGCGTCCTCGGTCAGGTCGAGTTCGCGGAGAATCACCGCCGCGAACACGCTGACCTCCTCGACGAACCGCGTCACGATGTCCTGCGCGACCTCGTCGCCCGCCGCCGCGACTTCGAACAGCAGCGGGCAGAGGCCGTGGATCGACGCCGGGTCGATCTCCTCGAAGTGCAGGCCCTGCACGACGTCGAGCAAGGTCGGTCGCCCGAAGTACCGCGCCACGGCCGGGCGCAGGCCGGTAGCGGGGCCGCGGCCGTCCTCGGCGCGCACGGCCCACCACAGGGCTTCCTCGCCGAGCCGGTAGCCGCCGCCCCAGTCGCCGGAAATCTTGCCCAGTGCGGGAAAGCGGTGCACGCGGCCGTCGGGGCCGACGCCGGCGCCGTTGATCCCGGCGCCGCACACGACCGCGACGCCCACCCCCGCACTGCCCGCCCGGAGCAGCGCGAGGGTGTCGTTGCCGACGGTCAGCGTGTCGCTCCAGCCGCGGACCGCGAGCGCCGCGTGCAGCGCCTCCTCTTCCCGTGGGAAGTCGAGGCCGGCCAAGTACGCGGAGGTGTGGACCGCGGCCGGCCGGGTCCCGAACGCGGGATACGCCGCCAGGACCAGTTCTTCCAGCGCCGCAACGCAACCCGCGACGCCGATGTTCTGCGGCGACGCGCCGGGGCCTCGTGACTTGCCCAGCACCACGCCGTCTTCCGAGATCACCAGGACCTCGGTCTTGCTGTTCCCGCCGTCGATCGCGATGACTGCAGGCTTCATCCGCGCGCCCAGGGCAGGTACTCGCGGTTGATCTGCACCAGCGAGTCGGCGAGCGTGTCGGCCTTGGCGTACTGGCCGACCAGCGGGTGCGCGAGCAGGGCGTCGGCCACGCGGTCGCGGCCGCCCTTGAGCGCCGCCTCCAGCGCCAGGTACTCGTACGCCGTCGTCGCCGCGATCAGCCCGGAGAACCGCGGCTCGACCGGCGGCTGCGGGATCGGCGTGGCCCCCACGGAGTCCACAGTGGACCGTGCCTCGATGACGGCGTCGTCCGGCAGGAACGGGAAGATGCCGTCGTTGCGGACGTTCACCACGTGCTCTTCGGCTGGGCCGCCCGCGGTCAGCGCGTGCACCAGCTGCACGGCGGCTTCCGAGTAGTACGCGCCGCCGCGCTTCTCCAGGGACTCCGGCTTCGTGTTCTGCTCCGGGTCGAGGTAGATCTTCAGCAGTTCTTCCTCGACGTCGGAGACGACGTCCGCGCGCGGCCGCTCGGTGCGCTGCTTGGTGACCTGCTCGTCGTGCGCGTAGAAGTACTTCAGGTAGTACGACGGCACGACGTTCATCCGCCGCAGCCACTTCTCCGGGACGCTGACCTCGTTCGACAGGTAGTCCAGGTGCTCGTCCAGCAGCTCCGGCAGCCGGTCGACGCCGTCGACGAGCGCGCCGCGCTCCCAGCTCAGGTGGTTGAGGCCGGTGTGGACGAGCTTGACGTCGTCCGCGCCGACGCCCAGGAGCCGCCCGAACTGCCGCTGCAGGTTGATGGCGACGTTGCACAGCCCGACCGCGCGGTGCCCCTCGTTGAGCAGCGCGCGCGTGACGATGCCGACCGGGTTGGTGAAGTTGACGATCCACGTGTCGTCGCCGGCGATCTTGCGGACGCGGTCGGCGATGTCGAGCACCACCGGGACCGTCCGCAGGGCCTTGGCCAGGCCGCCCGCGCCGGTCGTCTCCTGGCCGACGCAGCCGCAGACGTGCGGGAACGTCTCGTCCGAGCGCCGCGCCCGCTGCCCGCCGACCCGCAGCTGGATCAGCACGGCGGAAGCGCCGTCGACGCCCTCTTCGAGCGACTGTGTGGTCCGCACCCGCGCCGGGTGGCCGGCGTGGTCGAGCAGGCGCTGGCTGAACCCGCCGACGGCCTCGACGCGGTAGGCGTCCGGGTCGACCAGCACGATCTCGTCGACGTCCAAAGTAGACCGGCGGCCGGCGATCCCGTCGATCAGCTCCGGCGTGTAGGTGGACCCGCCACCGACGACTGCCAGCTTCATCCCTTGACTCCCGTGAATGTGATGCCCTTGACGAACGACTTCTGCGCGAACACGAACAGCACGATCACCGGCGCCATGATCAGCGCGGTCGCCGCCATCGTCATGTTCCACTCGACGTGGTGCATGCCGCGGAAGGACGCGATCGCGAGCGAAAGCGGCCAGTGGTCCTGGTTCTCGCCGGTGTAGAGCAGCGGCCCGAAGTAGTCGTTCCAGGTGAACAGGAAGCAGAACATGGCGGTGGCCGCGATCCCGGGCTTGGCCATCGGGATGAGCACGCGGTACATCGCCTGGAACTCGTTGCAGCCGTCGATCTTCGCCGCTTCGAGGTAGTCCTTCGGAATGGTGAGGAAGAACTGCCGGAGCAGGAAGATCGAGAACGCGTCGAAGAAGAAGTACGGCACGATCAGCGGAACCAGCGTGCCGGTGAGGCCCATCCGGACCCACAGGTCGTACAGCGGCACGACGGTGACCTGCGGCGGCAGCAGCATCGCCGCCACGGTCAGCATGAAGAACAGGTTCTGCCCGCGCCACTTGAGCTTCGACAGCGCGTAGGCCGCCGGAATGGCCGAAAGCAGCGCACCCGCCGTCGCCAGCGCCGAATACAGCAGGCTGTTGCCGAAGTATTCGAGCAGCGGCGCCTTCTGGAACACCTTGACGAAGTTCTCGAAGTGCCATTCCGTCGGCCACAGGCTCGCCGTCATCGCCTGGTCGCTCGCCATCACCGCGGTGAGGAACACGAACAGGATCGGCAGCATGAAGATCACGCCGAGGGCGATCCCGACCGCGTGGGTGGCGATGTAGGACAGCCGCTTGTCCCAGTTCCGCTTGAACCGCACCTTCGGCGGTACGCCCGCTGCGCGCTGCGGCGCTTCGGCCAACGCGGTCATGCGCCCTCCTCCTGGTGCTGGGACTTCCGCAGCTGCCGCACGAGGATCCAGGTGAATCCGGACGACACGATGAACAGCAGGACCGCCATCGCCGCCGCGTAGCCCATGTTGAAGTAGCGGAAACCCTGGACGTACAGCCAGATCGGGTAGGTCAGCGTCGAGTTCTGCGGCGCCCCGATGAGCTTCGAGTTGCCGGCGACGTCGGCGGTGCCCGCGCTCGCGGAAGCCGCGACGATCGCCTGGGTGAAGAACTGCAGGGCGTAGATGATCGAGTTGACCACGCCGAACAGCAGCACCGGCGAGATCGACGGCAGCGTGACGTGCCAGAACCGGCGGATCGGGCCGGCGCCGTCCAGTTCGGCGGCTTCGTACTGCTCGGTCGGGACGTCGAGCAGCGCGGCCAGGATGATGATCATCAACTCGCCGGAACCCCACAGCGCCAGCAGCGTCAGCGCGGGCTTCGACATCTCCGGGCTGTTGAACCACAGGCCGCCATCGATGCCGACGAGCCGCAGGAACCGGTTGACCGGGCCGAACTCCGGGTTGAACACGAAGACGAACGCCAGCGTGGCCGCCGCGGGCGGGGCGAGGGTCGGCAGGTAGCAGAGCGTCCGGACCAAACCGACACCCGACTTGAGCCGCGAGATCACCGACGCGATGCCGAGGGAGAACACCACCCGGCAGACCGTCAGGACGACCACCAGCCACAGCGTGTTGTACGCGGCCGTGCCGACCAGGGGCTCGGTGGTGAACATCCGGATGTAGTTGTCGAAGCCGATGAACTGCGGCGGGTTGATCAGGTCGTAGCGGGTGAAGGAGTAGTAGACCGTGGCGATCAGCGGGTAGCCGAAGAAGATGAGGAACCCGAGGAACGCCGGGGCCATGAAGAACAGGACGGTCCGGCGGCGCTTGGCCCGGCGGGCCCCCGCCCGCGCCTTTGCAGGCGCGGACGGGGAACCCTGGGGTTTTACAGGCACAGCGGTGGACGTCATCCGCCCGCGCCCTTCTGCTTGAGCTCGTCGTCGATCTGGGCGTCGACCTTCGCCAGGCCCGCGGTCAGGTCGGGCACCGAGCCGGCCTGCCACTTCTCGGCGAAGTCGTTGACCGCCTTGAGGTGCGCGTCGCCGATCGGGGTGGTCTGGTTGGCGACCAGCTTGCCGCTGTCGTAGATGTCGAGGAACGTCTTGAACTGCGGCTGCAGGTCCAGCCTCGGCGAGGTCAGCGACGCCTTGGTGCTGGGCACGTTCTTCAGGCCGTTGGCCATGTCCACCAGGGTGTCGGTGTCCAGGGTGACCTGCTTGATGAGCTCCCACGCGGCGCCGGGGTTCTTGGCGCCCTTGGGGATGGCGATGATCGTGCCGGTGGTGAAGCCGCCGCCGTAGTGGTCGGCCATGCTGTCGAGCACCGGCGCGGGCGCGGTGCCGTAGTTGACGTTCGGCGCCTGGTCCTTGAGGAACGCGGTGCGGAACTCGCCGTCGTAGATCATCGCCAGCTTGCCCTTGTGGAAGCCGTGGTCGGCGGAGTACTCGTCACCGAGGCCGGCCTTGAACTGCTCGACCTTGGCGTGGCCGCCGTAGAAGTCGATCAGCTGCTTCTGGAACTCGAACATCGCCTTCCAGCCGGGGTTGGTGGCGAGGTCGGACTTGCCGTCCGGGCCGAGGAAGGGCGCGCCGAAGTTCGGCGCCCAGTACTGGGCCTGGTTGGCGTAGAACGGCATCGAGGGCAGGAAGCCGGCGACCTTGATCGAGCCGTCCGGGTTGAACTCGGTCAGCTTCTTGGTGGCCTCGAACAGTTCCGACGTCGTCTTCGGCGGCGAGGTGATGCCCTTCGCCGCGAACATGTCCTTGTTGT
This sequence comes from Amycolatopsis sp. cmx-13-12, assembly GCA_049998155.1. Taxonomy (GTDB): domain Bacteria; phylum Actinomycetota; class Actinomycetes; order Mycobacteriales; family Pseudonocardiaceae; genus Amycolatopsis. The sequence goes on along the minus strand of JAEBES010000015.1, from coordinate 91,637 downwards.
AGTAGAGCCCGTAGACGTCGGCGAGCATCGGCATCGCGCACCGCTTGCCCTGGTACTCGGTGTAGTTGCGGACCGCTTCCGGGATCTGGTTCAGGTCGATCTTGTCGCGGTCGATGTAGGGCTTGAGGTCCTGGAAGCTGCCGGTGGAGCACCAGGCGCCGAGGTTGTCGGTGTAGAACGAGATCGCGACGTCGGGTGGATTGCCGCCGCGGATCGACTGGGTGAGCTTGTCGTCGTCCTGGTTGCCCTCGTGCTTGATCTCGATGTTCGGGTACTTCGCCTTGAGCTTGTTCAGACCCGCGGTGACCACACCGTACTCGCGGTCGGTGAACTTGGAGTACACGGTGATCGTGAGCTTGTCGTCCTTGCCGGGCGCGGCGGCCGCGTCCGTCGTGGACGGTGCGGCCGCGCCGGAACAGGCGCTGGTCAGCAGGACGGACGCCGCGGCGGCGGCCACCAGCAAGGCGCCACGGCGGGTCCGGGTGGTCGGGGGCATGGCCCTCCTCCTCATCGGTTGGGGCTACTGGAGTCGTGGACGGGTGTTGTCGCCCTCGGGCCGGCGCGACCCGAGGAGCGTGGGGGTGACGACGCCGAAGACGTCCTCACGGGTCCTGGCGAGCGCCGACTGCAGCGCGCCCGCGCGAACGGCGTTGCCCTGCACGGAAGCGCAGCCGACGGGCGTGCGCGGCAGGACGAGTTCGTGCAGCTTTTCCTGGACGAGCGCGGCGAACTCCTCGCCGCCGGCCCGGCTGGTGTCGCCGCAGAGGAGCACGAGCTGCGGGTCGGCGACGGCGACGAGGTTGGCGACGCCACCGGCGACCCTTCTGGCGAGATCGTCGAGGAAGGGGTGGCCTTTCCCGGCTTTCTCCACTGCTTCCCAGGCGGTTTCGGCTTCGATGCCGTGCGCCGCGGCGAGCCGGCAGATGGCGGGTGAGTCGACCAGGTTGCCGAACCGGGCGCCGGCCGCGGGCCAGTCGTCCCCGGTGTCCACGGTGGCCGGATCGGGCACCCGCATCCAGTCGATCTCGCCGCCCCCGCCGGTGGCGCCGCGCAGCAGCCGCCGTCCGATGACGACGGCACCGCCGACGCCTTCGGACAGCCAGACCATGACGAAGTCGTCCACGTCCTGGGCCATCCCGACGGACATTTCTTCGACGGCGACCAGGTTGACGTCGTTCTCGATGAGGACGTCGACGCCGAGTTCGTCGGACAGCTTCTGCGGGACGTCGAAGCCGAGCCAGCCCGGGATGTGCGGCGCGGAGGAGAGCAGGCCGGTCCGCGGATCGAACGCCCCCTGCGCGCCGATCACGACGTGGGCCAGGTCCGTTCTTTGGATTCCGGCTTCTTCGGCGACCTTCTGGAGGGCTTCGCCGAAGGTCCCGACGACGTCGGCACCGGCGTGCACGGGCAGCGGCGTCCGGTACTCGGCGAGCACGATCCCGGCGACGTCGGCGACGACGAAGTCGGCCACGTGCGGCGTCAGATCGACGGCGGCGACGAAGGCGAGGCCGCCGTTGGCCGCCCAGAGCTGGGCCCGTGGCCCGCGCCCGCCGCCCCGCACCCCGGCCTTGACGACCAGGTCGTCGAGTTCGAGCCGGGTCAGCAGCTGGGCGGTGGCGGGCTTGGAGAGCCCGATGGCGAGCTCGAGTTCGGCCCGCGTGAGCGGTCCCTCCCGCAGGAGGACCTCGATGGCGGCGCGATCGTTGATCTCGCGCAGCATCCGCGGGCTACCGGCTCGCACTCGTTCCTCCGCACTTAATTAGGATACTTTACAGACGGTTTCCGGGGACTGTAGTGAGCGGGGGCACAGCCGTCAACGGTCTGGTGAAACGGCCAGGTAACGCTTGGCCCGGCGTTGGGCCAGGTGGACGGCGTACCGGTGAACGAGTGGCGCGGTTCCTTCGCGGCCGGTCAGCGGATTTCGGCTTGCGGCGGCGGGGATGCTGGTCTGCGTGGACGTTGTGGCGCAGCGGGTGCGGACCACCTGGACCAAGCGGTCCCGGGGTGGCCCGTCGGCCGCGGTGCGCAACCGGGTGCCGATCGCGTTCCCCTGCCCGCTTGACGTGGGTCTGCACGAGGTGCGGGTGGACGAGTCGGCCGGCTTCTCACCGCGCTTCGAGGTGCGGCCCTTGGACGAGCTGGACGACGTCAAGCTCCGCGAGGCGGAGGGCGGCCTGTTGGTGCTGGTCACGCCGTCGCTGTGGGCAAGCCCGCGACGGAAGTGGCAGCCGTCACCGATCCGGCTAGAACGGGGCGAGTGGCTCCGCTGGCAGATCAACCTGCGGTTCGGCGCGACCAGCTCGCGCGGCAGCGAGTGGAGCTACCGACTGGAGACGCTGAACCTCGCGTACGGCGGCCCCGCGGACTTCACGGGCGAGCCGGACCGCTCGATGATCGAGCTTCGCGACCTGAAGTGAAGGTCGCCACCCGGCAGTACGCACCTCGAGGAGTGGATTTCCGTGTCCGAGGAGAACACCGCACGGTTCCGGGCGAACCGGGATCACCTAGTGGCCGAAGTGCACGCCTTGCTGGCCCAGTGGGCGGACGGCCCGCCCGGCCACTGGGCGAACGACACCGTCCCGCAGTACCTGGAAGGGCTGGCCGGCTGGCTGCAGGACTGCGAGGGCTACTACGCGAACCAGGGCCGCCCGCTCCCCGGCGACGGGTGGCAGGTCCTCCGAGACGGCCTGCAGGCCGCGGCGGTCTACGAGTAGCGGCGCGAGCATTGCCCGCCGCCGACTGGAAGGATCCGATGGTGTCCGAAGACGACAAGCAGCTCTGCCGGCGCTGCGGCTTACCCGTGAAGATCAACCGGGACAACTACGACGTCTTCGAGCAGATGCACTTCGTGTGCTTCCACTACGCGTTCGAACACCGTTTCGGCGTACCGGACAATGACCCCGACCAGGACTGCGGCCTGCTGAACTGCCCGTCCGCCCCGGCCGCCCGGCACCTGGACCAGATGGTGGCCGCCGTGAACGGGCTGGCCGCGGACTGCGCGGACGGGGTGCCCGCCTTCTGGACGGACGACACGCTCCCGCGGTACCTCGAGGCACTGGCCGCATGGCTGAACGACCACGGCGGCGACCACACGATCGGGGGCGCCGAGCCCCGGTGGAGCGGCTGGGAGGTCGCCGCCAAGGCCGTCCAAGCCGCGACGACCTACGAGCCGTGAACCTGCTGAAGGCCGCCACGAGGGCGGCCTTCAGCGGCTACTCCTCCGCGTCCGCCCAGGCCTTCAGCATCACGCGGGCGATGGACGAATTCCCCGGCAGGATGATCTCCGCCGCCCCGTCGGCGATCGGCGTCGGCTTCGAACCTTCGCCACGGTCCGCGCTGTTCTCGAACGCCGCCCGCACCTCGGCGCGCGACACCCACAGCGCCTCTTCGATCTCACCGTCCGCCGGCACCAACGGCAACGAACGGTCCGCGCGGGCCGTGAACCCCAGCATGATCGACCGCGGGAACGGCCACGGCTGGCTCCCGAGATACCGCACGTCGGACACGAACGCGCCCACCTCTTCGCGGATCTCCCGGACCACGCACGCTTCCAGGGACTCCCCCGCCTCGACGAACCCCGCCAGCACCGAATACCGCCCGGCCGGCCAGATCGGCTGGCGGGCCAGCAGCACGTGCGACCCGTTGACGCCCTCCTGCGAATGCACCAGGCAGATCACCGCCGGGTCCGTGCGCGGGTACTCCTCGCGGCCGCACCCGGTGCACTTGCTCGCCCAGCCGAACTGGATCAGCTCCGTCTTGCTCCCGCACCGCGTGCAGAACGCAGCCTGACGACGCCAGAAGCGCAACGCCTGCGCCGTCGTGAACAGGCCCGCCGACGTGTCGTCCAGGAGGTCGCCGTAGCCGCGCAGCTCGACCCAGACCTCGCCGTCCGCGCGGGGGACCTCCTCCACGAAACCCCAGCTGCCCGCCATCTTCACCGTGTCGGCCGAGCCCGACGGGCCGCCCGGCAGCGACCAGTAGTCGACGTCCTGCCACTCGCCGAGGAACACCGCGTCCGCCGGGGGCGCCGAACCGAAGTCGATCGCCTTGCGGAACGCCAGCGTCGACGCCCCTTCGACGACCGGGGTGCGCCCGGTGTCGTCCAGGAGGACGACCCGGGCGTCGGCCCACCGGGACACCAGCCGCGCGGAGTTGGTGCGCAAGCCTTCCTGACGGTCCACTGTGGACCGGGACAGGGTCGGCAGTGCCCCCAGGGTGAACGGGACCGACATCAGGCCGGCTCGCCCACGACGACGTCGCCGAGCGCCAGGAGCTTGCGCTCCAGCACCGCCGCGTCGCCGACCACCACGCCCGTGAACCGCTTGGGCGCGAAGTACTTCAGCGCCGCGTCGGCGACCTCTTCCGCGGTCACCGCGGCCACCCGCGCCGGGTGCTCGGTCAGCCACTCCAGGCCCAGCCCGGTCGAGGCCAGCGCCAGTACCTGCCCGGCCAGCCCGGCCTGCGACGACGTCGAGGTCAGCAGCGAGCCGATCGCGTACTGCCGCACCGACTCCAGCTCGTCGCCGGACGGCGGGACCTGGCCGAGGCGGCCCAGCTCGTAGCGGGTCTCCAGCAGCGCCGGTGCCGTCGCGTCGGTCGCCGTGTCCGCGTCGACGTTGACCACCGCGGTGCCGTCGGTGAACTCGAAGCCCGAGTGCGCGGAGTACGTGTACCCCTTGTTCTCGCGGATGTTCTCGACCAGCCGCGACGAGAAGTACCCGCCGTAGGCCAGGTTCGCCAGCTGCAGCGCCGCGTACCCCGGGTCCGTGCGCGGGACCGTCTGCGCCGAGAGCCGGATCTGCGACTGCACCGCGCCCGCGCGCGGCACCAGCAGCACGCTCGGCCCGGTCAGGTCCGGCAGCGGCGGCAGCCGGACGGCGGAGCGGTCCGACGCCCAGCCGCCGAGCACCTTCTCGAGGTCCCCGGGCACGCCGTCCGGGTCGAGGTCGCCGACCAGCACCAGGACCGAACCGCGCGGCAGCACCGACGCCTGGTGCAGCGCCCGGACCTGCTCGGGCGTCACGACGGCGACGTCCTCGGCGCGCGGCACCTCACGCGTGGCCGGGTGGTCGCCGTAGCGGTGCTTCTGCAGCGCCTCCCGCGCGATCGTGCGCGGCTGCGTGCGCGAGACGGCGATCCGCTCGACCAGCCGCTCCTTCTCGCGCGCGATCTCTTCGTCGGCGTAGGTCGCCCCGGTGAGGACGTCGCCGAGGACGTCGAGGAACGTCGGCAGCTTGTCGGCCAGCGCGGACCCGGTGAGCACCAGGCGTTCCGGGTCGACGCCGGCGCCGATGTCGCCGCCGATCAGCGCCAGCTCGGCGTCGATCTCGATGCGGTTGCGGCGCGCGGTGCCGGTCAGGATCGTCTCGGCGAGCACCTCGGCCGTCGCCGGGTGCAGGGCGTCGTCACCCGCGAACGGGATCCACAGGCGCGCCTCGACCATCGGCACGGTCGCCTTGCGGACGGCCACCACGCGCAGGCCGTTGCTCAGTTCGGTGTCCACATGGGACAGGTCGGCGGCGGCCCGCTGCTCGCCGAGCGGCGGCAGCGGCCGCGGCCCCCGCGCGGTGCGGCCGATCTCCTCCGCGCTGCGGTGCGTTGCTGAAGTCACTGCTCGTTGTTCCCTTCCGAAGCGGGCTTGACCACCAGCACGGCGCGCGCGTCCGGGCGCAGCGCCTTCGCCGCCGCCGACACGGCCTCCGCGGTGACGGCGGACATCCGGTCCGCGAGCCGGTACACCAGCGACGCGTCGCCGTAGAGCAGCTCGAACGAGCCGAGGGCCAGGGTCCGGGACACCAGCCTGTCGTGCTCCGAGTGCAGGCTCGCCGTCCAGCGGGCGGTGACCTTGCGCAGCTCTTCCTCGCTCGGCGGGGTCTCGGCGAGCTTCTCCAGCTCGTCGTCGAGCGCGGCGAGCACGCGCTCGCGGGGCACCTCGTGCGGGTGGATCAGGGTGATGGTGAACGTGTCGGGGTCGCGGGCCTCGAACGGCCCGAACAGCCCGGCGCCGGCCCCGATGTCGACCACGAGGGGCTCCTTGTGCACGAGCCGCTGCTGCAGCCGGGAGCCGTCGCCGTCGGTGAGCACGCCGGCCAGCACGAGGTAGGCCAGGTAGCTGTCGACGTCGTTGATCGGGTCCGGCATCCGGTAGCCGATGCCGAGCGCGGGCAGCGGGGCGTGCGCGTCCTCGATCTCGCCGCGCAGCTCGGTGGTGGGCAGCGGCTCGGCGAACGACGGCCGCTGCGGCGCCGGCCGGTGCGGGACGTCGCCGAAGTGCTCCTCGATCAGCTTCTTGGCGTTGTCCACCTCGAAGTCACCTGCCACCGTGAGCACGGCGTTCGCCGGCGAGTAGTAGGTGTCGAAGAAGGCCGCGCAGTCGTCGACCGTGGCGCTTTCGAGGTCCTCGAAGCCGCCGTAGCCGTTGTGCGCGTTGGGGAACGTCGAGTACAGCACCGGCGGCAGGGTGATCCACGGGAACCCGCCGTAGGGCCGGTTCAGCACGTTGAGCCGGATCTCCTCCTTGACGACGTCGATCTGGTTCGCCAGGTTCTCCGCCGTCAGCTTGGGCGCGCGCATCCGGTCGGCTTCGAGGAACAGCGCCCGCTCGAGCGCGGCGCTCGGGAGCACCTCGAAGTAGTCGGTGTAGTCCGGGTGGGTGGACCCGTTGAAGGTCCCGCCGCTGGACTGCACGTGCCGGAAGTGCGCGAGTTTCTCCAGGCTCTCGGAGCCCTGGAACATCAGGTGCTCGAAGAGGTGCGCGAAACCGGTGCGCCCCTCCGGCTCGGAGCGGAAACCCACGTCGTAGTGCACGCTGACGCCGACCACCGGCGCGGTCGCGTCGGGCGCGAGAACCACCCGCAGACCGTTGTCGAGGGTGTATCGGACGAGCTCGGGATCGGCCATGGCCCCACCCTACGACGACGCCGCCCTTCCCGGCGTCCCGGCTCGTGAGTGGTAAGGCGGGTTCTAACCCGCCTTACCACTCACGACGTCTTTGAGGTGACCACGGCGGGCGGCGGCGAACGTCCCGGCCAGCGCCGTCGCGAAGGATCCGGCCTGGTCAGGGGTGACGTCGCCGGCGTGCCAGTAGACCGGCGGCGGGTGCTCGAGGCCGTCGAACCCGGCCACCCACGGACCCAGTTCGCCCAGAGCGAGCGCGTACGGCAGGCCACGGGAGAAGACCAGCTCGCGCTGCGGCTTGTCGAGGTCCTTCGCGCGGGTGGCGGTGACGCCGCGGAGCCGGCGGGCGACCTCGGCGCCCGCTCGCCGCCGCGCGGGCAGGGCGGCCGAGGTGGCGACGGCGGCGACCCCGGCCAGCGCGAGGATCACGCCAAGCTGGGCGTACCCGACGGTCAGGGCCAGCAGGACGGTGAGGAACACGCCGTAGCAGACGATCCGGATCCCGGCCCGGTGCAGCCGCCGCGTCGCGAACCAGCCCCGCCGGACGAGGTCGGCGTCCAGCTCGGCGCGGGGGACTTCGACGTGTCGCTGCCGCAGTTCGGCGAGCGTGACCGTGTCCTCCGGCAAGACGGCTTCGAAGACGGCACGTTCGAAGGGCGACAGGTGCTCGTCGGCGGGGTTGCGGCGGGTCAGCCGGGACCCGCCCTCGCTCACCCAAACGTAGTTGCGGACAGCGAGGTCGAGCACGGTCGCGGCCACGTCGAGCGGCCCGGCGCGGCCGCGCAGCAGAACGCCCACGTGGCCCGGCAGCACTCCCTCGGGCGAGGCGAACTCACCGCGCCCTTTCCCGTGGAAGTGCGCATCCGAGGTGGGCACTTTCCCGTGGAAGTGCGCCCGGCGGGTCGCCAGGACCAGGGTGGTCAGGAGCAGGAGGAGCGCGGCGAAGGCCGCCCAGGCCCAGACCACCGGGGTGGTGAGCACGAACGCGCCGGCGATCGTCTTCGCCGGGACCAGGACCTCGTTCGTCGGAACGGTGCCCGGGGGCAGCTCGACGGTCGCCGTCATCCGCTGCCCCGCGGCGAGGTTCTGCTGGCTGAACCGGGTCAGCCCGGCGTGGTCGATCTGCGCGGCCGCGCAGGGGAGGTCACCGGCGACGCAGTCGACGGCCGTGGGGATCTTCGGCGCCGCGAAGGAGGCGCGGAGGAACTTGAGCTCGGCGGTCCAGCCGCCGGCCAGCTCCCAGGTGACCCGGTCGCCGGCCACCGCACCGTCCACTGTGTACCGGACGAGCGACGTGCCGGACGTGAGGTGGACGGTGAACGCGTCCTCGTCCACGCTCGCCGTTCCCCGGCCTTCCAGGACGACGTCGCGGACGCCGTAGACGCGGTCCCGGTCGTGGGGCGCGGCGACCCGCAGCGCGACCCGGCGGTCCATCGTGACGCCGTCGGGGACCGAGATCGCCTCGACGACCGACAGCGAGCCGTCGCGCTGGACCTTGAGCTGGATCTCCGCGCTCTGCGGCACGGTGGGCAGGGGCGGCTGGTCCGCGGGGGCGGCGGCCAGCGCGAGCGCGAGGAGCGCCCCCGCGAGCACGGTCAGCGGGCCGCGGCGGCGGTGAGCACGCCGTCGAGCGCGGACAGGAAGGACGGGAAGTGCGCGCCGAAGCGGCGCAGGTCGGGCTCGGCCTCCATGCCGCCGTACCAGTACAGCCCGGCCGAGCCGTCGGCCGACGGGTTGAGCGCGGCGAAGGTGCCGAGCCAGCGTTCGGTGTCACCCAGGACGACCGCGTACGGCAGCGAGCGGGAGAACACCAGCTCGCGGTCGGCGGGCGGGATGTCGTCGGCCCGCGCGGTGTGCAGGTAGTCGAGCAGGCCGCGGACCTGCCCCACCAGGGCCCGGCCGCGCGCAGTGCGCGACGGCAGCAGCGCGGCCACGGCGACGACGGCGAGCCCGGCCAGGGCGACGGCGACGCCGAGCAGCGCGGCCCCGGCGGTGAAGGTGAGCACCGCGGTGGCGACCAGGCCGAGGGTGAAGATCCCGGCGCCGAGCCAGGTCAGCCGGCCGCGGGTCGTGTCGGGACGACGGGAGAACCAGCGCTTGCTGACGACGTCGGCGTACATCGCGTCGCTGATCCGGCGCAGGTCGAGGCCGCCGCGGGCGCGCAGCTGCGACACGAGCACGGTGTCGGTGCCCGGCGGCAGCAGGGTTTCGCAGACGGCGCGTTCGAAGTCGTGGAGGTGCTCGTCCGGCGGGTTGCGGCGGGCGATCTGCCAGTCGGGGCCCGGGACTTCGGCCAGCCAGAGGTAGTTGCGGACGGCGAGGTCGACGACGGTGGCGCTGATGTCGACGACGTCGACGGTCTCGTCGACGACCGTGCCGACCTGGCCGGGCAGCACGCCGTCGGGGCTGGCGAAGAAGACGCGGTCGCCGTCGCGCAGGAGGACCTCGACCGGGCCGGTGGCGGTGCGCAGCGCGCCGGCGTCCTGCCGGCGGCGCCGCCAGACGAAAAGGGCGGCCGCGACGAGGAAGGCGAGCAGGACGGCGAAGACGATCCCGGTCAGCGGCGTCAGGGCGAAGGCGTTGGCGAGCAGGCCGACGTCGGCGAACTTCGCGTTCGCCGGCGTGGTGCCCGCGGGCAGGCCGACGAGGAGGTCGACGCGGTCGCCGGGGCGGACGTCGTTCTGTTCGAGCCGCACGACCCCGGTGTGGTCGAGCTCGGCGAGCGTGCAGCGCTGGTTCGAGCCGACGGGTCCGGCGAAACAGTCCACAGGGGACAATCCGGTCGCCGGGGCGACGAGTGACGCGGTGAGTTTGGCCAGCGGGGTGTCGAAGCCGCCGCCGACCTGCCAGCGGGCCTGCTGGCGGCCGTTCTGGTCGGCGATGGCGCCGTCGACGGTGTAAGTGACGCTGCCGGCACCGGCCGGGAAGGTGAGGACGAGCTGCTCGCCGGTGAGCTCGGTCGTGGCGCCTTCGGCCTTGACGTCGCGGACGGCGAAGACGCGGTCCTGGTCGTCGCTCGCGGGGACCTTCAGGGGAACGCGCGAGACGAGCCGCTGCCCACCGGGGACGGTGACGTGTTCGGTGACGGAGAGGGTCCCGTCGCGCAGGACTTTGAGGGCGACGTCGGCAACGGCCCCTTCGGGTGGCTGGACGTCCTGGCCGGTGAGCAGCTGGGGTTTCTTGGACTGGTCGCCGGGCAGGTTGGGCAGCACGGGCCCGGCCGACGGCCCCTGCGCGGCAGCGGGCCCGGCGGTCACCAGCACGGCCGCGACGGCGATCGCGGCGGCGGTCCCCCGTTTCCTCGACACAGCACCACACCCTAGAGCACTCGATCTATGCTGACGCCCGGAACGGCGCGATCACCGCAGGTACGCCGCTTCCGACGGGGAAATCGCACGGGGGGTCCCATTCGATGACGCACGGTCCTGGTTCGGGTCCGGGTCCTGGTTCGAGTCCTGATCCGCACAACCCGCGCCGGCCGCAGCCGCCGGGCCGCCCGCCGGTGCCGCCTCCCGGGGCGCGGCCGCTGCCGCCGCCGGGGGTGCGGCCGCTGCCGGGGCGGGGTGGGCCGCCGAACCGTTTCGGAGCGCCGCCACAGCCGCCCGGCCCCGGCGGCGCACCCGCGCAACAGCCCGGCCCGGGTCAGGCTCGGCCACCGGCAGCCCCCGGCGGCCCCGGCCGCGCACCCGGGCCACCGGGCCCATTCGGAGCGCCCGCGCAGCCGCCGAGCGTTCCGCAGCCGCCGCGTTCTCCGCAGTTTCCGCCGGGCCCGCCCACTCGTCCGGGAGGCTTCGGCGGACCTCCGCCCACCGGGCCCCTGCCGCCGCCGGCGCGAGCTCCCCTGCCGTCGCCGGCCGTGGGCGTGGCGCCCGGCTTCACCCCGGGCTACGCCGGACCGCCCGGGTTCGGGCCGCGGTTCGCGCCCGGCCGCACCCCCTACGTCGCCAAGAAGTCGAACACCGGCGTCGTCGTCGCCGTCGCCCTCTTCGCGATCGTCGCCGTCGCGGGTGGGCTCATCGCCGCCGTCGCTCTGTCCGGGAACCACCCGCGGCACGTCGCCGACGCCGGCTACTCGAGCAACTACCCGACCACCACCGAAGAAACCACCAGCGAAGCGACAACCACCTCGCCGACCGAGGAAACGACGACCGCCCGCAGCACCGAACGCCGGACGCCGTCCTCGCCACCGCCGTCCGGGCCGCGGCCGGTCGTGGCCACCGGGAACAACCCGCTCTTCGGCAGCCCGGACTACGGCCTGCAGAACGTCCCGTGCTCGCTGAGCCGCTGGGCCACCGACCAGAACAGCGTCACGCGCTTCTTCCAGTCCGGCATCGGCTGCCTCGACGCGATGTGGTCACGCATGCTCGGCGCCGTCGGCCTGCCGTTCCGGACGCCGAACCTGTCGGTGCCGCGGTCGCTGTCGGAATCGTCGACGCCGTGCGGCAGCGGGGGCACCACCACCGGCGTCACGCCGTTCTACTGCTCCGCCAACAACACGATCTACATGCCGATGGACCGGATCGAACTCGACGTGTGGGGCAATCACCCGGGCCCGTACCTGGCGATCCTCGCCCACGAATACGGCCACCACGTGCAGAACATGTCCGGTATCACCGAGGCGTTCGCCGGCCAGCGCTACGACGCGGGCGCCGACTCCGCAGCCGGCCTGGAACTGTCGCGGCGGCTGGAACTCGAGGCCCAGTGCTTCTCGGGCATGTTCCTCGGCTCGGCCTCGGTCTCCGGCGGCTCGGTCGACGAGAACATCTACCACGAAGCCTGGAACGCCCAGGACCGCGGCGACGACTACGCCCGCAACGGCAAACGCGACCACGGCAGCGCCAAGCACAACATCAGCTGGTGGCAACACGGGGCCTCGAAAAACCGCAACCAGCAGTGCAACACGTGGCTATCACCCTCGGGCGACGTCTCGTAGCCGCACGCTCAAGCCGATTCCGGCAGCGCGTCCCCCGCGTCGCGGGCGTCCAGATCGCCGACCTCACCTTGGGCCGCCGCGCGGCGGCCCAAGGTGAAGACGTAGACCAGGAACGCCACCTCCACCGCCGCGCCGATGCCCACCCGCAGCCACGTCGGCCAGCCCGACGGCGTCACGAACGCCTCGATCACCCCGGACACGAACAGCACGCACGTCAGCCCGAGCGCCATCACCACCACCGACCGGCCCTGCTCGGCGAGCGCCGCCGTGCGGGAACGGCGGCCCGGGTCGATCACCGTCCAGCCGAGCCTCAGCCCCGTGCCCGCCGCGACGAACACCGCCGTCAGCTCCAGGAGGCCGTGGGGCAGCAGGAGGCCGATCATCACGTCGCCGCGGCCGGCCGCGCTCATCGCGCCGATGATCACCCCAGCGTTGAGCGAGTTCAACCAGAGCGCGCCGATCACCGGCAGGCCCAGCGCGACGCCGAGGAACAGGCAGGTCGCCGCCACCCACGCGTTGTTCGTCCACACCCTCGTCGCGAAGGACGCCGCCGGCCCGGTCGAGTAGTACGTCTCCGCCTCGCCGCCGGGCCTGGTCAGCTCGCGCAGCTCGTCCGGGGTCCCCAGTGACGCGCGCACGAGCGGGTCGCGCGCGACCCAGACGGCGATCACCACCATCACCGCGATCGACACCAGCGCGGCCGGGATCCACCAGCGCCGCGACAGGTAGACCGCGGCCGGGAACCGGTGCGTGAAGAACCGGGCGACCTCGCGCCAGGCCGGGTTGTGCGACCCGGAGACCGCCGACCGGCCGCGGGCGACCAGATCCGACAGCCGGCCGAGCAGCGCCGGGTCCGGTGCGACCGACCGCACGATCGACAGGTGCGTCGCGGTCCGCTGGTAGAGCGTCACCAGCTCGTCGGCTTCCGGCCCGGTCAGCTTGCCGCCGCGCCGGGCCAGCTCGCCGAGCCGGGTCCACTCCGCCGCGTGCGCAGCGACGAAGACGTCCACATCCACGCCGCCCACCCTATCCGTCGATACGCTGGTCCTCGTGCACGAGGAATCGGAACTGGTCACCGGCGAAGCGGTCGTCCTGGACCTGCGCGTGGCCAAGCTCGCCAGCCGCGCGCTGGCGATGGCGCTGGACGTGCTCCTGCAGTTCGCGCTGCTGCTGGGCGCGTTCACGGTGCTGACCTTCGTGGTGCCGTTCGACGACGACGCGCTCGTCCTCACGCTGCTGCTGGTCTTCGTGGTGCTGATCATGGTCGGCTACCCGGTCATCTCCGAGACCCTCACGCGCGGCCGTTCCCTGGGCAAGATGGCGGTGGGCCTGCGGGTGGTGCGCGTCGACGGCGGCCCGATCCGCTTCCGGCACGCGCTGGTCCGCGGCCTCGCCGGCTTCGTCGTCGACTTCTGGGCGCTCGGGTTGTTCGGCGCGGTGGCGGTGATCGTGTCGCTGTGCTCGTCGAACGGGCGCCGCGTCGGCGACTTCCTCGCCGGGACGCTGGTGGTCCGCGAGCGCGTCCCGGACGGCGTGGCGTACGCGGCGATCGGCATGCCGCCGGGCCTCGAGGGCTGGGCGTCGCAGCTCGACCTGACCCGCCTGCCGGACGACCTCGCGCTGGCGAGCCGCCAGTTCCTCGCCCGGTTCCGCGAGCTGCGCCCGGAGGCGTCGCACGCGCTCGGCTGGGGGCTCGCGCAGCAGGTGGGGAACGCGCTGGGCACGCCGGTGCCGCCCGGGGTGCCGCCGTGGGCGTTCCTGGCGGCGGTGCTGGCGGAGCGGCGCAACCGCGACCACGCCCGCGCGTTCCAGGCCTACGCGGCCCAGGCACGCCCCGGCTACCAGCCGGTTTCCCCGTGGCCGACGCCGGCTCAGCCCTACCCGGGGCCGCAGCCGAGCGGTGCCCGGCCCGTGGCGCAGCCGGATCCGCCGACGCCGCCGTCCGGCACGCCGGTTCCCGTGGAGAACCCGTTCACCCCGCCGAGCTGACCGCCGCACCCCGGCGGTGACCGTCACAGGCGGCCGGCGGCTTTCAGGGCCAGGTAGCGGTCGGCGAGGGCCGGGGGGAGTTCCTCCGGGACCGCGTCCACCACGCTCACCCCGTGCCGCACCAGGCGTTCGGTCACGCGCCGGCGCTCGGCCGTCGTGCGCGCCGCCGATGCCGCGTCGTACACCGCTTCCGCGTCTCCGCGTGCGGACAGCATCTCCGCCACCCGGGGGTCCGCCACCGACGCCACCACCAGCTCGTGGCGGCCGGTCAGCGAACTCAGCACCGGGAAGAGACCCTCTTCCAGCGGTGCCGCGTCCAGTCCGGTCAGCAGCACGACCAGCGCCCGGCGGCGGGTCCGCTGGAGCACCTCGGCGATCATCCCCCGCGCGTCCGTTTCGACCAGTGACGGCTCGAGCGGCGCCATCGCGTTCACCAGCGACGTCAGCAACGACGCCCCCGACGAACCCTGCACCGCCGCCCGCAGGCGCCGGTCGTAGGCCAGCAGGTCGACGCGGTCGCCGGCCCGGGAAGCCAGTGCCGCCAGCAACAACGCCGCGTCCATCGCCGCGTCCAACCGCGGCGCGTCACCCACCCGGCCCGCCGAGACCCGGCCCGTGTCGAGGACCAGCACCACGTGCCGGTCGCGTTCGGGGCGCCACGTCCGGACCATGACGTCCGCCGCCCGGGCCGTCGCGCGCCAGTCGATCGACCGGACGTCGTCGCCGATGACGTACTCGCGCAGCGAGTCGAATTCCGTGCCCTGGCCCCGGATCAGCACCGCGTTGCGGCCGTCGAGCTGCTGCAGCCGCGCCAGCCGCGACGGCAGGTGCTTGCGGCTGTGGAACGGCGGCAGCACCCGGACCGTCCACGGCACCGCGTGCGAACCCTGCCGTGCGGCCAGGCCCAGCGGCCCCACCGACCGGACCGTCACCCGCGCCGCCGTCCGGTCACCGCGGCGCGTCGGCCGCAACGGGGTCACCAACGCCCGCCGCTCCCCCGCAGGGACGCGCACCGCGTGCCGGTCGACGGCGCCCGCGCTCGGCGGCCACGCGTCGCGCAGCTGCCCGCGCACCGCACGGCCACCGGGGTTCGCGACCACGAGCGTCACCTCGCACGGCTCCCCGAGCCGGACGGAAGTGTCGCCCGAGCGCGCGAAGGTCAGCGCCCGCACGCTCCCGGCCAGCGTCAGGTCGACGACGACGAGCACCAGCAGCACCGCGCCGACCGCGAGGATCCCGGTCGTCGACGGCAGCAGCAGCCCGACCACCAGCGCGCCGAACAACGCCAGCAGCCCGAGCCTCCCGGTGACGGCCATGTCAGCGCGGCACGGGCACGGACGCGAGCACGCGGTCCAGCACGCCGTCCGCGGTGACGCCTTCGAGCTCGGCCTCCGGCCGCACGTCGAGGCGGTGCCGCAGCGCGGGCCGGGCGAGGGCCTTGACGTCGTCGGGGGTCGCGTAGTCGCGCCCCGCGAGCCACGCCCAGGCCCGCGTCACCGCGAGCAACGCCGTGGCGCCACGCGGGGAAACGCCGATCCGCACCGACGGCAGCGACCGCGTCGCCCGGCACAGGTCGACGACGTACCCGATCACCTCGGGCCCGACCGTCACCCGGGCCACGGCTTCGCGCGCCGCGGCGAGTTCCGGAGCACCGGCGACGGCCTTCAGGCCCGCCGCGGCCAGGTTGCGCGGGTCGAAGCCCTGCGCGTGCCGCCACAGGATGCCGATCTCGTCCTCGCGCGAGGGCGCCGGCATGGTCAGCTTGAGCAGGAACCGGTCCAGCTGCGCCTCCGGCAGCGGGTAGGTGCCCTCGTACTCCACCGGGTTCTGGGTGGCGATCACGATGAACGGGTCCGGCAGCGGCCGCGACTTGCCGTCGATCGAAACCTGCCGCTCCTCCATCGCCTCCAGCAGCGACGACTGCGTCTTCGGCGGCGTCCGGTTGATCTCGTCGGCGAGCAGCAGGTTCGTGAACACCGGCCCCTCGCGGAAAGAGAATTCGCCGCTGTGCGCGTCGTAGACGATCGAGCCGGTGACGTCGCCGGGCATCAGGTCCGGGGTGAACTGGACGCGGGTGGTCTCCAGGTCCAGCGCCGCGGCCAGGGCCCGGACCAGCAGCGTCTTCGCCACGCCCGGGACGCCTTCGAGCAGCACGTGCCCCCGGCAGAGCAGCGCCAGGATCAGCCCGGTGACGGCGGCTTCGTTGCCGACGACGGCCTTGCCGACCTCGGCGCGCAGCGCGATCAGCGCGTCGCGGGCCCCGGTCGCGTTCTCGGTACCGCTGGTCAAGTTCGCCCTGCCTCTCGTTCCACCCTGTCCAGTTCGCCGGCCAGCCGGACCAGCGCGGGGTCGTCCGGCACCGGCGGGCCGTAGAGGACCGCGCCGACGTCGTTCGCCGGCCGGCCGGTCCGCGTGCTCACCGACTCCACCAGCGCCGCCGGTTCGGCGTCGCGCGGCAGGCCCAGCGCCGTCCTCAACCGGTCGCGCGCGGCTTCCCGCAGCGTCTCACCCGCGTGCCCGGCGGCCTTGGCCCGCCGGTACAGCCGGGCGCGGCCCTCCGCCGTTTCGGCCGCGCGGACGACGATCGGCAGCGGCTCGGTGACCACCGGGCCGAGCCGGCGGGCCCGCCACAGCGCCAGCAGGGCCACCGCGACGAACGCCTGCGCGGCGCCGTAGTACCAGCCGTCCGGGATCAGGTCGAAGATCGACCGGCGGGAGTCGTCCAGCGCCGGGTCCGACGTGGTCGGCAGGTACCAGACGAGCTTCGGGTGCGCGCCCAGCAGGCGCAGCGACAGGGCCGCGTTGCCCTGCTCGGCGAGCCGAGCGTTGGTCAGCGGCGCCGGTGTGCCGAGCAGCGTCGTCGTGCGGTTCCCCTCGGCCAGCTGCAGCAGCGTGCCGCCGCCGTCCTCGCCGGGGTAGCACGAGCGCGCGCCGGGCGAGGCGTAGCCGATCCCGCCGAGCGTGACCTCGCCGGCCGCGACCGCCGCGGCGACCGTGCACTGCGGCGGCAGCGTCCCGACGTCGCTGCGTCCGGCCGGCTGCACCAGCGGCAGCGAATCCCGCAGCGTCACCTCGCCCGGCGTCACCAGGACGACGTCGGCCGCGCGCTCCCGCAGCGCGTCGAACCGCTTCGCCGGGGCCAGATCCGGGGCGGTCACCAGCAGCGTGGTGTCCTCGCCGACTTCGGCGTCCGCCTCGGCGACCGTGTGCGCGGTCCGGACGTCGACGCCCTGGTCCTTCAACAGTTTCACCAGCGCGTGCGCGCCGCCGGGTTCGTACGAGCCGGGTTCGAGGGCGCCGTAGGCCTGCTCGCCGCGGCCGAGCAGAAGCAGGGCCCCGGCGACGAAGATCAGGACGAGGAGGGCGAGCGGAATCCGGGCGCCGCGCCAGATCCGGCGCAGGTCCGGGGAGACCGAGGTGCTCACGAGGCCGCCATCGCGACCGGCCGCTCCCGGCGGCAGCGTTCGTCCAGCTCGGTCAAGCTCTGGTACGCCGCTTCGGTGCCTTCGCGGCCGCCGTAGTGGACGTCGTCGAAGAGCCGGGCGCCCTGCCGCAGCTGGTCGGCGACGTTCGGCAGCAGCTGCCCGGCTTCGGCGGCGGCTTCGTCCGCCGTCCGGCCGGAACGGCTGTCGAGCAGCGCGCGTTCTTCCAGGGCCCGCACGACGGCGCGGAAGCGATCGCGGACGGCGTCGTCGAACCGGCCCGCGGCGGCGGCTTCCGCGGCCGCGCGGCGGTAGTCGGCGGCGCTCTTGCGCTGGCCGCCGAAGACGACGCGATCGGCCCGCGCCGAGCGGGCGACCTTGCCCGTGCGCACCCGGATCACCACGACGAGCACGATCAGCAGGGCCAGCACCAGCAGCACCCCGAAGATCCCGCCGGGGACGTCCGAGGACAGGCTGTTCAGCAGCTTGTCCAGCTGTTCCCCCAGCCACCGGCCGATCTCCTGCAGGAAGCTCGGCCGCGCCTCCCGGTACTTCGGGTCCGAAAGTTCCTGTTCGGCCGCGCGGCGGGCCGCGTCCCGGTCGATGTCGACCGGGACTTCGGTGACCCACGGCAGTTGGGGGGTCCAGGGGGGCTTGCCCCCCGGCTGGGGTCTGGGGCTTGGCCCCAGAAGACACAGGGTCACCATGCCTGGGGCGGCTGCACCCCGGCGGCCCGGGCCAGCTCGATGTCCATGCCTTCGCGGCGCATCCGCTGGTCGAGGTAGACGATCACGGTGACCAGCGCGACGAACGGGATCGCGACGGTGCCGGCGATGATCTGCCCGGCCGAGGCCAGCAGCAGGTCACCGGTGCTCGGCACGGTCACCTTGCCCGGGGTGAACAGGCCGCTGAACACGCCGGTGCCGATGGTGAACGGCAGCTGGACGATGTTCTCGAAGAACGACTCGATGATCCGGGCCAGCAGCAGCACGCCGAGCACCCGCCAGAACGCGCCGCCGACCAGCTTGACCGACCGCGCGAACGCCTCCCGGAACGTCCCGCGCTCGAGCACGAGCGCCGGGGCGGCCAGCGCCCAGAACACCCAGGCGAGCACGCCCGGGACGATGCAGAGCATGACGCCGATGGTGGTCAGCAGCGCGTACACGAACGCCACGCCGAGCAGCGGCAGCAGCCGCGGCTGCACCTCGCCCCAGGCGATGCCGAAGGTGACTTCGCGGCCCAGCGCGGCGCGGCCCATCACCGCGGCCATCAGGCCGGTGGTGACGGTCAGCAGCAGCGATTGGACCAGCGTCGAGGAGATGAGCACGATGAAGAGGTCGCCGAACGTGCCGAAGAGGGCGTTGCGGAGCTCCTCCTCGGTCGCCGCGGGGCCGAGCCGGGCCGTGGAGGCGAAGCTCTCCAGGTCGGTGAGCACGTACTTCTGCAGGACGAACGTCAGCGCGGCGCTGAGCACCGCCACCACCGCGCCGATGCCGAGGATCAGCAGCGCGTGCCGGCGGATCGCGGTGATCGCGCCGTCGAGGATGTCGCCGATGTTGAGCGGCCGCAGCGCGATCACGCCGGGCTTGCCGAGGCCGTTCGGGTTCCAGCGCGGCGGCTGGTACTGCGGTTGCTGCTGCCCGGTGAACGGCGGCAGCGCGTCCGGCCGGTAGCCGGTCCCGTGCTGCCAGCCCGGGGGCGGGGTCGCCGGCGCCGCCTGCGCGTCCGGTGCCTGCCACCCTCGCGGCGGCGTCGGCGGTGACGCGGCGTCATTCCCGGGCCGCTGGGACTCACCCGATCCGGGGGTCTGAGCCGCGGGCACGCCCTGGCTCGGAGTCGGCGTGTCGGCGCCCTCGCCACCGGTGTCTGTCATCGAAGCCCCTCGCCTGCAGTACCTGCTTGACCACACTCTCTCAGAGCCACTTGCACCCGGCCAGACCTGGGGTGACGTCGGTGCGCCGTGACGCCGCGCGCACGGACGGGTGCGAGACGGCCCATTCCCCCGATATGCTGAATGGCGGGATCGGGTACCCCCGGTCCGTACCGAGACCCTTCGGGACTGCCTAGTGACGCAACCGCCCCCCGGCCAGGAACCGCCTCGCGGAACCGTCCAGCCGCCGCCGGTGCCGGATGCGCAACCGGATCTCCCGTGGCTGGGCCGCCCGCACACCGTCTCCGCACCGAAGCGCCGGTCACCGGCGGCGGTGATCGGCGTGTGCCTCGGCGCGGTGGCCGTGCTGGTGCTCGGCCTGGTCGCGATCGTCGCCCTCAACCGCGACGAGACCCCGCTGGCCAACGCGAACTTCCGGGACGTCCCGACCTCGCAGGACGTACCCCCGCAGCAGCTGCCGCCCGGGGGCGCGGGTGCCCCGGCGTCGGCGTCCAACCCGGTGACCGAGCTCTCGACGCCCAGCCCGACCGGCCCGCAGAAGGTCCTCAAGCTGGCCGATCACCCGATCCTGCAGGACCCGAACGCCGGCCTGCAGAACCGCGTCTGCACGCTGCCGGCCTGGCAGAGCACGCAGGAAGGCGCGGAAGCGTTCTTCACCGCGGCCAGCAAGTGCCTGGACGCGGCGTGGGGCCCGTTCCTCGAGGCCTACCACCTGCCGTTCACGTCGCCGTCGCTGCACTTCCCGACGGGCGCGAGCTTCGAGACCGAGTGCGGCACGATCCAGGTCGGCATCGCGACGGCCGCGTACTACTGCGAAAACAACCTGTACGTCCCGTTCCGCGGTCTGCAGACCGACCAGTACGGCAACAACCCGGGTGTCTACCTGGCCCTGTTCGCCCACGAGTACGGCCACCACGTGCAAGAGGTCGCCGGGCTGATGGACGCGGCCTGGCAGAAGATCTACGAAGCCGGCCAGAACAGCCCGGCCGGGCTGGAGATGTCGCGGCGCAAGGAACTGCAGGCCCAGTGCTTCTCGGGGATGTTCCTCGGCGCGCACGTCGACCAGGGCGGCACGGTCACCCGCGACATGTACAACAAGGCCTGGAACGACCAGGAGACCCGCGGCGACAACACCTCCCGCAGCCACGACCACGGGACGAACGCGCACTACGCGTCCTGGTGGCGGGCGGGCGCGACGAGCAACCGGATCGCCGACTGCAACACCTTCGCGGCGCCGTCGTCCGAGGTCAGCTAGCGGTTCCGGGCCTGGCCGCCTTGGGGCGCAGCGGGATGGTCAGCCAGAGGTAGACGAACATCCCGCCGGAGAAGCAGGCGAACACCAGCAGGGCCAGGCCGAGCGGGCGCCGGGCGTCGGACGCGCCCATCGACGTGTCCGCGGCGGTGACGGTGACCGGGCCGGAGTCCGGCAGCGTCTCCGGCACCGCGACCTCGACGCGCTCGCCCTGGCCGTGCCCGCAGCCGTCGAGCGTGCCTTCGTGGGCCTTCCCGGTGACGGTGAACTTGACGGTTTCCTTCGCGTCAGCCTGTCCGCAGGGCGCCGGCTTGGTCACCTCCGCCTGCACCGGGGCACCCAGGACGTCGTTGCCGATGCCGAGCAGCCCGGGCCCGGCCAGCCAGGCGAGCAGCACGACGAGCACACCCGCCGCGGCGGGGATCGCCACCGTGGGCCACGTGAGGGCGAGGGATCGCGGGGGCACCCGGCCATGGTTCCAGATCCCGCGGGCAAAACCCAGGTGCCCTGGTCACCGCTCGATCTTCTCCGCCTGGGTGACCTTTTTGACGTAAAGCAGCTTGTCGCCCGGTTCGATGGCGTCGGCCTGCGGGGCGTCCACCCGGTACAGGACGCCGTCGCGAACCAGGCCGAGGACGAGGTCGGCCAGGTGCCGCGGCGAACCGCCCTCTTCGGACGGTTCGACCGCCCGCTCGGCGATCGCGAGTCCCGATTCGGGCGTGAGCAGGTCCTCCATGATGTCGACGACCAGCGGCGTCGACGTCGCCATGCCGAGCAGCCGCCCGGCCGTTTCGCTGGAGACGACGACCTGGTTGGCGCCCGACTGCTTGAGCAGGTGGACGTTCTCCGCCTCCCGCACCGACGCGACGATGTGCGCCTTGGGCGCCAGCTCGCGCGCGGTGAGCGTGACGAGCACCGCCGTGTCGTCGCGGTTCGGGGCGACCACGACCGCGCGCGCGTGCTGCACCGCGGCCACGCGCAGGACGTCCGCTCGGGTGGCCGAGCCGTGCACGGCGACGAGGCCGAGCGCGCTCGCCGCGTCGAGGGCCTGCTGGTCGGTGTCGACGACGACGATCTGCCCGGGGGCGACGTCCTCGTCGCCGAGCAGGGCGTTGACGGCGGACCGGCCCTTGGTGCCGAACCCGACGACGACCACGTGGTCGCGCACCTTCGTCCTCCACTTCTGGATCTTGAACGCCTGGCGGGAGCGCTCGGTGAGCACTTCCAGGGTGGTCCCGACCAGGACGATGAGGAAGAGCACCCGCAGCGGGGTGATCACCAGGACGTTCACCAGCCGCGCGGACGACGTGGCCGGCGCGATGTCGCCGTAGCCGGTCGTCGAGAGCGAGACGGTGGCGTAGTACAGGCTGTCCAGCAGGGAGAGGCCGTCACCGTTGGCGTCGCGGTAGCCGTCGCGGTCGAGGTAGACGATGACCACCGTGGCCAGCAACGCGAGCAGCGCGCCGATGATCCGCTTGACGATCGAGCGGAGCGGGCTGACCGTCAGCTCCGGCATCCGCAGGACGCCGACGAGCTCGTGGTCGGGCCGATCGGTGAGACTGCCCAGCGGCAACCGTTTGAGGGCCTTCATGCTGGCTCGTGTCGAGCGTCACTCACGCCCGGAGGATAACCGAACCGGACACCGCGCCGCCGCGTGAAACGATGAGTTCATGGCAACCTCGCAACGGCCCGCCCACCTCCTGGCGGGCGCGCTGGGCTTCATGGGCGTCCTGCACTTCGCGGTGCCCAAGCCGTTCGACGGCCTGATCCCGTCGTCGCTGCCGGGCTCGCGCCGGGCCTGGACGTACGGCTCGGGCGTGGCGGAACTGGCGGTCGCGGCCGCGGTGGCGACGCCCCGCACCCGCCGTCTCGGCGGCCTGGCGGCGGCCCTGCTGTTCCTGGGTGTCTTCCCGGGCAACGTGAAGATGGCCGTCGACGCGTCGTCGGCCCCCACCCCCCAGCGAGCCATCGCGTGGGCCCGCCTCCCGCTGCAATGGCCCCTGATCGCCTGGGCCCTGAAGGTCCGCGACAACGCGTGACCCGCGTGATGGAAGAGTCAACTCGCGTGATTGGAGCGCCAACTCGCGTGATTGAAGGGTCGACACGACGCCGAGCCCCGAGTCCCGCTGTGTCGTCCCTCCAATCACGCGTGTCGACCTCTCAATCACGCGTGTCGACTCGCTGATCACGCCTCGGGGAGGTCGCGGAGGAGGCCGCGGAGGGCTTGCGGGTCCAGGAGGTCGGCCGGGCGGATCGTGCGGTTCGCGCGGACGTAGTGGAACGCCGCGCGGACCTGCTCCACCGGGACGTCCTTCAGCGCCGCCCAGGCCATCCGGTACGCCGCCAGCTGGACCGACAACGCCGGGATCCGGGCTTCCGGCGGGACCGAACCGGTCTTCCAGTCGACCACCGTCCAGCCGCCGTCGGGGTCGGCGAAGACGGCGTCCATCCGGCCGCGCAGGGTGATGCCTTCGACGTCGGCCGAGAACGTCACCTCCACCGCCACCGGGACCCGCGACGCCCATTCGCTCTTCTCGAACTCCGTCTGCAGTTCCTCGAAGTCCGCGTCGGGGGCCTCGCCGAAGTCGGCCGCGCCCGGGAGGTCGTCGATCTCGATGAGCTGGTCGCCGGCGAACCGGCGCTCCAGCCAGCCGTGGAACTCCGTGCCGCGGCGGGCGAAGCTGTTGGGCTCCACCGGGAGCGGGCGGCGCAGGTCGGCGGCGAGGCGGGCGGCGTCGTCGGCCAGGGCGACCAGCTGGCTCACCGAAAGCCGCGACGGCAGCGGGACCCGGTGCACGTGGTCGTCCTTGCGCGCCCACTCCTCCAGCAGGACGTCGGTGTCGGTAACCCAGCCGTCGGGATCGTCGTCTTCCTCTTCTTTCTCCGAAGGCGTGGACGCCAGCGCCTCGGACACCAGCTCGACGCCGGTCTGCACGCCGGTGCGGCGGTCGCCCAGCGGGTCGACCGGCCAGCGCGCCGCCCGTGAGTCCGAGACCAGCGGGTTCTCGTCGTCCTCACCCGGTTCCGGCGCCCACTCCGCGAGCTGCCCGACCCCGGTCTCGCGCAGGACATCGGCGATCTCGGTGAGGAACTCCGACGGCCCTTTGGCCCGGCTGCTGCTTTCGTTCCACCAGTGCCCGGAGACGATCAGCGCGTGCTCGGACCGCGTCAGCGCGACGTAGCAGAGCCGCCGTTCCTCCGCCTGCTCCCGCTCGACGAACCCGGCTTCGTGCAGCTCCAGTCCTTCTTGGACTTCCTTGCGGTCGTAGCCCTCGGCGATCCGCAGCTCCGGCAGGTCCTCGGCGTCACCACGCAGCTTGGCCGGCAGCGACGTCGCCGTCCGCAGCCACGACGACGACCGCCGCCGCCCCGGGAACACCTCGTGCACCAGGTGCGGCACCGCGACGACCTCCCATTCGAGGCCCTTCGCCGAGTGCACGGTCAGCACCTGCACGCGGTCCGGCACGACCTCGACCTCACCCGGCGTGAGCCCGTCTTCGGCGTGCGCGGCGGTGTTCAGGTAGTCCACAAAGGACAAGAGGGTCGCGGTCGGTGCCGTCTCGGCGTAGTCGGTGACGACTTCGGCGAACGCGTCCAGGTGCGCCCGCCCCGCGGATCCCGGGCGCGCCAGCGATTCGACGTCCAGCAGCATGGTGCGTTCGACGTCGGCGACCAGCTCCGGCAGCGACTGGTCGAGCCGCCGCCGCAGCGCGGCCAGCTCCCACCCGATCCGGCGGATCCGCTTGTACCCCTCCTCGGAGTACCGCTCCGGATCGCCGGGCTCGTCGATCGCGTCGATCAACCCGGCCTGCTCGACGCGTTCGACGACCAGTTCCGGCGTGTCCGGCTTCTCCGGGCTGGACAGCTCGCCGGCCCGCCGCCACAGCGCGGCGACGTCGGCGGCGGACAGCCGCCAGCGGGCGCCGGTCAGCAGCCGGGCCGCGGCGCTGCCGGACAAGGGGTCGGCGAGCACCTTCAGCGTCGACACGAGGTCCGCGACCTCGGGCTCGTCGAGCAGCCCCCCGAGCCCGACGACCTCGACGGGCAGCCCCCGCGCCCGCAGTTCGGCGGCGATTGGGGCCATGTCGGCGCGGCGCCGCACGAGCACCGCGGCGGTCGGCGGCTTGCCGGTCTGTTCCTGGTGGGCGTACCAGCGCCGGGCCAGTGCGTCGGCGACCCACGCGCGCTCGGCGCGGATGTCCGGCAGCAGCGCGCACGCGACGTCCGCGGGCCCGGCGCCGTCGCGCGCCCGCAGCCGTTCGACGCCGAGGCCGCGGGCGCGCAGCGGTTCGGCGATCGCGTTGGCGAGGTCGAGGATCTCCGGCGGGTTGCGGAAACTGGTCAGCAGCCCGAATTCGTGCGCGGGGACGAGCCGTTCGCCGTCGAAGCGCGGGAAGTCCGTGGTGAACCGGGGCAGGTTGGCCGCGCTGGCCCCGCGCCAGCCGTAGATGGCCTGCGCGGGGTCCCCGACGGCGGTGACCGGCATCGGCGGGTTCTCGACGCCGCCGAACAGCGCCCGCAGCAGCACGCGCTGAGCGTGTCCGGTGTCCTGGTATTCGTCGAGGAGGACGGCGCCGTAGCGGTCCCGCTCACCGCGCACGACCGACGGGTACCCGCCGGCCAGCTGGGCGGCCAGGGACATCTGGTCGGCGAAGTCGAGCGCGCCTTCGTTGCGCTTGCGGCGGTGGTAGTCGTCGACGAGGGGCAGCAGCGCGAGCCGGAAGTGTTGCGCCGCCATGATTTCGGTGAGTTTCTGCGGCAGCGCGGCCCGCTGGCCCTTGGCGCGCGGGGCGTTTTCGATGACGCGGCACAGCCAGGTCGTGTACTCGGCGAGCTCCTCGGTGGAGACGAGGTGCTCGCCCAGCTCGCCGGCGAGCGCGAGGAGGTCGGCGGTGACAGTCGGCGGGACGCGGTCGGTGTCGAGTTCGTTGTCCCAAGTGGACACCACGCGGTGCGCGATCTGCCACGACGACGTCTCGGAGAGCAGCCGGACGCCGGGCTGGACGGGAAGCCGGAGACCGTGTTCGGACAGCAGGCGGCCGGCGTAGGCGTGGTAGGTGAGGACGGTGGGTTCGCCGGCGACCACGGTGGACCTTAGGCCGCCGGTCGGGTCCAGGCGGTCGAGGAGGCCGGACCCGGCGAGGCGGCGCAGGCGCGCGCGGACGCGTTCGCCGAGCTGGCGCGCGGCTTTCCGGGTGAAGGTGAGGCCGAGGACGCGGTCGGGGCTGACGATGCCGTTGGCGACCAGCCAGACGACCCGCGCGGCCATGGTTTCGGTCTTCCCGGCCCCGGCCCCGGCGACGACGAGCGAGGGTTCGACGGGCGCGGCGATGACGGTGGCCTGCTCGGGCGTGGGCCGGTGCAGCCCGAGCGCATCGGCGAGTTCGGCGGGCTCGACGGGGTTGGCGATCAGGAGCGGGCTCACACCCACCCCCTCCCCGGTCGTGAGTGGTAAAGAGGGTTAGAACCCTCTTTACCACTCACGAGGTCGTGCGGCACGGTCATGGGCCTGGGACCTGCCGTCCCTCGGGCCGGAGCGGGCAGCAACCCCGCGCCGGGCAGCGGTCGCAGTCCGGGTTCTCCTGCGCCTGGTAGTCCGGCCCCGCCGCCGAGGCCGCCGCCTTCTGGACCAGCTCCAGCCACTGCTTGCCGCCCACTTCGTCGAGCGGCGGCTGGGACCGCTCCGTCGAGCCCGTCTTGTTGTTGGCCTTCGCTACGTACACCAGCCGCGCGCCGCCGGCCTCGGTCCGGCCCTCGATCGCCCCCAGCAGCACCGCCAGCTGGTACGCCGCCAGCTGCGGGTGCGCCTCGGCCTCCGCCCCCGACACCGGGACCTTCCCCGTCTTGATGTCCACGATCACCGGCCGCCCGGAAGCGTCGAGCTCCACCCGGTCGACCCGCCCGCGCAGCAGCACCCGGACCTCGTCGTCGCCGCCCGCCGGCAGCTCGACCTCGATGTCCTGCTCGACGCCGGCTTCCTTGAGCTCCGCCCGGCTCCGCTCCAGCCACGTCGTGAAGTTCCGCAGCATCTGCTCGACCCGCCGCCGCTCCCGCCGCGAGAACCACGGCGCCCCGGCGTCGACGCGCACCCACGCCTCGTCCAGCGCCGCCTGCAGCTCGGCGTCGGTGCTCCCCGACGCGACCGCCTGCGCGAGCCCGTGCACCAGCGTCCCCGTCACCGCCGCGAGCTGGGCCGGGTCGCTGCCGCCGTGGCGCTCGATCATCCAGCGCAGCGGGCACTTCGTCAGGATTTCCACTGTGGACGGTGAGATCCGGATCAGGTCGCCGGGCGGGTGCACCGGCTCGTCGCTGGACGCCGGCAGCAGGCCGTACCACGTGGACGGGTGCGCGCCGGGTACGCGCGCGTCGGCCAGCCGGGCCAGCTGCTTCGCCGCCCGACGCCGCCGCGCGGGGTCGGCCTTGTCGTCGCAGACGACTTCGCGCAGCTCCCCCACCAGCTCGGCGAGCACCAGCGACCGGCCGGGCGGCTTCATCCGCGAGTCGAGCCCGCCGTCGTCGGCGCCGTTCTCCTCCAGGTCGTCGAGGAACCGGGACGGCTGCTCGTCCTCGCCCGACACCGCCGTGACCAGCAGCGTCCGCTTCGCCCGGCTCAGCGCGAGGTAGAACAGGCGCCGCTCCTCGGCGAGGATCGGCGCGGTCTGGGACACGGCGTCGTCGTCGACCCCGGCCATCAGGTCCTTGAGCCGCTCCACGCCGAGCACCGACCCGCGCAGCCGCAGATCGGGCCACGCGCCCTCCTGAACACCCGCGACGGCGACGACCGTCCACTCGCGACCGGCGGCGGCGTGCGCGGTGAGCAGCGAGACACCGTCGGACGGGACGGCCGCCGGCGCCAACGTGTCTCCCGCGATCCGTTGCGCGCCAAGGTAGTCCGCGAAGGAGGCGACGCTCGCGCGCGGCAGCCGGTCGACGTACCGGCCCGCGGCGTCGAACAGCGCGACGACGGCGTCGAGGTCGCGATCGGCCTGCGCCCCCAGCGACCCGCCGCGCTCGACCTGCTTCAGCAGTTTGTCTTGGAGCCCGCTTTCCCGCCATAGCTGCCACAGCACCTGCTCGACACCCTCGCCGCGCGCGACGGCCTGGTGCGTGACGCGCAGCAGCCCGCCGACCCGCCGCACCGGCTCGGCTTCGGCGTCGGCGAGCCCGGCCAGGATGTCGCCGCCGCGCAGCGCTTCCACGAGCAGCTCGTCGCTCGACCGCTGGCCGCCGCCGGCCAGCTCGAGCCGGCGCAGACCGCGCCGCAACCGCCGCAGCGCCAACGGATCCGCGCCACCGAGCGCCGACGACAGCAGCATTTCCGCGAGGTCGACGTCGAGGAGTTCGGGCGACGGCGCGAGTTTCAGCACGGCCAGCAGCGGCCGCACCGCGGGCTGCTTGGCCAGCGGCAGTTCCTCGGTCGCCGAGCCGATCGGGACGCCGGCCGCGCGCAACGCGCGTTGCAGGACGAGGAAAGTCCGCGCGGGCGAGCGGACGAGCACCGCGATCTCCGACCACGGCACACCGTCGACGAGGTGCGCACGGCGGAGCTGGTCGGCGATCCAGCTCGCTTCGGCGGCGGGCGTCGGCATCACCCGGACGCGGACGTTCCCGCCGGTCGCCCCCGGCGGCGGGACGATCTTGCGGTGCGACGACGCGCCCGGCAGCGTCGCGCCGATCTTGGCCACCGCGAGCCGCACGGCCGGGGCCAGCCGGTGGGCCGTGGTGAGCGTGACGGTCCGGCTGCCGTCCGGGTCGGCGTCGGCGAACAGCCGCGCGTCGGCGCCACGGAAGGAGAACACGTTCTGGTCGGGGTCGCCGGCCACGACGAACTCGGCGGCGGTGTGCCCGATCATCCGGACCAGGCTGGTCTGCAGCGGGTCGAGGTGGTGGGCGTCGTCGACGAACAGGTGCCGGACCCGCGTGCGCTCGCGTTCGCGCAGCTCGTCGTCGTCTTCCAGGGCGAGCAGCGCGGACGTGACCAGCTCGGCGGCGTCGAGGGCGGGTGCGCTCGCCACCCCGAGCGCGTTGCCGCCCGCGCCCTGCAGCTGCGTGACTTCCTCGTACTGCGCCCAGAACTGCCCGGCGGCGATCCACTCCTCGCGGCCGCGGCGCCGGCCCAGCTCGGCGAGGTCCCCGGGGCCGAGGCCGCGCTCGGCCGCCCGCATCAGCAGGTCACGCAGCTCCTCGGCGAAGCCGGGGACCATCAGGGCGGGCCGCAGCGGTTCGGGCCAGTACTCGGCTTCTTCGTCGAGGTCGCCGGCCAGGAGTTCGCGGACGACGACGTCCTGCTCGGCGCCGGCCAGCAGCCGCGGCGGCGGGAGCTCTTCGGCCATCGCCTCCAGCCGCAGCAGCGAATAGGCGTAGGAGTGCACGGTGCGGACCAGCGGCTCGCGGACGGTCCGGGGCAGCGGCCGCGCCAGGTCGGGGTCGGCCGTGAGCCGGCGGGTGATGTCGGCGCGCAGCGCGTCGGCGGATTTGCGGGACGTGGTGAGCACGAGGACGCTCTCGGGGTCGGCGCCCTCAGCGATGCGGCGGGTGGCGGCCGAGGCCAGCAGCGCCGTCTTGCCGGTGCCCGGGCCGCCGAGCACGCGGAGGAACCCGCCGGGTGCGGAGAGCACGCGCCGGGCGCCTTCGTCCCAGGTGAACGAGGGTGTGGCGGTGATCGGCGTGCGCACCAGCCGCGCGTCCGCCTGCGCCGTTCGCCTCCCGTTCACCCCGCGATGGAACCACGCCGGGTCCCCCGGGTGGCGCACCGGCACGGCTTAGCGGGGGTCCGTTCGGTGAAGGCGAGCCCCGGTGCGGCGGACGGCCGCAGAAACTGTCGTACCCGTGCGGCACAGTGTCAGCATGGACGACGTTCTGCACGAACGTGTGCGGGAGATCATCGAGTCGGTGCCGGCCGGCTCGGTGGCGACGTACGGCGACATCGCGGCCCTCGCGGGGGCGCCGTCGCCGCGGATGGTGGGCGCGATCCTGGCCGAGGACGGGCACGACCTGCCGTGGCACCGGATCCTGCGCGCGAACGGCACCCCGGCGCCGCACCTGGTCCACGACCAGCTGGAACGGTTGCGCGCCGAGGGCGTCCTGGCCCACGGCCAGCGCATCGACCTGCGGAAGTACCGGTGGAAACCGGACGGAGAGGAGGACAACGGACCGGAAGGACTGTTCTGAACCCGCGTCGTTAGGTTAGCCTCGCCTAATGACGACCCAGCTGGAGCGACCTGCCCTGACGTACCACCGGGCGCGGGTGACCGTCGTCCGGCCGGTCACGCCGCACGTCGTGCGCGTGACGTTCGCCGCGGAGACCTTCCGCGACGTCCCGGCCGGGGCGCCCGACCAGTACGTCAAGGTGTTCTTCCCGCTGCCGGGCCAAGCGGCGCCGGTGCTGCCGGAGACGGCCTCCGACGTCATGTCCTGGTACCGGACGTACCTGGCGATGCCGGACGGCGTCCGGCCGCCGATGCGCACGTACACGGTCCGGGCCCATCGCCCGGAGGCGGCGGAGATCGACGTCGACTTCGTGCTGCACGGCGACTCGGGGCCGGCCTCGGCGTGGGCGGCGCGGGCGACACCGGGCGACCGGGTGACGTTCACCGGGCCGTACGGGCTGTACGCGCCGCCGGACGGCTGCGACTGGCAGCTGCTGGTGGGCGACGAGACAGCGCTGCCGGCGATCGGCGCGATCATCGAGCAGCTCCCGCCGGGCGCGCGGGCCTCGGTGTACGTCGAGCTGGCCGACCGCGCGGACCGGCAGGTGTTCGAGACGCGCGGAGCGGTGGAGATCCACTGGGTGCTGCGTGGGTCGCGGCCGCTGGGCGAGGCGTTGCTGGAGGCGCTGCGCGGCGCGGTGTTCCCGGGCGGGACGCCGTACGCGTGGGTGTCCGGCGAGGCGGGCGTGGTGAAGTCGGTGCGGCGTCACCTGGTGCGCGAGCGCGAGGTCGGCAAGCAGCTGATCTGCTTCACCGGCTACTGGCGGCTCGGGATGAGCGAGGAAGCGGCGGGGCGCGAGGCGCTCCGGGCGGCCGGCGACTAGGCCTGTCCGAGCTTCGTGACCAGCAGCTTGACCAACGCACCCAGGCGCTGGCGGTCCGGCTGCAGCGTCTCGATGCCCGCGGCCTCCAGCGGGGCGGCCGTCACCGGGCCGACGCACGCGCACACCAGCGGGCCGCGCAGGGCCGCCAGGAGCTCGTCGTGCCGGCCGGATGCGCGGGCCAGGGTCAGGAAGTTCGCCGCCGCCGGGGCGCTCGTAAAGGCCAGTGCGTCCAGCTTGCCCGTCACGGCCTCGTCGATCAGGTCGTGCACCGGCGTGACGTCCGGCGGTGAATGCCAGCGGTACGGCTGCAGCTCGACCAGGGAGGCGCCGGCCCGCACCAGGGGGTCCGTGAGCTCCGGCAGCGGTGTGCCGTGCAGCTGGACGGCCACCCGCTCGCCGTCAATCCCCGCCGCGGCCAGCGCCCCGAACAGCTCGGCGTTGGACTCCGAAGCGGCCGAAAAGGACTCACGCAGGCCGGCCCCGCGGACCGCGCCCACCGCCTTCGGGCCACGGGCGTAGATCCGCGACTCCCCCAGCTCCGCCACGAGCCGGTCACGCAGGCCCCAGCCTTCGGCCGCCTCGAGCCAGCCGCGGAAACCGGCGCCCGTGGTGACCACGGTGAAGCCGACCGGCTCGGCCAGGACAGCCTCGGTGCCCGCGCGCAACGCCGGGTCGCTGTCCAGGGGCACGATGGTGATCGTCGGCGCGTGGCGGACCTGGGCGCCGTAGCGTTCGAGGGCCGCGATGAATTCGCCCGCTCGCCGCTCGGCCGTGACCCCGATGGCGATGCCGCTCAGCTCACCCATAGAACGCGCCCATCTCTTCGATCGCTTCGGCCAGCTCCGCCCGGAGGTCCGCCGGTTCGAGGACCTCCAGGTGCGGCCCGAAGCGCAGCAGCTCGCCGATGGCCGGTTCGCCCGGCTCCACCGGCAGCTCCACGGTGAGCCAGCCGTCCGCGTCGGGCTCGTTCGGACAGTCGCGCAACGCGCGGGCGCCGACGGAACCTGCGTAGAACGGTACGAGAGCCTGCGCCCGCGGCGAAAGGCGCACCACCGCGACACGCGGGTACATCCGGCGTTCGAACTGCTCGGACCACTCCTGCCAGTACCGCGCGAGGTCGAAGCCGGCCGGCCGCTCGAACACCTCGCCGAGGTCGGTCAACTCCAGCACGCGTGAAATCCGGTAGGTCCGGTCGGTGCCCTCGCAGCGGCCGGCGAGGTACCAGTTGCCCGCCTTGAGGATCAGGCCGAGCGGCTCCAGCTCCCGTTCGACGACCCGCTGCCCCCAGCGTTCGTAGCGGATCCGGATCCGGTGCGACGACCAGACGGCGTCGGCGATCGCCGACAGCGCCGGCAGGCTCTCGATGCCGCGGTGCCAGCCGGGAACGTCCAGGTAGAACCGCTCGGCGACGCGGCCGGCGCGGTCGCGCAGCTCGGACGGCAGCGCGGCGTACAGCTTGAGCTGCGCCGCCGCCAGCACCGTGCCGAGCCCGAGTTCGGCGGCCGCCACGGGCAGGCCGGCCAGTGACAGCGACTGGGCCTCTTCCTCGGTCATCCCGGTGAGCCGGGTGCGGTAGCCGTCGACCAGCCGGTAGCCGCCGGTCCGGCCACGGTCGGCGTACACCGGGACGCCCGACGCCGAGAGCGCGTCGATGTCCCGGTAGACCGTCCGCACCGAGACCTCGAGCTCTTCGGCCAGCTCCTCGGCCGTCATCCGGCCGCGGTTCTGCAGCAGCAGGAGGACGGACAGGAGGCGGCTCGCGCGCATGGTCGTGAGTTTGCCAGAAATACCTGACACGAGCTGACAGGTATGCCCGGCAGGGTGGTCCCCATGAACGGATTCACGACGAAGAACTGGGAAGAGAAGATCGTCAGCGGCACCGAGGGCGGCCCCCGGGTGGCCTACGCGCACGCCACCTTCGCGTACGAAGGCGTCATCGAGGGTGAGTCGATCTGCGACCTTCTGCTGTACTACGCGGGCGAAGGGTACGACAGCGGCGAGACGACGTCGCCGTGCTTCGAGCGCTTCGAGGGCAAGGTCGACGGTCGCGAAGGGACGTTCATCGTGCGCCACGAATACACCTTCGACGCGAAGGGCATCGCGTCGACGTTCACGGTCGTCCCGGGCTCGGGCACCGGTGGGCTGGCCGGGCTCACCGGCAGCGGCACCGCCGGCGGCGCCATGGGCGAGGACCCGATCGGCTACACCTTCGAGTACGCGTTCTAGGAGCTGCCCCGTGGACCGCCGTCAGGTACTCGCCTACCGCATCGCCGAGCACGGCCTGCACCGCTCGGCGAAGGACGTCGCCGAGCTCGCCGTGGTCCGGGCCGGGTTGCAGGACAGCATGCGCGACACGGCGCTGCTCGCCCTCGTTGCCCGGCTCGACGGCCCGGTGTCCGCCCAGTCCCTCGACGACGAGCGGCTCGTCCTGGCCTGGACGTTGCGGGGTGCGCCGCACTACCACCTGCGTTCGGACCTGCCCGAGACGATCCGGGCGCTGGTCCCGCTGGACGATGCGGACGCGCTGGCCCGGATGTTGTGGCAGCGCAAGGAAATGGCGGCGACCGGGCTGGCCGCGACCGAGGTGGTCTTCACGGCGGCGGACGCGCTGCGCAAGGTCGTCACGAAGCCGATGGCGAAGGGCGCGGTGTCGACGGCGGTCACGAAGGCGCTGCCGCCGACGTTCTCGCGGTGGTGCCGGGGCTGCAACGCGACGCACATCCAGGAGCAGCTGATGCGCATCGCGACCCCGCACGCCGGAGTCCGCCTGGTCACCGGGGGTGTCCCCGGCGACCCTGGCGCCGCTGGAGGGCCGCGGCCGGATGCGGAAGACCCCGGACCCGGCCGCGGCGACGGCGGTGATCGAGCGGTACCTGCGCCTCAACGGCCCGGCCTCCCCGGGCGAGGCGGCGGAGTTCGCGGGCACGGCCCGTGCGGTGGTCGACCGGACGTGGCCCGCGGACCTGGTTGCGGTGGAGGTCGAGGGCAAGACGCGCTACCTGCCGGAGGACCGGCTCGCGGCCTTGGAGAACCCGCCGGAGCCGGACGTGGTGCGCCTGCTGCCACCGCTGGACCCGTTCATCCAGGCCCGGGACAAGGCGTTGCTGGTCCCAGACCCGTTGCGGCGCAAGGAAGTCTGGAAGATGCTGGGCAACCCCGGGGTGTTGCTGGCGGACGGCGATATCGCGGGGACGTGGCGTACGAAGGGCAGCGGGGCCAAGCTGACGTTCACGATCACGGCGTTCGACCCGTTGCGGCCGGCAGTGCGTGAGGAGGCCGAGGCCGAGGCGGCCCGGGTGGCGGCGTCGCGCGGGTTCGAGAAGCACGCTGTTACCTGGGCCGGCTGACCCTCAGCCGGGTGAGCTCGGTGCCCACCACCCCGAAGCCGGAATTGTCACTACGGCCGGTGGTACCGCGTCAAGGCGGGAAAGCGTGCCTTGACCCGGCACCACCGTCCGTGTTTTGGCTTCGGATCGGGGCGGTGGGGGGTCTGGGTGGGGTGCGGGTTTGGCGCTCAGCCTGCTTTTCGAGCAGGTGAGACACCCTCGAAGGTCTTTCCTGCACGCCCCCGCCCGCGGGGCGCCCCCCGTTTTCCACTCTACCGGCCGGCACCGACAGTTTTCGGCGGCTGCGCGCCTGCCTCACACGCTGTGGGCGTCGATGTCGCCGTAAGCCGTCGTCGCCTGGATCGTCAGCTCGGGCTTTCCCTCGTTCTTCAGCGCGTTGCGGATCCGGCCGTAGG
Organism: Amycolatopsis sp. cmx-13-12; assembly: GCA_049998155.1. Taxonomy (GTDB): domain Bacteria; phylum Actinomycetota; class Actinomycetes; order Mycobacteriales; family Pseudonocardiaceae; genus Amycolatopsis. Next base: position 57,478 of record JAEBES010000015.1, on the reverse strand, counting down.
TCGTCCCCGCGTCCAGCGATGCCGAGACACCCGGCGCCGCGCCCACCGTGATGTTGCCCGCCTGGGTGCTCATCACCAGGTTGCCCGCGGACGCCTCCGCGATGCGGATGTCGCCCTTGCCCGTGGTGATCTCCGCCGGGCCCGTCAGGCGGCCGACCGATACGTCGCCCGCGTGGGCCGTCAAGCGCAAGCTTGCCGCCTCGTCGAAGACCACCTCGCCGTGGGCGCCCGAGACCGTCACGTCGCCCAGGCGACCGACGCCCCGCAACGAGACGCTCGCGGCCTCGACCGAAACCGAGGAGCCCTCTGGCAGCGAAACGGTTACGTCCACGGCACCGGACGGGCCGAAGTACTGGTTGCGAGCCTCGAGCGAGATCCGCAGGACGCCGTCGTCGAACGCAACCGACGTCTCCTCGGCCGCCTTCGCGTCGCGGCTCTTCGCCGGGTCGACCGGAAGGACCCGGACCACCGTGTCGGAGCCGAGAGCCGCGTCGAACCGGACGCGGCCGGCGGGGATCGAAAGGACGGTCGCGATCGGGGCGGGGGTGGTGAACTTCTGCATCGGATTCTCCTTGACGAAGCGAAGTAGCTGGTGTGAAACCAACCTTCGCCCGCCCCGCTGACACCGGGAGGCCACCGCACTGACACGGCCCACCGACAACGCTGACACGCCGCTCAGGCGTCGACCGCCAGCCGGTATCCGCGCTTCACCACCGTCTGGACCACCTTCCCGCCGCCCAGTGATGTCCGCAGCCGGCCGATCGCCGTCTCCACCGCGTGCTCCTCGCCGCCGCCGGGCAACGCCGAGATCAGCTCGCGGCGGGACACCACCCGGCCCGGTGAGGCCGCCAGTGCCCGCAACAACGCCATCGGCGCCGGTGCGACCTCGCACCACTCGCCGTCCACGATGGCCGCCTGGCCGCGCAGCTCGATCGAGCGGCCGCCCGCCCGCAGCCGCGGGGACCGGGCCACCAGGGTCTCCGCCACCGTCCGGGCCAGTGCGCCGATGCGCGCGCGGTGGGGCTGGACCGTCGGCACTCCCAACGCGGCCAGCGGTCCGGCCGTGATGGGGCCGACGCAGGCCGCCACCACCGGGCCGGACAGCGCCGTGACGAGCCCCGGCAGCCGGCCCGTGCGCCGGGCCAGGGCGATCAGCGACGCCGCCGCCGGCGCGCTGGTGAACGGCAACGCGTGGATCGAGCCGTCGAGGACGCCGTCCAGGAGCCGGTCCACCGGGCCCGGGTCGACCGGGCCGACCCAGCGGTACACCGGGATCTCGATCACCTCGGCGCCGGCCGCGCGCAGCGTGTCCACGAAGTACGGCAACGGCTCCCCGTGCAGCTGGACCGCGATCCGCAGCCCGTCGACCCCGGACGACAGCAGGTGCTGCAGCAGCTCGGCGTTGCTCTCGGACGCCGGTGAGTACGACTCCGACAGCCCGGCCGCCCGCAGCGCGCCGGTCACCTTCGGCCCCCGCGCCAGCAGCGACGCCGTCGAAAGCCGCGAAAGCAGGGTGTCGCCCAGCCCCCAGCCCTCGGCCGCCTCCAGCCAGCCGCGGAAGCCGATGCCGGTGGTCGCGACGACCGCGTCCACCGGCGACGACAGCAACGCGGTGGTCGCCGCGTGCAGCTCGGTGTCGTCCGTCAGCGGCACGATCCGGATCGCCGGGCCGTAGCGGACGCTCGCCCCCTTGCGCACCAGCAGCGCGCCGAGCTCGTCAGCCCGGCGCGCCGCGGTGATGCCGATCACGAAACCGGCCAGTGGGAGCACATCGCTCACGGGCTCTCCACTTCGACGACGCCTTCCCGCACCCGCACTTCGTACACCGGCACCGAAACGTCCGCGGCATCCAGGCACCGGCCGGTCTCCAGGGCGAACCGCTCCTTGTAGATCGGCGACGCCACCACCGGCACGCCGCCGGTGTCGCCGACGATGCCGCGCGAGAGCACCGCCGCGCCGCTGCACGGGTCCCAGTTGGACAGGGCGAAGAACCGGTCGCCGGGCAGCCGGAAGATCGCCACCTGGACACCGCCGTCCAGCAGCGCGGCCACCCCCGAGTACTCGGCGATCCGAGCGGCCGGGCAGACCGCCGTCCAGGTCCGTTCGATCGACGTGGTCATCGCCGCACCTCGCTGTTCGAAAACCCGGGAACTCCCAGCATGACGGGCACTTTCTGCTGCCGCTCCTCGCGGAACGAGATCGCCGGGTCGGGCGCGCCCGGCGCGTTGACGAACGAGGTGAACCGGGCCAGCTTCTCCGGGTCCTCCAGGACGCCCTTCCACTCGTCGGCGTAGTTGTCGACGTGCTTGGCCATCGCCGCGTCGAGGTCTTCGCAGATGCCGAGGGAGTCGTCGACGATCACCGCGCGCAGGTGGTCGAGCCCACCTTCCAGCTCCTCGATCCACGGCGCGGTCCGCTGCAGCCGGTCGGCGGTGCGCACGTAGAACATCAGGAACCGGTCGATCGTCCGGATCAGCGTCTCGGTGTCCACATCGGACACCAGGAGCTCGGCGTGCCGCGGGGTGGTGCCGCCGTTGCCGCCGACGTAGAGGTTCCAGCCGTTCTCCGTGGCGATGATGCCGAAGTCCTTGCTCCGCGCCTCGGCGCACTCCCGGGCACAGCCGGAGACGGCCGACTTGAGCTTGTGCGGCGAGCGCAGGCCGCGGTACCGCAGCTCCAGCTCGATCGCCAGCCCGACGCTGTCCTGGACGCCGTAGCGGCACCACGTCGACCCGACGCACGACTTCACCGTCCGCAGCGCCTTGCCGTAGGCGTGCCCGGACTCGAACCCGGCGTCGACGAGCCGCCGCCAGATCAGCGGCAGCTGGTCCACCGTCGCCCCGAACAGGTCGATCCGCTGGCCGCCGGTGATCTTGGTGTACAGCCCGAAGTCGCGCGCAACCTCGCCGATCACGATCAGCTTGTCCGGCGTGATCTCGCCGCCGGGGATCCGCGGGACAACCGAGTACGTGCCGTTGCGCTGCAGGTTGGCCAGGTACCGGTCGTTGGTGTCCTGCAGGGTCATCTGCTCGCCGCCGAGCACGTGCCCGTTGCCGAGGGTGGCCAGGATGGACGCCACCGCCGGCTTGCAGATCGCGCAGCCGCTGCCCGTGCCGTACCGGGCGATCAGCTCGCTGAACGTGCCGATCCGGGTGGCCTGGACGATCTCGAACAGCTCGGCCCGCGACTGCGGGAAGTGCTCGCAGACGGCCTTCGACTGCTCGACGCCGGCCGCGCTGAGCAGTTTGGACAGCAGCGGGACACACGAACCGCAGGCGGTGCCCGCCCGGGTGCACGCCTTCAGCTTGGGAACGGTGTCGCAGCCGTCCTCGTGGATGGCGTGGGTGATCGCGCCCTTGGAGACGGCGTTGCACGAGCAGATCTGCGCCGCGTCCGGCAGCGCGTCGACACCGACCGCGGCACCGCCGCCCGCCGGGGCGAGGATCGCGCCCGGCTCGGCCGGCAACGGACGGCCGACCAGCGCCCGCAGCGTGTTGTACTCGGTCGCGTCGCCGACGAGCACGCCGCCCAGCAGCGTCTTGCCGTCGTCGGTGACCACGAGCTTCTTGTAGGTCCCGGCGACCGCGTCGTTGACGGCGACCTCGAGGGCGCCTTCCGTCTGAGCGTGCGCGTCGCCGAAGGAAGCGACGTCGACGCCCATCAGCTTCAGCTTCGTGGACGTGTCCGGCTCCGGGAACGTCCCGCCGCCGCCGGTGAGCTGCGCGGCGACGATCTCCGCCATCGCGTAGCCGGGCGCCACGATGCCGTACACGCGGCCCTCGACCGCGGCGCACTCGCCGATCGCGTAGATCGCCGGGTCGCTCGTGTGGCAGGAGGCGTCGGTGAGGACACCGCCGCGCGGGCCCAGGTCGAGGCCGGACTGCCGGGCGAGGTCGTCGCGCGGCCGGACGCCGGCGGAGAACACGACCAGGTCGACGTCGAGTTCGGTGCCGTTGCCCAGCTTGGCCAGCAGCCGCGAGCCGTCGGCCTCGATGGCGTTGGTGGACGTTCCCGTGTGGACGGTGACGTCCAGGTTCGTGATGAGCCGCCGCAGCAGCGAGCCACCGCCCTCGTCGACCTGCAGCGGCATCAGCCGCGGCGCCATCTCGACGACGTGCGGGGACAGGCCCATGTCCCGCAGTGCCTTCGCGGCCTCCAGGCCGAGCAGGCCACCGCCGATGACGACGGCCGAGCGCCGGCCGCGGCCCGGCTTGTCGACCGCGGCGGCGCGGATGCGGTCGAGGTCCTCGATGGTCCGGTAGACGAAGCAGCCGTCCAGGTCGTGCCCCGGCACCGGCGGCACGAACGGCCGCGAGCCGGTGGCCAGCACCAGGGCGTCGTAGGAGACGACGTCGCCGGAGGCCGTGGTGACGCTCTTCGCGGCGCGGTCCACCGAAATCGCCAGCTCGCCGAGCCGGAGATCGACGTGCGGATCACCCGCGTAGTCCGAGCCGGGCAGGGCCAGCGACGCCGGGTCCCACGTGTCCACGTAGGACGTCAGCGCCACCCGGTCGTACGCCGGGTGCGGCTCCTCGGACAGGACGACGATGTGCCAGGTTCCTTGGGGGTCTTCCGCGCGCACCGCCTCCACGAGCCGATGGGCGACCATGCCGTGTCCGGCGACGACCAGGGTGGGCATCTCAGACCTCCGCTCCCGCGAGCGCCAGACCGCGCTCACTCGTGGGCTGTTCGGCGGGCTTGCGCAGGTAGACCGCCCAGGTGACGGCGAAGCACAGCCCGTAGAAGATCAGGAATCCGACGAAGGCGGGCACGCCGCTCTTGGTGTCGGCGAACGACTGGCGGAAGGCGAGGTTGATCAGCAGGCCGCCTTCGGCCCCGATCGCGCCGGCCAGGCCGATCAGCGCGCCGGACAGCCGCCGGGCCCGGAGCAGCTCGGCCGCCTCCTCGGCGCCGTTCGCGATGGCGACCTTCGCCTTGGCGCGGAAGATGGCCGGGATCATCTTGTACGTCGAGCCGTTGCCGATGCCGGTGAGCACGAACAGCACGATGAACGCGACCGTGAACAGCGCCAGTGACTTCGAGGTCGACGCGAGGATCAGCACCACCGTCGCCAGCGCCATCCCGACGAACGTGGCGAAGGTGACCTTGCCGCCGCCGATGCGGTCGGACAGCCAGCCGCCCGCCGGCCGCGAGATCGAGCCGAGCAGCGGACCGAGGAACGTCACCGCGGCCGCCTGCAGCGGGGTGCGGCCGAACTGGTTCTGCAGCACCAGGCCGAAGGCGAAGCTGTAGCCGATGAACGAGCCGAACGTGCCGACGTAGAGGAACGACATCACCCAGGTGTGCGGGTCCTTGACGACCTCGCGCATCGCCTTGGTGTCGCCCTTCATGCTGGCGAGGTTGTCCATGTAGAAGTACGCGAGCACGGCGGCGACCACGATCAGCGGGATGTAGACGTAGAGCACGAGCCGCGGCGCGGTCGCCCCCGCCGTGCCGATCACCAGCAGCCCGACCAGCTGGATCGCCGCGACGCCGAGGTTGCCGCCACCGGCGTTGAGGCCCAGTGCCCACCCCTTGTGCTTCTCGGGGTAGAAGGCGTTGATGTTCGTCATCGACGAGGCGAAGTTGCCGCCGCCCACCCCGCCGAGGGCGGCGACGATCAGGAAGGTGCCGAGCGACGTGCCGGGGTGCAGCACGATCGCGGCCAGCGTGGTCGGGATCAGCAGCAGCACGGCCGAGACGACCGTCCAGTTGCGGCCGCCGAACTTCGCCACGGCGAAGGTGTACGGCAGCCGCATCAGGCCGCCGACCAGCGTCGGCGTCGAGACGAGGAGGAACTTGTCGGCGGCGGAGAAGCCGTAGTCCTTGCCCATGAACAGGACGATGACCGACCAGAGGGTCCAGATCGAGAAGCCGATGTGCTCGGCGAAGACCGAGAACCAGAGGTTGCGGCGGGCGACCTGCTTGCCCGTGGACTCCCAGAACTCTTCGTTCTCGGGTTCCCAGTGTTCGATCCAGTGTTTTCCTTGGTGGGCCACGGCGTTCTCCTTCGTGCGGCGGTTCGTGGTCATTGCGCGGCGAGCCAGTTCGCGATGCCGCCGACGGCGTCGGTGCACCCGCCGCATCCCGTGGTGGCTCGCGTGGCCCGCGCCAGTGCGGGGGTGTCGGTGGCCCCGGCCTTCCAGGCTTCGATGAGCCGGCCCTTGGTGACGTTGTTGCAGCGGCAGATCACCGCCGCGGCGGGCAGGTCGGCGGGACTGGCCGCCGGGGTGCTGCCGGTGGGCAGCGCGCGGCCGAGCAGGACGGCGAGCCGGTCGTCCGGCAGCAGCGTCCCGCGGTCGTGGAACTGGGTGATGGTGGCGGCCGCGTCGGGCAGACCGAGCAGGATCGCCCCGGCGACCCGGTTTTCGCGGACGACGAGCTTGCCGTACCGGCCACCGGTCGGGTCGTTGAAGGTGAGCACCTCGGCGCCGTTGTCGGAGGCTTCGAGCTGGGTCTCGCCGAGGGCGGCGAGGTCGATGCCGCGGGCCTTGAGCCGGGTGACGGCCGTGGTGCCGCGGTAGCGGGCCGCCGCGTTCGTCCCGGTGAGGACGTCGGCGAGGACTTCGGCCTGCTCCCACGCGGGCTGGATCAGCCCGGGCGGGGCGCCGGGGTGGCGGGCGCAGTCGCCGAGGGCGTGGATGCGGCCGTCGCTGGTGCGCAGGACGTCGTCGACCAGCACCGCGCCGTCGACGTCGAGGCCGGCTTCGACGGCCAGGCGCGTCTCGGCGCGGACGCCGGCGGCGACCACGACCAGGTCGGCCGGGACGAGGCTGCCGTCGTCGAGCTTGAGCCCGTCGCCGGGCAGGTAGCGGGCGGCGGTGGCGCCGAACTTGAACGTGACGCCCATCTCGGTGAGCTGCCGGGCCAGCACGTGGCCGGCGGCCGGGTCGAGCTGGCGTTCCATGACGTGCTTGAGCGGGTGCACGACGGTCACCTGGTTGCCGCGCCCGGCCAGGCCGCGGGCGGCTTCCAGGCCGAGCAGGCCGCCGCCGAGCACCGCAACCGGCGCGCCGAAGCGGGCGGCGTCGAGGATCTTGGCGCAGTCGTCGAGGCTGCGGAAGGCGACCACACCGGGCCCGGCTTCGAGTCCTTCGACCGGCGGGATCCACGGGTTCGCGCCGGTGGCGAGCACGAGAGCGTCGTAGTCCACGGTGGAGCCGTCGGCGAGTTCGACGCAGCGCTTCTCGCGGTCGATGCGTTCGACGTCGACGCCGAGGCGCAGGTCGATGTTGTGCCGCTGGGCCCATTCGTCGTCGTGCAGGCGGACGCTTTCGGCGCTCATGCCCCCGGCGACGACGGCGGACAGCAGCACCCGGTTGTAGGCGGCGTGCTTCTCGGCGCCGAGCACGGTCAGCCGCACCCGCTCGGCGATCGGGTCGCGACGGCGGATCTCGTCGGCCAGCCGGGCGCCGGCCATGCCGTAGCCGACGATGACGACTTCACGCGGGGTCATGCGGCACCATCCACAGTAGACAGGGACACGGCACACACCTTGAACTCCGGCATCCGGGAAACCGGGTCGAGCGCCGGGTTGGTGAACAGGTTGGCGCGCTGCTCACCCGGGAAGTGGAACGGGAGGAAGACGAGATCGGGCTTGAGCGACTGGGCGAACCGCACCCGCGCAACGGTTTCGCCGCGACGGGAGCGGACCAGCGCCCGGTCGCCTTCTTCGAGCCCGGCGCGCTTGGCGGTGTCCGGGTGCACCTCGACGAACGCCTCCGGGACGACCTCGTTGAGCTCTCCGATCAGCCGCGTCTGCGCGCCCGACTGGTAGTGCTGCAGCACGCGGCCGGTGGTGGCCTGCAAGGGGAACTCGTCGTCGGGCAGCTCGGCCGGACCGATGTGCTCGACCGGCACGAACCGCGCGCGGCCGTCCGGGTGCGCGAAGGCGTCGAGGAACATCCGCGGGGTGCCGGGGTGGCCGGTTTCCGGCACTGGCCAGTGCAGGGCCTCGCCGTCGCGGAGCCGGTCGTAGCTGACGCCGGAGTAGTCGGCGATGCCGCCCTTGGACGCGACCCGCAGCTCCTCGAACACCGTCTCGGCGTCGGCCGGGAAGCGATCTTCGGGCTGTCCCAGGCGCTGCGCAAGGCCGTGGAGGACGTCGAGGTCGGACCGGACGCCCGGCGGCGGCGTCAAGGCCTTGCGGCGCAGCAGGATCCGGCCTTCGAGGTTGGTGAGCGTGCCGTCTTCTTCGGCCCACTGGGTGACCGGCAGGACGACGTCGGCGAGCGCCGCGGTCTCCGACAGCACGAAGTCGGCGACGACCAGGAAGTCGAGGGACGCCAGCCGGTCCTGGACGCGCTGCGAGCGCGGGGCCGAGACGACCACGTTGCTGCCGAACACCATCAGCGCCTTCGGGCCGTTCTCCTGGCCGAGCGCTTCGAGCAGTTCGGTGGCCGAGCGGCCGGGACCGGGCAGGCTTTCGGCGTCGACACCCCAGACACCGGCGACGTACGCGCGCGCGGCCGGGTCGTCGAGCTTGCGGTAGCCGGGCAGCTGGTCGGCCTTCTGGCCGTGCTCGCGGCCGCCCTGGCCGTTGCCCTGGCCGGTGAGGCAGCCGTAGCCGGAGCCCGCGCGGCCGGGCAGGCCGAGGGAGAGGGCGAGGTTGATCCAGGCGCCGACGGTCGCGGTGCCGGTGGCGTGCTGCTCGGTGCCGCGGGCGGTGAGGACGTAGGCGTTGCGGGCGCCGGCGAGCTTTTCGGCGGCGAGGCGCATGTCGGCGGCCGAGACCCCGGTGACGCGCTCGGCGCGCTCCGGCCACCAGGTGGCGGCGATCCGCCACATCTCGGCGAACCCGCTGGTCCGGTCGTCCACATAGGACTGGTCGAGGTGGCCGCCTTCGACGACAGCGTGCAGGATGCCCAGCGCCAGCGCGAGATCCGTGCCGGGCGCGGGAGCCAGGTGCAGGCCGGCCAGCTCGGCGGTCGGGGTCCGCCGCGGGTCGACGACGATCAGGTCGCTGCCGCGCAGGTGCTGGGTGAACGGCGGCATGGTCTCGGCCGGGTTCGCCCCGGCGAGCAGCACGACGTCGGCGTTCTTGAGATCGGTGACGGGGAACGGCATCCCGCGATCCGCCCCGAACGCCTTGATCCCCGCGGCGGCGGCCGACGACATGCACCACCGGCCGTTGTAGTCGATCTGCGAGGTGCCGAGCGCGACCCGGGCGAACTTGCCCAGCAGGTAGGCCTTTTCGTTGGTCAGCCCGCCGCCGCCGAAGATCGCCACGCCGTCCGGGCCGTGGTTCTGCTGTGTTTCGCGCAGTTTCCGGGCGACGTGGTCGAGGGCGAAGTCCCAGCCGACCGGCTCGAGCACGCCGTTGACGCGCAGCATCGGGGTGGTCAGCCGCTTCGGGCTGGTGAGGAGCGAGCCGGAGGTCCAGCCCTTCTGGCACAGGCCGCCGGCGTTGACCGGGAAGTCCCGCGGCGTCACGCGGGTGCCCTCGAGGCTCATCCCGCACTGCAGGGCGCAGTACGGGCAGTGGGTCTCGACCTGCGGCATCGGGCACCTCCTCGGCGGTTCGGGCTTGCCCTGACGCTAAGGAGGCCGTGTTAACCGGATTCGACCGAATGTTTCAGGCAGTTGACATTGCGGCGGTGCTTCCGCCGCCCGTCCGGTGAGATCCGTGTCCATTTGCCGGGAGTCGGGAGGTCGGCGGGCACGAACCGGACGTGACGCCCGATCTTGCGAGGTGGGTCACAAGCGACCTACACCGTCCTGCTCGAAGAACCGCCGCTCGAACCAACACCGCCCGTCGTTGAGCGGGTCGGGCACCGTCTGCGCCGCGAACCGCCGGTCGATCCGGGACAGCGCGACGCCGATCAGCGCCCGCTCCCGGCGCGGCAGCCGGGCCAGCAACTCGGCAAGCTCCCGGCGGGTGCCGACCGGATCGACCAGGGGATACGGGGACACCGGCAGTATCAGCCGGAACGGCGGCCGGGTGCCTTCCTCCCAGTCCTGGAGGCACTCGGCAACGGAACCGGGCAGCAAACCAGCCGTTGCTTCGGCGAAGACGAGCTGCCGCATGGCGCGGCGGGACACGTACGGGATCTTGGCCGGCGGCGGGCCCGCGACATCGAGTCGCTGGGCGCGGCGCAGGCTTCCGGGGCGCCTACGCGGCATGGCCCTTTCGGTAAGTGGTCATGCCGCCATCATCCCAGAATCACAAGATGCCCGAGACCTCACGCGCCGCCGCGCGCAGGCCGTCCAGTGATGCCTGGGTCGACCTCGGGTTCAGTGCGTTCGACGCCAACCGGAACAGCACCGCGCGCAACAGCAGCTGCGGCCACTCCGGCAGGTGCGCCCAGCGCTCCAGGAGGTCACGGCCCGCGCCGCCCCAGGCCAGGGCGTCCACCGCGACGATCGCCGCGCCGTACTCGCCCGGGCGGTAGTACGGCACGAAGTCGACCAGGCCGGGGCCGGCGTCTCCGTCGAACAGCAACCCCGCCAGCAGCTCGCCGTGGGCCACCTGCGATGGCAACCGGATCGGGCGACGGGCACCCGCCAGGACCTCGAACCAGCGGCCGCCCTTCGTCTCCTCCAGGGGAACCTCGAGTTCCTCCCAGGCCACGCGGTCGGCGATCGCGTCCACGTCCGTGCGCGTGTCGAGGAAGTCCGGCCGGGGCAGGCCGACCGTGGCCCGGTGCAGCTTGACCGCCGCCAGCACCGAAGCGTCGCCGCGGTGCTCGTGCGTGCCGGGGACGAACCGCGACGCCGTCCAGCCGCCGACGATCCAGCGGCCGTCCGTCGAACGGACCGGCTTGCCGACCCGCAGCCCCGGCTCGCGGACGTAGTCGAGTGCGTGCGCGGTCCACAACGTCCGGACCTTGTCGGCGACCGGCTTCAGCACGAGGTCGCCGCAGTGCCACGCCGTCGAATCCGGGAGGCGTTCGCCGCCGTCGGCGGGGCCGCCGAAGGCCGCGCAGACGTGCGCCGGAGGACGTTCGAGGGTTGACCGCACGGCCGTGACGTTACCCGGCCGGGTGTTCCACGAATGAGAAGACGCGCTGCTCACACACGGTTTCCCGGCCGGGCAAAGTCACACTGTCAGTAGGTCGGCAGGCTCGGATCGATCTGCTTCGCCCAGGCGAGCACGCCGCCGCCGAGGTGCGTCGCGTCCTTGAAGCCGGCCGCGTGCAGCGCGGCCAGGGCCTCGGCGGACCGGGCACCCGACTTGCAGTGCAGCACGATCGGCTTGTCCTGCGGCAGCTCGGCCAGCGCCTCGCCCGAAAGGATCCGGTCCTTCGGGATCAGCGTCGCGCCCTTGATGTTGACGATCTCGTACTCGTGCGGCTCGCGGACGTCGATCAGCGCGAAGTTCTCGCCGCTGTCGAACTTGGCCTTGAGCTCCGCCGGGGTGATCGTGCTGCCCGACGCGGCGGCTGCTGCGTCTTCGGACACGACCCCGCAGAACGCCTCGTAGTCGATCAGCTCGGTGATCTTCGGCGTGTCCGGGTCCTTGCGGATCTTGACCTCGCGGTACTTCATCTCCAGCGCGTCGTAGCTGATCAGGCGGCCGAGCAGCGGCTCGCCGATGCCGGTGATGAGCTTGATCGCCTCGGTCACCATGATCGAGCCGATGGACGCGCACAGCACGCCCAGCACGCCACCCTCGGCGCAGGAGGGAACCATGCCCGGGGGCGGCGGCTCCGGGTAGAGGTCGCGGTAGTTGAGGCCCTTGCCGTTCGGCGCGTCCTCCCAGAACACGCTGACCTGGCCCTCGAACCGGAAGATCGAGCCCCAGACGTACGGCTTGCCCAGCAGCACCGCGGCGTCGTTGACCAGGTAGCGCGTCGCGAAGTTGTCGGTGCCGTCGACGATCAGGTCGTACTGCTCGAAGATCTCCAGCGCGTTCGACGAGTCGAGGCGGTCGGTGTGCAGGTGCACCTTGACCAGCGGGTTGATCTCGGCGATCGACTCCTGCGCGGACGCGGCCTTGAGCTTGCCGACGTCGGACTGGCCGTGGATGACCTGGCGCTGCAGGTTCGACTCGTCCACGACGTCGAAGTCGACGATGCCGAGCGTGCCGACCCCGGCCGCGGCCAGGTACAGCAGCGCGGGGCTGCCGAGGCCGCCGGCCCCGATCACCAGGACCTTCGCGTTCTTCAGCCGCTTCTGGCCGTTCACCCCGACGTCGGGGATGATCAGGTGACGGCTGTACCGGGCCACCTCTTCCTTGGTGAGCTCGGCAGCCGGCTCGACGAGCGGCGGCAGTGCTGACATGGGTCCTCCATCTCGCGCGCGTATCGCGTCCATCCCACTATGCACAACGCGCGCAGGCAAATAGGTCTTCCCGCGTCCGGATGGTGGGATTACGGCGTCGGATTCGGCCAGGAGTTGGTCTTGCAGATGCGGCCGTCCTTGGCCACCTTGCCCTTGTCGCCGCCGGGGATGTCGTTGAGCATCGACACGTAGTCGTCGGAGACGCCGAACGACTGCTGCATCATCACCGGCGCGGGCTGGTCGTTGCCGCCGCAGCCGACGTGCTGGTTGCCCAGGGCGTGGCCGACCTCGTGGTTGATGGCGTACTGCCGGTACCCCGTCATGTCGGGGCCGAAGGCCTTGGCGCCGCGCACCCAGCGGGCCAGGTTGATCAGCACCCGGCCGAGGCTCTTGCGGTAGCAGGAGGCCTCGAACTTGATCTGGAACCCGCAGGCGTCCGGCCGGTGGGTGGTGTCCGGCGTGGTGAGGCTCACCCGGAACGACGGGTTCGGGAAGTTCGCGTCCACCCGCTGGAACGCGATCTTGCCGTCCCAGGTCCAGCCCTTCTTCGGCTCGGACAGCGTGCCCTGGACGGCGGTGGCGAAGGCGTCGTCGCCGGCGTAGCTCGCCGGGTCGATGCCGTCTTCGACCTCGACGGTGTAGGTGTAGAGCTTCCCGTTGCCGATCTTCGGGCCGCTGCCCGGGACGACGTGCCACTTGCCGGCGCCCGCCTGCGTGAACGGGCCGCCGTCGGGCAGTTCGGCGGTCGGGACCTTGAGGTCGACCGGGGTGGCCGGGTTCTCCGGGATGGCCTGCTCGCCGTTGCCGTCGATGGCGCCGCCGGAGGAGTCGCCGCCCGCCGACTCGACGTCGGGCGCGGAGGCGCCGGTGCCCTGCTCGGCGATCGGCTGGGCCGGGCTGTTGGCCGTGTTGACCACGACCAGCACGGTCAGCACCACCAGGATCGGCAGCGCGTAGACGCGCCAGCCGTAGGTCTTCGTGAACTTCGCGATGCCGGACTTCGACGGCGGTTCGGCCTTCTCCGCCGGGACCGGCACCGCCGGTTTCCAGGAGGCGCTCAGCGGCTCGGCGCTGGTCCGACGGCTGCCCGAGCGGTAGCGGTCCTCGTCGACGCGCTGGGCCGACGCCTTCGACGGGCGGTACTGCCCGGTGCGGGGGTGGTCCTCGGCGTCCGGCGTCCGGCGGGCCGACGCGCGGTGCGGCGTGCGCCGATCTTCGCCTCGCGCGTCCTGCTTCACCCGGTCCACCGCACCAGGGTGCCACAGCGGCGAGACGCCGCTCGCGCCGACTGGCGGATCATCGAGTGAACTCGCCACCCCCCGATCGGGTTACCAGGTGCCCGCTTCGACGTGCTCCCACATGCCCAGCACGGCCTTCGCGACGACGACCGGGCGTTCCATCTGCGCCACGTGGCCGGTGCGCGGCAGCACCAGCAGCCGGGCCCGCGGGATCGCCCGGGCGGTCCGCACCGCGCGTTTCACCGAGATGACGCGGTCCTCCCGGCCCCAGACGACCAGCGTCGGCGCCTTGACGAGCGGCGCGACCGACCACAGCGACGCCTTCCCCAGCGTCGACCACGCCCGGAAGATGGCGAACGTGCTGCGCGCCATCGCGGGGGCGGCCCAGGCGAACCCGGCGCGGGCACCGTGTTCCTCGGTCAGCTCGTCGAGGCGGCTCTCGGGGAATCGCGACGGGTCGGCGAAGCACAGCTTGATGACCTGCGCGGCGCGTTCCCGCGGCCCGAGCGCGGCCAGCTGGGCCCGCACGCGCGCGCCGACGAGCGGCAGGTAGGCGAACGCCATCCGCGGGTCCGACAGCCGCCGCGGGTCGAGCCGCAGGTCGGGCACCGCGGGGGAAATGAGCGTCAGCGTCTTCACGAGTTCGGGCTTCTGGGCCGCGACCAGCAGGGCGATCGCGCCGCCCATGGAGTTGCCGAACAGGTGCACCGGCCCCCCAACCGCCTCGATATGCCTGACCACGACGTCCGCGTGCGCTTGGAGCGTGAAGTCGAAGCCTTCTTCGGGCTCGGAGTAGCCGAACCCGGGCAGGTCGATCGCCGTGCCGCCGGCGACCGGCGCGAGCAACGCGGCCAGGTCGGTCCAGTTCGTCGACGAGCCGCCGAGGCCGTGGACGTACACGGCGGGAACACCGTCCGGGCCCGGCGTGCGGCGGACGTGGAGCCGGGCGGTGCCGACCTCTTCGAACGCCGCCGGCCAGGGCGGCGGGACCGGGTCGAGCGACGGCAAGACCCTGCTCGAGAGCGGTACGTGGGTCAGCGGCGGCCGGGCCTGCACGGGGGTGTCCACAGGTCCAGAATGCCCGACCCTTGGCGCGGCGCACGTACCGGCGAGTAATCTTCAGGGCGACTTCACGCGGTGGCGACCCCGCCCGTCGAAGAAGCGATGACGGGAGGATGAGCATGACGGAGATGACGCGGCTGCAGCAACGTGGGGTGCGGCTGCCCCGGACCGAGCGCCGGGCTCAGCTCCTCGCCGCGGCGCAGCGGGTCTTCGCCGAGAACGGGTACCACGCTGCCGCGATGGACGAGATCGCCGAGGTCGCGGGCGTCTCGAAGCCGGTGCTGTACCAGCACTTCCCCGGCAAGCTCGATCTGTACATCGCGCTGCTGGAGAGCCACGTCGACGAGCTGGTCAAGCGCGTCCAGAACGCCTTGGACTCGACGACGGAGAACAAGCAGCGCGTGCCGGCGACGGTGGGCGCGTTCTTCGACTTCGTGAGCAACGACGCGGGCGCGTTCCGGATGGTGTTCGAGTCCGACCTGCGCGGCGAGCCGGCGGTCCAGGAAGCGGTCGACCGGGCGACGTCGGCGAGCGTGGACGCGATCACCGAGACGATCACCGCCGACGCGGGGCTCGACGAGGACAAGGCGCGGCTGCTGGCGGTCGGGCTGGTCGGGATGAGCCAGGTCAGCGCGCGGTTCTGGCTGGCCCACCACCAGTCGATGAGTCGCGAGGAAGCGGTGGCCCTGACGGCCAACCTCGCCTGGCGCGGCATCGGCGGCGGCTTCCCCCTCAAGGACTCCTGACCCGGCGCCAGACAGAGCTGTGAACTATCCGGTTAGTTACCTGTGTACTAACTGGTGAGTCCAGGTGTACTAACTGGTGAGTTCACGTGAACTCACCAGTTAGTACACAAGCTCAGCGCGGGACGGCCACTCGCACCAGCGCGGAAATCCGGCGGGCGACCTCGAACGGCCGTTCCTGCGGCAGCATGTGCCCGGCCCCGGGGAACCGGACGAACTCCGCGTGCGGCAGCTCGTCCGCGATCACCTTCGCGTGCGGCAGCGGGCACAGCCGGTCCTTCTCCCCCGCCAGCACCACCGACGGCACGTCGCACAGCGCGCCCAGCCCGCCGACACCGCGGTGGGCCGCGATCGCGTCCAGGAACATTCCCGCACTCGCCGGGTGCGCGCACAGCAGCTGCTCGACGACGCTGTCCACCTGCTCGCGCCCCGGCCGGACGCCGAAGACGAGCCGCCGGGCGCCCGAGCGGACCACTCCCGGCCGCAGCCGCAGTGTGTCGCTCCGAAGTCCCGCCAGCAGCTTCGCCACCCGCGGCTCGAACCGTGTCACGCTCCGGCCCACCAGCCCGGGGAAGCCGAGGGTCAGCTTGTCCATGTGGCCGGACGACGTCGCCACGAACGCCGCACCGGCCAGCCGGGACGCGACCAGCGAGGGGTGCCGTTCGGCGAGCACCATCAGCGTCATGCCGCCCATCGAGTGCCCGGCCAGCACCAGCGGTCCGTCCGGGACGCGGTCGGCGATCAGCTCGGCCAGGTCGTCGGCGAGCCGGGCGATCGTGGCGCCACCGGGCCGGGCGGGCGCCGAGCCGCCGTGGCCGCGCAGGTCGTAGCGCAGCACCCGCAGGCCGGGATCGAGGTGCGGCAGCACGAAGTCCCACGTCCGGTGGTCCTGCGTCCAGCCGTGCACGAGCACCAGCGTGACCGCGGAATCGGCCGGCCCCGACGGCACGACGTTGAGCACGGCGCCGTCACTCGCCACGAACCGCTGCCCGGGCGAGAGGACGGCGGTCATCGGCCCGCCGGGAGCAGGAACGACTTGCGCCAGAAGTACTTCCCCGGCAGCCCGACCAGGCCGGACTCCTGCAGGAACGGCATGATCTTCTCCCCGGCCCAGGCGATCGTCCCCTGCCAGTGCGGGTTGTTCAGCGCCGCCTCGACGCCGTCGCGCGGCCGGATGCCGACCGCCTTGTAGACGTCCGGGTTGATGAACGCCCGCGTCACGAAGTACGAAATGACCGCGATGATGAACTGCTGATAAGCGATCTCGGCCTTCGACAGCTTCGCCATCCCGCGGGTGACCTCTTCGCGGGCGAAGGTGACGTGCCGGGCCTCTTCCAGGACGTGGATCCGGTTGACCATCCGGACCAGCGGCTGGACGCCTTCGTCGTTCATCTGCTCGCGCTGCAGCCGGTCCAGAACCTCTTCGGCGACCAGGATCGCGCCGTAGCGCGCCGGGCCGTAGGAGATCGTCGGCATGAGCTTCGCCAGGCGCCGCAGCCACGGCACCGGACCGTAGGCGGGGCAGCCGATCCGCGACGCCATCCGCGCGAACATCGTCGAGTGCCGGCATTCGTCGGCGATTTCGGTGAGCGCGAACTGGGCGTGTGCGGACGTCGGGTCCTGTTCGTAGACCTCCTTGAGGAGCATCTGCATCAGGAGGATCTCGAACCACAGACCGGTCGTGGCGACGCTCGCGACCTCGTGTTTGCCCAGCTCGATGCGCTGCTCGGGGGTCAGCTTGTCCCAGAGTTCCGTGCCGTAGAGCGAAGAGCGCTCTTCGAGGATGAACCGCTTGCCCTCGACCAGCGGCGCGGTCCAGTCGATGTCGACGTCGGGGTCGTAGAACTTGTTCGCCGACGACTTCAGCAGGCGGTCCGCGGTCTTCTCGCGATCCGGTTCCTTCAGCGTCCGCGTCATTGCCGACACCCCTTCCGCGATGTGTAACTTGAGGTAACAGTTACCTGTGCGTAGCATGACCCCCGTGAT
Organism: Amycolatopsis sp. cmx-13-12; assembly: GCA_049998155.1. GTDB lineage: Bacteria > Actinomycetota > Actinomycetes > Mycobacteriales > Pseudonocardiaceae > Amycolatopsis. Next base: position 40,227 of record JAEBES010000015.1, on the reverse strand, counting down.
CGAACGTGTCAAGCGCTCAGGCAAGCAGGCCGGCAAGTCCTCCCGCGGCGACGAAGCGACCGGCGACGCCCGGCGCGACCGCTGGCGCAAGCACCGGATCGCCCGGCGCAAGGAGTTCGTCGAAGCCGCGCTGCGGGCGCTCGACACGCACGGCCCGGACCTCGGCATGGAGGACGTCGCCGCGGAGGCCGGCGTCACGAAACCGGTGCTGTACCGGCACTTCGACGACAAGGCCGACCTGTACGTGGCCCTCGGCCAGCGCGGCACGGAAATCCTCTTCGAGCGGCTGATCCCGGCGATCAACGCCGAGCTGGCGCCGGTCCCGCGGATCCGGATGGCCCTCGACGCGTTCTTCACCGTGATCGAGGAGCACCCGAACCTCTACCGGCTGCTCGCGCACGGACGGCCGGAGAAGCCGGTGTCGTCCGACGTCGTGGCCGAGGACAAGGAACTGATCGCGACGGCGCTGACCGCGCTGCTCGGCGACTACATGCGGATGTTCAACATGGACTCCGGCGCGGCCGAGCCGTGGGCGCACGGCATCGTCGGCATGGTCCAGAACACCGGCGAGTGGTGGCTGGACCGCCGCTCGATGAGCCGTGACGCGGTCGTGGAGTACCTGACGCAGATCATCTGGGCGGCCATCGACGGGCTGACCCGCCAGAACGGCGTGGTCATCGACCCGAACCAGCCCCTGGAAGCCAACAAGGTGGTCCAGCTGGGCCGCGCCCCGGAGTCACTGGAGGAAACGTCATGAGCGAGCACGATGAAGACGGCTACAGCGGTGATGCCACTCTGGAGGTGGACGGCGTCTCCCTGCCGGTGACGGTGGAGCTGCGCGGCTACTTCCAGCCGATCGACGGCTACTACCGCTGGTACGGCCGGGTGGCGGCGAACGAGGAGCTGACCCGCCTGGCGGGCGGCAAGAAGAAGCCGGTCTCCATCCAGGCGGGCACGCACTCGGCGACGGGCGAGCTGTCGGACCCGGACCCGTGGGGCCGGTACCGCATCATGGGCACGAGCACGCCGCCGTTTCACGTGCCGACGACGCTGGAAGAACTGAACGCCTAGGACGGCCACTCCAGGAGGTGGCCTCCCGCAGCTGGTCGTGAGTGGTAAGGCGGGTTCTAACCCGCCTTACCACTCACGACGGAGCAGACCGAGTCAGTCGCCGACGCCGAAGCCGACCTTGCGGGCGTCCGAGGGGGCGATCTCGACGTACGCGATGCGGTCGGACGGGACGATGTACTTGCGCCCCTTCTCGTCGTTGATGCGGAAGAGCCCGTCACCGGCCGTCAGGGCCTCGGCGACCAGCTTCTCCACCTCTTCGGGAGACTGGCCACTGGACACCACCAGCTCGCGCGGCGTGTCCTTGATGCCGATCTTGACCTCCACGTGGGACCTCCGCTGGAAATTCGTAAGGGATGTGCCGGCCAAGGCTAACCGAACCGGCTCGTTCCGGTGGCGCATGTCCGCGCCCGACCGCGTCGTCACTTCCGGGTACTCCATCAGGTTCAGCCCAGGCCGAGCGCCTGCATGCGCTTCGTGTGCCCCTGTTGCAACCGCCGGAACAGCGCCGCAATTCCGGAGAGGTCGCCCGAGCCGCTGATGATCAGCTCGGCCAGCCCGTCGCGCTCGGCGACGACGTACTGGGCCTGGGTCAGGGCCTCGCCGAGCAGGCGGCGGCCCCACAGGGCGAGCTTGTCGCGGGTCTTGGGGTCGGCCTCGATGCCGGCCGCGACCTCGCGTTCGGCGAAGGCCGAGTGGCCGGTGTCGGCCAGCACGGTCAGCACCAGGTCCTTGGTCTCCGGGTCCAGCCAGCTGGCGATCTCCCGGTAGAGGTCGGCGGCGAGCCCGTCACCGACGTAGGCCTTGACCAGCGACTCCAGGTACGACTTCGGGGGCGTCGAAGCGTGCCAGGCGTCGACCTGGGCCACGAACGGCGCCATCGCGTCCTCGATCTTGACGTCCTGCGCGGCCAGGTGCTGGGCGAGCAGGCCGTAGTGACCGATCTCGGCGGCCGCCATGGTCGCCAGCGCGGCCCGCCCGGTCAGCGTGGGGGCGCTGCGCGCGTCCTCCGCCAGCCGGTCGAACGCGGACAGCTCGAGGTAGGCGATCACACCCAGAAGGTCGACTACGCCTTCGGAGATCTCTTTGGGCTCGGTCACGGGGGCAGGGTATCGCCGAAGCACCCGGGCGTGTCGGGACGAGACCGATCACACTGGTTCCGGCGCGCCGGGTACTGTCGAAAAACTGCTGACCAGGTACACTGGCACACGATATCGAGCTTCCGTACGCCATACCGGCGTCGGGAAACAGGCAGGTCGCGTGGCCTGTCGACGTACTGCAATGTGCGTGCACGCCTCTTCCGGCATTCCCGGGGCGGACCGGTTCCGCGCTCCAGAACAGCGCCAGGGACCAGGGTTTACTCCCGGTCGAGTGTCGAGCGGACCCACGGCTGTGCGCGCTGGTCACGAGAGAGGCGATCACCCTGACCGCAGAAATTCCCACAACCGAACAGACCCCCGCCGTCGCGCTGGAACACAGCGAGACCGGCCCGGCCGCGCTCGACACGTCGCACCCGCTGCAGGCGGGCGTCGAGGTCGAGCCCGAGGCCCCGACCTTCGCGTCCTTCGGCGTCAAGCCGGAGATCGTCAAGGCACTCGGCGAGGCCGGCATCGAGCGGACGTTCGCCATCCAGGCGCTCACGCTGCCGCTGGCCATGGCCGGCGACGACCTCATCGGCCAGGCCCGCACCGGCATGGGCAAGACCCTCGGCTTCGGCGTCCCGCTGCTGCACCGCGTGCAGGTCCCCGGCGACGGCACCCCGCAGGTGCTCGTCGTGGTGCCGACCCGCGAGCTGTGCATCCAGGTCGCCAACGACCTCAAGGGCGCCGGCAAGCACCTGGGCATCCGGACGCTGGCCATCTACGGCGGCCGCCCGTACGAGCCGCAGATCGAGGCGCTCCGCAAGGGCGTCGACGTCGTGATCGGCACCCCGGGCCGCCTGCTCGACCTGGCCGAGCAGCAGCACCTGGTGCTGGGCAAGGTCCGCGGCCTGGTGCTCGACGAGGCCGACGAGATGCTCGACCTGGGCTTCCTGCCCGACATCGAGCGCATCCTCCGGATGGTGCCGGACGAGCGGCAGACCATGCTGTTCTCGGCCACCATGCCCGGCCCGATCATCACGCTGGCCCGCACGTTCCTGAACCAGCCGACGCACATCCGCGCCGAGGAGAACGACGCGAGCGCGATCCACGAGCGCACCACCCAGTTCGTCTACCGGGCGCACTCGATGGACAAGCCCGAGGTCATCGCCCGGGCGCTGCAGGCCGAGGGCCGCGGCCTCACGATGATCTTCAGCCGCACCAAGCGCACCGCGCAGAAGGTGGCCGACGACCTGGTCGAGCGCGGCTTCGCGGCCGCCGCCGTGCACGGTGACCTGGGCCAGGGCGCCCGCGAGCAGGCACTGCGCGCGTTCCGCTCCGGCAAGGTCGACGTGCTGGTCGCGACCGACGTCGCCGCCCGCGGCATCGACATCGACGACGTCACGCACGTCATCAACTACCAGTGCCCGGACGACGAGAAGACCTACGTCCACCGGATCGGCCGCACCGGCCGCGCCGGGCGCACCGGCGTCGCGATCACCCTGGTCGACTGGGACGAAGAGCCGCGCTGGAAGCTGATCTCCGACACCCTCGGCCTGGACAAGCCGGAGCCGGTGGAGACGTACTCGTCGTCCAAGCACCTGTACGAGGACCTGGGCATCCCGGAGGGCACCACCGGGCGGCTGCCGCTGGCCAACCGCACCCGCGCGGGCCTGGCCGCCGAAGAGGAAGAGGACCTGGGCGGCAAGAAGCGCGGCCGCCGTCGTGGCGAGCCTGCTTCGGAGGACGACGCGCCTCGCAAGCGTGCCCGGGCCCCGCGCAAGCGGACCCGCGGCGGCTCGCGCGCGGCCGAGGCCGTCGAGGCTGCGGACAACGCCGCTGCTGCTTCGTCGTCGTCATCGGACGAGGCTCCTTCGGAGGGCCGCACCCGGTCCCGCCGCCGCACCCGCAGCGGCAACGCCCCGGAGGCGACCGGCCCGGCCGTCGAAAAGGAAGCCGGCGAGAACGCGGAGCGCCCGGCTCGACGGCGCCGCCGTCGCCGCCCGGCCGCGACGTCTGATACACCTGCGTCGGCAGACTGAGGCTTCTCCAACGGGGGTTCGGGTACGTGAGCGACGACGACTTCGGGTCCGAGGACGTACTCGAGGACACTCCCGAGAGCACTCCGCCCGCCCCGCGGGTCAAGGCGCGTCGTTCGCCTTGGAACCGCGGGCGGGACAGGCTGGCCGCCGCGCTCATCGCGGTGGGCGTGCTCGCCGTCGCGCTGGTCATCGGCGTGACGAGCGACAGCGCGGCCACCGACCGGACCGAGGCGGCGCCACCCCCGGCGTTGCCCGCGGTCCCGGACAAGGTCCCGGGCTCCCTCGCCGAGATCTGGAGCGCCGCCAGCGGCGCGACGCCGGTCCCGGTCGTGGCCGGCGAGTCGGTGGCCACCGCGGACGGCGGCGAGGTCGCCGTCCGCGACCCGCTGACCGGGCAGATCCGCTGGCACTACACGCGTGACCGGCCGTTGTGCACCCTGGACTCGGTGTGGGGGCGGCTGAACGCCGTCTATGCGAAGTCGATGGGGTGCAGCGAGGTCACCCAGCTGGACCCGGGCACGGGCCGCATCACGGCCCAGCGCAACGGCAACGCGGAGCTGGGCACCCGGCTGGTCGACGACGGCTCCCACGTCACGGCGACGGGCAAGAAGCTCCTTACCACTTGGCGCGACGACCTGGTGCAGAGCGCCGAGTACGGCGAGGTCCCGGCGCTGGTCAACGCGGGCAAGCAGCCGCGGACGGGCTGCACGTACGGCACGGTCGCGGCGGCGTCGGGCAAGATCGGCGTGATCGAGCGCTGCCCGGGCGACCCGGCGGACCGGTTGACGGTGTACAAGGCCGCCCCGGAGAAGGACGACGAGCCGCAGGTCAGCTTCAGTTCGGTGCTGGCGGGCAAGCGAGCCCGCGTGATCGCGATGTCGGGCGACCTGACGGCGGTGGTGCTGCCGGACCAGAAGCTCCTGGTGGTCTACAACGGCGACGGAACCCAGCGCGCGGCGTACCCGCTGGACGTCCCGGCCGGCGACCTGGCGGCCGACCCACCGGGCGGCGTGGAGGCCACCACCCAGACGGCGGCGAACATGTACTGGTTCAGCGGGTCGAAGCTGGTGGCTCTGTCCCGCGACGACCTGTCCCCGCGCTGGACGTTGAGCAGCGCCTCCGGCCCGGGGATCACGTTCGCCCAGCAACTGGTGGTCCCGATCAAGGGCGGCTTGGCGGTGCTGAACGAGACCGACGGCTCGACGATCCGCACGGTCGGCGTCGAGCGCCGCGGCTACCAGGGCGTGGTCCGGTTGGCCGCGGCAGGCCCGGTCCTGCTCGAGCAGCGCGGCCCCACCCTCACCGCCCTGAAGTAACCCCGATACCCCTCCAGACACGCGAGAAGCCCGCCTAGTCACCTGAGTTCCGGCCCAGCCTGGGATTTCGAGGCGAGGTGGCGGGAGCCTCTCGTGACTGAGCGGGCATCGACCGTGCTTAGGCGGGCATCTCATGTGACTGAGCGGGCATCAGCCGTGCTTGGGCAGGCATCTCGCGTGATTGGGCGGGCATCTCGCGTGACTGCGGGCGGAACTCGCGTGATTGGGGGCGGGACTGGCGTGATTGGGGGCGGGACTGGCGTGATTGGGGGCGGAAGCGGGGTTAAGCCAGCCAGAACATGGTGAGGGCGGAGACCGTGAACAGCACCACCGCGATGCCCGCTCCTACGGCTGGGGGACCGTTGCGGCGGTCGGCGACCCGCTGGGCCACCAAGGCGAGTGCTGCCGCGATCGGGTGACCGATCAGGAGGGTCGGGCCGGGGCCCGGCGCGCCGGTGAACAGGCAGATCCCCGCCACCGCCAGCACCCCGATCGCGAGCACGGTGAGCCCGGCCGCCAGCGAGCCGGTGAGTCCGCGCCACCAGCGTCCGCCCTGCCGGGCAGGCTCGCTCGCCTCCGGCCCGCCCTGCCGGGCAGGGCTGGTCGGATCGCCTGTCGCGGGCCTGGCCTGCTGGGCTTGGTCGCTCGCCGCGGGCCCGGCCTGCCGGGTCTGGGCGGTCGGGTCGCCTGTCGCGGGCCCGCCTTGCCGGGCGGGCTCGGTCGGGTCGTCTGTCGCGGGTACGGCAGGGCGGGCCGGGGCGGTGTCTGTGGGGGCTGGCTGCTCGGGGGTGAGCCGTTCGTGCGGGACGGTCGGCGCGTCGCGCGGGGCCGAGGGGGCCGAGGGTGGGTCGGCTGCCTGGCTCCGTGGCTGCTCGGCTTCCGGCTCTCCCGCCGGCAACGGCACTGTCGCCAGTTCGTCGGTGTCCGGTGAAGCCAACGTTCCCTCCCGGTTCAGGGCGCGAGCAGGTCCCAGGGTTGCGCCGCCGGGGCCGCTTCCTGGCCCGCCGCGCAGCTCGGCCTGAAGTCGCACCACGCGCAGCGGCGGTCCGGGCGGGGCGGGAACAGCACGTCCCCGTCGCCGCCCGCGTCCAGGGTATCCGTGGCCAGCCTCAGGTCGCCCGCGGTCTCCTCCGCTCGCTGCAGGTGCCGCTGCAAGCTCTCCGGGGTGTGCTCCGCCGCCGCGATCGTGCCCGTCGGGACGTGGTGCAGCTCCACCGTCGTGCACGGCATGCGCAACGTCCGCGCCCCCGCCACCGCGTACAGCGCAAGCGCTTGCGACGCCCTGGCCTCGTACTCGTCCGGCGGACGGCGGCCCGTCTTGTAGTCCACGATCACCAGCGAGCCGTCCCGCGCGTCGATCCGGTCCGCCCGCCCTTCGATGATCATCGACGGGCGCTCCCCCGGCGTGCCGCTGACCGGCGCCGACACCCAGCGCTCCAGCCCCACCGGGTCGTGCGAGACGTCGTTGTCCTCGACGTACTCCGCCACCCAGCCCTTGGCCCGCGCCCGGTACCGCGCCGCCTGCTCCTCGCTCTCGAAGCCCGCGTCCTTCCAGAACTCCGCCACCAGCGCCACCGCCCGCTGCGGCACCCGCTTGAGCACCGGCAGGTCGAACAACGCCCGCAGCGCGTTGTGCACCACCGCGCCCAGCGTGCTGTGCGCCCACGGCCCGGTGCGCTGCGGGGTCGGCCGTTCGAGGTACGCGAGGCGGTACCGGCGCGGGCAGTCGTCGAAGGTCGCCAGCCGTGCCGGCGAGACCTTCGTGAGCCGCACCGGTTGCGCGACGCCGAAGTCGAAGCCCATCTGCTCCTTCACGACGCCCACGCTACGCACCACCACCGACACTTTCCGCGCGGGGCGAGCCGCCCCGCGCGGAAAGGCCGTTCACCGCACCACGAGCACCGTGTGCGTCCCACCGGAAACGGTCAACGAGCCGCCTCGGACCGCACGCCCGTCCAGCAACACCAGACGACCCGAAGGCACCACCAGCGACCCGGACGTCCCCCGCGGGGCGGTCACCGTCAGCGAAAACACCGAACCCTGCTGAGACCACGAAGCCGACAACGCGCCCTTCGGCGTCGGCACCGCTCCCCGCGCCCACGAAACCGAACCCGGGTGCGGCGAAACCGTCCACGTCGCGAAGCCCGGCGACGTCGGCGCGACGCCCAGCAGCTCGTTCGTCAACGCCGGCACCACCCCGGTCGACCAGCCGTGCGCGGCCGAGGTGTACCCCTGCTCGTAGTGCGAGCCGCCCTCGCCGATGCCCTCCCAGGCCGTGATGCCCGGGTCGTGCGTGGCCATCCAGCCGTACATCCGCTTGATCTGGTCGATCGCGGACGCCGTCTGCCCGGTCCGGAACCGCGCCTGCAACTCGGGGAACGACGTGAACGCGTACACGCGCTTCGTGCCGTCACCGACCAAAGTGTCGTTGTCCATGAACGGGTTCCCGTACGGCAGCGCGCCCGCCGCGAGCCGCGCGAGCGCCGTAGTGGCCTGCACGGGCGAAGCGATCCCCGCCAGGATGGCGTGGCTGTTGCCGTCCTGGCCGTGGCGCACCGCGCCCGTCGCCGAGTCGAGGTACGCACCCGCCGCCGGATCCCACAGGTAGGCATTCACCGCCGCCGAGACGCCCGAAGCGCGCGAAAGCCACCGGTCCGCGTCGGCCGGGTGCCCCGTCGCGCGCGCCAAGCCGGCAGCGCCCTGAAGCGCCCGGACGTACAACGCGTTGTAGTACGTCACTTCCCCCGTACGCGGCAGGAACGCGTAGTCGCCGTAGCCGCCAGTGCCGTTGAGGCCCTTCGCGAGCAACCCGCGCGAATCGGTGACCGACGGGTACCAGCTGTCGAGCGTCTTCACGAGGTGCGAGTAGTACGAGTTCGCGTACGCGGTGTCGCCCGTGTAGAGCACGTAGTCCCAGCTCGACGTCACCCACCAGAGCGGATAGTCGAACAGCGGCAGCGTGTAGCCGTTGATCGACGCCGGGGGGATCCAGCCGTCCGCCCGCTGGTGGTCGGCCAGGTCGGCGAGAACGTTGCGGGCCGCCGTGCCGTCCTGGTGCGTCAGGTACTGCGTGAGTCCGGAGACGGCGACGTCGCCGACGTACGGGTCCCGGTCGCGCTTCGCGCCGTCGTGCAGCACCAGCTTCCCGTCCAGCGAAGGTGAGAAGGCGCCCCGTGGGTCCACATCGGACTCCCGGAAGGTGTCCATGCCCAGCTCGTTCGTGTAGGACGCCGCGTACCAGTAGCGGTTCAGCTCGGCGTCCGACGACTCGAACCAGCCGCGGTAGGTCGACGGCGTGCCGAGGAACGGCGTGAAGTCGAGCGAGACGCCGCTGATGCGCACCTCACCGGACGGCTGAGCGAGGGGTGCGTCCGACGCCAGCGCGTCGAGGCTGATCCGCAGGTAGCGGAAGCCGTGCAGGCCGTCCGCGCACACCTGCGTCCCGGCCGCGCAGCCCTTGGTGTCCCGCCACACCGTCGGCGTCGCGGGCACGGCGAACTGGTCGGTGCCCGGCCCGCCGGAGAAGTCCGAGCGGGTGAAGTCGGAGCGTTCGCCCAGGTACTGCTGGGTTTCCGAGAAGGCCAGCCGGACGCCCGGCCGGTTCGCCGACGCCCCCGCGAAGGCGATCTTCGGGTACCCGGCGACGACCTTGCCGAAATCGACGACGGCGGTCGGCACCGGCGGGTCGGCGACCACGCCGGGCCACACCTCGGCGACGCGGCTGAACTCGCCCGAAGGCGTGTTCTGGTCCTTGGTCACGGTGATCCGGACCTGCGCGGCCGTCACCGGCCGGTCGAAGGTGACCGCCCGCTGCACGGCGGTGTTCCCCGTCACGGAGGCGGCCACCCGCCACGCACCCGCGTCCAGCACCTCGACCGTGAAGTCCTGCGGCACGCCGTCCACATTGGACAGAATGGTGACACCGGGCAGCGCGACCGGCGCACCCGCAGTGATCGTCAGAACGTCGGGGTACGCGCCGATCGTGTCGTCGTTCCAAAACGTCTCGGGGTTGCCGTCGACGGCGTTGCCGGGGGCGTAGGCCCGCGGCTGCCCGTTCCCGCCGTTGTTCGGTGCGTGGAACGACGACGCGTCCGCGGTGGTGCCCGCGGGCCACGCGGGCTTCGGCGGCGGCGCCTGCCGCTTGAACGTCGCCACCCCGCGCCCGAGCAGGCCGTTCGGGTTCGTGACGTCCCCGGTGGTGGACAGCACCCGCACCGGCCGGACGTCCCGGCTCGGCGGTGCGACGACGTACTGCTGCCAGCCAGGCACGGCGTCGGCGGGCACGGCGAAGACGCCGCTCGCCACCAGCACCGTGACCGGCAGGACTGCTCTGAGCCACTTCATCGAGGCCTCCGCAACGGGCGTTGAATCGTTTCAAACGCTGAGCTGAGATCCAGGCTGCGGGAGGGGTGCCAACGATGTCAACGAACCGGGCGCATCCTGTCCAACAGGACAACCCGGGTAGCGGCGTCAGCCGGCGCCGGAGATGAACCCGCGGACGGAGTTCGCGACGAGCTCCACGGCGATGGCCGCGAGCAGCAGACCGGCCACCTTGGCCAGCAGGGTGATGCCGCTTTCCTTGATCAGCCGGATGACGAGGCCCGAGTAGCGCATGCAGAGGTAGATCACGAAGTGCACGGTGACGATCGCCAGCGCCAGGGCGATGTACGCGCCGATGTGCCCGTCGGCCTGCCGGACGAACACGATGGTCGCGGCGATCGCGCCGGGCCCGGCCAGCAGCGGCGTGCCGAGCGGCACCAGCGCGACGTTGACGTCGTCGGCCGCCGCCTCGGTCTCGTGGCCGTTGCTGGTGAGCAGCTGCAGCGCGATCAGCAGGAGCAGCAGGCCGCCCGCGCCCTGCAGCGCGGGGATGCCGATGCCGAGGTAGGCCAGGATCGCCTGGCCCGCGACCGCGAACAGGCTGATGACCAGCAGTGACACCAGGACGGCCTGCCGGGCGGCGCGCGCCCGGGTCGCCATCGGCTTGCGGCCGACGAGGCTGAGGAACACCGGCACGGTGCCGGGCGGGTCCATGATGACGATCAGGGTGATCGTCGCACTCATGAACAGTTTCGCGTCGAAGAGCGTCATGTCAGCCCTTCACGACCTGGAACCCCGTGGCGCGCGAAGCGAGTTCCTCGAACTGCCCGGGGTCGGTGGTGCACTCGCCGAGTTTGATCGTCTTGTTGGTGCCGTGGTAGTCGCTGGATCCGGTGAAGACGAGCCCGAGCTCGGCGGCCAGCTCGCGGACGCGGGCCCGCGTCGGCGCGTCGTGGTTGGGGTGGTCGGCCTCGACACCGGTGAGCCCGCGCGCGGCCAGTCCGGCGAGGGTGTCTTCGCTGATGGTGGCGCCGCGGCTGAAGGCGAAGGGGTGCGCGACGACCGTGACACCGCCGGCCGCGGCGATCATGTCGATGGCTTCCTCGACCGGCGTGTCGCGCCGGGCGACGTAGTAGCCGCGGCGGGGGCTGAGGTAGTCGGCGAAGGCCTCGTCGACGGACTTGACCAGCCCGGCCCGGACCAGCGCCTGGGCCAGGTGGGGGCGCCCGGGCGGGGAATCTTCGGGCAGCAGGCCGAAGATCTCGTCGATGTCGATGGGGAGGCCGTCGGCGGCCATCCGCTCGGCCATCCGGCGCAGCCGCGTGCGGCGCTCGACGCGCAACCGGGTCTGCTCGGTGACGATGGGCTCGGACGTCGGGTCGAAGAGGTAGCCGAGCAGGTGGACGCTGATCTGGCGGCCCGTCTCGGGGTCGATCGACACCGTCGAGAGCTCGGCCCCCGGGACCAGCGTCAGGCCTGGTGACACCGCTTCGGAGGCGGGCGCCCAGCCCGCGGTGGTGTCGTGGTCGGTGATCGCGACGACGTCGAGCCCGGCTTTCGCGGCTGCGGCGACGAGCCCGGCCGGCGAGTCGGTGCCGTCGGAAGCGGTGGAGTGGGCGTGCAGGTCGATGCGCATCCCGTCCATTGTCGACGATGCGCTGCGTCACACGCTCGGCGGGGACGTCAGCCGACCGGCTTCTTGCCCCGCGCGGCCCGCTGGGCCTTGATCATGGAGAAGCGTTCGGCCTGCTTCTGCTTGTCGCCGAAGACGAGCTCCGAGATCGTGTCGTAGAACTCCTCCGGCCGCGGCAGGAAGTCGATCTTGTTCAGCGCCTGGATCTGCCCGGCGGACTCGACCACCATCGTGCCGTAGCCCATCATGCGGCCGGTGGCGGTGCGGACGTAGCTGAGGTCGGTGACCTTGCTGATCGGCATCATCAGCACCTTGGTGGTGAACACCCCGGTCGTCATGACGAACCGCTTGTCGGTGACCACCAGGCGCTCGACCCACCACTCCATCACCACGTAGGCGAACCGCAGGACGACGAGCAGTGCGACGTACCAGAGGATGTTCTGGCCGATGTACAACGCCGGCGGCAGCAGGTAGGACACCAGCACGCAGACGGCCAGCAGCGCGGCCGCCTCGAAGGTGTCCCACAGGAGCACCGCCCAGTGGCGGCGGATCCGGATGACCCGCCGCTCGGTGTCGAGGAGGTACTCGTCGGGGTCGCGTGGCGCGAACATGGTTCGAGGGTAACCCCGCGATCAGCCCTTGAACACGTTGCTGACGAAGGTGATCACCGATTCGGCCGAACTGCGGAGGAAGTCGATGATGTTGCCGACGAGGCCGGCGGCCTGCCCAGGCTGGGCGATGACGAAGAACAGCACCAACGCGATACCAGCGAGGCCCGCAATCTTCTTCACGTTCACCGCGATCAAATCCCGTCTCTTACGGTGACACCGGACAACAGCAGTTTTTACGTTGTACCGCACCGAACAGGCGCTGGGGAGGAAAGTCCCGCGCTTGGGTCAGCACGCGGTCCGAAGTGTACCGTATGGCTACTCTCCGTGTACAGGACAGCCGCTTGCGGGCCAGCCGCGTCTACCCTTCGGGACATGGAGGGCCTCACCAGCACCACGATCCGCTGTGTCGGCGGGATCGCGTTCGACCCGCACGGCCGTTTGCTGCTCATCCGGCGCCGGAATGACCCCGGTTCGGGGCAATGGTCGCTGCCGGGTGGCCGAGTCGAACCGGGCGAAACAGACAAAGAGGCCGTGGTCCGGGAGCTTTCCGAAGAGACCGGACTCGACGTGATTCCGGGCACACTGGTGGGTTCGGTGCGGCGGGGCCGGTACGAGATCTTCGACTACGCCTGCGAGGTCGAGGGCGGAAATCTCACGGCTGGTGATGACGCGTCGGACGTCCGTTGGTCCGATGCGGCAGACCTTGCCGCGCTGGAGGCGGCCGGGGACCTGGTGGACCTCCTTTACGTGACGTTGCGTGACTGGAACGCCCTGCCGAGGGCCTGATTACAGCGGCAACCAGGTCATCCTTTGCCCGTGCGGCGCGGTTCGCGCCAAGGCGTGCGCCTCGGCCTTGCCGTCCTCCCACCGCACGACGCCCAGCGTCGCGAGCCCGTCCGCGCCCGCAAGGTCGTCGCGGCCCGGCAGCACGAGCTCCAGCCCGGCGCCGTAGAACTCCTCCGAGACCCACCACACCGGCCGCGAAGAGGCCAGCTCCTCCAGCGCCGCGACGAACGCGGACCGCTTCTCCTCGGGGAAGTACCCCAGGACGTGGCTGGTCAGCACGACCAGCGGCCCCTCCAGCGACGAAGCCGCCGAGGCCAGATCGTCGACGCCGTCGCCGGTGATCAACCGCGGCCGGTGGCGCGCCTGCTCGGCCGCCGCCGTCCGGAGCAGCCGGATCCGGTCCGGCTGGTCCGCCCAGACGCACGCCTCCAGCCAGGCCAACTCGTCCTCGTCCGACAGGTCCACCGGCGCCCGGTCGAGCCCGGCCCGGTCGAGCAGGGCCAGCTTCTTCGGCAGCTTCGGCACCGCCGCACCCGGCGCCAGGTCCAGCGCGCAGTGCAGCCCGACCGCGGCCTTCGTCGGCCCCGCCGTCAGCTGGTCGCCGCCGTCGCACTGGTACCGGTAGCCGAAGCGGTCCAGCCCGAGCAGCAGGCCCGCGCTGCAGCCGACCTCGAGCAGCGAAACCTTCCCACCTGCCTCCCGGGCCGCCCGCGCGACGCCCGGGTACAGCAACGCCGCCCGCCGGACCTCGTTCGTCTGCGTGTAGCGCGCGGCGATCAGCGCCCGCGCCTTCGAAGCGCGCTCCAGCAGGAACGACCGGAACAGCGGCCACGTCTCGGAGTCGACGCCGTCGAAACCGCCCAGCGACGGGTAGTACCGCGAGAGCGGGTGGATCGGGTCGGCCTGCACCAGCCGGTGCGCGACCGCCATCAGCAGTGTCCCGCGCACCTCGCCGTCGCGGGCCGCCGCGAGCAGCCCGGCGACGTCGTCGTCCTCGGCCGCCTGCAGCGCCAGGTGCTCGTACAGCGGTGAGACCCCGCGGGCCTCGACTTCCGCGAACGTGCGGAGTGTCCCCTTGATCCCGTCCAGGTCCATCAAAGCCTCATTCGTGCGGCACCGGCCGGCCCGGCTGCTCCCCGCCCCGAGTCTCCCCGTACGAGCGCTTCGGCACCATCACCTTCCGCCGGAAAGTGCACACGATCAGGCCGTCCTGCTTGTAGCCGCGCGTTTCGACGTACACGACGCCGCGGTCGTCCTTGGACTTCGACGGCGTCTTGTCGAGCACCTCGGTCTCGCCGTAGATCGTGTCGCCGTGGAAGGTCGGCTTGACGTGCTTGAGCGATTCGACCTCGAGGTTCGCGATCGCCTTGCCGGAGACGTCCGGCACGGACATCCCGAGCAGCAGCGAGTAGACGTAGTTGCCGACCACGACGTTCTTCCCGAAGTCGGTGGTCTCCTCGGCGTAGTGCGCGTCCAGGTGCAGCGGGTGGTGGTTCATGGTGATCAGGCAGAACAGGTGGTCGTCGTATTCGGTGACCGTTTTGCCCGGCCAGTGCTTGTAGACCGCACCGACCTCGAACTCCTCGTAGTACCGACCGAACTGCACTCGTCATCTCCCTGTCGCGTAACACCGCGTGAGCCTGGTCCGACACGCATCAGTAGTGAGGAGTACCCTCAACCATCGGTGTTCGCGCGTCAACGCGAGCCCCGCCACTGTTGCCCCCGGCCCGAAGGAGGTGAGGAACTCGATGAGTAGTGGCGATAGTCCGCTCCCTAGTAGTCCCAGCGTTCCCACCTCACCGGCCGGCCGGCTCATCCCCTGGTAGGCCTTCTCACCCCCGGGAACGCTGGTGTGTCGCCGGGCGGACGCTTTTTCCGCCCCTGGTCCGTCGTCTCGCACGACCACGCACGACACCAGGAGATCCCATGCCTGCCATTCCCTCGCTCGGCGGCCTCCGCGGCCGCGGCAACAAGGCCACCGTTCCGGTGCGCCCGGTCCCGGTGCCGCTGTCCGCGTACGTCGTCGACTGCGCGGTCTACGTCGCCGGTGAGCGCCTGCCCGGCCGCTGGACCCACTCCGAGGCGATCAAGGAGGTCCGGAAGCGGCACGAGGGGTTCGTCTGGATCGGCCTGCACGAGCCGGACGCCCAGCAGATCCAGGGCGTCGCGGACACGTTCGGGCTGCACGAGCTGGCGGTCGAGGACGCACTGGAAGCGCACCAGCGGCCGAAGCTGGAACGCTACGACGACACGTTGTTCCTGGTGGTCAAGACCGTCCGGTACGTCGAACACGAGTCCCCCACCACGGCGAACGAGATCGTCGAAACCGGCGAGCTGATGGTGTTCCTCGGCCGCGACTTCGTGATCACCGTGCGGCACGGGAACCACTCGGGGCTCGCCCGGCTGCGCCGTGAGCTGGACGACGACCCGGAGCGGCTGCAGCTGGGCCCGTCCGCGGTCGTGCACGCGATCGCCGACCACGTCGTCGACCACTACCTCGACGTCACGGGCCGGATCGAGAACGACATCGACGTCATGGAGGCGCAGGTCTTCGCGCCCCGCTCGCAGGTCAGCGCCGAGCAGATCTACCTGATGAAGCGGGAGGTCCTCGAGCTGCGCCGCGCGGTGATGCCGCTGGCCACGCCGATCCAGCGGCTGGCCGAGGGCTACACGCGGCTGGTGCCGGACGACGTCCGCTCGTACTTCCGCGACGTCGCCGACCACCTCACGACCGTGTCCGAGCGGGTCGCGGCGTTCGACGAACTGCTGTCCACCCTGGTCGACGCGACCGTCGCGAAGATTTCCCTGCAGCAGAACACCGATATGCGCAAGATCACGTCGTGGGCGGCGATCATCACCGTGCCGACGATGATCGCGGGCATCTACGGGATGAACTTCGACTACCTGCCCGAACTGCACTGGAAGTTCGGGTACCCGCTGGTGATCACCGTGATCCTGGCGATCTGCCTGTTGCTGTACCGAATATTCCGGAAGAACGGCTGGCTCTAGGTCCCCTTTCTTTTCCACCGGATTCCTTCGGAGAACCGTCATGTCCAGGTTGCTGTCCAACTTGAAGTTTTGGGCGCTCGCGCTCAGCGTGCTGTGGATCGTCGTGATCACTTTCGTCATCGTCGCCGACCCGGGGTTCGCGCACGGGATGAAATAACGGCCCGGCGCCTTATCCTGGGCGCATGCCGAAAGCGCTGGTCGTCTCCGACGAGGTCGACGAGCGGTTGTGGACCGACGCGGTCCGCGCCGTCTCCGTCGACCTCGTCATCGGCGCGGGCGACCTGCCGTATGACTACCTGGCGTTCCTGGCGAGCGCGCTCGACGTGCCGTGCGTGTTCGTGCCCGGCAACCACGACCCCGACCTGAGCGGGTACACGCGCTACGGCGGGTTGTCCATGAAGGACGGGTTCCCGACGGCCTGGCCCGGCCCGGCGGGCGGCATCAACGCCGACGGGCGGCTCGTCGACGTCGCCGGCCTGCGGTTCGCCGGGCTCGGCGGCTCGATCCGCTACAACGAGGGCCCGAACCAGTGGACGCAGCGCCAGCAGGCCCGCCGGGCCCGCGGGCTGGTCCGGCGCGCCCGCTTCCGGCGGTGGCGCGACGGGCGCGACGTCGACGTCCTGCTGACGCATTCGCCGCCGCGGAACCTGGGCGACCGCGAGGACCCGCCGCACCGCGGGTTCACCTGCCTGCACCGCACGATCGAGGCACTGCGCCCGAAGTGGCTGCTGCACGGGCACATCCACCCCCACGGCGAGCCGGTGCCGGACCGGGTCGTCGGCACGACGCGGATCCGCAACGTGGTGGGCCACCGGATCATGGAGTTCTGATGAAAGAGACGGGATTCCCCCGCGCGGACGCGGAGAACGACTTCCTCCGCGCCCGCCGCGGCCAGGTGCTCTCGCGGCTTTCGACGTGGCTGCGCCGCGAGCCCGACGACGTCAACATCATGCTGCCGTTCCACGAGGTGGTGGAGGCGCTCGGCTACCTCGGCGAGCACCGGATCGGGCTGCGGGTGATCAAGCTGGATTCGATCGCGGGCACGGTCGACCGCAGCCGCGACTTCGACCGCCGCTTCCGCCCGACGTCGGCCCGCGTCCGCGAGCGCTGGGAGCGCTTGGCCCTGGCCGCCCGCCGGGGCGAAGAGATCCCGCCGATCGAGGTCTACCGGGTGGGCGAGCTGCACTTCATCATCGACGGCCACCACCGGGTTTCGGTGGCGATCGCGCAAGGACTGTCCACAATAGAGGCCATGGTGACGGTGGTCCGCACCAAACTGGACCCGAGCGGCATCCGCCACCGCGGCGACCTGATCGTCAAGGACTACCGCAGGCTGTTCCTGGAGCGCGTCCCGCTGACCGGCCACGCGCGCGCGTCGGTGATCGTGTCGGACCCGTGGGACTACGCGCGGCTGGGCGAGCACGTGGAGGCGTGGGGCTTCCGGTTGATGCAGGACGAAGGCCGGTTCTGCGACCGGGCGAGCGTGGCGCAGCGCTGGTTCGAGGAGGAGTTCGGGCCGGTCGTGGGGATGTTGCGGCAGGCCGGGCTGATCGGGGACCGCACGGACGCCGAGGCGTACATGTGGGTGGCGGCGGAGCGGTACCGGCTGATCCGGACCCACCGGTGGGACGACGACGTCATCGAGACGCTGCGGTCACGGCGTCACTAGGTGGTAGACCACCAGCGTCTGCTCGGGCCGCTCGGCGACGTGGAAGGCAGCGTGCGGCACGGTGATCTCGCCCAGCCGCGGGTGCCGGAGGCGCTTGTGGCCGGCGTGGCTGAACTGGATTTCGTAGTGCGGCCACCACTCGCGCACCTCGGGGCTGGTTTCGGTCAGCTCGGCCACGAGCCGGGTCACCCGGGGGTGATCGGGGTACCGCCCCGCGATCGCCCGCAGCCGGGCCAGGACCGCGCGTGCCTCCTGTTCCCAGTCGACCAGCACCTCGCGGGCGGCCGGCTCGGTGAACAGCCAGCGCACGATGTTGCCACCCGTGCCGATGCCCCGGAACAGCTCCTCGGCGGCGGCGTTGAGCGCAAGGATGTCGTAGCAGATTCCGGTGACGTACGCGGGATTCGCGCCCAGCAGCGCGGGGACGCCCGCGACCTCGGGCGCGGCTTCTTCGCTCTCCACCGGCTTCGGGCCGCCGCCGGCGAGGCGGTGCAGGTGCTCCTGCTCGGCGCCGGTCAGCCGCAGCGCCCGGGCCAGCGCGTCGAGCACCTGGCCGGAGGGGCGCACGTCGCGGCCCTGCTCGAGGTAGGTGAGCCAGGTGGCGCTGATACCGGCCAGCAACGCCAGCTCCTCACGGCGCAGCCCGGGCGTGCGGCGGCGCCCGGTGACCGGCAGGCCCGCGTCGGCCGGGGCCAGTCGCTCCCGGCGGCTGCGGAGGAACGCGCCCAGTTCGGTGCTCACCCTGGAACCTCCAGTACCAGAATAACGCGATTCTGGATACCAGCTTAACGGGCCGCCAGGCTGGTGTCATGCAAGCTTGGATCGCGACCGCACAAGATGTCCGTTTCTCCGAAGTGCCGGAGCCCACGCTCAAGGGCGGTGGCGTGCTCGTGGAAGTGCTCGCCGCGCACGTACCGGCGTACACGAAAGCCGTGGTGCAGGGGAACCGCGGCGGGTTGCCGGTGCCCCTGGTCCTGGGGCCGTCCTGCGTCGGGCGGGTGCTCGCCGTCGCACCGGACGTGTTCCACGTCGAGCCGGGGGACCTCGTGCTGGACACGGCCCTGCTCGACGCGGGCGGCGGCGACGAGGTCCTGGTCGGCTGGGTCGGCCTGGGCGGCTCCGGCGCGGGCAGCGAGCGCACGAACCGCATGCGCACGGTGTGGCGCGACGGCGTCTTCGCAGAAAAAGCCGTGTGCGCCAAGGAAACCCTGGTCAAACTGCCCGGCGCGGAGGCGTACCCGGACCCGGCTCGCCTGGCGTTCCTGCCGTGGCTCTGCATCGCCGCGACGGGCCTGCACGCGGCGGGCCCGCTCGCCGGGCGCGACGTCGCGGTGGTCGGGGCGACCGGCCAGCTGGGCGGCGCGGCGGTGCTGACGGCGCTGGCGGAAGGCGCGGCGACGGTGACGGCCGTGGGCCGCAACGAGACCGCGCTCAAAAGGCTGGCCGCGCTCGACCCGCGCGTGCGCACCCACCGGCTGACCGGCGACCGGACGGCGGACGCGGCGGGCATCGGCCCGGTGGACGTGGCCGTCGACACGCTCGGTGCCACGCCGTCGGCCGACGCGACGATGGCCGCCTACGACAGCCTGCGGGTGCGCGGCACCCTGGTCCTCGTCGGCGGCGTGCGCCAGGACCTCCCCATCCCGTACGGCGACCTGATGCACCGCCGCCTCACCCTGCGCGGCTCCTGGATGAGCGACGACCGGACGGTGACGACGGTGTGGCAGCTGGTCCGCTCCGGGCTGCTGGACCTTGCGGCGGTCGAGCTGGTGACGACCGGCCTGGCCGACCCGGTGGCCGCGCTCGACGTGGCCGAGCGCACGACCGGCCTCGGGTTCGTGGCGCTGGTGCCCTGAGCCGGAAGGCGGTCACGTCACCAGCCCGTGCCGGTAGGCGTAGACCACCGCCTGGACGCGGTCGCGCAGGTCCAGCTTCGTCAGGATCCGGGACACGAACGTCTTCACCGTCTCCTGGCTGATCACCAGCCGCTCCGCGATCTCGCTGTTGGACAACCCATCCGCCAGCAGGCGCAGGACCTCCAGCTCGCGAGGCGTCAGCGGCACCTGCGGGGCGGCGTCCGAAGCGGGCCGGATCCGGGCGCCGTACCGGCCGACCAGGCGGCGGGTCACCTCCGGGTCCAGCAGGGCCGCACCCGTGGCCACCGTGCGGATCCCGTGCAGCAGCCGGTCCGGGGGCGCGTCCTTGAGCAGGAAGCCGCTCGCCCCGGCGCGCAGGGCCTCGTAGACGTACTCGTCGAGGTTGAAGGTCGTCAGCACCAGCACCTTGACCGGGTGCGGAACCCCCGCCCCGGCCAGCAGGCGGGTGGCCTCGATGCCGTCGAGCACCGGCATGCGCACGTCCATCACGACGACGTCCGGGTGCAGCCGGGCGGCGAGGTCGACCGCCGCGCGTCCGTCGCCGCACTCGCCGACCACCTCGAAACCCGGCTGGGCGCCGATGATCGTCACCAGGCCCGTGCGGATCAGCATCTGGTCGTCGCAGACCAGGACCCGGATCGGGGCCGTCACGTCGGGTTCCCCGTCGGGATCCGGGCGCGCACGGCGAATCCGCCGTCGTCGTGGCCCGCGCTGAAGTCGCCGCCCAGGACGGCGACCCGCTCGCGGAGCCCGGCGAGCCCGCGGCCGCTGCCGCCGGGAGAGACGCTCGCCGCCCCGTTCGTGCTGACCGCCACCGCGATTTCCCGTTCCCCGTGGTGCACTTCGACCGACGTCCGGCTGCCCCGCGCGTGCTTGAGGGCGTTCGTCAGGGACTCCTGCACGACCCGGTAGGCCACCAGGTCGGCGCTGCCCGCCGACTCCGCGGGCGTGCCGTCCTCGGTGAACTCCACCGGCTGCCCGGCCTGGCGGGCCTGCTCGACGAGCGAGAGCAGCCCGCCCGGCGACGGCCGGCCGACTTCGGTGCCGTGGTCGGGGTTGAGCAGGTCCAGCAGGTGCCGCAGATCCGTGATGGCCCGGCGGCCGGTGTCGGTGATCGCCGTCAGGGTCTGGTCCAGCCGATCGGGCGCGGCGGTCAGGTACCGGGCCGCCTCGGCCTGCACGACCATCGCCGTCACGTGGTGGGTGACGACGTCGTGGAGCTCGCGGGCGATGGTGGCGCGCTCGGCGGCCCGGGTGTCCTCGGCGACGCGGCGCCGGCGCCCGGCTTCCGCGGCGCGGGTCCGGCGCAGCCACGCCCCGATGCCCCACGCGAACACCAGCAGCAGGAAGAACGTCACGAATTCCGAGACCGGCTCCGAACCGAGCCGGGAGAGGACGATCGCCAGCGCCACGTACGCCACCGAGAACACGGCTGCGGTGGTGCGCCGGCGCCGTTCGAGATGGGCGCCGGCGCTCACCAGCGCGAAGCCGAGCGCGGCGGCGGCGACCGTGTGGTAACCGCGGAGCTGGTCGACGGCGAAGCCGAGCGCCACCAGCGTCAGGCTCACCGCCGGCCACCGCCGTCGCAGGGCGAGCGGAAGGCTTTCGACGGCGACCACGAGGACGGCCAGCGCGTCGAACGGCCGGTCCGGCACGCCGCCGACCTGCGTCCCGTGGCCTTGGAGCACGGGCAGGAACGACCCGGCCAGCAACAGCAGCCCGACGGGCAGATCCCGGATCACGACGTCCAGCCGGCGCCACCGCGCCAGTGCCGCCCGGTGCTCGATCACGCGGGAAGTGTAGTGACGTCGGCGGTCCGCTCGGCGCGGCGCCGGGGCACCAGCCGGCCGCGCCGGTGAGCCAGCCGCAGGAAGACGCCCGTCGCCAGGAAGCAGAACAGCACCGAGTACAGGCTGCCCTCCGGCCCGAAGTCGCCGCCGGTGAGGACCGGCGACCCGGACGTGACGGCGTCCAGCAGCCCCTGCGGGGCGCCCTGGCCGGAGACCACCGCGCCGAAGATCCCCGCCCCGGCGAAGTTCCAGCCGAAGTGCAGGCCGATCGGCAGCCACAGCTTGCGCGTCGCGATGTAGGCCGAAGTCAGCAGGCCGCCGCCCTCGATGGCGATGGCGATGGCGCCCCACAGGGTCGCGTGCTCGTTGAACAGGTGCATGAGGCCGAACACCAGGGCGCTCAGCACCAAGGCGAGCCAGGTGCCGGTCCACTTCTCGACGAACCGGAACAGGATGCCGCGGAACAGCAGCTCCTCCGTCACCGCGGCGGCGGCCATGAAGCCGACGAACCCGAGCGCCCCCGGCACGCTGCCCCAGCCGCGGATCTCGTAGTCCCCGACGAGCGCGATGTTCGCGATGACGGCCGCGAACAGGGCGATCCCGACCAGCGTTCCCCGGCCGAGCGCACTCCGGGCACCCGGCCCGGCCAGCTCGGTGACCGGCCGCTGCTCGGTTTTCCGCACCACCCAGCGGTAGGCGTAGACCGCGAGCACGGCGGTGAGGCCGCCGAACAACAAGGTCAGCCACGGGTTTCCGTCGACCGCGGCAACGCACAGCTGCCCCGCGAACGCCACCGCCGCCACGGCCAGCAGCTGCCACACGAACCTCATGAGAACCCCTTCGCCTTTCCCGCGGCGGAAGCCCCGCGGCCTGGGAAGAACGCTAGGGATCCGGCGGCGGCGGATCGTCACCATCGAGCGGACACCCGGGCGTAGCTCGCACGGGGGACGCTTGAACCTTTCGGGGGCCCGGCGCCCTAATAAGGACGTGGTCAGGGACGTCGAATTCAGCGAGTACTTCGCCGCGCGGGTCCAGCGGTTCCGCCGCGTGGCGTTCGCGCTCTGCGGGGACTGGCACGCGGCCGAGGACTTGGTCCAGGCCATGTTCGTGCAGCTGTACCGGCGCTGGCGGCGGGTCCGGCCGGGCACGGTCGACGCCTACGCGCGCCGGATCCTGCTGAACCTGTTCCTGGCCGGACGGCGGGTTTCCGGGCGGGAGTACGTGACGGCCTCGGTGCCGGAGCGGGCGTCGCCGCCGGGCCGGGACACGTTGTTGCGGCTCGACGTCGAGCGTGCGCTGGCCGGGCTGACGCCCCGGCAGCGGGCGATGGTGGTGTTGCGGTTCCTCGAAGACCTGCCGGTGACCGAGGTGGCGGCGCTGCTCGGGGTCGCGGAAGGAACGGTCAAGTCCCAGACGGCCCGCGGGGTCGAGGCCTTGCGCGCGGCCCTGCCGGCGCCGACGGCGGAGGAGTCGTGATGGAGGACGTCCGGACGGCGTTGACGGCCTACGTGACCGAGGGCGAGCCGCCGATCGGGCTGTCCGGGGACGCGGTGCTGGCGGCGGCCCGCCGGTCGCGCCGGCAGCACCTGGTCACCGGCGCGGTGGCCGTGTGCGTGGTCGTGCTGGCCCTCGCGCTGGCGCTGGTCGTGCTGCCGCGCCGGGGCGAGGTCGCGAGCACGCCGTGCCCGGGCGGCTCGGACACGCGCGCGGCGCTGGTCGAGCGGCTGAGCTGCCTGGTGGGGCGGGCGGTGCGGGCGGTGCTGCCACCCGAGGCGCAGATCTCGCGGTTGACGATCCCCGGCGAGACGCCGCCGGCGGACCCGTTCCACCTGATCGCCGACCCCGCCGGGCCCAACCCGCAGGACGCGGTGTTCCACATGGGCATCCGGGTGACCGACGCGCGGGGCACGGGCTCGGTGTACTTCCTCATGCTGCCCGGCGGCGGGGGTGGCCCGAAGTGCGGTGACCCGGAGCAGCTCGTCTGCCGCACGGAAACCACCCCTCAGGGCATGCTGTGGCTGTCGGCCCTGCGCTCGGGTGACATCGTGACCAACCGGGTGGGCTTGGCCGCGCCGAACGCGCACGTGCAGTTCTGGTCGGACAACAGCGGCGTGCTGTCGCAGACGGGCGTCCGGCTCCCGAAGCAGCGCCCGGAGCCGACGCTGACCCTCGACCAGGTGCGGCTGCTGGCGCTGACCCCGGGATTGGACTTCCCGCTGCACCCGTGACGTGACCGGGCTTCGCAGCGAAGCCCGGTCACGCCGCCGGTACCTACATGTGCACGGCGCCCGGCGCCGCCTCGCCCTTCGGGACGCCCGGGCGCAGCAGGAGGGCGGTGATCACCGCTCCGGCCACGTAGATCACCGCGGCCCAGGTGAACGCCGTGGTGTAGCTGTCGATGGCCGCCTCGGCCGCCAGCTGGGGCGTCGGGGTCTTGCCCTCGATGAAGGCCGCGGCCGCGTTGCCGGCCAGCGTCGACAGCAGGGCCGTGCCGATCGAACCGCCGACCTGCTGCATCGTGTTCACCGCCGCCGACGCGACACCCGCGTCGTGCGCCTCGACGCCGAACGTCGCCACGCTCATCGCCGGAGCCATCGCGAGCCCGATGCCGAAGCCCATCACCAGGAGCGGGCCGAGGACACCGGAGGCGTACGTGCTGCCGAGGCCGATGCCGCTCAGCCAGAACAGGCCCGCGGCGGCGATCGCCATGCCGGTCGGCACCAGCGGCCGGGGCCCGAAGCGCGGCAGCAGCACGGCCGTCGCCGTCGTCGCCGCCAGCATCAGCGTCGCCACCATCGGCAGGAACCCGACGCCACTCTGGATCGGCGTGAACTGCAGGTTCTGCTGCACGTAGAACGTCAGGAACAGGAAGATCGCGAACATCCCGATGGCGAGCAGGAACATCGCCAGGTACGAGCCGCCGCGGTCGCGGTCGAGCAGCACGCGCAGCGGCAGCAGCGGGTGCGCGACGCGCTGCTGCAGCCACACGAACACGCCCAGCAGGACCACGCCGGCGGTCAGGAAGCCCCAGACCGACACCGACGACCACGAGTCCGACTCGGCGTTCGCGAAGCCGTAGACCAGTGCGAACAGCCCGGCCGACGCGGTGATCGTGCCCGGCAGGTCGAGCTTCGGCCGCGGGCCCTCGTCCTTCTGGTTGCGCAGCAGGACCGAGCTGCCGGCGAAGGCGATGACCGCGAAGATGATGTTGACGAACATGCACCAGCGCCAGTCGAGGTACTCGGTGAGCACGCCGCCGAGCAGCAGCCCGACCGCCGCGCCGCCACCACCGATGGCACCGAACACGCCGAACGCGCGGCCGCGTTCCTTCGGGTCGGTGAACGTCGTGGTCAGCAGCGAAAGCGTGGCGGGCGCGAGCAGCGCGCCGAACACGCCCTGTGCCGCCCGGGCGAGCAGCAGCATCTCGATGTTGGTCGCCGCGCCCCCGAGCGCGGACACCGCGGCGAAGCCGGCCAGGCCGACGAGGAGCGTGTTCTTGCGGCCGAAGAGGTCGGCGAGCCGCCCGCCGAGCAGCAGGAGGCTGCCGAACGCGAGCGCGTAGGCCGTGACGACCCACTGCCGGGCGTCGTTGGAAAAGCCCAGGTCGACCTGGGCCGACGGCAGCGCGATGTTCACGACGGTCGCGTCCAGCACGACCATCAGCTGCGCGATGCCGATCATCACCAGGATCAGCCACCGTCTGGCGTGGTGGGGGTTCTCGGCGGCGCGCGTGTCCCCCGACGGCGCGACGGCGAGTGTGGATTCGGACATGGATGTCCCTCACAGATCGTGATCACAAGACTATGTGGAGTAGGTATCTCCCCTTACGCGACCCAAGGTACACAAGAACTGGAGATGCCGCCTCTACTTCACGAGCTAGACTGGACCCATGGCACGGGACGCTGGTCCCGCCGCACCGGCGCGGCCGCTGCGGCGTGACGCTGAACTCAACCGCCGTCGCATCCTCGCGTCGGCCCGCGAAGTGTTCGGCCAGCGCGGGCTCGAAGCCACGCTGGACGACATCGCCCACCACGCCGGCCTCGGCGTCGGCACGGTCTACCGCCGCTTCCCCAGCAAGGAACACCTGGTCGAGGCCATGTTCGCCGAGCGGATGGAGGAGATCGGCGACCTCGCCGTCGAGGCGCTGAAGGCCGACGACGCCTGGCAGGCGTTCGTGGACTTCACCTGGCAAGCGGCCGAGCTGCACTCCACCGATCGCGGGCTGCGCGAGATCATGCTGTCCAACCAGTTCGGCCACGACCACGTCGCCGAAAAGAAAGCCCGCATGGTGCCGTTGATCACAAAGCTCATCGAGCGGGCCCAGGCGGCCGGCGGCCTCCGGCCGGACTTCGCCCCCTCGGACATGGCGATGGTGCACATGATGGTCGGTTCGGTGGTGGAGTTCACGTGCGCGGTGGACCCGGACCTCTGGCGACGTTCCCTCGCCATGCTGCTCGACGGGCTCCGCGCCGAGCCCGGCAAGCCGTCGGCGCTGCCCCACCCGCCGCTCAGCGAGCGCGAGGTCGACGAAGCGATGTCCTGCTGGCGCCCCTGACGCACCGCAGTGCGCCGGTGATCGCTGCGGATCACCGGCGCGTCGGACAGCTCACTCGGACGGGATGACCGCCCACAGGATCAGGTAGGCCACGAACTGCGGCCCGGGCAGCAGGCAGGACAGCACGGCCAGCAGCCGCACGGTGCCGGGCTTCATGCCGTACCGCTGGGCCAGGCCCGCGCAGACGCCGCCGATCATGCGGCCGTGGCGCGGACGGGACAGCCGTCGTGTGACCGGTGCGCTCATCGTCGTTCCCTTTCCTCGAAGTTGATACCTCCACTTCACCACCGGAGTACCCGCTTCCGCATCGCTCACGGGAAGGATCTCTCCCTTAGGGGACGACAAAGACGAAAAACGTTCAAGAAACCCGGGCGTACCCCGCGAAAACCGCCTGAGCTGCCCGTTCGTCCCGGGCACCTGGGAAAAGAATGAGAGATGTCCCCGTCAGGGCTGGTTTTTCCGCGCGATGTGGTGATACTTGCACCCCGTGTACCCGCGTCCGAAAAGCTTGGCCGTCGCGATGTTCTGCGCCCTCCTCACCGGGGGCTGCGCCACCACCCAGGCCGCGCCCGAGCCGGATTCCGGGCCCACCCCGTTGACCGCCTCGGCCGCGCTCGGCGACTTCGGCAGCATCGACTTCTGCAGCCTGCTGTCCGTGCCCGAGGTGACCGAAGCCGTCCCGGCGTTCGAAAGCTGCCGCGCCCAGGCCGGTCCGCGCACGATCCTCGTCGGGCCGCTCGCCTTCGACTCCGACCCGAACCTCAAGCCCTACGAGGGCTACCCCGGCCCGGTGCCCGACGGCGTGGCGATCCAGCAGTCGATGTTCAACGACCGCAGCGCCTGCACCCGCGCGATCACCTTCGCCGACGGCAACCGGCTCGACCTGTCGGTCACCGACGGCACCGGCGACCAGGAGGCCCGCTGCGGCGTCGCGGACGCGGCCGTCGGCTCGGCGCTGACGGCGATCACCCGGCACAAGGTCGGGCGGCTGACGTTCCCGGAGCGCTCGTGGGGCCGGGTGGCACCGTGCGTCTCGCTCGACACGCACGACCTCGACGCCGCGGCCGGCCCGAACAGCCGGCCGACGACCGGCCTGTCCGGGCACAGCTGCATCCGCGGCAAGGTGAGCTTCCGGCTGACCGTGGAGACGACGGAACCGGCCGGCCCGGTGGAGAAGCTCGGCGGCCGCGACGCGCGCGTCCGCGTGGCGGGCGCGTTCTGCCTGGTCGACACGACCCAGCCGGCCCCGGGCCTCCCGGGCCGCCGCGAACTGGCCGAGATCAGCGTGGTCGAGACGGCGGGCACCGCGGGCGACGGCACGTGCACCCTCGCCCGCGGTGCGGCCACCGCGATCTTCCCCCGCCTCCCCACGCCCTGACAGGTCGTGAGTGGTAAGTCGGGTTCTAACCCGACTTACCACTCACGACCGCTGCGGCAGACCTAGTCCTCGTAGGTGAGGTTCTTGCCGTTGGACGGGTCGAACAGCTTGATCTTGTCCGCGTCGTACCAGACTTCGAGGTCCGCGTTCTCCGCCGCCGACGACTCCGCCGACAGCCGGGCCACGATCTGGGACTCCGCGCCGGGGACGTCGGACGAACCGCTGTCCGCGGCCAGCTCCGCCAGTTCCTCGGACGTCGCCGTCTCCCCCTCCAGCGTGAAGTGGGCGAACTTCTCCGAGCCCATCGACTCGAGCACGTCGATGTGCGCGGTGAACGTCCCCCCGCCGCTCTTGTCGGCGACCAGGGCCGCGTCCTCGAAGTGCTCCGGCCGGATGCCGACGATCAGCTCGCGGGGCGCGTTCGCCCGCTCCACCAGCTGCCGGACGCGGTCGGTCAGCGGCGTCGCGCCCAGGGCACTGCGCAGCTCGTTGTTCTCCAGCGTCGCCGGGACGAAGTTCATCGACGGCGAGCCGATGAAGCCGGCCACGAACAGGTTCGCCGGGTTGTCGTAGAGGAACTGCGGCGAGCCGATCTGCTGCACGTACCCGGCCCGCAGCACCACGACCCGGTCGCCCAGGGTCATGGCCTCGGTCTGGTCGTGCGTCACGTACAGCGTCGTCGTGCCGAGCTGCTTCTGGATCTTCGACACCGACGTGCGCATCTGGCCGCGCAGCTTGGCGTCCAGGTTGGACAGCGGCTCGTCCATCAGGAACGCCTTGGGACTCCGGACGATCGCCCGGCCCATCGCGACGCGCTGGCGCTGGCCACCGGAGAGGTTGGCCGGCTTGCGGTCCAGGTGCGCGGTCAGGTCGAGGATCGTCGCCGCCTCTTCGACCTTCGCCCGCACGGTCTTGTCGTCGACCTTGGCCAGCCGCAGCGGGAAGGCCATGTTCTCCCGCACGCTCATGTGCGGGTAGAGCGCGTAGGACTGGAACACCATCGCGATGTCCCGATCCTTCGGGGCCTTCTCGTTGACGCGCTGGCCGTCGATGCGCAGCTCGCCGGAGGAGATGTCCTCCAGCCCCGCCACCATGTTCAGCGTCGTCGACTTCCCGCAGCCGGACGGGCCGACCAGGATGATGAACTCGCCGTCGGCGATGGTGATGTCCACTTCGGACACGGCGAGGGCGCCGTCGGGGTACTTCTTCGACACCTTGTCGAGCACGATCTCTGCCATAGCGCTACCCCTTCACCGCACCGGAGGTCAGCCCCGCCACGATGCGACGCTGGAAGAACAACACGAACACAATGATCGGGACGGTGATCACGACCGCGGCCGCGCACACCTGCCCGGTCGGGTCCTCGAACTGCGAGGACCCGGTGAAGAACGACAGCGCCGCCGGCACCGTGCGCGACGCCGTGGTCGACGTCAGCGAGATGGCGAACAGGAAGTCGTTCCAGCAGAAGATGAACACCAGGATGGCCGTGGTGAACACGCCCGGCGCGGCCAGCGGCGCGATCACCTTCCGGAACGCCTGCGCCGGGGTGGCGCCGTCCATCTTCGCCGCCTTTTCCAGCTCCCACGGGATTTCCCGGAAGAACGCCGACAGCGTGTAGATCGACAGCGGCAGCGCGAACGTGATGTAGGGCAGGATCAGCCCCGGCCACGTGTCGAACAGCCCGATGTTCCGCTCGATGTTGAACAACGGCGTCACCAGCGACACCTGCGGGAACATCGCGATCAGCAGCGACAGCCCGACGAGGACCTGCTTGCCGGGGAAGTCGAGCCGGGCGACCGCGTACGCGGCCATCGTGCCCAGCACCACCGCGATCACGGTCGAGATGATCGCGATGCCGATCGAGTTCACCAGGGCCAGCAGGAACTCCGACGTCTGGAAGATGTCCGCGTAGTTCTGCCAGGTCCACGACTGCGGGACGAACGACCCGTCGGTGATCGTGTCCTTGGTCTTGAACGACAGCGAGACCACCCAGAGCACCGGCACCAGCGCGAACACCAGCACGAGGATGTCGACGAGGCCCCACCTGACCTTGCGGCCCGTCGTGACGGTTCCCATCGTCATCAGCGCTTACCCCCGTCGTCCGAACCCGGTGCGGCCGTGCCGAACACCTTGATGAAGAGGAACGCGATGATCGCCACCGTGATGAAGATCAGCACGGCCATCGTCGACCCGATGCCGAGGTTGAGCCCCTTGACCAGGTTGTCGTAGGTCTGCATCGACACCGACCCGGTGTCC
The DNA here is from genome assembly GCA_049998155.1 of Amycolatopsis sp. cmx-13-12. GTDB lineage: Bacteria > Actinomycetota > Actinomycetes > Mycobacteriales > Pseudonocardiaceae > Amycolatopsis. The sequence continues at coordinate 10,838 of JAEBES010000015.1, read as the reverse complement.
TGCGCGCCGTTGGTGAGCACGTAGATGTTGTCGAAGATGCGGAACGCGTCGAGCGTGCGGAACAGCAGCGCCACCAGGATCGCCGGCTTCATCACCGGCAGCATCACCTTCGTGAACCGCTGCCACGCGCTCGCGCCGTCCATCGCCGCGGCCTTGAGCAGGTCGTCCGGCACCAGCGCCAGCCCGGCCATCAGCAGCAGCGCCATGAACGGCGTGGTCTTCCACACCTCGGCGCCGATGATGATGAACAGCGACGGCCACTGCTCGGTCAGCGGGGCCGCGTCCGAGGCGAGCATGTTCGCGAGGTAGCCGGTCTTCGGCGTCCACGCGTAGTACCACGAGAACGCCGCGACGACCGTGACGATGCCGTACGGGATCAGCGCGACGGTGCGGACCAGGCCGCGGCCGACGAGCGTCCGGTGCATGATCAGCGCCAGCGCCATGCCGAGCACGAACTCGATCGCCACCGACACGACGGTCAGGAACATCGTGGTGCCGAACGCCGTCCACCAGTACGAACTGGACAGCACGGCGCCGTAGTTGTCGAAGCCGACGAACTGCTGCTGCGCCGGGAACCGCAGGTCGTACCGCTGCAGCGACAGCCAGATCGAGTAGAGGATCGGGTAGCCGGTGACCGCGATCATCACGATGAACGCGGGCGCGCACAGCCACAGCCCGAGCTTCCGCTCGGCCTTCTTCCCTTCGGAGAGGGCGGGTTTGCCCTTCTTGTGCGACGTCGCCTCCCCGGCGACGGTGGCCCCGGCGGTGTCGGCCGGAGTCGAGTCCTGGACGGTCACGGGATCACTCCCTTCGACTGGAGCGCGTCACCGAGCTGCTCGCGCAGCTTGGCCGCGGTGGCCTGCGGGTCGATGTCCGACGGCGGCGAAAGGATCTTCGAGATGACCGTCGAGGCGTTCTGGTACGCCGGGGTCAGCGGCCGCACCGCGGCGGTCTTGAGCGCGGCGAGGATCGCGTCGCGCATCGGGTATTGGCTCGCCATGTTCGGGTTGTCGGCCGAGGCCGGCTTGCCCGGGTCGAGCGGAACGTCGTTGTGGTACACGGATTCGATGCTCGGCGGCACGCCGTCGTTGATCGCGGAGATCTTCTGGCTTTCCGGGCTGCGCAGGCACAGCGCCGCCTCGAAGGCCTCCGGCTTGTGCTGCGAGTAGGTGCTCACCGCCAGGTCGAACCCGCCGATGGTGGTCCGGGCGGGCAGGCCGGCCTGGGCCTCGGGGTAGACCGCCCACTTGAAGTGCTGGAGGTCCGCCTTCTTGTCCTTGGCGTAGGCCGCGTAGACGTACGGCCAGTTGAGCTGGAAGGCCGCCTGGCCGCGCTGGAAGGCCTGCCGGATGTCGTCTTCCTTCATGTTGCTCAGCGACGGATCGGTGAGCCCGGAGGTCGAGACCTTCTTGAGCAGCTCCAGCGCCTTCACGGCGCCGTCGTCCATCACCACGGACTTGCCGTCGTCGGACAGGATGTGCCCGCCCATCGACGCGACCAGCGTGTTGTAGAAGACGACCAGGCCTTCGTACTGGGCGCCGGTGAACACGATCTCGTAGGGCTTGCCCTGGCCCTTGAGCTCCTGGGACTTCTGCATCATCTCGTCCCAGGTCGCCGGCGGCTTCGGCGTCACCCGGTCGTCGTACCAGAGCAGCTGGACGTTGGTGTTCTTCGTGGCCGCGTAGAGCTTCCCGTTGTGGGTCGCCGTGTCGAGCGGCCCCTGCAGGACACCCTGCGACGCCTCCGCCTTGTTCTGGCCGGTCCACTCCTCGGCCCAGCCGGCTTCGGCGAACTCCGAGACCCACGTGACGTCGAGGCCCAGGATGTCCATGGCGGTGTCACCCGCCGCCAGCCGCCGCGCCATCTGCAGCCGCTGGTCGTCCGCCCCGCGGGGCAGTTTGTTGTAGACGATTTCGTACTTGCCGGCCGCCTTCTGGTTGCAGCCGTCGACCACTTTCTGGAAGTTGTCCTCGGGCGACATGTAAATGTTGATCTTGAGCCCGGAACTCGTCCCGCACCCGGCGAGCACGCCGGTCACCAATGCCCCTGCCCCCAGCAGGACGGCGGTGCGGCCGGGCGACCGTCCTCGTTTGCCCGCGCCGATCCTCTTCCCCATAAGGCCTCCTCACCCGCGTGCACGCCGGTTACCGCGGTACCCGGAGGGCACCGCGACGCGATGAGGCGAAACCGCGCCAGCACCCCGACGTGCTAGTGCTCGGGCCGCCGCGCTGCAGGGCGAGGCCGCCCGACTGGTGTCGGCCAACTTATGCCGGGCGATCACACCCCGCAAGCAGTATCGGTAACGATCCAGCGCACCGCGCGTCGAATCGTGATTGTCCGCTGCTAAAGCTGGGGTTTTTTCAGGGGTTCGCGGAGGGCGGTTTAAGGGCCAGCTTGGCCAGCAGTTCCCGGCCCTGTTCGGCCGAGCGCGGCTGGCACAGGACGTCGTAGCGGCCGGCGACGAGCTGGCTCGCCGAGGAGAAGTCCCGGCGGCGACCCCGGGACATGCCGTACCCGATCGCGGCGAACATCAGCCCGGACAGCACGCCGAGCACGACCCCGGTCAGCACCTGCAACGCGAAGCCCTGGTTGACGAACAAGCCCAGCAGCAGCCCCGCGAACAGGCCGAACCACGCACCGGACACCGCGCCGGTGCCGAGCACGCGGCCCCAGGTGAGCCGCCCGATCACGCGCTCGACGAGCATCAGGTCGACGCCGACGATCGTGACGTCGCCGACGGCGAACTCGCTTTCGGCGAGGAAGTCGACGGCCTGCTGGGCCTCGCCGTAGGTCGCGTACGACCCGATCGGCCAGCCGGTCGGCGGGGTCGGCAGCCGCGGCAGCCCACCGGGCGCCCGCCCCCCGCCAAAGGGACTACTCACATCATCACCTGCGCACTCGTTGTCCGGGCGTCCATCTTGTCAAGAACGCCCGGACGGTGCGAGCCGCTTACCCCGAAAGGCCGGGCGGTCGAATGTCGACAGAGCGACAAAATTCGTCAGGACCGCGATTTGTACTCGCGCAGCAGGCCGCGGCTGATGATGGTCTTCTGGATCTCGCTGGTGCCCTCGCCGATGAGCAGGAACGGCGCCTCGCGCATCAGCCGCTCGATCTCGTACTCCTTGGAGTACCCGTAGCCGCCGTGGATGCGGAAGGCGTCCTGGGTGACCTCCGCGCAGTACTCGGACGCGATCAGCTTGGCCATCCCGGCCTCGACGTCGTTGCGCGCGCCGGAGTCCTTGAGCCGGGCCGCGTTCACCATCATCAGGTGCGCCGCCTCGACCTTGGTCGCCATTTCGGCCAGCTTGAACGCCACGGCCTGGTGCTCGGCGATCGCCTTGCCGAACGTCTTGCGCTGCTGGGCGTACTCCACCGCGAGCTCGAACGCCCGGATCGCGATGCCGCAGGCGCGCGCGGCGACGTTCACGCGGCCGACCTCGACACCGTCCATCATGTACGCGAAGCCCTTGCCCGGCGCTTCGCCGAGGACCATGTCGGCGCCGATCCGGTAGCCGTCGAAGACCGCCTCGGTCGTGTCGACGCCCTTATAGCCCATCTTGTCGATCTTGCCGGGGATGGTGAGCCCGGGCGCCACCTCGCCGAAGCCCTCCGGCTTCTCGACCAGGAACGTCGTCAGGTTCTGGTGGGGCTTCTCCGCGCCTTCGTCGGTCTTCACCAGCAGCGCGATGAGGTTGGACGACCCGCCGTTCGTCAGCCACATCTTCGAGCCGTCGATGACGTAGCCGTCGCCGGTCTTCTTCGCCTTGGTCTTGATCGCGGCGACGTCGGACCCGAGGTCGGGCTCCGACATGGAGAAGGAGCCGCGGACCTCGCCGGTGGCCATCCGCGGCAGGAAGTGCTGCTTCTGCGCCTCGGTGCCGTGGCGGGAGATCATGTGCGCCACGATGAAGTGGGTGTTGATGACGCCGGACACGCTCATCCAGCCGCGCGCGATCTCCTCGACGACCAGCGCGTAGGTCAGCAGCGACTCGCCGAGCCCGCCGTACTCCTCCGGGATGGTGATCCCGAACAGGCCCATCTCCTTCATGCCCGCGACGATGTCGGCGGGGTAGGTGTCGGCGTGCTCGAGCTCCTGGGCGTGCGGGATGACCTCCTTGTCCACGAACTGGCGGACGGTGGCGAGGATCTCCGACTGCACGTCGGTCAGGCCGGCGGTCTGGGCGAGACGGGCCATCACAGCTCCCTTTCCGGAGTAGGACGCCGCTCCCGGCGCTGGGTTACCGGTGAGTATGACCCCAAAGCCGCAACGCTGCTATGAGGGCGCTCACGCTCAGCGGGTCCGGCCCCGTAAAGTGCGGGAAGAGGGGAGAGATCATGACTTATCCGCAGGATCCGAACAACCCGTACGGCCAGCAGCCGCCTCCGGGCGGCTACCAGCAACCGTCGGGCGGCTACCCGCAGCCCGGCTACGGCCAGCAGTACCCGAGCGGTGGCTACCCGCAGTACCCGCCGGCGCCGGGGTACCCCGGGATGCCGGGGCAGCCGAGGGAAGGATCGGGGCTGGCGGTCGGCGCGCTGATCTGCTCGATCGCCGGCATCTTCCTGTGCTTCCTGGTGACCGTCGCGGGCATCGTGATGGGCCACATCGCCCACGGCAAGGCGAAGCGCGGCGAAGCCGACGGCCAGGGCGTCGCGATGGCGGCGATCATCGTCGGGTACGTGGGGATCGCCCTCAACATCGCGCTCGTCGCGCTCGGGTTCGCCCTCGGCTTCCTCGACTCCTGGCGCTGACCAGGCCGCCGGGGCGCCCCCCGTTTTCCACTCTACCGGCGACCACCGACAATTCCGCCGCGCCGTCGGCCTCCCACCCGCACCGAGGGGACCCGTCATGACCGACCCGTCCGGGGACAAGGACCGCCCGGCCGCCGACCCGACCGCGGCGGCCTACGACCCGCCGTCGCCGGCGGACCCCGCGCCGTACGAGCCGGAGAACTACGACCCGCCGTCGCCCGACGCCACGATCGCGGCGGCGAACGACACCGCCGAGGCCTCCGCGGACACCGTCGCGGCCGAGCAGCCTGCCGCGGCCGATGTCCCGCCGCCGTCCGGGGACACGACCGTCGCCGCGGAGCAGCCCGGCCCGCTGCCGCCCGGGGCGTACGAGACCCCGGCGGCGTACATCCCCGGTACGCCGTTCGCGCCGCCGGGGCAGCCGATCCCCCCGGCCTACCCGCAGCAGCCGGCCTACGGTCAGCCGTACGCGGCGCCGTACGGACAGCCCGCGCCATACGGACAGCCTGCGCCGTACGGGCAGCCGTACGCGGCGCCGCGCACGCAGGACAACGCGCTCGCCGTCGGCGCTCTCGTGTGCTCGATCCTCGGCTTCTGCTCCGGCGTCACCGCGATCGCCGGGCTCGTCATGGGCCACATCGCGCTGAGCAAGACCAACCGCGGCGAAGCGGGCGGCCGCGGGCTGGCCACGGCCGCCGTCATCGTCGGCTACGTCGTGATCGCGCTGTGGGTCGGCTTCTTCACCACCCTGATCATCCTGGGCACGAACGGCTACCTGAACTAGTCCGCCGCCGGCAGCACCGCGTCGCCGGGGCTGCGCGGCGACGGCGTCGCGTGGCCGTTGACCTCCGGCTTCGCCTCGAGTTGCGGCTCGGCGGGCTCCGGCTCGGCCTTCGGCGCCGGGGCCGGCGCGGCCGGCTTCGGCGTCTGCGCGTCGAGGAACCGCAGCAGCTCCACCGGGAACGGCAGCACCAGCGTCGAGTTCTTCTCCGACGACACCTGAACCACGGTCTCCAGCAGCCGCAGCTGCAGCGCCGAGGGCGTGTCGGCCATCGTCGCCGCGGCCTGCGCGAGCTTGTGCGAAGCCTGCAGCTCACCGTCGGCGGAGATGACGCGCGCCCGCCGTTCCCGCTCCGCCTCGGCCTGCCGCGACATCGAGCGCTTCATCGCCTCCGGCAGCGCGACGTCCTTGATCTCGACGCGGTCGATGTGGATGCCCCAGTCCAGCGCCGGGCTGTCGATCATCAGCTCCAGGCCCTCGTTGAGGCGCTCGCGGTTGGAGAGCAGGTCGTCGAGCTCGCTCTTGCCGATGATCGAGCGCAGCGACGTCTGCGCGACCTGGCCGACCGCGGACCGGTAGTCCTGCACGTTGACCGCCGCGACGACCGGGTCGATCACCTTGAAGTAGACGACCGCGTCGACGCGGACCGTGACGTTGTCGCGGGTGATGCCGTCCTGGGCCGGGATCGGCATGGTCACGATCTGCATGTTGACCTTCTGGAGCCGGTCCGCGAACGGCACCAGCACCATCAGCCCGGGTTCCGCGACCCGCGACCTGACCCGGCCGAACCGGTAGACCAGCCCTCGTTCGTACTGCTTCACGACGCGCACGCTCGACGCGAGCCAGACCCCGCCCGCGAGGACGACGGCGCTGAGAATCTCCACCACCATGACAGCTCCCGGGGTTGCGTTTCCCCTTGAAAGCCCAGCGTACGCCCGCGTGGCGGCTGACGAAACGCACTGGACGCGGCGGCCAGGATGGGGTGGTGACCGATCTTCGCGTTCCCCCGCTGTTCGCCGCCCGCGCGCCGAAGGTGCTCGGGCCGGAGGCCGTCCCGTGGCTGGCCGCCCTGCCGGAGCTCGCCGCGGCGTACGCCCGGAAGTGGGACCTGACGTTCGAGGGCGAGGCGATGCACGGCTACGTCGGTGTGGTGCAGCCCGCGCGCCTGCCCGACGGCACGCCGGCGGTGCTGAAGCTGGGCTGGCGCGACGAGGAGTCCGCCGACGAGCCGCTCGCACTGTCCACATGGGCCGGCCGGGGTGCGGTGCTGCTGCTGGAATCCGCGCCGGACGACGGCGTCCTGCTGCTCGAGCGGCTCGACGCCGGGCGCACCCTCGACGACCTCCCGCTGCGCTCGGCGATCCCGCTCATCGGCGGCCTGGCGCGGCGCTTGGCCGTCCCCGCGCCGGCCTCGCTGACCCGGCACCTGCGCACCGAGGCGGCGCGGCTGACCGAGGAACTCCCCCGCCGCTGGGCCGAACTCGGCGAGCCGTTCGAGAAGCGGCTCGTCGACGACGCCGTCGCGATCTGCCGCGAACTCGGGCCGTCGGCGGGTGAACTGCTGGTGAACGAGGACCTGCACTTCGAGAACGTGCTGGCCGGCACCCGCGAGCCGTGGCTGGTCATCGACCCGAAGCCCCTCGCCGGCGACCTCGAGTGGGGTGCCATCCCGTTGTTCTGGAACCGCTTCACGGAGTCCACACTGGACGAACGGTTCGCGCTCATCGTCGCTTCGCAGGAACTGGACGCTTCGAAGGCGCGGGCGTGGACGCTCGTGCGGGCGGTGCAGAACTGGATCTGGATGATCGAGGAACAGTTCGAAACGGGCGAAGACAGCGACGATCCGGCGTTCATCACAGTGGCGGAAATCGCTCCCTGGGCAGCCAGCCGATAGTGTCAGCGGCATGGCCGGGGTCAACAGGGTTTTCGCAGCTCAGCTGTCCGGGTTGCCGGTATTCGGCCCCGACGGCGAGTCGATCGGCCGCGTCCGCGACCTCGTCGCCGGGCTCCGGCTGGACGCCCAGCCACCGCGGATCCTCGGGCTGGTCGTCGAACTGGCCACCCGCCGGCGGGTCTTCGTGCCGATGTTGCGGGTCACCGCGATCGAGCCGACCGCCGTGACGCTCGCCACCGGCTCGGTCAACATGCGCCAGTTCAACCAGCGCCCCAACGAGGTCCTGGTGCTCGGCCAGCTGCTCGACGCGCACGCGACGCTGGCCGGCTCGGACACGCGGATCACCGTCGTCGACGCCGGGATGGAGCCGACCCGCACCCGCGACTGGGTGCTCGCCAAGCTGGCCATCCGCGAACGGCGGGTCGGGCTGGGTCGCCGTCGCGCGGCGATGCAGGTGCTGCCCTGGTCGGAGGTGGCCGGGCTGGGCCTGGCCGACCTCGGCGCCCAGCCCCAGGGCGCCGGCCAGCTGCTCATGCTGTTCGACACCATGCGCCCGGCGGACATCGCCGCGACCGTGCGCGACCTGCCGCTCAAGCGGCGGCACGAGGTCGCCGACGCGATGGACGACGAGCGCCTCGCCGACGTCATCGAAGAGCTGCCGGACGACGACCAGAAGGAACTGCTGGCCTACCTGGCCGAGGAGCGCGCGGCCGACGTCCTGGAGGCGATGAACCCGGACGACGCGGCCGACCTGCTGGCCGAGCTGGCTCCGGCCGACCAGAGCCGGCTGCTGGAGCTGATGGAGCCGGAGGAGTCGGCGCCGGTCAAGCGGCTGCTGGAGTACTCGTCGGACACCGCGGGCGGTCTGATGACGCCGGAGCCGGTGGTGCTGACCCCGGACACGACGATCGCCGAGGCACTGGCCCACATCCGCAACGCCGAGCTGCCACCGGCGCTGGCCAGCATGGTGTTCGTCTGCCGCCCGCCGACGGCGACGCCGACCGGCCGTTACGTCGGCGTCGTCCACTTCCAGCGCCTCCTGCGGGAGCCGCCGGCGGAACTGGTGGCCAGCGCCGTCGACACCGGGCTGCCGCCGCTGAAGCCGGGCGCATCGCTGGCCGAGGTCACGCGCTACTTCGCGGCCTACAACCTGACCTGCGGGCCGGTCATCGACGCCGAGGACCACCTGATCGGCGCGGTCACCGTCGACGACGTCCTCGACCACCTGCTGCCCGAGGACTGGCGGGAGACCGGGCTCCACGACACCTTGGAGGAAGACCGTGCCTGAGCTGACTTCGGGACGGCGGCTCGACCAGCCCCGCGGCCAGAACCGGTTCAGGCTGAACATCGACCCGGACACGTTCGGCCGGCTGTCCGAGCGGCTGGCGCGGTTCCTCGGCACCGGGAAGTACCTGTTCTGGCAGACGCTGATCGTCATCGTGTGGGTCGTGCTGAACATCACGGCCGTCTCGCTGCAGTGGGACCCGTACCCGTTCATCCTGCTCAACCTGGCGTTTTCGACGCAGGCGGCGTACGCGGCGCCGCTGATCCTGCTCGCGCAGAACCGGCAGGACGACCGCGACCGCGTCTCCCTGGACGAGGACCGGAACCGGGCGGCCCAGACGAAGGCGGACACGGAGTACCTGGCGCGGGAGCTGGCGGCGCTGCGGCTGGCGATCGGCGAGGTGGCGACGCGCGACTACCTCCGCACCGAGCTGGACCGGCTCCGCGAGGACCTCTCCGTAAAGCCCAGGAAAACGCGCACTACTACCGGTACGTAACATGGACGGGGTGACCAGTACGCAGCAGCTCCCCAGCGTCGACGACGTCCGCAGCGCGCTGAAGAGCGTGCAAGACCCCGAGATCCGGAAACCCATCACGGACCTGGGGATGGTCAAGGACGTGGCGGTGGCGCCCGACGGCGTGGTCACGGTCGGCATCTACCTGACGGTGGCCGGCTGCCCGCTGAAGGCGACGCTGACCAAGGACACCCAGGAGGCGGTCTCCAAGCTGCCGGGTGTGTCGGACGTGCGCGTCGAGCTGGACGTGATGAGCGACGAGCAGCGCACGGAGCTGCGGAAGTCCTTGCGCGGCGACGCCGCGGAGCCGGTGATCCCGTTCGCCCAGCCGGGCTCGATGACCCGGGTGTACTGCGTGGCCTCGGGCAAGGGCGGCGTGGGCAAGTCGTCGGTGACGGTCAACCTGGCGGCGGCGATGGCCGCGCGCGGCCTGTCGGTGGGCGTGGTGGACGCGGACATCTACGGCCACTCGATCCCCCGCATGCTGGGCGCCCGCGAGAAGCCGACCAAGGTCGACACGATGATCATGCCGCCGCAGTCCCACGGCGTGAAGGTGATCTCGATCGGCATGTTCACCCCGGGCAACACCCCGGTGGTCTGGCGCGGCCCGATGCTGCACCGAGCGCTGCAGCAGTTCCTGGCGGACGTGTTCTGGGGCGACCTGGACATCCTCCTGCTGGACCTCCCGCCGGGCACGGGCGACATCGCGATCTCGGTGGCCCAGCTGATCCCCAACGCGGAGATCCTGGTGGTGACCACCCCCCAGCAGGCGGCGGCGGAAGTGGCCGAGCGGGCGGGGGCGATCGCGCTGCAGACGCGTCAGCGCGTGGCGGGTGTCATCGAGAACATGTCGTGGCTGGAGACACCGTCCGGCGAGCGCATGGAGATCTTCGGCTCGGGCGGCGGCTCGACGGTGGCTTCGTCGCTGTCGAAGTCGATCGGCTCGGAGGTGCCCCTGCTGGGCCAGGTCCCGATGGACCCGCGGGTGGTCGCCCAGGGCGACGCGGGAACGCCGATCGTGCTGTCCGAGCCGGAGGCGCCGGCCTCGGTGGTGCTGAGCGACGTGGCGAAGAAGCTGTCCGTTCGGGCGCGCGGGCTGGCGGGGATGATGCTGAACGTGACCCCGGCGGGCCGCTGAGCGGCTCCACCAGCCCCCAGAAGACTCCCCCGCCCTTCGGCGGTTTCTAGTGGTCGTTGCAACACCTGAGTGTTCAGGAGTTGCGGATGTCCAGACGAGATCGGGATCGGGCCCCGCTGGGCATGGTTCGGGTTCCAGGTCGGCGTGGCAGGCCGTTGATCGAGGAGCGGGTCGCCTACTTTGCGCTGGTGGATGCTGGCGTTGGTAGTCGGGAAGCGGCTCGGCGGGTCGGGATCAACTATCGGACTGCGAAACAGTGGCGTGTGGCAGCCGCTGCGGCCGCTTCTGCGGCAGTGGCTGTGGCGTCGCCGGTGGTGTCGTCGCGGTTTCTGAGCCTCGAGGAGCGTATCCGGATCGCTGACCGGGTCCGCGAACCCGGGGTGTCGCTGCGGGCGATCGCGGCTGAGCTGGGCCGCCCGGTGTCCACGGTCACCCGGGAACTGGGGCGCAACCAGCAGCCCGACGGGACCTACC
>JAEBES010000014.1:0-172360 GCA_049998155.1 Amycolatopsis sp. cmx-13-12 | reverse complement strand
CCTCATCGCACTGGCCCGACGCCGCATCAACGTCCTGCACGCACTGCTGCGCACCCGCCAGCCCTACCGAGCCGACCACCGCACCTCCGCCACGGCCGCTTGACAAAAACATTAGGCAGCCTCCGCCTCGAACTTGTCCACTTCGGACAGGTACTGCTCGTCGCCGCCGGAGAGGAACCGGTCCACGAACCCCGGCCACGCCTCCAGATCCTTCGCGCAAGCCGCGTAGTGCCGCTGGAACCGCTCGTCCCGGCCGTAGTCCGGTACCGCCGTCGTGAAGTGCGCCCCCCGCGGGGACTCGACGACCCCGTCGACGCTGCCGCGGTTGAGCAGCAGCGACTGCACCGGCCCGCCCGTCATCAGCTCCGGCGTGTCGACGACCTTCTCCACCGAGACGAAACAGCGTTCGGCGGCCAGAGCGAACAGCTGGTCGAAGTAGGGATCCGGGCCGAGGTACTGGGCGTTCCCGCGGGCGTCGGCCCGGTTGAGGTGCAGCAGCGCGACATCCAGGTGCTGCGCCGGGACCGCCACCAGCTCCTCGCCGTCGTCGTACGGCGATCGGACGGTGCGCAGGTGCGGGTTGGCGCGCATGACTTCGGACCCGAGCCCGGCCCGCGTCGGCAGGAACGGCAGCCGCTGCACCGCCGCCGACAACGCCGTGCCGAACATGCCCTCGTCGTACTCGGTCACCGCGATCGCGCCGGTCTCGCGGGCCCGGCCGAACCACGGGTCGAACGCGATCGAATCCAGCGTCACGAACCCGAACACCACGCGGGCGACCTTGCCCGCCGCGCAGAGAAGACCGACATCGGGACCGCCGTAGGACACGACCGTCAGGTCCTTCACCGGGGTGCGGAGGATCGCGCGGACCAGGGCCATCGGCTTGCGCCGGGACCCCCAGCCGCCGATGCCGATGGTCATGCCGTCCTTCAGCTCGGCCGCGACTTCGTCGGCGGTCGTGCGCTTATCGGCCATTCAGGAACTCCTCGCGAGCCTCGTCGGACGCCCCCAGCAGGTTCAGCTCGAACGTGAACCCCTGCTCGAAGCGATAGCTGCGGTGGACCGGCTGGGTGTCGATGCCGTTCAAGGCCTCCTTCGCCGCCCGGATCACCCGCGGATCCTTGGCGGCGATGTCCCGGGCCACCTCGAGCGCAGCCTCGTCGAGGTCCGCGCGCGGCACGACCCGGTACACCGAGCCGTGCGCCAGCAGCTCGGCCGCGGTGATCTTGCGGGCGGTGAAGTACAGCGTGCGCATCAGGTGCTGCGGCACCAGCCGGGCCAGGTGCGTCGCGGCACCGAGCGCCCCGCGCTCCACCTCGGGAACGCCGAAGGTAGCGTCGTCCGAGGCGATGATCACGTCCGCGTTGCCGACCAGGCCGATGCCGCCGCCGAGGCAGAAGCCGTGCACCGCCGCCACCACCGGCACCTCGCAGTCGTAGACGGCGCCGAAAGCCGCGTAACAGCCGCGGTTCGCCCCCACCAGCGCGTCATACCCGGCGGTGCGCTGGATCTCCTTGATGTCGACGCCCGCGTTGAACCCGCGGCCTTCCGCACGCAGGATCACCACGTGCACCTCGGGGTCGCGGCCGGCCTGGGTGAGCGCGTCGGCCAGGTCGAACCACCCTTGGACCGGCAGCGCGTTCACCGGCGGGAAGTCGACCGTGACGACCTCGACGTGCCCGTCCCGCTTGGTCAGGATCCCCATCAGCTCGCTCCGTAGACCGGTTCGGGCTCGGGCGCACGCTCGAGCAGCTCCTTGACCACCGGCCCGAGCTCGGCCGGATCCCACCGTTCGCCCTTGTCCACGACCGGACCGTGCCGCCACGCCTGCGCCAGGGAAACCTTCCCGCCCTCGACCTCGAAGACCCGGCCGGTGACGTGCGAAGACTCCTCGCTCCCCAGCCACACCACCAGCGGCGAGACGTTCTCCGGAGCCATCGCGTCGAACCCGCTCTCCGGACGCGCCATCGCCGCGAACACCCCCTCGGTCATCCGGGTCCGCGCCGCCGGCGCGATCGCGTTCACCGTGATGCCGTAGCGGGCCAGCTCGGCCGCCGCCACCACGGTCAGCCCGGCGATCCCGGCCTTCGCCGCCGAGTAGTTGCCCTGTCCGACGCTGCCGAGCAGGCCGGCACCCGAACTGGTGTTGATCACCCGCGCGCTCGGCGTCCGCCCGGCCTTCGCCTCGGCGCGCCAATGTTCCGCAGCGTGCCGCAACGGCGCGAAATGGCCCTTGAGGTGCACCCGCACGACCGCGTCCCACTCGTCCTCGCCGAGGTTGACCAGCATCCGGTCCCGGAGGAACCCCGCGTTGTTCACCAGCACGTCCAGGCGTCCGAACGCCTCGACCGCGGTGCCGATCAGCTCGCGGGCCCCCGCCCAGTCGGCCACGTCCGAGGTGTTCGCGACGGCCTTCCCGCCGACCGCCTCGACGACCTCGGCCGCCGCGCCGGCGTCCACGTCGTTCACCACCACCGACGCACCCTCGGCCGCGAACGCCAGCGCGTGCGCCCGCCCGATGCCCCGCCCGGCGCCGGTCACCACGACCACCCGGCCCTGGCACAACCCGCTCACGAATCCTCCCGATGGTTGACGTCCGCCGCCGCCAGGAACGCCGGCACTTCTCCCCCGCCGTGCACGCGCAGCGTCGCGCCGGACACGTAGGAAGCCAGCCCGGAGGCCAGGAAAGCCGCGCAGTGCCCCACCTCCTCGGGCTCGGCCAGCCGCCCGAGCGGGACGGTTTTCCCGACCGCCGCCACCGCCGCCTCACTCCCGTAGTGCAGGTGCGCCTGCTCGGTCCGCACCATCCCCACGTCCAGCGCGTTCACCCGGACCCGGGGTGCCCACTCGACCGCCAGGCTCGCGGTCAGGTTGTCCAGCCCGGCCTTCGCGGCGCCGTAAGCCGCGGTTCCCGGCGAGGCACGCGTGCCGCTCACGCTGGAGATCATCACGATCGAGCCGCCGGAGTCCTGCCGCTGCATCACCGCGTTGGCGTGTTGCGCGACCAGCAGCGGGGCCAGCAGGTTCAGCTGGACGACCTTCTCGTGCAACCGCGGCGAGGCCTCGGCTGCCGACACATACGGCGCCCCGCCGGCGTTGTTCACCACCGCATCCAGCCGCCCGTGCCGGGCAACGATCCCCTCGACCAACGCCGCCACCTGCGTCTCGTCACGGACGTCGCAGGCGACGAACTCGGCCTCGGTGGGCGCCTCCCGCCGCGCGCAGACCACGACCCGGGCCCCGTGGGCGAGGAACACGTCGGCGATGCCCCGGCCGACGCCGCGGACACCTCCGGTGACCAGGACCACCGTCCCGGCCAAGCCCAGCTCCGTCTTCACCGGCACACCACCTTCCGTCCCCAAAACTAGAACATGTTCTCGCTGGGGACAAGGTCGGGAGCCGAGCCGGGGAGCCTCCTACTCCTCGGGCGGGGAGAACTCGTTCCGGGTGATCCGCAGACCCGAGGCGCGCAGCGCGGCCTGCATGGCGAACCGCGCGTCGGGATCGTCGAGGCGATCACCGAAGGCCTGCTTCAGCTGCCGCACGCGGTAGCGGACCGTCTGCGGGTGCACCGACAGGTCGACCGCGATCTTCTCGGAGTTGCCGCCGTTCTCCAGCCAGGACAGCAGGGTTTCGCCCAGCCGGCGGCGGGTCCGCTCCGGGAACTGCCCGAGCGGGGCGAGCTCCTGCCGGGCGACCTGGTCGGCCAGCGGCGAGTCCGACAGCAGCCACAGGTCCGTCAGGTGGTCGGTGCACCACGTCACCGGCGCGTCCGGGAGCGCGCCTTCGGCCACCAGCCGCAACGCGGTGCGCGCCCAGCGCAGGGAATGCGTCGCCGCGCTCACCTCCGTCGGCGGCCCGACGGCGACGCGGGTGCCGAGCCGCGTCAGCGTCCGCGCGTCCACCGGGGCGGGCAGCAGCAGGTAGGGCTGCGGCGGGTCGAGGTCGGCGAGGACGTCGGATCCCCACGACGTCCCGACCGTCGTTTCGGCGGCGACGGCCACCACCTCGCGGGGCACCGGCCAGCCCGCCGCGGCCGCGAGTTCGGCGAGGACCGCGTCCGGGATCGTGCCGGGCCCGGTCAGCAGCCGCAGCAGCCGCCGCCGCAGCCCCACCCGGGTGCCCTCGATCTGCACCCACGCCTCGCGGTGGCCGCGGCTCGACATCCGGGCCAGCTCGTCCGCGTAGCCGAACAGCATCTCGGCCAGCTGCGCCATGGCCGCCGACGACAGCCGGTGCCGCCGGCCCATCCGCATGATCCAGCGCCAGCCGACGCGGGTGCCCACGCGGTAGGCCGCCTGCAGGTCGTCGAGCGTCCGGCCCTCCCGGGCCTCGCCCGCGCCGAGCCGGCGGCACGTCTCGTACAGTTCGTCGCGCGAAGCCAGTGGATCCTCGACGAGGTCGACGAAGAGGGCGACGGCGCAGTCGACGGCGTGCCGCGTCATGCGGCCGTAGGTGCCGTCGCCCGGCCGGGCGTAGACGGGGACCGCCCGCAGGACCTCCCGGACGATTCCGTCCGCCAGTGCGGGCAGGGCCGGCCGCATGAGCGCGGCCAGTTCCTTCCGCCGGACGACTTCTTCGCCGACGTCTCGGGGCGCCGGGACGGGTTGCCGAGCACTGTCGCGGGACACCAGGGTTCCTCCACCGGGGACGGCGATCGGAGCTCTTTTCGGGGGTCCGGGTGGCGGAGCCCCCGGCCCGGGGCGAGGCCCCGGGTGTCAGGGAGCTTGCTTTACCGGACAGTAAAGCAAGGAGTCCGTACAGTACACCTCCATGAGCCGGCAGAGTCCTCCTGATCGATCCAGCGCTCGCCGCAGCCCGGCCGCCCGGCCCACCGACGACCAGCTGCTCGACGCCGCCCGCGCCGTGTTCGCCGAGCGGGGCTACAACCAGGCCACGATGGGCCTGATCGCCGACCGCGCCGATTCCACCAAGCCCACCCTCTACGCCCATTTCGGGGACAAAGCCGCCCTTTTCCGCACGACGGTCCGCCGGGAGGTCGCCGCGTTGCGCGCCTGGGTGATCAGCGCGTACGAAACGGCGAACGCGCGCCCGCTGGAGGAGCGCGTCCGGCTGTCGGTGATGGCGATGTTCGCCTACGCCGGTGCCAACCCGGAAAGCTTCCGGCTGTTGTTCGATTCGGCCGTCGACGAGATGTCGAACGAGCGCCGCGCGCTGGCCGATTCCATCGCCACCCACGTGATCGGGCAGGTGCGCGACCACCTGCGCACGCACGGGCGCCCGGCCGGCCCCGGCGCGGACCTGCTCGGCGAGATGATGGTCGGCCTGGTCGGGCGGGCCGCGATGCACGTGTCGCACTCCCCCGGCCTCGACCCGATCGCCGCCGGGGAACTGGCCACCGGGTTCGTGATGGCCGCGCTGCGCGGGCTGGATCCCGCGCTGCTGGAGCGGCTCGACACCCCGCGCCCGGCCGGGCAGTGCGCCACCTGAGCGTCCACATCGGACCGTTTGTCACCGGCTGAACAATTCCCGGCCTTCCGGGGAATCACCTCTTGCCGGGTTCGGCGAGCGCTGCGACGCTGCGATCACCGCAAGCGACGCACGCATTTCCCGCTCCCCCGTGGAAAAAGCGCTTGCCGACCCCCGTTTCCCACACAACGAGGTGTGATCAGCCATGATTCGCGTCCCCAAGAATCGCCTGTTTTCCGCCGCGGCCGCCGTCGGGTTCGCCGTCGCCGGGCTCACCGTGGCCGCCGCGCCGGCCGCTTCGGCGGCGCCGTGCAGCGACATCGACGTCCCGGTGGCCCGCGGCACGGGCGAACCCGGCACGCTGGGTTTCATCGTCGGCGACCCGGTCTTCTCGGCCGTGCAGAACCGGCTGCGCCCGCGGTCGGTGAGCAGCTACCGCGTCGACTACCCGGCCGACCTCGGCGAGCCCGCCTCGGTACAGAAGGGCAACACCGACCTGGTCAACCACGTGCGGGCGCAGGCGGCGGCCTGCCCGTCGCAGCGGTTCGTCCTGGTCGGCTACTCCCAGGGCGCCAACGTCGTCGACAACTCCATCGGCATCAGCAGCGACGGGGCGATCGTCGGCGGCCCGATCGTCGCGACCATCCCGGCGGACCTGGCGCCCCGGATCGCGGCGATCCTGCTGTTCGGCAACCCGATCCGCGCGGTCGGCCGCTCGGTGACCGGCACCTACCAGAGCCGCACCAAGGACTACTGCGCCGACGGCGACCCGATCTGCCAGGCCGGCGGCTTCAACATCCTCGCCCACCTCAGCTACGGCAACCAGGCCGATGACGCGGCGGCCTTCGCCGCGGGCAAGGTCTGACCGGACGCGTGCGGGCCACCTCGGGGTTGCCCGAGGTGGCCCGCACGCCTGCCGTCAGCAGTTCGAAGGCGCCGGATCGCCGTTGAACCGCTTTACGATCCACTGGTGCGCGTCGGCGTTGCCGGCGAGGATCCCGCTGGCGTGTTCGGCCAGGTAGGTGGTCCACTGCTCGCGCACCCCGGCCGCGCAGTACGCCCGGTGCAGCGTTTCCGCCTGCGGGGTGTTGACGATCTCGTCGGTGCTCGCGTGGTACTGGAACACCGGCACCCGCGGCGGGTGGGCGCCCAGCTTGTTCTGCGCCAGCCGCGCCTGCCACTGCGGTGTCCCCAACGGGTTCGACGTCGTGAAGTCGCTGATCTTCTTGAAGGAGTAGTTCAGCAGCAGTTCCGCGGTGCACGCGTTCTTCTTCGCGTCCGACAGCTGTTGACGGCCGGTGTCGTTGAGGAAGGAATCGAGCCGCAGATCCGGGTACGCGGCGTCGAGCCCGACCGCGGCGAAAGCCAGGAATCCGAAGCCGATGTAGCCGTCGAGGCCTTTCGCGACTTCGGTCAGGTCGGCCGGCACGCCGCCCGCGACGACGCCGACGACGTTCAGTTCCGGCGCGTACGTGGGCTGCTTTTCCCCGGCCCACATCGATCCACCGCCGCCCTGCGAGTAACCCTGGAAGATCACCTTGGCGCTCTTCGAAAGCCGGGCGGACGGGAGGTCCTGCGCGGCCCGCACCGAGTCGATCACGGCGGGCCCCATGGACTGCCCGGTGATGTACGTCGGAACGGTCGTCGGAGAGTAGCCCTCGTAGTCGGTCACCGCGACCGCGTAGCCGCTGGCCAGCGAGTCGTTGATGGCGGGCTGGTCGTACAGCGTGCCGCGTTCCATCGCCTTGGACGCCGTGCACTTGAACGCCGGGCCCTGCGTGCCCACCGCGTAGCCGATGATCGGTGCCTTGGCCGGGTCGACGCCCTTCGGCACGAGGATCGTCCCGGTGACCGCGTTGCGGTTCCCGAGCGCGTTGGTCGACAGGTACATGACCTGCCAGGCGTCGGCGTTGAGCGCGTTCAGCAGCGGCACGGCGGGCCGCCAGCGGATGACGTCACCGGGTTTCCCCGCCGGCAGCGGGGCCGGCGGGGTGTAGAAGGAGTCGTCGAACGGCCCGGGCAGCAGCGGCGCCGCACCGGCGGGCGCACTCGCCGCCGCGACGCCCAGCGCCACCAGGCAGCAGGTCAGGAGCGCCGAAAGCACGGCGCGACATCGGGCATGCTTCACCACAACCTCCATCGGGGAAAGGGACTGCGCTCAGGCCGGGAGGCCCAGCGCGCCGGCCAGGACCGGCCAGGACTGGTGCAGGGCCCGCTGCCAGTACGGCCAGCTGTGGGTGCCGGGCCCGTAGTAGTCGACGGTCACCGGGATGCCGGCCGTCTGGAGGCGGTCGGTGAAGCTGCGGGAGGACATCTCCGCCGTCGACTCCAGGAAGTCCGCCTGGTTCGGCGGGTCGAGCGGCCCGGTCTGCCCGTTGCCGCAGGAGACGTAGAGCGCGGTGCCACGCAGCTGGTCGACGTGGTCGTACGGGTTGTTGGCCGTCCAGAGCGTCTTCAGGCCGAACGCGTCGCCCCAGAGGTTGAGGTAGTTGTAGAACCCGGCGCGCGCCAGGATGCCGATGATCCAGACCGGGAGCCCCGGGTACAGCGTGTTCGGCACCCCGCTGTAGGACGCGGCCGCGCCGAACATCCCCGGGTGCTTGAACGCGTAGGCCATCGCGCCGTACCCGCCGATCGACAGCCCGGCGACCGCGCGGCGCGTGCCGCCGCGGTAGCCGCGCTCGACGATCTGACGCACCTCGGCGGTGTGGAACGTGTCCCAGTCAGGGGTGTTCCAGAGGCCGAGGTTCCACCACTTCGTGTACATCCCGGCCGCCCCGTCCGTCGGCATCACGACCAGCGCGTCCTTGGTCGCGGTGAACGCCTTGACGTCGGTGAACTGGTCCCACGAGCGGTAGTCGACCGGTTCGCAGCAGCCGTGCAGCAGGTACAGCACGGGCCAGGTCCGGGTGGGCTGCGCCGCCCAGCCGGACGGCACGATCAGCCGCACCATCCCGGTGGTGCCCAGGGCGGGCGAGCTGATCTGCAGGTCGACGGTCCGCGCGTCCAGCCAGGTCTCCTGGACGACTTTCGCGCCGTCGTCGGCCACGGCCGGGCTCGCCTGTGCGGGCGCCACGGCTCCGGCGAGCAGGAGGACGACGGACAGCGCCAGCAAGGCGATCCGCTTCATTGGGGGCTCCTCAGAGGGGGATGTTTCCGTGTTTCCGGGCCGGCAGGCTCTGGCGTTTGGTGCGCAGCATGCGCAGGGCCCGCGCCACCTGGAGGCGGGTCTGCGACGGCGTCACGACCTGGTCGACGTAGCCGCGTTCGGCCGCCAGGTACGGGCCGCCGTGGCGCTTGCGGTACTCGTCGGTGAGCCGGCGGCGGGCCGGCTCCCGCTCCTCCGGCGGCAACCCGGCCAGCTCGCGCCGGTAGAGCACCCGCACCGCGCCTTCGGCACCCATCACCGCGATCTCCGCGGTGGGCCACGCCAGCACGACGTCGGCGCCGAGGTGCTTGGAGCCCATCACCGCGTAGCCACCGCCGTAGGCCTTGCGGACCACGACGGTCACCTTCGGCACGGTCGCTTCGGAATAGGCGTAGATCAGCTTGGCGCCGCGGCGGATGATCCCGCCGCGTTCCTGGTCGGTCCCCGGCAGGTAGCCGGGGACGTCGGCCAGGGTGAGCAGCGGGATCGAAAAGGCGTCGCAGAAGCGCACGAACCGCGCGGCCTTCTCCGAGGCGTCGATGTCGAGCACGCCGGCCTGGTGCCGCGGCTGGTTGGCCACGACGCCGACGGTGTTCCCCTGCACCCGCCCGAAGCCGCAGATCATGTTGGCCGCGAAGCCGCTGTGCACCTCGGTGAACTCGCCGTCGTCGACCAGCGCGGTGATCAGCTCGGTCATGTCGTAGGTCTGGTGCGGCGAGTCGGGCACCAGCCGGTCGAGTTCGAGGTCGGCGGCGGTGAGCCCGGGGCTGGTGTCGTCCGCGTAGGACGGCCCGGGATCGAGGTTGTTCGCCGGCAGGTACCCGAGCAGCGTCTGCACCCAGTCGATGGCGTCCTGTTCGTCGGCGGCCCGGTGGTGGGCGTTGCCGGCGACCTCGCTCTGCACGGCCGCCCCGCCGAGTTCCTGCGCGGTGACGTGCTCACCGGTGACGGCCTGCACGACGTCCGGGCCGGTGACGAACATGTGCGAGGTGTCGTCGACCATCACGGTGAAGTCGGTCATCGCGGGCGCGTAGACGGCCCCGCCGGCGCACGGGCCCATGATCATCGAGATCTGCGGGATCACCCCGGACGCGTGCGCGGTGCGGCGCCCGAGTTCGGCGTAGTAGGCGAGCGAGACGACGCCTTCCTGGATCCGGGCGCCGCCGGAGTCGTTGATCCCGACGACCGGGCAGCCGATGGTCATGGCCAGATCCATCAGCTTGAGGACCTTTTCGCCGGAAACCTCGCCGAGGCTGCCCCCGAAGACGCTGAAGTCCTGCGAGAACACGCAGATCTGCCGCCCGTCGACGGTCCCGTGCCCGGTGACGACGCCGTCACCCCACGGCCGGTTCGCGTCCATCCCGAACTCGCCGCACCGGTGCCGCGCGAACTGGTCGGCCTCCACGAAGGACCCGGGGTCCAGCAGCAGCGCGATCCGTTCCCGCGCGGTCAGCTTCCCTTTGGCGTGCTGCCGGTCGACGGCCCGTTTCTCGGCGATCCGGACGGCTTCGTCCTGCCGGGCGGCGAGATCGGCGATCCGGAACGCGGTGGTCGGGGTGAGTTCGTCCATCACCGCACCACCGCCCCGAGCCGCTCGGCCAGCACCGCCACGTGCGGTGGATCGATCATCGACACGTGATCGCCGGGAACCCGCACGACTTCGAGGTCACGGCAGTACCGGTCCCACCCGAGGGCGTCGTCGGTGCGCAGGTACCGCGGGTCCAGCGCGGTGGTGAGCGGGTGGGGCTCCTGGGCGCGCAGCAGGACCACGCGACCGTCGTAGCGTTGCGGCGTGTACCGCTCGGCCACGCGGGCGTCCACATAGGACTCGTATTGGTGTTTGAGGACGCCGGCGCCCAGGTCCGGCACCTGCTCGGCGAGCTGGGCCATGACCCGGTGGATCTGGGCGTCTTCGTCGAGCTTCGCCAGTTCCTCGCGGGGCACCTCGAAGGGCACGCCGTAGGTGCGGGAGATGTGGCCGGCGAACCGGTCGAAGCGGTCCAGGAGCTGCTCGGCCGGGGCGCCCGTGGCGGGCAGCGGCAGGATGGTGTCGATGAGGAAGACGAGTTCGGCGCCGCTCAGCTGTCGTGCGGTCTCGTAGGCGAGGCAGCCGCCGAACGACCAGCCGCCCAGCCGGTAGGGGCCGTGGGGCTGGATGTCCCGGACGAGTCCGGCGTACCGGGCGGCTTTCTCTTCGACGGTGGCCTCGTCGAGGCGTTCGAAGGCGTAGACCGGACAGCCTTCGGGGAGCAGCCGGGCCAGTTCGCGGTAGACGCTCGCCGTGCCACCGGCCGGGTGGAAGAGGACGACGGGTTCGTCGTCGACACCGTCGCGGAGCAGCCGCACGGGGCCGCCACCGTGACCTTCGAGCTCGGCCCGCAGGAGATCGGCCATCGCGGCGATGGTGGGGGTGGCGAAGAGCCGGCTCTCCTCGGGGACGGCGGTGAGGTGCTCGGCGAAGGCCGCCCGCAGCTGCCGGGCCTGGGCCGGGCCGCCGCCGAAGTGCTCGTGGACGCTGGGTTCGGGGCCGCCGAGGACGGCGCGCCAGTGCCGGGCCACCCACCGTTCGGCGGGATCCCGCGGCCCGGCGACGATCGGCGAGGCAGGCCCGGCGAAGTCCCGCGCACCGGCAGCCGCCCCGCCACCGCCCTCTCTGGTGGCCTCCCGTGCCCCGGCGCCCGCCGGTGCAGCCGCCCCGAAGCCCGCCTGCTCGGCCAGATGCCCGGCAAGCTCCTCCAGACTGGCGCCCCGCAGCAGCAACGGAATCGGCAACGGCACCCCGAAGTCCCGTTCCACCGCGCCGCGGGCCCGCATCGCCGACAGCGAATCCAGCCCCAGCCGGGTGAGCGGCACCGTCCGCTCGACCTGCGCCAGCCCCAGCAGATCCGCGACCAACCCCGCCAGGTGCGCGGCGATCGCCTCGCGGGCCGCCTCCGGTGTCCCCCGGCGCAACGCGTCCAGACCGTCCCAAGTGGACGCCGAAACCCCCGGCGAGAAAAGTGCGAAGAACGGCCGCTCCCCCAGCCGCGGGAACAGCTCCAGCACCGTCGCCGAGTCCACCCGGGCCACCCCGGTCGCCGCGCGGTCCCGCGCGAGCACGAACTCCAGCGCCGACAACGCTTCCCCGGTACCGAGCGGGTCGAGCACCGGATTGGCCGAACCGGCCGCCGCGCCGACCTCGCCCCAGGCGCCCCAGCCGATCGTCGCCGCCGGGAGGCCCTGGGCGCGGCGCCACTCGACCAGTGCGTCGGCCCATGCGTTCGCCGTCGCGTACGCGGCCTGGCCCGGTGAGCCGAACAGCGCCGCCGCCGACGAGTACACCAACCACCAGTCGAGGTCGTGCCCCGCCGTCGCCTCGTGCAGCCGCCACGCGCCCAGCGCCTTCGGCCGCCAGACCGTCTCGAGCGCGTCGCCGTCGAGGCTGATCGCGGCGCCGTCGGCCAGGACACCGGCAGCGTGCAGCACCCCGCGAAGCGGCACGCCTCCTTCGACGGCCGCCGCGACCAGGGTTTCGGCCGTGCCCGGGGCGGCGATGTCGCCCGGCACCACGCGGACGTCGAGGCCCAGCCCGGGATCGGCGGCGTGCCTGCTGTTCAGCACCAGCCGCGTCGCGCCTCGCGCGGCCAGCCACTGCGCCGCCGCCAGTCCGAGACCACCGAGGCCGCCGGTGATGATGTACGCGCCGTCGCGGACCGGCTCGCGCACCGGGTCACCCGGCGAAGGACGGCTCAGGCGCCGCGTGTACCGGACGCCGTTGCGCCAGGCGATTTCGTCGTCCGGGCCGTCCGCGCGGACCTCGTCCCGCAGCCGGTCCGTCCCGTCGACGTGGCTCACCCGCAGTTCGGGGTGCTCGAAGGCCAGCACCCGCACGAGCCCGCGCAGCGCCGCCAGCCCGGGATCGCCCCGCTCGCCAGGCTCGACAGCGTGTGCCCCGGCGCTCACCAGCCACAACCTCGGCGCCACGGGCAGTTCGGCCAGCTCGGCGACGACCCCGGCCAGCGTCGCGACCAGCCGCGCGCCGCGCGCGGGATCGGGCTCGGCCGCGTCGCCGAGCAGGGCGACGACCGCGGTGGGTTCCCCGTCACGCAGGAGTTTCGCCAGCTCGGCCCGGTCGCCGAGGCGGGCGGTCCGGACGTCGTCGCCGGCGAACTCGCGAGTGTCCTCCGACAGCACGATCCAGCGGTGCCCGCGGGGGCGCCCCCCGTTTTCCACTCTACCGGCCGGCACCGACAATTCCGGCGCGGCGGGCAGCGGCGACGGCTGCCAGGCCGCCTCGAACAGCAGGCGGGCCGGCGCCGCGTCGCGGTAGGGGCGGCAGTAGACGTCGCGGAATTCGACCAGGACGACGTCGTCGGCGTCGACCAGCTGGACGCTGCCGAGCACGCCGTCTCCGGATTCCTTCAGCAGGGCGTCCACCCGCACGCCGCGGCGGGGATCCCCAGCGACCACCACCTCCGCCACGCTGAGGGGCAGGTAGAGGGTGTCCGCCTCGCCGACCGCCGCGGCCAGCGTGTGCAAGCAGGCGTCGGCGAGCGCGGGGTGCAGCATGTACGCGGGATGGCCGGTTTCCGGTTGCGCGATCGACGCCGACGCGCGCCCGGGTGCGGCGGTCACCCGGCGCAGGCCGCGGAACGCCGGGCCGTAGGACTGGCCCAGCTCGGCCAGCGCCCGGTAGACGTCGACCGGCTCCCCCGCCGTTTCCCCGAACGGGGCCGACGGCGTGCCACCGGTGCCGATCCGGGCGGTCGCGTGCCGGACCCACTGCCCGGCTCTCGTGTGGACACTCAGCTCGCTGCCGCGCAGCGTCGTGGTCACCTCGGTGTGGTCGCCGAGCCGGAGCACTTCCTGCAGTTCGAGGTCCTGGACGCGGCCGCCCGGACCCGCCGCGGCGAGCGCGAGTTCCAGGAAACCGGTGGCCGGGAACACCGGGACGTCCCGGACGGTGTGGTCGGCCAGCCACGGCAGCGCCGCAGTGCCGACGTCGCCGCGCCACAGGTGGCCGCCGCCGGGGTCCTCGATGTGCACGCCGAGCAGCGGGTGGGCGCCGCCGGTGCGGACGGTCCGGCGCGGCCAGAAGCGTTCGTGCCGCCACACCGGGCCGGGCAGCTCGACCGGCGGTGTCTGCGGCCGGGCGGCCAGCACGCCGGGGTGACCGAGGACGTGCAGCCGGGCCAGGCTGGTCAGGAACGCCGTCCGCTCGTCGATCCGGCGGCTCGCCGAGGGCAGGCCAAAGACGCCGGACTCCTCGATCGCGGCCAGCGCCACGGGGTGCGGCGAGATTTCGACGAAGACCGTGTGCCCGTCGGCGGCGGCCGCGGCCAGCGCCTGGCTGAACCGCACCGGACGCCGCAGGTTCGCCGCCCAGTACTCGACGTCGAAGACGGGCGGCTCGTCGTGGACGCTGCTGTAGCACCGGATTCCGGGTGTTGCGGGAGTCAGGCCCGCGACCGCGGAGCGGAACGGGCCGAGCAGCGGCTCGACGGCCGCGGAGTGCCCGGCGCCGCCCACCGGCAGCCGCCGGGCGAGCCTGCCGAGGCCTTCGGCGTGCGTGACCACGGCGTCGACGTCGTCGGCCGCACCGCTGATCGTGCACTGGGTGGGCGAGGCGTAGACGGCGACGGTGACGTCGGGGAAGGCGGCGAGCTCGGCCGGCGTGAGTTCGACGACGGCCATCGCCCCGCCACCGCGTTCGTCGAGTTCGGCGAGCAGCCGCGCCCGGGCGGCCATCACCCGCAGGCCGTCGGCGACCCCCAGCGCCCCGGCCACGACGGCGGCGGCGACCTCGCCCATCGAGTGCCCCAGCACGGCGGCGGGAACGACCTGGTGAGCCCGCCACAGGGCGGCCAGGGCGAGCTGCATCCCGAACAGGGCGAGCTGGGTCGCGGCCAGGTCGGGCAGGTCGTGCTCGAGCGCTTCGCGCAGGGAGAACCCGGCTTCGGCGCGGAAGACGGGGTCGAGCGCCTCGATTTCGGCCCGGAAGGCGGGTTCCGACCGGAGCAGCTGCCGCCCCATGCCGGGCCACTGCGAGCCATAGCCGGAGAAGACGAAGACCACGCCACGCTCACCCGAGCCCGCACCCGCCTCGAAGCGCCCCAATGCCACATTGGGTGCATCTGACGCACCTAACGCCACATTGGGGCGCTGGGGACCGGCCGCCAGGTCGCGCAGGGCCTCGACCACCTCACCGCGGCTCTCCCCGACCACCGCCCCGCGCACCGGCAGGTGCTCGCGCCGGTGCGCCAGCGTGGCCGCGACCGCGTCGAGCGGTGCCGCATCGTCCGCGAGCCAGTCCGCCAGCTCACCCGCCCGCGCCCGCAGCACCTCCGCCGACCTGGCCGACAGCGCGAACACCTGGGGACCACCCTCACCGGCCCGGACCGGGAACGACGCCGCCGGCCACTCCTCCACCACCACGTGCGCGTTCGTCCCGCCGAAGCCGAACGCCGACACCCCGGCCCGCGCCGTCCCCGAGTACCGCGGCCAGTCCGTCCCGGCCGAGACCACCCGCAAGCCCGTGAAGTCGATGTGCGGGTTCGGCTCGCGGAAGTGCAGGCTCGGCGGCACCCGCCGGTGCGTCATCGCCAGCACCACCTTCAGCAGCCCCGCGATCCCGGCCGCGCCTTCGAGGTGGCCCAGGTTGCTCTTCACCGAACCCACCAGCAGCGGGCGCCCCGCCGGTCGCCCCACTCCGAGGACCGCCGTCAACGCACCCGCCTCCAGCGGGTCACCCAGTGGCGTCCCGGTCCCGTGCGCCTCCACGTAGTCCACAGAGGACGGATCGACGCCCGCCGTGGCGTAGGCGTCGCGCAGCAGCGCCGCCTGGGCGTCCGGGTTCGGCGCCGTCAGGCCGTTGGACCGGCCGTCGGAGTTCACCGCGCTGCCGCGGATCACCGCCAGCACCCGGTCACTCCGGGCCGCCCGCAGCGGCTTCAGCACGACGACGCCGCAGCCCTCGCCTCGGGCGATCCCGTCGGCTCCGGCGTCGAACGGCTTGCAGTGGCCGTCCGCGGCCAGCACCCCCGCCCGGTGGAACCCGGCGGTGATGCCGGGCGAGAGCAGGACGTTCACCCCAGCGACCAGCGCCGTCTCGCTCTCGCCGCGGCGCAGGCTCTGCACCGCCTGGTGCACCGCCACCAGCGAGGACGAGCACGCCGTGTCCAGCGTCAGGCTGGGACCGCGCAGGTCGAGCAGGTAGGACAGCCGGTTCGCCGCGATGCTCGCCGCCGCGCCGGTGCCCGACCAGACGTCGACCCCCGCCACGTCGGTCATCGTCAGCGAGCCGTACTCGGTGGCCGACAGCCCGACGAACACCCCGGTCCGGGTGCCGCGCAGGCTCGCCGGCGGGATTCCCGCGTGTTCCAGCGCCGCCCAGGCGACCTCCAGCAGAATCCGTTGCTGCGGGTCCATCGCCGCGGCTTCCCGCGGGGTGATGCCGAAGAACTCCGCGTCGAACCCGGCGACGTCGTCGAGGAACCCGCCGCGCGCCGGCACGCCGGCGAGGTCTTCCGCGGGGGCGAACGTTTCCCAGCGGCCCTCCGGGACGTCGCCGATGCCGTCGCCGCCCGCGTCGAGGAAACGCCAGAAGTCCTCCGGGGACTCGATTCCGCCCGGCAGGCGGCAGCCGAGGCCGATGACGGCGATCGGTTCGCCGTCCTCGGGCAACGGCCGGTACGTCGAGGCCATATTCACAGAGGACAAGTGCGAGGCGAGCGCGGCGATCGTCGGGTACTGCCACACCAGGGTCGGGGCGAGCGGGCGGCCGACGAACTCGCCGAGGTCGGCCGCCAGGCTCGTCGCGTCCCGGGAGGACAGTCCGGTTTCGTGCAACGGCCGGTCCACGTCCACGTCGCCGATCCGGCGGACGAGCCAGTCGCGGATCGCCGCGGCGTCCGGCGCGCTCATCCGAGCCGCCGCGCGGTGAACACACCGTCCAGGTAGGACGCTCGGCTCCGGGTCCTGCTGATCTTGCCGCTGGAGGTGCGGGGCACCTCACCTGGCGGCAAGAAGACGACGTCGTGCAGGCGCAGGCCGTGGCCGGCCGACACCGCCGCCCGCACCGCCGCCGCTGCCTCGGCGACATCGGCTTGGCTGTTCTTCGCGCGTTCCAGGACCACGATCGCGGCTTCCCCGTCGTCGCCGTCGATCGCGAAGGCCGCCGCCGAATGCGGCCGGACGGCCGGGTGTTCCTCGACGGTCTGCTCGATGTCCTGCGGGTAGTGGTTGCGGCCGTCGACGACGACCAGGTCCTTCAGCCGGCCCGTCACGAACAGCTCACCGTCGAAGAGCACGCCGAGGTCGCCGGTCGCCAGCCAGCCCTCGCCGGTCTCCGGATCGAGCGGGGGCAGGCCGAAGGTGGCCACCGACGCATCCGCCCGGCCCCAGTACCCGCGGCCGACGTTCGGGCCGCTGACCCGGATTTCGCCGACCTCGCCCGGACCGGCGGGCCGCCCGGTCAGCGGGTCGGTGATCCGCACCCGCTGACCGGCCGGACGGCCGCACGAGACGAGCGTCGTGGCGGAGGCGCCCGGATCGGCCGGTACCGCGTGACCGGCGGCGAGCCGGGCCCGGTCGAAGGTCGCCTGCCGCGGCGGTTTCCCCGCGTCGGTCACCGAAACCAGCACGGTGGCCTCGGCCAGCCCGTAGGAGGACCGGTGCACCTCCGGCCGCAGCCCGCACTCGGCGAAGGCGTCGTGGAACTTCGCGATCGTCGCCGGCAGCACCGGTTCGCTCCCGTTGATCAGCGAGACGACCCGGCTCAGCTCGAGGTAGGCCTTGTCGGCCTCGGTGACGCGGGAAGCGCAGTAGGCGTAGGCGAAGTTGGGGGCCGCGCTGATCGCGCCGGGGCTGGCCGAGAGCGCCCGCAGCCAGCGCACGGGCCGTTCGAGGAACGCGAGGGGGTCCATCAGGACCGCCTCCAGCCCGCCGGCCATCGGCGCGCCGATGCCGAGGATCAGCCCCATGTCGTGGAACAGCGGCAGCCAGCTGACCGTCGACGTCGTCCCGCTTTCGGCACCGTAGGCCGCGCACGCCTGGCGGGCGTTGGCGAGCACGTTGCGGTGGGTCAGCACGACCCCGGCCGGCGAACGCGTCGACCCGGACGTGTACTGCAGGTACGCCGGGGCGTCGGGATCCGGCTCGGGCCACTCGCGCGGGGCGGCCGGCGGCACGGCGTCGACGTCGACCACCAGCGGGTCCACCGGCGAACCGGTGAGGAACCGGGTGACCGCCGCACTCTCCTCGGCCGTGGTCAGCACGACCCGCGGGCCGCAGTCGGCGAGCGCCGCGGCCAGCCGGCCCGCGTGCCCCGGCAGGCCGGGGGTGAACAGCGGCACGGCGACCAGTCCCGCCCGCAGCGCACCGAGGAACGCGACGACGTACCCGGCGGACTGCCCGGCCAGCACCGCCGCCCGCTCGCCCGGACCGGCCACTTCGGACAGCCGGGCCGCGACCGCCTCGACCCGCTCGTCGAGCTCGCGCCAGGTGAGCGTGTGCGCCCGGCCGTCGGTGCCGACGCGGTGGTCGAGGTGGGTCACGGCGATCCGGTCGCCGAGGCGGCGCGCCCAGTGACCCAGGAGGGTCGCGAAGGATTCGCCGGCGGCGACGGGGACACCGGTGCCGGGAACCGGCCGGGAAATGGTTTCCAATGCATCCTCGCAGAGAGCGTTTACCGGCGCAGTGAATAGCCGCTCCGGTGCGGTTGTCAACGATTCGATCTCGGATACTCACGGGGAAACGGGTTACGGGACAGCACGTTTGTCACGCGGCGACGAGGTCTCGGCAGGCCGGGCCCCTGGCACGCGCAGGGCCAGCAGCGCGCCGGCGAACGTCAGGCCGGCCGCGACGAGCAGGCCCGCGGTGTACCCGCCGGCGAGCGCCGGGCCGGCGGGGACGCCCGCGTCGAGCCGTGCCGCGCGCACCGACGTCAGCACCGCGCCGATCAGCGCGACGCCGAGCGCGCTCGACAGTTCCCGGCTCGCGGTGAGCAGTCCCGACGCCCTTCCGGAGTACCGCTCGGCGACGACGTCCAGCGCGTGCGACGTCATCGGGACGGTGAAGGCCGAGCCCGCGCCGATCAGGACCATGCCGGGCACGCGGGGCCACAGCGCGGGGGTGTGGTTCACCGCGGCCAGTGCGAGCAGTCCCGCGCCCACCACGGCCAGCCCGGCCGCCACCGTCCGCAGTGGACCGTGGCGGGCGACGGCCGCCGGCACCAGCGGCGTCGCGGCCACCACCGCCACCGCGACCAGCACCAGCGGCAGGCCGGCGCCGGTCGGGCCGAGTCCGAGGAAATCCTGGTGCAGCAACGGCGTGAAGAAGAAGATCCCGGAGATCCCCAGGCCCCACAGCAGTTGCAGGCCGAGCGAGCCCAGGAACACCCGGTTCCCGGTCAGCGCCGGCGGGACCAGCCGCGCCGCCGCCCGCCGTTCCCGGGCGAGGAAGGCGATCCCGGACACCGCCCCCGCGGCCAGCAGCGGGAACCGGAGCCCGGGTTCGGCCAGCGCGGTGGTGAGCAGCACCAGGCTCGCCGTCACCAGGATCATCGCCGACGCCGGTGGCGCGCGCGTCCCCGCGTCGCGGCCGGGCGGCACGGTCGACGGCAGGAGGGCGAGCATCGCGGCCACGAACGGCAGGTTGACGAAGAAGATCCAGGCCCAGCCGCAGTATTCGCTCAGGACACCGCCGAGCGCGGGGCCGAGGGCCAGCGCGGCGGCCAGGCAGGCCGTCCACACCGCCGCGCCGAGCGTCCGGCCGCGCGCGTCGAGGTTGGTGCGCAGCAGGCTCAGCAGGCCCGGCACGAGGAACGCGGCCGCGATGCCCTGGAGCACCCGCGCGGCGACCAGCAGCCACGCCGAACCCGCCAGCCCGCCCGCCACCGCGCCGGCCCCGAAGGCGAGGAGGGCGCCGGTCAGGGCCGGGCGCCGGCCCCACCGGTCGACCAGCGCGCCCGCCACCGGCAGGAGCCCGGCGAACGGCAGCATGTACCCGAGCGCGATCCACTGCAGGGCCCCGACGTCGAGGGCGAGCTCGCGGGCGATCGACGGCGCGCCCGCGGCGACGATCGTGTTGTCCAACGTCGTGACGAACGCGCCCAGCGCGAGCACGACCAGGGTCCGCCGGGTCATCGCGCGCTCCCCACCAGCTCGCGGGTGAGCGCGGCCCGGCGGCGCGGGAACCACCAGTTCGCGGCCCCCAGCCGGGCCATCACCGCGGGGACGAGCAGGCACCGGACGACGACGGCGTCCACCAGCACGGCGACCGTGAGCCCGACGCCCGCCTCGCGCACCACCCGGGCGTCGACGAAGGCGAATGACACGAACACCAGCGCCATGATCAGCGCGGCCGCGGTGATGGTCCGGCCGGTCGCCGCGACCCCGTCGACCACGGCCGCGCGGGTGTCGCCGTGGCGGCGCCACGCCTCCTGGATGCGGGCGATGAGGAAGACCTCGTAGTCCATCGACAGCCCGAACAGCCCGGCGAACAGGAACACGGGCAGGTACGGCTCGATCGGGCCGCCGAAGGCGAACACGACCGCGCCGGTCGTCGCGGCCGCGGTCAGCAGGTTCATCACCGCCGCGGTCAGCGGGATCAGCACGCTGCGGAACACCCAGGCCAGCAGCAGGACGGAAATCCCGACGACGGCGGCGAGGAACAGCGGCAGGCGCGCGGTGATCGCCGCGGAGAAGTCGGCCCGGGCCGCGACGACCCCGCCGACGTGCGCGTCCGGGCTGCCGATGACCTTGGCCATCACCCGCGTCGAAGCGAGCAGCTCGCCGGTCGCCGGATCGCTGGGACCGGTCCGCGGAAGCACCGTCAGCAGCCAGGCGCCCCCGGGCAGCGTGACGGGCGGGCCGACGTCGGCGCTCGCGAGCAGCGCTTCCCGCAGCGTGCCCACCGATTCGCCGCCGGTCCCGACCACCAGCAGTGGCGCGTCGGCGCCCGGCCCGAAGCCCTCTTCCAGCAGCTCGGCGGCGGTTCGCGTGACGCTGCCGGGTGGGTCGAGCGCGGCGTCCGGGACGCCGAGCCGCAAGCCCGTCATCGGGAGCGCGAGCACGGCCACGACCAGCAGGGCCGCGAGGGTGTACGGGCCAGGGCGCGCGGTCACCGACCGGGGCAGCCGGGCCCACCGGGCGGCACCGGCGTCCGGGCGCAGGCGCATCCGCCGGCCGAGGAGCCGCAGCAGCGCGGGCAGCAGGGTCAGCGCGGCGAACGCGGTCAGCAGCACCGACACCGCGGCGGCGACCGCGATGCCGTCCAGGAACGGCATGCCGACGGTGAACATCCCGGCCAGCGAGACGCACACGGTGACCCCGGCGAAGACCACGCTCCGGCCGGAGGTCGCGGCCGCGACGGCCAGCGCGGCGGCCGGCCCGGCACCGTCCCGGCGGCCCTGGCGGTAGCGGGTGAGCACGAACAGCGCGTAGTCGACACCGACGCCGAGCCCGAGCAGCGCGGCGATCTCGGTGCTGATCTTCGGCACGGTCATGACGTGCGACAACAGTGTCACCGCGGCCAGCGCGCAGCCGACCGAGACCGCCGCGGTGAGGACCGGGAGCACGACGCAGGTCACCGAGCCGAACGCCACCAGCAGGACCACGGCCGCGGCGAGCAGGCCGATCCCGGCGTTGCCGAGGTCGGGGGCGGCGGCCGTCATGGCGGCGAGCTCGCCGGACACGCCCGCGGTCAGGCCCTTGGCGTCGCGGACGGTGGCGGCAAGCGCGTCAGCCGTCCCTTGCCCGAGATCCGCGGCCGGCGCGTCGAAGCGCACCGCGAGAACCGCCGTCCGCCGATCGGCGGACACCTGGCCGGGCGGTGGATCGACGGACACGACGTGCGGCAACGCCGCCAGCCGCACGGCGAGCGCGTCGAGCCGGGCGCGGCCCGTACCGGTGTCGACCGGGCCGTCCGGCGAGCGCACGACCACGCGTTCCCCGGCGCCGCCGGTACCGGCGGCGCGCAGCAGGTTGGCCGCGGCCGTGCTGTCCGCGGCGGGCAGGTTCACGGTGTCGCGGAAAGCCGTGCCGGTGTGCAGCGCGGCGGAAACCAGCCCGCCCAGCGCCACCAGCCACAGCGCGAGCACGACGCCGGCCCGGCGGAAACACCAGGAAACGAGCGCCGTCATCGGTGTTCTCCTCCCGCGTGCCGGTTGATCACGCTAACAACGGGAAGGGGCGCGAAGATACCGTCCCGGTTCACAAATCGGATTCCGGAAACCTTTGCCGGGGTTAGTGTTCCGACTTTGTCCGGCGGGTGACAAACTCCGGTGCGGCCGTTGCGCCCGGCGTGACAGAACCCGCTCCCGGGGCAGGTGTGCCGGTTGCCAAGTCCGATCCCGTGTGAGTACATGACGTTCGCGCCGACGACGGCGCGGACTCTCCACGCGGCGCGGCAAGGGGTGTGAGCCATGACCCGGACGATCACGCAGGCGGCGATTCCGCAGCCGCGGGGCACCGGCCGCGCGCGGCAACTGTGGTGCTCGCTGCCCACGGAACTCGCCGGACGTTTCCGGGCGCACGCCGACCCGCTCGCCCGGCGGATCCTCGAAGAGGTCCAGAAGGCCGTCCCCGAGTACGCCAAGCCCCTCGAAGGCGAGTTCGGCAAGATGATCGTGCTCGCGATCGAGCAGGCGGTGCTCAGCTGCATCGACAGCATCGAGGACCTGGCGTCCACACAGGACGATTGGGCGAAGCTGTTCGTGGAGGTCGGCAAGCGCGTCCACCACGACGGCGGCAGCCTCAATTCCCTGCAGGCCGCCTACCGCGCGGGCGGGCGGGCGGCGTGGCGCTACGTGGCCGAACTGGGCCAGGCCCACCGGTTCCCGGCGGCGGTGCTGTGCGTCGGCGCGGAAGCCATTTTCGCCTACGTGGAAGAGATTTCCTCGTATTCGGTCGAGGGGTACACCTTGGCACAGGCGATGGCGACCGGCACACTCGAGCGACGCCGGCGCCGGCTCTTCGAACTGCTGCTGGCCACCCCGCCGTCGTCCCCGACGGCCCTGGCGACCATGGCCAAAGCGGCGCAATGGGCGATTCCGGAGTGGGTGACGGTCGTCGCGCTCGACCCGCGGACCGACCAGCACCCACCGCCGACCCCGCAGCTGGCCGCCGACGTGCTCGTCGACCTCGAGGGCCCCGAGCCGTGCCTGCTGACCCCGAACCCGGACCGCGACCTGCGCGGCCTCGAAGGCCGCCTCCCGGGCTGGCGCGCGGCGGTCGGCCCCCGCGTCCGCCCGGCCGAAGCGGCAACGTCCCTGTTGTGGGCCCGTCGCACGCTCGACCTGGTCCGCCGCGGCCTGGCCGGCGACGACCCGGTCACGCACACGGCCGACCACCTGGCGACGCACTGGCTGCTGATCGACCGCTTCCTGCTCGACGAGCTGTCGGCGAAGGCCCTGTCCCCGTTCGCGGGCCTGACGGTCAAGCAGCAGACCCGGCTGGCCGAAACGCTGCTGAGCTGGCTGGAGCACAACGGGAACACGCCGGAGATCGCGCAGGCCCTGCGGATCCACCCCCAGACGGTCCGCTACCGCGTGAGCCAGCTGAGCGAGCTGTTCGGCGACCGGCTGGCGGACCCGGCGAAGCGCCTGGAGATCCAGATGGCCCTGCGCGCCCACCAGCTGCTGGGCACCCGCCCACCGACCGGCGACCGCTGACGGGCGGAGGCCGCTGCGACAACCGGGCCCATGGCCGACCGCCCCTCGCACCTACCGTCGCCTTCGGTCCTTGACCGTGCGGGGCCGCCGCTTCTATCGTCTTCCCAGGCTGTTAGCGCTAACAGCCCCTTGGAGGACCCACCGATGACCTCACCCGAACTCACCCGGGAGCTGTTCGGCCAGGCCGACGGCGTCGACGTCCACCGGTACACGCTGGGGCGTCCCGGCGGACCGGTCGTGCGCGTGCTCGACTACGGCGGGGTCATCCAGTCGTTCGAAGCGCCGGATCGCGACGGCCGCCTCGGCAACGTCGTCCTCGGGTTCGCCGACCTCGACTCCTACGTCGCCAACAACCGGCCCGGCGTGGACCGGGTGTTCCTCGGCTCGGTGATCGGCCGGTTCGCCAACCGGATCGCCGGTGGCACCTTCACCCTCGACGGCGTCCAGTACCGGGTGCCCCTGAACAACGGCAAGAACAGCCTGCACGGCGGCCCCGCCGGGTTCGACACGCGGGTCTGGTCGGCGACCGAGGTCCGGGACGGTGACGGCGTCGCCGTCCGGCTCACCCTCATCAGCCCGGACGGCGACCAGGGCTACCCCGGCCGGCTCACCACCGAGGTCATCTACCGCCTCGACACCCACGACCGGCTGCGCATCACCTACCTCGCCACCACCGACGCGCCGACCGTCGTCAACCTGACCAACCACACCTACTGGAACCTGGCCGGCGAAGGCGTGAGCGACGTCCACGACCACCGCCTGGAGATCGCCGCGAGCCGGTTCTGCCCGACCGGCGACGACCTGATCCCGGCCGGCGACCCGGTCCCGGTCGACGGCACGCCGTTCGACTTCCGCCGGTGGGCGCCGATCGGCGCCCGCGTCGGCGAGCCCGACCCCCAGCTGGTGATCGGCCAGGGCTACGACCACAACTGGGTGCTCGACGGCGGCGCGCCGTTCGCCGCCCGGGCGTGGGACCCGGCGTCCGGGCGCCTGCTCACCCTGTGGACGACCGAGCCGGGCCTGCAGTTCTACTCGGGCAACTACCTCACCGCGAACCTCACCGGCACCAGCGGCCGCCCGTACCACCGTGGCGCCGGTTTCGCGCTGGAGGCCCAGCACTTCCCGGACTCGCCCAACCGGCCGGACTTCCCCAGCACGGTGCTGCGCCCCGGCGAGGTCTACCACCAGGAGACGGTGTACGCCCTGACCACCGCGGACGAGCCGCCGGTGGCGTGAGCGACAATCGCGGGGCGCGCGGCCACGCCCGCCGCTAGCCTCGCCGGTCATGGGAGATCTTTCCGCCGTCGCCCGGGACCTCGCCCCCACCGGCACGTTGCGCGCCACGATCAACCTCGGCAATCCCGTGCTCGCGCACGGCACGCCGGCGGAACCGGGCGGGATCACGGTCGATCTCGCCCGCGAGGTGGCCGCGCGGCTGGCCGTGCCGGTGGAGTTCACCTGCTTCGACGCGGCCCGCAAGTCGTTCGAGGCGCTGACCTCGGGCGCGGCCGACCTGGGCTTCCTGGCGATCGAGCCGGCCCGCGCGGCCGAGGTGGCCTTCACCGCGCCGTACGTCCTCATCGAAGGCGTATACGTCGTCGCGGACGGCTCGCCGCTGGCTTCGCCCACCGACGTCGACCGGCCGGACGTGCGGGTCGGCGTCAAGCAGGGGTCCGCGTACGACCTGTACCTGACCCGCACCCTCCGGCAGGCCACGATCGTGCGCGGCGAGGACGGCGTCACGGCGTTCGAGGCGGGAAACCTGGAGGTCGCCGCCGGGATCCGCCAGCCGATGACCGCCTACGTCGCCGCCCACCCCGGGACCCGGGTGCTCCCGGGCCGCTTCATGGAGATCCGGCAGGCGGTCTGCACCACCCCGGACCGCCGCCCGGAGACCGTCGCGTTCCTGCACGAGCTGGTCGAAGAGCTGAAGGCGACCGGGTTCGTCGCCGACGCGCTGCGCCGCGCGGGCCAGGACGCCACGGTCGCGCCGCCCGCCTGAGGCGCTATTTGCCGGTGACGCCGTCGATCAGCTCGCGGCCGACATCCAGGTGCCCCGCGTGCCGGGCGAAGTTCTGCACCAGGTGGCACAGGATCCACACGAACGTGGGGTGTTCTTCGGCGCCGCCACGGCGGGTCGTGCGCACGGCCCGGCCGTCCAGCGGCGTGACGGCGGCGAGCCGGATGCAGTTTTCGCGCTCCGCGAGGAAGAACGCGGTGATGTCCGCCGAAGGTTCTTCCGGCGCGACGAACCACTCCTGCGCGGCGGTGCCGGGCCAGGAGAAGTCGACGTCCTCGCCGGCGAACAGGTAGCGGATCCAGAAGCGTTCGGTGCAGGCCAGGTGCTTGACCATGCCCAGCGG
Organism: Amycolatopsis sp. cmx-13-12; assembly: GCA_049998155.1. Taxonomy (GTDB): domain Bacteria; phylum Actinomycetota; class Actinomycetes; order Mycobacteriales; family Pseudonocardiaceae; genus Amycolatopsis. Next base: position 146,769 of record JAEBES010000014.1, on the reverse strand, counting down.
CGTCCACCCCGAGGGCAGCACGCTCCGGCGCAGGTCGTGTTCGGAGAGGCCGTCGAGCTTGCGGAGGACGGCGGCGGTGTTGTGGTCGAGGTAGCCCAGCAGCAGCGTGCGCGGATCGGCCAGGGTGGGCGGGGGTTCGGGCGTCTCGACCATGATCGAAAAGCTACTGGGCGGCGGCCCGCGGCACCGGGTTCCCGCGCCCTCACGACGGGGTGACCGGTGGTCAGACCGACGTGGCCGCCCAGTGCCCCAGCCAGAACTCCCGCCACACCACCGTGACTTCCCGGACCGCGTACCCGCCCGGGTCCTCGTCCAGCGCGGTCTTCCACGCGTCTTCCAGCCCCACGCACAGTTTCGACGGCGCGATCTCCACCGCCGTGCTGGTGAACCGCTGCTGGACGAGGTTCAGTGGCACCGAGAACTTGCCCTTGCCCCGCAACAGGAAATTGCCCAGATCCCGGCAGATGAGGTATTCGAGGTTGGGCGCGTCGCGGGCTTCCGCGCCCGGCGCGTCCCCGGCCGGCAGCGGGAAGCCCATGTAGTCGAACGCCTTCCGCAGCGCCGCCACGGCGACGGAGATGCCGCGCGAGGTCGGTTCCATCTGCCACGAGATCCAGATGGCCAGCCGGCGTTGCGCGGCCGGGTGCACCACCGGGACCACCGGACCGGCCAGCGTCTGGTAGTCGCCGGCCCGCTCCCACAGGTGGTCGCCCAGCTCCTGGCCGTGCTTGCCGTTGGCCACCCTGGCGAACCCGGCGAACATGGTGGTGATCGCCGTGCGGGGGTCTTCGCTGCTGTGGGCCACCGGCAGCGCGACTTCCTCCGCCGGGGTGACCACGCCGAGCTGGAGGTGGATGAACGCGAGGTCGTCCAGCAAGGTGATCGAGGCCCCGACCACGCCGATCTCCGGGAACTGCAGCAACAGCGACACGAGCGCGTGCGTCGACCCGACCCGCGCCGGGCCCACGAAGGTGACCGGGACGATCGTGGACAGCACGCCTTCGGGTTCGTCGCCGGGGTGCGGCTCTTCCGCCGGGTGCGCGCGGATCCGGAACCAGTTGCCGGTGCGGTGCCCGAGCCGGGTGTCGGCGAGCCACAGCCGGAACCCGCGCTCCTCGCAGTACCGGATGATCCGCTCGGCGATCGCGAACGTCAGCTCGGCACTCGGGTGCTGCAGCGCGATCGAGAACCGGACGGCCAGCGACGCGGCCCGCGGGATCCGGTCTTCCCGGTATTCGGCCTCGACCTCCACCGGCAGCTGGACCGGGCACTGGATGGACAGCAGCGGCGCGCCGGCCACCTCGACGGCGATCTGGCTGAGCGCCACCAGCAGGTTCTTGATCTGGTTGCCGTGGCTCAGCCGGAGTTTCGCGGGCTCGTCGGCGATCGCGATGATCCCTTCGAACCGGCGGTCGGACTCGGCCAGGAACGTCAGGTTCGGCCGCGCCGTCCCGCGGAACACGTGGCTCAGCTCGTCCGAACCGAAGTCGAGCTCCGGTTCGACGGTGCTGCCGTGGTCGCGGATCCGGAGCCGGTCGGGCTTCTCCCCGGTCCGGATGCCGACGACCAGCCCGGCGCCGTGCGCGCTGGAGGAGAGCGTCTCGAGGAAGAACCGCGACTTCGGCTCGCTCCGGCCTTCCCCGGTCACGAGCCCGACCAGGTAGCCGGGCCGGTCGACGAGGTGGTGCACCTCGAAGTCCACCTCGGTCAGCGGCTGCCGCAGCGACCAGTAGCCCGCCCGCGCGAGGTTGGCCAGCGCGTGCGCCGAACGCGCCTTCGGCGCCTCGTTCGCCTCTTCGCTCATGACAGCGAACCCGACGAGGAGAAGATCGCGTCCGGCGTCCGCCGGCGCTGCTGGGACGTCCCCCGGCCGTCGACCCAGTGCGGCGCCCCCATGAGGTGCAGTTCCTCGGCGTCTTGGCGCTCGTCGCGGCGACGGCTCCACGCCGCGCGGATCGGCGGCACCAGGGCGATCGCCGCGAGCAACGGCACCACGGTGGCCAGCCCGAACGCGAGGGGCAGGACCGACCGCGCGGAGTCGGCGGCGACGGCCGCGCAGAGCAGGGCCATCGCCCCGATGCAGACGTGCGCCACCAGGCGCGGCAGCGCCCGCAGGTGGCCGGCCACGGAATGCCGGTCCGGCAGCGGCAGCCGGGAGTACAGGAAACCCGGGACGAGCAGGAGCACGGCGATCAGCGCCCCGGGACTGTTCGACGCGCTCGACGCCCGCAGCCGGGCGGCGCCGGCGCCCCAGTACGGCCAGAAGTGGTGGCCCGCGAAGGTGGCCGCGGAGTACGCGATGAGGGCGACGGACAACGCGTACAGCAGCACGGTCGTCGGGCTCGACGGTGTGGCGTCGCGCAGCAGGATCCCGGCGCGGGTCCGGATCTGCGCGCCGTCGAGGGAGCGGACGGCCCGCCGTCGCCAGTAGACGCTGGCCTGGTTGCTGGTCGGGTTGTCCTCGGTGGCCAGGTCGTATTCGAGTTCTTGCGCCGCGAGCTCCCGGGCCGCCTGCCCGAGCTTGGCCGGCCGGACGACCGGGTGGCGGATCAGCGAGTTGTCGAGCGCGGCGCCGTCGGCCACGGCCTCCCCCGAGATCGCCGCCCAGCCCAGCTCGGCCACGCCGGGCAGGTGCTGTTCGGGAACGGCGATCCGCGCGTGCTCGGCGTCCCACTGCCGCCGGCGCAGCAGGTCGGCGAGCCGGCGCAGGGTCGTCTGGGTCTGGAGCTCGAGGATCTTCGAGTAGGGCGACTTCCGCGGCGGCGCGGCCGCCGGCCCCAGCCGGGTCGCCAGGGCCTTCAGGTCGGTGCCGAGCTCGCCCGCGAGGCCCTGGTCCGCGTCGGTCCGGAGGTAGATCTTCTGGATGTGCACGCCGGGCTCGGTCTCGACGACGAGGTGGTACGACCGCAGGCTCGCCGGGATGGCGCCCTCGTACTGGACGAGGTACCCGCGGCTGCTGGCCCGCAGCGTCCCGCTCCACGACCACCGGGTCCGGGGCTTCTCCACCGCGAGCGGTGCCTCGTAGGTGAGCAGGTGCTCGTCGGCCCCGCGGTCCATGGCCACCACGAGCAGGTAGTTGTTGACGGCGACGTCGAGCAGCGCGAAGTAGTCCCCGAGCGGTTCCCGGTAGTCGGCGAGCAGCTTCAGCGCCTTGCTGCGGCAGTCGGCCGCGTGCCCGGCCGACATCCCGGGGGTCAGCTCCCGCGGGTGCGGACCGGTCGGCCTGCTCCGGTCGGTCAGCAGCGCGAGCAGGGCGGCCTGGATCAGCCAGCGCGGCTCGTGGTCCTGGTACAGCAGCCGGGCCAGCGGCTCGTCCCGCCGGGCGTCGGGGAATCCGGTGAGGATGCCCCGGAGCAGGCGGTAGAGCCCCGAGGCGAGCAGCCGCGAAGTCTCGTACTGGGTGAGCCGCGGCAGCTTCCGCCCCGAGGCGTCCCGCACGTCGACGGGCGCGGCCGTCCGCGAGATCCGGGCGACGGGCACCCACATCTCCGAGGCGACGAACGCCGGGCCGTCCGGGTGTTCCGCGCCGTCGGGGCTGTGGCCGGCGATGCTGCGGAACAGTTCGGACGCTTGCCGCTGGCCTTCGTCGAGCATCCCGAGCCGGACGTCGACCTCGGTGATCCGCCGCGCGACCCGGTGGTCGACCAGCGAGATCCGTTCGGTCAGCCGCCGCACGTGGTTGAGCCGCAGCGCGGTGTCCAGGAAAGAGAGCCCCACGGCGGCGCCGTCCAGCGACAGGCGGGGCGGCGCTCCCGGGACCGGCATCGACCGAATGGCCTCCTCCAGCAGCGAGAAACCGTCCATTCGCCTTCCCTCCCCAGGTGCCGCCCGGATGCACCGGCTGGGACTAGGTCGGCGAATCACCCCCGCGGGTTACAGATCCGGGCATGGCTTTCCGGTTGCCGTCGTCATCGAACCGACATTGCGTCTTCTCGACGGTCGCAACGAGTGCTACGTTCCAGGTGGCGGGCCGGCCGAGACCGAGGAGCTGCGATGAAGCTTTCTCCCAGCGCCCACACGGACTCGTTCTGCCGCGACCGGCTGCCGCCGGCCGACCAGTGGCCGGAGCTGGTGTTCGACCTGCCGGAGCTGCACTACCCCGGCCGCCTCAACGCCGCGACGGCGCTGCTCGACGCGACCGCCGCCCGCTTCGGCCCGGACCGCCCCTGCCTCCGGTCACCGCACGAGACGTGGACCTACGGCGACGTCCTGGCCCGCGCCAACCGCATCGCGCACGTCCTCACCGCGGACCTCGGTGTCGTACCGGGCAACCGCGTGCTGCTGCGCGGCACCAACACGCCGTGGCTCGCGGCGTGCTGGCTCGGCGTCCTCAAGGCCGGCGCGGTCGCCGTCACGACGATGCCGATGCTGCGCCGCGGCGAGCTCGACAAGATCACCGAGCGGGCGCAGCCCACGGTGGCCCTCTGCGACGAGCACCTGCTCGACGAGCTGCCGCCCACCCTGCCCGTGGTGCCCTTCGGCACCGGGAGCACCGAACTCGCCGAACGCTGCGCCCGCCACCCGGCGACCTTCGCCGACGTCCCGACGGCCGCCGACGACGTCGCCCTGCTCGCCTTCACCTCCGGCACGACCGGGGCGCCGAAGGCCACCATGCACTTCCACCGCGACCTGCTCGCCATCGCCGACACGTTCTCCCGCCACGTCGTCCGGCCCACCTCGGACGACGTGTTCTGCGGGACGCCACCGCTGGCCTTCACCTTCGGCCTGGGCGGCCTCCTGGTGTTCCCGCTGCGCGCCGGCGCGTCGGTGCTCCTGGTGGAACGCGCGACGCCCAAGGAGCTGGCCTCGATCGTCGCCGAGCACGGCGTGACGGTGTTGTTCACCGCCCCGACCGCCTACCGCGCGATCCTCGGCGCCGGCGACGGCCCCCTGCTGGCCGGCGTCCGCCGAGCCGTCTCCGCCGGGGAAGCCCTCCCCGCCGCCGTGGCCGAGCAGTACCGCGACGTCGTCGGATCGCCGTTGATCGACGGCATCGGCAGCACGGAGCTGCTGCACGTGTTCATCTCCGCGACCGGCGACGACGCCCGCCCCGGCCGGACCGGCAAGGTCGTCCCCGGCTTCCGCGCGGTCGTCCTGGACGTCGACGGCCGGCCGGCCCCGGACGGCACGCCCGGGCTGCTCGCCGTCCGAGGTCCCACCGGGTGCCGCTACCTCGGCGACCCGCGCCAGACCGACTACGTCCGCGACGGCTGGAACATCACCGGCGACACCTACGTCCGCGAGCCCGACGGCTACTTCCGGTTCGTGGCGCGCAGCGACGACATGATCGTCTCCTCCGGTTACAACATCGCGGCTCCCGAGGTCGAAGAGGTGCTCCTGACGCACCCGGACGTCGCGGAGTGCGCGGTCGTCGGCACGCCCGATCCGGATCGGGGTGCGGTCGTGACCGCCTTCGTCGTGCTCCGGCCCGGTGTCACTCCGGGCCCGGACGTCGTGCACGCCCTGCAGGAGCACGCCAAAGCCGTTGCCGCGCCGTACAAGTACCCGCGCCGGGTGCGCTTCCTCGACGCACTGCCGCGCAACGCCAGCGGCAAGCTGCAGCGGTACCTGCTGCGCGAGCGCTGACGGGGGTGACGGGCCCGCTGCCGAGGTGGGGTGGCGGTGGGCCCGTCACGTCTGAGGGAGGACATGGCCCCAGCCTAGCCGAGGATTCGAACACATGTTCAGGGCCATTCAGGTGGATTCCGGCTACGAAACGTCACCGGAAGCCGCGATTTCTCCCACGCGACAACACTTCCGAGTGACAAGAGGTCCTAAGTAGACACTGTTGGACCACGGCAAACGAGGCATCGGCGAAGCACCCGACGTTGTCACCCGGCCCGCCGGAGGCGCCACGCCGGAGCGTCCGATTCCCCGCCGCCACCGGTAAAACTGCGCACACCGCCCTGACCTGCACCGAGGACCATCACCCTGGCGCGCCGCCGAGGCGGTGACAGCCCCGGGGACCCGACCCCATAGAGTTTTCGCGCAGCCATCGGAGGTGACCACCCGCGTGCCCGACGTCGACTACTACGAGGTGCTCGGCCTCCGCCGCGACGCCACGGCGGCCGACGTCAAGGCGGCCTACCGCCGGCTGGCCAAGACCATGCACCCGGACGGCGGCGGCACCGTCGGCACGTTCCGCCTGCTGCGCGAGGCCTACGACGTCCTCAGCGACCCGGTCGCCCGCGCCCGCTACGACTCCGGCGGCGCGACCGTGGTGCCGGTGCCGGTCCGGCCGCGTCCCCGGCGGCGCTTCGGCGACGAGCCCGGCTTCGTCCCCGACCTGCCCGAGCTGGACGCCGAAGACCTGAGCTGGTGGCACTTCGCCGGCGAGGACACCCGGATGCGGCACGGCCGCCACGGCGGCCCCGGGCACACGCCGGTGGTCGTGGCGGTCGCCGGGATGGTGCTCGTGCTGCTGCCGCTGGTCACCGGCGTCGGGTTCAGCACGCCGGTGCTCATCGTGTGGCTGCTGCTGACGGCCGGGACGGCGCTGCTGGTCCAGCGGCTGGCGCGGGGTTACCTGCGGGCCGCGAAGGCGCGCGAGGCCTACGCCGAGGAGTTCGGCGGCCGCACGGTGTTCGGCGCGCCGGGCACCGAGCGCGACGAGCTGGCCGAGCGGCTCACCGCCGACCTGCTCGAGGGGTACCTGACCCGGCTGCCGGGCGCCCGGATCTTCCACGGGCTCGCCTGGCCGGGCTCGGTGTTCGCCGACGTCGACCACGCGGTGCTGTGCGGCAAGCGGCTGGTGCTCATCGAGTCGAAGCTGTGGCTGCCGGGTCACTACGAGACGGCCGGCGACGGCAGGCTGCTGCGCAACGGCCGCCCGTTCCGCGGCGGTGGCAGCCGGTTGACGGAGAGCCTGGCGGCGTACCGCAGCCTGCTTCCCGGCGTGGCGTTGCGCGGAGCGATGATCGTGTACCCGAGCCGCAGCGGCGACCTGACGACGGCGGACCCGGGCGAGCTGGCGGTCGCGCCGATGACCCCGGAAGAGTTCCTGCACGAGATCGGCGCATGGCTGGCGGCGGATCCGTCCACTGTGGACCACGAGACGCTGCGGGCACTGCGCGACCAGGTGGTCGGCGGCGGCCGGGCGGCATGAGCAGCCCCCGATTTCCACGCTACCAGGGGGCACCGACGATTTCGGGGTCTCCGGATGACCGCCGCCGACGCGGGGCCGTCCCCGCGACACCGGTGCCCGGACTCGACCGCCGTCGCCGGTGCGCCGGCTCCGCCGCGTGAGTCCCGCCGCCACCCTCGGCACCGTCCTGCTGGCCTACCTCCCGGCCGCGGTCACGCCCGGCCCCAACTTCGTCCTCATCGCCCACACCGCCGCCACCGGGACCCGGCGCACCGCGGTCGCGATCGCGCTCGGGGTGGTCGCCGCGGGCGGGCTGCTGGCCGCGGTCGCGGTCTTCGGCCTGGGCACGGTCCTCGCCCGGACGCCGTGGCTGGCGACGGCGTTGCGCGTCGCGTGCGGCGGGTACCTGGCCTGGCTGGGGGTGCGGCTGTGGTGGCGGGCCCGCGCGCCCGGCCCTCCCGTGGCGCCGGCGGCAGGCCGGGGCAACGCGTTCGGCCGCGGTGTGCTCAGCAACCTGACCAACCCCAAGGCCGCCGCGTTCTTCGGCAGCGTCCTCACCGCCACCCTGCCGCCCACCGAACCGACCGCCGTCAAGGCCGCCGCCGTCGCGCTGATCGTGGCCGCCTCGGCCGGCTGGCACCTGAGCGTCGCCCTGCTCTTCTCCTCCCCCGCCACCCAGCGCTGGTACGCGCGCGCCGAACCGGCCCTCAACCGCGTCGTGGGCACGGTGCTCGTCGTCCTCGGCGTCACCCTCGCCCTGACGCCGTGAAGGCCTCCCCGCACGAGCGAGGAGGCCTTCACGGATCAAGCGGAAACTACCGGGCGCCACCCGAAGCGCGCTGCTTCTGCGCGTGCGCGGAGCGGGTGCAGACCTCGCCGACGTCGACCGTCTGGCCGCGGTCGGCGTAGACGTCCGCCACGCCGACGAGCTTGCCGCTCGGCGACGAGCAGGTCAGCTGGTAGGCCTCCTTCGTCCCGTAGGTCGGCGGGGTCGGCGACGAGAACGAGACGTCGCCGGTCCAGTCGTCGACCGCGTTCGGGTCGGCCTGGTCGTAGTTGACCACCACGGCCTTGTAGTCGCCGGCCGGCGGGTCGAACAGCACGGCGTGCTCGGACGTCGTGCCGCCGTTCGCCGACGAGCTGACCAGGTTGCCCGCCGAGTCGTAGATGAACAGGTCCCAGTCGGTCGACGTGCTCGCCCAGTTGATGTTGACGCTGAACTTCCCGTTGTCGACCTTCGGCAGGCCGTCGACGTGGAAGGTGAACGAGTCACCCGCCGGGTCGACCGGGTAGTTCTGGTTGATCGGCGGCACGCCGGCCGGGTTCGCGACCGCGAAGCCCTGCTGGGCCGGGCCCTGCGGGTTGCGCCCGTACCGGCCGGCCACGTACGGCCGCGTCGACGGGTTGACCGACCACGCGAAGCGCCCGCCGGTGGCGGTGAACTTCGAGTTCAGGTCGTCGGTGATGTAGATCGGCGGCTTGGTGGAGCCGTCGGGCTGGATCACCGGCGACGTCGGCGTCTGGAACGTCTTGTGCAGCTTGAGCTGGTAGTTCTTCGGCGCCGAGCCGATCAGCGTCGAGTGCTGCTGCGGGTCGGCCGCGTTGCCCAGCATGTCCAGGAACGCCTGCCGGTTGCCGCCCTTGCCGGCGCCGGCCGCGGGGGCCAGGCCCTCGTACTCGGCCACCACGCTGTCGGCGTAGGGGCCGTGGAAGCCGTTGCCGCCGACCTCGATGGTGAAGCCCCAGCCGCCGGTGGCCCAGTACGACCAGTCCTCGGTGGTGCCGGTCGTGTCGTAGAGCGCCCAGCTCGGCTCGCTCGTGTAGCCGTTGCGCGAGGCCAGCTTGTCGCCGAGGGCCTTGTACTGCGGCTCCTCCAGCGGCGGGCGGACGTCCGCCACGCCCGGCGGGCGCAGCACCAGCGCGGCGACGGTGTGCATCGTGATCAGGTTGGTCACCTGGCGCGAGGACACGATCGAGCGCACGTTCCGGACCTCGGGCTCGCTGAACGGCGCGGACCCGCGGAAGGTGTCGCCGCTCCAGTTCAGCTCGGCGCCGTTGCCGCCCCAGAAGCCGCCGTAGTTGCGGTTCGGGTCGGTGCCGCGCACGCGGCCACCCGGGTTCGCCTTGCACACGCCGGTCGCGAACTGCGGCGGCGAGTCGTTGACGTTGCAGTTCTTGCGCTTCATCTCGTAGTCGAACCGGGTGAAGTCGCCCTTGGGCTCGGCCTCGCGGGAGATCTCGAAGCCGTCCGGGTTGATGATCGGCACGACGATGTTGCGCGTCTTGCTGACCAGCGACCGGATGGCCGGGTCCTTCGCGTAGCCGTTGATCAGCTCGTACGCCCATTCCATGACGTGCTCGCCGGCCGGCCACTCCCGGGCGTGGTGCACGCCCATGGTGAAGTTCACCGGCTTGCCGTCGGTCACGTTCTTGACGTCGGTGGCGATTTCGACGCCGACGACGTCCCGGCCTTCCCACGTCGACTCCGGCATCGTGAACGCCGAGACGAGGTTCGGGTTCTTGCGCGCCAGTTCCTTCATCTCGAAGTTGTACTCGTAGAGGTGCCGGTAGCTGGTGCGCCCGGACGGCAGCGCCGAAGCGGCCGTCGCGGCGGCGTACTGGCGGTCGGTCTTGGCGTCCTGGACGGACTTGGCCGACAGGTCCGCCTCGATGACCTTCGACTTGAAGCCGCTGTCCTTGAGCGTCTTGCGGTCGGCGTCACCGGCGAGGACGACCTCGACCCCGGTCGCGTCGCCCTTCTCCGTGACGTCGAGGCCGAGGGCGGTCAGCTTGTTCTTGTCGGCCCGCGTCGGCGTCTCGACGCGGACGAGCTCCGCGCGCTGGGCCGTCGCGGCCGTGCCGGTCGGCGTGCCCTGCGGGGTCAGCGCCAGGAAGTCGACCCCCAGCTGGACCTGGCCGGCCGAGCCGCCGTACCGGCAGCCCTGGACGACGAGTTCCTGACCCTTCTTCACGAAGCTCTCGGCGAGTTCGTGGCTGCGCAACGCCGCCGAGGCGGCGACCACCGCACCGGTGGCCTTGTCGAAGACGGCGACGTCCCAGTCGCCCTCCGCGCCCTGGGTGGCCTTGAGCCGCGCCTGGACGAGTCCGTCCACGGTGGACGTCAGCTCGCGGCGGTCGGTGCCCGAAGTGCCCTTGGGCAGCACTTTCGCGAAGCACGAGCGCGCCACCGACTTGTCGGCGCGCAGGATGTTCTGCGCCGCGCCCGCCGTGCCGGCCGGCAACGCGACGAACGTTCCGGCCAGTGCGACGGCCGAAGCCAGCATCACCAGCCGTCTTGGTGAATTCCCCACAGGAAAAGACCTCCTCGACACCATGCCGGCACGCACGGACGTACCGGAACCGAGCGACCATAGTGGAGGAAATCCGGCCGCGGACACCGCCGTAAGTCGTACAGTGTTCAACCCGCGTTTCGGTTTCACGGAGAGTTCAACCACCGGTCGGCTACTGTCGGTCCATGGTCACGTTCCCTGCGCGACGAGTGTCGGTCGCGGTCTCCCTGACGGGCATCGCGGCCATGGTGCTCGGCGCCGGCCTGGTGCTGTTGCTGCAGGTCATCCCGCCGACGGACGAAATCAGCGTCACCCGCCGCACGATCAGCGAGTACGGCTTGTCCGATCACAAGTGGATCTTCGACCTCGCGGTGGTCCTGGTCGCCCTCGGCTCGGCGGCCGGCCTCACGGTCCTGCGCGGCCAGCGACGGCTCCCGGTGCCGGCGGCCATCCTGGGGACACTGTGGACGGTCGGCCTGCTGGTCATCGTGGCGTTCCCCAAGCCGGACTGGGCCACGGTCTCCCGCGCGGACTTCGGCGGCACGCTGCACCGGCTCGCGAGCGTGGTGGCGTTCGTGGCCCTGCCGCTGGCGGTGCTGGTCGCGGCCCGCACGGCGTTCCCGTCGTCGCCGGGGCGCCGCTGGCTGGCGCGAGTGCTGGCGGTGGCCTCGCTGGGCTGGTTCGCGGTGATCCTGGGCGCGGTGGTGGTGGCGGCGTCGACGGACGGGCGCTGGTGGACGTTGATCCCGCTCGGCCTGGTGGAACGCGGGATGGCGCTGACGGAACTGATCGCCTTGGGCGTGCTCCTGGCGCCGGTGGGCGTAACTGCGGATGATCGGTTGGCGACTAGCCGGGAGTGAGCGGAGACCCCCTGCCGGTTCTGTCCGACCTGACCCCACCAGAGCTGGAGCTGCTCGACAGCGCGCAGCGAGGGGTGACGGCGCAGCTCAGCAGGCTGCCGGTGCACCTGGTGGCGGTCAGCGCACCCCAGGTCCGCGGTCCGTTCATCAGGGAGCTTCTCCTCGGTCGGCGCGGGGACCTCGACCCGCGAGGCGTCCGGCTGGCCGGGGCGCGCATCACCGGCGATCTCGACCTGGCGCATGTCCGAGCGAAAGCCGGGCTCTCCCTGACCCGTTGCACGATCGTCGGTTCGTTCAACGCCGTCGATGCGCGCATCGAGAACCTGACCTGCGTGAACTGCCGGATCGATCACCTCCACGCCGACCGGGTCCGGATCGAGAACGTCCTCGACCTGAAACGGACGCAGGTCACCACCAAGGGCCCGTACAGCGCCATACGACTCTCCGGCGCCCACATCGGCACGCTGGATTGCACTGCTCTCGAGGTACACAGCGGCTCCGATCCCGCGATCGAGGCCGACCGCTTGCACATCGAGGGCGATCTATCACTCGAACGGGCGCGAGTTTTCAGCTCCGCAGCACAGAGCGCTGTCTCGTTGCTGCACGCCGGCATCGGCGGCTACCTCAGCGGCGTGGGCATGCGGATCGCCAACACATCGGGGCCTGCCGTGCGAGCCGACGGTATGCAGGTGGGAAGCGGCATGTCCTTCGCAACAGCGCAGTTCACCGGCACCGGCCGCCGCGGCGCGTTGCGGTTGCCGGGTACCAAGATCGGCGGTGAAGCGCAGTGCAGCGGCTTGCGGGTCACCAACTCCTCAGGGCCGGCCGTTGCCGCCGACAACATGCAGACCGGCGGCAATCTGTTCCTCTCGAACGCGCGAATCGCCGGCGCCGGCGAAGCTGCCGCGCTGCGCATCGACGGGGCGCAGATCGGTGGCCAGTTCAACGGCCAGGGGCTGAACGTCGACAACCGCTCGGGACCAGCCATCGTGGCCAGCGGCATGACGGTGCACGCCAGCCTGAATTTGCCGGCGGCGCGAGTATCGGGTACCGGCCGAGACGGTGCACTCCGCCTGCTCGAAGCCAGCGTCGGCCACCAGTTCATGGCCACAGGAGTGCGGGTGGTCAACCGGACCGGACCGGGGCTGGTCGCGGACGGACTCGAGGTGAAGGGCAACTTCTTCCTCAAGGACGCCGAAGTCGTCGGCGCCGGTCCGCTTGGTGCGGTCCGCCTGGTCGGCGCGCGGATCGACCGTCAACTCATCTGCACCGGCGCGCGGATCAGCAATCGTTCGGGTCCCGGCTTCAGCGCGGACACCTTGGTCGTCGGCAACAGCCTGTCGTTCAAAGGGTCACGCATCGACGGCACCGGAGAGCAGGGCGCACTTCGACTGCACTCCGCGGTCGTGGCACGCCAACTCGATTTCGCAGCTCACCGGATCCGCAACAGCCGTGGCGTTGCCATCGATCTGACCAATGCACAGGCGGGCAGTCACGTCTTCCTTCCCCACCGGCTGATCTGCCCGCAGGCCTGGGGACGTTCATGCCGCTGGCCGGCCGGGGTTCGGCTCGACAACTTCACCTTCGGCGCACTGGCGAACCTGTCCTGGCGCGAGTGGCTGCACCTGATCCGCTTCCACACACCCCAATACACTCCATCGCCCTACCAGAAGCTGGCCGCGGCGGAACGCGCGGCCGGGCACGACGGCAATGCCCGCCACATCCTCATCGCCCAGCAGCAGGACCTCCAACGCCGTGACGCCGATGCCGTCGGTGGGCGGCTCACCCGGTTCTTCCACCGTTCCTGGGGTGTCCTCGCCGGCTACGGCTACCGAGCCCGGCGAACCGCCGCCGCCCTTGCGCTGGCTCTGCTCGCCGCCGTCGGCGTCGGGCTCGTCGCCGGCCACATCACCGATGGGGCCCACCACGCCGCCGAGCGCGTCACCAGCTTCGCCCTCCCCACCGGGCAGCCGTGCACGACCGTCGAACTGATCGGGGTCGGGCTCGACCGTGGGCTCCCGCTGTCTCCCACCGGCGTCCGCACTCGCTGCGACCTGAACACCGAAACCACCGCGGGTCAGTGGCTCACCCTGCTGATCTGGCTTATCCAAGCCGCCGTCTGGGGGCTGGCCACCCTCGCTCTCGCCGGGTACACGGGGCTCATCCGCAAGCCCGCGTGACCAGCCGCCGATAACCTACACTGTAGGTACGCCGACCGGAGGGTGATGTCATGACCGGAGCGCTGGCCTGGACGAAACCCGTGGTGCGCTGGGGCCTCGGCCACGCACTCCCCCGCACCGTGCTGCGGCGCGAGGCCAAGCGCGGTGACCTGCAGGGCCGGATGGTCGTCGCCGCGGCCGAAGGGCAGGATCTGACCGGGCTGTTCGAGGAAATCCGGGGCGCCGGCCCGCTCGCGCGCACCCGGTTCGGCTGGATGACCACCACGCACGCCGCCGTCCGGGAGGTCCTCTCCGGCGAGAACTTCCGCGTCGGCGTCTTCGGGTCCGACGGCTCGGCGCTCGGCCGGTTGGGCCAGTGGGCGGCGGGCGAGCACCTGCACCCGGTGCGGCCGCCGTCGCTGCTCGCCGTCAACCCGCCCGAGCACACCCGGTACCGCAAGCTGGTCACCGGCGTGTTCACCGTGCGCGCGGTCGAGCAGCTGCGCGGCCGGGTGCAGGAGATCGCCGACGGCCTGCTCGACGCACTCGACCCCGCGGCCCCGCTGGACCTCGTCGAGTCCTACTGCGGGCTCCTGCCGGTGACGGTCATCAGCGAGATCCTCGGCGTGCCGCCGTCCGACCTCGGCAAGGTGCTGTCGCTCGGCGCGGCCGCGGCGCCCAGCCTCGACCTCGGGCTCGGCTGGCGCACCTTCCGCCACGTCGAGACCGCGCTGGCCGAGTTCGACACCTGGCTCGGCGAGCACCTCGACCACCTGCGCCGCAACCCGGGCGACGACCTGTTCAGCAAGCTCGTCGCGGCCCGCGACGGCGGCGTCGGCCTCACCGAGACGGAGCTGAAGTCCACCGCGGGCCTGGTGCTGGCGGCCGGCTTCGAGACGACCGTCAACCTGCTCGGCAGCGGCATCGCGCTGCTCGCGGGCGATCCCGGACAGCTCGCCGTCCTGCGCGAACGGCCGGAGCTGTGGGGCAACGCCGTCGAGGAGGTGCTGCGGTACGACCCGCCGGTGCTGCTGACCGGCCGGGTCGCCACGCGCGCGACCGAGGTCGCCGGGGTTCCGCTGCCCCGCGGCGCGCTGGTCACGACCGTGCTGGCGGGCGCGAACCGCGACCCGGGGGTGTTCGCCGAGCCGGCCGTCTTCGACGTCACCCGGGACCGCGCGCGCGACCACGTGTCCTTCGGCGCCGGCCGCCACCACTGCCTGGGGGCGTCGCTGGCGCGCATGGAAGGCGAGATCGGGCTGCGCACGATCTTCGACCGGTTCCCCGGCCTGCGCGTGCTGCCCGGCGGGCGCCGCCGGTCGACGCGCATCCTGCGTGGCTACGAGAACCTGCCGGCGGTGCTCGCGCCGTGACGACCCGGCGGGGCCGGCCGGCCCAGGGCGTGCTGTCGCGCGACCGGATCCTGCTCGCCGGGCTCGCCCTGGTCGACGAGGAGGGCCTGGACGCCGTCAGCATGCGGAAGCTGGCGCGGCGCCTCGGCGTCGACCCGATGAGCCTGTACAACCACGTCGACGGCAAGGACGCGCTGCTGGACGGGATCGCCGAGGTCCTGCTCGCCGCGATCCCCGCGCCGCCGTCCCGGGCCGGCCTGCGGGAGACGATGTCCGCGCTGGCGCACGGCTTCCGGGCCGCGATGCTCGATCACCCGCGGGCGGCGCCGCTGGTGCTGACCCGCCGGCTCGCGTCGATGACGGCGCTGGCCCCGGTGGAGGCGGTGCTCGCCCCGCTGCTGGCGGCGGGTTTTCCGCCGGACCGCGCAGTGCACGGGCTGCGGGCGGTGCTGGCGTTCCTCATCGGCACGCTGATGCGCGAGGTCGAGGCGGCGCCGACGCTCGGCGGCAGCGTCCAGCGCCTGGCGGACCTTTCGGCGTCCGGACTGCCCGCGGTCGCCGTGGCGGCGCCCTACCTGGCGGTGTGCGACCACGAAGCGGAGTTCGAGTTCGGGCTGCGGATCATGCTCGACGCACTGGGCGAGCCCTAGCGGATCCGTTCGTGCAGCGCGGCCATCCGCCGGTCGAGGTCGGCCGCGGTCCGAGCGGCGGCCGCGAGCTCGCCCGCGAAGTCGGCCGGGACGCTGTCGCGGTACTTGTAGGAGAGCTTGTGCTCGACCGCGGCCCAGAAGTCCATGGCGATGGTGCGCAGCTGGACCTCGACCTTGACCCTTTCCACGCGGTCGGAGAGGAACACCGGGATCCGGACGATGAGGTGCAGGCTGCGGTAACCGTTCGCCTTCGGGTTGGCGATGTAGTCCTTGGTGCGCAGCAGCTCGACGTCGTCCTGCGCGGTGAGCATCCGGGCGACCTCGTGGACGTCGGAGACGAACGGGCAGACGACCCGGATCCCGGCGATGTCGTCGAGGACGTGCGCGGCGGAGACCCAGTCGCCGCCGAGCCCCCGGCGGCGCACCTTTTCCTTGATGGCCTCCGGCCGCTTCACCCGGCTCGTGATGTGCTCGATCGGGTCGTGCTGGTGGACGAAGTCGAATTCCTCGCTGAGGATCCGCAGCTTCGTCATCAGCTCTTCGATGGCGAACTTGTACATCAGCAGGAATCGCGGGAGCTGCCCGGCGACGGCGAGCTCGTCGGCCGCCTCGCGCAGATCCTCGGCCGCCGGGTCGGTGGTCACTGAAGCCTCGTGCTGTCGTCGGTCGTCGGGTGCGGACACCAGGTTACTGGGGTGCACAGCGTAAACGAACGACGGCGGCTGAAAGTTCCCGAGGGTCACCGCATCGGGTGACGAGGTGACGGAGGGTGTGCACCGGCCCGCTCCCGGTGCACACCCTCCTGGTCTCACTTGCCGGCGGTGGCGGTCGTCGACGCGTTCTGGGCTGCTTCGGCGACGCACTTCTCCGCGACCGCGGCGGCCTGCTTCGCCGCGTCGGCCTGGTTCTTGTTCTTGTTTTTCTGCTGGGCCTTGTTCTGACCCGTGGCGCTGTTCTGCTGTTCGGCGGCCGCGCCCTGCTGGTCGGCAGCGGCACCCTTCTTGTCGGCGGTGGCACTCTCCGTTGCGGTGGCACCGTTCTGGTCCGCGGCGGCGGCTTGGGCGACACAGTCGAGGACGGCCGCGCAGTTCTGCTCGGCGGCGGCGTTCTGGGCCGCGTTCCGCTGGTCGGCCGCGCCGTTTTCGTTGGCCATGCCGTTCTGCTGCGCCATGCCGTTCTGGTCGGCCATGCCGTTCTCGTTGGCCATACCGTTTTGGTCGGCCATACCGTTGCCGCCGGCCATGCCGTTGCTGCCCGCCGTGCCGTTCTCGTGGGCCATACCGTTGCTGCCGGCCATGCCCTTCTGCTCGGCCATGCCGTTCTGCTTGGCGGCGCCCTTCTGGTCGGCCATGCCCTTCTGGTCGGCCGCACCGTTCTCGTTCGCCATACCGTTCTGGTCGGCCATACCGTTCTCATTGGCCATGCCGTTCTTGTTGGCCGCCCCGTTGCCGTTCGCCATGCCGTTCTGGTCGGCCATGCCGTTGGCGTCGGCGACTCCCGCGGCCTGCGCCACGCACTTCTGGACCACGCCACAAGCCTGAGCCGCCGCGTCGGCCTGGGCGGCCGCTTCCTGCTGGGCGGCCTTCGCGTTCTTCTCGGCGGCCTTGTTCTTCTTGGCTTTGCCGTTGGCGGCTGCGGCTCCGTCCTGAGCGTCGGCTTCCTGCTGGGCCGCCATCCCGTTCTCGCCCGCCATGCCCTGCTCGGCGGCCATGCCGTTCTCGCCGGCCATGCCCTGCTCGGCGTTCTTCCCGTTCTTCGCCTTACCCTTGCCCTCGGCCGCGTTCCGGCCGGCCGCTTCCTTCTGGTCCGCGGCTTTGCCCTGCTCGCCGGTCTGGACGATCGCCGCGCACTCGGCCGCCACCGCGTCGGCCGCCACCGCTCCGTCGCAGCCTGCCGCCGCTCGGCGTTGGTTGAGTTGGTTCACCACCGCCTTGCGGTTGGCTATCCTCGCCGGGGACTGGGCGTCCGGGGCCGCCTGCTGGCCCGCGATGAACGTCAGGTTGTTCTGCAGCGCCGTGTCCAGGCCGCCGCAGCTTTCCGTGGCCGCGTTGCTCGCCGGGCTGCTGAGCGCGATCGCCGTCGCGGTCGCTCCCGCGACTCCCAGCAGCGCGACCAGCCCGATCGTCGCCGGTTTGCGGTGTCGTCCGGTAGTGCGCACGTGGGGCATCGAGCCCCTCCTCTCTGGTCGCCACCTCACCAGGGCACACGGCGCCACGCCGGGAATGGTTCACCGGAAAGGAAAAACGACCAGAGAGAGTCCACTATGGACTATGAGGGCATGGCTCGCCCGGATCCGGCGGTCCGCCGGTCCGGTTCCTGGGTACCAGAGCCCGGGTTATCGGGAAGTAAAGGCTCAGCCCAGTCCGGCCAGCTGCGGCACGGCCGGGGCCATGCCTTCGATCCACGCGGCAGGCGAACCGGTCGTCGGCGTGACGATCGCCTGCTGGATCCCGAGTTTCGCGTAGTCCTCCATCGCGCGGACGAAGTCGTCGCGGGTTTCCGGGGTCGGACGCGGGTTGTTGGCCAGGATCGTCTTGCGGATCTCGGCGTAGTCGCGGCCGACGTCGTCGCAGTGGCGGCGCAACACGTCCAGCTTGTGCTCCACGTCCGACGGCGAAGAAGCGAACAGGTTGCACGCGTCGCCGTACTGGGCGACGAGCCGCAGCGTCTTGCGCTCCCCCGACCCGCCGATGAGCACGTTGGGCCGGCTGATCGGCTGGGGCGCGCAGAGCGTCTCGGCGAGCTGGTAGTGCTTGCCCTCGAACGGGCCGTTGTCCGCCGGGTCCCACATCTGCGCACAGATCCGCAGCGTCTCCTCCAGCCGCTCGAACCGCTCGGCGACCGGCGGGAACGGCACGCCCATCCCCCGGTGCTCGCGCTCGAACCAGGCCGCACCGATCCCCAGCGCCGCCCGGCCGCCCGACAGGACGTCGAGGGTGGTGACGATCTTCGCGAGCAGGCCGGGGTGCCGGTACGTGACGCCGGTGACGAGCAGGCCGAGCTCGATCCGGGACGTGTGCGCGGCGAGGAAGCCCAAGGTCGTGTAGCCCTCCAGCATGTTGGCCTCGGCGGGCAGGCCGGTGGGCTCGATCTGGAAGTAGTGGTCCATGAAGGACAACCAGGTCGCCCCGGCCTCCTCGGCCGCGGCGCCCACCCGGGCGAGCTCACCGGCGATGGCGGTGGTCCCGCCGTCGATGTCGAAGATGGGGAGGTGGAAACCGAGTTCCATGAAAGCTATCTCCTGACGAATTGGTCGGCGTGACCTCACGCTAGAGGCTGGAGCGCGCTCCAGGTCAAGCCACGACCCGACATCGAGGTCCGTGCCGCGGTGAGGCTCAGGCCCGGTAGTCCTCGAACTCCCGGAGTGAGCAGGTCTTGGGCGGAGCCGTCCGTCGTCATGGGGTCGGTGTGCCGGTGGCCGTCGCCAGGAACCGGGCCACCTCGGCCGGGTCGCCGCGACCGGTCGTCACCGCCACGCCCGCCGCGCGCAGGTGGTCCGCGAACTCGGCCGACTTGCGGCCGCCCGCGATCAGGAACGGCGGGGCGCCCGTGCCCGGGTACGTCAGCGGGCTCGCCTCGCGCAGCGTCGCCGGGGAGCGGCCCAGTGCCACCAGCACCGACGCGCGGGTGACCGGGTCCAGGCCCGCGAGGTCGAAGGCGGCCGGGGCCTCGATCGCCGCCACCGCACGGACCGACGGCGTCCCGGTCACGCCGAGCAGTGAGGCCAGCGTGCCGCCCGCGCCCGTCCCCACCGCCGTGATCCGGGCCGGGTCGATGTCGAGCTTCGCCGCGTTGGCCTCGAGGAACCGGACCGCGCAGCGGGCGTCGTCCAGGGGTGCCGGCCAGCGGGCGGCGGGCGCGAGGCGGTAGTCGATCGAAGCGACGGCGAATCCGCGTGCCGTCAGCGCGTCGCGCAGCGGCCCGAGCCGCGACCCCGCCAGCAGCGCGCCCGGCCCGGATGGCCGGCGGTTGCCCGCGATCAGGCCGCCGCCGTGCAGGAACAGCGCCACCGGGGCGCCGTGCGCGGCCGGGCGCGCGATGTCCATGGCGAGGGGAACGCCGTCCGCGCGGCAGTATTCGACGGTGCTGCCGTCGAGCAGGGTGGAGGCGGCCGGGCTCGTGAGGCGGTCGCCGGCCGCGATCGTGCCCGCGGTGCCGGCCGCGAGGACCAGCAGCAGCACGGGGAACAGCACGATCCACGCCGCCACCCGCCGCGGTGCCGACGGCCGCGGGTGCGCTCCCCGCCGCGCCACCACCAGGAACCCGAAGATGGCGATGACCTGCAGGGCGGCCGCCACGTAGTCGGTGAAGCCGAGGACGGTGTCCGCGGGCTGCCACGGATCGAGGCGGGTCAGCAGCCCGAGCGGCCGGCTCGCGACCCACAGCGCGAGGCCGGCGGCCGCGGTGAGCGCCCCGGCGTGCGCGGTCCTGCGCGTCGGCCACCCGAACACGGCGACGAAGGCGATGAACCCGACCACGGCGACGAGGGCGAACAACATCGCGTAGAACTGCCAGAGCCGCCAGAGTCCCGCCACCGAAGCGGCCGGGATCAACGCGCCGCCCAGAGCCGCGAAAGCGGCCGTGACCAGCACCGGACCGCGCCGGAGCGACGGCGGGGCCAGGTAGCGGGCGGTCGTCGACGGGCGGCGTGTGCCGGGGTACCCGTCGACGACCTTCATGCCGCCAGTGTCACCCTGGTCGCGCGAACGCGCACCTACTTGCGGGCCGCCGTGTAGTTCCGGAACAGCAGGTAGGTGTCGAGGATGTCCGACGACGCGCTCTGCACCGACCGATAGATCCCCCACTTCGGGCGGACGTAGTCGCCCTGGTCGGGCAGGTTCACGTTGCTCATGCTGCCCTGCGCGGCGACCGGCGCGCCCGCCCCGGTGCCGTTGCGGATGACGCAGGCCGCCTTGCCCTTCGCGCCCGGCGTGAACGTCCACTCGATGGTGATCCACTTGTTCCGCAGCGGCGCCAGCTCGGTGGCCGCGATGCTCGGCGACCCCGAGTTGGCGTACGCGCGGGCGTTGAGCATTTCCGTGCCGCCGCTGCGGGTCAGGTCGAGCGTCACCCACGGCCCGCCGTTCGTCGACGGTGTCTTCGTCTGGAAGATGTGGGTGAACTTGCTGGTGCCGTGGAGCGAGGCCGGGATGTACATCTCGTAGGAGAGCGTCCAAGTCTCGCCGTTGTGCATCTTCAGCGTGGTGCCGTTCTGCACCATGCCCTTCGACTCGGTGCGCTGGCGGTCGCCGCCGCCGGTGGTGTCGCGGTCGTCCTTCCAGATGTTGAACCGGTAGTGGTCGCCTTCGACGACGACGTACTTGCGGTCGGGGTGGTGGTTGCCGCGATCGGCCTCGATGCCCTCGAAGGCCTTCAGGCCGTCGGTGGCGGGGTCCGGGTGCCACAGCGGGGCCGCCTGGGCGGGGAGGGCCCCGCCCAGGACGATCGGGACGGCGAGAACGGAGACGGCGAGCGAGCGCAGCGCCGCCCGGCGAGGGAGTTGCGGCATCTTCGGTGTGTCCTTCCTGACGACTACGGCAGGGGTGCACATCGGCCGGCGGACGGGCCCGGAAACCGGGCTGGACATCCGATGTCTTGCGCTATGCAAGCTAGAAGAGACAGCGCTTTCTGTCAACGCCCACCCGGCTGCCGCGATGGTTGGCCAAGAATTCATCGGACTGCTGTAGGTTCGCGGTATGGAGTACTTCCGCGCCCGCGACGGCCGGGAACTCGCCTGCCGCACCCTCGGGCACGGACGGCCGCTGGTGCTGTTCCACGGATTCACCGGCTCGGGACGCGACTGGCTCGCCCCGGCGGCGGTGCTCGCCGGGCACGGGCGCCGGGTGATCCTCCCGGACCTGCGCGGTCACGGGGCGAGCGCCGCCCCGCACGACCCCGGGGCGTACCCGCCGGACGTCCTGGCCGACGACGGGTTCGCGCTGCTCGACCACTTCGGCCTCGACGACTACGACCTGGGCGGCTATTCGTACGGCGGCCGGGTCGTGCTGCGCCTGCTGGCCCGCGGTGCCCGCCCGGGGCGCGCGGTCGTGGCCGGGCAAGGCCTCGACGCCGTCCGGAAAGCCACGTCCCGGACCGGCACCTACCACGCCGCCCTGACCGCGTTGATCGACGGCGAGCCCGTCGAGCCCGGGTCACCGGCGTACTGGGTGAGACAGGCCGGCGGCGATCCGGTGGCGCTGCGGCACGTCCTCGGCACCCACGTGCCGACGACCGACCTCGACCGGATCACCACCCCCACCCTGGTCGTCGCCGGGGACGAGGACGACGGCCACGCCTCGGCCGGCGCCCTCGCCGCGGCGCTGCCGAACGGCCGGTTCGCCCGGGTGCCGGGGAACCACTTCACGGCGATGACCGGCCCGGAACTGACGACGGCGATGGTGGAGTTCCTGGCTCAGGCGTAGCAATCGGCCAACGCGCCGAACGCCGCCTTCGGCTCCCACGGGACGCCCGGGTACGTCTCCCCCGAGCCTTCTTCCAGCACCTTCACCACGCCCCAGCTCGCCATGTCGAGGTCGGTCCGGGGGTCGGCCCGGTGCACCAGCCCGTAGCAGACGAAAGTGCAGGCGAAGGCCGCGTCGACGCCTTCGGTCGTGAAGACGTCCACCAGTTCGCGCAGATAGCGGGCCTGCTCCTCTTCGTCCCGGACGTAGTCGCCCTTCAGCCGGACCGGGACGTCGTCTTCGTACTCGAGGATTTCGCCGCTGCGGGCGCCGAGGTCCGCCGCGCCCCGGTAAGGCGTGACGCCGAACTCCGTGATCGCCACCGGCTTGCCCGCCGCGACCAGGCTCCGGACGCCCTCGCGGTAGAGGTGCTCGACCTCCTTCGAGCGGTGCGCGTCCACCGAGACGATGTCGAACGGCGCCCAGTCGACGCGCTCCAGCGGAATCGCCGCGTACGTGATCCGGCCACCGAACCGCGCCCGGACCACCTCGGCCGCGCGGGCCAGGAACGCGTTGATCCGGTCCGGCAGCCCGGCCAGCAGTTCCCGCGACGCCAGGAGGTTCTCCAGCCGCTCGGGGAGGCTGCCGCCCGACAGGAAGCCGTGACAGAACAGGCTCAGCTCGGCGCCGGTGACGAACACGACCTCCGCCCCCGCCTCGCGCAGGCGTTCGGCCCGCTCGGCGCCGTCGGCGAGGAGGCCCAGGACCTCTTCCGGGCTCCGGTCCCACGGGAACGGCGAGAACCACACCTCCAGCCCGAGCGCGGCCGCTTCCCGCGCGGCGAACTCGATCCGGTCCAGGTCGGTGCCGATCAGCCGCACCGCCGTGCAGTGCAGGTCGTCGCGGATGATCGTCAGCTCGCGGCGCACCAGGTCCGGGTCGAACGGGCGGTTGACCCGCCCGCCGGTCTCCAACCCCGTGTCGTAGCCGATCCCCTTGGCTCGCATGTCATCCTCCAGGTGACTTAAGGTACGGATCGTACCGTACCGTAGGATGGGGTAATGGCGACACCGAGGACCCGGCGCCGGGGCACCGAGCTGGAAGAGGCGATCCTGCGCGCGGCGGCGGCCGAACTCGCCGAGGCCGGCTACCCCGGTCTGACCATGGAACGCGTCGCCCAGCGCGCCGGCACCAACAAGAACGCGATCTACCGCCGCTGGCCGAACCGCGCCGCGCTCGGCGTCGCCGCCTACCGCCACCTGGCCGAGGAGACGCTCACCCCACCCGACACCGGCGATCTCCGCGAAGACGCGCTGACGCTGCTGCGGGCGATCAACTGCGGTCAGACGTCGCCCGCCGCGCGCGTCCTGCGCAGCCTCCTCACCGGGGTGGGCGAGGAACCCGAACTCCGGGAGCAACTGCACGAACAGGCCGCCGCGGGGGGCGCCGCCGCCTGGCTCACCCTGGTTAGCCGGGCGGTGGACCGCGGCGAGGCCCGGCCGGACGCCCGGAATCCCCGCGTCGCCACCGTGGCCCTCGTCTTGCTGCGCAACGAATACCTCACACACGGACTGACCACAGTGGACGACGACGTCCTGGTCGCGATCGTCGACGACGTCTACCTGCCGCTGGTGCGCGCATGACCGGCCGGCTCGCGCGGCACGAGAAGATCGCCGCCGCCCTGGCCGACGCCGGCGACGACCTCCTGAGCACCGCACGCCCGCTCGGCACCGGCATCGGCGGGTCGTCGTGGCTGCTGCGGGTGGCCGGCGAGCCCGTCTTCGTCAAGCGGGTCCCGCTGACCGGCGTCGAACTGGCGAACCCGCACTCCACGGCCGATCTCTACGGGCTGCCGCCGTGGTCGCACTACGGGGTCGGGTCCGCGGGCGGCGGAGCCTGGCGCGAGCTGGCCGCGCACCTGATGACGACCGCCTGGGTCCGCGACGGCGAGTGCGGGAACTTCCCGCTCCTGCACCACTGGCGGATCCGGCCCGGCCTGCCGCGCCCGCACGCCGACATCGAGGCCGACGTCGCGTTCTGGCACGGCGACGCCGGCGTGCGACGGCGGCTGGAAGCGCTGGCCGGCTCCACCACCGACCTCGTGCTGTTCCTCGAACACCTGCCGCACAGCCTCGCCGAGTGGCCGGGCGAGGACCTGCCGCTCGAGCAGGACCTGCGGCACATCACCGAATTCCTGGCCACCAAGGGCGTCCAGCACTTCGACGCGCACTTCGCCAACATCGTCACCGACGGAGAACGGCTCTACCTCACGGACTTCGGCCTGACCGTGGCCGCGGACTTCGACCTCTCGGACGCCGAAGCGGAGTTCCTCGCCGAACACGACGGCCACGACCGCGCCTACGTCCTGACCCACCTGGTCAACCGGGTCGTCCGCGGCCTGCGCGCGTGGCCGGATGCCCGCAGTCGCAACGACTTCGTTCGCGCGTGCGCCGCCGGCGAGGTGGCACACCGGGAACCGGTGCTCCGCCGGTACGCCCCGTTGGCCGCCGTCGTCAACGACTTCTACTTCGCGCTCCACACCGAGAGCCGGAAGACGCCGTACCCGCGGGCGGCGATCGCCGAGCAGCTGGGCCGCCATCCGCACGGCTCTTGACCACCGGACCCACGCCGACCTAGAGTCAGCGTACCCGAATCATGTTAACGTTAACATGCGCAGGCCCCGAAGGAACCGACAACGATGAAGTTGTTCTCCCCGCGCCGTTTCGGCGTCGTGCTGGCCGTCGCGGCCGCACTCGTCCCCCTCGGCAGCGCCGGCGCCGGCGCGGCGCCCTCCGCCGACACCGGCACCGGTCTCCGTGCCGCCGCGAGCGCCCTGTCCGTGCCCGACATCGACGACGTCCGCGGCAACCTCACGCTGCCGGCGAGCGGCCCGGACGGCACGAGCGTCACCTGGACGTCGTCCGCGCCGTCGGTGATCACCCCGACCGGGGAAGTCACCCGGCCGGCGACCGGCAAGGCCCCCGCGAAGGTCGTGCTGACCGCGAAGGTGAGCCTCGGCCGCGAGAGCACCACGCGGCGGTTCACCGCCACCGTGGTCCCCAAGCCGGCCCAGGAACCCCTGGCAGGCTACAGCTTCTTCTACTTCACCGGCGAAGGCACGTCCAACGGCGAGCAGATCTACTCGGCGCTCAGCAAGGGCAACGACCCGCTGAACTGGACCGAGCTCAACAACGGCCAGCCGGTGCTCAAGTCGAGCCTCGGCGAGCTGGGCGTGCGCGACCCGTTCATCCTGCGCTCCCCCGACGGCGACAAGTTCTACCTGCTCGCCACCGACCTGCGGATCTACGCCGGCCGTGGCTGGGACGCCGCCCAGCGCACCGGCAGCCGGTCGATCATGGTCTGGGAGTCCACGGACCTGGCGCACTGGTCGCGCCAGCGCAGCGTGCAGGTGTCCCCGCCGACCGCCGGCAACACGTGGGCCCCGGAGGCCTTCTGGGACGCCAAGCGCGGCACGTACGTCGTCTACTGGGCCTCGAAGCTGTACGCGGAGAACGACCCGAACCACCTCGGCGACAGCTACAACCGGATGATGTACGCGACCACGCGCGACTTCCGCACCTTCAGCGCGCCGCAGGTCTGGATCGACCCGGGCTACTCGGTGATCGACTCGACGGTCATCAAGAACCAGGACACCTACTACCGGTTCACCAAGGACGAGCGGAACAACACCTCCTCCACGCCGTGCAGCAAGTTCATCACCGAGGAGAAGGCCACCGACCTGCTCGACCCGCACTACGGCTTCGTCGCCGACTGCATCGGCAAGGCCACCGCGACCAGCCCCGGCCTGTCCGCGGGCGAGGGCCCGACCGGGTTCAAGTCCAACACCGAGAACAAGTGGTACCTGTTCATCGACGAATTCGGCGGCCGCGGGTACGTCCCGTTCGAGAGCACCGACCTGAACTCGGGCAAGTGGACGATGTCGGCCGGCGCGCACCTGCCCGCGTCGCCGCGGCACGGCACCGTCCTGCCGGTCACCCAGGCCGAGATGAACCGGCTGAGCGCACCCCCGGCGCCGCCGAAGGCCGACGCGAAGGGCCTGGTCGCGCACTGGCCGCTCGACGCGAAGTCCGGCACGGTCGCGACCGACTCCACCGGCCACGGCTACGACGGCGCCCTCGCCGGTGACGTCTCCTGGGCCGGTGGCGCGCTGGCCTTCGGTGGCAAGAACGGGCACGTCCAACTGCCGGACAACCTGCTCACCGGCGCGTCGGCGGCCACCGTGTCGGCCGACGTCCTGGTCGATCCGAACCAGCAGAGGCCCTACTTCCTGTGGGGCCTGGGCAACACGGCGAAGGACGGCACCGGCAACGGCTACCTCTTCACCACCGGCGGCACCGCGAGCGGCGGCTTCCGCGGCGCCATCGCGACCGGCAACTGGACGACCGAGCAGGCGGCGGACTCCGGCGGTGGGCTGCCGCGCGGGGTGTGGAAGAACGTGACGCTCACGGTCGGCAACGGCATCGAGGTGCTGTACCTGGACGGCGTCGAGGTGGGCCGCAACTCCGGCGCCACGATCAAGCCGTCGGACCTCGGGGGTGGCGTCACGGCGGCGAACTACCTCGGCCGCTCGGTGTACGCGGGCGACAAGACGCTGACCGGCAAGATGAAGGACGTGCGGCTCTACAACCGGGCGCTCTCCGGGACCGAGGTCGCCACGCTGCCGTCGAACAGCACCGCGATCCGATCGGTGCAGCTCGACGCGCTCAAGACGCCGGCGGTCGTCGACGCGGGTGCCGGGACGGTCGTGCTGCCGGTCAAACCCGGCACCGACCTGCGCCGGCTCGTCCCCGAGTTCGGCCTGGCACCGGGCGCGAGCATCAAACCGGACAACGGCAAGCCGGTCGACCTCAGGTCACCCAAGCAGTTCACCGTGACCGGCGCCGGCGGTGACCGTCGCGTGTGGACGGTCGAGGCGCACGAGGTGCGCAGCCCGGTCCTGCCGGGGTACCACGCCGACCCGAACATCGTCGCGTTCGGCGACACCTACTACCTCTACCCGACCACCGACGGCTTCGACGGCTGGAGCGGGACGAAGTTCTCGGCGTGGACGTCGAAGAACCTCGTCGACTGGAAGGACGAGGGTGTCATCCTCGACCTGGGCAAGGACGTCGGCTGGGCCGACAAGAACGCCTGGGCGCCGACGATCGCGAAGCACAACGGGAAGTACTACTTCTACTTCTGCGCCGAGGCCAAGATCGGCGTCGCGGTGAGCGACTCCCCGACCGGCCCGTTCGTCGACTCGGGCCAGCCGCTGATCGCGAAGAACCCCGACGGCGGGCAGGCCATCGACCCGGCGGTGTTCCTCGACCACACCGGCCGGCCGTACCTGTACTGGGGCAACGGCAACGCCTACGTCGTCCCGCTGAACGACGACATGGTGTCCTACGACAGCGCGAAGATCACCCGGCTGGACGGCCTGACCGACTTCCGCGAGGGCCTGTTCATGGTGGAGCGGAAGGGCACGTACTACCTCAGCTGGTCCATCGACGACACCCGCAGCCCGGACTACCGCGTCGGCTACGCCACGGCGCCGAGCCCCACCGGGCCGTTCACCAACCGCGGCCTGATCCTGAGCAAGGACGCCCACCTGGGCGTCCTCGGCACCGGGCACAGCTCGATGCTGCAGGTCCCGGGCACCGACGACTGGTACCTCGCCTACCACCGGTTCGGCATCCCGGGCGGCGACGGCACCCACCGCGAGACGACGATCGACAAGCTGACGTTCCGCCGCGACGGCACGATCGCCCCGGTCGTCCCGACGCTGGAAAGCGTGCGGCCGCAGCGGATCCCGTGGCACTGCGGGGCGGTGCGCGCCGGCTGACTCCGAACGGGTGGGTCACTCGTCCGAGTGGCCCACCCGATGCGGTGAGACGGAGATCACCAGCGGCGGCGTTTACCCCACCTTGAGCGGGGTAAACATCCGCCGTTCGGGTTGCTTCACCGCTTCCGCCCCAGGAGTCATTTGATGACCAGCGTCCTGACCGACAACCTCGGGAATTCGCGTCCGGTCCCCCGGCCGCGCCCGCGTCCGGTCACGTCCGACACGCTCGCGGAGCTCGCCCGCCTCGCCGCCCTCGCCGAGCTGGCCCGGCGCTCCTCGCCGTCCCTGATGCACCACGCGATCCTCGCCGGCACGTCCCCCGCCACGGTGGCGGCGGCCGCGAGGGTCGACGTCGCCGAAGCGCACATCCGCTGGCACGAATGGGCCGACACGGCGGTCGGCCGCGACGAGTACCTGCGCGTGCACACCGCCTTCGCCGAAGCCGTCGTCGCCCGCCACGAAGCCGTGGAGGAAGAGCTGTGCCCGTGACCACCGAAGAAACGACGCTGGCCGACCTGGCCGCACTCGGCGACGCGGCCACCGAGCTGCTGGCGGAGATCACCGAACAGCTGGCGACCGTGGCCTCACGGCGCTGAGGCGGCCCACCTGCGGGAGGATCGAGGCCGGCGCGGCCGTCCAGGTCAGAGGACGTCATCGAGGCGGATCGGCAGCCGGTGGTGGCGCTTGCCGGTCGCGTGGTGGACGGCGTTGGCCACCGCCGCCGCGACACCGACCATCGCGACCTCGCCGAGCCCCTTCACCCCCACCGGGTTGAACCGCAGGTCGGGCTCGCCGATGAAGCCGACGTCGATGCGGTGGACGTCGGCGTTGACCATGACCGGGTACTCCTCCAGCGTGGCGTTGAGGAAGCCGCCGGACCGCGGGTCGGCGAGGCTTTCCTCGCGCAGCGCCCCGCCGATGCCCCACACCACCCCGCCGCGGACCTGGCTCGCCGCGGTCACCGGGCTCGCGACCCGGCCGCAGTCGATGACGCTGACCACGCGTGGCACGCGGATCCGGCACGTCGTGGGCTCCACGCGGACCTCGACGAAGTGGGCGACCCAGCTGAACGTGCTGAACTCCGGGTAGACCGGGCCGGCGATGGCCAGGTGCCCGGACTTGGACTGCTCGGCCGCCTCGGGCGGCTGCCCGGGCGCGACCGTGGTCACCTCGAGCTCGACCGGGTGCCCGATCCGCGCGACGGCCGAGGCGACGTCGACCGGGCCGGTGCCGGCGGCGTCGAGGTGTTTGCGCAGCTCCCGCAGTGCCGAGTGGACGGCGGGCAGCGCGGTCGCGGTGCCCCACGAACCCGCCGTCAGGTGCTGCGGCGCGTAGCGGGTGTCGCCGACGCGGACTTCGACGTCCCGGACGTCGATCTCCAGGTCGGTCGCGACGAGCAGCGCGATCGCCGAGCGGATGCCCTGGCCCATCTCGTGGCCGTCGACGCCGACGGTGACCCGGCCGTCCGCTCGCGCGATGAGGTGCGCGACGGCGGGAGCGATGTGGCCCGGGTAGGTGCCCGCGGCGACGCCCCAGCCGATCAGCGAGCCGTCGTCGGCGCGCATCGAGCCGGGCCGGGGATCGCGGGCGGCCCAGCCGAAGTCTTCGGCGCCGCGGCGGAGGCATTCGGCGAGGAAGCGGGTGGAGAACGGCCGTCCGCTCACCGGGTCGGTCATCGTGTCGTTGGCCAGCCGCAGCGCGACCGGGTCCTGGCCGGTGGCGCAGGCGAGTTCGTCGACCGCGGACTCGAACGCGAACATCGCCGAGCTTTCGAACGGCGCCCGCATGTAGCCCGGCGTCTGCACATCGGTCTGCACCAGGCGTTGCCGGCCGCGGAACGCCGGGAAGCCGTACAGCCGGGAAGTCACTTCGGTGTGCATCGCGGGGAACAGGTCGTGGCGGGAGGTCTGCTGGTCGACCTCGTGCACGGCGCCGAGGATCTTGCCGGTCTCGTCCGCGCCGAGGCGCACGCGGTGCCGGGTGGCCGGGCGGAAGCTGCCGTTGTGGAACGTCTGGGTGCGCGTCAGGACGAGCTTGACCGGCCGGCCCAGGCGCTTCGCGACCAGTGCCAGCGGCGCCAGGTGCGGCTGCAGGGAGTTCTTCTGGCCGAAGCCGCCGCCGACGTACGGCGAGCGGACCTCGACGCAGGCCGGGTCGAGGCCGAGCTGTTGGGCCAGGCCGTGGCGGACCGCGGCGGCGTTCTGGGTGCCTTCGTGGACGACGAGGGTGTCGCCGCGCCACTCGACAACGGCGCCGTTGAGCTCCATCGGGACCGCGTGCTGGGCGGCGTGCTCGTAGGTGCGGTCGATCCGGACCGGGCTCGCCTCGATCGCCGCGTCCGCGTCGCCGACCTCGATGTCGGCGAGGAACGGCAGCGGGATCGCCTCTTCCTGCACCAGGGTGGTCGCACCCTCGGCGTCGAGGTGGACGGCGACCGGTTCGGGCGCGTACTCGGCCGTGACGAGCTCGGCGGCCTCGATCGCGGCGACCGGCGTCTCCGCGACGACCAGCGCGATCGGCTGGCCGCGGTAGGCGACGCGGTCGCCGAGCAGCGGCTGGAGGCTCTGGAAGGAGAACCCGCCGCCCATGATGAAGCCCGGACCGCGCAGCTCCGTCTCGTCGAACCGGGTCACCACGAGCAGCACACCGGGCACCGCTTCGGCCGCGGCGGTGTCCACCCGCGACACCCGGCCGCGGCCGATCCGCGCCGGCACGAGGGCCGCGTGGGCCAGTCCGTCCGGGACGCGGTCGGTGCCGTAGGCGGCCCGGCCGGTGACCTTCTCGACGGCGTCGGCACGGGGCGTCATCGGGCGGCCCTTTCCCCGGCGATCCGCACGGCGTCGGCGACCGTGCGGATGCCCAGTTCGATCCGGAATCCGTTGTGGGTGCCGGGACGTGCCCCGGCGAAGGCGATTTCCCCGGCGCGCCGCGCGTTCTCGGCGGTCAGCGGGGCGCCGCGCAGCGCGCGTTCGGCCTCCGTCGCCCGCCAGGGGCGCGTGGCGACGCCGCCGAGCGCGATCCGGCAGTCGCCGACGACGCCGTCCTCGACGGTCAGGGCGACCGCGGCCGAGGCGAGGGCGAAGGCGTAGGACTCGCGGTCGCGGATCTTCAGGTACGTCGAGCCGCGACCGGCGGGGGTCACCGGGACGCGGATGCGCAGGATCAGCTCGCCGTCGGCCAGGGTGTGTTCCCGGGCCGGGTCTTCGGGTTCGACGTGCAGCTCGTGGAGGGGCACGGTGCGTTCGCCGTGCGGGCCGGCGACGTCGACGACCGCGTCGAAGGCGAGCAGCGCGATCGCCCAGTCACCGGGGTAGGTGGCGATGCAGGCGTCGCTGGTACCGAGCAGCGCGTGGGTGCGGTCGTGGCCTTCCCGGGCGGCACAGCCGCTGCCGGGTTCGCGCTTGTTGCAAGGGAACTCGGGGCCGCCGCGGAAGTAGCCGCACCGGGTGCGCTGCAGGAGGTTCCCGCCGACGGTCGCCATGTTCCGCAGCTGCTGCGACGCGGCGCGCCAGAGCGATTCGGCCAGCGCGGGACAGCCGTCGCGGACGGCCGGGTGCTCGGCGACGTCGGCCATCCGGGCCCCGGCGCCGAAGACGAGTTCGCGCCCGGTCGTGTCGATCGTGGCCAGTTCGGGCAGCCGGTGCACGTCGACGACGGCCGGCGGCGTTTCGATGCCGAGCTTCATCAGGTCGTAGAGCGTGGTCCCGCCGGCGAGCACCTTGGTGCCGGGCACGGCGTCGCGCAGGGCGTCGATCGCGGCGGTCAGGCTGTCGGGCGCGAAGTAGGCGAAGGGACGCATCAGGCCTCCCCCGCGGCTTGCCGGACAGCGGCGACGATGCCGGCGTAGGCGCCGCAGCGGCACAGGTTGCCGCTGAGGTACTCGCGGATCTGGTCGTCGTCGCGCGTGTGGCCTTCGGCGATGCAGGCGAGGCCGGACATGATCTGGCCGGGCGTGCAGTAGCCGCACTGAAGGGCGTCGTGGTCGACGAAGGCCTGCTGCAGCGGGTGCAGGGCACCGTCCGGGCCGGCCACGCCTTCGATGGTGGTGACGTCCTGCCCGGCGGCCTGCACGGCGGGGGTCAGGCAGGAGACCACGCGACGGCCGCCGAGATGGACCGTGCAGGCACCGCAGTGGCCCTGGTCGCAGCCCTTCTTGGTGCCGGTCAGCCCGAGCCGCTCGCGCAGCACGTCGAGCAGCGACTCCCGCGGATCGACCCGCAGCTGCACGGCTTCGCCGTTGACGGTCGCCTCGACCGTGGTTTCTGGAATGGGCACCCGGCGACGCTAACCGGCTGGTGGCCGGCGGCGCTTTCCCGTGATTGCTGCCCGGGACACCGTTTATTGCGCTTCAGCCGCGCACCGTGGCCCGGTAGGCCGAGGGCGAAAGCCCGATGTGGGCGCGAAAGGCCGAAGCGAACCGCGACGGCGTCGCGAACCCGCACGCCTGCGCGATCTCCGTCACCGACAGCTCTCCGCGCTCCAGGTGCCGGCACGCCCGTTCGACCCGGATCCGGGTCA
The DNA here is from genome assembly GCA_049998155.1 of Amycolatopsis sp. cmx-13-12. GTDB lineage: Bacteria > Actinomycetota > Actinomycetes > Mycobacteriales > Pseudonocardiaceae > Amycolatopsis. The sequence continues at coordinate 114,613 of JAEBES010000014.1, read as the reverse complement.
GGTAGCGGTACGGCGTCTGGCCGGTCGCCGTCTTGAACACGCGCAGGAAGTGGAACGGGCTCAGGTCCGCCGCGGCGGCCATGTCGGCCAGGGACAGCGGGAGGTGGTGGTTGTCGCGGATGAACTTCACCGCGCGGCGGGTGCGCAGCTCGTCGCGGCCGGGCTCGCGGGGCGGGGGCGCCGCCGCGTGGTGGGTCAGCAGGTGGACCGCCAGGAACGCGGCCGCCGATTCCGCGTACAGCTCGTCCGCGCCGGCGAGCGCTGCCGCACCCAGGGCTCCCACCACCGACTCCAGTACCGGGTCCTCGACCGCCAGGGCGTCCGGGCGGCCGAGGCGGGTCGCGTCACGGCCCCACAGCTCGAGGGCCGTGCGGTCGATCAGCGCGGCCGGCAGGTGGACGTGCGTCGTCAGCGTGCGGCCGTCCCCGCGCCAGCGGAGCCGGGCCGCGTGGCCGGGTGCGGTCAGGCCGATCGACCCCGGTCCGTAGCCCGCGCTGTGCCAGCGGCTGCCGTGGCGCGACTCGATCGTCTTGGTCCCCGCGGTGACCAGGACCAGGACCTGCTCGTCCACCGGCGGCAGGTCGAGCTCCGCGGCCACGACGTTGTCGAGCAGCCGCACGGCGAGGGACGACCAGCGGCGGCTGAGCCGCACGCGGGTCCCGGCCACGATCGCCTCCGACACAACCCGACCCTAACAGCGCAAACGCGCTCAGCCGGCCAGCTCGGGCAGGGCCAGGGTGTGGTTCGTGTGCCGGACCTTGGCGTCGAGGTAGCGCAGGTTGTCCGGGGTCACGTGGACGCCGGTGGGGACCGTCCCGGCGACCGTGACACCCCGGTCGCGCAGCTGCCGGACCTTGTCGGGGTTGTTGGTGAGCAGGTCCACCTCGGAGATGCCCAGCGCGGCGAGCATCTGGGCCGCGGCGGTGTAGTCGCGGGCGTCCTCGGGCAGGCCGAGCGCGGTGTTGGCCTGGTAGGTGTCGAGGCCCGCGTCCTGCAGGGCGTAGGCGTCCAGCTTGGCGTACAGGCCGATGCCCCGGCCCTCCTGGCGCAGGTAGAGCAGGACGCCGCCGGCGCCGTCGATCCGCTCCACCGCCTCGCGCAGCTGCGGCCCGCAGTCGCAGCGGGCCGACCCGAACACGTCGCCGGTCAGGCACTCGGAGTGCATCCGTACCAGCGGCCGGACCGGGTTGCCGAACACGAGGGCGAGGTGCTCGGCACCGTCGGCCAGGCCGGCGAAGGTGACGACCTCGGCCGAGGCCGAGTAGCCGTCGGCGAAACGCAGCGGGACCCGCACCCGGGTGCGGACGGTGGCAGCGGGGATCATGGCGACTCCGTTCAAATTTGAACCTTGATCGCACCGTACCCCTTGAGTTCGAATTTGAACAACAGGTACCGTTGTGACATGGGTCGTCCACGGTGGCTGAACGCCGAGGAGAAACGCGCCTGGAACGCGTTCCTCGGCACCTACGAGCTGCTTAGCCGGCGGCTGGACCAGCAGCTCAAGCAGGATTCCGGGATCTCGCACCTCCAGTACGTGATCCTCGCGCGGCTCAGCGCGGCGCCGGACCGCGAACTGCGGATGGCCGAGCTCGCCTGCGCGGTGTCGAACTCCAAGAGCGGGCTCACCTACCAGATCGGCCAGCTGGAGCGGGCCGGCCTGGTGCGCCGCCGCGCGTGCGAAAACGATCCCCGGGCCGTCTACGCCGTGCTCACGGACGACGGCATGGCCCTGCTGGAGCAGGCCGCGCCCGGCCACGTCACGCTGGTCCGCGAGCTGCTGATCGACGTCCTCACGCCGGAGCAGCTGCACGCGCTGGCCGACGGCCTCGGCGAAGCGAACCGCCGCATGGTCGCGACCGGCGACACGTCCGCCGACTGCCCCTGAGTGACCTGAGTCACTTCCCCCGCCGATTCCCGAACCCCCTCCGCACCGCCTGAGAACAGCCCATGACACTGGCTGGATCGAAAGGCGGGCGATGACCCCGGAAGACACCGATTCCGACGACGACGCGAGCGTGATCGCGCGGTCGCGGCACGAGCCGAGCCTGTTCGCGGTCATCTTCGACCGCCACTCGCGGCACATCCACCGCTACCTGGCCCGGCGCCTCGGTCCGACGACCGCCGACGACGTCCTGGCGGACACGTTCCTGATCGCCTTCGACAAGCGCGCGAAGTTCGACCCGGCCCGGTCCGACGCCCGGCCGTGGCTCTACGGCATCGCCACCAACCTCATCTCGCGGCAGCGGCGGACGGAAGTGCGCGAGCTGAAGCTCCGGCTGGCCGTCGGACCACCGGCCGCCGAGGAAGGGCACGCCGACCGGGTCGCCGACCAGGTCAGCGCCCAAGCCCTCGGCACCCGGCTCGACCGGGCCCTGGCCGCGCTGCGGCCACGCGAACGGGACGTCCTGCTGCTCGTCGCCGCGGAAGGCCTGCCCTACCAGGAAGTCGCCGAAGCGCTCGGCATCCCCGTCGGCACCGTCAAATCCCGGCTCAACCGGGCCCGCGGCCGCGTCCGCGCCGAGCTCGGTGCTTTCGACCTCGTGAAGGAGACCTCGGGTCATGGATGAACTGGACCTGATCCGCACCCGTGCGGGAACCGTTGGCCTGGCGCCGGCGGAGCACCTCGCCCCGGCCCGCGAGCGGCTGCTGGCCGCCGCCCGCGGCGAACGGCGGCACCGGCCGCGCCGCTGGTTCTGGCTGGCCGGCGCCTCGATCGGCCTGGCCGCGGCGATCACCGCCGTCGTCGCGCTGGCCCCCGCCGACCAGGTCGGCGTCGGGGCGGGCGTCGCGCACGCCGATCCGGTCAAGGTGCTGACCGAGGCGGCGAGCGCCGCTCTGAAGAACCCGGGGAAGCCGCCGCGCCCCGACCAGTTCCTGTACGTGAAGACCGAATACCCCATTCCCCCCGACCGCGAGGTCTGGCTCTCGGTCGACGGCACCCGCGACAGCCTGATCGGCAGCCACAAGGAAGGGGGCTGCCGCAACGGCAAGGCGCCGATGTACGGCACGAACGACCCGCGCGCGGAAGGGACGCTCCAGGACTGCACCCCCAAGTCGATCTACCGGACGGACCTGCCGACGACGGCCGACGCGATGCTGGCCTACCTCTACCGCAAGGAGCCCGATCGCGACCGCCGGGCCGAATACATCGGCAAGGCCGTCTACGGCCTCGCCTACGAGCAGGTCCTCCAGCCGGCGTCCTATGCGGCGCTGTTCGAGGCGGCAGCGCGGGTGCCGGGCCTGAAGGCCCTGGACCACGTCGCCGACGCCGCCGGTCGCCCGGGCGTCGGGATCGAGTTCCCGGTGTCGCCCGGCTCGCCGAAGGCGAAGCCGATCGTGCTGGTCTTCGACGCCACCACGTACCGGTTCCTGGGCACCACCGACAGCGCGGTGACGGTGCAGGCCTACGTCGACGAGGTCGGGCAGCGTCCCTGACGGCCCGGCCCGCCCAGCCGATCCGTTACGGCCACCTGCCGTAACGGATCGGCTAGGCTTGCGGCATGGCGCAAGAACCGGAAGCCGCACCCCGGCCCGGCGGGCGCCCCCGCGACGCCGCGCTCGACGAAGCCATCATCCTGGCCACCCGCGAGCGCCTGGTCCGCGACGGCTACTCGCTCATGACCATCGGCGACATCGCGTCGGACGCCGGCGTCAGCCGTCCGACGCTGTACCGGCGGTGGCGCACCAAGTTCGAGCTCGTCGTCGACGCGCTCGACTACGGCTTCCGCAAACAGCGGGACTCCTACACCGTCGACCTGACCGAAATGGCCCCGCGGGAGGCGTTCACCGAAGCCGTCCGGCGGCTGGATCCCGCGTACTTCAACCCGGACGCCATGGTGCTGATGGGCAACTTCGCCGGCGAAGCGCTCCGCACCCCCGAGCTGCTCGGGATCCTGCGCGAGCACGCCGTCGAACCGCGGGTCACCCTGGTCGAAACCGTGCTGACGCAGTTGCAGGAAAGCGGCGCGGTCGCCGGGGGCATCGACAAGCACACCATCGCGACACTCTGCTTCGGCAGTTACTTCGCCGCCTTCTACCGCGGCGAGCCCCGGGACGACATCCCCGAAGCGGTCGTCTCGGTGCTGTGGCCGGCGATCGCGGCGCCGGAACCGGCTCGCCGCCGGCGCGCCTGACCGGCCCCGACGCAAAAGCCGCCCGGTTCTCGCAACCATTCGGGGCTCCGGCCCGTGCATTACAGGTGTGAGGACCTCTGTGGATCGACGACGGCAGTTCCGGGCACGAGCGATGGCGGTCGCGGTGCTGACCGGCGCCGGCCTGGCGTTCGCCCACGCCGTGACCGGGGCGACGATCACCGGCCCCGTCCTGGCCGCCGCGGCCGGCGGGAACAGCCTGCCCGACCCGGCGGCCGTCGCGCGGGAGCCGGTGGCCACGACGACCCGGCCGGCCCCGAACCCGGTCCTCCCTTTCAACGCGAAGCTGACGTCCGACGACATCCCCGTCCCCGGCGGTGGCGTGCGCAGCGGCGCCTGCAGCGGATCGCTGGTCGCGCCGCAGTGGATCGTCACCGCCGGGCACTGCTTCCACGACGTCAAGGACACCCGGATCGGCGGCCGGCCGCCGTACACGATGACCGTCACCGTCGGACGCCTCAAGGACTCCGACCCCGGCGGCCACACGAGTGAGGTCGTCGACGTCCGGCAGTCGCCGGTCAACGACCTCGCGGTGGCCAAGCTCGCCGGCCCGATCGAGGACATCGCCCCGGTGAAGCTGGCCACGACCCGGCCGTCGGTCGGCAAGCAGCTCCAGTTCGCCGGCTGGGGTTCGCTCTCGGCGACCGTGCTCGGCCCGTCGGACCACCTCAAACGCGGCCGCTTCACGGTGTCGGGCATCGGCCAGGCGACCCTGGAAGCCCAGCCGGTCGGCAAGCGCACGGTCGAGAACGGCCCGTGCCCCGAGGACTCGGGCGGCCCGTTCTTCCTCTCCGACGACGACCGCACGGCGACGCTAGTGGCCATCGTCAACACCGGGCCGCCGTGCCCGCAGCCCGGGCCCGAGACGATCGCCCGGGTCGACGTCGTGGCGGACTGGATCCGCGAACAGACCGGGTGATCACCGCCGCTTCAACGCGGCCAGCTCCTCGGTGATCAGCAGGTCCGGGTCGAATCCCATGCCGGCGAAGTGGCCGGCCAGCTCGAGTGAGAGCACGCCGTGCAGGCGGATCCAGAAGGACAGCGCGCGGTGCAGGACAGCGGGCGGCGCACGGTGGTCGCCCGCCCAGGCGCGGTGGGTCTCGAGGTGGGTGCCGAAGGGCGTCGACGGCTCGTCGCCGGTGGCTTCGGCGCAGGCTTCGATCAACACGGCCATGACCTCGGACGAGATCGCGGTCGTGTCCCCGGGCGCGTGGTAGCCGGGCACGGGCGTGCCGTAGATGAGGAAGTACCGCTGCGGATCGCTGCGCGCCCACTCCCCGATGGTGGCCGCCAGCCCGGACACGCCCGCGCCGGCGTCGCGGGCCGCGCGGACGGTGTCGGCGAGGCTGCGGTAGGCGTCGCGGATGAGCGCGGTGATCAGCTCGTCGCGGCTCGCGAAGTACCGGTACAGCGCCGGGCCGCTCATGCCGACCTGCTTGGCGATCGCGTTGAGCGACAGCGCGGGCACGCCGGCCGCGGCGATCTGCTCCCACGCGTGGCGCTTGATCTCCTCGCGCACCTGGGCTCGATAACGCTCTCGCGGGCTCTCGCTCATCACCGTTAGAGGCTATCACTTTTCCTATTGACACTCACGCGATGTTGGTTATAGCTTCTAACCATCACGACATGGGCTAACGAACTGGAGGACATCATGATCCGTTCGGCGCTGAGCTGCCGGGGCGCGGGCATCGATCCGCTCCACCACCGGACTGAAACGCTCATCAGCGCGCTGGCCACGCTGCGCACTGCCGAAGCCCGCCGAGAGGGAAGCCGATGACCGTCACCGCCCCGCCCCGCACCTCGACGGCCGTGCTCATCGCGGCCTGGGCCGTCCCGGTCATGGTGGCCGGCCAGTTCGCCCTGCTGTCCGGCGTGCCGATCGCCGTCGTGCTGGCCGGTTCGCTGCGCCGCCGGACGCACCGCTGGTGGGCCACCGGGCTCGCCGCGGTCTACGCCACCTCGCTGACGCTGTGGCTGGCCGGCCCGAGCGACGCGCCGAGCCTGTCGAAGTACCTGAGCCCCGCGGCCACCGCGTCGTTCGCCTTGGCGGGTGTCGTGGTCGCGGTCGCGGTCAGCCGACGTGCCCGATGACGAACGCGGTCAGGAAGCCGATGGTCGCGAGCAGGCCGGTGTAGAGCTCGGTGCGTTCGAACGCCTCGGGGATCATCGTGTCGGCGATCATCGCGAGGATCGCCCCGGCGGCCACCGCCGTGATGGCGGCGACGGTCGCAGGGGACGCGGTCCGCAGCAGGAGGTTGCCGACCAGGGCCGCGACCCCGCTGGCCACCGCGATGCCGGTCCAGACGCCGAAGACGTACCGCGCACTGCGTCCGGCGGCCTTCATGCCGGCCGCGCTGGACAGTCCTTCCGGCACGTTCGAGATGAACACGGCGGCCAGCACGGTGACCCCGACACCCCCGCCCCCGAGCAGGGACACCCCGAGCACGACGGATTCCGGGATCCCGTCGAGCAGGGCACCGACGGCGATCGCGGCGCCGCTGCCCGCGGTGTCCTGTTCGGACGGTTGCTGGTCGCCGGAGCGCTTGCGGTGCCGGGCACCCCGGCGGGCCAGCAGCACGTTGATCAGGACGTACACGGCGGCGCCGCCGAGGAAGCCGCCCGCGGTCGGCCCGAGCCCGCCGGAGTGCTGGGCGTCGTCGACGAGGTCGAAAGCGAGGGCGGAGATGAGCACGCCGGCCCCGAAGGCCATGATCCCGGCCACGACCCGCCGCGAAACCCGGACCCACCAGGCCACGGCGGCCCCGAGCACGAGCGCGATCCCGCCGACGAGGCCCCAGAGCCCCGCCTCCACCCATTGCGGCACGAAAAGCCACCTTTCGCCGGCTCGGTGAGCGTCCGAACGTCCGGCAAGGGACTACCCACGAAGCCGGCTCCGAACACGGACATCGTCCTGAGGTGCGCGGACAGGCTTCTCGTCCCCGATCACCGGCTTCGTCCGGCTCCTCGGCGACCGCACCCGGTGTGGCGCGCGTCACGGAATGCGCGGCGATCTTCGGCGCTACACACAGGAGAACCCGTTCGTCCACAAGGGAGGGCCATGTCCGCCACCACCACCCCGGAAGAGTCCGTCGCCGTGCCCGAGCTGGAGGACTTCGACTTCCCGCTCACCGACGGCGCCGCCTGCCGCATCGACGACCCGGACTGCGAAGCCTGCCAGTGAAACCCGGGCTCCGGCCACCCCGCGTGGCCGGAGCCCGGCAGCTAGACGTGCATGGCCAGCCACAACGCCATCCAGGCGAGGCAGGCCAGCGCACCGCCGACCCCGAAGGCGAGCAGTACGCGGCGCAGTGCCGCGACGACGCCCGCCCGGCCGGTCATTTCGGTGATTCCCGCTTCAGCCATGGCCTGAAGGTGCCCCCGTCCGGGACCACCAAACCTCAAGCTCCCATCACGAGACCTTCGATCGTGTGTTTCTGGGTGATCGGCGTCAGGACGTCGACGACCGGGCAGTGCAGGTGCGCACGCACGGATTCCGGCAGCGCCGCCCAGTACTCCCGCGTCACCGCGGTGTCGTGCCGCTCGTCGTTGCCCGCCCCCGGCGCGTCGAGCCCCAGGACCAGGACCGGGCGCGCCTTCGCCGAGTGGTTCGCGGTGCCGCGGTGCACCGTCAGGGCCGACCGGATCGAAATGTCGCCCATCTTCGGGAACTTGCGCGCCGCGACCTCCTGGTAGCGCGCGTACGCCTCGCGCGGCGGGAACATGCCGTGCTCGAACGCGTTGCCGTCGTCCCAGTGCGTGCCGGGCGCGATCTCGAACGGCCCCATGTCCGGCTCGGTGTCCACGGCGGTCACGTTCACCGCCAGCGACGTCAGCCGCCGCTCGCGCGCGGTTTCGGCGGGCATCGGGAAGTCCCGGTGCCACGGCTGGTCGACCGCGCCGGCGAGCGGGACGTCGAAGCCGACCTCGACGATCCGGTAGTCCGGCCCGAGCACCGCCTCGGCGACGGCGGTGATCCACGGGTGGGTGACAAGATCGGTGAACCCGCGCAGCTGCTCCGGGTGGATCTCGACGTAGAAGCGGTTCGGGCCGCGGCCGACGGCCCCGTCCGGCCGGGCGCGGGCCTCGGCGAACGCCGTGTCGATGTCTTCGCCGAGCTGCCGCACCCAGTCGCGGGGGAACGCGCGGGGCAGCCCGATGATGCCGTCGGCGGCCAGGCGTTCGGTCAGCGCCGCGAGCTCGGCCGCGGGCAGCGGGGCGGGGGCGGTCTGGTGCGCGGTCATCCGGCCTCCTTGGGGCACGACGGCGTGGCAGCTCAGTTTGCAACGTGGCATGCCACGTTGCAAGAGGTACGCTGCGCCGGTGAACCCGAAACTGCGTGACGTCGCCGAGCACGCCGGCGTCTCGGTGCGCACGGTGTCGAACGTGGTCAACGGGTTCCGGTACGTGGCCCCGGCGACCCGGGAACGCGTGCAGGCGAGCATCGACGCCCTCGGCTACCGGCCCAACCTCGCCGCGCGCACCCTGCGGCGCGGCCGGACCGGGCTGGTCGCGCTGGTGATCCCGGAGATCGACTCGCCGTACTTCGCCGAGCTCGCCGCGCGGACCGTCCGGATCGCCGGCGCCCGGGGCATGACCGTGCTCATCGACCAGACCGACGGTGACGCCGAGCGCGAAAAGGAACTGCTGCACGGCCGGCGCAGCCAGCTGGTGGACGGCGTCCTGTTCAGCCCGTGGGCGGTGGCGCCCGCGGAGCTGGCCGCGCGCACCGACACCGTGCCGCTGGTGCTGCTCGGCGAGCACGACGGCACCGCCGGCGTCGACCACGTCGCCATCGACAACGTCGCCGCCGCGCGCGAGGCCACCCGGCACCTGCTGGCTTCGGGCCGCCGCCGCGTCGCCGCACTGGGCATCCAGCCGCGCTCGCTGAACGCGACCGCGCGGCAGCGGCTCGCCGGCTACCGGGAGGCGCTGGCCGAGGCCGGGCTGCCGGCCGAACCGGAGCTGGAGGTGCCGGTGCGACGCCTGCACCGGGCCGACGGCCACCAGGCGATGCTGCGGCTGCTCGACCTGGACCGGCCGCCCGACGCCGTCTTCTGCTTCACCGACGAACTGGCCCTCGGGGCGTTGCGGGCCGCCGCCGACCGGCGGATCGCGGTGCCGGAGACCCTCGCCCTGGTGGGGTTCGACGACATCGAGGACGGCCGCTACAGCGTGCCGGCCCTGACGACGGTGTCGCCGGACAAGGACCGCATCGCCGAACTCGCCCTCGACCGCCTGGCCCGGCAGGCGGCGGCGCCGGAACCCCCGCGGTCGATCGTCGCGCCGCACCACCTGGAAGTGCGCGAGACGAGCTGAGCGCAGCGTCCGGGGGGCACCGACGGCTTCAGCAGCCGGCGACCGCCACCCGGTCGCGGCCGGCCTTCTTGCCCGCGTACAGCGCGTTGTCGGCCGCCCGGATCAGCTCGTCCAGGCCGGCCTCGGGCACCGAGGGGTGCAGCGCCGCACCGATCGTCGCCGACAGGGTCACCGGCTCCCCCGCCGGCGTGGTGATGCGCAGCGCCCGGATCCGGAGGCGGATCCGCTCGGCGATGGCCCGGATCTCGGCTTCGTCGACCTCGGGCAGCAACACGGCGAACTCCTCGCCGCCGTACCGGCCGACCGCGTCCCCGCGCCGGACGGTCCGGGTGAGCACCCCGGCCACCTCGGCGAGGACGTCGTCGCCGACTGGGTGGCCGTGGGTGTCGTTGATGCGCTTGAACCAGTCGAGGTCGATCATCAGCACGCCGATCCGGCCGCGGGTGCGCGCGAGCGCCTGCGCGGCTTGTTCGTGCCAGGCGATCGCGTTGAGCAGCCCGGTGCGCTGGTCGGTGCGCGCGGCCAGCTTCAGCTGGTCGAGCTGGACGCACTGGTGCAGCGCGAACGTCGGGACGACCATCAGCAGCGTGGCGGGCGGCCACCACAGCAGCGCGAGCGCGACGAACACGCCGAGCGCCAGCTGGCCCGCCTCCAGCAGGTTGTCCGACGCGCTGCCCAGGAGCCGGCGGGGCTGCTCGACGGAGACCGTCCAGGCGATGACCGTGCCGACGAGCACGGTGTTGACCACCCACTGCACCGCGGCCGCGGCCACCACGGCGACCAGGTCGGCCCAGCCGGGCCGGGCGCCGTCGGCCAGATGTTCCTGGACGCCGCTCGAGCGCAGCACGCCGGCGGCGGCCGCCGCGGCCAGCGCCAGCGTGGCGGCGGTGAACACGGTGCGGTGCGGCGGCCGCACCGCGTCGAACCGGTTGACCAGCACCCACCGGTGGGCGTAGAGCACCGCCACCAGCGCCAGCTCGAGCACCAGGGGCAGCACGATCACCCCGGCGAAGATCCAGACGCTGCACAGGTCGACGTACGGCGTGCCCGCCCGATCGCGGCGGCGGCGCTGGATCAGGTGCGAGGCGTGCAGGTGCGGCAGTGCGGCCGCCGCGAGCCAGCCCGCCGCCGTCCATTCCCCTGGCGCCGGCGCCGTCCGGGCCGCGAGCGCCACCACGCCGAAGACCGCCAGAACCACGCCGAAAACGAGCACGCGCACCCGTCCGGGCAACGCCCACAACGGCCAACCCGACGGTGCCCAGCCAGCATTCTCCCCCATCGCAGCGCCTCCCCTTGCGCCGATGTTTCCCCGTTGCCCACGGTAGTCGCGCGGCGCCCGGATGTCAGCCGCCACCGGTGCCGGGCCTCACCCGTGACCGGACCGGCATCGTCTGTGATTGGAGGGGCATCACCCGTGATTGGAGGGGCATCACGCGTGATTGGAGGGACGACACGGTGCGGACCTAGACTCTGCGCATGGGTGCCCGTTCCCGTCGCAGTGCCGGAAATCTGCCGGCCGAGCTGACCAGCTTCGTCGGCCGGCGGCACGAGCTCGGGGAAGCGAAACGGCTGCTGTCGACGGCCCGGCTCGTCACGCTGACCGGCGCCGGCGGGGTCGGCAAGACGCGGCTGGCCCTGCGGGTCGCCGCCGACGTGCGGCGGGCGTTCCCGGACGGCGTGTGGCTGGTCGAGCTGGCCGACGTCGGTGACCCGCACCTGGTGCCGAACACCGTGGCGACGGCGTTCGGCCTGCGCGGCACCAGCGACCAGGCCGCCGGGCTCGCCGAGTACCTCGAAGACAAGCAGCTCCTGCTGGTGCTGGACAACTGCGAGCACGTCGCCGACGAGTGCGCGACGCTGGTCGCGAAGCTGCTCGCGGTCTCCGGCGGGCTGCGGGTCCTCGCCACCAGCCGGCACACGCTGCACGTCGAGGGCGAGCACCTCCTGCACGTCGAGCCGCTGCCGGTCGCCGGGGACGCCGGCGGCCCCATCGAAGCGGTGACACTGTTCGCCGACCGGGCGGCCGCCGTCTCGCCCGGCTTCGAGCTCACCCCGGACACTCGCCCGGCGGTGAGCCGGATCTGCCGCCGGCTGGAGGGCATCCCGCTGGCCATCGAGCTGGCCGCCGTCCGGGTGCGCGTGCTGTCGGTCGACCAGGTCCTCGAACGGCTCGACGACCGGCTCGGCCTGCTCACCGCGCGACCGGCCGCCGTCCAGCCCCGCCGCCGCACGCTCGAAGCGGCCATCGACTGGAGCTTCGAGCTGTGCACGCCCGCGGAACAGCGGCTGTGGGCGCAGGCGTCGGTGTTCCCCGGCGGGTTCGACCTCGACGCCGCCGAGCACGTCTGCGCGCCCGCGGAGGCCGACGGAGGCAGCACGCTGGACGTCGTGACCGGGCTGGTGGACAAATCGGTCCTCAGCCGGCAGAACGGCACCTTCGGCCGGCACGCCTGGTACCGGATGCTGGAGACCGTCCGCGAATACGGCGTCGCCCGGCTGGCCACCGGCGGCGACGAGGCCGCCGTGCGGGTCCGGCAGACCGAGTACTACGCGGAACTCGCGCGGCGCTACCGGGCCGAGGGGTTCGGCCCGCGGCAGTCGGAGTGGCTCGGCCGGCTCCGCCGCGAGCACGCCAACCTCCGGGCCGTGCTGGAACACTGCCTGTCCGGCCCCGGCGAGCCGGGCCGGGCCCTGGACATCGCGGCTTCGCTGTGGAACTTCTGGTACGGCGGCGGGCTCGTCCCGGAAGGCTGCGGATACCTGCGGCGGGGCCTCGAACTGTGCGGTGAGCGCAGCCTGGTCCGGGCCCGCGGGCTGTACGCGATGGCGTTCCTCGCGATCCAGACCGGCGCACCGCACGCGGAGCTGCTGGCGGAACTGGCCGAGCTCGCCGGGGACCTCGACGACGAACGGCTCCGCGCCGGCCACGCGGAATGTTCCGGCATGGCCACGTTCTTCACCGGCGACCTGGCCGGCGGGGCCGAACTGCTGGAGCGGGCGCTGGCCGGGTACCGCACCGCCGGGGACGCGCTGCTGGTGTTCGACACGCTGATCCTGCTGGCCGCCGCGCGCTTCTTCCTCGGCGACCCGCGGGGCGCGGCCGCCGCGGAGGAAGCGCTCGCCCTCACCGACCGGCACGAGGCGCGCTGGTCGCGTGGCTACGCGCTGTGGGCCGTCGCGATCCACCGGTGGCGCGCGGACGAGCCCCGGCAGGCCGCGGATCTGCTGCACGAGGCCATCGCCCTGCGGCTGCCCGACCGGACCCTGCTCGCCTTTCTCGTCGAGGCGCTCGCGTGGTGCCACTCCGCCGACGGCGAGCACGAGCGGGTGGCCCGGTTGCTCGGCGGCGCCGGCGCGGTCTGGCGGCTCAGCGGCGCCCGCGTCGGGGAGATGAGTCCCTACCAGGCGTTCGACGAGCAGTGCGCCGCACTGGCCCGCAAGGCGCTCGGGGACGACGTCTTCGACGCGGCGTTCGCCGAGGCCGCCGGCTCCGGTCTCGACGAGGTCGTCCGGTACGCGCTGCGGGAAGGACCGGCCACGCGCGGGGCCGGCAAGGCGGCCGAGCCCGATGGGCTGACCCGGCGGCAGCGGGAGATCGCCGCGCTGGTGGCGCGCGGGATGAGCAACAAGGAGATCGCGGCCGCGCTGGTCCTCAGCGGACGGACCGTCGAAGGGCACGTCGAGAACATCCTGGTGAAGCTCGGCCTCACCTCGCGCACCCAGGTCGCCTCGTGGCTGGCGGGCCAGCCCGGGCCACCCGCGTAGCCATCCGGGTAGTTTCCCCGGTCCGCTCCGGTCCCGTTCGGACGATCCTTTTCCCCGCGACCACCACACCGCTCGGAGGAGGACGAGGTGTCCATCGACTCGGCGCCGCAGACCTGCCCCCGGTGCCGGCGCCCGACGGTCCTCGTGTCCCACACCTGGGGCCGCCAGTGGGTGCACCTCGGCACCTGGCGCCCGCAGTGCGGCAATCCCCCGTGGACCGCCCACGCGGCCGGAACCCGGACGCGGTAGGGCATTCCAGACCAGCCGGGCACGCGGCGCCACCTCGCGTGCCCGGCCGAGCGTGGTGGGCCGTGCCATCCCCTCCCCCCAAGACGGCACGGCCCACCACGCTCACTCCACCTCAGCCGCGGCGGTGCCGCCGGATCAGCTGCCGGGTGATCACCGTGCGTTGGATCTCGTTGGTGCCTTCGCCGACGATCATCAGCGGCGCGTCCCGGAAGTACCGCTCGACGTCGAACTCCGTGGAATAGCCATAACCGCCGTGGACGCGAACGGCGTTCAAGGCGATCTCCATCGCCGTCTCCGAAGCGAACAGCTTCGCCATCCCCGCCTCGAGGTCCGCGCGCTCGCCGGAGTCGTAGCGGCGGGCGGCGTGGTGGACCAGCTGGCGGGCCGCCTCCAGCTTGGTGGCCATGTCGGCGAGGAGGTTGCCGACCGACTGGTGCTGCCAGATCGGCCGGCCGAACGACTCGCGTTCCTGGGCGTACCGCAGCGAATCCTCAAGCGCGGCCCGCCCGACGCCGAGGGCGCGGGCGGCCACCTGGATGCGGCCGATCTCCAGCCCGCGCATCATCTGCGCGAAGCCCCGGCCCTCGTCCCCGCCGAGCAGCGCGGCCACCGGGACCCGGAAGTCCGAAAAGGACAGTTCGCAGCTCTCGACGCCCTTGTAGCCGAGCTTCGGCAGATCGCGGGCGACCTCGAAGCCCGGCCCGTGCTCGACGAGCAGGATGCTGATGCCGGTGTGCGCGGGCTCGGCGTGCGGGTCGGTCTTGCACAGCAAGGCGACCAGCCGGGAGCGGCGGGCGTTGGTGATCCAGGTCTTCGCGCCGTCGACCACATAGGACTCGCCGTCACGGCGGGCGGTGGTGCGCAGGGCCTGCAGATCGGAGCCGCCGCCGGGCTCGGTCAGCGCCATCGTCGCGCGCACCTCGCCGGTGGCCATCCGGGGCAGGTAGCGCTCCTGTTGCGCGCGGGTGCCGTAGGTGGCGAGGAGCTTCGCGACGACGGTGTGGCCGCCCATCGCACCGGCGAGGCTCATCCAGCCGCGCGCCAGCTCCTCGGTGACCTCGGCGTAGCACCGGGCCGAGACGGGCGTGCCGCCCCAGGCTTCGGGAACGGCCAGCCCGAAGACGCCGAGTTCCTTCATCCGCTCGATGAGGGCTTCCGGGTAGGTGTCGGAGTGCTCCAGCTCCCGCGCCACCGGCCGGACGTCGCGGTCGGTGAAGTCCCGCACCACCGCGACGACCGCGGCCTCCTCTTCGGTCAGCCCGTCCATCCGCTGTCCTCCCGCTCGGCTCGGTCCCCCATCATGACGCGCTTTTCCATCAAACTCGTTTGATGTATTGTCCGGGGATGGCCGCCCAGCCACCCGAGTTCGTCCGCCTGGCCGCGCACCCGCTGCGGTGGTCGCTGCTGACCGCGCTCGCCGGCGGCGACCTGCGGGTCCGGGAGCTGGTGCAGCGCGTCGGCGAGCCGCAGAACCTGGTCTCCTACCACCTGCGGCTGCTGCGTGGCGGCGGCCTCGTCACCGCCACGCGCAGCAGCTTCGACGGCCGGGACAGCTACTACCACCTCGATCTCGACCGCTGCGCGGGCGGGCTCGCCGAGACCGGCGCGGCACTGCACCCGGCCCTGCGTCCCGAAGTACCGCCAGTCCCGCCGCCTGGACGGGTCGCGGTGCTGTTCCTCTGCACCGGAAACAGCGCCCGCTCCCCGATCGCCGAAGCGCTGCTGCGCCGGCGCAGCGCCGGGGTGGTCACGGTGACCAGCGCGGGCAGCCACCCGAAGGCCTCCCTGCACCCCGGCGCGATCCGGGTGCTGGGCGAGGAGTTCGGCATCGACGTCACCGGGCAGCGGCCGCGGCACCTGGAGGCGGTCGCCGGGCAGCGGTTCGACCACGTCGTCACGGTGTGCGACAAGGTCCGCGAGGTCTGCCCGGAGTTCCCGCACCACCCGCGGCGCCGCCACTGGAGCATCCCCGAGCCGACCGCGGACTCCATGGCCACGACGGCTTCGGAGCTCGACACACGCATCCGGCACCTGCTGCCGGAACTGGTACCCGGCAAGGAGGTCCGGTCATGAGTGAGCAGTACGCCAGCGTCCGGTACCTCGTCGACGACGTCCAGGCTGCCCTCGACTTCTACACGACCCACTTGGGCTTCACGGTCCGGATGAGCGCGGCACCGGCGTTCGCCGACGTCGTCCGCGGCCCGCTGCGGCTGCTGCTCTCCGGCCCGGCGAGTTCCGGTGCCCGCGCCACGCCCGCGGACTCCGCCGCCGCTGGCCGCAACCGCATCCACCTCGTCGTCGCCGACCTCGACGCCGAGATCGCGCGGCTGACGGACGCCGGCGTCGCCTTCCGCACCGACGTGGTGTCCGGTCCGGGCGGGCGGCAGGTCCTCCTGGCGGACCCGGCCGGAAACCTCGTGGAGCTGTTCCAGCCCGCGCACTAGGCTGCCGCGGGTGCCGGAGACGCGCCTCGACCTCGCCCGGATCCAGGCCGCCCGCCAGGTCATCGACCCCGTCTTCCTCGACACCCCGCTCTACCGCTGCGAGGCGCTGGAACCGGCGCTCGGGTGCGCGGTCAGCATCAAGCTCGAGACGGCGAACCCGGTGCGGAGCTTCAAGGGCCGCGGCACGGAAGTCGTCACGAACGGGCGCACCGGGGCGGTGGTCTGCGCCAGCGCGGGCAACCTCGGCCAGGCGCTCGCGTGGTCCGGGCGCAACCGGGGGCTCGACGTCACCGTCGTCGCGTCCCGGCACGCGACGGCGGTCAAACTCGAACGCATCCGCGCCCTGGGCGCCCGGCTGGAGCTGGTGGACGGCGACCACGAACTGGCCCGCGACCGCGCGGATGCCATCGCCCGCCGCGACGGCATCCGGCTGGTCGAAGACAGCCTGGACCTCGAAACCTGCGAGGGCGCGGCGACCATCGGCCTGGAGCTGGTGGCCGCCGCGCCGTCGTTCGACGCCGTCCTGATCGCCCTCGGCGGCGGAGCTCTGGCGACCGGGGTCGGGTACGTGCTGCGGTCTCGCGCCCCCGGCACCGAGGTCGTCTGCGTCCAGCCGGCGGGCGCCCCGGCCATGACGCGCTCGTGGCACGCGCGGCACGTCGTCACCACCGGCCCGACGAACACGATCGCCGACGGCGTCGCCGGGCGGCGGCCGATCCCGGAGGTCTTGACCGACCTCCTCGTCGTGGCGGACGACGCCGTCCTCGTCTCGGAAGCGTCGATCATCGCGGGGATGCGGCTGCTGCTGGAGCACGCCGGCCTGGTGGTCGAACCGTCGGCGGCGCTGGGCATCGCGGCGATCCTCGAGGACCGCGACCGCTTCGCCGGCCGGCACGTGGTGACCATCGTGTGCGGCGGCAACGTGGACCTGGCCGCCTACCGCGGCTGGATCGGCTGACCCCACAAAATTACCAAAGGTAAGTTCTGTCGCCTCCTTGACTTTACCAATGGTCAGGGAGGAAGGTACTGGCCACCTGATTCGTCTAGACCAATCGGCGCTCCCCGCGGACGGCATCCCCAGGAGGAGACCCATGTCCCGCACCACCCGGACCATCACCGCAGCCCTGACGAGCCTCGCGACGGCGGCCGCGACCGCCCTGATCCTCTCCGGCGGGGCCGACGCCAGCCCGGCCGACGCCGCCGCGGCCGGCTGCGGTGTGCTCTTCGACGACTTCCACTACGCCTCGCCCACCGACGGCACCTTCACCCAGGCCGGCTGGACCACGCGCAACGACGTCGGCAGCCCCGGTGTGCCCGGGGCGCGCTGGCTCACCGGCAACGTCAGCTTCCCGACGGTGAACGGCGAGCGCGTCGCCCAGCTCGCCGCGAGCACCGACGGCAGCGCCGCGGGCACCACGCACGCCGAGCTCTACCAGAACCAGCTGCGGTTCTTCGAAGGCACGTATGCCAGCCGCGTCCGCTTCACCGACGCGCCGGACAGCGGCCCGGACGGCGACCACGTCAACGAAACCTACTTCACGATCTCCCCGCTGCGGTACGACCGCGATCCGCTCTACAGCGAACTCGACTTCTCCGAGTACCTGCCCAACGGCGGCTGGGGCGGCTCGCAGGCGAACTACCAGACCAGCTGGTACACCTACTGGAACAACCCGACCTGGGACGGCCTGCGCACGTCGACCGCGCAGAACCGCAGCTTCGCCGGCTGGCACGACGTCGTCACCCAGGTCTCCGGCGGGCACGTGAAGTACTACATCGACGGCGTCCTCACCGCGGACCACACCACCGACGCCCAGGGCGACCCGGTGTACCCGCGCACGCCGATGTCGATCAACTACAACATGTGGTTCATCGACACCGCCGGGCACACGAGCGGGACCAGCGTCTACACCGAGCAGGTCGACTGGACCTACTACGCGGGCAACCAGGTCGTTTCCCCGGCCGACGCCGTCGCGCGGGCCGGGCAGTACCGCTCCGCCGGAACGTCCCACGTGGACACCGTCACCGACTGCACGGCCCCGACCACGCCGCCGCCGACGACCACACCCACCACTCCGACGACCCCGACGACCCCGTCCCAGCCCGCGAACTGTTCGACCGCGCCGGAATGGGACTGGGGCACGGTGTACCTGGAGGGGCAGCGCGTGCAGCACAACGCCCACCTCTGGCAGGCGAACTGGTGGACCCAGGGTTCGGAGCCCGGCCTTACCGCCCAGTGGCGCGACCTCGGCCACTGCTGACCGCTCAGGAGCTTCCCATGCGCAGACGCACCCTCGCCGCCGCACTGGCCGTCGCCGCCGTGACCGCCACCGCCTGCGGCACCGGCACCCCCGCTCCCGCCGCCGCCGGCGGTGGCACGCTCACCGTCTGGCTGATGAACGGCGATCTCAGCGACAAGGCCACCGCGGCGATCGGCGCCGCGTTCGAGAAGGCCACCGGCGCTCACGTCACCGTGCAGATCCAGGAATGGGACAACATCAACACGAAGATCAGCACCGCACTGGCCCAGGACACCACGCCGGACGTCATCGAAATCGGCAACACGAACGTCCCGCTGTTCGCCGCCAACGGCGCGCTGACCGACCTGACCCCGCACCGCGACGAGCTCGCGGCCGGCCAGACCTGGCTGCCGGGACTGGCCGGACCGGCCACTGTGGACGGACACCTCTACGCGGCGCCGCTGTTCGCCGGCAACCGCGCGGTGATCTACGACAAGCAGCTGTGGGCCGACGCCGGCGTCACCGCCCCGCCGAAGACCCTGCCGGAGTTCACCGCGGCGCTGGACAAGATCAAGGCGAAGCACCCGGCGCCGGACTTCTCGGCCTTCCACTTCCCCGGCCGGTACTGGTTCGGCGCGCTGCAGTTCGTCTGGGACGCCGGCGGGCAGATCGCCACGCAGCAGGAGGGGAAGTGGACCGGTGCCCTGGAAAGCCCCGAAGCGCTGAAGGGGTTGCAGGCCTGGAAGGACTTCCAGAACGCCTACTCCTCCCCCGCGTCCCGCAACGTCGACACGAAGGCCCCGGACCAGGCGGCGATCTTCTCCTCCGGCGGCGCCGCGGCCATCCTCGACACGAGCGTCAACACCGTGCTCAAGAACAAGCCGGAGCTGAAGGACCGGCTGGGCACGTTCCCGTTCCCGAGCGCCACGCCCGGGAAGACGCAACCGGTGTTCCTCGGCGGCTCCGACCTCGCCGTCGCCGCCAAGAGCCGCCACCAGGACCTGGCGCTGGCCTACCTCAAGGCGGCGGCGGACCCGGCCGTGCAGCGGGACGCCATCGCCGGCATCGACGGCTGGACGCCGATCTCGACCGAGCTGATCGACCGGATCACGCCCACGCTGCCGCCGCTGGGCGCCGCCTTCGCCACCGCGGCGAAGACCAGCGTCGCCACCCCGGCCGCCCCCGGCTGGGCGACCATCGAGAGCGACAAGTCCATCAACACGTTCTTCGCCGACATCGCCACCGGACGCCGGCCGATCGCCGACGCGGCCCGGGAGTTCGACGCCCACCTGACCGAGGCGCTGGGCGCCCACTGACCGGCGGGGTGGCCCGGCCGACCGCCGTCCCCGCCGGGCCACCCCGCCCCTGTCCCGCGAAGGAGTTCCCGTGCTGCTCGAAAAGCCGCGCGTCCGGGAAAGAACGCGACGCCGTTCCCTGCTCCCCTACGGCCTGCTCCTGCCCGCCGCCGCGCTGCTGGGGCTGGTGCTCGGCTACCCGCTCGTCCGGCTGGTGGTCATCTCGCTGCAGGAGTACGGCCTGCGGTCGCTGTTCACCGGTCAGACGGGCTTCGCCGGTGGGGACAACTACGCCGCCGTCCTCGCCGACCCCCAGCTGCTGCCGGTCCTCGCGCGCAGCATCGGGTTCTGCGCTGCTCTGGTGCTCGGCACGCTCGTGATCGCATCCGGCGTCGCCCTGCTGCTGCAACGCCTGGGCCGCCGGATGCGGACCGCGGTCACGCTCTGCCTGATCGCGGCGTGGGCCCTGCCGAAC
The DNA here is from genome assembly GCA_049998155.1 of Amycolatopsis sp. cmx-13-12. Classification (GTDB taxonomy): domain Bacteria; phylum Actinomycetota; class Actinomycetes; order Mycobacteriales; family Pseudonocardiaceae; genus Amycolatopsis. Next base: position 94,681 of record JAEBES010000014.1, on the reverse strand, counting down.
GTGGCGTCCACGCTGGTCTGGCAGTGGCTCTTCCAGCCCGGCTACGGCGTGGTGAACTGGCTGCTGACCCGGCTCGGCTTCGGGGACCTCACCCAGCACGACTGGACGACGAGCCCGGCATCGGCGTTCACCCTCGTCTGGCTGCTGGTCGTGTGGCAGTCGGTCCCGTTCGCCGCGCTCACCCTGCACGCCGGACTTTCGCAGATCCCGCGGTCCTACTACGAAGCCGCGGCGCTCGACGGCGCCGGGCCGTGGCGGGTGCACCGCACGATCACCGTTCCGTTCATGCAGCCGATTCTCGGGCTGGTCACCATCCTCTCGGTCATCTGGGACTTCACCGTGTTCAACCAGATCTGGATCCTCACCCAGGGCGGCCCGGCCGGCGGCACGACGACGCTGGGCATCTGGACGTTCACCCGGGCCTTCAGCCGCAACGACTTCGGCCAGGGCGCGGCGATCGCCGTCGTTTCGGTCGCGCTGCTCGTCGGCCTGACCGCCGTGTACGTGCGGCGGCTCGTCCGCTCCGGGGAGGACCTGTGATCCGGCGCTTCGGCCGCAACGCGCTCGCGGCGGCCTTCTGCCTCGTGTGGATCTTCCCGGTCTACTGGATGGTGCTCACGGCGTTCAAGCCCGCGGGCCGGATCCTCCAGCCCACGCCCGAGTTCCTGCCCGTCGACGTCACGCTGGACAACTTCGCCGGCGCGCTCGCCAAGCCGGGGTTCCGGCAGGACCTGCTCAACAGTGCCGTGGTCGTCGTGGCGGTCGTCGTCCTGTCCGTCGTCGTCGCGTTCCTGGCCGCGACGGCGTTGACGCGCTTCCGGTTCTTCGGGCGCCGCAGCTTCCTCGTCGGCGTGCTGGTGCTGCAGATGGTGCCGGTGCCCGCGCTGGTCATCCCCCTGTTCCTGAGCCTCAAGAGCGCGCACCTGCTCGACACGCTGCCCGGGCTGGTCCTGACCTACGTGGCCCTCGTGCTGCCGTTCACGATCTGGACGCTGCGCGGTTTCCTGCACGGGATCCCGGTCGAACTGGAGGAAGCGGCGATGGTCGACGGCGCGACGCGCGGGCGGGTCATGCGCTCGGTCCTGCTGCCCCTGGTGCTGCCCGGGCTGATCGCGACCAGCGTGTTCGCCTTCATCACCGCGTGGAACGACTTCCTGTTCGCCTACGTCATCATGAAGGACAGCTCCGGGTACACGCTGCCGGTCTGGCTGGTGTCGTTCAGCACCAGCACGGGCACCGACTACGGCGGCCTCATCGCCGCGTCGACGCTGTTCGCGCTGCCCGTCGTCGTCTTCTTCGCGCTCGTGCAGCGCCACCTGGTCGAAGGCATGACCGCGGGCGCGGTGAAGGGCTGATGCTCATCCCCCGCCCCGCGTGGCTCACCCGCCGCGCCGGCTCCTGCCTGCCCACCGGAATCCTGGCGGGCCCCGGCACCCACGGCCCGGCCCGGCTGCTGTCCACCTACACCGGGCTGCCGCTGGTCCACAACGGACCCGTCATCCGGCTCGCGCGGAAACCGGGGCTCGGGCCGGAGGAGTACACCCTGGAAGTCACCCCGGCTCGCGCGCTGCTCACCGCGTCCACGGAAGCGGGCCTCCTCGCCGGCGTGCAAACGATCCGCCAGCTGTCCCCGCGGCTGCCGTGCCTGACGATCCGCGACGCGCCCCGGCTGCCCTGGCGCGGCGTGCTGCTCGACGTCGCCCGGCACTTCATGCCGCTGGAGTTCCTGCGCGAGTTCGTCGACCAGCTGGCGCTGCACAAGTACAACGTCCTGCACCTCCACCTCACCGACGACCAGGGCTGGCGGATCGAGATCGCCGGACGGCCCCGGCTCACCGAGGTCGGCGCCTGGCGCGCGGAATCGATGGTCGGGCCCGCGGGCAGCGACGTCTTCGACGGCGTGCCGCACGGCGGTTTCTACACCCGGCGGGAGCTGCGCGCGCTGGTGGCCTTCGCCGCCGAACGCGGCGTCCGGATCGTGCCGGAGATCGACCTGCCGGGCCACGTGCGCGCGGCGCTGGCCGCCTACCCTTCGCTGGGCAACCGGCCTTCGGTGACGCTGCCGGTCTGGACGGAGTGGGGCATCAGCCCGGACATCCTCGGCGTCCACGACGAGGCCTTCGCCTTCTGCCGGGACGTGCTGGAGCAGGTCGCCGACGTGTTCCCGGCGCCCTACCTGCACATCGGGGGCGACGAATGCCCGACCACGCAGTGGGAGACGAACCCGGTCGCGCGGGCCACGGCGGCCCGGCTCGGAATCCGCCCCGCCGAGCTCCACCCGTGGTTCCTCGGCCGGCTGCACGAGATCGTCGCCGGCCTGGGCCGCCGGGCCGTCTGCTGGGACGAAACCGGCCACGCCGCCGGACGGCTGCCCGCGGACCTGGTCGTGACGGCCTGGCGCGAAGCGGCTCACGGCGCGCTGGCCGTCGCCCGCGGGCACCAGGTCGTGATGGCACCGCACACGTCGACGTACTTCGACTACCGGCAGAGCGACGAACCCGGTGAGCCGCCGCGCGGGCCCGTGACGACACTGGAGGACGTCTACCGCTTCGACCCCCTGGAGGGCGGGCTGCCGGTCGCCACCGGCACCTCGCCGGGTGTGCTGGGCACGCAGGCCCAGCTGTGGACCGAGCACGCGCCGACCCCCGACCACGTCCGGCACCTGGCGTTCCCGCGGCTGTGCGCGCTGGCCGAACGGGCGTGGTCACCGCCGGGCCGCGGTTATGCTGACTTCCACCAGCGCCTGGCCGGCCACCTCGAGCGGCTGCGCGCGCTGGGTGCCCTGCCGAAGGAGCGCGTCCGGTTCGCCGGCGCGCTCGGAGTACCCGGAAAGACCCTGCCTTGACCCTTGCCGACGAAACGGACCGCCCGCCCACGGTGAAGCGCGACCGCGTCCGGCGGCACCTGCTGAAGGTGATCGAGAACGCCGGCCCCGGCACCGGGCTCGCCTCCGAACGGGACCTGGCCGCGGAGCTGGGTGTCTCGCGCCCGACCGTCCGGGCGGCCATCGACGAGCTGACCCGCACCGGGCTGCTGGTGCGCCAGCGCGGCCGCGGGACGTTCACCAGCCCGCAGAAGGTCACCCAGGAACTGGCGCCCGGCCTCGCGGTCCCCCCGGCGGAAGGGCACTGGACCAGCCGGGTCGTCGCGTTCGCGGTGTCCCCGGCCCCGCGGTCCCTCGCCGGGGAGCTGGAGCTCGAGCCGGGTACGCCGGTGCTGCGCGTGACCCGGGTCCGGCACGTCGACGACGAGCCGATCGCGATCGAGCACCTGGCGCTGCCCGCGGCCCTGGTCCCCGGCCTGCGCCCGGCGGACCTGGAGACCGGCAACTTCTACCGGCTGCTGCGGGAACGCTTCGGGATCGCGGTGGCGGACGCGGTCCAGACGATCGAGCCCGCCGTGACCAATCCGGACCAGGCCGAACTGCTCGAAATCGCGGTGTACGCGCCGATCCTGCACATCGAGCGGCTCACCCGAGACGGAGGCGGCCGGATCGTGGAGCTGACCCGCTCGGCCTACCGCGGCGACCGCTACCGCATCACCTCGAAACTCCGCTTCGACGCCGAGTCCGGCTAGTCGTCGAACTCGAAGCCCGAAGTCTCCGCCCGGACGATGATGTCGCGCACCGCGTCGGGGCTCGTGATGACCGGCTCAAGGGCCGCCTTCAGGCGCGCGAGGTCACTCGGAGTCCCGACAGCGCAGAACGTGCCGGCCTCGCTGTCGAAGTCGAGCGGCTCGGCGATGTCCGGCCAGGCGAACCGCACCAGACCTTCCCAGAAGTACCCGTTCGGCTCGTGCCCCGAGTCGGTTACCGCCGCGTCGGCACCCAGGCCACCGACATCCAACGTCAGCGAGTGTTCACCGTCGAGTTCGTGAAGCTCCATGGTCACGGCCGCGATCCTCTCACGCCCGGTGCGGGCCGCCGGGCCCGCTCCGGCACCGTCAGCCGAGAGCTTCCAGCAACTCCCGCTCCCGCCGCGCGCTCAGGCCGGCGCGCCTCTCCCGGTCCAGGCCCTGCTCGCGTTCCCAGCGCAACGTGTCGGCCAGCAGCTCCGCGCGGGGCCGGTGCCGCAGGCCCGCCGACCGGGCCGCCGATCCATCCCGGGTCGACCACCCTTCCCAGCCCGGCTCGACCAGCCACATCGCCAGCGACTCCGGCCCCATGTACTCGGCCACGCCCTGGGCGAGCAGCCACTCCGCCCCGGCGGTGACCACCGGACCGGTGTGCCCGCCGGCGGTGCGGGACAACGCGATCCACTCCCCAAACGGAACGACCGGGCCGACCGCGTTGTACGTGCCGGTCGTTCCCGTCTCCGCGGCGTCGAGCAGCCACGAGGTCAGGTCCCGCACGTCGACCACCTGGGTCGGCACCGACGGCGTGCCGGGAACCAGCATCGGCCCCCGCGGATCGCGGGCCGCGCGGGCGGCCCAGTAGCCGGAGCGCCCGGTGTGATCGCCCGGGCCGCCGATGAGCCCGGCCCGCGCGACGAGGAGGCGGTCGCCGACCGCCGCGGCCGACGCTTGCTCGCACGCCACCTTCGCTTCGCCGTACAACGAGCGGTCGACCTCGCTCCGGTCGGTGGGGGCGAGCAGGGGCGCGGACTCGTCCGCCCCCGGGGTGGCGTGGGCGGCGTAGGCGTTGACGGACGAGACGTACACCCAGTGCCCGGCCTTGCCGCCGAGTGCGTCGAGCGCTCCGCGCACGAAACCCGGCTGCCATGACACCTCCACGACCGCGTCCCACCCCCGGTCGCGCAGGGGCTCGTAGGCCGACGGGGCGCGCCGGTCGGCCGCGACCAGCGTCGCGCCCTCCGCGACGTCTCCGCTCTCGCCGCGAGCGAGGCAGGTCACCCGGTGGCCGCGGCCGATCGCCTGCCGGGACAGCTCCCGGCCCACCCACGCCGTCCCGCCCAGCACCAGGATCTCCATACCGGCAGCCAACCACCAAGATCGCCGCGGGACCAGCGAATTCGCTCACAGCTGATCCGGGTTTTCGGTGAATAGATCTTCGCGCCTGCCGGAAAACGCGGTATCTTAGCTCACCCTCGTTACCCGAAAGAGTGAACGCGGACGGCGTCCGGGTGACGGTAATCAGCAAACTCGCTCGTCACAAGCGGTGCGCATCGCCGCATTCGGCCCGGGAATTGCGCTGTTCGCATCGCCTTTTTGGCGCCCGGGTGAGAGTACTTCAAACGAACTGCCAGTGCGGCATAGGATTTTCCTTCGGCCAGGAAACGATTCCTGGGCAATTTCCGTCCATTTCCAGAATCGAGGACCAACCATGCGAAGACGCATGCTGGGGGCGGTCCTGCCCCTGGTGCTCACGGCGGCCACCGCCGTCCCGCTCCCCGCGGCCGCCGACCCCGCCCCGGTCTCGGCGCTGACGAAATCCGTGCAGGGCACGGGTTCCCCGGCCGCGCACGGCGCGACCGCGAACTGGGTCGTCGGCTACGAGGACCACGCGACGACGACCGGAGCCGCCGCGATCACCGACGCCGTCGGCGCCGGGCAGTCCTACCAGTCCGGCTCGCTGCACGTCCCGCCCGGCTGGACGCCGGAGTGGTCCACCGACGGCAGCACGTTCACCGGCACCGAACCGGCGTCCGGCGTCACCGCGGTCCGCGGGACGAACCCCGCCGCCGGGCCCGACGCGACCCAGCTGACCGGCGCCCTCACCCCGCCCGTGCAGGCGGTGACCACCCCGACCGGCGGTGACGGCTTCTCGCCGATCCTGTACCGCACCCCGGGCGGTGTGCTGCAGGCGTGGAACATCTACCACCACTCGGGGGCCACCACGCCGAAGGTGGTCTGCACCGAGCTCGCCACCGGGGCCCGCTGCCCGGGCGGCCCGTGGCCGAAGGTGCTCAACACCGCGCCCGGCCCGCTCGGCACCCTGGGGGCCGGGGACATCACGTCCCCCTTGATCGAGCAGTACGTGCGGGATCCCGCCGCGCCCGCGAAGGTCTACTACCCCGGCCTCACGGCGACGGCGGCCGGCGTCGGCTGCCTCGACCTGGCCGCCGCGGCCAACTGCGGCTTCTGGCCGCTGGCCGCCCTCGGCGGGTCGCCGCCGGTGAACAACCTCACCGGTTTCGTGGAGAGCGGCGGCAACCTCTACGGCGTCGTCAGCTCGGGCGCGGTGATCTGCTGGACCATCGCCACGCAGAGCGCCTGCGGCGGCCAGCCGTACGCGCCGATCCTGCCGGCCGCGAACGAGGTGTACGTCTTCGGCGGGCTGACCGTGGTGGCGGGCAAGGTGTTCGCGTCGACGTCGGCGCCGGGCAGCGCGGTGCAGCCGCAACTGGGGTGCTTCGACCCGGCGACGGCCGCGGCCTGCGCCGGCTGGGCGGCTTCCCGGCCCACCGGACCGGCGGGCAACACCACCTACAACGCCTACACGGCGTACAGCACCACCGGCGCCCCGGTGGGCGCGTGCTCGTCGACGTCCGGCGCCGACGACGTCACGACGTGCTACGCACTCGACGGGTCGGTGCTGCCGCCACCGCCTGGCGCGGCCTCGCTGGCGGCGGGGGTGCTCGTCTTCAACCCCGAGGTCGTCACCGACCCGAACGGCCACGTCCGCAGCTACCTTCCCGTCTGGAGCGGGGGTATCGCGGGCGCGGCGCTGTGCCACGACTGGACGACGGCGTCGGCGTGCGCGGGCCTGCCGGGCCCGATCACGCACCCGTCGGTGAACGGCGGCGCCACCCGGGACTACGGGTACGCCTACGACCCGCCGTCGGGCTGCCTGATCGGCCTGGGCGACGCGGGCGTGCTGTTCTCGATGGACCCGATCACCGGCGCCACGCCGTGTGTCCGCTCCGGTGGGCAGGTGACCCTGCGTCCGGGCGACTTCTACTGCGACGGCGGCGGGAGTCACGTCCAGGGCTACACGTCCGCGCGGCTGACGGGCGTCGACCCGGCGAACGTCGACTTCGCGGCGTCGCGGGTTACGGTCGTCGACCAGGACAACGCGGTGGTGCCCACTCCGGGCTTCGCGCCGGACGGCTCGGTCGACCTGACCGGCGTTTCGGTGGCGGCACACCCGTCGATCACGGTGACGACGACGCTGGTCCTGCACAGTGCGGCGGGCTTCAGCGGTGCGCTGGTGGTCGACTTCGCGGGTGACGCACCCCAGCTGTGCTTCCGCACGACGATCTCGGCGGACTGCCTGGTGACGTCGGTCGCCAACACGGCGACGGGCACGGACTCGACGGGGTCGTTCACGTCCAACACGGTGACGCTCCCGGTCGCCCCGGGCGCGTCGTGCACCCCGAAGGTGACCGTGAACAAGGAGATCTGCACGGCGGTCCACCCGGCCCAGTGCGGCCCGGGCGGCGCCGGACCGTGGGCGAAACAGGCCCCGGTGGGCTTGCTCGGCGTGCTCGCGGCGTCGGCGTACTGGCGGATCACCGTGACGAACGAGGGCCCGGTGGGGATCACCGCCGCGCAGGTGGTGGACACCGTCGAGCCGTCGTGCCAGACGGGTCCGTTCACCCTGGCGGCCGGCCAGTCGAAGCAGGTCTACTGCGCGACCTACGCGCTGCTGAACCTGTTCCCGATCACCAACAAGGCGAAGGTGACCTACGTGCCGGTGAACGTCCCGCCGGGGACGCCACCGTCCACAACGGACTGGTCGGCGGCGAAGGCGTGTTCCCTGCTGTGCAGCCTGTGAGGAGGTGAAAACGCCGGCCCGCGAGGACCTTCCCCGCGGGCCGGCGCCAGCAGGACCGCGCACAGCGGCACCGCCATCGCGATCGCGCCCAGCACGAACACCGGGAACAGGAAGGAGAACACCTCCGCGCCCGCCGGGTCCGGGGCGGTCATGTCCATGGTCATCCGGACCGCCGCCATGCCCGTGTAGTGCATGCCCGTCACGGCCGCGCCCATCACGAAACCGGCCAGCAGCCGCAGCACCAGGCGGTCGAGGAAGACCGCGAACCACAGCGCCGCGGTCGCCGCCACCACCGCGATCACCACCGACAGCGCCACCAGGCCGCCGTCGTAGCCGAAGTCGCCCTTCACCCGCAGCGCCGACATCCCGGTGTAGTGCATGACGTTCACCGCCAGGCCGGTGATGACGCCGCCGAGGGCCAGGCGCCACCAGCCGAACTTCGCGCGGCCGCCCACCACCAGCAGACCCGCGAACACCGCCATCACGGACAGGATCGCCGAGAGGACCGTGCGGAAGATGTCGTAGCGGACCGGCATGCCCGGGGTGCTGAAGCCGAGCATGGCCACGAAGTGCATCAGCCAGATGCCGACACCGCCGATCGAGATCGCCGCCAGCACCAGCCACCGCACGCGGCTCCGGGGATCGGCGGCGTGCCGGGCCTGGACCGCGCACGCGAGGCCGAGCGCGCAGCCGACCACCGACGTCAGGTACGCGAGCACGAGCAGCCAGTGCCCGAGCGCGAAGTGCTCCATGGCGAAGTCCTCTCTACAGGTCGCGCAGCCCGTGCAGCACGCGTTCCATCAGGTCGTGGCGCTCGTCCCAGGTCGCGGTGTCCGACAGCGTGTCGCGCACGATCACCAGGTAGTCCTGCATCAGGTCCGACACGAGCACGCGGACCACGCCGAGCGGCAGCGCCAGCAGCGCGGCGATCTCCATCAGCGACCGCGGCCGCACGCACAACTCGAGGACTTCCGCCAGTGCGCTCGTCTGGTACACGGCTTCCGCCCGGCCGTCGGCGGTGGTTTCGACCAGTGCTTCGACGGCGATTTCGACCGCCGGCGCGGTCCGGCCTTCGGTCCACGCGTAGGGGCGGGCCAGCGCCGGGCTGCGGCGCGGCCCGTCCCCGTGCGGGTCGTCGGTCACCGGTGGTCCTGGGCCACCGGCATCTCGCGCGCGGGCACGTCGACCTTCTGCCCCACCCGCTCGACCAGCATCGTCATCTCGTAGCCGACCAGCCCGATGTCGCAGCCGGTCGAGGCGAGCACGACGAGGTTCGAGCCGTCGCCCACGCTCATCAGCAGCAGGAACCCCTGCTCCATCTCGATCACCGACTGCACGACCCGCCCGGCGGTGAACAGCTCGGCGGTGCCGAGGGAGAGACTGGACAGGCCGGCCGCGATGGCCGAGAGCTGGTCGCCGCGTTCCCGCGGTAGGTTGTCGTCGGCGGCCACCAGCAACCCGTCGGCGGAGACGAGCACGGCGTGCGCGACACCGGACACGTCCTGGGCGAACCCGTTGACCAGCCAGTTCAGCGTCGCGGACCGGGCGGGCGGCGCGGGGAGCGTCCCGCTGAGGGACCGGGCCGCCGGCTCGGTGGCGGAGCGCCGGGGATGCAGTTCCGTCATCGCGGATCCACTTCGTCCTTTCCGGATCGTTCGGCACGCGCGGCGGTCTCCAGGCGGGCGGCGCGCATGCCCTGGTAGTGCCGCGACAGGCTGCTGCGCACGGCGGCGGCGTCGCGGAAGGTGCCGCCGCCGGTCTGTTCGCGGACCCGCGGAACGACGGCACCGGGGGCGAGCTGGGCGCCGGGCCGCCGGGTGGGCAGGCCGGCCCCGGTGAGGCTTTGCGCGGCCGGCGGCTGGAGAGCGCTTTCGGCGGCCTGCCGGGTGCGGTCGGCGGGCGTGTCCCAGCCACCCACGAGGGTGGGTTCGGGGCGCGTGCCGGAGTCGGCGGCGGTTTCGGCCGGGACGGTCCGGTGCGCTCCGGAGGTTTCGCTCGCCGGCTCCGCGGGGGTTTCCGGCGGCCAGTCCGCGGGTTCGGCCGCCGGGGCCCGGTGCGCTCCGGACGTCTCGCTCGCCGGCTCGGTGCCGGGGGCCCGATCGGCGGGAACCGCGAGCGTCTCGGCCACCGCCGGCCACTCCACCGGGCCCGGCTTGCCGTTCCGGCGGACCACCGGCTTGGCCGACGGCTCGGTGAACCAGCTCGTCACCACCTGCTCGAAGATCGGCGTCGAAGCCTGCGCCGGCACCACCGGCGGCCGCGGGTGGCCGTTGCGGCCCGCCGGAGCCAGCCGGCCCGCGCCGATCGGCCGGGCCAGGTCCGCGATCACCAACGCGCCCGGCACGTGGACGCTCGCCGTCACCCCCGCGTGGCGGGCCGCCGTTCCCGTCGCCCTCAGCCGAACCGTCACCCCGTGCAGGGCCGCCAGCCTGCCCACCACGAACAGCCCCATCCGGCGGGTCGTTTCCGGGCCGACCGTGCCGGCTGCCGCGAGGCGGTCGTTCACCGTGGCCAGTTCCGCCGGGGTCATGCCCAGGCCCTGGTCGACCACCTCGATGAGCAGCCCGCCGTCGGCGCCGCGGTCGGCCGTCAGCGCCACCTTGTGCTCCGGTGGCGAAAAGCGCGTCGCGTTCTCCAGCAGCTCGGCCAGGATGTGCACCACGTCCGCCGCCGCCTCGGGCTGGACCGAGCTGCGCGGCGCGTTGCCCAGCGCCACCCGCCGGTAGTCCTTGACCTCCGACGTCGCCGCGCGCAGGAGGTCGCGGGTCGGCACCGGCTCGCGCCCGTGGCGGACCGGGCGGCCGCCCGCCAGGACGTGCAGGTTCTCGCCGTTGCGGCGCAGCCGGGTCGCGATGTGGTCGATGCGGAACAGCTCGTCGAGCCGCCGGGGGTTCTCCTCCCCGGCCTCGAGGTCCTCGATGATCGACAGTTGCTGCTCGACCAGCGACTGGCTCCGCCGCGACAGCGTCATGAACATCTCGCTGACCTGCTTGCGCAGCTCGGCCTGTTCGACGGCGAGCCGCACGGCCTGGCGGTGCATGTCGTCGAACGCGCGGGCCAGCTGCCCGATCTCCTCCTCCGTCCGGACGCCGGAATCGGCCACCTCGCGCCAGTCGACGTCGTGGCCTTCGCGGATCTGCCGGACGGTTTCCGGGAGCTGGTCGTTCGCCGCGTGCAACGCCGCCGCGCGCAGCCGGCGCACCGGCGTGACCAGCGACCGCACCACCAGCAACGCGATCGCGAGCGCGCCGAGCAGCGCACCCAGCACCAGGGCCGTGTCGCGCAGCGAGTCCGCGCGGGCCTCGTCGGCGGCCTGGGACACGTTCGTCGCCAGCTGCGCCGCGACGTCGTTCAGCACGCCGGTCACCCCGGCGGCCTCGGCGGTGATCGAGGGCAGCAGCGCCGCGAGCGGGCGGTCGCCGGGCTCCTGCAGGGCGTCGAGCCGTTCGTCGGCGGCGCCGGTCGCCGTGGTGAACCGGGCCAGCCGATCGCCGGTCAGCTGGTGCTCCGCCTGTTCGGCGAGGACCTCCTGCTCGGCGGCGGTCTGGATGACGGCCGGCCGCAGCGAAGCGTCGTCCGGGCTCTTCTGCGCGGCCCGCCGGTAGGTCTCCTCGGTGGCCAGCTCGCCGCGCAGGTGCACCAGCAGCCGGGTGGTCTCCGCGCCGGCGGCGTCGGCCGGGACGATCGCGGGTACGAGGTCGCCGAGGGTGGCGATGATGTCGTTGTAGCCGGCGGCCTTCGCGCGGACGTCACCCCCGCCGGCGCCGGCCGCGCGGATCCCGGCGAGCTTGCCCAGCGCGGTGTTGAGCGCCCGGCCGGTGTCTCCCGGCAGCGGCGCGTAGCCGGCGTCGCGCTGGACCGCCGCCACCTTCGCGTCGACGGCCGCGGTCAGCGTGTCCGGCGCGCCGGCCGGGACGGCGATGGCGGCGACCATCTCCTCGCCCAGCGACGCCGTCAGGTCGATCGTGTCGCGCAGCACCGGCAGCCGGTCGCGGGCCGCGGTGAGCGCGGTGGCCCGGTCGAGCTCACCCTGGATCCGGATTTCCGCGAGCGCCACCGCGACCAGGACCGGCAGCAGCAGGACGACGCTGATCTTGGTGCGGACGCTCCAGTGCGCCGGCGACCACGCGGCGTCCGCCGGGCGGCGGGGCGTGGATCTGCTTTCGTGCATGGCGGAATCGCTCGATTCCCAGCCGCGCGCACGGCTGATGTCGAACTCGGACAGGACGAGGGAGGCCCCAGGGGCCGATCACGGACGCCGCGGAAGCGGACGGAAACCCGGCTCCCGGACCGGGTACGACGTGGCGTTGATCGAGCCGATCAGCAGCGAACATCACCCCCGGCGTGCTTGTCAACCCTGCGCAGCGGCGTTTCGGAATGCCGAGATCGAATTATTTCCGGCACCCTCCTGCGGTTGACGCACCGTGTTCTTGCGGTCGCTGCTTGTACCTCGTTCAAGCATATTTGTGCAGCTCTTCCGCCTACTCGGCGGTAGATGAAACACTCCCGGGCGTTGGCGGCAGAATTACCCACAGCAGTCACCGGGGCGAATTCGGCCTTCGTTCGAATGGTGTGTTATTAATTGCCACCGCACGCCCGGGTGGAAGTCCCGACCCGGGACGCGGCAGAATCGCCGCCGTGACCGAAGTGGACGAACGGGGCGGCAAGCGGGTCGGCTGGGTCGAGCTGTACTTCGACCTCGTCTTCGTGTTCGCGGTGGGCCAGGTGGCGCACGGCATCGTCGCGGACCCGCACTGGGCACGCGCCGCCGCGGCCCTCGGCCTGTTCGCGACGCTGTGGTGGACGTGGATCGGCTTCGCGGTGCTGTACAACCGCCGCGGCGACGACAGCCGCGTCGCCGACCGGCTGTTCGTGCTCGCCGGCACGATCCCCTGCGGGATCGCCGCGACCCAGGCGCACCACGTCTTCGAAGGGCACCCGGCGATCTTCGCCGCGGCCATGGCCGCGGTCCGGCTGATCCTGGCGGCCGCGCACCGCTGGCCGCGCGACGAGCGCGGCCAGCGGCGGTTCAGCTGGGGCTACGCGTTCTCGGCCGTCCTCTTCGGCGTGTCGGCGGTCGTGCCGTACTACGTGGTGCTGTGGGCGTTCGCGCTGGTGCAGGAGGCCGGGTTCCTGCTGCTCGACGACCGCCGCGAGCGGCGTCGCGATGAACGGCCCACGAAGGCGGCGCGGTGGCGAACCATGTTCACGCCGCCGCGCGACCCGCACCTGGCGATCGACTCGGCGCACCTCGCGGAGCGGTTCGGGCTGTTCATGATCCTGCTGCTCGGCGAGCTGGTGATCACGGTCGGCACGGCGGCGCTCGAGCGGCCGGCCGACGACCTCGGGTACTGGCTGGCCCTGGCCGGCGGGCTCGTCCTGGCGGGGGCGCTGTGGTGGGTGTACTTCTCCTCGGCGGTGGAGATCTACGAGCGCCTGCTCGGGTTTTCCGGCGGCAACCCGGCGCTGGCGTATTCGCTGTACGCGGGCGGCCACCTGATGCCGGCGTTCGCACTGGTGCTGATGGCGGCGGGGGTCGACCTGTCCCTGCACGAATCCCCACCCCCCGCGGCGGCGTGGTTCACGACGGCGGGCCTGGCGATCTACCTGGGCGGAACCCGGGTCTTCGCAACGGGCCCCCGGCGCTGGTACACGGCACTGGCCCAGGTCGCGGCCCTGGCGGCGACGGTGAACCTGGCGTTCCTGGACCGAGCGCTGCCGGCCCCGGCGGTGGTCGTGGTGGTCGCGGTGTGGGCAGTGGGGACGGCAACGGTGACGGCGGTGATCCGCCACCGCACCCACACCCGCCTCGGCGAGGACCCGGTGGCGTTCCTGCGGCAGGTCGCCGAACGCGGCCAGTCGGAGCCAGAGGGCGGCGCCTGAGGAGGGCTGGTCCGGCACCCTTCGAGGTGCCGCACCGGCTCGAACAGCACACTGAGGGCTTCGGTCGGCGAGGTGGCTGTCCACCCGCACCGGACCTCCGATCGAAACTCGACTGCGTCAGGATACCCGCCCTCCCCGGCAGCAAACTTTTCCCGCCCTTTTTCAATTTGCGCGACGCAACAGTGAACGCGAATCCGATTCGTCCGCTTCGACCGCTCTGGCGAACCTCTCGAACGCGACCATGGCGGCCGCGCGCGCCGGCGGGTCCAAGCGGTGCAGGACGTCCGCCAGCACCCGGCGGCGGTCGCGGTCGACACGGTCGACCAGGTGCCGTCCCGGGCCGGCCGGGGCGAGCAGCGTCTCCCGCCGGTTCAGCGGGTTGGGCGCCTTTTCCAGCAGGTTCAGCCCAACCAGCCGATCACACGCCCGGGTGATCGACGAGGGGTTCATGGCCAGCTCGCGCGCCACCCGGCCCAGGGTCACCGGGGTCCGGTCGACCACCACCCGCAGCACGCGGAATTGGGTCAGCGTCAGCTGTTCGGTGTTCCGCTCGACGGTCGAGTCGGCGATCAGCACCATCGCCCGCAACGCCGCCAAGGCCGCGTCGACACCGTCCTGCTCCGGCCACGTTTGCGTCACGCAAGTATGATAGACGGCCAAAGCGGGTACAGCGATTCGTGAGCGCCGACGGCGACCACGAGAGGAGGCGTCCGCGCCGGTGAAACCGGATCCCACACATCTGGAGGCCGCGGCCCTGCGCGACTACGTCGAGACCGTCGCCGAGCTGCTGCGCGTCGAGCCGGCCGCGTCGTGGAGCGAATACGGCAGTCCGCCAGCACCTTCGACCGCCTACATCGCCCTCGCCGACCGGCACGCGGGTCACCTGCTCATGCTGTCGTGGACCGACGGCGGCGGGTGGTGCCTGGCCCGGGAACCGGACGGTGCGGAGGAGCCCGCGGTCCTGGTCCGGTGGCCCGAACCGGCGCAGCCCCGGCCCGCCGTGGTGGCCCGCCGGGTCCGCGAGGCGCTCACCGAAGCGGCACCGCACGCCAAAGGGAGTACTCATGAGCCAGACAGTCGGTGACTACCTGCTCCAGCGCCTGCGCGAATGGGGCGTGGAGCAGGTCTTCGCCTATCCGGGCGACGGCATCAACGGGCTCGTCGCCGCGTTCGGCAAAGCGGACGACCAGCCCCGGTTCGTGCAGGCCCGGCACGAGGAAATGGCCGCGTTCGCCGCGGTCGGCTACGCCAAGTTCAGCGGCAAGGTCGGCGTCTGCATGGCCACGTCGGGCCCGGGCGCGATCCATCTGCTCAACGGCCTCTACGACGCCAAGCTCGACCACGTCCCGGTGGTCGCCATCGTCGGGCAGACCGCGCGCAGCGCGATGGGCGGCAGCTACCAGCAGGAGGTCGACCTGCAGGCGCTCTACAAGGACGTCGCGAGCGAATACCTCGTCGAGGTCAACGTCGCCGAACAGCTGCCGAACGCGCTCGACCGGGCGATCCGGACGGCCGAGTCGTCCCGCTGCCCCACCGCCCTGATCATCCCCACGGACCTGCAGGAGGAGACGTACTCCCCGCCGCAGCACGCGTTCAAGCAGGTGCCCTCCAGCCCGCCGAGCACGGCGTGGTCGCGGCCGGTGCCCGCGGAGCCGGACATCGACGCGGCGGCCGAGGTGCTCAACGCCGGCGAGAAGGTCGCCATCCTGGTCGGGCAGGGCGCGCGCGGCGCCGCCGAGGAGGTCCGCCAGGTCGCTGAGGTCACCGGCGCCGGCGTCGCGAAGGCGTTGCTGGGCAAGGACGTCCTGCCCGACGACCTGCCGTGGGTGACCGGCTCGATCGGGCTGCTCGGCACCCGGCCGAGCTACGAGCTGATGCGCGACTGCGACACGCTGCTGATCGTCGGCTCGAACTTCCCGTACAGCCAGTTCCTGCCGGACTTCGGACAGGCCCGCGCGGTGCAGATCGACCTGGACGGCCGGTTCATCGGGATGCGCTACCCGACCGAGGTCAACCTGGTCGGTGACAGCGCGGCCACGTTGCGCGCGCTGCTGCCGAAGCTGACGAGCAAGCCGGACCGCTCGTGGCGCGAGACGATCGAGAAGAACGTCGCTTCCTGGTGGGAGACCGTCGACAAGGAAGCCGCCGTCGACGCCGATCCGGTCAACCCGATGGCAATCGTGTCCGAGCTGTCGAAGCGGATCCCGGAGAACGCGATCGTCACCGCGGATTCCGGCTCGTCCACCAACTGGTACGCCCGCAACCTCCGCGTCCGCGGCGACATCCGCGGATCGCTGTCGGGAACGCTGGCCACGATGGGCGCCGGCGTGCCGTACGCGATCGGGGCGAAGTTCGCCCACCCCGACCGGCCGGTGATCGCCCTCGTCGGCGACGGCGCCATGCAGATGAACGGCCTCGCCGAGCTGATCACCATCGCGCGTTACCAGCACCTCTGGAGCGACCCGCGCTGCGTGATCTGCGTGTTCCACAACAACGACCTCAACCAGGTCACCTGGGAGCTGCGCGCGATGGGCGGCGCGCCGAAGTTCGAGGAGTCCCAGACCCTGCCGGACGTCGACTACGCCGGCTTCGCCCTGTCCCTCGGGCTCACGGCCGTCACGGTCGACAAGCCGGAGCAGCTCGCCCCGGCCTGGGACACCGCGCTCGGCGCGGGCAAGCCGGCCGTGCTGGACGTCCGCTGCGATCCCGAGGTGCCGCCGATCCCGCCGCACGCGACGTTCGAGCAGGTGAAGTCGGCCGCTCAGGCGGTGCTGAAGGGCGACCCCGACGCGTTCCACCTCGTGGCGCAGGGGGTCAAGACGAAGCTGCAGGAGTTCCTGCCCGGGAAGAACCGGTGAGGCGGAGGACGGAGGACGCATGAACCAGGTCGTCGTCGTGACCGGAGCCAGCGGCGGCATCGGCCGCGCGGTCGCGCGGGCGTTCGGCGCCCGCCAGGCCGGGGTCGCCCTGCTGGCCCGCGGTGAGCAGGGACTCGAAGCCGCCGCGGACGACGTCACCCGCGCCGGCGGGACGGCTCTCGCGATCCCCACCGACGTCGCCGACTTCGACCAGGTCGACGCCGCCGCCACTCGGGCCGAGCAGGAGCTCGGGCCGATCGACGTGTGGGTGAACGTGGCGTTCACTTCGGTGTTCGCGCCGTTCGGCGAGATCGGGCCGGACGAGTTCCGCCGCGTCACCGAAGTGAGCTACCTCGGCTACGTCCACGGCACGATGGCCGCCCTGCACCGGATGCAACCGCGTGACCGCGGCACGATCGTGCAGGTGGGTTCGGCGCTGGCGTACCGCGGGATCCCGTTGCAGAGCGCGTACTGCGGCGCGAAGCACGCGATCCAGGGGTTCAACGAGGCTCTGCGCTGCGAGCTCCTGCACGACGGCAGCCACGTCCGCACGACGATGGTGCAGATGCCCGCGGTCAACACGCCGCAGTTTTCGTGGGTCCGGTCGAAGCTGCCGCACCAGGCCCAGCCGGTGCCGCCGATCTACCAGCCGGAGGTGGCGGCCCGCGCGGTGCTGCACGCGGCCGCCCACCCGCGCCGCCGCGAGTACTGGGTCGGCGGGAGCACCGTCGGCACGCTCATCGCGAACGCCGTCGCCCCGGGCGTGCTCGACCGCTACCTCGCCCGCACCGGGTACCGGTCCCAGCAGACGGGCGCGAAGAAGCCACCGGACCAGCCGGAAAACCTGTGGTCGCCGGCGGATCGCGGGCGGGATTTCGGTGCGCACGGCCGGTTCGACGGCCAGGCCACGCCGAGGAGCGCACAGCTGTGGGCGAGCCGGCACCACGGCGTCGTCGCCGCGGCCGGGGGCGCCTTGGCCGCCACCGCGCTGGCGGTGTGGCGGCGGGCGCGGTCGTGACCGGGCTCGGGCGCGCCGGAGCTTGACCGGCGAGAAGCCCGTCCCCTTGTCGCACCTCGGCCGAAAGGACGAGACCACGGCACCGGAACCGCCCCTTCGGCCGAGGTGACCAGGCCCTTCCCTCCTTACCTTGACGATCAGGTGAGGAGGAGGGGCCCGTGCAGTTCACCGCCAAGCGAGTCGTCATCGCCGGAGTCGTGGCCGGCGTGGCCGTGCTGGCCGTCGGGGCCACCGTGATCGCCACCGCGGCCGATCCGGTCTCGCCCGAGGTCGCCGGCGTCACCCCGGCCGACGCCGGGCACGAGAACGAAGGCAAGTACACCACCGGGGACTACGTGCTCACCGTGCACGAACTCGACGACGACGGCGAAGGCGTCAGCATCGCCATCGGACCGCACACCACGTACTACTCGAAGACGTTGCACGGCAGCGGGAACCGGCCGCACACGGTCGTGAAGTTCGCGGCCGGAGCGGACGGCGACGGGCCGATCGTCGTCAGCTACCCCGTACCCGCGCCCGGCCGGGTCGTCGACTGCGTCGCCTCCGGGACCGAGGCCGCCCCCCAGGTGCGGTGCGAGACCAAGTCGCCCGCGCGGTGATCACCGCCCGAGGGCGCTCACCAGCAACGCGGCCACCGCGGCCCGGTGCTCCGGGCGGTCGGCCCACCGCAGCCGGCGGCCGGCTTCGACCACCACGCCGAACCCCGCGTGCACGAGCACCCGGGCCTGGCGCGGGTCGAGGTCCGGGCGGGCCTCGCACAACTGCTGCTCCCACACCGCGATGTGCTCGCGCTGCGCCGCGACCAGCGGGCGGCGCAGCGCCTCCGGCAAGCCGGCGATTTCCGCGTTGGCCACGCTGTTGAGGGCGCTGTGCTCGAAGCTGTACGCCACGTACGTCGCCGTCAGGGCGTTCAGGGCGTCGTGCGGGCCGGTCGTCCCGCGCAGGTTGTGCTCGACGGCCTGGGCCAGCAGGGCCGCGGCCTGCAGGCAGGCGGCCGCCAGGATGTCGGCTTTGCCCGGGAAGTAGCGGTAGAGCGCCGAGGGCACCAGGCCCACCGCCTCCGCGATCCGGCCGTTGGTCACGGTGGCGAACCCGTCGCGTTCGAAGAGCGGGACGGCGGCCGCGAGGATCTCCGAACGCCGCGTCCGGGCCACCGGCGGGGCGGGGATCTCCACGGCGGGCGCGGGCCACGCGGCGGGGTCGGTGGCGGCTACGCGCAGGGCCGCGGCCCGCAGCAGCTCCCCGACCCGGCGCCGGCCGATCGCGTTGTGGTGCGTCGTGACCGACCCGATGGCCCCCAGCGCCGCCACGGCCCGCAGGTGCTCGCCGGGCCACGGGTGCTCGCGCCGCACCGCCGCCGCCACGCGCTCGACGACGTGCGCGAACTTGGCCGCCAGCAGCCGGCGGTCTTCGCGCTCGAGGTACCGGGCCTCCCACCGGTACACCCCACCGGTGTCCCGGTGGGCGACGGTGACGTCGGTGACGGCGGCGAAGATCTCCGCCAGTGACGCGTCCGGGGGCACGTCGGCGAGCGCGGCCACGAGCCGGTCCGCCATCACGTTCGCGCACTCGGCGAACAGCGCGTACTTGTTCGGGAAGTGCCGGTACAGCGCCGCCGCGGTGATGCCCACGCGCGTCGCGATCTCCTCCATGGACGCCGCGTGGTAGCCGCGCTCGCTGAACACCGTGGCGCCCGCCTCGACGATGAGCTGCCGGCGGTTGCGGGGCCGGACGGCCGCGGCCGGCTCGGCGGTCACCGGGCTGGGGTCTGCGGAAGTCGGGCCATGGTGTCAGTCAACCACAGGCCCACCGGGTCTTGCCGACCCGCGAGTCACCTTCTATGTTAATCAGGAATCTCCTCATGACGAGCCCATTACCTATCAAGGAAGCTAGGTAAGTAAATGAGCAATCTCAGCAGGAGGAACGCTCTGTCCCTCGGTGTCGCGCTGGGTCTGGTGAGCGCGGCGAGCGCCGTCCCGGCCTGGGCCTCGACCGCGGCGGCCACCGCGGGCACCGACCCGTGGTGGGTCTGGGACGACGAGGTCGACGCGCTGATGGCCGGGCTCGTCGACGGCGGCCGGGTGCCCGCGGTCAACACCGCGCTGCGGTCGTGGGCGGACAACGACGACCCGCTGCCCGCCGGCCTGCCCGCCGACCTCGCCGGCTGGCTCCAGCGGGTCAACCGGCTGCCGTCCTGGGCCGACCCGGTCAAGCTGCGCCGCGCCGCCGACTTCAACCGGCGCAAGGACACCTACCTGTTCCTGCTCTACGGACTGGGCAGCGGCATCATGAGCACGGTCATCCCGCGGGAAGCCCGGTCGGTCTACTGGTCCGCGGGCGGCGCGAACATGCAGGACCGCGCGGCCAAGACGTTCACCTTCGGCTACGACCTGAGCGAAGCCGGCGCGTTCGAGCCCTCGGGCCAGTTCGTCGTCACGGCCAACAAGACGCGCCTGGTGCACGCCGCGGTGCGCCACCTGCTGCCGCAGTCAGCGCACTGGCGGGCCGTCGCCGACGAGCGGACCCCGATCAGCAACGGCGACATCCTGGTCACCTTCCACAGCCTCGGCACCTTCGTGCACCGGAAGCTGCGCGAATGGCACGTCCCGATGTCGGCGGCGGACGAGGACGCCTTCCTCCACCAGTGGCAGGTCGCCATCCACCTGCTCGGCGTCCGGGACGAGTTCATCCCGCAGACGTGGGCCGCGGCGGACGCGCAGTCGGCCCAGGTGCTCACCCCGCTGCTCGCCCCGACGCCCGAAGGCAAGGAGCTCGCCGCGGACCTGCTCGGGCTGACCGCCCAGATCGACCTCGGCGTCACCCGCGGCTTCCTGAACGAGTTCGTCCGGTACGTGCTCAGCAACGACGTCGGCGACTGGCTCGGCCTGCCGCGCGACTACGCGGCGGCCACCCTGATCCGCACCGGGTGGCCCGCGTACATCGCCTTCCGGGAAGGGCTGCTGCCCATCGCCCCGGCGGGCTTCTACCTCTTCGACCAGTTCGTCCGCGCGCTCGCCATGCTCTTCCTCAACAAGGGCACGTCACCGACGAGCACGCCCATCACCATCCCCACCGGCAACCGGCCCGGTGCCTGAGGTGCGTCAGGCCGGTCCCCGGCCCCACAGCCGCCAGGTCTGGTTCAGCGGGCTGTTCTGGGTGACCGGCTTGCACGTCCACTGGATCACCACGCCACGGGCGGCCGTCGAGACGCCGCTGACGTCGACACACTTGCCGCTGTGCCGGGCGACGAGCTGGTAGTCGTGGGGATCGTTGCCGCCGTAGGTCACCCGGCGCGGCGAGAACTGCTGGTTCGTGGCGCCGTCGGTGCAGGTCCGCTGCTGGACGGCGGCACCGTCGTCGGCCGAGGCACCGGCCACCTCGAGGCACTTGCCGCTCTGCCGGTTGACGACGGTGTACGTGCCGGCCACCCCGGACACCGGGCGGAAGGTCCACTGCTGCTGGTCGCCGCCCTCGCAGAAGTCCTGCTGCTGCCGGTTGCCGTCCGCGGTGCCCAGGTCCGTGTTGTCCAGGCACTGCTGGGAATGCTGGGCGACGGCGACGGTCTGGAAGCTGCCGTCCGACGGCGGCAGGAGGGTGATGCTGAGCGCGTCGTCGACGCTGGTGTGCGGGACCGTGACGGTCACGGCGTTGCCCGAGACGGCCACCACCGAGTCCCGGATGGTCACCGGGCTCTGTACCGCTGCCCCGCCGTTGTACGGGATCTGCTGGACGACGACCCGCACCTGGTTGTTCTGGACGACGCCGGAGGTGGCGTCCAGCCGCTGCAGGGCGACGTTGACGTTCCCGGTCGTGCTACCGCCACCGACGAGCACCTTCGCCACCCCGGCCGTCTTCGTGGCGAAGGGGTCGTACGCCTGGCTGGGCTTCGTGCTCACGAGCTGACCGGCCTGCGAGCCGTAGAAGCGGTAGGCCCACCACTCGCCCTTGGGCAGGTACCGGCCCGCGGAGTTGCGCACGAGCAGGTTGGCGAGATCGTTGTGCAGGTTCCCGCCGCTGGCCCAGTTCGCGCGCAGCCCGTCGGCGCCGGCCCGCTCGAGCCGGGCGATGTACCAGGCGCCGTCGCCGGGGTTCTGCTCGTTCGACGCCCCGTATTCGTTGATCTGGTACGGCCGCGGGTGCGGGATGCCGCGCGAGCCGAGTGACGCGTCGGCGGCGGCGACGTTCGCGACCGGGTCGCCCGGCAGCGAGTGCCAGCTGACGATGTCGGGAACGGTGTTCGAGCCGCGCACGTAGTCGAGGTACTGCGTCCACCAGCTCCCGGACGTCGACGGGACGCCGGCGAGGCTCGGGCCGACGATGGCGTGCGCCGGGAAGGCCGCGCGGATGCGCTGGTACGCGCGCTGCCACATGGCGAAGTACTGGCTCTGCGGGCGGTTCCAGAACAGCGTGATGTTGGGTTCGTTCCAGAGGTCCCACTCCACCGGGGCACCCGTCGCCCGCACGTCGTTGATCAGGCGGGTGAGGAAGGCGTCGTAGTCGGACCAGTCGCCGTTGTCGCCGGGGAACCGGGAGATCGGGTAGCCGTCGGCGCCCCAGAGGTCGTGCACCAGCAGGACGAACTGGCCGCCGAGCGAGCGGGTGCGCAGGAGCTGGGCGCGGGTGGCGTTCCACCGCCGGTCGTACTTGCCCGACACCCAGCCGCCCGGGCTGTCGAGCTGCGCGCCGCCGGCCCGCATGGCCTGGAAGCG
Organism: Amycolatopsis sp. cmx-13-12; assembly: GCA_049998155.1. Classification (GTDB taxonomy): domain Bacteria; phylum Actinomycetota; class Actinomycetes; order Mycobacteriales; family Pseudonocardiaceae; genus Amycolatopsis. Next base: position 72,538 of record JAEBES010000014.1, on the reverse strand, counting down.
CACGTCCCGGAAGAAGTGGTCGGGCGGCGCCGACGCGTTCTCGGTCATGCCGTAGATCCACCCGGAAGCCCGGTAGGTGGGTTCTCCGCCGGCGGCGGAGAAGTCGACGGAAACCGACTCGTCCGCGGCCTGCGCGGGTGCGGGAAGGGCCACGGCGGAGGCACCGGTCAGTGCTCCGGTGACGAGGAGGGCGGCCAGGCCACGGCGGACGCGGGGCCGCTGACGCGAGAGGTCCACGGACGACTCCTTCGGCGGGTGGACGTGCGGAGGACGAACCCGGTCGTCGAACCGGTTCGACCACCAAGGAACGTACGCTGCATGAAAAGCACCGACAATCGGCCGAATGGAGGCGAACCGGTTCGCCCCGCTGGTGAAGTCATCGAAAGGGGGCCTCCCCCGCGTCACCCGCGAGGAAGGCCCCCTCCCGTCCGCCCCAGCGGCTCAGCGGTAGCCGGCGGCCACCACGTTCGCCTGCACCGCGTTCTCCGTCGCGTCCGACGGGTACCCGGCGACCATCGCGCCCTCGTAGAACGTGCCCGCGCTCAGGTTCGCCCCGCCGCCGGGTTTGCAGCAGTCCCCGCCGCTGCCCAGCACGATCGCGCCCTGCTTCTTCATCGGGCTGTAGCCGCCCGGAAGACCGCCGTCCCACATCGTCGTGAGGCTGCCCGACTGGGCGTTGCTGCCCTTGAGCGCGAACCGGGACGTGCCGTTGTTCTTCAGCATCGCCGTCACGAACTTGCTCGGCAGGGCCCGCTGGTTCGGGTTCCACTGCTGGCTGCCGCCCGGGTACAGGCCCCACTCGAGGTCGGCCTGCACCCACGGCCCGGAACCCTGGCACCCGCCGAACCAGCACTCGGTCCCGAAGTTGATCGCGTCCATCGCGCCGGCCGCGTCGGCCTTCCTGGTCGTCTCGCTGTTGCCGTAGTCGAAGCAGCAGCCGCTGTTGACGTGCGTCCCGCTCGTCACCATGTACATGCCCTCCGGCGCGCTGCCGGTCGGCACCCCCGTCGTGTGCCCGTCCCGCCAGTAGCTGTTGCCGGGGTTGATGTACAGCGAATACGCCTTCGCGCCGCCGACCGTGAGCGATTCCGACGTCGCCTTCGCCGGGCTGCTCTGGTTTGACCCGGGGACCACGGTCGATCCCTGGTACCACAGGTCGTTCCCGCGTCCGGACTGGTCGTAGACCACCGTGATCACGCAGGTCGTCCCGGAGCAGAAGGAATCCTGCGCAGTCGCGTCGACGGTGCCGCCCGCCGCCCGGACGCCGACGTTCCTCGTCGTGTTGTCCGACGATCGCCGGACCTGGTACAGGCTGCCCGCGAAGGTGCTGTAGAGCGCCCGGACCGTGCTGTGCGCCGCGACGCACGGCGTACCGCCGGAGGCGTAGATGTCGCACGGCGCCGTGCCGGTCGGGGGCGGCGGCGTCGTCCCGCCGCTCCACTGCTGGTTGCTCTGGCCGTGGCACGTCCACAGCACGACGGCGGTGCCGTTGGCCGTGCCCGCCCCGGTCACGTCCAGGCACAGTCCCGACTGGACACCGGTGATCGTCCCGTCGGCGTTCTGCCGCCACTGCTGGTTCGCCTGGCCGTTGCACGACCAGATGATCACGGCCGTACCGGGCGCGGTCCGCCCGCCGTAGGCGTCCACGCACCGGGTGCCGGTGAACGTGCGCAGCTCACCCGCCGCGGTGAACTCGTACGCCTGCCCGGCCTGCCCACCGCAGTCCTGGATCTCCAGCGCCGTTCCCGGCGTATCGGTGCCGCCCTTCACGTTCAGGCAGCGTCCTGACGCCGCGCTCACCAGCGGCGCCGCGGCCGCCGAAGCCGGGGTCGCGCCGACCAGCGCCGCCAGCAGCAGCGCGGCCACCATCACGAACACACGCACGATTCCTCCTACGTCTGTGACAACCGGGGCTTCGCCCCAGGGCGGGGGCTCCGCCACCCGCACCCCCGAACCGATTGCCAAGTGGACAGCGCTGCCCTCACGCCGACTTGCGCGGCACCAGCTCGGTGTCGAGCACCGTGCACCGGCGCGGGGCCGCGCCGTCGATCATCGCCAGCAGCTCGGCGGTCATCCGGGCACCCATCTCCTCGACCGGCTGGCGCACGGTGGTCAGCGGCGGGTCGGTCCAGCTGCTGATCGGCAGGTCGTCGAACCCGACGAGGGCGACGTCCTCGGGCACCCGCCGGCCCGCGCGGCGAAGCGCGCGCAACGCCCCGACCGCCATCATGTCCGAGGCCGCGAAGATGCCGTCGACGTCGGGACGACGGCCGAGCAGCCGGGCCGTCGCGTACTCGCCGGACGCCTGGCCGAAGTCACCGCACACCACGAGCGTCTCGTCGTACCGGCCGGCCCGCATCATCGCCTGCCGGTACCCCACCAACCGGTCCACGCCCGCGGTCATGTCCTGCGGCCCGGTCACGGTCGCCACCGTCTGGCGGCCGCCGTCGAGCAGCCGCTGGGTCGCCAGGCGTGCGCCGCCCTGGTTGTCGGCGTCCACGTACGGCAGCCGGCCCGCCCGGCCCGCGGCCTGGACCGGCCGCCCGCCGAACACCACCGGGATGCCGAGCCAGTCCAGGTCGAGCGGGCGGCGGCCGTGCATCCCGACGACGAGCGCGCCGTCGACGTGGCCGCCGTCGAGGTAGCGCACCACCGGCGACTGGTAGTCGTCGGTGGCCGGCACGGTGAGCAGCACCAGCTGCACCCCCACCGCGGTCAGCTCCCGGCCGACCCCCGCGGCGATCCGCGGGAAGTACGGGTCGGTGAACAACCGCGGCACTTCCTCGCACACGACCAGGGCGATCGAGCCGGTGTGCCGCGCGTTGCTCGCCTTCGCCGCCCGCTGCCGGGCGTAGCCCAGCGCCAGCATCGCGGACTCCACCTGCTTGCGGCGTTCCGGACTGACCCTCGGGAAGCCGTTGAGCACGCGGGAGGCCGTGGCGATGGACACCCCGGCCGCCCGCGCGACGTCGGCCAGGGTGGGCCGGAGCCCCGGCGACGGCTCGACCACGGTCATCGGCTCAGGCACGCTGGAGCTGGAACCGCTGGTTGGGGTTCCCGGTGAACGTCCACTGGGAAATCCGCGCACCATCGGCGGTCGACACACCCCAGACGTCCAGCGCCAGGCCGCTCAGCCGGTTGACCAGGCTCACCGCGCCACTGCCCTGGTCGACGACCCGCCACTGCTGCGCCGTGGCGTTGGTGTCGGCCTGCTGGCTGATGTCCGCGCCGCTGTTCGCGTTCGCCGCCTGCAGGACCAGCCCGCTGTGGCGCGCCCGGACCCGGTAGTAGCCGTCACCGGAGTCGACGAAGTCGAACTGCTGGCTGAGCCCGCCGTTGGCCGACTCCTGCTCGATGAGCGCGCCGGCCGCCGTCGAGGCGCCGGTGATCCCGACGAGCTTGTTGCTGTGCTGGGCGGTCAGCTTGTAGTTCACGCCGGTCTGGACCGGCGGCGTGGGTGGCGTGCTGGTGCCGAACTGCGTGATGAACTTCCACACCTCGCCGGAGGTCCAGGTCTGCCAGCCGCTGCCGCCGCCGTCCTTCGGGCCCGGGTCGTGCCCGCCGTCGAAGGCGCCCCAGACGACCGGGTACCCGGCCCGGCAGCCGGAGTAGGCGGTGACGATGTGGGTCCGGCTGCCACTGGCGGGCTCCGGCGGGTTCTGCGGGGTGCAACCGTTGTTGCGCACGAACTGGTCGCGCAGCTGACGCCCGGAGGAGATCGGCAGGACGTTGTCGCCGATGCCGTGCATGCCGATGTAGGCGACCGGCTGGGTGCCACCGTTGCAGCCGCTGAGGTTCGCGCCGGAGTAGACGGCCACCGCGCGGAACACCGTGGGGCGGGCACAGGCGAGGGCGTAACTCATGGCGGCGCCGTAGCTGAAGCCGCCGGCGAACACCTGCGTGGTGTCGACGCACAGACCGGCTTCGAGCTCGCGCAGCAGGTCGTCGATGAAGGTGACGTCCTGGCCGTTCGGGTTGGCCCAGCCGTTGCCGTTGCCCTGCGGCGCCACGAAAATCGTGTTGTTGCCGGAGCTGTCGGCCAGCCGGCGCAGCCCGTAGTAGGACCAGTTGTAGCCGTCGGTCCCGCCCGAGTCGACGTCGTTCATCGTCCCGCCCCGCCAGTGGAGGCCGACGAACAACCGGTACTGGTGGTTGTTGTCGTAGTTGGCCGGCACCCGCAGGATGTAGCCGCGGTTCTGGCCGCCGCTGGAGATCGTGTGGTTGCCGCTCGCCAGGCCCGGTGCCTTCCCACAGCCTGCGGTGCCGGCGGCCGCGGTGGCCGGCACCGCGGCCGCCGGGGCCGCTGGGGCGGCTTGCGCGGTTCCGCTCACCCCCAGCGCGAGCACGGCTCCGATCACGGCGGAGGCGAACAGGGATCTCTTCACCATCACACGGCTCCCTCTGTCTACGGACGTCGTCGTCCTCCCGGGCCGGGGAAGATCCCGGGAGCAGTAAGGTCCACAATGGATTTTCTGGCGGATTTTCTGGCGCGTGCGGTCACCGGCCGAAGAGCCGGCGCTGGATCTCCCGGCGGTAGTCCTCCAGGGTGTTGTCCAGGTGGACGCCGGCAGCGTGGGCCGCCGCGTCCGGATCGCCGTCCCGGATCGCCCGGAAGATCGTGGCGTGCTCGTCGACCGCACCCGCCGCGTGCCCGCCGATCGCGCCGGACATCCCGATGATGTTCGACTGGCGTTGCAGACGGCGGGCCTCGGCCACGGCGGCGACGAGGAACTGGTTGTGCGACGCGGCGGCGATCCCGGCGTGGAAGTCGTCGTCGCCCCGGTCGAACAGTGCGTACTGCCCGGTCAGGTGGCCGTGCCGGCAGGTCTCGGCGGCGGCCTCGATCGCACGCAGCTCCGCGGGGGTGGCGCTGGTCGCGGCCAGGCGGCTGGCCGCGGTCTCCTGGATCCGGCGGAATTCGAAGAGCATGTAGACGTGGTCGAGATCGGCGGGCAGGAAGGACGCGCCCCAGCGGGACCCGCCGAGCATGCCCTCGTCGTCGGAGACATACAGCCCACGTCCTTTGTGCGCTCGCACCCGGCCGATGGCCGAGAGGATCTTGACGGCCTCCCGCACCATGGTCCGGCTGGTTCCCATCCGCGCCGCCAGCTCGTTCTCGGTCGGCATCCGGTCGCCGGGCCGCAGTTCCAGTTCGGCGATCAGCCGCAGGATCTGCTCCGCCACCACTTCGTAGCCGGGGCGGTACGGGACAGGCGGTGCTACTTCCTCGTCACGGGTCACGCAATGAGTATGACTCAGTAACTTCGGACAGCACCTTACCTCGCTCACCCGCCACCCGGTCAATCTTTGTCAGAGCGGTCTGAAAATTACATCCCCGGCACCAGGACGGAGCAATGGGCCTGATCCTTGCTTGACGCCGGGCAGGCGCGCTGTTCTCATGGATCACCGACACCGCAACGGAAAACCCGCCGAGCAACCTCGAAACTTTCGAAAACCGGCGGCCCTCCGCGGCGTCGGATGAGTCGTACACATCCTGCCCGGTCCCCCGCCGGCCGGAGGCCGGTCCGGCTCCGGCCCGGCCGCCCGGGCACCGGTTACAGTACACAGTGGACGGTTGGGCCGGCCCCGTCCCGGAGAGGCCGCCAATGTCGTCGCGCATCGCCGCCGCGCTCGTCACCGCTCTCGTGGTGACCGCGCTCGCCACCCCGTCCGCCCACGCGGCGACCGTCACCATCGCCGTCGCCCCGGACGGCAACGACACGAATCCCGGCACGCCGGCCCAGCCGGTCGCCACCCCGGCGAAGGCCCAGGAGCTGGCCCGCGCGCAGTCGGCGGCCAACGACGTCGTCGTGCAGTTCGCCGGCGGCACCTACCGGCTCGCCACCCCGCTGCGGTTCACCAGCGCCGACTCGGGGCAGAACGGCCACACCGTCACCTGGCAGGCCGCACCGGGCCAGAAGCCGGTCCTCTCCGGCGGCAGCCAGGTCACCGGCTGGTCGGTGCAGGACTCCGGCCAGAACATCTGGGTGGCGTCCGTGCCGCAGGGCGCCGATTCCCGGCAGCTGTTCGTCGACGGCGCGCTCGCCCCGCGCGCGGGGATCCCGATCTCCCGCAACGACGTGCAGATCACCACGTCCGGGATGACCATCACGAACTCCGCGCTGAACTACCTGGCCACGCTGCCGCAGCAGAACCGGATCGAGGTGGAGAGCCAGAACTCGTTCACCGACCGGTACGCCCCCGTCGACCACATCAGCGGCACCGCGATCACCATGCAGCAGCCCGCGTGGAACAACAACAACTGGGGCTACGACACGCTCGCCAAGCCCTTCGGCGGCGGCCAGCTGTTCCTCGAGAACTCGTACTCCTTCCTCAAGAACACCGGCCAGTGGTACCTGGACCCGCAGGCCGGGAAGCTCTACTACAAGGCGCCCGGCGGCTGGGTGCCCGGCAGCCACGACGTCGAACTGCCGCGGCTGACCTCGCTGCTGCAGCTCGCCGGTACCTACGACAACCCGGTGCGCGGCCTCGCCTTCAAGGGCCTGAACTTCGAGCACACCACCTGGCTCACGCCCAGCACCTCGGTCGGGTACGCGAACCAGCAGACCGGCACGTTCCTCCCGGCGGCCGCTCCGATGCCGGGCGACTTCCTGACCTCCTGCCAGTCGGGCTGCCGGCTGTTCGAGGGCGCCCGCAACGGCTGGGCACAGGCCCCGGCCGCCGTCCAGGTCTCGGCCGCGACGGGGATCACCTTCAGCGGCAACACCTTCACCCACCTCGGCCAGCAGGCCCTCGGCATCGGCAACGACGCGAACGCCCACGCCGCCGGCATCGGCCTCGGAGCGTCGTCGATCACCGTGGACGGCAACACGTTCACCGAGAACTCGGGTGGAGGCATCGGCGTCGGCGGCGTCCGGCCGGACGCCCACCACCCGTCGAACGCCGCGATGACCAACCGGGACATCACCCTCTCGAACAACACGGTGACCCGGGTCGCCCTGGACTACAAGGACATGGCCGGCATCCTGTCGACCTACGCCACGCACACCGTCATCACGCACAACGACGTGTCCAACCTGACCTACGACGGGATCGACGTCGGCTGGGGCTGGGGCGCCAACGACCAGGGCGGCAGCCAGGAGTACCGCAACCGCGGCCTGTACGACTTCCAGCCGGTCTACAGCACGCCGACCACGCTGCGGGACACCGTGGTCAGCTACAACCGGGTGCACGGCACCAAGAAGCTCATGCACGACGGCGGGAGCATCTACAACCTCTCCGCCAACCCCGGCAGCTCGATCGACCACAACTACATCTACGACAACAACCGGACGGTCGGCCTGTACCTCGACGAAGGCTCGCGGTACGTGAGCGTCTCGGCCAACGTGATCCAGGACGCCGGGGTCTGGGCCTTCACCAACGCGAACGGCGCCAACAACACCAACGACAGCACCTTCAGCGGCAACTGGTACAACGGCGGCGCGACCCAGGTGGCCACCGGGCCGCCGCACAACAACGTGCTGACCGGGAACGTCCAGGTCAGCGGCACGAACTGGCCGTCGGGCGCCCAGCAGGTCATCGCCGCGGCCGGCACCGGCGGGAGCACCCCGGCCGCGGGCACGGTCCGCGCCCTCGGCAAGTGCCTGGACGTCAACGGCGTCTCCACCACGCCCGGCGCCGCGGTCGAGATCTGGGACTGCAACGGCGGGACCAACCAGGCCTGGGCCCGGACCGCCGCGGGTGAACTGACCGTCTACTCCGGCACGCGGTGCCTCGACGCCAGCGGCCAGGGGACCAGCCCCGGCACCAAGGTCGTGATCTGGAACTGCAACGGCCAGGCCAACCAGCAGTGGCAGGTCACCGCGAACGGCACGATCACCGGTGTCCAGTCCGGACTGTGCCTCGACGTGACCGGGTCCTCCACCGCGAACGGCACCCTGATCCAGCTGGCCACCTGCACCGGTGCCGCCAACCAGAAGTGGACTCTCGGCTGACGAACAGAGGAGTTCGGCCATGGTCTTCCGCAAGCGCTCGTTGCTCAGAACCGTCCAGGCCGCCGTGGCGGCCGTCGTCCTGGCCACCGGGGCGGTGGCCGCCGCGGGCGGCGCGGCCCAGGCCGCCACGCAGGAGGCGTGCGACCTCTACGCCGCCGGCGGCACGCCGTGCGTCACCGCGCACAGCACCACCCGCGCCCTGTTCGGGGCGTACAACGGCCCGCTGTACCAGATCCAGCGGGCCTCGGACCAGCACTTCCTCGACGTCGGCCTGCTGGCCGCCGGCGGGGTCGCCGACTCGGCCCCGCAGGTCTCCTTCTGCGCCGGCACCAAGTGCACGGTCACGAAGATCTACGACCAGACGGCGAACCACAACGACCTGCCGATCTCGTGGGGCGGGTTCTGGAAGGGCCGGGGCCCGAACGGCTCCGACATCGGCGCGGACGCGATGGCGCTGCCGGTGACGGTGGGCGGGCACCCGGTGTACGGGATCAAGGTCACCCAGGGTGTCGGCTACCGGGTCGACAACGCCAAGAACGTGCCGGTCGGGGCCCAGCCGGAGGGGATCTACATGATCACCTCGTCGAACTACGTCAACCAGTGGTGCTGCTTCGACTACGGCAGCGGCGAGATCTCCCACAACGACACCGGCAACGCCACCATGAACGCCATCTACTGGGGCACCGCCTGCTGGTTCAACGGGTGCACGGGCACCGGCCCGTGGGTCGAGGCCGACCTGGAGAACGGCATGTACCACACCGGAACCGGCTCCAACAAGGACCCGAACAACCCCGGCGTGCACCACCCCTTCGTCAGCGCGTGGGAAAAGAACAACGGCACCAGCAACTTCACCCTCAAGTACGGTGACGCGACCACCGGTGGCCTCACCACGCCGTACTCCGGCGGGCTGCCGCGCGGCTACTCGCCCATGAAGCTGGAGCCGTCGATCCTGCTGGGCACCGGCGGCGACAACAGCACCTCCGGCGTCGGCGAGTTCTTCGAAGGCGCGGTGACCAGCGGCTTCCCGTCGGACGCCACGGAGAACGCGGTGCAGGCCAGCGTCACCGCGGCCGGCTACGCCACCGGTGGCGGCTCGACGAACACCGGCGCGGTGCACGCGGTGGGCGCGAACAAGTGCCTCGACGTCAACGGCATCAGCACCACGCCCGGCACCGCGGTCCAGATCTGGGACTGCAACGGCGGTACCAACCAGACCTGGACCCGCGGCGGCTCGGGTGAGCTCACGGTCTACGACGGCGGCAACATCCGGTGCCTCGACGCCAATGCCCGGGGCACCACGCCCGGCACCAAGATCATCATCTGGAACTGCAACGGGCAGAACAACCAGCAGTGGACGTTCAACACCAACGGGACCGTGACCGGCGTCCAATCCGGGCTCTGCCTCGACGTCACCGGTTCCGGGACGGCGAACGGCACCGCGATCCAGCTGGCCACCTGCACCGGCGCGAACAACCAGAAGTGGTCCCTGAGCTGAACCGCCGTCGTGAGTGGTAAGTCGGGTTAGAACCCTCCTTACCACTCACGACCCCCAGCGAAAGGCTTGTCATGTCTTCGTTCGAGCTGTCGCGGCGCCGGCTGATCGTGGTGGCCGGTGCCGCCGCGGCCGCGGGCCTGGTCCGGGTCCCCGCCGGGTGGGCCACCGCAGGACCCAGCAGCTACACGCCGAGCTGGGCGTCGGTGGACCAGCACCCGCCCGCGCCGGAGTGGTTCCAGGACGCCAAGTTCGGCATCTACTACCACTGGGGCGTGTTCAGCGTCCCCGCGTTCGGCAACGAGTGGTACCCGCGCAACATGTACATCGACGGGTCCAGCGAGAACAACCACCACAAGCAGGTGTTCGGCGATCCGTCGGCGTGGCCGTACCAGAACTTCATCAACGGCGCCCGCGACAAGGCGGGCAACTGGGTGCAGTTCGCGCCGAAGCTCAAGTCGGCGGGCGGCAACTTCGACCCGGCGGAGTGGGCCCAGCTCTTCGCCGACGCCGGCGCGAAGTTCGCCGGCCCGGTCGCCGAGCACCACGACGGCTACTCGATGTGGAACAGCACCGCCAACGAGTGGAACTCGGTCAAGACCGGGCCCAAGCTGGACCTGCTGCGGCTGCACGCGGACGCCATCCGCGCGAAGGGGCTCAAACTCCTGGCGGCCCTGCACCACGCGTACCACTTCACCGGCTACTACGACCACGTGCCGACCCAGTCGACCGAGTCGCTGCGGCGGCTGTTCGGCCAGAACGGCCGGACCGCGGAGAACCAGCTCTGGTTCGACAAGCTCCGGGAGGTCGTCGACGGCTACCAGCCCGACCTGGTCTACCAGGACTTCAACCTGACCCAGGTCGACGAGGCGCAGCGGCTGAACTTCCTTTCCCGCTACTACAACCAGGCCGTCGCCTGGAACAAGGACGTCGTCGCCACCTACAAGGACGGGTTCAACAGCCGGGGAGAGGTGTTCGACTTCGAACGCGGCGGCCCCGGGGACCTGCTGAGCCCCTACTGGATGACCGACGACAGCATCTCCAGCTCCAGCTGGTGCTACGCCAACGGCATCGGCTACTACTCGATGAAGGCCATCCTGCACTCCCTGCTCGACCGGGTCAGCAAGAACGGCACCATGCTGCTGAACATCGCCCCGATGGCCGACGGCACCATCCCCTCCGGCCAGCGCACGATCCTGCTCGGCATCGGCGACTACCTCAAGCGGTTCGGCGAGTCCGTCTACGCCACCCGCGCGTGGGCCGTGTACGGCGAGGGGCCGACGAAGATGGGCGGCGGCTCGTTCACCACCCCGGTGGAAGGGACGAAGACCGACGTCCGGTTCACCCGCAGCAAGGACAACACGGTGCTGTACGCGACCGTGCTGGGCTGGCCCGGGAGCACCTTCCCGATCACGACGCTGAGTTCGAGCCGGATCAACCTGAGCACGCTGGTGTCCGCCCAGCTGCTGGGCCCGAACGGCACCGCCACCACCCTGCCCGCTCCCGTGCAGGACGCCTCCGCGCTGCGCGTCGCGCTGCCGTCGGCCAACCCGCCGTTCGACGCACCGGCGTACGTGGTGAAACTGACCTTCTCCGGCCAGGTCCCGACGCCCGGCTCCGGTCCCCTGCCGACCGGCTGGTCCCGGATCGCCAACGTCACCACCGGTCTGGTGCTGGACGGCGGTGGCAACGTCGCGGCCGGGTCCCCGCTCAAGCAGTGGAACTGGGACGGCAGCACGAACCTGCAGTGGCAGCTGACCGACGCCGGCGGCGGGTACGTCCGGCTCGTCAACCGCACCAACGGGCTGGTGGCCGACAGCAAGGGCAACACGGCCAACGGCGCCACCTGCGCGCAGACGGCGTGGACCGGCGCCACCAGCCAGCAGTGGAAGCTGACCAGCCTGGGCAACGGCCGGTACCAGATCGTCAACCGGGCCACCGGCACCGCGCTCGACGGCATGGGCAACACCACCGCCGGTTCGAGCGTCGGCCTGTGGACGCCCAACAGCAGCACGAACAACCAGTGGACCATCACCGCCGTGTGACGGCGGATCCTCGAGGAGACGAGATGCGCACACGGCTCGGGTGGCTCGCCGCCGCCGCGGCGGTCCTGGCCGGCACCCTGTTGCCGGGCACCGCCGCCGCCGAATCGAACGGCGGGGTCCGGGTGATGCCCCTGGGTGACTCCATCACCGAGGGCACCCAGGTGCCCGGCGGGTACCGGATCGGGCTGTGGCAGCGGGTGACGGCCGGCGGCTACCAGGTCGACTTCGTCGGCTCGCAGTCCAACGGTCCCGCCACCCTCGGCGACCACGACCACGAGGGCCACCCGGGCTGGCGCATCGACCAGATCGACACGAACATCGTGTCCTGGCTGCGCACCAGCACCCCGCACACGGTCCTGCTGCACATCGGCACCAACGACGTCCTGCAGAACTACAACGTCTCGGGCGCCCCCGCCCGCCTGTCCGCCCTGGTCGACCACATCACCGCGACGGCACCGGACGCCGAAGTGTTCGTCGCGACGATCATCCCGATCGCCAACAGCGGGCAGGAGGCGGCGGCCCGCACGTTCAACGCCACGATCCCCGGGATGGTGCAGGGCAAGCAGAACGCCGGCAAGCACGTGCACCTGGTGGACATGCACGCCGCGCTGACCACCGCCGACCTGATCGACGGCGTGCACCCGACGGCCGGGGGCTACGACAAGATGGCCGCGGTCTGGTACGCGGCACTGCAGTCGGTCCCGGGCAGCATCGGCACCCCCGGGCAGTCCTCGGCACGGCAGCTCGTCGGCGCGCAGTCGGGCCGCTGCGCCGACGTCCCCTCCTCCGCCGACGGCACCGCGGTGCAGCTGGCCGACTGCGCCGGAGCGCCGTGGACACCCACCGGCAAGCAGCTGACGACCGCGGGCGGCAAGTGCCTGGACGCGTCCGGGCAGGGCACCGCCGACGGTACCCCGGTGATCATCTGGACCTGTTCCGGCCAGGCCAACCAGCAGTGGAACGTCAACGCCGACGGCACGATCACCGGCGTGCAGTCCGGCCGGTGCCTCGACGCGACCGGGCAGGGCACCGCCGCCGGGACCAAGCTGGTCCTGTGGGCCTGCAACGGCCAGGCGAACCAGAAATGGACCTTGCGGGCGGCCGCCTGACCGGGAGCGCTCCCACTCTTTGCCGCACAAAAGAACACACTCGGAAAATCGATCACCGCGACCCTCTTTGCACCAGCCCGTCACTGTGGTTACATCGATACCGCCTCAGATTGAGAGCGCTCCCAGAAAACGCCACAACGACGTGGAGGACCCCATGAAGCTGAGGAACGCCTTGTCCGCGGCACTGCTCGCCGCGGCCGGGCTGGCGGCGCCGGTCGCCGTCGCCCCGGCCGCGCACGCGGACACCCTGATCTGCGACCAGTACGGCTCGACCACCATCGGCGGCCGCTACGTCGTCATGAACAACCGGTGGGGCAGCAGCGCGCAGCAGTGCATCAACGTCACCGGCAGCGGGTTCCGGATCCAGACGCAGCAGGGATCCACCAGCGGCGGGGCGCCGCTGTCCTACCCGGCCGTCTACCTCGGGTGCCACTACTCGAACTGCTCCCCCGGCTCGCCCCTGCCCCGGCAGCTCAGCCGGATCGGCAGTGCGCCGTCGTCGATCTCCTACACCTACGCCGGCGGCGTCTTCGACGCCTCCTACGACATCTGGCTGGACCCGACGCCGAAGACCAACGGGGTCAACCAGATGGAGATCATGATCTGGTTCAACCGCACCGGCGGGGTGCAGCCGGTCGGCGGCCGGGTCGGCACCACCAGCATCGCGGGCCGGGGCTGGGAAGTGTGGCAGGGCAACAACGGCGGCAACGACGTGGTGTCCTACGTGGCCCAGTCCACCCTCTCGGGCTGGTCGTTCAACGTGCTGGACTTCGTCAACGACGTCGACAACCGCACCCGCGTCGACCGGTCCTGGTACCTCACCAGCATCCAGGCCGGGTTCGAGCCGTGGAGCGGCGGCGTCGGCCTCGCGGTCAACTCGTTCTCCCAGAGCATCAATTAGCGCGCCGAAAGTTTCGGAAAACAGCCGAAATGTAATTTACACCGGATCCGGTCCGCGAAGGATTCCCCGATGAAACTCGCCCATTTCCTGGCCGGCGTGCTGGCGGCTTTCGCCGCGTTGGTGGTCGTTCCCGGGACCGCGGCAGGCGCCGCCGCGGTCCCGATCATGCCGCTCGGCGATTCGATCACCCAGGGCGGCTCGATCGGCGGCTACCGCCTCGACCTCGGCACGAAGCTGCGGGCCGACGGGCGCTCGATCGACTTCGTCGGCTCGCTGACCGACGGACCGGCGAGCATGCCCGACCGCAACCACGAGGGCCACCCCGGCTGGACCATCGCCCAGATCGACGGATCCGTGACCGGCTGGCTCAACACCTACCACCCCCGCACGATCCTGCTGCACATCGGCACCAACGACATGTACGGCAGCGACCCGGCCGGCGCGCCGCGGCGGCTGTCGGCGCTGGTCGACCGGATCACGAACCTGGCCCCGAACGCCGACATCTTCGTCGCCACCATCATCCCGATCAGCTTCGCCGACCAGACCGTCCGCACCTTCAACGCGGCGATCGCGCCGGACATCCGGGCCAAGGCCGCCGCCGGCAAGCGCGTGCACCTGGTCGACATGTACCCCTCGGTGGCCGTCTCGGACCTGCCCGACGGCATCCACCCCAACGCGGCCGGCTACAGCAAAATGGCCACCACCTGGTACAACGCGCTCAAGGCGGTGCCGGGCAGCATCGGCGGGGACGATCCGCCGCCCCCGACTGGTGGCCCCTGCACCGCGACCCCGCGGGTCGTGGGCACCCCCTGGAACGGCGGGTACCAGGGCGAGGTGACCGTCACCAACAGCGGCACCGCGGCCTTCACCGGGTGGACCGCGAAGTTCGCCCTGCCCGCGGGCCAGAGCATCACCCAGATCTGGGGCGGCACGGCGACCGGCACCAGCTCGGTGACCGTGCAGAACGTCGCCTACAACGGCGCGCTCGCTCCCGGCGCCACCACGACCTTCGGCTTCCTCGTGTCCGGTCCCGGCGCGGCGAGCCTCGACGCGGCCACCTGCACCAGCCCGTGACCGCGCGCCCGTTCCCCACGAAATGAAGGTGTACACATGAAGACGACATCGCGGTCGTTCACCCGAGCCGCGGCCGCTTCGGCTCTCCTGGCGACGTCGCTCGGAGTTTCGCTGGTCCTCGCCCACTCGGCGGCCGGCGCGGCCTCCACGCTGGGCGCGGCGGCGGCCCAGAGCGGCCGGTACTTCGGCGCCGCCGTCGCGGCCGGCAAGCTCGGCGACTCGACCTACGTGAACATCCTGAACCGGGAGTTCACCATGGTCACTCCCGAGAACGAGATGAAGTGGGACGCCACCGAGCCCAACCGCGGGCAGTTCAACTACAGCGGCGGCGACCGGATCCTCAACCAGGCCGTGAGCACCGGCAAGCGGGTGCGCGGGCACGCGCTGATGTGGTACCAGCAGGAACCGGGCTGGGCGCAGCGCATGGAGGGTTCCGACCTGCGCTCGGCCATGATGAACCACGTCACCCAGGTCGCCACCCACTACAAGGGCCAGATCTACGCCTGGGACGTCGTCAACGAGGCGTTCGCCGACGGCGGCAGCGGCGGCCGGCGCGACTCGAACCTGCAGCGCACCGGCAATGACTGGATCGAAGCCGCCTTCCGCGCCGCGCGGGCCGCCGACCCGAACGCGAAGCTCTGCTACAACGACTACAACACCGACGGCGTCAACGCCAAGAGCACCGGCATCTACAACATGGTCAAGGACTTCAAGTCCCGCGGCGTCCCGATCGACTGCGTCGGCTTCCAGTCCCACCTCTCCGGCAACCCGCCCGGTGACTACCAGGCCAACCTGCAGCGGTTCGCCGACCTCGGCGTCGAGGTCCAGATCACCGAGCTCGACATCTCCGGATCCAACCAGGCCAACGCCTACGCCACGGTGACCCGCGCCTGCATGGCCGTCGCCCGCTGCGGCGGCATCACCACGTGGGGCATCCGCGACACCGACTCCTGGCGCACCGGGGAGAACCCGCTGCTGTTCGACGGCAACGGGAACAAGAAGGCCGCGTACAACAGCGTCCTCGACGCGCTGAACGCCGCCACCCCGACCACGACCACCACAACGACGACGCCGACGACGACGACCACCACGCCGACGACCACCCCCACGACCACCACGACCACGCCGCCGCCGGGTGACTGCACCGCGTCGGTCTCGCTGAACCAGTGGAACGGCGGTTTCGTGGCGAACCTCAAAGTCACCGCCGGTTCCGCCGGCCTGAGCGGCTGGAAGGTGACGACGAACCTGCCCGGCGGCGCGGCCGTGACCAACGGCTGGAGCGCCACCAACAGCGGCACGACCGGCAGCGTCACGTGGTCCAACGTCTCCTACAACGGCACCGTCGCGGCCGGGCAGACGACCGAGTTCGGCTTCCAGGGCACCGGCAGCGCCGAAGGCCTCACCGCCACCTGCTCCGCGAGCTGACCGCTTTCCGACGAAGGGGAGACCATCGTGCACCACCGCAAACGCGTACTCGCCTGGATGACCGCGGCCCTGTGCGCGATGGCGCTCCTGCCCGGCACCGCACACGCCGACAACCCGATCGTGCAGCACATCTACACCGCCGACCCGGCCCCGTTGGTCCACAATGGACGTGTCTACCTCTACACCGGACACGACGAGGACGGCTCGACCTACTTCACCATGAAGGACTGGCGGGTCTGGTCGTCGGCGGACATGGTCAACTGGACCGACCACGGCTCGCCGATGAGCCTGGCGACGTTCAGCTGGGCCAAACAGGACGCGTGGGCCGGGCAGGCCGTGGAGCGCAACGGCAAGTTCTACTGGTACGTCCCGGTGGTCAACCGCTCGACCGGCCGGATGGCCATCGGCGTCGGCGTCGCGGACAGCCCCACGGGGCCGTTCCGCGACGCCATCGGCCGACCGCTCGTCGAGAACGGGGAGATCGACCCGACCGTCTTCATCGACGACAACGGCCAGGCGTACCTGTACTGGGGCAACCCCAACCTGTCGTACGTGCGGCTCAACACCGACATGACGTCGTATTCGGGCGGCATCAACCAGATCCCGCTCACCACGGCCGGGTTCGGCACCCGCCCCAACGGCGGCAGCCGCCCGACGCTGTACGAGGAAGGGCCCTGGGTCTACAAGCGCAACGGCACGTACTACAACGTGTTCGCGGCCAAGTGCTGCTCGGAGTTCATCGCCTACTCCACCTCGCCCGGCCCGACCGGCCCGTGGACCTACCGCGGCACGGTGATGCCCACGCAGGGCAGCAGTTTCACCAACCACCCCGGGATCATCGACTACAAGGGCGGCTCGTACTTCTTCTACCACAACGGCGCTCTGCCGGGCGGGGGCGGCTACACCCGCTCAGTGTCGGTGGAGAAGTTCGCCTACAACGCCGACGGCAGCATCCCCACCATCAACATGACCACCAGTGGTCCGCCGCCGGCCGACACGCTCGACCCCTACACCCGGCAGGAAGCGGAGACGATCAACTGGGAATCGGGGATCGAGACCGAGCCGGCCTCCGAAGGCGGCATGAACATCGGCTGGATCGAGAACGGTGACAACGTCAAGGTCCGCAACGTGGCCTTCGGGGCGGGCGCGAAGACGTTCACCGCCCGGGTCGCCTCGGCGAGCTCCGGCGGCACGATCGAGGTCCGGCTGGGCAGCGCGACCGGCACCGTGGTGGGCCGCTGCACGGTGCCCGGCACCGGCGGCTGGCAGACGTGGACGTCGGTGTCGTGCCCGGTGAGCGGCGTGACCGGCACGCAGGACCTGGTCCTGCGGTTCACCGGCGGCAGCGGCTACCTGTTCAACGTCAACTGGTGGCAGTTCGCCGCCTGATCCGGAAAGGACAGAAGTGGTGTCACGCCGACGATCCCGGGCGGCCGCCTCGGCCCTGCTCGCCGCGACCGGCCTCGCCGGCGCCGTCCTGGTGGCCACCCCGGCCGCGCACGCCGCGGCCGGGTGCTCGGTCACCTACACGAAGACATCCGAATGGCAGGGCGGCTTCGGCGCGTCCGTGTCGATCACCAACCTCGGTGACGCGATCGACGGGTGGACCCTGACCTGGTTGTTCACCGGCGGCCAGCAAGTGGGCCAGCACTGGAACGCGACCATCACCCAGGCCGGGACCACCGTCAACGCGAAGAACGTCGACTACAACGCCGCGATCCCCACCGGCGGCAAGGCGGAGTTCGGCTTCAACGGCTCGTTCACCTCGGCCAACCCGACCCCGTCGGAGTTCCGGCTCAACGGCACCCTCTGCACCGGCGGCGTCGAGCCCACGGCCCCGTCCACGCCGACGACACCGACCACCCCCACCACCCCGACGACACCGACCACCACGACCACCCCGAACCAGCCGTCGACCTTCACCAACCCGGTGCTGTGGCAGGACTTCGCCGACGACGACATCATCCGGGTCGGCAACACCTACTACTACTCCGCCTCGACCATGCACTACTCCCCCGGCGCGCCCATCCTGCGCTCCTACGACCTGGTGCACTGGGAGTTCGCCGGGCATTCGGTGCCCAAACTGGACTTCGGCGCGAAGTACGACATGAACGGCGGACGCGGGTACGTCCGCGGGATCTGGGCGTCGTTCTTCAACCACCGTGCCAGCAACGACACCTACTACTGGGGCGGCTGCATCGACTTCGCCAAGACCTACATCTACACCGCCACCGCCGTGGACGGCACCTGGTCGAAGCTCTCGACCATCGACAAGTGCTACTACGACGCGGGCATGCTCGTGGACGACGACGACACGATGTACGTCGCCTACGGCAACACCACCCTCAGCGTCGCCCAGCTCTCCAAGGACGGGAAGACCGAAGTCCGCTCGCAGCAGGTCTTCCAGACGCCGTCGAACATCGGCACGCTCGAAGGTTCCCGGTTCTACAAGCGGAACGGCAGCTACTACATCTTCGTGACGCGCCCGGCCAACGGCCAGTACATCCTCAAGGCGAGCAGTCCCTGGGGGCCGTACACGATCCAGCAGGTGCTGCTGGACCTGCCGGGCCCGATCTCCGGCGGTGGCGTCCCGCACCAGGGCGGCCTGGTGCAGACGCAGAACGGCGACTGGTACTACATGGCCTTCGTCGACGCCTACCCCGGCGGCCGCGTCCCCGTGCTCGCCCCGGTCACCTGGACGGCCGACGGCTGGCCGAAGCTGCAGACGGTCAACGGCCGCTGGGGCACGACCTACCCGGCACCGAACCTGCCGCCGCCACCACGCCAGGTCGAACCGATGACCGGCACCGACACCTTCCCCGGCCCGGCGCTGAGCCCGCAGTGGGAGTGGAACCACAACCCCGACACCACCAAGTTCTCGGTCGGCAACGGGCTCAAGCTGTCCACGGCGACGGTCACCAACGACCTGTACTCCGCCCGCAACACGCTGACCCACCGCATCCAGGGGCCGTCCTCCACGGCCACCGCCACGCTCGACCTGACGTCGATGCGCGACGGCGACCGCACCGGCCTGGCGATGCTGCGCGACTCGTCGGCCTACATCGGCGTCAAACGCGACGGCGGCCGCAACCGGGTGGTCATGGTCAACGGCCTGACCATGGACTCCAACTGGAACACCACCGGCACCGGGACGGAAGTGGCGAGCGCCGCCCTGTCCGGCAGCAAGATCTGGTTGCGCGCCAACGCCGACATCCGTCCCGGCACCGGCCGCCAGGCCCGGTTCTCCTACAGCACCGACGGGGTGAACTTCACGCCGCTGGGCACGGCGTTCACCTTGAACAACGCCTGGCAGTTCTTCATGGGCTACCGGTTCGCCGTCTTCAACCACGCCACCCAGGCCCTCGGCGGCTCGGTCACCCTTCAACGGTTCGACCTGACGGAACCATAGCGGGGGAACTTCGCCAGCCCGGCTGCTCGCCGGGCACGGTGAAGGTCCGGTCGACCTGCCAGAACGCCTGGGTCGGCGGCTCGGGCGCGGGCCGGTGCTTGCCCTTGCGCAGCGGCTGGGTCCGCGGCTCCGGGTTCGTGCGCGGCGAGGGGGCTTTCTGCTCCTTCGTCGGCACGCCCGCGTAGCGCAGCCGTGGCAGCAGGCGTTCCTGCTTCATGATCACGCTGTGCGGGGCGACGTGGGCGTGTTCGCCGATTTCGGCGCCGTACAACGGAACCGTGCCGTGCGCGAGCGTCGAGTGCGCACCGACGTACACGTGGTCGATCTTGAGCACGCGGTCCTCGAACGTGTGGGCCTGGAACATCGCGGAGACCGTCGCGCCGTCGCCGAAGTGGAGCATGTCGGGGTCGACGACCTGGGCGAACCCTTCGCCGAGCACGACCCGCTTGCCGATGTCCATGCCCATCCGGCGCAGGTAGAGCGGCAGCATCAGGGTGCCTTCCAGTGCCGACAGCACCCCGCCCGCGATGACGCCCCAGGCGACGTAGAGGAAGTCCCAGCGGCTGCACCAGCAGGACCACAGCGGGTGCACGCCCGGCTTGACCCGCCCCAGCAGCCCCCACTTCAGCGCGAGCACGACCAGGCACGGCAGGAGCCCGGTCAGCACCGTCACGACCGCGGCACCCGGGAAGACGAACGCGGCGAGCGGCAGCACCTTCGCGGCGTAGCCGATCATCACGAACCAGGCGGTCAGCACCGCCAGGGGGACGACCGGGAGCGCGAACCGCAGCCATTCCCAGAACACCCGCGTGACGACCCGCGCGAACGACGGGTCGTGGGTGAGGCTGCGGTCGGTTTCCACGATCTCGCGGCGCGGCAGGAGCATCGGCGGGTGGCCGAACCACGACGTGCCGGGCCGCATGATGCGGTCGTCGGCCACCGTGCAGACGCCGATCAGGATGTCCGGTGGCAGGTTCTGCCCGGCCGGGATGACGGCGTGGTTGCCGAGGAACGTGTCGTGCCCGAGGCGGGTGGGCGCGAGCGTGACCGTGCCCTGCTGGATCCGGGGGCCGCCGAGGTAGATGCCGTCGGCGAAGAAGGTGTCGGGCCCGATCTCGACCAGTTCCGGGACGACGTCGATGATCGTGCTGATCTCGCAGCCGCGGCCCACCCGCATCCCGGCCCAGCGCAGCCAGACCGGCCAGAACAGCCCGCCCGACAGCCAGTTCCCGGCCGTGGTGACCAGGCCGGTCTTGAGGCCGACCCGGATGTAGGCCGTGCTCCAGCGACTGATGACGCCTTCCCCGACCCGCCCGAGCGCCCGGGCGCAGAACGCCTCGCCCCAGACCCCGATCAGCAGCGACAGGCAGCTCGCCATGGCGAAGACGAGCACGAACGCCCCGTGCGCCCACGGCCGCGTGAGCGCGTCCAGCAGGGCCGGGTAGGTGACGTCGAAGGCCAGCACCAGGCCGATCAGGACGATCGAGAGCGGCAGCGTGAACACCCAGGCGAAGAGGGCACGGGCGGCGATCGTGGCGAGCCCGTGCGCGAACGGCGACAGCACGCTGCCGGTGACGACCGGGACGGGCGCTCGCGGCGCCGGGCCCGCGTCGTGCGCGGGGACGCCGTCCCAGCGCCGTCCGTCGGGCACGGCGCTCCCGGACGGCAGGGACGACAACGCGGCCAGCCACGAGCCGCGGCCGAGCCGGGTGTTGGGGGACATCCCCGCGCGAACGTCCACAGTGGACCCGCCGGCCACGGTGACCCGGCCGATCACCAGGTGGCCCTCGGTCAGCTGGACCAGGCCGAGCTGGGCGTCCTGGCCGATGGTGGCGTCGTCGCCGATGTCCAGGAGGTCCCAGCCGCCCTGGACGAGGTCGACGCCGCGGTGGATGTGCACCCGCCGGCCGATCCGGGCGCCGAGCCGCCGCAGCGCCATGTTCTGGAACTCGGTGCCGGCGATGGTGCCCCACGGCACGAACCGCAACAGGTGCCGCACGATCCACAGCCGCAGGTGGAACCCGCTCCACACCGGCACCCGCACGGGTTCGAACTTGCCGATGAGCAGCCGTTTCGCGCGCACGGCGGCGAACACGGCGACCGGCGTCCAGCCGAACGCGACGGCCACCAGCGCGACCGGGAGCAGGACGATCAGCGGGACCAGGCCGATCCGCTCGGCCAGCCACGGCAGCGCGACGAACGCGGCGAACCAGCCGATCGGCGCGGCGATCGCCAGCTCGGCGGTCAGCCAGCCCGCCTGGGCCAGGGTGATGGCGACCGCGCTGCGCGCCGGGGCGGCGACCGCGTCGATCTCGTCGTGGATCGCCGGGGCGGCCAGTTCCGCCAGCCCGGACACCGTGCGGGCGCGGTAGACGTCCCGGACGGCGATGGCTTCGGTGAGCGGGTTGGCCCGCAGTTTCGAGATGAGCATCGCCGCCTGCAGCGAACTGCCGCCGAGGTCGTCGAAGAAGTCGTCGTCGGCGCCGATGTCGTCGGTCCCGAACACCTCACGCAGGGCGGCCGCGATGAACTCGCCGGTCTCGGTGCCGGCGGCCCTGGCTGCCCCGTGCCGCCGTGCGGTGGCCAGCACCGGGAGGTCGTCGCGGCGGAGCTTGCCGCCGGCGCTGCGCGGCAGGGTCGCGGCCGCCCCGAACACCGCCGGGATCATGTACACCGGCAGGGCCTGGCGCACGTGCTCCTTGAGCGCGGCCGCGTCCGGCATGGCGCCGTCCGGCACCAGGTGGGCGGCGATCACCTGGCCGGCGCCCTCGCCCTGGACCCGGCAGGCCGCCTCGCGCACGCCGGGGAACCGGGCCAGCGACGCCTCGATGGCCTCCAGCTCGATCCGGTAGCCGCGCAGCTTGACCTGCGAGTCGATGCGGCCGTGGTAGAAGAGCGTGCCGTCCGCCTCGGCGTGCACGAGGTCGCCGGTGCGGTAGAGCCGCCCGAGCCGCGGGTGCTGCGGGAACTTCTCGGCGGTGAGCTCCGGCTTGCCGTGGTAGCCCAGCGCCAGGCCGGCGCCGCTCATGCACAGCTCGCCCTTCTCCCCCGGCCGGACCGGTTCGAGCCGCTCGTCCAGCACCCAGGCCCGCATGCCCGGCACCGGCTTGCCGACGGCGACCGGCCGCCCCGGCACGACGTCGGCGCGCAGGCAGGTCACCGTGCACTCGGTCGGCCCGTAGCCGTTGACCATCCGGCGGCCGGGGGCCCAGCGCTCGGCGACGTCGTCGGGCAGCGCTTCCCCGCCGACGTAGAGCAGGCGCAGGTCGGGCAGTTCCCGCCGCGGGTCTTCGCACGCCGTCGCGCGCAGCAGGGTGGGCGGCGGGCAGAGCACGGTGATCCGCTCG
Organism: Amycolatopsis sp. cmx-13-12; assembly: GCA_049998155.1. GTDB lineage: Bacteria > Actinomycetota > Actinomycetes > Mycobacteriales > Pseudonocardiaceae > Amycolatopsis. The sequence goes on along the minus strand of JAEBES010000014.1, from coordinate 49,781 downwards.
CGCCGCAGCCACGGCACGAGGTCGGGGCCCAGACGCGCGGTCTCGTCGTCCATCACCACGACGGCGGCGCCGCACGCCCACGCCATCCACGCCTCCTCGACCGAGGAGTCGTACGCGGGCGAGGAGCCCTGAGCCACCCGGTCCCCCGGCCCGAGGCCGAACTCGGCGACGTCCGACCGGATCAGGTTGACCACGCCCGGGTGCCCGATGAGCACGCCCTTCGGCTTGCCGGTGGTCCCCGACGTGTAGATGACGTACGCCAGTCCCGGCGGCGCCGCGGGTGCGATGACCGGCTGGGCAGCGGGTTCGGCCGGCCCGTCGACGCGCTGCACGGCACCGGTGTACCCGGCGCGGACGGCCCGTTCGTGCCCGGCCTGGTCGGTGACGAGCAGCGCGGGCGCGGCGTCGCCGAGGATGTGGCCCAGCTGCTCGTCGGGAAAGGACGGGTCGACGCAGACGTAGGCCGAGCCGGCCCGCAGCACGCCGAGCTGCGCCAGGTAGAGGTCTTCGGTGGCGCGGGACAGCAGGATCGCCACGATCCCCGGCCGCCGGACCGCGTGCTGCACCGCGCGGGCGACGGCCGAGGACCGGCGTTGCATGTCACGGTAGGTGACGGTCCGCCGCGGCCGCCCGCCGGAGGGTGGGAGGTCGACGGCGATCGCGTCCGGCCACCGCCGGGCCGACTGCTCGAAGAAGTGGTGCAGGAGCGGGGCCTCGGCCCCGCCCCGCTGGAGCGCTTCGCTCACCCCTCACGCCCCGACGGGTTCGGCGAGGCGGCCGTCGAGCATGGCCAGCAGGTACGGCGACAGCAGCGCGCGCAGGGCTTCGCGCCGCTGAGGTGTCAGGTAGCGGAAGCCTTGGACGACGCGTTCGCAGCGCGCGCTGCCACACCGGCAGTCGAAGGGCTCGGCCATGTCGTACTCGGTGGTGGCGTAGTGGAAGGTGATCTCCGACCAGGCGGGGATCGGGCGCAGGCTGAGCACCGACCGGTCCCGGATCACCGCGGCCGGCTCGCACGCGTGGTTCATGAAGCGCCAGTAGTAGCGATCGAGCACCTCCTCCAGCTCGCAGCCGGCGGGCAGGTCGACGTGCCGTCGTTCGTCGAGCTGGACGGTGTAGCGCGTCGGAGTCGAGGTGAGCTCGCCGTCGAGGGTGAACAGCACCGTGCCGGCCGGCACGGCCTGGTTGGTGACCAGCCGGTACTCGCCGTCACTGCGGACGACGGCCGCGCGCCGCGTCTGGGTGTTCTCGGTCATCCGTGACCTCCCGGGGAGTTGATCGTCTGCTCAGGGCCACGCGGGCCGGGGCACGGGAGTTCAGGAGCGTCTCTCAGGGTCCTCTCAACGACCGGCTGCTACCCGGAACCGGGTGAACCGGACACCCGGCCGGACCGTGCACCGATCAGCCGCGGCAACATCCTCGCCGCGGCGCCCGCATCGGCGGCTGTCCCCCTTCCCCGGCACCCGTCGTGAGTGAGAAACAGTGTTCTAACACTGTTTCTCACTCACGACCGGCCGCGGCAGGCTACCCGGGCGACCGCTCGAACACCCCGGCCGGGAATGGTCGCGGCCGGGGTGTTCGTCTCGGACCCGGGTGACGCTTGCGCCCAGCCCGGCCCGCCTGGACCGGCGCCACCGTGGTCCACAAAGGATGGTCGGGCGGGTGAGGGTGATAGTCATGACGGAGTCCTTTCGGGGGTTCAGAAGGTGACGCCGGCTTCGGCGGCCGCGTCGTCGTCGAGGAAGTCCTGCTCGATGCGCGGGGAGGCGTGGATGCACATCATCCGCAGTGGCTCGGGGCCGACGGCCCGGAACGCGTGCGCGGTGCCCGCGCCGACGACCACGACGTCGCCCTGGTTAGCCAGGCCTTCGCCGTCGGCGGTGCGGAAGAGCGCCTGGCCGGCGAGCACCACCCAGGTTTCGGAGTACGGGTGGACGTGGGCGCCGGGGCCCTGGCCTTCGGTGTTGTGGACGTGGAAGAAGGAGACGCCGGAGCCGTAGGCCTCGCCTTCGAACCGGGCGGTGCGCCCGCTGCCGATGCGCAGGTCGTCTTCCTTGGCGATGACCACCATGGTGGGTTCCTCTCGGGGTTCGTTCCGTTCCGGAGTGATCTTCGGGCCGGCCCGGGTCCCGGGGCATCCGTGGTGACCACGGAACCCACCACGGAGATCCACCACGGTGCGGCATACTCGGGCCATGCCGACCGCGCCGACGATCTCGCCGCGCGAGCGCGAGGTACTGCTGGCCGTCGCGGACCGGCTGACCAACGCAGAGATCGCCGACCGGCTCTACGTGTCGGTGCGGACGGTCGAGAGCCACGTGTCGGCGCTCCTGCGCAAGCTCGGTGCCCGCGACCGCCGGGAACTGGCCGCACGGGCTCCCGGGCCGGCCGCCCCGGCGGGCCTGGTCGTGGGAACGCCGCGGCCGCCGACGAGCTTCGTCGGCCGGGTGGCCGAGCGCGACGCCGTGCTGCGCCTGGTGGCCGAGAGCCGGGTGACGACGGTGCTCGGCCCGGGCGGCATGGGCAAGACCCGGCTGGCGGTGGCCGCGACGGAAGCGGCGGCACCGCGGTTCCCGGACGGCGCGACGTTCGTCAACCTCGTCCCCAGCCGGCCGGGTTCGGTGCTCGAGTCGGTCGCCGCCGGGCTCGGCGTGCTCCCCCACCCGCAGCAGCCGCTGCCCGACGCGGTGGCCGCGCACCTGTCCGGCCGGACGCTGCTGGTGCTGGACAACTGCGAGCACGTGGCCGACGACGTCGCCGACGTGATCACGACCCTGACGGCGGCGAATCCGCGGTTGAGCGTGCTGACGACCAGCCGGGAACGCCTGGGGGTGCCCGGCGAGACGGTGCTGCAGCTCGGCCCGCTGCCGGCCGCGGCGGAGCTGTTCACCGAGCGGGCGCAGGCGATCGATCCCGCGTTCGACGCCGATCCGGCCGCGGTCGCCGCGCTCTGCCGTGAGCTGGGCGGCTCACCGCTGAACATCGAGCTGGCGGCCGCCCGGGTGGCCTCGCTGGGCATCGACGCCCTGCGCACGGGCCTGGCCGACGACCCGCTGCGCGTGCTGGCGACCGGCCGCGGCCCGGACCGGCACCGGTCGCTGCGGTCGGTGCTCGAGTGGAGCCACCGGTTGCTGAGTGCGGAGGAACGGACGGTCCTGGCCCGGATCTCGCGGTTCCGCAACGCTTTCGTCCTGGACGACGCGGCGGCGCTCTCGCCGGAGCTGTCGGTCGGCGCGGTGTCCGACCTGCTCGGGCGGCTGGTGGACAAATCCCTGGCCACGGTCCACCGGGAGGCGAGCGCCTGGACGCTGTCCGACGGAGTGGCCCGCTTCGCCCGCGAACGGCTGGCGGCTTCGGCGGAGGCGGCCGAGGTCGGGGCCCGGTACCACGGGTGGGCCGCCCGGCGGGCCCGTGAACTGGGAGGCCGCCTGGGCGGTGACTGGCGCGACGAGTTCGACCGGATAGCCGACGACCTGCGCGCGTGCGTCGCGGACGGCGGCTCGACGCCCGGCGACCCGGCGGCCCAGCCCGGCCGGATTCCGGGCCGCAGCGCGGCGGACACCGATCACCGCACGCGCAACCCGGATGACCACATTGCCGACGTCCAGGCGACGCAGGATCACGACCTGGCCGCGGATCTCGCCCGCCTGACCTACGCGCGCGGCTTCCTCGCCGAGGCGGTGGCCCACTGGCGCACGGCCGCGGACCGAGCCGCCTCCCCCGCGGCCGCGGCCGCCCACCTGGCGCGGGCCGGCAGCTGCACCCACCTGCTCACCCAGGCGCGTGACCACTTCGACCTGCTGCGCGCCGCGGCGGAGCGGGCCACCGGCGACCCGGGCACGCGGGCGGCCTGCCTGGCCGGCGCCGTCGTCCTGGCCGAGCGGTTCCGCGGCGCCGGCTTCGTCACCGACCCGGTCCCCGGCGCCGAACTGGACCGGATGCTCGCCGAGGCGGCCGAAGCACCGGCGGCGGACCTCGCCGTGGCGCGTGCCTGGCGGTCCGGGTCGGGCCCGCAGTCGGTCGACCCGGAGGCGGCCGAGCGTGCCGTGACGGCGGCTTCCGGCGATCCGCTGCTGCTCAGCGCCGCCCTGGACGCCCGGTGCACGGCGCAGGCACTCGCCGGTCGTCCGGACCAGGCGTACGGCACGACCCGAGAGCGCCTCGCCCTCGTCACGGCATTGGACCGCACCGACCCGCACGCGGGGGTCGAGGTCCTGGACGCGTTCCGGGCCGCGATCACCTACGCCGTCGCCACCGGCGCGTTGTCCGACGCACTGGCCCTGAGCAGGCGCGCGGCCGGCGACCCGGCGCTGGCCGGCCACCCGTACTGGGGCACGAGCGGCCTGGTCACCACGCTCGCCCTGACCGGCCGGTTCGCCGAAGCGAGCGCCGCCGCCGATGAGCTGTGGCACGCCCGGCTCCCGCACAACGCGACCCTGGGTGTTCCGCTGCTCGCGGCGGCGCTGGCGGCCGGCCTGTCCGGCGACGAGCCGTCGATGACCCGCTGGCGTGCCCGTGCGGCGGACGTCGCCGGCGTGGCCACCCCGGCGGAGTCGGCCAACCTGGCCCCGCTCGACGCGTTCGTCCGGGCCAGGGTCGCCCTGCACACGGGCACCGGCGTGGCCGCACGGCTCAGCGAAGCAGGCGCCGAGTTCACGCCCGGCCGCTTCAACGGCTACGCGGCGGGCGTGGCCGCGGAACTGGCCGTGCTCCTGGATGTTCCGGACGCGCCCCGCCAGCTGAGCCGAGCCGAGCACCACGCTGCCCACAACCGCTGGACGGCGGCGGCGCTGACCCGCGCCCGGGCCCGCCGCGAAGGCGACACCGCACTGCTGGCGGCCGCCGCGAAACAGTTCGCCGAACTCGGCGCGGCGTTCGAAGCGGAGGCGACGTGACCGGCCGTCGGCTCCGGCAGGTCCTCGGCGAGCTCCGGGCGACGCCCACGGGCGAGGACACTTGGCAGCTGAGTGGATCGACCTGGAATTCGCGGTCCACGACCCGGTGACGGGCCGGCGTGCGACCTACGACATCGACACCGACCTGTACGACATTTCCCAGGAGCGGCACCGCGAATTCGCCGTGGAAATCGAACGCGACATCGTCGAATTCCTCTCCGGTCTGAGGAAAGGTGCGGTACTGCGCGGGAACGACGGGGCGAAGTTCGTGCTGGTGTTCCCGTTGGACGGCGCGTACATCCGCGTACCTCGCCACCGCGCAAGCCGGCGACGGTGCCTACGTCCCGGTGGACTGACGTCCTCAGATCAGCAGGAACTGCTCCAGCACGTCCGGCGCCGAAACCAGCAGGAACCCCACCACCGTCATCGGCACCGTCCACGCCACCACCCGGAAAGCCTGCGGCCGCGACCGGATCCCCCGCCCCAGCACCAAGGCGAGCGCCAGCAGCGTCGCCACCGTGAACGCCACCCCGTCGGCACGATCGGACCGCCGGACCACCTCGCCGATCAGCAGCCCCGCCGCCAGCGCCGTGCTCACCGTGCCGCGAACGTCTTCGCGGCCGATCGGGCCGAACACCGGACCCGCCGCCGTGCCCGCGACCGCGGCCAGGACGCACCACAGCCCGAGTCGCTCGAGGTCCACCTCATACGGCATCCCCGGGTACTTGATGCCGTACCCGACATCCAGGCCGTAGTAGAACGCCACCACCGCCGCCGCCAAGGCGACGACCGCGCGGGCGATCGCCCGGCCGTCGCGCACCCCGGGAACCACCGCGGCCAGGAGGGCTATCCAGAGCGTGAAGGCGTGCGCGAGCGGCCGCAGCGCCGGGCTGTAGTACGCATACGCCCCGATCGCCCCGGATACCAGGCCGCCCAGCAGCGCGGCGCCATCGGACACCGTGATCCGGCGCGTCTCCGGCACACTGACCCCCCAGGTCGAAGCGAAGGCCGCCACTGTAGCGCCCGGTGACCGGAAGTCGCCCGATCCTGGCCGGCAACGGCGTCCTACCTTCCCGGCGTACTTCCGTTCCTGAGCCGGCGGTGCACCAGCCCACCCACGACGGCACCGATCGCGACACCGCCGTACACGTCGGTCGGCCAGTGCGCCCGCGTCCGGAGCCTGCTGTAGCACACGGCGGCCGCCAGGGGCGCGATCGCGGCTCCCGTCGCGGGTGCGGTGAGCGCGACGCCGACCGTGAACGCGGCCGCCGTCGTCGCGTGCGTGGACGGAAACGCCGATGACTTCGGCTGTTCGAGCAGCGCCCGGTGGGCCGGCAGGTTCTGCGCCGGCGGCCGCGGACGGCGCACGACGGCCTTCACGCCGTGCCCGACCGCCATCCCGGCCGCGCCCGCCACGAGCCCGCGGCCCGCCGCCCGGCGCCGCGGACCCGGCCGCCACGCCAGCACGCCGGCCACGAAGGCCCAGAGCAGGCCGCCCTGTGCCACCGCGCTGAGCGCCGTCACCGGCCACGCCGGCCGGGTGACCGGAAGGTCGTTTTCGTCCGGTCCATCCCCGGACCGGAGGGACATTTCGCTCGGCATGGCCCCGAATTTCCCACCCGCGCCCCGGTTCAACCACCCGTCTGTCCACCGTGGAGCTTCCCGGCGTTTGTCCGCGCCGCGAGCGGGTACACCGCCCTCGTGATTGCGCTGTGGCGAACCCGGCTCTGCGCGACGGCCGTCCTCGCGGTCGCGGCCCTGGCGGCGGCCTGCAGCGCCGATCCGCAGGCCGAGACCGTGCACGCCGGCCGGGAGATCCGCGGCCAGCTCGAACTCCTGCGGCTCGTGGTGACCGCCGACCGCGCCGAGGTGCCGCCCGTGCCCAGCCTGTCGGTCACCGTCCGCGACGCCGCCGACGAGCTCGGCGCTGCCGGCCAGGACGTCGGAAAGCTGACCGATGACCGCGCCCGCGCGGCACTGGCGTCGATCACCGACCGTGCCGTCGTGGTGGCCCACCGGCTCGACGACGGCCTCGGCGACGGCACCGACGAAGGACTGGACCGGATCGACGCCGACCTGCAAGGCCTCATCGGCGAGCTCGCCCGCTGGGGCGTGACGTCGTGAACAAGAAGTTCCTCGCCGTCACCCTCGGCATCCTCACCGCGGTCGGCGGTTTCGTCGACATCGGCGACCTCGTCGAAAGCGGTGTCGTCGGCGCCCGCTACGGGATGGCGATGGTCTGGGTGACCGTCCTCGGCGTGCTCGGCATCTGCGTCTACGCCGACATGTCCGGCCGGATCGTGGCGGTGTCGGGGCGTCCGGTGTTCGACCTGATCCGCGAACGCCTCGGCCCGCGGACGGCGCTGCTCAACCTGGTCGGCTCGTTCCTCATCACGCTGCTGACGGTGTGCGCGGAGATCGGCGGCGTCGCGATCGTCATCGAACTGGCCTCCGGGGTCGACCGGCTGGTCTGGGTGCTGCCGATCGGCGTGCTCGTCTGGCTGGTGGTCTGGCGGGTCGGCTTCGAGCGGATGGAGACCGGGTTCGGCCTCGGCGGGCTGGCGATCGGTGTGTTCGCCGTCGCGGTGTTCTTCCTGCACCCGGACTGGTCGTCGCTCGGCGCGCAGGTCGCCGGGCTCGCGCCGCCGCCCGATCAGGCGCTGCCGACCTACGCCTACCACGCGGTGGCGTTGTTCGCGTCGGCGATGACGCCGTACGAGGTGTTCTTCTTCTCCTCCGGCGGTGTCGAAGAAGGCTGGACGGTCAAGGACCTGTCCGTGCAGCGCGCCAACGTGCTGCTCGGCTTCCCCCTCGGCGGCCTGCTGGCCATCGCCGTGATGGCGTGTTCCGCGATCGTGCTGTTCCCGGCCGGGGTCGACGTCAGCCAGGTCAGCCAGATCGTGCTGCCGGTGACGCTCGCGCTGGGGACGGCGGGTCTGGTGATCGTGCTGATCGGCATCTTCGCCGCCACCTTCGGCGCGGCGCTGGAGACCGGGTTGTCGTCGGGGTACATGCTGGCGCAGTACTTCGGCTGGGACTGGGGCAAGCGCCGCGCGCCGCGCAACGCCGCCCGGTTCCACCTGACCGTCGGCGCCGGCCTGCTGGTCGCGGTGCTGGTGGTGCAGACGGGGCTCGATCCGGTCGGCCTGACCGAGATCTCGCTGATCTTCTCGGCAGTGGCGCTGCCGCTGACGTACCTGCCGGTGCTCATCGTCGCCAACGACCGGGAGTACCTGGGGAAGCACGCCAACGGTCACTTCAGCAACGTCGTCGGGTTCGCCGTGCTCGTCATCATCGCCGTCGCGGCGCTCGTGGCGATCCCCCTGATGATCTTCACGGGAGCAGGCCAATGAACCCGGATTCCGGTCCCATCGACCTCGGCGACGCCCTGCTCGACCGCCAGATCGTCGGCGAAGACGGCACGGTGGTCGGCAAGGTGGACGACCTCGAGCTCCGCGCCGAGGGCGGGACGTACGTGGTCGACGCGCTGCTGGTCGGCCCCGAGGCGCTGGCCGACCGCCTGGGTGGCCCGATCGGCCGCCTCCTGCACCACCTCGGCCGCGGCTTCCGCGCGCAGGCACCACAACGTATCCCGCTCAACGCCGTCCGCAGCATCGAGCCGACGATCGTCGTGACGACGGCGGTCGCGCACGCGACGGACAGCCCGTCGGAGGACTGGCTGCGCCGCCGCGTCATCGGCCGGATCCCGGGAGCGGGCCGTGCGAGCCGGTGAGCTGATCGGCCGCCCGGTCCGCGACGGGACCGGCCGGGACATCGGAGCCGTCCGCGAGATCCGCGCGGAAGCGACGCCGAGGTCGGACGGCCTGCCGGAACTGGTGGTGCGCGGGGTGATCGTCGGGCGCACCCGCGTCCGCCTGTTCGGCTACCAGCGCCACGACCAGCGGGGGCCGGTGCCGCTGGTGAAGCTGATCCGCTGGCTGCACCGCCACAGCCGGTACGTGGCTTGGGAAGACCTGGACTTGTCGGATCGGGAGGTTCGCGTGCGGCGGCCGTTCGAGGAGCTTGCGCCGGTCGACCGCGCCTGAGCACGGCCCACGGCCGGGAAGGGCCGGATCTCGGACCTCGATCAGCTCTGGCTCGGGATCTCCGTCGCGCGTTCCCACCCGGAGGGCAGCCGGGTGACGTTGAGCGCGTGGTCGAGCCCGCTGGCCGACAGCGCGCGGCGCACCACCCGGTTGTCACCCGTGACGACCCGCAGGGTCGCGTTCTCGCGAACGACCCGCGCCTGGATGCCGCCCAGGGCGGCGAGGCCCGCTCCGTCGAGGAAGTCGACCTCGGACAGGTCCAGCACCAGAACCGGGAACCGGCGGTGGGCCCACGTGCTGAGCGCCGAGCGCACCTGGGGGGCGCTGTCGGCGTCGAGAGCGCCGCGGATGCGGACCATGACCGCGCCGAAGTACGGGCGGATCACCTGGATGTCGAACTGTTCGTGCTTCGACGGCGCTACCGGGATCGCCGTCGCTGGGGGCTGGACGACTAACATTCCACGCCTCATTCGCAGATGACGTGACGAACGGGTGTCCGCTCGGTCGCTGGCCAATCGGGGACGGATGCGTTGCTGAAACCGCACTTCGCAGCGTAGTCCTTGATCCGAACGGCGCAACCCCGCCAACGGCCGAACCCGGCACCTCCGCACGCGACCCGCACGGGCACAACTCAAACCACCCATCCGGGTGAATCCGGAGCCGGGAACGGCGACCGGGGCCGCCGTTCCCGGTCACCGCTCAGCCGGCGTGGTTGGCGAAGATGTCCGACGCCCCGCTGACCGCCACCGGCCGGGCGACCCCGAAGTACGCCGTCAGCGTCGGGCCCGTTGCCGCCAGACCCGAGTAGTCGCCGAGGAAGTAGCCGCCCGCGTCCGGTGCCGTCGTGAGGTCGAACGACGTCGCCGTCAGCCGGGTCTGCCCGTTGGCCGCCCAGTTCGCCGGGTTGCCGCAGTCGCTCGTGGCGCTGTGGCAGTGGGCGATGTACGCGTCGGTGAGTCCCGGCTGCGCCGGCGTCGCGTTCTGGAGGTCGTAGTAGGTCAGGCCGATCGTGCCGTCGGCGGTGACGCGGATCTGCGGCACGAACGCGGGTGTGTCGCCCGGCGACTGGTCGATGCGGATCGTGTCACCCCACGTGAGCCCGCCGTCGGCGGACTGGGCGAAGGCGATCTTCGACGCGCCGGTGGCGCTGAACCGGGCGTCCTGCCAGACCGCGTACACGAAGCCGTTGACCGGGTTGACGGCGAACTCGGGGATCTCGTCGCTGGAGCGGACCGGGTGTCCGGCGGTCGCCACCGACGCGATCTGCTGGGTGTCGATGCCGATGGCGTCGGACCACGTCGTGCCGCCGTCGGTGGACCGGACGACCGCCGCGGTCGACGTCGATGAGCCGCGGCAGTGCCGGCCGCCGTGGGTGTACGGGCAGGCGCCGCCCTTGTTGGTGATCAGGTCGAAGCCGTCGATCAGCACCCCGCGGCCCGGACCGGTGGTGGGCACGACGATCTGGTTGCCGATCGTCTGGTCGTTCTGCCCGGGGTCGAAGATGATCCGGCCGGTGCTCCAGGTCGCGCCCCGGTCGGTGGTGCGGGAGAAGTAGCTCGGGCCGCGATAGGTGATCGAGTGCGTGTACGCACTGGGGTTGGCGTGGCTCTGCGGCGAGACCAGCTGGTCCCACACCGCGTAGGCGCGGTCGGCCAGCAGCGGGTCCCCGGTGACCGACTCCTTGTCGTTGAGCACCTGCGTCGAAGTGTCCAGCCGCGCGGTGACCGGGGTCTCCCAGTGGTCGCCGCCGTCGAGCGAACGGCTGATCAGGATCGCGCTCGCCCCGCCGAACGCCGGGCCGTCGGCGTTGAACGAGTCCGCGATCGAGTACACGACCCGGCCGTCGGCGGAGAAGCTGACCCACGGGTCGGTGGTGCGCTGGAAGTAGCCGGGCGAGCCGGCCGTCGCCCCGGCGCAGATGCTGAACCGCGGCTGCGCGGCGGCCGGCGTCCAGGTCACCCCGCCGTCGCGGGAGACGACGTTGGTCAGGCCGTTGGACCCGCCGTCGTTCCAGCGGTCCTGCTGGGCGGAGCCGACAAGGTGGCGCGGGTCCGCCGGGTCGGCGGCGACGTACGGCTCGACCTCGGACGCGGGGTAGTTGACACTGCCGCGCGCCTGCTGCTGCGCGACGAGCGCGGCGCACGCCGCCCCGCCGCCCAGCGGGTGGTCGGGCACCGCGACCGGCACCCCGGCGGCGAAGGTGGTGGCGACGGCGACCCCGGCGCCGGCCAGCAGGGCGGCCACCGCGAAGCCGGGCGGCAGGGATCGGCGGGCGAACCGCCGGGAGTTCTTCGGGTTCACGGTGACCTCTTTTCCGACACCTCCGGCGGGCCGGGCAGAACGGACACGGCCCTTTCCCGGGCACGCTGGAGTCGGCGTTTCCCGGGCGGCCGTTACGCATCCCGGCCGCTCGGGGTGAGTTATCCGGTTCCCCGTTGAAAAACTCGTCGTCCACTTCGGATTCGGTTAACGGACGGCCAAAACATCGGCGCCGGAATGGGGGCCGGAGCGGCCTCTTGACAGGCACGCCCTCCCCGCCGCATCCTTGGTCTATCTCAGGGTTCCTGATATATCCGCTCAGTGAGGAGTCGGCCGATGACCGCAGTGGAGGAACGCCCGGGCACCCGGCCGCGCCCGGACATCGCACCGGGCCGGCTGTTCATCGGCGGCCGGTGGGCGGACACCGCGGACCGCTTCGACGCCGTGGACCCGGCCACCGGTCGGACCCTCACCACCCTCGCCCGGGCGACGGCCGCCGACGTCGATGCCGCGGTGGCCGCGGCCCGGCAGGCGTTCGACGGCTGGGCCGCGACGCCGGGCCGGGAGCGGGCCCGGGTGCTGCACCGGGTCGCGGACCTGGTGCGCAAGCGCGCGGACGGGATCGCCGCCCTGGAGAGCGCCGACGTCGGCAAGCCGATCTCGCTGTGCCGGGCGGTCGACGTCGAGACCGTCGCCGAGCAGTACGAGTACTACTCGGCCCTGGCGCAGGGGGTGGACGGCGCCACGCGGCAGATTCCGATCCCTTCGCACGCCTACACGCGCCGCGAACCGCTCGGCGTGGTCGCCGCGATCACGCCGTTCAACTTCCCGCTGATCCTGTCCACCTCGAAGATCGCGCCCGCGCTGGCCGCCGGCAACACCGTGGTGCACAAGCCGGCCGAGGACACCTCGCTCAGCGCGCTGCTGATGGCCGAGCTGCTCGCCGAGGCCGGCGTGCCCGACGGCGTGCTCAACGTGGTCACCGGCTTCGGCCCGGAGATCGGGGACCCCCTGCTGAGCCACCCCGGCGTCGACAAGATCGCCTTCACCGGCTCCACCGCGGTCGGCCGGCACGCGGCGAGCGTGGCCGGAGAGCACCTCAAGCCGGTCACCCTCGAACTCGGCGGCAACGCGGCGCACATCGTGTTCGAGGACGCCGACGTCGAGCAGGCGGTCGCCGCGGTGATCAAGGCGTTCGTCTTCAACACCGGCCAGTTCTGCATGGGCGGCCCCCGGCTGCTCGTCGCCGACGCGCTGTACGACACGGTCCTGGGCGCGCTCGCCGAAGCCGTGCCGCACGTGCCGGTCGGCGACCCGTTCGACCCCGCGACGGTGGTCGGCCCGATGGCCGGCGAGCGGCACCGGGCGAAGGTCGAGCAGTACGTCGAGCAGGCCCGCGCGGACGGCGGCCGGATCGTCACCGGCGGCGGCCGCCCGGCCCTCGGGGGTGGCTTCTTCTTCCAGCCGACCGTGATCGCCGACCTCCCGGACGACTCGCGCGTCATCCGGGAGGAGATCTTCGGTCCCGTGCTGACCGTCCAGCGCTTCACGTCCGAGGACGAAGCGATCGCGCTGGCCAACGGCACGCCCTACGGCCTCGCGGCCGGGCTGCAGACGACGAACCTCGCCCGCGCGCACCGCGTCGCCGCGCGCCTGCAGGCCGGGATCATCTGGGTCAACGACTGGGCGATGCTCGACCCCGCGATCCCCTTCGGTGGCGTCAAGGACTCCGGGTTCGGCCGCGAATACGGCCCCGAATCCCTCGACGCCTACACGCGCACGAAGTCCGTCGTCATCTCCCTCGCCTGACGCTCGTGAGTGGTAAGGCGGGTTAGAACCCGCCTTACCACTCACGACAACCCAGCCACCCGCCCAAGGAGGATTGCCGTGTCCGCCACCACAACCACCGCGGCCGTCGTGGAGTCCGCCGGCGCCGGGTTCACCCTGGGCGAAGTGGCCCTCGACGAGCTCCGCCCGGACGAGGTCCGGGTGCGGATCGTCGCCACCGGCGTCTGCCACACCGATCTCGGCGTCGCCGCCGGCGCCCTGCCGTTCCCGCTGCCCGGCGTGCTCGGCCACGAAGGCGCCGGGATCGTCGAGGAAACCGGCGCCGCCGTCACGCGGGTGCAGGCCGGTGACCGGGTCCTGCTCAGCTACACCTCCTGCGGCTGCTGCGCGAACTGCCGCGGCGGCCACCCCGCCTACTGCGAGACGTGGCTGCCCGCCAACCTGCTCGGCGGGCAGCGCCCGGACGGCACGACGCCGATCTCCCGCGACGGCACCCCGCTCGGCGGGCACTTCTTCGGCCAGTCCAGCTTCGCCGGGCACGCCGTCGCCGACGAGCGCAGCGTCGTCAAGGTCGCCGCCGACGCGCCACTGGACCTCCTGGCCCCGCTCGGCTGCGGCGTCATGACCGGGGCCGGCGCCGTGTGGAACGTCCTCGCCCCGCGCCCGGGGGCCACGCTGCTGGTCACCGGCGCCGGCGCGGTCGGCCTGTCCGCGGTGATGGCCGCCCACCTGACGCCGGCGACCCGGATCATCGCCGTCGACCGCGTGGCGGCCCGGCTGGCGCTGGCCCGCGAGCTCGGCGCCACCGACACGATCGACACCGGCGTCGACGACCTCGCCGAGGCGGTCGGCGAGCTGACCGGCGGCCGCGGTGTCGACGGCGTCGTCGAGACCACCGGCCACGCCGGCGTCCTGGGCACGGCGATCGGCACGCTGGCCGCGCGCGGCACCGCGGTCGTCGTCGGCGCGCCCGCGTTCGGCACGACGGTGCCCGTGGACGTCAACTTCCTGCTCCCCGGACGGCACGTCACCGGCCTGACCATGGGGGACGCGGACACGCAGGCGCTGGTGCCGACACTGGCCGAGCTCGTCGCCGCGGGCCGGTTCCCGCTCGAAAAGCTGGTCACGCAGTACGAGTTCGGGCAGATTCAACAGGCAGTGGACGACATGCTCGCGGGCACGACGATCAAGCCGGTGCTCCGCTGGTGAAGGAGGCAGCCGTGAACCGCCCCGATTTCGGCCTGGGCAGCTGGCCCGCGCGGCGGGCGCGGATCAACCCGGACCGCACCGCGCTGGTGGAGGCCGGCCGGTCGCTCACCTACGCCGGGCTCGCCGAGAGAGTGCACCGCCTCGCCGGCGCCCTGACCCGGCGGGGCGTGGGCCCGGGCGACCGCGTGGCCTACCTCGGCGTCAACGCCATTACCGTCTTCGAGACGCTGTTCGCCACCGCCCGCTGCGGCGCGATCTTCGTCCCGCTCAACTACCGGCTCGCCCCCACCGAGATCCGGTACATGCTCGACGACAGCGGCGCGTCGGTCCTCGTGCACAGCCCGGACACCGCCGTCCTCGTGGCGGCGGCCGGCGGGCTCCAGGACGGCATCGTCATCGCCACCGAGGACACCTTCGAAGCGGAAATCGCCGAGGGCGGGCCGGCGCCGGACACCGAGGTGCGGCTCGACGACCCCTGCCTGCTGCTCTACACCTCCGGCACCACCGGACGGCCGAAGGCGGCGGTCCTCACCCACGGCAACCTCACCTGGAACACCGTCAACCAGCTGGCGCACCTCGACGTGCTCGGCAGCGACAAGGCGCTGTGCATCGCGCCGCTGTTCCACTGCGTCGGGCTGGGCCAGATCACGCTGCCGACGCTGTTCAAGGGCGGCAGCGTGGAGCCGGTGGCCAAGTTCGATCCGGGCACCATCCTCGCCCGGATCGGCGAGGCCGGGATCACCAGCTTCTCGGCGGTGCCGACGATGCTGGAGATGATGTGGCGGCACGAGGCCTGGGACCGCACCGACCTGAGCTCGCTGACCTGCGTGCTCTACGGCGGGTCGCCGGTGGCCGAACGCGTCGCGCAGGCGTGGCTCGACCGCGGCGTGAAACTCCTGCAGGGCTACGGCATGACGGAGGCTTCGCCGGGCGTGTCGATGGCCACCCACGAAGGCACGCTCGACCACCCCGTCGCCGCCGGGGTGCCGCACTTCTTCACCGACGTGGCCGCGCTCGGCCCCGACCTCACGCCGCAGCCGCTCGACGGGACACCGGCCGAGCTGCTCGTGCGCGGCCCGCACGTCTTCGGCGGCTACTGGAACCGGCCCGAGGAGTCGAAGGCGAGCTTCGTCTCCGGCGACTGGTTCCGCACCGGTGACGTCGTCCGCGTCGACGACGACGGCTGGGCGCACGTCGTCGACCGGGTCAAGGACATGATCATCTCCGGCGGGGAAAACGTGTACCCGGCCGAGATCGAGGCGGTCGCCGTCCGGCTCGACGCGGTCGACGCCTGCGCCGTGGTCGGGGTGCCCGACGAGCGCTGGGGCGAGGCCGGCGCGGCCTTCGTCGTGGTCCGGCCCGGCGCCGAGCTGGACGAACCGCGGTTCCGCGCCCACCTCGAACAGCACCTGGCCCGCTACAAGGTCCCGAAGCACGTGCAGTTCACCGACACCCTGCCCCGCAACGCCACCGGCAAGATCCGCCGGGTCGAACTGCGCACCCTGGCCGCCGAAACCTTCACGAACGGACCCGCATGACCACCCCCCTCCTGCCCCCTTCGCTGCGCCTGGAGCTGCGGGACGACATCGCCGTGCTGTGGCTGGCCCGTCCCGAGAAGCGCAACGCCCTCGACGACGCGACCGTGCTCGGCCTCGAAACGTTCTTCGGCTCTCCGCCGCCGGGGATCAAGGCGGTCGTGCTCGACGCCGTCGGCGACCACTTCTCCGCCGGGCTGGACCTGTCCGAGCTCACCGAACGCGACGCGTTCGAGGGCCTGGAGCACTCGATGATGTGGCACCGCGCCTTCGAGCGGCTCGAACGCGGGCGGGTCCCGGTGGTGGCCGTGCTCAAGGGCGCGGTCGTCGGCGGCGGCCTGGAACTGGCGGCCGCCGCGCACATCCGCGTCGCCGAGCCCTCGGCGTTCTACGCCCTGCCGGAGGGCCAGCGCGGGCTGTTCGTCGGCGGCGGGGCGTCGGTGCGGGTGCCGCGGCTGATCGGCGCGCACCGGATGGCCGACATGATGCTCACCGGCCGCGTGCTCGACGCCGACGAGGGGCACGCCGCCGGGTTGTCGCACTACCGCGTCGACAACGGCCTCGAGCACGCGCTCGGCCTGGCCCGCAAGATCGCGGGCAACTCGCCGATCACGAACTTCGCCGTCCTGCAGGCCCTCCCCCGCATCGCCGAGGCCAACCCGGCCGAGGGCTACCTGATGGAGGCGCTGATGGCGGCCATCGCCGGCGGCAGCGCCGAGGCGAAGGAGCGGATGCAGGCGTTCCTCGACAAGCGCGCCGGGAAGGTGGGTCGATGATCCTGCGCCCGGTCGCCCCCGACGTCCGCGAAACCACCGAGATCGGCCGGTACCTGCGGTGGCTGGAGTCCCGCGGGCACTTCTTCGACGGCTACGCGGATCTGCACCGGTGGTCGGTGACCGATCTCGACGGCTTCTGGTCCTCGATCAAGGACTTCTTCGGCGTCCGCTGCCACGCCCCGGCCACCGCGGTGGTGCCCGACCGGACCATGCCGGGCACGGAGTGGTTCCCCGGCGCGACCCTCAACTACGCCGAACACGCCCTCGGCCACGGCCCGGACGACGCGGCCGCGGTCATCGCCTACTCCCAGACGCGCGAACGCACGGAGCTGACCTGGGCGCACCTGCGCGACCAGGTCGCGCGCGCCCGCGCGGGACTGGCCCGGCTCGGGGTCGGCCGCGGGGACCGCGTCGTGGCGTACCTGCCGAACATCCCGGAAGCCGTGGTCGCCTACCTCGCCGTCGCGAGCCTGGGCGCGATCTGGGCTTCCTGCGCCCCCGAGTTCGGCGCCCGGTCGGTGGTCGACCGGTTCGGCCAGATCGAGCCGCGGGTGCTGCTGACCGTGTCCGGCTACCGCTACGGCGCCAAGGACGTCGACCGCCGCGCCGAGGTCGCTGAAATCCGCGCGGGCCTGCCGACCGTCGAGCACGTCGTGCACGTGCCCTACAGCGGTCACGACCTGCCCGGCACCCTCGCCTGGGCCGACCTGCTCACCGGAAGTGCCCCCGGATTCGAACCGGTCGGGTTCGCGCACCCGCTGTGCGTGCTGTTCTCCTCGGGCACCACGGGCAAGCCCAAGGCGATCGTGCACGGCCACGGCGGCATCCTGCTGGAGCACCTGAAGAACCACGGTCTCAGCTGGGACCTGCGCCCGGGCGACCGGATCCTGTGGTTCTCCACCACCGCCTGGATGATGTGGAACGCGCTGGTCTCGGGCCTGCTCACCGGCGCGTCGATCGTGCTGGTCGACGGCAACCCGCTGCACCCGGACCTGGCCTGGCAGTGGCGGCTGGCCGCGGAAACCCGGGCGACGCTGATGGGCGCGAGCCCGGGATTCCTGATGGCGTGCCGGAAAGCGGGCCTCGACCCGGCCGCCGAGCACGACCTGTCCGCGCTGCGGCAGCTCGGCGCGGCCGGCAGCCCGCTGCCCGCCGAAGGCTTCCACTGGGTGCACGAAAAGTTCCCGGGCGTGCTGCTCAACGTCGGCAGCGGCGGCACCGACGTCTGCAGCGGCATCGTCCAGGGCAGCCCGCTGCAACCGGTCGTGGCCGGCGAGATCTCCGGTCCCTGCCTCGGCGTCGACGCGCAGGCGTTCGACGAGCACGGCACGGCGGTGGTCGGGGAACTCGGCGAGCTGGTGATCACCGCCCCGATGCCGTCGATGCCGGTCGGGTTCTGGGGTGACGACTCCGGTGCGCGCTACCGCGACACGTACTTCTCGACCTATCCCGGGATCTGGCGGCACGGCGACTGGATCCGGTTCACCCCCGAGGGCGGCTGCGTCATCGCCGGCCGCTCGGACGCCACCCTCAACCGCGGCGGCGTCCGGCTGGGCACCGCCGAGTTCTACGCCGTCGTGGAGGAGCTTCCGGAGATCGACGACTCCCTGGTCGTGCACCTCGAAGACCCCGCGGGCGGCAACGGCGACCTCCGGCTGTTCGTGGCGCTGCGGCCCGGCGCCGAACTCGACGACGCCTTGCGCGGCCGGATCGCCTCGGTGTTGCGGACCGCGCTCTCGCCGCGGCACGTGCCGGACACGATCACCGCGGTGCCGTCGATCCCCCGCAACCGCACCGGGAAGAAACTGGAGCTGCCGGTGAAGAAACTCCTGCTCGGCGCGGCGATCGACGAGGTCGTCGGCCGGGACGTCCTGGCCGATCCCACCGCGCTGGACCACTTCGGGGTGCCGGCATGAGCACCGCCGACGTACTTCCTCCCGCGGAGGCGGAATGAGCACCGTCGCGGTCGTCGGCACCGGCGTGATCGGCGCGAGCTGGGCCACCCTTTTCCTGGAGCGGGGCTTCGACGTCATCGCCACCGATCCGGCGCCCGGCGCCGAGGAGCGGTTGCGGAGTGCGCTCGAAGGCACGCCGACGGATCGGCTGCGGTTCGTCGCCGACGCGGGCGAAGCGGCCGCCGCCGCGGATTTCGTCCAGGAGAACGGGCCGGAGCGCGAAGACGTCAAGCACGCGCTGTTCGCCGTCCTCGACGAGGCCGCGCGGCCGGACGTGATCCTGGCGAGCAGCTCGTCCGGGCTGCTGCCGAGCGTGATCGCGCAGGGCTGTCCGGAACACCCCGAGCGCGTGGTCGTCGGGCACCCGTTCAACCCGCCGCACCTGATCCCGCTCGTCGAGGTCGTGCCGGGCCGCGAGACCGCACCCGAGGTCGTCGACCGGGCCATGGCGTTCTACGCCTCGGTCGGGAAGCGGCCGATCCGGCTGACCCGGGAGGTGCCCGGCCACGTCGCGAACCGGCTGCAGGCCGCGCTCTGGCAGGAGGCGTACTCCCTCGTCGAACGCGGAGTGGCGACGGTCGCCGACATCGACGCCGCCATCGCCTACGGTCCCGGTCTGCGCTGGGCCGTGCTCGGCCCGTTCGTCAACCAGCACCTCTCCGGCGGTGCGGGCGGGCTCGCGCACGTCCTGCGCCACCTCGGCCCGCCCACCGAAGAGTGGTGGCGCGACCTCGGCCGCGTCCACCTGACGCCGGAACTCGCCGAGACCCTGGTCGCCGGGGTCGACGCGGAACTGGCCGGCACCGACCACGACCGGCTCGTCGCCGCCCGCGACGCCGTCCTCGAACACCTGCTGGCCGCCAAGGCCGCGCAGCCCGACCTGCCCTGACCCTGGAGCTCTTCGTGGACCTTTCCTCCCTGACCGCCATCGACGTCCACACCCACGTCGAACAGGACGGCCACGGCTGTTTCGCCCTCGACCAGGAACTGCTGGACGCGTCCGAGAAGTACTTCCGCGCCGGCCAGGACCGCACGCCGACGGTGACCGCGATCGCCGAGCACTACCGGGCCCGGAACATGGCCGCGGTCGTCTTCACCGTCGAGGCGACGGCCGCGACCGGGCATCCGGCGCTGTCGAGCGAGGAGATCGCCGACGCGGCCGCCGAGCACGCGGACGTGCTCATCCCGTTCGGCTCGGTCGACCCGCACGCCGGCAAGGCGGCCGTGCTCCGCGCGCGGCGGCTGGTCGGCGAGCACGGGGTGCGCGGGTTCAAGTTCCACCCGAGCCTGCAGGCGTTCGAGCCCAACGACGTCCGGTACTACCCGCTCTACGAAGCGATCGCGGAGCTGGGCGTGCCGGCGCTGTTCCACACCGGGCAGACCGGCATCGGCGCGGGCCTGCCGGGCGGGCACGGCATCAAGCTGCGCTATTCGAACCCGATGCTGCTCGACGACGTCGCCGCCGACTTCCCGGACCTCACGGTGATCCTGGCGCACCCGTCGGTGCCGTGGCAGGACGAAGCGATCTCGGTCGCGACGCACAAGGCGAACGTGTACATCGACCTGTCGGGCTGGTCGCCGAAGTACTTCCCGCCGCAGCTGGTGCGGGCGGCGAACACGCTGCTGAAGCGCAAAGTCCTGTTCGGGTCGGACTTCCCGGTGATCACCCCGGACCGCTGGCTCGCCGACTTCGCCGAACTGGAGATCAAGGACGAGGTGCGGCCGCTGATCCTCAAGGACAACGCCATCGGCGTACTCGGGCTGGCTTGAACGCCGGATAACGTTTGTCCGCTACGTCCCCGGGCACCCGCAGCCTTCCAGGTCTCACGATGGGAGGCGGACGTCGTGGCGGAGGGTGACGTGCACACCTACTACGAAGACGGGCTGTGGAAGAACCGCGTCGAAGGCGGCCGCCGGGCGTCCAACACCTCTCCCCGCCGCGTCGACGCGGTGCTGGCGGGGCGGCAGATCGCGCGGAAGCGCCGGGTCGGGCACTTCGTCCACACGCCGGAGGGCGAGGTCGAGACCGAGCGCGACTACCGGTCCCGCCGCTGAGCTCCGCTCCACCGGCTGTAACGGATCACCCGTTCAGACGATAGCCCGTTCGTGTCCGGGGACGCCCCGGCCTTCACGAACGGACTACCCATGCCTCGCCTCCGCCTGGTCGCGCTCCTCGCGGCCGGATCCCTCGCCCTCGCCGGCTGCTCCGGCACCCCGGCCACGTCCACGCCGGCCGCGGCCGGCACGCCGACGTCCCCGGCGTCCACGGCTCCGGCCGCTCCGGCCCTCGCCGCGGACAAGGTGGGCGCGGCGATCTCCGACGCCGCCAAGCAGGCGTCCGCCGTGCACGTCAAGGGCACGATGTCGCAGGAGGGCAGCGCGATCAACCTCGACCTGCAGCTCAACCCGGACAGCGCGAGCGGCACGGTCGTCAAGGACGGGCTCGAGATCCCGGTGCTGCGGATCGGCGACAAGTACTACTTCAAGTTCACCGAGTCGCTGGTGAAGCAGGCCGGCGCCCCCGCCGCGGCGGCCAAGCAGCTCACCGGCAAGTGGGTCTCGTCGACGGCCAAGATCGGCCAGGGCATCGGCGACGCGTTCAAGACGTTCCTCGACTACAAGTCGTTCACCCAGGGCACGCTGGGCGAGCTGGAGAAGACGACGTTCAAGCCGGGCGAGCAGACCACCATCGGGGGCGCCCCGGCGCTGAGCTTCGCGAGCTCGGACGGAACGGCCACGGTCGCGGCGACGGAACCGCACTACCTCCTGCGCATGTCGGACCCGAAGGAGGGCGCCATGGAGTTCAGCGACTGGAACAAGCCGACGACGGTCTCCGAGCCGCCGGCCGCGGAGATCTACACCGGCCCGGGTTCCTGACGCATCCGGTGCCGCGGCCGCTGCGGGGTCGTCCGACCCCGGCAGCGGCCGCTTCGGTTCGTCACCGGGCGAGCACGGCCCACACCGTCTTCCCACCGGACCGCGAACCGCTGCTCCCCCACCGCTTCGCGACCTTGGTGATCATCCGCAGGCCCAGTCCCGCGGCGGCCAGGTCCAGTCCCTCGCGCAGCACGGCCGGCCGCCGGCTTTCGTCCGAGACCTGCACCGACAGCGTTCCCCGGCGCAGCTCCAGTCGCAGGCGGGGCGCCGAATCCGTGTGGCGCAACGTGTTCTCGACCAGTTCGGTCGCGACCAGCTCCGCGTCCTCGGCCAGCTCCGGCACCATCCACTCCGCGCAGATCCCGCGCACGAACCCGCGGGCGCGCGCCGACGTGCGCGGCGAGCGGTCCAGCAGCCGGCCGGCCCGGCGCCGGGCCGGTTGGGTCAGCGCCGCCTCCGCGGCGGCGGCGTCCGGGTACACCGGCACACCGCAGCCCGCGAGCGCCGACCGCTGTTCCGGACGGCCCGTCACCAGCGCGAACGGGATGGCCGGCCAGTCGCCGACGCGCAGCGCGACCAGGGCGAACACCCGGATCAGCGCCCGGTCGCGCAGTTCGAGGCGCTCGACGTCGATCAGCACGCCGTCCTCGGCGTCCGCGGCGAATTCGAGCAGTCCGTCGCGCAGCTGCGGGTACGTCGTCCGATCCAGCACGCCGACGACCGACGCCTTCGCCGGTGCGCCGTGCCGGGGCACCAGCCACACCGCATTGTGCCGGGCGAGCACTGGTGACCACCTCCTCTACGACGATCACCCGTTCGGATAACCCGTCCGGAACCCGTCAAACACCGCGATTCGCCGATTGACGCGGCCGATCGGGGGAACTCCGCGGGCTCCGGAAGGAGATGATGTGTTCCGTCACACGAAGCTGCTGCAGTTCGAAGCCAAGCCCGAAAAGCCCGACCCCGTCTACGCCCACAAACTCCAGGAACTCATCGGCGGCGCCTACGGCGAAATGACCGTCACCATGCAGTACCTGTTCCAAGGCTGGAACTGCCGCATCGAAGGCAAGTACAAAGACCTGATCATGGACACCGCGACCGAGGAAATCGGCCACGTCGAAATGCTCGCCACCATGGTCGCCCGGCTCCTCGAAGGCGCACCCGCCACCGCCACCGCCGAAGCCGTCAAGGACCCGGTGATGGCCGCGGTGATCGGCGGCATGGACGTCCAGCAGGCCATCGTCGCGGGCGGGGGCGCGCTTCCGGCCGACAGCAACGGTTACCCCTGGAACGCCAGGTTCGTCGTCGCCTCCGGCAACCTCCTGGCCGATTTCCGCGCCAATGCCGCCGCCGAGGCCCAGGGCCGGCTGCAAACCGCCCGGCTCTACAACATGACCGACGACCCCGGCGTCAAAGCCATGCTCAAGTTCAACCTGGCCCGCGACACCGTCCACCAGAAGCAGTGGCTGGCCGCCATCGAAGAACTCGAAGCCGACGGTCTCGAAGGGGACATCGCCCCCAGCGCCCTGTTCGACGAAGAAGACCAGACGCACAACAAGACGATCTGGCACCTCTCCGACGGACCCGACGGCGCCAAGGGCACCAGCTGGACCACCGACGCCGGCCTCGAATACCTGATGGACCCCGAACCCCTCGGCGGCCCCGGCACCGCACCCAAACCCGACCCGGCGCTCTACGGCACGGACGAACCCGAAAGCGCGCCCGCGCTGGAACCCGCCGACGGCGACGTCGAGACGTTCCACGACGGCTCGGTCTGGAAGAACAAGATCGTCGGCAACACGCGGGCGTCCGGCAGCGCGGAGACGAAGTCCGACGCCGTCGCGGAAGGCCGCAAGCTGGCCATCAAGCGCGGCACGGCCCACTTCATCCACACGAAGGACGGCCGGATCGGCGAGCGCCGGACCTACCCGCGCGCCCGCTCCTGACCTCACTCCGGGGACATGCCCCCGCGGTCGGCGTCCTTTTCGTCGCTGTCGTTCGCGCGGGGCTCCTGGTCGCGGAACGTCGGCTCGGTGTGCTCGCCGGCGATGTCCGCGTCGGCTTCCATGCTCTCGGCGGTCACCGGGTCGATTTCGGGAGTGCTCATCGCTTCCTCCGATCGGGCGAAACCGGCGCATACCCGGCAGCACGGACGGCGAAACGTGTTTGCCCGCCGCCGCGCCGGGCATGCCGCCCGGCGGGTCCCCCGGCCGAGGGGCCCGCCACCGAATCGGAGGAAGCGACCATGGCATCGATGGAGACCGAGGTCCGGCGCACGCCGCGCCAGCTTCTCGCCGCGATCGTGGGAGTGGTTTTCCTGCTGGTCGGGGTGCTGGGGTTCATCCCCGGCGTGACGACCCACTACGACATGCTCACCTTCGCGGGGCACCATTCCGGCGCCCTGCTCCTGGGCGTCTTCGCCGTTTCGATCCTGCACAACATCGTGCACCTGGCGTTCGGCGTCGCGGGGCTCGCCCTGGCGCGGACCCCGAGCGGCGCCCGGGCGTTCCTCGTCGGCGGCGGGGTGATCTACCTCGTCCTGTGGCTCTACGGCCTGGTGATCGACCACGGCAGCGCGGCCAACTTCGTCCCGGTGAACACCGCCGACAACTGGCTGCACTTCGGCCTGGGCGTCGGGATGATCGCGCTCGGCCTGATCCCGCTGGGCGCCACCCGCAGCCCCGTCGCCGACTCGCGGTGACCGGGCCCCGGGCCGGGCGGCCGGGTCAGGACGGCCGCCCGGCCCGGCTCCCCGCGTAGGCCCGCTCCCGCAGCCGCCCCAGCCAGTCCGGGGCGAACTCGAGCCCGCCGGGGCGGTTCAGCATCGGGTCGAACGCCGGCGCGTCCCCGCCGGTCTCGGTCAGCCTCAGCACCGCGCTGTCGCACCAGCGCCCGTCCTCCCGGCCGGTCCGGAGCACGAACTCCCACTCTCCCACCGCACGCGCCGCGTCGAGTGAGGCCTCGATCCGCGGCGACGACGTGTCCGCCCGCGCCCCCAGCCAGACGAGCCGGTCGGCCCGGCGGTACGGCGCGAGACTGCTGTAGGCACCGCGCGTCCATGCCGCCGCTGGCCGGGGCAGCATCCGCCCGAGGTGCCCGCTGCCGGCCGTGGTCAGCAGGATGTCCCACGGCCCGCCGTCGCGACCCGCGCCGGGGATCCGCACGGCCAGCCCGAGCGCGTCCGGCAGCCGCCCTGGCGTGCCGGCGCCCTTGGACAGCCGTGCGACGACGGGCACCGGTCCGGTCGGCCAGGGCAGGTCGTCCGCGATCGCCCGGAGTTCCCCGCGCAGCACCACACCCACGGGGTGGAAGGCGGGGGCGCGCCGCAGGGCCGCCAGCCCGCGGAAGCCCGCCGAGACGAGGCCGGTCATGTGTACGTCCCTCCGGGACGGGGTATCCGGATCACCCCTCCCGGTACCCGCACGGAGCACCGGGAAACCGCACCGACCCGAGGAGCCCGTCATCGCCACCGCGGTCCTGTTCGACGTCGACGGCACGCTCGTCGACTCCAACTACCTCCACGTCCACGCCTGGCGCCGGGCGTTCCACGAGCTCGACCGGGACGTCGACTCCTGGCGCGTGCACCGCGCGATCGGCAAGGGCTCCGGCAAGCTGCTGAGCACCCTGCTCGGCGAAGAGGACGCCGGCCGCATCGGTGACCGGGCCAAGGAGCTGCACAGCCGCTTCTACCTGGAGACCGCCGACCTGCTGCGGCCGTTCGACCGCGCCACCGACCTCGTCCGCGAGCTGGCCGGGCGCGGGGTGCGGGTCGTGCTGGCGACGTCGGCGGGAGCGGACGAGCTCGAGGTGCTGCGCAAGGTCCTCGACGTCGACGACGTGGTCACCGGCATCGTGTCCGGCGCCGACGTCGAAGCGACGAAACCCGACCCGGAGCCGGTGTTCGCGGCGCTCGAGAAGGCCGGGACGACGCCGGAGGAGACGATCTTCGTCGGCGACGCGGTCTGGGACGTCCACGCCGCCACGAAGGCCGGCGTCCGCACGGTCTCGGTGCTCTCCGGCGGCGTCGGGGCGGCGGAGCTGACCGACGCGGGCGCGGTGGCGGTCTACAACGACGCCGCGACGCTGCTGAGCCGACTGGACGAGAGCGTGCTGATCAGCTGATCTCGCCGGCCGGTGCACGGACGGCGTCAGCCGAACGTGCCCGGCCGGTACCCGCCGCCCTTCTGGTGGACGATCACGGCGAGCCGGTTGGCCGAGTTCATCTGCGCGACCAGGGCGATCAGCGCGGCCACCCGGTCGTCGTGGTAGTGACGGCGGACCCGGGCCCAGGTGCCGTCGGAGACACCGGGGGCGGCGTCGGCGATCCGGGTGCCCTCCTCGGCCAGTGCGAGCGCCGCCTGCTCGGCTTCGGTGAACACCGTGGCCTCGCGCCAGGCCGCGACCAGGTTGATCCGCACGGCGGACTCCCCGGCGGCGGCGAGTTCCTTCGTATGGATGTCGACGCACCAGCCGCAGCCGTTGATCTGGCTGACGCGCAGCGACACCAGCTCCTGCGTGACCTTCTCCAGCGGTGACTGGATGATCGCCAGGCTCGCGGTGCCGAACCGCTTCGCGAACCGCGCGCCGATTTCGTTGCTGGTCAGGGTGAACCGGGATTCCATGGCTTCGTCCTCACTCGTGGCGTGCTGCGAACGACCACGAGATGCCGGCGACCCCACGGCCCGTGACACCCTGGATGGGTGACGACGATCACTGTCACACCGCGGCGGCGGCCGGCATCCGGTGGGAAAGCCGCGCACCCCAGAGGAGCCCATCCCATGGCCGACCCCGCGACCGAGGCCTTCGTCGCCCACCGGAACCTGCTGTTCACCGTCGCCTACCAGCTGCTCGGCTCGGCCGCCGACGCCGAGGACGTCCTGCAGGAGACGTGGCTGCGCTGGGTGGCCGTGGACCTCGCCGCGGTGCGGGACCGGCGCGCGTACCTGGTCCGGATCACCACGCGCCAGGCGCTGATGCGGCTGCGGGCCCTCGGCAGGCGCAAGGAGTCCTACGTCGGGCCGTGGCTGCCCGAGCCGCTGCTGACCACGCCCGACGTCGCCGAGGACGTCGAGCTGGCCGACAGCGTGTCGATGGCGATGCTGCTGGTGCTGGAGACGCTCGGGCCGGCCGAGCGGGCGGTGTTCGTGCTGCGGGAGGTGTTCGACCTGGGCTACGACGAGATCGCCGAAGCCGTCGGCAAGAGCCCGGCGGCGGTGCGGCAGATCGCGCACCGGGCCCGTTCCCACGTCGCCGCGCGCCGGCCGCGCGGGACCGTCTCGCCGGCGGCGACCCGGGACGCCCTCGAGGCGTTCCGGCGCGCCGTCGAGACGGGCGACCTGCGGGGCCTGCTCGACGTCCTCGCGCCGGACGTCGTGTTCCTCGGCGACGGCGGCGGGATCGTGCCGGCGGTGCTGACGCCCGTCACCGGGGGCGAGGACGTCGCTCGCCTGCTCGCCGCCGGCCTGGGCAACCTCACCGCCGGCCCGCTGGACACGGCCCAGGTCAACGGCTACCCGGCGCTGATCCTCCGCCGCGGCGGCCGGGCCGACACGGTCCTGGCGGTCCGCATCGACGACGGCCTCGTGACGGGGATCTACGCCGTGCGCAACCCGGCGAAGCTGGCCCGCCTCGACGAGGCGAGGACGCTCTGCCGCTGACTCACTCGACGTGCGCCGCCGCGGCCAGGATGACCTCGGCGACGACGTCGGGCTGGGACACCGCGACCGCGTGCGAGGCGTCGATCCGGCGGACCGTCGACGACGCGCGCTCGGCCATGAACTCCTGCGCCCGGGCCGGGATCGCGTTGTCCTGGTTGGCCACCAGCGTCCACGACGGCAGCTTCGACCACGCCGGGGTGCCCTCGAACGGCGCGGCGAGGGCCTGCTGCGCGACCGCCCGCTGGGTCACCGCCAGGATCGCCGCGGTGGCCGCGGGGACGTCGGCGGCGAAGACCTCGGCGAAGTCCTCCGGCTTGATCGACAGCTCGGGTTCGCCGTCGTGCACCAGGACGTTCGTGGTCTCCGGGCCGAGCTTGGCGCCCGGGTAGCGGCCGGACAGCTCGAACACGCTCTCGCCGGCGTCGGGCTGGAAGGCGGCGATGTACACCAGGGCCTGGACGTTCGGCGCGTCGGTGGCCGCGCGGGTGATCAGGGCGCCGCCGTAGGAGTGGCCGGCCAGGACCACCGGGCCGTCGACGCTGCCGACGACGTCCTTCACGTAGGCCGCGTCGGACTCGACGCCCCGCAGCGGGTTCGCCACCGCCAGGACCGGATAGCCCTGCTCCTGCAGCTTCGCGATGACCCCGGTCCAGCTGGACGAGTCGGCGAACGCGCCGTGGACCAGGACGATGGTGGGCTTGCTCATGGCTGGCTCCTTCAGGGAGAACGATCGGTCTTTCTGCTAGCTACTCTGGACCCTCCGAGCCGCCGTGGCAATGTGACGAAGCCGATCTGGCAGAACGATCGGTCTTTCTCTAAGCTGCGGGGATGAGGACTGCCGAGCCGCACCCGAAGGACCGGCTGCTCGCGACCGCCTCCCGGCTCTTCTACGCCGAAGGCATCCACGCCGTCGGGGTGGAACGCCTGGTTTCCGAGGCGGCCGTGACCCGGGCGACCTTCTACCGCCACTACCCGACGAAGGACGACCTGGTCGCCGCCTACCTCGCCGAGACCAGCCGTCAGATCCGCGCGGCCGTCGACGCGGCGCGGGCGGGCAGGCCCCCACGCGAGGCACTGGCCGAAACGCTGGCGGTGGTCGGCGACGCGACGTGCGGGGAAGACTTCCGCGGCTGCCAGTTCCTCAACGCCGCCGCCGAGTACCCCGACCCGGAGAACCGGGTCCGCCGGGTCATCGACGACCACCGGCAGTGGTTCTTCGGGGTCCTGCGCGACCAGGCGGCGGACGCCGGCCACCCGGACCCGGAGCACGCGGCGCGCGTGCTCGTCCTGCTGCGCGACGGTGCCCTGCACGGCGGCGAACTCGACGACGCCGAGGAGGTCCGCGCGACCCTGCGCCGGGCCGTCGACGACTTCCTGCCCGCCTGAGCGTCGCGCCGAACAGGCGTTCACACTCCTTTCACCTGCACAAATCCGGCCGATCTAGGCCGAACGGGTTACCTTGGGCACCGAAGGTGACGGAGGTCGACATGGCGGCAGAGGACGCATCGCTCGTCCCGGCCTGGCTGGAGCCGATGCTCGCCAAGGCCGACGGCGGCCGGCTGCGCAGCGGCCCGGAGTGGGCCTACGAGTACAAACTGGACGGTTACCGGGCGGCCATGCGGATCGCTCCGGACGGCACGACCGTGCTCACCAGCCGCAACAACATCGACTTCACCGCGGAGTTCGCCGACCTCGCAGGCGTGCTCGCGCCCGCACTGGACGGCCGCGCCGCCTATCTCGACGGCGAAGTCGTCGTCTACGGCGAGGACGGCCGGATCGACTTCGAGCTGATGCAGGAGCGCCGCGGCCGCTACGTCCGGCACCAGAGCGGGCCGAAGGGGCTGGAGTTCACCGACGTCCCGGTCCGGTTCCTCGCGTTCGACCTGCTCCGGCTCGGGGACCGGAGCCTGCTGGCCGCGCCGTACGACGAGCGCCGCGGCCTGCTGGCCGAGCTGCCGATGCCGGATCCGTACCGGATTTCGGTGGTCCGCGCGGTCACCTTCGACGAGCTCGCCGCCGACCGCCGCACGCCCGCGGACTTCCTCGCCCACGCCGCGTCCGCCGGATACGAGGGGGTGGTCGCGAAACTGCGTTCGTCGGCCTACTACCCCGGGCAGCGGCCGGACTCGTGGCTCAAGCACCCGCTGATCCGGACGCAGGAGGCGATCATCTGCGGCTGGCGGCCGGGGCAGCGCAGCTTCACCGGCACGCTCGGCGGGCTGCTGCTGGGCGCGCACGACCCCGCCACCGGTGGCCTGGTCTACATCGGTGACGTGGGTACCGGGTTCAGCCAGGCGTCCCGGGCCGAGCTGCAGGCGCAGCTGGAGACGATCGAGCGGCGCACGCACCCGTTCGTGACGACGCCGCCGCGGGAGGACACCGTCCGCGCCCGCTGGGTGGAGCCGCGCCTGGTGGGTGAGATCGTCTACCGCCAGTTCACCCGTGGGGGCCGCGTCCGCCACACGGCCTGGCGGGGCCTGCGCCACGACAAGGACCCGGCCGACGTCCTGGCGCCGCGGGCGGTCCCGCACGAACCCCCCGCTCCCCCGCCACCCGCTCCGGAGCCCGCGGGTCAGCGGATCACCGTCCAGGCCGGCCACCGGCGGCTCACGCTGTCCAATCTGGACAAGGTGCTGTACCCGGCGACGGGGTTCACCAAGGGTGAGGTGATCAACTACTACTCCCGCGTCGCGGCGGTGCTGCTGCCGCACCTCGCCGGCCGGCCGGTCACGTTCATCCGCTACCCCAACGGCGTCGACGGTCAGAAGTGGTTCGAGAAGAACGTCCCGAACGGCGCCCCGGACTGGCTGCGCACGGTCCGCCTGGCCGGCACCGGCGGCACGATCGACTACCCCCTCCTGGACGACCTGCCGGGCCTGGTGTGGGCGGCGAACATGGCGGCGCTGGAGCTGCACGTTCCCCAGTGGACGGTGGCGGCGGGCGCCCGGCAGCTCCCGGACCGCCTGGTGTTCGACCTGGACCCGGGCCCCGGCACGACGATCGTCGACTGCTGCCGGGTGGCGGAGCGCCTCCACGACGTCCTGGAGGCGGACGGCCTGACCCCGTACGCGAAGACGTCGGGGTCGAAGGGAATGCAGCTGTACTGCGGAATCCGCACGGAAGACCCGGCGGTCCCGTCGGCGTACGCCAAGCGGCTCGCCCAGCGCCTGGCCGCGGAGACACCGGAGTCGGTGACGGCGGTGATGGCGAAGGCGCACCGAACGGGCCGGGTGTTCATCGACTGGAGCCAGAACAACCCGGCGAAGACCACGGTGGCCCCGTATTCCCTGCGCGGCCGCGACCACCCGACGGCGTCCACGCCGGTGACGTGGGACGAGGTCCGCGCCTGCCGCCACGTCACGCACCTGACCTTCACGGCGGACGAGGTCCTGGACCGGGTCGAGGAACACGGGGACCTGCTCGCGGGGCTGGGCAAGGACAGCGCACCGCTGGGGTGAGCAGTCAGGTGCCGCGCAGGAGCCGCCTGAGCTTGCCGACGAGCCCGTGGGAGTTCCCCTCCGGCGGGCTTGTCATGGTTTTGCTCGGGGCCGGGGGCTCCTCCGCCGGGCGGGTTTGCGGGGCACGGGAGGGGTTCGGCGCTTCGGCCTGCTCGGCCTCCTCCGCCCGGAGCGCATGTTTCGGTTGCTGCGGGACATCGCCGGTCCGCGGGTGCGGAGCACCCACCTCGGCCGGCTGCGCCTGCGAGACCGGCGCCGGGGCGGTCATCGGCTGAGCCGCTGCCTGCGGCGCGGCCGCCGCAGCAGCCGACTGCACCCCACCCGGCGCACCACCTGCCTCCACCCCAACCCGCTGCGGCTGTGGTTGCGGCTGCGAGACCGGCGCCGGGGCAGCAACCGGCGCCGCCCCGCCCTCTCGCACCGCAGAAACCCCATCCGCCGCACCACCCGGCGGCACTCCGCCCCACGACCCCGCGGAAACCCCGGCCGCCGGGGTCTCCTCCGGCACCATCGGCCGGTCCCCCACCGGCCGCGGCGCGGGAATCTCCCCCGCGATGCTCCCCGACTCCGGCACCGCCGCCTCTGCGCGCGGCAACGCCGGCCGAGCCAGCATCTCCGGGGTGATCGCCGGCGTCATCAGCGGGGTGTGCGCCGCGTCCGCGTTCGGCGTCGCCGGCTCGCGGGCCACCGGGTAGCGCGCCAGCGGGTCGTCCTCCACCACCGTCCCGTCGGCGCGATGGCTCCGCAGCAGGCCGCACAACCCCAGCAGCCCCAGCAAGCCCGCCAATCCCCACCACACCGTCATGGTCGCTCCTCCGTTCCCTCTCCCCCGGATATCCGGCCCCCCGGCGGCCCAACCGAGCGTTACCCGGGTGGGTGACAGCGTCACCCCAGCTTCGGCACGTCGCCCGGGAACGTGATCGGCAGCGAGTACAGCCCGCGCGCCGTGCGGCCACCGCCCAGCCAGCCGTGGAAGAAGATGTGGTCGTCCACCACGTCCGCGCCGCCCGGGGCGTCCACTTTGCCCCCGAGCAGGTCGGTCGTCAGGAACTTCCCGTCCGCCTTCACGAACGCGCCGCCCAGCGTCGGCGCGGTCGCGTACCCCGTGTGGTAGCCCGTGCTCTGGAACGTGTCCGCGGAGTAGAACAGCACGTACCGGGACGCGGTCTTCACCACCGCAGGCGCCTCGACGACCGACATCTCGGCGGTGAGGTCGGCCCGGAGCAGCTCGGTGCGCGGACCGGCGAGGGTGCGTCCGTCGGCCTGCAGCTTCTGCACCCAGATCGCCGACGGCGGTCCGGTCGGCGCGCCGTCACTCTTGTAGAGCAGATAGCGTGACCCGTCCGTGTCGACGAACGTCTGCGGGTCGATGTCGCCGTGGTCGCCGGGCTCGCACACCAGCGGCCGGTCGGCGGCCGGTGTGTACGGTCCTTCCGCCTTCTTCGCCGTCGCCGCGCCGAGGCACATTTCGCCGCCGGCCGTCTGCGCGGCCGCGAAGTACAGCACGAACGTGCCGTCCGCCAGCTGGGTGACGTCCGGGGCCCAGAACCCGCCGTCCGGTTTCGCCCACGCGGGCACGGCTCCGAGCGCGTCACCGGCGACGCGCCAGGGGCCGTCCGGCGCGGCCGCGCTGGCCAGCGGGATCCGGACGGCCTTCGTGCCCGTGGCGAACGCGAAGTAGCCCCATGCGGTCTTGACGACGTCCGGATCGGGGAAGTCCTGGTTGATGAGCAGCCGCGGCGCGCTGACGGCCGCCGCTTCCGGCGCCACCGCGAAGGCGGCCGCGATCGCGATGACCGGACCGAGCAGAAGATCCTTGAAGCGCATAGGCGATTTTCCGACGTCCCAACGATTGCGGCAACGCCGGGCCGACGCCGTCACCGGGAAGCGTGGACTTGCCCCCGTGCCCCGATCGGGTGGATTCGGCCGCGGCACGCGGGGTAGCCGCCGACTCATGCACTCAACGAGCGGCCGCGGGGCGTACCGCGCCGGGCACCCCGTCGGCGAGGCCGAGGGCGCGGCGGCCCGGCAGGAAAAGCCGTTGGGCGCCCCGGGAAAGCCGCTCGATCGCCGTTCGCCGTTCTTCACCGGGCTGCTCGCCGCGGCCGGCGTGGTCGTCACGGTCGCGGTCGTCGAGCTCCTCCTCGCCGCCTCCGACGCGCTGCTCCTGATCGGCATCGCGTTCTTCCTCGCCGTCGGACTCGAGCCGGTGACCGCCCGCCTCGCGCGCCGCGTGCCCCGCGCACTCGCCTCCGCGGTCGTCGTCGTGACCGGCCTGGCCGTCCTCGGCGGCGCCATCGCCGCGGCCGCCGTCCCGCTGGCCGATCAGGCGACGCAGCTGCAGGACGGCGCTCCGCGGTACCTGACCCTCCTGCGCGACCACGGCACGCTGCTCGGCCAGGCCAACGAAACCTTCGGCCTGGAAGCCGCCGTCCGGTCCGTCCGGCTGTCCGACGTCGCGAAATCACTGGCCGCCCTGTTCGGCGACGCCGTGATCGTCGTGGTGCTCGCCACCTACTTCGTCGCCGACTTCCCGCGGATCCGCACCGCGCTCTACCGGCTGGCCCCGCGGTCCCGGCGACCACGGGTGATCCTGATCGGCGACGCGGTTTTCCGGAAGGTGGGCGCGTACCTCGTCGGCAACGTCGTCGTGTCGCTGATCGCCGGAGCCGCCACCTTCGCCTGGCTGTCGGCGTTCGGCGTGCCCTACTCGCTCGTGCTCGCCGTGCTCGTCGCCGTGCTCGACCTGGTGCCGGTCGCGGGTTCGGTGGCGGCCGGCGCCGGCACGACGCTCATCGCGCTCACGGTGTCGGTCCCGGTCGGGCTCGCCACTCTGGGCTTCTTCGTCGGCTACCGGCTGGTGGAGGACTACGTGCTGCTGCCGAAGATCGTCGGCCGCGCCGTCCGGATCCCCGCGCTCGTCACCGTCGTCGCGGTGCTGCTCGGGTTCGAACTGCTCGGCGTCGTCGGCGCGTTCGTCGCGGTGCCGGTCGCGGCCGCGGTGCTGCTCGTCGTGCGGGAGGTCGCCGTGCACCGGCTCGACCGGACGTGAAAAACCGCCGCGCGGGGCGATACCCCGCGCGGCGGTCCGACCGGACGGGTCAGTTGCCCTGGGCGGTCCCGCCGTCGGCGATCTCACCGGACGCGCAGTTCTCCGGGTTCTCGCCCTCGGCCTCGTTCTCGCCCGGGGACAGGACCGGGACGCCGATGCCGTTGGCGGTGTCCTGGACCGGCACCTGGACGCCGAGGACGTTGATGTTGTCGTCGCACACGCCGCCGACGACGTTCAGGTTGTGCACGGCGTCGAGGTTCTGCACGTTGCCGACCAGGCCGAACTGGTCGGTGGAGTCGACCGGGTGGCCGGCGACGGTGACGTTCGCCGCGGACGCCGAGCCGCCGAGGATGGCCATCCCGGCGGCGAGGGTGGTGGCGACGAAGCCGAGCTGCTTGATCACGAGAAAAATACTCCTTCTGGAAACCCGCCGGAGGAGCCCGGCGGGGGATCGGGGAAAGGGAACGGGCCCGGCTTCGGTTCGCCGGGCCCGGGAAGATCCGTTAAGGTGCGGTCAGGCCGGGTGGGACCGGCGCACTTCTCCAGCGTCGTGGCCGGTCCCACCCGGGTCGGCGCCGTCCGGCGTCACGGCGTGCCCGGAACGCGGAACCGGAGTGTGCAGCTCGCTCCGTGTTCCGGGCGCGCGGTGCGGCGCCGGCACTGGCGACCGATTTCCCGTGCCCGGAGCCGGCTTCCGCACGCACGGGCGGCTCCGGGCACGGAAAACTCAGTGACCCTGGCTGGTGCCACCGTCGGACAGGGCGCTCGAGGCGCAGTTTTCCGGGTTCTCGCCGCTGGCCTCGTGCTCGCCCGGCGACAGGATCGGCACGCCGATGCCGTTGGCGGTGTCCTGGATCGGCACCTGGACGCCGAGCACGTTGATGTTGTTGTCGCACACGCCGAGCGTGCCGTTGACGTTGTGGAGCACGTCGGTGTTGTTCAGGTTCACCAGGCCGACCTGACCGGTGTAGTCGTAGCCGCCGTACTGGTGGCCGTAGTGGTGCCCGTGGTGGTGGCCCTCCGGGGTGTCGGCCGCGGCGATGCCGCCGGCCAGGAACGCGCCGGCCGCCGCGGTGGCCGTGACGAACCCGATCTTCTTCAGCATGGATTGCTCCTCGATGAACGATATTCGGAGAACAGGACGGCAGTGAAGGTGTGCTCTCCGTCCTGCGTGAGGGAAACGTACTGATGGCCGGGTGCGGTTTCCACTTCGTGCCACCATCGTGTGGGTACCGCGGGCCTCTGACCGGGCCGCTTGTGGTCCGATCGGGTTATTTGTTACCTTCCAACCACTTCCGGTCTTTCGGTTGTGGGGCAAGGAATGTTTCCGGGCACGCGAAAGAGCCCTGCGCCGGGTGGGCGCAGAGCTCTTCGCTGGGACTTCCTATTCGGGCCAGGCCTCGGCTTCGGCCGTGAGGGCGGTGGTCACGTCGATTTCGCCCGACCGCACCCGCCACGCGAGCGAGTCCGGCCGGGGTTGCAGAAGGTGCCAACCGACGACGTCTTCGTCGCGGTAGCAGGGGTTTTCGTCGTCACCGATGCCCAGCGCGGCGAAGTACTGGCGGGCGGGCCAGGTTTCCGGAACCCAGGCGCGGGCCCAGCGCACGACGATCCGCGCGAGGTCGTTGCGGCCGTCCGCCGGGTGGATCAGGCGGTCGCCGGTGGTGCAGATCAGGCGTGGTGTGTAGGTCGCGCCGAGTGGCGCGACCGCGAGTTCAGTGTTCATTCCTCCCCCGGTCCACGGCAGTGGACGGTGTTGCCCGGCTCGGATGCGCTGCTGCGCTGGCGAAGGGAAGGACGGCCGGAGGCGGACGAGCGCACGCGGCGCGTCTTCGAACGGCTCGGTCTTGAACCGGCAGCCATCTTACAAAGGCCGGAACCGAGCCGGAGACCGGGGCCCGGCGTCTTCGCCCGTTCCCGTGACAGCACGAGTGGACGCGGCCGGCGGGGGTACGCCCCGGAAGACCGATTTCCGGAGCGGAAGGAAGAACCGGGATGAACCACAAGGCAGGCAGGTGGTACTGCGCCGGCGTCGCGGCCGCGGCATTCGCGCTGACGGGAGCGGTGCCGGCATCGGCGGCACCGGAGTTCGCGACACCGGCGTGGCACCAGCAGACCGACGACGGGACGAAGGACGGCAACGTCCACGACGACAACGACGACAACGGCCTGTGGGGCCTGTTGGGCCTGGTCGGCTTGCTGGGCTTGGCCGGCTTGGTGCGGCGCGGGCCGAAGCCGGGAGCAATGGCGGGATATCCGGTGGCGGGGACGGACTCGCCGCCGGCGAACGCGTACCCGCCGGCCGAGCCGCGGCGGAACCCGCCGGGCGCTTGAGGGATGGTTGTGCCGTAGGGCCGGTCCCCACCGGGCGCTTCGGCACCACCCGGATGGCGCAACGGGTTTTCGCTCGCCCCTCGCGTGCTGCGATCGCGGTTCTCGCCGGCGGTTCGGGGGCCACTCGTGTGGTGCTGCAAGTCTTCGCCCGGCGCCGGTGTGCTGAGGTCGCGATTCTCGCCGGCGGCCCGGACACCATCCGCGGGACGCGGCAGGTCGTCCCCCGGCGCCGGCGAGCTGAAGTCGCGGTCGAGAGCTCGGGCGCCACCCCTGCGGCGCAGCATGTCTTCGTCTGGCGCGGGCGAGCTGAAATCGCAGGCGATAGCTAGGACGCCACCTCTGCGGCGCTGCAAGTCTTCGCCCGGCGCCGGCACGCTGAAGCCGCGGTCCTCGCCGACAGCTCGAGCGCCACTCACACGGCGCCGCAAGTCTTCGCGGACAGCTTCAGCACCACTCACACGGCGCCACAAGTCTTCGGCCGGCGCCGACGCGTCACCGGCATCCCATGACCGGCAACCGCGGCCCGCCCGGTTCTCGCCCCGCGCCGCGGCATTACTTATACCGCACGCCATTCCCCCGCCGAGCGCCGGGGCACCGAGAGCGTCGCGCCCCCGATCCGCGCCCCGCCTCCGAGCACCGCAGATCCCGCGCCCCCGGCTCCCGCCGGATGCCCGGGTGACCCTGGTGCCGCGCACCGCCATTCCTCTCCTCTTCGCGCAGAACGTCCCGGCGCCGTCAGGCGTCGGGACGTTCTGCGTTTCCTTCTCTCCGAATGGCGCCCAAGTTGTCAGGTCTCGGCACCGAGGAGGCCACAGTAACGACCGGAAAAACCGGCCCTGCGACCGCCACCCAGATTAGCGAGGCGTTCGCCGCGCAAGAAGTGTTTTCGCACCGTAACCTACTTAAGAGTGGCTTTTCCAGCCGCAGGCAAATCCGCCTGATTACCCATCATTTGTTCCATTAAACCTCACGATCGAGTGAAAGTCCCGTATCACCCGAAACTGGCACCGATCGCACCTTCGGTAAAGAAAACCCTGCTGATTCAGCCGAATATCGTAACCGTCCAACACGGACGAGTGGTGGCGTCACACGGGGTAGTCGATGCGGAAAAGCCTTGAACAGCCACTTCACGCGATGTCGATGTTTGTTCCGGCCAACTCGCGAGGCCGTACACCGTCTGAAATCAACCAACGCCGCCGGCACCCGGACATCCGGTCGCGCTATCGCCGATCGGCGCTCACGATGATCACAGTCGGCATCGCACAATCCGGAGGAGTACGACATGAAAAGTGCACTGACCCGAGCGCTCACGGTGTTCGTCACCGCCGCCGCGGTGACCTTGACGGGGGTGGGTGTGGCGACGGCGGGCGGCCCCGGTGGCAGCGGCTCGTCGAGCACCACCAGCGCCGCGGCGGAGGTCCAGGGCCTGCGCGACCAGCTGGCGTCGCGGGCGGACAACGGGGACGTGCCCGGCACGCAGGCCACCCTCGGCCGCCTCGACCCGCTGCTGTCGGATCTGGCCCAGGGCAAGCGGTACACCATCCAGGCCGCCGCGAAGGACAGCGCGGCCACGGCGCAGAAGGACAACGCGGAAGCGCGCAAGGACGTCGACAAGCTGGCCGATCAGCTGGCCTCCCGCCAGTCGCTGCCGCCGGTTTCGGCCCTGCTCAACGCGCTGCTGCAGCGAGTGCTGATCAGCCTGTCCGCACTGGTGAACGACCTTCTCGGCGGGCTGCCCGTCCCGGTCGGCTGAGCCGGCCGGTACCCCGGACGGACAAGCCGGCGACGGCCCGGCGCGGTTCCCCTCCCGCGCCGGGCTTTCGTCGTCCCCACTAAGAAGCCCGTCCCCATGAAGAAGCCCGGTGCGGCGGACCGCACCGAGCTTTGTTGTCTCACACGCTATTCGTAGACGACGTAAGCGGGCGTGGGGCTCAGCGCCAGGACGTCGGCCGGGGTCATCAGGTCCGCGCCGCGGCGGGTGTCCTCCTCGAAGAACAGCTTGAAGCCCGGCCGCACGTGAGCGGGCATGGTCGTCATCAGCGTCTTCCAGGTCGCCTTCTTCGCGGCGGCCGAACCGATGCCGTCGACGACCTTGACGACCGAAACCCCCTTGTGCGACTGGAGAAGCTGCTCGTCACGCACGACCGACGCGGCGACCTGGTGGTAGATCATCACCTTCGCGGGCAGGCGGTGCGCGTCGGCCAGAGCGCCGAGGTAGCGGGCGACCCCGTCCAGCTCGGCACC
Organism: Amycolatopsis sp. cmx-13-12; assembly: GCA_049998155.1. Classification (GTDB taxonomy): domain Bacteria; phylum Actinomycetota; class Actinomycetes; order Mycobacteriales; family Pseudonocardiaceae; genus Amycolatopsis. The sequence goes on along the minus strand of JAEBES010000014.1, from coordinate 11,696 downwards.
GTCCGTCCGGCCGAACTTCTTGCCCGGGATGACGCCGGGCTCGACGGCCCACTCGGGGTCGAGCGCGACGCCGACGTCGGGCTCGGTCAGCCAGCGCTCGTAGGCCTTGACCTCGGGCAGGAAGTCGGCGCGGCCGGGCTGGATGTTCAGCAGCAGCAAGCCCTTCATCGCCCGCGCGGTGTCGAGGTAGTCGCGGATCGTCGAGTCTCCGCAGCGGCTGCGGAACATGCCGTCCTCGCCGGGTGAGCGGTGCACGGTGGTGGCGATCAGCTCGACGACGGGGGTGATCGGGCGTCCCGCCGGGAACGTCTCGATCTGCCGGCGCAGCGCGCGGCTCGCTTCGGTGAGATCACCGGTCATCCGGCCGAGCGCCTTCGCGCCCGGGGCGCCGCAAAAGCCCACCAGCAAGCCCTTTTCGAGCGGATTCGGGGGCGGTGGCGGCGGTGGGGCCGCGACGGCCGCCGGGGCCGGAACCGCCAGCGCCCTCCCCCGCTGCAGCGCACCACACGCACTCGTGGCCAAGCCCGCGAGAGCGGCGGTGAGGACCAGGCGTCGATCGAAGGTTCGTTCGGCGGCGTCCGCCTTTTTCGGGACCATCGCGGGAAATTACCCGCCGGCGATCTTCGCCAAACCCGTTTCCCGACGATCACCGAATCGTGCCGCGGCTGTTCGCGGGCACCTGGCCCCGGCCTGCGGAAACATGGTTTTTCGAGCGGTGGCGCGCATTTCCGCGCTCACCCGACCCGGTGGCCCGGCCCGCACCCGCGGCGGCCCGGACGCACACTTCCCGCATGCGTTGCCTTTTCCGGTTCGGGTTCACCGCTGTCCTCGCGCTGGCGGCCTGTGGTGGTCCCGCCCCCGTCGCCCCGGCGCCCGCACCGCCGCGTCCGGCGCCCACGGCCGCGCCGGCCCGCATCACGCCCGCCGCCGCCCGGGAAGCGGGCGCCGACGAGCTGGGCCGGGTGCCGGTGCTGATGTACCACCGCCTCGTCGCGCAGCCGAAGTCGGTCTACGAACGCACGCCCGCCGACTTCACGGCGGAGCTCGAGCGGCTCGCGGCCGAGGACTACGTCCCGATCACGACGGCCGAGCTGGTGTCCCGCCGAATCGACCTCCCGGCGGGCGCGCACCCGGTGGTCCTGACGTTCGACGACGGCGACCCGACGGTGTTCCGCCTGAGCCCGCAGGGCCAACCGGAGGCGGGAACGGCGATCCGGATCCTGCTGGACGTCGCGGCGGCGCACCCGCGCTTCCGCCCGGTGGCGAGCCTGTACGTCAACGAGCACCCGTTCGGCGGCGACGCGGACGGCCGCGCGCTGCGCTGGCTGGCCGACCACGGCTTCGAGATCGGCAACCACACCCGCCACCACACGAACCTGCGCACGGCAACGGAAGGCGCGGCCACGGCGGCGATCGCCGAGGAGGACGCGCTGATCCGCCAGGCGGTGCCGGGCTACCAGCCGAAGACGCTGGCCCTGCCGTACGGGAGCCGCCCGCACCGGCCGGGTCTGGCGGTGCAGGGCCCGGGCTACGCGTACGGCGGCGCGCTGCTGGTGGGGGCGGCGCCGGCGCCGGCACCGTGTTCGAGCAAGTTCGACCCGGTGGCGATCCCGCGCATCCGCTCGCAGTCGGCGGGCGCGGAGGCGGAGTACGGATCGGCGCACTGGCTCGACGAGCTGGGCGCACCATCAGGCCACCGCTACACGTCGGACGGCGACCCGACGACGGTGTCGTACCCGCGGTCCGAGGGCGCGGTGGCGCCGGAGTGTGCGAGCGTGGCCCTTGCCTACTGAACGCCACCCGATGGCCCGCGTGGACTGGCTGCCCCAGCCGCGCCGCCGTGCGCAGCCGGGGGTAGCGGCGCCGAGGGCACCACGCATTCCGGCACCGACGGCTCGAACGGCTCCGGCGGCTCCGGCGGCTCCGGCGGCTCCGGTCGAGGAGAGTCCGGCCGCCTCGCCCCAGGGTGGGCCGGCGCGCGGGGCTCAGGCGGCTGCGGCGGTTCAGCTCGCGCCGAGCCGCCCGGCACACCCCGCCCCCGCAACGCCGACCCCGGCGTGCCCGCCCGAGCCACGCCCGCCGGCCGAAGAGGCCACCCGGCCCGCGCCAACCCACCCGGCATCCACGCCGGAACCGGGCACACCGGCCGAAAAGGCCGCCCCGCTTTCGCCGGGTCGCCCGGCACACCCCGCTCCCGCAACGCCGAACCCGGGGTGCCCGCCCGAGCCACGCACACCCGCCGAAAAAGTCGCCCCACCCGCCCCAACCCGCCCGACCACCCCGAGCGAACCCGAGCCCCCCACCCAGCCGACCCACGTCGTCCGACCGTCCGGCGCCGTCTTCGTCGCGCCCGCGATCTCGGTCGGCCCGCCGGCTCCGCGGGTTCCCCGTGCCCGGGCCGTCGCCCCCGAACCGCCTGCTCCGCCCCTGCCCGCCCCGGCTCCCGAGCCGGCGCAAGCCGACTGGTGGCCGCCGGCCGTGCTCGTTTTCGCCGTTGCGCTCGCCCTTGCCCTTCTCCTCACCCCCGAAGCCGCCCAGCCCAAGCGGATCTCCGGTGTCGCCGCCGCCCTACCCACCACCGAGACCGCGCCCCCGAAGCCCGCCCCGGAGTCCGCCGCTCTGCCCGAAGGCGTGCCCGTCACCGAAGCCGGCGAAGGCACCTGGCGCATCGTTCCCGGCGGCGGCCACGACATCGGCACCGGCGAAAAGCTCGTCACCTACACCGTCGAGATCGAGAACGGGGTCGACCTCGCCGGCTTCGGGCACGACGTCGACGCCATCCTCGCCGACCCCCGGGGCTGGACCGGCGCGGGCGACGTCACCTTCCGGCGGCTCGACACCGGCGACGACCCCGATGTCCGGATCAGCCTCACCACTCCCGGCACCGCGCGGCGCCCGGACCTCTGCGGCTTCAGCATCCCCTTCGACTCCTCGTGCCGCCTCTCCCACGACCACCGGATCGTCATCAACCTCGCCCGGTGGCTGCGCGGCGCCCACTCCTACGACGGCGACCTCCCCGGCTACCGCACCTACGCCATCAACCACGAGATGGGCCACGCCCTCGGCCTCGGCCACGTCGGCTGCCCCGCCCCCGGCGCGCCGGCGCCGGTGATGATGCAGCAGACCTTCGGGCTCTCCAACACCTACCTCGCGAACCTCAACCGCGCCGAACCCGGTGCCGCGACGAAGGTCCGGCCCGACGGTGCCGTCTGCCGCCCCAACCCCTGGCCGCGCTGAACTGGTTTGGACCCCGCACCCGGCGGGTACCCGCCGCCCCTCTGGGAGGGGTGCGCAATGGTGCGGAAACTTCTGGCCGGTACGACGACAGTCCTGCTCCTCGCCGGCTGCGGCGGCGTCGGGAGCGGCGGGAGCGGCGGGGGCCCGGCCTCCCTGACGACCATGGGCTTCGGCCTCGGCGACGAAATCGCCACGACCCGGGCCGAGCTGGCCGGCCGGGCGATCGCGCCGGCCACCGTCAAGGTCGGCGGCGGCGCCTTCGACGCCCAGCAGTTCCTCGCCTCCGTCGCCTCGCACACGCCACCGGACCTCGTCTACCTCGACCGGCAGCTGCTCGGCACCTACGCCGCCCGCGGCACCCTCGAACCCCTCACCGGCTGCATCGCGCAACAGCACGTCGACGTCGGCCAGTACCGGCCGGCCGCCCTTCAAGAAGTCACCCTCGACGGCAAGGTGTACGGCCTGCCCGAGTTCTACGACAACCGGGTCCTGCTGGTCAACGACGCCGCCGTCGAAGCGGGCGGCCTGACGCCCCGGGACGTCGACCCCGGAGACCGGGCCAAGCTGACCACGGCCGCGCAGAAGCTCACCGTCCGCACCGGCGGCGGGCTGGCGCGGATCGGGTTCGACCCGAAGATCCCCGAGTTCCTCCCGCTGTGGGCCAAGGCCAACGGCGTCCGGATGCTCAGCGACGACGGCCGCACCGCGCACCTCGACGACCCGCGGCTGGCCGAGGCACTCACCTACGCCAAATCGCTGATCGACGCCCAGGGCGGCTGGAGCGCGGTGAAGGCCTTCCGCGACTCGTTCGACTTCTTCGGCCAGAAGAACCCCTTCAAGCAGGGCCAGCTCGCCGCCACCCTGATGGACGACTGGTACCTCAACGTCCTCGCCAACTACTCGCCCGACGTCCGGGTCTCCGCGGTGCCGTTCACCGACACCGCCGGCACCCCGATCGACTGGGTCACCGGCAGCGCCTGGGCCATCCCGGCCGGGAGCACCCACAAGGACCAGGCCTGCGCCTGGATCAAGACCATGACCGACGCACCGACGTGGGTCGCCGCCGCCAAGGCCCGTGCCGAGAAGCGGAAAGCCGCCGGCACGGCGTTCACCGGGGTCTACACCGGCAACCGCGTCGCCGACCAGGAAATCTTCGGCCGGCTCGTGCAGCTGGCGGACCAGCCGGCGTTCGACGCCGCGGTCCGGACCGTGCTCAAGGCCCAGGAAAGTGCCTTCACCATGCCGGCGTCCCCGGCCGGCTCCGAGTTCAAGACCGCTTGGCAGAACGCCGTCAACCGGGTGCTGTCGGGCGAGCAGCAGCCCGCCGACGCCCTGCGCCAGGGCCAGCAGGAAGCGCAGCGGGCGCTGGACGCCGCCCGGTGAAGCGGCGCACCCGAGAAGCCTGGGCCGCCTACGCCTTCCTGTCGCCGTGGATGATCGGGTTCGTGATCTTCATGGCGCTCCCGATGATCGCCAGCCTGGTGCTCTCCTTCACCGACTACGACGCACTGCGCTCGCCGGACGCCGTCGGCTGGGCCAACTACCGGCGGCTCCTCGAAGACCCGGCCGTGCGCAAGAGCCTGGTCAACACGCTCGTGTACACCCTGATGTCGGTGCCCGCCTCGATGGCCGTCTCGCTGGCGCTGGCCTCCCTGCTGAGCCGGGCGGGCCGCCGGTCGGCCGGCTTCTTCCGCACGGTGTTCTACCTGCCCGAAATCACCCCGAAGGTCGCCGTCGGCGTGTTGTTCCTGATCCTGTTCAACGGCCAGGCCGGCCTGGTCAACGCCGCGCTCGGGCTGATCGGCATCGACGGTCCACAGTGGAGCACCGACGGCCCGTGGGTGAAGCCGGGGCTGGTGCTCATGCACCTGTGGTCGGTGGGCAGCACCGTGATCATCTACCTGGCCGCGCTGCGCGGCGTGCCGCGGGAGCTGTACGAGGCCGCCGAGCTCGACGGCGCGTCGCCGTGGCAGCGGTTCCGGCGGATCACCGTCCCGATGATCAGCGGCGCGCTGTTCTTCACCCTGATCGTCCAGACCATCGCGGCGCTGCAGTCGTTCGACGAGGCCTACACCGCGTTCTACGGCTCCGCGGCCTCGGCCACCTACAGCAACGACGCCGCGCTCTTCTACCTGATCTACCTCTTCCAGCAGGCGTTCGAGTTCCTCCACCTCGGGTACGCCTCGGCGCTGGCGTGGCTGCTGTTCCTGGTGATCCTGGCCATCACGCTCGTGCAGGTCCGGCTCAGCCGCCGGTTCGTGTACTACGAAGGCGGTGACCGGTGACGGCCCGCCGCGTCGCCCGCTGGACCGCCCTGGCCGCGGCGACCGCGCTGTTCCTGTACCCGTTCGTCTGGCTGCTGAGCGCGTCGGTGAAGCCGCGCGCGCAGGTCTTCGACAACCTGCTCATCCCCCGCACCTGGGCCTGGGACAACTACGTCGAGATCTGGCGGGCGGCGCCGGTCGCGGCCTGGTTCCTCAACAGCGTCGTCGTGTCGCTCGCGGCGGCCGTGGCCGTGACGCTGACCAGTTCGCTGGTGGCGTTCGGCTTCGCGTACTTCCGCTTCCCCGGCCGCAACGCGCTCTTCGGCCTGGTGCTGGCCACGATGATGCTGCCGGCCGCGGTGACGATGATCCCGGTGTACCTGATCTGGAACAGCGTCGGCCTGGCCCACACGCAGGTGCCGCTGTGGGCGGGGAACCTGTTCGGCAGCGCGTTCTACATCTTCCTGCTGCGCCAGTTCTTCCTCGGCCTGCCGCGCGAGGTGTTCGAGGCCGCCCGCGTCGACGGTGCGAGCCACTGGACGCTGTTCTGGCGCATTGCGGTGCCGCTGTGCCGCCCGGCGCTGATCGTCAGTTTCGTGTTCGAGCTCAAGGCCGCCTGGTCGGACCTGCTCAAGCCGCTGATCTACCTGCGCGACCCGGCGCTGTACACGCTGCCCCGCGGGCTCAAGGCGCTGTCGGACCAGTTCGGCCAGGCCGGCGAGCAGCGGTGGGAGATCGTGCTGGCCGGCAGCGTGATCACGACCGTGCCGCTGCTGATCGTGTTCTTCGTGGCGCAGCGCCACTTCCTCGCCGGGATCACGACGGAGGGTCCCACGGCCACGCGGTGAGCGCGGTGCGCATCAGGCGGGCCGCGGCGGGCAGGCGGTCGCCCGCGGCCCAGAACAGGGTGATCGTGCGCCGGCAGTCCGGGCTGTCCACCGGGATCCAGGCGACCGGCACCTGCGCGGCGACGCGGCGGGCCATCGCCGGGTTGAGCCCGATGCCCATCCCGGCGCTGATGAGTTCCTGGATCGCGCCCGGTTCGTCGCCCTCGAAGACGATCTTCGGTGTCAGGTCACGGGCGGCGAAGAGCCGGTCGAGCAGCCGCCGGTGCCAGTGCCCGCGCCGGGCGGTGACGAACGGCTCGCCGGCGAGGTCGTCGACGCTGACCGACACCCGGTCCGCCAGCCGGTGCCCGAGCGGGGTGGCCACCAGCACCGGCTCGTCGAGCAGCGGGACCCCGGCCAGTCCTTCGTCGGGAATCGGTTGCGAGGCGACGCACAGGTCGATCTCCTGGGCCCGCAACGCCCGTGCCATCGCGTCGGCGGACAGCTGGTGCAGTTCCACCTCGACGTCCGGGTGGGCCCGTTTGAACGCCGCCAGCGGCCGGGTGAGCGTGAGGAAGGTTTCCGACGCCAGCCGCACGGTGCCGAAGCCCTCGCCCGTCGCGTCGGCGACCGCGCGCCGTCCCGCGTCGAGCTCACCGAGGGCGCGTTCGACGTAGCCGCGGAAGAGCTTCCCGGCGTCGTTGAGCCGGAGCCGGCCGGCCCGGTCGAACAGCGGTGTGCCGAGCTCGCTCTCCAGCCGCGCGATGGTGCGGCTCAGCGACGGCTGGGCGACGCGCAGCTCTTCGGCCGCGCGGCTCAGGTGCTCCAGCCGGGCCACCACGAGGAACTGCCGCAGCGTCCCCAGGTCCACGTCATGCCTCCCGTGTCATAACGGCATAGCGATATTGATCTTAGACACGATGACTTCCCGGTCATAGCTTCGGATCGTGGAAAGAACCGGGAAAACGAGTGGGGCACTGCGGATCGTGGCGAGCGCGCACCTGGTGGCGAGCGCCGGCCAGCCGGTGTTCGCCGGGGTGTACCTGAGCGGCGACTACGACGGCCTGCGCCTGCACGCGGCCGGGGCCGACGTCGTCACGTCCCTCGGTTACGTGCAGCTGATCGCCGCGATCGTGGTCTGGGTCCGGCTGCGGCGGGCGTGGCCGTTGCTCGCCACGGCGGCGGTGGCGGCCGCGGAGACGGTCCAGTACTTCGCCGGGCTGGCCGGGGCGTTGTGGCTGCACGTCCCGCTGGGTGTGCTGACCGTCGCCGGGCTCGTCACGCTCGTCGTCGCGCTGTGGCGCCGTCCGCCGGAGGGCGTCGATGCGTGAGCTGAGCCGGCGCCAGGCGTTGCGCCTCGGCGGCGCCTTCGGGCTGCTGACTGGGACAGCAGCGCTGTCCACCGCGGCCGCGCTGTCCCGGCGGCCCGCGCTCACCGGCGCCGAGCTCCGCAGCGCCGTCCCGCTGCCACCGCCCTTCCAGGTGCCGTTGCCGCTGCCTCGGGTGCTGCACCCAGTGGCTCCCGGCCGCTACGAGATCACCCAGCGCGTCGCGGACATCGAGATCCTGCCCGGGATCCGGACGCCGATGTGGACCTACGACGGTACCTTCCCGGGGCCGACGATCGAGTCGCGCCGGGGCCGGCCGATCACCGTGACCCACCGCAACGAGCTGCCCGTGCCGACCGTCGTGCACCTGCACGGCGGCCGGACGCCGGCGGACTCCGACGGCTACCCGACCGACCTGGTGCTGCCCGCGGACTGGCCGGCGGACCACCACGCGATGCCCGACCCGCGGGCCGTGCGCAGCCGGCTGACCCGCGACTACACGTTCCCGCTCGACCAGCGGCCGGCGCTGCTCTGGTACCACGACCACCGGATAGACTTCACCGGTCCGGCGCTCTGGCGCGGCCTCGCCGGGCTGCACGTCGTGCGCGACGACGCCGAGGACGCACTCGGTCTCCCCTCCGGGGCGCGGGAACTCCCGCTGCTGATCGCGGACCGCGCGTTCGCCGCCGACGGCAGCCTCGACTACCCGTCGGTGGACGGCACCCTGCGGGACCGGCCGGGCGTGCGGGAGAGCTTCCTGGGCGGGGTGCTCGGCGACGTCATCCTGGTCAACGGCGCGCCGTGGCCGGTGCACGAAGTGGACGCGGCCCGGTACCGGCTGCGGATCCTCAACGCCTCCAACGCCCGCCACTACGAACTCGAGGCGGTCACCGACGACGGGCGGCGGCTCGCGCTCGTCCGGATCGGCGCCGACCAAGGGCTGCTCGCCGCGCCGGTCACCCACGCGGCCCTGCCGGTCGGGCCGGCCGAACGCCACGACGTCGTCGTCGACTTCGCGAGCGTCCCGATCGGCGGCCGGGTCCGCCTGCTCAACCGGCTGGGTTCCGGGCGCACCGCCGAGGTGATGGCCTTCCGGGTCGCGCGCCGCGCCCGCGACGACAGCCGGGTCCCCGCTGTCCTGTCGACGGATCTGCCGTCGTGGGAGCGGCCGGTCCGGGTGCGCGCCTTCTCCTTCCGCGCCGGGCAGCTGGACCACGGGCGCGGCTGGGTGATCGACGGGCGGCCGTTCGACCCGGCCCGCACGGACGTCACGGTCGCCCTCGGCGACGTCGAGGTGTGGCGGCTGGTCGCCGACGTCCACCACCCGGTGCACCTGCACCTGGCCGGGTTCCGCGTACTGTCGCGCGGCGGGCGGCCACCGCTGCCACACGACGCCGGGCTCAAGGACACCGTTGCGCTGCGCCCGGGGGAAGCGGTGGAGATCATCATGCGCTTCGACGGCTACCGCGGCCGGTACCTCTTCCACTGCCACAACGCCGAACACGAGGACATGGGCATGATGGCGAACCTCGAAATCACCTGACACGGGCTGTCGCGCTTCGTCACCCGGTCGTGGCGGCGCCGGTCTCTAACGAGGGTCGGCGCCCCGGTCCCGACCACCTGCGGCGGGGGCCCCACTGGGCCGGACGGGCAACGACCACGGAGCCCGAGTGAATCTTCTTGTCCCTGCGAAACTCCCGCCACTAGCGTCTTCGGTGAGGTACCGGATCCCTTTGCTGTCAAGGAAACGACGAGGAGTTCAATCGATGACCGCTCTCGAGAAGCCCGTGACCCGGACCGCGTACCAGCAGTCGGTCGCCGACTACTGGAACGCGGAGAAGGATCCGGTGAACCTTCGGCTGGGCGACGTCGACGGCCTCTACCACCACCACTACGGCCTCGGCGACTACGACCCGGCCGTGCTCGAGACCCCGGCCGCCACGCGCGACGAGGCGATCATCGCGGAGATGCACCGGCTCGAGACCGCGCAGGCCGACGTCCTCCTCGACCACCTGGGCCCGATCACGCCGGAGGACCGGCTGCTCGACGCCGGCTGCGGCCGCGGCGGCACGAGCGTCATGGCCCACCTGCGGTTCGGCTGCCAGGTCGACGGCATCTCCATTTCGGAGCAGCAGGTCGGGTTCGCCAACGCGCACGTGCGGCAGCGCGGGATCGACGGCTCGGTGCGCTACCACCTGAAGAACATGCTCGACACCGGGTTCGAGTCCGGCGTGTTCCAGGGCATCTGGAACAACGAGAGCACCATGTACGTCGATCTGAACGAACTGTTCGCCGAGCACGCGCGGCAGCTCAAGCCCGGCGGCCGGTACGTGACGATCACCGGGTGCTACAACGACGTCACCGGCGGCCGGTCGCGCGCGGTGAGCCAGATCGACCAGCACTACATCTGCAACATCCACGCCCGCGGTGACTACTTCAAGGCACTGGCCGCCAACGGGTTCGTCCCGATCAACGTCGTCGACCTGACCGCGGCGACGATCCCCTACTGGGAGCTGCGGGAGAAGTCGTCGGTCGCCACCGGCGTCGAGAAGCCGTTCCTGACCGCCTACCGCGAGGGCAGTTTCCACTACCTGCTGATCGCCGCCGACCGCGTCTGAGGCGGGCGGGGTGACCGGGGAGAGCACCACTTGTCCACAGTGGACCGCCGGCGGGCTGCCGGCGGTCCCGTTCGGGCTCGGGACGTCGGCGGCGCGGATCGCGACCCAGTTCGCGCCGTCGCCGGGCCAGGATCCGGCGTACGCGTACCTGCCGTGGGGTGACGGCAGCGCGCCGCCGCTGTACTGCCCGGTCCAGGGCCGCGTCGACGACGGCCTGGCCGCCGAGGTCGACCGGCGGCTGGTCGCCTGGGCGGCGGACTGCGGGTTCACCGGCAAGGGCCTGGAGCAGATCGCCGGGGCCGGGTTCGGCCGGCTGGTGATGCTCGCCCACACCGACTGCGACGACCCGGACCGGCTGCTCGTCGCGGCGCAGCTCAACGCGGTCTGGTGGGCGGCCGACGACTACTACGCCGACGACAGCACCCTCGGCGCGGCCCCCACCGAACTCCCGCCGCGGCTGGCGCTGGTCATGGCGGCGATGGACCCGGTCGCCCCCGCGGGCGAGTTCTCGGAGCCGCTGGAGGAGGCGTTGCGCAGCGACCCGATCCTCGTCGGCTTGCACTCGGGGATCGACCACCTGGGCCGGCACGGCTCGCCGGTGCTCGTGCAGCGGGTCTGCTACGCCACGTTCTCCATGTTCGTCAGCTGGGACGCCTACGCGGCGTGGCGCCACACCGGGCGTTACCCACCGGCGTGGGAGTACCTGGCGGCCCGGCAGCACGACAGCTTCTACACGTCGATGACCCTGGTCGACGCCGTCGGCGGCTATGAGCTGGCCGCCCCGTTCTACTACGACCCGCGCGTGCGCGAGGCGATGATGCGAGCCGGGACGGCGGCGGTGCTGGTCAACGACCTGCACTCGGTGGCCAAGGACGCAGCCGACGAGAAACCGGTCTGCAACATGGTGCTGCAGATCGCCGCCGACCGCGGCTGCCCGGTCGAAGAGGCGGTGGCGGCCACCGTCGACCTGCACAACAAGATCGTCCACGAGTTCGAGGACGGCCACCGGGAGCTCTCGGCCGTGCCCTCCCCGGAGCTGCAGCGGTTCCTCGTGGGTGTCCGTTCCTGGATGGGCGGCGGCTTCACCTGGCACGCCACCAATCCCCGCTACCAGTGATTGGGGTTTCGTTGTGACTGTCACCGACCCGGTGGGATCCGAGCAGGTGGAATCCGAGCAGGCGCCGTCGAGCTTGGGACGGGCGGCGGCCCGGACCTTGGCCACGACGACCAAGTCGGTCCCGCAGATGCAGGGCATCTCCTCCCGCTGGCTGCTCAAGGTCCTGCCCTGGGTCGAAGTCGCCGCCGGCTCCTACCGCGTCAACCGCCGCCTCTCCTACGCCGTGGGCGATGGCCGGGTCACCTTCACCACCACCGGCACCCAGGTCCGCGTCATCCCACCCGAACTGGGCGAGCTGGCCCCCC
>JAEBES010000013.1:0-324874 GCA_049998155.1 Amycolatopsis sp. cmx-13-12 | reverse complement strand
GAGTGTTTCGGTGGTTTTAGCGTCAGGGAAACGCCCGGTCCCATTCCGAACCCGGAAGCTAAGCCTGACAGCGCCGATGGTACTGCAACCGAAGGGTTGTGGGAGAGTAGGACACCGCCGAACTTACGTTGAGAAAGGCCCCGGTCGAGAACCACGGTTCTCCCGGGGCCTTTCTCCATTTCCAGGGCCCCACCGTGTCGACCCCCCAATCACGCGAGATGTCTCTCCAATCACGCGAGTCGACTCCTCAAGCACGCGTGATGCCTCCCAGAGGCCGCCGCCGGCCGGAGCCACCCGCAACTCGCGTGACCAGAGCCGCAAGTCACGTGACTGTGGCCGTAACTCACGTGACTGGAGGGGTATCTCGCGTGACTGGGGAGTCATCACCTGTGATTGGGGAGTCATCACGTGTGACTGGGGAGGCATTAGGGGGCGGGGCGGCGGAGGAGGTAGGTGTCCATGATCCAGCCGTGGCGTTCGCGGGCCTCGGCGCGGGTCGAACGGATCTCGGCCGCTAGGGCCGGGGTGAGCGGACCCGAGATCAGGATCTCGTCGGGCGTCCCCACGTACGCGCCCCAGAAGATGTGCAGACCCGCGGACGTGAACCGGTCGAACGTCGTGTGGGCGTCGAGGAGGACGAAGACGTCGTCCGCGCCGGACGGCCAACCGTCGGCTAGGCGGCGGCCCGTGGTCAGCTGGACCGCCCGGCCGATCTGGTTCATCGTCGTCCGGTGGCGGGCCACCAACGCCGAAATGCTGCTGATCCCCGGCACCACTTCGTACTCGAACGTCACCTTCCCCCGCGCCAGCACCGCCTCGATCAGCGCGATCGTGCTGTCGTACAGCGACGGGTCGCCCCACACCAGGAACGCGCCCACCTCGTCCGGGCCGAGAGACGAGATCAGCGACTCGTACACCTCCGCCCGCGCGGCGTGCCAGTCGGCCACCGCCGTCCGGTAGTCCGGCGGTGTGCGGTCGCGTGGGGGGTCGGCGGCCAGCGCCACGCGGTACGGACGCGTCACGAACCGGTCGAGGATCTCCTGCCGGAGCCGCACCAGGTCGGCCTTCTCGGCACCCTTGTCGAGCACGAAGAAGACGTCGACGCGGTTGAGGCGATCGATCGCCTGCACCGTCAGGTGCTCCGGGTCGCCGGCGCCGATCCCGATCGCGTAGAGCTTCCGCATGCCGCGAGTCTGACGGCCCCCGATGGTGAACCCCTACCCCCGATGGGTATAAAGAAGGCAGACGAAAGGAGCGGGAAATGGCCGAAGCGACCTACACCGTCGAGGGCATGACCTGCGGGCACTGCGCCACCTCGGTCCGCGAGGAGGTCTCCGAGCTCGGTGGCGTCCGCAGCGTGGACGTCGACGTCGAGAGCGGCCGCGTGACCGTGACCAGCGACACGCCGTTGACGACCGACGCGGTCGCCGCCGCCGTGACCGAGGCCGGCTACCGCCTGGTCGCGTGACCACCGCAGCCCGCGTCGAACTCGCGATCGGCGGGATGACCTGCGCGTCCTGCGCCGCCCGCGTCGAGCGCAAGCTCAACAAGGTCGACGGCGTGACCGCGACGGTCAACTACGCCACCGAGAAGGCCCAGGTCAGCTACCCCACCGGGCTGTCGGTCGACGACCTCAGGGCCGTCGTCGAGGCCGCCGGCTACTCCGCGCGCCTCCCGGAACGAACGACGCCGGAGGGGACACCGCGCAAGCGTTTGCTGATCTCCGCCGCGCTCACCGTCCCGCTGATCGCGCTCTCGATGGTCCCGGCCTGGTCGGGCGGCGCCTGGCCGTGGCTCTCGCTCGCCCTCGCCGCCCCGGTCGTGACCTGGGGCGCGTGGCCGTTCCACCGCGCCGCCGCGGTCAACCTGCGGCACGCCACCGCCACCATGGACACGCTGATCTCGCTCGGCGTCCTCGCCTCCGTCGCCTGGTCGCTGTACGCGCTCCTCTTCGGCGCCGGCCACCACCACCTGTACTTCGAAGTCGCCGCCGCGATCACCACGTTCATCCTGGCCGGCCGCTACTTCGAGACACGGTCGAAGCGCCGCGCCGGCGCCGCCCTCAAAGCGCTCATGGACCTCGGCGCGAAGGACGTCACCGTGCTCCGCAACGGCGACGAGCACCTCGTCCCCGTCGAGGACCTCCGGGCCGGAGACGTCTTCGTCGTCCGGCCCGGCCAGAAGGTCGCCACCGACGGCGTCGTCACCGAAGGCGGCTCCGCGGTCGACACCGGCATGCTCACCGGGGAATCCGTGCCGGTCGAGGTCGGGCCCGGCGACGCGGTCACCGGCGCGACCGTCAACGTCGGCGGGCGGCTGCTCGTGCGTGCCACCCGCGTCGGCGCGGACACCCGCCTGGCGCAGATGGCGCGGCTCGTCGAGGCCGCGCAGAACGGCAAGGCCGAGGTCCAGCGGCTCGCCGACCGGGTCTCCGCGGTGTTCGTGCCGGCGGTCGTCCTCGCGGCGCTGGCCACGCTGGTGGTCTGGCTCGCGACGGGCGGCACACCGGACGCCGCGTTCACCGCGGCCGTCGCCGTGCTGATCATCGCCTGCCCGTGCGCGCTCGGCCTCGCGACGCCGACGGCGCTGCTGGTCGGCACCGGCCGGGGTGCTCAGCTGGGCATCCTCATCAAGGGCCCCGAGGTGCTCGAGTCCACCCGTCGCGTCGACACCGTGGTCCTGGACAAGACCGGCACGGTCACCACCGGCCGGATGGCCCTCGTCGAGAGCGACGGCGAGGTGCTCCGGCTCGCGGGCGCCGTCGAGGCCGCCTCCGAGCACCCGATCGCCCGGGCCATCGTGGACGCGGCCCGGCAGCGCTTCGGCGCCCTGCCCGCCGTCACGGCGTTCCGCAGCACGGCGGGCCTCGGCGTGACCGGCGTCGTCGAGGGACGCGAGGTCACCGTCGGGCGGGCGGGGTTCGTCGGCGGCGAACTCGCCGACGTCGAAGGCGCGACGGTGGTCGGCGTGGCCTGGGACGGCGAGGTCCGCGGACGCCTGGTCGTCGCCGACACGATCAAGCCGACATCCGCCCAGGCCGTCGCCGAGCTGCGCGGCCTCGGCCTGACGCCGGTGCTGCTGACCGGCGACAACGCCGGCGCCGCGCGGGCGATCGCGGCCGAAGCCGGCATCGACGAGGTCATCGCCGAGGTGCTGCCCGAGGAGAAGGTCGCCGTCGTCCGGCGGCTGCAGGCCGACGGCCACGTGGTGGCGATGGTCGGCGACGGCGTCAACGACGCGGCGGCGCTCGCCCAGGCCGACCTGGGCCTGGCCATGGGCACCGGCACCGACGCGGCGATCGAGGCGAGCGACCTGACACTGGTGCGCGGCGACCTGCGCGTCGCGGCCGACGCGATCCGGCTGGCCCGCCGCACCCTCTCCACGATCAAAGGCAACCTGTTCTGGGCGTTCGCCTACAACGTGGCGGCGCTGCCGCTGGCCGCGCTCGGCCTCCTCGACCCGATGATCGCGGGGGCGGCGATGGCGTGCTCGTCGGCGTTCGTGGTCAGCAACAGCCTCCGGTTGCGCCGGTTCCGCTGACACCCCGGGAGGGTATAGTCGGCGGTGAGGAGAGCCGACGACGGGGACAGGTGGGCGATGACGGGTTACGGCAGCGAGCGGGACGCCTATCTGAAGCGCCTGCGCCGGATCGAGGGGCAGATCCGCGGGTTGCAGCGGATGGTCGAGCAGGACAAGTACTGCATCGACATCCTCACCCAGGTCTCGGCGGCGACGAAGGCACTGCAGTCGTTCTCGCTGGAACTGCTGGACGAGCACCTGGCGACCTGCGTGGTCCAGGCCGCGGCGACCGGGGGCGAGGAAGCGGACCTGAAGGTGCGGGAAGCCTCGGACGCGATCGCGCGGCTGGTCCGCTCCTAGCTCAGCGCACCAGCACCGCCAGGGTCAGGCCGCCGGCGTTCGTCGTGAAGTGCACGATCGCCGACGCCGGCACGCCGTGGCCCACGTGGCGCCACCAGTGCAGGAAGATCCCCGCCACGCCCGCGGCCGCCATGGCCGTGACCTGCAGGACCACCGCCGGTGTCGACCCGAAGACCGCGTGGACCGCCGCGTTGCGGCCGATCGCCAGGGCCGGCAGGGCGTGCCACAGGCCGAACAGGGCCGCCGACGCCAGGATCGGTCCCCAGCGCCAGCGGTCGTCGGCCGCCCCGAACAGGGCCGGGAGCACGCCGCGGAACGCCACCTCTTCGATCAGGACCGTGCCGAGCAGGATGCGGCCGCAGGTCAGCCACAGCAGCTGGCCGAAGTCCGGGTCGCCGACGCGGCCGTCCTGGTAGACCGTGCGCAGCGCCGGCACCGCCAGCGCGATGCCGAACACCGCCGCCACCAGCGCCGCGCCCGCCAAGCCGACCAGCACCGGCCGTCGGACCGCCCGCAAGCCCAGGTCACGCCACGTGCAGCCGGCCGCGCGGCCGAGCAGGACCAGCACCAGCGCCGCCACCAGACCGCACACCGGGTACGCCCAGCCGGGCAGCACGCGGTTGGCCAGGGTCGTCGACGCCGCCAGCGTCAGCAGCGCCACGACCACGGCCAGGACCCGCCTGGCCGGAGTGGGAGCGGCCTGCGTCAACCGACCGCGTCAGTGAGGTCGCCCGCCGGTGACCGCCGCTGCTTCGGCACTCTCTTCGACATCGGCAACGTCGCTTCCGGGTCGAACGGGACCGGGCGTTCGTCCAGCGCCACCGCCGCGTCGGCCAGCAGCTCGCGGCAGCCCGTCAGGCTCGCGTGGAGCTTGTCGCGCACGTCGTTCAGCGCCGCGACCTCGCGTTGGGCCGCTTCGACCAGCGTTTCGCCGTGGCTGGTCGCCTCCGCGAGCACCTGTGCGGCCTTCTCCCGCGCCGCGGCGAGCTCGCCTTCCCCGGCCGCGACCAGCCGCCCGGCCTTCGCGACGGCGGCCGCTTCCTGCTCGGCCAGCTCGCGCATCGCGTCGGCGCGCCGGACCGTCATGGCGCGTTTGTGGTCCTCTTCCAGCTCGGCCCGGCGGTGCGCCGCGGCCTCGTCGAGCTCGCGACGGCGCTGCTCGGCCGCGCGCACGAATTCCTCGTGCTCGACCCGCTGCCGCTCGGCCTCGGCCTCGGCTTCGGCGACCAGCCGGCGCTCCTTCTCGGTGAGCCGGACGGCTTCCGCCTCGGCGTCGCGCCGGATCCGCGCCGCCGTTTCCGTTGCCTGCGCGGTGATTTCCGCCGCTTCCTCGCGGGTCAGCTCGATCATCCGGCGCGAGCGCTCCTGCAGCGCGTCGGCCGGGATCGGGGTCATGCTGATCCGGTCGATCTTCACGCGGAGCTCACGGTTCTCCTCGGCGAGCGTGGCGCCTCTTCGGCGCGCCGCGTCGCGTTCGGCGGTGAGCCGGTGGATCTCGGCCTCGGCCCACTCGACGTATTCGGCGACCTGTGCGCGGTGGAAACCGCGCCACGCCAGGTCGAATCCGGGCTGCGTGCGCGCCACGTCCTCGCCACCGCCGGGGGCCATGCCTCACCTCCGAATTGGATGGTTTCTCCCCGGCCGCGTGTTTTCGTTGCGGTACCGGGGAATCTCCCGTGCACCCCAGTGTGCCGCAAACCCGCCGCCGAGCGCTCCCCGGGCGGGCGATCATTCGTCGAACGGTTCCCCGCGTCCGGTCGACGTGCTCCGCACCCCGGGCAGTTCGGCCAGTTCGCCGGCGAGGTCGTAGAGGTCACCGCGCCCCTCCAGACGCAGCGTCACGACCGCGATCCGTTGCCCCTCTTCGGAAAGCGGCTCGTGGTCGACGTCGACGTGGTGCACCGACCACCCGCGCCCGGTGCAGACGGCGAGGGCCGCGCGCAGGACACCCTGCCCGTCGAGGTAGCTCAGCCGGACCACCGGTGGTTCCGCCGGTGCCGCGCGACGAACCGCTGCAGCGGCGGCAGGCCGCGCGTCACGACGAAGTGCCCGACCGTCGTGCCGGCCGCGAGCACCGGCAGCCCGGCGCCGCACGCGGTGCCGACGGCGGCGGTGACCCAGATCGTCGCCGCGGTGGTCAGGCCGCGCACGGCGTCGCGGCGGACGAAGATCAGCCCGCCGCCGATGAAGCCGATCCCGGACACGATCTGCGCCGCGATCCGCGACGGGTCGAGCGAGACGTGGTCCAGGCCGAGCAGGTCGGCGAAGCCGTATTTGGAGACGAGCATGAACACGGCCGAACCGACGCCGACCAGGGCGTGCGTCCGCAGGCCGGCGGCCTTCATGGCGGCTTCGCGTTCGAGCCCGATGGCGACGCTCAGCACGAGCGCGAGCAGCACCGGCGGCAGCAGCTCCCACTGCGCCGGCGTGGACCACAGGGTGGGCAAGATCACGACCTCCAGGGGCTCGGGTGGCGGCAAGCAGGGAGAACCGCCGGGGCTCTCACCAGGGAATACTGGGTGGTGAAGACCGATCGCGCCAGGGTGAGGTGGAACTGTGACAGCGACCCGGCCGGTCCCGGCACCGGACTTCGTGAGCTACCCGCAGGTGCGGCGTACCATCCGCGCGCTGCTCGAGGAGCGCCCGGGGAGCAACCGGCGCCCGGTCCCGGCCTGTCCGGAGTGGACGGTCGAGGACCTGCTGACCCACCTGGCGGCGATCGCGGCACGCGTGCTCACCCGCCACGGCGGCACCCCACCCCCGGCACCGGCGGGCGTCCCCGCCCTGCTCGACCACTGGGACAACCTGGGCGAGGATCTCGACCGCAGGTTGGCGGACGCGGGCGGCCGCACGGGCGAGGTGATGGTGATGGACGCGTTCACGCACGAGCTGGACCTGCGCGCGGCGCTGGGGGTACGGCCACCGGCGGAGCACGTGGCCTGGGACCCGAGCTTCGAAGTGCTGGTCCGCGGCTTCTCGGGCTCGGTGACCGGGCGAGGGCTGCCGTCGTTGCGGGTGAGGACGACGGCCGGTGCGGAGTGGACGGCGGGCGAGGGCGAGGGCAGCCCGACGGCGGTGGTGACGGCCCCGGCGTATGGGCTGTACCGGGCACTGTCGGGCCGAAGGTCCCTGGGCCAGCTGGCGGCCATGGAGTGGAGCGAGCCCCCGGGCAGGTGGCTGCCGGCGTTCACGTGGGGCCCGTTCAGCCCACCGCAGGTGCCCGGGGTGTGACGACCGCGGCAGAGAACAGACCGCGAGACGACACCCAGACCCCCCGCAACCCCGATCCGAAGCCAGAACACGGCCGGTAGTGCCGGGTCAAGGCACGCTTTCCCGCCTTGACGCGGTGCTGCCGGCCGTAGTCACAATCACGGCTTCGGGGTGGCGGGGAACGCAGGGTGCAGTGGCCGGGCCGGCCGGGGTTGGTCCCGGGCGGGCCGGCGGCGGGCCGGGCTGGTTGATGGGTGGAGCAGCTGGTGCGGGTTGGTCGCCGGGATGGGCCAGCGGCTGGGTGGGGTTGGTCCCGGGTAGGCCGGTGGCGGGTCGGGCGGGGCGGCGGCTGAGCTGGCCCTGGTCGCGGGCGGCCGGTGGCTGGGCGGGGTTGGTCCCGGGTGAGCCGGCGGCGGGGTGCGGCTGGTCGCCGGGCTGGCCGGCGGCTAGGCGGGCTGGCCCGCGGGTAGGTCAGCGGCCGCGTGCGGCGAGTCGCCGTGGGGCTGGTCGCCGAGCCGGGCAGCCGCCAGAGCCGCCACCGGCCCCCGCCGCCCCAAGACTCACCCGCCAGGCGGCGTCACCGTCAGCAGCGCCGCCAGCGCGAGCACCACCACGCTCATCACGACCTCCGCCCCCACGGCAACCCGCAACCGCCGCAGGTCCGTCGTCGCCACCGTGCCCGCCTCCGCAGCCGGGGCCGCGAACCCCCGGCGGACCGCCCTCCGGGACCGGCTCGCCACCGCCAGCAGCGCCGCGAACCCGGCGATCTTCAGCAGCACCAGCGTCCCGAACGCGGTCGTCCACAGCGTCGAAAGCGAGGGCATGATCCGCAGCGCCAGCACCGCTCCGCTGATCGCGATCGCCGTCACCGACCACGTGGCCAGCCGGGAAAAGCGGGTGGCCGTGAACACCATGTCCTCTCCGGGGGCCGGGCGGTGCAACGCCAGTGCCAGCTGGACCAGCCCACCCACCCACACCGCGATCGCCCCGAAGTGCACGAGGTCGGCCGTCACCGAGAAGAACATGATCGGGTCCGTCACCGGGTGGCCGGTCGCCGAAAACGACAGGAGCACCAGGAACCCCGCGATCATCGCCGCGTTCTCGAGCCGGGAACGGGACCGGTCCGGCTGCCCGGGCCGCAGCAGGCGGGGCAGCACCACGAGCAGCGCCGCCACCGCGGCCAGGCGGAGCAGCAGCAGCTTGCCGTAGGCGACGCGCAACGTGTCCGCCAGCAAGCCCGGGTCGGACACCGCCGACAAGCCGCGCCCGGCCGCGTACGGGCCCTGCAGCACGAACGCGGCCACCGTCGTCGCCGCGACCAGGCCGGCTCCGACGTGGAGCAGCCGGCGGGCGCGGGGGTCGGTGCGGGCCGTCGCGCGGCACAGCAGCACGAACGCCAGCCCGCCGAGCAGCACCACGCCCAGGTAGGCCAGCCAGCGGACCGCCGTCGACACCGCGTTCACCGCCGGGTCCGTCCCCGTCGCCGCGCTGACCGCTCCGGCCGACGTGACCAGTGGGCCGGTGCCGATCACGAAGGCGAACGTGCCGCGCACCGGGTGGGAGTCCGCCGAGACGAAGGCGTACTCGACCAGGTAACTGCCGTCCGGGAGGTTCGGCTGCAGCCGCACCGCGACCTGCTCGGCGACTTCGCCCGGCTGGAACACCGGTCCGGTGTCCACCTGACGGCCGCCGAGGTCGACGACCTTGATCGAGCCCGGCTGGATGCCGACGTTCTCCGACAGCGTGACCGACACCAGGGACGGCGCCGCGCTCAGGCGGGCGCCGTCCCCGGGGGCGGACGAGACGATCTCGACGTGCGCGGAAGCCGGGGTCGCGCCGAGCACCAGCCAGCCGATGAGGAAGGCCAGCAGGGCCAGCGCGCGCTTCACGCGGCGAGAGCGGGCTTCGGCGCGCCGCAGAGGCAGCCGGTCAGCTCGCGCTCGGCGGCCGAGGCCTTCCGGTGCAGCACGACCGCGACGATCATCGGGATGGTGACGATCGTGTTGTAGAACAGGTGCAGCTCGACCCGCGGGATCAGCAGCTGGACGATGCTGGTCGGCACCTTGGCGCCGGCCAGGCGCCAGCCGCTCTGCGCCTGGATGAACAGCAGCAGGTGCTCGATGTGGTGCCAGAACTGCAGGGCCAGCGCCAGGTTCCACCACTGCCGGGACCGGCCCGCGAAACCGTGCCGCAGCACCCACAGGAACACCAGCATCACCAGCGCGTAGCCGTAGTGCAGCCACTCCTGCGAGATCAGCCAGGGGAACGGCATGCCGAGCACTCCGCGGGCGCGGGACGTCGGCCAGCCGAAGCCGTAGATCTGGATGGCCTGGACGATGTGCTCGGTCCAGTGCGCGATCACGACGATCATGAAAACCGCCAGCGCGCGGTGGTGGTTTCGGCTGTTCAGGCCGGCCAGGAAGCCGCTCGGCCTGGTGATGTCGGACGTCGTCATGCTGAAACCCCAGTTCCACGAGAACGAGACGGCGATGTGCAATGACGATATCCGGAGCGAACCCGCTATGGCTTACGCCGAATTGCGCTTTTCCGGGGTGCAATTGCGGCAATCGGCGGATTGTGGTCCCGGCGGCGCCCCGCGCCGCCGGGAACGGCGGTCAGTGGATCGCCAGCCCGGTGGCGCGCTCCGGCGCCGGCGGGATGTGGAAGAGCTTCGTGAACAGGTCGAGGTGCGCCGCCTCGCCGTCGATGCGCACCTTGCCCTTCGCCACCGCCTCCTCGGCCGTGAGGTTGCCGTTCAGGAGGTCGAGCAGCGCGGGGCCGTGCGGCTCGATCACGAGGTCGGGAGTGGGCAGGGCGCCCGCCGCGGCCTTGAGCGCGCCGTCTTCGACCATGGCGTGCACGACGATTTCGCCGTTGAGGTGCCGCAGCTCGAAGTTGATGTGCACGCCGGCCGCGGCGTCCTCCTGGAACGTCGTGTAGAGCGAGATGATCGCCGTGTCGAGGGTGAAGATGTCGTCCTGCTTGGGGTGTGTGAGCGAGCGCGCGCCCCACAGGCCCAGGTCGAGCACGATGTGGTCCAGCTCGGCACCGTACTCGGTCAGCTCGTAGACGACGCCGGCGTCGAGCTGCGGGAGCACCCGGCGCCGGACGACCCCGGCCTCCTCGAGCTCGTTCAGCCGCGAAGTCAGGATGCTGGCCGGGATCCGCGGCAGGGTGCGCTGGAAGTCGGTGAACCGCTTCGGGCCGAGCATCAGGTCGCGCACGACCAGCAGAGCCCAGCGTTCACCGACGATCTCGAGCGCACGGGCCAGGCCGCAGAACTGTCCGTAGGTGCGAGCGGAGGTAGGCATTTTCGGATCCTCACTTGTCTCGATAGCGCGGCCGTGGTCGCGCGATCCGGCGGCTCGCGCTAACGTGCCAGTTCGTACGGTGCTGCAATCAGCTGTGCCGTCTACGGTGCCGCCTGGCCGGTGAACCCGGCCAGTGAGTCCCGCACCGCTCGTCCGTGTGTTTTCCATTGCCGATCATGTATTTCGCACGTTTCGCACGTGCACGGTGCACTGGTTCCCGTGACGTCGCTGGGAGCAGGATTCGAGTTCTCGTCTCGTCCGGTTGCCGAGGGGCAGGAGAACTCATGCGCAAGCCAGAGGTGGACGTGGTCGGCGGCGGTTCCGGGGTGGTGCGGGCATGACCGAGGGCGGCGAGGGACGCGCGTTGGCCTTCCGGCGCCACCTGCGCGCCGAGGTGCGGGTGGGCCAAGGCGCCTACCTGTTCTCCGAACAAGGGGTCATCGCGCTGAAGGGCTCGCACATCGAGTCACTGGCGGCGGCCTTGGACGGCTCACGCGCGATCGAGGACCTCGTCCGCGAACGGCCGGGCGGGATGGCGCTCGACCAGCTCGCGGCCGTGCTCGGCCAGCTGGTCGACGCCGGTCTGGTGACGATCCGCGAGCCCGGTGCGCGCGTGGCCGACGAACGGGCGCTGGCGTACTGGGACGCCTGCGGGATCGACGGCGTGGCCGTGGCCGAGCGCGGCCGGACCGCGACCGTGCGGCTCCTGACCGTGGGGGACGACGTCGACCCCGGACCGGTCGAGCGGGCGCTGGCGGACGCCCAGCTGAGCGTGACCAGCGGGCCGGCGGACGTTTCGGTCGTCCTGTGCGCCGACTACCTCGACCCGCGGCTGGCCGAGGTCGACGCCGAGCACCGCCGCGACCGGCGGCCCTGGCTGCTCGCCCGCCCGTTCGGCGCCCAGGTCTGGATCGGCCCGGTGCTGCAGCCGGACGGCGCGTGCTGGCACTGCCTGACGCACCGGCTGTGGGGGCACCGGCACGCCGAAGCGTGTGTGCAGGAGGTGCTCGGCCACTCCGGCCCGGCCCGCCGCCCGGTGACCGCGCTGCCACCGCTGACGTCGGCCACCGCGCACCTGATCAGCCTCGAGGTGTGCAAGTGGCTGGCGGGGTACCGCCACCACGGCCAGCAGTGCGTCTGGACGCTCGACACCCTGGACCTGCAGGGGCGGCTGCACGAACTGCGCCGGCGTCCGCAGTGCTCCGAATGCGGTGACGCCGGTCTGGTGGCGGCGCGGGCGGACCAGCCGGTCGTGCTGGCTCCGGCGCCGAAAGCCACGTCCGGCGGCGGCGGGCACCGCACCGCGACGCCCGCCGAGACGCTCAGCCGCTACCGCCACCTGGTCAGCCCGGTCACCGGCATCATCAAGGAGATCCAGCCGGACCCGGCGGCGCCGTCGTTCGTCAACGCGTTCCGCTCCGGGCTCAACGTCGCCCGCGGGATCACCGGCATGGAGGCCCTCAAGGCCGGTCTCCGGTACGAGAACGGCGGCAAGGGCACGACCCCGCTGGACGCGGAGGTCGGTGCGCTGTGCGAGGGCATCGAGCGGTTTTCGGGCAACTACCAGGGTGACGAACGCACGGTCCGCGCCTCGTTCGTTTCGCTCGGCGCCGAGGCCGTGCACCCGAACGCCTGCATGCTCTACGCCGAAGGCCAATACGCCGAACGGGCGGGCTGGAACACGCGGCACTCCGCGTTCCAGCAGGTGTGCGATCCGTTCGACGCGCTGGCCGAGCTGGACTGGACCCCGCTGTGGACGCTGGACGGGGAGAAGCGCTACCTTCCGACCGGATACCTGTACTTCGGTGTCCCCGCCGAAGGCAGGCGGACCGTCTGCGCGGACTCCAACGGCAACGCCGCCGGCAGCAGCACGGAGGACGCCATCCTGCAGGGGGCGCTGGAGCTGATCGAGCGCGACGCGGTGGCGCTGTGGTGGTACAACCGCACGCCGATGCCCGGGGTGGACGTGGCGTCGCTCGGGGAGCCGTGGCTGATGGAGATGCTCAGCCAGTACGCGAGCATCGGCCGTGAGCTGTGGGTGCTCGACCTCACCTCGGACTTCGGCATCCCCGTCATGGCCGCGTTGTCACGCCGGCTGGACGGGCCGCACGAGCACATCGTCTTCGGCTTCGGCGCGCACTTCGACCCGCGGATCGCCGTGCGGCGCGCGGTGACCGAGCTCAACCAGCTGCTGCCGGTGGTGCTGGAGCGGGGGCACGAGCTGGACGACCGGGACGCGCGCCGCTGGCTGGAGTACGCCACCGTGGCCAACCAGCCGTACCTGCGGCCGGAGCCCGGCCGGCGGCCGAGCGTGTGCGCCGACTTCTCCTACGTGCACCGCGCCGACGTTCGCGACGACATCATCGCACTGGCGAAGATGTTGCGGGCCCAGGGACTGGAGATGCTCGTGTTGGACCAGACGCGGCCGGACATCGGGCTGCCGGTGGTCAAGGTGGTCGTACCGGGGCTGCGGCCCTTCTGGGCGCGGTTCGCTCCGGGGCGCCTGTTCGACGTGCCGGTCCGGCTGGGCAGGCTGGCCGAACCGACGCCGTACGACCAGCTGAACCCGTTTCCGATGTTCCTCTGAGGGACATACCACACTGGAGCGAGTAGGTGAAGGCGCAGAACCCGGACAGCTCGGCCGAGACGGTCCGGTTGTGGTCACTCACCGAGGAGACCGTCGTCGAAGTCGGCGACGACGGCTCCCTGGTGGTGGTGACGTGGTGGGGGGAGTACGACCTCCCCGACGTCACCGGCGCCGTCCGCGACTCGCTCCGCCGCCTGGCGCTGGGGCCGGTTTCGATGAAGAACCTGGTCGATCCGGGCAACGGCAAGCCGTCGGCCTGGCCACCCGGGCTGGAACAGGTGCTCGGCCGGCTGGCCGGCGCGGTGGTGCACTCGCTGGCGCTCACCGACGGCCGGGGACCCATCCTCTCGGCGGTGCCGGCCACGGTGGTCCCCGACTTCCGGATCGTGGCGCTGGCCATGGACCGTCCGGTCAAGCTTTCGCGCTTCGCGGTGTTCCGGTCGGCGGACGGCACGTTCGTGGTCGAGTCGCCGCTGGCGGGCTACCGGGTGCTCCTGACCGATCGGTCCTCGGTGCAGGTGGTGACCGCGCTCGCCGCGGTCACCACGCCCCGGGGCGTGGCGGTGGCGACCGGAGTCCCGCCGCACATCACGGCGGACGTCCTGGCCTACCTCGTCGCGGCCGGGGTGGTCCTGGCTGCCGACGAGCGGGCGAAGTTCGCCGAAGACGAGGCACCCGGCCTGGTGGCCTGGTCCCACGACGACCTGATCTTCCACACGCACAGCCGGACGCGGCAGCGGACCGGGGAGCCGCCCGCCACCGACCGCGGCCGGGACGGCGGGCCGCCGGTGGTCAAGGAGGCGGCCGACGGCTTCGCGGTGCTGCTGCCGCGTCCCGACGTCGTCGCGCTGACGACCGGCGGGCCGACGCTGGGCGCCCTGCAGGAGACCGAGCACCACTGCCCGGAGTTCTCCGGCCGCCCCCTGACCGCCGAGCAGATCGGCGAATTCCTGTTCCGGAGCGCCCGGATCCGGTCCGTCGGCCCGGCGCACCTGCCGGGCGGACCCGGACACGAAGCGTCGCAACGGCCGTATTTCAGTGTGGCTTGTCTCTATGAATTGGAAATCTATCTGACCGTCAACCGCTGTTCCGGTATAGTTCCGGGAATTCATCATTACGATCCGCTGTGCCACGCACTGACGCTCGTGAATGACGACCTCGCGGACGTCGGGCAGATGCTCGACATGGCGATGGTCGCGGCCGGCAGCCACCGCAGGCCGTCGGCGCTGCTGACGATGACCGCCCGGGTGGCCCGCACGGCGTGGGTGCTCGGGTCCGCCGCCTACGCGACCACGTTGATGCACGTCGGAGCGCTGCAGCAGATCCTCTACCTCAACGCCAAGGCGATGGGCCTCGCCGCGCACCCGGTGCCGGTGGACGCCGCCGATCGGGTGGACCGGGCCCTGCGGCTGAAATGGCCGACCGAAGTCGGTGTCGGCGAGTGCACGCTCGATTTCCCGAACTGACCCCGCTGCGTCCGTGGCTTTTCCGCTCTCCGGGGTACTCCTGTTACCGTTGGAACCGGGGAGCGATTGCGCTGGAGGGCCGGTGGAATATGTCGAACGGATCTTCGGCGGGCGAACCCGGCCGCGGTCCGGGAGAGCAGCCAGGGGGGAGTGGTCACCCGGGCCGCACCGCGGTGCCCGCGGGTACGTGGCCGGGCTGCACGCCGGTGCCGCGGCCGTCGTCGTCCCGGCGGTGCTGCTGACGTCGATGGTCCGGACCACTCCAGGGTCGGGGTGGCTGGTCGCGGTGGCGGCCGCCGTCGTGCTGGCCGCCACGCACCTGATCGGTTTCTGGCAGGGGGGCACCCGGTTCCCCTGGGTCGTCGCCCCGGTCCAGGCGGTGGCCGTCGCCCTGCCGGTCGTGGTGGTCGGGCCGTCGTGGCTGCCGGCCGCCGGCTACCTCGCGGCCACGGCGTTGCTGTCCTGGCGGCCCCGGTGGGGAATCCCGGTCGCGGCCGGGATCTGCGTGCTCGCCGGTGTCCTATCCGGACTGCTCGTGCCGACCGCGTGGCTCACGGCCGGGGCCGGGTGCGGGAGCGTGGCGGCGCTCGTCACGCTGAGCCTGGGCGGGCTCGTGTTCAGCGCCCGGCTCGTCTTCGCGCGCGACGAGGAGTACGGCGAACTGGAGCACCGCGCGGTGGCGGACGAACGGCGGCGCTTCGCCAGGGACCTCCACGACATGCTCGGTCTGAGCCTGTCGGCGATCACTCTCAAGGGTGAACTCGTGGGCCGGCTCATCGGGCCGGAATCGGAGCGGGCCAAGGCCGAGATCGAGGAGATGCTCACGATGTCCCGCCGGGCGCTCGCCGACGTCCGGGCGATTTCGACGAACTACCGGGAACTTTCCCTCGACGACGAATGCCGGGTCGCCGCGGCGGTGCTGCGGGCCGCCGGGGCCGAGGCGAGCATCGACCGGCCGCCGACGGCGCTGCCGCCGCGGGTGGCGCTGGCGATGGCCGCGGTACTGCGGGAAGGCATCACGAACGTGGTCCGGCACGCCAAAGCCACCTGGTGCCGCTGCCGGATCGAAATCGCCGACGGCGTGGCGTGGCTCGAAGTCGTGAACGACGGCGTGCCCCCCGATGCGGCGGTCACCGACGACTGCGGTGCCGGCCTGCGCAACCTGCGCGACCGGGTGAACGAGCTCGGCGGCCGGCTCACCGCCGGGGTCGACACCGACGGGTCGTTCCGCCTGCGGGCCGGCATTCCGCTGCCCGCGCGGCGATCCGCGCGATCCCCCGACGGGCTGGCCGCCTGCGGCCTGTGAAAGCGCGCGTCACCCGGTTGCGGAAAGCCCTTTCCGGGTCAGAGCCACTCGGCGTCCGTGGCGATCCGGATCGCGTGCACCCGATTGGTGGCGTTCAGTTTCGTGACGACGGCGGCGAGGTAGTTCCGCACGGTGCCCGCGGACAGGAACAGCTCCGCGGCGATGTCGGCGACGTTGCGCCCGCCCGCGGCTAGCGACAGGATCTCGATTTCGCGTGGCGTGAGCGGGCAGTCGTCGGTCTCCCACGCGGCCAGCGCGAGTTCACTGTCGATGTACCGGCGGCCCACCGACACCGAACGCACGGCGTTGGCGAGCTTTTCCGCCGGGGCGTCCTTCAGCAGGAAACCGCCGACCTTGGCGTCGAGCGCGCGGCGAACCGTACCGGGGCGGCCCAGTGACGTCAGGATCAGCGTGTGGCAGGACGGGACGTTCTCGTGGATCTCCGTCGCGGCCGTCAAACCGTCCTTGCCCGGCAGATCGATGTCGATGACGGCGACATCGGGCTGGGCCGAGCGAGCGGCGGGCAGGATCTGGTCTCCCGCCGCCACCTCGGCCACGACTTCGATGTCCGTCTCGAGGTTCAGCAGCGCGACGAGCGCACCGCGGACCATGTGCATGTCCTCGGCGAGAAGTACTTTGATCACGTACTCACCTCGGCCCCCCAGGATTTGCGACTTCTCGCGTCTATTGTACTCCGCCGACGGCCCCCAGCCCGCTCGAAGCGTCCCGTTGCGGTCTGACCGGGACGCTTCGAACAGACCTCGAAGCGGGACAAGGGGTTGCGTCGCCCGGTGGGAGGGGCACCGGAAGCCGTCCGTCGACGGGGCCCGGTCAGACCGCGACCGGCCGGCGCTCCGGAACGGGGCGGAGATCGGGCAGCGCCAGCAGGCGGGGCGGGTCGAACCGGTGCCGCGGGTGCAGCCGCACGTCGCCGATGCTGGCGGTGATGCCGGGGCCGGCGTTCAGCGGACCGCCGATTCCCGTGTGGGCGCGCGGGGTCCGGTCGTGCGGGCCGGTTCCGAAGGTGTGCACGATGACGTGCCAGCGACCGGACGGCACGCCGGGCAGCACGTACGGCCCCGGAGCCGGCAGGATCAGGTAGCGGGCCGGCGTTCCCTCCAGGATCCGGGCCGGGAACAACCCGACGAAGACGGGGCCGAATTCGGTGCCGGGCGGGCAGTTCAGCTGTCCGCGCACGGTCGTGCCGGGCCGGGATTCGTCGGGACGCTCCGGAATGTGCTGCGGTTGCCCGCCCAGGCGGCGGTACCGCGTCGGGGAAACCCCGACGCTGCCGCTGAAGCGTGCGCTGAAGGTGCCCACGCTGTTGTACCCGACCTGGTGGCTGATGTCCGCCACCGAGACCGGCGTCGTCACCAGGAGCCGCTTGGCCTCGGCCAGGCGCAGTGCGGCCAGGAACCGGCCGGGTGACAGCCCGGTGGCCCGCTGGAAGATCCGGGTGAAGTGGAACTTGCTGAACATCGCCGAGCGGGCCAGGTCGTCGATTGTGAGGTGTTCGCCGAGATTCTCCTGCATGGCGACGATCGCTCGCATGACGGCGTGCCGGACGCTCTCATCCATGGGGTCGGCCCCTTCCTGCGCCGAACGGACAGCCGCTGTCCTCGCGGCTCGGCGGGCGAAAATCCCGTCACAAAAACCCTAGAAGGCCGGAGGGCTACTTCTTAAGTGCTCAGAGCACGAGTGGGCATGGCTTTCACAGGTGCCGGACATGCGTTTTGCACATCGCCGGATCGGCTGGTTTCCGCGCGCACTCCACGGGTACGCCGGGCGGGTGCGCAGAGGCGCCGACCACCTCGGGGGGTTGCGAAAAGTACCCAACTGAACATCCTGTGTGACCGAACCGGCCGGAAAAAGGGCCGGTCAAGCCTTTCCTTGCGCCGAACGAGGCAGCGCGGAGCGGCTACTCGGCGTATGTGGAAGTCAGAACCACCCGATGATCTGGACACTGGCTCGTGAGGGGGCCCGTGGCTGACTATTTTCGGTACGTGAACCGAACTGATTCGCCACTGGGAGAATTCGAATGAGCATGCAGATCTCGGACAACGTGGTTTCGCTTTTCGCCGACCTGGGTGTCGCGGTGGGCAATGACAATGGCCCCGTCGATCTCGTCATCGACCGATTCGACCAGTGGAGCAACGACTACCACGGCAGCATGGGGCTCTCCTCGATCTGCGGCATGGCTCCGGCGGAGGAGTACCACGCAGCCTGAGCCGGTCCCCACCCCCCGATCGCACGGCGGTGGCCAGCGACTAAGCCGCGTTCGCCGATCCGCGAAGGCTGTTCCGGACTCCGCGTCCGGAACAGCCTTCGACGTGTGGGACGCCGGAGCCGCCGCCCCGCCGCACATGACACAAGGTAGCCGATCCACTCCGCACGCAATGTTTTCCGCCCTGCACCGGCATTCCGGTTCAACGCTGTCCAACACCTGCCCCGAATGGGGCAGTGCTGTGGCGTGCCGGGATGTTTAACTGAATTCCTGGGGCTGGGGAGCAGGATGTGGAGGGATACCTCGTGATCAAGGTATTGGTGGCCGAGGACATGCACATCGTGCGCGGCGCGCTGGTCGCGCTGCTGAACCTCGAGACGGACATCGAAGTGGTCGGCGAGGTCGCCTCCGGCGACGACATCCTGCCGGCCGCACGCGCTCTGGGCGCCGAGGTCGCGATCATCGACATCGACCTGCCCGGTAAGGACGGCCTGACGGCCGCGACGGAGATCCACGAGAACGTCCCCGGCTGCCGGACCCTGATCCTGACCAGCCTGGGGCGCCCCGGCACGCTCCGGCGGGCCTTGGCGGCCAAAGTCGGCGGTTTCCTGCTGAAGGACGCCCCGGCGGAGAAGCTCGCCAACGCCGTCCGCGGGGTGTTCGCCGGCCGCCGGATGGTCGACGGCGAGCTGGCGCTGGCCGCGTGGGACCTGGAGGAGTGCCCGCTCACGTCGCGGGAGCTCGAGGTGCTGCGGCTCACCGCGGAGGGCAGCAGCACGGTCGACGTCGCGGCGCGGCTGTACCTGTCGGCGGGCACCGTGCGCAACTACCTGACGAACATCGTCACGAAGCTCAACGCGCGCAACCGGGTCGACGCGATCCGCATCGCCAAGGAGACGGGCTGGCTCTGACCGGCGTCAGACCGGCACGACCGCGCGCAGCCGGAACCGGCCGTCGGGCTCGACCCCGGCCGTCAGCCTGCCGCCCAGGTTCGCCACCCGGTGGGCCATGTTCTCGATCCCGCTGCCCGACGGTTCCTGCCGCAGGACCGGGGACTTCCCGGTGGCGGCCTGCGAACCGGTCTCCACGCCGTCGTTGACGATGTCGAGGGAGACGCCCTCGCTGGTCCGCTTGACCGCGATTTCGCAGCTGTCCACGTTGCTGTGCCGGAGCACGTTCGTCACGCCTTCGCGCAGGACCACCGCCAGCACGGTGCGCACCGGTCCCGGCAGGTCGCCCTCCAGCATTTCCAGCTGCACGTGCACGTCGGCCGCCGCGAGCACCGAGCGCGCGGAATGGGATTCGCTCTCGAGCGAAAGCTCGCGGTTCCCGCTCGCCACCGACCGCACGTCGGCGAGCGCCTGCCGGGTCAGCCCGAGGATCTCCTCCAGCTCGACCCGCGCCCGCCCTTCGTCGATGCTCAGGATGCGGATGGTGAGCTCGCTCTTGAGCGCGATCGCCGACAGGGTCATCCCCAGCAGGTCGTGCAGGTCGCGGGCGAACCGCAGGCGTTCCTCGGCCACGGCCATCTCGGCCAGCCGCCGCTGGGTGGTGTCGAGCTCGGCGACCAGCCGGACCTGCCAGATCAGCCCGAACACCACCAGGCTGGAGAGGACCGCGCCGGTGCCGAAGAAGACCACGAGCTCCGGTGGCGTGCCGAGGTGGACCTGGATGGTGACGTAGGCGGCCGTGTTGAGCGCGAACACCAGCCAGCCCGCGGCGGGGGGGAGCACCAGCAGCGCGCACCCGGCCACCAGGCCGGGGGTCGTGGCCCACGCGTGCTGCAGCGGGATCGCCGGCAGGTAGATCAGGCAGGCTTGGACGAACAGCACGCCGTAGCTCTGCGCCGACCGCAGCTTCGTGGTGGGCCGGTTGAAGTACGTCAGCTGCAGCACCAGCAGCGCGGCCAGGTTCCCCACCGCCAGGGCCAGCTGCCAGAACACCTGCGTCCGCGACGCCGCGAGCACGACCGGCTGGGCGGCCAGCAGGCAGAACAGCGCGGTCAGCGACGACCGGACGTGCCAGACGTCCACCTTGGTGCCCCGCGGCAGCTCGACCGCCGCCGACCGCTCCGGGACCGTCGTCAGCGGCAGGTCGAGGTGCAGCCGGAACCGGCCGTCCTGGCCCCGGCCCGCGGTGACCGTGCCGCCGAGCTCGCGCACCTCTTCGATGAGCGGAGCCATCCCCGAGTCCGGGGGAATGGCGTCCTCCTGGACGACGCCGTCGTTGACGATGTCCAGCGAGACCCGGTCGCCGTGCTGGCGGACGGCGATTTCGCACCGTTCGACGTCGTTGTGGCGCAGGACGTTCGTGACGCCTTCCCGGAGCATCTTCGCCAGTGCCGTGCGGGTCTGGACCGGCAGGTCGCCCTGGTCCAGGTGCACGTGGACGGCGATGTCCGAGGCGGTCAGCAGGGATTCGGCGGTGCGGGACTCGCGCTCGAGGGTCAGCTCGCGGTAGCCGCGGGCGACGGCGCGGACGTTCGACAGCGCACGCTGGGCGATGCCGGTGATCTCGGTGAGGGTGGCCCGCGCGCTGTCCGCGGACTTGCGGATCTGCCGGTGGACGAGCTCGCCCTTGAGCGCGATGGCCGAGAGGCTCAGGCCCAGCAGGTCGTGCAGGTCCTTGGCGAACGACAGCCGCTGCTCGGCGACGGCGCGGCGGGCCAGTTCGTCGCGGGCGCGGTGCAGGTCCGCCACCGTCCGGGCCAGCCGGCTCAACAGGTACACGACGAGGCCGTAGTAGGGGATGTTCAGGCTGCTGTAGACGGTGTCGAGCACGTCGGCTCCGAGCACCGCGGCCATGAGCACGACGACACTCGCGACGATGGCGCCGAAGACCGGCCACGCGATCCGCGGCCGCAGGACGAGCAGCACACTGCCGGCCAGGAAGCTGATCTGGCCGATCCACGCGTCGCCGAAGGTCATCACCGGCACGTAGACCAGCGCGGCCTGAACGGCCAGCAGCAGGTGGCTGACCGGCGAGTCCAACCGGGTCGCCTGCCGGCCGAAGTACAGGACTTGGATGGCCACCAGTGCGAGCGCGCTCACCACGCCGTACGCCGCCCGTGCCGGGCCGATCGGGGACTCGAGCAGGGTGATCACGAGGTTGAGATCGCCGCCGACGAAGACGATCGCCACGATGGCGGTGGCCAGTTGCTGCGCCAGGCGTGGCCGCCGGTCGATGGCGCGGGTGCCGCGTGGTTCCGAAGTTGCGGTCAGTTCCGGTGCGGTGGCTTCTGTCGCGGCGGGGGAGATCACAAAGCCTGTCCTCCGACGTCTTCACCGCCGCCGGCGTGGTTCACCCGGAGTGCCCGGTCAGCGGTACTGGTCGTGGGGCCGCCTGATCGTAACCCAATTCCCGGTCCGGTCGGGCGTTCGGCGATCAGCAACGGGCCCGCAGCCCGGGCGGTTCCGCCGTCCCGGCGAGCAGTCCGAATCCCGGCAGCGGGACGGTGCCGGTGTGCACCGCCCCGGTCCCCTCGCGACGGAAGAGGCTCAGCACCGGGACCTGGTCCCAGGGGTCGCCGAGGTCGGCGTGGCCGAACACCCCGTCGGGCGCGGAGTAGCACGGCAGTTCCCGGCCGAGGTGACGGCGGTACTGCTCGACCATCGAATACGGCGCCCGGGAGACCAGGACCAGTCGGGTGCCCGGGTCGGTCAGCGCCGAGGGCGGCCGGGCCGGCGCCGCGCGGGAGCCGGTCAGGAGCTGATCGGGCAGCGTGTGGTGGATGGCCAGCCTGCGGTGCCCGGCGAACAGTTCCAGCAGTGTCAGCGTGCCCTCCCGGCCGTGGAACACGGTGCGGACCGGCGAGGTCACGCCCAGGACGGCCGGCGTCGACGAAGTCATGCGTCCTCCCACCCGTGCCGATCGCCGGCGGCAGGCCCGGCGCTTCCGTTCGATTGTGTTGGATCCGGCCTCCGGAGGTCTCGGTCTTCGCGGCGAGAGCGCACAGACGAAGACGCCGTCGTGCCCGCCGGCGCGGCCGCCCCTAGGCTCTGGGCCATGGCGCGCTACTTCGACCTGCACCCGGAGAACCCGCAACGGCGCGCGCTCGGCCAGGTGATCGACATCCTCCGCGCCGACGGGCTGATCGCCTACCCGACCGATTCGTGCTTCGCGCTGGGCTGCCGGCTGGGCAACACGCTCGGGCTGGACCGCATCCGGGCCATCCGGCGGCTGGACGGACGCCACCACTTCACGCTGGTGTGCCGCGATTTCGCTCAGCTCGGGCAGTTCGTCCACATCGACAACGCGGTCTTCCGCGCGATCAAGGCCGCCACCCCGGGCAGCTACACGTTCATCCTCCCGGCCACGAAGGAGGTGCCGCGCCGGCTCATGCACCCGAAGAAGAAGACGGTCGGCGTGCGCATCCCGGACCACCGGGTCACCCAGGCGCTGCTGGCGGAGTTCGGTGAGCCGCTCCTCTCGAGCACGCTGCTGCTCCCCGGCGCCGGGGCGCCGCTGACCCAGGGGTGGGAGATCAAGGAAGAGCTCGACCACGTGCTCGACGCCGTCCTCGACTCCGGCGACTGCGGAGTGGAACCGACCACGGTCGTCGACTTCTCCTCCGGAGAGCCGGAGATCGTGCGCGAAGGGGCCGGCGACCCGGCGCTCTTCGGGTGAGCGGCGGTCAGCGCCGCAGGTGCAGCCACTCGCGAGCCTTGGTCCCGGTGCTGCGCAGCGCGGTGCGGCCGACGGCCCGGCGGCCGGTGGCCACCAGGCACAGGTCGACGGCCGGTCCGGTCACGCGCTGCCGGGCGGTGGACGCGCCGAAGGTCCACTGCGCACCCGACGGTGCGGTGAGTTCGAACCGGAACTCCTCCGACGGCGGCTGCAGGCCCTGCCGGCGGTACGCGAGGTCCCGGCTCCGCACGCAGTAGTAGGCGACGTGGCCGACGCTGTCCCCGCGTTCGAGCCGCCCGTCGAGCGTGTCGGCGATGTCCTGGCCGCGGGCGAACAGCTCGGTCAACGCGGCCGCCGCGACCACCGAGGCACGGACCGGGCCGTCGCCCCAGGGCAGCTGCCGATCCGGTTCGCTCGCGGCGAGCAGGGCGTTGGCCTTGCGCTGTTCGACCAGCCACGTCACGAGCGCCTCGTCCAAGGACCGGTAGACGACCTGCGGTGTGACGCCGAACTCCGCGGGGGTTTCGACGCTCAGCTGCACCAGCCGGGCCGTGGACGTCAGCTGGGCGAAGTAGCCGGTCACGTCCGGCCGCAGCCCCGGTCCGTAGCCGTGGCGCTCGGTCAGCGCGACCAGTGCGTCGGTCTCGGTCTGCAGGTCGCTGCACACGTCCGCCATCGGTGACCGCCTCCTCGCTCCCGGCCGGAACCGGCCGCGGTGTCAGGCTCGCAGCCGGCGTGCGCCCCGGGCGACTCCCCGGTTGCGCCAACGCGCCGGGCGCCACCCGTGGTCGGCTATCGTCGGCGCCGGACCGACGAGGGCGGAAGGAACCGGGGCATGAAGTACTTGCTGGCGATGCACATCGATCCCGACGTGATGGCGGCGCTCTCGGAGCAGCAGCTGGACGAGATCATGACGGGGCACCAGGACTTCATCAAGCGGATCCGGGAGTCCGGGGAACTGATCAACACCCAGGCGCTCGGCCCGGTCGGGGAGACCGCGGTCGTCCGGGTCCGGTCCGGGCTGCCGGCGATCACCGACGGGCCCTTCCTCGAGTCGAAGGAGTTCCTCGCCGGCTTCTACCTCGTGGACTGCGAAAGCCGGGAACGAGCCTGTGAACTGGCGGCCATGATCCCGGACGCGGCCATCGAGGGGCTTGCCATCGAGGTGCGGCCGGTGGTCTTCTTCGCCGACGGCGACACCGCCGCGGAAGCGGTGGCCGGCACCCCGGCATGACCGGGGCGAACCCGGTTGGTGCCCTGATCCGGCCGTTGATCCCCCAGGTGCTCGGGACGCTGGTGCGGCGCCACGGCCAGTTCGACGCCTGCGAAGACGCGGTGCAGGAAGCGCTGCTCGCGGCGACCGTGCAGTGGCAGGCCGGAGGGGTGCCCGCGGACCCGCGCGGCTGGCTGATCACCGTCGCGACCCGACGGCTCGTCGACCACTTCCGCAGCGAAAGCGCCCGGCGCCGCCGCGAGGAGAAGCTGGCGACCCTGGATCCGGACCCGGTCGTCGCGCCCGGCGAGCAGCTGCCCGGGGCGGCGGCGGACGACACGCTGTCGCTGCTGTTCCTCTGCTGCCACCCGGCGGTCTCGCCGCCGTCGCAGGTCGCGTTGACCCTGCGGGCGGTGGGTGGCCTGACCACCGCGGAGATCGCCAGGGCGTTCCTGGTGCCGGAAGCCACCATGACCCGCCGGATCACCCGGGCGAAGGAGAGCATCGCCGCCGCCGGGGCGCGCTTCACCGAGCCGGCCCCCGACGACCTCGCGGCCCGGTTGCCGGTCGTGCTGCAGGTGCTCTACCTCGTCTTCAACGAGGGCTACGCCGCCACGTCCGGCGAGAACCTCCAGCGCGCGGAGCTGACCGCGGAAGCCGTCCGGCTGGCCCGCGCCGTGCACGCGCTGCGGCCGGGGGACGGCGAAGTGGCCGGGCTGCTCGCCCTGATGCTGCTGACCGAGGCACGTCGCGACGCGCGGATCGGCGACCGCGGCGAGCTCGTCCCGCTGCCGGAGCAGGACCGCGGCCGCTGGGACAGCGCCCTCGTCGCCGAGGGCGAGGCGCTGATCGACGCGGTGCTCGGCCGGACGCCGCTCGGGCCGTACCAGGTGCAGGCCGCGATCGCCGCGCTGCACGATCGCGCGCCCAGCGCCGAAACCACCGACTGGCCCCAGATCGTCGAGCTGTACGAGGTGCTCCGGACCTTCATGCCGGGGCCGGTCGTCACGCTGAACCAGGCGGTCGCCGTCGCCCAGGTCGCCGGGCCCGAGCACGGGCTGGCCCTGCTGGAGACGGTCGGTGCCGAGCACGACGTCGGCCGCCGTGCGGACGCCGTCCGCGCCCACCTGCTGGAGCTCGCGGGCGATCGGGCGAGCGCCCGCGAACACTACCTCCGTGCGGCGGAACGGACGTCGAGCCTGCCCGAACGCCGCTACCTCATGGGGCGGGCCGGGCGGCTCGTCCCCGAGGACGGCGCCCGGCCCTGATCCCACCGGCCGCGGTCAGCGCACCACGATGCCCGTCGGCGGCTCCGGGGCCGCGGGGACGTGGAACAGCTGCGCGAACAGCTCGAGGTCGGCGACCTCCCCTTCGATGGCCAGCCGGCCGCCGCGCACGGCCTCGGCCGCCGCGACCGAGCCGCTCATCAGGTCGAGCAGCGCCGCGGCGTGGTCCGCCTTGATGACCAGGTCGGCCCCGGTCAGCCGGCCTTCGCCGACCTTGGCCACGCCGTCCTCGACCAGCGCGTGGACGATCATCTGGTCGCCGTAGCGGATTTCGTACGTCACCTGGACGCCTTCCGCGGCCTCGGGCCGGAAGGTGGTGTAGAGCGAGAGGATCGCCGAGTCCAGGGTGAGGACGTCGCCGGGCGTCGGCTGGTGCAGGGAGCGCGCGCCCCACAGGCCGAGGTCGAGCAGGATGTGGTCGAGCTCGCTGCCGTACTGGGTGAGCTCGTAGACGACCCCGGCGTTCAGCTCGCCGCGCACCCGGCGGCGGATCACGCCGGTCGCCTCGAGCTCGTTGAGCCGGGCGGACAGGATGCTCGGCGGGATCTTCGGCAGCCCGGCCTGCAGCTCGTCGTAGCGCTTCGGCCCCAGCACGAGGTCGCGCACGACGAGCAGCGACCAGCGCTCCCCGACGATTTCGAGCGCGCGGGCGAGCCCGCAGAACTGGCCGTAGGCGCGGGTGTGGGTCGTGGGCATGTGCGTCCTCTGCTTTCGTGCGGTGGAAACGGTGGGATCAGCGGTGGTCGCCTTCGGAGATCAGGTCGCGGTGCAGGTGCTGGAGTTCGTCGCAGGGTTCGACGCCGAGTTCGCCGGCGAGGCGGGAACGCAGGCTCCGGTACACCGTCATCGCGTCGGAGCGGCGTCCGCTGCGGCCGAGCGCGCGCATCAGCTGGCCGTGCAGGGCCTCGTCGAGCGGGCTCGTCGTCACCAGGCCCCGCAGCTCGCCGATCAGCTCCCGGTGGTGGCCGCCGGCGATCTCCGCCTCGATGCGCAGGTGCAGGACGTTGCGCCGCTGTTCGATCAGCTCGGTGCGGTAGGCCGAAAGGACCGGGCCGCAGTGCAGGTTGGCCAGCGGCGCGCCGGACCACAGGTCGAGGGCACCGCGGTAGCTGTCGGCCGCGCTCGCGTGGTCGCCAACGGCCCGCCGGTCGTTGCCGAGGTGCTGCAGCACCCCGAAGTCGTGCACGTCCACCTGGGTCGGGTCGATGTGCAGGGCGTACCCGGACTGGCGCGTCGTCAGCATCTTGTCCGCGTCCTCGGCCAGCCGCCGGTCCGCGATGCAGCGCCGGAGGTGGTAGACGTAGGTGTGCAGCGTCGTGCGGACCGTGCGCGGCGGGTTGTCCGACCACAGCTCCTGGATCAGCGTGTCGATGTGCACCATCCGGCCGGGCCGTGTCACCAGCACGGCGAGCAGCTGCAGCACCTTGGGGGTCTTGGGCGCGTGGTCGATGCCGTCGCGCAGAACCTCCATGGGGCCGAGGACCGTGAACCGCACGTCGTCTTCCCGGGTGCCGAGCGATCCTTCCGCTCGCCGTTCGTGGGAGTACATGGCAGCCTCCTGCATCTCGAATTCCTCGCGATCCCCAGTTCACGCCTCGCGGGTCGGTGGAAGGCCGAACTCCGGGCTCGTATCCGAATGTGACAGACGCGGCCGTACACAGCCAGTGACCCGCCCACCGGAGTCGCGGGAGCTTTCCCTTGTGGTACCGGGTGTTCCGCACCTTCACCGGATGCGAAACGCACGTCGGCGGTCACTGTCGTCGCAGGAACCGGTGCCCGGTCCGTTCCCCGCAACGGCCCAGAGCCGGACACGGAGGAACCAACGGACCCGTCCGTGTGGTGCGGTGCGCACGGCCGGGACCGTGCGTTCCGCATGCCGCACCCGGGTGTCCGGCCGGGACCGGACGGGCTCCGGTCAGCCGTGCGGGAATTTCCGGCCGGATGCCTCCAGGACTCGTCGATCGTTCCGCAACCCGGCCGGTCTTCGCTGACGCGAGGAGAACTGACGACGGGGAATTCGAGGTTGGACTGATGATGTTGCGTTCGATTGCGGCTGTCGACCACGACAGCGAATTCGAGGAGCCCGGGCGGCAGCCGCCGGTGCGGGACCGTGCCGAGCCGGTCGCCCGCCCGGCCGTGCTCACGGCGATCAAGCTCATCCAGGACCGGTACTTCGAGCCGCTCACGCTCGCCGAGCTGGCCTCCGAAGTGTTCGTCAGCAGGTTCCACTTCTCCCGGATGTTCGCCGACGCGACCGGGGTCACCCCCGGCCGGTTCCTCACCGCGGTGCGCCTCTTCGAGGCGAAGCGGATGCTCTTGACGACTTCGCTCAACGTGTCCGACATCGTCTGCAGCGTCGGGTACAGCAGCGTCGGCACCTTCACCAGCCGGTTCTCCCGCGCGGTCGGGATGACGCCGACGCAGTACCGCGAGCCGCAGGTGGCGGAACTGCTCGTGGCCATCTCCCCGCACTACCAACGGGTTCCGCCGCTCGCCGCCCTGCGGGCCGCCGGCCGCAACTGCGCTTCCCTGCGCACCGGTACCGGCGCGGTCTCGCTCCAGCTCGACCTCCCGTCCGGGATGCCGGCCGCCGACGTGCTCGTCGGCCTCTTCGCCGACCCGGTGCCGCAGTGCGGCCCGGTCGCGTTCGGGGGTGCGGCGGGCATGAGCTCGGGCGAGCTCGGCCTGACCGGGGTCCCGGCCGGCTGCTGGACCGCGATCGCCGTCGCCCGGCACCGGGTCGTCGGCGCGGCCGGCTCGTGGTTCTCCATCGGGTACTCGACCGTCCAGGTCGGGGCGCACGGCGTGTCGACCGGGCGGCTCGAGCTGCGCCCGCCGGCCCCGACCGACGCACCGATCGCGATCACGCTGGCGTCGCGCCAGTCGCCGTTCAGCCAGCGGATGCTGGCGACGCAGCGGCCGGGTCTGCGTGCGGTGGCCTGACCGGAACCCCTACCAGGTAAGGAAAACCGTCATGTCTACATTCCTCGGCGTGCTGCGGAAGCAGCTCCTCGCGCCGTCACTCGCCTCGGTCGGGTTCGCCGAACGCGGGTTCCCGGTCACCCACACCGACGCCACGGCCCGGCTGGAGGCGGTGCCGCAGGCGGTGGTGTGCGGGTTCGAATGGGCCATCGAAGGCGCTTCGCTGTGGGAGATCGAGCGCCGGCTGGCGCTGATCGAGCCGGAACAGCGGGGCTTCGCCTACGAGGGCGCCACGATGGGCTACTCGATCCTCGACGCCATGCCCGGCGGTGGCCGGAACCGGACGCGCGAGCTGCTCGAAGGGCCGGCCCGGCCGCACATCTTCCTGACCTACATCGGGATCGGCTTCGCCATGGCCCGGCTGCCGCGTCCATTGTGGAAGAACATCCTGCCCGAGCTCACCGGGGTCGCCTACCACCCGGTGATGAGCTGGCTCGCCGTCGACGGCTACGGCTTCGACCGCGCCTACTTCGACACGGACAAGTGGGTCGGCGAGCAGGCCGAACCGGTGCCCTACCCGTGGGCGGGCCGGCCGGAGTACTTCGGCCGCGCCTTCGACCAGGGCGTCGGCCGCGCGCTGTGGTTCATCAACGGCGGCAACCCGGAGGCCGTGGCGGCCGCGGCCGGGAAGTTCCCCGAGCACCGCCGGGCGGACCTGTGGAGCGGGATCGGGCTCGCCGCGACGTTCGCCGGCGGCAGCGACCAGCGCGGGCTGGGCGAGCTGCGCCGCGCGGCCGGGGAACACTACGACGAACTCGCGCTGGGCGTGATCTTCGCGGTGAAGGCACGCACCTACTCCGAGTACGTGCCGGCGCACACCCACCTCGCCGCCGGGGTGCTCACCGACCTGTCCGTGCAGGGCGCGCAGAACCTCGCCGACCGCACCGAACGGGCCGACGGCGACGACGGGCCGGAGCCGCCCTACGAACTGTGGCGGCAGCGGATCCGGGCCGAATTCGACCCCGTCGCCCACCGCCGGGCGAGCTGAGGCGGATTCCGCCTCCGTGCGCTCCCTGCACGCAAGCGTGGAGTAGAGCGCTGACCAGCGAATCTGTGACCGTAGAAGTGAAGATCCGGACCATCCCTATCCGACCCGTAAGGGGGAGAGTGCGTTGGGCAATGGTTGGCGCGCGCTCAGACGCCGCATCCTGACACCGAATGTCTCGGAGACCACGCTGGAGAAGCGCGGTTTCCACCGGAAGAGCCCAGCCGCTCAAGAACGGCTCGAGACCGTCGGGGAGAAATTCCTCCTCGGGTACGCGAACGCGGTCGAGGCGCGTTCGGTCGAGCAAGCCGAGGAATGGCTCGAGCGTATTCCGACGCAGTTCCGCGGCTTCGCCTACGAAGGCGCGGGCATGGGGTACGGCGTCCTCGACGGACTGCCCTTCGGCAAGAGCACGAACATCGCCGAATTCCTGGCCGGGCCCGGTGAGAAGCACGACTACATCATCTACGTCGGGGTCGGCTGGGCCATGTGCCGGCTCCCGCGGTTCGCGTGGCCGAAGGCGTCGGCGTTCGACCCGCTGCTGCGCTGGCTCGTGCTCGACGGCTACGGCTTCCACCAGGCGTACTTCAAGACCGAGCAGTACATCCGGAACCAGTACCAGGAGCCCGGCTTCTCCTGGCCGGACCGGCGCTACGACGGTTACGCCCTGCGGGCCATCGACCAGGGCATCGGCCGGGCGCTGTGGTTCATCTGCGGCACCGACGTCGAGCTGGTGGCCAAGACGATCGAGGAGTTCCCCGAGTCGCGCCACGGCGACCTGTACGCCGGGGTGGGGCTGGCCTCCACCTACGCGTGCGGCGTCACCGCCGACGAGCTCGCGGAACTGGTCGACCGCGCCGGCATCCACCACGGGCAGCTGGCGCAGGGCAGTGCCTTCGCCGCCGAGTGCCGGGTGCGCTCGGGCCTGATGATCCCGGAGACCGAGATGGCGGCCCGCGCGATCTGCGGTCTGTCCGCCGAGCGGGCCGCGGCCATCACCCAAGAGGTCCGCCCGGCCGTCGTCGTCGACGGCGACGACGTCCCGGCCTTCGAAACCTGGCGGCAGCGGATCGCCGAAGAAGTGCTGACCCACGGAGGGAAGAACAAATGACCGCGACCTTCGGCTGGCTGCGCAGGCAGCTGGCGGGCATCGTGGCGCTGGCGCTGATCCTCGGCCTGTTCCTGGTCGCCCGGCTGCCCAGTGTCTCCGCCGCCGAGCAGGACCACATGGCGGACCAGTTCCACTTCACCCCGATGACGATCGCGCTGCCCGCGGCTAAGAAGTCGCAGTCGATCCGGACGGTGAACAAGGAGTACGAGAAGATCGCGGCCTGGATCTCCTCGGTCGGCGCCGCGATCGCCATCAACGACATCAGCGGCAGCGGCAAGCCCGACGACCTGTGCCTGGTCGACCCGCGCAGCGACCAGGTGGTCGTCACGCCGACGCCCGACTCCGGCCCGCGTTACGCCCCCTTCGCGCTCGACCCCGCGCCGGCCCTGCCGACCTGGGACTACATGGCCCCGATGGGCTGC
Organism: Amycolatopsis sp. cmx-13-12; assembly: GCA_049998155.1. Classification (GTDB taxonomy): domain Bacteria; phylum Actinomycetota; class Actinomycetes; order Mycobacteriales; family Pseudonocardiaceae; genus Amycolatopsis. The sequence goes on along the minus strand of JAEBES010000013.1, from coordinate 294,266 downwards.
GTCCCCGGTGACTACAACGAAGACGGCCGGACCGACATCCTGGCCTACTACTGGGGCCGCACCCCGGTGCTGTTCCTGCAGAAGGCCAACGCGACCAAGTTCGACGCCTCGGCGTTCCAGCCGACCGAGCTGGTGCCGGGCAACCACCGCGGGCCGGACGGCAAGTACAACGGTCCACTGTGGAACACCGACTCCATCACCATCGGCGACTTCGACGGCGACGGCCACGTCGACGTCTTCGTCGGCAACTACTTCCCGGACAGCAAGGTGCTGGACCCGAACGCCGACGGCGGCATCACGCTGAACCAGTCGATGTCGCACGCGACCAACTCGGGCGCCAAGTTCATCTTCCGCTGGACCGGCGCCACCTCCGGCGCGAACCCGAGCGCGAAGTACGCCGACGCCTCCGACGGCATCCCCGAATCCGCGCGGCTGGGCTGGACGCTGGCGTCCAGCGCGACCGACGTCAACGGCGACAACCTGCCGGAGCTCTACATCGCCAACGACTTCGGGCACGACCACTTCCTGTACAACAAGTCGACGCCGGGGCACATCCAGCTCGCCGAGGTCACCGGCGTCCGCGGGATCGCCGACCCGAAGTCGAAGGTGCTGGGCCACGACTCCTTCAAGGGCATGGGCGTCGACTTCGGCGACCTGAACCACGACGGCCTCTACGACCTGTTCGTCAGCAACATCACGACGTCCTGGGGCATCGAAGAGTCGAACTTCCAGTTCATGAACGAGGCCAAGGACAACGCGGACCTGACCAAGCAGTTCCAGAACGGCGTCGCGCCGTTCCACGACGACAGCGCCGAGCACGGCACGGCGTGGTCCGGCTGGGGCTGGGACGTCAAGATCCAGGACTTCAACAACAGCGGCGACAACCAGATCGCGCAGGCCACCGGGTTCGTCAAGGGCCAGGTCAACCGCTGGCCGAACCTGCAGGAGATCGCCACGGCCCACGACGGCCTGCTGTCCAACCCGCTGTGGTGGCCGAACGCCAAGGCCGGTGACGACATCGGTGGCGACCAGACGCTGCACTTCTTCGTGAAGAGCGCCGACGGCCGGTACGTCGACCTCGCACCGAAGCTCGGCCTGGCGGTTCCGGTGCCCACCCGCGGCATCGCCGTCGGCGACACCAACGGTGACGGCCTGCCCGAGTTCGCCGTGGCGCGGCAGTGGGAGGAGCCGATCTTCTACCACAACGACAGCCCGAACCCCGGCAAGTACCTGCAGCTGAAGCTGACCACCGACGCCCCGGTGACGGCCGGGCCGCTGCCCGCCGCCGGCGTGCCGGCGATCGGTGCCCAGGTCACGGTGACGACCGCGGACGGCAAGAAGTACCTCGGCCGGGTCGACGGCAGCAGCGGGGAGGCCGGCCGGCGCAGCTTCGACGTCCAGGTCGGCCTCGGCCACGACGTCAAGGGCCCGCTCGACGTGCACCTGCAGTGGCGGGACCGGACCGGGCAGCTGCGGACGCAGGACCTGAAGCTCGAACCCGGTTGCCACATGTACCAGCTCGGCTCCACGGCGAAGGAAGCGATGTGACATGACCACCCCGACTCTGACCAAGGTGGACAGTGCGCCACCGAAGCGGACCAACAAGGTCATCACCGCGCTGCGGCGCTTCGCGATCTCGATCACGATCTTCAACATCGTCGGCTACACCGTGCTCGGCTTCGAGCAGCCGTGGCTGTACCCGTTCGTCGCGCTGGCGACCGCGTACACGACGGAGATCGTGCTGGAGATCATCAACGCCCGCGTGACCCACCGCGACGTCCGGTTCCGGGGCGGCGGGTTCAAGGGACTCATGGAGTTCCTGCTCCCGGCGCACATCACCGGGCTCGCGCTGAACATGCTGACCTACGTCAACGACCAGATCCTCGTGATGATGTTCGGGGTCGCCGTCGCGGTCGGCACCAAGTGGATCCTGCAGGCGCCGGTGTACGGCCGCATGCGGCACTACATGAACCCGTCGAACTTCGGCATCACGATCATCCTGCTCGTGTTCCCGTGGGCCAGCATCGCCCCGCCGTACCACTTCAGCGAGCAGATCCCCACCTGGGGCGGCTGGCTGATCGTCGGCATCATCCTGGTGTCGGGCACCGTGCTCAACGCGCTGCTGACCGGCCGGATGTTCCTCATTGCGGGCTGGCTGGGCTTCTTCGTCGTCCAGGCCTTCGTCCGCGGCTGGATCTTCGGCACCTCCATCACCGGCGCGCTGGCGATGGGCACCGGCATCGCGTTCGTGCTCTACACCAACTACATGGTCACCGACCCGGGCACGTCGCCGTCGAAGCCGGCTTCGCAGTTCGCCTTCGGGGCCGGGGTGGCGCTCACGTACGGCTTCTACACCGCCGTGCACGTGGCCTACGGGCTGTTCCTGGCCACCGCGACCGTCTGCCTGATCCGCGGTCTGTTCCTGTGGGGCCTGCACTTCTCGAACAAGGCCCGGATCAAGTTCGAGGCCGACCAGGCCGCGCAGAAGGCCAAGCTGGAGATCGCGCCTCCGGCGGAAACCGGCGACCAGAAGCCCGGGGCCGTCGCGGCATGACCGGTCCCCAGCACCAAGCCCGGGCGGCGCGCACCGCGCCGCCCGGGCCGCCGCGCCGGGCGACCCTCCGGTTGCTGAAGCAGCTCTTCACCGACCGGCTCGCGCTCATGGGCGACAACGCCGAGACCTACGGCGACGTCGTCCGCATCGCCATCGGACCGAAGGCGATGTACCTGGTGAACCACCCGGACCTCGCGAAGCACGTCCTCGCGGACAACGCCGCGAACTACCACAAGGGCATCGGCCTGCAGGAGGCCCGGCGGGCCCTCGGCGACGGCCTGCTCACCAGCGACGGGGACATCTGGAAGAAGCAGCGCCGGACCATCCAGCCGGTGTTCCAGCCGAAACGGATCTCGCGCCAGGCCGCCGTGGTGGCGGCCGAGGTGGACGCGCTGATCCAGCGGCTCGCCGCGCACGAAGGACCGGTCGAGATCCTGCACGAGATGACCGGGCTGACCCTCGGCGTCCTCGGCAAGACGCTGCTCGACGCCGAGCTCGGCGGCTACGAAACGCTCGGCCACTCGTTCGAGGCCGTGCAGGACCAGGCCATGTTCGAGGCGGTCACGCTGAGCGCGGTCCCGCAGTGGGTGCCGCTGAAGAAGCAGCTGGAGTTCCGCACGGCGCGCGACGACCTGCGCCGGATCGCCGACGAGCTGGTCGACCAGCGGTTCGCGGACCCGATCGAGAACGGCGAGGACGTCCTGTCGCGGCTCATCGCGTCGGGCTCGGCCGACGGCGCGTCCCGCGAGCGGATGCGCGACGAGCTGATCACCCTGCTGCTGGCCGGGCACGAGACCACGGCGAGCACGCTCGGCTGGGCGTTCCACCTGATCGACGAGCACCCGGAGGTCGGCGAGCGGCTGCACGCCGAAGCCGCCGAGGTGCTCGGCGACCGGCTGCCCGAGTACGAGGACCTGCGGAAGCTGACCTTCACCGTGGCGGTGGTCGAGGAGGTCATGCGGCTCTACCCGCCGGTGTGGCTGCTGCCGCGGATCGCCCAGGCCGACGACGAGATCGGCGGGTACCACGTGCCGGCCGGATCCGACGTCGTCGTCGTGCCCTACACGCTGCACCGGCACCCGGAGTTCTGGACCGACGCCGAGCGCTTCGACCCGGAGCGGTTCACCGGCGCCGAGCGGCCGCCGCGGTACGCGTACCTGCCCTTCGGGGCCGGGCCGCGGTTCTGCATCGGCAACAGCCTCGGGGTGATGGAGGCCGTGTTCGTGCTCGCGCTGGCCGCGCGCGACCTCGAACTGCACAAGGTGCCGGGCAAGGTCGTCGAACCCGAAGCGATGCTTTCGCTGCGGGTGCGCGGCGGGCTGCCGATGACCGTGCACCGCCGGGAGCGGACGCGGCGGTCCGAAGCAGCCTGACGTCTACTGTGGACATTCGATGAGGAGGTAGGCCGGTGCAACCCGAGGCCACCGAAGAAGAACGCTTCAAGAACATGACCCTCGAAGCCTACGCGGACACGATCGTCCCGGGGGAGAAGCGATCCCCCGGAGACCGGGCGATCGCCGGGGCCGCGCCCGGCCCCGGTTCGGTGGCGGCGGGCGCGCTCGACCTGCTGAACTTCGACGCGACCGGCGTCACGGCCGGCCTGCCCTACCTCGCGCAGTCGCTCAACGACCACGCGAAGTCCTACGCGGGTGAGGTGGAGCTGGAGCTCGACGACGACGTCCCGCCGTTCGTCGCGCTGCCGTACGAGCACCGCCGCGAGCTGGTCAACCGGCTGACCACGCCGGGGCACCCGGAGAAGGACGGCTGGGTCAGCCTCGCGCTGTTCTGCAACATGGCCTTCGACAGCGCCGCGCACCTGCACACCGCCGAGGCCATCCGCGACGGCCACCCCGGCCTGCTGGCGCTGGGGTACACCCCGCCGGACGCGGACGGGTTCTGGCGGTTCCCGAAGTACGGCTACGGCCGCAAGCTGGCCGACGTCCACCCCGACACGACTGCCTCCGGGAGCCCGGCATGAGCGCGATCGACCAGACCGACGTCGTCATCGTCGGCAGCGGCTTCGGCGGGTCCATCCCGGCCTACCACCTCGCCGCGGGCGGGGCCAAGGTGACCGTGCTGGAGCGCGGCCCGTGGCTGGCGGCCGACGACTTCGAGCACGACTACCTGCTCGGCTCGTCCTACACGCGCGCGTTCGACTTCGTCGTCGGCGACGGGATGAGCGTGCTGGGCGGCAACTGCGTGGGCGGCGGCAGTGTCGTGTACTTCGCCGCGATGCCGCGGGCGCCCCGGTTCGTCTTCGAGCGCCACGGCAGCATCGGGCGGCGGATGTGGCCTTCGGTCATCTCGCGCGACACGCTCGAGCCGTGGTACGACCGCGTCGACGAGGCGCTTCCGGTGTCCCAACAGGACTGGAACGACGTCTCCTACGCCGGTGGCCTGTGGGCCGCGGCCTGCAACCACTCCGGTCGCACGGCCAACCCGGCACCGGTCGCCGTCGACAACGCCACCTGCGTCAACTGCAACTTCATGATGGCGGGCTGCAAGTTCGACGCGAAGCGGTCGATGCTGACCAACTACCTGCCCGCGGCGCTGTCGCACGGCGCGCAGATCCGGCCGCTGCACGAGGTCCAGCGGCTCGAGCGCACCGAAGACGGCGGCTACCGCGTCCACTTCGACCTCGTCGACGAAGAGGACTACCGGGTGCACACCGGCAGCGGTGTCATCGAGGCGAAGGTCGTCATCATCGCCGCCGGCGCCGGTGCGACGCCGGTGATCCTGCAGCGCTCGGAGGCCGCGCTCGGCGAGATGCCGCACGGCGTCGGCCGGTACTTCTCCGGCAACGGCGAGCGGCTCAACACCGCGATCATCGACGAGGACCGCGTCCGCGAGGTGCTGGGACTGTCCCGTGAGGACGGTCCGGTGTACTCGGCCAACCACATCGGCAAGGGCCCGACCGTCGCGAACTGGGACAAGCTCGACGGGTCGCTGCCGGAGTACGAGCGGTACTCGCTGGAGCAGCTGTACTTCCCGCCGGGCCTGGGCACCATCCTCGCCCAGGTGCCCGGCGGCGAGGAGCCGCGCTGGTTCGGGGCGGAGAAGAAGGAAATCCTCAAGCAGTGGGCCAACTGGCTGACGATCTTCCTGATGACCGAGGACGACAACGAAGGCGTCTTCGGCACGCCGCCGCCGACCGGCAACGCGTACCGCATCTCGCAGCAGATGCTCGGCCGCGGTTCGCTGCGCTACGACCCGACGGAGAACACCCGGCACGGCTGGGCGCTCGCGGACGCCGACTGCAAGGCGATCATCGAGAAGGACGGCCTGGCGAAGGTCGCGCCGTGGACCAACGACGTCGTCGGGGCGTACACGGTGCACCCGCTGGCGTCCTGCCGGATCGGGGACGACCCGGCGACGTCCGCGCTGCACCCGAACCACGAGCTCCGCAACCACCCGGGCATCTTCGTCACCGACAGCGCGTCGGTGCCGGGCGCGCTGACGGTGAACCCGGCGATGACCGTCGCCGCGCTCGCCGAGCGGTCGGTCCCGGGCATCGTCCGGGAGCTGCAGGCCCGAGGCGTCGACGTCAAGTACGGCGCCCCGGCACCCGACGGCTCCATCACCGGCCGCCGTGCGGTGTCCAAACTGGACCTGGTCGCCGGAAACTGAGGCACGAAAAGGCCGACACGCGTGATTGCCGGGTCGACACGCGTGATTGGAGGGACGACACGCCGGGGCTGCGGGGCGCCGGCCGTGTCGTCCCTCCAATCACGTGTCCTGACCCTTCAATCACGCGTGCCGGCGTTCTGATCACACTGGTTGGGAGGAAAGATGGCGCCTGGGTTGGTGCGGGTTGCGTTGCGGCGGACGCTTCGGGATGTGAAGTACGTCGATGTGGTGCGGCCGCGGCGGGCGCGGGGGCTGGTGCGGGACGTCTACCGGCAGGTGGAACGGGACTTCGGGATGCTCGCCCCGCCGATCGCGCTGCACTCGGCGGCGCCGGAGGTGCTGGCCGCGGCGTGGCTGGTGCTGCGGGAGTCGCTGGTCGCGGACGGGACGGCGAGCCGGGCGGACAAGGAGGTCGTCGCGGCCGCGGTGTCGGCGGCGAACTCGTGCCCGTACTGCGTCGAGGTGCACGGGATGGCGCTCGGCTCGCTGGGCGACCCGGCCGCCGCCGCGGCCATCGAGGCCGGTGACGCCGGGGCGATCCCGGACCGCGACACGCGGGCGCTCGTGTTGTGGGCGCGGGGCGAGGGTGCCCTGCCCGCGACCGTGCCGGCGGGGCCGGCGGCGGAGTTCACCGCCGTCGCCGTCGCGTTCCACTACCTGAACCGGGTGGTGAGCGTGTTCCTCGGGCCGTCGCCGCTGCCGGGGACGGTGCCGCCGCAGGCGCGGGAGAAAGCGAAGGCCGTCCTCGGCCTCCTACTCAAGCCGGGGGCCGCGCCACCTGCCGGACAAGCGCTGCCGCTGCTGCCGTCGCCTCCGGGTGCGGTGTCCGGGAACCTGATCGACGACGCCTTCGCGCGCGCGTCGGCGGCGATGGAGGCCGCCGGGGAACGCTCGGTGCCCGCCCGCGTGCGGGAGCTCGTCCGCCGGGAACTCAAGGACTGGGACGGGAAACCGCCCGGGTTGAGCCGCGCGTGGGCCGAGCCGCCGCTCGCCGAGCTGCCGCCGGAGGAGCGGGCGGCGGGCCGGCTGGCGCTCCTGACGGCCAAGGCGGCGTACCAGGTGAGTCCCGCGGACGTCGCTGCCGTCCGTCCGGAAAGGACGGACGATCGCGGGCTGCTGGAGCTGGTGTCGTGGGCGGCTTTCACGGCGGCCGCGGCAGCCGGTGAACGACTTTCGCACCGCCCGGGAAGAGAAGACTTCCCAGGTCGGCGCGGGTGATGATCGAGTGGTCGGATCGCCCGTCGGGGCGCGCAGCACCGGGACACACCGAATTGCCCGGTCCGCGCCGCCGCCCCGTGCGGCAACCGATCTGCGCGGCCGGCGGTCGCCGCACGGTGGCTCGACCACCGGCGACGGCCGCCGGCCCACGAAAACGACGGCACAACCGGTGAGAGGACAGACTGTGACTGACACCACGGGCGTGATCGCCGACCTGACCGCCGAGGCCGAGGAAGTCGACGCGCTGGTCGCCGGGTTGGCCGACCACGGGTGGGACAAGCCCACCCCGGCACCGGGCTGGAGTGTCCGGCACCAGATCGGGCACCTCGCCTTCATCTTCCGCATCGCCGGCATGTCGGCGGGGCAGCCGGAGGCCTTCGTGGCGATGACGAAGTCGGTCGCCTCGATCGGATTCGAGACGGCGGTCGAAGGCGCGCTGCAGGAGTTCATCCACGACCCGGCCGAAGTCCTGCTGACGCGCTGGCGCGCCGAGCGGGACGCCGCCATCAAGGCCATCGCGGCCGTTCCCGGTGACCAGCTGGTGCCGTGGCTGGTCAACCCGCTGCCGCCGTACGTGCTGGCGTGCGCCGGGATGATGGAGCTGTTCGGTCACGGCCAGGACATCGCCGACGCGCTGGGCGTGCGCCGGGAGCACACCGACCGGATCCGGCACCTCGTCGGGTTCGCCGTGCGGGTCAGGGACTTCGGCTACGAGGCGCGCAACCTGACGCCGCCCGCGGAGGAGTTCCGGTTCGAGCTCACCGCGCCCTCGGGCGCGCTCTGGACGTTCGGGCCCGAGGACGCCGGTCAGCGGATCAGCGGCAGCGCGGCGGACTTCTGCCTGCTCGTCACCCGCCGCCGGCACCGCTACGACCTCGACGTGCGGGCGAAGGGCACGCTGGCCGACCAGTGGCTCGACATCGCCCAGGCCTACCGCGGTTCGGCAGGCGAGGGACGTCGTCCCGGCCAGTTCGACGCCTGAAGTTCCTTGGCAGACAGCGAGATGCTTGTCCCAGCGTGCTGACGTGACGGCCGCGGGCAGGCAGCGAGAAGACGGTCCGCACCGCCCGGGAGATGCTTGACCGGACGGCCCGGCGGACCGGGCACCGGGCGGCGGCACGGGCCGCCGCCCGAGAGCGAAGACCGGAGCGGGACCCCCATCCCGTTCCGCAGGACAGCGGGGACCTGAAGGTTCCGGTGATACGGGGCTCGAGAGCCAGTGGGAGTGCGGTGGCATGAGCGTAGAGCGGATTTCGATCGTCGGTATCGGTCTCCGGTACCCCGACGCGAGTTCTCCGGAGGAGCTCTGGGAAAACGTGCTGGCCGGGCGCCGGGCGTTCCGCAGGCTGCCGGACGAGCGGATGAACCGGGCGGACTACTACTCGCCCGACCCGAAGGCGCCGGACCGCTTCTACGCGCAGAAGGCGGCCGTGCTGCGGGACTACGAGTTCGACCGGGTGGCGCACAAGGTCGCCGGCAGCACCTTCCGGGCGACCGACACGACGCACTGGCTCGCCCTCGAGGTCGCCGCGCAGGCCCTCGCGGACGCCGGGTTCGGTGAAGGCGAAGGCGCCCCGAGGCAGAGCACCGGTGTCGTCATCGGCAACAGCCTCACCGGTGAGTTCTCCCGCGCCAACATCATGCGGCTGCGCTGGCCGTACGTGCGCCGCACGGTCGCGGCGGCGCTGAGCTCCCGCGGCTGGGAGGACGAGGAGACCGCGAGCTTCCTGCGGGAACTCGAAGTCCAGTACAAGGAGCCGTTCCCCGAGATCAACGAGGACACCCTCGCCGGTGGCCTGGCGAACACCATCGCCGGCCGCGTCTGCAACCACTTCGACTTCGCCGGCGGCGGGTACACCGTCGACGGCGCCTGCTCCTCCTCGCTGCTGTCCGTGGTGACCGCGGCCAACGCGCTCGTCCAGGGCGACCTGGACCTGGCCGTCGCCGGCGGCGTCGACCTCTCGATCGACCCGTTCGAGGTGATCGGCTTCGCGAAGACCGGCGCGCTGGCCAAGCGCGAGATGAAGGTCTACGACGCCGACTCCAACGGCTTCTGGCCCGGCGAGGGCTCGGGCATGCTCGTCCTGATGCGCGAAAGCGACGCGCTGGAGCAGGGCAAGCGGATCTACGCGTCGATCGGCGGCTGGGGCGTCTCCTCCGACGGCAAGGGCGGCATCACCCGGCCCGAGGCGGCCGGGCACCGGCTGGCCCTCAAGCGCGCCTACGACCGCGCCGGCTACGGCGTCGAGACCGTCTCCTACTTCGAGGGGCACGGCACCGGCACCGCGCTGGGCGACGCCACCGAGATCGAGGCGCTCTCCACCGCCCGCCGTGACGCCGACCCGCTGGCCAAGCAGGCCGCGCTGTCGACGATCAAGGGCAACATCGGCCACACCAAGGCCGCGGCCGGCGTCGCCGGCCTGATCAAGGCGACGCTGGCGGTCCACCACCAGGTCATCCCGCCCGCCACCGGCCACTTCGAGCCGCACGAGTCGCTCACCGGCTCCTCGGCGCGGATGTACGTCCCGCGCGAGGCGGCGCTGTGGCCGGCGGACCAGCCGGTCCGCGCGGGTGTCTCCGCGATGGGCTTCGGCGGGATCAACTCCCACGTCACGGTGACCGAGGCGCCGACCGCGCCCCGGCGCCGGGAACTCGACGAGCGGGCCCGCTCGCTCGTCGCCGGCCGCCAGGACGCCGAGTTGCTGCTCTTCGACGCCGACGACCTCGCGACCCTGCGCGGCAACATCGCGGCGGTGCTGGAGACCGTGCCGAAGCTGTCGTTCGCCGAGCTGACCGACCTGGCGGGCACGCTGGCCGGTGAGCTCTCGGGCAAGCCGGTGCGCGCCGCGGTCGTCGCGGCCAACCCCGAGCACGCCGAGCGGAAGCTGACGAAGCTGCTCGAACAGCTCGACTCCGGCGACTCGATCTTCGACAGCGCCGACGGCATCTTCGCGAGCAGCCGCGGTTCGGCACCGAAGATCGGTTTCCTCTTCCCGGGCCAGGGCTCCGGCCGCGGTGGCGACAGCGCGCTGCACCGTCGGTTCGCCGTGGCCGACGAGATCCACCGCGCCGCGGGGCTGCCGGTCACCGGCGACCAGGTCGCCACCGAGGTCGCGCAGCCCCGGATCGTCACCGGTTCGCTGGCCGCGCTGCGGGTGCTGACCTCCTTCGGCATCGAGGCCGCGACGGTCACCGGGCACAGCCTCGGCGAGCTGACGGCGCTGCACTGGGGCGGCGCGCTCGACGAGCGCGCGCTGCTCGACCTGGCCAAGGTCCGCGGCAAGGTGATGGCCACGACGACCGGTGACGGCACCGGCGCGATGGCGGGCATCGCCGCTTCGCCGGGCCGGGTGGAGGAGCTCGGCCTCGGCGACGACGTCGTCATCGCCGGGTACAACGCGCCCGAGCAGACCGTGATCTCCGGGCCGGCCGAGTCGATCGACCGGATCGTCGCCCGTGCGAAGGCCCAGGGCGTCGGCGCGACCCGTATCAAGGTCTCGCACGCGTTCCACTCGCCCGCCGTCGAGCCGGCCGCGAACGCCATGACCGAGCGGCTGGCTGAGTTCGACTTCGCCCGGCTGGAGCGGCCGGTCGTCTCGACCGTCAGCGGCGACGTGCTGCACGCCGCGGAGAACCTGCACGAGCTGCTGCGGGACCAGATCGTGCTGCCGGTCCGCTTCCGCGAGGCCGCCGCCAAGGTGGCCGAGCGCAGCGACCTGGTGGTCGAGGTCGGCCCCGGCCGGGTGCTCACCGGGCTGTTCGAGGAGATCGCCCCGGAGACGCCGGTGCTCGCGATCGACTCGGACAACGGGTCGCTGCAGGCACTGCTGCGGGTCGTCGGCGCGGCGTTCGCGCTCGGCGCGGACCTGAACGTCGGCGCGCTGTTCGAGGGCCGCGTCGTGCGGGCCCTGCCCGCCGACGGCCAGTACAACTTCCTGGCCAGCCCGTGCGAGGCGGCGCCGTCGATCGACAGCGAGCTGGCCGCCGAGCTGGCCGCCGAGAAGGCGCAGGCCGCCGATTCCGACGCCGCGGCGTCCGACGGCGACACCGGTTCGACCCTGGACCTGCTGCGCAAGCTCGCCGCCGAGCGCGTCGAGCTGCCCCTGGAGGCGGTCACCGCCGACACCCACCCGCTCGACGACCTGCACCTGTCGTCGATCACGGTCGGGCAGCTGGTCAACGACGTCACCCGGGCGCTGGGCCGGCCCGCGCTGGAGGGCATGCCGAACTTCGCGACGGTGTGCCTCGGCGAGCTCGCCGAGATGATCGACGAGCTGGCGCAGACGGCGAAGCCGGCGGACTCCGGTGGCGCCGAAGCCGCGGGTGTCGGTCCCTGGGTCCGGCCGTTCGCCGTCGAGTACGTGCCCGCGCCGCGCCCGGCCGCCGACCTCACGCCGGGGGCGGGCAACGCCGACTGGCAGGTCTTCGCGACGGCGCGGCACCCGCTGGCCGAACCGCTGCGGGCCGCGCTGGCCAAGTCGGGTACCGGTGACGGCGTGCTGCTCTGCCTGCCGGCGGACTGCGACTCCGGTCACGTGGGCCTGTTCCTCGACGCCGGCCGCGCGGTCATGGCCGCCCCCAACGGCACGCGCTTCGTGGTCGTGCACCACGGCTACGGCGCGGCCGGTCTGGCCAGGACCCTGCGGCTCGAGGACCCCTCGGCGAAGACGACGATCATCGACCTCGCCGACCCGACGGCGTCCGATGTGGACGCGGTCGCCGAAGCCGTGCGCACCGTGGTGGCCGAGGTCGCCGCGACCACGGACTTCACCGAAGCCCGCTACGGCGCCGACGGCGGCCGCACGGTGCCGCGGCTGTCCGCGCTGCCCGCGCCGAAGCCCGGCCCGATCCGCGACTCGCTGGACGCCACCGACGTCCTGCTCGTCACCGGTGGCGGCAAGGGCATCACCGCGGAGAGCGCCCTCGCGCTGGCCAAGGACTCCGGAGCGCGGCTGGCCCTGCTCGGGCGCAGCGACCCGGAGACCGACACCGAGCTGGCGGAGAACCTCGACCGCATGGAGGCGGCGGGCATCCGCTACCGCTACGAGCGCGCCGACGTCACCAGCGCCCCGCAGATCGCCGAGGCGGTCGCCCGGGTCCAGGCCGACCTCGGCCCGGTCACCGCGATCCTCCACGGCGCGGGCCGCAACGAGCCGGCCGCCCTGTTCAGCCTGACCGAGGACAGCTTCCGCAAGACCCTCGCCCCGAAGATCGGCGGCCTCAACGCGGTGCTCGCCGCGGTGGACCAGGACCGGATCAAGCTCCTGGTCACCTTCGGCAGCATCATCGGCCGGGCGGGCCTGCGCGGTGAAGCGCACTACGCCACGGCGAACGACTGGATGACCGAGCTGACCCTGCGCTTCGGCCAGGAGCACCCGAAGGCGCGGGCCATCGCGCTGGAGTGGTCGGTCTGGTCGGGCACCGGGATGGGCGAGAAGCTCGGCGTGGTCAGCGCCCTGATGCGCGACGGCATCACGCCGATCCCGACCGAGGAGGGCATCACCATCCTCCGCCAGGTGCTGGCCGACCCGGCCGCACCGCCGGTGCTGGTCGTCTGCGGGCGGACGTCGGGCCTGGCCACGCTGCCGATCCAGAAGCGGGAGCTGCCGCTGACCCGGTTCGTCGACCGCGCGATCGTGCACTACCCGGGCGTCGAGCTGATCACCGAGGCCGACCTGTCCGACGGGGCCGACCCGTACCTGACCGACCACCTGCTCGACGGGCAGCTGCTGTTCCCGGCGGTGCTCGGCATGGAGGCCATGACGCAGGCCGCCGCGGCGACCCTGGACCGCACCGGCACCCCGGTGCTGTCGGACGTCGAGTTCCTCCGGCCGATCATCGTCTCGCCCGGCGGGTCGACCACGGTCCGGCTGGCCACGCTGGCCCGCGACGCGGACACCGTCGACGTCGTCATCCGCAGTGACGAGACCGGCTTCAGCGCCGACCACTTCAAGGCCCGGCTGAGCTTCGCCCGGCCGGCGGAGATCGGCGAGTGCGTCCCCCGCGACGTCGCGCTGCCGTCGGTCCCGGTGGAGCCGATCAGCGAGCTCTACGGTTCGGTCCTGTTCCAGGGCAAGCGGTTCCAGCGGGTGCTCGGCTACCGCCGGGCGAGCGCCCGGCACGCGGTCGCCGAGATTTCGACCAGTGCCGACCACTACTGGTTCGCCCCGTTCCTCCCGCAGGAGCGGCTGCTGGCCGACCCCGGTACGCGGGACGCGATGATGCACGCGATCCAGTGCTGCGTCCCCGACGCGACGCTGCTGCCGCAGGGCATCGAGAAGCTGTACCTGGCCGAGCCGGGCAAGCAGCACGCGGAGTACGTCCTGCTGGACGCGAAGGAACGCTTCCAGGACGGCGACAGCTACGTCTACGACCTGGACGTGCGCAACCCCGACGGGACGCTGGTCGAGCGCTGGGAAGGCCTGAAGCTGCGCGCGGTCCGCAAGCGCGACGGTGCCGGGCCGTGGGTCCCCTCGATGCTCGGGTCCTATGTGGAGCGTGCTTGTGAGCGGCTGCTCGGCGGGACGCGGTCGGTGGTGCTCGAGCCGGACCCGGCCGGGCACCCGGCGGAGGGCATCGCCGAGCGGAGGGCACAGACCGCGCTCGCCACGGGCCGTGCGCTCGACCGGCCGGTCGAGATCCGGTACCGCCCGGACGGGAAGCCGGAGTGCGACGGCGTCCAGGTCAACGCGTCGCACACCGCGCAGCTGACCCTCGTGGTCGCCGGCCCCGACCAGGTCGCCTGCGACATCGAGACGGCGATCGAACGCAGCGAAGAGGACTGGGCCGGGCTGCTCGGCGAGGAGCTCCTCGCCATCGGCCGGCTGCTGGCCGCCGACACCGGGGAACCGATCAGCGTGGCCAACACCCGGGTGTGGAGCGCGCTGGAGTGCGTCCGGAAGACCGGGTCGATGACCCAGGCGCTGACCGTGCGCCAGGTCGACGCCGACGGGTGGACGCTGCTCGCCTCCGGGAACGCCCGGATCGCCACCTGGTCGACCACCGTCAACGACCGGACCGACCCGATCGTCTTCGCCGTGCTCCACGCAGAGGGGAACTGAAGATGTCCGACTACTACGAGATCCGCCACACGGTCGGCTTCGAAGAGACCAACCTGGTGGGCAACGTCTACTACGTGAACTACGTGCGCTGGCAGGGCCGGTGCCGCGAGATGTTCCTCAAGGAGAAGGCACCGGCGGTGCTCGAAGAGGTCCGCCACGACCTCAAGCTGTTCACCCTCAAGGTGGAATGCGAGTTCTTCGCCGAGATCACCGCGTTCGACGAGCTCTCCATCCGGCTGCGGCTGGAGGAGCTCACCTCGACGCAGATCCAGTTCGCGTTCGACTACGTCCACCTCACCACCGACGGCGACGAGCGCCTGGTGGCCAGGGGACGGCAGCGCATCGCGTGCATGCGCGGCCCCAACACGGCCACCGTGCCGTCGCGGGTGCCCGAGCAGCTGCGCGAAGCGCTGGCGCCCTACGCGACGGCCGCGGTCAACGGCAAGGGAGCCTGACGTGGGCGACGAACGAGAGTCTTCCGAGACGACCGTGCTGAAGCGCCTGCCCACCTCGCCGGCGCGACGCGGCTTCTCGGCCCAGCCCGGGCTTCGCCAGGTGATGGCGCAGTTCGCGACCGGGGTGACGGTGCTGACCGCGGGCGGCGAAGACGCGCACGGGATGACCGCGAACGCGTTCTCGTCGGTCTCGCTGGAACCTCCGATGGTGCTGTGCTGCGTGTCCAAGGCGGCCCGCATGCACAGCTCCATCGTCACCGCCGGGGCGTTCGGCGTGAACATCCTCGCGGCCGGGCAGCAGGACCTGTCGAAGTACTTCGCCGACTGGCGGCGGCCGGACGGGCTGGCCCAGTTCGACGCGGTGAGCTGGACGGCGGGGGCGCGCACCGGAGCGCCGCTGCTGAACGGGACGCTGGCCTGGCTCGAGTGCGAGCTCGCCGAGACGCTGGAAGGCGGTGACCACTCGATCTTCCTGGGCCGGGTGGTCGCCACCAGCCGCGGCACCGGCGACCACGCCCTCGTCTTCTACGGCGGTGGCTACCACGAGGTGGACGGGCGCGCCCGCGCGGCGTGAAAGGGGCGGACGCATGGTGATCGCGGTGACCGGCGGGACCGGGTTCCTCGGTGCCCACACGGTCGCGCTGCTGGTGGCCGCCGGGGCGCGGGTCAGGGTACTGGCCCGCGTCCCGGACCGCCTGCCGCCGGCGTTGTGGCCGCTGGGCGTGGACCCGTCGGCCGTGGAGGTGGTGGCCGGCGAGGTCACCGACGAAACGGCGGTCGGGCGGCTGGTGCGCGGCGCGGACGCCGTGCTGCACGCCGCGGGCGTGTACACGTTCGACAGCCGCCGCCGGGCCGAACTGTGGCGGGTCAACGCCGGTGGCACGGAAACCGTCCTCGCGGCGGCCCGCCGGGCCGGCGCAGCCCGGGTGGTGCACGTCTCGACCGTGGGTGCGCTGTACCCGGCGGCGGGCGGGAGCATCGGCCCGGCGACCAGCCCCGGCACGTCGTCACAGCCCTACCTGGCGGCGAAAGCGGCGGCCGAGCGCACCGCCCGCCGGCACCGGGACGAGGGCGTCCCGGTGACGATCGCCTACCCGCCGGCGCTGCTCGGGCCGCACGATCCGCACCTGGGCGACCAGAACGCCCGGCTGCGCGACCTCCTGCGCGGCCTGATGCCGTTCTGGCCGTCCGGCGGCCTGCCGATCGGCGACGTCCGCGACACCGCCCGCCAGCTCGCGACGGTGCTGCCGGCCCCGGAGGCCCCGGGCCCGGCCTACTTCGGGCCCGGGCACTTCCTGACCACGCGCGCGTACCTGGAGGTGGTCCGGCAGACGACCGGGCGCCGGCTGCCCGCGTTGTTCCTGCCGCCCGCGGCGCTGGCGCCCGTCGGGCACCTCGCCGGACTGCTCCAGCGGATCTGGCCCTGGCACATCCCGGCCGAGCACGGTGCCATCCACGTGTGCGCCGTCGCCGCCCCGGTGGCGCCCGGCGCGCCGGACGCGGGAGTGCCCGCCCGGCCGGCCGCCACGACCGTGCAGGACACGGTGACCTGGCTGCACCGGGCCGGCCTGCTCACCGACCGGCAGGCCGGCGCCGCCGCCCGGCCGCCGGGCCCCCACGCGGCTCCCGGGAGGACCGGGGGCACCCCGACCGAGGAGGTTCTGTCATGACCGCCGACAACACCACCGGCGCCCCGCGCCCGCTCGTCTCCCCGCCCGCCCCGGAGGTGCCGGTGACGACCCCGATCCGGCCGATCCCGCGGCTGGGCCGGGGCATCGTGTGGTCCGACGTCGTCGCGGAGATCGAGCGCGACAACAGCGTGCGGACGAGGGATGCCGCGTGAGCGGATCGCAGGATTCCGCGGCCCGCAGCGAAGAGGCGGAGGTGGTGCCCGTCCCGGACGGGCCCCACCGGCGCCGGCTCGCCCGGTCCGACGGGCCGGGCGACGCGCAGGTGATCGCGCTGACCAGGCAGGCGGACCTGGAACCGCCCGCCCCGGTGACGATGCCGCTGCTGCGGCGACGGCACGAAGAGCTGCGGGCGCACATCGCCGACGGCCGTCTGGAGGCCGTCCGGCGGCAGCACTCGCTCGGCAAGCTGACCGCGCGCGAGCGCATCGACCTGCTGCTCGACGACGGTTCCTTCCTCGAACTCGAGCCGTACCGGCGGCACCGGGCCACCGGGCCGGGGCTGGCCGGGAACCGCCCCTACACCGACGGCGTGGTCGCGGGCTCCGGCACGATCGACGGGCGGCGCGTGTTCGTCTACGCCCAGGACTTCACCGTCTTCGGGGGATCGCTGGGCGAGGCGCACGCGGCGAAGATCCACAAGGTGCTCGACCTCGCCGTGGCCAACGGCGCCCCGGTGATCGGCCTCAACGACAGCGGCGGCGCCCGGATCCAGGAAGGCGTGCTCGCCCTGCACGGCTACGGCGGGATCTTCCGCCGCCAGGTCGAGGCGTCCGGCGTCATCCCGCAGATCAGCGTCATCCTCGGGCCCTGCGCCGGCGGCGCCGCCTACTCGCCGGCACTGGCCGATTTCACGTTCATGGTCCGCGACACCTCCCGGATGTACCTGACCGGCCCGGACGTGGTCGAAGCGGTCAGCGGCCAGCGGGTCACCCACGAGGAGCTCGGCGGCGCCGACGTCCATGGCACGTACTCCGGCGTGGCCACGGTGGTGCACGACGACGAGGAGAGCTGCCTGGCCGACGTCCGGTACCTGGTGTCCCTCCTGCCGTCGAACTACCTCGAGCTCCCCCCGGCGACCGCGCCGACCGGGGCGCAGGACGACTACCGCCCGGCCCTGGCCGGGATCGTCCCGGTCGAGCCGAACCAGCCGTACGACATGCGGGACGTGCTCGCCGAGGTCGTCGACGACGGCGAGTTCTTCGAGCTGCACGAGAACTGGGCCCGCAACGTGCTCTGCGCGCTGGCCAGGATCGACGGCCGGGTCGTGGGACTCGTCGGCAACCAGCCCGCGGTCTTCGCCGGCGTGCTGGACGGCCCGGCGTCGCAGAAGGCCGCCCGGTTCGTGCGGTTCTGCGACGCCTTCGGCATCCCCCTCGTGAGCCTGGTCGACGTGCCGGGATTCCTGCCGGGCGTCGAGCAGGAGCGGAGCGGGATCATCCGGCAGGGTGCGCAGCTGCTGCACGCGTACTGCGAAGCCACGGTGCCGCGGATCCAGCTGATCATCCGCAAGGCGTACGGAGGCGCGTACATCGTCATGGACTCGCGGTCGATCGGCGCGGACCTGTCGCTGGCCTGGCCCACCAACCAGATCGCGGTCATGGGCGCGGAAGGCGCGGTGAACGTGCTGCACCGGCGGGACCTGGCCGCCGCCGCGGACCCGGGCGCGCTGCGCAGCGAGCTCGTCGCGGGGTACACCGAGGAGTACCTCAACCCGCAGTACGCCGCCGAGCGAGGGCTCGTCGACGACCTCATCGACCCGGCGGAGACCCGGGCCGCCCTCGCCCGCGGACTCGCCATGCTGCGCGACAAGCGCAAGCCGGGGCCGGCCCGCAAGCACGGGAACCAGCCGATCTGACGGAGGGCGCGGTGGCACGGGACGCGGCGGGAATCGTGGTGCGCGGGCACCCGGAGGACGCGGAAGTCGCGGCCCTCCTGTTCGCCCTCGCCCTGGTCGGGGCGGAGGCGCGCAAGGGCGCAGGCGCCCCGCGCGGCGACGCACGGCCGGCGTGGGCGGACCCTGCCGGCCGGTACGGCGGTCCGCTCGCGCCCGGCCCGGACGCCTGGCGCCTGTCCGGCTTGACCCGCTGAACGCGGCGGATTCCGCTCGGGCGCTGGGGTTTGCCGGGCTGCCGGCGGCTTTGGTGCGGGCGCCTTGGAGTTTGCCGGGCCTGTGGCGGTGGGTGCGGCGGCTTTGTGCGGGGGCTTGGGGTTTGCCGGGCCTGTGGTGGTGGGTGCGGCGGCTTCGGCTCGGGCGCTTGGGATTCGGACTTGCGGCGCTGGGGCGACTTGCGGCGGTGGGGAGTGGTGGGCAGGGTCGTGGTGCGGGCTCGCCGGGCGGTTTTCGTTCGGGTGCTTGGCGTTTGTCCGGCCTGCCGCGTTGAGCGCGATGCGCTCCGGCCCGCCGCGTCGAGCGCGCTCAGGCTGCGCGCCGCTCAGGTCGCGCGCCACTAAGACCGCGCGCCGCTCAGTCGGGCGCGCCGGCGTGTTGCACCCCGGACATGGCGCGAGATCCGCCCGCCACGGACGCCCCGCCACCCCACCACCACCACACCCCTCACCACCACCCCACGGCGGCCGATCCGCGGTGGGTCAGGCCGCCGCCGGGCCGTCGAGCCGGTGCAAGCGGGCCGCGATGATCGTCTCGCGAGCCGCGGGGAACGTGCTGCACTCGATGTGCACGGCCGCGTAACGGACTTCTCCGTCCAGGAACGCTTCGAGGCCCGTTCGCTCGCCGGCCTGGAACCGCCGTCCGCAGCCCGCGCAGCTGCGCTGGCGCTCCGCGGCGCTGGGGAGCGCGGCGGCCGCTCGGGACACGCTGCCGGCGAGCGGGGACGAGTGCGGTGACGCGGTCATGGCACACCTCGTTCGGGTTCGGTCCGCCGGGTGGTGGCCGGCGTCGTTCTTCCAGTGCACTCCGCACCGGCCGTGGATACCACTCGTGCGCTGCGCACCTGCCCGGCGTGATCCGCGCACGCCCGTTCCTCGATCGGGGGCGCCCATGGTGGACGCAACGGAGGAACGGAGGAACGTCATGGAAACCACGATGCCGGCCGAGCGCGCCGGCCGGGCGGAGGGCGGGACGGCGAGACCGCCGAAGGACAGCCGCCCGGACGCGACGGCCCTGGCGCAGGGCGCGGCCGCCCGGGAACGCGAGTACCTGCGGGAACACATCGTCCTCGGGTACAACTGATGCCCGCCCGGGGCGGCGGCCGGCCGGTGCCGTCCCGGGCGCATTCTCGGAGATGACCACGCGGTCGTGCCCGCGGAATACTCGATATCGTCCAGGCCGGTGTGTCACCGGCGCCGCCGGCCCGGGTCGTCCCGGAGCACGACCGGCGGGACAATCGGTTGGGAGGCCGGCGGATGGCAGTGCGCCTCCAGCTCACTGCGGGCATCGAACTGCTCGAGGTGTGGGCCGATTCGGCGCCGCAGGCGGAGCGGAACGTCGTCTACGAAGCCTTGTTCGCGATCGGCGACGGTTCCGCGTTCCTGGTTTACGACATTTTCGGTGATCCGCACGATCCCGGAAATTTCCTCGTCATGGTGAAACCGGGCCTTGTTCTCAAGATCATGGTGCAGCGCGCCAATTCCTCGTTCGAAATTCGATACGTCGGCGCGATCGACGACGATCTCGGGGTCCGAACGGTGCAACCGGAGGTCGCGGAGCCGGAGTGAGGCTCGCTGAGGTGCTGTGACGCTCGGTGACGTCGTTCGGCCGAACGGGCTATGTCGTCGGCGATCCGTGCCCGTGCGTAAAGCCGGGGTGAGCGGAAAATACCTGCGGTGACGTCGTGCATTCCTCACCTTGACAGCGTCTTCCGCAGTGTGAAAACCTGCTTACGGTCGCTGGCCAGGCCGTTATTTTTGGGGCGAATAACGAGGAGGCTGTACCCATGTCGTCACCTGAATTGCCCGGACTCGACGTTTCCGGCCGCGTTCGCGCGCGAGACATCCAGATGACCGGAACTGCCGACCTGGCGCGTCGCGTGCTGATGATCACCGGCGCCATCGACACCACCGACCACGACGTGTCGGTCAGCGTCAGCCTGCCCGAAGCGGGCCGCTGGCAGGTGATCAAGGCGGAGACGAACCTGACCGACCAGACGTGGGTCGCGATGCAGGCCGTGATGGACGAAGAGTCGACCTTCCTCGACGACGAAATGCTGATGTCGCCGCAGTTCGCGAAGAGCTTCATGACGCCGGACCAGCGGCGGCTCACGTTCTACGACGGCGAGGTCCGGCCCGGGGAAACGGTGCTGAAGACCTACTCGATGGAAACGGGCGGCCGGAAGCCGACCTATTTCTATTCACGCTACAGCCCGATCGCGACCGACAGCGCCGAAAAGTCCCGCCAGACGCTCGACGAGCTGGTCGCCGACGGCATGCGGCAGCGACCGGTGATCGAGCTCATCGTGCCGGTGACCGTGATCGGCTGAGCGCGGGCCAGGACGGGACGAGCCGGTGATCAAGTTCATCCCCGAGCCGCATCTGCTCGATTCCCCGCGAGGGCGACCCTGGCCGCGGCCCCCCGTGCCGGGCGCGAACCGGCGCGGTCCGGCGCCCCCGGCGTCGGCGGAAGTGGTGATCGTCGGGGCCGGCCCGGCCGGGCTCGCGGTCGCCTCCGCGCTCTGGCACCACGGCGTGCACGACGTCGTCATCCTGGATCGCGAGGGGCGTTCGTGCGGTCGCTTCTTCGACCGCGTCGACCGGCTGCGGCAGCGGGTGCTGCGCTCCCCGTACGAACACCACCCCGGGGTCGAAGGGTTCCGCGACTGCGAGCTCCTGGACTTCGCGCGGCTGCACTGGGCCCGGCTGACCCCGACCGAGCGGCGGGAGATCCGGATGGCCCAGGCCGGCCACCGGTCGGTGGTGCCCGTGGACGTCTTCCAGGCCTACACCGAGCACCTTTCCGCGACCCACCACATCGCGGAGAACCTCTGGCGGGCCACGGTGCGCGAGGTGCATCCCGGCGACGGGGACGTCACCGTGCGGACGGACCGCTCCACCGTGCGGGCCCGGCACGTCGTGCTGTGCCTGGGCGAAGAACGGCGCGACGCGCCGGAACGCTGGTGGGGCGGCGGCCGGCCGCCGGGTCCGGTCTCCTTCTGGGACGAACCGCCGCCGCCACCGGGCCCGCGCCGGATCGTCGTCGGGGCCGGCCTCACCGCGGCGCACCTCATCACCACGGCACTGGACGAGAACCAGGAAGTGCACTGGGTGATCCGGGAGCCGGGAGAGCGCTACCAGTGCGCCGACGTCAACTCGACCTTCTTCCGCCCGGAAGGCCGGAAGCGGTTCGACGGCGTCGGCTGGCCCGAGCGCCTCGAGCTGACGCGCCGGTTCCGGCACGCCTCCATCATGTTCGAGTTCCGGCCCGCGCTGGAACGCGCCGAGGCGGACGGACGGCTGGTCGTCCACCGCGGGCAGGCGGTCAGAGGGGTGTCGGCCGGTGTCGCCGGGACGGCCGTGCTGCGGCTGGAAAACGGGACCCGGGTGGCGGCCGACCACGCCGTGCTGGCCCTGGGCACGACGCCGTCGATCGGGGCCGGTCTGCTGCCCGCCGAGGTCGTGGCCGAGCGGGACGGGTGGCCGGCGCTGGACGAGGCGACGCTGTCCTTCCGGCACGCGCCCGCGGTCTCGGTCGTCGGTGCCGCGGCGGGGATGGTGCTGGGCCCGGCCGCCCGCAACATCGACGGGCACCGGGTGGCGACCACGCGCGTCGCCGCCGCGGTGGCGCGACGGCTGCGGGGTGCGGCGGACGTCGTGCCCGAGCGGGTGACGGCCGATGTCTGAACCCGGCGACCTGCGGTTCGCGCTGCCCGACGTGGACGCCCCGGCCGGTACCGAAGCCGGGGTGATCCTGCTCGGTCTCGAAGCCGACCGGCTGCTGGCCGGTTTGGGGCTCGCGCGGCTGGCCGACGACCCCGCGCTGGTGACCCAGCTGGTCGACCTGGCCGGGCACGGCGTCGAGAGCTTCGGGTTCCCCGCCCTGGTCGCGTCGGGCGGGGAACACTGGCGGGCCTTGCGTGCGTCGGTCGGCGAAGCGCCGTCGACCTCCTCGCCCGGCTCGCTGCGCCGCGAATGGGAGGGCGCCCGCGCCCGGGTCGCCGCCACCGTGCCGGACGCCGGTGCGGCCACGATCGCCTACCTGACAGCGTGCTCCCTCCGGCGGGCGGACGTCGATCCGCTCGCCGAGCGGTGGGCAGGCGGAACCGGAGACGACTGATGTCCTACCTGAAGTCCCTGCCCGCGGAAACCACGCTGCTGCAGGTGTTCCAGGCCTACCCCGGCCCGGCCCGGCACCTGCTCGCCTTCCACGAGCTGGTGCTGCGCGGCGAGTCGCCGTTCACGCCGGGGGAGCGCGAGCTCATCGCCGCCTACGTCTCCGGGCTCAACGAATGCGGCTACTGCCACGGCATCCACACGGTGACCGCGGAGGCCTTCGGCGTCCCCGAGGGGCTGCTCGCCGCCGCTGTCGCCGACCTCGACTCGGCGCCGGTCGACGAGCGGCTGCGCCCCGTCCTGGCTTACGTCGGCAAGCTGACCAGGACGCCGGCGAAGCTGACCGACGCCGACGCCGAAGCGGTGTTCGCCGCGGGCTGGGACGAGCGGGCGCTGCACGACGCGGTCCTGGTCTGCGCGCTGTTCAACTTCATGAACCGGATGGTGGAGGGCCTCGGGCTCCGCGCCGACGAGAAGTACGCCGGGCTCTCCGGCGAGCGGCTCAAGGAAACCGGGTACGCCGGGCTCGCGCAGCTGCTGACCGGGTCCTGACCACCCGCATCGGGGAAGAAGCCAAGGGCAGCGGGCGGGGCGAAACTGGGCCGGTCGACCCCGCACCCGACCCGAAGGCGGTCCAGCTGATGAATGCCCTTCCCGAACGGACCGGCGTGACGACGTTCCGCGGCAGGCCGGTCACCCTGCTCGGATCGGCGCTCGCCGCCGGCGACCCGGCCCCGGTGTTCACCGTGATCGGCCCGGACATGGCCCCGGTGGCGTCCTCGGCGTTCGCCGGCCGCGTGCGGCTGATCTCCTCCGTGCCGTCGCTGGAGACCCCGGTCTGCGATCTGCAGGCCCGCAAGTACGCCGAGGCGGCCGCGGACCTCGGTGAGGTGGCGGTGCTGACCGTGTCGGTCGACCTGCCCTTCGCCCAGGCGCGGTGGTGCGGCGCGGCCGGTATCGAAGGCGCCCAGGTGCTTTCCGACCACCGCGACGTCTCCTTCGGGGTCGCGCACGGCACCCTGATCAAGGAGTTCCGGCTGCTCGCCAGGGCCGTGTTCGTCGTCGGCGCCGACGACCGGCTGGTGTACGTGGAATACGTTCCCGAGATCGGCCAGGAGCCCGACTACGAGGCGGCGCTCGCCGCCGCCCGCACCGCGGAAGCCGCCCGGGTGGCCGCAGCCGCCTGATCCGGTGCGCCGGCCCGGGACCGCAATCGTGAAGGCGTTGGGGAGCCGGTGTCCCGCCACCATGGATGCGGGGCCGGCCACATCACCGGGCGTGGCAGGTGTGCGCGGCCCGGTGTGACCGTTCTGCTGACGGAGAGAGGACCGGTATGACGATCATCGACGAGCAGTCCCGGTTGGACGACTACTACGGGTCGTTCACCAGCGAGCAGGAGAAGGAGGTGCTGCAGGTTCCCCTGCGGCTGGTCGCCGCCTGGGCGGTCAACGACGCCGACGGCGTGGCGAACGTCTTCACCGAGGACGGCATCCTGATCCTGCCGGGCGACGTGTACAAGGAGGGCCGCGAAGAGGTCCGGTCCTTCATGGCCGCCGCGTACGCGGGCCCGTTCAAGGGCAGCGGCGTGACCGGGCAGCCGGTGGACGTGCGGTTCGTGACCGACGAGGTCGCGTTGCTGCGCACGCACGGCGGCATCCTGGCGCCGGGCGAGACCGAGATCGCGCCCGAACTCGCGGTCCGCTCGACCTGGGTCTGCGTGAAGCGGGACGGCGAGTGGTACCTCGCCGGCTACCAGAACAGCCCTCGCGGCGGTGGCGCCACGCTGCGCTGGTGACCCTGCGACACCGACCACACATCGAGGAGCACACATGACCGAAAAAGCGGCATCCCTGGTGGCGCAGGCCAAGCAGTGGGCCGGCTACTACGGCGAATTCCCCAACGGCGAAGAGGGTGCGGTCTACACCGCACCGCTGCGCCTGCGGGCGGCTTGGGACGACGGTGACGCGACGGCCATCGCCGGCCTGTTCACCGACAACGGGAGCATGCTGGTCGACGACGACCAGCTGCACGGTCCGGACCAGATCCGCGACTACCTGAGCGACAGTTTCACCAAGCAGCACAAGGGCACCAAGTTCGTCGACGAGCCGGTGAAGATCAAGTTCCTGGCCCCCGGCGTCGCCCTGGTCATCACCCGCGGCGGTCTCGTCGCGGAAGGCCACGAGACGGTGGCGCCGGACAACGAGGTCCGGGCCACCTGGATCGCCCGCAAGGACAACGGGGACTGGAAGCTGGTTTCGTACCAGACCAGCCCCATCAAGGGTTGATCCACCCGCGAAAGCCCGGTCGTCCCGCGACGGCCGGGCTTTCGCGCTTTCCCTCTCCCGCCCCCGGCCGGGCGGGGGAGGAGGAAAGCTGGGACGATGCTCCGAGGGGGTCCGGCCGGACCCGCGAGTCCGAGGAGAGTGATGGCGACCTTCGTGCTGGTCCACGGTTCTTCGGGGAACGGGCGGCAATGGCGGTTCGTGGCGCCGCTGCTGGCCGAAGCCGGCCACGACGTGCGGACGCCGGACCTCCCGGCCGCCGACGAAGCCGCCGGGTTCGAGGAGTACACCGAAGCGGTGGTGGCCGAGGTGCCGGACCGGGACGCCGCCGGCGAACTCGTGGTGGTCGCGCACTCGATGGGCACCTTCACGGCGGCCATCGCGGCCGAGCGGCTGAAGGCCGACAGGATCGCCCTCGTCACGCCGATGATCCCGGCGCCGGGCGACAGCCCGGGCAGCTGGTGGGACAACGCGGGGCAGCCCGAGGAACAGGCGGAGATGGCCGAGCGCGAAGGGTTCGACACCGGCGCCGGCCCGATGACGATCTTCTTCCACGACGTCTCACCGGAAGTGGCGGACCTGCTGCAGCGCGAGGGCGAGCCGCCCCAGGCGGGCGGGATCTTCGGCTGCACCTGGCCACTGCCGGCGTGGCCGGACATCCCCACCCGAGTGGTCCTCGGCCGCGACGACCGGTTCTTCCCGGCCCCGATGATCCGCCGGCTCGCGGCGGACCGGCTGGGCGTGCGCGCCGAGGAGCTGCCGGGTGGGCATTTCCCGGCTTTCGCCCGGCCGGCCGAACTCGCGCGGTGGCTGCTCGGGTGCGTCGCCTAGGGCGATCTCGTCATCGAGCACCCCACGAGACGTAGTCCAGCACGACTTCGCCCGACGAACGCGAATCGGCAAACGTGAACACCGCGAGGTTCCCGCTCGTCGTCAGAGCGCAGACGGATTGCCCGGACGGGGTACCGCTGCGGGGCACTCTGCTCAGCCTCAGCTCCGAGGGACATCCGTCGGCCCGCGTGTCCGTTCGGCTGGAAAGCGCGAGCGCGGTGTCGGAGACCGCGCTGATACTGGTGCTGTCGACGACGATGTCGGCGCCCTCGCCCGCGAAACCGGTCTTGCCCGCGTCGAAGTCGTAGCCGGTCGACGTCCCCAAAGCCACCCGATCGGCGGCCAGTTTCGTCGGTTCGGCCGGTGACGGCGACTCCGCCGTCGGAACCGGCGGCGTCGAGCCCGAGCCGGACGTTCCCCACAGGGCGACTCCGCCGGCCACGACCAAGCACAGAACACCGAGGGCCGCCGTCACCCTGATCCCGGCCGGGGTCAGCGGCCCGCGCACGTTGAGCGGCGGCAGCCTCAGGGCACCACTCGTGCCGGCGGCGAGGAGCAGCGCGACAGCGATCACGAACACGGCCAGCGCCGACGGGTCGGACCACCCCCTCATCCAGCGGGCTCCTCGGTCTTCGCGGGCCCGGCCTCGCCACGAGCTCGCGCGGGGTCCGTCCCGAGCCCTGCGCTCCTGACGCAGCTCAGGGCCAGCACGACCAGGACCGTCGCCGCCCAGCCCGGCCACCTGGCCGTGGTCGACAGGAGCAGGTACAGGTGCACGGCGGCCGTGCCGGCGAAGATGAAGGCGAGAAGCAGCCACCCGAACCGGCTCGGTGTGACACGTGTTTCACGCTGTGGCATGGGGCGTCTCCTCAGTCAGGAGCTAGGTCGTCCCCCACCGCGCCGGAGTTACAACGCAAAAGGCCGCCGTGAGCGGACGGATCCGCTCACGACGGCCTTCCCGGCGTCACACGTACGTGGAGTTGGGCTCCAGGCCGCAGAGGATCCGGCCGTACAGCTCGTAGTTCGTCGACGGGACCATCAGGGCGTGCAGGTTCACCACCTGGACGTCGCGCTGGATGCGCTGGATGGGCACCGACGAGTACGACGACGAGCCGCCGCTGGCGCCGGCCAGGATGTCCACCGCCTCCTTGGCCAGCTCGCACACCACGCCGACGTCCGCACGGCTGCGGGCGCGCTCTTCGAGCTTCCACGGCTCGCCCGAGATGCCCTTCGCGTCGGTCAGGGCGGTCACCCGGTCGGCGTGGAACTGGATCTGGTCGATCTTCATCGCCGCGACACCGACCTGGTGGTGGGTGATCGGGGCTTCGCGCTGGCTGGCGTAGTCGGTGTAGGTGATCTTGCGGCCGCCGAGGCGGTCCTGGAACTGCTCCAGCGCCGCCCGGCCCAGCCCGAGCAGCGTGCCCACGGACGACGCCGCCGCCACCCCGAGCAGCGGGGCCCGGTACATCGGCAGGTCGGCGTTGAGGCGGGAGGCGTACTGCTGCTGCATCACGGCGGGCAGCGGCAGCACCCGCTCGGCCGGGACGAACACGTCGTCGGCGACCGTGCTGATCGAACCCGAGCCGCGCATGCCCGCGGTGTACCAGTCGTCGACCTGGATCAGGTCCGACATCGGCACCAGCGCCATGATCGGCCACTGGCTCGACCCGTCGGGGGTCGGCGCCATGGCGATGATCTCCTGCCAGTGGCTGTGCGGCGCGCCGCTGATGAAGCCCCATTTGCCGCTCACGCGGTAGCCGCCGTCGACCGGGGTGGCCGCCGCGGTCGGGCTCAGCGTGCCGCACACGCGCACGTCAGGCGTCGCGTAGACCTCGTCCTGGACCTCGTCCGGGAACATCCCGACCATCCAGCCCGGAATGGTCCAGACGGACATGGTCCAGCCCACCGCACCGTCGCCCCTGGCCAGCTCGGCCGTCACGGCGCACTGGGTCGCCGTCGTCGCTTCGTACCCGCCGTACCGGCGCGGCACCCGCATCTTGAACAGGCCGGCGTCGGCCATCGCTTCGACCGTTTCGTCGAGCAGGCGGCGCTTGTCCTCGGTCCGCTCGGCGTCCCGGCGCAACTGCGGGACCAGGTCGGCCGCGCGTTTGACGAGCTCGGCCGGTGTCGGTTCTGCTGGGGTGTGCTCCACCCTGTCCTCCTCGAGACGTGGCCACGGAGGTGGCGTCGCTGCCGCGGCGTCACTGCGTCGGCTCACCCGCGTGCGGCAAGCCCTTGCCGACATCGTCACACCGCCGGGGGAGACCCTCCTCTCCTGACGTGCGCGCGCGGCGCGGTGAGCATGTCCGGAGACGCCCCGCTGCCCGCCCGTTCCGATGGATCCACAATGGACCGTCCTGCGGAAGGCACACACGAAGTCGGGGCGTTCGGCGTGACTTCGCCACGATGGTCCGGTCGAGCCGCAGGTCGGAGCGCGATATCTCGCTCCGTGAACACGGTTGAGCCCGGTGGGTGACGACTTTCTCGGAGAAGCACTGGCATTCGCCAGCTTGAACAATGGGCACACGACCGGAGGTGACAGTCGCTCAGCGGATGTCGCCCATGCGGTCGTGGCACGCGAGCACGCACCTGTCCGAACCCAGCCACCACCCGTGCGCGTGCCCTCGAAAGTGCGGTGGTGGTTCCGACGACTTCCGGCGGCTCGCGACCGCTGCCGGTGCGCGTCGCCGGTCCAGCTGCGCACGTTGCCGTCCCACCAACTGCAAGAGGTACCCATGACAACAGTAGAGGCCGGGCGGCCGGATTCACCGGTCGAAACCCGCCACCGGCTGCCCTCGCTCACCGGGCTCCGGTTCATCGCCGCCTTCATGGTGTTCGCGTTCCACGCCACGTGGTACGTCGGCATGTTCCCCGGCCCCGTCTTCCCGAAGCCGCTTGCCTTCATCACGAGCACCGCCGGCAACCTCGGCGTTTCGTTCTTCTTCATCCTCAGCGGGTTCGTGCTGGCCTGGTCGGCGCGGAAGACCGACACCGCGAAGAAGTTCTGGCGCCGCCGGTTCTTCCGCGTCTACCCCAACCACCTGGTGATGTTCTTCGCGACCCTCGCCCTGTTCACCCTCAGCGGCAACCGGATCGACGGGGTCTGGCAGAACCTCCTGCTCATCCAGGCGTGGTGGCACGACACGTTCACCACGGTCGGGGTCAACGGCGTCAGCTGGTCGTTGTCCTGCGAAGCGTTCTTCTACCTGTGCTTCCCGCTGCTGATCATGCTGGTGCGCAAGATCCGGCCGGAACGGCTCTGGGCCTGGACGGGCGTCTTCGTGGCCGGCGTCGTCGCCGTTCCGCTCGTCGCCCAGCTGCTCCCGTCGGAGCCGCAGATGCTGTGGTCGTCGACGCCGATGTGGCAGAACTGGTTCGTCTTCTTCTTCCCCGCGACGCGGATGCTCGAGTTCGTGGTCGGCATGCTGATGGCCCGGATCGTGCAGACCGGCCGCTGGATCAACGTGTCGGTGCCGCTGGCGGCGATGCTCAGCGTGGGCGCCTACATCGGCTCGCTCTTCTGCTCCCCGCTGTGGTCTTCGGCGGCCACGATGGTGATCCCGATGTCGCTGCTGATCGCCGCCGTCGCGACCCGCGACATCGAGGGGCGGCCGACCATCCTGGCTCGCAAGCCGATGGTGTGGCTGGGCAACGTCTCGTTCGCCTTCTACATGGTGCACTGGCAGGTCATCCACCACCTCGTCTGGTTGTTCGGCGGCCAGACCAGGGCGTGGACGCCGACGGCCGCGGAAAGCGTGGTCGCGCTGGCGTTCCCGGTCACCCTGCTGCTGGCCTGGGCACTGCACGCACTGGTCGAACGGCCCCTGCAGCAGCGGTTCTCGTCCCCGCGACGCCGGCATGACGCGGACGTGGCCCCCATCGCACCCTGAGTGCGCCCGACCGCAAGCCTGCCCGGCACGTGACACGCGTGCCGGGCAGGCTTCTTCGCGGCGTAGGGGCCGGGGCACCGGACACGGCGAAAAGGCCGTGACCGTCCGGATCGGACGGTCACGGCCTTTCCCGTGCGCGCGGTCAGTCCTCGGCGAGCTCGGCGAAGAAGTCGCCGATGTCGCGGCCCAGGCTCTCGGGCGCCTCGACGGCCGGGAAGTGCCCGCCGCGGGGCATCACGGTGTAGCGCCGCAGGTTGAAGTAGCTCTCCACCCACTTGCGCGGAACGGCCGCGGACTCCTTCGGGTAGGCGGCGACCGCGGTCGGCACCTCGATGACCGGAGACCGGTCGTGACGCGGCACCCAGGGGGCGCGGAAGCTTTCGGCGTACAGCCGGGCCGCGCTGCCCATCGAGTTCGTGAACCAGTACAGCGAAAGCGTGGTGAGCACGCGGTCGCGGGGGTAGGCGGTCTCGAAGTCGCCCTCGTGGTCGGTCCAGTCGTGCAGCTTCTCCACGAGCCACGCGGCGGTCGCCGCCGGCGAGTCACCCAGGTAGGCCACCGTCTGGGGCCGCGTCATGTGCATGAGGAAGTAGCCGTTGCCGGTCTGCGCCCACGCCGCGTTGGCCGCCTGCCGCACCTGCTCGTCCGGCGCCCAGAGCTCCTGCGGCACCGGGGCACCGTCGAGCGGGTAGGGCATCGTGGTGTGGAAGCCGGCGATCGCCTCGGGCCGGGTGTGCACCAGGTGCTGGCCGACGATGGAGCCCCAGTCCGAACCGTAGACGCCGTAGCGCTCGAAGCCCAGCACCTCGGTCATCAGGTGGTGGAACATCTCGGCGATCTCGGCGAACCCGATGCCCGGCCGGGCCAGCGGCGTGGAGAACCCGTAGCCGGGCAGGTCGGGCAGGATCACTTCGTGGCCGGCGAGGTGCGGCAGGACCTCGGCGAAGTCCCAGAACGTCCACGGCCAGCCGCCGATCAGCAGCAGCGGGACGCCGTCCCCGCCGGGGGCGCGGAGGTAGTGCACCGGTTGCCCGTCGATGTCCACGCGGTAGTGCTCGTGGGCGTTCATCGCCGCTTCGTGCGCGCGCCAGTCGTAGTCGTCGCGCCAGGCTGTGAGCAGCTCGGCGAGGTAGTCCTGGTTGGTGCCGTACGCCCAGGTGTCGTTGCCCAGGTCGCCCGGCAGGCGGGTCTGCGCCAGCCGGCGGTGGAGGTCTTCGACCGCCTCGTCCGGTACGGCGATGCGGAACGGTTCCGGTGTGGCCACGTGCTTCACCTTTCGGTTTCTTCTCGGGACGGCCGGCTCGCCTGGCCGCCGGAGGCCGCTTTGCGCGCGCCGCGCAGCACCCGCAGGGCGAACGAGGGCCGCATCAGCGCCGTGGGCGGGTCGACCAGCCCGGCGACGCGCACGAACGCGGCGGTGACGGCGGGATCGACCGTGGCGGCGGCGTGCAGCTTCACGGTGAAAGCGGTGCTGATCCGCGACTTCACCGTTCGGTGTCCCTCGGCGCCGGGGAAGCCGAGGTCCCCGCCGGCGGCGATCTCCCACGGCGCGTCGAGCACCCGGGAGATGTCGCGGAAGTAGCTGCGGGCCGAGATCGGCTCGCCGGTGCGCAGGTGCCGGCGCAGGGTCAGCGCCTGCAGGGCGGCCACGGTGATCCCCTGGCCGTAGACGGGGTTGAAGCTGCACACGGCGTCACCGAGCACGACGAACGACTCCGGGAACCGGTCCAGGCGCTCGTACCGCCGCCGGATGCTGGCCGGGTAGCGGAACGCGGTGGCCTCCTCGAGGGGCTGCGCGTCGCGGATGGCCTCGTAGATGTCCGGCACCGGTAGCGACCGCGCGTACTCCACGAAGCCTTCGGGATCGGTCGGCGCGTGGTCGCCGAGCACCCCGGTCAGCGAGACGATGCACCGGTGGTCCGACAGCTTCGTCAGGAAGCCGCCGCGCGGGTGCGCGGGGGTCGCCACCGGGTTCACCGAGACGTCGTCGCCGAACGGGTCGTGCGTCAGCGCGAACCGGCACGAGGTGTAGGTCAGCCCGATCTTGACCCGCTCCTCGGCGACCTCCGGGTAGCCGAGGCCGGTGAGCCACGACGGCGTCCGGCTGCCCTTCCCGGTCGCGTCGACCACGAGGTCGGCGGCCAGGGTCTCGGCCACCGTGGCCGGGCCGCGCCGCTGCACCTGCGCTCCGGTGACCCGCGTGCCGCCCTCGTCGGTGACGAGGCCGACGACGTCGTGCTCCTCCAGGAACCGCACGTTCGGCAGCTTCGCGACGCGGCGCCGGACGTGGTACTCGATCACCGGCCGGTAGCCGCCCACCACGAGCAGCCCGCTTTCCGCGGGGCTCAGCTGCCGGCCGTTGAAGATCCAGCGCAGCTGGCTGCCCAGGTCGCCGGCTTCGACGCCCGCGGCCGTCATCTCCCCGGTGAGGCCCGGGAACAGCTCTTCGAGCGCCTGCTGGCCGCGGGCGAGCAGGCCGTGCGTGTGCCTGCCCTGCGGCACCCCGCGACGGGCAGTGTCCACGTCGGACAGCCGGTCCCGGTCGACCACGGTCACGTCGGCACCGGACTCCGCCAGCACCTTCGCGGCCAGCAGGCCGGCCATGCTCCCGCCCAGCACGACCGCGCTGCGGCCGGCTCCTTCGCTCATGTTGGTCATCTCCTCGAATTCGCGGGCCGGACGGGAGCCGGCCGGGTCAGCTCCGCCGGCCGAGCGCGCCGTACATCCGGCGGTTGGTGTCGCCGGAGCGGTGCCACAGGCCGGTCGGGACCAGGCCCGGGGCCTCCAGCTCGAAGCCGGTGAACAGCTTCTCGATCTCCCCGAAGGAGCGGAACACCATCGGCGACGTCGCGTTCCGGTAGATGCCCTCCATCGTGGCGCGTTCCTCGTCCGGTGCCTCGTCGGCGTTGAGGTGCGACAGCGCCAGGTAGGAGCCGGGCACCATCCGGTCGCGGAAGGCGCGCAGGATGCCGTCCGGGTCGTCGTCGTCGGTGATGAAGTGGAAGACCGCGACGCAGAGCAGCGCGACCGGCTCGTCGAAGTCGATCAGGCGGGTGAGGCCCGGGTGCTCCAGGATGGACGACGGGTCGCGCAGGTCGGCGGTGAGGAGGCTGGTGATCTCCTTCTCCTCGTCGCTCAGCAGGGTGGCGCCCTGCGTGGCGACCACCGGGTCGTTGTCGACGTAGACCACGCGCGCGTCCGGCACCGACCGGCGCGCGACCTGGTGGGTGTTCTCCTGGCTGGGCAGGCCCGCGCCGATGTCGATGTACTGCCGGATGCCGTGCTCGGCCGCGAGGTGCTGCACGACCCGCCCGAGGAAGTTCCGGTTCTCCCAGACCACGTCCTTGGTCAGCAGCTCGCCGACCTGGCTGATGACCGCGTCGCCGGCGGCGCGGTCGACGGCGAAGTTGTTGTCGCCGTGCAGGAAGTAGTCGTACATCCGGGCCGGCGACGGCTTGTCGGCCGGGTTCGCTTCGTCGATCGCCATGACGTCTCCTTGGGTTCGGCGGGCTCAGCCCGCGATGGGGCTGCTCTGGTGGGACATCAGCTCGAGCCGTCCGGACCGGCGCGTCACGATCCACGTGGCCCGGATCTTCCGCTCGGGTGCGGTCGATTCCTCGCCGGCCATGATGATCCCGCCTTCGGTGACCGTCATCGCGACGTCGTCGGAGAGGAAGCGGATCGAGATCGGCCAGCCCTTCACCTTCGCACCGGCCAGCGGGCCGGAGAAGCCGGCCGCCATGTAGGCGTGGATGTCGGCGCGGCTGGTGAGCTGCTTGTCCTGCATGAGCAGGCTGCCGTTCTCGGTGAAGACACCGGCGAACATGTCGGCGTCGTTGCGCTCCCACGCGGTCTGGATCCGCATGGGAACGGTGAGCACCGCCTGCTCGTCCTCGCCGGTGAACTCACGGAAGTAGGACGGGTCTTCCGGAACACCGGCTTCGGCGAGAAGGGCCGAGGCTGAGCCCCAAGGGGAGACAGGTGCGGACATGGTTCCTCTTTCCTGCGGCGGCGGGCGGACTGGTCGGACCGGCTACCGGGGTCAGTCCCGGACCGGGCTGGCGTGGAAGGACATCAGAGACAGTTGCCCGCCGCGGCGGACGATGACCCAGGTCGCGCGCAAGCTGCGCTCCGGGGCCACCTCCGTCTCGCCGGGCAGCAGGACGCCGGCCATCTCGGCGAAGATCGCGACGTCGTCGGAAACGAACCGGAGGCCCAGGCCGTAGCCGGAGATCCGGAAGTCCCGCAGCGGACCGGCGAACCCGGCCCGCATGTACGCCCGGATGGCTTCCCGTCCGGACAGTTCGTCGTCGAACTGCACCAAGCTGCCGTTTTCGGTGAACACGTCGGCGAACGCGTCGCCGTCCTTCGCGGTGAACGCGGCGTGCACCCGCATCGGCACCGAGAGCACGGCTTTTTCGTCCGGCGAGGTGAACTTCCCGTAGTAGGACGGGATTTCCGGCGCACCGGCGGCCGCCAGATGCTCGTGCACGTCGCCCCACAATGCGGGCATCCGCTGACTCCTCTGTTCCTCCGGGCGAATCGGCCACCCGGCCTTCTGCGCCGGGTGGCCGATTCCCATGGTTGCCTGCTGATCGCCGCCGGGGCGTCTCCTGCCCTGCTCGGCGGCGACCGGATCAGCCCGCGGCCGGGCCCGGCACGCCCTTGATCAGGTCGGCCGCCTTCTCGGCGATGGCGATGGTCGGTGCGTTGGGGTTGCCGCGCACGATCGACGGCATCACCGAAGCGTCCGCCACCCGCAGTCCCTCGACGCCGAGGACCCGCAGCTCGGCGTCCACGACCTGGCCCATCGCGCACGTCGAGGTCGGGTGGTAGATCGAGTGCGAGTACTGCCGGATGTAGTCGAGCAGGTCGGCGTCGGAGTCCGACGCCGGCGGCCGGTACGCCGATTCGGTGTACGGGGTCAGCGCCTCCTGCCGGGAGATGTCCAGCGCGGCCCGCAGCGCCAGGATCGCCGTGCGGACGTCGTCGGGGTCGTCGAGGTAGTTGTGCACGATCTTCGGCTTCGTCGTGGGGTCGTCCGAAGCGAGCAGGACGCTGCCGCGGCTGCGGGGGGTCAGCATGGACGGACCGAACGAGATGGCGTGCGCGAACGGGGTGCCCAGCCCGTTGTCGGCGAACATCACCGGGGCGGCGAGGAACTCCGCGTCCGGGGCGGCCAGGTCGTCGCCGGTGCGGATGAACCCGCCGGCCTCCGGGCCGTTCGAGGTCATCGGGCCGGTGCGGTGGTTCTGGAACTGCTCGATGTTCTCCGGGGCCGCCGCCGACAGCAGGCTGATCGGGTGCGAATGCGTGAAGATCAGCGGGAGCAGCAGGTGGTCCTGGAGGTTCTGGCCGACCAGCGGCGCGTCCGCGACGACCGGGACGCCCAGCGCGTCCAGCAGTGCGGCGGGCCCGATGCCGGACAGCTGGAGCAGCTGCGGGGAGTGGTAGGCGCCGGCCGAGACGATCACCTCGGCGCCGGCCCGGACCGTGATCCGCTCGCCGAGCCGGGCACCGGTGACACCGACCGCGCGCCCGTTCTCCACGACGACCCGATGCACCTGCAGGTTGGTTTCCACCGTCAGGTTCGGACGGTCGGCGACCGGGTGGAGGAACGCGGTGGCCGTGCTGGCGCGCATCCCGTCGCGCTGGGTCACCTGGAAGAAGCCGAAGCCGTCCTGCGTCGCGCCGTTGAAGTCCTCGTTGTGCTTCAGCCCGGCCTGCCCGGCCGCGTCGATGAACGCCTGCGACATCGCGTTGCGCGAGCGGTTCTCCGACACCGCGAGCGG
Source organism: Amycolatopsis sp. cmx-13-12 (assembly GCA_049998155.1). GTDB lineage: Bacteria > Actinomycetota > Actinomycetes > Mycobacteriales > Pseudonocardiaceae > Amycolatopsis. The sequence continues at coordinate 258,643 of JAEBES010000013.1, read as the reverse complement.
GCCGCCCACGCCGTGGTACTCGGACTCGCCGCGCTCGTTGTCCTCCGAGCGGCGGAAGTAGGGCAGCAGCTCGTCGTAGCTCCAGCCGGGCTGGTTCCACGCGTCGAAGTCGAGCCGGTTGCCCCGGATGTAGATCATGGTGTTGATCGAGCTCGTCCCGCCGAGAACCCGGCCGCGGGGCAGGTAGACCCGGCGGCGGTTCAGGTGCGGCTCGTCGTGGGTGTCGAGGTCCCAGTCGAGCTCGGTCCGGAACAGCTTGCCGAACGCCGCGGGAACGTGGATGTTCTGCGACGTGTCGGCCGGCCCCGCCTCGATCAGGCAGACCGAGACGGCGGGGTCCTCGCTCAGCCGTGCGGCGAGGACGCAGCCCGCGGAGCCGGCGCCGACGATGACGTAGTCGTACGTGTCAGACATGGGGAGGAGCTCCTCAGGCCGAGGTGGTCAACGGGGTGGGCTTTTCGGGCCGCGGGAGGACGTAGCCCTTCTTCGCGGTGCGCTCCAGCCACCACTGGGCGATCGCCAGGTTGATGAACGTGCCGACCCAGCTGGCCGTTTCGAGGACCAGCCCGAAGCTGTGCTGGAGCACCTCGGGGAAGAAGATCAGCAGGCCGATGATGAGGATGCGGCCCCAGACGATCTGCGCGCACAGCGCGTAGCTGTAGATCATGAAGCGGCGGTGCTTGGCGAACTGGCGCTTGCGCACCGCGCGCAGGGCCACGAACGTGAAGATCAGCCAGAGGCCGCCTTCCATCGCGTCGCCGACCGGACCACCGGCGAACGGGGTGATGAGCAGGGCCAGCACGGCGCCGGGCACCACGCCGGCGTAGATGTAGACCCGGCCCGAGACGCGGTGCAGCTTGGGGTGCTTGCGGATGATCCACGGCGACAGCTGCAGCACGACGGCGGTGAAGGCGATCGTGCCGCAGGCGATGTGCAGCACCAGCGACGGGTAGTGCCACCAGACGTCCTGGCGCAGGTTCGAGATCCGGGCCTTGGACGGGTCGAGGCCGAGGTAGGGCGGCAGCGCGTAGCTGAAGAACACCAGCGACAGCAGCGCCGGCGGGAAGATGCCCAGCCGGCGCCACCACGGCTTCCGGGTTTCGGTGGTCGCGGCCGGGTTCGACCCGCCACCCGGAGGTGCGTCGAGACGGTCCAGTTGATCGGTCACGGTGAGCCTCTTCTCTTAGCGTGCGAGCCGGTGCCGGCCCGCTCCCGGGCCCGCACCGGCGTGAGATCGGGTGAGCGACTCCGTGGCCCGGCCGGGTGAACGCCGGCTGCGCCCAGGTGGACGTCCGCACTCCGGGCACGACGTGTTCATCATGGAACCGCCCTGGCCGGGCGCTCTTCTCCCAGAATGCGAACACCCTCGTCGGGCCGGGCCGCCCCGCTGACCGGCTCTTATGCTCGAAGCTGTGTCGCCATGCCCGGCGCCGGAAATGTCTTCCGCGCCGTCGGCCAGTAACCGAAAGGACGGTCTGATGACTCTCCCCCGCATTGTCTCACGGGACGAATGGCGTGCGGAACGGCTGGAGCTCCTCGCCAAGGAGAAGGAATTCACCAAGCTGAGGGACGAACTGAACGCCGAGCGGCGGGAACTGCCCATGGTCCGGGTGGAGAAGAACTACACCTTCACCGGCCCGGAGGGGGAGAAGTCGCTGCTGGAGCTCTTCGACGGCCGACGGCAGCTGATCGTGTACCACTTCATGCTGACGCCGGGGGATTCCCACCGCTGCACCGGCTGCTGCCTGGCGGCGGACAACTTCGGCCGGCTCGAGCACCTGCACGCCCGCGACACCTCGCTCGTCGCGATTTCGCGCGCGCCGATCGAGGAGATCACCCCGTTCAAGGAGCGGATGGGGTGGACCTTCCCGTGGTACTCGGCCTACCGCAGCGAATTCAACTACGACTTCCACGTGACGCTCGACCGCGCGAAGGCGCCGCTCGAATACAACTTCCTGAACGAAGAAGAACTGCGGGCCCGCGGTATGGCGCAGTTCATCGAAGGAGATCAGCCGGGCCGCAGCGTTTTCCTGCGTGACGGCGAGGACATCTTCCACACCTATTCCGCGTTCGCACGCGGCGGAGATCTGCTGCTCGGTACCTACAATTACCTCGACCTGACCCCGCTCGGCCGTCAGGAGGACTGGGAACGCCCCGCGCGGCCGGGCGGCGTGCCCAAGCAGAGCTGGGTCCGGCCGCACGATTCGTACTGACGCCGGCCGGGCACAGCGGAAGGGGCGGGAACCGATCGCGGTTCCCGCCCCTTCTTCTGCTGCGCTCCCGGCAACGGCTCCGTCTGGGGGCCGGAACCGTTGCGGGCTCAGTCGAGCGCCGGTTCCGGCACGCTCTCCGAGTCGGGGACGCCCTGAGCCGGTCCCGCCGTCTTGGCCGGGCGGAACAGGATGAGCGCGATGACGATGCCGAGCGCGGCACACACCGCACAGGCCGCGAACCCGGCCCGGAACCCGGAAGTCAGCGACTCCAGGTTGGTCGGATCAGCGGTGAACGAGGTGACGACGGTCGACACCACGGCGACGCCGAGCGCGCCACCGATCTGGAAGGCGGCCGTGTTGATCCCGGAGACCAGCCCGGACTGCTCGGGCGGGACGCCGGTGAGCATCGCGATGTAGGAAGCCACGACACCGGCGCCGAGGCCGGGACCGAACACGAGCAGCCCGAAGAACAGGTCGCCGAAGTACGTGCCGCCGACGGAAACTTGCGCCAGGAGCAGGCAGCCGACCGCGGTCAGCAGCATGCCCGACGCGGCCAGCGGCCGGAAGCCCAGCTTGGCCACGAGGTTCTGCCCGGCCATCGAGCCGACGACGGTGCCGGCGGTCATCACGATGGTGCCGAGGCCGTAGACCAGTGGCGAGTAGTGCAGGACCTGCTGGGCGTACAGCGTGAGCGGCAAGGTGATCCCGAACGCGAGCACACCGAGGACGATCATGTTCAGCGTGCCGCCGACGACCGTGCGGGACTTGAACACCCCGAGCGGCACGAGCGGTTCCGCCGTGCGGCGTTCCACCACGACGAACAGCGCGGCGAGGACAACGGCCAGGCCGAGCGAGACGATCGTCTGCGTGCTCAGCCAGCCCGTCGACGGCGCGGTCGAGATGCCGAACACGCCCGCGACCAGCGCGAGGGTGATGGTGATCGCGCCCAACGGGTCGAAGTTGCGCCGCCCGGCCCGCGGTGCGACGTCCTGGAGGATCGACGGCGCCAGCGCGACGAGCACGGCGGCGATCGGGACGCTGAGGTAGAAGATCCACTCCCAGCCGAGGCCCTGCGTGATCGGGCCGCCGACCAGCAGGCCGGCCGAGGCGCCGAAGCCGGCGGTGCCGGCCCAGATGCCGAGGGCCTTGTTGCGCTCGGAGCTGTCGGTGAACGTGGTGGCCACGATGGACAGCGCGGTCGGCGACATGAAGGCCGCCGCGGCGCCCTGGATGACCCGGAACACGATCAGCGAGCCCGGATCCCAGGCGAGTCCGCACAGCAGGGAAGCGAGTGCGAAGAGCACGGTGCCGATGACGAACAGCCTGCGGCGGCGGACGAGGTCGGCGGACCGGCCGCCGAGCAGCAGCAGGCCACCGAAGCTGATCAGGTACGCGGAGACCAGCCACTGGACGCCGCTGTTGGTGAAACCGAGATCGTCTTCGATCGATGGCAGGGCCAGCGAGACGATCGAGGAGTCGAGCAGCACGAGGAACTGTGCCGTGCAGAGCAGTGCCAGTGCCTTCCACCGGCGAGGGTCGGGAGCACCTCCCCCGGCCGGGCGGACGGCGTTCTGCGATGCGTTCATCTGGTGCGCTCCTGTCTGGTCGTTACCGTTTGCGGAACGGAACGAAGGGTGTCCGGGACAGGGCCCTGCCCCGAAAGGGAACAGTGACAGTTCGGATACTCTCCGTGCATCTCCCAGGGTGCGCTCGGGCGCTTTGTTACTTCCTGTGCTCGATCTGCCGCGCCGGCGTGGTCCCGTCAGCTGTAGGCACGGGCTTGGAGGGAGTAGAGGTCGGCGTACAGGCCGCCCGAGTTCGCCAGCGTCGCGTGGTCGCCGACCTCGGCGACCCGGCCGTCCTGCATCACGACGATGACGTCCGCGTGCCGGACCGTCGAGAAGCGGTGCGAGACGAACACGCTGATGGCTCCGGTTTCCGCGCCGAGCCGCCTGCCCTCCGCCGCGTACCGCTCGAACAACGCGTGTTCGGCCTCGGGGTCCAGGGCCGACGTCGGTTCGTCGAGGACGAACAGGAGCGGATCGGGCCGCATCATCGACCGGCTGAGCGCCAGCTTCTGCCACTGCCCGCCGGACAGTTCCGTGCCGTCGGCGAAGCTCGTGCCGAGCTGGGAGTCCAGGCCGTCCGGCAGCTCCCGCAGCACACCGGCCGCGTCGGCCCGGTCGATGGCCGCCCGGACGGCGAGGTCGGAGGACGCCCGGGGCAGGTCGCCGACACCGACCGCGTTCCGCGCGGAGAACTCGTACCGGACGAAGTCCTGGAAGGCGGCGGTGATCCGGCTGCGCCAGTCCGTGATGGACAGCCGGCGCAGGTCCGTGCCGTCGACCAGGACGCGACCGGCGGACGGGCGGTAGAACCCGCAGAGCAGCTTGACGAGGGTGCTCTTGCCCGCGCCGTTCTCCCCGACCACCGCGACCGTGGCGCCGGCGGGCAGGGTCAGCTGCAGGTTCTCGAGGACCGGGGTGTCGGTGCCCGGGTAGGTGAACGCGACGTCCTCGAGGCGGATCCCGTCGTCCAGCCGAGCGGGCGGGGGGAGTTCCCCTGGCTCGGTGCCGGTGTGCGCCTCGGTCACGGCGTCGCGCAGTTCGTCCAGGCGCCGGTAGGCCCCGGCCGACCGCTGCAGGGTCTGCAGCAGGGTGACCGCGAGCGTCACCTGCTGGCTGACCTGGACGGCGAGCGTGAGCACGAGCACCACGTCGCCGACACTGCGGCGGCCGGCGATGGCGTCGCGGAGCACGAGCAGCACCGCGCCGACGTAGGCGACCGCGAAGACGACCTGGCCCGCCGCCCGGATCCCGGTGGCCACGAGGTGGGCGCGGCGCAGCCCGCGGGTCGCGGTGTCCCACAGCCGCTCGTGCTTGCCGAGGACCTCCGGTTCCAGGCGGAAGACGCGCAGTTCGCCGGCCGCGTGGGCCGACGTGCTGAGGCGGAAGAGGTTCAGCGCCACCCGGGTCGGCTCGGCGGTCTCCGTCTTCGACCGGTCGAGCACCTGCTCGGCCCGCTTGCCCGCCACCAGCGGCGGGATCGCGGCCAGCGGGAGCAGGAGCAGGATGGGGTTCGTCGTGGCCAGCAGGACCCCGGTGACGACGACGGCGAGGACGAGCCCGACGCTCAGCAGCAGTGCCTCGAGGCTCGCCCGCAGCTGACGGCTTTCCTGCTGCAGCACGGTGATCGTGTCGGCGCGGGCGGCCTGTTCGTGGTGCTCGATCCCGGGCGAGCCGTTGGACAGGGCGATGAGCTGCTCGTCGAAGTCCAGCTCGGCCAGTTCCGACAGTTCGAAGTACGCGATGTGGGCGAAGTGGGCGAAGGTGAACGCCGCCAGGGCGAGCACCGCGACGACGACGCCGGCGAAGGCGGCCGCCTCGTACCGGCCGCCGACGACGGCGTCGGCCATCCGGCCCAGCGCCAGCGCGACCAGCGGTGCCGCCACGGCACCGGCCACCATCAAGGCCACCGAAACGATGGTCTTCCGCCGGTCGATCCGCCACGCCGTGGCGATCAGCTTCCACGAACCGGCCAGCACTTCCCTCATGCCGGCACCTCCTCGATGTCGGCGGTGTCCACGAACTGGTCGGCCTGGAGCCGGAACAGGTGCGCGTACCGGCCGTTCGCGGCCAGCAGCTCCTCGTGGCTGCCCTGCTCGGTCACCTTGCCGTGCTCCAGCACCACGATCCGGTCGGCGTGCCGGACGGTGGAGAACCGGTGGGAGATCAGCAGGGTCGTCGCACCGTGGGTGAGATCGGCGAACTCGTCGAAGAACCCGGCCTCCGCGCGCACGTCCAGGCTCGCGGTCGGCTCGTCGAGCACGATGACCGGAGAGCCGTGCCGCAGCGCGAAGAGCGCCCGGGCGAGCGCGACGCGCTGCCACTGCCCGCCGGAGAGCTCCGCGCCGCCGGTGAGCTGGCGGGCCAGCGGGGTGTCCAGGCCACGGGGGAGGGCCTCGAGGAACTCGCCGAGCCCGACGGCGTCGGCGGCGGCGTGGATCCCGGCCCGGTCGTCGAGGAAGTCCCGTGCCCCGAAGCCGATGTTGTCCGCGACCGAGGACTCGTACCGCAGGAAGTCCTGGAAGATGACGGCGAGCTTGGCCCGCCACTCGTCGACCTGGTAGGACCGGATGTCGACGCCGTCCACGCGCACGGCACCGCTTTCCGGTTCGTAGAGCCGCGCGAGCAGTTTCACCAGCGTGGTCTTGCCGGCCCCGTTCACCCCGACGAGCGCGGTGCACTGCCCCACCGGGATCTTCAGGTCGAGACCGTCGAACACCGGGCGTTCCCGCCCGGGGTAGCGGAACACCACGTTGTCGAAGTGGATGACCGACGCCGGCGTCGGGACCGGGCCCGGCTTCGCGCCCGGGCGGCCCGGCAGCAGCGCGGCGGGGTTCTCCTCGAGGTAGCTGTCCACGCGCGAGCGGTACCGGCGCACCGCGTCGTACCCGATCATCCCGATCGCGGTCTGCGGATCGGCTTCCGGGTAGAACTCGCCCAGCCGCAGCCCGCTCAGCACCACCTGCATGACGACCACGAACCCGGTCAGCGTCAAGGCCTCCGGCGCGGTCGCGCCGATCACCGCGAACGTCGTGCCGATGACCGCGAGGGCGCACGCGGTGAAGAACACGAAGGGCCACAGGTAGACCTTCCGCCGCTTCATCCACAGTGGATGGATCACGGTGAGGAACGACTCGCGAACCGCGTCGCGGAGCCAGTCCACCAGCCCGAAGACGCGGATCTCCTTGCCCGCGGCCGGTTCGATGGCCAGCCGGCGCAGGTAGTCGCTCTTGCGCTCGTCGCGGGCGAGCGCGATCCGCACTTCGGCGTACTTGCGCAGCCCGCCGCGCTGCCCGTACCGGAACAGCATGACGACCACGACGAGCCCGGCCGCCGCGAGCCAGGAGAACACCACACCGACGACGACGGCGTACCCCGCGAGCTGGGTGTACCGGGCGACCAGCGCGAGGAGCCCGGCGCCGGCCTGCCCCGGGCTCAGCGGCCCGAACTCGAGGTCGCGGGCCGCTGTGGCCAGGTCGTCGAGGACGTCCTGGTCCTCGAGCGGGGCCACGCCGGGGCTGCGCAGCGACGTGGCCATCAGGTCGCGGAAGACCCGGCCGTCGATCCGCCGGGCGACGAACTCGCCCAGTGAGTTCTGGATCGGCGCGATGATCTGCTGGGCCACGAACGCGGCCGCGGCCGCGGCGAACACGGTCGCCAGTTCGGTCCAGGCCGCCGAACCGGGGCCGCCGGCGACGGCGGCGGGGACCCGCCCCAGCACGACGCTGGTCATCAGGACGAAGACGACCGGCAGCGCGCCGAGGACGAGGTTCACCACCAGCAGCAGGGCGACGAGCGGGCCGCCCGAGCGCACCAGCAGCCGCGCGATGTGCCACCGGGCGAGCACCAGCTCGACCAGGTGGTTGCGGGATGACGAATCCTTCACGACACTCCCTCCGGAGGTGTCACGGCCGGTCCGCGAGGACCGACTCGTCGAACAACGGCGCTCGCCTGCCGATGCGGCGGGCTTCGGCGAGCAGGTCGGCACCCCAGCGGGTCCACAGCCCGGCGAGCCGGGAGGTGAGCAGCACCCGGTCCACCGAGTCGTCGGCCAGCGGCGTCCGGAGACCGACGGCGTGGTGGCCGTGGTGCTTGCCGTCGGCCAGGGCCCGGTCGAGCACGGCGCGGTCGAAGTCGAAGAGCACGGCGGGGGCCAGCATGGCCGGGATGTCGTCCCCGGCGCCGAAGACGGCCACCTGCTCGCCCGGCTCGAGCCGGGCCGCGAGGTCGTGGAGGTCGGCTCCGGTACTCGCCAGTCCGTCGCGCACCTCGCACAGCTGCCGGTAGTCCTCGTCCCAGGTCCAGAGCTCCATCTTCTGCACCAGGGTGCAGCCGATCTCGACCACCGGTTCCCGGTGCGCGTCGAGGAACAACCCCATGTTCCGCTGGAAGCTCACCCAGTTGGCCTGGACGTCGCGTTCGTGGGGCGACTCGATGTGCCAGGCCTCGCGCAGGAACCGGAACGGCAGGCCCTGCCGCATGACCCGGTAGCCGAACTCGAGGTCCTCGACCCCCCAGCCGTGGTACAGGTCGTCGAACCCGCCGGTCGCCCAGAAGTCCGCCACGCGCATGGAGCAGTTGCTCGTCCAGAAGAACGCCCACGGCACCGCGCGGCGGTTCAGGTCGAAGTCGCACAGCGCGAGTGCTTCGTGGCGGACGTCCCGGAACGCCGGTTCGTCGCCGTGGGCCAGCACCACCTCGTCGGGGGTGGCGTTCTCGAGCAGGTCGGCCAGCCCGGGCATCGGGTGTTCGGGGTTGTAGCCGTAGGTGTAGCCGACGACCGCGTTCGGTTCGCCTTGGTGCGCGGCGAGGTGGTGCTCGAGGAAGCCGGGCCCGATCATCGCCCCGGTGTCGAGGAAGACCAGGACCGGTGCGGCGGCCAGCTTGGCGCCGGCGTTGCGCGCGACCCCCGCGCGGAAGCCGAGGTCCTCCTGGAAGTGGTACTTGAGCTGGAGCCTGCCGGTGAAGGATTCGACGGTCTCGGCCGTGGCGTCGGACGAGCCGTCGTCGCAGACGATGACTTCGAACTCGTCGTGCGGCAGGCGCTGCGCGGCGAGCTGCTCGAGCAGCTTCGCCAGCAGGCCGCAGCGGTTGTAGGTCGGGATGACCACGGAGAGCCGAGGCGTGACCGCGGATCTTCCGCCGGGTGCGGCGTTCATCCGGCCAGCTCCTGCCCGGCGCGGTACTCGGCGCAGGTCGGCAGGCCACGCTCGACCGCGACGTCGTTGAAGTCGAAGAACATCACCGGCGGGTCCTCGGCGAGCATCCGGATCAGCGGCGTGTCGTACTTGGCCGCCATGTACCGCTGGTTGACCGCGGCGTCGCGCATGTTCTCTTCGAAGCTCTTGTGGTGCGGCGCGTGGATCGCGGCCGCGTCCCGGGCGAGCACGACCCGGGCGCCGTCGCGGTGCAGCCGGTAGGCCAGGTCGACGTCCTCCGAGCCCCAGGTGCGGAACGCTTCGTCGAACATCCCGACCGCCCGCAGCTGGGCGGTGCGCGCCGAAGCGTTGCACGTCCAGTAGGCCAGCCAGGGTGCGGGGATGTCGCCGAAGTCGTCGGTGTACCGGCGGTAGAACTCTTCGCGCACGTCGAGCCAGCGCCGCTCGCGCCGGAGCGTGTCGATCGTCGCGCTCGGGTCGTCGAAGTCGATCTCGGCGTTGATCAGCTCCGCGTCTTCGTTGTCGATGTTGAAGCAGTAGACGTACCCGCACACCGCGACCGGGGTCTCGCCGGCGTGGGCTTCGACGTGCGCCCGCAGGGCGCCCGAGTGCAGCAGCACCCCGGAATCGACGAACACGCAGATGTCGCCCTTGGCGTTGGCGATGCCGACGTTGCGGGCCTTGGCGACGCGCCAGCCCTGGTCCTCCTGGAAGAAGTACCGCACGTTGATGCGGTCCTCGTAGTGCGGAACGAGCTCCGCGGTCGCGTCACCGGAGCCGTCGTCGACCACGAGCACCTCGAACTCGTCCACCGGCAGGTCCTGCCCGGTCAGCGAGTCGAGGGTGTGCCGGAGCAGCTCCACCCGGTTGTACGTGGGAACGACCACGCTGCACTTCACCTTGCCGCCCATCTCGTCTCCTCACCCACCGCTTCGATGGCTGGTTGGGGTACGCGGGCGGCACCTGGCCGAGAAGGCGCACGCACCGACGTTCCGATCTTGAAGGCCGCACCCGGACCGCGCATCTTCTTCTGTGCTGTTCGTTGCGCGCCTCGCAACGGATCGGCGGTGTCCGTTGTAGACTTCCGGCGCCAGCCGGAGCGACCAGGAGGAATTCGGATGACGGCCCGGGAGCCGACCGCTGAACGGATGACCGGCGCAGGAACGGCGCTGGACTGGGCCACGGTCAGCGACGGCCTGACGCGGGCCAAGTCGTTCTGGCTCGCCACCGTGCGGCCGGACGGCCGGCCCCACCTCCGGCCCCTCATCTGCGTCTGGCTCGACGACGCGCTGCACGTCTGCTCGAACCCGGCCGCCCGCAAGGCGAAGAACGTGGCCGCGGGCTCGGCCGCCGCCATCGGGACGTCCTGCGAGAAGTTCGACGTGGTCGTCGAGGGGCCGGCCGCGCGGGTGACCGACGTCGCCGCGCTCCGGCGGATCGCCGCCGCCCTCCGGGACAAGTACAGCTGGCCGGTGACCGAACGCGACGGAGCACTGGACGCCGAGTACGCGGCACCGACGGCCGGGTCACCGCCGTTCGCGGCCTACACCGTCACGCCCCTCACGGCGTTCGCCTTCCCGACGGCCGAAGACGCCGCACCGACCCGGTGGCGCTTCGGCTGACTCCGCTCCGCACTCGGCATTCTCGAAGGTGTCTGCACGGTGAGCCGGGCAGAAAGTGGACAGATCATCCGTCCACAGCGCACTGGAGAAGACCATGACGAGATCGGAAACTCCCTGGGGTGATGCGGACGAGATCCTGGCGGCGGCCGGCGTCCGAGCCGTCACCGCCTTCGTCGGCCGGTACACGAGTGCCGACGAGCGGGCCGCCCTCACCGTTCCCATGCGCCTGCAGGACGCGGTGACCCGCAAGGACGCGGACGCGTTCGCCGACGTCTTCGCCGAGAACGGCAGCCTCGTCCAGTACGACGACGAGCTGAAGAACCGCGAAGAAATCCGAGCGTACATGAAGGCCGCCTTCGCCGGTCCGTTCAAGGACAACGACGTGGCCGGGCGATCACTGCGGCTCAGCTTCCTCACCGGTGACGTGGCCATGCTGACCGAAGAGGCGGGCGTCCTGCTGCCCGGCGAGCGGAAGGCCGCGCCGGAGCGCCTGTTCTACGCGACCTGGCTGATCCACCGCGTCGCTCCGGGCCGGCTGGAACTGCTGTCCTTCCACCAGAGCCCGATCCACAGCTGACGCGCGCACCGCCCGGGAGCACGACCGGAGTTGCCGGTGCCCGGCCCGGCTGTGACCATCGACGTCCAGGTGAACCGGGGAATCGCCTCTTCGATGTCCTCGATTTCTTCGAGAATCCGGAATTCGGACGAGGGAGCAGCTGTGTCCGTTGTGCACATCGATCACCACGGCGACCGGAACGGACGGCGACCGGATCCTGCGGCCGTTCCGCCGTTCACGGTGCTGCTCGGACCGGACCACGCGGGCAAGTCGAGCGCCCTCAACGAACTGGCCGCTTCCTGCGAGGTCGTTTCGGTGGACGACGAGTTCCTGTCCGCGGAGCACGGCGTCGTGCGCGGTCTCAAGCGGACACTGGTGAAAGAGGTGCTCCCACTGCTGGACGACGTGTACACCATGGACTTCGCGCTGAGCGTGCTGCAGACCGCGGTGGTCCACCTGCGCGACCGGCTCGCCCGGTGCGCCGGGGACCGCACGGTGCTGGTGGATTCCTACTACTACAAGATTCTCGCCAAGTGCCGGCTGCTGACGGACGAGGCGAACCCGGTCTTCGACTGGTGGCGGTCGTTCCCCCGGCCGGAACGGATCGTCTACCTCGACGTGGACCCGGCGACGGCCTGGCGGCGGTGCGGTCGCGGAGCCAAGGCGAACCGGCTCGAACACTACGGTGCCGAGCCGGCTTTCCCCGGCTTCGCGGCGTTCCAGCGGGACCTGGGCGAAGTCATGCTCGAAGAGGCGCGCGACGTCCCCCTGACCGTCGTGCCCGAACAGCACGGCGTCGCCCTCACCGTGGCCTCGATCCGGGAAGCGATGGTGCGTCGTGCAGCCTGACCACAGCGCCGACCAGGATCCCGGGCGGCTGGACCGCTACCGCGAACGCGTCTTCGCCGAGCGCGCCGCGTTGGTGACCGCGAACACCGACCTGCGGGCGCGGCAGGCCGAGGTGCTGCGGAACCTGCTCGACCACAACGCCGGCACCGCCTTCGGCCGGGAGCACGGCTTCGAAGGCGTCCGCACCCTGGCCGACTTCCGCAAAGCCGTCCCGATCCGCGACTACCGCGGTCTGGAGCCGTGGGTGGAGCGGACGGCCGCGGGCGAGCCGGGCGTGCTGTCCGCCGACGACCCCGTCGTCTACTTCACCAGCAGCGGCAGCACGGGGGCGCACAAGAAGATCCCGGTGACCGCGGAATTCATGCGGACCGTGTTCTTCCCGTTCTTCTACGCGGCGTGGGCCCCGCTCGCCGAACACCACCCGGACGTGCTGTCCCGGCCCGACGCCGTGCTGAACCTCAAGCACGACCCGCTCCCGGTGGTCCGGACCACTCGGTCGGGGCGGCCGCACCTCGGCGCCAGCCAGGTCGACTTCGGCGCGTTGTTCGGGGAACCGCTTTCGGCGGAACCCGGCAGCGACGCGTCCTGGTCGACGTTGCCCTTCCCGGTCGCCGCCGAAGACCACCTCGAAAAGGCCTACCAGCGGCTGCGGCGGGCGGTGACCGGCGACGTCCGGTGCGTCATCGGCATCAACCCCTCCGCGGTGGCCGCCCTGCCGTACCAGCTTTCCCTGTGGTGGCCCCGGATCGTCCGCGAGATCCACGACGGGACGCTGGGCGGGCACCGCTTCACCGACCCGGACCCGGCGCGGGCCCGCGAGCTCGAGCGCCTGGCCGCCCGGTTCGGCACCGTGCGCCCCGCCCACGTCTGGCCGAACATGCGGGCGATCTTCTGCTGGACCACCGGCCTCGCGTCGCTGTACCTGCCGAGGCTGCGCGAGCAGTTCGGTGCGGACGTGCAGCTCATGCCGGCGCCGGTCGCCGCGTCGGAGGGCCCGGTCGGCGTGACGCTCGATCGCCACGCGACGGCGGGCAGCCTGGTCTCGACGGCGTCGCTGTACGAGTTCGTCGACGCCGACGAGCGGCTGGACGCCGAATCGGCCACGCTCGAGGCGCACGAGCTCGAGCCGGGGCGCGAATACCACGTGCTGTTCAGCCACATCGGCGGCCTCTACCGCTACGCCGTCGGTGACGTCGTCCACGTGGTCGACGTCGACGGCGGCGTGCCCCGGGTCGAATACGCCGGCCGGGCCTCCGGTGCCGACGTCGCCGGAGAGCGGCTGCGTGAGTCGCAGGTGCTGCGCGCGCTGCGCAGTGCCCTCGCCACCTGTGGCCTGGAAATCCGGAACGCCTCGTGCCACCCGGTGCAGGACGGTGCCACGCCGTGCCGGTACGAATTCGCGATCGCGCCCCAGCACCGGTGGAGCGCGACCGAAAAGTCGCGGCTCGAAGCGGTTCTGGAGCGCGCGATGGGCGAGCAGGCCCCCGGTTACGCCGCGGCCCGGAAGGCCGGGCGGCTGTGGCCGCTCGCGATCCGGTTCCTCGACCGGGACGCCTTCCAGCGGGACTGGCACGCCGAGGTCGAAGCCGGGACCCGGCCCGCACAGGTGAAGGACCGGCTCATCCGGACCGACCCGGCCGTGTGGCGCCGCTTGACCGAATCCGAACCCACCCGATCGGGGGAGACCCATGCCTGACCTCGCCGCCGTTGAACGCACCGCGCTGCTGACCGCCGCGCTGCGCGCCGCCGAGTCGAAGCGCCCGGACCGCCTGTACTCCGACCCGTTCGCCGAATCCTTCGCCGGCGAGATCGGTCCCGGCCTGCTCGCGGAGATCCGGGCGGTGACCTTCCCACCGGAGCGCGACCGGACGTTGCCCAGCACGCCCGACTACAACGCCATCCGGACCCGGTTCTTCGACGACTTCCTCACCGGCGTCGCGCAGGACCCGGACATGGGGCAGATCGTGATCGCCCCGGCCGGCATGGACTCGCGGGCGTTCCGGCTGCCCTGGCCGGACCACGTGACGCTGTTCGAGATCGACCGGCCCGCCGTCGTCGAGGTGAAGGAGTCGGTGCTCGGGTCGACGGCCGTGCCGGCCGTCGACCGCCGGGTGGTCGCGGTCGACCTGCGGGACGCGGACTGGGAAGCGCGGCTGATCGACGCCGGCTACGACCCCGGGAAACCGTCGACGTGGCTGCTGGAGGGCTTGCTCTACTACATCCCCGAGGCCGACACGCACCGCATGCTCGACCGCGTGCGGGCGCTGACCGCGCCGGGGAGCCGGATCGCCGCCGACATCGTCAACTCGGCCGCGCTGACGTTGCCCAACATGGCCGGGCTGCTCGGCGTGTTCGCCGGCTGGGGCTGCCCGTGGCTGTTCGGCACCGACGAGCCCGAAGAGTTCTTCGCCGGCCACGGGTTTTCGGTGCGCGCGGTCCAGCCGGGGGAGGCGGACGCGGACTACGGCCGGTGGCCCGACCCGGTGCCGCCGCGCTCGGTCACCGACGTGCGGCGGGTGTTCTTCGTCCACGGAACGCCGGCCGCGCGCTGACGCCACGGAAAGGACGAGAGGTTCCGATGGCACGGATCGTGATCGCCGGCGGCGGTATCGCCGGCCTGGCCACGGCGCTGGGGGCCGCGAGCGGCGGTCACGACGTCGTCGTGGTCGAGGGCTCGCCGCCCCCGCCGCCGGGCCCCGCCGTGGAGGTCGCTGCCGGCTGGCAGCGAGCGGCGGTGCCCCAGGCCCAGCACACCCACACGCTCACCTCCGCCGGTGTCGGGGTGCTGCGGAGCCGGGCTCAGCAAGTGCTCGACGCCCTGCTCGACGCCGGTGCACACCTGCTCGAGCTGACCCGCTCCGCCCCGCACCCCGACGTGCCGGACGACCCCGGCCTCGTCGCGCTCGCCTGCCGGCGCCCGGTCCTGGAACTGGTGCTGCACCGGGCCGTCGAGAAGCTGCCGGGCGTGGTCTTCCGGTACGGCGAGGCGGTGCGTGGGGTGGTGGTGGACGCGGACCGGCGGGTGACCGCGGCCGTGCTCGACGGCGAGGAACTGGCGGCCGACCTCGTCGTCGACGCCACCGGCCGCCGCGCCCGCGGCCGGGACTGGCTCGCCGCGGCGGGCTTTGCCGTCCGCGCCGACCAGGTCATTCCCACCCGGCAGGTGGTCCTGGGCCGCTTCTACCGGCGGTCGGCGCCGCACGGCCCCTTGAACCGGGGCAACGCCGCCGGCGTGCTCGGCGACCACTACGTCGGCGTCCTGCACCCGGGCGACGGTCCCCACTTCTCGGTGGCCATCGGGCTGCCGGTGGGGGATCCGGAGCTGGCGGTGATCCGCGAACCGGTGCTGTTCGACGCCGTCGCGGCGGCGACGCCGTGGGTGCGCGAGTGGTTCGCGGACGGCCGGGCCGTGCCGACGTCCGGGGTGCGCGTCCTCGGCAGCCCGCCCAACGTCCTCGGCGGCCTGGCCACGGATCCCGCACCACCGGTCACCGGACTGGTGCCGGTGGGGGACGCGGCCTGTGTCACCGACCCGATCTTCGGCCGCGGGATGTCGCTGGCCCTGGTGCACGGGACCGAGCTGGCCGGTCTGCTCACCGGCGCCGTGGACGCGGAGTTCGCCTGCCGTGCTGCGGATTTCGCCGCCGACCTGTACGAACCGTGGTTCGCGCACGCGGCCGAGGCGAGCACCGGACGGCTCCGCCGGCTCCAGGGCACCGAACCCGCGGCGGCGCCGTCGGGGCTGCGGGCCGTGGGGATCGCCGCGGCCCGCGACGCCGTCGTCTGGCACGGGCTGACCCGGGTGCTGATGGGGCTCGACCGCCCCGACCTGTTCGAGACGCCCGATTTTCGCGCCCGGGTGCACCGCGCGCTGAGTGGTCCCGGTGCCCTCCCCGGCCCGGCACCGAGCCGTGCGGAGCTGCTCGACGTGGTGGCCCGGGTCCGGCGGACCGTCCCGTGCTGAGCACCGCACCGGGGGCGAACGTCCTCGTCGCGCCGGTCACCGTGACCCCGACCAAGCCGTTGACGCCCAGCCACCTCAAGGGTCTGCTGTGGACGGACGTCCTCTACCGGGCGACTTCCCTGCTGACGTCGGTGACCTACCGGTACAGCCCCAGCACCTACCACCCGTGCGAGCAGACACTCGGCTTCTGGGAGTTCCTGGACCGCACGGTCGGCGACGCCGACTACGCGGACTGCTCCGAGGAAGACGTCGGCGAGCTGTACGTCCGGTACCGGGCCGAGGACACGCGAGCGCCGTTCGCCGCGTGCCTGCCGTACCTCGAAGCGATCGAGACCGCGGGCTGGGTGCACCCGGCGAGCGCCCGGGTGCTCGAGCTGTGGGCCGGGCACTACGCCCGGCTCGGCATGCACGACCCCGGCCTGACCGCGCACCAGCCGCCCGGGCTGGGGCTCGACGAGGTGATCGACCTGCTGTGCACCGAGGGGCTCGGCTTGGACCTGCGGCGCAGCGGCGGCCCGGTCTTCCTCGACCTCACCGCGGCCGGGCTGCCGCTGCGGCAGATCGTGGGCCCGGACGGACGGCCGAACTACCTCGTCTGCGCCCTGCGCGAACTGGTTCCGCTGGTGGCCGCGCACGACGAGACCGTCCTGCTCTACGACCGCGGCCTGCAACCGGACTACATCCTGCTGCAGAAGGCCCTCGAGCGGCTGGGCGGCGCCGTGCACCGGGTCTCCCTCGGCCGGGTGCCGGTCGACGGGCGCATCACGTCGGCCCGGGAAGGCGACTGGCGAACGCTCTCGGCGCGGTCCCTCCTCGACGAGGCGACGGCCCGCCACGACGACGCGGCGGTCCGGCTGGGGATGCGGCTCTACTTCATCGCCAAGCTGGGCCCCGGGGACCACGAGTCGTTCCGCCCCGACCTGCTCGAGCGGTCCATCACCCGCGCGGAACGGCTGCTCACCGACGGGACGGGTGGCGCGGGTGGCCTCGAGTGCCTGAGCCGTCACCTCGGCGGCCGCCGGCACGTCGACCCCTACCGGCTGACCTCGGGTCTGCTCGCCCGCCACCGCGAGCCGCCCGGCGCCACGCTCCTTTCGGCGGTGTACACATGAACCTCACCCAGGAAGTCCTGCACGCCGAGCTCGCGGGCCGGGTCCGGGCCGCCCGGCCGGACCTCGCCGCGGGACTCGACATGTCGACAATGGACGGTCTCCGCTCGGCCCAGGCCGAGATCGGGGCGGCCGATCCGGAGACCGGCACCGGTGTGGTGTCGGTGGTGCGCGAGTTCGAGCCCGCGACGTGGATCCGCGGGACGTTCGCGTTCGCGGCCGGTCTCGATCCGGCGCAGGCCGCCGTGTGGCGGACCGCGTTCACCCGGACGTACTTCCTCGCCGGCAACCCGGCGAACCTGCGCGACCGGTTCGGGTTCGCGCACGTCGCCGAGGGCGGCGCCGTGGCGTGGACCCACCCGGGCGAAGCCGCGGCGAGCCGTCCGCTCCGCCGCCTGCTCAAGCTGTTCGACGCCCCCGCGCCACTGCCGCCCTGGGCATGGCTCGAGGTGGCGCTGCCCGGCGATCACCCGTCCGGCCGGACGAGGGTGCTCTACGTCGCCACGGCGGGCGCCACCGTGGGCCGCAGCCTCGTCCACCTCAACCACCTGCTGGTGGAGGCCGTCTTCGACGGTCTCATCGGCTACGGCGACCGGCTGGTGGTGCGGCAGGTGCCCCGGCTCGTCGGCGTGGCCGGCCCGTTCGCCGCTCTCCGGATCGGCACCGATCCCGCCAACCCCAGACTGCTCCGCGCCTTCGCCGCGCTCACCGAGGAGATCCCGCATGTCTGAAGCACCGCGCCCGCTCCGGTTCGGCTACCACGGCTCCGCCGACGTACCGCGCGCCATCGTGCGGGCGAGCGGCTGCTCCGAAGCCGACGTCGAGCTGGTCGAGTACGCCGTCGACGATCCCTTCCAGCTGCTGCGCGCCGGGGAGCTGGACGTGATGATCGCGAAGTTCTGTTGCCGCGAACCGGATCTGGACACGTCGGCCACCCTGATGACCGACGGGCGGGCGGTCGTGCTCGGGGCCGGGCACCCGCTGGCCGGCCGGGCATCGGTGTCCGTCGAGGAACTGGCGGCCTACGACGGGTTCGAGTGCCCGGGGACGATGCCGGGCTACGTGTGGGACATGGTCGTCCCCCGCCACACGCCGGGTGGCCTGCCCATCCGCCGTCGCTACTCCCTGCGCACGACGGGCGAGATGATGAAGCTGGTTTCGAGTGGGGAGGCGGTGCACATCTCGCTCGCTTCGCTGGCCGACGTCGCGCCACCCTCGGTCCGCATCGTGCCGATCCACGACCTGCCGCCGGCCCCGGTGTTCCTCACCTGGCCGCGGGAACCCGGTTCGCCGGACGTGCGCGACTTCGTGGCGCGCGCCGAAGCCGCGCTGGCGGCGGCGCCGGTGGCCGTCCCGTGACCGCCACCGTCGTCCTCCTGCACGCGCTGGCCGTCCCGTCGGGCATGTGGGACGCCACCCGGGTGGCGCTCGCCGCCGACGGGCACTCCGTCATCGCGTTCGACCAGCGCGGCTATGGGGGCGTTCCCCTCGGTGAGGCGGAGCCGTCCTTGGCGGTCGTCGCGGACGACCTCGCCCGCGAACTCGATGCCGCGGGCCAGGACCGGGCGGTGCTGGCCGGCTGCTCGATGGGGGGTTACGTGGCGATGGAGTTCGCCCGCCGGCACCCGGACCGGCTGGCGGGGCTCGCGCTGCTGAGCACCCGCGGGGCCGCGGACGCCCCGGCCGTCGCCGCCGGGCGGCTGCGGTTCGCCGAGGCGATCCTGGATCCCGGTCGCCGCGACCGGCTCATCGGCGAGACGGTGCCGGCGTTGCTGGCCCCCGAGTTCGCCGGCCGGCGGCCCGAGGTCCTCGACTGGTTGCGCGCGGCGGTGGCGAGCGTGCCTCCGGAGGCGATTGCCTGGTCCCAGCGGGCGATCGCCGCGCGGCCCGGCGCACACGACGTCCTCGCCGCCGCCGACGTGCCCGCGGTCGTGCTCCACGGCACCGCGGACGCCTTGACTTCGGCCGAGGACGCCCGGCTGATGGCGGAGGCGCTTCCGCACGGGCGGCTGGTACCGGTCGCCGGTGCGGGACACCTGCTCCCGCTCGAAGCGCCCGATGTCGTCTCGGCCGCCCTGCGCGAGCTGGTCACCGGGATCGCGGCGGTGGCGCGATGACCGCGGGCGCGACGTCGTGGGGTTTCGCGGCGTCGACCGGGCTCGATTTCACCCGAGCCACGATCGTCGACGCGCATTTCGAAGCCTGTCGGCCCACCTACCGCGCGTTGCTGGACCGGGCGGAGTTCCGGCCGGGCTCGCACCTCCTGGACGCGGGCTGCGGCTCGGGTGCTTTCCTGCCGTGGCTGAGCGAGATCGCCGGTCGGCACGGTCGCGTGACGGCCGTCGACCTGGCCGCGGAAAACGTCGAACTGACGTCGGCGCGAGCCGCCGACGCGGCGTGCCCGGTAACGGTCGACCAAGCCGACCTGCGCCGGCTGCCCTACCCCGACAATGCGTTCGACGCCGCGTGGAGCGCCAACACCGTCCAGTACCTCGACGACGAGGAGCTGACCGAGGCGCTCGCCGAGCTGCGGCGGGTGGTCCACCCGGGCGGCACGATCGTGGTCAAGGAGCTGGATCCCACGGGCATCACGCTCCGCCCGGGAGACCCGTTCCTGTTCACCGACTTCTTCCGCCGGGCGGCGCAGGTGCCGGGCTACGCGAGGCAGCTGCTGCGAGCCCGCGAGCTGTACCGCTGGTTCCACGCGGCGGGGCTCACCGACGTCCGGCAGGAAGCAGTGCTGTCGGAGCACTTCGGCCCGCTGTCGGAGGTGGAGTTGTCCTACTACGAGCGGGCGAGCGCCCGGATCGCCGAGCAGGCCCGGCAGCTGTCTGTTCCAGGGGCGTGGGAACCGCTGCTTTCCCCGGCCGGTCCGTTGCGCGGCCGGGACGTCTACATCAGCGAAGGAAACGTCCTGGTGCGCGGAACCGTGCCTGGGTGAGCCGCACGCGCCGGTGCCTCGGCGCAGCGCCTCCCGCCCGGTGCCTCCGCCCAGCGCCCCGGCCCAGTGCCTTCCGTCCGGTGGCTCCCGCCCGGTGCCTCCGCTCGCGACCGAACGGAGGCACCGGCCCGAGCGTCGTCACGCCGCGACGCCGGCGCGCGGGCGGGCCGCCGTGGCCGTGTTCCAGCGGATCGGCAGTGCCTCGAGCGAGCGCATGGCGGGCGAAACCGTCCAGCTCAGTTCGTTTTCGGCGACGGCGAGGGAAATCTCCGGTGCCGCCTCGGCCAAGGCCCGGATCGCGACCTGCACCTCGACCCGGGCCAGGTGCGAGCCGAGGCAGTGGTGCGTGCCGTGGCTGAACGTGAGGTGCTTCGGGCCCGAACGGTCCGGCTGGAAACTGTCCGGGGTGGCGAAGATCCGGCTGTCGCGGTTGGCCACGGGAATCGCCGCGGTCACCTGGTCGCCTTCGTCGATGCGCACCCCGTCCAGCTCCAGTTCTTCGAGCGCCACCCTGGACATGGTGAAGTTCACCGAAGGACAGAACCGCAGCCCTTCTTCGACGGCGGCGTCGACCCGGTCCGGGGCGTCCCGGAGCCGGCCGAGGAGGCCCGGTCGCGAGATCAGGCAGAGGATGGTGTTCGCGATCTGCGCCGCGGAGATCGTCGGTCCGTCGAAGAACAAGGAGGACACCAGACCGGCGAGGTCCACATCAGACAGTCCGTCGTGTTCCCGCCGCGCCGTCAGCAGATCGGCGACGAGTCCGGTGGGCGGGTCGTCGCGGTCGGCCAGCATGGCGGCCACTTCGGCGTGCAGCAACAGTTCGCCTTCGTAGATCGACCTCTGCGACGCCCCGGGCGGGCCCAGCCGCTCGGTCGCCCGCAGCCGGACGGCGGCCCGCCGTGCCTCGGGAACACCGAGCAGTTCGCTCTGCGCGGCGAAGGTCAACGGCAAGCAGAACTCCTGCAGCAGATCGGCGGTCTCACCGCGCCGGATGAGGTCGTCGAGCAGGTGCGCGGCCTTCTGCGTCACGAACGGCCGCAACAGCTCCGACCGCCGTGCCGAGAGGGCACCGCCGATCAGGTTCCGCATCCGGGTGTGCCGCGGCGGGTCGAGATCGGTGATCGACATCCGTGCGGCGGGACCACGCGGGTGAGCGGCTTCCGCCGCGGCCGCCCGGCTGAACCGTTTGTCCCGCAAGAAGTCCTTCGTCTGGCGGTAGCCGGTGACGAGCCAGCCGGGCTGCCCCTCGGCGGTGGCCATCGGGGCGACGCCATCGGCGTCGCCGGGCACGCCTTCGCCGACCAGGTGCCGGCATTCGCGGCCCTCGGCGAAGTCGGAGCCGCCGTGTCCGTGCGTGACGTTGTTCATGCCGAGTCCTTCCCGTGGTCCACAGTGAGTCCGGGTGTCCGGATGGTCATGCGCAGGGCGATCAGGCAGATCGCGATCGCGCACGGGGCCAGCGCGGCGATGGCGAGCCGCAGTCCGGCCTGCTGGGCGAGCTGGCCCACCACCGCGGGTCCGAGGAGCAGGCCGACGCTGGCGATGGACGTCGTGGTGCCGATGACCGCGCCCCGGTCGGCCGGGTCTGCCCGCGCCCCGACCAGCCCGTAGACGACCGGCGGCGGAACGGAGACCGCACCGCCGACCAAGGTGATGCCCACCAGTGCGCCGACGACGGAGTCGGCGGTCGCGAGCACGAGCGCGCCACCGGCCGCGCACGCGCCGCACAGGGCGAGGATCCAGCGATCGGGGAGCAGCCGCGCGAGTTCGTGCGTGCCGAGCCGAGCCAGTGCCGAAGCCGCGGCGAAGATGCCCGGCGCCATGGCGGCCACCCCGGTGGGCGCGGCCGAAACGGTGACGAGGAAGACCGCGCTCCACTGCTGCACCCCGCTTTCGACGAACATCGCCAGGCCGGCCAGCAGGCACAGGATCAGGCTGAACCGGTACGGCGACACGCGCCGGCCCGGCGTGGCGGTGCGGCGCACCATGTGCCGGGGGAACCGGTGCCGCGCGGCGATGCCGGCGAACACGATGAGGCCGGCCAGCGAGAAGGCGATGACCTGCGCCGACACGCCCGTCGCGGTGCAGAGACCGGTACCCACGCTGCACGCGAAAAGCCCGACGCTGAAAAGCGCGTGCGCCCGGCTGAGCACCCGGCGTCCCTCGACCGCTTCGGCCGTGACGGCAAGGGTCACGACCACGACGTTGCAGGCGCCCGAACCGAACCCGAACAAGGCGACCGCCACGATGAGGCTCGGCACGGAAAACGCGATCGAGGGTCCGGTGGCGATCACCGCGAAGACGACGATCGTCGCGACGGCGACGGGACGGCCGAACCGGTCGAGCAGCTTGCCCACCGCGAACATCGCCGGCATGGCGGCCAACGCGCCGATCAGCAGCGCGGTGCCCAGTTGCGCCGGACTGGCCCCGGTGGATCGCTGCACTTCCGGCAACATCGAAAGATACGGTCCCCACAGAGCACCGTAGGCGGCGAACCCGCCGAAAACGACTCCGGTCCGCGGTGCCGTCGTGACCACGGCAACCATGAAAACCCCCTGCTTGCGCTCGACGACGAAATCACCACAGGAGTGGATCCCGTATCCCGTGGCTACCGTTCTGCCGGCGATCAGCGAGGCTGTTGTCCCGAATTCTCGCGGATTCCGCAGTGGCGTGTTTTTTCACGTCCACCGTGCCGCGCCGTGGCCGCCGGTCCTCCGGCCGACGGCGCGAGGTTTACTGGCCCGTGCGGATCGTCGGCCTTGACCGGACACTATTCTCCCGGGCGGCCGGACGTCCTCTTCGTGCGTGCGCTTCCGGTGGCAGCGACCCCTGTGTCACCAAGCGGTGACCTGCTGTCCGCCTATGTCGAAGTGGCCGAATCCGAGCTGCAGTTCACTCCAAAGAATGATTACCGAATCATTCGGATTAATCGCGATGAAGCTCCCTGTCGGTCGCTCGCGAGTGCCTCGTCGTCGTGTGGTGCCGGGCCACCGGTGATGTTCGACAGCGCCGCCAGGTGACGCAGTTTCCTGAGGTGCCGCTGCACCAGCCCGGCGCGGCGGGCCTCGGCGAAGGCCGCTCGAGCCGCCGTGTTGCGCCGCCGGCGGTGGTGCCGTGGTTCGTCGTCCATGGAAGTGTCCTCGAGAGATCGGGAAGAGGGGTGACTCGCCGACCGGCCAGGCGATGACGCACTGCGACGGACGGTGGCCGCGCGGCGCGATGGTAACGAGCTGATGCCGAGTGGAACTCGGATCGACCCGACTGGTCCGGTCGGACGCTCACAGTGCGTCGTTCGGATCCTTCGCGGTTTTCCGGAATGCGGTATCGCGAAGCGATCCGAAGAGCCGGCGTGAATGCGCGAGCGTGCGGAACGTCACGCCCGCGAGACGCCGTGCGCGCCTGCGCACGACGTCTTCCCTGGTGGCGCCCCCGGCAGGACTCGAACCTGCGACCTAGAGATTAGAAGGCTCTTGCTCTATCCAGCTGAGCTACGAGGGCCCGCGCCGACGGCCTCTGCCTGTCGTGCCGGTCACCCGGCCCGGGCAGCTTAGCCTTCGCCACCCTCTCGATCGTTCGACACCGGCCAATCGTTTCAGGTCTCGTTCGACGTAATCCGGATCTTCGGTGATCGTGTCGGTCTGACTGCGAAGGGTGACGATGGTGTGCTCCTGTCCGGTCGAGGGGAGGGGGACGCGGGCGGCCGGGGCTTCCCCGACCGGGCTCGAACCTGCTAACAAGGGATCAGAAGGCTCTTGCTCTGTCCCTGGCGCCTCGACCGCGAAGTCGAGACACCCGCGCCGGTTGCTGCCGCGGCGGGCCGGGCGGTCTCCGGCGTCTCCCGGAGGATCCGCCTCGGGCCGCAGCTCGGCTGCGTGACCGGCGTGCAGGTGGCGACCCCGGCTGAGCGTGCAAACGATGACCTCTTGCGTGACGGGGTGGCTTCCTGTGCGACTGGCATGCAGGCGACGCCGGCTGCGCGAGCGGCGTGCGCGGGCGGTGACCCGGCTGGCGTGCAAACGATGACCTCCTACGAGACTGCCGTGCGGGCGGTTGACCCCGCTGCGTGACCGGTGTGCAGGCGGCCGCCATGTGGCAGGGCGGCCGCGGGAGTGTCCCGCCACCGGCGCCGCGCCCCTCGTGCGGCGCCGGTGGCGAGGCCCCCGCCGGGCCGGCTTTGGGGGAAGCCGCCCCGCGATGGAGACCCATGGGTGCGCCACGCTGCGGAGGCGCCCCATGAGTGGACTGGTGGCCAGGTACCCGTCGGGCCGGCTCCAGGAGCCGGCCCGCGATCGGGGACCCGTGGGCGTGCCACGCCGTAGAGGCACCCCGTGGGTGCGCTGGTGGCGAGGCACTCGTCGGGCCGGCTCCGGGGGAAAGCTGGCCCGCGACCGGGGCCCCGCTGGCGCGCGGCGCCGTAGAGGCCCCAGGGGTGCGCCGGTGGCGGGGCCACCCGCCGGGCTGGCTTCTGGGGAAGCCAGCCCGATGTGTGGCCGCGTGCCACGCCGCTGAGGCGCCCCGTGGGTGCGCGCTGGTGGCCGGCATCCGCCGGGCCGGCCTCTGGGGGAAGCCGGCCCGCGAGGGGGGCCGGTGGGCGTGCCACATCGCCGAGGCGCGCCCACCGGCGCGCCGGTGGCGAGGCCCCTGTCGGGCCAGCTCTTGGGGAAGCCAGCTTGCGATGGGGGCCGGTGGGCATGCCACCTCGGGATCGGGGCCCCTGGGCGTGCCACGCCGTAGAGGCGCGCCCCGCGGGTGCGCTGGTGGCCAGGCACCCGTCGGGCGGGCTTCTGGGGAAGCCAGCCCGCGATGGGGGCCTCGTGGGCGTGCCGCATCGCCGAGGCGCCCCCGAGCGGGTGTGCTGGTGGCCAGGCAACCGCCAGGCGGGCTTCTGCCGGAAGCCGCCTCGGATCCGGGGCCCGTGGGCGCGCCACGCCGCAGAGGCGCGCCCACGGGTGGGGCCGCTTCGGGGGAGCGGCCCCGGTCGGGCCCGGCCGCCGCCGCGAGCCGGCTCCCTCCTCGGAGCGGGCGGCTTTGCGGGGCCCGGGTTCAGGGCCTCACTCCCAGATCTGGATGCCTCGGACGAGGAATGGCGCGTTCGGGACGTACGTGCCGCCACCCGGGTAGGTGACGAAATCTCCCTCTGTCGAACATTCCTCGTCCTGGTACACCGTGACGTCGCGGGTCATCAGATTCGCGAACGACGACCCGTCGAATCCTTCCGGAAGTGGCAGACATTCCTCGGTATTGGCCGAGCGCAGGTCGAAACGCTGGATTTCGCCGGCGTAACCGTCGGACGGCCACACGCAGAACTCGCCCTTGCGGCAGCCCGGGTCCGTGCCCGCGTGGGCGGCTCCGACACTGGTCAGCAGGCCGACCATGGCCAGGACCACGATGTGCGGCAGGCGGGAACGAAGACGACGTGAAGACATGGTGGATTTCCCCTCCGGAATCGCGGCTCTTTGGGGGCCGCGGTGAACTGGTGATTCCAGATTGGCGGGCGGCGGGGGATTTGTCAGCCCGCGATTTCGAATCTGTGGACAAGTGCCCGGCAACGGAAAGGTTGTCCACAGTCGCCGAGGAAGGTCTTGCAGAAAGACAGTGGCGGTGTTACGCAGGCCCCGTGCTGCCGCGCACCACCAGTGAAACCGGCACCTCGACCGGCACCGGCGCCGAACCGTCGTCCAGCAGGCCCAGCGCCAATTCCCCGGCGATCCGGCCCTTGGCCGCGAGGTCCTGCCGGACCGTGGTCAGCGGCGGCGACGACCACGACGCCGGCGGGCTGTCGTCGAAACCGGCCACCGAGAGCTCGCCCGGCACGCTGATCCCCAGTTCGCGCGCCGCGGCGAGCACCGCCAGCGCAAGCTGGTCGGACATGCACAGCACCGCCGTCGGCCGCGGCGACGTCCCGAGCAGCGCGAACGCCCCCGCCATCGCGCTCTCCGCGCTCAATCCCGCCGCCTCCTCGACGACGACCGGGCACGACCCCAGCTCGTCCAGGTAGCCGCTCAGCCGCTCCCGGACGTCGTGGAAGGGCGCCGCCGATGCCTCCGCCACGGTCAGCGCACCCCCGCCGGGGCGGAGGTGGCTGCACGCGGCGAAGATCCCGAACCGCCGGTGCCCCAGGTCCAGCAGGTGCCGCGCGGCCGAAGCCGCGCCGGCCCGATCCGCGCAGCCGACCCGCGCGGTGCTGGGCAGCAGTGGCTGGTCGATTACCACCAGCGGCAACCCCCGCGTGCGCACCGCCTCCAGTGAAGGAGCGCCGTCGGGTAGCGAATACGCGATCGCGATGTCGGCCTGTGCGGTGAGCACGCGGTCGGCAGCCGGGCCGCCAAAAACGCCGCCGGGCAGGAGCAGCAACGCGTGACCGCGTGGGTCGATCACCCGCGCCAGCGCGTCCAGCGTCAGGTACAACGCAGGGTCCGAGAACGCCATCGACAGCGACGTGTCCAGCAGGACCGCGATCGCGCCCGTGCGGCTGGTCGCGAGGCTCCGCGCCGTCGGGTCCGGACCGGGGTAGCCCAGCTCGGCCGCCACCCGCAGCACCTCGTCGCGCAGCCGGGCGGACAGCTGGTCGGGCCGGTTGTAGGCGTTCGAGACCGTCGCGCGCGAGACGCCGACGGCGCCCGCGACGTCGTCGAGCGTGGGACGGCGCCGCCGGGTCATCCGCGCAGTCTAACCACCACGCGGTGGACTTTCTGAAGCGCTTAAGTCACGCTGAAGGCATGCCGGACCGGATCGCGGTGTTCACCGTGTTCGCCCTCAACGGGCTCGCGCTGGGGTCGTGGGCCTCGCGCACGCCCGCGCTGACCGCGCAGGTGCACGCCTCACCCGGCGTCTTCGGCCTGGCCCTGCTCGGGGCCAGCGTCGGGATGCTCGCCGCCGCCTCGGTGTCCGGACGGCTGATCGAACGGGCCGGTGCCAGGGCGGTCGTCGCCGGCAGCACCGCGATGGCCGCCGGTTCGCTCGTCCTGATCGGCTCCGCGCCCACCGTCCCGCTGCTGGCCGGGGCGCTGCTGGTGATCGGCGCCAGCGTCGGGATGCTCGACGTCGCGATGAACGTCGCCGGCGTGGCCGTCGAACGCCGGCTCGGCAGGCCCGTCATGTCCGTGTTCCACGCCGGGTTCAGCTTCGGCGCGCTCGCCGGTTCATTGGCCGCGGGCCTCGCCGCTGGGCACGGCTGGTCCCCGGCCCGCCACCTCAGCGTGGCTGCCGTCGTCGCGGTCCTGGTGCTGGCCTCGGTGATCAAAGCCGTCCCCGGCATCCGCCCCGAGCACACCGAAGAACCCGTGGTCACACCGGCGCGGGCACCGATCCGGCGCCCGGTGCTGTGGCTGCTCGCCGCGGTCGCGTTGTGCTCGGCCATCGCCGAGGGCGCGTCGTCGGACTGGTCGGCACTGCTGATGACGGTCGAGCGCGGCGTGGGCCAGGGTGCCGCCGCCCTCGCCTTCGCCGGGTTCCAGCTGGTCATGGCGCTGACGCGGTTGGCGGGCCCGTGGGCGCAACGCCGGTTCGGCCCGACGCGGTGCCTCTCCGCGGGCGCCACGCTCGCCGCCGCCGGGCTGGTCGCCGCGGCCGCGATCCCGGTCGCCGCCGTCGGTTACGCCGGGTTCGCGCTGGCCGGCGCGGGGCTCGCCGCGTCCTTCCCGATGGCCCTCAGCCTCGCCGGGGACGCCGGGAAGCGCGGTGACGGCACCGGTGGTGAGCGCGAGATCGGCTTCGTCACCGCCGTCGCCTACACCGGCTTCCTGGGCGGCCCGCCGATCGTCGGCGGTATCGCGCAGGCGACCGACTACGACGTGGCGTTCGTGTTCGTCGCGCTCGTCGCGGCCCTCATCCTGCCCGCCGCGGTCGCCGCCCGCCGGTCGCGACGGCGGGAGGAAGCGGAGGCGATGATCGGCCGGTAGCCGTTCCGGACACGAAATCCGTGCCGCGACCGGCGTTTCCGCCACGCCCCGGCCGTTGACAGTCCGCTGGTGCGCCAGGCAAGCTGAACCCCGTCGGTAAACTGAAATGAATACGGCGACGTTTCCATTTCAGGTCGGCTGATCAAGGCGGGGGCGCCTTGGTCCGGGGAGGACGTCGTGAGAGTTGTGCTGCTCGGCGGAGCGGGGGCGCTCGCCGGCGGAAGCGGGCGGTTCGGCGGGACGGGGCTGACGCTCGTGCGGGACGCCGTGCCGCGGCTCGTGCTGGTGCCGGTCGCGTTCCGGCTGGCGCTGTTCCTGCAGGCCGTCTGGTCCGGTGGGCCGCTGAGCGCGCCGGTGCTCTGGGGTGCGGTCGCCCTCTACCTGGTGCCGAACCTCCTCGAAGTGGGCTGGGGCTTCCGCCGGGCCACCGGAATCCGGCCGGTGCTGGCCGCCGACACCGGGTACACGCTCCTGACGAGCTTCGCCGCGGCGGTGTTCGCGGCGCAG
The DNA here is from genome assembly GCA_049998155.1 of Amycolatopsis sp. cmx-13-12. Taxonomy (GTDB): domain Bacteria; phylum Actinomycetota; class Actinomycetes; order Mycobacteriales; family Pseudonocardiaceae; genus Amycolatopsis. The sequence goes on along the minus strand of JAEBES010000013.1, from coordinate 230,257 downwards.
TCACCCGAGCTGCTGACCCTGGCCTGGCCGAACATCATGGGCACAGTCATGGTCTGGACCTTGCTGCGCGGCGCACCCGCCGGCGCAGTCGCCATCGTCGGCGCGCTGCTCCTGCGCTACGGCATGGCCGCGGTCTCCGGCACATCGGCGCCAGCGACCTGGATCCTGCTCGCACTGGTCGCGGCCGCGGTGACGGCGCTGGCCATCGTCCTGCTCGTCGCCGGGTCCATGCGGTTCGCGCTCGGCCTGGGCGAGCAGCGCGGCCGGGCCGCCGAACGGGAACGACACCGCCGTGACGTCCACGACACCGTCCTGCAGGTGATGGAGTCCCTCGCGCTGCCCGCGCCCGGCGACGCGCTCGACCCGCGCGGCAGCCTCGACCAGGTCCGTCGCACCGCTCGTGCGCACGCCCTGCGCCTGCGGCTGAGTCTCGACGGGGACGCGGCCGCCGAGCCGGGCGGGCTTGAACACCGCCTCGGCGCGCTCGCGGTCGAGATGACAGCCGACGGTCTCCGCGTCGACCTTGTCGTGCTCGCGAAGCCCACCGACGTCCCCGAAGCCGTCGTCCACGCCCTTCACGACGCAACCCGCGAAGCGCTGCGAAACACCTTGAAGCACGCGAGGACGACGAAGGCTGTGGTGTGCCTCGAAGAGCGCGAAGGCGTCGTCACGGTGTCCGTCCGCGACCACGGCACCGGCTTCGACCTCGGCGCGCGCCGCGCCGGGTTCGGCATCGAGAACTCGATCCACGCGCGGATGGCCGAGATCGACGGCGCCGCGCGCATCGATTCGGCGCCCGGCCACGGCACCCGCGTGGTGCTGACCGCGCCGCTAAAGCTGGGTTTCCCCGTCGGGTGAGTCCCGCCACTGGGCGAACGGGCGGTCCAGCACCCACTTTCCGTCGGACTCGGAAAGGACGCGGTATTCGCAGGTCGCGGGGTTCGACAGGGATTCGAACAGCTCGATGCTCCAGCCGAAGAGCCGTCGGCACAGCAACCGCAGCGTGAGCCCGTGGGAGACGATCAGCACCGTCTCCGGGTGACTTTCCTCGCGCATCCGCAGGTCCGAGAGGAACGCCGCGACGCGGTCGTCGACGTCCGCGCCCGACTCGCCGAACGGCAGCCGGTAGAAGAAGTGCCCGAACTCGTGCCGCCGCGCCTTCTGGATCTCCTGGTCGGCCGGGTCCTGCAGGTTGCCCCAGTCCTGTTCGCGCAGCCGCGGCTCCTGCACGAGCCGTTCGCACGACGCCCGGATGTCCAGCAGCCGCAACGTCTCCCGGGTGCGCAGGTACGGGCTGACGTACACCGCGGGCCGCGTCCCGTCGAGCAGCCGCGCGATCTCCGGCGCCACCGCGCGGGCCTCCCGCTCGCCTTCGGCGGTCAGCGGCAGGGCGTGGTCGGGGATCCGCGTGTAGGCGAGCTCGTCGACGTTGCCGAGCGACTGGGCGTGCCGCAGCAGGATCATCTTCACGCTCCCATCCTGCCCGTCACACGGGCCTGACCGGGGCGGGGCATACCCTCAGGGGCGTGTCCGCCACGAAATCCGACGTCCCCACCCAGCGCCGGGCCAGTGTGCTGCCCCTGCTCGTGGTCGGCTTCCTGCTGGCCGCGGTGGTCGCGATCGGCCTGATCGCGCTCACCGGCGGGGCCGGCTACGTCATCGCCGGCCTGCCCGACCCCGGGCTGGTCACCAAGTACGGCATCACCGTCATGCGCGTGCTGTCCGAATGCGCGTCGGTGATCTGCGTCGGGTCGCTGCTGCTGGCCGCCTTCCTGGTGCCGCCGCAGAAGTCCGGAACGCTCGGCCCCGAGGGCTACGGCGCCCTGCGCGCGGCGGGGATCGCCGCCTGGGTGTGGTTCGGCGCGGCCCTGCTCTCGGTCGCCTTCACCGCCGCCGACACCGCCGGGAAGCCGTTCGGGGACGTCCTGGACCCGCAGACGCTGCTCGACCTCGTCGGCGCCATCGAACAGCCGAAGGCGTGGCTGTGGACGGCGCTGATCGCCATCCTCGTCGCGCTCGGCTGCCGGCTCGCGCTCTCCTGGGGCTGGACGGCGGTGCTGTTCTTCCTGGCCGTCGGCGGGCTGGTCCCGGTCGCGGTCACCGGGCACTCCGCCAGCGGCGGCTCGCACGACGTCGCCACCAACAGCCTGCTGTTCCACCTGGTCGCCGCGGCGCTGTGGGTGGGCGGCCTGGTCGCGCTGCTGGCGCTGGGGTACCGGCGCGGGGGCCACCTGAGCCTGGCCGCGCAGCGGTTCTCGAAGCTGGCGCTGGTCTGCTGGATCGTGATGGCGCTCTCCGGCGCGGTCAACGCGCTGGTCCGGATCGGCCTGAACGACTTGTTCACCACCGACTACGGCCTGCTCGTCGTGGCCAAGACGGTCGCACTGCTGCTGCTCGGGGTGTTCGGCCACCAGCAGCGCGAAAAGGGCGTCGCGAACCTCAAGAACGGCACAGACGGCAAGGGCGGCGCCCAGCTGCTGCGCCTGGCCTCGGTCGAGATCCTGATCATGTTCGTCACCATCGGCATCGCGTCCGGGCTGGCCAGGACGCCACCGCCGGCGGACGCGGTCACCCAGCCGTCCACCACCGAGCTGCTGATCGGCTACAACCTCGACGGCGCGCCGACGTTCTGGCGGCTGCTCTTCGACACCCGCTTCGACCTGGTCTACGGCACCTTCGCGCTGGTGCTCGGCGGCCTGTACCTCGCCGGGGTCCGGCGGCTGCTGCGCCGCGGCGACACCTGGCCGGTGGGCCGCACGATCGCCTGGATCACCGGCTGCGTGGTGCTGCTGATCGCGACGTCGTCGGGGGTCGGCCGGTACGCGCCGGCGATGTTCAGCGTCCACATGGGCAACCACATGCTGCTGTCGATGGTGGCGCCGGTGCTGTTCGTGCTCGGCGGGCCGGTGACGCTCGCGTTGCGCGCCCTGCCGGCCGCGGGCAAGGACGCCCCGCCGGGACCGCGCGAGTGGCTCGTCGCCTTCGTGCACTCCCCGGTGTCGCGGTTCCTGACCCACCCGGTGGTCGCGCTGCTGCTGTTCGTCGGCTCGTTCTACGCGCTGTACTTCTCCGGCCTGTTCGACAACGCGCTCCAGTACCACTGGGCGCACCTGGCGATGAACGGGCACTTCCTGCTCGCCGGGTACGTCTTCTACTGGCCGGTGATCGGCGTCGACCCGTCGCCGCGGCGGATCCCGTACCTCGGCCGGCTCGGCATGATGTTCGCCGCGATGCCGTTCCACGCCTTCTTCGGCGTGATCCTGATGAGCAAGCAGACGGTCATCGGGCAGGCCTTCTACAGTCAGCTGCACCTGCCGTGGGTCACCGACCTGCTCGCCGACCAGCGGCTCGGCGGCGGCATCGCCTGGGCCGCCGGCGAGGTGCCGGTGCTGCTGGTGCTGATCGCCCTGCTGGTGCAGTGGTCGCGACAGGACGAGCGCGAGGCGAAGCGGCGTGACCGGCGCGAAGCGGCGACGGGCGACGAAGAGCTCAACGCCTACAACGCGATGCTGAAGAACCTCGCCGAGGGCAAGCGACCCTCGGGTTCCAGTTGAGGTTGAGCCGCCGTCCGGGTGCCGGGAAAACGGCCGTTTTGCTACTCTCGCCGTGATCTCGGGCTGACTTTCGGTAGTCCGACGGTGACCGCCGTCGAGGCGCGATCGAGCGCGCTCTACGATCGTGGGTATGGCCGAGTTCATCTACACCATGAAGAAGGTGCGCAAGACCGTCGGGGACAAGGTCATCCTCGACGACGTCAGCACCGCGTTCTACCCCGGCGCCAAGATCGGCGTGGTCGGGCCGAACGGTGCCGGTAAGTCCACCGTTCTCAAGATCATGGCGGGGATCGAGCAGGCCAGCAACGGCGAAGCGTTCCTCCAGCCCGGCGCCTCGGTCGGCATCCTCATGCAGGAGCCGGAGCTCAACGAGGAGAAGACGGTCCGCGAGAACGTCGAAGAGGGCCTGGGCGAGGTCAAGGTCAAGCTCGACCGCTACAACGAGGTCCTCAAGCTGATGGAGACCGAGTACAGCGAAGAGCTGCTCGAGGAGATGGGCAAGCTCCAGGAGGAGCTGGACCACGCCGACGCCTGGGAGCTCGACTCGACCGTCGAGCAGGCCATGGACGCGCTGCGCTGCCCGCCGCCGGACGAAGGCGTCTCCCACCTCTCCGGTGGTGAGCGCCGCCGGGTCGCGCTGTGCAAGCTGCTCCTGTCGGCGCCCGACCTGCTGCTGCTCGACGAGCCCACCAACCACCTGGACGCCGAGAGTGTCCTGTGGCTGGAGCAGTTCCTCTCCCGCTACGCCGGCGCCGTCCTCGCCGTCACCCACGACCGGTACTTCCTGGACAACGTGGCCCAGTGGATCATGGAGATCGACCGCGGCCGGGTCGTCGGCTACGAGGGCAACTACTCGACCTACCTGGAGAAGAAGCGCGAGCGCCTCGAAGTCCAGGGCAAGAAGGACCAGAAGCTCGCGAAGCGCCTGAAGACCGAGCTCGAGTGGGTGCGGTCCAACGCCAAGGCCCGGCAGACGAAGTCCCGGTCGCGTCTCGACCGCTACGAGGAGATGGCGGCGGAGGCGGACAAGCACCGCAAGCTCGACTTCGAAGAGATCCAGATCCCGCCGGGCCCGCGGCTGGGCAACGTCGTGGTCGAGGTCGAGAAGCTCAAGAAGGGCTTCGACGACCGCGTCCTCATCGACGGCCTGTCGTTCGACCTGCCGCGCAACGGCATCGTCGGCGTGATCGGCCCGAACGGTGTCGGCAAGACCACGCTGTTCAAGACCATCGTCGGGCTCGAAGAGCCGGACAACGGCGTCGTCAAGATCGGCGAGACGGTCAAACTGTCCTATGTGGACCAGAACCGCGGCGGGATCGACCCGAAGAAGACCGTGTGGCAGGTCGTCTCCGACGAGCTGGACTACATCCACGTCGGGCAGACCGAAATGCCGTCGCGGGCGTACGTCAGCGCGTTCGGGTTCAAGGGCCCGGACCAGCAGAAGCCGGCGGGCGTGCTCTCCGGTGGTGAGCGCAACCGGCTCAACCTGGCGCTGACGCTCAAGCAGGGCGGGAACCTGATCCTGCTCGACGAGCCGACGAACGACCTGGACGTCGAGACGCTGGGCTCGCTGGAGAACGCGCTGGAGCAGTTCCCCGGCTGCGCCGTGGTGATTTCGCACGACCGGTGGTTCCTCGACCGGGTCGCGACGCACATCCTGGCCTGGGAAGGCACGGACGAAGACCCGGCCAAGTGGTTCTGGTTCGAGGGCAACTTCGAAGGGTACGAGAAGAACAAGGTCGAGCGCCTCGGCGCCGAGGCGGCGCGGCCGCACCGTGTCACCCATCGCAAGCTGACCCGCGACTGAGGGGGCGGGTTTCCCCGTGGAAGCCAGCAAACAGCACCGGACGGGCCCGTTCTCCCGAGTGGAGAGCGGGCGCTCCGTCAATGCCGGGGGAACCCTCTCCGCAGTCGGGCGGCTGATCGAGCGGGCGGACGCCCTGCACCTGCGGGCGCCCGAGCTCGCGCTGGTCCTCGGCGAGCGCGCGGCCGCGCTGGCCGAGGCCGCCAGTGCCGACGAGCAGTGGATCCGGGCCGAGAGCCTGGTCGTGTCCGCGCGCGTGCGGCTCGGGATGCGGCCGGCGACGGTCGGGCGCGCGGTCGCGGCGTTGCGCGCGGCCGAGCACGCGGGCTACGGCGACATCGCGGCGCGCCTGCGGATCGACCTCGCCGTCTGCGCGCGCAGCCTGGGCGTGCCGCTGACCGGCCTCGCCGCGTTGCGGCCGGTGCTGACGGACCCGGTGGTCTCGCCGGTGCACCGCGCGGCGGCGTTGTCCCACCTCGTGGGCTGCCTGGGGCAGCTCGGGCGCAAGTCGGAGCTGGACCGCGTGCTGGTGGAGGCGGACAAGCTCGTCGTCGGCGACGACTCGCTGGGTGCGGACACCCAGCTGCTGGTGCGCGCGTTGCTGCGGGTCGGCACGGCCGCCCACCGCAGGCGCCACGGTGACCTGACGGCGGCGGCCGACGCGGCCCGGACCGGCCTCGGGTTCTTGGAGAAGCTGGACAACCCGGCCGACGACGGCGGTCTCGTCCGGATCCGGCTGGTGTTGTTGCTGGTCAGCACGCTGCTCGACCGCGGCGACACGGAAATGGCGTACGAGATCGCGGAGCCGGTGCTGGCCGAGCCGGTCCGCGCGGCGGGCGTCGCGCCGATGGGCTGGCTGCGGCTGGCCGTCGCGACGCGGGTCCATCTGCCCGCGGGTTCGGGCGAGGCGGCGATCGAGCAGGTGCGCGAAGCGGTGGCGAGCACGGACCGCCACGGGCTGTCGGCGATCACCGCGCGGTTGTGGCTGGAGCTGGCGCAGTTGCAGGAGCGGTTCGGGCAGGCGGAGGAGGCCATCGCGTGCCTGTACCGCTCGCGGGCGGCGGAGCAGCTGCACGCCCGGGCCCGGCGGCAGGCGTGCAGTGTGCTGGCCGGCGAGTTCGGCAGCGGCGAGCCGGCTTCGGTCGATCTGGACGAGGTGCTGAAGGCGGTGCCGTCGCGGCCGGCCCCAGTTGTCGTGGCTGAGCCGGCGCCGCTTCCGGAGCCGGAGCCGCGCGCGCCGGCTTGGTCGTTCGGGCGCGAGGAGCCGCGGCCCGAGTCGCGGCAGCCGGCGCCGGCGTGGTCGTTCGAGCGGCCGCGGGTGACTGCGGACGCGGCGGAGACGACGCTGATGCCGGCGGTGCGGGACGAGCCGGCGGGCCGGAGGTCCGAGCCGGGCGAGGTTCGGTCGGGGCGACGGGCCGAGGAGCGGCCTGGTGGCGGCGAGCCGCGGTTGGCGGAGCGTGGGCGGCAGTCGGAGTTCCGGTTGGAGCCTGGCGATTCGCGGGGTGCGGAGGTTCGGTCCGAGTCGGCGGAGCCGCGGTTGGCTGAGCGTGGGCGGCAGCCGGAGTTCCGGTTGGAGCCCGGTGATCCGCGGGGTGCGGAGGTGCGGCCCGAGTCCGCTGAACTGCCTGGCGAGCCGCGGTTGGCCGAGCGTGGGCGGCAGCCCGAGTTCCGGCCGGAGCCCAGCGACCAGCGATCGGCGCGGGGCGCGGAGCACCGGCCCGAGCCGGGCATGGGGTCGGAACGTCGTTCGGAGCTTGCCGAGCGTGGGCGGCAGCCGGAGTCGCGGCTGGAGCAGCAACCTGTCGCGGCGGAGCGTGGCCGGGGGTCCCGGCCGGAGCCTGCCGAGCCGCGGGAGCCGGAATTCCAGCCGGAGGCCGCCGAGGCGCGGCCGGCCGAGCGGGAGCGTGAGCCGATCGACGTGCGGCCCGAGGCGGCCCCGCCCGCCGAAACCGGCAAGACCAAGTTCTCCTGGGCCGCACTGGCCGAGGCTCGGCTGCGGGAGACCGCCGCCGAGCGGGATTCGGCGCCCACTCGCGTCACGCCTGCCTTGCCGCTCGCGCCCGAGCCCGCCGCCGAACGGGAGCCGTGGGCGTCGGAGGAACGGCGGCCGGAACCGCAGCCGTCGACGCGGCACGACGCCGAGCACGGCTCCGTGGCCGCGCGGTCCGTGCTCGACCGCCTGGGCATTTCGTCCTCCGGGGGTGCCGGGGGCCGCCGCCGGGCGGAAGACGCCGACACCCCGCGCGCCGACGAACCGGCCCGTGAGCTCGCTCCGCCGCCGCGACCGGAGGACGAACCGCCGTCCGTGCCGGACTACCGCGACGAGGCCGAACCGTGGTTGCCGCGGCTGCGGATGCCGCCGTCGCTGGAGCCGATGGAGGATTTCGGTCACTGGACGCCGGCGACGGCCCCGTTCCCGGAGAGCTACGCCCGCGCGATCGCGGAGGACGAGCCCCCACCGGACGCGGGACTGGCCGACTTGCTCGCCCGCGCACTGGCCGAGCACCAGGCGGGCACGGCGAGCGCGGCCGCCCTGGTGAAGCAGCTCGGCTCGCAGGACACGGGCCGGCGCAACGGCCACGGCCGCAACGGCCACGGCGCCGAGGTCCCGGACTCCCGCGGCCACAGCTCCCGCGACTGACGGCAGCTTGCGAGACTGGCGGCAGCCGGGCGACTGGCGGCAGCTCTCGCGACTGGCCCCAGCTCCCGCGACTGACGGCAGCCTCGGGGCTGGCGGCAGCTTGTGCGACTGGTGGCAGCCACTGACCACAGCTCCCGCGACTACCCCCGCGCGGGGGCGCCCCCCGTTTTCCACGCTACCGGAGACCACCGACAGTTTTGCCGCGCCCAACCCCGGTTCACCCCAACCCGCGTCGAGTCGCTGAGACGTCCCGATCCAGCGCCGACCTGCCCCCGCCCGGACACCGTGGGATCCGTCGCACCCCGGCGTCGCCGACCGGCCGACAACGTTCGCCGAACGGCGGCGGACCCGATCAACTGAACCGATCACGTTGGCCCGACGTCGCGTAACGCCCGGCCAGCACGGCTGGTCAGCGCCGCGCCGGAGCGGCGAAGACAACCCGTCAGTAGCTTGACCGATCACGGGAATCCCGTGCTCCGGAAGGGTTTCCGGGCCTTGGGTCTTCGTGTGATCCGGGATCGCGGCGCATTAGTGTGGGGTGGCCGGCTCAACGCCGAACCGGCACGGTGCCACCTCACGCAAACTGGAGAGTTGCCTCAAATGAGCTCGACCGGAGTCTCGTCCCTACCCGGAACCGGAGCCGACGCCGAACCCGAATTCGGTGCCCCGCGCTCCCCGGCCAGCCCGGAGCAGATCAGGGACGACCTGATCGACGCCGCCGCCGGGCTGGCGCCGGAGATCGGTGAGCTCATCCGGCTCTACTACCGGCACATCCCGGCCGAAGAGATCGTCGGCGACGAGCCCGTCAACCTGGTCGGCGCCGTTCGCTCCCACCTGCAGCTGGCCAAGTCCCGGATGCCCGGCCGCCCGGCCGTGCGGCTGCTGAACCCGACCGTCGCCGAAGACGGGTGGGCCCGGGAAGCCACCGTCGTGCAGGTCGTCACCGACGACATGCCGTACCTGGTCGACTCGATCGCCGCGGAGTTCGCCCGCGACGGCGTGCAGGTGCAGCGCATTGTTCACCCGATCGTGGTGGTCAGCCGCGACCTCACCGGCGAGCTCCTCGAAGTCCACCCCGAAGCCGACCCGGCCGACCCGCCCGCGAACTCGGCCGCCGAGTCGTGGATGTACATCGAGATCGACTTCGTCACCGACCGCAACCGGGCCCGCGAGCTCGACAACCGGCTCTCCAGCGTCCTGGGTGACGTCCGCGAGGTCGTCGAGGACGCCGAGAAGATGGCCCAGACGGCCTGCCAGCTGGCGAGCGAACTCGAAACGGACCCGCCGCGGCTGTCCCCGGACGAGGTCGCCGAGGGCGCCCGGCTGCTGCGCTGGCTGGCCGACGGCCACTTCACCTTCCTCGGCTACCGCCGCTACGAGCTGGTCGACCACCCGGACGCGGACGCTCCCGCCCTGCGCGCGGTCCTGGCCTCCGGCCTCGGCGTGCTCCGCCAGGACAGCCTGGCCGCCCGCGGCCTGACCGCCGGCCCGGACACCGCCGCCACCGCCCTCGCGCCGACCCTGCTGGTGCTGACCCAGGCCAGCGCGCCCTCGACCGTGCACCGGCCGGTCTACCCGTACTACGTCGGCGTGAAGACCTTCGACGCCGAGGGCAACGTCACCGGCGAACACCGCTTCCTCGGCATGTTCACCACCACCGCGCTGCACGAGAACGTCCTCGACATCCCCGTCGTCTGCAAGCGCGTGCGCGAGGTCATCCACCGCGCCGGCTTCCCGATCGAGTCGTTCTCCGGCCAGCGGATGCTCGAAATCCTGCAGAACTGGCCGCGCGCCGACCTGTTCTCCGCCGACAGCGACTCGCTGTATTCGACGACGACCGGCGCGATCACCCTCTCCGACCGCCGCCGGCTGCGGCTGTTCCTGCGCCGCGACCCGTACGGCCGCTTCTACTCCTGCCTCGTCTACCTCCCGCGCGACCGCTACACCACGCGCTCGCGGCTGGCGATGCAGGAAGTCCTGCTCGAAGAGCTCGAAGGCACCCAGCTCGAATACAGCGCGCGGATCGGCGAGACCGTCCTGGCGCAGGTGCACTTCGTCGTCCACACCGACCCGGCGCGCCGCCTCGAGCCGGACACGCTCAAGATCCAGGACCGGCTGAACGACGCCGTCCGCACTTGGGACGACCGCATGGTCGAAGCGGTCCTCGACGAACGCCGGGAGCGCGCCGACGGCGGCGTCGCGGTCGGGATCGTCGGCGAGGAGTCGGCCACCGAACAGGGCCAGCGCTTCGCGATGGTGTTCCCCGAGGGCTACAAGGAGGACTTCACCGCCGAAGAGGCCCTCTCCGACCTTCGCTCGCTGGACTCGCTCACCGACGAAGGCGACCTCGCGCTGTCGTTCTACCAGCCCGCCGACGCCGCGCCGGGCGAGCGGCGCTTCAAGCTCTACCTGCGCGGCGAGGGCGTCACGCTCTCGAAGGTGCTCCCGGTACTGCAGGCCATGGGCGTCGAGGTGGTCGACGAACGGCCGTACGAGCTGCACCGCGAAGACGGCGGCGCGTGCTGGATCTACGACTTCGGCCTCCGCGTCGACCAGAAGATGCTCGACGAATCCGACGAGCACGCCGTCGAAGAACTGCGCGGCCGCTTCCAGGACGCCTTCGAGGCCGCCTGGCGCGGCGACGCCGAGGTCGACGGCCTCAACGGCCTCGTCCTGCGCGCCGGGCTCACCTGGCGCCAGGCCGCCGTGCTGCGCGCCTACTCGCGGTACCTGCGCCAGGCCGGCAGCGCGTTCTCCCAGGACTACATCCAGAACACGCTGCTGAACCACACGCAGATCGCCACCAAGCTGCTGCGGCTGTTCGAGGCCCGGTTCGCGCCCGAGCTGTCCGACGCCGACCGTGACGCCGCCACGGAGGCCCTGGGCGCCGAGCTGAGCGCGATGATCGACGAGGTCACCAGCCTCGACGAAGACCGGATCCTGCGCCGCCTGATGGCCGTCATCCGGGCCACCCTGCGGACGAATTACCACGTCACCGGCACCGACGGGGCGCCACGCGAGTACCTGTCGATCAAGCTCGACCCGGCCGACGTGCCCGACCTGCCCGAGCCGCGGCCGAAGTTCGAGATCTTCGTGTACTCCCCGCGCGTCGAGGGCGTGCACCTGCGCTTCGGCGAGGTCGCGCGCGGTGGCTTGCGCTGGTCGGACCGCCGCGAGGACTTCCGCACCGAGATCCTCGGCCTGGTCAAGGCCCAGGCGGTGAAGAACGCGGTGATCGTGCCGGTCGGCGCGAAGGGCGGCTTCGTCGTCAAGCGCCCGCCGGCCCCGAGCGGCGACGCGAGCATCGACCGTGACGCCCAGCTCAACGAGGGCATCGCCTGCTACCGCATGTTCATCTCCGGCCTGCTCGACCTGACCGACAACCGGATCGAAGGCAAGACGGTGCCCGCGCCGGGTGTCGTCCGGCACGACGCCGACGACTCCTACCTGGTCGTCGCGGCCGACAAGGGCACCGCCAAGTTCTCCGACATCGCCAACGAAGTCTCGGGGCAGTACGGCTTCTGGCTCGGTGACGCGTTCGCCTCCGGCGGCTCGGTCGGTTACGACCACAAGGCCATGGGCATCACGGCGAAGGGGGCCTGGGAGAGCGTCAAACGGCACTTCCGCGAGCTGGGCAAGGACACCCAGACCGAGGACTTCACCGTGGTCGGCATCGGCGACATGATGGGCGACGTCTTCGGCAACGGCATGCTGCTGTCCGAGCACATCCGCCTGGTCGCCGCGTTCAACCACATGCACGTCTTCCTCGACCCGGACCCCGACGCGGCGACGTCGTTCGCCGAGCGGCGCCGGCTGTTCGACCTCCCGCGCAGCTCGTGGGACGACTACGACCGCTCGCTGATCAGCGAAGGCGGTGGGATCTACCCGCGCACGGCGAAGTCGATCCCGATCAGTCCCCAGGTCCGCGCGGCACTCGGGCTCGAGGACGGCGTCACCGCGCTGGCCCCGATGGACCTCATCCAGGCGATCCTGCTGGCGCCGGTGGAGCTGCTCTGGAACGGCGGCATCGGCACCTACGTCAAGGCGGAGACCGAAAGCCACGCGGCCGCGGGCGACAAGGCCAACGACGCCATCCGCGTCGACGGCAAGCAGCTGCGCGTCAAGGTGTTCGGCGAAGGCGGCAACCTCGGCCTGACCCAGCTCGGCCGGATCGAGTTCGCCCGCAACGGCGGCAAGATCAACACCGACGCCCTCGACAACTCGGCCGGCGTCGACTGCTCCGATCACGAAGTCAACATCAAGATCCTGCTCGACCACCTCGTCCAGACCGGCAAGCTGGAGCGTGAGCAGCGCAACGAGCTCCTGGGGCAGATGACCGACGAGGTCGGCGCGCTGGTGCTCAAGGACAACTACCGGCAGAACGCCGTTCTCGGCGTCAGCCGCGCGCACGCCGCGCCGATGCTCTCGGTGCACGCGCGCCAGGTGCAGGCGCTGGTTTCCGCGGGTGCCTTCGACCGCAAGCTCGAAGCGCTGCCGAGCAACTCGGAGTTCCGCGAGCTGGAGAAGGCGGGCAAGGGCCTTACCTCGCCGGAGCTGGCGACGCTGCTCGCGCACGTCAAGCTGGAGCTGAAGGACGAGCTGCTGGCCAGCGACCTGCCCGACTCGAAGGTCTTCGCGGCCCGGCTGCCCGAGTACTTCCCGAAGCCGCTGCGCGAGCGGTTCCCGGACGCGATCGGGGAACACCCGCTGAAGCGCCAGATCATCACCACGCTGGTCGCGAACGAAGTGGTCGACGGCGGCGGCATCTCCTTCGTCTACCGGCTGATGGAAGAGATGAACGCGACGGCGACGGACGCGGTGCGCGCGTACGCCGTGGTGACGCAGGTGTTCGACCTCCCCGCGCTCTGGCAGGAGATCGACGCGCTCGACAACGTCGTGCACACCGACGTCGCCAACGAGATGGTGCTGGAGACGCGGCGGCTGCTCGACCGGGCCGCGCGCTGGTTCCTCACCAACCGCCCGCAGCCGCTGGCCCCGCTGTCGGAGATCAAGCGCTTCCGGCGGGTGCTGGACAAGCTCGTCCCGAAGATCGGCGACCTGCTGCGCGGCCGCGAGGCCGAGTCGGTGCAGAAGCACGTCGACGAGCTGATCGCCGCGCACGTGCCGGAGGGGCTCGCCCGCCGGGTGTCGCTGCTGCTGCACACCTACGGCCTGCTCGACGTCACCGAAGTGGCCGAGCTCGCCGAGCAGCAGATCGGCGTGGACGCCGTGCACAGCCCGGCCGAGACGGCGGAGCTGTACTACGCGCTCTCGGCGCACCTGGACATCGACTCGATGCTCACCGAGATCAGCAAGCTCGAACGCGGCAACCGCTGGCACGCGCTCGCCCGGCTTTCGCTGCGCGACGACGTCTACGGCTCGCTGCGGGCGATTACGCTCGATGCGTTGCGGCACAGCGATCCCGGCTCGTCCGGGGACGCCAAGATCGCGCAGTGGGAGAAGACGAACGCGTCCCGGCTGCAGCGGGCGCGCGTCGCGCTCGACGAGATCACCAAGTCCGGCCGGCTCGACCTGGCGACCCTTTCGGTGGCGGCCCGCCAGATCCGGAGCACGGTGCGGTGACTTACGTATCGCACGTCCGCCCGCGCTGGACGGACATGGACGTCTACGGCCACATCAACCACGCGAAGCTGGTCACGCTGCTCGAAGAGGCGCGCATCCCGCTGCTGTTCGAAGCCGCCGTCGAGGCGGGGCTGGATCAGCTGCCGAAGGGCATCGTCGTGGTGCGGCTGGAGGTGGCCTACAAGGCGCCGATCGTGGTGTCCGGGCAGCAGCTGCGGATCGAAATCGACCTGACCGAGCTGCGCGCGGCGAGCTTCACGCTGGCCTACCGTGTGCGCGGCGGGCCCGCGGCGGACGACCGCGTGGCGGTCACCGCGGAGACGGTGCTGGCGCCGTACGACACGGTCGAGCTGCGGCCGCGTAGGCTCACCCCGGCCGAGTCGGAGTTTCTGAAGCAGGGGTTCGCGGATGCCTGAGTTGTTCGTGCCGGACGCGGCCGACCGGGAGACCCTCGGCGCGTTCGTCGCCCGCGCGGTCCGGCTGGACGGCCAGACGGCCGTCCGGTTGCGCCGACGCGGCGACGGCGTGGTCGAGGCCTGGACATCGACACCGTTCGAGTGTCTGGCCACCCGAGCGGTGGCCGGGGACGTGACACCGGGCGACGTCACGGTGTCCGGCAACGAGCTCCTGGCCGCGCTGACCGTGGCGGGCGGCCCTCGGATGGACCCGGGCCCGGCCCGCGACCTGCTCTGGCACGGCGAGCTCCCGCCGACCGGCCGCTGGCCGCTCGTCGACGAGCTCCCGGCGCAGGTGGTGTCGGAGCTGGCCGACCGCGGCGTGACGCTGGCCAGGGACAACGTAGGTCCGCACGGCACGCCGCCGGCGTCGCTGATGGACCAGGCGGTCCTGACGGTGAGCGGCGGATCGGTCGAGGTCAAGGTGCAGATGCGCTGCCTGTTCGCGATGTCCGGCATGGGCTTCGTGGATTCGGACGTGCCCGGCGACATCGTCCGAGTGACGGCGACGGACTCGTGGATGCGCCTGGACGCGCGCTACGGCGCAATCGTGCGACGCAGGCACGCACTGTTGCCGCTGTTGTTCTGACGAAGTCCTTACGGCGGCCACCGCGGTGCGCAGGCGGTGGCACCCTGGAGGCATGACCCCGGACGAAGACCCGACGGCGGAGTTTCTCGAAGGCGTACGCGCCGAGGAGACACCGTGGCGGCGAGACCGTCCGCCGGGCGAGCAGGCGCCGGCGCCTGCGGAGCGACCGGAGAGGTGGGGGCGCACGAGAGCGGCGGGCCGGGCGGCCGCCCAGGCGGCGCCTTACCTGCAGGCCGCGGCTCTGGTGGCGTGGCTGGCGAGCGGCGCCTTCGACGACGGTTCGGGATCGGGCAACCAGTCGGGCTGAGATCTCGCGCGCTCCTGAGGCAGGGTCTCACCTGCTCGAAAAGCCGGCTGGCCGCCGGACCTGCACCCCACCCAGACCCCTCGCACCGCCCCGATCCGAAGCCAGAACACGGACGGTGGTGCCGGGTCAAGGCACGCTTTCCCGCCTTGACGCGGTACCACCGTCCGTAGTGACAATTCAGGCTTCGGGGTGGTGGGCACCGAGCTGCCGATGGTGGAAACCGAGGTTGCCGACCGCCGATCGGGCCCGCCTGCCCAACGGGATGTATCAGCCTCACACCGCCGACCACCCGCCTCGGCCCAATACGAGCAACCCAGCCGCGGATCCAGGACAGCGGCCAGCCGACTCCCCGCCCTCCCTGGGGGGCGGCCCCGCTTCCAGCGTATCGGCGGCCACCGACGCAAAGTCCGAAATAGCCGGGCCCGGCGGCAGTTGTCCACACCCGGCATCAGTTGTGGAAGGCGGGGTCGGACCAGCGAGGCGGGGTCGGACAGGAAGGTCGGATCAGACCAGGAAGGCGGGATCAGGCCAGCCAGGGGGGACGAGACCAGGAAGGCGCGTCCAGACCAGGAAGGCGGGATCAGACCAGCCATGCGGGACCAGGCCAGGAAGGCAGGATCAGACCAGCCACGCGGGACCAGACCAGGAAGGCGCGATCAGACCAGCCAGGCGGCCGAGTCCGCCGGCAGCTTCCCCTCCACAAGCGGGCTGCTCGACAAAAGCACCTCACCAGGCGGCAGCGCAATCGGCGAAGCCGACGTGTTCAAAGCGCACACCAACCCACCCCCGCGCCGCCGGAAGGCGAAGCACCCCGCCGGTGCGCCGTACCACTCCAGTTCGTCGCCGCTGAACGCCGCATGCGTCTTCCGGAGCTCGATCGCGGCGCGGTACAGCGACAGCGTCGAGTCCGCGTCCTCGATCTGCTTCTCCACCGTCGACCCCGCCCAGGAAGCCGGCATCGGCAGCCACGTGCGCGGGTTCCGCGAGAACCCGAACGGCGGCAGATCGCCCTCCCACGGCAGCGGCACCCGCGATACGTCGCGGCCAAACTCGGCGCCGCTCGTCTTCGCGCGCGGGTCCGCCATGTCCGAAAGCGACAGCTCGACGTTCGCCAGCCCCAGCTCTTCGCCGTTGTACAGGTACACCGTGCCCGGCAAGGCCAGCTCGACCAGCGCCATCGCCCGCGCGCGCCGCACGCCCGTGGCGCCGCCCCCGTAGCGGCTGACCTGGCGCCAGACGTCGTGGTTGGCGAGCGTCCAGGTCGCCGGGGCGCCCGTGCGGGCCGGGACGGCCAGGGAGCGCTCGATGGCCGTGCGCATGGCGTCGGCGTCGAAGTGGGTCAGCACCAGCCGGAAGTTGAAGGCCAGGTGCAGTTCGTCGGGCCGCAGGTAGCGCGACAGGCGTTCCTCGTCGGTCACCCAGATCTCGCCGACCGCCATCGCGTCCGGGAACTCGTCGAGCACCTTGCGGATCATCTGGTGGATCTCGTGGACGCCGTCGTGGTCCCACCGCGGGTCGTAGTAGTGGCTCGGCCCCAGCGCGTCGGCGCGCGGGTCCATGTCCGGGAGGCCGGGTGGCTTGGCCATGCCGTGGGCGACGTCGATGCGGAAGCCGTCGACGCCGCGTTCGAGCCAGAACCGCAGGGTGCGCTCCAGGTCGGCGGCGACCTCGGGGTTGGTCCAGTTCAGGTCCGGCTGCTGGGGCGCGAACAGGTGCAGGTACCACTGCCCGTCCGGCACGCGCGTCCAGGCCGGGCCGCCGAACGCGCTGACCCAGTTGTTCGGCGGGTCTTCGCCTTTCGGCCCGACGCCGTCGCGGAAGATGTAGCGGTCGCGCTCCGGGCTGCCCGGCGCGGCCGCCATCGCGGACTTGAACCAGGCGTGCTGGTTGCTGGTGTGGTTGGGGACCACGTCGACGGTGACCTTGATGCCGCGCTTGTGCGCCTCGGTGAGCAGCACGTCGAAGTCACCGAGGGTGCCGAACATCGGGTCGACGTCCCGCGGGTCGGCGATGTCGTAGCCGTGGTCGGCCATGGGGGAGCGGTAGAACGGCGTCAGCCACAGCGCGTCGACGCCCAGGAGCTCCAGGTAACCGAGCCGGGAGTGGATGCCTTCCAGGTCCCCGACGCCGTCGCCGTCCGAATCGGCGAACGAGCGTACGTAGACCTGGTAGAAGACGGCATCGCGCCACCAGGCTCCGTTTCTCATACGAAGCTGTTCATCATGCTGTGCGCGGCCATCTCCAGGTAGGCCCAGAGCTGCCCGCGATAGGGCTCTTCGAGGTTCTCTTCGTCGACGGCGATCCGGATGCACCGCAGCCAGGCGTCCCGCTCGAGCGGCCCGATCTTGAACGGCCCGTGCCGCATCCGCAGCCGCGGGTGCCCGCGCTGGTCGGAGTAGGTGTGCGGGCCGCCCCAGTACTGGATGAGGAACAGCCGGAAGCGCTCCTCGGCGGGCCCGAGGTCCTCTTCCGGGTAGAGGGGCCGGAGGATCTCGTCGCGCGCGACCTCCTCGTAGAACCGCCCGACGATCCGGCGGAAGGTCGGTTCGCCGCCGACCGCTTCGTAGAGGTTCGCCG
The DNA here is from genome assembly GCA_049998155.1 of Amycolatopsis sp. cmx-13-12. GTDB lineage: Bacteria > Actinomycetota > Actinomycetes > Mycobacteriales > Pseudonocardiaceae > Amycolatopsis. The sequence continues at coordinate 212,744 of JAEBES010000013.1, read as the reverse complement.
GTTCGCTCACTGCAGACACGCCTTCCATTTTGCCCCCGGGGTCCGGGTTCCCGACGCCCGGTCCGGCGATGCCGGATGGTCGCAAATCCGTTTCCCAGCGTAACCGCGCCCGTGGGCGGGACCATCCGGCGCGAGCACTGCTCAGGCCGACGTCACTTCTTGTCGGCCGCCGGGGCCACGGGCGGGAACAGCCGGCCGAGCGGCGGGTCGAAGCCCGCCTCCTCCAGGGCCGCGAGCAGCTGGGCCCGCAGCGCCCGCTGCACCGCCCACTGCTTGCCCGGCCGCACCTTCACCGTCAGCCGCAGGGAGAGGCCCTCCGGTGTGACGCTTTCCACACCCAGCATCTCCGGCGGCTCGAGGACGTTGTCCTTCAGCGCGTCGCCCTCGGTGGCCGCGGACGCCGAGGCCGCCAGCACCGTCGTCGCGCGTTCGACGTCGGCCGTGTAGCCGAGGGGCACGTCCACGACCGCCACCGCGAAGCCCTGGCTCGAGTTGCCGACGCGCAGGACCTCACCGTTGCGGACGTACCAGACCGTGCCCTTGACGTCACGCAACGTCGTGATCCGGAGCCCGACCGACTCGACCGTGCCGGACGCTTCGCCGACGTCCACGACGTCGCCCACGCCGTACTGGTCCTCGACCATCATGAAGATCCCGGACAGGAAGTCCTTGACCAGGTTCTGCGCGCCGAACCCGATCGCGACGCCGATGATGCCCGCCGAGGCGATGATCGGGCCGAGGTCGATGCCGAGTTCGCCCAGCACGAGGATGAACGCCAGGCCGTAGATCAGGAACGTGGCCATCGACTTCAGCACCGAGCCGATGGTCATCGCGCGCTGGCGGCGCCGTTCGATGATGGCGGAGCCCAGCACCTCCGGCGCGCGCTCGCGCAGGGGGCGCAGCATCGACGGGAGCTTGCCGCCCGACTTCGGCAGGGTCGTGACGCGGTTGATCAGCCTCCTCACCAGCAGGCGGATCAGGAACGCGATCACGATGATCATGAGGATCTTGATCGGCTTGGTGATCAGCCAGTTCGCCGAACCCGCCAGCCACTCGTTGCCCGTGACCTGGAACACCTGGTGGCAGAAGGTGCTCAAGTCGTCGATGCACGGCGTCTTGGCGGAAGTGAGCAGGGGGGACACGGGGGTTCGTTCATCCTTCCGATCGCGTCGGGTAGCCCAACGTCGAGTGGATGTTGGGTCGCGCGGATGTGACACGTCTTGTAACACACGTGCGCTGGGGGCCTGTTCTGTGGTCGACTATGCCTACGCCTCTGGAGGTGGTCGAGTGCCAGACCGACAACCCAGCCCCCGCGGCGTCTCCGGCCAAGCCATGGCCGACGAGACGCCAGAGGTGGTTCTGCGTGCCTATCCGGGGGGTTCCGCATCCGGCGGAACCGTCCCGGCCGGGCCGGGGAACCGCCCAGGGGGAGTGACCCGCCCGCCCGGACAGCGTAGTAGAGGCCGGGATCCGGCCGCCCCGGCCTGGGGCCGGCGCCGGGTGCTCCTGCTCAACGCCACCTTCGAGCCGCTGACCGCGTTGCCGTTGCGGCGCGCTGTCGTGCTCGTGATGTGCGGCAAGGCCGAAGTGGTCCACGGTGACCCCGGCGGGATCGAGCTGCATTCGGCGAAGGTTTCGCTGCCGGTGCCCTCGGTGATCCGCCTCAGCACGTACGTGCGCGTACCGTATCGGGCGCAGGTACCGCTGACCCGCGCGGGGCTCATGCACCGCGACCGGTACCGCTGCGCCTACTGCGGAGGACGGGCCGAGACGATCGACCACGTCGTCCCGCGCAGCCGTGGTGGCCCTCATAGCTGGACCAACTGTGTCGCCTGCTGCGCCAAGTGCAACCACCGCAAGGCGGACAGGCTGCTCTCGGAGATCGGCTGGCGGCTGCGGGTCGTGCCGCGGGCGCCCCATGGCCCGCATTGGCGGCTGCTCGCGCACTCGAAGGAGGCCGACCCGCTGTGGCGGCCGTATCTCGGCTCTGCCGCCTGACCGCCGGAGGACGGTAGAGCCCTGGACAAGCCGGCGCCCCGGCTGCCTGTGCGGCGGCCGGGGCGAGCCGGGTGCTTGCGCGAGCTGTTCAGGTAGTGCGCGCGGCCCTGGAGTACGGGTCAGGCAGCGAGGGCGAAGTCGCTCTGGCAGGTGACGCGGGTGCCCATGGTGACGCGCGTGCCGCGGGTGACACGAGTGCCTCGCGTGACGCGGGTGCCGCAGGTGACTCGCGTGCCGGCCGTCACACGCGTGCCGATCGTGACGCGAGTGCCACGCGTGACCCGGGTCCCTCGGGTGACTCGCGTGCCGGCCGTCACCCGGGTGCCCATCGTGACGCGCGTTCCCGCCGTCACTCGTGTACCGCGAGTGACGCGTGTACCCCGCGTAACCCTTGTGCCCGCCGTCACACGCGTTCCGGGCACGAATTCGATTTCGCTGAGTGACGAAGTGGTCTCGGTGATCGCCTGTGCGGGCGTCTGGACGCTGTTCATGGCAAGGCCTCCTGGGACCGGTGCGTTACCTGCTGGGGCTGGGGAGCGGGGCGCAAGGCCCGTACAGGTGAAAAAGCTACGAGGATTTCAAGGCCCGGACAAGACGACAGCGGCGGGTGCGGCCGCCTGTACGTTGAGTTGCAACCTTTCGGCCCGACGCTCTTCGCCCCAACGTTCCAGTGGCCACGAGCCAAGCGGCGGACGGCACTCGGCTTACGACGAACGGTCGAGTGCGCCGCGCGCGGTGGACGCGTTGGTCATCCGATACGCTCACCGCCGTGAACGTTGTCGAGACGATCGTGGTCTTCGCCGTGATCCCGCTGGCCATCTACGGCCTCGCCGGGCTGCTGACGCTCCGGCGCAGGTCCGGCGGTGCCCCGCGGCACCGGTCCGGCCAGGCCTGGGAGTACGCGGCCATGTGGTGGAGCGCCAACCCCGAAGGGGCGGGCACCGGTCACCGGCACGCCGGCACCGAGAACAGCGCGCCCGAGGGCGCCCCGACCGCGGCGGGAGGCGCTCGTGGCAACTGGTGAGCTGACGAAGCGCGTCGACGAGTCCGAACTGGGCTACGGCGAGGCCCTGATGGCCACCGGACGGGTGTCCGCGGCCAAGATGTACGAGCCGGAGGCGCCGTCGGGGCCGTTCAACACCCGCCAGCTGGCCCGCCTCGACGAAGCGCTGACTTTCGCTTCGCGGGAGACCGGGCTGGATTTCAGCCTGTACCTCGGCGAGCTGGGTGGTGCGGACAGCCGCGCGGCGGCGGAGAAGCTGCACGCGTCGACGGCGGACCCCGCGAATTCGGTGCTGATCGCGGTGTCCCCGGGCGAGCGGCTGATCGAGATCGTCACGGGCAAGGTGGCTCACCTGCGCCTCCCGGACCGCGGCGCCAAGCTGGCGGTGGCGAGCATGGTGGCGTCCTTCAAGGAGGGCGACCTGGTGCGTGGGTTGGTCAACGGCCTGGTGAACGCGCTGCGGATGCTTTCGGACCAGGCTGGTCCTGCGCCTCGGTGAAGCAGCTGACGAAAGAGCCCCGCACCTGTTCGAGGTGCGGGGCTCTTTTCGTGCGTCCCCGGCCGTCGTGAGTGGTTAGGCGGGTTAGAACCCGCCTAACCACTCACGACCGGGTCAGGACTGCGCGTCGAAGTCCCGTGCCGCCAACGCTCGGACGATCCCCGCGCGCCCCTCCGAAACCAGCCGGCGGAGGGCCTGGAGGTGGTCGCCCGCCAGCCACTCGTCTGAGGCCGTCACCGTCTCGGCGTCCACCGCCCATGACGGGTACAAGCCGATCGCGATCGGCTGGGCCCGCTCGCTCGAACGCCTCTGCCAGACCTCGTCGATCACCTCGAAGTAGCGGGGCACGTACGACCCCAGCAGCGCCTTCTGGCCCGGGTGGGAGAAGCCCGAGATGAGCGAGTCGCTGACCGCGTTCGGGAGCTCGTCGTCGTACACCGCTCGCTGCCACGCGTCCGCCTTGGCCTCCGCCGTCGGCCTCAACGCACGGGCGCGCTCGGCCTGGCGGCGGCCCGTTGCCGTGTTGTCGCGGGCCAGCTCCGCGTCGATCTCCGCCGCGGCCGCCTTTCCGTGCGCCACCAGTGCGTGCAACAGACGCCAGCGCAGGTCCGTGTCCACCGTCAACCCCGGGAGCGGCGCGGACCCGTCGAGCCAGCCGGACAGCACCGACAACGTGGCCTCGTCCAGCACCGATCCGGCCAGCGAGTTGACGAACGCCAGCTGGTGGTCCGACCCCGGCTCGGCGCCCCGGACCAGCTCCAGCAGCCGCGCGGTGAACGCCGGCCAGCCCGTCGCCGCCGCCCACTGCTGCTCCGCGTACGAGTTCAGCGCCGTCTGGGCCTGCAGCAGGAGCCGCTGGACCACGCCGACCTCGGTCTCCGTGTGGATGCCGCGCTGGACCAGCGTCACGAAGTCGCGGGCCTTCAGCTCGGCCTCGCGGGTCATCTCCCACGCCGCCGACCAGCACAGCGTGCGGGGGAGCGGCTCGGTGATGTCCGCGACGCGGTCGATCAGCGTGGTCAGCGACGCCGGGTCGAGGCGCATCGTGCAGTACGTCAGGTCGTCGTCGTTGACCAGGACCAGCTTGCCCGCGGGCCGGCCGACCAGATCCGGCACCTCGGTGCGCTCGCCGTCGACGTCCAGCTCGACGCGCTGGGTCCGGACGATCTTGCCGGAGCCATCCTCGTCGTAGACGCCCACCGCGACGCGGTGCGTGCGCAGCTCACCGGCGCCCGGCTTGGCGCCGGACTGCACGACGGCGAACGACGTGAACGTGCCGTCCGCGCCGACCTCGTACCGCGGGCTCAGCGAGTTCAGACCGGTGGTCTCCAGCCACTGCGCGCTCCACCACGATAGGTCGCGGCCGGACGCCTCCTCCAGCGCGCCCAGCAGGTCGGCCAGGGTCGCGTTGCCCCAGGCGTGCTTGCCGAAGTACACCTTGAGGCCGTCGAGGAAGTGGTCCAGGCCGACGTAGGCGACGAGCTGCTTGAGCACGCTCGCGCCCTTGGCGTAGGTGATGCCGTCGAAGTTGACCTCGACCGCGTGCAGGTCGACGATGTCGGCCGCGATCGGGTGCGTCGAAGGCAGCTGGTCCTGCCGGTAGGCCCACGACTTCTCGATGTTCGCGAAGCTGGTCCAGGCGTTCTTGTACTCGGTCGCCTCGGCCTGGGCCAGGACGCTCGCGAAGGTCGCGAACGACTCGTTCAGCCACAGGTCGTCCCACCAGCGCATGGTGACCAGGTCGCCGAACCACATGTGCGCCATCTCGTGCAGCAGCGTCTCGGCGCGCCGCTCGTAGGCGTAGCGGGTGACGCGGCTGCGGAAGACGTAGTCCTCCAGGAACGTCACCGCGCCGGCGTTCTCCATCGCGCCCGCGTTGAACTCCGGCACGAACAGCTGGTCGTACTTGGAGAACGGGTAGGGCGTCCCGAACTTCCGGTGGTAGAAGCCGAAGCCCTGCTTGGTCTCGGTGAAGAGGCGGTCGGCGTCCATGTGCTCGGCCAGCGACGCGCGGCAGTAGATGCCGAGCGGGATGGTCTTGTGGTCGTCGGTGTACTCGTCACGCCACTCGGCGTACGGGCCGGCGACCAGCGCGACCAGGTACGTCGAGATCCGCTCGGACTCCTTGAAGACCGTGCGGACGGCGCCTTCCGGCGTCTCCTCGGCCGACGCCACGATGGCGTTGGAGACGACCTTCCAGTCCTTCGGCGCGATCACCGTGAGCCGGTAGACCGACTTCAGGTCGGGCTGGTCGAAGCAGGCGAACATGCGCTTGGCGTCCGCCGTCTCGAACTGCGTGTACAGGTAGACGCCGTCGTCGACCGGGTCCACGAACCGGTGCAGACCCTCGCCGGTGTTCATGTACCGGCAGTCGGCGGTCACCGTGAGCTCGTTGGACTCGGCCAGCCCGGCCAGCGCGATGCCCTTGTCCTCGACGTACGCGCTGACGTCGACGTCCGCGCCGTTCAGGGTCGCCGAGTGCACGCGGTCGGCGACGAGGTCGACCCACGTCGATTCGCCGGCCCGGTCGCTGGAGAACCGGACGGTCGTCGTCGACGCGAAGGTCTTCTCCCCGGGTCCGCCGTGGCCGTCGGTCAGATCGAGCTCGATGTCGTAGCCGGTGACGTCGAGCAGATCCGCGCGCAGCTTGGCTTGGTCGCGGGTCAGGTTGGGGGCGGGCACAGGCACCTCTGGTCGTTGGTATCGGTTTTCAACTCCCCGCATCCAATCATGGGGACGGGGTGGCGGGCGATAAGGGAACAACCCCGCGTTTCCCGGTGTTGGCCCGTCGTGTGGGGGTCCGCCCACATCGAGACGTGCCTGGAGGAGTACCCCGATGACCGCTGCCGAGCAGCCCACGAAGGTCGATTTCTACTTCGACCCCATCTGCCCGTTCGCGTGGATCACCTCTCGCTGGATCCTGGAGGTGGAGAAGCACCGCAACCTCGACCTGAACTTCCGGATCATGAGCCTGTCGGTGCTCAACGAAGGCCGGGACGAGCTGCCCGAGCAGTACAAGGAGCTGCTGGCGAAGGGCTGGGGCCCGGTGCGCGTGGCCGTGGCGCTCTCGCAGCTCAAGGGCGAAGAGGTGCTGCGCGAGTACTACACCGAGTTCGGCACCCGCTACCACAACCAGGGCGAGAAGGACTACGACACGGTCATCAAGGAGGCCCTCGCGGCGATCGGCGCGCCGGCCGAGCTGGCCGACGCCGCCCACTCGACCGAGTACGACGAGGCGCTGAAGAAGAGCCACCACGAGGGCATGGACCCGGTCGGCCAGGACGTCGGCACCCCGACGATCCACATCGACGGCGTGGCGTTCTTCGGCCCGGTCCTGTCCTCGATCCCGCGGGGCGAGGACGCCCTGAAGGTGTTCGACGGCGCCGTCGCGCTGGCCGGCTACCCGGACTTCTTCGAGCTCAAGCGCACCCGCACGGGCGAGCTGAACTTCGACTAGGGGGTGCCCAGCGCGGCCAGGGTGACGTCGCTGGGGTAGCGGGACGCGGCCACGGCGGCCACCTCGGTCGTCTCGCCGCGGCCCACGCCCGCCTTCAGGGTGATCAGCTCGTGCAGGCCGTCGCGGTGGTAGCGGACGAACTCGGCGTCCACGGGATCGCCGTGGCCGGGCACGACGACGCGGGGTTCCAGCGCGAGGAGCGCGTCGAACGTGTCCGGCCAGGCGGTCAGGTCGGTTTCGTCGCTGAACGAATACTCGCTGAACCCCGCTTCGGCGTGCTCGACGACGTCGCCGGCGAAGACGACCGCCGCGTCCGGGACGTGCACGACGACGTCGTGGTCGGTGTGCGCGCGGCCGAGGTGCAGCAGGACCGCCGTGCGACCGCCGAGGTCCAGCTCGACCCGGCCGGTGAACGTGTGGTCGGGTGCCGTGATGGTGGTGCGCGAAATGGCGTCGGCGATGTCTGGTTTGCCCTCTTCGCGGTAGTGCGCGACCCACTTCGCGCGGGTGGAGCCGAGGTCCCCGCCCAGTTCGGCCGCGCAGCGCTCGTGCGCCCAGACCTCGCAGGGCAGGAACGCCTCGGTGCCCCAGGCGTGGTCGAAGTGCGCGTGCGTGTAGGCGACGGCCCAGGGCAGGGGCGTGATCTCCCGGACCGCGGCGGCCAGTTCGGCGCCCTGTTCGAGGTCGCCGCGGGTGTCGACGACCAGGCAGCGCTCGGCGCCCACCACCAGCCCGACGGTCAGGTCCAGCTCCTCGTAGCGGCGGGCGTGCACGCCGTCGGCGACCTCGATCCAGCGGCCGGTCATCCCAGTACTCCTTCGTGCAGGACGGGAGCGGCATCGCTCACGTCGATCTGCGCGGCCAAGGCGACGTCGCCGCCGTGGCCCGCTTCGGCCAGTTCGCGCCCCGACACGCAGCTCAGCAGGGCCCCGGCGTCGACGGACCGGGCGGCGAGAGCGGCTTCGGCGGACACCGAAAGACCGTAACCGGCCAGCGCGGCGGCGATCGCCCCGGCGCCCACCTGGTCCTCCACGCACGGCCGCAGCGGACCGAACGTTTCGCTGTCACCGAAAATGTTCACCCCCCAGCGTTCCCCCGCCGCGATCAACCCGATCGGGCCGCCCAGCGAGACAGCCTTCGCGGCGACCGCGGAGGCGTTGCGCAGGCAACCCGCGAGCACGTGCGCGCCGGTCGCCGCGGCGGCGTCGCACAGCGTCGCGCCGTTGGGCGAGGGGAGCGCGAGCAAGGTGCCCGGAGGGATGTCCGTCACAGATGAGGGCCGCAGGGTGAATGCGCCCTCGCCCGCGACGACCGCCCCGGCCGCCCGCGCCCGGGCGACCCCGCGTTCGTCGCGCCACCGGACCGGCAGCACGCGCCCGCCGCGGCCGACCACCAGATCCGTGGTGGTGCTGAAGGAAAGCACGTCGACGACCACCAGCACCGCGCATTCGCGGCCGAGGGCGGCCACCCCTTCGGCGCCCCAGTCGAGCCGCACGTCGCTGCCGGTCTGCTCCCAGATCCCCACCCCCGGAGCATGCCGGAGATCGGCTCTGGTGGCAGACTCCTGGGCGTGCGCGTCTACTTGGGATCCGACCACGCCGGTTTCGAGCTGAAGAACCACCTGGTGGCTCACCTGGAGAAGCAGGGCCACGAGGTGACCGACATCGGTCCGCACGTCTACGACGCGGCCGACGACTACCCGGCGTTCTGCGTCGAGACGGCGTTGCGCGTGGTGGCCGACGAAGGCAGCCGCGGCATCGTGGTCGGCGGCTCCGGCAACGGCGAGCAGATCGCCGCCAACAAGGTGCCCGGTGCCCGCGCCGGCCTGGCCTGGAGCGTCGAGACCGCGAAGCTGTGCCGGGAGCACAACCACGCCCAGCTGATCGGCGTCGGCGCCCGGATGCACACCGCCGAGGAGGCCGTCGAGATCGTCGAAGCGTTCCTGGCGACCGAGGTCTCGCCGGAGGAGCGGCACGCCCGGCGCGTGCAGCAGCTGCTGGACTACGAGCGCACCGGGACCCCGCCGGCGTTGCCGGAGGCCTGATGCCCGAAGGGCACACGCTCCACCGGCTCGCGCGGCTGCACAAACGCCGGTTCGCCGGCGCCCCGGTCGCGGTGAGCAGCCCGCAGGGCCGGTTCGCCGCCGAAGCGTCCCGTTTGGACGGTCAGGTGTTCGAGGGCGCCGAGGCGCACGGCAAGCACCTCTTCCACGACTACGGCCCGCACGGCGTCGTGCACATCCACCTCGGGCTCTACGGCACCTTCGGCGAATCGCCGCTGCCCGCGCCCGAACCGGTGGGCCAGGTCCGGCTGCGGCTGGCCGGCCGGACACATTGGACGGACCTGCGCGGGCCCACCCGCTGTGAGCTGCTGGCCCCCGAACAGGCCGACGCGATCAAGGCCCGGCTCGGTCCCGACCCGCTGCGCCGCGACGCGAAACCGGAGCTGGCCTGGGCCCGCATCGCGCGGTCCAAGACGTCGATCGCGGCACTGCTGATGGACCAGGCGGTGCTCGCGGGCGTCGGCAACGTCTACCGCGCCGAAGTGCTGTTCCGCCACGGCGTCGCGCCCCTGACGCCCGGACGTGCGCTGGACCGCGCGCTCTGGGACGACATGTGGGACGACCTGGTGACCCTGATGCGCGACGGCGTCCGCGTCGGCCGCATCGACACGGTCCGGCCGGAGCACCTGCCGGAGGCGATGGGCCGCGCGGCCCGGGTGGACCGCCACGGCGGCGAGGTCTACGTCTACCGCCGCGCCGGCGAGCCCTGCCTGGTGTGCGGGACACCGGTGGCGAACTCGGAACTGGTGGGCCGCAACCTCTACTGGTGCCCCACCTGCCAGCCCGCGTGATCCGGTCGTGAGTGGGAAGGAGGGTTAGAACCCTCCTTCCCACTCACGACGTGGGTCAGAAGTCGAAGCCGCCCCCGTCGAAGCCTCCGCCGTCGAACCCGCCTCCGTCGAAACCGCCGCCGCCCCAGTCGCCGCCCCAGTCGCCGCCCCAGTCGCCTCCGCCGTCACCGCCGTCACCGCCGCCGAAGTCGTCGCCACCGCCCATGTCGCCGGAGTCGAGCGCGTCCTGCTGGCCCGCGTCGTAACCCGACTCCCAGGCCGAGGCGCTCGCGATGCCGCTCATGCCGGAGAACATCGCGCTGAACAGGAACATCGAGCCCAGGCCCCAGGCACCGGCGACGAGCGCGGGCTTCCACCACGGCTCGCTGTACCAGCCCTGCGGCACCGGACGGCCCGCGACGCGGCCGCCGGGGTAGTAGTACGGCGTGTCCTGGCCGGCCTCCGGGGAAGCGGCGTAGTGCTGGCCCTCGACGTCGACTTCCCGGCGCTCGGTGACCTTGCCGGCGCGCTCGCGCTCGGCCTCCTCCGGCAGCTGCGGGCCGGGGTCCATGCCCATCGCGACCCGCGCGGCGCGCACGTAGTAGAGGCCTTCGACGGCCGTGTCCTTCACCAGCCGGGCCTGTTCGACCGTGCGGGCCTGCTCCAGCTGCGAGCCGGCGGCGTTGTACCGCTCGCTCGCGTCGGCCATCGCCTGCATCGACGCGGTGTCGTTGCCGTTGAGGTTGAGGACCTGGCCGCCGAGCCGCTCGACCAGGCGCCGGGCGTCGGCCTTGGCGTCGTCCAGCTCCCGCTGCCGGGCCGCGGCGCGCTGCCGCGAGAAATAGAGGCCGCCACCGACGATCACGACGACGAGCACGATCAGGAAGATCGCGGTGCCCATGGACCACTCCTGGAAGTTCGGGGCTCGGTGACCCCGTGGTCACCTTCGAAACGGACAACGCGGACGCTACGCGGTGGGTTCCCGGAGCGTGACCGGGCCCACCGCGAGGCCTGGCCGAAGAAACTAGAACACGTTATAGTTCGGCCATGAAGTTCACCCTGTCGATCGCGATGAACCCGCTCGATCAGCTGGGCGAGCTCGCCCGGGCCGCCGAAGAGGCCGGCTTCGCCTCCATTGCCCTGCCCGACTCGCTCTTCTACGCCGAGACGGTGGACACGGACTACCCGTACACCCCCGACGGCAGCCGCTTCTGGACCGCGGAGACACCGTGGGTGGACCCGCTCGTCGCGGCCGCGTCGATGGGCGCGGTGACCAGCCGGATCCGCTTCTACACCTCGGTGCTCAAACTCGGCTCGCGCAACCCGGTGCTGCTGGCCCGCCAAGTCGGCTCGGCGGCGGTGCTCACCGGCGGCCGGTTCGGCCTCGGCCTCGGTGTCGGCTGGCTGCCGCAGGAGTTCGAGTACTGCGGCGTGCCGTTCGAACGGCGGGGCAAGCGCGTCGACGAAGCCATCGACGTGCTGCGGCTGATCCTCGGCGGCGGGATGGTCGAGTACCACGGCGAGTTCTACGACTTCGACAAGATCCAGATGAGCCCCGCGCCGCCGGGCCGGGTGCCGTTCTACATCGGCGGCCACACCGAGGTCGCGCTGAAGCGCGCCGCCCGGGTCTCCGACGGCTGGTCGTCGGCGATGATGAAGCTCGACGACCTCCGCTCCACCATCGCCCGGCTGAAGGAGCTGCTCGCCGAGCAGGGGCGCGCCGGCGACCCGTTCGAGTACCAGGCGGTCTGCATCGACGCCTTCGGGCTGGACGGCTACCGCGCGCAGGCCGAGGCCGGCGTCACCGACGTGATCACCGTGCCGTGGGTGTTCGACGGCGTCGGGTTCGACGCGCCGATCGAGCCGAAGCTCGACGCGATCCGCAGGTTCGGGGCCGAAATCATCGCGAAGTTCGAGGAGTGACTCCCATGGGCGTGCAGGTCAGCTGGGACACGGCGGCGGAGCAGCCGCCCGCGCGGCGCGCGGCGTTCGCGTCGATGACCGCGGTGACGGCGGGGGACAAGGAGGGCTGGCTCGCCCTGTTCGCCCCGGACGCGGTGGTCGAGGACCCGGTCGGCCCGTCGTTCTTCGACGAGGACGGCAAGGGCCACCACGGCCGCGAGGGCATCAGCGCGTTCTGGGACAAGACGATCGCCAACGTCGAGCGCTTCGAGTTCACCATCCGCGACTCCCACGCGGGCGGCGACGAGGTGGCCAACGTCGGCACCATCACGACGTTCCTGGCCGGCGGCTACCGCGTCGACACCGACGGGGTGTTCGTCTACCGCGTCGGCGACGACGGCCTGATCCGGTCGGTGCGGGCGTTCTGGGAGACCGAGCGCGCGATGGCGACGGCCCGCCAGGTCTGACTCCGCCGTTCCGAAGGCCACCCCGGGAACCCGGGGTGGCCTTTTTCGTGCGTGATCGCCACGCACCGCAACCGTCCTGTTGCGGAAAGAGCGCATTCTGGCGATTGTTTGCTCAATCGTGCTACTTTTTGCTCATGCAAGCAAAAACGTTCACCGAGAACGCCCGGCGGGCGCAGATCGTCCGCGCGGCGATCGAAACCATCGGTGAACTGGGGTACGCGAAGGCTTCGTTCGGGCAGATCGCGAAACGCGCCGGGCTGAGCAGCACCGGCATGATCTCCTACCACTTCGACGGCAAGGCGGACCTGATCGCCGAAGTCGTCCGGGACGTGCTGGCCACGAGCCTCGCCTACATGCGGGAGCGGATCGACGCGATGCGGGGGCCGGCGGCGGAGCTGCGGGCCTACATCGAGTCGAACCTGGCGTTCATCGCCGAGCACCCGGTCGAAATCACCGCGCTGCTCGAGAGCCTGCGGCACAGCGGCGGTGTCGCCGCGGGCAACGACGACTGGTACCACGGTGCCGTCGACATCCTGGAATCCTGCCTGCGCGAGGGCCAGCGCACCGGCGACTTCGGCCGGTTCGACCCGCGTGTCATGGCGATCACCGTCCGCCAGGCGATCGACGGCATCCACACCGAACTGATCCGGCGTCCCGGCACCGACGTCGACGCCTACGCCGCCGAGCTCGTCGCCATCGTCGAACGGGCCACCGCGCCCGACTGAACTGGGGAAACCATGGCCACCTCGAACACCTCCGGGCGCGTGCTGCGGCCGGTCATCGTCCTGCTCTACCTGAACCTGCTGATCAGCGTCGCGTTCGCGGTGCTCACGTTCCTGAACAAGGACGGGATCCTCGACTACCAGGTGCTGCACTGGGAGTCGATCGGCCAGGCCGACCCGGCCGATCGCGCCGGCACGCGCGCCTCGCTGGAGAGCGTGCTGTGGATCCGCCCGGTATCGGTGCTGGTCATCGCGATCGTCTACGTCCGGCTGGCGGGCCGGCTCAAGCTCGGCCGCCGCAGCACCTACGTCCGGCTGATGGTGATCACCGTGCTCGGGCTGGCCGGGCTGGTGTACCTCGTCGTCGCGGCCGAGTTCCCGAACTGGATGCGGGCCGGCCAGGCGGGGCAGGCGCTGGTGTTGCTCGTGCTGTTCCTGCTGCTGTGCACGAAGAGCGTCCGCGGGTACTTCTCGAAGCAGGGCCGGGTTCCCCAGAAGGTGTGAAGCCTCGAACCGGATTTTCGTTCACATTCTGTTTCCCGGAGATTGTTCGAAGACTCCGGAAAAGATTCAGGGCAGGCGGAAGTAAACGTTACCCGGCCGCATCCCTCACCCGAATGCCCGAGTGCGGGAGCGGTGGCTTCGACCGTGAGTGGAGCGCGGGTTCGTGCAGCTTCCGCCGGGTGTCCGGGGCGCCGGTGCCCGCGTTGGTGGAACGGGACCAATCGGACATCTTCGGAGGGTTAAACCCCGTTGTGGCTCGTTGCGGCACGTAGGGGCAGGTGGTAGCTTCTGATCGTTATCTCCTCGCGGTGAACCGGGCGATCAGGGCAGTAATCGTCCAACGGGAACCGCGGGGATCTGGGGTCTGGGGAAAGGTTGTCCGATGAACGTTTACCGCGGTCCTTCATAAGGGACGCCGAATAACACTTCGCCGTCGGCTCGAGTGGGAGTCGACGGAACTTCGTCATCACCAGGCACTCGTTGGGGAGCGGTGGGCCCGGTCGATCGACCGTCAAGCATTGCGTGCGACGGCATTTGCCCGCGTGCGCGGCTGCGCTGGTGGTCTGCGGAAAAAGCCGTGTCCGGCCCGTCTGGGGTGGCCGCAATGCGGGTCGTGGATCACCGAACCCAACAGGCGACGAATTCCTGGGGGAAGTACCCGTCATGCTCATCGAACGTGATTTCGAAACGGCGACACTGAGCCAGATGCTCGCCGACGCCCATTCCGGGGCCGGCGGTGTCGGCCTGCTCCTCGGCCCGGTCGCCAGCGGCAAGACCGCGCTGCTGGAGACCTTCGGCCGGCAGGCCGCCGGCACCGGCGCGGTCGTGCTGTCGGCCTCCGGCGCCCGGTCCGAAACCGCCGTCGGCCTCGGCGTCGTTTCGCAGCTGGTGCACACGCCGGGTGTCCGCGCGGACATCGCGGACCAGGTGTCGGCGTACGTGGAGGACGCCGAGGCCGACGCGACGCTGCTGGACAGCCGGTTCCTGCACCGCCTCTCCGGCGCGGTGATCGGCTGGTCGGCCGAGAGCCCGCTGGTCATCTGCGTCGACGACGCCCACCACGCCGACCCCGCCTCGCTGCAGTTCCTGCAGCACATGGCCCGGCGGATCCGCCCGGCCCGGGTGCTCGTGCTGCTCGCGGAACGGGCCGACCCGGGCGAGCGGCGCCCGGTCCGCCACGTCGACCTGCTGCGGCGGCCGCACTGCCGCCAGCTGCGGCTGGCCCCGCTGTCGCGCAACGGCGTCGGCGTCCTGCTGGCCGGCAAGCTCGACGAGGGCAGGGCCCACGCGCTGGCCGCGCAGTGCTTCGCGGTCAGCGGCGGCAACCCGCTGCTGGCCACCGCGCTGGTGCACGACACCCGCGCGGCCGGCACGGGTGAGGTCGTCGCGGGCGCGGCCTACCGGCACGCGGTGCTCAGCTGCCTGCACTCCAGCGAGCCGCGGGCCCTCGAGCTCGCGCGGGCGCTGGCCGTCCTCGGCGACGACGAGCAGTCGCAGATCGCGCTGGCCGGCGGCATGGTCTCCTTCGCGCCGGCCACCACCGAGCCGGTGCGCCGGGCGCTGGAATCGGCCGGCGTGCTCGACGGGCACCGGTTCCGGCACGCCGAAGCCCGCGTCGCGGTGCTCGAGGAACTCGACCCCGGTGTCCGGGCCGCCCTGCACGGCCAGGCCGCCCGCCTGCTGTTCGACCAGGGCGCCCGCCCGACCACCATCGCCGCCCACGTGGTGGCGGCGAACCTGGACGAGCCGTGGACCGAGCACCTGCTGTCCGAGGCGTCGGAGGCGGCGCTGCTCGAGGACGACGTCGAGCTCGCTCGCGCCTGCATCGCGATGGCCAGCCGCTGCTGCACCGACGACCGCGACCGGGCGATCGCCAAGGCGTCGCTGGCCGACATCGAATGGCGGACCACCCCGGCGAAGGCGATGCGCCGGCTGCCGGAGCTGGTGCACGCGACCCGCGCCGGGCACCTGCCGGGCATCCGGGTCGTCGGCATCTTCGAGTTCCTGCTCTGGTTCGGCCGGGTCGACGAAGCCGTGGAGATCTCCGAAGCGTTCGGGGACCTCGTCGACTGCCGCGACCGCCGGACCCGCGGTGAGCTGCTGACCCTCGATTCGTGGCTGGCCAGCTCGGTGCCGGGGATGCGGCACCTGATCGGGCCGATGCTCGCCACGATCACCGACGACACGGCGTCCCCGCAGCTCGGACTCGCGGTGAACTCGCAGCTGAAGGCGATCGACGCGCTGACCAGCGCCGTCCGCGAGGGGCCATCCGAGGCTGCCGTTCTCGACGCCGAGCAGGTGCTCGAAGGCACCCGGATGACCGACATCACCCTGCGGCACCTGGTGTTCGCGGCGACGGTGCTGGTCTACGCCGAACGTCTCGGCAAGGCCGCCACCTGGGCGGATCACCTGATGGCGCAGGCCGCCGGCCGCCCGGCGCCGACCTGGCAGGCGTCGCTGGCGGAGCTGCGCGCGGAGGTCGCGCTCCGGCAGGGCGACCTGCCGCTCGCCGCCCGCGACGCCAAGATCGCGCTGACGAAGATGACCCCGGAGGCGTGGGGCATCGGGGTGGGCGCGCCGCTGGCGACCCTGCTGGCCGCGCTGACCGAGATGGGCCGGTTCGACGAAGCGGCCGAGCTGCTCAACCAGCCGGTGCCGGACGCGCTCGGCGAGACCCGGTTCGGCCTGCACTACCTGCACGCACGCGGCCACTACTACCTCGCGACGGGCCGGCTGCCGACGGCGCTGAACGACTTCCTCGCCTGCGGGGAGCAGATGGCCCGGTGGGACCTGGACCAGCCGTCGCTCGTGCCGTGGCGCTCCAGCGCCGCGGAGGTCTACCTGAAGCTGGGTGACCGCGAGAAGGCCCGTGCGCTCGCCGAAGAACAGGCGGCGAAGCTCGGCCCGGACTGCGGCGACCGCACTCGCGGCATCACCCTGCGGACGCTGGCGCTGGTGGCCGACCCGGCCCAGCGGCCGAAGCTGATGCAGGAAGCGGTGGACGTGCTCGAGAAGTCCGGCGCCAAGCTGGAACTGGCCCGGACGCTCGCCGAGCTGAGCCGGGCGGGCGGCGACGCCGCCGCCGCGGCGCGCACGGCCGCCCGGGACGCCCGGGTCCTGGCCAAGGAGTGTGGCGCGGAGCTGCTGCGGAAGACGCTGCTCGACGGCGGGGACGACGACGTGGTGGTGACCCTGCGCGGCCGGGTCGCCCCGGCCGACGTCAAGCTGCTGACCGACGCCGAGCAGCGGGTCGGCTGGCTCGCCGCGCGGGGCCACACGAACCGGGAGATCGCCAGCCAGCTCTACATCACGGTCAGCACGGTGGAACAGCACCTGACGCGCGTCTACCGCAAGCTGAGCGTCAGCCGGCGCCGCGACCTGGCGTCCGAGCCGCAGTTGCGGGTGCCGGAGCAGCAGGAGCGCCTGCCGGGCATCCCCCGGCCGCCGGTGGCGGTCAACCACCGGGCGCCGGCCCCACCGGTGCGCCGTCCACTGAGGCCGGTGCCGCCGGTTCGCTGACGTCGGGCACGAAGGCCGGGATCCCGCGCGGATCCCGGCCTTTTCCGTTCCCCGGGGCCCCTAGGCGCGCCCCTAGGTTTCCCCGTGGGGCCACTGACTTGGCGGCGGATTCGTTGACAAAGAACCGGTGTCCCGCGAGCGTGGACGTCGTTGCCGGGCACGGGATCCGGCGCGATTTTCGCGGCGGCGAGGTACCCCGGAGCTGCTCGCACGGCGGCCGGACGACGCCACGGCGGGTGCTTGACTCGTTACGTGGCAAGGAAGGCACATTCATGGCGAAGCGTGCGTTGATCACCGGAATCACCGGGCAGGACGGGTCGTACCTGGCCGAGCACCTGCTGGCCGAGGGCTACCAGGTGTGGGGCCTGGTGCGCGGCCAGGCCAATCCGCGCAAGTCGCGGATCAGCAGGCTGGTCTCCGATCTCCACTTCGTGGAGGGGGACCTGATGGACCAGGTCAGCCTCGTGTCCGCGGTGGACTTCGTGCAGCCGGACGAGGTGTACAACCTCGCGGCCATCTCGTTCGTGCCGATGTCGTGGCAGCAGCCCGAACTCACCACCGAGGTGAACGGCATGGGCGTGCTGCGGGTGCTGGAAGCGGTCCGGATGGTGTGCGGCCTGGACAAGTCCCGGCCGACCGGCGGCGGCGGGATCCGGTTCTACCAGGCGTCGTCGTCGGAGATGTACGGCAAGGTCGCCGAGACCCCGCAGAACGAGCAGACGATCTTCCACCCGCGCAGCCCCTACGGCGTCGCGAAGACCTACGGGCACTTCATCACCAAGAACTACCGCGAATCCTTCGGGATGTTCGGGGTGTCCGGGATCCTGTTCAACCACGAGTCGCCGCGCCGCGGCGCCGAGTTCGTCACCCGCAAGATCACCATCGCGGTGGCGGAGATCAAGCTGGGCCTGCGCGACAAGCTGTACCTCGGCAACCTGGACGCGGTCCGCGACTGGGGGTTCGCCGGCGACTACGTCCGCGCGATGCACCTGATGCTGCAGCAGGACACGGCGACGGACTACGTGGTGGGCACCGGGCAGATGCACTCGGTCCGCGACGCCGTCCAGATCGCCTTCGACGCGGTGGACCTGAACTGGCGCGACCACGTCGTCGTCGACCCGGCCCTGGTGCGGCCCGCCGAGGTCGAGACCCTGTGCGCCGACCCGGAAAAAGCGCGCGCCGAGCTCGGCTGGAAGCAGTCGGTCGACTTCGAGGAGCTGATGCGGATGATGGTCGAGGCCGACCTGCGGAAGGCGTCGAACGAGCACAAGTACAGCGAGCTGATGCTCGCCGGGAGCTGGTGACGGCCGTGGCGCCCATCCTGTTCGCGTCGATCGCGGACGCCGGCATGATCAACCCGCTGCTCGTCATCGCCGGCGAACTCGCCCGCCGTGGCGTGCCGGACCTGTACTTCGCGTCCACTGAGGACCGCCGCGCCGACGTCGAGGCGATCTCCGCGGAGAACCCCGTCCGGTTCGTCTCGTTCGGGGAGCGGCTCGAGCGCCCGCCGGGCGAATGGCACCCGGACCTCTACGCCGCGGCGACCCAGCCCGCCAAGCCGGGCAGCCTGACCGCGCGGCCGCAGAACGTCGTCGCCTACCTCAGCGGCGTCACGGACGCGAGCATCATGGTGACGATGTACCAGCGCGCGCTGGCCGTCGTCGACGAGGTGAAGCCCGCGTTGATGGTCATCGACTCCTCCAGCGTCTACCCCACGGACGCGGCGATCGCCCGGGAGATCCCCTACGTCTACAGCGTGCCGATCTCGGTGAGCGAGATCTTCGCCGAGCGCCTGCCGCTGAGCTACCCGAGCCCGAACACCGGGCTGCCGCGCACGCTTTCGGGACGGCAGAAGCTGGCCAACCTGTGGTTCCGGCTGCGGCTGCTGTACGGCATGCTGACGAAGGTGCCGGCGGTGCAGTTCACCAAGGCCCGCAAGGAAGCCGGGATCCTGAACGCGACGGCGGGCCAGTCCGGCTACGCCGACCGCGCGCGGGCGATCCTGGGCTATTCGGTGTTCGGCATGGAGTACCCGTTCGACGCGGCGCCGTCACACCTGCGGATGGTGGGCCCCGTGGTGCCGCCGCTGCCCGAGGCGGTGGCGCCGGATCCGTCGTTGTCGGCTTGGCTGGACGAACACGAGTCGGTGGTGTACCTGGCGTTCGGCACCCACATGCGGCTGACCGCGCCCCAGGTGTCGGCGATCGCCGAAGCGGCGCGGCGGATCGGGCCCGAGCACCACGTGCTGTGGAAGCTGCCGAAGGCCCAGCGCGCGTTGCTGCCGGCGGACCTGCCGCCGAACGTGCGGCTGGAGAACTGGGTCCCGTCCCAGTTCGACGTCCTGGCCCACCCGCATGTGCGCGTCTACTACCACCACGGCGGCGGCAACAGCGCGTACGAAGGGATCTACTTCGGGAAGCCGGGTCTGGTGCAGCCCTTCTGGATGGACTGTCACGACCACGCGGCGCGCGTGCTCGACAGCGGCTGCGGGCTGGTGCTCGCGCACGAGGAGACGATCTCGGCGGACGCGATCGTGGCCAAGCTGCGCCGGGTGCTGGAGGAGAAGGAGTTCACGGCCCGAGCCGAGGAATGGGCGGACCGCTTCCGCGCGGCGGGCGGCACCGCGGCGGCGGCCGACACCGTGCTGGCTGCTTCCGGAAGGGAAACGGTATGAGCATCAGGTATCCGGTGTCGCAGCCGTACCTGAACGGCGACGAGCTGGCCAACGTCACCGACGCCGTCACGAGTGGCTGGATCTCCTCGCAGGGCCCGTACGTGGCGCGGTTCGAGTCGGACTTCGCCGCCTACAACGGAGTGTCGCACGGGGTGGCGTGTTCGTCCGGCACGACGGCGCTGACGTTGGCCCTGAGGGCGCTGGGAATCGGCCCGGGCGACGAGGTGATCGTCCCGGAGTTCACGATGATCGCCTCGGCGTGGGCGGTGACCTACACGGGCGCGACTCCGGTGTTCGTCGACTGCGGCGAGGATCTTAATATCGACGTGTCGCTGATCGAGGCGAAGATCACCCCGCGCACGCGCGCGATCATGCCGGTGCACGTCTACGGGCGTCGCTGCGACATGGACGCGATCATGGAGCTGGCGTACGAGTACAACTTGCGTGTCGTGGAGGACTCGGCGGAGGCGCACGGGGTGCGTCCGGTCGGGGACATCGCCTGCTTTTCGTTGTTCGCCAACAAGATCATCGCTTCGGGCGAGGGCGGGATCTGCCTGACATCGGATGCCCGGCTCGCTTCGCAGATGAAGCACTTGCGCGGGATGGCGTTCAACCGGGACCACACGTTCCTGCACAAGAAGCTCGGGTACAACTTCCGCATGACGAACCTGCAGGCCGCGGTGGCGACGGCCCAGGTGGCACAGCTGGACTCGATCCTGGCCCTCCGTTCCGCGATCGAAGCACGGTACGACGCGGGGTTGCGAGACATCCCCGGCGTCCGGCTCATGCCCCGGAGAGACGTGCTGTGGATGTACGACTTGTTGTGTTCGCGCCGCGACGAGCTGCGTGAGTTCCTGGCTTCGGAAGGGATCGAGACGCGCGTGTTCTTCAAACCGATGAGCCGGCAACCGATGTACCTCGATCCGGTCTGGCCTTCGTTGCGGGCGAACCGGTTTGCGGAGGAGGGGTTGTATCTGCCGACGTACACGTCGTTGACGGAGGCAGATCAGGAGTACATCACTTCGCGGGTGCGGAAGTTCTACAGCTGACTCAATGATTTCGTGGCTCTTTCGCTGGAAGTGCTTTGCTGCCAACGACTTTTACATTGCGCTGAACAGTTCGCTCGTTCGAGTGATGACTTGTGTTCGAATCTCTCGGTAATCTTGATCTATGTCCGACAACGCGACCCCTCGCTCCGCCGACGCGGTGGCCCTGGCCGACCGCATCGGCGAGCTGGTCGCGTCCATGCGCTCGACTGAGGCGGAACTTGGTGCGCTGCTGGTGGAAATCGAGCAGCGCGGGGTAATGGAGCTGTTCGGGTATCGCTCCATCGCGGGTCTGCTGGAGCACCTGGCCGACCTTCCCCGACCGGCGACCAGACGCCTGATGGAACGCGCGCGTGCCCTCAATCCCGGCCGCGCTCTCGACGGCACGCCCATCCCCGCTCTCGCGCCGGCGACCGGTGTTGCCGCGCGGTCCGGTTCTTTGAGTAACCCGATGATCGACACGATCGTCAGGGTCCTGACCGAGGTACCGCCCGAACATCGCGAGAGCGCAGAAGAAAACCTGCTGACCTTCGCGGCTGATGCCGGACACAAGCAGGTCGCGGTTCTCGGGGCGCGCATCCTCGCCCACCTCAACCCCGATGGCGCCGAACCCGCCGACACCAACCCTCCGGCCCCGAGTCGCGAGTTGTTCCTGCACCGGCGAAGAACCGGGGTGTGGGAACTGCGCGGCCGCTTCGATGACGAGACCGGCACCCGCGCCAGCGCTCTGCTGGATGCGCTGGCTGAGCGTCGCACCGGCGCCGAGGGCCCGGATCACCGCACCCATCCCCAGCGTTACGGCGATGCCTTCTCCGACGCGGTCGACCTCGCCCTGAATTCTCCGCAGTTGCCGATGCAGGCCGGGGAACGCGCCCACGTCATGGTCGCGGTATCCCTGGAGGATCTGAAGTCCGGGGTCGGGGCGGCGACCCTCGGCGACACCGGCACCATCACCGCAGCCGAAGCCCGAGTGCAGGCCTGCGACGCCATGATCATCCCCGCCGTCCTCGGCACGAAAAGCGAACCGCTCGACCTGGGCTGCCTCCGCCGACTCATCTCCGCCGGACTCCGCCGCGCCCTGTTCCTGCGCGACCGCGGCTGCGCCTTCCCCGGCTGCCACCGACCACCACGCCACTGCCAAGGCCACCACATCCACCACTGGGCAAACGGCGGGCCCACCAACCTCAACAACCTGGTCCTGATGTGCGCCCACCACCACCGCCTCCTGCACCGCTCGGGCTGGGAAGTCCGCATCGCCGCCGACGGCCACCCCGAATTCCTCCCACCCACCTTCATCGACCGCCGCCGAAAACCCCGGCGCAACAACCTCCACGAACCCTTGCCATTCGCAGCTTGAACACGGGGCAGGCCCGCAGCCACACGGCTACGGGCCCAAACCCGCGCCCAGACGAGACGTGTCCTCAAAGGCCAGACCCGCTGAAAGCCCCCGCCCCCGCACCGAACTCCGCTCACCGCCGCACAAATCCACGACCCCGCCCCGATGCCCCGCCAGTCACGCGGGATGCCTCGCGAAGCACGCGAGATGCCTCCCCAGTCACGTGAGATGCCTCGCGAAGCACGTGAGATGCCCGCGGCTCACGTGACCTGTCCGCCGGCCGCGCGAGATACCTTCCCAGCCACGCGAGTTACCCCGCCGGTCACGTGAGATGCCCCGCGAAACACGTGAGATGCCTACCCAGTCACGTGAGATGCCTCGCCAAGCACGTGAGATGCCGTCCTGATCACGTGAGAACGTGACCTGTCGAGCGCGTGACCCGACCGCCCAAAACGCGAGCCAACCCTCCGCGCACGAGCCTTCTCCCGAGGCCCGCGAGCCAACCGCCCAAGTACGCGAACCGAACCTCCAGAACCACAAACCAGCCGGTCCTAAATGCCCGAACCAGCCGATCCGAAGCCGCCTATCCCTGGCGGACCTTGCTGCTCAAGTAAGTCAGCACCGCCAGTACCCGGCGGTTGTCGTCCTCGTGCTGGGCCAGGTCCAGTTTCGTGAAAATGCTCGCCGTGTGCTTGCCCACCGCGGCCTCGCTGATCGTCATCCGCTGGGCGATCGCCGCATTGGATCTGCCCTCGGCCATCAGTTCCAGGACCTGGCGCTCTCGTGGGGTCAACGCGTCCAACGGGTCGCGGCGGGATCGGCTAGCCAGCAGCTTCGTGATCACCTCGGGGTCCATTGCCGTGCCGCCTGCGGCCACCATGCGGAGGGCGTCCACGAACTGGTCCGCGTTCAGCACCCGGTCCTTCAGCAAGTACCCGATCGCGCCCGCTCCGTCCGCCAGCAGCTCGCGCGCGTACGTCTGCTCCACGTGCTGCGACAACACCAGCACCGGCAACCCCGGACGTCGCCGGCGGGCTTCCAGGGCCGCGCGGATTCCCTCGTCGCTGAACTTGGGCGGGAGGCGGACGTCCACCACCGCTATGTCCGGTGCGTGGTCCTCGATCGCCTTCAGCAGCTCCGTGGCGTTGCCGACCGCCGCCACCACCGTGAAGCCGTGGGCTTCCAGGAGCCTCGTCATGCCGTCTCGAAGCAGGTAGAGATCCTCCGCGAGGACTACGCGCACGAACCGCTCCTGGGATTCCGGGCCGGGCGGGGCCGGGCTGGGGTGTCCCAACCGTACCGTCCCCGCCGGACCGCGTCAGTCCAGCGCGCGCTTGAGGAACCCCCTGATGCCGAACGCGCCGAAGATCAGCGTCGCCACCACCATGACCAGCAGGGAGATCCACAGCGGGATGGACTGGACCTGGTCCGGCATCACCAGCCGGCGCAGTGCCTCCGAGACGTACGTGAGCGGGTTGGCCGCGCAAATCACCTGGAACCAGCGCAAACCGGACAGGCTCAGCCAGGGGAACTGCCCGGATCCGGTGAAGATCAGGGGGACCAGCAGGATGGTGAACACCAGGTTGATGTGCCGGGGCGGCACGATCGTCCCCAGCACCATGCCCACGGCCGCACCGGCCAGGGAACCCAGGGCGACGACTCCCGCCACGCCCGGCAGGGCCGCCGGGCTCCAGTGGACGCCGTCGAGGATGAGCAAGCCGATCGGGATCATCACCAGGCCGGCGATGATGCCGCGGATCGCGCCGAACAGCATCTTCTCCACCGCGACCAGGCGGATCGACAGCGGTGCCAGCAGCCGGTCCTCGATCTCTCTGGTCACCGAGAAGTCCAGCACCAGCGGCAACGCCGTGTTCTGCAGCGCCCCGGTGAACGCGTTCATCGCCACCATGCCGGGCAGCAGGACCTGGGCGTACCCCGCGCCCGCGTAGCCGATCTGCGACAGCACCTTGCCGAAGATGAACAACAGGAACAGCGGCTGGATGAGCATCTGGGCCAGGAACGGCAGCAGCTCGCGCCCGGTGACGAAGAAGTCGCGGCCGAGCACGGCGAAGAACGCGCGGGCCTGGCCGGGCTGCGGCTGAGCGACAGTGGCGGCGGTCATCGGAGGTCCCGTCCGGTGATGGAGATGAACACGTCTTCGAGGGTCGGCTTGCCGAACGAGATGCCGGTGACCTCGCACCGTTCGCGGCCCAGCACGGCCAGCACACCCGGCAGCAGCGTCGCCGGCTCGGCTTCGGTGTAGAGGCGGAACTGGACGGCGTTCTCGTCGGCCGCCGCCCGGCCGGCCGCCGCGAGCCGCTCGACCCGCTCCACCGACGGCACCTGCTCCAGCTCCTTGGCCACGGCGGCAGCGGCGCCGTCTGCATCGGCAGCAGAGGCGGCAGCAGCGGCGTCGGCGGACGACTCAGCCAGGCTGACGCCCACGGTCAGCGTCGTGTTGCCGGGCAGCGATCGCGTCAGCGCGTCCGTCGTGTCCAGCGCCAGCAGCTTGCCGCGGTCGACGATGCCGACGCGGTCGCACAGCTTGGCCGCCTCCTCCATGTCGTGCGTGGTGACCACCACCGTGACCCCCTCGGCCGTCAGCTCGGCGACGCGCTCGTGCACGAACAGCCGCGACTGCGGGTCGAGCCCGGTCGCCGGCTCGTCGAGGAACATCACCTGGGGCTTGTGCATCAGCGCGCGGGCGATCATCACGCGCTGGGCCTGGCCGCCGGACATCTCGTCGACCCGGGCCTTCGCCCGCGGGCCGAGCCCCATCCACTCGATGAGCTCCTCGGCCCGGCGGTGCCGCTGCGCCCGGCCCATGCCGTGGTAGGCGGCGTGGAACAGCAGGTTCTGCCGCACGGTCAGCGACTGGTCGAGGTTGTTGCGCTGCGGCACGACGGCCAGCGCCTGACGGGCCGCCGTCGCGTGCTTGACGACGTCGATGCCCGCGACCTCGGCGTGGCCGGACGTCGGCAGGGCACGGGTGGTCAGCATGCTGACCGTGGTCGTCTTGCCCGCGCCGTTGGGACCCAGGAGACCGAACACCTCGCCGGTGGCGATGGTGAAACCGAGGCCGTCGACCGCCGGCCGTTCTGCTTTCGGGTACCTCTTGACGAGGTCCCGTACCACCACAGCGTCCGGCACGCCGGGCCTCCAGGGAATCGGTGCGGACAGGAAAAGACAGGAAAGACAGGAAAAGAGCAGAAAAGGCGAGGAAAGGGCAGGAAGAGGTGAGGAAGGGCCGTGGTGCTGGGGGACAACCTCGGCCCTTCCCCACAGGCGGCTGGTTCTGCCGAACCAGCGGGTCAGGAAGTGTGTTTGAGGTGCCGCTCGAGCTCGTCGGCCGCGCGGACCGCGCCACCGGCGGCGCGCACCTTCGCGCCCATCGCCGCGACGGCGGACCGCACTCGCTCGTCACCCGCCGTCGACTGCACGGCCTCGCGCAGCAGCTCCGGCGTCGGTTCCCGGCCGGCCAGGTTCGTGCCCAGGCCCAGTTCGGCGACCCGGTTGGCCACGGCGGCCTGCTCGACGCTCTGCGGCAGGGCCACCATCGGCGTGTCGAAGTACAGCGCCTCCATCGTCCCGCCCATGCCCGAGTGGGTGATGAAGGCCGAAGCGTGGTGCAGCACCGCCAGCTGCGGCACCTGGGCGTGGGCCTCGATGTTCGGCGGCAGCTCGCCGAGCGAAGCCGGGTCGAGCGCGCCGATCGAGAGCACGACGTGCCACTCCGAGCCGGTGAACGCCGCCACGACGGCCCGGAAGAAGTCCGGCCGGTCGTTGAACGCCGTGCCGAGCGAGACCAGCAGCACCGGCTTGCCGTCCGACGGCGGCTGCCACTCGCCCTGGAACGTCCGGTCGCCCAGGCACGGCCCGACGAACGCGAAGTGGTCGTCGAAGGTTTCGCCCTGGTACTGGAATTCCTTCGCCACGAAGGCGAGCGCGAACTCCTCACGGCCGATGGCGAAGTCCGCCGGCGAGATCGCCGGGACGCCGTGCGCCGCCGTCAGCTCGGCGATCTTCTCGCGGAAGGCGACGCGGGCGGGGTGTTCCTCGCTGAACCCGTTTTCCTCGCCGAGGAACTTCGCCAGCGACCAGTGGTCGTTGTAGGCGAAGGACGGGAACAGCTCCACCGCGGGCACGCCCCACTTCGCAGCGAGCACGCGCCCGGTCGCGTACACGGTCCGGTCGTAGAGGATCAGGTCCGGCCGGTCGACGGCGAACGCCGCCTCGAACACCGGGATCGTCGCCGTGCTTTCCATGACCAGCACCAGCGGCAGCCACGCGGCGAAGTCGGCGGGCGGGTCCTCGGTGCGCGGCTTCGGCGTCAACGACGACTCGTACCGCAGCACCCGCGCCCCGGTCGGCGCCACGAGGTCCGCGAACTGGTCCGTCGTGGCGAAGGTGACGCGGTGCCCGCGGCGGACCAGCTCGGCGGCCACGTCCAGCGTCGGCATGACGTGCCCGTACGCGGGGATGGTCAGCAGCGCGATGTGTGCCATGGGAAAGCTCCTCGGATTGCGGTGGACGGCCGGGGGCCCTCAGGCACGCAGGTCGTGCTTGCGGGTGTAGTAGGCCATGAAGCCGATGAGCCCGCCGAGGACCACGATCCACTGCACGGTCGTCACCAGGTTGATGTCGTCGAGCGGCAGCGTGTAGGCGAGCACGACCCGGACGACGGCGTCCACGATCATGCCGATGCCGAAGACGACGGTCAGCAGGCGCAGCCCGTGGCGCATCTTCGGCTCGGTGTCCCAGCGGCGCTCCCACACCTCGGCGCCGGCGCCGCCGCGCTTGGTGCGCGCGATGCTGACCCCGGCGTGCAGGAAGAACGGCTTCTCGAAGAACAGCGTGATCAGCATCCAGATGCCGAACATGGCGGTGAGCCAGCCGTCCTTGGCGAAGAAGAACCGCGCGTCACCAGAAATCAGCGAAACCGCGGTACCGATGACCATCATCGTCACCATGAAGAGGCCGAGCCCGTCGATCTTGCGGTAGCGGGCGAAGACGTACACGGTGCGGACCACCGGGACGATGCCACCGATGATCGCGGCGGTCAACAGCGGGACGCCGTTCTGGCGCAGGATGTAGTAGACGGCGAGCGGGACGATCAGGTCGAAGGCCGCGGAAGCGAACAGCGCCAGCCGCGGGTTGCGCGGTTCCCCGTGCGACGGCGCGTCGGCCTGCGTGCGTTGGATGCCGGCTTCGTTCATTGCTGCTCCTGGTGGTTCGCGAGTTCGTTCTCTTGCGGAACGCCATTCGCTTGCGTCGTGGCGCTGCTCCGGGGACAACGGTAGTGTCGCGATCCCGGTCGGCGTGAGCCTGTTAGACCGAACATAGGGGTATGGCTTCCTATACCCCTAGGAGTGGGCTTGGCCGATTGTGCGGCCCCTCGGGACGCGCTCAGACTGGACCGACCTCGAGTGCGAGCGGGCCGGTCCGGCCCCCTGGAGACGATGGGGGACGCGATGAGCCGACCGGGAACACTGTCCCGTGGCGAGTATGATCTGCCGATGTCGACGATTCCCCGGCGCAGCGCCTCGGCCGTCCGGCGGGGTGTCACCGGAATGGCGCGGCTGGTCGTTTTCGTGCTGTTCGCGGCGGTGCAGGTGTGCGTTCTCACGCTGCCCGCGCTGTTCTGGCTGCCGGAATACGTCGCCACCGCGGGGCTCACCGTGCTGGTGGCCATTCCCGCGTGCCGCCTGCTGCCGGTGCTTTCCCGCAAATGCGCGCCGTCGCTCTACGGCCGGGCCATCGAATCGCCCTATCTTCCGTTGCCGGCCCTGGAACGCACCGAGAACGGCTGGTACTGGAACGGCTACGACTTCCACAAGTTCCGCTGGGTCTCGCTGGCCCAGCGGCGCGGCCGCTGGTTCTTCACCGACCCGGCCACCTGGCGGGACCTGGCCTGGCTGGTGGTCAACCCGCTGACCGGCGGCCTGCTGGCGGCTGTGCCGGTCGCCCTCGCCGGCTTCGGGGCGTTCCTGCTGGTCGCGCCGCTGACCGCGCCGCACCTCCCGGCCGGGGCGTGGTACTTCCCGCTGCCGGTGGACACCCCGGCCGGGACCGCCGCGACGGTCGTCGCCGGGCTGGCGCTGCTCGCGCTGGGGCTGATGGCCGCGCCCGGTGCGGTCGGCCTGCACGAGGCCTGGACGCGCTGGCTGCTGGCGCCCGACGAGCGGGCGCTGCTGGCCCGGCGGGTGGAGCGGCTGTTCGCCACGCGGGCCGCGGCGATCGACGCGCAGGCCGCCGAACTGCGGCGGATCGAGCGTGACCTGCACGACGGCGCCCAGGCGCGGCTGATCGCGATCGGCATCTCGCTCGGCACCGCGGAGATGCTGCTCGACACCGACCTCGACGAGGTCCGGCGGCAGCTGGCCGGCGCGCGGGAGCTGTCCGCGGCGGCGCTGCAGGAGCTGCGGGGGCTGGTGCACGGCATCCAGCCGCCGATGCTCGCCGACCGCGGCCTCGGCGCCGCGCTCGAGGACCTCGCGATGGACGCGCCGGTGCCCACCGACGTCGAGGTGGGCCTGATCGGGCGCCCGGACGCGGCCCTGGAGTCGGCCGTCTACTTCTCGGTGGCCGAACTGCTGGCCAACGCGGCCAAGCACGCGGCGGCCAAGCACGTGCGGGTGAGCGTCACCCACCGGCCGGGCGCGCTGCGGGTCGTCGTCGCCGACGACGGCAAGGGCGGCGCCGACTTTGGCCGCGGGACCGGCCTCGTCGGCGTCCAGCGGCGGATCGCGGCCTTCGACGGCGTCGTGGAATGTTCCAGCCCGCCGGGTGGCCCGACCGAAATAACCATCGTCATCCCGTGTGCGCTTCCGTCGGAAGGCACTACCGAATAAAGCAGGCCGAATAAATCAGGGGGATCAGGATGCGTCGAACGATTGTGGTGTGCCTGTTCGCCGTCGTCACTTCTCTTTCGGTGGCCGGTTGCGATCATCTGATCGATCTGGGGTGCGCGGAACGGTCCTGCCACTTCAACCTCGTCAGCGGGGGAAAGGTGGACCTGGGCGGCCAGGAACTGGCGGTGCAGAAGGTGGACAACAATTCCGTGACCTTCCTGGCGAACGGCATCAGCGTTTCGCTCTTCCAGGGTGTCGATCTCGACTTCCTGGGGTACCACCTGCACCTCGGGGAGATCCGCGGCGGCGAAGCCAGCCTGGACGTCACCCGGAATTAGCGCGGCAACTTCAGGGGTTACGGTCCGTGCAGTAGTCACCTAGGTTGGTCGACGATTGGACCAACTAGCGGCGGGGGCGACCCGTTCGCGGGTTTCTGGGGTGACTATGCGTAATGATCTTCTCCGGGCGCGCCCTCGCGCGGTGGCGGTCGTCCTCGCCGGCGTGCTGCTGACGTCCGGTCTGACGGCGACCGGCGCCGTGGCCGACCCGGCCGCGAAGTTCTCGCCGAGGGTGAAGAGCCTCGTCGGCGAGCTGACCCTCGACGAGAAGCTTTCGCTGGTGCACGGCGGAGACGACCCGGACAACATCGGTGAAGCCGGGTACGTGCCCGGCGTGCCCCGGCTCGGGATCCCGTCGCTGCGGCTGGCGGACGGCTCGGCCGGCGTCCGGGTGGACAAGCCGTCGGTCGTCATGCCCGCGCCGGTTTCGCTCGCGTCCACTTTCGACGAGTCGCTCGCCACCCGCTACGGCGCCGGCGTCGGCCGCGAAGCCCGCGCGCTGGGCACCGACGTCCTGCTCTCGCCGATGGTCAACACCATCCGGATCCCCTACGGCGGCCGCAACTTCGAGACCTTCAGCGAGGATCCGCTGCTGACGTCCCGGATGGCCGGCGCCGAGGTCCGCGGCATCGCCGGCCAGGGCACCGTCCCGGTCGTCAAGCACCTCGCCGGCAACAACCAGGAGAACGACCGGCAAACGATCAACGTCGTGCTGGACGACCAGACGTTGCACGAGGTCGAACTGCCCGGGTTCGAAGCGGCGGTCAAGGCCGGCGCGGGTGCGGTGATGTGCTCGTACAACAACCTCAACGGGCCGTCCGCCTGCGCGAACTCCGACCTGCTGACCGGGATCCTGCGCGAGCAGCTGGCGTTCCAGGGCTGGGTGATGTCGGACTGGCGGATGTCGCTGACGCCCGGCAGCCTCCCGCTGGGCCTCGACCAGGAGATGCCCGCCGGGACGTACTTCGGTGACCAGCTCAAGGCCGCGCTCACCGCGGGCACCATCCCGCAGTCCGCTTTGGACACCGCCGTCGGCCGCATCCTCAGTCAGCTCGACCGGTTCCACCTGCTGGACAGCACGGCCCGGCCGGCGCGCGACCTCGCCGGCCTGACGGCCACCGCGCAGGACGTCGCCCAGGCGGGCGCGGTCCTGCTGCGCAACGAGAAGTCGGCGCTGCCGCTGAGTACCGCGCGGTCCGGCAAGGTCGCGGTCATCGGCTACAACGCGAAGACGCCGAAGCTCAACGGCGGCGGCAGTTCCCACGTGCTCCCGTCCGCGACGCCGGCCGCGCCGCTGGACCTGATCAAGCAGCGCGCGGGCAGCACCACGACCTACACCCCGGGCTACGACCCGGCGGGCGACGTCGTGCCGGCCGATGCGCTGTCCCCGGCGTTCACCCAGGGCGGCGGCCTGCCCGCCGGCGCGGAGGGCGTGTTCTACTACGGCACGATCACCGCGCCGGGCGAAGGCGACTACAGCATCCAGCTGCAGTCGACCGGCGGCGGCGGATTCCTCCAGGTCGACGGCACGGCGAGCGGCCTGTTCGGCGACTCCATCGCGGGCGGCTACACCGGGATCACCCTGCACCTGACGGCCGGCCCGCACACGCTGCTGCTGTACGGGTTCGCGGACTTCGTCAACCCGCTGAAGGTGAACCTGCACTGGATCACCCCGGCCGCGGCCCAGGCGAAGATCGACCAGGCGGTGACGGCGGCCAAGGCGGCGACCACCCCGGTCGTGTTCGCCTACGACGACAGCTCCGAAGGCCTCGACCGGCCGGACCTTTCGCTGCCGGGTTACCAGGACGAGCTGATCGACGCCGTCGCGGCGGCGAACCCGCGCACGGTCGTGGTACTGAACACCGGGTCGGCGGTGAAGATGCCGTGGCTGGCGAAGACGGCGGCGGTGCTGGAGATGTGGTACCCGGGCCAGAAGGGCGCCGAAGCGACGACGGCGTTGCTGTACGGCGACGTCAACCCGCAGGGCAAGCTGACCCAGACGTTCCCGGTGGACGAAGCGCACACGCTCGTCAGCGGCAGCGCCGGGCTCTACCCGGGCCAGGACGGCCAGGTGAAGTACACCGAGGGCGTCGACATCGGCTACCGCTGGTACGCGGACAAGAAGATGACCCCGCTGTTCCCGTTCGGCTTCGGCCTTTCGTACACGACGTTCGCCTACAGCGGCCTCTCCGCGACGAACGCCTCCGACGGCGGCGTGGACGTGAGGGTGACGGTCCGCAACACGGGCACCCGTACGGGCACGGAGGTGGCCCAGGCGTTCGTCGGCCCGAGCCCGCAGGTGACCGCCCCACAGCCCCCGACGGCCCTGGGTGGCTACGCGAAGGTGACGTTGGCGCCCGGAGCGTCCCGAACGGTGACGATCCACGTCGACCCGCGTCAGCTGTCCTACTGGGACGTGACGGCGAAGGCCTGGAAGCGCGGCGCGGGCACCCGGGCGGTGCAGGTGGGTTCGTCCTCGACGTCCCTGCCGCTGAGCACCCGGGTCGCCGTGCGCTGAGGGTCGACACGCGTGATTGACGAGTCGACACGCGTGATTGGAGGGTCGACACGGCGGTCGGGACTGATCTCGCCGTGTCGGCTCCTCAATCACGCGTGTCGGCTGTGGAATCACAGGTGATGCCCCGCTGGTCAGGCATGCGAACGGCCGGCGCCCGGGTGGGGCGCCGGCCGGTTCGGTTGCTCGTCAGCCGTTGGTCACCGGTAGGTGGCGGAGGCCTCGGATGATCGCCGAGCGGCGGCGGTCGGCCGGGCCCGTCTGGTGGAGGTCCGGCAGGCGGTTGGCCAGGACGCGGAACGCGACGTCCGCCTCCAGGCGGGCCAGGGGTGCGCCCAGGCAGTAGTGCGAGCCGCCCGAGAACGAGAGGTTGTCCGGGGTGGTCGGGCGGGTGATGTCGAAAACGTCCGGGCGGGACCACACGGACGGGTCGCGGTTGCCACCCGCGGTGAGGACCACCACCGCCGTGTCGGCCGGGATCAGCGTGCTGTCCACCATTACGTCCACTGTGGACACGCGGCTGGACTGCTGGACCGGCGCCTCGAACCGCAGCGACTCCTGCACCGCCTGCGGCGCCAGGTCCGGGTCCGCCACCAGCTTCTCCCACTGGTCCCGCCGCTCCAGCATGGTCTTGACGCCGACGCCGATGAGGTTCACCGTCGACTCCGCGCCGGCCAGCGTGAGCAGCTGGCACAGCGACACGAGCTCGTGCGTCGACAGCCGGTCCTCGGCGCGGGCGGTGAGCAGCTTGCTGATCGCGTCGTCGCCCGGGTGGGCCACGCGCAGCTCCATCAGCTCGGTGAACAGCGCGTCGAGCTCGTCCAGGGACCGCTGGACGTCCGTGATGTGCTCCACCGACGTGATCTCGTCGAAGATCGTGCCGAACTTCGGCCCGTGCTCGAGGTACCGGCTGAGGAACGGCTCCGGGATGTCGAAGATGGCCGCCACCACGGTGACCGGGATGAGGTCGGCGAACGACGTCATCAGGTCGAACTCCCGGCTCGTGTCGACGCGGTCGAGCAGCTCGTGGCAGATCGCGGTCAGCCGGTCGCGGAACCCGGCGATCGCCTTGGGGCTCAGGAACGGCGTGGCCAGCTTCCGCAGCCGCGCGTGGTCGGCGCCGTCGGCCCCGAGCATCGAGTTGTCGAACGTCGTGATCACCGGGCTGATCGGCGTCCCGTCGGACTTCAGGACGCCGAACCGGCGGTCGCGCAACACCTTCGTGGCCGTCGCGTGATCGACCGTCGTCCACGCGCCGAGCTCGCTGCGGTGCAGCGGGCCCTTCGCGCGGATCCGTTCGTACAGCGGGTAGGGATCCTCCGGGCCGCGCAGCAGCAGGGCAAGAGGGTCACCGAGTTCGCCGAGGGTCCACAGCACCCGCATCTGGGTGGTCATGTCCTGGACCGTCATGACGGCTTCCCGGCCGTGATCAGCCCGGCCACCCCGCGCACGGTGGGCGCTTCGAACACCTGGGAGATCCGCAGCTTGACGCCGAGGTCGCGGCTGATCCGGGAACACAGCTGGGCGGCGGACAGCGAGTTGCCGCCCTGCCGGAAGAACGAGACGTCGGTGGCGATGGACGGCACGCCGATGATCTCGCGCAGGATCCGCGCCACGGCCGCTTCGGTTTCCGACAGTGGCACGTCGTCCGCGGGCCCGGCCGCGGTACGCAGGCGGGACGCAAGCGTGCCGAGCGAGCGGCGGTCGATCTTGCGGTCCTCCAACACGGGCAGCCGTTCCAGCCGCTGCACCAGCGCGGGCACGAGGTAGCCGGGCAGCCGCTCGGCCAGCCGGGCCCGCAGTTCGTCCTCGCCCGGCGCTCCGGTGTAGAACAGGCAGAGGTCTTCGTACGCGCCGTCGGCCCCGGTCAGCGGCACCACCGCACACGCGCCGACTCCCGGCACGCGCCCGGCGTTCTGCTCGACGTCGTCCAGCTCGATGCGGTGGCCGCGGATCTTGACCTGGCGGTCGGCGCGGCCTTCGAAGTGCAGCAGGCCGTCCGCGCTCCAGCGCCCGAGGTCGCCGGTGCGGTAGACGCGTTCCGGCCCGGACGGCAGGGACACCGTGACGAACTTCCGCGCGGTCAGCTCGTCGTCCCGGAAGTACCCCAGCGCCAGACCGCGGCCGCCCAACGCGATTTCGCCGCTTTCGCCGACGTCGCAGAGCCGGTCGCCGTCGAGGATGTACGCCTGGGTGTTAGGGAACGGGACGCCGAGCGGCACCTCGGGGCCGTCGGAGGGCCGCACGCGGTGGCAGGTGGCCGCGACGCTCGACTCGACCGGGCCGTACATGTTGTACAGCGGGATGTCCGGGTACGCCTCGACGAACCGCGCGGCGTGCCGGGCCGAGAGCTTCTCGCCGCCGGTGCCCACGGCGCGCAGGCCGGCGAAGGCGTCGAGGTCGGTGTCGACCATGCTGTGGAACACCGCGGTGGGCGGGAAGATCGTGGTGACGCCGTGGATCGCGATCAGGTCACGCAGCTTCGTCGCCAGCTCCAGGGTGTCTTCGAGCAGGACCAGTGTGCCGCCGTTGAACAGCACGCCCCAGGAGTCGAGGCCGAAGGCGTCCCACGTCGCCGCGAGCGCCTGCGGCATCACCGCGCCGGAGTCCAGCGGCGTGAACAGCCAGTCGTCGAACAGCCGGACGTTGCCGCGGTGCGCGGTGACCACGCCCTTCGGCGTCCCGGTGGTGCCGGAGGTGAAGAAGACCGCGCAGGGGTCGTCGGCGCCGACGTCGACCGCGGCCGGCCGGGCGCCGAGGATCGGCGTCGACGGCGGCGACCACGTCGACGGCCACGCGGCACCCCGTTCGGCGACGACCACCGGCCCGCCGAGGTGCTCGATCAGCTCGGACAGCCGGCTCGACGGCCACCGCAGGTCCAACGCGGCGTAGGCGGCGCCGCACTTGAGCACCGCCAGCAGCGCCGCGAACAGTTCGGGGGAGCGGGGCAGCAGCACCGGCACGATCGAGCCGCGCTCGACGCCGCGGGCCTGCAGTTCGGCCGCGTAGGCGTCGGCGAGCTCCGCCAGCTCCCGGTAGCTGACGTCCCGGCCGAGGTGGTGCAGCGCGGTGCGGCGGGGCCACCGCGCGGCACACCACTCGAACAGGCCGTGCATGGTCTCGGCCCGGCCGAACGGGACGGGCGGCGGGTTGAAGGACGGGGTCATCGGGTGCTCCCGGTGATCAGCTCCGCCAGCGCGGCCGGCGTCGGGTGGGCGAAGGCGGCGGACAGCTTCAGCCGGACCCCGGTCTGCTTCTGGATCCGCTGGACGAGCTGGGCGGCCAGCAGCGAATGCCCGCCACTGGCGAAGAAGTTCGTGTCTTCGGTGACGTCGTCGCGCTTGAGCAGCTGCCGGAACAGCGCCACGACGGCGTCGGTCGTGGCGTCCGGCGTGGTCTCGGCCGGGGTGTCCGACGGCGGCCCGGCCGCGGCGGCCAGCCCGGCCACCGCCGCCCGGTCCACCTCGTGCGCGGCTGTCTCGGGCAGTGCGTCGACCCGCAGGTACCACGCCGGACGCGCCGCGGGCGGCAGCACCGCTTCGGCGTGCCGGGCCAGGTCGGCGGCGAGTTGCGGCTTGTCCGGCGCCTGCACGACGGCGACCAGGTCTTCCGCGCCGGGCCGCAGGGTCACCGCGGCCGCGACGACGTCGGTGTGCGCGGTCAGGGCGTCCTCCACGGTGGCGAGGTCGACGCGGGTGCCGCCGAACGTCAGCTGCCGGTCGAGGGGGCCGTGGACGTGCAGGGATCCATCGCGGCGCCAGTGCGCGAGGATGCCGGTGGCAGTGCCGGCGAGCCGGAGTTCGCCCCGCACCTCCAGGGGCAGCCGCCGTCCGTCCGGGGCGACGACGTCGGCGTCGAGGCCCGCGACCGGAACGCCGTCGGTGAGCACCCAGCGGCCCCCGAAGGAGAACACCGTGTGGACGTCGGCTTCGAGCGCGCTCAGGGTGCGGACGAGCGGGCCGGGCGCGGGTTCGGCGCCGATCAGCGCGGTGCGGCCGCGGGCGGCTTCGCCGAGGTGCTCGGCCACGCGGGCCCAGACGGCCGGGGTGGCGTGCACGACGCCGACGTCGTGCCGGGTGAGCAGTCCGGCCAGCAGGTGGCCGTCCGTGCGGGCCGCGTCCGGCGCCACGACCAGCGGCGCGCCGGTGGTCAAGGCGAGCAGCAGTTCCGGGACGGCGCCCGAAAGCCACAGCACCGGCCGGGAAGCCGCCGCGACCGGCCGGATGGAGTCGGCGAGCTCCCGGTGGGTCACGCCGGGCAGCGCCAGGCTGTCCGGGGACACGGCCGCGGCGTCCGGGTCGACGGTCACCGTGACGGCGTAGGAGATCTCCTCGGGACCCAGCACCGATTTCGCGGCGGAGGTGTCCGTGGTGACGGTGGCGCCGGCCAGCCAGCTGCCGAGGATCGCGGCCGCCAGGTCCGGGCCGCGCGGGACGGCCACGGCGACGACGTCACCCGGCACGGTCCCGGCGTCGGCCAGCAACGTGGTGACCGCCGACGCGGCGCGCCAGAGATCCCGGTAGGACGTCGTGCCGCCTTCGGTCACGATCGCCGGCGCGCCCGGGTTTTCCGAGACGTGCCGGGCGATCGCGGTGAGGACGGTGTCCGTCCCGGCGGGGACAGCGGGAGCGTCGAGGACGGCGTGGTCGGTCGCACCCCAGCCGTCCAGCTCGCGCAGCGGCCGGTCCGGCGCGCTCGCCGCCGCGAGGAGCAGGGCGTCGTAGCGCTCCAGCAGCAGCTCGACCTCGCCGCGGTCGAGCACCTCGGCGCCGTAGACCGCCTTGACGCGGCTCTCCTCCGCCGAGGGCAGGATGACGAACTCGAGGTCGAACTTGCTGTGCCCGGGGTCGATTTCGACGACTTCGGCGGGCGCGCCGCCGAGGCTCGTGGCGGCCCGCCCGCCGAAGGGCAGGTAGTTGAACACGTGCCGGAACATCGTGGTGCGCCAGGACGATCCGGCCCGCTCGACCTCCGGCAGCAGGACGTCCATCGGCACGTCCGCGTGCGCGATGGCCTCGAAGAACAGGTCCCGCACCCGGCGGCTGAACACGCGGAACGTTTCGGCCGGGTCGATCCGCACGCGCAGCGGGACGATGTTGACGTGGTAGCCGATCGCGCGCTGGGCCTGCTGGCTGCGGACGTTCACCGGGAAGCCGACGGCGAGGTCGGGGCCGGCCCCGTGGGCGTGCAGCAGCAGGTAGTAGGCGGCCAGCAGCACGACGACGTCGGGCGCCTTGAGCTCCTTCTGCAGCGCGGTGACGACGTCCTTGGCGGACGCGGAGAACGGGCGGACGAGCTGCTCGCCGCGCAGGGTCGGCTGCGCGCTTTCCTGGCCGCCGCACCACAGGCCCGGCCCGCCCGCGTCGAAGTCGCGCAGGTGCTCGCGCCAGAAGGCGAGGCTCTCCGGCTTGGGGGCGGACTCCGGCCAGAGCGGGACGGGCGGGCCGGCGTCCGGGAGGTCCCCGGCGAGCACCGCGTCGTAGGCGGCGGCGAGCTCCTCCAGGAAGATCGACATCGACGTGCCGTCGAAGATGAGGTGGTGCACGGCCACGCCGACCGAGTCGTGCTCGGGGCCGTGGTACAGGCCGACGCGCAGCAGCGGCGATCCGTCCAAGGTGAACGGTCGCGTGATCAGCTCCCGCAGCCCGGCTTCGACGTCCGTGCACTCCGCGCCTTCCAGGCGGATCGGGAAGGTCGCGAGCACCGACTTGGTCAGCCGGGTGTCACCGGCGTGGAAGACGGTCCGCAGCGCGTCGTAGCGGCGCACCAGCTGTGCGACGGCCTCCTGCAGGACGGCCCGGTCCAGCCGGCCCGCGACCCGCAGCGCCACGCCCGGCACGTTGTTGACGCCTTCGCCGGGCACCAGCCGTTCGAGCAGCCAGAGCCCTTCTTCCTTGCGGGTGGCCGGAATCTCAGCGGTCGGCATGTCCGTTCCCTTCGGGAAGGTCGTCGACGGTGACGAAGGCGTGCGGAACCGCTTCGGCCGGCAGCCGCGCGGCGAGGTACGCGCGCAACTCGGCCACGAACGTGCTCGTCTTGGCCGCGCGGGAGGGAGCGTTGGCGTAGGCGGTGAACGGCAGCCCGGGTGTGGCGGCCGAGGCGGGCACGGTCACCGGCTCGCCGTCGCGGGAGTAGACGACGTCGACCAGGCCGGGGCCGCCGGCCGACCAGGTCACCGCGGCCTGGTAGCCCCGCCGTCGCCCGATCTCGTGGAGGTCCTCGGGGTCCGGCGCGGTCACCGCGGCCGGCGCGGCGCCGGTGTCGAGCTTCGCCAGCGCGGCCAGCTCGCGGGCGACCCGGCCGTTCGGCACGCCGGTGATCCGCGCGGACGGCGGCCGGACGTCGCTCAGCAGGGTTTCCAGCGCGGCCGGGTCCCAGGCCTGCGTGTGCCCGGGTTCGACGGTCTCCGCGGGTTCCTTGCGCAGCACGGCGTCGTAGCGGTGCCGGCTCAGCTCGTTGTGGTGGCGGGCCCGCTTCAGCCGGACGTCGGCGGCCGCGATCCCGGGCAGCGTGGCGGCCAGGGCGGGGAAGAAGTCCGGGTCGACGAGCAGTTCCTTCTCCTC
The DNA here is from genome assembly GCA_049998155.1 of Amycolatopsis sp. cmx-13-12. Taxonomy (GTDB): domain Bacteria; phylum Actinomycetota; class Actinomycetes; order Mycobacteriales; family Pseudonocardiaceae; genus Amycolatopsis. Next base: position 174,518 of record JAEBES010000013.1, on the reverse strand, counting down.
GAGGACGCTGTTCTCGACCAGTTCCCGGGCCGTCTCGGGGGCCGCGGCCACCTCCTCGGCCAGCACGGCGGCGCGGAAGGCGCGCAGCAGCCGCAGATTCCGGACGTCGCCGACGAACACCGCGCCGCCGGGCGCGATCAGCGCGGCGGCCTGGCGCAGGACGTCCGCGAGGTAGCCGACGCCGGGGAAGTACTGGACGACGGAGTTGAGCACCACCGTGTCGAAGTGGTTCGCGGGAAGCTCGGAGAAGTCGTCGGCCTCGCGGTGGTGCAGCGTCACGTGGGCCAGCGCGGGGTCGGCGGCCACCTGCCCGGTGAGCGTGGCGATCACGGTCGGGGAGAAGTCCGTGGCCACGTACTCTTCGCACGACGGCGCCAGCTTGGCCATCAGCAGGCCGGTGCCGACGCCGATCTCCAGCACCCGGCGGGGCCGCAGCGACCTGATCCGCGCCACGGTCGCGTCGCGCCACTCCCGCATCTGCGCGAGCTCGATCGGCAGCCCGGTGTAGGTGCTGTGCCAGCCCACGAAGTTCTCCCCGAGCCCGCCGGACTCGGGGAGTTCGCCGTACACCCACTCGTAGATGAGCTGCCACTCTTCGACGCGCGCGCGGTCGTCGCCGGCTTCGGCGACCGGGTCCCGCGGCACGACGTGGGCGACGAGCCGCCCGGTCCCGGGTTCGCGGGCGACACTGGCCCGCGCGACACCGGGGTGCCCGGCGAGCGCGGCTTCGGCTTGGTTTTCCGTGCCGGTGCCCAGACCGGTCGGTGACGTCGGCATCAGCTCTCCTGCGGGGATCTTCGATGAGCGGCGGTCAGGGGAGCAGGCCGCGGACGGCCTGCGCGACCTCCGGCTGGCTGAGCAGGCCGGAGTGGTCGATGTCGAACCGGATCTCGCGGGCGCCGATCTCCAGCGCACCGGGCAGTTCCGCGGAGCGGATCACGGCGACGCCGTCGAGGTCGCCGGAGACGGTGACCTGGGAGGCGGCCACGAGGTAGGTCAGGTAGCTGCTGAACCAGGACACGAGCTCGTCGGCGCGGTCGGCGTCCAGCTCGACCCGCTCGAACGCGGTGGTGCCGACCTCGCGGTAGAGCCGGACGAACTCCTTCGTGAGCGTCTCGAGGTCGTCGTGGCTGCGCTGGGCGGCCTCGCCGGCGGCGTGCGCGTCCCGCACCTCGTCGTCGGTGAGGACGGCCGCGAGGGCGTCCACCACCCGGAAGAAGCCGTAGTGCAGCACGGTGAAGCCGGTGGCGGCGGTCGGGTCGAACAGCACCACGCGCGGCTTCGCCTGCCAGTTCGCGACGCGCTCGGCGATGGCGAGGGCGAACACGCTGGACGCGCAGTAGCCGAACACCGCCTTGACCTCGGCGCCGCTCGCGCGCAGTTCGGCGGTCCACCGGTCGAGGTAGTCGTCGCCGGTCATGCCGGTCTCTTCGCCGATGGCGGGCGGCAGGCTCTCCCAGATGCCGTAGGGCGTCTCGAGGTGCTTCGCGAGCTCGGCGAACCCCGCCTCCGGGCGCCCGGTGACCGTGAAATCAACCGTGATGATTACTTCCTTGTCGTCCGCATTCTCGTCGATCGGATGCCATGAATGGAGTTCGGCCACGATTGCCCGCCTTATATCTTTGGCAGAATAAAGATTTCCGCAGCATGAAGCTAGCAGCGGCCGACCTGGGCGGTAACCCCTAACGCGCCCCTAAGAAACGCCAGGTCGAGGCGCAGTTTCGGGCGGTTAGGGGTTGGAGCGGCCGTCGGCGCCACCGTAGTGTTCGGTGAAACTGGGGAATGACTTGAACGAAGAATGAGGGCGATCGATGGGTGCGGTGACCGTTCTGCCGGACGACGCCCGGTACGCCGATCTCGTGCGCGGGGTCAACCAGCGCTGGGTCGGCAAGCCCGACTACATCCGCGTGCCCACCTCCACCGAAGAGGTGGTGGACGCGGTCGGCGCGGCCGTGCGCGAGGGACGGCGGATCGCGGTCCGCAGCGGCGGCCACTGCGTCGAGCAGATGGTCGGCGCACCGGACGTCCGGGTGGTCATCGATCTGTCCGAACTGAACCGGATCGGCTTCGACCCCGAACGGGACGCCTTCTTCGCCGAGCCCGGCGCCACCGTCGGCCAGGCCTACCGGACGCTCTACAAGCGCTGGGGCGTCACCATCCCGGCCGGGTCCTGCCCGAGCGTCGGCCTCGGCGGGCACATCGCGGGCGGCGGGTACGGCCCGCTGTCGCGGAAGTTCGGTTACGTCTCCGACCACCTGTACGCGGTCGAGGTGGTGGTCGTGGCCGCCGACGGCACGGCCCGCGCGGTGGTCGCGACCCGCGACGAGCACCCCGACCTGTGGTGGGCGCACACCGGCGGTGGCGGCGGCAACTTCGGCGTCGTGACGCGCTACTGGCTGCGGATCCCCGGCGCGACCGGTGCCCCCGAGGTGCTCCTGCCGACCCCGCCCGCGCGGCTGCTGGTGCAGCAGGACGTCTGGGTGTGGGACGCGCTCGACGAAACCGCGTTCACGCGGCTGCTGCGCAACCACGGCGAGTGGTACGAGCGCCACAGCGATCCCGGTTCGCCGTACGAAGACCTCTACAGCGGCCTGTGGTGCGGGACGCGCGCGTCCCAGTTCGTCGCTATGTCGACCCAGATCGACAGCGCCGCCCCGAACGCCGCCGGCCTGCTCGACGACTACGTCACGGCGATCCGCCGGGACCTCGGCGTCGAGCCGGCGCTGAGCAGCCGCCAGGAGCTGCCGTGGCTGCACGCGACGTCGTGGGGCGGCATCGCCGACAGCGGCGACCACACGCTGAGCTTCAAGATCAAGGCCGCGGACCTGCGGAAACGCTGCACCGACGAGCAAGCCGCGAAGCTGTATGCGCACCTGCTGCGCGAGGACTACGGCAACCACCGCGCCGGCGTGATGTTCGTCGGCTGCGGCGGGCGGATGAACGCGCTGTCGCCCACCGACACCGCGATCGCCCAGCGGGACAGCATCCTCAAGCTCGTCTACTCCACCCACTGGGACGCCTCCGAGCAGGCCGAGCCGCACCTGGCGTGGCTGCGCGAGTTCTACGCCGACGTCTACGCCGAGACCGGCGGCGTGCCGGTGCCGGACGAGCGCACCAACGGGTCCTACGTGAACAACCCGGACTTCGACGTCCAGGACGAGCGGTGGAACTCCTCCGGGCTGGCCTGGCACGAGCTCTACCACCAGCACAACTACCCGCGGCTGCAAGCGGTCAAGGCGCGGTGGGACCCGGGCGACGTGTTCCGGAACCCGTTCTCCGTGCGGCTGCCCTGAACCCGACCCCGGGAGGTAACGAGTGGCCACCCCGACCCTGACCACCGAGCACGAGCACACCGGCCGTGGTCACGACGTCGTGCCGCTGATCGTCTCCGCGGACAGCAAAGCAGGACTGCGGTCGAAGGCCCACCGCCTCGCGCGGTACCTCGCCGACCACCCGGACACGCCGTTCGAGGCGTTCGCGCGCTCGGTCGCCGCCGAGGACACCGGCCGGGCGCACCGGGCCGTGCTCCTGGCCGGCGACCGCGACGAGGGCCGACGCGGGCTGGACACCCTGGCCGCCGGGCAGAACCCGCCCGACGTCGTGCGCGGCAGCGCCCGGCGCGCCGAGCGGGTCGTGTTCGTCTTCCCCGGCCAGGGTTCGCAGTGGCCGGGCATGGCGCTCGACCTGCTGGACTGGTCGCCGGTGTTCGCCGCGGAACTCGCCCGCTGCGACGCCGCGCTCGCCCCCTTCGCCGATTGGTCCATTGTGGACGTCCTCCGTGGACGGCCGGGCGCGCCGACCCTGGACGACGGCGCCGACGTCGTGCAGCCGGTGCTGTTCGCGGTGATGGTCGCGCTGGCCGCGCTGTGGCGAGCGCACGGCGTCGAACCGGCCGCCGTCGTCGGGCACAGCCTCGGCGAGGTGGCCGCCGCCTGCGCGACCGGCGCGCTTTCGCACACCGACGGCATGCGCGTGGCCGCGCGGTGGAGCAGCGCGCAGGCGACCCTGTCCGGCCGCGGCGACATGATCTCGGTGCCGCTGCCGGTGGCCGAGGTGCGCTCCCGGCTGGCCGGCCGCGACGGCCTCGACATCGGCGCGGTGAACGCGCCGTCGTGGGTGGTCGTCTCGGGCGACTCCGCCGCGGTGGCGGACCTGCTGGCCGACCTGAAGGCCGAGGGCGTGCGGGCCCGGCGCATCCCGGTCGGCCTGGCCGCCCACTCCCGGCACATCGACGCCATCCGCGACCGGCTGCTGGCCGACCTCGCCCCGCTGACCCCGGCGTCCACTGTGGTCCCGTTCCACTCGACGGTCACCGAAGGCCCCCTCGACACCGCCGCGCTCGACGCCCGCTACTGGTTCCGCAACCTGCGCAACCCGGTCCGTTTCGACGAGGCCACTCGTGGGCTCGTGGAGCAGGGCCACGGCGTCTTCGCCGAGATCAGCCCGCACCCCGTGCTCACGGTCGCGGTCCAGGACACGGTCGACGCCCTCGACGGCCGGGCCGTCGTCCTCGGCACGATCAGCCGCCGCGAGAACGGCCCGCGCTCGTTCCTCGGTTCGCTCGCCGCGGCCTACGTCTCCGGCGCCAGTGTCGACTGGACCGCGGCCTTCCCCGGCGGGGCCGAACCGATCGCCCTGCCGGAGTCCGGCTCGGACGCCACGGTCGCCGCCGCCGGCCTGCTGGCCGCCGGGCACCCGCTGCTCGGCGCGGCCGTCGAACTCGCCGAAGACGGCGGCTGGCTGTTCACCGGCCGCCTCTCCGCCGCGCAGCACCCGTGGCTGGCCGGGCACACCGTGCTCGGCCGGACCGTGCTGCCGTCGTCGGTGCTCGTCGAACTCACCCTGCACGCCGCGTCCGAGCTGGGCTGCGCCCGGATCGAAGAACTCACGCAGCACCTGCCGGTCGTCTTCGCCGAAGAGGCGCACTGCTTTCAGGTGCGGATCGGCCCGGTGGACGACGCCGGGGCCCGCCGGATCGGCGTGTTCGCCCGGCCGGACTCGGTCGGTGCCGCACAGGGCGGGCCGTGGACGCGGCACGCCACCGGGATCATGGCCGAGACCGCGGGCGCGGCCGCCGGGCCCGAGCCCGTGACGTGGCCGCCGCCGGGTGCCGTCGCCGAGGACGCCGACACTGCCCGGGACCGCCTGCGCGGTCACGGCATCGAGCTGGGTCCGGAGTTCGGCGGCCTGACCGGTGCCTGGTCGCTCGACGGCGAGCTGTTCGCCGAGGTCGTGTTGCCGACCCCTGCAGGGAGCGGCGCGGGCTACGGCATCCACCCCGCGCTGCTGGATTCCGCGCTGCAGGTGGTCGCGCTGTTCCCCGCCGCGGCCGAGTCCGACGGCTGGCTCGCGTCCTCGTGGAGCGGGCTGGCCCTGCACACGGCCGGGGCCTCGGCGTTGCGGGTCCGCGTGCGCGCCACCGGCACGGACTCGGTGTCGGTTTCGGCCACCGACCTGGTGGGACGGCCGGTGTTCTCCGCCGAGAACGTCGTCCTGGGTGCGCTGCCCGAGGATTACGTCCGGGCACCGCACGCCGAACCGGCCGGCCGTGGCCCGCACGACGGCGGGTTCGCGGCGAAGGTGGCCGCGCTGCCCGGGCCCGCCCGGGCGGAACTGCTGCTGAACCTGGTCCTCGAGCACACCGCGGCGGTCCTCGGCCGGGACACCGCCGGCCGCGACGACACCTTCACCGAACTCGGCTTCGAGTCGTTGACCGCGGTGGCGCTGCGCAACCGGCTCGCCGAGGCGACCGGGCTGAAACTGCGCACCACCCTGGCCTTCGACTACCCGACGCCGGCCGCGCTGGCCGGGCACCTCCAAGAAGCGCTGAGCCCCGCGGGCTCCGACGTGCTGGCGGACCTCGACCGGCTGGAGGAGGCGCTGCTGGGCGAGCCGGGCGGCCCGCTGCACGGCCGGGTCAAGGTCCGGCTGCGGGACCTGCTGTTCCGGCTGGACGGCGCGGTGGACGAACGCGACCCCGAGCCCGGGGACGCCCCGCTCGACACCGCGTCGGACGACGAAATCTTCGCACTGCTCGATCGGGAGCTCGACCTGTCCTGAGGCGGGTCAGGCGGACAACGCAGGAGAGTTGACGGCACATGGCGAACGAGGACAAGCTCCGCGACTACCTGAAGCTGGCCACGGCGGACCTGCGCCAGGCCAAGCAGCGGTTGCGGGACTTCGAGGCGCGGGAGACCGAGCCGATCGCGATCGTCGGCATGGGCTGTCGCTTCCCGGGCGGGATCGACACGCCGGAAGCGTTGTGGCGCCTCGTTTCCGAGGGCGAGGACGTCATCGGGGACCTGCCCGCCAACCGGGACTGGGCGTCGCTCTACGACCCGGACCCGTCGCGGCCCGGCACGTTCTCCATGCGCGGCGGGGCGTTCCTGCACGACGCCGACCGGTTCGACGCCGGCTTCTTCGGCATCTCCCCGCGCGAGGCCCTCGCCATGGACCCCCAGCAGCGGCTCCTGCTGGAGACGTCGTGGGAGGCCCTCGAACGCGGCGGCATCGACCCGCGGACGCTGAAGTCGAGCCGCACCGGCGTGTTCGTCGGGGCCATGCAGCAGAACTACGCGCCGAGCTCGCACCGGGTCCCCGAGTCGGTCGAGGGCCACCTGCTCACCGGCACGATCACCAGCGTCGCCTCCGGCCGGATCGCCTACGTCCTCGGGCTGGAGGGGCCCGCGGTCACCGTCGACACCGCGTGCTCGTCGTCGCTGGTCGCGCTGCACTGGGCGGTGCAGGCGCTGCGCCGCGACGAGTGCTCGCTGGCGCTGGCCGGCGGCGTGACCGTGATGGCGACACCGGGCATCCTCATCGAGCTCAGCCGGCAACGCGCGCTGTCGCCGGACGGCCGGTGCAAGCCGTTCTCCGCGGACGCCGACGGCTTCGGAGCGGCCGAAGGCGCCGGGATGCTGGTCCTGGAACGGCTTTCGGACGCCCAGCGCCTCGGGCACCCGGTGCTCGCGGTGGTCCGCGGCTCGGCGGTCAACTCCGACGGCGCGTCGAACGGGCTCAGCGCCCCGAACGGGCCGTCGCAGGAGCGGGTCATCCTCGACGCCCTGGCCAACGCCCGGGTGGCGGCGAGCCAGGTCGACCTGATGGAGGCGCACGGCACCGGCACCCCGCTCGGCGACCCGATCGAAGCGCAGGCGCTGCTGGAGACCTACGGCCGCGGCCGGTCGCCGGAACAGCCGCTGTGGCTGGGGTCGGTGAAGTCCAACATCGGGCACACCCAGGCCGCCGCCGGTGTCGCCGGGGTGATGAAGGCCGTGCTGGCGCTGCGGCACGCGACCCTGCCCGCGTCGAAGCACGCCGGGCGTCCGACGTCCGAAGTGGACTGGTCGGCCGGCACGCTGCGGCTGCTGGACACCGGCGTCGAGTGGCCTTCACGCGATCACCCGCGGCGGGCGGCAGTGTCGTCCTTCGGCATCAGCGGGACCAACGCGCACGCCATCCTCGAAGCCGCCCCGCCGGTCGAACCCGCTTCGCCGGCACCGATGCCCGCGGCCGTTCCGTGGGTTCTCTCGGGTCGCACGGCGGAAGCCCTGCGGGCGCAGGCGGCCTTGCTGTCCGATGTGGACGATATGCGGCTGCCCGAGGTCGGCTACTCGCTCGCGGTGACGCGGTCCCGGTTCGAACACCGGGCCGTCGTGGTCGGCCACGACCGGGCCGAACTGCGGCGCGGGCTCGCCGCCGTGGCCGCGGGCACGCCGGACGACGCGGTGGTGTCCGGGGTGGCCGGAAAGCCGGGCAAGGTCGCGCTGGTGTTCCCCGGCCAGGGTTCGCAGTGGGCCGGGATGGCCCTCGAACTGGCGGAGTCGTCGCCGGTCTTCTCGGCGCGTCTCGACGAATGCGGTGGCGCGCTGGCGTCCTTCGTGGACTGGGATCTTCGGGACGTCCTGGCCGACGCCGAGGCGCTGACGCGGGTCGATGTCGTGCAGCCCGCGCTGTTCGCCGTGATGGTGTCGATGGCCGAACTGTGGCGCTCGTACGGTGTCGTGCCCGAGGCCGTCGTGGGGCATTCGCAGGGCGAGATCGCCGCCGCCGTCGTGTCCGGTGCTCTGTCCCTTGAGGACGGTGCTCGGGTGGTTGCCCTGCGCAGCAAGGCGATCCTTGCCTTGGCCGGCCGCGGTGGCATGGTTTCGGTGGCCGCGTCCCTCGAAGCCGTCGAGGCGCGGCTGACCGAAGGGCTTTCGATCGCCGCGGTGAACGGCCCGGCCGCGGTGGTGGTCTCGGGCGTCCCGGACGCCCTCGACGCGCTCATGGCGTCGTGCGAGGCCGACGGCGTCCGCGCCAAGCGAATCCCGGTGGACTACGCGTCGCACTCCGCGCAGGTCGAAGAGATCCGCGACGAACTCCGGAGCGTGCTCGCCCCGATCACCCCGCGAACCGCCGAGACGGGGTTCTTCTCCACCGTCACCGGCGACTGGGCCGACGGCGCCGAGCTCGACGCCGAGTACTGGTACACCAACCTCCGCGGCACCGTGCTGTTCGACGACGCGGTGCGGGCGCTGACCGAGCGCGGCTTCGGCACCTTCATCGAAGCCTCGCCGCACCCGGTGCTGACGATGGCCATCGGCGAGACGGCGACCGCGCTCGGCACCCTGCGCCGCGGCGACGGCGGCCTCGCCCGGTTCCAGCGGGCCCTGGCCGAGGCGCACTGCGCCGGCGTCCCGGTCGACTGGACGCCGGCGTTCCCCGGCGCGGGCCGCGTGGACCTGCCCACCTACCCCTTCCAGCGGGAAAGCTTCTGGCTGCGCACCACCGACCACGGCGGAGAAGCCCCCGCCGACGCGGGGTTCTGGGACGTCGTGGACCGCGACGACCCGGCGGACCTCGCGGGCACGCTCGGTGTCGCCGTCGACGCGCCACTGGACGAGGTCCTCCCGGCACTGGCCGCGTGGCGCCGCCGCCGGGCCACCGAATCCACTGTGGACTCCTGGCGGTACGGGATCACCTGGCAGCCCGCCGACCTGCCCGCCGCGACGCCGTCCGGGCGGTGGCTGGTCGTCCGCGGCGAAGACGGCGGCGGCCAGGACGTCGTGGACACCCTCGCCCGGACCGCCGAGGTGGTCACGCTCACCCTGACCGGCACCGATCGCGCCGCGCTGGCCGAGCGGCTCACCGGGCCGTTCGACGGCGTGCTGTCGCTGCTCGCGGCCGACGAACGCCCGCACCCGGACTTCCCGGAAAGCCCGGCCGGGCTGATCCTGACCCTCGTCCTGGCCCAGGCGCTCGGCGACGCCGGGGTCACCGCCCCGCTGTGGGTGCTCACGCGCGGTGCGGTCCGCACCGGGCCCGCCGACGAGCTGCCGGGCCTCGAGCAGTCGCTGCTCTGGGGCCTCGGCCGCGTCCTCGCGCTGGAACACGCCGACCGCTGGGGCGGCCTGATCGACCTCACTCCGGAGCCCGGCGCGGCCGAACTCGACCGGCTGGGCCGGATCCTCGCCGCCCGCGGTGCCGAAGACCAGCTCGCCGTCCGGCCGGGCGGTCTCCGCGTCCGGCGCCTGCGCACCGCCGGCCGGAGCGACCGCCCGCGTCCCTGGCGGCCCGAGGGCACGGTGCTCGTCACCGGTGGCACCGGCGCGCTCGGCACGCACGTCGCCCGGTGGCTCGCCGCGGAAGGCGCCCCGCACCTGGTCCTGACCGGCCGCCGCGGCCCGGACGCGCCCGGCGCCCGCGAGCTGGCCGCCGAACTGGAGGCGCTCGGCACCCGCGTCACCCTGGCCCGGTGCGACGTCGCCGACCGCGACGCCCTCGCCGCGCTGCTGGCCGGCCTCGCCGAGCCGGTCCGCTCGGTCTTCCACGCCGCCGGCACGGTCGAGCTGCTGCCGGTGGCCGAGACGACCCTGCCGGGGTTCGCCGAGGTCGTCCGCGCGAAGGTCGCCGGGGCTCGCCACCTCGACGCACTGCTCGGCGACGACCTCGACCGGTTCGTGCTGTTCTCCTCGATCGCCGGGGTCTGGGGCAGCGGCGACCACGCGGCCTACTCCGCCGCCAACACCTTCCTCGACACCCTGGCCGAGCGGCGCCGGGCCCGCGGCGCGACCGCGACCTCGATCGCCTGGGGCGTCTGGGCGCCGACGGACATCGAGGGCCGGGGCGGGATGTCCGAGGGCGTCGACGCCGGTCAGCTGGCCCGCCGCGGGCTGCCGCTGATGGACCCGGCCACGGCGATCACCGCGCTGCACGAAACCCTCGGCCACGACGAACCGTTCGTGGTGCTCGCCGACGTCGACTGGGCCCGGTTCCTGCCGGTTTTCACCGCCGGCCGCGCCCGGCCGCTGTTCGACGACCTGCCCCAGGCGCGCCGGTCGCCGGAAGCCCCGGCCCCGGAAGCCACGCCGCTGGCCCAGCAGCTCGCCGGGCTCTCCGGCGGCGACGCCGACCGGGTCCTCCTCGACCTGGTCCGCGCCCAGGCCGCCGCCGTGCTCGGGCACGCGAGCGGCGACGCCGTCGAGCCGGACCGGCCGTTCACCGACCTCGGCTTCGACTCCCTGACCGCCCTCGACGTCCGCAACCGGATCGCCGCCGCGACCGGCCTCCGGCTGCCCGCGACGCTCGTCTTCGACCACCCGACGCCGCTCCGGCTGGCCGCGCACCTGCGGGACACGGTCCTCGGCACGGCCGCCGCGCCCGCGGTCACCCGCGTGCCGACCGCCGCCGACGAACCGATCGCCATCATCGGCATGGGCTGCCGCTACCCCGGTGGCGTGCGGTCCGCGGACGACCTGTGGACTCTCGTCGCCGAAGGCCGCGACGCCGTCTCCGGGTTCCCCACCGACCGCGGCTGGGACCTGGCCAAGCTGTTCGGCGGCCCCGACGAGCAGGGCACATCGACGGTCCGCGAGGGCGGTTTCCTGCACGACGTCGCCGATTTCGACGCCGGCTTCTTCGGGATTTCCCCGCGTGAGGCCCTGGCCATGGACCCGCAGCAGCGGCTCCTGCTGGAGATCGCCTGGGAGACCATCGAGCACGCCGGGATCGACCCGGCCACGCTGCGCGGCGAGCCCGCGGGCGTCTTCGTCGGCGCCAACTACCAGGACTACCACGCCCGGATGCGGTCGATTCCGGACGGCCTCGAAGGGCACCTGCTCACCGGCAGCGTGTCCAGCGTGCTGTCCGGCCGGATCGCCTACACGCTCGGGCTGGAGGGACCGGCCCTCACCGTCGACGCGGCTTGCTCGTCGTCGCTCGTGGCGTTGCACCTGGCCGCGCAGGCCCTGCGCCGCGGCGAGTGTTCGCTGGCCCTCGCGGGCGGGGTCGCGGTGATGGTGACGCCGTCGTCGCTCACCGCCTTCAGCCGCCAGCGCGGGCTGGCCGCCGACGGACGCTGCAAGGCGTTCGGCGCCGGGGCCGACGGGATGGGCATGGCCGAGGGTGCCGGTCTGGTGCTGGTCGAGCGGCTGTCCGACGCGCGGCGCCTCGGCCACCCGGTGCTCGCCGTGCTGCGCGGCAGCGCCCTGAACCAGGACGGCGCCTCCAACGGCCTCAGCGCTCCCAGCGGCCCGGCCCAGCAGCGCGTCATCCGCGCCGCCCTCGCCGACGCCGGACTGTCCACATCGGACGTCGACCTGGTCGAAGCGCACGGCACCGGCACGGCGCTGGGCGACCCGATCGAAGCTCAGGCCCTGCTGGCCACCTACGGCCAGGACCGCTCGACGCCGCTGTGGCTGGGCTCCCTCAAGTCGAACATCGGCCACACCCAGGCGGCGGCCGGCGTCGCCGGGCTGATCAAGACCGTGCAGGCGCTGCGGCACGGCGTCCTGCCGCGGACGCTGCACGCGGAAACGCCGTCGCCCCACGTGGACTGGGAGAGCGGCGCGGTGCGGCTGCTCGACCAGCCGCACGCGTGGGAACGGCCGCGGCCGCGCCGGGCGGCGGTCTCGTCGTTCGGCATCTCCGGCACGAACGCCCACGTCATCCTGGAGCAGGGTGACGCCGGTCCTGCGCCGACACCCGAGCCCGCGGTGGTGCCGTGGGTGCTCTCCGCGAAGTCTACCGAGGCGTTGCAAGCTCAGGCCGCCGCCCTCCGGGATCGTGCGGTCGAGGGCAGCGTCGCCGACGTCGCGTTTTCCCTGGTCAGTTCGCGCACCGGCTTCCCATACCGTGCGGTCGTCACCGGCGATCGGTCAGCGTTGTCCGACGGGCTTTCCGCGCTGGCCGAGGGTCTTTCGGCGCCCAATGTGGTCACGGGGACGGTGGCACCCGGCCGGACCGCGCTGGTGTTCCCCGGGCAGGGTTCGCAGTGGGCCGGGATGGCCCTGGAACTGGCGGAGTCGTCGCCGGTGTTCCGGGCGCGCCTGGACGAGTGTGCTTCGGTGTTAGCGTCCTTTGTGGACTGGTCGCTGCCGGACGTTCTGGCCGATGCCGGGGCGCTGATGCGGGTCGATGTCGTGCAGCCCGCGCTGTGGGCCGTGATGGTGTCGCTGGCCGAGTTGTGGCGTTCCTTCGGTGTCGTGCCGGAGGCGGTGGTGGGGCACTCGCAGGGCGAGATCGCGGCTGCCGTCGTTTCGGGGGCACTGTCCCTTGAGGACGGCGCTCGTGTGGTTGCGCTGCGCAGCAAAGCCATCCTGGCGTTGGCCGGGGGCGGCGGCATGGTGTCGGTCGCGGCGTCCCCGGAAGCGGTCGAGGCGCGGCTGACCAAGGGGCTGTCGATCGCTGCGGTGAACGGCCCGGCCGCCGTCGTCGTCTCCGGTGAACCCGCCGCGCTGGACGCGTTGCTCGCCGCGTGCGAGGCGGACGGCGTCCGCGCCAAGCGCATCCCCGTCGACTACGCGTCCCACTCGGCGCAGGTCGAGCAGCTCCACGCCGAACTCCTCGACGTGCTGGCCCCGATCCGGCCGCGGACCGGCGACGTCCCGTTCTTCTCCACGGTCACCGGCACCTGGCTCGACGGCGCCGAGCTGGACGCCGGGTATTGGTACACGAACCTCCGCGAGACCGTCCGGCTCGACTTCGCGGTGACCACCCTCGCCGCGGAAGGCTTCGCCACGTTCGTCGAAGCCTCGCCGCACCCCGTGCTGACCACGGCGATCGGCGAGACCGAGGGGGTCGAGGCGCTCGGGTCCCTGCGCCGCGACGACGGCGGGTACGAGCGGTTCCTCCGGTCGCTCGGCGAGGCGCACGTGCGCGGGGTCACGGTGGACTGGACGCCCGCGTTCCCCGGCGCCCACCGCGTCGAGCTGCCCACCTACGCGTTCCAGCGGCGTCGCTACTGGCTCGACGCGGGCACCGCGGCCGCGGATCCGGTGGACGCCGCGTTCTGGGCCGCCGTGGACGGTCTCGACCTCGACGCCGTCGCGAGCACGCTCGACGTCGCACCCGGCAGCACCCTGGCCGAGGTCCTGGCCGCGCTGACCCGGTGGCGCGACCGGGCCCGCACCGCGTCCGAAGTGGACTCCTGGCGCTACCGCGTCGAGTGGAAGCCCGTGGCCACGCCGTCCGCGCCGGAGCTGTCCGGGCGCTGGCTGGTCGTCGTCCCGGGCGATGACGACGCCGGTGTCCCGGCCGCCCTCGCCGCCCACGGTGCCGAGCCGGTCGTGACCTCCGAGTGCGCCGGCGTCGAGGGGTACACCGGGGTCGTCTCGCTGCTCGCGCTCGACGAAACCGCCGGAGCCACCGCGAACCTCGCGCTGGCCCAGGCGATGGCCGGGAGCGGAACGCCGTTGTGGCTGCTGACCCGCGGCGGGGTCACCGGCGACGGAATCTCGCCCGCCCAGGCGATGACGTGGGGCCTGGGCCGGGTGATCGGGCTGGAGCTGCCCGGCAGCTGGGGCGGGCTCGTCGATCTCCCCGCCGAGGCGGACGCCGCGACCGCTTCGCTGCTCGCCGCGGCACTGTCCGGAGTGGACGCCGAGGACCAGCTCGCGATCCGGCCGTCCGGGCTGCTGGCCCGCCGGCTGGTCCGCGCGCCCTTCACCCCGCCGGCGCGGCGGTGGAAGCCGCGCGGCACGGTCCTGATCACCGGCGGCACCGGCGCGCTGGGCGGCCACGTCGCCCGCCGCCTCGCCGCCGACGGTGCCGGGCACCTCGTGCTGACCAGCCGCCGCGGCCCGGACGCCCCGGGCGCGGCCGACCTCGAAGCCGAATTGTCCGCGCTGGGCACGCGGGTGACGATCGCCGCCTGCGACGTCGCCGACCGCAGCGCCCTCGCCGCGCTGCTGGCCGGCCTGGACGAGCCGGTCCGCGCGGTGTTCCACGCCGCCGGGCTCCCGCAGGCCACCCCGGTGGTCGAGACCACCGCGGCCGAGTTCGCCGCCGTGATCGAGGGCAAGGTCGCCGGCGCCCGCAACCTCGACGAACTCCTCGGCGACGACCTCGACGCCTTCGTGCTCTTCTCCTCGAACGCCGGGGTGTGGGGCAGCGGCGGCCAGGGTGCCTACGGCGCGGGCAACGCCTACCTCGACGCCCTCGCCGAGCAGCGCCGCGCCCGTGGGGCCGCCGCGACCTCGGTCGCCTGGGGCTTCTGGGGCGGGGGCGGCATGGCGGGCGACGTCGAGCTGGAGGACCAGCTGCGCCGCCGGGGCCTCCGCGAGATGGCGCCGGAAGCCGCGGTCGAGGCGCTCTGCCAGGCCCTCGACGCGTCGGAGGTCTTCCTGGCCGTCGCCGACGTCGACTGGGCCCGGTTCGCACCCGGTTTCACGCTGTCCCGGCGGCGTCCGCTGATCGAGGACATCCCCGAAGTCCAGGCGCTCCTGGCCGAAGAACCCGAGGTGGCGCGGCCCGCGCTGGCCCGCCGGATCGCCGGGCTGGGCGAAACCGAGGCCCGGCGGCTGCTGCTGGACCTCGTCCGCGGCCAGGCCGCCTCGGTACTGGGCCACGACTCGCCGGCGGCGGTCCCGGCCGGACGCGCGTTCCGGGAACTCGGCTTCGACTCGCTGACCGCGGTGGAGGTCCGCAACCGGATCAACGCGGCCACCGGCCTGACCCTGCCCGCGACGCTGGTGTTCGACCACCCGAACCCGGCCGCGCTCGCCGGAGAACTGCACCGGCTGCTGCTGGGCCGCACCGAAACCGCGGTCGTCACCGCCGCCGCGCCCGTCGACGAGCCGATCGCCGTCGTCGCGATGGGCTGCCGGTTCCCCGGCGGCGTGCGCTCGCCGGAAGACCTCTGGCGGCTGGTCGCCGACGGCGTCGACGCGCTGACGGAGTTCCCCGCCGACCGCGGCTGGGACCTGGCCTCCTTCGGTGACGCCGACCTCGCCGGCGTCGGCGGGTTCGTGGCCGGTGCGGCGGACTTCGACGCGGGCTTCTTCGGCATCTCGCCGCGGGAAGCCCTGGCGATGGATCCGCAGCAGCGGGTGCTGCTCGAGACGTCGTGGGAGGTCTTCGAACGCGCCGGGCTCGACCCGGCCGGCCTGCGCGGCAGCCGGACCGGCGTCTTCGTCGGGGCCAGCACCTCGGGCTACGGCGCCGGCCTCGAGCCCGGCTCGGAGGGCTACCTGCTGACCGGCGAGGCACCCAGCGTGATGTCCGGGCGGCTCTCGTACACCTTCGGGCTGGAGGGCCCGGCGGTCACCGTCGACACGGCGTGCTCGTCAGCGCTGGTCGCGATGCACCTGGCCGCCCAGTCGCTGCGGCAGGGCGAGTGCACCCTGGCGCTGGCCGGCGGTGTGGCGATCATGGCCAAGCCGATGGCGTTCCTGGAGTTCGCCCGCCAGCGCGGCCTGGCCGCGGACGGCCGGGTCAAGGCGTTCGCCGACGCGGCCGACGGCACCGGCTGGGGCGAAGGCGCCGGCCTGATCCTGCTGGAGCGTCTCTCGGACGCGCAGCGCAACGGCCACCCGATCCTCGCCGTGCTCCGCGGTTCGGCGGTCAACCAGGACGGCGCGTCCAATGGCCTGAGCGCGCCGAACGGCCCGGCGCAGCAGCGGGTGATCCGGGCCGCGTTGGCGAACGCCGGTCTGTCTACTTCGGACGTCGACGCCGTCGAGGCGCACGGCACCGGCACCCGGCTGGGCGACCCGATCGAGGCCCAGGCCCTCCTGGCCACCTACGGGCAGGACCGTTCCACGCCGCTGTGGCTCGGCTCGGTGAAGTCCAACCTGGGCCACACGCAGGCCGCGGCCGGGATGGCCGGCGTGATCAAGACGGTGCTCGCCCTGCGGCACGGTCTCCTGCCGCGCACCCTGCACGTCGACACCCCGTCGTCGCAGGTGGACTGGTCGGTGGGCGCGGTCGAGCTGCTCACCGAAGCCCGCGACTGGCCGGACCTCGACCGGCCGCGCCGGGCCGCGGTGTCGGCGTTCGGCGTCAGCGGCACCAACGTGCACGCGATCCTGGAGCAGGCGCCCGGTGTGGCCCCGGCCCCGGCCCCTCCGTCGACGGACGCGCTGCTGCCGTGGGTGCTGTCCGCCCACGACGAACGGGCGCTCGCCGCGGTGACCGAGCAGGTCCGTGAGCTGGCCGCCGACCCGGTGGACCTCGGCTTCTCCCTGGCCACCACCCGGGGACGGCTCGACCACCGCGCGGTACTGCTGGGCGACGACGTGATCACCGGGAAGGCCGATCCGGACGCGGTGCTGGCTGTGTTGTTCACCGGCCAAGGCGCCCAGCGGGCCGGCATGGGCCGCGAGTTGTACGAGCGGTTCCCGGTCTACGCGTCGGCGTTCGACGCCGTGCTCGCGCACTTCGGCCCGGAGCTGCGTGCCGCCTTCGACGATCAGGACCTGCTCGACCGGACGGAACACACCCAGCCGGCCCTGTTCGCGGTCGAGGTCGCGTTGTTCCGGCTGGTTTCGTCCTGGGGTGTGCGGCCGGATTTCGTGGCCGGCCACTCGATCGGCGAGATCTCGGCCGCCCACGTCGCCGGGGTGCTCTCGCTCGAAGACGCCTGCCGCCTGGTCGCGGCCCGCGCGTCGCTGATGCAGGCGCTGCCCGCCGGCGGCGCGATGGTGTCGATCGCGGCGTCCGAAGCCGAGGTCCTGTCCGCAGTGGACGGTTGCGACGGCGTGGCCATCGCGGCGGTGAACGGCCCGTCGTCGGTGGTGATCTCCGGGGTTTCCGCCGTGGTGCTCGACATCGCCGCGGGATTCGCCGCGGACGGCGTCCAGACGAAACGGCTCGCCGTGAGCCACGCGTTCCATTCGCCGCTGATGGACCCGATGCTTTCGGAGTTCCGCGCGGTCGCCGAAACCCTGACGTACCACCCGGCTGAGATACCGGTGCTCTCGAATGTGAGCGGTGCTCTCGCTTCGGCGTTCACGGCGGAGTACTGGGTGCGGCACGTCCGGGAGGCGGTGCGCTTCGCCGACGGTGTCTCGACCCTGCGAGCCGCGGGTGTCGGCGTCTTCCTCGAACTGGGCCCCGACGCCGTCCTCAGTGCGCTGGTCGACGGCGTCGCCGCCTCCGCCCTCCGCCGCAACCGCTCCGAAGAGAGAGCACTGCTCTCGGCGGTGAGCACTGCTCACGTCCACGGCATCGACGTCGACTGGGCCGCGTTCTTCCCGGGCGGCCGCCGCATCGACCTCCCGACGTACCCGTTCCAGCGCGAACGCTACTGGCCCCGCCCCGGCGCGGCCCGCGGCGACCTCGGCGCGGCCGGCGTGGGATCGCTCGAGCACCCCCTCCTCGCCGCGGCGGTCGAGCTGGCGGACGGCGAGGGAACGGTCCTCAGTGGACGGCTGTCGCTGGAAACGCACCCGTGGCTGGCCGGGCACGCGCTGGCGGGCACGGTCCTGCTGCCGGGCACGGCGCTCCTCGAACTGGCGGTCCAGGCCGGCGACCAGGTGGGGTGTCCCGTCGTGGACGAGCTGACGTTCGCGGCGCCCCTGGTGCTGCCCGCCCACGGCGCGGTGACGGTCCAGGTGTCGGCCGGCCAGGCGGATCCGGACGGCCGCCGCCCGATCACGGTGTCGTCCCGCCCGGCCGGCTCCGACGCGGCCTGGACCCGCCACGCGACCGGCAGCGTCAGCCGGGCGGCAGTGTCTCGGGAAGCTGCCACCCAGTGGCCGCCGCCGGAGGCCGGGCCGGGGCAGGTCGCCGCAACTCAGTGGCCGCCCCCGGAGGCCGGGCCGGGGCAGGCCGCCGGGGCTGAGGGGCCGTCCCGGGAGGCCGGGCCGGGGCAGCTTGCCGTGACCCAGTGGCCGCCGCCGGGTGCGGAGGTGGTCGACCTCGACCCGCTCTACCCGCGGCTCGACGCGATGGGCTTCCGCTACGGCGCGGCCTTCAACGGCCTGACCCGCGTCTGGCGCCACGGCACCGTCCTCCTCGCCGAAGTCGCCCTGCCGGAACCCTTCGAGCCCACCGGCTTCGCGATCCACCCGGCCCTGCTCGACGCCGCCCTGCACCCGCTCGGCCTCGGCATCGTCATCCCCGACGACGGCACACCCCGCGTCCCCTTCTCCTTCACCAGGGCCGCGATCCACGCCACCGGCGCCACCGAGCTCCGGGTCCGGCTGTCGCCGGCGGGGGACAACGCCGTCGCCCTCGCCGCCTGGGACGCCGCCGGCACCCCCGTCGTCACGGTCGGCGAGCTGCTCCTGCGCCCGGTCGCGCCCGCGGTGGCGACCACCCCCGACACCCTCTTCGAACAGACCTGGACCGAGGTCACCGCCGATCCCCGAGCACCGCGCGAGGAACTCGTCTTCGCTCCGGTGACCGGCAGCGACGTGTACGAGGCCACCGCCCACGTTCTCGACACCCTCCAGACCCGGCTCGCCGAAGACCGGCCGGGCCGGCTGGTCGTCGTCACCCGAGGCGCCCTCGACGGCGACCTCGCGGCGGCTGCGGCCGGCGGTCTGGTGCGATCCGCCCAGTCCGAACACCCCGGCCGGTTCCTCCTCGTCGACGTCGACGACGACCCGCGATCCCAAGCCCTTCTGTCCGAAGTGGACACTTACGGCGAACCGCAGCTGACCATCCGGGAAGGCACGGTGACGGCGCCCCGGCTGGTCCGCGCGACCGGCCTGCCGCTGACCCCCACCGGCGACCACTGGCGGCTGACCACCACCGGCACCGGCACCGCCGACGGCCTGACCCTGGTCGCAACAGCCGAAACAGCCGAAGCGCCACTGGGCGGCAACGACGTCCGCATCGAGGTCCGCGCGGCCGGCCTGAACTTCCGTGACGTCCTCATCTCCCTGGGCATGTACCCCGACCCCGAAGCCCGCCTCGGCTCCGAAGCGGCGGGTGTGGTCGTCGAAGTGGGCGCCGACGTCGGGGACCTCGCTCCCGGCGATCGCGTCTTCGGCCTGGTCGACGACGCCTTCGCCCCTCGTGCCGTCGCCGACGCCCGGCGGCTGGCGCCGATCCCCGCCGGCTGGACGTTCCCCGAGGCGGCCACCGTCCCGGTCGCCTTCGTCACCGCCTACTACGGCCTGTTCGACCTCGCCGGCCTCGAAGCGGGCCAGTCCGTGCTCATCCACGCCGCGGCGGGCGGTGTCGGCATGGCCGCCGTGCAGCTCGCCCGCTGGAAGGGCGCCGAAGTGTTCGCGACGGCGAGCGAGCGCAAACACGCCGTGCTGCGCGGGCTCGGCCTCGACGACACCCACCTGGCCAGCTCCCGCACCCTGGACTTCCGCGACAAGTTCCCGAGCGTCGACGTCGTCCTGAACTCCCTGACCGGCCCGTTCACCGACGCCTCCGTGGAGCTGCTCGCCCCCGGCGGCCGGTTCGTCGAACTGGGCAAGACCGACGTCCGCGAGGGCCACCACGCGTTCGACCTCGGCGACCCCGGCCCGGACCGGATCGCGGCCATCCTCGCCGACCTCCTGGCCGCCTTCGGCCGGGGCGAGCTGGCGCCGTTGCCGCTGCGGGCCTGGGACCTCGGCCGGGCGGCCGAGGCCTTCCGGTTCGTCAGCCAGGCCAAGCACGTCGGCAAGAACGTGCTCATGCTGCCGCGCCCGGAGCCGGAAGGCACCGTGCTCGTCACCGGCGGCACCGGCACCCTCGGCGCCGCCGTGGCCCGTCACCTCGCCCGCCGGCCAGGCGTCCGGCGGCTGGTGCTGGTGAGCAGGCGGGGAGCGGACGCGCCCGGCGCCGCCGGGCTGTGCGAAGAACTGACCGGGCTCGGTGTCGAGGCGATCGTGGTCGCCGGCGACGTGGCCGAGCCCGGCTTCGTGGCGGACGTGCTGCGGGGGATCCCCGCCGAGGCGCCGCTGATCGGGGTGGTGCACGCCGCCGGGATCCTCGACGACGGCGTGCTCGAAGCGCAGACACCGGCCCGGGTGGCCTCGGTGCTTCGCGCCAAAGTGGACGGCGCGTCGGCGCTCGGCAGGCTGGCCCGGGACCACGACCTGGCCTGGTTCGTCCTGTTCTCCTCGGTCGCCGGCATCGTCGGCGCGGCCGGGCAAAGCGGCTACGCCGCCGCGAACAGCGCCCTGGACGCGCTCGCCGCGCAACGCCGATCCCAAGGCCTGCCCGCGGTTTCCCTCGCCTGGGGCCAGTGGGCCCTCGGCAGCGCGATGACCGGCAAGCTCGGCGAGCGCGACCGCGAGCGCATCGGGCGATCCGGCATCCGGCCACTGTCCACTGAGGACGCTTTGGCCGCGCTGGACGCCGCCATCGGGCTCGGCCGGCCGGTCGCCGTGCCGATGCGCCTGGACCTCGCCGCCCTCCGCGCGGCCGGCGACCTCGCCCCGCTGTGGCGCGGCCTCGTGCGCACGCCGGTCCGCCGCGCCGCTGTCGCCGCGGTCGCCGGCGAGAGCTGGGCCGGCCTCGACCCCGAAGACGCCCGCGAAAAGCTCCTGGACCTGGTCCGCAAGCACGTCGCGGCGGTGCTGGGCCACGCGAGCCCCGACACGGTCGATCCGGCGAGGGCGTTCAAGGACGCCGGCTTCGACTCGCTGACCGCGGTGGAGCTGCGCAACCGGCTCGCCACCGCGACCGGCCGCACGCTGCCCGCGACCCTCGTCTTCGACTACCCGAACCCCGCGGCGCTGGCCGGATTCCTGCTGGCGGGCACCAAGCCCGCCGCGGCCCCGGTGGCCCGCGTGACGGACGACGATCCCATCGCCATCGTCGCGATGAGCTGCCGCTTCCCGGGCGGCGTCGACTCGGCCGACGCCCTGTGGCAGCTGGTCGCCGAGGGCCGCGACGCCATCGGCGGCTTCCCGGCCGACCGCGGCTGGCCCGTCGACGAGCTCTACCACCCGGACCCGGCGCACCCGGGCACGTTCTACGCCACCGGCGGCGGTTTCCTGCCCGGTGCCGCCCAGTTCGACGCCGCGTTCTTCGGCATCTCGCCGCGCGAAGCCCTGGCCATGGACCCGCAGCAGCGGCTGCTCCTGGAAGTCTCGTGGGAGGCCATCGAACGGGCCGGCGTCGACCCCGGCACGCTGCGCGGCAGCAACACCGGCGTGTTCGTCGGCGCGGCCCACTCCGGGTACGCGGCCGGAGCGCCGGCCGCGGACGGCGTCGAGGGGCACCTGCTCACCGGCAACGCGGGCAGCGTGCTGTCCGGGCGGGTCGCCTACCACTTGGGGCTGGAGGGCTCCGCGGTCACGGTGGACACGGCGTGTTCGTCGTCGCTGGTCGCGCTGCACCTGGCCGGGCAGGCGCTGCGGGCCGGCGAATGCGACCTGGCGCTGGCCGGCGGGGTCGCGATCCTCGGCACGCCGGACATCTTCGTCGAGTTCAGCCGCCAGCGCGGCCTGTCCGCGGACGGCCGGTGCAAGGCCTTCGCGGACGCCGCCGACGGCACCGGCTGGAGCGAAGGCGCCGGCATGGTCGTCCTGGAGCGGCTGTCGGACGCCCGGCGCAACGGTCACGAGGTCCTGGCACTCCTGCGCGGTTCGGCGGTCAACTCCGACGGCGCGTCGAACGGCCTCACCGCGCCGAACGGGCCGTCGCAGCAACGCGTGATCCGGGCCGCACTGGCGAGCGCCGGTCTGACACCGTCCGATGTGGACGCCGTCGAGGCGCACGGTACCGGGACCACCCTGGGTGACCCCATCGAGGCGCAGGCGGTGCTGGCGACCTACGGCCAGGACCGCTCGACGCCGCTGTGGCTCGGTTCGCTGAAGTCGAACCTCGGGCACACGCAGTCGGCCGCGGGCGTGGCCGGGGTGATCAAGATGGTGCTGGCCATGCGGCACGGCGTGCTGCCGAAGACCCTGCACGTCGACGCGCCCTCGACCCGGGTGGACTGGGCGTCGGGTGCGGTCGAGCTGCTCACCGAGCAGCGCCCGTGGCCTGCGGCGGATCGCCCGCGCCGGGCCGGCGTCTCGGCGTTCGGCATCTCCGGCACCAACGCGCACGCCATCCTCGAACTGCCCGCCGAACCGGCTCCCGCCCCCGCCACGGTTCCCGAGCCGCCGGTCTTCGCCTGGGCGCTGTCGGCGAAGGGCGAACCGGCGTTGCGGGCCCAGGCCCGCAAGCTGGCCGCCGTCGACGCCGCTCCCGCGGCGGTCGCCGGAGCACTGCTCACCCGCGCCCGCTTCGACGACCGCGCGGTCGTGCTCGGCAGCAGCCGGGCCGAGCTGCTCGCCGGCCTGCACGCGCTGGCCGCCGGGGACGCCGCGCCCGGGGTCGTCCGCGGCACGGCGTCGCCGGGCAAGCTCGCGGTGCTGTTCACCGGCCAGGGCGCGCAGCGGATCGGCATGGGCCGCGAGCTGTACGACCGGTATCCGGTCTACGCGGAGGCGTTCGACGAGATCTGCGCCGAGTTCACCGTGCCGGTGCGGGACGTCGTGTTCGGGGACGCGCCCGGCTTGGCCGAGACCGGGTTCACCCAGCCCGCGCTGTTCGCCGTCGAGGTGGCGCTGTACCGGTTGTTCGAGTCGTGGGGCGTCCGGCCGTCGTTCGTCGCCGGGCACTCGATCGGCGAGCTGGCCGCCGCGCACGTCGCCGGGGTGTTTTCCCTGGAAGACGCGTGCCTGCTCGTGTCGGCCCGCGCGGCGCTGATGCAGGCGCTGCCGAAGGGCGGCGCGATGGTGTCGATCGCGGCACCGGAGTCCGACGTCCGGCCGCTGCTGACCGATCGGGTGGCGATCGCCGCTGTCAACGGCCCGGCGTCGGTGGTCGTCTCGGGCGACGAACCGGACGTCCTGGCCGTCGCGGCAGTGTTCGCCGACCGGGGTGTCCGGACCAAGCGGCTCCGCGTCAGCCACGCGTTCCACTCGCCGCACCTCGACCCGATGCTCGACGAGTTCCGCGCGGCCGCGGACAAGGTCACGCACCACCCGGCGGAAATACCGGTGCTCTCGAACGTGAGCGGTGCTCTCGCCGAGCCGTTCACGGCGGACTACTGGGTCCGCCATGTCCGGGAAGCGGTCCGCTTCGCCGACGGCATTTCCACGTTGGCCGCGGCCGGCGTCGGCAGTTTCCTGGAGCTGGGCCCCGACGGCGTCCTCAGCTCGATGGTGCGCGACAGTGTGCCGGACGCCGTGGTGATCCCGTCTCTGCGGCGCGACCGGCCCGACGGTGCGGCGGCGGTGACGGCGCTGTCGACGCTGTTCGCGCACGGCTTGCCGGCCGACCTGGGTGCGGTCTTCGGCCCCGCCGGCCGCGTGGACCTGCCCACGTACGCCTTCCAGCACGAGCACTACTGGCTCGAAGCGGCGGCCCCCGCCGCGGACACGGCGTTCTGGTCGGCGGTCGAGCGCGCGGACGTCGGCGAGCTGGCCGGTGCACTGGCGATCGACGAGGACCAGCGCGCGTCCCTGACCGCGTTGCTCCCGGCGTTGTCCTCCTGGCGGCGGCAGAGCGGCGAACGGTCCGTTGTGGACGGATGGCGTTACCGGGTGGCGTGGGAACCGGCTCGTTCCACGGCCGCGACCCTTCCGGGGCGCTGGCTGCTGGCCGTTCCGCCCGGCGAAACCGTCCTGGGTGACGACGTCTCCGCGGCCCTCACCGCGCACGGTGTCGCGTTCACCCGGCTCGACAACCCGACCTCCGGGGAACTCGCCGAGGCGGCCCGCACCGCGGACGCCGTCCTGTCCCTGCTGGCGCTGACGTCCGGCCCGGACGCCGTCGTCCGACCCGGAGTGGCGGCCACGCTCGAGCTGCTCACGGCGGTGCGCGAGCTTCCCGTGTGGACGGTCACCCGGGGCGCGGTGGCGATCGGTCACCCCGACCCGGCGCCGGACGCGGCGCAAGCCCAGGTGTGGGGACTCGGCCGCAGCGCCGCCCTCGACCGCCCCCAGGCGTGGGGTGGCTTGATCGACCTGCCCGCGGCCGGGGCCGGCCCCGGCCGGATCGCCGGACTCCTGGTCGAAGCCCTCGCCGACCCCGCCGAAGACCAGGTCGCCCTCCGGGCGGACGGCCGGTTCGCCCGGCGCCTCGTCCCCGCCACCGGCGCACCCACCGGACAGCCGTGGCAACCCCGCGGCACGGTGCTCGTCACCGGCGGCACCGGCGCCCTCGGCGCGCACGTCGCCCGCTGGCTCGCCACCGCGGGCGCCGGCCGGATCGTCCTCACCAGCCGCCGCGGCACCCGGGCCCCGGGCGCGGAAGAACTGGCCACGGAGCTGGCCGGCTTGGGCGCCGAAGTCACCATCGCCGCCTGCGACGTCGCCGATCGCACCGCGCTCGCCGCCCTGCTCGACGACCTCCGCGACGATCTGACCGCCGTCGTCCACGCCGCCGGCACCGGGGGAGCGACCCCGCTCGACCACCCGGATCCCGGCACCTTCGCGGAAATCCTGGACGCCAAGGTGACCGGGGCCGAAAACCTCGACGCGCTCCTCGGCGACACCGAACTCGACGCCTTCGTCCTGTTCTCCTCGATCGCCGGCGTCTGGGGCAGCGGCAGCCAGGCCGCCTACGGCGCGGCCAACGCGTTCCTCGACGCGCTGGCCGAACAACGCCGCGGCCGCGGGCTCGCCGCGACCGCGCTCGCCTGGGGCCCGTGGGCCGACGGCGGCATGGCGGCCGACCACGACGCCGAGGAGTACCTGCGCCGCCGCGGCCTGACGCCCCTGCGGCCCGCCCTCGCCGTCCGGGCCATGGCCGCCGCGGTCGGCCGGGACGAAACCACGCTGACGCTGGCCGACGTCGACTGGACGCGGTTCGTGCCCGCCTTCACCTCCGCCCGTCCCAGCGCCCTGCTGCTCGGCGTGCCGGCGGCGCGGAAGGTCGTCGAAGCGGAAGCTCCCGCAGCCGACCTGCGCGAGCAGCTGACCGGGGCGGACGCCGAACGGACGCTGCTCACCCTGGTCCGCGCCGAGGCCGCGGCCGCGCTCGGGCACCGCGGGGCCGACGCCGTCCCCGCCGCGCGCCCGTTCACCGAGCTGGGCTTCGACTCCCTGACCTCCGTCGAGTTCCGCAACCGCCTCGCGGCGGCGGCCGGAGTGCCGTTGCCCGCGACGGTCGTCTTCGACCACCCCACCCCGGCGGCCCTCGCCCACCACCTCCTCGGCGTCCTGCGGCCCGGCGTCGCGGCCGATCCCGAGGAAGCGCGGATCCGGGAGGCGCTGGCCACCGTGCCGCTGGCCCGCTTCCGCGACGCCGGGCTGATGACCGCGCTGCTGGAGCTGGCCGGGCTCGACGACGGCGAAACCGGCACCGACGCCGTGGACGACCTCGACGCCGAAGCGCTGGTGCGGCTGGCCCTCGACGGTACCGATTCCCGATGACCCACTCCTGGAGCTGAACCATGGCCACGCCCGAGAAGGTGCTCGACGCGCTGCGCGCCTCCGTCAAGGAGGCCGAGCGGCTGCGGCGGCAGAACCGGCAGCTCGTCGAGGCCGCGACCGAGCCGATCGCCATCGTCGCGATGGCCTGCCGGTTCCCCGGTGGCGTGCGCTCGCCGGAAGGGCTGTGGGACCTGGTGGCCCGCGGTGGGGACGCCGTCTCGGCGTTCCCCGCCAACCGCGGCTGGGACACCGCGGCGCTGTTCGACGACGCCGGCCGCCCGGGCACGACCTACGCGCGCGAAGGCGCCTTCCTGCACGACGCCGACCTCTTCGACGCCGGGTTCTTCGGGATCTCACCACGCGAAGCCCTGGCCATGGACCCCCAGCAGCGGCTGCTGCTGGAGACCTCGTGGGAGGTCTTCGAGCGCGCCGGGATCGATCCGGCGTCGCTGCGGGGCAGCCGGACCGGCGTGTTCGTCGGCTCCAACGGCCAGGACTACCTGACCCTGCTGCGCGCGTCGGCCGAGGACGTCGAGGGCTACCTCGGCACCGGTAACGCGGCGAGTGTCGTCTCCGGCCGGCTGGCGTACCTGTTCGGGTTCGAGGGCTCGGCGCTGACCGTCGACACGGCGTGCTCGTCGTCGCTGGTCGCCCTGCACCTCGCCGCGCAGGCGCTGCGCCAGGGCGAATGCGACCTGGCGCTGGCCGGCGGGGTCACCGTGATGGCGACGCCGGGGACGTTCGTCGAGTTCAGCCGCCAGCGCGGGCTCGCCCCGGACGGCCGGGTCAAGGCGTTCGCCGAGGCGGCCGACGGCACCGGCTGGGGCGAAGGCGCCGGCGTGCTGCTGGTCGAACGGCTGTCGGACGCCCAGCGCCACGGCCACGACGTCCTCGCGGTGGTGCGGGGCTCGGCGGTCAACCAGGACGGCGCGTCCAACGGCCTGACCGCCCCCAACGGCCCGGCCCAGCAGCGGGTGATCCGGGCGGCGCTGGACAACGCCCGGCTGTCCACTTCGGACATCGACGTCGTCGAGGCGCACGGCACCGGCACGACCCTCGGCGACCCGATCGAGGCGCAGGCACTGCTGGCGACCTACGGCCAGGAGCGGGAGACGCCGTTGTGGTTGGGTTCGGTGAAGTCGAACATCGGCCACACTCAGGCGGCGGCCGGGGTGGCCGGCGTGATCAAAATGGTCATGGCCATGCGCCACGGCGTCCTCCCGAAGACCTTGCACGTCGATGCTCCTTCGTCCCATGTGGACTGGTCGGCGGGCTCGGTGGAGCTGTTGACGGAGTCCCGTGAGTGGAGGGCCGACCGGCCGCTGCGGGCCGCGGTGTCCTCGTTCGGCGTCAGCGGCACCAATGCGCACACCGTTCTCGAATCCGTTCCGCCCGCCGAACCGGTGCCGGCGGAGCCGCCGGTGGGCACGCTGACGCCGTGGGCGCTGTCCGCGAAGACCCCAGAAGCGTTGCAGGAGCAGCTTTCCCGGCTCGCCGAGGTGCCCGCCGACCCCGCGGACACGGCCCGGACGCTGACCATCCGGACCGCGCTCGACCACCGGGCGGTCGTCCTCGAGGCGAAGGTGATCACCGGCGAGGCCCGGGAAGACGCCCGCCTGGCGGTGCTGTTCACCGGCCAAGGCGCCCAGCGGATCGGGATGGGCCGCGAGCTGTACGCGCGGTTTCCGGTCTACGCCTCGGCGTTCGACGAGGTGTGCGCGCACTTCGACGTTCCGGTCCGCGCCGCGGTGTTCGGCGAGGTGCCCGGCTTGGACGGGACCGGCTTGGCCCAGCCGGCGTTGTTCGCGGTCGAGGTGGCGCTCTTCCGGCTGGTGACGTCGTGGGGCGTCCGGCCGGACTTCGTGGCCGGGCATTCGATCGGTGAGATCTCGGCTGCGCACGTGGCCGGGGTGCTGTCCCTTGAGGACGCGTGTCGGCTGGTCGCCGCTCGGGCGTCGTTGATGCAGGCGTTGCCGGCGGGTGGGGCGATGGTGTCGATCGCCGCGCCGGAGTCGGCGATCGTTTTGACCGAGGGTGTTTCGATCGCGGCGGTGAACGGTCCGGAGTCGGTGGTGATCTCGGGCGACGAGGCTGCGGTGCTGGAGATCGCGGCCCGGTTCCCGAAGACCAAGCGGCTGAAGGTGAGCCACGCGTTCCATTCGCCGTTGATGGATCCGATGCTGGAGGAGTTCCGCGCGGTCGCGGAAACTCTCACGTATCACCCGGCTGAGATACCGGTGGTCTCGAATGTGAGCGGTGCTCTCGCTTCGGCGTTCACGGCGGAGTACTGGGTGCGGCACGTGCGGGAGGCGGTCCGTTTCGCCGACGGAGTGTCCACTTTGGAAGCTGCCGGGGCTGGGGTGTTCCTGGAGCTGGGGCCCGACGGGGTGCTCAGCGCGATGGTGCCGGGAGCGGCCTTCCCCGCCCTGCGGCGGGACCGTGACGAGGAGCGCACGCTGCTGGCCGCCCTCGCCGGGGTGTGGGTCCGCGGCGGCGCCGTCGACTGGGCGGCCTACCTGCCCGCCGGACCGCGGACCGACCTGCCCACGTACCCCTTCCAGCGGGAACGGTTCTGGCCGCGCCCCGCGCGGGCGGACGCGGCCGAGATCGACCGGTACCGGGTCGCCTGGACCCGCCTGGCCCCCGCCGATCCCCCGACGCTCGAGGGCGAGTGCCTCGTCGTCGACCCGTCTCCGCGGCTCGAAGCCGCCTTGGCCGGGTGGGACGGCCGCGTGGTGCGGCTCAACGGGCCGGTCACCGCCGAGGACCTCCGGGGGATCGAGCCGGTCGTCGTGCTCAGCGGCGCCGGACCGGAACGGACCGCCGGCCTCATCCGGGCCCTCGGCGACGCCGGGATCGACGCGCCGCTGTGGTGCGTCACCTCGGGTGCCGTCCGGGTCACCGACGCGGACCCCGCGCCGGATCCGGACCAGGCCGCCGTCTGGGGCCTCGGTCGCGTCGCCGCGCTCGAGCACCCCGAACGCTGGGGTGGCCTGATCGACCTGACGTCCACTGTGGATCTCGCCCGCTTTCGCGCCCTGCTCGGCGGGGACGAGGACCAGGTCGCCCTGCGCCCGGAAGGGGCCTTCGGCCGCCGGCTCGAGCACGCGCCCCCGGCGGGTCCGCAGTGGACTCCGCGCGGCACGGTGCTCGTCACCGGCGGCGCCGGCGCGCTGGGCGGCCACGTCGCCCGCCGGCTCGCCCGCGAAGGCGCCGATCACCTCGTGCTCGTCTCGCGCCGGGGCGCCGGCGCGCCGGGCGCGACCGAGCTGGGCGCGGAACTCGCCGAGCTGGGCGCCAGGGTGACATTCGCCGCCGGCGACGTCGCCGACCGGGACTTCGTGGCCGACCTCCTGGGCCGGATCAGCCCCGGGCTCACCGCCGTCGTGCACACGGCCGGTGTCGTCCGGTCCGCGCCACTGTCCGAAGCGGACGATTTCGCCGGGCTGTGGACCGCCAAGGCGACCGGCGCCCGCCACCTCGACGACCTCCTCGCCGACACCGACCTGGACGCGTTCATCCTCTTCTCCTCGATCGCCGGCGTCTGGGGCAGCGGGCAGCAAGGTCTCTACGGCGCCGCCAACGCCTACCTCGACGCGCTCGCCGAAGCCCGTCGCGCCCGCGGCCTCGCCGCCACCGCGGTGGCCTGGGGCCCGTGGGCGGACGGCGGGATGGCCGCCGACAACGACGCCGAGGACTACCTGCTCCGCCGCGGCCTCCGCGCGCTGGACCCGGTTGCGGCCGTCTCGGCCCTGCTGCGGGCCGCGGGCGGCGACACGACCGTGACCGTCGCCGACGTCGACTGGCCCCGGTTCGCCGCCGCCTTCACCTCGCGGCGGCCGAGCCCGCTGCTGAGCACGATCCCCGAAGCCGTCGTCGAGGAACCGGCCGCCGAGCCCGGCGGTCTCGTCACCCGGCTACGCGGGTTGTCCCCGGCCGCCGCCGGCGACGTGCTGCTGCAGCTGGTCCGCGACCAGGCCGCCGCGGTGCTCGGCCACCCCAGCGCGGCCGCCGTCGCCCCCGACCGCGCGTTCCAGGAGCTCGGCTTCGACTCCCTGACCGCGATCGAGCTGCGGGACGCCCTGCGCGCGGAAACCGGCCTCGCGCTGCCCGCGACCCTCGTCTACGACTGGCCGACACCGGAGGCGCTCGCCGGGCACCTGCGGGTCGGCGTCCTGGGTGACGCCGGCGCCGAAGCCGTCACGACCGTGACCGCGGCCGCCGACGAGCCGATCGCCATCGTGGCGATGAGCTGCCGGTACGCGGGCGGCGTCGCCTCGCCGGAAGACCTGTGGCGCCTGGTGGCCGAAGGCGCGGACGCCGTCTCGGGCTTCCCCGCCGATCGCGGCTGGGACCTCGAGAACCTCTACAACGCCGACCCCGCGCGGCTCGGCTCGGTGACGGTCACCGAGGGCGCGTTCCTCGACGCGGCAGGCGCGTTCGACGCCGGGTTCTTCGGCATCTCGCCGCGCGAAGCCCTGGCGATGGACCCGCAGCAACGGCTCCTGCTGGAACTCGCGTGGGAGGCCTTCGAGCGCGCGGGCCTCGACCCCGCGAGCCTGCGGGGCAGCCGGACCGGCGTCTTCGCCGGCACGAACAGCCACGACTACACGACCCTGCTCCTCGGCTCGGCCGACGTCCTCGAGGGCCACCTGGCCACGGGCAACGCGGCGAGCGTCGCCTCGGGCCGGCTGGCCTACACCTTCGGGTTGGAGGGCCCGGCCGTCTCCGTGGACACCGCGTGCTCGTCGTCGCTGGTCGCGCTGCACCTGGCCGTCCAGTCGCTGCGGCTCGGCGAGTGCACGATGGCGCTGGCGGGCGGGGTGACGGTGATGGCCACGCCGGGCACGTTCGTCGAGTTCAGCCGCCAGCGCGGCCTCGCCGCCGACGGCCGTTGCAAGGCCTTCGCCGACGCCGCGGACGGCACGGCCTGGGGCGAAGGCGCCGGCCTGCTGCTGCTGGAACGGCTGTCGGACGCGCAGCGCCACGGCCACCGGGTCCTGGCCGTGGTGCGCGGCTCGGCGGTCAATTCCGATGGCGCGTCCAACGGCCTCACCGCGCCGAACGGCCCCGCCCAGCAGCGCGTCATCCGCGCGGCACTGGCCGACGCGGGCCTGTCCACTTCGGACGTGGACGTCGTCGAGGCGCACGGCACCGGCACGACCCTCGGCGACCCCATCGAGGCCCAGGCGCTGCTGGCGACCTATGGCCAGGACCGTGCGACGCCGCTGTGGCTGGGTTCGGTGAAGTCGAACATCGGCCACACCCAGGCGGCGGCGGGGGTCGCCGGAGTGATCAAGATGGTGCAGGCGATGCGGCACGGCGTGCTGCCGCGGACGTTGCACGTGGACGCTCCCTCGTCCCACGTGGACTGGACGTCGGGTGCGGTCGAGCTGCTGACGGAGTCCCGCGAGTG
Organism: Amycolatopsis sp. cmx-13-12; assembly: GCA_049998155.1. Classification (GTDB taxonomy): domain Bacteria; phylum Actinomycetota; class Actinomycetes; order Mycobacteriales; family Pseudonocardiaceae; genus Amycolatopsis. Next base: position 143,579 of record JAEBES010000013.1, on the reverse strand, counting down.
GACGGCCGACCGGCCGCTGCGGGCCGCGGTGTCGTCGTTCGGCATGAGCGGCACCAATGCGCACACCGTTCTGGAAGCTTTTCCGCAGGCGGAAACCACACCGACCCCTGCGGCGGGACCGGTGCCGTGGGTGCTGTCGGCTCGGTCGGCCGAGGCGTTGCGCGGGCAGGCGCGGGCACTGCTCGCCCGGGCGGACGAATCCCCGGCGGACATCGGGTTCTCCCTGGCGACCACCCGGGCTTCCCTGCCGCACCGCGCGGTCGTGAACGGCGACTTCCCGGCCGGCCTGGCCGCCCTGGCCGAGGGCAGCCCGGCGGCCGACGTCGTGACGGGCGTGGCCGGGGCACCGGGCAAGGTCGCCTTGGTGTTCCCCGGGCAGGGGTCCCAGTGGGCCGGGATGGCCCTCGAACTCGCGGAGTCGTCGCCGGTGTTCGCGGCCAGGCTGGACGAGTGCGCGGCCGCGTTGGAATCCTTTGTGGACTGGCGGCTGCGTGATGTGCTGGCCGACGCGGAGGCGTTGAGCCGGGTCGACGTGGTGCAGCCCGCGTTGTTCGCGGTGATGGTCTCTCTGGCGGAGTCGTGGCGGGCTTTCGGGGTGGTTCCGGATGCGGTCGTCGGTCATTCGCAGGGTGAGATCGCGTCCGCGGTGGTGTCGGGTGCTCTGTCTCTTGAGGACGGTGCTCGGGTGGTGGCGTTGCGCAGCAAGGCGATTCTCGCGCTGGCCGGACGCGGCGGGATGGTCTCGGTGGCCGCGTCGCTCGCCGACGTGGAAGCGAGGTTGAGCGACGGACTGTCCGTCGCGGCGGTGAACGGCCCGGCCGCGGTCGTGGTCTCTGGCACGCCGGGCGCGCTCGACGACCTGATCGAATCCTGCGAAGCCGACGGAATCCGCGCGAAGCGCGTCCCGGTGGACTACGCGTCGCACTCGGCTCAGGTCGAGCAGCTGCGCGACGAACTCCTCGACGTCCTGGGCCCGATCACGCCCCGCGAGGGCGAAATCGGCTTTCTCTCGACGGTGACGGGGGAGTGGAACGAAATTCCCGACGCCGAGTACTGGTACACCAATCTGCGCAGCACGGTCCGCCTCGACACGGCGATCGAGCGGCTGAAGAGTGAGGGCTTCGGTACCTTCATCGAAGCGTCGCCGCACCCGGTGCTGACCATGGCGCTCGGCGAGGACGTCGTTGCGCTGGGATCTCTCCGCAAGAACGACGGTGGCCTCACCCGCTTCCACGCCGCCCTCGCCGAGGCCTACGTGAACGGCGTCCGAGTCGACTGGACGCCGGCTTTCCCGGACGCCCACGTCGTCGACCTCCCCACCTACGCCTTCCAGCGCCGGCAGTACTGGCCGCGCCCGGCCGTCCGCACCGGCGACGCCACCGGACTGGGCCTCGGCGCCGTCGACCACCCGCTGCTCGGTGCCGTCGTCACCCTCGCCGAGGACGACCGGCTCGTCCTCACCGGACGGCTGTCCCGGCAGGCGCACCCCTGGCTCGCCGACCACGAGATCCTCGGCGCCGCGCTGCTGCCCGGCACGGCGTTCGCCGAACTCGCGATCCACGCGGGCGACCACACCGGCTGCGGCACCGTCGAAGAACTCACCCTCGGCGCGCCGCTCGCCGTGCCCGCCGTCGGCGGCGTCCAACTCCAGGTCGTCGTCGACGCACCCGGTGCGGACGGCCGCCGCGGTCTGACCGTCAGCGCCCGCCCCGACCGGCCCGGCGCGCGCTGGACCCGGCACGCCGAAGGCGTCCTGGCTCCCGGCACCCCCGAGCCCGCCGGTCTCCCGGTCGAATGGCCGCCCGCCGCCGAACCCCTCGACGTCGACGGCCACTACGCCGCCCTCGCCGAGGCCGGCTACCACTACGGGCCCGCCTTCCGCGGCCTGCGCGCGGCCTGGCGCCGCGACGGCGAGGTGTTCGCCGAAGTCGAGCTGCCCGGCGCCGACGCGTTCACCGTGCACCCGGCCCTGCTCGACGCCGCCCTGCACGCACTGGGCCTCGGCGGGTTCTTCCCCGACGACGGCCGGGCGCGGCTGCCGTTCGCGTTCACCGACGTCGCGCTGTTCGCCACCGGGGCCACCGCCCTGCGGGTGCGCCTGGCCGCGGCCGGGCCGAACGCGGTCTCGGTCGTGGCCACCGACCAGGCCGGTAACCCGGTCGCGCGCATCGGCTCCCTCGCGTTCCAGGTCAGCACGTCCACAGTGGACGAGGCGCCGGATGCGCTGTTCCGCACGGAATGGACGCCGCTCCCGGCCACCGGGGACGTCCCGGAGTTCGCCTGGCTGTTCGGGCCACTGGCCGAGCTCGACGTCGTGCCGGACGCGGTGGTCCTCCCGGTGACCGGAATCGACCAGGTCCTGACGACCGCCCAGGAGTGGCTGGCCGACGACCGGTTCGCCCGGGCCCGGCTCGTCGTGCTCACCACCGGCGCGGTCGCCGCGCTGCCCGGCGACCCGGTGCCCGGCCTGGCCCAGGCCCCGGCCTGGGGCCTGATCCGCTCGGCCCAGTCCGAGCACCCGGGCCGGTTCGTGCTCGTGGACGTCGACGACCGCGCCGACGCGCAGGCCGCCGTCGGCATCGCGCTCGCTTCGGGTGAACCGCAGGTCGCCGCCCGCGCCGCGACGCTGCTCGTCCCGCGCCTCGCGCGCCCGGCGGCCGAGCTGACCCTGCCCGCGGACGACGCCTGGCGCGTCGGCACCACCGGCACCGGCACGCTCGACGGCCTGGTGGCGTCGTCGGTTCCGGAGACGGCGCTCGGGCCCGACGAGATCCGCGTCGAGGTCCGCGCGGCCGGGCTGAACTTCCGCGACGTTCTCATCACCCTCGGGATGTACCCGGGCCAGGCGCTGATGGGCGGCGAGGCCGCGGGTGTCGTGCTGGAAACCGGGTCGCGGGTCCGCGGGCTCACCGCCGGCGACCGCGTCACCGGCCTGTTCACCGGCGCGCTCGGCCCGGTCGCGGTCACCGACCACCGCCTGGTGACGCCGATGCCGGCGAACTGGAGCTTCGCCGACGCCGCGGCGGTGCCGGTCGCCTTCGCCACCGCCTACTACGGCCTGTTCGACCTCGGCGGCCTCGAAGCGGGCCAGTCGGTGCTCGTGCACGCGGCCGCCGGCGGTGTCGGCATGGCCGCCGTCCAGCTCGCCCGCTGGAAGAACGCCGAGGTGTTCGCCACCGCGAGCACCGGCAAGCACGACGTGCTCCGGAACCTCGGGCTCGACACCGTCCACATCGGAGACTCGCGGTCACTGTCCTTCGAGGACCACTTCCGCGCGGTGACCGGCGGCCGGGGTGTCGACGTCGTGCTCGACGCCTTGGCCGGCGAGTTCGTCGACGCGTCGCTGCGGTTGCTGCCGCGCGGCGGCCGGTTCGTCGAGATGGGCAAGGCCGACGTCCGCGACGCCGGCGACATCGCCCGCGCCCACGCGGGCGTGCACTACCGCGCCTTCGACCTGATCGAAGCCGGACCCGAGCGCCTGCAGGAGATCCTGCGCGAACTCGCCGGGCTGTTCGAAGCCGGTGCGCTCACCCCGTTGCCGCGGCGGGTCTGGGACGTGCGGCAGGTGCCGGAGGCGTTCCGGTTCATCAGCCAGGCCCGGCACGTCGGCAAGAACGTCGTGACGCTGCCGCGGAAACCCGACCCGGACGGCACCGTGCTCGTCACCGGCGGCACCGGCACGCTCGGCGCCCGGATCGCCCGGCACCTGGTGACCGCGCACGGCGTCCGGCGGCTGCTCCTGCTGAGCCGGCGCGGCCCGGACGCTCCCGGCGCCACCGAACTGGCCGCCGAACTGACGGCCCTGGGCACCGAAGTCTCCGTCGTCGCCTGCGACGCGGCCGACCGCGGCGCGCTCGCCCGAGTACTGGCCGACCGGCCGCTCACCGGGGTCGTGCACACCGCCGGCGTCCTCGACGACGGCCTGCTGACCAGCCTCGATCCGGCGAAGCTCGCGGCGGTGCTGCGGCCCAAGCTCGACGCGGCGCTCAACCTGCACGAGCTGACGCGAGAGAGGGACCTGGCGCTCTTCGTGCTGTTCTCGGCGGCCGCGGGCGTGTTCGGCACGGCGGGGCAGGGCAATTACGCGGCCGCGAACACCGCCCTCGACGCCCTGGCCGCGCACCGCCGCGCGCTCGGCCTGCCGGCGGTGTCCCTGGCCTGGGGCCTGTGGGCGGAGGCCAGCGGCATGACCGGCCACCTGGGCGCCGCCGACCTCGTCCGGATGTCGCGGGGCGGGATGACGGGTCTGTCCGACGCCGAAGGCCTGGCGCTGTTCGACGCGGCCATCGCCCGCGGCGAGGCGCTGGCCGTGCCGGCCCGGCTCGACCTCTCCGCGACGGACGGCCCGGTGCCGCCGCTGCTGCGCGGGCTCGTCCGCGGCACCCGCCGCACGGCCACCGCGGTGACTGGGTTGCCGGTGGGGGACGACCTGGCCGCCCGCCTGCGGCCGCTGCCCGCCGCCGAGCGCGACCGCCGGCTGCTGGAACTGGTCCGCGACCACGTGGCCGCGGTGCTCGGGCACGACACGGCCGGGGAGATCGAGCCGGGCCGCTCGTTCGCCGAACTCGGCTTCGACTCCCTCACCGCCGTCGAGCTGCGCAACCGGCTCGGCGCCGCCACCGGCCTGCGGCTGCCCGCGACGCTTGTCTTCGACCACCCGGCCCCGGCGGCGCTCGTGACCTTCCTGCGCACCGAGCTGTTCGGCGGTGTGCCCGCGCCGGCCGCGGAGGCCGGATCGTCCCGGGTGACCGGCGACGACCCGGTGGTCATCGTCGCGATGAGCTGCCGCTATCCGGGTTCGGTCGGCTCGCCGGAGGACCTGTGGGCCCTGGTCGCGGACGGCGTCGACGCGATCTCGCCGTTCCCCGCCGACCGGGGCTGGGACCTCGACGGCCTGTACGCGCCGGAACCGGGGACGCCGGGGCGCATCTCCACGCGCAGCGGCGGGTTCGTGGCCGACGCCGGCCGGTTCGACCCGGAACTGTTCGACATCTCGCCGCGGGAAGCGCTGACCATGGACCCGCAGCAGCGGCTCCTGCTGGAAGCGACGTGGGAGGCCTTCGAGCGCGCCGGCCTCGACCCGCTCTCGGTCCGCGGCAGCCGGACCGGCGTGTTCGTCGGCGCGGCCACCTCCGGCTACGGCGCCGGCGCGGCCACCGACGGTCTCGAAGGGCACCTGATGACCGGCGGCACGTCGTCGGTGGCGTCGGGCCGGCTGTCGTATGTGTTCGGCCTGGAAGGTCCGGCGCTGACGGTGGACACGGCGTGTTCGTCGTCGCTGGTGGCGCTGCACCTGGCGGTCCAGTCGCTGCGGAACGGCGAATGCGACCTGGCGCTCGCGGGCGGGGTGACGGTCATGCCGACACCGGGTGTCCTGCTCGCGTTCAGTCAGCAGCGCGGCCTGGCCGGGGACGGCCGGTGCAAGGCTTTCGCCGACGGCGCGGACGGCACCGGGCTGGCCGAGGGTGTCGGCCTGCTGCTGGTGGAGCGGCTGTCGGACGCGCGCCGGCACGGGCACGACGTCCTGGCCGTGGTGCGCGGTTCGGCGGTGAACTCCGATGGCGCGTCGAACGGCTTGACCGCGCCGAACGGCCCCTCGCAGCAGCGGGTGATCCGGGCGGCACTGGCCGACGCCGGTCTGTCCACTTTGGACGTCGACGTGGTCGAGGCGCACGGCACCGGAACGAAGTTGGGTGACCCGATCGAAGCTCAGGCGCTACTGGCGACCTACGGGCAGGACCGCGCCACACCGTTGTGGCTCGGTTCGGTGAAGTCCAACCTGGGCCACACCCAGGCCGCGGCCGGGGTCGCGGGCGTGATCAAGATGGTCATGGCGATGCGGCACGGGGTCCTGCCCCGGACGTTGCACGTGGACGCGCCGACGTCCCGGGTGGACTGGACGTCGGGCGCGGTCGAGCTGCTGACCGAGTCCCGCGAATGGACCTCCGACCGGCCGCGCCGCGCGGCTGTGTCCTCGTTCGGCATCTCGGGCACGAACGCCCACACCATCCTCGAACAAGCCCCGGACGGCGTGGCCGGCGAGCGCTCGCCGGTCACCGGCCCGGTGCCGTGGCTGCTGTCGGCCAAAAGCCCGGCCGCCCTGCGCGCCCAGGCCGGTCGGCTGCACGAGTTCCTCAGCGATCGCGAGGTGGTTCCCGCCGACATCGCGCTGAGCCTGGCCACCACCCGCGCCGACCTGGGCCACCGCGCCGCGGTCGTCGGCGAGACCGCTCCGGAGCTCCTGGCCGGACTGGCCGCGATCGCCGATCCCGGCGCGATCACCGGCAGCGGGACGCCCGGCCGCCTGGCCGTCCTCTTCACCGGGCAGGGCGCGCAACGACCCGGGATGGGCCAGGAGCTCTACGCGCGGTTCCCGGTGTTCGCGCAGGCCTTCGACGAGGTCCACGCCCTCCTCGGGGACATCGTGCGGGGCGACCTCGACCAGACCGGGCACGCGCAGCCCGCGATCTTCGCCCTCGAGGTCGCGTTGTTCCGGCTCGTCGAATCCTGGGGCGTCCGGCCGGACTTCGTGGCCGGGCACTCGATCGGCGAACTGGCCGCCGCGCACGTCGCCGGCGTGCTGTCGCTGCCCGACGCCTGCACACTGGTCGCCGCGCGGGCGAGCCTGATGCAGGCGCTGCCCGGAGGCGGCGCGATGGTCGCCGTCGGCGCGCCCGAAGCGGACGTCCGGGTCGCGTTGACCGGCGGAGTCGGCATCGCCGCGGTCAACGGGCCCGGCAGCACGGTGATCTCCGGCGACGAACCGGCCGTCCTGGCGCTCGCCGAGGCGTTCGCGGGCCGCGGCGTCAAGACCAAGCGGCTGCGCGTCAGCCACGCCTTCCACTCGCCGCTGATGGACGCGATGCTGGCGGAATTCTGGGCGGTGGCGGCGAAACTGACCTACCGCGAGCCGCTCATCCCGGTCGTGTCGACCCTGACCGGCGCGCTCGCCGAGCCGTTCACCCCGGACTACTGGGTGCGGCACGTGCGGGAGACCGTCCGGTTCGCCGACGCGGTCCGCACCCTCGCCGGCCAGGGCGCGAGCACCTTCCTGGAGGTGGGCCCGGACGGCGTGCTGGCGGCGATGGCGGCCGAGACCACGGACGTCCCGGCGATCCCGACCCTGCGTGCGGGCGAAGAGGAGCCGCGGGCCGTGGTCACGGCGTTCGCGCGGCTGCGGACCGCCGGCTTCCCCCTCGACGTCTCGGCCCTCCTCGACGGCGCCCGCCGGACCGAGCTGCCGACGTACGCCTTCCAGCGAAAGCACTTCTGGCTCGAACCCGCTCGTTCTACTGTGGACACCTGGCGGTACCGGGTCGGCTGGCGTCCGGTGGCCGCGTCCACGGGCCGGCTGACCGGCCGCTGGCTCGTCCTCGGCGACGCCCTCGTCGAGGACGTCGCGCAGGCACTGGCCGCCCACGGCGCCGAGCCGGTGGTCGAGCCCGGCTCCGGGGATCGCGCCGCACTGACGGCCCTGCTGCGCGAGCACGCCGACGTCGAGGGCGTCGTGTCCCTGCTGGCCCTCACCGGTGACGCGGAGGCCGGGCTCGCCGCCAACCTGACGCTCACCCAGGCGCTCGCCGATTCCGGCGTCCCGGCGCGGTTGTGGTGCCTCACCCAGGGGGCGATGCACGACGTTTCCGCCCCGGACCAGGCGACGACCTGGGGCTTCGGCCGGATCGCGGCCCTCGAGCTGCCGTCGGCCTGGGGCGGCCTCGCCGACCTGCCCGAAACCCTCGACGCGGCGGCCGGCGGACGGCTCGCCGCCGTCCTCGCCGACGGCACGGAGGACGAGGTCGCCATCCGCCCGGACGGCGTCTTCGCCCGCCGGCTCACCCCCGCCCCGGCCGGGGAAACCCGCGACTGGCGGCCCCGCGGAACGGTCCTGATCACCGGCGGCACCGGCGCGCTCGGCGCCGCCGTCGCGCGGGACCTCGCCGAGGCGGGCGCCGAACACCTCGTCCTCACCGGCCGTCGCGGCACCCAGGCGCCCGGCGCGGCCGAGCTGGCCTCGGAGTTGTCCGCTCTCGGCGTCCGCGTCACGCTCGCCGCCTGCGACGCGGCCGACCGCGACGCCTTGGCGGCGGTTCTCGCGGCGATCCCGGCGGACCTGCCGCTGACCGCGGTGGTGCACGCCGCCGGGACGGGCCAGCACGGCCCGCTCACCGCGATCACGCCGGAGGAGGTGTCCGCGGTCCTGGCCGGGAAGGTGGCCGGCGCGCGGCACCTCGACGAGCTGACCCGGGACCACGACCTCGACGCTTTCGTGCTGTTCTCCTCGATCTCCGGGGTGTGGGGCAGCGGCGAGCAGGCGGTTTACGGCGCGGCGAACGCCTTCCTCGACGCGCTGGCCGAAGAACGCCGTGGCCGCGGCCGGGCCGCGACCGCGATCGCCTGGGGCCCGTGGGCCGGCTCGGGGATGGCGGCCGACGCCGAGGCCGTCCGGATGCTGCGCGGCCGCGGCCTGCCGCCGATCGACCCGGCGCACGGCGTCGCGGCCTTCCGGCGAGCACTGGCCGCCGGTGACGCGGCCGTCGTCGTCGCCGACGTCGACTGGGCCCGGTTCGCGCCGGTCTTCACCGCCGCCCGGCCGCGCCCGCTGCTGGCCGACCTCCCGGCGGCGCGGGCCGCACTGGCCGAACCGGAGCCGGCGCCGACCGGGTTCGCGTCGCTGCCCGCGGGGGAGCGGCCGAAGGCGCTGCTCACCCTGGTCCTCGACCAGGTCGCCGGCGTGCTCGGGCACACCTCGGGCGCGACGATCGGGCCCGAACGCGCGTTCAAGGAGCTCGGCTTCGACTCCCTGATGGCCGTCGAGCTGCGCAACCGGCTCGGCGCCGGCACCGGGCTGAGCCTGCCCGCGTCGCTCGCCTTCGACCACCCGACCGCCGCCGACCTCGCCGAGGAACTCGACCGCCGGTTCGGGGGCGGCGACTCCGGCGTCCGCCTGCTCGACGAGCTGGACCGGCTGGAGGCCGCGTTCGCGACCGTCACCGAGGCGGACCTGGCCCGCGTCCCGGCGAGCGACGAGATCACCGTGCGCCTGCGGGGTTTCCTCACGCGGTGGACCGAGCTGGCCGGCGGCACCGACCTGAGCGGCGCCGGCGACGACGAGCTCTTCGACTTCATCGACAGCACCTTCCGGACAACGTGAACGACAGTGGGGCTTCCATGGCCAACGAGCAGAAACTCCGTGACTACCTCAAGTTCGTCACGGCCGATCTGAAGGACACCCGCGACCGGCTCGCCGACGTCGAGGCCCGGGACTCCGAGCCCGTCGCGATCGTGGCCATGAGCTGCCGCTACCCGGGCGGCGTCGCCTCACCCGAGGACCTGTGGCGCCTGGTCGAGAGCGGCACGGACGCGATCGGCGGCTTCCCCGGCGACCGCGGCTGGCCGCTGGGGACGTTCCAGGGCGGCTTCCTCCACGACGCGGCCGGGTTCGACGCGGACTTCTTCGGCATCTCACCCCGCGAAGCGCTCGCAATGGACCCGCAGCAGCGGCTCCTGCTGGAGACGTCGTGGGAACTGCTGGAGCGGGCCCGGATCGCGCCGAAGTCGTTGCGGCGCAGCAGTACGGGCGTGTTCGTGGGCGGCGCGGCCTCCGGCTACGGCACCGCCGGGGCCGAGGAAGTGGCCGGCTACCTGCTCACCGGGACGGCGGGCAGCGTCCTCTCCGGGCGGCTGTCGTACCACCTCGGTCTGGAGGGCCCGTCGGTCACGATCGACTCGGCGTGCTCGTCGTCGCTGGTGGCGCTGCACCTCGCCGCGCAGGCGTTGCGACGCGGTGAGTGCACCCTCGCGATCGCGGGCGGCGTCACGGTCATGGCCACCCCGGGCACGTTCGCCGAGTTCGACCGCCAGGGCGGCCTGGCCGCGGACGGCCGGTGCAAGGCGTTCGCGGACGCGGCCGACGGCACGGGCTGGGCCGAAGGCGTGGGTTTACTCCTGGTGGAGCGCCTGTCGGACGCGCGCCGCCACGGGCACGACGTGCTGGCCGTGGTGCGCGGTTCGGCGGTGAACTCCGACGGCGCGTCCAACGGCCTCACCGCGCCCAACGGCCCATCCCAGCAGCGGGTGATCCGGGCGGCGCTGGACAACGCCCGGCTGTCCACTTCGGACATCGACGTCGTCGAAGCCCACGGAACGGGCACCGCGCTGGGCGACCCGATCGAGGCCCAGGCGCTTTTGGCCACCTACGGTCAGGACCGTTCGACGCCGCTGTGGCTGGGGTCGCTGAAGTCGAACATCGGCCACACGCAGTCGGCGTCCGGCGTGGCGGGCGTGATCAAAATGGTCATGGCCATGCGCCACGGCGTCCTCCCGCGGACGTTGCACGTGGACGAGCCGTCGTCCCAAGTGGACTGGTCCGCGGGCGAGGTCCGGTTGCTGACTGCGGCGCGCGAGTGGCCGGCCGACCGCCCGCGCCGGGCGGGGGTGTCGTCGTTCGGGATTTCGGGGACGAACGCGCACGTGATCCTGGAAGAGGCGGAGCGGGTGGTCGCTTCGCCTTCGCTGTCTCCTTCGGGCCTGGTTCCGTGGCTGGTGTCGGCGCGTGGCTCGGCTGCTCTTCGCGCTCAGGCTGCGGGCCTTCTGCCGTTCGCCGAGGAGCCCCTCGCGGAGGTGGGTGTGGCTTTGCTGTCCGGGCGGACGGCGTTCGAGGACCGGGCGGTGGTGTTCGGGACATCGGCGTCCGAGATGCGTGAAGGGCTTTCGGCTCTGGCCGACGGGGGTGAAGCGCCCAACCTGGTTCGTGGCCGGGTCATGCCGGGTGGGCTGGCGGTGTTGTTCACCGGTCAGGGGGCGCAGCGGGTCGGGATGGGTTTGGAGCTGTACGAGCGTTTTCCGGTGTATGCGGCGGCTTTCGACGAGGTTTGTGCGCATTTTGATCCGTCGTTGCGGGCGGCTTTCGAGGATGTGTCGCTGCTGGATCGCACGGAGTTCACCCAGCCCGCGTTGTTTGCGCTCGAGGTGGCGTTATTCCGGCTGGTTTCGTCGTTCGGTGTCCGGCCGGATTTTGTGGCCGGGCACTCGATCGGGGAGATCTCGGCTGCGCATGTCGCCGGTGTGCTCTCGCTTGAGGACGCGTGTCGGCTGGTGTCGGCGCGAGCGTCGCTGATGCAGGCGCTGTCGGCGGGTGGGGCGATGGTGTCGATCGCCGCGCCGGAGTCGGCGATCGTTTTGACCGAGGGTGTCTCGATCGCGGCGGTGAACGGTCCGGAGTCGGTGGTGATCTCCGGCGAGGAGGCCGCGGTCCTGGAGATCGCGGCTCAGTTCCCCAAGACCAAGCGTCTGTCGGTGAGTCATGCGTTCCACTCGCCGCTGATGGATCCGATGCTTTCGGAGTTCCGCGCGATCGCCGAGACTTTGACGTACCACCCGGCGCAGATACCGGTGCTCTCGAATGTGAGCGGTGCTCTCGCTTCGTCGTTCACGGCCGACTACTGGGTGCGGCACGTGCGCGAGACGGTTCGTTTCGCCGACGGAGTGTCCACTTTGGAGGCGGCCGGGGTCGGTGTTTTCCTGGAGTTGGGCCCGGATGGCGTGCTGAGCGCAATGGTCGGTGGCACGGCGGTTCCGGCTCTGCGGAACGACCGCTCTGAAGAGAGAGCACTGCTCTCGATGTTGAGCACTGCTCACGTCCAGGGTGTGGACGTCGACTGGACGCCGTTCCTGCCCGCCGAGACCAACGTGGACTTGCCCACGTACGCGTTCCAGCGACAGCACTACTGGCTCACCGGTCCGCCGCCCGAGGTGTCCACGGAGGACCAGGCGTTCTGGTCGGCGGTCGAGAGTCCGGACCTCGCCGCGACCCTCGGTCTCGACGACCAGCTGGCGGAAGCCATCCGCCCGGCGTTGTCGGCGTGGCGGGACCGAAGCCGGCGGGACGGCAAGGTGGCGTCGTGGCGGTACCGGACCGAGTGGAAACCGCTGGCCCCGTCGGCCGGAGGACCGGGCGACTGGCTGCTGATCGCCCCCGAGGGCAACGAAACGGCGGCGGAGCTGGCGGCTCTGCTCACGGGCGTCGTGCCGTTGGCGACGACCGGGGAGTCCCGCGCCGCACTGGCCGGCCGCCTCCGCGAGCTGCCGGCCCGGAACTGGACAGCGGTCCTCGCCGTCGGCGGCGACCTCGCGGCAACGGCCACCCTGGTCCAGGCCCTCGGCGACGCGGGCATCGCGGCACCGCTGTGGTGCCTGACCCGCGGCGCGGTGACGATCGGCCGATCCGACGGGCCGAGCGCACCGGAACAGGGCGCCCTCTGGGGATTCGGCCGGACGGCGGCCCTGGAGCACCCCGACCGGTGGGGTGGTCTGGCGGACCTCCCGCCGACCCTGGACGTCCGAGCGGCGAGCCGTCTGCTGGCGGTCCTGGGCGGCGAAGAAGATCAGGTGGCGATCCGGGCTTCGGGAGTGTTCGCCCGCCGCCTGGTCCCCGCCCCGCCGCCGCCCACGGGAATTTCCCGGGACTGGCGCCCCCGTGGCACGGTCCTGATCACCGGCGGCACCGGAGCTCTCGGCGCCCGCGTCGCCAGGTGGGCCGCCTCCCGCGGCGCGGATCGGCTGGTCCTCGTCTCGCGTCGAGGTCCCGACGCCCCCGGCGCGGCCGCCCTGGCTGTCGAACTCACCGACGCGGGCACCGAAACGATCATCGAAGCCTGCGACGTCACCGACCGCGCGGCCCTCGCGGCCCTGATCGAGAAAACCGGCGACGACCTGCGCGTCGTGGTCCACGCGGCGGGCGTCCTCGACGACGGCATCCTCGACACGCTGACCCCCGAGCGCCTGGCCAACGTCGAAGCCGCCAAGGCGATCGGCGCTGGCCACCTGGGCGAACTCACCGGCAACCTGGACGCGTTCATCCTCTTTTCGGGCCTGGCGGGCACCCTGGGCGCAGCGGGCCAAGCGGGATACGCGGCGGCCAACGCCCATCTCGACGCCCTGGCGGAAGCGCGCCGAGCGGCGGGCTTGCCGGCCCTGGCGGTGGCGTGGGGCCCATGGGCCGGAGGAGGCATGGCGGACGCCGAAGTAACCGCACGGCTGTCTGCGGCCGGAGTCCGCCCGCTTGATCCGGATCTGGCGTTCGCGGCGCTCGAGGGCGCATTGGCGGCGGGCGACACAACGGTGACGGTCGCGGACATCGACTGGGAGATCTTCACCCCGGCATTCACAGCGGCCCGCCCAAGCCCCCTGCTAGCCGACCTCCCAGCGGCCGCCGGCAAGGAGGGAGGCTTCGCCGAGCCGGTGCCGGCCCGCGCCTGCCCTGCGGCCGGCCCCCGCAACTCGGCCGCAGCCGCCACCCGCACCTCCGCCGTGGCCGGCGCCCACAGCTCGGGCGCAGCCGCCGCCCGCAACCCCACCGCCGCCACCCGCGACTTCACCCCTGCCGGGGTGCTCGAGCTTGTCCGCGAACAGGTTGCCGCGGTGCTCGGGCATGTCTCCTCCTCCTCGGTCGACCGGCGGCGGGCGTTCAGCGATCTCGGCTTCACCTCGCTCTCGGCCGTCGAACTGCGCAACCGGCTGCGGGCCGCCACCGGGCTCGAGCTTTCCGCCACCCTCACCTTCGACCACCCCGATCCGGCAGCCCTTGCTCGGCATCTGTGTGCACTGCTCTCAAACGAGAGCACTGCTCTCGAATTGGAGCACCCTGTCGCCGCGCGCGATGATGAGCCGATTGCCATCGTGGCGATGGCGTGCCGGTTTCCCGGGGATGTGCACTCTCCGGAAGATCTGTGGGACCTCGTCGCCCGGGGTGCCGATGCCCTGTCCGGCCCTCCGGGCGACCGGGGGTGGCCGTCCGGGCTGGCCGCCGTCAAGCCGGGTGGGTTCCTCGAGAACGCTGCGGACTTCGATGCCGGGCTCTTCGGCATCTCGCCGCGCGAAGCCACGGCCATGGACCCCCAGCAGCGGCTCCTCCTGGAGACCGCGTGGGAGCTGTTCGAGCGCGCCGGCCTCGACCCGCGCTCGGTGCGCGGCGAACGCATCGGCGTCTTCGCCGGCACCAACGGCCAGGACTACCCCGCACTGCTCATCGACGCGGGCGACGACGTCGCCGGCTACGTCGGCACCGGCAACGCCGCCGCCGTCGTCTCCGGCCGGATCGCCTACGCCTTCGGGCTCGAAGGCCCTGCGGTCACCGTGGACACGGCCTGCTCGTCGTCGCTGGTCGCGCTGCACTGGGCGCGCCAAGCGCTCCGGGCGGGCGAATGCGACCTCGCCGTCGCCGGCGGCGTCACCGTGATGGCGACGCCGGGTGCCTTCGTCGAGTTCGACCGCCAGGGCGGCCTCGCGCCGGACGGCCGCTGCAAAGCCTTCGCCGAGGGCGCCGACGGCACCGGCTGGGGCGAGGGCGCCGGCCTGCTGCTGGTCGAGCGACTGTCGGACGCGCGCCGCCGCGGTCACCAGATCTTGGCCGTCGTCCGCGGCTCGGCCGTCAACTCCGACGGCGCTTCGAACGGGCTGACCGCACCGAACGGCCCGTCCCAGCAGCGGGTGATCCGCGCGGCCCTCGCCGACGCCGGCCTTCATCCGTCCGAAGTGGACGCTGTGGAGGCGCACGGCACCGGCACGAAACTCGGCGACCCGATCGAGGCGCAGGCCTTGCTGTCCACCTACGGGCAGGGGCGCGACGAGCCGCTGTGGCTGGGTTCGGTGAAGTCCAACCTGGGCCACACGCAGGCCGCGGCCGGCGTCGCCGGGATCATCAAGATGGTCATGGCCATGCGCACCGGCGTCCTGCCGCCGACCTTGCACGTCGACGCGCCATCGTCGCACGTGGACTGGTCGGCGGGGGCGGTGGAAGTGCTCACCGAGACCCGGAAGTGGCCGTCCGACCGGCCGCGGCGCGCGGGCGTGTCGTCGTTCGGGATCTCCGGCACCAACGCCCACACCATCCTCGAACAGGCGCCGGACGACGTCGTCGTGCACGACACCGCGCCGGCGGGCCTGCTCCCGGTGCCGGTGTCGGCGCAGACCGAGCCGGGGTTGCGGGAGCAAGCCCGACGTCTGCTCGGCGCCGAGCGCGGCGCTCTGCCGGACGTCGCTTTTTCGCTGGCCACCGGCCGCGCGGCCCTGTCGCGGCGCGCGGTGGTGCTCGCCGAGGACGACGGCGACCTGGTCCGCGGCTTGACGGCGCTGGCCGAGGGGGCGCCGGACCCGGGCGTCCTCCGCGGGGACGGCGAACCGGGCTCGCTCGCCGTGCTCTTCACCGGGCAGGGCGCGCAGCGCGCCGGCATGGGCCGGGGGCTGTACGACCGGTTCCCCGTTTACGCCGACGCGTTCGACGCCGTGAGTGCCGAGTTCGACCGGCTTCTGGACCGGCCTCTGCACGAGATCGTCTTCACCGGGTCCGCGCTGGACGAGACCGGATCGGCGCAACCGGCGTTGTTAGCGGTGGAAGTCGCGCTGTACCGGCTCTTCTCGTCGTGGGGCGTTCGCCCGGACTTCGTTGCCGGGCACTCGATCGGGGAAATCTCGGCGGCCCACGTCGCCGGTGTGCTGTCCCTTGTGGACGCTTGTCGCCTGGTCGCGGCGCGGGCGTCGCTGATGCAGGCGCTGCCCGCCGGTGGGGCGATGGTGTCGATCGCCGCGCCCGAGGCCGACATCGAGCTCACCGAGGGTGTCTCGATCGCGGCGGTGAACGGTCCGGAGTCGGTGGTGATCGCCGGTGCGGAGTCCGCGGTCATCGCCATCGCCACGGAGTTCGCCGAACGCGGCGTGAAGACCAAGCGGCTGAAGGTGAGCCATGCGTTCCATTCGCCGTTGATGGATCCGATGCTGGAGGAGTTCCGTGCGGTAGCGGAAACCCTCACGTACCACCCGGCTGAGATACCGGTGCTCTCGAATGTGAGCGGTGCTCTCGCCGAGCCGTTCACGGCGGACTATTGGGTGCGGCACGTGCGGGAAACGGTCCGGTTCGCCGATGGAATGTCCATTTTGGAAGGTGCCGGAGTCGGGGTGTTCCTCGAACTGGGCCCTGACGGGGTGCTCAGCTCGATGGTCGGCGGTACCGCGATCCCGGCGCTGCGGCGCGACCGCGACGAGGAACGGACGTTCTTCACCGCCTTGGCCGGCCTCTACGCCGCCGGGGTGCCGGTGGACTGGACGGGACTGCCCGGTCACCGGATTCCGTTGCCCACGCACGCTTTCCAGCGCGAGCGCTTCTGGCCGGCCCCGCGCCCGGCGGGTGACGGGATCGACGCGCCGTTCTGGTCGGCGGTCGACCGCGCGGACGCCGCCGGGCTGGCGGCCGGGACGGGCGTGGCGGAGGCGGACGTCGCCAAGGTGCTGCCCGCGTTGGCGTCCTGGCGGTGGAACCGGGCCGCAGCGGCCGAGACGGAGTCGTGGCGCTACCGGGTGACGTGGTTTCCGGTGCCCGAGCCGGTCCCGGCCACTCCGGCGGGCCGGTACGCGATCGTGGCGGCCCCGGGTGCGGCGCGCGGGTGGGCCGAGGCGTTGGCGCGGCCCGGAGTGCGCGTGGTCGGACCGGGAGAGCTTGCCGAGGCGGGATCGTTCGACGGCGTGGTCCTGGTTGCGGCCCCGGGTGACGACGCCCTGGCCGACGCGGCGGCACTAGCCAGGGCCGGCGTGGCGGCGTTGTGGTGCGTGACGTCGGGAGCGGTCGCGGTGCCCGGGGACGAGGTCGCCGGGGATCCGGGACTGGCCGCTCTGTGGGGCTTCGGGCGGGCGCTGGCCCTGGAAACGCCGGATCGTTGGGGCGGCTTGGTCGATGTCCCGGGGACTCCGGACGAGCGCCTGGCCGAGCAGGTATGGGGAATCATCGCCGGCGCAGGTGCGGGGGATGGCGCGAATCACCTGCCCGCGGCCGGCGCGGAAGACCAGCTCGCCCTGCGGCCGTCGGGTGCCTACGCCCGGCGGCTCGTCCGCGCCCCGCTCTCCGCACCCACTTCACCATGGACCCCCGGCGGCACCGTCCTCATCACCGGCGGCACCGGGGCCCTCGGCGCCACCGTGGCCCGCTGGGCCGCGAACGCCGGCGCCGACCACCTCGTCCTCCTCAGCCGCAGCGGCCCACAGGCCTCCGGTGCCGTCGAACTCGTCGAAGACCTTCGGACTGCCGGAGCGCAAGCCACCGTCCTCGCCTGCGACGTCGGCGACCGTGACGACCTGGCCCGGGCCCTCCGCCGGATTCCCCCGGTCACCGCCCTCGTCCACGCCGCTGGGGCCAGTCAAGCCACCTCCTTCGCCGACCTTTCCGACGATGAATTCCGCAACGTTCTCCGAGCCAAGGTCGACGGGGCCGAGAACCTTGACCGGCTCCTCGACGACGATCTCGACGCCTTCGTCCTCTTCTCCTCCATCTCCGGCGTCTGGGGCGCGGGCGGCCAGACCGCCTACGCCGCCGCGAACGCGCACCTCGACGCCCTCGCCGCGCGCCGGCGCGCTGGCGGGCGGGTCGCCACCTCCGTCGCCTGGGGGCCCTGGGCCGGCAGCGGGATGGCCGCGGGGGCCGCCGAGCAGGAGCACCTCCGTCGCCGGGGGCTGATGCCGATGCCGGCCGACGGGGCGCTCAAGGCGCTGCGGACCGCCGTCGGGGCGGGGGAGACCTCGGTGGTCGTCGCCGATGTCGACTGGGCTCGGTTCGCCGCCGCCTTCACCGCCACCCGGCCGAGCCGGCTGCTGGCCGAGCTGCCCGAGGCCGCACTGCCGGAGGCCGCCGGGACCGAAGCGAAGGCGGCTGAGCCGAAGCGCCCCGCCGACCTGCTCGCCCTGGTCCGGACCGAAGCCGCGCAGGTGCTGGGGCACGCCACGATCGACGCCGTGGACGCCAAGCGGGCCTTCACCGAACTCGGCTTCGACTCGCTCACCGCCGTCGAGCTGCGGACCCGGCTCGCCGCCGCGACCGGGCTCACCCTGCCGCCGACCCTCGTCTTCAACCACCCCAACGCCACCGCGCTCGCCGAGCACCTGCGCGCGCAGCTGGACGAGGACGCCCCGAGCGTCCTGGCCGAGCTCGACCGGCTGGAAGCGGCGCTCGCCGCCGGCGAACCCGACCGGCTGACGCGCACCGAACTCGCCGTGCGGCTGCAAACCCTGCTGAGCCGTTACGCCGAACGAGAAGAAAAGGACGGCGAACTCGATTTCGCCGACGATGACGCACTTCTCGAATTCATCAATAACGATCTCGGAAAATTGTGAGAATGAATAGGGGCCCCTGTAAGGGGTGATCTTTAGGGGTTGTAGGCCCAAAACCGGTCACCTAGCCTCACTTTGATGCCACTTCGGCGCGCGGATGTGCCGGGTGTCCGCACTTCGCTGGAGAAAAGGCTGGTGGCACTGAGATGGCCGACGAGGAGACGCTGCGCGAACACCTCAGGTGGGTCACGACCAATCTGCACCAGACGCGCCGGCGGCTGCAGGCGGTGGAAGAAGCCGAGCAGGAACCGATCGCCATCGTCGGAATGGGGTGCCGCCTGCCCGGCGGTGTCAAAAGCCCGGAACAGCTGTGGGACCTGGTCGCCGCGGGCACCGACGCCGTCACCGGATTCCCGGACAACCGGGGCTGGGACCTCGAGACGCTGCACGACCCCGACCCGGCCCGGCCCGGCACCTCCCACACCGCGTCCGGCGGCTTCCTGCACGACGTCGCCGACTTCGACGCCGGCTTCTTCGGCATCTCCCCGCGCGAAGCCCTCGCCATGGACGCCCAGCAGCGGCTGCTCCTGGAGACGACCTGGGAAGCCATCGAGCGCGCCCGCATCGACCCGGCGTCGCTGGCCGGCTCGGAAACCGGCGTCTTCGTCGGCAACACCGGCCAGGACTACGCCAACCTCATGCGCGGCGCCGGCGACAACCTCGAAGGGCACCTGCTCACCGGCACCGCGACCGCCGTCGTCTCCGGACGCCTGGCGTACTTCCTCGGTCTCGCCGGCTCCGCCGTCACGGTCGACACGGCCTGCTCCTCTTCGCTCGTCGCGCTGCACTGGGCCTGTCACGCGCTTCGCCGCCGTGAGTGCTCGCTCGCCCTGGCCGGCGGTGTGACCGTCCTGTCCACCCCGGCGGCGTTCGTCGCCTTCAGCCGGCAGCGCGGCCTGGCCCCCGACGGCCGCTGCAAGTCCTTCGCCGACGCCGCCGACGGCACCGGCTGGGGCGAGGGCGCCGGCATGCTGGTCCTCGAACGGCTGTCGGACGCCCAGCGCCACGGCCACCCGGTGCTCGCCGTCGTCCGCGGCTCGGCGATCAACTCCGACGGCGCGTCCAACGGCCTCACCGCCCCCAACGGCCCCGCGCAGGAGCGCGTGATCACCGACGCCCTCGCCAACGCGCGGCTGTCGGCGAAGCAGGTCGACGCGGTCGAGGCGCACGGCACCGGCACCACCCTCGGCGACCCGATCGAGGCGCAGGCACTGCTGGCCACCTACGGCCGGGCCCGCCCCGCCGACGATCCGCTGTTCCTCGGGTCGCTGAAGTCGAACGTCGGGCACACCCAGGGCGCCGCCGGCGTCGCCGGGGTGATCAAGATGGTGCTGGCGATGCGGCACGGCGTCCTGCCGCGGACGCTGCACGTCGACGCCCCGACGTCGCACGTCGACTGGGCGGCCGGCGGGGTCCGGCTGCTCACCGAGGCGCGGCCCTGGCCGGAGACCGGCGAGCCGCGGCGCGCGGGCGTGTCCGCGTTCGGCATGAGCGGCACCAACGCCCACGCCATCCTCGAAGCCGCGCCGGCCGCCGAGGAACCGGCAGCGGCCGAGGAACCGGCGCCCGCCGAGCCGGCCGGGCCGGTGCCGTGGGTGCTGTCCGCGCGGACCCCCGCCGCCCTCCAGGCGCAGGCCGCTGCCCTGGCCGGGCACGACGCACCGGCCGCGGACATCGGGTTTTCGCTGGTCACGACCCGTACGGCGTTCCCGCACCGCGCGGTCGTGACCGGCGATCTCCCCGGCGGTCTCGCGGCGCTCGCCGGGGGCGTCCCGGCGGCGAACGTCGTCACCGGGGAAGCCGGTGCGCCGGGCAAGGTGGCCCTGGTCTTCCCGGGGCAGGGTTCACAGTGGGCCGGGATGGCCCTCGAACTCGCTGAGTCCTCGACGGTGTTCGCGGGCCGTCTCGGCGAATGCGGTGCGGCTCTGAAGTCCTTTGTGGACTGGGAGCTGCGTGACGTGCTGGCCGACGCGGAGGCGTTGAGCCGGGTCGACGTGGTACAGCCCGCGTTGTTCGCGGTGATGGTGTCGCTAGCGGAGTTGTGGCGTTCGTTCGGGGTGGTTCCGGACGCGGTCGTCGGTCATTCCCAAGGCGAGATCGCGGCCGCGGTGGTCTCCGGTGCCCTGTCCCTTGAGGACGGTGCTCGGGTGGTGGCGTTACGTAGCAAGGCGATCCTCGCGCTGGCCGGTCGCGGTGGAATGGTCTCGGTGGCCGCGCCCCGGGAAACGGTCGAAGAACGGCTGACCGAGGGAATCTCGATCGCCGCGGTGAACGGCCCGGCCGCGGTCGTGGTCTCCGGCACGCCGGGCGCGCTCGACGACCTGATCGAATCCTGCGAAGCCGACGGGATCCGCGCGAAGCGGGTGCCGGTGGACTATGCGTCCCACTCGGCCCAGGTCGAGCAGCTGCGCGACGAACTCCTCGAGGTCCTCGCGCCGATCACGCCTCGAGAAAGCGAAATCGCTTTCGTCTCGACGGTGACCGGCGAGTGGAACGAAGCCCTGGATGCCGAGTACTGGTACACCAATCTCCGCAGCACGGTCCGTCTCGACATGGCGATCGAGCGGCTGAAGAGCGAGGGCTTCGGAACGTTCATCGAAGCGTCGCCGCACCCGGTGCTGACCATGGCGCTCGGTGAAGACGTCGTTGCGCTGGGATCTCTCCGCAAGAACGATGGCGGCCTCACCCGGTTCCACGCCGCCCTCGCCGAAGCGTACGTCCGTGGCGTCGCCGTCGACTGGACGCAGGCCTTCCCCGGCGCCCGCACGACCGACCTGCCCACCTACGCCTTCCAGCGTGAACGGTTCTGGCCCGCCGCCGTCGCGGACCCGGGTGACGCGGGCGCGCTCGGCCTCAGCGCCACCGGGCACCCGCTGCTCGGCGCGGCGGTGGCGCTGGCCGCGGGCGACGGCCTGGTGCTCACCGGCCGGGTCTCCCCGCAGGCGCAGCCGTGGCTGGCCGACCACGCCGTGCACGGCACGATCCTGGTGCCCGGCACCGCGTTCGTCGAGCTCGCGGTGCAGGCCGGCGACCGCGCCGGCTGCGGGACGGTCGAAGAACTCACCCTCGAAACCCCGCTGACGCTGCCCGACGCCGGCGCTCGCGCACTGCAGGTCTGGGTGGGCCCGGCCGAGGAAACCGGCCGGCGCGCCATCGAGGTGCACTCGCGGCGCGACGAGGACGACCCCTGGACGCGCCACGCGACCGGCGTGCTCGCGCCCGGCACCCCCGAAGCTCTGTTCACCTTGGACTCCTGGCCGCCCGAGGGCGCGGCCAGGATCGACCTCGACGGGTTCTACGACGGCCTCCGCGCGGCGGCCGGCTACGAATACGGGCCCGCGTTCCAGGGCCTGCGTTCGGCGTGGCGCCGAGGCGAGGAGATCTTCGCCGAGGTCGAACTGCCGGACGACCGCGACGCGACCCGCTTCGGGCTGCACCCGGCGCTGCTGGACACGGCCTTGCACCCGCTCGCCCTGGTGGTGTCCACAGAGGACGCGCAGGCGCGGCTGCCGTTCTCCTGGACGGGCGTGGCCCTGCACGCAACCGGGGCGTCGGCGCTGCGCGTCCGGCTCACCCGGCGTGGTGCGGACGAGGTCACGGTGGAGGTCGCGGACCCGTCGGGCGCCCCGGTCGCGACGGCGGAGTCCCTCGTCCTCCGTCCGCTGCCCACCGGCGGCGTGGACCGCGCCGACGATCTGTACCGAGTGGACTGGACCGAAGTCCCGGCCGCGGCGGCCGGGACCGAGGCCGT
This sequence comes from Amycolatopsis sp. cmx-13-12, assembly GCA_049998155.1. Taxonomy (GTDB): domain Bacteria; phylum Actinomycetota; class Actinomycetes; order Mycobacteriales; family Pseudonocardiaceae; genus Amycolatopsis. The sequence goes on along the minus strand of JAEBES010000013.1, from coordinate 121,678 downwards.
CTTCGCACCGATCGGCGGGACGCCGGTCCACCACGTGCTCGGCCTCGTCCAGGACTGGCTGGCCACCGAACGGCCCGAGGTGCTCGTCTTCGTCAGCAGCGGCGCCGTCGCCGTGCACGACGGGGAGGCGCCCGATCCCGACCTGGCCGCTGCCTGGGGACTCGTGCGCTCGGCCCAGTCGGAGCACCCGGGCCGGTTCGCGCTGCTGGACACCGACGACCCGGAGCACCCCGTCGTCCCGGTCGAGCCGCAGACGGCCGTGCGCGACGGACGTCGGTTCGTGCCCCGGCTCGCCCGCGTCACCGCCACCGGCGAGACGCCGGACTGGGGTGACGGCGCCGTCCTCGTGACCGGCGCCTCGGGGGTGCTCGGCGGGCTCGTCGCCCGGCACCTCGCGCGGCAGCACGGCGTCCGGCAGCTGGTCCTGCTCAGCCGCCGCGGCGCGGACTTCCCCGGGGCCGCCGAACTCGCCGCCGACCTGCCGGAAGCCGTCTTCGTCGCCGGTGACGCCGCCGACCGCGACCGGCTCGCCGAAGTGCTGGCCGCGCACCGGGTCACCGCCGTTGTGCACGCCGCCGGTGTTCTCGACGACGGCGTCGTCGAAGCCCTCACCCCGGACCGGCTGGACGCGGTCCTGCGCCCGAAAGCCGACGCCGCCCGCCACCTCGACGAGCTGACCACCGATCTCACCGCCTTCGTCCTCTTTTCCGCCGCCGCGGGCACCACCGGCGGCAGTGGCCAGGGCAACTACGCCGCCGCCAACGCCTATCTCGACGCGCTCGCCCAACGCCGCCGGGCCGCCGGCCGGCCCGCCGTGTCGCTCGCCTGGGGCCTGTGGGCCGAGGCGAGCGGGATGACCGGGCACCTCGACGACCGCGCGCGCGACCGGCTCGGCCGCTCCGGCGTGCGGCCCCTGGACACCGCTCGGGGCTTGGCGTTGTTCGATCGCGCGGTCGCCGCGGGCCCGGCCGCGCTGGTCCCGATCGCCCTCGACGCCGCCGCGTTGCGCCGGCAGGCCGCCGAAGGCACCGTTTCGCCGCTGTTCCGCGGCCTCTTCCCGCCGCCCGCCCGCCGCAGCGCGGCGACCGGCGGACACGTCGGCGAGCTGTCCGAAGCGGGCCTGCTCGACCTGGTCCGCACGCAGGTGGCGGCCGTGCTCGGGCACGCGTCGGCCCAGGCGATCGACCCGGCGCGCGCGTTCAAGGACCTCGGGTTCGACTCGCTGACCGCGGTCGACCTCCGCAACCGCCTCGCCGCCGTCACCGGCCTCCGGCTGCCCGCGACGCTGGTGTTCGACCACCCGACGCCGGCCGTGCTCGCCGCCCACCTCGCCGGGCGGCGGGCCGCCACCGCCGTCACGAAGAAGGCCGGCACCGACGAGCCCATCGCGATCGTCGCCATGAGCTGCCGCTACCCGGGCGGGATCGCCTCCCCGGACGACCTCTGGCGGCTGGTCGCCGAGGGCCGCGACGCCGTTTCGGCGTTCCCCGCCGACCGCGGCTGGCCCGACCTCTTCGACCACGATCCCGCGCACGGTGGGACGTCCTATGTCCGCGAAGGCGGTTTCCTCTACGACGCCGCCGATTTCGACGCCGAGTTCTTCGGCATGTCGCCGCGCGAAGCGACCGCGACGGACCCGCAGCAGCGGCTGCTGCTGGAAGTCGCGTGGGAGGCGTTCGAGCGCGCCGGGATCGTGCCGGACGCGGTGCGCGGCAGCCGGACCGGCGTGTTCGCGGGCGTGATGTACCAGGACTACGCCACCCGGCTGCAGAACGTCCGAAGTGGACTGGAGGGCTACGAGGGCTACCTCGGCAACGGCAGCGCCGGCAGCGTCGCCTCCGGCCGGATCGCCTACGCGTTCGGCTTGGAAGGCCCGGCGATCACCGTGGACACGGCGTGTTCGTCGTCGCTGGTGGCGCTGCACCTGGCGTGCCAGTCGCTGCGGCAGGGCGAATGCGACCTGGCGCTGGCCGGCGGGGTCACGGTGCTGTCGACCCCCGCGTTGTTCGTCGAGTTCAGCCGCCAGCGCGGCCTCGCGGCCGACGGCCGGTGCAAGTCGTTCGCCGACGCGGCCGACGGCACCGGCTGGGGCGAGGGCGCCGGTCTCCTGCTGGTGGAACGGCTGTCCGACGCCCGCCGCAACGGCCACCCGGTGCTCGCCGTCGTCCGCGGGACGGCGGTCAACCAAGACGGCGCGTCGAACGGTCTCACCGCCCCGAACGGCCCGGCCCAGCAGCGGGTGATCCGCCAGGCACTGGCGAACGCCGGGCTGACGGCGTCCGAAGTGGACGCTGTGGAGGCGCACGGCACCGGCACGACCCTCGGCGACCCGATCGAGGCGCAGGCGCTGCTGGCGACCTACGGCCAGGAGCGGGAGACGCCGTTGTGGCTGGGCTCGCTGAAGTCCAACATCGGCCACACCCAGGCCGCGGCCGGCGTCGGCGGCGTGATCAAGATGGTGCAGGCGATGCGGCACGGCGTGCTGCCGCGGACGCTGCACGTGGACGCACCTTCGTCGCAAGTGGACTGGTCGGCGGGTGCGGTGGAGCTGCTGACCGAGGCCCGCGAATGGGTGTCCGACCGGCCGCGCCGGGCGGGCGTGTCGTCGTTCGGGGTCAGCGGGACCAACGCCCACGCGGTCCTCGAGCAGGCCCCGGAAGCCCTGTCGGAACCGGTGGCGGACGGTGCGGTGCCGTGGGTGGTCTCGGGGCGTACCCCGGCCGCGCTGCGCGGGCAGGCGGCCGCGTTGCTCGGGCGGGCCGGGCTTCCGGCCGCGTCGGTCGGGGCCGCGCTGGTTTCCGCGCGGTCGCTGTTCCGGCACCGCGCGGTCGTGGTCGGCGATGACCTCGCCGGCGGTCTCGCCGCGCTCGCCGACGGCACTCCCGCCGCGAACGTCGTCGTCGGCGAGGCCGTCGACCCGGGCAAGGTGGCGCTGGTGTTCCCCGGTCAGGGTTCGCAGTGGGCTGGGATGGCCCTCGAACTCGCGGAGTCGTCGCCGGTGTTCGCGGCCCGGCTGGACGAGTGCGCGGCCGCGCTGGGATCCTTTGTGGACTGGCAGTTGCGGGACGTGCTGGCCGACGGGGAGGCGTTGAGCCGGGTCGACGTGGTGCAGCCCGCGTTGTTCGCGGTGATGGTGTCACTGGCGGAGTTGTGGCGTTCGTTCGGGGTGGTTCCGGACGCGGTCGTCGGCCACTCCCAAGGCGAGATCGCGGCCGCGGTGGTCTCGGGTGCATTGTCCCTTGAGGACGGTGCTCGGGTGGTAGCGTTGCGCAGCAGGGCGATCCTGGCCCTGGCCGGTGGCGGCGGGATGGTATCCGTCGCGGCCGCCGCGGAAACCGTCGAGGAACGGCTGACCGAGGGCATCTCGATCGCCGCCGTGAACGGACCCGCGGCTGTCGTGGTTTCCGGCGCGCCGGAAGCCTTGGACGCGTTCATGACGGCCTGCCGCGCGGACGGCGTCCGCGTGAAGCGGGTGCCGGTGGACTACGCGTCTCACTCGGCGCAGGTCGAGCAGCTGCGCGACGAACTCCTCGACGTCCTGGCCCCGATCACGCCCCGCGAAGGCGAAATCGGCTTCCTCTCGACGGTGACCGGCGAGTGGAACGAACTTCCGGATGCCGAGTACTGGTACACCAATCTGCGCAGCACGGTCCGTCTCGACACCGCGATCGAGCGTTTGAAGGGCGAGGGCTTCGGCACGTTCATCGAAGCGTCGCCGCACCCGGTGCTGACCATGGCGATCGGCGAGGACGTCGTCGCGCTGGGATCTCTCCGCAAGAACGACGGCGGCCTCACCCGCTTCCACACCGCCCTCGCCGAAGCGCACGTCAACGGCGTCGCCGTCGACTGGACCCCGGCCTTCGCCGGTGCCCCCGCGGCCGACCTCCCGACCTACGCCTTCCAGCGCGAGCGGTACTGGCTCGACGTCCCGGAACCCGAGCCGGTCCAGGCCGATCAGCGGTTCTGGGACGTCGTCGGCGACCAGGACGTCCCGGCCTTCGCCGGCGTCCTCGACCTCGCCGAGGACGCCCCGCTCGACGCCGTCCTGCCCGCACTGGCGAAGTGGCGCGACCGCCGCCACGACGAGGCCACCACGGACGCCTGGCGCTACCGAATCGCCTGGCGGCCCGTCGCCACCCCGCCCGCCCGGCTCGCCGGCCGCTGGCTCGTCGTCGGGGACGACGGCGTCCGGGAAGTCCTGGCCGCGCACGGTGCCGAGATCGTCCAGGACGCCGAGGACCTGACCGGGGTCGTGGCCGTCCGGCCGGACCTCGCGACCGCCCTCGACCTGACCCGGCTCGACGCCCCGCTCTGGCTCCTCACCGAAGGAGCGGTGGCCACCGGACCCGGCGACCGCGCGCCCGACCCCGTCCAGGCCCGGGTCTGGGGACTCGGCCGGATCCACGGGCTCGAGCACCCGACCCGCTGGGGCGGCCTGGTCGACCTGCCGCCCGTCCTCGACGACGCCACCGCCGCGAAGCTGGCCGCCGTGCTGGCCGGGACCACCGGCGAAGACCAGGTGGCGCTGCGGAACACCGGCGTCTTCGCCCGGCGGCTCGTGCCCGCCGCCACCGCGGAACCCGGGCGGCGCTGGCGGCCCGAGGGCACCGTGCTCGTCACCGACGCCGACGGCCACGCGGCCGTCCGGCTCGCCCGCTGGCTGATCACCCGGGGCGCCACCCGGATCGTGCTCGCCGCGGCCGCCCTGCCCGGTGTGGAGACCCTGCACGGCGCCGAAGTGGCCGAGGCGATCTGCGACGTCGCCGACCGCGACCAGCTCGCCGCGGTGCTCGAGGCCCACGGCCCGGTGCGGTCGGTGTTCCACGCCGCCGGCGTCACGGACCTGGCGCCCCTCGCCGACACCGGCCCGGACCTCCTCGACCGGGCGTGCCGCGTCAAGGCGGACACCGCCGACCACCTCGACGACCTGCTCCCGGACGGTCTCGACGCCTTCGTCCTGTTCTCCTCCATCGCCGCCGTCGTGGGCAGCCGGGCGCACGGCGCCTACGCGGCGGCCAACGCCCACCTCGACGCGCTCGCCGAGCGCCGCCGGGCCCGCGGGCAGGCCGCGACGTCGATCGCCTGGGGTGTCTGGGACGCCGACGAAGGCGTCGACCGGGACCGGCTGACGGCCGAAGGTGTCCCGCCCCTCGACCCCGGCCTGGCGCTGACCGCGCTCGGCCGCGCCCTCGACCTCGACGACACCACCGTCGTCGTCGCCGACGTCGAGTGGCCGCGGTTCGCCCCGGCCTTCGCCGCCGCCCGCCGCCGGCCGCTGCTCGCCGAGATCCCGGAAGCCACCGAGGAGACCGCGCCCGAGCCGTCCGGGTATGCCGCCCGGCTCGCCGGGTTGAGCGCGGCGGACGCCCACCGCGTGCTGACGGACCTGGTTCGCACGCAGGCCGCGGCCGTGCTCGGGCACGCGTCCCCGGCCGCCGTCGACGTCGGGCGCGCCTTCTCCGAGCTCGGCTTCGACTCGCTGACCGCGGTCGAGCTGCGCACCCGGCTGGCCACCGCGACCGGCCTGCGGCTGCCCGCGACCCTGGTCTTCGACCACCCCACGGTCACCGTCCTCGCCGGGTTCCTCGGCGAACAGTTCGGCACCGGGACGCCGGCCGGAGCCGCCGTGGCCGCGGGGATCGCCGCGGACGAGCCGATCGCCATCGTCGGCATCGGCTGCCGGTTCCCGGGCGGGGTCCGCTCGCCCGAGGACCTCTGGCGGCTGGTCGCCGCGGGCGGCGACGGCATCACGCCGTTCCCGGACGACCGCGGCTGGGACCTCGCGGAGATCTACGACCCCGAGCCCGGTACCGGCGGCAAGAGCTACGCCCGCGAGGGCGGTTTCCTCGACGACACCACCCGCTTCGACCCCGGCTTCTTCGGGATCTCGCCGCGCGAAGCCCTCGCCATGGACCCGCAGCAGCGGCTCCTGCTCCAGACGTCGTGGGAGGCCTTCGAACGCGCCGGGATCGACCCGGCTTCGGTGCAGGGCGAACGGATCGGCGTGTTCGCGGGGACCAACGGCCAGGACTACCCGGCCCTGCTGGAACGCTCGGTCGAGCCCTTGGAGGGCCACGCCGGCGTCGGCAACGCGGCCAGCGTCGTCTCCGGGCGGCTGTCCTACGTGTTCGGTCTCGAAGGCCCGTCGCTGACGGTGGACACGGCGTGTTCGTCGTCGCTGGTGGCGTTGCACCTGGCGGTGCAGGCGCTGCGGCGCGGCGAGTGCTCGATGGCGCTGGCCGGCGGGGCGACGGTGATGGCGACCCCCGGCATGTTCGTCGACTTCAGCCTCCAGCGCGGCCTCGCCGCGGACGGCCGGTGCAAGGCCTTCGCCGAGGCCGCGGACGGCGCCGGGTTCTCCGAAGGCGCGGGCATGCTGCTGGTGCAGCGGCTGTCGGACGCCCGGCGCGACGGCCGCCGGGTCCTCGCGGTGGTCCGCGGTTCGGCGGTGAACTCCGACGGCGCGTCGAACGGCTTGACCGCGCCGAACGGCCCGTCGCAGCAGCGGGTCATCCGCGCGGCCGTCGCGGACGCGGGCCTGGAACCGTCCGAAGTGGACGTCGTGGAGGCCCACGGCACCGGCACGACCCTCGGTGACCCGATCGAAGCGCAGGCCTTGCTCGCCACCTACGGGCAGGACCGGTCCACGCCCCTCTGGCTCGGGTCGGTAAAGTCCAACCTCGGGCACACGCAGGCCGCGGCCGGGGTCGCCGGGGTCATCAAGATGGTCATGGCGATGCGGCACGGTGTCCTGCCGCGGACGTTGCACGTGGACGCGCCGTCGTCCCACGTGGACTGGTCGGCCGGCGCGGTGGAGCTGCTCACCGAGGCGCGGGCCTGGGCTTCCGAGCGTCCCCGGCGGGCCGGGGTGTCGTCGTTCGGCATCTCCGGCACCAACGCGCACACGATCCTCGAGCAGGCGCCGGACGTCGTCGCCGAGGAGCGCGAGCCGGTCCCCGGGCCGGTGCCCTGGGTGCTGTCGGGCCGGACCGAAGCCGCGCTGCGCGACCAGGCCGCCGCCCTCGTCGAGGTGGACGCGGACCCGGCGGACGTCGGGTTCTCCCTGGCCACGGCCCGGTCGCGGTTCCCGTACCGCGCGGTCGTGTTCGGCGCCGAAGCGCTGACCGCCGTCGCCGAGGGAGCACCCGCGGCGAACGTGGTGACGGGCATCGCGGGAACACCCGGCAAGGTGGCCCTGGTCTTCCCGGGTCAGGGTGCGCAGTGGGCCGGGATGGCGCTCGAACTGACCGGGTCGTCACCCGTGTTCGCGGCCCGTCTCGATGAGTGCGATGTGGCACTGAGGTCCTTTGTGGACTGGCAATTGCGGGACGTGCTGGCCGACGCGGAAGCGTTGAGCAGGGTCGACGTCGTGCAGCCGGCGCTGTTCGCGGTGATGGTGTCGCTGGCCGAGCTGTGGCGGTCGTTCGGCGTGGCGCCGGACGCGGTCGTCGGGCACTCCCAAGGGGAGATCGCGGCCGCGGTTGTTTCCGGTGCGCTGTCTCTTGAGGACGGTGCTCGGGTGGTGGCTCTGCGCAGCAGGGCGATCCTCGCGCTGGCCGGGCGCGGCGGAATGGTCTCGGTGGCCGCGCCCCGGGAAACGGTCGAAGCGAGGCTGACCGAGGGAATCTCGATCGCCGCGGTGAACGGCCCGGCCGCCGTGGTGGTCTCCGGTGCCCCGGACGCCCTCGACGACTTGATCACAGCCTGCGAAGCCGACGGCATCCGTGCCAAGCGCGTGCCGGTCGACTACGCGTCACACTCGGCGCAGGTCGAGCAGCTGCGCGAGGAACTTCTCGACGTGCTCGGCCCGATCACCCCGCGGACCGGGGAGACCGCGTTCTTCTCGACGGTGACCGGCGACTGGGCCGACGGTCCTCTCGACGCCGAGTACTGGTATCGCAACCTGCGCAGCACCGTCCGCCTGGACATCGCCGTCGATCGGCTGAAGAGCGAGGGTTTCGGGACGTTCGTCGAAGCGTCGCCGCACCCGGTGCTGACCATGGCCCTCGGGGACGACGTCCTCGCCGTGGGCTCCCTGCGGAGGGACGACGGCGGCCTCGCCCGCTTCTACACCGCCCTGGCCGAAGCGCACGTCAACGGCGTCGACGTCGACTGGACCCCGGCCTTCCCCGGCGCCCGGTTCACCGACCTCCCCACCTACCCGTTCCAGCAGGAGCGCTACTGGCCACAGTGGACCGCGACGACCGCGGGCGACGCCGGCGGGCTCGGCCTCACCGACGCCGGGCACCCGATGCTCGGCGCGGCCGTGGCCGTCGCGGGCACCGGCACCACGCTGCTCACCGGACGGCTTTCCCTGAGCACCCACCCGTGGCTCGCCGACCACGCGGTCGGCGACACCGTCCTGCTGCCGGGCACCGCGTTCGTCGAACTGGCCGTCCAGGCGGGCGACCAGGTCGGCTGCGAGACCGTCGACGAGCTGACCCTGCAGGCGCCACTGGTGCTGCCCCGGCGTGGTGGCGTGGCCCTCCAGGTCCGCGTCGAGGCCGCCGACGAACACGGCCGTCGCCCGGTGACCGTCCATTCGCGACCCGGGGACGATCTCGAGTGGACCCAGCACGCCGAAGGCATCCTGGCCACGGGCGCCGAACCGGGCACGGCGCTCACCGCGTGGCCGCCCCCGGGCGCGGAGCCGCTGGCCGTCGACGACCACTACGACACCCTCGCCAGCCACGGCTACCGCTACGGACCGGCGTTCCAGGGTCTGCGCGCGGCCTGGCGGCACGGCGACGACCTCTACGCCGAGGTCGTCCTGCCCGACGAGCAGCGCGCCGAAGCGGCTCGGTACGGCCTGCACCCGGCGCTGCTCGACGCGGCACTGCACCCGATCGGCCTGGCCGGTGCCCAGGCCGGTGCGCGGCTGCCGTTCGCGTGGACCGGCGTCCGGCTGTACGCGACCGGCGCGACCACCCTGCGGGTCCGGCTCGGGGCGCTCGGCGCGGACGGCGTCTCGGTCGCCGTCGCCGACGAAACCGGTGCGCCGGTCGCCGAGGCCGAATCGCTCGTCATGCGGCCGATTTCGGCCGGGCAGCTGGCCGCCGCCGCGGACCGCGGTGCCGACGCCCTCTTCACCCTGACCTGGCAGCGCCTGGACACCGGCCCGGCCGCCCCGGCGGTGCCGCTGGGCGAGTCCGGCCCGGTCGTCTACACCGTGTGCCGCGGCGACGCGACGGCCGAGGCCCTCCGAATCCTGCAGGACTTCCTGAGCGGAGACGGGCAGCTGGTCCTGGTCACCGAGTCGGCCGTGGGGGAGGCGCCCGCCGACCCCGCCGCGGCGGCCGTCCGGGGTCTCGTGCGGTCGGCGCAGTCGGAGCACCCGGGCCGGTTCGTCCTCCTCGACGTCGACACGACCGACAACCTCGCCACCTGGGCCGGAGCGGCGGCCGCGTCCGGCGAACCGCAGCTGGCGCTGCGCGGCGGCGAACTCCACGTGCCGCGCCTGGCGCGGGCGGCCCCGCCGCGGCGGGAGCACGCCTGGGACCCGGACGGGACCGTCCTGATCACCGGCGCGAGCGGCGTGCTCGGCGGCCTGCTCGCGCGGCACCTGGTGACCGTTCACGGCGTCCGGCACCTGCTGCTGCTCAGCCGCAGTGCACCCGACACCGCCGAGCTGGCCCCGGCGTCCGTCACCGTGGTCGCCTGCGACGTCGCCGACCGAGCCGCCCTCGAAGCCGCCCTGGCGACGATCCCCGCCGAGCACCCGCTGACGGCGGTGGTGCACGCGGCGGGGGCGCTGGACGACGGCGTCCTCGAAGCCCTCACGCCGGAGCGCCTCGACACGGTGCTGCGCCCGAAGGCCGTCGCCGCGCGGCACCTGCACGAGCTGACCGAGCACCTGGACCTCGACGCGTTCGTCCTGTTCTCCTCCTTCGCCGCGACGATGGGCGGCGCGGGGCAGGCGGGCTACTCCGCGGCCAACGCCTACCTCGACGCCCTCGCCCAGCACCGCCACGGCCGGGGCCTGCCCGCCACCTCGCTCGCGTGGGGGCTGTGGGAGGCACGCAGCGGCCTGACCGCGCACCTCGGCGACGACGACGTGTCGCGGCTCGGCCGATCCGGCGTCCGCGCTCTGCCGACCGACCGCGCGCTGCGGCTGTTCGACGTCGCCCTCGGGACAGGTGAGCCTCTGCTGATGCCGGTCGCACTGGACCTGGCCGCCTGGCGAGCACGTGCGGAAGTCCCGGCGCTGCTGCGCGGGCTGATCAGGACGTCCGGGCGGCGGGCCGCGCGCGACGGCGTCCCGGCCGGACCCGGGCTGGCCGAACGGCTGGCCGGACTGCCGGAAGCCGACCAGCTCCGGGTCGTCGACGACGTCGTGCGGGCCCAGGTGGCGGCGGTCCTCGGGTACGCGTCGGGCCACGCCGTCGAGGCCGGCCGCGGCTTCCTCGACCTCGGGTTCGACTCGCTGACCGCGCTGGAACTGCGCAACCGGCTGAACGCGCTGACCGGGCTGCGGCTGCCGGCCACGCTGATCTTCGACTACCCGAACCCGGACGCGCTCACCAAGCACCTGTGCGCCGAGCTGCCCACCGGCGGCGCGACGGCCGTCCGGCCCGTCCACGCCGAGCTCGACCGGCTGGCCGCGGTGCTCGCCGCGACCGAGACCGAGGCCGGCGAACGCGACCTGATCACCGAGCGCCTGCGCGCACTGCTGGCCCGGTGGACCGCGACCGACGACCGCCGGGCGGACTCCGGCACGGAACTGGCCGACGCCACCGCCGAGGAGATCTTCGACCTCCTCGACGACGAACTGGGGATGTCCTGAATGTCGAACGAACAGAAGCTCCTGGACTACCTCAAGCGCGCCACGGCCGACCTGCGCGAAGCCCGCCGCCGGCTGCAGGAGAACGAGGACCGCGCGCAGGAGCCGGTCGCGATCGTCGGCATGAGCTGCCGGTTCCCCGGCGGTGTCCGCACCCCCGAACAGCTGTGGGAACTCCTGGAGGCGGGGGAGGACGCGGTCGGGGCGTTCCCCGCCGACCGCGGCTGGGACCTCGACGCGTTGTACGACGCCGACCCCGGCCACGCGGGCACCAGCTACACCCGGGAGGGCGCGTTCCTGCACGACGCGGCCGACTTCGACGCCGGCTTCTTCGGGATCTCCCCGCGCGAGGCCCTGGCCATGGACCCGCAGCAGCGGCTGCTGCTGGAGACGTCGTGGGAGGTCTTCGAGCGCGCCGGCATCGACCCGACGTCCGTGCGCGGTGAGAAGGTCGGCGTCTACGCGGGGGTGATGTACTCCGACTACGCGGCCCGGCTGCTGCTCGCGCCCGAGGTGTTCGCCGAGTTCGAGGCCTTCCTCGGCAACGGCAGCGCGGGCAGCGTCGCCTCCGGCCGGATCGCTTACACCCTCGGCCTGGAAGGGCCCGCCGTCACCATCGACACGGCGTGTTCGTCGTCGCTCGTGGCGCTGCACCTGGCGTGCCAGGCGGTCCGGCTCGGCGATTGCACCCTGGCGCTGGCCGGCGGCGTCACGGTGATGGCCACGCCGGGCACGTTCACCGCGTTCAGCCGTCAGCGCGGCTTGGCGGCCGACGGCCGCTGCAAGCCTTTCGCCGACGCGGCCGACGGCACCGGCTGGGGCGAGGGCGCCGGCATGCTGCTCGTCGAACGCCTTTCCGACGCGCGCCGCCACGGGCACCCGGTGCTCGCCGTCGTGCGCGGATCGTCGGTCAACCAGGACGGGGCGAGCAGCGGCTTGACCGCGCCCAACGGGCCGGCGCAGCAGCGGGTCATCCGGGCGGCGCTGGCGAACGCCGGTCTGTCCACTGCGGACGTGGACGCGGTGGAGGCGCACGGCACCGGCACGACGCTGGGCGACCCGATCGAGGCGCAGGCGCTGCTGGCCACCTACGGCCGCGGCCGCGCGGCGGACCGGCCGCTGCTGCTCGGCTCGGTCAAGTCGAACCTCGGGCACACGCAGGCCGCGGCCGGGGTGGCCGGGGTGATCAAGTCCGTCCAGGCGATGCGGCGGGGTGTGTTGCCGCGGTCGCTGCACATCGACGCGCCCTCGTCCCAAGTGGACTGGAGTGCCGGTGCGGTCCGGCTGCTCACCGAGGCGACGCCGTGGCCGGACACCGGGCAGCCGCGGCGGATCGGCGTTTCGTCGTTCGGGGTCAGCGGGACCAACGCGCACGTGATCCTGGAGCAGGTTCCCGCCGAACCCTCGTTCCCGCCGCGCGTGGCTTCGGGCCCGGTGCCCTGGGTGTTGTCGGCGGATTCCCCGGAGGCGTTGCGGGGACAGGCGGCTGCGCTGCTCCCGCACGACGGCGACCCGGTCGACGTCGGGTTCTCGCTGGTCAACTCGCGGGCGTTGCTGGGGCATCGGGCGGTGGTCACCGGCCCGGGCGGGCTCGCGGCGCTCGCTTCCGGCTCGCCGAGCCCTGATCTGGTCACCGGCGAGGCGTCGGGCCGCGGCAAGGTGGCGCTGGTCTTTCCGGGGCAGGGGTCGCAGTGGGCCGGGATGGCCCTCGAACTGGCGGCGTCCTCGCCGGTCTTTGCGGCTCGTCTCGACGAGTGTGCGGTGGCGTTGTCGTCCTTTGTGGACTGGTCGCTGCGCTCGGTGCTGGCGGACGCGGAAGCGTTGCGCCGGGTCGATGTGGTGCAGCCCGCGTTGTTCGCCGTGATGGTGTCGCTGGCCGAGCTGTGGCGGACGTTCGGGGTGGTGCCCGATGCCGTCGTCGGTCACTCGCAGGGTGAGATCGCCGCCGCGGTGGTGTCGGGTGCGCTCTCCCTCGAGGACGGCGCTCGAGTGGTGGCGTTGCGGAGCAAGGCGATTCTCGCGCTGGCCGGCCGTGGTGGCCTGGTTTCCGTGGCGGCGCCCCTGGAAGTGGTCGAAGCGCGCCTGACCGAGGGGCTTTCGATCGCGGCGGTGAACGGCCCCGCCGCGGTGGTGGTTTCCGGCCCGCCCGCCGGTCTGGATGCGCTGGTCGCCTCCTGCGCGGCCGAGGGGATCCGGGCCAAGCGGGTGCCGGTGGACTACGCCTCACACTCGGCGCAGGTCGAGCAGCTGCGCGACGAGCTTCTCGAGGTGCTGGCCCCGATCACTCCGCGGCGGCCCGGGACCCCCTTCATGTCCACCGTCACCGGCGAGTGGGCCGACGCGCTGGACGCCGGGTACTGGTACACCAACCTGCGCAGCACCGTCCGCTTGGACCTCGCCGTCGAGCGGTTGAAGAGCGAAGGCTTCGGTACGTTCATCGAAGCGTCGCCGCATCCCGTGCTCACCATGGCCATCGGGGACGACGTCCTGGCGCTGGGCTCGTTGCGCCGTGACGACGGCGGGCTGGGCCGCTTCCACGCGGCCCTCGCCGAGGCGCACGTGAACGGGGTGGCCGTCGACTGGACCCCGGCGTTCCCCGACGGCCGGATCGTCGACCTCCCGACCTATGCGTTCCAGCGCAACCGGTACTGGCTCGACGCACCGCGGCCGACCACCCGGTCCACCTTGGACTCCTGGCGGTACCGGGTGGCGTGGAAGCCCCTGGCCGAGCCGGCGGCGGGGAGGCTGTCCGGCCGCTGGGTGGTGGTCGCCGCGCCGGACACGGATGCGACGGAACTGACGAACTGCCTTTCGGCCGCCGGTGCCGAGCCGGTGGTGGTCGAATGGCCTGCCGGCCTCGAACCCGCGAGCGTCACCGATGCCGCGGGCGTCCTCTCCCTGCTGCCCGATGCCCGGAGCACCCTCCTCCTCGCCCAGGCCCTCGCCGGCACCACCGCACCGCTCTGGCTGCTGACCCGCAACGCCGTCACCGCCGTGCCCGGCGACCGGCCCCCGGCGGCCGATCCCGCGCAGATCTGGGCCCTCGGCCGCGTCATCGGGCTCGAACACCCCGAACGCTGGGGCGGCCTCGTCGACCTCCCCGCGACCCTCGAACCCCGCGCCCAGAGGCGCCTGGCCGCCGTCCTCTCCGGGCTCGATCACGAAGACCAGGTCGCCGTCCGGGCCTCCGGGCTCTTCGCGCGTCGGCTCGCCCACGCACCCTCGACCGAGCCCGCCGACCGTTGGCGGCCCGAAGGCACCGTCCTCGTCACCGGCGGGACCGGCGCCCTCGGCGGGCACGTCGCCCGGTGGCTGGCCCGATCCGGCGTCGAGCACCTCGTCCTCGCCAGTCGTCGCGGCGCCGAAGCCCCCGGTGCCGCCGAACTCGCCGCGGAGCTGGACTGCCGCGTCACCTTCGCCCCCTGTGACCTCGCCGATCGCGACGCCGTCGCCGCGCTGGTCCGCGCTCAGCCCGACATCCGCGCCGTCGTCCACACCGCCGGCCTCCCGCAGGCCAAGACCGTCGCCGACACCAGCGTCGACGACTTCGCCGAAGTCCTCGCGGCCAAGGCCACCGGGGCCGACCACCTCGACGAACTCCTCGGCGACGACCTCGACGCCTTCGTCCTCTTCTCCTCCAACGCCGGCGTCTGGGGCAGCGCCGGCCAGGGCGCCTACGCCGCCGCCAACGCACACCTCGACGCCCTCGCCGCCCGGCGCCGCGCGGCCGGGCGGAAAGCGACGTCCGTCGCCTGGGGGTCCTGGGCCGGCGACGGCATGGCGGGCAGCGCCGAGGCGAAGGACCACCTGCGCCGGCGCGGCCTGCGGGAAATGGATCCGGGCCGGGCCATCGCCGCCCTCCAGCACGCCCTCGACGCCGACGAAACCTTCGTGGCCGTCGCCGACATGGACTGGCCGCGGTTCGCCGCCGGTTTCACCGCCGCCCGGCGCCGTCCGCTCATCGAGGACCTGCCGGAAGTCCGCGTCGAGGAGGTCGTCACCGAGGTCGGGACCGGCCTCGCCGAAGCCGTCCGGGCGCTCGGCCCGCGGGAGGCCGCGCACCACGTCCTCGACCTCGTGCGCGCGCACGCCGCCGCGGTGCTGGGGCACGAGTCCGGCGCGGCCGTCCCCGCCGACCGGGCCTTCCGCGAGCTCGGCTTCGACTCGCTGACCGCCGTCGAACTCCGCAACCGGCTGACCGCCGCGACCGGCGTCCGCCTCCCTTCGACGGTCGTCTTCGACCACCCGCACCCGCGCGCACTGGCCGGTCACCTCCTGCGCGAGGTGACCGGAACCGAGGCCGCTCCGGCACCGGCCACGGCCACCGCGTCCGACGAGCCGATCGCCATCGTCGCCATGGGCTGCCGCTACCCGGGGGACGTGGCCTCGCCCGAGGACCTGTGGCGCCTGCTGGCCGACGGCGCGGACGGCGTCGGCCCGTTCCCCGCCGACCGCGGCTGGGACCTGGCCGCGCTCTACGACCCGGACCCGGCCCACCTCGGCACCAGCTACACCCGCGAAGGCGGGTTCATGACCACGGCAGCCCAGTTCGACGCCGGCTTCTTCGGGATCTCTCCGCGCGAAGCCCTGGCCATGGACCCGCAGCAGCGCGTGCTGCTGGAGACGTCGTGGGAGGTCTTCGAGCGCGGGGGCATCGACCCGGATTCCTTGCGCGGCAGCGGAACCGGTGTGTTCGTCGGCGCGACGTCCTCCGGGTACGGCGTCGGCGCGCGCGACGAGTCCGGCGGCTCCGAAGGCTATCTGCTGACCGGCAGCGCCCCGGCCGTCGTCTCCGGACGGCTGTCCTACACGTTCGGTCTGGAGGGGCCGGCCGTCACCGTCGACACGGCGTGCTCGTCGTCGCTGGTCGCGCTGCACCTGGCGTGCCAGTCGCTGCGGCAGGGTGAGTGCTCGATGGCCCTCGCCGGCGGCGTCACCGTGATGGCCCACCCCGCGGCCTTCGTCGAGTTCAGCCGCCAGCGCGGCCTCGCCGAGGACGGCCGCTGCAAGTCCTTCGCCGACGCCGCCGACGGCACCGGCTGGGCCGAAGGCGTCGGCCTGGTGCTGCTGGAGAAGGTGTCGGACGCCCGGCGCCACGGCCACCGGGTCCTCGCGGTGGTCCGCGGCTCGGCCGTCAACCAAGACGGTGCCTCCAACGGGCTCAGTGCCCCGAACGGCCCCTCGCAGCAACGCGTGATCCGGGCCGCGCTGGCGAACGCCGGCCTGCGACCGTCCGATGTGGACGCCGTCGAAGCGCACGGCACCGGCACCCGGCTCGGCGACCCGATCGAGGCACAGGCGCTGCTGGCGACGTACGGCCGGGACCGCGACCGGCCGCTGTGGCTCGGCTCGCTGAAGTCGAACATCGGGCACACGCAGTCGGCGTCGGGCGTGGCCGGGGTGATCAAGATGGTGCTCGCCATGCAGCACGGCCTCCTGCCGCGCACGCTGCACGTCGACACGCCGTCGTCGCAAGTGGACTGGTCCGCGGGCGCGGTGGAACTGCTCACCGAGGAACGCGAGTGGGCCTCCGACGGCCCACGCCGCGCCGCCGTCTCGGCGTTCGGGGTCAGCGGCACCAACGCGCACGTCGTCCTCGAACAAGCCGAACCGGCCGCGGTCCCGCCGGCCGGCCCGGACGCGCCGCCGCCGCTCGTCCCGCTGTCGGCGCGGAGTGTCCCGGCGTTGCGCGCGCAAGCCGACCGACTCCGGAGCGCGGACGTGGCCCCGCAGGACCTCGCGCACTCCCTGACGTTCACGCGCGCCACGCACGAGCACCGCGCGGTCCTCGTCGCGAGCGGCGACGAGATCGACCGGGCGCTGGGTGTCCTCGCCGACGGTGGCATCGACGCCGCCGTGGTCACCGGCACGGCCGACCGGGACGCCCTGCTGGCGGTGCTGTTCACCGGCCAGGGTGCCCAGCGGGCCGGCATGGGCCGAGGGCTCTACGACCGCTTCCCGGTGTACGCCGAAGCTTTCGACGCGGTCCTTGCGCACTTCGGTCCGGAGCTGCGTGATGCCTTCGAGGATGCCGAGCTCCTGGATCGGACGGAGTTCACCCAGCCCGCGTTGTTCGCGGTCGAGGTGGCGTTGTTCCGGCTGGTCGAGTCGTTCGGGGTCCGGCCGGACTTCGTTGCCGGGCACTCGATCGGCGAGATTTCGGCTGCGCATGTGGCCGGGGTGTTGTCCCTGGAGGACGCGTGTCGGCTGGTGTCGGCACGGGCGTCGTTGATGCAGGCGTTGCCGGCGGGTGGGGCGATGGTGTCGATCGCCGCTTCCGAGGCTGACATCGAACTTGCCGAGGGTGTCTCGATCGCGGCGGTGAACGGGCCGGAGTCGGTGGTGATCTCCGGTGAAGAGTCCGCGGTGCTGGAGATCGCGGCCCGGTTCCCGAAGACCAAGCGGCTGAAGGTGAGCCACGCGTTCCATTCGCCGTTGATGGATCCGATGCTGGAGGAGTTCCGCGCGGTCGCGGAAACTCTCACGTACCACCCGGCTGAGATACCGGTGCTCTCGAATGTGAGCGGTGCTCTCGCTTCGGCGTTCACGGCCGACTACTGGGTCCGCCACGTGCGGGAGGCGGTCCGGTTCGCCGACGGAGTGTCCACTTTGGAGGCCGCTGGGGCCGGGGTGTTCCTGGAACTGGGGCCCGACGGCGTGCTCAGCTCGATGGTCGGCGGCACCGCGATCCCGGCGCTGCGGCGCGACCGCGACGAGGAACGCACCTTCTTCACCGCGCTGGCCCGGTTGCACGTCCACGGCGTCGACCTGGACTGGGAGAGCCTGTACGCCGGTTCGGCCGGGCGGGCCGTCGCACTGCCGACGTACCCCTTCGAACACCGGCGGTACTGGCTCGAACCCGCCCGTCCGCAACCGGCCGCCGACACCGAAGACGCCGAGTTCTGGGCCGCCGTCGAACACGGCGACCTGGCGCGTGACCTGGCCGTCGACGAAGACCTCGCCGCCGCCGTCCAGCCCGCGCTCCAGGCCTGGCGCACCCGCCACCGCGAGGCGAGCACCCTCGGATCGTGGCGCTACCGCGTGGCTTGGCGGCCGCACCCGATCGAGCCCGGGCGGCTGTCCGGCACCTGGCTGCTCATCGGCGCCGCACCCCCGTGGATCGCGGAAAGCCTGGCCGAGCGGGGTGCGGACGTCCGCAGCGTGCCCGTCGGGCACCCGGGCGAAGTGCCGGACATCGCCGGAGCGCTCGCCTTCCCCGCGAGCCTGGCCGAAGCCCTCACCGTGCTGCAGGCCGACCTGCCCGGCCCGCTCTGGCTCGCCACCACCGGAGCCGTGCGCACCGGCCGGTCCGATGCCGCGCCCGAACCCGCCCTCGCCCAGGTCTGGGGCCTCGGCCGGGTCGCCGCCCTCGAGCTCACCGGCCGCGAAATCGGGCTCCTGGACCTCCCGGCCACCCTCGATGACCGCGGCCACGACCGGCTCGCCGCCCTCCTGGCCGCGGGCACCGGCGAAGACCAGGTGGCGCTCCGGACGTCCGGCGCGTTCGTGCCCCGGCTCGTCCGCGCCCCGGCCGACGCCGTCCCCGGCACGTGGCGGCCCGAAGGAACCGTCCTGATCACCGGCGGCACCGGGGCACTGGGCAGCGCGCTCGCCCGGACCCTGGCCGCCCGCGGCACTCGAGACCTGCTGCTGCTCAGCCGGCGCGGCCCGGACGCCCCGGGCGCGGACGAGCTCGCGGCCCGGTTGCGCGAGCTCGGTGCCGAGCCGGACATCGTGGCCTGCGACGTCGCCGACCGGGCGGCACTGGCCGAGGTGCTGAGCGGACGGGAAGTGACCGCGGTCTTCCACGCCGCGGGGTACGGCCGGTTCACCCCGATCGCCGGATCGTCCACAACGGACTTCGCGGAGGTGGTCAGCGCCAAAGTGGACGGTGCCGCCCACCTCGACGAACTGCTCGGCGATCTCCAGGCCTTCGTGCTCTTCTCCTCGATCGCCGGCGTCTGGGGCAGTGGTCACCAGGGCGCCTACGCGGCGGCCAACGCGCACCTCGACGCCCTCGCCGAACGTCGTCGCGCCGCCGGACGCGCCGGGACGTCGATCGCCTGGGGCCCCTGGGCGGGCGCCGGCATGGGCGCCTCCGAAGAAGGCGAGGAGCTGCTTCGCCGTCGCGGCCTGCTCCCGCTCGACCCGGACCTCGGGATGCGTGCGCTCCTGCAGGCGGTCGAACGGAACGAGACGACCGTCGTGGTCGCCGACGTCGACTGGGCCCGGTTCGCGCCGTCGTACGCGGCCGCCCGGCCCCGGCCGCTGATGGCCGAACTGCCCGAGTTCACCACCGACGGCGCCGGGCCGGCCGCTCACGGCACGGCCGAGCTGATCACCCGCCTGGCCGCGCTGCCCGGCCCCGAACGCCGTCGCGTGCTCCTCGACGTCGTGCGCGTCCGCGCGGCGGCGGTCCTCGGCCACGACGGTGCGGAGGCGATCGAGCCGGCGCGGCCGTTCAAGGACCTGGGCTTCGACTCGCTCACCGCCGTCGAGCTGCGCAACGGGCTCGCCGCCGAAACCGGCCTCGCCCTGCCTGCGACGCTCGTGTTCGACCACCCGACCCCGGCGGACCTGACCGACCGCCTGCTGGCCGAGGTCTTCGGCGCCGACAGCCCGGAACCAGGCAGCACCGCCGTGGCCGCCGTCGACGACGACCCGATCGCGATCATCGCCATGAGCTGCCGCTATCCGGGAGGCGTCCGCTCACCGGAAGACCTCTGGCGCCTGGTCGGTGCGGGCGGCGACGGCATCGCCGCGTTCCCCGCCGACCGCGGCTGGGACGTCGGCGCGCTCTACGACCCCGACCCGGGCAAGAGCGGCCACAGCTACGCCCGGGAGGGCGGTTTCCTCGACGGCGTGGGCGAATTCGACGCCGCGTTCTTCGGCATCTCGCCTCGCGAAGCCCTGGCGATGGACCCGCAGCAGCGGCTGTTGCTGGAGACGTCGTGGGAGCTGTTCGAGCGCGCGGGTCTCGACCCGCACGCGCTGCGCGGGACGAAGACCGGAGTGTTCGCCGGCACCAACGGCCAGGACTACGTCCACCTGCTCGGCGCCTCTTCCGGCGTCGAGGGCCACCTGCTGACCGGGAACACGACCAGCGTCATCGCCGGGCGTGTCTCCTACACCTTCGGGCTGGAAGGGCCGTCGGTCGCCGTCGACACCGCGTGTTCGTCGTCGCTGGTCGCCCTGCACCTGGCCTGCCAGTCGCTGCGCCAGGGCGAGTCCACGATGGCCGTCGCCGGCGGGGTGACGGTCATGGCGACCCCGGGCGCGTTCGTCGAGTTCAGCAGGCAGCGCGGGCTGGCCCCCGACGGCCGGTGCAAGCCGTTCGCCGAGGCGGCCGACGGCACCGGCTGGGCCGAGGGCGCGGGTCTGCTGCTGCTGGAACGGCTGTCGGACGCGCGGCGCCACGGCCACGAAGTCCTGGCGCTCGTCCGTGGTTCGGCGGTCAACTCCGATGGCGCGTCGAACGGCCTGACCGCACCGAACGGACCGTCGCAACAGCGCGTGATCCGCGCGGCGTTGGCGAACGCGGGCCTGGCACCGTCCGATGTGGACGTCGTCGAAGCGCACGGCACCGGGACGACCCTGGGTGACCCGATCGAAGCGCAGGCCGTGCTGGCCACCTACGGCCAGGACCGCGGAACACCGCTGTGGCTCGGCTCGGTGAAGTCGAACATCGGCCACACGCAGGCCGCCGCCGGGGCCGCCGGGATCATCAAGATGGTCATGGCCATGCGGCACGGCGTCCTGCCGAAGTCGCTGCACGTCGACGCGCCGACGTCCCACGTGGACTGGTCGGCGGGCGCGGTCGAGCTGCTGACCGAGGCGCGCGAGTGGGCCGCCGACCGGCCCCGCCGGGCCGGCATCTCCTCGTTCGGCATCTCCGGGACCAACGCGCACACCATCATCGAGCAGGCCGAACCGGCGACGGTGCCGGTCACGCCCGACCCGGCCGGCCTGGTGCCGTGGCCGGTCTCGGGCCGGTCGGTGGCGGCGCTGCGCGCGCAGGCCGCTCGGTTGTCCGAAGTGGACGCCAATCCGGCCGACGTCGGGTTCTCCCTGGCCACCGGCCGGGCGGCCCTCGACCACCGGGCCGTCGTCCTCGGGACGACGGCCGGGGACTTCCGGACGGGCTTGGCGGCGCTCGCCGGTGGCACGCCCGCGCCCGAGGTCGTCCAGGGCGAAGCGGCCACCGGTCCGCTCGCCGTGCTGTTCACCGGGCAGGGCGCCCAGCGCGCCGGGATGGGCCGGGACCTCTACCACCGGTTCACGGTCTACGCCGACGCGTTCGACGAGGCCTGCGCGCACCTCGACCCGCACCTGGAGCACTCCCTGCGCGACCTCGTCTTCGCCGAGCCGGGCACCGGGGAGGCCGCGCTGCTGGACCGGACCGCCTACACCCAGACCGCGCTGTTCGCCGTGGAGCTGGCCCTGTTCCGGCTGGCCGAGAGCTGGGGCGTGCGGCCGGACTACCTCGCCGGGCACTCGATCGGCGAGCTGGTCGCCGCGCACGTGGCCGGGGTGCTCTCCCTGGCCGACGCCGCCGAGCTCGTCGCCGCCCGTGGCCGGCTGATGGAAGCCCTGCCCGAGGGCGGCGCGATGGTTTCGCTGCGCGCCGGCGAGGAAGCCGTGGCCGCCGAGGTGGCCAAGACCGGCGGCCGGGCCGGCATCGCGGCGGTCAACGGGCCCGGCTCGGTCGTGGTCTCCGGCGACGAGGACGTCGTGCTGGAGCTGGCCGCCGGGTTCGCCGCCGCGGGCGTGCGGACCAAGCGCCTCAAGGTGAGCCACGCGTTCCACTCGCCGCGGATGGACGCGATGCTCGACGACTTCGCCGCGGTCGCGCGACGACTGACCTACCACCCCGCCGAACGAGCCGTGGTGTCCACGGTCACCGGTGCGCTCGCCGGTCCGGAACTGTCCACACCGGACTACTGGGTGCGGCAGGTGCGGGCGTCGGTGCGGTTCGCCGACGCCGTCGCCACCCTGGCCCGCCAGGGCGTCCGCACGTTCCTCGAGGCCGGTCCGGACGCCGTGCTCAGCGCCATGGCCGCCGACTGCCTCGGCGAGGACGTCGTGGCCGTGGCCCTGCTGCGCCGCGACCGGCCGGAGGAGCGCACGTTCGCCACCGCGCTCGCCGGGCTGTGGGTCCGCGGTGTCCCGGTCGACCTCTCGGCCGCGTTCGCCGGCGCCCGCCGCGTGCCGCTGCCGACGTACGCCTTCCAGCACCGCCGCTACTGGCCCGAGGTTTCCGCCGCCGCCGGGGACGTCGGTGCGGCCGGGCTCACCGACGCGGCGCACCCGCTGCTGGCCGCGACCCTGCCGCTGGCCGGTGGCGACGGCGTGGTCCTCACCGGGCGGCTGTCGCTGGCCACGCAGCCGTGGCTGGCCGACCACGCGGTCCTCGGGACCGTCCTGCTGCCCGGCACCGCGTTCGTCGAGCTGGCGATCCGGGCCGGTGACCAGGCCGGCTGCCCGGTGGTCGAGGAACTGACCCTCGCCGCGCCGCTCGTGCTGCGCGAGCGGGACGCCGTCGCGCTCCAGGTGTCGGTCAGTGGCCCGGACCACGACGGCCGTCGCGAGCTGACCATCCACTCGCGCCCGGACGGCCGCGAAGACTGGACCGCCCACGCCACCGGCGTCCTCGCACCGGCGGCCGCGGCGCACCCGGCCACCTTGGCCGAGTGGCCGCCGGCCGGCGCGGAGCCCGTGGCCGTGACCGGCTTTTACGACACCCTCGCGGCCTCCGGGTTCGGCTACGGCCCGGCCTTCCGCGGCCTGCGCGCGGCCTGGCGCCTCGGCGAGGAGATCTACGCCGAGGTCGCGTTGCCGGAGCAGCAGGCGAGTGCGTTCGGGCTGCACCCGGCCCTGCTCGATGCCGCGTTGCACGCACTGGGCCTGCGCGACGGCGAGACCGGCCCTCGGCTGCCGTTCGCCTGGACCGGCGTCACCCTGCACGCCACCGGGGCCACCGCGCTGCGGGTCCGCCTGCGGCCGGGTGCCGGGGACGCGGTGGCCGTCGACGTCGCCGACCCGAGCGGCGCCCCGGTCGCCTCGGTGGACGCGCTCGTGCTGCGCCCGGTCTCGGCCGAGCAGCTGCCCGGCCCGGACGGCGACGCGCTGTTCCAGGTCGAGTGGACGCCGATTCCGGTGCCGGAGGCTTCGGGCGGCCGGTACGCGGTCATCGGCCCGGACCCGCTCGGCCTGGCCGCCGGGCTCGCCTCGGCGGGCACCGTCGAGTCCTGTGTGGACCTCACGGAACTGGGCCGCCGCACCGGGGAAAGCGGCGAAGAACCGCAGTACGTGTTCTCCGCGATCCGCCACTCGACGCAGCCGCGCGAGCGGGCCGCCTTCGCGCTCGAGCTGGTCCGCGAGTGGCTGGCCGACGAGCGGTTCGCCACCGCCCGGCTGGTGCTGGTGACCCGCGGCGCGGTCGGCGCGGCCGACGGCGACCGCGTCCCCGACCTCACCGCCGCCCCCGTGTGGGGCCTGCTGCGGTCGGCGCAGTTCGAGAACCCCGGCCGGCTCGTCCTGGTCGACCTCGACGACGAAGACCCGCGCTCGGCGGCACTGCTCGGCGCGGTCGCGTCCGGGGAACCGCAGCTCGCGCTGCGCGACGGCCGCGCACTGGCCGCGCGGCTCGTGCGCGCCGGCTCCGGCACCCTGCTCCAGCCGCCCGCCGAGGGCGACTGGCGGCTCGACAGCACCGGCCGCGGCACCCTGCAGAACCTCGCGCTCGTCCCGAACCCGCTGCCGGAGACCCTCGAACCGGGCACGGTCCGGGTGGCCATCCGCGCCGCCGGGATGAACTTCCGCGACGTCCTCATCGGCCTCGGCATGTACCCGGGCGAACCGCTCATGGGCATCGAAGGTGCCGGCGTCGTCCTCGAATGCGGCGAAGGCGTCGCCGGCCTGGCCCCCGGCGACAAGGTGATGGGCTTCTTCCCCGGCTCCTTCGGCCCGCGTTCGGTCGCCGACCAGCGGATGCTGGCGAAGATCCCCGACGGCTGGTCGTTCAGCGAAGCCGCGTCGGTGCCCATCGTGTTCCTCACCGCCTACTACGGCCTGGTGGATCTGGCCGGGCTGCGGGCCGGGGAGTCCGTGCTGGTGCACGCGGGCGCCGGCGGCGTCGGCATGGCCGCCATCCAGCTCGCCCGCCACCTCGGCGCCGAGGTCTACGCCACCGCCAGTCCCGGCAAGTGGGACGTCCTGCGCGCTTCCGGGCTCGACGACGCGCACCTCGCCTCCTCGCGCACGACCGGGTTCGCGGAACTGTTCCGGGAGGCGAGCGGCGGGCGCGGGGTCGACGTCGTGCTCAACGCCCTGACCCACGAGTTCGTCGACGCCTCCTTCGCGCTGATGCCGCGCGGCGGGCGGTTCCTCGAGATGGGCAAGGCCGACGTGCGCGGCGCCGTCGCCGTCGCCGCCGCCCACCCGGGCGTCCGGTACCAGGCGTTCGACCTGGTCGAAGCCGGCCCGGACCGGATCCGCGAGCTGTTCACCGAGGTGCTCGCGCTGTTCGAGGCCGGGGCGCTGACGCCGCTGCCGGTGCGGACCTGGGACGTCCGGCGCGCGCCCGAGGCCTTCCGGTTCGTCAGCCAGGCCAAGCACGTCGGCAAGGTCGTGCTCACCATGCCGCCGTCCTTCGGCGACGGCACGGTGCTGATCACCGGCGGCACCGGCGCGCTGGGCGGCCTGGTCGCCCGGCGGCTGGTCACCGGGCACGGCGTCCGCGACCTGGTGCTGCTGAGCCGGCGCGGGCCGGACGCCCCCGGCGCCGGCGAGCTGGCCGCCGGGCTGCGGGAGCTCGGCGCGGACGTCCGGGTCGTGGCCGCCGACGCCGCCGACCGCCGCGAGCTGGCCGCGGTGCTCGCCACGATCCCGGCGCTCACCGGCGTGGTGCACGCGGCCGGTGTCCTCGACGACGGCGTCGTCGCGGCCCTGACGCCCGAGCGGCTCACCGCGGTGCTGCGGCCGAAGGTCGACGCGGCGCTGAACCTGCACGAACTCACCCGCGACCTGGGCCTTTCGGCGTTCGTCCTGTTCTCCTCGGCGGCGGCCACCCTCGGCAGCCCCGGCCAGGGCAACTACGCCGCGGCCAACGCGTTCCTGGACGCGCTGGCGCAGCACCGCGCGGCCCGGGGGCTCCCGGCCGGGTCGCTGGGCTGGGGCCCGTGGGCCACCGACGGCATGCTCGGCGAAGCCGGCCTCGCGAAACTGGCGCGGTCCGCGTTCGTCCCGTTCACCGCCGACCGCGGCCTCGACCTGTTCGACGTCGCGGCCGCCCGGCCGGAAGCGGCGCTGCTGCCGCTGCAGCTCGACCCGGCCGCGCTGGGTGCGCAGTCCGGGTTGCCGCCGCTGTTCGCGTCGTTGGTGCGGGCGCCGGCGCGCCGGACCGCTTCGGCGGCCGTGCCGGGCGAAGGTCCGTCGTTGGCCGAGCGGCTGACGGGCGTGCCCGAGGCCGAACGCGGCGACTTCCTGCTCGACGTCGTGCGCGGACACGTCGCCACGGTGCTGGGCCACGGCTCGGCCGCCGACGTCGAGGGCGGCCGCGGCTTCCTCGACCTGGGCTTCGACTCGCTCACCGCGGTGGAGCTGCGCAACCGGCTCACCGCGGAGAGCGGGCTGCGGCTGCCGGCCACGCTGATCTTCGACCACCCGTCGCCCGCCGACCTCGCCGCGCACCTGCTGGCCGGGCTCACCCCCGCCGCCGTCGACACCGAAGCCGCGGTGCTGGCGGACCTGGAGCGGCTGCTGGACCGTGCCGGCGACAGCGTCGCCAGAAGGGTCACCGCGCGGCTGGAGGCCCTGCTCGCGCGCCGCCGAGGCGGTTCCGGGGACGAGGACACTGAACTCGACTCCGCGAGCGACGACGAGATCTTCGACCTGATCGACAACGAACTCGGACTGTCCTGAATGGACGGCACGCGACGGGATGGGGCCTGATGGACAACGACGCGAAGCTCCGGGAGTACCTGAAGAAGGTGACCGCGGACCTCCGGCGCGCCCGCAAGCGCGTCCAGGAGGTCGAGGACGCCGGGTCCGCTCCGGTCGCGATCGTCGGGATGGCCTGCCGGTTCCCCGGCGGCGTCCGCTCGCCCGAGGACCTGTGGCGGCTGGTGGACTCCGGTGGCGACGGGATGTCCGGGTTCCCCGCCGACCGTGGCTGGCCGGACACCCACGACGCGGGCTTCGTCGCCGAGGGCGGCTTCGTGCACGACGCGGGCCAGTTCGACGCGGGCTTCTTCGGCATCTCACCGCGCGAAGCGCTGGCCATGGACCCGCAGCAGCGGCTGCTGCTGGAGACGTCGTGGGAGGCTCTCGAACGCGCCGCGATCGTGCCGGAGACGTTGCGCGGCAGCCGTTCGGCCGTGTTCGTCGGGGCGGCGTCCCAGGGCTACGGGACCGGCGCGGGGGAGGAGGCCGAGGCGGTCGCGGGGCACCTGATGACTGGCACCGCCACCAGCGTCCTGTCCGGCCGGATCTCCTACACCCTCGGCCTGGAAGGGCCGTCGGTGACCGTCGATACGGCCTGTTCGTCGTCGCTGGTGGCCCTGCACCTGGCGGTGCAGTCGCTGCGGCGCGGGGAATCCGACCTCGCACTGGCCGGTGGCGCGGCGGTGATGGTCAACCCGGACATGTTCACCGAGATGAGCCGGCAGGGCGGGCTGTCCGGCAACGGCCGCTGCAAGGCGTTCGCCGACGGCGCCGACGGCACCGGCTGGGGTGAAGGCGCCGGCATGCTGCTGGTCGAGCGGCTGGCCGACGCGCAGCGCCTCGGCCACCCCGTGCTGGCCGTGATCCGCGGTTCGGCGGTGAACCAAGACGGCGCGAGCAGTGGTCTTTCCGCGCCGAACGGCCCGTCCCAGCAGCGCGTGATCCGGGACGCACTGGCCGACGCCCGCTTGTCCACCGGGGATGTCGACCTGGTCGAGGCGCACGGGACCGGAACGGCGCTGGGCGACCCGATCGAGGCGCAGGCCCTCTTGGCCACCTACGGCCAGGACCGTCCGGAGCCGCTGTGGCTGGGTTCGGTGAAGTCGAACATCGGGCACACCCAGGCCGCGGCGGGCGTCAGCGGCGTCATCAAGCTCGTCATGGCGCTGCGGAACCGCCGGATGCCGCCGACCCTGCACGCCGGGACGCCGTCGACGAAGATCGACTGGACCGCCGGTGCGGTCGAGCTGCTCCAGGAGGGCCGGGAGTGGACCGCCGACCGCCCGCGACGGGGTGCGGTGTCGTCGTTCGGCATCTCCGGCACCAACGCGCACATCATCCTGGAGGAGGCCGCTCCGGCACCGTCGTCCCCGGGCGGTTCCGCCGGCGTGGTGCCGTGGGTGCTGTCGGCCAAGTCGGCGGAGGCGTTGCGCGCGCAGGCCGCTCGACTGTCTCTTGTGGACTCCGCACCTGAGGACGTCGCGTTTTCGCTGGCGACGACCCGGTCGGCCTTTGCGCACCGGGCCGTCGTCGTCGGAGCTGACCGGGAGCGTCTCCTCGCCGGGGTGCGGGCCTTGGCCGACGGAACGCCCGCGCCGCACGTCGTTTCCGGGGTGGCCGGGCGCGGCAAGGTCGCGATGGTCTTCCCCGGGCAGGGTGCCCAGTGGGCCGGGATGGCCACCGAACTGCGGGCCACCTCCGAGGTCTTCGCGGCCCGGTACACCGAGTGTTCGCGGGCGCTCGAACCGTTCACCGGCTTCTCGCTGCTCGACGAACCCGAGCTGGACCGAGTCGACGTCGTGCAGCCGGCGCTGTTCGCGATGATGGTGTCCCTGGCGGAGCTGTGGGCGGCCCACGGCGTCCGTCCGGACGCGGTGATCGGCCACTCCCAGGGTGAGATCGCCGCGGCGGTGGTGTCCGGTGCGCTGTCCCTCGAGGACGGTGCGCGCGTGGTCGCTCTGCGCAGCAAGGCCATTCTCACCTTGTCGGGCGCCGGTGGCATGGTTTCGGTGGCCGCGTCACGGGAGCGGACCGCGTCGCTCGTGGCGCCGTGGGGTGACCGGATCGGCATCGCCGCCGTCAACGGTCCGGCGACGACGGTCGTTTCCGGCGAGGCGGGCGCGCTCGACGAGTTCATGGCGGCCTGCGACGTGCGCACGCGCCGGATCCCGGTGGACTACGCCTCGCACTCGGTCCAGGTGGAGCGGCTGCGCGCCGAACTCCTGGACGTCCTGGCCTCGATCACCCCGCGCGCGGCGCACGCCGGGTTCTTCTCGACCGTGACCGGCGATTGGCTCGACGGCGCCGCCCTCGACGCCGAGTACTGGTACACCAACCTGCGGGAGACCGTCCGGCTCGAGGAGTCCGTGCGCGCCCTGGCGGCGCAGGGTTACCGGGCCTTCGTGGAAGTCTCGCCGCACCCGGTGCTGGTGATGCCGATCGGGCAGACCGCGGAGGACGCCGTCGCGCTCGGCTCGCTGCGTCGCGACGAAGGCGGCCTCGACCGCTTCGCGCTGTCGCTGGCCGAGGCGTACGTGCACGGCGTGAAGGTGGACTGGACGCCGTACTTCGCCGGTGCCGCACGGGTCGATCTGCCCACCTATGCGTTCCAGCACCGGCACTACTGGCTCAAACCCGGCACCCCCGCCCAGGCTGTCGCCGATCCGGGCTTCTGGGAGGCGGTCGACAGCGGATCTCTCGCGGAAACGCTCGGCGTCGATCCCGAGGTTCCGCTCAGCGAGCTGCTGCCCGCCTTGAGCGACTGGCGCCGGACCGCCCGCGACAAGTCCACAGTGGACTCCTGGCGGTACGACGTCCGCTGGCGGCCGGCGCCGGAGCCGGCGGGCGTGCCGTCCGGACGCTGGCTCGCCGTGGCCGCACCCGGCCAGGAGACATCCGTGGCGGACACGCTCGGCTGTGAGGTGGTGCTCGCGACCGGCGACCGCGAGAGCCTGGCCGCCCGGCTGCGCGAGGCCGGACCGGTGGCGGGCGTGGTGTCGTTGCTGGGCTTCGACGAACGGCCGCACCCGGAGTTCCCCGAGCTGCCCTCCGGGGTGGCGGGGACGCTGGTGCTCGCGCAGGCCCTCGGCGACGCGGGAATCGACGTGCCGCTGTGGCTGCTCACCTCGGGCGCGGTGGCGACGGACTCGCCCTCGCCCGCACAGGCGCAGATCTGGGGCCTGGGCCGGGTGATCGGCTTGGAGCACCCGGGCCGCTGGGGTGGGGTGATCGACCTCCCGCCGGAACCTGATGCCCGTGCCCTGGACCGGCTCGCCGCCGTCCTGGCCACCCCCGGCGACGAAGACCAGTTCGCCATCCGCTCGTCCGGCGTCCTCGTCCGCCGCCTGGTCCGCGCGACCCCGCCCCGGACCGCCCCCGGCGCGTGGACCCTCACCGGCACCGTCCTGGTCACCGGCGGCACCGGCGCCCTCGGCCCGCGGATCGCCCGCTGGCTCCGCAGCGTCGGAGCCGACCACGTCATCCTCGCCAGCCGCCACGGCCACCAACCCGACCTCGCTCCGGGCATCACCTTCGCCACCTGCGACGTCACCGATCGCGCCCAGGTCGAAGCCCTCGCCGGAGCCCACGACATCCGCGCCGTCGTCCACGCCGCCGCGCTGATCGAACTCGCCTCGATCGACACGACCGACGTCGCCGGATTCGCCGCTGTCGCCCGAGCCAAGGTCCAAGGCGCCGAAAACCTCGACGCCGTCTTCGACCGGGACCTCGACGCCTTCGTCCTGTTCTCCTCCATCGCCGGCGTCTGGGGCAGCGGCGACCACGCCGCGTACGCCGCGGCCAACGCCCACCTCGACGCCCTCGCCCAGCGCCGGCGCGCCCGCGGCCTGCGCGCCACCTCCCTCGCCTGGGGTGTCTGGAACGCCCCCAACCCGGCCAAAGCGAACCAGGACTTCGACGCGAGCCGCCTCCTCCGCCAAGGTCTGCCGTTCCTCGACCCCGACCTCGCCTTCGCGGGCCTGCGTCAGGTCCTCGCCGACGACGACACGTTCCTCGCCGTCGCCGACGTCGACTGGGCCCGGTTCGCGCCCGTCTTCACCGCCCTGCGGCCCCGCCCGCTGCTCGACGAACTGCCCGAGGTGCGCCGCGCGCTGACGGTGGAGAAGCCCCAGCCCGCACCGGGCTGGCTGGCCGGAGTCTCCTCGGCCGACCGCGGCCGGACCGTCCTCGACCTGGTCCGCGCGACCGCGGCCGCCGTGCTCGGGCACGACGGCCCGGAGGCCGTCGCCCCCGGCGTCGCCCTGCGGGAACTCGGCTTCGACTCGCTCACCGCCGTCGAGCTGCGCAACCGCCTCGCCGCCGAAA
Organism: Amycolatopsis sp. cmx-13-12; assembly: GCA_049998155.1. Taxonomy (GTDB): domain Bacteria; phylum Actinomycetota; class Actinomycetes; order Mycobacteriales; family Pseudonocardiaceae; genus Amycolatopsis. The sequence goes on along the minus strand of JAEBES010000013.1, from coordinate 91,632 downwards.
CCGGCCAGAGCCTCCCCGCCACCCTCGCCTTCGACCACCCGACCGCGGAGCGCATCACCGAGTTCCTGCTCGGCGCCACCAGACAGGAGACCGTCGTCGCGGTGGCCGACGACGAGCCGATCGCCATCGTCGCGATGAGCTGCCGCTACCCCGGCGGGGTCAAGAGCCCCGAGGACCTTTGGGACCTCATCACCGCCGGCGGCGACGCGATCACCGGGTTCCCGGCCGACCGCGGCTGGGACGTCGACGCGCTGTTCGACCCCGACCCGGACCACGACGGCACCAGCTACACCCGCCACGGCGGTTTCCTGCACGACGCCGGTGACTTCGACCCCGGCTTCTTCGGCATCTCACCCCGCGAAGCGCTGACCATGGACCCCCAGCAACGCCTGCTGCTGGAGACGTCGTGGGAGGCGATGGAGCGGGCCGGCCTCGACCCGGAAGGCCTCCGCGGCAGCGCGACCGGCGTCTTCGTCGGCACCAACTACGCCGACTACGGCATCGGGCTCGCCCAGCCGGACAGCTCGGCCGGGCACCTGCTCACCGGCGGGGCCGCCAGCGTCGTCTCCGGCCGGATCTCCTACACCTTCGGGCTCACCGGCCCGGCCGTCACCGTCGACACGGCGTGCTCGTCGTCGCTGGTCGCGCTGCACCTGGCCTGCCAGTCGCTGCGCACCGGCGAGTGCACGATGGCGCTGGCCGGCGGGGTGGCGCTGATGTCGACCCCGGCGTCCTTCGTCGCGTTCAGCCGCCAGCGCGCGCTCGCCGCCGACGGCCGCTGCAAGGCTTTCTCCGACGACGCCGACGGCATGGGCATGGCCGAGGGCGCCGGTGTCCTGCTGGTCGAACGGCTCGCCGACGCCCGGCGGCACGGCCACGAGGTCCTCGCCGTGATCCGCGGCTCGGCGGTCAACCAGGACGGCGCGTCCAACGGCCTGACCGCCCCGAACGGCCCCGCCCAGCAGCAGGTCATCCGCCAGGCGGTGGCCAACGCCCGGCTGACCTTCGACGACGTCGACGTCGTCGAAGCGCACGGCACCGGCACCACCCTCGGCGACCCGATCGAGGCACAGGCCCTGCTGGCCACCTACGGCCGTGACCGGGCGAACCCCCTGTGGCTCGGCTCGGTGAAGTCCAACATCGGCCACAGCCAGGCCGCCTCCGGTGTCGCCGGCGTCATCAAGATGGTCCTGTCCCTGCGCCACGGCGTCCTCCCGGGCACGCTGCACGCGGGCACGCCATCGTCCCATGTGGACTGGACGGCGGGGAACGTCCGGCTGCTGACCGAAAGTCGCGAGTGGCCGGAGACCGGACGGCCGCGCCGGGCCGCCGTGTCGTCGTTCGGGATGAGCGGCACCAACGCCCACGCGGTCCTCGAAGCCGCACCGGAGCCGGTCGCGACGGAGCCGTCCGGGCCCGTCGCGACCGGCCCGGTGCCCTGGGTCCTGTCCGCGAAAACACCCGCTTCGCTGGCCGCGCAGGCCCGCCGGCTGCAGGCCCGGCTAGGGGCCGCACAGGGGGTCCGTGCCGCAGATGTGGGGTACTCCCTCGCGAACTCCCGGTCTACGTTCGAGCAACGGGCGGTGGTCCTGGCCCCCGACGGCCACGACCCGCTGGGCGCGCTCGCCCACGGCCGGGCCGTTCCCGGCCTGGTCCGGGGCAGCGCCCGCCGCGGGGGCAAGGTCGCCTTCGTCTTTCCCGGGCAGGGCTCGCAGTGGGTGGGGATGGCTTTGGACCTGATGGACACGTCGCCGGCGTTCGCGGCCCGCATGCGGGACTGCGAACGCGCGCTGGCGCCGTTCGTCGACTGGTCGCTGCCCGCGGTCCTCGGCGACGAAGCGATGCTCCGGCGGGTCGACGTCGTGCAGCCCGCGTTGTTCGCGGTCATGGTGTCGCTGGCCGAGGTCTGGCGCGCCCACGGGGTTTCCCCGGACGCCGTGATCGGGCACTCCCAGGGCGAGATCGCCGCCGCCGTGGTCGCCGGCGCATTGTCCCTGGCGGACGCCGCCCGCGTGGTCGCGTTGCGCAGCAAGGCGATCCTGGCCCTGGCCGGGCACGGCGGCATGGTGTCGGTGGCCGCCGCCCGCGAAACCGTCGAGCCGCGGCTCACCGAGGGACTGTCGGTCGCGGCCGTCAACGGCCCGGCCGCGGTCGTGGTGTCCGGCTCGCCGGCCGCCCTCGACGAGCTGATCGGGTCCTGCGAGGCCGACGGCATCCGCGCGAAGCGGGTTCCGGTGGACTACGCGTCGCACTCGGCCCAGGTCGAAGCGATCGAGGCGGAGTTGCGCGAACTGCTCGCCCCCGTTTCGCCGCGGTCGTCGGAGATCGCCTTCTACTCCACGGTCACCACCGGGCCGGTCGACACCGCCGGGCTCGACGGCCCCTACTGGTACACCAACCTGCGCCACCCGGTGCTGTTCGACGCGACCACGCGGCAGCTGGCCGAGGACGGCTACGACACCTTCATCGAATGCAGCCCGCACCCGGTGCTGACGATGAGTGTCGAGGACATTGTGGACGAAGCCGTCGTCACCGGTACATTGCGTCGCGGCGAAGGCGGCCTCGACCGGCTGTACACCTCGTTCGCCGAGGCCTGGGTGCACGGCGTCGACCTCGACTGGACGCCCGCGTTCGGCGAAGGCGCCCGGCTGATCCCGCTCCCGACGTACGCCTTCGACCACCAGCGGTACTGGCTGGACCCGGCTCCGGCGGCCCCGGTCGACGACGGGCTCTGGACGGCGCTCGAAGAAACCGAAGACCTCGCCGGCGTCCTCGGCGTCGACCGGCGCGCGCTCGACGAGGTGCTGCCCGCCCTGACGCGGTGGCGCACCCAACGATCCACAGTGGACTCCTGGTGCCTGAAGGTCGGCTGGGTGCCGGTCGCCGAGCCCCCGCTGCCGCTGCTGTCCGGACGCTGGCTGGCCCTGGTGCCCGCCGGGCCCGACCGGCTCGCCACCGCGGTGCTCGACGCGCTCGCCTCGCGCGGCGCTGACGTCGTCACCGCCTCGCCGGAGAAGCTGCCGCCGGGGGAGTACGCCGGGGTGGTTTCCCTGCTGGGGCTGGACGAAACCCCGCTGCCCGGGCACCCGCTGATCGCGACTGGGGTCGCTTCGACGGCCGCGCTCGCCCCGGCACTGACCGCCGCCGGGATCGACGCCCCGCTCTGGCTGCTCACCCGCGGCGCCGTGGCCGCCGGGCCCGGCGACGCTCCGGCGTCGAGCGTTCCGGCACAGCTCTGGGGCCTCGGCCGCGTGATCGGCCTGGAATACCCCGGCCTCTGGGGCGGGTTGATCGACCTGCCCGCCGTACTCGACGAACGGGCCGCGGACCGGCTGGCCGGGCTGCTGGCCGAGCCCGGCGGCGAGGACCAGCTCGCGCTGCGCGACCACGGCATCCTGGCCCGGCGGCTACGCCCGGCGCGTCCCGCAGCGGCGGGCGAGCCGTGGCGGCCGCGGGGAACCGTGCTGGTCACCGGGGGCACCGGCGCGCTCGGCGCGCACGTAGCCCGCTGGCTGGGCCGGTCCGGCGCCGACCACCTCGTGCTCACCAGCCGCCGGGGCGAAGCCGCTCCCGGCGCGGCCGAACTGGCCGAGGAACTGCGGGGCTACGGCTGCGCGGTGACCATCGCCGCGTGCGACGTCGCCGAGCGCAAGGCCGTCGAAGCCCTCCTGGAAAGCCTCGGCCACCCGCCGGTGGCCGTCGTGCACGCGGCCGGGCTGCCGCAGTCGAGCACCCTCGCCGAGACCGGCCTGGACGAGTTCGAAGACGTCCTCGCGGCCAAGGTCGCGGGCGCCGCGCACCTGGACGCCCTGCTCGGCGACGACCTCGAAGCGTTCGTGCTGTTCTCCTCCAACTCCGGCGTCTGGGGCAGCGCGGGCCAGGGCGCCTACGCCGCCGCGAACGCCTACCTCGACGCGCTCGCCGAGCAGCGCCGCGCCCGCGGGGCGAAGGCGACGTCGGTGGCCTGGGGGTTGTGGGCCGGGGGCGGCATGGCCTCCGACGACGGCGAGCAGCAACTGCGCCGCCGTGGCCTCCGGCCGATGGCGCCCGAGCGGGCGGTGGCCGCGCTGCAGGGCGCGCTCGACCGCGACGAGACCTTCCTCGCCGTGGCCGACGTCGACTGGGACCGGTTCGTCCCCGCCTTCACGGCGTCGCGCCGACGCCCGCTGATCGAGGACCTGCCCGCGGTTCGCCGGGTGCTCGACCAGCTGGAAGCCGAGCAGGAGCGGCCCGGCGAGGGCGCCGCGGCCGGCTGGCGCGAGCGGCTGGCGGGGCTGCCGGAAGCCGAACGCGACCGGGCCGTGCTCGACCTGGTCCGCACCGAGGCCGCGGCCGTGCTCGGCCACCGCGGCGCCGACGCGATCGGCAGCACCCGGCCCTTCCGCGACCTCGGGTTCGACTCGGTGACCGCGGTGGAGGTGCGCAACCGGCTGCGCCGGGTCACCGGGCTGCGGCTGGCCGCCACCGCCGTCTTCGACCACCCGACCCCGGTCGCGCTGGCCCGGTTCCTCACGGCCGGGATCGCCCCCGGCGGCACCCCCGCGGACTCGGCGTTCGGCGCGCTCGACCGGCTGGAAGCGTCGCTGACGGACCTCGCGCAGCCGGACGAGAACGTCCGGATGCGCGTCGAAATGCGGCTGAAGTCCCTGCTGAACCAGTGGAGCGGCGACCCCGCGGCCCCGCGGCAAGCCCCGCTCGCGGACGCCTCGGCGGCCGAAGTGTTCGCGTTCATCGACAACGAGCTCGGGGTTTCCCCGCCGCCGGCGCACTGACGCCCTGACTTGGACGAACGGATGAGGTTGGCGATGGCAGAGCAGGACAAGCTCCTCGAGTACCTCAAGCGCGTGACCGCCGACCTGCACCAGACCAGGCAGCGGCTGCAGGCGGCCGAGGCGGCGGAGCAGGAGCCGATCGCCATCATCTCCCTCGCCTGCCGGTACCCGGGCGGCGTCGCCTCGCCCGAGGACCTGTGGGACCTCGTCGCGGGCGGCACCGACGCGATGTCGGCCTTCCCGGACGACCGCGGCTGGGACGTCGAGCGCATGTACGGCCCCGAAGGCACCCGCGCGGTCGAGGGCGGCTTCGTGCACGACGCGGCTTCGTTCGACCCGGGGCTGTTCGGCATCTCGCCGCGCGAAGCCCTCGCGATGGACCCGCAGCAGCGCCTGCTGCTGGAGACGTCCTGGGAGCTCCTCGAACGCGGCCGGCTCGACCCGTTTTCGCTGCGCGGCAGCCGGACCGGCGTGTTCATCGGCGCGAACGCGTCCGGCTACAGCAGCACGCTGCAGGCCGCGGCGGGCTCCGAGGGATACCTGCTGACCGGCGAGGCGCCCAGTGTGATGTCGGGGCGGCTGTCCTACACCTTCGGGCTGGAGGGGCCGTCGGTCACCGTCGACACGGCGTGTTCGTCGTCGCTGGTCGCGCTGCACTGGGCCTGCCAGGCGCTGCGGCAGGACGAATGCGGCCTCGCGCTGGCCGGCGGCGTCACGGTGATGGTGAGCCCGCTGGCGTTCGCGGAGTTCAGCCGCCAGCGCGGTCTCGCCTCGGACGGCCGCTGCAAGTCCTTCGCCGACACGGCCGACGGCACCGGCTGGGGCGAGGGGGTGGGCCTGGTGCTGCTGGAGAAGCTGTCCGACGCCCAGCGCAACGGACACCGGGTGCTCGGCGTGATCCGCGGCTCGGCGGTCAATTCCGACGGGGCGTCGAACGGCCTGACCGCCCCGAACGGCCCGTCGCAGCAACGCGTCATCCGCACCGCGCTGGCGAACGCCGGTCTGTCCACATCGGACGTCGACGCGGTCGAGGCGCACGGGACGGGGACCGCTCTGGGTGACCCGATCGAGGCCCAGGCCCTGCTGGCGACGTACGGCCAGGACCGGCCCGCTGACCGGCCGCTGTGGCTCGGGGCGCTGAAGTCGAACATCGGGCACACGCAGTCGGCGTCCGGGATCGCGGGTGTCATCAAGATGGTGCTGGCGCTGCGGCACGAGATGCTGCCGCGCACGCTGCACGTCGACGCCCCATCGTCCGAAGTGGACTGGTCGGCGGGTGCGGTGTCGCTGCTGACGTCGGCACAGCCGTGGCCGCGGCGGGACTCGCCGCGCCGGGCCGGGGTGTCGGCGTTCGGGGTGAGCGGGACGAACGTGCACGTCATCGTCGAGGAGGCACCGCCTTCTTCGGAGCCGCCTGTTCCCGCTGCGCCTCCGACCGGCGGACTGCTGCCCTGGGTACTCTCCGGAGCGAGTGACGCGGCGCTGCGCGCGCAGGCCCAGCGGCTGCTGGACGCCGACCCGGACCCGGTCGACGGCGGCTACTCCCTGGCGGTGACCCGGGCGCGCCTCGCTCGGCGGGCGGTGGTGCTCGGGTCCGATCGTGCGTCGCTGCGGGACGGTCTTTCGCGGATCGAGGACGCCGTCGTCGGCACTGCCGATCCGGATGCGTTGCTGGCGGTGTTGTTCACCGGTCAGGGGGCGCAGCGGGTCGGGATGGGTTTGGAGCTGTACGAGCGTTTTCCGGTGTATGCGGCGGCTTTCGACGAGGTTTGTGCGCATTTTGGTCCGTCGTTGCGGGCGGCTTTCGATGATGTGTCGTTGTTGGATCGGACGGAGTTCACTCAGCCGGCGTTGTTCGCTCTCGAGGTGGCGCTCTTCCGGCTGATTTCGTCGTTCGGTGTGCGTCCGGATTTTGTGGCCGGGCATTCGATCGGGGAGATTTCGGCTGCGCATGTGGCCGGCGTGTTGTCACTTGAGGACGCGTGTCGGCTGGTGTCGGCGCGGGCGTCGCTGATGCAGGCGCTGCCGCCCGGCGGGGCGATGGTGTCGATTGCCGCGCCGGAGTCGGCGATCGTTTTGACCGAGGGTGTCTCGATCGCGGCGGTGAACGGTCCGGAGTCGGTGGTGATCTCCGGCAAGGAGGCCGCGGTCCTGGAGATCGCGGCTCAGTTCCCGAAGACCAAGCGTCTGTCGGTGAGTCACGCGTTCCACTCGCCGCTGATGGATCCGATGCTTTCGGAGTTCCGCGCGATCGCCGAGACTTTGACGTACCACCCGGCGCGGATACCGGTGCTCTCGAATGTGAGCGGTGCTCTCGCTTCGTCGTTCACGGCGGAGTACTGGGTCCGCCACGTGCGGGAAGCCGTTCGTTTCGCCGACGGAGTGTCCACTTTGGAGGCGGCCGGAGTCGGTGTCTTCCTGGAGCTCGGCCCCGACGGTGTCCTGAGTGCGATGGTCGGCGGCACAGCGGTTCCGGCTCTGCGGAACGACCGCTCTGAAGAGAGAGCACTGCTCTCGATGTTGAGCACTGCTCACGTCCACGGCGTGGAGGTGGATTGGACGCCGTTCTTCCCGGGCGGTCGTCGGATCGACTTGCCCGCGTATGCCTTCCAGCGGGAGCGGTTCTGGCCGCGCGGCGGCGTCGGGCACGGCGACGCCGGTGCGCTCGGCTTGGGAGCGCTGGACCACCCGCTGCTGGGCGCGGCGGTGAGCTTGGCGGGGCACGACGGCGTCGTCTTCACCGGGCGGCTGTCGTTGGAGACGCAGCCGTGGCTGGCCGGGCACGCGTTGGGCGGGACGGTCCTGGTGCCGGGGACGGCGCTGCTGGAGCTGGCCGTCCGGGCGGGCGACCAGGTGGGCTGCGATGTCGTCGACGAGCTGACCCTGGAAGCCCCGCTCGTCCTGCCGGCGCGGGGCGGGGTGGCGGTCCAGGTGTTCGTCGGGCCACCGGACGGCACGGGCCGCCGCGAGCTGACGCTGTATTCCCGCCCGGACGACGGTGCGGCGCCGGGCCAGGACACGTGGACCCGCCACGCCAGCGGCCTCCTCGCCACCGGCGCGCAGGAGGCGGCCGAGCTGACGGAGTGGCCCCCGCCCGGAGCCGCCCGCATCCCGACGGAGGGTCTGTACGACCAGCTGGAAACCCTCGGCTTCACGTACGGCCCGGCGTTCCACGGGCTGGGCCGGGTATGGCGCCGAGGCGAAGAGACATTCGCGGAGGTGGAGCTCCCGCAGGAGTACCACCCGGACGCAACAGCGTTCGGCTTGCACCCGGCCCTGCTCGACGCGGCCCTGCACCCTCTGGGTCTCGCAGCCCCGGCCGCAACGAACACGCCCGCCCCCGCCCCGTTCCTCATCGACGGCACCGCCCCCGCCCCGGCTGACATCCCCGGCGCTGCCTCGGCCGACGGCACCGCCCCGGCAACCGGCAACGCCTCCAGCCCTGGCGAGCCCGCGGTCGCCGCCGCGGCCGACGGCAACGCCCCCAGCCCCAGCGACCCCGCCCCGGCCGGCACCCCCGGCACCGCCCCGGCCCCGGCCGGCGGCACCGCCCCGCTCCCCGTCGACGGCACCGCCCCGGCAACCGGCAACGCCCCCAGCCCCGGCGGGCCCGCCCCCGCCCCGGCCGACGGCGAGGCCCTCGCCCCGGCAACCGGCATCGTCCCGGCCAGCACCGCCCCGGCCGGCGGCACCCAGGCCGCCCCGGCGAGCTCCGGCGGCATGCCGTTCTCCTGGAGCGGCGTCACCCTGCACGCGGCCGGCGCCACCGCCCTGCGCGTCCGGCTCTCCCCGGCCGGGGACAACGCCGTCTCCGTCGCCGTCTGCGACCAGGCCGGCGGTCCGGTCGCCTCGATCGACTCCCTCGTCCTCCGGCCCATCTCCGCCACCGCCCCGGCACCGAACAGCTCGCTCTTCCGCCTCGACCGCGCCGCCATCCCCGCCGGGCCGCGGTCCGAAGCCGTCGTCCTCGGCGGCGATGCCTTCGGCCTGCCCGGAGTGTCCAACCTGGACACCGACGCCGCCCTCGTCTTCGCCCCCCTCGCCACCGAAGACGTTCACCAGGCCACCCACGCCGCCCTCACCCTCGTCCAGTCCTGGCTGGCCGAAGAACGGCCGGGCCGCCTCGTCGTCGTCACCCGCCACGCCGACACCGACCCCTCGGCCGCCGCCGCGCGCGGGCTCGTCCGGTCCGCCCAGACCGAGCACCCCGGCCGGTTCCAGCTGCTCGATCTCGACGACTCCGCCTGGCCCGACCTCGCCACCCTGCCCGCCGAACCGCAGATCGACGTCCGCGACGGCGTCTTCACCGCCCCGCGGCTCGCCCGCGCCCACCGCGGCGCCCTCACCGTCCCGGGCGAACCCTGGCGGCTCACCACCACCGGCGGCACCCTCGACGACCTCGTCCTCCAGCCGGAACCGGCGAGAACCCTCGGCCAGGGCGAAGTCCGGGTCGCGGTGCGCGCCGCCGGGATCAACTTCCGGGACGTCCTCATCGCGCTCGGCATGTACCCCGATCCGGCCGCCGTCCTCGGGTCCGAGGCCGCCGGCGTGGTCACCGAAGTCGCGCCCGACGTCGCCGGGATCGCCGTCGGGGACCGGGTTTTCGGCCTGTTCACCGGGGCGTTCGGCCCCCAGGCCGTGACCGACGCCCGGCTGCTCGTCCCCATCCCGGACGGCTGGACCTTCGCCCGGGCCGCGTCCGTGCCCGTCGCCTTCGTCACCGCCTACTACGCCCTCTTCGACCTCGGCCGGCTCGAAGCCGGTCAGTCCGTGCTCGTCCACGCGGCCGCCGGCGGCGTCGGGATGGCCGCCGTCCAGCTCGCCCGGAGCGCGAACGCCGAGGTGTTCGCCACCGCGAGCCCGGCCAAACAGGACGCCGTCCGCGCTCTCGGCGTCACCCACGTCGCGTCGTCGCGGGACCTCGAGTTCGCGAAGCAGTTCCCCGAAGCCGACGTCGTCCTCAACTCGCTGACCGGCCCCTTCGTCGACGCCTCGCTCGGCCTCCTCAAGCCCGGCGGCCGGTTCCTCGAAATGGGCAAGACCGACCTGCGCGACCCCGCGGGCGTCACCTACCTCCCGTTCGACCTCGGCGACCCCGGCCCGGACCGCATCCAGGAAATTCTGCGCACCCTCCTGACGCTGTTCGCCGACGGCCGGCTGCATCCCTTGCCCACCAAGGCCTGGGACGTCGTCCGCGCGCCCGACGCCTTCCGCTTCATCAGCCAGGCCAAGCACGTCGGCAAGAACGTCCTCACCGTTCCGGCCGCGCCGGACCCCGGCGGCACCGTCCTCGTCACCGGCGGCACCGGCACCCTCGGCGGCCTCCTCGCCCGCCACCTCGTGACGGCTCACGGCGTCAAGAACCTCCTGTTGGTGAGCCGTCGCGGCGCCGACGCCCCGGGCGCGGCCGAACTGGTCGCCGAACTGACCGCCGCCGGCGCCGACGTGCGCACCGAGAGCTGCGACGTCGCCGATCGGGCCGAACTCGAAGCGCTGCTGGCCCCGGTGAACCTGACCGGCGTCGTCCACACCGCGGGCGTGCTCGACGACGGCGTCGTCGAGTCGCTCACCCCCGAGCGGATCGACGCCGTCCTCGGCCCGAAGGTCGATGCCGCGCTGAACCTGCACGAACTGACTCGCGACCGCGACCTCGCCTGGTTCGCGCTGTACTCCTCGCTGGCCGGCGTGGCCGGCGCCGCGGGCCAAGCCAACTACGCCGCCGCCAACGCCGCTCTCGACGCCCTCGCCGCCCGCCGCCGCGCCGACGGCCTGCCCGGGGTCTCCCTCGCGTGGGGTCAGTGGGCCGAAGCGAGCGGCATGACCGCGGCGCTCGGCGACGAGGACCTGTCGCGGATCGCGCGCTCCGGCATCGGCGCCCTCGGCACCGCGGAGGCCCTGGCGCTGTTCGACGCCGCCCAGGTCGCCGGCGCCGCGTGCGTCGTCCCGGTCCGCGTCGACCTCGCCGCGCTGCGCGCCCAGGCCGAACACCTGCCCGCCCTGTGGCACGGCCTGGTCCGGGTGCGCACCCGCCGCGCGGCCGGGCTGCCGTCCGGCACCGACGGACTCGTCGCCAAGCTGGCCGGGCTCAGCGCCGACGACGTCCGCCGGTTCCTGCTCGACCTCGTCCGCACCCACGTCGCGGCGGTCCTCGGTCACGACGGCGCCGACGCCGTCGAGCCGGCCAAAGCGTTCAAGGACCTGGGCTTCGACTCCCTGACCGCCGTCGAGCTGCGCAACCGCCTCACCGCGGTCACCGGCCTGCGCCTGCCCGCCACGGTCATCTTCGACCACCCCAGCCCCCAGGCCCTCACCGCGCTGCTGCAAACGGAGCTGGCCGGTGACGCCGGGCCGGTGGCGACGGCGGCGATCACCACCGCCACCGACGGCGACCCGATCGCCATCGTCGCGATGAGCTGCCGCTACCCGGGCGAAGTGACGTCGCCGGAGGACCTGTGGCACCTGGTCGAAACCGGCCGCGACGCCCTCACCGCGCTGCCCGCCGACCGCGGCTGGGACCTGGCGGCCCTGGGTGCCGCCGAGGGCGGGTTCGTCCACGACGCCGGCGGCTTCGACGCGGAGTTCTTCGGCATCTCCCCGCACGAAGCCCTCGCGATGGACCCGCAGCAGCGGCTGCTGCTGGAGATTTCCTGGGAGGCGCTGGAACGTGCCGGAATCGACCCGCGGTCGTTGCGCGGCAGCAGCACCGGCGTCTTCGTCGGCGCCGCGCACCAGGCGTACGGCAGCGGCGTCGCCGAGGTGGCGGCCGGCGTCGAAGGCCACCTGCTGACCGGCAACGCGACCAGCGTCGTCTCCGGCCGCGTCGCCTACACGTTCGGCTTCGAAGGGCCCGCCGTCTCGATCGACACGGCCTGCTCGTCGTCGCTGGTCGCCCTGCACTGGGCGGTCCAGGCGCTGCGGCGCGGCGAGTGCGATCTCGCCTTGGCCGGCGGCGTCGCCGTGATGGCCCAGCCGGGCATGTTCGTGGAGTTCGACCGGCAGGGCGGCCTCGCGTCCGACGGCCGCTGCAAGGCGTTCGCGGAGGCCGCGGACGGCACCGGCTGGGGCGAAGGCGCCGGCCTGGTGGTGCTGGAGCGCCTGTCCGACGCCCGGCGGCACCGGCACGAGGTCCTGGCGATCGTCCGCGGTTCGGCGGTGAACTCCGACGGCGCGTCGAACGGCCTGACCGCCCCCAACGGCCCTTCGCAGCAACGGGTCATCCGCGCCGCACTGGCCGGCGCCGGGCTGCAACCGTCCGAAGTGGACGCCGTCGAAGCGCACGGTACCGGCACCACCCTCGGCGACCCGATCGAGGCACAGGCCCTCCTGGCCACCTACGGTCAGGACCGGTCGACGCCGCTGTGGCTCGGCTCGCTCAAGTCCAACATCGGCCACACGCAGGCCGCCGCGGGCATCGCCGGGGTGATCAAGGTCGTGCTGGCCATGCGGCACGGCGTCCTGCCCCGGACCCTGCACGTCGACGCGCCGTCGTCGCGCGTCGACTGGGAAGCCGGCGCGATCGAGCTGCTCACCGACGCCCGCCGCTGGCCCGAAACCGGTCGTCCGCGCCGGGCCGGTGTTTCGTCGTTCGGTATTTCGGGGACCAACGCGCACACGATCATCGAGCAGGCCCCCGAGGAGTCGCCGTCGCCGAAGCGCCCGGAAGAGCCGGGGATCGTCCCGTGGCTGCTGTCCGCCCGCGACGCCGACGCGCTCGCCGCGCAGGCCGGACGCCTCCGCGAGCACGTCGAGGCCCACCCGTCGCTGTCCCCGGTCGACGTCGGGTTCTCGCTGTTCAAGGCACGGGCCGCGCTCGAACACCGTTCCGTCGTGTTCGGTGGTGATCGCGAGGAACTCCTGGCGGCGCTGGAGAACCCGCCGGTGACCGGGGTCGCGCGGCCGGACCGGCGGCTGGCCGTGTTGTTCACCGGTCAGGGGGCGCAGCGGGTCGGGATGGGTTTGGAGCTGTACGAGCGTTTCCCTGTGTATGCCTCGGCTTTCGATGAGGTGCTTGCGCATTTTGATCCGTCGTTGCGGGCGGCGCTCGAGGATGCGTCGCTGTTGGATCGGACGGAGTTCACTCAGCCGGCGTTGTTCGCGGTCGAGGTGGCGTTGTTCCGGCTGGTTTCGTCGTTCGGTGTGCGTCCGGACTTTGTGGCTGGGCACTCGATCGGAGAGATCTCGGCTGCGCATGTCGCTGGTGTGCTCTCGCTTGAGGACGCGTGTCGCCTGGTGTCGGCGCGGGCGTCGCTGATGCAGGCGCTGCCCGCCGGTGGCGCAATGGTCTCGATTGCCGCTCCCGAGGCCGCCATCCCCCTCAACGATCGTGTTTCGATCGCGGCGGTGAACGGCCCGGAGTCGGTGGTGATCTCTGGTGAGGAGTCCGCGGTCCTGGAGATCGCGGCCCAGTTCCCCAAGACCAAGCGTCTGTCGGTGAGCCACGCGTTCCACTCGCCGTTGATGGATCCGATGCTCGCCGACTTCCGTGCGGTCGCTGAAACTCTCACGTACCACCCGGCGCGGATACCGGTGCTCTCGAATGTGAGCGGTGCTCTCGCTTCGGCGTTCACGGCGGAGTACTGGGTGCGGCACGCGCGGGAGGCGGTCCGGTTCGCCGACGGCGTGGCGACGCTGCGGGGCGCCGGAGCGGACGTGTTCCTGGAGCTGGGCCCCGATGGCGTGCTGAGCGCGATGGTCGGCGGCGCGGCGATCCCGGCGCTGCGACGCGACCGCTCTGAAACGAGATCACTGCTCTCGATGTTGAGCACTGCTCACGTCCAGGGTGTGGAGGTGGACTGGACACCGTTCTTCCCCGGCGGCCGCCGGGTAGATCTGCCCACCTACGCCTTCCGGCACCGCAACTACTGGCTCGCCGCGGAGCCCGGCGCGGCGCCCGGCGGCGACTCCGGGTTCTGGGACGTGGTGCGCAGCGGCAAGCTGGCGGCCGAGCTCGCGCTGGACGCGGACGTCGCCGAAGCGGTCGTCCCGGCGTTGTCGGCGTGGTACCGGCGCCGTCGTCAGGAGTCCACTGTGGATTCCTGGCGCTACGGCATCGGCTGGCGCCCGGTGTCGCCGGAGGGAGCCGCGCTGGCCGGGCACTGGCTGCTGGTCGTTCCCGGAGCGGGCGGGACCGGTGTCGTAGCGGGGGTCGCCCAGACGGTCATCGAACGCGGGGCCCGGCTCACCCCGGTCCGGATCGACCCGCTGCTGCCGCGCGCGGAGTTCGCCGAGCGTCTCCGCGAGGCTCTGGCAGGATCCGAAGTGGACGGTGTGCTGTCGCTGCTGGCCTTGGCCGACGACGGTCACGGAGTCGCGGCGGGAACGGCCACCCTCCTCCAGGCGCTGGGCGACCTCGGGACGGGAGGACGCCTGTGGTGCCTCACCCGCGGCGCGGTCGCGGCCGGCCGGGCGGACCGCGTCGAAGCCCCGGTCCAGGCCCAGGTCTGGGGCCTGGGCCGCACGGCGGCGATGGAGCACCCCCACCGCTGGGGCGGCTTGATCGACCTCCCGGCCACCCTGGACGAACGCGGCCGAGCCCGGCTCGCCGAGGTGCTCACCGGCCCCGAAGACGAGGTCGCGCTCCGCCCGTCGGGCATCTTCGCCCGCCGCCTCGAACGCCGCTTCGCGACCGCCGGCCTGCGTGACTCCAGTGCGAAGCCGGAGGAGCGCCGCTCCGCAACCACCTGGCAGCCCCGCGGCACCGTCCTGATCACCGGTGGCACGGGGGCCCTCGGCGCCCAGGTCGCCCGGCGGCTGGCCGCGGAGGGCGCCGACCGCCTCATCCTGCTCAGCCGCCGCGGGGCCGCTGCTCCCGGCGCCGCCGAGCTCGAACGTGACCTCTCCGCCCTCGGCTGCGATGTCTCGATCGTTGCCTGCGATGCCGCCGATCGTGAGGCCCTCGCCGCCGTCATCCCCAATGATCTTCGCGCCGTCGTGCACGCTGCCGGCGTTCTCGACGACGGTGTCATCGATGCCCTCACCCCTGAGCGCTTCGACACCGTCCTGCGGGCGAAGGTGACCGCCGCCGAGAATCTGTCCGCGCTCACCTCCGACCTTGATGCCTTCGTGCTCCTCTCGTCGATGGCCGGTGCTTTCGGCGCCGCCGGGCAGGGGAGTTACGCCGCCGCCAACGCCCACCTCGATGCCCTCGCGCAGCAGCGGCACGCCGCCGGGCTGCCCGCCGTCTCGATCGCCTGGGGCCCGTGGGCCGGCGAGGGGATGGCCGCGGGTGATGCCGAAACGCGACGCCGGTTGCGTGCCGCCGGCGTCGGTGTCTTGGAACCTGGCCTCGCCCTCGACGCCCTCAGCCGCGAGGCCGCCGCCGGCACCCCGCTGGCCGTGGTGGCCGATCTCGACTGGGACGTCTACCTCCCCGCGCTGCGGGCCGTCCGGCCGCGACCGCTGTTCGCCGGGTTCGGCGAGCCGCTCGAGCACCCGAAAGCCGAACCGGCGGGGCTGCTCGGCGGACTGTCCGAAGTGGACGCCGAACGGAAGGTCCTCGACCTGACCCGCACGCACGTCGCGGCCGTGCTCGGCTATCCCGACGCCGCCGCGGTCGACGCCGAACGCGCCTTCTCCGACAGCGGGTTCACCTCCCTGACCGCTGTCGAACTGCGCAACCGCCTCGACGCCGCGACCGGGCTGAACCTGCCCGCGACCTGCGTGTTCGACCACCCGACGCCGGCCGCGCTGGCCCGGCACCTGCACCGCGAACTGCTCGGCCGCCGTCCGGAACCGGCGGCACCGGGCGCGGCGGCGGTGCGGGAAGACGAGCCGATCGCGCTCGTCGCCATGGGCTGCCGGTTCCCCGGCGCGGTCGCCACGCCGGAGGACCTCTGGCGCCTCGTCGCCGACGGCGTCGACGCGATGACCGGCCTGCCCGAAGACCGCGGCTGGGACCTCGGCGCGCTCTACGACCCCGACCCGGGCAAGAGCGGCCACAGCTACGTCCGCGACGGCGGGTTCCTCGACGGCGCAACGGAGTTCGACGCCGCGTTCTTCGGGATCTCGCCGCGCGAAGCCCTCGCCATGGACCCGCAGCAGCGCCTGCTGCTGGAGATCACCTGGGAGGTCTTCGAACGCGCCGGCATCGACCCGCACACCCTGCGCGGCAGCCGCACCGGCGTGTTCGCCGGCACCAACGGCCAGGACTACGCGGGCCTGCTCGGTGCGGCGGGCGAGGAGGTCGGCGGCTTCATCGGCACCGGCAACGCCGCCGCCGTCGTGTCCGGCCGGCTGGCCTACGCGTTCGGCCTCGAAGGCCCGGCGCTGACCGTCGACACGGCGTGCTCGTCGTCACTGGTCGCGATCCACCTCGCCGCGCAGGCGCTGCGCCGCGGCGAGTGCGACCTCGCGCTCGCCGGCGGCGCGACCGTGATGTCCACCCCGGCCACCTTCGTCGAGTTCAGCCGGCAGCGCGGCCTGGCCTCCGACGGCCGGTGCAAGGCGTTCGCCGACGCGGCGGACGGCACGGGCTGGGGTGAGGGCGCCGGCCTCGTGCTCCTGGAACGGCTGTCGGACGCCCGCCGGCACAGGCACCGGGTCCTCGCGGTCGTGCGCGGGTCGGCGGTGAACTCCGACGGCGCGTCCAACGGCTTGACCGCGCCGAACGGCCCCTCGCAGCAGCGGGTGATCCGGGCCGCGCTGGCCGACGCCGGTCTGTCCACTTCGGACGTCGACGTCGTCGAAGCCCATGGCACCGGAACGAAGCTGGGCGACCCGATCGAAGCCCAGGCACTGCTGGCGACCTACGGCCAGGACCGCGAAACGCCGCTGTGGCTCGGTTCGGTGAAGTCCAACATCGGCCACACCCAGGCCGCCGCGGGCATCGCCGGGGTGATCAAGATGGTCCTGGCCATGCAGCACGGCGTCCTCCCGCGGACCCTGCACGTCGACGCCCCATCGTCGCAAGTGGACTGGTCGGCCGGGTCGGTGGAACTGCTCACCGAGCCACGCGAGTGGGTGGCCGACCGGCCGCGGCGGGCGGGGGTGTCGGCGTTCGGCGTCAGCGGTACCAACGCCCACGTCGTCCTCGAAGCGGGCGAGCCCGAGCCCGCACCTTCGGTGCCGCAGGGACTCACCGTCTGGCCGCTGTCGGCGAAGGACGAGCAAGCCCTGCACGAGCACGCCCGGCGGCTTCGCGCCGCGGTCGGCGAGGACGCGCCGGCGGTCGAGGTCGGCCGCACCCTGGCGACCGGCCGCGCGGCCCTGGAACACCGGGCCGTCGTCGTCGGGGACCGGGACCAGCTCCTGGCCGGGCTGGCGGACCTGGACAACGCCGTGCGCGGCACCGCCACCCCCGGCGGCCGCCTGGCCGTGCTGTTCACCGGCCAAGGCGCCCAGCGTGCCGGGATGGGCCGCGAGCTCTACGACCGCTTCCCGGTGTTCGCCGACGCCTTCGACGCCGTGTGCGCCGAGTTCGACGGTCTGCTCGACGCGCCGCTGCGCGAGATCGTCTTCGACGGCGGCGACCGGCTCGACCGGACCGGCTACACCCAGCCCGCGTTGTTCGCCGTCGAGGTCGCGCTGTACCGGCTGGTCACGGCGTGGGGCGTGCGCCCCGACTTCGTCGCGGGGCACTCGATCGGCGAACTGGTCGCCGCCCACGTGGCCGGCGTGCTCACCCTGCCCGACGCCTGCACGCTGGTCGCCGCCCGGGCAACGTTGATGCAGGCGCTGCCCGACGGCGGCGCGATGGTCTCGATCGCCGCCGCCGAGGCCGACATCCCCCTCGACGAGCGCGTCGCCGTCGCGGCGGTGAACGGACCCGAGTCGGTGGTGATTTCGGGAGCCGAGTCCGCGGTGCTGGAGATCGCGGCGAAGTTCCCGAAAACCAAGCGCCTGCCCGTGAGCCACGCGTTCCATTCGCCGTTGATGGACCCGATGCTCGAGGAATTCCGCGCGGTAGCGGAAACCCTCACGTACCACCCGGCCGAGATACCGGTGCTCTCGAATGTGAGCGGTGCTCTCGCCGAGCCCTTCACGGCGGACTACTGGGTGCGGCACGTGCGCGAAACGGTCCGGTTCGCCGACGGCATCGCGACACTCGAAGCCGCGGGCGTGACCGTGTTCCTGGAGCTGGGACCCGACGGAGTGCTGAGCGCGATGGTCGGCGGCACCGCGGTCCCGGCGCTGCGACGCGACCGCTCTGAAACGAGAGCACTGCTCACAGCGTTGAGCACTGCTCACGTCCACGGTGTGGACGTCGACTGGGCCGCGTTCTTCCCGCCGGCCCGCCCGGTCGATCTCCCCACCTATCCCTTCCGCCGGCAGCGCTTCTGGCCCGAGCCCGCAGCCGCCGCGCCGGTGTCCGAAGTGGACGCCGAATTCTGGAAGGCCGTCGAAGGCGAGGACCTGGACTCCCTGGGCGCGCTGCTCGGCCTCGACGGCGACCAGCGCGCGGCCCTCGCTCCCGCCCTCCCGGCGCTGTCCGGCTGGCGGCGTGAGACCGGAGCGAGCTCGGACTCGTGGCGCTACCGCATCGTCTGGCGCAAGCTGCGCGAAGAAAGCGCAGCGGTATCGGGCGACTGGCTGTTCGTCCTCCCGGAAACCCTCGACGACCCCGGCGCGGCGACGGCGGTGGCGGGCGCCTTCGCGACGTCCGGGGCGCGCCCCCTGGTCGTCCGGGTACCCGAGGACGCCGACCGCATCACCGTCGCGAAACTGGTCGAGGCCAAGCTCGCGGAAGAAGCCTCCACGCCGGTGGGTGCGCTGTCGCTGCTGGCGTTCGCGACGGGCGCTCTGGCACCGGACGTGGCCGCCGGGCTCCCGCAGACTCTCGCGCTGGTCCGGGGGCTCGGCGACGCCGGCGTCACCGCACCGCTGTGGTGCGCCACCCGCGGCGCGGTCGCGACGGCGGAGCGCGAGCCCGTCGCGGACCCGGCCCAAGCCCAGTTCTGGGGCTTCGGGCGAACCGTCGCGATGGAACACCCGAACCGCTGGGGCGGCCTGGTCGACCTGCCGCGGGAGCTGACCGCCGAGGACGGCGAGCGGCTGTGCGCCGTCCTCGCGGCCGGCGTGGAGGACGAAGTCGCCGTACGGGCCGGAGGAGTCTTCGCCCGCCGCCTCGTCCGCGACACCGGCGCAAGTCCACAGTGGACGCCGACCGGCACGGTGCTCGTCACCGGCGGCACCGGGGCGCTCGGCGGGCACGTCGCCCGCTGGCTCCTGGACCACGGCGCCCGGCACGTCGTCCTGGCCGGTCGCCGCGGCGGCGAAGCACCGGACGACCGCGTGACGGTGGTCGCCTGCGACGTCACCGACCGGGACGCGGTCGCGGCCCTGCTGGCCGAACACCCCGTGACGGCGGTGGTGCACGCGGCGGGCGTCCTCGACGACGGCGTCGTGGACACCCTGACCGGCGACCGGTTCGCCGAGGTCCTGCGGGCCAAGGTGACCGGCGCCCGGATCCTCGACGAGCTGACCGGCGACCTCGACGCCTTCGTCCTGTTCTCCTCGCTCGCCGGCACGGTCGGCGCCGCGGGGCAGGCGAACTACGCGGCCGCCAACGCCGAGCTGGACGCCCTCGCCCAGCGTCGCCGCGCGACCGGCCGCGCGGCCGTCTCGATCGCCTGGGGCCCGTGGGCGGGCGAGGGCATGGCCGCCGAAAACGCCGACCGGATGCGGCGCGCCGGGGTCAGCCCGCTGCCCGCGGCCGGCGCCGCGGCGGTCCTCGGCCGGATCACGCGGTCGCAGGTCGTCGCCGACATCGACTGGGCCACCTACCCCGCGACCCGGCCGCTCTTCGCCGAGCTGGCCCCGGCGGCTCCGGTCGTGGCTGCGCCCGAAAGCCTCGGCGACCGCTTGGCCGGGCTGTCCGCGGCCGACGCCGGTGACCTGGTCCTCGACGTCGTTCGCGAGCACGTCGCGGCGGTGCTCGGCCACGGCCGGGCCGCCGACGTCGCCCCGGACCGGGCGTTCAGCGAAACCGGCTTCACGTCGCTGACCGCCGTCGAACTGCGCAACCGCCTGGACCGCCTCACCGGGCTGAACCTGCCCGCGACGCTCATCTTCGACCACCCCTCGCCGTCCGCGCTGGCCCGGCACCTGACCGCCGAACTGCGGGAAGACGAGCGTGGGGTCGACGGGCTGCTCGACGAGCTGAGCCGCGTCGGCGCCACCCTCGGCGAAGCCGATCGGGCCCGCGTCGCCGAACAGCTGCGGCTGCTCACCGCGGGCTGGGCGGGCGAACCGGCCGCCCCGAGCCTCGAATCCGCCAGCGACGAGGAGATGTTCGACCTCCTCGGCAAAGAGTTCGGCATCTCCTGACCCGGCGCCCGCGACCTACGGAGTGAGAAGACGATGGACAACGAGGAGAAGCTCCGCCACTTCCTCAAGCGGGTCACGGCCGATCTGCAGGACACCCGCCGCCGGCTCCAGGAGGCGCAGGCCACCGAGCCGGTCGCGATCGTCGGCCTCGGCTGCCGGTTCCCGGGCGGCGTCCGCACCCCGGCCCAGCTGTGGGACCTGATCGAGGGCGGGCACGACGCGATCTCCGGCTTCCCCGAGGACCGCGGCTGGGAGCTCGGCTCGCTGTACGACCCGGACCCGGAGGCGCCCGGGACGTCGTATGTGCGCGAAGGCGGCTTCCTCGACGGCGTCGCGGACTTCGACGCCGCGTTCTTCGGCATCTCCCCGCGCGAAGCCCTCGCCATGGACCCGCAACAGCGGCTGCTGCTGGAGACGTCCTGGGAGGCCCTGGAGCACGCGGGCATCCGGCCGCCGTCGCTGAAGGGCAGCCGGACGGGCGTCTTCGTCGGCTCCAACGGCCAGGACTACGGCACCCTCATGCTCGGCTCGGCCGAGGCCCTCGAAGGGCACCTCGCGACCAGCAACGCCGCGAGTGTCCTTTCCGGACGCGTCGCCTACGCGTTCGGGCTGGAGGGTCCTACGCTCACGGTCGACACGGCGTGCTCGTCGTCGCTGGTCGCGCTCCACCTGGCCGTGCAGGCCCTGCGCCAGGAGGAGTGCGACCTCGCGCTCGCCGGTGGCGTGACCGTGCTGCCGACGCCGGGGTCGTTCATCGCGTTCAGCCGGCTGCGCGGCCTGGCCCCGGACGGCCGGTGCAAGGCCTTCGCCGAATCCGCCGACGGCACCTCGTGGGGCGAGGGCTGCGGCGTGGTCGTCGTGGAACGGCTGTCCGACGCCCGCCGCCACGGCCACCCGGTCCTGGCCGTCGTGCGCGGTTCGGCGGTGAACTCCGATGGCGCGTCGAACGGCTTGACCGCGCCGAACGGCCCGTCGCAGCAGCGGGTGATCCGGGCGGCACTGGCCGACGCCGGTCTGTCCACTTCGGACGTGGACGTGGTCGAAGCCCACGGCACCGGCACGACGCTGGGCGACCCGATCGAAGCGCAGGCGCTGCTGGCGACCTACGGCCGGGACCGGGAAACGCCGTTGTGGCTGGGCTCGGTGAAGTCGAACATCGGCCACACCCAGGCGGCGGCGGGCGTCGCCGGGGTGATCAAGGTGGTGCTGGCGATGAAGCACGGCGTCCTGCCGCCGACCCTGCACGTCGACGCGCCGTCGTCGCGGGTCGACTGGTCGGCGGGTTCGGTCGAGCTGCTCACCGAGCGCCGTGAGTGGCCGTCGGACCGGCCGCGCCGGGCGGCGGTCTCGGCGTTCGGCATGAGCGGCACCAACGTGCACACGATCCTGGAACAGGCCGAGGACGTCCCGGTTGCCGGGCCCGACGAGCCTGGCCGGGGCGTGCCCTGGGTGCTGTCGGCCCGGTCGCCGGAAGCCCTGCGGGCGCAGGCCGCCGCGCTCGCCGGGGTCGAGGCGCCGATCGGCGACGTCGGGCTGTCCCTGGCGACGACGCGGTCCGCGTTCGACCACCGCGCGGTCGTCGTCGGTGACCGCGACGGCCTGTCCGCCGGGCTTGCGGCGCTGGCCGGAGACCTCCCGGCTCCCGCCGTCGTCAAGGGAACGGCCGCGGCCGGCAAGGTCGCGATGGTGTTCCCCGGGCAGGGTTCCCAGTGGGCCGGGATGGCCGTCGACCTGCTCGCCGAGTCTCCGGTCTTCGCCGCGCGGATGGCGGACTGCGCGGCCGCATTGGCGTCCTTCGTGGACTGGAGCCTGACCGACGTCATCCGCGATGCCGCGCTGCTGGAACGGGTCGACGTCGTGCAGCCCGCGTTGTTCGCGGTGATGGTCTCGCTCGCCGAGCTCTGGCGCTCGTACGGCGTCGAGCCCGCGGCCGTCGTCGGGCACTCGCAGGGCGAGATCGCCGCCGCCGTGGTCTCCGGCGCACTGTCGCTCGAGGACGGTGCCCGAGTCGTCGCCCTGCGCAGCCAGGCGATCCTGGCCCTGGCGGGCGCGGGCGGCATGGTGTCGATCGCCGAGTCCGCGGACGCCGTGGCCGCCCGGATCGCGCCCTGGGGCGAACGGCTGTCGGTCGCCGCGATCAACGGCCCGGCCGCGGTGGTCGTCTCCGGGACGCCGGACGCGCTCGACGAGCTGGTGGCGTCCTGCACCGACGTCCGTGCGAAGCGGGTGCCGGTCGACTACGCGTCGCACTCGCCGCAGGTGGAACGGATCCGCGAACGCCTCCTCGATGTCCTGGGCCCGGTGCGGCCACGGCCGGCCACCACCGGGTTCTTCTCCACCGTCACCGGCGCGTGGCTCGACGGCACCGAGCTGGACGCCGGATACTGGTACACCAACCTCCGCCGCCCGGTCCGGCTCGACACCGCCGTGGCCGCGCTGACGGACCAGGGCTTCCGCACCTTCGTCGAAGCCTCGCCCCATCCGGTGCTGACCATGGCGATCGGCGGCGACGAGGTGATCGCGCTCGGCTCGCTGCGCCGCGACGAGGGCGGGCTCGCCCGGTTCCACACCTCGCTGGCCGAAGCCTGGGTGCACGGCGTCGATGTCCGCTGGGACGACGCGTTTCCCGGCGCCCGCCGCACCGACCTGCCGACGTACGCGTTCCAGCACGAACGCTACTGGCCGCGGCCGGCCCCCGGCGGCGACGCGAGCGGCCTCGGCCTGGCCCCGGCCGGGCACCCGCTGCTGGGCGCGGTCGTGTCCCTCGCCGGCTCGGGCGGCACGGTCCTCACCGGCAAGCTCTCCCGGCACGGCCTGCCGTGGCTGGCCGACCACCGCGTGCACGGGGAAGTCCTGCTCCCCGGCACGGCGTTCGTCGAGCTCGCGCTCCGCGCCGGCGACCAGGCCGGCCGCCGCGGCCTGGACGAGCTGACCCTGGAAACCCCGCTGGTGCTGCCCGCGCAGGGCGGCGTGCAAGTCCAGGTGTCCGTGGGGGAGGACGGCGACCTGGCGATCCACTCCCGCCCGGACGAATTCAGCCCGTGGACCCGGCACGCGACCGGCTTCCTGACCGACGCCGCCGCCACCGTCGAGCCGTTCGCCGCCTGGCCGCCCGCCGGGGCCTCGCCGGTCGGCTTGGAGGGCTTCTACCCGGCCATGGCCGCCACCGGCGTCGACTACGGCCCCGCCTTCCGCGGCCTGCGCGCGGTGTGGACCCGCGGCTCCGACGTCTTCGCCGAGGTCGAACTGCCCGAACCGCTGCGCGCCGAGGCGGGCCGGTTCGGGCTGCACCCGGCGCTGCTGGACGCGGCCCTGCACGCGGCCGGGTTCGGCGCCCTGGCGGCGGCGGACGGGCCGCGGCTGCCGTTCGCGTGGAGCGGCGTCTCGGTGACCGCCACCGGCGCGACGGTCCTGCGCGTGGCGCTGACGCCGATGTCCGGCGACGCCGTCGCGCTCACCCTGGCCGACGAAACCGGCGGCCCGGTCGGCGTGGTCCGCTCGCTGGCGCTGCGGACACCCGCCCGGACCGGCGCCAGCCCGGACGCGCTCTTCGAGGTCACCTGGCCCGAGCTCCCCGGCACCGAGCTGACCGGCGAATTCACCGCTTACCGGGTCCCGGACGGCCCGGTGCGGGAGGTGACCGCGGCGGTCCTCGAACGGCTCCAGGAGTGGCTCGATGCCGAAGGACTCCTCGCCGTGCACACCACGCGCGCGGTCTCGGTGGACGGCGAAGACGTCACCGACCTGGCCGCCGCGGCCGTGACCGGCCTGGTGCGCTCGGCCCAGGCCGAGAACCCGGGCCGGTTCGTGCTCGTCGACGCCGACGAGCTCCCGGCCGAGCTGCCGGCCGGCGAACCCCAGCTGGCCCGGCGCGCGGGGAAGTGGCACGTCCCCCGGCTGGCCCGGTCGTCCACTTCGGACGGTTCGTCGGACTGGGGCGAGGGGGCGGTGCTGATCACCGGCGCGGCCGGCCTGCTCGGCGGTCTCGTCGCCCGGCACCTGGTCACCCACCACGGCGTCCGGCGGCTCCTGCTGCTGTCCCGCCGCGAACCCGCGCGGCTCGCCGGCGAACTGACCGAGCTGGGCGCCGAGGCGACGGCCGTCGCCTGCGATGTCGCCGACCGCGCGCAGCTGGCGGCGGTACTGGCCGGGCACCCCGTGTCGGCGGTCGTGCACGCGGCCGGGGTGCTGGACGACGGCGTCGTCGGCTCCCTCACCCCGGAGCGCCTGGAGACGGTCCTGCGGCCCAAGGCCGAGGCCGCGCTCCACCTCCACGAACTCACCTCGGACCTCTCCGCGTTCGTCCTGTTCTCCTCCTTCGCCGCCACGGCGGGCGGCGCGGGCCAGGCCGGCTACGCCGCCGCGAACGCCTTCCTCGACGCGCTCGCCCAGCACCGCCGCGCCCACGGCCTGCCCGCCGTGTCGCTGGCCTGGGGTCTGTGGGCCGAAGCCAGCTCGATGACCGGCCACCTCGTCGACGGCGACCGCCACCGGATGGCCGGCGCGGGCATGACACCCCTGGCCACCGAACTCGGCCTGGCCCTGTTCGACCGGGCCCTCGCCGCGGACCGGGCCGTACTCGCGCCGGTCCGGCTCGAACTCGCGGCGCTGCGCCGCCAACCGGTGACGCCCGCGCTGTTCCACGGCCTGCTGCCGCCTGCCCGGCGGCAGGTCACGGCGGCGGCCGCGAAGTCGTCGTTCGCCGAGCGGCTGGCCGGGCTCGGCGCGGACGATCGCCTCCGGCAGGTCCTCGACCTCGTCCGCGGGCTCGTCGCGGGCGTGCTCGGGTACGCGTCGGGCACCGCCGTCGAACCGGCGCGCGCGTTCAAGGAACTCGGCTTCGACTCGCTGACCGCCCTGGAGCTGCGCAACCGCCTGGCCGCCGAGACCGGGCTGCGGCTGCCGGCGACGCTCGTGTTCGACCACCCGACGCCGCAGGCGCTCACCCGGTACGTCGTCGAGCGGGTGTCCGGCGAGGCCGCGTCGGTGGTGGTGCGGGAGCGCCGGGTGGACGGCGACCCGATCGTCGTCGTCGGCATCGGCTGCCGCTACCCCGGCGGGGTCCGGAGCCCGGAGGACCTGTGGGACCTCGTCGCCGCGGGCCGCGACGCGATCGGCGGCCTCCCGGACGACCGCGGCTGGGACGCCGACGCGCTCTACGACCCCGACCCGGACCACCCGGGCACCAGCTACGCCAAGGAAGGCGGGTTCCTCTACGACGCCGCCGACTTCGACGCGGGCTTCTTCGGTATCTCGCCGCGCGAGGCGCTCGCCATGGACCCGCAGCAGCGGCTGTTGCTGGAGACGTCGTGGGAGGCCCTGGAACGCGCGGGCATCGACCCGGCATCGCTGCGCGGCAGCCGGACCGGCGTGTTCACCGGCGTGATGTACTCCGACTACGCCTCCCGGCCGCTCGCCGTGCCCGAGGGCGTCGAGGGCTTCCTCGGCACCGGCAGCTCGGCGAGCGTGGTGTCCGGCCGCGTCGCGTACGCGTTCGGCCTCGAAGGCCCGGCGATCACCGTGGACACGGCGTGTTCGTCGTCGCTGGTCGCGCTGCACCTGGCCTGCCAGGCGCTGCGGCACGGCGAGTGCGACCTCGCGCTGGCCGGCGGCGTGACGGTGCTCTCGACGCCGGGTGTGTTCATCGACTTCAGCCGGCAGCGCGGCCTGGCCGCCGACGGCCGGTGCAAGTCGTTCGCCGACGCGGCCGACGGCACCGGGTGGGGTGAGGGCGCCGGAATCGTGGCGGTGGAACGGCTTTCCGACGCCCGGCGGCTGGGGCACCCGGTGCTCGCGGTGATCCGCGGCACGGCGGTCAATTCCGATGGCGCGTCCAACGGCCTCACCGCCCCGAACGGTCCTTCACAGCAACGGGTGATCCGCGCCGCGCTGGCCGGTGCCGGACTGCAACCGTCCGAAGTGGACGTCGTCGAGGGCCACGGCACCGGCACGACGCTGGGTGACCCGATCGAGGCGCAGGCGATCCTGGCGACCTACGGCCAGGACCGGGCGACGCCGCTGTGGCTGGGTTCGCTGAAGTCGAACATCGGGCACACGCAGGCGGCCGCCGGGGTGGCGGGCGTGATCAAGATGATCATGGCCATGCGGCACGGCGTGCTGCCGGCGACCCTGCACGTCGACACGCCATCGTCCCATGTGGACTGGACTGCCGGTGCGGTGGAGCTGCTGACCGAGTCGCGCGCGTGGGTGGCCGACTGGCCGCGGCGGGCCGGGGTGTCGTCGTTCGGCGTCAGCGGGACGAACGCGCACGTGATCCTCGAACAGGCGCCCGCCGCGGCGCCGGTGGTGCCGGAGCGCGGGGAAACCGGTGTCCTGCCGTGGGTGTTGTCCGGTCGCGGGGAAGCCGCGCTGCGGGCCCAGGCCGCCCGGTTGTCGGACGTCACCGGGCATCCGGCCGATGTCGGGTTGTCGCTGGCGGCCCGCGGCCGGTTCTCCCACCGGGCCGTGGTCCACGGCGGGACCGCCGGCGAGCTGGCGAGCGGGCTGGCCGCGCTGGCCGACGGCCGGTCGGCGCCGAACGTCGTCGTGGGCCGCGACCGGCCCGGCCGGCTGGCGGTACTGTTCACCGGCCAGGGTGCGCAGCGGGTGGGCATGGGACTTTCGTTGTACGAACGGTTTCCGCGGTATGCGTCGGCTTTCGACGAGGTCTGCGCACACTTCCCGCGCCTGCGTGAGGCGATCGACGACGCCGAGCTGCTGAACCGCACGGAGTTCACCCAGCCTGCGCTGTTCGCGGTCGAGGTCGCGCTGTACCGGCTCGTCGAGTCGTTCGGCGTCCGCCCGGACTTCGTGGCGGGGCACTCGATCGGCGAGCTCTCGGCGGCCCACGTCGCCGGAGTGCTGACCCTCGAGGACGCCTGCCGGCTGGTATCGGCGCGGGCCTCGCTGATGCAGGCCCTGCCCCCGGGCGGGGCGATGGTCTCGATCGCCGCCCCCGAGTCCGGAATCGAGCTGACCGAGGGCGTCTCCATCGCGGCTGTGAACGGCCCGGCGTCCGTGGTCGTCTCGGGCGCGGAAGCCGCGGTGCTGGAGCTCGCGGCCCGGTTCCCGAAGACCAAGCGGCTCACGGTGAGCCACGCGTTCCACTCGCCGCTGATGGATCCGATGCTGCCGGAGTTCCGCGCGGTCGCGGAGTCGGTGACGTACCACCCGGCGGAAATACCGGTGCTCTCGAATGTGAGCGGTGCTCTCGCTTCGCCGTTCACCGCCGACTACTGGGTACGGCACGTGCGCGAGGCCGTCCGGTTCGCCGACGCCGTTCGCGCCCTCGACGCCGAAGGCGTGACGACGTTCCTGGAGCTGGGGCCCGACGGCGTGCTCAGCGCGATGGTCAAGGACACCCTCGGCGAAGACTGCGTCGCGGTTCCGGCGCTGCGGCGCGACCGCTCCGAAGAGAGAGCACTGCTCTCGGCGTTGAGCACTGCTCACGTCCACGGGGTCGACGTCGACTGGACACCGTTCTTTCCCGGAGCGGCCCGGGTCGACCTGCCCACCTACGCCTTCCAGCGGCGCCGCTACTGGCTCGACATGGTGCTGCCGGAGACGGTGGCCCCCGAAGCGAGCGACGCGCCCGAGGTCGAGCCGATCACCGGACGGCTCGCCGACCTCCCGGCCGCCGACCGCCCGGCGTGGCTCCTCGCGTGGGTCAGGGCGGAGGTCGCGGCGACGCTCGGGCACCCGTCCGCCGACGCCGTCGAGCCGGAGTCCGCGTTCGCCGATCTGGGGTTCACCTCCCTCGGCGTCGTCGAACTGCGCAACCGGATCAGCGCGGCGACCGGCCTCGAGCTGTCCGCCGCCCTGGTCTGGGACCACCCGACGGTCGGCGAGCTGGCCGGGCACCTGCTGGCCAACGTCCCCCTGCCGCCGGCGGAGCCCGGCGGCTCGCTGGGGACGATGCTCCGGACGGCCCGGCAAACCGGGCGCACGGCCGAGTTCCGGGCGTTCCTCGGTACGGCCGCGCAGTTCCTGCCCGCGTCCCCGTGGACGCCCCGGCTCCGGCGGGCGACGACGGGGGCGTCCCGGCCGCTGCTGTTCGCGTTCGGTACGCTCACCGGCTCGACCCGCTGGTGCGAGGACGTCACCGCGCGCTTCGACGGCGTCCGGGAGGCGTGGCTGCTGCCGGCACCGGGGTTCGACGGTGAGTCGACCGCTCCCGCCGACCGGGAAGCGCTGGTCACGACGGCCGCCGAAGCCATCCGCGCCCAAGCGGACGGCGAACCGTTCGTCGTGCTCGGGTCCGGCTCGGGCGCCTTGCTCGCCGCCCTGGTCGCGGACGCCGCCGGCGCGACCGGCGTGGTGCTCGCCGACCCGGCGGAGGTCGAGTTCGCCGAGTTGCCCGAGACCGCGACGGACGCCGAGCTGACGGCCGTCGGCGCCTACCTGCGGCTGTTCGACGCCGCTGTCGCCGAGCCGCGGGTTCCGGTCCTCAGCCTGAAAACGGGGGAGGACACGGCGGACGCGGCCCGGCAGATCCACACCTGGCTGGTGGAGGAGCTGCCCGTGCCGTGCCGGTGACCGGGATGATCCGACGTCATATCTGATGTTTCATGCGGCAGACCTTGACGGCCCGATTGGAAGGAACTTTTACTAACCGGAGGTCCTCCACCTCACCTCCGGGAGCACGCATGTCTTCACTCCGGCGCATCGCGAGCGCGGCCGCCGCGTTCGCGATCGCGGCCAGCGGTCTCGTCCTGGGCTCATCCACGGCGTCGGCCTTGGAAAACGGCCTGCTGCGCACGCCGCCGATGGGCTTCAACAACTGGAATTCGACGCAGTGCCGCGCCGAGTTCAACGAGACGATGATCAAGGGCATCGCGGACATCTTCGTCAGCAAAGGCCTGAAGGACGCGGGCTACACCTACGTCAACATCGACGACTGCTGGGCGCTGCCCTCGCGCAACTCGGCCGGGAACCTGGTGCCCGACCCGGCGCGGTTCCCCGGTGGCATCAAGGCGCTCGCCGACTACGTGCACGGGAAGGGTCTGAAGTTCGGCATCTACACCAGTGCCGGCACGAAGACCTGCAACACCGCGGGCTTCCCGGGCGCGCTGGGCCACGAGCAGCAGGACGCGAACCTGTTCGCCTCCTGGGGCGTCGACTACCTGAAGTACGACAACTGCAACAACCAGGGCGTCGACGCGCAGCAGCGCTACAAGGCGATGCGCGACGCGCTCGCGAAGTCCGGCCGCCCGATCGCGTACTCGATCTGCGAGTGGGGGCAGAACAAGCCGTGGACCTGGGCCGCGCCGGTCGGGAACCTGTGGCGCACCACCGGTGACATCTCCGACAAGTGGTCGAGCATGATCGGCAAGGCGCAGACGAACCGCGGCCTCGCCCAGTACGCCGGCCCCGGCCACTGGAACGACCCCGACATGCTCGAGGTCGGCAACGGCGGCATGACCGCGGCGGAGTACCGCACGCACTTCAGCCTCTGGGCGATGATGGCGGCGCCGCTGCTGATCGGCAGCGACCTGCGCAAGGTGTCGGACGACAACTTCTCGATCCTCAAGAACACCGACGTCATCGCCCTCGACCAGGACTCGCTGGGCAAGCAGGCGACCGTGCTGAGCGCTAGTGGCGGCCTGGTCGTCTACAGCAAGGTCCTCTCGAACGGCGACCGCGCGGTGGCGCTGTCCAACGAGACGGCCGCGACGGCGACGATCAGCACGACCGCGTCCGCGACCGGGATCGGCAGCGCGTCCTCGTACACACTGAAGGACCTGTGGAGCAAGGCCACCCGGACGACCACCGGCACGATCAGCGCGTCGGTGCCCTCGCACGCGACGGTGCTCTACCGGGTGTCGCGAGCGAGTGGCTCTTCGACGCGCTACGAAGCCGAGGCCGCGACGATTTCGGCGGGCGGCACGATCGACTCGAACCACGCGGGCTTCTCGGGCACCGGCTTCGCGAACGGTGCCAACGCCGTCGGCAGCTACGTCGAATGGCAGGTCACGGGACCGGCGTCGGCACTGACGTTCGGCTACGCGAACGGCACCGCGGCGGCGCGCCCGGTGGACCTCTCGGTGGACGGCACGGTGGTCGCCGCCGGCGTGTCGTTCCCGGCGACCGGTGCCTGGACGACGTGGAGCACGGTGGCCCGGTCGCTGTCGTTGGCGGCGGGCTCGCACACCGTCCGCCTGACCGCGACGACGGCCGACGGCCCGGCCAACCTCGACTACCTGGACGTGGCGCCGTGACCTACCGGGCCGAGCCGCGGGCGTCGTAGGTCTCCCGGGCCGCTTCGACCTTGCCGAGGTTGCCGGACCATGCGGAGAGCGACGCGAACAGCGGGCCCAGGCTGCGGCCGAGCTCGCTGATCTCGTACTCGACGCGTGGCGGCACCTCGGCGTGGTAGGTCCTGGTGATCAAGCCGTCGCGCTCCAGCTGCCGCAGCCGCTGGGTGAGCACCTTCGGGGTGATCGTGGTGATGCGGCGCTGCAGTTCGACGAACCGCTGGCGCCCGAACTCGTTGAGCGACCACAGGATCGGCGTCGTCCACCGGCTGAAGACGATGTCGACCACCGGCGCGATCGGACAGGCCAGCTCGGGTGTGGTCTCGGTCACTTTCACGCCTCCAGCCAATACTTTCCTCTAGGTACCTACTATACCGGCGAATGTACCGTCGATTCCATGATCATGGTTGTGGGAGCGACGGGAAATGTCGGAGCACCGCTGGTGCGGATGCTGGCCGAAGCGGGCGAAGAGGTGACGGCGGTGTCCCGCCGGATCACGGCGGCGCCGCCGGGAGTCGTGGTGCGGCAGGGAGAGCTGGCCTCGCTGGACTTCGCGGGCGCGTCAGCGGCGTATTTGATGGTGTCGGGCGCGTTCGTGGCGCTGGACGCGGTGCTGGCCCGAGCGGAGGCGGCGGGCGTCCGCCGGGTCGTGGTGCTGTCGTCCCAGGGGGTGGCGACGGGCAGGCACCCGGCGGTGCTGGAGGACTCGGTGCGCCGCTCGGGTCTGGAGTGGACATTGCTCCAGCCGGGCGCGTTCGCCTCGAACACGTTGCAGTGGGCGGAAAGCGTGCGTACGTCCCGCGAGGTCGTCGCCCCGTTCGGCGACGTCGCGCTGCCGGTGGTGGACCCGGAGGACATCGCGGCGGTGGCCGCGGCGGCGTTGCGCGAGGACGGCCACGCGGGAAAGTCGTACGTCCTGACGGGCCCGGCCGCGATCACGCCTCGCGAGCAGGCGGCGCTGATCGGTTCGGCGGTGGGTGAGCCGGTGCGGTTCGTCCCGCAGACACGTGAAGAGGCTCGCGCGATGATGCTGAACTTCATGCCCGCCGAGGTGGCGGACGTGACCCTCGACGTCCTGGGAGCGCCGACGCCGGCGGAGCAGGAGGTGAGCCCGGACGTTCAGCAGGTGCTGGGCCGCCCGCCGCGCCCGTTCGCGGAGTGGGCGTCGCGATTCGCGGGGGCGTTCAAGTGACGGAGCTGGCTTACCGTTCGTCGGGCACCGGTGCACCGGTGGTGTTCCTGCACGGCAACCCGACGTCGTCTCGCTTGTGGCGCAACGTGATGCCGTCCCTGCCGGGGTGGCGGCTGGCCCCGGACCTGATCGGCATGGGCGATTCCCCGCGGCCGGACATCGCCTACACCTTCGACGACCACGCCCGCTACCTGGACGAGTGGTTCGACGAGCTGGCGTTGGACGACGTGGTCCTGGTCGGCCACGACTGGGGTGGCGCACTGGCGGCGGACTGGGCGTCCCGGCACCCGTCGCGGGTGCGGGCGCTGGCGTTCACGGAAGCGGTGGTGAAGCCGATGACGTGGGAGGAGTTCCCGCCGGCGGGCGCCGAGTTGTTCCGCGCGATCAAGACGCCCGGTGTCGGGGAAACCCTCATCGGGAACTTCCTGTCCGGGCTGCCGCCGGAGTACGCGACTTCGTTCCACCGCCCGCTGCTGCAGTGGGCACGCTCGTTGCCCTTGGGTGGCGAGCCGGCTTCGGTGGTCGCGCGGTTCGAGGCGTTCGGCCGGTGGCTGTCGTCTTCCGGGGAGGTGCCCAAGCTCCTGGTGACGTTCGAGCCGGGCTTCGACACGATGCTGACGCCGTCGATGGTCGAGTGGTGCGCGGCGAACTTCGCGTCGCTGGAGGTGGTGAACCGCCCGGAGAAGGCGGGGCACCACACGCCGGAAGAGCAGCCGGAGGCGCTGGCGGAGACGCTGGCGACGTGGCTAGCAACCACGGTCGCGAGCGGTGCCCTCGGGCGCGAACTCCAGCCGGGTGCCGGTGGAGCCGGGTAGCAGGATCGCGGTGCCGTCGGCGCGGTTCCATTCGCGGGGGAGCAGCAGCGACGTCCCGTTGGACTGCAGGACGAGCACGAGCCCGTCGTACCGGAAGCGGTACTCGGCGTCGGGTGCGCAGGGGGTCACGACCACCCCGCGTGCCCGGACGCCGAGGTCCTTCTGGCTGAAGACCACGGTGTCGGGCGTCTTCGGCAAGCCGACCTCGTACTCGTAGGCCCGCAGTTCCCCGGCCGCGGAGGAGTAGTCGGTGACCGCCCAGAAGGCCCCGACGGTCACGAGCACGAAGGTGAAGGTCCACTGCGCCACGGCGTTGGTGAGGCTGGGGCGCCGACCGGTGCGTGCCTGGTGCAGCCGGTCGGCGAACGGGAAGCACAGGAACCCCAGCGCGAGGCCCGACCCGGGCAGCCCGGGCCAGCGGTACAGCAGGCTCGGCGCTACGAGCCCGCTCAGCCCCAGCCCGACCAGCGCGACCCCGGCCACGGCGAGCACGGGAACGGCTCGCCGCAGCAACGTCCGCCACGCCCGCGGCGACAAGCGCGCCTCCAGCAGCCGTCGTGCCCAAAGGCCGCCCAGTCCGGCGACGGCGACCGCGGTGATCGGCACGGTCATCCCGTCGGACGCGCGGATGAGGTAGTCCGAGACCGACAGCCCGAGCACGGAGTAGTGCACCCCGAACCACCCGCAGAAGGCGTCGGCGTGCCGCGTCCCGAAGTAGAAGAGCAACGCGGTCAGGACGGTGGTGGGCGCGAGGATCGAGCCGAAGACCTTGAGCGCCCGCGACGGCGCGTCCGGCGCTTCCGCCTTGGGCGGCCCGGCTACGTGCCGGAATCGCACGGGTTGTTGACGACCCACGTCACCGTGCCTCCTTCGTGCAGCGGGTCCGGGATGACGACGCGGCCGATCCAGCAGTCCTGGTCGTCGTGCCCGAGCCCCGGGTCGACCCGGAAGCCGATTTTCAGGCAGTCGTCGTGCTTCGGGCAGACGTCCCGGATGAGCCCGTCGGCGGCGATGTTGGTGAAGGAGGTCTTGGTCCGTTCTTCGAACCGCCGCCGATCGCCCGAAGTCAGCACCCACCGCTCGGGCGGCTGGGGTTTCGCCGGAGTCGTGGCCTTGGGGGCGGGCTTCGCCTTCGGCGTGGCCGGGGCCGGGTGGCTGTGGGTCTGGGGCGTCGCCGGGGGAGCGGCGGCGGCGCTGCTCCCCGGCGGCCCCGCGGTGGTCTCGTCGGGACTGGCGGTGGCCTCATCGGGGGCCACGGAGCTTTCGGCAAGCGGTGCGGACCGAGGTTCAGGAGCCCGCCCACAGGCCACGACCACCCCGGCGGCCACCGCCACGATCCCGGCGGCGCGGATCGATCTGTTCATGGAGCATCACCCTCTCCCCAACCTGAGCCGGAAGAGAGCGGGCGGATACACGCGTTCCTTCCGCGGTTCGGTGGTCAGATCCGGCCG
The DNA here is from genome assembly GCA_049998155.1 of Amycolatopsis sp. cmx-13-12. Classification (GTDB taxonomy): domain Bacteria; phylum Actinomycetota; class Actinomycetes; order Mycobacteriales; family Pseudonocardiaceae; genus Amycolatopsis. The sequence continues at coordinate 57,885 of JAEBES010000013.1, read as the reverse complement.
CGGGCCGCGTACGGCCGCCAGGTCGTGTCGCCGTTCGGGTCGGTGCTCGGCTGGTCGGCGTCGCCGAGCAGCAGCACGCTGCCGTCATGCAGGGTGAGTGCGTCGAACAGGCCGTAGCCGGGCGAGCCCGCCGGTGTCGCGGGGAGCGCGGCGGGCGCCCAGGTTCCGGCGGTTTTCGTGGCCGCGAAAGGCGAAGCCGGGGTGGTCAGCCCATGTCCGACCACCAGCACCCGGTCACCGGACTTGGTCACGCCGCTCAACCGGGTGCGATCGCCGGCGATCTTCTGTTCGGTCCAGCCGTGCCCGTCGAACACGGCGGCGAACGGGTGGTTCGCGCTGCCGTCCTCGGGACTGCTCGCGGTGCCGACCATCCACACGTCCTGACGGCCGAACGTCTTGGCGCTCAGGATGACGAAGGTGCGATCCGGGCCGGCGGGCGAGCCGACCCTGCGCCAGCTGGTGCCGTCGTAGTGCAGGGCCACGGTCTGCTGGTCGGTCATCGAGCTGAACGCGACACCGATCGCCCAGAGGTCGCGCCCGGACGTGCCGGTGATCTGCGAGAGCTGCCAGTTCGGCGCGACGTCCGGCAGGGGCACGTCCACCCACCGCTGGCCTTGCCGCCGCTGGACGACGCCGACGCTGGTGGTGTTCGACGACCACCGCGAACCGGCCAGCCACACGTCCGAGCCGAACTGGGCGATGCCGCTGTAGAAGACGGAAGCATCGCTGGTCGGCTGCACCACCTGCCAGGACGAACCGGTGAGGTGCAGCATCTTGTTGTTGTCCTGGGACAGCGCCCACACGTCACCGGCCGAGCCCGCACCGACCTGCCCGAGCCGTCCGATGTCCGGCACGGCAACGGAGGCCCACTTGCCCCGCACCCGCTGCAGCATCCGCGATTCGAGGGCGGCCGGGGTGACGGCGAACGCCGACGCCCAGACCTGATCACCGGCCTGGGCAAGCGAACCCGCGGTGACCCACTCGCCGGAAATCGGTTCCTCCTGCCAGCTGGTCGCCGCACCGGCCACCCCGCCGCTACCCAGCACCACGCACCCGACCCAGGCCGCAGCAAGCCTGCTCACCCACCGGGAACCCCTGAACATCGAACTCCTCCAGCCAACCGATTGTCGTCGGCTGTTGTTGTCGATCCAACCGATCCGGGTTCACACCGGCGGACCGGGAACTCCTGTATCAGGTCACGAATTTGATGGACTCGTCGAGAAACTTCGCCTGGTACAGGTCCCCTTGCTGCCCATTGGCGGTGAACAGGTCCGAGGTGCTTGTGTAGTTGACGTTGGTGAACACCCTGACGTCGTGGCCTGTGCGGTTTCGCGCCGACCTGGCGTTTTGCCAGACGCACTGGCCGTGGCCGGCTTCGGTTCCACGGAACTCGTAACAAGTCGGTTGGGTCGGGCCGAGGCTGGGAATGTTGCCGACGGCGAAGTCGGACACCGCCCCGTGGGATACGCCCGTCGGGAAGTAGAACAGGCAGAACTCTCCGTCATCGCAGTGGCCGTCCCGTGCGGCGGTTGCGTGTGCCGTACCGGCCAGGGGTACTGCCAAACCGACGACGGCGCCGACGACTGCCACCCGCCTGGCCACGCGCAGACCTGCCGCGGCAACGCCGGACTTGCTGATCAATGACCGCATCCCATTGCCTCCTCCAGACCGGCGGCATCCGAGCCGCCTGGTCGACAACCGAGACCACGCTCGGCGTGCCGGGGCCGGTTAGCTGCGGGCAACGGGACCACTCAGATGGCCGAAGAGCTGACAGGTGATCCCGCGTTGCCGACGGCTGGTCCCAGGACACGCGGAGGAGCAGCGGACCGTCCAGGGGCTGCGGCAGACCGCCCAACCGTCGGCAGGGCAGGGAGCGGCAGACCGCCCAACCGGCGCCAAAGGCACCGTGGGGGGTCCGGGGGGCTCGGCCCCCCGGGTACGGGGAAGGAGATGAAGGGGGAGGGGCGAGCGCGCCAGCGCAAGCCCACCCCCGAATCGGGTCGGGGTGATGAGGCCTTTTCAAGGCCTCCCCGTCAGGTAAAGCGCCTGGTTAGAATGGCCGAGGCCTGGCCGGTAATCACTTATGGTAGCAAGTGTAACACGAAACGTAGCAGGACCGCTCGCCAGCTGAGCTCTGTTGAGGTGGACGCTCTCGTAGCTGCTCACGCGGCAGGGGAGTCGATCGCCCAACTTGCTGAGCGCTTCGGTGTTCACCGCGGCACTGTCGGCAAGCATCTCCGCGCTCGTGGCGTCGCCACGACGAGCCCAGGACTTCATCCTGACGACGTGCCTGCTGCCCTTGAGCTCTACAAGGCCGGCTGGACTTACGCCCAAATTGCGGCCAAGTTCGGAGTGGGGGAGACGACGGTGCGCGATCGACTTCACCAGGCAGGAGTGCCGAAGGCTGAGCGCTACGGGCGGAGCGGTCGAAATCTGCGATGCTAAGTCAGGTCAGCTGCCCGAGTGCCATCTGCTTCAGTGTTGCGGCAGTAGGGAAGCCTTCCCGAAGCGCTCGGCGCAACCCAAGTCGCGCCAGCTCATCTGCCACCTGCTTGCCGGAACTTATCTCGGCCGGTGCGGGGTACTTGCCGCCATGAACCAGGCGACTGCGCAGTCCATAGAGGGCCGCGAGCTTCTTTGCAAGGTTCACCCGATCGCTAGGATCCTCGCTGAGGTAGTGCGCGCCGTGAATCTGAAAACGGTAGCCCAGGTCGCCATGTCGTGCACTTTCGTCGTAGGGAAGCAGGAGTGACTCAAGCGCAATGACAAAATCCAAGATAGCATCTGCTGGATTGCTTCGTGCGGCTCCCGAATAGAATCGGTGAAGAGCGAGGTCTTGTGGAGAAGCGGGCGTCGCGAGGTTATACTTTTCAAGCTGAGTTACTGTCTGGAGGAGAGTCTGGAGATCGCTGAGGTCCAGTGATGACCACTTTTCTGGCGCTGAGTGTTTGGCTATGGGTGTGTGGTTGGACGTGGACATGCGCCATCTGGGCAAGCCTTCAAACTTCGATGCCCCGCCGGAAATGCTGTACCCGTGTAAGTGAAAAGCGCACAGCCATCTATCCAGCAAATTTCGGGTATCTGGAGGTTCGGCATCGCGAGCTGTGTTGACTTGGACCTCTAATGTAACCATGGGGAGCGTGAGGGACACGCCTCCAAGTACTGAGCTCATTCCCCACGCTTGGAATAGCTCACCTTGCTCAAGCTGGGAGAGCTTTCGAATAGCGACGTTATTGACGGTCAAGGAGGCGTCAGCAGGCCCGCTGATCGATATCCCCGAAAGTGGCACGCTTACTTGATAGGTCAGTTTCGGCTGCTCAACCAGTTTTAATATGTCATTGGCGAACTCTTCGGCGGCCGACTCGTTGGGGCTATCAACGCTGGGCAGTGTCCCGAGGTGATAGTTAAGCGCTGGGAATACGACACGGTAGAGGACCCATTCGGTTGGGTCATCAGCATACTCGCGATACGCTGGATATCCTTCGCTAAGTGGGCGGGCGAGGAATGCGCCACTGGATACGCCAAATGCTGACCAGAAAGGTAGGCTGCTGCCGGCCATAGTTGCTATGTCAGCAGCGCACTTCGAGGCTTGTGTGGCAGCTTGCTCGTCGAGTATCGGCCAGAGGTCGTGGGTCGGTAAGCCGGAGAAAGGTCCTAGAACATTCCGTTGCACTTGGTGCCACTCGGATTTCCAAGTTCCGGGGTCGCTGTCGCGCTTAATTAGGAGTTGATCTGCAGGAATCGTCAGCGGCCATCCAAGATCGACTATCCGTTGCTTTGCCGACGATGTGGCCAGCCCGAACAGGGATTTCAGGTTGCTGAGAACTTCTTCGCGTGTGGGTTCTGACATAATCACTCCGCGGTTTTGGTTACCTGAATCAAAGTCTGCCAATCGTCGCAGTCGTCGATCTTGCCTGCGGTTTGCAGTATTTTATTTCGCCAGTGTTTGGCGCGGTTCGGATCGTTTTCGACATCCGCTCTGATCACAAACAGCTGTAAGCCTGTGATGAGGCAGTGGTTCCTGCTGGTTGAGTACGGAAGCATCTGTTCTGGAAAATCTATCTCCTTGCGATCGACAAGGGGAGTCTCCCGCCAGGTGTTTACGATAAGGATTCCCTTGGGTGGGCTTCCGCCTTCCTCGTACGCCCCGGCGACCCATTTTTCGAGCTGTGCCGCGTGTTTTTCTGCTGCGCTTTTCGATACGCCTTTAACCTCAACAACTGCGGCGCCTTCCGGGAACTTAACTCGCCAGTCGTCCCTGCCTGGTTCCGGGTCGGTGACTGTGCCGCCGAGCAATTCAAGAACTTCCTTGACTTCTAGCTCTAGGGCTCGTCCGGTACCAAGAAAAAGTTGATCCTTCGATTCGGCCTTTTCCTTGTTGCGTTGAAGCTGAGCAAGCTTGTCTCGTGCTGATTCGACACGCTTCTGCTGCTTGATGATTTCTGTGCGAAGACGTTGCTGCTCTGCCGTGGCATAGCTTTCGATCCATGCAGGCCTGCTGACAGAAGTGTTTGCGCCGAGCTGCCGCACGGCAGAAAGGAGGTCTGCTTGAAATTGAGGAGCCTCTGACCACCAACCCTCGTCGTCTGCACTTTCGTCCGTGTCTTCGTCGTCTGCGGCCAGGTCGATAGCTGGCAGCAAAATGATCCAGCCGCCAGCCTTGGTTCGAAGCGCCGACGAAACTACTCGCTGAGTTCCCGAGACGCGAGCGAGGACTGATCCAGGGGCGCCCTCTAGGGTCGCATCGTATGTAACCCTAGCTCTGTACTTCCGCAAGAATTCAACAAGTGGGCCACCTGTGGAGAGCTCAATACGCTTTCCGCTGCCAGTGATGAATTTACACTTTGGAATCGGCAAGGCGCTATGAAGATCGAAGTTGTTGACAATTCGGGTCGTCTGACGGTTTCGTCCGGTTCCTGAGTAAGTCTTTTCTCCGGTGGCTACGTAGCAAGCTTGGGGTGAGCGCACTACCACAATTAGTACTCGACCCGCGTTAACAAATTCAGAAAATTCGGTGCGACGTCGAAGCGTGTCCGACATTATCCTCACGGACATATCGTCCGACAACGAAGGAAGTCCTTGGTAGCTGTCTTGATATCCTGGGCGTGCATAGCTTTCAAAACTGGCGGCTGGATCCCAGATGACAACATCATAGTCGAAGATGCTGGCGTCGCTTGAGAAATGCTCTATTTCGGCATCGTCGCCATACACGGGCTCGAAATCGAGGGAAAGTAGTCTCACGGTAACCATTATAGCTTGGTAGCCTTGTTTGTGCCCGGGGGCGCGCCCTTAGTGTGTGAAAGATCGATTGCGCAAATGGTCGTGGTGGAAAATCCCCGCTCTCGGCATCTATTGCGCTGCGTAATAGTCAAGGGAGAAACTGCTCCGGGTGACGCTGGCTCTGCCGCGGGTGGCATGTCGACCCAGTTGATCAAGGGCTTCGGCGGTTATGACTTGGACTCCCTTTATCTCTGCGCCAATATAGCGTGCCCGAGCAATGGTCCACAAGCTGTCCATCTCGCTCAGCACGAGGCGAGTTAGCCACAATGAGTCTTCAAAGCTGAGCCAGCGGGTAGTGTGACGCCAAGTCTTTTTCTTGTCGTCCGCCGTGTGGAGTTCTAGATAGCTGATACTCTGACCTTCGAACCCGAACGATGCGCCGGTCTGGTCATCTGTTAGAGAGATCGACGATGGTCCGGCCAGGACTGCAAGCCCGTGTTTTGCGGCATTGTAGAGATTTTTGTCGTCCAACACTCGATCTGCTACGACGCGGAGGAAGCGATCAAGATTAATTAGGCCTGCATTGAAATCCTCGCGCGGCTCTTTGGGTACGGTGCCGAGGAACACTCTGGCGATGTGTTCGGTCGGAATGGGTTCGCTCCGAAGCTTATCGACGCGGGCATTGAACTTAGAAAAGTCTCGAAGCCGTGCACATTCAAGCCATGGACAGGGCTGCGACTCGGCATGGGCGAAGTATAAGCGAAGGAGAGCCTCCGAGGCGTGATGAAGTAGAACCTCGACCTCAGTAGTGAGGAAAGCCTGATGGTGGCGCTGCTCTTCGTCAGTCGGCTCGGATAGCTCAACCTTGGCGACCAAATCGCCATAGGTCACGCCATCCGCCATCAATTGATCGAGTGCATCAGGCTTGCCTGCTGCGAGCATCAAGAGGTTGAAACGAGACGTGAAATAGCGACGCGGTTCAGCTGAGTAGAACTCTCGGTTAAGCTGTGGGTACTGCTCAACAGCCAAGTTCTCGTCCGGGGATGAGCTAGAGCCCCTGGCCATTAAGTAGTCCTCCTCTATTGTATCTTACGCTATCTAGCGCTAAGCCGATTCTTCGATCCGCTCGAGGATCTCCATGTCCGTCTGCTTCTGCCAGTCAAGCGACAGAGCGTCCGCTATTGAGCAATCAGTCAGCCGCACTAGCTTGCAGCTTCTCCAGGTTGTACATCAGCGATTCATACACCGGCGCGTCGTCGAACGGCTGCAACTGCCCGAAGAGCTGCCAGCCCCAGGACAGGTACGCGGTGCGAGCGGGGATGTTGTCCGGCTTGACGAGCAAGGTGGCGCGTTCTTCGGGCCGGTCGGCCAGCAGCGCATCGTGCAACTGGCGGGCATAGCCGCGCCGCTGCCAGGCCGGAAGCACCATCAGCTGAGTGACGGCGAAGGTGCGCTGGCCGTCTTCTTCGAGCACCACCGGATGGATGTCCCCTCGGAGGCCGCGCCACCAGTTGGAGCCCTTCGGCAAGGTGTATCCCAGCGTGTAACCAACCAGCTCATCGTTAATCCAACCCGTGACCAGGGCGAAGCCGGGCCACTTGGCGTACGCCTCGAGGCGTTCCCAGAACCGATCCGGCGCGAAGAACGGATCACCAAGCAGGTCGGCATAGACCTCGGTGTAGACCGCGAGGAGGAGACGGCGCAGCTCCTGCATACCGGCGGCGTCGTGGTCGTGGAGAACCAGCTCGGGCGTCGGGGTTGTCATCACGAGACCAGGGTGGCATAGCGCTCGGTCAGCTCATCAACGCCGGGAGCCTGGTAGGTCGCGATGGCGCGCATGACTCGGTCCAGCTCCATGGTGACGCGCCAGCTGTCGAGCCCCTCGGCGATTGCGTCGAGGACTTCGTCGGCCGCTTCAACCGCTCCATCGACAGCGCCGGAGCCCACGCGGGCTGACGCGAGCCGCACCCGGTAGAGAGCGACGTTGCGGGCGAAGCCGTCGCCGTACCCGGCAATGGCCTGCTCCAGGAGCTTCTCGCCGCGTTCGGCTTTGCCAACCTCAACCGCGCAGGTGGCTTCCACGGCGTCGATCTCCATCGGGCTCATAAACGCCGCCCAGCTGGCGGCCTCATCGCCCCGGTCAGCGTCGAGAGCTTTCCGGGCGCGGGAGATGGCGGCCTGGGCGTCGCTGAAGTCATCGCTGCGGGCGTTGGCCACGGCCAGGTGCAGCAGCGGCACGGCGGTCATTCGCGACGACGGCCCGAGCCTCTGCACGGTGTCTTCTGCCGCGCGGGAGAAGCGCAGACCCTCCCGCGGGCGGCCGACGAGGTTGCTCTGAAAGCCCAGGCCAGCCAGGGCACGGGTCTCAATCTCGGCGTCGCCGGCCTGGCGGGCGACGGTCAAGGCGTCGGTGAAGCTGGTGCGGGCGACCTCGTGCTGGCCAGCGTCACAGGCCAACCACCCCGTCCGGATTTGCCGGTTGCCGGTGGCCGCCAGCAGCGCTTGACCGACGGTCGTGCTGTAGCTGCCTCGTTCAAGCATGAGGTTAGCCTCGCGCACGGTCGCGACTCCGGCTTGCCAGAGGGTTTCGCCGCCGTGACGGTGGTCCAGGTTGCAGAGCCGGTCGGTGGTCCGCTGCAGCCGTCGCACGTCAGCCATGCCGATGCTGCCGAACGCCTCAATCCCGACACCCGTGGCGGCGGTCGCGGCTACGCCCCACTTCATCAGCGTCCGTCGCTTCATGGGATCGGACGGTACCTCCGCCTCGATCAGCACACCGTCTCGCTCTGGGCTAGCGGCAGGTTTGACGTTTTCAGCCAGCAGGTCTTCGAGGCCGGCGGCGGTGATGCCCAGCACCTTTGCGAGTCGTGGCCGCTTGTGCGGCAGCGGCTCGGTGTCGCCCGCCTCCCACCGGACGACGGTGCTACGGTCGGTGTCGAGGGCCTCGGCCAAAGCTTCCTGCGTGTACCCGGCCGCCTTGCGTGCGCGGGCCAGGCGTGTCCGCTTGACGGCCATGATTCATCCCCTCGGTTACGGCGCGAGATCGTCACATTACCGCAGGTGAGACCGTCGCGTGCATCACCCGCGCGTCTTTTTCGCGCTTTTCCCGCTCTGGTTTGGCGAATCCCGCCTAAGCGATGGTCGATCACGTCACCCCGGCGGCCGGTAGACCGGCCCCTCCGCCGACGACCAGGCCAGCGGTCTTTTCCGGTGTTTTCGCCGCTGACCTGGTCGGATGTCCTGGCCGTCCGGGTGACGCCCATTTGGCCGCACGACCAGGACGTGACCCCATGACGCTGACCGCCCAACTCCTCGCCGAACCGCCACCGCTCCTGGCCGACGAGCCGACCGCGCTTGTCACCACTCCGCTGGCATACGGCTACATGCGTGTTCCGGCCGACGTACCGGACCATCGAGTGCGGCGAGTTGAGCAGGCAGTAACTCGATTCGCCGCCGCCAAGGGGTTGTACTTCGTCAGCTTTTTCTTCGAACTCCAGTGCGGCTCGCGCGAAGGCTTCGATGAGCTCCTGACCGAACTGGTCCAGGCGGACGCGCACCACGTGGTGGTCCCAAGCCTCAAGCATCTGGCCCTGAACGAGCTGCTTCAGACGGCCATGCGTGAACAGCTCGCGCAGGAGGCGAAGGCCGAGGTCCACGCGGTTGGGCGTCGGACCGGGGAGGCGCTGGAGTGAGCGTCTACCCCGAGCTTCAGGAGCTTGCCGATGAGGCGCAGTCATAAAGCGCCAGACCGCCGAGCTGATCCGCGCCCTCGCGGCCGTGACCAAGCCCGTACCGCGCGTCTCGGCCGAACTGCTGGCTGGGACGATGCCCGCCGCCAAGCAGCGAGAGTTTGCACGGCTGCTGGAAGGCCTGGCCGGACTGTTCGTCGCTAATGCGGATGAGCAAGAACTCAAGACACCAGACACCCTGGCCGACCGATTGGCTCGTACTGGCCGGGAGCTGCTGCAGGCGGCTATCCAGCTGGAGGCCGACGCCCTCACCGACGCTGACCTACAGGAGGTCAGTGGACTACTGAGGGCGCTGGCCGAGGTACTCGACCTATATGGCGGCAAGCTGCCAGCCCCGCCGGCTACCGCGGACCCGCCCGACGTGCCTGGGCCGCCAGGCTCATGAACGGTGGGGCGCTGGCGGTGCTCGTGGTCATGGCCGTTCCCCTGGTCTGGATTGTCGTGCTCCTCATGGGCGACGCCCGGTACAACCGCCGCGTGCATTCCCGGCCAGAGCGCACCGTGGCCGGTATTCGCGATCGGGTGAAGAGCGAACGCGCCGCAGTCGACGCCGCCAGCGCCCCGACCGAAGTCCTGCCCCGGATTCAGCCGGCCCCGGCCGACGAGCCCACCGAACCGCTGCCGCCCGTCTTGCCGAAGCGGTCCCGACTGGATGGCCAGCGACCGACGCCATATCCCCGCAAGCCGCACCAGCGCCCAGACGGCGAACTCGCCCGGCGCGTGCTGGATGGGCTGCGCCAGCTGTCGGATGAACCGCCGCCGCCCCGCGCTGAGCCCCATTGGCCGTGTCCTGACCTTGACGCATAGGAACCCTTTGACTCAAGGCGGCGCTTTTTGAGAGAGACGGAAGTTAAGCTACGATAGCACAGAAGATCGCCGTCACTGAGATTTACGCTTCATCATTTTAGAGCGGAGGTGACTAATAGCTATCATTCGGTCGACGCTGGCTCGCAGAGAGACATCCTCTTTATCAAGATCCTCAATGGTATGGAAATCAGCGAACCATTGTTTCTCGAACCTTTGAAGTTTAGATGACAACTCGGCCGTCTCCAATGTCAATATCGGCTCCAGAATGACTTTTGTGAGAGGGTGAATGTACGCCGCCGTCACATCTTCGAAAATATATCGTTCTATCCGTCCAATGCTTGTATATGTGGAGATGTCGGGATAAAGGCCGGCTCGGCCGAGATCCTTCCTGATCTCAACCACTGAGAAACGCTCCAGCTCGGCTAATGCGTGAGCCAGCTTGCTGCTTGCTGTTGCATCACCATATAGAACTTCCACCATCATCAAAAGTTCAGTGACCTCAACGCGCAGGTCGTCACACGCGCTACAGCATGCCAGTATATCGACAGCAATGAGATCGCGACTACGCAACGTTTCTATGTCGTCCTGCATGATCGTTCGCAACTGCTCGTGTGCGGTGGTCCTGATCGACCCAGCGTCAATGCTTAAGGCTCGACATAGGGCGGTCATCGCAATGCCCGTGCTTGCAATTCGCCCACAAGCGCTACTAACCACAAGTGGATAGTTTCCTAGTGTCGATACCAACAACTGCGCGTCGCCCTCAGTCAAGGACGGCAACTTTGAGTGTGCTAGGGCCAATGCCTCGTCCTCTTCCATGACGGTGAGGGGAAGGTTCCGGCACGCTCGTGGAGCAGGGGCACCGATCTCTCGACATGTAGCCACGACAGTTGTCGTACTGTCAGGTGGAACAAGGTCATTCAGCTCACTGGTGGCTTGCAGATTATCCAAGACCACGAACGGCGGACCTGGACTAACCATCATCAGATCCACGAGCCTGCCACCTGCGTTCGCTTCGGTTAGATCATCAGCTGGGAGTCCATATTTACGCAACTGCGGTCGCAGCTGAGCAAGCCGTGGCGCGCCATTGTTGAACTCAATAAATGGAGAGCCCACCGTGAGCGCCTGCGCCAGAGAGCTCTTACCAACGCCAGGCTGTCCGAAGATGGCGATGAGCTTTGTGCCATCCGCAACAGCGGACCAAAATTCGGATTCGACCAGTGGGCGCTTGATGTAGTGGGGGATCACGCTCACCGCCGACTCGGCAGGGCTTTCCGCGCTGCCAGGACGCCCCAACTTTGACTTAGACTGAAGTAAGTCATCCGCCAGTTCGAATCCTAGCCCGATGGCCAAATGCTGCGCCTCCTGCACACATTCCGACCTCTTGAGATAATCGCGCAGCGCGTCAGCCATTGCTGGTGCCCAGCGTTCCGCTTGCCTCGGTTGCACAAGCCTCGGGGACTTTCGATCATCACCGTCTGCCATCATGGCAGCATAGAGGCGCATAGGCTTAGATTGGTCGCGGCCAATCTGCCATTGCTCTTTGGATGGCCATTTCATACCGTGAAGCCTGACATCCTCGGCCAACACGTCATCGGACACCGTCTCAAATCCCGCACCTTGTCTTGCCTGAAGAAGAAGCAGCTCGCCTGCTGCAGCTACCTGGCGATATTCTTGGTATCCGATGACGTTGTAGACATCAAAGACATTCTGCAAGATTGCCCATATCAACGCACCCCTGTCGCGCCGACCGGGCCCCACTGGAGTCAGCTGCAACTTTTCAACAAGAAATTCGTAGAGATCGACGGCATATTTCACTTGCTCGCGAGGATGCTTCTGCTTTCCTCTGTTGACACCCATGATCTCGTTGATCCAGCTTGCCAGCCGGTCCGGCGACTGATTCATGACACCTCCTCACTGAGCGGGCTCAGCATACCAGACGAGCTCAACAACCGTATTCATCATTGCAAATAGCTCTATTTGATGTTATAAACAGTACCGGGATCGGCCTCTACTGTATGGAGGCCACCATGTTCGACGCAGTCTTGGAAGCAACCGACAACTTCTTTGAGTTTGTTGAAGCCCAATGCAAGTTAGAAAGACCGCCCAAATATAGTTCAGTCGAAGAGTACATTGAGGCGTGGGCCAGGGACGGCCAAGCGTGGGAGTGCTGCTGTCACGACTACCGCCTCTACTTGGCAACAGTCGCTTCCATTTTCGCCATTTGACATGATCTCCGCGCCGCGTGTAAAGCCAAAAAAGACTGGAACGGTTACATCCCCTGGGAGATCGACCGTGCGCTTGCTAGCGATAAGCACGGATACAGTCCGGAGATGTTCAACGAATTCCTCTTCATGAGTCGTACCTGCTCTGGTCACCGTTAGCGCCGCCCTCTCAATCCAAAGCATCGACCACCCGATCCAGCTCATCAGCCGATCCCACGGCAAGCCCGCTCGTCAGAGCGGGCTTTTTCGGGTCACTGGCCCTGCGAGACCTGCGGATCTCTTGCCGATTGCTTGCCGAATAACTGCCGAACCTCTACTTATAGATGACTTAATTGCCGATTCTGGACATAGCTCGCGCCGCGGTCCTAACGTCGTTCTCGTCGGGCAAATCGCCTGGTTGCTCCACTTCCGGAGTAGCTCCACAGGAGGTCAGATGTACTGCTGCACGCCCTCAAGCAGGACCGGGAGGCCGCAGTGAGCGCCACCCTGTACGCCTGCGTCCTCGGGGCCCTGCTTGTAGCTCTCGTGACCTGGATGGCGACGGCCAAGTATTACCGCCTGCGCTTGAAGCAGGAGCACGAGCGCCAAGCGGTCCTGTTGCAGGCAGCGGCGGGCGGCTGCCCGGGGTGCGGCCGGCGAGGCGGTGCCTCGGCCTAAAAGAGGGCGCGGTTGGGGTCGGGCGATCCGGCCCCAACCGCTCTACCAGCAGAAAGGAGGTGTCGCGGCGGACCGCGCGGCCGATCTCACGGTCGCGTTCGGCGAGCGCGCCACGGTCACGCAACGTACATACACAAACACGCCTGGCGAGCGTCTGCTCGTCGGGCGTGGTGTGAAACAGGCATATCTGGTCGGGATGACAGGATTTGAACCTGCGACCCTTCGCTCCCAAAGCGAATGCGCTACCAAGCTGCGCCACATCCCGGCACACCCCCAGGGGGGTGTGTGGTCAGCCTAGCGGGTCACGCTAAGCTAGCCGCGCACCCGGGTACCTCCGGGGGCACGCGGGTGTAGCTCAATGGTAGAGCCCTAGTCTTCCAAACTAGCTACGCGGGTTCGATTCCCGTCACCCGCTCCACCGTAGGACGCGGCGTCCGCCTCCAAGGACGCCGCGATCACGTCCAGCAGCTTGTCCGTGTCCACCGGCTTCGTGATGTAGTCGTCCGCGCCGCTGGCCAGCGTCCTGGCCCGGTCCTCCGCCGTCGCTTTTGCTGTGACCGCGATCACCGGCAGGTCCGCGTTGGCCGCCTCGGCGCGGATCGCCGCGATCGTGGCGTTGCCGTCCAGTTCCGGCATCATCACGTCCATCAGGACCAGGGCCGTGTCCTCGTTGCGCTCCAGTGCCCGGATGCCGTCCACGCCCGTCTCGGCGTAGATCACGTCCAGGCCCGCCTGCTCCAGCACCGCCGCCAGGGCGAACACGTTGCGCAGGTCGTCGTCGACGATCAGGACCTTTTCGCCGTGGAAGCGCTTGGGCGTCACGTCCGGGGCCGCCACCAGGACCGTGCTCGGCACCGGTGGCAGGCGGGGGGACGACAGGGCCGTCATCGCCGGGTCCACCAGGTTGGCCGCCGCCACCGGGAGGTACAGGGTGAACGTCGAGCCGACGCCCGGCTCGCTCACCACGCGCAGCTCGCCGCCCAGGAGCTCGGTCAGCTGTTGGCTGATGTTCAGTCCCAGGCCCGTGCCGCCGTACTTGCGGCTCGTCGTTCCGTCCGCCTGGCGGAACGCCTCGAAGATCACCGCCAGCTTCTCCTCCGGGATGCCGATGCCGGTGTCCTCGACCGCGAACGCGATGATTCCGGGGGCATTGCGAAGCGACTCCTGCTCGACCTCCGCCGGGTCCGCCGCCCGGATGTGCAGGCGGACGCCTCCTTCGTCGGTGAACTTCGCCGCGTTCGACAGCAGGTTCCGGAGGATCTGCTGGAGGCGGTGCTCGTCCGTGTGGACGCTGCCGGGCACCGGCGGGTCGATGTGGACGGCGAACTCCAGGCCCTTGTCCGCCGTCAGCGGGCGGCACAGGGACTCGACGTAGTCCACCAGCTCCGGCAGCGTGATGTCGGACATCTGCATGTCCAGCCGGCCGGCCTCGACCTTGGCCAGGTCCAGGATGTCGTTGATCAGCTGCTGCAGGTCCGAGCCCGCCGCGTAGATCGTCTTCGCGAACTGGATCTGCTTCTCCGTCAGGTTCCCTTCCGGGTTCTCCGACAGCAGCTTCGCCAGGATCAAGGCGCTGTTCAGCGGCGTCCGCAGCTCGTGCGACATGTTCGCCATGAACTCGGTCTTGTACTGCGACGCCACCGTCAGCTGCCCGGCACGCTCCTCGAGCTCCTGCCGCGCCTGCTCGATCTCGCTGTTCTTGACCTCGATGTCGCGGTTCTGCTGGGCCAGCAGCGCCGCCTTCTCGGCCAGCTCGGTGTTGGACCGCCGCAGCTCGCCCTGCTGGGCCTGCAGCTGCTCCGACCGCGCCCGCAGCTCCTGGGCCAGCCGCTGCGACTCGGTCAGCAGCGCCTCGGTCCGGGAGTTCGACAGGATCGTGTTCACGTTGACGCCGATGGTGTGCCGCAGCTGCTCCAGCAGGTCCTGGTGGACCGTGCTGAACTCGTTCACCGAGGCCAGCTCCAGCACCCCGAGCACCTCGCCCTGGAACAGCACCGGCAGCACGATCAGGTTCACCGGCGCGGCCGAGCCGAGCCCGGACGAGATCAGCGCGTACTCCGGCGGCGCGTTGTGCACCAGCACCGTGCGCTGGTCGACGGCGGCCTGGCCGATCAGCGACTCGCCCATCCTGAACCGCAGCCCCGCGCGGGACTCCGCGAGCCCGTACGCCGCGATGCACTCGAGCACCGTGCCGTCGCGGTCGTCGTCGCGGGCCAGGAAGAACGCGCCCTGCTGCGCGCGGACCAGCGGGGCCAGCTCGGACAGGATCAGCGCCGCGACCGAGACCAGGTCGCGGTGGCCCTGCATCCGGCCCGACAGCTGCGCGAGGTTCGTCTTCAGCCAGTCCTGCTCGCGGTTGGTCCTCGTCGTCTCCTTGAGGTTCGCGATCATCTGGTTGATGTTGTCCTTGAGGTCGGCCAGCTCGCCGTTCGCCTCGACGGTGATGTGCCGGGTCAGGTCGCCCGCGGTCACCGCCGTCGCGACCTGGCCGATCGCGCGCACCTGGGTGGTCAGGTTCCCGGCCAGCCGGTTCACGCTCTCGGTGAGCCGCTGCCAGGTGCCCGACACGCCGTCGACCTCGGCCTGGCCGCCCAGCTTGCCCTCGGTGCCGACCTCGCGGGCGACCCGCGTGACCTCGGAGGCGAACGCCGAGAGCTGGTCGACCATCGTGTTCATCGTCGTCTTCAGCTCGAGGATCTCGCCCCGGGCGTCGACGTCGATCTTCTTCGTCAGGTCGCCCTTCGCGACCGCGGTGGTCACCTGCGAGATGTTGCGCACCTGGCTGGTCAGGTTGTGCGCCATGAAGTTGACGTTCTCGGTCAGGTCCTTCCAGGTCCCGGCGACGCCGGGCACCCGCGCCTGGCCGCCGAGGATGCCTTCGGTGCCGACCTCGCGGGCGACGCGGGTGACCTCGTCGGCGAACGCCCGCAGCGTCTCGACCATCCCGTTCAGCGTCTCGGCCAGCGCCGCGACCTCGCCCTGGGCCTCGATCCGGATCTTCTTCGACAGGTCGCCGTTGGCCACCGCGCTCGCCACGGTGGCGATGTTGCGGACCTGGTCGGTCAGGTTGTCGGCCATGACGTTGACGTTGTCGGTGAGGTCCTTCCAGGTGCCCGCGACGCCGCGGACGCGCGCCTGGCCGCCGAGGATGCCTTCGGTGCCGACCTCGCGGGCCACTCGGGTGACTTCGTCCGCGAACGCGGACAGCTGGTCGACCATCGTGTTCAGCGTGGTCTTGAGCTCGAGGATCTCGCCGCGGGCGTCGACGGTGATCTTCTGCGTCAGGTCGCCCTTCGCGACCGCTGCCGTCACCGTGGCGATGTTGCGGACCTGGTCGGTCAGGTTGTTCGCCATCGAGTTGACGTTGTCGGTGAGGTCCTTCCAGGTCCCGGCGACGCCGGGCACGGTGGCCTGGCCTCCGAGCTTGCCTTCGGTGCCGACCTCGCGCGCCACTCGGGTGACTTCGTCCGCGAACGCGGACAGCTGGTCCACCATCGTGTTCAGCGTGGTCTTGAGTTCCAGGATCTCGCCGCGGGCGTCGACCGCGATCTTCTGCGTCAGGTCGCCGCGCGCGACGGCCGTCGCGACCTGGGCGATGTTGCGGACCTGGGTGGTCAGGTTGTTCGCCATGAAGTTCACGGACCCCGTGAGGTCGCGCCAGGTGCCCGCGACGCCGGGGACCTGCGCCTGCCCGCCCAGCTGGCCCTCGGTACCGACCTCGCGCGCCACTCGGGTGACTTCGTCCGCGAACGCGGACAGCTGGTCCACCATCGTGTTCATGGTCGTCTTGAGCTCGAAGAACTCGCCGCGGGCGTCGACGGTGATCTTCTGCGTCAGGTCGCCCTTCGCCACGGCCGTCGTCACGTGGGAGATGTTCCGGACCTGGTCGGTGAGGTTGTCGGCCATCTGGTTGACCGAATCGGTCAGGCTGCGCCACGTCCCGGCCGCGCCGGCCACCTCGGCCTGCCCGCCCAGCTTGCCCTCGCTGCCGACCTCGCGCGCCACCCGGGTGACCTCGCCGGCGAACGCCGAGAGCTGGTCGACCATCGTGTTCAGCGTGTTCTTCAGCTGCAGGATCTCGCCGCGGGCGTCGACGTCGATCTTCTTCGTCAGGTCGCCGTTGGCCACCGCGGTCGCGACCTGCGAGATCCCGCGGACCTGGTCGGTGAGGTTGTCGGCCATCAGGTTGACCGAGTCGGTCAGGTCGCGCCACGTCCCGGCGACGCCCGGCACCTGGGCCTGGCCGCCGAGCTTGCCGTCCGAGCCGACCTCGCGGGAGACGCGGGTGACCTCGTCGGCGAACGCCGAGAGCTGGTCGACCATCGTGTTGATGGTGTTCTTGAGCTCCAGGATCTCGCCGCGGGCGTCGACGTTGATCTTCTGGGTCAGATCGCCGCGGGCGACCGCGGTGGTGACCTGGGCGATGTTGCGGACCTGCTCGGTGAGGTTGTCGGCCATGAAGTTGACCGAGTCGGTCAGGTCGCGCCAGGTGCCCGACACGCCCGGGACGACCGCCTGGCCGCCGAGACGTCCCTCACCCGCGATTTCGCGGGAGAGCCTCGTCACTTCGGCGGCGAAGCGCGACAGCTGCGCGATGAGGCCGTTGACCGTCTTCGCCAGCGTGGCGTACGCGCCCTGCAGCGGGCGCCCGTCGAGGGTCAGCGTCATCGGCTGGGACAGGTCGCCGTCGGCGACCGCGCCGAGCACGCGCTCCAGCTCGATCGCCGGCCGGGTGAGGTCCTCGACCAGGCCGTTCACCGCGTCGACGGCGGTGGTCCAGCCCCCGGTGCCGACCTGGCCTTCGAGCCGCTCGCTGAGCCGGCCTTCCTGCCCGACGGCCGCGCGGACCCGCAGCAGCTCGCTGACCAGCCGCTGGTTGCGCTCGGCGATGTCGTTGAACGCGACGGCGAGCTGCGCCGAGATGCCGTCGCCGTGCGGGACGAGCCGCCGGCGGAAGTTGCCGTCCCCGAGATCCCGCACCGCGACCAGCACCCGTTCCAGCGCGGCCGCTTCGCTCTGGGATTCCGTTGTCATGTGTGCCGACCCTCTCCACCACGCATGCGCCAGCCATGGTCGTCGACCCAGCGTGCCATGCTTCGCCCTACACTTCGAGCCAGCCCGCCCGCTCACGCGGTAGCCGTGCGACAGCAGTCCGGAGGCAGGAGGTCCGTGCATGGTGTCACGTCCGGCCCCGGCCTCGGCGGCCCTGCCGCCGATGACCGGTGACGGCGGGCCGCCGGGCATCGACGCCTTCACCCGAGCGGCCCTCGAAGACGTCCGGGACGCGGTGTTCCTGCAGGACAGCGCGGGCGTGGTGCGCTGGGCGAACCCGGCCGCGCGGGCCTTGGCCGGCGATGCCGAGCCGCAGCTGCAGGCGGCCACCGAAACCACCGGCCACCTGGAGGTGGCCGGGCTCCGGCGGCCGGCGCGGATCCGGGCTCTGCCCGGCGGCTGGCACGCCTGGACCGTGTCCGCGGACGACGTCCCGCAGCGGCGCGTGGGCGACTTCCTGGCCGAGGCGGGGCCCCGGCTGGCCGCCGCGCGCGGGCGGCACGGCACCGCCCGGGTGATCGCCGAGCTGGCGGCGTCCGCGCTGGCCGAGACCGTCTTCGTGCTGCTGCCGACCACCCGCGGCCGGTGGGAGTGGTGGAGCTGCGAGCGGCCGGCCGCGCAGGGCCACGGCCGGATCCGGCGGGTGCCCGCCAACGTCGCGCCGGTGCTGGCGGCGACGTTCGGGGCCACCGGGCCGCCCCGGCAGGCCCCGGTGCCCGAGCCCGAGGTCGCCACGCTGCCGTCGGTGGTCGCCGACCGGTTCGCCGGGCACGCCGACGTCTCGGTCGTCTCGCTCGGCCCGAACGCGGCCGCCGGGGTCACCGGCGCCCTGCTGCTGGGCCGCCGCGGCGACGCCGGGTTCGGCGCCGAGCAGACCCGCGCGGTGGCGGAGTTCGCCGTGGCGGCCGGGACGGCGCTGGCCAACGCCCAGCGCTACGCCCGGCAGGAGGAGGCGACCCGCGGCCTGGAGACGACGCTGCGCCCGGCCGACCCGCCGGAGCTCGACGGCGCCCGGTTCGAGACCTGGTACGAACCGGCGGGCGGGGTCCTCACCGTCGGCGGCGACTTCTTCGACGTCCTGCCGCACGACGACGGCAGCGCGTTCCTGGTGCTGGGCGACGTCTGCGGCAAGGGCCCGGAAGCCGCGGCCCTGACCGGCCGGGTCCGGCACGCACTGACGGCGCTCGCCATGGTCGAACGCGACGGCCGCACGCTGCTGCGGCTGCTGAACGAGCTGCTGATCGCGGGCGGCAGCAGCCGGTTCGCCACCCTGGTGCTCGGCTCCGCCCGGCCGTCCGACGGCGGTGTCGGCCTGACGCTGGCCTCCGGCGGCCACCCGGCGCCGCTGATCCTCCGGCGCTCGGGCGTGGTCGAGGAGGTGACGGTGCCGGGCACGCTGGTCGGCATCTCGCCGCAGGCCCGGTTCGCGGAGGCGCAGGTGCGGCTGGAGCGCGGGGACGTCTGTCTGCTGTACACCGACGGGATCACCGAAGCCCGCAACCGCCACGACCAGACGGAACTCTTCGGAGACGACCGGTTGCGCGCCGTGCTCGCCGCCGCTGCGGGCGAGCCGGCTCGCGAGGTCGTGCGGCAGTTGCGACAGTCCGTTCGCGACTGGCTCGGCAGCTCGGCGCACGACGACATCGCGGTGCTCGCCATCGAATGTGCGGACTGACCGGAAGCGCCGTCAACGCCGGTGGTACCGCTTCCGCGCCTTCGTGGACACTCGCCAGCAGCCGATGGTGAAGGCCGAGACGAACAGCAGCTCGTAACCGACGAGCCAGCCGGTGCTCCCGTCACCGGTGCGCCGCCAGGCGAAGTACGCCCCGACGGCGGCCAGCACGCCGGTCAGCACCGTGACCAGCACGCGGTGCCGGCCCGACCACCGATCGAGCCTGATGCCCCGTCGTCTCGCGCCTTCCGACGGGAACGCGCCGGGATCCTGGTCCTCGGACAGTTCGCCGAGGTTCACGCGTCGGTGGAACATCGGGTGCACCCCCAGGTCGTCCGGTCTCACCGGTATCCCTGGTGCCCAGCGGCGGCGGAAACCATTCGCGGCGTCGTTGGACTGTCCACTATGGACTTGGTTTGACGCCTGCACGAGGGGGTAATTACCCCGGTGCACTCAGTTTCCGACGGAGGAGCCCCATGGCGAACGCACTGCAAGGACGCCGGGTCGCGATCCTGGCCGCGGACGGCGTCGAACAGGTCGAGCTGGAAAAGCCGCGCCAGGCCGTCCTCGACGAGGGCGCGACGGTCGAGCTGGTTTCGCTGGACACCGGCGAAATCCAGGCGATGAACGGCGACATCGACAAGGGTGACCGGTTCGCGGTGGACCGCAAGGTCGCCGACGTCGAAATCGGTGACTTCGACGCGCTGCTGCTGCCCGGCGGCACGATGAACCCCGACCACCTGCGCACGGACCCCGCCGCGGTCAAGTTCGTCGGCGACTTCGTGCGCGCGGGCAAGCCGGTCGGGGTGATCTGCCACGGCCCGTGGACGCTCGTCGAAGCGGATGTCGTGCGTGGCCGGACGTTGACGTCCTACCCGAGCGTGCGCACGGACCTGCGTAACGCCGGTGCCACCGTGGTCGACGAAGAGGTTGTGGTGGACAACGGACTGGTGTCCAGCCGCAACCCGGACGACCTGCCGGCCTTCTGCCGGACGGTCGTGCGGGAGTTCGCGGCCTAACCGTTGTCCCGCACGGACTTCACCCGTTCGTGTCTGTTAAGTCCCGCTTAAATCTGTTGGCTTTCGGCACCGCGGCGGAGGACGCTGATGGTGTGACGAGGATCGCCCGAGGAGAGGAGGTGGACGCTATGACTGTGCACGCCAGGCGCTACGGCCGCTGGTGCCGTGAACACTTCGACGCGATCGCCGCCGAGGGCGTTCCCGCACCCCGCGGTGGTGAGCCCGCCGACCAGGCCCTGCCGACCCCCGAGCCGGAGCCTGTCCAACCGGGCGCCGAACAGCCCCAGCGCTGATGGACCACGAAGAAGGCCTCCCCGGCACCGCGCCGGGGAGGCCTTCTTTCGTGGGTCAACGGTAGCTGCGCCGGTACCAGACGCGCCGCGGGCCGGGGATGCCGATCCGGGCGATGACGTCGGTCAGGATGGCGCCGATGATCAGCCAGAGGACGGCGGCGAGGCCGTCGTTGAGGAACGTCCGCAGCCCCTCCGAGTCCGGCGTGAAGAGGTTCCGCAGGCCGAGTGACACGCCCGCCGACCACTCCGAGATCAGGTGCGCGAAGCCGTTCGCCGAGTTCGCCCCACCCAGCACCAGTACGATGTGCACGGCCAGGACCAGCGCGAACACCGCGCAGACCAGGTGGATGAGGGCGTTGACCGTGCGCACGGCCCGGATGCGCGGGTGGGTGCGCTCCACGATCTCTTCGGTGGGAGCGGGCTCGTACGGCGTTCCGTACGGCTCCGAGGGCGGGGGATACGGCATCGTCGGCGTCCTTTCGACTGTCCGATGTGGACGTATCTGCGTGAGCAGGAACAACACTCCGGAATACCCGTCACCCGCGTGAGCGAACCGTGGATTCCGCAAACTTCCTCATCGGGGGACTGATAGGGTAGTTTGAGGAAGGCAAGGAGGGTCATGGCGCAGGACGTCTTCTCCGTCGAGCAGGTCGCCGCGAAGCTCGGCCTGCACGTCCGGACGGTCCGGAACTACGTGCGGGACGGGCGGCTGAAGGCGGTCCGGATCGGCAAGCAGTACCGGATCACGGCCGAGGACCTCGCGGCCTTCACCGGGCTGCCGGTGGCCGAGCGCGCCGCGGCCCCGGTCGCGGAGCTGTCGGGGGTCGTCGAGATCGCCGGCGTGGACCGGGCCCGGGCCGACCGGATCTCGACCATGGTCGTGGCCTCGGTGAACGGGCCGCGCGACGGGGGCGAGCGGCCCCTGCGCGTCGAAACCATCCACGACGGGGAACGCGCGACCATGAAGATCATCGTGCTCGGCGACCTGGCCGCCGGGGCCGACCTGCTGCGGTGGATCGCGTCGATCACGGAAAACCTGATGTGACCGCGGTCCACCGGAACTCCGGTGACGACCTGCTCGGGAGGAAAGGGATCATGCTGGACCAGCGCCACGGGACCGGGGTGTGGTTCGAACCCGCCGAAGGGCCCGAGCTCGGCACCGAGCAGGACGCCCTCGACCTGATCGGTGCCACCTACGGCCAGGGCGCCGACGTCCTCGTCGTGCCGGTCGAGCGGTTCCCCGCCCGGTTCTTCGACATGCGCGAAAAGCTCATCGGCCACTTCTTCTCGAAGATCGTCCAGTACGGCTACCGGCTGGTCCTGCTCGGCGACGTCCGCGCGCACCTCGAAGCGAGCACCGCCTTCCGCGACGTCGTGCGGGAATCGAACCGCGGCAAGGACGTCTGGTTCGTGGCCGACCGCGCCGAGCTGGACGCCCGGCTGGCCGCACGGCACTGAGCCGGCCGGCGCAACCGGCCCGCGGTGGGCAACCATCGCCCCGCGCGGGGCGTCAGGTGATCATGAGAACTCCCCGGCGCTGTGCGCTGCTGGTGTCCGTCATCGCCCTCCTGGCCGCGTTCGCCTCGCCCGCGACCGCGGACCCGGTGATCCCGCCCGGATTCCACCCCGCGTCCACGAGCTGGACCGGCCCGGACACCGGGTACGTCCTGGGGTATTCGCCGTGCGCGAAGACGTGGTGCCCGGCGCTGCTGGGCACGACCGACGCCGGGCGGCACTGGCGGCGGCTGGGTGCGCCGCCGATGTCGCTGCCGGACAACCACAACCACGTCGCGCTGCGGTTCTTCGGCGACCGCGTCGCGTACGTGGAGGACGGTGTCCACGTGCTGGCGACCCGCGACGGCGGTACGACCTGGCGGCCGGTCACCCTGGCCGGGGCGCGGGAGCCGTACTACCTCTCGAAGATCGTCGAAACCGGCGGCCGGGTCTTCGCGATGCTGACCGGCTACGGCGAGGGCCAGGGCTCGACCCGGCTGTATTCCGGGGCGGCTGGATCACCGGTGCTGGTCCCGGTGCCCGGGTTCGCGGTCACCGGCGGTCTCACCTACGGCGACCTGGCGGTCGGCGGCGGCCTGCAGGTCGCGCTCGGCGCGGACTACGGCACCGAGCGGTACTGGACCTCCCGCGACGGCGCCCGGTTCACCCCGGCGGAGCCGCCGTGCCCGGACGGGCAGGTGGCCTCGCTCGCCGGCGCCCGTGAGCGGCAGGTCGTGGCGTTGTGCAGCGGCAGCCCCGGTTCGCCGCAGCCGGGTTCGATGGAACGGCAGCTGCGCCACGCCCCGCAGCTCGGCGCGCGGTTCAGCGGGGACGACGCGGCACCCTTCGCGGGCATCAACCAGGGCTTCGCGGCGGCCTCGCCGACGTCGGCGACGGTCGCGGCGGTCGGCGGCGGCGTGGGCTTCCTGCACAGCACGGCCGACGGCGGCCGCACCTGGACGACGCTCGAGCTGCCGGAGCGCGGCTTCGCGCTGACCGATCTCGACTTCCCGGGCCGGGGAACGGGGGTCGTCGTCGACGGGCAGCCGGACGCCTTCGGTGGCTCTGCCGTGTATCGCACCACGGATGGGGGAAAGACGTGGCGGGAACTGCGTTTCGGGTAGTTGTGCCTGGCAGGGAAGGCCCTTGCGCCCGGTTCACTTGGTGAACCCCATGTCGTAATCTGGGCACTGTCCGTTGCCGGACACGGTGAGCGAAGCCCGGGCAGGGGTGTCGTCACCACGCGCAGAGTGGGAGAGCAGCCGATGACGCCTGGCGACCTGCGGTCCGGAACCGAGGGCGGTGCGGCCGCCCTCGATTTCAGCAAGGCGAGCCTGGCCCGGTTGTCCGATGCGCTCCTCGGCGGGCACGACCACTACGAGGTGGACCGCGAAGCCATGCGGCGTCTGCTCGCCATCGCGCCCGGCGCCCGGGCGATGGCGAAGGAGCACCGCGACTGGCTGGTGCGCGCGGTGCGGTTCCTGGCCGGCAAACGCGGCATCGACCAGTTCCTCGACCTGGGTTCCGGCATGCCGACGGCGGAAAACACCCACGAGGTGGCGCAGCGGTACAACCCGGACGCGCAGGTGGTGTACGTCGACAACGACCCGGTCGTCCAGGTGCACGGCCGGGCCCTGCTCGAAGAGAACTACCTGACCCACGTGACCGGCGCCGACCTGACGCGGCCGGCCGAAACCCTCGCCGACGAGGTCGTCACCGAGTACCTCGACTTCAGCCGGCCGGTGGCGCTGATCCTCACCTCGATCGTGCACCACATCGACGACTACGACCGCGCGAAGTCGATCGTCTCCGCGTACGTCGACGCCCTCGCGCCCGGGTCGTTCCTGCTGCTCACGCACAACTTCGACCCGGAAGAGGACTCCCCGCGCCAGGAGCTGGCCCGGCTGCTCGAGACCAGTTTCCAGGGCACCGGCCTGGGCAGCGTCCACCGCACGCGCGAGCAGATCGCGGGGTTCTTCGACGGCACCGAGCTGCTCCGGCCGGGGCTCGTCTACCTGCACGAATGGTGGCCGGACGGCCCGCGCCTGCACCCGCTGGGCGAGCTGAACTTCCTCACCCTCGGCGGCGTCGCCCGCAAGTCGTGAGTGGTAAGTCGGGTTCTAACCCGACTTACCACTCACGAGGGGTCAGGCGGCGTTGAAGGTGTCGGGGTCCGGGCCGGTGCGCTCGCCGCGGTCCAGCGGGGTCAGCGACTCCACCTCCTCCTCCGAGAGGGTGAACCCGAACAGGTCGAAGTTCTCCTCGATCCGGGACGGTGTGACCGACTTCGGGATCACGACGTTGCCCAGCTGCAGGTGCCAGCGCAGGACGATCTGCGCGGGCGTGCGGCTGTGCTTCACCGCGAGTTCCGCGATCACCGGGTCGCCGAGCAGGCTGCCGCCCTTGGCGAGCGGGCTCCACGCCTCGGTCGCGATGCCGTGCTTCGCGTCGAATTCGCGCAGCTCGCGCTGCTGCAGGTACGGGTGCAGCTCGACCTGGTTGACGGCGGGAGCGACGTCGGCGGCGTCGAGCAGGCGCTCGAGGTGGGCGGGCTGGAAGTTGGAGACGCCGATCGCGCGGACCCGGCCGTCGGCGTGCAGCTTCTCGAACGCCTTCCAGGTGTCGAGGTACTTGTCGCGCGCCGGGGTCGGCCAGTGGATCAGGTAGAGGTCCAGCTGCTCCAGGCCAAGCTTGGTCATGCTCTCGTCGAACGCCTTGAGCGTCGAGTCGTAGCCCTGGGCCGAGTTCCACAGCTTGGTGGTGACGAACAGCTCGTCGCGGGCGATGCCGGACTCGGCGATCGCCTGGCCGACACCCTTTTCGTTGCCGTAGACGGCCGCGGTGTCGATGCTGCGGTAGCCCGCGTCGAGGGCGGCCTTCACGGCGGTGGCGGTCTCGTCGTCCGGGACCTGGAACACGCCGTAGCCGAGTTGCGGCATCCGGACGCCGTTGTTCAGTTCGATGACGGGCACGCTGGTCACGAGGGGTCCTTTCGGTGGGTGGTTCATCGGGCGAGTACCCGCTCCCCGGCGTCGAAACTAGCCGGAGTCCTGCGGTCGAGCAGTCCGGAGACGAGCGCCACGGCGAGGCCCGCCGCCGCGAGCGCGGCGCCGATCCAGTTGGGGGCGGTGTAGCCGAGGCCGGCGTCGATGGCCTGGCCGCCGAGCCACGCGCCGCCGGCGTTGCCGAGGTTGAACGCGGCGATGTTCGCCGCCGACGCCAGGGCCGGGGCGCCCTCGGCCTTGGCCAGCACGCGGGCCTGCAGCGGTGGCACGGTGGCGAAGCCGGCCGCGCCGAACAGCACGATCGTGATCGCCGCGGGCACCTTCGCGTGCGCGGTGAACACGAACACCACCAGCACGAGCGCCAGCGCGGTGAGGATGACGTACAGGCTGGGCATCAGCTTGCGGTCCGCGGCCCGGCCGCCGAGCAGGTTGCCGGCGAACAGGCCGGCGCCGAAGAGCACGAGCAGCCAGGTGACGGCGCCACCGGAGAAGCCCGCGACCTCGGTCATCATCGGGGCGATGTAGGTGAAGGAGGCGAACACCCCGGCGAAGCCGAGCGCGGTCATCACCAGCGCGAGCCACACCTGCGGGCGGCGGAACACGGCGAGTTCGCCGCGCAGGCCGGCGCCCGGCTCGGGCTCCTGGCGCGGCACGAGCGTGAGGATGCCGATCGCGCCGGCGACACCGAGCGCGCTGACCACCCAGAACGTCGAGCGCCAGCCGAAGGCCTGGCCGAGCGCCGTGCCGGCGGGCACGCCGAGCACGTTCGCCACGGTCAGCCCGGTGAACATCAGCGCGATGGCGCCGGCCTGCTTGGCCGGGGCGACCAGCGACGCGGCGACGACCGAGCCGACCCCGAAGAACGCGCCGTGGCTCAAGGCCGCGACGACCCGGCCGGTCATCAGCAGGCCGTAGCTCGGGGCGAGGGCCGAGAGCACGTTGCCCGCGATGAACAGGCCCATCAGGGCGACCAGGACGGTCTTGCGCGGCACGCGTGAGGCCAGCGCGGTCAGCAGGGGAGCACCGACGACGACGCCGAGCGCGTAGCCGGAGATGAGCAGGCCTGCGGACGGGATCGAGACGCCGAAATCGGCCGCGACCTCGGGCAGCAGGCCCATGATCACGAACTCGGTGGTGCCGATCCCGAAAGCGCTGATCGCCAGTGCGAGCAGAGCGGCGGGCATGGAACTTCCTTCTTCCCGGAGTAGACTGAGAGCGTGGGCAACTACAAGCGTCCGAGATAGTTGCACACGCCGGATATTGCACAAGCTTGCGACTTATGGGCCGGTCCGCGCAAGCCGGGGAGAGGTGAACCGTGTCACTGGACGACGACGCCGTCGAAGCGCGCGCGCAGGGCTGGCGGACGCTGGCCGCGCTCCACGCGCGGATCGAGGACCGGCTGCAGCGCGCGCTCGAGCGCGACCACGAACTGTCGGTGAGCGAGTACACGGTCTTGGACGTGCTGGCCCGCCAGGACGGCTTCCACCTGCGGATGAACCAGCTGGCGAACGCGGTGGTCCTCAGTCAGTCCGCGACGACGCGGCTGGTCGCCCGGCTCGAGGGCCGGGGGCTGCTGGCGCGCTACCTGTGCGCGGACGACCGCCGGGGGATCTACACGGAGGTGACGCCGGCGGGGCAGGCGTTGCTGACGGCGGCGCGACCGACGCACGACACCGCGTTGGCGGAGGCGCTGGCGGAGGCGGAGGCGCGGCCGGAGCTGGCTCCGCTGGTCGCGGCGCTCGGTGCGCTGAGTTTCCGCGGGACCGCCTCGGCCTGACCGAAGGCATGGCCGGCTGCCGGCAGGAGGCAGCTCGGTGTCGCCGGACGGTCGCGCTCTGTCCACCATGTTGTCCGCATGATCGGCCCGGTATGGGCGTTTCTGCCGGTATCGTGAAACCCGGGGGGCCGACACGTCGGCCGCGAAGTTCTTACCAGGCAACAGAACCCGGTACCGCCGCGCTGGCCGGAGTCACGGCCGGCGCGCCGCGGGCCGGCTCGGGGAGCTGGAGGAACCATGGGGAAACTCGGTGTCTGGCTGATCGGAGCCCGCGGGTCGGTGGCCACCACCGCCGTCGCCGGAGCTGCCGCCCTGCGGGCGGGGCTCGCCGCGCGCACCGGCTGCGTGACCGAACTGCCGGACTTCGTCGGGGCGGCGCTGCCCGGCCTGGGGGATCTGGTCTTCGGCGGACACGACGTCGTCGGCACGCCGCTGGTCAAGCGGGCCGAACACCTGGCGGCCGCCGGGGTGCTGCCGCCCGCCCTGCCCGGCGCGGTCGCGGCCGAGCTGGACGCGGCCGAGGCCCGGTTGCGGCCCGCGCCGTCCGGGGGCGGCCGTGCGGCGGTCGAGCGGGTGATCGCGGACCTGACCGAGTTCCGCCGGGGGCTGGACCACGTCGTCGTCCTCAACGTCGCCTCCACCGAGCCGCCGTGCCCACCGCACCCGGCGCACGCTTCCCTGGCCGCCCTCGAGCGCGAGCTGGACACGCTGCCGCCGAGTGCGCTCTACGCCTACGCCGCTTTCCGCGCGGGTTGTGGCTTTGTCGACTTCACCCCGTCCACCGGCGCGCGGCTGCCCGCGCTCGACGAACTCGCCCGCGCTGCCGGGCAGCCGTACGCGGGCCGGGACGGCAAGACGGGCGAGACGTTGCTGCGGTCGGTCCTCGCGCCGATGTTCGCGCAGCGCGGGCTGAACGTCCTGGCCTGGTCGGGCACGAACCTGCTCGGCGGCGGTGACGGCGCCACGCTGGCCGACCCCGCGGCCGCGTCGAGCAAGACCGCCTCGAAACAGCGGGTTCTGGACCAGAACCTCGGCCGCCCGGTCGACGGTGAAGTGCACATCGACTACGTGCCGGCCCTCGGCGACCTGAAGACCGCCTGGGACCACGTGCTGTTCGAAGGCTTCCTCGGCGCGCGCATGACGCTGCAGCTCACCTGGCAGGGCTGCGACTCGGCGCTCGCCGCGCCCCTGGTGCTCGACCTCGCCCGGCTGACCGGCAAGGCGTGCCGCGACGGCGTGGCCGGGCCGGTGGCCGAGTTCGGCTTCTTCTTCAAGGATCCCGTCGGCGACGGCCCGCACGACCTCGCGTCGCAGTACGCGGCCCTGCGCGACTGGGCGCACCGGTGAAGGCACTGGCCGAGCTCGTCCGCGCGCCCGCCGCGCTGACCGTGCCGGGGGACGCCGTGGCCGGCGCCGCCGCGTCGGGCTGGCCGTTCGGCCGCCGCACGCTCGCCCTGACCGGCGCTTCGGTCTGCCTCTACTGGGCGGGCATGGCGCTCAACGACTACGCCGATCGCGACCTCGACGCCGTCGAACGGCCCGAACGGCCGATCCCGTCGGGCCGGGTGAGGCCGGGGACGGCGCTCGGCGTCGCCACCGGGCTGACCGCGGGCGGGCTGGCCATCGCCGCGGCCGCCGGCGGACGGCGGGCCCTGCGCGTCGCCGTGCCGCTGGCCGCGACCGTGTGGGCCTACGACTTCGGGCTCAAGAACACCGTGCTGGGTCCGGCCGCGATGGCCGCGGCCCGCACCCTCGACGTCCTGCTCGGCGCCGGCGGGCAGCGCACCGCCCTGCCCGCGGCGCTGACGGTTGGGGCGCACACCTACGCCGTGACGACGCTGTCGAGGTCCGAAGTGGACGGTGCCACGCCGGCGCTGCCCGCGGCCGCACTGGCCGCGACGGCCGGGGTCGGGATCGCCGCCGGCCGCGGTGGCCTGCTGGCTTCGGCGCTGCTCGGCGCGTATGCCGTCACCACCGGCGGGGCCCAGTTCGACGCCGTGCGCGATCCGGCCGCCGGCAAGATCCGGCGGGCGGTCGGTGCCGGGATCCACGGCATGATCCCGCTGCAGGCCGGGCTGATCGCGCGAGCAGGCGCGTGGCGCCCGGCGCTCGCCGTCGCCGCGGCGTTCCCGCTCGCGCGGGCGCTGGGCCGGAAGGTGTCGCCGACATGAGGTTCGGCTACGGCACCAACGGTTTCGCCAACCACCGCCTCGGCGACGCCCTGCGCGTGCTGGCCGACCTCGGGTACGACGGTGTGGCGCTGACCCTCGACCACCAGCACCTCGACCCGTTCGGCCCGGACCTGGGCCGCCGCGTCGCCGCGCTGGCCGCCGACCTGGACCGGCTCGGGCTGGCCGTGGTGATCGAGACCGGCGCCCGGTTCCTGCTGGACCCGTGGCGCAAGCACTCGCCGACGTTCCTCGACCCCGATCGGGCGCGCCGCGTCGAGTTCCTCACGCGGGCCGTTCGGATCGCCGCGGACCTGAACGCCGAAGCGGTGTCCTTCTGGAGCGGCGGCAAACCCGCGGACCTCGAGCCCGAGAGCGCCTGGGCGTACCTGGTCGACGGGTGTGCCGAGGTGCTCGAAGCCGCCGACGAACACGACGTCAAGCTCGGTTTCGAACCCGAGCCCGGCATGCTCGTCGAGGACCTCGACGGGTACTTCGAGCTGTCGAGGAGGCTCGGGGACCCGGCTCGGTTCGGGCTCACGCTGGACATCGGGCACTGTCGCTGCAACGAGTCCGCGTCCGTCCCCGACTGCGTCCGCCGCGCCTTGCCGCGGCTGGTGAACGTGCAGATCGACGACATGCGTCGCGGCACCCACGAACACCTGGAGTTCGGGAACGGCGAGATCGACTTCCCGCCGGTGCTGGCCGCACTGGAGCCGTACCGCGGGCTGGTCGCCGTCGAACTGCCCCGGGACAGCCACGCGGCCCCGCGGATCGCCCGCGAATCCCTGGAGTTCCTGAAGAAGGCGGTGACCGCGTGAACGCCTGGCTGGACAAGGCCCTGTCCGACGTGGCCGCCGACGCGACGGCCCTGCGCACGGTGTTCCCCGCCGTCGGCCGCCGGGCCGGCCGGACGGTGGCCGACACGGCTCGCGTGGAGCTGCTCAAGGCGGCACCCGGCGCCGCGGCGGAGATGCCCGGGCTCTACCGCTACGGCGACGCCGCGGAGAAGCGAGCCGTCCTACGTGGACTGTCCGTTGTGGACACCGGAGACGCCGGCGTCGAACTGGTCGCCGACGCGCTCCGCACCAACGACACCCGCCTGGTGGCCGCGGCGATGGGCGAGTACGCCGCCACGCACCTCGACCCGCCCGCGTACCGCCACGGCGTCCTCAAGTGCGTCTTCATGGGCATCCCCCTGGACGAGGTGGCCGGCCTCGATCGCCGGACCGACGAAGAACTGCTCCGCATGCTGCGGGACTTCGCCGCCGAACGCACCGCGGCGGGCCGCGAAGTCCCCGCCGATCTCCGCACCCTGCTTGACGAACAGGACGGCTGATGCGCATCTTCGATCCCCACATCCACATGAGCTCGCGGACCACCGACGACTACGCGGCCATGCACGCCGCCGGGGTCCGGGCGCTGGTCGAACCGGCGTTCTGGCTGGGCCAGCCGCGCACCGGCGTGAGCAGCTTCACCGACTACTTCGACGCACTGGTCGGCTGGGAACCGTTCCGCGCGAGCCAGTTCGGCATCGCCCACCACTGCACGATCGCGCTCAACCCCAAGGAAGCCAACGACCCGCGTTGCGTCCCGGTGCTCGAACTGCTGCCGCGGTACCTGGAGAAGGACGGCGTGGTCGCGGTCGGCGAGATCGGCTACGACTCGATGACCGCGGAGGAGGACGAGGCGTTCGCCGCGCAGCTCGCGCTGGCCATCGCCCACGACCTGCCGGCGCTCGTCCACACCCCGCACCGCGACAAGGCGGCCGGGACCCAGCGGAGCATCGCCGTCGTCCGGGAGTCGGGGATCGCGCCGGACCGCGTGGTGCTCGACCACCTCAACGAGCTGACCGTCGCGATGGTCAAGGAGTCCGGGTGCTGGCTGGGCTTCTCCATCTACCCGGACACGAAGATGGACGAGGACCGGATGGTCGCGATCCTGCGGGAGTACGGCACCGAGAAGGTGCTGGTGAACTCGGCCGCCGATTGGGGCAAAAGCGACCCGCTCAAGACCCGCAAGACCGGCGACGCGATGCTGGCCGCCGGGTTCACCGAGGACGACGTCGACCGGGTGCTGTGGCGCAACCCCGTCGAGTTCTACGGGCAGAGCGGGCGGCTGTCGCCGGCCAGCGAGCCGCCGGACGCCGAGTTCGCGGGCAACTCGATCCAGCGGGGGGCGCGCAAGTGAGGTTCCGGCACCGCGACGGCACCTGCGTCCACCTCGCCTACTGCACCAACGTCCACCAGGCCGAAGACCTCGACGGCGTGCTCGCCCAGCTGGCCCGCTTCGGGGAGCCGGTCCGCGAGCGCCTCGGCGTGGACCGGCTCGGGCTCGGCCTGTGGCTGGCCCGGCCGGTCGCCGCCGAACTGGCCGGCGACCCGGCCGCAGTGGCCCGGCTGCGCCGCGAACTGGCGGGGCGCGGCCTGGAGGTCGTCACCTTCAACGGGTTCCCCTACCAGGGTTTTCACGACCCGGTCGTCAAGCACAAGGTGTACCGGCCGGACTGGGCGACGCCCGAGCGCACGCGGTACACCCTGGACCTCGCCCGGCTGCTCGCCGAGCTGATGCCGGACGACGCCGTGCGCGGCAGCGTCTCGACCCTGCCGCTCGGCTGGCGCACGGACTGGCGAGGCGACGGCGGCCAGCTGGACCTCCTCGCAAAGGGACTGGCCGAAGTGGACCGGCCGGTGCGGGTGGCGTTCGAGCCGGAGCCCGGCTGCGTCATCGAGACGACCGGTCAGGCCGCCGCGTTGTTGTCCGAAGTGGACCGGGAACGGCTGGGCGTCTGCCTGGACGCCTGCCACCTCGCGGTGGCCTTCGAGGACCCGGCCGCCGCGCTGGGCCGGCTCGAAGCCGCCGGGCTGGCCGTCGTCAAGCTCCAGGCGTCGGCCGCGCTGGAAGCCGCCGATCCCGCCGATCCGGCGACGCGGGCGGTGTTGGAGTCCTTTGTGGAGCCCCGGTTTCTCCACCAGAGCAACGAGGGCGCACCGCCGGGCGCCGACGACCTCGACCGCGCGCTGGCCGGCGGCCTCCCGGGGCGAGCACCCTGGCGGGTGCACTTCCACGTGCCGCTGCACGCCGACCCGGCGCCGCCGCTGACGTCGACCCGGCCGGTGCTGGCGGCCACCCTGCACGAGCTGTTCGGCGGTGCGGTCGCGCGCACCGACCACGTCGAGGTCGAGACCTACACCTGGCGGGTGCTCCCGGACGCGCCCGCCGACGACGCCGGGCTGGTCGCGGGCATCGCGGCCGAGCTGGACTGGACCCGGCGGCACCTGACCACCCTGGGCCTGGAAGAGGTGTCCGCATGAGTTTGCTCGTCCTCGACGTCGTCGGGCTCACCCCGCGGCTGCTCCCGCACCTGCCGAACCTGCGCAAGCTGGCCGAGCCGGGCTTCACCGCGCGGCTGGACACCGTGTTCCCCGCCGTCACGTGCCCGGTGCAGTCGACGTTCCTCACCGGGCTCACCCCGGCCCGGCACGGGATCGTCGGCAACGGCTGGTACTTCCGCGAACTCGGCGAGGTGTTCCTGTGGCGCCAGCACAACAAGCTGGTGCACGGGGACAAGTTCTGGGACGCGGCCCGCCGCGCCCAGCCCGGCCACCGCGTCGCGAACGTCTGCTGGTGGTACGCGATGGGGGCGGGCACCGATCTCACGGTCACCCCGCGGCCGATCTACCACGCCGACGGCAAGAAGTCCCCGGACTGCTACACCCACCCGCCGCAGCTGCACGACCGCCTGACCGGCGACCTCGGCGAGTTCCCGCTGTTCACCTATTGGGGCCCGACGGCCGCGATCGCGTCGTCGAAGTGGATCATCGCCGCCGCGCGGAAGATCATGACCGAGGACCGGCCGGACACGACCCTGGTCTACCTCCCGCACCTGGACTACGACCTGCAGCGCTTCGGCCCGGACGCGCCCCAGGCCGCGGCGGCCGCGCGAGAGCTCGACGCGGCGCTGAAGCCGCTGCTCGATCAAGCGGCGGCGGGCGGGCACACCGTCGTCGCGCTGTCGGAGTACGGCATCACGAACGCGAGCCGCCCGGTGGACGTCAACCGGGCGCTGCGCCGCGAGGGCCTGCTGAACGTGTACGTCCAGGCGGGCATGGAGTACCTGGACCCGTGGACGTCCCGGGCGTTCGCGGTCGCCGACCACCAGGTCGCGCACGTCTACGTCGCCGATCCGGCCGACGTCCCGCGGGTGCGGGACATCGTCGCCGGACTGTCCGGAGTGGACGACGTGCTGGACCGCGCCGGTCAGGCCGGCCTCGGCATCGACCACGAGCGGGCGGGCGAGCTGGTCGCGATCGCCGAGCCGGACGCGTGGTTCACCTACTACTACTGGCTGAGCGACGGCCGCGCGCCGGACTTCGCGAAGACCGTCGAGATCCACCGCAAGCCCGGCTACGACCCGGCCGAGCTGTTCTTCGACCCGGCCGACCCGAAGGTCAAGCTCAAGGCGGCGTCGGCACTGGCCCGCAAGAAGCTCGGCCTGCGGTATTCGATGCAGGTCGTGCCGCTGGACCCGGCGCCGGTCCGCGGCAGCCACGGCCGGCTACCCGACTCGCCCGAGGACGGGCCGGTGCTGCTGTGCTCGGACCCGGCGTTGGCGCGGGAGAAGATCCACGCCACCGAGGTGAAGGACCTCCTGCTGGCGGCCGCCGTTCCCCGGAAGGAGCCGGCGACCGGGGGTCAGGGAACCACCTGAGCGAGGCCGAGCATGTTGCCTTCGCTGTCGCGGAACCACGCCCCGCGTTCGCCGCTGCCCTTGCTCGGGTAGTTGCCGCGGATGTCCATGATCCCGTCGACGGTTCCGTCGTACTCCTCGAACACCACGCCCCGGGCCCGCAACCAGGCGACGGTCGCTTCGATGTCGTCGACGTAGAAGCCCATCTGCGTGAAGGAGCCGTCGGACGCGCCGGCCGAGGCGAACAGGCAGAAGACACCGGACGAACCCACGTACCGGAGGCCGCCTTCGCGTTCTTCGACCGGTTCGAGGCCGAGCTTTTCGGCGTACCACCGGCGGGCACGGGCCAGGTCCTTGGTCGGGATGCGGGCTTCGATCCGCGCGGAATTCAGCATCACCCGATGATAACGAGGACGGCGGACCAGGCCGAGGACGGCGCGGAGAGTTCACCGGGAGGGGACGAGCACGAGCAGAGAAGGTGTTCGCTCCGCCAGTTGCCATACTCGGTCGTGCCCGTGGGCTGACCGTGCCGGTGCGCACGCGCCCGGCGATCCGAATCTGCAAAGGGGCGCCATGGACTACCCGGAAATCGTGGAGCTGGTGAACACCGATCCGGTGATCCGGACGCTGCTGGCCGAGCCGATCCCGATGCGGCTCGCGTACCGGGGGCTGGACGGCTGCCCCCGGACGGTCCCGGTCAACCACCTGTGGGACGGCCGGGCGTTCGTCTTCGCCACCCCGAACCTCGCGTACAAGGTCAAGGCGATCACCGCCCACCCCGAGGTGGGCTTCACCCTCGACATCGGGGGCCCGCTGGCCCGGCAGACCCGGGCGAAGGTCTCGGCCCTGATCGGCCCGCCGCCACCGGCGCTCGACTTCTGCCCGATATCGGTGCACGGGACCGGAACGGCCACCGTCGAGATCACGGCGGGCGTGCCCGAAGAGCACATCGAAGCCTCTCGCCGGATGGCGGGCGACGACGAGAAATGGGCGGAATGGGCGCGGGTCCGGCGTACCGAGACCAGCGGCATGGCGCTGGTCAGGATCGTCCCGACGCACCTCGTCGTGATCGACTTCGTCACGCGCTTCCCGCCGCCGACCGAGATCACCGTCCCGGCGTTCGGCGTGACTCCCGCGGAAACCGGCTGACCCGGTGGAGGCCACCTCGCGGTGGCCTCCACCGGCCGGTCAGCGCACGCCGAGCAGGTGCTCCAGTGCGAGCTGGTTGAGCCGGGTGAAGTGGTAGCCGCGGGCGGCCGCCGCGTCGAGGTCGAACTCGTCGTTCAGCACGTCGTCGAACGTCTCGCCCGGGGCGAGCGTCGGCGTCGCGAGGTCCGGGACGCGGGACGCCGCCAGGGCTTCCACGACCTCCGGGTCGGCCCGGAACGCCGCCGACTTCTCCTTGAGGATCAGGTACGTCCGCATGTTCGCCGCGGCCGACACCCACACGTCCTCGGCGTCCTCGGTGCGCAGCGGCTTGTAGTCGAAGTGCCGCGGGCCCTCGTAGCCGCCGTTCTCCAGCAGGTCGACCAGGAAGAACGCGCTCTTCAGGTCGCCGTG
The DNA here is from genome assembly GCA_049998155.1 of Amycolatopsis sp. cmx-13-12. Lineage (GTDB taxonomy): Bacteria > Actinomycetota > Actinomycetes > Mycobacteriales > Pseudonocardiaceae > Amycolatopsis. The sequence continues at coordinate 22,500 of JAEBES010000013.1, read as the reverse complement.
GCCGAAGATCAGGTCCTGGTCGTACTTCGGGCCGTGCTGGCCGTTGAGGTCGATGTGGAAGAGCTTGCCCTGCCACAGCGCCTGCGAGATGCCGTGCACGAAGTTCAGCCCGGCCATCTGCTCGTGCCCGACCTCCGGGTTCAGCCCGAACAGCTCCGGCCGTGCGAGCTGGGAGATGAAGCCGAGCGCGTGCCCGATCGTCGGCAGCAGGATGTCGCCGCGCGGCTCGTTCGGCTTGGGCTCCAGGGCGAACCGCAGGTGATAGCCCTTCTCGACGACGTAGTCGGCGAGCAGGTCGAGGCCCTCCTTGTAGCGGTCCAGCGCCGCGCGGACGTCCTTCGCGGCGTCGGACTCGGCGCCTTCACGGCCGCCCCAGACGACGTAGGTCTCCGCGCCCAGCTCGGCCGCCAGGTCGAGGTTGCGGCGGACCTTCCGCAGCGCGTACCGGCGGACGTCGCGGTCGTTGCTGGTCAGGCCGCCGTCCTTGAACACCGGGTGGGTGAACAGGTTCGTGGTCGCCATCGGGACCTTGAGGCCGGTCTCGGCGAGCGCCTTGCGGAACCGCTCGATCGCCTTGTCGCGGTCCGGCTCGGTGGCCAGCAGGTCGTCGTCGTGGAAGGTCACGCCGTAGGCGCCGAGCTCCGCGAGCCGGTGCACGCTCTCGACCGGGTCCAGCGGCGCCCGCGTCGCGACACCGAACGGGTCGTTGGCGGGCCAGCCCACGGTCCAGAGGCCGAAGGTGAACTTGTCGGCCGGCTGGGGAGCGTAGTCGCTCATGACTGTCCCTTCATTTAGTTCACGTTGTAGACTAAATATGCGCCGCGGGGGTCCCCGGCGTCAAGAGGCCGGGGTTACAGTGCTTCGCGGGAGGACAGATGACGCAGGCCGTGCGGCACGAGGAGATGCGCGCCCGCAACCTCGAGGTCGTGCTCGGCGCGGTCAGCCGCGGGGGCCCGGTCACCCGGGCCGCCCTCGCCGAGGTCACCGGCCTGACCAAGTCGACCGTCTCGAAGCTGGTCGGCAACCTGGTGGAGGCCGGTCTGCTCGCCGAGACCGGTCCCGCGCGGGCGGGCGAGCGCGGCCGGCCCGGGGTGGCCGTCGTGCTGAGCGGGGCGCGGGTGGCGTCGGTGGGGCTGGAGATCAACGTCGACTACCTCGCCGTGCGCGTGCTCGACCTCACCGGCGAGGTCCGGGTCGCCGTCCGCCGCGACCGCGACAACCGCGGCTCGCGGCCCAAGAAGGTCCTGGGGGAGCTGCAGGACCTGGCCGCGGAGGCACTCGCGGAGGCGCACCGGCTGGGGCTGGAGGCGGCGGGCGCGGTGCTGGCGGTGTCCGGTCCGGTCGGCGACGGCGTGCTGTTCAACGCCCCCAACCTCGGCTGGCAGGACGTCCGCCCGGCCGACCTGCTGCGCCTGCCGGTCCCGGTCGAGCTGGACAACGAAGCGAACCTCGCGGCCCTGGGCGAGCTCTGGTACGGCGACGGCGAACGCGACTTCCTCTACGTGTCCGGCGAAATCGGCATCGGCGCAGGTCTGGTGGTCGGCGGCGCGCTGTACTCCGGCGCGACGGGCCTGGCCGGCGAGCTGGGGCACGTGGTGGTGGCCCCGGAAGGTGCGCCCTGCCGCTGCGGCGGCAGTGGCTGCCTGGAGACCTACGCCGGGCAGGAAGCCTTGCTGGCGGCGGGAAAGGCCGGGTCGGTGGCGGCGTTGCTGGCCGCTCTCGAGCGTGGCGACGAGACGGCGCTGGCGGCGTGCGCGGCGGCCGGGCGCGCCCTCGGCATCGCGCTGACGTCGGCGGTGAACCTGCTGGACCTCGACCGCATCGTGCTGGGCGGGGTGTTCACGCAGCTGTACCCGTGGCTGTCCGCACCGGTCTCGGAAGTCTTGTCCGCCCGGCTCGGCGGCCTCCGCGGCACACCCCCGGTCCTGACGGCGTCCCGCCTCGGCGGCGACGCGGCCACCCTCGGCGCGGCCGGCCGGGTGATCCACCGCGTCCTGGCCGACCCCGCGCCCTTCGTCTCCCGCGCGTCGTGAGTGGTAATTCGGGTTAGAACCCGAATTACCACTCACGACAAGCCGCGGCAGACCTGCTAGCTCACCGCGTTGATCTGCACCAGGGAGGTGCCGACCGTGACGCCGGTGTCGGTCTGCACGGTCAGCTGACCGCGCAGGGTGCGGCCCGCGGCCGGGGCGAGCGTGGCCGTCACCGTCGCCGGCACGGTCCACGAGCTGCCCGACGCGCGCAGGGCGTTGGCGTCGTTCACCGCGACCGAACCGAAGGCCGGGTTGGTGAACACGTCGAGGTAGTCGTAGGCCGTGGTGCCGCCGGGCACCGCGTACCCGTCGACGAGCGCGACCCACACACCCGGCGCCGGGTTCGGCACGGTCACCGACTCCTCGGAGTCACCGTCCGCGCTGACGCCCGCCTGCACGCAGGAACCGGTCGTGCAGTTGTACAGCACCAGGTCGAGGTCCGTGCCCACCACGGCGGGGTTGCCGATCGTGGCGGTCAGCGACGTCGAGCCCGGCGTCACCGCGATCTGGTACTGCTGCTGCGCGCCCTCGGCGATGGACGGCCGCTGCGTCTTCGCGCTGCCCAGCGTGGCTCCGCTGAGCTTGCCGGTGAACGCGCCGAGCGTGTTCTGCACGGTGTAGGACCGCGAGATCGGCGTGCCCACGGTGGCGGAGGCGATGACGTCCGGGTTCGGCGAGATCGCCGTGCCCAGCACCGAAGCCGACAGCTTGTACGGCGCTTCGGCCACGTCGGACGTCCGGCGCGCCTCGACGACGATCTCCCACACGCCCGGGAGCGGGTTGGCGATCGTGCGACTGGTCGGCGTGCCGCCGGCGCAGCCCGCACCCGCGTCGGGCAGGTAGCACGCGGTCGTCGCGGTGCTGGCCTCGGCCGGGACACCGGTCGGGTCGTACCGCAGGAACCGCACCTGGCCCTTGCCCGGGGCGCCGGCGCCGGCGTCCAGGTCCACCTTCAGCGCGCTGGCGCCCCGCGGCACCCGCACGAAGTAGCTGGTCGCCTGGTTGCGGGCGGCCTTGCCCGCGACGTCGACCTGGAAACCCTTGCCCGCGACGAACTCCTGCGGCGCGAAGACCGTGTTCAGGGTCTGCACGTCGATGCCGATGGTCAGCGGGTTGTCCAGGTAGAGCAGCGCCGAGTGGGCCCCGGCGCCCTTCGGGTTCACGTTCACCTTGAACGAAACCGGCGTGTTCAGCGGCAGGACCACCGTCGAACCGGAGGAGAACGTGCCGTCGTTGCCGACCCACCGCGCGAAGTACGGCACCGGGTGCGCCGAGCCCGTGGTGCGGGTGATCGTGTACGTCCGGGTGTAGGCCTTGCCGACCGTGACGCCCTCGCGGTCGTGGATGCCCAGGCCCGTGTTCGGCTTGGTCAGCAGGCCCGACAGCGTCGTGTGCACCTCGACCGACGTCGAAACCACGTCCGGCTTCGGGTTGAGCGACAGCGCGACGAACGCGGCGGGGACGTTGAACAGGCCCGCGCCCTGGGCGTAGGCGTCGATGCCCGGCACGAACCGCGCGGTCGACTTGATCGCCGAGCGCAGCTGCGCCACCGGCGGCCGCTGGCCGTTGTGCGTCGCCTTGTACGCGCTCACCAGCAGCGCCGCCGCGCCGGTCGCCTGCGGCGCCGCCATCGACGTGCCCTGCAGCATCGCGTACCCGGCCGGCAGGGAGTACGTGCCGGCCACCGGGCTCGGCTGCAACCACCGCGGGACGGTGGCGATGGCCGCACCGGGCGCGATGATGTCCGGCTTGAAGCCGCCGTCCTCACGTGGGCCGCGCGAGGAGAACGGGTGCATCGACTCGGGGTTCTTGGTGACCGAACCGTAGTTCGACAGCCAGGTCTCCTTGGTGATGTACGAACCGACCGAGATCGAGTCGGTGGCCACCGACGGGTCGCCGACCGTGTTCGCCCCGGCGCCACTGTTGCCGGCCGAGATGAAGATCTGCACGTTGTACTCGGCGATCGTGCGGTTGTAGAGCTCCGCACGGGCGTTGTTGCCGTCGTTGAGGGCCGGCAGGCCGCCGATCGAGATGTTGATGACGTCGGCGCCGTGGCTGGCGGCGTAGACGACACCGTCGACCAGACCGGACGACGTGCAGCCGGAACTCGTGAGGCAGACCTTGACGGACAGGACCTTCGCGCCCGGAGCGGCACCGTCCATCTTGCCGCCGAACAGGTCGTTGCCCGCGGCGATGCCGGCGACGTGCGAACCGTGCTCCGCGCCGGCGATGCCGATGCCGACGAAGCCCGGCTTGTCGGTCTGGACCACGAAGGCCATCCGCTCGGCGATGTCGGTCGCCGGGTTGTCGGTGCCGAAGAAGCCGACGTCGTACTTCTTGTTGTAGTCGGTCATCGGCTTCTCGTCGGTGAAGTCGCCGTTGCCGTTGAGGTCGACCCGGACCTCCTTGGTGGCAGGGTCGAGGAGTACGCCCCAGGAGTCGGCGCGGTCGCCGTCGCGGTTGACGTCACCGCCGGTCTCGCTGTCGGCGGCCCCCAGGTCGCCGGCCGTCTCGCTGAAGAGGCCGAACGTGTACGGGCCACCGGTCGCCGGCGCCGTCCAGGTCTTGCCGTTCGCGGTGAAGGCGCCGGTGTAGGTCTGGGTGGACTGCTTGACCCAGGTGCCGTCGCCGGAGTTGGTGGCGTTGGCGTCGTACCAGTCGACGATCTTGCGCTCGCCGTGGCTGGTGGTGGCCAGCGCGGGGGAGTCGAGGTCGACGCCGGAGTCGAGCACCGCGACCGTGGTGTCCTTGCCGTCCCAGCCGGGCAGGACCTGGCCGAACTGCGCCGCGTAGGTGTCCCCGGTCGGCAGGTACGGGTTGACCCGCGGGGTGTCCTTGCCCGGCGCCGGCTGCGGCAGCGGGGTGGTCGCGCCGTCCGGCTTCGGGTCGTCGCGCACGATCAGCCCATCGACGTCGACCGCGTTGACCGACTTGAGCTTCGCGGCCTTTTCGGCCTTGTCCGGCGGGATGCTGACCTTGACGTAGTCGAGCTTCGGGTCGGTCGACTGGACGACACCGCCGAGCGCCTTGAGCTCGTTCACGGCGGCGCCGGTCTGGCCCTTTTCCGCCGCGATCAGCAGCGTGACATCGGGCTTCCCGGCCTTCTCGGCTTCGGCGACGAGCGCGCGGTCGTGCTCGTCGAGGGTCTTGCCGTCGGCCGCGCCGCTGGTGGGCGGGGCCTGCTGGGCGGAGGCCACCGGGACGGCGACGCCGAGGACGGAGGCGCCGAGTGCGGTGGCGAGGACGGTGATCCCGGCCCGCCGTCTCCAGCGCGATCTGTGCTGTGTCACTGAAACGACCCTTCATGGAAATGTGCGATACCGAGCAGTACACAGGGTGGGATCTTCGTCAGCAATCAGACAGTTAGCCCATAGACCGCAATTGGTTGCGAGCCAAATGGCCTAATCGGTTGGTCCGTAACCCGAAGCCGCACTTTCACGTGAAAGTGCGGCGCATGGCTGGGTGCTCGCGGGGAGACGGTGGTGAGTGCTCGCGGTGGGCGGTCGCCATAAGGCGGCGGCACACGCCGGCGGGCCGAAGAAGCTGTGGCGGCAACCGAGGGAGTCGAACCCTGCGCGGCTTGTGAAGGCGGCGCTCCTGAACCGGCCCTGACCCTTCGGCGGGCGACGGCTGCCATCTCTTACAACGTCTCTGATACCCGCGCTATTTCACTTCCAAGCGCCGCTTCACCCGGACGAGTCGGGCTGGCAAGGTTGTCCGCATGGATGATCTCCTGCTGCGCCGCGTCCGGCCCGGCCTCGGCGGGGACCTCGCCGACGTCCGGGTGACCGACGGCCGGATCACGTCGATCACCGCGCCGGGCTCCGAGGGGTTCGCCGCGCGGGTGGTCGACGGGCACGGCGGGACGCTGCTGCCGGGGCTGGTCGACGCGCACGTCCACCTGGTGCAGTGGGCGACGTTCCGGCGGCGCATCCCCCTGGACGCGGCGCGCTCGGCGGGGGAGGCGATCGAGCTGCTGCTCGCGCACCTGCTGGCGACGCCGGCGCCGCAGACCGAACTCGTCGTGGGCGCCGGCTTCCGTGACGCGCTCTGGCCCGACAGGCCGCACAAGGACCTGCTGCAGCGCGCGCTGCCTGGCCGCGCGGTCGCGTTGTTCAGCGCGGACCTGCACACGCTGTGGCTCAGTCCGGCGGCGCTGAAGCTGATCGGCCGCGACCACCCGACGGGCGTCCTGCTGGAGGGCGACTGCATGAGCGCGACGGCCCAGCTCCCGACGGCGGCGATCGACGTCCAGGACCGGTGGGTGGCGGAAGCGGTCGCCGCGGCGGCCGCGCGGGGCGTGACGCAGATCGTCGACTACGAGTACGCGGACACGGTCGCGGACTGGACCCGCCGCGGCGCCCCGGCGGCCCGGATCTCGTGCGTCATCGCGAAACACCTGCTGGACCGGACCATCGAACGCGGCCACCGCACCGGCGACGTCCTGCCGGACTCCCGCGGGCTGCTGACGGTGGGACCGTTCAAGCTCTTCGTGGACGGTTCCCTCAACACCCGCACGGCCTACTGCCACGACCCGTACCCCGGCGTGGGTTCGCCGGGTTCGCTGGAACTGCCGCCGGAGGAACTGATCCCGTTGCTGCAGCGGGCGTTCGACCACGGCCTGCTCCCGGCGGTGCACGCCATCGGCGACCGGGCGAACACGATCGCGCTGGACGCGTTCGAGGCGGTCGGCTGCCCGGGCCGCATCGAACACGCCCAGCTGCTGTCCCCGTCCGACGTTCCCCGGTTCGCCGCGCTGGGCGTGATCGCGGCGGTCCAGCCGGCGCACCAGCCCGACGACCGCGACGTCGCCGACCGCCACTGGCCCGGGCGCACCGAGCGGGCGTTCCCGTACCGGTCGCTGCTGGAGTCGGGCGCCCGCCTGGAGTTCGGATCGGACGCCCCGGTGGCGCCCCTCGACCCCTGGGACGGCATCGCGTCGGCGATCTCCCGCACGGACGACGACCGCCCGCCGTGGCACCCGGAGCAGGCGATCCCGTTCGCCGACGCGCTGGCGGCCTCCTCCGGCGGCCGTCGCGGAGTGGCGGTGGGCGACGTCGCGGACCTGGTGGTGACGGCCACCGACCCGTCGGGGCTGTCCCCGGCCGACCTCCGCACCCTCCCGGTGACGGCGACGATCGTCGACGGGCACGTCACGCACCAGGTGTGACCCCGTCGACGAAGGTGTGCCACGGGGTGATCTTGTCGATGTGCACGACGGCGTCGAACGCGGCGAGCGGGTTCACCAGCTGCTTGTACGGTCCCTGCCGGGTGCCGTCGACCTCGGCGAACCGGCGGGCCACCGCGCCCTCGGCCGGGACCGCGCGCAGGTCCAGCAGGGCGAGGGGGGCACCGGCGCCGGCGAGCAGGACGTCGAGCTCGCCCGGGTCGGTGCCCGGGGCGACGTCCTCGTAGAACACCTCGGTGTGGCCGGGTGGCCCGTCGGGCAACGGCCGGTGGGAGAACACGCGGCCGCCGTCGTAGGTGGTCGCGATGACCACCATCCGGTCGCCGAGCGAGCGGGCCAGGTGCTGGCCGAGCATGACCTGCTCCTCGGCGATGATCGGCGGCACGCGGTACGGCCAGCGCTGCAGGTGCCCGTTGGCCGCCCCGACGACGACCCGCTCCTCCCGGGCGAGGATCCACTCCACGTTGTCGGCCATCGCCGCGTCCCGGACGTTGGCACCCCGGTAGGTGCGGCCCGGCGCGGCGGCGATGCCGGCCAGGAATGCGTCCGCGTACCGCGCGTTGACCGCGCACTGCAAGGCGATGTCGGCCCGGGCAGCGTCCACTGTGGAGTAAGGCACGCGCAGGGCGCGGAGGCGCTCGGTCAGCTCGCCGATCCGGGCGGTCAGCTCGTGGCGGTGGGCGGGACCGAGCGCCAGGTAGGCGTGGATCGCCGGCGCGGCCCAGGCCAGCCCGGTCCGGTCGGACGGCAGGTAGCCGAACAGCGGCAGCAGGTCCCGGCGGACCGCCGCGGCGTAGTCCGGGTCGGCTTCGTCCAGGAACGCCAGTGCGGCCGTGACCCCGGGCCGGGCGGACGCGCTGGAGTCCGGGATGTCCATGCCGTAGAAGCGGATCTTGCGGTCGTGGGTGCGGTTGTGCGCGCGCATCCACCGCAGCTGGTCGCGCATCTCCGCGCACTTGCCCATGTGGTAGGTGATCCCGGTGTGCAGGAGCCGGTCCAGGTCGCCGTCGCCGCCGAGCACCCAGTCGTGCACCGCCCAGCCTTCCGGGAAGCCGGACTCCATCGCGAACCCGGTGAACCCCAGCTCCTCGGCCAGTAACCGGGTCACCAGGTGGCGGAGCTGGTAGAACTCGTGCACCCGGTGCGTGCTCTCGCCGATGGCGACGACGCGCGCGTCGCCGACGATGCCGCGCAACGGCTCGAGTTCGGCGTAGCCCTCCTCCGGGTCGAGGGTCCGCAGGCGGACCATGTTCTCCCGGAGCCACCCGGAGATGTCGACGTCCATTCACCCGTCCTTCCGGTCTTCGCCCGCGGCGCGGGCCTTGCGCAGGTAGTCGACGACTTCGGCGGCACCGCCCGGCCCGGACCAGCCGAGCCGCTCGTCGAGTTGCCGGCCCAACCCGGCGCGGTTGTCCTCCCACAGCGCCGTGGTCGCCGCCTCGAACGGGCGGTCGCCGGGGTGGAACGCGGCCGCCGTCTCCCGCCAGCGAGCGACCAGCTCCTGCACGTCCGGGTCGTCGACGGGGGTCCCGTCGAGCAGGTGCCGCCGGAGCCGGCCGAACAGCGCGAGCCACTCGGTCTTGAGCGTCTCGATCGCGCCGCCGCCCAGCTGCGCGGCCCGTTCGGTGATCGTCGCGAGCTGGGCGGCGGACAGGTGGCGGCCGGCGTCGACGGACATCGGTTCCAGGCCGGCGAGGAACTGCTCCGGTTCCGGCATGGTTTCCTCGGCCAGCCGGGCGAGCAGGCCTCGGAGCCGCTGGGCCGACTCCTCGATGCGCGCGGCTCGGGCCGCCAGATCGGCGAGCAGCGCGGTGAGCAGGCCGCGCAGCTCGCCGAGGTCGTCCGTCGCGTTCCGCAGGACGACGGCCACCTCGTCCAGGGAAAGTCCCAGCCCGCACAAGGTCCGGACCCGGTAGAGCCGGCGCACGTCCGCCTCGAGGTAGCGCCGGTGCCCGGCCGGCGTCCGTTCGCCCGGTGACACCAGGCCGATCCGGTCGTAGTGGTGCAACGTGCGCACCGTGACGCCGCTGGCCCTGGCCAGCTCGCCGATGGTCCACCTGCGTTCGCTCACGCCTCGACCGTAAAACCTGACGCGGCGTCAGGTTCAAGCCTTTCCGGGCTTGCGTTGTCCACCGGACAACGGAAAAGATCCCACCGTGCAGGTGACAACGTTGTCAGGAGGACACGGATGAGAACGCGCACGCGCGTCCTGGCCGGCTTGGTCGCCGGAGCCACGACGATGGCTCTCGCGACGCCCGCCGAAGCGGGCGTGAGGTTCGCCGACGACCCCACCACGCTCGTCGACACCTCGATCGGCAACAACGGGGACGGCACGACCTTCCCGGGCGCCACCACCCCCTTCGGGATGGTGCAGCTCAGCCCGGACACCCAGCTCAAGAAGTACGCGTCCTACGACTACGCGCAGGACACCACGCTCGGGTTCAGCCACACCCACCTCTCCGGCGTCGGCTGCCAGACGATGGGCAACTTCCGGTTCATGCCGACCACCGGCGCCGTCACCAGCAGCGATCCCGCGCAGTACGGCGCGAAGTTCAGCCACGCCGACGAGACGCGCCGGCCCGGCTACTACGGCGTCGAGCTTGCGAACGGCATCGACGCCGAGCTGACCGCCACCCAGCGCACCGGCCAGCACCGCTACACCTTCCCCGCCGGGGCGGCCGGCGAGAACGTGCTCATCGAGGTCGGGGAGAGCAACGGCTACACCTACGCCGGCGACGTCCACGTCGTCGGGGACGACACCGTCGAGGGCTGGCTGCAGGGCGGCAACTTCTGCTGGGAGACGCAGAAGGAGCGGTACAAGATCTTCTTCAGCGCCAAGTTCGACCGGAAGTTCACCAGCTTCGGCACCTGGACCGACAGCAAGCTGACGCCGAACCAGCGTGACGCGCAGCTCGGCAGCCGGCGCACCGGCGCCTGGCTCACCTTCGGCACCGAGAAGAACCAGGTCGGCGCCTCGGTCGGGCTGTCATACACCTCGATCGACGGCGCCCGGCTCAATCGCGCCGCCGAGCAGCCCCGGTCGTTCGACCAGGCGCGGAAAGCCGCCCACGACACGTGGGAAGACGAGCTCAACCGGCTGCGCGTCGCCGGCGGGACGGCCGCCGACCAGAGGACGTACTACAGCGCGCTGTACCGGTCGCTGCTGCACCCGTCGGTCGGGTCCGATGTGGACGGTTCCTACCGCGGCTTCGACGACCGGGTCCACCGCGGCCGGGACACCTACTACCAGATGTTCTCGCTGTGGGACACCTACCGCTCGCAGAACCAGCTGGTCGCGCTGCTGCACCCGGACAAGGCGGCGGACATGACCAAGTCCGTGCTGAGGATCTACCAGGACGGCGGCTGGGTCCCGCGCTGGGCGCTGGCCGGCGGCGAGACGAACGTGATGAGCGGCGACCCCGTCACGCCGTGGGTGGTCGACAACTACCGCCGCGGGCTCCTCGACGACAAGACGGCGCGTCAGCTGTTCGAAGCGTTGTGGCGCAACGCCAACGAAGTCCCGGCGGACCAGTCGGTCTTCCGCGGCCGCGACGGCAACCCGACGTACGTGGAGAACGGCTGGATCGGCTACCAGGACCTGCCGGGCTACACCTACGGCGACACCCGCCAGGCCGGCTCGGCCACCCTCGAGTACGCCCTCGCCGACTGCGCACTGTCCACGATGGCGGCCGGTCTGGGCTACCGCGACCGGGCGGCGACCCTCTCCGCCCGCTGCGGCAACTTCGCGAAACTGTGGGACACCAGCGTCGAATCCCACGGCTTCACGGGCTTCCCGCGCACGCGCGCGGCGGACGGCACGGGCGTCGGCGACCCGGATCCCGCCCAGTCGACCGGCTTCCACGAGGGCACCCCGTGGCAGTACCAATGGCTCGCCCAGCAGGACACGGCCAAGCTGTTCGGCCTGATGGGCGGCCCGGCCCAGGCCGAGAAGCGGCTCGACACCTTCTTCGACCTGCCGCTGCTGCTGACCGACCCGGCCAAGGCGGCCAAGGACTCCTGGGTCCACGGCGCGTACGACTACCACAACAACTTCGCCTTCAACCCGAACAACGAGCCGGACCTGCACGCGCCCTGGATGTACAGCTGGACGGGCGCGCCGTGGAAGACCTCGGCCGTGTTGCGCGCGGCGCGGACGTTGTTCACGGACACGCCGTACGGCATGCCGGGCAACGACGACCTGGGCACCATCTCCTCGTGGCTCGTCTTCGGCATGGTGGGGGTGTTCGAGGCCCAGCCGGGTTCGGGGACGTACCTGCTCAGCACGCCGATGTTCGAGAAGGTCGAGATCCGCCCGGCGGGTGGCCGTGCGGTCGAGATCTCCGCGCCCGGTGCCCGTGCGGGGAAGCTGCAGTACACCGAGGATGTCCGGGTGGGACACCGCGAGTACGGGCGGAGCTGGATCTCGCATGCGGACCTGTTGCGGGCGGGGCGGATCGAGGTTCGGTTGAGTGACGCGCCCACGGCGTGGGGAACCGGTTCGGCGCCGCCGCGGATGTAGGTCGATGCACTCTTCGGTGTGTTGGTGTCCGCTGCAGCGGACAGATTGAGTGGACACATGTCGAAGCACTCTTCGGTGTGTTGGTGTCCGCTGCAGCGGACAGATTCACTGGACACATGTTGAGGTGGCAGCAAGCGGAGGGGAAGCGCCACGCGCTCAGCGGGCCGTTCCCTCCGCGCCCGGAAGAAAAGTTCGTGGCCCTGTGCGGCGCGGAAGTGACCGTCGCGGTGAAGGATGTTCCCCAGCTGGGAGGTCATTGGTTCGATCCGACCTGCACCGAATGCGAGGCGGCGTGGCTGGCGCGGTGCTGAACAACGCCGATCGGGACCGGCGGCTGCTGGACCGCATCCGTGATCTGCACGCTTCGCTCGGCCCCGATCTGGCCTGGCTGGCCAGGACCGTCGGAGAGGAGGCACCGCGCCCCGACATCCTCCGCGACCTCGGGGAGCGGCTCGCTGATCTCGGTGCGGACCTGGTGGCCCGGGCCGACGAGCTCGACGCCGAGATCCGCGCCGCCCTGCCGGACGACGGCTGGCTCCCCGAAGCGGGCGCACGGCGCCGAGCCCTGGCCGTCGCCCACCAGGTCGGCCCGCACCCCCTCCGGTGCGGGCCGATCTTCCTCGCCGTCTGCGGCGCGGCGTGTTACCCCTTCTACGGGAAGGACCCGACCGGCCGGACAGCCCGGCACGAACGGTGCGGGAAGTGCCTCAGCTCGTGAGCAACGCCGCCAGGCGGGCACGGTGGCGCTGGGCGCGGGGGTCCGGGAACCGCTCGAACAACGCGAGCGCCTCCCGGCGCCCGGCGTCGGCTTCGAGCCGTTCGCCGGACTCGGCCAGTGCGGCGCCGAGATGGTCGAGAGCCAGCGCGAGCAGCCAGGTTTCGTCCAGCTCGCGCAAGACCGAGGCGGCCCGGCGACAGAACCGCACCGACTCTTCGGGGCGCCCCATCGCCCGGTACGCCACCCCCGTGGCGTCCAGGGCCTCGGCCTCCCGCGCCCGGTCACCGAGCTGCCGCTGGAGCGTTGCCGAGCGCTGGAACGTCTCGAGAGCCTCGGCGGGGCGCCCGAGATCGACCTGGACACGTCCCTGTTCGAGCAGCCAGAACGCCTCCCGTGCCGGGTTCTCCTCGGCGCGTGCGATGGCGACGGCGGCTCGGATGTACCCGTACGCCTGCACGGGCCGGCTCAACCCGCGGCTCGCGCGGCTGAGACCCCGCAACGTGTCACCTTCGCCGCTGCGGATCCCGAGCCGGCGGAACCGGGTCAGCGCGGCCGTCAGCACCTGTTCCGCGTGCTCGAACGATTCGAGTTCGAGATCGACGTTGGCGGCGTTGTTGGTGGCGACGGCCAGCCAGTACGGCTCTCCCAGCGTGTCGGCGAGCAGCATGGCCCGGTCGAACAGGTCGCGGGCCGCAGGCAAGTCCCGCGCACGCAGCCGGGCGAGCCCGAGTGCGTTGGCCGACTTCAGTTCGCCATACGCGTCACCGAGTTCGCGGCGCAAGCGCAGAGCCGCCGATTGCAGCTCGATCCCGCGCTGCCGGTCGAGGTGCTGGGTGTGCGCCTTGCCCAGGCTTTCCAGCACCTCCGCTTCCGCGGCGCGGTTCCCGAGCCGGCGGACGACCCGCAGCGCCGTGGTGCTGGTTTCGATCCAGTCGTCGAAGTGGTTGTGCTCGGCGTAGATCGGGTACAGCGCGAGCGCAAGCTGCCACGTGAGGTCGGGCTGGTCCAGGTCGTCGGCCGTGCGCACCGCGCGGACGAGCGTCTCGCGCTCTCGCCGGTACCAGTCCAGGGCGCTCACCCGGTCGGCCAATTCCGGCGGGACGACCTCCGGCCCGAGCGCGGCCGGGGTCCACGGAGGCGCGTCGTTGCCGATCCGGTCCCGCACGGCGAGAGCGCCGTGGAGGTACCACAGCAGCACCCGGCGCGCCGCGGTCAACGCCGTGTCGGCGTCCTCTTCCGCGTGGGCTTGGTCGTTCGCGTACATCCGGAGCAGGTCGTGGAACTCGTATCGATCGGCCCAGGGCTGTTCGAGCAGGTGCGCGCCGACCAGGCTGTCGAGGACGCGCCGGGTCCTGGCGGGCGACCGGCCGGTGAGCGCGGCCGCGGCACCGAGCGAAAACGCCGTGCCGGGGTGCAGGCCGAGCAACCGGAACATCCGGCTCGCCTCGGCCGTCAACGCCCGGTACGACCAAGCGAAAACGGTGCGGATCGCGTCGGACTCGTCGTCATCGTCGGCCGTCAGTTCGTCCCACAGCGCGGACTCGTCCCGCAGTTCGGCGATGAGCTCCCGCAGCGGCAGCCACGGCCGGTTGATCGCTCGTTCGGCAGCGATGCGCAGCGCCAGGGGAAGACGCGCGCACAACCCGGCCAATTCGGCGATGTCCGCGGTGTCGTCCCGGTCGCGATGGCCGGACGTGATGCGCTGGATCAGTTCGGTCGCCTCGGCTTCCGTGAGGACCCGCAAGCTGAGCCGGTGGGCGCCGTCACGGGCCACCAGCCCGGTCAAGCTGCTCCGGCTCGTGACGAGTACGAGGCATTCGCCGCTGCCGGGCAGCAACGGCCGGACCTGGCCGACCGTGGCGGCGTTGTCCAGCACCACGAGCACGCGCCGCCCGGCCAGGAGCGACCGGAACAACGCGCTCCGCGACTCGAGGTCGGCCGGCACCGCCGCGCCGGGCACGCCGAGTGCGTGGAGGAACCGCTCGAGCACCTCCTGCGGCGTGATCGGCGGGCCGGGGTCGTAGCCGCGGAGGTTGACGTACAACTGGCCGTCGGGGAACCGGTCGCGGATCCGGTGAGCCCAATGCACCGCCAGCGATGTCTTGCCGACGCCTGCCGTGCCGACGACGACGACCGCCGCTCCGGAGGCGCCACGATCGTCGATGAGCTCGTCGAGCCGGGCGAGGTCGTGGCGCCGGTTGACGAAACCGCGGACGTCGGCGGGTAGTTGCCGGGGAACCGGGCCGGGTGGCTCGGCACCGGCCGTGGCCGGAATCACCACGTCGGTGCAGGTCGGCGCCCGGCGACTTCTCTGGCGAAGAACGTGGCGAGGTCCTCGCCGTCGTCGTAGAGACGCCGGACGGTCGCCGTCCAGCGGCGGATCAGCCCCGGGTCCGCCGATCTGAGCGCACCTTCCAGCTCGCCGTTCTCGGTGTACAGGACTTGGTAAATGACCTTCCGGCCGATGATGAACAGTTCCGGGAGAACCTCCTCCCGTTCGGCATCCGCGACGGCGGCACCGCCGACCACCCGGATCTTTCCGCCCACCTGCCGCCGGACGTGCAAGGAGTTCAGTTCCCACAGCAAATACGGGCTGATCGGTTCTTCCACGACCCGGACTCGCCGCACTTCGAACCCGGAACGGGTGATACGTTTTTCGTAGTCGGCGACTTTCTGCCTGCGTTCCTCCAGCAGCTGCAGTGCCTTGGGCCAATCGCCCGCGGTGAAGGCGTCCCAGCTGGCGTCGTCGCTCTCGACGAAGTGTTGTTGCCGCTCGAGCTTCCAGCACCCGCTGTTGTCGGTGCGCCAGAAGTTTTCGGCGTGGTCGGCGAAGTATTCGTCCGGTGTCAACCGATCGCCGGACAGGGTGACCAGAGGTCTATGCATCGGGGATGTCCCCCTTGGCCGAGCGCATCATGATGCCCGGGATGACGACCAGCCGCTCATCGGCGCCGATGCTCACCCCGTCGGGCAGCCGCGCCGCATAGCCCGACGTCAGGTCGCGGCCGATGACGGCCACGTCCCCGTTGGACAGTTCCCAGATATCCGGGCAGCTGGGGTCGTTGTTCGTCCGATCCAGTTCGACCGCGGACTTCCCGAGACGACGTTTGAACGACGCGTTCGGATCGGCCTCCCACAGGCGTGGCATCACACGCTCCCCTTCTTTTGCCGGGCGAACGGAAAATACAGTATAGAGATGATCTTGGTGAACTCGCAATGAATGGCGAGAAAATTTGTCACTTTGGCCAAGAACTGTCCCCTGTTCGAGCGGCTGATGTCCCGGGGTGCGGACGCTCGGCGGTTGCGGCAGAGTGAGGGGCGAGGAGGCACGATGTCCGAGACGAAGGCGACCGCGACCGAGAAGTTCTTCCGGATCGCCATCGCGATCAAGGGCCTCGACGGCGCGCTGCAGGTCGTCGGGGCGCTGATCCTGGCGTTCATCCCCGCCGCGACGGTCAGCGGGTTCACCCACGCGGTCATCACGCGCGACCTGCTGGGCGACCCCTCGGGCACCCTTGCCCGGCACCTGCAATCGGCGACGGAGAACTTCCTCCACGGGGACACCAAGACGTTCGCCGTCGCGTACCTGCTCGCCCACGGGCTGATCAAGCTCGGCCTGGTGTGGGCGCTGGCCCGCAAGATCGTGCGCGCGTACCCCGTGGCGGCGATCGTCCTTGCCGCGTTCGTCGTCTATGAGATCTTCCGGGCCGTGCACACCCATTCGATCGCGTTGCCGTTTTTCGCCGCGCTCGACGTGGTGATCATCGTGCTGGTGTTGCGGGAGTACCGGCAGCTCAAGCGGGGGTGAGGACACTCCGGGGTGGCCTCACCCCGGAGTGTCCTCACCCGGTTCACGCGGCGACGGGAAATCGGACCGTCGTGCTGTCGACGACCTCCGAAGGCTCGACGTACAGGGCCGTTGCGTTGTCCGTGCCACCCCGGGCCAGTGCGGCTTCGACCAGCTCCGCCGCGCCCGTCCCCGGCTGGGCCAGCACCGCTCGGATGCCGCTGCCGGTGAGGGGCTTGTGGATGCCGTCACTCGTCAGCAACAGACCCGATCCCGTGGTCTCCGCCGTGCCGATTTCGTGCGGCTCCGTGGTGCGGACGCTCGTGGTCACGATGTGCTCCATCCGCGGTGTCACCGGCTGGTGGCGGGCGCGGAAGAACTCGGCGAGCGTGTGGTCGGTGGTCAAGCGGCTCAGCGTGGTGCCGTCCCAGGCGTACGCGCGGGCGTCGCCGACCCAGGCGATGCGGTAGCCGCCGTGCTCGGCCGGCATGGCGACCACCAGCACGGCGTCCCCGAGCGTCTGCTCGCGCACCGCGCGCCGGGCGGCGAGGACCGCTTCGACAGGTCCTTTGTGGACAGGCGTGCGCGCGGCGGCCGCGGCGGCGATGCGGGCGGCGCGCGCGGCCGCGGGGTCGTCCCCGACGCCGTCGGCGAGAGCGAAGGCGATACCTGGTCCGCCGGCCGCGGCGTACGCCCCGACGGCGTCGGCGTTGAGTGAGCGCGGCCCCTGCGCACTCGCGGTGTGCCAGCGTGGGTATCCCGGGCGGGTGGTGATCATCGCGGCCTCCTCATCCCCTCTGAACTCCATGATCCGCGCCCAACCTAAGGACCGGCTGAGACTTTCCGCGTACCTTGGGAAGGGGGTGGGGGATGGAGTTCCGGATTCTCGGGCCGCTGGCGGTGTCGCGCGCCGACGGCCGCCCGGCCGCGCTCGGCGGGCGCAAGCCGCGGACGCTGCTGGCCGCGTTGCTGCTGGCCCGCGGGCGCGTGGTGCCCGACGAGCGGCTGATTTCGCTGCTGTGGGAAGGTGAACGGCCGTCGACGGTCGACGCGCAGGTGTGCACCTACGTCTCCCGGCTGCGCACGGCCCTCGGCCGTCCGGCACGGCTCGTGCGCACCGGCGGCGGCTACCTGCTGACGCCGGGCGGGACCGTCGACGCCGAGGAGTTCTCGCGGCTGGCGTACTTGGGGAACGACGAGCTGCGTGCGGCCCGGCCGGCCCGGGCGGCGGGCCTGTTCCGCGCCGCACTGGAGCTGTGGCGCGGTCCGGTCCTCGCCGACGTCGCCGAACCGCTTCGCACGGGCGAGGCGGCGCGGTTCGAGGAGTTGCGGCTGGCGGCGCTGGAGGGCCGCATCGAAGCCGAGATCGCGTCGGGCGACCACCTGCGCGCGGTGCCCGACGCGACCGCGTTCGTCGTGGAACACCCGCTGCGGGAGCGCGCCCGCGCCCTGCTGATGGCGGCGCTGTGCGCGAGCGGACGGCCGGCGGAGGCGGTGACGGTGTACCACCAAGGCCGCCGCCTCCTCGACGAGCGGCTCGGCGTCGCTCCGGGCCCCGAGCTGCGGGCGGCGTACCAGCGGGTGCTGGACGCTCAGGCGGGGTAGGGCGCCGACTGGAAGTCGCGGTCGAGCTGGGCGGGCGAGCGCGGCAACCAGTACCGGGCCAGCGCGCGGACCTGTTCGCGCGGCAGGCCGGGGTTGACGTGGCGGTGGTCGGGTTTCGCGATGGACTGCAGCGCCCAGGCGAAGCCGATCATCGGGTCGATCCGCGCCCACCGGTGCCGGTCGATGCCGAGGACCATCTGCGCGCGCACGATCGGGTGCCAGAAGTGGTAGCCGTTCGGCGGGTTCCCGTTCATGGTGTGCACTTCCGACTCCTGCGCCGCCCGCCGCGGGTCGAAGAGGATGCCCTGCCCGAAGGCGGCGAAGGCCTTGACCAGACCGGCTTCGTCACCGCGGTAGAAGCGGTCGAAGTTGTCGAGCTGCAGCTTCGAGAGGACGGTCAACGGCCCCTCGACCGGCTTGGCGAATTCGGCGTAGTTCTTCGGGTACGCCGGTTCGCGGCTCAGCTCCCGCCACTTCGCGTACAGGCCTTCCGGAGCGTTCTGCTGGATGAAGGGGAAGAGCACGGCGTAGGCGTCCTGGACTTCCTGGGACTGGTTGTACAGCGCGATTTCGTCGAGCTGGTACCAGAGTTCGTTCGCCCGGCGGTCCCCGAGCATCCCGGGCACGGGCGGAAGTCCGGTATCGGCCAGCGCGGTGCCGGTGGTGGCCCCGGCGAGCGCGACGCCGGCCACGGTGGCGACCCCGGCTTTGAGCAGACTGCGGCGATCCATGGTGTCCCCCTGGCTCGGCGGCCCCCTGCCGCCGTTTGCCGCCACGGTACGGAAGATTTCTATACTTTCTCTGTAAGATCGTTTGCGTGGACGATTACCGCGCGTTGGAGAACTTGGTGTTCGAGTACGCGGCGCTGGTCGACGCGGGGGACTTCGCGGGGGTGGGCGCGTTGTTCGCGGAGGGCGCCTTCGTGGGAAGCGGCGGAGTCCTGCGGGGTGCCGCGGAGGTCGAGCGGATGCTGCACGAGACGGTGATCGTGTACGAGGAAGGGACGCCACGCACGAAGCACGTGACGACGAACGTGGCGCTGGAGGTGTCGGGTGCGACGGCGTCGGGACGCGCTTGCTTCACGGTGCTGCAGGCGGTTCCTGGGTTCCCGCTGCAGACGATCGCGGCGGGAAGGTACGAGGACCGGTTCACCCGCGGAGAGAGCGGCTGGCGGTTCACGGAACGCCGAGCGACGGTGGACCTCGTCGGCGACGTCAGCCACCACCTCCGTCCACGAGCGCTCTAGCCGCGGGATGAGCCGGCACGGCAGGGCCCCGGAGGCCGGGTACTCCGGCTTCCGGGGCCTGCCGCGGACGGTCAGCTCTGCAGGTCGTACACCGTCTGGCCGTCGACCGTGGTGGCGGTGAAGTTCGCCGTCACCCAGTCCGTGATCTCCGATGATCCGCCGCCCGGGCCGCCTCCGCGGCCGCCCTCGATGTAGTACTTGACTTCGCCCGCGGCCACGTACGCCTTGAACTCGTCCAGCGTCGGGGCCGGGTCCGAACCGCTCCAGCCGCCGATGCCGATCACCGCCTTGCCGCTCGCCAGCTCCAGTGAGGCCGCGCTCTGCGAACCCGTCGTCGCCGCCGCCCACTTCGTCGTCGTCTTGGCCAGCAACGCGCCGACTGCGCTCGAAGAGTCGTCCGAGCCGCCGAAACCGCCCATCGCGCTGGACGTCGGGCCCGAAGTCGGGATCGATCCGCTGTGGGCCACCGACGCCGTCTCCACGCCGTACGCCGCCGATGACACGCCGATCGTCAGTGCCACCGCCGCCGCCACGACGGCGACCAGCCGGCGCGACGCCGGCACACCCATCACCAGCACCGTGCCCACCAGCACGCCCAGCACCGCGACGATCCAGCGCAGCGCCGGGAACCACTCCGGCGTCCGGTCCAGCAGGATGAACGACCACACCGCCGTCGCCACGACCATGCCGGCCAACGCCGCCCGGGGGGCCAGGTGCGCCCGGCCCCGCCACAGCGCGCGGCCCGAAATCGCGACCAGTGCGGCGATCGCCGGGGCCAGGGCCACCGCGTAGTACGGGTGCACCGTGCCGCTCATGAAGCTGAACACCAGCGCCGTCACGACCAGCCAGCCGCCCCACAGCACCAGCGCCGCCCGGGTCCGGTCCGTGCGCGGTGCGCGGCGGGTGAACCACAGCCCCGCGACCAGCCCGATCAGCGCGGCCGGCAGCAGCCAGGAGATCTCCGTGCCGAAGCTGGCGCCGAACATCCGGAACAGGCCCGTGGACCCGCCGAACCCGGTGTTGTTGCCGCCCATGCCGCCGCCACCCATGCCGCCGCCGTTGCCTTCGCCGCCGAAGATGCGGCCCAAACCGTTGTAGCCCAGCGCCAGTTCGAGCAGACTGTCCCCTTCGGATCCGCCGATGTACGGCCGCGACGACGCCGGCCACAGGTCCACCAGCGCGATGAACCAGCCCGCCGAGACGACCAGCGCCACCACCGCGCCACCGAGGTGCAGCAGCCTCTTGCCCAGCGACGCCGGCGCCGCGATCAGGTACGCCAGCCCGAACGCCGGCAGCACCAGGAACGCCTGCATCATCTTCGTCAGGAAACCGAACCCGAGTGCGACACCGGCCAGCGCCAGCCACCGCGGGCTCGCCTTTTCCGTGGCCCGCACGACGAAGTAGGCGCCCGCGACCATCAGCAGCACCAGCAGCGCGTCGGGGTTGTTGAAGCGGAACATCAGCGCCGCGACCGGCGTCACCGCCAGCATCGCGCCGGCCATCAGCCCGGCGGCCGGACCGGACGTCCGCTTCACCGTCAGGTAAAGGATTCCGACGGACGCGACGCCCATCAGCGCCTGCGGAGCCAGCACGGTGAAGCTCGAGAACCCGAAGATCCGGGCGAACGCCGTGCCGACCCAGAGCGCCGCGGGCGGCTTGTCGACGGTCAGCACGTTCCCCGAGTCCAGGGAACCGAACAGCCAGGCTTTCCAGCTCTGCGTCCCGGACTGGACGGCGGCGGCGTAGAACGAGTTGCCGTAGCCGGACGCGGTGAGGTTCCAGAAGTACAGCACCGCGGTCGCGGCCAGCAGCCCGAACACCGCCGGGCGGACCCAGCGCGGCGGTGCGTGCGCGGCGGAGTCCTTGCGGTGCCGGGGTTCGGACACCGGGGTGGGCAGGACGGTGGTCATCAGTACTCCTTCTGGGTGGTGGCCTGACGGCGGGGGTTGAACACCCAGCCGCGCAGGAGCAGGAACCGGAGCACCGTGGCGGCGAGGTTCGCCAGCACCAGGACGGTGAGCTCCAGGACCAGGCCCGGGGTGGTGGATCCGTTGAGCAGCGCCAGCGATCCGCTGGTGAGCACGAGCCCGAGGCCGAAGACGAGCAGCCCTTCGAACTGGTGGCGCCCGGCGCCGGCGCGGCCGCGGATGCCGAACGTGAGCCGCCGGTTCAGCGCGGTGTTCCCGATCGCCGTCACCAGCAGCGCGGTGAAGTTGGCCGGCTGCGCGCCGACGACCGTGCGCAGCAGCAGGAAGAGCACGAGGTAGGCGAGCGTGCTGCTGACGCCGATCGCGGCGAACCGCACCAGCTGCGTCACCAGCCGCGGCGGCACGCCCGGCGCGTCGACGCCGATCGGCTGGCGGCCGAGTTGCTCGCGCAGCCGGCTGATGGGGATCTCCCCGGTGAACGTGGCCTTGGTGACGCGGGCGATGCCCTTGAGGTCCTCGGTGGCGGTGCGCACGATGTTGACCGACGAGTCCGGGTCGTCGACCCAGTCGACGGGCACCTCGTGGATCCGCAGCCCGGCCCGCTGGGCCAGGACGAGCAGCTCGGTGTCGAAGAACCAGCCGGTGTCCACGACGTGCGGCAGGAGCTCGCGGGCGACGTCGGCGCGGATCGCCTTGAAGCCGCACTGCGCGTCACTGAACTTCGCGGCGAGCGTCGAGCGGAGGATCAAGTTGTAGCAACGGGAAATGAACTCGCGCTTCGGGCCACGCACCACTCGCGCCCCCCGGGCGAGCCTGCTGCCGATGGCGAGATCGGAGTGCCCGGACAGCAGTGGCGCGACGAGCGGCCCGAGCGCGGCGAGATCGGTGGAGAGGTCGACGTCCATGTAGGCGAGCACGGCGGCGTCGGAGGCCTGCCACACGGCGTTGAGCGCGCGGCCGCGGCCCTTCTCGTCGAGGTGGTGGACGGCCACCTCCGGGAACTCCCGGGCCAGTCTTTCGGCCACCTGCAGCGTCGCGTCGGTGCTCGCGTTGTCGGCGACGGTGATCCGGTACGGGTAGGAGACGTGCTCGGCCAGGTGCGCGTGCAGCCGGCGGATGCACGGTTCGAGGTCGGTCTCTTCGTTGTAGACCGGGATGACGACGTCGAGAACGGGCTGGGGACCGGCCAGGTCGACCGGGACGGTCCCGGGCCGCGATGCGGGGGCGGTGGCTGTCATGCCCTCACGATCGCGGCCGCCGCTTTGGTGATCGTGTGTTCTCTCTGTGCGGTTCCTGTGCGGCTAGCTGTTGCGGGTCATGACGTTGGTGACGTGGGCGAGGGCCTGAGACGAGGGACGGGTCTTTCGGCGGCAGGATGAGAAGTGCGACCAACACATCCGCCGAGAGAAAGACCCGTCCGTGCACCACCGTAATGCCCCATTGTCTGTCGAGGGCCGCCGCCGGCTCGTCGCGCGT
>JAEBES010000012.1:0-327493 GCA_049998155.1 Amycolatopsis sp. cmx-13-12 | reverse complement strand
GACGCACCAGACCCTTGAGCTCGGTGAACTCCGGCCCCATCCGCACCCGCGTCTTGATCCACGACGGCTTCTTCTCGATCGGCGTCTCACTGTTGCGCACCTCGAGACGCAGCAGCTTCCGGCCTTCGGGCGACGCGCTCATCGCGCGAGGTCCGCGTACAGCGGGTGCTTCTTGGCCAGGCTCTCCACGCGGCCGCGGAGCTGAGATCGCACGGCGTCGTCGAAGTCCGGCTTGAGCGCCTCGGCGATGACGTCGGCGACCTCGGCGAAGTCCTCGGCCTGGAAGCCGCGGGTGGCCAGCGCCGGCGTGCCGATCCGCAGGCCGGAGGTGATCATCGGCGGGCGCGGGTCGAACGGGACGGCGTTGCGGTTGACCGTGATGCCGACCTCGTGCAGCCGGTCCTCGGCCTGCTGACCGTCCAGAGTGGACTGGACCAGGTCGACGAGCACCAGGTGGACGTCGGTGCCGCCGGTCAGCACCCGGACACCCGCCGAAGCGCAGTCGGCCTGCGACAGCCGCTCGGCCAGGATCCGCGAGCCTTCGAGGGTCCGCTGCTGGCGCTCCTTGAACTCCTCGCTCGCCGCGATCTTCAGCGCGACGGCCTTGGCTGCGATAACGTGCTCCAGCGGCCCGCCCTGCTGGCCCGGGAACACCGCCGAGTTGATCTTCTTCGCCAGCTCCTCGCGGCTGAGGATGAGCCCGCCGCGGGGGCCGCCGAGGGTCTTGTGCGTGGTCGTGGTGACGATGTCGGCGTGCGGCACCGGCGACGGGTGCAGCCCGGCCGCGACCAGCCCGGCGAAGTGCGCCATGTCCACCATCAGGCGCGCGCCGACGAGGTCGGCGATGCGGCGGAACTCGGCGAAGTCGAGCTGACGCGGGTAGGCCGACCAGCCGGCGATGATCAGCTTCGGCTGGTGTTCGACGGCCAGCCGCTCGATCTCGGCCAGGTCGACGATCCCGGTCTCCTTGTCGACGTGGTAGGCGACCACGTTGTAGAGCTTGCCCGAGAAGTTGATCTTCATCCCGTGCGTCAGGTGCCCGCCGTGCGCCAGGTCGAGGCCGAGGATCGTGTCGCCCGGCTTGAGCACGGCGAACATCGCGGCCGCGTTGGCCTGCGCGCCCGAGTGCGGCTGGACGTTGGCGTGCTCGGCGCCGAACAGAGCCTTCGCGCGGTCGATGGCGAGCTGCTCGACGACGTCGACGTGCTCGCAGCCGCCGTAGTAGCGGCGGCCGGGGTAGCCCTCGGCGTACTTGTTGGTCAGCACCGAGCCCTGCGCCTCGAGCACGCCCACCGGGGCGAAGTTCTCGGACGCGATCATCTCCAGGGTCGACTGCTGGCGGTTCAGCTCGTCCGCGACGGCCGCGGCGACCTCGGGGTCGACGTCGGCGAGGGGGGCGTCGAAAGTCGTCATCAGTTCTCCTGGGTGTGCGCGGCGTAGGCGGCGGCGTCGAGCAGGTCGGGCACGTCCCCGGTCAGACGCACCTTCAGGAGCCATCCTTCGGTGTACGGGTCGGAGTTGATGACCTCGGGGGTGTCCGATGTGGTGCCGTTCACCTCGACGACCTCGCCGGAGACCGGCGCGTACAGCTCGCTGACCGACTTGGTCGACTCGACCTCGCCGAACACCTCGCCGGCGGTGATGGTGGCGCCCGCGTCGGGCAGCTGGACGAACACGATGTCACCGAGCGATTCGGCGGCGAAGGCGGTGATGCCGACGGTGGCGATGCCGTCCTCGACCTTCAGCCACTCGTGTTCCTTGGTGTACTGCAGGTTCTCGGGGATGCTCACAGTTCAACAGTCCTTACGCGCGGGAGTAGAAGGGCAGGGCGACGACCTCGACGGGCTCGATCCTGCCCCGGATGTCGACGGAGAGCTCGGTGCCGGGCTCGGCGTACGCCCGATCGACGTACGCCATGGCGATCGGGTAACCCAGCGTGGGCGACAGCGCGCCGCTGGTGACCTCGCCGATCTCGGTGCCGTCGGCCAGCACCGCGTAGCCGTGCCGCGGGGCTCGGCGACCGGCGCCCTTAAGCCCCACCCGCACGCGCGGGACGTCCTGCTTGGACCGCTCTTCCAGCGCCGCGCGACCGACGAAGTCGCCCGGCTTCTCGAACTTGACGACCCGGCCGAGCCCGGCCTCGAACGGGCTCTGCTCGACGGTGAGTTCGTTGCCGTACAACGGCATCCCGGCTTCGAGCCGCAGCGTGTCGCGGCAGGCGAGGCCGGCCGGGACCAGGCCGTGCGGCTCGCCGGCTTCCAGCAGCAGGCGCCACAGCGCCGGGGCCTCGTCGGCGTCGACGAACAGCTCGAAGCCGTCCTCGCCGGTGTAGCCGGTGCGGGCGAGCAGGACGTCGTGGCCCTTCACCGACGCCGGGACGCTGGCGTAGTACTTCAGCGCGTCCAGGTCGGCGTCGGTGACCGCACCCAGGATTTCGACGGCCTTGGGCCCCTGGACGGCGATCAGCGCGGTCGTCTCGGACTTGTCGTCGACCTCGGCGTCGAAGCCCGCGACCCGCTCGGCCAGGGCGTCGGCGACGACCTGCGCGTTGCCGGCGTTCGCGACGACCAGGTAGTGCTCGTCGGCCAGGCGGTAGACGACCAGGTCGTCCAGGACGCCGCCGTCGGCGTTGCAGATCATCGTGTACCGCGCCCGGCCCGGCTTGACCCCGGTCAGGTTGCCGACCAGCGCGAAGTCCAGGACGTCGGCCGCCTGCTTGCCGGTGACGTGGATTTCGGCCATGTGCGAGAGGTCGAACAGCCCGGCCGCCTCGCGGACGGCCTTGTGCTCGGCCAGCTCGCTGGCGTAGCGGACCGGCATGGACCAGCCGGCGAAGTCGGTGAACAGCGCACCGAGTCCCTTGTGGACTCCGTGCAGGGAGGTTTCGCGAGACATGGGGGGAATGATCGCCTTCCGTAGGTGGTCGTGAGTGGTAAGGAGGGTTAGAACCCGCCTAAACACTCACGAGCCGTACTCGCTGAGGGGCGGGCAGGAGCACACGAGGTTACGGTCGCCGCGGGCGCCGTCGATGCGACGCACCGGGGGCCAGTACTTGTTCTTGCGCGAAACACCCGCCGGGTACACGGCCAGCTCGCGGTCGTAGCGCTTGTCCCACGCCCCGACCAGCGTCTCGGCGGTGTGCGGCGCACCCCGCAGCGGCGACTCCTCGGCGGTCCACTTCCCGGAAGCGACCTCGTCGATCTCGGCGCGGATGGCGATCATCGCGTCGCAGAACCGGTCGATCTCGCCCAGGTCCTCGGACTCGGTCGGCTCGACCATCAGCGTGCCGGCGACCGGGAACGACATCGTCGGCGCGTGGAAGCCGTAGTCGATGAGCCGCTTGGCGACGTCGTCGACCGTGACACCGGTCTCCTTGGTGAGCTGGCGCAGGTCGAGGATGCACTCGTGCGCGACCAGGCCGTCCTGGCCGGTGTAGAGCACCGGGTAGTGCGGGGCCAGGCGCGAAGCCACGTAGTTCGCGGCCAGCACGGCGACCTTCGTGGCCGCGGTCAGGCCGGGCGCGCCCATCATCCGGACGTAGGCCCAGGAGATCGGCAGGATCGACGCCGAGCCGTAGGGCGCGCCGCTGATCGGGCCGACGCCGGTTTCCGGGCCGGCGGCGTCGAGCAGCGGGTGGTTCGGCAGGTAGGGCGCGAGGTGCGCGCGCACCGCGACCGGGCCGACACCCGGCCCGCCACCGCCGTGCGGGATGCAGAAGGTCTTGTGCAGGTTCAGGTGCGAGACGTCGCCGCCGAACTCGCCGGGCTTGGCCAGGCCGAGCAGCGCGTTGAGGTTCGCGCCGTCGACGTACACCTGGCCGCCACCGTCGTGGACGATCTTGGCCAGCTCGTCGATGTCGTGCTCGTACACGCCGTGCGTAGACGGGTAGGTCACCATGATCGCGGCGAGGGTGTCCCGGTGGCTGTCCACCTTGGACCGCAGGTCGGCGAGGTCGACGTTGCCCTCGTCGGTGCACTTGACGACGACCACGCGCATCCCGGCGAGCACCGCGGACGCGGCGTTCGTGCCGTGGGCACTCGACGGGATCAGGCAGACGTCCCGGGCCTCGTCGCCGTTCGCGCGGTGGTACGCGCGGATCGCGAGGAGGCCGGCCAGCTCGCCCTGGCTGCCCGCGTTCGGCTGGAGCGACACCTTGTCGTAGCCGGTGACCTCGGCCAGCCACTCGGCCAGCTGCGCGATGAGGACGTGGTAGCCCTCGGCGTCCTCGGCCGGCGCGAACGGGTGGATGCCGGCGAACTCGCGCCAGCTGATCGGCTCCATCTCGGTGGTGGCGTTGAGCTTCATCGTGCAGGAGCCGAGCGGGATCATGCCGCGGTCGAGGGCGTAGTCCAGGTCGGACAGCTTGCGCAGGTAGCGCAGCATCGCCGTCTCGGAGCGGTGGGTGCCGAAGACCTCGTGGCCCATGAAGCCGCTCTCCCGGGCCAGGCCGTTCGGCAGGGCGACACCGTCGCCGACCTCTTCTTCGACGCCGAACGCGCGAAGGACCTTCGCGGTGATCGCCGGGGTGCTGACCTCGTCGAAGGCGACGCGGACGTGGTCGGCGTCGACGTGACCGAGGTTGATGCCGGCCTCGCGCGCGGCCGCGTGGACCTCGGCGGCCTGGCCCGGGACGTGCGCGACGACGGTGTCGAAGAACGACTCGTGGACGACCTCGACACCGGTCTTGCGGAGAGCATCGGCGAAGCCCGCGGCGAGGCCGTGGACGCGCTGGGCGATCTTCTTCAGGCCGTCCGGGCCGTGGTAGACCGCGTACATCGCGGCGAGCACGGCCGGCAGGACCTGCGCGGTGCAGATGTTCGACGTCGCCTTCTCGCGGCGGATGTGCTGCTCACGCGTCTGCAGCGCGAGGCGGTAGGCGGAGTTGCCGTCGGCGTCGACCGAGACGCCGACCAGGCGCCCGGGCAGCGACCGCTCGAGCCCGGCGCGGACGGACATGTACCCCGCGTGCGGGCCGCCGTAGCCGAGCGGGACGCCGAAGCGCTGGGTCGAGCCCGCGGCGACGTCGGCGCCGAACTCACCGGGCGAGGTGATCAGCGTCAGCGCGAGGAGGTCGGCGGCGACGGTGAACAGCGCGCCCGCGGCCTTCGCCGACTCGGAAACCGCGTGGTAGAAACCGCGGCCGCGCAGCACGCCGGACGCGCCCGGGTACTGGACGACGACCCCGAAGAAGTCGTCGGGCAGGCCGGTGAGCAGGTCACGGACCTCGACCTCGATGCCCAGGGCTTCGACGCGGGTCCGCACGACGGCGATGGTCTGCGGCAGGCACTCGGCGTCGAGGACGACCTTGTTGGACTTGGACTTCGACGCGCGGCGCATCAGCGTGACGGCTTCCGCGACGGCGGTCGACTCGTCCAGCAGCGAGGCGTTCGCGGTGGCCAGGCCGGTCAGGTCGGCGACCATGGTCTGGAAGTTGAGGAGCGCTTCGAGGCGGCCCTGGGAGATTTCCGGCTGGTAGGGCGTGTACGCGGTGTACCAGGCCGGGTTCTCGAGGACGTTGCGGCGGATCACCCCGGGCGTCACGGTGTCGGAGTAGCCCAGGCCGATCATCTGCGTCATCGGCCGGTTGCGCGCGGCGAGGGCGCGCAGCTCCGCGGTGGCGTCCTCTTCGGACGCGGCGGGCGGGAGCCGCAGGTCACGGGTGGCGCGGATGGCACTCGGGACGGCGGCGCCGACGAGGGCGTCCAGGCTGCCGTAGCCGCATTCGGCCAGCATCTTCGCGCGTTCGGCCTCGGACGGGCCGATGTGGCGGGCGTCGAACTGCGTGGAAGTGATCGGGAGCTCCTCGGGCCGGGCGCACACCGGTGCGCTGGGAACTCCCCCTCTGTCATGGCACCTGAGAGTTTCACCGCCTGTGCAGCGGCTTTCACCTTGGGTGAGGCGCGGGTGCGCCTGCTTTCCAGAGTGGCCTCGCGCGAAGCGGTAGCAGGTACCTGAGAGATTCCGGGGAGTTTGCTCCTTCGGTGCCCCACCGACTTCGTGAGGGCTCTCCCGCCTCGGCTCGACGGCCCGATCTGCAGTTGTGACGGTCACGGTACCTGCCGGGTTCGAGGTCCGTCTACTTCACCCGGCCAACACCACATCAGTCTTCGAGCGGTACTCGATCCGCGCCCCGGCGGACCACCCGGCCGGCCAGCTCCGGCGGGCGGCGGACCCGGCCCGACGGCAGGACCAGGCGTTTCAGCGGGCCGCCCACCGGCACCGGGGGCAGGCCCGCACCCAGCAGGACCTGCTCGACGATCTGCTCGGCGTGCCAGGCCACCGCGTCGTTGAGCCGGTCCAGCGACGGCCGGTCGCCGTCGAAGACGTCCTCGTCGGCCAGCGTCACCTCGAAGTGCGCGCAGCCCGGCGGGACCGAGATGGCGTCTTCGATCGCTTTCGCGCCCTCTTCCGGGTCGGCGAACCCGGCTTCGAGCAGCGCCGACCGGTAGATCCGGGCCGCGCGGGCGCGCATGCGGGGGCCGTAGCGGACCACGATCGGCAGGCGGCCGGTCAGGTCCGGCACGGCGAGGCCGTGCAGCAGCATGATCGGCGGCACCGAGTGCACCAGCCGCGGCGCGGGTCCGGCCAGCTCACGGGCGGTGCCGCGGACCCGGTCGGCCATCGCGTCCGGGAGGCCGAAGTAGCGGAAGTCGACGTTGCCGAACCCGAGCCCGTCGGCGACCAGCGAAGCCAGCAGCTCGCCGTAGCCCCAGATCGGCGACAGCACGACCACCGGCGGCGCGGCGACGACCGGTGACGGCACGGGTGGCCGCGTCGCCTCCTGCTCGGGCACCTGGATGATCAGCCGCGGCGGCTCGTGCCAGTCGTGCACCTCGGCGACCCGCCAGTACAGCCCGAGCGGCCGCCACAGCTCGCCGAGGACGTCGTGCTCGATGATGCGGCGCACCTCGGCGTCGTCGTGGGGGAAGTCCCGCGGCGGCACGATCCCGACGTAGTGGTGGTAGGTGACGCGGACCTCGTCGCCGCGGGTGGCCGAGCGGATCCGCATCTCCCAGTCGATCGGCGACGCCGCGATCGCGTTGGCCACCTGCGTGCCGGGCGAGGAGTAGACGAGCGCGGTGGCCTGCCGGAGGAACTGCCCGGCCCGGTCGATGCCTTCCCGCAGGGCCTTCGCCGCCTGGGCCACGTGGACCGGCGAGGCCAGCGAGTCGGGCAGGACGCCGGCGACGCGCAGCAGCTCGGCCTCCCCGAGCCCGGTGACCTCGGCGATCTGGGCCCAGTGGTCGAACACCGTCACCTTCGGCGCGTGCCGGTGCTCGATCCAGCTGCGCAACGTCGACGTCGGGACGCCGATGCGCCGCGCGGCCTCGTCCAGGGACAGACCGCGGGATCGGATGCCCGTCCGGACCGCTTCCGCCCATTCGCCGGCGCGCCAGTGCGTCACCTCACAAAGCTAACGAAACCGGCTAGCTTTGCGCAGGGACGAACCGCCCACGGCGCTCCGACGCTGGTCACCATGACCACCACCGTCATCGCCCTGACCCTGATCGTCGGCGTGCTGACCTTCGCCGCCGGCGCCTTCCTCGCCTCCGAGGTCGCCACTCGCGTTCTTCGCCGCCGGGAGAAAGCGATCTCCGAGGAGCGCAAACGCCTCAACGCCGCCTGGAAGTTCCTCAAGGACGTCTACGGCGTCAAGGCGCGCCGTTAGATCGGGGTGACGTACGCGCCCGAGATCCCGCCGTCGACCAGGAACTGGGACGCCGTGATGAAGCTGGCGTCGTCGCTGGCCAGGAAGGCGACCGCGGCCGCGATCTCCTCGGGCTCGGCGAACCGGCCGACCGGCACGTGGACCAGCCGCCGCGCCGCGCGCTCCGGGTCCTTGGCGAACAGCTCCTTGAGCAGCGGGGTGTTCACCGGTCCCGGGCAGAGGGCGTTGACGCGGATGTTCTCCCGCGCGAACTGCACGCCGAGCTCGCGGCTCATCGCCAGCACGCCGCCCTTGGACGCCGTGTAGGAGATCTGCGACGTCGCCGCGCCCATCACGGCCACGAACGACGCCGTGTTGATGATCGAGCCCTTGCCCTGGCGCTGCATGTGCGGCAGGACGGCCTTGCAGCAGTGGTACACCGACGTCAGGTTGACCCGCTGCACGCGGTCCCACGCCTCGATGCCGGTGGTGAGGATGGAGTCGTCCTCCGGCGGCGAGATGCCGGCGTTGTTGAAGGCGACGTCGACCGAGCCGAACTGCTCCACCGTGCTGTGGAACAGGTTCTCGACCTGCTCGGCGTCGGTGACGTCGGTCTGGATGAACGCGCCGCCGATCTCGTCGGCCGCGGCCTTGCCCGAATCCGGCGTCAGGTCCCCGATGACGACCTTCGCCCCTTCGCTCGCCAGGCGCCGGGCCGAGGCGAGCCCGATGCCGCTGGCGCCGCCGGTGATGACCGCGACGCGGCCTTCGAAACGCTGGACCATTACTCCTCCGTGCTCAGAAAGACGTTCTTGGTTTCGGTGAACGCCGCGGCGGCGTCCGGGCCGAGCTCGCGGCCGAGGCCGGACTGCTTGAAGCCGCCGAACGGCGTCCAGTAGCGCACCGACGAGTGCGAGTTCACCGAGAGGTTGCCGGATTCGACGCCGCGCGCAACTCGGAACGCGCGGCCGGCGTCGCGGGTCCAGATCGAGCCGGACAGGCCGTACTCGGTCGCGTTGGCCATCCGGATCGCGTCGGCCTCCTCGGCGAACGGCACGACGGCGACGACCGGGCCGAAGACCTCCTCGGCGGCGACCGGGTGGCGCAGGTCTGGCGGGGTGAGGACGGTCGGCGCGAACCAGAAGCCGCGGCCTTCGGGAGCGGTGCCGCGGAACGCGACCGGCGCGTCGTCCGGGACGTAGGAGGCGACCTTCTCCCGGTGCGCGGCCGAGATCAGCGGGCCCATCTCGGTCTTCTCGTCGCCGGGGTCGCCGACGACGACGCCGTGCACCGCGGGTTCGAGCAGCTCCATGAAGCGGTCGTAGGCGCTCGCCTGCACCAGGATCAGCGACCGGGCGCAGCAGTCCTGCCCGGCGTTGTCGAAGACGCCGTAGGGCGCGGTCGCCGCGGCTTTTTCCAGGTCGGAGTCGGCGAAGACGATGTTGGCGTTCTTGCCGCCGAGTTCCAGCGTCACGCGCTTCACCTGCGCCGCGCAGCCCGCCATGATCTGTTTGCCGACCTCGGTGGAGCCGGTGAAGACGACCTTGCGCACGGCCGGGTTCTCCACGAACCGCTGCCCCACCACGGAACCCTTGCCGGGCAGCACCTGGAAGACGTCTTCCGGGATGCCCGCCTCGCGCGCCAGCTCGGCCAGCCTGATGGCCGTGAGCGGCGTCAGCTCGGCGGGCTTGAGGACGACGGTGTTGCCGGCGGCCAGCGCGGGCGCGAACCCCCAGCCGGCGATCGGCATCGGGAAGTTCCACGGCACGATCACGCCGACCACGCCGAGGGGTTCCTGGAAGGTGACGTTGATGCCGCCGGGCACCGGGATCTGCTTGCCGATCAGGCGTTCCGGCGCGGCGGAGTAGTAGTTGAGGACGTCCCGGACGTTGCCGGCTTCCCAGCGGGCGTTGCCGATGGTGTGCCCGGAGTTCTCGACCTCGAGCCGCGCGAGGTTTTCGATGTCGGCCTCGACGGCGTCGGCGAAGCGGCGCAGCAGCCGCGCGCGGTCGCCGGGGGTGACGTCACGCCAGGCCGGGAAGGCCTCGTGAGCGCGGGCGATCGCCGCGTCCGTCTCTCCGGCGCTGGTCAGCTCTACCTTCCGCACCACCTCCTCGGTGGCGGGGTTCAGGACCTCGAAACTGGTGGTCATCGGTTCTCCTTGCTCGCTGCGACGAGAGCCTCGAACAGCCGGACGTCGTCGGTGTCCTGCTCGGGGTGCCACTGCACGCCGAGGGTGAACTCACCGGGTAGTTCAGCGGCCTCGATCGTGCCGTCGGCGGCCCACCCGACCGGTTCGAGCCCGGCGCCGAGCCGGTCGATCGCCTGGTGGTGGTAGCAGAGCGTCTTGGTTTCGGGCCCGAGGATCGCCGCCGCCCGGCTGCCTTCGGCCAGCGTCACGGTTCCCCGGCCGAAGGTCGCCGGGGCGGGCTGGTGCTCGGTCGTCCGCGCGCTTTCGGGCAGGTGCTGGGCCAGGGTGCCGCCGAGGGCGACGCTCATCACCTGCAGGCCGCGGCACACTCCCAGCACCGGCTTGCGTGCGCGCCGGGCCGCCGCGAACAGGCCGAACTCGAAGGCGTCCCGCTCCGGCCGGACGTAGGTGGCCGGGTGCGGCTCGGCGCCGTAGCGCCCCGGTTCGACGTCCGCGCCGCCGGTGAGCACCAGTCCGTCCACAGTGGACACCAGCCGCTCGTACGCGTCGGACACCGGGGGCAGCAGCACCGGGATGCCGCCCGCCGCGACGACGCAGTCGACGTAGACCCGGTGCAGCAGCACGGCCTCGGTCTCCCAGACCAGGAACTTCGCGGGCTCCAGGTAGCTGGTGAGCCCGATCACCGGCCTAGAGTCGTTCGAAGCCACGGACGCGCTCCCAGTCGGTGACGGCGGCGTTGTAGGCGTCGACCTCGATCTTCGCCGCGTTCAGGTAGTGGTCGACGACGTCGTCGCCGAACGCCGCACGCGCCAGCTCGCTGCCGGCCAGGGCCGCGGCGGCCTCGGGCAGGGTCGTCGGCACCGTGCCGCGATCGGAGTTGTAGGCGTTGCCGGTGAAGGGTGCTTCGAGCTCCAGCTCGTTCTCGATGCCGTGCAGGCCGGCGGCGATGAGCGCGGCGACGGCGAGGTACGGGTTGACGTCCCCGCCCGGCACCCGGTTCTCGACGCGCAGCGACTCGCCGTGCCCGACGACGCGCAGCGCGCAGGTGCGGTTGTCGGTGCCCCACGCGATCGCGGTCGGCGCGAAGCTGCCGGGCACGAACCGCTTGTAGGAGTTGACGTTCGGGGCGAAGAAGTACGTCAGCTCGTGCAGCCCGGCGAGCTGGCCGGCGAGGAAGTGCTCCATCAGCTTCGAGAAGCCGTGCTCGCTGTCGCCCGCGAGGACGGCCCGGCCTTCGGTGGAGCGCAGGCTGATGTGGATGTGGCAGGAGTTGCCCTCGCGCTCGTTGTACTTCGCCATGAAAGTGAGGCTCTTGCCCTCCTGCGCGGCGATCTCCTTGGCGCCGTTCTTGTAGACGCTGTGGTTGTCGCAGGTGCTCAGGGCATCGGTGTAGCGGAAGGCGATCTCCTGCTGGCCGGGGTTGCACTCGCCCTTGGCGGACTCGGGGTAGAGCCCGGCGCCGGCCATGTCGTTGCGGATGCGGCGCAGCAGCGGTTCCAGGCGCGCGGTGCCGAGCATCGAGTAGTCGACGTTGTACTGGTTGGCGGGCTTGAGGCCGTGGTAGCGCTTGTCCCAGGCGGCTTCGTAGGTGTCGTCGAAGACGATGAACTCGAGCTCGGTGCCGACGTAGGCGGCGAGCCCGCGTTCGGCGAGCCGGTCGAGCTGCCGCCGCAGGATCTGCCGCGGCGACACGCTGACGGCACCGCCCTGCACGCGCTCGACGTCGGCCAGCACCAGCGCGGTGCCCTCCTGCCAGGGGATCTCGCGCAGGGTGTCGAAGTCGGGGCGCAGCACGAAGTCGCCGTAGCCGCTGTCCCACGAGGAGAGCGCGTAGCCGTCGACGGTGTTCATGTCGACGTCGACGGCGAGGAGGTAGTTGCAGGCTTCGGTGGCGTGCCCGACGACCTCGTCCAGGAAGTACTCGGCCGAGCAGCGCTTGCCCTGCAGCCTGCCCTGCATGTCGGTGAGCGCGACGAGCACGGTGTCGATCGTGCCCGCGTCCACGCGCGCCCGGAGTTCGTCGAGCGTGAGCATGCCTCGCCTGCGTGCCATCGTCGCCCCAAAGGTTTGGTATGAATCCTTTGCCGGTCCTTCCTACCCGGTGAGCTCCGCCGGGTCAACCGGAACAAAGGTATCTTTTTGAACCATTGCGGTGGCGGTCGGATTGTCCGGGATGCCCGGCTGAGAAGAGTCTGTGAATTCGCCCGCGCGGGAGGAAAACCGGGGTGCCCGCACGTTGAACGGGGCAAGAGAGGTGAGATCGATGACCACAGCATTCACGCAGACCACGATCGGACAGCAGCAGGCCCGGCCCCAGCTGCCGACCCTGCCCACCGGCTGGCCGATCGGTTCGTACGAGTCCTACGAGCAGGCACAGCGAGCGGTCGACCACCTCGCGGGCACCGACTTCCCCGTCACCGACGTCACGATCGTGGGCGTGGAACCGATGCTCGTCGAGCGGGTCGCGGGCAAGATGTCCTGGGGTCGCATGCTGAGCAGCGCGGCGACGTCGGGTGCGCTGTTCGGCGTGTTCCTCGGCCTGATGCTCAGCCTGCTCAACCCGGGCGCGGGCCTGGTCCCGATCGTGATCGGCCTCGTCGCCGGTCTCGGGTTCAACCTGCTGTTCGGCGCGCTGGGCTACGCGGTGAACCGCAACAAGCGCGGGTTCATCTCGCAGAGCCAGCTGGTGGCCCGCCGCTACGACGTCCTGTCCCAGCCGCGCAACGCCGAGAAGGGCCGCGCGCTGCTGGCCGATCTCGCGGCGCGCAGCGCGTTCGGCCACTGACCCAGGAAGAGATCGAAGGCCGCCTCCCCCGGGAGGCGGCCTTCGCCATGTCGGCTTCCGTGTCCGCTCAGGTGCCCGAAGACACCGTCGGCGCGTCGGGGATCTCGGCCGAGGCGGGCAGCTGCTCCGCCGGGCGGCCCGCCCGCAGCAGCTCGCCCCAGCGCGCCCGGTCGTACTCCGCCGGCGGCGTCTCCGCCAGGAACTCGAGCAGGACCTCCAGGAACTGCTTCGGGGCCGAGCGGTGCGGGAAGTGGCCCGCCCCTTCGAAGAGCACCAGCCGGCTGCCCGGCATCGCCCGGTGCGCGCGCAGCGCGTGGCCGCTCGGCACCACCCGGTCCTCCGTGCCCCACACCAGCAGCGTCGGGATCCCCTGGGTGAGGTAGCACCGGTCCAGCATGTTGACGACCTGCCCGCGCCAGTCGACGACCGAGCGCAGCGTCCGCAGGAACGCCGACCGCGTGTCCGGCTCGACCAGGCGGAGGTAGCGGGCGACCACGTAGTCGAGGTCGTCGGAGATCCGCAGCGTCGCGGCCAGCTTGCGCAGCACCGGCAACGCCGGCTGCGCTCCCAGCAGCGGCAGCAGCAGCCCCGCCCCCGGCGCCGCGGCCAGCCGCAGCAGCGGGTGGACGCTCGCGCCGACCCCGCCCGAGCCCACCAGGACCAGGCGCTCGCAGCGTTCCGGGAACTGGTAGGCGAACTGCATCGCGACGCCGCCGCCCAGGGAGTGCCCGACCACCGTCACCCGGTCGACGTCGAGGGTGGTCAGCAGGTCGCGCATGCCGCAGGCATAGGCGGCGACCGAGTAGTCCGCGCGGGGTTTCGCCGAAGCACCGTGGCCGAGCAGGTCGGGTGCGATGACCGTGAATTCGTCCGCCAGCGACTCCAGCAGCTCCAGCCACGTCGACGAGTCGTCGCCGATGCCGTGCAGGAAGAGCAGCACGGGGCCGCGCCCGGCCATCCGGTAGGCGCGCTCGTAGCCGTGGACCACCCGGGTCCGCGGGGCGAAGGCTTCCGGATGCACCAGCCCAGCTGACCACGCCCGCGTTGGCGGAACGTTTCGGGCGCGTTCGGATCAGGTGAACGCCGGAAGCGGCCCCCTACCTCGGCGTCGGCGGCGTGGCCGTCGTGGACGGCACCGTCACCTTCGGGATCGCGGCGCTGAACGGCACGCCCGCCAGCTCGCGGCAGGCACCGCGGTAGCCGTTGTAGCCGTTGTAGTTGCCCTGGTCGTCGGTGACGCCCTGCTCGATCTTCGGCCGCGGGAACCGGTTGTCCTCGCCGATCTTCTGCCTGCTGCCGCTCGCGCGCTCGCAGCCGTAGCGGGTCACCGTGAGCGGCCTGCCCTCCTCGTCGTAG
This sequence comes from Amycolatopsis sp. cmx-13-12, assembly GCA_049998155.1. GTDB lineage: Bacteria > Actinomycetota > Actinomycetes > Mycobacteriales > Pseudonocardiaceae > Amycolatopsis. The sequence continues at coordinate 313,552 of JAEBES010000012.1, read as the reverse complement.
AGGTAGACCTCGGTCAGCGGCTTGCCCTCGGCGTCGAAGGCGTAGACGTTGCCGACCTCGCGGCCGCCGTAGGTCAGCTGATCGTTGCCGTAGTTATCGGCCGACGACGGGTAGTACGACGACGGGCCCGAGTAGGAGCTCCCGCGGGCGAAGAGGTCGAACACGGCACCGAAACCGCCCAGCGTGGCCCCGATGACGAACGCCGAAACCGGCACGGCCACCCACAGCAGCCGCCGGTCGGTGCGCACGCGCGGACCCGCCCACACGGCCACCACACCGACGACGAGCAGGAACGGCAGCAGGATCACCGCGCCGCGGTGCCGCAGCATGACCAGCAATCCGAACGCGATCAGCGCCAGGGCGCACAGCACCCACCACGCCGGCTTCAGCGAACCGAGGTAGCGCAGGACCTTGCCGGCGTCGTCCTGCTCGCGTCCCTTGGCCAGCGTGGTGCGCAGCCAGGCCACTTCCGGCAGCGCCAGCACCGGCCCGGCCCCGCCGCGCAGCAGCAGCGCCAGGCTGATGCCGAACACCGGCGCGAACACGAACAGCCCGGAGAGCGGGGCGGGACTGACCGTGACGGCGGCGCTGAAGGCGAACAACGCGGTCGCCACGGAGCAGAGCACCAGGCCCCACAGCGCGATCCGCGGCTTCACCAAGCTGGGCGCGGCCGTCGTGAGCACCTGCGTCGCCCCTTCGCCCGGCGGCGGGTAACCACCGGACGCGCGCAGCTCGGCGGCGTAGCTCTCCGGTGTGCCGAGCCGTTCGATCAAGGCCTCGACGCGGGCGCCCTCCCCCAGCTCGGCCTCCAGTTCCGCCAAGTGCGGGCGGACGTCCTCGAGGATCTCTTCGACCTCGCTCGCGGGCAGGTCGGCGAGCGCGGTCCGGACCCGCGCCAGATACACCCGCACGGCGGTCGGCTTGTCGCTCATGCTGCCTCTCCCAAAAGCGCGTTCATCGTCGAAGCGAAGCTCTGCCAGGTCTTGCCCGACTCCGCCAGCCGCGCCCGGCCCGGCTCGTTCAGGCTGTAGTACTTGCGGTGGGGTCCTTCTTCGCTGGGCACGACGTACGAGGTCAGCAGGCCGGCCTTGTAGAGCCTGCGCAACGTCCCGTACACCGACGCGTCCCCCACCTCGTCCAGGCCGGCGGCCCGGAGTCTTCTCAGCACGTCGTACCCGTAGCCGTCCTCCTCGCGGAGCACCGCGAGGACGGCGAGATCGAGCACGCCCTTGAGCAGCTGACTGATCTCCACTGCACCCTCCAGTCTTACGCATGGGAAGGTACCACGCATTGCGCAGTAGTGTGCACGGCGGAGGGTGGTGGCTCGGTGAGAGCATGCGGTCTACTTCATCCATGGACCTGATCAAGACGGACTTCCAGGTGCTGGACGAGCGGTTCACGCGCGTCAGCGGCGACGAGTGGACACAGCGCCTGCACACGGGCTGCCGCTGGACGGAAGGACCGGCGTACTTCCCGGCGGGGCGCTACCTGGTGTTCAGCGACATCCCGAACGACCGCACGCTCCGCTGGGACGAGACGACGGGCCAGGTCGGCGTCTTCCGTCAGCCGTCCGGGTACGCGAACGGCCACACGGTGGACCGCCAGGGCCGGCTGGTCAGCTGCGAGCAGGGCCCCCGCCGCGTCACGCGCACCGAGCACGACGGCTCCATCACGGTGCTGGCGTCGGAATACCGGGGCAAGAGGCTGAACAGCCCGAACGACGTGGTCGAGCACTCCGACGGGTCGATCTGGTTCACCGACCCGAGTTACGGGATCGACAGCGACTACGAGGGGTACCGGGCGGAGAGCGAGATCGGGGCGTGCCACGTGTACCGCGCCGCCCCGGACGGCTCGGTGGAGATCGTCGCGGACGACTTCTCCCGCCCGAACGGCCTGGCGTTTTCGGCGGACGAGTCGCGGTTGTACATCGCGGACACGCGCCGGACACCGAGCCACATCAGGGTGTTTTCCGTTTCCGCCAACGGCAAGCTGACGGGCGGCGAGATCTTCGCGACGAGTGACAGCGGGGGTTTCGACGGCGTCCGGGTGGACAGCGAAGGACAGGTCTGGGCGGCGGCGCACGACGGGCTGCACTGTTTCGCAGCGGACGGGACGCGGATCGGGAAGCTGCGGATCCCGGAGGTGTGCTCGAACTTCACGTTCGGCGGAGCCCGCGGGAACGAGCTGTTCATCACGGCCTCGAGTTCGCTGTACACGCTGAGGGTGACGGTGAACGGGGCCCGGTACCCCCGCTGACCGGCCGCCCTCATTCGGGCGCGGCCGTCACCCGGAGGTGGCCGCCTCGACGCGCTCCACCACCGCGTCGCGGCGGCGCCAGGCTCGGCTCACCCGGACCAGCCATGCCGCCTCCGCGGCCACGTCCGCCTCCGTGTCCGGTTCCGGCGAGTGCTCCGGTTCGCGGTCGAAGCGGCGGCCCGCCCGGCCCGCCTCGATCGCCGCGGCCAGCGTCACCGCTTCCACCGTGGCCGCCACCTCCGCCTCGCGGACTCCCGCCCGGCGGGCCGCCGCCTCGGCTCGGGCCGGGAGGTCCGGGTCGAAGTGGGCGCGCAGCGCCAGGTGGCCGTCGCGGATTTCGATGACCCTGCGGTACAGCGCGAACTCCGCGCCCCCCGCCAGCTCGCGGCCCGGGTCGAGCGCGATGCCCGGGACTGCCGTGCGCAGCGCCGTCCACAGCGGCTCGATGCGGCGGTACGCCCGGTACGCGCGCACCCGGCCGATCATCGACGACACCGCCGGCGACCAGGCGCTGAGCGTCGCCCCCGTGGCCACGCACCCGATCGTCACGGCCGCGAGGATCGAAGACGGGAGGTCCTCGCGGGCGCCGATCCGGGCGGTCCGCGCCAACTGGACGACGTCGTCGACGTCCCAGAACGTCCACGCGGTCGCCGCGCCCACGCCGATGACCAGCAGCCACAGCCCCGCGCGCAGCGGTCCCGGCTCCGCGTGCCACGCGCTGCGGACGAACACCGCGAGCAGCAGGCCGAGGCTGATCAGGCTGTAGAGCAGGAACACCACCTTGTCGCCCAGTGCGAACGGCAGGCCCGCGTCCGAGAAGACCGTGTGGTCGCCGACGCGTCGCGGTTCGGACAGCGCGAAGCACACCGCCAGCAGCACCATCGTCGCCGCGGTGAACAGTGCGTGCGGCGCGAGCCGGACGCTGTCGCCGCGCCACACCGACTGGGTGAAGGCCATCGCGAAGCCGATCGCGCCCAGCTTCAGCTCGTCGCCGGCCAGGCTGAGGACCCACTCCGCGACCGGGCCCGGGCCGGCGAGGGCCGACATCGCCGGCGTCAGCACGACGATGCCGGTGGCGATGCAGATGCCGAAGCCGGCGAGGAACCACATCGTGCGCGCCGGCTGGCTGCGGCGCGCTTCGATCAGCTTGTAGCCGAACCCGGCGAAGCCGGCGAGACAGAGGTAGTAGGCCAGGGATTCGATCACGGCGTGCGGCGGCCGAACACGGAATCGAAGCGCCGCACGCCGTCGGGGACGCCCGGGGCGGGTTCGCGCGGCCCGGCGGGCCGGACGGCGCGCTGCGCGAGCAGGCTCGCGACGAGCTCGGCCTCGCGCTCTTCGACCTCCGAGTAGGTGGTGCGCCCGAGCACGCGCCGGACGAGCTCGGGTGAGAGGTTCGGCATGAGCTGCCGGCCGGCGGCGGCATCGATGGCGACGCCGTCGGCGCCCGCGTCGGCGCCGACGTGGCCGCACAGCAGGTGCCCGACCTCGTGCAGCAGGATGTGCCGCCGGTGCAGGGCGGTCGTGTTGGTCGGGTAGAGGATGTAGTCGGCGCGTTCGGTGCTCATCAGCAATCCGCACGGCGCGCCTTCGGGAGCGCTGACGGGCATCAGCTCGATGGGGCGCCCCCGCTCGGCGGCCAGCGCCGCGACGAAGCCCTCGGCGTCGAACGGTTCGGGCAGGCTCACGGCATCGGCGACTTCGCGGGCCCGCTTCCACAGCGACCGGGCCGGCCGCCGCCGTCGCAAGGATGGTCGCGCCACTCTCAGGCCTCCCTCGCCACGCCCCGGCCGAACGGCTTCGGCAGGTTCAACGCGGCAAAGCGCGTGTGGTTGCGCGGCCGGGGGAAAATCCGACGCGCGGACGCCGGACATGGTTCCACACCGGCGACCCGGCCTCCCGGCCGGCGGTTCGCGTCAGCACCCCCGCTCCGACGGCGAAAACACCGCCACCCTCAGCTCTCCTTCTTCGGGCCGCCGCGGCCGGCCTCCCTCCGGGCGATCGCGTCGATCATGTCGCTGATCGTGTCGAGGCCGTCCGAGGACAACGTCACCGCGCGCAGCGCCAGGTCCCGGACCCCCGCGTCGCGCAGGGCGCCCAGCAACGCCAGCTCCTCCGCGATCTTCCGGCTCTGCTCGTCGTCGAAGAAGTACGCCGGGGGGACTCCGAAGAACCGGGCCAGTGCCTCGAGGTGCCGCTTGGTCGGGTTGTCGCGGCGGCCCGTGCGCAGCTGCCACAGGTACGTCGTCGAAAAGCTCTCGCCCGTCGCTTCGCGGCAGGCCTTGGCGACCTCTTCGTTGCTGTACGGCTCCCGATCGGGCCTGCGGACCACGTGGAACAGCCGGTCGATCTTGTCGGCCAGCGTCGACTTTCCGGGCTCCTTGACCACGATGCACTCCCTCAGCTACCAGGCGTATTCATCCTAGCTGAAAGGCGCACCCGGATTATCAACCCGAGTTCGCCCTCGGCCGCGGCTGGCACCGCGGGCACGAGAACGAGGAGCGGTTCATGAACGGCTCCCGCCGGATCGCCGTGCCGCACCGGTGGCACGGCATCCCCTCCTGGCCGTACGCGTCCAGGGACCGGTCGAAGTACCCCGACTGCCCGTTGACGTTCACGTACAGCGCGTCGAACGACGTCCCGCCCGCGCCCAGCGCCGCGTTCATCACGTCCGACGCCGCCGACAGCAGCTCGCGGCCCTTCGCCATGGTCAGCTTTTCGGTCGGCCGGGCCCAGTGCAGGCGCGCCCGCCACAGGGCTTCGTCCGCGTAGATGTTGCCGATGCCCGACACCAGCGTCTGGTCGAGCAGCGCCCGCTTGACCTCCGTGCGCCGCGACCGCAGCGCGCGCACCGCCGTGTCAAGGTCGAACTCCGGGTCCATCGGGTCACGGGCGATGTGCGCGATCGTGTCCGGCAGCAGGACGTCGCCACCGATGTCGCTGAGGTCGTCCAGCGCCAGGCCGCCGAACGTCCGCTGGTCGACGAAGCGCAGCTCCGGACCGTCGTCGTCGAAGCGCAGGCGCACCCGCAGGTGCTTCTCGTCCGGCACGTCCTCCGGCTGGACGAGCATCTGCCCGCTCATGCCGAGGTGGGCCAGCAGCGCCTCCTTGTCGGAGAGCTCCAGCCACAGGTACTTGCCCCGGCGCCGCGCCGCCTCGACGCGGGTGCCGGCGAGCCGCTTCGTGAAGTCCTGCGCGCCCAGTGCGTGCCGGCGGATGGCGCGCGGGTGCAGGACCTCCGCCTCGCGGATGGTCCGGCCTGCGACGTGCGTCTGGAGGCCCAGGCGGACGACTTCGACCTCGGGGAGTTCGGGCATGCCGCCATTGTGCCCGGGGGGTCCGACAGTTTCGGGAAAGGCACCTACGGGGCGGTGGGGCCGACGTCGGCTTTCGCCAGCGGAACCCGGGTCGTGCCCGAGGCGAAGTACTCGTCGGCGCCGACGTCGAAGGGGCCCGTCCGGGCCTGCAGGTCGAAGTCCTTCGCCGCGTACGGGTACGACCCCACGCCCGCGTCGATCGCCGGGCTCCCCGCCGCCAGCCGGTAGAGCCCGGCCGCGTCCTTGACCAGCTTCGGGTCGACGTTGCGCGACGGCATCCCCGCGGTGCCGCCGAAGGTGATGTTGCCCTCGTACTTGACGGTCGAGCCGCTCGGCAGCGTCACGAGCGTTCCCGAGCTTCCCTTGACGATGTTGTCCGCGACCACGCAGTCCTTCGGTTTGAAGTCGCCGCCGTCGCCGTCGATGACGCTGCTCGACCCGAGCACCGTGTTGTAGGCCACGGTGTCCCGGTCCGGGCGGTCGTGCAGCTTGCTCGTCGGCCCGCTGTCGGCCTCGTTGCCCGAGCCGAACACGATCGCCCGCCCCCCGGTGTTGGCGACGTAGTTGCCGACGATCTTGTGGTCGTTCCCGTGGAACCGGATCCCCGAGCCGAAGAGCAGGTTGCCTTCGACGGTGCTGCGGTTGCCGTGGCGCAGCACGATGTAGCCCTTGCTGTCCCGGATCGTGTTGTAGCGGATGACGTTGTCCGACGACTTGACCGAGATCGCCTCGCTGTCGCCGTCGGCCTTCTCGAAGAGGTTGTTCTCGACGACGGCGTGCGCGGAGTAGGACTGGTGGTTGCTCAGCCCGAGCCGGATCGACTCACCGCCGTTCGCGCCGGAGAACTGGTGGTTGAAGAAGTAGTTGTGGTGCACGTGGACGTTCTGCGCCATGGCGGCCGACGGCCCGAGGATCTGCAGGAACACGCCCTGGCTGGTGCGGTTCTGGAAGACGTTGTGGTCGACCTCGGTGTCGTCACCGTTGACCGAGACCCAGTTGCCGTCGCTCGTGAGCTGGAAGTCGTTGCGGGACAGGCGGTTGTGCGACGCCCCGGCCGGGACGCTCAAGGAAGCGCTTCCCCGGAACTTGAAACCCTGCAGCACGACGTCGTGGACGCCGCCGGCGAAGGAGAACGTCTTCGAGCCGGTGATCGTCGCCTTGCCGGTGTGCTCGGCGGCGATCGTCACCGGCGCCGGGCCGGTGCCGGACCGCTTGATCGACAACGTCGAACTCGCGGAGTAGGAACCGTCGGCCAGGACGATCGTGTCGCCCGCGTTCGCCTTGTCCATCGCGGACTGCAGCGCCGCGAGCGAGGTGACGCGGATCTGCGCGGCCGACGCCGGCGAGCCGGGTACGACGACGAGCGCCGCGGCGATCAGGGGTACGAAGAGCAGACGCATCCGCCAAACCTCTCAGTGGGCACGGGTCGGCGGATCTCCACACGCTACTGAGCGGTCGGGGAAAGCGTCAACAAGGGTTCCCGCTGATCAGGACTCCGGTTCGGCCTTCTGCTGGGCCTCGAGTTCGGCGGAGAGCGAACGCCAGGCCGTCTCGGCCGCCTTCTGCTCCGCTTCCTTCTTCGTCGAGCCGGTGCCGTGGCCGAGAGGACGGCTCGCGACCAGCACGGTGGCCGTGAACTCCTTGCGGTGGTCCGGACCGGTGTCCTCGACCTTGTACTCGGGCACGCCGAGCCCGGCCGACGCGGTCAGCTCCTGCAGGCTCGTCTTCCAGTCGAGCCCGGCCCCGCGCAGCGGCGCTTCGGCGAGCAGCGGGTCGAAGAGGTGGTGCACCAGCTTGCGGGCGATCTCGATGCCGTGCTCGAGGTAGGCCGCGCCGATGACGGCTTCCAGCCCGTCGGCGAGGATGCTCGCCTTGTCCCGGCCGCCGGTGAGCTCTTCGCCCTTGCCGAGCAGCAGGTGCGCCCCGAGCCCGCCCTCGCCGAGCCCGCGGGCCACCCGCGCCAGTGCGTGCATGTTGACCACGCTGGCGCGGAGCTTCGCGAGCTGACCTTCGGGCAGGTCGGGGTGTGTGGTGTAGAGGTGATCGGTGACGACGAGGCTGAGCACGGCATCACCGAGGAACTCCAGCCGCTCGTTCGGCGGCAGACCTCCGTTTTCGTACGCGTACGAACGGTGGGTCAGCGAAAGCCGGAGCAGCTCGGGATCCAAGGTGATCCCGAGCGCTTCGAGCAACAGCGCCCGATCGGCTACTGGTCCCCCGGGCGTCTTGCCCCCCATGTCGGCGACCCGATCAGGCGGGCTCGACGACCTGGCGGCCGTTGTGCTGGCCGCACGACGGGCACGCGACGTGCTGGAGCTTCGGCTGCTTGCAGGCGCGGTTGGAGCAGGGCACCAGCTGCACCGGAGCCGCCTTCCACTGGCTGCGGCGGGAGCGCGTGTTGGATCGCGACATCTTCCGCTTCGGGACGGCCACGAGTAGATCTCCTTATGACGGTCTGCTCGCGGTCGTGCGAGCGAACTTTCCTCCGGAACGAGCTGGGGCGCTCGTCAGGCTTGCTCAGCTGGGCCCAGGCTTTTCGCCCGCGCTCTCGTCGAAGCGCTCGACGAGTGCGGCCCACCGAGGGTCTATCTTCTCATGCCCGTGTCCGGGCTCGAGATCGGCCCACCTGCCGCCGCACTCCGTGCAGAGCCCGGCGCAGTCCTCGGTGCACAGCGGGGCCAGCGGGAGGGCCAGCACGATCGCGTCGCGCACGGTGGGTTCGAGGTCGATCCGGTCGTCGACCAGCCGGGGGATCTCGTCCTCGTCGGTGGTCTCCTCGGTGACCGACCCCGGGTAGGCGAACAGCTCCTGGACCTCGACCTCGACCTCTTCGGTCAGCGGGTCGAGGCAGCGGGCGCAGGTGCCCTTCGCGGTGGCCGTGGCGGTGCCGCTGACGAGGACGCCTTCGACGACGGACTCGAGCAGCAGGTCGAGGTCCAGCTCGGAGCCGGCTTCGATGGTGATGACATCGGGGACGCCGAGCGGCGTCTCCACCGGCACGCTGCGCTTGACGGCGCGGCTCAGGCCGGCGTGACGGCCGAGCTCACGGGTGTCGATCACCCACGGGCTGCGGTCGTCGAGCTGGGGGGTCTTGTTCTCGGACATCCAGTCCAGGGTACGCACTGGTCGCCACCTCTTTTGAGCTGGCACCCGGGGCGGTGGCGGGGGATGGCCTCGCCGACGGCCGACTTCGGTGTGTGCCCTGGCGCAGGTTCACGGGCCCACCACCCCGAAGCCGGATTGTCACTACGGCCGGTGGTACCGCGTCAAGGCGGGAAAGCGTGCCTTGACCCGGCACCACCGTCCGTGTTCTGGCTTCGGATCGGGGCGGTGGGAGGGGTCTGGGTGGGGTGCAGGTCCGGCGGCCAGCCTGCTTTTCGAGCAGGTGAGACACGGGGGAAGTCCGACTTTGCCGGGGCCGGGTAGTGACCAGACAGCCCCCGCCCTCCCCAGGGGGCCGGTCCCAGCTCCAGTCTATCGGGCACGACCGGCGAAAAAGCCGGAAAGCCGCAGCTCAAGGCCGGTTGTCCACAGCTGAGGCGGGATGTGGACAAGACCGGTGACAAGCCCCGGCGGAGGCTTTGCGACGGTCCAGCTCTCAGCCGGCTGAGAAGCTCGTCACACCTGGTAGTCGTACAGCGTCGGGCGGCCGCTCGAGCTCGGCAGGTTCGCCGGGGAGCGGAGGTGGTTGCGGCCCGAATCCACCGTTCGCAGCGTCGTGGCCAGGAGCTCCGAGAACTCCGCCAGCTTCCCGTCCACGTACGCATCGCAGTCCGCTCGCTGGCGGTCCGCCTCCGCGTGGGCCTCGTCGACGATGCGGGCCGACTCCGCGTGGGCCGCCTGGACCACCTCGGTCTGGGCCACCAGCCGGGCCTGTTCCGCGCGGCCGTCCTCGATCGCCCGGTCGTACGCGTCCCGGCCCGCCTGGATCATGCGCTCGGACTCCGCCCGGGAGCGGTCCGTGAGATTCTGGTACTCCGCCTGGCCCGCCGCCACCGTGCGGTCGGCCTGGTCGTGCGCGTCGGCGAGCATCTGCTCGGCCCGGGCGCGCGCGTCGGCGAGGATGCGCTCCGCTTCGTCCGTCGCGTCGGCGATCGCGCGCTCGGCCTCGGCGTTCGCGCCCGCCACCGTCTCGCCCGCCTCCTTGCGGGCCGCGTGGATCAGGTCGTCGCGCTTGTCGAGGACGTCCTGGGCGTCGTCGATCTCCGCCGGCAGTGCGTCGCGGACGTCGTCGAGGAGCTCCAGCACGTCGCCACGGGGCACGACGCAGCTGGCCGTCATCGGGACGCCGCGCGCCTCCTCGACGATGGTCACGAGCTCGTCGAGCGCCTCGAAAACCCGGTACACGGCAACTCCAATCCCCTGTCGCTGTGGACCAGTCTGCCCGCATCGGGCGCCGAAGCGGTGAACGCCACCGGCGCCGGGCGTGTCCCCCTCGACCACGCCCGGCGCCGGAGTTCCTAAGGGAGCACGAAGGCCGGATCGGTGATCACCTGCGTGAGCTGCTCCTCGCTCAGCTGCACCGAGTCGGCGGCGTCGTCGGCGGCGTCCGTGAGCGTCACGGTGGAGCCGTCGGCCCGGGTGAGGACACCGTTGAAGCCGCGCAGCTTCGTGAACCCCCCAGCGCTCACGTAGCCGACCTCGGTCACCAGCAGCACCGCCCCGCCGGGCTGCGGGATCCGGTCGCAGCGCACCCCGGTCACGGCGGGCTCCGGGCAGGACCGGGCCACGGGCACGTGGCCGCCCGGCACCTTCCGGCCGTACACCGTCAGCTGGAAGGTCCCGGGCCGTCCGCCGGCGGTGGCGAAGACGGCGGTCACGGCCATCAGGCCGGGGCCGATGGCATCGGCCGGGGACACGCCGACCTGCAGGCCCCGCACCCCGGGGAACAGCGTCGTCACGGCGTCGCCGAGCGCCTGCCGGATCCGCGCCTGCTCGGCGGGCGACGGCGGCACCGACGGCGGCGAGGTGGCCGGGGAAACCGGCGGCGCACCGGGAGCGAATACCACCGCCGCCGCGACGGCCGAGGCGAGCGCGAAGGTGCCGGCGATCCCCGCCCGGCGCTGCCGGGTGTGCCGGGCCGCGCGGTCGGCGACCTCGTCGGTGTCGAAGCCGAGCGGCGGCTCCGGGACGTCCACCTCCCGCAGGCGGGTTTCGAGGTCGTGCATCACGCGCTCCTTTCCGAGCTCTGCTCGAGGACGCCCCGGAGCGTCTCGAGCCCGCGGGCGGCCTGGCTCCGGACCGTGCCCTCCGAGCAGCGCAGCACGTCCGCGACCTCCGCCGCCGGCAGGTCGGCGCAGTAGCGGAGGACGACGGCGGCGCGCTGTTTCGGCGGCACCTCGGCGAGGGCGCGCAGCAGCGGGCCGGAAATCCCGGTCTCCGGCGCGGAAACGGGCTGGTCCGGCACGACGCCGTCACGGCGTTCGCGCCGCCGCCACGGCCGCCGCTGCTCGTCGAGCCAGCAGCGCAGCAGGACCTGGCGGGCGTAGTTGTCGACGGGTCCCCGGCGGGTGATCTTCGGCCAGACCCGGTAGAGCTTGACCAGGGTGTTCTGGACGAGGTCCTCCGCGAAGTGCCAGTCGCCGCACAGCAGGTACGCCGTCCGCCTCAGCAAAAGGGCGCGCGCCCGGGCGAACTCCCGGAAATCCGCGTCGTCCGCAGCCCGCATCGCGCCTCCTCGGCCGTCTCCTGGTGTACCTCACGGACGAGGGGGCGCGGCGCGTTGCACGGGTTCAGGAATTCAGGTCGATCCGCTTGAAGGTGGCGTACCGGTCGGGCGTGTAGGCCAGCTCGCCCGCCTTGCCGGAGATCACGCGGTCGTTCGTGCCGACCGCGAAGAGCTTGTAGTAGCCGGACGCGCAGGCCGGGAGCACACCTTCGCGGTTCTCGTAGGTGGTGCCGGTCGCCGAGCCGCCGCGGACGCTGTCCACGACCGTGCGCGCCGCCGACGACAGCTGCGAATAGCCGATCTTCGCCAGGCCGGACAGGTCACCGCAGGCGTGCGTCGTGCCGCCGGAGATGTCGATGACCTTGAAGGTGGCGTAGTGGTCGCCGGTGTAGAAGTACTCGCCGGCGCTGCCGGTCACGATGCGGCGCGTGCCGCGGGTGCTCGAGCCCGGCGTCGGCACCGTGTACTCGTGGTAGTAACCCGACGCGCAGGCCGGCAGGACGCCTTCGCGGTTGTCGAAGACGACGCCGTCGTTCTTCGGGTACGGGAACGGCCCGCCCTTCTGGATCAGGTTGTACGTCGTCGTCGCTTCGGCCGGGAGCGCCGAGAGCGTCGTGTGCGAGAAGCCGGAAAGGTTCCCGCAGGCGTTCTGCGCGGCCACGGCCGGAGCCGGCGCGGTGACCCCGGCGAACAACGTCGCCAAGAGCGCGAGCAGGACGGCAGCCAGGCGCGATCGGTAGTTGGTCATTTTCGGACCGTAACCCGATGGGATGATCCTCAGGAGACGTCGACGTGAACTCCCGCAGCACCGGGCCGTTTTCCCGACGAACGGAGGGGGCCGAACGACGGGAACCGGACACCCGGCGTCTCTTGTGGAGGGTCAGCGCCCGAGCTTGGGGAACTTCTCCGAGAGGCGCTCGTAGACGGTCGGCGGCACGAAGCGCTCGATGTCACCCCCGAGCGCCGCGACCTCCTTGACCAGCGAGCTGGAGACGAAGCCGTACGCCGGGTTGTTCGCCATCAGCAGCGTCTCGACGCCGGTGAGCTCGCGGTTCATCTGCGCCATCTGCAGCTCGTAGTCGAAGTCGCTGACCGAGCGCAGGCCCTTCGCGACCGCCGCGATGTCGTTCTCGCGGCAGTAGTCGACGAGCAGGCCCTCCCAGGAGTCGACGCGGACGTTCGGCAGCTTCGCGGTGATCTCGCGCAGGATCTCCAGGCGCTCCTCGATGTCGAAGACGCCCTTCTTGTTCTTGTTCACCCCGACCAGGACGACGATCTCGTCGAACAGCCGGCTGGCCCGTTCGATGATGTCGAGGTGGCCGTTGGTGGCCGGGTCGTAGGAACCGGGACAGACCGCACGCCGCATGGCGCGGACGCTACCGTGCCGCACCCGGTCTCCGCCGCGTGGCTCACGCCACAGCCGTGTACTCCGCCCAGAACACGGCCGTGTCGCCGTACTTCTTCGCGCGCGTCGGAGCGAAGCCCGGCGGCCAGTCCGGCTCGCCGTCGCGGGCCGCGCGCTCGATCACGGCCAGCGCCGAGGAGCCCAGCCAGCCGCCCGCGGCCAGCGCCGCCAGCACGGACCCGAGCGCGGCCGCGTCCACGGCGTACGGCGGGTCGGCCAGCACGAGGTCGAACGGCGCCGGCGCGGGCGCCGCGACCACCGCCTCGACCGGCCCGGCCCGGACCGTGCCGCCCAGGCCCAGCGCCGCGACGTTGCCGCGCAGCACGTCCACCGCCCGCCGGTCGGATTCCACGAACAGCGCGTCCGCCGCGCCCCGGGAGAGAGCTTCGAGGCCGAGCGCGCCGGAGCCGGCGTAGAGGTCGAGGACGCGGGCGCCGTCCAGCTCGCCCGCCGTCTCCAGGGCGTTGAACAGGGCTTCCCGCACGCGTTCCGACGTCGGCCGGGTGCCCTTCGGCGGCACCTTCAGCCGCCGTCCGCCCGCCGTCCCGGCCACGATCCTGGTCACCCCCCGATTGTGCGGGGAGGCCGCACCCGGCGGATGACCGGGACACGGGTGTCCCCGCCCGGGCCACCGCGTAGAGTCGTTCTTCGCCCTCGGAGGCGTTCCCAAAGCTGTCAAGGAGCCATGCGTGTCCGAACCTCGGGTCAGACGGGCCGAGATCGCCATCGAGCAAGCCCACGTCGATCGCGTGTACACCCGTCTGGACGAACTGCGGGTCCAGGCCGAGGCCATGCGCACGAAGGGCTACGAGATCGGCCAGGGAGCGCAGCGCGAGGCGATCTTCGAGCAGGCGTCGATGCTGTTCGAGCGCGACATGATGGTCTACCACGCCAACCAGACGCTCCAGTCGCTCGACGCCGAGTACGAGGGCCTGGTCTTCGGACGGCTCGACGACCGCGAGGGCGAACGCACCTACGTCGGCCGGCTCGGCATCCGCGACGCCGAGTTCGACAACCTCGTCACGGACTGGCGCGCGCCGGCCGCGGCGGCGTTCTACCAGGCCACCGCCGAGGAACCGATGGACGTCGTGCGGCGGCGGGTGATCCGCTGCTCGGGCCAGAACGTCCTCGACGTCGACGACGACGTCCTGATCGCCGACGCCGTGCCCGAGGACATGCAGATCGTCGGCGAAGGCGCGCTGATGGCCGCGCTGGGACGCTCGCGCGGCGAGAAGATGCGCGACATCGTCGCGACCATCCAGAAGGAACAGGACGAGGTCATCCGGGCGCCGTGGCGCGGGGTCACCGAGATCACCGGCGGGCCGGGCACCGGCAAGACCGCGGTCGCGCTGCACCGGGCCGCCTACCTCCTCTACCGCTACCGCCGCCAGCTCGGCGGCGCCGGCGTGCTCGTGATCGGGCCTTCGGGGGTGTTCACCAGCTACATCTCGCGCGTCCTGCCCTCCATGGGTGAGACGAACGTCGAACTGCGCGCGCTCGGCGAGGTCCTCGACGGCCTGGAGGCGACGCGGCAGGACGCCTCGCCGCTCGCCGCCGTCAAGGGATCGCTGCGGATGCGGAAGGTGCTGCTGCGGGCGCTGCGGGACACGCCGCCGGAGGCGCCGGAGGAGATGCGGATCGTCTACCGCGGCGAAGTCCTGAAGCTGGGCGCGCGCGAGCTGGAGAAGGTGCGCCGCAAGGCCCACACGCAGGGCGCGCCGCCGAACCGGTCGCGGATCCGGGCGGCGGAGCTGCTGCTGGACGCCCTCGCCGCGAAGGCCGAGGAGCACGCGAAGGACGACGGCAGGCAGATCGACCGGGCCGAGCTGATCACCGACCTGGGTGAGCGGATCGACTTCCACCGCTTCCTGGTCGTCTGGTGGCCGGTGCTGTACCCGGCGCAGGTCATCAAGTGGCTGGGCGAGGAGAAGCGGCTGGCCTCGGCGGCGAAGGGCATCCTGAACCGGCACGAGATCTCGATGCTGGCCGCGGACTTCGCGGACCGGTCGCGCGGCTGGTCGATCGCGGACGTGGCGCTGCTGGACGAGCTGCGCGTCCTGGTCGGGCCGCCGCCGAAGCGCAAGCGGCGCCAGGTGATCGAGGTCGAGCCGGAACGCTCGGGCGGGGCCCCGACGCGGCCGGAGCACTACGACGAGTACTCGCACGTCGTCATCGACGAATCACAGGATCTGTCGCCGATGCAGTGGCGGATGGTCGGCCGGCGCGGCAAGTACGCGAGCTGGACGGTCGTCGGGGACCCGGTGCAGAGCTCGTGGCCGGACCCGGCGGAGGCGGCCTCGGCGCGGGACCAGGCGTTCGGCGTCAAGACGGCCCGGCGGCGGTTCACCCTGCGCACGAACTACCGGAACTCGGCGGAGATCTTCGACCTGGCGGCGAAGGTGGTGGCCGGGCACGCGGAGTCCGGCGAGCTGCCGGTGGCGGTCCGCCGCACCGGGGTGGAACCGGAGGTCCGCCCGGTCGAGGCGGCGGGCCTGGCGGCGGCGACCCAGGCGGCGGTGAAGGAACTGCTGGGCGCGGTGGAGGGCACGGTCGGCGTCATCACGGCGATGGACCGGGTGCCGGAGGTCGCGGGCTGGCTGTCGGGCCAGGCGGACGAGCGGCTGAAGGTGGTGGGCAGCCTGGACTCGAAGGGCCTGGAGTACGACGCGGTCGTCCTGGTGGAGCCGAACGACCTGATCACCGAGTCGACGACCGGGCGGCGGGTGCTGTACGTGGCCCTGACCCGGGCGACGCAGCAGCTGATCGTGCTCGCCTCGAACCCGGACTGGATCCCCGCCGCCTGACACCCCTGCCGCCGCTGGTCGTGAGTGGTAAGGAGGGTTCTAACCCTCCTTACCACTCACGACCGGCCGCGGTAGAACGCTGAAGGGCCCCTTCGCGGAGCGGGTGGCGGGTTCCCGTGTCCTCGAAGGAGCCCTTCAGACCCCCGGTGAAATGAACGTCGTGGGACGACATCGTCCGAGGGCATGTCTAGCCGATCCGGGTTGTTCGGTGTCCGCGCTCGCGCACCGAACAACAACACCGAACAACCGGGTCAGGGGCAGGGCGGGGTGTAGTCGAGGTCCGGGAAGCTTTCGCTCCACTCCGCCTCGCTGATCCGCGGAGACACCGCCGCGCAGATCCGTTCGGCCGCCCGGTCGGGATCACCCTCCCAGAACCGCACCGAGCCGTCCGCGCCACCACCTGCCAGGGTATGGCCGTTCGGCGCGTACTGCGCGACGTAGACGCGGTCGCGTTGTTCCGGCAACACCGCATACGGCGCCGCCGTCGCGACGTCCCACAGCCGGATCGTGCGGTCGTAGCTGCCCGAGGCCAGCGTCCGGCCGTCGCCGCTGAAGGACACCGACATGACGATGTCCGCGTGACCGTCCAGCACCGCCGCGGGCGGGACGCGGGCCGGGTTCGTGACGTCCCAGAGGCGGACCGTGCGGTCGGCGCTGCCCGTGGCGACGTGCTTGCCGTCGGGGCTGTAGGCGATGGAGAAGATCGTGTCCGTGTGCCCCGCCAGCTTCGCCGACGGCCGCGGGGCCCGGGGCGAGGAGATGTCCCAGAGCCGCGCGGTGTGGTCCCAGCCCGCGGTGGCGAGCGTCCGGCCGTCGGGGCTGAAGGCGATCGTGTGGACGTCGTCGTCGTGGCCCTCGAGCTTCGCGATCTCGACCGGCCGCAGGCGGTCGGCCAGGTCCCACAGCCGGGCCGTGTGGCCGTCGCCCGCGGTCGCGAGCAGCCGGCCGTCCGGGCTGAACGCGACCGCGTCGACGTCGTCGTGGAGCCGGTTGAACACCACCGGCGGGCCGGGGTGGACCGGGTCGGTGATGTCCCGCAGCGTCATCGTGTGGTCCCAGCTGCCGGTGGCCAGGGTGCGGCCGTCCGGGCTGACGGCGACGCCGCAGACCGCGTCGTCGAAGCCGCCGATCGTGGCCAGGTCCCGCGGCGCGCGCGGGTCGGTGAGGTCGTGCAGCCGCACGGTCTTGTCGTAGCCACCGGAAGCCAGCAGCTTGCCCCCGGGGCCGAAAGCGACGTGGCACGCCTGGGCCGTGTGCGCGGGGATGCCCGGGCCCGGCAGGTCCCAGAGCCGGGCGGACTGGTCGTCGCTGGCCGTGGCGAGGGTGCGGCCGTCGCCGGTGAACACCGCGGAGACGACCGCGCCGGTGTGGCCGGGCAGTGACTGCAGCTCGCGCGGCTGCCGCGGGTCGGCGACGTCCCACAGCCGGGCCGTGCGGTCGAAGCCGGTGGTCGCGAGGGTGCGCCCGTCGGCGGTGAACGCCACCGAGCGCACGATCGCCTTGTGCGTGGTGAGCGACGCCAGCGGCGCCGGGTGGGCCGGGTCGGCGATGTCCCACAGCCGCGCGGTCTGGTCCTGGCTCGCCGTGGCGAGGACGGACCCGCCGGGCCGGAACGCGACCGCGTGCACGACGTCGGTGTGCCCGGCCACGACACCGAGCTGCGTCCGCGAAGCGACGTCCCAGACGCGCGCGGTCTTGTCGGCCGACGCGGAGGCGAGGAGCCGGCCGTCGCCGCTGAAGGCGAGGTTGTTGACGTAGGAGGAGTGCCCGGTCAGCTCCCCCGACGGCCGCGGGTGGGCGGGATCGGTCGTGTCGTAGAGCCGGATCGTGCCCTTGACGTCGGCGGTCGCCAGCAGCGGCCCGGCCGGGCTGAAGGCCACGGCGTAGGCCTTGCCCTCGTGCCGCTCGATCGTCGTGCCGGGCCCCGGCCGGGCCGGGTCGGAGACGTCCCAGACGCGGACGGTGCCGTCGAAGCCCGCGGTGGCGACGGTCCGGCCGTCGGCCGCGAAAGCGACGTTGTTCACGTTGCCCTGGTGCCCGGCGAGCACGCCCAGCGGCACCGGGTGGTGCGGGTCGTGGATGTTCCAGAGCCGGGCCGTCCCGTCCCAGCTGGCCGTGGCGATGACCTGCCCGTCCGGGCGGAGGGCGACGGTGTTGACCCGGCCGGTGTGCCCGGTGAGCCGGGTCGCGTACGGCGAGCCGAACATGCCGAGCAGGCCGCTGCGCTCGTCGGCCCCGGGATCGAGGCGGTACGCGGCGAGCGCGAGCTGCGCGGCGAGCGCGGGGTTGGTGGCGCGCATGGCCAGCGCCTGGCCGGCCACCTTCTGGGCGAGCGCGTCGTTGCGCTGCTCGGTGGCCGTGGTCTCGGCGCGCACGGCGTAGACGGTGGCGGCCACGGCGAACACGAGCAGCACCGCGAGCAGGGCGACCAGCTGGCGCAGCCGGCGGGTGTGGCGGCGGTCGCGTTCCTGTTCGGCGTGCTCGACGGCGAAGCTCGCGTCGAGGAACCGCCGTTCCCGCTGGGACAGCGCCGAGTCCTGGCGCGCGGCCCACTCGCGGGCGATGGCCAGCCGGGTGCCGCGGTAGAGCCAGCCGGGATCGGAGTCGACGGCCTCCCAGGCGCCGGTCGCCTCGGTGAGCTGCCGGTGGACGCGCAGGCCCTCGCGGTCTTCGGTGAGCCACTCGCGCAGCCGCGGCCAGCCGCGGATGAGGGCCTCGTGGGCGATGTCGATGCCGGTGTCGTCGAGGGTGACCAGCCGGGCCGCGGCCAGCTCTCCGAGGACGACAGCGGTGTCCTCGTCGTCGGCGTCGAGCTCGGCGCGGCCGATGCGCCGCTTGGTGTCTTCGGTGCCTTCGCCGAGCGCGGTCATCCGGAGGAAGATCTGCCGTGCCAGCCGCTGCTGACGCGCCGACAGCTTCGCGAAGGTGCCTTCGGACGTCTGCGCGATGGCCCGCTCGATGCCGCCGGTCGACTCGTACCCGGCGAGGGTCAGCGTGGTGCCGCGGCGCCGGCGCCACGTCTCCAGCAGCGCGTGCGAAAGCAGGGGCAGCACGCCGGGCTGGCCGGTGGCGTCCGCGACGAGCCGGGAGACCAGGGCGGTCTCGACGCGGTAGCCGGTGTCGACGGCGGGCCGCGAGATCGCCTGCCGGAGTTCCTCCGTCGTCATCGGCCCGACCAGGATCTGGGCGTCCTGCATGGCCTCGGCGAGCTCGGCGTGCCGCGCGCAGTGGGTGTAGAAGTCGGTGCGGATGCCGAGGACGACCCGGGTGCGGCTGCCGGGTTCGGTGGTCGCGGTGACGAGCGCGTCGAGGAAGCGAGCCCGCTCCTGGTCGTCCTGGCAGAGGGTGAAGACCTCCTCGAACTGGTCGACGACCAACACGACGTCCTCGTCCTCGTCTTCGGCCAGCTGACGGGCCGCGAGGCCGAGGTTGCGCGGGTGCGCGGCGAAGTCGTCGAGCAGGGCGCCCGGCGCGACGCCGAGCGCGGCGGCGAACTTGACCGCGCACTCCTGCAGCGGGCGGTGCCCCGGGGTGAGCAGCACGGCCGGCCCCTTCACCGACGGCAGCAGACCGGCCCGCAACAGGGACGACTTCCCGGAACCGGACGCGCCGAGGACGGCGAGAAAACGTTGTCTCGCGAGCCGTTCGACGAGTTTTTCGACAAGCCGTTCCCGGCCGAAGAATCGGCCCGCGTCGGCCGGTGTGAAAGCGGCCAGCCCGACATACGGCGGAATCTCGCCGGATTCCCGCACCTGCGGTGAATCGGCACCGCCGGTGCGTGACTCATCGGCGACGGCGTGCCAGCGTTCCTCCCACTCCCCCGGCGCACCGCCACAGGCCCGGACGTAGGCCAAGGTGACCGCCAGGCTGGGGAGTTTCCGCCCACCGGCGGCTTCGGACAGCGTCCCGGCCGAGTAGTGCGCCCGCCGCCCCAGCTCGCGGTAGGTCGGATTCCCGGCGCTCTCGCGCAACCGGCGGAGATCGGCGGCGAATTCGAGCAGCAGATCGTCCCCGGGATCCAAGGGGCGCTCGGGACGCGGCAACCGGTCCTCCTGGTGTTCATTCTCCGATTCGCCCACCGTAGCCAATCCGGCGCGTTCAGGGAGCCGAATCCAGCCGCCGGCGAACCCGTTCGACGTTTACACCCAGTTCCACCAGGAGATCGGCCGCCGGATCGGGCGGCGACAGCCGCAGGAGCACCCGCAGCAGCCGGGCCGGATCACGCGGCCGCGGCGTCCCGCGGATCGCCTCGTCGACGACCGCGCGCGCCCCGGACGTCAGCGCGCCCAGGGTCAGCTTTCCGCGCCGCACCGGGACTTCGGGCGGGCGGAGGCCGTCGACCTCGATGCCGAGCGCCGCCAGGGCCGCCCGGTCGAGGCGGTCCAGGGCCGCGCGGGCCTCGGCCAGGGTCGTGCCGAGCGCGTGCGCGCTGCCGTCGTCGTGCAGCAGGCCCAGCAGCAGGTGTTCGGTGCCGAGCCGGCGGTCGCCGCGGCGGCGCGACTCCGCCAGGGCCGCCGTCACCACCGCGGCGAACGGGCTCTTGGCGATCATCCGGTCCAGCACGAGCCCCTCACTTCCCGTGCTTGGCGTGCACGGACTGCCGGGCGACGCCGAGCGCGTCCCCGATCTGCTCCCACGACCAACCCCGTTCCCGCGCGTGCGCGACGGCCGCCGCTTCGACCTGCTCGGCGAGCCGATGCAGGGCACCCACCGCCCGCAACGCCACCGCCGGGTCCGTTTCCGAGACGCGTCCCGCAAGCTCTTCCGCTTCCACGGTGTGTCAGTCTAGCCTGACATGGACGTCAGTTTGAACTGACAAGAGGGAGGGCGTCATGGAGATCGCGGTGATCGGAGCGGGCCCGGTGGGCCTGATGCTGGCGGCGGAGCTGCGGCTCGGCGGGGCCGAGGTGATGGTGCTCGACCGGCGGCCCGTGCCGGACGAGCGGCCGCGGGCGAACGGGCTCGTCGGCCGGATCGTCGAGCAGCTCGACCACCGGGGGCTCCTGGACCGGTTCCGGGCCGAAGCGGCGTTCACCGGGCCGTTCCCCGGCTTGCCGTTCGGACCGGTGCGGGTGAACACGCCCGTGCCCGGGCTGATGCTGCAGCAGCCGCGAATGGAGGCGCTGCTGATCGAACGCGCCCGCGAACTCGGCGCCGTTATCCGGCGCGGGCACGAACTGGTGAGCCTCGACCCCTTCACCGTCCGCGGCCCGGACGGCGAGTACCGCGCGGAACCGCGGTACGTCGTCGGCTGCGACGGCGCCCACAGCCGCGTCCGCGAGCTGGCCGGCATCGCGTTCCCCGGCACCACCGACGGCGAACTGCTCCGCCTCGGCCACTTCCGGGCGGACGGGCCGCTGTTCGCCGGGGCCGGCGGCTGGCGACGGCGGCCCGGCGGCCGCGTGCTGGTGACGTCGCTGACGCCGGGTGTGGTGGTCGTCGGCGTCCGCGAAGTCACGCCTGAGCCGCCCGGCGAACCGACCCTGGACGAGTTCCGCGACGCCCTCCGGCGCGTCCTCGGCGAGGACCTGCCGCTCGGCGAACCGCTGTGGCTCTCCCGGACGGCGAGTTCGGCGCGGCTCGCCGAGCGGTACCGGGCCGGTCGCGTGTTCCTGGCCGGCGACGCCGCCCACCTCTTCCCCGCCGGCGGGTCGTCGCTCAACGTCGGGCTGCTGGACGCGGTCAACCTGGGCTGGAAGCTCGCCGCCGTCGTGCGCGGCTCGGCGCCGGAAAGCCTCCTCGACAGCTACCACGCCGAACGGCACCCGGTGGCGGCGCGGACGTTGACGCACACCCGCGTCCAGGCCCTGCTCGACCGGCTGACCGGCGAGGACGGCGACGCCCTGCGGACGCTCTTCGGCGAGCTGGCCGCGTTCCCCGAGGCGGCCCGGCACCTGGGCGGGCTCCTGCGGGACGCCGACGAGCTGCCGTACGTCCCCGACCTGCAGCTGACCGTCGACGGCGAGCCGGCCCGCGTGGCGGAGATCATGCGTGCCGCGCGGACCGTGCTGTTCGACTTCGCCGACCGCGCCGACCTGCGGGAGGCCGCCGGACCGGCGGTGAAGATCGTCACAGCCGCCTGCCCGGACGCCCCGGCCGACGCGCTGCTCGTGCGTCCGGACGGCGTGGTGACCTTCAACGGGAGTGATCCGGCCGCACTGAGGAAATCAATGACGTGGGAAGCAATGGCGGCACCGGGGCGTTGACCCCGGTTGTGAGCTCACTGCCTGACGTGCCGCTGTCCGTGCTCGACCTGTCCCCCGTTTCCGAGGGGAACACCGTCGGCGAGACACTGCGCAACACCCTGGACCTCGCCCGCGCCGCGGAACGGCTGGGCTACCACCGCTACTGGCTGGCCGAGCACCACAACATGCCCGGCATCGCCAGCTCGGCCACGGTCGTGCTGATCGGGCACGTCGCCGACGCCACCGAGCGCATCCGCGTCGGCTCGGGCGGGATCATGCTGCCCAACCACGCGCCGCTCGTCGTCGCCGAGCAGTTCGGCACCCTGGAGGCGTTCCACCCCGGCCGGATCGACCTCGGCATCGGCCGCGCGCCGGGCACCGACCAGCGGACGGCGCTGGCCCTGCGCGGCCCCGGCGGGCTGTCCGCGGAGAACTTCCCGGAACACCTG
Source organism: Amycolatopsis sp. cmx-13-12 (assembly GCA_049998155.1). Lineage (GTDB taxonomy): Bacteria > Actinomycetota > Actinomycetes > Mycobacteriales > Pseudonocardiaceae > Amycolatopsis. Next base: position 291,468 of record JAEBES010000012.1, on the reverse strand, counting down.
CAGGAGCTGATCGGCTACTTCACCCATTCGGAGGCCCGCGGCGTCAACGCGGTGGTGGCCGAGGGCAACCAGCCGCCGGTGTGGCTGCTCGGTTCGAGCGGCTTCAGCGCCCAGCTGGCCGGACGGCTCGGGCTGCCGTTCTCCTTCGCGCACCACTTCGCCGCCGAGAACACCATCCCGGCCGTACAGCTGTACCGCGAGAACTTCCGGCCCGGCGTGCTCGACGAGCCGTACGTGATGCTCGGCGTGTCCGTGGTCGCCGCCGAAACCGACGAGCGCGCCCGCTTCCTGGCCGGGCCGAGCGGGCTGACGTTCCTCAGCCTCCGCCGCGGCCGCCCGATCGCGCTGCCGACCCCGGAAGAGGCCGCGGAGTACCCGTACACCGAGATGGACCGCGCGTTCCTGGCCGAGCGCTTCGGGTCCAGCGTCGTCGGCTCGCCGGAAACCGTCCAAAAGGGACTCGAGCAGCTCCTGGCCGACACCGGCGCGAACGAGCTGATGGTCACCACGATGGTCCACGGCCACGCCGACCGCGTCCGCTCCTACGAACTCCTCGCCGCCCTCAAGTCCTGACCGTGCCGGAAGGGTCGACACGCGTGATGGGAGGGTCGACACGCGTGATTGAAGGGTCGACACGGCGGTGCCCGGACCCCCGCGGCGTGTCGTCTCCCTGATCACGCGTGTCGACCCTCCAGACACGCGTGTCGACCCTTCAAGCACGGGGGAATTGACACGCGGGGACGTATTGTCAAGGCCGGGTGCGGTCGGGAGGCGAGTTTCTTTTCGTTCGCTGACAACAAGATCGGGACCGTTTGTCAGTACCGGACAAGAAATGCGCGGTTACCAGCCCGTGACCCCGTGATCCTGCTCAAGTTCTTGTCTCCCAGCAAGGCCGTCGTTAGCGTACCGACCAGTAGGAAACGGCACGGTGCCCCCGAGACCGTGAATGGCCGGAATTTGTTACCCCATTCGGACCATTTCCCCTTGGTCAACTCGGGTGTATTCGGCGTGCCGCCGAAACCGCTGGAGGCACACGAATGGCCGAACGGACGACGACGGCGTCGTTCCCGGGGGCGGCCGCACTGCGGCAGACCGGCCGGCTCTACGGACTCGGCTTCGACGTCGTCCGGCTGACCTTCCGCCGCCCGTTCCAGGTGCGCGAGCTGATCCAGCAGTTCTGGTTCATCGCAAGCGTCTCGATCCTGCCGACGGCGCTGGTCTCGATCCCGTTCGGCGCGGTGATCGCGCTGCACATCGGCTCGCTGACCACGCAGATCGGCGCCCAGTCGTTCACCGGCGCGGCGAGTGTGCTGGCGATCATCCAGCAGGCCAGCCCGATCGTCACGGCGCTGCTCATCGCCGGCGCCGGCGGCAGCGCGATGTGCGCCGACCTCGGCTCCCGCACCATCCGCGAAGAGATCGACGCGATGGAGGTGCTCGGCGTCTCGCCGGTCCAGCGCCTGATCGTGCCGCGGGTGCTCGCCGCGATGGGGGTCGCGGTCTTCCTCAACGGCATGGTCAGCGTCGTCGGCGTGCTCGGCGGCTACTTCTTCAACGTGATCATGCAACACGGCACCCCGGGCGCCTACCTCGCCAGCTTCTCGGCCCTGGCCCAGCTGCCGGACCTGTGGATCAGCGAGATCAAGGCCCTCATCTTCGGCTTCGTCGCCGGGGTGGTCGCCTCCTACCGCGGCCTCAACCCCAAGGGCGGCCCGAAGGGCGTCGGCGACGCGGTCAACCAGTCCGTGGTCATCACGTTCCTGCTGCTGTTCGTGCTGAACCTCATCCTCACCACCGTCTACCTGCAACTCGTCCCGCCCAAGGGGAGCTAGAAGTGACGACCACGGACCTCCCGAGAACGGCTCGGGTACGCGAGGCCGTCGACCGCCGGTTCGGCTTCCTCGACACGCTCGGCGACCAGATCCTCTTCTTCCTCCGCGCGATCGCCTGGACCCCGCGGGCCCTGCGCCGCTACCTGCGCGAAGTCGTCCGCCTGCTGGCCGAAGTCAGCTTCGGCAGCGGCGCGCTGGCCGTCATCGGCGGCACGATCGGCGTGATGATCGGGATGACCGTCGCCACCGGCACGGTCGTCGGCCTCCAGGGCTACTCCGCCCTGAACCAGGTCGGGACGTCGGCGTTCGCCGGGTTCGTCTCCGCCTACTTCAACACGCGTGAGATCGCCCCGCTGGTGAGCGGCCTCGCCCTGAGCGCCACCGTCGGCTGCGGCTTCACCGCGCAGCTCGGCGCGATGCGGATCTCCGAGGAGATCGACGCCCTCGAAGTCATGGGCATCCCGAGCGTCCCCTACCTGGTGACGACCCGGGTGATCGCCGGCTTCCTCGCCGTCATCCCGCTCTACGCGATCGGGCTGCTGTCGAGCTACCTCGCTTCCCGCGAGGTCACCGTGTTGTTCTTCGGCCAGTCCGCGGGCACCTACGACCACTACTTCCTGCTGTTCCTGCCGCCCGGCGACGTCCTGTGGTCGTTCGGGAAGGTCCTGGTGTTCAGCGTCGTGGTGGTCCTGGCGCACTGCTACTACGGCTTCCGCGCGAGCGGCGGCCCGGCCGGCGTCGGCGTCGCGGTGGGCCGCGCGGTCCGGACCGCGATCGTCGCGATCAGCGTCCTCGACTTCTTCCTCTCCCTGGCCATCTGGGGCGCGACGACGACCGTGCAGGTGGCCGGATGAGACGCGAAACCCGCCACAAGGCCGGGGTCCGCACCGCGGGCGTGCTGTTCCTGGTCGTGATGGGCGTCCTCGTGACGCTGTCCATCAAGGTCTACGACAAGGACTTCGTCACCACGGTCCCGGTGACGCTGAAGGCGAGCCGGATCGGCAACCAGCTCTCCCCGGGCGGCCAGGTCAAGGCCCGTGGCGTGCTCGTCGGCGAAATCCGCGACGTCCGGGCGACGCCGCAGGGCGCCGAGATAGCGCTTGCTCTCGAACCGGGCAAGGTGGACATGCTGCCCCGCAACGTCTCCGCGCTGCTCGTGCCGAAGACGCTGTTCGGCGAGCGGTACGTCCAGCTGTCCATCCCGGACGGCGAGCGGGCCCCGCACCTGGCCGCCGGCGACGTCATCGAGCAGGACCATTCGGCCAACGCGGTCGAGCTGGAACGGGTCTTCGACAACCTGCTGCCGGTCCTGCAGGCGGTCCAGCCGCAGAAGCTGGCGACCACGCTGACCGCGGTTTCCACCGCCCTGGAGGGACGCGGCGAGCAGCTCGGGAAGACCATCGGCACCGCCGCGGACTACCTGAAGGAGTTCAACCCCGACCTCCCGCAGCTCACCTCGGACGTCCGGGACCTCGCGACGGTTTCCCGCCTCTACGGCGACATCGCACCGGATCTCCTGGACGCCCTCACCGACTCCGCCGTCACGCTCAACACGGTCAACGAGAAGCAGGCCGACCTGGCCGGGGTGTACCAGCAGGTGACGTCGTCGTCGCAGGAGATCGCCACCTTCCTGGCCAACAACCGGGACAACCTCATCTCCCTGGCCGCCGACAGCCGCGCGCCCCTGGAGATCGCGGCGAAGTACTCCCCCAGCTTCGCCTGCACGATCGGCTCGCTCAACGCACTGAGGAAATCCATGGACAAGGTCCTCGGCGCGGGCACGAACGAACCGGGCATGCACGCCGAGGTCGCGGTCGTCCCCGACAGCGGCAAGTACCTGCCCGGCCGGGACGACCCGCGCTTCACCGGCGGCGGCGAGCCGCGGTGCTACCCCTCCGGCGTCTCCCCGACGGTCGGCACCGCCGCGGCGGCCCCCGGCACCGCCGGGCACCCCCTGCTCACCGGCGGCCAGGGCGACCTCGGGCTCGCGAACTCGCCGCAGGAGCAGCAGCTGCTGTCCACGCTGGTCGCGCCGTCGATCGGGGTGCCGACGGCCGAGGTCCCGGCCTGGAGCAGCCTGCTCGTCGGGCCGCTCTTCCGCGGCACGGAGGTGACGCTCAAGTGAGGAACATCGCCGCCCCGCTGATCAAGAGCCTGATCTTCATCGCCGTCACGGCGCTGGCCACCACCCTGCTGGCCATCTCCATCACCAACTCCGGCGTCGGCGCCACCGAGCGCTACACGGCCAAGTTCCTCGACGCCACCTCGCTCAACGTCGGCGACGACGTGCGCATCTCCGGCGTCCGCGTCGGCCAGGTCGAATCGCTCGACATCGGCGACCGCAACCGCGCGGTGGTCGGGTTCTCCCTCGACCAGGGCCGCCGGCTCCCCGCCGACGTCCGCGCGGTCATCAAGTACCGCAACATGGTCGGCCAGCGGTACGTCGCCCTGGAGCGCGGGAACACCGGCACCCGGGACCAGCTGCCGCAGGGCGCCGAGATCCCGCTGGACCGCACGACACCCGCGCTGGACCTCACGGACCTCTTCAACGGCTTCAAGCCGCTGTTCCAGGCGCTGTCCCCGAACGACGTCAACGAGCTCTCCGGCGAGATCGTCCAGGTGCTGCAGGGCGAAGGCGGCACCGTCGAGAGCCTCCTGCAGCACACCGGTTCGCTGACCACCACGCTCGCCGGGCGCGACAAGGTGATCGGCGAGGTGATCGGGAACCTCAACGACGTGCTCAAGACGGTCAACGGCAAGGGCGACGCCCTCGCGAACCTCGTCTCCACCCTGCGCCAGCTGGTCTCCGGGCTGGCCGGCGACCGCGCCGCCATCGGGGACGCCATCAGCGGGATCGGCGCGCTGACCGAGTCCACCGCGGGGCTGTTCGAGCAGGCCCGCCCGCCGCTGAAGGACAGCATCGCCGGCCTGAAGGGCGTGGCGGGCACGCTGGCCCAGAATCAGTCCGATGTGGACAGTTTCCTGACCAACCTGCCCGTCAAGTTCGGCGAGATCGGCCGGACCGCCACCTACGGCTCGTGGATGAACTTCTTCCTCTGCCGCGCCACGCTCGAAACCACGCCCCCGCGCGGCGTGTTCGTCCCCACGCCGAGGTGCGAATCGTGAAGTCCTTCAAGGAGCGCAACCCGATCGTCCTCGGCGTGGTGGGCAGCGTCGCGCTGGCCGCCCTGCTGACCGTGACGTTCAACTACGACAACCTCCCGATCGTCGGCGGCGGCACCACCTACGAGGCCGAGTTCTCCGAGGCCGCCGGCCTGCAGCCCGAGGACGAGGTCCGGATCGCCGGCATCAAGGTCGGCGAGGTCCGGCAGGTGCAGCTGGCCGACGACCACGTCCTGATCTCCTTCCGGGTCAAGAACGCCTGGATCGGCGACCGCACGTCCGCCGAGATCAAGATCAAGACGTTGCTGGGCCGCAAGTTCCTCGCGCTGAACCCCACCGGCGACGCCGTCCAGGACCCGGACCGGCCGATCCCGCGGGACCGGACGGTCACGCCCTACGACGTCACCGACGCCTTCAACGGCCTCGCCGACACCGTGGGCGCGATCGACACCAAGCAGCTCGCGGACAGCTTCACCACGTTGTCGGACACCTTCCGCAACTCCCCCGAGCACGTCCGCAGCGCCCTCGACGGGCTGTCGCGGCTGTCCAAGACGGTCTCCAGCCGGGACAGCCAGATCGCCGAGCTGCTGGCCAACGCCCGCAAGCTGACCACGACGCTGGCGAACTCGAACGACGACTTCGAGAAGCTGATCGGCGACGGCAACCTGCTGCTCACCGAGCTGAACAGCCGCCGGGACGCGATCCGGGCCCTGCTGGACGGCTCGGCGCGGCTGGCCGACCAGCTCAGCGGGCTGGTGCGGGACAACACCGACGCGCTAAAGCCGGCCCTGCAATCGCTCAACGAGGTCACCGACCTGCTCAAGCGGCAGAACGACAACCTCACCAAGGGCCTGCAGCTGGCCGGCCCGTACTTCCGGGTGCTGACCAACACGACCGGCAACGGCCGCTGGATCGACGCCTACCTCTGCGGGCTGCTGCCCGAGAACCACGACCCCTGCACCCCGCCGAAGAACCCGGGAGGGGCGAAGTGAGCGCACTGACCACGACCCGCGCCGGCGTCCTGGCGAGCCGTTTCGTCGCCGCCGCCCTGCTGCTCGCCCTCGTCGTCTCGGCCGCGCTGTGGTGGGTGTTCTCCGGCTCCGGCCAGCACCACGTCACGGCGTTCTTCACGCGCGCGGTCGGCGTCTACCCCGGTTCCGACGTCCGCGTGCTCGGCGTCCGGATCGGCCAGGTCGACAAGGTGACCCCGCACGGCGAGCAGGTCCAGGTCGACCTGAGCGTCGACGGCTCGGTCGGCGTCGCCGAGGACACCACGCTCCTGGTGATCGCCCCCAGCGTCGTCGCCGACCGGTACCTCCAGTTCGCCAAGCCGGCCCGCGGCGGGCCGCGGCTGCCGGACGGGGCGACGATCCCGGTCCAGCGGACGGCCACCCCGGTCGAGCTCGACCAGCTCTACGCCAGCCTCGACACGATTTCGAAGGCACTCGGCCCGAACGGCGCCAACTCCCAGGGCGCGTTGTCGGACCTGCTGAAGACCGGCGCGCAGACCCTGCAGGGCAACGGCCGCGCGTTCAACGACAGCGTCCGCAACTTCGCCCAGCTGGCCCGCACGCTGGCCGGCAACTCGAGCGACCTGTTCGGCACGGTCAGCGAGCTCCAGCAGTTCACCACCATGCTGGCCACCAACGACAGCCAGGTGAGCAACGTCAACCAGCAGCTCGCGCAGATCTCCGGCACCCTCGCCGCCAACAGCGGCGACCTGGCCAAGGCCCTCGAAGGCCTCGGCCGCGCGCTCGCCGACGTCCAGGCGTTCATCCACGACAACCGCGGCGCCCTGAAGGCCAATGTGGACAACCTCGTGACCACCACGCGGACCCTCGTCGAGCAGCGCGCGTCGCTGGCCGAAACGCTCGACGACGTCCCGCTCGCGGTGACCAACGTGCTCAACGCGGTCGACCCGGCCACCGGGCGGCTGCTCGGCCGCGGGAACCTCGACTACTACCTCCAGCCGCTGCCGCTTCCGGTCACCGGTGATGTGTACACGAACGGAGGCGGGCGATGAAGCGGATCGTCGCGGTCGTGGCCGTCGGGTGCCTGACGCTCGCGGGCTGCTCTTCCGGCGAGTTCAAGGGCGTCTACGACCTGCCCCTGCCGGGCGGCGCCGACGTCGGCGACCACCCGTACTCGGTGACCGTGCAGTTCGCCGACGTGCTCGACCTCGTGCCGCAGGCCGCGGTGAAGGTCGGGGACGTCCCGGTCGGCCGGGTGCGGGAAGTCCGGCTGGGCGGGGACGGCTGGACGGCCGAAACGGTCCTGGAGGTCAACGGCGACGTCGTCCTGCCCGCGAACGCGGTCGCGCGGCTGCGCCAGTCCAGCCTCCTCGGCGAGAAGTTCGTCGAGCTGGCCCCACCGGACAGCGCGACGAAGACCGCCGGCACCGGGCGGCTGGCGAACGGCGCCACGATCACCCTGGACCGCACCAACCGCAACCCCGAGTTCGAAGAGATCTTCGGCGCCCTTTCCCTGCTGCTCAACGGCGGCGGTATCGGGCAGCTGCAGACGATCAACCGTGAACTGTCGAAGGTGATGGACGGCAACGAAGAACAGATCCGGTCGTTCCTCTCCGGGGTGAACACCCTGGTGACCGACCTGGACGCGCACCGCTCGGACATCACCGAAGCGCTCGACGGGCTGAACCGGCTGTCGGCCACGCTCGCCAACCGCCACGAGCAGGTCTCCGGGGCGCTCACCGACCTGACCCCGGGCCTGCGGACGCTCACCGAGCAGCGCACGCAGCTCGTGTCGATGCTGCAGGCGCTGGACCGGCTCGGCACGGTGGCCACCGACGTCGTCGACCGCACCCGCGACGACCTGGTCGCCGACCTGCGCGCGCTCGCCCCGGTCCTGGGGCAGCTGGCCGCGGCCGGGCAGGACCTGCCGAAGTCGCTGCAGATGCTGCCGACCTTCCCGTTCCCGGACTCGGTGCTCGGCGCGGTGAAGGGCGACTACGTCAACGCCTACGTCTCGATGATCCCGGCACCGGGAGTGCCGCTGCCCGCGCCCGGTGAAGGTGTCCCGCCGGGCCTGCCGACGCTTCCGCTGCCGAGCAGCGGGACCCGGGTCTCCTCCGGAGGCAGCTGATGCTGAGCACCAGAGTCCGCGTCCAGGTCGTGCTGTTCGTCGTGATCGCGCTGGCCACGACGGCGTTCGTCGGAGCGAACTACGCCGGGCTGGGCCGGCTGTTCGGGTCCGGCAGCTACACGGTGAAGCTCGAACTCGCCGAAGGCGGCGGGCTGTTCACCAACGGCGAAGTGACCTACCGCGGTGTCGCCGTCGGCCGGGTCGGCGAGCTGCGGCTCACCGTCACCGGCATGGAGGCGGACCTGCTGATCGACGACGCGGCCCCGCCGATCCCGGCGGACTCGCGGGCCGTGGTGGCGAACCGCTCGGCGGTCGGCGAGCAGTACGTCGACCTGCAGCCGCGCACGGCCGACGCGCCCTACCTCGACGGCGGTTCGGTCATCCGGCGCGAGTCGACGACGCTGCCGCTGCCGGTCAACAACCTGCTGACGGACCTGGACTCGTTCACCGCGTCGGTGCCGACCCAGGACCTGCGCACGGTGGTGAACGAGCTCGACGACGCCCTGCGCGGCACCGGCCCGGACCTCCAGACGCTGATGGACTCGGCGACGACGTTCACCCAGGAGGCGAGCAGCCACCTGCCGCAGACGTCGAAGCTCATCGACGACGGCGCGACGGTGCTGCGCACGCAGATCGACTCCTCCGGGGCGTGGCGCTCCTTCAGCAGCAACGCGCGCATCTTCGCCCAGCAGCTGGCGAACTCCGACGGCGACCTGCGACGCCTGATCGCGGCCGCCCCGCCGGCGGCGTCCGAGCTCGGCGGGCTGCTGAAGGAGAACGACCCGGGCCTGCCGATCCTGCTGGCCAACCTGCTGACGACGTCCCGGGTGTTCGCGACGCGGACCGCGGCGGAGCAGCAGTTCCTGGTCGACACCCCGAAGGCGGTGGCGGCGGTGGGTTCGGCGCTCAACGACTCCGGCGACGCCCTGCGGATGGGGCTGGTGCTGAACTTCAACGACCCGCCGCCGTGCACCCAGGGCTACGAGAAGACGCCCCACGTGCCGAGCAACGAGCGCTCGCCGATGCCGTTCGCCACCGACGCGGCCTGCACGTTGCCGTACGGGAACGAGAGTTCGGTGCGCGGCGCCCAGAACGCCCCGCACCCGGCGGTCCCGGCCGCGGCGCTGCCGGGTGGGCTGACCGGCCCGCTGGGGCTCGGCACGCAGGCGACGGCGACGAGCCTCGAGGAGATGCTGTGGCTGCGGTGAAGCCGGTGCTGGCCGCGTCGGTGGCGCTCGCCGCGTCGGCGGCCGTGTTCGCGGGCTGGTCGGGGTATTCGTGGTACGCGGCCGCCCACGCGCCTTCGGTGACGTACGGGGCGGCACGCGACGACGCTTTGGCGACCGGCCGCACGCTGGTGGCCGAGCTGAACACCCTGGACTACCACGATGTCGACGGCGGCCTGGGCAAGTGGCTGGCGGCCTCGACGGGACCGCTGCACGACCAGCTGGCCCGCACGGACGAGACGACGAAGAAGACCCTGGCGGCGAACGCGACGGTGGCCACCGGCCGCGTGGTGGACGCGGCGCTGAGCGAGCTGGACGAACACGCGGGCACGGCGAAGCTGCTGGCCTCGGTGGAGATCACGATGGCCAAGCAGGGAACGGCCCCGGCGGTGAAGCGCAACCGCTTCTCGGCGGCGCTGAGCCGGACGCCGCAGGGGTGGAAGCTGAGCGCGCTGGACCAGCTGCCGGTAGGTGCCCGATGAACCGAGCGAAGACCGCGGCGGCCGAGTCGGGGGCGGCGATCGAGCCCGTTAGCGCGAACACGGAGGAGACGCCCGCGACCGCGGGTGAGTGGTCGGCCGAGCCTGACAACGCGGCCGCCGCCGAGCCCGCCACCGAGCCTGGCAGCGCTGCCACCGCCGGGCCGGGCAGCGAGGCCAGCGCCGAGCCAGGCCGCGAGGCCACCACCGAGTCCGAGAGCACTGCCACCACCCTCGATGGCGAACCGGCCGGACCCGAAGCCGCCGAAACTGAGACCGGAACCGAAGCCATCCCGGCCAAGCCCCGCCCCGCGTGGCGCCGCCTGCCCGTGCTCCTCCTCGCCGCCGCCGTCGTCCTCGCCGGGGCCGTCGTCCTCGCCGGGGCCGGCGTCTGGTTCACCCTCGAAGCCCGCTCGGCCGCCGCCGACCCGGCCGCCGCGAACCTGGCGCTCACCGATGTCGGCGCGACCGCCGACGTCACCTCCGCCGTCACCCTCGCGATGAACCGGATCTTCTCCTATTCCTACGACCGCACCGACGTCACCGAAAAGGCCGCCGCCGCCGTGTTGCGCGGGACCGCCAAGGAATCCTACGACAAGCTGTTCGCCGAAGTCAGGCAAAAGGCACCAGAGCAGAAACTCGTGCTCACATCGCGCGTTTCGGCCATCGCCGTCCAGGAACTCAAGAATGGTCACGCGCGGTTACTCGTCTTTCTCGACCAATCAGCCGTCCGGGCCGACAACAATGCGACAGACAGCGCCGCGGCGCAGCTTTCCGTGACCGCGGAACACACCAACGACGGCTGGGCCATCACCGAGCTCGAACCGCGCTGACCCGGCCCGCCGCACCATCGCACGTCACCGTTTCCGGGAGCACCCGGAAACGGACGGGAAACGCAAAAGGAGGACAACCATGTCCGTGGCAACGCAGCTGAAGAGACTGGCCGTGCTCACGTCGGCGGCGGCCGTCGTGCTCGGCGGGGTGGCCGTGACGCCGGCTTCGGCCGACATCATCGAGATCCCCGTGTCCTACAGTGTCGCCGGTACCACCACGGTGAAGAAGACCGGCAGCACCATGAAGCTCGGCCCCGGCACCCTCCAGGGCAACCTCATCATCGACGACCAGACCGGCTCGGTCGGCCTCAAGGCGGACCTGACGCTGCCGCCGTCGCAGGCCGACATCTCCCTGGTCTCCGGCCTGTTCCGGATCAAGGCCAAGGTCAAGGTCATCCCGCTCGGACCGGCCACCGGCACCCTCGCCGACGGCACGCTGACCACGCACGCCAAGGCCAACATGGAGATCTCCGACATCTGGGTCGGGCTGATCGCGCCGGTGATCCCGCTGCCGACCGTGCCCGGTGCCTGCCGGACGAAGACCCCGGTGGACCTGAACCTGGTCGCCCCGGACATCGACATCACCTCGCCGAAGATCACCGTCGGCGCGACCTACACGATTCCGGAATTCAGCAACTGCTTCATCGCCGATCTCGCGCTCGGCGCGCTGGTTTCCGGGCCGGGCAACACCATTTCGCTCGACCTGACCGCTCCCCAGAGCTGACCCACCGGGTGGCGGGCGCACCGCCCGCCACCCGTCCGCCCGGGTGATCAGCAGGGCGCGTTGACGTCTTCCTTCAGGACGAAGCTGTCGTTGTCCCCGGCGGAAACGGCGAACACGGGCCCGCACGTCACCGGCTCCGACTCGGTGACGAAGTCCGAGCCCCAGGCGATGATGTCGCCGTTGGTCTTGAAGGCCAGGTTGTGGTTGGACCCGGCGTCGATGCCGGCGACGTCGGACAGGGCGGCGTCCGGGACGTCGATCTGGTGGTAGTTGTCCCGGCCCCACGCGTAGACGCGGCCGTCCTTGAGCGCCAGGCTGTGGTTGAACCCGGCGGAGATCGCGGTGACCCCCGAGGACAGTCCGGCCGGGACGGTCGCCTGCCCGTAGGCGTTGTTGCCCCAGGCCAGCACGCCGCCGTTCTTGAGGACGAGGTTGTGGTCGCCCCCGGCGGAAATCGCGGTCACCCCTGACTGCGCGGCCGCCGGCACGTCGGTCCGCGTGCCCCAGCTCACCACCTGCCCGCCCTGCTTGAGGGCCAGGCTGTGCAGGTTGGACGTCGAGATCGCGATGACGCCGCTGCTCACCGAGGCCGGCAGGGTGGTCTGGCCGTACCAGTTGTTGCCCCAGGCGATGACCTTGCCGTTCTTGAGGGCGAGCTCGTGGCCCCAGCCGGAGGCGATCCGGCTGACCCCGGACGTCGCGTCGGCGGGGATCACGTTGGCGCCCCAGTTGTTCGCGCCCCACGCGAAGACCGCGCCGCTCTGCAGGACCAGCACGGTCGTGCTGCCCGCCGACACGGCGGAGACCCCGGACAGCACGTTCGGCGGCGGGACCGTGATGCCGTAGTCCTGCTTCCCCCAGGCGATCACCCCGCCGACGGGGTCCGCGGACGCCGGCGACGCGCAGAGCGACAGGGCCATCGCCGCCGAGACCGTCAATACGGCTCCCCTGAGCGATACCCGTTCACAACGTGAAGTAAGTGGCACGGTAGCCTCCTTTCTCCGTTTCGTTATCCCAGATTGCTTCGGCAAGATCGCGAATGGTAGACCGTTCTCGGCACCGTTCGGCCACGCGGTACTTCTTTGTCAAAATCCGATGAAGCCGGGTGCCGGTCCTGCGCGGAGCCAACAAGAAATCCGAGCCGCGCGGATGCGGCGGACTGACGATGCCACAAAGTCTTGTTCCGTACTGAACTCGCGAGTAGCCTCATTCCCGGCAGATGGACCTCCACCTCGCACGTCGGAATTCACGTCCCGCCGCTCGGGGCAATGGGGGCGAGCGAACGTGATCGACAGAGCTACGACGGCGAGCAATCGATCAGCCAAAGCCGAGACTGTACTGAATCAAAGGAGATGGGTATGTCCCGACTCAGCAGGCTGTCCGCCGGAATCGCGACCACCGCTACCGCCGTCGGCGCCATCGCGGTGCTGACCGCGGGCACCGCGGCCGCCGCCACGGTCACCTACACCGCCGGTGGCACCACGCCCCTGACCTACACCTGCTCGTTCCCGGGCATCACGCCGCAGCCCGTCCTCGTCACCTCGCACCTCGACGCGGACGACTCGGTTCCGGCCGGTGGCACCGTCACCCCGGTCAACGTGGGCGGTTCCGCGACGATCAGCGCCGGTGTCCACGCGCTGCTCACCGCGGTCGGCTACGACGGCATCCAGGGCAACGCCACGGTGCCGGTGACGGCGGCGGCGGGCACGCTGTCGGCGCCGGCCGCCACCGGGCTCGACATCCCGCTGACGATCTACCCGGCCGGCGGCCCGATCACGGTGAACATCTCGCAGGTCGCCACCTCCACCGTGCCGACCTACACCGCGCCGGCGACGCCGGGCACCGACACCCTGTCGATGGGCAACACGGTCACGGCGAACCTCCAGTTCCACAAGAAGGCCACCAACACCTGGACGCCGTGGACGATGAACTGCACCCTGAAGGTCACCAACCCGGCGCAGAACACCGCGTTCAGCCCGAGCATCACCATCTCCTGACCGGTTCCCGGTGCGGGGCCTCCGCGAAGGGGTCCCGCACCGGGATTTCCGTCTTCCGCACCACGAACACACAGGGAAACCGATGCCACGTCGAGTCCGGCCCCGCTCCGTCACGGTGACCGCGCTGGCCGCCGCCGGCCTGCTGTCCGCGGCGAACGGCGCGTTGACGGGGGTCGGTTCGGCCGCTCCCGGTCCCGCGGTCCCCCCGGACACCCAGGCCACGGCGTCGGTCTCGGTGCACTGCCCGTTCGCCGACCCGCTCGGCCCGCGCGCGCTCACCGTCGAGACGACGGCGACGCTGCCCGCGCAGGCGAAGATCGGCACGTCGGCGACGATCGGCGCCTACTCCGTCAAGCTGAGCCTCCCCCGCGATGTCGCGCTCTCGTTCCTGCCCGCCGGTGCCACCACCGGTTCGCTGCGCGGGACGGTGCAGCTCGACCTCGCCGTCCACCAGGACGACCGCGCGGACAAGGTCCCGGTCTCCCTGGTCGTGGCCCCGACCCCGCTGCCGGAGACCGGCGACGTCGTCCTGACCGCGACCGGCACGGTGCCGGAGATCGCGATCAACACCATCGGCGCCGTCACGTTCGAAGTCACCGCGCCGACCCTCACGCTCGAAGCCGTCCCCGCGCCCGACGCACCCCCGGCCACCACCGCGCCGCCGAAGGTCGCGTGCACCCTCGACGAGGGCCAGCACGCCACGCTGGGCAAGGTTCTCGTGCTGCCGAAGGTGACCCCGGGCGCCGGGCAGAAGCAGCCGGCCGCGCTCGGCGGCATGACGGCCATGGACGAAGAGCCGCCCCCCAACGTGTACACCCAGCCGCTCGGCCTGGTCAGCGTGCTCACGAAGTCGACGGTCAAGAAGCTGGGCGCGACGGTCGTCTCCAACCCGTCCATCCTGGTCAACGGGTTCATCAACGTGAACATCGACACCGGTGACTCGTGGGTCACCGGCTCGACCGCGTTCAGCCCGGTCACCGCGACGTTCCTGGGCTTCGGGTTCGTGCCGGCGAGCGCGACGGTCGAGTTCCTGCCGGTGGAGTACCAGACCCAGCGGATGATCGACTTCACCGGCAACCTGTACACCGACCCGGTCACCCAGCTCCCGTCCCTGCACGCGGATCTGCGGGTGATGGCCCGGATGAGCCACGCCGAGATCAACGGCGTCCCGCTCGACCTCGGTCCCGAGTGCGTGACGAAGGCACCGGTCCACCTCGTCCTGGACGGCCCGTACGAAGCGTTCGGCGTCGGTCACGTCAGCACCGAGCCGAACGGCGGGTTCACGCTGCCGGGCTTCACGGGCTGCGGTGCCGGTGGGCAGGACCTGAACCCGCTGCTCGACGGCATGAGCTCGGGCCCGGGCAACCAGGCCTACGTCGACACCTACAACCTGGTCGGCTGCACCGAACCCGACCCCAAGGACTGCCCGCCCGAGTCCTACCCGCCCGCGCCGGGCGCGCAGAGCGCAGCGGCCTCGGCGGCGAAGAAGGCGGTCGCGAAACCGAGGTAAACCGAATCGAGGGGGAACAATGAGGATCGCACCAGCGCTCGCGGCAGCACTGCTCGTCACGGCCACGGCGGCGGGAACGGCTCAGGCGGCGACGGCCTTCCAGTCCGGTTCCGTCGGCTACGCCTGCCCGTTCCCCGACGGTTCGCCGCAGACGGTGACCTTGGTGGCCGGGTTCACCGGCCCGGACAGCGTCGCTCCGGGGGCGGGCATCGGGCTCACGAACATTTCCGGCACCGTCACGATGTCCCCGGCCGCGTCGGCGTGGCTCACCGGCCGGGGGCTCGACGGCCTCGTGGGCGGGCGGGTCGCGCTGTTCACCGAGGCGGCGAACGCCCCGCGGTCGAACGACAATCCCCCCGCCGCGACGATCACCCCGTCGACGTGGGGTTCCGGCCCGGCCACGGTCGGCTTCACCGGTGGGCGGGGGTCGCACACCGCCGGCGCCTCCGGCACGATCACGTTCACCGCGGGGCAGCTCATCCTGCTGATGTCGTTCCACCGCGCGGCCGGCGGCTCGTCGTTCTACTCGGTGATCTGCCAGCCCCAGGACGGGCAGGACACCGCGTTCAGCCCGACCCTGCCGATCGCGTGAGCGCCGGGAAACCGGGCGAAGGGACAGCGATGCGGATCGGAACAACGCTCGCGGCGGCTTTGCTCCTGACGGGCGTGGCAGCGGGACCGGCGGCCGCGGCGACGGTGGCACCACAGACCGGCGCGGTGACGTACTCGTGCACGTACCCGGGGGTCGCCCCGCAGGCTTCCACCTTCACGGGTTCGTTCACGACCGAGGACACGGTCTCGCCGGGTGGCACCGTCACCCTCACCGACGTGTTCCTGGCCCACGTCATGTCCCCGGCGGTCCGCTCGCTGTTCACGGCCGCCGGCTACGACCGGGTCCAGGGTTCGTTCACCGCCTCGATCGCGGCGACGAACGCGACCCCGCCCACGGCGTCCATCTCGGGCGGCTTCCCCGAGCAGCCGGTCCCCACGACCGGCCCGCTGACCTTTCCCGAAGCCGCCGGCCCCTTGACCTTCACGGCGGGTGCAGCGGGCTCGGTCGGGTTCGCGCTGGGCACGCAGGTCTCCGAAAGCCTGCAGTTCCACAAGAAGACGACGGGAACGTGGGTCGCCTGGTCGTCGACGTGCACGGTGAAGGTGACGAACCCGGCGCAGGACCGGACGTTCCAGCCGGAGATCACGATCTCCTGACGCCGGCCGTCACGAGCCTGGTCGAGGGTCCGCCAAACTTCGCGCCCCGCCGCGAACGCTGGCCTCCCTCGACCCGGCGGCGCCACGGATCCGGTAGGTCGCCGCACCTCTTCGGGAGACATCCCAGGGGGCGACGTCCGCGGCCCAAACCCACTCCGGCGGCAGCTTCACCGCTCCTGCGACGTCCACTGTGGACGCGACCCACCAGTCCGCGGCGACGGCAGCAGCTCGCTCACCGGGTACCGCAACGGCAACGGCGCCGCTCCGGCCCGCAGGGCCAGCTCCATCTCGAACCGCGCCGCCGGGTCGCGCAGGCTGTCGCCGAACGTCGCCTGCAGCTGGCGCATGCGGTAGCGGACCGTCTGGGGGTGCACGCCCAGGCGCTCCGCGATCTCCACCACGTTGCCCTGGCTGTCCAGCCACGCCCGCAGCGTCTCCAGGAGCCGCTCCTGCTGTTTGCCCGTCATGTCCGCCAGCGGCGCGAACAAGCGGTGCCGCAGCGTGCCGACCAGGCCCGTGTCCGAATTGACCAGGAGGGTCGCCAGGTGCTCCTCCGCGCGCAGCACCGGGCGGGCCGCCAGCACCCCGCGCTCGACCAGCTGCAGCGCATTGCGGGCCCAGCGCAGGGAATCCGCGACCGAAGCCAGCGGGACGCACGGGCCGATCGCCAGGCGGCAGTCCGGCAGCGCCACCTGCAGCGCCGCCAGGCGGGCGCCGCTCAGCTCGCCGGGGACCACCAGTTTCGGGTCCGGTGTGTCGAGTTCGGCGAGGACGTCCGCGTCCAGTCCCGCGTGCCGGCGGGCCGGGGCGACGCCGCCCGCCGGGCAGACCGCCACCGGCGTCGCGTCCGAGGGCACCGGCCAGCCGATCAGCTGGGCCAGCTCGGCAATCGCTTTCGGGGACGCCGGCGGCGTCTCGAGGATCAGGTGGAGCAGCTTGCGGCGCCAGGTGTCCAACGCCCCCGCCGTGCGCGCCTTCGCCTCCAGATAGCCGTCGAGCGCGACGGACGCCAGCTCGTCCATGAACGCCAGCATCGCGTCGGCCAGCTGGGACATCACCGCCGACGAAAGGCCGCTGCGCCGCCCGACGCGCATGATGCGCCGCCACGACACCCGCGCGCCCACGCGGTAGGCCGACTGCAGCGTGTCGAGGCTGCGGCCTTCGCGCATTTCGTTCTGCCCCAGGCGGTGGTGCACCTCGTGGGACTGTTCCTTCGACACCGTCGGGTCGGCGATCTGCGCGACGAACAGCGTGATCGCGTATTCGACGCCGGCCCGGATCGACTTGCCGTAGGGCCCGTCGAGCGGACGCGCGTACGCCGGGATGGTCGCGCGGATTTCTTCGACGATTTCAGCAGCGAGGCTCGCCAGTTCCGGCCGCAGGATGTCGGCCAGCTTGCGCGGTAACGCGGCGGTCGGTGGCGGCGCAGCGTGATCGAATCCGCGCTCCACCGACATCGCAGCTCCTTCGCTCCGACCCCGTACCTGTTGCGGGGTGACAACCGGCACATCGAAAAACTAACGCCAAACGTGTCACACCCGTGAAGGAAAACCGATTTGTTGTCAAGCGAGTGACAATTTTTGGCCGCTTGACTGCGATCAACTGACAACCGGCCCCCCGACCGCACGCTGACGTGCGTACGAACGGGCGAACCTCCAACGAGCAGCCGGCGCGACGGTTACGCCCGCATCTTGTATCGTGTGGTTGATACAAGCAGAGGAGGAACCGCATGCCGTGGGACAACGTGCTCGCCGTCGCGTTGCTGATGGGCTTGGTCGGGCTGGCGATCCTGATCGTGCTCTGGCCGGGGAAGAAGCACGGTAAGCGCTTGCTGGAGCGGTGGGGCGTCACCGAGCCCGACGCCGGGGAGATCGACCTCGCCGTCCGCTACCTCAAGCGGCGCCGGCTGTGGTACCCGTGGCTGTTCCTGGTGATCCCGCCGCTGCTCGACGACGGCGGAGCGGGCACGATCCTCGCCACGCTGCTGCTGGGCGGCCTGATCGCCGAGCTGCTGGCGCAGCGCCCGTCCCGCGGCCCGCGCCGGGAGGCCGAGCTGGCGCCGCGGACGCTGCTCGGGGTCGTCCCGGCGTGGATCCTCGTGCTGGGCGGGCTGGCGGCCGCCGGTTCGCTGCTGCACCTGGGCCTGACGGCGCAGTGGAAGCTGCTGGCGGTGGCCGCGGGCACGGCGCTGGTCAGCGCCGGGATCACGCTGCTGGCGGTGCGCCGGCCGGCGGTCGGCGCACCGCGCGCCGACCTGGCGCTGCGCTGCCGCAGCGCGCGGGTGGCGGTCGGCCTCGGCATCGGCGCGTGCACGGCGATCGGCTGGCCGGCGGGCGACTTCGGGTCGTTCCTGGCGGTCGTGGCCGGCCTGGCGGCGTTCCTGGCGGTGACGGCCCCAGCGAAACGACGTCCGGCGGCGGCGTGAAGATCGTCGTCGACACCGAGAACGGCGTGCCGCCGTGGCGGCAGGTGCACGACCAGGTGATCCGCGCGGCGACGACGGGTGCGCTGCCGGAGGGGACCAGGCTGCCGCCGATCCGCCAGCTGGCCCGGGATCTGGGGCTGGCGTCGGGAACGGTGGCGCGGGCCTACCGCGAGCTGGAGGCGGCGGGCTGGGTGGCGACGGCCCGGGCCCGCGGCACGGTGGTGACGGTGCCCTCGGGCCGCCCGGACCGCGAGGCCCTGCTGGCCGCCGCGGCCGCGGAGTTCGCGGCCCAGGCCCGGGACCTCGGCGCCGACCTGGACACAACCCTGCAGGCGGTCCGCGCGGCCTACCCGTCGTGAGTGGTAAGGCGGGTTAGAACCCTACTTACCACTCACGAGCAGCCGGCCCACCGCGGCCACCACCGGCTCCAGGACCTCGACCTCGCGCGGGGTCCCCACGCACTCCGTGATCCCCGCACCCACCACCTCGAACCGCGCCAAGGCGTCGAGCTCCGACACCAGCCGCGCGATCGTCCAGCCGTCGGGCTCCGGGTAGTTCAGCCCCGCGAACTCCCGCGCGTCCAGCACGTCGAGGTCCACGTGCACGTACAGCTTCTCCACGCCCGTCAGGGCGGCCACGGACGTCACCGCCAGGCCCCGCGCCACCGCCGCCTCTTCCTCCGGGTCGAACACGCGCGTCCCGGCGAGGGCCACCCGGCCGGGCTCCAGCGCCGGGTCCGCCGCGAACTCCGGATCGCCCTCGCCGAACAGCGACCGCAGCACCATCCCGTGGAACGCCCCCGACGGCGACGATTCCGCCGTGTTCAGGTCCGGGTGGGCGTCGAACCAGGCGACGCCCAGCCCGGGACCGTGACGGAACCGCGCGACGCCGATCGGGACCAGCTCGACGCCGCAGTCACCGCCGATGGTCAGGACCGGGCCGCCCGGCGCCTCCAGGGCCGCCAGCTGGGCCGCCCGGTTCGGGCCGGTCAGCACCGCACGGGAGAACACCCCACGGTCCACTTCGGACACCGCCCGCGTCTGGCGGACGTGGCGCACGGGCCGGCCGAGCACGTGCCCGGCCAGCTCGGACAGCGCCACGCAGCCGTCCGGCAGCTCCGCCGCGCGCGGTCCGGCCGCGCCCTGTCGTTGCGGTACCGCGTTGATCAGCATCCGCCGAGCGTATCGCTGCCGCCCCGCGGTCGTGAGTGGTAAGGCGGGTTCTAACCCGCCTTACCACTCACGAGGCCTACTCGAGGACGAGCAGGAGGTCGCCGCCTTCGACCTGCTGCACCGCGGTGATCGCCCGCCGGGCCACCTTGCCGCCGGCCGACGCCGTGATCGAGGCCTCCATCTTCATCGCCTCGATGGTCGCCACCGTCGCGCCGGCTTCGACGGTGTCGCCCTCGGCGACCTGCAGCGTCACCACACCCGCGAACGGTGCCGCGATCTGCTTCGGGTTGCCCTTCTCGGCCTTCTCCGTCGCCGGGATGTCCGAGGCGATCGAGCGGTCGCGGATCTGGATCGGCCGCAGCTGGCCGTTCAGCGTCGACATCACCGTGCGGACGCCGCGCTCGTCGGCCTCGCCGATCGCCTCCAGCTCGATGAGCAGCCGCACACCCGGCTCGAGGTCGACCGGGTACTCCTCCCCCGGCCGCAGCCCGTAGAAGAAGTCCTTGCTGGGCAGCACCGACGTGTCGCCGTAGGCCTCGCGGTGCGCCTCGAACTCCTTGGTCGGGCCGGGGAACAGCAGCCGGTTGAGCGTCCGGCGCGGTTTCGCGGCCAGCGCGGCACGGTCCTCTTCGGACAGTTCGACGACCGGCTTCGCGGCGGCCCGGCCCTCCAGGGCCTTGGTGCGGAACGGCTCCGGCCAGCCGCCCGGCGGGTCGCCGAGCTCGCCGCGCAGGAAGCCGATCACCGAGTCGGGGATGTCGAACTTGTTCGGCTCCGCCTCGAAGTCGGCCGGCGAGACACCGGCGCCGACCAGGTGCAGCGCGAGGTCGCCGACGACCTTGGACGACGGCGTCACCTTCACCAGGTGGCCGAGGATCTTGTCCGCGGCCGCGTACATCGCCTCGATGTCCTCGAACCGGTCGCCCAGGCCCAGCGCGATGGCCTGCGTGCGCAGGTTCGACAGCTGGCCGCCGGGGATCTCGTGGTCGTAGACGCGCCCGGTCGGCGACGCCAGCCCGGCCTCGAAGGGCGCGTAGATCTTGCGCACGCTCTCCCAGTACGGCTCCAGGTCGCCGATCGCCCGCAGGTCCAGCCCGGTGGTGCGGGCCGAGTGGTCGGTGGCCGCCACGATCGAGGACAGCGACGGCTGCGACGTCGTGCCCGCCATCGACGAGACCGCGCCGTCGACCGCGTCCGCGCCCGCGTTGATCGCCGCGAGGTAGGTGGCCAGCTGGCCGCCCGCGGTGTCGTGGGTGTGGATGTGCACCGGCAGGTCGAACTCCTTGCGCAGCGCGGTGACCAGCTTGGTCGCCGCGGGCGCCCGCAGCAGCCCGGCCATGTCCTTGATGGCCAGGACGTGCGCCCCGGCGCCGACGATCTGCTCGGCCAGCTTGAGGTAGTAGTCGAGCGTGTAGAGCTTCTCGCCCGGGTCGGACAGGTCCGAGGTGTAGCAGAGCGCCACCTCGGCGACGGCGGACCCGGTCTCGCGCACGGCTTCGATCGCCGGGCGCATCTGCTCGACGTCGTTGAGGGCGTCGAAGATCCGGAAGATGTCGATGCCGGTCTTGGTGGCTTCCTGGACGAAGGCGGTGGTCACCTCGGTCGGGTACGGCGTGTACCCGACGGTGTTGCGCCCGCGCAACAGCATCTGGAGGCAGATGTTCGGCACGGCCTCGCGCAGCGCGGCGAGCCGCTCCCACGGGTCCTCGGCGAGGAACCGCAGCGCGACGTCGTAGGTCGCGCCGCCCCAGCACTCCAGCGACAGCAGCTGGGGGAGCGTGTTCGCGACGACCGGCGCCACCGCGAGGAGGTCCTTCGACCGGACGCGGGTGGCGAGCAGCGACTGGTGCGCGTCGCGGAAGGTCGTGTCGGTGACGCCGATGTGCGGCGACTTGCGCAGCCACTCCGCGAACCCGGCCGGGCCCAGCTCGGCGAGCTTCTGCTTCGACCCGGGCGCCGGCTGGGCGTCCTTGGGCAGCTTCGGCAGCTTGAGCGTGGCGTTCGGGGTCTTCGGGCGCTCGCCGTGCGGCTTGTTGACCGTCTGGTCGGCGAGGTAGGTCAGCAGCTTCGTGCCGCGGTCGGCCGAGGTCCGCGCGGTGAGCAGGTGCGGGCGCTGTTCGATGAACGACGTCGTGACGCGGCCGGCGCGGAAGTCCGGGTCGTCGAGGACGGCCTGCAGGAACGGGATGTTCGTCGCGACCCCGCGGATCCGGAATTCGGCGACGGCCCGGCGCGCGCGGCCAACGGCGGTCTTGAAGTCCCGGCCGCGGCAGGTCAGCTTGACCAGCAGCGAGTCGAAGTGGGCGCTGATCTCGGTGCCGGAGAAGGCGGTGCCGCCGTCGAGCCGGATGCCGGAGCCGCCCGGCGAGCGGTAGGCGGAGATCATGCCGGTGTCCGGGCGGAAGCCGTTGGCCGGGTCCTCGGTGGTGATGCGGCACTGGAGGGCCGCGCCGCGCAGGTAGATCTTGTCCTGGGCCAGCCCGAGGTCGGCGAGGGTCTCGCCGGAGGCGATCCGCAGCTGCGACTGCACGAGGTCGACGTCGGTGACCTCTTCGGTGACCGTGTGCTCGACCTGGATGCGCGGGTTCATCTCGATGAAGACGTGGTTGCCGTGCTTGTCGAGCAGGAACTCGACGGTGCCGGCGTTGCGGTAGCCGATCTGCCGGGCGAACTTGACGGCGTCGGCGCAGATGCGGTCGCGCAGCTCGGGGTCGAGGTTCGGCGCCGGCGCGAGCTCGACGACCTTCTGGTGGCGCCGCTGCACGGAGCAGTCGCGCTCGAAGAGGTGGATGACGTTGCCTTCGCCGTCGGCGAGGATCTGCACCTCGATGTGCCGCGGCTCGACGACGGCCTTCTCCAGGAAGACGGTGGGATCGCCGAAGGCGGACTCGGCCTCGCGCGCGGCGGCTTCGATGGACTCGCGCAGCACGGCGGGGTCCTCGACCCGGCGCATACCGCGGCCGCCACCCCCGGCGACGGCCTTGACGAAGACCGGGAAGCCGAGGTCCTCGGCCGCCGCGACCAGGGCGTCGACGTCGCTGGAGGGTTCGGACGAGCCGAGCACGGGCACGCCGGCCTCGCGCGCGGCCTTGACCGCACGCGCCTTGTTACCGGTGAGTTCGAGGATCTCGGCGCTCGGGCCCACGAAGGTGATGCCCGCTTCTTCGCACGCGCGCGCGAGATCGGGGTTCTCGGAGAGGAAGCCGTAGCCGGGGTAGACGGCGTCGGCTTTCGCCTTCTTCGCGGCGGCGACGATCTCGTCGACCGAGAGGTAGGCGCGCACGGGGTGACCGGGTTCGCCGATCTCGTACGCCTCGTCGGCCTTCAGGCGGTGCAGGGAGTTGCGGTCTTCGTGCGGAAACACGGCGACGGTCCCCGCGCCCAGTTCGTAGCCGGCGCGGAACGCCCGGATCGCGATCTCCCCGCGGTTGGCCACCAGAACCTTGCGGAACATGCCCGGTCCTTCCCATTTGGATCGGTAAGTCAACGCACGTTACCCGGTTCTTCCCGCTCTGCGGGAGCTCAGTCCCGGGTGATGGACATCATGCGTCGCGAAAGGTTGCCGGGCGAGCGGCCTGGGCAGCTTTTCAGGATCCGGCGGGCGCGTAAAGCAGCCGGTTGGCGGTCCCGTCCGGAACGCCCTTGAGCACGTCCGGTGTCGCCGCCGCCACCAGGGCGTCGTCCACCTGGGCGGGGGTGTCGCCGGGGTGCTGGGCCCGGTAGAGCGCGGCCACGCCGGCCGCGAACGCCGCCGCCATCGACGTGCCGGACTCCGGGCCGGCGCCGGTCCCGCCCGCGATCGGGGACGGGATGTCGGTGCCGGGGGCGTAGAGGTCGACGTCCTCGCCCGAGTTCGACGTCTTGTCCGGGCGGTCCTGGGCGTCGGAGGCCGCCACCGTCAGGGCCTCCGGGACCCGGCCCGGCGAGAAGCCGCTCGCGTCGGCCGTCTCGCTGCCCGCCGGCACCGCGATCGGCACCACCGTCGCCAGGCGCTTCACCGCCGCGTCGAGCTGGTCGTTCGGCACCCCGCCGATGCCCAGGACCGCGACCGCCGGCTGCTGGGCGTTCTGCGCGACCCAGTCGATGCCCGCGATGATCTGGTCCGTCGCGCCGCCACCGTCTTTGTCGAGCACCCGCACCGGCACGATCTGCGCGCCCTTCGCGACGCCGTAGTCCTTGCCCGCGGCGATGCCGGCGAGGCGCGTGCCGTGGCCGTTGAGGTCGGACGTGTCGGACCCGCCGCCGAGGAAGTCGCGCCCGGGCGCGACCCGGCCCTGGAAGTCGGGGTGCTTCGCGTCGACGCCGCTGTCGATCACGTAGATCGTGACGCCCGAGGCGTCGCTCGCGTAGTGGTAGGCGTGGTCGAGGCCGGTCCGCTGGTCGATCCGGTCCAGCCCCCAGCAGGGCGGATCGGGCTGCACGCCGCCGCTCGAGACCTGCCCGGCGAGCACGGCCACGGCCGCGAGAAGCATCCTCATGATCGTCGTGGTACCCCGGCGGTGCCCGGACGACAACTCAGGGTTGTCGCCCGATCGGCTGATTCCGCCCGGCGAGGACCGCGGTGTCGACGGCCAGCAGCACGAGCGCCGACACGGCGATCACCTGGCCCGCGTAGGTCAGGGAGGAGTAGTCCGCCAGCACGGCGAAGGTCGGCCCGAGGATCCCGGCGAGGCCGACGATGCCCGACGCGAGCACCAGGCAGCCGGCCGGACGCGGGCTCAGCACCACGCCGGCCACGGGGATGAGGACGGCCAGCACCGCGCCGAGCACGTAGTAGGCGGCGTTGCGGCCGGCGCTGTCGGCGTCATAGGCGGACAGTTCGCCGAGCTGGGTGATCCACCCGGCGCCGAGCAGCACGCCGAGCCCGATCGCCGCCCAGGCCGCCCACCCGCGCACCGGGCCCGGCGCGACAGCGCGGTTCCGGCGCAGGGCCACCAGCGCGCAGGTGCCGGCGAGGACCCACCCGATGTGCGCGAGCAGGAGGAAGGTGAAGCCGGCGTTCAGCCCGGTGCCGGACGACCCGTCGGCGACGAACCCGGCCAGGGTGATCCCGGTGCCCGACGCCCCGGCGGCGGTGGACAGCGTGATGCTCTCGCTGACGAACCGGGCCAACCCGAAGAGCGCGCCCAGCCCGACCCCGACGAGGAGGGCGGGCCCGGTCCGCGCCCGAGTCCGGGGCACGAGGGTGAGCAGCCCGGCGAGCAGCGCACCGGCGGCCACGAGCCCGACGTAGTACTCCATGCCGGGCCGGTAGTCGGCGAGGGTGTAGCTGTCCCACCGGTACTTCAACGGCAACCCGACCACGGCGAACACCGAACCGGCGATCGCGGCCACGCCGGCTAACCCGCCGAGGGGATCGACGGCGCCCGGCGGGCTGGTCCGGCCGGCGGCCGCGGGGCGAGTGTCCGCCGGAGCGGTGGGCGTTCCGGAGGCCGGTGGTGCAGGGGCGGCCGCGCCACCTGCCACAGGCGCGGCCGCTTCGGGCGCGGATGCCACCGGCTCCGGCTGCTTGGTCTCCAGCTCGGCCACCGGCTCCAGCCGGCCCTCCTGCCGCGCGACCGGCTCCGGCAGCGCCTCGATCTCCACCGCCACCACGACATCCCCGGTCGGCCCGCTCACCACCACCTTCCCCCGCCGCACCCCGGCTTCCGCCGCCGTCACCGACAGTTCCGCTCCGCCCGAAACCTCCGCCACCCCGATCCACGGCTCCGCCGCCTCGAACCGCACCTCGCGGGCCACCGGCGGCCCCAGTGCCCGCAGCGAAGCCGAAGCCGACGAGCCCGCCGGGGCCGACAAGCGGACCGATGGCACGTCCACCCGCACCACCGCGAACGACAACGCGTCCGAGGCCGCCGCCGCCACGTGCTCGATGTCCGTCGAGGCCATCGCTCGCAAAGCCTCGAACGCCCCCATCGCCACCGGCAGGTTCGCGCTCGACAGCCGCCGTCGCAGTTCGGCCACCGCGCCCAGCCTGGTGAACGGGTTCTCCGCCCCGATCGCCGCCGCCAGGTCCGGGGGGATCGGGGACGGCTTGATGCGCCGCCGCCTGCTCTTCGCCAGGTACAGCTCGCCCTGCATCTCGATGTCGCGGCTCGGCGTCTGCTTCGGATTGCGCTCGCGGACCCGGTCGAACAGGTACTCGTACAGCTCGCCCAACGCGATCAGGCCGTCCTCGTCGCGGTCGGCTTCCCCCGTGCGCAGGCCCTCCACCAGCGCCGCCGTGAACACCGACGGCTGGGCCGGCTGGTCCGAGGCCAGCGTCGCCCCCTCGAACGCGTACTCGATCGAGTTGGACGCCGTGATCACCGCCCGGCCGCGGCCGCCGCGGAAGCTGTCGAGGACGTTCGCCTCGCCCGACGCCCGGACCGCCACGCCCTGGCCGAACGCCCCTCCGTAGCAGCAGTCCAGCAGCAGGACGAGGCTGCGCGACCGGCTCTGCCGGATGCACTGCTGCACGAAGTCCGCCGGCACCGCCGTCGACCGCAGGCGGTCCGGCCGCGTGTTGCGCGCCGCGAAGTACAGGCCGCCCGCATCGTCCTTCAGGCCGTGGCACGAAAAGTGCATCAGGAGGACGTCGTCGGGCTTGCCCTCCAGGCAGAGGTCCTCGATCTCCGCCTCGACCACGTGCGCGGTCTCGTTGCGGACGACGCTGACCTCGAAGTCGCTGATCGCCCGGTCGGCGAGCACCCCGGCCAGGGCGTCGGCGTCCGCCGCGGGCGAGCCCAGCCGCTGCAGTCCCGCGTTGTCGTACTCGCCGTTGGCGACGATCAACGCCCGCCTCCGCCCGGCCATACCGGTAGGAAACGCCCACTCCGCCCGTTACGGCAAGCAGCCGAACGGGCACACCTATTCGGCGGCGGACCGGAAAATCGTTTCCTGTTTTTCCAGGCAGACCACCGCGTCGAACGCCGAGGCGACCTCGACCGAAACCGCCATGTGCGCGTGCCGAATGCCCGACGCCGCGGGCCGCGCAACCACGCAGGGCGCCCGCGAAGCCAGGACCGCCTCGACACTGCCCTCGGCCGGGTCGTCCAGGGCCTGCTCGAACATCCGGAACCCGAGCGGATAAGCCGGGTCGGGCGCCAGGCCGGTCGTCGTCCCCGAGACGGCGGTCAGCGCCAGCGCGAAATAGCGCTCGCCCAGCTCCGCCGCGAGGTGCGTCCCCGCCGACGGCGCCGTCATGCCCGGCATCGGCGAGAACGGCACGCGCTGGAGGTGTCCGTTGTGGATCATCAGCACGATCTTCTCGCCGGGGAACCGCCGCCGCAGCAGCCGGACGGTGGCCGCCATGTACGTGTCCCGCGACGAACTCTGCGGCTCGGGCGCGCGGCCCGCCATCAGCGCGTCGAGCTCCCGCAGGTACAGGTCGACGCGCAACGCGCCATCCGCGTGGTGCGCGGCGACGTCACCGTAGCCGAGGGACTCCACATGTCCTTTGAGGACGGTCAGCGCCGTCGTCGCGGCATCCCGCGCTTCCGCGCTCATCGCCGCATAACGCCCCGGGGCGACCGCGCTGCTCACCGACGCGTACGGCGCACACGCGGACAGCGCATTGTCCACAAGGGAGACATTGGCCGGATCCACGCGCAGGACCTCCGCGCGCAGCGCCTGCAGCGACGGCACCGGCGAACCCGCCGAGCTCGGCACGTCGAGCCCGGAGAACCGGACGCCGCGGCCGCGCAGCCAGGTCAGCATCCCGTGCACCTCGGCCGAGTCGCCGAGGCCGAACGTGAAGCCGTCGCGCGCGATGTCGGCGACCTCGCCCGGACCGCCCTGCAGCCACGCGTCGACCAGGTGCCCTTCCGCGAAACCGCCCTCGAACCCGAGCACGGTGAACCCGCGTTCGGTGACGAGGTGGCGCAGGAGGTGGTCACGCAGCACGCCGAACTCGCGGATGTGATGGTTGTTCTCGCCGATGGCGACGACTTCGGCGTCGCCGATCAGCTCGGCGATTGCGGCAACGGCGACCGTTCCTGTCATACTGAGCACACTAACGCAACAGGAGTAGCAGTTGGCAACCGAGATTTCCGGGACGAAGCGTCCCGGCGGCCGCACCGAGCGGACCCGCCTCGCCGCGCTGAACGCCACCTTGGAGCTGCTCGGCGAACGCGGGTACGCGGAGCTGACGGTCGAGGCGGTCGCCGAACGCTCCGGCGTGCACAAGACGACGCTCTACCGCCGCTGGGAGTCCGCCGAGGGCCTGGTCGCGGCGGCCCTGCTGATGGGCGCCGAGCAGGAGTGGGCGGTACCGGACACCGGTTCCCTCGAAGGCGACCTGCGCGCGATCAACCTGGAGCTGGTGCGCTACTTCACCACCCCGGGCGAGCGCGAGCTGCCCACGGCGTCGATCTCGGCGGCCTTCCTCTCCCCGCGCGCGGCCGACGCCCTGCGCGAGTTCTACGTCGACCGCCACGCCCGTTCGGGGGCCGCCGTGGCCCGGGCGATCGAGCGCGGCGAAGTCCCGCCCGGCACCGATCCCGTGGAGCCGGTGCGCGTGGCCTGTGGTCCGGTCTTCTACCGCCTGTTCGTCTCCCGGGAAGGCGTGACGCCGCGGGACGCCGACGTCGCCGCAAAAGCCGCCGCGGCCGCCGCGCAAGCCGGCGTGTTCACGGCAACGGACGACGGAACCGCATTTCCTCCAGGGTGACGCGCCCGTCGTCGATCGTCTCGGTCTGACGGGCGTCGTCGTCCACCCAGCCCTGCCGCACGTAGAACGCCTTCGCGCGCTCGTTCGTCGCCAGCACCCACAGGACGGCGCTCTCGCCGGACATCTCCGCGACGACGCGGTCGTGCAGCGCCCGGCCGAGGCCCCGCCCCCAGAACTCCGGCAGCAAGTACAGCGCGTACAGCTGCGAAGGCCCGAAGGCGGCGAAGCCCGCGACGACGCCGTCTTCCTCGGCGACCACCACCTGCCCGGCCCCGTCGCCGATGCGCCGGGCCCAGGCCGCCGCCCGCGTGGAAGCCGACAGCCGGGCGAGGAAGTCCGCCGGGATCAGGCCCTCGTAAGCCGCCTGCCACGACCGCACGTGGACCTCGCCGATCGCGTCGGCGTCGGTGACCGTGGCCGGGCGGATCAACTCTTCTCCAGGTACTCCGCGCGCTCGACGTCGACGACGTCGGCGACCATCTGCGCCAGGCCGCGGTACTTCGTCAGCTCCGGGTCCTTCGTGACGAGCTCCTGCGCCAGGGCCCGGGACGCGGCGATCACGTCTTCGTCCCGCAGCAGCGACAGCAGCTTCAACGTGGACCGCTTCCCGGACTGCGCGGCGCCGAGGATGTCGCCTTCGCGGCGCAGCTCGAGGTCGAGGCGGGACAGCTCGAAACCGTCCGTCGTGGACTCGACCGCCGCCAGCCGTTCGCGGGTCGCCGTGCCGTCGAGGGTCTCGGTGACCAGCAGGCACAGTCCCGGCACGCTGCCCCGGCCGACGCGGCCGCGCAGCTGGTGCAGCTGGCTGACGCCGAAGCGGTCGGCGTCCATGATCACCATCGCGGTGGCGTTCGGCACGTTCACGCCGACCTCGATCACCGTGGTGGCCACGAGGACGTCCAGCTCGGCCGCCGAGAAGGCGCGCATCACCGCGTCCTTCTCGTCGGGGGGCATCCGGCCGTGCAGCACGCCGATCTTCAGGCCCTGCAGCGGGCCGTTCGCCAGCTCGGGCGCGACTTCGAGGACGGCGAGCGGCGGCCGCTTGTCGCTCTTGTCCGACGGCGGCTCGTCGCCGATCCGCGGGCACACGACGTACGCCTGGTGGCCCTTGCCGACCTCTTCGCGCACCCGCTGCCAGATCCGCTCGAACCACGCGGGCTTCTCGGCGACCGGCACGACCGTGGTGGCGATCGGCGACCGCCCGACCGGCATTTCGCGCAGGGCCGACACTTCCAGGTCGCCGTACACGGTCATGGCGACCGTGCGCGGGATCGGCGTCGCGGTCATGACGAGCACGTGCGGGCTCGTGTCGCCGGCCCCGCGCGTGCGCAGCGCGTCCCGCTGCTCGACGCCGAACCGGTGCTGCTCGTCGACGACGGCGAGGCCGAGGTCGGCGAACTCGACGTGGTCCTGGATCAGCGCGTGCGTGCCGACGACGATCCCGGCTTCCCCGCTGACGATCTCCAGCAGCGACTTCTTGCGTTCCTTCGCGCCCATCGACCCGGTGAGCAGCGTGACCTTCGTCGCGTTCTCCGCCGCGCCCAGCTCGCCCGCCTGGCCGAGGTCGCCGAGCATCTCCCGCAGCGACCGCGCGTGCTGCGCGGCCAGGACCTCGGTCGGCGCCAGCATCGCGGTCTGGCGCCCGTTGTCGACGACCTGCAGCATCGCGCGCAGCGCGACGACCGTCTTGCCGGACCCGACCTCGCCCTGCAGCAGCCGGTTCATCGGGTGCTCGGACGCCAGGTCCGCGGCGATCTCGTCACCGATCCCCCGCTGGCCCGCGGTCAGGTCGAAGGGCAGCCGCTTGTCGAAGGCGTCCAGGAGACCGCCGCTGACGTGCGGGTTCGCCTTCGCCGGCCGCGAGATGGCCGAGTGCCGCCGCTGCGCGAAGATCAGCTGGACAGCCATGGCTTCGTCCCACTTGAGCCGCTTCTTCGACGCTTCGAGGTGCGCCCAGTTTTCCGGGCGGTGGATGCCGCGCAGCGCGTTGTCGAGGTCGGCCAGCTTGTGCAGCCGCCGCAGCTCCGCGGGCATCGGGTCGTCGTCGACGTCGAGGACGTCGAGGACCTGCCGCACGCACTTGGCGATCGACCACGTCGGCATGCCCTGCGCCGCCGGGTAGACCGGGATGATCGCGGCGAGGAAGTTGTCCATCGCCTCGGCTTCGTTCTCGGCGTCGAACAGCTCGTACTCGGGGTTGGTCAGCTGCAGCGTGTCGCGGAAGGCGGACACCTTGCCGGCGAACAGGCCGGTCTTGCCGGGGACGAGGTCCTTCTCGCGCCAGGCCTGGTTGAAGAACGCGCAGGTCAGCCGGCGTTTTCCGTCGGTGATGACCATGTCGAGGATGGTCCCGTTGCGTGCCTTCATCCGCCGCTTGCTGACCTTTTCGATGCGCGCCAGCACGGTGGCGTGCTCGCCCAGCTCGAGGCCGTGGATGTCGGTGAGCTCGCCGCGCTCGGCGTAGCGGCGCGGGTAGTGGCGCAGCAGGTCGCTGACCGTCTCGATGTCCAGCGACGTGGCGAGCGCCTTCGCCGTCTTGTCGCCCAGCAGCAACGGCAGCTTGTCGCGCAGTCCGGCCATCCGCTATTCGACTCCCATCAGCAGCACGGCGTCCGCCTGGCCGCTGGCGTAGCTGGTCAGTTCCACCTCCGGGTGCTCCACCCGCAGCTGCTCGGCGAGCTCCTCGGCGACCCCCGGCGGGGCCGCCGCCCCGCTCAGCACGGTCACCAGCTCGCCGCCGAGCGCCAGCATCCGGTTCAGCACCTTCATCGCGGCCGCGACGAGGTTCGTCTCGGACGCGGGCGCGGGCTCGATCAGCACCACCTCGTCGTCGACCAGGCCGACCACGTCGCCGGACTGGGCCCGGCCCACCCAGGTTAGCGACTCCTCCTGGGCGATCCGCAGTTCGCCACGCCTGGTCGCGGCGGCCGCTTCGGCCATCGCGACGACGTCGTCGTTGGTGCGGCGCCCGGCGTCGTGCACGGCGAGGGCGGCCAGCACCTGCACCGGCGACGCGCACGGGATCACCACGACGTCCCGGTCGGCGGCCATCGCGTGCCCGGCCGCGGTGTCGGCCGCGGCGGTGAGGGCGACGCTGCCCGGGAGCACGGTCACCTGCTGCCCGGCGGCCTCGTTGAGCAGGCCGATCATGTCCTCGACGCTCGGTGTCCCGCCCTCGGGCACGGCCAGCACCGGGATGCTCTCGGCGCGCAGCAGCTCGGCCAGCGCCCCGCCGTGGACGACGGCGACGACCGTGCGGTCGATCCCGCCGCCGGGTTCGATCGGCGTCGGCGTGAGCAGCGGCTCGACCCGGATCTTGCGCGGGCGGCCGAGCGCGAGCCCGGCTTCGATGGCGGCGCCGATGTCGGCGCAGTGGACGTGCACGGCGTGGCTGCCCGAGCCGTCGCCGGCCACCGTGACGCTGTCCCCGAGGCCGCTCAGCTCCTTGCGCAGGGTCGGCAGGCTCTGCTCGTCGACGCCGTCCAGGAGGTACATGACCTCCCAGGCGTAGGCCTCGGCGCTTCCCGTGTGGACCTCGAGGGCGTGTTCCTGCTCGACGGGGGCGCCGGTGAGCACGCCGACCAGCGCGTCGAGCACGGCGACCAGGCCGCGGGCGCCGGCGTCGACGACCCCGGCCTTGGCCAGCGCGGGCAGCTGCTCGGGCGTCTTCTCGAGGGCGTGCGCGGCCTCTTTCGCGGCTTTTGCGGCGATTTCGGGCAGCGGGCTCGTGTCGCCGCGCACGGCGAGCGCGACGGCGTGCAGGACGGTCAGGATGGTCCCGGCGACCGGCCGGCTGACGGCGCCGGTGGCGACCTCGTCGGCGTGCCCGAGCGCGGCCGCCAGCCACGGGCCGTCCAGATCGCCTTCGGCGCGGTCGGCGAGCCCGCGCACGACCTGGGAGAGGATCACCCCGGAGTTGCCCTTGGCCGAGGCGACCGCGCCCCGCGCGAGGGTCTTCAGCGCTTCGGCGGCGTCTTCCGGCCGGGCGCTTTCCAGCTCGGCGGCCGCGCCGGTCATCGTGAAGAGCATGTTGGAGCCGGTGTCGGCATCGGCGACGGGGTAGACGTTGATCTCGTCGATGGCCGGCCGCAGGCTCGCCAGGCTGTGCACACAGCCCGCCGCCCAGGCCGACACCGCCGCCGCGTCCAGCACCCGCACCCCGTAACCTCCTGACCGGTCCTCCGGCAGCGTATCGACCCGGTGCCGGGGGCCCGGAACGCAGTAGTTACTATGGTCGAGTTGCCCAGTGCATCTGGGCTCATTTCTATGACCCAGATCCAAAGGAGTTCGACGTGGCTGCCGTGTGCGACGTCTGTGGCAAGGGACCGGGCTTCGGCAAGGCGGTCTCGCACTCCCACCGCCGTACCAACCGCCGGTGGAACCCGAACATCCAGACCGTCCACGCCAAGGTGGGTGTGTCCCAGCGCAAGCGCCTGAACGTGTGCACCTCGTGCATCAAGGCGGGCAAGGTCGTTCGCGGCTGACGCTGACGCGAAGTGTGGGATGGCGGGTGCTCCTCGGAGCACCCGCCATTTTCACGCCCACAGCCCCTCGTGAGTGGTAAGGCGGGTTAGAACCCGCCTTACCACTCACGACCGCCTACTTGAGGAAGTCGACGAGGAGGGGGCGGAGCGTTTCCGGGTACTGCAGCACCCCGTGGTCCTGACCCTCGAGGGTCTCGTGCCGGGCCCCGGGCACCGCCGCGGCCGCCGCGCGGGCGCCTGCCTGGAGCGCGTCGTCGCTCGCGCCGCCGCCGATCACCAGCGTCGGCACCTGGATGCGGGCCAGGTTCTCCGAAGGGCGGCAGTCCGGGCCGCAGATCGTCAGGTCGTACGGCAGCGTGTGCGCCAGCGCCGTGAACCAGCCCCACACCGGGGCCTGCTTCATCCCCTCGATCATCTCCGCCGGAGTGCCCGCGACCTGCAGGAACGTCGCCACCGCGCCGTCGCGGTCCCCGGCCGCGAGCCGCGCCCGGACCTCGTCAACGACATCGGCCCGCGGGTGCTCGTCGGTCGCGTACGGCGGCTCGTACGCCACCACGCGCTCGATGCCGATGCCCGCCGCGGCCGCCTCCAGGGCCAGGATCGCCCCCGACGAGTGCCCGAACACCGACGCCGTGCCGCCCACGTGCGCGATCAGCGCCGCGAGGTCCTCGATCTCGCGCTCGACGGCATACGAAGGGGCGTCACCGGAGTCACCGCGGCCCCGGCGGTCGTAGTTGATCGCCGTGAAGTCGCCGGCCAGGACCTCCGCCAGGCCCACCGTGGTCGTGCGGTCGTTGAACGCGCCGCCGACCAGGATCACCGGCGGGCCGTCGCCGCGCTGCTCGAAGAAGATGGTCGTGCCGTCGGCCGAGGTGACGTTCATGGTTTCCTCCGGGAAGGGTTCGTTTCCCCTCGGTCGGAGCCGTCACCCGGATCCGGACACGATCCTCAGGGGAGTTTCCAGTCGACCGGCGCCGCGCCCTGCTGCTCCAGGAGCTGGTTGGCCCGGCTGAACGGCCGCGACCCGAAGAAGCCGTTGTGCGCCGAGAGCGGGCTCGGGTGCGCGGACTCGATGCACGGGACGTCGCCCAGCATCGGGCGCAGGTTCCGCGCGTTGCGGCCCCACAGGATCGCCACCATCGGCTCCGACCGGGCCGCGAGGGCCTTGATCGCCTGCTCGGTGACCTCTTCCCAGCCCTTGCCCTGGTGCGAGTTCGACTTCCCCGGCTGCACGGTCAGCGCCCGGTTGAGCAGCAGGACGCCCTGGTCGGCCCACGGCGTCAGGTCGCCGTTGGCCGGCAGCGGGTGGCCGAGGTCGTCGACGTACTCCTTGTAGATGTTGACCAGGCTCTTCGGGATCGGCCGGACGTCCGGCGCCACCGAGAAGCTCAGGCCGACCGCGTGCCCCGGCGTCGGGTACGGGTCCTGCCCGACGATCAGCACGCGGACGTCGTGGAACGGCTGCTGGAACGCCCGCAGCACGTGTTCACCCGCCGGCAGGTAGGTGCGGCCCGCGGCGATCTCCGCGCGGAGGAACTCCCCCATCGCGGCGACCTGCGGTGCCACCGGTTCGAGGGCTTTCGCCCAGCCGGCCTCGACGATGTCCTGCAGCGGTCGTGCGGTCACGGCGCGCAAGCCTACCGGGCGTGGCCGGCGTCACCCGAGCGGGTCGAGCCGCCTCAGCTCGCTCCGGAACCGCCGGGCCCGCTGCACGTACGAATCGACGACCAACGCGATGTTCTCCGCGCTGAACGACGTGTTCTCCCGCGTCTTGCCCGGGACGCCGAGCGCGATCTCGCCGGTCTTGACGTGGGAGCCGTAGGAGAGCACCGCGCCGGCGCCGACCATGCCGCCGTCCTCGATGACCGAGCCGTTCAGCACCACCGAGCCGGACGCGATCAGGCAGCCGGTGCCGATCGTCGCGCCCTCGATGTGCACCGCGTGGCCGACCGCCGACGACGGCCCGAGGATCGTCGGGTGCCGCTCGGTGCAGTGCACGACGCAGCCGTCCTGGACGTTGGACCGCTCGCCGATCTCGATGTACCCGTGGTCGCCGCGCAAGACGGTCTGCGGCCACACCGACGCGTGGGCGCCGATCCGGACGTCGCCGATCACCGTCGCGTCCGGGTGGACGTAGGCGTCGGGGTGGATCGTCGGCTCGAGCGAACCGAGTGCGTAGATCGGCATGCCGCCTCCGAATGACTGCGGTTTCACTTCCCGTGCGATTGGATCACGGCATCGCCGCGGACAGGAACGCCAGTACCGGGAGCACGGCCCTCGTGCTCCTCCTCATCGTGCTGACCTGGCTGCTCAGCCTGCCCGTGGCGACCCCGGCGCTCGCGAACGGGCTGGCCGGGACGCCGCCGATGGGCTGGAACAGCTGGAACCAGGTCCGCTGCTACGACCTGACCGAAGATGTCGTGAAGCGCGCCGCCGACGCGCTCGCCGACACCGGCCTGCGTGACGCCGGCTACAAGTACGTCGTCGTCGACGACTGCTGGCAGGCGCCCACCCGGGCCGCCGACGGCTCGCTGCGACCGGATCCGCAGCGGTTCCCGCACGGCATCGCCGACCTCGCCGACTACGTGCACTCGCGCGGCCTGCTGTTCGGCATCTACGCCGTGCCCGGCAGCCGGACCTGCGCGATGGCGAACGACGCCTACCCGGCGTCGGGCATCGGTTCGCTCGGCCACGAGCGCCAAGACGCCGAAACGTTCGACCGCTGGGGCGTCGACTACCTCAAGTACGACTGGTGCAACGCCGACACCGTCGACGGCCTCGACCGGAAGGCCGCGTTCGAGAAGATGCGCGACGAGCTCGCCGCGCTGCCCCGCCCGATCGTCTACGCGATCTCCGAGTACGGCGTCTCCAGCCCGTGGACCTGGGCGCGGCCGGTGGCGAACCTCTGGCGCACCACCTACGACCTGGTCCCGACCTGGGATTCGGTGCTCGCGACGATCGACCAGCAGGCCGCCGTCGCCGTGCACAGCGGCTCCCCCGGCGGCTGGAACGACCCGGACATGCTCCAGGTCGGCAACGGCACCCTGACCGCCGACGAGTCGCGCGCGCACTTCAGCGTCTGGGCCGTGCTGAACGCGCCGCTGTTCGCCGGCACCGACCCGGCGAAGCTGAGCGGCTTCGACATCGCCACGTTGGGCAACGCCGAAGCGATCGCGGTCGACCAGGACTTCGCGGGCGGCCAGGGACGGCAACTCGACGCCGGCCCCGGCTGGCAGGTGTGGGGAAAACCGTTGAGCGACGGCGGTTTCGCGGTGGTGCTGCTCAACACCGGCAGCACCACCGCGACCGTCTCCGCGTCGATCCCGGGGTCGTGGGCCGTCCGCGACCTGTGGGCCCACCGGGATGCCGGGACCGCCGTGTCGGCGTCCCTGCGGCCGCACGCGGCCGCCCTGCTGAAGCTCACACCGAGGTGAGGTCCTTGCCGAAGCAGCGGCTTTCCGGCTCGTTCTTGTAGACGCCGAACTTCGGGATCTCGGCGTAGCCCGACGACGTGTAGAGCGCGATGGCCTCCGGCTGCTTGGTCCCGGTTTCCAGGACCGCCCGCTTGCGGCCGCAGAGCGCCGCCGTGCGTTCCAGCTCGGACAGGATCATCCGCGCGAACCCGCGGCCGCGGGCGGAATCGGCGACGTACATGCGCTTGAACTCGGCGTCGCCGTCCCGGAAGTCCGGCTCGGGGCCGTCGTGGGCGCGCCACGCCCCGCAGGCGACCGCTTCTTCGCCCTGGTAGCCGACGAGGAACAGGCCCTCCGGCGGGTCGAAGTCCGCGGGGCTCATCGGGGTGGCGTCCTCGCCGCCGTAGCGCTCGACGTAGACCTGCTGCACCGCGGCCATCAGCTTGGCCGCGTCGGGGTGGTCGTAGGGGACTGGAACGATTCTCACGCTTCCGGAGCCTAGATCAGCGCCAGTGCGTCCATCCGCCTTCTCGCGAAAACGGTTTCCCGTCGACGGTGATCCCGGAGCCGGCCATGGTGACGACGCCGATCGTGCGCCAGCCGTCCGGCAGCTCGGTGAACGGCGGGAAGGTGGCCGCCAGCGCGTGGTCCTCGCCGCCGGTGAGCACCCAGTCCAGGGGATCCGCGCCGAGGGCGGCGCCGACCTCGGTGAGCCGGGCGGGGATGTCGAGGTCGGCGGTGCGGACGTCGATGCCGACACCGGAGGCTTCGCCGATGTGGCCCAGGTCGGCGAGCAGGCCGTCGGAGACGTCGATCATCGCCGTGGCCCCGGCCAGCGCGGCCCGCGGCCCGGCCTCGTAGGGCGGTTCCGGGCAGCGCTGGGCGTTGACGACACCGACCGGCGACCGGAAGCCTCGGCCGAGCACGGCCAGGCCGGCCGCGGCCCAGCCGAGCCGCCCGGTCACCGCGACGACGTCACCGGGCCGGGCGCCCGAGCGCGTCACCGGCTCGCGGTCGCCGAGGTCGCCCAGCGCCGTGACGCTGATCACGAGCTGGTCGGCGCGGACCATGTCGCCGCCGGAGACGCCGGCGCCGACCCGTTCGGCTTCGGCCCACATGCCGTCGGTGAGCGCCTTCACCACCTCGCTCGGAGTGTCGGGCGGGCAGGCGAGCCCGACCAGGACGGTGGTCGGGGTGGCGCCCATGGCGGCGATGTCGGCCAGGTTGACCGCGACGGCCTTGCGCCCGACGTGCTCGGGCGAGGACCAGTCCAGGCGGAAGTGAACGCCCTGCACGAGCACGTCGGTGCTGGCGACCACCCGGCCGTCCGGGGCCGCGACGACGGCGGCGTCGTCGCCCGGGCCGAGCAGCGTGCCCGGGGGCTGGCGCCGTCCTTCGGTGACGGCTCGGATGAGCGCGAACTCGCCGGTCTCGGCGACCGTTCCGTCGTTCGGTGACACCGGTCACCTCTGCTTTCTCTACCGGGACAAAGATCGATCACCGATAGTCGGATGCCCTATGTTTTTCCGTGAGCTGGCGATACGTTGCTGAAGACGTTCCTACCTTGAGCTTTCGATCCCGACGAAAGGGCGCGCCGTGGTCCACGCATACATCCTCATCCAGACCGAGGTCGGCAAGGCGGCCGCGGTGGCTGCCGAGATCTCCAGCATCCCGGGTGTGACCAGCTCGGAGGATGTCACCGGACCGTACGACGTGATCGTCCGCGCGGCGGCCGACAACGTGGACCAGCTGGGCCAGCTCGTCGTCGCGAAGGTGCAGAACGTGGAAGGGATCACCCGGACGCTGACCTGCCCGGTCGTTCACCTCTGAGCGGTGGTGTAGTTACGGGGTGCCTGACTCCGACACCGGTGCGCCGCCCAGAGTGGTGCTGGTCACCGCGGCCGCGCTCGCCGTGGCTCTGGCGGTCGCCGTCGCCGTGTTCGCGCTGACCCGGCCGTCCCCCGTGGACTCCGCGGGCCCGCTGCCGTTGGTGCCCGTGCCGGCGCCGGCCGCGGGGTCGCCGGGGTGCACGACGCTGCTGGGTGCGGTGCCCACCGAGCTGACTTCCAACGGGACGGCTTTGAAGGTGCGCGCGCTGGCGTCCCCGGCGCCGCCCGCCACGGTGGCCTGGGGTGCCACCGACCCCGTGGTGTTGCGCTGCGGCCTCGACCGTCCCCCGGAGCTGACGCAGACGGCGCAGCTGCGGCTGGTGAACAAGGTGCAGTGGCTGCAGGTCCCGGGCGAGGGCGCGTCGACGTGGTACGTGGTGGACCGCGAGGTCTACGCGGCGCTGACGGTGCCGGACAGCGCCGGGACCGGGCCGCTGCAGGCGATTTCGGACACGGTGGCCGCGAAGCTGGCTCCGCGGCCGCTGCGGTTCTCTTAGCCCTAGCGGAGGCCGGTGCCGCGGGCGATGGCCGTCTCGACGAGGGTGGTCAGCAGCGTGGCGTAGTCCATGCCGGTGACCTCCCACATCTTCGGGTAGGCGGACTTCGTCGTGAAGCCCGGCATCGTGTTGACCTCGTTGATGATCAGCTCGTGGTCTCCGGTGACGAAGAAGTCGACACGGGCGAGGCCCTGGCAGTCGAGGGCCCGGAAGGCGTCGACGGCCATCGCGCGGAGCTTCTCGGTGAGCGCGTCGTCGAGCTTGGCCGGGATGTCGAGTTCGGCGTCGTCGCCGAGGTACTTGGTTTCGAAGTCGTACCAGGCGTTCTCGTCCTCGGAGAGCACGCGGATCTCGGCGGGCAGCGACGCCTCGACGTGACCGTCGGGGAATTCGAGGACACCGCATTCGACCTCGCGGCCGACGACGGCGGCCTCGACGAGCACCTTCGGATCGGTGGCCCGGGCGAGGGCGATGGCGGCGTCCAGCTCGTCCCAGCGGGCGACGCGCGAGATCCCGACGGAGCTGCCCGCCCGCGATGGCTTGACGAAGACGGGAAGACCGAGGTTCTCCTGGTCGACATCGTCCAAAGTGGACTGGTCTCGACGCAGGGCGCGGTAGGTCCCGACCGGAAGCCCCTCGGCGGCCAGGAGTTTCTTGGCGGTTTCCTTGTCCATGGCGGCGGCGCTGGCGAGCACGCCGGGCCCGACGTAGGGAATGCCGGCGAGTTCGAGCAGGCCCTGGATGGTGCCGTCTTCGCCGAAGGCCCCGTGCAGGACGGGGAAGACGACGTCGACCTGGGAGAGCAGTTCGCTTTCCCGCCCGGCTTCCACGGCGACGAGGCCCCGGCTGGAGGGATCCCCGGCGAGGACGAGCCCCCGGCCGTCGTCGACGGAGGGCAGCTCCCGGCCGCGGATGGCGAGCTGGGCGGAGTCACCGGTGCCGAGCACCCACCGGCCTTCGCGCGTGATCCCGACGGGGACGGCCTCGAACCGCTCGGGATCGAGGTGCGCCAGGACACTGCCGGCGGAAAGGCACGAGATGGTGTGCTCGCTGCTACGCCCACCGAACACGACGGCCACCCGGATCTTCTCGCTCATGGTGAGCCACCGTACCCGGTGACCTCGGGGAACAGCCGAGCCCGGTGCGGTGGGTGGGGGGTGGGGAGCGGTGAACGCAACCGGTGACGGAAGCGGTACGTCCAGTGAGCCGATGGACTGGTCAGCCCAGATGAGAGCGGATGACGGGCCCGGCACGGCAGTCCCAGCGCGCCAAGATCAGGCCACTGGCACAGTCGGCGAGACCGGCAACTCGCTTCGCCAGCGGACGCCTCCGATGCTAGTCATCGTTCTTTCTACGCAGCGTTGTCACCCTCAGATTGAGCGGAACACCATCACTAAAAGTTCCCACCTGCTCGATATTAGGATAATCTTGATCATCGCCGACAACGCTCTCATTAATTTTCGGTCCATACGCCCGAATAATGGCAAGTTGCTCCTGAATCTGTCGTTCAATATACCCTTCATGATCCTGCCAAGCCGTAGCCACAGCCTCGACACAAACATCATCGAGGCTTCGCCTTGATACTTCCCGCCAATGCTCACGCATACTGTATGAATGACCTCGATATGGACGATAGAGAATTGAAGAAACCATATTTACCACTAGAACGTCCTCGTCGATCGAATATCCAACATTCGCTCGATCGACGGCTTGTATCGACACGGCAGCATCTTGAACCAAGCGCACTATTTTTCTTTTTCTGGCCCATTCGTAGATTTCAACCAGGGCGAGATTTCCTTCAGCCGATCTAGCCACAGTAAGCTTCGCAATGTCCCCACCGAGATTGCATGCGACCGCAGCAAACTCGAGTTGCCGCTCGTCTCGAGCAGGGGATTCAGAGAGATAGAGATCAACCTGGCCAGTAGCCCATCGCGATACTACCCCCGAGGTCGCCAACGGCAGCGCCACGTCGCGCGCAGCGCGCGATGTTTCCCCTAGGAATATTCCAGCAATTGAGTCTACTTCCGATTCAGCCCGGAGCCCACCTATTGTGATCACAGCAGAGAAGGAAGCTCGAAATGAGATCGAAGCTTCGATGGCAGCCCTTCCCACCACGACACCGGACGAGTCCACCAACTGACGGACGCGGCCAGCCAGCGGCGAAACGTCACGCCCCGGATATAGCCTGGCCAGCAACTCGGCGGCGGGCAGATCCAACCAGTCGTCCGCGCGGATGACGGTCTCCGGTGCGCGTCCGTATTCCACCGCATCAATGTCGACATCAATCGACGGGCAAAGCCCACAGATCAGTCTACGCAGCGAGGGTTCGTCACCGACTAGCAAGCGCTGGATAACTTCATCAGAGAGCTCCACGGAGACGTCCGTGCCACCGAACTCCAGTCGCTCATCAGAGAACGCCTTCCGTAACAGGGGCCTGGAGCCAAGCCCATTGTCGAAGGTCAGCACGTAAGTATCGTCTTCACCCCGGTTGAACCGCCGCGAAACCACCTTCAGATTACTACCCAGCATGAACGCCGCGAAGAACCCGATCCCGAACTTCCCCGTAGGCGCAAACCCGGAACTGAGCAGCCCCGGCAGGTCCCGCAACGCCGCCGGGTTGTGCCAGTAAGACTCCCCGAAGTCCAGCAACGGCCCGCTCATGATCTCCTTCGTCATGCCGATGCCGTTGTCGCGGACGTGCAGCCACGTCCGGTCACCCTCTCGCCGGAGCCGCACCTGGACCCGCATCCGCAGCTCGCTGCCGCTCGCCCGGGTCAGCGCCCGCCTGGCCCGGATGGCGTCCGCCGCGTTGCTGATCAGCTCCCGGACCGCGATCTGCGGGTTCTCTCCATACAACTGAGCGCCGCCGAGCCGCTCGACGAGCGCGACTACGTTCCCGATCTTCACGCGTGCATCGACGGGGAACCAGTCACGCACCGGAATCCGCTGGGCGAGCTGCTCCAAGTCGCCGACGTGGCCCACCGCCCGAGCCGCGAACCGCGGGCGCTCGTTGTCGGCCAGCAGGGCGTCCACCGCACGGAGCTCGGCGTCGACCATGCGCAGTGTCTCGATGCAGATCCACCACGACTCCGAGTCCTCCGGCGGGAAGGGCTGCGGTGCCGTGTAGATCAGGCGATCACCGTCGAGCCACGGCCGCTGGAGCCTCTCTTGGAACACCCAATGGCTGCGCGAGTACCCCGAAACGTTTCGGATGGCGCGCAGGAACCCCGGCGCGCGCCGGGAGTCGATGTGGCTTGCGTCGGCCACTCGCACCAAGCACGCGAGCTTGAGCGGGTCGACCTTCCAGTCCCGGGGAAACGTTCCCGGGCTGCCGAAAACGGACGTGAATTCCGACGCCACTTTGCTGATGCTCCACCAGTGGCTGGCGGCGACGCGGCCGATCAGCTCACCGTAGGTGTTCCGCAGATCCGGATCTTCGATCAGGTAGTACTCGCTGTTGCCGGCCGTGAACGCCTGATGCATCAGCCGGACCGCCTGTTCCGCGTGGAGTTCGCGCAGTAGATCCGACTCGGCCGCTTTCACCACCGACTCCGGCGGGCACGCCAGCTCTTCCTCCGTCGGGCGTCCCCCACAGATTTCCTTGAACTTGACATAGAGGGTGTCGCGCCACCGGTCGGCTCCGATGACGCTCTCGATGCCCTCCGGGTACGCCGCCTTCGTCATCGCCAGGTCGTGCACCA
The DNA here is from genome assembly GCA_049998155.1 of Amycolatopsis sp. cmx-13-12. Classification (GTDB taxonomy): domain Bacteria; phylum Actinomycetota; class Actinomycetes; order Mycobacteriales; family Pseudonocardiaceae; genus Amycolatopsis. The sequence continues at coordinate 249,205 of JAEBES010000012.1, read as the reverse complement.
TAAAAGCGCAGCCGAGGATGAACCCTTCCATCGGGTTCAGTGAATAGCCGTCGCCGGCGACCAGTTCGGCAGTTTCCCACAGGGCGTCCAGATGCCTGATGTCGTGCACGGTGTAATCGGGCAGATCTCGCGCTATTTCCGCAGACAGAGCCGCCGCCCTGTCCCGGCAAGTGAGGTAGGCCGAACGAAGCCGATCTCGTTCGGCCCGGTACAGATCATCTTCCTGCTGGCCGAGTGTTCGCGCAAAGAGTGCCGTCAATGCTTCGCCCCATCGGTTCGCGTGCCGCCTGAGGACACTGTACGAGCTTTACGGGCCGAAAGGTCAAAAGGCTCACCGCAGCAAGGCCACCAAGACCGGCAGCGCCGCCACCAAAGCCTCCCGCGAACACCCCGCATACCCGATAGCCACCCCGAACGCCGACGGCGCACCAGCGAAATGCCGCGCCAGCCCGTCCAACCGGATCCCCCGCCGCTCAGCGGCAGCGATCACCGAAGCCTCCACCGCCGCCGACGAAAACGGCACCACCAGGTGCGCCCCGGCATCATCTCCCCGCACCGGCACCCCCGCCGCCGACAAAGCCCCCGCCAGCAACGTCCGCCTCTCCGCCATCTCCCGCCGCAGTTTTCGCAGGTGACGACCCAAATCCCCGTTCCGCGCGAACTCGTACAACACCCGCTGCCCGGCCGGTGAAGGCCGCGTCCCCGTCGAATCCCGATAAGCCAGCACCGCCGAAGTGATCGCCTCCGGCGCCACCATCCAGCCCGCCCCCAACGTCGGCGTCAAAATCTTCGAAGTCGTCCCCAGGTGCACCACGACGTCCGGTGCCAGCGAAGCCAGCATCGGCAAGGGCGCCACGTCGAACCGCAGCTCGCCGTCATAGTCGTCCTCGATCACCAGCATCGAAGACGCCCGGGCCCGCTCCACCAGCGATACCCGCCGTGCCGCGCTCAGCCTGCTGCCCATCGGGTACTGGTGCGCCGGCGAGCAGTACACCGCCCGCGCGCCCTCCGGGATCGCGTCCGGCCGCAGCCCTTCTAAGTCCACCGGTACGCCCACCACCCGCATCCCCGCGCGGCGGAACGCCTGCACTGCCCGCTGGTACCCCGGCTCTTCGACGGCGACCACGTCTCCGCGCTCCAGCACCGCCGCCGCCAGCTCGACCACCGCCGCCGTCGTGCCGCCCGTCGCCAGGACCGACCCCGCCGCCAGGCCGCGGTGGCGCAGCAGGTGCTCCGACACCGCCGCGCGGTACTCCGGCAGCCCCGCGCGGTGGGCGCGCACCAACGGCTCCGGGTCCGCCGCCGCCCGCCAGGCGCGGCGCCAGGCCGCGCGGTCCAGGCCCGCCGCCCACGGTGTGCCCGGGCCGAGATCCAGCAGCGACGGCGACACCGCCTCCGGAGCCGGAACAGCCGGCTCCGGGACCGCCGAAGCCGAGGAAGAAGGCGGCGTCGTCACGTACGTGCCGGAGCCGTGCCGCCCGGCGATCCAGCCCTCCGCGTGCAGCTGCTCGTACGCCGCCGACGTCACCGTGCGGCTGACGCCGAGCCGGCCGGCCAGGGCCCGTGTCGAGGGCAGCCGGTCGCCGCCGCGCAGGTGACCGCTCGCCGCCGCTTCGCGCAGCGCGTCCGCCAGCTGCACCGCCAGCGGGGTCACCGCCGCACGGTCCAAGCTCACCGGGAGCGCGGTGTCGGACACGCAACCTCCTCCGACCGAAGTGGACTTCGCAATTGTACGAGAAGTGGCCGTTCTCCGAGGCCACTATGCCGGGAGACGCTGGTCGCATGTTGTCGACCACGCCCCGCACCACGCTCGGCCGCAAGAAGCACCGCGCCGTCACCGACCGCTCCGCGCTGCACGCCGTCCTGGACGACGGCCTGATCTGCCACCTCGGGGTCGTCCGCGACGGCGTGCCGCTGGTCCTGCCCACCGGCTACGGCCGCGACGGCGACACGCTCTACCTGCACGGTTCGACCGGCGCGGCCAGCCTCCGCACCGCCGCCCACGGCCTCGACGTCTGCGTGACCGTCACCCTCCTCGACGGCATCGTCTACTCGCGCTCGGTCAACAACCACTCGATGAACTACCGCAGCGCCGTCATCCTCGGCCAGGCGAAGCCGGTCCTCGACGCCGAAGCGAAGATGCACGGCCTCAAGGTGCTCACCGACCACCTCGCGCCCGGCTCGTGGGAGCACGCGCGGGAGGTCAACGCGAAGGAGTTCGCCGCCGTCTCCGTGCTCGCGCTGGAGCTCGCCGAGGCGTCGGTGAAGATGCGCGCCGAGGGCCCGGACGACGAGCCCGAGGACGTCGAAGCCGACACAGCCTGGGCGGGCGTCCTGCCGGTACGGACCAGCTACGGCGAACCCGAGCCGTCCGAAGACCTCTCCCCCGGCTGGACCGTTCCGGAGCACGTCACCGCGCGAGCGGCAACCGGACGCTGAACGTCGTCCGGCCCGGCACCGAGGACACCGACACCGTGCCGCCGTGCGCGGTGACCAAGGACTGGACCACCGACAGGCCGAGCCCGGTGCCGCCGTTGCCGCGGGTGCGGGAGTCGTCGACGCGGAAGAACCGGTCGAAGATCCGCTCCTGGTCCCCCGCGGCGATGCCGGGCCCGGTGTCGGTCACCTCCACCACGGCGAAGCCACCGGAAGCCGCCGCCGAGACGTGCACCGCGGTCCCGGGCGGGGTGTGCACGGCCGCGTTGGCCAGCAGGTTGTCCAGCACCTGCCGCAGCCGCACCGGGTCCGCGTCGACGAAAGCCGCCGAGAACGAGGAAGTCAGCGGGTGGTCGGGCCGGCCGGCGGCGAACGCGTCCGCCGCGTCCCCCGCCAGCTCGGCCAGGTCGACGCGCTCGGGCCGCAGCGGCGTCTCGGCGGCCCGCGCGTCGAGCCGGGCCAGCAGCAGGAGGTCGTCGACGAGCACGGTCATCCGCGCCGTCTCCTCGCGGATCTTCGACAGGTGAGCCTCACGCTCCGCCGGTTCGTTCGCCGCCGCGTAGCGGAAGAGGTCGGCGTACCCGCGGATCGACGTCAGCGGTGTCCGCAGCTCGTGCGAGGCGTCCGCGACGAACCGGCGCAACCGCTCGTTGGCCTCGGTCTTCGCGGCCAGTGACGTGTCGATGTGGGCCAGCATCACGTTGAACGCCGTCCGCAGCTCCTCGACTTCGGCGCCGCCGCCGGTGCCCGCCGCGCGCACCGGCAGGTCCGGGTTCGCGGTGAGGTCGTGGGTGGCGATGTCGTGCGCGGTGCCGGCCATGTCGGCCAGCGGGCGCAGGCCGCGGCGCAGCACCAGCCGCCCCACCACCAGCAGCACGCCCAGCGCGAGCGCGAAGGCGCCGACCTCGACGCCGATCAGCTGCCGGACCGTGCCGTCGAGGTCCTGCTGCGGTGCGGCGGACAGCAGCACGGAGTCGGTGTCGACGGGGCACGCGCGCACCCGGTACGGGCCGTCGTCGCGCAGGTCGATGTCGCGCGTGACGTCGCCGTTCACGGCTTCGGCGGCGATCTTCGCCAGCTGGCCGGCGTCGCCCGGCAGCCGGCCGCCCGGCTCGGGGACGGCCACCCCGCCCTGGACCTTGTACAGCGCCGAGTACCACGAGTACACCGACTGCGGCGAGCCGTGCGTCTCGCGCAGCAGCGGCAGCTGGGTGTTCTGGCTCTTCGACAGCTGCTCGTCGAGCCGCCGGTCGAGGTAGCCGTGCATGATCCCGACCGTGGTGACGCCGACGGCCGCGAACACCACCAGCGCGAGCACGCCGAGGCCGAGGGTGATCCGGGTGCCGAGGCGGGTGCGCTGCCAGGCCCCGTACCAGCGGCGGACCGCGCGCGTCACCGGTGCGCCTGCCGCACGACGTACCCGACGCCGCGCACGGTGTGGATCAGCGGCTCGCCGTCGCCCGCGTCGACCTTGCGCCGCAGGTGCGAGATGACCAGTTCCACCACGTTGGACCGGCCCCCGAAGTCGTACTCCCAGACGTGGTCGAGGATCTGCGCCTTGGTCAGCACCGCGGGCGAGCGGCGCATCAGGTAGCGCAGCAGCTCGTACTCGGTCGGCGTCAGCTCGGCCAGGACGTCGCCGCGGCGGACCTCGCGGGTGTCCTCGTCCAGGGTCAGGTCGCCGACCCGCAGCACGGCGCCGTGCGCCTCGGGCCGGTGCGCGACGCCGGCGCTGCGCCGCAGCACCGCGCGCAGCCGCGCCATCAGCTCCTCGACGGAGAACGGTTTCACCAGGTAGTCGTCACCCCCGCGGGTGAGCCCGGCGATCCGGTCGGCCGTCGCGTCCTTGGCCGTGAGGAAGACCACGGGCACCGCGTTGCCGCCTTCGCGCAGGCGGTCGAGCACGGTGAAGCCGTCGAGGTCGGGCAGCATCAGGTCGAGCACGACGATGTCCGGCCCGAACTCCGCGGCCCGGTTCAGCGCCGCCTGGCCGGTCCCGGCCGTGACCGCCTGCCAGCCCTCGTACCGGGCGACGGTGGCGACGAGGTCGGCGATGTGCGGCTCGTCGTCGACGACGAGCAGGCGCACGGGGTCAGGGGTCTGCACCACCGCATCATCTCCCGGCGCGCGCCGATCGGCGTGCCCGGACGCCCCGCCGACAGGATTCCGACAGTCGGGGCAAAGCCTCCCCACAGGCTCGGTGCCGACGCTAGCCTGGTGAACCGAATCAAAGGGGGATCCGTGTGAGCACCATGACGCAGACCGCCGAGGCCGCGCGCCCGGCGATCCGCCCCCGGATCGCCGCGAAATCCGGCCTCTTCCTCTTCCTCGGCGCCAATGTGGCCGCCGTCACCGTCCTGTTCGTGCAGGCCGGGGTTTCGCAGAACGTGCTGATCACGATCGGCAGGCTCGCCGGCCTGTACGGCGCGCTGGCCATGGCGTTCCAGCTGCTGCTGGTGGCCCGGCTGCCCTGGCTGGACCGCCGGCTCGGGATGGACCGGCTGACCACGTGGCACCGGTGGACCGGCTTCACGATCCTCTGGACCCTGCTGGGGCACCTGGTGTTCATCACCATGGGCTACGCGGAGGTCTCGGACAAGGGTGTCGTCGACGAGCTGGTCGAGATGGCCAACACCCTCGAAGGGATCCTGCGGGCGCTGGTCGCCTTCGCCGTGATCCTCGTCGTGGGCGCCGTTTCGGCGAAGTTCGCGCGCAAGCGGCTCGCCTACGAGACGTGGCACTTCATCCACCTCTACACCTACGCCGCGGTGCTGCTCGCGTTCACCCACCAGATCGCGCTGGGCCAGTCGTTCGCCGGTACGGAACCGGCGAAGGCGTACTGGTGGACGCTGTGGCTCGGCGCCGGCGCCGCCGTGCTCGCCGGACGCGTCGTGCTGCCGCTGTGGCGGAACCTGCGCCACCAGTTACGCGTCACGGCGGTGGTCTCCGAATCCCCGGACGTCGTTTCGGTGTACATGTCCGGCAAGCACCTGGACAAGCTGCCGGCCAGGGCGGGGCAGTTCTTCCTGTGGCGGTTCCTGACCAAGGACCGGTGGTGGCAGGCCAATCCGTTCTCGCTGTCGGCCGCGCCCGACGGCCGTTCCCTGCGGCTGACCGCGAAAGCGCTCGGCGACGCGAGCGCGGGGCTGCGCAACCTGCCCGTCGGGACGCGCGTGTTCGCCGAAGGCCCGTACGGCGCTTTCACGACGATCCACCAGCGGCGGCCCAACGCGCTGCTGGTGGCGGGCGGCGTCGGGATCACGCCGATCCGCGCGCTGCTGGAGGACATCGACGGCCACGTCGTGGTGCTGTACCGCGTGCGCAACCAGGCCGACGCGGTGCTGCTGCCGGAGCTGAACGAGCTGGCCAAGGCGCGCGGCGCCGTCGTCAACCTGCTCACCGGGCCGGACCAGGCGGTGGGCCCGCGCGGGGTGCTGCTCGGGCCGGCGAACCTGAACATGATGGTGCCGGACGTGCACGAGCGGGACGTGTTCGTCTGCGGCCCGCCGGGGATGACTTCGGCCGTGCTGCGCAGCCTGCGTGAGCTGCGCGTGCCGAACTCCCAGGTGCACGCCGAACGCTTCAGTCTCGCGGCCTAGGGGAACGTTGTGAAGAAGACCATCTTCGTCGTCGCGCTGTCGATCGCCGGGTTCATCGCGGTCTGGCGGTTCGAGCCGGGACCGGTGCACAGCGCCGCCGTCGCCCAGCCGCCGCCCGCGAGCACGGCACCGTCCACTTCGGCCGCACCGGCGACGACGCCGTCGTCGTCACCGTCCTCTTCGGACAACAAGGCGCCCGGACCGTCCACTTCGGACCCGGCCGGCGGGGTCGTGACCACGCAGGGCACCGCGGAGTCCAGTGCGTACGGGGTCGTGCAGGTCCAGGTGACGTTCTCCGGCAGCCGGCTCACCGCGATCACGCTGCTGCAGGCCCCGGACCACGGGCGGGCGGTCACCGCGCTGCCGAAGCTGCAGGAAGCGGCGATCCAGGCGCAGAGCGCGAACATCGACACGGTGACCGGCGCGACCGAGACGAGCGAGTCGTACAAGACGTCGCTGCAGGCCGCGATCGACGCGCGGGGCAAGAGATGACCACGCGCGTCGAGCAGGTGATGGGTCTGCCGATCTCCCTCGACCTGCGTGACGAAGGCGACTTCGCGGAGGTCGTCGACGACGTCTTCGCGTGGTTCCGGGACGTCGACGCCCGGTTCAGCCCGTTCAAGGACGACAGCGAGGTCAGCCGGTACGACCGCGGCGAGCTGACGGCCGCCGAGCTGAGCGACGACCTGCTGGAGGTGCTGGAGCTCTGCGCGTACTACGAGCAGCTCTCCGGCGGCGCGTTCCGCGCCCGGCTGCCCGGCCGCGGCCTCGACCCGTGCGCGGTCGTCAAGGGCTGGGCGGTGCAGCGCGCGGCCGACATGCTCAAGGCCGAGGGCGCGGCGACGTTCTGCCTCAACGCCGGCGGCGACGTCGTCACGGCGGGCGAGCCGGAGCCGGGCCGTCCGTGGCGGGTCGGGGTGCGCCACCCCGAGCAGCCCCTGGCGGTGTGCGCGGTGCTGGAGTCGCGCAACGGCGCGATCGCCACGTCGGCGGCGTACGAGCGCGGCTCCCACATCCTCGACGGCCGTTCGGGAACGCCGGCGACCGGCCTGATGAGCGTCACCGTGGTGGCCGGCGACCTGGTGACGGCGGACGCGCTGGCCACGGCGGCGTTCGCGATGGGCGCGGAGGGCATCGCCTGGGCGGCCGACCGGCCGGACTGCGAGATCCTCATCGTCGACGACAGCCGCCGCGTGCACCGGACGGCGGGACTGGCGCTGGCCTCGTAAATCGGTTCGCCCTCGCGGCGTGGCTGGGCCAGACTCGGGCCACCCGATGCCGAGGAGTGCCATGCCGTCGTCCGTGCTGAACGTGTCCGTGGACTGCGCCGACCCGTACACGCTCTGCCAGTTCTGGAGCCGGGTGACCGGGAAACCGATCCCGGCGGAGGACCAGCCGGGCGACGACGAAGTCGGCTTCGAGCTGAACGACGGAACGAACCTGCTGTTCCTGCGCGTGCCCGAGCCGAAGACGGTGAAGAACCGCCTTCACCTGTGCCTGCAGCCGGACATCCCGCGCGACGAAGAGGTCTCGCGGCTCCTGGGCCTCGGCGCGACGCTGGTGAACGACCTGCGCAAGCCGGACGGCACGGGCTGGGCGGTGCTCGCCGACCCCGAAGGCAACGAGTTCTGCGTGCTGCGCAGCGCGGCCGAGCGCGCGGCGGTGTCATAACGTCATGACGGACTCGTTCGCGGTCAACAAGGCCAACTGGGACGAACGCGCGGTCCTGCACGCGGCGTCACCGGACTACGACTTCGCCCGGTTCGCCGAGGACCCGGCGCACCTGAGCGCGGTCGTGCGGTTCGACCGGCCGCGGCTCGGTGACCTCACCGGCCTGCGCGCGGTGCACCTGCAGTGCCACATCGGCACGGACACGGTGTCGCTGTCCCGCCTGGGCGCGACCGTGACCGGCCTGGACTTCTCGGGCGCGGCACTGGCCGAGGCCCGCCGGCTCGCCGACGCGGCGGGCGCCTCGATCGACTTCCACGAGGCCAACGTGTACGACGCCGTCGAGGTGCTGGGCGCCGGGCGGTTCGACCTGGTCTACACCGGGATCGGGGCGCTGTGCTGGCTGCCGTCCGCCGCGCGCTGGGCGGCGGTCGTCGCCGGTCTGCTGCGGCCGGGCGGGCGGCTTTTCCTCCGCGAAGGGCATCCGATGCTGTGGTCGCTCGACGAACGGACGGACCTGGCGGTGCCGCGCTTCCCGTACTTCGAACACGCCGAACCGCTGGTCTTCGACGACCCCGGAACCTACGTCGCCGTCGACCGGCCGCTGGAGAACAGCGTCACCCACTCGTGGAACCACTCGCTGGGCGAGGTCGTCACGGCGCTGCTGGACCACGGCCTGACCGTGACCGGCCTCACCGAGCACGACAGCGTCCCCTGGAACGCCCTGCCCGGGCAGATGGTCCTCGACGACGTCACCGGCGAATGGCGGCTCGAGGACACGCCGTCCCGGCTGGCGGCGACCTACACGCTCCAGGCGGTCAAGGCCGGCTGAATAGGGTGGCCGCATGCCTTTGATCGCCCTCGCCACCCTCGGCGGCACCATCTCGATGGCCCCGGCGGACGCCGGTGGCGGGGCGGTCCCGCGGTTCGGCGCGGCCGACCTGCTCGGCGCCCTCGGCGACCTGCCGATGGACGTGCTGGCCGAGACGCTGGCCGGGGTCGGCAGCGCGTCGCTGGACTTCGCGACGCTGCTGCGCTGCCGCGATTGGGGCCTGCGCCAGGACGCCGACGGCTTCGTCGTCGTCCAGGGCACCGACACCCTGGAGGAAACGGCGTACTTCCTGGACCTGCACTGGCCGTCGGAGACCCCGGTGGTCGTCACCGGGGCGATGCGCAACGCCGGCCTGTTCAGCGCGGACGGCCCGGCCAACCTGCGCAACGCCCTCACCGTCGCGGCCGACCCGCGCAGCCGCGGCCGCGGTGCGCTGGTCACGCTCAACGACGACGTCCACGCGGCGCGCTGGGTGCGGAAGGCGCATTCGAGCCACCTGGAAGCGTTCTCCTCGGCGCCGGCGGGGCCGCTGGGCATGGTCGTCGAGCACGCGGTGCACTGGTTCCACCCGTCGCCGCCGCGGCTGCCCGTCCTAGACGGCAACGACTTCGGCGGTCTCGTCCCGGTGGTCGAAGCGGGCCTGGACGACTCGGGCGCGGTGCTTTCGGCGGTGGCCGCGCAGCCGGAGGTCCGCGGTGTCGTGGTCGCGGCGACGGGCGTGGGTCACGTTTCCGCGGGCACGGCCGACGTGATCGCGCGGCTGGTGCGGTCGCTGCCGGTCGTCGTCGCTTCGCGGACCGGGGCGGGCCCGACGCTGCGTGCGACGTACGGCTTCCACGGCTCGGAGTCGAGCCTGATCGCGATGGGCGCGACCATGGCGGGCTGGCTGGACGCGCGGAAGTCGCGGATCCTGCTGCACGCGCTGCTGGCGTCCGGCGCGGACCGCTCGCGGATCGAGCGGGAGTTCCGGGCTCGCGGCGACCTGGACTGATCAGTCCGGGACCGGGCCGTCGACCGGGTCCTGGTGGTACGGGCGCATCGCGCGGCCGGCGTCGCGGTAGACGTGGACGGAGATCGCCGGGTCCGGGCCGTCGTTGCGGACCTCGTGCACGTAGCCGGGCCCGAACACCCGCGACTGCCCCGCGGACAGGGCGTGCAGCTCGGTGACCGCGCGGCCGTCCGGCGCGCGGCGCGCCACGGCTTCGGTCAGGTGGCCGCCGACCACGGTGAACGCGCCGCTGGCGAACGCGTGGTCGTGCAGGTCGGTGCGCTGGCCGGGCAGCCAGCTCATCAGCCACACCTCCTGCTGCTCGTCCTTCGACACCAGCGTCGCGAAGCGCTCGTCGGGGTCGTAGCGCAGCAGGTGGCGCCAGCGGTCGCGGTCGGCGGCGACCTCGAGGGCGACGCGCACCGGGTGGCGCAGCGCGGGGTTCTCGGGACGCAGCAGGGTGTTGTCCGGAACGGCGAACATGAGGGTCCTCACGGGAAAGATCAGGGTGTCGAGCTGGGCCGGGGCTGGGTTCACCGACAACAGCGACACGCGCGCACGCTCGAGTGGAGGCTCATGCGGCCCCGCGACTCGGACATGGCGTACGCGAACATGCGACAAGAGTCGCAGCCGCGTCCTCCCCGGTCAAGCAGTCCCACCAGCCGGGAGATCAGGACCACTCGTGCTTCTGGGAGCGTCCCAGCAGCTCCGCGCCGGCCTGCCGGGGGTCGACACCTTCGTGGCAGACGCGGTGCATGGCGTCGGTGATCGGCATGTCGACCCCGAGGCTCTGGGCGAGGGCCCGGATCGACGAGCACGACATGACGCCCTCGGCGACCTGCCCGCCGGCCGCCGCCTGCGCCTGTTCGAGGGTCTCGCCGCGGCCGAGGCGCTCGCCGAAGGTGCGGTTGCGCGAAAGCGGCGACGAGCAGGTCGCGACCAGGTCGCCGACGCCGGCGAGCCCGGCGAAGGTGAGCGGGTCGGCGCCCAGTTTCGCGCCGAGCCGGGCCATCTCGGCCAGGCCGCGGGTGATGAGCGTCGCCATCGTGTTGGTGCCGAGGCCGAGGCCCGCGGCCATCCCGGTGCTGAGCGCGATGACGTTCTTGCAGGCCCCGCCGAGCTCGCAGCCGACGACGTCGGTGTTCGTGTAGGGGCGGAAGTAGGAGTTGGCGCAGGCGCGCTGGATCGCGACGGCGCGCTCGTGGTCGGCGCAGGCCAGCACGGAGGCCGACGGCTGCCCGGCGGCGATCTCCTTGGCCAGGTTCGGCCCGGTGACGACGACGACCTCGTTCGGGTCCATCCCGACGATCTCGCCGATCACCTCGCTCATCCGCTTGAGCGTGCCGAGCTCGACACCCTTGGCGAGGCTGACGAGGATCGCGTCCTCCGGCAGCAGGCCGCGCCACGCGGTCAGGTTCGCCCGCAGGCTCTGGCTGGGCACGGCGAGGACGACGGCTTCGGCGGTTTTCAGCGCTTCCGCGGGGTCGCTGGTGGCGGTGACGGTTCCGGGCAGGTCCACCCCGGGCAGGTAGGCGCGGTTGGTGTGCCGTGCCCGGATGTCCTCGGCGACCTGTTCCCGGCGCGCCCACATCGTGACGTCCCGGCCGGCGTCGCCGAGCACCTTGGCGAAGGCGGTGCCCCACGAGCCGGCCCCGAGAACGGTGACCCGCTGCACGTCGGCGCGCATCAGGCGGGGTCCCCCGGCTTCGCCACGGGCGGTTCCTCGTGCCGGATTTCGGCGAGGAGCCGGGTCACCTCGTCCATCATGACCTTGGTGACCTCACGGAGCTTCGTGGCGCTGCGGGTGTTGCCGCCGCGGTAGGCGGACAGGTCGATCGGGTCGCCGACGGAGTGGGTGATGGTCTTTCGCGGGAAGGGCGTGAACTTCTTCGTGTAGCCGTTGAAGATCTGGCTGGTGCCCCAACGGGCGATGGGGATGACGGGGACGTCGTTCTGCAGCGCGAGCCGCGCGGCGCCGGTGAAGGACTCCTTCGGCCAGCCGGCGGGGTCCTTGGTGATGGTGCCCTCGGGGTAGATGACGACGATCTTGCCGTCTTCGAGCGCCTGGTGCGCAGCCTTGAGACTGTCCCCGGCGGCGGCCGACCCCCGCGACACGGGGATCTGCCCGGACCCGCCGACGATCGGGCCGAGGACCGGCGCACGCAGCAGGCTCTCCTTGAAGAGGAACCGCGGGACACGCTTCTGCCGGTGCACGAAGACGGCGTCGACGGCGGGGTCGAAGTGCGAGATGTGGTTCATGACGAGCAGAGCGGGCCCTTGCCGCGGGATCTTTTCGGCCCCGACGTAGACCCGCCGCCCGATGGCGGTGAGCGGGTAGAACAGTACGGCGGCGAGCCCCACCCAGAAGCCGCCCTTCTCACGCCGGGCCACGATCTCCTCCTAGCTCACGTCACATCCGGGGGTTGATCCTGCCGCGCCGGGCTCGGACCAGTCCAGGGAGGGTCGGTTCGGCGGTCGTCGCGGGGGTGGTGACCAGGCCGGAGGCGCTTTCCTCGAGGGTCGCCGGGTGCCGCCGGCTGAGTTGTCCGCTCCCGGATCGGCTCGGCAGCCGATCGCGCGCGAGGGATCGGCCAGGTCGCTCCAGCCGGGGGTCGCCACACACGGCCCGCCCTCCTGGGCTGGGTTCCGGTGAGGCCTTTCGTGCTCGCTGGGAGGGCGGGGTGGCGCTGCTGCGTGGCGGAAGCGGGCTTTCGCCCGGAAGGTGCAGCTGGGTCTTTTCGGCCGGGCGAGCTCGGTGCCCACCACCCCGAAGCCGGAATTGTCACTACGGCCGGTGGTACCGCGTCAAGGCGGGAAGCGTGCCTTGACCCGGCACCACCGTCCGTGTTCTGGCTTCGGATCGGGGCGGTGGGAGGGGTCTGGGTGGGGTGCCGGTCCGGCCCTCAACCTGCTGTTGGAGCATGTGAGACACCGGGGAAAAGGCACTCCGGCTTCGCCGGAGCCCTGCCCTGCCCTGCCCTGGGCCCCCACACAGCCCACCCTCCCAAGGGGGCCGCCATCCCCCAACGGGGCACCCCCGATTTCGACGCTACCGCCCCCACCCGACAAAACCCCCGTCCCAAGCCCGCCCCACCCGAAGCTGTCCACAACACCCGTCGCCTGTGGACAACCCACCCCGGACACCACCGGCCACCCCGGCTTTCGGGTAAAGATGGACACGTGGACGTGGACCTGGTCGTACCCCTGAAGCACCCCCGCGACGGCAAGTCGCGGCTGCGTGGTGCCGTCGAAACCGCCCACCACCCCGGCCTGGTCCTCGCCCTCGCCAAAGACACGCTCGCCGCCGTGACGTCGAGCGCGCAGGTCCGGCGCGTCCTGCTCGTCGCCGCCGATCCGGGGGCCGTCGCCGAGCTGGCGGAGCTCGGTGTCGAGATCGTCGAAGAACCCGCCGAAAAGACCCTCAACGCCGCCTTCCGCCACGGCGAAGCCCTGCTCAAAGCCGACGATCCCGCTGCCGTCGTCGGCGCCCTCCAAGCCGACCTCCCCGCTCTGCGCGCCGTCGACCTCACGGCGGCCCTCGCCGAAGCGGCCGGCCGAAGAGCCTTCGTCGCCGATCGCCAGGGCACCGGCACCACCCTGCTGCTGGCCGCCCCCGGCGCTGCCCTCGATCCCCGGTTCGGGCCCGGCTCGGCCCGGAAGCACGCCGAGTCCGGGGCCGTCCCCCTGCGCCAGGCCCTGCCGTCCCTGCGCAGCGACGTCGACACCCCGGATGATCTCGCTCACGTCCGCGCCCTGGGTGTCGGGAAACACACCTCGGCCTACCGCGCCGAGCTGTTCATCTGACCTTCACCGCGGTCTGCGCAATTCCGCGGGACGTAGTGAAGAATGGGGGCCGTGAGCACAGACGACGGCAGCACGCCCGCACCGCGGAGGCGACGGAACCCGGACAGCGGATCTTCGGAGACGGCGAAGAAGGGCACCCCCGCCAAGAAGGTGCCGTCCAAGTCCACCGCGCGCGACACCGCCGCCCGTGCCACCGCCGGCAAGGCGAGAACCCGCAAGACCACGTCCCCGGCGGCCACCCCGGCCACCATGCGGCGCCGCAGCTCCACGCAGGGCAACGCCAGGGCGGCCGAGGAGTTCCGGGCCGTCCCGTCGGCGCCGCCCGCGGTCACCGCCGCGCCGACCGCCGTCGAGACGCTGCCCGACGACCGGTACTTCAACCGCGAGCTGTCGTGGCAGGACTTCAACGCGCGCGTGCTCGCGCTGGCCGAGGACGAGTCGCAGCCGCTGCTCGAGCGAGCGAAGTTCCTCGCCATCTTCGCGTCCAATCTGGACGAGTTCTACATGGTCCGCGTCGCCGGCCTGAAGCGCCGCGACGAGACCGGCCTGCTGGTCCGCAGCGCGGACGGCCTCACCCCGCGCGAGCAGCTCGGCTACATCGCCAAGCGCAACCAGGACCTCGTCGAGCGGCAGACCGGCGCCTTCGAGAAGCACCTGCGCCCGCAGCTGGCCGAGGAGGACATCCACATCGTCGGCTGGGCCGACCTGGCCGGCGCCGACCAGCTCCGGCTGTCCAGCTACTTCTCCGAGCAGATCTTCCCGGTCCTGACGCCGCTGGCCGTCGACCCGGCGCACCCGTTCCCCTACATTTCGGGCCTCTCGCTCAACCTCGCGGTGACGGTCCGCGACCCCGAAGGCGGCACCGAGCGCTTCGCCCGGGTGAAGGTGCCGAGCAACGTGCCGCGCCTGATGCGCGTCGAGACCGAGCGCACCAGCCGGACGGCGACGTTCCTGCCCCTCGAAGAGCTCATCGCCGCGCACCTGGGCGAGCTGTTCACCGGCATGGACGTCACCGAGCACCACGTCTTCCGCGTCACCCGCAACGCCGACTTCGAGGTCGACGAGGACCGTGACGAGGACCTCCTGCAGGCCCTCGAGCGCGAACTGGCGCAGCGCCGGTTCGGCCCGCCGGTGCGCCTCGAGGTCGCGCAGGACATGAGCGAGCACATGCTCGAGCTGCTGCTGCGCGAGCTGGACGTCGACCCGGCCGACGTCGTCGAGGTGCCCGGGTTGCTCGACCTGACCTGCCTGCACCAGCTGTCCGCGGTGGACCGCAAGGAGCTGAAGGACCGGCCGTTCGTGCCGGCGACGCACCCGGCGTTCGGCGAGCGCGAGACGCCGAAGAGCGTCTTCGCGACGTTGCGCGAGGGCGACGTGCTCGTGCACCACCCGTACGACTCGTTCTCGACCAGCGTGCAGCGGTTCATCGAGCAGGCGGCGGCCGACTCGAAGGTCCTCGCGATCAAGCAGACGCTGTACCGGACCTCGGGTGACTCCCCGATCGTCGACGCCCTGATCGACGCCGCCGAGGCGGGCAAGCAGGTCGTCGCGCTGGTGGAGATCAAGGCGCGGTTCGACGAGCAGGCGAACATCACCTGGGCGCGGACGCTGGAGCGGGCGGGCGTGCACGTCGTGTACGGCCTGGTCGGGCTGAAGACGCACTGCAAGGTGTCGATGATCGTGCGCCAGGAGGGCTCGACCATCCGCCGCTACTGCCACATCGGCACCGGCAACTACAACCCGAAGACAGCGCGGCTCTACGAGGACATCGGCCTGTTCACCGCCGACCCGAGCATCGGCGCCGACGTCACCGACCTGTTCAACGTCCTGACCGGCTACTCCCGCCAGGACACCTACCGGACGATCCTCACCTCGCCGCACGGCATCCGCCGCGGCATCGTGCGCGCGATCGGCGAGGAGATCGAGCTGGCGCGGGCCGGGCAGGACGCCGGGATCCGGATCAAGTGCAACTCGCTGGTCGACGAGCAGGTCATCGACGCGCTCTACCACGCGTCGCAGGCCGGCGTGCCGGTCGAGATCGTGGTGCGCGGGATCTGCACGCTCAAGCCCGGCGTCGAAGGGCTGTCGGAGAACATCCACGTCCGCTCGATCCTCGGCCGGTTCCTGGAGCACTCGCGGATCTTCAACTTCCGCGCCGGCGGCACGCACTGGATCGGCAGCGCGGACATGATGCACCGCAACCTGGACCGGCGGATCGAGGCGCTGGTGCGCGTCAAGGACCCGAAGCTGACCGCGCAGCTCGACAACATCTTCGACTCGGCGCTGGACCCGGCGACGCGCTGCTGGGTGCTGACGGCGAGCGGCGAGTGGTCGCCGTTCCCCGCCGACGGTTCGCGCGTGCGCGACCACCAGCTGGAACTCGCGAAGCTGCACGGGGCCGCCGGATGACCCAGGAGGTACGGGCGGCCGGCGCGGTGCTGTGGCGCCTCGCCGGGGGCGTGACCGAGGTCGCGCTGGTGCACCGCCCGCGTTACGACGACTGGTCGTTCCCGAAGGGGAAACTCGATCAGGGCGAGACGATCGCCGAGGCCGCGGTGCGGGAAGTCCGCGAGGAGACGGGGTTCACGGCGGTCCTGGGCCGCTACCTGGCCCGGTCGGCGTACCCGGTGGCGGCGCGGCACGGCTCCGGGACGGTGCCGAAGACGGTCGACTACTTCGCGGCGGAAGCGGTCGCCGGCGAGTTCGAGGCCAACGACGAGGTCGACGAGCTGCGCTGGCTGGACCCGACGGCGGCGGAAAAGGTGCTGACGCGCCCGGAGGACGTCCGGGTGCTGCGGGCGTTCTGCGAGCTCCCGGTGGGCTTGACGACCCTGTTGCTGGTGCGGCACGCCAAGGCGGGCAAGCGCGACGAGTGGTCCGGCGACGACGACCTCCGCCCGCTCTCGGAAGCGGGTCAGCGGCAGGCGTCGGCGCTGCGCCGGGTGCTGTCGCTGTTCGGCCCGGACAGGGTGTTGTCGGCCCCGCGGCTGCGCTGCGTGCAGACGGTCCACGGCGTGGCGGAGGACATCACCGCGGAGGTCCGTCACGAGCCGTTGTTCTCGGAAGAGGGCTACTGGCCGGACCCGGTGCTGGGCGTGGCGCGGCTCCTGGCCGTGGCCGGCGACGGAGGCACACCGGTGGTGTGCAGCCAGGGCGGCGTGATCCCGGACCTGGTGAGCGCACTGGCCGACCGCGACGGAGTGGAGATCGCGGCCGCCCGCGGCGGCGTGGTGCCGAGCAAGAAGGGCTCGTTCTGGGTGTTGTCGTTCAGCCCCCCGACGGACGCGGAAGGCCCAGTCCTCCAGGCGGCGGACTACCACCCGAGCGCCCTCCCGGCCCCCTCCCCCAGCCACTCCTGAGCCGCTTACCCACATCCAGACGGCGCTGTGGACAGCTCCGCCCGACCAGGGGCGACCTGACACCGCAGCAACGTCACCCCGGGAGCACAAAACACTTTGCCGCAACCCTGCCGCACAGGGCAGGGTTCACGGGCGGCACGTTCGCGAACGCCGCTGTCACCGCGAGACAGCGCCGTGACAGTCGATCTTGGTGTACTTATCGCGGGTCCCGCTGGGCTGCGCCGGGCTAGGGGTACGGCGCATCCCCGGGCGAGGGGGTTTCTGTCGGCACCGTGGCCAGCAGAGCCTGGACCTCCGCGACGCGGGGGTCGCCGAGGCGCTGGCTGACGGTCAGCGCCTCGGCCCAGTGGCCGCCCGCTTCGTGCGCGCGGCCGGTGCGGTGCTTCAGCCGGCCGAGGGTGATCTGGACGTCGATCGTGCCGTAGTCGGCGTTCAGCTCCTTCAGCTCGGCGAGCGCGTCGAGCCCGGCCCGCTCCGCTTCTTCGTGCCTGCCGGCTCCTTCGAGGGCCTCGGCGACGTTCCCCAGCGCGAGCGCCGCGTGGTAGCGATCGCCCAGTTCCGCGAAGGCTTCGTGAGCCGCCTGGGCGGCTTCAGCCGCGTGGTCGTAGTCGCGGAGGCCGATGCGGCTGGCGCTCACGTTGAGGAGCGCGTGCGGCACGAACGTGCGCTGGCCGTGTTCGCGGGCGAGGTCGACGGCTTTGAGGGCGTAGCGCTCGGCTTCGGCGTATTCGGCGCGGACGTAGTAGGCGCCGGCGAGGTTGGACAGGATCGCCACGGTCAGCGCGGTGCCGTCGCCGCCCTCGGACGCCGCCCGGGCTTCCTCCAGCGCTTCGATCGCCTTGTCCGGCTGGAGCGTGCGCAGGTAGGCCGAGCCGAGGTTGTTGGCGCTGTACTGGAGTCCCATCCCGTCGCCGGCATCCCGGGTGGCGGCGACGGCCGCGCGGGCGGTGGTGATCCAGTCGTCGCGGTCGTGGCGCTCGGCGAAAAAGCCGCGCAGGAGCCACGCGAGTTTCCAGGCGTGCGCGGTCCAGCCGTGCTCGGCGGCGATGCCGACGAGCGCGGTGAGGGCCTGGCGTTCGGTGGTGTACCAGGCGATCGTCTGCTCGTGCTGTGCGAAGCGGACGGCGGGCAGCGGCGGCGGGTCGAGCGTGATGTCCTCGGTGAGCAGGTCGGGCCGGACCAGTTTGTTCGCTTCGGCGACGCTGGCGAGGTACCAGTCGAGGAGCCGGCGCAGCGCCGCCGCGCGCTCGGCCTCCGTCGTTTCGGACTCGACGAGTTCGCCCGAATAGACGCGCAGCAGGTCGTGGAACTGGTAGCGGTCGGTGCCCGGCTGGTTGAGCAGGTGGGCCGCGGCGAGCTGGTCGGCGAGTTCCCGCGCTTCCCGCAGGTCGACGCCGGCCAGCGCGGCGGCCGAGGCCAGGCTGAACCCGAAGCCGGGGTGCAGGCCGAGCAGCCGGAAGAAGCGCGCCGCGGCCGGGCGCAGCGCCTTGTACGACCAGGAGAACGCGGCCCGGAGATCGGTGCCGGCGTCCTGCGGGTCGCGGAGGGTGTCGAGCCGCAGCCGCTGGTCGCGCAGTTCTTCGACGATGCCGGCGAGCGAGACGCCGGAGAACCGGGAAGCGCGTTCCCCGGCCAGCGCCAGTGCGAGCGGCAGGCGGCCGCAGAGCTCGACGAGTTCGGCGACGGCGTCGGGTTCGGCGGCGAGCCGCTGCGGCCCGACGCTGCCGGCGAGCAGCGCGGCCGCGTCGCGGTCGTCGAAGGAACGCAGGGCGATGCGGCGGGCGCCGTCCCGCGCGACGAGGCCGCGCAGCTGGTTGCGGCTGGTCACCACGACGAGGTTGCCGGGCCCGGGCAGGAGCGGCCGGACCTGGTCGGCGTCGCGGGCGTTGTCGAGCAGCATGAGGGTGCGGCTGCCGGCCAGCCTGCTGCGCAGCAGCGCCGACCGTTCCTCCACAGTGGAGGGCAGCGTCTCGGCCGGGACGCCGAGGGCGCGCAGGAAGCCGGCCAGCGCGGCCCCGGGCGTGACCGGGGTGTCCGCGGAGTGGCCGCGCAGGTCGAGGAACAGCTGGCCGCCGGGGAAGCGCTCCCGGACGCGGTGGGACCAGTGCACCGCCAGTGACGTCTTCCCGACGCCGGCGGTGCCTTCGATGACGACGATGCCGGACCCGTCACCGGGCGGCAGCCGGTCGAGTTCGGCGAGTTCCGGGCCGCGTCCGGTGAAGCCGGCGACGTCGAAGGGCAGCTGCCGCGGGACGGTGTGGACGGCCGGATCGGCATCGGCGGCGAGCAGGGCGGCGTGCAGGCGGCGGAGGTCTTCGCCCGGTTCGACGCCCAGTTCGTCGGCCAGCAACGCCCGCAGCCCGGCGTAGCGAGCGAGCGCTTCGGCGCGGCGCCCGGACCGGGCGAGGGCACGCACCAGCCGTTCCCACAACGACTCCCGCAGCGGGTGCTGGGCGACGAGATCGGTGAGTTCGGCGACGAGCCGCGCATCGGGGACGAGCCCGGTGTCGAGGTCGATCCGCTGCTCGACGGCGAAGAGGTACCGCTCGGTCAGCAGCGGCCCCCATTCGGCGGCCAGTGCGGGAGAGCCGACACCTTCGAGCGGAACACCACCCCACCCGTCGAGGGCGGCGGCGAGCAGTTCCCGGCGGCGCGCGGGTTCCGTCGCGGCGGCGGCCTGGTCGAGGGTCTGGAGGAAGCGCAGGGCGTCCACCCGGGACGGGTCGACGACCAGCCGGTACCCGTCCGGTTCGGTGACGACGGTGTCTTCACCGCAGAGCCGGCGCAGGCGCATCACGTAGGTTTGCAGGCTGCCCCGGATGTGCGCGGGCGGGGTCTCGCCCCAGACGCCCCGGGCGAGGGCATCGATGGAGACGAGCCGGCCGGCGGCGAGCGCGAGCGTGGCCAGCAACGCGCGCTGGCGGGAACTGGTCAGCACGACCGGCGAACCGTCGACGAGCACCTGGAACGGGCCGAGCAGCCGGATGTCGATGGTGGTTCGCCCCCAGGTTCGCCTCGCCCACGACCGGCCCCGCCGGACGCGGGCCCGAGGAACGCAGCGTGGCATCACTCGGCCGGGCGCTCAAGCAACTTCGCGAAATTGGACGGAACCGGTCCCGGGAGTGCGGTTGGGCCGGGCGGGTGAGGGAAGTGTCCGTTCGGGAAGCCGGTGTCGGCGGTGGGTGACTTCCCATCCGTATCGCGGGGACGGTCGGTGTGCCAGGAGGTGGGGACCGGTTGCGGGGCGCCGGTTTGGGTCGAGGGTGGGATGGCGGCGCTTCGTCCGAGCTCGCGAGTGGGCTCGTTGAGCCGACCTCCCGCTGGGCGCCTGAACCGTCCGTTCGGGTGGGCGGGTGGCCATCCCAGCCCACGAACCGTCCCGCGAAGTACGCGCCGACCACCCGGGTACGCAAGCCGACCGCCGGGGTCCGCACGCCGACCACCCCGGTACGCAAGCCGACCACCCGGGTACGCAAATCGACCAGCCAAGCGGGCCGTCCGGCCGGACGCGCGGATTTCTTCCGCCACAGGGCTCGGACATGCGGCAGGGCCCCGCGCACGTCACGCGGGGCCCTACCGAAAACCTGCTCGCCGAACAGGGGGTCGCCCCCAGGGGGTCCCCCTGATTTCACGTTACCGCAGGGGTACGACAGTTTCGGGCGGGTCAGTCCTTCTTCGCCGCGGTCGAGGTTCGCCGGGCCGGGGTCTTCGCCGCGGTGGTCCTGGCCGCCGGGGTCTTGCGAGCCGTCGTCGTCTTCGCGGCCGTGCTCTTCGCAGCCGAAGACCTCGCAGCCGCGGCCGGCTTCGCCGCCGTAGTCGACTTCGCAGCCGTAGCGGGCTTCGCCGCCGTGGTCGACTTCGCAGCGGTGGCGGTCTTCGCCGCCGTGGCCGGCTTCGCCGCCGTCGTGCGAGTCCGCGTTGTCGCCGGCTTCGCGGCCGCCGCCTTCGGGGCTGCCTTCGCCGCCGTTGTCCGCGTTGTCGCCGGCTTGGCCGCCGCCGCCCGGGTTCGCGTAGTCGTCGAGCGGGTCGCGGCCGGCTTCGGCGCCGCCGCCGTGCGAGACGTCGATGTGGTCGCCCGGGTGCCCGTTGCGCGCTTGACCGGGGTGGCCTTCGGCAGCTTCTTCGTCCCGGAAACCACGTCCCTGAAGGTCGTCCCGGCGCGGAACGCGGGCACGTTCGTCTTCTTCACCCGCACCGCTTCGCCCGTGCGCGGGTTGCGGGCCGTGCGTGCCGCGCGCGCCCGCTTCTCGAACACGCCGAAGCCGGTGATGTTGACCTTTTCGCCTTTGTTGACCGTCCGGATGATGATGTCGACCAGACCGTCGACCGCCTCGGCAGCGGCCTTCTTGTCGCCCAGGCGCTCGGTCAGCGCCTCGATCAGCTGGGCCTTGTTGGCCATGTCCAGTCCTCCAGGAAGGATCCACGGCCGCGTCGGCCGGCTGGCGACAACGGTATTACCAAGGCAGCACAAATTCCAAACGGCGTGCGGAACTTTCCCTTGTCCCGGGAAGGGTTCCGCCTCGCGCCGAGCCCCGGTAAAAGGGCTCGCGGAGGGCCGTTCGGCGTAGACAGAACAGGGGCGGAACCGCTTGCCGCGCAAGCGATTCCGCCCCGAAACCACTAGCCGGCGGTCACCGGCGTCGTCGTCGGCTTCCAGGACGGGCGGCTCGCCTCGAAGCTGTCGATCTCACCGGCATGGCGCAACGTGAGCGCGATGTCGTCGAGACCTTCCAGCAGCCGCCAGCGGACGTAGTCGTCGATCTGGAAGGGCGCGGTGAAGTCCTTGGCCCGCACGGTCTTGGTCTCGAGGTCCACCGTGACCTCCGTGCCGGGCTCGTTCTCCAGCAGCTTCCAGAGCAGCTCGACGTCGTGCTGCTCGCACTGGGCGGCCACCAGGCCGCCCTTGCCGGAGTTGCCGCGGAAGATGTCGGCGAACCGGGCGGAGATGACGACCTTGAAGCCGTAGTCCATCAGCGCCCAGACGGCGTGCTCACGGGAGGAACCGGTTCCGAAGTCCGGGCCCGCGACCAGCACGCTCCCGTTCCGGAACGGCTCCTGGTTGAGGATGAAGTTCTCGTCGCCGCGCCAGGCGGCGAACAGGCCGTCCTCGAACCCGGTCCGGGTCACCCGCTTGAGGTAGACCGCCGGGATGATCTGGTCGGTGTCCACGTTGGACCGGCGCAGCGGGACGCCGACGCCGGTGTGCTGGGTGAACGGTTCCATGGCTGTAGCTCCTCGGGTGGTCAGCGGGCGACGGTCAGCAGGTCTTCCGGCGACGACAGCGTGCCCCGCACGGCCGTGGCGGCGGCCACGAGCGGCGAGACCAGGTGCGTCCGGCCGCCCTTGCCCTGCCGGCCCTCGAAGTTGCGGTTCGACGTCGACGCGCTGCGCTCGCCCGGCTTCAGCTGGTCCGGGTTCATGCCGAGGCACATGGAGCAGCCGGCCTGGCGCCACTCGGCGCCCGCCTCGGTGAAGACCTGGTCGAGGCCCTCGGCCTCGGCCGCCTTGCGGACCCGCATCGAGCCGGGAACCACCAGCATGCGGACCGAGTCCGCCACTTTCCGGCCGCGCAGCACCTCGGCCGCGGCCCGCAGGTCCTCGATCCGGCCGTTGGTGCAGGAGCCGAGGAAGACGGTGTCGACGGCGATCTCGCGCAGCGGCGTGCCGGGCTTCAAATCCATGTAGGACAGGGCTTTTTCAGCGGCGATGCGGTCGTTCTCGTCCGGGATCGCCTCCGGGTCGGGCACCTCGGCGCCCAGCGGGAGGCCCTGGCCGGGGTTGGTGCCCCAGGTCACGAACGGCGTCAGCGCGCTCGCGTCGAGGTACACCTCGGCGTCGAACTCGGCGCCGTCGTCGGTGCGCAGCTGCCGCCAGTTTTCGACCGCCGCGTCCCAGTCCGCGCCCTGGGGTGCGTGGGCGCGGCCCTTCAGGTACTCGAACGTCGTCTCGTCCGGCGCGATCATCCCGGCGCGGGCGCCGGCCTCGATCGACATGTTGCAGACGGTCATCCGGGCTTCCATCGAGAGGGCCTCGATGGCCGAGCCGCGGTACTCCAGGATGTAACCCTGGCCGCCGCCGGTGCCGATCTTGGCGATCACCGCGAGGATGATGTCCTTCGCCGTGACGCCGGGGCGCAGCTCGCCGTCGACGGTGATCGCCATCGTCTTGAAAGGACGCAGCGGCAGCGTCTGGGTGGCCATGACGTGCTCGACCTCGGACGTGCCGATGCCGAAGGCGATGGCGCCGAACGCGCCGTGCGTCGAAGTGTGGCTGTCGCCGCAGACCACGGTCATGCCGGGCTGGGTCAGGCCGAGCTGCGGGCCGATGACGTGCACGATGCCCTGCTCGGCGTCACCCATCGGGTGCAGCCGGACCCCGAACTCCGCGCAGTTGCGGCGAAGGGTGTCGACCTGGGTGCGCGAGACCGGATCGGCGATGGGGAGCTCGATGTCCACGGTCGGGACGTTGTGGTCCTCGGTCGCGATGGTCAGGTCGGGGCGGCGCAGCTGCCGCCCGGCCAGGCGGAGGCCGTCGAAGGCCTGCGGGCTGGTCACTTCGTGCAGCAGGTGGAGGTCGATGTAGAGCAGGTCCGGTTCGGCGCCTTCGCCTCGGCGCACGAGGTGGCTGTCCCACACCTTCTCCGCCAGCGTGCGGGCCTTGCCGGTCGGGCTGGTCATCTCCGGCTCCTTCCACGGTTCGTCGACGAACTCGGGCGCGCACCTGCGAGATCGGGTGCGAGCCGCGAAGGAGGGGCGCAGCTCGAGTTCAGGGTTTTCCCAGATACTGGACTTCCCAAAGTGCGGGACGCTAGTATCGGTTCGTGGGACAGCATAGCGGTATCGGAGTACTGGACAAAGCAGTGGCCGTCCTGCAGGCGGTCGCGGACGACCCCTGCGGCCTCGCGGAACTGTGCACGCGGACCGGCCTCCCCCGGGCCACCGCGCACCGCCTCGCGGTCGGCCTCGAGGTGCACCGGCTGCTGCGCCGCGGCCCGGACGGCCGCTGGCGCCCCGGTACGGCACTGGCCGAGCTCGCGGGAGGTTCGACGGACCCGCTCCTCGACGCGGCGGGCGTGGTGCTGCCGAAACTGCGCGATGTGACCGGCGAGAGCGTCCAGCTGTACCGGCGCGACGGCGTCCAGCGCGTGTGCGTGGCGACGGCGGAGCCGCCGAGCGGCCTGCGCGACACGGTGCCGGTGGGTTCGCGCCTGCCGATGACGGCGGGCTCGGGCGCCAAGGTTCTGGCGGCCTGGGCGGACCCGCACACGCAGCGCACGATCCTGGCGGACGCGGTCTTCGGTGAGCGCACGCTCCTCGAGGTCCGGCGGCGCGGCTGGGCGCAGAGCGTGGCCGAGCGGGAGCCGGGCGTGGCGAGCATCTCGGCGCCGGTACGCGATTCGGCGGGCACGGTCGTGGCGGCGGTTTCGGTGTCGGGGCCGATCGAGCGGATCGGGCGGAAGCCCGGTGCCCGGTGGGCCGCGGATCTGCTGGCCGCGGCGGACGCGCTGCAGGAACGGCTCTGAAGTTCGGCAGGTAAGGGGTTCGGCCGGTTTCGGTTTTCCCCAAGCTGGAACTGATGTGGACAACTCGGCCGGGGCGACGGATTCGCGCCGGTCTTGTCGGTCGCGGCCGATACGCTGGACCCGGGGGGCGCCCCCGGGCGGGGGCCGTGGTTAAGCGGCTCCGACTGCAGTCCCGGGTGACTCGCGTCGGGGCCGCGGACGTTTGAGCGGGCCATGCGAGAACCCGCGCCGGCGGGGGCACAGACGGTGCGGCCAGGACAGGGCCACGACATCGCGGTGCGGGGGCTGCGGCAGCGCGGTGCGGGGGCTGCGGCAGCGCGGGGCGGGGGCTGCGGCAGCGCGGGGCGGGGGCTGCAGCAGGGCGGAACTTCGGCAGGGCGAGGCGGGGCTGCGGCGGGGCTGCGGCGGGGCGGGGCGGCTCTGCGGCTTCGCCTGAACCGGCCGAGTCGAGGCCAGGCCAGGCCAGTTGAGACGAGCCGAGGCGAAGCCGCGCAAGCCGGGCCGGGCGGGCAAGCCGGGCCGGGCCGAGCGGGCAAGGCGGGCCGGGCCGAGCGGGCCGGGCAAGGTGGGGCGAGCGGGCGGCCGAGGCGGGGCCGGGCAAGCCGGGCCGGGCGGACTGGGTCAGGCGGGGCTGCCCGGGCCCATGGGCCGGGAAACCGCGCCCGACATTCCCCTTGAACCGATCGCGCGGCTCACTCCGCTGCCCGCGGAGGTCGCCGCCCGCTTCGCCGTCGACCAAAGCCGCCTCGATGCCCTGCGGCGCGGTGTGGATCCGGACGTCCGGCGATGGGGGAAGCGCACCTGAGCCGTTCGGGTGACCCTGCGCGAACTCGCGTATTCGGTGACGGCGGCCACGTCTCCTCATAGTCAGCACCACCAGAGGGGGATGACCGAGATGACCACCGAACTGAATCGCCGGGCGATGGCGATGCTGCGGGCCGTCGGGGCCGGCCGGGCCGAAGTCACCTGCAGCTGCGAACCCGACCTGCGGGTCGACGGCCTGCCCTGCTGTGACCAGGCCACCGCCCACCAGCTGGCGCGGGCCGGGCTGATCCGGCCCGTGCGGGCCGTCGCCGTCGGGCAGTGGACGCGGGCCGAACTGACTGCCGAGGGGCTGCGGGCATTGGGCGGAACTCTCGCCGCCGCATGACGCAACCTTCCGGCCCCCTCGCGCGTGTACCCGGCGACTGCGAGGGGGATTCATGAAGACTGCCGCTGCCCTTCTGGGCGCCTGCCTGCTGCTGACCGCCTGTGGGAACACACCGGTCGCGGCCCCGCCGACCTCGAGCCCGAGGCCGGTCGAAACCGTCACGTCCGCGCCGACCGCCGATCCGGCCGCCGTGCGGTGGATGGACGGCTTCTGCGCCGCCGTCCACGGCTACCGGGAGCGCACCAACCGGGAAGCCGAGGCCGGCCAGCCGACGCCCAAGTCGATCGCCGAGGCGCAGAAGGCCCTCAGCGCGACGCTGGGCGGCATCGCGGCCCGCACCGGCGAGGCGGTCGACAAGCTGGCGGCGCTGCCGCCCGCGCCGGTGCCGCTCGGTGACACGGCGCGGCAGGCGTTCGTCCGGAAGTTCACCCAGGCCCGCGACCGCGCCGCCGAGGCGAAGGCCACGCTGGACCGCGCGAAGCCGGGCAACGAAGCGTCCCAGGGCCCGGCGGTCGACGCCGTTGCGCAGGCGCAGCAGGACGTCGACGGCGTCTACGACCCGGTGGGCGCGGTGAAGGAGTCCCCGGAACTGATGCTCGCCGCCGCCACCGCGCCCGGCTGCAAGGTCTGACGCACGAGCGGCGCCTGCAACGGCAGAGACCGCGACGAACCACCCACGGACACGGTGAACGCGCCCCGCACCGGCTGCCACTCGTGGCTCACCGTGTCCCAGACGGAGAAGGCGCGCGCGTCCAGCCGGATCGTCACGCGCCGGGCCTCCCCCGGCGCCAGCGAGACCCGCTCGAAGCCCTTCAGCTGACGCGGGGGCTCGCCCGCGGCCGCCGGGAAGCCCAGGTACAGCTGGGCGACCTCGGCGCCCGCGCGCTTCCCGGTGTTCCGGACCGTGAACGTCGCCGTGGCGCCGTCACCGGAACCGTGCACCGACAACCCCGAATAGGCGAACGTCGTGTACGACAGGCCGTGGCCGAACGGGAACAGCGGCGCTCGCCCCTGCGCGTCGAACCACCGGTAGCCGACCTGCAGCCCCTCCGAGTACGTCGCGACGCCGCCCACACCCGGGAACTGGGCCGGGGTGTTCGCCGGCGTGTCGGCGTCCGCCGCCGGGAACGTGATCGGGAGCTTCGCCGAGGGGTTGACGTCGCCGAAGAGCACGCCCGCCACTGCCGCGCCGTCCTGCTGGCCCGGGTACCAGGCCTGGAGGATCGCCGGCACGCGCCCGGCCCACGGCATGAGCACCGGGCCGCCGCTCTTCACCACGACCACCGTGTGCGGGTTGGCTTCGGCGACCGCCGCCACCAGGGCGTCCTGGGTGCCGTCGAGGGCCAGGCTCGGCCGGTCCTTGCCCTCGGTTTCGTTGTCCCCGACCATCACCACGCTGACGTCGGCGGTCCGGGCCAGCGCGGCCGCGCGCTCGACGTCACTGCCGTCGTCGAGCGTCACCAGAGCACCCGGGACGCGCTGTTGCAGACCCGGCAGTGGGTCCACTGTGGACGTCGGGATGACGGCCGAGCTGCCTCCGCCGCCGGTCTTGGCCTTGGTCGCGAACGGCCCGATCAGGGCGATCGACCGCACGCCCGGGTCGAGCGGCAGCTGTGCGTGTTCGTTGCGCAGCAGGACCATGCCGCGTTCGGCGAAGTCCTTCGCGGCGGCGTCGTGCTGGGCGGTCGGCAGCGGCGCGAGCACCGGCGGGTGGTCGAACTGCCCGAAGGCGAACATCGTGCGGAACCGCGGCAGCAGCAGCTCGTCGACGCGCTGTTCGGTGACCTGCCCGGCCAGCACGGCCTGCTTCAGCTTGTCGCCGTACCAGGTGCCGTCGATCATTTCGAGGTTCATCCCCGCGTTCGCCGAACCGACGGTGCTGTGCGCGGCACCCCAGTCCGACTGGACGAACCCCGTGAACCCCCAGTCGTCGCGCAGCTTGCCCTGCAGCAGCGCCGGGTTCTCGCACATGAAGACGCCGTTGATCTTGGGGAAGGCGCACATCACCGAGCCCGCGCGGCCTTCGGTGACCGCCCGCTCGAAGTGCGGCAGGTAGATCTCGTTGAGCGTGCGCTCGTCGATGTGCTCGTCGATGCTGAAGCGCTGGGTTTCCTGGTTGTTGGCCGCGTAGTGCTTGACCTCGGCGATGGTGCCGTTCTCCTGGATCCCGCGGATGTCGGCCGCGGCCAGCGCGCCGGCGAGGAACGGGTCCTCCCCCATGCCTTCGAACGTCCGGCCGTTGCGCGGGACACGGGCGATGTTGATGTCGGGCGCCTCGGAGACGTGGTGCGCGAGCGCCCGGGTTTCGCTGCCGATCAGCCGGCCGTACCGGCGGGCGACACCGGTGTCGAACGTCGACGCCAGCGCCATGGTGGCCGGCAGCGCGGTCGCCGGTTTCTGCGGCTTGTCGTCGGCCGGACCCATGCCGGCCGGGCCGTTGGCGATCCGGAAGCCCGGCACACCGAGCCGCGGGATCGGCGGCACGAACCGCTGGTGCTCGGCGTCGGGCTGCAGGTGCAGCTGGGAGATCTTCTCGTCGAGGGTCATCGCGGCGACGAGTTCGGCGGCCCGGCGGCCGGGCGGCTGCCGCGCGTCGCGCCAGGGTTGCGCTTGCGCGGCCGCCGGCGTCGTCAGCGACAACCCCAGAACCACGGCGAGAACGAGCGGGCCTTTGCGCATCCGGCCAAGCTAATCCATACGTGACAAAGAAACATAGATGCGATTTACGTTCACGTACTTGAACGTAGATTGGACTCAACCATTTCCCCGGCTCAGGCGTGGGAGGAGCACCAACGAGAGGGGACGAGTCATGGTCAAGAAAAGCCTGATCGGCCTAATGGCGGCGAGCGCGGCGACGCTCGCGCTGACGGCCCCGGCGAGCGCCGCCGACGAAGGCGGGTGGAGCCTGACCTCGAAGGTCGAGCCGGGCGGCCGGATCAGCGCGGACGTCTACACGGGGCTGGGCCACTCGGCGTGCACACCGACCGGGCCGGTCACGTCGGCGGGCTTCACCGCCCCGATCAGGATGGTCGGCGTGGGCAACTGGGGGCACATGAGCGGCAGCACGACGGCGATCGGCCGCCCCGGCAGGTACACCGCCTCCTACCCGTGCTCGGAGGGCCGGTCGCCGACCCTCACGTTCACGATCCTCGGCACCCCGCCCCCGGGCACGACGACGAAGCCCAAGCCGAAGCCGCCGACGTCGTCGAAGGCCCCGAAACCGGCGAAACCGCAGGTCGCGGTCAAGCCGGCCGGGGCGCCGCAGACCGGCGACGGCTCACTGGGCTGACCCTCCACAAAGGACACCCCGGGCCGGCGCGTCCCCCAGGCCGCCGCCCCGGGGCCCTCAGCGGGCCGCGGCCAGGCGCAGCGCCCGGTACACGAACTGCTGGTCGCCCAGCCGGTGGCGCAGGTCGCGCTCCAGCCCCGCGATCGGGTAGAGGTTCTGCGGAGCGCGCGAGTCCTTGTAGGCGACCGACGCGAACCGGCCCAGCACCGACTGCGTGACGTTCGCCAGCTCCGCGACCTGCTCGCGGCCGAGGTGCGGCGCCGCCTCCACCCGGACCACCCCGGACCACGGCGGGCCGCCCGCCGACGGCAGCCGCAGGTACCAGGAGTGCCGGACCCACGTCGTGCCCATCAGGAACACCGGCGTGCGCTGGTGGGCCCCGAGCCGGCCGACCAGCGCGTTGAGCTCCCCCGGCAGGTACGTCGTCTGGTGGCTCTTGATGAACCCGACGGCCCGGTCGAGGTGCGCGCGGCCGCGCAGCGGGCCGTCCACGACGAGCAGGTCTTCCCGCGCATGGCCCGCCCTGCGCGCCTCGACCGCCGTCTGCTCCTCGACCAGCGCCAGCTGCTCCTGCAGCGCCGACGACAGCACCACCGGCAGCGGCTTGTCGTCCTTGGCCGCCGCCCGGTGCGCCGTGTAGATCCCGGCCGGCGTCGCGATGTCGTCCGCCCGCGGGGCGACGGTGAACAGCCCCCGCCGGACGTCGGTGCCGACGACGTGCGCCCGTCCGTCGCAGCAGCACACCACGCCCGCCGCGTAGGACGCGCAGATGCCGATGGACGCCGAGTTCGTGCCGGCCGGGTCGTCGATCCACACCCGCGCGTCGATCCGCCGGACGCCGTCGACGAACAGCACGGCTTCCGGCGGGGTCACCGGCGACGGGTCGATCGGTGCCCACTCGGCCTCGGGGACCTCGACGTCGAGTTCGACCTCGGCCTGGGAGCGGCCGAGGTCCTCGGCCTCCATCGAGCTGCCGTAGCCCGGGTCCCAGGCGTCGATGCTGAAGTTCATCCCGGCCACCGCGGTCATGCGCCCTCCCTGGCGATGTGCGAGCCGGTGCCGTCCCGGGTGACCAGGAACCGCACCGGGACGCGCTCGGCGAGCGCCGGCACGTGCGTGATCACCCCGACCATCCGTGAGCCGGACGCGGCCAGGTTCTCCAAAGTGGACGCCACGACGTCGAGGGTGGCCTCGTCCAGCGTCCCGAAGCCCTCGTCGAGGAAGATCGACTCCAGCCGGGTCGCCCCCTCCGCCGCCATGGCCCCCAGCTGCGAAGACAACGCGAGGGCCAGGGAGAGCGAGGCCTGGAACGTCTCGCCGCCGGACAGCGTCTTCACCGGGCGGCGGGCGTCGGCCTCGTTGTGGTCCACCACCAGGAAGTCGCCCTTGTCGTGGGTGAGCTCGAACTGGCCGCCGGACAGTTCCAGCAGCGACGCCGACGCCTCGGCGACCAACGTGTCGAGCGCCCCCGCGATCAGCCAGCGCGGGAACTTGTCCGAGCGCAGCAGATCGGCGAGCAGCCGCGCGACCTGGGCTTCGGACTCCGCGGCCGCGATGTCCTCGTGCAGCCCCGCCACCCGGGCCACGCGCCGTTTCAGGTCGGCGTGGTCGGCTTCGGCGCGGGCCCGGGCGGCCGCGACGGCGACCGGGACGCGGTCGCGCACCGGCCCCTCCGGCAGGGCGACCCCGAGTGCGGTGACGTCGCCGGCGACCGCACGTTCGGCCGCCCGCAACGCTTCCGCGGCTTCCCCCTCGGCGGTCTCCGCGACAGCCAGCCGCTCGCGGTGGTCCTTCGCCTGGCCGGCCGCCCAATCCGTGAGCGCGGCCCAGGCACCGAGGAGGCCATCACCGTCGATCGGAGGGGCACCCAAGCCGACCAGCGGGTCGCGCGCCCGGGACAGCCGCTGCCGCGCGGCGTCCACCTCGGCGCCGATGCCGGCCTGCGCCTCCGTGGCGCGTTTCGCGGCCGCCCGCGCAGTCCGCAGGTCCGCGTCCGCCTGCTTCGCGGCTCCTTCGAGCGAAGCGACCTTCGCCAGCTGCTCGGTGACGACGTCCGCGGTGGGCGCGCCGGCGAGCGTCGTGACCAGCTCGCCGTGCCGGCGCCGGGCGGTGGTGAGCTCGGTACTCGCCGCCTGCTCGGCCAGTCCCGCGTCGACCGCCCGCTTCCGCCGCTCCTCGGCGTTCCGCTCGGCCGACGCCAGGTCGTCCGCCGCGACGACGGCTTCCTTGCCCGCGGCTTCGGCGGCCGCTTCGAGGGCGGCCAGCGCCGTCCGCCGGTCGGCCAGCGTGGCCGCCGCCCACGCGGTGAGCCCCTGCCAGCCCGCCGGGACGTCGTCGCCGTCGACCGCCGGCGCGCCCAGCTCCACCAACGGGTCGCGCGCCGCCCGCAGCGCTTCCCTGGCCGCCGCGAAGGACTTCTCGACGGCGTCGGCCTCCTGCTGGGCCGCCGCGCGCTCGGCGCGGGCCGCGCTCAGTGCCTTGTCGGCGGCGTTCGCGGCCTCGGCGACGCGGGCGCGGCCGTCGATCGTCTTCGACAGCCACTCGCCCCGCTCGCGCACGGCGGCGACGAGATCCGCGAAGTCCTGCTCGGAGAAAGCCGCCTCGACCGGCCGCAGCAGCACCGGCGATCCCGGCGGGCCGGCCACTTCGGCCAGCACCACGCGCAGTTCTTCCGCCTGGGCAGCCGCTGCCACGGCCGAGTCGGCGTCGCGGTCCACCGCGCGCTCCAGTTTGCGCAACGCGGACTCCGCGGCCGTGCGGTCCCGTTCGGCGCGCTCAAGGCGTTCGCGGGCCTCGGCCAGGTGGGCGTGCCCACCGGAGTCCGGCACTGCCGTGACTTCCTGCTCGCACACCGGGCACGCGTGCCCGACGGCGAGACCGGCCCGCAGGCTCAGCGCCTGCCCGGCCCGTTCGGCTTCGGTCACCGCGGCTTTCGCCGACGTCACCTCGGCGTCCGCGCCGGCGAAGGTGCTTCGCGCCGCTTCGAGTTCCTTCCGGCGGGCGGCTTGCTCGGGCGCGGCCTTCCGTTGCGCCTCGCACAACGCATACAGCGTCCGGGCATCGGAGCGGGCCGCGGCGAGCGGCGCGACGTCCGGTTGTGCGGCCAGCGCCGCGCGCGCTTCGGCGTCGGCGGCCTCGGCCGCGCTCAGGCGGGCGGCCGCGTCCGCCGTGCGCTTCGCCACCCGCGCCGCATCCGCCGACAGGTCACCGAGATCGGCGGGCGGCCGCAGCCCGGCCAGCCGGTCGCGGTCCTGGCGGGCCCGCCCGGCTTCGGCGGCGGCGTCCTCCGCGGCCCGGGCCGTCGCGTCCCGGTTCTTCCGGGCCGCCTCGACGACGGAGAGGGCTTCGGTGACCGCGACGGCGGCGGCGTCCTTCGCCAGCAACGCCGTTTTCGCCGCATCCTCCAGCCGGGGGAGGGCCTGCTCGGTCGCTGCGAGCTCGGCGCGGTCGGCGCGGATCCGCTCCAGTTCGCTGCGCGCGGGCGCCGCGGCGAGGGCGGCACGAGCTGTTTCGTCCGCCGTCTCCGCCGTTTCCAATGCGGTCCGGGCCGTCGTGACCGCGTCCGCCGCTTCGCGCCGCCGGGTTTCGAGGTCTTCGACGCCGTCCGGACGTTCCACGGCGTCGAGGACCTTCAGCTCCGCAGCGAGCGCGACGACGCGTTGGCGGGCTTCGTCGTGCGCACGGGTGGCGTCGTGCAACCCCGGCAAGGCCGCGTTCACCCGCGCGTCCAGCTCTTCCAGGGCCGTCATCCGCGCGGCCAGCCCGGCGACGGCTTCCTCGGTGGCGTCGGCGTAGCTGCCGAGCTGTTCGGCGAGGACGGCGGCACGCTGCTTCTGCTGCTCCGCCGTCACGCCGGCCCGGCGGCCGATCCGCTCGTAGACCTCCAGGCCCAGCAGCTTGATGAGGATCTTCTGCCGGTCCGCGGCCTTCGCGTGCAGGAACTCGGCGAAGTCGCCCTGCGGCAGGGCCACGCAGGTGCAGAAGTGCTTGAACGTCAGCCCGAGCAGGCGTTCGACCGCCGGGGTGACCTCGGAGTCGGCGGCGACCGGGTCGGCGTCGTCCTCCGGCCCGCCGAGAGCGGTGGGGTCGATGAGCCGTTCCAGGCGGACGTTCTTGACGCTGACCGTGGGTTTCTTGCCGCCGCTGCGCCGGACTTCCCGCACCACGTGGTAGCGCGCGCCGCCGGCGTCGAAGACCAGCCGCACGGTGGCGCGGTTCACCGTCGGCGCGAGCGCGGGCGCGACGAGGCCTTCGTGGTCCCACCGGGCGACAGAGCCGTACAGCGCGAAGGTGAGCGCGTCGATGACCGTGCTCTTGCCCGCGCCGGTCGGCCCGACGAGCGCGAAGTAATCGGTGTCCTCGAAGCCGATCTCGGTCTTCTCGCGGAAGGACGCGAAGCCGGTCATCTCCAGCAGCACTGGCCGCATGTCACACCCCGCTCGTCTCTTCGTCGTGCAGCCGCGCGAAGAGCGCCTGCACGCGCTTGTCCTCGACCGTGCGTTCCGCGCAGTAGCTCGCGAACAGCTCCCCCGGCGAACGGTCCGCGACCGCGCGGTCGCCGTTCGAGGTCGTCACCGGCGCGGCGAACTCCGGGTCGATGCGGATTTCCAGGGCGTTGGGCAGGGCTTCCTGGATCTCCTCCCGCAGCCCGGCCCTGGTCGCTTCGCGGATGTAGACGCGCAGGTAGTCCTCGCCGAACTCTTCGGCGCGGCCGGTCAGTTCCGCCACCGTGCCGTGGATCGTGCGCAGCTTCCGGCCCGCTTTCAGCGGGATTTCGGTGATCTTCGCCGGCGTCGTGGGACTCACCTCGACCGAGAGCACGACGCTGGTGTTGTCCTGCTCGCCGAAGTCGACGGCGAACGGCGAACCGCTGTAGTGCACCGGGCACGCGGCGGGCAGCGACTGGCGCCGGTGCAGGTGGCCGAGCGCCACGTAGTGCGGATCGGCGCCGAACGCCGTGGCGGGCACGTGGTACTCGAAGATGGACTGCGCCGCGCGCTCCCCGCCGCCCATCGTGCCGCCGGTCACCGTCAGGTGCGCCATGACGAGGTTCACCGCGCCCGGCGTGAACCCGGTCTTGAGGTGCTCCAGGATGTCGCGCACGCGCTGGTCGTACTCGCCGACGTTGTCCGCCGGCGTCCCGGCGAGCAGTTCGGCGGCGCGGACCGCGTAGCGCTGGGAAAGGAAGGGCAGCACCGCGACGTTGACGCGCTCGCCCGTCGAACGCGCGTCGAACGAATGGACACCACCGTCGTGGACCGGGCGCGGATCGCCGGTGAGCTGGATGCCCGCGGCCCTGAGCAGGGGCCGGTACGCCTCGAACGTCGCCGCGTGGTCGTGGTTCCCGGCGATGGCCAGCACCTCGGCACCGGTTTCGCGCAGCGCCATCAGCGCCCGCACCACGAGTTCCTGCGCGGCCGCCGACGGCGCCGACGTCTCGTAGAGGTCACCCGCCACGAGGATCGCGTCGAACTGCTCCTCCCGCGCGATCCGGACGATCTCGCCGAGCACGGCCCGCTGCTCGTCGAGGCGGTTGCGCCCCTTGAGCGTCTTGCCGATGTGCCAGTCGGAGGTGTGCAGGAACTTCACCCTTCGTCCTTCCGTTCGGGTGGTGGGCGGTGGGCTCAGAACGGCGGCGGGTCGTCACCGAAGGGGTCGCTGCCGCGCGAAGGGAGGCCGGCGAAGGGATCGCTCTTCTTCGACGCGGCCGTGGTCGTGGGGATCGTCCCGGCCTCGGAAAGCCGCGTGGCCCAGGCGGGGAACGGGAACCCGACGGCGATCGGCACCGGGATCTCCGGCTGGCTCACGAACATCGTGCCCGGCGTGGCCAGGGTCGCGCGGACCCGCTGGCTGGCCGGGAGGAAGCCGTACTCGGGCCGCGAAGCCTCGGCGGCGTCGAGGCGGCCGACGATGCGGACCGAGCTGTTGCTGACGATCCGGCGCTCGACCTCGCTGGCGGTCTGCTGCGCGCCGATCAGGATGACGCCCAGGGAACGGCCGCGCTCGGCGATGTCCAGCAGCACCTCCTTGATGGGGCTGCTGCCTTCCCGCGGCGCGTACTTGTTGAGCTCGTCCAGCATGGTGAACAGCAGGCCGCCGGGGCCGGCCGCCTCCTTGCGCGCGGTCTCGGTCGCGAGCGTGACGCCGACGACGAACCGCTGCGCGCGCTCGACGAGGTTGTGGATGTCCACCACGGTCACCTGCTGGTTCTCCGTGGACAACGAGCGCGCGGGGTGGTCGGCGAGGTCGCCGCGGATGAGGCCGGACAGCGCGCGCTGGCTCGAGCGCAGGCGGCGGATGAAGGCGTTGACCGTGCCCGCGCCGGTGACCGCACCCGCCCAGCTCGCCCGGGTTTCCTCGTCGGTGACGCGCTCGCAGATGACGTCGACGAGCTCGGCGTAGGTGCGGCACAGGACGCCGTCGACGTTGGCGGCGCCGTCCTTGCCCGCCGGCGTGCTGTCCAGGCGCAGGCGGTTCGCGACCTGGTGGATGACCATCGTGTACTGGTTGCGCTCGTCCTCGGCGTCGGCGAAGACGTAGGGCAGCAGGTCCTTGGCGCAGAACTCCGCGATGGTCCACCAGAACGCGCCCACGCCGGAGGTCCGCCCGGTCACGTAAGGCTTCCCCGTGGTGTCCGACGGCGTCGGCGGCGCGTAGAAGCCGACGGACGCGAAGGGCTCCGCGGGCAGGCCCAGCTTGAGGTACTCGTCCCGGAGCTTTTCGTCGAGGTGGACGTTCGGGGTGTCGAGGAACAACAGGTCCTCGCCCTTGACGGAGAAGACGAGGGCCTTGGCGTTGTGGGCGTTGGGCAGGGCGCCGCCGCGGAAGATCGAGTGCAGCAGGAACAACGCGAACGACGTCTTGGTGGCCACGCCGGAGACGCCGCTGATGCTGACGTGCGCGCCGCGCGTGCCGTCGAGGAAGTCCATGTTGAGGTAGACGGGTTCGCCGTCCCGGCCCAGGCCCACCGCCACCTGGCGGGTCATGTTGTCGAAGTACAGCGCCTGCGCGCGATCCTCCCCCACGGCCCGCTCGACCCGGCTGCCCGGCTTCGGCGGCACGTAGCACTCGGGCTCGACGCGGGTGGTGGCGATCTCGGCGATCTCCTGCACCTGGGCGGGCAGGACCCCGTCGGAGATCAGGAAGACGTCGCTGCCGAAGCTGGCGCCTTCGTGCCGCGCGGTCACCTGCGTCACAACGCCGTACGAGGTGACTTCGCCGAGCCCCGGCAGTTCCCGCCGGGTCACGACGACGTCGTCGAGCTGCAGGTACGCGTCCGGATCGATGGCCACGCAGAACTGCAGCGGTGTCGAGTCCTCGGTGCCTGCCACCCGGCCGACCACGGTGGTGAGCGTCTCCTGGTCCACGGTTCTCCCTGTCTCACCCGGCGCTTCCTCCCGCGGCAGACTAGCCCGCCGGTACGACAGTCCTGCGCCCAACACGGCGTTGCCGCCACGGGGGTTCACGCAGGCCGGGACTGCGCCGAACGAGTGAGCTCACCCTTCGGGGAGGACCTTTCGTGCCCGCCGCAGGCATTCGGAAGGGAGTACCGGTTGCGCCGCAACGCCGGGCCCGTGGAGGCGCGGCGGCACGGGCTCCGCTTCCGCCTGCCGCCACGGCGAAGCGGGCCCGTCCGTCCCGCCGGGTGGGCTCGGCACCCCGCCGAGGGGGTCGCATCGGCGTGTCGCGGAAAAAGTTCTCCGGAAGGGCCTCGGGTCCTATATGGACGACCACAGTGGACGGCACCGGTACCATGTTTTGCCTGCTCAGAGGCATGGCGAAGGTTCGGTTCGCGATAGGGCCGACGTCCGGCGGGGGGCCTTACGGAGGCGGAACCCGCCCCCGTACAAGGAAATATTTCGACCCCCGGTTGGATTTTGTGCGGTATTGGTAATACCGTGTGCAGTGTCGGCCGAGATGGGCCGTGACTAGTAGTTCCACTATGGAGGACTGGAATGACGAACAAGGCCCAGCTGATCGAGGCGCTGTCGGAGCGTCTGGGCGACAAGAAGGTGGCTTCGCAGGCCGTTGACGGTCTCGTCGACATCATCATCCGGACGGTCAACAAGGGCGAAAAGGTCAACATCACCGGCTTCGGGGTGTTCGAGAAGCGCGCCCGCGCCGCTCGCACCGCCCGCAACCCGCGCACCGGTGAGGCCGTCCGCGTCAAGAAGACCAACGTGCCCGCCTTCCGCGCCGGCACCACCTTCAAGGACGTCATCTCCGGCACCAAGAAGCTGCCCAAGGCGACCCCGGTGAAGCGCGCCACCACGGCGACCGCGACCCGCGCGACCGCCACCAAGACCGCGGCGGCGGCCCCGGCCAAGGCGACCACGACCCGCACCACGCGGGCGGCGGCGGCCAAGCCGGCCACCACGCGTTCGACGACGACCCGCACCCGCACGGCGGCCGCGAAGCCGGCGGCCAAGGCCACCACCGCCACCAAGGCGGCCCCGAAGACCACCGCGGCGAAGACCACGGCGGCCAAGGCCACCCCGGCGAAGGCGACCACCACGCGGGCGAAGACGGCCGCCGCCAAGCCGGCCGCGACCAAGACCGCCGCGGCGAAGAAGACCACGGCGGCCAAGGCCCCGGCCAAGCGCACCTCCGCCGCGAAGAAGAAGTAACACCCTCGCGACGATCGGAAGGGCCCCGCACCTGCCTGGTGTGGGGCCCTTCCGGCGTTTCGGGGGTGGGTTCGTCGCGGGGCGGGCCTGCGCGGGCGGCTCGGCCGGGAGGGAGCGGGGCGCCACCCGCGGCCCGGTGACGGTTCCTCGCGGCCGGCGACGGTTCCTCGCGGCCGCCGCCGTCCCTCGTGGGGCGCCGACATTCCCCCACGAGCCGCTGAACGTTCCCCCGCGCGCCGCCGACGTTCCCTCGCGGGCCGCCAGCGTCCCCCGCGAGCCGCCCGCATTCCCTCGCGGGCCGCCCGCGTCCCCCGCAAGCCACCCGCGGTCCCCCGCGTGCCGCCAGCGTCCCCCGCAAGCCACCCGCG
Source organism: Amycolatopsis sp. cmx-13-12 (assembly GCA_049998155.1). Taxonomy (GTDB): domain Bacteria; phylum Actinomycetota; class Actinomycetes; order Mycobacteriales; family Pseudonocardiaceae; genus Amycolatopsis. Next base: position 211,563 of record JAEBES010000012.1, on the reverse strand, counting down.
TCCCCCGCAAGCCGCCCGCGTTTCCCCGCAAGCCTGCGAATGCCGCTCCCACCCCGTCAGGGCAACCTGGCACAAACCGGGCTGAGATCGCCGCTCCCGGCTCGGCGGCCGCGGGTCGCGTCCCCATCCCCAGGACCCGCAGACCTCCCCCAGGCGGCTTGAACGCCCTCCACCCCCACAAATCCCGCCCGGCGGGCCCCGCGTCGTTTCCCGGCCGCGGATTTGCCGGCCGCGGAACCGGTCCCGTCACCCCCTCACCCGATCCCGCGCCGGCCGCCGAACAATTCACCTCCCCCACACGTTGGGGTGAACGAGCCCGAACCGGGCGAAGGTTGCCTCCGGGCCTTCGCGGGTAGCCGCCCGGCAGGGAACGCAATCCGACCGCAAGGAGTCGCGATGACGGAGAACGAAAACCGCCCCGAAGCGGACCTCGACCACAGCCGGCAGCTCATCAAAGAGGCGAAAGAAGCCGCCGAGGAGGCCAAGCTGGCCGATCCCGCCGAAGGGGCCGCCGACGAGGCGCTCGCGACGGATCCGCCCTACCACCACGGCGAGCAGGGCTCCACACCCTCCGGAACGTAGATTCCCCGCGCATTCACGCCGGTATTGCCGCCGCCACCGCCGCGGGGTGAACGCCGCGTCCGGCCGGGACGGCGGCGGCCCAGTCCTATCAGGACCACCCCGGGCCGCCGCCGTTCCGCGTAAACCGGGAGGAAATTGCCGTACGTCTCCTCGGACGGATACACTCCACCGAAGAACGCCGACCATTGTGCAACTTGTCACACGTCACGTTCCCCGGACGCACATCCAGCTGAGGAGCATTCCCGTGGCCCAGAAAGTCCTCGTCGAGATCCTGGACGACATCGACGGCAGCACCGCCGCCCAGACCGTTCAGTTCGGCCTCGACGGCGTCACCTACGAAATCGACCTTTCGGACGAGAACGCCACCGCCCTGCGCGACGAACTGGCCCGCTACATCGCCGCCGGACGGCGTATCGGCGGCCGCAAGGTCCGCGTCGCCACCGGGCAGTCGACCACCACCAGCACGACCGACCGCGAGCGCAACCAGCAGATCCGCGCCTGGGCCAACGCGAACGGCTACGAGGTCTCCGAGCGGGGCCGGCTGTCCTCCGAGGTGATCGCCGCCTACGAGCAGGCCCAGGTCGAGGAGGCCGAGGCGCCCGCCGCCCCGCCGCGCAAGCGCGCCCCGCGCAAGAAGGTCGCCGCCGCCAAGAAGTAACGCGGTGGGCGGCAGATCACTGGGGAGAGATCACCGCACCGTCGGTGGCGAGGGCGGAAACCCCTCGCCACCGACTCCGGCGTGGGAGGCGTCACACTTCCCCGCTTTGTCATGAATTGTCATCGCAATCCCCCGCGGCGATTCCGGAATCGTTAGCCGCGCAGCGCCGGCCCGATCCAGCGGCGGACCAGGGCACGCAGCTCGTCATCGGTGAGCGGCGGTGTCGAGGGGTACTGCAGGAACGACAGGAACAGCCGCATCAGGACCTCGGCGAGGCCCTGGAGCTCTTCGGCGGTGGCGATCCCGGCGCCCGCCCAGTCCACCGGCAGGTTCCGGAGGATCCGCGCCCCGTACGAAAACGCCAGCGGCGAAATGACGCCGTCGGTGAAGAAGTCCGCTTCGCCCGCCTGCAGGAGCAGGCCCATGTGCGGCTCCCCGGGGAGCGTCCGGACGGCGAACACGACGGACTCCACCGCGGCTTCGGCGGCCGTCCCGAACGCGGCCAGGTGCCGCTCCATCCGCTCGGCGAACTCTTCGACGCCGGCCAGCGCGACAGCGCGCAGGATGTCCTTCAGGCCCGGGAAGTAGCGGTAGACCGTCTGCCGGGTGACGCCCGCTTCGGCGGCGACGTCGGAGAGGCTCGTCTTGGCCAGGCCGGCCCGGTCGAGGCACGCCGTCGCCGCTTCGACGATCCGGCGGCGTGCCTCGTCTTCGGTGCCGGGCGGGTTGCCCTGCCATCCGTGGTGCCCCATCCCGCCATCTTCCCCGAGCGGGGCGCTCAGCCCGGGACAGGGGCGCGGACGCGCCGGTGCAGCGCCACCGTCAGCAGGCCGGCCCCGGCGAAGCAGGCGAGCGCGTACAGCCCGCTGCCGATCGGCGTACCGTCCGCCGTGACGCCGTTCTTCGCGGCGAAGTAGGCCGGGAGCGCCGAGAGCCAGAACACCGCCATCGCGCCCAGGTAAACGGCGGGGTAGAACCGCGTGAAGGCCGACAGGGGCTCGCCCGGTTCCCCGGAACGCAGCTGCGCCAGGACGATCCAGCCGCCGGCCACCCACAGCAGGCCCAGCTCGACGCCGAGGATCCACGCCCGGGCGGTGACGTTCTCGCCGGCGAAGCCCGACGGGATCCCGGCGATCGCCATGGTCGGCGGCGTCAGGACGCCGGCCAGCAGGATGCGCAGGGTCAGCCGGCGCCGGCCACGGGTCAGGCGGACGACGAGGTAGGTCATGGCGGCCATCGAAACGGAAGCGAACAGCAGCATGCTGTTCATCGGCACCGAGGCCAGCGCGGGGTGGTCGACGATCGTGTTGGCCGGGTTCCAGGCCCACCACTTCAGCTGCGGTCCGAGGTGGTCGAAGACTTCGTAGAACACCTGGCAGGCGAAGGCCACCGCCACCGAACCCCGCAGCGCGCCGCGCCGGAAGAGCCCGAGCGAGCGCACGACCTCGTAGGCGAGCTGGCTGATCACCGGGTAGAACGCCACGATGTAGAGCGGCAGCCGGTCCCCCATGAACTGCACGGTGAAGAGGTTGTGGGCGAAGATGAAGCCGTACAGCCGGTCGAGCCCGAACCACTCCGGGAAGTACAGCGGCGGCTCGGTGACCAAGAGGTAGACCAGCGAAGCCCACCACAGCGCCAGGTTCACCGGATCGCCGTCACGGCGCCGGCGCAGCGCGTGCACCAGAGCGAACACCGCGCCGCCGACGATCAGCACTTCCAGCAGCGGCATCGTCCAGTGGGCGAGCGCCCACGGCGGCCGGACCGACACCACCGGCGAGACGTCGTGGCAGTCGAACCCGAGCCCGCGGGTGACGGCTTCGGCGTCCGGCCCGCACGCCGTGCTCATCGCGCGGTCGCCGTGGCCGCCGAATAGTCCGTGGCCGGTGGTTCCGCCTGGGGGTCGAACCCGAACGGGACGCGGTGGCGGCCCAGCGCCGCGCGGACGCGGTAGCGCACCAGGCCCGCGAGCACCCGCGGGTTGCGCAGCATCTGCCCCAGCGATTCGTCCAGGTTGAACACCTTCGCGAAGTGCTCGTCGACCACCTCGTCCTCGCGGGCCGCGCCGACGACGAGGCTGAACGCCGGCGCCGACATGGCCGCGACGAGGCGCCGCCGCCACTCCGGCAGCTGTTCGGTGCCCACCGCGCACGCGTAGCCCTGGTCGCGGGCCATCGCCAGGCTCCACGGCACGCGCAGCAATCCGCGTTGGGCGGCGAAGAAGCGCGTCGAGAACTTCGCGTCGAGCCGCTCGGCGCGGGACAGGTGCTCGCGCAGCAGCAGCGCCGACGCCGACGCGGAGCTGATGCCCTGGGCGTAGAAGGGGTTGAACGCACAGATCGAGTCGCCGACGAAGACCAGCCGCCGCGGCGGGGTGCGCAGGCGGTCGTAGCGGCGCCACTTGTTCCCGGTCGACCGCGTGAGGTGGACCGGCGAGGCGGGGACGCAGCGGTCCATGGCGTCCGCGAACAACGGCGTCCGCACCCGGCGGGCCGTCTCGGCGAAGGCGGCGGTGGTGCTGGGCATCTCCAGGCCCCACGACCCCATGCAGGCGATGACGCGGTTGCCTTCGATCGGGAAGAAGTTGACCAGGAACTCGTGCTCGGCGGGGTGGTCGCCCTTGTCCGGCGTCGGCATGATCACCAGGTGCCGCCACCACCAGGACGCGGGGCGTTCGGCGGGCAGGTCGTACCAGCGCGAGGTGTAGGTGACTTTGGCGTCGAGGGTCTGCACCTCGGGTTCGGGCCAGCCGGCCGCCGCGAGCCAGCCGGAGACCGGGGAGCCGCGGCCCATCGCGTCCACGACGAAGTCGGCGTCGACGTGCTCCTCGCCGTCGGCGGCGCTGAAGCCGACACCGGTGACCTCGCCGCCGGCGGTGGTCAGGCCGCGCACGGAGACCCCTTCGCGCACGACGACGTTCGCCAGCTCGCGCACCTTGTCCCGCAGCACGCGTTCGATGAGGATCCGCGAGCCGTAGACCATGGTCATGGCGCTGCGTTTGCGGGCCGACCAGCCCGGCCCGTCGAGGTAGGCGGCGTCCATGGAGGGCATCAGCAGCAGCCCGCCGGCGGCGATGAGGTCGTCCTCGAACCCGGGGAAGAGCGCCCCGATCGCGCGACGGCCGGAGTTGAGCAGGAAGTGAGGGTGCTTGCTCTGCGGGACCCCGCGGCGGTGTTCGGCGCCGTCGGGCAGTTCATCGCGTTCCAACACCAGCACGCGGTCGAAGTGCGGGGAGAGCGCACCGGCCGCGCACAGGCCGGCGGCACTGCCTCCGAGGACGACGGCGGTCTTGCCGAGCCGCATGCGGATCAACTCCCGTCATTCATACAAACAGACACCGAATGTATGAATGACCACCCACGGGTGTCAAGCCCCCCTTGGGTGTCCATAGTGGACGGAATGGGCGGGTCGCGAGCCGGCTCAGCGGCCCTGGTCATCGCCTTCGGTCCCGGCGACTCCAGCCGCCGAAGTCGGGGCGGTACGCGCTCCGCACCCGGGCCAGCCGGGTTCACGCGGCCGTCGCCGAAAGTGTCGAACGCTGTTCCGGCCTGTACCCGCCGGTGGGTGTGCGCAGCGAGGCGAGCCGCTGGAGCCAGGCCTGCGTCCGGCGGCCGCACCCGCCGTCCGCTTGACCTTGCACGCCCGGTGGAGCCGCTTTCGGCCGAGGTCAGGGCGCGGCACCACCCTTGGCGCCGGCTCCGTGAAGATCGCGCCGTTCCCCGCCGGAGCCCGGTTCGGCACCCACCGCCGGCCGGGTCACGAACTCCACTGTGGACGGTCTCCCCGCTGCCGGCGGCCGCCGGAGTTCGCCCGGCCGCGGCGCCGGGAAGGCCACTGCCCCAGCGACCGGGACTCGGCACCGCAAGCCGGAAGAGCGGAAGGAGCCGGAATGCCGAAGGGCCTCGCACCGAGCTCGGTGCGAGGCCCTTCGAGAGGAAATCCGGTTACTTCTTCTTGGCCGCGGAGGTCCGCTTGGCCGGAGCCTTGGTGGCCGTGGTCTTGGCCGCGGTCGCCTTGGCGGCCGTGGTCTTGGCGGCAGCCGGCTTGGCCGCGGCGGTCTTCGCCCGCGTGGTGGTCGCCTTCGCCGGGGTGGCCTTGGCCGCCATGGTCTTCGCCGCGGTCGTCTTCGGGGCCGCCTTGGTGGCGGTGGTGGCCTTGGCGGCCGGCTTCGCCGCGGTGGCGCGGGTCCGCGTGGTCGTCGCGGCCGGCTTGGCCGCCGCCGCCCGGGTGGTGCGGGTCGTGGTCGCCTTGGCCGGCGCCGCGGCCGCGGCCGTCTTGGTGGCCGTCGCCCGCGTGGTGGTGGCCGTGGCGCGCTTGACCGGGGTGGCCTTCGGCAGCTTCTTGGTGCCGGAGATGACGTCCTTGAAGGTGGTGCCGGCGCGGAACGCGGGCACGTTGGTCTTCTTCACCTTCACGGCCTCACCGGTGCGCGGGTTCCGCGCCGTGCGCGCCGCGCGAGCGCGCTTCTCGAACACCCCGAAGCCGGTGATGTTGACCTTTTCGCCCTTGTTGACCGTCCGGATGATGATGTCCACCAGACCGTCCACGGCCTGCGCAGCCACCTTCTTGTCGTCGCCCAGACGCTCCGACAGCGCCTCGATCAGCTGGGCCTTGTTCGTCATTCCGGTCCTCCGTAGTGGAACTCCAGTCAGGCCCATCACGGCCGACAGCGCACAGGGTATTACCAAAGCCGCACAAATCCAAACAGCGGAAGCAGCTTAACTCTGTTGTGTCGCGCGGGATTCCGGCCCGGGCCGACCGGCACCGGCGGCCCTGATCCCGTCCCCGAAGCCGTGACCTGCGGGTTTCCCGCACACAACACCGGCACGGGACCGGAAAAGTCCTCATAGGACACGCCTCGCCTGTGCCCGACACCACGAGGCGTCCCGGCACGCCGATCGCGCAATCGAACAATTGATCGACATCGGCGACCGGAAAACTCCTCCGCCGCAACCGATTCCCCGCACCGGCGTAACGACCGCCGCGCTCCACGCGACCCTTGATTGCCGGGAGAGATTCGCCGGCCCCCGGGGGTCGGCGGGGTGGAGGCACGACCATGCGGAGCCGCAACACTGCCGATTCGTTGCAAGTCCACGCCGTGGCCGGATCCTACGTCGTGCTGTTCGGGATCGACCTGCCGAAGCGATTCACCAGGAACCTCCTCGGTTTCGCCATCGAGCGCACCGACCGCGCCAAGAAGGAGCGCTACTGGCTGCGCGGCATGAAGGTGTTCGAGGAAACCTCCCGCGGGATCCCGCCCGGCACCTCGGTCAGCCTCCGCGACCACCCGCTGCAGTCCTTCCAGTGGGGCGACTACACCGCCGAGCCCGACCACGACTACGAGTACCGCGTCGTCGCCCTGTACGGGACGCCGAAGAACCTGGTGGTGCGCCGCGAGGTCACGGTGACCGTCCACACCGAACCCGTCGACACCGGCACCCACGCCGTCCACTTCAACCGCGGGGTCGCCGCCAGCCAGGCCTACGCCCAGGAGTTCGGCCGCCCGCCCCGCGACGGCGACCGCGGCGATCCCGCCTACGACTGGCTGTCCCGCGGCCTCGAAGAAGCCCTCCTGGAGTTCATCGGATCGGCGGCCGGGCCCGGGTACGCGCTGCGCGGCTCGGTCTACGAATTCTCCTACCCGCGCGTCCTCGCCGCCCTGAAGGCCGCCGTGGACCGCGGCGCCGACGTCAAGCTCGTCTACGACCGGCGCGGCCGGGCGAGCACGGATCCGAAACGCGCCAAGGTCTGGCAGCAGTCGGAACCGGCCATCGCCGCCGCCGGCCTGGCGGCGTGCATGATCCCCCGGAAGACCGGCAGCGCCATCTCGCACAACAAGTTCCTGATCCTGCTGCACGACGGCACACCGCAGGCCGTCTGGACCGGCTCGACCAACATCACCTGGGGCGGGCTGTTCGGCCAGTCCAACGTCGGGCACCTCGTCCGCGACCCCGCGGTCGCCGGCGAGTACCTGCGCTACTGGACCCGCCTGTCCGCCGATCCCGGCTACGACGAGCTCCGGCCCGCCAACACCGGCGCCACCCCCACCCCGGCCACGCCGCCGCCCACCGGGATTTCGCCCGTCGTCAGCCCGAGAACCACCCTCGACCTGATCGACTGGTACGCCGGCCAGGCCGGACGCGCCGCGAAGTCGTTCTTCATGACCGCGGCGTTCGGCGTGCACGACAAGATCGCCGACGCCATCGCCGCCGAGTCCGACGTGCTGCGCTACCTCGTCCTCGAAGAACCGCCCGACAGCGGGGACGTCGAATTCACCCGCGACAACGACGTCAAGGTCGCCGTCGGGTCGCTGCTGAGCACGGACGTCCTCGACCGCTGGACCAAGGAACAGCTGACCGGCCTGAACTTCCACGTCCGCTACACCCACACGAAGTTCATGCTCGCCGACCCGCTCGGCGACGACCCCCTGGTGATCACCGGCTCGGGCAACTTCAGCGACGCCTCGGTCCACCAGAACGACGAGAACATGCTCGTCATCCGCGGCGACACCCGCGTCGCCGACATCTACCTCGGCGAGTTCATGCGCCTGTTCACCCACTTCTACTTCCGGTACCTCCGGCAGAAACTCCGCGACGACCCCAGGGACGTCCTCTACCTCGTTCCCGGCGACAGCTGGGCGGCCCGCTACTACGACCGCAGGACGCCGAGCTACCGCCAACGGCTGCTGTTCCGCTGACCGGAGGAGAACCCGATGCCGCTGCCCGACTACGGCGTCCTGATCGGCACGCTGATCTCGTTCACCCGCGAAGACCCGAACGACTTCGGGTCCTGGTACCACGGCAAGATGACCGTGGAAGCGCCAGCGGGACGCTACGAATGCGCGGTCGACGTGTCGACGCCGAGCGGAGTTCCGGTGCAGTACCGCGAAGTCCGCAACCTCGACCCGACGCTGTTCGCCACGGTCGCCGGCCTCGGCCCGGGCTGGCACCGCCTCACCCGCGATCCGGCTTCGGGCGCGCTGGACTACCTGCGGTCGCCGCTGCTGCGCGGCCGGGGCTGCCTGACGCTGGTCGCGAGCCCGCTCGCCACCGCGGTCAACGCGATCCTGCGCTCACCCCGGTTCGGCTGGGTCGAGAGCACCGCGGACAACGCGCTGAACCTGCTCGAACAGCGGCTGGCCAACTGCCAACGGGTCTCCGTCTTCGGCGCGCCCTACAGCCACGGCCTCGGCGTCCACGACATCCACTACAACCAGGGCGACCCGCCGGGGCAGTTCCAGCACCTCGACGGCACCTGGCAGGACGGCGGCACCGTCATCCAGTCGGTCACCGGCGAGCTCACGGCGTTCCTGACGAAGTTCAAGACCCAGGTCCTCGAGACCGACGACAACGGCCTTCCCGCCTGATTCGGGCCGTCGCGCCGGTCAAGCTTTGCTGGCGACGCCTGCCCACATGTACGGCCGGGCGGCTTCCTGCTCGTCCGTGAGGCGGGTGCCGGGCGCCGGGCGCCAGTCGGGCGGGTGGACGATCCCGGGCTTGAGCAGCTCCCAGCCCGGGGCGTCGAGCCAGCCGGCGATCGTGTCGCGGTCGCGCAGCCACATCGGATTGCTGGTGCCGCGGTAGCTGTCGACGACCGCTTGGATGTTGCCGGCGCCGGGTTCGGGGGCGGCGTCGTTGCAGGCGTGAGTCAGGGCGAGCCAGCTGCCGGGTGCGGCGACCTCGCGGTAGGCGTCCAGGATGCCGCGGGGGTCGTCGCCGTCGCCGATGAAGTGCATGACGGCGATGAACAGGACGCAGATCGGCTGCGCGGTGTTGATCAGCCGCTCGGTTTCCGGGTCGTCGAAAATGGCCTCGGGGTCGCGGAGGTCCCGCTGGATCGAGGTGGCCCAGTGGGTGACTTCGTCCTCGTCGAGCACCTGGCGCGCCTGGCTGGCCGCCACGGGTTCGTAGTCGACGTAGACGACGCGGGCGCGGAGCTTGCGGCGTCGACGGCGGATGATGTCGTGGATGTTGCCGACCGTGGGAACGCCGGTGCCGAGGTCGAGGAACTGGCGGATCCCGGCGTCGAGGGCCGCGCCGACGACCCGCCGCAGGAAGGCGCGGTTGTGCTGGGCGACCAGCTTGACGTGGGGCCAGGTGGCGACGGCGCGTTCGCCGAACTCGCGGTCGACCGCCCAGTTGCGGGTGCCGCCCAGGTACCAGTCGTACATCCGGGCGGCGCTCGGTTTGCTCAGGTCGATGTCCGCGTCGAGCCGCTGCTGCGGAGCTCGTTCGTCCGTGGAGTCCCCCACCCGCCTGCCTCCCCTCGGCCCGTCCCGCGCACCACAGCCTCGAGTTTAGTGACGGAGCCGGGCCGGGCGCGGCTGCCGCCGGAGTGACGGCAGGGCACCTTCGATCCGGGCCGAACACGGTCTGTCGTCAAGCGGTAGCAACTCTGCGTTGAGCGGTCCCCCTTCGGTGGCCTGTCCACCACCTCGGACAGGGCGCCAAGATGACCACAGCGTCGCAAATGACTACCCCACGCAACTGCCGCTAAGTTTGATAACGTCGTTTCAGATTAATCGCGGATGTCAACTATTTGTCGTTTCGAGGGCCGAGCACCGGTTCTGCACGCCGTCCGGAGCGGGTTATGAAACAGGCGTTCATACCCGGTTTTCCCAGGATATGCGTCTGCTTAGCCGCGACAGCCGACGATCGGCCGCGCCGATCATCGTGCGCCGAGCGGCTGCCATCGGGCGCAGAATATGAACATCGGGCAGGATTAAGTGCGTCACACGGTCTGGTGAGTTGACCGCCGGACTGTCATACGACAAGGATCGGGTACTGCTCGACGGAGTTGTGCACAGAAAGAAGCGCGGCCCCCTGCTGCAACAGGGAGCCGCGCGAGTGCTCGAACACCACGCGAACCGAGGGGAACGAACGTTGAAAACTGTACTACCGAGGACGAGATCGACGCCGACGGTACGGCCGGGGCCCGCTTCGTCCGGAAGCCTTCAGGCGGGGCGCGGCCTCGCGGACGGCAGCTGAAGAGAGGTCATCCTCCCGGGCCGCGTCCCGGGCGCCCGCGGCCGCCGGGTCGAGCGACGCGACCGAGCGCCAACCCGGCCACGCCACCCCCGACAGGAAACCCGCCCCGACGGGCTGCTCTCCGCTCACCAGGCCACGTCGGCCACCCGGCACGCAGATCATCCCGGAGCACCCGGCCGTGTCAACTCGCCGTCCGGGATGGGACGCGGGCCGGCCGGACGACCGGATCACCGTGTTTCCGACCCCGCACCGGACGTCCCGGTTCGCCCGGCCGAGACCACGACGCAAGCCCTTCCACGCCGCGCCGGCCGTGTGACGCAGGCCACCGCGGACGGGATGGGATGGGACTTGGGATCCGCTTGCCGAGTGCCGAGGCGCGGGCACACTGATCGCGAACTGGTGACCTTCCGTCGTGAGTTGATCACGTGGCGCCAACCACGGGCGACGGCACCACCCGGTTCGTCCCCGAGACCCGCCGTTGCGCACCACGTGCTTTCCGCGCGGCACAAGCCGAAAGGGCTTCACCCATGCACCACCTGGGGCAGCGTTTCCCCGTTCCGTCCGGCGTCCGGTGCGCGGCCGCCCTCGTCTTCCCGGCGGTGCTGGTGCGCAGCGGCCGCACCCCCGGCACCGCGCCGCGGATCCCTGCCGGAGCCGACGTGCCCGTGGCCGCGGGTACCGCCGCGTTCCCCGGGCGCCACGCCCACCGGATCCCGCCCACCCGCCGCTTCCGCTGACGAAAGCCCGCCATGAACGTCCCTGACCCGACCACGCCCCCGGCCGTGGCCGCGACCACGCCCCTGCGCGATCTGCTGCTGCACTTCTGGGACCGGGCCGGCCGCCCCGACGCCCGCCGGATGGCGGCGGAAACCGACCTGGCGCCCGGTCTGTTCACCAGCTTCCTGACCTCCACGGGCTTTCCCGGCCTCGACGAGACCGACGCCATGGCCCGGGCGGTGGCGCCACGAGCGTGGCACGACGTCCTGATCCGCCGGTGGCACGACACCAACGCCCAGCGCCGCTCCGGCGCGTCCTTGCCGCTGCCGCGGCAACCCGGCCGCACCACCCCGGTCGGAGCGGCGCTCGTGGCCACCACCCACCGCGAGTTCGCCGAGGCACTCACCCGGCTCAAGGAACACCAGGGGCTCACCTACGAGCAGATCGCGAAGAACTCCGGCCACTTCGTCTCGAAATCCGCCGCACAGCGGTTCGCCAGCAGCGGGCGGAACGACAAGCAGGACTTCGTCGACGCTTTCCTGCGCGCTTGCGGCGTCGACGACATCGACCTCGACCTGTGGCTGACCGCCTGGCGCCGGGTCAACCAGAACACCGGGTCCACGCCGGCCAAGCCCGCGGGCCCCCGGGCCCCGGCCGGCGAAACCGTGCCCACCGCACCGATACCGGACCGCGAGCACCCCTGCCCGCCCGCCGCGCCGCACCGGCTGGCCGGTCTGCTCGCCACGACCGCACTGGCCGGAACCGCCGCCGCGGCAACGCAGCTGTGCCGCCCGGAGGCGGCCCGGCGGTGGCTCCTGCTGATCGGGCTCAGCAGTGCCGGCGCCGTGCTGGTGATCCTGCTCTCGGAACTCGCCGAGCGCAGGCACGCCGCCCGGTGCCTGAACCCCGGCTGCGCGACCGCGCCGCCGCCTTGATCACCCGAGCCGACCGGCATTTCCTGAACCGGAATCCAACTTTGCGGGGGGAACGTGGAGCATTCACGGCAAGTCGTCCATCGCACGATCGTGGCGGTGGACATCGAAAGCTACGGGGATCCGCACCGGACGACCCCGAACCGGCTGGCGGTGCGCCGCGGTCTCGACCGCGCGCTGCGCCGAGCCTTCGACGAAGCAGGCGTGCCGTGGTTCGACTGCCGGCACGAGAACACCGGTGACGGCACGTTCGTCCTGGCCCCGGCCCAGATCCCGAAAGGCCCCTTCGTCGAGGTCCTGCCGACGGTCCTCGCCGCGGAGTTGCGCCGGCACAACGAGGGGCATCCGCCGGAGGAACGGATCCGGCTGCGGGTCGCCCTGCACGCCGGAGAAGTCGCCTACGACGACCACGGCGCGACCGCACCGGCGATCAACCGTACTTTTCGCCTGCTCGAAGCGCCGCAGCTCAAGGCCGCCCTCGCCGAGTCGCCGGGCGTGGTCGCGCTGATCACGTCGGACTGGTTCTTCGACGAGGTCGTCCGCAGCAGCACGGTCGTGGACGCGACGTCGTTCCGGCCGGTGCCGGTGACCGTCAAGGAAACGGCCACGACGGGCTGGATCAGCCGGCCCGACGATCCCTACCCTCCGGATCCCGGAGCCGGCTCCCGCCCCGCGGACGACCGGCCGCCGCGGCTGCCGGTCGCGGCCGGGCGGTGCACGCTGCCGCGTGATCTCCCGGTCTTCACCGGCCGGGCCAAGGAACTCGCGATCCTCGGCTCGGCCGTCGCCACCGCCGCGGATCACGGGACCCTCGGCCGGGCGGTCCACGTCATCGACGGCAGGCCGGGGATCGGCAAGACGACGTGCGCGGTGCACGCCGCCCACCAGCTGGCGGCCTACTTCCCGGACGGCCAGATCTTCCTGGACCTCCACGGCCACAGCCCCGGCGAGGCTCCGGTGACCCCGGCCGACGCGCTGGCTTCGCTCCTGCTTCTCCAGGGCGTGCCGACCCTGGCCATCCCGGCGGATCTCGACGACCGCGCCCGGTTGTGGCGCGAGAAGCTGGCCGGGAAGAAGATCCTGCTCCTGCTCGACGACGCCGTCGACGACGCCCAGGTCCGGCCGCTGCTGCCCGGCGGAGCGGGCAGTCTCGTGCTGATCACCAGCCGGCACCGGCTCGAACCGATCGCCGACGCCGGCCGGGTTCCCCTGCCAACGCTGCCACCCGGCGAAGCCGTCGCGATGTTCGAGCGCTGCACCTCACCGGCGCAGCACGAACCCGGTGCGGTGGCCGAGTTGACGGCGTTGTGCGGAAATCTGCCGCTCGCCATCTCCCTCACCGCCGCCCGGCTGCGCAGTCACCCGGACCGGACCCTGCGCCGGCTGGCCGACGACCTCGCCCACTCCCAGGACCGGCTGAAGACGCTGCACGCCGACGACCGGAGCGTCACCGCCGCATTCGAACTCTCCTACCGCGACCTGACCCCGGACCAGCGGCGGCTGTTCCGGCGCCTGAGCCTGCACCCCGGCCGCCACCTCGACGCGGCGGCGGCCGCCGCCCTCGACGGGACCGACGTCGAGACCACCCGGGAACGGCTCGAGGTGCTGTACCGCAACCACCTGCTCGACGAACCCTTCCCCGGCCGCTACCGCCTGCACGACCTGACGCACACCTACGGCCGGTCGCTCGTCGGCCCCGGCACGGAAGAAGAGGCCTTCGAACGCCTCCTCGACCACTACCTCGAGACCGTCCGCGCGGCGAACCAGTTCGTGGCGAGCCCCACCCCACGGCCGGAACTCGGTCCGCGGCCGCCGGTGCCGTCCCGGAAGTTCGACACCGAAAGCGAAGCGATCGCCTGGCTGACCGCGGAGCGGGCCACCCTCGGTGCCTGCATCACCGCGGCGGCCGCCGACGACCGTGTCCGGTGGGCGGCCGAGCTCGCCGTCGCGCTGCACCCGTTCCTCGAGCAGCACGGGCACTGGCACGACGCTCACCGCATCCACCAGGCCGTGCTCACGGCGGAGCAGGCGGCCGGCGACGTCGCCGCCGAAGCCGCGACCCGGACCGACCTGGGCCGGGTGCAGCGCCTGCTCGGCAACTACCACGACGCCGCCGCAAACCTGGCCCGCGCGCGAGCCCTCTGCCTCGAACTCGGCCACCGGCCCGGTGAAGCGGACGTGCTCACCGAAGCGGGCCGGGTCCAGCTGGACCTCTCCAACTTCGCCGACGCCACGGCGTACCTGAACCGCGCCCGGCAGCTGTACGAAGGACTCGACAACCCGCTCGGCGTGGCCGCCACGTTCGCGCTGCTTTCCCGGGTCCAGCACCGGTCGTGCGATCTCGAAGCCTCGCGGAGGAACGCCGAGCGCAGCCTCGGGCTCTACCGCCTGCTGGGCAACGAGCCCGGCGAAGTGACGGCCCTGCTCGCCGTCGGGTGCGCTCGAGGCATGGCGGGCGACCACAGCTACGCCGCCACCGCTTTCACCGAGGCGCTGACGCTGTCGAGAAAACTCGGCGATCGGTTCGCCGAGGCGCGGGCGTTGAACAACCTCGGCCGGCTGCACTTCGACTGCGGCAACTACGGATCGGCCGACAGTTACTACAGCCGCGCCCAGAACATCTACAGCCAGCTGGACTACCGGGCGCGCGAGGCCGTCACCCTGACCAACCTGGGGCGGCTGCACCACGCCGCCGGCAACTACCGGCTGGCGTTCATGTACCTGACCCGGGCGGAGAGCTTGTTCGGGGACGACCAGGGCTGGCAGGCGGAGAACCTCAACAACCTCGGCAACCTGGCCTTGGCGTGGCCCGAAGCCGGCGATCCCGCCGAGTTCCACGGCCGCGCGCTCGACCTGGCCCGCGCCGTCGGCGTCCGGCTGCAGGTGGGGCGCGCGCTGGAAGGCCTCGGCCACAGCGCGGTGAAAGCCGCGGACGAGGCCCGGGCCACCGAGTACTTCCGCCGTGCGCTGGCGCTGTTCGAGGAGCTGGCCGTCCCGGAAGCGACGGCGGTCCGGGCGACACTGGAAAAGCTGGCGAAGCGGCCATGATGGACGATGTCCGCGGCGTTGCTCTCCGCCGCGGACATTCCGGCGGTGGCCGCGGCGCAGAACCAAAAAACCCGCCTGACCTGGGTCAGACGGGCTCGGTTACTGCTGGTACCCCCGATGGGATTCGAACCCACGCTACCGGCGTGAGAGGCCGGCGTCCTAGGCCGCTAGACGACGGGGGCTTAGGATCTTCCCTGGTTTCCCAGGGGCTTTTCTGTTTTTCTTGCTGGAGAGAACCTACCAGAAGCGATTTCCCGCTTCGCAGAGGGGTCACTCTCCGCAGCTGGGGTACCAGGACTCGAACCTAGACTAACTGGACCAGAACCAGTCGTGCTGCCAATTACACCATACCCCAGTGAGGTACCACTCCGGCTTGGCCGGTTCAGCACCGCACGAGGAGAAATACTAGAGCACCCCGTTCCGGACCGTGAACGCGGGGGTGGCACTGCCACGCTGGGCCGGGACGCCGATCGTCGCGTACTCCGAAACCAGCAGCTCAGGCAGCTCGGCGAGGCCGGCCACCGCGTGGACGCCCTCCGGGGCGCGCTCACCGATGCGGTCGCGGTCGAGCCAGACCGCGCCCAGGCCCGCGTCGCGGGCGCCGATCGCGTCGGTGTCGAGCTTGTCGCCCACGTGGACCGCCTGGGCGGGCGCGCAGCCCAGGCCGAGGCACACGGTGTGGAACATCACCGGATCGGGTTTGGCCACCCCGAGCTCACCCGCGATGGCGACGTGGTCGAAGAACGGCGCCAGGCCCAGGTCCGCGATCTTCTTCCGCTGGTGGCCGCCTGAGGCGTTGGTCACCGCGGCCAGCATCAGGCCGGCCGCGCGCAGCCACTCCAGGCAGTCGAGGACGTCGTCGAACAGCTGCCAGGAGTGGTCGAGCAGTTCCCGGCGGCGGCGCTCGAACGAACTCACCTGCTCGGCGTCGGCGCAGATGCCGATCTCGGCGAGGAAGCAGTCGGTGCGCCGCTGGTGCATCGTCGCGTAGTCGAGTTCGCCCGCGACGACGAGGGCGACGTGCTCTTCGGTGATGAGGTCCCACAGCGGCCACAGGTCACCCCGGCCGGTCAGGATGTGGAGGCTGCGGCGGATCGCGGCGGTGCAGTCGATGAGCGTGTCGTCGATGTCCAGGCACACCAGCCGGAGCTCGGGCGGCGACCAGGGCTCGGACGCCGCCGCGGCGGGCGGGGCGGTTCGCGACGGGGTCCGGGGTGCCAGGGCGAAATCCACCCAGTGAGGCTAGGGCAACCGCAGCGTTCGCGACGCTGCCAAAGAGGTGATTGCCGCTCCCCTGTTCCGGCGCACGAGCTCTACTCCCAGTCGGTGCACCGTCCCCGTTCGGTTATCCGGCCGCACGCGCCGACGACCTCCGGGCCGACCGTGCGGCAATCGATTCCCCGGTGAAACCCCTTGTCCCGCTTGGGAAACGGCTCCGTCCACATGGGCAGGTCCGCGGTTCACCGCCGGAGCCGCACCCGGTCGGTACCCGGTCGGTGCCCGTTCGCCCAACTGTCGCGTTTGGACGGTTTCCGGCAACCGGGTCGGACGGGCGCGTGGCCGTAGCTCGATCAGCGTATCTCCGGTCACACCCCTTGACGCCGGTAGCCGGCGGGTGCATCCTCATCTTATTCAACGCGCGATGAAAAGGGAGATGGTCGAGATGACCGAGCGCACGACCTGCGTCGTCATCGGAGGCGGGCCGGCCGGGATGGTGACGGGACTGCTGCTGGCCCGGGCCGGCGTCGAGGTGACCGTGCTGGAGAAGCACGCCGATTTCCTGCGCGACTTCCGCGGGGACACGGTCCACCCGTCGACGCTGACGCTGCTCGACGAACTGGGTCTGGGCGAGAAGTTCGACGCGCTGCCGCACAGCGAACTGACCGCGGCGGGCTTCCCGGAGGAGAACGGCGAAATGATGAAGCTCGCCGACTTCACCCGGCTGAAGGTGGCGCACCCCTACATCGCGATGGTGCCGCAGTGGGACTTCCTCGACCTGCTCGCCGAAAGCGCGCGCAAGGAGCCGACGTTCGTCCTGCGGATGGAGACCGAGTGCACCGGCCTGGTCCGCGCGCACGGCCGGGTCGAGGGCATCACCTACCGCACGGCGGCGGGCGAGACCGGCGAACTCCGCGCCGACCTGGTGATCGCCGCCGACGGCCGCTGGTCGCTGGCCCGGCGCGAGGCCGGTCTCGTGCCCCGCGAGTACGACTGCCCGTTCGACGTCTGGTGGTTCCGGCTCTCGCGGCACGAGAGCGAGGAGGGCGCCATGCTGATGCCGAAGATGCGGGACCGCCGGTTCGCCGTGCCGCTCCCCCGTCCCGGGTTCTTCCAGGTCGCCTACCTCAGCCCGAAGGGTGACGACCTGCGCGCGAAGGGCATCGAGGACTTCCGCCACAACGTCACGCAGATCCTGCCCGAGTTCGCCGACCGCGTGCACGAGCTGGAGTCGATGGACGACGTCAAGATGCTCGACGTGCGGCTCAACCTGCTGCGCAAGTGGCACGTCGACGGGCTGCTGTGCCTCGGCGACGCGGCGCACGCGATGTCGCCGATCGGCGGGGTCGGCATCAACCTGGCGGTGCAGGACGCGGTCGCGGCGGCGACGTTGCTGGCCGAACCGCTGCGCCGGGGCCGTCCGGCGGAAGCCGACCTGGCGAAGGTGCGCGCGCGCCGGCTGGCGCCGACGCTGCTGGTGCAGGGGCTGCAGCGGCTGCTGCACCGAACCGTGATGCGGGCGGTGATGGCCGGCAAGCGCAACGGCCCGCCGGCGCCGATGATCAAGCTGTTCGCGCGGTTCCCGCGGCTGTCCTACTTCCCGGCGCGGCTGCTGGGGCTAGGCCTGCGGCCGGAGCACGCCCCGGCGTTCGCGCGGCGGCCGATGGAGCCGGCGGCGCGCTGAAGCCGGGGCGCGGCGGAGCTAGACGTTCTCGACCGGGTTGGTCAGGGTGCCGATGCCTTCGATGGTGATCGAGACGCTCTGGCCGCCCTCGATCGGGCCGACGCCCTCGGGGGTGCCGGTGAGGATGATGTCGCCAGGCAGCAGCGTCATCACGCCGGAGACGAACTCGACCAGCTCGGGGATCCGGTGGACGAGGTCCGAAGTACGGCCGTCCTGCTTGAGCTCGCCGTCGACCTCGGCCCGCAGGGAGAGGTCGGAGGCGTCGATCGAGGTCTCGATCCACGGGCCGATCGGGCAGAAGGTGTCGAAGCCCTTGGCGCGGCCCCACTGGCCGTCGGACTTCTGGAGGTCGCGGGCGCTGACGTCGTTGGCGATGGTGTAGCCGAGGATGACGCTCGCGGCGCGGGCGGCCGGCACGTTCTTCACCGGTTGCCCGATGACGATGGCCAGCTCGCCTTCGAAGTCGACGCGGCCGATGCCGGACGGGCGGCGGATGGCCGCGTTGGGGCCGATGACCGTGGTCGACGGCTTGAGGAACAGCATGGGGTCGCTGGGCACCTCGTTGCCGAACTCGGCCGCGTGCTTGGCGTAGTTGCGGCCGACGGCGATCACCTTGGACGGCAGGATCGGCGCGAGCAGCCGGACGTCGGCCAGCGGCCAGCGCTTGCCGGTGAAGTTCGGCTGGCCGAAGGGGTGCTCGGCGATTTCGAGGACCTGGGCGTCGTCACCGTCGCCTTCGATCGAGGCGAACGCGACACCACCGGGATGAGCAATTCGGGCTAGGCGCACGTACGCAGTCTACGTGCGCCCGCCCCCTCACTCAGTGCACGGTGGTGCTCTTGTGCACGAGCGCGTCGCACAGAGCCAGCCAGCTGGCCTCGACGATGTTGCCGTGCACGCCGACCGTGGTCCACTCGCGTTCGCCGTCGGTGCTCTCGACCAGCACGCGCGTCACCGCGTCGGTGCCGGGGTGGCCCTGGAGGATGCGCACCTTGTAGTCGGCCAGCTCCACACTGTCCAACCAGGACAGGTGCGGCGACAGTGCCTTCCGCAGGGCGGCGTCGAGGGCGTGCACCGGCCCGATGCCCTCGGCGGTGGCGATGACGCGCTCGCCGCCGACGTGCACCTTGACGGTGGCCTCGGCCATCACCTCGCCGCCGGGGCGGTGGTCGAGCACCACGCGGTACGACTCGAGCTCGAACGGCGCCTCCGCGGGGACGTCGGCTTCCTGACGCAGCAGGAGTTCCAGGGAGGCGTCGGCCGCTTCGAAGGACCAGCCTTCCGCCTCGAGCCGCTTGACCTTGGTGATGGCGCTGGTGAGCGCCTCGGGCCGGCCGGCAAGGTCGACCCCGAGCTCACGTCCCTTGAGCTCGAGGCTGGCCCTGCCGGCCATCTCGGTGACCAGCACCCGCATGTCGTTGCCGACGGAAGACGGATCGATGTGGTTGTACAGCAACGGATCCACCTTGATCGCGCTCGCGTGCAGTCCCGCCTTGTGGGCGAAGGCCGACGCCCCTACGTAAGCCTGGTGGGTGTAGGGGGCGATGTTCGCGATTTCGGCAAGAGCATGGGAGACCCGGGTCAGCTCGGCCGCTCCTCCGGTCGGGAGGACGTCCATGCCGAGCTTGGTCACGAGGTTTCCCGTCACGGCGAACAGGTCGGCGTTGCCGGCCCGTTCCCCGTAACCGTTGGCGGTGCACTGGACGTGCGTCACGCCGGCCTGCACCGCGGCGACGGAGTTCGCCACGGCGCAGGAAGTGTCGTCCTGACAGTGGATCCCGAGCCGGAATCCGGTCTTCTCCTGGACCTCCCGCACGGTCCCGGCGAGCCCGAGGGGGAGCTGGCCGCCGTTGGTGTCGCAGAGCACGAGGACGTCCGCGCCGGCGTGGGCGGCGGCGTCCAGGACCCGGAGCGAGGTCTCGGGGGAATGCGCGTAGCCGTCGAAGAAGTGCTCGGCGTCGAGGAAGACGCGCCGGCCTTCCTTCGTGAGGAACTCGACGGTGTCCTTCACCATCGCGCAGGCTTCGTCGACGTCGACGCGGAGGGCGCGTTCGATGTGGCGGAGATCGGACTTGGCGACGAGGGTGACCACGGGTGCTTCGCTGTCGAGCAGGGCCCGGACCTGCGGATCGGCGTCGGCGGTGGTGCCGGCCTTGCGCGTCGCGCCGAACGCGACGAGCGCGGCGTGCCTCAGCTTCAGCTCGCCTTTCGCGGCCCGGGCGAAGAATTCGGTGTCCTTGGGGAGCGCCCCGGGCCAGCCGCCTTCGATGAACCCGACGCCCAGCTCGTCCAGCAGCCGCGCGACGGCGAGCTTGTCCTGGACGGAGTAGGAGATGCCCTCCCGCTGGGCACCGTCGCGCAGGGTGGTGTCGTAGAGGTGGAAGGCATCGCCCAGCGGCGTATCGGCGGGCTCCTGGCGGGTCACGGTCTTCTCCTAGCGTTTCTGGCGTCTTCCGGGCGTTTCAAGGCAACAAAAAAACCTCCCGCAGGGTGCGAGAGGTTGCGCGCCGGGTGCTCTTGTGGAGCTATCGTCCGGCGCGCTCGGCGATAATGATCGCGAAGCTGGTCACGGTCGCATCATGCCACAGGGTTTCCGCGAAAGTCCACAAGCTGGGTCAAGCTCCCACCATCCGGGAACACCGCGGGCACGAAAAAGCCCCGCACCCACCCGGGGGCGCGGGGCTTTCCCGAAGGATCAAGCGGTCCGCACGTTCGAGGACACCAGCGCGGCCAGCCGGTCCCCGATCGCCTGCGTGGCGCCCGGCGAGGACTGGTCCCGCGTCGCCAGGTCGAACGCCACCGACGCCTCGATCCGCCGGGCGGCTTCCTTCTGCCCCAGGTGGTCCAGCAGGAGCGCCACCGACAGCACCGCCGCCGTCGGGTCGGCCAGGCCCTGGCCCGCGATGTCCGGCGCCGAACCGTGCACCGGCTCGAACATGCTCGGGTTGCGGCGGGTCATGTCCAGGTTGCCGCTGGCCGCCAGGCCGATGCCGCCGGTCACCGCGGCCGCGAGGTCGGTGATGATGTCGCCGAACAGGTTGTCCGTCACGATCACGTCGAACCGCGACGGGTCCGTCACCAGGTGGATGGTCGCCGCGTCCACATGGGAGTACGCGACCGTCACCTCCGGGTGCTCCAGCGACACCTCTTCGACGATCCGCGACCACAGCGAGCCGGCGAACGAGAGCACGTTGGTCTTGTGCACCAGCGTCAGGTGCTTGCGCGGCCGGGCCTCGGCGCGGTTGAACGCGTCCGCGACCACGCGCCGGACCCCGAACGCGGTGTTGACGCTGACCTCGGTCGCGATCTCGTGCTCGGTGTCCTTGCGGATCAGGCCACCCGTGCCCGCGTACGGGCCTTCGGTGCCTTCGCGCACGACGACCATGTCGACGTCGCCCGCGTCGGCCAGCGGTCCCCGGACACCCGGGTAGAGCCGCGCCGGGCGCAGGTTGACGTGGTGGTCCATCTCGAACCGCAGGCGCAGCAGCAGGCCGCGCTCGAGGATGCCGCTCGGCACCGACGGGTCGCCGACCGCGCCCAGCAGGATCGCGTCGTGCTGGCGGAGCTCGCCGAGGACCGACTCCGGGAGCAGCTCGCCGGTCGAGTGCCATCGGGCGGCGCCGAGGTCGTAGTTCGTGATCTCCGCCGTCGGTACTACCTCGCCGAGCACCTTCAGCGCCTCGGAGACCACCTCGGGCCCGATCCCGTCTCCTGGGATCACCGCGAGCCGCATCCACACACCTCCGTCGACCGGACCACCGGCCGCACCGATGGTCCATCGCAACAAAACGCCAGCAGCCGGAAGGTTACCGGCCGTAGACAAACCGCCGTAGCCGCACCACCCTTATGCCGCATCCTCCCACGGGGTGAGACACCCAATCGGGTGAATGCCAGCGGGGCGCCCCCGGCGGAAATCCGCCGGAGACGCCCCTGGTCCTGCACAGATCGATCTTGCCGCGGACTAGCGGTGACCAGCCCCGATCGGCTGACGCTCGTTCCCCGGCCGGGCCCCCTGCGTCGCGTCCACCTTGACCACGTTCGCCCGGTTGCCCGCGGCGTTGTGGTGCTCGATGGCCAGCAGGCCGAGGGCGTTGTCGGCCGCGGCCGAGACCGCGTTCCGGGTGACGACCAGCGCCGTGCCCGGCTTCGCGACGTAGCCCAGCGCGGCGTCGCCGCCGCCCTGCACCGCGTAGCCCGGCGCGAGCGCGTCGAACGAAAGCGGCGTGGCGACGTAGTCGATCAGCCCGTTCGTCGTGCCCGGCGCGACGTAGAAACCGCTCACCCCCACCGTGTAGGAGATGCGGTGGCTGTCCGCGTTCGCGTCGATGCCCAGCGCGGCCAGGGAAACCGGCAGCGTCAGCACGTTCGTGTCGAACACGTTCGTGTCGACGTCGCCGAGCTGGCCGTTGACCGCCTGCACGTCCACGGTCGGGAAGCCGGCGGTCAGCGCGACCGTCCTGGCCAGAAGGACGTCGGTCGCGGTCGCCTTGGTCACGTAGGTCTCGAAGTCCGGCTGCCCGTCCCCGGTCGTGTCGATGTCGACGAAGGGCGAGGTGTTGCTGCCGATGTTCGCCCAGTCACCCCAGGTGGACAGGCCGAACGCGAGGATCGCGTTCTCCGGCTCGCCCTGGGCCTTCGCCAGCGGAGCGGTGGAAGCCGCGCCGATGTAGCGGAGGTCGCCGCCCTTGGCCGTCTTGTTCAGCGTGCAGTCGGTGACCACGTCCGCGTCGCACTCGGGCAGCTGCGGGGACTCCGCCTGCAGCTCGAGCACGCTGATCAGCGAGCGGTACCGCTGCGCGCCGGTGCCCTGGTCGACACCCTTGCCGGACAGGTTCAGCACGGCCTGCGTGGCGTCCGGCGCGAACTTCACCGACGGCGGCGTCGAAATCGTCGACACCGGCTTCGGCGCGGCGTAGACCGAGACCCGCAGCGGCACCTTCGCGCCGCTGACCGGCGTGAAGGCGACGCGCCCGGAGGCGTCCGCGACGAACTGGCGGGCCAGGCCGGCCTGGGTGGCCGACATGGTCGGGTCCATGACCTTGCGCAGCGCCTTGGCGTCGGTGATCTTCAGCGTCACCTTGACCTTGGCGGTGCCGCGCGCGGTCAGCTTCACGGTCTGCTTGTCCACTGTGTACTCGACGCCCGGCAGGGCGTTGACCGCCTGGTAGGCGACGGAGTACTCGGCGGGCGTGACGCCCTTGTTGACCAGCTTGATCGTCTTCGACAGCGTCACCGGACCGGCCGCCTCGACCGTGCCGAAGCTGACGCTGACCGCGCCCGGGTCGTCGACGACGTAGGCGAGCACCTGGTTGTCCAGCGCCGCCTTCGCGTCGATCCGGCCGCTGCCGACGCGCTGCGGCGCGTAGGTGTGGCCCGCGCCGTCGGTCACGTCGTGGCCGGCGGTGTCGATGACCGACGCCTTGACCTCCTCGACCGACCAGTCGGGGTGCGCCTGGCGGACCAGCGCGGTGATGCCCGTGGTGTGCGGGGCGGCCATCGACGTGCCGCTCAGCACGGTGCGGCCGTTGCCGCTGCCGCGGAAGGCCGAGGTGATCGTGTCACCGGGGGCGGCGACGTCCGGCTTGAGGGCCGGGCCGCGGGTGCCGCGCGAGGTGAACGAGCTCGGGGTGTCCACGATCTTCTTGTCGTAGGCCTGGATCGAGGCACGGCCGGTGCCGTAGAGCCGGACCTGCAGCGTGCCCGCGGTCAGCGCCGCGCGCAGCGTCTTGGTGGCGGAGCCGGTGAACTGGAACGCCGGGATCGCCGCGTTGCCCGCGATGCCCGCGGTGAAGTGCTCCAAAGTGGACGAAAGCAGCACCCCCTTCGCCCCGGCGGCCTGCGCGTTGTTGGCGCGGGCGGCCGAACCGCAGGCGCGGGTCGAGTCGTTGTCGTCCCACTCCAGCCAGACGAACTTGCCGGCGGCCTTCGCCTTGTCCTCGGCCGAGTAGGGCGCGCAGCCGGCCGCGTTCGCCGCCGACAGGGCGACGACCGGCGCGGTCAGGTCGAGCGTGTCGTAACCGGTGTAGTTCTGGCTGTACTGGCCGGTCTTCTGACCCGCCGCGGTCGTCGGGGCCTTGACCTCGGCGGCGTCGCGCAGGACGCCCGCGTCGCGCGTGCTGGCGACGGTGAGCGCCTCGGGGGTGTTGCCCGGGGAGCCGGCGATGTCGTTGATGTCGCCGCCGTTGCCCGCGGAGATGACCGGGAGCACGTTGTTCGCGGCGAGCTTGCGCACGAACAGCGAGTCCGGGTCGTCCGGCGCGCCGAAGTCGGAGCCGAGCGAGAGGTTGACGATGTCGAGGTGGTCGGTGAAGTCGCCGTCGCCGTCCGGGTCGAGCGCCCAGTCCAGGGCCTGCGAGGTGACGTTCGTCGAGCCGGTGCAGCCGAACACCTTGATCGCGTAGAGCAGCGACTTCGGCGCGGTGCCCGGGCCGATCTGCATCGCGTCGACCTTCTTGGCGTCGAGCTTCTTGTAGTCGCCCTTGAAGGTCTTGCCGTCGGCGGTGACGCCGAAGCCGCCGATGGTGCCGGCGACGTGCGTGCCGTGCTCACCGCAGGCGAGCGGGTTGGGGTCCGGCTTCGGGGTGGTCTTGCCGGCCGTCGCGGCGTCGTAGTCGTCGCCGACGAGGTCGGTGCCGCCGACGACCTTGGCGCTCGGGAAGAGCGGGGTCGGCTTGGTGGAATCGACGCTCTTGTAGGCGGCCTGCGTGCCGGGGCCGCCGAAGTCGGCGTGGGTGTAGTCGATGCCGTCGTCGATGACGCCGACGCGGACGCCGTCGCCGAACTTGCCAGTCTGCTGCCAGGCGGCGAGGGTGTTGGTCAGCTGCTCGGCGCTGGCGTTGGTGCGGGTCTTCGGCACGACCGTGCGCACCGCGACGACGTCGGCCCGCTTCGCGACCTCGCGCAGCTTCGCGGCGTCGGCGGTGACGACCACACCGGGAACGGCGTTGGCGGTCTGCGTGACGACCTGCGGCTTGGCGTCGGCCGCGCGCAGCTGGCCGACGACGGAGTCCACGGCGGCGGCGGTGTCGGCCTTGGCGGCCTTGGCGGCCCGCTTGGCCTGTTCCTTGCCCTGCGGCTGCGCGGCGGCGAACGCGTCGACGGCCGGCTTCTTGGCCAGTTCGACGAACGCGGTGACCCGGCCCTGCGCGGCCCCCAGGCGCGGCGAAAGCTTGCCCTGCAGCTTCGCCTCGTCGATCTTGGCGGGTGCGACGCCGTCGGCGAGCGGCGCATCCGCCGCGCTCGCGACCGGCGCCCCGAGCGCGGCCGCCAGAACGACGGCGAAGGCCGCCGTCGTGGCGCGCGCGGGGAGGCGGGATCTGCTCATGAGTCGGCCCCTTACTCGAGGTCTAGACCCGAACCTGCCTGCCGCTCCTGACACCCCCGACGGTGAAGCGCGGCACAGCGCCGTGCCCTCGACGACGCGTGGTTCAACCTCGCGGGGAGAACCTAATGCCCCAAAACACCTACTTACGTAGGCAAAGGACTCCGTTATGTGAATGTGATTGCGCACGAAGGCCCCCTGCCGGGTGACAGGGGGCCTCGAAAGTGTTATGTCAGTTGAAGTCGACGGCACGGATCGTGTGCGCCCCGACGGAAGCGCCGATCGGCTCCAGCAGGTGCGCGTCGATGTGGCGGTCGACGCGCAGCAGCATCACCGCGTCCGAGCCGTCCGTGGTCTGGCTGATCTGGGCGGCCTCGATGTTGATGCCCGCCTCGCCGAGCAGCGTCCCGACGCGGCCCATCACGCCCGGGCGGTCCGGGTACTCGACCAGCAGCACGGTGCCCTCGGCCCGCAGGTCGAAGCCGCGGCCGTTGACCTCGACCAGCTTCTCGACCTCGTCGAGCCCGGTGACCGAACCCGACACGGTCAGCACCGAGCCGTCCGCGTGCACCGCGCGCACCGTGACCAGGCTGCGGAACTTCGGGCTCTCCGGCTCGGTCTCCAGCTCGACCTGCACGCCCAGCTTCTCCGCCAGCTGCGGCGCGTTGACGAAGGTGACCTGGTCCTCGACCACGCCGGTGAACACCCCGCGCAGCGCCGCCAGCTGCAGCACGCCGGTGTCCTCGTTCGAGATCTCGCCCTTGACCTGCACGGTCACCGTCGTCGGCGACGTCGGGTTGAGCGCCGTCAGCAGCTGGCCGAGCTTCTGGACCAGCGACAGGTACGGGCGGACGTGCTCGCCGACCGCGCCGCCGCCGGTGACGTTCACCGCGTCCGGCACGAAGTCGCCGCGCAGGGCCAGCAGCACCGACTTCGCGACGTCGGTGCCCGCGCGGTCCTGCGCCTCGGCCGTGGAGGCGCCCAGGTGCGGCGTCACGACGACGTTCTCCAGCTCGAACAGCGGGCTGGACGTGGTCGGCTCGGTGACGAAGACGTCGACGCCGGCGCCGCCGACGTGGCCCGAGCGCAGCGCGTCGGCCAGGTCCTGCTCGACGATCAGCCCGCCGCGCGCGGCGTTCACGATGATCACGCCCGGCTTGGTCTTCTTCAGCGCCTCGGCGTCGATGAGCCCCTTGGTCTCCGGCGTCTTCGGCAGGTGGATGGAGATGGCGTCGGCGCGGGTCAGCAGCTCGTCGAGGGTGACGAGCTCGATGCCCAGCTGCGCGGCGCGGGCGGCCGAGACGTAGGGGTCGTAGGCGATGAGCTTCGTGTCGAAGGCGGCCAGGCGCTGGGCGAACAGCTGGCCGATCTTGCCGAGGCCGACCACGCCGATGGTCTTGCCCTGCAGCTCGACGCCGGAGAACGAGCTGCGCTTCCACTCGCCGCCGCGCAGGCTCTGGTCGGCGGCCGGGACGCGGCGCGCGACCGACAGCAGCAGGGCGACGGCGTGCTCGGCGGCGGAGACGATGTTCGACGTCGGCGCGTTGACGACCAGAACGCCGCGCTCGGTCGCGGCGGGCACCTCGACGTTGTCGAGGCCGACACCGGCGCGGGCGACGACCTTCAGCTGCGTGGTGGCCGCGAAGACCTCGGCGTTCACCTGGGTGGCGGAGCGGACCAGGAGCGCGTCGGCGCTCTTCACCGCCTCCAGCAGCGCGGACCGGTCCGTGCCGTCGACGTGCCGGACCTCCACCTCGTCACCGAAGACACTCAGCACGGAGGGGGCGAGCTTCTCCGCGATGAGGACGACGGGCTTGCTGGGCTTGCTCACGATGCGGCTCCCACTATCTGGTCATTTCCAGGACGCTCTGTGTCGACAAACGGTCATTGCACGTCGTTGTGCCCCGGTCGTGGCGGAGTTTAACGCGCGGCGGTGCCCCTTGGCGTCCCCCGGCGTTAACTCGCCCGTAATCCCTCGAAAACAAGAGCCAGCAGGCGCTGCATGCCCCCTTCGCCGGGCAAGTGCCCACCCGCCCAGGAAGCCGCGTGCAGCAACAGAAGCAGTTCGTGCGCCGTGACGTCCTCGCGCAGTTCGCCCGCGCGCTTCGCCCGTTCCACCAGTTGGGAACCGACCTCGCGCATCGCATGGCACGACTCGTACAACCGGGACGATTCGTCGTTCAGCGCGTCGGCGGTGAGCTCGACCAGACCGCGGAAGGTGCCGGTGGCGTCCCCGAGCCCGGCCAGCCAGGAGTGCAGGGCGTTCAGCGGCTCGGGGTGGGTGAGCAGTTCGCGGGCCCGCTCGGCGTGGGCGTCGAACCGGGCGCGCAGCAGCGTCTCGAGCAGCGCGTCCCGGGTCGGGAAGTGCCGGTAGAGCGTACCGATGCCGACCCCGGCGCGGCGCGCGATGTCTTCCAGCGACGCCTCGACGCCGTGCTCGGCGAAGGCGCGCTGGGCCTCTTCGAGGAGGCGCTCGTAGTTGCGGCGGGCGTCCGCGCGCATCGGTTTGACGTCGGTCATCGCACTCACGACCCTACCGGGTAGCCAATCGGAGGCTGCCTCCGTATATTAACCGGAGGCAGCCTCAGCTTACTGGAGGGAATCTCGAGGATGACCCTGATCGAAGACACTCGAGCGCGGCTGGGCGCGATCGGCGCCTGGCTGCCGAGCGCACCCATGGCCCCGCCACCGGACGTCGAGCGCGCGGCGACGCGACGGCTCGCCGACGCCGGCTACCGCTCGGTCTGGAGCGGCGAAGGACCCGGCACGCGGGAGGTGTTCGCCCACTTCGGCGACCTCCTGGCCACCGTGCCGGACGTCGTGCTCGGCACCGGCATCGCCAACGCCTGGCTGCGGCGCGGGACGACCGCGCAGAAGGGCGGGGCGACGCTCGCCCAGGCCCACCCGGGCCGGTTCGTGCTCGGCATCGGCGTCGGGCACGCGTTCCAGGCGGCGAAGCTCGGTGAGGACTACCGGCCGATCGACCGGATGCGCGCCTATCTGTCCGAAATGGACGCCACCGCCGAAGAATCTCCTTCCCCTGTCCCGTTTCCGCGGGTCCTGGCCGCCGTCGGGCCGAAGATGCTGGAGCTCTCCCGCGACCAGGCCGACGGCGCCCACCCGTTCGCCCAGCCGGTCTCGCACACGCCGTACGCCCGCGAGATCCTCGGGCCCGACAAGCTGCTGATCCCGCAGCAGACCGTGCTGCTCGGCAGCCGCGAGGACGCCCGCGAAAGCGTGCGGCGCCGAGTGGCGCAGTCGCGCGAGTACTCCGTCACCGTCTACCTCGCGGGCTGGAAACGGCTCGGCTACACCGAGGCCGACATCGCCGGGCCGAGCGATCGGTTCGTCGACGACCTCGTGCTCTGGGGCGACGCGGCGACCATCGCGAAACGCCTCGGCGAGGTGCTCGACGCGGGCGCGGACCACGTGCTGCTGACGCCGTCCGCACCGTCGTTCGATTCCACTGTGGACACCCTGCTCGAACTGGCTCCGGAGGTGACCCGATGAGCGTCGGGATCTGGCGGTTCTTCGACGGCGCCCCGATCGGAGCGCTCCGCGAAACGGCCGCCGAAGTGGAGGAACTCGGCTTCGACGCGATCTGGTTCGGCGAGTTCGGCGGCCGGGAAGCGTTCACGCAGGCGGCGTTGCTGCTGGCGGCGTCGTCGAAGCTCACGGTCGCCACCGGGGTCGCGCGGTTCGACCAGCGCACCCCGCTCGCCGCGGAAGGCGCCATCCGGGCACTGGGCGAGGCCTACCCGGGCCGGTTCATCGCCGGCCTGGGCGGGCACCGGCCGGGCACGCGACCGCTGACGGCGTTGCGCGAGTACCTCGACGGGATGGACGCGGCCGAGCTGCCGGGCCTGCCCCAGCCGTCGCCGCGGCCCCGCCGGGTGCTCGCGGCGCTGGGCCCGAAGCTGCTGGACCTGGCGGCCGAACGCGCCGACGGCGCCCACCCGTACTTCGTCCCGCCGGAGTACACCGCGATGGCGCGCGAGCGGCTCGGGCCGGGCAAGTACCTCGCCGTCGAGCAGGCGGTGCTGCTGGACGCGGCCCCGGACGCCGCCCGCGAGCACGTCGGCATGTACGTCCGGCAGGCCCGCCACCACCAGGAGAACCTGCGGCGGCTCGGCTTCACCGAAGACGACCTCGCCGACGGCGGCAGCGACCGCCTGGTCGACACGATCGTGGTGACCGGGGAGCAGGCGATCGCGGACCGGATCCAAGCCCACCTCGACGCCGGCGCCGACCACGTCTGCATCCAGGTCCTGGCCCGCACGGAGAAGTCCTACCGCAGGCTGGCCGACCTCCTCCCCTGACGAAAGAGGCATCACGCGTGTCGACTCTCCAATCACGCGTGATGACCCTTCCTTCACAGGGGTACGCTGGCGGGGCGCGGCCGGGGCCGCGTCCCGTCCGCGGAAAGGGCCGAGCCCACCCCCGCAGCACCGCACCACCAGCTCCGCACCTTCTTTCCTGCCCGGTGCCGGCGGACCACGGGCGAAGAGGAAAGGAGGCACGACAGTGCCCGGTGGACTCAACCTCGAACAGCTCCGCAAGCGCGCGAAAGAACGCGCGCGCGCCGAAGGCGTCCAGCTCGCCGAAGCGCAGTTCCGGATCGCCCGCGACCACGGCTTCCCGAGCTGGCCGAAACTCCGGGCGTACGTCCGGCGCGTCACCGAACACGGCGAACACCTGCAGCACCCGTACCACCAGGACGTCGAGTACTACGCCGAGCGCGCACTCGGCCTGCTCGCCTCGGCCGAAGACGACACGCCCGGCGCGAGAGAGCCGTTCGACCGCTGGAACCAGCCGCTCACCCGCGACGGCGCCCGCGTCGTCGTCGCCCGCGAGCACGGTTTCGGTTCCTGGAAAGCACTCCGCGACCACGTCAGGTCCCTTGTGGACAGCGGAGAGCCGTTCGCCCGCGCGTACCGGGCGATCGAAGACCGGGACCCCGAGCGGCTCGAAACGCTCCTGGGCGAATTCCCCGGGCTCGTCGACGCGCGGGGCACCAACGGCAACGACCTGCTCGGCATGGCCGGCGCCACGCACGACGAGCGGCTCAGCCGGATCCTGCTCGACCACGGCGCCGACCCGGCCCGCGGCAACGTCCACGGCTGGACACCCCTGCACCAAGCCGCCTACAGCAACCTGCCGTTCCTGCTCGACCTGCTCCTGCAGCACGGCGCGCCCGTCGACGTCTCGGCCCGCGGCGACGGCGGCACCCCGCTGGTCGTCGCCCTGTTCTGGGGCCACCGCGAGGCCGCGGAGAAACTGGCCGGACACAGCCGGGCGCCGGGCAACCTGCGGGTCGCGGCCGGGCTCGGCGACGTCGCCGCCATCGAGGAGCTCCTGACGTCCGGCCGCGGCGGCGAACACCGCGGGTTTTACCGTCCCCACAGCGGTTTCCCGGCCTGGCAGCCGACCGACGACCCTGCCGAAGTCCGCGACGAAGCCCTCGCCTGGGCAGCGCGCAACGATCGCGCCGACGCGCTCAGGACGCTCGTCGCGAGGGGCGCCGACGTGAACGCCGACGTCTACCGCGGCACGGCGCTGGCGTGGGCGGCGGCGTCGGGCAAGCTCGACGCCGTCCGGACGCTGCTGGATCTCGGCGCCGACGTGAACCTCGCCGGCACGTTCGGCGGCCCGACGCACGGCGAGGGCGTCACGGCGCTGCACCTGGCCGCGCAGTCCGGCCACCTCGACGTCATCCGGGTCCTCGTCGAAAGCGGTGCCGACCGCGGCGCGCGGGACGCGAACTTCGGCAGCACCCCCGAGACGTGGGCGGAGGTGTGCGGGCAGCCGGCCGCGCGCGACCTGCTCCGGTAGACAACCGGAGTCGGTAGTCCGTATCTTCGGAGACGGACTACCGACTCCGTTTTGCCCACTGGGAGGAATCTCATGAGCTCACCCCGCGAGGTCTTCACCGCTCTGTCCGACGGCATCAGTGCAGGGAGGTGGGAGGGACTTTCCGCGCTCTACGCCGAAGACGCCGTCGTCGAACACCCCCAGGCCGTGCCGCGGCCCACCCGCACCACCGGTCGCGCGACGATCCACGAACGGTTCACCGGCGCCCTGGCCGGCACCCTGCGGCTCAAGCGCAAGAACGTCGTCGTCCACGAGACCACGGACCCCGAGGTGATCGTCGCCGAATACGACTACGACGCCGAATCCGTCGAGACCGGGCGGACCATCCAGACGGCCAACATCCAGGTGCTGCGCGTGCGCGACGGCCTGATCGTGCACACCCGCGACTACCACGACTACCTGCGGCTCGCGGTCATCCGCGACGGCGTCGACGACCTGGTCAAGGCCTACGAGCAGGCGCCGCCGCGCGAGCTGTCCCCGGTCATGCCGGAGAGCTCGGGCACGGTGTTCGAGCGGCTCGTGCACGGCGTCGCCGGCGGGCGCTGGGACGAACTGCCGGAGCTGTACGCGGAGGAAACGCACGTCACGCACCCGTTCCAGCCGGGCTCGGAGGTGGTGCGCACCCGCGACGAGCTGCGGGCGCACTTCGCGGCGGGCAAGGCGCTCAACCACGACTTCTCCGTCGCCGACCTGGTCACCTACCAGGGCACCGATCCCGAGGTGCTGATCGGCGAGTTCGCCTACCAGGGCAGTTACGCCGGGAAGCCGGTCCGGATCGCGAACATCTTCGCCATGCGGATCCGCGACGGCCTGGTCGTCGAATCCCGCGACTACGGCGACCACCTCGGCATCGCCGGCGACCTCGGGCGGATCCCCGAGCTGGCCGCAAAGCTCTCCTAGACTCCGGGCAGGTCGAACTCGCCGTCCTCGACGCCCTTGAGGAACGCGTCCCACTCCGACGGGGTGAACACCAGGACCACCCCGCCGGGATCCGGCGACTTCCGCATCGCGACGTAGGTGACGCCGTCGGTGTGCGGCACGAAGGCGTACTCGACGACCTCGTCGAGGGTGACGCCCGCAGGTTCACCCCGGACCCACTCGGCCCGCGAAAGGTCCAGGTGGTGCCGGATGTGCTCCTTGTCATCGGTCATGCGACCAGCGTAACGAGACGCCGAAGGGGACGCCCGCTGCCGGGCGTCCCCTTCGGCGTCCGCGAAAAGGTCAGGCGGTCTCGGTGATCGGCCGGTCCACCCACGACATCAGGTCGCGCAGCTTCTTGCCGGTCGCCTCGATCGGGTGCTGGTTGCCCTGCTCCTCGAGCTTGGTGAAGTTCGGCCGGCCGGCCTCGTCCTCGGCGACCCACTCACGCGCGAACGTGCCGTCCTGGATCTCGCCGAGGATCTTCTTCATCTCCTCCTTGACCGCCGGCGAGATGACGCGCGGGCCGCGGGTCAGGTCGCCGTACTCGGCGGTGTCGGAGATCGAGTAGCGCTGGCGCGCGATGCCGCCCTCGTACATGAGGTCGACGATCAGCTTCAGCTCGTGCAGCACCTCGAAGTAGGCGATCTCCGGGGCGTAGCCGGCCTCGGTGAGCACCTCGAACCCGGTCTGCACCAGCGCGGACGCGCCACCGCAGAGCACGGCCTGCTCGCCGAAGAGGTCGGTCTCGGTCTCCTCGGTGAACGTCGTCTTGATGACGCCGGCGCGGGCGCCACCGATGGCGGCCGCGTAGGAGAGCGCGAGCGCCTGGGCGTTGCCGGTGGCGTCCTGCTCGACCGCGATGAGCGCCGGGACGCCCTTGCCGTCGACGAACTGGCGGCGGACCAGGTGGCCCGGGCCCTTCGGGGCGACCATCGCGACGTCGACGTTCGACGGCGGCTTGATCAGGTCGTAACGGATGTTGAAGCCGTGCCCGAAGAAGAGGGCGTCGCCGTCCTTGAGGTTCGGGGCGATGTCCTGCTCGTAGATGAAGCGCTGCTTGGTGTCCGGCGCCAGGATCATGATCAGGTCGGCCTCGGCCGACGCCTCGGCCGGGGTGAGCACGCGCAGGCCCTGCTCCTCGGCCTTCGCCCGCGACTTGGACCCCTCGGGCAGGCCGATGCGGACGTCGACGCCGGAGTCGCGCAGGCTCAGCGAGTGGGCGTGGCCCTGGCTGCCGTAGCCGATGACAGCGACCTTGCGCCCCTGGATGATCGAGAGGTCGGCGTCGTCGTCGTAGAAGATTTCCACTGCCATGGGGGTACTGCTTCCTTTCCTGACTTCAAATCAAAACAGCGGCGCGAAGCGCCTCCGTTGAGGGTGGTGGTGGGGGCATGGATGGATCAGCGCGGTGATGTGGCGGTGATCGAACGGGCGCCGCGCCCCACCGCGACCATGCCGGACTGCACGAGCTCGCGGATGCCATACGGCTCCAGCATCCGCAGCAACGCACCGATCTTGTCGGACGTCCCGGTGGCCTCGACGGTGAGTGCCTCCGGAGAGACGTCCACCACCTTGGCCCGGAAGAGCTGGACGGTTTCGAGGACCTGGCTGCGCACGGTGTTGTCGGCGCGCACCTTCACGAGCAGCAGTTCACGCTGCACGGCGGTCGACTGCTCCAGCTCGACGATCTTGATCACGTTGACCAGCTTGTTGAGCTGCTTCGTCACCTGTTCGAGCGGTAGCTCTTCCACGGCGACCACGATCGTCATGCGGGACACCTCGGGGTTTTCCGTGGGCCCGACGGCGAGGGACTCGATGTTGAACCCGCGGCGGGAGAACAGGCCCGAAACGCGCGCGAGCACACCCGGCTTGTTCTCGACCAGGACACTCAGCGTGTGGACGCTCATCTCAGCGCTCACCCTCTCCGGCGGCTTCCGCGGCAGCCTCGGTCGTCTCGACCGAGACCTCGTCGTCGTCGAACAGCGGCCGGATGCCCCGGACCGCCATGATCTCGTCGTTGCCGGTCCCGGCCGCGACCATCGGCCACACCTGGGCATCCTTCCCCACGACGAAGTCGATCACGACGGGGCGGTCGTTGATTTCCATCGCGCGGCGGATGGTGGCGTCGACGTCCTCGCGGGTCTCGCACCGCAGGCCCGCGCAGCCCAGGGCCTCGGCCAGCAGCACGAAGTCCGGGATGCGGTGCTTGTGCGTGCCGAGGTCGGTGTTGGAGTACCGCTCCGAGTAGAACAGGTTCTGCCACTGCCGGACCATGCCCAGGTTGCCGTTGTTGATGACGGCGACCTTGATCGGCGCGCCCTCGATGGCGCAGGTGGCCAGCTCCTGGTTGGTCATCTGGAAGCAGCCGTCGCCGTCGATCGCCCACACCGGGGTGTCCGGAACGCCGAACTGCGCACCCATCGCGGCGGGCACCGCGAAGCCCATGGTGCCGAGGCCACCGGAGTTGATCCAGGTGCGCGGGTTCTCGTACTTGACGAACTGCGCGGCCCACATCTGGTGCTGGCCGACGCCGGCGGCGTACACCGCGTCCGGGCCGACGAGTTCGCCGATCCGCTCGATGACGTACTGCGGCGACAGCGAACCGTCGTCGGGCCACTCGTACCCGGCCGGGTAGGTCTTGCGCCAGTCGTCGGCCTGGGTCCACCAGTCGGCCAGGTCCGGCTTGCCGCCGTGGTCGAACTCCGTCGTGACCGCGGTGATCAGCTCGCCGATGATCTCCTTGCAGTCACCCACGATCGGGACGTCGGCCTTGCGGTTCTTGGAGATCTCGGCCGGGTCGATGTCGGCGTGCACGATCGCGGCGTCCGGCGCGAAGGAGGACAGCTGGCCGGTGACCCGGTCGTCGAACCGGGCGCCGAGCGCGATCAGCAGGTCGGCGCGCTGCATGGCGGCGACCGCGGCGACCGTGCCGTGCATGCCCGGCATGCCGAGGTGCTGCGGGTGCGAGTCGGGGAACGCGCCGCGCGCCATCAGCGTGGTGACGACGGGGATGTTGGTCAGCTCGGCGAGCTGCTTCAGCTGCTCGTGGGCCTCGGCCTTGATGACGCCGCCGCCGACGTAGAGCACCGGGCGCCGCGACTTCGCGATCAGCTTCGCGGCTTCGCGGACCTGCTTGCCGTGCGGGCGCAGCGTGGGGCGGTAGCCCGGCAGCCGCAGCTCCGTCGGCCAGGAGAACGAGGTCATCTCCTGCAGCACGTCCTTGGGGATGTCCACCAGGACCGGGCCGGGCCGGCCCGTCGACGCCAGGTGGAACGCCTCGGCGATGGTCCGCGGGATGTCCGCCGGGTCGGTGACGAGGAAGTTGTGCTTGGTGATCGGCATGGTGATGCCGCAGATGTCGGCTTCCTGGAACGCGTCGGTGCCGATCAGCGCGCGGGACTGCTGCCCGGTGATGGCCACGACCGGGACCGAGTCCATGTTCGCGTCGGCGAGCGGGGTGACCAGGTTGGTCGCGCCCGGGCCCGAGGTGGCCATGCAGACGCCGACCTTGCCGGTGGCCTGCGCGTACCCGGTGGCGGCGTGGCCCGCGCCCTGCTCGTGGCGGACCAGGACGTGCCGGACCTTCGTCGAGTCGAGCAGCGGGTCGTAGGCGGGCAGGATGGTGCCGCCCGGAATCCCGAAGACCACCTCGGCGCCGACGGCCTCGAGCGAGCGCACGAGGGACTGGGCGCCGGTGACGCGCACCGGCGTGCCCGCCGGTGGTGCCGGCTTCGGACGTGCTCCGGGCGTTCCGGGCGTCGGCCCGGGCTTCGCGTCGCTGCGCGACGTCGCACTGGTCATCGGATCTGCCTCGTGGGTCTCGGTGTCACTCGTTCGGGTCTTTTTTGAGCTCTATCGGTGCGGTGGGGCGGGGAATTGCTTCCCTAGGGCAACAAAAAACCCTCGCCGACCGTAAGGTCGCACGAGGGTTCGCGCGTCGACGCAGCGGAAAGTCTTCCCTAAGCGTCGACGCGCTTGGGAAGTACGAGGCCGGTCAGCGGTGTCACGGCGATGACGCTAGACCGAACGCCCCGCGGGTGTCAACTCTGCGGGATGAGGTGTCCGCATCGTGGACGTGGGTCACACCGGGCCCGCCCCGGGTCCGGGCTCGTCAGCGGCGCGGTGCACCATTTCCGGGTGGCCGAGAAACAGCAGGACGAAGGCCGGAAGGCCGTCTTCCGCGTCCCCCGCACGTCCTTCATGGCGATCGCCCTCCTGACGATCTGCGTGACGCCGATCGCGCTCGGGGAGATCCCGTACCTGCAGTGGCTCTACATCTTCCCGATCGCGCTGGCGGTGTTCGTGGTCCGCCACCGCACGATCGCGACGCGCTCCGGGCTGGCCGTCCGGACGGTGTTCGGCCACCGCGACATCCCGTGGTCGGCGCTGAAGGGGCTCGCGATCACGAAGAAGGCGCGCGTGCAGGCGGTGCTGCAGGACGACACGAAGGTGCCGCTGCCCACCGTGCGGACCCGGCACCTGCCGGTGCTGTCGCTGGTCAGCGAGGGCCTGGTCGCGGACCCGAGCGGGGTGCTGCGGGCCGAGGACATCAAGCCCGCGACGTCGACCGGCGAGTAGCCCCGCTCCCGGCCCGGCGCGGACGGCGGCGTAAATTGGTCCTACCAGTTTGCCGGCCACCCTTTGACCTGGGAGTTCCCGTGCCGCCTCTCCGTTCCCGGACCACCACCCACGGCCGCAACGCGGCGGGGGCGCGCTCGCTCTGGCGCGCCACGGGCATGACCGACAGCGACTTCGGCAAGCCGATCGTCGCGATCGCCAACTCCTACACGCAGTTCGTGCCGGGGCACGTGCACCTGAAGGACCTCGGCGAGATCGTCGCGGAGGCGGTCAAGGAAGCCGGCGGCGTCGCCCGCGAGTTCCACACGATCGCCGTCGACGACGGCATCGCCATGGGCCACTCCGGCATGCTCTACTCGCTGCCCTCGCGCGAGATCATCGCCGACTCGGTCGAGTACATGGTCAACGCGCACCAGGCCGACGCGCTGGTGTGCATCTCCAACTGCGACAAGATCACCCCGGGCATGCTCAACGCGGCGATGCGCCTGAACATCCCGGTGGTGTTCGTCTCGGGCGGCCCGATGGAGGCCGGCAAGGCGGTCGTCGTCGGCGGCGTCGCGCAGGCCCCGACCGACCTGATCACGGCGATCGCGGCGTCGGCGAGCCCGGAGGTCGACGAGGACGGGCTGGCCGTCGTCGAGCGTTCGGCCTGCCCGACTTGCGGTTCGTGCTCCGGCATGTTCACCGCGAACTCGATGAACTGCCTCACCGAAGCCCTCGGTTTGTCGCTTCCCGGCAACGGCTCGACGCTGGCCACGCACGCCGCGCGCCGGGCGCTGTTCGAGGAGGCCGGCCGCACGGTCGTCGAGCTGTGCCGCCGCTGGTACGAAAACGACGACGAGTCCGCGCTGCCCCGCTCGATCGCGTCGAAGGCGGCGTTCGAGAACGCGATGGCCCTCGACATGGCCATGGGCGGTTCGACGAACACGGTGCTGCACATCCTCGCCGCGGCCCAGGAGGGCGAGGTCGACTTCACGATCGCCGACATCGACGCGATCGGCCGCCGCGTGCCCTGCCTGTCGAAGGTGGCGCCGAACTCCGACTACCACATGGAGGACGTCCACCGCGCGGGCGGAATCCCGGCGATCCTCGGCGAGCTGTACCGCGGCGGCCTGCTCAACACGGAGGTGTGGTCGGTGCACTCCCCCGATCTCGACTCTTGGCTGGGTGCGTGGGACATCCGCGCCGCTTCGCCGTCTCCCGCGGCTCTCGAGCTGTTCCACGCGGCGCCGGGCGGCGTCCGCACGACCCAGGCGTTCTCGACCTCGAACCGCTGGTCTTCGCTGGACACCGACGCGTCCGGGGGCTGCATCCGCGACGTCGAGCACGCGTACACGAAGGACGGCGGCCTGGCGATCCTCCGCGGCAACCTGGCGGAGAACGGCGCGGTGATCAAGGCCGCGGGCATCGACGAGGACCTGTGGCACTTCGAGGGTCCGGCGCGGGTCCTGGAGAGCCAGGAGGAAGCGGTGTCGGCGATCCTGAAGAAGGAGATCCAGCCGGGCGAGGTCCTGGTGATCCGCTACGAGGGCCCGGCGGGCGGCCCGGGCATGCAGGAGATGCTGCACCCGACGGCGTTCCTCAAGGGCTCGGGCCTCGGCAAGAAGTGCGCGTTGATCACGGACGGCCGCTTTTCGGGCGGATCGTCGGGGATCTCGGTGGGCCACATCTCCCCCGAGGCGGCGGCGGGCGGCCTGATCGGCCTGGTGGAGAACGGCGACCGCATCTTGCTGGACATCCACGAGCGCCGGCTGGAGCTCCTGGTCTCCCCGGACGTCCTGGCCGAGCGGCGCGCGAAGATGGAGGCGTCCGAGCGGCCGTGGCAGCCGAAGGACCGCCAGCGCCCGGTGACGGCGGCGTTGCGCGCCTACGCCCGGATGGCGACTTCGGCGGACACGGGCGCGGTCCGCGACGTGAACAAGTAGTCCTTTTTCGACAAGGCCGTCCCGGTTCGCCGGGGCGGCCTTTTCGGTTTCTCCGAGTTCACACGCCCGTCTGTCCCGCGAGCCCGGCCGGAGTCCCGGCGCCCCGCAGCAGCGTGTCCACGACCCGGGTGGCGAGTACGTCGATGTCGCCGCCTCCCGCACCCTCCTTGGCTGCCTCGTGGATGAGGGCGTAGTAGACGCGCCGGGTCCAGTCGAGGTCGATGTCGGGGCGGAGCACGTCCGCCTCCTGGGCGCGGCGGAAGAGCCGGACGCAGGTGGCCCGGACCTCGGCGTGGATGCGGGCCGCCTCGGCGTGGACGTCCTCGGTCGCGCGGTTCATGGCGAACGACCAGTCGGTCTTCACCCGCAGGACGTTCGCCGTGACCTGGTAGAGGGCCACGAGTGGCGGGGCGGCGTCGGGGCGGCCGGCGTCGACGGCGTCCGCGAACTGGCGGGCGGCCCAGCCGGTCAGCTCGTCCAGGAGCGCCTCCCGGGTGGCGAACCGGCGGTGGACCGTGGTCCGGGCGACGCCGGCGGCCCGGGCGAGCTGCTCCATGGTCGCCGCCGGGTGGGTGGCCAGGACGCGTTCGGCCGCTTCCAGGATCGTCCGCACCGTCCGCTCGGAGTCGGCCCGGAGAGGCCGCTTCGGCTGCTGTTCCGTTCGCTGCTCGTGCACCGTCACGTCGACATGCTACATCCAGAGCTCGACTCAGTTTCTACTTGCGACATCTGTGTTGCATATCTTAGCCTCATCGCATCGAATGAGTAGCAACTTCGCCCGCCGGGGCATCGAGGAGCAGTGAGTGATGCAGCAGAGGAAGCTGGGCCGCACCGGCATCTCGGTCAGCAAGTTCGCACTGGGCACCCTGCGCCTGGGCGCGTGGGGGAATCCGGACCACGACGACGCGGCCGGCTGATCCACACGGCGCTGGACGCCGGGATCAACCTCGTCGACACCGCCGACCAGTACTCGGGCGGCGAGGCCGAGGAGATCGTGGGCAAGGCCATCCGGGACCGCCGGGACGAGGTCGTCCTCGCGACGAAGGGGCACTTCCCGGTCAGTTTCAAGAACGACGACCCCAACCGGCAGGGGAACTCCCGCCGCTGGCTCACCAAGGCGGTCGACGACAGCCTGCGCCGCCTCGGCACCGACCGCATCGACCTCTACCAGGTGCACCGCCCGGACCCGAGCACGGACATCGACGAGACGCTTTCGGTCCTGTCCGACCTGGTGCGCGCGGGCAAGCTCATGGCCATCGGGACCTCGGACTTCCCCGCCGAACAGCTCGTCGAGGCCCAGTGGGTCGCCGACCGCCGCAACCACGTCCCCTTCCGCACCGAGCAGCCCCCGTACTCCGTCTTCGTGCGCGGGATCGAGGCCGACGTGCTGCCGACCGCGCAGAAGTACGGGCTCGGCGTGCTGACCTGGAGCCCGCTCAACAGCGGCTGGCTGACCGGGCGGTTCCGCCGCGGCGAGCCGATCGAGATGAACTTCTTCCGGCAGGCCGTCGCCCACAAGTTCCGCCTCGACCTGCCGGGCAACCAGCGCAAGCTCGACGCGGTCGAGCGCCTGTCGGCCTTGGCGGGCGAGGCGGGC
This sequence comes from Amycolatopsis sp. cmx-13-12, assembly GCA_049998155.1. Lineage (GTDB taxonomy): Bacteria > Actinomycetota > Actinomycetes > Mycobacteriales > Pseudonocardiaceae > Amycolatopsis. The sequence continues at coordinate 171,527 of JAEBES010000012.1, read as the reverse complement.
ATCTCCCTGACGCACCTGGCGCTGGCCTTCGCGTCGACCCACCCGGGCGTCACCTCGGTGATCCTCGGCGCGCGCACGGTCGAGCAGCTCACCGACCAGCTCGCCGCCGCCGAAGTCCGGCTCGACGACGAGGTCCTCGACCGCATCGACGAGATCGTCGCACCCGGCGTCACGCTCAACCCCGCGGACATCGACTACCGCCGCCCGGCCCTGACCGACTCCGAGCAGCGCCGCAGGCCCGCCCACCACCGCTGATCCCGGGCGCGAAGCCCGGGCTCTACCGTGTCAAAACAATGACCACCACGGCCGCCGCGGCCGCCAGCAGCAGCGACACCAGCCCCAGCGGCAACGGCCGCTTCCGCCACGGAGTGTTCCGCTCCAGCGAAATCGGCCCGGACCCGGTGAACAGCAGGCTCAACGCCGAGGCCGCCAGCAGCAGCTCGAACTCGAACCCCTGCCCCGAACCCTCGAAGAACCCGCCGTGGAACTTCGCGTACACCGCGTTCGCCGCCACCCCGAGCAGCCCGGCCGCGGCCAGCGGCGTGAACAGCCCGACGATCACCAGCACCCCGCCACCCACCTCGGTGATGCCGGTGATCCACGACAGCAGCGTCGTCTGCTTGTGGTAGCCGTACGTCTCCAGCACCCGCGCGAACCCGCCGATGCCCGGGCCGCCGAACAACCCGAACAGGTGCTGCAGCCCGTGCGCGCCCATGGTCACGCCGAGCGCCAGCCGCAGGATCAGCAGCCCCAGGCCGAGCCCGCCCTGGCGCGGCGTGTCGTCCGACCGATCGTCTTCGACGCCCGAGAGGAGGCTGGTGGGCTGCTGCGAAAAGTCGTCTCCACTGCTCACCCGCGCAGGTTAGGGGAATCGCGCGGGCCTGGCGAGCTCAGTATTCACCGTGGACGAGGTTGTCCGGCAGCTCCCCACCGGCGTACCGGGCGATCTCCGCCGCAGCGACCGCGTACGAACGCCCACGCACCCCGCGCACGGCCCCGCCGACGTGCGGCGTCAGCAGCAGCCCCGGCGCCGTCCACAGCGGGTGCCCGGCGGGCGGCGGCTCGGGATCGGTGACGTCGAGAGCGGCCCGCAACCGGCCCGTGGTCAGTTCCGCGACCAAAGCGTCCGTGTCCACGACGGCGCCGCGCGAGACGTTGACCAGCACCGCCCCGTCACGCATCCGGGCCAGGAACTCCGCGTCGACCATCCCCCGCGTCCGGGACGTCAGCGGCACCATCAGCACCACGACGTCGTGCAGCTCGAGCAGGCCGGGCAGCTCGCGCACGCCGTGCACGCCCTCCCGCGCGGTCATCCCGACCATCGTGCAGCGCGCGTCGAACGGCTCGAGCCGGCGCCGCAGGTGCCGTCCGAGGTCGCCGGCGCCGATGACGAGCACGCGCTTGCCCTGCAGCGTGTCCGCCGTCTGCCGCTCCCACCGGCCTTCGCGCTGCGCCACGGCGAAGACGTCCAGCTTCCGGTACATCGACAGCAGCGCGGCGACGACCCACTCGGCCGTGCTCCCGCCGTGCGCGCCCCGGCAGGTGGAGAGCAGGACGCCGTCGGGCACCTTGCCGACCCAGTCCTCGGCGCCGGCGGACAGCAGCTGGATCAGCTTCAGGGTCGGCAGCGTGCGCCACAGCTGCTCCCCCGGCGGGTGCTTGCCGGGGATGAGCACCTCGGCCCTCGCGGCCTCGGGCGGCACCGGTTCGCCCCACTGGTAGCGCACGGGCAGGACCCGCGGGACCTCGGCGAGCACGGTCATGCCCTCGTCGTCGGGCACCAGCACGGTCAGCGTCATGATCCCAACGTAATCGAGGAGTACTCACCCATGGTTCACGCACCGGACCCTAGGCTGGGGGATCATGCGCACCCGCTACCGCTCGGCCCTGCTCGCGATCCTGGCCTGCGGCGTCCTGCTGCCCGCCGGGTGCGCGCGGTTCGACGACACCGCGGCGGGCCAGACGTTCAGCCCCGCGCCGGTGCCGAGCCCCGAGTCGCCGCCCGAGGTCCAGGGCCCCGGCGCCGACTCCGGCAGCGACGGCAAGCAGGCGCGGCCCGGCCAGTCGGCCGCCCCCGTGCCGCCGCCGCAGGGCTGCAAGGACTTCGACCCGTCGGTGATCGCGACGTGCCTGGACACCGTCGCCGCGGTGGCCGGCCTGCCCGGTGACGGCTCCGCGCCGAGCGCGCTGGCGGGCGAGCGCAAGAGCGGCCGCGTCCTGCTGGCGACGGGCGGCAAGGACGCGACGGACTTCGCGAAGCTCGACGTCCAGGCGGCCGGCGACGGCGGCCTGACCGGGCTCGCGCTGTCGCCCTCGTACGTCGAGGACCAGCTGGTGTTCGCCTACATCACGACCGCGACCGACAACCGTGTCGTGCGCTTCGCCAAGGGCCAGGCGCCGAAGCCGGTCCTCATCGGCATCCCGAAGGGCGCGTCCGGCAACCGCGGCACGATCGGCACCGACAACCGGGGCGCGCTGCTGGTCGCGACCGGCGACGCGGGCAACCCGGGCGCCGCGGCCGACCCGAGTTCGCTTGCCGGGAAGCTGCTGCGGATCGACACGTCCGGCAAGGCCGCGGCGGGCAACCCGGACGGCGCGCTCGTGGTGGCGGCCGGCCTGCACTCGCCGGGCGGGGTGTGCGCCTCGGCCGACGGCGGCCGCGTCTGGGTCACCGACCACCTCCCCGACAAGGACGCCCTCTACCGGATCCAGGCCGGCCGGCCGCTGACGACGCCTGCGTGGACCTGGCCGGACAAGCCGGGTGTCGCGGGCTGCGCCGACTTCGTCGACGCCAACGGCTCGCTCTCGGTCGGCACGTCACTGGCGGGCAACCTGCAGAACCTGCCGGTGACCCCGGACGGCGCGATCAGCGGCAAGCCGACGGTCAGCCTCGACGGCAAGACCGGCAAGCCGCCGGTGACGTACGGGCGGCTGGCCGGCATGAGCATGATCAACCCGCAGCTGGCGGTGGCGGGCACGGTCAACAAGGACGGCGGCGCTCCGGTGTCCAGCGACGACCGCGTCGTGCTGATCACCCCGGCCACCTCCGGCGGCGGCAACGACAAGGACTGACCTGCGGTTTTCCGCTCGTCGCCGATAATCGACCACGGCGGCGGTCGCGCGCCGGAGCGGCAGCGATTCGCCCGGCTTCCGCGGCCGATCCGCGCCCGACTCAGGCCAGGGGCTTCAGCTCCACCCGCCGTCCCTCGGCCGACGACGTCAGCCCGGCCTCGGCGACCTGCAGCCCCCTGGCGGCCGAGAAGAAGTCGTAGCGGTGCTGCCGCCCGGCGACGACGTCCCGCACGAACTCCTCCCACTGAGTTTTGAAGCCGTTGTCGAACTCGGCGTTGTCCGGCACCTCCTGCCACTGGTCGCGGAAGGGCTCGGTCGCCGGCAGGTCCGGGTTCCAGACCGGCTTCGGCGTCGCCGACCGGTGCTGGACGCGGCAGCGCCGCAGCCCGGCGACCGCGCTGCCCTCGGTGCCGTCGACCTGGAATTCGACCAGCTCGTCGCGGAAAACCCGCGTCGACCAGGAGGAGTTGATCTGCGCGATGACCCCCGATTCGAGTTCGAAGATGCCGTACGCGGCGTCGTCCGCCGTCGCCGCGTACGCCGCGCCCTGCTCATCCCAGCGGCGCGGGATGTGGGTCACCGCCTTCGCCGTCACGGCCGAAACGCGGCCGAAGAGGTTCTCGAGCACGTAGTTCCAGTGGCAGAACATGTCGAGCACGATCCCGCCGCCGTCTTCGGCCCGGTAGTTCCAGCTCGGCCGCTGCGCCTCCTGCCAGTCGCCCTCGAAGACCCAGTAGCCGAACTCGCCGCGCACCGACAGGACGCGCCCGAAGAACCCGCCGTCGACCAGCCGCCGCAGCTTGAGCAACCCGGGCAGGAACAGCTTGTCGTGCACGACGCCGTGGCAGATCCCGGCGTCCCGCGCGAGCCCGGCCAGCTCCAGCGCCGATGTCAGATTTTCGGCAAGGGGCTTCTCGGCGTAGACGTGCTTGCCCGCGGCGATCGCGGCCCGCACCGACGGCTCGCGCGCCGACGTCAGCTGCGCGTCGAAGTAGACGTCGACGTCCTGCAGCGCGGAATCGGCGTCGGTGGTCCACGCCGTCAGGCCGTGCCGGTCGGCGAGGTCCTTGAGCTTCGCGGCGTTGCGCCCGGCGAGGATCGGCTCGAGCTGCACGCGGCTGCCGTCCGGCAGGGCGACGCCACCCTGTTCGCGGATCGCCAGGACCGACCGGAGCAGGTGCTGCCGGTAGCCCATCCGGCCCGTCACCCCGTTGAGCAGCACTCCGATGCTGGACTGGTTCATCACTGCACGCCTTCCTGGTCGGATCCGTCCCATGGGATGTCGTATTCGGCCCGGCGCCCGCACATGCCGTAGCCGTCCGGGTTCGACGGCATCGCGACCCGCAGGCCGGACCGGTCGAGATGGCTCCCGTCGCCGTCGGCGAGCGCCTCGAGCTGAGCACCGGTCAGTTCGGCGGCCCGCAACGCCCCGGCCTGCCAGCGCGGTACCCACTCTGCGACCTTCGGCGCGACGAGCGCGACGGCCGCCCGGTGGAACGCCCGCAGCGGTTCCGGATCGCCGTCCCGCAGAGCGTCCCGCAGCGGCAGATATCCACGAATGGCCAGGTCACGGCGCTGCCGAGCGGCGTCGTCGGTTTTCGGCAACGCTGCCGCCCCGGCGTAGGCAGCCGGGTCGGCGAGCACCTCGGGCGGGAACGTGAAGACGGCGTCCCCGGCCTCCGGCAGCCCGCTGTTCTGCATGAGGACGGTGACGCGCAGGCCGTCGTCCTGCACCATCCGGTGCACGGTGCCGGGCGTGAACCACGCGATCACGCCGGGCTCCAGGGGCGTCTCCGCGTAGCCGCCGGCGCTCAGCGTCTGGACGGCCCCGCGGCCTCCGGTGACGACGTAGGCCTCGGTGCAGGCGAGGTGGACGTGCGGGCTGCCGCCGCAGACGCCGTCCTCGGCCGCCCAGTCGTAGGCGCGCAGGTGCGAGACGCCGATGCCACCCGGGAGCGGAAAGTCGTTCATGACCAGCCGTGCCCGTCGAGGTAGCCGGTCACCCGGTCGCGGCCCCAGGCCCCGTCGGCGACGACGATCCGGTAGCGGTAGGCGAAGCTTTCGCCCGGTGGCAGCTCGAATTCGTCGAAAAACGCCCACGAGAAGGCGACCATGGGCTGGTCCCCGGATCGGACGAACCAGTGCGACTCGTGGATTGCCTTGTCGTTCTCGGGCGCGTGGGCGAAGACGAGCGTCGAACGCGCGTCGACGCCGTCGTGCTCACCGACGAAAGCGAGCCACGGCGCCTGCGCGCCCATCATGCCCTCGCCCTCGAGATCGCCCGGCCCCAGGACCTGGCCCCCGCCGAAGTCCCGGGGACCCCGCCAGTGCAGGCCGGTGTACCCGGCCAGCTCACGGCCGGCGGTGGTCGGGCTGCCGAACACGAGCGGTGTGTCGCGCAGGTTGGTCAGTTCGATCGCCCAGTCGAGCACCCACGACCCGTCGTCCGGTTCGACCGAGTGGACGACGATGTCCCGCCGCTCCCGCGCCCACTCGTCCCCGCCGTTGGCGACCCAGGTGAGGTCTTCGGTGAAGGCGAGCCGATCGCGCTCGACGGTGAAGCCGGCGAATCCGTCGTGCCGCATGGAGCCGATGCGGTCGGGCAGCTCTTGGTACCAGTCGCCGGGGACGTAGGTGTGGCCGCCCCAGAAGTTCTGCCCGGACAGGTGACTCGACGTCATCTGCAGCCCCTTGTGCCACCGGTGGTCGGCGGGCCGGTACCCGCTGACACACCGGCCGCCGAGGGTCCGCAGCGGATGGGCGTAGGGCTTGCGCGACTCGAAGGCCACCGGGTCGGGCTTGTACACATAGGACATCAGCTGGACGCCGCCCGCCTCGACGGAAACGTGTTCGCCGTGCCGGTGGACCACCGTGATCGTCGCGCTCATCCACGGTCTCCTGCCTGGGTGCCGGACATGGAGCGGTAGAAGGGGTCGCCGGGCCCGATCTCCCCGCGACGCACGCCGAGCCCGGTGGAGGCGGACTTGTAGAGCGCGGCGATCAACTCCAGCACCTGCCGCCCATCATCCCCGCTGCACGGCGGCCGCCGCCCGGCCCGGTAGGCGGCAAGGATCGGCCCGAAGGCGGCGGCATGCGAGCTGTCGACGTCGGCTCCCGGGGTATGCCACCGCTCGACGGCCTCCCCGGCGACGTGCGGCGCCGGGGTGTAGCGCCAGTCCTTGACGCCGTACCCGTAGAGGTGACTGAGCTCGGCGGTGGCGCGTTCGCAGTCGATCCGGATCCGACTCACCTCGTCCGGCGAGAGGACGCTGTTGACGACGGTCGCCAGCGCCCCCGACTCGAACCGGACGAGCGCGGTGGAGACGTCTTCGGTCTCGACGTCGTGCACGAGCCGCGCGGTCATCGCCCGCACCTCGGCCCAGTCGCCGAGCAGGTGGAGCAGCAGATCCATCTGGTGGATGCCGTGGCCCATGGCCGGCCCGCCGCCCTCGGTCTCCCAGCGCCCCCGCCACGGCACCGAGTAGTAGGCGGCATCGCGGTACCAGGTGGTCTGGCAGTGCGCGACGAGCGGACGCCCCAGCTCCCCGCCGGCGAGCAGCTCCCGGAAGTGCGCGGCGGCCGAGCCGGACCGCTGCTGGTAGACGAAAGCGGCGTAAGGCCCACCGACCCGTTCGGCAACGGTCATCTCGTCGTATTCGGCGAGCGACCGGGAAGGTGGCTTCTCGCACCAGACCCAGGCGCCGCTCTCGAGCGCCATCTTTGTCTGCTCGACGTGCAGACTCGGCGGCGTGCAGACGGAGACGAGGTCCGGCTCCTGTTCGGCCAGCAGGGTGCCCAGGTCGCGGTAGGGCTTGGCGTGCCGGGTCCCAGCGCAGAACGCCGCGACCCGCGCCTCATCGACGTCGGCGGCGGCCACGATGTCGACGTCTTCGTGGTGGGCCTCGAAGGCGGTCCGGTGGCTCTCCGCGATGGCCCCGGTCCCGACGACGGCCACCCGTAAGCGCTTTCCCTGAGCCAACCCGGGTCTCCCTCCACAGCTCCGGCGCCCCTGCAGCGCCATCCGCGCCGCCCGTCGACCCGCGGGAGCCGACGATCTCCGCGGCGGGGCAGCGCCTCTCCGACCGTTCCAGAAAGCGCTTTCTCACGCAACGGGCGACGCCGATGTCAACGTTGTCAACGGGCGCGATCCACCGGTCGGACGACTCCCCCACCCGGTCGGAAATTCCCCAGCGGCAGGATTCTTACCAAAGGGGATGCGAAGATCAGGCGCTCTTGCTGCGAGTCTTCCGCGGCTGCCGGCTCTCGGCCCGCATCGCCCGCATGTCCAGAAAAGCGACAACGCCGGACACCAGCGCTGCGAACAGCCCGATGAAACGGCCCAGCCCGGGTCGGATGGCGACTCCGGCCGCCTCGAAGATGCCACGCTGGTCGGCGTCGAACTCCCAGTCCAGGGTGAACCAGCCCAGCGCCATCAGCAGCAGCGACGCCGCGGCGACGACCAGCCACAGCTGCGGCAGGCCGCTGACGCGCAAGGTCCGGATTCGTCCGAAAACGACCACGACCAGCCCGGCCAGCAGCAATGGCAGCGGCGGGCACCAGGCGAAGAAGCTCGAGTGCCACGCGTCGCGGACGACGTCACCCTGCGGCAGCTGCGCGAGGATGTCTTCGATGTCCGGCCTGGTGGCGGTCAGCGTGGTCCACGGCAGGAACGTCGAACCGAGCGCGAGCAGCCCGGCCGCCAGGCCGAGCCACTCGCGCCAGGTGACGCTTTTGACGAATCCCGGCAACGTCAGGAACCGACGCGCTCGATGATCAGCTCGCGCACGCGCTTGGCGTCGGCCTGCCCCTTGGTCGCCTTCATGACCGCGCCGACGATGGCGCCCGCCGCGGCGACCTTGCCGCCGCGGATCTTGTCCGCGACGTCCGGCTGCGACGCCAAGGCCTCGTCGATCGCAGCGAGCAGCGCCGAGTCGTCCGAGACGACCTTCAGCCCGCGCTTCTCGACGACGTCCCGCGGCTCGCCCTCACCGGCGAGCACACCCTGGACGACTTCCTTCGCCAGCTTGTTCGTCAGCTCGCCGGAGGTGACCAGCCCGATCACGTCGGCCACCTGCGCCGGAGTGATCGCCAGCTCGGCCAGCTCGACCTCGCGGGCGTTGGCCTCCTGGGCGAGGGTGTTGACCCACCACCCACGGGCCTCGTCCGGCGACGCGCCGGCCTCGACGGTGGCTGCGACGAGGTCGACAGCACCGACGTTCAGCAGGTCACGCAGGGCCTCGTCGGAAAGCGACCATTCCTCCTGGATCCGCTTCCGCCGCTCCGAAGGCATCTCCGGCAACGTCCCGCGCAGCTCCTCGACCCATTCGCGCGACGGCGCGATCGGGACCAGATCGGGCTCCGGGAAGTACCGGTAGTCCTCGGCCGTCTCCTTCGTCCGGCCCGGCGAGGTGGTGCCGTCGGCCTCCTGGAAGTGCCGAGTCTCCTGCTTGATCGAACCGCCCTCGGCGAGGATCGCCGCCTGCCGCGTCATCTCGTAACGGACGGCGCGCTCGACACTGCGCAGCGAGTTGACGTTCTTCGTCTCGGTCCGCGTCCCGAACTCGGTCGCGTCCTTCGCCATCAGCGAGACGTTCGCGTCGCACCGCAGCGAGCCCTGGTCCATCCGGACGTCGGACACGTCGAGCGCGCGGAGCAGGTCCCGCAACGCGCTGACGTAGGCACGCGCGACCTCGGGCGCCCGCTCACCGGTGCCTTCGATCGGCTTCGTCACAATTTCGATCAACGGCACGCCGGCCCGGTTGTAGTCGAGCAGGGAGTGCTCGGCACCGTGGATCCGCCCGGTGGCCCCGCCGACGTGCAGCGACTTGCCGGTGTCCTCCTCCATGTGCGCGCGCTCGATCTCCACCCGCACGACCTCGCCGTCGTCGAGCGTGACGTCGAGGTAGCCGTTGAAGGCGATCGGCTCGTCGTACTGCGACGTCTGGAAGTTCTTCGGCATGTCCGGGTAGAAGTAGTTCTTCCGCGCGAACCGGCACCACTCGGCGATCTCGCAGTTCAGCGCGAGACCGATCCGGATGGCTCCCTCGACGGCCTTGCCGTTGACCGCCGGCAGGGCCCCGGGCAGGCCGAGGCAGGTCGGGCAGACCTTCGTGTTCGGCTCGCCGCCGAACTCGTTCGGGCAGCCGCAGAACATCTTCGTGTTCGTGTTCAGCTCGACGTGGACCTCGAGCCCGAGCACCGGGTCGAACCGCTCGACGACGTCGGCGTAGTCCATCAACTCGGCCACGGCAGTCACTTCGTTCCTCCCAGCTCCGGGACCTTGTGGATGAGCGCCCCGCCGGCAGCGGCGTCGCGAGCGGCCTCGTAAGCGGCGCCGACCCGGTAGAGCCGGTCGTCGGCGAGCGCGGGGGCCATGATCTGCAGCCCGACCGGCAGCCCGTCCTCGTCGGACAGCCCGCTCGGCACGCTCATGGCGGCGTTGCCGGCGAGGTTCGACGGGATGGTGCACAGGTCGGCGAGGTACATCGCCATCGGGTCGTCGACGCGCTCGCCGATCTTGAACGCCGTGGTCGGCGTCGTGGGCGAAACGAGGACATCGACCTGCTCGAAGGCGGCGTCGAAGTCACGCGTGATGAGCGTGCGCACCTTCTGCGCCGAGCCGTAGTAGGCGTCGTAGTAGCCGGACGACAACGCGTAGGTGCCCAGCATGATCCGCCGCTTGACCTCGGCGCCGAAGCCTTTCTCCCGCGTCAGCGACATGACCTCTTCGGCGCTGTGCGTGCCGTCGTCGGCGACGCGCAGGCCGTAGCGCATGGCGTCGAACCGCGCGAGGTTCGACGAGCACTCGCTGGGCGCGATCAAGTAGTACGCGGGCAGCGCGTAGACGAAATGCGGACAAGACACCTCGACGACCTCGGCGCCGAGCGCCCGCAGCTGCTCGACCGCGGCCTGGAACGACCGCAGGACGCCCGGCTGGTAGCCGTCGCCGCCGAACTCCTTCACGACGCCGACCTTGACGCCCTTCAGGTCACCGTTCGCGCCCTGGCGCGCAGCGGCGACGACGGGCGGCACCGGCGCGTCGATCGACGTCGAGTCCCGGGGGTCGTACCCGGCGATGACCTCGTGCAGCAAAGCGGCGTCGAGCACCGTCCGCGCGCAGGGCCCGGCCTGGTCGAGCGAGGACGAAAAAGCGACGAGGCCGTAGCGCGACACCCCGCCGTAGGTCGGCTTGACCCCGACGGTCCCGGTGACGGACCCGGGCTGCCGGATCGACCCACCGGTGTCGGTGCCGATGGCGATGGCGGCTTCGAACGCCGCGATCGACGCCGACGAACCACCGCCCGACCCGCCCGGGATGCGGGCGTGGTCCCACGGGTTGTGCGTCGGGCCATACGCGGAGTTCTCGGTCGACGACCCCATGGCGAACTCGTCCATGTTCGTCTTGCCGAGGATGACGACGCCGGCCTCACGCAGCTTGCGCGTCACGGTCGCGTCGTACGGCGGCAGCCAGCCTTCGAGCGTTTTCGAACCACAGGTCGTCGGTACGCCCTCGGTGGTCAGAACATCCTTGAGCGCGAGCGGCACACCGGCCAGCGGCGATGCGGGCGCCTTGCCGTCGGCGAGGCCTTCGTCGACGGCCTTGGCCGCGCTCAGCGCACCCTCGGTGTCGACGTGCAGGAACGCGTGGATGTGGTCGTCGACCTCGGCGATCCGGTCCAGGTGGGCCTGCGTGACCTCGACCGCGGAAACCTCGCGCGAGTGGATCTTCTCCGCCAGCTCCGCGGCGGTCAGCTTGATGAGCTCGGTCACTGCTCTTCCCCCAGAATCCGCGGCACCCGGAACCGGCCCTCTTCGGCGGCCGGCGCACCGGCCAGCGCCTGCTGCTGTGTGAGCCCGGGGACGACGACGTCCTGTCGGAAGACGTTCGTCAGCGGCACGGCGTGCGACGTGGGCGGCACGTCGGCGGCGGCGACCTCGCTCACCTTGGCCACCGAGTCCAGGATCTGGTCGAGCTGGCCGGCGAAGACGTCGATTTCGTCGTCGGTCACGGCCAGCCTGGCCAGCTTCGCGAGGTGCGCGACCTCGTCTCGGGAAATGTTGGGCACGCGGGTGACTCCCGGGTTGTGCTGTGCGGGTTGTCTCGGAAGCTGCAAGTCTATGGTGGCGGCGCGGGCGGACTCGACTGGGTTACGCCCGGCGCAGGCCGGCTGCCGTCCGGCGACGCTCACATCCCGCCCGGCGGACAGCAGGTCCCGCGAGCCGGGTGGGTCTGTCACAATCGGCGACCGGCATCGAGCGTCCCACGGCAAGGCTGGGACGCCAGAGGTGAGAGGGGCGCGTGGTGTCGTTCCTGATCCGGGTCCTCCTTCCGGACAGCCCGGGGACCCTCGGCGCGGTCGCCACGGCGCTCGGCACGGTAGGCGCCGACATCCTCAGCGTGGACGTCGTCGAACGCGGCAACGGGACCGCCGTCGACGACCTGGTGGTCGAGCTCCCGTCGGGCCGCTTGCCCGACGCGCTGATCACGGCAGCGGAGAGCGTCGAGGGCGTCGAAGTGGATGCGGTCCGTCCCTATGCGGGCGTCCTGGACACACATCGCGAGCTCGAGCTCGTCGAGGAAATCGCCGCGCAGCCGAAGTCCGGGCTCGACATCCTCGCCGAGGGCGTCCCCCGCATCGTGCGCGCCGGCTGGGCGATGATCGTCGAACATTCGGAGACCGGCGCGGTCCGGCTGGCGTCGTCCAGCGCGGCCCCGGAGACCCCGATCACCGACCTGCCCTGGCTGCCGCTCGAACGCGCGACGGTCCTCGACAGCGAGGAAGCCTGGATCCCGGAGACGTGGAAAGAACTCGGCACCGAGCTCGCCGCGACCCCACTCGGCAAGCCGGGCAAGGCGCTGCTCGTCGCCCGCCCCGGCGGCCCGAACTTCCGCGCCGCCGAGGTCGCCCGGCTCGCCCACCTCGCCGGCATCGTCGCGGTCGTCCTCGACGGTTGAGCCTGCACGTCGTCGGGAAAGGGACGAGCCCTTCGCGGGCTCGTCCCTTTCCCGACCAGGCCCAGGTCAGACGTCGATTTGATAGGCGATGAGCGCAATGTGCGGGAACGGCCGCCAGTCCCGTTCGGCCAGGCGCGTGAACCCGAGACGCTCGTAGAGCCGGTGCGCGCTGCGCATCCGGTCGAGGCTGCTCAGGACCACCTTCCGAAGTCCCAGCTCGCGGGCGCGGTCGAACACAGCCTTGATCAAAGCCTCGCCGATACCGCGGCCGCGCGCCGACGGCGCCACCGCCAGCATCCGGAACTCCAGCTCACCCGGTCGGGAAATCTCGGCGTATTCAGACCCCGGGTGCACGATGGTCACAGTGCCGAGCACCTCACCCGCCCCGTCCACTGCGACGAGCACCTCAGCTGCCTCGACGCGCCGCGCGACGTCCCGGAGCGTCGCGTCGTAACCGACGTCGCCGGCCAGGTGACCATCGGCTTCGTAAGCCTGCACCGTGACCTCGCCCGCCGCGGTGTACTCCTCGGCCCGCGGCGGCCGGATCTCGACATCACCCATCCGCTCCCCCGGTTTCTTCTTCGGCGGTCTCCTCGCCGGTCGGCAGCGCCACCTCCCGCGCCGCGTCGGGGCCCTGCTCCAGCAGCACGCGGAAGCCGCCTTCGTCGAGCACCGGGACCTTGAGCTGAACCGCCTTGTCGTATTTCGAACCAGGCGAATCCCCGACGACGACGAACGCGGTCTTCTTCGACACCGACCCGGCGGCCTTGCCACCGCGCGCCATGATGACTTCCTTCGCCTCGTCGCGGGAGAAGCCGTCGAGCGAGCCCGTCACCACGATGGACAGCCCCTCGAGGTGGCGCGGGATCGACTCGTCACGCTCCTCCTCCATCCGCACACCGGCCCGTCGCCACTTTTCGACGATCTCGCGGTGCCAAGCGACCTCGAACCACTCCTGCGTCGCGTGGGCGATGGTCGGGCCGACACCGTCGACCGCCGAAAGCTCCTCCTCGGTGGCCTGCTCGATCCGCTCGATCGAACCGAACTCGCGGGCCAGCGCCTGCGCCGCAGTCGGCCCGACGTGCCGGATCGACAGGGCGACCAGCACCTTCCACAGCGGCCTGTCCTTCGCGGCGTCGAGGTTGGCGAGCAGCTTCCGGGCGTTCGCCGACAGCTCGCCCGCCTTGGTCCGGAACAGTTCGACTTCGGCCAGGCTGTCCTCGTTCAGGTCGAAGACGTCGCCCTCGTCGGCGACGACCCGCGCATCGAGCAGCGCGACCGCCGCCTCGTATCCGAGGACCTCGATGTCGAAGGCGCCGCGCCCGGCCAGGTGGAACAGGCGTTCCCGAAGCTGCGCGGGGCAGAACCGGGTGTTCGGGCAGCGGATGTCCTTGTCGCCTTCCTTCTGGTAGGCGAGCTCGGTGCCGCATTCCGGGCAGTGGGTGGGCATGACGAACTCGCGTTCGTCCCCCGTGCGCGCGTCCACGACGGGTCCGAGGACCTCGGGGATGACGTCCCCGGCCTTCCGGATGACGATGCGGTCGCCGATGAGCACGCCTTTGCGCTTGACCTCCTCCTGGTTGTGGAGGGTGGCCCTGGCCACGGTCGACCCCGCGACCGTCACCGGCTCGGTGACGGCGAACGGAGTCACCCGCCCGGTCCGCCCGACGCCGACCTGGATGTCCAGCAGCGTGGTGATCGCCTCTTCCGGCGGATACTTGTAGGCGATCGCCCAGCGCGGCGCGCGCGAAGTCGTCCCCAGCCGCCGCTGCAATGCCACCTGGTCGACCTTGATCACCACGCCGTCGATTTCGTGCTCGGCGTCGTGCCGGTGCTCGCCCCAGTAGGCGATGTGCGCGGTGAGCTCGTCAGCCGAGGTCAGGACCTTGCTGTGCGGCGACACCGGGAGCCCCCACGCGGCCAGCGCGTCATAGGCCTCTGATTGGCGCTGCGGCTCGAAGCCCTCTCGCTTGCCGAGCCCGTGGCAGATCAGCCGCAACCGACGCTCGCGAGTGATCTTGGGGTCCTTCTGCCGCAGCGAGCCGGCCGCGGTGTTGCGCGGGTTCGCATACGGCGGCTTGCCGGCTTCGACCATCTTCGCGTTCAGCTCGAGGAAGTCCTCGACGCGGAAGAAGACCTCGCCGCGCACCTCGACCAGGGCGGGCACCGGGAACTGATCGGTGCCGGCCAGCGTCAGCGGCACCTGGTCGAGGGTGCGGACGTTGAGCGTGACGTCCTCACCGGTCCGGCCGTCACCTCGCGTGAGCGCACGGGTCAGGTGGCCGTTCTCGTACAGGAGATTGATCGCCAGGCCGTCGATCTTCAGCTCGGCGAGGAATTCGGTGCGCCCGACCTCCTTCTCGACGCGTTCCACCCACGCCAGGAACTCGTCCTGGTCGAACACGTTGTCCAGGCTGAGCATGCGCTCGAGGTGGTCGTGCGCGGTGAACTCCGTCGAGAACGTGCCCCCGACCCGCTGGGTCGGCGAATCGGGCGTGACCAGCGCGGGGTGCGCGTCCTCGAGCCGCTGCAGTTCGCCCAGCAGCTCGTCGAACTGCCCGTCCGAGATGATCGGCGAGTCCAGGACGTAGTAACGGAACTGGTGGTCGCGCAGCTCCTCGGCGAGGGCGCTGTGCCGCTCGCGCACGTCGGCCGGGACGTCGGTGACGTCCTCCGCGGCCACCGGGGCGTCGACCGCCGCAACCTGGTCCTGGGGAAGTTCGGTGCTGCTCACGGGTGGTAACCCTAGCCGGAGGTACCGACATTTTCGTCCGGTCCGCCGTCCAGTCCGCGGACCAGTTCACGGAACTCCAGAAGGGTGATGGAACCGGTCGGCTCGGCCTCCGCGGTCTCGACGCGCCGTAACCGTTCGGCGGCGAGCCGTTCACCCAATGTCGCGTCGAGCGGCAGGAAGGTCATGGTCTGCCGGGTTGCGTCGTCGAGGTCGCCGAAACGCGGGTGGAAGACGGCGACGTCGACCACGTGCTCGTCGTCGTCCACCTGGGCGACGACCCGGACATCGGCCAGCGCGATCCGGTGCTCGCCGAGGTTGACCGTCACTTCGGTCGGATCGGGCACGGGTGGGACCGAGTCGTGGTACTCCCAGATCGCATCGTCCGGCGGCGCGGCAGCGCGCCACGCGTCGGTGAACGGCCGCACTGCGGGATCTTCCTGGCCGGTCACGACCAGGGCGTAGATCGCCTGGCGACCACGCTCGAGAGAGAAGTGCAGTCGCGGGTGCAGCGCCTCGACCAGCTGGCAGAGCTCGTGCTCGACGCGATGCGGCTCCCCCTCGCCGAGAGCTGCGCTCACCATCGGGAGCAGCTCGAACCAGCCGTGCCAGAACGCCTCCGCGGCGGCGGCCGGGTTTTCCGGCACAGGCTGCTCGGGCCACGCGGTGCGCGGGTCGGGCGGATCGGCGGCGGCGTTCTTGCGGCGGAACAGACGCATGGTTTCGGGTGGTCCTCGTTCGGTCGGCTACCTCACCAACGCTACTTGCCGACCGAGGCGGACGTCGGTGAGTTGCCGGATTCCGTCACCAGCCCTCTGGCGGCTCCACGAAAGCTTTGCCGAGGTCCCGCGTGAGCGAGAGGGCACGGCGCATCCATTCCGGCGTTGCGCCGGCGAGGCCACACGCGGGCGTCGGCACCGCGCGTTCGGCGAGAACGCTGCGATTGAATCCGAGACGGTCCGCCAGCCGGAACGCCGGCTCGCCGACGTCCTTCAGGCTCGGCGAAGCCCCGGACACCGTTGCCGGCACCGCTCCCAGGAACAGCGTGGCCCCGCCGTCCCACACCTCGCCGATCTCGTCGAGGAACGCGGCGGAGGCACCGTCGAGCGCGGCGAGGTCGAAGGCCAAAGCGTCCGCTCCGGCCTCGCGCAGCAGACCGAGGGGCGGTTTCGCGGCGCAGCAGTGCAGGATCACCGGCCGATCGGTGATCCGCCGGGCGCCGTCGATGACCGTGGTGAGCAGCTGACGAGCCTCGGGCGCCGGCACCGCGGCGACGTTGCCGTACCCGGACGGCGTCGACAGGCCGCCGGCCAGCACCGCGGGCAACGACGGCTCATCGAACTGGACCACCACCGGCGCACCGGTCCTGGCCTGCACCTCCGCGACATGCTCGGCGAGGCCGTCCAGCAGGGACGACGTGAAATCCCGCAAGGCCCCGCGATCGGTGAGCACCCGATGTCCCCGGGGCAGTTCGATTCCCGCGCCAAGCGTCCACGGCCCGGCCAGCTGGATCTTGAAGACCGGAGGGGTGACCCCGGCCTTTTCGCGCGCCTCCTGCACAGCGTCGAGATCCCAGCGAAGCAGATCGACGGCCCGGCGATAGTCATGCCCTGGCCGTGACGCGACGCGGTAGCCACTCGGCACCACGTCGACGGCCAGGTCGACGAGCAGCGCGGCGGTCCGGCCGAGCATGTCCGCGCCGACGCCGCGAGCCGGCAGCTCGGGCAGGTGCGGGAAGTCGGGCAGTTCCCCGAACACGACCGCGGCCGCTTCGACGGGATCATTGCCCGGCATCGAACCGATCGCCGTCGCGGCTCCGCTGGGCCAGATTCGTTCACTCACGACCACCGATTCTGGTCGATCTCCGAGGGCGAACATCGGCCGGGGCACCATGATGCGGACATTCACCGCATTTCCCTTGACTGGCGCCATGAGCGCGTCCGCAACGATAGGCTGACCGGCCATGACGAGTTCGCCACCGCAGCCGGGCTGGTACCCGGACGCGCGGGACCCCCGTCTGCACCGATGGTGGGACGGCCGGGCCTGGACCGCCGACACTCGGCCGGCCCATCCCTCTCCGCCGCCGAGCGATTCCGCGCCGATCGAGCTGGACATCGAGCGCGCGCACGACCCGTCCCGGATCCAAAATCAGGTCAATCGCGCGACACGCGGCCGAGGCGGCACCCGCGCCGGGGGCGGGACCCTGTTCACCGAGCCGGTGCTCGTGGTCAACCAACGCGCCAAGCTGATCGAGATGGCGAACGAGTTCGGCGTCTTCGACCAGCACGGCAATCAGCTCGGCGGGGTCGTCGAGGTGGGCCAGAGCACGCTGAAGAAGGCGATTCGGCTGCTGACCAACTACGACCAGTTCCTCACCCACAAGTTCGAGGTCCGCGACGCGAACCACAGCACCGTCCTCAAGGTGACGCGGCCGGCGAAGGTGTTCAAGTCCCGCTTCCTCGTCACCAGGGCCGACGAGACGCCGATCGGCGAGATCGTCCAGGAGAACGTTTTCGGCAAGATCCGGTTCGGCTTCATCGTCGACGGCCGGTCGGTCGGCGGAATCTTCGCCGAAAACTGGCGCGCGTGGAACTTCTCGATTCGCGACCACGCCGACACCGAGGTCGCCCGGGTGACCAAGACCTGGGGTGGGTTCCTCAAAGCCGCCTTCACCACGGCAGACAACTACGTCGTGGAGATCCCCCATCCGCTGACTGATCCCCTCGCCAGCATGGTGGTCGCCGCGGCCTTGACGATCGACACAGCCCTGAAGCAGGACACCGACTGAACGAGTGACCGGCGTCTCATCTCCTCTCGGTGGACAGCGGGCCCGGCACGGCTCAGGGTGAAGAAAGGCCGGGACGCCGCAGTCTCGCCGGGACGGAGGTCACCGTGGAACCGTTGCCGGAAAGCAGCGACAGGAACTGGACCGAGCCCGGGATCTACGAGGTCTCGTCCGGCGTCTACCGGATCCCGCTGCCGCTACCCAACGACGCTCTGCGCGCGGTCAACGTCTACGCGGTCACCGACGGCGAGAAGCTGGTCCTCGTCGACTCGGGCTGGGCCTTGACCGTGGCCCGACAACAGCTCGCTGACGCGCTGAGCGGGATCGGCGCCGAGCTCGCCGACGTCAGCGAGTTCCTCGTCACCCACGTGCACCGGGATCACTATTCGCAGGCAGTGGTTCTCCGTCGCGACTTCGGTTCGAAGATCGCCCTCGGCCAGGACGAAGAGCCATCACTCAAGGCATCCGGCAATCCCGACCGCCTGCCGATGGAAGCCCAGGTCGACCTGTTGTTCCAGGCCGGGGCCGGCGAAGTCGTGGAAGCGCTGGCCCGACAGTTCGGCACGAACCGCCGACACACGGAAGCCGATCTCTGGGAGGCGCCCGACGAATGGCTGGCTCCGGGGCCGCGGCCGATCCTGCCCGGGCGCGAGTTCGAGGTCGTCGCCACTCCAGGACACACGTCCGGACATGTCGTCTTCGTCGACGACACCGCCGACCTGCTGTTCTCCGGCGACCACGTACTGCCGCACATCACGCCCTCGATCGGGTTCCAGCCGGTACCGGCCGAGCTTCCGCTGAACGACTTCATCGACTCTCTTCGCCTGGTGCGGGCCATGCCGGACCGCCGCATGCTTCCCGCGCACGGCCCGGTGTCCGAAAGCGTGCACACTCGGGTCGATGAACTGCTGGAACACCACCGGCAGCGACTCGAAACGATCGCCTCGCAAATCGTGGCCGGCGCGACCTGCGCATACGAGGCCGCACATCGGATCGGCTGGACTCGCCGCAATCGCAAACTATCCGAAATGGACTCTTTCAATCAGATGCTCGCGGTCCTCGAAACCGCAGCGCACCTCGACCTGCTGGTGTCGCAAGGAAAACTGCGCGCCCAGGTCGTCGACGGCGTCCGCCGTTACGCGCTGACCTGAGGCACGCGAGACCAGCACTGCGGGTAGCCGTGCCGTTGCAGTCGGGCTCGTCTCTCCGGCCTCCTGCATACTGGGTGAAATGGAAGTCATCAGACGGGCTCGGGCAACGGACATCGAGGCGCTCGTGCGCCTGTTCGGCGCCCCGGGCGAGCCGTTGGCGGCCGCGCTCCGGGAACTCGTGAACACTCCGCACGTCACGCTGGTCGTGGCCGAGGATGACAATGGCGTCGCCGGCACCGCACAGCTGACGCTGCTGCGGGGACTCGCCTGGGACGGCGCGCCCCGCGGCCTGCTCGAAGGCATCCGCGCCGCCCGGCGTGGCGTGACCAGCGCACTCCTGACCTGGGGCATCGACGAAGCCCGTCGGCGCGGCTGCACGCGCATCCACCTCGACTCGGGACTGAACCGCGGCGACCTGCGAGATTTCTACGCACGCTTCGGTTTCGAGTACAGCTACCAAGGATTCACCCGCGTCCTGTGATACTGGCGTCGTGGCCGACTACACCATCCGCCGGGCACAGCGTGGCGACATCGACGCCATCGTGCACATGCTGGCGGACGACCAGCTCGGCGCCGCGAGGGACGACCCCGGCGACCTCGAGCCCTACCTTCACGCCTTCGACGAGATCGACAGGGACCCGAATCAGCTCTTGGTGGTCGTCGCGTTCGGTGACAAGCCGGTCGGCACCTTGCAGCTGACGGTCATCCCAGGTCTCGCCAGACGTGGCGCGCTCCGTGGCCAGATCGAGGCCGTGCGGATCCACGCCGACCACCGGGGCGCGGGACTGGGTGCCTACCTCGTCCGGTGGGCGATCGACGAGTCGCGGCGGCGCGGGTGCGCCCTCGTGCAACTCACGTCGGACACGACCAGGACGGAAGCGCACCGGTTCTACGAGCGCCTCGGATTCGCGCCTAGTCACACAGGATTCAAGCTCAGGCTCTAGGCAGCAACGACTGCAAGACGCACCACGGCTGCAATTATCCACTTTGGACATTGGCAGTCTGATAATTGCAACGCTGATCTCCATGCCTGCGTACGATCCTGACCCAATGGCGATCCGTCAAGCGAATGGCACGAATGGACCGTTCGCTCCCTTCCGATGACTTTCCTCGCGAGCCGCCGTACCGTCGTGCTCATGACATCTTCACAACCGATCAGCAACCTCGTCCCTGCCACCCACCGCGTCGACGGCGAACTTCCCTTTGTGCTGCGATCGATTCGCGCTGACCCGAACACGTTGCAACGCATGAAAGATGAGCAGGTCGTCGATCTTATCCGTGATACCGACGCGGAAATCTCGAAGCTGCAAGCCCTTCAGCTGAGAGCGATCGCCGACCTGAGCGTGCGCCGGAGACGGGAGCCCAGCGCGTCATCCGAAGTCGCGTTGGCCTTGTCCATAACGGAACACCGGGCCAGCGGCATTGTTTCTGCGGCGAACGCGTTGATCGCCCGTCTTCCTCGCATGCTGAACCTGATGGACGACGGTCGGCTCGACCTCTATCGTGCCATGAAGGTCACCGATGCGACGGCATGGCTGTCGGGAGATCACGTGCGCGTCGTCGACGAGACGCTCGAGGCCCGCGTCCCGGGACGGAACGCCACCCAGGTCCGCCGAGCCGCGGCCTACGCTGCTGCGCAGGCCGACCCCGAGGGCGCGGCGCTCCGCAACGAGCGAAAGCTCGTCGAACGGCGACTTACCCTGCACCATCAGGACACCGGCGTGACTCATCTGTCGGTCAACAACGCCCCGACCGAGAAGGCAACCGCCGCCTATGCCCGCGTCGACCAAGCCGCCCGGGCGTTGAAGACGCCGGATGAACCGCGAACGCTGGACCAGCTCCGAGCAGACGTGGCCATCGATCTGCTGCTCAGCGCTACCGGAGGCCCGAGCGAACGCACCGAGGTCTTCCTGCACATCGACCTGGCCACCTACCTCGGCCTCAACCAGACCCCGGCAGCGTTGTCCGGTCGGGGGCCCATCGCGGCTGCGCTGGCGCGGCAGATCATCGGCGGCCCTGGCACGACGCTGCGCCGGGTCCTCACTGACCCGCGAACCGGTCACGCGGCCGAACTCTCGCCAACGCGCTACTCGCTGGATCGGAACGAGTTCATCCGGGTTCGCGACCAAGAGTGCCGGCACCCCGGATGCACTCGCCCCGCACAGAGCTGCGGGGTCAAAGCGACTCGTATGAAGGGCGGACCCGCAGGCGTTGCGAATCAGGCAGTCACCTTCTGCTCACGGCACAGCAAGCTGACGGGACTGCCTGGCTGGGAATACGAAGTCACACCGGACGGCACCGTCAACGTCACTACCCCGACAGGACAAGCCCAATCGACGACGCCGCCGTCGATGCATCCCGGCCGACGGTCGAACGGGCCAAAGAAGAAGCGGCGGAAGTGACCGAGGATCAGCGGGTGCCGGAGATCTTCGCGCTGCCGAGGACGACGTCCCCACTCTCGGGATCGGGGCGATAGAGAACGACAACCTGCCCCGGAGCAACTCCGCGCAGCGGCTCGCGCAAGTGCACAGTCATGGTGTCGTTGTCCACATCGGCGACCGCATCGGCGATGCCGCCGTGGGCTCTGACCTGTACCACGCATTCGGTGGGTTCGGTCAGCGGCCGGCCGCTGGGCCAGATCGCGCGATCAGCCTCGATCACCTTGACGCCGAGCCCGGCCGCGGAACCGACCTTGACGGAACCCGACACCGGCTCGAGCGACAAGACATATCGAGGACGGCCGTCCGGCGCCGGAGCGTCGATTCCCAAGCCCTTGCGCTGACCGACGGTGAAACCGTGCACCCCGGTGTGCCGACCGAGCACCGCACCTGTTTCCGCGTCAACAAGCTCGCCGGGACGCTGCCCCAGGCGGTTCTCCAGGAACTTCTTGGTGTCGCCGTCCGGGATGAAGCAGATGTCGTGGCTGTCCGGCTTATTGGCGACGGACAAGCCTCGCCGCTCGGCCTCGGCCCGTACGTCGGTCTTCCAGGATCCGCCCAAGGGGAACATGGCGTGGCTGAGCTGTTCGGGTGTCAGCGAGGCGAGCACGTACGACTGGTCCTTGCCGCTGTCCGCGCTACGACGCAACTCAGGCACACCGTCGACCACGGAGAGACGCGCGTAATGGCCTGTCGCGACCGCGTCGAATCCGAGCGCCATCGCCTTTTCGAGGAGTGCTTCGAACTTGATCTTCTCGTTGCAGGTGACACAGGGGTTCGGGGTGCGTCCGGCGGCATATTCGCCGACGAAGGTTTCAACGACTTCTTCGGTGAAGCGCTCGGCGAAATCCCAGATGTAGAACGGGATTCCGAGGATGTCGGCAGCCCGCCGGGCGTCGTGCGAATCCTCGATCGTGCAGCATCCGCGTGAGCCAGTTCGCAGAGTTCCCGGCTTGGCTGACAGAGCCAGGTGCACGCCGACGACGTCGTGCCCGGCGTCGACCGCGCGCGCCGCGGCGACCGCCGAGTCCACTCCTCCGCTCATCGCGGCCAAAACCCGCATTGCCTTACACCTCTTGCTTCTGGGTCTGCTTGCGCATTCCGGCCAGGCCGGCCTGCCGGGCGCGCATAACGACGCCCCCGATCTCCGCAGCCACGGCCTCTACGTCCGCAGCGGTGGAAGTGTGGCCGAGAGAGAAACGGAGGGAACCACGAGCTGCCGCCGGGTCGGCACCCATGGCAAGTAGAACGTGGCTCGGCTGGGCGACGCCTGCTGTACACGCCGACCCTGTCGAGCATTCGATGCCCTTGGCGTCGAGCAGCATCAACAGGCTGTCACCGGCGCACCCGGGGAAGGTGAAGTGGGCATGGCTGGGCAGCCTCTCGCCCTCTCCACCGTTGAGTACGGCGTCGGGGACTTGGCGTTGAACAGTCTCGACGAGCTCGTCTCGGAGTTCCTCGACGCGCTTTACGTACTCAGTTCGAGTCGCGACGCTGATTCGGACCGCAGCGGCGAATCCGACGATCGCCGGGACGTCCAGAGTGCCTGAGCGAACATTGCGCTCCTGGCCTCCGCCGTGCAGAAGGGGGGCACAAGGTACGTCACGTCCGAGCAGAAGCGCTCCCACTCCGCATGGGCCACCGAGCTTGTGCCCGGTCAGAGTGAGCGCGGCGGCGCCACTGGCGCCGAAATCCACCGGAGCGGCCCCGACGGCTTGGACCGCGTCGGTATGGAACGGGATGTCGAACTCGGCACACACTGCCGCCAGCTCGGCGATCGGGTTGATCGTGCCGACCTCGTTGTTCGCCCACATCACAGTGGCCAACGCCACCGACTTGGGATCCGCGGCGACAGCTGCCCGGAGGACGTCGGGGGACACCCGCCCCTGGCTGTCCACGTCCAGCAGGGTGACTTCGGCGCCGCTGTGGGCCTCGAGCCATTCAACGGTGTCGAGCACGGCGTGGTGCTCCGCGGCGCCGCACAGAATGCGGCGACGCTGCTCCTGCTCGCCGCGGCGGGCCCAGTAGATGCCCTTGATCGCGAGGTTGTCGCTCTCAGTGCCCCCGCCGGTGAAGATCACCTCGGAGGGACGAGCGCCCAGCGCCTCGGCGATGGTTTCGCGGGCTTCTTCGACCATCCGGCGGGCCCGCCGGCCCGAAGAGTGCAGCGCCGAGGCGTTGCCCACGGTGGACAGCGCCTCGGTCATCGCCGCTATGGCTTCCGGCAACATCGGAGTGGTTGCCGCATGGTCGAGATAGGTCATCGCTGCTTCAGGGTAGTCCGCTCCAGCGCGTGACGAAGCCCACCCTGGCTCTCGAAGTGGGCTGTCACACCTTTGACGGCCATCGCCCGGTCAGCCGGACACCCACCATCGCGAGTACCACCAAGGCCACCGTGAGCAGGGCCATCGCCGGCGACGGGTCGAGAACCGAGCCGACCACGCCGAGCAGGACACCGCCCAGGCCAATGAGCAGCGCAGAGCCGACCCAGTCCGCGAGCTGCATCGCTGACGTGTTGAATCCTCGCTCGCCTTCGGGCGAGTAGCGGAGCAGAAGGACGGAGATCGCGGGCATCGCGATTCCCATGCCTGCGCCGCCCACCGCGCAGGCCACGAACGCGACCCAGCCGGGGAACCACGGCTGCGAGACCAGGCCGAAGCAGACCAGGCCCACCGCGACCAGCCAGAACCCGGTACGCAGCGATGCCTCCCTCGACCAGCCGAGGTAGCGGCCTTGGGCCGCCGACGCAGCGGACCAGCCCAAAGCCGTGATCGTCAGCGGCAGGCCGGCGAGGGCGGGGCTGTAACCGTGAACCGCGCTCATCGTCAACGGGAGGTACGCCTCCATCCCGGCGTAAGCCCCGGCGATCAGGGCTCGAGAGGCGATGACCGTCGGCAGGCCGGGGCGCGAAGTCAACGTCCCGGACGGCAACAGGGTCCAGAGCGCGTAGCCCAGTGCGATCAGCCCGACCGTGCCATAGCCGAGCGCGACGAGCGACTGGTGCTGAGCCGCCCAGGTCAACGCCGCGACGCCGAAAGCGGCGATGATCGCTTGGGGCACGCTCGCCCGCCGACCGCCCGTGGCAGGTTCGTGCGCGGGTAACCGCCGGACGACCACGACCAGCATGAACACGCCGACGGCCACGAGCGGAACCAAGCCGAGGAAGACCCAGCGCCAGCCGACGCTCACCGTCACGACCCCGGCCACCGAAGGCCCGATGACCGCAGGGAGGACCCAGGCGGCAGCGTTCGCGGCGTAGATGACCGGGCGTTCGTGGTCGGTGAACGTCAGCGCGATCAGCAGCGAGACCGAGACGAGGAGCAGACCCGAGCCGAAGCCCTGCAACGCGCGACCGAGCAGGAACATCGGCATTCCGCTCGCCGTCCCCGCGACCACGAGTCCGGCCGCGAACAGCAACGGTCCGACGAGCAGCGCGGGCGCCGGGCCGCGGCGGTCGCCGATCCGGCCGGAAAGCACCGTCGCGACCACGCTGGAGATCAGGAAGATGGTGAAAGGCCAGGAATAGAGCGACAATCCATGGAGGTCGGCGACCAGGGTGGGCATCGCCGTCGCCACGCCCATGTTCTCGAACGCGACCAAAGTGACCACCAGCAGCAGCGCGATCGTGGTCAGCCGGTGTTCCGCGCTCCAGAGCACACTGCGCCGGCGGGGTGCGGAATCGATCGTCGAGGCCATGATCAGCAGCGTGCAACCTCCAGTCCGCTGGAGGTCAAGGTGGCTCAGGCGGAGCGGTGCGCCACCGGCTCCAGCGGCAGGTCCCGGGCCAGCGCGGCTGCTTCGCCGCGGGAGGTGACGTTCAGCTTGTCCAGGATGTTTCGGACGTGGAATTTCACCGTGTGCTCGCTGAGCTGCAGTTGTTCGGCGATCTGCCGGTTGCGCAGGCCCTGGGAGATGCCTGACAGGACCTCCAGTTCACGCGGGTTGAGCCGGTCGAGCGGACGCAGCTCCGGCGGTTCGGCGACGCCGAGCGGGAGGACCGCGGTGACCGTGGTGCCCCAGGCCGGCACGGCGTCCACCTCCCAGTGGCCGCCCAGGGCCGTGAGCCGCTCGGTCAGGCCTCGGGGCGGCACTGCGTCGGCGACGTCGGGGCAGTCGTCGCGGACGGTGATTCGCAGCACCGAGCCGACCACACGCCAGGACGCCCTCAAGCGCGTCGTTGCGGGACGCTCCAGCGCTGCTAGCACCAAGCCGCGGGTCAGGGTGCGTGCCGTGTGGGCGATGTCCTGCGGGAGGGATGCGTCGCCGATCGGGTCGACGAGGTCGACGTCGGCCTCGGTGTGCCGGATCAGGTCGGCCAGCTGGGTCTTGAGGACGGCGAACGCCGTGTTCGCCTGCTCCGCGGACAGGACCTGGTCGCGGTCGACGACGCCCTTGAGCTCGAGCAGCGCGTCGGCCGCGAGGTCGACCGCGGTGCGGCGGGCGACGGCGTCGGAGAGCCGGCCGGATCGGAGGACCGACAGGAGCGTCACCAAGGTCGCCGCGTGCGTCTGGCCGAGGTCGGCGAGCACCTGGGCGCGTGCGGAGGCCGCAGCGAGGCTGCTGGCCAGGACGTCCGGCCCCGGATCCGTCGCCCGCTGGCCCGCGTCGGTGCTGACGATGTGCCACAGCTGGGCAGCCAGCTCCAGCTCCGCGGACGGCGGCTCCGCGGCCTCCGGGACCACGGCGATCACCGCGCCCTGGCCGACCGCCGGTGTCGATGCGAGCAGGACCAGACGGCGCTCGACGCCACCGAGCACGCCGTCGATCAGTAGCGCTTTGCCGGGGTCGCTGCGGTCGGCCAGCCGTTGCAGCTCGACGCTCGTCACGGCCTGCGTGATCGCCTCGTCGCCGATGGTCTTGAGCGGGCTGCGGGGACAGTCGCCCGTCTGCATGGCCGCCGCGCGGTGCGGGATCAGCTTGCCCAGCTCGGCGGTGAACCGGCTGAGGAACTGGGGCCGCGGTGCCGACAGGAGGTGCTCGACGACGTCCAGCACGTGCCGCGGATCCGACCAGGAAGCGTCCATGGCCTCCACGTTAGGCGCGTCCGGGATCCGGCGACCTGCTCGTCCGGCTAGTGAACACTGCTCGTCCGGACGGTTCGGCGGCTCCGGCGGGCGAGTTGACTTCGAGGGAGGACATTCGAACCGAAGGTCACGAACCAAGGAGCGAGACAACACCATGCGAGCGATCACCTTCTCCGCATACGGCGGACCGGAAGTCCTGCAGCTCTCCGACCTCCCGACGCCGGAGCCGGGCCCGGGGCAGGTTCGGCTGGCCGTGCGGACCGCAGGGGTCAACCCGATCGACTGGAAGATCCGCAGCGGCGCCATGCAGCAGAACTTCCAGGTCACATTCCCGCACATCCCCGGCCTCGAGGTCGCCGGAGTGGTCGACGCCATCGGGGAGGGCGCGGACTTCGCCGTGGGCGACGAAGTGTTCGGCTGGTCGGAGACCGGTGCCTACGCCGAGTACGCGCTCGCGAAGACGGTCGCGCCGAAGCCTGCGAGCCTTTCGTGGGCGGACGCCGCCGCGTTGCCGGTCGCCGGCGAGACCGCGCTTCGCGTCCTCGGGTTGCTCGGCGTCCGCGAGGGCGAGACGCTGCTGCTCCACGGCGCCAGCGGCACGGTCGGGCGGTTCGCCGCCCAGGTCGCCATCGCGCAGGGGGTGACTGTCATCGGGACCGGGGGAAGCCGGAGCCTCGACGACCTCAAGTCGCTGGGCGTCGTGCCCGTCCTCTACGGCGACGGCTGGGTGGAGCGAGTCCGCGAAGCGACGTCCGGGCCGGTGGATGCCGTATTCGACGCCGCTGGGCATGGCGTGCTGCCCGGGTCCGTCGAGCTGCGGGGCGGCCAGGACCGGGTCGTCACCATCGCCGACGCGGCCGCGTTCGAGCTGGGGATCCCGTTCTCCAGCGGGGGCGAGCAGACCCGCGAGGTCCTCACCGGGATCGCCGGCTGGGTGACCGATCGCGGGATCGACATCGCGCAGGGCAGGAGCTATCCGCTGGCTGAGGCGGCCGCGGCGCAGGTCGAAAGCGAGGGTGGGCACCCTGGCGGAAAATTGACCATCGCCGTCGGCTGAACGACAGGGACCAATCCGGGCCTGTCGCCGGATCGCGGCGACAGGGCCCGGATCACTTCGCCGGAGGCGAAGCCAGTGGGGCCGCCTGGCGGCGCGGGGTCCGGCGGCGCCGCTGGGCCGGGATCTGCACCGTGCCCAGCGCGGAATGGACCGCCGACTCGGCGAGGGCGGCCAGTTCGCGGCGGTTTTCCGCGCGGCCCGGGGCGATCTCCGGGCAGACGTGGATCTCGAGGACCAGACCGCGCAGGGCCGCGACCCGGCGCAGGGACGCGATCAGCGACTCCGGCCCGATGAACGCCGGACGGCTGGTCTCGCGGCCGTCGGCGAGGCGGTACCGCAGCGCGATCGGGCGCACCGGGACACCGCCGTCGATGGCGGCCTGGAACGTGGCCGTCGTGAAGCGGCCCGAGGCCAGGCCGCACCACGTCGTGCCCTCCGGGGTGACGCTGACCAGGGACCCCGACCGGAGCGCGTCGGCCAGCGCTGCCATCGTGGCGGGCAGCGTCGTCAGCCGCTCGCGGTCGAGGAAGATGCTGCCGCCGCGACGGACCAGGCCGCCGAGCACCGGCCAGCCCGCGATTTCCTTCTTGGCCAGCGCGCGCATCGGCCGCAGGGCGTTGATCGCGACGATGTCCAGCCACGAGATGTGGTTGTTGACCACCAATGCGCCACGGCCGGCGGGCGCGGTCAGGAAGTCGGCGCCGCCCCGGATGTCCAGCCGGACGCCGAACGCCCGCAGCATGCTGCGGAAGATCAACTGGAGCAGGCGCTCGCGGCCCGGGGCGACCAGCAGCAGGGGCGCGGCCACCAGCGCCGCGAGGACGACCGAGATCGCCGCCGCGAAACGCAGGACCCGTCGCGGGAGGCCGACCACCGGGTCGTCGGAGGTCAGGCAGCCGTCGCCGCACGGCGAGGCCGGCATCCAGGCGTGGCTCATCCCTGGGCCCCGAGAAAGAACTTGAGGTACCGCTCGTCGACGTTGTGCAGGTCGAGGAGCACGAAGAAGTCGGCGACGCCGAAGTCGGCGTCGAGCGCGGGCGGCCCGCAGACCTTGGCACCGAGGCGGACGTAGCCCTTGATCAGTGGCGGCAGCGTGGGCCGCGCCGGACGCTCGATGCCCGAGGCGTCGAACGGGATCAGCGGCGTGACGCGCGTGGCCTCGTCGGAGTAGTGCTTGGCGCGCAGGACGTCCCACACACCGGCGGCGAAGGAGCCGTCATCCGCTAGCGGGACGGACGCGCAGCCTGCGAGGTAGCGGTGGCCGGAAAGGAGCATGTAGCGGGCGATCCCGGCCCAGACCAGGCTGACGACGGCGCCGCTGCGGTGGTCCGGGTGCACGCACGACCGGCCGGTTTCGACCAGTGACGGGCGCAGGCCGTCGATCGCCGTCAGGTCGAATTCGCTGTCGGCGTAGAGCTTTCCGGCCTGGGCGGCGCGTTCCGGCGGCAGCATGCGGTAGCAGCCGACGATGTCGCCCGTGTTGTCGTCGCGGACCACGAGGTGGTCACAGAACTCGTCGAACTCGTCGACGTCGAGACCGGGCCGCGGGGAGTGGAGGCGCGCACCCATTTCCTCGGCGAAAACCCGGTGCCGCAGTTTCTGCGCCGCGACCACTTCGTCGTTCGCGTGCGCGACGAGAAGCGAGTACCGGGGGGCGTCGGCGGGGGCCTCGGCACCCGCCTGATCAGTGCTGACGAGGAGCTGTGACGTCGTCATGGTCAAGGTGTACCTGCGCGTTGGAAGCCGCGGAGAGTGCCATCCGATGACCGATTAGTGCACGTTCAGTTAATTGCGGGTTCTCAGGCTTCTCTAAGGTCTCGAAAACGCGCGAGGGGCCTCCCGGGAAGTCCCGGAAGGCCCCTGCGAGCTGCGGAATCAACCCTTGCGCTTCTCGACAGCCTCGGTCAGCTGCGGCGCGACGTTGAACAGGTCGCCGACGATGCCGAAGTCGGCGATCTCGAAGATCGGCGCCTCCGGGTCCTTGTTGACGGCGATGATCGTCTTCGACGTCTGCATGCCCGCGCGGTGCTGGATCGCGCCGGAGATGCCGAGCGCGATGTACAGCTGCGGCGAGACCGTCTTGCCGGTCTGGCCCACCTGGAACTGCGCCGGGTAGTAGCCCGAGTCGACAGCGGCACGCGAGGCGCCGACAGCCGCGCCGAGCGAGTCGGCCAGCTTCTCGACGACGTCGAACTTCTCCGCCGAGCCGACGCCGCGGCCACCGGAGACCACGATCGAGGCCTCGGTCAGCTCCGGCCGGTCGCCGCCGGTCACCGGCTCGACGCCGGTGATCTTGGTGGCCTTCGCCGCGTCGACCGCGGGGAGCTCGACGGTCTCCTCGGCCGCCGCACCCTCGGCGGGCTCGGCCTCGACCGCACCCGGGCGGATCGAGACGACCGGCGCGCCCTTGGCGGACTTGGACTTCACCGAGAACGCGCCACCGAAGATGGACTGGTCGATGACGCCGTCGCCGTTGACGCCCACGGCGTCGTAGATCAGGCCGGAGCCCAGACGCACGGCCAGGCGGGCGGCGACCTCCTTGCCCTCACCGCTGGCGGTGACGAGCACGGCGGCCGGGGACGCCTGCTGCGCGAGCGCGGCGAGCACGTCCACCTTGGGCGTGACCAGGTAGTTCGCGGCGTCGTCGCCTTCCGCGACATACACCTTGGCGGCGCCGTGCGACGCCAGCGTCTGCTTCGCCTTGGCGGCGGTCCCGGTGGGGCCGACGACGACGGCCGACGGCTCACCGAGCGCGCGGGCGGCGGTCAGCAGCTCGAGCGTGACCTTCTTGACCTCACCGTCGACGTGGTCGACGAGGACGAGTACTTCAGCCATGTTCTTGTTCCTCCTCGAAGAGCCGTTGTCAGATGAGCTTCTGGCCGACCAGGTACTCGGCGACCTTGGTGCCGCCGTCACCTTCGTCCTCGACCTTCTCGCCGGCGGTGCGCGGCGGCTTCGGCGAGGACTCGGTCACCGCGGACCAGGCGTTGGCCAGGCCGACCTCGCCCGCGTCGACGCCCAGGTCGGCGATGGTGAACGTCTCGACCGGCTTCTTCTTCGCGGCCATGATGCCCTTGAAGGAGGGGTAGCGCGGCTCGTTGATCTTCTCGCCGACGCTCACGATCGCGGGCAGGCTCGCCTCGAGGTGGGTCAGGCCGTCCTCGGTCTCGCGGGTGGCCTTGATCGTCGAGCCGTCGACGGTCAGCTCACGCACGTAGGTGACCTGCGGCAGGCCCAGCAGCTCGGCGAGGATCGCCGGGATGGCGCCACCGCGGCCGTCGGACGACTCGTTGCCGGCGATGACCAGGTCGAAGCCCTCGACCTTGCCGATCGCGGCTGCGAGCACCTTGGCGGTGGCGATCGCGTCGGAGCCGTGCAGCGCCGCGTCGGAGACGTGGATGGCCTTGTCGGCGCCCATGGACAGCGCCTTGCGGATGGCGTCGGTCGCGCGGTCGGGTCCCACCGAGATCACGGTGACCTCGCCCTCGCCGGCTTCCTTGATCTTCAGCGCCTCTTCGACGGCCTTCTCGTTGATCTCGTCGAGCACGGCGTCGGCGGATTCGCGGTCAAGGGTGTGGTCGGACCCGTTGAGCTTCCGCTCCGAGTAGGTGTCCGGTACCTGCTTGACCAGGACGACGATGTTGGTCATGGGTCTGCTTCGACCTCCCGGTTCGTGGCCCGCGGTCGACCACGGGACAGTGCTCTACTGGCCGGTAGATTAGGGCCAATCGGCGCGCAGGACCCGTCGAGGTGACGCCATTCACCTGGATGCGCAATCTAATGGGACTATCGTCCCAGTAGTCGACCGGTTACCCCACCCGAACTGCCGTTCGTCCGATCGGACCAACCACGGCCTACTCGCGGTGGGTGTCAGGCATTAACCTCCCCCACCATGCCCGCGCGCATCGCCGTCATCACCGACTCGAGTTCCTGCCTGCCCGACCTCGTCGCTTCTCGCTGGGCCATCGGCGTGGTCCAGATCCAGCTGAGCCTGGGCAGCCACTACGACGACGAAAACCGCTTCGACCGCGGCGAAGTGATCGACGCCATGAGAGCCGGGCAGGTCATCACCACCGCGCCCCCGGACCCGGGGGCGTTCTTCTGGACCTACCAGGAGGCGGCCGCCGCCGGCGCGACCGCCATCGTCAGCATCCACATCTCCGGCAGCATGTCCGACACCGTCCGCGCGGCCCGGGAGGCCGCCCAGCAGGTCCGCATCCCGGTGCACGTCCTGGACAGCCGCACCACCGGCATGAGCCTCGGCTTCGCCGCCGTGGCCGCCGCGCGGGCGGCCGCGGCCGGTGCGGACGCCGACCGGGTCATCGAAGCCGCCGAACGCCGGTGCACGACGAGCACCGAGTTCATCTACGTCGACACCCTCGAGTACCTCCGCCGCGGCGGCCGGATCGGCGCCGCGCAGGCCATGCTCGGTAGTGCGTTTTCGATCAAACCGCTGCTCACGGTGAAGGACGGCGAGGTCGCGCCGCTCGCCCGCGTCCCCGGCACGCGGCGCGCCCTGGCCAAGATGGTCGATCTCGCCGTGAAGAAGTCCGGTGGGTTCCGCGCCGACATCGCCGTGACCCGGTTCGGGGCCAGCGACCACGAACTGGAGATCGGCAGGCAGATCGAACGCCGGGTGCCCGCCATGGCCGAGAGCATGGTCGTCGAAGCGAGCACGGTCATCGGCGCGCACCTCGGCCCCGGTGCCCTCGGCATCACGGTGTCGCCGGTGGGCTGACCCGGCGTCCCGGCACCGCGAGCACCACCAGCGGGACCACGACGCCCAGCGCGGTCGTCGCGATGATCAGCACCTGGTCGATCCGGTCGAAGTGCGACACGTGGCCGAGGTGGTAGAGGAAGTGCGGCAAGCCGAACAGCAGCCCCGCCACGCCGGCGAGCCGCGCGACCGCTGTGGTACCGATCACGGCGGCGCCGATCAGGAGCGCGGCGAGCGTCAGGTTGAGGCCGCCGAAGTCGCGCATGAGGTGCTCGTTGAAGGGTCCGTCCATCGCCACCCAGCCGACGCGAAAGCCGGGAAAGTCCTGGTAGAAGCCCGCGGACGAGACCAGTGGCCAAATCCCGACCACGGCCTCGACCAGGCCGAAGAAGACGAGCAGTACGCGGGTGATGGTCCGTTGCATGACCACGGAACGAGTCGACAGCGCCGGATGTGACACCCGCTAGGGTCGCGGAGGTGACCACCCCAGCCACCCGGGCCGAGGCGCTGCACCTGACCGGCGAGCGGACCGTCCCCGGCATCGCCGAGGAGAACTACTGGTTCAGGCGCCACGAAGCCGCGTACGCCGCCCTGCTCCCCCACTGCGCGGACGCGACGGTGCTCGAAGCCGGCTGCGGTGAGGGCTACGGCGCGAGCCTCCTCGCGACCACGGCCCGCCGGGTGCTCGCGCTCGACTACGACGTCCCGACCACGGAGCACGTCGCCCGGCGCTACCCCGAGGTCGCCGTCGCGCGGGCGAACCTGGCCTTCCTGCCGGTCCGGGACGGCGCGGTCGACGTCGTGGCCAATTTCCAGGTCATCGAGCACTTGTGGGACCAGGCCGGGTTCCTCGCCGAGTGCCGCCGGGTGTTGCCGGAAAACGGCAAACTGCTGGTCACGACGCCGAACCGGCTGACCTTCACCCCGGACAGCGACACGCCGCTGAACCCCTTCCACACCCGCGAACTGGCGCCGGCCGAGCTGGCCGGGCTACTCACGGATGCCGGCTTCGACGTCGAGACCCTGCACGGCCTGCACCACGGCGAGGCGGTGCGCGCGCTCGACGAGCGGTACGGCGGCTCGATCATCGACGCCCAGCTCAACGTGGTCATGGGCAAGCTGCCGGGGCAGGCCGAGTGGCCGGACGCCCTGCTCGCCGACGTCGCCGCCATCGAGGCCACCGGGTTCGACATCCACGGCGACGACCTCGACACGAGCCTCGACCTGATCGCCGTGGCGGTGCGCCGATGAGCGAGGGCACTTTCTGCCTCGTCCTGCACAGCCACCTGCCGTGGTTGCCGCACCACGGGAGCTGGCCGGTCGGCGAAGAGTGGCTCTACCAGGCGTGGGCGCACTCCTACTTTCCGATAGTCGAACTTTTGGAGCGCTTCGCCGACGAGGGCCGCCGTGACGTGCTGACGCTCGGCGTGACGCCGGTGCTCGCCGCGCAGCTCGACGACCCGTACAGCATCCGCGCGTTCCACGACTGGCTCGGCCACTGGCAGCTGCGCGCCCAGCACGCGGCGACGCTGTGGCGCGGCGACCCGCTGCTACGCGAGCTCGCCGCGGCCGAGTACCGGACCGCCGTCCGTGCGGCCGAAGAGCTCGGGACGCGGTGGCGGCACGGCTTCTCCCCGGTCCTGCGGTCCCTGGTCGACAATGCGACCATCGAGCTGCTCGGCGGCCCGCTGGCCCACCCGTTCCAGCCGCTGCTGGATCCGCGGGTGCGGGAGTTCGCGCTGAACGCCGGACTCGCCGACACGGCCCTGCGGCTGGGCACGCGGCCCGAGGGAATCTGGGCGCCGGAGTGCGGCTACGCGCCTGGTATGGAAAACGACTACGCGGCCGCCGGCGTGCGCAGGTTCATGGTCGACGGCCCGTCGCTGCGCGGCGAGACCTGGGCCGCGCGGCCGGTCGGCGGCACCGACGTCCTCGCGTTCGGCCGGGACCTCGAGGTCACCTATCGCGTCTGGTCGCCGAAAGCCGGCTACCCCGGTCACGCCGCGTACCGCGACTTCCACACCTGGCAGCACGAGGTCGGCCTCAAGGCGGCGCGGGTCACCGGCAAGACGGTCGAGCCGCAGGACAAGGCGCCGTACGACCCGGCACTCGCCGCCGACGTGCTGGGGACGCACGTCAAGGATTTCGTCGAAACCGTCGTGGCGAGGCTGCGGTCGCTGAGGCAGCAACACGGGCGTGAGGCGCTCGTGGTCGCCGCGTACGACACGGAGTTGTTCGGACACTGGTGGCACGAAGGACCAGCCTGGCTGGAGGGCGTGTTGCGCGCGCTCCCCGAGGCCGGCGTGCGGGTGACGACTCTGAAGGGCGCGATGGAGGCCGGCCACGTCGGCGAGCCGATCGACCTGCCGTCGTCGTCGTGGGGGTCGGGCAAAGACTGGCGAGTCTGGGACGGCGAGCAGGTCAAGGACATGGTCGCCGCCAACAGTGCGCTGCAGGACCGGCTGCTCGATCTGGTCCGTGGGCTGGACCGGACGGCGCGGGACGTCGTCGCCGACCAGGCCGTCGCCGAGGCCATGCTGGCGCTGGAAAGCGACTGGGCGTTCATGGTCACCAAGGATTCGGCCGCGGACTACGCCCGTCGTCGTGCGGCGGTCCACACCGAGCGCTTCGACGCGCTCGCCGGGCTGCTGCGCCGCGGCGATCGTGTGCGAGCCGGGGAACTCGCCGCGACCTACCGCGTCGACGACGGACCGTTCGGGCACCTCGACGCCCGGGCGCTGAAGCACGACTGAAAGGGACCTCCATGGGGATCCACGAAATTCCGCTCAAGACCCTCGACGGACGGGACAGCTCGCTGGGCGAGTTCGCCGGCAAGGCGCTGCTCGTGGTCAACGTCGCGTCGAAATGCGGCCTGACCCCGCAGTACTCCGGTCTCGAGCGGCTGCAGGAACGCTTCGGCGAGCAGGGCTTCTCGGTCGTCGGGTTCCCCTGCAACCAGTTCGCCGGCCAGGAGCCGGGCAGCGCAGAAGAGATCCAGACGTTCTGCTCGACGTCCTACGGCGTCACGTTCCCGCTGTTCGAGAAGATCGACGTCAACGGCGAGGGCCGGCACCCGCTCTACGCCGAGCTGACCGGGACCGCGGACGCCGAGGGCACCGCGGGTGACGTCCAGTGGAACTTCGAGAAGTTCCTCGTCGGCGCCGGCGGCGAGGTCCTGGCGCGGTTCCGGCCGCGCACCGAGCCCGAGGACGAGACGGTCGTCAAGGCCATCGAGGCCGCGCTGCCGGCTTGATCCCCGCGGCGGGGGACGCCGGTCCCCCGCCGTGGCCGGATTCAGGACGAACCCGCCTCGATCACCGCCCTAACGCATTTCGCGGCTACCGCCGGGTCGACCTTGACCACGCGGCGGTCGTAGGTGAGCAGCCCGTTGACCTCGTTTTCGACATCCGTCGTCTGGGTGTAGACAGCGCCGGACAAACCGCGCTCCGCCACCACCCGTTCAAGGGCGGCGCTCACCTCGGCGTAGCGCTCGGTGAGCCGCTCCCGGGTCGGCGTCATTTCGTACGCGTTCGGCGGGCCGGGCCAGCGGTGGTCGTCCAGAATCAGACCGAGGCCGCCGTACTCGCCGTCGACGATCGCGCGGCCGTCGCGCACCGACGGCGTACCCGGGCCCACGTACGTGTGGTCGTCGTAGACGTCGCCCGCGCCGCTGTCCGGCCGCGAAAAACAGCAGTTGACGCCGCTGTTCGCGATCACCAGCCGCGTCGGGTCGAGGGCTTTGACCAATTCCGCGACACGGGCGGTGTCGAACTCGCCCCAGCCCTCGTTGAACGGGACCCAGCCCACGATCGACGGGACCGCGCGCAGCTGAGTCACCATGTCGATGAGCTCCGCCTCGAACCGCTCCCGCGCCCGCGCCACCGGGTCCGGCGCGACTCCGGGCGGGCCGTCGAACGAGACGGTCAGGGACGGCATGTCCTGCCAGACGACCAAGCCCAGCGTGTCGGCCCAGAAGTACCAGCGGGCCGGCTCGACCTTGACGTGCTTTCGGACGAAGTTGAAGCCCAGCTCCTTCGTCTTCTCGAGGTCGAACCGCAGGGCCGCGTCGGTGGGCGCGGTCGAGATGCCGTCGGGCCAGTAGCCCTGGTCGAGCGGCCCGTGCAGGAATACGACCCGGCCGTTGAGCGCGATCCGCGGGCGTCCCCGCGCGTCCGGGACCAGTCCGATCGTCCGCAGACCGGCGTAACTGCCGACCTCGTCCGAAATCGAACCACGGTCGTCGAGCAGCTGAACGTGCAGCGAATAGAGGTACGGGTCGTCGGGGGTCCAGAGGTGTGGCGAAGGAACGTCCACGCGCACCCCCGTCCCGGCCGCACCCGACGCCCGAGCGAGCTCGACATCGTTTGCCGAAATGACGACAACGACCTCGGCACCACCGGTAACCTGCGGGAACACCGTCACGCCGGTCAGGTCCGGAGTCAGGTCCGCTCGATCCGGCTCTCGGGCACCGGCTCCAGCCACACCGTTTGCCAGATTCCGGACCACGGCGTGTAGCAGATCCCGCCGGGTGCGTTCCGCTGCTTCCCGACCGGAAAGGGTTCGATGTCGGTGCGGTCTTCGGCGCGGACGGTCAGCTCCTGCGGTCCCGAAGAACGCAGGACGTCGGTGACGTCCGCGCTGAACGCCGTGTAGCCGCCCTCGTGGATCGCGACGAGCTGGTTGTTGACCCAGACCTTCGCCGTCTGGTCGACCGCGCCGAAGTGCAGGAGGACGCGCGAGCCGCGCCAGTCGGCGGGGACTTCGAAAAGGCGCCGGTACCAGAGCACTTCGTCGCGTCGTCGAATTCCGGACAACGCCGATTCCGGCGGGAACGGGACCAGGATGCGCTCGGCGTAACCGGACGGCCGTGGTTCGTCCGGCGACGACGGCCAGCCTGCGTATTCCCAGACGCCGTTGAGGTTGAGCCAGCGGGGTCGCGTCAGCTGGGGCCGCGGGTACTCGGGCAGGGCGTCGTCCGGAGCGACGTCGCCGCTCCACGGAGTCGGCAGGGGCAGGTCGAGCCGGTGCCAGCCGGGGTCCTCGGGAGGAGTCATCCCACTCGATGGTGGCAGAGATCCACACACCGGCCAGTGATCGAGATCACATGTGAACACTTCGCCAGCACGGGCGCGTCGAGGCCTTCTGACTCGCGAGTAACCTCTGCCCATGCGAGTGCTGATGCTGTCCTGGGAGTACCCGCCCGTGGCCATCGGGGGCCTGGCCCGGCACGTCCACGCGCTCGCGACCCACCTCGCCCGCCAGGGCCACGACGTCGTGGTGCTCTGCCGGCACGCCGCGGGCACCGACGCCGGGACGCACCCGCGCACCGACCGCGTCGTCGAAGGCGTGCGGATCATCCGGGTCGCCGAGGACCCGATGCACGTGACCTTCGAACGGGACCTCGTCGCCTGGACGCTGGCGATGGGGCACGCCATGATCCGCGCCGCGCAGGACCTGCTGCGCACCTGGCAGCCGGACGTCGTCCACGCGCACGACTGGCTGGTCGCCCACCCGGCCATCGCGATCGCCGAGGCCGCGCGTGTGCCGCTCGTCGGCACGATCCACGCGACCGAGGCCGGACGGCACTCGGGCTGGCTGTCGCACCCGCTGAACCAGCAGGTTCACTCGGCCGAGTGGTGGCTGGCCAACCGCGCCGACGCGCTGATCACTTGCTCCCAGGCGATGCGCCGCGAGGTCGCGTACCTCTTCGAGGTCGAGGCGGACGACGTCACGGTGATCCACAACGGCATCGAGGAGCGCGGCTGGCAGGTGCCCGCGGACGAGATCGCGCACGCCCGCGAGATCTACAGCCCGGCCGGCGCGCCGCTGTTGCTCTTTTTCGGACGACTCGAGTGGGAGAAGGGCGTGCAGGACCTGCTGGCCGCGCTCCCCCGCATCCGGCGTCGCCACCCGGGCACCCGCGTGGTCGTTGCCGGAAAAGGACGACACTTCGACGAGCTGGTCGAACAGTCGCGGAAGCTGCGGGTGCGGCGCGCGGTCGACTTCGTCGGGCACCTCTCCGACCGTGACCTCCGTGCGGTGCTGGCCGCCGCCGACGCCGTGGTGCTGCCCAGCCGCTACGAGCCGTTCGGCATCGTCGCCCTGGAGGCTGCGGCCGCGAAGGCGCCACTGGTGGCGTCGACGGCCGGCGGGCTCGGCGAGGTCGTCGTGCACGGCGAGACGGGGCTGGCGTTCAGCCCCGGCGATGTCGCGGAATTGGCCAACGCGGTGACGACGGTGCTCTCCGACGCCGACGCCGCCGCCGAGCGGGCTCAGGCCGCGCAGTCCCGGCTGGCCGCGGACTTCGACTGGGGCCGGATCGCCGAGGCGACCGCCGACGTCTACCGGCGGGCGAAGCCGGGCGAACCGGTCGAGCTGCCCCGGCCCAAGATCGCCACCGGCAACGCCTTCGAGCCGGTCCCGGCCGAGATCCCGGAGGTATAGGCAATCACCGGGTTCCGGCCGGCAACCGGACCCGGACGC
Source organism: Amycolatopsis sp. cmx-13-12 (assembly GCA_049998155.1). Lineage (GTDB taxonomy): Bacteria > Actinomycetota > Actinomycetes > Mycobacteriales > Pseudonocardiaceae > Amycolatopsis. The sequence continues at coordinate 133,113 of JAEBES010000012.1, read as the reverse complement.
GTTCCCACAGCGGGCCGTGCGGAGCGACCGACCCTCGGATGCGCTCGGTGAATGCCGGCCTCGTGTCCAGGCTGGGCAGCTGCTCCGGGCTCATGGCCGAAAAAACGCCACCGGCGATTTCCTCGACGATCAGCGGCGCGGAGTACTCGACGACCGTCGAGCTCACGGCGTATCCGGCGGCCGCGAGCGCCTTCCGGCCAGTGCGGCGGCCCAGGTCGAGGACGACGGTCCACGACGGCCGGACGTCTTTCCGCGGAGATCAGACTCAGAAGATCGGCAGCAGGACGCCGTGCTCCGATTCCGGTCGCGGGCCGAAGATGCGGCGGTCGGCTTCGGCGATCGGGACGTCGTTGATGCTCGCTTCGCGTCGGCGCATCAGGCCTTCGTCACTGAACTCCCAGAGCTCGTTGCCGTAGCTGCGGAACCACTGCCCCTCGGCGGTCCGGGACTCGTACTGGAACCGGACGGCGATGCGGTTGCCGCGAAAACCCCACAGCTCCTTGCGCAGGGCGTAGTCCAGCTCGCGCGCCCATTTTCCGGTCAGGAACTCGACGATCCGGGCGCGCCCGACGACGTACTGGTCGCGATTGCGCCAGACCGAATCCTCGGTGTACGCGAGCGAGACGCGCTCCGGGTCGCGGGTGTTCCACGCGTCTTCGGCGGCCCGGACCTTCTGGCGGGCGGTGTCCTCGTCGAACGGCGGGAACGGCGGGCGCGGGGTCATGGGGGCTCCTTCCGGACGCAGAGAACGTGCGTTCTCCACTGTTCCCGCTAGACTAGAGAACGATCATTCTCAGCGCCAGGGACAGGTGTCATGAATTCCACGGAGGCGACCGATCGGCTGCTGGAGGCCGCCGAGGACCTCTTCTACGCTCATGGCGTGCAGGCGGTCGGGATGGACGCCGTCCGCGCACGCTCCGGCGTCTCGCTCAAGCGGCTCTACCAGTGCTTCCCGGCGAAGAACGACCTGGTCGAGGCCTATCTGCTGCGCCGCGACGAACGCTGGCGCGGCTCGTTGCGCGATTTCGTCCACGCCCGCGGCGACGACCCGCTGGCCGTGTTCGCCTGGCTGAAGAACTGGTTCGCCGAGCCTGGCTTCCGCGGCTGCGCGTTCATCAACTCCTTCGGCGAGTTCGGCGAGCCTGCCCCGGGGATCGCCGCCGCGATTCGCAAGCACAAGGACGAAGTCCGGGCCTACCTGCGCGGTCTCGTGCCCGACCGGAGCGTCGCCGACCAGCTGTTCTCGCTCATGGAGGGTGCGACGGTGCTCGCCGCGATCACCGGGGACCCGCGCGAAGCGGACACGGCGGGCGAAGCCGCGAAGGTCCTTCTGAACGCCACTCTTGTGAGTGACAACCGGTAACGAGCCGAGAGGCGGCTCCGACTACCTGCCACCCCGTACACGGCCGGGGAAGGGAGTCGGCGCATGGAAATCTTCGTCTCGGCGGCCGACGCGCAGGTCGTACCCGACTGGCGCGTACTCGGCTGGGGCCTGGTCGCGGGCGCGGGCGCGACCCTCGTGATGGGCATTGCGCTCGGAATGCTCGCGAAGCGAGCCCGCGATGCCGAGCTCCCTGGCGGCGCCCAGTGGAAGTTCACGGACAGCTGGGCCAGCAACCTCACGGCACTCACTGCCGCGTTCGCCACGCTGCTGGCCGCGTTTTCCGGGAAGCTGGACGCCGCGATCTCGGCCGGGGCTTCGACGGCGTTCGCTGTGGCGTCCGCGTTCTACGTCGCTGTCGCCGCTTGTGCGCCGATCGCTTACACCGTGGGTCAGAAGGAGAAGACGGCACGCAAACGTCCGACGGACCCGATGGACGATCTCGTCGGCAGTCCGCGCGGTCTCGTCGCCGGCGCATGCCTGACGCTGTTGTCGGTTTTCTCGTCACTCGCCTCGGTCATCTTCGTGCTGATGTTCGGGGCGAAGGGTGCCGTCCTCGGCATCCGGTGGATTGCGATGGTCATCCTGCTGACGATGGCGGCCCTGGTCGCGCTCTACGCCTTCCGGACGGTCAGGTGGTTGCTCGCGCCACGCCGGCAAGGCGCCAAGCTGCCGGGCATCACCGGTTTCACCTGCTGCGAACCACCGGCAGACACCGTGTCGCAGCGAGTTTTCCTGCTGTGACGGACATGAACCGGTCCGGTGACGGGGAGCCGCCGTCACCGGACCGGTCCGGACCCACACCATCCCAACAGTGTGGAGTCCGGCCTCCCCTCGTCAGGTAGGGGAGACCGGGGCCCTGCTACCGGGCGTCCGTGAGGTACCGCGCGTAGGCACCCGTGGTGAGGAAGCTCGGCAGCTTCTCCCCCAGCGCGGTTTCGGTGAAGATCTCGCGGGCGTCGTCGAGGCGGTTGCCCGCGCCGAGGTCGGCCCGCACCGAGGCGAGTTCGTCGTCCAGGAATTCGACCGCCAGCTCGCGGGTCAGCGCCGTGCCGTCCTCGAGCTTCGTGCCGTTGCGGATCCACTGCCAGATCTGGCAGCGCGCGATCTCCGCGGTGGCCGCGTCCTCCATCAGGTTGTGGATCGCCGCGGCGCCGGTGCCGCGCAGCCACGCGTCGACGTACCGCAGTGCGACGTTGATGTTCGCGCGCACGCCCGCCTCGGTGACCTCGCCGCCGGCGCTGGCCACGTCGAGCAGGTCCTCGGCGGTGACGTGGACGTCTTCGCGCAGCTTGCCGAGCTGGTTGGGCCAGCCGCCAAGGACGCCGTCGAAGACCTCGCGGCAGACCGGGACCAGGCCGGGGTGCGCGACCCACGAGCCGTCGAAGCCGTCACCGGCCTCGCGTTCCTTGTCCGCACGGACCTTCTCGATCGCGGTCGCGTTGATCTCCGGGTCTCTGCTCGGGATGAACGCGGCCATGCCACCGATGGCGTGCGCGCGGCGCTTGTGGCAGGTGCTCACCAGCAGCTCGGTGTAGGCCCGCATGAACGGCACGGTCATGGTGACCTGCGCGCGGTCCGGCAGCACGAAGTCGGCGCCGTGCGCGGCGAAGTTCTTGATCATGCTGAAGATGTAGTCCCAGCGGCCCGCGTTCAGGCCTGCCGCGTGCTCGCGCAGCTCGTAGAGGATTTCGTCCATCTCGAACGCGGCGGTGATCGTCTCGATCAGCACGGTCGCGCGGATCGTGCCGCGCGGGACGCCGAGTTCACGCTGGGCCAGCAGGAAGACGTCGTTCCACAGGCGCGCTTCGAGGTGGTTCTCCAGCTTCGGCAGGTAAAAGTACGGGCCGACGCCGCGGGCGAGCAGCTGGCGCGCGTTGTGGAAGAAGTACAGGCCGAAGTCGACCAGGCTCGCCGACACGGGACGGCCGTCGATGCGGATGTGCTTCTCCACCAGGTGCCAGCCGCGGGGGCGCGCGACGATCGTCGCCGGGTCGTCGCCGATCGTGTAGCGCTTGCCGGCCTCGGTGGTGAAGTCGACGTTGCGGCGGATGGCGTCGTAGAGGTTGAGCTGGCCGTCGATGACGTTGTGCCACGTCGGGGACGTCGCGTCCTCAAAGTCCGCCAGCCACACCTTGGCGCCGGAGTTCAGCGCGTTGACCGTCATCTTGCGGTCGGTCGGGCCGGTGATTTCGACGCGGCGGTCCTCCAGGCCGGGCGCGGTCGGGGCGACGTGCCACGACTCGTCGTCGCGGATCCGGCGGGTCTCGGGCAGGAAGCCGAGCGGCTTCTCGCCGGACTGCAGTTCCTCGCGCCGCACGCGGCGGGCGTCGAGCAGCTCGCGCCGGCGACCGGCGAACGTGTTGTCCAGCTTGGCCAGGAAGTCGAGCGCCGCCGGGGTCAGGATTTCCGCGAACCGGCCCTCGACCGGGCCGGTGACCTGGATGCGGTAGTTCAGCCGATCAACCATGGGGTGCCTCCGCGAGCTGTGGGCAGGGAAGGAAAGAGGGGGAAGGTCGCGGCCTGACGACGGTGGGGGTTGCCGTCGTCAGGCCGCGGCCGGGATCAGTGGAACTGGGCTTCTTCGGTGGAGCCCTTGAGCGCGGTGGTCGAGCTCTCCGGGTTCAGCGCGGTGGCGACCTGGTCGAAGTAGCCGGTGCCGACCTCGCGCTGGTGCTTGGTCGCGGTGTAGCCGCGGCTCTCCGAAGCGAACTCGCGCTCCTGCAGGTCGACGTAGGCGGTCATGCCCTCGCGGGCGTAGCCGTGCGCCAGGTCGAACATCGAGTAGTTCAGCGCGTGGAAGCCGGCCAGCGTGATGAACTGGAACTTGTAGCCCATGTGGCCGAGCTCGCGCTGGAACTTCGCGATCGTGGCGTCGTCCAGGTGCTTCTTCCAGTTGAACGACGGCGAGCAGTTGTAGGCCAGCATCTGGTCCGGGAACTTCGCCTTGATGGCCTCGGCGTACTTGCGCGCCACCTCGAGGTCCGGCTCGGAGGTCTCCATCCAGAGCAGGTCGGCGTACTGGGCGTAGGCCAGGCCGCGCTCGATGCAGGGCTCGATGCCGTTGCGGACCTCGTAGAAGCCCTCGGCGGTGCGGCCGCCGGTGAGGAACTGCTGGTCGCGCTCGTCGACGTCGCTGGTCAGCAGCGTCGCGGCCTGGGCGTCGGTGCGGGCGACGATCAGCGAAGGCACGTTCAGCACGTCCGCGGCGAGGCGGGCGGCGTTCAGCGTGCGCTCGTGCTGCTTGGTCGGGATCAGCACCTTGCCGCCGAGGTGACCGCACTTCTTCTCGGACGCGAGCTGGTCCTCCCAGTGCACGCCCGCGGCGCCGGCGGCGATCATGCCCTTCATCAGCTCGAACGCGTTGAGCGGGCCGCCGAAGCCGGCTTCGGCGTCGGCCACGATCGGGGCGTACCAGTCGATGTCGGTGTTGCCCTCGGCCCAGCTGATCTGGTCGGCGCGGCCCAGCGCGTTGTTGATGCGGCGGACCACGGCCGGCACCGAGTTGGCCGGGTACAGGCTCTGGTCCGGGTAGGTCTGGCTCGCCAGGTTGGCGTCGGCCGCGACCTGCCAGCCGGACAGGTAGATGGCCTGCAGGCCCGCGCGGACCTGCTGGACGGCCTGGTTGCCGGTGAGCGCGCCGAGTGCGTGGATGTAGTCCTCGGTGTGCAGCAGGTCCCACAGCTTCTCCGCGCCGCGGCGGGCCAGGGTGTGCTCCTCGACGACGCTGCCACGCAGCTTGACGACGTCCTCAGCCGAGTAGGAGCGCTGCACGCCCGCCCAGCGGGGGTCGTTCGCCCACTGCGCGGCCAGCTCCGCGGCCGCCTGCTTGGCCTGTTCCGTCATCGGACTCTCCCGGTGTTGCGAAGTTTGCGATTGCTCGCCTTGCTTGGCCTGACCCTGACACGCCAGCGAAAACTCGGTCCAGTCGTCCAAGTTGCCAATTTGTGCGAAGAGTCCGTACGCTCTTTGCAAAGGTTGCGAATCGACCAGTTCGCAAGTGATCGAAAATCCGCGTTCTTGACCGTTCACGTAACCGTTCAGGGCCGGAAACCTTCCGGAAAGGAGGGCTCGAATGGAGAAGACTTTCGCCGGAGCCCGGCTGCGGCACCTCCGCGAAAGCCGTTCGATGAGCCAGGCCGATCTCGCTCGTGTGCTGGAGATCTCACCCAGTTACCTCAACCAGATCGAGCACAACTCGCGCCCGTTGACCGTGCCCGTCCTGCTGCGGATCACGCAGGCGTTCGGCGTCGACACCGAGTTCTTCGCCAACAACGACACGTCCCGGCTGGTGGCCGACGTCAAGGAAGCCCTGCTCGACGAGGTCCTCGGCATCGACGTCACGACCAGCGAGCTCAACGACCTGGCCACGAACCTCCCGGCGATCGCCCAGGCGCTGGTCAAGCTGCACCGCAGCTACCGCAACGCCGTCGAGAGCACCGCTGCCCTGACCACGGAGAACGGCTTGGGCCTGCACGGGAGCGCCGCCGCGCCGCTGCCGCACGAGGAGGTCCGCGACTTCTTCTACGAGCGCGAGAACTATGTCGCCGAACTGGACGAACGCGCCGAGAAGATGGCCGCGGACATCCCGCTGCTGCGCGGGCAGGTGCTAGGTGCGCTGAAGGAGCGCCTTTTCCAGCGCTACGGCGTCGAGGTGACCAGCGAGGGCATCGACGAAGCCGCCGGCCAGCAGCACCGCTACGAGCCGGTGACGCGGGTGCTGCGGCTGGCGCCGAGCCTGCGGGTCGGGCAGCAGGCGTTCCGGATGGCTTCGCAGATCGCCCTGCTCGAGTACGACGACCTCATCACCGAACTGGCCGACTCGTGGGCGTTCTCCGGGCCGGCCGCCCGTTCGCTCGCCCGCGTCGGCCTGGCGAACTACTTCGCCGGGGCGCTGATCCTCCCGTATGGACCGTTCCTGGCCGCCGCCGAACGGTTCCGCTACGACATCGAGCGGCTCTGCGACCACTACGGCGTCGGCTTCGAGACGGTCTGCCACCGGCTGTCCACCCTGCAACGGCCCAAGCAGCGCGGCGTGCCGTTCTCGTTCGTGCGGGTGGACCGGGCCGGGAACATGTCGAAGCGGCAGTCGGCGGCCGGGTTCCACTTCTCCCGGGTCGGCGGGGCGTGTCCGCTGTGGAACATCTACGAGGCGTTCACCCAGCCGGGCAAGATCCTGACCCAGATCGCCACCCTGCCCGACGGGAAGAGCTACTTCTGGATCGCGCGCACGGTGTCGCGCAACATCGGCGGCTACGGCAGCCCGGGCAAGACGTTCACGGTCGGGCTGGGGTGCGAACTGCGCCACGCCGGTCGGCTGGTCTATTCGACCGGCCTCGACCTGGACGAACCCGCCGCGGCGACGCCGATCGGGATGGGTTGCAAAGTCTGCGAACGCCCGGCGTGCTCGCAGCGTGCGTTCCCGACGATCGGCAAGCAGCTCACCGTCGACGAGAACACCAGCACCTTCGTCCCGTACCCGGCAGTGCCCAAGGGCTGATCAGCCGATCACGTGCGGCGTCCACTTCGACTCGTCCGGGCCGATCAGTGTGATCCGGCTCAGCAGCTCCTGCGAGGTGATGCCCGCGGCCTGGGGCTTGTCGATCGCGACACACGCCCGCAGCCCGTTCTTCGTCGTGCACACGGGCTTGCCGAGGCCGTCCGCGTGGCCCCCCGGCGGAGTGACGGTGATCGTCACCAGCGCACCGTTCGACGAGTACTGGAGCACCGCCCGCCACGAGACGCCGTCCTGGTCGGGGCGGCGCCACAGCGCGATGTCGGCGACGCGGAACGACGCCGGCAAACTCGAGATGTGCAGCGGCAAGGGCACCGCGCGGTTCGCGAACGTCACCTCCGCGGCGACGTGCAGCAAGACCTGCTGCAGGTCAGGAAGGGCGAGGTAGTAGGCGTTCAGCTCGGCCCAGCGGCCGTCCGCGGTCGCCCAGCGCAGGTAGCTGTTGCCCTGGTTCAGCGGGTCCCGGGCATCGGCCGTCACCCAGTAGCCGTCGCGGTCGCCGACCCGGACCGGGACGCGCACCGCCCGCCCGCCCATGTCGTGCCGGCGGTCCAGCGCGGGTTCCTGGTCGTACACGGCGAGCCAGATCATCGGCGCCAGGTCGCCGCGGCCGATGGCCAGCGCGTAGTCGCCGTGGCCGCCGGCACCGTACTCGACGCCCTTGATGGGCTCCGGCAGCCAGCCGAAGCTCGCCTTCGCCACCAGCGGGTTGTCGGTGGGTGCCGGCGCAACGGGCACGGGGGCAGGTCCGGGCAGCACGGCCGCCGGCGAGGGCGGCGGCGTGGACCGGACCAGCGAGATCGCCGTCAGTCCTCCGGCCGTCACGACCGCAGCACAGCCGAGGACCAGGGCCGTGGTCCGGACGCGACGACGGCGTGCACCGAGCCGGCGCGCGCGGTCGAGGTCGATCCGGGGCGGCGGGGCCGGCGTCTCGGCCAGCTCCTTCAGCTTGGTGGCCAGCTCGTGGTCGGTCATGCCCGTCCCTCCCGGATCGGTTCGCGCAGCAGCTCGCGAAGCGTGTCCACGGCCTTCGCGGTCTGGCTCTTGACGGTGCCTTCGGAACAGCCGAGCGCCCGCGCGGTCTCGGCGACCGGGAGGTCGCCGAAGTAACGCAGGACGACGGTCGCGCGCTGGCGGGCCGGCAGCCGTTCCAGCGCCGCCCGCAGGTCCAAGGCCATTTCGACGTCCCCGCGGGGCGTGGGCGGGTCCTGGTCGTTTTCGCGCAAATCCACCCGTCGCCACCACGACGTCCGCTGTTCGGCCAGGAACGTGTTGACCAGCGTGCGGCGCGCGTAGCCGTCGAGGTTGTCGGCGCGGGAGGCCCGCGGCCAGTTCGCGTAGAGCCGGGTGACCGCCGACTGGACCAGGTCGTCGGCCCGGTGCCAGTCGCCGCAGAGCAAGTACGCGACCTTGCGCAGCCACCCCGCCCGCGCGGTCACGTACTCGGTGAATCCGGCGTCCATCGGCGCCCCCCATCTCGTTCGACACCCCTCTGATGCGCCCGGAGGCCCGCGCGGTTGCCCGGGACGCGCGAGTCGTAGATTCACCGGGGTGCACGACATCGACACGGTGACCGCGGCGACCATCGAAAAGGCCGCCGAGCGGCTGGCCGGGGTGGTGACCCGGACTCCGCTGGAGCCGAGCGCCCGGCTGTCGTCCCGGGTGGACGCGCAGGTCTGGGTGAAGCGCGAGGACCTGCAGACCGTCCGGTCGTACAAGATCCGCGGCGCCTACAACTTCATCGTCCAGCTCGGCGAGGACGTCCGCGCGAGCGGCGTCGTCTGCGCCAGCGCCGGCAATCACGCCCAGGGCGTCGCGTACGCGTGCCGCCGGCTCGGCGCCACCGGCCGCGTGTACGTCCCCGGGACCACGCCGCGGCAGAAGCGCGAGCGCATCGCGACCCTCGGCGGGGCGCACATCGAAGTCATCGTTGTCGGAGAAACGTACGAAGACGCCTTCGCCGCGGCCAACGAGGACGCCCAGCGCACCGGCGCCACCCTGGTGCCCGCTTTCGATGACGTCCGCACGGTCGCGGGTCAGGGCACGGTCGCGTTGGAGGTCGTGGAGCAGCTCGGCTTCGTCCCCGACGTCGTGGTCGTGCCCGTCGGCGGCGGCGGGCTGCTCGCCGGGGTCGGCAGCTGGCTGCGCGAACGGCATCCCGACGTCCGGATCGTCGGCGTCGAACCCGCGGGCGCGGCCTGCATGGCCGCGGCTCTCGAGGCCGGGCACCCGGTGCGGCTGCCGGAGCTCGACTCGTTCGTCGACGGCGCCGCCGTCCGCGAGGCCGGCGCGGTCACCTATCCCCTGATCCGCGAGAGCGGCGCCGAGCTGACCGCGGTCGCCGAGGGCGCGGTGTGCACCGAGATGCTCGCCATGTACCAGTCCGACGGGATCATCGCCGAACCCGCGGGCGCGCTCGCCGCGGCGTCGCTCGGCACGGTCGTCCAGGTCGAGCCCGGTCAAACGGTCGTCTGCCTGGTCTCCGGCGGCAACAACGACGTGAGCCGCTACAGCGAGATCCTCGAGCGCTCGCTGATGCACGAGGGACTGAAGCACTACTTCCTCGTCGGGTTCCCGCAGGAGCCGGGCGCGCTGCGGCGGTTCCTCGAGCAGGTCCTCGGGCCCGAAGACGACATCACGCGCTTCGAGTACGTCAAGCGCACCAACCGCGAGATGGGTCCGGCACTGGTCGGCATCGAGATCGCCCGGGCGGCCGACCTGCCCGGGCTGCTGGCCCGGATGGACGCGAGCCCGCTGCAGGTGGAGCGAATCGAGCCGGGTAGCCCCCTGTTCCACTTCCTGCTCTGAGCGCGTGGTCCACTAGGGGGATGGTGAAGGTCGACGGTGTCCGCAGTGTCGAGGCGTTGCGCGAAAAAGTCCACGAGGGTGCGGAGCCCGAATACCTGCTGTTCTACGGGCACACGCCCTCGAAGTCCGGGCGGGTCACGGCGAGCTGCCTGAGCCAGTGGTGGGTCGACCCGTTCGAAGCCGACGGCGTCGTCTACCCGACCGCCGAGCACTACATGATGGCGGGCAAGGCGCTGTTGTTCGGTGACGTCGAGAAGGCCGAGCTGATCCGGTCGACGCCCGACCCGAAGGCGGCGAAGGTGCTCGGCCGCGAGGTCGCCGGGTTCGACGCCGCCACCTGGGAGCGGCACCGGTTCGACATCGTCGTCGACGGCAACCTGGCCAAATTCCGGCAACACCGCGACCTGCGCCGGTTCCTGCTGGGGACCGGGGACGCGGTGCTCGTCGAGGCGTCCAAGAAGGACCTCGTCTGGGGCACCGGCCTCGCGCGCGAAGAGAAGAACGCGACCAAGCCGGACTACTGGCGCGGGCTGAACCTGCTCGGCTTCGCGTTGATGGAGGTCCGCGACCAGCTGCGGGCCCGCGTCTGACTCACGGGGCCTGGCCGAGTTTCGACCATTCCGGCAAACCGCAGGTCAGCGGTGCAAGGGTCAGCCGCCGGGGCAATCGTTGCCGCCGCCGCTGCGCTCGACGCAGTGGCGCGGCCCGGGCGGAGGCGGCGGAGCGTGCCGAATTTCGTCCGCCCCATTCAGCACCGCGACCGCGGCTGCCAGCGCGAGGCAAATCCCGAAGAACCAGGTCCAGCCGCGGCGCCGCGTGGTCGCCGAAACGACCACGCCCGTGAGTGGCAGCCCGGCGCCGAGCCAGGCCGCCCAGGCCAGGTAGGCGTCTCCGCCGTGTGCGCTCGTGCCAAACGCCGAGATGTTCCCCAGCGCGCCCAGCAGCACCAGGTACGGGACGACAAGCAGCCACCCCACCGCCACGAGCGCGAGCAGGACGGACACGGCGACCCGGCGGTACTCCCCCATGCGGCCACTATGTCGCGAAAACGACCACGCGGCCTGAGTAGTCCTACTGTTCGCCGAGGGTCTTCTGCAGGGCCTTGTTCGCCTTCCGCGCCATGTCCGCGACGGCCTCGCGACGGGCGGCGTCGGCCGCGTAGTCGTCCTCGCGGTTGCGGACCACACGCGCCGGCGCGCCGACGGCGATCGAGTAGTCCGGAATGTCACCACGGACGACCGCGTGCGCGCCGAGCACGCTGCCGCGGCCGATACGGGTGCCCTTCAGGACGCTGACCTTGGTGCCGAGCCAGGTGTCCGGGCCGATGCGGACCGGGGACTTCACGATGCCCTGGTCCTTGATCGGCACGTGGATGTCCGAAATGACGTGATCGAAGTCACAGATGTACACCCAGTCGGCGACCAGCGTAGCCGCGCCGAGCTCGATGTCGAGGTAGCAGTTGATCACGTTCTGGCGGCCGAACACCGACTTGTCGCCGATCCGCAGCGAGCCCTCGTGGCAGCGGATCGCGTTGCCGTCGCCGATGTGGACCCAGCGGCCGATCTCCAGCCGCCCGTAGCCCGGGCGGCAGTGGATCTCGACGTCCTTCCCGAGGAAGAGCATCCCCCGCAGGATGATGTGCGGGTTGGCGAGCCGGAACTTGAGCAGCCGGTAGTACCGGACCAGGTACCAGGGCGTGTACGCGCGGTTGCGCAGCACCCAGCGCAGCGAGTCGGCGGTCAGGAACTTCGCCTGCCGCGGGTCCTGCCGGGCACGGCGCCAGGCCCGCACCCGCGACAGCGCGGGCGCACCCCACATCGACGTCATGCCCGTGACCGTAACCTGTGTGCGGGACGGGTTCGCAGGCAAGGGGAGCTGGATGGGCACGAGGCTGATCATCGACACCGACCCGGGCGTCGACGACGCACTGGCGATCGCCCTGGCGGCGCTGTCGCCGGACGTCGACCTGCTGGGCGTCACGTCGGTTTTCGGCAATGTCCCCCTCGATCGCACGACGTCGAACGCGCGCCGGCTGCTGGCACTGTTCGGCCGCGACGACGTGCCCGTGGCCGCCGGGGCGGCGCGGCCGCTCGTCTACTCCAAGCCGCGTGACGCGAAAGAGGTCCACGGCGGCGACGGCTTGTCGGGCCACTCCTACACGCTGCCCGAGGCGAGCCGTCCGTTGGAGGAACGGGACGCCGTCCGGCTGATGCTGGATCTGCTCGAGGTGTCCGACGAGCCGGTGACCATCGCGCCGATCGGGCCGTTGACGAACATCGCCGCGCTGCTCGCGGCCCACCCGGGCGCGGCGGCGAAGATCGCGCGGCTGGTGATCATGGGTGGCGGTGTGACGTTCGGCAACAGCACGACCGCCGCCGAGTTCAACATCTGGAGCGACCCCGAGGCGGCCCGGCGGGTGCTGGTCGAGGAGGACGTCCCGGTCGTGCTGGTCCCGCTGGACCTCACGCACCGCTGCGCCGTCGACGGCGAGTGGCTGGCGAAGCTCGCGTCGTCGGGACCGGTCGGCGCCACCCTCGAAGGACTGACGTCGACCTACCGGAAGCACTACACGCGCGTGTTCGGCGAGGACCGGATGGTCATGCACGACGCCGTCGCGGTCGCCGAGGCGATTTCGCCGGGCATCCTGCAGACCGAGACCTTCCCGGTCGACATCGACTGCGGCCTCGGCCCGGCGCGCGGCCAGACCCTGGTCGATCGGCGGCGGCTCGGCGAGGACGATCCGCAGTTCTCCCCCGGCCGCCCGATCGAGGTCGCGATGGACACCGACCTCGACGGCCTGCGCGGCTTCGTCCTCGACCGGCTCACGGGAGCCGGCCGGTGAGCGAGGAGCCCGAGGTCGTCCCGGAAGACACCGAGACCGACGCGCCCGGACCCCGCCGCCGGAAGCCCGTGGTCGTGATCGCGGCCGTGGTCGTCGTCGCGGGCGCCCTGGTCGCCGGCATCCTGCTCGCGCCGAAGCAGCAGGAGACCACGAACGCCGCCGCGACGGCGTCGACAACGACGACGTCCGCGAAACCGACGACGTTCAAGCCGCCGACGACCGCGCCACCGCAGACCTCGACGCCACCGAAGGTGCCCGAAGCGAGCGAGTTCGACGCCTGGGCGTCCAAGACCAGCCAGTGGCTCGATATCCCGCTGCGCGCGATGGTCGGCTACGCGAAGGCGACGACGAAGCTGAGCAAGGACCTCCCCGGGTGTCACCTTTCCTGGGTCACGCTGGCCGCGGTCGGAAAAGTGACCACGGACCACGGCCGGGTGCACGGCGGGCAGCTCGGCACCACCGGCGTCCTCGACAAGCCGCTCGGCACGATCGAGGTGCGCGACTTCTACAACAAGGTCGTCTCGACGGCGAACGCCGCCGGACCGATGCAGCTCGCCCCGGCGATCTGGGGCAAGTACCAGGCGAGCGCATCCGGTGGGAAACCCGATGTCCAAAACATCGACGACGCCGCTTTGACCACGGGTCGCGCGCTGTGCGCCGACGGCCACGACCTGTCCCAGGGCCAGACGTGGTGGAACTCGGTCAGCACGCTGCAGGCGGCGCCACTGTTCCTGCACCGGACGCTGGCCACGGTCAACGTCTACGGCACGGTCGGCCAGGGCACGGCGGCGCCGAATCCGGCGGTGCTGAGCGCGGTCAACTTCGCGATCGACAAGATCGGCCTCCCGTACATCTGGGGTGGCAACGGCACCGGCGGCAGCGACCCGGGCTTCGACTGCTCGGGCCTGACGACGGCGGCGTACGGGAGCGCGGGGATCAAGCTGATGCGCACGGCCGACACGCAGTTCCGCAGCGTGCCGCACGTGACCGACCCACAGCTGGGCGACCTCATCTTCTACGGCGAGCCGGCGACGAAGATCCACCACGTCGGTCTCTACATCGGCAACCAGCAGATGATCGACGCGCCGCAGACCGGCCAGGCGGTCCAGGTCCACTCCTACCGCCGCGACGGCGACGACTACGCGGGAGCGGGCCGCCCGACGGCTTGACCAGGCCGTGGTCGCGCAGGCGACAAAAGGATTGGACGGGTGACGCTCGGGCTTGTAGCTTGCTGCAGACCGTGACACCGCCCGAGGAGGTGAGACCCATGAACGCTGGATCGATGTGGGTGCTCCCCCTCCAGTCACGGCTGGGCGATTGACGTAGGTGTCGCCGGGAGCGCCTGACCCGAGGCACTCCCGAAAGGCACCACCTATGGACACTTCGCCGTCCACCACCGAGCCGTTCGACGTGATCGTCGCCGGCTGCGGACCGACCGGCGCGACGCTGGCCGCCGAGCTTCGGCGGCACGACGTGCGGGTCCTCGTCCTGGAACAGGACACCGAGCCCGCGTCGTTCGTCCGCATCGTCGGGCTGCACATCCGCAGTCTCGAGCTGATGGCCATGCGCGGCCTGCTGGACCGCCTCCTCGAACACGGGCGGCAGCGGCCGGCCGGCGGGTTCTTCGCCGCCATCCCCAAGCCCCCGCCCCGGGACCTCGATTCCGCGCACGCCTACCTGCTGGGCATCCCGCAGCCGGTGATCGTCCGGATCCTCGAAGACCACGCGATCGACCTCGGTGCCGAGGTCCGGCACGGCGCGGCCGTGGTCGATTTCCGGCAAGACGACGACGGCGTCACCGTCGAGCTCGCCGACGGCGGACGCCTGCGGGCGCGCTACCTCGTCGGCTGCGACGGCGGGCGCAGCACGGTGCGCAAACTGAGCGGTATCGGCTTCCCCGGCGAGCCGTCGCGGACCGAGACGCTGATGGGCGAAATGTCGGCGACCGCGCCGCCGGCGGAGATCGCCGCCAAGGTGCGGGAGATCGGCGAGACCCACCGGCCGTTCTGGCTCCGGCCCTTCGGTGAAGGCGTCTACAGCGTCGTCGTCCCCGCTGCCGGCGTCGGCGAACGCGCGGAGAAACCCACCCTGGACGATTTCCGGCAACAGCTGCGGACCATCGCCGGCACCGACTTCGGGGTGCACTCCCCGCGCTGGTTGTCGCGGTTCGGGGACGCCACCCGGCTCGCCGAGCGGTACCGGGCCGGGCGGGTGCTGCTGGCCGGCGACGCCGCCCACATCCACCCGCCCATCGGCGGGCAGGGCCTCAACCTCGGCATCCAGGATGCCTTCAACCTCGGCTGGAAACTGGCCGCGCGGATCCGCGGCTGGGCGCCGGAGCCACTGCTGGACACCTACCAGGCCGAGCGACGCCCGGTCGCCGCGGCCGTCCTCGACAACACCCGGGCCCAGATGGAACTGATGGCGCCTGGACCGGGCCCGGAGGCCGTGCGCCGGCTGCTCACCGAACTGATGGACCTCGACGAGGTCAACCGCCACCTGATCGGGAAGGTCGCCGCGATCGACATCCGCTACGACTTCGGCGAGGGCCCCGACCTGGTCGGCCGCCGCCTGCGCGACATCGACGTGAAGCAGGGCCGCCTCTACGACCGGCTGCACGGCGGCCGCGGTCTGCTGCTGGACCGCACCGAACGCCTCACCACCGGCGGCTGGGCGGACCGGGTCGACCACCTCGCGGACCCCACCGCGGCCCTCGACGTTCCCGGCGTCCTGCTGCGCCCCGACGGGCACGTCGCCTGGGTCGGCGACGACCAGCGGGACCTCGACGACCACCTCGCCCGCTGGTTCGGCTCACCGCTCCGGTGACGCCTCGTGGACGGCGTCGAGGCGGGCCAGCTCGTCCGCCGTGAGCCGGAGGGCGCCGGCGGCGACGTTGTCCTCCAAATGACCAGGGGTCCCGGTGCCGGGGATGACCAGCACGTGCGGCCCTCGGCATAGCGCCCAGGCGAGCCGCACCTGCGCCGGGCTCGCCCCGTGCGCGCGGGCGGTGGCGAGCACTTCCTCGTGCTCGTCGCCGCCCGCGCCCGCCTCGCGTCCCGCGCCGGCGATCGCGAAGAACGGGACGAACGCGATGCCCTGCTCGCCGCAGGCGTCGAGGAAGGGGTCCTGCTCCCGGCGATAGCCGAGGCCGTAGGCGTTCTGCACGCACACCACCGGCGCGACGGCCTGTGCCTGAGTGAGGTGCGCCGGCCGCGCGTTGGAAATGCCGAGGTGCCGGATCAGCCCGGCTTCGCGCAGGCCGGCCAGCACGCCGAAGTGCTCGCTGATCGAATCCAGCCCGGCGACGCGCAGGTTCACCAGGTCCAGGTGGTCGCGGCCGAGCTGGCGCAGGTTCTCTTCGACCTGCCCGCGCAGCTGCTCCGGTCGGGCCAGGGGCAGCCATTCGCCGGACGGGTCGCGGGCCGGGCCGACCTTGGTGGCGATGACGAGGTCGTCCGGGTACGGCGCCAGCGCGCGGTTGATCAGCTCGTTGGCCGACCGCAGCCGGGAGAAGTAGAACGCCGCGGTGTCGATGTGGTTGACGCCCAGCTCCACGGCCCGGCGCAGCACGGCGATCGCCTGGTCGCGATCGCGCGGGACGGCGTCGGCGGCGAAGGCCTGGCCGTTTTGCGGCAACCGCATCGCGCCGAAGCCGATGCGGTTGACGGTCAGGTCTCCGAGCGTCCAGGTACCGGGGTGGTCGGTGATCATCAGCCGATGATGGCAGCGGCTCGGCCGAGGTGATCGTTCGCCCCGCTCACCTTCTCACGGGTCTGGATGGCGGCCGCCCGTTCGTCCAGGTCACCCTCTCCCCGATTCCAGGCTGCCGCCCACCGGTTCCGGGACCCGCAGCGACCGCGCCAGGAAGACGATCCCCGAGGTGACCACGACCGCCGACGTCAGGGCCCAGTGCAGGCCGACGCGGGTTGCCAGTGCTCCCACCAGGACCGGTTCCACCAAGAAGCCCACGTACCCGCAGGCCGCAACCGCGGCGACCGCCCGGGCCGGCGCGTCCGCCTGCTTGCGGCTCGCCACGCTCCACGCGATCGGCACGATGCCGGCCACGCCGAGGCCGACGATCGCGAAGCCGGACACCACCGCGACCGGCCACGGCGCCGCGAGGACCACGGCGAAACCCAGCACCGCGACCGTCGCCGCGACGCGGACGAACCGGACCGGCCCCGTGCGCGCCACCACGCGGTCCGCGACCAGGCGGACCGCGATCATCGTCCCCGAGAACGCGAAGTAGCCCAGCGAGGCGAGCGCGGGCGTTGCGCCGGTGACGTCGGCGAGGTACACCGCGCTCCAGCTGTTGACCGCCCCTTCCGCGACGAATCCGCAGAACGCGATCACGCCCAGCGGCACCAGTGCCCGGCTCGGCCACGCGAACGCCGCGCCGCCCTGGCCGGGGTCGGCGCCGCCCAGGAACCGGGTGCGGGCCGCCCACAGCGCGAGCGCGAGGAGCACCGCTCCGGCGATCGGGAAGTGGACCGTCACCGGGACGTGCAGGGCTTCCATCAGCGCGTCGACGCCCGCGCCCGCGAGGCCGCCGATGTTCCAGAAGGCGTGGAAACCCGCGAAGATCGGGCGGCCGTAGCCTTCCTCGACGCGGGCCGCGTGGGCGTTCATGGCGACGTCGAGCAGGCTGTTGCCCACGCCCAGCACCACGAGCGCGGCGAAGAACACCGGCGCCGACCACGCGAGCGCGACCAGCGGCAGTCCCGCGCACAGCACGACCGCGCCGAGCATGACGGCCGCCCGGCTGCCGATCCTGGTGAGCAGTGCGCCCGCGCCCAGCAGCGCGAGCACCGATCCGGCGGCCAGGCCGAACAGCCCGGTCGCCAGCTCGCCCGTGCTCAACCCGAGCCGCCCCTGGACCGCGGGCACCCGGGCCAGCCAGGTCGCGAATGCGGCGCCGCACACCGCGAACACGACGGAAACTCCGAGCCGAGCGCGGTTCAACTCCCCAGTCATCCCGCCACCCTACGGATCTTGGCCCGCGGCGGGCTGGCTGTCCAGGTCCGGGGAGGACGTCTTCGGGGCACCCGATCATGACCCCACGGCCGGCGCCTGCCGGTCTACCGTGGCGGGGTGAAGTCCTTGAGCCACGACCGGCTGGCCGGCGCCCTCGTCAGCGAAGCGGACCGGTTCGGGATGGTGATCGCGGGTGCCGCACCGGACACGCGCGTCCCGACGTGTCCGGAGTGGACACTGCGGGACCTGACCTGCCACGTCGGGGTCGCCTACCACAAGTCCGCCGCGATCATCGCGAGCCGGCCGACGGGTTACGTGCCGTTCGAGGCCGTCGCCATCGACGACCCGCCCGCGTTCGAGGCCCTCGGCGGCTGGCTGCACGACGGCGCGGAGCGGCTCGTCGCCGCCGTGGCCGAGGTCGGCTCCGAGACCCCGACGTCGACGTGGACCCCCGATCGGCGCGCCGGGTTCTGGACGCGGCGGCTGACCCACGAGACCGTCGTCCACCGCGCGGACGCCGCTTTCGCGACAGGCACGCCGTACGACGTCGACGCCGATCTCGCCGCGGACGGCATCTCCGAGGGACTGGGCCTGGCGGCCGTCTTCGCGCGACAGCCGCACCCGGCGCTGGACCGGACGTCGCTGCAGGGCTCCGGTGAGACGCTGCTGTTCCACGCCACCGAACCCCGGACCGGCTGGCTCGTCCGGCGGACGCCGTCGGGGGTGGACGTGCGCGAGGAAACCGCCGGCGAGGCCGACGTCGTCGTCGAGGGCCGCGCGGCCGATCTGCTGCTCGCGCTGACCCAGCGCATCCCCGCGGACGACCGCCGGCTCACCGTGTCGGGCGACGCAGCGCTGTTCCACCACTGGGTGGAGAACACGCGCTTCTGAAGTGTCAGGGTCCTTACACAGCGCCACCGAGCTGCGTAAGGTTCCTGTCATGAGTCAACCACCCACCGGCGATCGGCCCGGCTACCTGCTCAAACGCGCCCAGCAGGCGCTGCACCAGGCCTGCACCGACCGGCTGCGCCCCCTGGGTCTTTCGATGTCGCAGTACGCCGTGTTGCGCGCGCTCGACGACCACCCCGGCGCGTCGTCGGCGGAACTCGCCCGGATCACCTTCGTCACGCGGCAGTCGCTGCGGGATGTCCTGGGCGGCCTGCGGTCCGCCGGGCTGGTCACCGTCGCCGAGCAGGCGAGCAGCGGCCGGGCGCGCCCGGTGACGCCGACCCCGGAAGGCCGCGCCCGGCTGGCCGCCGCCGAAGACCTGGTCACGCAGGTCGAAGCGCAGATGCTCGGCACGCTCTCGGCGGACCAGCGGCGCTATCTCGCCGACCTCCTGCGCACCTGCGTCGGCAACCTGACTTGACGACGGGCATATAGTCGGTTCCGACTGATAGGGAGCGACTAGTGCCGCGCAAGATCCGCAATACCCTCGCGCTGGCCCTGCTCGGCCTGCTGCTGGAACGCCCGATGCACCCGTACGAAATGGCGTCCACGCTGCGCGAGCGCTACAAGGGCTCGACGTTCAAGATCAACCCGGGCTCGCTGTACGACACCGTGGAGTCCCTGGCGAAGCACCGCTGGATCGAGCCCGTCGAGACGGTCCGGGAAGGCAACCGGCCGGAGCGGACCGTCTACGCGCACACCGAACTCGGGCGCCAGGAGTTCGTCGCCTGGCTCGACGAACTGGTCCGCGAGCCGGTCGCGGAATACCCGAAGTTCGTCGCCGCGGTGAGCTACCTCGGCGCGCTGGGCCCGGAGCGCGCCGCCGACGCGCTGGAGGAACGCGCCCGCCACCTCGCCGAACGCATCGAGGGCGCGGAGACGGCGCTGGCCGAAACGGTCGGCAAGGGTGCGCCGCGACTGTTCATGATCGAGGTCGAGTTCGTCCGGCACGCCTGGCGGGCGGAGCTCGACTGGGCCCGCCGCACGGCGGCCGAAATCCGGTCCGGCTCGCTGCCGTGGCCCGAAACCTTCTGAGGGGAAAACCGTGTCCGATCCCGATGTCCTCATCGCCGGTGCCGGCCCGGCCGGCCTGCTGGTGGCCGCCGAACTGGCCCTGGCCGGCGTCCGCACCACGATCGTCGAACGCCTGCCGGAGCGGCCGCCGTACTGCCGCGGCTTCAACCTGAACGCGCGGGCGCTGGACCTGCTGGACCGCCGCGGCCTGGCCGAGGGGCTGGTCGCCGAGGGGCACCGGGTGCCGCACGCGCCGGCCACCGGCCTGCCCGGCCCGCTGCTGCTCGACGGCACGGCGACGGACCACCCGTTCTCGCTGGGCATCCCGCAGACGCGCGTCGAAGAGGTCCTGGAGGCCCGGGCCCTCGAACTGGGCGTCGAACTCCTGCGCGGCCACGACCTGCGCTCGTTCACCCAGTCCGCGGACGGCGTCGCGACCGTGGTCCACAATGGACGTTACGGCCGGACGATCCGCTCGCGTTTCCTCGTCGGCTGCGACGGCGGCCGCAGCACGGTGCGCAAGCAGGCGGGCATCGGCTTTCCCGGCGTGGACGCGCGCTGGTACGCGCTGCTCGGCGACGTCGAATGCGAGCTGCCGTACGGTCCTTCGGCGGGGCCGGACGGGCGGAGCCTGTTCGTGATCCCGCGGCCGGGGTACGTCCGGATCGTGGTCCGGGAGGACGATCCGCCGTCGGACAAGGACACGCCGGTCACGCTGGAGCGGCTGCAGGCGCAGGTGGACGCGGTCCTCGGCCGCCACGTCGAGCTGGGCGCACCCCGCTGGCTGAGCCGCTTCGGCGACGCGGCCCGCTTGGCGTCGAAGTACCGCGAAGGCCGGGTGCTCCTGGCGGGCGACGCGGCCCACATCCACCCGCCGGCCGGGGCGATCGGCGTGAACGTCGCACTCGACGACGCGTTCAACCTGGGCTGGAAGCTGGCGGCGACGGTGCTCGGGACCGCGCCGGAAGGTCTTCTGGACACCTACCACGCCGAGCGGCACGCGGCGGGTGAGCGGATCCTGGCGAACACGCGGGCCCAGGTGGCGCTGGAGGAAGCCGGCGAGGAGCCGTGGGCGGACTTGCTGCGGCGCGTGGCGGTGCACCCGGCGGGGAACCGCGCGCTCGCGGAGATCATCACGGGCTTGGACGCGTGCTACGAGCCGGGCGGACACGCGTGGCTGGGACGGCTGGCTCCGGACGTACCGCTGCGGATATCGGGAGCGGAGACGCGCCTGGCGGCGCTGCTGCACGCCGGGCGCCCGGTCCTGCTGGACCTGACGGCCGCGGGGGCGTTCGCCGCGTGGTCGGCCGGGGTGGACGTGGTGGCCGCGTCGAGTCCGTCCACTTCGGACATCGACGCGGTGCTGCTGCGGCCGGACGGGCACGTCGCCTGGGTGGGTACGCCGGGCTCGGGTGACACCGGGCTGGCGGAGGCGGTGCACCGGTGGATCGGGAAGGTTCCGGCGTCCGTCTGACCGGGCTCAGCGCGGGCGGTCCAGGACCGCCCGCTGCTCCACCCGCCCATCGAGCACGAACGTGCTGTGCAACGCGAACCCCAGTTTCCCGACCACTCGCGCCGAGGGCTGGTTCGCCGGTTCGTACACCGCCAGCAACCGGTCCGCCCAGCCCGACTCGAACGCCCTGTCCCGCACCGCCGCGGCCGCTTCCGTCGCGTACCCGCGGCCCCAGCCCGAGGGTGCTATCCACCAGCCCATCTCCACCGCCGGCCGGCCGAGGCCCGACTCCGTCGCGTCGCGCCGGACCAACGACACCACTCCCTCGAACGAACCCGGCGCCGCCGAGACCGCGAACCAGCCGAACCCGTGCGACGCCCAGTGCGAAAGCGTCGCGCGGTGCTTGGCCAGCGTGTATTCGCGGCTCCACGGCTCGCCCGTCCCCACGTAGCGGACCGTTTCGGGCAGCTGGGCCAGCGCGAACAAGTCGTCGAAGCGGTCTTCGGACCACGCGTGCAGCGTGAGCCTCTTCGTCGTGATCAGCACCGCCGCCAGTCTAGGCATCGCCCAGCAGCACGGCGATGCCGTCGAGCTGGCGCTGCAAGCCGAACTCGAACGCTTCGTCGAGGCCTACGTCCTCGACGCCGGTCATCACCTCGGTCAGCGTGGGGTACCGGCCCGAGCCGAGAAACCGCGTCAGCAGCGCCATGTCCGCCTCCAGGCGCTGGTCACCCGTGATGCCCGTGTCCTGTTCCGCCTGGATCTCGAACGCGTTGCTCGCCGCGAGGCCGCCGACCCAGCCGTTGAGCGTCATGATCACCTGCAGCTTCACCCGCCGCTTCAAGCCGGTTCCGGCCAGCGCCCGCAGCGACCAGTCGACCAGGCGCAGGCCCGCCGCCAGCACCGGCGGGCGGACCAGGGAATTGAGCAGGATCGGTGCCAGCCACGGATGACGGCGGTACGCCTGCCACTGCGCGCGGGCGGCGAGTTCCAGGCGCGGCCGCCACGGTGCCGGGCCCGGCTCCGGCAGCTCCGCCTCCCCGAGCGCGACGTCCGCCATCAGCCGGAGCAGCTCGTCCTTGTCCGGCACGTGCCGGTACAGCGCCATCGGGCCGACCCCCAGCCCGGCCGCCAGCCGCCGCATCGACAGCGCCGCCAGGCCTTCGGCGTCGGCCAGCGTGATGGCCGCGCGCACCAGCGCGTCCCGGCCCAGCGGCGGCTTGACCGGCGTCCGGTCGGCGACGACCGTGCCGCTGCCCGGAACCGCGCGCACCCAGCCCTGCTCGCCCAGCGCGGACAGGGCCTTCGCCGCCGTCGCCATCGCGACACCCCACTCGCGGACCAGCGCCCGGGTCGACGGGACGCGGTCGCCCGGCCGCAGCTCGCCCGCGGTGATGCGGCGGCGCAGATCCGCCGCGATCCGGAGGTAGGGGGCCTCGGTCACAGAACTCCGTACTAGAACAGTTGCCAGCGGAACCTAGAACACTTTCAGGGTACTCCCCCAATGTCAACGGCGAAGATTGCTGACGGAGGCGGCCGAGAAATACGGTGCGAATACACCGTACAAACAGGGGGAACCATGACAACGACCGAAGTCCGCCGCCCGAAGCCGTGGGTGCGCCGCCCGTGGGTGTTCCCCTTGGGCCTGCTGGTCACCGCGTTCCTGGTCTTTTCGCTGCCGCCCTACCTCGGGCTCGACCCCGCGCGGTCGCGGATCCCGGCGCCCACCGGCTGGTACTACCCGGTGCTGGTCACGCACATCGGCTTCGCGACCGTCGCCATGGTGACCTGCGCGCTCCAGATCTGGCCGTGGCTGCGGCAGAAGCACCCCGCCGTGCACCGCCGAACCGGGCGCGTCTACGTCTTCGCCGGCGCGATCCCGGCGTCGATCGCCGGGTTCACCATCGCGCTCGCGGCGCCGTTCGGGCCGGTCGGGGCCGTGTCGAACGTGCTGCTCGCGACGCTCTGGTTCGGCTGCACCGTGCAGGGCTACCGGATGGCGCGGGCCCGCCGGTTCGGCGAGCACCGCCGCTGGATGATCCGCAGCTTCGCGCTCTGCATGTCGATCATCAGCAACCGGATCTGGGGCGTGGTCTGGGCCGTCGTGCTGACCCCGCAGCTGGACACGACGTTCGGCGGCAGCGAAATCGCGCTGGGCCAGGCGATCGCCGGGATCACTACGTGGACCGGCTGGGTGCTCCCGCTGCTGGCCGCCGAGTGGTGGGTGGGCCGGGGACGGCGGCGGCGCGGCGGCCTGAGCGACGCAGCGTGACCGGGGTAGCCCGATCAGCCTATGGTCCACACCACAGTAAATGGTCTATACCAATGGGAGACACTTTCCGCCGCCGCGCTTCCAGTCGTGGAGGTTTCCCATGCGCCTGAAGTCCCTGCTGGCCGCCCTGGCCGGCGCCACCCTGCTGAGCTCCGCGGTCGCCACCCCGGCCGGCGCCGCGGCCGGCTCGCCGATCCCGGTCGGTCCCTATGTCGACATGGGCGCCTGGCCGACGCCCAGCCTGTCGGCGATGTCGGCCGCGAGCGGCGTCAAGGGCTTCACGCTCGCGTTCGTCAACTCCTACGGCTGCAAGGCCAGCTGGTTCGGCGCCTACGACCCGCGCACGGCGTGGCAGAAGGAGGAGATCGCCAAGATCCGCAGCGGGGGCGGTGACGTCAAGATTTCCTTCGGCGGCGCGTCCGGCATCGAACTGGCGCAGGCGTGCAGCACGTCCGCGCAGGTCGCGGCCGAGTACGACGCCGTCGTCAAGGCCTACGGCCTCAAGTACGCCGACTTCGACATCGAAGGCGCGGCCGTGGCGGACCCGACGTCGATCGCCCGCCGCTCGCAGGCGCTGAAGACGCTGCAGAACAACAACCCCGGCCTGAAGATTTCGCTGACCCTCCCGGTGCTGCCCGACGGCCTCACCGCGGACGGCCTCAACGTCGTCAAGGCCGCCAAGAACGCCGGCGTGAACCTGGATCTGGTCAACATCATGGCGATGGACTACTACCAGGGCGCCGGCGATCAGGGCGCGAAGGCGATTTCGGCGGCCAAGGCGACGCAGGCGCAGCTCAAGTCGCTGTACGGCTTGAGCGACGCGGCGGCGTGGAAGAAGGTCGGCGTCACCCCGATGATCGGCGTCAACGACTCGCAGAACGAGATCTTCTACCAGAAGGACGCGAAGGCGCTGGTGGCCTTCGCCAAGACGGTCCACCTGGGCATGCTGTCGTTCTGGGAGCAGGGCCGGGACGCGAACGCGTGCACCGGCGCGCTGTACAAGTGCACCAACGTGCCGCAGTCGAAATACGAGTTCGCGAAGATCTTCGCCGGCTACACGGGCTGAGTCACCACGGGGCGGCGTCCGCGAGCAGTGCGTCCCGCACCGCCGCGGGCCCGGCCCGGCACGGCTCGGTCCGGGTGACCGCGAAGAGCGTGTTGATCGGCGGCTCTTCCGGCTACAGCAGCGCGATCAGCTCCCCCGAGGCCAGCTCGGCCGCGCAGAGGTACCGCGGCAGCACGCTGACGCCGAAGCCCGTCCGCACGCAGGCCAGGACGCCGCGCAGGTCCGGGACGACGACCGCCGGGCCGGCCGGCGGGCGGGCTCCGAGCACCGAACGCCAGTAGCGGCGGATGATCGGCAGGTCCTCGGCGTAGGCCACCAGCGGCGCCGTCCGGGGGTCGCCCGTGAAGCCGCGCGGGCCGACCAGGACGAACTCCTCGTCGGTCAGCGGGGTGGCCGTGAAGGCGCGGCCGCGGGGGCGGATCGTCGAGACCACCAGGTCGAAGCGCCGCTGGGCGAGGCCCGCCAGGAGGTCGTCGGCCAGGCCGAAGGTGACCCGCAGCCGGAGGCCGTGGGTCACCAGGTCCGCCAGCGCGGGCAGGACCCGCACGGTCGTCAGCTCGGCGGGCCCGGCCAGGTGCACCGGCACCGCGAAGGGATCGGCGTCACCGACGGTCACCGAGGCCAACGCGTCGACGTGCGGGGCGATCCGGGCGGCCAGCTCGTCGGCGGCCGACGTCGGGGTGACGCCGCGGGCGCGGCGGACGAACAGTTGCCGGCCGAGCTGCTCCTCCAGGGCTCTGACCTGCGCGGTCACCGTCGGCTGGGACAGGCCCAGCGACGGTGCCGCGCCGGTCAGCGAGCCGGCCCGGTGGACGGCCAGGAACGTGCGCAGCAGGTCGAGGTCCAGCTCAGTCCTCGACGAGCTCGATCGAATCGACCACATTCGGGTAGAACGCGACGTGGTCCTTGATCGGCGCGACCGCGTCGTAGGGCTTCTCGTACGTCCAGACCGCGTTCTCGGCCTGCACGTCGCCCGCGTTGAGCGAGTAGTAGCTCGCGTCGCCCTTGTACGGGCAGTACGTCTCGTGGGCGGTCCGTTCGAGCACGGCCGCGTCGACGTCCGCCAGCGGGATGTACTGGACCGCCGGGTAGGTGGATTCCTGCAGGGTGAACGCGTTGCGGCTGTCCGCGACGACGCGGCCGCCCACCTTGACCACCACGCGGGCCTTGGTCGGCTCGACGGTGATCGGGTGGTCCGGGCCCGGCTGCAGAACCTTCTTCGCCATGTCAGCTCCCTGAGAGTTCCGTGTACCGGAAGCAGCACGCCGGGCCCGGCGGTTATTCCGCGATCAGGGCAGGTAGTACATCGGGTTGGGCAGCTTGACCGGGTGCAGCGCGTAGCCGCCTTCGAGGTCGCTGAACTGGTCGCCGAGGTTGAGGACGATCTTCGCGCCGGTGGCCTCGATGTGCGCCCGGGTGCCCGACTTGTACTGGACGGTGTTGCAGGTCAGCCCGCACGGCAGGTAGTCCGGCGCGGCGGTCTTCGGCTTGAAGAACGCACCCGCCGGGGCCGGGTAGCCCTCGTTGGCCAGGTTCTTCAGCGACTGCGGGCCCTGGAACTCGTTGCGGCCGGTCAGGAAGTAGACCTTGACGCCGTGCTGCGCGGCCCAGTTGGCCAGCTCCAGCACCGGCTTGTTCGCGACGAACGTGCCGTTGTCGATGGCCTGCTGCTGCTTGACCGGGTCGAAGCCGAAGTCGTTGTCGGCCTCCCAGCCGTAGGTGATCTCGGAGGTGTCGTCGACGTCGAGCACGATCGCCGGGTTCTTCACCCGGCCCAGCGACTGCTGCAGGAAGCGCTTCGCGTCCGAGACGATCCGGCCGGTGTCCTTCACGAACCGGCTCGTGTCGGAGTAGTGGTGCTTGCCGGCGGCGTCGACGTAGTCGCCGTAGTACGCCTTGACGTCCAGCTTGACCTGGCCGATGTTGGCCGGCTCCTTCGCCCGCGCGGCGGTGGATTCGTCCGAGCCGGCCAGCGCGGTGGCCCCCGAGGCGACGGTGGCGCCGATGGCCGCCGCGGCGGCGAGCTTGACGAGACTTGACCATTTTCCGGACACGGCGAACCCTCCAGTGGAACTTTGACGACCCCGGGGAACCTACGTCACGTTCACCGGGAGTTCCACCCCTCGAAAGTTCCCGTTCACTTCTCCGCGCGACAGAGAAACGCCACCGGAGAGCGCCCGATCCGCGTCAGCACCACCGACGCCCCCGCGCTGCCACGCGGTTTCAGCCGCCGCCGCAACGCGTCCGGGTCGACGTCCAGCCCCCGCACCAGGATTTCCAGCCGCCCGACGTCGTGTCGCTTGAGGACGGCCTTCAGCGCCTTCTCGCTGTACGGTCCCTGCTCCAGGACGCGGAACGCCCGCACCCCGGGTGGCGGGGTGTCACCGGTCAGGTACGCGATGCGTTCGTCCAGCTGCCACAACCCGTGCCGCGCCGCGTAGTGGCGGACCAGTCCGGCCCGGACGACGGCGCCGTCGGGGTCGACGATCCACTGCCCCGGCTCGCGCGTGGGCAGTTCGTCCGGTTCGGCGTCGGTGACCGTCCACTGTGTTCCGTCCGAGCGCAGCACGGTCGCCCGGCGGGTGACGCCGGTGCCGAAGCCGCGCCACAGGCAGGATTCACGCACTTGGCCGTCCAGGGAGACGAGTTCGACCTCCTCGGCCCACGGCGTCAGTGCAAAGTCGAGGCCGGGGGCGCATTTCACCGACAGCGGACGGCCCGGGTAGGCCTCGACCAGCCCGTCCAGCGGCGGGGCGAAGTCGGCCGGTTTCCACGCCCGGCGTCCGGCGGAGTCGCGCCGCGCCGGATCGGCGACGACGACCCCGGACCGGCTCACCGGACGCAGCGCGTCGGCGCGCACGAGTCCGAACGCGACACCGGCGGCGAGCCCATTGTGCCGGGCCATCTCCAGCCGCACCGGGTCCAGATCGGACCCCAGCGTGCGCCGCGCCACGCGCGCGATTTCGACCAGGTCGGCGCCGATCGAACACGTGACGTCGTGGACGTCGAGCCCGGCCAAGTGAGCGGCGCGATGCCGGGCGACCGGCGTGGCGCTCGCCTGCTGGAGCGCGTCCGAAGTGAACAGCCAGCCGTCAGAATCCACTTTGGACACGGCTTTGCGCCGCAGCAGCACGGTTTCCAGAATGGCCGCCGCGTGTTCCTCGCCCGCGAGACGGCGGACGGCCGCGACGGAGGAGATCGGGTCGGTCAGCGGCAGCGCCGCAGCCTCGGCGAGCGCCGCCACACCCGCGTCGGAACGCAGGTAGGCGACGTCACCGAGGCTGAACGAATAACCCAATTCAGGACGGCCGCTTGGTCCCGGTGATCATCACGTTGTAGAACAGCTCCCGCGGCAGGATCTTCGACAGCACCTTCTTGTCCACGGCGGACAGCCGCAGCCACAGGTGGTAGGCGAACAGCCGCCAGCGCACGGTCAGCTTTTCCGACGGCACCGCGGCCTCGAACGTCCGGATCGGCCAGCCGGCCAGGGCCGCGGCGAACTCCTCGGTGACCGCGCGGACGTCCTGGGCGCCGGCGCCGCGGGCCCACGACTCCAGCTCCGACGGGTCGAAGGTGTGGATGTCGACCACGGCTTCGAGGGCGGCGGCGCGCGACGACTCGTCCAGCTCCTCCTGCGGACGCCGCCAGCCGCGCAGTGCCGGCAGCTTCGTCACGCGCGTGGTCAGGAACCAGGTGAACTGGCCGAGCTTGCGGGCGTAGAAGTCGCCGATCTTGGTCGGCTCACCGGCGAAGACGAACCGGCCGCCCGGCTTGAGCACGCGCAGCACCTCGCGGAACGCCGCCTGGACGTCCGGGATGTGGTGCAGCACCGCGTGCCCGACCACCAGGTCGAACGTGTTGTCGTCGTACGGGATGCGCTCGGCGTCGGCGACCCGGCCGTCGACGTCGAGGCCGAGCTTCTCGGCGTTGCGCAGCGCGACCTGGACCATGCCGGGCGAGAGGTCGGTGACCGAGCCCTTCTTGGCCACGCCGCCCTGCATCAGGTTCAGCAGGAAGAAGCCGGTGCCGCTGCCCAGTTCCATCGCGTGCTGGTAGGGCTGGCCATCCTCGCCCGCGACGGCGTTGAACACGTCGGTGGCGTAGGAGATGCAGCGCTCGTCGTACGAGATCGACCACTTCTCGTCGTAGGTGCCGGCTTCCCAGTCGTGGTAGAGCACGTTCGCCAGCTTGGGGTCGGCGTACGCGGCCTGGACCTCTTCGGCGGTGGCGTGCGGGTTCGGCGCCGGGTCGTTCACGTCGGTCAAGGCGTCATTTCCCTTCGAAAGTGGCCTTGCCGGGCCCGTTTTCGATGAACGACTTCATGCCGTTCTGCTGGTCTTGGGTCGCCCAGAGGGCGGCGAACAGGTGCGATTCGAGCTTGAGCGCGTTCGGGAGGTCCACGTCGAGGCCGCCGTCGATGGCCGCCTTGGCCGCGCGCAGGGCCACCGCCGGGCCGTTCGCGAACTGGGCCGCCCACTTGTGGGCAGCCGAGTAGACGTCGTCGGGCGCGACCACCTGGTCGACGATCCCCAGCTGCAATGCCTCTTCGGCCTTGACGAACCGTCCGGTGTAGACGATGTCCTTGGTCTTGCTCGGCCCGATCAGCCGGGCCAGGCGCTGGGTGCCGCCCGCGCCCGGGATGACGCCGAGCTGGATCTCGGGCTGGCCGACCTTGACGTTGTCGCCGGCGACCCGCCAGTCCGCGGTCAGCGCCAGCTCGAGGCCGCCGCCGAGGGCGTAGCCGGTGATGGCCGCGACGACCGGCTTGGGGATGTTCGCGATGGCCGCGAGGGTGCCGGTGAGGTTCGCGCCGAACTTGGCGATCTCCGGGTAGGTGCGGGTGGCCATCTCCTTGATGTCCGCGCCGCCCGCGAAGGTCTTCTCGCCGCCGTAGAGGATCACCGCGCGGACGTCGTCGCGCTCGGTCGCCTCCTTCGCCAGCTCGGCGAGCTCGGCGGTGACCTGGGCGTTCAGGGCGTTGACCGGCGGCCGGTCGAGCCGGATCGTGCCGACCCCGTCCTTGACCTCGAGGGCTACGAACTCTCCCACGTCACTCCTCCTCGTTGACGGACTGCCAGCAGGCTACCGGCCGGTAAGCGCCAGCTTAGCGACGGCGGGCGAAGAAGCGATCGCCGGAGCGCTCCAGCACGAGATCCTGGTCGAACGTCTTCGAGAGGTTTTCGCTGGTGATGACGTCGTCGACCAGGCCGGACACCACGGCGTGGCCGTCACGCAGGAGCAGCGCGTGGGTGAAGCCCGGCGGGATCTCCTCGACGTGGTGGGTGACCAGGACCAAGGCGGGTGCTTCGGCGTCCAGCGCCAGGTCGGACAGCCGCGCGACCAGGTCCTCGCGGCCGCCCAGGTCGAGACCGGCGGCGGGCTCGTCGAGCAGCAGCATCTCGGGGTCGGTCATCAGCGACCGGGCGATCAGGGCCCGTTTGCGCTCGCCCTCGGACAGCGTGCCGAAGGTGCGCTCGGCCAGGTGCCCGATGCCCATCGCGTCCAGGAGCTCGGTCGCGCGCGCGGTGTCGAGGGTGTCGTATTCCTCACGCCAGCGGCCGAGCACCGCGTAGCCGGCGCTGACCACGACGTCCTTGACCAGCTCGTCACCCGGCACGCGCTGGGCGATCGCGGCCGAGGTGAAGCCGATGCGGGGACGCAGGTCGAAGATGTTGACCCGGCCGATCCGCTCGCCGAGCAGGTCGACCTCGCCGGTGGTCGGGTGCAGCTCGGCCGCGGCGAGGCGCAGGAGGGTGGTCTTACCCGCGCCGTTCGGGCCGAGCACCACCCAGCGCTCGTCCAGTTCGACGGTCCAGTCGAGGCCGGCGAGGAGGTCGTTGGTCCCCCGGCGGACGCCGACACCGGCCATCCGGACCACGAGGTCGTCAAGTTCGCTGGGCTGGATCGGCTCGCTCACGAGGCCCATTCTGTCTGCCGTCGCGCGCGCGTGCGCACCCGCCCGGGTGACTGGGCGATCCGGCAGGTCGGAGCGTGTCCACGTCGTGGAACGGCGCACGGAGGGAGAGTCGCTTCGGGCCGGGTTGTGGCACGATCTCAGGCATGTCAGCCGACGCGCCCGTGCCCCCGGTGACCCGGGGCTCGTTCTGGCGCCGGCGCGCGATCGACCTGCTCCTCGTCGCTTCGGCCGGGTGTACGCGGGCGCGGCTCCACTGATCCCTCGCGTCTTCTTCGACGCGTGCGGTGCCGCGCTGATCCCCGTGTCCGGTATCACCACACGTTGCGAGGAGCACCCGCGTTGACCACGTCACTGGTTCGTCCGCCCGTCGAAATCCACCCGCAGCTGACCGACCCGCTGCTGCCCGAGCTGCTGCACCCGTCGCGGCTGCTCTGGACGCCGCGGGAGCTGGCCGACCTGACCGCCACCGTCACCACCGAGCTGACCGAGGGCCTGCGCGGCATCCTGCGGTTCGACGAGGACCGCCGCTGGTGGGCCCGGCTGGCCCTGACCGACGGCGTCGAGCTGTGGCTGCTGTCGTGGCTGCCCGGCCAGCACACGAAACCGCACGACCACGGCGGCGCGTCCGGTTCGTTCACCGTCCTGCAGGGTGAACTCGGCGAGGAGTACCGCTACCCCGGCGGCCCGATCCGGCGCCGGACGCACGTCGCCGGCGAGGGCCTCGGCTTCGGCGCGGGCCGCGCCCACCAGGTCACCGGCATCGGCGACCGGCCCGCGGCGAGCGTCCACGCGTACTCGCCGCCGCTGGTGGCGACGCGGGAGTACGACTCGCTCGCCGACGTTCCCGCGGAAATCCCGCCGCTGCCCGCTATCGTCCGGTCATGAGCGCCGTCGATTCGCTGCTGGCTTCCGCACGGTCCGGTCTGGACCGGGTCGACCCGGCCAAGGCCCACAAGCTGCAGGAAGCCGGGGCGCTGGTGGTCGACATCCGGCCGCTGGCCAACCGCGCGGCCGAGGGCGAAATCCCGGGCGCGGTGATCGTCGAGCGGATCCACCTGGAGTGGCGGCTGGCGCCGGACAGCGAGTGGCGGCTGCCGTCGGTCGATCAGGATTCGACGGTGATCGTGGTGTGCAACGAGGGGTACTCGTCGAGCTTGGCCGCGGCCGACCTGCAGCGGCTGGGACTGCCCGGGGCGACCGACCTCGAGGGCGGGTTCCGCGCCTGGGCTGCCGCCGGCCTGCCCGTGCAGGACGGCGGCAGCCCGGCGGTGCCTTAGCAGCCCCCGTTTTCCACGCTAGCGGAGGGAACCGACAGTTTTTCGGCCGACACTGTTCAGACGGCGAGCGCCGGGGCGACGTGCTTGGTGAACAGGTCGATGCCGGTGCGGTCGTACGCGGCTTCCGGGAAGTTCAGGATCGCGTACGACATGCCCCGCTTGCCCAGGGCGGCCAGGTGCTCGGCGACCTGCTCCGGGGTGCCGGCCGTCGGGCCGCTCGCGAACGTGGCGACCGCCCGCTCGGCTTCCTCCGCCGGGACGTACTTCGCGTAGTGCGCCTTCAGCCAGGCCTGCTTCTCCTGGACGTCGCTTTCGGTCTCGCCGAGGACGACGCTGAGGTTGCCCGAACGGACGATCGCGTCGAAATCGGTGCCGACGTCCTTGCAGTGCGCCGCCAGGATCTCGGACTTGCGGGTGAACGCCTCCGGCTCGGGGAAGAAGTTCGTGTACCGCGCGTACTTCGCCGCGATCCGGAGCGTCTTCTTCTCGCCGCCGCCGGCGATCCACAGCGGGATGCCGCCCTCCTGCAGCGGCAGCGGACGCAGGATCGCACCGTCGGTCTGGTAGTGCTTGCCGTCCAAAGTGGACTTCCCGGTCGTCCAGAGGTCGCGCATGATCTGCACGCCCTCGTCGAGCTGGCCGAGGCGCTCGCCGGCGGACGGGAAGCCGTAACCGTAGGCCCGCCACTCGTGCTCGTACCAGCCCGCGCCGATGCCCATTTCGACCCGGCCGCCCGAGATCAGGTCGGCGGTCGCGGCGACCTTCGCCAGGTAGGCGGGGTTGCGGTAGCCCATGCAGGTGCACATCTGCCCGAGCCGGATGGTCTCCGTCGCGGCGGCGAACGCCGAGATCAGCGACCACGCCTCGTGCGTGGCCTCCTCGGTCGGGACCGGCACGGTGTGGAAGTGGTCGTAGACCCAGATCGATTCGAAGGGGCCCGCCTCCGCGTGTTTCGCGAGGCCGAGCATGGTCTTCCAGTGGTCCGCGGGGTCGATGCCGGCCAGGTCCAGCCGCCAGCCCTGCGGGACGAACATTCCGAAGCGCATGCGTACAACTTAGCTTCGCTCAGGGTCCCGCGCGGCGTGATTTTCCCCGGCTGGAGCAGCTCCAGGTCAGGCCAGCACCACCCGCGCCAGCTCGGCCGGCGTCGCCAGTAGGCCGTGCTTCGGCAGCACCCGGACCGTGTACCCGATCGCCCCCGGCCTCGGCAGCTTGACGCGGGCCGCGAACGCGCCGATGCCGTCCTCGGTCATCGGGACCGTCACCGGGTCGCGGAGCTCGTCGTCGTCGGCCACCCGGCCGACCACCGCCTGGATGTCCACTTCGGACGGATCGAGGCCGGCCAGGTCGATGCGGGCCCGGATCGTCACCTCGGTGCCCACCACCAGCGGCTCGGTCGCCTCCACCAGCAGCTCCGAGTCGAAGATGCGCAGCCTCGGCCAGGACACCTCGAGCTTCGTGCGGTAGTCGGCCAGCGACAGCGCCCCGCGGTAGCCGTCCCCCGTCGCCGCCGCCACCGTGCGGGAGGCCGGCAGGTAGCCGTTGTCGACGTACTCGCGGACCATCCGGGACGCCTGGACGCGCGGGCCGAGCGTCTCCAGCGTGTGCCACACCATCGACAGCCAGCCCGTGGGCACGCCGCCGTCCGAGCGGTCGTAGAACAGCGGCGCGATCTGCTGGCCGAGCAGCTCGTACAGCGCCGCCGCCTCGAGGTCGTCGCGGCGCAGGGGGTCGGCGACGCCGTCCGCCGTCGGGATGGCCCAGCCGTTGCTGCCGTCGTAGCACTCGTCCCACCAGCCGTCGCGGATCGACAGGTTGAGGCCGCCGTTCAGCGCCGACTTCATCCCCGACGTCCCGCACGCCTCCAGGGGCCGCACCGGGTTGTTCAGCCAGACGTCGCAGCCGCGATACAGGTAACGCGCCATCGACATGTCGTAGTCGGGCAGGAAGACGATCCGGTGCCGGACGTCGGCGCCGTCGACGAACCGGACGATCTGCTGGATCAGCTGCTTGCCGTTCTCGTCGGCCGGGTGCGACTTGCCCGCGACGACGACCTGGATCGGCCGCTGTTCGTGCAGCAGCAGGGTCCGCAGCCGCTCGGGGTCGCGCAGCATCAGCGTCAGCCGCTTGTACGTCGGAACGCGGCGGGCGAACCCGACGGTCAGCACGTCGGGGTCGAAGACCGAGTCGACCCAGCCCAGTTCCAGCGGTGACGCGCCGCGCTGCAGCCACGCTGCGCGCACCCGGCGCCGGACCTCGTGCACCAGCTTCTCGCGCAGCTCGCGCCGCAGTTCCCACAGCTGGGCGTCGGACACGCCGTCGCGCAGCGGCCCCTCGCCGACGTCGAGGCCCCACTCACGGCCGAGGAGCGTGCTCAGCTCGCGCGCTACCCAGGTCGGGCCGTGGACGCCGTTGGTCACCGACGAGATCGGCACCTCGTCGTGGTCGAACCCGGGCCACAGCCGCGAGAACATCCTGCGCGTGACGCGCCCGTGCAGCTGGGAGACGCCGTTCGCGCGCTGCGCCAGCCGCAGGCCCATGTGCGCCATGTTGAACAGGCCGGGGTTGTCCTCGGCGCCGAGGGCCAGCACGCGGCGCGGGTCGATGTCGGGCACCAGGCGGCCGTCGGCGAAGTAGCGCTGCACCAGGTCCACCGGGAACCGGTCGATGCCCGCGCTGACCGGGGTGTGCGTGGTGAACAGCGTCCCGGCGCGGACCGCGGGCATGGCCTCGTCGAACGCGAGGCCGTCGGCCTGGACGATCTCGCGGGCGCGTTCGAGGCCGAGGAAGCCCGCGTGTCCCTCGTTCGTGTGAAACACCATCGGCTGCGGGTGGCCGGTCAGCTCGCAGTACTTCCGCACCGCCCGGAAGCCGCCGATGCCGGCCAGGATCTCCTGCCGCAGCCGGTGGTCGGCGTCGCCGCCGTAGAGCCGGTCGGTGACGCCGCGCAGGTCTTCGTCGTTGGCCTCGGTGTCGGTGTCGAGCAGCAGCAGCGGCACCCGCCCGACGCGCGCCTGCCAGATCTGCGCGCACAGCTCGCGCCCGCCCGGCATGGCGACGCCGATCAGCACCGGCCGCCCGCCCGCGGTCAGCAGCTCCAGGGGGAAGGCGTTCGGGTCGATCACCGGGTAGTGCTCGACCTGCCAGCCGTCCAGGGACAGCGACTGCCGGAAGTAGCCGTTGCGGTAGAGCAGCCCGACACCGACCATCGGCACGCCCAGGTCGGATGCGGCCTTGAGGTGGTCGCCGGCCAGCACGCCGAGGCCGCCGGAGTAGTTCGGCAGCGCTTCGGTGACGCCGAACTCCATCGAGAAGTAGGCCACCGCGGGCGGCAGCTCCGGGTCGTCGCGCTGCTGGTACCAGCGCGGCTCCGACAGGTACTTCTCCAGGTCCTCGGCCGCTTCGCGCGCCCGGGCGAGGAAGTCGTCGTCGACGGCGAGCTCGTCGAGCCGGTCCGGCGGCAGCGCGGTGAGCATCCGCAGCGGGTCGCGCACGGCGTTGAAGAGCTCGGCGTCCATCGACGCGAACAGGTCACGCGTCGGCGGGTGCCACGTCCAGCGCAGGTTGGTGGCCAGCGCGCCCAGGCCGGACAGCGAATCCGGGAGGCTGGCGCGGACGGTGAACCGGCGGACTGCACGCATGGGAAGCGACGATATCGGGCCGCGGCCCACGGTGCGCAGGGAGGAGTTCGGGGATTACGTGCACGCTGCGCGTATGCCCTGGGTAGGGTCCTGCCCGTCGGGTACCGGGTGGGCACGAGAGCGAGTTGGACAGATGAATCCAGGGGGAGGACGGCGGGCGCTGGTCGCGCTGCTGGCCGTCGCGGCGGTCGCCGTGAGCGGGTGCAACAGCAAGGGCGGTGCGAACGGGGACCCGGCGAAGGACACCGGCGCGGGCTCGGTCTCCGGGCTGCCGGTGACGCACTTCGAGAGCGGCCTCAAGCCGGGCGCGCCGACGCCGAGCCTGAACGTCCGCAACGCCGACGGCGGCGAGGACGACAAGCTCGCCACCGCCGCGATCGACGACGTCCAGACCTACTGGGGCGAGATGCTGCCGTCGAACTTCGGCCAGCAGTTCGAGCCGGTGAAGTCCCTGCTGTCCTACGACGCGCAGACCGACACCGAGAAGACCGGCTGCGGCAGCGTGAAGAAGCTCGTGAACGCGTTCTACTGCCCGGTCGACGACTCGGTGGCGTGGGACCGCGGCGTGCTGCTGCCGATGCTGCGCCAGCGGTTCGGCCCGATGTCGGTGGTCGTGGTCCTCGCGCACGAGTTCGGCCACGCCGTCCAGTACCGGCTCGGCGACAAGGCCGGGATCGAGAAGAACACCCCGACCGTGGTCAAGGAGCAGCAGGCCGACTGCTTCGCCGGCGGCTACTTCCGCTGGGTCGCCGAGGACAAGAGCAAGTACTACCGCGTGTCGACGTCCGAGGGCCTGAACCAGGTGATGGCGTCGATGTTCCTGATCCGCGACCAGGCGGGCACCAGCGCCGCCGACAAGGGCGCGCACGGCACGGCGTTCGACCGCACCTTCGCTTTCCAGGCCGGGTTCGAGAAGGGCCCGAAGGAGTGCGCGGGGATGACGACCGAGAACGTCAAGGCCCGGCTGACCGAGCGCCCGTTCGACAAGGGCGACAAGGGCAAGGGCGACGCGAAGTTCAACGAACAGACGGTCGCGCTGCTGAAGAAGAGCCTCGACGAGGCGTTCAAGGGCGCCGGGGTGGCCGCGCCGGAGATCACCGACGGCGGCAGCTGCCGGACCACGCCGCCGGCGTCGTACTGCCCGGGCGACAACACCGTCAGCATCGACCTGGCCAAACTGGCGCAGCTCGCCCAGCCGATCGACCGCGAGGCCGAGATGAAGGGCGAGGACCCGGGCGGCATGGGTGACTTCGCGGCGTTCTCGGAGGTCGCGGCGCGCTACGCGCTGGGCATCCAGAAGGGCGTCGGCGCGTCGATCGACAACGCCAACGCGGGCCTGCGCACGGCCTGCCTGGTCGGCGCCTGGGCGGCGTTCACGAACCGGCCGGGCGACCTGCGGCTGTCGGCGGGCGACCTCGACGAGGCCATCGCGGACCTGCTGCAGCCGGAAAGCCTCGTGTCGGCGGACGTCAACGGGAAGCGCCCGGACAGCGGTTTCGACCGGGTCGAGGCGCTGCGCCGCGGGTACCTCGAGGGCTCGTCGGTCTGCTCGAAGCAGTACGCCTGAGTTTGTGAGAAAGGCCCCCACCGCGGTGGGGGCCTTTCTCTTTAGAAGAGGGCGCTCGCGAGGTCGCGGCGGGCCTTCATGACGCGGTCGTCGGCCGGGTCGAACAGGTCGAACAGGGCCACCAGGTGCTCGCGGACCTTGTTGCGATCCTCGCCCGCGGTGCGGCGGACGGTGTCGATCAGGCGCTTGAAACCGGCCTCGACCTCGTTGGCCGCGATCTCCAGGTCGGCCGCGTCGAGCTGGGCCGCCAGGTCGGCCGGGTCGGCGTCGGCCTTGGCGATGGCGTCCGGGTCCGCGTTTTCGGCGCGGGCGGTGAACTTGACCTGGGCCAGGGCGTTCTTGGCCAGCTCGTTCGCCGGTTCGACGTCGAGGATGCGCTCGTACGCGGCCTGCGCGGCGGCGAAGTCGCCCCGCTCGAAGGCCTCTTCCGCCTCGGTGAAGCGCGGGTCTTCGGGCTCCTCGACCGGGCCGCCGGCCGCCTCGGCGTCGCGGATGCCGGGCAGCTTGTCGCGCAGAGCGTCCAGGAGCGCGGTGATCCACTTGCGGATCTCGGGCTCGGGCAGCGCGCCGGAGAAGGCGTCGACCGGCTGGCCGCCGGCGATGGCGACGATCGTCGGGATGGACTGCGCGCCGAACAGCTGCGCGATCCGCGGGTTGGCGTCGACGTCGACCTTCGCGACGACCCACGCGCCACCGGACTC
Organism: Amycolatopsis sp. cmx-13-12; assembly: GCA_049998155.1. Taxonomy (GTDB): domain Bacteria; phylum Actinomycetota; class Actinomycetes; order Mycobacteriales; family Pseudonocardiaceae; genus Amycolatopsis. The sequence goes on along the minus strand of JAEBES010000012.1, from coordinate 95,737 downwards.
GCCGGCCAGCCGCTCCAGGACCGGGGACAGCTGCTTGCACGGGCCGCACCACTCGGCCCACAGGTCGACGACCACGAGCTGGTGCAGGGACCGCTCCACGACCTCGGCCTGGAAGGTGGCCTCGGTGACATCGATCACGGCCTCGTTCTCGCCGGACCCGGGCCGCGGCGGCCCGTCACCGGCCGGGCGTGCGGGCGGGGCCGCCGGCTGCCGTTGCGCCGCTTCGGCACGGGCCTTGAGCGCGGACAGGTCGACCGCGCCGGAAAGGGCGGCCGACAGGGCCGCTGACTTCGCTGCAGATCCGCGTGGTTGTGTCACGCTTCCATCCTGGCACGCGCGCCGGAGGAGTTTCACCGGGTGCCCGGCCTGTCCACGGTCTGACACGTTCCGCGCTCGGGACCGGGTCACGGTCCGGGGCGGGTCGCGCTGGGCGCTCGAGGCCGGGTCGCGCCGTGGGTTTGCGCACCTCCCGGCCCGGACGCTTGGCAGGACGGCAGCGCTGGGGCAGGCTCGGCCGGGTGCACATCCGGCGTGACGTGAAGGTGGGCCTGTCGATCGCGGCCGCCGTCGTCTGGGTCGGCGCGGTGACGTTGCTCATCGTGCACGAACCGGACCCCGGGGCGGCCTCGCCCGCCGAGCTGCGGGACAAGCTCGCCGCCGCCCTCTCCGGTCACGACGCCGACGCCTTCGCCGACCTTCTCGACTACCCCGGCTCCGGCGGGGACGACTTCGCCAAGGACTACGTCTCGGTGCTCGCCGGCCGGGGCGTCCACGACGTGCGCGTCGAACTGGGCCCGGACGCCGTCGAGCCGACCCGCGCCACCGTCTCCGGCGCGCTCGGCGACGGCAAGCCCTTCAGCTACCCGCTGTCCGTGACGAGCGAAGACGGCCGCTGGACGGTCGCCTTCACCCCGCCCCTCCCCTGACCCGGTCGTGAGTGGTAAGGCGGGTTCTAACCCGCCTTACCACTCACGACCCGTCGCGGAGGTGGGCTTCCACCCGGTCCACCTTGGCTTCGAGCTGGCCGGAGAAGCCCGGGCGGATGTCCGCTTTCAGGACCAGGCTGACCCGGGACGACCCCTCGCCCGCGGCCTCGACCGCGCGCTTCACGACGTCCATGACGGCATCCCACTCGCCTTCCACGTTCGTGAACATGGCGTTGGTCGAGTTGGGCAGCCCCGAATCGCGGACCACCTTCACCGCGCGGGCCACGGCTTCGCTCACCCCGCCGTCGGGGTCCCCGCCGGACGGGCTCACGCTGAACGCGACGATCATGCTCGGAAGTCCCTTCTTCGGTGGCCATTTCCGCCAGTCGTGCGACACCCGCCGGTACCCGCTGGTAACTTCGCGTGTCATGAACCGTCCGCTGCCGTTCGACCCGATCGCCCGCGCGGCCCGGATCTGGGAGGACCGGATCGGGCCCTCCGGGACCATGGCCGCGGTGACCGGGGTGATGCGGGTCCAGCAGATCATCCAGTCCGCGGTGGACGGCGCGCTCAAGCCGCACGGCTTGACCTTCGCCCGGTACGAAGCGCTGGTGCTGCTCACCTTCGCCCGCAGCGCCAGCCTGCCGATGCGGGTGATGGGCGAGCGGCTCCAGCTGCACCCCACCAGTGTCACCAACATAGTGGACCGGCTGGAGCGCGACGGGCTCGTGAAGCGCGTCCCGCACCCGACCGACCGCCGGACGACGCTGGTCGAGATCACCGACGAGGGCCGCAAGCGCCGCGAGGCCGCGACCGAAGCCGTCACCGCCATCGACTTCGGGCTCAGCGGGCTCACCGAACGGCAGACCGAGCAGCTGACCGACCTGCTGACCAAGGTGCGCCGCGCCGCCGGGGACTTCAGCGAGTAAGCGCTCGACAGCAGAAAGGGCCCGCACTCCGAGTGCGGGCCCTTTCTCACGTCTTGGGAATCAGGCGGCGACGGGTTCCTTGACCTGGAACAGGCCGACACCGCCGTGGGACAGCCGCTGCGGGCCGTCGAGCTTGCCGTTGCGCAGCGCCCACTTCTCGAACAGCCAGGTGAACAGCGGCGGGATGCTCGCGAGCAGGGCCAGGACCAGCGTCTTCGGGCGCCAGCCGAGCGGCTTCGCCACGGACAGGGAGACGACCACGTAGAGGACGAAGATCACGCCGTGCACCATGCCGAGGACGGGGACGCCGCCCTCGTGAGAGGAGTGGACGACGTACTTGAGGAACATCCCGACAAGCAGCGCCGCCCAGGAGAGGGCTTCGGCAACTGCGGCCACGCGGAAAACTAGAGCGGCCTTGCTGGACACTTCTTCCTCCTGTGGGGTCTCACCACGTTGGTACTGGCACACAAAAACGCCCGACACACCGTCCAAGGCGGACTTGCCTTGTACGTCAACGGCGCTGTCGGACGTGCTGATACCAGTGTGAGGCGTGACGGCCCTCACGGGAACACCGGGGCCCGTGACGATGCTCACGGCCGTGGTCCACTGTGGTCTGAACCACGGCCGTGAGCGTCCGGCTGCTACCCCGCGCAGGGCGAGGCCGGGGCGGACGCAGGTGACGTCCCCCACTTCGCCGTGGCGTCGCCGGTGAGCCCGAAGGCCAGCGTCGCGCCACGGTTCAGCTGGTCCACGGTGACGTAGACGCGGTCGCTGGCCCGGCCGTCGACGCGCAGGGACGACACGTACTGCAGCTGAGCATCGGAAGCGCCCGGCGCCTGGATCTTGACGTCCCGCCCGTTCTCCAGGTGCAGCACGGACTTCGCGAACCGCGGAGCGTTGAGCACGAAGTTCCCAGTCCCTGGAACGGCCGGGTAGAGCCCGAGGGCGCTGAAGACGTACCAGGCCGACATGGTGCCGAGGTCGTCGTTCCCGGTGACGCCGTTGGGCGCGTTGGTGAACAACGTGTGCGCCGCCCGCACGACCGTCGACGTCTTCGACGGCTGCCCGGTGAGCGCGTACATCCACGGCGAGTGCAGGTCCGGCTCGTTGTTCGGGTTGTAGCGGAACTGGTCGTAGTAGTCGTACGGGCCGACGACCCAGTTCTCGCGGACCGCCGTCGCCGGGTTCTTCAGCAGTTCGTCGTAGGCGAAGAAGTCGTCGAGACGCTTCCCGGTGGCCACCGCGCCGCCCATCCGCTGCACCAGGCCGGGCACGTCCTGCTGGACGAGCCACTGGTACTGCCAGGCCGTTCCCTCGTGGAAGCCGTCCTGACTCTGCGGGCTGTACGGCTTGTCGGCCGGCGAGAACCACGCGCCGCCGAGGACCTTCGGCCGGAAGAAGCCGGTGAAGCCGCGGTCGACCTGGCTGGCGTCCCACAGCGTCCGGTATGTCCGGCCCTTCGCGGCCAGCGCGGCGGCGTCGTCCTTCTTGCCGAGCGCGGCCGCCATGAGCGACAGCGAACAGTCACCGAGCGCGTACTCCAGGGTGGCCGAAGCGCCGTGGTTCGGGTCGGTGTCCTGGCCCTTCTTCGGGAAGTCCGGGTCGTACTGGACGAACCCGTCCTTCTGGTAGCTCGCGTTGCCCGAGCGCCCCTGGAACGGCGACAACGCCGGCGGGATCTCGCGCGAGTTCTGCAACAGCGCCTGGTAGGCGTGCATTTCCTCGCCGGACAACGCCCCGAAGCGCCACAGGGCCACGAGGAACGGCGTGACCGGGTCGCCGGTCATCGTGTTCGTCTCCTGGCTCGCGTACGCCCACCGCGGCAGCCAGCCGCCCTGGTCGTGGATGGCGAGGATGCTCTTGGCGATGTCGCGAGCGCGATCCGGCCGCAGCAGCGCCAGCAGCTGGTTCTGCGTGCGGTAGGTGTCCCACAGCGAGAAGAAGTCGTAGTACGTCCAGCCGGCCGCGCGGTGGACCTTCTTGTCGAAGCCGTAGTACCGGCCGTCGGCGTCGTTGGCCGTCAACGGCTGCAGCAGCGCGTGGTAGAGCGAGGTGTAGAAGACCGTGCGGTCGTCGGTCGAGCCACCCTTGATGTCCACAGAGGACAATTCGTGCCGCCAGGTGCGCTGGACGGCGTCCTTGGCCGCGTCGAACGACCGGATGCGCTCCGAGGCCAGGTTGCCCCGCGCACCGGCCGCGTCGACCTGGGAGATCGCCGTGGTCGCGGTCACCTGCCCGCCACCGAACGTCAGCCAGGCGCCACGCAAACCGGCACCACCCGACGAGGAGCGGGAGCCGGGCGTGCCGCCGTCCGGCGACCACGTGCCGAAGGTCTTGAACGGCTTGTCGAACTTCGTCGTGAAGTACGTCGTGTAGGCCTTGCCGCCGCAGAACGCCTGCGACTCCACGGTTCCCTCGACGGTCCGGTCGTCGACGACGCGGATGCTGCTGCCGGTCACCGGTTCCTTGTCGTTGGCCTGCCCGACGTTGACGAAGACGTTGGCGTCATTTGATTGTGACTGTGCGAACGTGTACCGCTCCACACCGGCCCGCGTCGCCGCGGTCGTCTCGACGTCGACGCCGCCGTAGCCGGTCAGGTGGACCTTGTAGTAGCCCGGCTTGCCCACTTCACCGTCGTGGGTGAACGGCGCGGCGTACTGCTTCTGGTCGAAGGTGGCCGGGCGAGTCGTGTCGAACGCCTTGCCGGGACCCACTTCCCCGGTCGTCGGCAGGGTCGAGACCAGGCCGCCCTGCTCCCAGCAGCCCGCGCCGGAGAGGAAGAAGTGCCCGAAGCCGCGGATCGCGGCGTCGGTGTAGCGGTAGCCGGCGTAGTGCGAGGTGATCGGGCTGACCTGCGTCATCCCGAACGGCGCCGAGGCGCCCGGGAAGGTGTTGCCTTCGTCCTGCGTGCCGATGAACGTGTTGACGGCGTCGAGGGCGTCCCCGCCGGCCGCGGCCGCGGCGGGGCTGAGCCCCGTCGCGGCCGCGGCGAGCGTGAGGAAGCCCGCGAGGAGGGTGCGCTTCACGAGCCGATGCCGATCGCGAACACGTGCAGGTCACCGCCGCTGACGTTGGCCGGCAGCGTCACGCTGGCCACCGTCTTGCCCGCGGCCAAGGTGATCGGGTTGGTGCCGAACACCATCGTGCGGATCTGCTGCGGGTCGGAGCCCGCAGCGTTGCGGTACGGCGTGGACAGCACGATCCGGTTGCCGAACGCCGGCTGCGCGCCGCCGCCACCGAGGGTCCAGTCGGAGAACCCGATGGTCGCGGTGGACGTCGTGCCGTCGGTGTAGGTCACCGTCAGCGTGCCGGACGCGTTGCCGTTGGACGCCGAGCCGAGCAGCGCCAGCCGCCCGGAACCGCTCACGTTCACGGTCTGGCCACCGGCGACCACGTTGTCCGGGTCCCCGGCCGGGAACGACGGCCAAGTGAACTTCAGCCCGTCACTGGTGATCGTCGCGCCCGGGGTGGCGCCGGCCGCGGCGAGGGCGTCGGCCGAGTAGCTCCAGCCGCCGCCGTCGAAGTTCGCCGCACCCGAGTTCGAGTCCGGGGAGATGCCGGCGTTGTTGACCGTGGCCAGCCAGCTGTTCGGCTGCGCGACGAGCACCGTCAGGACCGCCTGCGACGAACCCACACCGGGCGCGGAGAACGTCACCGGGATGCGGCGGGCACCGTCGGCCAGCCCGGCCGGGACGGTGACCGTGAGCTCGGCCTGGGCCTTGCCCGCGGCCGGCACCGCGATGCTGCCGGTCGCCGGGGTCAACGTGATCCCGTCGACGCTGCCCGCGGAGTACGTCCAGGTCCGGGCGGTGCCGGACAGGTCCTGGACGCCCACGGACACCTTCGACGTCGACCCCGCGGGCGTCACCGCCCGAGCCGGGTTCACGAAGGACAGGCTGGGCTTCTCCTGCTCGCGGAACGACGGCGGCGCGTCGGTCGCCGCGCTGCCCCACGCGGTCGCCGTGGCGGAGCGGGTGTAGTCGAGCGTGCCGCCGCTGGAAATCAGCGCTTCCGGCAGCCACGCCTTCGCCGCCGCACCACCGTTGACCTTCAGGCTGCCCACGTAGTCGCCGGTGCCCGGCGCGTTGATGGTGATCTTCTTGCCCGCGCCGGTGGTGAGCACGGCGTGCTCGAAGCGCGGCGTGACGAGCAGCGTCTCGGCGCGGCCCGGGATCTCCGGGTAGATGCCGAGCGCGGACCAGACGTACCAGGCCGACATCTGGCCGAGGTCGTCGTTGCCGATCAGGCCTTCGGGACGCGGGTTGTACAGCTCGTCCATCGAGCGGTGCACGATGGCCTGGGTCTTGGCCGGCGCGCCCGCGTACGAGTAGACGTACGGCGCGTTGGAGTTCGGCTCGTTGCCCATGAAGGCGTACGGCTCCTGCGTGCCCGCGTTCAGCTGGGTGAAGAAGGTGTCCAACCGCGACTGGGTCGCGGTGTTCCCGCCGAACGCCGTCACGACGCCGCCGAGGTCGTAGGGCACCATCCACTCGTACTGCGCGCCGTTGCCCTCGACCCAGCCCTGCGAGCTGGCGGGGTCGTAGGTGCCGGAGAACGAGCCGTCCGCGTTGCGCGGCTGCAGGTGCCCGGTACCCGGGTTGTAGAGGTTCTGCCAGTTCTGCGCGCGCTTCATGAACGTCGTGTACGTCGCGCTGTCGCCGAGCCGCTTCGCGAACTGGGCGATGGAGAAGTCGGCGCTGGTGTACTCCAGGGTGTCCGCGCCGGCGCCCGGCACGTACCCGAGCTTCTGGTAGTCGTCCAGGCCCGGCCGCTCGGTGTAGCCCTGCGTCGACTGGGTCGCGCCCTTGATCATGAGCAGCAACGCCTTCTGGGCGTCGAAGTCCCGCGCCCCGAACGCATAGGCGCTGGACACGATGATGTGGTACGGGTCGCCGTTCATCACGCCGGTGTAGTCGTTCGCCACCGTCCAGCGGTCCCACGAGCCGCCCTGCTCGGCGTAGGCCATCATCGACCGGACGATGTCCGACGTCTCCTTGGGCGCGATCGTCGCCAGCAGCGGGGCTTCCGAGCGGTAGATGTCCCAGCCGGAGAAGTTCGTGTACATCGCGTGGCCCTTGTCGGCCTGGTGGATCCGGCCGTCGAAGCCCGGGTACTGACCGTCCACGTCGGAGAAGACGTTCGGCTGGATCAGCGAGTGGTACAGCGAGGTGTAGAACGTCGTCAGGTCGGCGTCCGAGCCGCCGGTGACGGCGATCTTGCCGAGCTGCGCGTTCCACACCTTGCGCGCGTTCGACGCCACCGTGTCGAACGACTTGCCGGTGTTCTCGGCCTTGAGGTTGGCCTTCGCGCCGTCGACGGACACAAAGGACAGTCCGACCTGGACGTTCACCTGAGCGCCGTTGAGGTTCGCGAAGGTGACGTACCCGCCGCTGCCCGGGCCGCTGACCGTGGTGTTCTGCGGTGCGGCCTTGGCCGGGCGCGCGATCGAGGCGTCGACGCCGTTGGGCTGCGCGACCTTCGCCCTGGCCCCGCCGGTCTCGGCGGCCTTGTTCGGCGTCACGGCGCCGTTCTTCCAGGTGCCGATCGACGCGAACGGCGTGTCGAACTTCGCCGAGAAGTAGACCCGGTAGCTGTTGCGGGCGCCGCAGAAGCGGCCGCTGGTCGCCCAGCCGCTGATGGTGTCCTTGCCGATGGTGATCGACGCGTCGTCGGTGCCGTTGACCGAGCCGGACGTGTTGACCAGCAGCGTCGAAGACGCGCCGGCCGGGTACGTCAGCCGCGCCGACCCCGTGCGCTGGGTCGCGCTGAGCTCGACCTTCGCGCCGCTGTCGAGAGTGACGTCGTAAGCGCCCGCGGTCGCGTGTTCGTTGGCGTGCGAGAACTTCGACGCGTAGTGGCCGGGATCGGTCGCCGGCGAAGTGGTCACTTCACCGACGTACGGGATGAACGGGATGTCCTGATAGGTCGAACAGCCCGCGCCGGACAGGTGCGTCAGGCTGAACCCGGTCAGGGCGTTGTCGTCGTAGAAATAGCCGCCGGGCTGGGATTTCACCGTGTCCGGGCTCCACTGGACCATGCCGAACGGCGCCACCGCGCCCGGGAACGTGTTGCCGGCACCGCCCCCGGTGCCGTGGTCGGCCCCGCCGGGCCTGGTGCCCACGAAGGGGTTGACCCACTTCGCGTAATCGGTGCTGGTCGCCGCCGCGGCGGGCACAGCGGGAGCCACCGCTGCGGTCACCGCCAGGGTCAGGAAGGTTAAACCGGCTCTCAAGCGCAATCGCGCCATGGCCATCGCCTCTCCACCTCGTCAGCGCGACCAGAAACGGTGTCATGACAACCTTGTCGCGCAGTCGGTCGAACCCGGCCACCTTGGGTACCTGCTCACCGGACAGTCAAGGGACACGTCAAGACCTGTCCACTTCCGGACACGGACGTCAGCCGTCTGCCCTACGACGTCGGTAGCCGAATCGGCACAATCCTCGCACCAGGCGTTGACAAGCACCGGGCACGTGGCGTTCAATCCCGGTCACTATGACAACGTTGTCTCCTCTCGGCCGGGATCGGGACGGCAGCACGCGCACCGCAAGCAGGCGGGCCACGATGAGCGACGTGGCCCGGCTGGCGGGCGTGAGCATCAAGACCGTCTCGCGCGTGGTCAACGACGAACCGGCGGTGCACCCCGACACCGCCGAGCGGGTCATGGCGGCCATCGAGCAGCTCGGGTTCCGGCGCAACCTGGGCGCGCGCAACCTGCGCCGCGGGTCGACGACCGGCACCATCGGGCTGATCGTCGAGGACGTCGGCAACCCCTTCTACTCCGAGCTGAACCGCGCGGTCGAGCGGATCGCGACGTCGTTCGGGCGCCAGGTGCTCACCGGCTCCTCCGAGGAGAACTCCGACCGCGAGCGCGAACTCGTCCTGGAGTTCTGTGCGCGCCGGGTGGACGGCATCCTCGTCGTCCCGGCCGGCCTGCAGCACGGCTACCTGGTGCCGGAGATGCGCGCGGGTACGCCGGTCGTGTTCATCGACCGCCCGGCCGGCGACATCGTGGCCGACACCGTGCTGGTGGACAACCTCGGCGGCACCATCGAAGCCGTCACGCACCTGGCCCGGCACGGGCACCGGCGGATCGCGTTCCTCGGCGACAGCCCGGACATCTTCACCGCGGCCGAGCGCCTGCGCGGCTTCCGCGAGGGCTGCGTGCGCAACGGGATCTCCTACGACGAGTCGCTGGTGTCGATGGGGACGCCGACGCCGGACTCGGTCGGCAACGCCGTCAAGCGGCTGCTCGACGGCCCGGACGCGGCCACCGCGGTGATCGCCGGCAACAACCGGGTCGCCGTGCACCTCCTGCGCGCCCTCGCGCACGCCGAGCACCGCCCGGCGATGATCGGGTTCGACGACTTCGAGCTGGCGGACCTGCTGAACCCGCCGGTCAGCGTGGTCGCACACGACGTCAGCGCACTGGGCCACGCCGCGGCCGAACTGCTCTTCGCCCGCGTCCAAGGAGATCAGTCCCCGCCGAGAAAGGTAGTCCTGCCCGTGCATCTCGTCGCCCGTGGTTCCGGTGAGGTCGCCCCGTGACCCTCGAACCGATCCGGCTCGCCGCCAACCAGCCGCCGCAGTTCTACCGCGGCGGTGACGCCATCGCGGCGCTGCGCGGTGCGCCGCCGGACAAGAAGTTCGGCCCGGAGGACTGGGTCGCCTCGGTGAGCACCATGTTCGGCCAGGCAACCCACGGCCTGACCCGGCTCCCGGACGGCGCCTGGCTGCGGGACGCCGTCGAAGCCGACGCGAACGGCTGGCTCGGCGCGAAGCACGTCGAGGCCCTGGGGACGTCGACCGGGCTGCTGGTGAAGCTCCTCGACGCGGGCCAGCGGCTGCCCGTGCACTTCCACCCCGACGACACGTTCGCGCAGCGGCACTTCGACTCGCACTTCGGCAAGACCGAGGCGTGGATCGTGGTCGGCACCCACGGCGACGACCCGCGCGTCTACCCGGGCTTCAAGGAGACGCTGTCGAAGGCGACGGTGTCCGAGTGGACGCGCGAGCAGGACGTGCCGTCGATGCTGGGCGCGTTGAACAGCGTTCCGGTGACCCCCGGCGACACGGTCTACATCCCGGCCGGGCTGCCGCACGCGATCGGCGAAGGCGTGTTCGTCGTCGAACTGCAGCAGCCGACCGACTTCTCGCTCACTATCGAGTGGCGCGATTTCCTCGCGTCGCCGGAGAAGGGCCACCTCGGCCTGGGCTTCGACACCGCCATCGAGGCCCTCGACACCTCGGGCTGGGACACCGAACGCCTGGACACGATCATCAAGCGCACCGCGGGCGACCAGTCGTCCACTGTGGACCTGCTGGCCGGCGGATCGGAGCGGTTCTTCCGAGCCGAACAGCTGCGCACCGACGAGTTGACAACGTTGTCACTCGATCCGTCCTTCGCGGTCCTGGTCGTCCTCGGCGGCGAAGGCACCCTGCGGACCGAGCACGGCGGCGAGCACGCGCTGGCGAAGGGCGACACCTACGTCGTCCCGTTCGACGCCGGCCAGACCGAGCTGTCCGGCACGGCGACGGTGATCCGCTGCCGCCCACCGGCGCCGGAAGAGAGGCACGGATGAGCGAAATCCTCCTGGAAGCGGTGGACCTGACCAAGCACTACGGGTCCGTCGAAGCCCTGCGCGGCGCGTCGTTCCAGGCCCGCGCGGGCGAGGTGACGGCCCTGATCGGCGACAACGGCGCGGGCAAGTCCACGCTGGTCAAGTGCCTCTCCGGCGCGGAGCAGCCGACGTCGGGGCAGATCCTCCTCGACGGCTCCGAAGTGCACCTCGACTCCCCCACCACCGCTCGGCGGCTGGGCATCGAGACCGTCTACCAGGACCTCGCCGTCGCACCCGAGCTCGACCCGGCGGCCAACCTGTTCCTCGGCCGCGAGATCCACCGCAAAGGCCTCCTCGGCAAGCTCGGCATGCTCGACAAGAACGAGATGCGGCGGCAGGCCATCGAGGAGTTCCAGCGCCTCGGCGTGACGCTGCAGAGCACCGACGTCCCGATCGGGTCATTGTCCGGCGGCCAGCGCCAGAGCGTCGCCGTGGCGCGGTCGGTCGTGTGGGCGTCGAAGGTCGTGTTCATGGACGAGCCGACGGCCGCGCTGGGTGTCGTGCAGCGCGAGCGCGTGCTCGACGTCATCAAGAAGGTGCGCGACAAGGGCATCGCCGTCGTGCTGATCAGCCACAACATGCCCGAGGTGCTGTCGGTCGCGGACCGCGTCGAGGTGCTGCGGCTCGGCAGGCGCGTCGCCCGGTTCACCGGGCCGGACACGAAGCTCGAAGACCTCGTCGCCGCGATGACCGGCGCCCTCGTGCAGGAGGAGGCGGCGTGAGCGTGTCCACCCGCACTCAGAAGGACATCCAGGAAGCGCCCGACGCGGGCTTCGGCAAGCGGTCGCTCGGCAAGCGCCTGATCGAGGCCAACACGTTCTGGATCGGACTGGTCCTGCTGGCCCTGGTCGTGCTGTTCAGCGCGATCGCGCCGGACAGCTTCCCGACGCTGTTCACCTTCCAGACGCTGTTCATCGAGTCCTCGGTCCTGCTCATCCTGTCGGTGGGCATGACGTTCGTGATCATCACCTCGGGCATCGACCTCTCGGTCGGCTCGGTGCTGATCCTCGCGGGCATGGTCGCGGGCAAGGTGATGGAGGCGATGTCCGGCGGCGACGCGTCGAAGGCGGGCTGGGGCGTCATCGCCGTCGGGCTGGTCGTCGCCGTGGTCACCGGCACGATCTGGGGCGTGATCAACGGCGTTCTCGTCGCGGTGGCGAAGATCCCCGCGCTGATCGTCACGCTCGGCACGATGGGGGCCGCGCTGGCCACCGCGTACCTGCTCAACGGCGGCTCGGACCTGCGGACCGTGCCGGCCGAGCTGACCAAGACCCTGGGCTACGGCACGTCCTTCGGCATCGTGCCCAACCTGGTGATCGTGGCCATCGTGATCACCGTGATCGGCGCGTGGCTGCTGCGGACGACGAAGTTCGGGCGCTACACCTTCGCCGTCGGTTCCAACGCCGAGGGCGCGCGGCGTGCGGGCATCGGCGTCACCCGGCACCTGCTGAAGGTGTACACGCTGACCGGGTTCCTGGCCGGGATCGCCGGGTTCCTTTCGCTGGCCTACTACAACTCGACCACCATCTCCGGGCACACCACCGACAACCTGAACGCCATCGCCGCGGTCGTGATGGGCGGGACGAGCCTCTTCGGCGGCGTCGGCACGATCCTGGGCACGGTGATCGGGGTCTTCATCCCCGCCGTGCTGCGCAAGGGCTTCAACATCATCCACGTCCAGGACTTCTGGCAGATGTTCATCGTCAGCTGGGTCCTGGTCGCCGCGGTCTGGTTCGACCAGCGCCGCCGCCGTCGCCGCAACTCCCGCTGAGTCCCCCACACAAGTACAAAGAGGTGCTTATGAAACTGACCAAGACTCTCACCGCCATGGGTGCCGTGGTCTCCGCCGCCGCCCTGCTCACCGCGTGCGGCTCCGGCACGGTCGGGCAGAGCGGGTCCGGCGACTCGGCCCAGCCGGTCGGCGGCAAGAAGCTCGCGCTGATCCCGGGCGTGCAGGCCGAGCCGTTCTACATCTCGCTGCAGTGCGGCGCCGAAGCCGAAGCGAAGAAGCTCGGCTACGAGCTGACCACCCAGGCGCCGCAGAAGTTCGACGCTCCCCTGCAGACCCAGCTGGTCAACGCCCTCGGCGCGAACCCGCCGGCGGCGCTGCTCATCGCCCCGACCGACGACACCGCGATGCTGGCGCCGATCCAGCAGGTCAAGGCGCGCGGCACGAAGATCGTCGAGGTCGACACCGCGCTGAAGGACACCGGCGTGGCCGTCTCGTCGATCTCATCCGACAACGCCGCGGGCGGCAAGCTCGCGGCCCAGACGATGGCCAAGCTGGCCGGCGGCAAGAGCGGCTCGGTGCTGGTGCTCGACACGATCGCGGGCACGTCCACGACCGCCGCGCGCGCCAAGGGCTTCGAGGACGAGCTGAAGAACTCGCCGAACCTCAAGTCGATCGGCGTCCAGTTCACCCAGAACGAGCCGGAGCAGGCCGCGGCCAAGGTGACGGCGGCCCTGTCGTCGACCCCGGACCTGATCGGCGTCTTCGCGACCAACCTCAACACGGGTGAAGGCGCGGCGACCGGCCTGCGCAACGCGGGCAAGGTCGGCGCGGTCAACCTGATCGGCTTCGACGCGAGCCCGTCCGAGGTCGAGGGCCTGAAGAACGGCCAGTACCAGGCCCTGATCGCCCAGGACCCGGCCGCGATCGGCACCCAGGGCGTCCAGCAGGCGGTCGCGGCGATCGAAGGCAAGGCGGTGACGCGGACCCTCACCGCGCAGCTGCACTCGATCACCAAGGCGGACATGGACGCCAACGCGCAGTACTTCTACAAGCAGAGCTGCTGAGCCGTCCGTCAGGGTCCTGCGAGCGGTCCGCGCCGCTCGCAGGCTCCTGACCAGCGGTGTTCACCGCCGGTGAACACCGCCTGCCGGTCACCGCGGTGGGGGAACCGCTCACCGCACCGCCCGTTTCCCCGGACGGGTGTCCCGCGTCACACTCATCTGCACATGCATTTGCACCAACAGATGCATGATCGCAGGGAGGGTGCGATGAAGTACGAGCGGCCGGCTTTGCACCGGACGATCTTCGCCGTGGACGTCGAGGGCTACGGCGACCAGCGCAGGACCACACCACACCGGCTGGCGTTGCGCGAAGGGCTGTACCGCGCGCTGTGCCGGGCGTTCGACGACGCCGGCGTCCCGTGGGCGGCCTGCCGGCGGGAAGACTGCGGCGACGGCGTCTTCGTGCTCGTCCCGCCGGACATCCCCAAGGGGCTCTTCGTCGAGTTCCTGCCGGCCGCTCTCGCGGTCGCGCTGCACCGGCACAACCGCACACACGACCCGGGAGCCCGGATCCGGCTCCGGATGGCGCTGCACGCGGGCGAGGTCGCCTACGACGATCACGGCGTCACCGCACCGGCGATCAACCAGACGTTCCGCCTGCTGGAGGCCCGGCCGCTGAAGGAGGCGCTCAAGGCGTCCCGCGGCGTGCTGGCGCTGATCACCTCGGCGTGGTTCTTCGACGAAGTCGTCCGGCACAGCGACGGTCTCGACCCGACGACGTTCCGGCCGGTGCCGGTAGCCGTCAAGGAAACTCGCACGACCGGGTGGATTTCGCTGCCGGACCGGCCGTACCCGGCGAACGCGAGCCTGCTCGGCAACGTCACCGCGCTCGACGACTACCGGACCTGGCGCCGCTTCCGCCGCCACGCCCAGGTGCTGGCCGACCGCGACGGGCCCGCGTAGCCGTAGGATCTACTGCCCTGGACACCGCCGCCGAGGGGAGGCCCGACCGTGCACCTGCGCCCGGCGTCCCGCGCCGACCCGCTGCCGGTGCTCGCCGCCGCCCGCCGCATCACCGACGACCTGCGCGACGGCCTGTCCGGCATGCCCGCCCGGCGCGCCGCGCACCGCCTGCGTCGGCTCTTCGGCTTCCCGGGACTCGGCCTCACCGACCTGTCCGGCTCCCTGCTGTGGTCGGGGCGGCCGGGGCCGGACGCGGTCGTCGCGACGGTGCTCGACGGCGTGCTGCACAGCGAAGAACCCGGCTCGGCGCCGGACGTCCTGGTGCTGCCGCTGCACGTCCGCGACGAGCTGGCCGGGGCGCTGCTGGTCGTCGGGGACGTCCGGGACGCGGTCGCGGCCCAGGCCGCCGACCTCGTCGTGCAGGCCCTCGAGCGCGGGCGGCTCGAGGCGTCGGCGGAACAGGCGGCCCAAGCCGAGCTGCGCGCGCTGCGGGCGGAGATGTCGCCGCACTTCGTCTACAACGCCCTGACGGTGATCGCGTCGTTGGTGCGGTCGGACCCCGACCGCGCCCGCGACCTCATGCTCGACTTCGCCGACTACACCCGCTACAGCCTGGCCCGCCACGGCGAGTACACCGTCGTCGCCGAGGAGTTCCGAGCGATCGAGACGTACCTGGCGCTGCAGAAGGCGGTGCTCGGCGAACGGCTGCGCGTCCAGGTGCGGGTCGCGCCGGAAATCCTCGCCGTCGCGGTGCCCTACCTGGTGCTGGAGCCCTTGGTGGAGAACGCGATCCGGCACGGCATCGAGCCGCGGTCGGGCACCGGGCAGGTCCAGGTGCACGGTCAGGCGGAAGGGAACGACTGCGTGATCTTCGTCGAGGACGACGGGGTCGGCATGGACCCGAAACGGGCGGCGGACCTCCTGGCCGGCCGCGTCGGCGAGGACGACCCGGCCGGGCTCGGACTGGCCAATGTGGACAGACGGCTGCGGGACGTCTACGGCGCCTGGTACGGCCTCACCGTGGAAACCGAGGTCGGCGCGGGCACCCGGGTGATCGTGCGGGTGCCGCGGTTCCAGCCGGGGGTGCTGCCGTGACGGGCCTGCGCGTCCTCGCGGTCGACGACCTGCCGCCCGCGCTGGACGAACTCTGCCGGATGCTGCGCGAAGCGCCCGAAGTCGGCGAAGTCGTCGGAGCGGGTGACGCGCTGAAGGCGTTGAAGCTGCTTCAGGCGGATCGCTTCGACGCGGTGTTCCTCGACATCTCCATGCCGGGCCTCGACGGGCTCGAACTCGCCTCGCTGCTGGCGAAGCTGAGCGAGCCGCCGGTGATCGTGTTCGTCACCGCGCACGACGGGCACGCGGTGACGGCGTACGGCATCGGTGCCGTCGACTACCTGCTCAAGCCGGTCCGCACCGAACGGCTGTCGGCGGCCTTGGCGAAGGTGCTGAAGATGGCGACCCCGGCGTCCCGGCCGACACCGGACGCGATGGCGGCGCTCCCGGTCGAGTCGGGCGGGCGCACGCGCTATGTCCGCCGTGACGACGTCCTGTTCGTCGAGGCCCACGGCGACTACGTCCGCCTGCACACGCGCGGCGGGGTCCACCTGGTGCGGATGCCGATCTCGCGGCTGGAGGAGTACTGGGAGGGGACCGGGTTCAGCCGCGTCCACCGGGGTTTCCTGCTGGCGGTGGGGGCGGTGCTCGAGCTGCGCAGCGACACGGCGGGCGGCTTGCTGGCCCACACCGAGGCGGGCGACGTCCCGGTGAGCCGCCGTCACGCGCGGGACCTGCGGGACAGGCTGTTGGAAGCGGCCCAACGCGGCCAGCTCGGGTCCGAGCCGCGATGAGCAGAATCCGGCGGGTCGCCGTCACCAGCCCGCAGACGCGCCTCGCCCACGCGCGCCGCCGGTCGCGCGGACGCTGGCGCCAGCCCCGGCTGCCCGCGGGCGACACCCAGCGCGCCACCGCCCTCTACATCGCCCAGCGCCGCCGCGGCATCCCCGCGCTGGTCCTGATGTTCGCGCTGCTGCTCGGCCTCCCCGGCGTCTTCGCGCTCTTCCCGGGCCTGGACTCGGTGCGGCTGCTGGGCGTTCCGCTGTCCTGGCTGATGCTCGCGGTCCTCCCCTACCCGGCGATGGCGCTGCTGGCCCGCTGGCAGCTGCGCCGCGCCGAGCGCCTCGAGGACGAGTAGTGGGCGTCGCGCTCGCCGTCGCGCCGGTCGTGCTCGTGACGCTGCTGATCGGCGTCCGCGGGGTCGCCGCCATGCGCACGACGTCGGACTTCCTCGTCGCCTCGCGCCGGATCTCGCCGCTGGTGAACTCGGCCGCCGTCTCGGGCGAGTACCTTTCGGCCGCCTCTTTCCTCGGCGTCGCCGGGCTCGTCGTCAAGGACGGCATCGGGGCGCTCTGGTACCCCGTCGGCTTCACCGCGGGCTACATCGCGATGCTCGTGCTCGTCGCCGCGCCGATGCGGCGGTCGGGCGCGCTCACCGTCCCCGACTTCGCCGAAGCCCGGCTCAACTCCCCCGCGCTGCGCCGCCTGGCCGCGGTGGTCATCCTGGTGATCGGCACCATCTACGTCGTCCCGCAGTTCCGCACCGCGGGCCTGGTGCTCGCCGCGGTCGGCGGCACCCACTACTGGGTCGGCGTGGTGCTGGCCGGTGCCGCGGTCAGCGTCACCCTGGCGCTCGGCGGGATGCGCGCGGCGACGTACGTGCAGGCGTTCCAGTTCGTGCTGAAGCTGCTGCTGTTCCTCATCCCGGCGATCTGGCTGACGCTGCAGGCCGGCGCGGTCAACCGGACCGACGCGCTCAACCCCGTCGAGTTCACCCACTTCGCCCGCGAGACGCCGGTGCGGTTCGAGGTCGACGTCACCATGGAGATCCGCGAACCGACCCCGGTGCGGCGCAACGGCGTCGTCGAGATCCTGCCCCCGGGCGAGTTCACCGCGCACAGCCAGGACGAGGTCGTCTTCGGCACGGGCGCGGCCGTCCCCGCGGTCCGCGGCGGCGCCGCGCTCGGCGGCCCCGACTGGCGACGCCCGCTGCTCGACCTGGGCGACCAGGGCTACCCGCTGCTCGGCACCTGGGCCGTGCTCATCGCGACCATGCTCGGCACGATGGGGCTGCCGCACGTCCTGATGCGCTTCCACACCAGCCCGGACGGCCGCGCCGCCCGCCGCACCGCCGCGATCACGGTCGCGCTGCTGGGCATCTTCTACCTCTTCCCCGGCGTCTACGGCGTGCTCGGCCGGGTCCTCGTCCCCGGGCTGTACCTCTCGGGCGCGACCGACACGGTGGTCGTCGCCCTGCCGTCCCAAGTGGACAGTGGCTGGGCGGGCGGGCTGTTCACGGCGCTGCTGACCGCGGGGGCGTTCGCCGCGTTCCTGGCGACGTCGCTGGGCCTGCTGCTGGTGATGTCCGGCGCGCTCGCGCACGACCTCGTCCCCGGCGGGCTGCGGCGGCTGCGGATCGCGGTGTTCGGCGTCGCCGGGATCATGGTGCTGCTGGCGCTGCGCTCGGCCGAGCTCGACGCCGGCGTCCTGGTCACGTGGGGCTTCACGGTGGCCGCGTCGACGTTCTGCCCGCTGCTGGTCCTCGGCATCTGGTGGCCGCGGCTGACCGCGACCGGCGGGATCGCGGGCGTCCTGACCGGGCTGGTGGCGTCGACCGCCTCGATCTTGTACGCCCTCGCCGGGCCGGCGCTGCACGGCTGGGTGGCGATCCTGGTGCAGCAACCGGCACCGTGGTCGGTACCGTTGGCGTTCGGCGTAATGGCGCTGGTCTCGCTGCGGGGCAGACCCCCCGGCTGGTCGACGGCGGCCATGTTGCGCCTCCACCTCGACGAACCCCGTTCGACGGGACCCCGCGACCGTTCGTCAACCGTTCGTCGTCTGACCCGGCTGTTGAACCGCTGATCCTTCACGCCGGCCTCACGCATCCCTACGGTGTCGCACGTCACTTTCCGCAGCGTCGCAGGGAGCAGCGATGAGCACGACGGACACCGACGGGCCCCCGGAGACATCCGAGACGATCTGGGAACGGGCCCACGAGAGCACCGAGTTCCGGGAGCTGCGCAGCCGCCTGCGCCGGTTCGTCTTCCCGATGACGGCGGTGTTCCTCCTCTGGTACCTGCTGTACGTGCTCCTGGCGGACTACGCGCACGACTTCATGAGCACCAAGGTGGTCGGCAACATCAACGTCGGCCTGATCTTCGGCCTGCTGCAGTTCGTCTCGACGTTCGTGATCACCGGCCTCTACGTCCGGTACGCGAACCGGAAGCTGGACCCGGTCGCCGAGAAGATCCGTGAGGACATCGAGAAGGAGCAGGCATGACCGCGACACTTGCCGCGAGCGTCGAGGGCAGCAACCCGCTCCTCAACATCGGCATCTTCGCCCTCTTCGTGATCATCACCCTGGTGATCGTGTTCCGGGCCAGCCGCAACACGAAGACGGCGTCGGACTACTACGCGGCCGGCCGCGCGTTCACCGGCCCCCAGAACGGCATCGCGATCTCGGGTGACTACCTGTCGGCGGCGTCGTTCCTCGGCATCGCCGGCGCGATCGCGATCAACGGCTACGACGGCTTCCTCTACTCGATCGGCTTCCTGGTGGCGTGGCTCGTCGCGCTGCTGCTGGTCGCGGAACTGCTGCGCAACACCGGCAAGTTCACGATGGGCGACGTGCTGGCGTTCCGGATGAAGCAGCGTCCGGTGCGGGCCGCGGCCGCGACGTCGACGCTGGCCGTGTCGTTCTTCTACCTGCTCGCGCAGATGGCGGGCGCGGGCGGCCTGGTGGCGCTGCTGCTCGGCGTCGAAGGCAAGGGCGCGCAGGCACTGGTGATCGCCGTGGTCGGTGTGATCATGATCGCCTACGTGCTGATCGGCGGCATGAAGGGCACCACCTGGGTGCAGATCATCAAGGCCGGGCTGCTCATCGTCGGCGCGCTCGTGATCACCCTGTGGGTGCTGGGCAAGTACAACTTCAACTTCTCGCAGCTGCTGCAGGCCGCCGTGGACAAGGCGAATCAGTTGGGTCAGAAGGGGGAAACGCTGCTCGGCCCGGGCAAGCAGTACGGCGCCACCGGCACGTCGAAGCTGGACTTCCTCTCCCTCGGCATCGCGCTGGTGCTGGGCACGGCGGGCCTGCCGCACGTCCTGATGCGCTTCTACACGGTGCCGACGGCCCGCGACGCGCGGCGCTCGGTGGTCTGGGCGATCGTGCTGATCGGCGTGTTCTACCTGTTCACGCTGGTGCTGGGCTACGGCGCCGGTGCGCTGGTCGGGCCGGACACCATCAAGAAGGCGCCGGGCGGGGTCAACTCCGCGGCTCCCCTGCTGGCGTTGGAGCTGGGCGGCCCGGTGCTGCTGGGCCTGATCTCCGCGGTCGCCTTCGCGACGATCCTCGCGGTGGTCGCCGGCCTGACGATCACGGCGTCGGCGTCCTTCGCCCACGACGTCTACGCGAACGTCGTCAAGCGCGGCAAGACGTCGCCGGACTCCGAGGTCAAGGTCGCCCGGATCACCGCGCTGGTGATCGGCGCCCTCGCCATCGGCGGCGGCATCCTGGCCAACGGGCAGAACGTGGCGTTCCTGGTGGCGCTGGCCTTCGCGGTGGCGGCGTCGGCGAACCTGCCGACGATCCTCTACTCGCTGTTCTGGAAGCGGTTCAACACCCAGGGCGCGCTGTGGTCGATCTACGGCGGTCTGGCCATCACGATCGTGCTGATCGTCTTCTCGCCCGCGGTGTCGGGCAAGCCGACGTCGATGATCAAGACCGCGGACTTCGCCTGGTTCCCGCTGAGCAACCCGGGCATCGTCTCGATCCCGGCCGCGTTCATCCTGGGCTGGCTGGGCACGGTCCTGTCCAAGGAGCACGACGAGAAGAAGTACGCCGAGATGGAGGTCCGCTCCCTCACCGGCGCGGGCGCCGAGAAGGCGGTCGTCCACTAGATCGCACCGACCCCGAAGGCCGTCGCGAGGGTGTTCCCGATCCCCTCGCGGCGGCCTTCGGCCATGCTCAGTACGGCAGCTTGCCCTCGGCGACGCCCTTCAGCGTGGCCTCCAGCTGCTTGCGGATGTACTGCCACAGCCCGCCACCCAGCGAAATCCTCGCCACCCCCAGTTCGGCGAGGCCTTCGAGGCCCGGGCTGCCCGGCCACGCGGGCGCGTTGACCGCCCCGCCGACCCCCTGCACGAACTCCGCGATCAGCTCCGGCGTGCGCAGGTGGATCGGATAGACGCAGTCGGCGCCCGCTTCGAGGTAGGCCGTCGCCCGGGCGACGCCTGCTTCGAGCGCTTCCCGCGGGTCCACGCCGCGGAAGGAGTCGACGCGGGCGTTGATCACCAGACCGTCGCCCGCCGCCTCGCGCAGGGCGGCGATCCGGGCCACCTGCTCGCCGACCGGCCGCACGTCGCCGGTCGCGTGGTCGGTGTCCTCGAAGTTGCAGCCGACGACGCCCGCGTCTCGCAGCCGGGCGGCCAGTTCGGCGCCGGAGAGGCCGTAGCCCGACTCGGCGTCGACGCTCACCGGGACGCCGACCGCCTTCGCGATCCGCGCGGCGGCGGCGAACATTTCGTCCGCGGGCGCCTGCTCGCCGTCGGGGAAGCCGAGTGCCGCCGCCACCGCGACCGAGCTGGTCGCGATGGCGGGGAACCCCGCGGCCTCGACGAGCTTCGCGGTGTCGGCGTCCCAGACGTTCGGCAGGATCAGCGGCTTCCCGGGGACGTGCAGCGCCTTGAGCGCGGCGGCGCTCACGCGTCCCGCTTCGGCAGCGGCGTGTGGCTGGTGATGGTCATCCGGTTCCAGCTGTTGATGGCGATGATCTCCCACGCGACCGCGCGGTACTGGTCTTCGGTGAACACCTTGGCGGCCTGCTCGTAGACGTCGTCGGGGACGCTCTGCGTCGCCGACAGCTTGGTCATCGCCTCGGTGAGGGCGAGGGCGGCCTGCTCCTGCTCGGTGAACAGGTCCGTCTCGCGCCAGCCGTCGAGCACGAACAGCCGGCGCGGCGACTCGCCCAGCTCGAGCGCGTCGCGGGAGTGCATGTCGAGGCAGTACGCGCAGCCGTTGATCTGCGACGCGCGGGTCTTCACCAGTTCCAGCAACTTGGGGTCGAGCCCCGCGTTGGCGCCGGCCTTGTTCACCTCGGCCTGCAGGTTCGCCATCGCCTGGTACAGCTCGGGGGCGCCCCCGAGCGCGATTCGCTTGCTCATGCCGTCCACGCTAGTGCGAACTGGTCCACGAGTATGGTCCAGTCACATGACGGAATCGTGGTCCAGTTCCGGGCTCGACGTCCACCTCGGCTGGCAGCCGTCCTCCGGCCGCACCGGGCTCGCGGCGGCGATCCGCGCGGCCATCCGGGACGGCCGGTGGCAGGCGGGCGCGGCCGTGCCCTCGACCCGAGCGCTGGCCCACGACCTCGGCGTCGCCCGCGGCACGGTCACCCGCGTGTACGCCGACCTCGCCGCCGAGGGATACCTGCGCACGGCCCAGGGCGCGCCGACGCGGGTGGCGACGGCGGGATCGCTGCCCCAGTCCGCGCCGCGCCCGGTCCCGCGCGACCCGGCTCCGCGCTGGGACCTGCGGCCGGGCCGCCCGGACCTGACGGCGTTCCCGCGGCAGGCCTGGCTCACCGCGACCCGGCGCGCCCTGCTGCGGACACCGGCGTCGGCGTTCGGCTACGAGTCGGAACTGGGCGCACCGGAGCTGCGGGACACCCTCGCGAGCTATCTGGCCCGGGCCCGCGGGGTGGTCGCCGACCCGGCGCGGATCGTGGTGTGCCACGGGTTTTCGCACGCGATCGCGGTGGTGTCCCGGGCCTTGTTCTCGTTGGGTACGGACGAACTGGCGTTCGAGAACCCTTCGCTGGACCTGTACCGGTCGATCGCGGCGGCCCAGGGCCCGCGGATCGTCGGCGTGGACGTCGACGGCCACGGCATCGACGTGTCCGCTTTGGACAGTCCGGCGGTGGTCGTGACACCGGCGCACCAGTACCCCACCGGCGTCACCCTGGCCCCACCGCGCCGGGCGGCGCTGGCCCGCTGGGCGAGCGAATCGGGCGCGTTCGTGCTGGAGGACGACTACGACGGCGAGTTCCGCTTCGACCGTCAGCAGGTCGGGGCGTTGCAGGCGCTGGCACCGGAACGGGTCGTGTACGCGGGCACGGCCAGCAAGACGCTCGCCCCGGCGCTGCGGCTGGCGTGGCTGGTGCTGCCGCGCTCGCTGGTGGAGCCGGTCCGCGCGGCGATGGCCGACAGCGGTTCGCGGCCGGCGATGCTGAACCAGCTGGCGCTGGCCGAGCTGATCGACTCGGGTGCCTACGACCGGCACGTCCGCCGCAGCCGCGCGGAGTACCGCTCCCGCCGCACCCGCCTCCTGGCTGCGCTGCCGGACTCCGTCCGCCCGCACGGCATCGCGGCGGGCCTGCACCTGCTCCTCATGCTTCCCCCCGACGGCCCGTCCGAGGCCACGGCCCTGGCGGCCTGCCGCCGCCGCTCGATCGGCCTCGAAGGCCTCGCCGGCCACTGGATGACCCCCGGCCGCCCCGGCGGCCTCATCATCGGCTACGCCGCAACCCCGGCCCACGCCTTCAAGGGAGCAACCCAAAACCTGGTAGAAGCCCTCGCCGAAGCAACCCCCTAACCCTCCCCACCCCCCACCTACGCAAGTCGACCCCCCAATCACGCCAGTCGACCCTCCAATCACGCGAGTCGACCTCCCAATCACGAGTGATGCCCCTCCAATCACACGTGATGCCCCTTCAATCACGCATGAAGCCCGCCCAGTCACACGAAATGCCTCACCAGGCACCCGCGATACCCGCGGGCCGCCCCACCGGAGCGGCCCGCGACCACCGTCAGAACCAGCAGTCCGGCCGGACGCGCAGCAGTTCCGTCCGCAACACCGGCGTGCCATCGACCGGCGCCGGGTCCTCCGCGGTCGGCTGGATCCCGCCGGCCGCGACCTTGTCCAGCGTCCGCAGCCCCTCCGCCCCGACCGTGCCGAACACCGTGTAGTTCGGCCGCAGCGCGGAATCGCCGTAGACGACGAAGAACTGCGAACCGTTCGTGGCCGGCCCCGCGTTGGCCATCGCCAGCAACCCGCGCGCGTACACCCGGCGCGCGCCGGTCGGGTCGGTCGGCGCCGGCGGCAGGTCCACCGGCAGCTCGTCCTTGTACTTGTAGCCCGGCCCGCCTTCGCCGGTCGCGGTCGGGTCGCCGCACTGCAGGACCTTCAACGTCGGGTACGCCGTCAGCCGGTGGCACACCGTGTGGTCGTAGAACCGGTGCCGCGCGAGGTGCAGGAAGCTCTGCACGGTGCACGGTGCCTTGGCGCGGTCCAGCCGCAGCGGCAGTGCGCCCTGGCTGGTCGGGACGGCGACGTCGACCTTGCCGTGGCTCGGCGTGTGCCGCGGGTCGGGCGGCAGCGGCACCGGCCGCGCGGCCGGTTCGTCCGGCGTTTCGGTGTACTGGCAGGGTCCGTGCGTCGTCTTCGGCGGCGGGGCGTCGGCCGCCGCGGCGACGCCCTGACCGGCCACGAACAACGCGCCCGCCGCCAGCGCGGTGAGAAGTGTCCTCTTCATCTTGCGCCCTCCCAGTGATCGCCCGGTTCCGGAGCGCCCCGCAGTCTAGGGCGCGGCACCGACAGCCAGAACCGGCGAAAGTCGCGCTCGTCAGCCCATCGGGTGAACCTCGGCGCCCGCACCCGGGAAATTGTCGGACCCCCGGCGCACGATGGTCGGCACGCGGCAATCCCGCCGCCCACGAGGGGAGAACACCCATGGAAATTCGGCGAAGATCCGTTGCGGTGGCACGGTTTCTGCTGGTGCGGCTCGTGTCCGCGCTACCCCCGCAGGTCCGCGATCAGTTCCTCGGCGGCGGCGAACGGATCGAGTTCCCGCGCCACGACCCGCTCGGCGACGCCGGCGAGCCGTCCCCCGCCGCGCAGGTCCACGAGCTCGGCCCGCAGCCGCCGGATGGCGATGGCCTCGACCTCGTCGCGCGCCCGGGCCACCCGGCGCCGGGCCAGCTCGCCGTGCTCGGCGAGCCAGTCGTGGTGCGCGGCCAGCGCCCGCACGACCTCGTCGACGCCCTCGCCCTTGGCCGCGACGGTCCGCACGATCGGCTGGCGCCAGCTCGGTCCCCGGATTTCCCGCCGGGCCAGGGAGATCATCTGCTTGAGGTCGTGCACGGTGGCGTCGGCGCCCTCGCGGTCCGCCTTGTTCACGACGAAGACGTCGGCGATCTCCAGCACCCCCGCCTTCGCGGCCTGGATGCCGTCGCCCATGCCCGGGGCGAGCAGCACCACCGTGGTGTCGGCGAGTTTCACGACGTCCACTTCGGACTGCCCGACGCCGACGGTCTCGATCAGCACGACGTCGAAACCGGCCGCGTCCAGGACTCGCACCGCCTGCGGCGTCGCCCACGAAAGCCCGCCGAGGTGCCCGCGGGTGGCCATCGAGCGGATGAACACGCCGGGGTCCGTGGCGTGCTCGGTCATCCGGATCCGGTCGCCGAGCAGCGCCCCGCCCGAAAACGGCGAAGACGGGTCGATGGCGAGCACCCCGACCCGCTTGCCCTCCGCCCGCAACGCGGTGAGCAGGGCCGACGTCGATGTCGACTTGCCGACACCGGGTGGCCCGGTCAGCCCGACGACCCGGGCCCGCCCGGTGTGCGGGGTCAGCGCCCGCGCGATCTCGGCGACGCGGGGGTGGGCGTCCTCGACGAGCGACAGCAGCCGCGCGACGGCACGGGGTTGTCCGTCCCGTGCGCGGCCGACGAGGTCGTCGAGGTCGAGTGGTCCGGCCACTTACGCCGACGGCACCCGCAGCAGGAGGGCGTCGCCCTGGCCGCCGCCACCACACAGCGCGGCCGCGCCGAGCCCGCCACCGCGGCGGCGCAGCTCGTGGATCAGGTGCACGGCGAGCCGGGCGCCGGAGGCGCCGATCGGGTGGCCGAGCGCGATGGCACCGCCGTTGACGTTGACCTTCTCCGGGTCGAGGCCGAGCTTCTCGGTGGAGACGAGCCCGACGGCGGCGAAGGCCTCGTTGATCTCGACGAGGTCGAGCGCGTCGGCGGTGAGGTCGGCCTTCGCCAGCGCGGCGAGGATCGCGTTCGACGGCTGCTCGTGCAGACTCGCGTCGGGCCCGGCGACCACACCGTGCGCGCCGATCTCGGCGAGCGGCGTGATCCCGAGTTCCGCGGCCTTCGCCTTGCTGGCCACGATGACCGCGGCGGCGCCGTCGGAGATCTGCGAGGCCGAGCCTGCGGTGATGGTGCCGTCGGAGGCGAAGGCGGGGCGCAGCTTGGCGAGGCCCTCGGCGGTGGTGTCGGCGCGGACGCCTTCGTCGGTGTCGAAGACGACCGGGTCGCCCTTGCGCTGCGGGATGGAGACCGGCGCGATCTCGTCGGCGAAGTAGCCGTTCTTGATGGCTTCGGCGGCGCGCTGGTGGGAGCGGGCGGAGAACGCGTCCTGCTGCTCGCGGGTGAGGCCGTAGCGGGAGTTGTACTTCTCCGTCGAGGCGCCCATGGCGACCTGGTCGAAGGCGCAGAAGAGACCGTCGTAGGCCATGTGGTCGACGAGCGTGGTGTCGCCGTACTTGAAGCCGGAGCGGGACTTGGGCAGCAGGTGCGGTGCCTGGGTCATCGACTCCTGGCCGCCGGCGACGACGAGGTCGAACTCGCCGGCGCGGATGAGCTGGTCGGCGAGGGCGATGGCGTCGAGGCCGGAGAGGCAGACCTTGTTGATCGTCAGCGCGGGCACGCTCATCGGGATGCCCGCGGCGACAGCGGCCTGGCGCGCCGGGATCTGACCGGCGCCGGCGGTCAGCACCTGGCCCATGATCGTGTACTGCACCGCGTCCGGGGAGACGCCGGCGCGCTCGAGGGCCGCCTTGATCGCGACCCCGCCCAGCTGGGCGCCCGTGAAGTCCTTGAGGGAGCCCAGCAGGCGCCCGATCGGCGTACGGGCGGCACCCAGGATCACGGAACCGGACACGGCGTCCTCCAAGCATCGGCGCATGGGCAGTTTTCCCGACCATACCCGGGAGCAGGGCTTCTTGATGGAGCCAGTGTGAGGCGGGGCACGCGACGATTCCGCCTCGAAGCGGCGCGCGGGCCCCCTATCCTGCCTCCATGGATGACGCCCTGCGGCCGTTCGTGACGGCCATCGACCACGTCGGCATCGCGGTCCCGGACCTGGACGCGGCCATCGAGTTCCACCGCGCGCACTTCGGCCTGGAGGTCGCGCACGAGGAGGTGAACGAGGAGCAGGGGGTCCGCGAGGCGATGCTCCGCGCCCCGGGTACGGCGGGCACGGAGACCCAGATCCAGCTGCTGGCCCCGCTGCGCGACGACTCGGCGATCGGCAAGTTCCTGGCCAAGAGCGGCCCGGGCCTGCAGCAGCTGGCCTACCGCGTGTCCGATGTGGACGCCGCGGCGGCGGCCCTGCGCGAAAAGGGCCTGCGCATGCTGTACGAGGAGGCGAAGAGGGGCACATCGAACAGCCGGGTGAACTTCGTCCACCCGAAGGACGCGGGCGGCGTCCTGGTGGAACTGGTGGAGCCGGCCGAGAACGCGACGGCGCACTGAGTCGTTCCGGCGCAAGGGATCGACGCGGAGCCGCACGCCCGTGACAAGAAACGGGCGCGGCCGCCACGCAAGTGAGGACTGGCGCTACCAAGCGCCAGTGAGCGCCGGCGGAAGCGGACAGCCGCCGGTCGATGGCACGCCGACCGCGGCCAGGCTGGCAAGAGTGGGTAACCCCGCCCGGACGAGCAGGCGCGCCGCCCAGGTGCGCCCGGCTTGGCCACGCGCCCAGCACAGTCAGCCCACCCAGCCTGGCCGGCCGCGCGCCGCCGGCCACCCAACCGGCCCGGCTACGTGGGTGCAGCCTTCGACGACAGCGCGTCCGCGATGAAAGTCAGCTCGCCGTCGAACTCCGCGGGCAGGTCGTCCTCCGAGTGGCGGGCCGTCGCGTGCCGGTGGCTCACCGCGCGGGCCAGCAACCCCGATGCCCGGTCCACGTCGGCCGTTGGCAGGCCGCCGCCCGTTGCCGCGACGATCACCGCTCGGACCTGGCGGACCAGGACCTGGAAACGCTCGTGCAGCGCGTCGCGGACCACGTGGTGCGTGTCCGCCTCGCGCCACAGCAGGTGCGATAGCCCCAGCGACCTGCTGAAGCGGTGGTCCAGCTCGCGGACCAGCCGGCGCAGGCTGCCCGCCAGGTCGCCCGGGACCACCACCACGGCCGGCTCGATGCGCTCGTCCGGCAACCGCGCGACCAGCGCCGTGAGCAGGTCCGACTTGTGGCGGAAGTAGTAGTGCACCAGCCCCTTCGGCACCCCGGCCCGCTCCGCTATGCGCGAAGTCGGGGTGGCGTCGAAGCCGGACTCGGCGAAGAGCGCCTCGGCGGCGCAGAGGATGCGCTCCTTCGCCGAATCCTCGGTCATTCCCGTGCCTCCTGCGTCGTCAGTGCTGCCCGGCCGTGCGGTGCGCGGCGTTCGCGACCGGCATCGCTGCCGCGCCGGCGATGACCGTCAGCACCCCGGCGATCCAGGACGTCCAGGACGCGCCGTTGAACTCCGTGTATCCCATCACCCACGGCGCGATGAACAGCAGCACGCCGAGCGCGATCTGGATGCCTTCGCCGTAGACCATGCCCGGCATCGCCAGCGAAACCAGGCCGTCGAGTGCGATCAGCGCGCCCAGGACGACCATCGTCCACATCGCGGTCGTGTCCGTGCTCAGCCAAAGGGGTGAAAGAGCGGCGACCACCCCGATGACGACCTCGGCCCAGTCGTGGGGCCGGGTCCACGCGCGCGTAGAGACTTCACTCATTCGTGCTCACCTCCGTCGGTGAAACTGCTGGTCGGGACTGTTCCCGATGTCGATGATCCGCTTGACTGGCCGGCCGGTCAAGATGACCCGGTCACGGTTCGGCGTGTAATCGTGCTGTCCGTCTCGTACAGTTGTGGGCGCGTGTTACCGGCGAGTAATTTCTGCCGCCAACGCACCCCATCTCCGCGGAGGAACCGATGACGCAGCTCGGCGAGATCCAGCAGGCCATCCTGAACGGCGAGTCCGCCGCGGTCGGCTCGTTGCCCGTGCCCGAGAGCTACCGCGGGGTGACCGTGCACGCCGACGAGGTCGACATGTTCGAAGGCCTCGAAAGCCGGGACAAGGACCCGCGCAAGTCGCTGCACGTCGACGACGTCCCCGTGCCCGAACTGGGCCCCGGCGAGGCGCTGGTCGCCGTGATGGCGAGCGCCATCAACTACAACACCGTGTGGACGTCGATCTTCGAACCGATCCCGACGTTCAAGTTCCTGAAGAAGTACGGGAAGCTCTCGCCGCTGGCCAAGCGGCACGACCTGCCGTACCACGTCGTCGGCTCGGACCTGTCCGGCGTCGTGCTGCGGACCGGCGTCGGCGTGCACAACTGGAAGCCCGGCGACGAGGTCGTCGCGCACTGCCTGAACGTCGAGCTCGAGGGCCCCGACGGGCACAACGACACGATGCTCGACACCGAGCAGCGGATCTGGGGCTTCGAGACGAACTTCGGCGGGCTCGCCGAAATCGCCCTGGTCAAGGCCAACCAGCTGATGCCGAAGCCGGACCACCTGACCTGGGAAGAGGCCGCCTCCCCCGGCCTCGTCAACTCGACCGCCTACCGGCAGCTCGTCTCGCGCAACGGCGCGGACATGAAGCAGGGTGACGTCGTCCTGATCTGGGGCGCCTCGGGCGGCCTCGGCTCCTATGCGACGCAGTACGCGCTGAACGGCGGCGCCATCCCCGTGTGCGTCGTGTCGAGCCCCGAGAAGGCGGCGATCTGCCGGAAGCTCGGCGCCGAGCTGATCATCGACCGCAGCGCCGAGGGCTACCGGTTCTGGAAGAACGACGACGAGCAGGACCCGAAGGAATGGCAGCGCTTCGGGGCGAAGATCCGCGAGCTGACCGGCGGCGAGGACCCGGACATCGTGTTCGAGCACCCGGGCCGGGAGACCTTCGGCGCTTCCGTCTACGCCGCGCGCAAGGGCGGCACAATCGTCACGTGCGCTTCGACCTCGGGGTACATGCACCAGTACGACAACCGTTACCTGTGGATGAACCTGAAGCGGATCATCGGCTCCCACTTCGCGAACTACCGCGAGTCGTGGGAGGCGAACCGGCTGATCGCGAAGGGGCTGATCCACCCGACGCTCTCCAAGACCTACGCACTCGAGGAGACCGGGCAGGCCGCGCTGGACGTGCACCGCAACGCCCACCAGGGCAAGGTCGGCGTGCTCGCGCTCGCCCCGCAGGAAGGCCTCGGCGTCCGCGACGAAGAGAAGCGCGCGAAGCACATCGAGGGCATCAACGCGTTCCGCGGCGCTTGAGTCGCGACGGCGCCGGGAGCCGCCCGGCTCCCGGCGTCGGGAACCTCCAGGAAACGACCGGATTCCGGCGGTTCCTTTCGCCGCGGGGGGCGGCGCGTTCGGCGCACGGTACGGGTGCTCACCCTTCCGTGACCGGACTGCGACTACGGTAGGCCCCATGAGCCTTGGCGATGAACGGGAGCTTGTGCCGCTGGGAGCCGGCTTCGACGTGGCGAAGCGCGGGTACAGCCGAGCGCAGGTCGACGAGCACCTCGAACGGCTGGACGCCGATCTGAAGATGCTCACCGCGGATCGGGACGCCGCCATCGCGCAGGCGGGGGACCTCGCCCGCCAGCTGGAGATCGCGCGCGGCGAGATCGCGGACCTGCGCGGGCAGGTCGACCGGCTGGCCCAACCGCCGACGAGCGTCGAAGGCCTGTCCGAACGGCTGCAGCGCATGCTGCGGCTGGCTCAGGACGAATCCGCCGACACGCGCGCCCGCGCCGAAGCCGAGGCCGGGCACATCCGGGCCAAGGCCGAGACGGACGCCAGCGCCATGCGCGCCCGCTACGAGCAGCTGCTCACCGAGCTGGACCTCCGCCGCAAGGAAATGGAGGCCGAGCACCGGAAGGTCCTCGAAGACGCCCGCGCTGAGGCCAAGAAGATCACCGACGAGGCCGAGGCGGAGCGCAAGCGGCTCGACACCGAGTCGCAGGACCGCCGCACGAAGGTCGAAGAGGACTTCGAGATCGCGATGGCCGCGCGCCGCACCGAGGCGATGCGGGTGCTGGCCGAGCAGGAGGCCGCGAGCAAGGCCGAGGCCGCGCGGCGCGTCCAGGAGGCCACGCAGGACGCCGCCGACATCCGCGCGAAGGTCCTCGAAGAGGAGAAGGCCGCGAAGGCCGACATCGACCGCCGTCAGCGGGAGTCGGTCGCGGAGGCCAACAAGCGCCGTCAGGACTCGATCACCGAGGCCAACGCGCGGCTCGCCGAGGCCGCCGACGAGGCGCGGCGCCGCGTGACGTCGGCCACGGAAGAATCCAACCGGCGGATCACCCAGGCGAACGAGCGGGTCGACGCGCTGCGGAAGGTGCGCGGCGGGCTGGCCGAGCAGGTGCGCGCGGCGCGGGCCGTGCTGGCCGAGGCGCACACCGTCCTCGGCGACGACGTGAAGGTGCCCGCCGACGTCAAGGCCGACCTGGTCGCGGACCCGAAGCCGGACGTCCCGGACGACACCGAGAAGACGATCCGGGTCACCGACGTCGAGGAGACGATCCGGATCCGCGCCTCCGACGTGCCGAAGCCGAAGCCCGGGACCAAGCCGGCGGCCAAGCCCGCCCCCGCGGCGCCCCCCAAAGCGGTGACCCCCAAACCCGCCCCGAAGCCGGCTCCGCGGGCGAGCGGAGCGCAGAAAGCGACTGGCGAGTAACCTTCCACCCGACACGGGCGCGGACGAGCCTGCGCGGTCGGTACCGACCGGCTATCGTCCCTGCTCACGCGGGATCACCTGGAGGTTTTGCGCATGGGTGCGGCATATCGGACCGTGGTGGTGGGCACGGACGGCTCGGAGTCCTCGTTCGCGGCGGTGGACCGCGCGGCGGCGGTGGCCGGCGACGCGGGCGCCACGCTCGTCATCGCGTGTGCGTTCTACCCGGCGAGCCAGTCCGACGTCGACAAGGCCCAGGACGCCCTCGGCGACGAGGCGTACCAGGTCGTCGGCTCGGCCCCGGCCGAAGACACCCTGCAGTCGGCGCGGGACCGCGCGGCGCGAGCGGGCGCGGAGAAGATCGACACGGTCGCGGTCAAGGGCGACCCGGTCGACTCGCTGCGCAAGGTGGTCAAGGAGCGCGAGGCCGACCTCCTCGTCGTCGGCAACCGCGGGCTGAACACGATCGCCGGCCGGATCCTGGGCTCGGTGCCGTCCGAAGTGGCCCGCAAGTCCGGCGTGGACGTGCTGATCGTCCACACGACCTGACGTGACCGATCCGAGCGAGGAACTTCAGCAGCGGCTCGAACGCGTCCTGCTCGGCGGCCGGCGGAAATACACCCGGCTCGAAGTGGCGGAGAAGGCCGGCGTGCCCGAGGAGCGGTCACGCCGGCTCTGGCGCGCGCTGGGGTTCGCGACCGTGCGCGACGACGAAGTCGTCTTCACCGACGCCGACGTCGAGGCGATGCGGACCGCCGACCAGCTGGTGCAGTCGGGGCTGATCGACCCGAGCATCGAGGTCTCGGTGACGCGCGCGCTCGGCCAGCACCTGTCGCGGCTGGCCGAGTGGCAGGTCGACATGCTGTGGCAGCTGATCCGGGAACAACCGGAGCTCGGCCGCAGCGAACGCCAGGTGACGCGCCTGGTCGACCGGTTGCTGCCGGAGCTGGAACAGGTCCAGAACTTCGTCTGGCGCCGCCACCTGGCGGCGTACGCGGGCCGGGCGTTCGCGGCGGCGGGCGACAACGTCGAGGCCCGCACGGAGGTGGTCGGGTTCGTCGACATGGTCGGCTACACGCGCCTGACGCGCCAGATCGGCGAGGACGAGCTCAGCCGGGTGCTCGACGCGTTCGAGACGCTGGCGACCGAGGTGATCGCCGAGCACCACGGCCGGGTGGTGAAGATGATCGGCGACGAGGTCCTGTTCGTGGCGGACTCCCCGGTCGACGCGGCGGAGATCGCCCTGACGCTGACCGAGCGCACCTCGGCGGACGAGACGCTCCCGGCGGTCCGCGCGGGCATGGCGTCGGGCCGCATCCTGTCCCGGTTCGGCGACGTCTACGGCTCGGTGGTCAACCTGGCGGCCCGCCTGACGTCGGTGGCCCGCCCGGGCACGATCCTGGTCGACCGCGAGCTGGCCGCGGAACTGGCGGACGAGAAGGCGTACGACCTGCGCGCCCGCAGACCGGTGACGGTCCGCGGCTACAACCGCCTCCGCCCGTCGGCCTTGCGCCGGGCGAGCGAGGCCCCGACGGGCATGTTCGCCAGCTCCCAGCAACTGGCGGCGGAGATGCTGGGCCTCACGGACCCGGCCGCCGGCGAGGCGAAGGAGACACCGGAGGGCGCAGAGGCGGCCCCCCGTCCACGCCGTCGCCGACGGGGACGCTTGCTCTGAATGCAGTGCAGGACGGTGGGTAGACTCCCAGCTTTCGCCGGACGAGGTGGGAGGCGTTCGTGGCGGGAGACGTCGGTCTCGATGGGCCGGGAGCAGAGGCGCGGTCGTCCGCGGTGTTCATCTCGTACGCCAAGGAGCAGGACGATCCGTCACACGAGGAGTCCGTGCTCCGGCTGTGGGAGTTGCTGCGGAACTGCGGGGTCGACGCGCGGCTCGACCTGGCCGAGGCGTCGCAGCGCCGGGACTGGGCGCTGTGGCGGGCCGAGCAGATCCGGGAAGCCGGTTACGTGCTGGTGGTCGCTTCCCCCGCATACCGCCGGCATGCCGAGGGCCGCGGTGACGCCGGCGAGGAGCGCAGCGTCCAGTGGGAAGCCCGGCTGATCCGCGACGCCTTCTTCGCCGACCAGCGGACGCTGCACCGGGTCGTTCCCGTCGTCCTGCCCGGCCGGAGCGAGCAGGATGTGCCGGATTTCCTGGGCTCGGACGTGTATCCGGTCTCCGGCTTCACGATCGAAGGCGCGGAGCGGCTCCTGCGGCTGCTCACCGGCCAACCCGAAATCATCGCGCCGCCGTTGGGAACCAAGCCGGAATTGAAGCGGCGGACGGTTCCGCCGGCGGCGCCGGCACCGCGACCGGCCACGCACGTGCACAACGAGGCCCGTGACGTCACGGGATTCCTGATCCAGGCCGGGAGCGTCGGCTCGCTGACGGTTCCCGGCCCGTCCGGCGTCCAACCCGGCGAAGGGGCTGATCCGCGCACGAAACGAGCCTTCGAGGATGCCTACCGGCGGGCCGGGGAACGACTGGGAGAGCCGGCCGGCCGGGCCGTCCCCGAGGGCCCCGGCTTCGTCCAGCACTTCACCGGCGACGCCGTGCTCTGCGCTGTCGCCGGCAAGCAGGCCGTGGTGGTCGCCGGGCCGGTGTGGGACGACCTTTCGGCTCTGCCGGGTTTCCCGGACGGGACCGGTTTCCCGATCGCGGACCCCGGCGACGCCCGCGCGGTCGACCTCGACGGCGGGACCTGGAAAGCCGGTGTCCTGCTCCGCGACCTCGAACCGCGGTGGCAGCCCCGGCCGCGGCTGAGCATGGACGCCCGGCAAGCGTTCCAGCTGCCGGTGGCCCGACCGGCGGACCTCACCGTGCGAGCCATCGCCACCCTGCCGTGGCAGCTGGACGACGACTTCGAGATCACCCGGCGGACTCGCGAGCGGCTGGAAGTGGTCCTGCCGCACGCCGAGATCAGCGCACTGACATCAGGCTCGTGGGAGCGCGTAGGTCGCCAGACCGGACGCGACGCCCGGTACGACCAGGTCGACGGCCCGGCATCCGTGCGCCTCGTCCTTTCGGACACCTTGTCCTCGGCGATCACGATTTCCGTCGAAGTCCAGGCGGGCTCGCGGACCACGGCGACCGAAATCGTGGACCTGTGGACGGCAGCGTGGGGCACCGCGACCACCACGGTGCCCGGTGTCCTCGGACCCGATCCCGAGACCGCCGCGCTGCTGGCCCCGCCGACCGTGGAACTGCACGTCGAGACGCACAGTTCGTGGCCGGACCCGATCGATCTGTCCGCGTTCGGCGACGGGCAGGCAGGAACCGAGGGGGCGGTTACCGTGGTCGCCCCGATCGGGTTCGACCGGCTCGAACGGCGGCACTGGGCCGCGAAAGCCCTGACCCGCCTGGCCCGCGGATGGGGCTTCGCGGATGCCGACGAGTCCGACCTGCTGTGAAGTCAGGCGTCGAAGTCGACCGTCAGCGTCTCCGAGACCGGGTACGACTGGCACGTCAGCACGAATCCCGCCTCGACCTCCGCCTCCTCCAGCGCGAAGTTGCGCCGCAGATCCACCTTGCCCTCCGTCACCTTCGCGCGGCACGTTCCGCACACCCCGCCCTTGCAGGCGAACGGCAGGTCCGGCCGGAACTTCTGCGCCCCGTCCAGCACCGATGACGAGCGCGGCAACGTCATCGGCGTCGCACGGCCGTCCAGGACCACCGAGACCTCGGAGGACTCCCCCGCCACCGCCGGGTCGAGGTGCTCTACCGGCGCCGGCGGGGT
Organism: Amycolatopsis sp. cmx-13-12; assembly: GCA_049998155.1. Taxonomy (GTDB): domain Bacteria; phylum Actinomycetota; class Actinomycetes; order Mycobacteriales; family Pseudonocardiaceae; genus Amycolatopsis. The sequence goes on along the minus strand of JAEBES010000012.1, from coordinate 61,058 downwards.
GTCGACGTAGAACAGCTCCTGGTGGATGCGGGACCGCGGCACGTCCAGGAACGCCAGCAGCTCCTGCGCGCCCGACACCATCTCGAACGGGCCGCACAGCCACCAGTGGTCCACCGACGACACCGGCACCAACGTCGAGAACAGCGTGCGCAGCTTCGGGACGTCCAGGCGGCCGGTGAACAGCTCCGCCTCGCGGGGCTCGCGCGAGAGCACGTGGATCAGCTCCAGCCGCGACGGCGCGCTGTCCTTCAGGTCCGCCAGCTCGTCCGCGAACATCACCGTGTCCGTGCGGCGGTTGCCGTACAGCACCGTCACCGTCGCCGTGGACGACTTCAGCAGCGATGACACGATCGACAGCACCGGGGTGATGCCCGAACCCGCCGCGATCAGGACGTGGTGGCCGCCTTCGGACAGGTTCGGGGTGAACGAGCCGGCAGGCGGGGCCACCTCGATCGTGTCGCCCGCGCGGACCTCGTTCACCAGCCACGACGAGAAGAACCCGTCCGGGACCAGGCGGACGCCCACCCGCGGGGCCGCGCCCGCCGGCGCGCAGATCGAGTACGACCGGCGCTCGTCACGGCCGTCGATCGAGCGCCGCAGCGTCAGGGACTGGCCCGGCTTGAACGCGTACTCCGCAGCCAGCGACGCAGGCACGTCGAACGTCACCGCGACCGCGTCGTCGCACAGCCGCTCGACCCCGGCCACCTTCAGTGCGTGGAACCGCGCCACTTCAGATCTCCTTGACGTGCTCGAACGGCTCCAGACACGCGCGGCAGCGCCGCAGCGCCTTGCACGCCGTCGCGCCGAAACGGGACTGCTCTTCGGTGTCCGCCGAGCCGCAGTGCGGGCAGAGAACGCGCGACACCGGCGCCGACAACGTCAGCGGGATCGGTCCCGACCGGCGGGGCGCGGCACCCGGCGGCGCGATGCCGGCCGCGGCCAGTTTTTCCCGCCCCGCCGGGGAAATCCAGTCCGACGTCCACGCCGGGGCCAGCTGCGTCCGGATCTCGACGTCCGCGAAGCCCGCGTCGACGAGCGCGTGCTCCAGGTCGTCGCGCATGGTGTCCATCGCCGGGCAGCCGGTGTACGTCGGCGTGATCGCGACGACCACGCGGCCCTCGGACTCCGACACCGAGCGCAGCACGCCCAGGTCCGCCAGCGTCAGCATCGGCAGCTCGGGGTCGGTGACCGTGGCGGCCACGGCCGCGGCGGTCACCACTTCGCGTCCGGCATCGCCCGGGCCACGCTCTGCAGCTCCGCCAGCAGGTAGCCGAACGACTCGGTGTGGACGCCGTCGCGGCCGGTCCGGCCCGACACGCCGGCCAGCTCGCCCGACGACGGCCGCGCCAAGGTCGCCGCGGCCAGCGCCTGCTCCAGCACCGCGTCGAATTCGGGGCGCAGCGACGCAGCGTCCACGAACTCCACCGGGTGCGTACGGAACAGCTCCCCCACGTACGGCCAGACCTCGTCCAGGCCCTCCTGCATGCGCGTGTGCGACAACGGCGTGCCGTCGCCGAGGCGGACCAGCCACTGCGCCGCGTAGTCGCGGTGGTAGGTCAGCTCCTTGACGCCCTTGTCCGCGATCGCCGCCAGCACCGGGTCCACCGACGACTCGAGCCGATGGAACAGCGCCAGCCGCCACGTCGAGAACACGAACAGGCGCGCGATCAGGTGCCCGAAGTGCCCGCCGCCCAGCTCGGCGAGCCGGACGTTGCGGAACTCGTTCTCCGCGCGGAGGAAAGCCAGCGAGTCCTCCGTGCGCGAAGAGCCATCGGCCTTGCCGGCGCGGGCGAGCAGCAGGCGCGCCTGGCCCAGCAGGTCGAGGGCGATGTTGGCGATCGCGACCTCGTCCTCCAGCTCGGGCGCGTTGGTGCACCACTCCTGGAGCCGGTGGGAGAAGATCAGCGCGTCGTCGCCCAGCATCAGGCAGTACGCGGCCAGCTGGGCGGCGTCCATCCCGGACGGCACCGAAGTGTCCACTCCGGACAGCGGGTCTTCGAAGCCGGTGCCGAACGCCCAGCGGGCGTCGTTCTCCTCGGTGATGGCCTCGTACACGTTGTCGAAACTCATATGTGCGGCACATCCTCGGGAATGTCGTAGAACGTCGGGTGCCGGTAGACCTTGTCGCCGCTGGGCGCGAAGAACGGGTCCTTCTCGTCCGGCGACGACGCCGTGATGTCCGCCGCGCGCACGACCCAGATCGACACGCCTTCGTTGCGCCGCGTGTAGAGGTCGCGGGCGTGGTGCAGCGCCATCTGGTCGTCGGCCGCGTGCAGCGAGCCGACGTGGACGTGGTTCAGCCCGCGCTTGCCGCGGACGAACACCTCGTACAGCGGCCAGTCGTGCTTGACCGGGCCCGGGGCGGCGGGGACGCCTTCCAGGGGGACGGCGCCGTGGCCGCCTTCGGCCGTCAGGTCGGTCACTTGCGCTCCTCGTTCTTCGCGGCGTGGGCGACGGCGGCTTCCCGCACCCACGCGCCGTCTTCGTGGGCCCGGCGCCGGTGCGCGATCCGCGAAGCGTTGCAGGGCCCGTTGCCCTTCAGCACGTTCTTGAACTCGTCCCAGTCGACCGCGCCGAAGTCGTAGTGCCCGCGTTCGGCGTTCCACTTCAGGTCGGGGTCCGGGAAGGTGACACCCAGCGCTTCGGCCTGCGGCACCGACATGTCCACGAACCGCTGCCGCAGCTCGTCGTTGGTGTGGCGCTTGATCTTCCACGCCATCGACTGCGCGGTGTTCGGCGAATCGGCGTCCGGGGGGCCGAACATCATCAGCGACGGCCACCACCAGCGGTTCACGGCCTCCTGGACCATTTCACGCTGTTGCGAAGTGCCCCGCATCATGGTCATCAGCAGTTCGTAGCCCTGCCGCTGGTGGAAGGACTCCTCCTTGCAGATCCGGATCATCGCCCGCGCGTACGGCCCGTAGGAGGACCGGCACAGCGGCACCTGGTTGCAGATCGCGGCGCCGTCGACCAGCCAGCCGATCACGCCGACGTCGGCGAAGGTCAGCGTCGGGTAGTTGAAGATCGACGAGTACTTCTGCCTGCCCGTGATCAGCTTGTCGGTCAGGTCGGCGCGGTCCGCGCCCAGCGTCGCCGCGGCCGAGTACAGGTAGAGCCCGTGGCCGGCCTCGTCCTGGACCTTGGCCAGCAGGATCGCCTTGCGCCGCAGCGACGGCGCCCGGGTGATCCAGTTGCCTTCGGGCTGCATGCCGATGATCTCCGAGTGCGCGTGCTGCGCGATCTGCCGGATCATCGTCTTGCGGTAGCCCTCGGGCACCCAGTCGCGCGGCTCGATCCGCTGGTCGCGCTCGATGGTGTGCTCGAAGTGCTCCTCGAGGGAAACAGTGGCGGTCACGGCTGCTCCTTCGAAACCAGCGTCAGAACGTCGTACTTGGCCACCGACTCGCCCTCGGCGTTGGTGACGTCGGCGTCCCAGCGGACCTCGCCGTACTCCTGGTCGATCCGCGGGGTGATCTGCTTGGCGGTCAGCGTCACCGTGAGCGAGTCGCCGACCTTGACCGGGGTGAGGAACCGCAGGTTCTCCAGGCCGTAGTTGGCCAGCACCGGGCCCGGCTCGGGCGAGACGAACAACCCGGCCGCGAACGAGACGACCAGGTAGCCGTGCGCGACGATCCCGCCGAACAGCGGGTTGGCCGCGGCGGCTTCGGGGTCGGTGTGCGCGTAGAACGTGTCGCCGGTGAACTCGGCGAAGTGATCGACGTCCGCCTGGGAAACGACCCGCGGCCCGGCCACCACCGAGTCACCGATGCGCAGCTCGGCCAGCGACTTCCGGAACGGGTGGACGCCTTCGGTGCGCGGCGCGCCGGCGACCCATCGGCCGGTCACCGCGGAAAGCACGGCCGGCGAGCCCTGCACGGCGGTGCGCTGCATGTGGTGCAGCACGCCGCGGATGCCGCCCATCTCCTCGCCGCCGCCCGCGCGGCCCGGGCCGCCGTGGACCAGCTGCGGCATCGGCGAACCGTGCCCGGTGGACTCCTTCGCGTCTTCGGCGTCGAGCACCAGCAGCCGGCCGTGGTACGGCGCCGCGCCGAGGACGACCTCGCGCACGAACTCCTTGTCCGCCGACACGACGGACCCGGCCAGGCTGCCGCCGCCGCGCGCGGCGTAGTCGACGACCTGCTCGGTGGAGGTGTACGGCAGCAGCGTGGAGACCGGGCCGAAGGCTTCGACCTCGTGCGGCTCGGACCGCTCGGGGTCGGCCTTGAGCAGCACCGGCGAGATGAACGCGCCGCGCTCGGCGTCGGCGTCCACGACCTCGACCTGCTCCGGGTCGCCGAACACGACGCTGCCGGCGTCCAGCAGCGCCTTCAGCGACCGCCGGACCTCCTCGCGCTGCTCCAGGCTGGCCAGCGCGCCCATCCGGACGCCTTCGGACGCCGGGTTGCCGACCGTCACCTTCGCGAGCCGCTCGGAAGCGGCGGAAGCGACGTCGTCGAGGAGCGACGCCGGGACGAAAGCGCGGCGGATCGCGGTGCACTTCTGGCCCGCCTTGACCGTCATCTCCGTGGTCAGCTGCTTGACGAACAGGTCGAACTCGGTGGTCCCGCGCACCGCGTCCGGGCCCAAGATCGAGCAGTTCAGCGAGTCGGCCTCGGCGTTGAAGCGGACGGCGTTGCGGATGATCGCCGGGTGGGTCCGCAGCTTCTGCGCCGTCGACGCCGAGCCGGTGAACGACACCAGGTCCTGCGCGGTGACGTGGTCGAGAAGGTCGCCGACGCTGCCGGCGACGAACTGGAGCGAGCCTTCGGGCAGGATGCCGGACTCGATGATCAGCTCGACCACGCGGGCGGTCAGGTAGGCGGTCTGGCTGGCCGGCTTGACCAGGCTCGGCACCCCGGCGAGGAACGCGGGCGCGAACTTCTCCAGCGGTCCCCAGACCGGGAAGTTGAACGCGTTGATCTGGACGGCGACGCCCCGCAGCGGGGTCGCGATGTGCTGCGCGACGAACGTGCCCCCGCGGGAGAGCGGCTCGACGTTGCCTTCGACGTACACGGTGTCGTTCGGCAGCTCGCGCTTGCCCTTCGAGGCGTAGCTGAACAGCACGCCGATGCCGCCGTCGATGTCGAACTTCGAGTCGCCGAGGGTGGCGCCCGTGCGCGCGGAGAGGGCGTACAGCTCGTCGCGGTGTTCGCGCAGGTGCGAGGCCAGTGCCTTGAGCAGGGCCGCACGCTGGTGGAACGTCAGCTCGCGCAGGGCCGGGCCGCCGACCGTGCGGCCGTACTCGAGGGCCGCCCCGAAGTCGACCCCCTTCGAGGAGATCCGGGCGACCTCCTCGCCGGTGGCCGCGTCGTGCAGCGGGACGCCCTCGTCCGCCGCCGTGTGCCAGCTCCCGGAGACGTAGCTGCGCAGCAGTGCCATCAGGTCCCTCTCGCCGAATTACCTACCGGACGTTCAGTTAATCGCATGGTAGCCGCTGGTCCGGAAGATCGGAAGAGCCGGACGCTTGACACCGGCGCCGACCACTGCCTTTACTGAGCGGCACCGCGAGGTGACCGTCCATTCGGTCAGTGGGGACGGAGGGTGCATGACCAACGCCGCGCACACCATGTTCGCCGCCGACGAGGCGTCGCGCGCCTTGGGCATCGAACTTGTCGAAGCGGGTGACGGGCAGGCCGTGGCGGCCATGACGATCACGCGCGAGATGGTCAACGGCCACGACATCGCCCACGGCGGGTACGTCTTCCTGCTGGCCGACACGGCCTTCGCGCTCGCCTGCAACAGCCACGGCCCCGCGACGGTCGCCGCGGGCGCCGACATCTCCTTCGTCGCGGCCGGCCGGCTCGGCGACCACCTCGTCGCCACGGCCACCGAGCGCACCCGCTACGGCCGCAACGGCCTCTACGACGTCACGGTGCACCGGGAGACCCCCGGCGGGCCCGAGGTCGTCGCCGAATTCCGCGGCCGCAGCCGCGTCCTCTCCGCGAAACGGGACGATGCATGATCGAGACGGACATCAGCGCGGACGAGCTGGCCGCCCTCCAGCTGGAACGTCTGCAGTGGACACTCCGGCACGCCTACGCGAACGTGCCGGCGTACACGCGCAAGTTCGACGCGGCCGGCGTCCACCCCGACGACTGCAAGGAGCTCGCCGACCTGGCGAAGTTCCCGTTCACCACCAAGCAGGACCTGCGCGAGAACTACCCGTTCGGGATGTTCGCCGTGCCGCAGGAGGAGGTCCGGCGCATCCACGCCTCCAGCGGCACGACCGGCAAGGCCACCGTCGTCGGGTACACCGAGCAGGACATCGACACCTGGGCGACGGTGATGGCCCGCTCGATCCACGCCGCGGGCGGGCGGCCGGGCCACAAGGTGCACGTCGCCTACGGCTACGGCCTGTTCACCGGCGGGCTCGGCGCGCACTACGGCGCGGAAAAGCTGGGCTGCACGGTGATCCCGGCGTCGGGCGGGATGACCGCGCGGCAGGTGCAGCTGATCACCGACTTCCGGCCCGAGGTCATCATGGTGACGCCGTCGTACATGCTGACGCTGCTCGACGAGTTCGAGCGCCAGGGCGTCGACCCGCGGGCTTCTTCCCTGAAGGTCGGCATCTTCGGCGCCGAGCCGTGGACCGAGCAGATGCGCGCGGAGATCGAGGAGCGGTTCGCCCTCGACGCCGTCGACATCTACGGGCTGTCGGAGGTGATGGGGCCGGGCGTCGCGCAGGAGTGCGTCGAGACGAAGGACGGCCTGCACATCTGGGAGGACCACTTCTACCCCGAGGTGATCGACCCGTACTCCGAGGACGTCCTCGGCGGCGGGGAGACCGGCGAGCTGGTGTTCACGTCGCTGACCAAGCAGGCGCTGCCGATCATCCGTTACCGCACCCGCGACCTGACCGAGCTGAACCCGGGGACCGCACGGCCGGCGTTCCGGCGGATGGCCAAGGTGACCGGGCGCACCGACGACCTGATCATCCTGCGCGGGGTCAACGTCTTCCCGACGCAGATCGAGGAGATCGTGCTACGCACGCCGGCGCTGAGCCCGCACTTCCAGCTCGTCCGGTCCACCCGCGGCCGGCTCGACCACCTGACCGTGCGGGTCGAGGCACGCCACGACGCTTCGGTTGCTTCGCGTTCGCAGGCCGCCGCCGCGCTGGTCGCCGGGGTGAAGGACGGCGTCGGCGTGACGGTGTCGGTGGACGTCGTCGACCCGGACACCCTGGAGCGGTCGATGGGCAAGATGCGGCGGATCGTCGACCAGCGGGACAAGCCGTGACGGCGCCGCGGCGCGGGCGGCCCGGCTACGACCTCGAGTCGCTGCTGCAGGTGGCGGTGAAGCTGTTCAACGAGCGCGGCTACGACGGCACGAGCATGGAGGACCTGTCCCGCAAGCTCGGCATCACGAAGTCGGCGATCTACCACCACGTGCCGAGCAAGGAGGAGCTGCTGCGGCTGGCGGTGGACCGCGCCCTGGACGGGCTGTTCGAGGTGGCGTCGGAGACGGCCCAGCTCGACGGGCGGGCGATCGACCGGCTGGAGCACCTGGTGCGCGGCAGCGTCCTGGTGCTGGCGGACCGGCTGCCGTTCGTGACGCTGTTGCTGCGGGTGCGCGGCAACACGAAGGTGGAGCGGGCGGCGCTGGCCCGCCGCCGCGAGTTCGACCGGCTGGTGACGGACCTGGTGAAGCAGGCGGAGGCGGAGGGCGACGTCCGCCCGGACGTCGACCCGGCGGTGACCGCGCGGCTGGTGTTCGGCATGGTGAACTCGCTGATCGAGTGGTACCGGCCGCGGCGGGGATCCTCGGCGGCCGAGGTGGCGGACGCGGTGTGCAAGGTGGCCTTCGAGGGCCTGCGCACGTCGTCGTGAGTGGTAAGGAGGGTTCTAACCCTCCTTACCACTCACGACGGACCGCTCACGACGGGTCAGTCCTCGGCGGTCTGCGGCGGCCGGCCCGCCTGCCACAGCAGCGCCTCCCGCAGCTGGCCGATCAGCCGCTCGTCGTCCGCTTCGGACGGGTCCACGCCCAGGGGGATCCAGCGCTCCGAGACCTTCTCGCCCCGGTCGTAACTGGAAATCACGATTCCCGAGTACGACAGGGACGCTTCGTCCGCGCAGTCGCCGTCCGGAATCGGCTCGTCCGCTTCGAAACCCTCGTCGAAGCTGACGTGGCGATGCTGCAGGCGGACGCTCACCCAACGCCCGGCCGGCCGGATCGGCGCGCCTTCTTCGTTCATCTGCTCCTACCCCCGGTCCGGGCCCCCCATGCCGTCTCGTCGCATCCGGGCGCCGGGAAGTTACCGGCCGGTTGTTCCGGTTGCGTAACGACAAAGGTTGGCGCGAAACACCGCTCGCCCGCCACCGGAGTCACTCTTTTGACGACGGGTCAACTACTTGTTGACAGCGTGCCGATCCCCCGCGAGGCTGAGCGGATGACCAGTGGGACCCGGCCCCGGCGTCGCCGGCTCGAACCGGCCGAACGGCGTGCGGAGATCCTCGCCGCCGCCCGGCGCCTGTTCGGGGCGGGCAGCTACGCCTCGGTGTCCACTTCGGACATCGCGGAGGCCGCCGGGGTGGCGCGCCCGCTGATCAACCACTACTTCGGCGGGAAGCGCGAGCTGTACCTGGAAGTGGTGCGTCAGCTGATGATCGTGCCCGCGCCGGTCACCGAAGCGCTGCCGGACACCACGATGGAGCAGCGGCTGGCGATCGGCGTCGAACGCTGGATCGAGGTCGTGGACCGCAACCGCGACGCCTGGCTGACCGTGATCGGGCCGGAGGCGGCCGGGCGGGACCCGGAAATCGAGCGGATCATGCTGGAAGCCGACGAGATCGCCGCCGACCGGGTCCTCGAGGCCGCGCTGATGACCGGCGTGACCGAGGGCCGCGAAGAACTCCGGGCGATGATCCGGTCGTTCGGCGGGATGCTGCGCGCGGCGTCGCGGGAGTGGTTGATCCGCGGCACGCTGGACCGCGCGGCCCTGCGCACCTTCCTCACCGATGCCCTCCTCAACCTGCTGAAGCTCACCTACCCGGCGGTTCTCGCCGAGCGACGCGGAAGCGACGGGCGAACGCCGCCGGTGTCAGCCCGGTCCAGCGCTTGAACGCGTGGATGAAGCTCGACGCCTCGGCGTACCCGAGCCGGTAGGCGACGTCCTCGACCGACAGCACGCCGGTGTCGAGGAGCTCTTCGGCGAGCGCCTGGCGGACCTCGTCGACCAGCGCCCGGTAGCTCGTGCCGGCTTCGGTCAGGCGGCGGCGCAGGGTGCGCGTGCTGAGCGTCAGCTGCCGGGCGATCTCGTCCATCCCGGCGTCGACGCCGCCGAGCCGGACCAGGCGTTCCCGGACCTGCTGCGAAATGCCCGAACGCTGCCGCCGCCGCGTGACGAGCGCTTCACACTGCGCGGCGCACAGGGCGACGGTCTGGTCGTTGGCCTGCGGCAGCGGCCGGCTCAGCAGCGCCGGGTCGAGCGTCGCCCGGCAGGCGTCGGCGCCGAAGCGTGGCCGCACCCCGAACGTGGCCCGGTACTCCTCCGGCGTGGCCGCTTCGTGCCGGAACGTCAGCTCGTCCAGCGCGATCTCGGGGAGGAGGTCGCGCATGACGGCGAAGATCGCGGCCAGGTCGCGCAGGACGAGGAAGCGGGCGACGTCGGCGGGCACCCGGCTGTCGTCGAGCTCCAGGGTCAGCCGGTCGGCGCCGAGGACGACGTGCGGGATGCAGAAGGCGAAGCTCAGGTCGAAGTAGCGGAGGGCGAACAGCATCGCGTCACGCAGGGTCGGGCTGCTGATGCAGGCGAAGCCGAAGATGCCGAAGGTGGTGACGCGGTAGCGGCGCCCCAGCTCCAGCGCGGTCGCATCGGTTCCGTCCAGGGCGGCCAGTGCCCGGACGACGGCCAGTTCCTGACGCGCGTCGACCTGGACGGCCGGGTCGGCGAGCAGCTCCGGCGTCAGCGTGGTCGCGGCCAGGAGCCGTCCGGCCGGCAGGCCGCGCTCGGCGGCGAACCGGGTCATCAGCTCGATGCTCGCGGTGCCGCGGGGGAAGTCCCAGTCCCCGACGGCGGGCACGGCGAGCTCGGCCATGGCCGGAATTCTGGATCACGCCGGGAGAAGGTGTCCAATCGAGGACGGAAACTGTCCGGGGTGGTCGTTAGGGTGACGCCGTGCAGACCTTGAGCCGACGAGCCCTCAACCGCGCCACGCTGGAGCGCCAGCTGCTGCTGCGCCGGGCGGAGATGTCCGCCTACGACGCGGTGGAGCACCTGGCGGGGCTCCAGGCGCAGGCGCCGTTCCCGCCGTACTTCGGGTTGTGGTCCCGGTTGGCGGGCTTCCGGCCGGCGGAGCTGGTCGAGCTGCTCGAAAGCCGGCGCGTGGTGCGGATGGCGCTGATGCGCGGCACGGTCCACCTCGTGACGGCGGCGGACGCGCTGGCGTGGCGGCCGGTGCTCCAGGGCATCTACGACCGCGACCTCAAGCAGAACACGCTGCACGCGGCCGCGCTGGCGGAGCTCGACCACGACGAGGTCGCCGAGGCGGCGCGGAAGCTGCTCCTCGGCGGCCCGATGCCGGGAACCAAGCTGGGTGCCGAGCTGGCGCGCACGTGGGACGTCCCGCCGTCCTCCTTGACCCACCTGGCCCGCGGCCGGCTGCCGCTGGTGCAGACCCCGCCGCGGGCGATCTGGGGCAAGGCCGGGCAGACGACGTACGCGTGCCTGGACGAGTGGGTGGGCGCTCCCCTGCCGCCACCTTCGCCCGCTTCGCTGATCTCGCGGTACCTGCGCGCGTTCGGCCCGGCCACGGTGGCGGACGTCCAGACGTGGGCGGGCATCACCCGCCTGGGCGAGGTGGCTTCTTCGATGGAGCTGCGGCGCTACCGCGACCCGGACGGCCGCGAGCTGCTGGACCTGCCGGAGCTGACCGTGCCGGACGAGGACGTCCCGGCGCCGCCGCGGCTGCTGGGCCCCTTCGACCAGACGATCCTGTCGTACGCGGACCGGACACGGGTCATCTCGGACGCCTTCCGCAAGCGCGTGATCTCCCAGAACGGCCTGGTCAAGGGCACGGTGCTGGTCGGCGGCCAGGTGTGCGGCTTCTGGGAGATCAAGGCGACGCGGAAGGCGGCGGTCATCGAGCTGTCGCCGTTCGAGAAGCTGCTGAAGCGGGACCTCACGACGCTGGAGAAATCGGCGGGCGAGCTGGTCGAGTGGGCGGAAGGGGCCGCGGAGACGTACGAGGTGCGCATCCACCCGCCGAAGTGAGCTGGCCGGAAATCTCGATTGAGTGACCGTTCGTGGCCTGTTGTCACAGGCCCGGAGTCCGTAGCTTTTCGGGCATGACTGGTTCGGCGAAGGGGCCGTCGGTGCTGATCGCAGGCACCGGGTTCGGCGGCATCGGAACGGCGATCGAGCTCAAGCGCGCGGGGTTCACCGAGTTCACCATCCTGGAGAGCGCGGCCGAACCCGGCGGCGTCTGGCGGGACAACACCTACCCCGGCGCCGCGTGCGACATCCCGTCGCCGCTGTACTCCTTCTCCTTCGAGCCTAACCCGCGGTGGCCGAAGCGGTTCTCCCACCAGCCCGACATCCTCGCCTACCTGCGGCGCGTCATCGCGAAGTACGGCCTGGAACCGCACATCCGGTACCGCAGCGAGGTCACCGCGGCCGCGTTCGACGAAGACCGCGGGCTCTGGCGCGTCGAGACGAAGAGCGGGGAGACGTTCGAGGCGAACGTCTTCGTGCCCGCGGTCGGGCAGCTGTCGCGGCCGGTGCTGCCGAACATCCCGAACCGGGAAAGCTTCGCCGGCGACGCCTTCCACTCCGCCCGGTGGGACCACGACGTCGACCTGACCGGCAAGCGGGTCGCCGTCATCGGGACCGGGGCCAGCGCCGTGCAGTTCGTGCCCGAGCTGCGCAAACGCGCGCAGCACGTCACGGTCTTCCAGCGCACGCCGCCGTACGTCATGGCGAAGTCCGATCCGAGCTACCGGCGCTGGCAGCACTGGCTGTTCGAGCACCTGCCGCCGACCCAGCTGCTCGGCCGGCTGCGGATCTTCCTGCTCGCCGAGTACGCCACGTACGCGATGACGCGCCACCCCGTGCTGGCGAAGATGTTCGAGCTGCGGACCGCGCAGCTGCGGCGCCGCCACATCAAGGACCCGGAGCTGCGGGCCAAGCTCACGCCGGCGTACCCGCTGGGCTGCAAGCGGATCCTCTTCACCAACGACTACCTGCCCGCGCTGGCCCAGCCGGACGTCGACGTCGAGACGCGGCGGATCTCCGAGATCACCGAGAAGGGGGTGCGCGTCGAGGACGGGACGGAGATCGAAGCGGACGTCCTGATCTACGGGACCGGCTTCGCCGCGACGCAGTTCCTCGGCCGGATGCAGGTGCGCGGCCTCGGCGGGCGGACCCTCGACGACGAGTGGTCCGGCGGCGCGCGGGCCTACCTCGGCATGACCGTGCCCGGCTTCCCCAACCTGTTCTGCGTCTACGGGCCCAACACGAACCTCGGAGCCGGGTCCATCATCTACATGATCGAGCGGCAGGCGCGGTACATCCGGCAGGCGGTGGAACGGCTCGCGCGGCCCGGTGTGTCCTTTTTGGACGTGCGGCCCGAGGTCGAAGAGCGGTACGACCGGGAGGTGCAACAGCGGCTGGGCCGCAGCGTGTGGAGCGCCTGCACGAGCTGGTACCGGCAGGCGGACGGCCGCGTGACGACCAACTGGCCCGGCCTGGTCACCGAGTACGACCGCCGGACGCGGCGCTTCGACGTCGCCGACTACCGGGTGGCGGGCTGATGGACTACAACGTCCTGGTGATCGGTTCGGGGTTCGGCGGCAGCGTCACGGCGCTGCGGCTGACCGAGAAGGGCTACCGCGTCGGCGTGCTGGAGACCGGCCGCCGGTTCGCCGACGACGAGTTCGCGAAGACGTCGTGGCGGGTGCGGAAGTACCTGTGGGCGCCGGCGCTGGGCTGCTTCGGTATCCAACGGCTGACGTTGCTGAAGAACACGTTCGTGATGAGCGGCTCCGGCGTCGGCGGGGGCTCGCTGGTGTACGCGAACACGCTGTACGAGCCCCCGGACGGCTTCTACGCCGATCCGCAGTGGGCGCACATCACCGACTGGAAGGCCGAGCTGGCGCCGTACTACGACCAGGCGAAGCGGATGCTCGGCGTGGTCGAGAACCCGGCGACCACGGCCGCGGACCGGGTGCTGCGGGACGTGGCCGGCGACATGGGCATCGGCCACACGTACCGCCGCACCCCGGTCGGCGTCTACTTCGGACAGTCCGGGGTGGACCCGTTCTTCGGCGGCGCCGGTCCCCTGCGCTCGTCCTGCACGCAGTGCGGCGAGTGCATGACCGGGTGCCGGGTCGGGGCGAAGAACACGACGGTCAAGAACTACCTGTACCTGGCCGAGCGGGCGGGTGCCGTGGTTCACCCGCTGACGACGGCGGTGGCGGTGCGGCCGATCGACGGCGGGTACGCGGTGGACACGCGCCGGACCGGGGGTTTCTCCCGCCGGACGTACACCGCGACGCAGGTGGTCTTCTCGGCGGCTTCGCTGGGAACCCAGCGGCTGCTGCACCGCATGCGCGACACGGGAACCTTGCCTTCGGTGTCGCCCCGGCTCGGGCTGCTGGCCCGCACGAACTCCGAAGCGGTGCTGGCGGCCCGGTCGCTGCGGGCGGACACGGACTACTCGCGGGGTGTCGCGATCACGTCGTCGATCCACCCGGACGACGTGACGCACGTGGAGCCGGTGCGGTACGGGCGCGGCAGCAACCTGATGGGCCTGCTGGCGACGGTGCTGGTGGACGGCGCGCCCGGCCGCCGCCGCTGGGTGCTGGGCGCGCGGGAGCTGTGGCGGTCCCGGCGCGACCTGCTGCGGATCCACAACCCGCGGCACTGGTCGGAGCGGATGATCGGGCTGCTGGTGATGCAGACCCTGGACAATTCGGTGACGACGTACACCAGGCGCGGGCTGTTCGGCCGCCGGATGACGACCCGCCAGGGTGCGGGGGCGCCTTCGCCATCGTGGATCCCGGCCGGACACGAGGTGACGCGCCGGGTGGCGGCGAAGATCGGCGGGCTCCCGCAGGGCGCGTGGACGGACCTGGCGAACATCCCGATCACGGGCCACTTCATCGGCGGCTGCGCGATCGGCGACTCGCCTTCTTCGGGGGTGGTCGATCCGTACCAGCGGCTTTACGGGTATCCCGGCCTGCACGTGGTGGACGGTTCGACGATCTCGGCCAACCTGGGCGTCAACCCGTCGCTGACGATCACCGCCCAGGCCGAGCGGGCGATGGCCTTCTGGCCGAACGCCGGGGACGTGGATCCGCGGCCACCTCTCGGTGAGCCGTACCGGCGGGTGGCGGCGGTGGCTCCTCGACGTCCGGTCGTGCCGCCGGAGGCGCCGGCAGCGCTGCGGCTGCCGTTGACACCCCGCTGAGAAGGCCCTCCCGGACCGCGCCGCCGGGAGGGCCCCGCTCAACTCACGGTCACGGCAGGCCCGCGAGCCCCGCCGACACCGTGTTGGCGAACGCGTAGCCCTGCGACGCGTCCCAGTTGATCGACCACGTCATCGCGCCGCGGATCGACGGGTACGTCGTCGACGGCTTGAAGCTGCCGCACGAGGTTCCGCGGGCCAGGCAGTTCAGCGCCGACACCGTGTTGGCCGGGGCCTGGTAGCCGCCGCCCGCGGCCTGCGGCGATGCTGGGAGGCCGAGGCCGACCTGGTCGGCTCGCAGGCCGCCCTGGAGCTGGATGCAGGCCAGTGCCGTCAGGAAGTCGACCGTGCCCTGGGAGTAGACGTTGCCGTTGCAGCCGTTCATCGAGCCGGAGTTGTAGTACTGCATGTTGACGATCGTCAGGATGTCCTTGATGTTCAGCGCCAGCTGGAAGTAGCCGCCCGCCGTGGACTGCATGTCGATCGTCTGCGGCGCCATCGTGATGACCTTGCCGCCGCCGTTGTAGATGCTGCGCAGCGCCTGGCCCATGTACGTGGCGTTGATGCCGTTCTCGAGGTCGATGTCGACGCCGTCGAAGCCGTAGTTGGCGATCAGTGCCTTGATGCTGTTGGCGAAGTTGTTCGCCGAGGTCGAGTCGGCGACGCTGATCGTGCCGTTCTGGCCGCCGACCGAGATGATCACCTTCTGGCCGCGGGCCTGCACCGTCTTGACGTCGGCCTTGAACTGGGCGTCCGTGTAGCCGCCGAGCTGCGAAGACAGGCCGGAGTCGAGCGTGAAGCTCACGGCGCCGGGCGTGCCGGTCGCGTCGGCGAAGGACACCGCGATGATGTTGTACTTCGTCGGGACGTCGGCGAGCTTCAGCGCCTTGGCGCCGTTGTAGAAGTTCTGCCAGTAGCCGGTCAGGACGTGCTTCGGCAGGTCACCCTGCGTCGGCGGCGTCGTGGTGGTCGTCGTCGGCGGAGTGGTGGTGGTCGTGGGCGTCGTCGGAGTGGTCGGGGTCGTCGGCGTGGTCGGCGTCGTCGTCGGCGGGGTGCCCGGGCCGTCGAGGCTGACGTCGTCGGCGTAGTAGGCCGGCTGGCCGTACCAGCCGTGCAGGTACACCGTCAGCGACGTGCTCGCGCCGGTCGTGAAGCTCAGCGACAGCTGCTGGTAGCCGCTGGTGCCGGGCGTCCACGTGCTGGTCGTCGCCGACCCGGAGACGCCCAGGTAGACGTAGCTGCCCTGGACCCACGCCGACAGCTTGTACACCGTGTTCGCCGAGACGGTGAGCGTCTGCGAGCACTGGGCGTTGTCCGAAGACGACGGCGTCGCGTTCAGGGCGCGGCTGCCGCCGTGCACCGGCGAGCTCACCGCGGCCGCCGTGCCGGTGCACGTCCAGCTCGCCGTGCCGGCTTCGAAGCCGGGGTTGGCCAGGATGTTCGCGGCCGAAGCGCTGCCGGCGAGCACGAAGGTCACGCCGAGAGACAGCGCCACCACGGAAAGTAAGGAAAGCAGAGCGAAGCGAACCTTGGGGACCACGGGCAACCTCCGTGACACTGGTGAGGCAGGTCACCACAAAGTGGACTAGACCAATCTGAATGTCAAGGAACCCCATCCGAAAGTCGGGGCGCCCGAAACGGCAGAATGAGACGATCGGAACCAGGCGAAGCAGGAGCGTGTAGCAGTGAGCGTGTCGGTCGAGCAGAAGATCGCCGAAGAACTGGGCGTGCGCGAAGGACAGGTCAAGGCCGCCGTCGAGCTGCTCGACGGCGGGTCGACCGTGCCGTTCATCGCCCGCTACCGCAAGGAAGTCACCGGCATGCTCGACGACGCGCAGCTGCGCACGCTCGAAGAGCGGCTGCGCTACCTGCGGGAACTCGACGAGCGCCGGCTCGCCGTGCTCGAATCCATCCGCAGCCAGGGCAAGCTCGACGACGCCCTCGAGGCGTCGATCCTGGCAGCGGATACCAAGTCGCGGCTGGAGGACATCTACCTCCCGTACAAGCCGAAGCGCCGCACGAAGGCCATGATCGCGCGCGAAGCGGGTCTGGAACCGCTGGCCGACGGCCTGCTGAACGACCCGAACACGGACCCGCAGGCCGCGGCGGCGGTGTTCGTCGACGCGGACAAGGGCGTCGCGGACGCGCAGGCCGCCCTCGACGGCGCCCGCGCGATCCTCGTCGAGCGCTTCGCCGAGGACGCCGACCTCATCGGCGACCTGCGGGAGAAGATGTGGGGTCAGGGCCACCTGGTCGCCAAGGTCCGGTCCGGCAAGGAGGAGGAAGGCGCGAAGTTCTCCGATTACTTCGACTTCTCCGAGCCGTACACCAAGCTCCCCTCGCACCGGATCCTCGCGATGCTGCGCGGCGAGAAGGAGGAGGTCCTCGACCTCACCATGTCGCCGGACGAGCCGAGCGACGAGCCGCAGGTCGGGCCGACCGACTACGAGGCGCGCATCGCGGCGAAGTTCGGCATCACCCAGCAGGGGCGGCCGGGCGACAAGTGGCTCGGCGACACCGTCCGCTGGGCGTGGCGCACCAAGATCCTCCTGCACCTGGGCATCGACCTGCGGATGCGGCTGCGCCAGGCGGCCGAGGACGACGCCGTGCGCGTGTTCGCGGCCAACCTGCGCGACCTGCTGCTGGCCGCGCCGGCCGGCACCCGCGCCACCATGGGCCTCGACCCGGGCTTCCGGACCGGCGTCAAGGTGGCGGTCGTGGACGCGACCGGCAAGGTCGTCGACACGCACGTCATCTACCCCCACCAGCCGGCGAACAAGTGGGACCAGTCGATCGCCGAACTGGCGGCGCTGGCCGCCCGGCACAAGGTCGACCTGATCTCCATCGGCAACGGGACGGCGTCGCGCGAGACGGACAAGCTCGCTGTCGAACTCATCAAGAAGCACCCGGAGCTGAAGCTCACGAAGGCCGTGGTGTCGGAGGCGGGCGCGTCGGTGTACTCGGCGTCGGCGTTCGCTTCGCAGGAACTGCCGAACATGGACGTCTCGCTGCGCGGCGCGGTCTCGATCGCCCGGCGGCTGCAGGACCCGCTGGCCGAGCTGGTGAAGATCGACCCGAAGTCGATCGGTGTCGGGCAGTACCAGCACGACCTGTCCGAGGTGTCGCTGTCGCGCTCGCTGGACGCGGTGGTCGAGGACTGCGTGAACGCGGTCGGCGTGGACGTCAACACGGCGTCGGCACCGCTGCTGACCCGGGTCTCGGGCATCACGACGGGCCTGGCGGAGAACATCGTGGCCCACCGCGACACGAACGGCCCGTTCCGCTCCCGGATGGCGCTGAAGGAGGTCGCGCGCCTCGGCCCGAAGGCGTTCGAGCAGTGCGCGGGCTTCCTCCGCATCCCGGACGGCGACGACCCGCTCGACTCGTCGGCGGTCCACCCCGAGGCCTACCCGGTGGTCCGGCGCATCCTGTCCAAGACCGGCACCGACATCCGGTCGCTGATCGGCAACACGCGGACGCTGTCTTCGCTGCGTCCGGCCGAGTTCGTGGACGAGCAGTTCGGTCTCCCGACGGTGACGGACATCCTGTCGGAGCTCGACAAACCGGGCCGTGATCCCCGCCCGGCCTTCAAGACGGCGACGTTCGCCGACGGCGTGGACAAGATCTCGGACCTGAAGCCGGGCATGCGCCTGGAGGGCGTCGTGACGAACGTGGCGGCGTTCGGCGCGTTCATCGACGTGGGGGTGCACCAGGACGGCCTGGCACACGTTTCGGCACTGTCGAAGAACTTCGTGAAGGATCCGCGGGAGGTCGTGAAGCCCGGGGACATCGTGAAGGTGAAGGTCCTGGACGTCGACGTGCCGCGCAAGCGCATCTCGCTGACGCTGCGGCTGGACGACGAGCCGGGGGCGACCTCGGGCAACCGCGGTGGCGGCGGTGGCGAGCGCCGGGACCGCGGCCAGGGCGGCGGCAGCCAGCGCCGGGGCGGCGGGAACAAGCAGGGCCAGGGCGGCGGCGGTGGCCGGGACCGCGGCGGCAACGCGAGCGGCTCCATGGCCGACGCGCTCCGGCGGGCCGGGTTCGGCAAGTAGCTCTCCGGTGCACGGCGGGTCACCTGCGGGTGGCCCGCCTTCACCACGAGTCGGTTCCGTCACCGGCGCGGTCGCTCCTACGCCGAACGGCGGTTCTCGTGCGCCGGTCACCCGGCGTCCGGCACGTGGGCCAGGCACCGGACGCACGGCATGCCCGCGATGTGGTCGAGCAACTCCGTCACCTCTCGTGCCAGCGGATCGCCGCAGAGAGTTCGCAGCACGAGCGGCGCCGGCCGGTCGGCGGGCAGCGGCACGAGGTGGACTTGCCGGTCACGCTCACCCACCCGGCGCCCGTCCGCGCGAGGAACACCGAGCCGGATACGGGCGGCGACGAAGTGGCGGCTCGTTTCGGGACGTTCGGAAGGCATGACTGTTCCCTTCGTCGTCGGAGGCCACCCCAAAGGGGCGCGACTATTCCCAGGTGGCGGCGGAGATGCGATACTGAGCGGCGCGGGACCGGCCGGGTGATGACCGGGCTTTCCGGCCCCGCGCCGCGTTCTTCCAGGAGAGGAACCGGATTCAGCCGATCAAGTACTGAGCCTGGTCGGCGAGGGTGGTCAGCAGGATCAGCAGGGGCGTGGTGAAGATGAATATCACCACGCAACCGGCCCTGCTGGCCTCCCTTTTCCGATGTTTTCCACCCATACGACCTCCTGGTTCTTTCCGGGCCGTGTTGTCAGCCCTTCGGCTCCTCCTTGCGGCAGGAGCCCCGGCACATCAGCGCGTGCCGAGGTCAATCGACGCTTGACCAGCGGTTTTCCGCCTCCCGCGCGAAGCAAGACGCACCTCCACCGCTTTCCGGTCTCGCTGAGCGAAGCGACGCATTCGAGCGTAACCGGCGACAATTTACCGGGCATACTATTTCGCGACCAACGGTCGAAGCTCGCGACGACCGGTATTCACTTCGACAAGTGGAACGTATGTGGCCATTCAGTTCCGGCCGGTGGCAATTGACGAAACTGACCTGGAACTGTTCTTCAACTGAACCGGAACTGAACGGACACTGCCGCCAGCGCCGGCGATCGATCAGTGTCCGTTCACTTTCCCGCCAGGTCACTGGGGTCAACCGTGCAACGGGCGGGGCTCCGGCGGTTCCGCCGTGATGATCGAGCGCAACTGCTCGGCGATCAGCTGCCGGATGGTTTCGGCGGACGTCCCGGAGTACTTCTCCCGCAGCAACTGTTCGAGCAGGGTTCGCTGCCGTTGGTTCTCCGACCGCAGCTTCCAGTTCGCGACCCGGTACGAGTTGAGCGACTCCCTCAGCGCCGCGACCTGCACGTCGAGGCGTCGGTGCGCTCCGGCGACCGCCAGCATCACCGTCCGCAGCGCGGCCGGGTCGTCGAACGGGTGCACGGCCGGTCCCCCGGCAACGTCCCCTGGCGATCGGCCTTCGGCGGTCCCCTCCGGCACCGGTGGCACGCGCGGAGCGGGTACGGCCGGCCGGGTCTCCCCGCTGAGCGGCGATGCTCCCGTCGCCCAGCCGGCGACGATCATCTCGACGGTGACAACCGGCTCTTCGATCCATCCCGGCACCGAAACCGGTCCGTCGTAGTCCTGAGCCGGCCCGGCCCGGCCCACGCTCCGCGCGCAAAGAGCCGCAGCCTGGCCCAACACGACGTCCCGGCGAGCACGCGGCACCGCGACGTCGACCAGATCGACGATCCGCTCCCACGGCGGCGGGCTGGTCGCCCCCTGCCCGAGGGACTTGGCCAGCAGGTGCAGCAGCGCGTCCTCGGTCTTGCCGGCACACCAGTGCCCGTCGGAGTTCCCGAAGGTTTCGACGAGACGCCGCCGCGCCCGGGCGAGACTCCCCCGGTCGTCGGCCAGTGAGACGAGCAGGAACAGCACCAGCTTGCGCTCGTCGAGGGTCAGCGGCGACTTCTTCTTCGCGGTGTCGAAGGCGTCGGTCGAGGGAAGCCGCCCCAGCGCCGTACGTCCCCTGGTCCGCCGACCTCGCGGCTGCTCACGGAAGCTCATCGTGTTCTCCCGGGTTCCCGGCGCACCGGCACCCGGCGCCGGAGCACCCGGGTTCGCCGCAAACCGGCCGCCGGAACGGTGAATCGCATGTCGTGCACTCCAGAGGAAGGGGAATCGATGCCTGTTCGGGGAATCCCAAGTTAGCCGCCACGTTGCGACCGCGCGCCGGTCGCCATCCGGCGCCCGCGGAGAACTCAGGCGCCGCTTCATCACCCGGATGACCTAACGTGTCACACCTTCGCGACAGTTGCCCGCGCAACTCACGAACGGCAATTCACCGTGCGTACCACCATCAGACCCCGGCGCTCAGCCCAATGGCCTAGCGGGAATTACACCGACGACCAAAAGCCGGAAACCAGGCCCAATATTCGAGGTTGACCGGAATATGCAGGCGTCGCACGAAGACTCGGTCGACCTCCGCTCCTCTGCGATGCCTGTCCGTCAGTGCGCGCCGGCAATGCACGTGCACCGACCAGCGCCGATCGGGTGAAAAACCCGCCCCATGTGACGACGTCGCCCACCCAGCCTTGCCAACGAAATATTCAAGATCTAAGGCTGAATAAGCCGGATATTCCAAACTGCGACAGAGACTTGACACAGGGGGAGCCATGGAGACGAGCAGCTACGACCCGATGGACGTCGGCACCGCGTTCAGCGCGGGCACCTGGGAGCGGAGTCCGCTGTGCGGTCCCGACGAGGGCGATTGCGTCGAGGTCAACTTCGGAAACCCCGGCCTGGTGGCGATCCGGGACTCGAAACTGGCCGACGGTCCGGTTCTCGTGTTCTCGGAATCCGAGTGGGACACTTTCACCCGCGGATTCGCCACACGGCGGTGCGCCCGGACAGTTGACGAGCGGCCGCCCGGTCAACTGAGCGTGTGAGTCCGGCCTGGACGGCTACTATCATCGGGGCTTCCAGCCTCTCGATTGGACGACCTGACGTGACGCGGCCGCCCTCATCACCGGACGACAACGAGTTGCGCCGGCAGCTCGGGCTCTCCGTGCGCGCCCTGCGCAAACGAGCCGGTCTGACCCAGGAGCAGCTGGCCGAGCGGGTCAGCTACCACCAGACCGTGATCAGTCGCCTGGAGAAGGGCTACCCGCTCAACTCCGGAGTCCTGCACAAAATCGTTCCTGGCCTCGAAGCCACCGAAGAAGAACGAGCCGAACTCGTGCGGCTGAACGAGGCCAACGAACGCGGGCGCGAAAAGCGGAACCACGACCTGGCCGGAACGGGCGCGCCGTGGTTCCGCCGGATCCTCGCGTGCGAACCGTCCGCGACCAGGATCCTGAGCTGGACCGGCGAGCGGCTCAAGGGTCTTCTGCAAGCCGAGAGCTACATGATCGCGCAGTCCCTCGAGCACGATGTCGACGACCTCGCCGACGCGGTCACCCGGCGCGCGGCGCGCACGATCCGGGCCTTCACGGAGAATCGCCGTTGCCACTACGAGTTCCTCATCAGCGAAAGCGCCGTCGAACGTGTCGTCCAGTGCGTGACCGTCGACCGGTACGTCGCGATCGACCAGTTGAAACTCCTCCTCGATCTGGTGAACCGGAATCCCAACATCGACATCCGCGTGGTGCCCTTCGCGAACCGCCTGCACGTCGACCCCGACTTCACGATCATGGAATTCGCGGAACCGGAACCCACCCTCGGCTACAGCGACGTGCTGGGCACCCTGGTCACCACCGATCCGGGCGGACTCGATCTCGGCCGGCTGTACGACCACTGGGCCCGCCTGCACGAATCCGCCTACAGTGCCGAGCAGACACGCGCCGTTCTGGAAAAGGCCCTCGATCGGCACCGAGGGTCACCCTGATGCCGCCTGTGACCGGTGAAGACGCCCAATAGAATGGTCAAGTCGTGAACGCTGCCGGGGAGAGCGAAAAATGACAAAAACGGGAAGCGAGCCGTTCCCGCCGGCCGGAGTGGATCTGAGCCGGCCGAGCATCGCCAGGATCTACGATTATTTCCTCGGGGGTGACGCCAACTGGGAAATAGATCGCCAATTCGCGGACAAGCTGCTGACCGAGTTCCCGATCCTGCGCCCGATCGCCCGGTCGAACCGGCTGTTCCTCCACCGGCTCGTCCGACACCTGACCAGGCGGGGCATCCGGCAGTTCGTCGACCTCGGGTCAGGGGTGCCGACCATGGGCCACGCCCACGAAGTCGCCGAACAGGTCGCTCCCGGCGAGGTGCGGGTCGCGTACGTCGACCACGAGCCGGTGGCCGTCGCACACTCCCGGAGCCTGCTGCGGCAGTACGGGGACGAAGACCGGCACACCGCCATCCACGCCGACCTGCGGGATCCCGAGGGCCTGTGGGAAAAGATCGCGGAGACCGGCGTGATCGACCTGGACGAACCCGTCGGGCTGCTGATGATCGCCGTGCTCCACATCCAGCAACTGCCGGCCCCCGGGCGCCCCGCGTCCGAGGACCTCGGACCGCAGCTCGTCAGCTCCTACCGCGACCTGCTCCCGGCGGGCTCCTACCTCGGCATCTCCCACGTCACCGACGAGGGCATCCCGGACGATTTCGCCGCCATGCTGACCCGGATCAAGGCGATGTACGACGAGTCGGGCAGCCCGGTCATCTGGCGGACAGCGCAGCAGATCCGGGACTTGTTCGGCGACTTCCGCCTCGTCGAACCCGGCCTCGTGTGGACGCCGCGGTGGCACCCCGAAGAGGCGATGATCACGGATGAGACGCCGCACCTCGACGACGTCAAGCAGTCCATCGTCCTGGCCGGCGTCGCCAGGAAGGAGTGACGGCCCGCCGTCACCTTCCCTGCAGCGCGAAGAGGCCGACCGCGAACAGCACCGCCGGAACCACCGCGGCGGCCAGGCTGATCAGCCACGTTCCCCCGCGCCACCCCACCGGCGACACGTCCAGGACCAGCCGCCGCACCAGGGCCGCCTCGACGACCGCCGTCAGCAGGAAGCCCAGGCCCACGCTGAAGATCGCCGTCGCGCCGACGAACAGCAGGCCGGACGCCGACGCGGTGGCCAGCGGCGCGGCCACCTCCCAGCGCACCACCCCGGCGGCCGCCGCGAGCAGGGCCAGCACGAGCACGAACGCCACGACGAAGCCGATGCGCGCCGACGTCGGGTGGGTGCCGCGGGCGAAGAACCAGAATCCCGCGTCGAGGGCGGTCACGACCACGGCCAGCACGACGAAACCCGCACGGAACGTCAACACCCCGTCACTCTAGCGGGACCGGCGCGAACCGCGCCTCCACGCTGCCGAGCGCGCCGAAGTCGGCCACCACGTGGCCGCCCGCGTGGATCGGGCACGGCGGGGTCGCCGTTCCCGTCGTCACGATGTCGCCCGGGCGCAACGCGCGGCCGTGGCGGGGTAGCTCCATCGCCAGCCAGTGCAGTGCCAGGCGCGGGTCGCCGAGGACCAGGCTGCCGCTGCCACGGGAGAACTCCTCGCCGTCGGCGTGCAGGACCACCTGGCTGCGGGGCAGGTCGACGTCGCGCCAGCCCGGCACCGGGGCGCCCTCGACGAACCGGCCCGAGCACGCCGCGTCGGCCAGCAGTTGCGGGCCGCCCGCGTGGCGGTGGTCGGTGTAGCGGCTGTCCGGCAGCTCGATCGCCAGGAACATCGTGTCGACCGCGTCGAGCACTCCGGCCAGCGACGGCGACAGCCCCGGGTCCGCCTTGAGCCGGAAGGCGAACTCCGGTTCGGCGACGCCCATCGTCATCGTGTCCGCCGGCACCGGCGCCCCTTCGACGTGGTGGAACCGCTCGAACATCGCGCCCGGCAGCGGTCCGGGGACGCCGAGGTACTGCCGGGCGTACACGGTGGTGGCGGCGATCTTCCAGCCGGACACCGGCCCGGCCAGCTCGGCGAGCGCCGCCTGCGCCGCCATGCCTTCGGCGAGGTCGCACGGGCGGGCGTCGTCCGGCAGGCCCTCCAGCCGCTTCCCGGTCTGCCACGCGTCCCAGATCAGCTCCGCCGCCCGCTCTCGCTTCACTCCCGCGATCTTGCCAACCGGAACACCGGGTGTCGATCGGCTTCCGCGGCGAAGACCTCCGGCGGGTCGGCCGGCTTCGCGTCGAAGAACGGCGCCGTCACCGGGAGCTTGCGGACGTACGCGCGCAGCACCGGGCCGGCCGTCGCGGCGTCGGCCTCCTCGACCTCCCACGTCTCGCGCGTGTCGCCGCGCCACAGCCGGGCGGTCGCGTCGGCGCGCAGGTTGTGCACCCAGCCGACCCGCCCGTACGGAGAGACGAGCCAGCGCCCGCCACCGACTTCGACCACGTTGACCGGAGTGGTGCGGTCGGTGCCGGAGCGGCGCCCGCGCGTGGTCAGCAGCCACCCGGTGCTCCCCGCGATCGGGATGCCGCGTTTCAAGCACGCCGTCACCACGACGTTCGCCGCTTTCCGCATGACACCCAGCCGGTACTTCCGCGCCATCACGGGTGCATAGCGTAGACCCCGGAGAGCTCCCGCACCCGCGCCCAGACGTTTTCGAACCGCGCGGCGTCGACCACCGGCTTGCGCAGCGCGGCCAGCGCGATCGCCTGCTGGGCCTCGGTCGAGCTCGCCTTGCCGTTGAGGTCCACCGCCGCGACGCTGAAGTCCTGCACGAGCACCGCGAAGATCTGGTCGACGACCTCGTCGGCCAGGCCGGTGATCCGGGCCTGCTCCAGGATCAGCTGGCCGTACACGATCAGCGTGAACAGCTCGGTCAGCGCGAGCCCGAAGTCGAGGTCGGCCTGCTGCGCCTCGTCCGGCGCCGCCTCGGTGAGCAGCTTGACCAGGTAACCCGCCTGCTCGGTGAACAGCGCGACGTTCGGGATGTGCGCGGCTTGTGCGTAGGCCGTCTTCCAGTCGTGGAACCGGACCTTCGACAGGCCGCGTGCCGGGCCCTGGCGGAAGAGGAACTCGTCGTCCGCGGCGTCGGTGCGGGTCGGCACCGGCGCGTACTCCTGCGGCGCGAACAGGTAGTTCGGCATGAACTTGGCGATCAGCGCCAGGTTGACGGCCACCGTGCCCTCGAGCTTCGGGAGGCCGTCGATGTCGTTCTTGGACATCGCCAGGTAGGTGTCGGCCTCGAAGCCCTTGGCCGCGACGACGTCGGCGACCAGGCCGATCACCTTCTGCGCCTCGGTGGTCACCTTCATCTTGGTGATCGGGTTGAACAGCAGGTAGCGGCGGTCGTCCGGGTTCGCGCTGCGGAAGTAGTCGACGGCGCGGTCGGAGAACAGCTTCATCGCCGTGAGCCGCGCGTAGGCCTCGACGAACTCGCGGCGGACGTGCGGGAAGTCGGTGACGGGCTTGCCGTAGAGCACGCGGTTGTGCGCGTGGGTGATGGCCTCGTACAGCGAGTGCGTCGCCATGCCGATGCCGCCGAAGCAGAGGTTGAACTTGCCGATGTTGACGGTGTTCAGCGCGGCGCTGAAGGCTTCGGCGCCGACGTGCAGGATGTCCTCGGCGCGCACCGGGTAGTCCTCGAGCCGGAACTCGGCGACGTACATCTGCGACGGCACCACGTTCTTCACGACGTGGTAGTTCGGGTGCTCGGAGTCGGCGTAGAAGAAGACGTACTGGTCCGGGCCCTCGACGCCGTCGATGCGGCCGAAGACCGACACCGTGCGCGCGCAGTTGCCGTTGCCGATGTAGTACTTGGAGCCGGTCGCGCGGTAGCCGTCGCCGTCCTTCGTCAGCACCATGTCCGAGGAGTAGATGTCGGCGCCGTGGTCCTTTTCGGACAGTCCGAACGCACCGACGCCGCCGGCGTCGAGGGCCTCCGCCGCGCGCCGGCGGGCGGCGTCGTTGGCGCTCTGCCAGACCGGGCCGAGGCCGAGGATGGTGACCTGCCACGGGTACCAGTAGTTCAGCCCGTAGAAGCCGAGGATTTCCGACAGCGCGGCGACGCGGGCGGTGTCCCAGCGCTTGTCGGGGTGGCCGCCGGCGTTCGCGGCCGGGGTCAGGAAGGTCGAGAACAGGCCTTCCTTGCCCGCGAACTCGATGAAGTCCGCGTAGAAGGTGCGGTTGTGGTAGTCCTCGGTCAGCTTCGCCTTGCCGCGCTGCTCGAACCAGTCGATGGTGGCGCGCAGCAGGCGCCGCGTCTCGGCGTCGAAGTGCGCCGGGTCGTACTCGCGCGGGTTCAGCAGCATGGTGGGTCCTCCTCGATTACCGACCGGTAACTTAGCAAGTGCGCACGAGTGCGGGCAATCTCACTGGGGGTAGGTCACGCTGGTTGGTACACTGATCATGCGGGCCGCTCAGTTCTGCCTCGGCCCGCTGCTGTTGTCGACTACCACGCGCCGCGGCCGTTGACCGGTCTGCGCCGGGCAGGACAACCCTTCTCAGGTTACGGAGACCAGGGCATTCACGTGCCCGCATGCACTTATGAGCACTTTCGCTGAACTCGGCTTGCCGACCCCGCTCGTGGCCGCGCTGGCCACCCAGGGCGTCACCGAGCCCTTCCCCATCCAGGCGGCGACCCTGCCGCACACGCTCGCCGGCCGGGACGTCCTCGGCCGCGGCCGCACCGGCTCCGGCAAGACGTACGGCTTCGTGCTGCCGGTGCTGGCCCGCCTCGCCGAGGGCCCGACGCGGCGCAAGCCGGGCCGCCCCCGCGCGCTGATCCTGGCGCCGACGCGCGAGCTCGCGACGCAGATCGAGGCGTCGATCCTGCCGCTGGCCAAGCCGCTCGGGCTGAAGGCGACCACCATCTTCGGCGGCGTCAGCGCGAACCCGCAGATCACCCGGTTGCGTGACGGCGTCGACATCGTCGTCGCCTGCCCCGGCCGGCTCGCCGACCACATGCGCTCCGGGCACGTGAAGCTCGACGCCGTCGAGATCACCGTCCTTGACGAGGCCGACCACATGGCCGACCTGGGCTTCCTGCCCGAGGTCCGGCGGATCATGGACGCCACGCCGTCCCGCGGCCAGCGGCTGCTGTTCTCGGCGACGCTGGACAACGGCGTGGACGTGCTGGTCAAGCGCTTCATGAACGACCCGGTCACGCACAGCGTGGACTCGGCCCAATCGCCGGTGTCGACGATGGAGCACCACGTCCTGCACCTGGAGGAGACCCACCGGCTGCCGGTGCTGGTCGACCTGACGGCGGCGCCCGGCCGCACGCTGGTGTTCACCCGGACGAAGAGCCGGGCGAAGGCGCTGACGCGGAAGCTGAACGCTTCGGGCGTCCCGGCGGTGGAGCTGCACGGCAACCTGGGCCAGAACGCCCGCACCCGCAACCTCGAGGCGTTTTCGTCGGGCACGGCGAAGACGCTGGTGGCGACGGACATCGCGGCGCGCGGCATCCACGTCGACGACGTCCGGCTGGTCATCCACGCGGACCCGCCGGTGGAGCACAAGGCGTACCTGCACCGCTCGGGCCGCACGGCCCGCGCGGGGGCGTCGGGCACGGTGGTGACGCTGATGACGGACGCGCAGGTCCGTGACGTGCGCGACCTGACGCGCAAGGCGGGCATCAAGCCGACGACGACCCAGCTCGGACCGGGGCACCCGCTGCTGGCGGAGCTGGCGCCGGGTGAGCGGACGTTCTCGAAGGCGCCGGCGGTGGACAACCGGCCGAAGAAGGTATCGGCCACCGGGGCGGCCCCGGGTGGCGGCCGTGGCCGCCGCGGCGGGCCGGCCACGCCGAAGGAGAACCGCGGCGGCCAGCGGGCCCGGGCGACCGGGCAGGAGAAGCAGCGTTCGGCCGGGTCCGGTACCCGCCGTTCGGACGGCGCACCGGCCGCGGGCGGTTCGCGCCGCTCGGGGACCGCGGGCAAGTCGGGCGGCACCGGCCGCTCGGGTGCACCGGCCGCGGGCAACCGCCGTTCCGGTGGCGGAGCCGCGGCCTTCTCGGCGGGCACCCGCGCGGGCGGTCGCCGCCCGCGCTGAGCGGCGCACAAGGACGGCCCCCACCCTCCCGGGGGCCGGCCCCAGCTCCATTCTATCGCCTCTGACCTGCAAAAACGGGCCGCCGCAAAATCTGTGGACAACTGCACCCGATGTGGATAACCGCCCGTTTCTACAGCGACGAAGTCAGGCCACGCGCCCGCAGCACCGCGCGTTCCAGCGGTCGGAACACCAGCAGCTCGATCCCCACGCCGACCAGCAGGATCAGGAAGATCGCCGCGATCACCGTCTCCATGCTGTTGAACGACGAGCCCTGGTTCAGATAGGCGCCGAGGCCGATGCCCAGCTGCGGGGACAGCGCGATCAGTTCCGCCGCCATCAGCGAACGCCACGAGAACGCCCAGCCCTGCTTCAGCCCCGCCAAGAACCCGGGCAGCGCCGCAGGCAGCAGGATGTGGCGGGCCGACGAGAGCCGGTTCGCGCCCATCACCTGGCCGACGCGCGGGAGGATCGGGGGGATCTGGTCGATCCCGGACACCAGGCCGTTCGCGATCGACGGGACCGAGCCGAGCAGCACCACGAAGTAGATCGCGGCGTCGTTGATGCCGAACCACAGGATCGCCGCCGGGACCCAGGCCACCGACGGGAGGCTCTGCAGCCCCGTCAGGAGCGGGCCGATCGCCGCGCGGACGATCCGGACCTTCGCCACCACCAGACCGAGCGGCGTCCCGATGAGCACGCCGGCGAGGAAGCCGAGCGCGGCCCGGTGCACCGATGTCCAGACGAAGCCGAACACCTGGCCGTCGGCGACGATGCCCCAGAACTCGTCCCACACCGCCGCCGGGGCCGGCAGCTGGGCCTCCGGCCAGAACGCCGCGGCCCAGAGGAGCTGCCAGACGACGACCAGCAGCACCACCGCGCCCACCGGCGGGAGGAATCCCCAGGCGAAGCGTTTCCAGAAGCTGGGACGGCGTTCGCCGACCGGGGCGTCGAGCGAATCCAGTCCGGCGCCGACCGCGTCCAGGTCGGCTTCGGCGGACCGGTCAAGCTGCGGCATGAGTGCTGATCACCTCGCGCAGGTATCCGGTGATTTCCTCGGTCAGCTCCTCGGCGTCGGCGAGCGGCACGTCCGTCCACTCGCGCACGACCCGCCCCGGCCGCGACGACAGGAGCACCACGCGCTGGCCGAGCCGGACCGCCTCGCGCACGTCGTGCGTCACGAACAGTACGGACGTGCCCGTGCTGCGGTAGACGCGCAGCAGCTCGCCCTGCAGGACGTCGCGGGTGATGGCGTCGAGCGCGGCGAACGGCTCGTCCATCAGCAGGAGTGCCTGCTCCGCGTCGCCGCCGACGCGCAGCGTCGCGGCCAGCGCCCTGGCCAGCGCGACACGCTGCCGCATCCCGCCGGACAGTTCGTGCGGCCGCTTGCTTCCCGCACCGGTCAACCGGACCAGTTCCAGCAGCTCGGCGGCCTTTTCGCGACGCTCGGTCCGGCCGAACCCGGCCAGCCGCAGCGGCAGCTCGACGTTGCGGGCCGCGGTGAGCCACGGCATCAGCGCGGCTTCCTGGAACATCACCGCGGGCCGCGACGTGTTCAGCGTGATCTTCCCCGCCGACGGCGCGTCCAACCCGGCGACCAGGTTCAGCAGCGTGCTCTTGCCGCAGCCGGACGCACCGAGCAGGCAGACGAACTCGCCGGGCGCGACCTTCAGGTCGACGCCGTCGAGCGCGACGACCGCGCGGCCGGCCGTGCCGAAGGTCTTGCGCACGCCGTCGAGACGGACCGCGGTCGCGCCGGTGAAGCTGTTGCGGCCGGTGGGGAGGGTCGTGGTCATCGCTGGCTGCCTCTCCGGGTCAATCTCTTTGCGGGGTCCGGGTAGCGGAGCCCCGGTTTCACTTGGTCAGTTCGGGGGCTTCGACGGCGGGCAGGTTCTGGGCCTTCAGCACCTCGTTCAGCGGACCGAAGTCCGCGAAGCCCTTCAGCGCCACGGCCGACTTCACCACGCCCGCCGTCACCGAGTCCTGCGCGAGCTGCGGGAATTCGGCGGCGATGGGGTCGGTGGTCAGCTCGATGCCGGAGAACGCACGGTCCAGGACCGCTGCGCTCAGGGTACTGCCGGCCAGCTCCTTGAGGGCGCCGTTGACCACGGTCTTCGCGTCCGCCGGGTTCGCCTTGGCCCAGTCGATGGCGGCGAGCTCGCCCTTGAGCAGCGCGCGGACGGTGTCCGGGTGCTGCTGCAGGAACTCGCTGCGCACGATGACGACGGTGGTCGGGAAGCGGCCGCCGGGCCACAGCGTCTTCTCGTCGACCAGGACCTTCGCGCCGGCGTCGAGGACCAGCCGGGACGCCCACGGCTCGGGCAGCCAGCCGCCGTCGACCTCGCCCTTCTTGAAGGCGTCGAGGGTCTTCGGGTTGTCGAGGTTGGTGATCTTGACCTGGCCGGTCAGCTGCTTGCCGGCGAGGAACTTCTTGAGCGCGACGTCCTGGGTGTTGGCCAGCTGCGGGGTCGCGATGTTCTTGCCCTTGAGCCCGTCGACGCTGGTGATGTCGGGCTTGACGACCAGCTGCGCACCGCCCGAGACGGCGCCGGAGATCAGCTGGATGGTGCCCTTCGACTTGGTGAAGGCGTTGATCGCCGGGCCGGAGCCGATGAAGGCGATGTCGAGGGAGTTGCCGAGCAGGGCGTTGACCTCGTCGGGCCCGGCGTTGAAGGTCTGGGTGGTGAGCTTGGTCGAGCCGAGCTCGTTCTTGAAGAAGTCCTTCTTGACGCCGATGAGCGCGGGCGCGTGCGTGACGTTCGGGAAGAACCCGACGCGGACTTCGGCGGCGGTGCCCTGGTTGGTGGCGGGGGCAGCGCTGCTGTCGGCGCGCGAGCAGCCGGCGAGCACGCCCACAACGGTCAGGGCGGCCAGCGCCGAGGCCAGGATTCTCGGATGGGTGCGCACGTCAGCATCGCCTTTCGTCGGTCTTCGGGGGAGGTTCGCACGGTCACCCACTCAGGCGCATAGCCATCCGCATCCCGGGAAACCCCGTGAGATTTCTTGACATCGGCGACCTCGGCGCATAGGGCCCGACGGAGAAAGTCGCCGTCGCGGGCAACCGCTCGCGTCACCCGGACGTGGTACAGGATGGACCACGCATTCGGGAGGAAATCATGACGAACAAGGGCGTCGGCGTCCGCGTGGCGCTGCTCGTATTGTTCATCGGGTTCGGCCAGGCGTCGTTCGAGTGGCTCCGGTCGCTGGGGATGGACGCGCTGACCAGCGCTTTCGTCTGGGCGATCCCGGTCGTCACCGGTGCGGCGGTGGCGGTGGTGCTATGGGTGGCCTCGGACCGGGCGTTCCTGCTGCGCAACTGGCTGCCGGTGGCGATGTCGATCCCGGTGTACCTGGGCGGGGCGTTCGGTTTGGCGACGGCGACGGCGAGTCTGGTGGCTTCGATCGTCAGCGGGGTCGGGCTGGGGATCGCGGCTGTCGTGACGGCCGGGCTGGTGCGGTCACGACGTCGGGTCGAGGCTGGTCAGTAGGGGTTTGAGCTCGGTTGTCCACATGGTGGCGGGGGTGTGGATAACCGGGCTTCGAGGCGGGCTTTTCGGACTTTTCGGCGGGGGTGGGCGGTAGGCTGGACTTGGGATGCCCCCCGGGAGGGTGGGGGCTTCGGTGAGGTCGGTGCCCACCACCCCGAAGCCTGAATTGTCACTACGGCAGGTGGTACCGCGTCAAGGCGGGAAAGCGTGCCTTGACCCGGCACCACCGTCCGTGTTCAGGCTTCGGATCGGGGCGGTGGAGGGGGTCTGGGTGGGGTGCAGGTCGGCCGTCGACGTCCCGTTCGGTGAGCACCTGAAAGCGCTCCGGCTTCGCCGGAGCCCTGCCGAGGAGCGGCGGGGGATGTTCTGGAGCCCGGGCCGGCCGGCAACCAGCAGCCGGATGGCACCCACCGGTCACACGCGGCCCATGCGGCGGCGGCTACGCGAGTGCCAGAGCTGTCCGGCCACCTCACGTCACCTGGCCTGCGACGCGCCCAAAGCGGTCAGTGCCGCAGCAGCAGCGACACGTCGCCGAATTCGTGCCACAAGTACCGCTCCGCCACCGCCGCCTCATACGCCCTCTGGACCACCTCCGCCCCCGCCACCGCCTCCAGCAGCAGCAGGTGTGAGGCCTCCGGGGCGTGCAGTCCCGTCACGATGCCGTCCACCACCCTTGCCGGGCGGTCCGGCCCCAGGACCAGTTCCGTCCAGCCCGATGCCGCGCGCAGCTCGCCGCCCGCGGCCGCCGACTCCACTGCCCGGGCCGCCGTTGTCCCGACCGCTATCACCCGCCCTCCGCGGGCCCTGGCCCACGAGACCAGCGCCGCCGTCGTCGGGGGGACGCGGAACCTCTCCGCCTGGGGTGGCTCGGCCGCCTCCGGGGATGACACCCCTGTGTGCAGTAACAGCGGGGCGAACAGCACCCCCTCCGTCACCAAGCGGGTCACCAGCTCCGCCGTGAACGGCCGTGCCGCCGACGGCATCTCCGCGCTGCCCGGCTCTCGGGCGAACACCGTCTGGTAGTCCGCCAGCGGCCACTCCCGCGGGACGTACCCGTAGCGGATCGGGCGCCCGGCCGCCTCCAGCAGCGGTGGCACCGGCACCGACACCGCCGCCCGCCACAGGCGGGCCGCTCCCGGGACCAGCGGCGCCTCCAGCGTCAGGGACGCGTCGCCGGCCAGTGACAGGCGCTCCCCCGGCCGGCCGTCGAGCAGCGGGCCGCCCGGGGCGCGCAGCTCCACGACCCACGAACCGTCGTCGAGTGCCGTGGCGAAATGGACCACGATCGGGCGGCCGGCCCGGCGTGCGTCGATCGCCGCCGGGAGGGTCGCCGATGTGTTGACCACCAGGACGTCGCCCGGTCGCAGATGCGCCCCCAGCGAGGTGAACGCCGTGTGGTGGACGCCCGACGGGGACGCCACCAGCAGGCGGACCTCGTCGCGGGTCAGGCCGCGGGCCTCCGGCGGGGCCGATGCCGACAGGTCCGCGGGCAGGTCGAACCGGACGTTCACGCCGGCACCAGCAGGTCGGCCGCGCGGTAGCGGCCGCTCGGCGGGCGCTCGTCCAGCAACCTCAAGAACGCCGGGACCGCCGACGACGGCAACGGCCGGTCCGAGATGTCCTCGCCCGGGAACGCGCGCTGGTGCATCGCCGTGCGCAGGTCGCCCGGGTCGACCGCGTACACCGACAGGTCCGGGTTCTCCACGCCCAGGACGGCGGTCAGCTGATCGAGGGCCGCCTTCGCCGAGCCGTAGCCGCCCCAGCCTTCGTACGCCTCCACGGCCGCGTCGGAGCTGACGTTGATCACGACGGCAGGCCGTAGCAGCTGCGTCAGGGCCAGCGGCGCGAAGACGTTGACGCGGTAGACGTCTTCCAGCGCCGGCAACGGGTAGCGGGCCAGGGGCGGCAGCGGGCTGACGCCCAGGGAACTGGCGTTGTTGACGAGCAGGTCGAGCGACGGGCAGGCCTCGGCGAGCGCGGCGCGATGGGCCGGGTCGGTGACGTCGCCGGGGATGGCCGTGAAGCCGTCCTCGCGGGCGGCCGACGCCAAGGCGGCCGCGTCGCGGGCGTCGCCGATGACTGTCCACTTGCGACTGACCAGGGCGGCCGCGAGTGCGCGGCCCAGCCCGGCCGAAGCGCCGGTGACGAGTGCGGTGGGCATGGTGCCTCCTTCGAGGGGTACCACACCATCGTGAAACCTCTACATTACTTGAGGTCAATGCGGCGGCGGAGCAGGGAATACGCTGCCAGCGAAACGACGAGCCCGACGTAGTAGGCGAGGTCCGCGCCGTGCAGCGCCGCCGCGACCGGCCCGGTGTAGAGGGACGTGTTCATGAACGGCACCGCGGCGCCGAACCCCACGACGAACGCCACCACCGCCGCCCAGGGGCGCACGGACACCGACGCCAGGACGTCCACGCGCCGGCCGCCGCGGGTGCGGGCGAGCCAGTCCGGGACCACCACGCCGAGGAACGGCGGGATCCAGTACGAGACGAACAGCAGCACGTTCTCGAACTTCGCCGACAGGTCGCCGCTGTGCATCCAGAGGATCAGCGCGAACGCCAGCACCGTGACGACCACCGCCGACACCGGGCGCCGCAGCCGGACGCCGACCGTCTGCAACGCGAGCGAGCCGCTGTAGTCGTTCATCGCGTTCGACGACACCGCCGCCAGTGCGATCACGGCCAGCGCCAGCGCGCCCATGAACCCGCCGCCGAGCAGCTGGGCGATCCCCGACGTCGTGTGGTCGCCCAGCGAGGACCCCAGCGCGAGCCCGAGGCCCTCCCCGATCGCGTACGAGACGACAAGGCCGAGAAGCGTCGCCCAGAAGACCGCCCGCGACGAAGCGGAGACGGGCAGGTAGCGGCTGAAGTCCGACGCGTAGGGCGCCCAGGAGATCGCCAGCGACAACGTGATCGTCGTGAACAGGGCGACGCCGCCCGCCAGGTCCGCGCCGGAGGCGGTGTCGGCGACGGCGATCGGGTGTCCGGACAGGACCTTCACGGCGAGCGCGGCGAACGCGAGCACCAGCAGCACGCTCATCACCGCCTGCACGCGGTGGATCAGCGCGTAGCCGAACACGCCGAGCGCGCACTGCAGCACCAGCACGATCAGCACCGCCGCCCAGAACGGCAGCCCGGTCAGCTCGGCGAGGGCCTCGCCGCCGAACAGGCCGACCAGCGCGTCCCAGGCGATCGAGCCGAGCCACTGCACCAGGCCGGGCAGCACGACGCCGCCGCCGAAGGGCAGCCGGGCGAGCGGGAGCTGGCCGGTGCCGGTGCGCGGGCCCCACGTCGACAGGTACGCCACCGGCAGCGAGCCGAGCACCGTGCCGACGAGCATCGCGGCCAGGCCCGTCCAGAACCCCAGGCCGAGCGACGCCGCCAGGGTGCCGGTGAACACCGCCGTCATCGTCAGGTTCGGCGCGAACCACACGCTGAACAGCCGCCACGGCCGCCCGAACCGGTTGTCCTCCGGCACCGGCTTGATGCCGTGGGTTTCGATCGCCAGATCACGCCCGCCGGCCGGCATCCGCCCGCCGAAGACCTCGGCACCCAGGCCACGTCCGCTCATGTCCCGCCTCCTGTCACGATCACCCTAAAGCGCAGCCGCGTGGTGTAACGCGACGGCCCGAACGGACGAATCACGGTTAGCCGTTGCCGGACTGCTTCACACGCCCGCCAACGCTCACCGGGAGGGTCGTCGAAGTGCAGCACCCGCGGACATCGGTGATGACGGCTCTCCTGACCGTCGGCTGCGCGCTCGGCACCGTCGCGCTGACGCTCAAAGCCGAAGAAGGCACCCACTCGGCGCTGGACACCGCGCTCAGCACCACGACCGGGTTCCTCTTCCTGCTCGCGGGCGCGGTCGCGCACGTGCGGCGCCCGGCCAACCCGATCGGGGTGCTGATCGCCCTGGCCGGGGTCGCCCTGTTCCTCGAAGACCTGCAGTTCGCGCACGACCCGGTGCTCTACACGATCGCCGTGCCGCTGCGCGCCGCGTCCAGCCCGGTGATCGCGCACCTGGTGCTCGCCTTCCCGCACGGCAGGCTCCGCTCGCGGTGGGAGCGGCTGCTGGTGGCCGCGGCCTACCTGGTGGTGCTCGGCTCGGGCCTGGTCGGGCTGCTGGTCGACGACGACCCGCGCGACCTGCTGGCGATCCGGCCGGGCGGCGGCGCCTTCGCCGACCGCGTCCTGGACCTCGGCGCGACGGCGATCAGCGCGGGCGTGATCGTCGTGCTGCTCTACCGGTGGCTGACCGGGCGGCTGCCGCAGCGGCGGCTGCTGTCGCCGGTGGTGGTCATCGCGCTGGCCGGCGCGCTGACGTCGGGAGCGGGCACGGCTCTGGGCGACGCGCACCCGCTGTCCGCGCCGCTGCTGCAGGCGTACCGGATCCTGTTCTGCCTGTGGCCGCTGGCGTTCCTGGCCGGGGTGATGCGGGCCCGGGTCGGCAACGCCGAGATGATCCGGCTGCTGCTGGAGCGCGACGGCACCGGGCTGGCCGCGCTGGTGCAGGACGACGAGGTGTGGAAGGACAGCCGGTCGATCGACGCGCTCAACGCGGCCGCCGGGCTGGTGCTGGACAACCAGCGGCTCACCGCCGAGCTGGAGCAGCGGCTGGCCGAGGTGCGCGCGTCGCGCGCCCGGCTGGTCGCGGCCGGCGACGAGGAGCGGCGGAGGCTCGAGCGCGATCTGCACGACGGCGCCCAGCAGCGGCTGGTCAGCGTCGTGCTGCTGCTGCGGATGGCCGGCCGCCGCTCCGGGGACGGGCTGCCACCGGAGCTCCGCACCCTGCTCACCGGCGCGGTCGACGAGCTGCAGACGGCGATCACCGAGCTGCGGGAGCTGGCCCGCGGCATCCGCCCGGCGATCCTGACCGAAGCCGGCCTGGTCGCGGCGGTCCGGTCGCTGGCCGACCGGATCCCGATGGAGGTGGCGCTGACGGTCGGCACGGTCCCGCGCCTGGACGGGGCGGTGGAGGCGACGGCGTACTTCGTGACGTCGGAGGCGCTGACGAACGCGCTGAAGCACGCCCGCACCGATCGCGCCGACGTGCGGATCGAGGTGGCGGGGGCGGTGCTGCGGGTCGAGGTGACGGACGCGGGCGTCGGCGGCGCGGACGTCGAGGGCGGGACGGGGCTCGCCGGGCTGCGCGACCGGGTGCAGGCGCTGGGCGGCGAGCTGGACGTCACCAGCGGGGCCGGAGGCACCACGGTGACCGCGGCCATCCCCCTGTTGTGAAGTCTGCCGCGGTTGTCGTGAGTGGTAAGGAGGGTTAGAACCCTCCTTACCACTCACGAGCCGCGGCAGACTTCGCGAACCGTGCTAGACGAGCAGCAGGAACAGCAGGCCGTTCGGCGTGCCGAGGCCGGTCACGTCGTCGTAGCCCGGGGCGGTGTGGATGGTCAGGCCCTGGTAGTCCAGGTTCCGCGCCGAGTGGAGCAGACCGGCCGAGGCGTCGACCGAGTTCGCGTAGTCGACACGGGCCACAGCCTGCCCGTCCACGTGCTTCACGTCGGTGATCGCCGGCGTGCGGGACGTCAGCTTGTAGATCACCGGGTTGATGAAGCCGTGGTGGAAGTGGTCGAAGCTGTCGGCCACCGCCATGATCCCGGCGAACACCGGCGACGCGAGGCTCGTGCCGCCGATCCGGTACTGGTCGTAGTGCGCACCCTCCGGGAAGGTCTGCGTCTGGCCGACCAGGAAGCCGGTGTTCGGGTCGCCGACCGCGGAGATGTCCGGGACGACGCGGCCCTTGTTGTTGCCGGTCTGGTTCTTCTTCGCCAGCGCGTCCGGGACGACGCCCTTCTGGTAGAAGGGCTGCGCGAACAGGCGGCTCGTGCCACCGCCGGAACCGCTGGTGTAGTTGGCCGGGCCGTAGACACCGTTGGTCAGCACGGACTTGCTGGTCTCCCAGCCGGTCTCGAAGATCCTCTTGCCGTCCTTGCCGATGGCGATGGACGTGCCGCCGACCGCGGTGATCCACGGCGCCGAGGCGGAGAAGTCCGGCGACGGCGTGCCGAGGCGCGCGACCTCGTCACCGTTGTCGCCCGAGGAGAAGTACACGCCGATGCCCTCGAGGACCGCCTGCAGCGAGATCTGGTTGAACACCTTGACCTCGTCGGCCGGGATGTCCTCGCCGGTGTCGCCGTAGGAGTTCGACACGATGTCGGCCTTGTGGCCGGCGATCACGTAGTTCAGCGCCACGTCGAGAGCGTTGTCCTCGCAGGACTCGCCGCCGACGTACAGGATGTCGGCACCCGGCGCGAGACCGTGGGCGGCCTCGACGTCGA
This sequence comes from Amycolatopsis sp. cmx-13-12, assembly GCA_049998155.1. Taxonomy (GTDB): domain Bacteria; phylum Actinomycetota; class Actinomycetes; order Mycobacteriales; family Pseudonocardiaceae; genus Amycolatopsis. The sequence continues at coordinate 22,978 of JAEBES010000012.1, read as the reverse complement.
GGGTCTCCTCGCCGTACCAGCCCGCCGCGTCGCACTGGTCCGGCGGCTCGAGGACCGGGTTCGCCGGGAAGACGTGCTGCTTGAACTGGCTCTGCTTCAGCGGGTGCGCCGGGTCGTTCTTCTTGGCGTACGTGCTCGCGTCGGAGTAGATGGTCGGCGAGGCGAACGCGTCCACGATGGCGATCGTGGTGCCCTTGCCGTCGGCACCGGCCTTGTCGACGCCGTAGGCCGACCGCAGCTGCGCCGGGGTGTAGCCGCAGGGGGCGTAGGGCAGCTGCTTGCCGTTGTAGGCGGGATCGGTGGTGTCGATCTTCTCGCCGTAGTACGCGCTGCACGGCGGCGCGTTGCGGAAGCCGGGCCCGGGCGGGACGTCCGACGGCGTGCCGGAGCCGGTCGCGTGGTCCGGCTTGAACAGGTTGGTCGCCTGGTCGACGCCGACCACGCCGAGCACGTCACCGGCCAGGTTCGCCGGCACCGACAGGTTCTTGTCGGCGGCGCGCAGCGTCTGGCCCTTGACCCGGTACTTGGCGAGGTCGACGGCGAACGCCTGCTCCGTCTGGGCGGCGGTGCCGGTGGCTTCGACGTAGGCGCGGTTCGACGGGACGTCGCCGATGCTGAAGCCGCTGCCGGTCAGCCACGCCTTGACGGCGTTGACCGTCGCGTCACTGGCGGCGAAGCGGTCGCGCACCTGGTCGGGGCTCAGGTACTGGCGGTAGGTGGCGCTGTCCGGGTCGGACACCGCCTGGGCCAGCGCCTCCGCGCCGGCGTTGTCGCGCTGGTTCAGGTAGACCCGGAAGCTCAGCTTCGCGGCGGGTGCCGTGTCGGCGACCTTCGCCTGCGCGTTCGCCCACAACGGGTGGGACTGCGGGATGTCCTGACGCCCCTGCGCGGACGCCGTCGCCGGCAGGGTGCCGGTCAGGCCACCCACCACCGCGAGCGAAAGGAGCAGGGTGGAGCTTCTTCGCACAGAAATCTCCCTCTTCGAATGCGGCCCCCAGAAAATGGGCCTTGGAACACCGGGTGAGACTAGATCGGTGTTCCGGTCGCGGGGAAGTGCTTGCGGAACCGTTATCTGGCCAGTAATTCGCCGCGCGTTAACCGTGGTACGGAAATCCGATTTGTCGCGGGAAAAACGCGAGGAATAGTGCGCTATGCGCGGTTGGTCCGGTTCGCTCCGGTACGGCGGACCACGCGGGACGGGCGGGCGCCACCTACTAAAGTCGGGCGCTCCGTCCACTCCGGACAGTCGGGGGACATCCGGGGCTTCGCCACCCGAACCCCCGGAAGGCGGGGGGCGGTGGCGGTAGTTCGGCCGTCACGCCAGCCGCCGGTCCACCTCGGCGGGGGCGAAAACCGCGTCGACGACCATCGCGACCGCGCCGGCCACCGCCATTCCCTCGCCGCGGCCGCCGATTTCCACGCGCAGGTTCTGCGTCGCCCGCGGCAGCGCCCGCCGGTAGAGCACCTCGCGGACGCCGGCCACGAAGTGCGGTTCCGCGAGGTCGCCGGCGATCACCACCACCCCCGGGTTGACCACGCACACCAGCGTCGCCAGCACCTCGCCCACCTCGCGGCCGGCCACTTCGGCGAGCCGCACGGCGGCCGGCTCCCCCGCGACGATCCGGTCCCGGACACCCGAGCCGGACTTCGTCGGCAGCCCCAGCTCGGTCAGCCGGGCCGCCAGCGCCCCGCCGCCGGCGACGGCCGCCAGGCAGCCGCGGGAACCGCACAGGCACTGCGCTTCCGGGTGCTCCGGGAGGCGGATGTGGCCGATGTCGCCGGCGCCGCCGTCGATCCCGCGGTACACCTCGCCGCCCAGGACCAGGCCCGCGCCGATGCCGGTGGACACCTTCACGACGACCAGGGCCGCCGAGTCCGGGTGGCGGGCGCGGTGCTCGCCCAGCGCCATCAGGTTCGCGTCGTTGTCCACCAGCACCGGAGCACCGAAGCGGACGCCGAGGTGGCCGTCGATCGGGTAGCCGTCCCAGCCGGGCATGATCGGCGGCTGGGTGACCCGGGCGCGCCCGGGCTCCACCGGGCCCGGGACCGAAACGCCCACGCCGCACACCGACCGGCCCACCTCGGCCCGCAAGTCCTCGAACCACTCCGCGATCCGGTCGAGCACGGGCTCCGGGCCGTCGGCGACCCGCAGCTCGCCCCCGCGGCGGGCCAGGACCTGCCCGGCCAGGTCGGTGACGGCCGCCTCGGCGTGCGTCGTGTCGATGCTCGCGGCGAGGACGACGGCGTGCCGCTCGTCGAACCGCAGGTGCCGCGCCGGGCGGCCGCCGGTGGAGTCCTCCTGGCCGCCCTCGGCGAGCAGCCCCGCCGCCTGGAGCCGGTCCAAGCGCGCGGTCAGCGTCGAACGGGACAGCCCGCTGCGCACCTGCAGGGCCTTCCGCGTGGTCGCCTGCCCGGTCCTGACCAGCTGCAACAGCTCGCCGGCGCTCGCCATCCGGCTCCCTTCGACTTTTGTCCATTGACAAGACATAAGTAGGAGATATGTTGGACACATGAACGTAACATGGGGGCAGGCAGCCGCGGTCCTGGCGGGCAACTGGCTCGGCTCGTCGACCGTGCCCTCACGCGGGCTCTACCCGCACCAGTGGAGCTGGGACTCCGCCTTCATCGCGTTCGGCCTGCGCCACCGGTCGCCCTTGCGGGCCCGGCGCGAGCTGCTGACACTGTTCTCCGCGCAGTGGCGCGACGGCCGCGTCCCCCACATCCTGTTCAATCCTGACACCCCGGCCGAGGCGTACTTCCCGGGCCCGGCCTTCTGGCAGGCCGGGCGGACGTCGGGGCTGGTCCAGCCGCCGATCCACGCCCGTGCGGTGCTGGCGGTGCACGAAGCCGACCCCGATCCGGTGTTCCTCGCCACGCTGTACCCGAAACTGCGGGCCTGGCACGAGTACCTGCGCACCGGCCGCGACGCGGGCGGGCGCGGCCTCGCGGCGATCGTGCACCCGTGGGAGTCGGGGATGGACAACAGCCCGGCGTGGGACGGCCCGCTCTCGCACGTCACGCCGTCCACCGGGTTCGTCCGCCGCGACCTGGAGCACGGCGAAGCCGCCGACCGGCCGAGCGACGACGACTACGGCCGGTACGTCCGGCTGGCCACCGACTACCGGGACAGCGGCTACCGGGACTTCGGGGACTTCGTCGTGGAGGACCCCGGCTTCAACGCCCTGCTGGCCGACGCCGAGCTGGCGCTGGCCGAGATCGCCGACATCCTCCGGCTGCCCGCGGCCGCCGCCGCCCACCGCGAGGCCGCGGCCCGCGTCGCGAAGGCACTGCAGGACACGCTGTGGGACAGCGCCGCCGGCTGGTTCTTCGCCAGGGACGTCCGCACCGGCGCGCCGGCCCCCGAGTACACCTGCGCGGGCCTGCTGCCGCTGCTGCTGCCGGACCTCGCGGTCGCGCCGGCCCTGGTGGCCACCGCGACCGGCCCGCGCTTCCGGCTCGGCCGGGTGCACGGCGTCCCGAGCTACGACCTGACCGCGCCGGGCTTCGACGCGAGCCGGTACTGGCGCGGGCCGTCCTGGTTCAACGTCGGCTGGCTGGTCCGCCAGGGCCTGCTCCGCCACGGTGAGCACGTGCTCGCCGCCCGATTGCGCGAGGACCTCGTCGAGACCGCGGCCGCGACCGGCTTCGCCGAGTACGTCGACCCGCTGACCGCAGCCGGACACGGCACCCGCTCGTTCAGCTGGACCGCGGCGCTGACCGTGGACCTGCTGGCCGAGCGGAACTGAGGAACGGGCCGCCCAGCCGCGTTCGGGGGCGGCTGGGCGGTCCGGCACTCAGGGTCTTCTCACCCCGCCGCGGTCGCGTAGTCCGAGCCCACCCAGGTTTCGTCGATCCGCAGCCGCTTGTAGCGCGTGCTGTCGCTCGACGCCGCGTACGTGCTCGTCACCTGGAGCCGGACGTACCGGGCGTTCACCGCGGTGAGGTCGACGAACTGGACGCCACGGTGGCTCGGGAGCGTCCCGGTCTTGACCGCACTCCCCCAGTCCTTGCCGTCACTCGACACGAACACCTTGTACGCCTTGATCCGCGCCGACTGCTCGCTGTCCGACCGGGCGTAGCTGACCGAGTCCTCCCGCTGGTTGATCCCGAGGTACTGCACCTTCTTCGCCGCGCCGAGGTCGTAGTCGAGGTTGACCGGGAGCGTCTTGTTGTTGTCGAAGTAGGTCAGGTAGCTGCCGTCGCTCGCCGCCTGTCCACTGTGGCCACTGGCCGACGCGCTCGCCTTGAGCGTCACCGTCTTCGGGTCGTAGGTGCCGGTCCGGCCCGCCGTCTCGACCTTGAACACCGTGTCGTAGGTGTCCCAGCCGGACAGCCCGCTCAGCGTGAGGCTGCCGCCACCTTGGCTGAAGGAGATCGCCGCGCCGGTGCGCAGGTTCGTGACGCCGCGGACGCGGTAGCCGTTGTCGCGGATCTTGAGGGTGCTTCCCGACGGCTTGGTCAGGACGTGCACGTACTGCGTGTCGCCCTTGATGGTGATCACGCCGTGGGCTCCGTCGTTCCAGAAGCCCGGCTGCATGCCGCCGTACATGTACCCGGCGCCTTCGGTGCCGCCGAGGGACTCCCAGATCGCGTCCAGGTAGGTCTTCGCGAAGTTGTTGAAGGCCTCCTGGTTGGACGGGAACTTGCCGTTCACCATCGCCGTCTCGGCCATCAGGGACTTGATCGACGAGCCGGAGTTCGTGATGAACCGGCCGATGTTCAGCATCTTGTTGACCGCGGAGTTCGAGCCGCCGTACCACCACGAGCCGGAGTCGGGGAGCTTGAAGCACGCCTCGGTGAGCCGGGGCATCGCCGTGTACGTCGCCTGCGGGTAGTCGTAGGACGGCGTCATGCCGGTCTTCTGCTCGTTGCTGATCGTGTCCATGATCGGCGTGTCTTCGTTGTTGTTGCTCAGCAGGTAGTCCGGGCGCTGCTGGTAGATCTGCTGGTAGAGGTCGTGCGACTCCCAGTAGGCGTTGTCGTTGTCGATCCAGAAGCCGCCGAGGTCGGGGTAGTTCTTCATGACCTCGAAGAAGTTGTCGTAGCTGAACTGGCCGAAGCCGCTCTGGCTGTCGAGGTCGACGTCCTTGCCCTTGTACTTCGAGTAACCGGCCGAGTCGAGCCACTCGTGGCCGCCTTCGTCGTGCCACTGGGCGTCGTTGGTCATGTAGAGGATGACCTTGAGCCCGCGGGCTTTCGCGGCGGCGATCAGCTCGCCGAGGAAGTCCCGCTTCGTGCTGCAGCTGCCGGGGATCTTCGACGGCCACGCCCGCGAGTAGCCGAGGCGGCTGTGGAAGGAGGCGAGCACGAGGTAGGACGCGTGCAGCTTCTCGGCTTCGGTGACCCAGTAGGTGGGACTCCACCCGCCGTCGGTGATCGCCTTTTCCCAGGCGCTGCAACTGGTGTAGCCGGGCGACGTGCGCATGCCCCAGTGCAGGAACAGCCCCGCCTGACTGTCGCGCAGCCACTGCTGCGAGGGCTTCTGCAGGTCCGCCGAAGCGGGCGCGGCGACGAGCCCGGACACCGCCAGCGTCGCCGCGCACGCGACGAGCACCCGGCGGAGGAACCTGTGTGCCATGAACGACCTCCATTGGTCTGGTCCATCCGGTGGTGTACTCCTGGCAGTAACGCCTGGTCAAGCCTTAGATCCGACCTTTCCGTCAAGTTTCGCTGGCCGGTACATGCTCGCTGCCGCCGTTCGGGTTAAATATCTGATATATGACGCAAGAGATCCGATCTCTCTTGACTCGACGTCCCCGGGGCGAGTAGATGTTTTCCCCGGAAGCGCTTTCGCTCTCCAGACCATCGCTCCGGCGACACGGGCAGCACGCCGCGCCCCCCAGAGCTGGTCGGGATGCCGACGGACGGCGGATCGGCATCCCGGCCACCCACTTCACCGCGTCGCGGGGCCAGTGCACGAAAGGGACGACGATGTCCGAACACCCCCTTCGCCCGACCCGGCGCGCGGTCCTGGCCGGCACCCTCGGCGCCCTGGGCGCGCTCGCCGCGGCGGGCCCCCTGGCCCGGGCGGCGGACCAGCTCCCCCCGATCGGCGGCGCGGCGCCGCCACCGGACTGGTCCCGCGCGGTGATCGACTCGACGATGAAGCGCTACACGCCGGACAAGATCGGCGGCTGGGGCTACACGCTGGGCCTGTACCTCTACGGCCAGTACCTCTTCTACAAGCGCACCGGCGAGAAGAAGTACCTCGACTACATCATCGCGTGGTACGACCGGTTCATCACCGACAGCGGCATCTCCAACAGCTTCAACAACCTGGACTCGATGCGTTCGTGCCAGATGCTGCCGCTGCTGTACGGGGAGACCGGCCGCAAGAAGTACAAGACGGCGGCCGACCAGCTGCGCAAGCGGTTCCCGTCCTACCCCAGGACGTCCGACGGCGGCATGTTCCACGCGACCAGCAAGGTCGGCCAGCTGTGGGGCGACGGCGTCTACATGGCCCAGCCGTTCCTCGCCCTCTACGGCGCGGCGTTCGGCGACGGGGCCTACTGCTTCGAGGAAGCGGCGAAGAACATCGTCGTGTACTTCAGCCACCTGCGCGAACCGGCGAAGGGCCTGCTGTACCACGCCTACGACGAGGACGGTTCGGAGTCGTGGGCGTCCGGGTCCGGGCACCACTCGAAGTACCACTGGGCGCGCGCGATCGGCTGGTTCGGCATGGCCACCATCGACATCCTCGAGGTGCTGCCGGCCGACCACCCGCGGCGGGCGGCGCTGATCGACGTCGTCAAGTTCCTGGCGGCCGGCTACCAGCGGTACCAGGACGCGGCGACCGGCCGGTGGTACCAGGTGGTCGACCGCGGCGGCGACGCGAAGAACTGGCTGGAGACGTCGGCGTCGTCGATGTACACGTTCACGATGGCCCGCGGCGTCCAGCGCGGCTACCTGCCGGCGTCCTACCAGGCGGTGGCGGACAAGGGGTACGCCGGCGTGCTGAAGAAGGTGTCGCTCGGCTCGGACGGGCTGACGAACATCACCGACATCTGCGAAGGCACCAACGTCGGAGACCTCTCGTACTACTACGCCCGCGCCCGCAAGACCAACGACTTCCACGGCCTCGGCGCGTTCCTGATCATGAACGAGCAGTACTCCCACTGACCACCGCGACGCCGCAGAAGGGGCCCCGGCCAACCAGCCGGGGCCCCTTCGTCGTGTGCGCAAAAGGCATCACGCGTGATTGGAGAGTCATCACCCGTGTGGAGTTGCCCCGGTGGGGCGGACACGGGGTTTTAGGCAGCCGGGGTCTGACGATAGTTGGTTCGGGTTTCGGCTGGGGTGTTGTGGCCGATGGTGGAGTGCAGCCGGTGGTGGTTGTAGTAGCGCAGCCAGGTGAACACGTCCTGGCGGGCTTCGGTGCGGGTCCGCCAGATCGAGACACCGATTTCGGTTTTGAGGGTGGCGAAGAAGGCTTCGGCGACGGCGTTGTCGTAGCAGGACCCGATCCGCCCGACCGACGGGCGGATCCGGTGTTCGGCGAGGGCGGTGCGGAACTGGCCGGAGGTGTATTGGACGCCGCGGTCGGAGTGAAACACCGCATCGTCGTCGATGAGGCCGCGGGCGGTGGCGAGGTCGATGGCTTGGCAGACGAGGTCGGTGCGCATGTGCTCGGCCATGGCGTGGCCGATGATTTCGCGGGTGTGCAGGTCGATGACGGTGGCCAGGTAGAGCCAGCCTTCGAAGGTGGGCAGGCAGGTGATGTCCCCGACCATCCGCAGTCCCGGCGCCGACGCGGTGAAGTTCCGGCGGATCAGGTCCTGAACTGGGGTGACCGGGCCGGCCGCAGGCCGGGTCAACGCTCGGCGTTTGCGGCGGGTGATCCCGGCCAGCCCGTGTTCGCGCATCAGCCGCTCCACCCGCTTGTGGTTCACCACGTGTCCGCGCCGCTGCAGTTCCGCGGTGATCCGCGGCACCCCATAGGCACCGCGGTGCTCGCTGTGGATGCCGGTGATCACCCGCACCAGCTCGGCCTCGGCCTCCGCCCGCACGACCCGGGCCGCCTCCGCGGCGACCCACTCATGGAAGCCCTGCCGACGCAGCCCGAGGACCTGGCACAACCGCTTCACACCGAAGGTGGTGCGGTGTTCGGAGATGAACCGGTAGCGGTAGATCATCGATCCATCTCGCGCGCAAAATAGGCGGCCGCTTTCCGCAGGATCTCCTTCTCCTTCTGCAGCTCAGCGACCTGCTTCCGCAACCGCGCCACCTCATCGACAGTGGCTGGGTCCTCCGCCGGCGGCCCGGCTTCGGCGGCCTGCTTGGCGGTGTTCACCCACGAGCGCAGCGTCTCGTGGTTGACCCCCAGCTCCCGGGCGACCTGCCGCAACGGCCGATCACTCGAGTTCACCAACTCGATCGCGTCGCGACGGAACTGCTCCGGATACTTTGACCTGCGGGACATCGGGACATCCTCCCTCCAGACCAGTGTCTGGAATCAAGGTGTCCGGCCCCAGGGGGCAACTCCACGTGATTGAGGGGTCGACACGCGTGATTGGGGGGTCGACACGCGTGATTGGAGGGTCGACACGGCTCGGGTCGCGGGTTCCGCTGTGTCGACCTTCCAATCACGAGTGATGACCCTTCAATCACGCGTGATGACCCTTCAATCACGCGTGATGACTCTCGGATCACGGGTGAGGCCCCTTCCCGCTTGCGGGAAGGGGCCTCGGGGTGGGGGTCAGCAGGTTGAGGTGGAGCTTGAGGTGTTGAGGCGGAGGGCGGAGCCCGACGTCGTCGCCGAGTCCTTGATGCAGTAGCCCGTCACCGACTGGAAGCCGATGTCGAAGGGGCTCTTCGAGCCCTTCTCCGCCGTGAAGTGGTCGAACGTGATGTCCGAGCTGTTGTTGACGATGCTCGCCGGGCGGCCGTCGTCCTTGGCGAACTCGACCGAGCTGTTCACGAACTTGATGCCGTTCGCGTAGTGCAGGTACCAGCCGTACGACGGGCGGGTGCCGATGCTCTTCGGGTTGTAGTCCGTCGCCGTGTTGCTCGGCACGCCGGTGCCCATCGTCCCGTTGCCGCCCGGCACCGACAGCTTGACGCCGGTGAACGTGACGTCGGAGACGCGGTGGCCGCTGTCGGCGCCCCAGATCGTCGGGCTGAAGTTGGTGCCGGTGTGCGTGCCGGTGACGTTGTCCAGCGTGATGTTGCTGATCGAGCCGACACCGGGGTTGTTGCCGCAGCGCTTGCGCGTGCCGATCTTCATCATGATCGGCGAATACGTCCCGGACATCGTGATGTTGCGGTAGTGCACGTCGGAAATCTTCGCGCCGTCCATGGAGACGATGCCGATGCCGGACTTGTGCGCACTGGTGATCGTGATGTCCGAGAACTGGTAGCCGGTGAAGTCACCGCACGTCTCGGACCCGAACATCAGCGCGTTGCAGCACTGCGCCGACAGTTTCGCGTTGTTCACCGTGACGTTCCCGTTCGGGAGTTTCGCGCCGAGCGCGTAGTCGCTCTTGAACACCAGCGCGTCGTCGTTGGCCGCGATCGAAGCGTTGGTGATCGTGACGTTCGTCGTGCTGATGATGTTCCAGCCGTCGCGGTCGCTCGCCGTGTCGATGGTCAGGTGGTCGGAAACGACGTTGGTGCAGCCGTTGATCAGCGCCGCGAAGTGCCCGCCGCGACGCAGTTTCACGCCGGACAGCGTCAGCCCGTCACACCGGGTGAGGGACAGGATCTTGTCGGCCTCGCCGGACTTCGGATTGCCGGTGATGAGGTTGCCGCCGCCGTCGATCGTGCCGGCGCCGGTGAAGCCGATGTTCGTCAGCTTGTCGCCGTAGAACATCGCGTTGTGGAAGTGGCTGTGGCCGTAGTCCTGGTATTCGTCCCACTGGTTCGACTCGGGCTTGTCGTAGGTGTCCGCGCTCGACCCCGTGATCGTCGCACCCGCGTCGAGCTGGATCGTCACGTTGCTCTTGAGGTGGACGGTGTTCGCCGACTTGTAGGTGCCGGAGGTGAACCGGACGGTGCCGCCGCCCGCCGCGTTCGCCGCGGTGATCGCCTTGTCGATGGCGGCCGAATCGTTGGCCGACCCGTTCCCCTTGGCGCCGTAGTCCTTGACGTCGTAGACGCGGCCGGGCGCGGCGGCGGAAACGCCGGCACCGGCCACCACCAGCCCGGCGACCGCGAAGGTGATCAGCAAGAGTTTTTTCACCGTGGAACCGCCTTGTCATGAAAATCGAAGAATTCGGCATGACGGCGGAACACCCAGATTACGAGTGCGGCGAACGAAATGTCAAGATCGACGGACCCGGGGACCCGCGCCACCCCCGGTCGGGCGCGGGTCCCCGCGATCGGGGTCGGTGTCCAATCCGGATTCAGGCCTTCTGCAGCCCCGGCTTCCCGGCCTGCACGACGTAGCTGACGTCGTTCTTGATCACCACCGACGCCGGGTCGTAGACGCTCGTGTCGGAGGTCGTCATGAAGTCGGCCCGCATCTGCGACGGCGTGGTCGTGACGCGGACGTACCCGCGCTCGCCCTTGCAGTACTTGACGTGCGGGTTGTTCGCGTACCAGGCCGCACTGGGGTCGCCCGCGTTGTCGCTGTTGCTCGTCACCGACGTCGTGACCAGCTCCGAGCCGATGACCGGGTCGCTGTGGTTGAAGTAGTCGAGCCGCAGGTCGGCGGCCCAGTGCCGGTGGACGTCCCCGGTGAGCACGACCGGGTTGGCGACCTTGCGGTCGACCCAGCCCTGCTGGATCCGGTTGCGGGAGGCCTCGTAGCCCTGCCAGGAGTCGTTGCTCTCGCAGGTGGCCTTGTTGCCGTCGCTGTCCCGCGTGGCGAAGAAGACCTGCTGGCCGAGGAAGTCCCAGGTGGTCGGGTGCGACTCGAACTGCTTGAGCAGCCACGCCTCCTCGGTGGCGCCCAGGATGCTGCGGGAAGTGCTGCGCATGTCGGCGCAGGCCGGCCCGGCGTCGCCGGAGGGGTCGGCCACCTGGGCGCTGCGGTACTGGCGCGTGTCGAGCATGTGGAAGCGGGCCAGGTTGCCCCACATCAGCTGCCGGTACAGCTGGATCGACGCGCCGTTCGGCTTGGCCGTCGACCGGATCGGGGTGTTCTCGTAGAAGGCCTGGAACCCCGCGGCCTTGCGCGCGGCCGGAGCGGGCGAGGTGGTGCCGTTCCAGTTGTTCATGACCTCGTGGTCGTCGAACACGACGATCCAGGGCGCGATCGCGTGCGCGGCCTGCAGGTCGGCGTCGGTCTTGTGCTGCGCGTGGCGCGCTCGGTACTGCGCGAGCGTGGTGACGTCCTCCGTGAAGGCCAGGCTGCGCGGGTTGCGCTCCTGCGCGGCCCGGCCCGACTTCTTCTCGTAGATGTAGTCGCCGAGGAACAGCACCAGGTCCGGGTCGTCGGCCACGATGCCCTTGTACGCGTGGTAGTAGCCCTCCTCCCAGTGCTGGCAGGAGCTGAAGCAGTACTTGAGCTGGTTGACCGCGGCCCCGGCCGCCGGCGCGGTGCGCGTCCGGCCGACCGGCGAGAGGTAGCCGGAGCTCTTGAACCGGTAGAAGTACTCGCGCGCCGGCTGCAGCCCGGTCGGTTCGATGTGGACGCTGTGCCCGGACGCGCGGACGGCGTCCACCGAGCCGCGCTGGACGATCGAGCTGAACGCCGCGTCGTTCGCGATCTCCCAGTCGACCGCGTAGGTGGCGTCGGGCATGCCGCCGAAGCCGTCCGGGTTGAGCGGCGCGGGGGCGAGCCGCGTCCACAGCACCACGCTGTCGGGCAGCGGATCGCCGGAGGCGATGCCGAGCTGGAAGGGATCGTGGACGGCGGGGGCGGCCGCCGTGGTGCGGGCGTTCGCCCACGACGGCAGCGCCGCCGAAGCCGCGGTGGCGGTGACCGCGGCGAGCCCGCCGAGCAGCACCTTGCGCCGGTTGACCTGACCCATGGGAAAACCCTTTCTCGTGGTGGACGCGGTCAGGCCGCGAAGTCGGTGACGCCGTCGCTGCAGGACTTCAGGTCGGGCTTGGCGGTCGTGTAGTTCGCGACGCACACCTTGTAGAAGACCCAGCCCCCGTGCGGGACCGTGACGGCCTTGTCGACCTTCGTGCCCTCGCCGCCGGAGTTCCAGACGTAGAACGGCCCGGCGCCGCCCTTGAGCCAGTAGGCGACGACGGCGGAGTAGCCGTCGGAGTTCGTGTCGTAGACCAGGAAGTGCGAGTCGGACGAGCGGTACTGCCCCTCGCCCGCGCAGGCGTCGGCGCACTGGCCGCTGCCCGAGCCGACGCCGCAGTCGGGCGCGACCCGCGTGTCGGAGTCGGTGAAGACGTAGGTGTCCGAGACGTACCCGCCGAGCGCGGGCACGTAGTCCCACAACGTGCCGGTGCCGTACGGGCCGGTCACCGACGAGCCGTTGACCTGGCAGTCGATGGCGACGGTGGCGCCGTTGGCGACGGTCTTGACCGCCGTGGCGGCCGTGGTCGGTGCCCGGCGGACGTTGAGGGGGTCGCCCGCGGTCTTCACGGTCCCGCTCGCCGCCGCGGACGCCTCGATCGCCCCGCCGGTCAGCAGCGCGCCGACCGCGGCCAGTACGAGGCCGGAACCGGCGATACGCCGGAGTTTCGATCGTTTCATGGCGGCAGCGTGACTTTGCGCCGTACACATTCCGTACAAAGGACGCACGTGTGCGCACAGACACTCCGAATGGATCTAGCCGGTGCCGCCGGACGGTCCTAGAGTCCGGGACATGGGGGAACTCATCGGGCAGGTTGAGACCACCTCGCTTACCATCCGCGTCCTCGGGCCGCTGGAGGTCACCGCCGCCGGGCGGGTGATCGCCCTCGGCGGCCCGAAGCCCCGGCTGCTGCTGGCCGCGCTGGCCCTGCAGCCGAACGTCGTCGTGTCGACCGACGTGCTGGTGGAAGTGCTGTGGCCACAGGCGGCGCCGCGGTCGGCCGCGGCGAACATCCGCACGTACGTGCATTCGCTGCGAAGACGGTTCGCCGAGAGCCACCCCGACCTGGGCGAGCGGATCAGCAGCCGGGCCTCCGGCTACCTGCTGACCGCGGCGCCGGACGAACTGGACCACCTCGCGTTCGCCGCCTTGGCCGGCGAAGCGCAGGAAGCGCTCGACGGCGGCGAAGCCGAGAGCGCCCTCAAACTCCTCGACAAGGCCGACGCGCTGTGGCGCGGCGAAGTCCTCGAGGGCCTGCCGCACGACCACAGCTGGGGCGCGACCGTCGCCCGGCTCACCGAGCTGCGGCTTTCGGTGCAGGAACAGCGCCTGCGCGCGCGGATCGGCCTCGGCCGCTCCGGCGAAGCCATCGCCGAGCTGCGCGGGCTGGTCACCGAGCACCCCCTCCGTGAAGAACTCTGGGCGCAGCTGATCGTCGCGCTGCGGACCGCGGGCCGGACCGGGGACGCGATCGAGGCGTACGAGTCGGCCGAGCGGGTCCTGCGTGAGGAGCTCGACGCCGAACCGGGCGCCCGGCTGCGCGAGCTGCGCGCGACCCTCGTCCTGGACGACGTGCTCTCCCCGGCGCGCCCCGCCGACGTCGCCCCGGTCTGCCAGCTGCCCCTGGACCTGCCGGACTTCACCGGCCGCGACGCGCTGATCCACGACGTCGTCACCCTGCTGCGGGAGCGCGCGGACTCCGGCACGCCCGCCGTGGTCGTGCTGTCGGGGGCGCCCGGCGTCGGCAAGTCGGCGGTCGCCGTCCGGGTGGCGCACGCGGTCCGCGACGAGTTCCCCGACGGCCAGCTGCACGTCGACCTGGCCGGCACGTCGTCGTCGCCGCGGGCGCCGATGAGCGTGCTCGCCGAACTGCTGCGGACGCTGGGCATCCCCGACGCCGGCCTGCCGCGTGAGCTCGCGGAGCGGTCGGCGCTGCTGCGCTCGCGGCTGGCCGGGCGGCGGATGTGCGTCGTGCTCGACGACGCCGGCAGCGAGGCCCAGGTGCGGCCGCTGCTGCCCGGGGCCGGGGCGTGCGCGGTCCTGGTGACCAGCCGGATCCGGCTGCCCGGGCTCGCCGGCGCGAAACCGGTGGACGTCGACCTGCTGCCCGAGGCCGAGGCCGCGCGGCTGCTGGAGGGGATCGTCGGCGCCGAGCGGGTGGCCGCCGAGCCGGAGAGCGCCGCGGCGATCCTGCGCCAGTGCGGGCACCTGCCGCTGGCGATCCGGGTGGCCGGCGCGAAGCTGACGCACCGGCCGGGCTGGACGCTGCGGCTGCTGGCCGACCGGCTGGGCGACGAGCGCCGCCGGCTCGACGAGCTGCGCGTCGGCGACCTCGCCGTCCGCGCGAGCGTGACCCTGTCCTACGACCTGCTGCCGATGTCGGCGGCGACGGCGTTCCGCGGGCTCGGCCTGCTCGGGCCGGTCCAGTTCCCGGCGTGGGCGGTCGCGGCGGTGCTGGGCCGCCGGGAGGCCGAGGACGTGCTCGACGTGCTGGTCGACGGCCACCTCGTGGAGCTCGTCGGCTCCGATTCGGCCGGTCAGCCGCGCTACCGGCTGCACGACCTGCTGCGCGTGTACGCGGTGGAGCTGGCCGAGCGGAGTGACGCGGCGAAGACCCGCGCCGGCCTGCGGCGGGTGCTGGAGGGCTACCTGGGCCTGGCGCTCGAGGCGGCGCGCCGGATGCCGCTGCACTTCTTCGGCGCGTACTGCGACGACGAGCTGCCGCGGCCGGGCGTGCCCGACGGCGTCCTGCCCGACGACCCGGCCGTGTGGTTCGGGGCCGAGCGGCACACGACGGTCGCGGCGGTCTCGCTGGCCGCCCAGCACGGGTTCGACGACCTGGCGTGGCAGCTGGCTTCGGCGCTGACGCCGTACTTCGACCTCCGCGGCCCGCAGGACGACTGGCACAGCACCCATCTCATCGCCCTGGCGGCGGCCCGCCGGACGGGATCGGCGCGGGCCGAGGCGATCGTCCAGCGCAACCTCGGGCAGTACCTGCTCTACCAGGACGAGTACGCCGAGGCGCGGGTGGCGTTCGAGGAGTCGAAGGAGCTGTTCGACTCGGTCGATGACGTCCAGGGGGTCGCCGTCGCGCTGACCGGGCTCTCCACGATCCTCCGCATCGAAGGCGCGGACGACCTGGCCCTCGACCACTGCCACGAGGCGTTGAAGCTGTTCGCAGAGGCGGACGACCCGAACGGCGAAGCGGTGGCCCGCCTCGGCGCGGGCGCGGTGTGGATGTCCCGAGGCTGCTACGCGGCGGCGAAGCGCTGGTTCACCGACGCCCTGGAGCTGTCGGCCTCGATCGGCGACCGGCACCGCGAAGCCCACGCGCTCAAGCGGCTGGGTCTGTTGTTCCAGCACCAGGGCAATCTGGCGGCGGCTCGCGAGCACGTCGACCGGGCGATCGCGATCTTCACCGATCTCGGTGACGACCACTGTGTGGGGTACGCGAACCAGAACCTGGGCGAGCTGTGCTTGCACAGCGGGGACTTCGCGCACGCGCAGCTGCTGCTGGTGAACTCGCTGGCGGTGCACCGCCGCAACGGGGATCGGCGGTCGGAGGCCGAGGTTTCGCAGCTGCTCGGGGAACTGCACCGGGCGCTGTCGCAGCCGGAGCGGTCGCGGGACTACTCGGAGCGGGCGCTGGCCATCTGGCGCGAACTGTCCACGCGGCCGAAGGAGTCGTCGTTCGTGGTGGCCGAGGAGCGGCCGCACATCGCTTCCGCCTGACGCGGCCGCACAAAACCGCCTCCCTGCGCACAATCTGCTTGTACGGATCATGTACGTCCCCCCGTCAGTCTTTCGCCACCTTCGAAACATCAGGTGCGAGAGGAGAACCGGGGATGATCCGGATCATGAAAGCCGGCCGCGTGACCGCGGCGGTTCTGGCCGCGGGGGCGGTGACGGCGCTGGCCGGAGCCCCCGCGCAGGCCGCCACCGCCGGCACCGGCTGGACCGCCGACCTGTCTACTGTGGACAGCAACGACGTCAACGTCACCGGAGCGGGTGGCACGCTGACCCTGGCCGACGCCGCGTGGCACCGGACCGCCCGCGTGTTCGCCGGCAGCGAGGGCAGCCTGACCACCGCCGAGCACAAGCTCGGCTCGGCCGCCAACCGCGTCAGCGCGGAACTGGCCGCCGACACCCCCAAGGGCACGTCGATCGACGTCGACGTCCGGGGCCGGACCGGGGTCAACGACTGGACCGAGTGGACGCCCGCGGGCACCACGCTGAAGAGCTCGGTCAGCGAGGTGCAGGTGCGGATCAGCCTGCACAGCACCACCGACGGCGTGCGGCCGTCGGTCACGAGCGTCAAGCTCAGCGCCGACAGCGCCCCGCAGGCCAACGCCCTGACCGCCGGCACCGAACTGACCTACAAGGTGTACGGCACCCGGGAAGGCCTGGTCGGCGGCAAGACCGCCAACGGCCACATCATCACCAGCCACGACCACTTCGTCGCGCTGCCCTCCGGCAAGGGACTGGCTCCCAAGGGCACCGGCGACTACACCGTCCGCGTCTGCCGCACCGACGGCAGCAAGTGCGAGTACGCGCCCGTGTGGGACATCGGCCCGTGGAACGAGCAGGACGACTACTGGAACCCGTCGTCGGTGCGGACCAAGTTCAAGGACCTGCCGCAGGGCCAGCCCGAGGCGTACGCCGCCTACACCAACGGCTACAACGGCGGCAAGAGCGGCCTCGGCTACAAGGTGCAGAACCCGGCCGGCATCGACCTCGCCGACGGCGTCTTCTGGGACGGCCTCGGCATGTCCGACAACGGGAACGTGAACGTCTCCTACCTGTGGACCGGCTCCGGCCCGACCGGCGTCGTCAGCACGGCAGGCGACCCGATGAACGTCCGGGCGAGCGCCAGCACCTCGGCCGCCATCAAGGGCCTGGCGGCGAACTACGCCAAGGTGAACATCGAGTGCTACGTCGAGGGTGACACCGTCACCGGCAAGTTCGGCACCGGCAACATCTGGGACCGGATCGGCCCCGGGCACTACGTGTCCGACACCTACCTGCAGACGGGTTCCGACCAGCCGGTCGCCCCGCACTGCTGAAAATCGTCGCGAGCGTGACTGCCCTCACCCGCGGCAACGGCGAAGGCCCGGCGTCCCCCGCCGGGCCTTCGCCCATTTCCCGGCATTCCACTCAGCGGCACATCATTCACAACCGTGAAAAGAATTCCGCCGGGTGTACAACGACCCGCTCACCGTGCCAAAATTCGTTCCCCCACGAATCACGGAATGGCGGGTACCTGTGAGCGTTTCCCGGAGAACCCTGCTGACCACCGCGGCCGGCGCCGCGGTGGCGGTGGGCGCCAGCACCTCCACGGCCGCTTCGGCGGCCACCCCCGACCCCTCCGACCTGGCCTCGGTCACCCGGACGCTCCGCCAAGCGGCCGACTACGCCGTGGCCAAGCTCCGCGCGGTGGCGCCCGGCGTCACCGCGTTTCCGGTCGGCACGAAGTTCGAGAAATGGACCTATTCGCAGAACGGTGACTGGGTCGGCGGATTCTGGCCCGGCCAGTTGTGGCTGGCCTGGCTGCACAGCGGCGAGGAACAATTCAAGACCCTCGCACTCGTGTCCGCGGAAAAACTCGCGCCGCGCCAGAACGACACGGGCACGCACGACCTCGGTTTTCTCTTCTCCCCCTCCTGGGTGACCGCCTGGCGGCTCACCGGCGACGAAAAGTGGCGGGCGGGCGCGATCCAGGCCGCGTCGTCGCTGATCAAGCGCTACAACCCGGCGGGGCGGTTCATCCGCGCCTGGGGTGCGCTGTCCGACCCGAACAACGCCGGCCGCGTCATCATGGACACGATGATGAACCTGGACCTGCTCGCGTTCGCCAGTGCGCAGACGCAGGACCCGAAGTACCTCGAGATCGCCGTTGCGCACGCGAAGACGGCGCAGCGGAACTTCCCGCGCCCGGACGGGTCGACGCCACACGTGTTCGACTTCGACCCGATCACCGGCGCGCCGATCGGGCCGAACACGGTGCAGGGCTACAGCCCCACGTCGTGCTGGTCGCGCGGGCAGGCCTGGGGCGTCTACGGGTTCACGACCATCCACCGGCGCACCGGGGACCCGGAGTTCCTGGCCACGGCCCGGCGGCTCGCGGACTTCGCGCTGTCCCGGCTGACCGCCGACCACGTGCCGGTGTGGGACTACCTGGCCCCGCAGGCGCCCGACGACGTCAAGGACGCTTCCGCCGGCGTGATCATGGCGTGCGGCCTGCTGGACCTGGCGGAACTCACGCACCGCCCGCACTACCGCGAGAGCGCGTTGCGGATCCTCACGGCGGTGTCGCGGACGTGCCTGACGACGAAGTCCACCCGGGCCGAGGCGAGCGTGGCGCGCTGCACCCGCAACCGGCCGAACGAGGACGGCGTCGAGGTGTCGCTGCCCTACGCCGACTACTACCTGCTGGAAGGCATCCTGCGGGTGCTCGACCGGCGCAAGGTGGACCGCGCGATCGACCTGTCCAGCGTGTAGCGACCTCCGAGGAGGCCGCCACCTCCCCGGACGCGCGCTGCTCAGTGGTGGTGCGCGTGCACCTTGGCGTGGCCGAGGCCGCGCCCGATCATCCACTTGTTGACCGGCACCGTGACGACGAACGCGATCGCCAGCGAGAGGGCCAGCGACAGCCAGAAGAGCAGGCTGGCCAGCCCCGCGTCCATCGCGCCCGGGATCGCCACGACCACGGTGTTGTCGATCAGCTCCATCACGGCGATCGACACGGTGTCCGCCGCCAGCGCGACCTTGAACGCCGCCTGGAGGTTCATCCCCGACTTCAGGACGCCCCGCATGGTCAGGCCGTAGCCGAAGACGAAGGCCAGCGCGATCGACAGGACCACGGTCGCCGCGTTGTGCAGGCCGAACGCCGTGCCCAGCACCATGCCGAGCACCTCACCGATGGCACAGCCGGTCAGGCAGTGCAGAGTCGCCTGGATCGCCGTCGCCCACGAAGCCCCGTGCTGTTCGTTCATGCCGGCGACTATACCCCTAGGGGGTAATTGACGCCTGTTCCGCGCGTCACAGGGCCGAATGGAGCAGAACTCACTTCCGTAACCCTTTGCGCACATCCCGTTGACCACAGTTACCCGGGGCCCTACGTTCGCCCTTGGTCTCCACCACGCGCAGACCCATCGAACTGATCGAATTTCCTGAAGAACGGGTGGAGATGCGAGGGCCGACGAAGACCTTCCGGCTGGTCGCGACGGTGACGCTGGTCGCGGCGCTCGCGCTCGGAGGCTGCTCGGACCAGCTGGGCGGCAGCGCACCGCCGCCGGCGCCGACCCGGATCGAGTTCGTGCCCAAGGTCCGCGGCATCCCCTACTTCGAGGCGATGGACAACGGCGGCCTCGAGGCGGCGAAGCAGCTGGGCGTGGTGTGGCACTCGACCGGCCCGGACACCGTCGACCCGGCCGCGCAGGTGAGCATCCTGCGTGAGCTGATCGCGAAGAAGGTCGACGTCATCGTCGTGGCCCCGAACGACCCGGCCGCGCTCGCGAGCGTGATCGCCGAGGCCAGGGCCAAGGGCATCCACGTGCTCACCTCGGACACCGACGCCCCGGGCACGCAGCGCGAGGTGTTCGTCAACCAGGCCAGCGCGCGAGGCATCGGCACCGCGCTCGTCGACGCGCTGATGGCGAAGACCGGCGGTACCGGCCAGTACGCGATCGTCTCCTGCGGGCCGGCCGCGGCGAACCTCAACTCCTGGATCGCCGTCCAGAAGGAGTACGCGGCCGAGCGCTACCCGAAGGCCGAACTCGTCGACACCGTGTACGCGGGCGAAGACGTGGCCGCCGCGACGGCCATCGCCAAGCAGCTCATGACCAGCCACCCCGGCCTGACCGGGCTGATCGGCGAGTGCACGACGTCCGCGCCCGGCGTCGCGAAGGCGGTGGACGACGAGCAGAAGATCGGCCGGGTGTTCACCGTCGGCGTCGGGACGCCGCAGGCCATCAAGCCGTACCTGCTCAAGGGCGCGTGCTCGCAGTCGGTGCTGTGGAACGTCGAGTCGCTGGGCTACCTGACCGCGTGGACGGCGAAGCAGGTCGCCGACGGCAAGCCGCTCCAGGCCGTCAACAAGGTGAGCCTGGAGCTGCCGGCGGTGAAGTACGACGCCGCGACGAAGACCGTCCTGCTGGGCGATCCCCTGCTCATCACCGCCGACAACGTCGACCAGTTCAAGTACTGACCCGTCCTCACCGGTGCCGGCGCCCGTGTGCGGCCGCCGCGCCGCCGCCGAGCACGAGGATCAGCGCCGTCAGTCCCCAGCGCCGTTTCACCTCGGTCCGGTCCCCGGCGTCGCGGACCACCGGCTCGGTGTGCTTCCCCGGCCGTGCGCGGTGGGTGGTCGGCGGAACCGGGGTGTCCGGCGCCGGCGTGACGACGGGCGACGGCGGGGGTGACGGCACGGGGGCCGGCGGCGGCAAGTCGACGCGCTGTTCCACCGGCGGTGGCGGTGGCGCCGGCTCCGGAGCCGGCGGCTGCTCGGTCCGGGGCGGCGGCTCGGACGACTGCTGCGGAGGCGTCGTCGGCGGAGGTGACGATTGTCCCGGAGGTGTCGTCGGCGGAGGTGACGACTGCCCCGGGGGCGTCGTCGGCGGGGGTGATGTCGTCGGCGGTGGGGGCGGTGGGGGCTTGGACGCGGGCGCCTCGGCGAAGCACCCGGCCGCGTCGCCGCTCACCAGCGGGCGCCCGGCCGAGACCTCGGTGGCCGGGCCCGAGCCGTCGCGCGGCAGGCGGTAGGTGACGCTGCGCTGCCCGGCGCGGTTCGCCGTGGCGTAGATCGCGCCGGGCGCGAGCACCACCGACCCGTACGCGCCACCGTCGGGGAACCGCAGGCCGGGCACCACCACGACCTTCCCGCTCGACGGGTCGAGGGTGACCACCGAGCTGTCCCCGCGTGAGGTCGCCGAGACGCCGTAGAGCAGCCCGTCCGCCGGGTCGACGGCGAAGTCGTCGACGCCGACGGCGAGCGACACCGGCCGCAGCGCCGTCCGGTGCACCACCCGCACGTAGTCCGCGGACGCCGGGTCGATGTCCACTGTGTACAGATCACTGCCCTGCCGGACGTACCAGCGGTCGCCGTCGATCGCGCCCGCGGTGGCGCCGGTGACCGGGCTCCACACCGGCTGCCGCGCGCCGGCCCGGCCGAGCACGCCCAGGTCGGTGACCACGCCGGCGGCGTCGATCCGCACCGCGTGCGCGCCGTGGTAGCGGCCGGCGCGGGTGCCGTCGGCGACGCCGTAGACCACGCCCTGCGCGGCGGAGTAGCCCATCGCGTTGATCCAGTACCCGGCCTGGGTCACCCGCTTGGTGACCCCGCCGGGCAGCGAGAGCAGCCGCAGCGTCGTCGGCGCGCCTTCGTGTTCGTTCTCGGCCTGCAGGATCGTGCAGCCGTCCGTGGCCCGGGCCTGCTCCTTCGCCGACGGCGGGGCGAGCCAGCCGGTCGCCGCCAGCAGCGCCGAAACCGCCGTGGCCACGCCGAGCAGCGCCGCCCAGCGGGCCCGCGTCCCGGTCAAACCAGCCTTTCCAGGGCCGACGTGAACGCCTCCGGCGCCACCTTCGCGCCGCCGCTGAACGGGTTCTGCAGCTGGTAGATGGCGAACAGCAGCAACGTGATCGTGCCGGCCAGCGTGGAGACGATGATGATGTGCGCGGCGAGCCGGGTGCCGCCGAACAGGTTGGGCAGCAGGATCGCGGTGATCAGGCTGCCGAGGATGAGCGCGAACCAGACGACCGCGCCGACCCCGCCGGCGCCCGAGTGGGACAGCCGCTGCTCGCGGGCCTGGTAGACCGACCAGAGCTGGTTGCTCGCCTCGGTCTTGCGGTCGAGCAGCCAGTCGTCGTCGGCCGGGGCGGCCGCCACCGCCTGGCGCATCTGGTCGAGCTGCGTCGCGCCCGTGGTGGGCACCGGGCCACCGTCGGCCAGCCGGGGCCACTCCTGGTCCTCGACCGTGCGCGCGTACGCGGCGGCGAGCTGGTGCACCCGGTCCTTCGTCTCGGCCGGCAGCGCGTCGGCCGCCCAGGTGGCCGCGACGAGGCTGTCGGCTTCGGTCTGCGCGTTCTGGCTCGCTTCGCTCACCGAGTCGAACAGCGAGATCAGGACGAAGGCGACCAGGACCGCGTGCAGCCCGCCGACGATCGTGAACACCTGGCCCGCCGCGTCGTTGTTGTCGGGCCGGCCCTCGTCCCAGCCGAACCGGCGGACCAGGTACGCGACCACGCCCGCCACCACGGCCGCGCCGGCCACCCAGAGACTGCCGGCCACGAAGATGTTCATCCGGGTCCTTTCGCCCGCGAAGCGTGGGAAGCACTGCCCGGCATTCCACGTCCGGGAACGCTCAAGTTAGCCACCCGTTTACGGGCGGACAACAGAAAGGGCGGAATTCATCCTGGTGGCCGCACAGGATCACGAAAGTCGCCGATTCGGCGCAGTCCCGAGGGGGTGCCGGGGGTGCCGCGGTATCGCTGGGCAATCGCGAACCGCGCTGCCGGGCAGGGATTCTCACGACCGAGTGACGTCCGCGAACAGGCCGTGACCACGGGCGTCGCACATCATCGGAAAATGATCAAGCGACGCCCCGGCCATTAACCCGGTGACCCGATCGTGTCATTGTGCGGGCAGGCGCGGTTGCTATGTTGATTTCGCGGTGCCACGAAACCGCGCGCATATCAGGAAATAGCAGGTCATGACCGGCGTGCCGGCTGGGACGGGCACGTACCGAACGCGAATGATTGGGTGGTCCTCGTTGTGACTGTCACCGACCCGGTGGGATCCGAGCAGGTGGAATCCGAACAGGCGCCGTCGAGCTTGGGACGGGCGGCGGCCCGGACCTTGGCCACGACGACCAAGTCGGTCCCGCAGATGCAGGGCATCTCCTCCCGCTGGCTGCTCAAGGTCCTGCCCTGGGTCGACGTCGCCGCCGGCTCCTACCGCGTCAACCGCCGCCTCTCCTACGCCGTGGGCGATGGCCGGGTCACCTTCACCACCACCGGCACCCAGGTCCGCGTCATCCCACCCGAACTGGGCGAGCTGGCCCCCC
>JAEBES010000011.1:0-333240 GCA_049998155.1 Amycolatopsis sp. cmx-13-12 | reverse complement strand
GGCATCACCCGGTGGACCGGTGGGTGAAGCCGGAGGAGTTCGTGGAGCACTCGAAGGCGGCGGAGGCGATGGGCTTCGCGGGTGTGATGGCGGGGCCGTTGGTGCGCTCGTCCTACCGCGCGGGACGCCTCTACGCCCAGACCAAGCGTTACCGTGGAGAAGAGCTGCCGGAGAACCTGGCCCACCTCGCCGACCAGGGCCCGGCTTCGCAAGAGGCCAGCTCGCTGCTGGCCCGATAGGAAGGGGCGGATCAATGGCGATCAGCGTCTTCGACCTGTTTTCCATCGGCATCGGCCCGTCGAGCTCGCACACCGTCGGGCCGATGCGGGCGGCACTGACCTTTGTGGACGGACTCGGCGCGGAACTGCCGTCGGTGTCCCGCGTCCAGGCCGAGCTGTTCGGCTCGCTCGGCGCGACCGGTTTCGGCCACGGCAGCGACAAAGCCGTCCTGCTCGGGCTGTCCGGCGAGCGTCCCGAGGAGATCGACACGGACACGGTGCCGGGCCGCATCGCCTCGATCCGCGAATCGCGCCGGCTGCTGCTGGCCGGCACGCACGAGATCGCGTTCGACGAGGACACCGACCTCACCATGCACCGGCGCAAGTCGTTGCCCGCGCACCCGAACGGCATGGTGTTCCGCGCGTTCGACGCTGCGGGTGCGCTGCTGCGCGAGCGGACGTACTACTCGGTCGGCGGCGGCTTCGTCCGCGACGAGTCGTACGAGACGGACACGGTGTTCGTCGAGGACTCGACGCCGGTGCCGTACCCGTTCCGCACCGGCGCGGACCTGCTCGGGCACTGCGCCGACACGGGGATGCCGATCAGCGAGGTCATGCTGGCGAACGAGCTGTCGTGGCGCTCTCGTGAGGAAGTGCGGTCCGGGCTGCTGGACATCTGGGCGGTCATGGCGGAGTGCGTCCGCAACGGCTGCACGCACGAAGGCGTCCTGCCGGGCGGCCTGAAGGTCCCGCGGCGGGCGCGGGCGTTGCACGAAAAGCTCCTGGCCGAGGACGGCGCGGACGACCCGTTGTACGCGATGGACTGGGTGAGCCTGTACGCCCTCGCGGTCAACGAGGAGAACGCGGCGGGCGGCCGCGTGGTGACGGCCCCGACCAACGGCGCGGCGGGCATCATCCCGGCGGTGCTGCACTACTACCAGCGCTTCATCCGGCACTCGACCGACGACGGGATCGTGACGTTCCTGCTCACGGCGGGCGCGATCGGCTCGATCCTCAAGCAGACGGGCTCGATCTCCGGCGCGGAGGTCGGCTGCCAGGGTGAAGTGGGCTCGGCCTCGGCGATGGCGGCGGCGGGGCTGACCGAGGTGCTCGGCGGCACCCCGGCCCAGGTGGAGAACGCGGCGGAGATCGGGGTCGAGCACCACCTCGGCCTGACGTGCGACCCGGTGGGCGGCCTGGTCCAGATCCCGTGCATCGAGCGCAACGCGGTGGGAGCGTCGAAGGCGATTCACGCGGCGAGAATGGCCATGCGCGGCGACGGCAGTCACGTGGTGACGCTGGACAAGGCGATCAAGACGATGCGCGAGACGGGCGCGGACATGAGCGTGAAGTACAAGGAAACCGCCCGCGGCGGCTTGGCGGTGAACGTCATCGAGTGCTGACACCGCACTTCACGGGAAAGTGCGGCGTCAGTTCCGGCGGTCGTCCGGATCGACGGCCAGCTTCAAGCCGACTTCGACCAGGCGCCAGCCCAGTTGCTGCTTCCGCGTTCCCGGGTGGCGGCTGGGCATCGCGCGGCCCGGCGGGCGGTTGCGCACGCCGTGGCGCAACTCGTTCTCGCGTTCGTGGACCAGATCTTCGGCCATCAGGAAGTGCACCGGATCGCCCCCTGCGTCGATGTTCGGTGTCGGTCGCCTCATCGTCGCCGAGAGTGCCCGCCGGGGCCACCGGTTTTCCGGACCGCGAACACAGGGTGATGGCCGGGCAGCGCCTAGACTCGCGGGATGGAGTCGACCTCGGTGGTGAACGCCGGCGAAGCGCTGTTCCGGCCGGTGCGCACCGGCAACGCCTTCGAGGAGACCGTCGAGCGGCTGCTGCAGGCGATCCGGCTGGGCGTCGTCGGCGCGGGCGAGCGGCTCCCCTCCGAACGCGAACTCGCCGAGCGGCTCGGCGTCAGCCGGGTCACGCTGCGCGAGGCCATCCGGGCCCTCGCCGATGCCGGTTACGTGGAGTCACGGCGGGGGCGGTACGGCGGCACGTTCGTGCATGACACTCTTCCCGCGCCGCCCGAGCCCGGCGGCAAGGTCGACGCCGTCGCGCTGGAAGACGCGCTGAGCCTCCGCTACGTCCTCGAGACCGGGGCCGCCGAGATGGCCGCCGCGCGGTCGCTGAGCCCGGCCGACCGGCAGCACCTCACCGGCACGCTCGCCGAGGCCGCCGGCGCCGACCTCGACGACTACCGCCGCAAGGACTCGCGGCTGCACCTGGCCATCGCCGAGGTGACCGCGTCCGGCTCGCTGACCACCGCGATGGCCGACGCCCGCAGCCGCGTCAACCAGCTGCTCGACCGGATCCCCCTGCTCCCGCCCAACCTCGAGCACTCGAACGCCCAGCACGAGGCGATCGTGGACGCGATACTGGCCGGCGACGCGCCCGCCGCGCGCCGGGCGATGGCCGAGCACATCGAGGGCACCGCCTCGCTGCTGCGCGCCTTCCTGTCCTGATTTCGACAGTTTCGATCTTCATCGGATTCGAACAACCCTCCGCAGAACCTTCTCACCCATTCGGCCGTCATCCATCCGTGACCTTGGCGACCGAGGAAACCGAAGAAGAAGACCGGCCCAGCTCCCCGAGGTGGCGCCGCGTGCGGCGGATCGTCGGCTGGACGCTCGGCGTCCTGATCGGCGGCCCGCTGATCGCCTTCTGGATCGCCTACCTCGTGCTCGACGTCCGCAGCCCCCAAGAAGTCCTGGCCGGGCTCGACAAGACCGTCGTCCTGAAGTACGCGGACGGGTCCGAGCTGCTCAAGGTGATCCCGGCCGACGGCGACCGGATGTTCGTCCCCTACGCCCAGGTGCCCGCGAAGCTGCGCGACGCCATCATCGCCACCGAGGACCCGACCTTCTGGGACAACCAGGGTTTCGACC
This sequence comes from Amycolatopsis sp. cmx-13-12, assembly GCA_049998155.1. Taxonomy (GTDB): domain Bacteria; phylum Actinomycetota; class Actinomycetes; order Mycobacteriales; family Pseudonocardiaceae; genus Amycolatopsis. The sequence continues at coordinate 330,134 of JAEBES010000011.1, read as the reverse complement.
CGACCGGCATCGGCCGCGCGTTCCTCACCGGCGTCGGCGGCGGGTCCGGGATCACCCAGCAGTACATCAAGAAGTCCACCGGCGACGACGACGCGACGCTCGGGCGCAAGTTCGCCGAGCTCGTGCTGGCCACGAAGATCACCCAGGAACAGGGCAAGGAACAGATCTTCGAAAGCTACGTCAACATCATCTCCTTCGGCCGCGGCACGTTCGGGCCCGCCGCGGCGATGAACGCCTACTTCGGCAAGAAGCTCGACAACTCCATCACCTGGAGCGAAGCCGCCTTCCTCGCCGGGATGATCCAGTCCCCGTCGGTGCACGACCCCGCCGCTTCCGGCGATCTCCACGCCACCCGGCGCTGGCAGTACGTCCGCGACAAGCTCGTGAGCCGCGGGTACGTCGGGGGAGGCGAACCGATGGCCTACCCCGGCGACGAGATCCAGCCGCCGTCGGAGACGCGCGCCGGCCGCGTCACCTACGACGAGTTCCACGTCAAGCAGCAGGTCCTCGCCGAACTGGAACGGGACGGCTTCCCGCTCGGCCGGCTCCAGCAGGGGAACATGACGGTCGAGACGACGCTGGACCGCAGCCGCCAGGACGCCGCCAAGAAAGCCCTGCGGGAGAGGCTGGACGGCGAACCGAAGGAGTTGCGCGGGGCCGTCGTCGCGATCGAACCGGCGACCGGGGCCATCCGGGCCTACTACGGCGGTGACCAGGGCGTCCGCGACTACGCGGGCACGCCGCACGCGCTCGGCACGGCGTTCCACCCGTTCACCCTCGCCGCGGCGCTGGGCCGCGGCTACGTCGCCGGCCAGCCGATCCCGTCGCCGTCGAAGCTGGAGTTCCTCGGCGAGAACTTCCAGTACCCGGACGTCTGCGGCCCGAAGTGCACCCTGCGCTCGGCGATGGAAACGCACGCGGACGGCCCCTTCATCGTGCTGGCGAAGAGGCTGGGCCCGGAGGCGCTGAGCGACGCCGCGCGCCGGGCCGGCATCCCGGACGCCGTCGACGGCGTCCCGACCCTGCGCGAGAAGGACGGCTTCCTCATCGGGCCGGGCATCGCCATCGGCCGCTACCCGCTGCGGCCGCTGGACGTCGCGGGTGCCTACGGCACGTTCGCCGCCGCAGGGCGGCGCGCGACCCCGCACCTGGTCGCGAAGGTGCGCGACGAAAGCGGCGCGGTCATCTGGGAAAACCCGGACACGGCACACCCGGCGTTCGGCGACGACGCCACGAGCCGCCGGATCGCCGACGAGGTGACCTCGACCCTCCGCACGGGCGGCCCGGCGGCGCTGCGCACGGGCGAGGCCGAGCACGGCAACAGCCCGGACTACCAGGACGCCTGGGCGGTCGGCTACACCCCCCAGCTGGCCACGGCGGTCTGGATAGGCTCCGACGACGAGCGCCGCCTGAAGGACGCAAGCGGCCGCAAACTGACCGGCGACACCGTCCCGGCCGACATCTGGCGCGCCTTCACCGCGGCGACCGGGCGGCCGCCGCGGTGAGCCGGCGGTGAGTCAGCCGTGTGTCAGCGGACCAGGGCGAGCACGAACCCGTCGTGTCCCTTGCCACCCACGGTCTGCACCGCCGTCGCGTCGATGCGGTCTTCGGCGGCCAGCAGCTCGAACAGCTCGCGGGCGCCGCGGATGTTCGGGTCGTTGCTGCTCGGGTCGGTCACCCGGCCCTGGCGGACGACGTTGTCGACCACAATCGTCGTGCCCGGGCGGGACAGCGGGAGCGAGGCGCGCACGTAGTTCGCGAGGTTGACCTTGTCCGCGTCGATGAACACGAAGTCGAACGGTCCGGTCAGCGTGGGCAGCGTGTCGAGCGCGGCGCCGACGCGGATGTCGACGACGTCCTCGCCGAAGCCCGCCCGCGCCAGGTTGGCCGTCGCGACTTCGGCGTGCTTCGGCTCGTATTCGCAGGTCACCAGCCTGCCGCCGGCCGGCAGCGCGCGAGCGAGCCAGATCGTGCTGTACCCGCCGAGCGTGCCGATCTCCAGGATCGTGCGCGCTCCGGCCATCCGGGCCAGCAGGTGGAGCAGCTTGCCCTGGTTGGGCGCGACGGCGATCTGCGGCAGCCCGGCGGCGTCGGCGTCGGCCACCGCCGCGTCGAGCACCGGGTCGGGGGCGAGCAGCGCGCCGGCGAGGTAGTCGTCGACTTCGGTCCAGGTCTGGTCGGTCATGGCACCTCCGCCCTCAATCTAGCCCGGATGGGATCATGCCGGTCGAGGAGAAACCCCGGCGGAAAGGCAGGCATGGACGACTACCGCGTCGTCGCGGACGCCATCGCCGCCGACATCGAGGCCGGCCGCCTGCGCCCCGGCGACCGGCTGCCGCCCCAGCGCCGGTTCGCGCGGCAGCGCGGCATCGCCGGTTCCACGGCGGCCCGCGTCTACGGCGAGCTCGTCCGGCGCGGCCTGGCCGTCGGCGAGGTCGGGCGCGGCACCTTCGTCCGCGCGGCGAAGCCCCCACCCGAACCCGCGCTCGCCGAGCCCGGCAGCGCCCGCGTCGACCTCGAACTCAACTTCGCCGTCCTCCCGGAGGAGTCCGCGAAACTGGCCCGGGCCCTGGAACCGTTGCTGCGCGACGACGTCCTGACCGCGGCCCTGCACCCGATCGGCGCGGCCGGCACCCCGGTCGCCCGCGCGGCCGCGGCCGGCCTGCTCGCCCGCGGCGACTGGCGCCCGGACCCGGCGACGATCCTGTTCACCGGCAACGGCAGGCAGGCACTGGCCGCGTCGATCGCCGCGTTCGTGCCGGTGGGAGAGCGGCTCGCGGTGGAGTCGTTGACCTACCCCGTGGTGAAGGCCCTCGCGGCGCGCCTCGGCGTCGAGCTCGTGCCGATCGAGACCGACGAGTCGGGGCTGGTGCCGTCGGCGCTCGCCGCGGCCGGCCCGGTGCGCGCGCTCTACGTCCAGCCGACGCTGCACAACCCGCTCGGCACGACGATGCCGCCGCGGCGCCGCGCCGAGCTCGCCGAGGTCGCGGGCCGCCTGGACCTGCCGGTCATCGAAGACGGCATCTACACGTTCCTGCGCGACGACGTCCGCCCCTTCGCCGCGTACGCGCCGGAGCGCACGGTCTTCGTGGACAGCCTGTCCAAGCGGGTCGCGCCGGGCCTGACGGCCGGTTTCCTGGTGACTCCGCCGTCCTGGACGGCCCGGCTGGCGGCGTCGGTGCGCTCGGGGGCCTGGGCCGCGTCCCGGTTCGCCGTGGAGGCGGCGACGCAGTGGGCCGTGACCGGCACCCTGGCGGAGATCGAGGCGGCGAAACGCCGGGACGCGGCCGCGCGGGCGTCCGTGGTGGCGGAGAAGCTCCCGGGCCTGCGCGGCGACCCGGCGTCGTACCACCGCTGGTGGGAACTGCCGGAACAGTGGCGGGCGGACACGTTCGTCGCGGCGGCGGCCCGCCGGGGGATCGCGCTGTCCCCGGCGGCGGCGTTCGCGGTCCTGCCCGGCCACGCGCCGAACGCGGTACGGGTCGCGGTGTCGGCCCCGCCGGTGGCGGCCCTCGCATCGGCGCTCGACGTCCTGGCGGGGCTGGCGAGCGGCAGCCCCGACGACCTGCTCGCCGACTGACAGCGCCCGCCAGCGGCGTGCCAGCTCCGTGTGCGGTCCGCGCCAGCGCTCTTCGCCAGCCTTCGGGAGTCGCACCGAAACCCCGAAGGAGCAGACATGCCCGTCACGATCATCGGCGCCGGCCTCGGCGGCCTCACCCTCGCCCGCGTCCTGCACGTCCACGGCATCCCGGCCGAGGTCTACGAAGCCGAGCCCTCGCCGATGGCGCGGATGCAGGGCGGGATGCTCGACATCCACGACTACAACGGGCAGATCGCCGTCGAGGCGGCCGGCTTGATGCCCGAATTCCGCGGCCTGGTCCTCGAGGGCAGGCAAGCGATGCGAATCGTCCACTTCGACGGAACCGTGCTGGCCGACCAGCCCGACGACGGCACGGGTGGCCGCCCCGAGGTGCAACGCGGCGAACTGCGGCAGATGCTGCTGGACGCGTTGCCGGCCGGCACTGTCCACTGGGGACACAAGGTCACCGGGGCCCGCACCCTCGGCGACGGCCGCCACGAGGTGACCTTCGCCGACGGCAGCAGTGTCGGCACCGATCTCCTGGTCGGCGCGGACGGTGCCTGGTCGAAGGTCCGGCCGCTGCTCACCGGCGCCACACCCGAGTACGTCGGCGAAGCGTTCGTCGAGATCTACCTGTTCGACGCCGACACGCGCCACCCGGTCGCGGCGAAGGCGGTCGGCGGTGGCTCGATGATGGCGCCCGCCCGGCACCAGGGGATCTTCGCCCACCGCGAACGGGGGGACACGCTGCACACCTACGTGTCGCTCACCCGGCCGCTGGACTGGTTCGACACGATCGACTTCACCGACCCGGCCGCGGCCACCGCCCGGGTCGCGGCCGAGTTCGACGGCTGGGCCCCGGAGCTCACCGCCCTGATCACCGACGGCGACACCCCGCCTGTGCTGCGTCCCCACTACACCCTGCCGGTCGGGGACCGGTGGGAGCGGGTCCCGGGGGTGACGCTGGTCGGCGACGCGGCCCACCTCATGCCGGCCAACGGCGAAGGCGCCAACCTGGCCATGCTCGACGGCGCCGAGCTCGGCCTGGCCCTCGCCGCGAACTCCGGCGACAGCGAAGCCGCCATCGCCGAGTTCGAGGCGGCCATGTTCCCCCGCAGTGCCAAGGTCGCCGCCGAGAGCGCCGAATTCGGTGCTCTCCTCGACGGTGTCGCGCAGGAGGACATCGCGCGGGTGCTGCTCGAAGCGTTCGAAACCTTCACCGGCGCCGTGCGGGAGTCCTAAGGGGCGTACTTCCCGACGAAGCTGCCGCAGGTCACCACGCGGCCGGTGAGCCGGGCCTGGATCGCCTTTTCCAGTCCCAGGTAGTCGAACACCGGCGTGTCGGCCGGGATGGACTCCGGGACCGGGCCGCCCGTCGCGAGCACCCGGAACGAATCCGTCTCGAACAGGACCAGGTAGCCGCCTTCGCGGTTCAGCCGGTCCGCCGTCGCGAGCATGCGCTCGGGCGCATCGCCGACGATCTCCAGCGGCAGCGGCCATTCGAGGGGGAACGGGTTGCGCAGGCCGAACGCCGGATAGGCGAACGGGCTGTCCGGGAGGATCGCCGTCCGCGCGGCCGGGAAGCGGTCCAGGCAGTCGCGGATCTGCCGGACGAAGGTGAACGTCGAGGGGTTCGTCCGGATCCCCGACATCGCCGGGGTCACCGCGCCGAGGTTCTCGGTCAGCCGGTCGTGCCCGACGTCGAGGTAGGCCGCCTGGTCGTGGCGGGCGACGACGACCCAGCCGCACACCGCCACCGCGGTCAGGCCGGCCGTCGCCGTCACCCAGCGGCGCGCGAGCCGCGGGCGGGGCGGGATCAGCTCGCCCAGCAGCAGCAACGTCGTCAGGGCCAGGGTGCCGGTGAGCAGCGTCGGCGTGTCGTTGCCCCAGGACAGGCTGGTCATGAACCCGGTGGCGAGCACGAGCAGACCCGCCCAGGGCACCTGCCGCCGGACGGCCGCGTTCACCGGCACGCTGACCGCGACGATCCACCACAGGACGTCCGCCCAGCGCGAGGAGCCGGTGAACCGGCCATCGACGACGGTCCACACCACCGCCGTGGCGCCGGCGAGCACCAGGACCCACGACGCCACGCGCCCGGCCACGCCGAGCCGGTCGCCGGGCAGCCGGACGGCCAGGAGCACCACGGCGATCGCGGCGAAGAAGCCCAGCTCCCGCACCGGTGCCCTGGTCAGCACCTCCGGGTCGTCGAGCCAAAGCCCGAGCAGCCGCTCGCCGTAGGCGGGCACGCCGCCGGTGAGCTGCTCGACCATCTCCGTGAAGCCGCCGCCGAGGCTCACCCACGCCACGTACGCCAGCCCGGGCGCGCCGAGCGCGAGGAGGTCGAGGACCAGCCGGACCGCGCGGCGCGTGCCCGCCCGCGTCGCCGGGTGCAGCAGCAGCCAGAGCAGGCCGATCATCGGGGCCAGCACGAAGCTCTGCTTGACGAGCACCGCGCAGCCGAGCAGCACCAGCCCGCCGCGGCGGGCGAGGGCCCGATCGCCGCGCAGGCCCGCGTCCAGGGCCCAGGCGCCGCAGGCGGTGAGGAAGATGCCGTCCACGGTGTGCCAGGCCATCAGCGGGAACGCGTTGAGGTTGATCAGCGACGCCGCCGCGACCAGCGCCGTCATCCCCGGGCCCCAGTCCAGCACCCGGCGCCGGGTGACCAGCGTGGCGAACGCGATGGTGGCCACGATGAGCTCGATCATGGACAGGAAGCTGGAGCCGAAGAACAGCGGCATCGGCAGCGCGTAGTCGGCGACGTGCAGCACCGCGGACCCCAGCGGGCGGGCGGAGATGATGTCGGCGTGCGGGACTTCGCCGTGCAGCACCCGCCACGCCTGGGCGAGGATGAAGCCCTGGTCGGAGGGGTGGAAGCCGAAGCGGCCGACGCGCAGTTCGGTGGCCAGCGCGAGCAGCAGCACCCATCCGACGTGGATGCTCCGGCGCAGCAGGGGCCGGCGCGGCCGGGCGGGCACCGGCGTCGCGGCGACGTGCGCAGGACTCGCCACGTCCACGCCCCGCCCGCCTTCCGCTCCCGATCACACCCGGGAAGCGATGGTAGCGGCCGAGGCGCGGCACCCGGCGGACCGGTGCGGACGCCGCCCCGGCAGACCCGGGGCGGCGTCCGCCGCGCGTCACCCGAGGGTGCGCCGCGCGGTGCCGATCACGGCCGTCTTGTCGGTCGTGGCGTGGCGTTGCCCTGTCTTGGATACCGGCATTCCGAACTCCCCAGTTTGTGCCCGCACGGGTGTACGGGACTCGCGCGAGGGTAGAAGTACCGTCGGGTGCGTGCCACCGTTTCGGCGGAATTCGCGGAAATCAAGCACGACGGCGCCAGATCAGCCGCGTCACCGCCGCCGCGACCGACGCCGGCGCGGACCGGCGGGGCAGGCCGCGCGCCTCGGGCGCGGACTCCGGCATCGCCCGGTAGGCCAGGTGCGCGGCGAACCGGGCGAGCTTCGGCGCGGCGAGCGTCGCGAGTTCGGCGGCGCGGCCTTCGGGGAGGCTCAGGATCTCGGGCCGCTCTTCGCACGCCTTCACCACCAGGGCCGCGGCGCGTTCCGGGCTGCTGGACGGGATCCCGCGGTAGCCGGTCGGCGCGATCATCGGCGTCCGCACCAGCGGCATCCGCACCGACGTGAACGTGACGCCGTCCGAGAGCGTCTCGCGCCCGGCCGTCAGCCCGAACTCCTCCAGTGCCGCCTTCGACGCCAGGTAGGCCGAAAAGCGCGGGGTGTCGGTCTGCAGGCCCTGGGTCGTCACGTTGACGACGTGCCCGAACCGGCGCTGCGCCATCGACGGCAGGAAGCCGAGGATCAGCCGCACCGGCCCGAAGTAGTTGATCGCCATCGTGCGTTCGAAGTCGTGGAACCGCTGCGTGGACAGCGCGACCGAGCGCCGGATCGACCGGCCGGCGTTGTTCACCAGCACGTCCACCGCGCCGTGGTCGCCGAGCACGTCCTTGACCAGCGCGTCGACGGCGTCGCCGTCGGTGAGGTCGCACGGGTACGCCGCGGCCGTGCCGCCGGCCGCGAGGATCTCCGCTCGCACCTCTTCGAGCTCGGAAGCGCGGCGGGCCACCAGGATCACCTTCGCGCCCCTGCGCGCCACGGCGAGCGCCGACGCCCGGCCGATCCCGGACGACGCGCCGGTGATCAGGACCGTCCGCCCGGCGAGGCCGTGCGCGCGTCGTGCGCGGTCGGGGTCCAGGTGGGCCTGCCAGTACCGGTAGAGCGGCGCCGCGTAGTCCCGCAGGTCGGGGAGTTCGACGCCGCTGCCGAACAACGCCGTCGTGGTGCGCGCGGTGTCGAAGACGACGTCCATGGTCAGGTGCGGCAGCACGGCCAGGGGGATGCCGAGCTCGTCGAGGACGGCCGCGCGGGCGCCCCGGCCCCCGGGGACGCGGTCGATCCCGGCCGCGGCCGCGTGCGCCAGGCGGGTGCCCACCCGCCGGAGGGCGCCGGACGGCTTTTCCGGCAGCACGGCCCGGATCTTCGGGCCGCCGGCGGCGCGCGCGAAGGCGTTGTAGACGGAGTTGAGCGACTGCGGGCGCGCGGCGGCGAGGTGGTAGGTCGTCCCCGAGGGCGCGTCCCGGTGCATCAGGTGTTCCATCGCCTCGACGACGTAGTCGACCGGCACCAGGTTCGTCGCGCCCAGGTCGGGCGCGGCCAGGGGGAGCCGTCCGGGCAGGGACGCCAGCCGCGAGATCGCCGGGAGGAAGTAGTAGGGCCCGTCGACCTTGTCCATCTCGCCGGTGCGCGAGTCGCCGACGACGGCCGACGGCCGGTAGACGCGGAAGGGCAGCGGCTGCTCGCGGACCAGCTTTTCGGCCTGGAACTTCGTCGCGTGGTACGGCGAGCCGAAGCGCTGGCCGAGGTCGAAGTCGGATTCGGTGAACCGTCCGGCGTGGTCGCCGGCGACGGCGATCGACGACACGTGGTGCACCAGCCCGGCCCGCGCCGCGGCGGCGAAGGCCAGCAGGTGGCGGGTGCCCTCGACGTTGGCCAGCCGGTTGGCTTCCTCGTCGGCGGTCAGGTCGTAGATCGCGCCCAGGTGGACGACGTGGTCGAGGTGGGGCAACTGCGCGGCGTCGGCGCCGAGCCGGGGTTCGGCGAGGTCGCCGAGCACCGGGTGGAGTTTGTCCGCGCCCGCCCAGTCCCGTGCCGCCGTGGCCAGGCGTTCGCGGGAGGTCTCCCGCACCAGCGCGTACACCGCGGACGTCTCCGGCCGCTTCAGCAGCCGCGCGACCAGGCGTTTTCCGATGAAGCCCGTCGCGCCCGTCACGAAGTAGGTCGTCATGGCCGGTCCCTTCAGTCGGGACGGACTCTAACCTACTGGAAAGTAGGAACGGTAGTTGTCAGCTCTCTTCTTCGTCGGCCGTCGCCACGACCGCGTCACGCAGGGCGGCCCGCAGCCGTCCGACGTCGAGCGGCCCGAGCACCGCCGCCTCGCCCGGCGGCGCGACCAGCACCACCTTGTCGTTGCTGACGAACACCGTCACATCCCTGCGCCTGCCGGCCAGATCCCGGCAGCCGATCGACCACTCGCCCCGACTCATGGTCGCCGCCCTCCGCTTCCCTTGTCGTGGTCGTGCTCCGTGCGAGGGTGGGAGCGGCCTCCGGCGGTGCTATGACGCGCGTTCACCCGATCTGCCTACTCGCGGGTTTTGTCTTGCGCTTTCCGGATTTTCGGCGTAGTTCCCGGGCCGGTTCGGGAGTAGCGTCCGGTTCACGAGCCGTCTTGTGGAGGTATGGATGTCGGAACCGCGGAAGATCGTCATCGTCGGTGCGGGCCTCGGAGGGGCATCCGCGGCGGCTGCGGTGCGCGAGCGCGGTTACAGCGGGGAAATCGTGTTGCTGGGGTCGGATCCGCACCGCCCGTACGAGCTGCCGCCGCTGTCGAAGGGCGTGCTGCTGGGCAACGCCGACGAACCCGACTGGGTGCACGACGAGAAGTTCTACGCCGAGAAGGACATCAGCTTCCGGGCCGGCGTCACCGCGACCCGGCTCGAGCTCGGCGCCCGGCAGGTCGTCGACGACGCGGACGGCACCTACCCCTACGACCGGCTGGTCCTGGCGACCGGCTCCCGGCCGCGCCGGCTGCCGGTGCCCGGCGGCGATCTCCCGGGGCTGTACACGCTGCGCACCCTCGACGACTCGCTCAAGCTGCGTTCGGCGTTCGCCGCGGCCGAGCGCGTGGTGATCGTCGGCGCCGGCTGGATCGGCTCCGAAGCGGCCGCGGCGGCCCGGACGCACAACGCGGAGGTGACGGTCGTCGACCCGGTGCCGGTGCCGCTGGCGAACGTGGTCGGCGAGACGGTCGGCGGCGTGTTCCGGGACCTCCACGTCGCGAACGGCGTGAACTACCGCCTCGGCGAGCAGGTCGCGGAGATCACGGGCGGCCCGGACGGCGTCCGCGGTGTGCGGCTCGGCAACGGCGAAGAACTGACGGCGGACGTGGTCCTGATCGCGGTGGGCGCGGCGCCGAGGGTGGAGCTGGCCCACGCGGCGGGCCTGGAGCTCGCGGACGACGGCGGCGTGGCGGTGGACGCGGGCCTCCGCACGGCGGCCCCGGACGTCTACGCGGTGGGCGACATCGCGGCCCACTTCCACCCCCGCTTCGGGCGCCGCGTCCGCGTCGAGCACTGGGCGAACGCGAAGGACCAGGGCGCCCACGTGGCCCAGAACCTGCTGGGCGGCAACGAGCCGTTCCTGGCCTCGCCGTACTTCTTCACCGACCAGTACGACGAGAACACGGACGGTCCGCACATCGGCTGTGAGTACCGTGGGCTGGCGGACTTGGACCGTGACCGCTTGGTGGTGCGTGGTGACCTCAGGGCTTACGACTTCACGGCGTTCTGGGTTACGCCTGAGAACGAAGTCAGTGCGGCCATGAACGTCAATCAGTGGGACGATGGAGACGCGCTGGCGCGTCTCGTGGACCAGCGGATCAAAGTCACGGACGGTCAGCTTGCAAAAGGGGACCTCGCTAGTTTGGGCTAAGCATTACTGTAGTGGGCGAACGTTCGTCGGGTCAGCGAGTCCCTTGATCAATTCTGTGAAGTCATCCATGAAATCGGATAGTGCGGATTCATTTACCACGTACACCTCGATCATCTGCTGTTCGCCTGTCGTAGGTGAAGGCACTAGTACGGTTTCCCTGCTGGTGGCTTTGACTTCGACTTCGCCACTCTTGTCGAGTTGTGCGACGAAGAGCCTGCATGAGGTCACGACCAAGGGGAAGCACCGTGAAGCCTGCAAGACGTTATCGGCTATCGGTGTCGCTCTGGCGACACCGTACGCGCTCGATGCGGCTTGACGTGTGGCAGCGTACGCATGATCTTTGCCGCCACCCTCCTTCTTTTTCTGAACGACGCCATAGCTGGGAGTGTGCTCACCCTGGAGAAGCTTGGGCAGTGGGCTTCCGATGTACTGAACTACGTCGGGCTTACCGATGGGAAGATTCAGCATGACGGAGTTTAGGGCGACGACGCTTCGCGGCGGCCGCCCGTAGTCTGCATTTTCATGCTTGAAGAATATCCAGATTCCGTCTCCGCTCTTGCATTCAATCGCGAGGTGATTCCAGATATGGCTGCCGTCTTCGTGGATATTTGCCCATGACGCGACGATGTCGGTTTCTCGCAGCTCGCCTGTGTTCGGATCGGCGTAGTACTGGGAGTGGCCGTAGGTGTCCGGCTCGTACCCGATTATGGTTCGTCCGGTACGCATCTCCAGGGGAAACCCGCCTTCGTTGAGCCAGTTGGCTAGCTCTTTGGCGAGTTCTTCGTCGGACGGCATCGGATGCTCCTGTTCTCGAGGTTGGGTGATCGACCTCTCGGAGATCGTGGCGAGTAGCAATGATTCCGATGCTGCCCGAGCTGAGAATAGTCTCCCCTCCGATGTCATTGAAGGCTACCCCGAACTCTTCACCGACCAGTACGACCTCGGCTGCGAGTACCGCGGCCTGGCGGACCCGGCCGCGGACGAGCTGGTGGTCCGCGGCGACCTGGCGTCCCGCGAGTTCACGGCGTTCTGGCTGCGCGACGGCGAAGTGGCGGCGGCGATGAACGTGAACATGTGGGACGACGGCGACGCGCTGGGAGCGCTGGTGGACGGCCACGCGAAGGTGACAGCGGACCAGCTCAAGACGGCGGACCTGGCTTCGCTCGTGTGAGGCGTTCGCGGATCAGCGCGTCGAGCCGCCGCCACGCGGGCGAAGACGCGTTGACCGCGCCCTGCACCAACGCCGGGATCGCGGATCCTCGGTCGTACGAGGGCAGTTCTGCGCCGTACCGCGCCGAGGTGGCCGAAACTAGCCGTGAAGCGAGCGCGTCGACGCGCGGGTCGTGCGGGTCGAGGTCGTGCACGCGGTCGTACTCGAGGACCAGTGACAGCAGCGCCGGGTCGTCGAGCATCGACGCCTGGTCGCGGAAGTTCCGGTGCGCCGTCTCCGGGTGGGTGGCGAACACCAGCAGCCAGAGGTCGCTCTGCAGCGTCACCCAGCGTTCGCTGAACCCGAGGTCCGGGAGCCGGCCGAGGAAGTTCACCACCTCGTCCGGCAGGGGGGACAACCGGCCGGACGCCAGCCGCCGCAGCCGTGACCGGGTGGCCTGCAAGCCGGCGATCCGCGCGGCGAGGTCGTCGTCGATCTGCCGCAGCGCCGAAGCGAGCCCGTCGCCCGTGCGGAGTTCGCGGATGCGGGCCAGGGGGACGCCGGCCTCGGCGAGCGTGCGGATCTTGATCAGCTCGACCGCGTCGGAAGCGCGGTAACGGCGGTAGCCGGACGCGTCCCGCTCCGGCTCGGGGAGCAGCCCCTTCGCGTGGTAGACGCGGATGGCCTTGGTCGTCACGCCGACGTACCCGGCGAGCTGTCCGATGGTGAGCACCCGGCCATCCTCGCACTTGACCTTGCCCCAGGGACAAGGTTGCATGCTGGCCCCATGACCGACCACGAGACCCTGCGCGCACTGGCCGACGAGGGCAACGAAACCGCCCTGGACCGGCTCGCCGACCTCGCCGACGCCCGCGGGGACGTCGAGGAGCTGAGCGAGCTGCTGGACGAGGGCTGCGACCGGGCCGGCGAACTCCTCACCCGGCGCGCGGTCGCCGCGAAGGACCTCCTGGAGCTGCAGCGGATCGCCGACGCCGGCCACGAACCGGCCGCCGACGAGCTCGAGCGCCTCCTTCGGCTGAGTGGTCTGCCGCGGCCCTCGTGAGTGGTAAGTAGGGTTCTAACCCGACTTACCACTCACGACGGGGCGGGCCAGGGTGAGGTAGGCGACCAGGGCCAGGACGGCGAACCCGGCCATCGTCGCGGCCATCGGCACCGCCGTCCCCGGGCCGCCCAGGCCGACCAGCGGCGTCGCCACCGCACCGACCGCGAACTGCAGCACCCCCAGCAACGCCGAAGCCGCCCCGGCCGAGCGTGCGTGCGACGCCAGCGCCAGCGAACTCGCGTTCGGCATCACCAGGCCGATGCTCGACACCAGCAGGAACAGCGACACCAGCAGCACGGCCAGCGGGGCCCGGAAGAACGCCGAAGCCAGCACCGCCACTCCGCCCGTCACGCCGAGCAGCAGCCCGGACAACAGCAGCGCCCGCTCGGGCACCCGGCCCACCAGGCGGCCGTTGAGCTGCCCGGCCAGCACGATCCCGACGCCGTTCACCCCGAACACCACGCTGTAGGCCTGCGGGCTCAACCCGTACACGCCCTGGAGCGCGAACGACGACCCCGAGATGTAGGCGAACATCGACGCGAACAGCAGTCCGGACGCCAGCGCGTAACCGGCGAACGACCGGTCGAGCACCAGCCGCGCGTAGGTGCGCATCACCTGGCCGAGCCGCAGCGGGGACCGCGAAGGAGACGGCTCCGGCAGGAAGAACACCACCACGGCCAGCAGCAGCGCGCCGAACGCCGTCAGCACGACGAACACCCCGCGCCACGACGTCCAGTTCAGCAGCTGGCCGCCGATCAGCGGCGCCAGGATCGGGGCCAGGCCGCTGACCAGCATCAACGTCGAGAAGAACTTCGTCATCGCGGTCCCGGAGAACAGGTCCCGCACGGTCGCGCGCGCGATCACGATGCCCGCCGCGGCGCCGAGGGACTGCACGAGCCGCGCCGCGACGAGCAGGAGGGCGTCCGGGCTCACCGCGCACAGCACCGAGCCCACGACGTACAGCACGAGCCCCACGAGCAGCGGGCCACGACGGCCCAGCGCGTCCGACAGCGGCCCGAGCACCAGCTGGCCCAGCGCCAGCCCCACGATGAATGCGCTCAGCGTCAGCTGGACCGTGCTGTCCGCCGCGTGCAGGTCGGTCGCCATCCGCGGCAGCGCGGGCAGGTACATGTCGATCGACAGGGGTCCGAAGGCGGTGAGACCGCCCAGGACGAGGACGAACTTCAGCTGCGCCCGCCGGCTCGGCGCGGTACGTTCCGCCGTGGTGGTCATGCGCGTCCTTTCGTTCCCTCACCGGGGACCAGCGGGGAGAGCCGCGGTGCTATTCCGGCTGTGATCGGTGACACCCCGTGGTCACCTGACCCATACACCGACACTGATCCGATCAATTTTGCGACCGATTCGGCGAAGGCTCTGGATCGGCGGTCACGACTGCGATATACATCGGATGTCTGGTCGGTGTGGGTGAAGGGAAACATCCGTGCAGCTTGTGCGCCTCGGGGAGCCGGGAAGTGAGCGTCCGTTCGTGCGGGCCGGCGACGGCACGACCTACGAACTGGGTGGCCTCACCGCCGACATCGACGGCGGCTTCCTCGCCGCGGACGGGATCGCGCGCACCGCCGCCGCGCTCGCCGCCGGGGAGCTGCCCGAGGCCGACGCCGCGGAACTGCGCGTCGGCCCGCCGATCGCCCAGCCCGGCAAGGTCGTCTGCATCGGCATGAACTACCGCCGCCACGCCGAGGAAACCGGCGCGACGCCGCCCACCGAGCCGGTCGTGTTCATGAAGGCGCCGGACGTCGTGGTCGGCCCCGGCGACGACGTCCTCATCCCGCGCGGCTCGGTCAGCACCGACTGGGAGGTCGAGCTCGGCGTCGTCATCGGCAAGACCGCCCGCTACCTCGAGAGCGTCGACGAAGCGCTCGCCTACGTCGCCGGTTACGTCGTCTCCAACGACGTCTCCGAGCGCGAACTGCAGTTCCGCGCCGGCCAGTGGGACAAGGGCAAGTCCTGCGAGAACTTCAACCCGCTCGGCCCGGCGCTGATCCCCGCGAGCGCGGTGCCCGACCCCCAGGACCTCGGCCTGCGGCTGTGGGTCAACGGCGAGAAGAAGCAGGACTCCTCGACCAAGGACATGATCTTCACCGTCGCCGAGATCGTCCACCACCTGAGCCAGGTGATGGTGCTGCGGCCCGGGGACCTGATCAACACCGGCACTCCCGAAGGCGTCGCGCTCGGGCAGCCCGACCCCAAGCCGTACCTGCGCGACGGCGACGTCATCGAGCTCGAAATCGACGGGCTCGGGCGGCAGCGCCAGACCGCGAGGCAGGCCTGACCATGGCGAAGATCATCGGTATGGAGGTCCTCGACGTCCGGTTCCCGACGTCGAAGGAGCTCGACGGCTCGGACGCGATGAACCCCGACCCGGACTACTCCGCCGCCTACGTCGTGCTGCACGCCGACGGCGGCCCGGACGGCTACGGCCTCGCGTTCACCATCGGCCGCGGCAACGACGTCCAGGCCGCCGCGATCCGCGCGCTCGCCCCGCACGTGGTCGGCCGGGACGTCCCGGAGGACGCGGCCGCGCTCGGCGACCTGTCCCGCACGCTCGTCGGCGACTCGCAGTTCCGCTGGCTGGGCCCGGAAAAGGGGGTCGCGCACATGGCCGTCGGGGCGGTGGTCAACGCCGCGTGGGACCTCGCCGCGCGCCGCGCCGGCCTGCCGGTCTGGCAGTTCGCGGCCCGCATGACCCCCGAAGAACTCGTGTCGCTGGTCGACTTCCGGTACCTGAGCGACGCGCTCACCGAAGCCGAGGCCCTCGACATCCTCCGTCGCGCGGAACCCGGGCGCGCCGAGCGCACGAAACAGCTGGAACAGCACGGCTACCGCGCCTACAGCACGTCCCCCGGCTGGCTCGGGTACGCGGACGCGAAGCTCGTCCGGCTCGCCGAGCAGGCCGTCGCCGACGGCTTCGAGATGATCAAGCTGAAGGTCGGCGGCAACCTCGAGGACGACGTCCGCCGGATGAAGCTGGCGCGGGAGACCGTCGGCCAGGACGTCCGGATCGCCGTCGACGCCAACCAGCGGTGGGACGTCCAGGCCGCGGTCACCTGGATGACCGCGCTCGCGCCCTACGACCCGTACTGGATCGAGGAACCGACCTCCCCGGACGACGTCCTCGGCCACGCGGCCATCGCGAAGGCACTCGCGCCGATCAAGATCGCCACCGGCGAGCACGTCCAGAACCGCGTCATCTTCAAGCAGCTGCTGCAGGCGGACGCGATCGCGGTGCTGCAGCTGGACGCCGCCCGCGTCGGCGGCTTCAACGAGAACCTGGCGATCCTGCTGCTGGCCGCCAAGTTCGGCGTCCCGGTGTGCCCGCACGCCGGCGGTGTCGGGCTCTGCGAGCTCGTCCGGCACCTCTCGATGTTCGACTTCGTGGCCGTGTCCGGCACCGACACCGACCGCACCATCGAGTGGGTCGACCACCTGCACGAGCACTTCACCGACCCGGCCGTCGTCGAGCGCGGCCGCTACCTCGCCCCGACCGCCCCCGGGTTCTCCGCGCGCATGCACGACGCGACGCTGCGCCGCTTCCGGTTCCCGGACGGTCCCGAGTGGACGGAGACCGCCAGTGAGTGAATTCGAGGGCCTGGTGGCCGCCGTCACCGGAGGCGCCTCGGGCATCGGCAAGGCCGCCGCGGACCTGCTCACCGAGCGCGGCGCGCAGGTCGCGGTCCTGGATCTCAAGCCGGGAGACGACGGCTTCCGCTGCGACGTCTCCTCCGACGACGAAGTCCGGGCGGCCATCGACGCCGTCGTGGAACGCTTCGGGCGCCTCGACATCCTGGTCAACAACGCCGGGATCGGCGCGCAGGGTGACGTCACGGCCAACGGCGACGACGAATGGCACCGCGTGTTCGACGTCAACGTCGTCGGCATGGTCCGGCTCGCGCGGGCCGCGCTGCCGCACCTGAAGAACTCGCCGTCCGCGGCGATCGTCAACACCTGCTCCATCGCGGCCTGGGCCGGCCTGCCCAACCGCACGCTGTACTCGGCCAGCAAGGGCGCGGTGCTCTCGCTGACCCTGGCCATGGCGACCGACCACCTGCCCGACCGGATCCGCGTCAACTGCGTGTGCCCGGGCACGGCGGACACCCCGTGGGTGGGCCGGCTCCTCGACGCCGCCGAAGACCCGGCGGCCGAACGCGCGGCCCTCGCGGCCCGTCAGCCGATGGGCCGGCTGGTCACGGCGGACGAGGTCGCGAACGCCATCGTCTACCTGGCCAGCCCCCTCTCCGCCTCGACCACCGGCACCGCGCTCGCGGTCGACGGCGGCATGTACGGCCTGCGTCCTCGCGGCCCCGTTCACCACGACTAGAAGACTTGATTCCCCGCCGTCATCAAGGAGGATGCTGTGCGCACGAAGGTGATCAAGGTGGCCGCCGTCGCCGCCTGCGGCCTGGTACTGGCCGCCTGTGGGTCCACTAAGGACAATGCGGCGGCGCCCGCGGCCGGGGGCGGCGGGGGTGGCAAGGTCGGCGCGACGCTGCCGCTGCTGACCTCGCCGTTCTGGCAGGCTTACAACAACTACGTGCCCAAGATGGCCAAGGAAGAGGGCGTCGACGTCCTCCCGACGGTCAACGCCGACAGTGACCCCGCGAAGCTGATCACCGACATCGGCACCTTCCTCAACCAGGGCGTCAAGGGGCTGGTCGTCACGCCGCTGGACTCGGCGGCCATCGTCGCCGGGCTCAAGCAGGCCGAGAACAAGGGCGTGCCGGTCGTCGCGGTCGACGTCGCTCCCGAAAGCGGCAAGGTCGCGATGGTGGTGCGCGCCGACAACAAGGCGTACGGCACCAAGGCCTGCGAAGCGATCGGCGAGAAGGTCAAGTCCGGCAAGGTCGTGCAGATCATGGGCGACCTCGCGTCGGTCAACGGCCGTGACCGCTCGGAGGCTTTCCGCGACTGCATGAAGTCGAAGTACCCGGGCATCCAGGTGCTGGAGATCCCGGCCGAGTGGAAGGCCGACAAGGCGTCCGCCGGCCTGGACAGCATGCTGACCGCGAACCCGGACATCAAGGGCGTCTACATGCAGGCCGGCGGCGTCTACCTGGCCCCGACCGAGCAGGCGCTCAAGCGCAAGAACCTGTTCTTCCCGGTCGGGGACCCGAAGCACGTCGTGCTCGTCTCCAACGACGGCATCCCGCAGGAGCTGGCCGCGATCCGCGCCGGCGAGCTGGACGCCACCGTGTCCCAGCCGGCCGACGCCTACGCGAAGTACGGCCTGTACTGGCTGAAGAAGGCCATGGCCGGTGAGACGTTCAAGGCCGGGCCGACCGACCACGGCAGCACGATCGTGGAGATCAGCCCCGGCATCCTCGAGGACCAGCTGCCCGCGCCCGTCATCACCAAGGACAACGTGGACGACAAGGCCCTCTGGGGGAACAACCTGTGACCGCGCTGCCCGCCGGCGAATCCGCCGTCCCGGTGGTCAGCGCGGTGAACGTCGGGAAGCGCTACGGCCCGACCGTGGCGCTGCACGACGTCAGCCTCACTGTGCACCCCGGCGAGTCGCACGCGCTCGTCGGGCGCAACGGGGCCGGCAAGTCGACGCTCGTCTCCATCCTCACCGGCCTGTCCGCCACGGACACCGGGCACGTCGAGTTCGGCGGCGAGCCGGCCCCGCCCTTGTCCAGGCAGGACGACTGGAAGGCGCGCGTCGCCTGCGTGTACCAGCACGCGATGGTCGTCCCGCAGCTCACCGTGGCCGAGAACCTGTTCCTCAACCGGCAGTCCGGGGGCGGGTTCTCGATCGGCTGGAAGTCGTTGCGGCGCAAGGCGCGCGAGCTCCTGGAGTCGTGGGACGTGCACGTCGACGTCGACACCCCGGCCGGGGACCTCTCGGTCGAGGACCGGCAGTTCGTCGAGATCGCCCGCGCGCTGTCCTACGGCGCCCGGTTCATCGTCCTCGACGAACCGACCGCGCAGCTGGACAGCCAGGCCATCGAGCGGCTCTTCGAGCGCATGCGGCAGATGCAGGCGGGCGGGGTGACGTTCCTGTTCATCTCGCACCACCTGCACGAGGTGTACGAGGTCTGCCAGGCGGTGACCGTGCTGCGCGACGCGAAGCACGTCCTCACCGCGCCGGTCGCCGAGGTAGGCCGCGCGGAACTGGTCGACGCGATGACCGGCGAGCCGGGCGGCCTGTCGGTGCGGGACGCCGCGTCCCGGGAGTCCCTGGAGGCCGATGCCGCCGAAATCCTGTGCGTGGACGGGTTGTCCGGCGACGGCTTCTCCGACGTCTCGTTCCGGCTCCGCCGCGGTGAGGTCGTCGGGCTCGCGGGCAGCAACGCCAGCGGCAAGCACCAGGTCGCCGAGACGGTCTACGGCCTGCGGACGCCGTCCGCGGGCACGATCCGCGTCGACGGCTCGCCGCTGCGGCCCGGCGACATCCCGGCGGCGCTGCGGGCCGGGATCGGGTGCGTGCCGCGCGACCGGCACCACGAAGGCCTGGTCCTGGAGCACTCGATCGCCGACAACGCGACCATGTCCATTTTGGACAAACTGGGCCGCGGCGGGATCGCCTCCCCGTCGACGCGGTACGCGAAGGCGGCCCAGGCGCTGAAGGACTACGACATCGTGGCCGCCGGGGCCGACCAGCCGGTGTCCGACCTGTCGGGCGGCAACCAGCAGAAAGTCGTGCTGGCGCGGGCGTTGCTGAGCGACCCGCGGGTGGTCGTGCTGATCAACCCGACCGCCGGCGTGGACGTGAAGTCGAAGGAGGCGCTGCTCGCGGTCGTCGACCGGGTGCGCGCCGAGGGCAAGGCGGTGCTGATCGTCAGCGACGAGCTCGACGACCTGCGCCTGAGCGACCGGGTCCTGGTGCTGCGCGCCGGGGCCGTCGTCGCCGAACACCAGGCCGGGTGGTCCGACGGCGACCTCGTGGCCGACATCGAAGGAGTCGAGCTTTCGTGACCGACGTGATGACCTCCCCCACGACGCAGCTGCCCGCGCCGCCACGGCGGCGCAAGGCCGTCTGGCTGCGCGAACTCGCGCTCCTGCCCGCCCTGGTCGTCGTGTTCCTCATCGGCGGCCTGGTCGACGACACGTTCGTCGGCTGGAGCAACATCGTCAGCATCCTGACCGCGTCGGCCGCGCTGTCGCTGGTCGTGCTGGGCGAGTCGCTGGTGCTGATCACCGGCAAGTTCGACCTGTCGCTGGAATCGACGATGGGCCTGGCGCCCGCGCTCGGTGCGATGGTGGTGATCCCGGCGGCGTCGGCCGGCTTCGGCGTCGAACTGCCCGCCGCGATCGGGCTGCTGATCATCCCGCTGTGCGGGGCACTGGTCGGGTTCGTCAACGGCTTCCTGATCGTGAAGCTGAAGCTGAACGCCTTCATCGTCACCCTGGCCATGCTCACCGTGCTGCGCGGTGTGCAGGTCGGCTCGACCAAGGGCAAGACGCTGTTCAACCTGCCGGACTCGTTCACGAACCTGGCGACGACCACGTTCGCCGGGCTGCCGATGTCGGTGTGGCTGGCGGCGCTGCTGTTCGCCGTGGCCGGCTGGGTGCTGCGCTACCACCGCGTCGGCCGCGCGCTGTACGCGATCGGCGGCAACCGCGAAGCCGCGCGGGCGGCGGGTGTGCGGGTCGACCGGATCGCGTGGGCGGTGTTCGTCGTCGCCGGGATCCTCGCGGCGATCGGCGGGCTCGCGTACACGGGGTACGTCGGGGCGCTGGGCGCGAACCAGGGCTCCGGCATGATCCTGCAGGTGTTCGCGGCGGCGGTGATCGGCGGCGTCTCCCTCGACGGCGGCAAGGGCACCCTGGTCGGCGCCCTGACCGGCGTCCTGCTGCTGTCGTCGGTGGCGAGCCTGCTCAACTACGCGCACGTCACGGCGGAGTGGCAGGGGGCGATCTACGGCGCCATCATCCTGGTCGCGCTGATCATCGCCCGGTACGCGGGCGGAAAGCCCCAGACCTGACCCTCACCCCGTGAAGATCCGACGTTCCGAGTCTGCCGCAGCTTGTCGTGAGTGGTAATTCGGGTTCTAACCCGAATTACCACTCACGACCGCGGGGAGGTGGGTGTGGTGCTAGGAGGCTTCGGCGGCGGGTTCCTCGGTGGCCGTCGGGTCGTCCGCGGTGCCCAGGGCGTTGCGCAGCCACTGCTCCACGCCCGCGACGTGCACGGTCGCCCACGAGCGGGCCAGTTCCGGCTCGCGCGCGGCGATGGCCTCGTAGATCGCCGTGTGCTGTTCGCGGGTCTTCGCGACCGCGCCCTCTTGGGTGAGCCCGCGCCAGATCCGGGCGCGGGCGGTGG
Organism: Amycolatopsis sp. cmx-13-12; assembly: GCA_049998155.1. Lineage (GTDB taxonomy): Bacteria > Actinomycetota > Actinomycetes > Mycobacteriales > Pseudonocardiaceae > Amycolatopsis. The sequence continues at coordinate 309,053 of JAEBES010000011.1, read as the reverse complement.
GCCCGGACAGGCTGTCGAGCAGCGAGCAGAGCACGGGGTTGCCGGAGCCGTCGGCGATCTTGCGGTGGAACTGCAGGTCGTTGGCGACCAGTGCCTCGACCGTCGGCGAGTCCTCCAGCTCGCTGAGCAGCGTGCCCAGCTCCGCGATGTCGGCGTCGCTCATGTGCAGCGCGGCCAGCGCGGTCGCGGCGGGCTCCAGGATCCGGCGGACGGCCAGGAAGTCCAGCACGGTGTCGTCGCGGTGGAAGTCGACCACGAACGTCATGGCGTCGAGCAGCAGGTTGGGCTCGAGGCTGGTGACGTACGTGCCGTCGCCCTGGCGGACGTCGAGCACCCTGATCAGGCACAACGCCTTCACGGCCTCCCGCAGGGAGCTGCGCGACAGCCCGAGCCGCTGGGCCAGCTCGGCCTCCTTCGGCAGCCGGTCGCCCGGCGCCAGCTCGCCGGAGATGATCATGTCCTTGATCTTGTCGATCGCGACATCGGTGACGGGCATCGCGTCCGCCCTCCCTGCAACAGACCTCGGATGTTTCGGTGTTACTCCCCAGCGTGCCATGTCCCGGCGAAGGAGGGGCGATGACCCACCAGCGCACACCACAACGAGTGGCTCTGCACACCCGGCTCAAGCCCGGCAAGGAGGCCGAGTACGAGTCCGTCCACGCGGTCATCCCCCCGGAACTGGACACCGCCCTGCGCGAAGCCGGTGTCCACTCCTGGCGGATCTGGCGTAACGGACTCGACCTGTTCCACGTCCTCGAAGTCGACGACTACGAAGCGATGCGCGCGGCACTGCGGGACCACCCCGCGAACGTGCCGTGGCAGGCCAGGATGGCCGGGCTGCTGGCCGTCGAGGACGACTACTCCGGCGGCGACACCGGCATCGGGCTGGTCTGGGAACTGCCGGTGAAGGAGTGACGGCGTTGGAACTCTCCCTGTCCCCGCTGGGTCTCGGCTGCGCGCAGCTGGGCAACCTCTACCACGCGATCAGCGACGAGACGGCGGCCGCGACCGTCCGGCGCGCGTGGGACGAGGGCGTCCGCTACTTCGACACCGCGCCGCACTACGGCCTCGGCCTGTCGGAGACCCGGCTCGGCGCGGCCCTGCGCGCGTACCCGCGGGACGAGTACGTGCTCTCGACGAAGGTCGGCCGCGTGCTCGAGCCGAACCCCGGCGGCGCCGGCGCCCGCGACGACCAGGGCTTCGCCGTCCCGGCCGCGTACCGGCGCCGGTGGGACTTCAGCCGCGACGGCGTCCTGCGGTCCCTGGACGACAGCCTGACCCGGCTGGGCCTCGACCGCGTCGACATCGTGTACGTCCACGACCCCGACGACCACTTCGAGGAGGCGGTTTCAGGGGCGTTCCCGGCGTTGCGCGAGCTGCGGGAGCAGGGCGTGATCGGCGGGTTCGGCGCCGGGATGAACCAGGCGCCGATGCTGGCCGAGTTCGTCCGCCGCACCGACCTGGACGTCCTGCTGGTGGCCGGCCGCTACACGCTGCTCGACCAGCCCGCGCTGGACGAGCTGTTCCCGCTCTGCGCCGCGCGGGGCGTCCGGGTGGTGGCCGGGGGCGCGTTCAACGGCGGGATACTGGCGACCGCCGAACCGGGCCGGGTCTACGACTACGCCGAAGCGCCGGCGGAGCTGGTCGAGCGGGCCGGGCGGATCGCGGAGATCTGCGCGCGGCACGGCGTCGAGCTGCCGGAAGCCGCGCTGGCCCTGCCGATGGGGCATCCCGCGGTCGCGTCGGTGGTCGTCGGCGCGCATGATCCGGACCAGGTCAGCGTGAACGCGCGGCGGGCCAGGGCCGTCGTGCCGCCGGCCCTGTGGACCGAGCTGATCGACGCGGGGCTGCTGCGCGCGGACGTCGTCATCGCCGAAGGAGTCTCATGATCGACGCGCACCACCACCTGTGGGACCCCTCGCGGCGCGAGTACCCGTGGATGGCGGGGGACACCCTGGCCCCGATCCGCCGCCCGTACACGGCCGACGACCTGCGCGCGGTGACGAAGGCGGCCGGTGTGCACGCGACGGTCCTGGTCCAGACGGTGTCTTCGGAGGAGGAGACGGCGGAGTTCCTCGCGACGGCGGCCGCGGAGGCGGTGATCGCGGGCGTGGTCGGCTGGGTGGACCTCACCGCTTCCGACGTCGCCGACCGGCTGGCCGCCCTGGACGGGCCCTTGGTGGGCGTCCGGCACCAGGTGGAGAACGAACCGGACGACGACTGGCTGCTGCGTCCCGAGGTGCTGGCCGGGCTGAGCGCGGTCGCGGCGGCGGGGTTGGCGTTCGACCTGCTGGTCCGCCCCGCACAGCTGCCGGCCGCCACCGAGGTGGCGTTGCGCCTGCCGCACCTGCGCTTGGTGCTGGACCACGCGGCGAAACCCCCGATCGCGGCGGGGGAGTGGGAGCCGTGGGCGTCCGCCGTCGCGGCGCTGGCGGTGCGCGAGAACGTCGTGTGCAAGCTGTCGGGGCTGGTCACCGAAGCGGACTGGACGGGCTGGGAGGTCGGGCACCTGCGCCGGTACGTCGACCACGTGCTGGACGTGTTCGGCCCGGAACGCCTGCTGTTCGGCTCGGACTGGCCGGTCTGCGAACTGGCGGCGTCCTACGAAGTGGTCCTCGACGCGGCGATCGCGCTGACGGGCTCGCTGTCGGACGCCGAGCGCCTGGCCGTCTTCGAGCACAACGCCCGCACGGCGTACGGGTTGGGTGCGGGCGGGGCGACCCCCTCCAGGGGGTAAACGAGGTCACCCCGCCCGCTCGCTCAAGTGGTCTGTCAGAACTCTTCGTCGCGGATCATGCCGCGCAGCCGGGTCAGGGCGCGGTGCTGCGTCACGCGGACGTTGCCCGCCGAGATCCCGAGGGCTTCGGCGGTTTCGGTCGCCGAGAAGCCGACGGCGATGCGCAGGGTCAGGATCTCCTGCTGCACGCGGGGCAGGGAGGCGAGCAGCCGGCCGAGGCGGGCACCGAGGTCGAGGTGCAGCGCGTGGGACTCGGGCTCGTTGCCGGCGGTCAGCGGGCGCTCCGGGAGCTCGGGGACGGGCTCGGAGCGGTCGCGGGCGACGGCGCGGTAGGCGTCGGCGACCTTGTTGGCCGCGATCGCGTGGACCAGGTAGAGGAAGGAACCACCGCGGTCCTGGTAGTCGGGCAGCGCCTTGAGCACGGCGAGGCAGACCTCCTGGGCGACGTCGTCGGCCGACAGGTAGGAGAGGTCGCGGCCGCCCATGCGTGCGCGGCAGTAGCGGACCACCACCGGCTCGATCATCTGCAGCAGCGAGTGGATCGCCGCCGGGTTGCCCTCGCCCGCGTCCTTGACGAGGGGGTCGAGGTCCTCCTTGGTGAGGCGTCCGCCCGGGCGGGGCAGAGTCTCGGGGCTGCGATAATCGCGAAGGCTGGAAGCGGATTCTTCGGTGGTCCTCGGCGGTGCTGTCATGGTCGTCTCCCCGGCCGACCCTCGACCGTCGCTGCCGGGGGTTCAACACTCCGTAACTGATCCATCGCAGAGGCTCCGGCGATTCGGGGCTGATCTGCAGTCCGTGCGACGCAGGGTAATCGTAAGCACCTCCAGGTGGGTCAGTCCAGATTTCAACGACCAATACCCCGTTAGCAGTATCGACCGTGATGTTCCCGCGACCAGCGCCCGCACATTGCGATTAATCTGTTTCAGGATGTGCCGAGTTCACTCGTCAGTGGAAGATGACCACGGAAGCGGCGGTCGCGGTCACGGCGAGCGACGCGATGGCGGGCAGTAAGCGGCTCGGCGGCCCCGGTTCGGCGGCGCGCAAGGCCCGTTCGCGGCGGATCCCGATGCCTGCTAGCAGCGCAGATGTCCCGGCGGCGAGCAGAACGGGGACCAGCGCGCCACCCCAATGGCGCTGGGCGGCGGAGTGCAGGAGCAGTACCGTGCAGGCGGCGGACGCCAGTGCGGTCCGCCGCCAGGCGAGCTCGGTTCGCTCGGCTTGGGTGCCCGCGGGGGTGGTCACGGCCGGATCTCGGACGGCGTGTCGGTACTTTTGACGTCGCGATAATCGCGAACCGGCGGTATTCGCGTCCAGGTTGGTCCCCCGCTCCGGGTGGGCGACCCGGCCGGCTGGGCCGCCGGACCGCTTTTTCCGGCCGTCACCGTCCGCTGCCGTCCGTCACTCACGAGACCACCAGCAGCACGGCCGCGGCGACGGTCAACATCAGCAAGCCGCCCGTCAGGACCAGGATCATCCGGCTCCGGGGCAGGGGCTCGCCGGCCCGCATCGCGATCTGCACCCGCCGCCAGCGCGGGTAGGCGGTCGCGGCGAGGAGGGCGGCCAGCGCGACGCACAGGCCGGCGAGCACCGTGCCGGCCGCGACCGGCGTCGGCACCAGCTGGTGCACGGCCACGCCGCCCGCGAGCAACCCGAGGGCGGTGCGGAGCCAGGCGAGAAAGGTGCGTTCGTTGGCCAGCGTGAAGCGGTAGTCCGGTTCGGTGCCGCCCGCGTGGGGCCCGATGTCGTCCGGCTTGCTGTTCTCCGAGGCCACGTCCGCAGACGCTAGCCGGTGTGGGCGGCGGTGGCCGGTTCGGTGCGGTGCGCGAAGACCCACCAGCGCAGCACGGCGAACCGCACGATCCCGCCGACGAGGCTGGCGAGCAGCAGCGTGCCGGTCTCCTCCCACGACGTCGGCCGGTCGACGAAGGCGTCGAGCAGGGCCAGCACGGCCGAGCCGTACAGGGCGTAGAAGGCGAAGGTGAGCAGGTCCTGCAGGTGCCGCTTGCCGGCGTTGCTGGGCCGTCCGGCGAAGGTGACGCGGCGGTGGAACTCGGTGTTCCCGACGGTGGTGAGCGCGATCGCGACCAGGTTCGCCACCTGGGAGCCGAGCTCGTCGCGCAGCAGGAGGAACAGAACGGCCTGGAGACCGGTTGTCACTACGCCGGCCACGACGTACCACGCCGCGTGCGTGCCGAGCTCGTGGTGCCGGTCCGGGTCCGTGGCGAGCAGCCGGTGCTCCGGTCCGCACCTGATGGTGGCCATGATCCCAACCTAGCTGACATTCACAAACTTGTGAATGTGTTAAACCATGTGATCCCTGCGACACCGCGGGGTTTCGCCGCCCCGCCGTCCGGGGTAGGTCACCGGCGACGAGATGTTTCCGACGCGCCAGGAGGGCCAGTGAGTGACCGTGACTCGGCCGAACCGCAGAGCTTGAGCCCCAGCGAGGCGCTGGACGAGGACGAGCTGCGCGTGGACTCGCTCGAGGAGGGCATGGAGCCGCCCGAGCACTGGAGCGCCGCCGACCGGTACGGCACCACGCCCCGGGAGATCCGCGAAGGCGAACCGATGGACCAGCGTCTGGCCGAAGAGGTCCCGGACGCCGAGCCGGAGCCGGTCCCGGAGCGTCCGCTCGCGGCCACGCCGGCGGCGGAGCTCGACGAGACGATCGAAGACGCACCGCCGGACGTCGAGCCGGTGGTCCCGGAGGACACGGTGCCGCGCCGGCACTCGAACCAGGGCCGCCGCGAGACGACGGACTACGCGGGCGAGTCGGTGGCGGACGCCATCCGCGCGGCCCGCGAGGGCTGATCCGCTCAGACTGCACGTCCGTTCGGACGCCCCTAGCGTGGGGAAAACATCGGACCGCGACGAAGGGAAGGCCGAAAATGCTGACCGTGACCGAAGCCGCCGCCGAGGCGATCACCGCCCTGACCAGCCCGGGCGAGGGTGAAGCCGGACTCCGCTTGGCGGTCCAGAACGCCGACGGCGAGAGCGCCCAGCTGGCCCTGTCGGTGGCACCGGAGCCCGCAGAGGGCGACAGCGTGCTGGGCGAGGCCGAAGGGCCGAAGGTGTTCCTCGAGCCCCAGGCGGCCGCGCTGCTGGACGACAAGGTGTTGGACGTCCAGGAGGACGAAGCCGGGGGCGTGGCTTTCGCCGTGCTGCCCCAGCACACGAGCTGACCGCGGCGGACGGGCCTTTCGCTCCTCGGGATGCGGAAGGTCCGTTCGCTGTTCCTAGCGGGCTCGCCAGGTACGAACCAGCTCCGCCGCCCGCTCTCGCAGCAACTCCGCCGCATGGCTGCGTGCGTAATCCAGCGAAGGCGCGTGGTCGATCAACGCGCTGCTCCCCACCACCCCCAGCCGCGCCAGCTCCGCCGCACCGAGCTGGATCCGCCCGGCCAGTGCCAGCAGCGGCACCCCGCGCGGCCGCGCCCGGTCGGCGATGCCCGCCGGCGCTTTCCCGTTGAGACTCTGCTCGTCCAGCGACCCTTCGCCAGTGATCACGAGGTCCGCGCCGGACAGCGCCTCGTCCACCCCGGTCAGCCCCGCGATGAGGTCAAACCCGGACTCGACACTCGCCCCGAGCGCGATCGCGGCCGCCGCGACCCCGCCGCCGGCGCCCGATCCCGGTACCCGCGAGACGTCCGGCGCGCCGCCGACCTGCAGCGCGTGCGCCCACCGCCCCAGGCCTTCGTCGAGCAACGCCACCTCCGATGGCCCCGCCCCCTTCTGTGGCCCGAACACCGCGGCCGCGCCTTCCGGGCCCAGCAACGGGTTCGTCACGTCGGTCGCGACCGCCACGCGCACGCCGTCCAGCCGCTCGCGCACCGGCGTCAGCTCCGTCGACGCCACCCGCGTCAGCGTCCCGCCGCCCAGGCCGACCGGCGCGCCGAACGCGTCGAGCACGCCGGCGCCCAGTGCCCCGAGCATCCCAGCCCCGCCGTCGGTGCTGGCCGTGCCGCCGACCGTGAGCACCAGCCGCTTTGCGCCGTGGATCAGCGCGTCCGCCAAGAGTTCGCCGACGCCCCAGGTGTGGGCGGCCAGCGCCGTCGCCGGGGATGGTTCGACGAATTCGATGCCGCACGCGCGCGCGGATTCGACGTACGCTGTGCCGTCCAGCACCGCGTACCGCGCCTTGACCGGCTCTTCCAACGGCCCGCGAACCGTCAGCCGCACGATCCGCGCGCCCGCCGCTTCCAGCACGTCGAGGGTGCCCTCGCCGCCGTCGGCGACCGGGCAGGTGACGATGTCCGCGTCCGGCAAGGCATCGCGCACGCCGAGCGCGATCGCCTCCGCGGCCTCCACCGCGGTCAGGCTGCCCTTGAACTTGTCGGGCGCGATGACGACCCTGGTCACGGCTTCACCTCCGTCAGCGGGGGACGTCCGGCGAGCACCGCCGCGACGTTGCGCGCGGCCAGCACGGCCATCGCGGTGCGGGTCTCGACCGTCGCCGATCCCAGGTGCGGGCTGAGCACGACGTCGTCCCGGCCGAGCAGCCGCGGTTCGACCTCGGGTTCCTTCTCGAACACGTCGAGCGCGGCACCGGCGATCTCCCCGGCTTCCAGCGCGTCGGCCAGCGCGGCCTCGTCGACGACCGGGCCGCGGGTCGTGTTCACCAGGTATGCCCCGGGTTTCATGGCCCGCAACGCGCCGGCGTCGATCAGGTGCCTCGTCTCGGGCGTCAGCGGGCAGTGCAGCGAGACGACGTCCGAGCGTGCCAGCAGCTCCTCGAAGGACACGTACTCGGCGTCGGTGTCCTTTTCGGACCGTCCGGAGTAGACGACCGCCATCCCGAACGCCGACGCCCGGCGAGCCATCGCCCGCCCGATCTGCCCGAACCCGACGATGCCGATCGTCTTGCCCTGCAGCCCGGAGCCGAGCAGGAAGCCGAGGTGGAACGACCACGGCGTGCGCGAACGCAGCAGCCGTTCGCCCTCGCCGAGCCGCCGGGTGACGGCGAGCAGCAGCCCGAAGGCGAGGTCGGCCGTGGCGTCGGTGAGCACACCGGGCGTGTTGGTGACGACGATCCCGCGCTCCGCAAGCGCGGGGACGTCGACGTTGTCGTACCCGACGGCGACGTTCGCGACCACCTTCAGCCGGGGCCCGGCGGCATCGGCCAGTGCGCCGTCGAGCCGGTCGTGCAGCATCCCGACGACCGCCGACGCCCCGCGCACGAAGTCGTGCAGTTCCGCAGGCGTCAGCGGACGATCGGCGGGGGAGACCTCCACCTCGCCTGCCTCGGCGAGGAGCTTCACCGCGTCGTCGGGAATCCATCGGGTCACCGCGATCTTGGCCACTGCGACAGCCTAAGGCAAGCCACCGACAATTCAGCCCACGCGCGTCAACCGCACCACCGCGCTCGCGTACCCGCTGCCCGGAAGATCGATGTCCAGCCCGTGACTCAGCAACACCGCGCCGTGGTGCACGACGCCGTCCTGGTCGCGGTACAGCCCGGCCGGATCCAGCCCCGCGAGCCGCGGCGGGGTGAATGGCCGCGCGAACTCCGTGGGCCGCCGCCAGAAGAAGACGACAGCGGAATCGCCGAGCACGTACTGCACCGCCGTCAGCGCCGAGACCGCCGGATCCGCCAGCCGGTACAGCGAGCCGTGCTGCACGACGGGCCGGATCTCCTTGTACAGCGCCACGAGCGACGCCGCTTCGGCGAGTTCGTCCGGCGTCCAGCGCGGCAGGTCGCCGCCCAGGCCGAGCACGCCCGCCATCGCCACGTGGAACCGGAAGCTCAGCGGCGCCTCCCGCCGGGTCGCCGGGTTCGGGCTGTCGGTCACCCAGGCCGACATCGTGCCCGCCGGGTAGATCTGGCCGTAGCCGTGCTGGATGGTGATCCGGTCGGCCGCGTCGGTGTTGTCCGACGCCCAGATCTCGTCGGTGCGCGCGAGGATCCCCAGGTCGGTGCGCCCGCCGCCGCCCGCGCAGCCCTGGATCCGCAGGTTCGGGTGGTCGGCGCGCAGCCGGTCGAGGATCGCGTACACCGCCCGGATGTGCCCGACCCACAGCCGCTGCGCGTCCGGGCCGGCTCCGGGCCAGCCCGCTTCGGTGAACGCGCGGTTCATGTCCCACTTGAGGTAGTCGATGCCGTGCGCGCCGACCAGGCCGTCGAGCCACTTGTGGGCCCAGTCGGCGACGTCCGGCCGCGCGAAGTTCAGCACGAGCTGGTTGCGCAACGTCGTCCGCGACCGGTTGGCCATGTGCAGCACCCAGTCCGGGTGCGCGCGGTAGAGGTCGCTGTCCGGGTTGACCATCTCCGGTTCGACCCACAAACCGAACTGCATCCCGTGCGCGTGCACCGCGTCGACCAGCGGCTGCAACCCGGCCGGGAAGCGCTGCTCGTTGGCGATCCAGTCGCCGAGGCCGGCGCTGTCGCCGCTGCGGGCGCCGAACCAGCCGTCGTCCATCACGAACAGCTCGGCGCCCACCCGGGCCGCCGCGGCCGCCAGCTCGGTCTCGGTCTGCTCGTCGACGTCCCAGCCGGTCGCTTCCCAGGAGTTATAGACGATCGGCCGCAGCTCGCTGGCGTGCGGCTGGACGAACTCGCGGACGTACGCGTGCCACCGCCGGCTGGTCCCGCCGAAGCCGTCCGCCGCGTAGAGCCCGGCGAAGACCGGCGTCTCCCACGTCTCGCCTGGCTGCAGCCGCCAGCTGACGTGCTCGTGCCCGAAGCCCCCGGTCCAGGTGACGCGGCCGGTGTGCGTGCGCTCCACGGTGATCCGCCAGCTCCCGCTCCACGCCAGCGCGCTGCTCCAGACCTCGCCGGCGGTCTCCGTCGCGTCGCCCGCGTCGAGCATCACCCACGGGTTGACCTGGTGGCTGGAGGCGCCGCGGCGGCTGGTGAGCGTGGTTTCGCCGACCGGCAGCGGTTCGCGCAGCACGCCGTACTCGGCGCTCCACGCCCCGGACGTCCGGCTCAGCCGCGCGCCCTCGCGCCGGGGGAGCGTCCACGACGCGGAATCGGTGCGCAGCAACGTGATCGGCACTTCGGAGCCGGTGTGCCGCAGGGACGTCCAGCGCTCGACGACGTCCCCGCGGACGCGGTAGTGCAGGGACAGCTCGAGGGGGTAGTGCCGGTCGGCGAGCCGCACGACGAGCGTGCCGTCTTCGAGCGCGAAGCCGTCGTAGCGCCACTCGAGCGCCGACGTCCCGTCCGCGTACCGGACGGCCATCGCGGAGACGCCGAAGAACGCGCCGCCCTCGACGGGCAGTTCCTGCCGCTCGTCGCCGGGCTCGTCGAAGCTGCTGTCGGCCGGGTTGCGGCGCGCGGCGACCTGCGTGGCCTGGTCCAGCGTCAGCGGCGGGCCCCAGTGGACGTGCCGCGGGCGGTCGTCGGCGTCCAGCCGGAAGGCGTATGAGCTGTCGGGGGTGTGCAGCAGCCACAGCCGGTGCGCGGGGTCATGTTCGACGAGCGACATGCCCGACAGCCTAGAGCTGACCGGCGCAGAAATAAATTCTTGACGAAGTTAATTAAATCTCCCTACTCTTCCGGCCATGCCTCGCAGTGCACCGGCAAGGGCGCCGATCACCAGTCCCGCGGCCGCGACCGTGTTCACCACGGTCCTGACCGAAGGGCCGGTTTCCCGCGTCGACGTCGCCCGCCGCACCGGGCTCTCCTCCGCCGCGGTCACCAAGGCCGCCCGGCCCTTCATCGAGGCCGGCTACCTCGAAGAACTCGCGTCCGAAGGCCGGACCGGCCCCGGTGCCGGCCGCCCGGCGAACCCCCTGGCCATCCGTCCGGACCGCGAGTACTTCGTCGGCGTGAAGATCACCGGTGACGACCTGATCGGCGTGGTCACCGACCTGCGCGCCGACGTCCGGGCCAGCGCCCACCACGCCCTGACCGGCCACGACGCCGGGCACGTCGTGCAGGCACTGGCCGACCTCGTCGGCGAGCTGCTGACCGGAGATCTTCGCGAGCGCGCCTACTGCCTGGGGGTGGCGGTGTCCGGTGACGTCGACCGCGCGTCCGGCGTCGTCCGGTACTCCCCGTTCCTCGGCTGGCGGGACGTCCCCCTGGCCGCACTCCTCGAAGACGCCACCGGGCTGACCGTCACCCTGGAAAACGACGTCAAGGCCCTCGCCGTCGCCGAGCAGTGGTTTGGCGAAGGCGTCGGGGCGTCGTCGTTCGCGCTGGTCACGGTGGGGACGGGCATCGGTAGCGCCCTCGTGGTGAACGGTGACCTGGTCCGCGGCGCGCACGGCGTCGCCGGCGAGATCGGGCACGTCCCGGTCGCCGACGGCGGCCCGTCCTGCCACTGCGGCGGCCGGGGCTGCGTCGAGGCAATCGCGTCCACCGAAGCGATCCTGACGCGCGCCCGGCAGGTCACCGGTGAGCCCGGCCTGTCGATGGACGACGCCGTGACGCGGGCCCGCGGCGGCGACGAACCGCTCCGGGAGGTCTTCGCCGGGGCGGGGCACGCGATCGGGCTGGGGCTGGCCGCGCTGGTCAACCTGTTCGGCCCGGAACGGGTGGTGGTGTCCGGCGAGGGCGTCGCCACCTACGACCTGTTCGAGGAACAGATCCGCCGGACCTTCGCGGTCCAGGCGTTCGGCAGCGCGGCCCGGTGCCGCCTGGTCATCCGGCCGCTGCCGTTCGAGGAGTGGGCCCGGGGCGCCGCCGCCGTCGCCGTCCAGAGCCTTTTCGTGTCCGACAGCGTCTAAGGAGACCCCGTGAGCCCCATGAATCGCCGAAGCTTCCTGGTCGGTTCCGTCCTCTTCGCCGGTGGCGCCGCGCTCGCGGGCTGCACGAGCGACCCGTTGAAGAAGAACGCCGCTTCGGGGGCGAAGGTCACGCTGCAGCAGTGGTACCACGCGTACGGCGAATCCGGGACGCAGCAGGCGGTCCAGCGGTACGCGCAGGAGTTCACCAAGGCCAACCCGGACATCGCGGTCAACGTCAGCTGGATCGCCGGCGACTACGAGACCAAGCTCAACTCGGCGATGCTCACCGCGCAGGCGCCGGACCTGTTCGAGCTCGGCGACTTCCGGTACCAGAACGTCAAGAACGGCCTGCTCGCGCCGCTTGACGACGTTGTCGGCCCGGTGAAAGCCGACTTCAGCCCGGCCGCGCTGGACACCGTGACCGTCGACGGCCGGGTCTACGGCGTCAAGATGATCGACGACGTCATGATGCTGTACTACCGCAAGAGCGCGCTGCAGGCCGCGGGTGTCCAGCCGCCGCAGACGTTCGCCGAGCTGCTGGAAGCGACGCGGAAGCTGACCAACGGCAAGCAGAAGGGCCTGTACGTCGGCACCGACGGCGTCGGCGAGGCGGCCACGCTCCTGCTCTGGTCCTCCGGCGGCGACTTCTTCGACAGCAGCGGCAAGAAGGTCGCCTTCGCCGCACCCGAGGCGATCGCCGCGATCGGCGGGCTCAAGCAGCTGCACGACACCGGCGGCCTGCTCCAGGGCTACCCGACGGACTGGTCCGACCCCGGCGCGTTCGCCAACGGCGCCACGGCCATGCAGTGGGGCGGCCTGTGGTCGCTGCCGGACATCAAGAAGGCCCTGGGTGACGACTTCGGCGTCGTCGCGTGGCCGAAGTTCGGGGACGCCGGCAAGCAGGTCGCCCGGGTCGGCGGCTGGTACCAGCTGGCCAACGCGAAGTCGCCGAACCTGGACGCCGTCAAGAAGTACATCGACTGGCTGTGGATCAAGAACGCCGACCTGCAGCAGGACTGGTGCGTCAAGTACGGCTTCCACATCCCGGCCCGCAAGGAGGTCGCGGCGCGCACGACCGAGTTCTCCAGCGGGCCCGCGAAGGACGCCGTGACGATCTCGCAGCAGTACGGCAAGTCGTACTCGGGGCTGTGGAACAAGGCATCGGCGACGCTGTTCCTGCAGGCCGCGACGAAGATCGCGAACGGGCAGGCCGACCCGGCCGCCGAACTCGGCGACGCGGCGAAGAAGGCGCAGGCCGAAGTCGACAAGCAGCTGGCATGAAGCGTCGCGACTGGCGGGCGATCGGCGCGTTCGCGGTACTCACCGGGCCGGTGGTGATCGGGCTCGGGCTGTTCAAGTACGTCGCCATCGCGTGGAGCTTCCTGCTCAGCTTCAACGACGCCCGCGGCACGATCACCCTCGGGAACTGGATCGGCTTCGGCAACTACGCGTTCCTGCTCGGCGACGACGCCTTCCTGACGTCGTTGACGACGATCGCGGTCTTCACAGTCTTCATCGTGCCGATCACCTTCGTCGCTTCGCTCGGCCTCGCGGTGCTGATCAACAGCATCAAGCGCGGCCGGGCGTTCTTCCGGACGGTGTTCCTCATCCCGGCCGCGGTGTCGTACGTCGTCGCGGCCCTGGTGTGGAAGATGGCGCTGTTCAACGGGCTGCCGTCCGGCGTCGCGAACGTCGTCGGCGGCCTGTTCGGCGCCGACCCGGTGCCGTGGCTGTCGACGACCAGCCCGCCGGTGTACTGGGTCGCCGTCGTGACGCTGCGGCTGTGGCTGCAGGTCGGGCTGTACATGATCCTGTTCCTGGCCGGGCTGCAGGCGATCCCGCCGTCGCTGTACGAAGCCGGCGAGCTGGACGGCACGACGAAGTGGCAGGCGTTCCGCTACCTCACGCTGCCGCAGCTGCGAAACACCTCCGTGGCCGTGCTGCTGCTCATCCTCATTGCCGCGTTCCAGGCGTTCGACGAGTTCTACAACCTGTTCGGCACCGGCCTGTCCGGCACGGCGACCGCGCCGGTGAAGCCGCCCCTGGTCTACCTGTACGACTCCGCGCTCGGCGACCAGAACTACGGCGTCGGCTCGGCGGGGGCGTTCCTGCTGACGGTGATCATCGTGCTGATCACGCTGCTGCAGGGCCGGTTCGCCGGCTTCGGGAAGAAGGACTGATGGCCGTTCTGCCGGTTTCCCGCAAGGCGCCGAGGTACGTTCTCGCGTCGGTGCTGGCCGTCGTTTTCCTGCTGCCGTTCTACATCATGCTGCGCAATGCGCTGATGACGCGGCAGCAGGTCAGCTCGCCGGACTGGTCGTGGCTGCCGGACCCGCTGTCGTGGGTCAACTTCGGCGACCTGTTCGCCGACGCCTCGGTGCCCATGGCGCACTCGTTGTGGAACTCGTTCCTGGTGGCGATCGTCACCGCGCCCCTCGGGACGCTGTTCGGCTCGATGGCAGGGTACGCGCTGGCCAGGATCAACGTGCCGGGGCGGCGTTTTGTTTTCACGTACGTGCTGGTCACGCTGATGATCCCGCAGTCGGTGACGTTCGTGCCGACGTTCGTCGTGGTCGGCTCGATGGGCGGGGTCAACACCGAGTGGGGCATCATCGCGCCGAACCTGTTCAGCGCGTTCACGGTGCTCCTGTTCCGCAACTTCTACCTGCGGTTCCCCGCCGAGATCGAGGAAGCGGGCCGGCTCGACGGGCTGGGTTACCTCGGCGTCTACCGGCGGCTCGTCCTGCCGAACTCCGGCAGCATGATCGCCTCGCTCGGCGCGCTGATGTTCATCGAAAGCTGGAACGCGTTCCTGTGGCCACTGGTGATCGGGCAGGACCCGTCGTCGTGGACCGCGCAGATCGCCCTCTCGACGTTCCTGACCGCGCAGTCGGTCAACCTGCCGGCGTTGTTCGCCGGTGCTCTGGTCACCATCGCGCCGCTGGTCGCGATGTTCCTGGTCGCCCAGCGGTTCATCGTCCGCGGGATCGCGGCGACCGGGCTCAAGGAGTAGGTCCCCCTATCGAGGAGTGTCCGATGAAGCGCCTCCTTTCCGTTTTCCTCGCCGTACTGGGTTTTTTCGCCCTGGTCGTTGCTCCGGCCGACGCGCGGACGCCGTTCGTGAAGCCGTTCATGGGCTGGAGCAGCTGGAGCCTCGAATCCTCGACCCGCGCGGGTTACGGCACGTCGTGGCTGAACGAGTCACACATCCGCGACGCGGCTTCGGCGATGGCTTCGAAGCTCGCATCGGCCGGCTACACCTACATCAACATCGACTCGGGGTGGAACGCGTCCCAGTCCTGGGTCTTCCACACCGACGTCAACGGCATCCCCGACCCCGATCCGACGCGGTTCCCGTCCGGGATCCCGGCGTTGGCTTCGAATGTGCACTCGCTCGGGCTGAAGCTCGGCCTGTACGCCGTGACCGGGCTAGAGAAGGAGGTCTACGACAAGAACGCGCCGATCCTCGGGACGTCGTGCCACGCGCAGGACATCGCGTACCGGCCGCTGACCCCGTCGAACGGCTGGGGCGGCAACTGGAAGGTCGACTTCACGAACCCGTGCGCGCAGAAGTACTACGACTCGATCGTCGCCCGCTTCGCTTCCTGGGGCGTCGACTTCGTCAAGGTCGACGGGACGACCGCGGACAACGTCGCCGACATCCGGGCCTGGTCGGCGGCCATCGACCACTCCCGGCGGCCGATGTGGCTGACGGCGAGCGCGTGGCCGGTGCCGCGGTCCATCGGCTCCGCGCTGGCGCCCTACGCGAACGGCGTGCGCGTCGACACGGACGTCGAGTGCTACTGCGAAACGGTGTCCACCTGGGACAGCTCGGTGAAGGCGCGGTGGGCGGACCTGCCGGGCTGGCTGGGCGTGTTCGGGCCGCAGTACCGGCCGGACCTGGACTCGATGCCGATCAGCAACAACACGGGGTCCGGCATCCAGGACGGGCTCTCCGACGTCGAGCGGCAGAGCGTGATGACGTTCTGGTCCATGGCTTCTTCGCCGCTGTACGTCGGGGGAGACATCTGGTTCCTCGACGCTTCCGCGGTGTCGATCCTGACGAATCCCGAGGTCATCGCGGTCGACCACGCTGGTTCCTCCCCGGAGCGGGTGACCGGCGGGAACCTCCAGGTGTGGAAGAAGCGGGCGCCGGACGGACGGTGGTACGCGGCCGTCTACAACCTGGGTTCTGCGCCCGCGGACATCCCCGTGGACCTGGGGATTCCCGGGGCGCGGCCGGTGCGTGACCTCGTCGCGCGCAGGGACCTCGGGCGGTTCCGGGGTTCGTGGACGGCGTCCGCCGTGCCGCCGCACGGATCGCGGCTGGTCCGGATCGGCTGACCGTTCGTCCCGAAGGGGACTTTTCCCGCCTGGCCCGGCGGGAAAAGTCCCCTTCGACGTGCGTGCGTCATCCATTGGGTGGAAGACGTCTGGTCGGGGCCTCGCCCGCCGTGCTATGTTCGCTGGCAGAACGAGTGTGCGTGATGCGAACAATGCGGAGGGTGTGATGGCGGAGCTGCTGTCGCTGGAGGAGGCCGTGGCCCGGCTGGTGCACGACGGCGACACCGTCGCGCTCGAAGGGTTCACGCACCTCATCCCGGTCGCGGCCGGGCAGGAGATCATCCGGCAGCGCCGGCGTGACCTCACGCTGGTGCGGATGACCCCGGACATCGTCTACGACCAGCTGATCGGCGCCGGCTGCGCGCGCAAGCTGATCTTTTCGTGGGGCGGCAACCCGGGTGTCGGCTCACTGCACCGCTTCCGCGACGCCGTCCAGCACGACTGGCCGGTGCCACTGGAGATCGAGGAACACAGCCACGCGGGCATGGCGAACCGGTACGTCGCCGGCGCGTCCGGCCTGCCGTTCGCGGTGCTGCGCGGGTACACGGGCACCGACCTGCCGGCCCAGACCGACACGATCAAGCCGATCACCTGCCCGTTCACCGGCGAGAGGCTGACGGCGGTGCCGGCGTTGAACCCGGATGTCTCGATCGTCCACGCCCAGCGCGCGGACCGCGCCGGCAACGTGCAGATGTGGGGCATCACCGGTGTCCAGAAGGAAGCGGTGCTGGCGGCGAAGCGGTCGCTGGTGACGGTCGAGGAGATCGTCGACGAGCTGGAACCCCGCCCGGGCGCGGTGGTGCTCCCGGCGTGGGTGGTCACGGCGGTGGCCGAGGTCCCCGGCGGGGCGAAGCCGTCGTACGCGGCGGGGTACTACGAGCGGGACAACGCGGCATACCAGGCGTGGGACGAGGTCGGGCGCGACCGCGAGGAGTTCACGAAGTGGCTGAACGAGCTGACCGGGGTGACGGCATGAGCGCCGAGTACTCCGCCGACGAGATGATGAGCGTCGCGGCGGCCCGCGCGCTGGGTGACGGCATGTCCTGCTTCGTCGGCATCGGCCTGCCGAGCAAGGCGGCGAACCTCGCCCGCCGCGCGCACGCGCCGAACCTGACGCTGATCTACGAGTCGGGCTGCCTGGGCGCCAAGCCGTCCCGCCTGCCCCTGTCCATCGGCGACGGCGAGCTGGCCGACACGGCGGACGCGGTGATCAGCGTGCCCGAGGTGTTCAACTACTGGCTCCAGCCCGGCCGCATCGACGTGGGCTTCCTCGGCGCGGCCCAGCTGGACAAGTTCGGCAACATCAACACGACGGTGATCGGCTCGGACTACCACGACCCGAAGGTCCGCCTCCCGGGAGCGGGCGGCGCCCCGGAGATCGCGGCCTCGTGCGGCGAGGTGTTCATCGTCCTGCGCCAGAACCCGCGCGCGTTCGTGGAGAAGGTGGATTTCGTGACGTCGTTCGGTCACGGCACCGGCAAGGGCGACCGCGAAAAGCTCGGCCTCCCCGGCCAGGGCCCGACCCTCGTCGTCACGGATCTGGGCTTGCTGCGTCCCGACCCGGAGACGGCGGAGCTGACGTTGACGCAGCTCCACCCCGGCGTGGACCTCGACAGCGCCCTCGCGGCCACGGGGTGGAAACTGAAGGTGTCCGACGATCTCGAGACCACCCCGGCCCCCACGGAGCAGGAACTGACCCTCCTGCGAGACCTGGAGAAGGCAAGCGCATGACCGACGTCTACATCCTCGACGCGATCCGCACCCCGTTCGGCCGCTACGGCGGTGCGCTGGCCGGCGTCCGCCCCGACGACCTGGCCGCGGGCGTGCTCAAGGCGCTCCGGGACCGCAACGACCTCGATCCATCCACAGTGGACGAAGTCACCCTCGGCGACGCGAACGGCGCGGGCGAGGACAACCGGAACGTCGCCCGCATGGCCGCCCTCCTCGCCGGCTGGCCGACGACCGTCCCCGGCAGCACGGTCAACCGGCTCTGCGGCTCCGGGCTCGACGCGGCCATCCAGGCCAGCCGCGCGATCCAGACCGGCGACGCCTCGCTCGTCGTCGCGGGCGGCGTCGAGTCCATGACCCGCTCGCCGCTGGTCATGCCGAAGCCGGACAAGGCCTTCCCGGCGGGCAACCAGACCCTCTACAACACCGCGCTCGGCTGGCGCATGGTCAACCCGGCGATGCCGTCGCAGTGGACGATCTCCCTCGGCGAGTCCACCGAGCAGCTCGCCGAGCGCTACGGCATCGGCCGCGACGAGCAGGACGCCTTCGCCGCCCGCAGCCACGTCAACGCCGCCAAGGCGTGGGACGAGGGCTTCTACGACGACCTGGTCGTCCCGGTCGAGGGCGTCGACCTGACCCGCGACGAGGGCATCCGCCCGGACTCCAGCCCTGAGAAGCTCGCCAAACTGAAGCCGGTGTTCCGCAAGGAAAACGGCACTGTCACGGCGGGCAACGCCTCCCCGCTCAACGACGGCGCTTCGGCGCTCCTCCTCGGCGACGAAGCCGCCGCGAGCCGCTTGAACAAGGCGCCGCTCGCCCGGATCGCCGGCCGCGGCGCGGCGGGCGTCGACCCGGACGTCTTCGGCATCGGCCCGGTGCGCGCGGCCGAGATCGCCCTCGAACGCGCCGGCATCGGCTGGGACGACCTGGCCGCGGTCGAGCTCAACGAGGCCTTCGCCGCGCAGTCGCTGGCCTGCCTGCGCGACTGGAAGGACCTCGACCCGGAGATCGTGAACACCCACGGCGGCGCCATCGCCATCGGGCACCCGCTCGGCGCCTCCGGCGGCCGGATCCTCGGCACCCTGGCGCACGACCTGCACCGCCGCGGCGGGGGCTGGGGCCTCGCTGCCATCTGCATCGGCGTCGGCCAGGGGCTGGCTGTCGTCCTCGAAGGCCGATAAGGGAGAGAAACGTGGCCACTCCGACCGAATTCCGGCTGCCGCGCTACGGGGAAGACCCCGAAGGCACCCACCCGCCCCTCGACTCCAGCGGCTACCGCTCCACGGCGCTGCGGCACCCGAAGCAGGAGCTCGTCCTGCTGCCGCAGATGCTGACCGAGGTCACCGGCCCGCTGCTCGGGCCCGGCCGCCTCGGCGAGCACGACAACGACCTCACCCGGCAGCACGCGGGCGAGCCGCAGGGCCAGCGCATCATCGTCACCGGGCGGCTCCTCGACGGCGACGGCCGTCCGGTGCGCGACTCCCTCGTCGAGATCTGGCAGGCGAACGCGGGCGGCCGCTACCGGCACACCGGCGACCGCTGGCCGTCCCCGCTCGACCCGAACTTCGACGGCGTCGGCCGCACCCTGACCGACAGCGACGGCCGCTACACCTTCACCACCATCAAGCCCGGCGCCTACCCGTGGAAGAACCACGACAACGCCTGGCGCCCGGCGCACATCCACTTCTCGGTGTTCGGCTCGGCCTTCACCCAGCGGCTGGTCACCCAGATGTACTTCCCGGACGACCCGCTGTTCTCCCAGGACCCGATCTTCAACTCGATCCCGGACGAGAAGGCGCGGCAGCGGATGGTCTCGCGCTACGACCACGACATCACGCAGGCCGAGTGGGCACTCGGGTTCCAGTTCGACATCGTGCTGCGCGGGCGCGACGCGTCGGTGTTCGAAGAGGAAGAGGACGAGGACGAATGAGCCAGCTGCTGCCCACCCCTTCGCAGACCGTGGGCCCGTACCTCTCCATCGGGCTGCCCTGGCCCGACGGACCGCACGTCGTGCCCGAAGGCACGCCCGGTGCGTTCTGGATCCGCGGGACCGTCCGCGACGGCAACGGCGACCCGGTCCCGGACGCCATGATCGAGACCTGGCAGGCCGACCCGGACGGCGGCTTCCGCCACCCGGACGACCCGCGCGGCGCGGCGAACGGCGAGTTCCGCGGCTTCGGCCGCTGCCCGACGGAAACCGACGGCACGTACGGGATCCTCACCGTGCTCCCGGGCGTGGTGCCCGGCGAGGGCGGCGCGATGCAGGCCCGGCACATCGACGTCTCGGTGTTCGCCCGCGGCCTGCTCAACCGGGTCGTCACGCGGATCTACTTCGAGGACCAGGACAACAGCGGTGACCCGGTGCTGGCGACGGTCCCGGCGGAGCGGCGCGGCACGCTGATCGCGGCGAAGACCGGCGACGGGTACCGCTTCGACGTGCGGCTGCAAGGAGACGGCGAGACCGTCTTCTTCCGGGTGTGACGCCGTGAGCGCCGTGCAGCTGCACCGGGTCGTGGAAGGCCCGGAAGACGGCCCGGTGGTCGTGCTCGGCGGGTCGCTCGGCAGCGACCTGCGGATGTGGGAGCCCCAGGTGGCGCCGCTGGTGGAGCGCGGCTTCCGGGTGGTCCGGTACGACGCGCGCGGGCACGGCGCGTCGCCGGTCCCGCCGGGGCCCTACGAGCTCGAAGACCTGGGCGCCGACGTCCTGGCGCTGCTCGACGAGCTCGGCGTCGAGCGGGTGCACCACGTGGGCCTGTCGCTCGGCGGCATGACCGGGATGTGGCTGGGCATCCACGCGCCGGATCGGATCGCCGGCCTGGTGCTGTGCTGCACGTCGGCCAAGCTCGGCCCGCCGTCGATGTGGGCGGACCGGGCCCGCACGGTCCGCGCCGAGGGCACCGCGGCGGTGGCCGGGACGGGCGTGCAGCGCTGGCTGACCGCGGGCTACCGCGAGCGCCACCCGGACCGGGCCGAGTTCCTCCGCGCGATGATCGCAGCGGTCCCGGCCGAGGGCTACGCGGCGTGCTGCGGTGCGATCGAGCGGATGGACCTGCTGGAGCTGCTCCCGAAGATCACCGCGCCTACGCTGGTCATCGCGGGTGCGGACGACCCGGCCACGGCGCCGGCCGAGCACGCGCGGCCGATCGCCGAGGGCATCCCCGGCGCGCGGCTGGAGGTCGTGGCGGACGCCGCGCACCTGGGCAGCTACGAGCGGCCGGGGGAGTTCACCCGGCTGATCCTGGACCACTTGGAGCGAGCGTGACGGACCGCCACGAGCAGGGCATGAAGGTGCGGCGCGAGGTGCTCGGCGACGAGCACGTCGACCGCGCGGTCGCGGGCACCACCGACTTCAGCCGCCCGTTCCAGGACTACATCACCGAGGGCGCGTGGGGCTCGGTGTGGTCCCGCGACGGCCTGGACCGCCGCACCCGCAGCTGCGTGACCCTGGCGGCGCTGACGGCGCTGCACGCCCACAACGAGCTGGCGATGCACGTCCGGGCGGCGGTCCGCAACGGCCTGACGGCGGCGGAGATCGGCGAGGTCCTGCTGCACACGGCGGTCTACGCGGGCGCACCGGCGGCGAACGCGGCGTTCGCCATCGCCCAGCGCACCCTGGCCGAGCTCGGCGAGCCGAGCGCCGTGCCGAAGGACGCCGGATAGGGTGCCGGGCATGGACGTGACGAGGCCGCAGTTCGACGTCCGCCTGGACAGCGAACCGGCGCACCGTGGTGCCCACCACGTGCAGTCGCTGGAGCGCGGGCTGGCGGTGATCAAGGCGTTCCACGCGGGCGCGTCCGAGCTGACCTTGAGCGACGTGGCCCGAGCAACGGGCCTCACCCGCGCGGCGGCGAGGAGGTTCCTCCTGACCTTGGCCGACCTGGGCTACGTCCGCACCGACGGCAAGTACTTTTCGCTGACGGCCCGGGTGCTGGAGCTGGGCTACGCGTACCTGTCGAGCATGACGCTGCCGGAGGTGGCCCAGCCCCACCTGGAGCACCTGTCGGCCGGGGTCCACGAGTCGAGCTCGGTCTCGGTGCTGGAGGGCACCGACATCGTCTACGTGGCGCGGGTGGCGGTCTCCAGGATCATGACGGTGAGCATCAACGTGGGAACCCGCTTCCCGGCGTACGCGACATCGATGGGCCACGTGTTGCTGGCGGGGCTCGCCGAGGCGGACCTGGAGGCGTATTTCCTGGTGGCGAGCCTGGACCGCCTGACCGACCACACGGTGACCGCGCCGGACCACCTGCGCACGGAGCTGGCCAAGGTGGCCGCCCAGGGCTGGGCGATGGTGGACCAGGAGCTGGAGGAAGGCCTCCGCTCGGTGGCAGCCCCGATCCGAGACCGAAGAGGCCAAGTGGTGGCGGCGGTGAACCTGTCGACCCACGCAAGCCGCACAACGGCGGAGTCGGTCCGCACGGACCTGGTCCCCCCACTGCTGGAGACGGCCCACGCCATCGAAGCGGACTTGGCCGTCGGAGCCGTGGACCACGCCCGTGGCTGAGCGTGCCGCCGAGCCGGTGGCGCCCATGCCGGTGCCTCGAACCGCGCCGGCGGTCAAGCGACCACCCACGCCCGCAGCGGCCGGGCCGGTGCCTCGGACCGAGCCCGTGGCTGAGCGGCGTGAGGTTGCACCGGTGGCCGCCCAGCAGCAGGCCGTGCTCCTCGTCGAGCCGCCGCGTCGAACCACGTCCGCAGCCGTCACAGCCGCCGCGGGCGGGCCCTCGTGACCGATCCCCAGCCAGTCGCCGGCCTTCTCCTCGCCGCGGGCGCCGGGCGTCGCTTCGGCGGGCCGAAAGCCCTCGTCGAACTCGAGGGGGAACCCCTTGTCCTCCGTGCCCTCCGCACCCTCTCCGCCGCCGGGTGCCGTCCCGTCCGGGTCGTCGTCGGTGCCGCCGCCGAGCGGGTTCTCGCCCTGCTGCCCGATCCCGCCCAAGCCGTCTCCGCCGAAGACTGGGCCGGCGGCATGGGCGCGTCCCTCCGCGCCGGCCTCACCTCCCTCGAAACCACCGATCGGGCCGCCGCGCTCATCCACCTCGTCGATCTCCCGTGGGTCGGGCCCGACGTCATCGCCCGCCTCACCGCCCACGCCACTCCCGAAGCCGTCGCGCGCGCGGCCTACGACGGCGTCCCCGGCCACCCCGTCCTGCTCGGCCGCCGGTGGTGGGCCGACGTCGCGAAAAGCGCCCGCGGTGATCGCGGTGCCCGCGACTGGCTCGCCACCCGCGAAGACCTCGCCCTGATCGAGTGCGGCGACCTCGGCAGCGGGCGGGACGTCGATCGCCCCGGTGATCTGGCCAACCCTCGCTGAGCACCTACGATCGACAGCGTGACGGACTCGCCCGAAGACCTCGCCGCCGCGCTCGACGCGACCGGTTACCTCGCCGATGACGGGCTGGCGACCGCCGGCTTCCTCGCCCTGCGGATGGGCCGCCCGCTCTTCTGCGAGGGCGAGCCCGGCACCGGCAAGACGTCGCTCGCCCTGGCCCTGGCCACGGCGCTGGACCGGCCGCTCGTCCGCCTCCAGTGCCACGAAGGCATCGACGCCGCCCAGGCCCTCTACGAGTGGGACTTCCCCCGCCAGCTGCTGCACCTGCGCGCGCTCGAGGCGGCCGGCGGCGGGCAGCTCGACGTCGAGGCCGCCGAGCGCTCGCTCTACACCGAACGGTTCCTGCTGGCCCGGCCGCTGCTGCAGGCCCTGATCAGCGCCCCGTGCGTCCTGCTCATCGACGAGATCGACCGCGCCGACGACGAATTCGAAGCGTTCCTGCTGCAGCTGCTCGACGAACACGCCGTGACCATCCCCGAATACGGCGAGGTCCGCGCCGCCCATCCGCCGCTGGTGATCCTCACCTCGAACCGGACACGCGAGGTGCACGACGCGCTGAAACGCCGTTGCCTCTACCACTGGCTCGAACACCCGGACCTGGTTCGGGAGGTCGAAATCCTGCGCCGTAGGATCCCGCGGGTAAGTGCAGCTCTGGCTCGGCAAATCGCTGAAGCGGTGCATCGGCTCCGCGAAATGGATTTGCTGAAACCACCGGGAGTGGCGGAGTCCCTCGATTGGACGCGGGCTCTCCTGACCCTTCAGCGTGACGAGCTGGACGCGGCGACGGCGGCACGCACGCTCGGAGCCGTCCTGAAATACAGCGAAGACCTCGACCGGGTCAGGGCGAAGCTCGACGCCTTGTTCGCCTGACCACCCGGGTCGGGGGCCGGGTCGAAGCGAGGGAGAACCAGCGGATGAGCGTGGCGGAGACGACGGACACGAGACCGCCGTCCGAGGCGGCACCCGATCGACCGGGGCCGGCCGGGCCCGCCACCGGCAAGCGCGGGTGGCGCGGGAAGCTCGCCGCGGTGGCCGCGGTGCTGGGCGGGACCGCGCTGATCGCCGTGCACGCCTCCTTCTACGGTCACTGGCTGATCGACGACTCGGCCATCACGTTCGCCTACTCGCGCAACCTCGCCGACGGCTTCGGGCCGGTGCTGCAGCCCGGCGCCGCGCCGGTCGAGGGGTACTCCAACCCGACCTGGATGGTCCTGATCGCCCTCGGCAAGCTCATCGGTCTCTTCGACCACGGGACGCTCTTCGGCGTCAACGACCAGATCCTCTTCCCCAAGGCGCTCGCGCTGCTCTGCTGCGCCGCCGTCCTCGTGCTCTTCTACTTCGGCGCGAAGGTGCTCAGCCGCCGCCCGGCGCTGATCACGTTCGCCGCCGGCGCCACGCTCGCCGCGATCCCGTCCTTCGTCATCTGGTGCTTCTCCGGGCTGGAGAACTCCTTCTACGCCCTCACCGTCGCCGCACTCGCGGTGCTGATCGTGCGCGCGGTCCACAGCGGCCGGCTCCTCGACACCCAGGTCGCCGTCGGCGCCGGGCTGATCTCGGTGCTGGCCGCGCTGACCCGTCCCGACGGCGTCATCTACGCCGGTGCCTACCCCATCGCCGTCCTGCTGTTCCTGAAGCGGGAGCTGCTCGGCCGCAGCGTCCGCGCGGTCGTTCTCTCCGTCGCCGGCTTCGCCGTCCCTTATGGCGCGTACCTGGTCTTCCGCTGGTTCGAGTTCGGCCGGCTGGTCCCGAACACCGCCGTCGCGAAGGGGCAGGAGGCGCCGACGATCGAGGACCTCGCCCGCCCCGGCGACATCGTCTCCTACGTGGGCTGGCTGGTCGTCGCGGTCGCCGTCGCGTGCCTGGTGGTGCTGATGGTCCGGCCGTCGCGGCTGCGCACAGGGCTGATCGCCCTGATGGCGCCGTTCGGGCTGACCGTGGTCGCCTACATCGTGCTCGAGTACGACTGGATGGGGCAGCTGCGGTTCGCCACCCCGGTCTGGACGCTGGGCGCGTTCGGCGCCGCGATCGTGGTCGTCGAGGCGCTGGCCGCGGTCCGGCTGCGCGGCCGGATCGCGCTCGCCAGCCTGCTGGTGGTGGCGCTGATCAGCTCGGTGAGCGGGCTCTACGACCAGGGCACGTCCTACCGCGCCAACGTCAAGACCGCGTTCTGCATCGTCGCCGAGCGCGACGCCCGGACCATCAACGGCCTCGCGGACATCCTCAAGCTCCCCGACTCCGCCCAGGTCGGCCTGATCGACCTCGGCGGGACGTCGCTGGGCAGCCGCCTCCGGGTGCTCGACCTGGCCGGCCTCGGCGACAAGCAGGTCGCCGACTACCTGCACGAGTCCGACGTGACCGGGGTCCGCAACTACGTCTTCAACCAGGAGAAGCCCGAGCTGATCACGTTCATCGGCTCGTGGATCACCACGCTGGGCTTCGACAAGGACCCGCGGTTCGAGAGCGAATACGCGACGATCTTCGTCAACCCGCCGATCGGCAACCTGACCATCGATTCGCGCAACTGGGTCAGCTACCACGTCCGGCGCGACCTGGTCGACGACGCGAAGCTGGCCGAACTCAAGGCATACACGCAGAAGACGCTGCCGCCGGTCCTGGAGCTCAACAAGACGGCGGGGCTGCGAGGCTGCGCCAACATCCAGCCCGGCTTCAAGGCCGCCGCCTGACCGAAGTACCCAAACGCCCGTCTCGAAGGTCCACAAAGGACCTTTGAGGCGGGCGTTTTTAATTGCGTTGCCGCTCCCGCGGGACTGAGGCATTCTTTCTCCACCACAGCAGGCCACCCCGAGAGGAGGAGATCGTGACCCGACGGCAAGACCGGAACCTCCGCGGCGCGATCTCCCGCGTTCGCTGATTCCCTTTTCTTTCCGAAAGCTCTTCGCGCCCACCCGCCGCTACCTTGGGTCGGCCGCGGCGAAGAGCGCGGTCTGCGCGCCTGTCCGGGGAGGGGCGCGTGCGCAGACCGCCCTTGTCCCGGTAGCTCAGCTGGACAGAGCGCGGCGCTACGAACGCCGAGGTCCGAGGTTCGACTCCTCGCCGGGACGCCAGAAAGCGCACAATGGATGTATGACCACTGCCGCCGATCCCGTCGCGGGGTACGTCGGGTTCGCGGCCGCGTTGCGCGAAGCCGGTGTTGCCTGCGACGCGCACCGCGTGCAGGCGTACCTCACGGCCGTGGCCGAGATCGATGTCGCCGAGCCCACCCGGCTGTACTGGGCCGGGCGGCTGACGCTCTGCTCCAGCCCCGACGACCTCCCGTACTACGAGGAGGCCTTCAGCCAGTGGTTTTCGATCGAGACCACCACGCCGAAGCGGGCGACGTCCGCCGCGCCCAAGAAGGCCAGGATCGCCCCGCTGGGCGCGGCCGAGGGCGGGGGCGCCGAGGGCGGCGAAGGCCAGGACCAGCTGAAAGTCGCCGCCAGCGCCCACGAAGTCCTGCGCCACCGCGACCTCGCCGAGCTCACCACCGCCGAACGCGAACACCTCCGCGAGCTGCTGGCCACCCTGAAGCCCGCGCTCCCGCGGCGCCCGGCCGCCCGGCGGACACCGTCGCGGCGCGGCCGGCTCGACCCGTCGCGGACGTTGCGCGCCATGCTCGCCAGCGGCGGCGAACCCCTCCGGCTCGTCCACGCCCGGCGCGGCAGCCGGCCGCGGCGGGTGGTGCTGCTCATCGACGTCTCCGGTTCGATGAGCCCGTACGCCGATGCCCTGCTGCGGTTCGCCCACGTCCTGACCCGGGCCGCGCCGCCGTCCGTCGAGGTGTTCACGCTCGGCACGCGGCTGACCCGGGTGTCGCGCCAGCTGCGGCAGCGCGATCCGGAGCGCGCGATGCTCGCGGCCGGCTCGGCCGTGCCGGACTTCGCCGGCGGGACCCGGCTGGGAGAGACGCTCCAGGCGTTCCTCGACCGCTGGGGCCGGCGCGGGGTGGCGCGCCGCGCCGTGGTCACGGTGTTCTCCGACGGCTGGGAACGCGGCGACACCGGCCTGCTCGGCGAGCAGCTCGCGCAGCTGCGCCGGCTCGCGCACGCCGTATTCTGGGTGAATCCGCACGCCGGCCGCGCGGGGTACGCTCCGGTCCAGTCGGGCATCGTGGCCGCGCTGCCCCACATCGACCGGCTCCTGGCCGGGCACACCCTGGCCACCTTGGAACGACTGCTCGGGGAGATTTCCGATGCGTGACGTACTCGACGACGTGTTCCGCCGCTGGTCCGACGGCGAGACCGTCGGTCTCGGCACCGTGGTCGCCACCTTCTCCTCGGCGCCGCGCGCGCCCGGCGCGGCGATGGTCGTCGCCCCGGACGGGACCGTCGCCGGCAGCGTGTCCGGCGGCTGCGTCGAAGGCGCGGTCTACGAACTCGCGCAGGAGGTCGTCGCCGAGCGCAAGCCGGTGCTGCAGCGCTACGGCGTCACCGACGACGACGCCTTCGCCGTCGGCCTGACCTGCGGCGGGATCATCGACATCTACGTCGAGCACGTCGACCGCGCGTCGATGCCGGAGCTCGGCGACGTCGTCGCGTCGGTGCGCGGCGGCGAGCCGGTCGCGGTCGTCACGATCATCGAGCACGAACGGGAGGGCCTGGTCGGCGAGCACATGATCGTCTGGCCGGACCGCACCGCGGGCTCGCTGGGGTCGTCGCGGATGGACGACGCCGTGGCCGACGACGCGCGCGGCCTGCTGGCCAGCGGCCGCACCGGCACCCTGCACTACGGCCCGGACGGGCAGCGCCGCGGCGAGGGCATGGCGGTGTTCGTCAACTCCTTCGAGCCGCCGCCCCGGCTGCTGGTCTTCGGCGCGATCGACTTCGCCGCCGCGATGGCGCGCATGGGCGCCTATCTCGGCTACCAGGTCACGGTGTGCGACGCGCGGCCGGTGTTCGCCACCGCCAGCCGGTTCCCGGACGCGCACGACGTCGTCGTCGACTGGCCGCACCGCTACCTCAAGGCGGAGGCCGACGCGGGCCGCATCGACCAGCGGACGGCGATCGCGGTGCTGACCCACGACCCCAAGTTCGACGTGCCGCTGCTCGAGGTCGCGCTGCGCCTGGACGTCGGGTACGTCGGCGCGATGGGCTCCCGCAAGACCCACGACGACCGGTTCGCGCGGCTGCGCGAGGCCGGGATCACCGAGGCGGAGCTGGAACGGCTGTCGTCGCCGATCGGTCTCGACCTCGGCGCACGTACGCCGGAAGAGACGGCGGTGTCCATCGCGGCGGAGATCATCGCGTTGCGCTGGGGCGGTGGCGGCCAGCGTCTGGCCGAGCTGTCGGGACGTATTCACGGCTGACTCCACCAGGTGGCCGACAAAGTTCACCCATCCGGAACTCCGCACCTACGGAGTTGTGCCCGGATTCGGTGCGCATGTGCGGAACAAGTAGTTGAACGTGTGACATCAGGGCTTGTCGGCGCGAAGGTCGCGTAGCACGCTCGGGGTTTGTGAGCCCGATCACTCCTCGGGCGGGCCGTTCCCGAACCGGCTTTTGGAGGCCTGATGCGCATCACCGTCACCGTCGACGGGACGAAGTACACCGACGAAGTCGAACCCCGCACCCTCCTCGTCCACCACCTACGGGAAAAACTCGGGAAGGTCGGCACCGTCGTCGGCTGCGACACCAGCAACTGCGGCGCCTGCACCGTCCACCTCGACGGGCACAGCGTGAAGTCCTGCTCCGTGCTGGCCGTGCAGGCCGACGGCTGCGAGGTCACCACCGTCGAAGGCCTCGCCCGCGACGGCAAGCTGCACCCGGTGCAGCAGGCGTTCCACGACAACCACGCCCTGCAGTGCGGGTTCTGCACGCCGGGCATGATCATGCAGTCGATCGACCTGCTGGCCGACAACCCCGACCCGGACGAAGAGGCCGTCCGCGAGGGGCTCGAAGGCAACCTCTGCCGCTGCACCGGC
The DNA here is from genome assembly GCA_049998155.1 of Amycolatopsis sp. cmx-13-12. Taxonomy (GTDB): domain Bacteria; phylum Actinomycetota; class Actinomycetes; order Mycobacteriales; family Pseudonocardiaceae; genus Amycolatopsis. The sequence continues at coordinate 280,326 of JAEBES010000011.1, read as the reverse complement.
TACCAGAACATCGTCCGCGCGGTCCGCGACGCGGCCAAGCACATGAGCCCGGGCGCCGGGCCCGAAGCCGAGCGGATCGCCGAGAACAAGCACGTCGGCGTGGGTGGTGACTGATGACCGCCACGATCGAACCGGAGGTCGGCAAGTCCCGCCGCCGCAAGGAGGACGAGCGGCTGATCACCGGCCGCACCCGCTGGACCGACAACATCACGCTGCCCGGCCTGCTGCACCTGGCCGTCCTGCGCAGCCCGTTCGCGCACGCCAGGATCGTCTCGATCGACACCTCGGCGGCGAAGAGCGCGCCCGGCGTCATCGCCGTCTACACCGCGCAGGACCTCGACCCCGACGGCGCGGTCGGCATGCCCTGCGCGTGGCCGATCACCCCGGACATGAAGGCGCCGCGCCGCCCGGTGCTCGCCGCCGGCACGGTCAACTTCGCCGGTGAAGGCGTCGCGGTCGTCGTCGCGCGGTCCTCCGCCGAAGCGCACGACGCGCTCGAGGAGATCGACGTCGAGTACGACGAGCTGCCGGTCGTCCTCGACATGGAAGCCGCGATCGCCGACGGCGCCGCGCTGGTCCACGAGGACCTCGGCACCAACACGAGCGCCGTCTGGAAGTTCGATTCGGCCGAGGCCGGCACCGGCGGCAACGTCGAGGACGCGATCAGCTCGTCGGAGGTCGTGCTCAAGCGCCGCTTCCGCCAGCAGCGCCTGGTCCCGGCGTTCATGGAACCGCGCGCCTGCGTCGTCGACCCGACCGGCACCCAGATCACCATGTGGTCGGCCACCCAGATCCCGCACATCCTGCGCGTGATGTCGGCGCTGACGCTCGGCATCCCCGAGCACAAGCTGCGCGTGATCGCCCCCGACGTCGGCGGCGGCTTCGGCGGCAAGATCGGCGTCCTGCCGGAAGAAATGATGTCGCTGCTGGTCGCGCAGAAGCTCGGCAAGCCGGTCAAGTGGAACGAGACGCGGTCGGAGACGATGCTCGCCGCGCACCACGGCCGCGACCAGATCCAGGACATCACCATCTCCGCGACCCGCGACGGCCAGGTCACCGGCCTCAAGGTCGAGCTGCTCGCCAACCTCGGCGCGTACAACGGCCTGGTCGGGCCGGGGGTGCCGATCCTCGGCGCGTTCATGTTCAACGCGATCTACAAGATCCCGGCGTACCACTTCGCGTGCACCAACGTGTACACGACGACGACGCTGACCGACGCCTACCGCGGCGCCGGCCGCCCGGAGGCGACCTTCGCCATCGAGCGGATCATGGACGAGCTCGCCGTCGAACTCGGCATGGACCCCCTCGAGCTGCGCGAAAAGAACTGGATCAAGCACGAGGAGTTCCCGTTCACGACCGTGTGCGGGCTGACCTACGACTCCGGCAACTACGAGGCCGCGACCGAGAAGGCGAAGCAGCTCTTCGACTACGACGGCCTGCGCGCCGAGCAGGAGCGGCGTCGCGCGTCGAAGGACAAGGTACAGCTCGGCATCGGCATCTCGACGTTCACCGAGATGTGCGGGCTCGCGCCGTCGCGGGTGCTCGGCTCGCTGGACTACGGCGCCGGCGGCTGGGAGTACGCGTCGATCCGGATGCTGCCCACCGGCAAGGTCGAGGTCACGACCGGCGCGTCCGCGCACGGCCAGGGCCACGAGACGGCGTGGAGCCAGATCGTCGCCGACCAGCTGGGCGTCGCGTTCGAGGACGTCGAGATCCTGCACGGCGACACGCAGTCGTCGCACAAGGGCATGGACACCTACGGTTCGCGCTCGCTGGTCGTCGGCGGGATCGCGATCGTCAAGGCCGCGGAGAAGGTGATCGCCAAGGCCAAGCCGATCGCGGCCCACCTGCTCGAATGCGCCGAGGACGACCTCGAGTTCGCCGGCGGCAAGTTCACCGTCAAGGGCACGGACACGGCGACTTCTCTGGGCGACGTCGCGCTCGCGGTGTTCGCGGCGCACAACCTGCCCGACGGGGTCGAGCCGTCGCTCGACTCGGACGCGACGTTCGACCCGGAGAACTTCTCGTTCCCGCACGGCACGCACCTGTGCGCCGCCGAGGTGGACACCGAGACGGGCCGGATCAAGCTGCGCTCCTACGTCTGCGTCGACGACGTCGGCGTCGCGGTGAACCCGCTCATCGTCGAGGGCCAGGTGCACGGCGGGCTCGCGCAGGGCATCGCGCAGGCGCTGTTCGAGGGCACCGAGCACGACGAGAGCGGCACGTTGACGACCGGAACGTTCGCCGACTACCTGCTGCCGTCGGCGGCCGACCTGCCGTCGTTCACCACCGACCGCACGGAAACGCCGTCGACGACGAACCCGCTCGGCGCGAAGGGCGTCGGCGAGGCGGGCACGATCGCGTCCACCCCGGCGGTGGTCAACGCGGTGATCGACGCAGTGCGGCACTTCGGCGTGAACGACATCGAGATGCCGCTGACCCCGATGCGGGTGTGGCACGCCATCCAGCACGGCACCACCGACGCGGGCGGCCCCGGCCGCGGCGAAGCCGGTGGCGGCCTCGGTTCGATCGACGCCACCGGAGGTGCGCAGTGATCCCGGCTCCCTTCGACTACGTCCGCCCGTCCACAGTGGACGAAGCGGTGCAGGCGCTGGCGACGGCGGGCGAGGACGCCAAGGTGCTGGCGGGCGGCCAGAGCCTGCTGCCGGTGCTGCGGATGCGGCTCGCGGCGCCGACGACGCTGATCGACCTCGGGCGCGTCGCGGAACTGCGCGGCGTCCGCGAGGAGGGCGACGAGCTGGTGATCGGCGCGATGACCACGCACTACGACGTCCAGCGGGACGCGTTGGTGGCCACGCACGCGGCGTTGCTCAAAGAGGCGACCGACACGGTGGCCGACCCGCAGATCCGCCACCGCGGGACGTTGGGTGGTGCGATCGCCCACGCCGACCCGGCCGGCGACCTGCTGGCGCCGGTGCTCGCGCTGGACGCCTCGCTGGTCGTGGCCGGGCCATCGGGGCGGCGCACGGTGCCGGCCGCGGAGTTCTTCCGCGACCTGTTCACCACGGCGCTGGCGCCGGACGAGCTGCTGGTCGAAGTCCGCATCCCCAAGCACACGGGGTGGCGGGCGCACTACGAGAAGTTCAACCGCGTCGCCCAGGCGTGGTCGATGGTGGCGGTGGCGGTCACGGTCCGTACGGAAGCGGGCGTCATCGAGGAGGCCCGCGTCGCGCTGACGAACATGGGCTCGACTCCGATCCGCGCATCGGGCGTCGAGTCGGCGCTGGTCGGCGTCGCGGCATCGGCGGAATCGATCGCCGCGGCGGCCTCGCACGCGGCGGAAGGCACGAATCCGCCGGTGGACAGCAACGCCGACGTCGAATACCGCCGTCACCTCGCGGAGGTGCTGACGGGCCGAGCCATCGCGGCGGCGGCCGGCGCCTGAGACGTCCGTTCGTCCCCCTGGCCGCCACCCCGGTGGCGGCTAGGGTGGGCACCGGACCCGTCCGTTCTCAGGAAGGAGGTCGGCCCGTGCGGCTCGACCACGAATTCACCGTCCCGGCTCCGATCGGCGAGGTCTGGCAGGCGGTCGTCGACCCCGAGCGCGTCGCCCCGTGCATGCCGGGCGCCACGCTGACCAAGGTCGAAGGGGACAGGTTCAGTGGAACGGTGAAGGTCAAGCTCGGGCCGATTTCCCTGTTGTACAAGGGAAATGGTGAGTTCCTCGAGAAGGACGAGGCAGCTCACAAGGTGACGATCAAGGCCTCGGGCAAGGATTCCCGAGGAGCCGGAACAGCGGCGGCAACGGTGACGCTGACGCTGACGGAGAAGGACGGCGCAACCCACGGAGCGGTGGCGACCGACCTGGCGATCACGGGCAAGCCGGCCCAGTTCGGGCGCGGGTTGATCACCGAGGTGGGCGGGAAGATCCTGGACACCTTCGCGGGGTGCCTGTCAGGGAAACTGGCCGGCGATGGCTCGGCTGCCCCGGCGGCAGCGGCTGGGAAGGCGGAGGCGGCTCCGGCCAGCGATGCCTCGGCGGCAGCGGCTGGGAAGGCGCAGGCGGAGGCTGCTCCGGCGGCCTCGGCTGCTCGGGCCGACGATGGCTCGGCTGCCCCGGCGAAGGGTGCCGATGCCCCGGCGCAGGGCGCTGCGGCCGGAGATGCTCCGGAAGCCGGAGGTACCCCGGCGGCAGCCGCCGCCCAGCCGGTGGCCGAGCCTGCCGCGAAGCCGGTCCCGGACCAGGGCGCGCCGGCGGCCACATCCGAGCCGGTGGCGAAGCCGCAGCCGGCGGTCAAGCCGGCGCCGACCACACCGGAGATCAACACCGAGCCGAAGGCCAAGCCGGCGGACCGCCCGGCGCTGCACAGCGTCCCGGCACCCCCGGAGACCGAGGCGATCGACCTGCTCGACTACGCGGGGCAGTCGGTGCTCAAGCGGGTGGTCCCGGTACTGGTCGCGGTCGCCGCGGTGGTCGGCCTGGTGGCGATCGTCCGGGCCCTGCGCAAGTAGGCGGGTTCGGCGGGCGCGCTCTGACGGTGGTTCGGGGTGTGCGACCGGGCGCTGCGCAAACGGGACCGGTCGGCTCGTGGCGTTCGGCCGGGGGTGCGCAAGTAGGCGGGTTCGGCCGGCGCGCTCTGACGGTGGTTCGGGGTGTTCGACCGGGCACCGCGCGAGCAGGCGCGCCGGCGGTGGTTGGTCCGGTGGTGCTCGTCCGTGGGCCATGCACTTGGGTCCGGCTTGCGTCTGCGTGGCCCGGCGTGTCCCCGGTGGTGATCGGCCCGTGAGGCGCTGAGCTGCGTCGATCTACCCTGTGCGGGTCTTTGGGCGAGGGCGTTGCCCGCAATTCGCCCGGACTGGCGACGCGCGTCGCCGGAACGGCTACGCTGGGCTACCTGGTCGGCCGAACTTCGCGCAAGGGGTACGTCACGATGGCGGTTCGTCACGTCTGTGGCCTCGGCTCTTGAGAGCGCAGGCCGCCGTGCGCCGGGAAGCGCTTTCCACCTGGCCGGGCTGGCCTGCGCGATGGGTGATGTGGAGCGGCGCGAAGACCCGTTGGATCGCCTATGCCCTCGGTTGTGAACTCCTCGCCGTCGCCGCGACCGGGGTGGCGCTGGCCACCGGGTTCGGTGGGCCCGTGCGTCCGGGGTGGTTCGCCGTGCTCGTCGCCCTCGGGGTGGCGCAGGCCGAGATGTCGCGCCGGATCGAGCGGTTGCGGCGGTGGATGAGCGGGCAGACGCACATCAACGTCACCTCCGTGTGGTACCTCGCCGGTGTCGTCCTGCTGCCGCCGGCGTGGGTGGCGCTGCTGGCCGTCGTGCTCTACACGCACCTTTGGGTGCGAGTGTGGCGTCAGGTCCGTACGCGGCCCGCGCACCGTTTCGTGGCGAGCACCGCGTGGGCGATGCTCTCGTGCTTCGCTGCTTCCTCCGTTCTCGCGGTGCTGCGGTTGCACGGGACGCCACTGCAGACGCCGCGCGGGTTGTTTGCGCTGTGCTTGGCGGCCGCGGTGTTCGAGCTGGTGAACATCGGCCTCGTGGCGGCCGGCATCTACCTGTACACGAGCCAGCGCTCGGCGGCCGACCTGATCGGCACCTGGGAGGACAACGCGTTCGAGCTGGCGACCTTGTGCCTCGGCGGGCTCGCTGCCCTGGCGCTGGTCGAGCAGCCGGTGCTGGTGGTGTTCGTCGTGGCGCCGTTGCTGCTGTTGCACCGCTATCTGCTGTTGAAGCAGCAGTTGCAGGTCGCGGCCGTCACGGACGAGAAGACCGGGCTGCTCAACACCGCCGGCTGGCACGAATCGGCGTCGCGCGAGCACACGCGCGCCCAGCGCCGCGGCGCCGGCGGCTTCGCGGTGCTGATGATCGACCTGGACCACTTCAAGCGGATCAACGACACGTACGGCCACCTGACCGGCGACGACGTGCTGGCGGCGGTCGCGGTGGCGATTTCCGGGTCGGTGCGCCAGGGCGACACGGTGGGCCGGTTCGGCGGTGAGGAGTTCGTGGTGCTGCTGCCGGGCATCGGCCGCGCGGACGTGCTGGCGATCGCCGAGCGGGTGCGGGCGGCGGTGGGGGAGCTGAACGTGGTGATTTCGACGGGTGCCGGGACGGTCCGGGTGAGTGGCCTTTCGGTGTCGATCGGGGTCGCGCGGCATCCGGACGCCGGGCCGACCCTCGATGATGTGCTGCGCACCGCCGACGCCGCGCTCTATCGGGCCAAGGAGGCCGGCCGGAACCGGGTCGCGGTGTAAGGGCGCTCGGGGGCCCGGGGCGAGGAACTGCCCAGGGTGGGCTGAAGGACGCTCCGCGTTGGTGTGGGCGGCTGGCGCCATGCAGCGAGGGCGCGGGGTGGTGGGCCGAGGACGCTGATCGCTGGGCGAGGGCTTGCTCGCGCTTCGGGTGACGTAGTGCTGCGTGGTGGAGGAAATGCCGGCCAGGGACAGGGCGGCAGCGGTCGGCTCGGGCTGTGAGGTCGGGGTTCGCGGCTGAGCCGCTGTGATGTAGGGCGCGAAATACCGCGCCGCCCTTGTTGTTGCACCCCTTATGAGCGGCGCGGATCACGAAACGGATGTTGTGGTCGTCGGGGCCGGGCAAGCCGGGTTGTCCGCCGCCTACCACCTGCGGCGGGCCGGGTTTGCCAACCGGTCCGGGTTTGTCGTTCTCGACCACGGGAAGCGGGCCGGGGGTGCCTGGCAGTACCGGTGGCCGTCGCTGGTTCTGGGGAAGGTGCACGGCATTCACGATCTTCCCGGGATGGCCTTCGGCTCTCCCGACGTGACTCGTCCCGCCTCCGAGGTCGTCTCCGAATACTTTGCCCGCTTCGAAAGCGTTTACGACCTTCCCGTCCTGCGGCCCGTGGACGTCCAGTCCGTGACGCGGGCGGGGGAGCGGCTCATCGTCTCGAGCCCGGCCGAATCCTGGGCCGCGCGGGCCGTCATCAGTGCCACCGGGACCTGGGACCGGCCCTTCTGGCCGCGCTATCCCGGCCAGGAAACCTTTGCCGGGCGGCAGCTGCACACCGCCGACTACACCGGGCCGGAAGAGTTCCGCGGCCTGCGGGTGGTCGTGGTCGGAGGTGGGGCCTCCGCCGTTCAGCTGCTCATGGAGTTCGCGCCGCTCGCCCGCGCAACGGCCTGGGTCACGCGCCGGCCGCCCGTCTGGCGCGATGAGCCCTTCAGCGAGGACTGGGGACGCAGTGCCGTCGCCAAGGTCGATGACCGCGTGCGGGCCGGGCTGCCGCCGGAAAGCGTGGTCAGCGTGACCGATCTGGCCGTGACGCCGGAGGTGCGCGCCGCCCGGGCGGCCGGGATCCTGCACCGGCGGCCGATGTTCGAGCGGATCACGCCCGGCGGTGTCGTCTGGCCCGGCGGCGAACGCTTCGACGCCGACGTGATCCTGTGGGCCACCGGGTTCCGTGCGGCGATCGACCACCTCGCTCCGCTGCACGTGCGCGAACCCGGTGGCGGCATTCGGATGGACGGCACGCGGGTGGTGCTCGAGCCGCGCCTGCACCTCGTCGGGTACGGGCCGTCGGCGAGCACGGTGGGCGCCAACCGGGCCGGCCGGGCCGCGGTGGCGGAAATCCGGAAACTGCTGCGCTCGGAGGGGTGAGGGTCTTCGCCGGACGGTGGCGGCGGGGGTGTGCGGAGCCATGTGATCCACGCTACCGAACATCTGTGCGAACGCCATCGCTGAATCGGATGATCGTGGACCGCGGAGCGATAACTCGCGGAGGTGTCTCCGCATATCGACGATGAGGCATGATCGAGGCATGACCGACGGGACGTACGGCACCCAGCGCAAGGCCGCCGCGCGCAACCGCGTCGCGATCATCGAAGCCGCCCACGAACTGTTCGCGCAGAACCCGCTCGTGCCGCTGAGCGAGGTCGCCAAGCGCGCCGGTGTCGGCGCCGGGACCCTCTACCGCCACTTCCCGACCCGCGAAGACCTGATCCTCGGCGCCTACCAGCACGACATCGAGCGCCTGACGGCCACGGCCGACGAAGTGCTGGCCCGCCACGAGTCCGCCAAGGCCGCCTTCGTCGAGTGGTTCGAGACCCTGTCCGCCTACATCCGCATCAAGCACGGCCTCGGCGACGCGTTGCGCAGCGCCGCCGCCCAGGAGCTGATCAGCGCTTCCTGGGCGCCCACCACCGCGGCCGTCAAGAAGCTCGTCGACGCCTGCGTGGCCGAGGGCAGCATCGCGCCCGGCCACGACCCCGCCGACATCATCATGCTCATGAGCTTCCTGTGGCGCGTCGCGAACAACGACGACGGCGCGGCGCAGGGGCGGCGGCTGATCGCGGCCGTCTTCCAGGGCCTGCAAGCGCCACCGCAAGCCGGCTGAGCAGTCCCAGGGCGTGGAGCAGTGTGCCGCTCACCGGCACAGGCGCTGAGCTGCGGAAACCGTGAAAAACTCACCCTCTTGACCGATTCAAGGACAAGACACGTCTTGTCAGCCGGAACGTCTCCTCGCTACAGTCCGATTAGTTAGGAAACTTTCCTAACTGTTTGCCCCTCGTTAACCAGACGCCGCAGCCCACCCGCCACCGCCAGGCCCGTAAGGAGCGCGACGTGCCGTCCACCCGCCTACGTTCGTTAACCCGCATCACCCCGATACTCGCCACCGTGGTGCTGTTGCCGTCCGCGATCGCCGCGGCCGCCGCCACCCCGGCCGCCGATGTCCTGCTGTCACAAGGAAAACCCGTCGCCACCTCGACGATCGAAGGCTCGTCGTACACCGGGGCGAAGGCCGTCGACGGCAGCACCACCACCCGCTGGGCCAGCGCCGAAGGCGCCGACCCGCAGTGGCTGCGGATCGACCTCGGCCAGTCCGCGAGCATCCACCGCGTCGTCCTCAACTGGGAAGCCGCCTACGCGAAGAAGTACCGGATCGAGGTCTCCGACGACGGCACGAACTTCACCACCGCCGCCACCGTCGACACCGGTGACGGCAAGATCGACGACCTCGGCGGCCTCACCGCCCGCGGCCGCTTCGTGCGCTTCGTCGGCCTGACCCGCGCCACGAGCTACGGCTACTCCTTCTGGGAGATGCAGGTCTTCGGCAGCACGGACTCCTCCGGCGACACCCAGGCCCCGAGCACCCCGGCCGGCCTCACCGCGGGCCCGGCGACCGCCACGAGCGTCCCGCTGACCTGGGGTGCCGCCACCGACAACGTCGGCGTCACCGGGTACGACGTCCTCCGCAACGGCACGGCCGTCGCCACCAGCGCGACGACGTCCTACACCGACACCGGGCTCACCCCGAACACGAGCTACACCTACGCTGTCCGCGCGCGCGACGCCGCGGGGAACCTCTCGCCCGCGAGCACGCCGATCACGGTCAAGACGGCGGCCGGGAGCGCCGGGTTCGTCCTCGCGGCGGCCGGTGACATCGCCGAACAGTGCACCGCGAGCAGCTCGAGCTGCGTCCACCCCAAGACCGCGAAGCTCGTCGAGAACATCAACCCCGCGGCCGTGATCACCATGGGCGACAACCAGTACGACGAGCCCACCCTGGCGGACTTCAAGAACTACTACGACAAGACCTGGGGCAAGTTCAAGAACATCACCCGCCCGATCCCCGGCAACCACGAGTCCTACTCCGGGTTCACCGGCTACGAGCAGTACTTCGGGACCATCGCCAAGCCGCAGGGCAAGCGCTACTACAGCTGGGAAATGGGCAACTGGCACTTCATCGCCCTCGACTCCAACGACTTCGTCACCCACGACGAGTTCGCCGAGCCGCCCCAGATCACCTGGCTGAAGCAGGACCTGGCGAGCAACACGAAGGGGTGCGTCGCCGCGTACTACCACCACCCGCGGTGGAGCTCCGGTGACCACGGCGACAACATCGACAGCATCGCGCTGTGGAACCTGATGGTGGCCAACAAGGTCGACCTCGTCCTCAACGGCCACGACCACGACTACGAGCGGTTCGTGCCGCAGAACGCCGACGGCAAAGCCGATGCGAACGGCCCGGTCGAGATCGTCGGCGGCAGCGGCGGCGCCAACCTCTACGACCTGAGCCCGGCGCACGCGACGACCGCCAAACTGCTGAAGACCTTCGGCGTCCTGAAGCTTTCGATGACGGACACGACGTTCCAGACGCAGCTCATCGGCGTCGACGGCAAGGTCCTGGACAGCAGCCAGACCTACACCTGCCACCGGTAGGCGCGGGCATGTACATCGCGGCAAGCCGGACCTCGGACCTGGCGTCGGGAACCGACCGCAAGACGGCGCTGAAGCGGGTGTCCGCCAACGTGGTGGCGCTCGGCGTGGTCAGCCTGGTCACCGACGTCTCCTCGGAGATGGTCACCGCCGTCCTCCCGCTCTACCTGGTGCTCGGCCTCGGCCTCAACCCGCTGCAGTTCGGACTGCTCGACGGGCTCTACGCCGGCGCCACCGCCGTCGTGCGGGTGCTCGGCGGCCACCTCGCCGACCGGTGGCGGCGGCTCAAGGCGGTCGCCGGGTTCGGGTACGGCTTGTCCGCGGTGTGCAAGCTCGGCCTGGTCGCGGCCGGTTCGTCGGTCGCGGCCATCGGGGTGGTCCTCGCCGCCGACCGCACCGGCAAGGGCCTGCGCACCGGCCCGCGCGACGCGCTCATCTCGCTCAGCAGCGAGCCGGCGACCCTCGGCCGGTCGTTCGGGGTGCACCGGGCGATGGACACCGTCGGCGCGTTCCTCGGGCCGCTGGTGGCGATGGCCGTGCTCGCCGTGAGCCTCGGCAGTTACTCCAGCGTGTTCTTCACCAGCTTCTGCGTCGCGGCCATCGCCGTGCTGCTGCTGGCGCTGTTCGTCCGCGACCGGCCCGGCAGCGTCGACCGCGCGGCGGTGTCGGGGCGGACCGCCCTCGGCCTCCTGCGGCAGCGGGACTTCCGGCGCGTCGCGCTCTGGGCGGCGCTGCTGGGCCTGGTGACGGTCGGCGACTCGTTCGTCTACCTCGTCCTGCAGCGGCGCTGGGAGATCGCGGCGACGTACTTCCCGCTGCTGCCGCTGGGCACCGCCGGGGTCTACCTGCTGCTGGCCGTCCCGCTCGGCAAGCTCGCCGACCGCGTCGGCCGCTGGCCGGTGTTCCTCGGCGGGCACGTGGCCCTGTGCCTGGCCTTGGTGCTGCTGTGCGGTCCGGCCTACGCGGCGCTCCCCGTCGTCGCGCTCGGCCTGCACGGCGTGTTCTACGCGGCCACCGACGGCGTCCTGATGGCCGCCGCCGGCCCGCTGATCCCGGGCGGCCTGCGGGCCACCGGGCTGGCCGTGGTGCAGACGGGCCAGGCCGTGGCCCGTCTGCTCTCCTCCGTCCTCTTCGGACTGGCGTGGACGCTGTGGGACCTGCGGCCCGCGGTGCTCGTGGCCGCGGCCTGCCTGGCCGTCGTCGCCCTTGCCGCCGCCTTCGCGAAACCGGTGCGCCCGTGAAGAAACTCGTTCTCGCCCTCACCGGCACGGCCCTCCTGGCCGCCGCCGCCGTCACGTACACGGTCAGCGCGCGGCACGACACCGCGGCCGCCGAACCCGCGGCCGCGCTGACCCTCCGCCCCGGCCAGTTGTTCTTCCGCGACACGGCCACCGGCCGCGTGGGCGCCGTCCCGCTCGCCGACACCGCGGCGAAACCGCAGCTCAGCGGCCTGAAGTGCGACCGGTTCGCGGTGGCGGAGCAGACGGCGGTGTGCCTGGCTGTCCGGCCCGGCACGCTCCCGGCGATCACCGACGTCCTCGTCCTCGACGACCACCTCGCCGTCCGCCACACCGAAACCCTGCCCGGCACGCCGAGCCGCGCGCGCGTCTCCCCGGACGGCAAGCGCGTCTACTGGACGCTGTTCGTCACCGGTGACTCCTACGCCCAGACCGGCTTCTCGACCCGCGCCGGGCTCTACGACGTCGAGACCGGACGGCTGGTCAAGACGATCGAGGAGCTGCCGGTCTTCAAGGACGGCGCACGCTACTTCGCGGCCGACGTCAACTACTGGGGCATCACCTTCGCGCCCGACGGCAACCGCTTCTACGCCACCCTCGGCAGCAAGGGCCGGACGTACCTCGTCGAAGCCGACTACGGCCGCTACCGGGGCAAGACCCTCCGCGAGAACGTCGAGTGCCCGTCGCTGTCCCCGGACGGCCAGCGGATCGCCTTCAAGAAGAAGGTCGGCGACGGCGTCTGGCGGCTGTCGGTGCTGGACCTCGCCGACCTGCACGAGACCGAGCTCGCCGAGACCCGCAGTGTCGACGACCAGGCCCTCTGGCAGGACGACCGCACGATCCTCTACGGGCTGGAGAACGCCGTCTGGGCGGTCCCGGCGGACGGCTCCGGCGCGCCGCGGCAGCTCCACGCCGGGGCGGCGTCGCCGGCCGTCGCTCAGGACCCGAGGTAACGCACCTGGCCGCCCTTCCCGCGCTCGTAGCCTTCCCTCCCGGCCAGGTGCTCGGGCACGCCGACCTCCCACCAGGCCCCGGCTTCGGTCCACGTCGACGGCTGCGTCTTCACCACGACGACGGCCGGGCGCCGCTCCGAGACGGCGGCTTCGCGGGCCGACGCGTACGCCGACCGCAGGGAGTCCACAGTGGACGCGGTGAACACCACGCACCCCAGGGATTCCGCATGGCGGGCGAAGTCGACCCGCGGCGGAGAAGCGTGCGAAGTCGTGCAGTCGGCGTAGAAGTTGTTGAACGGCTTCCCGCCCTGACCCTCCTGAAGCCGCGCGATGACGGCGTACCCGTCGTTGTCGCACACCACCGCGACGAACGGATGACCCGCGAACGCGGCCGAAAACAGTTCCGAGTTGAGCATCAGGTACGAGCCGTCGCCCAGCAGCGTCGTCACCAGGCCCTGGTGGGCGATCGCGGCGCCCCACGCACCGGACAGCTCGTAACCCATGCACGAGAACCCGTATTCGACGTCCATCGAGACGGTGCCGGAGCCGCGCCAGCCGCCGATCAGTTCGCCCGGCAGCCCGCCGGACGCGGTCATGACGTAGTCGTGCTCCTCCGACAGCGTATTCACGACACCGACCACCTGCGCGTACGACGGCAGCTCGCCCGCGGGGGAGCGCAGGGAGTCGATGTGCTCGTCCCAGGAAGCGCGTTCGGCCGAGGCGCGTGACGTCCACGCCGGGTCGACCCGCCAGCTCTCCAGCTGGGCGGCGAGGTCGGCCAGGCCCGCGTCGGCGTCCCCGACCACCGACAGGGCCCCGTGCTTCACCGCGTCGAACCGGGCCGCGTTGAGCGACACCAGCCGGACGTCGGGGGAGAAGACCGTCCAGGACGCCGTCGTGAAGTCCTGCAGCCGCGTCCCCACCGCGAGCACGACGTCCGCGGCCGCCGCGACGACGTTCGCCGACGTCGAGCCGGTGATGCCCAGCGGACCCGCGTGCAGCGGGTGTTCGTGCGGCACCAGCGTCCGGCCCGCCGTCGTCTCCACGAGCGGGATCCCGTGCCGTTCGGCGAACTCGAGCGCGCGCTGCCCGGCCCCGGAGTACCGGACGCCCCCGCCGAGCACCAGCAACGGGCGGCGAGACGCACGCAGGACGCCGGCCGCCTCGGTGACCGAACGCCGGTCCGGGCGGGGGCGCAGCGGGCGGTGCGTCACCGGCTCGAACAGCACGTCCGGGAAGTCGTACGTCTCGGCCTGGACGTCCTGCGGCAGCGCCAGGGTCACCGGCCCGGCGTCGGCCGGGTCCGTGAGCACGCGGGCGACCTGCGGCAACGTCGAGATGAGCTGCTCGGGCCTGCTGATCCGGTCGAAGTAGCGCGAGACCGCGCGGAAGGCGTCGTTGACCGTCGCGGTCGCGTCGCCGAACGGCTCGATCTGCTGCAGCACCGGGTCGGGCGCCCGGTTGGTGAACGTGTCGCCCGGCAAGAGCAGGACCGGCAGCCGGTTCGCGTGGGCGACGCCGGCCGCGGTGACCATGTTCAGCGCGCCCGGCCCGATCGACGACGTCACCACGCCCACCTGCCGCCGGTGCGTGGCCTTCGCGTACCCGACCGCGGCCAGGGCCATGCCCTGCTCGGTGTGCCCGCGCCAGACCGGGATGTCCCCGCGGTGCTCCTCCAGTGCGGTGCCGAGGCCGAGGACGTTGCCGTGCCCGAAGATCGCGAACACACCCGGGAACAGCGGGACTTCCGCGCCGTCGAGGGTTTCCGAGCGCTGGGCGAGGATCCAGCGGACCAGCGCCTGAGCCGTCGTCAGCTTCACTGAACACGCCCTTCGTGACTCGTGACGGGGCAACGCGGATCCAGCTCCTGCGTCGCCCACGTGTCGCGGACCCAGCCGTGCGCGGGGTCGTCGCAGAACGCCATGGACCGCTCGTCGGCCGGCCCGGCCAGGACGTTCAGGTAGTACATCGGGTAGCCCGGCGCGGCCACGCACGGCCCGTGGTAGCCGCGCGGGATGAGGAAGACGTCGTGGTCGCGCACGGCCACGTCCTCGTCCAGCTCGCCGTCGCCGGTGTACGTCCGGTGCAGGCCGAAGCCCTCGCGGGACGGCGTCACGCCGTCGCGGCCGGCGATGCGGAAGTAGTAGATCTCCTCGTTGACGACCTCGCACTCGGTCGCTTCGTCGTGCTTGTGCGGCGGGTAGGAGGACCAGTTGCCGCCCGGGGTGATCAGCTCGCACGCGTTGAGCTTGTCGGCGTGGTCCCACACGCCGGGCACGCCGAAGTTGGTGACCTGCCGCGTCGCCTGCCCGGCACCGCGCACCTCCACCGGCACGTCTTCGGCGGGACCGTACTTCGCGGAGAGACGCCGGGTGCAGCGCGCCATCGGCAGCGCGACCTCGAGGCCGTCCGTTGTCGACAACTCGACTTCGGCGTCCCGGGGGACGTAGGCGAAGTCCGTCACGCGCGTGAAGACCGAGTCGCGGCCGCGCAGGGCGAAGACCTGGCCGTCGACCCGGACGGTCGCGGAACCCGAAAGCGGCAGCACGAAGGCCTCGAACTCGCCGGTGTGCAGGACGCGAGCCGAGCCGGGGGCCAGGGAGAGCACCCGTAGCCCGGAGTACCGCCAGCCCGCGGTGTCCGGGGTCAGCCGGACCGGGTCGGCGCCGTCGGACAGTGTCCCGAGTGGACGGTGCAGCTTGCTCACTTCGCGGCCTCCAGTACCTTTGCGGCGGCTTCGACATTTCCCGCAGGGTTCATGACCAGGCCGCGGACGACCCCGTGCGACAGCGTCCCGTCCGGTGGCAGGCCGTCGAGCAGCACCGGCAGCGTCGTGGCGCCCAGGGCGGCGGGCGACGCGGTGGCCGGCAGCTTCAGCCAGGTGTGCGCCGACGTCGTCCCGAGGCCGGACGCGATGGTGACCGACCGCGCCTGGGACTCCGCCGGCTCGATCAGAGCGACCAGGCCGTACGCGGCCAGCTCGGTGACCGCGTCGGCGCAGGCTTGCAGGGTCGGGGCGGTGTCGGCCAGGCGCAGCTCGCCGCCGTCCAGACCGCAGTCGACCAGCGTCGGGGCGTCGTAACCGGTGAACCGGCCGTCGCGGTTCATCGACCCGAAGACGACCTTGTCGTGCAGCGCGCCGAGCAGGAGCAGCTCCTCGACGACGTCCGGCGTGCCGATGACGCCGTCGACGGCCGGGTTCGCCAGCGCGACGAGCAGCCGCTCCAGCAGCGTCCGCCGGTCATCGCCGGCACCCTGGTCGGCGGCGACCAAGAACAGGGTTCCGTTGTCCGACAACAGCTGCTGGCGCCGCTTGCGCGTCGCGTACGCCTGCCGGACCGCGCCCGGGTTCGTGGCGCGGACGTCCAGCAGCTCGTGCCAGCGCTCGTCGGTGAGGATCACAGCAGCTCCTCGATCTCCCCGGCGGTCGGCATGGCGTCGGCGCAGGCCAGCCGGGACGCGACCAGCGCGCCCGCCGCGTTCGCGTACTCCGCGATCCGCACCGGGTCCCAGCCCGACAGCAGCCCGTGGATCAGCGCGCCGCCGAAGCCGTCGCCCGCCCCGAGGCCGCAGACGACCTCGACGCGCTGCGGTGGCACCGTCCAGCGGCCGTCCGGGGTCGCCACCAGCACACCTTCGGCGCCCTCCTTGATCACCGCGAGCCGGAGACCGCGTTCGAGCAGACGGTCCGCGGCCGCGTCCGGGTCCGCGGTGCCGACGGCGACCTCGACCTCGGTCCGGTTGCCGACCGCGACCGTGACGTGGTCGAGCATCCCGCCGATCTCTTCGCGGGCCTCCTCGACCGAAGGCCAGAACATCGGCCGGTAGTCGAGGTCGAGGACGGTGTGGTCACGCCGGCCGCGGGCCTCGAGGATCTTCCGCTGGGTCGCCCGCGCGGGTTCCGCGGAGACGCCGGTGCCGGTGACCCACAGCAGCGGCACCGACTCGACGACGTCCCAGGGCACGTCTTCGTCGGTCAACGTGAGGTCGGGGGCGATCGGGGAGCGGTAGAACAGCAGTGGCGGGTCCGCGGGCGGGTTGAGCTCACAGAACACCACCGGCGTCTGGAGATCCTCGGAAGTGCCCACGTACGCCGGGGACACGCCGAAGCCGTCGAGGGCCTGCCGGACGTAGTCGCCGAAGCCGTCCGGGCCGACCTTGGTCAGTACCGCCGTGCGCCGGCCGAGGCGCGCGGCGGCGACCGCGACGTTGGTCGCGGTCCCGCCGAGCGACTTGGCGAACGTGCTGACCCCGGCCAGCGGGACGCCGCTCTGCTCCGGGTAGAGGTCGACGCCCACCCGGCCGATCGTCAACGCCTCCAGACTCACGCCTTTTCCACCTGCCGCAGCTCGTGTTCGAGGGCTTCCAGTTCGGCACCGCCCGCCATCTGCCGGGTCAGCTCGTTGATGTCGATGTCCTTCTTCTCGTACGACCCGAGCGCGGCACCCCGCTTGAGCAGCAGGAACCGGTCGGCGACCGGGTAGGCGTGGTGTGGGTTGTGCGTGATCAGGACGACGCCGAGCCCGCGGTCCCGCGCCTGGGCGACGTACTTCAGCACCACCCCGGCCTGCTTGACACCGAGCGCGGCGGTCGGCTCGTCGAGGATCAGCACCTTCGCCCCGAAGTACACCGCCCGCGCGATCGCGACGCACTGGCGTTCACCACCCGAGAGCGTCCCGACCGGCTGCTCGACGTCCCGCAGGTCGATGCCCATGTCGGACAACGCCTTCTTGGTCGTCTCGCGGCCCTTCTTCCGGTCGAGCATCTTGAACGGGCCGAACCCGGTCGTCGGCTCGGAACCGAGGAAGAAGTTCCGCCAGACGCTCATCAGCGGGACCACGGCGAGGTCCTGGTACACGGTCGCGATGCCGCGGTCCAGTGCCTCGCGCGGCGACGAGAACCGCACCGGCTCGCCTTCCACGAGGAACTCGCCGCGGTCGTGCTGGTGCACCCCGGCCAGGATCTTGATCAGCGTGGACTTCCCGGCGCCGTTGTCGCCGAGCACGCAGGTGACCTCGCCGGCGTTGACCACAGTGGACACGTCGCGCAGCGCGATCACGCTGCCGTAGGTCTTCCCGATCTCGCGAACTTCGAGCAGGCTCATCGGCGTACCCTCTCCGCGCGGCGCCGGAAGGCGTTGTTGACCAGGACCGCGGCCAGCAGCATGACGCCGAGGAACAGCATGAACCAGTCGCTGTTCCACTGCGCGAACACGATGCCCTGGCGGGCCATGCCGAAGATCAGCGCGCCGATCGCCGCGCCCACCGCCGAGCCGAAGCCGCCGGTGAGCAGGCAGCCGCCGATCACCGCGGCGATGATGTACTGGAACTCCAGCCCGATGCCCTGGTTCGCCTGGACGCTGGCGAAGCGCAGGATGTTGATCGAGCCGACCAGCCACGCGCCGAGCGCGGTGCCCATGAACAGCAGGATCTTCGTGCGCACCACCGGAACGCCGACCGAGCGGGCCGAGACCTGCGACCCGCCGACCGCGAAGATCCAGTTGCCGAACCGGGTCCGCACCAGCAGCCACGCGGCGATCGCCGTGACCACGATCCACCAGATGATCGAGGACTGGAATTCGGTGCCGCCGATGTCGAACGTCGAGGCGAACAGCCCGCCGGCCGACTCGTACCCGCTGGTCGAGCGCATGCCCGAGACCTGGACGGTGTTGGTGACCAGCCGCGTCACGCCGAGGTTGAGGCCCTGCAGAGCCAGGAACGACCCCAGCGTGACGATGAAGCTGGGCAGCCCGGTCTTCATCACCAGCCAGCCGTTGAACGCGCCGACGCCGAGCGCGAACACGAGCGACGCCAGCAGCGCGAGCCAGACGTTCCAGCCCGCCTGCGTCGCCAGGATCGCGGTGACCAGCGACGTCGACGCCGTCATCACGCCGGCCGAGAGGTCGAACTCGCCGCCGACCATGAGCAGCGCGACCACGACGGCCATGATGCCCAGCGTCGAGGAGTCGTCGAGCCAGGTCGCCACGCCCAGCGGGCTGAGGAACTGGCCGGTGACCACGGAGAAGAAGACGAAGACCAGCACCGCGCCGAGGAGCGCGCCGATTTCGGGGCGGACGACCAGGCGGTCGGTCAGTCCCTTCTTGGCGACGCGCTCGTCGGGCTGTGCCTGGATCGCTGCGGTCATCGCGTGCCGCGCTGCGCGTACGGGGCGATGGTGTCGATGTTGGTCTTGTCGACGAAGCCCGGGCCGGTCTGCACCGGGTGGCCGCCGCCGATGGTGTTGCCGTTCTCCTTGTACAGCTTCAGGAACACGATCGGCAGGTAGCCCTGCTCGTACTGCTGCTGGTCGACGGCGAAGAGGATGCTGCCGTCCTTGATGGCCGTGACGACGTCGGCGTTCAGGTCGAAGGTGGCCACCTGGGCCTTGGAGCTCGCTTCCTTCGCGGCGGCGACGGCGCGGGCCGCGACCTGCGAGTTCAGCGCCAGCACGGCGTCGATCGACGGGTCGGACTGCAGCGCGCCGCGGATCCGGGCCTGCGCGTCGGTCGGGTTGGAGATGTCGACCTGCAGCGTGGTGACGTTGCCGAAGGCCTGCTTCGCGCCGTCGCAGCGCTGGTTCTGGCCGATGTTGCCGGCCTCGTGGATGACGCACAGCAGCTTGGTCTTGCCGGCCGCCTTCAGCCGCTGGCCGGCGCCCTGGCCGGCGAGGCCCTCGCTCTGCCCGACGTGCGCGATCGCGCCGAACTGGGCGCTGAAGTCCTCGCCGGAGTTGATGGTGATGACCGGGATCCCGGCCTTCACCGCGTTCTGGATCGACGTCTGCAGCGCTTGCGGGTTCGCCATCGAGACGACCAGGCCGCCGACCTTCTGCGCGACGGCGTTGTCGATCAGCCGGGCCTGGTTGCCCGGGTCGCCGTCGGAGAAGTAGTCGACGCCGACGTCGAGGTCCTTGCCCGCCTGCTCGGCGCCGTTCTTGACGACGTTCCAGAAGGCGTCACCCGCGCTGCCGTGGGTGACCACGGCGACCTTCAGCGGGCCGCCCGAGCTCGGGGCCGCGGCGGTCGCGGAGCTGGGGCTGCTGCTCTTCGAGTTGTCGGCGGTGGGGCCGCTGCAGGCGGAGAGGACCAGCCCGGCGGCGGCGATCGCCGCCACGCCGGCCAGCTTCTTGAGAGAAAACACAGTCACTCCTTTGGGACCAGGTTCAGAGGGAGTCGGTGATCTTCGCGAGGTGGGCCAGGCTGCGCTCGGTGTCCCGGCGGGGTAGGTCGTCGGGGCTCGAGTCGCCGAGGGCGGTGTCCTGTTCGAGGACGTACCAGCCGTCGTAGCCGGCGGCCTGGACGGAGCGCACCATCGCCGCCACGTCCACGTCGCCCTCGCCGAGCGGGGTGTACATGCCCCGCCCGACCGCGTCGGTGTAGGCCAGCCGGCCCGCGCGGACCTCGGCCGCCAGGTCGTCCCGGACGTCCTTGAGATGCACGTGCCCCACCCGTTCGGGATACCGCTTCGCCAGCTCCACCGGATCCGTCCCGCCGATCATCAGGTGCCCGGTGTCGAGGCACAACCCGAGATCGGAATCGGCGAGGAAGCGCTCGACCTCGGCCTGCTGCTCCACGTGCGTCCCGACGTGCGGGTGCAGCACCGTGCGCAGGCCGTGGGCGGCCGCGATGTCGCGGATCCGGCCCGCGGTCTCGACGAGTGTCGCCCATTCGGTGTCATCCAGCCGCGGACGGTCGTCGTACCCGTCGAGGCCGGTCGCGGCGGCGAGGACGAGGACATCGCCCCCGCAGGCGGCGAAGAGCGCGGCGGATTCTTCGGCTTCCGCGAGCGCCTTCTCCTGGTTCTCGTGGAGGACGACGGCGAGGAAGCCGCCGACGAGCGTCAGGTCGTACCCGGCGAGCAGCTCGCGCAGGGCGGCGGGCTCGCGGGGGAGGTACCCGGGCGGGCCCAGTTCGGTGGCCTGGACGCCGAGGGCCGCCATCTCGCCGAGCACGGTGGCCGCGTCCAGCACCCGGCCCCAGCCGGGGACTTCGCAGACACCCCAGGAGATCGGGGCGGCGGCCACGCGGATCGTCGCTGTCACAAGGGGCCTCCGTTGGTCCGTTGGAGCGCTCTATTGATTAGAGCGCTCTAATCTTGTAGCGTCCGTCACAGCAAAGTCAAGGCCGAGTTTTCCGAGATCAGGGGAGGTGCGCATGGTGCGTCCGACCATGGAGGACGTCGCCGAACGGGCGGGAGTTTCCCGCGCGCTGGTCTCCCTGGTGATGAACAATTCACCGAAGGTCTCCGAAGCCCGGCGCGCGGCGGTGCTGCGCGCGGCCGAGGAACTCGGCTACCAGCCGCACGTGATGGCGCGGTCACTGGCCAGCCGGACGTCGACCGTGCTCGGCGTGATGGTGAACGACCTGCGCAACGCCTTCTTCGCCGACGTCGTCGAGGGCCTCGACGCGGCCGCGCAGGCCGCGGGCTTCGACCTCATCCTCAACACCGGCGGCCGCAGTCCCACCCGCGAGTGGAACGCCCTGCACAACCTGCTTTCCTTCCGCCCGGCGGGGATCATCCTGCTTTCGCCGGTCGTCCCCGCGGCGTCGATCCAGGTCGCGGCCAAGCAGTGCCCGGTCGTGCTCGTCTCGCGGACGATTCGTGCGTCCACAGTGGACACGGTGAACGACGACGGCGAAGCGGGGTCCGCGCTGGCCGTCGACCACCTCGTCGGCCTCGGGCACCGGCGCATCGCCCACCTGGACGGCGGCGGCGCGGCCGGAGCGGCCCAGCGGCGCCGCGGGTTCCAGGCGGCGATGCGGCGGCACGGGCTGGAGCCGATCGTCGTGCGCAGCGAGCACACCGACACCGGTGGCGAGAAGGCGGTGCGGGAGCTGCTGGCCACGTACTCGCGGCACGAGCTGCCCACCGGACTGGTGGCGGGCAACGACTTCAACGCCGTCGGGGCGATCTCGGCCCTGGAGGAAGCCGGGCTGCGCGTGCCGGAAGACGTGTCGGTCGTGGGGTACGACAACACCTCGCTGGCGGCGCTGCGGCACCTCTCGCTGACCACCGTGGACCAGCCGCGCACCGAGATGGGGCGGCTGGCCTTCGAAGCACTGGTCGAGCGCGTCCGCGGGGAGCGCACGGAGCCGGTCCGGCACCTGCTGCACCCGTCTCTGGTGGTCCGGGCGACCACGGCCGAGTTTTCCGATACAGGAGGAGCTGCACGATGAGGTTGGGACTGGCGGGCACCGGCCGGATCGGCACCGCGCACGCGGAGACGCTGAAGGGCTTCGAGGAGGTCGGATCGGTCGTCGTGGCCGACGTCGACCCCGCGCGAGCCGCTTCCGCCGCCGCGAAGCTCGGCGTCGAGTCGGTGGCCCTCGACGAGCTGTTCGCCGCGGGTCTCGACGGCCTGGTCGTCACGGCGGCCACGGACGCGCACCCCGGCCTGATCATCGCGGCGGTCGACGCGGGCATCCCGGTGTTCTGCGAGAAGCCGGTCGCGGCGGACATCCCGGGCACCCTGGCGGTGATCGACCGGATCGGCGCCTCGGACGTCGCGGTCCAGATCGGCTTCCAGCGCCGCTTCGACGCGGGCTACGCGGCGGCGCGGGCGGCGGTCGCCTCCGGCGAGCTGGGCTGGCTCCACACGCTGCGCGCGACGACGTTCGACCCCGCGCCCCCGCCGGCGGAGTACGTCGCCCACTCGGGCGGGCTGTTCCGCGACTGCGGCGTCCACGACTTCGACATCATCCGCTGGGTGAGCGGCCGCGAAGTCGACGAGGTGTACGCCATCGGCGCGAACCGCGGCGAGCAGTTCTTCCGCGACGCCGGTGACGTGGACACGGCGGCGGCGACGCTGACCCTGGACGACGGAACCCTGGCCACGGTGTCGCTGACCCGCTACAACGGCGCGGGGTACGACGTGCGCCTCGACGTGCTGGGTTCGGTGTCGGGCGTGGTGGTCGGCCTGGACGACCGGGCGCCGCTGCGGTCGGTGGAGCCGGGGGTCGCGCCGCTGCCGGGGCCGGCGTACCCGGGGTTCATGGAGCGCTTCCGCCCGGCGTACACGGCGGAGCTGCGCGCGTTCCTGGACGTCGTCGCGAGCCGGGCCCCTTCGCCCTGCGGGGCGGCGGACGCGTTGGAGGCGTTCTACATCGCGGAGGCCTGTGAGGTGTCGAGGCGGGAACGGCGTCCGGTGAAGCTGGCGGAGATCCGGCGCTGAAATCCGGTCGCGCGCCTCGGCGTTCGCTCGGCAGACTCCGGGGGTGATCGCGTTGACCCCGCTCGACGAGCCCGCGCTGGCCCGGCTGCTCGACGCGGCCGTGGCCGGGGCGGACCCCCTCGAAGTGATGCCGCCGGTGAGCGGGCCGCCCGGCTGGACGGCCGCCCGCCGGTCGGCCTTCCTGGCGTTCCACCGCCGCCGGTCGCTGAACCCGGCGACCGCGGTCGAACGGACCTGGGTGGTCGACGTGGCCGGGACCGCGGCGGGCGCCGCCCGGCTGGAACGGCACGGCGACGCGGTCGAGGCGGGGATCTGGCTCGGCCGCGACACCCGTGGCCGGGGAGTCGGGCGTGCAGTGACGAGGCTGCTCTTGGCCGAGGCACGCACCTGCGGCGCGGCGAGGTTCGTCGCGACGACGACGGCCGGCAACGCCGGAGCCCGTGCGTTGCTGGGCAGCCTGGCCGCCGCGCTCACCACCCACGGCGACGAGGTGCACGCGGAGCTCCGCCTCACCTCGTGAGTGGTAAGGAGGGTTCTAACCCTCCTTACCACTCACGACAGCAGGGGCAGGATCTCCGTTCGCACGTACTCCGAGGCGTCCCGCGAAGGCTCGATGTGCGGCCCTTGCACCCACACCACCCCGTGGCGCACGGCCGCCGCGGTGACCCGCTCCCGCAGCGAACCCACCACGCCCGCGCCCAGCACCAGCGCGTCCACGTCGCCGAGCCGGGACAGGACCGCCTCCTCCGCAGCGACGCCGTCCGCGGCGAGACCCGCCGCGGACAGCGCCGCCGTCACCCTCGAAACCGTGGCCGGGTTGCGGCCGAAGAGCAGCACCTTCATGCCGCCCAGGCTCACACCTCAAGGGCACTCGAAGTCAAGCTCGAGGTCAGGACAGTTCGAGCGTGGGGGAGTACATCTCGATCCAGTGGTACAGGTCGAGCACCCGGTCCAGGCCGATGCGCATGGCCGGGTCCATGGTCGCCGGGTCCACTTCGGACGCCCGGTGCGCCCACGCGCGGTCGACCAGGCCGAACACCTCGTGGCGAGGCTCGGCCAGCACCTCCTTGACCTGCTGCTGCAACGCCGCCGCGTAGCCCGGGTCCTGCGTCGACGGGTATGGGCTCTTCACGCGGTCGCGCACCGAGTCCGGCAGCACGTGCTTGGTCGCGTGCCGCAGGAGGCTCTTCTCGCGGCCATCGAACGTCTTCAGCGACCACGGCGTGTTGTACACGTACTCGACCAGGCGGTGGTCGCAGAACGGGACCCGGACCTCCAGGCCGACCGCCATCGACGCGCGGTCCTTGCGGTCGAGCAGCATCCGCACGAACCGGGTCAGGTGCAGGTGGCAGATCGTGCGCATCCGCGCCTCGAGCGCGGACTCGCCGTCGAGGTGCTCGACCGCGGAAACGGCCGACGCATACTGGTCCGCGACGTAGGACTCGACGTCCAGGCTCTTCACCAGCTCCGGCGTGTACAGCGACGCCCGCTCGTCCATCATCGACGTCCGGAACGCCAGCCACGGGAAGGTGTCCGCGTTGACGGCCTTCTCGTCGTGGAACCAGCGGTAGCCGCCGAACACCTCGTCGGCCGACTCGCCCGAAAGGGCCACCGTCGACTGGCCGCGGATCGCCTTGAACAGCAGGTACAGCGACGTGTCCATGTCGCCGAGGCCGGCCGGGATGTCGCGGGCCCGCAGCACCGCGCGCCGGACCTCGGGGTCGGTCAGGTCCGCCGGGTTGAGCATGACGTCCTCGTGCGCCGAGTTCACCAAGGAAGCGACGTCCCGCACGAACGGCGAGTCGGCCGTGTCGCGCATCTCGTCCGGCTTGAAGTTCTCCTCCTGGCCGAAGAAGTCGACGGAGAACGTCCGCAGCTGCTCGCCCTGTGCGGCGAGCCGGGCCGCGGCCAGGCCGGTGACGGCGCTCGAATCGAGCCCGCCCGAGAGCAGCACGCACCGCGGGACGTCCGCGACGAGCTGGCGGTCGACGATGTCGGTCATCAGCTCGCGCACGCGCGCGACCGTCGTCTCCTGGTCGTCGGTGTGCTGCTTCGCGTCCAGCTTCCAGTAGGTGCGGGTCTTGATGCCCTCGCGGGACACGGTGACGATCGTGCCCGGCTGGACCTCCTCCATGTCCTTCCACAGCGACCAGCCCGGCCGCTTGGTGAAGCCGGCCAGCTCGCGGAAGCCGTCCAGGTCGACGACCTTCTCGGCCAGGGGATTGGCCAGGATGGCCTTCGGCTCGGAGCCGAACAGGACGCCGTCGCGGGTCGGGTAGTAGTAGAACGGCTTGATGCCCATCCGGTCGCGGATCATGACGAGCCGGTCGTCGCGCTCGTCCCAGATCGCGAAGGCGTACATGCCGTTGAGGTGGTCGACGACCGCGTCGCCCCACTGCAGGTAGCCGTGCAGCACGACCTCGGTGTCGCTGTCGGTCTCCCACCGGTGGCCGAGCTTCGTCAGCTCGTCCTTGAGCTCGGTGAAGTTGTAGGCCTCACCGCTGTAGACCATCGCCACCGCGCCGTTCGGCGTGGACACCGTCATCGGCTGACGGCCGCCGGGCAGGTCGATGATGGCCAGCCGCCGGTGGCCGAGGGCGACGTGCCGGCGGACCCAGGTTCCCGCGTCGTCCGGCCCGCGGCAGGCCATCGTCCCGGTCATGGCCTCGACGACGTCCTGACGGCGGGTGAGGTCGGCCTCGTAGGAAACCCAGCCGGCGATACCGCACATAGCCCCTCCCGGAGATTGCTTAGCTGATACAACTATCGGTAACACAGGTGTAACACGCCCGGGAGATCTTGTCTGCCCGAATTGCACGTTCCGCACCTGTTCGATCACGCGGTGTGTCGCTTGTCACTGACCAACTACGTGCCGTGAGTTCACGGCAAACGTTTGCGTGACCGCGGCCACCGGCCGTCAAGGCGGCGTAAATGCGCGTCAGGAACGCATCAAGGCGCCATCAGCCGGCCTCCGGACGGGCCTCCCCGGACCGCACAGTGACGTCGTCCCCGGTCACCGAACCCGGTGACCCGTCCTGAGAGGTGCCTGTGGCCGACTTGCTCTACGCCGTTCTGCTGATCGGCGTTTTCGTGGTGCTGGCGCTGGTGCTGCGCGGCTTGGAGAAGCTGTGAGCGGCGCCGGAACCGTGGCCGACGTGGTGGGCGGACTGCTCGCGCTGGGCCTGCTCGTCTACCTCTTCGTCGCGCTGATCAAGCCGGAGAAATTCTGATGTCCGACCTGACCGCCGGGCTCATCCAGCTCGGCTTGCTCCTCGTCGCCCTCGCCGCGGTCCACCGGCCGCTCGGCGACTACCTGGCGCGCGTCTTCTCCACCGAGAAGCACCTCAAGCCCGAAAAGGGCCTGTACCAGCTCTTCCGCGTCAACCCCGACTCCGAGCAGCGGTGGCCGACCTACGCCGCGGGCGTGCTCGGCTTTTCGTTCGTCTCGGTCGTCCTGCTCTCCCTGCTGCAGCGCCTGCAGCCGCTGCTGCCGTGGAACCTGGGCCGCGGCGCGGTGAGCCCGGGCGTCGCCTTCAACACGGCGATCTCGTTCGTCACCAACACGAACTGGCAGTCCTACGTCCCCGAGACGACGATGGGCCACTTCGTGCAGATGGCCGGCCTGACCGTGCAGAACTTCCTGTCGGCGGCCGTCGGCCTGGCCGTGGCGATCGCGGTGACGCGCGGGTTCGTCCGCGCGAAGACCGACCGGCTCGGCAACTTCTGGGTCGACCTGACGCGCGGCACGGTCCGCGTGCTGCTGCCGATGGCCTTCGTGTTCGCGCTCGTGCTGGTCGCGCTCGGCGTGGTGCAGAGCCTCAAGGCCGGCGTCGCCGTCACCAACCTGGACGGCAGCCACGGCACCATCGCGCTGGCCCCGGCCGCGAGCCAGGAGGCGATCAAGGAACTGGGCACCAACGGCGGCGGCGTCTTCAACGCCAACTCGGCGCACCCGTTCGAGAACCCCAACGCGTGGGCGAACCTCGTCCAGCTGTTCCTGATCCTGGTCATCCCGGTCAGCCTGACCCGCGCGTTCGGGACGCTGGTCGGCAACCGCCGCCAGGGTTACGTCCTGCTGAGCGTGATGAGCCTGCTCTGGGCGGCTTCCCTGGCGCTCATCTGGCTCTCCGAGGCCAAGGCGGACAACCCGGCGGCGCTGGCCGCCGGGGCGAGCATGGAAGGCAAGGAACAGCGGTTCGGCATCGGCCTGACGTCGATCTTCGCCGACACCACCACCGGCACGTCGACCGGCGCGGTCAACGGTGCCCACGACAGCCTTTCCGGCCTCGGCGGCGGGGGGCCGCTGCTGAACATGCTCTACGGCGAGATTTCGCCCGGCGGTGTCGGCACCGGCCTCTACGGCATCCTCGTGCTGGCGATCATCGCGATGTTCCTGGCCGGGCTGATGGTCGGGCGCACGCCGGAGTACCTGGGCAAGAAGCTCGGCAAGCGCGAGGTCACCTGCGCCGCGATCGCCATGCTGGCGATGCCGACCGTGGTGCTGCTGGGCTCCGGGATCGCCCTGCTGCTGCCGGGAACGGCGGGCGCGCTGGGCAACCCCGGCGCGCACGGGCTGTCCGAGATCCTCTACGGCTACGCGTCCACCGGCAACAACAACGGCAGCGCGTTCGGCGGGCTGACCGCGACGAGCGACTGGTTCCAGTCCTCGTTCGCCGTCGCCATGGCGTTCGGCCGGTTCGTGCCGATCCTCGCCGTGCTCTGCCTGGCCGGTTCCCTGGCCGCCCAGCGCAAGGTGCCCGAGACCGCGGGCACCCTGCCGACCACCGGGCCGCTGTTCGCCACCCTGCTCACCGGCACGGTGGTGCTCGTCGCGGCCCTCACTTTCATCCCGGCGCTCGCGCTCGGGCCCATCGCGGAGGCACTCGCATGACCGTCACCGAAGAACGACCGCAGGTGACCCCCGCCGAAGCCAAGAGCCGGGTCGGCGCCGGCGTGTTCAGCCCCCGCCAGCTTTGGACGTCGCTTCCCGACGCCCTCCGGAAGCTCAACCCGAAGCACCAGCTCGGCAACCCCGTGATGTTCGTGGTGTGGGTGGGTTCCGCGCTCACCACGGTCTTCGCCGTCACCGACCCGAGCGTGTTCACCATCCTCATCGCCGTCTGGCTGTGGTTCACGGTCCTGTTCGCGAACCTCGCCGAGGCCGTCGCGGAAGGCCGCGGCAAGGCCCAGGCCGAGAGCCTGCGACGGTCGAAGAAGGAGACCGTCGCCCGCCGGCTCACCGACGCCGGGGAAGAGCAGGTCCCCGGGGTCGAGCTGAAGGTCGGCGACCTGGTCGTCGTCGAGGCGGGCCAGGTGATCCCGGGTGACGGCGACGTCGTCGAGGGCATCGCGACCGTCGACGAGTCGGCCATCACCGGCGAGTCGGCCCCGGTCATCCGCGAGTCCGGCGGCGATCGCAGCGCCGTCACCGGCGGCACGACCGTGCTCTCCGACCGGATCGTCGTCCGGATCACCACCAAACCGGGTGAGTCGTTCGTGGACCGCATGATCGCGTTGGTGGAAGGCGCTTCCCGGCAGAAGACGCCGAACGAGATCGCGCTGACCATCCTGCTTTCGACGCTGACGATCATCTTCCTGCTCGCCGTCGTCGCGCTTCAGCCGATGGCCCGCTACTCGGGGTCCGAGCAGTCGGTGATCGTCCTGACCGCGCTCCTGGTCTGCCTGATCCCGACGACGATCGGCGCACTCCTGTCCGCGATCGGCATCGCGGGCATGGACCGCCTGGTCCAACGCAACGTCCTGGCCACGAGCGGCCGCGCGGTCGAAGCCGCCGGGGACGTCTCGACGTTGCTGCTCGACAAGACCGGCACGATCACCTTCGGCAACCGCCGCGCCACCGAGCTGATCCCCGTCGGCGCGTCCACACGGGACGAACTCGCCCGCGCCGCCCGGCTCGCCAGCCTCGCCGACGAAACGCCCGAAGGCCGCAGTGTCGTCGCGCTGACGGCGGACCACGCGGCGCAGGACGAGCACGGCGAATTCGTCCCCTTCACCGCGCAGACCCGGATGAGCGGCCTCGACCTCGGGACGCGCCGGATCCGCAAGGGTGCGGCGAGCGCGGTGCGGGCGTGGGTGCGGGACAACGGCGGCGAGTTCCCCGACGAGACGGAGCGCGTCGTCGACGACATCAGCGCCCAGGGCGGGACCCCGCTGGTCGTCGCCGAAGACAACGTCGTGCGCGGCGTGATCCGGCTGTCGGACGTGGTCAAGCCGGGCATGAAGGAGCGCTTCGCCGAACTGCGCTCGATGGGCATCAAGACGGTGATGATCACCGGCGACAACCCGCTCACCGCCAAGGCCATCGCCGCGGACGCCGGCGTCGACGACTACCTCGCCGAAGCCAAGCCCGAAGACAAGATGGCGCTCATCAAGAAGGAGCAGGAGGGCGGGCGCCTGGTCGCGATGACCGGCGACGGCACCAACGACGCCCCCGCGCTCGCCCAGGCCGACGTCGGCGTCGCGATGAACACCGGCACGTCGGCGGCCAAGGAGGCCGGGAACATGGTCGACCTCGACAGCGACCCGACGAAGCTGATCGAGATCGTCGAGATCGGCAAGCAGCTGCTGATCACCCGCGGCGCGCTGACCACGTTCAGCGTCGCCAACGACCTGGCCAAGTACTTCGCGATCCTGCCCGCGATGTTCACCGCCATCTACGCCCAGCTGGGCGGGCTGAACATCATGCACCTGGCCACGCCGAAGTCGGCGATCCTGTCGGCCGTCATCTTCAACGCGCTGATCATCGTCGTGCTGATCCCGCTGGCCCTGCGGGGTGTGCGGTACAAGCCGTCGTCGGCTTCGGCGCTGCTGCGGCGCAACCTGCTCGTCTACGGCCTCGGCGGGATCGTCAGCCCCTTCCTCGGGATCTGGCTGATCGACCTGCTCGTCCGCCTCATCCCTGGAATCGGGTGACTTCTCGTGAACACGCTCGTCAAGCAGACCTGGGCCGGGCTGCGCGTCCTGCTCGTCATGACCGTCCTGCTCGGCATCCTCTATCCCCTGGCCGTCTGGGCCGTCGCCCGGATCCCCGGCCTGGCGGGCAACGCCGAAGGCTCGATCGTCACGCGGAACGGCCAGGCCGTCGGTTCGTCCCTCATCGGCGTCGACCCGGTGCCCGCCGACCCCGCGCACGACCCGTGGTTCCACACCCGGCCCACGGCGGTCATCCCCGAGATGCCGTCCGGTGCGTCCAACAAGGGCCCGGACAACGAGGACCTCGTCAAAGCCATCGGGGAGCGCAAGAGCGCCATCGCCCAGCGCGAGGGCGTGTCGCCCGATCAGGTACCGCCGGACGCCGTGACGGCGTCGGGCTCGGGCCTCGACCCGGCGATCAGCGTGGCCTACGCCGATCTTCAGGCGCCGCGGGTCGCGCGGAACACCGGCCTGCCCCTCGATCGGGTGAAGCAGCTGATCGAGCAGAACACGAGCGGGGCCGGGATCGGCGTCCCCGGCGTGGCTGTGCTCCCGCTCGACTTGGCCGTGCGCGCGGCGGCCGGAGGGGCACACTAGCACCGTGACCACCGCGAACAAGCCGCGCCGAGGGGAGCTGAGGATCTACCTCGGCGCGGCTCCGGGCGTCGGCAAGACCTTCGCCATGCTCGGGGAAGCGCGGCGGCGCCTCGACCGCGGCACCGACGTCGTCATCGGCCTGGTGGAGACGCACGGCCGGGAAAAGACCGCGGCACTCCTCGAAGGCCTCGAGACCGTCCCGCGGCGGCACGCCGAGCACCGCGGCCGCGCCTTCGACGAGATGGACGTCGACGCCATCCTCAGCCGCGCGCCCGAGGTCGCCGTCATCGACGAGCTCGCGCACACGAACGTGCCCGGTTCGCGCAACGCCAAGCGCTGGCAGGACGTCGAAGAAATCCTGGACGCCGGCATCGACGTGCTCTCCACGGTCAACGTGCAGCACCTGCAGAGCCTCAACGACGTCGTCGAGCGAATCACCGGCGTCACGCAGCAGGAGACCGTGCCCGACGAGGTCGTCCGCCGCGCCGAACAGCTGGAGCTGGTCGACATCACGCCCGAGGCGCTGCGGCGCCGGCTCGCGCACGGCAACGTCTACCCGGCCGAGCGGATCGACGCCGCGCTCGGCAACTACTTCCGGCCCGGCAACCTCACCGCCCTCCGGGAACTGGCGCTGCTCTGGGTGGCCGACCAGGTCGACGTCGCCCTCCAGCGCTACCGCGCCGAGCAGCGGATCACCGACACGTGGGAGGCCCGCGAACGCGTCGTCGCCTCGATCACCGGCGGCCCCGAGAGCGAGACGCTCATCCGCCGGGCCAGCCGGATCGCCGCCCGCGCCGGCGCCGAGCTGCAGGTGGTGCACATCCTGCGCGGCGACGGCCTGGCCGGGATCAGCCCGGCCGCGATGGCCCGCTACCGCAAGCTCGCCGAGGAGGTGGGCGCGACGTTCCACACGGTCGTCGGCGACGACGTCCCGGGCGCCCTCCTGGACTTCGCGCGCGGGGTCAACGCGACCCAGCTGATCCTCGGCACCTCGCGGCGGTCCCGGGTGGCGCGGCTGTTCGACGAGGGCATCGGGGCCGCGGTGGTCCGCCGGTCGGGGCCGATCGACGTGCACATGGTCACCCACTCCGAGGCGGGCGGGCGCCTGCGGACCGGGCTGACCGCGAGCCCGCTGGGGCTCTCGCGGCTGATCACGGGCTGGGTGCTGGGCATCGCGGCGCCGGTGCTGGTCACCCTCGTCGGCGTCTTCGTGCCGACCGGGCTCGACTTCGCCACCGACGTCATCGCCTACGTCCTGGTCACGGTGATCGTCGCCCTGGTCGGCGGCCTCGGCCCGGCGCTGGTCGCGGCCGTGCTCGGCGCCGGGCTGCTCAACTTCTTCTTCACGCCGCCGCTGTACACGCTCACCGTGCACACCCCGCAGAACCTGGTCACGCTGATCGCGATGGTCGTGGTCGCGGTGCTGGTCGCGCTAGTCGTCGACCAGGCCGCGCGCCGGGCCGCGCAGGCGGCGCGGGCGCGGACCGAGGCGGCGCTGCTGGCCTCCTACGCCCGGACCGTGCTCACCCACGCGAACCCGATCGAGCGGCTGCTGGCGAAGGTCCGCGAGAACTTCGCGCTGACGTCGGTGACGCTGCTGGAGAAGCAGGACGGCGAGTGGCAGTGCGTGGCGACTGCGGGGGAGCGCCCGTGCGCCGACCCGGACGAGGCCGACGTCGACATCGCCGTCACCGCCGACGTCCACCTCACGCTGCGCGGGCGGGCGCTGCCGGCGGCCGACCGGCGGGTGCTGGAAGCCGTGGCCGGCCAGGCCCTCCTGGCCCTGCGCCAGCAGCGGATGGCGGCCGCGGCGGCGCGCGCCGAGCGCAAGGCCGAGGCGACCGAGCTGCGCACGACGCTGCTCTCGGCGGTCGGGCACGACCTGCGGACGCCGCTGACCTCGATCAAGGCGTCGATCGGCAGCCTGCGGGCCGCGGACCTGGATCTTTCCGAAGAGGACACCGCGGAGCTGATGGAGGCGATCGAGCTGTCCGCCGACCGGCTCGCCGGGCTGATCGACAACCTCCTCGACTCCTCGAGGCTGGCCACCGGGGCGGTCCGCCCGCACCTGCGCCCGGTGGGCTACGACGAGGTCGTCGCGCACGCCCTGTCCACTGTGGACAATTCGGACGACGTGGTGGTCGCGGTCGACGACCAGCTCCCGTCGGTGCTGGCCGACCCCGGCCTGCTGGAACGGGTGGTGGCGAACGTGCTGGACAACGCCCTACGACATGGCGGGGCCCCCGTCTCGGCGCGGGCCAGCGCCCACTCCGGGCAGGTCGAGCTGCGGATCGTCGACCACGGCAAGGGGCTGCGCAAGGGGGCGGCGGACTCGGCGTTCGCGCCGTTCCAGCGGCTCGGCGGCGACCGGGACACGACACCGGGCGTCGGGCTCGGGCTGTCGGTGGCGAAGGGGTTCACCGAGGCGATGGGCGGCACGATCCGCGCCGAGGACACCCCGGGTGGCGGCCTGACGGTCGTGGTTTCGCTGCCCGCGTTCAGCGTGGAGTTCGAAGAGGAGGGGGTGCGATGAGCGACCCGGGGGCCACCGTGCTGGTGGTGGACGACGAGCCGCAGATCGTGCGGGCACTGCGGATCAACCTGACCGCCCGCGGCTACAAGGTGATCACCGCGCACGACGGCACGGCCGCGCTCAAGGCGGTCGCCGAGACCAAGCCCGACGTCGTCGTGCTCGATCTCGGCCTGCCCGACCTGGACGGCACCGAGGTGATCGCGGGCCTGCGCGGCTGGACGACGGTCCCGATCATCGTGCTGTCCGCCCGCGGCGACTCGGCGGACAAGGTCGAGGCCCTCGACGCGGGCGCCGACGACTACGTGACGAAGCCGTTCGGCATGGACGAGCTGCTGGCCCGCCTGCGCGCGGCGGTCCGCCGTTCGGCGGTGGCGGGCGCGGACGGCGCGGACGCGGTGGTGGACACGGCGTCGTTCAGCGTCGACCTGGCGGCGAAGAAGGTCCGCCGCCACGACGGCGTGGAAGTCCACCTGACGAAGACCGAGTGGGGCGTGCTGGAGCTGCTGGTCCGCAACCGCGGCCGGCTGGTGGCGCAGAAGCAGCTCCTGCACGAGGTGTGGGGCCCGTCGTACGAGACGGAGTCGCACTACCTGCGGGTGTACCTGGCCCAGCTGCGGCGCAAGCTGGAGCGGGAGCCTTCGCGGCCGCGGCACCTGCTGACCGAGCCCGGGATGGGGTACCGGTTCGAGGTCTGAGCGGGGCCCGGGCGGGGTACTAACCGGGCATGGACGGGTCGAAAACGTGGCTGCACGGCGGTGAGCGCATCCCGCCGGTGATCGTGCTGACGCTGGCGGTGGGCGCGACCTTCGGTGCGCTCGGCTGGCTCTTCACCGCCTTCGAGGCCGGCGCCGGCGGGGCGACGTGGCTGCGCGTCGCGGCGGTCGGCGCCGGTGCCCTGCTGACGGTGTACCTGTGGGCGCTGGTCGCCCACCGGCTGCGGCGCCGGTGACCGGAACTCCGGCGCGACGCCACCGGCGGGCCGGCGGGCTGCCCTAGAACCAGAAGGTCGGCTGGTCGATCCCGAACCGCAGCTTCGCGTACCGCTTGGACGCCGCGGCGGAGAAGTAGATGTGCTGGGCGGCCGCGTGGAGGTCGCGGAAGCAGCGCTGCATCGGCTGGTCCGCGTGCAGCGCGCCCGCCCCCGCGTAGCCGAACGCGATGTTCACCGCGCTCAGCGAAGCGCGCATCGCCTGCTGCGTGGCCAGGAGGAACTGCCCGCGCTGCCGGACGCCCGGGACGTCACCCGCGCACGCCGTCTCCCACAGCTCGCCCAGCGCCTCGAAGACGAACGCCCGCGCCGACCGCAGCCGTCCTTCGGCGCGGGTCAGGGCGACCTGGACGTCGCCGTCCTCGGCGATCGGGCCCGGGCCCGGCGGCCGGAACTTGGCCGGCGCGAACCCGGTGAACTCGTCCAGCGCGCGCCGCGCGATGCCGAGCGGGACGCCCGCCATCAGCGTGCCGATGAACGTGAAGAACGGGAACCGCCACAGCGGCCCGTCGTGCCGCGCGGGGTTCGTGAACGGCGAGATCGTGTGCTCCTCGCACACCACCGCGTCGATCTCGACGTCGTGGCTGCCGGTGCCGCGCAGGCCGGTGACGTCCCAGTTCTCGACCACCCGCACGGCGGCGGCGGGCACCACGGCCAGCCGCCAGTCGCGGGGGTCGCCGCCGGCGAAGGCG
Source organism: Amycolatopsis sp. cmx-13-12 (assembly GCA_049998155.1). Taxonomy (GTDB): domain Bacteria; phylum Actinomycetota; class Actinomycetes; order Mycobacteriales; family Pseudonocardiaceae; genus Amycolatopsis. Next base: position 246,089 of record JAEBES010000011.1, on the reverse strand, counting down.
CCGTTGAAGAACAGGTCCGTGTGCGGGCTGCCGCTGCAGAACCCCCACTTCCCGGCGAGCGCGAACCCGCCGGCGCCGTCCGGGGTGAGGCGGCCCATCGGCGCGAACACGCCGCCGCCCACCGGGTTCGGGGAGCCGGCCACGAGGTCCGCCGCGACGGCCGGGTCCAGCCAGGCGAGGAACGCCGAGCCGTTGCCGATGGTGATCGTCCAGCCCGCGGAGCCGTCCGCCCGGGACAGCTCTTCGACGACCTCGACGATCCGGGCGGGCGGCAGCTCCAGCCCGCCGAGCTCGCGCGGGGTGGCCAGGTTGAAGAGCCCGGCCGCCCGGGCCCGCTCGACGAGGTCGCGGGGCAGCGTCCGGAGCTGCTCGGCTTCGACGGCCCGCGCGCTCAGCTCGGGCGCGAGCTCCCGCGCGGCGGTGACGGCGTCGGTGGTGGCTTGTTCCATCATGGTCAGCGCCCCCTCAGGGTGTCATGATAGATGCGGTTCTATTCGATAGAGGAGTCTCTACCTAAATGGCCGGGCCTGTCAAGCGTCGGTACGACACCTCGCGGCGTCAGGAGCAGGCGCGCGAGAACCGCCGCCGGATCCTGGCGGCGGCGTCGGAGCTGTTCCGCGAGCAGGGGTACGCGGGCACCGCGATGCCCGAGGTGGCGAAGGCGGCGGGCGTCGCCGTGCAGACGGTCTACAAGGCGTTCGCCAACAAGGCGACCCTGCTCAAGGCCGTCTTCGACGTCACGGTCGCGGGCGACGACGAGGACGTCCCCATCGCCGGCCGCGACTTCATCGCCGAGATCCAGGCCGAGCCGGACGCCGTGCGGAAGATCGAGCTGTACTTCGGCCACCTGGCGGGCATCGCGCCCGCGGTGTCCCCGGTGCAGCTGCTGGCGCGCGACGCGGCGGCCGCCGACCCCGCGGCCGCCGAGGTGTGGGTCCAGATGCGCCGGGAGATGCTGACGGCGATGACCTACTTCTCGGCCGAGCTGCTGGGCACCGGCCAGGTCAGGCCGGGCCTGACCGCCGACGACGTCCGCGACATCCTCTGGACCTACCACGGGCCCGAGCAGTACGAGCTGCTGTGCCTGGAGCGCGGGTGGTCCGCGGAGCGCTACGGGAAGTTCCTGCGCGACGCGGTGGTCGCGGCCGTGCTGGCCTGACCTCGGCGGCGCCGGGGTTTACGCCGGGGTGCTGGTGCCGGTCGTGCTCGACGAGGGCGCGCCGGCGGAGCTGGAGCCGCCGCCGGGCGGTGTGGTGCTCGTCGGCGGGGGGTCGCTCGACGTGGGCGTCGTGGGCGTTGTGGTGGTCACCGGTGGCTTCGTCGGCGGCGTCGACGGGTGCTGGCTCGTCACCGGCGGCGGGTTGCCGCCCGTGTCGTTGCGCGGCGGCGGAGGCGGCGAAGGCTGGGTGACGACCGTGGTGGTCGTCTTGCCGTCCGGGCTCACCGAGACCACGGTCGTGGGCGCGCTCGACGACGACGGGCTCGACGTGGTCGGCGCGCCGCTGGAGGACGCCGGGTCGCTCGACGACGGCGTCGCCGGCAGCGTCTGCACCCCGGCCGGGACCGTGCCCTGGCCGCCGGGGCCGCCCGTGCCGCCCGCGGTCGAGGCGGGGACCGGCCCGGCGAGCTCGGCCACGGCGGCGAACGCGGTCGCGACGACCAGTCCGGCCACCCCGAGCACGACGTACCCGGTGCGGTTCGGTTTGCTGCTCTTGGGCGGCGCGGTGTCGATCCTGGTGATCCGAGAGCTCGAATCCGACCCGGCGGGGCGGGGCATACGGGGCTCCTTGGGGAATTCGGGGAGGCGCGGGCGAGGTCGGGAAACGGGCGAAGCCACGGCGGGGGACCGACCTCGGCGGGGAGGCTATCACCGCCGTGCGGGTATTCGCCCAGGTAGTGGCCTTGATCCGTTACTGTGCGCGGTCGGTTGACCCGGAAGGGATGAACAGCGTGAGTGAGGAAGAAACCCACACCCGGGTGACAGCGTGGGTCCGCGGTCGGGTCCAGGGTGTCGGTTTCCGCTGGTGGACGCGCAGCCGTGCGCTGGAACTCGGCCTCGTCGGGAGCGCGAGCAACCTGGCCGACGGGCGTGTCGAGGTGATAGCGGAAGGTAGTCGTGACCACTGTCAGCGGCTGTTGGCAGCGTTACGGTCGGGAGAATCACCCGGAAGTGTGGAGCACGTCGCCGAACGCTGGTCCGACCCGAAAGGGGGACTCAGCGGGTTCGTCGAGCGGTAGGCCGTCCGGGGCCGGTGTGGCTCGTGGTGTTGCTGAGGCCGCCGTGGGTGTGCTAGGCGCGCCGAGGAGGGGGCGCGTCCGGCGGACCCCGGAGGCGCCCGGGTAGCCTGGGACGATTGAACCGCCCGTACCCGCGGCCAGAGGGGTCAGCAGCACGTGCACCTGAAAAGCCTGACGCTCAAGGGCTTCAAGTCCTTCGCCTCGGCCACCACGCTGCGCTTCGAGCCGGGTATCACCTGCGTGGTCGGGCCGAACGGTTCCGGCAAGTCCAACGTGCTGGACGCGCTGCGCTGGGTCATGGGCACCCAGGGCGCCAAGGACCTGCGCGGCGGCAAGATGGAGGACGTCATCTTCGCCGGCACCGCGGGCCGCGCCCCGCTCGGCCGCGCCGAGGTCACCCTCACCATCGACAACGCCGACGGCGCCCTGCCCATCGAGTACTCCGAGGTCTCGATCACCCGCCGGATGTTCCGCGACGGCGCGAGCGAGTACGAGATCAACGGCGACCGCTGCCGCCTGATGGACGTCCAGGAACTGCTGTCGGACTCCGGTATCGGCCGCGAGATGCACGTCATCGTCGGGCAGGGCCAGCTCTCGGCGATCCTCGAGTCCAAGCCCGAAGAGCGCCGCGCCTTCATCGAAGAGGCCGCCGGCGTCCTCAAGCACCGCAAGCGCAAGGAACAGACCCTGCGCAAGCTGGCCAACATGCAGGGCAACCTCGACCGCCTCGGCGACCTCACCACCGAGCTGCGCCGCCAGCTCAAGCCGCTGGGCAAGCAGGCCGAGATCGCCCGCAAGGCCCAGTCGGTGCAGTCCGAGCTGCGCGACTCCCGCCTGCGCCTGCTCGCCGACGACCTGGTCACCCAGCGGACCACCATCGAGCGCGACGAGGCCGACGAGAAGACCGCCCGCCAGCGCCGCGCCGAGGTCGAGCAGCACCTCGAGATCGTTTCCGCCGAAGAAGCCGAGCTGGAGGCCTCGCTCGCCGAGGACGCGCCGCTGCTGCAGACCGCCCAGGAGACCTGGTACAAGCTGTCCGCGCTGGCCGAGCGCCTGCGCGGCACCGTCCGCCTCGCCGTCGAGCGCCAGCGGCACCTGTCGGCCGACGTCTCGGCGCACACCGGCGGCCGCGACCCCGAAGAGCTCCTCGAAGAGGCCGAGCGCGTCGCCGAGCAGGAAGAGGAGCTCAACGAGGCCGTCATGGAGGCCCGGGAGCTGCTGGCCCAGACCGTGCTGCGCCGCGAGGACCTCGAACAGCGCGTCCAGGCCGCCGAGCGCGCGCACTGGGCCGCCGTCCGCGCCATCGCCGACCGCCGCGAGGGCATGGCCAAGCTGACCGGCCAGGTCGAGGCGCTGCGCAGCAAGAACGGCGCCACCACCGACGAGATCGACCGGCTCAGCGTCTCCATCGAGGAAGCCGCCGAGCGCGCCGGGATCGCCGTCGAAGAACTCGAGATGGCCCAGGCCGAGGGCGGCGCGGAGGAATCCGACGACGCCGGCCTGATGGACCGCCACGACCGCGCCGTCGAGGCCAACAACGCGGCCAAGGCGCGCGTCGAAGAGCTGGTCAAGGCCGAGCGGGCCGCCGAGCGCGAGATCGCCTCGGAGAAGGCGCGCGTCGAGGCGCTGTCCATGGGCCTGCGGCGCAAGGACGGCGCGGGCGCGCTGCTCGGCGCGTCCCACGAGCTGCCGGGCCTGCTCGGCTCGGTCGCCGCGCTGCTCACCGTGGAGCCCGGGCACGAGGTCGCGCTCGCCGCGGCGCTGGGCCCGGTCGCCGACGCGATCGCCGTCGCGGGCGGCGAAGACGCCCTGCGCGCGCTGAAGTACCTGAAGGAGACGGACTCCGGCCGCGCGGGCATCCTGCTCGGCGGTCCGGAGTCCACTGTGGACACCTACTCGTGGCCGTCGCTGCCGGAAGGCGCGCGCTGGGCCCGCGAAGTCGTCACGGCGCCCGCGCAGCTGCGGCCCGCCGTCGAGCAGGCCCTCGACAAGCTGGCTCTGGTCCGAGACCTCGACGCGGCCCGCCACCTGGTCGCGGTGCACCCGGACGTCCGCGCGGTCACCGCCGAAGGCGACGTCTTCGGGGCCCGCTGGGCGATCGGCGGTTCCGGCAAGCGCGAGAGCGTCATCGAGGTCCAGGCCGCCGTCGACGAGGCGGGGGAGCGGCTCCGCCTGGCCGAGCGCTCGCTGGAGCGGTACGCGGCCGAGCTGGAAGGCGCCCGCGCCGAGCAGCAGGCGCGTCGCGAAGAGGTCTCCCAGGCCAAGGACGCTCTCGGCGAGGCGAAGGTGCGGAAGGCCCGGTCGTCGGAACGGCTGAACCGGCTGCAGCAGGCCGCCCGCCAGGCGCAGGCCGAGGTCGAACGCCTGTCCGGGCAGCGCGCGAAGGTCGAGCAGAGCCGCGTCCAGGCCCTCGCCCAGCTCGCCGAGCTGGAGGAACGGCTCGCCGCCGTCGCCGAGCAGCCCGTCGAGGACGACCCGGACACCGCCGAGCGCGACCAGGCCGTCGAAGAACTGGCCGTCGTGCGGCAGGAGGAGATGGAGGCGCGGCTCGCGCAGCGCACCTCCGAAGAGCGGGCGCGCAGCATCGCCGGCAAGGCCGAAGGCCTCCGCCGCGCCGCGCACGCCGAGCAGCAGGCCCGCGAACGCGCCGAGCGTGCCGCCGCGGCCCGCAAACGCGGGGCCGAGATCGCCAACGCCGTCGTCAACGCCGGCGAGATCGCCCTCGAGCGCATCGAGCACTCGGTGCAGCGCGCCGCCACCGAACGCGACCAGGTCCAGGCCCGCCGCCAGAGCCGCGAACAGGCGCTGACGAGCGTCCGCGCGAAGGTCCGCGAACTCACCGGCGAGCTGGAGAAGCTGACCGACGCCGTCCACCGCGACGAGGTGCTGCGCGCCGAACAGCGGCTGCGGCTGGAGACCCTCGAAGCCAAGATCGCCGAGGACTTCGGCATGGGCCTGGAAGACCTCGTCCGCGAGTACGGCCCGGACGTCCCGGTCCCGCCGAGCGCGGGCGAGATGGCCGAGTACGAGGCGGCCAAGGAGCGCGGCGAGGACGTCACCCCGCCGCCGCCGATGCCGTACGACCGTGACACCCAGGCCCGCCGCGCCAAGCGCGCCGAGAAGGACTTGTCGTTGCTGGGCAAGGTGAACCCCCTCGCCCTGGAGGAGTTCGCGGCGCTGGAGGAGCGGTACAAGTTCCTCTCCACGCAGCTGGAGGACCTCAAGGACACCCGCAAGGACCTCGAAGCCGTCATCAAGCAGGTCGACGAGAAGATCCTCGAGGTCTTCGCCTCCGCGTACGCGGACGTGGCCCGCGAGTTCGAGACGGTGTTCGGGGTGCTCTTCCCGGGCGGTGAGGGCCGGATGGTCCTCACCGAGCCGGACGACCTCCTGGCCACCGGCGTCGACGTCGAGGCGCGCCCGCCGGGCAAGAAGGTCAAGCGGCTGTCGCTGCTGTCCGGTGGCGAGAAGTCGCTGGTCGCGGTGGGCATGCTGGTCGCGATCTTCCGCGCCCGGCCGTCACCCTTCTACGTCATGGACGAGGTCGAGGCGGCGCTCGACGACACCAACATGCGCCGGCTGATCGGGCTGCTGGAGCAACTGCGCGACTCGTCGCAGCTGATCATCATCACCCACCAGAAGCCGACCATGGAGATCGCCGACGCGCTGTACGGCGTGAGCATGCAGGGCGACGGCATCACGAAGGTGATCTCGCAGCGCCTGCGCTCGACCGAAGAGGAGCCGGTCGGCGTCAGCTGACCCGCCCCAAGCCGTCGTGAGTGGTAAGGCGGGTTCTAACCCGCCTTACCACTCACGACCAGCTGCGGCAGATCGCTCACCGAGACATGGGTTCGCTTGTCAGTCGGCGACCCAGAAGGCGTAGTCCGCCGAGTACCGGGCCGCCGTCTGTGCCCCGGCCGTGCACGTCCCCGCCGGGGCGACGCCGCCGCGGGTGTTGAGGCGCTGGACGTAGGTCACCTTGCCGAAGATCCCGTCGCCGGTGTTGAGGTTGGCCTTGAGCAGCACCTCCGGGATCGCGTCCTTCCGCGGCGAGGTCGCCACCGCCGCCGCGCCGACCGTGCTGCCGTCCACAATGGACGTCCAGACCGGGCCCTTGCTGTGCAGCGCCACCGGCTTCCCGTGCCGCGACAGCACCGCCGCGGGCTGGATCAGCGTCCACGCGCCGTTCGTGCAGCCGTAGATCTGCACGCCCTCGGCCGCGTAGGTGGCCACCGGGTGGTTGCCCGCCGGCACCTGGACCGCGTCCGGCACCTTCGGAGCCGCCGGGGTGGCCGAAGCCGTCGCCGCGCCGCCGACCAGGAGGGCGCCGATCGCCAGCGCCACCGTCATCCGCTTCATGGAATCCACCTTCGAAATCCTCCCGCCGCTTTTCGGCGGGCTCCCGCCATTCGACACGGGAGCCCGCCGGAAACGGTTCAGACGGATCAGGCGGCGGGGACCTCCACGGTTTCGCCGGCGGCTTCCGCTTCGGCCGCCTTCGGGTCCGGCGTCCGGTGGCGCAGGGCCAGCAGGCCGCCGACGACCAGCGTGATGACCACGCCCATCAGCGTGTACCACGGGTAGGCCAGCGCCACCTTGTCGCCGGCCGCCTTGCTGAAGTCGACGCCGATCAGGCCGCCCGTCTTCGCGTTGAACTTCACCCCGAGGATGACGAACGCCATCACCACGACCGTGACGACGAACGCGACGATCGCGTCCACCTGCCGCGCCTTCTTGATCAGCAGACCCAGCAGGAACGACCCCAGCAGCGCGCCGTAGGTGTACCCGGTGATGGCCAGGCCGAGTTCGATCACCGAGTTCTTCGTGGTGGAGAACAGCGAGGCGAACACGGCGAACACGACGGCCCAGATCAGGGTCCACATGCGACCGTGCCGCAGCAGCTTCGAATCCTCCGGCGCGCGGTGGGTGAACCGCTGGTAGAGGTCCGACACAGTGGACGTCGACAACGCGTTGAGCGCCGAGGCCAGCGCCCCCATGGTCGACGCGAGCACGCCCGCGATGAGCAGGCCCGAGACGCCGACCGGCAGGTCGTCGATGATGAACCGCGAGAACACGTCGTCCGGGCTCTGCAGCCCGAGCTGCGCCACGGTCTTGCGGCCGTTGAACACCCACAGCATCGCGCCGACCAGCAGGAACAGCGCGAACTGGATGGTGACGATGATGCCGCTGCCGATCAGCGCCTTCTGGCCGTCGCGCAGGCTGCGCGTGGCCAGCAGCCGCTGCGCGATCAGCTGGTCGGCGCCGTGCGACGCCATCGACAGCGCCGCGCCGCCGAGCACCGCCGTCACGAAGGCGTACGGGCTGGTCAGCAGGTTCTTCGAGAAGTCGACGAGCATGAACTTGCCGTCCTCGGACGCCTGCGACGCCCAGTCGGCCGGCAGCTTGTTCAGCAGCACGATCGCGGCCACCGCGGCCCCGCCGAGGTACAGCGACAGCTGGATGACGTCGACCCAGACGACCGCCTTGATCCCGCCGATGTAGGCGTAGACCAGCGTCAGCGCGGTCAGGATGACGACGATCACCCAGTAGTCCAGGTGGATGTTGTAGTGCGCCAGGATCACCTTGATCGGGATCGCGCCGGCGAACAGGCGCACGCCCTCGGCGAGCAGCCGCGTGATCACGAACGTCACCGACGCTGTCCCCTGCAGCCCGGAGCCGAACCGCTTCCCGAGGAACGCGTACGCGCTGACGAGGTTGCCCCGGAAGTACCGCGGCAGCAGCACGAACGCGGCGATCGTGCGGCCGATGATGTAGCCGAACGCCAGCTGCAGGAACAGGAACGCGTTGCCGAAGACCAGCCCGGGCGTGCTGATCACGGTGAGCGTCGAGGTCTCCGTGGCCACCACGGACAGCATCACCGCACCCCACGGCAGGCTCCGCTCGCCGACGAAGTAGTCGGCCGCCGACCGTTGTCTCCGGCCGACGAGCACGCCGATCAACGGCATCGCCGCCAGGTAGATCACGATGATGGCGAGGTCAACACCGCGCATGGATCTCTCCTACCCTCATCCGGCCTTCTCCGCGACTCGCAACCGTGTCACGCTGCCCCCCAGCGGGGCGGGAAGGTTCAGGGGACCGCGGCCCGGGACCAGCGCGCCGAGCACGCGCGGCCCGCGGGCGCCGGTCGCCGACGGCACCGTACCGGGCACGCCGCACCAGGTGAGCCAGCCCAGCAACGCGGTCAGGTACGCCTCCTTGCCGGCACCGGGCAGGCCGAGGTCGTCACTGGTCTTGAGCACCGCCGAGGGCAGGTTCCGGACGAGCGCCGTCAGCAGCGCCGGGTTCGCGACGCCGCCACCGGAGGCGATGACGGTGGTGACGCCGTGGCGGCGGCACTGGTCGGCCACGGTGATGGCGGTCAGCTCGGTCAGCGTCGCGAGCAGGTCGCCGGGTTCGACCCGGTCCAGCCCGGCCAGCGCGGTGTCGAGGTAGTCCGCGTTGAAGTGCTCCTTGCCGGTGGACTTCGGCGGCGCGGCGGCGAAGTACGGGTCGGCCAGCAGCCGGCCGAGCAGGTCGGCGCGCACCGACCCGCCGAGGGCGAGCCGGCCGTCGACGTCGCTGCGCTGCCCGCTCACGCGGTGGGCGGCGAGGTCGAGCAGGGCGTTGGCGGGCCCGGTGTCGTAGGCGATCACCGGCCGGTCCTCGGCGACGACGGTGATGTTCGCGATGCCGCCGAGGTTCAGCGCGGCGACCGGCCGTCCGGTGTCCTCGGCGAGGCCGCGCAGCCACAGCCGGTCGAGCGTGCTCGCCAGGGGTGCGCCGTGCCCGCCCGCGGCGACGTCGCGGGCCCGCAGGTCGGCGATCACCGGCAGCCCGGTGCGTTCGGCGATCCAGGCGGGCTGGCCGAGCTGGAGGGTGCCGCGGACGTGGTTGTCCTCGACCCAGTGGAACACCGTCTGGCCCAGCGACGCGACCAGCTCCGCGCGGCCGCCGGCGAGCTCTTCGGCCCCGAGCCGGGCCGCGTCGGCGAACGCCTGGCCGACGCCGGTGTCCAGCCGCGTCAGCTCACCGGCGCTGCACGGGTTCGGCGGCAGCGCGGCGAGCAGGCCTTCGCGCAGCGGTTCGGGGTAAGGGACGTCGAGCTCGCCGAGCGGCGTCAGCACGACCGCGTCCTCCTCGGCGTGCAGGTCGGCGGCGGCCACGTCGATCCCGTCGAGCGACGTGCCCGAAATCAGGCCGATCACCCGATAGCCGTGGCTGGCTCTCATCCCCATCCGGAGGGGTTTAGTGGAGCGTTGCCTGTGACGCAACCCACTCGGTGAAGTCTTGGCCCAATCGGGATCTGACTGGTGACTAATTGCCCGTGTGGACGGGGTGTCCGGCGCGGGGGAGCGCGGATGAAAGGATGGGTCCGTGTCGAGCACCTGGTTCCTGTTCGTAGTCGTTGCCGTCGTCGTCCTGGTCGCCCTGCTGGTGACCGGCCTGCTGATCGCACGCAGGCGGCGGATCACCCTGGACAGCCGGCGTGAGGTCGAGGAGAAACCGAAGGGCGGCTCGTACGCGGCCAGCGGTGGCATCGCGCTCGCGCCCGGCGGCACGGCCCCGGAAGCCGAGCACCCGGTCGAGGACCGGCCGGAGACCGACGGCCAGCCCGCGGTCGGCGACGACGCGGCGGTGCCGCGCGACTCGGCGCAGCGCACGGTCCGCGACGTCAAGCTGCCCGACGCCGAGGTCGTCGAGCCGGCCCCGGTCGCCGAGGAGATCGAGCCGGCGGCGGGCCGCCTGGAGCGGCTGCGCGGCCGCCTGACGAAGTCGCGCTCGATGCTCGGCACCAGCCTGCTGGGCCTGCTCGGCGCCGGCGACCTCGACGAGGACTCCTGGCAGGACGTCGAAGACACGCTGCTGATGGCCGACCTCGGCGCGGCCACGACCGGCCAGATCGTCGAGCGCCTGCGCGACGAGCTCTCCCGGCGCGCGGTGCGGTCGTCGGCCGAGGCGCGCGAGGTGCTGCACGAGGTGCTGACCGCGCAGCTGTCCACCGACGGCCACCGCGCGGTCCGGGCGCTGCCGCACACCGTCGACGGCAAGAAGCAGCCGGCGGTGGTGCTGGTGGCGGGCGTCAACGGCACGGGCAAGACGACGACCACGGGCAAGCTCGCCCGCGTCCTGGTGGCCCAGGGCGGAACGGTGCTCCTGGGCGCGGCGGACACGTTCCGCGCGGCGGCGGCCGACCAGCTCCAGACGTGGGCCGAGCGCGTGGGCGCCGAGGTCGTCCGCGGCAAGGAAGGCGCGGACCCGGCGGCGGTGGCGTTCGACGCGGTCAAGCGCGGCGTCGACACGGGCGTGGACGCGGTCCTGGTCGACACGGCGGGCCGGCTGCACACGAAGACGGGCCTGATGGACGAGCTGGGCAAGGTCAAGCGCGTCGTGGAGAAGCAGGCCAAGGTCGACGAGGTGCTGCTGGTCCTGGACGCGACGACGGGCCAGAACGGGCTCATGCAGGCGCGGGTGTTCGCCGAGGTCATCGACGTGACGGGCATCGTGCTGACCAAGCTGGACGGCACGGCCAAGGGCGGGATCGTGTTCCAGGTCCAGAAGGAACTGGGCGTCCCGGTGAAGCTGGTCGGGCTCGGCGAGGGACCCGACGACCTGGCACCGTTCGAGCCGGGCGCCTTCGTCGACGCGCTCCTGGGCTAGGTGATCGGCTTTCCGCTCACCCAGTCGTAGACGGTCGCGCCCAGCTTCAGGGCGGAGTTGTGGAAGAGGCACAACCCGTGCTCGCCGGTCCGGCCGATGCGGGAGGTGCAGCGGGGGCCGAAGTCGGAGGCCGCGGCTCGGCACTGCGCCGCTTCGGGGGCTTTCGCCTGAGCGGGTGCGTCCAGGATGTCACCCATCGCCCGGGTGAGTGCTTGTAAGCGGGCGTTCTGCCGGGCCATGGTCTCCAGCGACGCGCGCCAGTCCGGCACACTCGGAGGCCGCGGCGGCGGAGCGGGCGCCGGCGGCAGCGCCGGCCGGAACGGGCCGGTGCCGTCGGGCTTCAGCAGCCCGAGCGTCGTGAGGAGTGTCGCCGTCGGCGCGCCGGTCACGATGGTCAGCTGCTCGGTCCTCGTGCTGGCGAGGTAGTGCCGGATCCCGCCGACCGCGCGCAGCACGGGTTTGTCGCCGATGTTCGCAAGCGGGTCGAGGACGAGGGCGCTGATCAGGTAGTCGGCGCGGGGCAGGGTCAGGTGCGCGGTCTCGCCGAGCACCATCGGCACGGTCACCCCGGAGGTCCGCTCGCCGTCGAGCGGGGTGGCCTGGAAGGTCAGCAGCACCGGCTGCCGGGTGGCCGGCCGGTGCTGCACGACGATGTCGACGTCACTGGTCACGTCCCCGAGCCGGTGCCGGGTGGGTGCGGCGGCGGCTTCCGGGACGACGGTCTGCCGCTGCCGGGCGCTGAACCTTTCCACCCCTCGCTCGGCGAGCTGGCCGATGACGGCTTCGGCCGTCTTCTGACCGACCCAGGCGAGCGGCGCGGCGAACAGCTCGAACATTCCTCCCCCTCCGGCGTCCCGGCGCCGATTTTACCGGGGTGGGAGCCGGAACAGCGGTGTCCCGTCCGCCTTCCGCAGGCCCAGCTGGAGGATCACCGGCGCCGAGGGGCGGTTGGCCGGGATCAGGCAGGGGGACGTCTGCCGGGCCGCGACCGTGAGGTGGGACCAGCCGATGCCCTGCAGGGTGCGGCGGGCCGGGTCGACCACCATCGCCACGCCGAAGTAGCGGCCGCCCGGGAGGGCGATGCGGGCCGTGTGGCCGAGGACCGCCGGGAACGCCGTGCCCGTCCGGCTGCCGTCCTCCTGGAGGGTGAGGATCACCGGTGTCCGGCGGCCCTTCGCGGCGAGGTGGTGCCGGACGCTGATCTCGACGGTCCCGGCCGGGGTCTTGGCCGGGCGCGGCCACGCGGGCGGGGTGGACGGCCCGTCGAGGGCGCGGTCGACGAGCCGGTCCAGGAGGTTCGAAGTGGCGCCCTGTGCGAGCCAGGCCAAGGCGCCGGCGTGCGTGTCCATGCGATCTCCGGCGATATTCGGATGACGGCGTGGGCGCACCGGCGCAGAATCCGGGCATGCCCGGTTGACGCACACGCGCCCCTCCTCGTGGAAGACGCCCCGAAGCCGTCATTCGCTACGAGAGAGGACCCATTGTGACTGCCATTCACGGCGATCGGGTGCGCCTGCGCCCGATCGGCTCAGCCGACCGCGTCCGGGTGCGCGAAATCCTGGCCACCCCGGAGGTCGCCCGCTGGTGGGGCGACCCGGATCACGAAGTCGAAGGCCTGTACGAGATCGAAGAGGGCTACACGGTCTACGTGATCGAGTTCGACGGCGAAGTCGTCGGCCTGATCCAGAGCTGCGAGGAGCTCGACCCGCAGTACCGCCACGCGGGGATCGACATTTCGGTGCACCCGGCGTTCCACGGCCGCGGCATCGGCACGGATGCGATCCGGGCGCTGGCCGCGCATTTGTTCGCGACCGGCCACCACCGGCTGACGATCGACCCGGCGGCGTCCAACGAGACGGCGATCCGGGTGTACACGAAGGTGGGCTTCCGGCCGGTCGGGCTGCTCCGGGACTACGAGCGAGCCCCGGACGGCACCTGGCACGACGGTCTGCTGATGGACCTGCTGGCCGGTGAGCTCACCTGAATCAGTCCTTGTCAATGACCTGCTGAAGCAACCGGCTCATCTGCTCCATGCTGACGTTGATCTTGGTGAAGCCGCTCTGCATCTCGGTCCTGAGATCGGCAACATCGGTCTTGAGCCCCGAGATGTTCTGCCCGTGCTCGATCTGCGTCTCGCGCATCGCGTTGAGCACCTTGGTGTGGCCGTTCAAGGTCTGCTTGAACTCGGAGACATCGCGGTCTGCCGTGCCAGCGAGCACCCGGGCGGCCGCGGCGTCCTGCCGGGTGTACTGCATCTGATTTTCCAGAGCCGTCACACGGGTTTCGAGGTCTTCGAGGTTTGCCATGTCGCCAACTTTATCGGCGCAGGGTTCGCTCCCCGCAGGGGGGTCACTTTGTGTCACTCTAATTTCACCCACTGTCACACTTGTGCGACGGCCTGGTTCAGGCTAGCCCCCAGGGCGTCCGCCACCCGCTGCACCGCCGGGGCGATGTGCGCCACCGCCTCGGCGGTCAGCCGCCCGGACGGGCCCGACACCGACACCGCCGCCGGGACCGGCGCGCCCGGCACCGCCACCGCCACGCATCGCACCCCCAGCTCCTGCTCCGCCTCGTCCAGCGCGTATCCCTGCGAAGCGATCCGCGCCAGCTCCACCGCCAGCGCGTCCGGTTCCGTGAACGTGTGCTCCGTGTACGCGGGCATCCCGGTCCGCTCCAGGAGTGAGCGGACCTCGGAAGCCGGCAGGTGGGCCAGCATCGCCTTCCCGACCCCGGTCCCGTGCGGCAGCAACCGCCGTCCGACCTCGGTGAACATGCGCATCGAGTGCTTCGACGGCACCTGGGCCACGTACACGACCTCGTCGCGCTCCAGGACCGCCAGGTTGGCCGTCTCGCCGACCTCCTCCACCAGCTCCGCCAGCAACGGCCGCGCCCACGCGCCGAACTGCATGCTCGCGTTCTCGCCCAGCCGGATCAGGCGCGCGCCCAGCGCGTAGCGGCGGTTCGTGTTCTGGCGGACGTACCCCAGGTCGACCAGGGTGCGGATGAGCCGGTGGATCGTCGGCATCGGCAGCCCGGACAGCGTCGCGAGCTCCGACAGGCTGGCTTCGCCGCCCGTGTCCGCGAGGTGTTCCAGCAGCTCGAAGGCGCGCTGCAGGGACTGGACGCCGCCGTCGCGACCGTTCTTCTCCGCCGGCACGGTGGCCCTCCTTACGTCGGCGTTGAGCTTCCGCTATGCAGAAACTATAGTCCGGCTGGTAGAAAACCGTAGGGCCGTTATCCAAAGATCCGAACCCTCGAGGTGTTTCCCCATGTCTTCTGAAGTCCAGGTGCTGGGCGACCCGGTCGAGCGCGGCGACGAGATCCTCACGCCGGAGGCGCTCGCCTTCCTCGCTGGCCTCCACGACGCCTTCGCCGGCCGCCGCGACGAACTGCTCCAGGCGCGGAGCAAGCGCCGCGAGGAGGCCCGGACCACCGGCCGGCTCGACTTCCTGCCGGAGACCAAGGAGATCCGCGACGGCGACTGGCGGGTCGCCGGGGCCCCGGAGGCGCTCCGCGACCGCCGCGTCGAGATCACCGGGCCGACCGACCGCAAGATGACCATCAACGCGCTCAACTCCGGCGCCAAGGTGTGGCTGGCCGACCTCGAGGACGCCAACACCCCGCACTGGCACAACGTGGTCTCCGGCCAGGTCAACCTGTACGACGCCATCCGCGAGACGATCACCCTGGAAAGCGGCGGCAAGAGCTACGCGCTGAAGGACGACGTCGAGCACGCCACGATCGTGGTCCGCCCGCGCGGCTGGCACCTGCCCGAAGCCCACCTGACCTTCGGCGGCCGCGAGGGCGTCGGCGCGCTCGTCGACTTCGGCCTGCACTTCTTCCACAACGCGGCCGAACTCCTCAAGCGCGGCAAGGGCCCGTACTACTACCTGCCGAAGATGGAGAGCCACCTCGAAGCGCGGCTCTGGAACGACGTCTTCACCCGCGCGGAGAAGACCCTCGGCATCGAGCACGGCACCGTCCGCGCCACCGTGCTGATCGAGACCATCCCGGCCGCGTTCGAGATGGAGGAGATCCTCTACGAGCTGCGCGAGCACGCCTCGGGCCTCAACGCCGGCCGCTGGGACTACCTGTTCAGCGTCATCAAGTACTTCCGCGACGCGGGCGAGAAGTTCGTGCTGCCGGACCGCAACTCGGTGACCATGACCGCGCCGTTCATGCGCGCCTACACCGAGCTGCTGGTGCGCACCTGCCACAAGCGCGGCGCCTTCGCGATCGGCGGGATGGCCGCGTTCATCCCGAGCAAGGACCCCGAGGTCAACCAGGGCGCCTTCGAGAAGGTGCACGCGGACAAGTCGCGCGAGGCCGGCGACGGCTTCGACGGCTCCTGGGTCGCGCACCCGGGCATGGTCGAGCTCTGCAAGGAGGAGTTCGACAAGGTCCTCGGTGACCAGCCGAACCAGCTCGGCCGCACCCGCGACGACGTCAGCGTCACCGCCGACCAGCTGCTGGACGTCGCTTCGACGCCGGGCGGCGCGACGGCGGCCGGCCTGCGCGCCGCGGTCGACGTCGGCGTCCGGTACATCGCCTCCTGGCTGGGCGGCAACGGCGCGGCGGCCATCCACAACCTGATGGAGGACGCCGCCACCGCCGAGATCTCGCGCTCGCAGATCTGGCAGTGGGTCAAGAACGGGACCATTTTGGACAGTGGCGACACCGTGACGGCGGCCCTGGTGCGCGGCGTGCTGGCCGACGTCCGCGGCGAGCTGGCCGGCGAGCTCAAGCCGGAGCTGCTGGAGCCCGCGGTGGAGCTGTTCGAGCAGGTCGCGCTGGCCGACGAGTTCCCGGACTTCCTGACGCTGCCGGCGTACGAGAAGATCAAGTAGTGCGGCTTCCCGACGACGTCTACGACGCCGCCGACGCGCGCCTGGCTGCGGCCGACGCGCGCGTCGCGGCGTCGTACCCGGGGGAGCGGCCGGGACGGCAGCCCGTGCACACCGTCTACGTCCCGGCGTCGCAGTACCGGACGCGCCTGGTGGCCGACTGGGGCAAGCAGGCGATGCGCGTGTTCATCGAGCACGGCGACCTCCTCGGCGCCGACGCGGACGTGTACGAACGGGTCCGCGCCAAGCTGCTGACCGAGCCGATCGAGGACCTGCGGATCGACTTCGAGGACGGCTACGGCCGGGTGCCGGACGACGTCGAGGACGCCGCCGCGCGCGCGGCCGGGCAGACCCTGGCGACGACGGGCGGGACACCGTTCTGCGGCATCCGCTTCAAGAGCTTCGAAGCGGCGACGCGCCGGCGGGGCATCCGGACACTGGACCTCTTCCTGGGCTCGCTGCTCGACAACGGGCCGTTGCCGCCCGGGTTCGTCGTCACGCTGCCGAAGGTGACGGCGGTCGAGCAGGTCTCGGTCGCCGCGGAGGTCCTCTCCCGGCTGGAGAGCGCGTACGAGCTCGCCGAAGGGACGCTGCGCTTCGAGGTCCAGATCGAGACTTCACAGTCCATTGTGGACCTCGATGGCACGTTGTCGGTGGCGCGGATCGTCCAGGCCGCGGAGGGCCGCTGTTCGGGCCTGCACTACGGGACGTACGACTACAGCGCGGGCCTCGGCATCGCGGCGGCGTACCAGAGCATGGAGCACCCGGCGGCGGACCTGGCCAAGGGCCTGATGCAGGTCGCGGCGGCGGGCACCGGCGTCCGCCTTTCGGATGGCTCGACGAACAAGCTCCCAATCGGCGACGCCCTGCCCTCGGCGTGGGCGGAGCACCGCCGCCTGGTCCGCAGGTCGTTGGAGCGCGGCTTCTACCAGGGCTGGGACCTGCACCCCCACCAGCTGCCGACCCGCTTCGCGGCGACGTACACGTTCTACCGGGCGGGCTTTGCCGAGGCGGTGGAGCGGCTGCGGGCGTACGCCGAGAAGACGGCCGGGGGAGTGCTGGACGAGCCGGCGACCGCGCAGGCGCTGGCGGTGTACCTGCTGCGGGGTCTGGACTGCGGGGCGCTGGACGAAAGCGAGCTGCCGTTCGGGCGGCCGGAGCTGGAGAAGTACGCGTTGCGGCTTGCGTGAGCAGTGGCAGAGCGGACGCTCACGGCGGAGCGCCCACTCAGCCACTGCTCACACCGGCTGCTACGCCGACAACCGGCCGGGGTGTTCCGGCCGGTGCGCGATCACGGCAACCACGGTCAGCAAGGCGAGCTGACCGGCGATCGTCCCGGCTGTCGCCCACGTCGGAAGAGCCGCCGAAGCCGCCTTCAACGTCAGCGTCGGCCCGAGGACCGCGCCGAGCACGACCAGCACGTCCAAGACCGTGGTGAGCAGCCGGCGGGTCTGGCTCGACGATACCGCCATCTCCGCCGTCACCTCCGACGTCTCGATCCGGACGTACGCGAACCGGGTCGGGACGTCGTCCCGGTCCGGTTCTCCTTCGTGAGGTGCGGACGGATCCGCACGCTCGATTTCGGCACCCATGCTCGTGCCCGTTCCTTTCCGGGCCCGGCCAGGCGTCATCGGTGGCACGTCGGACCGGGGACCACTTTTCGTGCCGCGGCGCACGCCGCGGCCGGTTACCGACCGGCGATCTGCCGCCTCCCCTCCCCGGGCGCCCACCTGCCGTGCGGTAACCGGAGTCCCTGCCGCGAGGAAGCGTGGTCCTGCTTCCCGATCGCTCGGCCCGCCTGCATGAGGACGGGTCGCGTCAAGGCTCGCAGTTCGACTGTAAAGCGCCACTGTCCTGACTGCAACACTCTTTTGCTGCGAAAAATGTGGGTTTTCGGTGGCGAACCTGCCATGATGGTGTGGCACGGACGAGGAGGCAGCATGCCCGCAGGTGAGGAGAACCGGTCCACCGTGGTCGACCGCGTCAACGTCGCGTTGATCGCCGAAGCGGTCGATGCGCTGGCGAAACTGCAGGACCGCACCGGTTTGAAGAAGGTCGACCTGGTGAACCGGGCTCTGCTGGTCTACGAGTTCGTCGACGCCGAACTGAAGGCGGGAAAGCAGGTTCTTCTGCGCGATGCCGAGGGAAGAGACCAGCTGGTGAAGATCTTCCTGTAGTCACTCGCCGAGCCGGGCGCGGTCGGCGGCCGCGCGTCCGGCGCCCCAGCCTTCGTGGCTGCGGACGGTCACGGATTTGTTCACCACTTCGGGGAACAGTTCGGTGAAGGTCG
The DNA here is from genome assembly GCA_049998155.1 of Amycolatopsis sp. cmx-13-12. Taxonomy (GTDB): domain Bacteria; phylum Actinomycetota; class Actinomycetes; order Mycobacteriales; family Pseudonocardiaceae; genus Amycolatopsis. The sequence goes on along the minus strand of JAEBES010000011.1, from coordinate 228,059 downwards.
CCGCCACCTGCTTCTCGCGTGAAGCCAGCACCGGCAGCACCCCCGGCTCCCGCGCGATCGTCGCCTCCGCCGCCCGCTCCAGGCGCTCGCCGATCCGGGTGGCGTAGGAGACGAGGAAGGACTTCCGGAAATCCCGGGAGCGGCCCGCCGGGTCGGCGATCATCGCCCGGCTCGCCTGGACGAGCAGCGACGTCGTGAGCAGCTCGACGGCGTCCAGGTCGTCCTCGTCACCGACGACGGTGACGAAGTCCCAGCGCGCATCGAAGATCGCTCGGCAGCGGTTGGCCTTCGCCACCACGTGCACGAGCAGGGACTTCGCGTCGGTGTAGGGCGTGTCGAGCCAGATCCGGCGGGCCGCGGGCTGCTCGGGCGCGGCCGCGGTGGCCTCGACCAGCACCCGGTCGAGGGCGTGGCGGGTCATGAGTTCCTGAGCCTTCGCCGAAAGGGCCTCGGCTTCTTCCGGGAACGTGCTCGACTCGGCCTTGGCCAGCAGCGCGCGGACCCGGCCCAGCTTCTTCTCGTCGGCGTGGTGCCGCACCGGGCGTTCCAGCGGCGTTCCCGGCGCGGGCAGCACGACGGTCACCACCGGCAGTGTCTTCAGCAGGCCGAAGGCTTCGATGACCGCCGTCACCGCTTCGGACGGCGTGAGGATGTGCTTCGCCGCCCACTGCGGCAGGTGCGGCTCGCTCTCCGTCCACCACCGGGCGGCGCCCACCGCGTCGAGCTGCGCCAGCCAGTCCGGGTGCACAGCGGTGAACTGCCCGGCGTAGGCGGCGAGCGCGTCGAGCAGGTATGCGCCGGCGAACTCGTCCAGGCGGCGCCGGGCGGCCTGCTGGAGGTCCTCGGGCAGCCAGCCGCCCCGGCAGGCCCGGCCGATCAGCTGTGGCCCGATCCGGTCCGCGGCCTCGGCGAGTTCGGCAGGCAACGTGAACCCCGGCGCCAGCCGCTCGGCGTCGCCCGGTGTGGCAGCCAGCAGCGCGGCGCCGAACTCCTCGGCCGTCGTCGGTGGCGGGCCGACGCGGACCGGCTTCCGCTTGCCCACCCGGCCCAGTCTGCCGCAGGGACTTTTCCGGGCGTCGGGTACGTCACTGCGAGCGTTAACACCGCTGGAACATCCGATGCTTAGGGTCCGGCCATGGCGGAGAACAAGAAGCGCTGGTGGACGTCGGTGTTCGTGCAGCTGCTCGTGGCGGTGGTCGCGGGTGTGCTGGTCGGACACTTCTGGCCGGCGCTCGGTGCCCAGCTCAAGCCGGTCGGAGACGGCTTCATCCGGCTGATCAAGATGATCATCGCGCCGCTGATCTTCTGTGTCGTGGTGACCGGGATCGCGGCCGTCGGCGACATCAAAGCGGTCGGACGAATCGGACTCAAGGCCATCGTCTACTTCGAGGTCGTGACGACGTTCGCGCTGCTGTTCGGCCTGGTCGTGGCGAACGTCTTCCGGCCCGGCGCCGGGCTCGACATCAACCCGGCGACGCTCGACCCGAACGCCGTCACCACCCAGACCAAGGGCGGGCAGCTGCCGTCGGTCGGGGACTTCCTGCTGCACACCATCCCCGACAGCGTGGTGAACGCGTTCGCGCAGAACCAGCTGCTACAGGTGCTGGTGTTCGCGGTGTTCTTCGGCGTGGCGCTGGCCGCGATCGGGCGGGAGCGGGCGCCGCTGGTGCTCGGCTTCGTCGACCAGTTGCAGCAGGTCATCTTCAAGGTGATGGGCTGGATCATGCGGGTCGCGCCGCTGGGCGCGTTCGGCGCGATGGCGTTCATCATCGGCCAGTACGGTCTGTCCACATTGGGCACCTACGCCAAGCTGATCGCCGCGTGCTACGGCGCGGCCGTGCTGTTCACGCTCGTCCTCGCCGCGATTTCCCGCTTCTACGCCGGGGTCTCGGTCTGGAAGTTCCTCCGCTACGCGCGGGAAGAGTTCCTGCTGGCGCTGGGGACGGCCTCGACGGAGTCGGTGCTGCCGCGGATCATGGTCAAGCTCACCGACGCGGGCTGCTCGCGCGCGGCGACGGGCCTGGTGGTCCCGACCGGGTATTCGTTCAACCTCGACGGCGCGACGATCTACCTGTCGATCTGCACGGTGTTCCTGGCGCAGGCGTTCGGCGTCGAGATGACGCTCGGCCAGCAGCTGCTGGCGGTGCTGATCCTGATGCTGACGTCGAAGGGCATGGCGGGCGTCCCGGGCTCGAGCTTCCTCGCCCTCTCGGCCACGGCCGCGGCGATCGGCGCGTTCCCGGTGGCGGGGGTGGCCCTGCTGCTGGGAGCGGACCGCCTGATGGACTCGATGCGCGTGTTCGTCAACCTCCTCGGCAACTGCGTGGCGACGTTCGTGGTGGCGAAGTCGGAAGGACAGCTGGACCGGGACAAGCTGCGGGAAACGCTGGAAGGGGCGACGCCGGTCGCGGCTTAGCGCAGCCGCGGGAGGGCGTCCCGGGCGAAGTGGCTCAACGTCCGCAGGTCGTCGGCGAAGCGCTCCCGGTGGCCCTCGGGCAGGGGCCGGAAGAAGAACTGCTCGACGTTCTCCACGTGCAGGCGGCTGGCCCGCACGGTCGTCTCCTCGCCGAACGCGGTCAGCCGGACGAGCTGGACCCGCTTGTCGCTCGGGGAAGCCGTGCGGGTGACCAGCCCGAGCGCCTCCATCCGGTCGACCAGCCGGGTCGCGCCGCCGGTGGTGAGCACCTGCTCCTGGGCGATCGAGCGCATGGTCAGCCCGTCCGCACCGGTGCGGCCCACGATCAGGAGAACTTCGTACATCAGGTGCGTGATCCCGCATTCGCGCTCCAGCGCCCGCCCGAGCAGGTAGCCGAGCCGGTGCGCCGCGCTCTGCAGCCGCCCGAAGGCCAGCACGCGGGCGTCGTCCGCCGCCTGCCGGGCCGAAGTGATTTCGGGGTCCACCCGCTCATCCTCCCCCTTGCCCCCGGCCACGCAACGCGAGACGGCGGCCGGTGGGGTGCGAGGTGTTCCCCCTGCGCCGAGCGGGCGAGCGGGCGTTTTCAGTCGCCGGCGCGCAAGGCGAGGTACACGTCCAGCTGGTCGGTGAACTCCGTCAGGTCCGCGCCCAGCAGCTCGCTCGCCCGCCCGATCCGGTAGCGCAGCGTGTTCACGTGGACGTGCAACGCCTTCGCCGCCCGGGTCGGGGAGCCCGAGCACTCCAGGAACACCCGGACCGTGTGCACCAGGTCCGTGTGCTGCTCCGCGTCGTAGGCCAGCAACGGCCCGAGCACCCGGCGGCGCAACGCCGCACGCACGCCGTCCGGTGCGCCGGCCAGCAGCAGCTCCTGCACCGCCACCTCACCGGACCGGACCACCGCCACCCGGCCCGTTCGCCGCGCGGCCACCGCCACCGCGTACCGCGCACTCTCCACGCCCTCGTCCCGCGGTCCCGGATCGCTGACCCCGCACAGGATCCGCGAAGCCCGCAGCAGAGGCTCCACAATGGACAGCCCGGCCAGCGAAGGCGTGGCCACAGCCGCGTACGACGTGTCCCCCGACGAATGCAGCAGCGCCGCGTCCGGCAGCAACTCGCCCAAGACGTCCCGGCTCTCGTCGCTGCCTTTGGTCCGCAACGCGACGACGCACACGTCCTCGGGCAACGACACCTCGGGGCGGGACCCGCGCGCCCGCGTGACCCCGACCAGCCCCGCCACCTCCTCGGCCAGCTCGGTCTGCGCGGTGCTCAACGACCCCCCGACCGCGATCAGCCACGGCACCGCGTGCCGCCCCTCGACCGGGAGCACCGTCAGCGGCCCCGGCTCGCGGGCCGCGTACCGGCGGACGACGTCCTCCGGCGGCATCGGGAGCGGGGCCGTCCCGGCGATCAGCCGGCCCAGGCCCGACAGCACCCAGCACGGCAGCCCCAGTTCCGCCGCAGCGCGCTCCACCAGCGTCTCGACCGGCGCCTCCGCCGCGGCCTGCAAACGTTTGCGGGCACTGTCGGACGCGGCCGCCAAGGCCAGCACGACCTGCTCGGTGATCACCGAAAACGACAGGTCGGCGGGCACTTCCAGGAGCGGGATCCGATGCCGGACGCAGGCGTCGACGACGTCGTCCGGTATCCCGCCCGAGTCCGCGCCGGACGCCGCGAGCGCCGCCGCGCCCGAGCGGGCCAGCGCCGCCACGAACGGCTCGGCGTCGCCCGGCCCGTGCCACCAGAGCAGGCCGGAAAGCACCAGCTCACCGGCCGACAGGTACCGTCCGGGGTCGGACAGCTCCGTGACGTAGATGCGCGTCACCGGCCGGTCGAGCAGGTCGTCGCCGGCCCGCGGGCGCAGCCGCAGCCCGGGCAGCCCCAGCAGAGTTTTCACGGTCGTCATGAGGCTTGTAGGAAAGCACAACCGCGCCCGCGTCCGCTGCTGTGCGTTTCATGCGTGGCGCCGTTGCCGCCCGGCCGTGATCCGTCGTCTACTGGTCTATCGCCCCACGAAGGAGCAACCAGTGGAGTTCCTGCGTCCCACGACGCTCGCCGAGGCCCTGGCCCTCAAGGCCGAGCGGCCGGACGCCGTGCCGATCGCCGGCGGCACCGACGTCATGGTCGAGCTCAACTTCGACCACCGGCGCCCGGCGGCCCTCCTGGACCTGACCACGGTCGGAGAGCTGGCGGAGTGGTCCACTGTGGAGGACTCGAACGGCACGGTCCGGCTCGGCGCCGGCGTCCCGTACGCCCGCGTCATCGCTGAACTGGGTGAATCCGTCCCGGCGCTGGCCATGGCGTCGCGCACGGTCGGGTCCCCGCAGATCCGCAACCGCGGCACGGTCGGCGGCAACCTCGGCGCCGCCTCGCCCGCCGGGGACACCCACCCGGTGCTGCTCGCCCTGGACGCGCGGGTCGAAGTGGCCTCCGTCCGGGGGACCCGTGTCCTCCGCGCGGAGGATTTCTACGTCGGCGTGAAACGCCACGCCCTCGAGCCGGACGAGCTGATCACCGCCGTCCTGCTGCCCGCCGACGCCGGGCCGCAGCAGTTCGCCAAGGTCGGCACCCGCAACGCGATGGTCATCGCGGTCTGCTCCTTCGCGCTCTCGCTGCGGCAAGGCGAGGTCGGCGCGGCGATCGGGTCCGCCGCCCCGACCCCGCGCCGCGCCCGGGAGGCGGAGGACTTCCTGGCCGACGAGCTGCCGTGGAGCTCGCCCGAGCCGCTGCCGGACTCGCTGAAACGCCGCTTCGGCGAGCTCGTCGGCGCGGCCGCCCAGCCGATCGACGACGTCCGGGGAAGTGCCGCGTATCGGAAGCACGCGCTCGGGGTACTAGCGCGGCGTACGTTGACCTGGGCCTGGGACGAACACCGGACGGGGGAGCGCGCATGCGCCTGAATGTCACGATCAACGGCGAGCCGCGGGAGGCGGACGACGTCTGGGAAGGCGAAAGCCTCCTGTACGTGCTGCGCGAACGGCTCGGCCTGCCGGGCTCGAAGAACGCCTGCGAGCAGGGCGAATGCGGCTCCTGCACGGTCTACCTCGACGACCTCCCGGTGTGCGCCTGCCTGGTCGCGGCCGGGCAGGCCGAGGGCCGCGTGGTCCGCACGGTCGAGGGGCTGGCCGACGGCGACACCCTCGACCCGGTCCAGCAGTCCTTTGTGGACGCGGGCGCGGTCCAGTGCGGGTTCTGCACCCCGGGCCTGGTCGTCGCCGCGCACGACCTGCTGAACCGCGTCCCCGACCCGAGCGACGAGGAGATCCGCGAAGCTCTGGCCGGCAACCTCTGCCGCTGCACCGGCTACGAGAAGATCCTCGACGCCGTGCGCGCGGTCGCGAAGGGTGGTGTCGCGTGAGGACGCTCATCGCGAACGCGGCCATCGCCACGGTCACCGGCGAGGAGTACGCGAGCGGGCACGTCGTCGTCGAGAACGACCGGATCGCCGCGGTCGGCGAAGGCGTGTACACCGGCGAGTTCGACGAACGCGTCGAGGCCGAAGGCTGCCTGGTCACGCCGGGGCTGATCAACACCCACCACCACCTCTACCAGTGGGCGACCCGCGGACTGGCCGCCGACCACACGCTCTTCGAGTGGCTGGTCGCGCTCTACCCGGTCTGGAGCCGCCTCGACGACGAGATCACGCACGCCGCGGGCACCGCCGGGATGGCCCGGCTGGCGCTGACCGGCTGCACGACCGTCGCCGACCACCACTACGTCTTCCCGCGCGACGGCGGCGACCAGGTCGCGGCGCTGGCCGCGGCCCGCCAGCGGATCGGCGTCCGGCTGCACGTGGTCCGCGGGTCGATGGACCGCGGCGAGTCCGACGGCGGCCTGCCGCCGGACAACCTGGTCGAGTCGACCGACGACGCCCTGGCCGGCACCGAAGCGGCGATCGCCCGCTTCCACGACGACGCCGCGGGTGCCCACCTGCAGATCGCCGTGGGTCCCTGCTCGCCGTTCTCGGTCACCGAACGGCTGATGTCCGGCGCGGCCGAGCTGGCCCGCCGGAAGGGCGTCCGCCTGCACACCCACCTCGCCGAAACCGTCGACGAGGAGAAACAGTGCCTGGCCGAGGCCGGCTGCACCCCCGCCGAGTACGCCGACAAGCTCGGCTGGCTCGCCGACGACGTCTGGCTGGCGCACACGATCCACCTCGCGCCCGAGGCGATCCGCCGCTTCGGCGCGACCGGCACCGGCTCGGCGCACTGCCCGACGTCCAACGGCCGGATCGGCGCCGGCATCGCCCCCGTCCGCGATCTCCTCGACGCCGGCGTCCCGGTCGGCCTCGGTGTCGACGGCGCCGCGTCCAACGAATCGGGCGGCCTCGGCGAAGAACTCCACCAGTCGCTGCTGCAGGCCCGCCAGCGCGGCGGCCCGCGCGGGCTGACCACGCGGGAAGCCCTGTGGATGGGCACGATGGGCGGCGCCCGCTGCCTCGGCCGCGCGGACGACCTGGGCTCCCTGGAGCCCGGGAAGCTCGCCGACCTGGCCGTCTGGGACCTGACCGGGCTGAACTACGCCGGCATCACCGACCCGGTTGCGGCGCTGGTGCTCGGCACCACGCCGCCGCTGCGCCGCCTGTTCGTCGGCGGCAAGGCCGTCGTCGAGGACGGCACCCTGCGCGAAGCCGACGAGTCCGCCATCGCCCGCGAGCTGGCCGCCGCGAGCGCCCGGTTGCGGGAGGGCAGATGACCAGCACCACCTCCGTCGCGACGACGACCGCGAACGGCGTCGGCACTTCGCCGCGGCGCCCCGACGGCACGGTGAAGGTCCGCGGCGAGTTCGCCTACTCCTCGGACCTCTGGCACGAAGACATGGTGTGGGGCGTGACGCTGCGCAGCCCGCACCCGTACGCCCGGATCACCGGGATCGACATCGCGGAAGCCTTGGCCGTGCCGGGTGTCTACGCGGTGCTGACGCACGAAGACGTCCCGGGCGTGAACCGCTACGGCCTCGAGCACGCCGACCAGCCGGTGCTCGCGTCCGACGTCGTGCGGTACCAGGGCGAACCGGTCGCGCTGGTCGCCGCCGACCACCCGGAGACCGCGCGCCGCGCGATGAAGCGGATCAAGGTCACCTACGAAGAGCTGTCGCCCGTGACGGACTCCGAAGCCGCCGTTGCGGGCGAGGGGCCCTCGCTGCACGAAGGCGGCAACGTCGTCCGGCACGTGAAGATCCGCCGCGGCCCGCAGGACCTGGGCGCCGACGTCGTCGTCTCGGGTGTCTACGAGGTCGGCATGCAGGACCAGGCGTTCCTCGGCCCGGAGTCCGGGCTCGCCGTGCCGGACACCGAAGGCGGCGTCGACCTCTACGTCGCCACGCAGTGGCTGCACGTCGACCAGCAGCAGATCGTCGCCGCCCTGGGCCTTCCCGTCGAGAAGGTGCGGCTGACCCTCGGTGGCGTCGGCGGGGCGTTCGGCGGCCGGGAAGACCTGTCGATGCAGGTGCACGCCTGCCTGCTGGCGCTGCACACCGGCAAGCCGGTGAAGATGGTCTACAACCGCGAAGAGTCCTTCTACGGCCACGTCCACCGCCACCCGGCGAAGATGTACTACGAGCACGGCGCCACCCGCGACGGCCGGCTCGTGTACGTGAAGACGCGCCTGTACCTCGACGGCGGCGCGTACGCGTCCTCGACCGGCGCGGTGGTCGCGAACGCCGCCACGCTCGGCGTCGGACCGTACAAAGTGGACAGTGTCTCGGTGGACTGCTGGGGCACGTACACGAACAACCCGCCGTGCGGCGCGATGCGCGGCTTCGGCGCGGTGCAGGCGGCGTTCGGCTACGAGTCCCAGATGGACAAGCTCGCCGAGGCGTGCGGGCTCGACCCGGTCGAGATCCGCGTCCGCAACGCGATGAGCGAAGGCGACCTGATGCCGACCGGCCAGGTCGTCGACGCCGAAGCACCGGTCGCCGAGCTGCTGAACCGCGTGCGGGACATGCCGCTGCCGCCGGAGCGGCCGTTCGACCTGCGGCACATGCCGGGCGGGGTGTCCAACACGACGCACGGCGAAGGCGTCGTCCGCGGGGTCGGGTACGCCGTCGGGATCAAGAACGTCTGCTTCTCCGAAGGCTTCGACGACTACTCGACGGCCCGGGTCCGCCTGCAGCTGGTCGGCGGCGAACCGGCCGCGACCGTGCACACCGCGGCCTGCGAGGTCGGCCAGGGCCTGGTGACGATCATGCAGCAGATCGTCCGCACCGAACTCGGCGTCGAGCAGGTGACGGTCCTGCCGATGGACACCTCGATCGGCAACGGCGGCTCGACGTCGGCGTCGCGCCAGACCTACGTCACCGGCGGCGCGGTGCAGGCCGCCTGCGTGGCGGTGCGGGCGCGGCTGCTGGCCCGGTTCGACGCCAAGGTGCGCCTCGTCGGCGGCAAGCTCGTCGCGGCCGACGGCCAGGTGGTCGCCGACCTGGTGGACGTCCTCGGCGACGACGTCCACGACGAAACCGTGGAGTGGCGGCACCGGCCGACGCACCCGGTGGACCCGGAAACCGGCCAGGGCGACGCGCACGTGCAGTACGCGTTCGCCGCGCACCGGGCGGTCGTCGACGTCGACACCGAACTGGGCCTGGTCAAGGTGGTCGCGCTGGACTGCGCCCAGGACGTCGGCAAGGCGCTGAACCCCCAGGCCGTGCTGGGCCAGATCCAGGGCGGTTCGGCGCAGGGGCTCGGGCTCGCGGTGATGGAGGAGATCCAGACTTCCGGGGGGAAGATCCGCAACCCCTCCTTCACCGACTACCTGATCCCCACCGTGCTGGACATGCCTCCGATGAGCATCGACGTCCTGGAACGCCCGGACCCGCACGCGCCGTACGGCCTGCGCGGGGTGGGCGAGCCGCCGACGATCTCGTCGACGCCCGCGATCGTGGCCGCGATCCGGGCCGCGACCGGGCTCGCGCTGACCCGCGTCCCGGTGCGGCCGGAGCACCTCACCGGGACTTGAGCGACCAGTTCTGGTTGGCGTCGTCGTTGCAGCCCCACAGTTCCAGCGGGACGCCGTTGACGTTGCCGGCGGGCTTGTCGCCGCCGGTGACGTCGACGCACAGCCCGGCCTGGGTGATCGAGCCGTCGGCTTCGAGCTTGAACTTCTGGTTCGCGCCGCCGTGGCAGGTCCAGGGGATGAGCTGGGTGCCGGACGCGCTGGTGCCGCCCTTGGCGTCCAGACAGAGGCCGTCGGCCTTGAGCTCCCCGGCACTGGTGAACGTCCACGCCTGGTGGGTGCCGCCGTCGCAGTCCCGGATGTCGGCGACGCTGTCGTCGATGTTCATGCAGCGGGACGACGACGCGCCCTGGATCGGCTGGGTGGTGCCGATGCTGCTGCCGGATCCCGGCCGGACGCGGTAGATCACGGTGCTGTGCGACGGGACGTTCGCGCTGATCGTGCCGTCGCTGGTGGTCAGCTCCTTCGACCACAGGTTGGTCAGCCGGTAGCTCGCCGCGGCGGGCAGCCCGGCCGCGGCGGCCGTCGTCGAGACGGTCTTCGTGGTGCTGTTTTCGTTGAACAGCACCACGGCGACGTCCCCGTCCTGGAGGGGTTTCGCCAGGACGTCCTGGCCGTCGCTCGAAGCGATGCGGGTGGCCTGCTTGCCGAGCGGGTCCTGGTCGACGGCGATGACGTCCGGGTTCAAGTACGTCGAGAAGGTGGCGACACTGGCCGAGCGCAGATCGGCGCCGGCGATCAGCGGCGCGGCCATCGCTGCCCAGAGCGTGAAGTGCGCGCGGTCCTCCTGGAAGTCCATGCCGTCCCCGACCTCGAGCATGTCCGGGTCGTTCCACGCGCCCGGCTTCGCGGCGGCGGCGAGCCCGACGTTCTGGCGGTAGATCGCGTCGACGCTGCCCCAGTTGTTGGTGATGTCCCCGGTGGTGCGCCACAGGTTGCCGACGTCGGCGGCCCAGGTCGCGGGGTCGAAGTAGCCCCATTCGCAGATGCTGTAGGTGATCGGGCGGCCGGTGGCCTGCAGTGCGTCGCGCATCGCCGAGTAGCGCCGGACGTAGTCCTGCTGGGTGCTGCTGTCGTTGTGGCAGTTGTCGTACTTGAGGTAGTCGACACCCCAGCTCGCGAAGAGGTTCGCGTCGGCCTGCTCGTGCCCGAGGCTGCCGGGGTACCCCTGGCAGGTCATCGTGCCCGCGTCCTCGTAGATCCCGAACTTCATGCCGCGGGCGTGGATGTAGTCGCCGAGCGCCTTGAGACCGCTGGGGAACTTCGCGGGGTCGGCGACGAGGTTCCCGGCCGCGTCACGCGACCAGGTCATCCAGCAGTCGTCGAGGTTGACGTAGGTGTAGCCGCGGTCGCGCAGCCCGGAGCCGACCATCAGGTCGGTGGTCTGCTTGACCAGGGTTTCGTTGATGTTGCACTCGAAGGTGTTCCAGGTGTTCCAGCCCATCGGCGGGGTGCGGGCGAGGCCGTTTTCGAGGGCTCCGGCCGGGCTGGTGAGCGAGAGGGCGGCGGCGAAGGTGACGGCGGCGACGGCGAGGATTCGGCGCATGGCGGCTCCAACCGAACGACGGTGTGAGGCAGGAGGACTAGACCAATACGCTGTTGTTTACTGCGCGGTCAAGCGCCATGTTGGTGATTTGTGTTCGATTACCGACTAAAGTTGCGTGTTTTCCTGGAGAAGTCGCCGGGCGACGTCGACCGTGGCCGCCCCGGCGACGGCCATCGCTTCGGTGTCCCGCAGTGAGCGGCAGAGGACGAAGGCGCCCTCGAGGTTGTTGACGGCGGTGATGGTGAGGGTCCGGGCGGCGGCCGTGGTCAGCCCGAACTTCGCGAACTTCTCGGTCCCGGCGTCGATCCAGGCGGTGAAGACGTCGGCGGTGGCCTGCCGCAGCGGTTCGTTGGTGGAGGCGACTTCGAGCGCGACGGTCGCGATCGGGCAGCCTTCGACGTAGCCGGTGGCTTCGAGGGTCGCGATCCCGGCGGCGAAGAAGGCTTCGATGCCGCTGACGACGTCTTCGGCCGGGGCGATGAAGAGGTCGAAGAGGGCGATGTAGGCGAGCCCGGAGGTGCGGATGACCTCCTCGCCGAGCTGCTCCTTGCCGCCGGGGAAGAAGTGGTAGAGGGACCCGAAGGGCGCGTTGGCCTCGGTGACGATCTGCTTCAGCCCGGTGCCGGCGTACCCGTTGCGCCGGAAGAGCTCGGCGCCGGCGGCCATGATGCGGTCCTTGGTCCCTGCCACCCCTCGATGATAGAGCGTTCTATCAAGTTCAGTGGATGTCCCAGGCCGGCCCCGGGTCCTCGGCGTCGTCGCGCAGGATCGTGCCCTCGATCAGGCCGTACGGCCGGTCCGCCGCGTAGAACACCTCGTTGTCGTTCTTCAGCCCGAACGGGCTCAGGTCCACCAGGAAGTGGTGCTTGTTCGGCAGGGACAGCCGCACCTCGGCGACCTCTTCGCGCGCCTTCAGCACCGCTTCGCCCATCGCGTACAGCGTCTGCTGCAGCGAAAGGCTGTGCTTCGTCGCGAACGTCTCCAGCATCACCCGCCGGATCTCACCGTGCGACGCCGCCCAGTCGATGTCCTCGCCCTGGTAACGCCACTTCGCTGTGACGGCGGTGGCCAGGATCCGGTCGCTCGTCTCGGCGAGCGTTGTGTACGGGTCGCGCGGGAAGCCGTGGAACTCCGAGCCCGTCGACTTCAGCAGCGTCAGGCCGTCGATGCCGGACACGACCCACGCGCGGTCGCCCTGGATCGTCACCGCCGTCGTGCGGCGCTCGTCGCCGGACCGGCTGAACGCGTGGTCGTGCGGCCGGCCGCCGGCGGCGATCCGGTCCCAGCCGTGCTCGTCGATCTTGATGCGCGCGCCGGTGATGTTCTCCTGCGAGCCGACGAAGTGGCGGGCCAGGCGGAGGCCGAAGTCCTCGATCTCGCCGACCGGCGCTTCCTTCGCGAAGGCGTACACCGTGTTCTTCTGCGTGTCGGTCGCCAGCACGCCGGCGTTGTCACCGGTCAGGTGCGTCGCGGCCAGCTCGCCGCGCAGCGACGTCGACACCGTCAGGTCCTTCAGGTGGTGCACCGGGCCGTCGCGGCGCACCGTGACCAGGCGGACCTCCGCCTTGCCGTACTGGTTGGGGCCCAGGGTGATGGCCACGGTCAGCTCCCTCGGTAGGTCGAATAGGCGAACGGGCTGAGCAGGAGCGGCACGTGGTGGTGCGCCGCGGGGTCGGCGATCCGGAAGGTCAGGGTGACCTCCGGGAAGAAGGCGTCCGGGCCCAGGTAGGCGCCGGTGTCGAAGACCAGCCGGTAGGCGCCCGGCTCCAGCCGTTCCGGGCCGAGGTCGCGGATGCGGCCGTCGGCGTCGGTGCGGCCCCCGGCGATCGGCTCGCCCGCGGCGGTTTCGAACCGGACGGCGATCCCCGCGGCCGGGCGTCCGACGGCCGTGTCGAGGACGTGGGTGGTCACGAGGCTCACGCGGTCACCGCTTTCGCGAGTCGGAGTTCGGCGATCTTCAGCAGCTCCCGGCCGGCGACGGTCAGCTCGGTCGCCGGGTCGTTGTGCAGGCGTTCGCGCAGGATCTTCAGCAGCTCCTCGCCGCTGCGGCCGCTCGCGCAGACCAGGTAGACGTGGCCGAACTTGGCTTCGTACTCGGCGTTCGCGGCGGCGAACGCGTCCGCATTGTCCACACCGGACTGTTCGGACCGCGCCCAGCCACTCGCCGGTTTCTCCCCGATCCGCGGGTGCGCGGCCATCGCCTGCCGGATCTCGTCGCTGGTCAAGGGCAGGTCCGCGGCGGCCTTCAGCGCGTCGACGTCGGCGTACGGCCGTCCGGCGAGCACGGCGTCGACCCACCGGGGTACGGCGAGGCACTCCGTCAGCAGGGGGCGGACGTCGGTGGTGTTGAACTCGGAGAGCAGCACGGGCTGACCGTACGTCGGCGCCGGAGTTCCGTCAACATTTTGTTGAAAGCGCTGGTCAGTCCGCTTCCCGGTTGAGGTAGTTGTAGACGGTGAAGCGCGTGACGCCCAAGGCGTCGGCCACCGACGAGACGGATTTCCGCAGGCCGAAGGCGCCGCGTTCGCGCAGCAGCCGCACCGCGCGCTGCTTGCCCGCGCGGTCGAGGTCGCCCAGCTTGGCGCCCAGTTCCCGCTCGACGTCGGCGATCAGCCGGGCCAGTGCGTCGTTCAGCTCGACGACGGGGGCGCTCCCCGGGTCGTCGGCCCGGCGCAGCTGCAGCGTGACCCGCGTGGCGCCGCCGTCGAGGGCCGCCTTCGCGATCGCCGGGAGGGCCTCGAGCAGCTCCTTCGCCTCGCCGCGGGCGAGCGTGCCGAGCGGGCCGAAATCGGTGTCCAGCCCCGCTTCCGCGGCGGCGTCGCGGGCGGCGACGGCGTGCTCGGGCGGCGAGCCTTCGCCGTGGAACGGTTCGCTGGTGAACTCCGCTTCAAGCCGCACGGGGTTGACCGTAACGCGCCGCGTCCGTCGTTGACGAGCGACGCGGGCCGTGGTTACTGTCGTTGTGCGAAACCGCCTTTCCGTAGTGTGAAATCGGCGGGTCACTCCTCCCGACGAAGGGCTTCGGATGGATCTTGTGCTGCGTGCCGCCCGGGCCGTGACGGCCGAGGGTGAGGTCCCGGCGACCGTCGGCGTCGACGGCGGCCGGATCGTCGCGGTCGAACCCGGCGGCGCTTCGCTGACCGGCGACCGCGTCCTCGACCTCGGCGACGACGTCGTGCTGCTGCCGGGGCTGGTCGACACGCACGTCCACGTCAACGACCCCGGCCGCGCCGAGTGGGAGGGCTTCGAGACGGCGACCCGCGCGGCCGCCGCGGGCGGGGTGACCACGATCGTGGACATGCCGCTGAACAGCCTGCCGCCGACGGTCGACGTCGCGGCCCTGGAGGTCAAGCGCAAGGCGGCGGCCGGCCGGGTGCACGTCGACGTCGGCTTCTGGGGCGGCGCGATCCCGGGGAACGTGTCCGACCTGCGGGGCCTGCACGACGCCGGGGTGTTCGGCTTCAAGTGCTTCCTGCTGCACTCCGGCGTCGACGAGTTCCCGCCGCTCGACCCGGCCGGGCTCGACGAAGCGGTGCGGGAGCTGAGTTCCTTCGACGCGCTGATGATCGTCCACGCCGAGGACGCCCACGAGATCGACGAGGCACCGGAGCCGCACGGCGGTCGCTATGTCGACTTCCTGCACTCGCGGCCGCGCCAGGCCGAGAACCTCGCGATCTCCCAGGTGATCGAGGCGGCCCGGCGCCACGAAGCCCGCGCGCACATCCTGCATCTGTCCTCTTCGGACGCGCTGCCGCTGATCGCCTCGGCGCGCCGCGACGGCGTCCGGCTGTCGGCGGAGACCTGCCCGCACTACCTGAGTTTCGTCGCCGAGGAGATCCGCGACGGCGCCACGCAGTTCAAGTGCTGCCCGCCGATCCGCGAGGCGGCCAACCGCGAGCAGCTGTGGCAGGGCCTCGCCGACGGCGTGATCGACACGATCGTCAGCGACCATTCGCCGTGCACGCCGGAGCTGAAACGCTTCGACAGCGGCGACTTCGGCCAGGCGTGGGGCGGGATTTCCAGCCTCCAGCTGGGGCTGCCGGCGATCTGGACGCAGGCGCGGCAGCGCGGGTTCGCGCTCACCGACGTCGTGCGCTGGATGGCCGAACGTCCGGCCGCGCAGGCCGGGATGCGCCGCAAGGGGCAGCTGGCGGTGGGCTACGACGCCGACTTCTGCGTGTTCGCGCCGGACGAGGCGTTCGTCGTCGACGTCGCGAAACTGAAGCACCGCAACCCGGTCAGCGCCTACGACCGGCGGCCGCTCGCCGGCGTCGTGCGCTCGACCTGGCTGCGGGGCACCGAAATCACCGGCGACGAGCCGCGCGGCGCGCTGCTGACCCGGGGGAACTGCTGAAATGGAGGCGCTGGTGACCGACCGTCCGGAGTGGACAGAACTGCCCGACCTCGCGTCCCGCCGCTTCGGCGGCACGGTGATGTGGGCGACCGACGAGCTGTTCGCCGAGAAGGAGAACCTGGTCAACCCGTGGGTGCCGGCGCACCGCGCGGAGACGTTCGGCCCGAAGGGCCAGGTCTACGACGGCTGGGAGACCCGCCGCCACCGCGAACCGGGCGACGACCAGGCGATCGTCCGGCTCGGCCTGGCCGGCACGGTCACCGGCGTCATCGTCGACACGGCGTTCTTCAAGGGCAACTACCCGCCGTTCGTTTCGGTGGAGGCGACGTCGCTCCCGGGCTACCCGTCGGCGGCGGAGGTGGCCGCGGCCGACTGGGACGTCCTGGTCGACCACGCGCCGGCCGCGGGACACACGGAGAACTTCTACGCGGTCAACGGATCCCGGCGGTACACGCACGTCCGGCTGACGCAGCACCCGGACGGGGGAGTGGCGCGCCTGCGCGTCCACGGCGCGCCGATCCCGGACCCGGCGTTGCTGGACCCGGACGCGCTCGACCTCGCGGCACTGGAGAACGGCGCGATCGTCACCGGCTGCAGCAACCGGTTCTATTCGTCGCCGAACAACATCCTGTCGCCGGGGCTGGCGGCCCACCAGGCGGAGGGCTGGGAGACGGCCCGCCGTCGCGACGACGGCAACGACTGGGTGACGCTGCGGCTGGCGGGCGCCGGGATCGTCCGGTTCGTGGAGCTGGACACGAGCAACCTGAAGGGCAACGCGCCGGGCTGGGCGTCGGTGAGCGGCCGGGAGACCTACGGCGAATGGGTTCCGTTGCTGCCGAAGACGCGGTTGCAGCCGGACACGCGGCACCGGTTCGCGCTCCCGGACGGCCCCGAAGTGACGGAGGCCCGCCTCGACATCTACCCGGACGGCGGCCTGGCCCGGCTGCGCCTGTTCGGCCGGCTCACGGAGGCGGGCCGGACGAACCTGAAGGCCCGGTTCGCGAAGACGCGCTAGTTCGCGCCGGGCCGGGTCGGGTCGGGCCGGGTCGGGCGAATCTGGAGGCCTGGTTCGCGAGGGCGCGCTGGTTCTCGCCGGGTCGGGCGATTCTGAAGGCCTGGTTCGTGAAGGCGCGCTGGTTCGCGCCAGGGCCGGACGAACCTGAAGGCCCGGTTCGCGAAGACGCGCTAGTTCGCGCCGGGCCGGTTGAGGTAGGCGGAGGCGAGCGACAGGACGCACGCGCAGCCGACGATCGCGCTGACCCACCACTGCAGGCCGACGGCGACGCTCCAGGCGAAGCCCGCCGCCGCGAGGACGGCGACGAGGATGTTCCGGAACTGCAGCGGGGTCGGCTTGGCCATGCCGTCAGCCTCTCACGCCCCGCTGCCGGACCCGCGCTCTCCCCGGGGTCGTGAGTGGTAAGTCGGGTTCTAACCCGACTTACCACTCACGACCGGGACTCAGACCTCCGCGCGCTCCCCGGGCTCGAGCAGCACGAGCCGGTCACCCAGCCCCGCGGCCTCGAACGCCTCCCGCAGCGTCTCCGGCCCCTCACTGAAGTGCCCCCACCCCCGGAAGTGCAGCGGAACCACCTTCGCCGCGCCCAGCACCTGAGCCGCCTCGGCCGCGTCCACGCTGGTCAGCGTCAGCGGCGCCCCGTCGAACAGCGGCGTCCGGGCGGCTCCGGCGAACAGCACCGCGATGTCCACCCGGAACCGTCCGGCGATCTCGCGCACCAGGTCCACCGACGCGTTGTCCCCGCTCACGTACACCGTCGGTAGCCCGTCGCCGGTCAGCACGAAACCCGTCACGTCCCCGGTGAGCCGGGCCGCTCCGAAGGGCCCGTGCAGCGCCGGAACCGCCGTGACGGTCAGGGGGCCGACCTGCGTCGATTCCCACGGCTCCAGGCCCCGCGCCGTCCCGCCGAGCCGCGCGGCGCCGCTGGGCGTGATCAGCGTCAACGGCACCGTGGCGAGGTAGGCCCGGCCGCGGTCGTCGAGGTTGTCGGGGTGCTGGTCGTGCGACAGCAACACCGCGTCCACCGCCCCGACCGCCTCTTCGGTGAGCGCCGAACCCTCGGTCTTGACCAGCACGCGCTCACCGATCGGGTGGTCGCCGGGCGCGTCGAACGTCGGGTCGGTGAGCAGCCGGACGCCGCCCAGCTCCAGGAGGGCGGTCGGGCCGCCGGACAACGTGATCCCCAAGGTCATACCCGGGCCAACCGCGGGAACGGCCGTTCTCTTCCCTCAGGGAGCCGACTGCCGCCGCGAGCTGATCACGCCCGTGTTGAACCCGGCCAGGTGCAGCCCGCCGGCGAAGCGCGCGTGCTCGATCTTCACGCACCGGTTCATCACGACGTCCAGTCCCGCTTCCCGCGCCCGGTCGGCCACCGGCTCGTGCCACAACCCGAGTTGCAGCCACAGCGTCCGCGCGCCGGCGTCGATGACCTCCTCGGCGACCTGCGGCAGGTCGTCGTGCTTGCGGAACACGCTGACGAGGTCCGGCTCGTCGGGAAGGTCCTTGAGCGAGGCGTACACCGGCTTCCCGAACAAGGTGTCCAGGCGCGGGTTGACGAAGTTGACCTCGTAGCGGGTCGACGAGAGCAGGTAGGTCGCGACGAAGTAGCTGGGCCGCGCCGGGTTGGCCGACGCGCCGACCAGCGTCACCGACTTCGTCCGCTTGAGGATCGCGCGCCGCTCGACGGCGCCGACGTGGTGGACGCTGTGCGTCATCCGGCCACCGCCTTGCCCAGCGCCTGGTCGAGGTCCCAGAGGATGTCGTCGAGGTCCTCCAGCCCGACCGACAGCCGGATCAGGTCGGGCCCGACACCGGCGGCGGCGAGCTGCTCCTCCGACAGCTGCGCGTGGGTGGTCGACGCCGGGTGGATGACGAGCGTCCGCGCGTCCCCGACGTTCGCCAGGTGCGACAGCAGCTCCACCGATTCGACGAACTTCTCCCCGGCCGCGCGGCCGCCGTCGATGCCGAAGGAGAACACCGCGCCCGGTCCGGCCGGCAGATAACGACGGGCCAGCTCGTGGTGCGGGTGCGACGGCAGCCCGGCGTAGGACACCCAGGCCACGCGCGGGTCCGCTTCGAGGTACTCGGCGACCGCCCGGGCGTTCGCCACGTGCGCGTCCATCCGCTGGGGAAGCGTCTCGACGCCCTGGAGCAGCAGGAAAGCGGAGTGCGGCGAGAGGACCGCGCCGATGTCCCGCAGCTGCTCGGCGCGCAGCCGGGTGCAGAAGGCGTACTCGCCGAAGTTCTCCCAGTACCTGAGGCCGCCGTAGCTGTCGACGGTCTCGGTCATCCGCGGGAACTTCCCGTTGCCCCAGTCGAACTTTCCGGACTCGACGACGATGCCGCCGAGCGTGGTCCCGTGCCCGCCGAGGAACTTCGTCGCCGAGTGCAGCACGATGTCGGCCCCGTGCTCGATCGGGCGGCACAGGTACGGCGTCGCGAGTGTCGCGTCGACGACCAGCGGAATGTCGTGGGCGTGCGCGAGGTCCGCCAGCGCGGCGAGGTCGGCGATCCCGCCGCCGGGGTTGCCGATCACCTCGGTGTAGAGCAGCCGCGTCCGGTCGGTGACGGCGGCGGCGTAGTCGTCGATGCCGCCGCTGACGAACGTGGTCTCGACGCCGAAGCGCCGGAGCGTGCCGGTGAGCTGGGTGACGGTCCCGCCGTAGAGGCCGCTCGCGGACACGATGTGGTCGCCGGCTTCGGTGAGCGAGCTGAAGGTGAGGAATTCGGCGGCCTGCCCGCTGGCCGCGGCGACCCCGCCGATGGCCCCTTCGAGGCTGGCGATCCGCTCCTCGAAGGCGGCGACGGTCGGGTTCCCGATCCGGCTGTAGACGTTCCCGTACTTCTGCAGCGCGAAGAGGTTCGCGGCGTCGGCGGCGTCTTCGAAGACGAAGCTCGTGGTCTGGTAGATCGGCACGGCCCGCGCACCGGTCGCCGGGTCGGGCGTGCCGCCCGCGTGCAGGGCGCGGGTGCGGAAGCCCCAGCTGCGTTCACTCATCGCGGCCCACGGTAACGGCGGGCTCGCGGCGTCGCCACGAGTTCCAGCCGATGGGCTCAGCCGATCCGCCAGATCTCGGTGTCCACCCCGCCGTAGACCCGCAGGAACGCCTCCGGTGCCTGCCGCGGCGCCGGCCTGCGGAAGGCCGGCTCGATCATGCCCAGGAGCTCCGCTTCGACCTTCCATTCGTCGCGCAGGTCCTGCATGGTCCGGCTGAGGTCCGCTTCGCCGAGGTTCGGCGATCCCGCCGTGCGGGCACAGGCTTCGTCGACGAGATCGACGGCGCTCCTCGGCAGGCAGTGCTGCCGGTCGTACCGCGAGGCCAGCTCCACGGCCTTGGCCAGGACTTCGTCCTCGATGACCAGGCGGTGGTGGTCGGCGAGCCGGCCGCGCACGACGCGGAGCACCTCCATCGCCGCTTCGGCGGACATCTCGGGCACCTGGATCGGCTGGAAGAGCTGCGTCAGCGCCGGGCTTTCGGCGATGACGCGGCGATAGCTCTCCGGGGTGGCGGTGCACCCGACGAGGACGTCGCCACGGAGAACCGCCGCGCTCAGCGTCTCGGCGTGGTGGCCGTGCAGCAGGTCCGAGATGTCGTCGAGCAGCAGGATGACGTCGTCGCGGGTGCGGACTTCGGCCAGTGCCTCGCGCAGGCGCTCGCTGCTTTCCCGGCCACCGTGGTCGAGGGCGTACACCTGGTTTTCCCGGAGCCGTTCCGGCACCGCACCGGCGGCGATCCGCTGGGCCAGCCCGTCGAACACGGCCGTCTTGCCGACGCCGCGTTCGCCGACCAGGACCGGGTTGTGCCGGGTCCGGCGGGAGAGGACCTGGACGAGCCGGTCGATCTCCTTGGTCCTCCCGACCGTGAGGTCCAGCGCGTTCTTCCGCGCGAGCGAGGTGAGATTGCGGGCCAGCCGGTCCAGCGGTGCCGGTTGACCCGGTGCAGCCTGGGCTTCGGCGCGCTGTGGCGCCGGTGTCCTCGGAGGTCCGAGGAAGTTCTCGACGCGGTCTTGCAGCCGCTCACGAGGGACGTTCAGCCGGGCGAGCACGTCGGCGGCCCTACCGTCGCTTTCGCCGAGCAAGCCCAGCAGGAGGTGTTCTGTTCCCACATAACCGGCACCGAGCCGCGAGGCTTCCTTCAACGACTGATCCAGCACCCTTTTCGTGCCCGAGGTGAACGGGATGTGGGTCCCCGGCGTCTCCGTGCCCGGCGCGATCAGTTGCTCGACCTGGTGGCGGATGTGCTCGAGGGTGACGAACTCGGACTCCAGCACTCGAGCGGCGACACCCTGGCCTTCGTGGGACAGGCCGAGGAGGATGTGCTCGGTGCCGATGTAGTTGTGGTTCATCATCCGGGCCTCCTCCTGGGCCAGGACGACGACTCGCCGCGCTCGGTCGGTGAAGCGTTCAAACATGCTGGGCGCCCTCCGGCGAAAGGAGTGTGATGTCCCGTCGTACTCGCGCTTTCTCCGCCGAATCGGCCGCGAAGTGCTGCGTCGCCAGCAACTCGTTCAGGAGAGCCACACTTTCTTCCGGCCGGCCGGTGAGGGCCAGGTTGACCGCGAGGACGTGCTGGGTCCGCCAGCAGAGCGGGTCGGCGTGGCCCACGGTGCGGCGCAGGTCGGGGAGCAGCACCCGAAGCAGGGAGATCGCCTCGTCCCGCAACCCGGACTCGCCCAGGTTCACCGCCAGCAAGTGCCGCGACCACGGGGTGTCGACGTGGTCGTCACCGAGTTCGGCGGCCTGCTGGGCGAGCAGTTTCCGAAGCCGCTCGGACGCCTCCTCCGGGTCGCCGCCTTCCCCGATCGCATGGGCGACGAACTGCTCGGTCCGCCAGACCTTCGCGTGGCGATCGCCGAGGATCGCTCGCTGGCGCGCGAGGACCTGCTGCAGATCGGTCAGCTGCCGCGCCCAGCTCTCCGCCCGGCCGCGCCGGACGATTCCGGCCATCCGGGTGTCGAGATCTTCTTCGCTCTCCGCCGAGATGGCGTGGTTGCGCGCGATCCGGAACCGGCCGGAGTTCTGGCTCCCGCGCTTCTGCGGCCGGGGCAGCCCGGCGGCCGTCATCAAGGCCGACAGGTGCTGGAAGACGTCGTCGACCGTCAGGTATTCGCCCGCCTCCGGGATCCCGGTCTTGAGCACCCGCAGCAGCCGGCCGGTGAACGCGGTGTGCGCCTCGCCGTCGAGCACGAGGGCGACCTCGTCGCGCTGGGCCGACGTCATCAGGTAGGTGCCGTCGATGTCGAGCTGACCGACGACCGCCCCGACCGGGTCCGCGAGCGTTTCCCCCATGGCCCGGCCCGAGTAGCAGGAATCCAGGATGACGACCTTCGTCCGTGCCGGGCTGTCCAGGATCTGGTCGCGCAGGGCGTCGTAGGACAGCGACCCGAAGATCGGGTGCTCCAGGTCGCTGTCGGGCAGGCCGAGGTACAGCTCGTGGCGGCGGCCGATGATGCCGTGGCCGACGAAGTAGACGACCAGGAGACCCGTCGCGCCCGCCATCGCCTCGCGGATCCGCCGCCCCAGCTGGGCGGTGTCCGGTTCGTCGAGCAGGACCGTGCAGTGCTCGGCCGGGACGAGGCCGTGGCCGGGGTCCGTGAAGACGTCCCGCATGTCGTTCAGGCACTGTTCGACGACGGGAATGGGCGGCAGGCGCTCGTCGGTGTACTGGGACGTGCCGATGAGGACCACGCGCGATTCGTCCCGGACCGCGGGCGGCATGCCTATTCGCCCTCCCGGAACACGCGGTCGAGGATCGCTTCGAGGTCGCCCGGGCCGAGCCGGTCGGCGTCGATCTCCGTGGTCTCCTCGCCGTTTTCGCCACGGCTCACCCGGAGGACGACGTGCTTGCCGCGGGGGCGCTGGACCCAGGCCTTCACCGCGGAGGCGAGCACGGTCAGTGCGCCGCCGCTGCCGACCGAAATCACGATCGCGTCCGCGATCGTCCCCAGTTCGCCCCGCTTCGGTGCCGCGTGGCGCTTCCGCACCGCCGGTCTCAGCTCGGGGTCGCCGCGCAGCCAGTCGAGCAAGGACTCCTGGAGCACTGGGTCGTTCACGGAAACGGCGATGTCCATGCGAATGCTCGCCCACCCTCTCGGCCGGTGCAACGTGCCGGAGATGTCGTGGCGACGTTCCGTCTTGTTACGCGCGGTGCTCACTACCGTTCGCGACTACGCTGCACTGTCGTGACGGTGCGCTGGAGCGTGACGATCGACTGCGCGGAACCCCGCGTCCTGGCCAGGTTCTGGGCGGTGGCCCTCGGCTACATCGAACGCCCGCCCCCGGCGGGGTTCGCGAGCTGGGAGGCGTGGTTCGCCGACCACGGCGTGCCCGAGGAGGAGTGGGACGACGGCGCGTACCTGACCGATCCGGAGGGTGTCCTGCCGAGCCTGAGCTTCCTCAAGGTGCCCGAAGCCAAGGTCGCGAAGAACCGCCTCCACCTGGACGTCCAGGCCGGTGGCGGCCGCGAGGTGCCGTGGGAGACGCGCTGGGAGCGGGTGGTGGAGGCGATCGCCCGCCTGACCGCCGCGGGCGCGACCGTCCTGCGCGAAGACAAGCTGGACGGCCGCCCCGACCACTTCGTGCTTGCGGACCCGGAGGGCAACGAGTTCTGCGTGCTCTGAACGCGGGTCAGCCGCGCCACGGCAACACCTGCCCGAACCGGACCAGCTCGCCGTAGGTCGCCGGGTCGACGTCGGCGAACACGAGGTCCAGGACGGGCCGCGCGGCCTCGTCCGGCGTCCGGGCCTGGCTGAAGTCGCTGAACCACGGCCGCGACGCCCGCGTGTCGACCAGGCCCGGGCAGACCGCCGCCACCAGGGTGCCGTTCGGGAGATCGGTGTCCCGGCGCTCGGCCGCCACCGCGCGGACCGCCGCGACCTGGGCGACCTTCGACGGCACGTTGATCCACTCCGGCCAGCCTTGGGCGGCGGCCGTCCCGTCGTGGATCGCCGCCCGCCAGTCTTCGACCGCCTTCTCGACGTCGTCCAGCGAGACGCCGTCGAACCGCGGCCGCAGCGGCTCGGGCAGGTGGCCGAGGGTGCCCAGCGAGCTGGCCACCACCAGCAGCCGCCCGCCCGGCCGCAGGAGCGGCCCGAACGACCGCAGCACGGCGTGGGTGCCGCCGTTGGCGACGTCGAGGAAGACGTCGGCCTGCTCGGCCTGCGGGCGGCCCGGGTCGAGCGGGCCGATCGCGTTCGAAATCACGATGTCGGCCGGCTCGGCGAAGCGCGCGACGGCGGTTGCGTCGGAGACGTCGAGGACGCGCCCTTCGACCCGGCTGCGCGTCGCCGGATCCGCGGCGACGCGAGCGGCGGCGGCCGCCACCCGGCCGGCGTCCCGGCCGGTGAGCAGGACGAGGTCTTCGGGGGTGAGCCGGGCAGCGAGCCCGCGGACGAGGGCGAAACCGAGGCCCTGGTTGGCCCCGGTCACCACGGCGGTGCGTGTCATACCTGCACGCTAAGACGACCCCGGCCATGCGAAAAGCGAGAATCAGGCAACCCTGGTATGCGTGAACGTCATGGACTTCGGTGACGTCTCGCTGGTGGCCCTGCGCGTGTTCCGCGAGGTGGCCGAACGCGGCACCCTGACCGCCGCCGCGGCGGCACTGGGCTACACGCAGTCGGCCGTGTCCCGGCAGATCGCGTCCCTCGAACGGGTGGCGCGCACGCCCGTCCTGGAGCGGCGGCCCGACGGCGTCCGCCTCACCGCCGCCGGGACCGTCGTGCTGCGGCGCGCCATCGCGGTGCTCGACGAGATCGACGCCGCCGGGCGCGAGCTGGCCGGGTTGCCCGCCGACGCCGGGACGGTCCGCCTGGGCTGGTTCCCCAGCGCGGGTGCGGTGCTGGTGCCCCGCGCCGTCGCCGAACTCCGGCGCACGCACCCGGGCGTCACCGTCGTCACCCGGGAGGGCACGACACCGGTCCTCGTCAGGGCGCTGCGCGCGGGCACGCTCGACCTGGCCGTGCTCGGCTCGGTCCCGCCGTTCCGCCCACCGGACGCCGAGACACCGGCGCTGCGCCTGGAGACACTCGCCGAGCGCAGCCTCCGCCTTGCCGTGCCCGCGGGCCACCCGCTCGCCGGGGCCGGCCCGGTCGCCGTCGCGGATCTGCGCGGCCAGCGCTGGATCGCCGGGCCGTCGTCGGGGGAGGAGACGCTGATGGGCGTCTGGCCGGGGCTGGACGAGCGGCCCGACATCGCCCACACCGCCCGCGACTGGCTGGCGAAGCTGAACCTGGTCGCCGCCGGCTGCGGGCTGACGACGGTGCCCGCGTCGCTGGCCGAGGCCGTCCCGCCGGGTGTTCGGGTGCTGGACGTGCGCGGCGGCCCCTCCGAGCGGCGGCGGGTCGTGCTCGCGCGCCTCCCGGGTCCGATGTCCGAGCCCGCGGCCCTGCTCGCCGACGTCCTGCGCCGCACCGCCGGATGACCCGGATCACGTCCGTTCCGGTCACATCGGCGCCCGCCGCGGGGTCTACTGCTACGACACACGGCGGAAGGAACAGGACACGGTGGACGCGCTGACCGAGCGGTTCGAACAGGAGCGGCCGCGGCTGCGGGCGGTCGCCTACCGCATGCTGGGCTCGGCGGCCGAAGCCGACGACGCCGTCCAGGAGGCCTGGCTGCGGTTCCACCGCACGGACGCCGGCGAGATCGGCAACATCCCCGCGTGGCTGACCACCGTGGTCGCCCGCGTGTGCCTGTCCCTGCTGCGCACGCGCCGCAACCATCGCGAGGAGCCTCTGGACGGGCAACCCGAGCCGGACGACGACCGCCGCGACCCCGGGCAGGAGGCCGAGCTGGCCGACACCGTCGGGCTGGCGCTGCTGGTGGTGCTCGACGCGCTGGGTCCGGCCGAGCGCGTCGCGTTCGTGCTGCACGACATGTTCGCGGTGCCCTTCGACGAGATCGCGCCGGTGATCGGCAAGACCCCGGCCGCCACCCGGCAGCTCGCGAGCCGCGCCCGCCGCCGGGTGAGGGGCGGGACCACGGCGGACGCGGACCTGCCGCGGCGCCGCAAGGTCGTCGAAGCCTTCCTGGCGGCCTCGCGCGGCGGCGACTTCGAAGCACTCCTGTCCCTGCTCGACCCGGACGTGGTGCTGCACGCCGACCGGTTCGTCGGCCCGAGCCCGGCGCCGATCGAGCTGCGCGGCGTCGAGAGCGTGCGCCGCGGCGCGATCCTGGCGTCCGAGCGGGCTCGCGCCAGCGAACTCGCCCTGGTCGACGGCGCCCCCGGCCTGCTCATGGTGCGCGACGGGCGGCTGGTCGTCGTCCTGGCGTTCCAGGTCGACGACGACCGGATCACCGGTATCGAGGTCATCGCCGACCCCGAGCGGCTGGCGACGGTGGAGCTGGCGGTGCTCTAACCCAGGGCGGCGCGAAGGCGGGCTTCGCGCTCTGACGGCGTCTGACGCGGGCAGCTCACGCACTTGGGGTTGCCGACTTCGTAGATCAGGCAGCACGAAGCACGCCGTACGGCCGGGGTGCGGCCGACGCGCACGAAGCGCGGCTTCGGCAGGTCCAGGCCGATCGCGGCGACCAGGGGTTCGGCGAGGGCCATCGCGCGCTCCGGATCGGGTGTCCACAGCAGCCGGTTGCCGATCGAGTCGGTGGCGATCGCGCCGAGCGCGCGTTCCCGGGCCCCGCTGACGGCCGCGATGGTGCTGATCGTCGTGCCGAGGGCGTCCGTGAGCGCGGCGCCGAGCTCGGGCAGGCCACCGTCGAGGGCCCGGGTCGACCGGGCGCCGAGGAACCGCCCGTCGGCGACGAGGTCGAGCTCCACGGCGTCCAGCGACGGATCGACCGGCCTCCCGGCCACCAGGCCCTCCACCGCCGGGGCCACGAGGACGGACGACAGTGAGTACCACCAGATCGTCCCGAGCACCTCGGGTCGCGCGCAGCCGTACAGCTTCGCGGCGCCGCCGATGCGGGCCCGCACCCAGTCCTCGTCCGCGAGCCGGGTCGCGGACGCGGTCCAGCCGGGCTTCACGTCTTCCTCCGGTACGTGGACACCGTGAACGACACCGTGACGACCTGGGACTCGTCGAGCGCGTCCAGGCGCTCCCGGCGGCCGTCGCGGTCCAGGTGGAACCCGGCGGGACCCATCTCGACCGCTTGGCGCACCTGCCGCGGCGTCAGCTCGACCTCGCGCCGCACCTGCGTGCGCTCGGTGCGCGTGAAGTACTCGCCGAGGGTGGCGTCGAGGCGTTCGTCCTTGCGCTCGTCGACGGCGAGGACCAGGTCGCCCAGCTCGCGCAGGTGGTCCGGAGCGGGCGCGGCGACGACCAGCAGGCCGTCAGGCCGCAGCACGCGGTGGAACTCCGGCCCGTTGCGCGGCGCGAAGACGTTCAGCACGACCGACGCCACGCCGTCGCCCACCGGCCACGGCTCCCACAGGTTCCACACCGCCGCGCCCAGCCGCGGGTGGGCCCGCGCCGCCCTCCGCAGCGCGACCGCCGAGACGTCCAGCGCGAGGCCGAACGCCTCCGACGTCTCCAGCACGCGCGCGAGGTAGTACCCCGTGCCCGCGCCGGCGTCGACGACCAGTCCGTCCGCGTCCGCGCAGACGCGGGCCAGCTCGTCCGCCAACGGCTCGTAGGCGCCCGACGCGAGGAAGTCCGCGCGCGCCGCGACCATCGGTGCGGTGTCCGCCGTCCCGGCCGGGATTCGCGCGTGCAACAGGTTCACGTAACCCTGGCGAGCTAGATCGAAAGAGTGGCGGTTCCCGCAACGCAGCGTGCTACTCGCTGCGCCGATCGGGTCACCGCAGACCGAACACCGCAACGCTGCGACGACCGGGGGTGGCAGTGGGTCATTCCCGTGGTCGGCCGGTGTCATGGAGGTATTCGACCACGACGTTTCGCAACCGGACACTCCAGGAGGGGTCTTGGGAAACCTGGCCGTAACAACCGGGCGCGGACAGTTCACGCGGGCGAAACCTCGCGCGCCGCCCCGTGAAACACCGCGCGCCAAAACTGCCAACGCACGAACCCAGGGCACGGGAGGACGATTGTGCTGAACGCAGGAGACACCGCGTGGGTATTGGCCAGCGCCGCGCTGGTCATGCTCATGACCCCAGGACTGGCGTTCTTCTATGGCGGCATGGTCCGCGCGAAGAGCGTCCTGAACATGCTGATGATGAACTTCATCGCGCTGGCCGTCGTGGGGGTGCTGTGGGCCCTGTACGGCTTCTCGATGTCCTTCGGCGACGACGCTTTCGGGGGCTTCCTCGGTAACTTCCACTTCGCCGGGCTGGAAAACACCTTCGGCAAGCTCGCCGGCTTCGCGGTCGCCGCGACCGACACCACGCCGGCGGTCGCCTGGCCCGGTTCGGACGGCCTGCCCGTCCTCGCCTTCGTCATGTTCCAGCTGATGTTCGCGATCATCACCCCCGCGCTGATCTCCGGCGCCATCGCCGACCGCGCGAAGTTCTGGGGCTGGACGCTGTTCGTCGTCGTCTGGGTGACGGTCGTGTACTTCCCGGTCGCGCACTGGGTGTTCTCCTTCAACGGCTTCGTCGGCGAGAACGCGGTCGGCGGCTGGATCGCCAACAACCTCAAGGCACTCGACTTCGCCGGTGGTACCGCGGTCCACATCAACGCCGGTGCCGCGGGTCTCGCGCTGGCGATCGTGCTCGGCAAGCGCAAGGGCTGGCCGAAGGACACCGGGCGTCCGCACAACGTCCCGTTCGTGCTCCTCGGCGCCTCGCTGCTGTGGTTCGGCTGGTACGGCTTCAACGCCGGTTCGGCGCTGGCCGCCAACGACCTCGCCGCGGTCGCGTTCACCAACACCACCGTCGCCACCGCCGCGGCCGTCCTCGGCTGGCTGCTGATCGAGCAGATCAAGTTCGGCAAGCCGACCACCCTCGGCGCGGCTTCCGGCGCGGTCGCCGGTCTGGTCGCCATCACGCCCGCGTGTGGTTTCGTGAGCCCGCTCGGCGCCATCGCGATCGGCCTCATCGCCGGTGCGCTCTGCGCGCTGGCCATCTCGCTCAAGTTCAAGTTCGGTTTCGACGACTCGCTCGACGTCGTCGGCGTCCACCTGGTCGGCGGCATCGTCGGCACGCTGCTGATCGGCTTCTTCGGCACCACGAGCGTCAACTCGCTCGGTGCGGACGGCCTGTTCTACGGCGGCGGGTTCACCCAGCTGGGTCGTCAGGCCGCGGCTGCCGGTGCGGTGCTCGCGTACTCCTTCGTGCTGTCCTTCATCATCGGCTTCGTGATCAAGAAGGCCGGCGGCTTCCGCGTCAGCACCGAGGACGAGGTCAGCGGCATCGACGAAGCCCAGCACGCGGAAAGCGCCTACGACTTCACCGGAACGGGCGGCGGCCTCGGCTCGCCGAACACCATCCCGGTCAAGTCCACCCCGGCCGCGAAACTCGAGGAGAGCAAGGCATGAAGCTCATCACGGCGATTGTCAAGCCGTTCACGCTCGACGACGTCCGCTCCGCGCTGGAGCAGCTGGGCGTGCTGGGCATGACGGTCAGCGAGGTCCAAGGCTACGGCCGGCAGAAGGGCCACACCGAGGTCTACCGCGGCGCGGAGTACTCGGTGGACTTCGTGGCCAAGCTGAAGATCGAGGTCGTCACCGACGACACCAACGTGGAGAAGGTCCTCGACGCCATCACCACGGCCGCGCACACCGGCAAGATTGGTGACGGCAAGGTGTGGGTGACGCCGGTGGAGACCGTCATCCGGGTACGGACCGGCGAGCGCGGCACGGACGCCCTATAAGGCGTTTGGGATGGCCGACGGGGGCGAACTGGTCAAGGCCACCGAGCGATTGCTCGAGGGCAGGCACGGGAGGCTGGGGGCGTCCGCTTTGCGGGCGGCCCTGGTCGACCTCTACGAGTTCTGGCTGGGCAGGGGAGCCTCGGCGGCCGGCGTCGACACCGCGGAACCGGGTGTCGCGCTGGTCGCCGTGGGCGGGCTCGGCCGCCGGGAGCTGGTGCCGTTCTCCGATCTCGACCTGCTGCTGGTGCACAACGGCAACAGCGGTGTCGGCGAGATCGCGGACGCGCTCTGGTATCCCTTGTGGGACGCGAAAGTCGGGCTCGACCACTCGGTCCGCACGCCGGGTGAGGCGCTGAAGGTCGCTTCGGAGGACTTGCGGGTGGCCATGGGCCTGCTCGACGCCCGGCACCTGGCCGGGGACGCCGAGCTGAGCGGCCGCCTGGTGTCCGCGGCGCGCGACCAGTGGCGTCGCACGGCGCGCAAGCAGATCCCGGACATGACGGCGTCGGTCCGGCAGCGCTGGACCCGCAGCGGCGAAATCGCGCAGTCGGCCGAACCGGACCTCAAGCACGGCCGCGGCGGCTTGCGGGATTTCGCCGTCCTGGAAGCCCTCGCCGCGGCGCAGCTCACCGCACGTCCGGGCGAGGAACTCCTGGAAGCGAAGGGACTTCTCCTCGACGTCCGCACCGAGCTGCGGCGGGAAATCCGGCGCGAACGGGACGTCCTGTCGGCGCCGGAGGCCGAACTGGTCGCCGCCGAGCTGGGCTTCGGCGACCGGTTCACGTTGGCCCGCAAGCTGTCCGGCGCGGGCCGCACGATCGCGTACGCGCTGGACGTGGCCCTCCGGTCCACTGTGGAGCCCCCGCGGGCCCGCTTCGGGCGACGTCCCGCGCGGACGCCGCTCGCGGAAAACGTGGTGCTGCACGGCAACGAGGTGGCACTGGCCCGCGACGCCGTCCCGGCGAGGGACCCGGCGCTGCTGCTGCGCGTCGCGGCGGCGTCGGCCCGCACGGGCAAACCGATCGCGCTCGGCACGCTCAAGGCGCTGGCCGAGTCGGCGCCGGAGCTGCGCGCACCGTGGCCGGCCGAGGCGCTGAACGCGCTGGTCGAGCTGCTGGGCGCGGGCGAAGGCCTGGTCGACGCGGTCGAGTCACTGGACCGGACGGGACTGTGGTCCCGGCTGTTCCCGGAGTGGGGCGCGGTCCGCGACCTGCCGCCGCGCTCGCCGGTGCACCAGTGGACGGTGGACCGGCACCTGGTCCGCACCTGCGTCGAGGCGGCCAAGCTGACGACCACGGTGTCCCGCCCGGACCTGCTGCTGATCGGCGCGCTGCTGCACGACATCGGCAAGGGCCGCGACGTCGACCATTCGGAGCTGGGCGCCAAGATCTCGGCCCAGGTCGCGACCCGGCTCGGCCTTTCCGCGGCCGACGCCGCCACGGTGTCGGCGATGGTCCGCCACCACCTGTTGCTGCCGCACACGGCCACGCGGCGCGACATCAGCGAACCGGCCACGGTGGCCAGGGTGGTGAAGACCCTGGACAGCGACATCGTCCTGGTGGAGCTGCTGCACGCGCTGACCCAGGCCGACTCGCTGGCGACGGGCCCCGGGGTCTGGACGGACTGGAAGTCCCGCCTGCTGGCCGAGCTGGTGTCGGGCTGCGAGGAAGTGTTGCGCGGCAAGGGATTCACGGCCCCCTCGCCGATGGACGAGGAACAGCGTGAGCTCGTCGCTTCGGCGGTGGCGTCGGGAACGGGCGAGATCCGGATCAGCTCGCACGGAAAGGTGGTCACGGTCCTGCTGGCGGTCCCGGCCCGAGCGGAACTCCTGGCCCCGGCGGCGGGCGTCCTGGCCCTGAACTCCCTGGAAGTCCATTCGGCCATCCTCCGAGGCCACGACGGCGGCCGCGCGGGGGTGTTCACGGCATCGCCGAAGTTCGGATCCCTGCCGGACGCGACGTTGCTGAGGGAGCAGTTCGCCCGAGCGGTGGC
The DNA here is from genome assembly GCA_049998155.1 of Amycolatopsis sp. cmx-13-12. Classification (GTDB taxonomy): domain Bacteria; phylum Actinomycetota; class Actinomycetes; order Mycobacteriales; family Pseudonocardiaceae; genus Amycolatopsis. The sequence continues at coordinate 197,063 of JAEBES010000011.1, read as the reverse complement.
GGGCACGCTGCCCCTGACCCAGCGCTTGGCGGCGAAGGAGCGCGACTACGGATCGCCGGCCGAGGCACCGGTCGCGCCGAAGGTGCTCTGGTTCGACGACGAGACGACGGGCCCGGACACGGTGGTCCTGGAACTGCGCGCGGCCGACCGGATCGGCCTGCTGTTCCGGGTGGCGGGAGCGCTGCGCCGCTGCGACGCGGAGGTCCGCTGGGCCAAGGCATCGACCTTGGGTGGCGCGGTGGTGGACTCGTTCGCGGTGACACCGCGAAGCGGCCGCATCGAGCCGGGGTGGCGGCGCGAGGTGGAGCAGGCCGTCCTGGCCGCGGCTTCCTGAGGGCGTTGTTCGAAGCTGCGGGCCGTCGCAGCTTCGAACGACGCGGTCACTGCTGTAACAAGTGGTCCTCGTGCCGCGAGTTCAGTCTCATGGCCGGGACCAAAATCCAAGCAGCGGAGCACACCGTCGGCGAGATCTTCGACGACGCCTACCAGTTCACCATTCCTCGCTACCAGCGACCGTACGCCTGGACGACTGAACAGGCCGGGGAAATGTTCGACGACCTCCTCGCGGCATCCCAGTCGAAGGACTCGCTGGCCGAGTCGGATCCCTACTTCCTGGGCAGCATCGTGCTCGTCAAGGCGGAGAAGCAGGCGCTGGCGGAGGTGGTCGACGGGCAGCAGCGCCTCACCACCTTGACGGTGCTGCTCAGCGTCCTCCGCGACTACGTCTCCCCGGATTTCGCCGTATCGCTCGAAAGGCGCATCTTCCAGAAGGGTGACCCGATCAAGGGCACCGCCGATCAGCCGCGTCTCCGGCTGCGGGGTCAGGACCAGGGGTTCTTCGAGAAGTACATCCAAGAGCGATCGGGCAACGCGGAGTTGCCGGATCTCCGGAACGTCACTCCGGACAGCCGGCTGCGGCTGGTCGAGAACGCCCTCTTGCTCAAGTCCCGGTTGAACGCCTTGGACACGGCGGACCGCGAACGACTGGTCTCGTTCATCGACGGCTTCACCTACCTCGTCGTCGTGGCGACGGTCGACTTCGAGTCCGCCTACCGGATCTTCTCGGTGCTCAACGAGCGCGGCCTGGACCTCACCCACACCGACATCCTGAAGTCGGAAATCATCGGTGCGATCCCGGAAGTCGACCAAGGCGCCTACACGGCCAAGTGGGAACAGGAGGAAAACGACCTCGGGCGAGACGGCTTCGGCGACCTCTTCTCCCACGTCCGGATGGTGTTCGCGAAAACCAAGGCCCGCGGGTCGATCCTCAAGGAGTTCCGGGCCGCGGTGCTGCAGAAGTTCCCGGACGGCCGGAAGTTCGTCGACGACGTGCTCGTCCCGTTCTCGGACGCTTACGAAGTGGTCACCCGGGCGAGCTACGCCGGGGGACCGGATGCCGAAGCGATCAACCGGCTGCTGGGCTGGCTCAACCAGCTGGGCAACACGGACTGGATCCCGCCGGCGATCAGCTGCTTCAGCCGCCCGACGGCCGATTCGGCGTCCTTGCTCCGCTTCCTGACCGATCTCGAACGGCTCGCCGGCAGCATGCTCGTCCGCCGCGTGGACATCACCCGGCGGGTCGAGCGTTACGGTCGCGTCCTCGACTGGCTGGAACACGGTCTCGACCTCTACTCGGACGAGTCACCGCTCCAGCTCTCCCCGGCCGAGCAGGCCGAGACCCTCGCCAAGCTGGACGCCGAGATCTACACCGTACTGAGGGTCCGCTCCTACGTGCTGCAGCGCTTGGACTCCGCGTTGTCGGACGGCGGGTCGAGCTACGACCACCACCCGATGATCAGCGTGGAACACGTCCTGCCGCAGAACCCGGCGGACGGCAGCGAGTGGACCAGGGCATTCACCGCCCGGGAGCGGGCTCACTGGGTGCACCGCCTCGCCAACCTGGTCCTCCTCTCGAAGAGGAAGAACTCCGCGGCGGGCAACCTCGACTTCGCGGCGAAGAAGGCCAAGTACTTCGAGCCGACGAGCTGGGCGCCGTTCGTGCTGACTTCCCAGGTGCTCGCGAGTGACGTCTGGACCCCGGCCGTGCTGGAGGAGCGGCAGGAGATCCTGCTGAAGGTGCTCGGCGGCCTCTGGCGGCTGGAACCGGCGGCGTCCTAGGCGATCGCCGTGCCGTCGACCACCTGGTTGCGGCCCGCGTCCTTGGCCCGGTAGAGGGCCTTGTCCGCGGCCTGCAGCAGGCGGTCGACGGCCGTTCCGCCGTCCGGGTAGGTCGCGACGCCGATCGAAGCGGACAAGCCGCCGATCGCGCGGATGGCGGTGCCGTCCTCGTACTCGACGCGCAGGGATTCGATCGCCGAGCGGATGCGCTCGGCCACCGCCAGCACCGCTGCCGGGCCGATGTCCGGCAGCAGGACGACGAACTCCTCGCCGCCGAAGCGGCCGACCGAGTCGTAGTCGCGGACCGCGCTCTTGATCGTCGCCGCGACCGCGCGCAGCACGGTGTCGCCCGCCAGGTGGCCGTGCTCGTCGTTGATCAGCTTGAAGTAGTCCAGGTCGATCATCAGCACGCCGAACGTGCTGCGCGTGCTCCGCTGGGCGCGGGCCAGTTCGCGCGAAGCGAGCAGATGCCACCCGGTCGTGTTGAACAGGCCCGTCTTCTCGTCGGTCGTCGCGGCGATCTCCAGCTGCTTGATCAGCACCGCGCGGTGCAGGACGAGCAGCGGCGGCACGATCGCGACGGCGAGCGCGGGCAGCGTGGCCAGCGTCAGCGCCGTGAGCAAGCCCAGACAGAGCGTCGCAACCTCGAGGAGGTTGTCGCCGAGGCCGCCGAAGAACGCCTTGACCGTGCGCTTGGTGATCGTCAGCGCCGGGACGATGGTGATCGCCGCGACCAGGAAGTACGTCACCGCGGCCAGCGTGATGGCCGTGACGCCGCGCCAGCCCGCCGTCAACGCTGTGTACATGTCCGGCACGCCGAGGCGCCCCAGGAGGAGTTCGGCCGAGTAGCAGGTGATGACGACCAGCGTCGCGTTCAGCGTCGTCCGGAACGGCGGAACGCGCTTGATCCGCGCCAGGCTGCGCGTCGCCAGGTGCAGGTAGAGGACGGCGATCAGCGCGGTGACCAGCGCGGGCGGCAGGAGCAGCACGCCGGCGAACGTCCAGACCGACGTCAGGTTGATGTGCGGGGTGTCGGACACCAGACGTCGGACCCGTTCGATCTTCCGGCCGAGTTCGGCCTGCAGCACGCCGAGGCTCGCGAGCACCCCGAAGACGGCCAGATCCCACCCGCGCGCGGGCACGGCGACGGCGGCCCAGACGGTGGCCGCGAGCGCCACGGACTCGACGAGGAAGCAGTAGAAGATCAGCGACCCGCGCTGCCGCCAGAGGGTCCAGTGAGCAGGGTTCAGCCCCCCACGGATCCGTCCCGCGCGGGGTTGGGCCGGACGGGCGCCGTCCATACTCAAGGCGGTGCAACTCCCCTGGGTGATCCGACGATCCACAACCACCCCACCACACCGGGCGGCCGCGATCGATGATTGCCACACGTTCGGAGCAGTGAAGGGAGGCCGCCGCCATGCGCAACCGCGAGTCCTGAGGCCCCCGAGTCCCGAAGTCCGCGCGAACCGCCGGAGGGAGGCCGTCATGCGCAACCGCGAGTCCTGAGCCGCTGTACCCCCTTGTCCGCCGGTGCTCGGAGAGGAGCTGTCGTGCGCAATCGCGAGTCCTGAATTGATGCGATCCCTGTCCGCCCCTGCCCTGGAGGGAGAGCTGCTGTGCGCAATCGCGAGTCCTGAGTCGATGCGTTCCCTGTCCGCCCCTGCCTTGGAGGGAGTGCCGCTGTGCGCAATCGCGAGTCCTGAGTCGATGCGTTCCCTGTCCGCCCCTGCCTTGGAGGGAGTGCCGCTGTGCGCAATCGCGAGTCCTGAGTCGATGCGTTCCCTGTCCGCCCCTGCCTTGGAGGGAGAGCTGCTGTGCGCAACCGCGAGTCCTGAGCCGCTGTCACCCCCGTTCACCTGCGCTTGAGAGGAGAGCGCCGTGCGCAACCGCGAGTCCTGATCCCCGCCGTGCACCCCGCCCGTTCCCGTCCGAGAGAGGAATCGTCACCATGCGCAACCGTGAGTCGTGAATTCATGCCGGAGGAGGATCCGGCCGACCCCTCGTCCGCGGGCCCGGGTGGGGCCGCTCAGGCGGTTGCCCCGCCGTCGACCACCAGGTCGTGCCCCACGGTGAACGCGGCTTCGTCCGAAGCCAGCCACAGCACCGCGGCGGCCACTTCGGCGGTGGCACCCACCCGGCCCAGCGGAATCGCGTGCTTCAGCCGCTCGGCGCGATCGGCGTCCGTCTCGCCGGGACGCCGGGACATGTCCGTGTCGGTCGCGCCCGGGCTGACGGCGTTGATGCGGACACCGTCGGCGATGTGGTCGCGCGCCGCCGTCCTGGTCAGCGCGCTCACCGCGGCCTTCGACGCCGCGTAGGCCGCCATGTTCGGCAGCCTGCCGTGCGCGCCGATGTTCGACGCCATGTTGACGATCGCGCCGCCGCCGTGCGCCCGCATGTGCGCGACCTCGTGCTTCAGGCACAGCCACGTCCCGGTGACGTTCGTGCCCAGCACCGCGCCGAAGTCGTCCTCGCCGAGGTCCGCGGCCGGCGCCGGTGCCCCGAGGATGCCCGCGTTGTTGAACGCGACGTCCAGCCGTCCGTGCCGCGCGACGACCGTGTCCACCATCCGCGCGACGTCCGCGGAGTCGGTCACGTCGACCGTCACGGCGCTCGCGTCGCCGCCGATCTCCGCCACCGCGGATCCCAGCCGCTGCCCGTCCCGCCCGGCGACGACCACCGTCGCGCCTTCGCCGGCGAAAGCTCGCGCCGTCGCCCGTCCGATACCCGAGCCGCCGCCCGTCACCAGGACGACCTTGCCCGCGAAACGTGCCCCCATCGTGTCTCCTTCGTTCTGGTCCGATCAGTCTTGAATAAGCAGCCGCAAGGCCTGGGAGACGGCCGCCGTCACCCGGCTCGCCGCGTCGGCGCCCTTGCCCAGGACGCGCAGTCCCTGCAGCACGGTGAGCAGGAAACGCGCCAGCGCCGCCGGGTCGCTGCCGGCGGGGAGCTCGTCCTGGGCCTTCGCTCGTTCCAGCGCCATGGTGAGGGCGACCTCGAGGGTGTCCCAGCTGCGCTCCACCACCCGTGCGACGTCGGGATCGTGGGGGAGCAGCTCGATCGCCGCGTTGACGACGAAACAGCCCATTCTCGTTTCGTCGCCGAGGATTTCCGCGGTGTAGCTGTCGAACAACCGGCGCACCGCGGCCACTCCGGAGCCCGGCTCGGACAGCTGGGCCATCACCCGTGCGTCGGTTCGTTCCGCGTAGCGCTTCAACGCCGTGAGGTAGAGGTCGTGCTTCGTGCCGAAGGTGGCGTACAGGCTGGCCTTGGCGACGCCGAGGTGCGTGACGAGGTCGCTGACCGACGTCGCCTCGTACCCCTGGCGGCGGAAGAGCGTGAGCGCGCCGTCGCAGGCTTCACCGACGTCGAACTCCTTGACTCGGGACATGATCGAAACCCTAGTCTGATCGAGAACGATCGGTCAAATATGCGGGCGGCGGTGTGTCGCGTCCGGTCACGGCGCGTGCGGTGGCACTATGGCTGCTTCCACCGGCCCGAGGGGGTGAGCGATGCAGGATCGGCTGACGCTGCCGCCGACCGTCGTCGCCACCCATCTGCGCTCCTGCGCCGAGGAACTCGCCGTCGGACTGCGCTGTGGGGGCCCGGGTGCGACGACGGCCGAGCTCACCGACGTCGTCGCCCAGCTGGTCGCCGGGCAGGAAGCCATTTCCCACGCGCTCGCGGGCCTCGCCGCCCGGGTCGAGGGCGGTTCGGCCGCTCTGGCCGCGGCGCCGCCGCTGGACGTCGAGGTGGTCACCGAGGTGCTCCGCGCGGCCGCGATCGCTTCGCGGTGCTCGGCGGAAGCCCTCGACGAAGTGACGCCGTCGTTCGAATGTGTGAGCGAATCCGTCTCGCCTGACACCCGTTTGTAGCTGTCGATCCGCCACGGCCGCTGTCTAGCCTGGGAGCTGCGGAGGTGGCACGGATGCGCGCAGTGTGGACGGGCACGATCGGGTTCGGCGGTTACGCCATCCCGGTGAAGGCGTACAGCGCCACCGAGGAGCGGGAGATCCCGCTGCACCAGGTGCACGAGGCCGACGGCGGCCGCATCCGGGTCAAGCGCGTGTGCGAGGTCGACGGCGCCGAGGTGCCACCCGAAGAGATGATCCGCGGCTACCCCGTCCCCGGCGGCGACGTCGTCCTGCTGTCCGACCACGAGCTCGCCTCGCTCCCGATGGCGGGCCGCACGATCGCCATCCGCGGGTTCGCGCCGGTCCCCGACGTCGATCCGCTCTGGTTCGCGAAGAGCTACTACCTCGAACCCGAACCGGCGGGCACGAAGCCGTACGTGCTGTTCAGCGAGGCGCTGCAGCAGTCGGGCCGGCTCGCGCTGGTCACCGTCGCGCTGCGCCGCCGCGAGACGCTCGGCGCGCTGCGCGTGCGCGATCAGGTGATCGTGCTGGAGACGATGCGGTGGCCCGACGAGGTGCGCACCCCCGACTTCCCGTTCCAGCACGCCGACGTCGACATCCGCCCCGGCGAGCTGCGGCGCGCGGTGAACCTGGTCGAGGAGCTGACCGGCGAGTTCGACCCCGGCCGCTACCCCGACCGTTACCGGGAGGCCTTCGAGGCGTTGGTCCAGGCGAAGATCGACGGCGCCGAGGTCGTCCAGCCGACGGCTGCCGAACAGGCCGAGGGAGTAACCCGCCTGCTGGCGGCGTTGCAGGAGAGCGCCGCCGAAGCGGAGGACGCGCGCAACGCGGCCGTCACCAAGGCCAAAGCCGCTGCTTCGCGGGCCGCGAAGGCGCGAACGACGGCGAAGCGCGCGGCGACCCGAAGCCGCGCGAAGACGTCTTGAGTATTACTACCCACGGGTAATTGAGGGTTCTCACACTCAACCCGGCGCCCCTCGGCGCGGCAGACTTCCTTCTGCCAGCGAGTACCGGATCGCCGGCGAGGGGGGAAGTCCGGACGGCCCCTGGGGAGGTGAGCCGTCCAGACGCCAGGGTTCCGGGGCGGGCCGGAGGAGGAGCGGCCCGTTTCCGGAACCCGTCCCGCACCGCGGGGAGGCGGCGCGGGACAACTGGGGGTGTTTGAAGGCTGCCGTGGAGGGATCGAGGGGTCTCCACGGCAGCTTTCAGGCGTCCGCCACCCGGATCAGCAGGTCGGCGGCGAGCCGGAGCAGCTGACGCTCGGTCGGCGACAACGTCGATTCGAGCGCGCCGGCCAGCCAGCGTTCGCGTTGCGCGCTGTACTCGCGCAGCACGGCGAGGCCGTCCGCGTTGATGCTGATCCGCGAGCGGCGCCCGTCGTCGGGATCCGGCTCCCGCTCGATCAGCCCGCGGATGGTGAGCGCCGCCAGGATCCGGGTGAGCGACTGCGGCTGCAGCCGCTCCGCTTCGGCCAGCTCGGTCGGCGTCTGCGTGCCCGCCCGGTAGAGCCGGCTGAGCACCGCGAGTAGCGCCGGCCCCGGGCTGGTCTGGCCGGCCTCCGCGCGCATCCGCCAGCTCAGCCGTCCGACGCCTTCGCGCACCCGCCGGGACAGTTCGGCGAGTTCGGCGTCCGCGGTGACCCGCATGGCGGTCTCGTCCAGGGTCCGGGCCGGTTCCGTGTGCATGGACCCACATTAGGTGCTCCCGCGGACCAGCCGGGCATAACGCCCACCGCGCGCCAGCAGCTCGTCGTGCGTCCCGCGTTCCACGATCCGGCCCTCGTGCAGCACCACGATCTGGTCCGCGTGCTCCACAGTGGACAGCCGGTGCGCGATCGTCAGCGTCGTGCGGCCCGCGGCGAGCCGGTCGAGCTCGGCCTGCACCGAGCGTTCGGTGCGGGTGTCGAGCGCGCTGGTCGCCTCGTCGAGGATGAGCACGGGCGGGCTGCGCAGCATGATCCGGGCGATCGCGATCCGCTGTTTTTCGCCGCCGGAGAAGCGGTAACCGCGCTGGCCGACGACCGTGTCGTACCCCTCCGGCAGCCCGGCCAGGGTGTCGTGGATGTGCGCGGCCTTCGCCGCCCGCTCGATCTCGTCGTCCGTCGCGTCCGGCTTGGCGAACCGCAGGTTCTCCCGCACGGTGTCGTGGAAGAGGTAGGTCTCCTGCGACACCAGCCCCACGCCGGCCGCGAGCGACGCCAGCGTGACGTCCCGGACGTCGGTGCCGTCGATCGTCACCGAGCCGCCGCTCACCTCGTACAAGCGGGCGACGAGGTAGGCGAGCGTCGTCTTGCCCGAGCCGGTCGAGCCGACCAGCGCCGTCGTCGTCCCGGCCGGCACGTCCAGGTCGATGTCGCGCAGCGTCGGCGGGCCGTCTTCGTCGTAGCGGAACGAGACGCCCCGCATCGAGACGTCGCCGCGGCGCACCTCCAGTTCCCGCGCTCCCGGCTTGTCCGCGATCTCCACCGGCAGGTCCAGGACCTCGAAGATGCGGCCGAACAGCGCCTTCGACGTCGCCACGTTCTGCCCGATGGTCTGCATCGCGCTCGCCGGCGCGACCAGCCTGTTCAGCATGCTGGTGAACGCCACGACGGTGCCGAGCGAAATCGGTGACGCACCGCCCGCCAGCGCCAGCCCGGCGATCCAGTAGACCAGCGCCGGGATCACCGTCAGGCTCATCGCCCGCGACGCCGTCTGCCAGCGGCCGGCCAGTGCGGCCGCCCGCTCCAGCGCGGCGATCTCCCGTGACTCCGCCCCGAACCGCTCGCGCATCGCCCGCTCGTTGCCCATCGTCTTGGCGAGCAGCACTCCGGTGACCGACAGGGACTCCTCGACCATCGTCGTCAGCCGGGCCATCCGGCGGGTCCGGCCGCGGGCCAGGGTCCGCCGCTTCTTGCCCAGCCGCAGCGTGAACAGCAGGAACAACGGCACCACGAGCAACGAGAGCGCCGCGAGCTGCCAGTCCAGCAGGACCAGGGCCACCGCGATGGCGATCGTCGTGGTCGCGTTCTGCACCATCGACCCGGCCGTCGTGGTGATCACGTTGTCCACCCCGCCGATGTCGTTGAACACCCGCGAGAGCACTTCGCCGCTCTTCGTCCGCGTGAAGAAGCCGAGCGACATCCGCTGCAAATGGCCGTAGACCGACACCCGCAGCTCGTTCATGACCCGCTGCCCGATGGTGTTGGGCAGCCCGGTGGTGGCCACGCCGAGGGAACCGCTGCCCACCGCACAGACGATCATCCCGGCGGCCAGCAGGCTGATCAGCAGGGTGTCCCGGTGCGGCAGAGCGTCGTCGAGGATCTCGCGCAGCAGGAACGGCGAGACCACGCCGAGGCCGGCCTGCACGACGATCAGGGCGAACAGCGCGGCGAGCGGCGCCCGGTGCGGGCGGAACAGGCCGGCGATCCGCCGCAGCGGCACCGGTTCGTCGGTGTCGCCGGCCGGTTCGCGCAGGGCGGGGACTGAGGTCATGCACCCATGTTTACTAAAATCGGGCCCGAGCGCCAGCGATTTCGCGGAAACCACTCGGAAGTGCGTCGAACAGTAGTTAACGTACGCGTACGAACGCGCGCACACCCGCGGAGAGAGGGAGCGGGAGCGACTACCCTCGACAAAGCCGGCCGAGTCCGGCGCGCCACCATCGACCCAGCTGGAGCGTGCACACCCGTGTTCGACACCCTCTCCGATCGGCTCACCGCCGCCCTGCAGACGCTCACGCGCAAGGGCAAGCTGTCCGACGCCGACATCGACGCCACCGCGCGCGAAATCCGCATCGCGCTGCTGGAGGCCGACGTCGCCCTCGGCGTGGTCAAGACCTTCATCGCGAGGATCAAGGAGCGGGCGAAGGGCGCCGAGGTCTCCCAGGCGCTCAACCCCGCGCAGCAGGTCATCAAGATCGTCAACGAGGAGCTCGTCGGGATCCTCGGCGGCGAGACGCGCCGGCTGAACCTGGCCAAGACCCCGCCGACGGTGATCATGCTCGCCGGTCTGCAGGGTGCCGGTAAGACGACGCTCGCGGGCAAGCTCGCACTGTGGCTGAAGAAGCAGGGCCACGCGCCGATGCTGGTCGCCTGCGACCTCCAGCGCCCGAACGCCGTCACGCAGCTGCAGGTCGTCGGCGAGCGCGCCGGCGTCGTCACCTTCGCGCCCGAGCCCGGCAACGGCGTCGGTGACCCGGTCGACGTCGCCCGCCGCGCCATCGCCGAGGCCAAGCACGCGCAGCACGACGTCGTCGTGGTCGACACCGCGGGCCGCCTAGGCGTCGACGAAGAGCTGATGAAGCAGGCCGCGGACATCCGCGACGCGGTCGACCCGGACGAGGTCCTGTTCGTCGTCGACGCGATGATCGGCCAGGACGCCGTCACCACGGCCCAGGCGTTCCAGGACGGCGTCGGCTTCAGCGGTGTCGTGCTCACGAAGCTCGACGGCGACGCCCGCGGTGGTGCCGCGCTGAGCGTCCGCGAGATCACCGGCCAGCCGATCCTCTTCGCCTCCAACGGCGAGAAGCTCGAGGACTTCGACACCTTCCACCCGGACCGGATGGCGTCGCGGATCCTCGGCATGGGTGACGTGCTCACCCTGATCGAGCAGGCCGAGCAGGCGTTCGACCAGAAGCAGGCCGAGAAGGCCGCCGAGAAGCTCTCCAGCGGCCAGCTGACCCTGGAGGACTTCCTCGAGCAGATGCTCGCGGTCCGCAAGATGGGCCCGATCGGCAACCTGCTCGGCATGCTCCCGGGCGCCGGCCAGATGAAGGACCAGCTGGCCCAGGTCGACGACAAGCACCTGGACAAGCTGCAGGCGATCATCCGCGGCATGACCCCGGCTGAACGCGAAGACCCGAAGATGATCAACGGGTCGCGGCGGCTGCGCATCGCCAACGGCTCCGGTGTCACCGTCCGCGAGGTCAACGACCTGGTCAACCGGTTCTTCGAGGCCCGCAAGATGATGGCCCAGATGGCCGGCCGGTTCGGCTTCGGCGGCGGAGGCGGCTCGAAGTCCCGCAAGGGCAAGAAGGGCAAGAAGGGCCGCGGCCCCACGCCCCCCAAGGTCCGCGGCGGCTTCCCCGGCGGCATGCCGATGCTGCCCCCGGGTGGCGGGATGCCGGGCGGGATGCCCGACCTGTCGCAGCTCGGCGGCATGAACGAGGTTCCGGGCTTCGACCCGACGAAGTTCAAGCTCCCGAAGAACCCCAAGGACAATTGAGCACGGCGCTGCACGCCGCCGGGGTGATCCTGCCCGGCGGCGAGTCGCGGGACATCTGGATCACCGGCGGCCGGATCTCGTTCGAGCCGGTGCCGGACGCCGAGAGCCTCGGCCGGGACGTCTTCCTCGTGCCCGGCCTGGTCGACGCGCACTGCCACCCCGGCATCGGCGTCGGCGGGCCGGTGTCGCTCGAAGAGGCGACCGAGCAGGCGATCACCGACCGGAACGCCGGGACGCTGCTGATCCGCGACTGCGGCCTGCCCATCGACGTCCGCCCGCTGCAGCGGCGGGCCGACCTGCCGACGATCATCCGTGCCGGGCGGCACCTCGCGCTGGCCAAGCGCTACATCCCCGGCCTCGGCATCGAGCTGGCGGATCCGGAGCAGCTGCCGGAGGCGGTGGCCGAGCAGGCCCGGGACGGCGACGGCTGGGTCAAGCTCGTCGGCGACTGGATCGACCGCGGCGTCGGCGACCTGGCGCCGCTGTGGCCGGACGACGTCCTGGCCGAAGCCGTCAAGGTGGCGCACGACCACGGCGCCCGCGTCACCGCGCACGTGTTCGGCGAAGCGGCGCTGCCGGGCCTGATCGCGTCCGGCATCGACTGCCTCGAACACGGCACCGGCCTGAGCGCCGACCAGCTGGCCGAGCTGGCCCGCCACGACGTCGCCCTGGTCCCGACGCTGATCAACATCGAGAACTTCCCGGGCATCGCGGACAAGGCGGGCAAGTACCCGACGTACGCCGCGCACATGCGCGCGTTGCACGCCGGCGTCGGCGAGATGGTCGCTTCGGCCATCGAAGCCGGCGTACGCGTCTTCGCGGGCAGCGACGCCGGCGGCATGGTGGAGCACGGCCGGCTCGTGGACGAGATCGAGGCGTTGCACCGCGCGGGCATGACCCGCGAGCAGGCCCTCGCCGGCGCGTCCTGGGCCGCCCGCGACTGGCTCGGCCACCCCGGCATCGCCGACGGCGCGCCCGCCGACCTGCTCGTCTACCCGAGCGATCCACGCGAGGACCTGGGCGTCCTGCGGCATCCGTCGCACATCGTGCTCGGCGGCGTCGCCTACGCCTAGACCCCCGCTGATTTCGTTGCGGGGTCGGCACTTTAGCGTGGGAGACGTGACGGACGACGACGGCGCACGGCGCGTGCTGGGAGCGCACTGGTGTTTCGTGGCGTTCTTCACGGGCATTGCCGGCTACTACCTGACCAACCTGATCATCGCCGCGGCGGTCAACCGCAACGTCGGCGAGTTCGACCCCCTCGAGCTGCACGACATCGGCCCGCTGCTGCTCCTGGCGTTCGTGCCCAACCTCCTGCTCGGCCTCGGCCCGGCGGTGGGCTCGTGGCGGTGGGGGCAAGGGCTGCGCGCCGACTTCGGCCTCACGCCGACCTGGCGCGACGTCCGGATCGGCCTCGCCTGCGGGGTGCTCGCGCTGGTCGTCGGCTACCTGCTCAACCTGATGCTGATCGCGGTCTACGGCGCCGACGACGTCTCCGACAGCCCGCTGACCGATCTCGCCGACACCTTCGATGGCGACACGGTGTGGCTGGTGCTCGCGGCGGTGATCGTCATCGCGGGTGCGCCGATCACCGAAGAGCTGCTGGTCCGCGGCACGCTGTGGAACGCGCTGTCGGTCCACCGGATCCCGCCGTGGGTGGTGCTCGTGCTCACCTCGCTCGTGTTCGCCCAGCTGCACGGCGAGCCGACCCGCACCATCGCCCTGTTCGGCCAGGGCCTGGCGATGGGGCTGGCCCGGCACCTCTCCGGCCGGGTCAGCGCCGGGGTGATCGCCCACGCGGCCAACAACCTCCCGCCGGCCGTGCTGCTGTTCGTCGCGCACTGACGTTGCGAAGTTCGATGGACAGTAGCTGGACGGATACTGTGAGATCACATCGCGGCGGCTAGGCTCGACCTTTGGAGCCGACCGACGCGGAGGGCAAGGCGTGACCACTTCCCAGCCCCGGGACCCGGCTGCCGACGCCACGCCGTTCCCCGAGCCCGAAGAGCCCGCCGCGACCGCCTTCCTGCCGCCGGCGCCGCGGCACCGGTGGGGCTTCGGCGCCTTCCTGCTCGTCGAGGCCGTGCTGTTGGCCTCGGCGGCCTTCGTGTCCGCCCTCGTCGGCGACACCGGCCCCGGCCCGCTGCCGATGCGCGTCGTGCTGCTCGGCACCATGCTGCCGACGATGATCGCGGCCGGCGTCGCGGTGCTGATCACCTTCGTCCGCGGCAACGGACCCGTGTCCGACCTGCGGCTGGAGTGGCGCTGGGCCGACGTGAAGACCGGGCTCCGCTACGGCTGCGTCGGGCTCGTCTTCACCACGGTCGCCGCCTACCTGTGGACGCACCTGGTCGGTGACGCCAACGCGACGTCGGCGATCAGCGCGCTGGTCGAGGACCGCCGGATGTCGATTTCCGCGGCCCTGGTGATGTTCGTCTACCTCTGGCTGCTCGGCCCGATCTGCGAGGAGATCATCTACCGCGGCCTGCTCTGGGGCGCCGCGGAACAGCTGCAGTGGCGCAGCGAGCGCTGGGGGCGGGTCGCGGCCTTCCTGCTGTCGACGGCGGTGTTCGCGGCCAGTCACCTCGAGCCGCTGCGGACGACGTTGCTGCTGGTCATCGCGGTGCCGATCGGCCTGGTGCGGCTGGTCACCGGCCGCCTGCCGGGCAGTATCGTCGCGCACCAGGTCAACAACTTCCTCCCGGCGCTGACCATCCTGCTCGGGGCGCTCGGGGTGGCCTCTTTCTAGGTGCGCGGGTGCCGTCTGGCAGAATGGGTCACTGCCTGCTTCCGCCGGACCCTCTCACCGTGCGAAAGCTCCTGACCTTCGGGTGCCCGCGTCCGTGTCCCCACTCGGCCCGCGTGCGCCCAGCCCAGCACCAGAGAGATTCGAGGAGAACCCACACCCGTGGCCGTCAAGATCAAGCTGCAGCGCCTCGGCAAGATCCGTGCGCCGTACTACCGCATCATCGTTGCCGACGCGCGCACCCGCCGGGACGGCAAGGCCATCGAGACGATCGGCAAGTACCACCCGAAGGAAGAGCCGAGCCTGATCGAGGTCGTCTCCGAGCGCGCCCAGTACTGGCTGGGTGTCGGCGCGCAGCCGACCGAGCCGGTCCAGCGCCTGCTGGAGATCACCGGTGACTGGCAGAAGTTCAAGGGCCTGCCGGGCGCCGAGGGCACCCTGAAGGTGGCCGAGCCGAAGCCGTCCAAGCAGGACCTGTTCAACGCGGCGCTCGCCGCGGCCGGCGAGGAGCCCTCCACCGAGGCCACCACGCCGAAGAAGAAGTCCGCCCCGAAGAAGGCCGAGGCCGAGAAGGCGGAGGCCGCTGAGGGCGAGAAGTCCGAGTGAGTTTCCTCGCGGACTCCCTCGAGCACCTGGTGCGCGGGATCGTCGACAACCCGGACGAGGTCCGGGTCGAGCTGCTGACCACGCGTCGTGGCCGCACGCTCGAGGTGCACGTGCACCCCGACGACCTCGGCAAGGTGATCGGCCGGGGCGGGCGCACTGCGACTGCCCTGCGCACCGTCATGGGCGGCATCGGTGGCCGCGGCGTCCGGGTGGACGTCGTCGACACCGACCGCTGAGCGCTTTTTCGGAAACGGTCAGGATGGACGTCGTAGTCGGCCGCATCGCGAAGGCGCACGGCATCCGCGGGGAACTCGCCGTGGACGTGCGCACGGACTCGCCGGAAGAGCGGTTCAGGATCGGTGCGGCCGTCACGACGAAGCTGCGTGACGGCAGCAAAAGGGAACTCACCATCGCAGCCGCCCGCGAACACAGCGGGCGGCTGCTGGTGCGTTTCGAGGAGGTGCTGACCCGCGACGTCGCCGAGACGCTGCGGGGTGCGCTCCTGCTCGCCGACACGGACACGCTGCCGCCGACCTCGGATCCGGACGAGTTCTACGACCACGAGCTGGCCGGCCTGCGGGCCGAGCTCGCCGACGGCACGGTCGTCGGCAAGGTCGTCGAGGTCGTGCACTCGCCCGCGGGCGAGCTCCTGGAGCTGGACGTGGACGGCCGTTCGGCGCTCGTCCCGTTCGTGCGCGCGATCGTCCCCACCGTGGACGTCGCGGGCGGCCGGGTCGTGCTCGACCCGCCGGAAGGGCTCCTGGACGCCTGACATGCGGATCGACGTCGTCACGATCTTCCCCGAGTACCTCGACCCGTTGCGCGCCGCGCTGCTGGGCCGGGCGATCGACCGCGGCCTCATCGAGGTCGGCGTGCACGACCTGCGCGACTGGACCCACGACGTGCACCGCGCGGTCGATGACGCGCCGTACGGCGGCGGCCCGGGCATGGTCATGAAGCCGCAGATCTGGGGCCCGGCGCTGGACGACGTCTGCACTTCCGAGACGCGGCTCGTCGTCCCGACGCCGGCCGGGCGCCCGTTCACGCAGGAGCTGGCCCACGCCTACGCGTCGGAAAAGCACCTGGTGTTCGCCTGCGGCCGATACGAGGGCATCGACCAGCGGGTCGTCGACGACGCGGCCCGCCGGATGCCGGTCGACGAGGTGTCGATCGGCGACTACGTGCTGGTCGGCGGCGAGGCGGCGGTGCTGGTCATCGTCGAGGCCGTCGTCCGGCTGCTGCCCGGGGTGCTCGGCAACGCGCGTTCGGCCGCGGAGGACTCGTTCTCCGACGGCCTGCTCGAAGGGCCCAGCTACACGCGCCCGGAGGTGTGGCGGGACCTGGCCGTGCCGGACGTCCTGCGCTCGGGCAACCACGCGCTGATCGACCGCTGGCGGCGTGACCAGGCCCTCGAGCGCACGGCCCGCCGCCGCCCCGATCTCCTGGCGGCGCTGCCGGAAGGTAGTCTCGACAAGCACGATCGCGGGGTCCTGGAGGGCTTGGACCCCGAGCAGGCCGAGGGCCGGTTCTCCCGGCCCGATCCCGGTCTGTAAACTTGACCGGTGCCGTGGGCATGAGTACAGCCCACCAACAGCCCCCTGGTCGCCTGCAGCGGCACCGTTGCGCGCCCGGGATCTGTACGCAAGCCATACCGAAGACGAGGACGGACCACCGATGAACACCCTGGACGCGCTGGACAAGCAGTCGCTGCGTTCCGACATCCCGGACTTCCGCCCGGGCGACACGCTCAAGGTGCACGTCCGCGTCATCGAGGGCAACCGCGAGCGCAACCAGGTCTTCCAGGGCGTGGTCATCCGCCGTCAGGGCGGTGGCATCCGGGAGACCTTCACCGTGCGCAAGGTTTCGTTCGGCGTCGGCGTCGAGCGCACCTTCCCGGTGCACTCGCCGAACCTCGCCGAGATCGAGGTCCACAAGCGCGGCGACGTGCGGCGCGCGAAGCTGTACTACCTGCGCGACCTCCGCGGCAAGAAGGCCAAGATCAAGGAGCGCCGCGAGAACCGCGAGACGGCCTCGGCTAACTGAGTCACCACTCGGTTACCGGTAGCCTGACGACGTGGCCGAACCCGTGTCCCAGAACGCTCCCGAGGATGACCCCGATCGCTCCGAGGAGGACAAGCCCCGGCTGTCCCGATCCGAGGAGCGCGGGGGATCCCGTCGGCGGCGAGCCAAGCCCGCCAAGAAACGGTCGTTCTGGAAGGAACTGCCGATCCTGCTCGTGATCGCCCTCGTGCTCACGATCCTGATCCAGACATTCCTCGCGAAGGTCTTCATGATCCCTTCGGGTTCCATGGAGGCCACCCTGCACGGGTGCCCCGGGTGCACCGGAGACCGGATCCTGGTCGACCGGGTCACCTACGACTTCACCGAGCCCGCCCCGGGTGACGTGATCGTGTTCAAGGGCCCGCAGGCGTGGATCAACAACGAGATCGCGCCGCAGGAGTCGAGCAACATCGTCGTCCAGGGCCTGCGCGGTCTCGGCTCGCTGGTCGGGTTCGCCCCGCCGGACGAGCGTGACTTCGTCAAGCGGGTGATCGCGGTCGGCGGGCAGACCGTCCAGTGCTGCGACCCGCAGGGCCGCATGATCGTGGACGGCAAGGCGCTCGACGAGCCGTACATCCACTGGGAAGACCCGTCCAACCAGGAGCAGAAGACCTTCGAGCCGGTCAAGGTCCCCGCGGGGATGCTCTGGGTGCAGGGCGACAACCGCAACAACTCCGACGACTCCCGGTTCCAGGGCGGCGGCGGCGTGAACGGCGCGGTCCCGGTGGAGAACGTCATCGGCAAGGCGCGGATCATCGTCCTGCCGCCGAGCCGGTGGGGCGGGATCACCGACCACAACCCGCAGGAGGGCGCGCTGCCGGTGGCTCTGGGTGCGCCGGCCTGGCAGAGCGGGCTCCCGCTCGGCGCCGGGATCGCGGCGGCGTGGCCGGCGCTGTTCCTCGGGCGCAAACTCAAGTCCGGACTGCGCCGGGCGGCCGGGCGGAAACCCTAGCCCCTTGCCGGCAGACGGGTGATCCAGCCTTGACACTTCCCGTTCCCCTGACGGCGGCCGAGCCGATCCGGCCACCGCGAGCCGTGGTGCGCGGCGACCTCTTCTGGGGTCTGCAGGGCGCGCTCGATCGCCGTGGCCTCGGCCCGGTCGCCGGCGTGGACGAAGCCGGCGCCGGTGCGTGCGCGGGGCCGCTGGTGGTCGCGGCCTGCGTGCTCAAGCAGGGCGACGCGGCGAAGCTGACCGAGCTGACGGACTCGAAGATGATGACGGCCAAGGCGCGGGACCGGGTCTACGACGTGGTCCTCGCCCGGGCCGTCGACTACTCGGTGATCGTCATCCCGACCGAAGAGGTCGATCTCTACGGCATCCGGGTGATGAACCTGGAGGGCATGCGGCGTGCCGCGGCGGCCCTGCGCGTGCAGCCGGGCTACATCCTCACCGACGGCTTCCGCGTCCCGGGTCTGACGGCCCCGAACGCGGCGGTCATCAAGGGCGACCGTTCGGTGGCCTGCATCGCGGCCGCGTCGGTGCTGGCCAAGGTGACGCGGGACCGCATCATGGCCGGCTACCACGACGACTTCCCGCACTACGGGTTCGACGTCCACAAGGGGTACAGCACGTCCGACCACCTGGCGGCGCTGCGCGAACACGGTCCCAGCGACGTCCACCGCTGGTCCTACACGAACGTGGCCACGGTGGCCGTCAAGCACGGTCTGCGTCCCGCGCGGCCGGTCCTGCTGACGTACGCGGCGCTGGAGAAAGCCATGGAAACGCCGGGCGCGGCCGGCCTGGCGGCGGTCCTCGACGAGGCTTTGGAACCACAACTCAGCCTGCCGCTGCATGCCCCGGCCGCGGGTGTGGGTCACAATGAACGCTCCGCCGGCGGAGCAGCGGCACGATCCCGAGGAGGGGCGCGGATTTCATGAGCGCAGAGGATCTCGAGAAGTACGAGACCGAGATGGAGCTCTCGCTGTACCGCGAGTACCGCGACATAGTCGGCCAGTTCTCGTACGTGGTGGAGACCGAGCGTCGGTTCTACCTGGCGAACGCGGTGGACGTCCAGGTCCGCGACGGCGGCGGCGAGGTGTACTTCGAGGTCCGCATGTCCGACGCGTGGGTCTGGGACATGTACCGCCCGGCCCGCTTCGTCAAGCACGTCCGGGTCATCACGTTCAAGGACGTCAACGTGGAGGAGCTGGACAAGCCGGACCTCCGGCTTCCGGAAGACGGCCCGTTCTCGGGCTAGTCACGCTGGTGCCCGACCGCGCCGGCTCACCCACCAGGGTGAGCCGGCGCGGTTCTTTTGTCCTCCGGTTGTCCACAACACCCCAGTTGTCCACAGCCGCGTGATCCGGGTCTGGTGAGCCCCGGCCGCCCACTGGCATCGTCGAATGCACACGCACCGTGACGGCACGGCTGCGAACCGACGAGGGGCGAACAGATGACGGGCACCGACGAGCTCGCGAGACACCGGCGCGACCTGGGCGCCTGGGGCGAGGACATCGCCCTCGGCTATCTCCAGGACCGCGGCCTCGTCCTGCTGGCCCGCAACTGGCGCTGCCGTGAAGGCGAGCTGGACCTCGTCTTCACCGACCGCACCCGAGTCATCGTCTGCGAGGTGAAAACCCGCTCCGGCACCGAATTCGGCCTGCCGACGGAGACGGTCACGGAGGAAAAGGCGGGCCGCGTCCGCCGGGCCGCGCAACGCTGGCTGCGCGAGTTCCACCTCGGGTGGTGCCCCGTCCGCTACGACGTGGTCACCGTCCTCGCGGAGCCGGGCACCCGTCCGCAGCTGCAGCACATCGAGGCGGCGTTCTGATGCCCATCGCCAAAGCGTGGTCGGCCGGTCTCCTCGGCATCAACGGCCGGGTGATCGAGATCGAAGCCGACCTCGGCGGCGGGCTGAGCCGCATCACCCTCGTGGGCCTGCCCGACGCCGGGCTGCGCGAGGCGAAGGACCGGGTCCGGTCCGCCGTCCGCAATTCCGGGCAGCCCTGGCCCGACGGCAAGGTCACGCTCGGCCTGTCCCCGGCGAACCTGCCCAAGATGGGGTCGGCCTTCGACCTGGGCATCGCGGCGGCGGTGCTCGCGGCCTCGGGTGCGGTCCCGGCCACCCGGCTGCTCGGCACGGTGCTGCTCGGTGAGCTCGCCTTGGACGGCCGGATCCGCGCGGTCCGCGGCATCCTCCCGGGCCTGCTCGCGGCCCGGGCGGCGGGATACGGACAAGCCGTCGTGCCGACGGACTCCCTGGTCGAAGCGGCACTCGTCGACGGCATCGACGTCGCGGGCGCGCCCCACCTGCGTGACTTCGTGGCTTGGCTGAAGCGCGAAGCCGAGCTGGCTCACCCGGAGCCACCCGGGCCGGTGACACCGCCGGCAGTGCCGGACCTCGCCGACGTCGTCGGCCAGCCGGAGGCCCGCTGGGCGCTGGAGGTCGCCGCGGCGGGCGGGCACCACCTCCTCCTGTCAGGCCCGCCCGGAGTGGGCAAGACGATGCTGGCGAAGCGCCTGCCCGGCCTCCTCCCGCCACTGACACCGGAGGAGTCCTTGGAGGTCACTGCGGTCCACTCGGTCGACGGTTCGTTGTCGAAGTCCTCGCCGCTGGTCACCGTCCCACCGTTCGTCGCCCCGCACTATTCGATCTCGGTGCCGGCCCTGATCGGCGGAGGCAGCGGAATCGCCGCACCGGGCGCGATCAGCCGGGCCCACCGCGGCGTCCTGTTCCTGGACGAGGTCTGCGAGTTCGGCGGACAGTGCCTCGAATCGCTCCGGACGGTCCTCGAAGAGGGCGAGGTGCGCATTTCCCGGGTCAAGGGCTCGATCACCTACCCGGCGCGGTTCCAGCTGGTCCTCGCGACCAACCCGTGCGCGTGCGCGCCGCCGAAGGATGCGGATTGCGTGTGCTCGCCGAGCGCCCGCCGCCGCTACCTCGCCAAGCTTTCCGGGCCGCTCCTGGATCGCGTCGACCTGAGGGTCCGGCTGCGCCCGCTGAGCGCGATCAGCGCCCACGACGCCGGCGCGGCGGAGCCGTCGGAAGCCGTACGCCAGCGAGTCTTCGCAGCCCGCGAACGCGCAGCCCATCGCTGGCGCTCGCGTGGGTGGCTGTCGAACTCGGAGGTCCCCGGACCGACGCTCCGTCGCGAGTTCGCCCTGCCTGCGGACGCAACAACTGTGCTGGACCGAGCCATGGACCGAGGCGCCCTGAGCGGCCGCGGAGCCGACCGTTGCTTGCGAATCGCCTGGACCCTGGCCGACCTGGACGGCGAGCCCCGCCCAGGCGCAGAACAGGTCGGCGCAGCGCTGGCCTTCCGAGAGCGGGTGACGGCATGACCCCCGACGAGCCGCGGGCCTCCCTGCTGCGGGAGGCCGAGCCATCGGCGCCTACCGTCGTCGCGGCGCATGAGCGCGGCATTCCGAGAGCGGGTGGCGGCATGATCGCCGACGAGCCGCGGGCCTCCCTGCTGCGGGTAGCCAAGCCGCTGGCGCCTGCCGTCGTCGCTGTCGTCGAAGTGCTGGAGCGCGGCTTTCCGAGAGCGGGTGGCGGCATGATCGCCGACGAGCCGCGGGCCTTCCTGTTGCGGGCAGCCAGGCCGCCCGCGCCTGCCGTTGTCGCGGCGCATGAGCGCTCGGCTTTCCAAGACCAGTTGCAATCAGCTCCCGGTGGCGCCATCGCACGCCAGGAGCCGGCACGGATATCGGCCGCTGGCAGGCGAGTGACCAAGCTACCGGCACCTGCCGTGACCGCCCTCGCCGCCGCACGCTCACTGCCGGCTTCCCCAACGGCTCCCGGCGCGTGTGCTGAAGAGCTGCGGCGGGCGCGGGTGCGCTCGGCGCGAGTGGCCGAGTCATCGGTGCTTGCTGTGGTCGCTTCTGTTGTCGCGCGCTCACTACCGACTTCCCCCGCGGCTCCCGGCACGTCTGCTGGCGAGCTGCGGCGCCCAGCGCTAGTGGTTGAGTCATCGCTCCCTGCCGTGCTTGCCTTCGTTGCTGGGCGCGCTCCAGCGACCTTCTCGGAACGGGTGGTCGAGTCGTCAGCGCGTGCCGTGGGTGCGTTCGTCGCTGAGAGCGGGCTGGCCGCCTTTGCGGAACAGGTGACCAAGGCCGGCGTTGCGTTCGTCGACGGTCGCGTGTCGATGTCGGCACGTCACGGGCGGGTGGCGGCATGAGCGCCGAGGAGCTGCGGCAGGCCCGCGCCTATCTGTTGCGAGTGGCCGAGCCGCCGGCGCCCGCCGTCGTCGCCTTTGTTGCCGAACAAGAACCGATAGCGGCAGCCGCGCGCATCCGGCGTGGCGACTGCCCGGACGAAGTGCTCAAGGAGACCGAGGCGCGACGCGGCTACGACCTCGTCAGCCAGGATTTCGCCCGAGCCGCCGAGGCCGGCGCTCGCCTGGTCGTGCCCGAGGACGACGAGTGGCCCGCCTGGCCGCTGCACTCCATCGACCTCGCGGCTCAGCATGGCGTCGCCGAAGCCGTGCCGCCTCTGGCCTTGTGGGTTGCCGGTGACGTGGCACTCGGCACCGCCGCCGATCGGGCCGTGGCCATCGTCGGCGCTCGCGCCGCGACCGACTACGGCGAACACCATGCCGCCGAGTTCGCCTACGGGCTGGCCGGCCGGAACGTCCCCGTGTTTTCCGGGGCCGCCTACGGCATCGACGGGGCGGCGCACCGCGGCGCGCTCGCCGCCGAAGGGGTCACCGTGGCCGTGCTGGGGTGCGCTGTCGACGCCGGCTATCCGGCCGGGCACGTCGGGCTGCTGAAGCGGATCGTCCACTCCGGCGGCGCCGTCATCAGCGAGTACCCGCCCGGTACCCCGCCGGCGCGGCACCGCTTCCTCGTCCGCAACCGGCTCATCGCCGCCCTCACCGAGGGCACCTTGGTGGTCGAGGCGGGGCGGCGCAGCGGGGCTCGCAACACCGCCGGCACCGCCGGTGCCCTCGGCAAGGTGGTGATGGCCCTGCCCGGACCGGTGTCGTCGGGGATGTCCATCGGCTGTCACGAACTGATCCGCGACGCCAGAGCGACGCTGGTCTCGACCGTCGACGAAGTCCTCGAGACCGTCGGACGTTTCGGCATCGCCGAGGACACCGTCTCGGGGCGGCCGAAACGGCGCACCGACCGGCTGGGACCCGAGGCGTTGCGCGCCTTCGAAGCACTCGCTGTGCGCGCCGACCGGTCCGATGCCGAGGTCGCGGCCGAATCCGGGCTCCCGTTGCGGCGGGTGCGGGCGCTGCTGCCCGAACTGGAGATCGACGGATTCGCCGTCCGCGGGGAATCCGGCTGGCGACGACGGAAGGAAAGCGCATGACGACGACGAAATCCGGGCGAAATCGTCGACAGCGTTCCGCCGGTCCGGTGGGGCCGCGTGGCGATCCTTGACCGAAGGCGGTTGTTCGCGCAGCGTGACATCCATGCCGCCACCACGCTCCGGCCGGGCCCGCCGTCCCGATCTGCGCGCGCTTCGGGCCGCGTTGCCCGAGCCCGTTCGGGCCGTCGTCACCGCCTACGAACGGCACCTGGGGCTCGAACGCGGCCTGTCCGCGCACACCGTCCGGGCGTACGTCGGCGATGCGGTGTCGTTGCTGGGCTTCGTCGTGGACGGTGGCAGCGAGGTCGCGGAGCTGGACCTCGCCCGGCTGCGCGCGTGGCTCGCCGCCCAGCAGTCCGGTGGGGCCAGCCGGACGACGCTCGCCCGGCGGGCGGCGTCGGCCCGGACGTTCACCGCCTGGGCGCACCGCACCGGCGTTCTGGCCACGGACCCGGGCGGCCGGCTTGCGGCACCGCGGGCGCACCGGACCCTGCCGGGCGTGCTGCGTGCCGGGCAGGCGGGGGAGGTCATGCAGGCGTCGGCCGCCGGGGCGGCGCAACGCGATCCGGTCGCCCTGCGTGATCGCGCGATCGTCGAGCTGCTCTACGCCACCGGCATCCGCGTGTCCGAGTTGTGCGGGCTGGACGTCGGCGGGGCCGACTTCTCCCGTCGTGTCGTGACGGTGCTGGGGAAGGGTGGCAAGGAACGTGTCGTCCCGTTCGGAGTGCCGGCGGCGGAGGCGCTCACGGACTGGATCGACGAGGGGCGGCCGAAGATCATCGCCGAAAGCGGTGGTGAGAGCGTCGAGCCCGCGCTTTTCCTCGGCGTCCGGGGCAAACGCGTCGACCCGCGGGCGGTGCGGCGCGTCGTGCACGACGCCGTCATGGCGGTGCCCGGAGCACTCGACATGGGGCCCCACGGCCTGCGGCATTCCGCCGCGACGCATCTGCTCGAAGGGGGTGCCGATCTCAGGAGCGTTCAGGAACTGCTTGGTCACGCTACGCTTGCCACGACGCAGCTCTACACTCATGTGACCGTCGACCGGTTGAAAGCGATCCATGACCGAGCGCACCCCAGGGCCTGAGGCGGTCCGGGGAGGCTCGCCGGGGTCGTCACCAGCAGGGCCGGCGGCGCACGCGCATCCGCACGAGCACGGAGACGACACTGAGCCGCATGCCGAGAACGACTGTGCAATGACCGCAGGCCCGCACGTGACCGAAGCCGCCGGAGTGACCACTCACGGTGAGGCTGCCGCGCCCGCGGAGACCCGCGCCGGCTACGACGTCGACGCCGGGATCGCGGCTCTTTGGCAGCAGTTCGCCGACAGTCCGGACCAGGCGTCGCGCGATCGGCTCGTGCTGCACTACGCCCCGCTCGTCAAGTACGTCGCCGGCCGGGTCGGCACCGGGCTGCCCACCCACATCGACGTCGGCGATCTCGTCCAGTCGGGCATCTTCGGGCTCGTCGACGCGATCGAGAAGTTCGACCCCGAGCGCGGCCTGCGCTTCGAGACGTACGCGATGCAGCGCATCCGTGGCGCGATCCTCGACGACCTCCGTTCGCAGGACTGGGTGCCGCGCGCGGTGCGCAGCAAGGCCAAGGAGGCCGAGCGCGCGATGGAACGCCTCGGCGCCCGCCTGCACCGCACCCCGACCGACGCGGAGCTCGCCGCCGAACTCGGCATCGGCCTCGACGACCTGCGTGACTTCTACGGCCAGCTGCAGCTCACCAGCGTCGTCGCGCTCGAGGACCTGGTGGCCGCGGGCAAGGACAGCGGCTCGCTGGTCGACACGCTGCCCGACGATGATGCCGTCGACCCGGTCGCGGTGCTCGTCGACCAGGACAACCGCCGCCAGCTCGCCCAGGCGATCGCGCAGCTCACCGAGCGGGACAAGATCGTGGTCAGCCTCTACTACTTCGAAAGCCTGACCCTCGCCGAGATCGGCAAGGTCCTCGGTGTCACGGAGTCGCGGGTGAGCCAGCTGCACACGCGGGCCGTCATGCGGCTGCGCGCCAAGCTGGTCGAGCAGACCGGCAGCTGATCACCGACCACCTCCCCACGGCTTGAGCCGGTATTCGCCGACCTCGCCGGTCAGCGCGAGGGGATCGACGTACTCCTCGCCTCGCCGGACGCCCCAGTGCAGGCACGCTGCCACCGTGCAGCCGGGGTGCCCGGCGAGGACGGTGCCGAGCACCTGGCCGCGGTAGACCTGTTCCCCCACCGCCACCTTCGGCACGACGGGCTCGTAGGTGGTGCGCAGCCCGCCGTCGTGATCGACGGCCAGCACGGGCCGCCCGCCCACCAGGCCGGCGAAGACGACGACGCCTTGATCGGCGGCCAGCACGTCTTGCCCGGGCACGGCAGCCAGGTCGACTCCGCGATGCCCTGGGCCGAAGGGTGTTTCGGGGGCGTCGAAGTACTTGGTGATCACCGGATCGGGTGATAAGGGCCAGGAGAGCCGCGGTTGCCGCGCAGCGAGGGAGCGACCGGCCGCAACCGACGGCGGCGATGGCGGGACGACCATGAGCGCGACCGCCCACGGCACGGCCTGCGCCCGCGCGGCGGCGGGGAACGCTGTGGGCTTGGCATGCCCTCGCGCGGCGGTCGCGGGAAACGCTGCGGGCTCGGCAGGCGCCTGCGCGGCGGCCGCGGGGAACGCTGCGGATTCGGCAAGTGCCCGCTCGGCCGCGGGGGACACTGCGGGCTCGGTGAGCGCCTGCGCGACGGCCGCAGGGAACGCTGCGGGCTTGGCAGGCGCCCGCGCGGCCGGCGCCGGTCCGGCGAGTCGTGCTCCTGGTGATGGGGGTGCCAGGCCGCTCGTCCACGGCTCCGCCACCTCACGCGGCCGGGATTCGGCCATACCTGTCCCCAGCGTCGTCGACGCCGACAGCTCGCCTTGCCGAGCCGTCGCTCCCGGTGCCCGGGCACCCACCTCTCCGCTCGCAACCACCCCTCCCCACACCGTCATGACCAGCGCAATCGCGCCGAACAACCACCGTCGGACCTGCTTGATCGACTCCATGACTCCAGGGTGCGGCACCCGGGCGGGGCGTGGGGGGCGGGAGCCGAATCTGTGGATAACCGGAGGCGATGTGGACAACTGCGTCGCCCAGTGGCCGCCGGTGGGGGAGGGGGTGGTGGGAGGGGGTAGAATCTTTTGCGCAGTCCGTTTCAGCGGGCTGACTTCGCGTGCACGTGCGCGTTCCCCCTTCTGGAAACAGCCGAGGGAGCGCACGGGGTCCGGCGGTCCTCGGGGGTCCTTCACTCCCGGGGTCCGGACGCCGGCGCGGGCACCAGGGCGAACGGCCACCCCGGCCGGGAGCGACAAACCGAGCAGCGCGTCCAGCGGAAGCAAGGCGCGCACTACACAGAAGAGGTGTGATTCCGGCAATGGCCGTCGTCACCATGAAGCAGCTGCTCGACAGCGGCGTGCACTTCGGGCACCAGACCCGCCGGTGGAACCCGAAGATGAAGCGCTACATCTTCACCGAGCGCAACGGCATCTACATCATCGACCTGCAGCAGACGCTGACCTACATCGACCGTGCGTACGAGTTCATCAAGGAAACCGTCGCGCACGGCGGCACCATCATGTTCGTCGGCACCAAGAAGCAGGCTCAGGAAGCCATCGCCAACGAGGCCGCGCGCGTGGGCATGCCCTACGTCAACCAGCGCTGGCTCGGCGGCATGCTGACCAACTTCCAGACCGTGCACAAGCGTCTCCTCCGCCTGAAGGAGCTCGAGTCGCGTGAGCAGACCGGCGGCTTCGAAGGTCTCACCAAGCGCGAGATCCTGACGCTGACCCGCGAGAAGGACAAGCTCGAGAAGACCCTCGGCGGTATCCGCGACATGGCCAAGGTGCCGAGCGCGGTGTGGATCGTCGACACCAAGAAGGAGCACATCGCCGTCGGCGAGGCTCGGAAGCTGAACATCCCGGTCGTCGCGATCCTGGACACCAACTGCGACCCGGACGAGGTCGACTACCCGATTCCGGGCAACGACGACGCGATCCGCTCCGCCGCGCTGCTGACCAAGGTCGTCGCCGAGGCCGCGGCCGCCGGTCTGATGGCGCGCTCCAGCCGCAACGGTGCGTCCTCCGACTCGAAGCCGGAGCCGGGCGTCGCCGCCGACGAGCCGCTGGCCGAGTGGGAGAAGGAGCTGCTCGCCGGCTCCGAGACCGCCGCCGCCGACGCGACCGAAGCCGCCGCTGCCGTCGAGGCGGCCCCGGCCGAGGCCGCTCCCGAGCAGGCGACCGCCTCCTCCTGATGCTCCAACCGCCCGTGCGGCCGCGCCCCCGGGGCCCGGCCGCACGGGTGTAGCAACCCACAGATTTCCTGCAAAGGACGGATTTACCAGAATGGCGAACTACACCGCCGCTGACGTGAAGCGCCTGCGCGAGATGACCGGCGCCGGCATGATGGACTGCAAGAAGGCCCTCGAGGAGAACGGCGGCGACTTCGACAAGGCCGTCGAGTTCCTCCGCATCAAGGGCGCCAAGGACGTCGGCAAGCGCGCCGAGCGCGCCACCGCCGAAGGCCTGGTCACCGGCGACGGCGGCGTCCTCATCGAGCTCGACTCCGAGACCGACTTCGTCGCGAAGAACGCCGACTTCCAGGCGCTCGCCGCGAAGATCGTCGAGGTCGCGAAGACCCTGAAGACCTCCGACGTCGAGGCGCTCAAGGGTGCCGAGCTCGACGGCAAGACCGTCAACGAGGTCGTCCAGGAGCTGTCGGCCCGCATCGGCGAGAAGCTCGAGCTGCGCCGCGTCGTGGCTTTCGAGGGCCAGACCGCGACCTACCTGCACCGCCGTGGCTCCGACCTGCCGCCGGCCGTCGGCGTGCTCGTCGAGTTCACCGGTGACGACGCCGAGGCGGCCCGCGGTGCCGCCATGCAGGTCGCCGCGCTGCGCGCGAAGTACCTGACCCGCGACGAGGTGCCCGCCGAGATCGTCGAGAACGAGCGCTCCATCGCCGAGAAGACCGCTCGTGAAGAGGGCAAGCCGGAGCAGGCCATGCCGAAGATCATCGAGGGCAAGGTCAACGCCTACTACAAGGACAACGTCCTGCTCGAGCAGCCGTCGGTCAAGGACAACAAGAAGACCGTCAAGGCCCTGCTCGACGAGGCCGGCGTGACGCTGACCAAGTTCGCGCGCTTCGAGGTCGGCCAGGCCTGAGTTCAGGCCAGGGCGTAGGTTCTACCCCCACAGTGCCCCGTCTCCGTCCATCGGGGACGGGGCACTGTCGGGTCCGGAGAAGAAAAGCACGCTCGAGGGGCGTAGGAGGCGACATAGATGGGTGACCGGGTCGAAGGTGGCTACCGGCGGGTGCTGCTGAAACTGGGCGGCGAGATGTTCGGCGGTGGTTCGATCGGCGTCGATCCCGACGTCGTGCACTCGGTCGCGCAGCAGATCGCCGACGTCGCCCGCACCGGTGTCCAGGTCGCGGTCGTGATCGGCGGCGGCAACTACTTCCGGGGCGCGGAGCTGTCGCAGCGCGGCATGGACCGCGACCGCGCCGACTACATGGCGATGCTGGGCACCGTGATGAACTGCCTGGCGCTGCAGGACTTCCTGGAGAAGGAGGGCCTGCCCACCCGGGTGCAGACCGCCATCACGATGGGCCAGGTCGCCGAGCCCTACATCCCGCGCCGCGCCGAGCGGCACCTGGAGAAGGGCCGCGTCGTGATCTTCGGCGCCGGGGTCGGCATGCCGTACTTCTCCACCGACACCGCGGCCGCGCAGCGGGCGCTCGAACTGGGCTGCGAAGCCGTGCTGATGGCGAAGGCCGTCGACGGTGTCTACACCGCGGACCCGAAGGCCGACCCCACCGCCGAGATGTTCCGCGAGATCACCCACCGCGAGGTGCTGGAGCGGGACCTCAAGGTCGCCGACGCGACGGCGTTCAGCCTCTGCATGGACAACAACATGCCGATCATCGTGTTCAACCTGCTCACCGAGGGGAACATCGCCCGCGCGGTGAGTGGTGAGAGAATCGGCACGTTGGTCAGCACCCCCACTGCCGGGGTGCCGGCCTAGACCTGCTGGGATCAGCAAGCGCCACCCATCACAACTACGGGAGTGACCGTGATCGACGAGACCCTCCTCGATGCCGAGGAGAAGATGGAAAAAGCGGTGTCCGTCGCCAAGGACGAGCTGCAGTCGGTTCGCACCGGCCGGGCTTCGTCGGCGATGTTCTCGCGGATCGTCGTCGAGTACTACGGCTCGCCGACCCCGCTGAACCAGCTGGCCAGCGTGAACGTGCCGGAAGCCCGGATGGCGCTCATCAAGCCGTACGACCAGTCGCAGCTCAATGCCATCGAGAAGGCGATCCGGGAGTCGGACCTCGGGGTCAACCCGAGCAACGACGGCCAGGTCATCCGCATCGTCATCCCGCAGCTCACCGAGGAGCGGCGCAAGGAGATGGTGAAGGTCGCCAAGGGCAAGGGCGAGGACGCCCGGGTCTCGATCCGCAGCGTCCGCCGCAAGGCCAAGGACGAGCTGGACCGCATCGCCAAGGACGGCGAGGCCGGTGAGGACGACGTCGCGCGCGCGGAGAAGGAACTGCAGAACCTGACCGACACCTACGTGCACAAGGTCGACGAGCTGGTCAAGCACAAGGAAGCCGAGCTGCTCGAGGTCTGATGGCACAGGTGAGCGAGGAACGCGAGGACCGGGTGGACGCCACCGGAGAACACCCGGCGGCCACGCCCGGGACGCCGGAGCCGGGTGACGCCGGCACCCCGGCCACACCGGAGTTTCCGGGATCCGCCGGGGCTTCGGCGACCTCGGAAACCCCGCGGGCGGCGGGGACGCCGGTCGTGCCGGAGACCCCGGGCGCCGGCGAGGCGGCCCGGTTGTCGGCCGCCGGCGCCGCCGCGGCGGACACACCGGCGCGGACCGACGAGGCAGGCGGCACTTCGGAAACCGCTGCCGCGAGCCGGACCGCCGGCGCCGAAACCGGGGCATCGGACACGCCGGCCCCGCCGGAGGTCGTCAAGAAGGCCTCCAAGGCCGGCCGGAACCTGCCCGCGGCCATCGGGGTCGCGCTGCTGCTCGGCGCGGCGATCATCGTTTCCCTGCTCACCGTTCGCTACCTGTTCATCGGGATCATCGCGGTCGCGATCGCGGTCGGCACCTTCGAATTCGCCGGGGTGCTGCGCCGGGTCGCCGACATCCGGGTCGCGATGATCCCGGTGCTCGTCGGCGGGCAGGCGATGATCTGGCTCGCCTGGCCGTTCGGGCGGGAAGGCGCGCTCACCGCGTTCGTCCTCACCGTGCTCGCCTGCCTGCTCTGGCGGCTTCCGGGCGGAGCGAAAGGCTACCTTCGCGATATCAGCGCGTCGGTCTTCGCGGCCGCCTACCTGCCGCTGTTCGCTGCGTTCGCGGCCATGCTGGTGCCGCCGCACGACGGCGTCGGGCGAGTCCTGACCTTCCTGATCGGCGTCGTCGCGTCGGACACCGGCGGCTACATCGCCGGCGTCCTCGGCGGCAAGCACCCGATGGCGCCCACCATCAGCCCGAAGAAGACCTGGGAAGGCTTCGCGGGTTCGGTCATCGGCGGTGTCGTCGCCGGGGCGCTGACCCTCAGCCTGCTGCTCGACGGGCACGTCTGGCAGGGCGTGATCTTCGGTGTCGCCGTCGTGCTGACCGCGACCCTGGGCGACCTCGTCGAGTCGCTGATCAAGCGCGATCTCGGCGTCAAGGACATGGGGACGCTGTTGCCCGGGCACGGCGGGATCATGGACCGGCTCGACTCGCTGCTGCCGTCGGCCGTCGTGTCCTGGCTGCTGCTTTCGGCGTTTGTGCCGGTCTAGTCGTCGTAGGGGTCGTCGACCTCCGCGCGGCCCCACCCTTCGGCGACGCGCGAGTGGTCGATGACCGCGAACACCGCTCCCTCGGGGTCCGCGAGGATCGCCATCCGGCCGAACGGGGTGTCGTAGGGCTGGATCACCACCGTGCCGCCGTGCATGAGCGCCTCGCCGGCGACCGCGTCCACCCCTCGGGCCGGGTCGATGTCGAAGTACACGAGCCAGTGCGGCGGAGTGTCCCGGCTGTACTCCGAACCCATCACGTACCGGTACAGCACCGGCTCGTGCTCGATGAGCCATTCGACGTAGTCCAGCATCTCGCCGTCGCCGATCTGATGGCTGCCGTAGGTGAACAGCTTGGTGTAGAAGTGATCCGCCGCGACGCCGTCGTGGGTGTTGAGGTCCGCGCCGCTGAAGGTGTTCGGGATGCCGGTGACGAACTCCCAGTTCGGCGGCACCTCCCAGAACACCACCGGCGCGCCGCACGCGTCGAGGGCGTGCATGATCATGCCGCGGTCCGGGATCGCCACCGGCCCGAGGGTGATCCGGCCGCCGAGGTGCTCCACCCACTCGGCCGCGCTTGCGGTGTGCGGCACGGAGATGTGCGGCACCCACCCCAGCGGCGCACCCTGGGCCGCGCGGTAGAGGCCGCCGACGGGCAGGCCGTTGAGCGCCCCGATGGCGTAGCGGCCGTCGGAGGTCGCGGGGTCGCGTTGAGTGGTGAACTCCCAGCCGAAGAGGGCACCGTAGAATCGCTCTGCCACGGCCTGCTCCCGGCAGGCCAGCTCGATCCAGCACGGAATTCCGGCCGGGACCGGGGACGGGGTACTGGATGGGCCGATTGCCATGGGTGCTCCTCCCGATACCCACCGGATTCTAGGCGCGATCCGTGAGTTTTCCGCCAAGAATTCGCCACCGTGCGGGCACGGCCCGGCGACGAGGACCCGGAAGGAGCAGCGGGGGTGCGGTGGTCGTCGCGGCGCGCGGAGGTCGTGCCGAGCCCCAACATCTGGTACTACCAGGCCGATTACGAGCTGGAGAACCACGCGCAGGACAGCGGCGGCGAGATCTGGCGGGTGTTGCGGGAGGAGCACGACTGGACCGGCCGGGACGTGCTGGACGTCGGCTGTGGTGACGGGTTTCACTTGCCGCGCTTCGCCCGGGACGCGCGCTCGGTGCTCGGGGTCGAGCCGCACGAGCCGTTGGTGCGAAGCGCGCTGAAGCGCGTCGAGGGACTGTCGAACGTGGACGTCCGGATGGGCCGGGCCCAGCGGTTGCCGGTCCGCAGTGCGAGTGTCGACGTCGTCCACGCGCGCACGGCGTACTTCTTCGGGCCCGGGTGCGAGCCCGGACTGGCGGAGGCGGAACGGGTGCTGCGGCCGGGCGGCGCGATCCTGATCGTCGACCTGGACGTCACGAGCGAGCCCTACGGCCGCTGGATGCGCGCCGACCTACCGCACTACGACCCCGTCGCCGTGGAACGGTTCTTCGCCCGGGCCGGGTTCGGCTGCCGCCGCGTCGCCACCGAATGGCGTTTCGCGACCGCCGCGGACCTCGAAGCCGTGCTGAAGATCGAGTTCAGCAAGCCGGTCGCCGAACAGGCGATCGCGGAGGCCTTGCAGCGTAACGGGAATCGAAGCGAAGACCTGACGCTGCCGGTGGGCTACCGCGTGCACGCGCGGCGCAAGCCCACCGGCCTCGTCCTGCCAGGTCACTCGGCTGCCGCTTCGCCCGAAGCGGACTCTTCCTCGTCTTCGCCGAGGATGCCGTAGAGCGAGCGCCGGGCGTCGTTGAGCACCTCGGCCGCACGGGCCTGCTGGCTCTCGGAGCCCGCGCGCATGATCTGCACGACGGCGGCGGCCAGGTTCTTGCCCGCCTTCGCGAGCCCGACCTCGACCGGGTCGACGTCCTGCGCGATCTGCTCCCACGGCGGGGTGCTGTCCTGTTCCTCCGCGGCGGTGCGGCCGGCGTCGGTCAGCTCGAACAGCTTCTTGCCGTGCTCGTCCTTGCTGATCACCAGGCCTTCGTCGGCCAGCAGCTGCAGCGTCGGGTAGACCGAGCCGGGGCTGGGCCGCCAGAAGCCGCCGGAGCGCTCGCCGATCTCGCGGATGATCTCGTAGCCGTGCCGGGGCTGCTCGGCGAGCAGCGCCAGGATCGCGGCGCGGACGTCACCGCGGCGGCTGCGCCGTCCGCCGTGACCCCGCCGGCCCGGACCGTGGCCGCGACCGCGTCCTCCGGGGCCGAAGCCCGGGGGGAACTCGCCGAAACCACCGAAGGGCCCGAAAGGTGCGCGCCCACGTTCGTGGGCGAAGGGGTGTCGTTGCCTACGCATGGTCTGTGTTCCTTTCTCGAACTGTTGCGACACGTTCACGATATATCGGAAACGGTCGGATGACAACCGGTCTCCGGTGACGTCGGTCACCTGGGAAGATCGGCGCGTGCCGGAAACCATCGACGAGATCGACGCGCGCCTGCTCCAAGCGCTGGGGCAGGACCCGCGGTCCACGGCGGTCGCGCTGGCCGAGCGGCTGGGCCTGTCGCGGAACACCGTGCAGGCCCGGCTCGTGCGGCTGGAGCAGCGCGGCGTCCTGAGGTCGTTCGAGCGCCGCATCGACCCGGCGCGCCTCGGCTATCCGCTGCGGGCGTTCGTCAACGCGCAGGTCGACCAGCGGCGCCTCGCCGAGATCGGCGAGTCCCTGTCGGCGATCCCCGAGGTCACCGAGGTGTGCGGGCTGACCGGGGCGAGCGACCTGATGGTCCAGGTGGTCGCGGTCGACGCCGACGACCTGTACCGGATCGCCGGCCACATCCTGGCCTCGCCCGGCGTGGAGCGGACGAACATCTCCCTCGTCATGCGCGAGCTCGTCCCGTACCGGCTGGCGCCCCTGGTGGAGCGCGTGCATTCTGCGCAGCCGGAGGCCTGAGCCCTCGGCGTTCGGTACGCATTCTGCGCACCTCCGGTGGCATCGGTTGTGCGATGCGTCCACCAGTGCTGTCCTGGTGTGCGCTTCCTGCACGAAAGGTGTCGACGATGACCCACGCCCCCGTGACCGCCCCGGCGCTCACCGCGATCGAGCAGCGGGTGCTCTGGCTCGCCACCGCGATCGTGCACCAGGCCAACCGGGTCCGGCCCAACCCGTCCGGGCTCAAGGTGGGCGGGCACCAGGCGTCGTGCGCCTCGCTGGTCTCGATCATGACGTCGCTGTGGTTCCGGCACCTGCGCCCCGAGGACCGCGTCTCGGTGAAGCCGCACGCGTCGCCGGTGCTCCACGCGATCAACTACCTGCTCGGCGAGCTGGACGAGGCCTACCTGCCGACGCTGCGCGAGTTCGGCGGCCTGCAGAGCTACCCGAGCCGCGCGAAGGACCCCGACCCCGTCGACTACTCGACCGGCTCCGTCGGCATCGGCGCCACCGCCCCGATCTGGGGCGCCCTGGCCCGCCGCTACCTGACGACCCGGGGCTCCTCGGCCGGCACCGGGCGGCAGTACTCGCTGGTGGGTGACGCCGAGCTCGACGAAGGCGCGATCTGGGAGGCCATCCTCGACCCGGCCGTCGCGGAACTCGGCGAGATCGTCTGGATCGTCGACCTCAACCGCCAGTCACTCGACCGGGTGGTCCCGAACATCGCGGCCGGGCGGCTGCAGGGCATGTTCGACGCCGCCGGCTGGCAGGTGCTGACGTTGAAGTACGGGCGCCTGCTGGAGGAGCTGTTCACCCGCCCCGGCGGTGCCGAGCTGCGGGCCCGCATCGACGCCATGCCGAACCCCGAGTACCAGCGGCTGCTGCGCTGCGACGCCGCCCAGGTGCGCGACCGGCTGCCCGCGGGCAACGCGGCCCTCGCCGACCTGGTCGCTTCGCTGGACGACGAGACGCTGCTGGCCGCGATCCGCAACCTCGGCGGCCACGACCTCGGCTCGCTCGACGAGGTCTTCGCTGCCATCTCGGACGACCGGCCGACGGTGATCTTCTGCTACACCGTCAAAGGCCGCGGCCTGCCTACGCAGGGGCATCCGCAGAACCACTCCTCGCTGCTGACGGTGGCGCAGATGGAAGAGCTGGCAGCGGCTTCGGGCACGGACCTCGCTTCGCCGTGGGAGGGCTTCGCTCCCGGCTCGCCCGAAGCTGCGTTGTGCGCCGAAGTCGCTTCGCGCCTTCGCCGTCCGGAGGTTCCTTCGGCGCCTTCGCTGGATCTGCCGGTCGACATCGGACGTACGCCGTCCGGGACCGCTACGACGCAGGCGGCGCTGGGTCGCGTGTTGCTCGACCTGACGCGCGAAGCGCCCGAAGCGGCGAAGCGCGTGGTGACGGTCAGCCCCGACGTCAGTTCGACGACCAACCTCGGCGGCTGGGTCAACAAGGTCGGCGTCTGGTCGGCCACCGAGCGCCGCGACTGGTTCGAGGACGACCCCGAGACGATCATGCACTGGCGGGAGAAGCCGACCGGCCAGCACGTCGAACTGGGCATCGCCGAGACGAACCTGGTCGGCCTGCTGGGCGAGCTGGGCGCCACCTGGAGCCGCTGGGGCGAGCCGCTGCTGCCCATCGGCGTGATGTACGACCCGTTCGTCGAGCGCGCGCTGGAACCGTGGTCGTTCGGCATCTACGCGGGCGGGCAGTCGATCCTGATCGGCACGCCGTCCGGCGTCACGCTCGCCCCGGAAGGCGGCGCGCACCAGTCGATCACCACGCCGTCGATCGGCATCGAGCAGCCCGGCTGCGTCAGCTACGAACCGGCGTTCGCGCTCGACACCGAGTGGACGCTGCTGGCCGCGCTCGGCCGGCTCGGCAAGCCGGGCGGCACGTCGTCGTACTTCCGGCTCTCGACGCGTCCGGTCGACCAGACCCTCGCCGCGGTGCCCACCGACCCGGCCGCGCGCGAACGCCGTCGCCGCCAGGTCGTGGCGGGCGCGTACCTCCTGCGGCGGGCTTCCGCGCCTTCGGTCACGCTCGCGGCCATGGGCGCGCTGGTGCCGGACACCCTGGCGGCGGCCGAGCGGCTGGCCCAGGTCGGCGTCGAGGCCGACGTCGTGTGCGTGACCAGCCCCGGCCTGCTGTTCGAGGCGCTCCAGGCGCGCTCCGGCCGCGGGCACGGCGAGACGTGGATCCTGGACCAGGTGTTCCCGGCCTCGCGGGCCCGCCCGCTGGTGACGGTGCTCGACGGGCACCCGCACACGCTGGCGTTCCTGGCCGGGATCAACCGGGTGCCGTCGGTCGCGCTCGGTGTCACGGGCTTCGGGCAGTCGGGGTCGCTGGAGGACGTCTACCGCCACCACGGCATCGACACGGACGCGATCATCCGGGCCGCGCTCGACGCCGTCAGCTGAAGGTGGCGCCGGCGAGCAGGGTGTCCATCTTGGCGTCCCAGCCGGGGAAGGACCCGTACTGGACGACCAGGATCTTGCTCGTCGGCAGCCACCACATCCGGACCTGGTTGTTCTGCGCCGAGTTCTCGCAGGTGACCTGCCAGCGGCCGTACTCGGCCTTCTTGGGCCCGATGGGCGCGAACCCGGAGTCGAGGAGCTTGCTGTCCTTGGCGCCCGAGGCCTTGCCGGGCGGCGAGGCGGGCGTGATGCAGGTCGGCAGGTCGGTGCCGGTGTACCAGCCGAAGGGCCGTTTCGTGCTGGGCGCGTTGATCGGCGCGGCGGGGTCCGCCTTGCGCAGGTCGAGAACCCGCGCTTCGCAGACCGCGGTGCCTTCGGCGATGCAGCCGTCGAGCAGGCCGTCCGGGCTGTGCTCGGTGTAGGTCGCACCCGGTGGCAGGGGCAGGCGCAGCGACCCCGCGGTGGCGCTCGGCCCGCTCGGCGCGGGGGGCGGGGTTTCGGCCGGGGTGCCGCAGGCGGCGAGGCCCAGGGTGAGGGCGACAACCAGGACAAGGTGCCGGAAGGGCACGCGCTCACCTCTTTCGTCGGACGCGGTTTCACGGTGGATCATCCAGGTGGGTGACACGGCTCCGGCGACCGGGGCCGGTGACCTGGGGTACACCTGGCGGGGGCGCCACGGGCGTCCGTGGTCGGCGCGTGGGACACTGGTCCGGTTATGACTGCCCTTCCCCTCGTCTTCGACGCGCCCAAGCGCGGCCTGCCGCCGCGCCACCTCGCCGACCTCTCGGTGTCCGAGCGTGCGGCCGCCGTCGCCGAGCTGGGGGAGAAGCCGTTCCGCGCGAAGCAGCTGTCGAACCACTACTTCTCCCGGCTGACGGTCGACCCCGCCGAGATGACGGACATCCCGGCGGCTTCGCGGGATCGGCTGGTCTCCGACCTGATGCCGACGCTGCTGACCGAGGTCCGCGCCTTGGCGGCCGACGACGGCGCGACGCGCAAGACGCTGTGGCGCGCCCACGACGGCACGCTCCTGGAGAGCGTCCTCATGCGTTACCCGGACCGCGCGACGCTGTGCATCTCGAGCCAGGCGGGCTGCGGCATGGCGTGCCCGTTCTGCGCGACGGGCCAGGGCGGGCTCGACCGCAACCTGTCGACGGCGGAGATCGTCGACCAGGTCCGTTCGGCGGCGGCGGTCATGCGCGACGGCACGATGCCCGGCGGGCCCGGCCGGCTGTCGAACATCGTCTTCATGGGGATGGGCGAGCCGCTGGCCAACTACAAGCGCGTGGTGGCCGCGGTGCGCCGGATCACCGATCCGGCTCCGGGCGGCTTGGGGATCGGGCAGCGTTCGGTGACGGTGTCGACCGTGGGGTTGGCGCCGGCGATCCGGAAGCTGGCTGATGAGAAGTTGCAGGTGCGGCTGGCGGTGTCGCTGCACACGCCGGATGACGAGCTGCGCGACACGCTGGTGCCGGTGAACAACCGCTGGTCGGTGGACGAAGTCCTGTCTGCGGCGCGGTACTACGCGGACACGTCCGGTCGGCGGGTGTCGATCGAGTACGCCCTGATCCGGGACATCAACGACCAGCCGTGGCGGGCCGAGTTGCTCGCGAAGCGGCTGCGCAAGCACCTGGGCCAGCTCGTTCACGTGAACGTGATTCCGCTGAACCCGACGCCGGGCAGTAAGTGGGATGCGTCGCCGAAGCCGGTGGAGTGGGAGTTCGTGCGGCTGGTGAATGCCGGCGGTGTCGCGTGCACGGTGCGAGATACCCGTGGTCAGGACATCGCTGCGGCGTGTGGGCAGCTGGCGGCTGAAGGCTGAGTTTTTGTTCGTTTCGATGATGGAGTGTTTGTCGTGATGTATGCCCCCAGCCTGTTGGATCCGGCTGCGGAGGAGCTTCGGCTCGCGGACGTGGTCGGCCGCGGCGCGACCGAGGTGGCGCGTGAAGCGCGGACCTTGTTGGGTGAGCGGTTCAGTTCGGTGACGTTCATGTACGTGCTGATGCGGGCGTTCGAGGTCGAGTACACCGCGGCCCGGGAGGCGGCGCGGTGGCACGAGTTCCACGGCGGTCCGCGGGCGTTGTCGGATGCTGATCTGGAGAAGCTGCTCGCACCGTGGCTTGACCGCTGACCTTGGTTCAGTTGAGCCGGTAGAGGCGTCCACCGCGGACGGCGAGCACGGTGAGTGGTCCGTTGGTGGGGCCGGCCGTTGCTTGCCACGCCGTCGCGCCAAGCCCGGCTTTCGTGGCTTGGCCGGCGGTGAGCGGCAGCCCGGAGATGCCGCCGCCGGTGACCGTGCCGGTCTGGTCGGTGATGAGGATGCAGTCCGGCCGGGCACCGTCGACGACGGCCCAGCCAGTGACGATGCCGCCGGCCTCGGTGGCGGGAGCGTCGAGTGCTCCGGTTGCGTTGGCTGACTGCGGTTGCGCAGTGGTCAGGTCGAGGTGGCTGTCGAGCTCGGGGCCGTGGCAGCCGAGTGTGAAGCTGTTGTCGAACGGGTAGGCCCCCAATGCGCGGGCCGCCAGGCCTGCGGCCCGCTGGATGTGCAGGGCCTCGAGCGCGGCGGTGGCGTCGACACGTAGGGCGATCGCGGCCAGGCCGAGCGGCGCGTAGCTACGACGGACTTGGTCGGCCTTCCCCCCGCCGATGGCATGGGTGAGCAGAGACAGTGCGACGACCGTCACGACGACGTACCGCTTCGGCCACTGTGGACGGTGCACAGTGGCCAGCACGAGCGCCGCGGTGGTGGCCAGCGCGGCGACCAGGACGTACCGGCTGATCAGCCCGACGTTGCCGCCGGGGACGTTCGTCGTCGTCCGGCCGAGTGCGAGCATCAACGCCAAAGCGACTGCGTAGCAGGCCAAACCGGCCCATCCCGCATCGGTCGTCGCCGGTCGGTCGATGATGGTGTGGCGCAGCAGCAGTGCGAGGAGGGCGATGGTGAGGCCTCCGGCGATCACCGCTAGGACGGCGATGTCCACCGACCACAGGCCGCCGACCGCGGCGGTGAGGACGGAGAGCCGTCCGTCCGGGTCGAAGGCATCCGTCGCTCCGGATTGCGTTCCGGCGGGTTTGGTGAGCCACCAGGCGACGAGGATGACGAATCCGGCCGCTGCGGGGATCACGACGCGAAGCCGTGGTTCCTTGCGGAGCCAGGCAATACCGGCGATCACGAACCAGATCGGCAATGCGGCACCGAAACTCAGGCAGCCCAGCAACGCGGCCGCGTACGCGCCGATCCGGCGACCGTGGTGCGCGCAGGCGATCGCGATCGTGCAGAACGTGACCGCGGGAACCCAGCTGATGCCATTCGTGCTCTGCAGCCACAGTTCGGTGGCGTGAGAGCTGAACAGCAGCCAGCACATCGCCGCGGTCAGCGCCACCCGTGTCGTCGGGTTCAGGTGCCGCGGC
The DNA here is from genome assembly GCA_049998155.1 of Amycolatopsis sp. cmx-13-12. Classification (GTDB taxonomy): domain Bacteria; phylum Actinomycetota; class Actinomycetes; order Mycobacteriales; family Pseudonocardiaceae; genus Amycolatopsis. The sequence goes on along the minus strand of JAEBES010000011.1, from coordinate 157,655 downwards.
AGCATCGTCCGCAGCGCGAACACCGCGACCGCGAGCAGGACGACCGTCAGGACGGTCAGGACGCGATTGTCCCCGCCGAACCACACCGCGTCGGCGTAGAAGAGCAGGGAAGGCACGACGAACGGCTGGTCGAGGTGGTAGGTGAAGACCTGGCCGAGCAGCAACCGGCCGTTGTCGTCGGTGATCTTCGCGAAGACGTGCCAGTAGTCGAGCAGCACGTGCATCTTCGGCGCCCGCACCGCGGCCAGGAGCGCCAACGCGGCGGGAACGGCGGTGAAGACCCACAGCGCCGCGAGGCCGAGCTGAGGCGCGCCGTCGCGGCGGACCTTCGCAGTCGCACGCGGGATGGGTGCGGTGACGTCCGGGGCGTCGAGCGCGGGCTGGGTCATCGGTCTCCTGCCGAAGGGCGATATGTGGTCCGGCGACGGCAGGACCGGCGGCGATCGTAGCCGGTGAACCTTCGCCGGCAGACGGCGGCAACCAGCGCCGATACCGGATCCGCAATCGACTGGCAACTGTGTGATTCGTCTCACTCAATGGTGTAACAACGGTGTGAGGTTCCGCCGATGCAAGGTGCGGGCGAGGGCTGGGAATTCCCGACCCCGGGCAGAACCGGGCACGACGTGCGCGGAGTGCTCGCACCATCCCGCGGCGGCAGTCGCGCTCCGCGGGCCATTGGGGGCGGTCGTGGCGATGCCGGGCTGCCGGGGGAGGAACTGGCCGTGCTGCGCTTGTCGCGTCCTGTCCAGCTGGTCCGCTGGGTCCGAGCGGTCGTGCTCGCTCTGACGATGACCCTTGTCGTCGGCAGCGCCGAAGCCGTCGCGACGCCGCCGACCGCGCCGAAGCCGATCGATCCGCGCGACGTCGGGTTGCTGTCGTCGGCTGTGCCGGCGCCCGTCGTGCCGCAGGCTCCGTCGAAGGCGGATTTCGCAGCTCAGAGCCGGTTGGACGGTGACGCCGGAACACACTTCGACCCGCAGCGGTCGACGCCGGTGTCCCGGTCGATGTTCGTCACCGAGTACGTCAACGTCGACGGCACGCATTCGGTGCGGCAGTCGAACCAGCCGCTGAACGTGCAGGACGAAAAAGGCGAGTGGCAGCCGGTCCAGACCACTTTGGCGACTGACCCGGCGACCAAGCGCGCCGACGCCGACCACCACCCGCTGAGCCCGTCCCTGGCCACCAAGGCCGACGACGCCGCGGTGTTGCAGGTCGAGTCCGGCGGTCACACCGCCGGCCTGGCGCTCGACCAGGCCGCCCCGGCAACGGCCGCGGTGAAGGGTGATTCGGTCACCTACCCGGAGGTCGCTGCGGGCACGGACCTGGACTACGAGGTCACGCCGGGCGCGGTGAAGGAGACCATCAAGCTCAAGCGCCCGCCTGCGGACGGCCGCTCGTCGTGGAGGTTCAAGCTCACCACCGGTGACCTGACGCCGAAGCTCGAGAAGAACGGCGCCGTCACGCTGGCCGACAAGAGCGGAACGGCGAAGATCGTCCTGCCGCCGATCGAGACCTGGGACTCCGCCGGCAAGGGCGAGACTGCGCCGGCGATGACCGGCGGTGTCTACACGCTGAACAAGGCCGGCGCGGACTGGTGGCTGACCGTCTCGGTCGACCCGAACTGGCTGCGCGACCCCAAGCGCGTCTACCCGGTCTTCGTCGACCCGACGTTCAGCTACGGCGTCACGGAATCGCACTCCTACCGCTCCGACGGCACGAACTGCGACGCCTGCGGTCTGCGGATCGGCAACAGCCAGGCCAACGGCGACACGTACAACCGCAGCGTCTTCCACATGGACTACTCGCCGCTGTTCGGCAAGACTGTGGTCGGTGCGCGGATGGACCTGACGCGCAACACCAGCGTCGTCGGGTCGCTGAAAACGTGGAACGCGAACCTGTACCACGCGTCGGCGTTCAACTTCAACGGCGTCGGTGGCTACATGACCAGTGCGCTGGTCGGTGACGTCGGCAGCTTCGTCGGCGAAGGCATGACCGGGTTCATCCGCGACCGCGTCAACGCTCGCGACGGCAGCGTGTTCTTCATGATGATCGGTGCGGAGAACCCCGGCACCTGGACGTACAAGAACCTCAACGCCACCCTCACCGTCGACACGGGCTCCCCGGCTCCGGCGACCACCCTGGTCGCCCCGGCGGACGGCGCGGTGTCGACGTCGCTGACCCCGACCCTGTCGGTCAACCCGGTCACCGACCCCGACGGCGAGCAGGTCAAGTACTGCTTCCGCGTCGCTACCGGCGCCGACGCCAAGTCGGGTGTTGTCGTCGAGTCCGGGTGTCTCACCACTCCCACGTGGACCATCCCCGCCGGAGTCCTGCAGGACGGCGTCGCCTACACCTGGCAAGTGATGACATACAGCGGTGCCACCACGATCACCCCGACCTGGATCGGTCACCTCAAGATCGACCAGCGGATCGGCGACCACGGCCCGTCCCCGACGGACGAGGCCGGTCCCGTCATGGTGAACCTGGCCAACGGCAACGTCACCACGGGGGAGGCCGCTCCGTCGTTCGCGACGGTCGGCGGCAATGCGGGGCTGAGCTTCACCTACAACTCGCAGCAGGTCGAAAGCAAGGGTCTCAAGGCGTCCTACTTCGCCGACCTGTCGCACAACGGGATCATCAACGACGCGCAGCAGCCGGTGCTGACCCGGACCGAGCCGCAGGTCAACGTCGACTGGGGCACGGACTCGCCGTTTGCGCCGGCGTTGCCCGCGGACTGGTTCGTCGTGCGCTGGGAGGGGTTCTTCCAGGCCCCGGTCGCCGGGACCTACCAGTTCGCCGGGGTGCATGACGACGGCGGCACCGTGTGGATCAACGGCGCCAAGGTCTACGAGGTCAACAACGCCAGTGACCTGAACTGGACCCAGGCGACCGGCATCGCGCTGACCGCCGGGCAGCGCGTGCCGATCAAGGTGGAGAACGCCGAAGCCACCGGCGCAGCGAAGATGAAACTGTTCGTCCGGACCACGGACGGCATCACCGTGCCCTCGCAGATCGTCCCCCCGGCGTGGCTCTACACCGCGGATCTGCCGACGCTCCCGCCGGGCTGGACGCTCTCCGCCGATCTCGATGGCGACGGCTCCAGCTACACCGAGGCCCAGGTCACCGACCAGACGATCGTGCTGACCGACGCCACCGGCGCGAAGCACACCTGGACGAAGAAGAGCGTGGGCGGCTACACCGCGCCTGACGGCGAGGACGGCGTACTGGCCGTGGACTCCGCCGGCAAGGTGACCCTGCAAGGCGGTGGTGACATCTTCACGTTCGGCGCAGACGGCAAGCTCGAGACCCAGGCCTTGGCCGTCGACTCGCGCAAGCCCGCTTCCTTGCAGAACATCTACAACGGGACGCCGTCCCGGCTGGCGCAGATCAAGGACCCGGTCAGCGGCCGCGCCCACGTGCTGCACTACAACCGGGCGGGCGACGACTGCTACGGCGGAGCCACGCCCCCGCCAGGTGCCGACGCGCTCGCGCCCGCACAGATGCTGTGCCGGATCAGCTACTGGGACGGCAGCGAGACCCGGCTCTGGTACACCGGCGGCCGGCTCGGCCGCATCGAGGATCCGGGCTCGGAGGTCACCGACTACGGCTACGACTCCTCCGGTCTCTTGACCTCGCAGCGTTCGGCGATGGTCAACGACTGGATCGCTGCCGACCCCGCGGCGCGTTCGGGTGCGACCGACGTCAAGTCCGAGATCACCTACGACAGCAGTTCGGGCAAACCGAAGGCGACCAAGGTCGTCGAGCCGGCGCCGGCGCCCGGCCGGACCCGTTCCGAAACGGGCTACCGGTACGACCCGGCGAACCGCCAGACGTTCACCGACATCGCGGGCTTGAGCCCGGCGACCGGGTTCGCCGACAAGGTCACCTACGACGGCGCCGATCGGGCGACGTCCACGACCGACAGCGCGGGCCGGACTTCGTCGCAGGAATGGGGCGCCCGCGACCTGCCGCTGTCGACCACCGACGCGGCCGGACGCAAGTCGACGACCGTGTACGACTATGCCGACCGGCCGGTCGATTCCTACGGCCCCGCTCCCGCATCCTGCTTTTCAGGTCAGCTGCCGGCCGCGAGCTGCCCCGGCGGCATGGCACACGGCCACAACGCCTACGACGAAGGCATCAACGGCCTGGTCGCCGCGTACTACGACAACATGACGCTCGCCGGCGTGCCGAAGGTCCAGCGCACCGGCATCGGCCCGGCGGACGGCACGATCAAGAGCTCGTGGGAGTACAGCAATGACGTCGTCCCCGGGATCAGTTCGGACTCCTTCTCGCTGCGGCTTACCGGTGACCTGGTCTTCCCCGCCGCGGGGGACTACAAGCTGCGGGCCAACGTCGACGACGGCATCCGCATGTGGATCGACGACCAGCTCGTCATGGACTACTGGCAGGTGAGCAACCCCACGGTGCGGGAAGCCACCGTCCACAGTGACGCTGCGGGACAGGCCAAGAGGATCCGCATCGACTACTACGACAACGGTGGTTACGCCAAGCTCGACCTGAACTGGGTCGCCCCGGGCAAGGCCGAGGAACTCGTTCCCGGAACCGCGTTGAAGCCCCGGTACGGCTTGAAGACCTCGACGACGGCGTCGGAGTCCGGCGGGGTTGCGGACAAGACCGCGAGCACTTCCTTCGGCGACAACGGGCTCGATCCCGTCTACGGTCTCGGTACTTCGGGACTGGCGGACCCGGCCGGCCTGAAGATCAGCGGTTCGGTGTCCTACGAGACGCCCGGCACCGGCTACCTCCGCAAGACCGCCAAGACCATGGCCACCGGCGCCAAGACCACGTACGCCTACTACGGGGACACCGAAACCCGCGCCAACCCCTGTGTTCCCGGCAGCCCGGCAGTCAACCAGGGTGGGATGGCAAAGCTGACCACGTCGCCGGCCCCCGCGTCCGGACCGGCGCGGGTCGACGAGCTGGTGACCGACGCCTCCGGGCACGTGGTCGCCGAGGCCACCGGCGGGGAATGGACCTGCACCACCTTCGACGCGCGGGACCGGCCGCTGGAGGAGAAGGTGCCGGCGAGCAAGGACGCGCCGGCACGCACGGTGACGCACAACTACGCCGTGGGCGGCGACCCGCTGACGAGCTCGATCTCCGACGACAAGGGCACCGTCACCACCACCGTCGACCTCGCCGGGCGGATCAGCTCCTACACCGACGTCAACGGCGTGCGCACGACGACCGGTTACGACCAGGCCGGCCGGGCCACCACCTCGACGGTCACCCCGCCCGATCCGGCGGACCCGCCGCGGACGGTTTCGTTCACCTACGACGACGCAGGGCGGGTGCGCACCCAGAAACTGGGCGACACCACGCTGGCGACGGTGAACTACGACAACGCGGGCGAACTTTCGTCCGTGGTCTACGGGAACGGGACGTCGCTGGCGTCCATCACGAAGGACAACGGGGCGAAGGTGCTGTCGCTGGGGTGGAAGACCAGCGACGGCAAGGACATCGTCTCGCAGGTCGGCCGGACCTCGGCGGGCACCATCGTCGACGAATCGCTGGGAGGAGTGGACGCCAGACCGGCGGCCCCGAACTACGTCTACGACGCGATCGGCAGGCTGACCGAGGCTTATGTCACCGGTCACCACTACACCTACGACTACACCTCGGCGGCCGCTGCGACCTGCCCGGCCGGTACCCAGGCCAACGCCGGTCTCAACACCAACCGGATGCGGCTGCTCGACCAGACGGCTTCCGGCACCGCGGAGACGCGGTACTGCTACGACGCCGCGGACCGGTTGCTGAGCACCGAAGGTGCCACCGCATTGTCCGGCGTCACCTACGACGCCGACGGCAACACCACCGGCTGGAACGCCGGGGACGGCAGCACCACCACCCTGCGGTGGGACGGTTCGGACCGCAACATCGGTGTCCGGACCACCGGACCGGACAAGGCGCTCGACGCCGACGTCACCTACACCCGCGATGCCACCAACCGCATCGTGCGCCGGGATCCGCTCGACTGCGACAACAACACGGTCGTGCGGTACGGCTTCACCGCCGACGGGGACAGCCCCGACCTGACGCTCAACGGCAACGGCAGGCTCACGTCGCTGTCGCTGTCGTTGCCCGGTGGGGTGCTCTACACGAGCAAGGCCGGCTCGGACGGGGCGTTCACCCCGTCGTTCGACCACCCGTCGGTGCGCGGAGACCTCGTTCTGTCCACGGACGCCGTCGGCCACCAGGTCGGGGAGCTGCGCACGTTCGATCCCTACGGCCAGCCGCTCAAGGTCGACGGTGCGGTCGACGCTCAGAACGTGCCCGACAACTCGCCAGGCTCGATGGACTACGGGTGGCTCGGCGAACACCAGCGCGCCTACGAGCACGCCGGTGGGCTGTCGCTGGTGCAGATGGGGGCCCGGCCCTACAGCCCGCTGCTGGGCCGGTTCCTCTCGGTCGACCCCGTCGAGGGCGGCTCCGCCAACGACTACGACTACGTCCTCGGCGACCCGATCAACGCCAACGACCTCGACGGCAACGGCTTCTGGGGATCGCTGTGGAGCGGCGTGCAGGCCGTGGCGCGGGTCATCACGCCCATCGCCGAGATCGTTTCGTGGGTTCCCGGCCCGATCGGGGCGATCGCCAGCGGCATCGCCGCAGTCGGGTATGCGGTCCAGGGCAACTGGGCGGCCGCTGCATCCTCGGCCTTCGGCGCGGTGACCGGCGGAGTCGGCGGCAAGATCTCGAAGGCGATCAAGGCGGTCAAACGCTTCACCGGCAAGATCGACCACGTCAAGCAAGCCGGCCACATCAAGGGCACGGCCGACTACATCAACCATCTCAAGACGGGGAAGAAGGAGGTTTCGGCCTTCTTCCACGGCCGGAAGTGGGCGAACTTCCACACCAGGCTCGGCGCGGCATTCGGCAAGCCCACGATCAACCAGCCGCATATCCGGAAACTTCGGCTGCCGTACCCTGTCGGTCGGCACTCGAACGGGAAATTGCAGTGGAGCGTGCGTGTCAGCACGCATCCCAAGAAGGGAATGCACGGTTCGCCATGGCATTAGGGAAGGAAGACCGTTCGGAGGAGTTCCTCGAGCATGCCCGCCGTGCCTATGGTGACCTGAAGAAACCGTACTACGGGTTCTTCTCCGACGCGCTGAGGGACAACCGGTGGAAGCCGCTCATGGACGGATTCAGGGAGTTCCTCCACGTCGAGGACTGGACTGATCCGCTGGACGTCAGTGTTTTGTATACCCTGCAGCCGCATCGCCGGAGCCGGTCGGGCTGGTCGCTGTGGTTGTCGGCGGTCGGGCCGTACGCGTTCCTGGCGTACGGCGACGACCCCGAAACGCCATTGGCACGTGCCGACGTGGTCACCGGTGTCGGCGAAAACCGGCCCGCGGAAGAAAAGCGGATCATCGAGCTGCTCCGGGCGGCCGGGCTGACCTTGCTCAGCGCCGAAGAGATCGAGGCGACCGTGGACTTCCACCCGCCGGACGGTCGGTTCCCGGTGTCCACGTTCGTGATGCTCTTCGGCGAGTCAGACGTGCCCTGGTGGCACGAAGGATAGGCAGTAGTCCAAGAACGGCTGACTGGCAGAGGGGTTATTCGTGAATTCCGCTCAATGCGCGCAGTGGCCGGCACTGGTGTCCCGGCGGAGGTCTTCGCCGGGACGCTGGTATCCGGGCGTTGCGAGGCGGCCACCGGGTTCGGCGGGCTGCATCCCTGTGGCTGTCGGCGGTGGGGCCGTACTCGTTGCTGACTTACAGCGATGCCGGTCGCGAATTGGCGCGCGCTGACGTGGTCACCGGTTTCGGTGCTGACAGGCCGGCGGAGGAGAAGCGGATCACCGAGCTGCTCCGGGATGCCGGGCTGACCTTGCTCAGCGCCGACGAGGTCGAGGCGACCGTGGACTTTCATCCGCCGGCCGGTCGGTTCCCGGTGTCCACGTTCGTGATGCTCTTCGGCGAGTCGGACGCGCCTTGGTGGTACGGAGGATAGGTCGACCTTGATCAAGGCCGGCGCGCTGCAGGGGTGACGAGGAACACAGGCCTGCGCAGCGAAGTTCTGACCTGCGCAGACGTCCGCGATTGTGTTTTGTAAATGGGTAGGGATGGGCGAGCCGCTGGCCAACTACAAGCGCGTGGTGGCCGCGGTGCGCCGGATCACCGATCCGGCTCCGGGCGGCTTGGGGATCGGGCAGCGTTCGGTGACGGTGTCGACCGTGGGGTTGGCGCCGGCGATCCGGAAGCTGGCTGATGAGAAGTTGCAGGTGCGGCTGGCGGTGTCGCTGCACACGCCGGATGACGAGCTGCGCGACACGCTGGTGCCGGTGAACAACCGCTGGTCGGTGGACGAAGTCCTGTCTGCGGCGCGGTACTACGCGGACACGTCCGGTCGGCGGGTGTCGATCGAGTACGCCCTGATCCGGGACATCAACGACCAGCCGTGGCGGGCCGAGTTGCTCGCGAAGCGGCTGCGCAAGCACCTGGGCCAGCTCGTTCACGTGAACGTCATTCCGCTGAACCCGACGCCGGGCAGTAAGTGGGATGCGTCGCCGAAGCCGGTGGAGCGGGAGTTCGTGCGGCTGGTGAACGCCGGGGGAGTAGCGTGCACGGTGCGGGACACGCGCGGCCAGGAGATCGCCGCCGCCTGCGGGCAGCTTGCTGCCGAAGGCTGAATTTTCGTTTCGGTTATGGAGAAATCGTCGTGATGTATGCGCCCAGCCTGCTGGACCCGGCTGCGGAATCGTTGAAGCTGTCGGACGTGTGCGGCGCTACCGACGTCGCCCGCCAGGCGCGGACGTTGTTGGGTGAGCGGTTCAGTTCGGTGACCTTCATGTACGTGCTGATGCGGGCGTACGAGGTCGAGTACAACGCGGCGCGGGACGCTTCGCGGTGGCACGAGTTCCACGGTGGGCCGCGGGCGCTTTCGGATGCCGATCTGGAGAAGCTGCTCGCTCCGTGGCTCGACCGCTGATCCGGTCCCAGTCCAGCGCAATGGCGGCAGACACGTCCCGGCCGCGGTGTTAGAACGGTAGGCATGCCGCATCGGATGTCTCGGTACGTCGCCATTGCCGTCGGGGTTGTTTCGCTCACCGGTGCCGGGGTTTCTCCCGCGTACGCCGTCAGCGGCCCGATCCGGAGCTTCACCTTCAGCGGGACCTCGTTGACCGCGGTCAACGAGTACTCCTACTTCCCGCTCGGGCCCATCATCCCCCTGCCCGTCTCGATTTCGCGGGTGGTCGACGGCACCGCCGAGGTCGTGGCCAGTGGCAGGGGGGTCGTGCAGTACCAGTGCAACGGTGCGGCGATCACCACCTACACCGCCAACGGCGCGGAACTCACCGTGCCGTGCGGCTGACCGGGGCCGGCTGCGCGGTCCCCGCCAGCGACTCGGACAGGGCGACCAGCTCGCGGGCGTCCTCGTCCAGGCTGCCGCCGTCCGGGATCGCTATCGGCATCGGCTCCTCCGGGACCTGCTCCCGCCGGGCGTGTGCGCGCAGCGCCTCCGTCAGCCGCGCCGGCAGCGGACCGTCCTGGCGCGCGACGTACGGGCTGATCCGGACCAGCCCGTCCCGGCATTCGATCACCCGCCGGTAGTAGCGGCGGTGGACGCCCAGCACGCTCAGCGTGTCCCACCGGCCGCGCGGGGTGCGGCTCAGCGCGTCCTCCGGGAACGCCTCGTGCAGCTTCGTCCACAGAGGACGGAGGCGGTGGTACGTGCGCAGGTGCTGCCACCACACGCGGGCCGCCGCCAGGCGCGTGGCGACGCCGGGGTAGGACAGGCCCACCACGAGCAGGATCGCGCTCGGGAACACCAGGAACACCGTGGCCTGCACCAGCAGCCAGGGGATCGCCGCGCCCGCCCAGTGGACCAGCACCACCGCGATCAGGGTGGCCCCGCCCAGCGCCCCGATCGCGAAGCCGGCCGACGCCACCGACAGACCGCGGGCCAGCCGGGGCGCCGCACCGCGGGCGTAGCGGCGCGCGAAGAAGCAGGCGCTCGCGATGCCGTACGTGAGGTACAGGTCCGCCGCGAGGTAGAACACCGAAACCGCCGCGCGGGGGTACTGCGCCGGCGGGACGTCCGGCATGAGCACCGTGACCGTGGCCATCACCAGGATCGCGGTGGCCAGCGGGATCAGTTCCAGCAGCGCGCGGCGCCGGGCCCGGGCAGCCGGCAGGGCCGAGAACAGGAAGAAACACGCCAGGGAGAAGACCAGCCCGCACAGGAAGACGTGCTGGAACAGCAGCGGCACGATCCGCCCCGGATCCGGCTGGTTGACGTCTCCGGCCAGCAGGCCCAGCGGGTAGGCGGCCGCGAAGCAGGCCAGGCACGCGGTGACCATCCAGCGCGCGATGTCGCCCGGTGCGCGCGTCAGCTGGTAGATCTTCCACAGCAGCGCCGGGAACAGGATGACGCCCTGGACCACGATCAGCGTGACCTTGCTGCTCACAGCCAGCCCAGCCGTTCGTCCAGCGCGGCGTCGATCCGCCGGGCGGCACCCTCGTCCGACGACGGCGGCGCCACCCGGTCGAGGACCGAGGCCCACTCCAGGATGATCGTCGCCACCGTTTCGGCCTCCCGCTCGTGCTCGGTGTCGTAGGACGTGCGGAGCAGCGCCCGCCGGACCGCGTCCGGTTCCAGGCCCGGCGCCAGCTGCGCGACCAGTTCCTGGTTCTCGGCGGTGGCGCCGTGGCCGGCCAGCAGGTGGCCCAGCTCGTGCAGGATGATGTGGCGCTGGTGGGCCTTGCTCGTGTCCTGCTGGTAGACGATGTAGTCGGCCTGCGCGGTGGCGATCCAGGCACCGAACGGCCCCGGCACCGGGATCCGGTGCGCGATCAGCCGGATCGGGCGGCCGCGCTGCCGGCCGACGCTGCGGCACAGCTCGAGGACGTCCAGGGGCGGCCGGATGCCCAGTTCGTTCAGCAGCCGCCTGCAGCGGCGCCGCAACTCGCGTTCCTTCACCAGCCGCCTTGCCATCGCCGTCGGAGCACACGGACGGTAGCCCGTTCCACCCTTACGGTAGACGACGGCACCCCGGACGATCATCGCCCGCCCCGGGGACCCCAGCCGCTAGCTTGTCTCCAGCGCGATCTCGCACAGCGACGCGCGCAGGGGTGAACTGCCGCTCACCGGGTCGCTCGGTCCCTGGCCCAGGACGAGGTTGAGGTTGGCGCTGCCGTCGCCGGTGACCGGGTAGCCCGGCTCGCCGAGCCCTGCCGCCGGTTGCCACCAGCCGTGCTGGCCGCACACCACGCCCGGGTCGAGGTTGACGTTGAACTTCGCCCGCGCGCGGACGCTGCCCCGGGGCGTCTCCAGCCGCACCCAGTCGCCGGCCGTGATGCCGCGGGCCGCCGCCGTGTCCGGGTGCAGCTCGAGCTGGGGGTCGGGGGCGGACTTGCGCAGGCTCGTGACCCCGCGGTGCTGGGTCTCGCAGAAGAACAGCGACTTGGCGCAGGTGAGGATCAGCGGGTAGCGGGCCGCCAGGTCCGGCCGGGACAGCGGGCTGATCGACGGCTCGTCGTAGGTCGGCAGCGGCGGATATCCCTTCCGGAGCAGTGCCTCGGAGTACAGCTCGACGACGCCGGAGGGCGTCCGGAACCCGTGCCGTTCGTACTTGCGGTGGACCGTCCGCAGCGGCAGGCGGATGCCCTCCGGGGCGGCCCGCAGCTGTTCGAGATCGAGGCCGCTCGGCGCCAGCTGGTGGCGCCAGGCCGCCTCGATGTCGCCGTCGAAGAAGTGCTCGCCCAGCTTGAGCGCGACCGCCAGGTCGAAGATGATCCGCAGGTCCGGACGCGCTTCACCGCGCGGGGCGACCAGCTGACGTCGCAGCTGGACGGTGGCCTGCGCGTCCTGGCCGGTCTCGAACCCGATCCGCAGCGCCTCGGCCTCCCACGCGCTCGTCGCCGGCAGCACGATGTCGGCCTGCTCCGCGGTCGGGCTCATGAACAGATCGGTGTGCACGAAGAAGTCCAGCGCGCGCAGGGCGTCCCGGCCGCGCGCGCTGTCGCCGTGGGCCAGCACGAGGTTGGCGCCGAAGTTGACCAGGGCCCGCGCCCGGTACGGGACGCCGTCCAGCGCCGCCCGGTAGAAGTCCTCACCGGTGACGAACTCGAACCGCGCCGGGCCGAGCGGTCGTTCGCGGACGCCGATGGCCTTCGCCCGCTGTTCGGCGGAGAGCAGCGACATCCCGTCGACCGGGTTCGCCGGCACCGGCGTGAACAGGACGTTCCCGCCCGGCACGTCGAGGCAGCCGGTGAGGGCGTACAGCTGGCTGATGGCCCGCACGGTCTGCGTCGCGTTGCTGTGCTGCTCCAGCCCGCTCCACGTGTAGAACGCGACCGGGCGCGCTTCCCACAGCAGCCGCGCCACGGCCGTGATCCGGTCCGCGGGCACGCCGGTGATCCGCTCGGCCACGTCCGGGGTGAACCGGGCGCACTCTTCGGCGATGAGGTCCCAGACCCGGCGGGTCGCCACCCCGTCCGGCACCGGTGTGCCGGGCGCCACCGGCTCGCCGGTGTCGGACCGGACCGCCCACGGCGCGTTGGTCCACCGTTCGACGAAGTCGGTGTCGTACCAGCCGTTTTCGATCATCTCGTGGGTGATCGCCAGCGCGAGTGCGGCGTCCGTGCCGGGCCGGACGCGCAGCCAGTGGTCGGCCTTGCTCGCCAGGCCGGCCCGGCGGGGATCCACCACGACGAGCTTCGCGCCCCGCCGCAGCGCCGCCGTGGTCGCGGTGGCGTGCGCGAGCCGGGACACCGACGGGTTGTAGCCCCAGTAGAGGATGCAGCCGGCGTTTTCGAGATCGGGCGGGTAGGCGCCGGGCACCGGCTCGCCCCAGGTGTACGAAGTGGCCAGGTACCGGCCCCAGCCGCACAGTTCCATGTAGCTGACCAGGTTCGGGCTCCCGAAGGCCCGCCGCAGCCGCATGAGCCAGTCGACGGAATCGGACATGGCCGACGTCGACGGCGAGGCGCTGCCGAACACGACGGCTTCCGGTCCGGACTCGGCGGCGATCGCCGACAGCCGGGCCGCGACGGTGGCCAGTGCCTCGTCCCAGCCGATGCGCTCCCAGCCGGGATCGGCCGCGCCCTTCGGCGCGGTCCGGCGCAGGGGGTGCAGGAGCCGGTCGGGGTGCGCGACGATCTCCGGCGCGGCCTTGCCCTTCACGCAGAGGGCCTGTCCGGTGGGGTGGCCGGGCAGCGGGCGCAGGGTGAGCAGCCGCCCGTCCTCGACGGTGGCGGTGGCCCCGCACCGTGATACGCACAGCGGGCAGAACGTCGCCACTTCGGTCGCCATCCGCACCTCCGATACCTCCACTCGGAGCATTCATCGTGGCACCGACGCACTCGCGTGGCGCGCTACAAGTTGATAAAGGAAATTCCGTGGGAAATTCGCGACTTCTAATTCGGTGGCGCCGCCGACGCCGAGCGAGTTGAGTCGGCTCCCATGGTGCAGGTGCACGGAACGTGCGACGAACGGTTCGCAGAGGTGCGGGACGCGCTCGCGGAGTCCTTGGCCAAGGACGACGTCGGCGCTTCGGTCGCGGTCGTCCACCGCGGCGAACTGGTGGCCGACCTGTGGGGCGGGTACACCGATGCCGGCCGGACCGCGGCCTGGGAAGAGAACACGATCACCAACGTCTGGTCCACGACCAAGACGATGCTCGCCCTGTGCGCCTTGATCCTCGCCGATCGCGGTGAGCTCGACCTCGACGCGCCGCTCGTCCGGTACTGGCCGGAGTTCGGCGCCGCGGACGTGCGGGTGCGGCACGTGCTGTCGCACACCGCGGGGCTTCCCGTCTGGGACACGCCCATCAGCCTCGACGATTTGTGCGACTCCCCGAAAGTCACCGCGCTGCTCGCCGCGCAGAAGCCGCGGTGGACGCCCGGGGAAATCGGGTGTTATCACGCGGTCACCCAAGGGTTCCTGCTCGGCGAGGTCGTCCGGCGGATCACCGGCAAGACGATCGGGGCGTTCTTCGCCGCGGAAGTCGCCGGGCCGCTCGGCGCCGATTTCCACATCGGGCTTCCCGGCGAGCAGCACCACCGCGTCGCGCCCTCGCTCGCCCCGCCCGGGGGAATGACCGCGCCGCCGCCCACCGAGCTCTTCGACGTCGCCCCCAACCCCGAGCTGGTGCCCGAGGACACGAACACCGCGGTGTGGCGGAGCGCGGAGATCCCGTCGGGGGCCGGTTACGGCAACGCGCGGTCGGTCGCGATGGTCCAGTCGGTCCTGTCGGCAGGCGGGACCGTCGGCGGGGTGCGGTTGCTGTCGCGGGCCGGCTGCGAGCGGGCCCTCGAGGACCAGTACCACGGCCTCGACTACGGCTTGGGCGTCCCGATGCGGTACGGCCTGGGCTACGGCATCAGCGGTCGCAACTGCTTTTGGGGCGGCATGGGCGGTTCGCTGGTGTTCAACGACCTCGACGCCGGCCTGACCGTCGCCTACGTGATGAACCAGATGCTCGACGCCATCGTCGGCGACGGCCGCGGCATGACCATGGTGGGTGCGGCCTACAGCGGCCTGGGGTGATCAGCGCAGCCGGCCCGGCGCCCAGAGCCCGTCCGCGTCCCCGGCCTCCAGCCGCCCCCGGTAGACGCCGATCTTCCGGTCGATCAGCTTCAGGTTCTCCTGCAGTTCCGCCAGCCTCGCCAGCACGTCGGCGCGGTGTTCCTCCAGCAGGGCCAAGCGCTCCTGCTCGTTGCCGCGGCCGTCGGCGACCAGCTCCGCGTAGCGGCGGATCGTCTTGATCGGCATGCCGGTCGCGCGGAGCTTGGTGCAGATCTTGATCCAGTCCAGGTCCAGCCGGCGGTAGCGGCGACGGCCGCCGCTCGTGCGGTCGACGCGGGTCACCACCAGACCCGCGCGTTCGTAGTAGCGCAGCGTGTGCGCGCTGACCCCGGTGCGGCGGGCCGCCTCCGCGATCGTCAGGCCTTCCGCGGGGATCGGGTTGACTTCGAGCACGCTCTAAATCCTAGCGTCGGAGACATGACCGTTCCGACCGCGCACCGTCCGGGTCTCGTGCTCGCGATCTGCTGCGCCAGCATCGTCGTCGTGGTGATGGACATCTCCATCGTCACCGTCGCCCTGCCCGCGATCCGCCGTGACCTGGGCGCTTCCGTCTCCGGCCTGCAGTGGACCGTCGACGCCTACACGCTGGTGCTGGCGGCGTTCCTCGTGCTCGCCGGGTCCGCCGCCGATCGGTTCGGCCGGCGGCGCGTCTTCCGGTGGGGCCTGGCCCTCTTCGGCCTCGGGTCGCTGCTGTGCAGCCTGGCCCCGGGCATCGGCTGGCTGATCGCGGCCCGCGCGCTGCAGGCCGCCGGCGGCACCATGCTCAACCCGGTCGCGATGGCCATCGTCGCCACCACCTTCCCCGCGCCGGCCGAGCGCGCCCGCGCCATCGGCGTGTTCGGCTCGATGTCGGGCCTGGCGCTGGCGCTCGGGCCGATCCTCGGCGGCGCGCTCGTCGACGGCTTCGGCTGGCGGGCCGTCTTCTGGGTCAACGTCCCGATCATCGCCGCCGCACTCGTCGCGACGACGCTGTTCATGCCCGAGTCGCGTGCGCCGCGGGCCCGCCGCTTCGACCCGGTGGGGCAGGTGCTCGTGCTGCTGGTGCTCGGCAGCGTCGTCTCCGCCCTGATCGAGTCCCACCGGCTGGGCTGGACGTCACCGTGGATCCTCGGCCTGCTCGCCCTGGCCGGACTGGGCGTCCTTGGCCTTCTCGGCTACGAGCCCCGCCGCGCCGATCCGCTGCTCGAACTGCGCCTGTTCCGCAGCGTGTCCTTCAGCGCCGCGATCGTCATGGCGCTGTTCGCGCTCTGCGGGTTCGGCGCCTTCCTGTTCGTCACGACGCAGTACCTGCAGGACGTCCGGGGCATGACCCCGCTGACGGCGGGCCTGTGCCTGCTTCCGGTCGGCGTGCTGGTCCTGGTCCTGTCCCCGCGGACCGGACGGTTCGTCGGCACGCGCGGGCCGCGGTGGCCGCTGGTCGTCGCCGGCGTCGCCCTCGCCGCGGGCGGTGCCGTCTCGGCGTTCCTCGGCCCGGCCACGCCGCTGCCTGCCGTGCTCGCGACCTTCCTGCTGTTCGGCGTGTTCCTCGGCACGGTGAACCCGCCGATCACGAACACCGCCGTCTCCGGGATGCCGGGGTCCATGGCCGGGGTCGCCGCGTCGCTGGCCTCCGCCGGACGGCAGACCGGCACCACCCTGGGCGTCGCGCTCTCGAGCACGGGGCACGGCGTGTGGTGGCTGGTCGCCGGGCTCGGGGCCGGTCTCGTCGTCCTGGCGCTGCTCAGCACCGGACGCCGGGCGGCCGCGACGGCGGGCCGGGCGGCGGCGCTGTTCGACGAGCTCAGCCTCCCGCGACCGACGGGATGATCTGCACCTCGGCGTCCTGGCGCAGCACGGTCGCGGTGCCGTCGCGGCCGCGGCACTCCTCGCCGTCGACGTAGAAGTTGACGTACCGGCGCAGTCCCGCCTGCTCGTCACGCAGCCGCCGCTCCAGCGCCGGGTACCGCTGGGCGAGCGCGTCGAGCAGGGCACCCAGCGTGGCCGGCTCGGCGACCTCGACGTCGAGCCGGGCCGCGCCGCCGGCCTTCTCCCGCAGCGTCCCGGGCAGCAGCACGGTGATCCGCACGGTTCACACCCTCGCGGCGCGGACGCTCAGCACGTCGGGCAGGTGCGCGACGACGAGCTGCCAGCGGTCGCCGTCGTCGCGGCTGGCGTAGACGTCGCCGGTGCGCGAGCCGAAGTAGACCCCGGCCGGGTCGGCGTCGTCGGTGCACATCGCGTCCCGCAGGACGCCGGCCCAGTACCCGTCCGGCAGGCCCGGTCCCAGCGCCTCCCACGACTTCCCGGCGTTCTCGCTGCGGTACACGCGGCAGCGGCCCTCCGGCGGGAACCGCATCGCGTCGGCGACCAGCGGGAACGTGTAGACCACCTCGGGCCGGCCCGGGTGGACGACGATCGGGAAGCCGAAGTCGCTGGGCAGGCCGCCGGCGATGGACCGCCAGGTCGCACCGGCGTCGTCGCTGCGGTAGACGCCGTGGTGGACCTGCGCGAAGAGGCGGTCCGGCGCGGCCGGGTGCCGCGCGACCTTGTGCACGCACTGGCCGTATTCGGGGTACGGGTCGGGCACGTGGACCGCCTTGATGCCGGTGTTGCTCGCCGTCCAGGACTCGCCACCGTCCTCGGTGCGGTAGACGCCGCCGGTGGACATCGCCACGGTGACGCGGCCGGGATCGGTGGGGTGCGGGAGGACGGTGTGGACGGCCTTGCCGCCGCCTCCGGGCGTCCAGTGCGCGCGGTGCGGGTGGTCCCACAGGCCGCGGACGAACTCGTAGGTGCGGCCGCCGTCGGCGGAGCGGAAGAGGGCGGACGGCTCGGTGCCGGCGTAGACGACGTCCGGCTGGCTTTTCGGGCCCGGCACCAGCTGCCACGTCCGGGCCAGCGACTCGCCGGTGCCGGCCGGGAACGCGATGGGCGCGTGGTCCGGTTCGGTCCAGGTCGCGCCGAGGTCGTCGCTGGTGGCCACGCTCGGCCCGTAGTGCTCGCTGGTGACCCCGGCGAGCAGCCGCGGGGTGCCGCGCCGCGTGTCGATGCCGACCGCGTACACCTCGGTCATCGGGTGGTGCGGGCCGGTGACCGCCCAGGTGGCCCGGTCGTCCGTGCTGGTCGCCAGCCACAGACCTTTGCGCGTTCCGATCGCGAGCAGGACGGACATCGGGCACCTCTCCGTGGTGATGCAGGTCACAGGTACTCTGCCGGAAAAATCTCCCCGGGGAAATGTCGAACGCGCCGATCGGCCGTTCGACGCGGGGGTGAAGGCCGGTCAGCGCGTCCGGGAACGCTCCGGACCCCGGCCGAAGAACACCAGGGAGCACAGATGCGGTTTCTCATGATGCACCGGGTCGACGAGCAGGACCCGAAGAGCTGGAACCCGAGCCAGGAGTTCATCGAGCAGATGGGCGGGTTCATCCAGGAGGCGGCGGAGAAGGGCATCCTGATCACGGCGGAGGGCGTCCACCCGACGGAGAAGGGCGCCCTGGTCCGCAAGCCGCGCGGCGCCGCGATCCGCGTGACCGACGGGCCGTTCGCCGAGGCCAAGGAGGTCATCGGGGGGTTCGCGCTGATCAACGCGGCGGACCGGGCCGAGGCCGTCGAGTTCGCCAAGCGGTACGTCGAGCTGTTCGACCAGGAGATCGAGGTGGAGATCCGCCAGGTCGTCGAGTTCGACGACTTGCCGACGCAGGACTGACGAGGTCCGGTGGCGCTAGGCTGGCCGGGCAGCGACCTCGGGGGGGTGAGCGGATGTTCCTGGTCACCGGCGCCACCGGCAACGTCGGCGCGGAAGTGGTTTCGGCACTCGTGACGGCGGGTGCCCCGGTGCGGGCGCTGGTGCGCCGGCCGGACGTGCGGTTGCCGGCCGGGGTCGAGGTCGCGGTGGGCGACCTCACCTCGCCGGGCGGGCTGACGGACGCGCTCAAGGGCGTCGAAGGCGTCTTCCTGCTGTCCGGGTACGAGGACGTGTCCGGCCCGCTGCGGGACGCCGGGGTGCGGCGGGTCGTGCTGCTGTCCGGGGGCTCGGCGGCGCTGGCGGACATGGACAACGCCGTGTCCCGGTACATGACGCTGTCCGAGCGGGCGCTGCGGGAATCGGGCCTGGACTGGACGTTCCTGCGGCCGCGCGCGTTCATGTCGAACGCCCTGCGCTGGCTGCCGCAGCTGCGCGCGGGCGACACGGTCCGCGTCCAGTTCCCCGACGTCCCGGTGGCGTGCATCGACCCGGCCGACATCGCGGCGGTGGCGGCGCTCGCGCTGGCCGGCGGCCACGAAGGGCGGATCCACGAGCTGACCGGCCCGGTGGCGATGCGGCCGGCGGAACAGGTTTCGGTGCTGGCCTCGGTACTGGGGCGGGACCTGCGGGCCGACGAGCTGTCGGATGACGAGACGCGGGTGGAGCTCGAGGCGGGCATGCCGCGCGAGTACGTCGACGCGTTCTGGAACTTCTACGTCGACGGGACACTGGACGAGGCGACGGTGTACCCGACGGTGCCGGAGGTGACCGGCCGGCCGGCGCGAACCTTCGGTGAGTGGGCCGAGGCGCACGCGGCCGCCTTCCGCTGACTTCCCGGCGCGGGTGTCCAAGGGGTCGGTCGTCGTTCGTAGTGGTGGCGTACGGCAACCAAGCCCAGGAGGAACCATGAAGTACCTGATGCTGATCAACGCCGCTCTCGACGCCGACGGCGCGCCCACCGGCTGCAGCACGCCCGAGGACTGGATGCTGTTCGACAAGTCCCTGAAGGAAGCCGGGGTCCACGTCGGCGGCGATTCGGTCGCCGACTTCACCACGGCGGCCACGGTCCGGGTCGACGAGCGGGGCGAACGGCTGGTCACCGACGGCCCGTTCGCCGAGTCCCGTGAGGTGCTCGGCGGCTACTTCGTCATCGACGTGCCGGACCTCGACGTCGCGCTCGACTGGGCGGCGCGCTGCCCGGGGTCCCGCGACGGCGGGTCGATCGTGGTGCGGCCGCTCGCCGGCTACGAGGGCTGACGACGGTGACCGGGCGGACGGGCGCGTCCGAGTGGACGCTCGAGGCGGTGTTCCGGGAGGAGCGCGGGCTGCTGCTGGCCGCGCTCGTCCGCCGGTTCGGCGACCTCGACCTCGCCGAAGAGGTGACGTCGGAGGCGATCGAGGCGGCACTGGTGCACTGGCCGGCCGAGGGGGTGCCGCCGAAGCCGGGAGCGTGGCTGATGACGACGGCCCGGCGCAAGGCGGTCGACCGGCTGCGCCGCGACCAGACCTACGCGGCCCGGCTCGCGGTGCTGCAGGTCGAGGCCGACCGCGCGGCGCCCGCCCCGCCCGCGTGGGACGGCGGTCTCCCGGACGAGCGGCTCCAGTTGTTCTTCACGTGCGCCCACCCGGCGCTGCCGGCGGAGGACCGCGCGGCGCTGACGTTGCGCTGCCTCGCCGGGCTGACGACGCCGGAGGTGGCGCGCGCGTTCCTGGTGCCGAGCGCGACGATGGGCAAGCGGATCGTCCGGGCGAAGAACCGCATCCGCACGCTGCGGATCCCGTTCCGCGTGCCGGACACCGCCGAGCTGCCCGGGCGGCTGCCGGGCGTGCTCCAGGTCGTCTGTTCGATCTTCACCGAGGGCTACGCGGCGAGTTCGGGCCCGGACCTGCAGCGGCTCGACCTGGCGGAGGAGGCGATCCGCCTGGCCCGCGTCCTGCGGAGGTTGCTGCCGGGGGAGCGGGAGGTGGCGGGCCTGCTGGCGCTGATGCTGCTGATCCACGCCCGCCGGGACGCCCGGACGGCCCCGGACGGCGACCTGGTGCTGCTGGACGACCAGGACCGCGGCCGCTGGGACCGGTCGATGATCGCCGAGGGGGCGGCGCTGGTGGAGGTGGCGCTGACCGGAGGACCGCCGGGCCGGTACGGCGTCCAGGCGGCGATCGCGGCCCTGCACGACGAGGCGGCGGACGTGGCGAGCACGGACTGGCCGCAGATCGTGGCGTTGTACGACGTGTTGCGCGGTCTGGCGCCGTCGCCGGTGGTGGAGCTGAACCGGGCGGTGGCGGTGGCGATGAGGGACGGGCCGGAGGAGGGGCTGGCGTTGCTGGAGGGGTTGGCGGACGAGCCGCGGATGCGGGGGTACAGCCCGTATGCGGCGGCCCGGGGTGAGCTGTTGTCCCGGCTGGGGCGGGTCGAGGAGGCGGCGGTGGCGTACCGGGAGGCGTTGTCATCGGCGGGAACCGAGCCGGAGCGGCTGCATCTGCGGGGCCGGTTGGCCGAGGTGACCGGGCGGCAGTGAGGCGACGATGCTCGCGTGACGTCGCGAGCAGGGCCCGCTTCCGGCCCCCGGTGAGCTGGATACCGCGGGCCGGAGGCCTACCCCGCCGCCCGCAAGGCCGCGACGGCCGGTGCGAACATCGTCGCCTTGATGGCGCCCACCGTGCCCCGGTCCTTGCCCGCCAGCTCCCGGACCCGTTCGGTCGCCACCTTCAGCACGTCACCCTCGGCCGCGACCTCGTCCACCAACCCGATCTCCGCCGCCGCCGGGCCGCCGAACCGCCGGCCGGTCGTCATCGAGGCGATGGCCGCCGAGGGGGTCAGCTTCCCCTGGATCAACGCCGCCATGCCCGGGGTGAACGGGATGTTGATGTCCGCCTCCGGGAAGCAGAAATACCCCCGGTCGCTCCGCATCACGCGGAAGTCGTGGGCCATCGCCAGCATCGCGCCCGCGCCGAACGCGTGACCGTTGATCGCCGCCACCGTCGGGACCGGCAGCGTCAGCACCCGCGCGAACAGCTCCTGGACCTCCGCGACGTATTCCGCTGCGCGGTCACCGTTAGCCGTCAGCCATTCGAGGTCCAAGCCGTTCGAGTAGAACTTGCCGCCGCCGGTGGTCACCAGGGCGCCTTCGACTCCGTCCAAAAAGGAATGCACGCGCTGGAGCCAGTCCGGCGAGAACCGGTTTTCGCCGTCGCCCAGGTCGAGTACGGAAACAGTCACGGTCGGTCTCTTTCTCGAGGGGGCACGGTCAGCACGGCCCGCACCGCGGCGGCCAGTCTTTCCCGCACCAGCTGATCGGTGATGTCACGCCGGAAGAACGCCGTGGGCAGGTCGACCACGCACGTCGTGATCACGTCGACGGCCGCCCCGTCCCCGCGGTCCCACAGCTGCCGGGCCAGTCGCACCAGCAAGGCGACCAGGCGTTTGTCCACTGCGTGCAGGGCCTCCGCCAGCTCGTCGGGCAGTTCCGGCCCGAACAGCCGGTCGCCTCGCACCGACAGCAGCATCCGTGCCCCGTCGGGGCGCAGCAACGCGAACTCCGCCGGCGTGTCCGCGGCCGCGACGACCGCCTCCAGTGGCGAAGGGGCCTGGTCGACCCGGGAGGTCTGCAGGTCGAGGAACGCCGTTGCCGCGCGGAGCCAGACCTGGGCCTTCACGGCGCTGAGTGACCCGAACGCGTGGTAGATCGTCCCGTTCGGTACGCCGGCGGCCGCGG
This sequence comes from Amycolatopsis sp. cmx-13-12, assembly GCA_049998155.1. Taxonomy (GTDB): domain Bacteria; phylum Actinomycetota; class Actinomycetes; order Mycobacteriales; family Pseudonocardiaceae; genus Amycolatopsis. The sequence continues at coordinate 135,656 of JAEBES010000011.1, read as the reverse complement.
CCAGGCCACGGACCGTCACCTCCGTCGAGGAGGCGACGAGCCGCTCGGCGACGTCGAGGAGCGCGTCGAGGTCGTGGACGCGGGGGCGGGGCATGCCGCGACCATAACAGAGCACTTGCTCCAAAACCAGGGCGGTAAGCTGCCGCCGTGGAGATCTGGATCAACCCGGCTTGCTCGAAGTGCCGGTCCGCGGTGTCGATGCTCGACGAAGCCGGCGCCGCATACACCGTGCGCCGCTACCTCGAAGACCCGCCGACGGCGGCCGAGCTCGAGGCCGTCTTGAAGCGCCTCGGCCTCGAACCGTGGGACATCACGCGCACCGCCGAGCCCGTCGCGAAGGAACTCGGCCTCAAGACCTGGGGCCGCACACCCGCCGACCGGCCGAAGTGGATCGCCGCGCTCGCCGAGCACCCGAAGCTGATCCAGCGGCCGATCATCACGGCCGACGACGGCACGACGGTCGTCGCCCGCGATCCCGAAACCGTGCGGTCGGTCCTTTAGGGGATCGCGTCGGTCGTCGACAGGAGCGGGACGTCCAGGGGCACCGTCTCCGGGTACTTGATCCCGGCGCCGGTGTTCAGCACGACGACGTCTTCGTCGCCCTCGAGCCACCCCGACTCGCGAAGGTGCTTCAGCGCGGCGAAGCACGCGCCGCCTTCCGGGCAGACGAAGGTGCCTTCGTAGGCAGCCAGTTCTCGTTGCGCCGCCAGCAGTTCCTCGTCGGTGACGGCGATCGCGGTGCCGCCGGTCGCGTACACGGCGTCGAGCACGAGGAAGTCGCCCAGCGCCTTCGGCACCGTGATGCCGAAGGCGACCGTGCGGGCGTCCGGGAACGGCGTGCTTTCCCGCTCGCCGCGCGAAAACGCCGTGACGATCGGCGCGCACCCGGTGGCCTGGACGGCGACGAGCCGGGGCAGCGGCCCGGAAACCCAGCCCAGCTCCCGCATCTCCAGCAACGCCTTGTGGATCCCGATGACGCCGACGCCGCCGCCGGTCGGGTAGAGGATGACGTCGGGCAGCCGCCAGCCGAACTGCTCGGCGATCTCGTACCCCATCGTCTTCTTGCCCTCGATGCGGTACGGCTCCTTCAGCGTCGAGACGTCCTGCACCCCGGGCCGCCGCCCGACCGCCGCGGCGACGAGCTTGCCCGCGTCGCCGATGAGACCGTCCACCCGGTACAGCTCGGCACCGGCGGCGACGCACTCGCGCATGGTGATCGCCGGAGCGTCGTCCGGCATCGCGACCAGGCTCGACAGCCCCGCGCGCGCCGCGTACAACGCCCACGCCGCGCCGGCGTTGCCGTTCGTCGGCATCGCGATCCCGCGCACGCCCAGCTCGGCCGCCCGCGAGACGCCGACCGCGGCGCCGCGCGCCTTGAACGTGCCGGTCGGGACCAGGCCTTCGTCCTTCATCCACAGGCGCGACAGCCCCAGCTCGCGGCCGTAGCGCGGCAGCCGCAGCAACGGCGTCATGCCTTCGCCGAGGCTGACGACGTGCTCGGCCGCGCTCACCGGCAGCACCTCGTGGTAGCGCCACAGCGTCGGCTCGCGCCCGGCGATCTCCTTCGGCGTCACGGCGTCGCGGACCCCGTCGAGGTCGTAGCGCGCGAGCAGCGGGGCGCCCGCCGGGGACAGGCCCTGGACGACGTCGGCGTCCAGGCGTTCGCCGGTCCGCGAGCACTCGAGGTGGCTGAGGAACGAGTACGGCACGGCGCCGATCCTAGGTCCTACTGTGTCGATCTTTACTAATCCGACCACAGTCACGGCCGAATGACTTTCGTAGCAACGTTAGGTGCCGCGCGGCGGGCGGCTACTTTTGGCCGGATTAGTAAAGTGAGCACATGGACGCGCTGCGGGTGTGCCTGTACGTCTTCGCCGGGGTGACGCTCGGCACCTGGCTGGTCTCCGTGCTGACCAGGGAATACTCCTGGGTCGACCGGATCTGGTCGATCGTGCCGGTCGCCTACGTGGGGATCTTCGCCGGCGCCGCCGGGTTCGCCGACACCCGGCTCGACGTGATGTTCGCGCTGGTCGCGCTGTGGGGCGCCCGGCTGACCTTCAACTTCGCCCGCAAGGGCGGGTACGCGCCCGGCGGCGAGGACTACCGGTGGGCGGTGCTGCGCGAGCGGATGGCGCCGTGGCAGTTCCAGCTGTTCAACTTCTTCTTCATCTCGCTGTACCAGAACGTGATCCTGCTGCTCATCACGCTCCCCGCGCTGACCGCCCTGGAGCACCCCGGCGGCTTCGGGGTGGCGGACGTCGTCGTCGCGCTGGTCTTCGCCGCCTTCCTGGCCGGGGAGACGGTCGCCGACCAGCAGCAGTGGGCGTTCCACCGGGAGAAGCACGCCGGCCGGGCGCCGACGCGGTTCCTGCAGGCCGGGCTGTTCCGCTACTCGCGGCACCCGAACTTCTTCTTCGAGCAGGCGCAGTGGTGGGCGTTCGCCGCGTTCGGCGTCGTCGCCGGAGGTCTGCAGTGGACGGTCGCCGGCGCGGTCCTGCTGACCCTGCTGTTCGTGGGGTCGACGCGGTTCACCGAGAGCATCACGAAGTCCCGGTACCCCGAATACGCGGACTACCAGCGGCGGACGTCGGCCGTGGTCCCGTGGCCGGTCCGCGGGTGACGGTCGTCGCCGCGCTGCAGATCGCGACCGGTGCCCCGCTCGAGCACGTGCTGGGCTTCGAGGACGAGATCCGGGGCGCCGACCTGGTGGTGCTGCCGGAAGCCGTCCTCGGCGGGTATCCGCGCGGTGAGCCGTTCGTCCGGTACTTCGCCGCGGCGGTGACGGTGCCGGGCCCCGAGGTGGCCGAGCTGGCCGGGCTCGCGGCCCGGACCGGCGCGAGCCTGGTCGTCGGCGTCATCGAACGCGACGGCTCGACGCTGTACAGCACCGTGGTCTTCCTCGACCCGGAAGTCGGCCTGGTGGCCAAGCACCGCAAGCTGGTCCCGACCGCCCGCGAACGCCTGGTGTGGGGCCGCGGCGACGGCTCGACGCTCCCGGTCGTCCCGACGGCGGCAGGCCGCGTCGGAGCGGCGATCTGCTGGGAGAACCACATGCCGTTGCTGCGGGCGGCGATGTACGCGAAGGGCGTCGAAATCTGGTGCGCCCCGACGGCGGACGATCGCGACGTCTGGCAGGCGTCGATGCGCCACATCGCCGACGAGGGCCGGTGTTTCGTGGTTTCGGCGTGCCCGTACGAGGCCGGGGGCGACGACCCGTTCCGCGGCGGCAGCGTGATCGTCGGCCCGCTCGGGGACGTGCTGGCGGGCCCCCTGCGTGACGCGGAAGGCCTGATCACGGCGGAGGTCGACCTCGAGGAGATCGTGGCCGCGCGGCACAGTCTCGACGTCTCGGGGCACTACGCGCGGCCGGACGTCTTCTCGCTGACGGTGGACGAGCGACCGCGGGACGGCGTCACCTTCCTGAGGTGACGCCGTCCCGCGCGGGCTCACACCGCCAGCCGGCCGCCGTCCACCGGGAGGATGGCGCCCTGGACGAAGCTTGCGTTGCCCGCCGCCAGGAAGGCGATCGCCGCCGCGATCTCCTCCGGGGCCGCCACGCGGCCGGCCGGCCCTGCTGCCGCCAGCTCGTCCAGGCCGTCGCCGAACGCCGCCGTGCCCTCGGTGCGGGTCGGGCCCGGGCTGACCGCGTTGACGCGGACCCCCGACGGCCCGAACTCCGCCGCCCACGCCTTCGTCATCAGCTCGATCGCCGACTTCGACGCGCCGTACACCGCCATGCCCGCCATGCCGCGCACCGCGACGATCGTGGACACGTTCACGATCGCCCCGTGGCCGCGCGCCGCCATCTCCGGCGCCAGCGCGGCGACGAGGAAGAACGGCACCTTCACGTTCGTCGTGAAGACCGCGTCGAAGTCCGCCTCGGCGAAGGACTCGGTCGGGCCGGCCGGGAAGATCCCGGCGTTGTTGACCAGCACGTCGATCGGGCCGGCCAGCTCCCGCGCCCGGTCCGCGAGCGCGCGCGCCGACGCGGCGTCGACGAGGTCGGCCACGACGAAGTCCGCCTTGCCGCCTGCCGCGCGGATGGCCTCGACGGCTTCGGCGCCGCGCCCGGAGTCCCGGCCGGACAGCACCACGTGCGCGCCGAGCCCGGCCAGCGCGGCCGCCGTGGCGCGGCCGATGCCGCTCGTGCCGCCGGTCACCAGCGCCGCCGACCCGGACAGTTCTGCAGTCATCGCTCTGCTCCTTCGCATTCTCTCGGTCGAAGGGTTCAAGCGAGACCGCCCGGAAGGACTTCCGGCTGCGTGTTCGGTCCTCCTTATCCCCCCGATCCGTTCCGCTGATGGCCTTCCAGCGCCGCGACGAACTCGGCGACGTCCCGCCGGCGCGACGCCGCCGGCCACACGGCCCAGGTCCGCCGGACGATCGGGGCGCCGGCCAGCGGCACCCACCGGACGGTCTCCGGCAGCGGATAAGGCCACTCGGGCGGCGCGAACGCGTACGCCCCGCCCGCGCTGACCGCCGGGATCTTCAGCTCGACGATCAGCCGCTGCTCCTCCGGCACCTCCGGGCCGACGTCGAGGCCGTGGCTGCGCAGGATCGCCGCCAGCTCGTCGTACCAGGCCGGGCTGCCCGCGCGCGGGAAGGCGAACCACTCCAGGCCGGCCAGGTCCTCCAGCCGGACCGGTGAGCCCAGCTTCTCCGCGAGGTCCGCGGCCAGCAGGACGCCGACCTCCTCGGCCACCACGAGCGTCGCGTCCAGGTCGGGCCCGGCCGGGCGCTCGCGGACCAGCCCGACGTCGAGCTCGCCGGCCCGCAGCGCGGCCACCTGCGCCACCGACGACAGGTGCCGCGCCTGCACCCGCGTGTCCGGCAGCCGCGCGAGCGCCGACGGCAGCAGGTCCGGCGGCAGTTCCAGCGGGACGCCGACGCGCAGCACACCGCCGCCGGCCTCGGTGTGCCGGGCCATCGCCGCGAGGGCCTGGTCGTGGCGCGCCAGGACGGCGCGGGCCTCGCCGAGCAGCGTCGTCCCGGCGTCGGTGACCTGGACGCCGGTGCTGGTGCGCACCAGCAGCCGGACGCCGAGCCGGCGTTCGAGGGCCGTGATCGTCTGGGACAGCGCCGGCTGGCTCACGTGCAGCTGCCGGGCCGCCTTCGACATCGCGCCCGCCTCGACGACCGCGACGAACGCCCGCAGCTCCCGGATCTCCATCAGGCGGCCCACCGGATCGGCAGCGACTTGAGGCCGTTCTGGAAGTTCGACCGCAGCCGCACCGGCTCACCCGCGAGTTCCACGAAACCGAACTGGTCCAGCACCGCGTCGAACATGGCCCGCATCTGCACCCGCGCCAGGTGCGCGCCCAGGCAGAAGTGCGGACCGTGGCCGAAGGTGAGGTGGTCGTTCGGCGTCCGGCCGATGTCGAAGGTGTCCGGATCCGGGAACACCGCGGGATCCCGGTTGGCCGAAGAGAACCAGACCACCACCTTGTCGCCGGCCCGGATGTCCACATCGGACAGCTGGACGTCGGAAACCGCCGTGCGCCGGAAATGCATCACCGGCGTCCACCACCGCAGCATCTCTTCGACCGCCGAGGGCAGCAGCGACCGGTCGTCCAGGAGCCGGCGGTACTCCGCAGGGTGCGAGAGCAGGGCGAGCAACCCGCCGGGCAGGCCGTTGCGCAGCGTTTCGTTGCCCGCCACGGAAAACAACCAGAACAGGTTCTCGAACTCGGCGAGCGAGACGCGGCCGCCGTCGTCGCCGACGTGCCGCATCAGGTTGCTCATCACGTCGTCGCCCGGGTGCTCGCGCTTGTACTCGCCGAGGGCGTTCGCGTACGCGTAGAGATCCGGCATGCCCGCGCGGGTCCGCGGGTCCGGCATCGATCCGTCCGGCCCCGGCGCCGGGCGGACGGCGAGCGCGGCCCGGGCGAGCTCGCTGACCTCGGACACGGACACCGTCGAGCTCACCGCGTACTCCGCGTCCTGGTAGCCGATCACCCGGTTGCTCCAGTCGTACATCAGCCGCCGGTCCTGTTCCGGCACGCCGAACACCCCGGCCAGCGTCAGCAGCGGGAGATCGGCCGCCATCGCGGAGAAGTCGCACTCCCCACGCTCGGCGACCGCCGCAACCAGGTCCCGCGCCCAGCTTTCGATCTGCGCCGTCAGCTTCGCGATCGCCCGCGGGGTGAACGCCTTCGTGAGCAGCCCGCGCAGCCGGCCGTGCTCCGGTGGGTCCATGTTCAGCATCATCCGGCGCACGTACGCGAGGTCGGCCGCGTCCCGGATCTGGGTGCCGCCGAGCTGTGAGGAGAACACTCCCGGGTCGCGCAGCACCCGCCGCACCTCGGCGTGCCCGAGCACGGCCCAGAAGTCGTCGACGCGCACCACCGGGCCGGCGCGCCGCAGCCGCGCCAGCTCGTCGTACGGGACTCCTCGCACGTAGGTGTCCGGATCGGTGATCGCCACGGGGCCGACCCTAGCCGCGCCCACCGACAGTTTGGGAAGCTGCGCGGATGGACACGCTCAACATGCGCATCGGTGGCAAGGGTGAACCGGCCGTCCTCCTGCTGCACGGCCTCGGCGCGACCGGCGCCGTCTGGAACCATTTCGCCGTCCAGCTCGACCGGCGCGTCCTGGTGCCCGACCTGCCCGGCCACGGCCCGTCCGCGCCCCTGCCGCACTACAGCTTCGCCACGCTCGCCGAGGCGGTCGCGCGGGCGCTGCCGGACGGCGGGCCGTTGATCGTCGCCGGGCATTCGCTCGGCGGGGTGCTCGCGCTGGAACTGGCGTCCGGCCGCTACGACGTCGAGGTCGCCGGCGTGCTGGCCCTCGGCGTCAAGGTCGAGTGGAGCCAGGACGACCTGAACCGGGCGGCGTCCTTCGCGGCCCGGCCACCGCGGGTGTTCGCGACGCAGGCGGAGGCCGATCAGGCCTACCTGAAGGTGTCCGGGCTGCTCGGGATCGCGCCGACCGACCCGGCCGGGCTTCGCGAGACCGAGGGAGGTTGGCGCCTCGCGATGGACCCGGCCGCGTTCGGCCTCGGCGCGCCGGACATGCCGGCCCTGCTGGCCGGGGCGCGCTGCCCGGTCGTGCTCGCCGCGGGGGAGCACGACCCGATGAGCCGTCCGGAGCAGCTGCGGGCGCTCGATCCCGACGCCGTCACGCTCGCCGGTCTCGGGCACAACGCCCACGTCGAGGACCCGGCCGCCGTGCGGGCCCTGCTGGAGCGCTTCGGCGTGTGAAGGAGCGGGTGCAGCCGTCGTACCCCATTCGACGGCTGCTCCGCCAACCCCTCGCCACCACCGGACCCGAACAGCCTAGGAAAGCGTGGTGGACGAGCGCCTGTACTCCCGCTCCGCGCCGTCGTCACGGTCCGTACCTGCGGAAACGGTTATCTTCGCCGATCGGTGGTACAGCTCGGGCGGCACGATCGTGATGCTGGAGAGGTACGTTCCGCTCGGGGGACGCAGGAGAGGACGCCTGTGGACGAAGGCCCGTCGTTCGCCGGATGGCTGCGGGACCGGCGTGCGCTCGCCGGCCTCACCCAGGCCCAGCTCGCCGAGCGTGCGGGACTGAGCCTGCGCGCGGTGCGCAACGCCGAGCTCGGCAGCGTCCGACGGCCCCGGCCGGAGACGGCTCGCAAGCTGCGGGAAGCGCTGGCCGAAGCCCCGCCGGAGCCGGTGCGGCTCGGCGTGCTGGGCCCGCTGACGGTGACGCGCGGGACCGAGGAAGTGGAGATCGGCGCGGAGAAGCAGCGCCTGCTGCTGGCGCTGCTGGCCCTGCAGCCGAACCGGACGGTCCGGCGCGAGGACCTCGTCGACGTCATCTGGGACGAGCCGCCGCCGTCGTGCCTGGAACTGCTCCACACCTACGTCGCCCGGCTGCGGCGGGCGCTGCGCCCGGCCGACCTGATCGCCACGGACAAGGGCGGCTACCGGCTGGCCGTCGGCGAGGACGAACTCGACCTGCTGCGCTTCGAGGCGCTCCTCGAGCGGGACGCCCGCAAAGAGGCCCTCGGACTCTGGCGCGGCCCGGCGCTCGCCGACGTCGAACGGTTGCGCCAGCACCCCGCCCGGCTCGCGCTGGCGATGCGGCGCGCCAAGACCGTGCTGGCCTACGCCGGGGACGCCGACCCCGAAGACGCGGCGGTGCAGCTGCGGGGGCTCACCGCCGAGGAGCCGCTGAACGAGTCCGCGCACGCCAGGCTGATGCTGGCGCTCGCCGCGTCCGGACGGCAGGCCGCCGCGCTGGACGTCTTCGACGAGGTGCGCCGGCGGCTCGCCGGCGAGCTCGGCCTGGAACCCGGTCCCGAGCTGCGGGCGGCCCACCGGCAGGTGCTGCGGCAGGACTTCGCCGCTCCGGAGCCGCCCGCGCGGGTGCCGGCCCAGCTGCCCGCCGACGTCCCCGGTTTCCGCGGCCGCGCCGCCCAGCTGGCCGAACTGGACGCGCTGCTGCACCGCGACGAAGGCGACACCGGCGCACGCATCGCCGTCCTCTCCGGCACCGGCGGGGTCGGCAAGACCGCGCTCGCGGTCCGCTGGGCGCAGCGCGTGCCCGCGGAGTTCCCGGACGGCCAGCTCTACCTCGACCTGCACGGCTACGGCACGGTCCGGCCGGTGGACCCGGGCGACGCGCTGTCGGGGTTCCTGCGCGCCCTCGGCGTCGACGGCGCGGACATCCCCGCCGAGCCGGACGAGCGCGCCGCGAAGTTCCGCACCGCGCTCACCGGGCGGCGGATGCTGCTGGTGCTGGACAACGCGAACGCGGTCGGGCAGGTCCGGCCGCTGCTGCCCGGTTCGCCGACCTGTCTGGTGCTGGTGACCAGCCGCGACGCGCTGCCCGGGCTGGTCGCCCGCCACGGTGCCCGCCGCGTGCTCGTCGACCTGCTCACCGAGGCCGAGGCCCGCGATCTGCTGCGCGCGCTGCTCGGACGGCGCGTCGACGACGAACCCGGAGCCACCGCGGCGCTGATCGGGTACGCGGCCCGGCTGCCGCTGGCCCTGCGGCTGGTCGCGGAGCTGGCGCTGAGCCGGCCGGGGGAGCGGCTCGCGGAGCTCGCGGCCGAACTGGCCGACGAACGACGCCGGCTCGACCTGCTCGACGGCGGCGGTGACCCGTTGACCGCGGTCCGCGCGGTGTTTTCCTGGTCCTACCGCAACCTCGCGCCCGACGCCGCGCGCGTGTTCCGGCTCTGCGGCCTGCACCCGGGCCGCGACCTGACGCCGCCCGCGCTGGCCGCGCTGGCCGGCGTCCCCCTGCCGGAGGCGGAACGGCTGGCCGGCGCCCTGGTGCGCGCCCATCTCGTGCAGCAGACCGGCGACGACCGCGTCCAGCTGCACGACCTGCTGCGCGTCTACGCCGCCGAGCTCGCGGCCGAGGACCCCGTCGAAAGCCGGGACGCGCAGCAGCGGCTGTTCGACTTCTACGTCTCCTCGGCCGGGCAGGCGATGGACGTCGTCCTGCCGCAGGAACGGCACCTGCGGCCGCGCGTGCCCGACCCGGAGGTCAAGGTGCTCGACGCGCCGGCGTGGCTGGAGGCCGAGCGGCGCAACCTGCTGGCGGTCGCCGCGCACGCGACCCGGCACGGCTGGCCGGACCACCTGCGGTTGCTGTCCGGGATCCTGTGGCACTACCTCGACGTCGGCGGCTACCACGAGGAAGCGCTGGTGCTGCACACGCACGCGTCGGCGCTGGCCCACCACGCCGGTGACCGGGCGGCCGAGGCGGAGCCGCTGATCCTCATCGCGCTGGGTCACTGGCGGGTCGGCCGGTCACCGGAAGCGTTGCGGTACCTGGAGGAGGCGCTCGTCCTGGCCCGGGAGACCGGCGACTGGCGCACCGAACTCCACTCGGTCAACACCCTGGGGCTCGTGTGCCGCGCGCTGGGCCGGTTCGCCGACGGGATCCGGTATTCGACCGAAGCGCTCGCGCTGGCCAGGAAGACGGGGGACCGCACCAGTGAAGGCCTGGTCCTGGTGGTGCTCGGCTGTTCCTGCCGCGGCATCGGCCGGTACGGCGAAGCCATCGGCCACCTGCAAGAGGCCCTCGCCTTGGCGCGTGACATCGCCGACCGCACGAGCGAGGGCTACGCGCTGGTCAACATGGGCGACGCGCTGTCGGCCCTGGGCCGGCACGACGAAGCGGTCGCGGCCCTGGAGGAAGGGCTGGTGCACCTGCGCGCGATGGGCGTCCGGGTGAGCGAGGGGTACGCCCTGGGCATCCTCGGCGACGTCGAGCACGCGCGCGGCCGGTACGCCGAAGCCGCGGAACACCTGGAGCGCGCGCTGGAAATCGCGCAGGAGACGGGAAGCCCGCCCAACCGCAGTGTGGCGCTGAAGCACCTCGGCGACGTCCGGCTGGCGCAAGGGCGGTTCGCGGAGGCGGCCCAGCACCTCGAAGAGGCGCTGAGCCTGGCTCGCGAATGCGGCGACCGCGGGGTGGAATCCCGTGTGCTCAACAGTCTCGGCAGCCTCTCCGCGGCACGCGGCGCCTCCTCGGACGCGCTGCGGTACCACCGGGAAGCCCTGGCCGTGGCGAAGGAAACGGGCTGCCGTCCCGAACAGGGCCGGGCCCACTGCGGGCTCGGAGAAGTCCACTGTGGACTCGGCGAGCCGGAGGCCGCGCGCTCGCACTGGGAGCGCGCGCTGGCCTGCTACGCCGGGGAGTGCCTGCCCGGCGCGAGCCGGGTCCGGAACCACCTGACGGCCTTGGAGCGCGTCTCGCGGTGATCGGGTTCGCGGGTGGCCAGGTCGTGGTCGAGTCGCTGGAGGTCCCGGTCGACGACGTCGGTGCTGCCCGCGAGCCGGGGCCTCACGACCTGCTCCCGGTGGCCTTGAAGAACGTGTAGCAGAAGGTGCCGTCCCCGCGGGTGGTCCGGTGCAGGTCCGCGACCCCCTGGCGCCAGCGGGCCCGCGTGAGCAGACCGCGGGCGACGGCGGCTTCGCCGACGCCTTCGACCATCGCGGTGAACGTGTCGCGGGTGAACCCGGTGACCAGGCCGGGCCGGGACGCGTCGGCGTACACCGTCCGGGGCTCCACGGTGACGTCGCCGAACCCGGCGGCGGACAGCAGCGGGTGGAGCCGGCGGCCGATGAGCGCGTCGCCGCCGGCGTCGGCCTGGAGCCGGACCAGGCAGTCGATCGCGGCCTGCGCGGCCTCGCTGCGCGGGTGGAAGAACGCCGACCCGTGGTCGCCCTCGATGACCGTGATCGTGCCGCCGGGCCGCAGCAGGGTCTTCAGGTGCGCGAGGGCCTTCCCCGGCTCCGGCAGGTGTTCGAGCACGAAGCAGACGAAGACGTGGTCGTACTCGCCGTCGAGGTCGAACAGGTCGGCCCGCCGGAAGTCGACGCCGTCGACCAGGGATCGCGCCTGACGCAGTGACGCTTCCGAGACGTCGACCGCGGTCAGGTGCGCGTCCGGGCTGCGAGCCGCGAGGTGGACGGTCTGGGCGCCGACACCGCAGCCGGCTTCCAGCACGCGGCTGCCGGCGGGGTAGGCCGTCCCGGCGTGCAGGAGATCGGCGAGGGTGTCGGCCTGGTCGCCGAGGCGGCGGGCTTCGGGTTCGGTGTATCCGTGCACGTATGCGGTGTCCATGAGGTCAGCGTGCTGCGAGAATGGCCCGATGGACAGAGCCAAAACCACGCGTCCGGAGGGGTCCATAGGATCGGACTTCCTCCAGCTGGACGTCCGGTCGGCGCCGCCGGGCGGCCTTGCGGACTGGCTCGCCGGGCAGCTGCGCGCCGCGGTCGCCGACGGCCGGCTCCCGGTGGGCGGCCGGCTGCCCGCGTCCCGGGTGCTGGCGGCCGAGCTGCGCGTGTCGCGGGGGGTGGTGACCGAGGCCTACCAGCGGCTGATCGACGACGGCCACGCCGCGGGCCGCGGCCGGGCGGGCACGGTCATCGTCGCCGCGCCGGTGCTGCCGCCGTCCCCGTCACCGGACCGGTTTTCGCCGAAGGTGATCACGCGTTCGCCCGGTCTCGAGGTGTTCGACGAGGTCCGCGCGGTCCCGGCCCGGATCGACCTGACCCCCGGCGTCCCGGATCTGACGGCGTTCCCGCGGGCGGCGTGGCTGCGTGCGGAGCGCGCGGTGCTGGACGAGCTGGAGCCGTCGCACTTCGGCTACGGCGACCCGCGCGGCGCGCCGTCGATGCGGCTGGCGGTGTCGCGCTGGCTGGCCCGCAACCGCGGGATCCGCGTCGATCCGGGCGAGATCATCGTGGTGGCCGGCGTCGCGCAGGCGTTGACGCTGGTCGGCGAGGTGTTGCGGGCCCACGGCGTGCGTTCGGTGGCCGTCGAGGAACCGAGTTCGCTGGGTGCGCGCCAGCACCTGCGCCACGGCGGCCTGGCGACGCCGCCGGTGCCGGTGGACGACGACGGCCTGCGGGTCTCCGCGCTGACGGCGCCGGCGGTGTTGCTGACCCCGGCCCACCAGTTCCCGATGGGCGTGGTGCTGGGTGGCTCGCGCCGTCGCGAGCTGATGCGGTGGGTGGCCGAGGGCGGCATCGTCCTCGAAGACGACTACGACGCCGAGCACCGGTACGACCGGGCGCCGGTGCCCGCGGTCCGGTCGATGGTGCCGGAGGTCTGCTACATGGGCAGCGTGTCGAAGCTGCTGGCACCGGCGTTGCGCGTGGGCTGGCTGGTGGCGCCGCCGCGGTTCTTCCCCGATCTCGTGGCGGCGAAGCGGTTCGCGGACCTGGGGAACCCGGTGCTGGCCCAGCTGGTCCTGGCCCGGCTGATGGAGACCGGCGAGCTGGAGCGGCAGCTGCGGGTGGTGCGGTTCCGCCACCGGCGTCGCCGCGACGCGATGATCCGTGCCCTGTCGGCCTCGTTGCCGTCGGCGGTGGTGCACGGCGCGGCCGCCGGGTTGCACCTGACGGTGACCTTCGACGCCGAGGTGGACGACGTCGCGGTGGCGGCGGCCGCGCTGGCGGAGGGCGTGAAGGTCCAGCCGCTGTCGTGGCACCGGCAGCTCCCGGGGCGTCCGGGGCTGGTGCTGGGGTACGCGGCGCGGACGGCGACGGAGATCGAGGAGGGGGTGGCCGTACTGGGATCTCTCGTAAAGAGTCCTTAAAGGACAGTCAAGCGACTGTGATCATGCTCTCCCATGCATTTCGCGCTGTTGGTTGCCATGCGCAAGCAAGTTGCTTAGCCTAGCTAAGGGACTTTGCGAGCAGAAGGGTTGCACAGTGGCGGAACGCCGGACGTATTCGATCGCGGAACTGGGGCCGCGGTACAAGTGGATCGCGCTGTCCAACACGACGCTGGGCATGCTGATCGCCACGATCAACTCCTCGATCGTGCTGATCGCGCTGCCCGACATCTTCAAGGGCATCGGCATCAACCCCCTGGAACCGGCCAACACGAGCTACCTGCTCTGGATGATCATGGGCTTCCTCGTGGTCACCGCGGTGCTGGTGGTGAGCTTCGGCAGGCTCGGCGACATGTACGGCCGCGCGAGGATGTACAACCTCGGCTTCGCCGTCTTCACGGTGTCGTCGATCATGCTGGCCATCACCTGGTTCGACGGCGACGCGGCCGCGTTGTGGCTGATCGGCTGGCGGATCGTGCAGGGCGTCGGCGGCGCCTTCCTGATGGCGAACAGCTCGGCGATCCTCACCGACGCCTTCCCGGCCAACCAGCGCGGCCTCGCGCTCGGCATGAACGGCGTCGCGGCGATCGCGGGTTCGTTCCTCGGCCTGGTCGTCGGCGGCGTGCTCGCCCCGGTCGACTGGAACCTGATCTTCCTGGTGTCGGTGCCGTTCGGCGTGATCGGCACGGTGTGGGCGTACCTCAAGCTGCACGACACCGGCGTCCGCAAGCACGCGCGGATGGACTGGTGGGGCAACATCACCTTCGCCGTCGGCCTGATCGCGGTGCTGATCGGCATCACCTACGGCATCCAGCCCTACGGCTCGTCGCCGACCGGCTGGGGCAGCCCGTTCGTGCTGAGCTGCCTGATCGGCGGCCTCGCGGTGCTGGTGGCGTTCGTGATCATCGAGTCGAAGGTGGACAACCCGCTGTTCCGCCTTTCGCTGTTCCGGATCCGGTCGTTCACCTGGGGCAACGTCGCGAACCTGACGGCGTCCCTCGGCCGCGGCGGGCTGCAGTTCATCCTGATCATCTGGCTGCAGGGCATCTGGCTCCCGCAGCACGGCTACACGTTCGAGCAGACACCGCTGTGGGCGGGCATCTACATGCTCCCGATGACGGTCGGCTTCCTGGTGTCGGCGCCGGCGTCGGGCGTGCTGTCCGACCGCATCGGCAGCCGGTTCCTCGCCTCGGGCGGCCTGCTCATCACGGCGGTGACGTTCCTGCTGCTGATCCTGCTGCCGGTGAACTTCGACTACTGGGCGTTCGCGGCGATCCTGCTGATCAACGGCATCGGGATGGGCATGTTCGCCTCGCCGAACCGCGCCGAGGTGATGAACAGCCTGCCGGCGGACGCGCGGGGGTCGGGCGCGGGCATGATGACGACGTTCCAGAACGCGGCGATGGTCCTGTCGATCGGCTTCTTCTTCAGCTTGATCATCGCGGGCCTGTCGTCGAGCCTCCCGTCGACGATGAGCCAGGGCCTGATCGAGCACGGCGTGCCCGCGGCGTCGGCGGCCCAGATCGCGAACCTCCCGGCGGTGGCGGTGCTGTTCGCGGCGTTCCTGGGCTACAACCCGATCCAGCAGCTCCTGGGCGGCCAGCTGTCGTCGCTGCCGCCGGACCAGGCGTCGTTCCTGACGGGCCGCAGTTTCTTCCCGAACCTGATTTCGGGCCCGTTCCAGTCGGGGCTCGCGGTGGCGTTCGGTTTCGCGATCGTGGTGTGCTTGATCGGAGCGGTGGCGTCCCTGCTGACAAAGGACCCGGGCGCGGCGAAAGCCGAGTCGGCGGGCGAGGAACTGGCCGCGGTGGCCGGGGAGTCGAGCGGCGGGCCGAGCGAGCTGGTGTCGCCTTCCAGCGAGCGCTGACGACGGGTTTGCGAAAAGCCGGGTGCCGGGTGGCACCCGGCTTTTCGCCGCAGTGAGCGGCACACGCACCAGACGGGTCAAAGCTGGTCGCGTGCTTAGGTGTGGACAGTCCACACGGTGATTCAGGCGGCGAGCGCAGGCTCGGCGACGTCGGCCACCCGAGCGGCTTCGGCCTTCTTCGCCCGGCGCCGGTCGATGATCCGGCGGCCGACATCGATCATCGGGACCTCGACCCAGCGGTAGAGCACGTCGGCAGCCAGCAGCCCGACGATGCTCACGGCGACCGCCGTGAGCGTTCGGTGCGGGCCGAACTGCGGGATGGCCCCCGCGAGCGCCACCGCGACCACGCCCTGCAGCAGGTAGAGAGAGTACGAGCGCTCCCCGATGAACCGCATCGGGCGCAGCGACAGCACCCAGGCCAGCGGGCCGCCGCCGGCGACCAGCGACGGCACCAGGAGTGCCGCGAGCACGATGTAGATCGTGACGGTGATCGCGCCGCCTTCGTCGTGCAGCAGTTCGACGAGTTCGCCGAGTGTGATCTGGACCGCAATCAGCGCGGCGGCGACCACGAATCCGACAAGCGGGTGGGTGAACCGCCTGAGCGCGGCGAAGCCCTTGCGGTGGTGTAGCACGATCGCCAGCGTGCAGCCGATGAGGATCGGCGAGTACGCGCCCGCGTAGGGCATGAAAGGGATCAGGGCGAGCATGACGGCGACGAGGCAGGCGGAGAGGCTCAGGCGCTTCACGAAGCCGAGCGCGCCGACGCCGAACGCGAGCAGTGGCCACACGAGGTAGAACTTCTGCTCGATGCCGAGGGTCCAGGCTTGGCCGAAGAGGGGGAGGGGGCGGTATTCGGCGAGGAAGGCGACGTTCCACGGCAGAACCGCCAGGGTGCTGCTGCTCCGCAGGTCCACGCCACGGAGGTAGGTGAAGGCGAGGACCACGCCGAGTACGACGTAGTAGACGGGGAAAATCCGGAACGTACGGCGGATGTAGAACTCCGGTAGGGAGAGCCGGCCGTTGCGGGCCTCTTCGCGCAGCGCGAGGGTGGTGATCAGATAGCCGGAGAGCACGAAGAATAGGTGCACCCCGATCCAACCGTGTGCCCTCACCCAGACGGGACCACCGTAGTGGGCCACGACCACGAGCAGAGCAGCGACGGCACGAAGACCGTCGAGGGCCGGGAATCTTCGAGTGGCCAGGTACTGGTCGTGCGTCATCATCACGCGACCCCCACGTCATCCAGCGGCTGAACCCGGCCAATGTAATCGGCTGGTCTCGGCATCAACTCGTTGGGGTGACGCTGCGGACGCTGGTGACGAACCGTGCGGTCCCGGCGTGAACCGGTACGGGTGTGCTGCCGGATCGGGACCGGCCCTTCGTGAGAAGTAGGCCGAACGGCCCAATCGTAAAAGAAATGAGTACTGCCGGACCCACTCGTCGGCGTGCCACCCCGGCCCTTACTGGGTGGACTTCTCGAGCGACCGCAGGTGGAACCCGTCCTGGCGCCCCGAAGCCCCGACGCAAACCGGGAACCCGCCCGGTCCGAGCGGCTGCTGGGCGTGCCCCCCGCCGCCGCGGGGTGGGTGCTGGTGCCCGCCGCCGCCTCCGCCTCCGCCGCCGGGCATCCAGGCGCGGATCGACCAGAACGAGAAGGCCCGCAAGGTCGCCGACCCGATCCCGGACGGCGCCAAGAGCCCCTACTACGAGGGCGGCGGAGTCTCGTCGAACCCCGACCTGCCGGCGAGCATGGTCGCCGGCCTGCTCGGCGGCCTCCAGGACCTGCTGAACATCTACGGAGGGTTCCTCAAGCAGGTCCTGGACCCGAAGAACCCGGTGGTCCACGACGTGGACCCGCCGATCCCGTCCCCGCTCCTGCCGGCCCAGGCCTCAGCCTGGGACAACTGCGGCGGCGGCGTGCTGCGCGACGACTTCAACGGCGGAACTACGAGAACCAGGGTGTTCTGTGAAAGTGGCGGCTCACCTGGCGATGTCCGCGACGTGACCGGCGAGGGGCCGGTTGCTCGGGATGCGAATGGTTTCCGTTGCCGAATAGCAAATTCCGCCGAATCAACGTGTCCTGGATGCGATGAAACAGCAACCCATCGACGTGTGCGGGTTTGACTGCTCCGAAATATCCGAAAACCTGCTTGCTGCGGCCGGGCAAGAAGGGAAGATCGTCGCCTTCAAGGGGAAGGGATCCACCTTGCTGGTGCCGGAAGGTTCGAGCACCGTCGAGTATACTTTTCACCATGTGTACACTGATGGCCGATACGCGTACGATCCGCGGCTGAGCATGAACGCGATCCCGTGGGGAGACTACATGAGGAGGATGAAGTCTCTCAATGATGGCTTGCGGTGGGGAAACCGGGGATTTGCGGGACCGTTCTCATGATTGATTCGACGTCGGTGCTGAAGGCATTGTCAGCTCACGGAGTGGTTGCTTGGGCGCGTATGTCCGTCGGGGTGGACCCCGCAGACGGGTTGGTTCGCCCGCCTTTCGTGGTCTGGAGGTATAACGATCCGGCTCCCGGTTTGAGCGATCGCTTCAATGGGATTGCCGAAGAGTTTTCAGGAACCTTTGAGTGGCAGTTCGGCAGCTCGAGTCGAAATTGGAACCTGGTCCCAAATTTTGTGCGGCTCGGATCGCGGCCTGTTGACCTGCAAGATGTCGAGGCGTTGACTCGAATCAAAAAATCATCTCAGCAGTCCTGCATTTCTGCGACTGCTGAGTTGGAGATCCTCATGAATAAATTTGCTGGCAGCTGATGTCAGTTGGTGCTGGTGAGCAGTCGGAAATTCGCGTGAACTCACCGGGGAGGGTGGCGGAGGGCTTCTGGGGACCTACTAGCCGACCGTGGCTCGCTGGATCTTCACCGGCTTCGCCGGCGCCCCGTCCAGCGGCCCATCCGGATCGGTCGGAATGATCCCGTCCGCCACCATCCGGTCGATCGCCGACATCCCCCGAACCACTCGCCCCATTACGGAGTACTGAGACGGGATGTTCGCGAAAGAGTGCACGATGAAGAACTCGGACCCGTTCGTCCCCGGCCCCTGGTTCCCCATCGCGATCGTCCCGCGCGGGTACGTCTCGGAACCCGAAACCTCGTCCGGGAACTTGTACCCCGGCCCGCCCTTCTCGACCTCGTAGATGTCCCCGCACTGGAGAACACCAAGCCGAGCGGAGTTGGACAGCCGCCAGCACCGGGACCGGTCGTAGAACCGCTGCAAAACCAGCGAGACCATGTTGTGCACCGCGCAAGGCGCCGCCCCGCCGCGGTCCAGCCGCACGGTCACCGGCCCGTAGTTGAACCGGAACGTCACATCGACAGTCCCGCGGGTCAACGCCAGAGGAGAAGGCCGCACCACCGGCCGCGCGGCCGGGTTCGACGGCGTCGGTGTGAACGTGCACCGGACCACCGGCACCGAAGCGGACGCCGTCCCGGGAGCGACCAGCAACGCGCCCAGCACACCGACAAGAGCAAGTCCCCAGCGCAGCTTCATGCCGGGGACGTTAGCGAAAAACCGACTACTTGCGCCAGGCCGTGCGCTGCTTGCGGATGTCCAGCACGAGCAGCAGGATCAGGAACAGCGACAGGCCCACCAGCCACACGTTCTCGGTGTTGTTCTCGTGGTTGCCCTTGATCATCACCAGCAGGATGATCGCGCTGACCCAGCCGGCGATGCGGGTGGCCTTCGGGAACGAGCCGTGCCAGCCCCAGGCCGCGGACGGCTCGTCGCGCGGGTCGACCTCGGGCCGCCTCTTCTCGACCGCCTTGCCTGCCACGATGAACTCCTCAAACCCCGTGAACCTCGGACCCGCCGATGATCCCACACCTCCGGGTGCGCCGCGGAGACGCCCCGCGCGACAATGACCGGCGATGACTACCTCGCGAAGCGTTCTCGTGCTCGGCTCGACCGGGTCCATCGGCGTGCAGGCCCTCGACGTCGCCGCGCGCAACCCGCACCTGTTCCGGGTGGCCGGGATCGCCGCCGGTGGGGCCGATCCGGCCGCGCTCGCCGCTCAGGCCATCGCCCACGGCGTCGAAGCCGTCGCCGTGACCAAGGCCACGGCCGCCGAGGACGTCCAGCTCGCGCTGTACGCCGAGGCACAGAAGCGTGGGTACGCGCAGGGTGACTTCAAGCTCCCTCGGCTCTTCGCCGGCTCCGACGCCGTCACCGAGCTGATCGACGCCGTTCCCGTCGACACCGTCCTCAACGCTCTCCCCGGCTCCCGCGGCCTCGAGCCGACGCTCAAAGCCCTGGCCACCGGCGCCACCCTGGCGCTCGCGAACAAGGAGTCGCTCATCGCCGGCGGGCCGCTGGTGCTCGCCGCCGCGAAGCCCGGGCAGCTCGTGCCCGTCGACTCCGAACACTCCGCCATCGCGCAGGCGTTGCGGGCCGGAAAAGAAAGCGAGGTCGCCCGGCTCGTCCTCACCGCGTCCGGCGGCCCGTTCCGCGGCCGCAAGCGCGCCGAGCTGGCCGGCGTCACCGTCGAGCAGGCGATGGCGCACCCGACCTGGTCCATGGGCCCGCTCATCACCATCAACTCCGCCACCCTGGTCAACAAGGGCCTGGAGCTGATCGAGGCGGCGCTGCTCTTCGACATCGCGCCGGAGAAGATCGACGTCACCGTGCACCCGCAGTCGATCGTTCACTCGATGGTGACCTTCACCGACGGCTCGACGATCGCCCAGGCCAGCCCGCCCGACATGCGGCTGCCGATCGCGCTGGCCCTGCACTGGCCCGACCGGGTCCCCGGCGCCGCCGCCGCGTGCACCTGGGACACGGCCGCGACCTGGACTTTCGAGCCGCTGGACGACGAGGCCTTCCCGGCCGTCGAGCTGGCCCGGCACTGCGGCGCCGCGGGCGGCTGCCTGCCCGCGGTCTACAACGCCGCGAACGAGGAGCTCGTGTCCGCCTTCCTCGCGCAGAACACCAGCTTCACGTCGATAGTGGACACTGTTTCCGAGGTGGTGGGAGCCGCCGACGAGTGGCGTCGCGAACCGCGCGACGTCGAGGACGTTCTCGCCGCCGAGCGCTGGGCTCGCGCGCGGGCCGGTTCGATCATCGAGGGGAAGTAGCGGGTGCTCGCCTACATCATCGGTGTGGTGCTCTTCGCGCTGGGGATCTGCGTCTCAGTCGCACTGCACGAGGCCGGTCACATGGTCACCGCGAAGGCCTTCGGCATGAAGGTCCGGCGGTACTTCGTCGGCTTCGGGCCGACGGTCTTCTCCTGGCGTCGCGGCGAGACCGAGTACGGCCTGAAGTGGATCCCGCTCGGGGGGTTCTGCGACATCGCCGGCATGACCGCGCTCGACGAGGTGACGCCGGACGAGGCGCCGCGCGCGATGTGGCGGTTCAAGACCTGGAAGCGCACCGTCGTGATGTCGGCCGGGTCGATCACCCACTTCATCCTGGGCTTCGTGGTCCTGTACCTGATGGCCGTGACCATGGGCCTGCCGAGCCTGGCGGCCTCCGCACCGCCCAAGCCGGTGCTGGACTCGACCTCCTGCGCCGTCTCGACGACGTCGAAGGAACAGGCCGCGGCCCAGGCCAAGAACCCGACCTGCCCGCCGGGCGCGCCGACCCCGGCGGCGACGGCCGGGCTGCGGGCCGGCGACACGGTGCTCGCCGTCGGTGGGAAGCCGGTCGCGACCTGGGAAGAGATGCTCACCGCCGTGCAGGCCACCAGCGGCCCGACGGTGTTCGAGGTGCAGCGCGGCAACCAGCAGCTCTGGCTCGTCGTCGACGTGCCGAAGGTCCAGCGCTGGAACGGCTCCACCGTCAAGGAGGTCGGCATGATCGGCGCCTCGCCCAAGGTGCCGCCGCTGACCACGCAGTACGGCCCGGTCGACGCGATCGGCGCCACCTTCAGCTTCACCGGCACGATGTTCGCGGAGACGGCGCAGCGGCTCGTCCAGTTCCCCGAGCGCATCCCCGCCGTGGTCACCGCCATCTTCGGCGGCGAGCGCGACCCGAACACCCCGGTCAGCGTCGTCGGCGCGAGCCGGATCGGCGGCGAGGCCGTCGAGCAGGGCATCTGGGTGCTGTTCTTCTTCCTGCTGGCCAGCCTGAACTTCTTCATCGGCGTGTTCAACCTGCTGCCGCTGCTGCCGCTGGACGGCGGGCACATCGCGGTGGTCTGGTACGAGCGCGTCCGCGACTGGATCCGCGGCCTGCGCGGCAAGGCCGCCGGCGGTCCGGTCGACTACACGAAGCTGTCCGGCATCACGATGGTCCTGGTGCTCATCGGCGGCGCGGTGACGCTACTCACGGTGACGGCGGACATCGTCAACCCGATTCGGATCGGGCAGTGAGCGCCACGGAGGGGTTCCGGCCCCTCCGTGGGGCGCCACACCGCGCGTAATGCTGCTCACCGTGACGGTTGACATGGTGAAGGTGGCCCAGTAGGGGTCGGTACGCTGGAAGCCGTGACCGTCGCACTCGGTATGCCCGCCCTGCCCCCGCCCGTCCTGTCCGAGCGCCGCAAGACCCGCCAGCTCCAGGTGGGTTCGGTCGGCGTCGGCAGCGACCACCCGATCTCCGTCCAGTCGATGACGACGACGCTCACTTCCGACGTCAACGCCACGCTGCAGCAGATCGCCGAGCTGACCGCCGCGGGCTGCGACATCGTCCGCGTGGCGTGCCCGTCGGCCGACGACGCCGAGGCGCTGCCCGCGATCGCGAAGAAGTCGCAGATCCCGGTGATCGCCGACATCCACTTCCAGCCGAAGTACGTCTTCGCCGCGATCGAGGCCGGCTGCGCGGCGGTGCGCGTCAACCCGGGCAACATCCGGAAGTTCGACGACCAGGTCAAGGAGATCGCGCAGGCCGCGAAGGACCACGGCACGCCGATCCGGATCGGCGTCAACGCCGGCTCGCTGGACAAGCGGATCCTGGACAAGTACGGCAAGGCGACTCCGGAAGCGCTGGCGGAGTCGGCGCTGTGGGAGGCGTCGCTGTTCGCCGAGCACGACTTCCACGACATCAAGATCTCGGTGAAGCACAACGACCCGGTGGTCATGGTGCGCGCCTACGAGCTCCTCGCCGAGCAGTGCAACTACCCGCTGCACCTCGGCGTCACCGAGGCCGGCCCGGCGTTCCAGGGCACGATCAAGTCGGCCGTCGCCTTCGGCGCGTTGCTGCGCCAGGGCATCGGCGACACGATCCGCGTCTCGCTGTCCGCGCCGCCGGTCGAAGAGGTCAAGGTCGGCATCCAGATCCTGCAGTCGCTGAACCTCAAGCAGCGCAAGCTGGAGATCGTGTCGTGCCCGTCGTGCGGGCGGGCGCAGGTCGACGTCTACACGCTCGCCGAGCAGGTCACGGCCGGGCTCGAGGGCATGGAGATCCCGCTGCGCGTGGCCGTCATGGGCTGCGTCGTGAACGGCCCGGGCGAGGCCCGCGAGGCCGACCTCGGCGTCGCGTCGGGCAACGGCAAGGGCCAGATCTTCGTCAAGGGCGAGGTCATCAAGACCGTGCCCGAGCACGCGATCGTCGAGACGCTCATCGAAGAGGCCATGCGCATCGCCGAAGAAGCGGGCGAGTCCCTCGGTGAGGGCGCGCCGGTCGTGACCGCCGGCTGAGCTTTCCTGCCGAAAGGGCCTCCTCACGCCGGTGAGGAGGCCCTTGCGGCGTTCAGCCCTGGAGGTGGTGCTGGGCGGCGTCCCGGATCTGCAGCCGGACGTTCTCCAGCGCGGCCGCGACCTCGTCGATCTGCTGCGAAGCGAGCTGGATGGCGCCCTGGATCGCGGTCGCGGTCGACGTCTCCCCGAGCAGGCCGAGCACCTGGGCCTGGAGGTCTTCGAGGTCGCTCTTGGTGGCGAGCGCGATGCCGGTCGGCACCTGGTCGGCGAGCAGCTCCAGCTGCTGCGCCTGCTCCTGGATCGTCATCGGGTGGTTCCTTCCGCGGTGGGGACGCACGTCCGTGTTATCAGAATCCGAAACTGTCGGTGGTGACGATTACGCTCGGATTCGTGAGCGTGACCTGGGTCGTCCGGCAGCCGCACCCCGTGGTGCGGCCCCTGGTCACGCGCTATGTCGGGTACGCGCAGGACGAGGTCACGCTGGCCGTCCACCGGGGGCTGCCGTCCCGGCACGTGACGCTCGTCATCAGCCTCGCCGGGCCGGTGCGGATGGGCGGCCGGAGCCTCCAGGCGCTGGTCGGCGGGCTCCACACGCGTGCGGTGCTGATCCGGCAGGACCGCGTGCAGGAGGGCATCCAGCTGGAGCTTGACCCGCTCGGCGTGCGGACGCTGTTCGGCGTGACGGCGGCGGAGCTGAGCGGCGAGGTGGCCGACCTCACCGACTTCGGCCTCGGCTCGCTGCCGGAGCGGTTGCGAGCGCTGCCCTGGCGCGAGCGGTTCGCACTGCTGGACGACGTCCTGGCCGCCCGGGCCGTCGAGCCGGTGGCGCCGCCGCCCGAGCTGGGGGAGGCGTGGCGCCGGATGCGGGGCGCGGACGGGCAGGTGCGCGTCGCGGACCTGGCGGACGAGGTCGGTTGGAGCCGGCGCCACCTGGGCGAGCGATTCCGCACGGAACTGGGGCTGGCGCCGAAGCAGGCGGCGCGGGTGCTGCGGTTCGAGCGGGCCGGGCGGCTGCTGCGGCAGGGGCGGACGGACTTGGCGGCGCTGGCCGCGGAGTGCGGGTTCTACGACCAGGCGCACCTGACCAACGAGTGGCGCGCGCTGGCGGGCTGCACGCCGGGGACGTGGATCGCCGAAGAGCTCCCGTTCCTCCAAGACCAGGAGACGGAGGTGGCGCAAAGCTGACGGCATGACTCCTGAACCGAACGTCTGGCCCGCCCTCCGGTACGGCGACGCCCCGGCCGCGGTCCGCTTCCTGGTCGACGTCCTGGGCTTCACCGAGGCGCTGGTGGTGCCCGAAGGCGACCTGATCGCGCACGCCGAGCTGCGCTGGCCCGAGGGCGGCGCGGTGATGCTGGGCAGCGTCCGGCCGTCGGACGGCGTCCACGACGCGATGAAGCCGGGCGCGTCCGCGGTGTACGTGGTCTCGGACGAGGTGGACGAGGCGTACGCGCGGGTGAAAGCCGCGGGCGCGGAGATCACGGCCGAGCTGACGGACACCGAGTACGGGTCGCACACGTTCAGCCTGCGCGACCCGGAGGGCAACTCCTGGACGATCGGCACCTACCGCGGCGCGGCCTGACCCGCAGGGGCCTGCGAAGGGCGCACGCGGGACCTCCGACGTCCCGGCGGGGTCGCTCGCCGGCTGTTCATCTCACCGTGTCGGAAGGCTTGCGTTCCGTTTAGGGAGCGGATCTGGCACCCTGGAGCCCGTGTTGCGGCTTGCAGGTGCACGGCTGCTCGATGATCGGGACTATCCGGCGGTCCGTGCCGCTCTGGCCGCGGATCCCGTGGGCAGCTGCATGGTCAGCGCACGGGTCGAAGCGGCAGGCCTCGACCCGTGGCGGCTCGGTGGTGAGCTCTGGGCCGCCGACAGCCGTCCGGTCCGAGCCGGACGGCTCCAAGGGCTGTGCTTCTCCGGGCCGAACCTCATCCCGCTGAGGGGCAACGCGCCCGCGTTGCGCTCCTTCGCCGACCGAGCCCTCAGACGGCAACGCACCTGCTCCTCCCTCGTCGGCCCGGCCGAGCAGGTCCTCGGCCTCTGGGACGAGCTCGAAGGCGAGTGGGGCCCGGCCCGCGAGGTCCGCGACGACCAGCCGCTGATGGCTCTCGACGCCACGCCGCTCGTCGCCGCCGATCCGCTCGTCCGGCCCGTCCGGCCGGACGAGCTCGAGCGGTACCTGCCCGCGGCCGTGGCGATGTTCATCGAGGAGGTCGGCGTCGACCCGCGCAGCGGCGACGGCGGGGCCAGCTACCGCGCCCGGGTCACCGAGCTGATCGGGGCCGGCCGTGCGTTCGCCCGCTTCGAGGACGGCGAGGTCGTCTTCAAGGCCGAGATCGGCGCCATGTCGGCCACCGTCGGGCAGATCCAGGGTGTCTGGGTGCACCCCGGACGCCGCGGCGACGGGCTGGGCACCGCCGGCACCGCCGCGGTCGTGAACCGGCTCGTCCGCGGCCTCGGCCGCACCGCCAGCCTCTACGTCAACTCCTTCAACACCCCCGCCCTCGCGGCCTACCGCAAGATCGGCTTCCAACAGGTCGGCCAGTACGCGACGGTGCTGTTCTAACCACTCTTCCGTGGCGGTGTTGCACAGCCGCCGCACCGCTCTGACCAGGCATCATCCGGCCATGAGTGCACGTCGAAACCGTGCTCTCGCGGTGCTGCTGCTCGTCGCCGCGACCACGGCCGGGTGCTCGGGTGACAGTCCCGAGGACGCCCTCTCCGCCTTCCTGGACGCCGTCGCGTCCGGGGACGTCGCCGCCGCGGCCGCGAACACCGACTCGCCCGATGCCGCGAAGACCGTGCTGAGCCAGGTCCGCGGCGTGCTCGATCCGGAAGGCCTCGACGTCGACGACGAAGAGGTGAAACAGCCCGAGGGCGACGTCGTGACCGCCGGCTACCGGCTCACCTGGCACCTCCCGCACGGCCGCACCTGGTCCTACCGCGCCGACGCCCAGCTGCGAGCGGCCGAGAGCGGCTGGCAGGTGCACTGGCAGCCGACGGTCGTGCACCCGCAGCTGGCCGTCGGCCAGACCCTCGGCCTGCTGCCGCAGCTGCCCGAGACGGCCCCGGTCCTCGACCGCGATGGCGTGGCGCTGATGCGCCCGCAGACCGTGATCGGGGTGGTCGTCGACCCGCAGAAGACCGGGGACGCCAGAGCGGTCGCCGGGACGCTCGCCAAGGCGCTGCACCGGTACGAGCCGTCGGTCACCGGCCGGTCCGTGCTGGACGGGATGACCAAGACCAAGCCCGGCGACGCCTACCCGGTGATCACCCTGCGCGCCGGCGACTACCAGCGGGTCAAGCCGGCGATCTACGACCTGCCCGGCGTCCGCTTCGCCAGCCAGGAGCGGCTGCTGCCGGTGACCCGCGGGTCCGGGCAGCAGGTCCTGCCGGGCATCCGCGCGCTGGTCGAGCAGCAGCTGGCCGGCGCGGCGGGCTGGCGGATCGTCACCCGTGACGTCACCGGCGGCGAGGCCGCCGAGCTCAAGGCCGAGCCGCCGCGGCCCGCGCCCGCCGTCACGAGCACGCTCAGCGCGAAGATCCAGGCCGCCGCGGAGAAGGCCCTCGAAACCGAGCCGTACTCCGCCGCGCTGGTCGCCATCCAGCCTTCGAGCGGGGACATCCTCGCGGTGGCGCAGAACGACGCCGCCGACGAGGAGGGCTCGCTGGCCCTGTCCGGGCGCTATCCGCCGGGGTCGACGTTCAAGATCGTCACGGCGGCGGCCGCGCTGTCGGCGGGGGAGGTCGAGGCAGGCAGCCCGGTGGACTGCCCCGGGACGACGACCATCGAAAACCGGGTCGTGCCGAACGAAGGCCGGTTCGACCTGGGCCGGGTGCCGCTGCGGACGGCGTTCGCGCGGTCCTGCAACACGACCTTCGCCCAGCTGGCCGCCGGCCTCGACAAGGCGGCGCTGACCGACACCGCCCGTGCCTTCGGTCTCGGCGCCGATTTCGTGGTCCCGGGCCTGACCACGGTCACCGGGGACGTCCCGGCCGTCGACTCCGCCGTCCAGCGGGCGGAAAACGGCTTCGGCCAGGGGACGGTCCTGGCCAGCCCGTTCGGCATGGCACTGGTCGCGGCCACCGTGCAGGCCGGGAAGGTGCCGTCGCCGTCGATCGTCAAGGGCCTGCCCGCGGAGACGAAGAACGTCGGCGACCCGCCGTCGCAGGAGGTCCTCGACGCCCTGCGCGTGATGATGCGGGACGTCGTCACGGCGGGCACCGCGACCGGCCTGCGGGACATCCCCGACGTCGCGGGCAAGACCGGCACCGCCCAGTTCGGCGACGGCTCGCACTCCCACGGCTGGTTCGTCGGCTACCGCGGCGACCTGGCGTTCGCCGTGCTCCTCACCGACGCGGGGTCGTCCAAACCGGCGGTGCAGGCCGTGCACCGGTTCCTGGCGGGGATCGGCTGAGCGGACCGTCGTAAGGTGGAGGCATGTCCGTTCGTGCCCCGCTCGTTCCCGGCGTCCAGACGCCGCGCCGTGACGTCCCCAGTTCCATCGCCCGTCCCGAGTACGTGGACAAGCCGGCGCCGAAGCGGGACACCGGCAACGGCGTGCGCACGCCCGAGGTGATCGAGAAGATGCGGGTCGCCGGCCGCATCGCGGCCCAGGCCCTGGAGGAGGGCGGCAAGGCCGTCAAGCCGGGCGCGACCACGGACGACATCGACAAGGTGGTGCACGAGTTCCTGCTCGACCACCACGCCTACCCCTCGACGCTGGGCTACCGCCGCTTCCCGAAGTCGTGCTGCACCTCGCTCAACGAGGTGATCTGCCACGGCATCCCGGACTCCACGGTGATCGAGGACGGTGACATCTGCAACATCGACGTCACCGCCTTCATCGGCGGCGTCCACGGCGACACGAACGCGACCTTCCTCGCCGGCGACGTCTCCGAGGAGGCCCGCCTGCTGGTGGAGCGCACCCGCGAGGCGACCATGCGGGCGATCAAGGCGGTCCGGCCCGGGCGTCAGCTGAACGTCATCGGCCGGGTCATCGAGTCCTACGCCAAGCGCTTCGGCTACGGCGTGGTCCGCGACTTCACCGGCCACGGCGTCGGCCCGGCGTTCCACACGCCGCCGACGGTCCTGCACTACGAAGAGCCCTCCGTCGACACGATCATCGAGGAGGGCATGACCTTCACGATCGAGCCGATGATCACGCTGGGCACCATCGACTACGACATCTGGTCGGACGACTGGACCGTCACCACGAAGGACAAGAAGTGGACGGCCCAGTTCGAGCACACCCTCGTGGTGACGGCCGACGGCAGCGAGATCCTCACGCTGCCTTGAGTCAGTGGCTCGTGGCCTTCTTGTAGCAGCGCACCGAAAGCGGCACGAAGATCGCCAGCAGGAGCGCGATCCACAGCACCGAGGCGAGCACGGCGTGCTGCATCGGCCAGGCGGCGTGCACCGGCATGGCCGCGCTCGTGTTGCCGAACAGCTCCCGTGACGCCTGGGTGATCGCCGAGACCGGGTTCCAGTCCGCGATCACCCGCAGCGGCGTGGGCAGGCGGCCGCTGTCGACGAACGTGTTCGCCAGGAACGTCAGCGGGAAGATCGCCACGCTGGAGACGTTGTTGAACACCTCGGGCTTGCGCACGGCCAGGCCCAGCGTGCCCATCACCCACGACAGCGCGTAGGCGAAGGCCAGCAGCAGGAGCACCCCACCCAGCGCTTCGAGCGGACCGGTGTGGATGCGCCAGCCGACCAGCAGGCCGACCAGGCCCATGATCAGCAGGCTCGTCACGTTGAGGATCAGATCCGCCGTGGTGCGGCCGATCAGCACCGCCGCCGGGGACATCGGCAGGGATCTGAACCGGTCGATGATGCCCTTCTGCAGGTCGTCGGTCAGGCCGTAGCCGGTGACGATGCTGCCCATCGCCACCGCGAGGACGAAGATCCCCGGCAGCATGAACTCGCGGTAGGACATCCCGGGGATGTCGATCACGCTGCCGAACACGTAGCCGAAGAGCAGCACGAACATCACCGGCGTGAACACGATGGACCCGAGCAGGTCCAGCGACCGGACGATCTTGATCGAGTTGCGCTTGGCGACGGTCACGCCGTCGGTGACGGCCATCTGCACCGCGTTCATCACACGGCCTCCTTCGCGGGTTCGGCCGTCTCGTGGCCGGTCAGGGACAGGAAAACGTCGTCGAGGGTGGGACGGCGGACACCGACGTCCCGGACGTCGACGCCTTCCGCGGTCAGCAGGGCCAGGGCTTCGGTAAGCGCTTTCGCGCCGTGGGTCACGGGCACGGTCAGCCGGAACGCCTCGGCCTGCGGCTCGCCGCTGGCCAGCCGGGCCAGTGCGCGCCGGGCCACGAGGACGTCGTCGTGGGTGCCGACGGTCAGCTCGATCCGCTCGCCGCCGACGAGGTCCTTGAGCTCGTCGGCCGTGCCGCGGGCGATCACGCGCCCGTGGTCGACGACGGCGATGCTGTCGGCCAGCCGGTCCGCTTCTTCCAGGTACTGGGTGGTCAGCAGCAGCGTGGTGCCGCCGGCCACCAGCTCGGTGATGACGTCCCACAGCTCGGTGCGGGCCCGCGGGTCGAGCCCGGTCGTGGGCTCGTCGAGGAACAGCACCGGCGGGTTGGCCACGAGCGCGCCGGCCAGGTCGAGCCGGCGCCGCATGCCGCCGGAGTAGCCTTTCACCGGCCGGTCGGCGGCGTCCTCCAGGCTGAACCGGGCGAGCAGCTCGCGACCGCGGGCCTTGGCCCGCTTGGTGCCCAGGTGGTACAGCCTGCCGACCATCTCCAGGTTCTCCGCCCCGGTCAGCTCCTGGTCGACGGCGGCGTACTGCCCCGAAGCGCCGATGTGCGAGCGCAGCTCGTGCGCGTCCTTCACGACGTCGAACCCCGCGACCGTCGCCCGGCCCGCGTCCGGCTTCTGCAGCGTCGTGAGGATCTGGACGGTGGTGGTCTTGCCCGCGCCGTTCGGTCCGAGCACCCCCAGCACCGTGCCTTCCGGTACGGCCAGCGACATCCCGTCGAGCGCGGTGACCTTCCCGTACTTCTTGACCAATCCCTCGGCCACGATGGCGTCTGACATGGAATTCCCCTTGTTTTCGTGGAGTTTCAGGCCCGGCGGATGACGATGTCGCCGGTGTAGGTGTGGGCCTTGACCTCGACGGTCTCGGTGGTGCCGCCCGGACCGTCGGACGGCGTGAGGGTGTTGCGCACGGAGCCGGTCAGCGAGTTCAGCTCGAGCCAGGCGGCACTGCCTTCGCGGATGCCGACCTCGATCTCGCCGACGGCCGTTTCGAGGACGACCCGGTCGCGGACGACCTCGCCGAGCCGGATGTCGCCGGCGGCGGTCTTCGCGTTGACACCGGCGTGGGCGACGTCGACCAGGATGTCGCCGTTGGCGGTGTTGACGCGCAGGTCACCGGTCACTTCGCCGACCCGGGTCTCGCCGTTGGAGTTCTTCAGGACGGCGGTGCCGTCGATCTCGCGGATCCGCAGCTCGCCGGAGCCGGTGCCGACCTCGGCGTGCCCGGTGGCCCGGTCGACGAAGACGTCACCGGTCGCGGTGTTCGCTTCGAGCCGCGAGGTCTCGTCGAGGTGGATGTTGCCCACGGACGTCTTGAGCCGGCTGTCGCCGAGGCGGCCGGTGACGTGGAAGTCGCCCATCGCGGACGTGGCCCTGACGCGCGAGCCGGCCGGCAGCTCGACCGTGATGTGCAGCGCGCCGCCCTTGCCCCACAGTTTGGTGGTGTACTTCGGGCCCTTGACCAGCAGCTCACCGTCGGCGAACTCGACGCGGGTCTTGGCGGCGGCCTTGACGTCCTCGGTGTCGCCGGGGTCGGTCGGCTGGACCTCGACGGTGGTTTCGGTGCGGTCGCCGGCGACGATCCGGACGTTGGCCACGCTGACGTCGAGCGTCGCCGTGATCGGCTCGGGGGTGGCGAAAAATGGCATGGCTGCGCCCTCCTGGGGTGCGTCGAAAGTGTTGTGACTGGTCAGAGCGGGCGGGTCAGCGAACCCAGCCGGTGTACTTCTCGCCGTAGACGGAACGGCGGTGCGGGGGCCGGCTCGCGTCGGCGCCGAGCGCGTTGTTCGCGGCCCGGACGAGCCAGGCGTTGATGGAGAGCCGGTCGCGCGTCGCGGCCTCTTCGACCCGCTGCTTCAGCTGGTCGGGGAGCCGCAGGTTGATCCGGGAGACGGCGCCGTCGTCGGCCTCGGGCGGCGGCGGTGGTGGCGCTTCGGCGGGTGCCGGTTCGGGTGCCGTGGGCACGGAAACCGCGAACTCCGCTTCGCGGCGGCGAAGGCGTACTTCGACGGAGCCGGGCGCGAGGTCGCGGGTGATCTCGTCGGCCGCGACCGACAGCGCGTCGAGCAAGGTGAGCCGGATGGCGGACTCCAGCGGGGAGGCCAGCCGTTCGGCCAGGGCGACAGCGTCCTCGCCGGCCGCCTCGGCGGCCACCGCGAACTCGCGGCGGAGGCTGTCCACGAAGGGCGTCAGGTCCATGGCACTACTGTGGCACCACGGTGGTGCCACGACAACCCTGAAATGGCACCCTTAGGGGCCAGAGTGGGGTGGAACCGCAGGTCAGGCGCGTTCGATGCGCTCCAGGAGCTCGTCGAGAAACCCGCAAGCCTCGGCGGTGGCGCGGTCCGGGTCCCGGTCGGCGATGGCGTCGGCGAGGCCCTCGTGACCGATCTCCGGGACGTGGTCCGCGCCCGGAGCGATGCTCGACGTCGTCGCGATGCTCGCCGCGATGACCTCCGTCAGCCCGCGGTAGAGCTCGGTGAGCAGCCGGTTGTGCCCGGCGGCGACCACGGCGCAGTGGAACTCGGCGTCCGTGCGGGCGAAGTCCTGCCACCGGCCCGCCCGCAGATCGGTTTCCCGGCGCGCGAGCAGGGCGCGCAGCCCGGCGACGTCCTCGTCGGTTCGCTCGACGGCGGCGAGCCGCGCGCCCTCGACCTCCAGGGTGCGCCGGACCTGCAGGACTTCGCGCAGTTCCGAGCCGCAGAGCCGGCGGATCGCGCCGGACACCTCGCTCGTCGCGCGCACGTAGGTGCCGTCGCCCTGCCGGACCTCCAGCAGGCCGGTGTGCGCGAGCGCGCGGACGGCTTCGCGGACCGTGTTGCGCCCGACGCCGAGCTGCTCGACGAGCTCGGCCTCGGTCGGGATGCGTTCGCCGATCGGCCATTCTCCCTGCGTGACCGCGGTCCGCAGCTGGTCGATGACCTGGTCGACGAGGCCTGCTCGGCGCGTGGTGGCCAGAGGCACAGGATTATCCCTTCATCCAATCATCCTACGTATGCGATAGTAACGCCATGTCCGTCGAACACCGAGCACCCGAACTGGACGACACCCTCGAAGCCCGGACGCCGGGCGTGGTCGCCGCCGGGGCGCTGCTCGCGGTCGCGGTCGTGCTCACCGCCCTCAACCTGCGCCCGGCGATCACCGGCGTCGGGCCGATGCTCGCCGAAATGCGCCAGGACCTGGGCGCCTCCGTCGTCTGGGCCGGCCTGCTCACGACGTTGCCGACACTCTGCTTCGCCGGTGCCGGGCTCGCCGCGCCGCTGCTGGCGCGCCGGGCCGGGATCGGCGCGGCCATCGCGACCGCGCTGGCCGCCCTCGCCGCCGGGCTCGTGCTGCGCGTGCTCGACGGCCCGGTCTTGGTGCTCGGCGGGACGCTCGTCGCCACGGCCGGGATCGCCCTGATCAACGTGCTCATCCCGGTCGTCATCAAGGACTCCTTCCCGGCTCGGATCGGCGTGCTGACCGGCGTCTACACCGCCGCGCTGCAGGGCGGCGGCGCGCTCGGGTCGGCGGTGACCCCGCGGCTCGGCGACGCCCTCGGTGGCTGGCGCCCGGCGCTGGGCGGCTGGGCGGTGCTCGCCGTCGTCGCGCTGCTGGCCTGGATCCTCGCAGCCCGCGGCACCGGCCGGGCACCGCGGCCCGCCGAAGGCGCCGAGGGCGGCCGGTCGCTGCTGCGCAACCGGCTGGCCTGGATCGTCACCGCGTTCTTCGGGCTGCAGGCGTTCTACGCCTACGCGGCGATGGGCTGGTTCCCGCAGGTGCTGATGGATGCGGGCGTTCCGCGCGACGACGCCGGGCTGCTGTTCGGCCTGGTTTCGCTGATCGCCGTGCCGATCAGCCTCGTCGTCGCGCCGATGGCGGCCCGGCGGCGCGGGCAGAGCCCGTGGATCGTCGGGCTCGGCGTCTTCGGCGTCGCCGGGACCGCCGGGCTGATGCTCGCGCCGTCGTGGTCGCCGCTGCTCTGGAGCATCCTCGTCGGGCTCGGCATGAGCACGTTCTCGCTGGCCTTGACCGTGATCGCGTTGCGCGCGCGGACCGGCGCCGACACCGCCCGGCTGTCCGGGATGGCGCAGGGCTTCGGCTACCTGTTCGCCGCGCTCGGGCCGTTCCTGTTCGGCCTGCTGCACGACCTCGCGGGCGGCTGGACCGTGCCGCTGGCGATGCTGCTCGGCCTGCTCGTGGTCCAGCTGGCGTTCGGCGCCCTCGCCGGCCGCCACCGCTTCGTCTGAACCCGCGTCAGTCCAGGGGCAGGTTCAGCAGCGCGTTCTCGATCAGCTCCGGCATCGCCGGGTGGATCCAGTACTGGCCGCGCGCCATGCTCCGCGCGTCGAGACCGAAGCTCATCGCCTGGATGAGCGGCTGGATCACCGACGACGCCTGCGGGCCGATGATGTGCGCGCCGAGCAGCTGCCCGGTCGCCGGATCGGCCAGGAGCTTCGCGAAGCCCGTGGTGTCCTCCATCGCCCAGCCGTACGCGATCCCGGCGTAGTCCTGCTTCGCGACGACGTAGGACACGCCCAGCTCGCGGGCCTTCTGCTCGGTCAGCCCGACCGAGGCCACCTGCGGGTGCGTGAAGACCGCGTGCGGCACGAACCGGTGGTCGGCGGTGATCCGCTCGTCCGGGTGCAGGAGGTTGTGCTGCACCACGCGGGCTTCGTGGTTGGCGACGTGCTTGAGCTCGTGCGGCGAGGACAGGTCGCCGAGGGCGTAGATGCCCTCGACCGCGGTCTCCTGGTGGTCGTCCACCACGACGTGCCCGCTGTCCTTCGTGGTCACCCCGGTCGCGGCGACGTCGAGGAGGTCGGAGTTCGGCTTGCGGCCGGTGGCGATCAGCAGGACGTCGCCCTCGACCGTCTCGGCGCCCTGCGGCCCCTCGAGGTCCAGCGCGATGCCGCGGTCGGTCTTGCGCGCCCGCACGGTCTTGCGCTCGAGGCGGACGTCGAACCGCTCGGCGGCCAGCTCGGTGAAGCGCGCGCTGACGTCCTCGTCCTCCGAGCGCAGCAGCCGCCCGGACCGGTTGACCAGCGTCACCTGCACGCCGAAGGAGGCGAAAACGTGCGCGAACTCGGCCGCGATGTACCCGCCGCCGAGGATGACGATCCGCTCGGGCAGCTCGTCGAGCCGCATCACGGTGTCGGAGGTGTGGTAGTCCACGTCGTCCAGGCCCGGGATGTCCGGGATGACCGGACGGCCACCCGCGGCGAGCACGAACCGGTCGGCGGTCAGCACCTCGTCGGGACGCCCGTCGGCGAAGCTGACGCGCAGCTCCTTGTGCCCGGTGAAGCGACCGGTGCCCTCGTAGACGTCGACGTTCGCGTTGTCCTCGTGGTTGCGCCGGTACTCCGCGCCGCCTTCGGCGATCGGGTCGATCCGGCCGAAGATCCGGTCGCGGATGTCGCGCCAGCGCACGCTCTTCAGCTCTTCGTCGACGCCGTACTTGGCGCTGTGCGAAGGCGTGTACGCGACGTCGGCGGCGTACACGAACATCTTCGTCGGGATGCAGCCCACGTTCAGGCAGGTGCCGCCGAAGGTGCCCTTTTCGACGATCGCCGTCTTCTTGCCGGCGAAATCCGGGCCGAGGATCGAGTTCCCCGATCCCGTCCCGATGATCACCAGGTCGTAGTGGGGCACTGCATCCTCCGCGGGGTCCGGTCCGGTCGATTCACCCTAGCCAACCGTCTCCGCGGAGTGGGTGTTCCCGGTTGTGCTTAACGTCGTCTTACGTGGTCAGTGCCCGGTCGCGGTGAAGTGCATCCGGTCCTTCGGGCTGCTCCAGTTCCCGCCCCAGCTCCACCCGATCGCCGCGAACGCGCGCACGGTCGCGTCGCCGGCCAGCACCATGCCGGGCCGCTTGCGCGCGCGGTCGACGTACGCCGAGGCCAGCTCGGGCAGCACCAGGTCGCCCTGGGTGTAGGGGTTGCAGAACGGGTTGACGTCCACCGCGAGCCCGTAGGCGTGCGCCGACCAGTTCGTCTGCCCGCGGGCCGGGCGGCAGACGAACGCGCTGGTCGAGTTGCCGTCCCCGGTCGGCGGCGCGGTGAGCTCGGCCGGGCTCGTCACGCGCATCTCCTCGAGGGGGAAGTGCGCGGCGAAGAGCTGCCCGAAGACCTTCGTGATGCCCTCCGCGCCGCGTGCGCCGACCAGCATCTCGCCGGTGTGCGCGCGGCCGTCGAAGCCCCAGAAGGACATCGTCAGGTAGCGGAGGTCGGTCGCTTTGACGGGGCAGGCGGGCTGCCACGTGCTGCGCGCGAGGACGTCGGCGGGCACGACGCTGATCGTCGACTCGTAGGCGTTCCCGGCGGGCGGCGGCAGGAGGTCTTTTGTCGGAAGTGCCCGGTTCACCAGTTCGGGTGGCGTCGGCTCGACCTCGCCGAAGCCGTCGGGACGGCGGGGGAGCGGCCGGGCACCCACCGGCCAGGCGGCGGCGAGCGCACTCGACGTCGTCGGCGGCGCGGCCGCGGTCGTCGCCGCGCTCGGTGTGCTCGTCGCGCCGGCCGGGCTGCTCGCGCTGGCCGGGCTGGTCGACGGCCCCGGTGCAGCCGGTGGTGCTTCCGGCGAGCACGCGCCCAGGACTAGGGCCAGTGCCGCCCACGCCGCCGCCGTCCGCCACATCCGGTCAGCTTGGCAGAAGCGTCCGAGAGCGGAGACCACCCGTTCCAGTGACACCGTTTTGGGCCCCCTCGGCTTAGGGTATTGAGCGCACGTCGTTCACGCACCGGAGTCGTCCGGGTGCTGAGTGCTTAGCTCCGTGCTGCGTCGAAAAGGGGAAGACCCATGTCCGTGAAGTCCCGCCGATCCCTGCTGTTCGCGAGCGGCGCGCTCCTCGCGGTGGCCGCGGTCGCCGTCCCGGTCGTGGTCGGCACGGCGTTGGCCGATCCGGCTTCGGCCAACCAGCCGCGGATCGTCGGCGGCAACCGGGCTTCCCTGTCCGACCACCCGTATGCGGTGTATCTGACCGACGCGGGCGGCAACCAGTTCTGCGGCGCGGTGATCGTGAGCTCGACGTCGGTGGTGACGGCGGCGCACTGCGCGAAAGCCGTGGCCAAGCAGGACATCCGCGTGGTCGCCGGCCGCGAGGACAAGCGCACGAGTGAAGGCCAGGTCCTCGGTGTCTCCAAGGTCTGGGTCGCCCAGGGCTACAGCGATCCGACGCGGGGAGCGGACGCCGCGGTGCTGACCGTCCGCGGCCAGCTCGACTACCGGCCCGCGAAGCTGCCCGACAGCGGCGACGCGGGGGTGTACGTCAAGGGCACCCAGGCGACCGTGCTCGGCTGGGGCCGCGTCGCCGACGGCGGCGCCCGCTCCGACTACCTGCGCAGCGCCGACGTCCCGGTGACCTCGGACAGCGAATGCCGCGCCGACTACGACGTCTACGACCAGCGGACCATGGTGTGCGCGGGCTACCCCGAGGGCGGCGTCGACGCCTGCCAGGGCGACTCCGGCGGCCCGCTCGTGGTCGGGGACACGCTGATCGGCATCGTCTCCTTCGGCGACGGCTGCGCGAAGGCGAACAGGCCGGGTGTCTACACGCGCGTCTCGACGTACGCCAACGACATCGAAGCCCAGGCCAGGCCCCGCCTCCTCGGCTGAGCGTGCTAAGCAGGGGTATGCCGACCCTGCACGACACGACCGGTCCCGAGCTGACCGCCGCCCAGCTGCACGACATCCTCCGCCTGCGCGTCGACGTGTTCGTCGTGGAGCAGAAGGCCGCGTACCCGGAGCTCGACGGCCGCGACCTGCTCCCGGACACCCGGCACCTGTGGTTCGAGGACGCCGGCTCGGTCCTGGCGTACCTGCGGGTCCTGCTCGACCCGGGCGGCATCCGCCGCATCGGCCGCGTGGCGACGGCGGCGCACGCCCGCGGCGCCGGCCTGGCGGCCCGCCTGATGGACGCGGCCCTCACCGTCCCGGGCGAGTACGTCCTGGACGCCCAGACCTACGTCCAAGGCTTCTACGCCCGCTACGGCTTCATCCCGGAAGGCGAGGAGTACACCGACGACGACGGAATCCCCCACATCAAGATGCGCCGCCGCCCGTGATCAGCGGGTCAACTCGCGTGATTGAAGAGTCAACTCGCGTGATTGGAGCGACGACACGGTATGGACCGCTGGGCCGTGTCGTGTCGACCCGGCAATCACGCGTGTCGACCCTGGAATCACGCGTGTCGGCCTTTTCCGCACGGCTCAGGCGAGCGCGCCCCGCGGGGCCGTCGCGGTGATCACCTTCACCGCACGGTCCACATCGGACTCCGTGAGGTCGGCCCGCGCGGTCAGCCGCAGCCGCGAGATCCCGTCCGGCACCGACGGCGGCCGGAAGCACCCGACGCGGATGCCCTGCTCCGCACACGCCGCGGCCCACGCCACCGCCGTCTCCGCGGACGGCGCCTGAACCGAGATCACGGCGGCGTCCGGCACGCTCGCCTTCAACCCGTTCGCCTTCAACGACATCGCCAGGTTGCCCGCGTTCTCGAGCACCTTCC
The DNA here is from genome assembly GCA_049998155.1 of Amycolatopsis sp. cmx-13-12. Lineage (GTDB taxonomy): Bacteria > Actinomycetota > Actinomycetes > Mycobacteriales > Pseudonocardiaceae > Amycolatopsis. Next base: position 98,395 of record JAEBES010000011.1, on the reverse strand, counting down.
CCGCCAGCCCCGGCTCTTCCTTCAACGCGTGCAACGCCGCCAACGCGGCCGCGGCGCTCGCAGGCGCCAACGCGGTGTCGAAGATGAAGCTGCGGGCGGTGTCCACGAGGTGCTTGATCACCCGACGCGGCCCCACCACGGCCCCGCCCTGAGCGCCGAGGGACTTCGACAGCGTCAACGTCGTGACGACGTCGGGCGCGCCCGAAAGCCCGGCCGCGTGGATCGCCCCGCGACCGCCTTCGCCCAGGACACCGAAGCCGTGCGCGTCGTCCACCAGGAGCGCCGCGCCGTGCGAACGGCAGATGCCCGCCAGCTCGTCGAGCGGGGCGAGGTCGCCGTCGACCGAGAACACCGAGTCCGTCACCACCAGCGCCCGCGGCTTGCGCCGGGTCGCCAGCGCGTGCTTGATCGCCGACGGCGTCGAGTGCGCGACCGCGGCGACGTCGGCCCGCGACAGCCGGCAGCCCTCGATCAGCGACGCGTGGATGTACTTGTCGGTGACGATCGCCGACTCGGACCCGGACAGCGCCGTCACCGCACCGAGGTTCGCGGCGAAGCCGGAGGAGAACACGAGCGCCGCCTGCGCGCCGCAGAACCGGGCGAGCTCCAGCTCCAGCTCGGTGTGCAGCTCGGTCGATCCGGTGACCAGCCGGGACCCGGTCGACCCGGCTCCCCAGCGCAGCGCGGCGGCCGCGGCCGCGCCGGCGACCCGCTTGTCGCGGGCCAGTCCGAGGTAGTCGTTGCCGGCCAGGTCGAGCTCGTCGGCCTGCGCGGGACGCGGCCGCAGCTGCCGCACGAGTCCCGCGTTCGCCCGCTTCTCCGCCTCGGCGTCGAGCCAGTCGAAAACCTCGTCGGGCGGGGGCGTCGGCGGCGTAGTCACGTCCCGCAGTCTCCCATCCGGGTCCCGGCGGCCGGCCAAGCGGGCCCGGAAACGCCGGAAGCCCCGGACCGCGTGGTCCGGGGCTTCCGAAAGAGGACGATCAGCTGTCGTAGCCGCGACGCGGGCCACGGCTCGGGCGGCCGTAGCCACCGCCGTTGCCCGAGCGGGGCTGACGGCCGCGGCCGCCGAAGCCACCGGGACGGCCTTCGCGCTCGCCGCCGCGGTAACCACCACGGTCGCCGCCGCGCTCGCCACCGCGGTCACGGTCGGTGTGGCTGCGCTCGCCGCGGTAGGAACCGCCGCGCTCGCCGCCCCGGCCGCCGCCGAAGCCGCGGTCTCCACGGAAGCCGCCGCCGCCGCGACGCGGGCTCTCGCGGCGCCGCTCGACGACCGGCTCGCCACTGGGCTCGCGGGCGCCGGTGATGCGGGACAGCTCGGCGTCGCCCGGGCGGACCGTCGTCGACTCCGCGCGCACGCCGGCGCGGTCGGTCAGCCGGCGGACCATCCGGCGCTGGTCGTGCGTCGCCACCGTGACGACCACGCCGGACGCCCCGGCGCGGGCCGTGCGGCCGGCGCGGTGCAGGTAGTCCTTGTGGTCGGCCGCCGGGTCGACGTGCAGCACCAGCGAGATGTCGTCGACGTGGATGCCGCGGGCGGCGACGTCCGTGGCGACCAGGACGGGGGTGTAGCCCTCCTTGAAGTCCGCGAGGACGCGGTTGCGCTGCCCCTGCGTCTTCCCGCCGTGCAGGGCCGCCGCGTTCACGCCCTGCTCGCGCAGGCGCTCGGCGAGGCGGTCGACGTGGTGCTTGGTGCGCACGAACATGATCGTGCGGCCCTCGCGGGCGCCGATCTGCGTGATGACGTCCTGCTTGTCCTGGTGCGAGACCTGGAGCACGTGGTGGTCCATGGTCGTCACGCTGGCGGTCGACGGCGCGACCGAGTGGGTCACCGGGTCGGTCAGGTACTGCTTGACCAGGCGGTTGACGTCACCGTCGAGGGTCGCGGAGAACAGCAGCCGCTGCCCGCCCGGCGGGGTGAGGTCCATGATCTCGCGGACCTGCGGCATGAAGCCCATGTCCGCCATCTGGTCGGCCTCGTCGAGGGCGATGAAGTTGCAGTCGCCCAGGTGCGCGGTGCCCTGGCGGACGTGGTCCGACAGCCGGCCTGGCGTGGCGATCAGCAGGTCGACGCCGCGGGACAGCGCGTCCGCCTGGCGGGCGAAGGCCATGCCGCCGACGGCCGTGCGGCACCACAGGCCGAGCGACTTGGCCAGCGGGGTCAGCGAGTCGGCGACCTGCATGGCCAGCTCGCGGGTCGGGACCAGGATCAGCGCGCGGGGGCGCTTCGGGCGGGCCTTGCCGCCGTCGAGCCGGGCCAGCATGGCCAGGCCGAAGGCGAGGGTCTTGCCGGAGCCGGTCTGGGCGCGGCCCAGCACGTCGCGGCCGGCCAGCGCGTCCGGGATGGTCGCGGACTGGATCGGGAAGGGCTGGTGGATGCCCGCCTCGGCCAGTGCCCGGAGCAGCGGCTCCGGCAGGCCCAGCTGGGCGAAGGTCTTGGTGGCCACGAGCTCGACCGCGTCGTCGCGCAGCATGTCGCCGCCCGCCGGGCGGGTGCGCGGCTGGCGGTCGGGACGACCCGCGTGAGCGGATGTCGAGGAAGGGCCGGAGTTGAACGTGACGGTCACAAATGCCTCTCGGACGTGGTTCGTCGCAAGGGAGGCCCGGGCAGCCCGCGCGCAGGCAGGGCAAGATGGTGTGCGATGGGCGTTCACAGGGACGGACCCGGCACACCGTGTCATCGCTTGCCGACACTGCGCGCCGCTTGGGTTACGGATCACCGCGAGCCATTCGGTGGCTCTGGAGGCGACGGACACCAACTCATCCACGCCGCCGGTTGCGGTCTGTGTTCACTGTACCCGAACCGGGGCTCGGACTACTCATCGAGGTCACCGGTTGTGGGCGGCGTCGCAGCCGTGTTCCGCAACACAGCCGCGACGCCGCCACGAAATCACTCCAAACCGGCCGCGGAAACGAGCTCGGCCAGCAGTTCTCCGGTGTTCGTGACGTGCTCGCCGAGGCCCCGGCCGTGGAACCAGCCGGCCAGGTTGCGCACGTCCCGCGCCAGGAACTCGACGCCGCCGGGGTTGGCGACGACGTCGACGACCTGGGGCAGGTCGATCACCATCAGCCTGCCCCGGTGCACCAGCAGGTTGTACGCCGAGAGGTCGCCGTGCGCGAGCCCCTCGGACGCGAGCAGTTCGAGCGCCGCGGTGGCCTGGAACCACAGGTCCGCCAGCTCGTCCGGGTCCGGGCGGACCTGGGCCAGCCGGGGCGCGGCGGTGCCGTCGTCCTCGCCGAGGAACTCGAGCAGCAGCTCCGTCCCCTCCCGCTGCACCGGGTAGGGCACCGGTGCGCCGAGCGTCCACAGGCGACTCAGCGCGGCGAACTCCGCGACCGCCCACTGCTCGGCGATGAGGTTGCGGCCGAACGCGGTGCGCTGGGCCATCGCGCGCATCTCGCGGGACCGGCGCATCCGCCGCCCTTCGAGGTAGCCCGCGTCGCGGTGGAACAGCTTGTGCTCGTCGCTGCGGTAGCGCTTCGCGGCGAGGAGCGTGCCCGGCGTGCCGGGAAGCCCGCGCCGCAACAGGTGGACGTCGGCCTCCTTGCCGGTCTTCAGGACGCCGAGGTCGGTGTCGACCGCGGCGAGCTCGGTGACGACCCAGTCCGGCCGGGGGAGCGGGCCGTGCTCGGCGTCGTCCCAGGTGGACCAGCGGTCGGCGCCGTCGGGCAGCTGGTTTTCGGTGTAGGCGTCGTCGCGCAGCTTCGTGAGCCGGACGCGTTCGGCTTCGGTCAGCCGCCCGCTGCGCGTGGGTTCGGGTTCTTCGAACCGCCCGCGGCGCCGCGAACGCGCTTGGCGGCGGGTCGGCTGGTCGTCGAACCGGTCGAAGTCTTCGTAGTCGTGCTGGCGCACTGATGGGTTTCTCCTTGATCAGGGATGCCCCACCGGGCGCGCGGTCAGCCTCGGGGGGCGGGTGGGTGAGGGCGCGAAAAGGCCCGGACAGTCCTCACGTCAGGCACCTCCCGTTCTCACCGCACCGGCTCCCTGCCGGGTGCGCACAGGATGCCGGACCGATCCGCCGCCGCGCAACCGAATAGCGCGAACGGTCCATTCGTGACGTTTCCTTGAATTCGGCCGGGCGCGGTGGTCACGATGAACGGGCAGGCCGAACCAGGAAGGGCGGCAGATGAACAGCTACGACGTGGTGATCGTCGGCGGTGGGCACAACGGCTTGGTGGCGGCCGCGTACCTGGCGCGGGCGGGCCGGTCGGTGCTCGTGCTCGAACGGCGGGGAGAGACCGGTGGCGCCGCCGTCTCGTTCCGGGCGTTCGAGGGCGTGGACGTCCGGCTTTCGCGTTACTCGTACCTGGTCAGCCTGCTGCCGAAGAAGATCGTGGCCGACCTCGGCCTCGACGTGGAGCTGCGACGGCGCCGGATGTCGTCCTACACCCCGTCGGGCGGCTCCGGTCTCCTTGTCGACAACGACGACGCCGTCCGGACGGCGTCGTCGTTCCGGGCGGTCACCGGGTCCACTTCGGACTTCTCGGCCTGGCAGCGGTTCTACGAGCTGACCGAGCGTGTCGCCGGGCGCGCGTTCGGCACGCTCACCGAGCCACTGCTGTCCGAAGTGGACTTCCGCGAGCGCGTCGGCGATGCCGAGGCGTGGTCCCTGCTGTTCGAACGGCCGATCGGCGAAGCGCTCACGTCGTGGTTCGGCCACGACACGGTGCGCGGCGTGGTGCTCACCGACGCGCTGATCGGCACGTTCGCCCCGGCGGACGGCGAGGACCTGCGGCAGAACCGGTGCCTGCTCTACCACGTGATCGGCAACGGCACCGGCGACTGGGACGTCCCGGTCGGCGGCATGGGCGCGGTCACCCGTTCGCTCGCGGCGGTCGCCGCCGCGGCGGGCGCGCGCCTGACGACCGGCGCGGAAGTGCTCGCGATCGACCCGGACGGCGAGGTGCGTTACCGGCGTGACGACACCGAATTCGTCGTCCGGGGCGGGCACGTCCTGGCGAACGTCGCGCCGGCGACGCTCGCCGGGCTGCTGGGCGAGGAACCGGCGGAACACCCGGAAGGCGCACAGCTGAAGGTGAACATGGTGCTGACGCGGCTGCCGAGGCTGCGTGACCCGGACGTCGATCCGGCCGAAGCGTTCGGGGGCACCTTCCACGTCAACGAGACCTTCAGCCAGCTGGAGGCGGCGTACCGCGAGGCGGCGGCGGGCGGGATCCCCTCGTTGCCACCCTGCGAAATCTATTGCCATTCGTTGACGGATCCGTCGATCCTCGGCCCGGCCGAACGCTCGGCCGGCACGCACACCCTCACCCTGTTCGGCCTGCACATGCCGGCACGCCTCTTCGAGGGGCGCAACGAAGAGGCACGCGAAGCGGCGTTGCGCGCGACGCTCGCTTCGCTGAACAGCGTGCTGGCCGAGCCGATCGAGGAGTGCCTGCTGACTGCGCCGGACGGCAGGCCCTGTGTGGAAGCGAAGACCCCGCTGGACCTGGAAGCCGAGCTGGGTCTTCCGGCGGGGCACATCTTCCACCGGGACCTGTCGTGGCCGTACGCGGAAGATCCGGCCCAAGCCGGCCGCTGGGGCGTCGAGACCGCCCATGAACGCATCCTGTTGTGTGGTGCGGGTGCCGCGAGAGGAGGTGGTGTCAGCGGCATCCCCGGCCACAACGCGGCCATGGCGGTGCTCGGCGTCCGAGCGTAATCGGTGATCCGGAATTGCCCGCGGTCCGCACCCGGTGAAAAAGACACGGTTTCCGGGAATCGGCGCTGCCCCATGCAGGTGCATCGCGTGGGGCGGCGTTGACACCCGGAACCCGACGGTGCTCCCATGAAAAGGCCAGCGACGGTGGGGCGCGGGAGGGGTCACGATGGGCGACGAAGCGGCATTCACGGATTTCCCGTTCGAGATCAGAAGGCGCGCGGCGAGCTACCTCGGTCTGACTTCCGGGGCCGGAATTCCCGAAGTGTCACGGATCGGGTCCGAAGGCACCGAGAGTTCCGAAAACACCGAGCGCTCCGAAGGGAAGGAAGGCACCGAAGGAAGCGAGAGCAGCGAACGTTCCGAGATGACGGAAACCAGCGAGAATACCGAGACCAGCGAATCGGCTGAGCGGTATGCCGGCCGGTTCCGCTGACGAAGACGGCGAAACGGCATCGACCGGCGACCCGTTCATCCCGGCCGAAGCGCGGCCGGCGGTGGTCGACGAACTGGCGAGGACAGCCTGGCAGGTCGCGGCGGCCCTCGAGGTCTGGGAAACCAGCGCCCGATGACGCTCCTGGTCATCGCCCCGGACGTGGACGAGACGGCGGCCCGGTTCGCCGATTTCGCGACTCGGCAAGGCTTCCCGGCGGTCGTCGCGCACGGGTTCGGCCGGGTCGGCGTCTCGGCGCGGGCGACCCGTGAGCGGGTCTGTCGCGTGCGGTTGACGTTCGACGGCGCCGAGGTGCGCGGGATCCTCAACCGCGGCACCGGCGGCTGGGGCGACGAGCCGGACCCGGATCGCGCCTTCGCCGCGGCCGAGACGTACGCGGCGTTCTGGTCGGCGGTCGCGCTGTGGCCGGGGCCGTCGTCAACCGGCCGTCGGAGCACGGGTTCTCGGCGCGCCTGGACCCGCTGGAGTTCGCCGCGGCCGGGGTGGCCGCGCCGCCGCGCGCGGTGGTCCTCAACGACGCTTCGGCGCCGGGACGGGAGGTGTGCCGGATTCCCGAGTGGACGGTGGTGGACCCGGACGCCCCGCGCAGCCGGTTCGACGTCGTCCGGATCGGCGCCCCGGGCCGGACTCGCCGGTTCCTCGTCGCCGGGGCCGAGGTCTTCGAGGCGGGCGGCACCGGACGACGGCTCGATGCCGTGACGGCGGAGCGCGTGGCCCCGATCGTCGCCTGGATCCGAAGCCGGGGGACGATGTTCGCCGACTTCCGGGTGGAGCTGGAGGCCGGAATCCCGCGGCTGGCCGACGTCTCGTGCTGGCCGGGGCACGACCTGTTCCCGGATTTCGAGAACCAGGTCTACGCGGCGCTGCTGGCCGGGCTCGTCCCGTGATCCTCTGCCTCGGTGTCGCGGCCGACCCGACCTTCACGGCCGGGCTGCGGGCGCTGCGCGGGGCCGGCGTCGCGTTCCGGCCGGTCGACCTGCCCTCGCTGGCGATGCGCGGACGCATCCGGATCCCCCTGGACAGCCCGGCCGACACCGTGCTGTCTCTGGACGGCGAAACCCATCGCGCCGGGGACTTCCCGGCCGTCTGGTGCCGGCTCGTGGAGGTCGCCTCCGCCGCGCCCACGCCCGAACTGGCCGCGGCCTCGGCGGGCCAGACCGAGGCACTGGCGCACATCCTCGAGTTCGTGCCCGGCAAGGTGATGAACCCGCCGCTGCGCGAGGCGTCCGGGTTCACCAAGCTGCTGCATGCGGTGACCCTCGGCGAAGTCGGTGGTTGGCAGGTCCCGGAAACCTGCCTCACCTCGGACCCGCAGGAGGCGCTGGACTTCGTCCGCGGCTGCCGGGCCGGGGCGATCTTCAAGGGCACCAGCGCCACGAAGACGTGGGCGACGGTCTTCGAGCCGCACCACGAGTCCCGGCTGCCGCGGCTGGTCCACCTGCCGGTGCTGTTCCAGGAGCGGATCGTCGGGCCGGACGTGCGGATCCACGTCGTGGGCGACCGCTCGTTCGGCGAGCTGATCGACTCGCCGGTGCTCGACTACCGGACCGTCCGGGGCGTCAACGACTACCGCCCGCTGGTGCCGCCTTCGGAGATCGCCGAAGGCTGCGCGCGGCTGACCGCGCACTGCCGCGTCCCTCTGCTGGGCGTCGACTTCAAGATCGAGCGCGCCACCGGGGAGTGGTTCTTCCTGGAGGCCAACTCGATGCCGTGCTTCGAGGGCTACGACGAGCGGGCCGGCGGCGCCATCTCGCGCGCGATCGTCGAGTGGCTCGTCACGCCGTGAGGCCGTGTTCCGCGCAGAGGCACCCGATACCCGGCTCGATCCACTCTCGGCCGGCCCACTCGGGGTGGCGCTCGACGAGCAGCGCACGGACTTCGGCGGTGATCTCGTCCACGCCCATCGCCGAGTCCCGGCGGCGCCAGGTCTCGTCGCGGAGTTCGCGCAGGTAGTCGCGGACGTCGGTGAGCACGGGCAGCCCGCCGAGGTCGCCGTGGCCCGGCACGACCACGCGCGGTCCGGCCGCGATCAGCCGGTCCAGCACCGCGAGCCAGCCCACCCCCGAGACGTCCGTGTCGTGCGGCGGGAACCAGGGGAAGATCGCGAACTGCCCGGTCTCGGCCAGGTCGCCGGTGAACAGCACGCCGGCGTCGGGGACCTCGACGACCTGGTCGCCGGCGGTGTGACCGCGGCCGGTGGGCCGCAGCCGGACGGTCCGGCCGCCGAGGTCGAGCGTGTGCTCGTCGTAGACCAGGTCGGGCGTGGGCAGTTCGACGCCGTCGAGGCGGCGGGCGATCGTGTCGCCCAGGCCGCGGAACATCTCGAGGTAGCCCGGGCCCCGGGTGGCGAGGTCCTCGGCCTGGCCGCGGTTGACCAGGTAAGTGGCTTCACCGGCGAACACCTGCGCGCCGAACGCGTGCTCGGGGTGGAAGTGGGTCGTCGTCAAATGAAGGCGACGACCCTTGGCCACCTCCCGTGCGAAGGCGAGCACCTGCTCGGCGTTGGCGGTGCCGATGCCGGTGTCGACGACCAGGACGGCCTCCGTGCCGCCGACGACGCCGATGTTGGGCACCAGGTCGACGTGGTCGTTCGGGATCACCAGCAGGTCGGGGGCGATCTCCCGGGCGCCGGAGACGCGCACCGCGGGATCGGTCAGTTCGGTCATGCCCCGATTCCACCGCCGTTCGTTCGCCGCCGTCCAAGACCGGTTGGGTGGCGCCGATACCGGGCGAATATCGTCGCCGGTCATGGAGCTGCGCACGCTGCGGTACTTCGTCGCGGTCGCCGAGGAACTCCACTTCGGCCGGGCCGCGGCGCGGCTGCACATGAGCCAGCCGCCGCTGAGCCGGGCGATCAAGCAGCTGGAAACCGACGTCGGGGCCGTTCTGCTGCTGCGGTCCGCCGCGGGCGTCACGCTCACCCCGGCGGGAACGGCGCTGCTGGCCGAAGCGCGGGCGCTGCTCGACCAGGCCGACCAGGCTCGCGTGCGCGTCGCGACGGCGGCCGGCGTGCCGACCCTGACCGTCGGCATCCTCGGCGACGGTGCCGACCCCGCCGCGACCCGGCTCGCCGACGCCTACCGGGCCCGGCACCCGGACGTCGAGGTCCGCGTCCGCGACGCCGACCTCACCGATCCGACGTGCGGCCTGCGGGCCGGGCTGGTCGACGTCGCGCTGACCCGCGGGCCGTTCGACGAATCCGGTCTGGCGGTGCACGCACTGCGGGCCGACCCGGTGGGCGCGGTGCTGCGCGCCGACGACCCGCTGGCCGGACGCGACCAGCTCGCGCTCGCCGACCTGGCCGGACGGCGCTGGTTCCGGTTCCCCGACGGCACCGACCCGCTCTGGCAGGCGTACTGGCACGGCGGCGAACCCCGCGAAGGGCCGGTCGTGCGGGCGGTCCAGGAGTGCCTGCAGGCCGTGCTGTGGAACGGCACGGTCGGGCTGATGCCGCTCGGACACCGGCCCCCGGGGGAGCTGTCCGTGGTGCCGTTGACCGGCCTGGCCCCGAGCCCGGTGGTGGTCGCGTGGCAGGACGGTGACGCGAACCCGCTGATCCGCTCGTTCGCCCGGATCGCGGCGGCCGCCTACCGGGCCTGAGCGGCCTCTCCGACTTGGGCAAGACTCATACCCGATGAAAAATGAACGTTCATTCGCTATGCTGACCGCATGCGTTCCGCCAGCCGAACCGCCGAGCACGTCGCCCTGTTCCGCGCCCTGGAGACCCGGCGCCGCGACCGGCTCTTCGCCGACGACCTCGCCATCCGGTTCCTGCCGGCCCGCTACCGCTGGCTCGTGCGGGCCGCGGCCGTCCGGCCGTTCGGCCACGGCATCGCGCGGGTCATCGACCATCGCTACCCGGGGGGCCCGCGCACGTCGGCTGTCGCGCGCACCCGGCTGATCGACGACCTGCTCACCGAGGCCGCGCCCGAACAGGTGCTCCTGCTCGGGGCCGGCTACGACAGCCGCGCCCACCGCATCCCCGGCAGGCTGCCCACCTACGAGGTCGACCACCCCCTGACCCAGCGCGCCAAGCGGCAGCGGGTCGCCGACCGGCCGCACGTGCACTACGTCCCCGTCGACCTCGGCTCCGACAGCCTCGCCTCGGCCCTCGACGGCTTCCCGCCGAAGCGCACGGCCGTCGTCTGGGAAGGTGTCACCAACTACCTCACCGAGCAGGCCGTCGACACGACGCTGCGCGATCTCGCCACCATCGTCGCGCCGGGCAGCACGATCATCTTCACCTACGTCGACCGGGCCGTGCTCGGCGCGGACGTCCCCTGGCAGCGGAAGGTGGCGGAGGTCGGTGAGCCGTGGACGTTCGGCTTCCGGCCCGCCGACGTCCCCGGCTACCTGGCCGAACGAGGTCTGGACCTGAAAGGGGACCTGTCGGCGAAGGACGCGGCCACCCGCTACCACCGGGACGAGCCCGCCGCCGGGTTCTACCGGATCGCGTGGGCGGTGGTCCGGTAGATGCCCAAGGTCAGCGAGGAACACCTGGCGCACCGCCGCCGTCAGATTCTCGACGCCGCGGCCGGCTGTTTCGCCCGCACCGGGTTCCACCGCACGTCGATGCAGGACATCGTCAAGGAATCCGGCCTTTCCGCCGGGCTGATCTACCGGTACTTCACCGGCAAGGAGGACATGATCCTCGCGATCGTCGGCGAATGGCACACGTCCCGGGCGGCCGGCCTGGGCAGCACCGACGACCCCTTCGCCGCCTACCTCGGCCTGTTGCGGGAGATCGCGGGGCCCGACGCGGCCCAGCAGCGCAACCTCGGCATGCAGGCGTGGGCGGAAACCGTCCGCGAACCCCGGATCCGTGCCCTCGCCCGCCAGGGCGTCGACGACCAGCGGGAGGCGTTCGGAGAGGTCGCGCCGGACGCCGTGATCCGCGTGCTCGTGGCCATTTACCAGGGACTGCTGCTGCAGGCTTCGTGGGACGACGAGCTGGACACCGAGGCGTTCGTCGCCGCGGTCCGGGAGCTGGTGCAGCGCCGCTAGACCACCGGCGCGCGGCGGACGTCGTAGAGGTCCCAGTCCAGCTGCCAGAACGCGTCGATGCCGTGCTCGCGGATGTACTTGCGCTCGGTGTCGTGCACCGGGTAGCAGCCCGCGATGCTGATCGGCGGGCCACCGATGTCGATCAGCGTGTACTGGTGCGCGTCGAGGCCCGCGGGCGCCGACACCGCGAACGCCGTCATCGACGACTCCGGGGCGATCGGCTGGCCGAAGTCGATGGTGTCGCCGTAGACGAACGGGCACGTCCCGCGCAGCTGCTCGGCCAGGTAGCCGATGGCCAGCGCCCAGACCGGGTCGTCGGACCGGACGCTGATCCACAGCTCCGGCCGGACGCCGTGCCAGTCCGGGTGGTCGGCCAGGGAAAGGCCGTAGGTCGCGCCCGTGAGGTAGCGCGGTTCGGGCTCGTCGGCGTAGACGAACGAGATGACGTCGTCGAGCCCGGGCTGAGTCGACGGAATGGGCTGCAGCCGGGGTGCGGCGGACCCCGTCAGGGTGTCGAGATGGGCGAAATACCGCTCGGCACGGCTCGGCATGGCGCGCAGCATACGACCGGCCGGGGGTCGGCGTGGGTTATCCCGTTGGCCCGGGCGCGGCAAGATCGGGCAGGGTGGGACGCATGCGAGTGCTCGTGATCGGCAGCGGAATCGGCGGCGCGGCGACGGCCTGGCACCTGGCGGGCCGCGGCGCGGAAGTGATCGTCGCGGACGCGGCCCGCCCGGGAACGGCGACCGAAGCCGGCGCCGGCATCGTCAGCCCCTGGACATCGCGCTCGGACGACGCCCTGTACCCGCTCGCGGCGGCCGCGGCCCGGTACTACCGGGAGTTCACGGCGGAGCTCGAAGGTTCGTCGTTCGAGGTGGTCGGCGGCATGGTGGTCTCGGCCGACGACGCGGAACTGGCCGAAGCCCACGAGCGCCTGAGGTCGCGAGCGGGGGACGCACCCGAGATCGGCGAGGTCCGGCGGCTCGACCCGGCGCAGGCCCGCGAACTGTTCCCGGCGCTGGCGCCCGAGCTGAGCGCGGTGCACTTCGCGGGCGCCGGCCGCGTCGACGGCCACCTGCTGCGCCGCGCCTTGCTGGCGGCCGCCGAGGAGAGGGGCGCGAACTTCGTCGAGGGCGAGGTCGCGTTCCGCGCGGACGGCACGGTGGCGACCCCGGACGGCCCGCTGGAAGCGGACTGCGTGGTGGTGGCGGCCGGTGCGTGGAGCCGCGAACTGCTGGCCCCGCTGGGCATCGACCTGCCGGTGACGCCGCACCGCGGCCAGATCAGCCACTTCGACCTGCCGGGCACGGAAACGGCGGCCTGGCCGGTGATCCTGCCCCGCACCAGCCACTACCTCCTGGCCTTCGGCGGCAGCCGGGTGGTGGCGGGCGCGACGCGCGAGGCGGAGTCGGGCTTCGACTACCGCGTCACGGCGGCCGGGCAGCGGGAGGTGCTGGACAACGCGCTGGCGGTGGCGCCGGGTCTGGCGGACGCCACCCTCGCGGAGACCCGGGTCGGCTTCCGCCCGGGAACGCCCGACGGCCTCCCGGTGCTGGGCCTGATCCGGCCGGGCCTGGCGGTGTCGACGGGCTTCGGCGCGGGCGGGCTGACGAACGCGCCGTTCGCGGGAAAGCTCGTGGCGGCGGTGGCGCTGGGCGAGGATCCGGGCTTCGACCTGAGCCCGTTCGCCCCGGACCGGTTCGCGGGTCTCAGCCCTCGGTGACCAGTTCCAGTGCGTGCTCGCCGGTGCGCTCGACCACCAAGCCGGCCTTGGTGATCACCTTCACCAGTTGGTCCACAGTGGACGGTTCGGCGCGGGTGGCCGCCAGCACGTGCGCCAAGCGGCCCTTGTACGCCTTGTTGAAGTGGCTCACCGTCACGCGCTCGCCGCGGGCGTTCTCCGTCACCACCCGGACGGTCACCGCGTCCGGGCGCAGCTTGGCGAACGCCGAGTACGTGCCCGAGCGCAGGTCGACGACCAGGCCCTCGACCGCCTGCAGCACCGGCTCGAGGACCGGTTTCCACAGCCCGCGGACGGTGCCCAGCGCCGGCAGCGAGTTGCCGCCCGAGAGGCGGTACGCCGGGATCGGGTCGGTGGCCGACACGACGCCGAACAGCGACGACGTCACCGCCAGCCGCCGGTGCGCCTTCTCCAGCCCGGCTTTCGTGAAGCTCCGCACGTCCAGCGCGTCGTACAGCACGCCGGTGTAGCGGCGCAGCGCCGGCATCGTCGGGGACGTCCACAGCTGCGCGTTGCGCGCGACCTCGCCCACCTGCCGCTCGGTGAGGCCCAGGGCCGCGATGCTCGCCGGGACGTCGGCGGCCAGCTCGGCCAGCGCGTCGGCCAGCTTCGCGCGCGTCGGGTTCAGCTCGGGGAACGACAGGGCGTCGAGGTGGAGCGGGCCGCCGCGGCCGCCGTCGGCCTTGGTCTCGGAAGGGGGGAGGAGCACCAGCACGCCAAGGAGCGTAAATCGGGGTGCGGGGGCGCCGCCGCCCGGCCTAGCCTCCCGGCATGGACCTGACCTGGCGCCCGCTGACCCTCGGCGATGCTCCCGCCCTCGCCCGGCTGTACGCGGCGGCCGAGGAAGTCGACCGGACGGGTGAGCACTTCGGCGCGGAGGACTTCCGCGAAGAGCTGGCCGGCCCCAACGTCGACCTGGCCCGCGCCACCGTCGGCGCCTGGGCCGGCGACCGGCTCGTGGGCTACGGCCTGGTCCGCCGCCGCGACGCCGCCGACCCCGTGCACATGATCCGGCTCCAGTCGATCGTGCAGCCGGAGTACCGCACCGACGCCGTCGGGGCTCACCTGGTCGAGTGGTTCGCGCGCACGAGCCGCGAGGTCCACGAGCGCGTCTTCCCGGGCGCGCCCCTCGAACTGCACTACGGCAGTCACCAGAACGAGCGCTGGATCGCCGGCGTCCTCACCCGCGCGGGCTACACGAACAGCCGGACGATGGTCACCATGCGTGTCGGCCTCGCCGACCTGCCGCCGCAGCCCCCGCTGCCCGACGGCTTCGCGGCGGTGCCGTTCGACTTCGAGCACGACCTCGCCGCGCTCGACGCCCGCAACGACACCTTCGCCGACCACTGGGGCAGCACGGCCTACGAGCCGGACGCCTGGCGCCACCTGGTCACCGGCTCGAAGGACTTCCGTCCGGACCTGTCGTTCCTCGTCCTGGACGGCGACAAGGTGCTGGCGTTCGTGCTGAGCCACCACTACGTCTCCGAAACCGAGGCGACGGGCATCCGCGAGCTCTACGCGACCTGGGTGGGGACCCGGTCGGCCCTGCGCGGCCGCGGCGTCGCGTCCGGGCTGCTGGGGCACACGCTTCTGGCGGCGAAGGCGGCCGGATTCGACCGGTCGGCCCTCAACGTCGACGTCGACAACGCGCACCGAGCGCTGGGTGTCTACGAACGGTGCGGATACCGCGTCGACGACGAATGGCACGTGTACGTGCTCAAGCCGTGACGAGGTTGAGCAGCTCCTCGCCCTCCGCGTACCGCCGCAACTGCTCCGCCGCGAGCTTCTTCGCGCGCGGGTAGAACGACGCCGACCCGCCCGCGATGTGCGGGGTGATGACCACACCCGAAACTGTCCACAGTGGATGATCGGCGGGCAGGGGCTCCGGGTCCACGACGTCGAGGCCGGCGCGCAGGCGCCCGCTGCGCGTCTCGGCGAGCAGCGCATCGGTGTCGATCGCCGTGCCGCGGCCGACGTTGACCACCAGGGCGTCGTCGGGGAGGGCGGCGAGCTCGCCGGGGCCGATGAGGCCGCGCGTCGCGGGGGTGTCCGGCAGGACCAGCACGACGATGTCGGACTGGGGCAGCAGCGCGGGCAGTTCGGCGACGCCGTGGACGTCCTCGTCCGGACGGGGACGGCTCGCCACCCGCGTCACCACTGCCTCGGCGGCGACGAGCTGGCGTTCGATGGCCTGCCCGATCGAGCCGTACCCGACGAGAAGCACCCGGGAGTCGGCCAGCGACCGCGTGTGTTCCCGCACCCACTCGCCGCGCGCCTGTTGCGCGAACCAGCGCGGCAGGTCCCGCTGCGCGGCGTGGATGAGGGCGAGGGCGTGTTCGGCGACGCTCAGGTCGTGGAGCCCGCGCCCGTTCGCGAGGCGCACGCCGTCGGGCAGCAGCGGTACCAGCGTCTCGACGCCGGCTGACAGCGACTGGACGACCCGCAGCGACGGCAGTTCCTTGATCAGCTTCGGCGGCTCCGGCCCGCGGTCGTAGGGCAGCACGTAGAACTCGACGTCCTCGAGATCGGCCGGTGGGGCTTCGGCGCCGTCGTAATACGCGGCGCGGAGCCCCTCCGGCACGTCGATGTCGGTCCACGGCAGCAGTACGCGAGCGCTCATGCCGCCTTTCTACCCGTTACCGCGGGTAGTAGCCCTGCAGGTCGACGACCAGGCGGCCGACGCAGGGCCGGATGCGGCAAGGAGCGGCCCGGTCACTTCGGACCACGCCGGTTCGAGGCAGCAGCCGGCAGCCGAGCCGTCCGGCGGGATTCGCCGGGCAGCGTCGGCCGGCGCGGGGCCGGCCGGCTCGGCGACCAGGTCGGTCGCTCGACTGGGGCCCGCGCGCTTCGCCCGAACTCGACTTCCCTTCTCCCTCCCCCTCGCCCACCCGCCCGCCACCACCGCCGGATCTTGCTAGTGCACCCTGGCCGACACGCAGAACTCGTTGCCCTCCGGATCCAGCAGCACCGTCCACGCCAGGCCCGGGACCTGGTGCTCCTTCACCTCCTTCGCGCCCAGTCCGACCAGGCGCGTCACCTCGGCCGCGCGGTCCTCGCAGCCGAAGTCCACGTGGACGCGGTTCTTGCCCTCTCTCGGCTCCGGGACCCGCTGCAGCCCCACCCTCAGGCCGCCCTCCGGCGGGGCCAGTACCAGGAAGTCGCCGTGGTCCTGGGCCACCGTTGTGCCCAGTGCCGCCGTCCAGAACTCCGCGAGCCTCTTCGGGTCCGCGCAGTCGATCGTGATCATGCCCATCTGCATCGCCATGCCTCGAAGCTAGCGGGCACCACCGACAAAACCGGCCGCCGAGTAACCCGTTGGAGTCACGGTGGGGCTATTGACTACCCTGAGCGGGACTTTCACACCCGCCCGGCGCAGGGAGCCCCGCAGTGATCACCAGGACTTCGTCGTTGTTCCTTCGCACGTTGCGCGAGGATCCGGCGGACGCCGAGGTACCGAGCCACCGGCTCCTGGTACGTGCCGGCTATGTCCGCCGGGTCGCTCCGGGCGGGTACTCCTGGCTGCCGCTCGGCCTGCGCGTGCTGCGCCGCATCGAGGCCGTCGTGCGCGAGGAGATGAACGCCATCGGCGCGCAGGAGATCCAGTTCCCCGCGCTGCTGCCGAGGGAGCCCTACGAGGCCACCGGCCGCTGGACCGAGTACGGCGACGGCCTCTTCCGCCTCAAGGACCGCAAGGGCGCCGACTACCTGCTCGGCCCGACGCACGAGGAGCTCTTCGCCCTCACCGTCAAGGGCGAGTACAGCTCGTACCGCGACTACCCGGTCACGCTCTACCAGATCCAGACCAAGTACCGCGACGAAGCCCGCCCCCGCGCCGGCATCCTGCGCGGCCGCGAGTTCGTCATGAAGGACTCCTACTCCTTCGACCTCGACGACGACGGTCTCGCGCGCTCCTACCAGGCCCACCGGGACGCCTACACGAAGCTGTTCGACCGGCTCGGCCTCGAGTACGTCGTCGTGAAGGCGACGTCGGGCGCCATGGGCGGCTCGGCATCCGAGGAGTTCCTCGCGGTCGCCGAGACGGGCGAGGACACCTACGTCCGCAGCACCGAGTCCGGGTACGCCGCGAACGTCGAAGCCGTCGTCACGCCCGTGCCGGCCGCGCAGCCGATCGAGGGCCGTCCCGAGGCGCAGGTGCACCACACGCCGAACACGCCGACCATCGAGACGCTCGTCGACTTCCTGAACAAGGCCGGCCTGGGCCGCACGTTCACCGCCGCGGACACGCTGAAGAACGTCATGCTCAAGACGCGTCAGCCGGGCTCGGCCGAGTGGCAGCTCGTCTGCGTCGCCGTCCCGGGTGACCGCGAAGTGGACATGAAGCGCCTCGAAGCGTCGCTGGAGCCGGCCGAGGTCGCGCTGCTCGACGAGGCCGACTTCGCGAAGAACCCGTTCCTCGTCAAGGGCTACATCGGCCCGAAGGCGCTGCAGGACAACGGCGTGCGCTACCTCGCCGACCCGCGGATCGTCCCCGGCACCGCCTGGGTCACCGGGGCCGACAAGGTCGACCACCACGTCGTCGACCTGCTGGCCGGGCGCGACTTCACCCCCGACGGCACCATCGAGGCCGCCGAGGTCCGCGAGGGTGACGCGTCGCCGGACGGGCACGGCACCCTGGTCGCCGCGCGCGGCATCGAGATCGGCCACATCTTCCAGCTGGGCCGCAAGTACACCGACGCCTTCGAGGTCGACGCGCTCGGCCCCGACTCGAAGCCGATCCGGATCACCATGGGTTCGTACGGCGTCGGCGTCTCGCGGCTGGTCGGCGTGCTCGCCGAGCAGAACCACGACGACCTCGGCCTGATCTGGCCGCGCGTGGTCTCGCCGTTCGACGTGCACATCGTCATCGCGGGCAAGGACGAGGCGGTCGCGGCCGGTGCCGAGAAGATCGCCGCCGAGCTGGACGCGGCCGGCGTCGAGGTCATCCTCGACGACCGCAAGGCGACCCCGGGGGTCAAGTTCGCCGACGCCGAACTGGTCGGCGTCCCCACCATCCTGGTCGTCGGGCGCGGCCTGGCCAACGGCGTCGTCGAGGTCAAGGACCGGCGCTCCGGCGACCGCGAGGAGATCGCGGTCGGCGCCGTCGTCGAGCACCTGGTCAAGCTCGTCCGGAGCTGACGTGAACCGGCGTTCCGAAGATGCGACGCCGGGGTACGAGGACAACGCGGCGCTTCGCGGGTTCGGCGGTTACGAACCCGCGGACGCGCCGCGCGCGCGGCCGAAGCGGATCCGGCCGAAGGCGAAGCCGCTGAAGTGGCGGCGCGCGCCGTGGTTCGGCCTGGTCTTCATCGCCCTGGTCGCCGGCGTGCTGAACGCGCTGGGCGTCGGCAAGCCGCACCCGGCGTCGTCTTCACCCTCACCCGCGCCGCTGGTCGTGACGCCGTCGCCGCGTGCGGCGGTGCCGGCGGCGGTCCCGGGCTGGCAGTCCGTGGCGGGCCGCGACGGCTCATACGCCTACGACGTCCCACCGAATTGGCAGCCGGCCCCGGACACGCAGCACGGCTGGTCCGGCATCAGGCTGATCAGCAGCGCGTTCCTGGGCAAGTGCGACGGTGGAGCCGGCATCACCACGGAGCCACTGGGCGACCTCGAGGCGGCGGCCCGCAAGGCGGCGACGGACCTGGCGAAGGGCGCGTACGGCGCACCGCCGGAACTCGGGCCCGGGACGGACGCGCAGGTTTCCCGGGCCGACGGTACGACGGTTCCCGCCCGGGTGGTGGTCGCTTCGGTGACCGCGGCGCCGACAGGGGAGTGCGCGGTCCGGCAGGCGCAGGTGGTGGTGCTGGCGTTCGGCGGGGATTCGGGGACGTCCGGTGTGGTGGCGGCCTACGGGTCGTCGGCGCGGGACGACCTGGTGCGGATCGTGCGGAGCTACCGGTTCGTCCCGGCGGCGGACCGGGTGACGACGACTCCGCCGCCGACGACCGTCCGTTAGAGCGGCCGGCTTTCGTACGCCTCGAGGTCGCCGACGATCCAGCCGTGCGTGAATTCTTCGTCCGCGGGGGACGCGCCGACGACCGAACGGACGAAGAAGTCTTCCTGGGTGACGTCGAGGTCGTCGTCGAGCATGGCGATCGAGTCGGGCCAGGCGTCGGGGACGTGCTCGGTGAGGATCTGCAGCGGGGCGTTGCGGAGGTCGGCGTCGACGCTGGACCCGGCGATCTCCAGGTCGATCTCCCTGGGGAGCTTTTCGACGACGTCGAGGGCGTCGTCGTCGAGGGCGATGCAGCCGGCCAGGTCGACGTGCTCGAGGGCGTTGAGCGGGGTCAGTTCGCCGATGTCGGTGAGGGAGGCGCCGCCGCTCAGGGTGATGCTGCGCAGGCCGGCCATGCGGCTGATGCCGTGGAGGCTTTCGATTTCCGAGTCCGGGGCGTCGAGGACTTCGAGGTTCGTGCAGCCCGCGAAGGTGTCGAGGTCGGTCAGCGGCCACTCGGGGATGCGGAGCCAGCGCAGCGCGGGCAAGGCCAGCTGAGCGGTCTCGCTGTCCGCCAGGGGGGAATCTTCGATCTCCAAAATTTCGAGCTTGTCGAGGGCGTTGAGCGCGGCGAGGTTGGTGAGCTCGACTCCTTCTACGGCGCAGATGCGCAGGTCGGTCAGGTTGGGGGTGGCCAGGAAGAAGGCGCAGTCCAGCACCAAGGAATCGGTCGGATTCCAGAACTGCAGGTCGAGGGTCGTGACGCTCTCGTTGCGCGGCAGTGAGCTCAGGTCGGTCGGCTCATCGAACCAGATGTCCGCGAAGAGGGTTTGCAGACCGGGCAGGCCCAGAAGATCGGCGAAGTCGGCGACGTAGATGTCGGATTCGATGCTCGCCCCGGTCAGCCGTGCGCCGGCCGTCAGCCCGTCGACCACCCACTGATCGTCCGGGGAAATCACGTGGATCAGGTAGTCTCGCCCGAGCTCTCCGGTGAACGGGATCCGGGTGACGTCGCGCAGTTCCACCGCGGTCGGTGCGTGCAGCTCGGTCAGCACCTGCGCCGCGTACTCCGCGGGCGGGAAGAAAGACCACGCTTCGATCAGGCTCTGGGCGAGTGACCGCCGCAGCGGCACCGGAAGATCGATCAGGACCTGGAGTGCCTTGGTGGTGCCGATCCGGCCCAATGCCTCCACGCAACGTTCGAGGGCCCGATCGTCCGCACCGGACAGGAATCGTTCGATCAGGCCGACACTGGTATCCCCGCCGGCGACCAGCTTCAGCATCGCGTCGCTGTTGAGCGGCGGCACCAGCGATGCGAGGTACGACTCCAGCCTGCGGGTCACGCTCTCGTCCACCCGCAAGCAGGCGTCGACGCAGTTCATCACCAGGCTGTAGCGGTACTCCTGGTCCCCGTGCGAGGCGCTTTCGGCGCTGGAGAGCAAGTTCTCCAGCAAGCCGGTGGCTTCGCCGGGGCGGGCCATGCCGACCGCCAGGGCGATGACCCCGCCGTAGGACGGGTCGCCGGACCACTTCAGCAGTGCGCCGAAGTCACCCTGGTTGCTCATCCAGCGCGCCGCGAGGAACTCCAGGAAGGTCCGGTGGGCGAAGTCGATGACGTCCGTCGCCGGTTCGCGCAGGATGGACCGTTCGACGAGGTCCTGCAGCGCCGCTTCGGCGGTGATGGTGTCCTGGCGGAGCAGCCGCAGCGTCTGCCGGACGTGGCTGAGCGCCTTGTCCTTCGCGATCTCCGACTGGTCGTTCCGGATCAGCCACTGGGCCAGGTCTTCGAGCAGGGCCAGCCGTTCCTCGGGGCCCAGGGGCGAAATCGCGAGACTGCGTTCGGTGTCGCGCCGCCCGGCCAGCATGACGAGCGCCGTTTCGTACAGTTCGAGACGTCGGCGGGGGAGGCTGCTGACGCCTTTTCTCGCGTACGCCAGCGCGCACAGCGCCGCGCAGAGCAGGGGTGTGCGGGCCAGGTCGAGCAGGGCCGGGCTGGTCAGGATGTGCTCGGCGACGAGCTTTCCCTTGGCGCGGTGGCTTTCCTGCTGGTCCTTCGGCAGGGCGGCGCTCGTCGACAGGTGCCAGTGCCGCACCAGGGCCGAGATCTGGTCCGGTCCCATGGGTTCGAGCTGGGCCATGCGGTACCGCCCGAGCCGGAAACCCGGGTGCCGGAGGGCCGCCGGGCGCCCGCTGATGATGAACACGTTCTCGGGGAAGGTGCTCAGCAGACTGTCGAGCCAGCTCTGCACCGCCGGACGCCGGGAGACCGGGAGCTCGTCCAGGCCGTCGATCAGCAGGACGGCCCGGCCGGCGGCGAGCAGGGCCGTGCACCAGCGGGACGGCTTCCGGGCGCTGAGGCTCGACGCCAGCTCGTCGGTGAGCGACTCGACCTCCGGCAGTGGCTGCTCCACGTAGCGGCGCAGCCGCACGGCGAGCGGGATCCTGCCCTTCCAGCGCTCGAGCTTCGGTGGAAGCTGTTCGCGGGCGATCGTCACGGCGATCCACTGCAGCAGCGTGGTTTTGCCCGAGCCGGCTTCGCCGATGAGGACGTGGTGGTCGGCCGAGGCGAGCACGTTCACCACGTCGTTGCGACGGCCGCCCGACCAGGTGCGGTCGTCGTCCCACTGGCCGCTCGCCGCGGACAACGCCACGAACGCCGGGGTCAGCGCGTACCGCTCCACCGTGCGGGCGAGGTCGATGCCGAGGATTTCGAGGTGGTCGAGGCGGTTGCTGATCGCGCGCAGGTAGTCCGTCGTGTAGGCGGCGGCCGAGAGCTGGTCGTCCTCTGTCTCGTCGCGGGCTCGCTGCTGCCGGGGAACGCTGCTCAGGGCCGTTTCCAGCGCCTTGGGCAGGTCCGTCTCGCGCTCGATCGCCCCGAACAACGCGTCACGGCGCAGATCCGGCACACCCAGGCAGGCCCCGACCAGGAACGCCGTGACGTCGGACAGGAAGTAGCCCTCGGCCGGAGAACTCGCTTCGCCGAGGAGCGGCCGGAGGGTCGCCGCTTCGACCGCGTGGGACGGGCCCGGCAGCCGGAGACCCGCGATGACTTTCCCGAAGAACCCCGGGTCGTCGAGTCCGTAGGCAGCGGCGGCTCGTTCGAGGTGCTCCAGCAGCACGTCCTCGAGGTCCTCCAGGAGCCGTTCCGCCTTCCGCTTCTCCTTCCGATCCCGGCCCAGCGCCGAGATTTCCGCGCGAGAGGCCCACCGGTGGAGCCGGAGCAGCGCCGACAGCAGAGCGTCGGCGACGGCTTCCAGGTCGTACGTCGTCCGGTCGATCGCGTCGAGCAGCGCGAACGCGAACTCGGCGGCGTGGCCCGCGGCGATCTCCTGCCAGCCGGACCGATCCGACTCCGCCTTGCCCGACAGCAGATCGCTGATCCCGCGGATGACGCCGAGCGAAACGCCGGACCGGGCCGACGCCGCCTTGACGAAACCCAGCCCCTCCTGCTCCGTCGCCACCACCTGGCTGTAGTGGCGCTTGATGACGTCCGCGGTGGGGGCGGCGGCGTCCGCGACCACCTTGCCGCCCGCGGCGATCGGTTCGACGACGACCCCGAAGCCGGTCAGCTGGTGACGCAGGTACCGGGCCGCCTGCACGAGTTCGTAGGACGCCGTGCCGACCTGGCCGCGCGGGACGAACGCGTCGACGCCCTCCTTGCCGTACTCGTAGCCGTGCACCTCCGTCGCGAACACGACGTCGCCGAGCCGCACGTCCTTGACGCCGCCCGCCACGCCGACGAAGAGGGCGACGTCGGGGGAGAAGTGCTGGAGCGCGCGTTCCGTCGAATAGCTCGCCTCTTCGTTGCCGCGGCCGATTTCCGCGACGGCCACCGTCCAGGCGCCCGAACTCCCGACGAGGTACCGGCTGCCCTGCGTGTGCGTCTGCCAGGCCCGGCCCGCCAACCGGTCGGCGACCGCCGCGAACTCGACCGGCAGGGCGGTGAGGACGACCGCCGTCCGGGTCATTCCTTCGAATCCGTGCCGGAAGGTGCGCGCAGGCGGTCCCAGTTCCTGCTGTCGCGCTCGATGGCGCGGTTGAGCTCGCCGTAGATCCGCTCGACGTCCCGCTTCAGCTCGTCCGGCGAAAGGTCCTTGCTCGTGCAGTACCGCAGCTCCCGCGAGATGTTCTCGAGGTCGCGGACGGTCTGCGTCCGCAGGATCCACAGCTCGCGGTGGGAGAAGAAGGCGTCCGCCGCCGCGAGCACGGTGATCAGCGCGCCCAGCCCGAGCGCGATGTTCGCGAAGAGGTTCGCGTGGCCGTCGACGTTCCGCAGCCCGAGCAGGACGCTGATCGTCGCGGACAACAGCACGGTCGACAGCCGTAGCCCGAACGCCTTCCGCTTGTCACGCTTGCGCCGCTTCGAATAGCGGCGCAGCTGCTGGTCGAGTTCCGAGCGCAGAAAGGCCAGCTCGCCGTGGGGCTCTTCGGACACGACATCGAATGTAGCACCGGCGGCGCGGGCGTTTTGCCGCTTCCGTTGCGCGCGGGAATTCGGCAGGCTGCGGGGCATGAGTGGGGATGAAGACAGACGGCTCGGCCGGATCCGGGCCGTCGCGTTCGGGGTGCTCGCCGTCTCGGGGGTGCTTCTCCTCTTCGGACCGTTGCTGGCCAAGGCCTGGACCTGGCTCGTCGAGCCGCGGGATCCGAACTGGTGGGGTGCCTCCGGCCAGTGGGTCGGCGGCATCGGCACGATCGCGGCCGTCGTGGTCGCGCTGTGGATCGCCATCCGCGACGGCCGGCTCGCGCAGGCGGACCGGCGGGAGCGGGACCTGCGCGAACGGCAGGAGCAGGCCGCGAAGGTCACCGCGTGGATCGAGTACACCGGCGGCCAGGGCTACATGGTCGTCTCCAACGCGAACGCCGAAGCGGTCAACCACGTCGTCGTCTCGTTCGACCTCGTGCACAACCTGCCGATGACCGGGTCGACCCTGCACCGCGGGCCGGAGATCGAGGACGACGAATACCTCTACGCCATCCTGCCGCCCGGGAAGTGGCGGATGCCGATCCGCGAGGAGTGGCGGCGCCCGGACATGACACCGGGGGTGATGCTCGCCTTCACCGACTCGCGGAACGGCCATTGGCTCCGCCTGACCGACGGACGGCTGATCCCGAAGGACCAGAACGTCGTCACCCGGCGGAAGATCCGCTTCCCGCAGCGGATCAGCGTGCCCGAGAGCTACTGACCAGCTTCGCCAGCTGCCGCAGCCGCACGTCCGGCAGGTAGGCGCGGCTCAGCGCCAGCCCGATGCGCGGAAGGTCGGCCTCGTCGCGGAAAGCCAGGTACAGGGGGACGTGCCGCGGCTGGAACTTCGCCTTGAACGCGTGCAGGGAACGGAATCCGTAGTACGGCTCCATCACACGGCCCAGCGACTCCAGGGCCCGGTCCACCGGGCGGGCCGCGAATCCGTCGCCGCTGCGGGCCAGGGGCGCACCCGACAGCGAGACGAACCGGGCCCCTTCCTCGCGGAAGGCCAGGCACGCCGAGGCGATGAGGAACTCCATCACCGGGCGGAAGCCGTGCGCGCTGCGGCGCATGACGTCCAGCGTCCAGCCGCCGATCTTGCCCGCGCCGGTGTGGACCGGCAGCCACGACGTCACGCCGTGGACCGTGCCCTCCGCGTCGACCGCCAGGCCGACCCGGGTCGCCGGGTCCATCGCCTCGTCGAGGCCGCCGAGGGTGAAGCCCATCTCCGGCATCGCCTTGCCGGACATCCACTCCTCCGACAGCGCCCGGACCTGGGCCAGGATCGGCTCGGGCTGATCGGCCAGCCGGACCAGCCGGAACTCGATGTCCTGCTTGGCCGCCTTGTTCAGCGCCGAGCGGACGTCCTGCCACGCCTTGCCGCGGAACTCGAGGCCGTCGAGGTCGAGCACGTTGTCCTCGGCCACCTGGACGTGCTGCCAGCCCAGCTCGCGCGTCGCCGCGACGGTGGCTTCCGTCGCCGAGAACACGCACGGCACCAGCCCGGAGTTCTCGCACATCGCGGCGAATTCGGTGACCGTGGCGGCCGCCGTGCCGTCCGGCGCGATCGGGTCGCCGAGGGCGACCGCGACGCCCGCGTGGCGGCGGTAGGCGAGGTAGGACCGGCCGTCCTCGCGGACGAAGTAGGTGTTGCGCGGCCAGGTCGTCATCCACGACAGCGTGCTGCCGCCGTGGTGCCCCAGCAGGGTGCGAGCCAGCGCCGGCCCCGGACCCTGCGCGTGCCGCCGCAGCCGGCGGCGCGAAGGCACGCGGAAGGCGTGCCGCGCGGCGATCAGGACGGCCAGCTCGACCGTCCACAACAGATTGTCCACGAAGAACAACGGCAGGCCGGCGGTGTCGTAGTCGCCGCCGAAGACGTCGGCCACGCCGAGCAACGCCGCGACGGCGAGCCCCTGCACCGTCACGAACGCCGACAGCCCGACCGCCCAGCGCCACGCGACCCGGCTGCCCTTGCGCAGCCCGTTGAGCATCGGCACCACCAGCAGGACCAGGACGCCGAGCTCCGGCGCCGACAGCGAAACGCCGTCGTCGGAACCGAACGGGCCGTCGCCGGGCACCAGGAACATCACGATCTCGGCGATGGTGAGCAGCAGCAGACCGGCCACGACCAGCACCCGCCACTCCCGCAGGTTCGGGGCCGCCTGCGCCCCGGCCCGCCGGGTGCCGACCAGGCGCTTGCCGAGCGGAAGGGCCAGCAGCAGCGCGAAGAAGTGCACGAGGTCGGCCAGGGTGCCGACGTAGACGATCGCGACCCCGGCGTACACGCACAGCCCGGCCCGCAGCCGCAGCGCCCACGGCGGCCGCAGCGTCGCGCTGGCGATCGCCACCGCGGCGAGCGCGCCGCCGGAGAACCCGACGTCGAGGCTGCCCGCGACCCGCTCGGCCCACAGCCAGCCGGAGTTGCGGGACAGCGCGAGGAACTGGGTCGCGACCAGCACCGCGACGAACTGGCCGCCGATCGTCACGGCCATCGCGCGCCGCGTTCCCAGCTTCCACTCGGCGAAGCCGGCGAAGAGCGCGAAGCTGCCGACCATCGGGAGGTAATACCAAGGGATGACGGCGAAGAACGGCCCGGTGAGCATGGTCCACCACCGGCCCGCCTCCAGTGAGGGCAGTCCGTAGGCGACGAACGGGTAGGCCGCGCGGTCTTCGGCGGCGTTCCACAACGCTCCGGTCGCGACGGCCAGCACCAGCATGGCGAGCGTGACACCGCTGGTGAAGGGCAGCCGCTGTCTGAGCACCACGACCGTGCTCCGGATGCGTCCCCCTCCGGCGGGCTTGGCCGCCGCCTCTGCTTGAGTCATGGGGAAGAGTCTGTCGAGTCCCGCCACGGCGGGCATCGGGCAAGGGAACGAGATTTCCCCTAGGGGTGTCGTCCTTTCGGCTGAGGGTTGTCCCCCTCCGCAGGAGGACGTCAGCTGAGGACCGCCCGCCGGACCGCGTCGGTGTCGGTCAGGTCGGGCAGCACCGTCCGGGCGCCCTCGGCCAGCAGCTCTTCGGCGGAGTAGTGCCCGGTGGCCACGGCGACGGAGACCGCGCCGTTGGCCACCGCGGCCCGGACGTCGTTCGGCGTGTCGCCGATGACGACCACCGCGTCGGCGCCGAACTCGGTGCCGTGCTTGGCCGCCGCCAGCGCCATCGCGTGCGGGACCAGGTCCGGGCGGTGCACCGAGAGCGTGCCGTAGCCGCCGATCTCCAGGTCGAGGTGCTCGTCCAGGCCGAACGGGACGAGCTTGTGCCGCGAGATCTCCGGCAGGTTGCCGGTGACGAGCGTCTGGACGACGTCACCGTCCTCGGCGAACGCGGTCAGCGCCTCGGCCGCGCCCGGCAGCGCGCGGGCCGTCTCGGCGAAGGTGTGCCGGTGGCGTTCCGACTCCGCCACCAGGGCCTTGAAGAGCGCCTGGATCGTCTCCTCCGCGGCCTCGAAGCCGTTCGCGGTGAGCAGGTCGGTCGTCGTCGCCCGTTCCGTGCGGCCGCCGAACACCGGGTGCACCCGCAGGGTCGCGCCGGTCGCGGCGGTGAACGCGGTCCCGTACCAGGCCGCGCCCAGTTCGGAGAAGTCCACGAGCGTGTGGTCGATGTCCCAGAGCACCAGCCGCTTCTTCGTCACGGGCCCGAGGCTACCGGGCTTGCTATTCAACGCGCGTTGACTTTCGGGCGGCGGAGTCGTATCTTGGGACGCAATTCAACACGCGAAGAATAAATGGAGGCAGTGATGACCCGTCCCGCAGGGGCGCTCGCCCTGGTCGCCGCGTTGGCCGGCGCGCTGGTGGCGGTGGTGCTCGGATTCCTCACCTTCGGCGCGCAGGCCACCATCGCGCCCGACGGCGTCCCGGTCGCCGTCGCCGCACCGCCCGAGATCGCGCAGCGCATCGCCGCCCACGGCGGTGGCCAGCTCGCCTGGACCGTCGCGACGCCGGCCGAAGCGCGGCAGCTCCTGGAAGACAAGAAGGTCTACGGCGTGCTCGAACTCGCGCCGGGACCGGCCGCGACAGTGGTGACTTCGGGCGCGGTCAACCCGGCCGGCACCCAGGTCGCGCAGCAGGCGCTGACCGGCGCCGCGACCGCGCTGGCCGGCCCGCCGAAGCAGGAGGTCGTGCACCCGGTGGGGCTCGCGGGCCGGGTCGCGCCGCTGGCCGCGAGCGCGCTGGCGTGGATCGGTGCGCTCATCGCGGGTCTCGCGCTGACGCAGCTCGCGAAGCGCACCGGCCGGACGACCGGGGCCGGCGCCCGGTTCCTGCAGGTCACCGGGGTCGGCGTGCTGCTCACGGCGGTCGTGGCCGGGTTCTTCGCGCTGTGGGACTCGACGCTGCCGCTGACCGTGGACGTCCTCGGCTTCGTCTTCCTGGCCGCGACGGCGTTCGCGGCGGTGCAGGCCGGGCTGCTGCGCCTGCTGGGCCTGCGCGCGATGGCCGTCCTCGCGCCGCTGTACCTGGTCGCGCCCGCGGTGGCCGGGCAGGTGCCGGAGCTGCTGAACCCGGTCTACCGCGCGCTGCTGTGGTCGTGGACGCCGTTCCGGTTCTCCACCGAAGGCCTGCGCAGCCTCCTGCAGGGCGTCCCGGACGCGCCCGACGTGACGACCGCGCTGTGGGTGCTCGGTGCCCTGCTGGCCGTGGGCCTGCTGGTGGCGCTGTGGCCGGCCCGCTCAGCCCGCCAGGAGGCTGAACCGCACCTCGCGGACGGGGTTGTCGAGGTTGTGTCCACCAACCTTCGTTGAGACAACCCTGATGCTGTCGAGTCGCCAGAGGATCGGGCATGGCTCGGAGCAGCCGAGACAGCCCGCGCTTGCCTGGTCTGCGGGTGACTCAGCTGGCGTCATTCGCCGTCCTGCCGGATGCGAGCCTGGTGATGCTCTGGCGCAGGCGGCGGGTGTCCAGCGAAGCCACTGAAGTGGCGGCCTGGAGGTGGTCTTCGAAGCAGGCGCGGTAAGGGTGGAGCGCCGCGGCGAGGTCGGGATGGGACTCGGCGAACTCGGTCAGGTCGGCGAGGTCCGCGGTGGCGGCGTCGGAGAGCCGGCTGAGGTCGTCGAGCCGTTCGAGCAGCTCACCGAGACGACCGGCCGCGGCGGCTCCGGCGAGCCCCAGGGTGAGATCGCGGGGCGAGCGCGGCAGATGACTCAGGAGACGCTCCACCGCCAGGGTCTGGTGGTGGTTGCGCCAGGGGGTGGAGGGCAGCCAGCTCAGGGCGCGGGAGACCGACGGGGCGTCCGCGACCAGCGGCTCCCGGGCCGACGGGGTATCGAGGTTCCGTATGTCGAAACCGCACGTCGACAGGGCTTGGCAGGCATGGCCCACCTCCCACCACATGGTCCGGTCGTCGAGGACGATCTCGGAGGACAACAGGGAGGCGATCCGGTCGTTGACGGCCGAGGCCACGGCACCGGCGTGCTGAGGTTGCAGCCGATCCGCCAGCCGCAGCAGAAGCACCCCCGACTGCAGGGCGACGTGCTCGACCACCCTCGCCCAACCGGACTTCTTGAGCGCGTCGAATACCACCGCTGCCCCGACACGGTCGTCAAGACTGGTCAGGAGGGCGGCGAGGCCGATGGCCGGCTCGAAGTCGGCGATCAGGCCCAGCCACAGCCGTCGTTCCAGCTTGGTGTGGTCGATCTTCGGCACCAGTTCGAGAGCCCAGCGCCGCTCCCACAACACCATGGTGCGCAGGATGTCCCGGATGACCCGCGGGCTGGAGACGGTGGCGATGATGAGCTTCTTCAACTGGTAGGTCTTTTCGATCCAGTCCGCGTTGAGCGCCTGGCCGGGCCCCACCCCGATCCGCGCGAGGTGAAGCGCCGCCGTGTACTGCTCGGACGGGTTCTGCAGCAACTGCAGTTCCTCGGTGAAGATCCTCATCAACACCGCATCGCCGGTGAGGCCCTGGTAAACGGGCTCGCCCAGTCCCGCGATGTCCTCGAGGGCCGCGAGCAGCCCGGCCGCCGCCACCGGGTTCTGGTACATCTCGCACCGGGTCCGCCAGGCCAGACGCGACTCCTCCGTCGAGTGGACGGTGCGCATCGTCAGTTGGCCGTACTTGAGGAGCAGACGGCTGACGAAACCTCGGTCGACCTGGTCGAGGACGTTGAGCAGCTGGGTGAACTCCCCGCCGGTCCGTATCGAGTGGAGCCGGTCCATCCAGACATTCGGCCGACCGATGATCTTGCTTGTCTTCTGCAGGAGGGCCGCTCCGGAGATGCCCTCGGTGTGCCGCATCGTGCGGGCGATCTCCCGGCAGGTCTCAGCGACCGGGATGGTCGGCGCGTTGGCCAGCCGTTGCGCCAGTTCGCGGACATCGAACGTCTGGGCGTACCGGCGGGGCGCATCGGGGAAGAGGGCACGGGCCAGCCGGTGGAACTCCGCTTGTGCGTCCGGGGGATACCAGACGCTCATGCCCTGCAGCAGGTCGTCGATACCGACCTTCGCGCGCAAGCTTTCCAGGAAGTCCGCTCCCAGTTCGGGATCGGCTCCGAGCCGTAGGGCGAGCCGCGGACCCCACACCCGGCGAGACGTGGTGAGCGACTGCGCGACGATGTCGACCGTGAGATCCAGGCAGGTCGCGTGGAACGAGACCCGCGCCTCCCACAGGCCCTTCAACAAGTAGTACTTCACGGAGGGACGCGGGTCGTTCTGCAGCCAGTCGACGACGGTTCGCTCGCCGAACGCGTCGCCCAGCCGTTGCGCGAAGGTCTTGCCGTTCTGGTGGTAGGGATCCTCCACCGCATACGTCACGGACAACAGCATCCCCGCGGCCCTGGGGTCGTTGTTCGCCGCCTGGGCCAGAGCCCTGACGAATTCCTCGTCGGGCACGAGCTCCGCAGCATTACGGCCCGCTCGCGGAGTGGGGGCTGACAGCAGCAGGCAGGCGCACCAGGCGTGCAGGCTCTGCACGACACGGAGGAGTTCCACGACCTCCATGGGCGAGGCGCGGCGCAGCAAGGCGCGGAACGCATCCAGATAACGGAACCGGTCCAAGCGAGTGACCACGGCCCGCTTGAGGATCTCGTTGCGGTGCATCCCCGAGGTGCGCCGCAATGCCTGCAGCGCGGTGATGACGTCGCGGGGACTGCTACGGTCCAGGGCGGGCTGGAGGAGGTGCTCGTACTCGTCGATCATCTTCACCCACTCGGTCCGCTCCACCTGACGGCGCAGCATCATCCCGGCGAGCATCACGGCGAAGCCGTCCTCCGCCGTGACCCGGTACTCGACCAGCAGCTCCGGACCCGGCTCCTGGTCGACCGGGTGGTATCCGGCGGCGTCCTCGTAGTGGACTTTGGTGTCTTCGGCCACGCGTCGCCACAGCCGGCGTTGCAGCCTCAGGGCCTGCAGCACCATGAAGTAGTCGGCGGCCCGGGTGGGACTCAGATCGGTGACGACCTCCGCCACCCGTTTGACGATGATCTCGTTCAGCTCGGCGTTCGGGAACCACTCGACAAGGCTGAGCAGGTGCAGACGTTCCTGAGCGGTGCCCTCGCCGCTGCTGACTGCGGCGTCCACTTGGGCCTTCAGCCACGGGGCGACCTCGTCGAGGTGGAGCCGGCCAGTGGAAATCGCGTGCCGGATCCCGCGGATGACGTTCACCAGGTCGTGCAGCCGCAGGGGCGAAGGGTTTTCCTTGAGCCGCTGGGTCAACTGCGGGACGAACTCGTCGGTCATCCCTTCGTCGAGCGAGGTGTCGAGCGCGGTCAGGCAGCGGGCCAGTTCGGCGACCTGCGCTCGTAGGAGCCAGTCCTGGAGGGCGCCGCCGGCGTGGGTGCGGTCGAGGAGGTCGGTCGCCACCTGAGCGCGGTAGAGCCGGGCGCCGAGCAACCACGGCAGGACCTCGCGGGGGGTCTCGCGCATCAGTGTCTCAACCCGGGGCAGGACGAGTTCGACGACTTTCTCCCGCACCCGCCTGTCACCCGCGAGGGGAATCAGGTCGGGCGCGTCAGCGTCCTCCTCGATCTGCAGCACTCGTCGCAGGATCCGCTCGCAGTCCTCGACGCTCGCGATCGTCGCCAGGTCCTGCCCGGCCAGGACCTCGATACCGAGGGCCTGCCGCTCGTCCTCGGTGAGGTCGGTGAGCGACTCTTCGGGAACTCCCGCACGGATCAACGAAGTCGCCGCGGCCGTGGCCACTGCCTCCTGCTCTTTGAGGCCGAGTCCGTCGAAGCAGGCCACGACGGGGTCGTCGCCTCCGCGGGTGCGCATTTTCCTGATCAGCACGCCGACATCCCGGGTGCCGTCCTCCCGTTCGACCTCCACCAGCCCGGCTCGGCGGTCCAGGGTGCCGGGTTGAGCGCGGCCCGCACGCTCGACGAAGGCCTTCAGGCGCGGCTTGCCCACGAGGGACGGGACGAGGTCGATGTTCTCCGTTTTCCACTCGTAGCCGGCGGAGAGGTCGTACTCCAGAACGGCGAGCACGCTCGTCCGGACGGATTCCGAGACCATGGGCAAGAGGGCGCCCACCGCGTTGTTGCCGCCTTGGAGCGGCAGGAGACCATCGAGGATCAGCAGAAACGGCCTGGTCCCATCGTGGTCCAGCAGAGCGGCCGCGTGGTGACAGGCCTCGATCAACGGGTCACGGTCAGGCAGCCCGCCGTGGCGGGACCGGATCGCCTGCACCTGCCAGCCCTGGCCCCGCAGCTCTTCGGCCAGCAGCCGGGCTACGGTGGTCTTCCCGCTGCGCGCGGTGCCGCCGACGACGGCCAGGCGCCTGCTCCTCGCGGCCCGCTTCCGGGCGGCGGACTGCTTTTTCGTCTCGTTCCTGGCCGTGCTGTGAACACCGATCGGTTCGGGGAGTTTCTGCTTCTCCCCGTGGAAGAACTTCAGAAGCTCGTCGGCCTCGTTCATCGGGATGCTGCCGGGCTGGGGCTCCAGCGGGTCGGGAACCCAGCCCAGGCGGTCCAGAATCTCGGTGTGGCGAGCGCGCTTCCAGCCGGCCCAGCGCTCGCCCCAGACGGCGGTGGCGGCGCCGTCCAGCGTCGGCTCGGCGGGCGAGCCGGCGGGGGCCGTCCGTCGGTCTCCCGGGCCGGCCAGGACCCAGCCGCTCTCAGCCGGAGCGAGGACGGTGGTGATGCCCACCGCTCGAAGCGCTTCCACCCGGCTGGACAGCTCCGCCGCCGGCACGGGCGCGAAGCGCTGCCCTTCCGTCCGGGCGCCGACGGCCAGAACGTCCGGACAGGGCAGTCCGGTGGCCTCCGCAAGGAGGTCGAGTGCATAGCCGAGCCCGATCGCGGGGTCGTCGGCGGGCTGCGACGCCGGCCACACCCCGGCCGGCAAAGGCGGTCTGGCCGGTTCGGTGACTCCGAACTGCTTGAGCAGCCCCGCCACCGCATCGCAGGCCGCCGTGAGATGGGGGCCGGCCCACTCCAGGGACCGGACCCACCCCGGTGAGCCGGCCGAGGGCAGACCGTCCGAGGCCGGTCCCGCCCCGTTCGCCGTCGCCGGCGCGGTCTCCGCCGCTCCCTCCGGCGCCGCCGCGTCCTGCTGATCGGTCAGGGTGATCGCGAGACATCCCCCGGGCACGTCGAACACCGCCGCGTGCGCCGGGCCGCTGCGGGAATCCGGTCCCTCATCCCCGTCTTCCGGTGGGAAGCCCGCTGGGCATCGTTCCCACAACGTCGCAAGCTGCTCGACTACCTCCTCGGACAGCTCGCTGATGACGTGGTGGAACGTGCCGGGCACCCCCGCTGAGCCGTCCGAGTCCGGCGGCTTCGCGGTGGCGCCGGAGCCGTCATCGTTCAAGTAGGCGTCGACGACGTGGTAGAGGCCGCTGTTCTCGGCCACGGTCAGCCAGTCGGGCAGGGAGGCGACGACGACGGCAGCGTCCGGCCCGTCCAGCATGCTGCCGATCCAGCCGCTGTCGAGGTCGAACTCACGAAGTGCGGCCGCGAGTTCCGGCACGTCGATGTCCTGGTTGGCTGCACGGTTCAGCAGCAGGAGGAGTCCGGCCAGCCGATCGCGGATCAACGCGCTGCCGAACGTGCGAACCGCGGAGTGCGGCGCTGTTGCCATCCGGATTACCTCCTAAAGCCGTGTCCGCGAAGTACCTCGCACGGGGCTCTGATTCGCGCGGACACGCAGCAGGGCGAGCGCACCGGACGTCGCCACGATCAGGCCGTCGGGGCCGTGCGGGCAAATGCCGGCCGGAAGTCCGTCGAGCGGCCAGCCGGCGCCAAGCCCGTCGACGGCACTGTAGGTGTCCAGCCGGCTGCCGTCCCCGTCGCCGGTGGCGACGGCGAACCAATCGGCCGTGAGGAGGAGCGCCCGTACGGCGTATCCGAGCGGTCGCACGGAGCGCGCGAGCGAGGCGGCGTTACCCACGAACGTGCAGGTGCCACCGGCGTCCAGGATCACCGCCGTTGCGCCGTCGGCCGAGGCCGCCAGACGCACCGGATTCGGACACAGCGCCACCCTCCTGGGATTGGCCGCAGTGGCCGGGGTCCACCGGTGGACCACTCCGTCGAGGGTGGCCGCCCAGACGATCGGATCCTCCCGCCGGCCGGCCATGGCCAGGGCGACGACAGGCTCCCCGGACACCTCGACACGCACCGGATCGGCACCTGAGGTGGACAGGACCTCGACGACCTGGCCGTCCGCCAGGGCGAGCAGGCCGGCGGGGTGGGACGCCGAGGGACCGGGCAGCTCACCGGATCCCTTCCTCAGCACCTCGTCGATGTCGGCGGTGTCCCGCGTACATCGGAGCACAGAGCCGTCCGCGAGGACGAGCAGCGCCTCCGTACCGCTGGTGTCCCCGGCTTCTTCGGTGTCCCCGGTGCTCGAAATCGCATGCAGGTCCCTGAGCGGCCCGACGCCGGATCGCGACGCCACCTGCTCGCCGCCGGCGCCGTCCCACCAGATCAGCGTGCCGTCGTCGTGCGCGGTGATGAGGGAGCCGGGTCCGGGTTTCCCCGCCGCCGACACGCGAGTGGTCGTATGGCGGTCACGGACTTCCGGGTTCGCCCAGAGCACCTCGAGTGACCCACAGGGCGCGATGACGGGCCCCGCAGCGTGGGCGAGATCGGTGAGTCCGCTCCGGGTGGCCGTGAGTGCGAGGGCGAACCGCCGCTGCTGCAGTGTCCCGCGCCGAGGCTGGTTGTTCCAAACGGCGGTGCGGGCCGCCTGGTCCGGGCCGCGGAGGGCGCGGACCATCCGTGTCATGGTGGGGCGGGGCAGCGCGAGCAGGAAGTCCGGGGCGTCCAGGAGGAATTGCATGCCGCTGGTCGGATCGGCCGCGGCGGCGGCGAGGATGGCGAGCAGGTGGGGCGGGGCGTTGTCCCAGCCCCGCTCGTCCACGCGGAGCTCCTCGAGCAGGTGACGCAGTACGGTGCGGCGGGGCGCCTGCTCGCCGACGGGCGGCGGGTAGCGTGGCCGCCAGGCACCGTGGACGTCCCCCCGATCCTCGCCGGGGGCGTCCCGCCGCACGAGGAGGTTCCGGCAGGCGGGCAGGCATTCCGCCAGTTCCCGCGGGGCGGGCGCCGAAGTGCCGATGAGACGTGAAGCGACGGCGGCCCAGGTCCGCACGTCGAGGAAAATGTCGTCACCGAAGGAGCACAGCACGGTCAGGGTGTCCGCCACCGTTGCGGCGGCCTGCGGGAAGAACTCCCGCAGCGTGCGGCGGAGGAGGCCGTCGAGCCAAGCGATGGCGGCCTCACCGGCGCGTTCCGGGGAGCGGGCGCCCCCACGGAGCAGGACGTCCGTCCCGGCCACGGCCGCAGCGAAACAGCCTCCGCAGATCCGCTCCAGCGCAGCGACAGCACTTTCGGGCACGTGCCCGCCATAGGCGACCCGGGTCCGCAGATAGGCGCCCACGGCCAAGGCTCCCTGGTGCACCGGGTCGTCCAGATCGACGATCAGGCGTGCCGGTCGGCCGGACAGCTGACGAGTGGCACCGACCACGACCCGGACGGCCGGCAGCGCGGCCAGCGACTCGAGCAGCTCGGCGAGTACAGCCGGCTCCTTCGCCTCGTCCAGGTGATCGACGACGATGCCGCGGACGGTCCCCTGATCGTGCCGCCTGAGCTCGGCCAGCAGCTCGGGGACGCTCGTGGCGGTGAGCCCCAGTGGTTTCGCGATGCCGGCGACCAGCCAGGCGACCGTACGGTTGCGGGCGTCGGCCGCGGCCAGGGTCAGGTCGCCGGTCGGAAGAACGCCGTGCCGGGCCACTACGGGGAGCGCTGCACGCTTTTCGGCAGTCGCCGTGGTGACGATGCGGCCCAGGACTGCGGTTTTGCCGCTGCCGTGCGAGCCGGTCAGCCACAGTGGAGGGGCTGTTCCGGCACCGGTCAGGTGATCGAGGGTCATGCGCAGCGCGGCTTCGCGGCCGGTGAAGTACCAGCCGGGCGTCGCGTCGTTGACGACGCCACGGGAGACCCAGCCCCAGCCGGAGGGCAGCCAGGCCGGAGAATCGGGCGGCATGTAACGGGGGTTGGGCAGCGCCCGGCAGCGCGGATCGCCGTGACCGGCCACGATCCGCGCCTTCTGCTGGGCACGGCGCAGGGCATCCTGCACGGATTCCATCACCTGAGTCAGGTCCAGGTGCGGCTGGTCGGTGGAAGGGACGGCGGCGTCGCGCAGCGCGGTGGTGAAGGCCTGCGAGAAGACGGTCTCTTCCGCCTCCTCGGACCGGCGGGCCGCCGCCACGACCCACAGGTCCAGCTGGTCGTCGACGGCCCGGTACGGCGCTTGCGCAATGGTGTCCAGCAGGGCCTGTTCGCCACCGGGGGCGGCACCGCACGCATCCAGGATCAGCAGGACCTGAGCCAGGTCTCCACGCTGCCGCAACGCCCTGATCAGATCGGCCGGCTTGGTCACGGCCTTGGGGTCCGTATTCCGCGGGTCTGCGGGAGTCTCGTATTCCGTCGGCGCCAGCACCCAGTCCGTTCCCAGTTCGAAGCCATGACCCGTGGCGTAGATGACCAGGGTCGCCGTTCGCGCTCCCGTGAATTCGGCGGCGCCCCGGCTCCAGTCGAAGAGGGCATCCCGGAGGTCGCTGTGGGACAGTGCGTCCCCGTCGCCGTCCCGACCAGGGAACAAGTCGGTCAGACCGAGCGCGTTCAGGCTCGCGCGGACGGCTCGGACCTCCTCCGGCACCTTCTCCAGCTTCGGGAACGATCCACCGTAGACGGGGCGCCCGGAGATGCAGAAGTACCCCACCTGCCTCGTGTTCTCAGTCAAGTGCCACCTTCACCGACCGGGCGGTGTGGACATTCTTCAGATAAGCAGTCACGTCATGGGCGGTGCTACGGGAGTTGGACGCGGGAAAGTCATCGATCTTCCCCGCGAACAGGCCGTGCAGCTTCTTGACCGAGGCGACGACGTCTTCCTTCGCGGCGACGTTGACCCAAGTGTCGATGCCGATGGGCCAGGGAGCCTGACACGCGTCGATGAACGGGTGCAGTTCACGCAAGACCGGGCGCAACCCCAGCGGTGAGCCGAGGGTGATCAGAGTCTTCGCAGACGTTGCCGGGTGGGATCTCAACCAGTCGTAGGCGACCACGCTCCCGAGCGAGTGGGCTATCACCACCCGGGGCCGGGACTCCATGGCGGCGCTGAACTCGGTGCGAACCGAGTTCTTGAAGTCGTCGTCTCGCAGATAGCGGGCCACCTGCTTGACGAAGCCGATGATTCCGGCGGCCGTGCCGCCGAAGAACTTGCGCGACTGGAGAACGCGGATCGCCCACTGCACGCTCTGCGGGGCGTACCCCGCCTTTCCCGCCACCTCGGGTGACGGTTCCTCGACCGCTTCGGCCAGCCTGACCAGAAGATCCTCTTCGAATCCCGCCTGCAGGTCGCCGATCACGTACTGCCAAGTGGTACCGGCTTTTCCGTCGTTGTACAGGTGTCCGTAAAAAGCGCACTCCATGGTGAGGTCATCGGTTCCGGTGAATCTGAAATTCCGCAGGCCCTCGCGCAAAGCGGCCAGCCAAGAGCCGAGCATCTCGTCACGGCTCGACCTGTTGGCGAAAATCCCGTGCACCGCGACGACGTCTGCCATGAACTACCTCCCCTTCTTGTTCGTTACTCGGCAACTCGCCAAGTGAGCGCGACATGACCAAGTCCTTCAGGTGCAACGATACGCGGGATGCCGCTCCGTCGGTATCGATTCCGTATGCACGGCCTGCGAGACAGCACCACCGCATCTTTTTTTCAATGAAGGACCTGCTCGGGAGCTTGAGGATTGGCACACATCGGGATGATCATTGTTCCTGCGCGGACCGGGTTGAAAGCCGAGGTGGCAAGGGAGGTGTCGATGCCCGGCGCGCCCCTTTCGGTGCCCAATCCCACCCTGGCCGAACCGGTGGCTTGGGCGGGCGATCCCATGGTAGTGCGGCCAGCTGGGTGCACGAACGGCCCAACGGGCTGTAGTAGCGGGGGCTTCGACGCCCGGTGACCACACTTCCCGGTCGACGCCTGCGGCCCCGCGCCGAGGCCGGCGGCCGGCCGCCGGCCAAGAGCCCGATCGGATCGCCGTCCGAGTTCTGGAGCTGTCGCGGGATCACCCGAGGAACGACAGCCGCACCTTGCGGACGGGGTTGTCGAGGTTGGTGTCCACCAGGCAGATCGACTGCCAGGTGCCCAGCGCCAGCACCCCGCCGAGCACCGGGATCGTCGCGTAGGGCGGCACCAGCGCCGGGAGCACGTGGTCACGGCCGTGACCCGGGCTCCCGTGCCGGTGCCGCCAGCGGCCGTCGCGGGGGAGCAGCTCGTCGAGCGCGGTCAGCAGGTCCTCGTCGCTGCCGGCGCCGGTTTCCAGGACGGCCAGCCCGGCGGTGGCGTGCGGGACCCAGACGTGCAGCAGCCCGTCGGCGGCGTCGGCGTCGCGCAGGAAGGCCTCGGCTTCGTGGGTGAGGTCGTGGACGACGGCTTCGGAGCCGGTGTGGACCTCGATCTCGGTGGAGTACATGCGGCCCAGCCTAGGGAGCCACGGGCTCCTTCGCGGGTTCGGCGGTGACGGTGAACGCGAACGCGGTCAACGCCGCGAGGAACACCGCTCCGGCGAGGTACGGGAAGACCGGCGCGATCTCGTACAGGCCGGTTCCCAGCAACGGCCCGCCCATGAACGCCAGCGCGCTGCTCGACCCCATCAGCCCGGCGACGGCGCCCTGCTCCTCCCGGGTGGCCAGCAGCGTCGGCGCCGACATGAACCCCGGCGTCGCGAACCCCATCCCGGCGCCCAGCACGCCTACGCCGGCGCCGAGCAGGAGCCCGTTCGAGCCGGTGGCCACCACGAGCATCCCGCCGGTCATGACCACCGCACCCACCCGGACCAGCCGCAACGGCGGCCAGCTCAGCCGGGGGACCGCGACCACCTGGACGAGGATGATCATCCCGGCGCCGGCCAGCATGACCAGGCTGGTGACGCGGCCGGTGTCCGGGCCACTCAGGTGCAGCCGGTCCTGCACCAGGAAGCCGACGGTCATCAGCACGATCGCCAGCGCGAGGTACAGGCCGAAGCCGATGGCCAGGAACGGGAACAGGCGCTTGTCGAACGGGCTCACCTTCACCGTCGCCGTCCGGCTCTCGCGCTTCGGCGGCTTCGGCAGCGCGAACGCGATCACCACGGCGATCACGGCCAGGATGACCGGCGCGGCGTAGACCGGGACGAGCAGGTTGCCGGTGAGGCTCAGCAGGCCGCCCAGCGCGGGGCCGACGGCGAGCGCGAGGCCCTGCGCCGCACCGAAGACCGCCATGCCCCGCACCCGCTCGGCGGGGCCGTCGGTGACGTCGGCGATGTAGGACTGCGCGGTCACCGGGGTCGCGGCCCAGGCGAGGCCGAACAGGACGCCGCGGGTGAGCAGCACCGCCGTGAACAACACCGGCACGGCGAGGGTCTTCGCCAGGCCGAGCTGGGCAGCGAAGGCGAAGCCGAGCAGGCTCACCATGGCGCCGAGCAGCGAAAACAGCAGCACCGGCCGGTGTCCCCGGCGCGCGGTCCGGCGGCCCCAGAACGGGCTGGCCAGCACGACGCCCGCGCCGCCGACGGCCCACACGGCGCCCAAGCCGAACTCGCTGAAGCCGAACTCGCGGGCCAGCGGCGGCAGGATCGGGTTGAGCAGCTGCTGACCTGACATCAGGCCGAACACGGCCAGGCAGACGACGAAGACGGGTCGTTTCACGGCGCACCCCCAGTGCACTTTTCGAACATGTTCCGAAAGTAGCACCGGGCGGCCGGAGCTGTCGACCGGGCATGATGGGGGCGTGTCACGCATCGGGCGCCCGCCCTCGACGTCCCGCGAGCGGATCCTCGAAGCCGCGCGGGCGATCCTCGACCGGGACGGCCACGAGAAGCTGACGATCCGCCGGCTCGCCGCGGAGCTCGGCGTCGGCGCGACGACGCTGTACCACCACGTGCGCGACAAGGACGACCTGCTGATCCAGCTGCTCGAGCACTACGCGGCGCAGCTGCCGCGGCCCGGGCTGCCGGACGATCCGCGCGAGCGCATCATCGCCGCGGCGACCGTGCTGCACGACGCGCTCGCCGCCCGGCCCGGAATCGCGGAAGTGCTGACGGCCGACGACTTCCTCGGCGAATCGGCGCTGTGGATGGTCGACGCCATCGTCGGGGGCGCGCTGGGGTGCGGGTGCTCGCCCGAGCGGGCGGTCGAGCTGTACCGGAACGTCTGGTACTACACGATCGGCGAGATCCTGGTCCGCGCGCGAGCCGGGCGGCGGGCGGCCGAAGACCGGCCCCGCTACCGCGATCGGGTGTTCGCCGGGCTCGACGCGGCCCGCTTCCCGAACCTCGCCGCCGTCGGCGACCGCTGGCCGGAACTGAGCGCGCGCGACACCTACCGGGCGGGGCTGCGGGCCTTCGTCGACGGGCTGCTGGCTCAGGAATCCAGGTAGCGCAGCACCGCGAGCACGCGGCGGTTGTCCCCTTCGGACGGTGGCAGGCCGAGCTTGCCGAAGATCGACGTCACGTACTTCTCCACCGAACCGGGGGAGAGGAACAGCTCCGCCGCGATCGCGGAGTTCGACCGGCCTTCCGCCATCAGGCCCAGCACCTCGCGTTCCCGCGGGGTGAGCCCGCCGAGCGCGTCCGTCTGCCGCGTCGCCGAAAACAGCTGGCTGACGACCTCGGGGTCGAGGACCGTCTCGCCGTCCGCGACCCGGCGCAGCGCGTCGAGGAAGTCCGAGACCTCGGCGACGCGGTCCTTGAGCAGGTAGCCGACGCCACCCGCGCGGTCGGCCAGCAGCTGGGCCGCGTACTTCGTCTCGACGTACTGGGAGAACAGCAGGATCGCGCAGCCGGGGAGCTCGCGGCGCAGCGCGATCGCCGCCCGCAGCCCCTCGTCGGTGTGCGTCGGCGGCATCCTGATATCCACAATGGACACATCGGGGGTGTGGTCGTTGACCGCTTCGCGCAGCGCGTCGGCGTCCTTCACCGCGGCGACGACCTCGTGGCCGCGGAAGGTCAGCAGCTCGACGAGACCCTGGCGCAGGATGGTGGAGTCCTCCGCGATGACGATCCGCATGGCGCGACCCTAGCGGGGCAGCGGCACCCGCGCGGTCACTTCGGTCGGACCGCCCGCCGGGCTGGTGACGATCAGCTCGCCGTCGACGGTCCGCAGCCGTTCGGCGACGCCGGCCAGCCCGC
This sequence comes from Amycolatopsis sp. cmx-13-12, assembly GCA_049998155.1. GTDB lineage: Bacteria > Actinomycetota > Actinomycetes > Mycobacteriales > Pseudonocardiaceae > Amycolatopsis. The sequence continues at coordinate 57,547 of JAEBES010000011.1, read as the reverse complement.
CGCCCGGGAGGAGCCGGGCGCCGCCGGGGCCGCTGTCGCACACCCGCAGCCAGAGGACGTCCCGGTCTTCGAGGACTTCGACGTGGGCGCTCCCGCCGTGCTTCGCGGCGTTCGTGAGCAGTTCGGCGGCACTGAAGTAGACGATGGTTTCGAGCGACGGCGGCGGCCGTCGCGGCAGGTCGACGGTGATCTGCGCGTCCATGCCGGAGGTCGCGACGAGCGTGGCGAGGGCGACGTCGAGACCCGCGTCGAGGGCGGCCGGGTGGATGCCGCGGGCGAGGTCGCGCAGCTCGGTCAGGGCTTGCTTGGCGTTGGTGTGGGCCGCGGTGACCAGCTGCTCGACCTGCGGGAGGTCGGCGTTTTCGAGTTCGTCCTTGGCGAGGCCGAGTTTCATGGCCAGCGCGACGAGCTGGGCCTGCGCGCCGTCGTGGAGGTCGCGTTCGATGCGCCGCAGCCGCAGTGCCGAATCTTCGACGGCGGTGGCGCGGCTGGCCTCGAGGTCACGCACCCGTTCGGAGAGCCCACGCTCGCGCTCGCCGAGCAGCCCGACGACCAGCAGCCGGTCGAGCGCGACGAAGGCGTGCGTCACCCACGGAAGCACCAGGAGCACCAGCAGCCCGGACGCCGACCAGGCCAGCGCACCGGCCCAGTGATCGGCGCGGATGCCGAAGGTCGGCAGGTCACGTTCGCCGATCGGGAACCAGAAGAGGCCGAAGGTGCCGGCGGCGAGGCCGTAGAGGGTCGCGCTCGTGACGGTGGCCAGCCCGGCGAAGGTGAGGGGAAGGCGCAGGAGGAGGTACCCGGCGGCGCGCCACCCGGCCGCATCGCCGACGCGCGCCTTCACCCAGCTCCACAGCCCGGGCTTGAGTTCGGGCCGCCCGGGAGCGGGCACGCTGACGCCGAGCAGGGCCTTCGCGAGCCGGCGGTGGGCGGCGCCGAGCCCGCGGGCGTAGAAGACGGCCCCGGCGAGGACGAGGAACCCGAGCAGGACGGGGGTCAGCCACAGGCCGAGAACGAGGACGGCGAGAAAGGTGACGAGGGAGAACGCGGTCAGCGGGCCGGCAAGGCACAGCCAGAGGTATTCGGCCCAGAAGTCCCGCGCGGCGACGGGGCCCAGGATGCGGCGGAGCGGGTGGGGGCTGGTCACCGGTCCAGTGTTGCCCGGGGTGGCCGGGTTGCCCATCCGGTTTTCCCCCGGGATCGGCTCCGGAAGACCCGGGAGTGTTGTCCCCGGCAACGATTCAATCACTTGGTTAACGGACCGGACGGCTTGCGCGACCCCGTTGTACGCGCTGTCGAAAGGAGACGGCCACCATGACGATTTTTCTCCGCTGGGCCTCGGCGACCTGGATTCAGGTGGTCGGCTGGTTTCTTTTCGCCGTCCTGGCGTACTTGCTGGTGCTCGCTCGCCGGGTGCCATTCAGTGCGGCATACGTGAAAAGAATTTCAGGTGTGCCGGTCCTGGACACGAGGTTCGCGTTCGGTGCTGACAGTGGCACTGTGGCGTTGACGGAACTAGGCGAGGTGGGACGCCGGCACCACGGGTACTTCCAAATCGCCGATCTCGGGTTCGTCCTGGTTTACGTGGTGGTCCTGCCCGGAAGTCTCTTCGCGTTGTCCGGCAGCGCGATCCTGGCGGCGGTCCCGGTGCTCGGGGCGGTGGCCGACCTCATCGAGGACTCCGGGATTCTCTTTGCATTGCACAGGTTTCCGGTGCCTGCTCGGCCGGTCCTGACGGTCGCCGGCGCGGCCGGTGTTGTGAAACACATCTGCTTCTCGTCATCGTTCATCGTGGTCGTGACAGGTGTGGGATTCGTGTTGATCCGGAGGTTTTTCTATGTTTGAAAACGACTCTGCCACGGGCACTTACTTCACCCTTCGCTTCGCCCTGATCGTTTTGGTGTTGCTGCTCGCCGCGTCGATCGTCCTGCACATGGTCGCGCACGGCGGATGCCTGCAAGGCTCGGTGAGCGGGTACTACTACACCTCCGCGCAAGCGATGTTCGTCGGCACGTTGTGCGCGATCGGTGCGTGCCTCATCATCCATCAGGGAGCCGAAGTCGAGAACGCCCTTCTCGACTTCTCCGGCTTCATGGCCTTTGTCGTCGCGTTCGTTCCGGCCAAGGTCGACAACACCTGCAAGCTCGGCGATGTCGCGGGAATCGTGACCACGTCCGAGCCGTCGACCACCTTGCCGCCCGTGCTCGCCGCCGCCGTCGGGGCCGGGGTCTGGGCCGTTTTGAAGTGGGGGCGGGACCAGCAGGCCAACGTCGTACGGCTCGCGGCTCTGGCCGTAGTGGCAGGTATGACCGCCTGGGCTGGGCTGGACCCCGGAGGTTTCGGGGCGCACGGACACCGGGCCGCCGCTGTGTCGATGTTCGCCGGCATGGTCCTGGTGGCGGGGTGGAACTACTGGGACACGCACCGTGCGCGCTACAGCCTGGTCTTCTGGGCCATGGTGGGGACCCTGGTCGTCTTGGGGGCCGTCTTGCTGGTCTGCTGGCTGGCCGTCAGGTGGGCGGTCCTGGCGCGGTTCCCCTTCCCGCACCTGACGCTGACAGTGGAGGCGGTGCTGATCGCCGAATTCGCCTGGTTCTGGCTATGGCAGACGAGGGAATTCAGAGCAGGTGCGGACGGTCCCCTGAGGATATCGAGGAGCGAAGGGTGAGGGCCTCCTCGGATTCACCCGAAGAGGCCCTCACGAAACCCGCGTCACGGCGTGTCCGGGTCGTCCTCCCGGGCCCGCTGGGCGGCCTCGCGCATCTCGATCACGTCGGTGACCCAGTCACCCGTCTCCCGGGCGATGTCGCGGATCGCGCCCGTGATGATCGACGCTATGTTGCCGACGTGCGTCGCCGCTGATTCGGTGATCACCTGCAGGGTGTCCTTCTCGCGTTCGAACTGGCCCACCATGTCACCCTCACGCTGCTCGGAGCTGCCGGTCGGGTTCCACGGTAGCCGGGGACTGCGGGGCGGGCAGGGCCAGCTTCACGATCTTCTTCGCCACCGACCAGAGCTGACGGCGCAGCGGGCCCGTGTGGTACGGCAGCCCGTACTTCTCGCAGATCGCGCGCACCTCGCCGGCGATCTGGGGGTACCGGCGCGCCGGGATGTCCGGGAACAGGTGGTGCTCGATCTGGTGGGACAGGTTGCCGCTGAGGATGTGGAACAGGGGGCCGCCGGTGATGTTCGCCGAACCCAGGATCTGGCGCAGGTACCACTGGCCGCGCGACTCTTCCGAGGTTTCCTCCTCGGTGAAGCTCTCCACGTCCGCCGGGAAGTGGCCGCAGAAGATGATCGCGAACGCCCACAGGTTGCGGGTCAGGTTCGCCGTCGCGTTGCCGAGGAAGGTCAGCGGCGCCAGCGGGCCGGTCAGCAGCGGGAACAGCAGGTAGTCCTTGCCGACCTGCCGGGACGCCTTCCGCACGATCTTCCGCAGGACGGGCACGTTGTCGGCCCAGGTCCGGGTGCCCTTGACGACGTTCTCGACCTCGAGGTCGTGCAGCATCACGCCCCACTGGAAGAAGATCGCCAGCAGCGTCGCGTACACCGGGTTGCCCAGGTAGTACGGGTGCCACTTCTGGGCGGTGTCCATCCGCAGGATCCCGTAGCCGACGTCGCGGTCCTTGTCGACGATGTTCGTGTACGTGTGGTGGATGTAGTTGTGGGAGTGCCGCCAGTTCTCCGCCGGCGCCACCGTGTCCCACTCGAACCGCTGCGAGCTCAGCGCGGGGTCGCGCGTCCAGTCGTACTGGCCGTGCATGACGTTGTGGCCGATCTCCATGTTGTCGAGGATCTTGGCCAGCGACAGCGCGCCGACGCCGGCCAGCCAGGCCGGCGGGAAGAACCCGGCGAACAGCAGCGCCCGCCCGGCGACCTCCAGGCCGCGCTGGGTCTTGATGATGGTGTGGATGTAGTCGACGTCCTCCTGACCCAGGTCGTCGACGATCCGCTGCCGCAGCGCGTCGAGCTCGCGGCCGAACTCCTCGACCTGTTCCGGGGTCAGGCGGTCCTGCAGACCGGTCATGGCTGTTCTCCCTAAGCGTCGATCTCGACGTCCCCGACCGGGACGGAGATGCAGAGCTGGATTTCTTCGTCTTCGTCGCCGGAAACCTCGCCGGTGCGCGCGTTGCGGACGCGCCCGGCCGTCTTCAGCTGGGTGCAGGAGAAGCAGATGCCCATCCGGCAGCCGTGCTCCGGCGACAGCCCGGCTTCCTCGGCCTGCTCCAGCAACGGCTTCCCCGAGTTGGCGCACTCACGGCCGCTGCGCTTGAACCGCACCCGGCCTTCGGCGTCCGCCGTGTCGAAGGTCAACGCCGGCGGCGTGAACTCTTCGGTGTGCACGCGTTCACCGAGTTCTTCGCGCACGGCGTCCATCAGCGGCTTCGGGCCGCAGACGAACGTCTCCGCGTCACGGAACCAGGGCGCGACCTGCGCAAGGTGCTCCGGCGAGAAGAACCCGTTCAGGTCGCCCCCTGCCGAGTGGGTGTGGGCGTGCACGACCCGCAACCCGGGGTGCCGGGCGGCGAGCTCGGCCAGTTCGGTGCGGTACAGCGCGTCGGCCGGGCCGTTCGAGTACTGCACGAACACGATCTCGCCGGGATGACCCTCGTCGACCAGGGTGCGCGCCATCGCGAGCACCGGGGTGATCCCGCTGCCGCCCGCGATCAGCAGGACGCGGTCCGGGCGCGTCGCGGGCATCGTGAACCCACCGTCCGGAGTGGACAGGTTGACGACCGAGCCGACACCGATCGCGCGGTTCAGGTGCCCGGACACCAGGCCCTGCTCCTTGACCGTGAACTCCAGTTCACCCTCGTACTGCGAACCGCACGGCGAATAGCAGCGCGTGCGCCGGACGCCGTCGATCTCCACCTGCATCCGGACGTACTGGCCGGCGGTGAAACCGGGCCACGCGCGGCTCGGCCGGACGGTGAGGGTGACGGTGTCCGGCGTCTGCTTGCGCACCGCCGTGACCAGCCCGCGGATCTCGCGGCGGACCAGCATCGGGTCGACGAGCTCCAGGTACCGGTCCATCCCGTGCGGCGTCAGCAGCGCCTCGGCGAGCGAGGCGAGGCCGCGCACCCGCCAGGGGATGAGCGCCGTCATCGGGGACCTCCTCGGTTACAGTGAACGACTGTACACTCAATAGTGCACTGCAAGAGTGGACGCCCTGTCAACGCGAGACCCCGAGGATGTGACGTGAGCAACGCGGTGGACACCCGTACGCTGGAAGACGTGTCCGAACCACTGACGCCGGTGAGCCGCCAGGAGCGCAAACTGCGCACCCGCCAGGCGTTGCTGGACACCGCCCTCGAGCTGCTGGCCGACCGCCCGTTCGCCACGCTCTCCCTGCGCGAGGTCGCGAAGGGCGCCGGCATCGTCCCGACGGCCTTCTACCGGCACTTCGCCACGATGGAGGACCTCGGCGTCGCCCTCGTCGAAGAGGCGACGCGCACGCTGCGCGGCATGATGCGCTCCGCCCGCACCGATCCGGACACCTACCAGGGGATGATCAGCGCCTCGGTGGCCACGGTGCACCAATTCGTCCGGGCGAACGAGGACCATTTCCGGTTCCTGACCCGCGAGCGGTACGCCGGCGGCCCGCTCGCCCAGGCGATCGGCGTCGAACTGCGCATGTTCTCCGGCGACCTCGCGATCGACCTCGCGCGGTTCGCGCCGCTGCGGTCGTGGAGCACCGAAGACCTGCACATGCTGGCCGACTTGATCGTTTCCGTGATGCTGACGACCATTGTCGAACTGCTGGAAGCCCGCCCCGGCGAAGACGCGAAAATCACCGGAACGGCGGAAAAACGGCTGCGGCTGGTCCTGCTCGGCGTCCCGCACTGGAAAACGACCTGAACGTTTCCTCGGGCGGCGCTCGTATTTCGCGGCACAACCGGCAGACTTGCGACCCAGGTCACTGGGGACTGTCGGTCCGGCGTGGTACAACCCTCGGATCGTGCCTCGCCGATGAGGAGGTCGTGTGACGGACAGCGAACAGAGTCAGCAGCTCACCGTGGGTGTGGTGGCCGAATCACGCCCCGGGGAGCGGCGGGTGGCCGTGGTGCCCAAGCTCGTCGGGCGGCTCGCGCAGCGCGGGCTGCGCGTCGTCGTCGAGCCGGGTGCCGGATCCGGCGCGCACCTGAGTGACGACGCGTACACCCGAGCCGGCGCCGAACTCGGCGAGGCCTGGAAAGCGCCGATCGTCGTGAAGGTCAACCCGCCCACGCCGGGGGAAGTCGCGAAACTGAGCCGGGGCGCCGTGCTCGTCGGTTTCCTCGATCCACGCGGCAACCCCGAGGGGCTCGCGAAGCTCGAAGAAGCGGGATTGCGCGCTTTCGCGATGGAGGCGGTCCCGCGGATATCCCGGGCGCAGGCGATGGACGCGCTGTCGTCGCAGGCCAGCATCGGCGGCTACCGCGCGGTGCTGCTCGCCGCGCAGAAGCTCCCGCGGTTCTTCCCGATGCTCACCACCGCGGCCGGCACCGTCCCGCCGGCCAAGGTGCTCGTCCTCGGCGCCGGCGTCGCCGGGCTGCAGGCGCTGGCCACGGCGAAGCGGCTCGGCGCGCAGACCACCGGCTACGACGTCCGCCCGGAGGTCGCCGAGCAGGTCAAGTCGCTCGGCGCGCAGTTCCTCGACCTCGGCATCGAAGCCGTCGGCGAAGGCGGGTACGCCCGCGAGCTGACGCCGGAAGAGCGCGAGGAGCAGCAGCGGCGGCTCACCGAAGCCATCACGAAGTTCGACGTCGTGATCACCACCGCGCTGGTCCCGGGCCGCAAGGCGCCGACCCTGGTCACCGCGGACGCCGTGAAGGGCATGCCCGCCGGGTCCGTCGTGGTCGACCTGGCCGGCGAAACCGGCGGCAACTGCGAGCTGACCAAGCCGGGCGAGGACGTCGTGGAGCACGACGTCACCATCTCGTCCCCGCTGAACCTGCCCGCCGAAATGCCTTCGCACGCCAGCGAGCTGTACGCGCGCAACGTCGTCGAGCTGCTGGAGCTGCTCGTGACGAAGGAAGGCGCGCTGGAGCTGAACTTCGAAGACGAGATCGTCGCCGGTGCCTGCGTGGCCGGGCGCGAAGGGAGCGCGTCGTGAGCCCATTGGTGCAGAACCTGGCGGTGCTCGTGCTCGCCGGGTTCGTCGGCTTCGCCGTCATCTCCAAGGTGCCCAACACCCTGCACACCCCGCTGATGTCGGGCACCAACGCCATCCACGGCATCGTGCTGCTGGGCGGCCTGGTCGTGCTCGGCCTCGGCGTCGACGGCGTGTTCAACAAGATCCTGCTGGTGATCGCCATCGCCTTCGGCACGATCAACGTCGTCGGCGGGTTCCTCGTCACCGACCGGATGCTGTCGATGTTCAAGGCCAAGAAACCCGCCGCCGGTGAGGAGGACGAGAAGTGACCGACTTCATCGCGATCCTCTACATCATCGCGTTCGCCCTCTTCATCTACGGCCTGATGGGCCTGACCGGCCCGCGCACCGCGGTCCGCGGCAACTGGATCGCCGCGGCCGGCATGGGCATCGCCGTCGTCGCCACCCTGCTGACGCCCGGGATGGGCAACTGGGTGCTGATCGCCCTCGGCGTCGGGATCGGGGTCGTCGTCGGCGTCCCGTCGGCGCGCAAGGTCAAGATGACCGCGATGCCGCAGATGGTGGCGCTGTTCAACGGCGTCGGCGGCGGCGCGGTCGCGCTGATCGCGTGGGTCGAGTTCAACTCCACCGACGGCTACGCGCACGAACCGGCCTACATCGCGATCGCCTCGCTGTTCGCCGCCATCATCGGCTCGATCTCCTTCTGGGGCTCGAACGTCGCCTTCGGGAAGCTCCAAGAGTTGATCAGCGGCCGCCCGATCACCCTCGGCAAGCTCCAGCAGCCGGTCAACCTGCTGCTCCTGGCGATCGCGGTCGTCTGCGCGGTGCTCATCATCACCGGCGGCGACAACGAGCTGCTGATCATCGGGCTGCTGGTCGCGGCGGGCATCCTCGGGCTCACCGTGGTGCTGCCGATCGGCGGCGCCGACATGCCGGTGGTGATCTCCCTGCTCAACGCCTTCACCGGCCTCTCGGCCGCGGCGATGGGCCTGGCGCTGGACAACACGGCGCTGATCGTGGCCGGCATGATCGTCGGCGCGTCCGGTTCGATCCTGACCAACCTGATGGCCAAGGCGATGAACCGGTCCATCCCGGCGATCGTCGCGGGCGGCTTCGGCGGCGGCCCGGCGGTGGCGGCCGGCGGCGGGACGAAGGAAGCCCGCCCGGTGCGCTCGACCAGCGCGGCCGACACCGCGATCCAGATGGCGTACGCCAGCAAGGTCGTCGTCGTGCCGGGGTACGGCATGGCCGTGGCGCAAGCGCAGCACACCGTCCGCGAGATGGCGAAGCTGCTGGAGAAGAAGGGCATCACGGTCGCGTACGCGATCCACCCGGTGGCCGGCCGGATGCCAGGGCACATGAACGTGCTGCTCGCCGAGGCGGACGTGCCCTACGAGCAGCTCAAGGAGATGGACGAGATCAACTCCGAGTTCGCCCAGACCGACGTCGCGCTGGTCATCGGCGCGAACGACGTCACGAACCCGGCGGCGCAGACCGACCCGAGCTCGCCGATCTACGGGATGCCGATCCTCAAGGTCAACGAAAGCCGGTCCGTGATCGTCTTGAAACGCGGGATGGCCTCGGGCTTCGCCGGCATCGACAACGACCTGTTCTACGATCCGAAGACCAGCATGCTCTTCGGGGACGCCAAGTCGTCGGTGGGCGAGATCGTGGAGGAACTCAAGGCGCTATGACGACCGGGTCGGATGTTCGTGCGGCGTTCACGGATCCGGCCGAAAATCTCGCTTTCGACGAAGCGCTCCTCCGGGTTGCGCCCGAGTCACCGGTGCTGTGGCTCTGGCGCAACCCGGTGTGCGTCGTGGTGGGGCGCGGGCAGCGGATCGCCCGCGAAGTGCGCATCGACGAATGCGTCCGCGACGGCGTCCCGGTGCTGCGGCGGGCCAGCGGCGGCGGCACCGTGTTCCACGACCCGGGAAACCTGAACGTCACTTTGGTCCTGCCCGGCCCGGCGGACCGGCCCCTGGAAGCGCTCGGCCAGGTGATGAGCGCCGCTGTCGACCAGCTCGGGCTGGTCCCGCGGATCGGCGACCGGGGGCTGTTCATCGGCGACGCGAAGCTCTGCGGGTTCGCGGTGTTCCGCACGAAGACGGGCCTGCTGGCGCACTCGACGCTGCTGGTCGAGACCTCGGCCGGGCTCGTCGGCCGCTACCTGACCAGCGCGCCGCCGGACCCGCGGCCGCTCGACTCGCACCGCAGCCCGGTGGCGTCGCTGGCCGAGCACGGCCTGCGCCCCGGGTTCCCGGCGGTCGAGGCGGCGGTGCGGGCGGCGGCGTCGCAGCTGCTCGGGACGTTCGTGCCCCGCCCGCCGTCGGCGGCCGAGCTGGCGCGGCAGCGGGCGTTGCTGCACACCCGCTACCGCTACCCGTCCTGGCACGCCGACGGCGCCCAGCGCGCGGCCTGACCCCTCCGTCCGGCGCGCTACCGCGGCTGGTCGTGAGTGGTAAGGAGGGTTAGAACCCTCCTTACCACTCACGACACCCGGGGCGCTGGTTGTCTACTGTGGACTTATTCGGCCGCCGAGAACGTGACGGTCGGCACCTTGCGTGCCGCGGCCCGGGTGGTGCCCTTGGCTTCCGCGGGCTTCTTGGTGCGGGTGGTCTTGGCCGGTTCGGCTTTCGCGCGGGTCGTCGCCGTCTTCTTCGCCGGCGCGGCCTTGGCGGGCGCCGCCTTCGCGGCGGCCGGCTTCGGGCTGGTTCTCTTGGCCTCGGTCTTCTTCGCGCCGGGGACGATCCGCGGGCGGTTCTTGCGACCACCGGTGCGGCGTCCGGCGTCGGCGTAACGCTGCAGGAGTTCACGCAGCGCTTCGGCGTTGGCGAAGGAGAGGTCGATGTCGTAGTCGATGCCGTCCAGCCCGAACCCGACGGTCTCCGCCGCGGGCTCGCCGGTCAGATCATCCAGCACCTGCACAGCCGTGTTCCTGGCCACGACAAACCTCCCGTGCTCGAACTCGTGTGTGTTCGCGCGCACCGGGCCGACGGCATCCGGTGCCGCCGAAAACTTGCAGCTTCCTGACGGAGGATAGCCGCTGGCTTGCGCGATCCCGCGTAGTGGTGTGACCTGAACCCATGCCTGGAGAGACTTTTGACGTAGTGGTGATCGGTGCCGGTCCGGTGGGGGAGGTGGCCGCGGAACGGGCGGCCCGCGGAGGCCTGAAGGTCGCCCTCGTCGAGCACGAACGCTTCGGCGGCGAGTGCTCCTACTGGGCCTGCATCCCGAGCAAGGCGTTGCTGCGGCCGGGAAATCTCCTCGCCGCCGCCAAGCGGGTGCCGGGCGTCCCGGTGGGCGACCGGATCGACCCGGCGGCCGTGTTCGCGCGCCGTGACTGGTTCACCGGCAAGGGCGACGACTCGGGACAGGTCGACTGGGCGCGCGGCGCGGGCATCGAGCCGATCCGCGGGCACGGCGAGATCACCGGGGAACGGGAAGTGACCGTGGGCGGCGACCGGGTGCTGACCGCGCGGCACGCGGTGATCGTCTGCACCGGCAGCGTGCCCAGCACACCGCCGATCCCGGGGCTCGACACGATCCGGCCGTGGGGTTCGCGGGAAGCGACGTCGGCGTCTTCGGTGCCGGGCCGGCTGGGCGTCCTGGGTGGCGGCGTGGTCGGCGTCGAGATGGCGCAGGCGTTCGCGTCACTGGGCTCGGAGGTCCACCTGGTGATCAGCGGCCCGCGTCCGCTGCCGCGCAACGCGTCCTTCGCCGGTGACCTCGTGCTGGCGGGGTTGCGCGAAGCGGGCGTCCAGGTGCACACGGATTCGGGTGTTTCTTCGGTCGCCGCGGGGGACTCCGGGACGACGTTGACCCTGAAGGACGGGTCGACGCTCGTCGTCGACGAGTTCCTGGTGGCGACCGGCCGCCGTCCGGCGACCGCCGGGCTCGAGCGCTTCGGCATCGAGCCCGGGCACCCGCTGGAGACCGACGACACCGGCCGGGTGTCCGCAGTGGACGGTGGCTGGCTGTTCGCGGCCGGCGACGTCACCGGGCGGGCGCCGCTGACCCACCAGGGCAAGTACGGCGCCCGCGCGGCGGGCGACACGGTGGCGGCCCTGGCCGCGGGGACTCCCGTGTCGGCTTCGCCGTGGAGCCCCTACACGGCGACGGCCGATCACCACGCGGTGCCGCAGGTGGTGTTCACGGACCCGGAGGTGGCGGCGGTCGGCCTCGCGGACGCGCGCCCGGGCTCGGCGGACCGCGTCGTCGACATCGACATCGCGGTGGCGGGCTCCTCGTTGCACGCGGACGGTTACACGGGCAAGGCCCGGATGGTGGTCGACACGGAGCGGAACGTGCTCCTGGGCGTGACGTTCGTCGGCCAGGACGTCTCGGAGCTGGTGCACTCGGCGACGATCGCGATCGTGGGCGAGGTGCCCCTGGACCGGCTGTGGCACGCGGTGCCGTCGTTCCCGACGATCAGCGAGGTCTGGCTGCGGCTGCTGGAGGCGTACGGGCTCTGAGGGTCACCGGGCGGGCAGGTCGAGGGCGGCCTTGGCCGCCCTGACCAGGTCGGGATCGTCCGGAGTGGACGGTCCCGGCGCCCAGACGGCCTGCACGAGCCGCACGGAGGAGCCGTCGAGCTTGCTGGCGTAGGCGGCGTTCTCGAAGCGCGGGACCGGGGTGGCGCCCCACTGGCCGGTCTCGGTGGCGAGGTCCAGCACGCCGCCCCCGCCGGGCGTGTCGGCGACGGCCTTGAAGGCGGCGGCCTGGGCGGCATCGGGGAAGTCGACGATCCCGACGGTGACGGCCCCGGCCCGCCCGTCGACGGTGGCGGCGTAGCTGGCGCGTTTGACGCCGGAGCAGCTGGTCTGCTGCAGGCTGGCTTGGGCATCGCCGAAGGCGTGGGAGGCACAGCCCTGGTCGCCGGCGGCGGCGCGGAGGGCGAACTGGAGGCTCCGCACGGGGGTGGTGGGGGGAGGAGGCTTCGAGGTGACCGCGGGTGGCGGGGCAGGCGCGGCGGCGGTGCCATCCCCGGTGGTGGCGACGACGACGGCGGCAACGGCGAGCAGAACGAGGGCGGCAATGGCCCCGAGGGGCAGCCACCGGACGGTCCGAGGGGCGGCGGAGGTGGGTTTGGGCTTCGGCCGAGGGCGGGGAAAGGGTGACGGCGGTTGCTGCGCTTGCCGCGGTCCGGGCGCGGGTGGGCTGGTGGTCGGCCCGGCTTCGGCCTGGGTGCTGGCCGCCTCGGCTTTGGCCGGTTGTGGGGGTGTGCTGGGTTCGGCTTGGGTGGGCAGCGGGATGAGGTGCTCGGGTGCGGGCTGGGTGCTGGCCGGCGCGGGTTCGGCCGGGTGCGGGGGTGTGCTCGGTTCGGCCTGGCCGGGCTTCTCGGGTGCAGGCAGAGTGATGGGCAGCGCGGCTTCGGCCGGCTGAGCGGGCGTGCTCGGTTCGGCCGGGACGTTGGTTGCCTCGGCGGCCTGCGGTGCAGGGGATTCAAGCGCCGGCTCGGCTTCGGCGGCGTCGGCAGGAGCCGCCGTCTGCTTGCCACCCGGCGACGGGAGGCGGAGGTTCTCGGTCCGCTCGGTCTCGGCAGCAGCGGATTCAGCCGGTTCCGGATCACCCGAGGGAGTGGCGCCGGTGGGCTCAGGTGGTTCCGTGCCCGGGAACACCGGCCGCGCCGCGGGATCGGCCGAGGAGTCTGGTTCCGCCGGCGGCAGCACCTCGGCTTCGACGGGCGGCGAATCGGTCTCGGTCCCCGGGAACACCGGCCGCGGCGGCGAGGCCACCACGCGCGCCTCGGCAGGAGGTTCGGCTTCAGGCTCGGCGACGGGCTCCGGCCGGACCGGGGTCTCGGTCCGCCAGTCGGTCACACGCCCCGTGGGGGAGCCGGCCGCCACCGCCGCCGGGGCATCGTCCCAAAGGGACTCCGGCGGCGAATCGTCCGTCAGCCGGCTGAAGCCTTCGCCCACCAGCACCTCGTCCGAAAACTCCGGTGCCGATGGCGCCAGCCCGCGGATCAACGCCCGCACCTGGTCCACCGAGCGCGGCCGGTGGGCCGTGGCCAGCGACACCGTCGCCGCCAGCATCGTCGTCGGCGTCGGGTGCAGGACGCGGACCGGTCCCGCCAGGTCCGCCGCCGGCTGGTCCACCGTCTCCACGTACGGTCCCACTGCGATGATCGTCCCCACCGGGGCCGTTCCCGGGACCAACGCGGCAATGCGCTGTTCGCAAGCCTGCGAAACGTCCAGGGCTTCCGTCGCCGGGTTCACCGAATCGTCGTCCGCGACCAGGGGCCAGCCGTCCGCCTTCCACGGGCCTCCCAGCGGGGCCTCCAGGCGCAGGGCCGGGTCCGGGAGGTCCACGCCGATCACGATGATCACGCCGTGGGGCAGGAGCACCACCGCCTCGATGGGGCGGTCGGCGATCGACGCCACCCCGACCAACGCGATGCCGCCGATCACGGTGCTGCCGCGGCCCAGGGATGCCAGCGCCGCCCGGATGTCGTCCGCCACCCGGGACTGCTGCCGCTCCAGGCGCACCAGTCGCACCGCTCGTCCTCCCTGCTCATCGTTCCGCGGCAACACGCTAGCGCGCCCGGCGCCATGATCCGTGCGACACGGGCGCGCCGCGGCCGCTTGCCCTCCGAAAGTGTGCTGCGGGTGACTTGTGGTGTTCATGTGGCCAAACGGCACGGTTGGGGTGCAGAATGTGCTACAACGCATCGGAGGCGGCATTCGGGAGCCGCGCTGAGGCCAAGCTGCAGCTCGAAGTAGGGCGTAGGGGAAGACGTCCCTCGTCGAGCAAGCGGAGGTAGCAGTGAGCACCCGTGGCAGCACCCGAGGTGTGGTGTACGTCCACTCGTCGCCGTCTGCGGTGTGTCCGCACGTCGAGTGGGCCATTTCGGGCACCCTGGGTGCCCGCGTTGACCTGAAGTGGACGGCGCAGCCGGCCAGTCCGGGTCAGCTTCGCGCCGAGTGCGGCTGGCGCGCGCCCGCGGGCACCGGCGCCAAACTGGCGTCCGCCCTCAAGGCGTGGCCGATGATTCGGTTCGAAGTCACCGAAGAGCCCAGTGCGGGCGTCGACGGCGAGCGGTTCTGCTTCGCGCCCGGCCTCGGCCTGTGGCATGGCCGGACCAGCGCCAACGGCGACATCGTGGTGGGCGAGGACCAGCTGCGCGCGCTCGTCAGCATGACCCGCGGCGGCGAATCCCTCGCGCACAAGCTGGACGAGCTCCTGGCCGCGAGCTGGGACGAGGCGCTCGAGCCCTTCCGCCACGCCGGCGACGGCGCGCCGGTGACCTGGCTGCACCAGGTCGGCTGAGCCCCGGGACGGGGGCCGGTACGCTTTCCGCGTGACCACCCCCGCCCCCAGCTCTCGCCAGCGCTGGCTGGTGCCCGTCGTGGTCGTGGTGCTGTCCGTGACCGTCGGCGGCGGGCTGCTCGCGCGCGAGCTCTACCGCCGGCCCGACCAGCCCGTCGACGACACCTCCGTCGCGGTCTCGACGCCGGCGCCGTCCAGCATCGGCGCGCCGGCCGCGGTGGACGACGACGTCCGGATGACCGACGACGCCAAACGGCACCCGCAGGGCGACGCCGTGCGCCGGGTGCTGCAGAAGTACTTCGCGGCCATCAACAGCAAGCAGTACCAGCAGTGGGTCGCCGTGGTCACCGACGAGCGGGCCGCGGGCCAGTCGCAGAGCGACTGGAGGAAGGGCGTTCGCACCACAAAGGACAGCGACGCCCTCGTCTACCGGATCGAGCGCTCCTCCGGCAACTCACTGCGGGTCCTGGTCGGCTTCACCAGCCGCCAGAACGTCGAAGACGCCCCGCTGTTCTTCCGCGAGCCGTGCATCAAGTGGCGGCTCGTCATCCCGATGGTGGAGGACAAGACCCTGCGGATCGCCGCCGTCGACGGTGGGCCACCGCCCGAACACGAGAAGTGCTGAACGCAACGAAGGGCCCGGCCGGAAGCCGGGCCCTTCGTCAGTTCCGGGACGCTCAGGCCGCCGGGGTGAACAGCAGCGCGGTGTTGTGGCCGCCGAACCCGAACGAGTTGCTGATCGCCGCGGTCAGCTCGACCTTGCGCGGCTCGCCCGCGACGACGTCCAGCTGGACCCGCGGGTCCAGGTCGGTCAGGTTCCGGGTGGCCGGCACCAGGCCGTGGTAGAGCGACAGGATCGTGATGATTCCCTCGACCGCGCCGGCACCGCCGACGAGGTGGCCGAGCGAGGCCTTCGGCGCCGTCACGATCGCGTGGTCACCGACGGCCTTGCGGATCGCCGCCGCCTCGCCGATGTCGCCGACCACAGTGGACGTCGCGTGGGCGTTCACGTGCCCGACGTCCGCCGGGGTCACCCCGGCCATCTTCATCGCCGCGCGCATCGCGGCGATCTGGCCGATGCCCTCGGGGTGGTTGCCGGTGATGTGGTAGGCGTCCGAGGTGATGCCGTGCCCGGCGATCGTCGCGTAGACGCGCGCCCCGCGGGCCTTCGCCAGGTCCGCGCGCTCCAGGATGACCACGCCGGCGCCCTCGCCGAGGACGAAGCCGTCGCGGTTGGCGTCGAACGGCCGCGACGCGCTCGCCGGGTCGTCGTTGCGCGTGGAGACCGTGCGGGCCTGGGCGAACCCGGCCAGCGTGATCGGGTGGATGCAGGCTTCGGCGCCCCCCGCGATCACGACGTCGGCGCGCCCGGAGCGGATCATCTCCACCCCGCTGGCGATGCCTTCGGCACCCGAGGCACAGGCCGAGGCCGGGGAGTGCACCCCGGCCCGCGCCTTGAGGTCGATGCCCACGTGCGCGGCCGGGCCGTTCGGCATCAGCATCGGCACGGTCAGCGGCGACACCTTGCGGAGACCCTGCTGGTGCAACAGGTCGTTCTGGGTGAGCAGGGTGACCGGGCCGCCGACGCCGGTGCCGATCGACACGCCGAGGCGGTCGGGGTCGACGTCGGTGTGCTCGTCGGTCGGCTCGGTGTACCCGGCGTCGGCCCACGCCTGGCGGGCGGCGATCAGCGCGACCTGCTCGCAGCGGTCCAGCCGGCGGGCCTGCACCCGCGGCAGGACCTCGGAGGGATCGACGGCCAGCGTGCCGCCGATCTTGACGGGCAGCTGCAGCTCCTCGACCCAGTCGGCCTCGATCGCGCGAACCCCGCTCGCCCCGGCCAGCAGACCGTCCCAGGTGGACGTGACGTCCCCGCCGAGCGGTGTGGTGGCGCCGAGACCGGTGATCACGACGTCGATGTTGCTCATGGGAGTCTCCTCAAGGAGGGAAGAGGACTTACTTCGAGTTGGCCGACACGTAGTTCACCGCGTCGCCCACGGTCTTCAGGTTGGCGAGCTCGTCGTCCGGGATCTTGACGCCGAACTTGTCCTCGGCCTGCACGGCGATCTCGACCATCGACAGCGAGTCGATGTCCAGGTCGTCCACGAACGACTTCTCGGCGGTGACGTCGTCCTGAGCCACACCGGCGACCTCTTCGACGATCTCGGCGAGGCCGGCGAGGATCTCAGCGTTGTCAGCCATGGGGTAGTTCCCTTCTCGGTCTTTCTGGGGGTCTGTTTCCCTCGGGCGAGTGCCCGCGGGGAGCGTAACGGTGATCAGGGGCAGATGAACGCCTGCCCGGCGTAGGACAGGCCCGCGCCGAACCCGACCGCCAGCACCACGTCGCCGGTCTTCGCCGTCCCGGCCTTGCGCATGTGGTCCAGCGCGAGGGGGATGGACGCCGACGAGGTGTTGCCGGAGTACTTGATGTCGTCGGCGACGACCATGTCGTCGCGGGCGCCGTTGGCCCGCAGCTTCTTCGCGATCGCCTCGACGATGCGCAGGTTGGCCTGGTGCGGGATCAGCACGTCCACATCGGACGGCTTCAGCCCGGCGACCTCGAGCGCCTGCATGGCGATCGGCGCGATCTTCGTGGTCGCCCACCGGAAGACCGACTGGCCCTCCTGGTAGATGTACTTCTGGTCGCGCATGTAGATCAGGTCGACCAGGTCGCCCGCGCTGCCCCACGAGACCGGGCCGATCTCCGGCTCGTCGGAGGCGCCGACCACCGCGGCGCCCGCGCCGTCGGCGAAGATGATCGCGTTCGCCCGGTCGACCGGGTCGACGGAGTCGGTGAGCTTCTCCGCGCCGATGACCAGCACCTTCTTCGCCGAACCGGCCCGGATCAGGTCGGAGGCGACGCCGAGGCCGTAGCAGAACCCGGCGCACGCGGCGTTGAGGTCGAACGCGCCCGGGCTGGGGATACCGATCCGGGCGGCCACCTGGGCGGCGGCGTTCGGGATGAGCGTCGGCATGGTGCAGTTCGGCAGGATGACCGTGTCCACTTCGGACGGGTCGACCCCGGCGTCCTCGAGCGCGGCCTTGCCGGCGGCGACGGCGAAGTCGGTGAGCAGCTCGTCCTTCTCGGCGAACCGGCGCTCGACGATCCCGACGCGCGCCTGGATCCACTCGTCGCTGGTGTCCATGGTCTTGGACAGGTCGTCGTTGGTGACGATCTTCTCCGGCTGCGCGCTGCCGATACCCAGCACGCGGCTGCCGCGGGAGCCGGGGTTGAGGCTCAGGGCGGGTCGGTCGGTCACGAGGCGTCCTCCTGGCGCAGCGCCGCCAGCTCGGCCGGCGTCTTCAGCGCGGTGATAGTGGTGACGACGCCCTTGAGCTGCCGCTTGACCAGGCCGGTCAGGGTGCCCGCGGGCGCGAGTTCGATCGTGCGGGTGACGTCGAGGGAGACCAGGCCGTCCATCGTCAGGTCCCAGCGGACCGGGCGGGTGACCTGGGAGACCAGCCGCGCCAGGTACTCGGCCCCGCTGGTGACGACGGCACCGTCCGCGTTGGACAGCAGCGGGCGGGTGGGGTCGGCCGGGGTCAGCTCGGCGGCGTGGGCGCGCATCGCCTCTTCGGCGGGCGCCATGTAGCGCGTGTGGAACGCACCGGCGACCTTGAGGGCGCGGATCTTCGTGCCTTCGAGGGGCTCGGCGACGATCTTCGCGATCGCGTCGGCGGCACCGGAGGCGACGATCTGCCCGGCACCGTTGCGGTTCGCCGCGGTCAGGCCCTGCTCCTCCAGCCACGCGACGACCTGCTCGGGGTCTCCGAGCATGACCGCGGCCATCGACGTCGGTTCCAGCGCGCACGCCTTCGCCATCTCGGCGCCGCGGACGGCGGCGAGCGCGACGGCGTCTTCGGGCTTCAGCACCCCGGCGATCGCGGCGGCCGCGAGCTCGCCGACGGAGTGGCCGGCGACCGGCGCGTCCGCGGGCACCGGCGCGGTGGCCTGGAGGTGCTCGAAGGTGAGCAGCGACAGCGCGACGATCAGCGGCTGGGCGATCGCGGTGTCCTGGATCTCGTCGGCGTCCGCCTCGGTGCCGAGGCGGAGCAGGTCGAGCCCGGCACGTTCGGACCACTGCGCCACGCGCTCGCGCGCGCCGTCGAGGTCGAGCCAGGGCGTGAACATACCGGGGGCCTGGGACCCCTGGCCGGGAGCGAGGACTGCTGCTGTCACCCTTCAAGACAACACGGCGGAGGGTGTTTCCCGGGATGCCGCCGTTCACAGTGTCTGTGCGGCGTCTTTGTCGGAACCCTCCAAAGATGCGCGGCAGAAGCTCGCGCGTAACCCGGAAGCCTTGTCGGGTTCAATCACCTTTCGCTGTTAAGTCCATCACGTGACGCCCGTCTCGGGAAGGGTCACTCCTGCGGCGTGAGCACGACGACCGGGATCACGCGAGCCGTCTTGCGCGCGTACTCGTCGTAGAGCGGGAAGAGGCCCGCCATCGTGGTCCACAGGGGACCGCGCTCGTCCGCGGAGGCGACCCGGGCCCGGGCGGTGAAGCGGCGCGGGCCGACCTGGACGCCGACGCTCGGTTCGGCCAGGAGGTTCTTGAACCACGCCGGGTCTTCGTCGGCGCCGCCCTTGGACGCGACGACGACGAAGTCCTCGCCCGACGTGCCGTAGATCAAGCAGCTGCGCCGGGGCACGCCGGTGCGGCGGCCGGTCGTGGCCAGGATGAGCGTGCGCACGCCGTTCGACTCGTGGCCCACGGTGCCGCCGGAGTCCAGGTACGTCCGCGTCTGCTCGCCGACCCACGCCCACTCCGGGTCGGTGGCGTCGGTGGCGCGGTCGAGGTCGTCGGCGACGGCCATGGTGGCGTTCCTTCCGGTCCGGAGCGGCCACCGCGGCCGCTCGTGTCACTGAGACGAAGGCGGCACGCGGTTTTCGACACCCGCCCGCTCACCAGAGGCCGCGAGCGCGAGCCAGCCGGCCCACGGTCAGGGCGATCCGCAGCACCAGCGCGTCGCGCGGGTCGGTCGCCTGGCAGCCGGTCAGGTCCGCGGCCTTCCGCAGCCGGTAGCGGACCGTGTTCGGGTGGACGAACAGCGTCTTCGCGCACGTCTCCAGCACGCCGCCGCTCTCCAGGTACGCCTCCACCGTGCGCTGCAGCGTCGGGCCGGCTTCCTCCAGCGGGCGCGCGATCGTGTCGACCAGCAGGCGTTCGGCCTCCGCGTCCCCCGACAGCGCGCGCTCGGGCAGCAGGTCGCCCGAGCGCACCGGGCGGGGCGCGCCCGGCCAGCCGACCACCGCGCGCAGCCCCGACAGCGCCTCCGTCGCGCTGTGGTGGGCCTCCGCCAGCGTCGGCACCGTCGGGCCGGCGACCACCGGGCCCTCGGCGAACGCCACCGACATCCGGGTCAGGATCTCCCGCTCCTTCACCCCGCCGTCGGTCGGGCCGCCGACCACGACCACCAGCCGGGAACCCTGCACCGACAGCAGCACCGGGCGGCCGACGCGGGCCGCGCGGCTGCGGACCTCGAACACCACCGTCGGCGGGTCCTCCGACGGCGGGTTGCCGACCAGCACCGTCGCCGCGGCGGTCGGGTCCCAGCCCAGCGCCGTCGCCCGCGAAAGCACCGACTCTTCGGCGTCGCCGCGGACGATGCCGTCGACGACCAGCGCCTCCAGGCGGGCGTCCCACGCGCCGCGCGCTTCCGCCGCCGCCGCGTACGAATTCGCCGCGGCGAAGGCGATTTCCCGGCCGTAGCGCAGGATCCCTTCGATCAACGCGGCTCGTTCCGCTTCGTTCGCGGCGAACTCCGGCAGCTGCTCCTCGAACACCTCGATGGCCAGCCGCACCATGCCGACCGCCTGGCGCAGGCTGATCCACCGCGACAGCTCGGCCGGCGCGTCGCGGAACGCCTCGGTGGTGAGCTTCAGCGCCTCCTTGGAGTCCGCCAGCCAGTCGACGAAGCCGGCGGCACCGGCCTGGGTGATCAGCAGGACGCTCGCGCGCTGGTCGGCGGGCAGCCGGGCGAACCAGGGCAGCCGCCGCTCCATCACCGTGATGCTCGCGCTCGCCAGGCTGCCGGACGCGTGCTCCAGCCGCCGGAGCGTCTTCGTGGACAGTCCGTGGTGCTTCGGCACCCGGCGCGGGGCGGAGGTTCCATCCATGGCGCCCGCGATCCTACGTGCCCGCAACTTTGGTAGCCCCTCGCGGCAACGCGCGAGGGTAGGCGGCGCGTGTACGCACTGCCTAGGATCGGGGCCACACAGAACGGGGGAACCGGAATGACCGGTTTGGAAATAGACGGGATCTCCAAACGCTACGGCGACGTGGTCGCCTTGCGCGAAATGACCTTCGACGTCCGTCCGGGCGAACTGTTCGGCTTCGTGGGCAGCAACGGCGCCGGCAAGACCACGACCATGCGGATCGCGCTCGGCGTGCTGTCCGCCGACGCCGGGGAAGTCCGGTACGACGGCACGCCGGTGACGCACGAAACGCGCCGCCACATCGGCTACATGCCCGAAGAACGCGGCCTCTACCCGAAGATGAAGGTGGCCGAGCAGCTGACCTACCTCGCGCGGCTGCACGGCATGCCCGCGGCGGACGCGCGGGCGTCGGCGGACCGGTGGGCCGAACGGCTGGGCGTCGCCGGCCGCCGCGACGACGAGGTGCAGAAGCTGTCGCTGGGCAACCAGCAGCGCGTCCAGCTGGCCGCGGCGCTGGTGCACGAGCCGCGGATCCTGGTGCTCGACGAGCCGTTCTCCGGTCTCGACCCGGTCGCCGTCGACGTGATGAGCCAGGTGCTCAAGGAGAAGGCGGCCGAGGGGGTGCCGGTCGTGTTCTCCAGCCACCAGCTCGATCTGGTGGAACGGCTCTGCGACCGGGTCGGCATCGTCCGCAGTGGACAGATGGTCGCCAAGGGCACGGTCGAGGAGCTGCGGGCCGGCGGCGCGGTCCGCCTGCGGGTCGACGTCCCCGAGGCCGGGGACGGGTGGGCCGACGGCCTGCCCGGCGTGAAGGTGCTCGCGCGGACCGGAGCGGTGACCGAGCTCGAACTGGGGGAGGACGCCGACGACCAGGCCGTGCTGAAGGCGGCGCTGGCCACCGGGCCGGTCCGCGAGTTCGCCCGCGAGCAGCCGTCGCTGACCGAGCTGTTCCGTTCCGTCGTCACGACCGAGGAGGTCCCCGCATGAGCACCCCGGTCCCGGACGTCCGGATGAGTCCTGCCGCCGCGGTGGGCCTGGTCGCCTCCCGCGAGATCAGCACCCGCGTCAAGTCGAAGGCCTTCCGGGTCGGCACGGTGATCATGCTGCTGCTGATCGTGGTCGGCATCGTGGTCATCAAGCTGATCTCCGGCGGCGGCGGCGCCGACTCGACCGTCGGCTACACCCCGGCCACCGCGCCGCTCGCCGCGCCGCTGAAGGCCGGCGGCCAGGCCGTCGACGAGAAGATCGACACCGTCCAGGTCGCCGACGAGGCCGCCGGGCGCGCGAAGCTGGCCGACGGCTCGCTCGACGCGCTGCTCACCGGCGACGGCAAGAGCGTGCACGTCCAGGTGAAGAAGGACCTCGACGGCAAGCTCGCGAACGTCCTGCAGCTGGTGTCCCAGCAGGTGGCCGTCAACCAGCAGGTGACGGCGCTGGGCGGGAACCCGGCGCAGTTCCAGGCCGCGATCGCGTCCGCGAAGTTCGTCGAGGACCCGCCGCTGGAGCAGCCGTACGACTACGACGGCCAGCAGCTGATCCTGGGCATCATCGCCGGCATCCTGATCTACATGTCGTTGCTGCTCAACGGCCAGAGCGTGGCTCAGGGCGTCGTCGAGGAGAAGACGTCGCGGGTGGTCGAGCTGCTGCTGTCGACGATCAAGCCGTGGCAGCTGATGGCGGGCAAGGTGCTCGGCATCGGCGTGGTCGGGCTGATCCAGATGCTCGTGATCGGCGTCGGCGGGGTGGTCGCCGGGCTGGCCACGGGCGTGCTCACCATCTCCGTTTCGGCGGCCGTGGGCACGGTCGTCTGGCTGATCGTGTGGTACCTGCTCGGGTTCTTCATGTACTCGATCGTGTTCGCCGCGCTCGGGGCGCTGGTTTCCCGCCAGGAGGACGTCGGCGGCGCGACCATGCCGGCGCTGATGTTCGTGATCGCCGGGTACGTGATCGGCATTTCCGTGCTGCCGTCGGATCCGGGCAACACGTTCGTCGAAGTGCTTTCGGTGATTCCGGTGTTCTCGCCGACGCTGATGCCGATGCGGCTGGCGATGGGCGGCGTGCCCGTTTGGGAAGCCGTGGTGTCGGTGGGACTGGTGGTGCTGCTGATTCCGGGGCTGATCTGGTTCGCCGCGCGGATCTACCGGAACGCGGTCATGCGGACCGGCGCAAAGGTGAAGCTGCGCGACGCCCTGCGCGCCGCCTGAAGTTTTCCCGCGGTTCATCCGGCCCCCGGCGCCCTCCGGGGGCCGGATTCGTCCGCATTGTGGGCCAAATGCTCGAGGCCGCCCGGCGCTTGCGGTTTACGCTGCGCCGGACGGCCTCGTCTCCCCGGTCCCCACCGGTATTACCAGTATGGCCACGGGTGATCTTCGCGCGCCAGTCGTCTCACTCGATCGTGGGGCGCACGAGTTGCCGCCCCTGGGTACTTGATCGACGATCCGGTGCAAATGGCGTGGAGGGAGTCGGTATGGGCGAGCAACTGAAGGACGGGCTCGGACAGGCGTGGGCCATGGTGGCCACGTTCGTCCCGAAACTCGTGGGATTCCTGATCATCCTGCTGATCGGCTGGCTGATCGCGAAAGCCGTCTCGAAAGGGCTGGCGCTCGTGCTCGGGAAAGCCGGTTTCGGGAAACTGGTCGAGCGCACCGGACTGAGCGGAAAGATCGGCCAGCAGAAGATCGACGCGACCGGGATCCTGGTCAAATTGGTCTACTACTTCATTCTGCTGATCGCGCTGCAGCTGGCGTTCGGCGTGTTCGGGCCGACCAACCCGGTGAGCCAGCTGCTCAACGACATCATCGCGTTCCTGCCGCGGATCGTGGTGGCGCTGGTGCTCGTCGTGGTGGCCGCGGCGATCGCGAAGGTGGTGCGCGACGTGGTCGCGTCCGCGCTGTCCGGCCGTGGGGCGGCGCGGCCGCTGTCGATGGCGGCCTACTGGCTGATCATGGCGTTCGGCATCATCGCGGCCCTCGGCCAGGTGAACATCGCGACGGCGATCACCGGCCCGGTCCTGATCGCGGTGCTGGCGACGATCGGCGGCGTGATCGTGGTCGGCTTCGGCGGCGGCCTGATCAAGCCGGCCCAGGACCGCTGGCGCGGCTGGCTGGCGAACATGGAGCACCAGCTGGAGACCCCGGCGCAGCGCACGGGCGAGATGGGCACCGGCCCGGCGGCCCCGCGCGCGGCGGTCGGCGTCGACAGCACCCCGACGCCGCCGGTCGGCACCCCGCGCCCCCAGGTCTGAGGCGGCGGGGGAGCGGCGCGGGCCCGGCGGACGAGGAAGCCGCCGGGCCCGCGGCGCTCGGGGCACCTTCGATGGGCGAGGGGTGCTTCTCCGGCTTGGCGTGGTCTGCTCCCGGACCGATGGAAGCCCGGCGGCACGGGAAGTCGCCGAGCCGGGCACCTTCGATGCGCGAGGCAGAGCTGCCGGGCCCGCGCCGTTAGGCTCGCGGCATGGGGGTTGTCGCGGCGCTGTGGCGCTATCCGGTGAAGTCGATGGTGGGCGAACGCTTGACCGAGGCGAAGGTCGGCGAGCGCGGCTTCGACGGCGATCGCCTGTACGCGGTCCGCGACCCCGACGGCAAGTTCGGCAGCGGCAAGAACACCCGCCGGTTCCGGCGGATGCCCGGCCTGAACACCTTCGCCGCGCGCTACGAGGGTGCTGTCCCGATCGTGACTCTGCCGGACGGTCGCACCGCCCGGGGCGACGCCGACATCGCGGCCGCTCTCGGCCGCCCCGGCGTCGAACTGACGAAGGAAGCCGACGTCCCGCACCACGACGAGGCCGCCGTCCACCTGCTGACGACGTCGTCGCTGGCCTGGCTCGCCGAGCGGGCCCGCGTGGCCGAGATCGACGCGCGGCGGCTGCGGCCCAACATCCTGCTCGACACCGGTCCGGCGCCGGACCTCGCTGAAGACGCCTGGGTGGGGGAGCACGTGCGGATCGGCGAGGTCGAGCTGGAAGTCCTCCGCAAGGCCGTCCGCTGCGTGATGGTCGACCTGCCCTGGGACGGGCTCCCCGCCGCGCCCGGGCTGCTGAAGACGATCACCGGTGCCAACGGCATGACGCTCGGCGTGCACGCCCGCGTCGTCCGCGGCGGCACGCTGAGCCTCGGGGACGTCCACTCCGTGGGATGTCTCGCCCCTCACACTCCCTAGGGAATTCGCTCGCCGGCGAGCATGTTGGGAGCGGTAGGACGAAAGGGGCGTGACGTGGACTTCCTGCTGCACCACGGGATCACCGTGCTCGGCCAGTGGATTTCGATCGCGGAGCTCGCCGGGCAGGTGTTCGCGCTCGCCGTCGTGTTCCTCGCGCAGCGTCGCACCTTGTGGACGTGGCCCGTGCAGGTCGGGGCCACCGTGCTGCTGTTCGCCGTCTACGTCTCCGCGCACCTCGGCGGGCTCGCCGCGCGGCAGGTCGCCATCCTCGCCATCTCCGTCTACGGCTGGTGGGCCTGGACGCGCCGGCAGGACCCGGTGTTCGGCGTCGTCGTGCGCAAGGGCCGGCTCGCCGAACGCCTCGCCATGCTCGGCGCCTTCGTCGTCGGCACCACCGTGATGGCCCTGGTCCTCGACGCCCTCCACGCGTCCTGGGCGCCCTGGCCGGACGCCGCCATCTTCGTCGGCACCCTCGTCGCCTTCGGGGCGCAGGGCCTGGGGCTGGTCGAGTTCTGGCTGGTCTGGCTGGCCGTCGACGCGATCGGCGTCCCGCTGCAGATCTCGTCCGGGCTCTACTTCTCCGCCGCGATCTACATCGTCTTCGCCGGGCTCGTCGTACACGGCTGGTGGAGCTGGAACCGCTCGGCCCAGCGCGTCGCCGCCCGGCCGGGGGTCACGGCAGCATCCAGCTGAGCGCCGCCGTGCTCTGACCCCACACGATCAGGCACATCACCAGCAGCAGCCCGACGCTCCACGGCAGCACCTTCCGCAGGAGCTTCCCCTCTTCGCCGGGCAGGTTCGCCGCCACGCAGGCGATGGTGAGGTTCTGCGGGGACACCATCTTGCCGAGGACGCCGCCGGAGCTGTTCGCCGCGGCCAGCAGGTCGGCCGGGAGGCCCGTCTGGTGCGCCGCTGTCACCTGCAGGGCGCCGAACAGCGCGTTCGCCGAGGTGTCGGACCCCGAGACGGCGACCCCGAACCAGCCCAGCACCGGTGAGAGGAACGCCAGGCCGGCGCCCGCGGCGGCGATGAACGTGCCGATCGTGGTCGTCTGGCCGGACAGGTTCATCACGTAGGCCAGCGCGAGCACGCCGGTCACGGTGAGGATCGCGAACCGCAGCTCCTTGACCGTGGCCAGCCACTCCCGCGCGGTGTCGCCCGCCCGCACCGCCAGCAGCACCGCCGTGATGACGCCGGCCAGCAGCACCAGCGTGCCGCCGGTGTTGAGGAACGGCAGCGAGAAACTGTTGCCGGACACCGGCTTCCCGTTCGGCCCGGCGACGTTCAGCCCGGGCCAGTGGAACTTCCAGGTCGCCTTGTCCAGCAGCTTCTTGACCGGCGGCAGCACGGCGATCGAGAAGATCACGATGATGAGCAGGTACGGCAGGTAGGCCTTGACGACGTCGTCCTGCGCATCCGCCGGCGGTGTTTCGGCGGTCGCCGTCCCGCCGGTGCCGATCCGGACGGCTTCGGGCACCGGGCGCCGGGTCTGGGGGAGGGCGACGAGCGCGGCCGCACCGGCCAGCGCCGCGCCGATGTCGGCCAGCTGCGGGGACACGAAGTTCGAGGCGAGGAACTGCACGAGCCCGAACGCGACCCCGCAGACGAGCGCGGGCAGCCAGGTGTCCTTCAGGCCGCGCCTGCCGTCGACGATGAGCACCAGCAGCAGCGGCACGACCAGCGCGAGCAGCGGCGTCTGGCGCCCGACGATCGACGAGACGTCCTGCAGCGGCAGGCCGGTGACCTGCGCGAGCGTGACGACCGGGGTGCCCATGGCGCCGAACGCGACCGGGGCGGTGTTGGCGACCAGCGCGACGACGGCGGCCTTGACCGGGTGGAAGCCGACCGCGACCAGCATCACGGCGCTGATCGCGACCGGCGCGCCGAACCCGGCGAGGGCTTCCATCAGCGCGCCGAAGCAGAAGGCGATGATCAGGGCCTGGATGCGCGGGTCGTCGGAGATCCGGCCGAACGAGCGGCGCAGGACGTCGAAGTGCCCGGTCCGCACGGTGAGCCGGTAGATCCACAGCGCGTTGACGACGATCCACATGATCGGCCACAGCCCGAACGCGGCACCTTCCAGAGCGCCGGAAACGGCCTGCACGACCGGCATCCCGTAGGCGGCGACGCCGACGACGAGCGCGACGAGCAACCCGATGAGCGCGGCGTGGTGCGCCCGCATCCGGACGACGCCGAGCAGCACGAGGACGGTGGCGAGCGGCAGCACGGCGACCAGCGCGGACAGGCCCAGCGAGCCCAGCGGAGTCAGGTCCTGGACGAACACGGGCGACCTCCGTTTCCACGATGCGAAAACGGCCTTTCGGCGGGTGCCCGAGATCTTCGTCACAAACCAGGCGGTCCGTCAAGAAGTTGAGACCGGTTGGCCCAATCGGTCAGCGGTTGACCGGCAGCACGGCGAGGGCGGTCTCGGCGATGCCGCGCAGGTCGGCTTGGTCGCAGCCGCCCTTGCCGAGGGCTTCGATGCCGCGCATGGTCGCCAGCAGGAGCCCGGCCAGGCGGGCCGGGTCGTGGCCGCCGGCGATGTCCCCCGCGCGCTGGGCCCCCGCGACGCAGGCCGTCAGCAGGCTGTTCAGTTCGCGGAACGCCGTGCGGGCGCGGTTCGCGATCTCGGTGTCGTGCTCCGCGCACTCGGCCGCGGCTTTCGCGATGAGGCAGCCCCGGTGGATCTCGTCCGCGACGACGGATTCGGCATCGGACAGGACGTAGTCGCGGAGGCGCTGGTAGGCCTCGTCGTCGGGGCCCTCGAGCTTGCGGCGCGCGCCTTCGATCGCGGCGGTGCAGTGGATGTCGAAGACGCGCACGAAGAGGGCGTGCTTGTCGCCGAAGGCGCCGTAGAGGCTGCCTTTGCCGAGGCCGGTCGCGGCGGCGATGTCGTCGATCTTCGTGCCCGCGTAGCCGGTCGACCAGAACCGGTCCCGCGCCGTGCGGAGGACCGCGTCTTCGTCGAAGCTGCGGGGTCTGGCCATGGCTTCAGGATAGACATTCTTGACTGTCTAGTCCAGAACGGCGTACGTTCTGGACGAGACAGTCAAGAATTCGGGAGGACAGCATGAAGCTGGCGGACAAGACCGCGCTCGTGACCGGCGCCGGGACCGGCATCGGCTTGGGAATCGCGAAGCGGTTCGCTGCGGAGGGCGCGCACGTCGTCATCACCGGACGCCGCAAGGAGGTCCTCGACGACGCCGTCGCCGAGATCGGCGGCTCGGTGCAGGCGATCCGCGCCGATTCCGCGAACCTCGCCGACCTGGACGAGGTCTACCGCGTGATCGCCGAGCGCGGCCGCGGCCTGGACGTCGTGGTGGCCAACTCCGGCGGTGGCGTCACCGCCCCGCTCGGCGAGATCACCGAGGAGCAGTTCGACACGACCTTCGGCACGAACGTCAAGGGCGTGCTGTTCACCGTGCAGAAGGCGCTGCCGCTGCTCAACGAGAAGGCGTCGGTCATCATCACCGGGTCGACGACGTCGACCCGGGTGGCGCCGGGGATGAGCGTCTACGCCTCGACGAAGGCCGCCGTCCGCAACTTCGCCCGCACGTGGGCGCTCGACCTGCAGGGTCGCGGGGTGCGCGTCAACGTCCTGAGCCCCGGTCCGACGCTGACCCCCGGCCTGCTCGGCCTGGCCGAACCCGGCGCGCAGCAGGCGATGGTGGAGCAGATGGCGGAGGCGGTCCCGCTGGGCCGGCTCGGCGACCCGGCGGAGATCGCGGCCGCGGCGCTGTTCCTGGCCACCGACGAGGCGAGCTTCGTCAACGGCGTCGAGTTCTTCGTCGACGGCGGCCAGGCACAGGTCTGACCGCTTGATCTAACGCAGGGTGGCGTGGCTCGGCGTCAGGTCCTTGAGGGTCCGGACGCCGAGCAGCTGCATCGTGCGGACCATTTCCGTCCGCAGGATGTTGACGCAGCGCTGGACGCCGCGCTCGCCGCCGGCCATCAGGCCGTACAGGAACGCGCGGCCGATCAGGACCGCGTCCGCGCCGCGGGCGATCGCCGCCACGATGTCGCCGCCGGACAGGATGCCCGTGTCGATCCAGACCTCCGCGCCGCCCTGGACCTCGTCCAGCACCGCCGGGAGCAGCTCCAGGGGGGTCGGCGCGCGGTCGAGCTGGCGGCCGCCGTGGTTGGAGATCAGGACCGCGTCGGCGCCGTGCTTGACGACGTCGCGCGCGTCTTCGACGTTCTGCACGCCCTTGACCACGAGCTTGCCGGGCCAGGTCTGCCGGACCCAGTCGAGGTCGTCGTAGTTCAGCGTCGGGTCGAAGAGCTTGTTCAGCAGCTCGGCGACCGTCCCGTCGAAGTGGCTGAGCGAGGCGAACTGCAGTGGCTCGGTGGTGAGCAGGTTGAACCACCAGGCCGGGTGCGTCGCGCCATCGAGGAACGTCTTGAGCGTGAGCGCCGGCGGGATGGTCAGGCCGTTGCGGACGTCGCGCAGGCGGGCCCCGCCGACCGGGGTGTCCACGGTCAGCATGAGCGTGTCGTAGCCCGCGGCCCACGCCCGATTCATCAGATCTTCGCCCGCGCCGTGGTCGCGCCAGACGTAGAGCTGGAACCATTTGCGGGCGTTCGGCGCGGCCTCGGCGAGGTCCTCGATCGACGTCGTCGCCATGGTCGAGAGCCCGACCGGGATGCCGTTGCGCTCGGCGACCCGGGCCACCGCGCGCTCGCCCTCGTGCTGCATCATCCGGGTGAACCCGGTGGGGGCGAAGGCGAACGGCAGGGCCGAGGTCTGGCCGAGGATCTCGCGGGTCGTGTCCACATCGGACACCCCGCGCAGCACGTTCGGGTGGAATTCGATGCGGCGGTAGGCCTGCCGGGCGCGGCGCAGGCTGTCCTCGAGCTCGGCCGCGCCGTCGGTGTAGTCGAACGCCGCCCGCGGGGTGCGCTTGCGGGCGATCATCCGCAGGTCGGCGATGGTGTGCGCGTTCGCCAGCCGCCGGTCCGTCGGGTTCAGCACGATCGGCTTCGGCCGCAGGATTTGCTGCAGCTCGCTCGGTTTCGGCAACCGGCGTTTCGTCACGTTCATCAACTCCCTACACGCAAGGGCCCGGCAGACATCGGATGTCTGCCGGGCCCGAACCTAGCAGCAGGTCACGCGTTCCCGGAATCCGACGTCTGCGGCCCGGCGGCCGCGATGTCGTCGAGCCGGTACTTCGTCGCCGCCTCGAGGACCTTCGCCTGGTCGACCTCGCCGCGCTTGGCCAGGATCGACAGCGCCCCGACGGTGATCGACTCGGCGTCGACCAGGAACTTCCGCCGTGCCGCCGGCCGGGTGTCGGAGAACCCGAACCCGTCGGTGCCCAGCGTCAGCATGTCGGTCGGGACGTACGGGCGGATCAGGTCCGGCACCGCGCGCATCCAGTCCGACACCGCCACGACCGGCCCGTTCGCGCCCTTGAGCGCCTCGGTGACGTACGGCACGCGCGGTTCGCTGCCCGGGTAGAGCAGGTTGTCGTGGTCGATCTCGACGGCCTCGCGCCGCAGCTCGGTCCACGACGTCGCCGACCACACCGCGGCCCGCACGCCCCACTCCTCGGCCAGCAGCTTCTGCGCCTTCAACGCGTCCGGCATCGTGACGCCCGAGACCAGGATCTGCACCTCGGGACCGTCGCCCTCGGGGGCGTCCGCGTACTTGTACAGCCCCTTGAGCAGGCCGTCGACGTCCAGGTTCTCCGGCTCGGCGGGCTGCTGGTACGGCTCGTTGTAGATCGTCATGTAGTAGAAGACGTTCTCGCCGTTGCCGTCCGGGCCGCTCTCGCCGTACATCCGGCGCAGGCCGTCCTTGATGATGTGGGCGATCTCGAACGACCACGCCGGGTCGTAGGCGACCGCGGCCGGGTTGGTCGCCGCCAGCAACAGCGAGTGCCCGTCGGCGTGCTGCAGGCCCTCGCCCGTCAGGGTGGTCCGGCCGGCGGTGGCGCCGAGCACGAACCCGCGGGCCATCTGGTCGGCGGCGGCGTACAGGCCGTCACCGGTGCGCTGGAACCCGAACATCGAGTAGAAGATGTAGATCGGGATCATCGGCTCGCCGTGCGTGGCGTACGACGTGCCGACGGCGGTGAACGACGCCGTCGAGCCGGCCTCGTTGATGCCCTCGTGCAGCAGCTGGCCCTTCTCGGACTCCTTGTAGGCCAGCATCAGGCTCGCGTCGACCGACGTGTACGTCTGGCCGTGCGGGTTGTAGATCTTGGCCGTCGGGAACATCGAGTCGAGGCCGAAGGTGCGGGCCTCGTCCGGGATGATCGGGACGACGCGCTTGCCGATCTCGGAGTCCTTCGCCAGCTCGCGGACCAGCCGGACGAACGCCATCGTGGTGGCGACCTCCTGCTTGCCGGAGCCCTTCCGGATGCCCTCGTAGACCTTGTCGCCGGGCAGCACCAGGGCCTTGGCGGCCTTGGGACGGCGTTCCGGCAGGAAGCCGCCGAGCGCCTTGCGGCGGCCGATCATGTACTCGATCTCGGGCGAGTTGGCGCCCGGGTGGTAGTACGGCGGCAGCTTCGGGTTGCGCTCCAGCTCCTCGTCGCTGATCGGGATCCGCTGCGAGTCGCGGAACAGCTTCAGGTCGTCGAGGGTGAGCTTCTTCATCTGGTGCGTGGCGTTGCGGCCCTCGAACGCCGGGCCGAGGCCGTAGCCCTTGATGGTGTGGGCCAGGATCACCGTCGGCTGGCCGTGGTGCTCCAGCGCCGCCTTGTAGGCCGCGTACACCTTGCGGTAGTCGTGGCCGCCGCGCTTGAGGTTCCAGATGTCGGCGTCGGAGAGGTCCTTGACCAGGTCCTTCGTCCGCGGGTCGCGGCCGAAGAAGTGCTCGCGGACGAAGGCGCCGTCGTTGGCCTTGTACGTCTGGTAGTCACCGTCCGGGGTGACGTTCATCAGGTTGACCAGGGCGCCGTCGCGGTCGGCGTGCAGCAGCGAGTCCCACTCGCGGCCCCAGATCACCTTGATGACGTTCCAGCCGGCGCCCCGGAAGTAGGACTCCAGCTCCTGGATGATCTTGCCGTTGCCGCGCACCGGGCCGTCGAGCCGCTGCAGGTTGCAGTTGATCACGAAGGTCAGGTTGTCGAGGCCCTCGCCGGCGGCCACGTGGATGAGGCCCCGCGACTCGGCCTCGTCCATCTCGCCGTCGCCGAGGAACGCCCAGACGTGCTGGTCGTCGGTGTTCTTGATGCCGCGATCGCGCAGGTAGCGGTTGAACCGGGCCTGGTAGATGGCGTTCATCGGGCCGAGGCCCATCGACACCGTCGGGTTCTCCCAGAACTCCGGCATCAGCCGCGGGTGCGGGTACGACGGCAGGCCGCCGCCCTCGCCGGCGTGGCTGAACTCCTGGCGGAAGCCGTCGAGCTGCGACTCGCTCAGCCGGCCTTCGAGGAACGCGCGGGCGTAGATGCCGGGGGAGGCGTGGCCCTGGATGTAGATCTGGTCGCCGCCGCCGGAGTGGTCCTTGCCGCGGAAGAAGTGGTTGAAGCCCACCTCGTAGAGCGCGGCCGAGGAGGCGTAGGTCGAGATGTGGCCGCCGACGCCCACGCCGGGACGCTGCGCGCGGTGCACCATGATCGCCGCGTTCCAGCGGATCCAGGCGCGGTAGCGGCGCTCGATGTCCTCGTCGCCGGGGAACCACGGCTCGTTCTCGGTGGGGATCGTGTTGACGTAGTCCGTCGAGGTCAGGGCCGGGACACCGACGTTGCGCTCCCGGGCCCGCTCGAGGATGCGCAGCATCAGGTACCGGGCCCGCTGCTGACCGCCCCTCGCGAGAGCCTCGTCGAAGGAGTCCAGCCACTCGGCGGTCTCCTCCGGGTCGATGTCGGGCAGGTGCGCCGCCAGTCCGTCACGGATGACGCGTACGCGTGCCGGGGTCTCCTTGCCGGAGGCGCCGTCGTTCTGCGGGGCCAAGGGGTCTCCTTGCGAAAAGTTGTAGCCGGTGGTGCTCGTACGCGGGGGTGTACGACTCTCCATCGTCGTCTTCCGTCCCGGCTTCCGCACCGCTACTTGGCGGTAACATGGGCCGACCCGGTCGAGCCACTCCCTGCGCGCGGTGTATCGCGCGCGCGTTTTCTTCCTCCCCACCCTAGGGGACGACCCCCGGAGGGGTGGCAGACCGGGGGCGCCAGGCACCCGAAACGCCGTCGCGGACGGCCGGTGGCGGGCCGTATCCTGCGACACGAGTTGTCAAAGATCCGGTGTGGACGGTTGCGCGCGGAGCCTCACCAGTGTTCGCTATCGGCAACCGGGTAGCCGAGTGTGGCCCAGGCGTACCCTCCGGGGGTGCTCCGAAGCCACGCTCCGTCGCAGTTGGAGGAGTGAAAGCAGTGGTCGCCGCGGGAGACGCTGATCAGAGCAGCGTCGCCGAGAGGCTCGGCATCAAGCCCGAGATGGTGGTCCAGGAGATCGGCTGGGACGAGGACGTCGACGACGACGTCCGCGCGGCGATCGAGGAGCAGATCGGCGGGGACATCCTCGACGAGGACGCCGACGAGGTCATCGACGTGGTGCTGCTCTGGTGGCGCGAGGACGACGGCGACCTGGGCGACGCGCTCATCGACGCCAGGGGCCCCCTGGAGGAGACGGGTGTGATCTGGGTGCTGACCCCCAAGACGGGACAGCCCGGGCACGTCGAGCCGAGCGAAATCGCCGAAGCGGTGCCCGCCGTCGGCCTGGCCCAGACCGCCAACATCAGTGTCGGCCCGAACTGGATCGGCACCCGCCTGGTGTCGCCGAAGTCGAAGTCGAAGCAGCGCTGAGCCGGTCCCGCCGGACGGACACGATAGGGTTGTCGTCGCAGGCACGTGTCCGTTCGGGAGAGGAAACGCTGGTATGACCGTCGAGGTCGGTTCTGAGGCCCCTGACTTCACGCTCAACGACTACAACAAGCAGCCGGTCCAGCTGTCGTCGTTCCGCGGCGACAAGCCGGTGCTGCTGGTGTTCTACCCCTTCGCGTTCAGCGGCATCTGCACCGGCGAGCTCTGCCAGCTCCGCGACGAGTTCGCGGACTACGACAACAAGGGCGTCCAGGTCCTGGGCGTCTCGGTCGACACGCCGTTCTCGCTCAAGGCGTGGGCCGAGAAGGAGGGCTACCAGTTCCCGCTGCTGTCCGACTTCTGGCCCCACGGCGAGGTGGCCCAGGCGTACGGAGTGTTCAACGCCGACGCCGGCCTGGCGGTCCGCGGCACGTTCCTGATCGACACGGACGGGGTCGTCCGGTTCGCCGAGGTCAACGCCCCGGGCGAGGCGCGCGACCAGCAGGGCTGGAAGAAGGCCGTGGCCGAACTGGTTTGATCTTCCGGCGGCGGCCCCGGTTCCCCGGGCCGCCACCGACCGGGCGCATAGCTCAGCGGAAGAGCACTCGGCTTACACCCGAGCGGTCGCAGGTTCGAACCCTGCTGCGCCCACCGACGACGGCGCCCCCGAGAGCTTCGAGGGCGCCGTTCGCGTCACTCCGCCACGGCCGGCTCGAGCGCGACCGCTGCCGTCCGGCGCATCGACGTCACGAGCAGCGCCAGGCCCGCGAACAGCACCGCCGCGATCACGCCCGTCACGTTCAACGCCGTCGTGAACGCCGCCTTCGCCTGCTCGGCCACGTCCGGCCGGGTGACGTCGGCCGCGAGGGTCGTGGCCGACGGGAACGCGCCGCGGTACACCGCCGCCGCCGTCAGGCCGATCAGGGCCAGGCCCAGCGAGCCGCCGAGGTAGTTGCCGGTGTCCGCCATCGAGGCCGCCGACCCCGCGCGCTCCGGCGGGACCGCGCCCAACACCAGGCCGATGCCGAGGGCGAACAGCGGGCCCGTGCCCAGCGTCAGCACCGTGATGCCCACCACGACCGGCACCAGGCCGTCGGTGACCGCGAGCAGGAGGCTGCCCGCCGCCGAGACCGCCAGGCCGCCCGCGATCGCCGTGGCCGGGGTGCAGAAGCGGGTGAGCGCCGGCGCCGTCATCGTGCCCGCCGCGACGCCGAGCCCCATCGGCGCGAACAGCAGCGCCGAGGCGAGCGGGGAGTGACCGAGAACACTCTGCAGGTACTGCGTCACCAGCAGGCCGACGCCCGCCATCGCGACGCCGGCGAACACCAGCGCCACCAGCACCGCGGTGAACGGGCGGTTCCGGAACAGCCGCAGGTCCAGCAGCGGCGAGGACGTCGTCAGCTGGCGGCGGGCGAAGACGGCGCCCAGCAGCGCCCCGGCGGCGATCGCCGCGAGCGGCAGGACCAGCGAGCCGGTGGCCAGCTGCTTGAGGCCGAACACGATCAGCAGCACGGCGGTCAGCGAGAGCGCCACCCCGGGCAGGTCCAGCCGCCCGGACGCCGGCGCGCGGAACTCGGGCAGCAGGAACGGGCCCGCGACCAGCAGGACGGCCACCGCCGGGACGGCGACCAGGAACACCGAGCCCCACGAGAAGTGCTGGAGCAGGAAGCCGGCGAACACCGGGCCGGCCGCGCCGCCCGCGAACTGGCAGCTGGCCCAGATCGAGATGGCCTTCCCGCGCTGCTTCTCGTCGCGGAACATGTTCGTGATCAGGGCGAGCGTCGACGGCATCAGCGTCGCCCCGGCGACGCCCAGCGCCCCGCGCACGACGATGAGCATGACCGGCCCCGTCGAGAACGCGGCGACGATCGAGAGGAGCCCGAAGGCCCCGCCGCCGGCGAGCAGCAGCCGCCGTCGCCCGATCCGGTCGCCGAGCGTGCCCATGGTGATGACGAACCCGGCGACGACGAAGCCGTAGCTGTCGGTGATCCACAGCTGTTCGGTGGCGCTCGCGCCGAGGTCCGCGCTCAGCTGCGGCAACGCGAGGAACAGCGAGGTCATGTCCATCGCGACGAGCAGGGTGGGCAGCACGAGCACCGCCAGTCCCAGCCACTCCCGCCGTCCGGCCGGCTTCTCCATGTCCACTCCTTCTCCAGGGGTCGGTTGCCATGGGGTCGGAGCCGCGGCGGGGACCGGACACGGGCGGCGAAGATTTTTCCGCGGCTTTCGGCGGGCGGGGTGGCTAGCGTCGATGGTGTGAAGATCCTCCTGCTCGGGGCGACCGGGCTCGTCGGACGAGCCGTCGCCGCCGCCCTCGAACCCCGGCACGAAGTCGTGCCCGTCTCGCGAACCGCCCCGCTCGCCGCGGACCTGAACGACCCCGCGTCACTCGACGCGCTGTTCGAAACCGCCGCGGACGCCGTCGTGTGCTGCGCCGCCAACGTGCCGCTGCGCCCGCTCGCCGAGCTGACCGACGAGCGGGTGCTCGACGACCTGCGCGCCAAGCTGCTCGGCCAGGTCGCGCTCGCCCGCCGCGCGGCGGAGCGCCTGCCCGCCGCCGGCTCGATCACGCTCACCGGCGGGACCTTCACCGAGCCGATCCCCGGCAGCGGACTCGGTGCGCTCGTCAACGCCGGCCTCGAAGGCTTCGTCCGGTCGGCCGCCGCCGAGCCGGCGGGCGGCCCGCGGATCAACGTCGTCAGTCCCGGCTGGATCAGCGAAACCCTCGAAGCGATGGGCGAGGACGGCCGCCGCGGGACGCCCGTGGCCGTGGTCGCCGAGGCCTACCGCGCGCTCGTCGAAGGCGACGCGAACGGCCGCACCGTCGTGCCCCGATGACCGGGATCTTTGTCAAAATGCGGGTACGGAACCCCTATCTTGTTGCGCAATAGCCAAAAAACGCCGTCAGGACGTAACGGGTGATCGATGGTGGCCGACAGCCAAGTCGGCAAGTGACCAACTCACCCGAGGGGGAACCTGTGAAGGGTTCAGGGTTTTTGAAGCGAGCTGCCGCCGTCGCCGCGGTGCCCGTGTTCGCCTTGCTTTTGGGGACTGTGCCTGCTCAGGCGCAGGCCGTCGCCTCCGGATCGCTCGCGTTCAGCGGTGACCCGGGCGACTGGATCAGCGGGGGAGGCTCCTACGCCTACTCCACGGACGCCAAGGACCGGCTCACGGTCAACGCGACCGAGGACCACAACCACATCGCCGTGAGCGTCAGCGGCTTCAACAGCGACTGGTGGTCGCTCGACCTGGCCGCACCCAGCGGCACGGGTCTGACCGCCGGCACCTACGACGGGGCGACCCGGTGGCCGTTCCAGGGGGCCAACGCGCCGGGGCTGGACCTGAGCGGCAACGGCCGGGGGTGCAACACCTCGACCGGGACGTTCACCGTCCAGAACGTCGTCTTCGGGCCGCACGGGTACGTGCAGACGCTCGACGCCACCTACGAGCAGCACTGCGAGGGTGGCACGACCGCCGCGCGCGGTGAGGTGCACATCGCGAACCCGCCGGCGCCGGCGGAACTCGGGATCGGGCTCAAGGTGTCCACCGACGGCACCGCGAGCACGCTGAACGGCAACGCGTACCTGCACGGAACCGTCGAGTGCACGGCCGCGGCCACGGTCACCCTGAGCGGGACCGCGACGCAGGTCAAGCACAACGTGATCATCCGCGGCAACTACTCGACGCAGGTGGCGTGCACGCCGGGGGCGGCGGCGCCGTGGAAGGCGACCGTGGTCCCGGCGGGCACCACGCCGTTCCAGAAGGGGAAGGCCGAGGTCGTCACCCAGGCGACCGCGCTCGACCCGAACTACAACACCAACGTCTCGGTCGACGACACCACCGTCGTCACCCTGGCGAAGGGCTGAGTGCACGGCCGTGGGGCCGCCGCGAAGGCGGCCTCACGGCCTCAAGCCGCGTGCCAGGCGTGCTCGGCGAAGACGTCGTCGAGCGGGGCGCGGGTGAGGCGGTTCGCGTACGTCGACAGCGTGTACGTCCCGATTCCCAGCACCACCTCCAAGGCGTTCCGTTCCGTGTAGCCGGCACCGGTGAACGCCTCCAGTGCTTCGGCCGGCGCCTCGCCCCGCGTGTCCATCACCGCGTGGACGAAGACGCGCAGCGCCTCCAGTCGCGGCTCCGGCAGTGGAGCCTTCGCCCGCAACGCCGCCACCAGTTCCGCCGACGCGTCCAGGCCGGTCAGTGTGGCCGTGTGCATCGCGACGCAGAGGTGGCACTCGTTGCGCGCCGCCACGGTCATGATCAGCACTTCGCGTTCCAGCGCCGTCAGGGTCGTGGTCTCGAAGATCGCGCTGAGCTTCAGGAATCCGTTGAGCAGTTCCGGTGAGGTCGCCAGCCGGGCAACGGCGGACGGCACGCGGCCGAACTTCTTCGCGGTGGCCGTCATCGCGGGGCGGGCGGCGGGGGGTGCAGACTCCGGGGTGTGATCGGCGAACAAGGCGTCTCCCGAGATAGGATCGTCAACGTGGTTGTCGAAACAGTAAACCAGGTTGTCGAGTTTGGCAAGACGCCATGACCGACACGCCGGGTTACGAGCTGCCCTTCCTGCTCTTCGGCGGCTTCCGCACGCTCATCGACCGCCTGCACGCCGAGCTCGCCCGCCGCGGCCACCCCGACGTCCGGCCGTCGTACGGCTTCGCGATGCAGGCCATCGGCGTCCAGGGAGCGACGGCGTCGGAGATCGGCCGCCGTCTGGGCGTGTCCAAGCAGGCGGCGGGCAAGACGGTGGAGCGGCTCGAAGCGCTGGGGTACGCCGAGCGCGCGGACGACCCGGCGGACGCGCGCCGCAAGATCGTCCGGTTGACCACGCACGGCGTCGACGCGCTCCGGAAGTCGGCGGAGATCTTCGACGAGCTGCGCGCGGACTGGGTGCGCGTGGTGGGAGCGGAGCGGATTACCGCGCTGGAGAACGACTTGCGCGCGGTGGTGGGGCCGGCGGCTTACCGGCTGGACGCCGCGGGCTGGTTTTCGAGCTGACCCCCGCGGGCCGGCCGGTGCGGGGACGTCGGTCGGTACCGGACCGGTACTTCGGTTCGTGGGCGTCGACCAGGGTAAAGCCGCCTTCACCCGCCCGTTCGAGGTGACCGGTTTCGCGGTGGCCGATTCGATCTGCGGGACAGCCGGGGCACCCCGGTCATCCCCAGGGAATCGAGCGGGAGACGAAGATGGTTACCGGAATGCTGGCGGTGCTGGGCGCGATCGTGCTGGTGCTGCAGGCCGCCGCGAGGGTGCCGGCCGCCGTGGTGCTGTTCCTGCGGGCGTGGATCCCCGTTG
The DNA here is from genome assembly GCA_049998155.1 of Amycolatopsis sp. cmx-13-12. Taxonomy (GTDB): domain Bacteria; phylum Actinomycetota; class Actinomycetes; order Mycobacteriales; family Pseudonocardiaceae; genus Amycolatopsis. The sequence goes on along the minus strand of JAEBES010000011.1, from coordinate 18,826 downwards.
TCCGGGCCCTGCGTGCCCTTCGGGACGAGTGGCGCCGCGACCGCTGATGTCTCTCCGATCAGAAGCCGCAGCCCGGGTCGGGGGCGTCCTCCGACAGCGGGCTGCCCGCCGGGAGCACGTACAGGACCTCCAGCACCAGCGGTGTCGATCCGAGGTTGCGGCCGATGTGCACCTGGTCCGCTTTCTCGGTGAACGCGCGCCCGGTGCCGAAGATGCCGTCGACGCTGCAGTCGGCCAGGTTGTGCGTGAGCGTCCCCGCCTTGACGTACGCGTAGAGCGTTCCGTCGTGGAAGTGCCAGCCCGTGTAGCCGCCGGGCTGGATGGTCACCTCCCGCAGCGTGTAATCGGTGTGCCCGACGGTTTTCTGGGCCAGGATCGTGCCGGCGACGCCGCTGCCGGGCGTGGCCGAGGCGGTGGCGGGCAGCACCAGGGCCGCGGCGAGGGCGGCCGTGACGACGGCGATCGGCTTGCGCATCAGCCCAAGCTACCGCGTCCGGGTGTGCCCTCGGGGGCAGTGTTCCGGGTAGTTTGCGGCCATGGACGCGGACGTTTTCGGGCAGGTCCTCGGCGCGGTGCGGGAGTTCGTGCGCAAGGAGGTCGTGCCGCGCGAGGCGGAGATCGACGAACGCGACGAAATCCCCGCCGGGATCCGGGAAAAGGCCGCCGAGCTTGGCCTGTTCGGCTGGGCGCTGCCGGAGGAGTACGGCGGGCTCGGGCTCGGCATGGCCGAGGACGTCCGGCTGGCGATCGAGCTCGGCTGGACGACGCCGGCCTTCCGGTCCCTGTTCGGCACCAACAACGGCATCGCCGGCCAGGCGATCGTGCACCACGGGACGCCGGAGCAGCGCACCCGCTGGCTGCCGCGGCTGGCCGCGGGCCAGGCGATCGCGTCGTTCGCGCTCACCGAAGCCGAAGCGGGCTCGGACCCGGGCGGGCTGACCAGCCGCGCGCTCCGCGACGGCGACCGCTACCGGCTGTCGGGCACCAAGCGGTTCATCACCAACGCGCCGCTCGCCGAAGTGTTCGTCACCTTCGCGCGCACCGACCCGGAAAGCACCGGCAGCCACGGCATTTCCGCGTTCCTGGTGCCCGCGGACACGCCCGGCGTCACCGTCGGCCCGCACGACACCAAGATGGGCCAGGCCGGCGCGTGGACGTCGGAAGTGGTCTTCGACGACGTCGAGCTGCCCGCCGACGCACTGGTCGGCGCGGAGGGCAAGGGCTTCGGCATCGCGATGGCCTCGCTGGCGCGCGGCCGCCTGCACATCGCGGCGCTGTGCGTCGGCCTGGCCGAGCGGGCGCTCGCCGAAGCCGTCGAGTACGCGCGGACCGCGCGCCAGGGTGGCCGGGTGATCGGCGAGTACCAGCTGGTGCAGGCGCTGCTGGCGGAGTCACACGCCGAGCTCGCGGCCGGCCGCGCGATGGTGCACGAAGCCGCGGCGAAGTACGACTCGGGCGAGGACCGCAAGCTCGGGCCGTCGTCGGCGAAGCTGTTCTGCACCGAGATGCTCGGTCGGGTCGCCGACCGCGCGGTGCAGGTGCACGGCGGGACGGGGTACGTCCGCGGGGTGACGGTCGAGCGGATCTACCGCGACGCGCGGCTGTTCCGGATCTACGAGGGGACCAGCGAAATCCAGAAGCTCGTGATCGCGCGGCAGCTGCTCAAGGGCTGAGCTTGCGGTGGAGTGCGCTCCAGCTCTTAACGTCGGGGCATGACCACCGCACAGCACAAGATCGGGTCGGGGTTCGGCGCCACCACCACGGCGGCCGAGGTCCTGGCCGGCCTCGACCTGACCGGCAAGCTCGCCCTCGTCACCGGCGGCTACTCCGGTCTCGGCCTGGAGACCACGCGCGCACTGGCGGCCGCGGGCGCCCACGTCGTCGTCCCGGCCCGGCGCCGCGCCACGGCCGAAGAAGCGCTGCGGGGCGTCGAAGAGGCCGAGATCGACGAGCTCGACCTCGGCGACCTCGGCAGCGTCCGCGCGTTCGCCGAGCGGTTCCTGGCCTCGGGACGCGGCATCGACATCTTCATCGGCAGCGCCGGGATCATGGCGTCGCCGGAGACCCGCGTCGGACCGGGCTGGGAGGCGCAGTTCGCCACCAACCACCTCGGGCACTTCGCCCTGGTGAACCGGCTCTGGCCGGCCTTCGTCCCCGGTGCCCGCGTGGTTTCGGTGTCCTCGCGCGGCCACCACTACGGCCCGGTGCGCTTCGACGACCTGGACTTCGCGCGGGGCTACGACAAGTGGCTCGCCTACGGCCAGGCGAAGACGGCGAACGTGCTCTTCGCCGTCGAGCTCGACCGGCTCGCGCGCGACCGGGGCGTCCGGGCGTTTTCCCTGCACCCGGGGCGGATCCTCACCGACCTCGTGCGCCACCTGGACCGGCAGGAGCTGGTCGACGCGGGCATGGTCGACGAGTCCGGCCGGGTCACCGGAGGGGCGAAGACGCCGGAGCAGGGCGCCGCGACGCAGGTCTGGGCGGCGACGTCCCCGCAGCTCGACGGCCTCGGCGGCGTCTACCTGGAGGACTGCGACATCGCCGAGCCCGCCCCGGCCGACGGCACCCGCACGGGGGTGAAGGACTACGCGATCGACCCCGTGCTCGCCGGACGTCTCTGGACGGTGTCCGCCGAGCTGACCGGCGTGAACGCCTTCTAGAGCTTCTCGACCTCCCGCACCAGCAGCTCGATTTCGTCCTCGGTGTTGTAGTAGTGCACCGAGGCCCGGACCAGGTCCGGCAACGCCCGCGCGGTGAAGTCGAACTGGGCGGACGTGCGCGTCGACAGCGACGTGTTGATGTTCGCTTCCGCCAGCCGCGCCTTGATCTCCGCGGCCGGTATGCCGTCGACGCTGAACGTCACCAGGCCGCACTTCCGCGCTCCGGCGTCGTGCACCCGCGCGCCGGCTTCGGTCAGCCGGTCGCGCAAGGTGGCGGCGAGCGACGCGACCCGCGACTCGATCGCCGGGAGACCCCATTCGAGGGCGTAGTCGATGGCGGCGCCGAGACCGCACACCGCGGCGAAGTCGCGCTCCCACACCTCGAAGCGCTTGGCCGTGGGGTCGACGACGTACTCCGTGGGCGACTCCCAGCTCGCCGAGTGCAGGTCGAGCATCGCCGGCTCCAGCCGCTCGCGCAGCCGCGGGTGCACGTACAGGAACCCGGTGCCGCGCGGGCCGCGCAGGTACTTGCGGCCGGTCCCCGACAACGCGTCGCACCTGAGGCGGGCGACGTCGAGGTCGAGCTGGCCCGCCGACTGGCACGCGTCCAGCAGGAACGGGATGCCGGCGGCCTCGGCGACCGCGCCGATCTCCTCGGCCGGGTTCACCAGGCCGCCCTGGGTGGGCACGTGGCTGACGGCGATCAGCTTGACGTCGCCGTCGACGCGCCGCCGCAGCTCTTCGACGTCCAGCTGCCCGGATTCGTCGTCGCCGATCACCTCGACGACCGCGCCCGTGCGCCCGGCGACCTGCAGGAACGCGATCGCGTTGCTGGCGTACTCCGCCCGCGAGGTCAGGATCCGGTCGCCGGGGCCGAACGGCAGCGCGTAGAACACCGCCTGCCAGGAGCGGGTCGCGTTGTCGGTCAGCGCGATGTCGTCGCTGTCGGCGCCGAGCAGGCGGGCCACCGAGGCGTACACCGCGTCCAGGCGATCCGCGGCGCCGGCGGCCGCCTCGTACCCGCCGACCAGCGCTTCGTGGCGCAGGTACTCGACGACCGTGTCGGTCACGACGGCCGGGGGCAGCGCAGCGCCGGCGTTGTTGAAGTGGACCACTTCGGCGCAGCCCGGGGTCTCGCGCCGCGCGCGTTCGACGTCGAAGCTCATACGAACTGAATACAGTAGATAGCTATTGTATGCAATACTGGCCGGCATGGCCCGCACTCCGCTGCGCAGCGACCTCATCGAGCAGATCACCGCCCGGGTGCTCGACCGGCGGCTCGCGGCCGGCGCCCGCGTCAACGAGGTGCACCTGGCCCGCGAGCTGGGCGTTAGCCGGACGCCGCTGCGGGAGGCGCTGATCGGGCTGGCCGACCGCGGCCTGCTCGTCTCCGCGCCCGGCCGGGGGTTCCTGGTCCCGCCGTTCGACCCCGACGAGGCGCGCCGGCTCTACCCGCTGGTGGCCGAGCTCGAAGCCCTCGCCCTGCGCTGGACGTCGCCGCTGGAGCTGGCCGGGCTCCCGGACGCGCTCGACGCCGTCGCCGACGAAATGGCGCTCGCCGACGGCGGTGATCTGTCCGCTTTGGACGATCGCTGGCACGCGCTGCTGCTGTCCCGCTGCCCGAACCCCCACCTGCTGCGGCTGATCGAGCAGACGAAGCCGCTGCTCAAGCGCTACGAATCGGCGTACTTCGCCCGGCACGACCACGCCGGGGAAAGCATCGGCGAGCACCGCCGCATCGCCGCGGCCCTGCGCGACGGCGACCTCGCCGCCGCGTCCTCGGTGCTCGTCGCCAACTGGGTCAAAGCCCTGGCGTACCTGGGGAAGGACTGAGGATGATCATCGCGCACCTGAGCGACCTGCACTTCGACGGCGGTTCGCGAGCGGAAGCCCGCGTCGCGGCGGTGATGGCTCATCTCGGCGAGCTGCCGGTCGACGCGGTCGTCGTCACCGGCGACATCGCCGACCACGGCGAGCCCGAGGAGTACGCGCGTGCCGCCGAGCTGCTGAAGCACCCGGCGCCGGTGCTGATGTGCCCGGGCAACCACGACGTGCGCGCGGCCTTCCGCACGGGCCTGCTCGACCAGACCGGGTCCGACGACCCGATCGACTTCGCGCAGGAGGTCGGCGGCGTGCTGTTCGCCCTGTGCGACTCGACGATCCCGGGCCGCGGCGCGGGTTTCCTCGCCGACGAGACCCTCGAATGGCTCGACGGCGTCCTCGCCGGCGGCGACGGCCCGGCGTTCGTGGCGTTCCACCACCCGCCGGTCGAGGTCGGCGTCCCGCTGGTGGACGCGATCCGCCAGTCCGGCGCGGAACGGCTGGCGGCCGTGCTGCAGCGGCACCCGCGGGTGAAGGCCCTGCTGGCCGGGCACGTGCACACGGGCGCGTCGACGACGTTCGCCGGTGTCCCGCTGCGCATCGCGCCCGGGGTGGTGTCGGGCTCGCTGCTCCCGATCGAGCCGGGCGGCGACAGCGGCTGGACCGAGGGCGGGCCGCTGGAGTACGAGCGCCCGCCGGGCCTGCTGCTGCACGTCCTGCACGACGACGGCCGGGTGACCAGCCACCACCGCGTGATCAGCTGCTGAACACCGGCAGGGTGACCCGGGACGGCCGGGCCGCGTCGTGGAACACTTCGAAGCGGTTCGGCTTCCCGGCCACCGCCGAGGTGACCGGCTCGTCCGTGCCGTGGTTGCGGGCGAACCGCGGGAACGCCCCGCCCGCCACCTGGATCCGCAGCCGGTGGCCGCGGCGGAAGCGGTAGGCCGTCGGGTCGAGCGTCACCTCCGCCGTCACCACGCCGTCGGCGTCCGCCGCCGGGAAGCCCGGGCGCAGGCGCAGGATCCCGTCGGTCACGTTCCGGGAGATCCCGCCCGCGTCGACGTCGCAGACGCGGACGTAGACGTCGGCGTGGCCGAGTTCGGTGCGCACGTGCACGGTCGCCGACACCTCGCCGATGACGTCGAGGTCCGACGGCAGCGGCTCGCCGGTGAACACCAGGACGTCCGGCCGGGCCTCGACCTCCTGGTTGTCGCGCTGCTTCCACTCGCCCGTCAGCAGCGGCCCGCCGACCGCGGGCGTCGGGTCGGCCGGGTCGTACGTGAACGTCGTCGGCAACGCCGGTGCACCGACACCCTCGCCGAGCCCGCCGATCGGCCGCAGGTGCGCCTCGGTCGCCTTCGACGGCGGCGGCCACGACTCGAAGTCCAGCCACGTCCCGGCGCCCTGGAGGAACAGCCGGACCGGGGAGCGCTGCAGGTACGTCCGGTCGCCGAGCAGGTGCGCGCGCAGGAAGCCGAGCTGGTCACGCAGCATCGGGCCCATGCTCGCCGGCTCGCCGTGCGCCCACGGCCCGATCGTGATCCGCGGCGCCTTGCCCGCGTCGGCGAGGGTCCGGAAGTCCCGCAGCTGCGAGCCGACGAACAGGTCGTACCAGCCGGTGACCATCGACACCGGGACATCCAGCTTCGCGGCTTCGGCGCTGTGGTCGGACATCGCCCAGTAGTCGTCATCGGGCGCGAAGTGCCCGGTGACGTCCTGGAGGAACCGCACCGGCTTCCCGATCGCGGCCACGTCGGCGCCGCTGATCGGCAGGTGGGCCATCGCCTTCCGGGTCTTGCGCGCCTGCAGCGGGTTCGGCAGCGCGGCGAAGCGTTCCTCCTGGCGGCCGATCATCGCCGACCACGAGACCATGTTGTCCGCCGCGAGCACGCCGCCCGGGTAGAACGTCGAGACGAACTCCGACGCCGTCACGCCGAGGCACATCGCGGCCAGCGGCGGGTCGAGGTACGGCCCGATCGCCCACTGCGTGTGGCCGAGGTAGCTGGCGCCGGCCATGCCGAGGGTGCCGTCGCACCACGGCTGCGCGCGCAGCCATTCGGCGGTGGCGATCCCGTCCTCGCGTTCGAGGTGGAACGGCCGGAACTCGCCGCCGGAGCCGAACGAGCCGCGGGTGCTCTGGACGACCGTCTGCAGCCCGTGCCGGGCGAACGTTTCGCCGAAGAGCTTCGACGCCAGGCCTTTCCGCCCGTACGGCGTGCGGATCAGCACCACCGGCGCCGACGTCGTGCCGGCCGGGGCGTACCGGTCGGCGAGCAGCGTGACGCCGTCGGGCATCGGCACGGCGAGGTCGCGCGTGACGGCCGGCTTCGGTCCTTCGGTGCGGGGGAGTCCGAGCAGCTTGTCGACAAGTCGGTCCAGCACGGGCGCCCGCCTTCCGAAGTGGAGTTGATCCTTCCGGATCCGACCGTACCTCAGTTCGCGCGCGCGAGGGTCTCCGGACGCAGCAGCTTCGCCAGCTCTTCGGCCGGGATCAGGCCCTTCTCGACGACGAGCTCGGCGACCCCGCGCCCGGTGGCCAGCGCCTCCTTCGCGATCTCCGTCGCGGCCGCGTAGCCGATGCTCGGGTTGAGCGCCGTCACCAGCCCGATCGAGTTCTCGACGTAGGCGCGCAGAACGTCGACGTTGGCGGTGATCCCGGCGACGCACTTCGCGGCGAGCGTGCGGCAGGCCGCGCCCAGGTGCGTGATGCTCTCCGACAGCGAGTGCAGGATGATCGGCTCGAACGCGTTGAGCTGCAGCTGCCCCGCTTCGGCGGCCATCGTCACGGTGACGTCGTTGCCGATCACCTCGAACGCGACCTGGTTGAGCACCTCGGGGATCACCGGGTTGATCTTGCCGGGCATGATCGACGACCCGGCCTGCACCGGCGGCAGGTTGATCTCGTTCAGCCCGGCGCGCGGGCCCGAGGACAGCAGCCGCAGGTCGTTGCAGCTCTTCGACAGCTTGACCGCGATCCGCTTGAGGACACCGGAAAGGTGCACGAACGCGCCGCAGTCCTGAGTGGCCTCGACGAGGTCGGCTGCGGTGACGACCGGCAGGCCGGTGATCTCGCGCAGGTGGCGGCACGCGGCTTCGGCGTACCCCGGCGCGGCGTTGAGGCCGGTGCCGATCGCGGTCGCGCCGAGGTTGATCTCGTGCAGCAGCGTGACGGCCTCGTTCAGCCGCTGCCGGTCTTCGCCGAGCATCACCGCGTACGTGCCGAACTCCTGGCCGAGCGTCATCGGCACGGCGTCCTGCAGCTGCGTGCGGCCCATCTTCAGGACGTCGTGGAACTCGACGGCCTTGGCCGCGAACGCCTTCTCCAGCACGACCATCGACTCGGACAGCTCGCGCACGGCGATGATCGTCGCCACGTTGACCGCGGTCGGGTAGGCGTCGTTCGTCGACTGCCCGAGGTTGACGTGCTCGTTGGGGTGCACGACGTGGTAGTCGCCCTTGGCGTGCCCGAGCAGCTCGAGCGCGCGGTTCGCGATGACCTCGTTGGCGTTCATGTTGGTCGACGTCCCGGCACCGCCCTGGATGACGTCGACGACGAACTCGGCGTGCAGCGCGCCTTCGCGAATCTCCCGGCAGGCGCCGGCGATCGCGTCGGCGACCTCGGGGGCGAGCAGGCCCAGCTCGGCGTTGGCGCGCGCCGCGGCCTCCTTGACCGCGGCGAGCGCCTCGATCAGGTGCGGGTAGGCGGCGATCGTCGTGCCGGTGATGGGGAAGTTGTCCCGGGCGCGGGCGGTGTGCACGCCCCAGTACGCGTCGGCCGGGACGTCCTTGTCGCCGAGCAGGTCGTGTTCGCGGCGGGTGGTCATACGGTGCTCCCTGTGACATTCGGGGCTTCGCCCCGGGCCGGGGGCTCCGCCACCCGGACCCCCGAAAGACGGCGAGAAAGGTTTCCGGCGAAACGGAGGTTGTCCGGGCCGGGCGGGACGTCGACCCCGCACAGCCCGAGCAGCGCGGCCAGCACCGGGTAGCGCGCCCGGTCCCCGCCGTCGGCGATCTTGAAGGCGATCGCCGTGCCGTCCGGCAGCGCGGCGACCTGGACGGCTTCGAAGCCGTCCTTGGCGAGCAGCCCGGGCACCGCGCGCATGACGGCGGTGACGTCCCGGCGGCTGCCACCGACCAGTTCCGGGTGCTGCCGGATCCCGGCGGCGACTAGGCCTTCCGGCGTGTCCGGGGCGGCGAGCGCGATCTTCGACACGGCCGTCGCGAGGCCGCGCAACGTCGTCGCGAAGAGCGGCGCGCCGCAGCCGTCGACGGCCACCCGGGCGATCTCCCGCCCGGTCAGGTCCTCGACCGTGGCGGCGATCGCGCGCTGCAGCGGGTGCGCCGGGTCGAGGTAACCCTCGGTGGCCCAGCCGTTGAGGTCGCAGGTCGCGAGCATCGCCGCGTGCTTGCCGGAGCAGTTGTGCCCCAGCCGGCTCGGCGCCCGGCCCTCGGCGAGCCAGCGGTCGCGCTCGACCGGGTCGAACGGGAAGTCCGCCGGGTTCCCGAGCAGGTCGGGGGACCGGCCGTCGAGGACGGCGAGCGCGGCGTCGAGGTGCATCGCCTCGCCGGAGTGGCTGGCCGCGGCGATCGCGAACCCGGCGGGGGACAGGCGCAGCCCGAGCCGGGCCATCGCGGTGGCCTGCAGCGGCTTCGCCGTCGACCGCGGGTACATCGGGGCGTCGAGGTCCCCGGCGGCGAACCGCGTCGAGCCGTCCGGGGCGAGGACCACGGCCGAACCGTGGTGGACGCCCTCGACCAGGCCGTCGCGGATCAGCTCGACGAGGGGTTCGTGGCTCACATGCCCTCCTCGTCGAACGCGCGCATGTCGATCCGCTTGCGGACGCCGAACCAGCCGACGACCAGGGCGACGGCGATCGCCGGCAGGGCCAGCAGGGTGATCCGGCCGGTCTCGTCGAAGCCCATCAGCACCACGACGGCGGCGAGGAACACCAGCGTCGCGATCTCGGTGTAGGGCGAGAAGGGCAGCCGGAACGACGGCCGCTCGAGGCCGTCGCGCTTCGCCCGGCGCACGAACAGCAGGTGGCAGAGCACGATGATGGCCCAGGTGGCGAGGATGCCGATCGCGGCGAAGTTCAGCACGATGTCGAAGGCCTCCTTCGGCACCAGGTAGTTCAGCCCGACGCCGAGGACGCAGACGGCCGCGGTGAGCAGGATCCCGCCGTAGGGCACGTGGTTGCGGTTCATCACGCCGGTGAACTTCGGTGCCGAGCCCGCCATCGCCATCGACCGCAGGATCCGGCCGGTCGAGTACAGGCCCGAGTTCAGGCTGGACAGCGCCGCGGTGAGCACCACCAGGTTCATCACGCTGTCCGCCGCGGGCACGCCCAGGTGCGAGAGCACGGTGACGAACGGGCTCTGGTCCTTCGTGTACGAGCTCCACGGCAGCAGCATCGCCAGCAGCACGACCGAGCCGACGTAGAAGACCAGGATGCGCCACATGATGGAGTTGATCGCCTTCGGCATGATCTTCTCCGGGTTCTCGGTCTCGCCCGCGGCCACGCCGACCAGCTCGACCGAGGCGTAGGCGAACACCACGCCCTGCACGATCAGCACCATCGGCAGCAGCCCGGAGGGGAAGATCCCGCCGTGGTCGGCGATCAGCTGGGGTCCGCCCGCGACGCCGTCGACCGGCGTCTGCGTCACCAGCAGGAAGATGCCGATCACCATGAACAGCACCAGCGCGGCGACCTTGATGATGGCGAACCAGAACTCCATCTCGCCGAACAGCTTCACCGAGACCATGTTCAGGGTCAGCACGACGGCGAGGGCGATCAGCGCGAGCACCCACTGCGGGATCGGCGAGAAGAACGACCAGAAGTGCGCGTAGAGCGCGATCGCCGTGATGTCGGCGATGCCCGTGGTCGACCAGTTGAGGAAGTGCATCCAGCCGGCGACGTACGCGCCCTTCTCGCCCATGAACTCGCGGGCGTAGGAGACGAAGGCGCCGCTGGAGGGCCGGTACAGGATCAGCTCGCCGAGCGCGCGGACGACGAAGAAGGCGAAGAGCCCGCAGACGCCGTAGACGATGGCCAGCGCCGGACCGGCCTGGGCGAGCCGTCCGCCCGCGCCGAGGAACAGGCCGGTGCCGATCGCGCCGCCGATGGCGATCATGTTGACGTGCCGGGACTTCAGGGCCTTGTGGTAACCGGCGTCACCCGCGTCGGCGGTGGTGCCGGTCGTGGCCGGGATGGTCTGTTCGGTCACTGGTCCCCGTTCACGATGCTGGTCAGAGTGGCTTCGACGTGCGTCAGGTGCGCCGTCATGGCTGCGACGGCCTGCTCTTCGGAACCGCTTTCGATCGCGGTGACGATGTCCCGGTGCTCGATGTTCGACTGTCGGCGCCGGTCGCCGAGCTGGTTCAGGAAGGCGGACTGGCGGGCGAGCGCGTCCCGGATCTCCTCGATCACCTTCCCGAACACCGGGTTGCCCGAGGCCTGGGCGATCGTGATGTGGAAGAGCGAGTCGAGCGCGACCCAGGCGGTGTTGTCGGTCTCGGCGTCCATCCGGTCGAGTAGGTGGGCGAGCAGGTCCAGGTCGTCCTGGCTGCGCCGCACGGCCGCGTACCCGGCGACCGGGATTTCGACGTGCCGGCGCACCTCGATGAGGTCGCGGGCGGAGTAGGGCCCGAAGGTGGGGTTGTCGGCCGGGCCGGTCGCGGTGACGAAGGTGCCCTTGCCGGTCTTCGACTCGGTCATGCCGAGCGCCTGGAGCCCGCGCAGCGCCTCCCGGATCACCGAGCGGCTGACCTCGAACTCCCTGCTCAGGGCGGCTTCGGAGGGGAGCTTCTCGCCGACGGGGTGCTCGCCGCGCTCGATCGAGGCGCGCAGGTGGGCCAGCACGGCTTCCATGGCGCTCACCCGGCGAGGAGCACCCTGTCCGGCTGTCTGGCTGTCAGACAGGTTCATGGCGGGAATGCTCGGTCCCGCCGCCGCCACTGTCAACGCGAGGCGGTCCGGCTGTGGCCCAGCTCACGACCCGCCCTCGTGAGTGGTAATTCGGGTTCTAACCCGAATTACCACTCACGAGGGCGTGGGTGCCGTCCCCGGCCGGCGTCGCCACGTGACCGGTCGGCAGCGGCGCGTGTCGTGATCGTTTCCGCCCGAAGGAGCCGCGCGTCGGTGCACTCCCGCGGCCCCGCCGAGGCGCACAATCGAGCCCGGCGAGTGCGGGATAGGGTGAGAGACCCGCCGCGCGCCGGTCCGATCCACCTAGGGGAGGTTTTCGCTGGTGTCGAACGATTCCTTCGTCCACCTGCACGTCCACACCGAGTACTCGATGCTCGACGGTGCGGCGAAGATCGCCCCCCTCTTCGCGGAGGCGGCGCGCCTCGGCATGCCCGCGGTCGGCATGACCGACCACGGCAACATGTACGGCGGCGACGAGTTCTACCAGCAGTCCAAGAAGGCCGGCATCAAGCCGATCATCGGCATCGAGGCCTACATCGCGCCGGAGAGCCGGTTCCACAAGAAGCCCGTCTTCTGGGGCCAGGCCAACCAGCGCGGCTCGGACGAGTTCGGTGAGGGCGGCGACGTCTCCGGTGGCGGTGCGTACACGCACATGACCATGCTCGCCTCGAACGCGACCGGGCTGCGGAACCTCTTCAAGCTGTCCTCGCTGGCCAGCATGCAGGGCTACTACCGCAAGCCCCGGATGGACCGCGAGCTGATCGCCGAGAACAGCTCCGGCATCCTCGCCACCACCGGCTGCCCCTCCGGGGAGGTGCAGACCCGGCTCCGGCTGGGCCAGAAGGAGGCGGCGATCCAGGCCGCGTCCGACTACAAGGACATCTTCGGCGCGGACAACTTCTTCCTCGAGCTGATGGACCACGGCCTGCCGATCGAGCGGTCGGTCCGCGAGGGCCTCCTGGAGATCGGCCGGCTGCTCGACCTCAAGCCGATCGCCACCAACGACTCGCACTACGTCACCAAGGACCAGGCCGACACGCACTCGGCGCTGCTGTGCGTCCAGGCGGGCAAGACCCTCAACGACCCGACCCGGTTCAAGTTCGACGGCGACGGCTACTACCTCAAGTCCGCCGCCGAGATGCGCGAGTACTGGGACAAGGAGGTCCCGGGCGCGGCCGACACGACGCTGCTGATCGCCGAGCGCGTCGAGTCCTACGAAGAGGTGTACGCGCACAAGGACCGGCTGCCGTTCTTCGAGGTGCCGGAGGGCTACGACCAGGGCACCTGGCTGCGCGAAGAGGTCCAGCGCGGCCTCAAGTGGCGCTTCCCGGACGGCGTGCCGGACGAGTACTACAACGAGCGGATCGAGATCGAGCTCGACGTCATCATCGGGAAGGGCTTCCCGGCCTACTTCCTGATCGTCGCCGACCTGATCAGCTACGCCCGCCGCGTCGGCATCCGGGTCGGCCCCGGCCGTGGTTCGGCCGCCGGCTCGCTGGTCGCATACGTCCTCGGTATCACCAACCTGGACCCGATCCCGCAGAAGCTGCTGTTCGAGCGGTTCCTCAACCCCGAGCGCGTCTCGATGCCCGACATCGACATCGACTTCGACGACCGCCGGCGCGGCGAGATGATCCGGTACGCCACCGAGAAGTACGGCGCGGACAAGGTCGCCCAGGTCATCACCTTCGGCACGATCAAGACCAAAGCGGCGATCAAGGACTCCGCGCGCGTCCACTTCGGCCAGCCCGGGTACGCGATCGCGGACAAGATCTCCAAGGCGCTGCCGCCGCCGATCATGGCGAAGGACATCCCGCTCTCGGGCATCGTCGACTCGAAGCACGAGCGCTACGGCGAGGCCGCCGAGGTCCGCGCCCTGGTCGAGACCGACGAAGAGTGCAAGACGATCTTCGAGACCGCTCGCGGCCTCGAAGGCCTGATCCGCAACGCGGGCGTGCACGCCTGCGCGGTCATCATGTCGTGTGACCCGCTGACCGACGCGATCCCGCTCTGGCAGCGCGACGACGGCTCGATCATCACCGGCTGGGACTACCCGTCGTGCGAGGCCATCGGCCTGCTGAAGATGGACTTCCTCGGCCTGCGGAACCTCACCGTCATCGGTGACGCGATCGACAACATCAAGGCCAACCGCGGGATCGACATCGACCTCGACACCCTCGGCGTCGACGACCCGGAGACGTACAAGCTGCTGGCCCGCGGCGACACGCTCGGCGTGTTCCAGCTGGACGGCGGGCCCATGCGCGACCTGCTCCGCCGCATGGAGCCCACGGTGTTCGACGACATCGTCGCGGTCGGCGCGCTCTACCGCCCCGGCCCGATGGGCATGAACGCGCACAACGACTACGCCGACCGGAAGAACAACCGGCAGAAGGTCAAGCCGATCCACCCGGAGCTCGACGAGCCGCTGCGGGAGATCCTGGCCGACACCTACGGCCTGATCGTGTACCAAGAGCAGATCATGCACATCGGCCAGAAGGTGGCCGGCTACACGATGGGTCGCGCGGACGTGCTCCGCCGCGCGATGGGCAAGAAGAAGAAGGAAGTCCTCGACCTCGAGTACGAGGGCTTCGAAGCCGGGATGAAGGCCAGCGACCTGGTCCCGGGCGGGTTCTCCGCCGAAGCCGTCAAGGCGCTCTGGGACACGATCCTCCCGTTCGCCGGCTACGCGTTCAACAAGAGCCACGCGGCCGCGTACGGCCTGGTCTCCTACTGGACCGCGTACCTCAAGGCGAACTTCACGCCCGAGTACATGGCCGCCCTGCTCACCTCGGTGGGTGACAACAAGGACAAGTCGGCGGTCTACCTGTCGGAGTGCCGCCGGCTCGGCATCAAGGTGCTGCCGCCGGACGTCAACGAATCGGCCCTGCGCTTCGCGGCCGTCGGGGACGACATCCGCTTCGGGCTGGGTGCCGTCCGCAACGTCGGCGCGAACGTCGTCGAGTCGATCATCAAGACCCGCGAGGAGAAGGGCAAGTACGCGTCCTTCACCGACTTCCTCGACAAGTCCGAGCTCGTGGCCTGCAACAAGCGGGTGATCGAGTCGCTGATCAAGGCGGGCGGGTTCGATTCGCTCGGCCACACGCGCCTGTCGATGATCCAGGTCCACGAAGACGCGGTCGAAGCCGTCGTCCCGCTCAAGCGCCAGGAGGCGATGGGCCAGTTCGACCTCTTCGGCTTTGGCGGCGACGACGGGGAGGCGGCGCCGTCGTCGTCCCCGCTCGCGCACCTGAAGTTCGGCGAGGAGGAGTACCCGCGCAAGCAGCTGCTCGCCTACGAGCGCGAGATGCTCGGCCTGTACGTCTCGGCGCACCCGCTGGACGGCGCCGAGCGGATCCTGCGCAAGCACGCGCCCAAGCCGATCGCGAGTATCCTCAACGACCCGCCGAAGGAGGGTGAGCTCGTCATCTCCGGGCTGATCACCTCCCTCGAGCGGCGGGTCAACAAGAAGGGCGAGCCCTGGGCGATCTGCACGGTGGAGGACATGGACGCCTCGCTCGAGGTGCTGTTCTTCCCGAAGTCGTACGCGCTCTTCGCGAGCGAGCTGATCGAGGACAACGCGGTGCTGGTCAAGGGCCGGGTCAACTGGCGCGAGGACAAGATGTCGATCTTCGGCGGCGGCCTGGCGACCCTGGACCTGTCGGAGGTCGGCACCGGCAACGGTGACGACGAGCCGCCGCTGGTCCTGCTGGCGGCGGCCGAGAAGATCGACCAGTCGGTGGTGAGCGAGCTGCGGTCGACGCTGCTCGCCCACAAGGGGGAGACCCCGGTGCACCTCAAGCTGGTCGGCAAGAACCAGACGGTCTTCGCGCTCTACGACTATCCGGTGAAGGTCAGCTCGATGCTGATCGGTGAGCTGAAGGGCATCCGCGGGATCACCGCTTCGACGTGATGCTTCGGGGATCCGTGCGCACAGCGCGCGCGGATCCCGCGGTTCGTGTTTGCTGGACAGGATGACTTACGAACCCGACCCCCGCCGCTGGAAAGCGCTTGCCGTTTCGCTGACGGCCGGGTTCATGGGCTTGCTCGACGTCAGCATCGTCAACGTCGCCCTCCCCTCGATGCAGGCCGGCCTGCACGCGAGCAGCGGCGGGATCCGCTGGGTCGTCTCCGGCTACGCGCTGGCGTTCGGCCTGGTCCTGGTCACCGGCGGCCGCCTCGGGGACGCGTTCGGCCGCCGGAACATGTTCCTCGGCGCCCTCGCCGCCTTCGTCCTCACCAGCGCGCTGGCCGGCGCGGCCCCGAACGAGACCACGCTCGTGCTCGCCCGGCTGGCCCAGGGGATCGCGGCGGGCATGCTGACCCCGCAGAACACCGGCCTGATCCAGGACCTCTTCCGCGGCGCCGAGCGCGGCCGCGCGTTCGGGATGTTCGGCGCGGTCGTCGGGATCTCGACGGCGGTCGGCCCGATCCTCGGCGGCGCCATCATCGCGATCTTCGGCGCCGAGGACGGCTGGCGCTGGGTGTTCTACGTCAACGTTCCAATCGGCGTGCTGGCCTTCGCCCTCGCGTTGCGCCTGCTGCCGCGAAGCGAGAAGAAGCAGCTCAAGGTCTCCTCGGAGATCGACTTCGTCGGCATCGCGCTGCTGGCGGTCGCCGTCCTCGGCGTCCTGCTCCCCGTCATCGATTCGGACAGCGGCGGCTTCGCGAAGTTCTGGTGGCTCTTCCTCGTCGCGGCGGCGTTCGGCTTCGCGTTCGTGCGCTGGGAGCGCTCGGTGGTCCGGCGCGGCCGGTCTCCGCTGCTGGACACCCGGCTGTTCACCGAGACGCCCGGGTACGCGGCCGGCGCGGCGGTCGGGGCGCTCTACTTCTGCGGGTTCGCCGGGATCTGGCTGGTCTTCGCGATGTACTTCCAACAGGGCCTGGGCTATTCGCCGCTGCAGTCGGGCCTGTCGGTGACGCCGTTCGCGCTCGGCTCGGCGGTGTCCGCGGCCGTCGCCGGGCGGCTCGTGCCCCGGTTCGGCCGGCGGCTCACCGTGACCGGGTTGGCCATGGTCGCCACCGGGCTGCTGGTCGTCGCGCTGCTCGCCGAGGTGGTGCCGCCCTCGGTGTCCGGGTGGGCCTTCGCGGCGCCGCTGGTCTTCGCGGGCGTGGGCGGCGGGATGGTGATCTCGCCGAACACGACGTTGACGCTGGAGTGCGTGCCGGTCCGGATGGCCGGCGTCGCCGGTGGCGCGCTGCAGACCGGGCAGCGGATCGGCACGGCGATCGGGACCGCGGTCCTCGCGTCGGTCTTCGGCCTGGTCCTCGGCCACGGCTATCCCGTGGCGCTCACCGTCGCGCTCGGCTGCGCGGCCGTCCTGACGTGCGGCGCGCTCGCGCTGGGGGTCGCCGAGCTGCGGGCGCGGCGGCACCGGGCGTCCGAGGACGAGCGGGAAGCCCGCCGCTCCGAGACGTCCGCCGCGGACGTCCACCGGGGCTGAGACACTACTTTCCGCAGATTCGCGATGCTCCATCCGAGTGACGAGCACGGAAAGACACTGGTGCTACGGAGAGCAACCGGGTAGATCTTATGGAGCCTTCACTGCGCGGCTACGGCTACCGACAGTGGCAATCAGTCGGCCACCCGGGGATGGGGTGACCGGCTTGAGCGATCGACGCGTCCGGAGTTCGAGGGAATGGACACACTCGGTCACCTTCCGTCCAGTGGGTGTCGGCGTCCGCGGGGGACCGTCCGGCACTCGCGGAAGGGCTGCCCATCGGTGCTCGCCGGCGCGTGACGGCGGCGGGCGGGCCCGGGTGAGGGGGAACCGGGCCCGCCCGTCTTCTGCACCCGTGTCGTGCTCGCCGCTTCCGTCGTGCTCGTGCTGGGATGATCGCGTCCGTCCGAGGCCGACGCGGGGGAGTCCCGATGACCGAGCAGCTGTCCGGGATCCGGGTCTGGTACCGGCCGATGCGCTCCCGCGACCGCGGTGAGCACCACCGCGTCGCGACTCCGCTGGAACTGCTCTTCGACCTGTGTTTCGTGGTCGCCGTCGGCCAGGTCGCGGCCGCGCTGCACCACGCGCTCGCCGAAGGGCACGCGGCCCACGGCGTCACGTCGTTCGCGATGGTGTTCTTCGCGATCTGGTGGGGCTGGCTGAACTTCAGCTGGTTCGCCTCGGCGTTCGACACCGACGACGTCCCGTACCGGCTGGCCACGCTCGTGCAGATCGCGGGCGGGCTGACCATCGCGGCCGGGGTGTCCAGCGCGTTCGACGGCGACTTCCGCGTGATCGTCGCCGGGTACGTGCTGATGCGGCTGGCGATGGTGGTCCAGTGGCTGCGCGCGGCACGGTCGGAGCCGGGGTGCCGGCCGGCCGCGCTGCGGTACGCCGCCGGGATCGTGGTGGTCCAGGTGCTGTGGATCGCGCGGCTGTGGGTGCCGGGGACCGCCGGTGCCGTCGGGTTCGTGGTGCTCGTGCTGGTGGAGCTCGCCGTGCCGGTGTGGGCCGAGAGCAATGGGGGCACGACGTGGCACCCGCACCACATCGCCGAGCGGTACGGCCTGTTCACGCTGATCGTCCTGGGCGAGGTGATCCTCAGCGCGACGAACGCGATCAAGGAGGGCACCGCGGAGCCGGGCCACACCGGTGCGCTGATCTCGCTGGCCGCGGCCGGCCTGGTGCTCGTGTTCTCGATGTGGTGGCTGTACTTCGACCGGCCGGGCCACGCGCGGCTCGTCCGTCGTCCGACGATGTTCACGTCGATGAGCTGGGGCTACGGCCACTACTTCATCTTCGCCTCGGCGGCGGCCGTCGGCGCCGGCCTCGAGGTGGCGGTCGCCTACGACACGGGGACGTTGCACCTCGGCGGGGTGGCGGCCGCGCTGCCGACCACGGTCCCGGTCGCGGTGTTCCTGCTGAGTGTGTGGCTGTTGCACATCGGCCCGACGAACGAGTGCCGTCCGATCGCCATGGGATTCCCGGTGACGGCGGTGCTCGTCCTGGCGGCGTCCTTCACGCCGGCACCCATCCACATCGCCGCCGGGCTTGCGGCCGCTCTGGTCGTGCTGACGGTGGTCGCGACCCACGGGGAGCGGCAGCCGGCCTGAGCGACCTATCGGTGCAGGTCAGAGCCTTGGCGCGAAAAAAGGGACCCCCCTGTGCGAGGGGGTTTCGGGGGCATGTAAAGTTCTCCAAGTCGCCAGGGAAACCGAGCGGCCGCCGGGAACACGAACCAAGCTCCCACGATCTCGTGGTAGAGTGGGTGGTCCCGAACCAGGGTGGTATCCCTGGAACAAAGCTTGAAACAATAGCCGAAGACCAAGGCGCTTCGCGGCGCGGCGGTCCGAAGTGTGTTGCTTGAGAACTCAACAGTGTGCTAGTGAACTAAGCCAGTAGAGCTTATGTATTGAACCTCGTATGAGGTTCCTTTGAGAGCATTAATTTGCCTCGATTAAACTGTTCATTGTTGGAGAGT
>JAEBES010000010.1:0-340969 GCA_049998155.1 Amycolatopsis sp. cmx-13-12 | reverse complement strand
GAGTGTTTCGGTGGTTTTAGCGTCAGGGAAACGCCCGGTCCCATTCCGAACCCGGAAGCTAAGCCTGACAGCGCCGATGGTACTGCAACCGAAGGGTTGTGGGAGAGTAGGACACCGCCGAACTTACCTTCCGTACGGCCCGTTAGGATAGCCAGTTGGCTGCCCTAGCGGGCCGTACGCGTATGTCCAGGACAAGATTTTTTCACGGCAGGAGGCCAGGTGTCCGAGTTCGGTCGACGAGACTCAGCGGATGATGGGTCCGGCCGGTCGGCACGCCGGGACGAAGGCTCCCGGGGCCGGTCGGACGGACCCCGGAAGAGCCAGGGCGGCGCGCGGCAGGACCGCGGCGGCCGTGACGGCGGTTACCAGGGCCGGCCGCGCCGCGACGACCGCGGGGTCCGCGGCGGCGGCGGCAAGCCGCCCTTCCGCGGCGGTGACGGTCCCCGCGACCGCGACCAGCGCGGAGGATACGCAGGTCAGAGCCGCACCGGCGGCCGCAACTTCGGTGACCGCGACGAACGACGCGGCGGCTACGGCGGCCGCGACGCGGGCGGCACCCGATCCTCCGACGGCCCGAGCCGCTCCGGCGGCGGCCGTTACGAAGACCGTGGCGCGAGCCGCTCCGGCGGCGGCCGCTACGAGGACCGTGGCGCGAGCCGTTCGAGCGGCCGTTACGAGGACCGTGGCGCGAGCCGATCAGGCGGCCGCGACGAGGACCGTGGCGCCGGCCGTTCGGGCAGCCGTTACGAGGACCGTGGCGCGAGCCGTTCGGGCAGCCGTTACGAGGACCGTGGCGCGAGCCGTTCGGGCAGCCGTTACGAAGACCGTGGCGCGAGCCGATCAGGCGGCCGCGACGAAAACCGTGGCGCCGGCCGTTCGGGCAGCCGCTACGAAGACCGGGGCAACAGCCGTTCGGGCACCCGCGACGACAGCCAGCGCCGCAGCTTCGACGACCGCGGAGGCCGCCCCCAGGGCAAGTCCTCGTTCGGCGATCGCAAGCCCCGCTGGGACAACAACCGCCGCGACGAGGAGCGAGGCGGCCGTCCGGGCGGCTTCCGTTCCGACGATCGCCCCCGTGGCGGATACGACCGCGACCGCCGGGACGACTCCCGCGGTGGCTACCAGCGACGCGACGACGACCGCGGCCCCCGTACGGGCGGTTTCCGCTCGGATGACCGGGGCCGGCGCGATGATTCGCGTGGTGGTTACCAGCGGCGTGACGACGACCGTGCCCCCCGCACGGGTGGATTCCGATCGAACGATCGGGACCGCCGGGACGACACGCGCGGCGAGCGCGGCAGCTACCAGCGGCGTGACGACGACACACGTGGCGACCGTGGCACCTACCAGCGCCGGGACGACAACCGTCCGGAGCGGGGCGAGCGCACCGGTGGCTTCCGCGACTCCGGCAAGCGCGACGACCGCAAAGACCGCGACCGCGACCGTCCCCGGCGGGACCCGCGGCCCAAGGTCGGCGCGCCGCTCGACGACGAGGCCCTCGCCAAGGAACTCCTCGAGGCGCCCGAGCTGCCCGAGGACATCGAGTTCTCCGACCTCGACGAGGAAGCCCGCCGCGAGCTGCGGACCCTGCCGAAGGGCCTGGCCGAGACCGTCGGGAAGCACCTCGTCGCCGCCGGCGGGCTGATCGACAGCGATCCCGAAGCCGCCCTCGAACACGCCAAGTACGCCAAGGCCAAGGCCTCGCGCGTCCCGATCGTGCGCGAAGCCCTCGGCCTGGTCGCCTACCACGCCGGCAACTGGTCCGAAGCCCTCTCCGAGCTGCGGGCCGTCCGGCGGATGACGCGCAGCGACGACCACATCGCCATCATCGCCGACGCCGAGCGGGCGCTCGGGCGGCCCGAGCGGGCCCTCGACCTCGCGAAGGAGGCCGACACGGCGAAGCTCACGAAGGCCACCCAGGTCGAGCTCGCGATCGTCGCGGCCGGGGCGCGGCGGGACCTCGGGCAGCTCGATGCCGCCGTCGTCTCGCTGCAGGGTGACGACCTCAAGGCCGAGAAGCGCGACCCGTGGAGCGCTCGCCTCTTTTACGCCTATGCCGACAACCTCGCGGCCGCCGGGCGCAAGGACGAGGCCATCCGGTGGTTCCTGAACGCCTCGGAGGCCGACGCCGAAGACGAGACCGACGCCGCCGAACGCGCCGCCGATCTGTCGAACGAGGCGAACGACACGAACGAGACGAACGAAGAAGCAAACACGGATGAGTGACGCGCTCCTCGCGGCCTACGACGCGGTCCTCTTTGACCTCGACGGCACCGTCTACCACGGCACCCGGGTCATCCCGGGTGCCCCGGAGACGGTGCGGGCCGCGCGGGAGCACGGCACGCCCGTCCGGTTCGTCACGAACAACGCCTCCAAGGCCCCCGACGAGGTCGTCGCGCACCTCACCGGGCTCGGCATGCCCGCCGGGACCGATGAGGTGCACACCAGCGCCCAAGCCGGCGTGCAGCTGCTGAAGGAACGCCTGGACCCCGGCGCCGAGGTCCTCGTCGTCGGCACCGAGTCCCTCGCCGCCGAGGTCGGCGGCGCCGGGCTCGCGCCGGTGCGGGAGAACGGCGAGGGCGTCCGGGCCGTCGTCCAGGGGCACTCGCCCGACAACACGTGGGCCGCGCTGGCCGAGGCCTGCCTGGCCATCCGCGCCGGCGCGCTCTGGGTGGCCTGCAACGTCGACGCCACGCTGCCCAGCGAGCGCGGCCTGCTGCCCGGCAACGGCTCGATGGTCGCGGCGCTGCGCACTGCCACCGACGTCGAACCGCTGGTCGCCGGGAAGCCGCAGCCGTTGCTGTTCGAGACCGCCGCTCGCTCGGCCGGCGCCCGAAATCCCCTGGTCGTCGGGGACCGGCTGGACACCGACATCGCCGGTGCGGTCGCCGCCGGGATCGACTCCCTGGTCGTCCTCTCGGGTGTCGCGACGCCGAAACAGCTGATCGAGGCCGTTCCGGCCGAGCGCGGGACCTACCTCGCCCGCGACCTCACGGCGCTCACCGAAGCGGCCGAAGACCTCAGGATCGGCCCGCGGCCGGGCTGGTCCGTCACCGCGACGGACGGCGTACTCGTCGCGGAAGGCGACGGCGACGAGCTGGACCTGCTCCGCGCGCTGTGCCACACGGCCTGGGAGACCGGCGTCACCGAACTCGGCGAGCGCGCCGAAGCGGCACTGTCCTGACTGATACCGTTTGCACCGTGCAGGACCACCCCTTCCCCGTCCCGGGCCCGCCGCCCGGTTCGTTCTCGCAGGCGACCGACCCGCGGGCCGGCATCGACGAAGCCGTCGCCGGGCTGGACGACCTGGACGCGCTGCCGCTCGCGGAGCACGTCGAGCGCTTCGACGCCGTGCACACCGAGCTGACGGTCGCCCTGTCCAGCATCGACAAGGTCTGATCGGCGTGCCCAAGCGGGCCCGCCTCGACGCGGAACTGGTCCGGCGCGGCCTCGCGCGGTCGCGGGACCAAGCCTCGGCCCTGATCACCGGCGGCAAGGTCACCGTCCGCGGGATGGTCGCGACCAAACCCGCCACCGGAGTGGAGTCCGACGCACCCATCGTCGTCAGGGACGAAGACGACCCCGGCTGGGCCTCCCGCGGCGCGCACAAGCTCCTCGGCGCCCTCGAAGCGTTCACGGACCTGAGCGTCGAAGGCAAGCGCTGCCTCGACGCCGGCGCGTCCACCGGCGGCTTCACCGACGTGCTCCTGCGCAACGGCGCGGCCACCGTGATCGCCGCCGACGTGGGCCGTGGCCTGCTCGACTGGCGGATCCGCACCGACGAACGTGTAGTGGTCATGGATCGAACCAACGTCCGCAACCTGACGCCCGAGGACCTCGGCGGCCAGGTCGACCTCGTCGTCGGGGACCTGAGCTTCATCTCGCTCAAGCTCGTGCTGCCCGCGCTCGCGGCCTGCGCGCGCGAAGGCGCCGATCTGGTGCCGATGGTGAAGCCGCAGTTCGAGGTGGGCAAGGACCGCCTCGGCAGCGGCGGCGTGGTCCGGGACCCGGAACTGCGCGCCGAATCGGTGCTCACCGTCATCGACGAGGCCGTGAAACTCGGGCTCGCGCTGCGCGGGGTGACCGCCAGCCCGCTGCCCGGGCCGTCCGGGAACGTCGAGTACTTCGTGTGGCTGGAGAAAACCCACGTGGCCGAGTCCACAGTGGACGCGGTAGACAGGACTGAGGCCGAGCGGCTCGTCCGGACCGCCGTCGAGGAAGGGCCCGCATGACCACCGAACGTGAAGTGCTCCTCCTGGTGCACCCCGATCGCGACGCGACGGGCGAGGCCGCGCGCGAGGTTTCGGCGCGCTTCGCCAAGGCCGGCATCCGGATCCGGGTGACCGAGCACGACGTCTGCGCGCTGATCAACCCCGAGCAGCACGGCGTCGGCGCGACCTGCACCGTCGTCGACCCGGACGACAACCCCGCCGCCGGCGTCGAGCTCGTCTTCGTCCTCGGCGGCGACGGCACGCTGCTGCGCGCGGCCGAGCTGGCCCGCCCCGCCGGCGTGCCGGTCCTCGGCGTGAACCTCGGGCGCGTCGGTTTCCTCGCCGAAGCCGACTCCGACGCGCTCGCCGACACCGTCCAGCGGGTCGTCGACGGCGACTACCAGGTCGAAGAGCGGATGACCATCGACGTCACCGTCACCCACGACGGTGAAGAGGTCGCCCGGACCTGGGCGCTCAACGAAGCCAGCGTGGAGAAGAGCACCCGGGAGCGCGTGCTGGACGCGCTGATCGAGGTCGACGGCCGCCCGGTGTCCGCCTTCGGCTGCGACGGTGTGCTCTGCGCCACACCGACCGGCTCGACCGCGTACGCGTTTTCGGCGGGCGGGCCGATCATCTGGCCGGACGTCCAGGCGCTGCTGGTGGTGCCGAGCAACGCGCACGCGATGTTCGCGCGGCCGCTGGTCGTCTCCCGGAGTTCGGTGATCACCGTCGGGATCGACCCGGACGGTTCGTCCGCGGTGCTGACCTGCGACGGGACCCGCCCGATCGACCTGCCGCCGGGTGCGCGGGTGCGCGTGACCTGCGGCAAGACGCCGGTGCGGCTGGTCCGGCTGTGGGACGGCCCGTTCACCGACCGCCTGGTCCAGAAGTTCTCGCTGCCGGTGAAGAGCTGGCGCGAACGCCACGCGCGTCCGTGTGAATAGGCGCCGCTCGCCGATTCATTCGAACATATCGGCGACGCGCCGGGTGCCCGCGCGCGCAGAGTGTCGGTGGGGGCCGCTACCGTAGGCGGCGTGCTGGCCGAGATGCGCATCCAGGGCCTCGGAGTCATCGAGGACGCCCTGCTGGAACTGCACGCGGGTTTCACCGTCGTGACCGGTGAGACGGGTGCGGGCAAAACCATGGTCGTCACCGGGCTGCACCTGCTGTCCGGTGGCCGCGCCGAGGTGTCCAAGGTCCGGACGGGCATGCTCAAGGCGTTCGTCGAAGGGCGGTTCACCTACTCCGGTGTCGAAGGCGCCGAGCGGATCGTCACCGACTCGGGCGCGGACGTGGACGAGGACGGCAGCGTGATCGCGCTGCGCGCGGTCGCCGTCGACGGGCGGTCCCGCGCCCACCTCGGCGGCCGGTCCGTGCCGGTCGGCGTGCTCGCGGAGCTGTCCGAGCAGCTGATCGCGGTGCACGGGCAGAACGACCAGCTGCGGCTGCTGCGCCCGGCCGAGCAGCGCGCGGTGATCGACCGGTTCGCCGGTGACGCCGTGGCGAAGCCGCTGCGTGCCTACCAGGAGGTCCGGTCGGAGTGGCTGGCGGTGATCGCCGAGCTGACCGAGCGGTCGACGCGCTCGCGGGAAATGGCTCAGCAGGCCGACCTGCTCAAGCACGGGCTGACCGAGATCGACGCCGTCGCGCCGGAACCGGGCGAGGACGACGAGCTCACCGCGCAGATCAAGCGGCTCGCGGCGGTCGACGAGCTGAGGGCGGCCGCGACCGAGGCACACGTCGCGGTGTCCGGCTCCCCGGACGGCGACCCGGACGCGCCGGGTGCACTGGGCCTGGTCGGGGAGGCGCTGCGGCGGCTCTCGACCTCCGAGGACTCGGTGCTGCGCGAGCTGGCGCCGCGGCTGGAGGAGGCGTCGGTGCTGCTCTCCGACGTCGGGGCCGAACTGGGCACCTACGTCGAGACGCTGGACGCCGACCCGGCGCTGCTGGAGAAGGTGCTGGCCCGCCAGGCCGACCTCAAGCGGCTGACCCGCAAGTACGCGGCGGACGTCGACGGCGTGCTCGCCTGGGCCGACGACGCCCGGCGCCGCCTGGAGTCGATGGACACGTCGGAGGAGGCGCTCGCCGAGCTGGCGCTGCGGCGGGACCAGCTCGCGATCCAGCTCTCCGCGCACGCCGCCGAGGTGTCGGCCGCACGGGAGAAGGCGGCGGCCGAGCTGGCCGCCGAGATCACCCGGGAACTGTCCGGGCTGGCGATGGGCCAGGCGGCGATCGAGGTGACGGTCGAGCAGCGCCCGGCCGAACACGGCGACACGCACGCGCTGACCATCGACGGCCGCGCGGTGCACGCGGGCGCGGACGGCGTCGACGACGTCGAGCTGCTGCTGCGCGCGCACGACGGCGCACCGCCGCTGCCGGTCCACAAGGCCGCTTCGGGCGGTGAGCTGTCGCGGGTGATGCTGGCGATCGAGGTGGTCCTGGCGCACGCGGACACCGTCCAGACGCTGGTGTTCGACGAGGTCGACGCCGGGGTCGGCGGCCGCGCGGCGGTGGAGATCGGCCGGCGGCTGGCCCGGCTGGCGCGGACGCACCAGGTCCTGGTGGTCACGCACCTGCCGCAGGTGGCGGCGTTCGCGGACCAGCACCTGGTGGTGGACAAGGGCCACACCGGCGGGGTCACGCGCAGCGGGGTGAAGAACCTGAGCCAGACCGAGCGGGTCAGCGAGCTGGCGCGGATGCTCGCGGGCATGGACAACGAGACGGGCCGGGCGCACGCGGAGGAGCTGCTGGCGACCGCGGAGAAGGACAAGACGGAGTTCGAGCCCAAGAAGAAGCGCGCGGCGAAGAAGAAGTAGCCGTCCCGGGAAATACTCTCCGCCTCCCCGCAGTTGTCGTGACGACTGCAGGTGGCGAAAGGATCCCGATGCGCGCGGTGGTACTGCGAGAACCCGGTCCGGTGGAGAACCTCGAGCTCCGGGAGCTCCCGCTGCCCGAGGTGAAACCCGGCTGGGTCCGGATCGCCGTCAAGGCGTTCGGCCTCAACCGGTCGGAGCTGCACACCCGGCTCGGGCTGGCCGAAGGGGTCACCTTCCCGCGGGTGCCGGGGATCGAGGCGGTCGGAGTCGTCGACGCCGGTGGTGACTTCGCCCCGGGGCAACAGGTCGCCACCATGATGGGCGGCATGGGCCGCACGTTCGACGGCGGCTACGCCGAATACACGCTCGTGCCCGAAAACCAGGTCATCCCGTTCCGCAGCGACCTGCCGTGGGAGGTCATCGGCCAGGTCCCGGAGACGCTGCAGACCGCGTACGGCTCGCTCACCACCGGCCTCGACCTGAAGGAAGGCCAGACGCTGCTGATCCGCGGCGGCACGTCCGCGCTCGGGTTCGCCACCGCGACCCTGGCGAAGGACCTCGGCGCCACCGTCTTCGCGACCACCCGCCAGCCCGGGAGGATCGAAACCCTCCGCGCCCACGGCGTCGACCACCCGCTCCTCGACGACGGCGACGTCGCGACGCAGGTCCGAGCGATCGCCCCCGACGGCGTCGACGCCGCCCTCGAACTGGTCGGCACGCCGACCCTGCCGGACACCCTGAACGCCACCCGCGTGCACGGGACCGTGTGCTTCGCCGGCATGTTGTCCAACGAATGGACGATCTCGAACTTCTATCCGATCGGCTACCTTCCGGCTGGGGTCCGGTTGACCGCTTATGGTGGTGAGGCGGACGACCTGCCCGCCTCCGTTCTCCAGCGGTACCTCGACCGGATCGCGGCCGGCGAAGCCAGCCTCGGCCCGGCCGAGGTGTACTCGATGGCGGAGATCCGGCGGGCGCACGACGACCTGGAGCACAACCGGACGGCGGGCAAGCTCGTCGTGCTGACCGGCCGAGCGGAGGGAGCCGCCCCGTGATCCTGCCGCCGCCCGCCGATGTCGAAGCCCAGCTCGCCGCCGCGCGGCGGGACGGCGACCTCGATCGCTACCTCGGCCTGCTCGCCGGCGAGGAGCTGTTCGTGCCGATCCGGCGGGTGGACGCCCGGAGCATCCTCGACGAGCGGGCGGAGACCTTCCCGAACGTCTACTTCGAGACCGGCGGCGACGAGTTCCTGCAGGTCTTCACCCGCGGCGCGCTGCCGGACTTCGGCCCGGACATCGTGGCCATGAGCGGCGCGCTCGACTGGGCGGTCGACGGCGTCGGCCGGCACGAGCGCGTCGTGTTCAACCGCGGCACCCGCGGCGAATGGCGGCTGGCCGGGGCGACGCTGCAGCCGTGGCTCGACGCGCACCCCGACGACGTCACCCCGCTGGAAGAGCAGGTCGAGCGGCTGATCACCGCGCCGTACGGGCACCTCGAAGGGCCCATCGCGCACGCGCTGGCCTGCGGCGCGCACCTGGCCGTGCTCAACGCGGCGCCCTGGAACCTCCTCGACGGCCGCTACCACGACTACGTCGCCGAAGTGCGCAGCCTCCGGGACTGGTGGGGCGTGCCCGACCCGCCCGGCTGGCGCGCCACCATGACCGACCTGATCGGCGACGGCTACGCGCTGACCCCCGGCAACCTGGTGCTCATGCTGCGCCTGCGGTTCGCTGCCGAGTACGGGCTGCCCGGCGCCGAGTTCGACCCGCTGACCTGGGCGCAGCTGGTGGACCGGTGGTGCACCGAGAACGACGCCGCGGACCAGGCCGACGAGCTGCGGGAGACCGTCCGCCGGGTGGCCCGGTACGAGCGGCGGCTGCGCGCCGACGGCCTGGTCGGCGCGGACGGCTGCGTGACGACGGCGCTGTCCTGGGACGTCGGCCGCGCGGTCACCATCGCCCGCGCCGGGCTGGCGGCCGGCTACTGCGACGCGCTGAGCGCCGAGCTGATGGTGCTCGAAGCCGGTTCCCTGGCCCGCCGCTACCACCAGTCATGGGCCGACCTGTCGGCGGGGTACGTCCTGGGCCGGGTGCTGCACGCCGGCGAAGACGAGTTCGGCGAGTGGTACCCGGCGGCCGTGCGCGTCCACCACCAGCTCCTTCAGGATCCGGCCAGCCCCTGGCTGAACCTCGATTTCGGCTCGCTGTCGGAGGAGTCCGAGGCCTGACCCGTGCGGGGGAGGTCACCACAACGAGTCACGACGGCTTCGGCGTGGCGTACCTCGTCCCACGAGCAAATTTGTCACCATCGGCCACATGAAGCTCACGGGTCTGCTCACGCGGAATCAGGAACCCCTGCCGGGGATCACCGGGGTCGCCCGGGTCGACCGCCGCACCCGGGAGCTGCTGCGCCGGATCAGCCCCGGCGACATCGTCGTGCTCGACCAGCTGGACCTCGACCGCGCGACGGCCGACGCCCTGGTCGACGCCGAGGTCGCCGGCGTGGTCAACGCGTCGCCGTCGATCTCCGGCCGGTTCCCGAACATGGGGCCCGAGATCCTCGTCGCGGCCGGCATCCCGCTCGTCGACTCGGTCGGCGGCGAGCTGCTGCGTTCGATCAAGGACGGCACGAAGCTGCGGCTGCTCGACGGCATCGTCTACATCGGCGAGCGGCAGGTCGCCTCCGGCATCGAGCAGACCACCGAGAGCGTCGCCGATCAGATGATCGAGGCCAAGGCCGGGATGTCGACGCAGCTGGAGGCGTTCTCGGCGAACACCATCGAGTTCCTGCGCCGCGAACGCACGCTGATCCTCGACGGCGTCGGCGTCCCCGAGCTGAAGGTGCCGCTGCGGGACCGGCACGTGCTGGTCGTCGCGGGCGGCAACGGGCACGCCGAAGACCTCAAGAAGCTCAAGAAGTACATCGCCGAGCACCGCCCGGTGCTGATCGGGGTCGACGCCGGCGCCGACACCCTGCGCGTGCAGGGCTACCGGCCGGACGTCGTGGTCGGTGACCCGACGGGCATCGGCACCGCGACCCTGCGCGGCGGCGGCGAGGTCGTCGTGCCCGCGCAGCCGGACGGGCACGCGCCCGGGGTGGAGCGGATCCAGGACCTCGGCATCGGCGCGGTGACGTTCCCCGCGTCCGGCAACGCCGAAGACCTCGCGCTCCTGCTGGCCGACGCGCACGGCGCCAGCCTGGTCGTCACCGTCGGCTTCCAGGCCACCCTGCGCGAGTTCCTCGACCACGGCCGGTCCGGCTCGAACCCGTCGACGTTCCTCACGCGGCTGAAGCTCGGCACCAAGCTCGTCGACGGCAAGGCGGTGGCGACGCTGCACCGCAACCGCGTGTCGATCGGCGCGGTCGTTCTGCTCGTGCTCGCCGCGGTCGTGGTGGTTGCCGCGGCCCTGCTGGTGTCCGACGTGGGCTCGGTCTACCTCGACTGGCTCAAGGCCACCTGGACTTCGTTCTTCGCCTGGGCCAAGGGATTGTTCACGTGATTTCGCTGCGCTACCACGTCGTTTCCATCGCCGCCTGCTTCCTCGCGCTGGCCGTCGGCGTCGTGCTCGGCTCGACCGCGCTGAACGGCACGCTGCTTTCGGGGCTCGCGGGGGAGAAGAAGGACCTCGGCAGCCAGGTCGCCGACCTGGAGGCGCAGCGCAACGCGCTCAACGCCCGGCTGACCGACGCCGACGCCTTCGCCGGCTCGATGGGCCCGAAGGTCGTCGCCGGCACGCTGGACAAGCGGTCGGTGGTGCTGGTGACCACCGAAGACGCGCGCCCGGCCGACCGGGACGCGCTCAAGCAGCTGGTCGGCCAGGCCGGCGCCGCGGTGACCGGCGAGGTCCAGCTGACGGCGGCGTTCGCCGACCCGGGCAAGGCCGACCAGCTCCGCGACGTCGTCACCCGGCTCCAGCCGGCCGGCTCGAAGTTCCCGACGGCGGGCGACTCGGGCACGCTCGCCGGTGCGCTGCTCGGCTCGGTGCTGCTGCTGGACAAGACCACGGCGAAGCCGCAGTCCTCGCCCGAGGAGCTGGCGGCGGCGCTGAGCGGGCTCACCGACGGCGGGTTCGTCAAGGCCGGGCCGGACGTCAAGCCCGCCCAGCTGGCGATCGTGCTCACCGGCGCCCAGGCGACCGGCGACGGCGCGGGCGACCGCGCGGCGACGATCGCCCGGTTCGCGACCCAGCTCGACCGCAGCGGCGCCGGCGCGGTCCTGGCGGGTGACGCCGGTTCCGCCGACGGCACCGGCGCGCTGGGCGTGGTGCGGGCGGACACCTCGGCGACGTCCATCCTGTCCACCGTGGACAACACCGACACCTCGGCGGGGCGGGTCAGCACCGTGCTGGCGTTGAAGGAACAGCTCGACGGCGGCGCCGGCCGCTACGGCGTGGCGGGCAACGCCCAGGCCCCCGCCCCCGGCGTCACCGCCCCAGCCGGCAACTGACAGGTCTGCCGCGGCTCGTCGTGAGTGGTAAGTCGGGTTAGAACCCGACTTACCACTCACGAGGGCTCAGCGCAGGGGTGGGTCGAGCGGGAAGCAGGACGCCCGGACCGGCCACGTGTCGCCGGTCGTCGGTAGGGGCATCTGCTTGAGTGCGGCCGCCGCGTCGGTGTCGTGGGCTTCCTCGGCCGCCGCGTGGAAGATGTCCGCCGCGATCGACTGGTCGAACACGCCGATCTGCTGGTGCGGCCAGCCCGCGGCCCCCTGCAGGGCGCCCGGGATCAGCTGGTCGACCACCTTCCGCAGCGTCACGCCGTTGGCCGCCTTGTACTTCCAGACGTCGACACCGAGGTTCTTCCCGACCTCGGCCAGCCGGCCCCACGCCGTCAGGTTGAAGTTGGCGTAGTGCCACGACATCGTGCGCGACAGCTCCAGCGGCTGGCTGCCGTCGGCGGCGAACTGCACCGGAAAGCGCTTCTGCTCGGCGTCGAGCACGATCTTCCGGGCGGCGTCGCGGTGACCCAGGTACGCCGAGATCGTCGCGTTCTGCATGTCGAGGAACGTGCCGTGGTTGTTGGTGGCGGCCAGTTCCAGCTTGGCCTGCGGGCTGGTCTGCATCCAGCTCAGGTACTGCGTCAGCCACGCCTTGATCCCCGACCGGTCCTTCCCGGTCCAGCCGGGAGCGCCGCCGTCGAGCAGCGCGAACGCGTCCAGCAGCTGGCTGAACGACTGCGTCGAGTCGATGATCCCGGTGCCGCTGACCGTGGTCTTGCAGGGAATGAGCTGTGCGTACGTCATGTTCGGATTCATCCGGGTGGCCGGGTCGAGGAACCACGTCCGGATGTCCAGCGCCGCCCGCTTCGCGTACTTCGCGTCCCCGGTGTAGTACCAGGCCAGCGAAAGG
This sequence comes from Amycolatopsis sp. cmx-13-12, assembly GCA_049998155.1. Taxonomy (GTDB): domain Bacteria; phylum Actinomycetota; class Actinomycetes; order Mycobacteriales; family Pseudonocardiaceae; genus Amycolatopsis. Next base: position 328,594 of record JAEBES010000010.1, on the reverse strand, counting down.
TAGTACATCGCGTCCCAGGCCCACATCCGGTAGGTGTGGTCGGTGATCGCGTCGGCCTCCGGGTTGCGCTGGCCGTCCTTGCTGACGTACGGGCAGCCCTGCGGGTTCTCCGGCGTCTTCGGCTGGCTGGCCCACCAGTACGGCGCTTGGCTCAGGTAGTCGTGCTTGTCGCCGCTCGGCGGCGCGGACGGCTTCTGCGTGACCGACCACGGGCCGTCGGTCAGCGCCGTGTTCGCCTTGGCCAGCACCGCTTTCAGTGCGTCCCGCTGAGCGGAAGTGGTGTGACCACTGCGGATCGCCTGCCGGATGTTCGCGAGCTTGGCGCCGTCGGTGACCACGGTGTGCGGTGGGGACGCGGCCACCGCCGTCCCGCTCAGCGGGAGCACCACGCTCACCGACAACACCAGTGCGCAAAGAACCCTTCGCACTTCGACCGCCCTTTCGGGGACGTCAAAATCCCCACTCGTCACCGGGCGGCGGTACGGCTGCAGGGATTCTGACCAGGCGGGGTGGTGGGTGTCAACCAGGCCAGGTCCGGCGCTTGTCCAACGGCCGCGCGTACGACCCCGCGCGGCTCGTCTTCAACCCCAGCGCCACCAGGGATTCCGCGAGCCGGACCGCGGCCGCGACGCCGTCGATGACGGGAATGTCCAGCATCGTCGCGATCTTCCGGTCCAGCCCGGTCATCCCGGCGCACCCGAGCACCAGCACCTCCGCCCCGGCGTCCCGCGCGCGGCGGCCGGCGGTGAGCAATGCCGATTCCGTCCGGCGCCCGTCGGTCAGCTCCAGCACGCCGAGCCCGGCGCCGGTGACCGTGACGCAGTTCTGCGCGACCCCGGCGGCGTGCAGGCTGTCCTCGATCAGCCCGCACGTCCGGTCCAAAGTGGTCACCACGCCGTACCGGCGCCCGAGCAGGCAGGCGAGGTGCGCGGCGGCCTCGGTGATGTCGACGACCGGGACGTCCAGCAGCTCGCGCGCCCCTTCGCGGCCGTGCTCGCCGAACCCGGCGAGCACGACGGCGTCGAACGGTTCGTCCAGGCCCCGCAACAGGTCCAGCACGGCTGCCGCGGACAGGAAGCTGTCCAGCCAGCCCTCGGCCGACTCCGGACCCCAGCGCGGGGTCCTGGCGAGGATCTCGGTGCCGGGGCTCGCGGCCGCGCGGGCCCCGGCTTCGATCTCCTTGGTCATCGCCTCGGTGGTGTTGCAGTTGGTGACGACGATCCTCATCGATGCTTCCTCGACACCGCGTAGTACAGGGCGGCCGAGGACGCCGTGCCGATGAACCACGAGTACGGCGCGGCCGGCGCGAAGTACGGCACCAGAGCGATGACGGCGGACAGCGCCGCGGTCGGGAAGAACGTCACCAGCGCCCGCGGGTTCACGCGCGGGTGGATCCCGCCGTCGACGAACAGCTGGGCGACGTCGACCTTGCCCCGCCGGATCAGGTAGTAGTCGACGATCATGATCCCGAACAGCGGCCCGAGGAACGCGCCGAGCCCGCCGAGGAAGTAGTTGACCACCGCCGGCGACGAGTACAGCTTCCACGGCAGCACGCACAGCGCGGCGACGGCGCTGATCATCCCGCCGATGGTGAAGGTGATCCGCTTCGGCCAGATGTTGGCCAGGTCGTAGGCGGGGGAGACGAAGTTGGCGACGATGTTGACGCCCATGGTGGCGACGGCGAACGTCAGCGCGCCGACGATGAGCACCGGCGTGTTGTGCACCTTGGCCAGCAGTTCGGCCGGGTCGGTGATCGCCTCGCCGAACACCTGCATGCTGCCCGCGGTGACGACCACCGACAGCAGCGCGAACGCCGTCGAGTTGATCGGCAGGCCCCAGAAGTTGCCGCGCTTGACCGTCTTCTGGTCCGGGGCGAAGCGGGAGAAGTCGCAGAAGTTGAGCATGAGCGTGCCGTAGGTGGCCAGGATGAGCCCGGCCGCGCCGAACCACTGCCGGATCTGCTCGCCGGTGGACAGCTGCTTAGGGCTGCTGGTGAAGGAGATGTTCCAGTGCCCGGCGGCGAGGATCCAGACGGCGAGGGCGATCATCACGACCCAGATCGCCGGGCCGCACCAGTCCTGGAACTTGCGCACCGACTCCATGCCGCGGGTCAGGATCAGCGCCTGGACCGCCCACAGCGCGACGAAACAGATCCAGCCGAGCGCGTGCAGGCCGAGGAAACCGTGCTCGGTCAGGGGTTTCAGGCCCGGGTCGATGGCGAGCACGAGCAGCGTGATGGCCACGCTCGCGAGGTAGGTCTGGATGCCGTACCAGAAGATCGCGATGATCGCCCGGATCAGCGCGGGCAGGTTGGCGCCGAACGTGCCGAAGCTGAGCCGCGCGACGACCGGGAACGGCACGCCGGTGCGCTGCCCGATCCGGCCCATCAGGTTCATGCCGACGTAGATGATGATGAACCCGAAGAGCAGGGCCGTGAAGACCTGCCAGGCCGACAGGCCGAGCACGAACAGGCCGGCCGCGAAGGTGTAGTTGCCGAGGTTGTGCACGTCGGACATCCACAGCGCGAAGATGTCGTAGACCTTCCACCGGCGTTCCTCCGCCGGTGCGAGGTCCTCGTTCCAGAGGCGGGGATCGGGTGGTGTGGTCGTCTCGTGAGATGGTTCGGTGAGCGGGGCGGCGGTCATGCGAAGCCCTCCGATCTACGGATGCTCTTGGGGGTTCCGGGTGGCGGAGCCCCCGGCCGGGGCGAAGCCCCGTTTGATGCAGTGCGACGACGGCGATTTGGGATACCAAACTTTGGAATCCCAAATATCGCCCCGCCGTCCGCCGCCGTCAACCCTCCGGCCGATAAACTCGTGTTACGGCCGGTTACGGCGGTGTTGAAGGAGGGGCGCGGTGAACGAGCGGCAACCCCTCGCGGCCACCCGGCAGCGGGTCCGCGAGGAGCTGCGCGAGCGGATCCTGACCGGCCGGCTCCGCCCGGGTGACCGGCTGGTCGAACGCGAGCTGGCCGAGGACCTCGGCGTCTCCCGGGTGCCGGTCCGCGAGGCCATCCGCAGCCTGGAGGCCGAGGGGTTCCTCGTCGTCCAGTCGCCGCGCCGGGTGGTCGTCCGGCAGCTGGCGCGGGTCGACGTCGAGGAGCTGTTCGACGTCCGTGAGGCCCTCGAAGGCCTGGCCGCCGGGCTGGCGGCGGCCCGCGCGGGCGCCGCCGAGCTGAAGCGCCTCGAGCGCGTCCTCGCCGACGCCGCCCGGGCCACGGCTCGCGGCGACGCGGCCCGGATCACCGCGCTGAACTCGCTCTTCCACGACGAGATCGTCACCATCGCGGGCAACGCCCTGCTCTCCACCATGCTGCAACCCCTCGAGGGTCGTCTCCGCTGGCTCACGAGCCAGAACGAGCACTGGGCCGAACTGCTCGACGAACACCGCCGGCTGTACGAGGCGATCGCTTCGGGGGACGCGGAGCGGGCGAAGGCGTCCGCGGTCGAGCACGTGCGGGTGAACCGCGAGGTGACGCTGCGGGCGTTGTTCCCGCAGGTCACAGCTTGATGACGAAGGTCACGCTGCGTACCAGACAGCTCACGCGTTAACATGATCGCGGAGCCTTCGCTCCTTGAGCTGAAGTGGCATATCCAACACCCCGTGAGGCCCCGCCCAACAGGCGCTACCCAGCGGCTTCATGGGAAATTCACAGAATGGGTGGCAAGTCTGACAACGTGAACCACGCCGACGACGGTGCCGGATCGGCGGCACGATGACGACTGCCCAGGCCACGCTCGAGGCCCCCGCCCGCGGTACGAGACCGGGCGGCAAAGCGCCCTACCTCCACCAGATCGACCTGTTCCGGCTGATCACGTTCGCCTGCGTCATCCTCATCCACGTGGTGGGCGCGACGAACTTCGCGCAGGACGTCGGCGCCAACGCCGTCGAGACGCCGCTGCACTTCACCCGCGAGGCCTTCTTCGCGCTCACCGGGTTCGTGCTGGTGTTCCAGAACCGCCGCCGCGAGTTCACCGCGGGCGACTTCTGGCGACGACGGCTCCCGCTGGTCGCGACGCCCTACCTCGCGTGGTCGATGTTCTTCTGGGCGTACGGCCTGGTGACCGGCGAACAGCAGCCGGGCTCGCTGGAGGCGTCGATGCGCCTGCTGCTCAAGGATCTGGTCACCGGGGGAGCCTGGTACCACCTGTACTTCCTGCTGGTGACGATGCAGGTCTACCTGCTGTTCCCGCTGCTGATGAAGCTGCTGCGGGCCACCGAGGGCAAGCACAAGTGGCTGCTGCTCGGCAGTGGCCTGGTGCAGGTCGGCGTCACGCTGTTCATGACCTACCAGCCGCTCGGCGTGAGCTACGAGACGATCACCCACCTGTACGGCACGATCCTGCCGTACCAGTTCTACACGCTGTTCGGCGCCGTGGTGGCCATGCACTTCGAGACCGTGCACGCCTGGGCGGGCCGGCACCGGCTGCTGCTCGGCGGGGCGCTCGTGGCGGTGCTGGCCGGCACCGAGTGGTTCTACTTCCGCACTGTCCACAATGGAACTTTCCCGCAGGTGGCCAGCGACCCGTTCCAGCCCTACCTCATCCCGTGGTTCCTCACGGTGATCGCGGCGATCTACGCGTTCGCGACGAGGTGGGCGGCGCGCCGCCGCGAAGGCAGCCGTGGGGCCCGGGTGGTGTCGTGGGCGGCGAACCGGTCGTTCAGCATCTTCCTGGTGCACCCGCTCGCGCTGGCCCTGCTCGGCCCGGCGATCCCGCACGTCGCGGAGCGGTTCGGTGCGCCGTGGCTGAGCGTGCTCGTCTACCTGGCGACGATCGTCCTGACCGTGCTGATCGTGGAGGTCCTGCGGCGGCTGCCCGGCAGCCGGGCGCTCACGGGCCGGCCGCGGCTGCGTGCGGCGAAGGTCGCGGCTTAAGTCACCCAGGTGGGTGGCGGGCGTCATATCCGGCGTCCCGGGCATGTCACAGCGCGCGGATCCGCAGGGGTGGGATATGCTGGCGGCCCGTGGGACTTCAGTCACGGGCAACCAAGTACGTCTTTGTCACCGGAGGCGTTGCCTCCTCTCTGGGTAAGGGACTCACGGCTTCCAGCCTGGGTCAGCTCCTTACCGCGCGCGGGCTTCGCGTCACGATGCAGAAGCTCGACCCCTATCTCAACGTCGACCCCGGGACGATGAACCCGTTCCAGCACGGTGAGGTGTTCGTCACCGACGACGGTGCCGAGACCGACCTCGACATCGGGCACTACGAGCGGTTCCTCGACCGCGATCTCGACGGCAAGGCCAACGTCACCACCGGCCAGGTCTACTCCGAGGTGATCGCCAAGGAGCGCCGCGGCGAGTACCTCGGCGACACCGTGCAGGTCATCCCGCACATCACCGACGAGATCAAGGCCCGGATCACCGCGGCCGCGGGGCCCGACGAGACCGGCCAGTCGCCGGACGTCGTCATCACCGAGGTCGGCGGCACGGTCGGCGACATCGAGTCCCTGCCGTTCCTGGAGGCCTGCCGCCAGGTCCGCCACGACGTCGGCCGCGACCACTGCTTCTTCCTGCACGTCTCGCTGGTGCCGTACCTGGCGCCGTCGGGCGAGCTCAAGACGAAGCCGACCCAGCACTCGGTCGCCGCGCTGCGCAACATCGGTATCCAGCCCGACGCGCTGGTCTGCCGGGCCGACCGGGAGATCCCGGAGGACCTCAAGCGCAAGATCGGCCTGATGTGCGACGTCGACACCGAGGCCGTCATCGCCTGCCCGGACGCGCGGTCCATCTACGACATCCCGAAGGTGCTGCACCGCGAGGCGCTCGACGCCTACGTGGTCCGCCGCCTCGGGCTGCCGTTCCGCGACGTCGACTGGACGGTGTGGGGCGACCTGCTCGACCGGGTGCACAACCCGAACGAGGTCGTGCGGATCGCCGTCGTCGGCAAGTACATCGACCTGCCGGACGCCTACCTGTCGGTCACCGAGGCCCTGCGTGCGGGCGGGTTCGCCCACCGCGCCAAGGTCGAGATCGTCTGGGTCGCCTCCGACGACGCGCAGACCGCCTCCGGCGCGGCGTCCGTCCTGTCCGATGTGGACGGTGTGCTGATCCCCGGCGGGTTCGGCATCCGCGGCATCGAGGGCAAGGTCGGCGCGATCGAGTACGCGCGCACCCGCGGTGTGCCGCTGCTCGGCCTGTGCCTCGGCCTGCAGTGCATGGTCATCGAGGCCGCGCGGCACCTGGCCGGCATCAAGGACGCCGGGTCGTCGGAGTTCGACGAGAACACCACGCACCCGGTGATCTCGACCATGGCCGACCAGCGCGACGTCGTCGCGGGCGAACGGGACATGGGCGGCACCATGCGCCTGGGCGCCTACCCGGCGAAGCTCAAGGCGGGTTCGCAGGTCGCGAAGGCCTACGGCACCACCGAGGTCTCCGAGCGGCACCGGCACCGCTACGAGGTCAACAACGCCTACCGCAAGCAGCTCTCGGACGCAGGGCTCGTGTTCTCCGGCACTTCGCCGGACGACCACCTGGTCGAGTTCGTCGAGCTGCCGGCCGACAAGCACCCGTTCTTCGTCGGCACGCAGGCGCACCCGGAGCTCAAGAGCCGCCCGACCCGGCCGCACCCGCTGTTCAGCGCGTTCGTCAAGGCCGTGGTGGACCGCAAGGTCGCCGAGCGGCTGCCGGTCGAGCTGCCCGAGGCCCCGGTGGCGGCCCGATGACCGCGCCGGGCGAGCACGAGTTCAGCGTCGCGTCCAGCCGGGACGTCCACATCGGACGCGTCGTCGGCCTGCGGATCGACGACGTCGTGATGCCGGGCGGCGAGACCGCCGTGCGCGAGGTGATCGAGCACCTCGGCGCGGTGGCGATCGTCGCACTGGACGACGAGCAGCAGGTCACGCTGATCCACCAGTACCGGCACCCGATCGGGCACCGGCTGTGGGAGCTGCCCGCGGGCCTGATCGACCACCTCGGCGAGGACCCGGTGGGCACGGCTCGCCGGGAACTGGTCGAGGAGGTCGGGCTGGCCGCGTCGGACTGGGTGACCCTGGTCGACGTCGCGGCGTCGCCCGGCTTCACCGACGAGGTCGTGCGGGTCTTCCTGGCCCGTGGACTGTCCGATGTGGACCGCGAGGTGCTGGGCGAGGAGGAGGCGGACCTGGTCATCCGCAAGTTCCCGCTCGCCGAGGCGGTCCGGATGGCGCTGGCGGGCGAGCTGCTCAACGGGGCCACCGTCTCGGGTGTGCTGGCCACGCACGCGGTGCTCACCGGCGTGGCTTCGCCGCGGCCGGCGGACGCGCCGTGGGCGGACCGCCCGACGGCGTTCGCCAAGCGCAAGCAGTCCTGAGCTGCTCCGCTGCGCCCCGGCTCAGGGGCGCAGCGGGCGGCCTTCGGCGTCCGTCCCGCCGTTGACCAGCAGCATGATGCCGTCGATGATCGGCCAGAACACGCCGATCCCGGTGCAGAAGGTGGCGAAGAGCTGGGCGATGCCCAGGCCGGTCTGGCCGGTGTAGAAGCGGCCGACGCCGAAGGGCAGCACGATCTGCAGCACCCCGGCCACCGTCCTCGACCGGTGCGAGTACACGACGGGCGGCGGCCCGTACGGCATCGCCACGGGCATCGGGGGCGGCGCGTACACCTGCTGCGTCGGCATCGGCGCGGGTCCCGGCGGCGGCCCGAAGAAGCCCGGGTGCGGGTGCGGCAGGTCGCGGAACAGCGGCCGCAGCTCGCCCAGCGTCGTCGCCGCGTAGGCGTCGGTCACCCGCGTCTCGTACTCGTCCGGGGTGATGCGGCCCATGCCGAAGTGATCGGCGAGCAGCCTCGCTGCTTCCTCGCGCTCGGCCGTGCCGATGCGCAGCTCCTCGGACCCCATGGATCCACGGTAACCGAACGGGGTTTCTCCCGGGTCACGAGCGCTCGGCGGCCTAAGGTGACGGCGTGGCAGCCCCGGGCAGCACGGACGGCGTGATCGCCGCGTACCTCGACCACCTGGTCGTCGAACGCGGGACCGCGCGCAACACCCTGGACAGCTACGCCCGTGACCTGCGCCGGTACGCCGCGCACCTGGACGGGCTGGGCGTCGCGAAGATCGCCGACGTCACCTCCGCGCACGTCACGGCCTTCGGCGCCGCTCTTCGCGAAGGCGACGACGAGCATCAGCCCCTGGCCGCGTCTTCGGCCGCCCGGGCCCTGGTCGCCGTGCGGGGCCTGCACAAGTTCGCGCACGCCGAAGGCCTCACCGAGCACAACCCGGCCCGCGAAGTCCGGCCGCCGACGCCGGCGAAGCGGCTGCCCAAGGCGTTGCCGGTCGACGACGTGCTGCGGCTGCTCGAGACCCCGCCGCCCGACGGCGAGCGCCCGCTGCGCGACCGCGCGCTGCTGGAGGTGCTCTACTCGACCGGCGCCCGGATCTCCGAGGCGGTCGGCCTGGACATCGACGACGTCGACGCCGCCGAGCGCACGGTGCTGCTCGACGGCAAGGGCGGCAAGCAGCGGCTGGTGCCGATCGGCCGTCCCGCGCTCGCCGCGCTGCACGCCTACACCGTCCGCGCCCGCCCAGCTCTCGCCGCGCACGGCCGCGGCACGGCGGCCCTGTTCCTCAACGCCCGCGGCAGCCGGCTGTCGCGGCAGAGCGCGTGGCAGGTCCTCAAGGACACCGCCGAACGAGCGGGGATCAAAGCCGCGGTGTCGCCGCACACGCTCCGCCACTCCTTCGCCACGCACCTGCTCGAAGGCGGCGCGGACGTCCGGGTCGTCCAAGAACTCCTCGGCCACGCCTCGGTGACGACGACCCAGGTGTACACGCTGGTCACGGTCAACACCCTGCGCGAGGTCTACGCGACGGCGCACCCGCGAGCGTTGGGCTAGACGGCCCTAGAAACGGCGAAGGGCCTTCGTAGCCTGCACCGACGGTCGAGTGACATTGCCCCGTCGAGTCCGGCGCGTTGCTTTGCCGGGGCTCCGACTCCGGACATAGGCTGCGGCGGACGCGACGAACAAGGAGCCTTCTCGCCATGTCGACACCGAACCAGCCGGCCGTCCCGGCCGAGTCCGCCGGGTCGGCGGCGGCGAACCTCAACGACGTCAAGATCGCGACGCCGGACCTCCACGACGGCGACGAGCCGCACGAGCGCAACGGCAAGAAGGTGAAGCTCGAGGGCATCGGGCCGACCGGCCGCCCGATCCGCGAGCACCCCGATCCGGCGCCGCTGGAGAAGCACGGCCCGGCCAAGATCATGGCGATGTGCAACCAGAAGGGCGGCGTCGGCAAGACGACGTCGACCATCAACCTGGGTGCCGCCCTCGCCGAGTACGGGCGCAAGGTGCTGCTGGTCGACTTCGACCCGCAGGGCGCGCTCGCCGTCGGCCTCGGCATCCAGCCGCACGAGCTGGACCAGACGGTCTACAACGCCATCATGGAGCGCTCGGTCAGCGCCACCGACGTGCTGATGAAAACCCGCGTCGACGGCGTTGACCTGCTGCCGAGCAACATCGACCTGTCCGCCGCGGAGGTCCAGCTCGTCGCCGAGGTAGGGCGCGAGCACACGTTGTTACGGGTCCTTCGTCCGGTCATGAACGACTACGACTATGTTCTTGTCGACTGCCAGCCCTCGCTCGGCCTGCTCACGGTGAACGCGCTGACCGCCGCGGACGGCGTGATCATCCCGCTGGAGTGCGAGTTCTTCAGTCTGCGAGGCGTCGCCCTCCTGATCGACACCATCGAGAAGGTCCAGGAACGCCTCAACCCCAAACTGGACATAGTCGGGATTCTCGCCACCATGTACGACCCGAGAACCCTGCATTCGAAGGAGGTCATGGCTCGCGTGGTGGAGGCATTCGGCGAGACCGTGTTCGACACGGTCATCAACCGCACCGTGCGGTTCCCCGAGACGACGGTCGCGGGTGAGCCGATCACGACCTGGGCGCCCAAGTCGGCCGGCGCGGCGGCGTACCGCCAGCTGGCCCGCGAGGTGATCGCTCGGTGAGCAGGCGCGCCTCCCTGCCCGGAGCGTCGGAACTCTTCCGCATCACCTCCAGCCCCGCTCTCGATCTCCCTCCTGCCCAGGCACCGGCCGACCCCGTGGAAAAACGGCAGCCCAAGCCGTCGGGCAACGGCCGTACCGAACAGCTCTCCCGCAGCGCGGCCCCGCACGGGTCGGGCCGGACCAAGCACGACGCGAAGATCACCGTGTACGTCTCCGGCGACGAGCTCGTCGCCATGGAGCAGGCCCGGCTGACGCTGCGCGCGAAGCACGACCTGGTCGTCGACCGCGGCCGGCTGGTCCGCGAGGCCGTGGCGGTGCTGCTGGCCGACTTCGACCAGAACGGCGAGGAATCGGTGCTGGTCCAGCGGCTGCGGGTGGTCGGATCAGACGGCGGCGAAACCGAGGGCTGATGGACGAGCCGGAACCGGCTCCGGAGGTCCCCGAAGAGCACCAGACCGTGCACGGCGGGATGATCCCCGAAGGCGTCGACACCGAAGAGCTGAGCACGTCGAAGTTCAAGGTGCGGCTGGCCAACTTCGAGGGACCGTTCGACCTGCTGCTGCAGCTGATCTCGCAGCACCAGCTCGACGTCACCGAAGTGGCGCTGCACCGGGTCACCGACGACTTCATCGCGTACACGCGTGCGCTGGGGACCGACTGGAACCTCGACGAGACGACGGAGTTCCTGGTCATCGCGGCCACCCTCCTGGACCTGAAGGCGGCGCGGCTGCTGCCCGCGGCCGAGGTCGAGAGCGAGGACGACCTGGCGCTGCTGGAGGCGCGCGACCTGCTGTTCGCGCGGATCCTGCAGTACCGCGCGTACAAGCAGGTGGCGGCGCTGTTCGGCGAGCTGGAACAGAACGCGCTGCGGCGGTACCCGCGGTCGGTGGCCCTGGAGGAGCGGTTCATCGGGCTGCTGCCCGAGGTGATGCTGGGCGTGACACCGCAGAAGTTCGCCGACATCGCGGTGGCGGTCTTCCGCCCGAAGCCGCCGCCGACGGTGTCGATCGCCCACATCCACATGGGCCGCATTTCGGTGCGCGAGCACGCGGCGATCCTGCGGGTGATGCTGGCCGAGCGCGGGCAGGCGACGTTCGGCGAGCTGGTCGACGACTGCGACCACACGGTGGAGATCGTGGCGCGCTTCCTGGCGCTGCTGGAGCTCTACCGCGAGGCGACGGTCCAGTTCGAGCAGAGCGAGGCACTGGCCGAGCTGCACGTCCGCTGGACGGGCGGCTCGAAGGAAGAAGCCTCCGCGGCGGCCGAGCTGGACCGCGCGTTCGGAGACGAAGAGGAGTACGGGTGAGCAACGAGCAGGTGTCCCCGCCCGAGCCGCCGGTGGGCGAGCCGGAGGAGGCCGCGGCGGAGCTGGCTCTGGACGAGGCGTTGTCCGGCGAGCCGGTGACCGAGGACGGCGACCCGGTGGAGCCGCTGGTCGCAGAGGAAGCGCCTGTCGGGGAGGCTGCCGTCGAGGAAGCGGCGGCTGAGCCGGAGGTGCCTGTCGGGGAGGCTTCCGCCGAGCCCGAGCCCGAAGCCGCTCTCGAGCCTGGAGCCGTCGCCGAAGCCGAGCCCGGACCGGCAGATCCCGAGTCCGACCTGGTCGCCGCCGGGGACGCCGACGCCATGCCGGACGTCACCTCCGACGAGGCCCTGGAGTCCGCCCTCGAAGCGCTCCTGCTCATCGTCGACTCGCCGGCCGGCGAAGAACTCCTCGCCGACACCCTCGGCCAGCCCAAGTCGCGGATCGTCGTCGCGCTGCGCACCATGGCGCAGAAGTTCACCGACCGGAACTCCGGGATCGACCTGCGGCGCGTCGGCGAAGGGTGGCGGTTCTACACTAGGGACGTCTACGCCCCGTTCGTGGAGAAGCTCCTGCTGGACGGCCAGCGGTCGAAGCTGACCAGGGCCGCGCTGGAGAGCCTCGCCGTGATCGCGTACCGGCAGCCGGTGACCCGCGCGCGGGTTGCCGCGGTGCGGGGCGTGAACGTGGACGGCGTGATCCGGACGCTGCTCGCGCGCGGCCTCATCGAAGAGATGGGGACCGATCCCGAGACGACCGGCACGCTGTACGTGACGACCGAGCTGTTCCTGGAGCGACTGGGGCTGTCGTCACTGAACGACCTGCCCCCGATCGCTCCGCTGCTACCCGAAGTGGACACCATCGATGACATCCAGTGAACACCCCGACGGCATCCGCCTGCAGAAGGTGCTGTCGCAGGCCGGGGTCGCCTCCCGGCGGGCGGCGGAGGACCTGATCGCGGCCGGCCGGGTCGAGGTGGACGGCGAGGTCGTCACCGAGCTGGGTCGCCGCGTCCACCCCGACGAGGCGGTCATCCACGTCGACGGCACCCGGGTGAACCTGCGCGACGACCTCATCTACCTCGCCCTGAACAAGCCCAAGGGCGTGCACTCGACGATGTCGGACGACCGCGGCCGCCCCTGCGTCGGCGACTACCTGCGCGGCCGCTACGAGGAGACGCCCGGCGTCGTCCACGTCGGACGGCTCGACGAGAACACCGAGGGCCTGCTGCTGCTCACCAACGACGGCGACCTCGGCCACCGGCTGATGCACCCGTCGTACCGGGTGCTCAAGACCTACCTCGCCGAGGTCGACGGCCTGGTGCCGCGTGGGCTCGGCAAGGAGCTGCGCAAGGGCTGGGAGCTGCCGGACGGCATCGTGAAGGTCGACCAGTTCCGGGTGAAGGACATGCACTCCGGCAAGTCGCTGGTCGAGCTGGTCATCCACGAGGGCAAGAAGCACATCGTGCGCCGCCTGCTCAAGGACACCGGGCACCCGGTGCTGAAGCTGGTCCGCACGGCGGTCGGCGACGTCCAGCTCGGCAACCAGCGCGTCGGCTCGATCCGGCGGCTGACGAAGACCGAGGTCGGCGCGCTCTACCGCAACGTCGAGCTCTAATACACGGCGGTTACGAAGCCGTCGAGCGTCTCGTCGCCCGGACGGTTGTACTTCACGGCCAGTTCGGCGTGGGAGGCGACGGTGGGTGCCCAGCCGTGGCTGCGCAGCCACTCCGGCGCCTCGCCGCCGAGACCGCCCAGCCACAGCCGGGTGACGCGCTCGGCGCCCGGCGTGGCGTTGGCCCGGGCGAGCAGGCGGTTTCGCGTTTCGGCCGACCGGTGCTCGAACGACACCCGGCTGCCCGGCGCGGACAGCTCGGTCACGGTCGAAAGCAGCTCTTGCGCGTCTTCCCGGGACAGGTAGACCAGCAGGCCTTCGGCCAGCCACGCGGTGGGCACGCCGGGGTCGAACCCGGCCGCCTGCAGCGCGGCCGCCCAGTCGTCGCGCAGGTCGGCCGGGACCACGACGCGCTCGCACGACGGCACGGCGTCCTGGCGGGCGAGCACTTCGTCCTTGAACGTGAGGACCTCGGGCAGGTCGAGCTCGAACAGCCGTACTCCCGGCGGCCAGGCGAGCCGGAAAGCGCGCGCGTCGAGTCCCGCGGCGAGCACCACGACCTGGGCGCACCCGGCGGACAGCAGGTAGTCGTCGTAGAAGCGGGTGCGGATCGCCACCTGCCGGGCGAAGAGCGCGCCCAGGCCACCCTGCGGGGTCTCGCCCGGAGCGACGGGCAGCAGGGAACTCCCCGCAGCGTGGAACGCGGCCGCGTACGGATCGTCGAACAGGCGATCCGGGCGGCGGCTTTCGTACGCGCGCAGCGCGGCGACACCGACGGCGGTGACGCTCACGGCGGGCAGGGAGTCCGTCACGTACGCCAAGCTACCCACTTTCCGCCGTGGTGGGCGGCCTCGCCCGCTCGCTAGCGTGACGGGCATGCGACTCGGAGTGGTGTGCGGGATCCTCGCGGTGCTCCTGTCCGGTGCGGTGGTTCCGGCCGCCGCGGCCACACCGGGGAGCGAACCGGTCTACGACTACGCGAAGGCGATCCGCGAAACCGTCTGGGTCGACATCGGCCGGGACGGCGACGGGGACGGCCGTTCCGATCGGGTCGCCGCCGACATCATCCGGCCGAGTGAAGCGACGTCACGCGTTCCGGTGATCATGGACGCCAGCCCGTACTACTCGTGCTGCGGACGCGGCAACGAGAGCGAGCTGAAGTCCTACGACAGCGCCGGGAAACCGGTGAAGTTCCCGCTGTTCTACGACAACTACTTCGTCCCGCGCGGGTACGCCGTCGTGCAGGTCGACCTGGCCGGCACCAACCGCTCGGCCGGCTGCGCGGACGTCGGCGGCGCTTCGGACGTCGACTCCGCGCGCAAGGTCGTCGACTGGCTGAACGGCCGCGCGACCGGCTACAGCGCGAAGACCGGCGGCAGCGCGGTGACGGCGGGCTGGAGCACCGGGAACGTCGGCATGATCGGCAAGTCCTACGACGGCACGATCGCCAACGGGGTCGCGGCGACCGGCGTCGCGGGCCTGAAGACGATCGTCCCGATCTCGGCGATCAGCTCCTGGTACGACTACTACCGCTCCGACGGCGCGACTTTCGGGTTCAACCCGGACGGGCTCGCCCGCACGGTCGAAGCGCGCAACGGCGGGCAGAACTGCTCGGCGCAGAACCAGGTCCTCGCTTCCGGCGCCACCGCGAACGGCGACTACGGGCCGCTCTGGGCGGACCGGGACTACGTCCGGCGGGCGGGCAACGTGCGGGCGAGCGTACTGCTGTCCCACGGCGGCAACGACCTCAACGTCAAGACCATCCACTTCGGACAGTGGTGGGCCGCGCTGAACGTGGAGAAGAAGATCTGGCTGTCGCAGACCGGGCACGTCGACCCGTTCGACTACCGGCGGGCGGACTGGGTCGACCTGCTGCACCGGTGGTTCGACCACTACCTGCTCGGGATCGACAACGGCGTCCAGAACGGGCCGCAGGCCAGCGTCGAGCGGCAGCCGGACCAGTGGGCGGACCAGAGCGCGTACCCGGCGGCGAACGCACTGGCCACGACGCTGCGGCCGCACGCTTCCGGCACCCTCGGCACGGCGGCGGCCTCGGGCACGGCGTCGTTCACGGACAACCCGAGCCTGGGCGAGGACACCTGGGTGACCAACCCGGGCAGCGCCGCTCTGACCTACTCGACCGGGGCCTTGCCCGCGGACGTGCAGGTTTCCGGCACGACTTCGGTGACGGTGACGGCCACGCCGAGCACGTCGTCGGCGCGGGTGTCGGCGCTGCTGGTGGACCTCGGCGCGGCGACCATCCGCAACTTCGGCGGCAGCGGCGAGGGGATCACGACGGGGACTTCCGAGAACTGCTGGGGCTCGTCGACGTCCGGTGACGACGCCTGCTACCGGATCACGTCCGCGGACGTGAAGAAGGTGAACTACACGATCCTCAGCCGCGGCTGGGCGGACCTGGCGAACTACGCCTCCCTGTCCCAGGAGCGGCCGTTGACCCCGGGGACGGCGTACACGATGACGTTCCGGCTGGCCTCGACCGACCACATCGTGCCCCGCGGCCACGCGCTGGCGCTGATCATCGGCGGCACGGACGGCAGCTTCATCCGCGGGCCCGCCCAGCCGGGCCGGGTGACGCTGGACCTGGCCCGCACGTCGGTTTCGGTGCCGCTGGCCGGATCGGTCCCCGCGGCGACGACCCACCCCGCCGCCGGTAGTGGCGAGCACGTGCCGTCGGCGGGCCGGGCGGACCTGCGCTAGTCGTACTCGCGGGAGAGCACGTCGACGCGGCCGGTGGTGTGGTCGGCCCGTACGGTGTCCAGTCCCATCCGGTCCAGCTCGGTGATCGTGGCCGCGTGCGTGGTCGTGTTCAGGGCGAGCAGGCCCACCTGAGGGCGGTCCTCGGCCGGGAGCACGGCCGTCATCAGCCGGTCCGCCGACGGCGACGGCAACTCCTCGTCGACCGCCATGTGCACCATCAGGTGCTCGATCCCGGTGTCGAGCCACCGCACCTGCGAGACCCACACCGTGCGCACCGCCGGGAACTCCCGGATCCGCTCGGCCGCCGCGTTGCGCAACGCCACCGCCGCCGGGTGCCGGGACCAGGTGAGCTTCATCCGCTCGCCGGCCGCGTCCCGGCCGCGTTCCTGCAGGGTCCGGCGCAGCAGCGGGACCGGCACGCGGGCCCAGCCGCCCGTCGAGAACAGCATCAGGACCTCGACGCCCGTCTGCGCGGCGATGTCCAGCAGCCGCAGCACGTCGCAGTGCACGGCGCCGTCGGCGGAGGGCAGCCGGTCCGCGCAGCACTCCTCGCTGACGTAGCCCGGCAGGGCGGGGCTGCCGTCCTCGTTCCGCAGGAACACCACCGAGCCGTTGTCCGCCACCGGGACGTACACCCCGTGGTCGATCAAGGCGGCGAGCAGGGCGTCGTGGTCGGTGGACGAGCTGTCGAGCAGGTCGGCGAGGGCGGTCATCGCGCTAGTTTGCCTCGGCCGGCGCCGTCTTGGTCGCCGTTTTCCGTTGCACGGCCCGGACGATCGGCTCGACGACGCGGGCCGCTGTCGGGCCGAGGATGGCCATCAGCAGGACGTACGCGGTGGCCAGGGCCGCCAGCTCGCCGGTGACCGCGCCCGCCGTCACCGCCAGACCCGCGATGACGATCGAGAACTCGCCGCGGGCGACCAGAGCCGCGCCCGCGCGGGCGCGGCCCAGGCGGCCGATGCCCTGCCGGCCGGCCGCCCACCAGCCCGTGGCGACCTTCGTCAGCGTCGTCACGACCGCCAGCACGATCGCCCAGCCGAGCACCGGCGGGATCGACGCCGGGTTCGTGTTGAGCCCGAAGACCACGAAGAACACCGCGGCGAACAGGTCGCGCAACGGCTCGAGCATGCGCGTCGCGTTCTCCGCCGTCGAGCCCGAGATCGCGATGCCGAGCAGGAACGCCCCGACCGCCGCCGACACCTGCATCGCCGACGCCAGCCCGGCGACCAGCAGGGCCGCGCCGAGCACCTTGAGCAGGAACACTTCACGGTCCGGGCTGTCGACCGCGGCCGAGACGTACCGGCCGAACTTCAGCGCGACCACCAGCACCACGGTGATCACCAGCAGCGAGATGCCGACGGCCTCCAGGCCGCCGAGCAGCGACACCCCGCCCAGCACGGCGGTGAGGATCGGCAGGTAGAGCGCCATCGCGAGGTCCTCGAACACGAGGATCGACAGCACCACCGGCGTCTCGCGGTTGCCGAGCCGGCCGAGGTCGCCGAGGACCTTCGCGACGATCCCGGACGACGAGATGTACGTGACGCCCGCCATCACCATCGCGCCGACCGGGCCCCAGCCCAGCAGCAGCGCGACGGCCGCGCCGGGGGCCGCGTTGAGGACGATGTCGAGCAGGCCGGCCGTCCAGGACCGGCGCAGCCCGGTGAACAGCTCGGCCGCGGAGTACTCGAGGCCGAGCAGCAGGAGCAGCAGCACGACGCCGATTTCGCCGGCCAGGTGCGTGAAGCCGCCGATGTCGGTCAGCGGGATCAGGCCGCCGGAGCCGAAGCAGAGGCCGCCGAGCAGGTAGAGCGGGATGGGGGAGAGGCCGATCTTGCCGGCCAGGCGCCCGAGCGCGCCCAGCACGAAGAAGACCGCCCCCAGTTCGATCAGGGACAGCGCGGTGTGGTCCATCGTGGGATCAGCCGTACTTCAAGATCTTGAGAGCGGCTTCGAGCCCCTCGCTCGTGCCGACCGTGACCAGCAGATCGCCGCCGGTGAGGGCGAAGTCGGGCGTCGGCGACGGGTGCACCTGGCCGGCCCGCGCCACCGCGACCACCGAGACGCCGGTGCGCGTGCGCATCGCCGTGTCGCCGAGCGTCCGGCCGTCGAACGGGCTGGACGGCTTGATCGGCAGCTGCTTGGTGCTGATGCCCGGCAGGTCCTGGTGCTCCTCGGTGAGCTGCGCGACCAGCTGCGGCGCGCCGAGGAGGTTGGCCAGCGTGCCCGCCTCGTCCGCGGTCAGCGGGATCGAGGCGGCGCAGGCGTCCGGGTCGTCGGACTTGGACACGATGAGCTCGGTGTGGCCGTCCCGCTGCGACACGACGCCGATGCGGCGGCCGGTACGGGTGCTGAAGTCCTTGCGGACCCCGATGCCGGGAAGAGGGGTTACTTCGACGTTCACCCAACCACCGTAACCCACGTGTCCGATTCGCGACGTTCAGCCGAGCAGCAGGAGCAGGGCGGCCACGACCATCACGGCGGCGGTCACGCCGTGGACGCCGAAGGCGATGGCCTTCTTGCCGCGGTGGCGCAGGATCAGCAGCATGTCGAAGACCGGCCAGAGGGCCGCGGTGAGCATGACCCAGCCGAGCGCGTGCGCGTCGCCGTAGATCATCAGGGCCACGGGGATCAGGCCGGCGCCGATGTCGCGGCCGCCCTTGACGTTGAGGAAGTTCTCCGCGTTCTCGGGAACCTTTCCGAAGCCGAAACCCGCGGCGGTCTTCACCGGCGCGAAGACGTAGTTGAAGCCGATGTAGATGATGCCGAGCGAGACGAGCGCGGTGAGGACGTAACCGGTGACGACCATGATGTTCCCTCCAGATGGTTTCTAGCATCGCTAGGATTGCTAGCAACGCTAATCTAGCGGCGCTAGTTTGTCTAGCAGTGCTAGCATGTGACGTATGACCCAGCGACAGCGGCGCGTGCGCGACCGGACCGAGCGAGCGCGGCGGATCGTTTCCGCGGCCCGCGAACTGGCCGAGGAGGAAGGCTGGGACGCCGTCACCACCCGGAAGCTCGCGGCCCTGATCGAGTACAGCCAGCCGGTGCTCTACAGCCACTTCCCGGGCGGCAAGGACGCGATCATGGCCGCGGCTGCGCTGGAGGGCTTCGCCGAGCTGGTCTCGGTGCTGGAAACGGCCCGTCCGGGTGGCCTGGCGGGGGTCGCGAAGGCGTACGTGGAGTTCGCCGAGGCGAAACCGGCGCTGTACGACGCGATGTTCACGCTGGCTTCGGAACTCCCGTTCGCCCAGGACGACACCCCGGAGGTGATGAAGGCGAACTTCGCCGAGCTCCTGGCGGTCATCGAGCCGGTGGCCGGCAAGCAGAACGCCGGGCCGCTGACGGAGGTGTTCTGGAGCACCCTGCACGGCCTGGTGACGCTGGATCGCGGCCACCGGCTGTCCCCGGCCCACCGTGACGAGCGTCTCGCGCTGGTGGTGGCGCGCTTCGGCACGCGGGCCGACTGATCTCCTCCGCACCCCGACCGGCAGAATGGACACCGGACCGACCGAGACGAGAACGCGAGGAGAATGCCGGTGACGGGAGCCCTACGTGGTGTGGTCGCGCTGGACGGCCCATCGGGGACCGGGAAGACCACCGTCGCCCGCAAGCTCGCCCAGCGCCTCGGGGCCGGCTACCTCGACACCGGTGCCATGTACCGGATGGTCACCCTCGCCGTGCTGCGGGCCGGCGTCGACCCGGCCGACGCGGACGCCGTCGCCGAGGTCGCCGACCGCGCCGAGTTCACCATCGGCACCAGCCCCGACCGCCCCGAGATCCGCCTGGCCGGCGCGGACGTCGCCGCCGACATCCGCGGGCCCGAGGTCACCAAGGCCGTCTCGCCGGTGTCCGCCGTGCCGCACGTGCGTGAGCTGCTGGTCGCGCGGCAGCGGCAGATCATCGACGACGTCGTCTCCCACCGCGGCGGGATCGTCGTCGAGGGCCGGGACATCGGCACCGTCGTCGCGCCGGACTCGCCGCTCAAGGTCTTCCTGACCGCGTCGGCCGACGTCCGCGCGTCGCGCCGCAGCACGCAGGACACCGCCGCCGGGCGCCAGTCGTCGGTCGCCGACGCGCTGGCTTCGGTCGAGCGTCGCGACCACCTCGACTCGACCCGGGCCGCCTCGCCGCTGCGGGCGGCCGACGACGCCGTGCACGTCGACACCTCCGAGCTGTCCATCGACCAGGTGATCGTCGCGTTGAGCGAGCTGGCCAGCCACCGCGGCATCCTCGAAGGCTGCAACGCCGAGGTGGCGCGATGACCGCTGACGGATTGCCGGAAGGCTCCGTCGGCAGGCTCCACGACGCCGGGCGGGTCTTCGCCCGGTACTATCTGCGCTCGGCCTTCCGCATCCGGGTGCACGGCCGCGAGCGCGTCCCCGCCACCGGGCCGCTGCTCGTGATCGCCAACCACAGCTCCATGATCGAGCCGCAGCTGATCTTCGGAATGCTTCCGCGGCGTTCGGCGTTCCTGGTCAAGGCCGAGATGTTCGGCGGGATCGTCGGCAAGTTCATGCTGGCGATCGGGCAGATCCCGCTCAAGCGCGGCGAGATCGACCGCAAACCGCTGCTGACCGCGGTCGGCGTCCTGAAGGACGGCGGAGTCGTCGGGATCTTCCCCGAAGGCACCCGCGGTACCGGGGACGTCGGCGCGGCCGAACGCGGCGCGGCCTGGCTGGTCCGGGCCTCCGACGCGACCGTGCTCCCGGTCGCGACGCGGGGCACGCTCAAGCCGGCCGACGGCAGGCGACGGTTCCGGCCGCGGGTGGACATCCTCGTGGGCGAGCCGTTTTCGCCGAAGGTGGGGCCCGGGAAGACCGGGCTCGACCAGGGCACCGAAGAGCTGCGCGGTGAGCTCGCGGCGCTCGTGAAGACTTTGGACGACTGGCGTGCCGAACACGGATTCGGCGCGGTATAAGGGAAATAGGTAGTCATGGAAGAGCTCGACAGCGTCGGCGAAGTCGACGGCACCTGGTCCGACGAGACCGAATTCGCCGCGCTCGACGCGCAGATCGAGGCGGCGGAAGCGGCCGAGGAGGCCGCCCTCGGGCAGCCGGTGCTCGCCGTCGTCGGCCGCCCGAACGTGGGCAAGTCGACGCTGGTCAACCGCATCCTCGGCCGGCGCGAAGCCGTCGTGCAGGACGTCCCCGGCGTGACCCGCGACCGCGTCGCTTACGACGCCTACTGGGGCGGCCGGCGGTTCACCCTGGTCGACACCGGCGGCTGGGAGCCGGACGCGACCGGGTTGCAGGCCTCCGTCGCCGCCCAGGCCGAGCTGGCCATGCAGACCGCGGACGCCGTGCTGCTGGTCATCGACGCCTCGGTCGGCGCGACCGCGACCGACGAAGCCGTCTCCAAGGTGCTGCGCCGCTCGAAGAAGCCGGTGCTGCTGGCCGCGAACAAGGTGGACGACGACCGGCTGCTCGCGGACACCGCGTCGCTGTGGTCGCTCGGCCTCGGCGAGCCGCACCCGGTCAGCGCGCTGCACGGCCGCAGCTCCGGAGACCTGCTCGACGCCATCCTCGAGGCCCTGCCCGAGTCGCCGCGCGAGGGCGGTGCCGTGACGTCGGGGCCGCGGCGCGTCGCGCTGGTCGGCAAGCCGAACGTCGGCAAGTCGAGCCTGCTCAACAAGCTGTCCGGGGAGCAGCGCTCGGTCGTCGACTCGGTGGCCGGCACCACCGTCGACCCGGTCGACTCGCTGGTCGAGCTGGACGGCGAGACCTGGCGGTTCGTGGACACGGCGGGCCTGCGCAAGCGCGTCAACTTCGCCGCGGGCGCCGAGTACTACGCGTCCCTGCGCACCAAGACCGCGATCGACGCGGCCGAGGTCGCGATCGTGCTGCTGGACGCGGCCGAGCCGCTGTCGGAGCAGGACCTGCGGGTGCTGACCATGGTCGTCGAGGCCGGCCGCGCCTGCGTGCTGGCGTTCAACAAGTGGGACCTGGTCGACGAGGACCGGCGGCACGCGATGGTCCGCGAGCTGGACCGCGGCCTGGTCCGCGTGCCGTGGGCGGAGAAGGTCAACATCTCGGCGCTGACCGGCCGTTCGGTGCGCAAGCTCGCGCCTGCGCTGCGGACCGCGCTGAAGTCGTGGGACCAGCGGGTGCCGACCGGCCAGCTCAACGCGTGGCTGTCCGACCTGATCGCGGCCACCCCGCCGCCGGTCCGCTCGGGCAAGCAGCCGAAGGTCCTGTTCGCGACCCAGGCCGGCATCCGCCCGCCGACGCTGGTCCTGTTCACCACCGGCTTCCTCGAGGCGGGCTACCGCCGGTTCATCGAGCGCAAGTTCCGCGAGCAGTTCGGCTTCACCGGCAGCCCCGTCCGGGTGAACGTCCGCGTCCGCGAAAAGAAGGCGAAGCCCAAGGTCGGCGGAAAAGCCGCCCGAACCAGGTGATTTCCCGACCCGTTTCGGACGACACGCGTGATTGAGAGGTCGACACGCGTGATTGAGGGGTCGACACGACGGATGTCCGGCCGGACGCCGTGTCGACCTTCCGATCACGCGTGCTGACCCTTCCTTCACGGCGGTTCGTCCGGAGGGTGAGGTCCGACACGCTAGCGTGACCTGGGGGATATCTTTCGGTGATTCGCAGGTATGGTGAAAGGTCGTTGCGGGCGCCTCAACCAGGAGAGCAAGCCCGGTTGAGGCTCCCGGAAGGTGAGTGGTGGGCTTGCGCGCCCATGGTTTGTCCCTGCACGTCTGCGTCACCGTCGAGGTGCACGCCCGATGACCGTCACCATCGAACCCACCGGAACCACCCCCGAGGTCACGCTCGCCGACCGGGCGCTGTTCTGGTCCGGCCTCGGCGCCGGTGAGCGCACCCTCCTCGACATCCTCGCCGCCACCGCGGAGCGGCACCCGAACGCCGCCGCGATCGACGACGGCACCACCACGCTGACCTACCGCCGGCTCCTCGACGAGATCGACGCCTACGGGCGCCGGCTCAAGAGCTACGGCGTCGGCCTCGGCGACCGGGTCGGCATCCGGATCTCCTCCGGCACCGCCGAGCTGTACATCGCCATCCTCGCCACCCTGTCCGTCGGCGCCGCCTACGTGCCCGTCGACGCCGACGACCCCGACGAGCGCGCCGAGCTGGTCTTCGAAGAAGCCCAGGTCGCGGCCGTGGCCACCGACGGCAAGATCGAGGTCCACAGCACCCCGGGCGGCCGCGACGGCCGGCCCGGCCCGGCCGAGGACGCCTGGATCATCTTCACCTCCGGCTCCACCGGCAAGCCCAAGGGCGTCGCGGTCACCCACGCGAGCGCCGCCGCCTTCGTCGACGCCGAGGCCGAGCTCTTCCTCACCGACGAGCCCATCGGCCCCGGCGACCGCGTCCTGGCCGGCCTGAGCGTCGCCTTCGACGCCTCCTGCGAAGAGATGTGGCTGGCCTGGCGCCACGGCGCCTGCCTGGTCCCGGCGCCCCGCGCGCTGGTCCGCACCGGCGTCGACCTCGGCCCGTGGCTGGTCGCGCAGCGCATCACCGTCGTCTCGACCGTGCCGACGCTGGCCGCGCTGTGGCCGGCGGACGCGCTCGAAGACGTCCGCCTGCTCATCTTCGGCGGCGAAGCGTGCCCGCCGGAGCTGGCCGAGCGTGTCGCCGTCGAAGGCCGCGAAGTGTGGAACACCTACGGCCCGACCGAGGCCACCGTCGTCGCCTGCGCCGCGCAGCTGACCGGCGAAGGCCCGGTCCGGATCGGCCTCCCGCTCGTCGGCTGGCAGCTCGCCGTGGTCAACGACGAAGGCGAGCCGGTCGCCATGGGCGAGACCGGCGAGCTCGTCATCGGCGGCGTCGGCCTGGCCCGCTACCTCGACGCGGCCAAGGACGCCGAGAAGTTCGCCCCGCTGCCGTCCCTGGGCTGGCAGCGCGCGTACCGCTCGGGCGACATGGTCCGCGCGGAAGAAGAAGGCCTGCTGTTCCTGGGCCGCCTCGACGAGCAGGTCAAGCTCGGCGGCCGCCGCATCGAGCTGGGCGAGGTCGACGCCGCACTGCAGGCCCTGCCGGGTGTGCAGGGCGCGGCCGCCGCGATCCGCCGCACCAAGGCCGGCAACCAGGTCCTCGTCGGGTACGTCGTGCCCGCCGGCGACAGCTTCGACCACGACCAGGCCGCGACGCGCCTGCGCGAGCACCTGCCGGCCGCGCTGGTCCCGCTGCTCGCCGTCGTCGACGACCTGCCCACCCGCACCTCCGGCAAGGTGGACCGCAACGCCCTCCCGTGGCCGCTGTCCACAGTGGAGGCTTCCGGCCTGACCCCGACCGAGACCTGGCTCGCCGAAGGCTGGGCCGAGATCCTCGGCGTGTCGGTCGACAGCCCCAAGGCGGACTTCTTCACCCACGGCGGCGGCAGCCTGACCGCCGCCCAGGTGGTCGCCCGCATCCGCACCCGGCACCCGCAGGTGTCGGTCGCCGACATCTACGCCCACCCCAAGCTGGGTGCGCTGGCCGCGATGCTGGACGCGTTGAGCGGCCAGGCCACCGAACGCCGGGACATCGCGCCGACGAAACGCCGCGCCGGTGTCATCCAGACGCTGCTGATGGTCCCGCTGATGGGCCTGGTCGGACTGCGCTGGGCGACCCTGTCCGCCGCGCTGTCGAACGTCCTGTCCCTGCTCGGGTTCGCCTGGGCGCCGACGCTGAGCTGGGCGTGGCTCGGCCTCGCCTGGGTGGTGCTGTTCAGCCCGGCGGGCCGGATCGCCATCGCCGCCGGTGGCGCGCGCGTGCTGCTCTCCGGGGTCCGCCCCGGCACGTACCCGCGCGGCGGCAGTGTCCACTTGCGACTGTGGACGGCCGAGAAGCTGGCCGAGTTCTCCGGTGCGGACAGCGTCGCGGGCGCGTCCTGGATGACGACGTACGCGAAGGCGCTCGGCGCACGGATCGGCAAGGACGTCGACCTGCACTCGCCGCCGCCGGTCACCGGGTTCCTCAAGCTGGGCCGCGGCGCCGCGATCGAGCCCGAGGTCGACCTGACCGGCCACTGGGTCGACGGCGACGTCGTGCACATCGGCAAGGTCCGCGTCGGCGCGGACGCCCGCGTCGGCGCGCGCAGCACGCTCTTCCCGGGCGTCCGCATCGGCAAGGGCGCGGAGATCGCGGCGGGTTCGACCGTCCGCGGCGCCGTCCCGGCCGGACAGCACTGGGCCGGTTCGCCCGCCGCACGCGTCGCCAAGGACGAGCGCAACGCGCTGAAGTGGCCGTCGAGCCGGCCGCCGCGGTCGCACTTCTGGGCCGCCGTCTACGGCGCGACCTCCCTGGCGCTGGGCTTCCTGCCCGGCGTGGCCGCGCTGGCCGGGGTCGCCGTGCTCGGCTACGGCATCGCCGGCGCGCCGACGCTGCTCGACGCGTTCACCCGCGCGCTGGTCTTCGTCCCGGCCGCGACCGTGGCGTACTTCGCCGCGTACATGCTGCTCGTGCTGGTCGGCGTCCGGTGCTTGAGCATCGGCATGGTCGAGGGCTACCACCCGGTGCACGGCCGCGTCGCCTGGCAGGTCTGGGCCACCGAACGGCTGATGAGCATGGCCCGCGAAGGCCTGTTCCCGCTGTACGCCAGCCTCTTCACGCCGGTGTGGCTGCGGCTGCTCGGCGCGAAGGTCGGCCGCAACGTCGAGGCGTCGACCGTGCTGGCGCTGCCGAAGATGACCAAGGTCGACAGCGGCGCGTTCCTCGCCGACGACACCATGGTGGCCACCTACGAGCTCAACCACGGCTGGCTGCACGTCGCCCCGGCGCGGATCGGCAAGCAGGCGTTCCTCGGTAACTCAGGGATGACCGCGCCCGGCCGTTCGGTGCCGAAGCGCGGCCTGGTCGGCGTCCTGTCGTCGACGCCGCTGAAGGCCAAGAAGGGCTCCTCGTACCTGGGGATGCCGCCGCTGCCGGTGCGCCGCGCGATCGGCGAGGCCGACACGAGCCGCACCTACACCCCGGCGCTGCACCTCAAGGCGGCGCGGGCGCTGGTCGAACTGTGCCGGATCATCCCGGTCATGTGCGGTGTCGCACTGACCGTCGTGGTCGCCTCCGGCCTGCTGTGGACGGCGTCGGCGTTCGGCTTCGGCGTCGCCGCGCTGCTGGCCGGGCCCGCCCTGCTGGCCGCCGGGATCGTCGCGGCGCTGACCGCGACGGTGATGAAGTGGCTGCTGGTCGGCAAGTTCCGCGAGGTCGACCACCCGCTGTGGAGCTCCTTCGTCTGGCGCAACGAGCTGGCCGACACCTTCGTCGAGGCCTTCGCGGTGCCGTGGCTGATCGGCTCGGTCGGCGGCACCCCGCTGCTGACCGCGTGGCTGCGCACGATGGGCGTCAAGATCGGCCGCGGGGTCTGGCTGGAGACGTACTGGCTGCCCGAGGCCGACCTCGTCTCGCTGGGCGACGGCGCGACGATCAACCGCGGCTGCGTCGTGCAGACGCACCTGTTCCACGACCGGATCATGAGCATGTCCCGGGTGACCCTCGGCGAGGGCGCCACGCTCGGCCCGCACGGCATCGTGCTGCCGGGCGCGGGCATCGGCGCCCGGACGACGGTGGGCCCGGGCTCGCTGGTGACCCGCGGCGACGAGGTGCCGGCCGACACCCGCTGGCTGGGCAACCCGATCTCGGCGTGGCCCGGTAAGTAACAAAAGCGGGACCAGGCGCGCCGGACTCACCCGTCCGTGCGAGCCTGGTTCCAGCACGCACGACGAAAGGTTCGCCACGGGTGATTTCGAAGGCTCCCGCTCCCGGCGCGGACACCTCCGGCGACCCGTACCTGCCCGCCCACGGCAACGGCGGGTACCGGACCCGGCACTACGACCTGAGCCTCGACTACAAGGTCGCGCCGAACCGGCTCTCGGCGGCGGCGGTGATCACCGCGGAGGCGACCCAGGCGCTTTCCCGCGTCAGCCTCGACTTCGGTGAGTTCCGGATCAACCGCGTGCTGGTCGACGGCAAGCCCGCGAAGTACCTCAAACGCGGCGCGAAGCTGCACGTCAAGCCGGCGAGGTCGATCCCGGCGGGTACCGCGTTCACGGTCGAGGTGCACTACGTCGGCAACCCGCGCCCGGTGCACAGCCGCTGGGGTGACGTCGGCTGGGACGAGCTGACCGACGGCGCGCTGGTGGCGAGCCAGCCGGTCGGGGCGCCGTCGTGGTTCCCGTGCAACGACCACCCGTCGGACAAGGCGAGCTACCGGGTGAGCGTGACGACGGCGTCGCCGTACCTGGTCTCGGTCACCGGCACCCTGGTCGAGCGGACGACGTCGGCGAGCACGACGAGGTGGGTGTTCGAGCGGCGCGAGCCGACGGCGACCTACCTGATGAGCGTGCAGGTCGGCCGCTACGACGAGGTCGAGCTGACCGGCCGCGGCTGGTTCCCCCACACGGGGATCGGGCTGCGCCGGCTGAGCCTCGGCATCGGGCGCGCGACCGGCCAGGTGGAGTCGATCTTCGAGACGGTGCCGCAGCGGGCGGCCGTGCCCCCGCGGCTGCGTCGCCTGTTCGACCGCGACTTCGGGCGGCAGGGCCGGATGATGGAGTTCCTGCAGCGGCTGTTCGGGGCGTACCCGTTCGGCGAGTACGTCATCGTGGTCACCGACGACGACCTCGACGACCCGATCGAGGCCCAGGGCATGGCGATCTTCGGCGCCAACCACGTGGACGGCCGCCGCACCCACGAGCGGCTCGTGCTGCACGAGCTGGCCCACCAGTGGTTCGGCAACAGCCTGACGGTGGCGGACTGGCGGCACATCTGGCTGAACGAGGGCTTCGCGACGTACGCGGAGTGGCTGTGGTCGGAGGAGATCGGCGGCCAGTCCGCGGCGGCGCTGGCCCGCAGCTGGTACGCGCGGATCAAGGTCAAGCCCTCCGACGTGCGGATCGCCGACCCCGGCGTGGCCCGGATGTTCGACGAGCGGGTCTACAAGCGGGGCGGGCTGACGCTGCACGCGCTGCGGGCGGAGATCGGGGACCCGGCGTTCTTCGCGTTGCTGAAGTCGTGGGCCGAGGAGCACCGGCACGGGCTGGTCACGACGGAGGCGTTCGTGGCCGCCGCGGAGGCGCAGGCCGGCCGCTCGCTGAGCGCGTTCTTCACCCGCTGGCTCTACACCCCGGCGCTACCCCCGCTTCCCTGACCCGTAGCCGGTCGTGAGTGGTAAGGAGGGTTCTAACCCTCCTTACCACTCACGACCGGCCGCGGCAGGGCTGCTGGCGATAGGTCGGATGTCTGTGCCGCTTTCCGGGTGAACTGCTCTGGTGTTTTGGGTGTCCCTCTGCAAGTATGACCGGACGCCGCCGCGTGATCTCGCCGAAACGTCGTATGAGTTCGGAGGATGCTTCATGGACGCAGTGTCCCGGCGGACGGTGCTCCGCTCGGCCTCGGTCCTCGCCGGGGCGGCGGCCTTCGGGGGTTTGTGGGCCCGCGCGGCCCCGCCCGCGCTCGCGACCGGTGGCCGGAACCCGCACGCCGACGTCGCCGCCGATGCGCGGATGGTCTGGCGGCGGCTGCCGAAGAACTGGCAGGAAGGCCCGTTCCTCGCCAACGGCTACCTCGGCGTCCAGGTCTACGCCGGCAAGACGCCGAACACGCTCAAGTTCATGCTGAGCCACACCCAGGTGCAGGACCAGCGCATCCAGTGGGAAGCCGGCATCGGGCTCTCCCGGCTGCCGATCGGCTACCTCACCCTCACCCTGGCCGGCGCGATCACGGCCGTCGACTGGACGCTCGACCTCTACAACGCCGAGCTCGGCGGCACCATCGCCACCACGCAGGGCTCGGTCGCCTTCTCCGCCGTCGTGCACAACGATCTCGGCGTCCTGCTCGTCTCGTTGACGTCGAGCGCCGGGGAAGCCGCGGCCGCCTGGGCGTTCCAGCCGCTCGAATCCGCGACCACCCGGACCGTCCGCAAGCCGCCCGAGTACGTCGCCAACCCCGCGCCCGAGCAGGCCGACGGCTACTGCGCCCAGCCTCTGCTCGCCGGCGGCGGGTACACCACGGCGTGGCAGGAACGCACGATCGGCACGAAACGGCTGCTCGCCGCCACCGTCGCCTACAGCTTCCCGGGCACGACGCACACCGCGGACGCCCGCAACGCCGTCCGGAAAGCGCTTGCCGCCCGACCGGACGCCCTGCTCGCGCGCCATCGCCGCTGGTGGAACGACTACCACCGGCGCAGCTTCGTTTCGGTGCCGGACAAGCAGGTGCAGCGGTTCTACTGGATCCAGCTGTACAAGATCGCCGCCGCCACCCGCGCCGAAGGGCCGGTCGTGTCCGAATGGGGGCCGTGGTTCCCCGAGGTCGGCAACAGCTGGACCGCCGTCTGGTGGAACCTCAACGTCCAGGTCACCTACCCGATCGTCAACAGCACCAATCACCCCGAACTCGACGCCGTCACCGAGACCTTCCGGCGCGACCACGCGAACCTCGAGGTGTCCGTGCCGCCCGCGTACCGCGACGGTGACACGTTCGCCCTCTCGCACCCCGGCGACTGGCGGCTGCGGCCCGGCGGCACGCGCTCGGTGGGCGTGCCGGGGACGACGTCCAAGACCGACCAGACCGGGAACCTGTTGTGGGGCCTGCACAACGTCTGGCTGGCCTACCGGCACCACCTGGACCGGCGCGTGCTGCGTGAAGTCCTGTACCCGACGCTGGCCAAGGCGCTGAACTTCTACCGCCACTTCCTGTTCACCGGCCCGGACGGGGCACTGCACCTGCCGCTGACCCGGTCGCCGGAGTACGCCGACGCGCCCGACTGCACCTACGACCTGTCGCTCATCCGGTGGGCGGCCCGCACACTCGTCGACACCGCCCGCATCCTGTGCCTCGACGAGCCGCGCGTGCCGATCTGGCGGGAAATCGGCGCGAAACTCGTGACGTACCACGAAGACCCCGCGAACGGCGTGCTGATCGGCGACGGCGTCCCCCTGGCCGCATCGCACCGGCACTTCTCGCACCTGCTGTGGCTGTACCCGTTGCGGGAGAAGGTCTGGGACAACCCGGGCGACCGTGACCCCATGACGCGCACCTTCGACCACTGGGCCGCCGACCAGTCCGCCTGGCACGGCTACAGCTACGCGGCCGCGTCGTCGATGAAGTCGGTGATGGACGCGCCCGAAGAAGCGTTGCGGTACCTGAAGTTCTTCCTCGACCGCAACGTCATCGCCGACACTGAGCTGACCGCGAACACGATGTACCGCGAGGGCGCCAACTTCGCCATCGAGAGCCCGATCACCGCCGCCCAGTCCGTGGTGGACATGCTGATGCAGGGCTCCGGCGGGGTGCTCAAGGTCTTCCCGTCGGTGTCGGCGACCTGGCGGGACGCCTCGATCGCCGGCCTGCGGGCGGAAGGCGCGTTCCTCGTGGACGCCTCCCGCCGCGACGGCAAGACCGAATTCGTCCGCGTGCACAGCGAAGCCGGCGAGCCGCTGGTTCTCCAGCACGGCGTCGCCGGGGACGTCGACGTCCGCGACGAGCACGGCCGCCGGCTGCCGTGGCGCCCGGCCGGGCCGGGGCGGATCGCGATCGGGCTGCGGCGTGGCGGCACCGCCGTCGTCACCCCGCGGGGCGGGCGGCCGGACTTCGCGCCGCGGGACGTCCCCGCGCTCGGCCCCGCGCCGGCGTGGGGCCTGCCGAGCTGAACCGTGTTTTCGACGAGGAGGTCGAATGGACATCACCCGCAGAACCGTGCTCGGTGGCGCGCTCGCCGGGATCGCCGCCGCCGGCCTGACCCCGGGGATCGCCGAAGCGGGCAGCGACGACTTCGGCTGGGCCGGGTTCCTGGGCACCGCGGACCTGTACTGGCGGCGGCTGCCGAAGACCTGGTACGAGGGCCCGTTCCTGGGCAACGGCTACCTCGGTTCCGGCATCTACGCCGAGCCGGGGCAGAACGCGATCCGGTTCAACGTCCAGCACAGCCAGGTGCAGGACCACCGCCCGGAGTTCGGCTCGCTGTTCGGCCTGGCCCGGCTCCCGATCGGGTACTTCACGCTCGAACCGGTCGGCGCGATCACCGCGATCGACTGGCGGATGGACCTGTGGAACGCCGAGCTCACCGGCACGATCACGACGTCCGCGGGCAGCCTGAGCCTGCGCGC
Source organism: Amycolatopsis sp. cmx-13-12 (assembly GCA_049998155.1). Lineage (GTDB taxonomy): Bacteria > Actinomycetota > Actinomycetes > Mycobacteriales > Pseudonocardiaceae > Amycolatopsis. The sequence continues at coordinate 297,980 of JAEBES010000010.1, read as the reverse complement.
GATCGTCCACACCGGACAGTCGCTGCTCGCCGTGGAAATCCGGCCGTCCGAAGGGGAACGCGGGTTCGAGTGGGTGTTCCACCCGGCGGTGGCGGTCAGTCCCCGTGCCGATCCGGTGTGGAACAAGCCGCCGCCGGCCGGGTACACCGCGAACCCGCCGGTGCAGCTGTCGAGCAGCGGTGACGCGCAGCTGGCCGTGCAGCCGCTGCTGGCCGGCGGCGAGCACGTGACGGCCTGGCGGGAGGTCACGCGCGGTGGCGCCCGCACGCTGTACACGTCGGTGGCCTGGTCGCACCCCGGGAAGACGGCGGCGGCGCGGGCGCTGGGCACGGTCCGCCGGGCGCTGCCGTTCGCCGCGTCGACCCAGGACCACCGGCGCTGGTGGCACGACTACTACCGGCGGAGCTTCCTGTCCATTCCGGACACCCGGCTGCAGAGCTTCTACTGGATCCAGCTGTACAAGGTCGCCTCGGCGGCCCGGCGCGAGGCGCCGGTGATGGCGACGTCCGGGCCGTGGCTGGAGAACACGCCCTGGCCGGCGACGTGGTGGAACCTCAACGTCCAGCTCGAGTACTGGCTGATCCACGGCTCCAACCACCTGGAGCTCGACGCCGTCAGCTACGCACTCGACAAGTACCGCGCGAATCTGTCCGGCCAGGTCGCCACTCCGTACCAAGCCGACTCGGCGGGCATCCCGCGGACGACCGACATGACGCTGCTCAACGGCGTCTCGAACAGCACCAGCGGGTTCCCGGTCGGCATCCCGGGGCAGGACACGCCGACGCCGGAGGTCGGCAACCTGACCTGGGCACTGCACAACGTGTGGCTGTCCTACCGGCACACCCTCGATCGGGCACTGCTCCAGGGCACGCTGATCCCGTTGCTGCGCAAGGCGATCAACTACTACCTGCACTTCCTCGCGCCTGGGCCGGACGGGAAGCTGCACCTGCCGCCGACGTTCTCGCCCGAGTACGGCGTCAACGCGCCGGACTGCAACTACGACCTTTCGCTGATCCGCTGGGGCTGCAAGACGCTGCTGCAGCACGCGCCCGGCGATCCGCTGGCGCCTCGCTGGCGGAACGTGCTCGCGAACCTCGTCGCCTACCCGGCCGACGGCAACGGCTACATGATCGGCGCCGGGGTGCCGTTCGCGAAGTCGCACCGGCACTACTCGCACCTGCTGCAGATCTACCCGCTCTACGACGTCACCTGGGAGCAACCGGAGCACCGGGCGATCATCGAGACGTCGCTGAACCACTGGGTCGGCTTCGAAGGGGCGCTGCAGGGCTACACGTTCACCGGGGCGGCGTCGATCTCGGCGCAGATGCTGCGGGGCGAGCAGGCCGCGTTCTACCTCGGCGAGCTGCAGCGGCGGTACATCCAGCCGAACACGATGTACAAGGAGTCCGGGCCGGTCATCGAGACACCCCTGTCGGCGGCGAAGTCCCTGCAGGACATGCTGGTCCAGAGCTGGGGTGGGGTGCTGCGGCTGTTCCCGGCGGTGCCCGCGGCCTGGGGCGACGTGGCGCTGCGGGACTTCCGCACCGAAGGCGCGTTCCTGCTCAGCGCGTCCCGCACCGGCGGGAAGACGCGCTGGCTGAAGGTGCACAGCGAGGCCGGGGCGCCGTGCGTGCTGCGGCCGGGGATCGACGGCGAGCTCGCGGTGACCGACGCGCGCGGCCGGGCGCGTCGCTGGCGGCGGCTGGCCACCGGGGACGTCCAGGTCGAGCTCGGGTGCGGTGAGGAAGCGTTCGTCTACCGGAAGGGGGATCGACCCGACTTCGGCGTCCGGCCGGTGGCGCCTGCCGGGCCGAGCGCGCCCTGGGGCCTGCCGTCCTGACGGCAGTATGGTGCTCTCCGACGAAGGGGGGAGCGCGGATGAGCGAGCCGGAGCACGGGCAGCCGCCGTTCCAGTACCCGCCGTGGCAGCCACCGGTGCCGCCGAAGCGGATGTCCCCGGCCGCCGTGGTGCTGATCAGCGGATCGGCCGGGGTCGTCATCCTGATGGTGCTGGCCTTTCTGGCCTGGGGTTATCCCGGCTTCCTGCGCGAGGCGGACGGACACGCGCTGGTCGCGCCGGGACGCTCGCCGGTCTCGTCGGCGACGGTCGTGCCGCCACCGGCGCCGAGCACCTCGGTGACGTTGCCGAGCGGCCGGGCGCCGATGCCGAAGCGGACGAAGCCGCTGGCCGACCCGGTGACGTGCGCGTTCACCCCGGACCCCGGTGCGCCGGCGCCGAAGAAGGTCGCGCTGCCACCGGACGGCCCGGCGCCGTCTTCGGGCACGGCGGCCGTCCGGTTGGCGACGACCGCGGGCGACATCGGGCTCACGCTGGACCGCGCGCTGGCGCCGTGCACCGTGGTCAACTTCCTGAGCCTGGTCAGGCAGGGCTTCTACGACGGCACGTCGTGCCACCGGCTGTCGGTGATCAGCGGGCTGCAGATGCTCCAGTGCGGCGACCCGGTCGGCGACGGCACCGGCGGCCCGGGCTACACGATCCGCGACGAGGTGTTCCCCGAGCTGACGTACGGCCGCGGCGTCCTCGCGATGGCGAAGACGTCCGCCCCGGACTCCGGCGGTTCCCAGTTCTTCCTCGTCTTCGGCGAGATCAACATCCCGCCGGAGTACACGGTCTTCGGCACCATCGACGACCCGGGCCTGGAAACCCTCGACACGATCGCCCGCGCCGGAACCGACCCGGCAAAACCCGGAATCGGCGACGGCAGCGGCCCCCCGAAGCTCCCCGTAACCCTCACCCACGTCACCACCCCGTGATGGAACCGCCGACACGCGTGATTAGAGGGTCGACACGGCCCCGACGGCTCGTGTCGTCGCTTCAATCACGTGAGTTGACCCTCTGATCACGCGTGCTGACCCTTCAATCACGGGCGAGGAGGTGGCGGAGGGCCGCCAGGAGGTCGGCTGCGGGGGTGGGGGACGAGGTTGGGTGGCGGTAGGCGATGTGGGCGTCGGGGCGGATGAGGAGGCAGCCGGCTTCGTCGATGGCGCTGAGGCGGGACCAGTCGCCGTAGGCGTCGCGGACGCCGGGGTCGCCGGTGCGGACCGTCCGCAGGTCCAGGCCCAGCTCGGCGCCCACCTTGGCCGCCGCGTCGCGCCAGGGCGTGCCGGTGAGGCCGGTCAGGAGCGTCCAGCGGCCGCCGCCCACGAGGTCCAATGTGGACACGCGGCGGCCGTGCGGCCCGACCAGCCACGCGTGCGGCAGCTTCGCGCCCGGCTCGGTGCTCGGCCGGTGGAACAGCTCGGGATCGCGGTCGGGAACCGGAGCCGGGACGCCGTCGGGCAGCACCGCCCCGGACACGTACCGCTGGTCCAGTTCGACGCCGTGCGCGTTGAACTCGTAGTGCTTCAGCTCGATCGCCTGCTCCAGCTCACGTCGTTTCCGCGCCCCCTCGGCCGTCGGCGCGAGGCAGGTCTCCAGCCCGGCCGTGATCCCGTCGGCGTCGGTGTCGCCGGAGATCCCCAGCGCGGCGAAGATGGGCCCGAACTGGTCGCGGCTGAGGTTCGCCCGGTCGACGATCTGCTTGCCGACCGGCGCCCGCTCGGCCGTGTAGCTGTCCAGCAGTCCCTCGCCCGCCTCGCCGCGCAGCACCATCGCCAGCTTCCACGCCAGGTTGTAGGAGTCCTGGACGGACGTGTTCGACCCCAGCCCGTTCGACGGCGGGTGCCGGTGCACGGCGTCCCCGGCGCAGAACACCCGGCCGCTGCGATACTCGGTCGCGTAGTTGTGGTTCACCGTCCACAGTGACGTCGAAGTGATCTCGACGTCCAGCGCAGGGTCGCCGACCAGGTCCCGCACCAGCCGCGTCGCTTCCTCGGCGTCGACGTCGGGCGGTGGCTGGGTGATGTCGTAACCCCAGGTCAGCAGCCACTCGTTCCACGGCCGCACCATCCGGACCAGGCCCATCCCGATCCCGCCGAGGTGCGCGCCCGGCCGCATCACCCAGTACAGCACGCTCGGCCGGTGGGCCACGTACCGCGCGAGGTCGGCGGTGAAGGTGATGTTCATGCTGCCCGCTTTGCCGGTCTGCCCGGCGATCGGCAGCCCGGCCTGCTCGGCGACGCGGCTGCGGGCGCCGTCCGCTCCGACGAGATAGCGAGCGCGCAAGGTGAACTCGTCGCCGCGCACGCGGTCGTGGAACCGCGCGGTGACGCCGGATTCGTCCTGGGTGAAGGACAGGAACTCGGTGTCCAGCCGCAGTTTCGCGCCCCGCGCGGCGGCCTCGCTCACCAGGATCGGCTCCAGGTAGGTCTGCGGCAGGTCGATCATGTGGCACGGGCTCGCGGCCGCGTATTCGGACGCCGACCGGTCGCCGGTGCCCCAGCTGGCGATCCGGCCGATCTCCGGCCCGGTCAGCGATGTGCACAGCACGGTGTCGCCCATCAGCTCCGGCGGCGTCCCGGCGGCCAGGGCCTTGTCCTCGACGCCGAGGTCGCGCAGCACCTCCATGGTCCGCTGGTTGGTGATGTGGGCGCGCGGGGTGTTGGCCGTCCAGCCGTACTTGGTGGCCAGCACGGTCGGCACGCCGTAGGTGGCCAGCAGCAGCGCCGCGGAGCCGCCGGCCGGGCCGCTGCCGACCACGATGACGTCGGTGTCGTAGCTCATGCGTCGCTCCCTGAAATCCGGAAGGTGAAGTCGAGCCCGTCGGAGAAGTCCACGATCAAGCCGTCCTTGACGCCGAACACCGTGTCCGAGTCGAGGTAGTCGCCGCCCGCGACGAACAGCTGCGTGATCAGCGTGCGGTAGCCGGGTTTGGCGATCATGAAGTGCACGTGCGGCGCCCGGTAGGGGTGCCGGCCGACGGCGTCCAGCAGCTGCCCGACCGGGCCGTCGGCCGGGATCGGGTAGGCGCTCGGCACGATCGTCCGGAACCGCAGCCGCCCGCCGGCGTCGGTGCGGAAGCGGGCGCGCAGCACCGGCCCGTCGACGTCGGGCAGCTGGACGTCGTAGAAACCGTCCTCGTTGGACTGCCAGACGTCGACGATCGCGTCCGCCACCGGTTCGTCGTTCGTGTCCACCACGCGGATGTCCGCGGCCAGCGGAGTCCCCGGGAGCCCGGCCGCGAGGTCGGTGCCCTGCGGCGTTTCCGGCGGCCCGTCCACGTAGAACGGGCCGAGGACGGCCGAGGGTGTCGTGTCCGGCGTCCGCGAATTGGTCAGGACGTCGACGACGCTCGACACGCCGAGGGTGTCGGACAGCAGGATGAACTCCTGCCGCGTCTCGGTGGTGATGTGCCCGGCGCGGGTCAGGAAGCCGATCGCGTACTCCCATTCGGCCTGCGTGAGGTCGGTGCGGATCGCGTAGCCGTGCAGCGTCTCGACGAGGTCGCTCAGGAGCAGGCGGACGCGGTCCGGCGCCCCGGCGAAGCTGTCGACGACCTGCTTCGTGAGCGCCCGGAGGCTCGGGCGCATGGCCGGGCGGGTGCCGTGCCATGCCTCGCGAAGCAGCTCCGGCTCACCGTCGAGGTCGGCTTCGGTGAGACCCAGCTCGGCCAGCGAATGCGGGATCGGGAGCGACGCGGCCAGGTCGAACACCTCCGCGGCGTCGTCGAGGCCCTGGTGCGCCATGACGTACGGGAGGAGGACGGCGTGGGTTTCGGCGTGCGGCAGCCCGAACTTGCCGCCGAGGTGGTGGCACAGCCGGTGGTGCAGGCCCATCTGCACCGCGTCGAGGCACGTCCCCGCGAGCCACGCGCCGCGCAGCGCGTCGGTTCGGGCGTCCACATCGGACGGATCGGCGGCGATCCGCGGCAGGGCCCCCGTGAGCAACCGGATCGCTTCGGCGGCGAGCAGGTCGGTCATCGGGTTGGCGTCCGGGGCGTAGCGCGCCTCGACGGCGTGGGCGAGCGCGTTCAGCCCGCTCGCCGCCGACACCGGGACCGGGAGCGAGAGGGTCAGCGACACGTCGTAGAGGACGGTCTGCGGCCGGACGGCCGGGGTCCGCCGGGTGGTCTTGCGGCCGTCGGCGGTCTCGCCGAGGACGGCCGTCAGCTCGGAACCCGCGTACGTAGTCGGGACGATCAGCTGCGGCAGGCCGGTCCGCAGGGCGAGCGCCTTGGCCAGGCCGGTCGCCGAGCCGCCGCCGATCGCGACGACACCGTCGACGTCGTGCTCGGCGACGACCTTGAGGGCGCGTTCGGTGACGTCGACCGGGGTGTGCATCGTGGCGTCTTCGAAGCGCGCGGCCAGCCGGGGACCGAGCGCCTCGGCGGCCCGGTCGCCGTGGCGCGGGCGGCCGATCAGCAGGACCCGGCCGAGCCCGAGCCGGTCGGCCTCCGCGCCGAGCGTGTCGAGCGAGCCGAAGACCACCCGGACGGGGTTCGCGGCGTAGCTGAACGAGGTCATGCGAGGCAGTATCAAGCCGCAAAACAGCCCAGTCCTGCACGTTCGCGCTACCCGGCAGCACGAAACGCGCGTTGTTCAGCCCGAGCGGCGCAGCGCGGCCGGCGTGGTGCCGAGCTGGGCGCGCAGCACCCGCGTGAGGTGCTCCTGGTGCGAGAACCCGCACCGGACGGCGATCTCGGCGATCGGGTCGTCGCCCTTGCGCAGCAGCAGGCCGGCCTGTTCGACGCGCAGCCGCAGCAGGTACCGGTGCGGCGGCAGGCCCGTGCGGGCCTTGAACCGGCGCGAGAACTGGCTGACGCTCAGCCCGGCGAGCGCGGCCAGGTCGGCCAGCGGCACCGGCTCGGCCAGCCGTTCGGCCATCAGGTCGCGGACCGACGCGAACTGGCGGTCGGACAGGCCGCGGGCCGGCTCGGGCTCGGGGACGTGCCCGGCACGGTGGTGGCGGACCAGCTGGGCGGCGACCAGCGCGCCGAGCTGGTCGGCGTAGGTCCGGGCGCTCGGCTCCCAGTCGCGGACGACGCTGTCCAGGCCGAGCACGAGCTGCTCGAGCAGCGGATCGCGGCTGCCGAGCTCCTCGGCCAGCCGCACGGGTTCCCCGGCGGCTTCCTGAACGGCGGCGTCGGCGAGGTAGACGTGCACGGTGTCGAGCTCCCCGCCCAGCTCGACGGACAGCTCGGCGTGCGACGGCTGCAGGAAGAGCCCGCCGACGGGCATCCGCCGGGTCTGCTCGCGCGCGGTCCCGACGCCGCGCCGGACGGTCACCGGGCCGTCGAGGTGCAGGATCAGCTGGTGGCTGCGGGCGGCGCCGAACTCGGCGCGGTAGGGGCGTTCCCGCTGGCGCGAGACGTAGACGCGGTCCCAGCCGAGACCGGCGCTGGTCCGGTCCGGGCGGACCCAGGGCAGCGCGAGGATGCCGTTCGTGTCGGCCAGCCCGAGTTCGCCCACGCTGCCTCCTCGCCGTGATGGTACCCGCCCTACGCTGGGCGTCCGGCTGGTCGACGTTTGGGGAGCCCGGTGCCGTTCACGTTCGCGCACCCGGCCGCGGTGGTGCCGCCGGCCGGCCGGCTGTGGCTGCCCGGGCTGGGCTGGTCGGCGCCGGATGTCGCGTCGAGCACCCCGGCCGCGGGGGCGCCCCCCGTTTTCTACGCTACCGGAGGGCACCGACAATTCCGGTCGCCCGAAGCTGTCACCGCTGGTCGAAGGCATGATCGCCGTCCGCCGCGAATGGCACATCCCGGCTCCGCCCGAAGGGGGTCGGCTCGCGTACCGGAAGGGGCGGCCGGCGTACCGGGAGGGTCGGCCTGCGTACTGGGGATTCGTCTGGCGTACCCGAAGGGTCGGCTGGTGTACCGAAAGCGTCGGCTTGCCTGCCGGAAGGGTCTGTTCGGAACCGGCCGCCGAGGGGTGCGAACCGGCTCTCCACTTACGCGAGCCGACTCTCCAGGCACGTGAGCCGACCGTTCCGCGCGCCGGGCCCCCTGCCCCGCACCGGCCGGTTGGTGGTGACGGCCGGGCTCGGCGCGGGGCTGGTGGTGGGAGCGTTGCTCGGGCTGACGGACCCGGTGAGCGAGGTGAGCGGCTACGACTGGGGCCGGTGCCTGCTGATCGGCGCGATTCGCGGCGGCCTCGTGGTGGTGGCCGGTTACGTCGTCGCGTGGCCGTTGCTCAGCCGGCGGATCCGGTCAGAGGTCCAGCACCAGCCGGGGTGAGAGCGCCCGGGACACGCACGGGTACATCCGGCCCGCCGCCGCACCGATGTCGTCGCGGTGCTCGGGTTCGCCCGCCAGCACCGTGACCTCGCAGCTGCCGCACACGCCCTCCCGGCACGCGGACGGCACCGGCCGCCCGGCGTGGTTCAGCGCGTCCAGCAGCGACTCGTCCGCCGGAACCTGGATTGTGCCCCCGGAGCGGGCGCACTCCACTTCGAACGGGGTGTCCGGCCCGAACGTCCGCCGGGTCGGCTCGAACCGCTCGGTGTGCAGCCGCGGGAACACCGCCTCCGCCGCGTCCACCATCGATGCCGGACCGCAGCAGTAGACCTCCGCGGCCGGGAACTCCGCGGCCAGCGCCGCGAGGTCCGGGCGGCCGAGCCGGACGCGTTCGCCGTACTCGGCAACGAGTTCCTCGGCGAACGGCCGGCCGGCGTACGCCAGCGTCACCGCCGCGCCCGAAGCGACGGCGGCACGCAGCATCGGCACGATCGGCGTGATCCCGATCCCGCCCGCCACGAACAGGTACTCGGCCGCCGGCAGCAGCGGGAAGTGGTTGCGGGGCAACGAAACCGGCAGTGTCCGCCCCGGTTGCAGGAACAGGTGGACGTACTCCGAGCCGCCCCGGCTCAGCGGGTCGTGGCGGACCGCGATGCGGTAGGCCGACAGGTCACCCGGGTCGCCGCACAGCGAGTACTGCCGCGTCAGCCAGTTCGGCAGCTCCAGGTCGATGTGCGCGCCCGGCTCCCACGGCGCCAGCGGGCCTTCGTCGCCGCGCAGGACCAGCGAGACGACGTCGTCGGTCACGCGCTCGATGCGCTCCAGGATCGTCTTCTGCATGTCAGTACAGCTTCCGGTAGCCGTCTTCGAGGAGCTGGTCGAGCACGGCCGGCTCGAGGTTCATCTTCTCCGCGGCGATCTCGCCGGCCGAGGGCAGTTCCGCGGCCAGCGCCTGGCTCGCCGGGTCCCACAGGCGCGACCGGATCAGCGCGCGGCCGCAGTGGAAGTACGCCTCGGCGACGTCGACGACGATGGCCAGCATCGGCGCCTTCGCCTCGGTACGCATCCGAGCGAGCACGTCCGGGTCGTCGGTGACGTACGCGCTTCCGTTGACGCGCAGCGTTTCCCGCATGCCGGGGACGAAGAACAACAGGCCGACGCCGTCGTTCTCGGCGATGTTGCGGAAGGAGTCGGCGATCTTGTTGCCGGGCCGGTCGGGCAGGGCCAGGGTGCGCTCGTCGAGGACCTTGACGAAGCCGGGGTAGTCACCGCGGGGCGAGCAGTCGGCGCGGCCCGCGGCGTCCGCGGTGGCCAGCGTCAGGAACGGCGAGTGCGCGATGAAGCGGCGGGCGTGGACGTCGATGCGGTCGCCGATCTTGGCCTTGATCATCGCCTCGGGCTCGCCCAGCCGGGCCCGCACCTCGGCCGCGGAGACGCGGGGGAGCGTGTTTGTGCTGGTCATGGCACAATTATGAGCAAATATTCAGATCTTGACTACTCGCTTTCCCGGAGGATTCCGTGCCGTCGGACCAGCGCCGCATCCAGCCACGTAAACAGCCGCGGCAGGTGCGCGCCGAGCTGACCCGGCAGCGGATCCTGACCGCGGCTGCTCACGTTTTCGGCGACCACGGCTACGCCGCCGGCACCACCAACCGCATCGCCGAGCGCGCCGGCATCTCGATCGGCTCGCTGTACCAGTACTTCCCGAACAAGGACGCGATCCTCGCCGAGCTGCTGACCCGGCACCTCGACAGCGGCACGGCGGCCGCGGCGAAGGTGCTGACCGGCCCGCTGCCCGATTCGATCGAGGAGGTCTTCCGCATCTTCGTCCGGCTCGCGGTCGACGCCCACCGCGACGACCCCCACCTGCTGCGCATGCTGCTCGAGCAGGCCCCGCGCTCGGACGAGCTGCTCGAGCGGGTCGGCCGGGTGAAGCGGGACATGGTCGGCTACACCCGCGCCCTGCTGGAGGGCCACCCCGAGGTCCGCGTCGCCGACACCGCCACCGCGGCCCGCCTGGTCATCGCGACCGTCGAGCTGGCCGTCCACGACCTGCTGGCCGAGCCGGACCCGATCGACGCCCGGCGGCTCGAGGACGAGATGGTCGCGATGCTGACCCGGTACGTCACGGGGTGAACTGGTAGGCGCCCGCGTCGATCCGGGTGCCGACCGGGTTGCCGTCTACGTCGATGTCCGCGTACTTCTTGACGCCGAGCCCGATCGCGGGGCTGCCGGTCTTGAGGACCAGGTTCGTCGCCGAGGTGAACTTCGGGTCGGCGACCTTGTCCGTGGCGCCGGGGATGAACTGCCGCTGGCCACCGTAGAAGACGTTGTGGTCGGTCGCGGTCCAGCCGGTGTCGGCGTACCCGATCTTCATCGCGGCCTGGATGACGTTCTGGGTCAGCTTCAGCGTCTGGTCGGTGCAGCCGCCGTAGCAGACGAACCCTTCGGATTCGGCGTTGCCCAGCCGGACGGAGTTGTTGCGGAAGACCGTGCCGGTCACCGGGCCGTTGCCGTCCTGGGCGCCGCGCGTCACGATGCCGCCGCGGGTCTTGGCGCCGAAGACGGCGTTGTACTCGTAGACGTTGTTGCGGGAGACGCCGTCGGGGTCCTCGGCGTCGGTGCCGAGCTCGGTGAAGGACTCGTTGTCCTCGGAAATGTTGTGGTGGATGATGGTGTCCGAGCCGTAGAAGATCTCGACGGCGGCGCCGTCGAGGCCGCCGAAGTCGTCGCTCACCGCGATCGAGCCGCTGATCCGGTTCCAGCCGATGTCGGAACCGTTGCCCTGCACCAGGATCCCGAACGCGCCGGAGTCGTCGTTGCCACCCGGCGTCACGACGGTCATGTGGTTGTTGTCGACGAGATCGTTCTGGGTGACCTCGGTGCCGTCGGCGCTCGGCGCGATGTAGACGCCCGCGCCGGCGCCGGTGATGTAGTTCGAGAGGACCTTGTCGTGGTCCCCGCCGACCTCGACGCCGGCCCAGGAGCAGCGCCCGGCGTCGGCCGCGACCCCGATCTGGAGGTCCTGCACGGTGAGGTAGTCACCGGGCAGGTTGACGCAGGCTTCTTCGTTGCCCTGCACGATCGGGCGGGCGCCGTCACCGTAGGCGCCGATGGTCACCGGCGCGGTGGCCGACCCCTTGCCGAAGACGCTGAGCCCGCCGGTCCAGGTCCGGCCGCGGCGCAGCAGCACGGTTTCGCCGGGTTTCAGTTCGGTGGCGGCCACTTTGGCGAGGGATTTCCAGGGCGCGGCCTGGGTCCCGGCGGCGTTGTCGTTGCCGAGGACCTGATCGACGTAGTAGGTGTTCGGCGCGGCGGCGGCATCGGTGACGGTGACCGTGCCGGCCGCGAGGGCGGCGAACACGCCGAGCGAGAGCAGTTTCCACTGGTTCGACATGGCCGGCGACGGTAGGCCGGGCCGGTACACGGGACGTACAAGGCCCGGCCCCGCCTCACTGCACCGCTTGCGTCACCAGCGCGGCGATCCTCTTCTCGACCGCGGGCGTCACCTCGGTCAGCGCGAAGCCGGCCGCCCACATCGCTCCATCGTCCAGGTTCGCCCGGTCACTGAAGCCGAGCGTCGCGTAGCGGGCCTTGAACTTCTCCGCGCTCTGGAAAAAGCAGACGATCTTGCCGTCGAGGGCGTAGGACGGCATGCCGTACCACAGCTTCGGTTCCAGGATCGGCGCGGCGGCGCGGACGATGGCGTGCACGCGCTCGCCCAGGACCCGGTCCGACGGCGCCATCTCGGCGATCTTCGCGAGCACGTCCTGCTCCGCCAGTGCCGCCTTGTCCGCTTGGGAAGCCCGGCGCGCCGCGGTCTTCAGTTCCTTGGCGTGCTCCTTCATCGCGGCGCGCTCTTCGGCCGTGAACGTCGTCCCCATGGTGGTTCTCCCTTGACTTATCGGCACGAACCGTGCCGTTGTGGTCATCTTGCGGCTCCCGGCACGCGGCTGTCAATGGCACGGTGCGTGCCGATAACATCGGGGGTATGGCCGCCGAATCCGCCACGCCACGACGTCGAGGCGCCGCCCGGACCGCCGCGCTCCTCGACGCGACGCTCGAGCTCGCCGGTGAGGTCGGCTACGCCGGGTTGAACGTCGAGGCCGTCGCCCGGCGCGCCGGCGTCGGCAAGCACACGATCTACCGGCGCTGGCCGTCCATGGCGGCGCTCCTGCTGGACGCGCTCAGCCGCGTGTGGACCACCGGCCTCGACTACCACGACACCGGGGACGTCCGGGCGGACCTGCGCGAGCAATTCCTGCGGTCGGCCCCCGCGCTCGCCACCCCGCCGATCGGGCCGGTCTACCGCGCGGTGATCGCCGAGGCGCAGGCCGACGAAAGCCTGCGGGCCGCGCTGCACGACCGGTTCCTGCGGACGGTCGAGCAGCGCACCCTCGACCGGATCACCCGCGCCCAGGATGCGGGCGAGCTCGTCGAGGGCGTGGACCTGACCTTCCCGGCCGAGGTGCTGTGCGGCACCCTCTACTACCGCCACCTGCTCTCGACCCGCACCGTGGACGAGAAGACGGTCGACGACCTGCTGGACATGTTCATGGCCGCCTACGGCCGCTAGTCAGGCGTTCGCCCGCCGCAACCGTTCGCCCGCCTGGACGCGGACGGCGTCCCCGCACACCGGGCGGTCGCCGTGCAGGGCCTCCCAGCGGGCGTTGTGCAGCGCGGGCCACAGGCTCGCCGCCCAGGCGATTTCCTGCTCCTCCTCGGTGAACCGGCGTCCCCGGAGGTCCTGGTAGGCCGCCAGGAACGCGGCCGAGCTCCCGACCGGCGCCAGTGTCGGCGGCGAGGCGTTGGCGAACGCGCCGGACGCCGCTCCCGCGAGCGCCGCTTCCGGTTGCCACGCCAGGCTGTCCCAGTCGTGCACGGCCCCGATGCCGTCGTCGTGCCAGCGGAGGTTCTGCGCTTCGAAGTCGGCGTGGCCCAGCACGCGGGGCAGGTCCGCGGCCAGCAAACGTCTGCGGGCCCGCGTAGCCGTTTCCACGAGGTGCGCGGGCACGACGCTCTGGTCCCGTTCGTCGAGGAACCCGATCGCGGGCCACAGCCCGCGATCGCGGTGGTCCCACCGCACCCAGCGCGGGTTCGGCAGGGGCGGCGCGACAGTCACGGTGGCCAGTTCGGCCATCAACCGGGCGAACACCACGGCGTAGCGCTCGGCGACGTCCGGCGAGTCGCCGGCCAGCACCTCGCCGCCGGGCCGGAACTCCTCGGCGTGTACGGCCAAGCCGTCGACGGCCGTCACGGGCGTGAGCGGCCGCGGACACGGGAATCCACGCTCCGCCAGCCGGGCCTGCGCGGCGACGCACGACTCCGCCCGGCCCTCGTCCTCGCGCGCCTTCACGACGGCTTCCCGCCCGTCGGCCAACCGCAGGCCGACCACCGTCGAAAGGGACCGCCGTTCGAACAGCACCGCGACCGGTTCCGCGCCCAGGTGGGTGACGCACCAGGACGGCAGCCAGTCCACTCAGTGATCCCTGGCCACCAGCGCCGCCTGGGTGCGGCTGGTGACGCCCAGCTTGGCCAGCACGTTGCCGACGTGCACCTTCACCGTCCGCTCGGCCAGGCGCAGCCGGGCGGCTATGTCCTTGTTGGACAGTCCCTCGCCGAGCAGCGTCAGCACGTCCCGCTCCCGCGGCGTCAGCGTGCCGCCGCCGCTCAACGCCGACGCCGCCGCCGGGCTCAAGGCCGTCACGCCCTGGTGGGCCGCCCGGACGGCCGCCGCCAGCTCGCCGCCCGAAGCGTCCTTCAGCACGAAGCCCGCCGCGCCCGAGCTGAGCGCTTCCCGGATCTCGCGGGGACGGCCGACCGTCGTCAACATCAGCACCCGCGGCCTCGAGGGGCCGAGCCGGCGCAGGACTTCGAGGCCGTCCATCCCGGGCAGGTACAGGTCGAGCAGGACCACGTCGGCCGCAACCGACGACTCGAGCAGCTCCGGCCCGCTCGCGTACTGCGCGACCACCTCGAGGTCCGGCTGTGCGCCCAGGATCAGCGCGATGCCCTCGCGCACCAGCGCGTGGTCGTCGACGACCTGCACCCGGATCATGCCTGCACTCTACTGTCGGCCCATGCGTCAGTCTCTCGCCACGACGGCGGCCGTCGCCGCGGTGTTCTTCGCCAGCGGGGCGTGGTCGCCGCAGCAGGGGTGGCTCGCCGCCGGGCTCAGCGCCGCCCAGCTCGTCCCGCTGCTGTGGTCGCGCCGCGCCCCGGCCCTCGTGCTCGTCGTGGTGACCTTCGCGACGGCCGGGCACCTGCTGCTCGACCACCCGCGCAACTCGATGTACGTGCCGGTGCTGCTCGCCCTCTACAGCACGCCGCAGCGGTGGCTCGCGGCCACCGCTGCGCTGCTGATCGGTGCCGCCGTGTTCCCGGCGAAGGGCCCGCTCGACGGCACGGTCCTGGCCGTGACGATCTCCGTGGTCGCCTGGCTGCTGGGCGCCGAACGCCGTCGCGCGCTCGCTGACCGGGCCGAGCGCGCGGCCCGGCGGCTGCACGACACGCTCGCCCAGACCACGGCCGTCATGCTCGTGCAGGCCGAAACGCTGCGCGCGGTCGGCGACCTGACCGACGCCGACCGCGAACGCCTCGACACGCTCCTGGCCGCCGGCCGTGGCGCCCTCACGCTCGTCCGCCGCACGCTGGACGACCTGCGCGACGACGCCGAGCGCGCCCCGGACCTCGCCGAGGTGCTGGCCCGGCTCCGCACCGCCGGGCTGGTCCTCGACCGCGACCCGGTGCTGCCCGCGCTACCGCCTCCGGTGCGGGAGCTGGCCGAACGGTTCGTCGCCGAAACCGCGGTCAACGCGTTGCGCCACAACGGTTCCGGCGTCCGGCTGCGGTTCGGCGTCGAGGTGGGCGCGCGGGTGACGATCACCGCGCGCAACGCGCTGAAGGGGACTCCTCGAGTGGGTGAGGGCTACGGACTGGCCGGGCTCGCGGAGCAGGCCGCGGCGGCCGGGGGAGCGCTGACCCACGGCCCGCGCGACGGCGAGTGGGTGGTCAGTGTCGAGCTGCCAGCAGCTGCGACACGGTCACGAACCGGAACCCGCGCTGCTTGAGCCCGTCCAGGATCGGCCCGATCGCCTGCCGGGTCTGCCCGCGCGAGGCGTACATGGCGTGCAGCAGCACGATCGAACCCGGCCGGACCTGGTCGAGGACGGCGCTTTCGACGGTGGCCGCGTCCGGGATGCCGTCGGAGTCCGGCGCGACGTCCCAGGTGATCGTCGTGCGGTGGTGCTCGGCCAGGTAGTGCGGCAGGGCGAAGAGCTTCTTGCCGTTCGGGGGCCGGAAGAGGATTTCGCCGGGGTAGCCGGCCGCGCGGATGAGGGCGTCGGTGGCCTCGACCTCGTCGGCGACCCACGCCGGCGTCACGCCGATCATCCGGTCGTGGGAGAAGCTGTGGTTGCCGATTTCGTGGCCGGCTTCGGCGATGTCGCGGGCCAGGTCCGGGTGCGCGGCCATGTCCCGGCCGATGAGGAAGAAGGTCGCGGGCACCTCGCGGCTCTTGAGGGCGTCGAGGATGGTCTTCGTCCCGGCGGGGTCGGGCCCGTCGTCGAAGGTGAGGGCGACGATCTTCTCGGTGGTGTCGACGCGGTCGACGAGGGTGCCGAAGAACTGGAAGGTCCGCGACTTCGACACCTCGAACAGCGTGGTGGCTGCGGCGAGGACGACGACCAGCGCGCTCGCCACGACGATCGCCCACTTCCGGGCGCGGCGGGATTTCAAGATCATGGCCGCCACCCTGGCCGTGGTCGCGGGACGACGGAAGCGGCGGAGGTACTAGTACCTCGTCAGCATATGTTGACGATCGCCGCGTGTCAGCATATGTTGACGAGGTGAGCCTGACGACCGATCTCGACCACGCCGTGCGCAGCACCGACCCGGACGTCGCGCTGCGGGCCGTCGCCCGGCTGCGACGGCTCACCGAGCAGCTCGAGGCCGATCAGGTGGCGGCGGCGCGGCGGGCCGGCTGGTCGTGGCAGGACATCGCCGAGCGGCTCGGCGTCACCAAGCAGACCGTGCACCGCAAGCACCGTGGCCGGGAGGGCTGATGTTCCAGGGGGATGATCCCGCGGTCGGGCGGGTGTTCCGCCGCGCCGGCGAGCTGGCGCGGGAATTCGGGCACCCTCGGGTCGGCAGTGAGCACCTGCTGCTCGCGCTCACCGAAGGCCCGCTGTCGGAGCTCGAGGGTGTCGAGCGGATCGTGCGGCAGGCGGCCCCGGACGGCGCGGGCGCGGCCGCCGACCGGGAAGCACTGGCCGCGCTCGGCGTCGATCTGGGGACGCTGCCGGGGGCGCTGGCGGACCGGCCGCCGGCCAAGGAGCCGGTGTTCCCGTTGGGGGCGGGGAAAGCCCGGCGGCGGTGCGCCGGGGCGGCGCCCCCGATCGGCCTGGACGTCCAAGCCGCCTACGCGGCATCCCTGCGGCTCGCGCTCGCCCGCCGGGAACGCCGGCACCGCGTCGAGCACGTCGCGTTGGCGCTCGTCGCCCTCGACCCCGGCGCGGACTGGGTGATGCGGGCCGTCGGCGCCGACCGCCGGGAGCTGCTCGCGCACTTGGCCACGGCCTACCCGCCGCCGCGGCGCAACCGCCTGCTGCAGGCCGAGCGGCGGGTGGGGTGCCGGTCGAGGTGCCGCGACATCGTGCGCCGCTACCAGCACACGACGGGCCGGACGCCGATCGCTCCCGCCGCGCTGGCCGCCTTGGTGCACTGACGTCGGGCGCCGGCGCTCCAAGGCGGCGAACGAGCGTCAGAGCGGGTTGAAGACGCCCAGGGGTGCCGTGCAGAACGGGCCGCCGACGTACTCGGCCGCCGGGCCCGTCGGGGCGGGCTTGGACGCCAGCTGGTCCGCGTACACCTCCGCGTCGTCCAGGGACTTGTAGCCCAGCGCCTCCGCCTCCTCCAGCGAGTAGATCCGGCGCGTGTTGTCCGAGACGCCCCAGATCAGGCGGTACCCCGGCGAAGGCGCCGCAAGGCACGCCTCGAACAGCCGTGCGCCGTCGTCGGGGGAGAGCCACGTCGTCAAGCCGCGGGGGCCCAGCGGCAACGGTGTCTCGAAGCACGAGCCGATGCGGATCACGATCACGTCCATGCCGAACCGGGAGTGGTACAGGCTCCCCAGCGCCTCGATCGCCGCCTTCGAGACGCCGTAATACGTGTCCGGGCGCGGGGACGAGTCCGCCGGGAGGTCGGAATCCACCCGGCGGAAGCCGACCGCGTGGTTGCTCGACGCGAGGATCACCCGCGTGATCCCTGCGGCCTGCGCCGCCTCCAGGACCGTCTGCGTGCCGTTGATGTTGACGTCGAGGGTCGCTTCCCACGAGTTCTCGCGGCTGTGCCCGCCCAGGTGGATCAGCGCGTCCACGCCTTCGCACGCCGCCGCCATCGCCGCCGGGTCGGTCACCGAAGCGGTCACGATTTCTTCGGAAGCATCGGAAGAAGCCGGCTGCGGGGCCAGGTCGAGCAGGCGCAGCACCCGGCCCGGGCGCCGCAGGCGGGGGCGCATCAGGGTGCCGACGACGCCCGCCGACCCGGTGATGAGCACGCGCTGGTCCGTCATGGGGTTCCTCTCACACAGAAGGGTTAACGGATGCCGGCCCGGCGCAGCTGCTGGCCGAGTTCGGCGGTGGTCTCGGCGAGCAGCTCGCCGACGCGGCGGGCGTCGTCGTCGCTCACCTGGGCGATGGGCATCGAGCAGCTGATCGCGTCGGTGCCCGGGATGCGGTAGGGGATCACCGCGGCGACGCACCGGACGCCCAGCGTGCCTTCCTCGACCTCGGCGGCGTACCCGCGTTCGCGCGTCGCGGCGCACTCGGCGTGCAGGCCTTCGAGCGTGGTGATGGTGTTCGGGGTCAGCGCGGTGAGCGTCGACGGCATCAGCGCCTCGATCTCGTCGTGCGTCAGCTCGGCCAGCAGCGCCTTGCCCAGCGCGGTCGCGTGCGCGGGCAGCGTGCGCCCGACGCGCGAGACCAGGTGTGTCGAGCGCTGTGACTCCCGCGTCTCCAGGTAGACGACCTCGGTGCCGTTGCGGCGGGCGAAGTGCGCGGTGAAGCCGGTCTTCTCCCGGATGCGTTCGAGGGCTTCGGTGGCGAACGGGACGACGGCGTCGCGGTCCAGGTACGCCGTGCCGCAGATCAGCGCGCGGACGCCGAGGCGGTAGCGGGCGGTGTTGGTGTCCGCCTCCAGCCAGCCGGCCTCCAGCAACGTCCGCAGCAGGCCGTGCAGCGACGAGCGCGGGAAGCCGGTGCGCGCGTGCAGGTCCGACAGGGACAGCCAGACGTCGTTCGCCGCGAACGTCTCGATGAGGTCGACGGCCCGGCGCGCGGACTTCACCCCCGACGATTCGGCCGGGGCGCTCTCGGCCGCGTTGTCCACCTTCTGCGGCATTTGTGCTCCTCCGTCCGGCCGTTGACTTGTGACTCCGGCCATATTAGCGTCCCGAACAACGTTCTTATGGATGAACATAATCACTATAACAGACTCCGTTCATAGATGTGAACAGTGGCACCACATCGTCGTGGACGCGGAAAGGGGCCTGCGGTGCACGCACTCGACTGGGCGATGGTCTGCGCGTACTTCGCGCTGATGATCGTGATCGGCTGGTGGTCGCACAAGAGAGTCAGCGACGTCAAGGACTTCTTCACCGCCGGTGGCAAGATGCCGTGGTGGCTGGCCGGCATCTCGCACCACATGTCCGGCTACAGCGCCGTGCTCTTCGTCGCGTACGCGGGCGTCGCGTACACCACCGGCGTCACCGTGTACTTCTGGGGCTTCGCCAGCATCGGCATCGGCGTGGGCATCGGCAGCTGGCTGTTCGCCGCCCGCTGGAACCGGTTGCGCTCGAAGCTCGGCGTCGCCTCACCGCTGGAGTACCTGGCCAAGCGGTACAACGTGCCGACGCAGCAGGCGCTCGCCTGGAGCGGCAGCCTGCTGAAGATCTTCGACATCGCGGCCAAGTGGTTCGCCGTCGCGACCCTGCTGCACGTCTTCGCCGGGCTGGACTACAACCTCGGCATCCTCATCACCGGCGCGGTCACCCTGGTGTACTGCACCATCGGCGGCCTGTGGGCCGACGCGCTCACCGACTTCGGCCAGTTCGTCATCCAGGCCATCGCCGCCATCGTGATGATCGTCGTCGTCCTCGGCAAGCTGGGTGGGATCTCCGCGCTCTGGACGATGTGGGACAAGCTGCCCGAAGGGCACGTCGACCCGGTGACGTCCAAGTACACCACCATCTTCCTGCTCGTCTACGTGCTGGTGAAGACGCTGGAGTACAACGGAGGCATGTGGAACCTGGCGCAGCGGTACATGGCCGCGCCGAACACCCACGAGGCCAAGCGGGGTGCGCGGCTTTCGTCCGCGCTGTACCTGTTGTGGCCGCTGGTGCTGATGTTCCCGATGTTCGCGGCCCCGCTGCTCATCCCCGGTGTCAAGGACCCGACGCAGTCCTACGCGATCATGACCACGACGTTCCTGCCGCCGGGCCTGATCGGCCTGGTGCTGGCCGGCATCTTCTCGCACACCATGGCGATGGTCTCCTCCGACGCCAACGCGATCTCCGCGGTGATCACCCGCGACATGATCCCGGCGATGTTCCGCCGCACCCGGCAGTGGACCGACGCCCAGGGCCTCAAGGCGGCCCGGATCACCACGGTGATCTTCGTCGCCCTCACGATGCTGGTCGCCACCCAGGCGCAGAACCTCGGCGGCGTGCTGCAGATCGTCGTCAACTGGGTCGCCGCGCTGATGGGCCCGATCTCGATCCCGCTGCTGCTGGGCATGCTGCCGTGGTTCCGCAAGTGCGGCCCGCGCGCGGCGCTGGTCTCCTGGGCGGGCGGCCTGATCGACTACGCGCTGGTGTACTACGTCTTCAAGGCGAACCAGACCGTGCTCGTCGCCACCCCGATCCTGGTTTCGCTCGCGCTCTACGTCGGCCTCGGACTGCTCGCACCCGAGCGGAGCGCGGCCGCCGATGAGATCGTCGACACCGTGAACACCGCCGACGACGACGTCGACCGCAAGCAGGAAGGCACGACCGTGCCCGCCTGACGCAGGCCACACCCGGCCGAACCGACAAAGGACGAGAGAGCAGAAAACTGATGGCACAGAACGAGATCGAGCTGGACGGCCTGCTGGCGTTCCCCCTCACCCCGTTCACCGAGGACCTCGAGGTCAACCTCGACGCGCTCGCGGAGAACGTGGAGAGCCACATCGCGGCGGGCGCCGGTGCGCTGTTCGTCGCGTGCGGCACCGGCGAGTTCAGCTCGCTCTCGCCCGCCGAGGTCACCTCGGTGCTCACCCGGGCCCGGGAGGCGGCCGGCGGCCGCGTCCCGGTCTGGGTGGGCGCTGGGGGCGGCGCGGCGTCGGCGCGGGCCGGCATCGCGGCCGCCCAGGAGGGCGGCGCGGACGGCGTCCTGCTGCTGCCGCCGTACCTGGTCACCGGTCCGTCGGCGGGCCTGGTCGACTTCGTCTCCTACGCCGTCGGCGACTCGTCCGTGCCGGTCATCGTCTACCACCGCGGCACCGGCGTGTTCACTCCGGCGGCCGCGGCTTCGCTGCTGGACATCCCGTCGGTCGTGGGCCTGAAGGACGGCTACGGCGACGTCGAGTGCATGACCCGGATCGTCACCACGATCCGGTCGCTGGACACCGAGCGGGCGCGGAACTTCCTGTTCTTCAACGGGTTGCCGACCGCGGAGGTCTCGGCCAAGGCGTACGCCGCGATCGGCGTCGCCCGCTACTCCTCGGCCGTGCACTGCTTCGCGCCGGAGATCGCGCACCGCTTCCACCGCGCGCTCGGCGAAGGCGACACGCGCGTGATGGACGCCCTGCTCACCGGGTTCTACCTGCCGCTGGTGGCGTTGCGGGACGAGACGCCCGGTTTCGCCGTCTCGCTCGTGAAGGCCGCCGCCCGGTTGCGCGGCGACAAGGTCGGCCCGGTCCGGCCGCCGCTGGTCGAGCCGACGCCGGAACAGATCCACCGGCTGGAGAAGGTCGTGGAGGACGGCTTCGTGACGCTGAAGGGGCTCGGCTGATGCAGATCCTCGACGTGGTGCTGACCCCGGTCGCCTTCGCGGACCCACCGCTGTTGAACGTGATGGGGGTGCACGAGCCGTTCGCGCTGCGCAGCGTCGTCCAGGTCAAGTGCGAAGACGGGATCGTCGGGCTCGGCGAGTCCTACGGTGACGACGCCTTCCTCGGCGAGGTGCGCAAGGTGCTGCCGCGGCTGCGCGGCCACGACGTGTTCGACCTGCCCGGCCTGCAGCGGCTGGTCGCCGAAGCGCTGTCGGACACGGTGCTGACCGACGCGCACGGCCTGATCGGCGGCTTTTCCATCCGCAAGACCATCGCGAGCGTGTACTCGCTGTTCGAGGTCGCCTGCCTGGACGCGCAGGGGCACTACCTGGGCCGCCCGGTGACCGACCTGCTCGGCGGCAAGGCGCGCGACGCCGTCGAGTTCTCCGCCTACCTCTTCTACAAGTACGGCAAGCACATCGACGGCCGCGAGGACTCCTGGGGCGAGATCACCACGCCGGAGGCGCTGGTCGAGTCGGCGAAGCGGATGTTCGACGAGTACGGCTTCCGCTCGATCAAGCTCAAGGGCGGGGTGTACGAGCCCGAGCAGGAAGTCGACGGCATCCGCGCGCTGGCCGAGGCGTTCCCCGGGAGCCCGCTGCGGATCGACCCGAACGGCGCCTGGACGGTCGAAACGGGCATTCGCGTGGCGCATGAGCTCGACGGCGTCCTGGAGTACCTCGAAGACCCCACACCGGGCATCGACGGCATGGCGCAGGTGGCCGCCGAAGCGTCCATGCCGCTGGCGACCAACATGTGCGTGGTCAACTTCGGCGACGTCGAGCCGGGCTTCCGCGCGCGGGCGATCGGCGTCCTGCTGTCGGACCACCACTTCTGGGGCGGGCTGCGCGCCACGCAGTCGTTGTCGGTGACGTGCGAGAGCTTCGGCGTCGGCCTGTCCATGCACTCCAACAGCCACCTCGGGATCAGCCTGGCCGCCATGGTGCAGGTCGCCGCGGCGACGCCGCACCTGACCTACGCCTGCGACACGCACTGGCCGTGGAAGGTCGAGGACGTCATCGAGCCGGGCGTGCTGGAGTTCCGCGACGGCGCCGTCGCGGTGCCGACCACCCCGGGCCTGGGGATCACGCTCGACGAGGACGCGCTGGCGCGGCTGCACGAGAACTACGTCCGATGTGGACTGACGAAGCGCGACGACGGGACCTACATGCGCAAGTACGTGCCCGGGTTCGAAGCGAACACGGCGAGGTGGTGAGCCGGTGAAGGTGACGGGATACGCCTACCCCTGGGACGTGCTGGAAGACGGCTTCGTTTCGCGGGTCCAGGCGCTCGGCGTCGACGAGGTGGCCGTGGCGCTGTCGTACCACAGCGCCCGCGCGGCGACGCCGTGGTCGCCGTCGCGAACGGCCGTGGTGGCGCGGCACGCGGCGTTCTACCGGCCGGTGGCCGACGGGTGGGGCGCCCTGCGTCCGTCCACTCCGGACTGGGTGTCGTCGCCGGATTCCGGCGGGGACGCCGTCCGGCTGCTCACCGAGGCCGGGATCCCGGCCTCGGCCTGGATCGTCCTGACCCACAACTCGCAACTGGGCTACGAGCACCCGGACGTCGTGGTGCGCAACTGCTTCGGCGAGGCCTACCCGTGGGCGCTGTGCCCTTCGCAGGCGGCGGTGTGCGAGTACGCCGCCGCCGTGGTCGCGAATTCCGTCGCCGGGCTCGAGCTGTCGTCGGTGATCCTGGAGGCCTGCGGGCCGCTGGGGGCGATCCACCAGCACCAGCACGAGAAGACCGACGGTGTCTGGGCGCCCGCGGTGGCGCGGCTGCTGTCGATCTGCTGCTGCGACGCCTGCGCCGCCGCGTGGGACGTCGACGCGGACACCGTCCGGGCGCAGCTCGTCGAGGAGGTCCGGCGGCTGGTCGCGACCGGCGACCTCGGCGTGACGGCCGATGGCTTGCCGCCGTCGCTGACGTCGATGCTGTTGCGGGTCCGGCAGGAAGCCACCGATGCCCTGCGGGCCGCGGTTTTGGCCACGCTGCCACCGGGCACCCGGATCGTGCTGCACGGCGCGCTGGACCCGTGGGTCACCGGCGCGCTGCCCGGGCTGACGCCGTCGGCGCCCGACGACGTCGACGCGGTCGTATTGTTCGGGTGGGCCCCCGCCACGGGTGCCGAGGCCGTCGCGGCGGCCCGGGACGCCCTGCCCGAGCGGGTGGCGATCGCCAGCTACATCACGGCGGTCGCCGCCGCGCCGGTGCCGGACATCGCCGGGTACGTCGGCGAGCTGGCCAAGGCGGGTGCCGCCGAGCTGCACCTGTACCACCTCGGCCTGGCCGGTCCGGGTCGCTGGCCCGACCTGGAAACGGCCACCGCCGCCGCCCATGAGAACTGAGGAGCTGTTCCACCCATGAGCCAGGCCACTGACGCCGCCACGCTCGAGAAGATGCTGGCGCGAGCCGCCTCCGCGGCCCGTCCCGCCGCCGAAGCGACCCCGGCCGAACGCGCAGGCTGGCTGACCGCCGTCGCCGACGCCCTCGACGCCGCCGCGGGCGAACTGGTCCCGCTGGCGCACGCCGAGACGCACCTGCCGGAGACGCCGCGGCTGGCCGGCGAGCTGAAGCGCACGACGTTCCAGCTGCGCCTGTTCGCGGAGGTACTCGCCGACGGCGAGTACCTCGGCGCCACCGTCGACCACGCCGACCCGGAGTGGCCGATGGGCCCGCGTCCCGACATCCGCCGCGTCAAGACCGCGATCGGGCCGGTGCTGGTGTTCGCGGCCAGCAACTTCCCGTTCGCGTTCAGCGTCGCGGGCGGGGACACGGCGTCCGCGCTGGCCGCGGGCTGCCCGGTGGTCCTCAAGGCCCACCCGGGGCACCCGGAGCTGTCCGCGCGGACCGGCTCGATCGTGCGCGAGGCCCTGATCAAGGCGGGCGCACCGGCCGCGCTGTTCAACGTGATCTTCGGCCAGGAGGAGGGGGTGACGGCCCTGAAGGACCCCCGGATCGCGGCGGCGTCCTTCACCGGCTCGATCCCCGGCGGGCGCGCGCTGTTCGACATCGCTGCGGCTCGACCGCGGCCGATTCCGTTCTACGGCGAGCTGGGCAGCGTCAACCCGGTCGTGGTGACCGAGGCCGCGATCGCGGCGCGCGGGGAAGCCGTGGCCAAGGGCTACGCCGGGTCGTTCACCCTCGGCGCCGGGCAGTTCTGCACCAAGCCGGGCCTGCTGTTCCTGCCATCGGACCACGGCCTGACCGACGCACTGCGGGCGGCTCTTTCCGGGGCGCCGGCGCAGCCGATGCTCAACGACCGGATCGCTGACGGATTCTCTTCCCGGTTGTCCGAGCTGCGCGAGGTCCCGGGCGTCGAGGTCGTGTCTTCGGGGGATGCTCCGTTCACCCCCACCCTTCTGGCGACCACGGGCAAGCAGTTCCTCGAGGGTGGTGACACCGTGCGCGAGGAGTGCTTCGGGCCGGCGTCGCTGATCGTGACGTACGCCGACCAGGCGGAGCTGCTGCGCCTGCTGGAGGTGATCGAACCGGGGCTCACCGCCACGATCCACGGCGAGGAGTCCGATGTGGACTGGATCCGGCCGGTGCTGCCGGCGCTGGCCCGCATCGCCGGCCGGCTGCTGTGGAACGACTGGCCCACCGGGGTGACGGTGAGCTGGGCCCAGCAGCACGGCGGCCCGTACCCGGCAACCACGGCCCCGACGACGACGTCGGTCGGCACCGCGGCGATCGAGCGGTTCCTGCGCCCGATCGCCTGGCAGGGCTTCCCGGACGCGCTGTTGCCGGAACCCTTGCAGGAGGCCAACCCCTGGCAGCTGCCCCGCCGCACCGACGGCTCCCGCTGACCCGCCGGCACCACAGGCACCACCGGCACCACTCATCCCACGGACCCGCGGGGGCGCCCCCCGGTTCCACTCTATCGCTCGGCACCGACAGTTTCCGGTGATCCGGCGCCGGCCACTCGGCGCCACCGACCCGGCCCGGCTGATTCGGCGCCACCGACCCGCCCGGGGGCGCCCCCCGGTTCCAGTTTACCGTTCGGCACCGACAGTTTCCGGGGCCGAGCGCCGTGGAGGTCACCTTCGGGCCCACCCCGAAGGTGACCTTCGAAGAACAAAATCCGCCGCCGCACAACTGAATCCCCGTTCCCCGTAAGCCGAGGATGTCTTCCTGGGAGGCATTGCCATGCCCGTGAACCGGAGAAATGCCCTGCGCGGTGGTGCCCTGGCGGCCGCCTCCACCGTTCTCCTGACCCGTCCCGCCTTCGCCGCGTCCGCGGCGACCACCACGAAAACCGCCAGTCCGGTGCCCGCCGCGACCGCGCCGATCGTCGCCGCGTACCGCCAGTTGCAGACCGGTATCAATCGGCCGTCGCCCGAACGCGCCGAAGCCCTCGCCAACCTCGGGCGCGTCGCCAAGGCCTACAACGCCAGCCTGTCCGTCGCCGGCGGTGGCGCTCCACTGTGGACCGATCTGCCGCTCGGCCCCGGCAGCGACTACACGACGTCGATGTACGCGCGGCTGCGGGCGATCGCCGTCGACTGGGGCACGCCGGGCGGATCGCTGTCCGGTGACCCGGTGGTGCTCGACCGCATCAAGGCCGCGCTGGAACTCATCTACGCCAGCCAGTACAACGAGAACGTCGGCGAAATCGGCAACTGGTACACCTACGAAATCGGCATCCCCTACTACCTGCTGCACACGCTGTCGGTGGTCGCCGACCAGCTCACCGCCGAGCAGCTCGCGCGCTACCTCAAGCCGGTCAAGCGGTTCGTCGGCAACCCGAACCTGCGCGCGAACAACGCGTCAGTGGTCGAAACCGGCGCCAACCGCGCGGACAAAGCGCTCATCTCGATCGTCTCGGGCGCCATGCTCGGCGACACGGCGTGGATCAAGACCGGCATCGACGCCCTCACCGACGTCGCGGGCGGGGGCGCGGCGAGCGTCGTCGCGAAGCTGGATCGCGCGGCCGGCGACGGCTTCCACGTCGACGGCTCGTTCATCCAGCACGACACCATCCCGTACCCCGGCCACTACGGCATCGTGCTGCTGACCGCGCTCGCCGGCGCCATCCACGTCACGCAAGGCACCGAGTACGCCCTCCCGCAGCCGCTCAAGGACAAGATCTACGCGCTGGTCGCGGACAGCTTCGCGCCCTTCGTCTACGCGGGCGCGCTGATGGAGCCGGTGCGCGGGCGGATGCTGTCGCGGCAGGGAGAAACCGGCCACGACATCGGGCACCAGCTCACCGTCGCGACGCTGGTGCTGGCCCGGACCGCGTCGGGCAAGACCAAGACCGACCTCAACGCCCTGGCCGCGAAGTGGCTCAAGGAGGGCACGTTCGCGCCGTTCCTGAGGATCCCGGACCCGGAGCGGTTCGCGCCCGGCCCGGACCTGGTGGCGACGCCGGGCATCGAGTTCGCGCAGGACATGCTGGCGTCAGGGGTCCGCCCGGCGCGGGTCGAGGCGACGCACCGCGTCTTCGGCCAGCAGGACCGGCTCGTCCACATCACCGATGGCTGGTCGGCCTCGCTGGGCGTCAGCTCGACGCGGATTTCACGCTACGAAGCCATCAACGGCCAGAACCTCAAGGGGTACCACGTCGGCGACGGCGTGCTCTACACCTTCCTGCCCAACGCCAAAGGCCACTACACCGACGCCTACTGGCCGACGGTCGACCCGCTGCTGCTGCCCGGCACGACCGAGCACGACGGCCCGGTCGACCCCAAGTTCGGCGGCGTGCCGGTGGGGCCGAACGCGCACACCGGCGGCGTCCGCTGGGACGCGCGGCACGGCGCCTACGCATTCGACTTCAAGAACTGGGACGGCTCGCTGGTCGCGAAGAAGTCGTGGTTCTTCACCCCGGACGGGATCGTCTGCCTCGGCGCCGGCATCACCGGCACGTCCGGTTACGCGGTCCGCACGACGATCGAGAACCGCAACCTCGGCGAGGGCGGCCGCGGAACCCTCCTGGCCGACGGCCGGCGGGTGGCCACCGACCTCGGGAAAGCTGCTGCACTGCGCAAGCCGCGCTGGGCGCACCTGGAGAACGTCGGCGGGTACCTGCTCCTGGACGACGCGTCGGTGACGGCGCTGCGCGAAGACCGGACGGGCGCCTGGCGCGACATCGACACCGGCGCCAACACGAAGGGCACGACGACGCCGAACACGCGCCGGTACCAGAAGCTGGTCCTCGAACACGGCATCAAGCCGACGGACGCGAAGTACGCGTACGCGGTGCTGCCGGGTGCGTCGGTGATCGACACGCTGACGGCGTCCTGGTCGTGGCGCGTACTGGCGAACACCCCGGTGGTGCAGTCGATCCGCGTGACCGGCGGCACCGTGCTGGCGAACTTCTTCGCGGCGGGCTCGGTCGGCGACGTCAGTGTGTCGGGCCCCGCGTCGGTGGCGATCGGGCGGTGCGGGTCCCGGACCCAGGTGGCCGTGTCGGATCCGACGCAGCTGCAGGACAGCGTTACGGTGACCGTGCGCGGCCGGGCCGTGGCGGTGCCGCTGAAGGGCACGTTCGGCGCGACGAAGGTCGTCCTGGTCTGAGCGGACCTCCCCGCCGGGCCGGTGCCCCGACCCGGTCCGGCGGGGTCCCCACCTCGGTTAGGCTGCCGGGCATGAGCACCGCCGAGCACGTGGACGTCCTGATCGTGGGCGCCGGCCTGTCCGGCGTCGGCGCGGCCTGCCGGCTGCAGGAACGGTTGCCGGGCAAGACGTACGCGCTGCTGGAAGCGCGTGACACGATCGGCGGAACCTGGGACCTCTTCCGGTACCCCGGCATCCGATCCGATTCCGACATGTTCACCCTCGGCTATCCGTTCCGGCCGTGGAAGGACCCGAAAGCGATCGCCGACGGGCCGTCGATCCTGAGCTACATCCGTTCGACAGCCTCCTCGTTCGGTGTCACCGAGCACATCCGCTTCGGACACCGGGTGACGGAAGCGTCGTGGTCGTCGCCGGACGCGCGGTGGACGGTCTCGACCGCGCACGGCGTCACGCTCACCTGCCGGTTCCTGTACCTGTGCAGCGGTTACTACTCGTACGAGTCCGGGCACGTCGTCGACTTCCCGGGCCGCGCGGAGTTCGCCGGCGAGATCGTCCACCCGCAGCACTGGCCGGATTCGCTGGACTACACCGGCAAGCGGATCGTGGTGATCGGCAGCGGCGCGACGGCGGTGACGCTGGTGCCGGCGTTGGCGTCGCGTGCTTCGCACGTGACGATGCTGCAGCGGTCGCCGTCGTACATCGTGGCGCGGCCCGGGCACGACGCGCTGGCCGACCGGATCCGGGCGCGTCTGCCGGAGAAGCTCGCGCACCGGGTGGTCCGCGGCAAGAACGTGGTCATGGGCACGCTGTTCTTCCAGCTGATGCGGCGGCTGCCGGGCCGGGCGTCGGCGGCGCTGCGCAAGCGGGTGGCGGCGCAGCTGCCGGCGTCGATCCCGGTGGACCCGCACTTCGTGCCGTCGTACGACCCGTGGGACCAGCGGCTGTGCCTGGTGCCGGACGCCGACCTGTTCCGGGCGTTGCGGTCGGGCCGGGCGGACATCGTGACGGACCGGATCGCGCGGTTCACGTCGTCCGGCGTGGCCCTGGAATCGGGCCGCTCGTTGCCGGCGGACGTCATCGTGACGGCGACGGGCCTGCGGCTGGTGGCCTTCGGCGGGATCGCGCTGACGGTCGACGGGCGGGCGATCGAGCCGGGGGAGCAGCGGGCGTACAAGGGCACGATGTTCGGCGGGGTGCCGAACCTGGCGTGGTGCGTGGGCTACACGAACAGCTCGTGGACGCTGCGGGCGGACCTGGCGTCGCAGTACGTGTGCCGCCTGCTGGCGTACCTGGACCGGCACGGGCACGCGTTCTGCGTGCCGGACGCGGCGTCGGCGGCGGGCGCGGGCCGGCCGCGGCCGATCGTGGACCTGCAGTCGGGGTACATCAAGCGGGCCGCCTCCGGGCTGCCGAAGCAAGGCGCGCGACGGCCCTGGATGATGCGGCAGAACTACCTGCTGGACCTGGCCGACATGCGGTTGGCCCGCGTGAACGACGGGGTGCTGCGGTTCGGCCGCGCGCAGGACCGGGCCGCCGCGACCGGATGAGGTCGTTCGCCCGGCTCAGCCGTCGTGTTCGCGCAGCAGCCGGCGGACGGCGTTCCGGTCGCCCTCGAT
Organism: Amycolatopsis sp. cmx-13-12; assembly: GCA_049998155.1. GTDB lineage: Bacteria > Actinomycetota > Actinomycetes > Mycobacteriales > Pseudonocardiaceae > Amycolatopsis. Next base: position 268,687 of record JAEBES010000010.1, on the reverse strand, counting down.
CGTGATCAGGCCGCTCTCGATGGCCTCGTCGAGGTGCGTGGGCTGTTCGAGCAGGGCGTTCAGCGTCGGCGGATCGGTCCGGATCGTGGCGTCCGGGGCGGCGGGTTCGCCGGGCTCGACCGTCAGGCGATCCGGCTCGGTGCGGATCGTCCACACGCGGGAGTCGAGTTCCACGCGGTAACACGCCGTGCCGCGCGGGCGGGCGGACCCACGGAGGAACAGCAGCACCGACGTGACGCTGAGCGACGCGGGCCGAGGGCGTGGGATTCGCGCACCCCATGCGCCCAGCGCCAGCACGACCGGCTCCAGTTCGCGGCCCCACGCGGTGAGCTCGTAGACCGTCGACGCGGCCGGCGGCGGCAGCGTCCGGCGTGCGACGACGCCACGGCCCTCGAGCTCGCGGAGCCGGTCGGTGACCAGGTTCGAGCTGGCACCCGGCAGGGCGCGGCGGACGTCGGAGAACCGCTGCGGCCCGAGCAGCAGTTCGCGCACCACGAGCAGGGCCCACCGTTCCCCGACGACGTCCAGCGCGCGGGCGATCGTGCAGGCGTCCCCGTAGCTTCGGCTCGTCGGCATGGTCTGAATGTACAACTCCGTGGTTGTTTTTAACAACTGCCGGGGCGTACGGTGGGACGCGTCCGAACGTCGACGGAAGGAACGGTCATGAGCCGACCGGTCGTGCACTTCGAGATCATCGGCGCCGATCCGGCGCGGCTGCGCGGGTACTACGGCGAGCTGTTCGGCTGGCGGTTCGACACGTCCGGTCCGGTATCGGACCAGGTGTCGGAGCCGGGCGGCTACGGGTTCGTCGAGACGGACGGCATCCCGGGCGGCATCGGCGGCGGCGCGGGCTACGAGAGTCACGTGGTGTTCTACGTGGGCGTCCCGGACGTCGCGGCGGCGCTGGCCGAGGCCGAACGCCTCGGCGGCACCCGCCGGATGGGCCCGGACCGAGCGCCGGGCCGGGACCTGGTGGTCGCCCACTTCACCGACCCGGAGGGCAACCTCATCGGTCTCGCGGGCCCAGCCTGATCGGCCGGCAACGTCCCCGGAGAGGTACGCAAGGGGCACTGCCCGTGATCAGGAAGGCATCACCCGTGATTGGAGGGGCATCACCCGTGATTGGGGGGTCGACACTCGTGATTGGAGGGTCGACACGCCGAGGCTCGCACGCCGCCGCGTGTCGTCTCCCCAATCACGCGTGTCGTCTCCCCAATCACGCGTGTCGTCTCCTCCATCACGCGTGTCGTCTTCTCGATCACGTGTGATGGAGGGGGATACGGGATGGGAGAGGCCCCGGAACTGGGGTTCCGGGGCCTTGGTGGGAGGGGGTCAGCCTTGGCGGGCCTTGGAGCGGGGGTTGGCCTTGTTGATCACCAGGACCTTCGTGCCCCGGCGGATGACCTGGGCGCCCGGCTGGCGGGCGAGCGAACGGATCGAGCTGCGGACCTTCATGGCGAGCCGTCCTTTCTGCGGGCACTGCCGTCCCGCACCCGGTTCAACCGCCGCGGGGTCGGTTTCATTCCGCAACTCAGCTGCTCTCGCGGGCTACCCAGCTCTGCAGGTCGTCGCCGCGGATGGCGGCCGCCATCAGGTCCGGGAACTGGTCCGGGGTGCACGCGAAAGCCGGGATGCCCAACTCGGCGAGGGCCGCCGCGTTCTCGTGGTCGTACGATGGCGCGCCCGAGTCCGACAGGGCCAGCAGCGTCACCACCTGGACGCCCGCGCCGGCCAGCTCGGCGATGCGGTGCAGCAGTTCCTCCTCGTCGCCGCCTTCGTAGAGGTCGCTGATCAGGACCAGCAGCGTCCGCTCCGGGCGCTCGACCAGGCCCTGGCAGTACGCGATCGCCCGGTTGATGTCCGTGCCGCCGCCCAGCTGGGTGCCGAACAGGACGTCCACCGGGTCGGCGAGGTGCTCGGTGAGGTCCGCGACCTCCGTGTCGAACGCGACGAACGACGTCTTCAACGCCCGCATCGACGCCAGCACCGCGCCGAACAGCCCCGAGTACACCACCGACTCCGCCATCGAACCCGACTGGTCGACGGCGAGGATCACGTCCCGCTGCACCGCCTGCTGCCGCCGTCCGAAGCCGATCAGCTTCTCCGGGACGATCGTGCGCAGGTCGGGGGAGTAGTGCTTGAGGTTCGCGTGGATCGTGCGCGCCCAGTCGACGTCGCCGGGGCGCGGCCGGTGCGTGCGCGACGCCTTGTCCAGCGCGCCCCGGATCGCCGCGCGGGTGCGTTCGGCGAGCCGCTCCTCCAGCTCGGTGACGACCTTGCGGACCACCTCGCGCGCGGTCTCCTTGGTCTCCTCCGGCAGCACGCCGTTCAGCGACAGCAGCGTGCCGACCAGGTGGACGTCCGGTTCGACCGCCGACAGCAGCTCCTTCTCCAGCAGCATCCGAGTGAGCCCGAGCCGGTCGACCGCGTCGCGCTGCATCACCTGCACGACCGTGCTCGGGAAGTAGCGCCGGATGTCGCCCAGCCAGCGTGCGACCCGCGGCGCCGACGCGCCCAGGTTCGCGCTGCGCGGCCCGCCCGTGGCCTCCTCGTCGGGCTTGTCGTAGAGAGCGGCCAGCACCGCGTCCACCCCACTGTCCTCTTCGGACAGCTGGGCGTCCTCCAGCCCGGAACCCGGCCCGGCGCCGTCGCCGCCCAGGACGAGCCGCCAGCGCCGCACCCGATCGGTGTCCGCGGTCATGCCCCCACCCCCAAGAGCGTCGCCAGGACCGGCAGCACCTGCTCCGCCCGGTCCTCGTCCAGTTCGTCGGCCGGCGGCGCACCACGCGCGGCGCCGGTCAGCCCGGCGGCCCGCTGCCCGATCGCCCGCTTCTCCGGCCCGCTGAAAGCGCCGAAAGTGCGGCGCAGCAACGGAAGCACCTCGGTGAAGACGTCGTCGGCGATCGCCGCCAGCCACGCGTCGATGACCCGCAGCAGGCCTTCGTCGTGCACCAGCAGCAACGCGCCGCCGTCGAAGAAACCCTCGACGTAGGCCGCGCCCGCCGACGGCGTGACGCCCGGCGTGAGTGCGCGGCCCAGCCGCAGTTCGATGTCGAGCGCGTCGAACAGCCCGGCGTCGTGCAGGATCCGGGTGAGCCGCCCGGCCAGCAGCGGGGGCAGCGACGGCCGTTCCGCCAGCCGGGCCAGCGCCGCCAGCCAGCGCTCCTTCGGGTCGTCGCCCAGCAGGGAGGTCGCGTCGTGCACGCCGTCGACCAGCTTGGCCAGCCGGGCCGCGGCGTCGTCGTCGATGCCGTGGGCGGCGGGCGGCAGGCCGGCGCAGATCCGGTCCAGCATCCGGTCGGCGACCGCCCGCAGCGCGCCGGTGTCGGTGCCGCGGACGTTGCCGTACCGGGTCGCCCGGGCCAGCGCGGGCAGGGCCGACATCAGCCGGGCCACGTCCGCGTCCGCCGCCGCCCGGGCGTCGAGCGCCGCGAGCGCTTCGGGCAGCGCCTCCGGCAGGTCCGCGAGCAGGCAGTTCTCGACGGCCGTGGTGACCTCGTCCAGTGGCGGCGTGCCCTCGACGCTGCCGCGGACCGCGGCGGTGGCCGCCGACGGCACGGTGGTGCCGTACACCGCGGCCGCGACCAGGTCGACCTCGAACGACGGCTCCCAGCACAGCGCCCACGTCTCGCGGAAGGTGCCCTTGTTCCGCCGCGCCGACGCTTCCCGGCTGCCCCACTCGATGCCGAGGATCCGCAGCCGGTGCAGCAGCTTCGAGCGGTCGAGCCCGCCCGGCGTCCGCAGGTCGAGGTCGAGCTCCTTGACGATCGGGTCTTTCTTGAGCCGCAGGCGTTTCGCGGTCGCGGTCAGGTCCGCGGCCAGCGGCGGCTGCGGAACGCTGTCCGGCACCTCGCCGAGCCGTTCGCCGACCACCAGCCGCCGCGTGACGAGCTCGACCTGCACCTCGTCGCCGCCGCACAGCACGGACCGGGTGGCTTCGGTGACCTCGGCGAGCCCGGCCGACGACCGGCCCCGCAGCGTCGCGAGGGCCTCGGCGAGGCGGACCGCCTCGATGACGTGCGCGGTCGAGACGGGCAGGTCCTCCTCCCGCAGCACCGCGGCCACCCCGGCCAGCCAGCGCGCGGTGACGTCGCCGGCCGTGGTGAAGAGGTGGTGGTACCAGCCCGGCGACCGGACGCCGGCACCGTAGCCGCTGGCCGTGGCGAGACGGCCGTGCGTCCACGGCACCCAGGTGCACGCGACCTTCCGCTTCGGGAGTCCTTTGAGGACGGCCTGGTCGTGCGACGCCGGCGGCAGCGGGTCCGCCAGCGCGGGCACGTGCCAGGCCCCGCAGACGACGGCGATGTTCTCGAAGCCGTCCTTGCGGGTGCGGCGCAGCACCGAGCGCATGTACGCCTCGCGGCGGGCTTCGTTGCCCTGCGGAGGTTTTTCGCCTTCCCGCACCGCGCTCATCGCCTCGGCGATCACCTCGAACGGGCTTTCGGCGTCCCGCCGCGATTCGACGACGTCGTCCCACCAGCGTTCCGGGTCGTCGTACCCGCCGGCCGAGGCCAGCAGGGCCAGGGGGTCCACCGGCGGGCCGGTGTGCTCGTCCGGCGGTGCCGCGAAGGTGTTGGCGGCCGGGAGGTCGCAGAAGCGGACCGGGATCCCCGCCTCACGAGCGTAGGCCAGCGCCTGCCACTCCGGGCTGAAGACGGCGAACGGCCAGAACGCGGCGCGCGAGACGTCGTCGGTCGCGTAGGCGAGGAGCGCGACCGGCGGCGCCATGGCCGGGTCTTCGGTGAGCTCGACCAGGACGTCGGCCTCGGGCGGCCCCTCGATGAGGACGACGTCCGGTTCGAGTTCGGCGAGCCGCGTCGCCACGGCCCGTGCGGATCCCGGGCCGTGGTGGCGGATGCCGAGCAGGTGGGTGGCCGTCAAGAGATCTCCTGACCGGCCCGGTAGAAGTCGGCCCAGCCGTCGCGTTCGCGGACCACGGTCTCCAGGTATTCGATCCAGATCGCACGGTCGGCCACCGGGTCCTTGACCACCGCGCCGTGGATGCCCGCCGCGATGTCGTGCGGGCGCAGCACTCCGTCGCCGAAGTGGGCCGCCAGGGCGAGCCCGCCGGTGAGCACGCTGATCGCCTCCGCGGTCGACAGCGTGCCGGACGGCGACTTCACCGCCGTGCGGCCGTCCTCGGTGCGGCCCGAGCGCAGCTCGCGGAAGATCGTGACGACGCGGTGGATCTCGGCCAGTTCGGCGGCTTCGGCGGGCAGCTGCAGCGAGGTGCCGAGCTCGGCGACCCGCCGGCTGACGATCTCGACCTCGGCCTCGGCGCTGTCCGGCAGCGGCAGGACGACCGTGTTGAACCGCCGCCGCAGCGCGCTCGACAGCTCGTTGACGCCCTTGTCGCGGTTGTTCGCCGTCGCGATCAGGTTGAAGCCGGGCCGGGCCTGCACCTCGGTGCCGAGCTCCGGGATCGGGAGGGTCTTCTCGGAGAGGATGGTGATCAGCGAGTCCTGGACGTCGGCGGGGAGGCGCGTCAGCTCCTCGAGCCGCGCGAGCTTGCCGTCCCGCATCGCGCGCAGCACGGGGCTTTCGACGAGCGCGGCGGCGCTCGGGCCCTCGGCGATCAGCCGGGCGTAGTTCCAGCCGTAGCGGATCGACTCCTCGGACGTGCCCGCGGTGCCCTGGACCAGCAGCGTCGAATCGCCGCTGATGGCGGCGGAGAGGTGTTCGGACACCCACGTCTTCGCCGTGCCGGGCACGCCGAGCAGCAGCAGCGCGCGGTCGGTGGCGAGGGTGGCGACGGCGACCTCGATCAGCCGCCGCGGGCCGACGTACTTCGGCGTGATGACGGTGCCGTCCGGCAGCGTGCCGCCGAGCAGGTACTCGACGACGGCCCACGGTGAGAGGTTCCAGTTCGGCGGCTTGGCCCGGTCGTCGGCGGCGGCCAGCGCGGCCAGCTCGGCGGCGTGGTCCTGTTCGGCGTGCGGCCGGAGGACGGTGGGGGCGGTCATGCGAGCTCCTCGTACATTTCGCGGCGGAAGTTCAGCGTTTCGGTGAGCGCCCGGCGCCACGGCCCGGCGTCCATGGTCAGGCGGGTGGTGGCCAGCGGGTGGCGCAGGCACTGCGGCGGAACCGCGCGGGCGATCACGACGGCGGCGTGCGAGACCAGCCGGTGGTCGTCCTGGCGGGCGATCCAGTCGAGCAGCGCGGTGCCCAGCTCCTTCGTCCACGGCCGGGGCAGCTCGTGCACCAGCCGCGCGAACGACTCCACGGGCAGCCGGCCGACCAGGTGCCCGACGGTGGCGGCCTGGCCCGCCGGGCTCAGCACGCCGAGCAGCGGCGGGGTGGTGCGCCCGCCGGGGTCGGCGCCGATGAGGGCCTGCGCCCAGACTTCGTCGCGCTGCCGCAGGGCGGCGGTGGCCCAGGAGTCCCGCAGCACGGCGGCCGGACACCCCTCGACGGTCATCCGCACGACCTCGGCCGGCGGGCCGAACTCGGCCCAGAAGGAGAGCGGGGCGGACGCGACGAGGGTGCGCAGCCGGACGGTGCCGTCGCCGCGTTCGCCGTGGGGCAGGGCCACGATGAGCACCCGGTTCCGGCGCCGGACCAGCGGGCGCAGCCGTTCGGCCATGCTCTCGCCGTAGCGCGTGCCGGGCAACCGGCCGAGCAGGTCGGCGGCCTGTTCCCGGACGGCGGCGGCCCGATCGGTGAGCGCGGCTTCGAGAAAGGCTTCGTCGCCGGCGCGGACGTGCCCGCCGAGCACACCGAGGAAGTCGGCCCGGACGTCGGCGGGCTCGGTCTTCCAGGACGCGGTGAGGGCTTCGCGGGCGGCGTCGGGGTCCTGCGCGAGCTTCGCCGCGAGCCACCGGCGGCGCTGGGCGAGGCTGCCGTACTGCCAGACGTCGCCGGATTCCTCGGGTGGCGCGGCGAGGAAGGTCCAGTCGGGGTTCCGCTGCCCGAGCCAGGCGCCCACGGGCCCGGCGACGACGGCGAGCGGCCCGCGCAGGGCCACCTTGGTGCGGGCGGCCTCGGCGAGCAGCGGCAGGGTTTCCGGGGGGACGCGGTAGTCGGTGCCGGCGACGATGCCGAGCCATTCGAGGAGGAGGTCGGGGTGGCTGGCGGCGAGGAGGCGGCCGAGCCGTTCCCGGGCGAGCGGGGGAACGAAGGGACGTTCGTCGTCGGGCGCCAGGGGGAGCGGCCGCACGGCACGCAGCGGCTGCCGCCCGGCCCGGCGGTAGGTGGCGAGCACGGCCGCGGCGGCCAGCAGCTGCTCGGCGGGATCACCGCGCTCGGCGATGAGCTCCCGGACGGCGGCCGGCTGGGCGGACGGGTCCAGGGTGCGCCGGCGCGTGCCGAGGAGAGCGGTGCCGACGAGATCTTCCCAGGCCTTCACGGTTTCACCGCCTTTCGGAGTTGCGGTTCGAGGTTCACAGCCGCACCGCCCGGCCTTCGTGCCAGCAGGTCAACGGCCTCAGCCCTGCTTGGCTCCACTCGCCCGCCACCGTCAGCGGGCGGCCCGCCGACAGGGCCAGCAACGACCACGGGAACGCATAGGGCACCAGCGGCATCGCCGTTCCGTCCTTTTCGGACAGACACCAGCCGCCCGCGTGCTCGGCCGGGGTGACGCCCGACAGCAGCACCGGCCAGCGCTCCAGCCAGGGATCCGCGGCCATCGCCCGGGCGTGCGCGGCCAGGGCGTCCGAGATGGAACCGCCCTCGGCGGTGGGAGCCGGCAACGGGATTCCGCGCTCCGCCACCAAGGCACGCATCGGCGCCGCCCCCGGGTGGAACGCCAGCTCCGCCGTCAGGCGGTGTCCCGGTGGCAGCGACGCGTCGAGGGGACGGCCCGGCGGCGCGAACGACAGCACGAGCGCGTCCCGGCCCGTGCCGAGGCCGCGCAACCACGTCCGGCGGGTGAGCAGGCGGTCGTTCTCCTCGTCCGCCGCGCCGGTGATCAGCCATTCGTCCGCGACGCGCTCGCCGCTTTCCAGGACCCGGGCCGTCTCCACCGAAAAGCCGAGCCGGGTGCGGACCGTCTCCGCCAACGCGGGTGGCAGCGACTCCAGGCGGGTGGCCGCATCGGCGAGCAGGTACAGCTGGGCCAGCTCGGCCAGCAGCGCCTCCGGCCAGTCCCGGCGGCCGACGATCGCCGCGGCCCGGCGCAGGCCGCCCGCGAGGCCCGAGGCCTGGGCGTCGACCATCCGGGCCGCGACCGTGCGCAGCTCTTCGCCGCCGTTGCGCTCGAAGCCCGCGAACCCCGCGCCGATCCGGTCGGTGAGCCAGACCTTCAGCTCCGCGACGCCGCCTTCGACGCGCGCGATCCGGTCGGAAGCGCGCCGGGCGGCCGCTTCCTCGTCCTTCGGGCCGGCCGTCTCCGCGCGTTTTTCCGCCCGGCGGGCGCGGTCGGCGCGTTCGGCCAGCCACGTGTGCACCCACTCGGGTGGTTCCGCGGTGTCGACGCGCCCGGCCGCCCAGAGCAGCAGCAGGCCGAGTGCGTGCTTGCACGGGAACTTCCGGCTGGGACAGGAGCACCGGAACGCGGGCTCGGCGAGCTCGACGCACGTCTGGTACGGCTTCTTGCCGCTGCCCTGGCAGAAGCCCCACACGGCGTCTTCGGACGCGCCCGCGCCCGACCACCTCGCCGGCGTGGCGAGCGCCCGGCCCGCCTTCTCCGAGGCGGGATCCGGCGCCAGCCCGGCCACGCGTTCCGCGGTCCACGGCACCGCCGTCACCACCTGTCCCCCCACTGTTCGCCCTCGCTTTCCGGTACGGGGTGAAGCATGCCAGCACCCACCGACAATTTCCGGCGGCCGAGTATTCTAGTGCTAGAGTACGGCCGTGCTGACCGACGCGGAGCTGACGGTGCTGGGCCTGGTGGCCGAGCGGCCGAGGCACGGCTACGAGCTGGACGAAGTCGTCTCCGAACGCGGCATGCGCGACTGGACGGCGCTCGGCTTCAGCTCGATCTACTACGTCCTGGGGAAACTCCGCGACAAAGGCCTGGTCGCCGAGGTCGCGGGCGAACGCGCGCACGCCAAGGCCAAGAAGACGTTCACGGTCACCGAAGCGGGCCGGACGGCGTGCGCGGCCGCCGCCGAAGCCGCCGTCGCCGAGCTGCGGCCGGTGCACCCGCCGGTGCTGGTCGGCCTGGCGAACAGCCCGGCCATCCCGCCCGGACGGCTCGCGGCGGCGCTGGCCCGGCGCGCGGAAGCGGTCGGGGAGCGGCTGGCCGAGGTGCGCCGCGCCGCCGCGGCCCAGGACCACGCCCCGCCCTTCGTCCGGGCGATCTTCGACTACTCCATCGCGCAGCTCGAGGCGGAAGCCCGGTGGCTGGAAGGAATGATCTGATGCCGTACGACATCAAGAAGGACCTCAAGCAGCTCTACGCGCCCAAGAACACGGGCTGGGCCTTGGTGGACGTCCCCGAACAGCGGTTCCTCGCCATCGACGGCCGCGGCAACCCGAACACGGCGGAGAGCTACCGGACGGCCGTCGAAGCGCTCTACGCCTTCGCGTACACGATCAAGATGGCGGCGAAGCAGCGTGGGGAGGACTTCGTCGTGGGGCCGTTGGAGGGCCTGTGGTGGGCGGAGGACTACGCCGCGTTCACCGTGCGCGCCAAGGACTCGTGGCGGTGGACGATGCTGATCGCGCAGCCGGCGTGGATCGGGGAGGACGCCGTCGAGGAGGCCCGGGAAACGGTGCGGCGCAAGAAGAAGCTCGAGGCGCCGGTCCGGTTGGAGAAGCTGCACGAGGGGCGGTGCGCGCAGGCGCTCCACGTCGGGCCGTACGACGACGAAGGTCCGTTGCTGGCGCGGCTGCACGACGAATACCTTGCGGAGCAGGGGTTGCGGCCGACCGGGCTGCACCACGAGGTGTACCTCGGCGACCCGCGGCGGGTCGAGCCCGCGAGGTTGCGGACGGTGCTGCGTCAGCCGGTCGGCTGATCCAGCTCGGCCAAGCCGCGCTCCCACCGTGCCCGGCGTTGCGCGGACGTCTGCTCCCACCACGGCTCACCGCGCTCGCCCAACGCCACCTTCGCCGCCTGGACGCGGGCGCGGTCCTGCACGCGCCGGGCCGCCATCAGGTGCTTCTGCAGGCGGTCGCGGGCGTCGTCGGGGATCTCGGGGTCCGTCGCGCGCCAGCGGCGGCCGTTCACGATGATGTACCGGCCGTCCGGCGTGTGCTCGGGCATCAGTATTCGCTGGTCGCCGGCCAGGTGTCGTCGTGCAGGAGCCTCTTGAGGATCTTGCCGGTCGCGTTGCGGGGCAGGTCCGGCACGAAGTAGACGTCGCGGGGGACCGCGAAGCGGGCCAGGCGGTGGTGGATGTACTGGCGGATGTCCTCCGCGTGCAGCGACGCGCCCCGGCGTGGGACGACGTACGCCGCCAGGCGCTGGCCCCACTCCGCGTCCGCCACGCCGACCACCGCCGCGTCGTGGACTCCCGGCAGCGCCACCAGCGCCTCCTCCACCGGGCGCGGGAACACGTTCTCGCCGCCCGAGACGATCATCTCGTCGGCCCGGCCGGTGACGAACAGGCGGCCCGCCGCGTCCAGGTAGCCGACGTCGCCGCTGGCCATCATGTCCGCCGCGCGGGCCGGGTCGGTTCCGCTCGTGTAGCCCTCGAACAGCATGTCGTTGCCGACGAAGATCTGGCCCTCGCCGCCCGGGGGCACCGGCTTGCGGTCCTCGTCCAGGATGGCCAGCCGGGTGCCGAGCGGGCAGCGGCCGGCCGTCGTCGGCGCCGCGCGCAGGTCGGCCGGGTCGGCGATGCTCGCCCAGGACACCTCGGTCGAGCCGTAGAAGTTGTAGAGGACGTCGCCGAAGGTGTCCATGAACTGCGTGACGAACGGCCCGGACATCGCCGAGCCGCTGCTCGCCACGATCCGCAGCGACGACAGGTCGTAGCGCGCGCGTACCCGCTCGGGCAGGTCCAGGATCCGCTGCAGCATGATCGGCACGGCGAACAGCGCGTCGCACTTCTGCTCGGCGATCGTCCGCAACGTCTCTTCGGCGTCGAACTTGCGGGTCAGCGCGAGCGACGCCCGCAGCGCCATGCCGATCTGCATCGCCGCGAGGCCCCAGGTGTGGAACAGCGGCGCCGCCACGAGCAGCCGGTCGCCGGAGCGCAGCGGGATCCGGTCGAGGATCGCCGCGGCGGTGCCCAGCCCCTTCGGCGTGGGACGGCGGGCGCCCTTCGGCGTCCCGGTGGTGCCGGAGGTGAGCACGATCAGCCGGCCCGGCCGCTCGACCGGCTTCGGGCGGTCGGCGGGCGCGGCCTGGATCAGCTCGTCGACGGTCGGGTAGCCGGCGTCGGCGTCCGGCCAGGTGCTGATCCGGGCGAAGTCGCCGGGCACGTTCGCGATCGTCTGCGCGAACTCGTCGTCGGCCAGCACGGCGGAGGGCTGGTGCTCGGCCAGGACGTCCTTGACCGACGCGGCGGACAGGCCGGTGTTCAGCAGGATGACGTCGGCGCCGAGCTTGCTGGCGGCGACGAACGACTCGATCATCGCCGCGTGGTTGCGGCACATCAGCGCGATCCGGTCGCGCTCGACGACGCCGAGCTCGCTCAGCGCGTTGGCGAGCCGGTCACTGCGCTCCTGGACCTGGCGGAACGTGCGGAAACTGCGCTCGTCGTGCAGGGCGGGCTCGTCCGGGACGCGGGCCGCCGCGGCCTGGTAGCCGCCCGCGACCGTGGCGCCCCACTGCGCGAGGGAATTCAGCTGACGCGCCAGCTTGTCCGGCCGCCCGGCGCTGAGCACGCCCGCCCGCAGCAGGATGCTCGTGGTGCGCAGCTTGGTGGCCTTGTTGGTCTCGCCGTCGGTTTCCGGGTCGGCTTCCCCGGCCAGGTGCAGGTCGAGACGACGGCCGAGCGCGCGGACGTCCTTCTTGATCGACGAGACCAGGTCCAGGTACGCCGGCGGCAGCATCATCCGCACGAACAGCTCGGTGTGGCCGCCCGCCAGCGGTCTCAGCTCCAGCGAGACCCAGGTGCCCTCGTCGGGGACCCCGCACCACACGACGTGCTCGCCGGGCCGGTAGACGACGGCCTGCATCTGCGTTTCGATCAGCGGTCCCCGCTCGGGGACGATCCGGATCGCGCCCTTCGGGCCACGCCCGCGCGCGGCCGGCTCCTGGATCTCGCACCAGCTGATCTCCGGCACGAACCTCGAGTACCACTCCGGCGATCCGACGATCTGCCACACCACATCGGGGGAGTGCCCCACGACCGCACTCGCCTCGACCACATCGTCACGCATTGTCTGCCCTCACCGAAGTGTCACCGAACGCACGTTCAGGTCACGGAGGCGTCACAGTAGCAGCAAACGGGTGATCAGGGATACTCCGAACGGCCAGATACCGGCGGGTAACGGACACTCGGAGTATGTCCTCCGGGTGTCCATTGTAGACCGATTAACGGCGTTCACCAAGCATAGTGGCGATCGGGCCGTTCGACGCGATCGACCAGCGGGCCGGCAGGATTTACGGGCCCGTTACGAGGGCGCCTCAAGCCGGACCGGGCATTTCCGACATAGGCGCCACGGGCCGGCGGCCTGGTCGGTGCTCACGTTCCGTAGCGGGCAACGAGTTCCGCGCCGAGCCGGGCCAGCTCGGCCCGCACCGACGCCGGGCCTTCCACCTCGACCAGCGCGCCCCACCCCGCCAGCTCCTGCGCGATCATCACCGGCGCCGGCGCGGCGACCCGCGCCCGGACGCGGTCCCCGGGCAGCTCGGCGACCAGCTCGCAGTGCCGCCCGAACCGGCTCTGCAGCACGGGGAAGTGCCGGCGGTCGAGCACCACGTCCGCGCTGAGCGGCGACCGGCGCTTCTCCACTTCCTCGACGACCTCCTGCCACACCGTCGTCAGCTCCAGGTCCGACGGGCGGTCGGCGGGCTCGTCGGTCGCGACGGCCGAGAGGATCCGGTCGACGCGGAAGGTGCGGCGGCCCTTCGCCGTGCCCGCGACCAGGTACCAGACCTCGTCCTTGTCGACCAGGCCCCACGGGTCGACGAGCCGCTCCGACTTCGCGCGCCCGGCATAGGCGAGGCGGACCCGGCGGCGGGCGATGACGGCGTCCCGCAGCAGCGAAACCATCGGCGGCCGTTCTTTCGGGCGCTCGCCCCAGCCCGCCTGGTCGACGACGATCGCATCCGCCGCGGCCTCGGCGTCCGCCCGGAACGTGCCCGGCAGCGCACCCATCAGCTTCCGCAGGGCCGACTTGACCTCCGGCGCCCCGGCCGCGGCCGGGCCGGCCAGGAGGAAGAGCGCCTGCGCCTCCCGCGCACTCAGGCCGGAGAGGTCGGTGCGCGCGCCGCCGACGAGCTGCCAGCCGCCGCCGCGGCCGGGCTGGGGGTAGACCGGCACGCCGGCCGCCGAGAGGGCTTCGAGGTCGCGGCGGGCGGTGGCGACCGAGATCTCCAGCTCCGTCGCCAGCTCGGCGGCCGTGACGCGGCCACGTGCCTGCATCAGCAGGAGGGTGGCCACGAGGCGGTCGGCGCGCATGGACGCAGTGTCGCACCCGGCCGGGACGCCGCGGTTCTCCGGCGGACTTGACAATTGATTGTCAGTACTCGGTCAACCACGGAAACGGGCCCGGCGCCGGCCTAGGCTTGGCCGCCCGTGTGCGCGCCCGGCACGGGGTATTCGCGCGAACCGAAGGAAAACCGTGACGAACGACCCCCATTCCCGGCAACGCATCGACAACACCGACGGGACGGTGTTCGCCAATCAAGGCGGCAACCAGAACATATACATGGAGTCGGTCAAGGATCACCTCCAGAACGGCTTGATGGCCCTCAAAGGCCGCATGTACGCCAAGGCGGTCAGCGAGTTCGAAGAATTCCTCAGCGACGCCCGGAAGGTCGGTGCCGAGAAGATGCCGGAGGCGCAGCGGGACCTCGCCACCGGGCACTTCTGCGCGGCGCTGGCCATGCTGGACGGCCGTCCTCCCGGCGACCGCTCGCCCGAGCAGATCGACCGCGTCGAGGCCCACATCGAGCAGGCCATCGGCTACGGCGACGTCGTGGTGACCCACCAGGCCAACGTGTTGTGGGCCCTGGTGAAGGACGACTACTACACGGCCATCGGCATGCAGCCCAAGCCGCCGGCGGCGGCGGACCTGGCCGCCAGTATCGGCCAGTTGCAGGCCACTCAGCTCGAACCGCTGGTCACGCACGTGAAACGGGCGCAGGGCCGGACCTTCAAGCAGCTGCTGGCACGGGCCGGCGAGCTCGGCATGGTCGCGGCGGCGGAACCCGAGCAGGCGCCGGTCGTCCGCGACTTCGACCCGGCCCGCGGGGGAGCGGTCCGGCGCTACTTCGTGCGGACGCCGCGGCACCGCAGCGCGGCACCCGGGGCGATCGCGCTCAGCGTCGCGGGGCTCAGCCTGATCCTGGCCGCGGTGGCGCACAACGCCGCCAGCCTCGTGCTGCTCGTCGTCGTCTACTTCGCCGGGAGGTGGGGCTGGCAGAAGGTGCAGCAGTACCGCGCCTACCTGAAGCGGTACGCGGCCGCCGAACCCAAGCCCAGCGACGCGCAGATGGACTCCTGGCTGCAGCAGGACATCGCCGCGCTGCAGGCCAAGGCGAGCCGTCAGGTCCGGCTGGTGGCCACGACCAAGCACGAAGGCGGCGACCTCGTCTACCCGATCCAGGCCGTGGTCGGCGTGCCGTCGCCGTCCGGGCCGCTGGCGGACTCGTTGCGCGTCCGGCGCGGCGACGACCACCGGTGGCGCGCCAACCACTACGACGTGCTGATCCTGTTCCTGACCAACGACCTGATCAGCCTCTACCGGTGCGCCCTCGACTTCCACACGGGTGAGCCCCTCTACGAGCAGATCACCGAGTGGCACTACCGCGACATCGTGGGCGTCGCCACCGACCGGATCGCCATGCCCGCGTCGATCACCGCGCTGTTCCGCAAGGTCGACGAGCTGTTCGAGCACGACGTCGACGGCGGCGACCACGAGAGGTACGCCGACATCCCGTACGCCCAGGAGTTCACCATCTCGATCGTCAACGGCCAGCGGGTGAACCTGAACACCGGCTTCGGCGAGACGCTCGGGGCCGACAACGAAATCGCCTGGCTGAACAACGAACGCGCGCTCACGATCATCAAGAAGATGGTCCGGGCGCGGCACACCTCCGCGTAGCCCGGGGACCCGGCCTGCCGGTGGCGCGCCACCGGCAGGCTGTCACATCGAGACGTTCTGGTCGCCGCCCTGGTTGACGATCGTGATGCCGCCATGGGAAACGACCGTCTGGTCGAGGCCGCCGAAGGTCCGGGGCTTCGGGCGGCCACGCGGGGGCAGATCGGGGATCCGCCCCGGGGCCGGTTTGACGTACGGCGCCTGGCCGGTCAGCACCCGGAGCAGGGATTCGGCGCCGGCCACCGTGAAGCCGGTGACGAAGTAGTGGTCGGCCGTCCGCGGCTGCAGGAAGGCCGGGATCTCCTCGGGGGTGTGGCCCGGCAGGACCACCGGAAGGATCTTGCGCGTCCACGCCTGCCGGTCGCTGTGCAGTTTTTCGCGCAGCAGCGCGGCTTCCGATTGCAGGCCGCGATTGTCTTCGGCCGAAGCGTAGCCGTCGGCGACCTCGCGGTACCGCGCCGAGGCGATGACAATGACGTAACCTGCGTTTTCGATGCTGCCGATG
This sequence comes from Amycolatopsis sp. cmx-13-12, assembly GCA_049998155.1. Classification (GTDB taxonomy): domain Bacteria; phylum Actinomycetota; class Actinomycetes; order Mycobacteriales; family Pseudonocardiaceae; genus Amycolatopsis. The sequence continues at coordinate 253,080 of JAEBES010000010.1, read as the reverse complement.
GCCCACGTGTACCAGTCCTGGCGGTGCTCCAGTTTCCACTGGTCCAGGGTGACGTCGATGCCGTTCTCCAGGAGGAACTCGCTGAACGAGAGCACTTGATCTTTGTGCTCGTCCGAATCGTGCGTGTACGACACGAACACCCGCACCGGGTCGGTTGTCGGCATGTCCGAACAATAGCATTTCCGGCCCGAAAGAATGGGTGAAAAGACCTTCCGTCAAAGTGCTCACTTGGTGAGCACTTTGACCGGCATGCTGGCTCCGGACCACGCGAGAGGAGCAGGACATGCTGCGAGGGATGGCCACCGTCACCTACTACGCCGAAGACCACGAGGCCGCGAAGGCCTGGTACACGGAGTTCCTGGGGATCGAGCCGTACTTCAACGTCCCCGGGTACTCGGAGTTCCGGATCGGCGACTACCAGCACGAACTCGGCATCATCGACCGCCGGTACGCCCCGTTCACGCACACCGAGCCGGGCGGCGAGATCGTCCGCTGGCACGTGGACGACCTGGAAGCGACGTTCGCGCGGCTGCTGGAGCTGGGAGCGAAGGAGTACGAGCCGATCATCGAACGCGGGCCCGGGTTCGTGACGGCGTCCGTCGTCGACCCGTTCGGCAACGTCCTCGGGATCATGACCAACGTGCACTACCTCGCGGTGCTGGCGGAACGCGTGTAGGCCGGCACCACTGGATCTTCCCGAGGTGTGGTTGCCGCACACATGGCTGGCGACCGGCGTCACGCTTACCGTTCCCGTCCATGACCAGCGATCTGGACGGGCGCACCGCCCTCGTCACCGGCGGTGCCGGCGGTATCGGCCTCGCCTGCGTCCGCGCCCTGGCCGCGGCCGGGGCCAAGGTGCACGTCGCCGACATCGACGAGCGGCGCACCGAAGCGGCCGCCTCCGAGGTCGGCGGCTGGGCGCACGTCGCCGACCTCACCGATCCGGCGTCGATCGACGCGCTCCCCGCCGAAGTCGACGTCCTGGTCAACAACGCCGGGATCCAGCACGTCGCGCCGCTCGAAGACTTCCCGCCGGAGGTCTTCGAACGGATCCAGGCCCTGATGGTCACCGCTCCCTTCCGGCTCATCCGGCACACGCTCCCCGCGATGTACGCCCGGGGCTGGGGCCGGATCGTCAACATGTCGAGCGTCCACGGGTTGCGCGCGTCGCCCTACAAGGCCGCCTACGTCGCCGCCAAGCACGGGCTCGAAGGGCTTTCGAAGGTCGCCGCGCTCGAGGGTGCCGGGCACGGGGTCACCAGCAACTGCGTGAACCCCGGGTACGTCCGCACGCCCCTCGTCGACGGGCAGATCGACGCCCAGGCCGCCGAGCACGACATCCCGCGCGAGGACGTCGTCGCCGAGGTCCTCCTCAAGCGGGCCGCGATCAAGAAGCTCATCGAACCCGAGGACGTCGCTTCCCTGGTGGTGTGGCTGTGCTCGCCGCACGCCGGCCACATCACCGGGGCGTCCATCCCGCTCGACGGCGGCTGGACCGCCGCGTAGGAACCCGCACAACCACAAGGAAGTGGAGCCCGCAGTGAGCCAACCCCACCGGTCGGCGATCGCCAAGATCGTCGGCGCGAGCCTGATCGGCACCACCATCGAGTGGTACGACTTCTTCCTCTACACCTCGGCCGCCGCCCTCGTCTTCAACAAGCTGTTCTTCCCGACGGCGGACCCGCTCACCGGCACGCTGCTGGCGTTCCTGACCTACGCCGTCGGCTTCCTCGCCCGCCCGGTCGGCGGCCTGGTCTTCGGCCACTTCGGCGACCGGCTCGGCCGGAAGAAGCTGCTCGTCGTCAGCCTCGTCCTGATGGGCGGCTCGACCTGCCTGATGGGCGTGCTCCCGACCTACGCCACCGCGGGTGTCGTGGCGCCCCTCCTGCTCACGCTGCTGCGGCTGGTCCAGGGCTTCGCGCTCGGTGGCGAATGGGGCGGGGCCGTCCTGATCGTCTCCGAACACGGTGACGACCGCCGCCGCGGGTTCTGGGCGAGCTGGCCGCAGTGCGGTGCGCCCGGCGGGAACCTCCTCGCCACCGCCGTCCTGGCGATCCTGTCCGCGACGCAGTCGGACGCGACCTTCCTGTCCTGGGGCTGGCGCGTTCCCTTCCTGCTCTCGGGTGTGCTGCTGCTGATCGGCCTGTGGATCCGGCTGGCCGTCGCCGAGTCGCCGGTGTTCCTCGCCGCCCAGCGGCAGGCCGAGGCTCGCGTCGAGAAGCACGTCCCGGTCGTCGAGGTCTTCCGCAACAGCTGGCGCCAGGTCCTCGTCACGATCGGCGCGCGGATGGCGGAGAACGTCTCGTACTACGTGATCACCGCGTTCATCCTGGTGTACGTCACGACCGGGCTGCACCTGCCGAAGGGCGTCGGCCTGACCGCGGTGCTCATCGGCTCGGCCGTGCACTTCGTGACGATCCCGCTGTGGGGCGCGCTGTCGGACCGCGTCGGCCGCCGTCCGGTCTACCTGTTCGGCGCGATCGGGATGGCCGTGTGGGGCTTCGCGTTCTTCGCCCTGCTGGACACGAAGTCGTCGGCGGTGATCGTGCTGGCCGCGACGGTCGGGCTGGTGCTGCACGGCGCGATGTACGGCCCGCAGGCCGCGTTCTTCGCCGAGCAGTTCCCGACCCGGGTGCGCTACACCGGCCTGTCGGTCGGCGGGCAGCTGTCCTCGATCGCCGCCGGGGCCGTCGCGCCGCTGATCGCCGTCGCGCTGTTCTCGGCCTGGCACAGCACCGTGCCGGTGTCGCTGTACGTCGCGGCGATGTGCCTGATCACGGTGATCGCGCTGCTCGCGGCCCGCGAAACCCGCGGCGAATCGCTGCACGACGACGTCGAAGCGGAGAAGGCGGTCGTTTCGCCCTAGCATGACGGCCGTGACCGCACCCTCGGACGCGCTGCGCCGGCTGCTCGACCTGCTCGCCTCCGGGGCGAGCACCGAGCAGCTGGCGCACGTCGTCGTGGCCGCCCGCGCCGAAGGCGCCCTCGGCCCGGCCGACCTGGCCGCGCTGGCCAGCGCGGGTGAGCTCGCCCTGCGGATCCGCGAGACGCTGGCCGAGCACCGGCGGCGCGAAGCCCAGCTCACCGCGCTGTTCGAGACCGCGAGCGAGCTCGCCGCGCTGTCCGATCCGGACACCGTGCTGCGCTCGATCGTCCGTCGCGCCCGGGCGCTGCTCGGCGTCGACGTCTCCTACCTGAGCCTCAACGACGAAGCCGAAGGCAAGACCTACATCCGGGTCAGCGACGGCTCGGTGTCGGCGGAGTTCCAGCAGATCGTGCTGGGCATGGGGGAGGGGCTCGGCGGGCTGGTCGCGCAGACCGCGCGGCCGTACGCGACTTCGGACTACTTCAACGACGACCGGTTCAAGCACACCCGCCACATCGATTCCGGCGTCGAAGACGAGGGCCTGACCGCGATCCTCGGCGTCCCGCTGGCCATCGGCCCGAAGGTGCTGGGCGTGCTCTTCGCGTCCGACCGCGCCGCCCGGGAGTTCTCCGCCGACGAGGTCGCGTTGCTGTCGTCGCTCGCCGACCACGCGGCGATCGCCCTGGACAGCGCGAACCTCCTCGACCAGACCCGCCGCGCGGTCGCCGAGCTCAACGAGGCCAACGCGACGATGGAACGCGCCGAGGACGCCCACGACCGGCTGACCGACCTGGTGCTGCGCGGCGGTGACCTGCCGGACGTCGCCGCCGCGGTCGCGGCCGTGCTGCACGGGAACCTCACGGTGTACGACGCCGACGGCTCGCTCCTGGCGAGTTCGGCGGTGCCGGTCGCCCTCGACCCCCACGCGCTCGCCGCCGCCCGCAGCACCGGCCGCGCGGTATCCACAAAGGACAGCTGGGTGTGCGCGGTGCAGGCGGGCCCCGAACTGCTCGGCAGCCTGGTGCTGGCCGGCCGCGCCGGGTTGAGCGACCCCGACCGGCGGCTGTTCGAACGCGCCGGCGTCGTGACGGCGTTGCTGCTGATGCTGCGGCGGTCGGTGGTGCGCGCCGAGGACGAGGTCCGCGGCGAGCTGCTGACCGACCTGCTCACCGCGCCCGGCCGCAACCCCCGGGCGCTGCTGGCCCGCGGCCGCCGGCTGGGCATCGACCTCTCGGCCCCGCACGCGGTGCTGGTCGCCCACGCGGACGGTGGCTCCCGGCGGCGCGTGGCGAGTGCGGCCGCCCGGCACGCGACGCTGGTCGGGGTGCACGCCGAGGAGGTCGTCCTGCTCGCGACCGGCGACCCGGACGAGCTGGCCCGCCGCGTCGCGGCCGACCTCGGCTCGGCCACCGGCCGTCCGGTCACGGTGGGCGCGGCGGGGCCGGCGAGCGGGCCGTCGGCGATCGCGGAGGCCCACGCGGAGGCGGCGCGCTGCGTCCGGGCGCTGCTGGCCCTGGGCCGCACGGGCGAGGGTGCGGCGATGGCGGGGCTGGGCTTCCTCGGCCAGCTCCTCGGCGACCGCGCGGACCTGGACGTGTTCGTCCGCCGCACACTGGGGCCCGTCCTCGACTACGACGAGCGCCGCGGCACCGAGCTGATCGCGACGCTGCGGGCCTACTTCGCGAACGGGGCACAGCTGGCGCGGACGAAGGACGTGCTGCACGTCCACGTGAACACCGTCGTGCAGCGGCTGGAGCGGGTGGCGTCACTGCTGGGAGAGGACTGGCAGGCACCGGACCGGGCGCTGGAAATCCAGCTGGCCCTGCGGTTGCACCGGCTCGCTCCGCCGCGGTGATTTCTTCCGGATTGCCGCGGACCAGCACCGGTTGCGCCGCCCGGCAGTCCGGTGCGTCGGCTGCCCGGGTCTAGCGGAGCGGGGCGCGGCCGGGCACGGTGGAAACCACGGATACGCAACGAATGGGGGTCTAATGAAGGAATTCGAAAGCGGACTCGCGGCGGCGTTCGAGGTCGCTCCGGCCGCGGTGCCGGGACTGGCGATCGACCAGCTCGACGGGCGGGTGAACACCGGGTCCGGCCCGGTGCCCTACTGCTGCTACACGTGGGTCGCGGAGCCGGTCCTCTGGTCGGTCAGCCCCTGCCGGTGACCGAACCGACGCCGCCGGTCGTCGGGTTCAAGCGGCACCTCCGTACCGCCGTGGTGCCCGGCGACGCGATCTACGTGCTGTCCGAGGACAGTGCGACGGCGCTGCGCGGGCCGCACCTGGAGTCCCTGGTGCCGTTGCTGGACGGCACCAGGGACTTCGCGGCCCTGCGCAGCGACCTGCCCGCCGACGTCCCCGCCGAAGAGGCGTCCGGGGTGCTGACCCGGCTCGCCGAAGCCGGGCTGATCGGCCTGCGCTCGCCGGCCACCGGCCCCGAACTCGCCTATTGGGACGCCGTGGGCGGCGAACCGGCGCCGGGCCGGGTCGCGTTGCTCGGCGGGGATCCGGCGGTGGCCGGTGTCCTGCGCGCGGCCGGGCTCACCGTGGCCGAAGACGGCGACCTGTCCGTGGTGCTGTGCCACGACTACCTCGATCCGCACCTGTCCGAAGTGGACGCCGAGCACCGCGCGTCGGGACGGCCGTGGCTGCTCGCCAGGCCGCTGGGCACGCGACTGTGGATCGGCCCGTTCTTCACGCCCGGCGACGGCCCGTGCTGGCACTGCCTGGCCGCGCGATTGTGGGGCAACCGGCCCGCCGAGGCCCACGTCCGAGCCGCGCTCGGCCTGCCCGGTCCGGTGCCCCGCCCGGACGTCACGCTCACCCCGCTGACCGCCGTCGCGCTCAACCTGGTCGCCCTCGAAGCGGTCAAATGGCTGGCCGGGCAGCGGTACCCGGGCCAGCGCGCCCTGTGGACGTTCGACAGCCGCGACCTGACCGGCGAGCGGCACGAGGTGCGCGCCCGGCCGCAGTGCCCGTCCTGCGGAAACCCGGAGCTGGTGCGGGAACGGACGCGCCGGCCCGTCGTGCTCGGCTCCCGGCCGAAGTCCCGTACCGACGGCGGCGGGCACCGGGCGATGCCGCCCGAACAGGTGCTCGACACCTACCGGCACCTGGTCAGCCCGCTGACCGGGGTCGTCAAGGAACTGCGCCGCGACACGCGCGGCCCGGCGCTGTTCGCGTCGTTCCGCTCCGGGCCGAACATCGCGCTGGGCCGGCGTGGCGCGGACCGGCTGACCTCGGCGTTGCGCGGCCAGAACGGCGGCAAGGGTGTCACCCCGATCCAGGCCGAAGTGGGCGCGCTGTGCGAAGCCCTCGAACGGCACAGCGGCCACCACGACGGCGACGAGGAGCGGGTGCGGGCCAGTTTCCGTTCGCTGGGCGACAAGGCCGTGCATCCGGGCACGTGCCTGCTGTTCCACGAACGCCAGTTCGCCGACCGGGCGCGCAGCAACGCCCGCCACGGGCCGTTCCAGTTCGTCGGCGAGCCGTTCGACGAGGACGCCGTGCTGGACTGGACGCCGGTGTGGTCGCTCACCCGCGGCGAGCACCGGCTGTTCCCGACCGCGATGCTGTACTTCGGCGCGCCGGGGCCGTCCTCCGTGGTCGCCGACTCCAACGGCAACGCCGCGGGCGGCACCCTGGAAGACGCGGTGCTGCAAGGGATGCTCGAGCTCGTGGAACGCGACGCCGTCGCGCTGTGGTGGTACAACCGCACGCGGCAGCCGGCGGTCGACCTGGCCGCGTTCGGCGACCCCTGGATCGCCGAACTGACCGGGGTGTACGCGGACCTCGGGCGGGCGGTCTGGGTCCTCGACGTCACCTCCGACCTGGGCATCCCGGTGGTGGCCGCGATCTCCCGGTGCACGGGCGGGGCGCGCGAGGCGATCATGCTGGGCTTCGGCGCGCACCTCGACCCGGCCGTCGCCGTCCGGCGCGCGCTGACCGAGCTGAACCAGATGATGCCCGCGCTCCTCGACGGCTGGGACGGCGGCGACGACCCGGACGCGGTGCGGTGGCTGCGGGACGCCACGGTGGCCGGTGAGCCGTACCTGCTGCCGGACCCGGCCGCCGCACCGGCCCGCTTCGCCGACACCTCCGCACCGGACCTCCTGGCGGACGTGCGGCACGTGCAGGCCAGGCTCGAAGCCAGCGGGCTCGAGGTGTTCGTGCTCGACCAGACGCGGCCCGACATCGGCCTGCCCGTGGTCAAGGTGATCGTCCCGGGCCTGCGGGGATTCTGGGCCCGGTTCGCGCCCGGCCGGCTCTACGACGTGCCGGTGCGGCTCGGCCGCCTGGCCGAGCCGACCGCCTACGAAGACCTCAACCCGATGCCGATCTTCCTTTAGCGCTGCGGGGCGGAGCCCCGGCTCAACACTGCCCGTCGGCGAGGATCCAATAGCCCGGGGACGTCTCGCGCAGCGCGTGGACGGTGAACGTGTTCCACAGCCCCATCGCCTGGTTCGAGCCGTTCGCGTACGTCTGGCCGGCGCTCTGGTGCGCCCGGCCCGCCTGCGTGTGGGCGTAGTTGCTGGCGCTCACACACGTTCCCGCCGGAGCGGTGGTCGTGGTGGTGGGCGGTGTCGGCGGTGTAGTCGTCGGGGTGCCCGATCCGTTGTCGAGCCCGAAGAACACGCCCGTGTAGTAGCTGGAACAGATCCCGGCGAGGAAGTACGCGCCGGTGCTGCCGCACTGGGTCGGCCCGGTGCCGGGGTCGACCGCGGTGCCGTGGCCCATGCCGGCGATCGAGTACAGCTGCACCTTGTCCGCGTAGGTCGTCAGCGTCGTGCCGCCGGGCAGGGACTGCGTGCTCGACGGCGTCTGGGCGATGCCGTGCACCGCCGTCCACTGGTCGCGCAGTTCGGTGCCGTTGACCGGGTAGACCGTGTAGTCGCCGGTGCCCTGCCAGATCGCCACGCGCGGCCACGGCCCGCCGTAGCCGGGGTACTGCGCCTTGACCTTCGCCGCCCACTGGGCCGGGGTCAGGTGCTGGTCGTTCTGCTGGCAGCCGGACGCCTGCGTGATGGCGGTGGCGCACTGCGCGGGGAGACCGGCGTCGATGCCGCCGCCGGCGAAGACGTCGGGGTACGCGGCGAGCAGGTCGGCCGCCATCCCGCCACCGGCCGACAGGCCGGTCACGAAGACGCGCGAGGTGTCCGAGCCGTGGTCGGCGACCGCCTTGTCCACCATGGACTTGATCGACGCCGCTTCGCCCTTCCCGCGCGTGTCGTCGGCGGGGTCGAACCAGGTGAAGCACTTCAGCGAGTTGTTCGCCGTGGACGTCTGCGGGAACACGACCTCGAACCGCCAGCGGTCGGCCAGCTCGGGCCAGCCCGAATGGGCGTGGTAGTCCGCGGCGCTCTGCGTGCAGCCGTGCAGCGCGACGACCACCGGGCGGCCGGTCCCGAGCCCGGCGGGGGTGTAGGTGTACATGGCCAGGTTGCCGGGGTTGGCGCCGAAGTCCGAGACCTGGACCAGGGACGACGGCGGCGGGTCGGCGGCGGCCACCCCGACGGTGGTGAGCACGGCGGCGGTGATCGCGGCGAGGCCGGCGAAAGCGAGCTTGCGCATGGTGGGTTCCTTCTCGTCGTTGAGAGGGTTCCCCGGCGACGCTAAGGCGGCCCCGAGGTCCGGACCATGTGGCCGTCCACCACATCGGCTCGCCCGTTCATGGTGGCCGGCGGGATGGCTCCCGGCCGCGGCACGCGCTTGGCTTGGCGCATCGAGACCGGAGGTGAACCGTGCGGGGTTGGCTGGTTGGGGTTCTGGTGAGCGCGCTCGCGGTGGCGCTGCCCGCGCCGGCGTCGGCTGCGGCCGGGCGGCCTTGTTCGGTGGCCGTGCCGGGCGCGCAACAGCAGGTCGCCGCTTGTCTGGACGACTTGACGACGACCGGCACAGTCGCGTCCGGGCACACCGTCGAGGCGGACTGGGCCGGGCTGACGTCGGCGGGGTTGCCCACCTTCGGCGCGGTGCCCGGCGTGCAGGTCGACGGCTACTTCCCGGACACGTCCACCACGAACACCAACCACGGCTGGAACCACGACGCCCAGTTCGTGCTCCGGCTGCCGGACCGGTGGAACGGCGGCCTGGTCGTCTCCGGCTCGCCCGGCGTCCGCCGCCAGTACGCGAACGACCGCGCGATCGGCGACCAGGCGCTCGCGGAAGGCTACGCGTTCGCCGCGACCGACAAGGGCAACACCGGCGCCGCGTTCTTCACCGACGGCGTCCGGCCGGGAGACGCGCCGGCCGAGTGGAACTCCCGCGTCACGCAGCTGACGCTGGCCGCCCGCTCCGCCGCGGCCCGGCACTACGGCCGTCCGGTGATCAAGACCCTCGCGGCCGGGCTGTCCAACGGCGGGTACCTCGTCCGGTGGCAGCTGGAGAACCGGCCGTGGCTCTACGACGGCGGCGTCGACTGGGAAGGGACGCTGTGGCGGGCCGACGGGCCGAACTTGCTCACGTTCCTGCCGCCGGCCCTGCGCGCGTACCCGGCCTACGCGGCGGGCTCGGCGGCGGCCCACCAGTCCATTCTGGACGCCGGGTTCGCGCCGGGGTCGGAGTTCCTGTGGGACTACCACTACCGCGTCTACTGGGACCTGACCCAGCGGATCTACCGCGAAGAGGTCGACCCGTCGTTCGACGGCGCGCTGGAGGCCGGTACCCCGTTCTGCGCCTCGGGAACGCCGGCTTGTGACGCCGACTACGAGTACGCGTCCCGGCCGGCTTCGGTGGCGCGGGCGGTCGAGCGGATCTCGCTGACCGGGCGGATCGGCAAGCCGCTGCTGACGCTGCACGGAACGCTCGACACGCTGCTGCCGATCACCCGAGACTCCGACGTCTACGACCGGATGGTCACGGCGGCCGGGCGCGGCGCGCTGCACCGGTACTACCGGATCGAGGGCGGCAACCACGTCGACGGCCTCGCCGACGCCTTCCCGGACCGGCTGCGTCCCCTCGGCCCGTGCTTCCGGACGGCGTTCGACGCCCTGGCGGGGTGGCTGCGCGGCGTGCGTCCGCCGGCCTCGGCGACGATCGCCCGCCCCGCCGGAGCCACCCCGGCGGAGCTGGCGACGTCGTGCGACCTGGTCAGTCGCCCTTGATCAGGTGGTCGGCCAGTGCCGGGCCGAACGTGCCGGCCGGGACGCCCGAACCGTAGCCGCAGCTGCCGTCGGAGTCGCCGGGGACCTTGATCCACAGCTGCATCTCCGGGCCGCCGCCGAGCTGGGACGTCGCGCCGAGCTTGCGCTTCGGCGGGTTGCACCACAGCTTGTCGTCGGGGTTGCCGTGGCCGTTGCCGTTGCGGCCGGTGTCGACCACGAACGGCGCCGCGTAGCCCAGTGCCGCGTCGACGGCCTTGCCGTAGGTCGTCGACTCGGCCGTGGTGTAGAAGTTGGCCACGTTCAGCGCGAAGCCGTGGACGGACTGCACGCCGACCGACTTCAGCCGCGCGGCCATCGTCGCGGCCGGGATCCAGGTGGCGTTGCCGCCGTCCAGGTAGGCCCACGTGTTGGGGGCCTTCTGCGCGAACTGCGTCGCGGCGAACTTCAGCAGGTCGACCCGCGTCTGGCGGGCGGCGGCGGGCAGGCAGTCGAGCTGGGCGAGCGCGTCCGGCTCGACGATCACGAGCGCCGGCTTGCCGCCGATGCCGTCGGCGAACGCGGAGATCCAGTCGCGGTAGGCCTGCGGGCTGCCGGCGCCGCCGGTCGACTCGCCACCGCAGTCGCGGCCGGGGATGTTGTAGGCGACCAGCACGGGCAGCTTGTCGGCGACATCGGCGGCGTAGGTGTAGGAGTCGACCGCCGCGCGGACGTCGCCGCTCCAGTTGCCGAACCAGCGAGCGCCGGGCTTGGTCGCGATCGACGTCCTGATCGGCCCGGCGAGGCCGTCGTCCGGGTGGTCGCGGACCCACACCGCCGGGTTGGCGTCCGGGTCGACGTAGAAGCCGTTCGTCTTCTCGAGCGGGTTGCCGTCCGCGGCGAGGGCGGGGGAGGCGGGGGCGAGCCCGGTGAGCGCCAGCGTGGCGGCCACGAGCCAGGTCTGGGTGCGCATTTCCGGAGTTTGCCGCGGCGGTGTACACGAATCGTACAAAAATGCGGTGAACCGGATCGAACCAGCGTCCGTACTACTGGGTGAGGGGCGCGGTCTACCCGCCGTGGAACCCGCGCTGAGCTGCAGTTTTACCGTCCGGACGGTCGACCCCGTTCGGCCGCTTGCGGGAGCGTCGACCGTCATTCATGATGGCATCGGGGTCCGCGAAAATTCGTTAATGTCGAATATCCAGGTGTCGGCCATGCTGCGGAAGAACCGTCCGTCCGGAAGTGAACGTCATGCTCCTACCTGTGCCCGGGGCCGCCTGATGGCCGTCGACCTGCCGGGCCTCGCGATCGTCGCCGGGGTGCTGCTGCCGGCCTTCGCCGCGGCGGCCTGGGCGATCAGCCTGGAACGACGGCGGCCGCGCCGCCTCCCGGCCCCCGCCGCCGCCGCCGAACCGGAGCCGGACTTCACCGTGGCCGGGATCCAGTCGCGCCTGCGGCGCGAGCACGCCACGCGGCGGCTGGCCGAAGCGGGCACGGTGGCCCTGCCGACGCTCCCGATCCCCGCGCAATCCCGCCGCGAACCCGCGATGGCCCGGCTGCCGTCCCGCGTGGCCGGCTTCCTGCCGCCCCCGCGCGCGGCGACCGCGGGTGCCCCGGCGCCGCGCTTCGCCTTCGCGCCTCCGGACACCGACCTGATGCGCCGCATCCTCGACGGGCTCCGCAACCTGGACTAGCCACTTCCCCAGGCCGGGAGGCGCCGGCGATCACGGGCCCAGGGCCGCTGGGGACTCGGCGTCGGGGATCAGCAGCCGGGGCGGGGCGGAGCCGTCGGCCGGGACCGACCAGACGTCCGCGTGGCCCGGGCCGCGGGGCAGGCCGTAGCCGATCGTGCGGCCGTCGAGCCAGGCCGGCTGGTCGTCGACGCTGCGGGTCTCGGCCAGCGGCGTCACCTTCGAGGCCGCGAGGTCCAGCACCGACAGCCGCCACCCGTGCGCCGGGTCGCCGTCCACTGCGGACTTGAACGCCACCCGTGTCCCGTCCGGGGACAGCGACGGGCACTCGACGTTCTCCCGCAGCGTGCGGATCGTGTGCGCGGCGAAATCGCCCGCGACCAGGTAGCGGCGGCCGGCCGTCGACATCGTCGCGTAGAAGTGGCGGTCGTCGGCGGTGAACGTGACGCCCCAGAAGTTGAGGTCGGCCGCCTGGTACGGCTTGCCGTCGAGGGTCACCGCGTAGTCCTCCAGCGTGCCCGCGAGGTCGCCGGTCGCCGTGTCGAGGATGCCGGCGCGGGTGGAGAACATGCCGCCGTTGTAGGAGTCACCGGTGACGAACACCGTCCACGTGAGCATCCGGCCGCTCGCCGACACCCGGGCCCGGTTCGGCAGCCCGACCAGCGGGATCTCCCGCCGCACCGCCAGCCCGGCGTCCAGCACCGCCAGCTGGTAGGTGGTCAGGTCGCCGTCCTGGCGCAGGCAGAGCCCGGTACCCCCGGCGGCGTACACCCGCGCGCACGACAGCGGCGACACCGTCCGCGGGCCGCCGGGGTCGGTGGCGGACACCGTGGCGAGGTGCCCCCGGTCGGCGTCGGCGGTGCTGCGGAACAGCAGCCGGGGGCCGGGCTCGAGGCTGACCGCGCCGGTCGCGGTGACGTCGTGGTTGCGTGCGCTCGCGAACCCGACGTACGCGACCGCGGCCCCGGCCAGCACGAGCACACCGACCACCGCGATGAGGATCCGGGTCTTCACGCCGTCGCCTTCCGCAGCACCGCGAACGTCGCGGCGATCGCGACCACGGCCCCGCCCGCGGCGACGGCGACGGCGAGATCCGCGCCCCAGAACTGCCAGGCGAGTCCGAACAGGACGGACGAGGCGAAGTAGGCCAGCGCCTGCGCGGTCTGGACGAGCGAGATCCCGGTGGTGCGCAACGACTCCGGCAGCAGCGGGCCGGCGAGCGCCATGAGCACGCCGTCGGTCGCCGCGTAGAACGCGCCGTACAACGCGAGCGACGCCGCGATCAGTGGCCAGCCGGACACCGGCCCGGCCAGCAGCAGGTAGACCAGCGCGAGCGTGCCGTACCCGCCGAGCACCACCGGCAGCCGCCCGATCCGGTCGGCGAGCGCGCCCAGCGGCGCGGCGAGCAGCAGGTAGCTGAGGTTCGTGCCGACGGCGAGCAGCGGGAACCAGCCGGTGGCGATGTCCTCCTTGTGCTGCAGCAGCAGGTAGACGAACCCGTCGCCGACCGTGGCCAGCCCGAGCACGCACGCGGCCACCAGCAGCCGCCGCACGCCGCGGCCGCGCAGCAACGCCACCGCCGCCCGCGGCGAAACCGGTGTCGCGGTGGCTTTCGGTGTCCGGCGGTCGCGGACGAACAGCACCAGCAGGAGCACCCCGATCGCGGCGATGCAGAAGCTGACGACGAAGACGGCGTCGAACGCTTCGGGGTCGGTCGCGCCGACGGCGGCCAGCACGGCGAGCGCGACCAGCGGACCGGCGAACGCGCCCATGCTGTCCATCGCGCGGTGCACGCCGAACGCGCGCCCGAGCAGCGGCTCGGGCGCCGACAGCGTGATCAGCGCGTCGCGCGGTGCCGTCCGCAGGCCCTTGCCGGTGCGGTCGAGCGTGATCACCGCGCCGATCGCGGTCGCGGACGCCCCGGCCGCGAGCAGGCCCAGCTTCGCCACCGCGGACAGCGCGTAGCCGGCGCCGGCCACGACCTTGCGCCGCCGGACCCGGTCCGCGACGTACCCGCCGACGATCCGCAGCAACGCCGTCGCGCCGGTGTAGAGGCCGTCGACCAGGCCGTACGCGGCCGGGCTCAGGTGCAGGCCGAGGACCAGGTACACCGGCAGGACCGCGGTGACCATTTCCGAGGAGACGTCGGTGACCAGGCTGACGGCACCCAGCGCGAAGACGTTCGCGCCGACCGCCGAGAGCTTGCGCCGGGACGCCGTCCCGGCATGCTCTCGGCGGCCGATGGTGGACAGGTACACGCGGTTACTGCCAGACGTCGAGGATCGGCGACTTGCTCGCGGCGTTGCCGATGCCGGGCAGGCCGTACGCCGCCTCGATGGTGCGCAGCACGGTGTAGTGGTTGATCGATTCGCTGTAGCTGCCGACCTTGACCCCGGCGCCGGTGAACGTCGTGAAGATCTGGTTGACCGAGGTGCCGCTGTCCTCGTCGAAGGTGGTGATCAGCAGGCTGTTGTGCGTCTTGGCCCACTGGGCGTAGGCGTCGAGGTTCTTCTTCAGCCAGGTGTCGCCGGTGCCGATGGAGCAGTCGTGCATGTCATTGCACATGTCGGGCGTGACGAACGAAACGGTCGGCAGCTGGGTGAAGTCGGAGGGGAAGGCCGAGAACCGGACGTTGCTCGCGGTGGGGACGTTCGAGAAGTCCACCCAGCTGTTGTGCTTGCGCCGGTAGGTGCCGCTGGAGCAGCCGGTGTAGCCGTCCGACGGCATGGCTTCGGAGTAGCCCTTGAAGGTCTTGCCCGCGTCGATCAGCTGGCGGCCGAGGTTGGCCTTCGCGCCGAGGTTGGCCGGGCACGTGTCGTCGGTGACGCCCTGCGTCGCGCCGGAGAACAGGGCGACGTAGTTGGGCTGGCTCGGGTGGGTGATCGCGAAGGAGTTCGTGAACTTCGCGCTCTGCGAGGCGAGGGTGTTGAAGTAGGGCGCGCCGGAACTGCCGTTGATCGAGGAGTACTTCTTGTTCTCGAACATGACGAGGACGATGTGGTCGAAGGCCGGCACGGCCGCGGCGGTCGGCCGGACGGCGGCCGGCTCACCGCTGACGGCGGCCGCGGTGACGGCTCCGGCGGTGACCAGGGTGGCCGCGGCGAACGCGGCGAAGATCCGCTTGCGGATCATGGGTCCTCCAGCACTGAGGGGGTGGGCGCCTCATGGTGCCCACGGCAGGGGACCGGTTCGTGAGGTGCTGTGGTCCGGTTCGTGAACACCAGGAAACCTCCGGCGGACAACGGAAAGAGTGGGTGAACGGTTTTCCGGTGTCAACCTCCTTTGGTTGGTGCGTCAGGGGTTTGACAGGTCGTTCCCAGCTCGTTCAAAGGAACGGCGCCGACACTCGGTGCCATGGAACCCACCACCCCGGCCGGACCCGCCCGCCGCGAGCAGGGACGTCGCAAAGCCGCGCTGGCCACGGCGGCCGCCGCGGTACTGGGCGCGGCGGCCGTCGGCGCCGTCGGCTTCGGTCTCTCGACGGCTTCGGCCACCACTGACACCTCGAACTCGACCTCCACCGATTCGACCGGCTCCCAGGACCGGCTGCAGGCCCCCGACAGCGGCCTGAGCAGCGGATCCGGCCAAGCGCACACCGGTTCGGGGGCGTCATGACGACGGCGTTCCCGGCCCTGGGCACGACGGCCGAGCTGATCGTCACCGATCCCACCCGGTCGGGGGAGGCGGTCGCGGTGCTGCGGGAGGAGCTGGCGGCGATCGATGCGGCGTGCAGCCGCTTCCGGCCGGACTCGGAGATCTCGCGGCTGCACGAGGCGGCCGGGCGGGAGGTCCGCGTGGGGCCGCTGCTCGCGGAGGCGCTGGAGGTGGCGTTGCGGGCGGCCCGGCTGACGGACGGCTTGGTCGACCCGACGGTCGGGGCGGCGGTGTGCGCACTCGGGTACGACGGCGATTTCGCCTTCGTCGCCGATGACCGGAACACCGGCGGTGCCGATGACCGGGACACCGCAACGGTTCCCGCGCCCGGCTGGCACCGGCTCCTCTTCGATCCCGCCCACCGGCTCGTCGTCCTCCCGCGGGGCGTGCACCTCGACCTCGGCGCGACCGCCAAAGCCCTCGCCGCCGACCGCGCCGCCCGGCGGATCCACGCCACCCTAGGCTGCGGAGTGCTCGTGAACCTCGGCGGCGATCTGCGCGCCGCCGGGTCTCCGCCCGACGGCGGCTGGCAGATCGCGCTCGGCGACGACCACGCGGACGCCGTCACCCGGCCGGCGGCCACCGTCGCCCTCCACCGCGGCGGTGCGCTCGCCACCTCCGGCACTGCCCGGCGGCGCTGGCGCCGCGGCGGCCGGACCGTGCACCACATCGTCGACCCGCGTACCGGTGACGTCCCCGCAGCGCGCTGGCGGACCGTCACCGTCGCGGCGAAGTCCACTGTGGACGCCAATACCGCGAGCACCGCGGCGATCGTCCTCGGCGCCGACGCACCCGGCTGGCTGGAGCGGCGGAACCTCCCCGCACGGCTGGCCGGCGTCGACGGCGACGTCGTCACGACGCCCGGCTGGCCCGCGGAACGGGCAGCGGCATGAGCTCCACGGTGTGGTACTTCAGCCGCGCGAGCGGGCTCGTCTCCCTGGTGCTGTTCACCGGTGTCGTCGTCCTCGGCGCGCTCGGCGCCGGGCGGTTCGCCACCCGCGAATGGCCGCGGTTCGCCGTCGCCGCCGTGCACCGGAACCTGGCGCTGACCAGCCTGGGGTTCCTCGCGGCGCACATCGCGTCGGCCGTCCTCGACGGCTACGTCCCGCTCGGCTGGCTCGACGTCGTCGTCCCGTTCGGCGCGGGTTACCAGCCGCTGTGGGTCGGGCTCGGCGCCGTCGCGATCGACCTGCTGCTCGCCGTCGTCGTCACCAGTCTCCTGCGCAGCCGGCTGCCGGCACGGGCCTGGCGCGCGGTGCACTGGCTGGCCTACCTCTGCTGGCCGGTGGCGCTGGTGCACGGCTTCGGCATGGCCGAAGACGACGCCGCGTACGGCTGGATCGTCGCGCTCGACGTCCTCTGCGTGCTGGCCGTGCTCGCCGCCGCCGGCTACCGCGCGACCCACGCCCGCAAGTTCGCTGCCCTGGGAGGCACCCGATGAGCATCCTGCCCCCGCACCGGCTCGACCTGGCCGGTCACCGGCGCCGCAACGGCGTCCTGCCGTGGGTCGCCTACCACGGTGACGACGGCCGCGACCGGCTGATCGCGGCCGTCGAAGCGGCGGACCTGCGTGGCCGCGGCGGCGCGGGTTTCCCGACGGCGGTGAAGCTGCGCGCGGCCCGTTCGCGCCGCTCGATCGTCGTCGCGAACGGGTGCGAAGGCGACCCGCTGAGCCGGAAAGACGTTGCGCTGCTCACGCTTGCGCCGCATCTCGTGCTCGACGGCCTGCAGCTCGCCGCGCACGCGATCGGCGCCGGCGAGGCCGTGCTCTGCGTGCACGCGGACAGCCCGGCGCTGCCGAGCGTCGCCGCGGCGCTCGCCGAGCGCGAAGACCGGGTGCCGGTGCGGGTCGCGGAGGTCCCGCGCCGCTACGTCGCCAGCGAGGAGACCGCGCTCGTCCGGTACCTGACGTCGGGTGACGCGCGGCCGCTCGGCAAGCGGCCCCGGCCCGCCGAGCGCGGCGTGCGCGGGCGGCCCACCCTGGTGTCCAATGTGGAGACACTGGCGCAGCTGGCCGCGGTGGTTCTGCTGGGACCGCACCACTACCTCGCGTCCCGGACCGAGCTCGTCACGGTGACCGGCGCGGTCCGGCGGCCCGGTGTCGTGGAGGTGGCCGCGGGCACGTCCCTGCCCGGCGTCCTGGCCGCGGCGGGTGGCGAAGCGGAGCCGGTCCAGGCGGTGCTCGCCGGCGGAACGTGGACCGCGGACCTCGGTGGCGCCCGGTCCGGGATCGCGGCGGTCTACGCACTCCCGGCGCGTGCGTGCGGGCTGGAGTACACGGCGAAGGTGCTGGCGTTCCTGGCGGCGGAGTCGGCCCGCCAGTGCGGGCCGTGCACGTTCGGGCTGCCGTCGATCGCGGCGGACTTCGCGGAGCTGGTCCGCGGCGGCCCCGCGACGGACCGGCTGGCCCGCCGCCTCCCGCTGCTGACCGGCCGCGGCGCGTGCGCCCACCCGGACGGCGCGGCCCGCCTCGCGGCGAGCGCGCTGGCGGTCTTCGACGCCGACGTCCGCACGCACCAGGCCGGCGGCCGGTGCCGGATCCCGGCGGGTGTCGCATGAAGGTGACCGTGGACCCGATCGGGTGCCGCGCGCACGGGTTGTGCGCGGACCTGCTGCCGGAGCTGGTGCGGCTCGACGAGTGGGGCTACCCGGTGGTGGCGCCGGGTCCCGTTCCGGCGGACCTGGTGCCGGAGGCCCGCCGTGCGGCCGCGGCCTGCCCGGCACTGGCGTTGCGGCTGCGGAAGGAGTGAGCGGTAGTCTCCGGCGGTGGATCCGGAGGAGAGCGCCGCGGGGTGGGACGCGATCGAAGCCGCGGTGGAGGCGCACGTCCCGGCCCAGGAACCGCTGCACTGGGGGTCGGGCACCCTGCCCGGCCAGGACGGCATCTACGGGCTCAGCGCTTACCGCGCCGACGGGCACTGGCTGCTGGTGACCTTCGGGCTGACCGAGCTGTTCGGCAAGGAGAGCGACGACCCGGACGTCAGCGGCTTCGGCTTCGAGCTGACCATGCGCGTCCCCGCCGTCGAAGCCCAGCCGGCGTCCTGGTCGCTGAACCTGCTCCACCGGCTCGGCCAGTACGTGTTCAGCACCGGCCGGGTGTTCGCGGCCGGCCACCGGCTGAGCCCGGGCGGGCCGATCACCGGCGCACCGGACACGCGGCTCACCGCGATCGCGTTCGCCGACGACCCGGTGCTCGCGGCGATCGGTACCCCGCACGGGGCGGTCCGGTTCCTGACCGTCTTCGACATCACCGAGGCCGAGCTGCGGACCGCTCAGGAGACGAGCACCGCCGACGTGCTGGCGACTTTCCGCGCCGCGAATCCCCTGCTGGTCACCGATCCCGCGCGGTAATCCGGTCGTGCCGCCGTGGCCGAGCCGTTAGCCTCCGGCACCATGGACGGCAAGCGCATCGACCGGATCCGCGAGGCCCGCGCCGGGGACTGGCCCGCGATCTGGCCGATCATCCACGACGTCGTCACCGAGCAGCAGACCTTCCCGTACGACCCGGCGATGACCGAGCGCGATGCCCGGGAAACATGGCTGCGCGACCCACCGGCCCGCGTGGTCGTCGCCGTCGACGGCGAGCGGGTGACCGGCACGGCGAACATGTACGCCAACCGGCCGGGGCCCGGCAGCCACGTCGCCTCCGGCAGCCTGATGGTGGCCAAGGACGCACGCGGCAGAGGTGTCGGACGGGCGCTCACGACGGACCTGATCGACTGGGCCCGGCGCAGCGGCTTCGCGGCGATCCAGTTCAACGCGGTCGTCGACGTGAACGTGGCCGCGGTCCGGCTGTACGAGAGCTTGGGGTTCGTGACGCTCGGAACGGCGCCCGGGGCGTTCCGCCACCCGGTCGCCGGGGACGTCGGGCTGCGCATCATGTGGCTGGACCTGCGCACTTCGGACTCGGCGTACCGGTCCGGGTAGGTCAGGTTCCGTCGCCGACCAGGCGGCAGCAGCCCGCCCGGCAGTCGGCCAGGCACTCCGCCGCCTTGGTGCGGACGCGGTGCAGCTCGGCGATCCGTTCGTCCAGCCGCGCGATGACCGCCTCCAGGCGCCAGCGTTCGGTCTCGCAGGTGGCGTCGCCGGTGTCGTGGGCGCGCAGGGCGTCGGTCACCTCGTCGAGCGTGAAACCCAAGTCCTGCAACGCCTTCGCCGACCGGATGCGGTCGGCCGCCGAGGCCGGGAACACCCGGTAACCGCTGGGACGCCGGGCCGCCGCCGGCAGCACGCCGCGACGTTCGTAGAAGCGGACCGTGTCCACGCTCACCCCGGCCGCCTGGGCCACCTCGCCGATCTTCACGGGCTTCTCCCTTGACTCTGGAGTCAGGTCCAGACTCTAGGCTCGAAGCGTCCCATCGACAAGGAGGCTGACATGGAGATCCCGCCGGCGTCGACGCCGATCGCCTGCGACATGACGCAGGCCCGCGACACTCCCGCCGAGCGGCTGGCCGAGTACCGCAGGCTGTTCACCCGGGCGCTCGCCTCCCGGGAGCGGACCGCCGCCGGCATCCGGTTCCGGTTCCGGGCGGAGCCGGGCGTCGAGGCATGGGTCCGTGACCTCGCCGCTCGGGAGAAGGCGTGCTGCGCGTTCTTCGGCTTCGCCATCGCCGTCGAAGACGGGCAGGTGTGCTGGGACGTCGCCGTGCCGGAGACCGAGGCTGCGAAAGCGGTGCTCGAGGACTTCTACGCCCTCGCTTGATCAATCGGATTCCGGCAGTTCTTCGGCGAGGATGGTGTCGATCTTCCGGCTCGCGTTGCGCAGTTTCGCCACGCTCGCGACGACCAGCGCGAACGCGGCGGCGGGCACCGCCAGCAGCACGGGCGACCACCCGAAGGCGAAGACGGCACCGACGCAGAACAGGGCGGTGATCAGGAAAACTGCCCGGCCGGCGACCCGCGGCCACGCGGGACGTGGCTTGGCGTGCCGGCCGCTCGGTGTGCGGAAAACCGGCCGCGCGAGGGCAGCGTGGACACTCATCCAGACCTCCGGGGAATGCTCGTCGAACCCGCCGGGAGGGGATTCCCGGCGGCGGCACCGTGGAGTGAGTCGGCCCGGACCCGGCTCCGGTTACCTGTCGTTATTGGTTCGAGTCCCAATTCGCGAAATCGAATTACCGGCCATTCCCGGTCCTTTTCCGCACCAGGGCCGTTGGACCCGGATTCGCGCGCCGGAGGTCCCGGTCACGAGTCGTGGCCGGGACCCTTGCCCTTGGTCTTGCCGGGCGGATCGGTCTTCGGGGGCTTGCCCTGTTTCGTCGTCGGCTCGGCCGGGGACGGGGTGTCGTGGGTGACGGCGGCGGGTTCGAGCGACGCCGTTTCGCTCGGGCCGGCTTGGCTGGTCGCGGGCTGGGGGCCGGAGCCGCCGGTCCCGCCGGTCCCGCCGGGGCGCGGGACGGAGGTCCCGGATCCGGCGAGCGGCGTGGACGACGAGGGGGAGACGGAAGGGGCGGGCGGGTTCGCCGCGGGCGGCTGGGCGGGTGAACCGGCCCCGGTGTCGTGCTCAGCGAGGAACACGGCGGCCACGGCAGCCACAGCGGCGGCGGTCAGCCCGGCCGCGGCGGCCAGTCGCCGGCGCTTCGGGTGCTCGGCCGGGGGATAGGCAACGGGTGAGAGGCCCGCCGGTCCATCGGCGGCGGAATGGCCGCGACGCACCGGGCTGGGGACCGAGGCCGCGCCGGCTGCGGCTCGCTCGCCTCCCGCCAGGACGGGGCTAGCAGGGAGTGTGCTCGCCGCGGCTTGGCCGCTTCCTGCGGGGCCGGGGCCGGCAGCGAGTGCGCTCGGTGTGGGTTGGCCGCTTCCTGCCGAGCCGGACCCGGCGGCGAGTGCGTTTGTTGCGCCTTGGCCGCTTCCTGCGGGACCAGGACCGGCAGCGAGTGCGCCCGCTGCGGCCTGGCCGCTTCCGCCCGCGCCCGGGACGGCAGGCGCGTCGCGGTCCGCCGGATTCGAGCCGGTGCCCAACTCGCCTCGAGCCGGGCTGAAAGCTGCCGTCGTGTCGAGGGGTCCCTGACCCACCCCCACGGCCGATCCCGCAGCCGCGCGTCGGCGCCAGCGGGGGCTGCGCTGCGACCGGCTCCACGGCAACGTCGGCGGCGGCGCGTGCAGCATGTCCAGCACCTTCGCCGCCGTCGGCCGGTCGGCCGGTTCGCGTTGGGTCATCCGGCGCAACGTGTACGCCAGCGTCGCCGGTGCGTCGTCCGGGATCCGGGGCGGTCTCGTCAGCCGGGCCATGGCCGCTTCGACCATGGTGCCCGGGTACTCCCGTTGGCCCGTCAGGCATTCCAGCAGGATCAAGCCCAGCGCGTACACGTCCGCGGGCGGGCCGGCCGGCTCGCCCGACACCTGCTCCGGCGCCAGGTACGCCGCCGTGCCCGGGATCAGGCCCGTGCCCGTGATGTGCGTCGTGTCGAGGGCGTGTGCGATGCCGAAGTCGCCGATCAGGGGACCGTCCGCGGACAGGAACACGTTGGCCGGCTTCAGATCGCGGTGCACGATGCGCCGCGCGTGGACGTGGGCCAGTGCCTCGGCGAGCCCGTCCGCCAGCGCCGTCACGTCCGCGGCCGGCAGGGGGCCGCCCAGCAGGTGCTCCGCGAGGTTCTCCCCCTCGACGAGCTGCATCACCAGGTACGTCCGGCCGTTCTCCGTGCCGCTGTCCAGCAGCGCCACCACACCTGGGTGGCTGATGCTGCCCTGGATCGTCATCTCCCGCAGCCGGCGCCGCTGGTCGAGCGCCACCGCGTCGCGGTCGTAGATCTTGACGGCGACTTCTCGCGTCAGCCGGACGTCGTAGGCCCGGTACACGCGGGCGGTGCCGCCGCTGCCGATCAGCCTGCCGACTTCGTAGCGCCCGCCCAGCAGACCCGGGGGCCGGTCGTCTTCGAGGGCGCTGCGCGGGGTGATGGTGAACTCACCCATCGCGTACCGGCCACGGGTGACCTCCGCCCCGTCGTCAGTCGGCGGGCGCCCCGTTCTCCCGGCTTCGTCGGCCACGGGCGCGAGGTACCCCGGTCCCGTGGACGGCAAACGTCGGAAGATCACGAAAAGAGTATCGTCGGGGAACCCGCCGATGTGACAGTCAGGGCCGTGCGAAGGCGTCCACGCCGGTGAGCTGTGCCGACAGCGCCCACAGGCGCTCCGCCTGCGCAGGGTCGACGGCGTAGCGGCGGACGCCCGAAGCCGCGAGGCCCTCGGCGTCCTCCGGGGCGAGCTCGGCGACGTCGCAGTCCTCCAGGTACAGCCCGCCGAGCCCGGCCAGCTGCGGCGAGGTCGCGGCCCAAACCGTGGTCGCCGCGCCCTGCTCGGGCGTCTTGAACTCCACCAGGTAGTTCCCGGCTTCGTCGATCCAGCCGCGTTCGATCATTTCCGCCCGCGGCAGGTGCCGCTGCAGCGGCGTCATGATGCCGCCCGGGTGCAGCGCGAACGCGTGCACGTCCTTCTCGGCACCCAGCCGGTCGAGCTGCACGGCGAAGAGCACGTTCGCGGTCTTGGCCTGCCCGTAGGCCTGCCACTTCTCGTAGCCGGTCTCGAACTGGACGTCGTCCCAGCGGATCGGCGAGTAGTGGTGGCCGCGCGAGGACAGCGAGACCACGCGGGCCCCCTCGGCGATCGCCGGCCACAGCCGGTTGACCAGCGCGAAGTGGCCGAGGTGGTTGGTGGCGAACTGGGCCTCCCAGCCCGGCCCGACGCGGGTCTCCGGGCAGGCCATGATGCCGGCGTTGGCGATCAGGAGGTCGATCCGCCGTCCGGTCGCCAGGAACCGGTCGGCGAACGCGCGGACGCTGTCGAGGTCGCCCAGGTCCAGCTCCTCGACCTCGACGTTGCCGATCCCGGCGAGCGCTTCCTCGGCGGTGGCGCGGCGGCGGGCCGGGACGACGACGTGGGCGCCGGCGCCGGTCAGCGCGCGGGTGGTTTCGATCCCGATCCCCGAGTACCCGCCGGTGACGACGGCGAGCTTCCCGGTGAGGTCGACGCCTGCGACGGCTTCGGCGGCGGTGGTGGTGGCGCCGAAGCCCGAACCGATCTTGTGCTGTGCGGTGGTCATGGATCCGACGCTACGAGCTGGAGCGCACTCCAGCGCAAATCGCGGCCGGGGCCGAAACGGGGGACAATCGGAGCGGAGGCACTGCCGAGGCGAGGGAAGGCCGTGATGTCCGAGTACTACGGGAACCAGCCGCAGGACGCCCGCCCGGGGATCGACGCGCGCCGGCTGTGGGCGGGTGGCGTGGCGACGGCGGTGGTCGCGGCCCTGCTCGCGGTCGTCGGGCTGCTGATCGCCCGCGGGATCTTCGAGGTCGAAGTGCTCGCCCCAAAAGGCGAGGGCGTCTGGGGCAACGCGAGCACCACGACGTACGCCCTGGTCGCCGCCGCGGTGGCCCTGCTCGCCACCGGGCTGATGCACCTGCTGAGCGTGGCGACGCCGGCGCCGTCCCAGTTCTTCGGCTGGATCATGGTGCTGGTGACGCTGATCGCGGTGGTGCTGCCGCTGACCCTGACGGTCGCGCCGAGCGCGAAGATCGCCACGGCGCTGATCAACCTGGTGATCGGCCTGGTCATCGCCACGGTGGTGAACAGCATGGCGGCGAGCGCCCGCACGCTGCACCGGCGCCGCAGCCAGCAGAGCGCGGCGCCCCCGCCGCCGACCCGGCAGCAGTGGCCCCAGCAGGACCCGCCGACCCGGTACTACGACCGGTGACCGTCGTGGACATCGCGGAGACCAACCGCCGGGTGATCGAGCAGTTCCGCGCGGGCGGCGAGGTCGAAGGCATGCACCGCGAGCGCCTGGTGCTGCTGACGACGACGGGCCGTCGCTCGGGCGAGCCGCGAACGGTCCCGATGATGGTCCACCGCGACGGCACCCGGTGGCTGGTGGTGGCGTCCAACATCGGCGCGCCCCGGCACCCGGACTGGTACCTGAACCTGGAGGCCGATCCGCGAGTGCACGTCGAGCTGGACGGGCGGGAGTTCGACGCGGAGGCGTTGCCGCTGCTGGGCGCGGACTACGTGCGGACGTGGACGGAGCTGGAGCAGGAGTACCCGTTCCTGGCGGACCACCAGGCCAAGGCGCGGCAGGCGAAACGGGTGATCCCGATCGTGGAGCTGTCCGAAGAGGACTGAGCACCGGGTTACCAGCTCGTGAACCTCGCTGTCACGGGTGCGGGTGTGATAAAGGTGGCCCGGTGCACACCAGAGGTATTCTTGTCGCGCTCCTGACTGCGCCTGCTGCCGCAGTTGCCTCTTTCCTGATTTTTGCTACCTGCGTTTTGGCGCTGTACGGCTTGGCCAATGTGCAGCGGAGCAGAACTTTGCCAGGCGGCGTGACGGCGCGGATGATCCCGAGGTGGTCGGCGCGGTCGTGGTGGTCCGCATGGAGCTCCAAAGGCCGGCGAAAGACGTGCATCCTGGCATTGGCTGGTGCTGCGTCAAGAATTTTGTTGGCTGCATTCGTGTGTTTTTCGGGTATGATGTTCGCGCTGGTCGCAGGGCGGGCTATCGGGAGGCTGATCGGCGAACAAATGTCGCCGCTGGACGGGTTTCCGCCCTTGGCAGTCTTCGGTGCATCATGGGGCGCGATGTTTCTCGTTCACGCGATCCGCTACATGACCGACGGTCGAATGCAGAAATTCTTTTCCACTCCGGATTTCTCGTTTTTGGCCGACATGGTGGGTGTGGTGAACAGGTTCGACTTCCTGCGGAAAGTGTGGCTGTACACCTGGCTCCGTGGGAGTGTGAAAGCCGGCGTCTACTTCGGTCTGTTCATTGCCTGGTTTCACCTCGTCGGTGCTTCGGCGTCCACGTCCGACCCCCGATGGACCTTGCCGGAAATGAATGGACAGGCCGGCTATGCGGCACTGTTCTTGGCGAGCTTCGGTGCAGCCTTCCTTTTGAGTGTTCTGCTTAGGCGGGCGATAGCTGTCGCCATGCCGGCCGTGCATGCCGCGGTGATTGTTCAACAGTACCTTGCCGTGGAAAACGATGAGCGAAGATTCGAGCGCGCGAAACGTCGTGCGGGGATCATCGATGTCCTCGGTACAAGACGAGTGCTTCTCGCTCGAGCCGCGCGGGCGCTTGACGCAGCAGCTGCGCGGATCGACTTGGCTTTTACGCAGCATCCAGTGGCCTCGATCCTGCGCGCCTGCAGCGGCCGGATCCATGCGTTTCTCGCGGGAACGAAGGCCGTGGCCGGCGGGTGCTCCGACGAGATGGCGGAGATGCTCAACAAAGTCGTCGCCGTTCTCGCCGGTCCGGCCGACCGCCGTCTTCCGGCGACTTTTGCCCAGGCACTCGAGGCTTTCGACCCTGACGGTGTGCCCGTAGAGCAGGCAGCTCCGAAACGGTACTGGAGCGCACTCGCCGCCCGTGCTGTCGACGTCGTGGACAGGTATTCCCGGCTTGTTGCCGCCCTGTGGGGTGTGTTCATCCTGGCAACAGCGATCTACTTCCTCCTCAGCGGGAGCATCACCCTGTCGAAGATCGTGCCGAAGTAGCTGTCTACTTGCTCGCCACCCGGCGGTACCGCGCCGTCGCGAGCGGCGCGAAGATCGCGATGATCGCCAAGCAGCAAAGGATCGCGTACAGCGCCGCGTTCTCTGCCGGCCAGCCCGTCGGCGGGGTGCCGAACCGGTTGCCGAACAGGTCGCGGGTGGCGTTGATCACCGCCGTGAACGGGTTCCACTCCGCGATCGCCTTCAAGAACGCCGGGAGCGTGTCCGTCGGGACGAACGCCGAGGAGATGAAGCTCAGCGGGAACATCCAGATCAGCCCCGCGCTCTGCGCCACCTCCACGCTGCGCGCCGCCAGGCCGATCAGCGCGCCGACCCAGGACAGGGCCCACGCGAACATCAGCATCACCAGGTACCCGAGCAGCGCGTCCCAGAAGCTGCCGCGGATGCGCCAGCCGACCAGCAGGCCGCACGCCGACATCACCACCAGCGCCACCACGCTGACCACCAGGTCCGACGTCGTGCGGCCGAGGACCACCGCGAAGCGCGACATCGGCAGCGAGCGGAACCGGTCGATGATGCCCTTCTGCAGGTCGTTGGCGAAGCCGATGACCGTGAACGCCGAGTTGAACGCCACCGTCTGGGCGAAGATGCCCGCGATCAGGAACTCGCGGTAGGCCGCGCCGCCCGCTTCGCCGCCGATCGCGTTGCCGAAGACGTAGGCGAACAGCAGCACGAACATGATCGGCTGCAGCGTCGCCGCCATCAGCCAGTCGGGGTTGCGGCGGACGTTCATCAGGTTGCGCCACGTGACGATGCCGCCGTCGGAAATGCCTTTCGCGAACGCGTTCACTTCGCCGCCTCCTCAGCCGAAGCACCGTGGCCGGTCAGGGACAGGAAGACGTCGTCCAGGGTCGGGCGGTGCAGGCCGACGTCCTGGACCGTGATGCCGTGGGAGTCGAGCCGCCGCAACGCCTCGATCAGCGCCTTCGGCCCGGTATCGACCAGGATCTCGGCCCGGCGCGTGTGGTCGTCGCCGGACGGCTCGCCGGTGCCGACCTCGCGCAGAACCTCCAGCGTCGCCGGCAGGTCCGCGGCCGAAGCGACGACCAGTTCCAGGCGCTCGCCGCCGATCTGGGCCTTCAGCTCGTCCGCCGTGCCGCGCGCGATCACCCGGCCGTGGTCGATCACCACGATCGAGTCGGCGAGCTGGTCGGCCTCTTCGAGGTACTGGGTGGTCAGCAGCACGGTCGTGCCGTCGGCCACGAGTTCCTTGATGACCGCCCACGTGTCGAGGCGCCCGCCCGGGTCGAGGCCGGTGGTCGGCTCGTCCAGCACGACGACGGTCGGCTCGGCGACCAGCGCGCCCGCCAGGTCGAGCCGGCGGCGCATGCCCCCGGAATAGCCCTTCGCCGGCCGGTCGGCGGCCTCGTCGAGCCGGAATCGCGCCAGCAGCTCCCGGGCGCGGGCCTTGGCCGCGGCCTTCTTCCGGCCGTAGAGCCGCCCGACCATGTACAGGTTTTCGAACCCGGTGAGGTTTTCGTCGACGGCCGCGTACTGGCCGGACAGCCCGATCCGCTGCCGCACTTCGTCCGGCTCGGCCAGCACGTCGTACCCGGCCACGTGCGCCGACCCCGAATCCGGGCGCAGCAGCGTGGTCAGGATGCGCACGGTGGTGGTCTTCCCGGCGCCGTTCGGGCCCAGCAGGCCGAGCACCTGCCCGGCCGGGATGTCGAGGTCGACGCCGTCGAGCGCGCGCGTCGAACCGTAGGTCTTCACGAGCCCGCGTACCCGGACGGCCGGGTCCGGTTCCGGCTGTGGCATGGCTGCTCCCCCTTCAGGTGACCCCGACAAGCTAGGCCAAGCCGTCCGTTTTGTCCTCCGGGTTTATCCCTGGTTCGCCGCCAGCGTGACGGCGAACTCCGGCGGTGTCCGCAGCGTCTGGAAAACGACGCAGTAGCGCTCGGTCAGCTTCTTCAGCGTGGCGAGCTGTTCTTCGGAAGCGTCGGTGTCGAGGTCGAAGGACAGCCGGATGGCCCGGAAGCCCACCGGCGCGTCCTTCGCGACCGCGAGAGTGCCGCGGAAGTCGAGGTCACCTTCGGCCCGGACGCGCCCGCCGCGGACCGTCAGGCCCAGCGACGTCGCAACGGCCCGCAACGTGACCCCCGCGCAGGCGACGAGCGCTTCGAGCAGCATGTCACCCGAACAAGCGAGGGTGCCGTCGCCGCCGGTCGCCGGGTGCAGCCCGGCCTCCACGACCGCGCGGCCGGTTTCGACCTTGCAGGAGATGCCGAGGCCGTCGAGTTCGGCGTCGGCGTGCAGGGTGACGAGCGCGGTTCCCGGATCTTCGCGGTACTTGTCCTTCAGCGGCGCCTGGGTCGCCCGCAGTTCCTCGGTGTCCATCCGCCGATTCTGCTCCGGAAAACGCCGAAGCGGGGAGACCGGTTTCCCGGCCTCCCCGCTCCTACTGCGCTGGCTTCAGCTCAGGGTGACGGCCACGTCGTCGATGACGAACGAGGTCTGCAGCGAGCTGTCTTCGGTGCCGGTGAAGTTCAGCGCGAGGGTGCCGCCGGCCGCCGACGTGACGTCGATGGTCTTGAGCGCGTACCCGGACGCCTTGTTCAGGTTGGAGTAGCTGCCCAGCGTCGTGCTGCCGTTGGTCACGGTCAGCTTGTCGTAGGCGACCGTGGCGGTGGTCTCCGCGGTGTCGATGTGCAGGTAGAACGTCAGGCTGGCGTGGCAGCCCGCCGGGATGCTCACCGACTGCGCGATCGACTCGGTGTGGGTCGAGCCGTAGCCGTCCAGCCAGGACGAGTACGTGCCGCCGTGCGCGGCCTCGCCCTGCGAAGCCCATTGGCCGATGGAGCCGGTGGTGCCGGTCCAGCTGCCGCTGCCCGACTCGAAGCCGCCGTTGACGATCTTCTGGCCGGTGCAGTTGCCGGTGGTGCCGACGGTCCAGCTGAACGACGCCGTGCCGGTCCGGTTGGCCGCGTCCTTCGCCGTCACCGTGACGTTCGAGGTGCCCGCGGTGGTCGCGGTGCCCGAGATCGTGCCGGTGGAGGCGTTGATCGACAGGCCGGCCGGCAGGCCGGTGGCCGACCAGGTGTACGGCGCGGTGCCGCCGGAAGCCGACAGCGGCAGGTTCACCGCAGTGCCGGTCACGGTGGACTGGTTGCCCGGGTTGGACACGGTGACCGTGCCGGTCGCCGAGCAGGTCGGGTCGGCCGACTGCGCCGGGACGCTGATCGCGTCCCACGCCGCCTTGACGGTGTTGAACTCGGTGCAGCTGCCCGGGAACAGGTTCTTCGCCGCGGTCAGCGTCCAGGTGCGGTACTTCAGGTACGAGCTGCTGGTGGTCTTGAGCAGCATCGCGTTGTAGAAGATCTTCACCGCGGTTTGCACGCCGAGGCCGGTGATGGTGGAGCTGTTGCACGTGGTGCTGGTGGGCTGGCCGTTGGTCGGGTTCGTGCCCTCGGCCAGCAGGTAGAACCAGTGGTTGCCGGGGCCGGCGGCCGCGTGCACCTCACCGTTGGGAACGCTGCTGTCGTAGCAGTTCTTGTCGCCCAGCGCCGACGGGTTGTACATGTTGCGGATCGGGCCGGAGCCGACCAGGTTCACCTGCTCGCCGACGAGGAAGTCCGGCTGGTCGTAGGGAGCCGGCTCGTTCGCGAACCACTCGGTCGAGGCGCCGAAGACGTCCGCGACGAACTCCTGGGTGCCCGCACCCGAGATGCCGCCCGGGGTGTGGTCGTCGATGCCGTGGCCGTGCTCGTGCGCGACGACGTCGATCGAGCCGATCCAGCCGCCGGCGGTGTTCTTGCCGATCTGGACCTGGCTGCCGTCGTAGTAGGCGTTCTGGTCGTTCAGGCCGACGCGGATCGGCCAGCCGCCGCCGTTGCCGTCGAAGCTGTTGCGGCCCAGCCACTGCGAGAGCATCTTGTTCTCGGTCTGGGCGGCGAACAGCGCGTCGACGCAGCCGGTTTCGCGGTTGCTTGCGGTGCCGTTGCCCCAGAGGTCGTCCGGTCCGCTGAAGGTCGTGTTGTTGGCCGCGTCCTGGCAGGACGTGTTGGTGATCGTCGGGTCTTTCAGCGAGTACGTGCTGCCCGAGTGGGTGGTGTCGAGGTGGACCGGGTTCGGCCCGTTCCACGCGCTGGTGCCGTCGCCGTGGAGGACGTGTTCCTGGGTGTGCAGCACCTTCCCGGTGGCCGCGTCGACGACGACGTCGAGCTTGCTCGGGCCTTCGGCGTCGCGGCCGACGACGGTGCTCTTCCACGCCAGCGTCGGCGTGCCGAGTGCGTACACGACCTGCTGCGCGGGGCTCACGCTGTCCACCGCGGACAGCTGCTTCCGGGCGGTCGCCTCGGCCGCGGCCTGCGAGACCTTCGCGGTGGTGGTGGCGAGGTTGATCGTCTGGTCCTGCGCGACGGAGGTGCCGAGGACCTGGCCCGTCGAGTCGGTCGCGACCACGAAGTCGCCACCCACCACGGCGAGGCCCTTGTAGCTGCGCTCGTACGGGATGTACTTGAGGCCGTTGGTCGAGGAGATCGCCTTCTGGGCCTGGAAAACGTCGTCCGCGCTCGCGTGCAGCGCGGCGGGCCGGCTCGCCACGAGCCCGGCCGCCGCCGACACGGCCAGGGTCTGGGCGTCCGGGACGGCGTTCGGGGTGACGGGCTGGGCCTGGGCGGTGGTGGTCGTGCACACCGCGGCGATCAACGCGCCGCTCGCGGCCAAGACGATTGGACGTCTCAGTTGCATCGGGGGAGCTCCTCCGGGCAGGGCGAACCGGCCCGGGGTCGAGCCGGGCCGAGAACGGGGACGACGGGGAAACATGGTGCGGCTTAGCGGAAATCAGCATCCGGGGTGGAAGCCTCGTGAACAAGCGACGAACGTACGGTCTTATCGGCAAGTAGCAATACATCCCAAATAGGACATTCAACGCTATTGGGATTCCCGATGTTGACCGTCCACTGAGGACTGACCGCGGATCACCGCCGTTCGGACGATCTTCCCTGCGTCCGACACGACGAAGGCCCCTTCACCGGTGATCGGTGAAGGGGCCTCCGGGCGTATTGAAGGTCAGGCGGTCTTCTCACGCTTCGGGAGCTTCCAGCCCGGGCGCACGAAGTGGCACGTGTACCCGTTCGGGATGCGCTGCAGGTAGTCCTGGTGCTCCGGCTCGGCCTCCCAGAAGTCGCCCACCGGGGCGACCTCGGTGACGACCTTGCCCGGCCACAGCCCCGAGGCGTCGACGTCGGCGATCGTGTCCTCGGCGACCCGCTTCTGCTCGTCGTTCTCGAAGTAGATCGCCGAGCGGTAGCTCAGGCCGATGTCGTTGCCCTGTCGGTTCTTCGTCGTCGGGTCGTGCACCTGGAAGAAGAACTCGAGCAGGTCACGGAACGTGGTCTGCGCCGGGTCGTAGATCACCTCGATGGCCTCGGCGTGGGTGCCGTGGTTGCGGTAGGTGGCGTTCGGGACGTCGCCGCCGCTGTAACCGACCCGGGTCGAGATCACCCCGGGCTGACGGCGGAACAGCTCCTGCATGCCCCAGAAGCAGCCGCCGGCCAGGACGGCCCTTTCGGTTGACGTGGTCACGGCGTCACTCCTTCTTCTCGTGCGGTGCTACCGCCCGTTACAACTGCCCCGGACCCCTGATGATTCCACGCGGGTATTACGGAAGCCTGACGTCCGTGGGACCATGGGGGCGGGACGGGATGACTCCCGGGAGGCGCGATGCGCGACGACGACATCGCCTCGGAACGCTCCGGCGGCGTGCTGGTCGTCGAGATGCGCGGCGAGCCGGGTATCACGACGGTGTTGCGCTGGGCGACGGTGCTCGAAACCGCCCTGTGCGAACTGCCGTGGCCCCGGCTGCTGGTGATCGACCTCGGCCCGCTGGACTTCCTCTCCGAGTGCGGCGTCCGCCGCCTGCTCGAGGCCCTGGACCGCTGCCGCGACCGGGGCCTGCCGGGCTGCCTGGTCGCGCCACCCGGGACGGGGGTGGAGCGGGTCGTCCGCCGCGCGCGCCTGGGCGAGCGGGTCCGGGTGTTCCCGGACCGGCTGGCGACGATCGTCGCCTACCAGCCGGTCGAGGTGCGCTGGCTGCCCTGCTGAGCGTCAGCCGAGGCCGTAGGTCTGCGGGTAGTCCACCGTGCAGACGAGCGCGTCACGGCGGGCGCGGCCGCTCTCCGGGGCGATCAGCGGGCTGGCCGTGTGCAGGAACCGCGCGTCCTCGAACACGATGAGCTGCCCCGGTTCCAGCCGCTGGGAGTGGACCGCCGTGCCGGGGGAGTCGGGGCGGAAGAGCGTCGTCTCCGCCCCGGTGCCGGCGCGGTCCACGACGTAGACGAAGACGAACTCCTCGCCGTCGGCGTGCGGGCGCGTCACGACGTTGGTGAACGTCCGGAAGATGTTGACGCCGAACGTCCCCCGCGGCCGGCGGCGGCCTTCCGGGATGAGGCCGAGCGCGGCGCGGATCCAGGCCGCGAACAGCGGGTCGTGCGCCACCGGTGTGCGGGCGTACTCGCGCCGCTCGGGGCGGCCGCCGCGGTCCTCGATGGCGATCTCGGGGTGCTCGGCCAGCACCGGCGTCTCGCCGTGCCACGCGTACTCGACGACGTCCCGGGCCCGTTCCCGGTCGGCGGGGATGTCGCCGGGGTAGCGGCGCAGGACGTCCGGGGTGAAGTACGTGCGCAGGAGGTGCTCGCGCAAGCGCTTGCCGGGCAGGCCGAGCTCGTCGTCGGACACGACCAGGTAGCCGTCGGTGTCGAGCCGCTTCCGGTGCAGCCGGAGTTCTTCGGGAACGGGAAAAGCGGAAGCCATGCGTTGTCCCAACGTGAAGGGAAGGGGATCAGCCGAACTGCGCGGTCTGGATTTCGCGGATCAGTGCGCGGCTTTCGTCGGGCTCGAGGGACGCGGCCACGAGGGCGTCGTGGTAGCCGCGGTAGTGCTCGACCGTCCTCGCGGTCTCGATGTGCCGGAACCCGGCGTGGGTTTCGATGTGCACGATGTCCCGGTCGAGCTCGTCCTCGAACTCGAAGTAGGCGTACATGCAGCTCATCGAGAACAGCGGGGGATGGGCGAACGGGAACACGCGCAGTTCGACGTTCGGCGCGGTGGACCGTTCGACCAGGTGGTCCAGCTGGGCGTGCATGATCTCGCGGGAGCCGACGAACTGCCGCAGGGCGGATTCGTGGGTCACCGCGACCAGCCGCAGCGGCTCCATGTCCTCGCGTCCGGCGAGGACGTGCTTGCGGTGCTCCCGCAGTTCGACCAGCCGGTCGACCTCCTCGGCCGACCACCACGGCTCGTGGGTCGAATACTGCGCCCGCGCGTAGTCGGGGGTCTGCAGGAGCACCGGCAGCAGCGGGATCGTGTAGATCCGGGCCACCGTCGCTTCGGACTCGTACGCGAGGTGGGCGTCGAGCCCGGGCGTGGCCGTGGTCTGCGAGTAGTCGGTCCACCAGCCCTGCCGGCCGGACGCCTTCACCCAGCGCATCAGCCGCTCGGCCAGCTGCGTGTTCTCGACGCCGTAGTGGCGGATCAGGTCGCGGACGTCCCTGGCCTGCGGGCTGCCCTGTGCGTTCTCGAGCCGGGACAGCTTCGACGTCGAGATCAGCAGCGCCTCGGCCACTTCTTCGAGGGTGCGCCCGGACTCGTCACGCAGGGTCTTGAGCGTGTCCGCGATCCGGCGGCGCGGCACGATCGGACCTTGCGTGGGGGCCATGGGACCTTCGTTCTCGCGGTGGGCCGTCCGCCATGGGACCCGGCTCATGGGTTTCCCATCGCGCCGCGACCATACTCCATCCGGCCGCCGCCGGTGGGGAAGCCACCCCTTCGACACGCCGATTGGCGAATTTCCGCTGGTCGGACCGCATGCTGCGCCGAACGGGTGTTCCATCCTGGGATTCCCCCGTGGGAATTGCAAAACTAGCAATCCCGGCGTGACACTTGCAGGGCAAGGCCGGAGTCAGGCGCGGGACCCGAGGACAGTGAGGACAGCCAGAACGACGACAGGGGACCGCGCCGGCCCGGCGGACGCAGCCGAGGGGAAGGAACCGCCATGTTCGTCGTGCTGAGACCGGGTGTGCTCGTCAAGGTGCTGGCTGCCACCGCCCTCGCGGCCGTCCTGCTCGTCCTGCTGCTCGGCGGCCTCGCCTCGGGCCCGGACGGCTCCTCGGGAGCGCCGCCGCCCGCGGATCCCGGCCTGCTCGCACGCACCACGCCGGCGACGTACGTCGTGACGGGAACGGGCAAGAACGGCCTCAACGTCCGCTCCTGCGCGGCCGCGGCGTGCCGGCGGGTCGGCTGGGTCGCGGAGGGCGGCACGTTCGAGGCGGAGTGCTGGACGCACGGAACGCCCGCGTCCGGCGACGACCGGTGGCTGCGCGGCACCGCGGCCGGGCGCGCGGGCTACGCGGCCGCGCACTTCCTCCGCGGCAGCGAGGCGCCGGAGTGCGGGACGGACCCCGCGCGCCGGACGTGAGGGGTCATTCGCCGCGCATCGAGCGGCGGATCTCGGCCAGCCGGTCCTTGGCGGCCTGGTCGCGATCGGCGATCTTCTTGTCGAGGGTCTCGGCGGTGTTCTCGCTCCCGAGGCCGGCGACGTCGACCGAGCCGAGCGACGTGGTGTACCGGTTTTCGATCTTGTCCCGGACGAAGTCGAAGCTGGGCACGCCGCCCTCGCTGTAGTCCGCCTCCGGCAGCGGCGGCGACGGGATCGCCAGCGCCTCGGTGGGGGTGTCCTCGACGATTTCGCCCTCGACCACGTTCGGGTCGCCGTCGGGTTTGCTCATCTCCCGACTCTAGCGCCGGTGTGGGCAGTCCGGCCGCGGCCAGTGGGTAATTCGGCCGTGGACCCGGCCGTCGCGGTGGGGAATTCTCGACGAGCACAGCCGGTGTCCGGAGGGAGCAGACCATGAGTGCCGGGGCTTACCGCGCCGAAACCGCGGAGATGGGAGCGGTCGCCCGCGCGGTCGAAGACGTCGGATCGTCCTTCCTGACGGCGACCCGCGACCTGGAAGGCCTGGTATTGGACGCGTTGTCGTTCGCCGGGATCGGCAGCGGTGTCGCGGCCGCCAACTCGGCGCTGCACTCGACGCTGGGCAGTGCCCTGCAGAAGCTCCTGAGCCTGCTGGTCCACGTGAACCAGAACGTCCGGAAGGCCGCGGACGGTTACCGCGCCGCCGACTCCGACGTCGCCCAGGCCTACGGCGGCGGCGGACAGGGTGGGGGTGGCGCCGCCGCGGCCGCCGCGCCGCAACAGCTCGACCCCCGGGTCGTCGACTCGATCATGCGGTCCGAAGGCGCGACCGGCGAGCAGGGCGGCGTGCCGGAGGCCTACGGTTTCCGGCAGAACATGCACAACGGCTACGACCGGATCATCGCCGCGCGCGAGCAGTACGGGATCGGCAGCGCCGAGGAACGCGCCGTCGTCGCCGACCGGATGACCGCGAACGCGCGCACCGCCGGCGCGCTCAACTTCGCCGATCCCGGCACCCAGGCCGCAATCATGTCCGGCGCGCACATGCGCGGCGCCGGGGGCGTCCGCGCGATCCTCAACCACATGGCGGGCGAGGACATCGTGCGCAGCTCGCGCACCCTGAGCGACGCGGCCGTCCAGCACGTCCAGGGGCTCACGCCCGAGCAGTTCCAGCAGGAGTTCCGCGACGCCCGCGTCGAATACGACCGCCAGGTCTACGGCGGGACCACGACCACCCAGGGCGGGCACACGCAGAACTGGTGGGACCGCTACGGAAACGGCCTGATCCGCCGGTACGACCGCGAGCAGGCCGAATTCCTCGGGCTTTCGCAGCCGCGGAACTGATTCGAAGATCGCCCGAGTGGGCACTCTCGTTGTGTAGCCGAACGACAACGGGAGGCGCACGATGAACCGGAGGATGATCGCACTTCTGGGCGGGGTCGCCGCGATGGCGGGGACCGTGGCGTTCGCGGGAACGGCCGACGCGGCACCGACGCCGTGCAGTGCCGAAGCGAAGGCCTGCGTCCAGCGCAGTTCGAATACCGCGTGGCTGACCGACGGTGCCGGGAACGTCACCTACGGCGGCGTCCCGATCACCGTGGGGCTGCCGAAGTACCCGACCCCGCTGGGGAAGTTCCACGTGCAGTACAAGGACATCGACCACTACAGCAAGCAGTACAACGGGCCGATGCCGTACTCGGTGTTCTTCACCACCACCGGGGTCGCGTTCCACCAGGGCAGCCTGAAGGTGAAGTCCCACGGGTGCGTGCACCTTTCGCACGCTGCCGCGGTGCAGTTCTACAACTCGCTGAAGCCGGGTGACGTCGTCGAGGTCGTGCCCTGACCCGTCCGGTGTGGACGGTCGAGGAGCGCGCCGGTGACGGCGCCGAACACCAGGTGATCCAGGATCTGCGGCCCGCGCGGCAACGCCCGCACGGCGGGGTAAGCGCGGGCCGCGATCCCGAGATCCAGCGCCGCGATGGCCAGTCCCGCGAGCGCGCCGCCGCCGGCCCCGAGCCGGCGGTGCCGCGCGATGGTGGCGAGCACGCAGGTCCAGGCGGCGGAGACGGCGAGATGAGCGATCAGCCCGGCGGCGACGCCGGGCTTTTCGCGTCGGCCGGGGAGCAGGGTGCCGGCCGCCTTGGTGGCGGCCAGGACATCGGCGCCGGTGAGCAGCGCGTGGGTGGTCGACGGTATCCCGCTGACCACCGCGGCGACGGCTCCGGCGCGAACGGCCGTGGCGTCTTTCCACGGCGGGTTCATCGGGCCGACGGTCGACTGAATACCGTTCTCGCCCGTTTTGTCTCTTTCATCGGGCCAGGTAGGCCGCCACCCGGATCCGCAGGCCGCGGACGCGGGGGAGCGCGATGGTGAACGCCCGCGCCGGCCGGTAGCCGGGCCACGGGTCGCCGTGCGTGCACGGGCCGGCGAAGTACACGAAGCCGTCTTCGTCGTCGTAGCGGCCCGGCGACCAGACGGCCGCGTCGCCGGCGTGGTTGTCCGGGCAGGCCGCTCGGGCGAGCCAATAGGCGTCGTTCTTCATGACGCGGCGCAGCTGCGCGGCGAACCCGGGCAATTCGGCTTCGGGCAGGCCGAGGCCGCGTCCGCTCCACACCCGCGGCGTGCGTTCCGACGTGCGGGCGGGGCAGCCGAAGGTCACCGCGGCGTCGGCGTACTGCCGGGTCCAGCGGGTGGTTTTCGGGGCCTGGGCGGCGAAATCGGGTCCGCCGGTGAGTTCCAGCGTCATGGGGGAACGATAGTCGATCAAGCGGTGATGGGTACCGCCGCGCGGGTGCCGATCACAGCTCACATAGTGTATACAGTATCCAGTAGCCTGGCGAAGGAGGCCGTTTTGTACACAGTCACCAACCCGGCGACGGGCGAGCTGGTCGACGAGATCCCGAACGCGGCCGACGAGGAGGTCCGCGTCGCGATCGAGCGGGTGCACCGCGGGTACGCGGCCTGGCGGGCTCGGCCGGTCGCCGAACGGGCCGCGGTCGTGCTGCGCGCGGCGGAGCTGTTCGCCGAGCGCGCGGACGAGCTGGCCGCGATCATGACCCTGGAGATGGGCAAGCGGATCAACGAAGGCCGCGGCGAAGTCGGCGTCGTCGCCGACATCTTCCGGTACTACGGTTCGCGGGGTCCGCAGTTGCTGGCGGACGAGCCCCTGCCGATCCGCGGCGGCGAGGCCGTGTTGACGAAGGAGCCGATCGGGGCGCTGCTGGGCGTCATGCCGTGGAACTTCCCGTGCTACCAGGTGGCCCGGTTCGTGGCGCCGAACCTGGTGCTGGGCAACACGATCCTGCTGAAGCACGCGTCGATCTGCCCGCGATCGGCGGTCGCGATCGAGTCGGTGCTGCGGGACGCCGGCGTGCCCGCGGACGCGTACGTGAACGTCTTCGCGTCGAGCCGTCAGGTCCCGTGGATGCTCGCGGACCCGCGCCTGGCCGGGGTGTCGCTCACGGGCAGCGAGCAGGCGGGTATATCGGTGGCGGCCGAAGCCGGGCGGAACCTCAAGAAGTGCGTCCTGGAGCTGGGTGGCTCCGACCCGCTGATCGTGCTGGACACGGCCGACCTGGACGAGACGGTCCGGACCACCGCGACGGCCCGGATGCGCAACTGCGGCCAGTCGTGCAACGCGCCGAAGCGCATCATCGTGCTGGGCGAGTTGTACGAGGAGTTCGCCGACCGGTTCGCCAAGCGCATGGCGGAGTACTACGTCCCGGGCGACCCGGCGGACCCGTCGACAACGCTCCCACCCCTCGCGTCGTCGGCGGCGGCCGACGAGGTGGCGGCCCAGATCGAGACGGCGATCGCCTCGGGAGCAACGCTGCGCGCGGGCGGCCATCGCATCCCGGGCCCGGGGGCGTACGTGGAGGCGACGGTCCTGACGGAGGTGACCCCGGAGATGGCGGCGTACCACGAGGAGATCTTCGGTCCGGTGGCACTGTTGTTCCGCGCGGAGACGGAGGAAGAGGCGGTGACCCTGGCGAACGACACCCCCTTCGGCCTGGGGGCAAGCGTGTTCGCCACCGACCGCACCCGGGCGGCCCGCGTGGCCCGCCGAATCGAGGCGGGGATGGTGTACGTGAACAAGTCGGGAGGCTCGGAGGCGGACCTGCCGTTCGGCGGCATCAAGCGGTCGGGACTGGGTCGGGAGCTGGGGCCGTTGGGGATCGAAGAGTTCATGAACAAGAAGCCGATCCGCCTCTGACCTGCGGTTTGTTACCTACTTCTTGATCGACTGCATGCAGTAGGTGGTCACCGCAAGAGAGCCTGGCATGCTCCACGAAGCCGCCTGGTCGGCGCCCGGGAAGTTCTTGCAGATCTCCTTGATCGTCTTCGACAGGCCGTCCATCTTGGTGAGCCCGTCCACCTGGCCCAGTACCTTCGCCGCGCCCTTCGCGCAGGGGGCGATGTGGAGCTCGCCGTTGGCGCCCGGGGCCATGCAGTCGCCGGCAGCGGGCCTGCGGTTTTCCGGGTTCTTCAGGTCCTCCAGGCACAGGATCTTCGATGACAGGCTGCTCTGCCTCTTCCACTCCATCGAGGCGGCCGCCGACGGGACCTTGGCGCAGGCCGCAGTCGTGAGTCCGGCCAGTGCGCCGCCGTCCTCGATTCCGGCGACCTTGTAGGTCGCCTCCGGTCCACAAGGGACCTTTTCGGTGTGGGCCGCGTCGGACAGGTCTCCCTTGAGGCAGTCACCCACCGCCGGCATGCCCTTGCCCGGGTTCTTCACATCCTCCAAGCAGAACAACGTGCCCTTCGAGACCTCGGCACCCTCCCAGTACGCGGCGGTCGCGGTCGGGAACTGGTCACAGCCGCCGAAGCTCATCGCCACCTGGGACTGGTCCGGGACCTTGCCGACGATCTTGTAGTCGGCCTTCGGGCCACAGGCCACCGAGCTCACGCTGTCGGCGTTGTCGGGGTTGCCCTTCAGACAGCTGCCGACGTCTCTGCTGGCGGCCGGCTTCAGCGCGGCCACGACCGCGACCACCAGGAACGCGACCGCGAGGAACACGAGGGGAATGCCGATCCCGAGCGCGATTTTGAGACCACTGCGCTTCCTGGGCGGCAAGCCGGCCGGCGGGTACGGCGCGGGCGGGTAGTACGGCATCGGGGCCGGGGGCCGGAAGGGATTCGGGGGCGGTCTGTCTTCGGGCATCGTCATGGAAGGTCCCCCCAGATCTGGACATGACTGCTGACCGGAGCTTAGCCGGAGATTCGGAGCAGAGCGCGCACCTCCTCGGCCTCGGGGGCGCGCAACTCCGTGTACGCAACCAACGCCGCTTCGAGGTGCGACATCGCTTCGACGTCGTTCCCGGCCGCCCGGTGGGCCACTCCCAACCCGTGCTGCGCAACGGCCCGTTCGCGAAGGTGACCGGTCCGGCGGGCCAGCGCCAACGCCTTCTTGTACAACGAGATCGCTTCGAGCCCCGTCTTCGTCGCCGCCAGGTCGTTCAGGGCCGTCACTTCGAGACTCGTGTTGCCGCCCGCCCGGGCGAACTCCAGCGCGCGGCGGAAGTGGTCGTCGGCTTTCTCCGGGCGGCCCAGGCCCGCGTACGCGCTGCCCAGCGCCGACAGCACTGGGCCGCCCAGGCCCGGCGAGCCAAGGCGCTCCGCGATCTGGCCACTCTGCCGCAGGTGCTCCACCGCCTTCAGGTGGTTGCCGCACCAGCGGTGATGCTCTCCGATGTTGCACAGCGCGATGCCCTCCAGCAGCGCGTGGCCCGTCCGGCGCGCCGCCGCGAGGGCGAGGTCGTACTGCGTGCGGGCCTCCGGGCGGTGGCCGCGGAAGTCCTCGATCGTGGCGATGCTGTTGCGGGTCATGCTCTCCAGCAGGTCGTCCTTCTGTTCCAGCGCCAGGGAAAGGGCCTGGGAGAGATGCTCCGCCGCCGGGTCGAACCGGCCGAGGCGGACCAACGTCATGCCGACGGCGTGGTGCGCGAAGCCCCTCTCCCGCGTGCCCGGCGCCGTCAACGCCAGCGCGGTGGTGTGGAGAGTCAGCGCCTCGTGGTGGTGGGCCGCGATGTCCAGGTAGCGCCAGAGTGTCGCCGACAGGCGGACGACGTGCCCGGCCAGGGCCTCCGGGGCGCTGGTGGCCAGCGCCACCAGCGTGGCCCGCTCGGTGTCCAGCCAGGCCCGAGCGGCCTTGTCGGACGCGAAGGAGGGGCGCGGCCCCGCAACCGGCGGCCGCAGGTAGGGCTCGTGCGGTGAGAACAGGTCCATGGCCGCCGACGCCGAGGACAGGTAGTGGTCGAACAGCCTGGTCGACGCCGTGAGGCGGGTGGCGTCGCCGTCGGTGGTGGTCACGAGCTCGGCCGCGTAGAGCTTGACCAGGTCGTGCATCCGGAAGCGGCCCGGCTCGTGCTCTTCCAGGAGGTTGGCCGCGCACAGCACGCGTACTGCCCGTGCGTCCCCGAGCAACGCCGTCGCGGCTGCGCGGCCGATGTCGCCGGCCGGCACCAGCCCGAGGAGGCGGAACGCGGCGGCAGCGGCCGGGGCGAGGGAGCGGTAGGAGGCGTCGAACACCGCGCGCAGGCTTGCCGTCAGTTCGCCGGTGTCCAGCGCGTCCAGCCGGCCTGCGCGCAGCTCCGCCGCGAGCGCGGACAGCTGCCGGTCCGGCTGGGCCGCGACGCGGGCGGCGACGATCGCCAGTGCCAGGGCCATCCCGCCGCACTGGACCAGGATCTCCTGGGCCGCCTCGGGTTCCTCGGCCAGCCGGGGCGCGCCCAGCTTGTCCGCGAGCAGCTCCCGCGCCTGGTCTTCGTCGAGGGTGCGCAGCGGCAGCGCGCTCGCGCCGTGCGTGGTGAGGAGACCACCGAGCTCGTGCCGGCTGGTGATCAGGACCGAACAGGACGCCCCGCCGGGTAGCAAGGGCGTCACGTGCCCGGTGTCGCGCGCGTTGTCGAGGACCACCAGCAGCCGGCGCCGGGCCGTGAGGCTGCGGTACAGCGCCGCCTGCCCGTCCGGGTCCGGCGGGATCGACGCCGGCGCGACGCCGAGCGCGCCGAGGAAGCCGCGGACGGCGCGCTCGGCCGGTACCGGCTCGTGGGCCGGGTCGAAGCCGCGGAGGTCGACGTACAGCTGACCGTCGGGGAAGCGGCTCGCGTGGTCGGTCGCCCACCGCACGGCCAGCCACGTCTTCCCGAGGCCGCCCGCGCCGGAGATCACGGCCACCGCGCCGTCGCGGGCCAGCATCCGGTCGAGCGCCGCCCGTTCGGTCACGCGCCCGGAGAACGACGGCGCCGCGGCCGGGAGTTGCCGCGGTTCCGGGCCGCCGCCGGTCAGGATCCGTTCGTGCAGGCCGCGCAACCGCGGCCCGGGGTCGGCGCCGAGTTCGTCCGCCAGGCGGGACCGGACCTCCTCGTACTCCCGCAGCGCGTCGGCCGGGCGTCCGTCGAGGAAGAGCGCTTCGATCCGCTGGGCCGCCGCCCGTTCGTCGCTGCCGCCGGGGACGGGCCCGCCGAGCACGGCGGCGTGGGCGCCGGTGCGGAGCCGGAGGTCGTCGCGGTCCAGCACGGCCGCGTCGCGCTTGCGCTCCAGCTCGCCGCGGACGCCGTCGACCCACGGCGAGTCCAGCTCGCTGAGCGGGGTGCCGCGCCAGAGCGCCAAGGCTTCGTCGTACAACGCGAGCGCGGCGTGGTCGTCGCCGGTCGTCTTCGCCTGCCGGAGGAGGTGTTCGAACCGGTGGACGTCCACCAGCAGCGGATCGGCTTCGAGGAGGTAGCCGTCCCGTCGGCGCTCGATCGTCACGCCGTCCAGCGCGCCCAGCAAGGTACGCAGCCGCGAGACGTAGGCGTACAGCGAGTTCCTCGGCTGTCGCGGTGGCCGCTCGCCCCACACGCGGTCGACGAGCCGCTCGACCGGGACCGGCCGCCCGACGTCGAGGAGCAGCACCGCGAGCACGTCGCGCTGCCGCGCGTGCCCGATGTCGAGCCGGGTCCCACCGGCCACGACCTCGACGGCACCCAGCACCCGCAGTTCCACCACGCGCTGTCCCTCCCTGCCTCAGGCGTAGCGGATCGGCGGCGTCCCGGCAAGGTCTGCCCAAGGTTTCCCCAATGGCCCCCGCGCACCGTGACCGCACCGACGACGAGGGGAGCCCCGATGATCTCCGACGCCTACCTCCGCGCCCGCATCGCCGAGGTCAAGCAGGAATTCGCCGCCGCCCGGTGGTGGCGGCGGCAGCTGGCGCGCCTGCTGCCCGGGAGGCGCCGGCCGAGTTGTCAGAAGTCTGATAATCCCGCTGGATGACCTTCGTCCCTCGGGGTGGTGTCGTTCAACGGCGCCATCCCGACCAGCAGTTTACCGTCCGTTAGCCTGTTCGGTCGATTGCGGTGGAGTCGATCACGGTGTCGAATAATCGCCTACAAGGATTAATCGCCGTGAGGAGCTGGCTGTGCACTGGGGGACCGCGCTCGACGACGGTGGGGCGGCCGGGCTCGTCCGTCCGTACTTCCGCACCCACGGCCGGACGCGCCCGACACGTGACCTTCCCGTCGAGACGCTCGTCTCCACCACCCCGCGCGGCCGGGCCATGACGCGCAACAGCACGGCGGAAGAGTCGGAAATCTGCGTGTTGTGCTGCACTTCGCAGTCGGTGGCCGAGGTGGCGGCGCGGCGGCGGCTGCCGCTCGGCGTGGCGCGGGTCCTGCTCTCCGACCTGGCGGACCGCGGGCTCGTCGCCGTCCACACCGCGAAGCGGGGCAACGGCAACCGGCCCAGCATGGACCTCATGAAGCGCATCCTGCACGGCCTCAGCCGGCTGTGAACTCCCGGACCAGCCGCGCGAACTCCGCCGGCCGGTCCAGCGGCAGCAGCGTGTAGCTGTCGGCCACCTCGGCGAGCTGTCCCTTCGGCAGCAGGGCGGCAAGCCGCCGGCCGTGCTCGAGGGGCATCACGCGGTCCTCGGTGGCCCAGACGACCAGCGCCGGCCGGTCGAAGCCCGGCAGCCGCTCGGCCGCCGCCACGAGGATGTCCGGCGCGGCGGCGGCCGCCCGCAGGACGCGGACCGTGTCGCGGCGGATGCCGGCCTGGCTCAGCAGCGGCCGGAGCCAGCGGGCGGTGGCCGCGTCCCCGCGTTTGGTCAGCCACCCGAACGCGATGGGGAGCCGGCGCACCGCGCGCAGCCGCATCTGCTGCATGAACGCGCCGAACAGGCGTGGCGGGAGTTTCCCGGTCAGGAAGAGCGTCTTGCCGGTGAGGCCGGGCGGGAAGTTGTCGAACGCGTCGCACGAGGCGAGCACGACGCGGCCGACCCGCGGGGCGTCGTCCACCATGAGCAGCTGCACCAGCGCGCCGCCGGTGTCGACGCCGATCAGGGTGACGTCCCGCAGGTCCAGGCGCTCCAGGAACTCCGCGAGCAGCCGCGCGAGGCCGGCCATCGACAGGTCGGCTTCATCCCGCATCGGGTGCCGGTGGGCGCCAAGCGGCAGCGTCGGGACAACGCAGCGGAGGCCGTCCAGCGCGGCGACCGGGCCGTCCCAGAGCGTGCCGTCCATCAGGAGGCCGTGGACGAAGACGACGATCGGGCCGTCCCCGCCCGTGTCGGTGTACTCGACGGTGCCCGCGGACAGCTCGACCTGCATTGCAGCCTCCCAGTGACGTCACCCTGGACAGAAGTGAACCACGTGGTTCGCAAACTGTCGAGGATCAGGGCGCCGCTTCCTCCCGCTCGACCGCCCGGAGCAACGCCGCGAACCCGGCTTCCGCGCCGGCGCCGTCCGGGCTGGTCAGCAGATCCACGAGGAAACCGCGCAGCGTCGCGAGGATCATTTCGGCGACCTCCAGCTTGCGCCGCTCCGGCCAGTGCG
The DNA here is from genome assembly GCA_049998155.1 of Amycolatopsis sp. cmx-13-12. Lineage (GTDB taxonomy): Bacteria > Actinomycetota > Actinomycetes > Mycobacteriales > Pseudonocardiaceae > Amycolatopsis. The sequence continues at coordinate 209,064 of JAEBES010000010.1, read as the reverse complement.
GCGGGCAGAACGACACGAGCGTCGGCAGGTACTGCTGGGACGCGCCCCGGCCGAGCGCGGCGTACCGGCCCGGGTCGTACATCGCCAGGCCCATCGCCTGGTCGAGGACGCGCCGCAGCTGCGTCTCCTCGTCGCGGAGGCTGACCCAGGCGGCCCGGACGCGGCCGGCGAGCGTCGGCGACTCCGCGGCCACGGCCGTCAGCGCGTTGCCGATCCGCCGCTCCCGCAGCGCGAAAACCACCTGCCGCAGCAGGTCTTCGGTGCCTTCGAAGTGGTACAGCAGCACCTTGTGCGTCGTCCCGGCCGCCCGGGCGGCGCGGCGCAGGGAGAAGTCGACGAGCCCGTTCTCGGCGACCTCGTCGGTGATCTTCGCCAGCAGTTCCCGGCGCCGGGCCTCACCGCGCGGCGACCCGGCCGAGCGCCGGTACCCCGGCCGGGCCGGCTCGTCGGTAGCGTTGTCCACGAAGGACAGCTTGGCACGGGAACCGGCTGCTTCGCCGCCGAGGGCCGGACCCGCTCGGCTAGTTATCGTCGTCGTTCCCGCCGGTGACGTTGCCGATGCTGGCGGGAACGCCCTTGATCATGTCGACGACGGTCTTGCCGGCCAGGCCCGACTTGCCGAACCACGGGTCGGTCATCACCTTGATGGCCGACTCGAACCGTTCGGCGCCTTCCTTGCCGAAGAGCTTGCCGAGCTCGTGCACGGAGAAGTTGCTGATCTTGTCGAACTTCTGCATGATCTCGGGTGTCACACCGTCCATTTGGGACAGTTTCGTCTTGATGACCTCGGTCATCTGGTCGGTGAACGGCTTGTGCGGCTGGGGTTCCGGGGCCGCCGACGCGGGTGCGGGGTCCGGCTTGGGTTCCGGTTTCGGCTCGGGGGTGGTGTCGGGCTTGGGTTCCGGTTTCGGTTCCGGGGTCGCCGAGGAGGACGAGGGCGCGGGCTCGGGGGTGGTGTCGGGCTTGGGCTCGGGCGTCGTGTCTGGTTTGGGCTCGGGCTTCGGCTCCGGGGTTGCCGAGGAAGGTGCGGGTTCCGGTTTGGGCTCGGGCTTCGGCTCGGGGGTGGCCGAGGCGGGGGTGGTGTCCGGCTTCGGCTCGGGCTTGGGTTCCGGGGTGGTGTCCGGTTTCGGCTCGGGCTTGGGTTCCGGCGTGGTGTCCGGCTTCGGCTCCGGAGCCGCCGACGAGGGTGCGGGCTCCGGCTTGGGCGCCGGGGCCGGGTCCGGCTTGGGGGCCGGGGTGACATCCGGCTTCGGAGCCGGCTTCGGTGTCAGGCTGCTCGTCGGGGGCTTGGCCGCCGCCAGGTCGTCGCCCGCCTTGCCCAGCTTCGTCAACGCCTGCAGCAGGTCGCCCAGTTTCTTCGCCAGCTGGGCCAGCTTGGCGCCGATCTTGCCCAGTGCCGTGGCCACCGTGCCGATCGTCGTGCCGATGAAGATCGCGATCGACGCCCCGAACGTCACCGGGGCCAGGGCCGCCGCGATCAGGGCGCCCTTGATGATCGTCGCCAGGAGCATCGCGATCAGGTCGCGGAGGATGCCGCGGAACGCTCCCACGATGCCGCCGGCGATCTTCATGTTCTTGCCGGCCTCGTCGAGGTAGCCGCCGAGGACGCCCAGCTGGTCGGTGACCGCCTCCATGTCCCTCTTGAACTGGTCCGCGGCCTGCCCGCTCCACTCGTTCATCAACGTGTCGAGCGCCTGCTGGTGGCCGGTCGACCACTGCTCCAGCTTCTTCTTCTCCGCCGTCAGCGCCTCACTGGCCGCCGCGATGCCGATCGGGTCGCCCATCAGGATGTCCAGCGGCCACCGCAGGATCGTGATGTGCTCGATGAGCCAGCCGATCCCGGCCGTCAGCAGGCTGCCGATCGGGTCCAGCACGAGACCGATGGTCTCCAGCGCCATGCCCGCCGAGCCGATGCCGATCGCGACCTTGTCGTGCTCCTTGACGGCCTTGTCCAGACCGACCGCCGCCTCGAAGAAGCCCGCGCCGGCCGACGCGTTGTCGCTGTTGAACAGTTCCGAACCGTGGAGGCTGACGTCCTTGCTCCGGTAGTCGTCGCCCACTAACCGAACCTCACGATCGAATTCACGGCGTCTTCTTCGCCCGACTGGTAGCGCTTCGCCGCCTCGGTCACCTTGTCGGCGAACTCGCCGATGGTCTTGGCGTACTCCCCGAACTGGTGGTGCGCCTTGTCGGTCCAGGTGCTCGCACCGGCGGCCATCAGCTGGCACGCCGGGTTGATGCCGAACATGCCGGGGTCGCACACCATGCCGCCGACGAGGTCCGCGGTGCCCTGCAGGTTCTTCTGCAGCTCGTCGAGGTGCTTGCCGAAGTTCGCCAGTGGGTCCGCCGAGACGCGGAAGCCGCCGCCGGTCACCAGGGGTTCGATTCGTCGTCGGAACGGTCTTCGGCCGCGGGACGACGTCGCGGCGCGGCCGGCGGAGCGGACGGCGGCGACGGCGGAGCGGCCGGAGCCGGCGGCGTGGGCTCGGCGCTTTCCGGCGCCGCGAAGTCGCCGTCCGGCGGCGGGTCCGGCGGGAGGAAGGACCGGACCATTTCGGTCGACTCGCCGTCACCGTTGATGGTGGCGAAGGAGTCCGCGACCGCACGGGCGGTCTGGCGCTGCGCGTCGCGCACCGCGCCCATGATCGCCGCCGTCAGCCGGGCCGGGCCCAGCTCGCACGCCCGGTGGCCGAGCTCGAGGTTCGTCAGCGCGCCGTTCGGGGCGAGCGTCACGGTGACCGAGCCGTCGCGGCTGCGGACCGTCGCCCCGGCCGAAGAGAGCGCTTCGTTCAGGGCCGCGGCCTTCGACTGCATCTCCCGGACCTGCCGTTCGAGCAGGAGCTGGAAGTCTTCACCTGGCCCCAGGTTCGGTTGCACGAATTCGCTCCTCGACGCGCCGCCCGGCCCGGCCGGATGCCATGATCGGCCAGGCTAGCGCATACCGGACATTCAGCTGCTGTTAGCCGGAAGTATGCCTGGATGTCTCCTCGATGGTGCCCTGGAGCACCCGGGTGACCGCGGCTGTCTACTGTGGACCGCGGGCGGCCCGGGCGGCCCGCTCGACCTCCGCGCGGCGGGCCGTCCAGAACTCCGCGTCGCGGTGCCCGCCGGTGGCGAGCGAGCCGTCGAGCTGTTCACGCAGGATGTCGGCGTGCCCGGCGTGGCGGTTGGTCTCGGTCAGGACGTGGACCAGGATGTTGAACAGCAGCACGTCCGGGCGCGGCCACCACGGCACGTGGCCCGGCGTGTCGACGGCGAGCTCGGTGATCGTCGCGTCGGAGTGGGTCCACACCCGCCGGTAGCGGTCGACGATCTCCGCTCGTGACTCGAGCTCGGTCGCCCACATGTCCGTGCCGCGGGCCTCGGGGTCGTCCCACCGCGGCATCGGCTCGGGAAACGGCCGCCCGAAGGTGTCACCGAAGTACCTCGCCTCGGTCAGCGTCAGGTGCTTGACGAGGCCGAGCAGGTTGGTGCCGGTCGCGGTCAGGGGACGGCGGATGTCGTACTCGCCGAGCCCGTCGAGCTTGCCGACCAGCTCTTCGCGGATCTCACGCAGGTCACCGTGCAGGTAGTTCTTCGCGAACTCATCGATCATGGTGACCAGCTTGTCAGCCCACGGGCACCCCGCGCACCGAAACCGGACCGCGGGTCGGGTCCAGTTCGAGCTTCTGGTCCACTCCGGACGGTGTCAGCACGTCGAACGCCTTCGGGGCGGTCGCCGGGTCCGCCGCGCAGATCGGGGACGTTCCGCCCGGTGCGCAGAGGCCGAAGGTGTACTGGCCCGGCGTCGGCGTGAACGGCCGGGCCTGGTCCGGCGAGTTGCCGTCCTGCCCGGTGAGCACGACGGCGAACGTCCAGCCCGGCCCCGGCGTTCCGAAGGCCGCCTTCGCCACGCTGACCGTGATGTACCGCGTGGCCTGCGAAGCCTGCACGGACGGCGTGGCCAGCGAAGCACCCGAAGCGTCGACGAGCGCCGGATCCGCGAAGCCCTGGACTTCGATGCGCCGGCTCCACGCGTCCTGGGCCGCGATCGTGTACGCCCGGCTCGGGAACGGCGCCGCGGTCGACGTCGCCGTCGCGGCCGGGTCGTGGCCGTAGATGGTCAGCAACTGGGCGCCCAGCGGCGAGCCGAACGTCGGCGACAGGTCGCGGATCTGCGCCCGGAACACCAGCGTGGTGCCGGAATCGATCACCTGGAACCGCTGCAGGTCGAACGCGCCCGCGTGGAAGTCGCCCGCCGTCGGGTACGCGTACGTGCCCGGGCCGTTGTCGTCGCCGTCGGCGTCCGTGGTGTCCAGCAGCACGGTTCCGGTGACGAAGTCCGAGCTGATCGTCTTCTGCGCGTACCCGGTTCCCGCGCCCGTCGCGGTCGCCGTGACGACGTTCGCGCCCAGCGGGGTCGGCACCGAAGCGCGGAACGTCCCCGCCGCCGAAGCCTGCGTCGACAGCACGGAAGTCGTCCCCGCGTCGGTGGCCGAAACGGCGAGGTCGACCCGGCTGCCCGCGGGCGCGGTGCCGGTGACCTCGGCGGTCGCGGTGGACACCGACGCGGGCGCGTCGAGCGTGACGGTCAAAGCGGGCGGGGCGGCGGCGTACCGCAAGCGGACTTCCGCGGGCTGCTCGGGCAGCCGGCCGTCGTCGAGGGCCCTGGCCAGGCGCACCGACTGCGACTGCGCCCAGCTCAGCGGCGCCACCGAGCCCACCGACTGCCCCGGTGTGAAGCCGATGGACGCCGTCTTCGGGTCCGTGCCGTACGGGGACGCGGGCAGCGCCGGGTTCTCCCAGATCTGCTCGGGGACCAGGCCGGTGCCGTTCGTCTGGGCCCGCATCGCCCGCAGCAGGGCCGCCGCACCGGCCCGGTCGCCGGTCTGGACGGCCTGCTCGCCGCGTTCGCCGGCCAGCACCGGCCACAGGTGCCCCGACCCGGTGTTCGTCGACGGCCAAGGCGCGCCGGTCGGGCCGCAGTTCGTCGGGTCCGGCTCGTAGCAGTCGCCGTAGCCGTCCTCGCTGCCCGCGGCCGACGTCCCGTAGCGGTACCAGCCCGGCCCGGCCGGGGTGTCCCGCTTGATCACGCGGTCCACGACGGCGAGCGACGCGGCGACGTCGGGGTCGGTCGCCGGCAGCACGCCCAGGCGGGTCAGCTCGAGGAACCCGGCGTCGACGACCGCGCGCTGGTCGGCGTCGATCGAGCCGTTGCCCAGGTTGTAGAACCACTCGGAGTTCGGGTCGCCGTTCTTGGTCAGCCGCAGGAAGTACCGGCCGCCGTACGGCCCGTTCTGCGTCACCGTCCAGCCCTTGACGCTGCGCTGGAAGTGGTCGGCGGTGGCCCGGTAGACGTTCGCGCGCGCACGGTCGCCGTTGCGGTCGGCGATCACCCCCGCGGCGACGAGCCCGGCGATTTCCGCGGCGATCGTCGAAGGGGAGTAGCCGCCTTGTTCCTCCCAGCGTTCCGAGCCGAACGCCGGCCCGTGCGCGACGACGAAGTCCGCGGCGGCGCGGATGTGGTCGGTGTACAGGGTCCGGTCGCGGTCGAGCCCGGCCTGCAGCGCCATCAGGATCGGGTACGCGCTCTCGTCGAGCTGGTCGCCTCCGGAGTCAGGGGCCTTCTTGCCGTTCAGCAGGGAGTTGCGCGGGAAGCGGCCGTCCGGCTGCTGCTGGCGGGTGAACAGCCACCGGACGCTCGCCCGCGCCGTCTCGCGGTCGCCGGCCGCGAGCAAGCCCGAGAAGCTTTCGTAGAGGTCGCGGGCGAAGATCTCGCGGTAGGAGCCGAAGTAGACCGGCTTGCCGCCGGGCGCGTCGCCCGCGGACACCGCCTGGCCCCACGGGCTGCCGAGCGAGGCGACCACCGCGCCCGGGAACGTCTTGTCCTCACTGGCCTTGAGCACGTTGACGGACTGGTAGTAGGCGTCGGAATCCTTGCCCCGCAACGGAATCAGCCCATTGTCGTAGTCACGCCACTCGCGCGCGTACTGGCGGTAGCTGTGGTCGAACGGCGTGCGCAGGCTCGCGCCGGCCGTGGCGATCGCGGCCGGGGCGTCCGCGCCGAAGCCGAGCGCCAGCACGGCCGGGCGGCGCGGCTGCAGGTCCAGCTGGGCGGTCTGGACGACGTTGCCGTTCACCGCCGACGGCGTCGTGTCGGTGAGCCGGTGGTCGCGGTCGAGCTGGGCCAGCCCGTCGCCCGCGGTGCCCGCGAACCCGCTGCTCGTGGCCAGGAACCGGCGGTCGGCGCGCAGCGCGGCGGCCAGCGGGGTGCCGTAGTCGCGGGCCGGCGCGCTGGATGCCGTGTTCGCATCGGCGCTGACCAGCGCGGACGTCGCCGCGTCGACGGTGGCCGTGTCACCGCCGCCGTTCGCCGGGCCCCCGCCGCCGTTGCCGTTGACGCTCGCGTCGAACCGCACGTAGACCTTGAGGTCCCGGCCGGAGCCGGTCAGGGGCTCCAGCCGGGTCCGGATGAGCACGCCGGTCCGGGCCGGGTCGGCCAGGTACTCGGTGACCAGCCGGTACCGGCCGCTGCGCGGGGTCGACGTCACCTCGCACGCCATCCCGCCCGCGCTCGTGCGGACCGTGTAGGTCATGTCACGCGCCTGCAGGTCGGTGAAGCTGCGGCCGTCGGTGACGGCGAACTGCAGCGTTTCGACGTTCGTGTTGTCGATCACCGGCGCGTAGACGTCGGACAGCACGCCGCCCGCCACGGTGAACCACGCCTTGCTCGTCGTGTTCCGCGCGGTGCCCAGGCAGTCCTTGCGGGCCAACCCGAAGTGGGAGACGGCGCCCGGTCCCGGCGCCGGTGCCGCGGAAGCCACGGGGGCGGGCAGGAGGGTCGCGGCCAGCACCGCGCACAGCACCACGGACGACGTCGACCGGTTCATCCGCTCATCCGATCACGGCGGCCCCGGGGCGCACCAGGGCCGAACGGCGCCAGGTCGCCTTTACCGGTGATTGAGAATCCGAACCCGTGGGTAGCAAACCTGATATGCCCCGAGGAGGTGAACGTGGAAGAGCTGGGATCGGACGGATGGCGGTACCGCGGCACGATTTCGCCACGGACGCTGCCGAGCTTGCGCCGGCACCTGGTGTCCTGGTTGCGGCGGCGCGCCGGCGCCGAGGTCGGGCGGCAGGCCGACGACGTCGTGCTGGCCTGCTGGGAAGCGATGGCCAACGTGCTGGACCACGCTTACCACGGCCGCCCGGGGCTGATCGACGTCCGCGCCCGGATCGACCAGGAGGTGCTCATCGTCACCGTCGCCGACCAGGGCCGCTGGGCGACGCTGGCCGAGCGCGCGGACGGCGGCCGCGGGCTGCGCCTGATCCAGGCCCTCGTCGACGGGCTCGACCTCCGCACGACCGACGGCGGCACCGTCATCACGCTCACCTGGCCGTTCCCGGCTCGCCACACCGCCTGAGCCGCTTCAGCCCGCCGAAGACAGCTCTTCGACGAACCGGGTCGCGATGTCGCGCAGCTTCACGTTGGTCCGCTGCGACTCCGTGACCAGCCGCTTCATCGCGTCGTCCGCGCTGATCCGGTGCACGGCCATCAGGATGCCCTTGGCCTGTTCGATCACCGCCCGCGACCGCATCGCCGCCTCGAGTTCGACGGCCCGCTGCCGGGCGTGGTGGTAGCGCCGGGTGGTGCGCAGCCCGAACGAGACGACCGTGGTGTAGAGGTGCAGCAGCCGCGAGTCGGTCTCCGCGAAGCCGTGGTTGCCGTAGCCGAACAGGTTGAGCGCCCCGGACAGGCGTTCGTCGACGCGCAGCGGCGCGGCCAGGTAGCTGCCGACACCGAGGTCCAGGGCCCGCGTGGTGAACTCGGGCCAGGTCGCCCCGGCCGTGCCCAGCGGCACCCGGACGATCTCGCCGGACTCCGCGGCCTGCAGGCAGGGACCGGCGCTCGCCGCGTACTGGGCCCGGTCGATCTCGACGGCGCGCTCGTCCGTGGCGGCCGCGGTCGTCGGCTCGCCGTCCCGGATCGCGGTGATGCTCGCCATGTCGGCGCCGGGGATGGCCCGGACGGCTTCGGCGCAGACGGCGTCGAGGATCTCGGCCTCGGTCGGTTCCGTCTCCAGAGCGCCTGTGAGGTCCGCCATCGCGGCGGTCAGTTCGTCGAGGTCCTCGGGTGGGATCGGTTCACCGGTCACTCGATCATCTCCGTCCCGGAACGGCTGCGGCTCGCGCCGGACCGCTGCTGCTTCAACGGAACGGCAAAACCTTACTCGCGTCCGCCGCGCCATCCGCAACACCGGGACCTCGGAGGGGGGCGGTGACACCCGGCCCGCCGCTCACTGCTGAACGTCGTGGGTTGGGCGCCGGGGCCACCTGGCGACGGACGGCAGCACAACCCACCCGACCGCCGTCGCTGGGTTTCGCTTACCCGGTGGAACGGCACTCAACCGTTCAGTGGATCACGACCTTCGCCACTTGGGTGAGTCCGGACACACGCAGCACCCGGTCCAGCAGCCGGGGCGCGACCAGCCGCAGGTCGTGCCCGCCGGCCCGGTCGAACAGCACGGCGACGCCGGCGCTGTCGAGGTAGGTCACCCCGGTGAGGTCCACGGTGACGGCGGGGCCGGCCGCCAGTTCGCGGTCCAGCGCTGCGCCGAACGCCGCGGCGTTGCTCATGTCGATCTCCCCGGTGACGGACAGGGCCCGCGCGCCGTCGTCACCCGGGCCGCCGACCAGCGTGAGTGCCGTCGTCACGAACCGATCCTCCATTCCAGCGTGACGGTGGTCCCCGATTCGTCGTGCCGGACGGTGACCGCGTCGGCCAGCGCTTCCATCATCGGCACGCCGCGTCCGCGCAGCACGTGGTTGTCCGGCGGCGGCTGCTTCCAGCGGCCGCGGTCGGTCACCGTGACGACCAGGTGCGCGCCGGTGAGCCGGGCCGCCAGGTGCGCGGTCGCCCCGGTGTTGCCGCCGTAGGCGTGCTCGACGGCGTTGGCGCAGGCCTCACCCGCCGCGACGAGCACGTCCTGGGCGAGGTCGGGGTCGAGGGCCGCGTTCTCCAGCCAGGCGCGCAGCCAGCGGCGGGTCGAGGCGAGGTGGTCCGGGTGCGCCGCGAACTCGAAGTCCAGCGGGGGGATCGACCGGCGGTAGAGCAGCAGCGCGACGTCGTCTTCGTAGCCGCCGTCCGGGCGGAGCCGGTCCATCAGGGCGGCCGCCAGATCGCCGAGCTCCGCGTCCCGCGTGTCGTGGGCGACCTTGGTGGCCCGCTCCATGCCGTCGTCGAGCGATTCGCGGCGGCGCTCCACCAGCCCGTCGGTGTAGAGCATCAGCAGCGAGCCGATCGGCACGACCGCCGTCGCTTCCGGCCGCGGCGCCGTCGTGCGGACGGCCAGCGGCAGGCTGCCGCCGACGTCGAGGAACTCCGCCGTGCCGTCGCGGTGCACCAGGGTGGCGGGAGGGTGCCCGGCGCTGCTGTAGGTGAGCGTGCCGGTCGCCGGGTCGAGCACCCCGCAGAAGACGGTGGTGCACAGGGCACCCGGCAGCCGCCCGGCGAAGCGGTCGAGCGCGCTGAGCGTGTGCGCCGGGCTGCTGGCTTCCAGCAGCAGCGCGCGGCAGGCGCTGCGCAGCTGGCCCATCACCGCGGCCGCGGCGAGTCCCCGGCCGACGCAGTCGCCGACGACGATGCCGATCCGGTCGCCGGCCAGCGGGACGACGTCGTACCAGTCGCCGCCGACCTCCAGGGGCGGGTTGGCCGGCTCGTAGCGCACGGCGAAGCCGTCGGGCAGCCGGGCCGGGCCGAGGATCGAGCGCTGCAACGCCAGCGCCACCTCCCGCTGCCGGTCCTCGCGGTGGGCGCGGCGCAGGGCGTGCGCGAGCGTCCCGGCCAGCAGCGCCAGCAGCGTGCGGTCCTCGGTGCCGAGCGGACGGCCCGGTGCGGGGTCGATCCAGAGCGTCAGCCGGCCGCCGGGGTGGTCGACGGTGGTGCCCGCGCCGCTGTCGGCCGGGGCCGCGTGCAGCGCCGGGAGGGAGCGGACGTGGTCCAGGGTCTCGCGCAGCGGCGCGGCGAGGTCCGCCCAGCCGCGGTCGGCGGGATCGGTGGACGCGACCTCCGGTTCGCCGTCCCGTGGCCAGGTCACCGCCAGGACGCGCTGGGCGTCCCACAGCTCGCGCACCAGTTCCAGCGCGGCCTGCAGCACCTCCGGTGCCCCGCTGATGCCCGCGAGGCGCTGGTTCATCGCCGCGAGCGCACTCTCGCGCTGCACGGCGTAGCGCTCGGCCGTGACGTCGCGGATCGTGCCGACCACCCGGCGGCTGCCCTCGTCGTCGTGGAGCTGGTTGTAGGCGATCGCGATCCACACCCGGTGCCCGTCCTGGTGCCGCATCGGCAGGACGAGGCTGCCGGTGGGCTCGTCCCAGGCGCGCTCGGAGGCCTCGATGACCTGACGGTGGGCGACGGCGTCGCCGTCGGAGTCCGGCCACCAGGGGAACGGCGGGTCGTAGGGCAACCCGTCGGTGCCGAAGCCCAGCAACTCGGTGAACGCCGCGTTGATCTCGACGACCCGCCCTTCGGCGTCGCAGACGAAGAAGCCTTCCTGCAGCGACTCGATCATCGCCGCGCGCCACCGGGCGTGCTGCGTCCGCTGCCGCGCCAGCTGGACGGTCGTGCGGACGCGGGCGAGCAGCTCGCGCGCCGAGAACGGCTTGACGAGGTAGTCGTCGGCCCCGGCGGCCAGCCCGTCGACGGCGGCTTCCTGCCCGGCCCGCGCCGACAGCAGCAGCACGGGCACGGCGGCGGTGCGCGGGTCACCGCGCAGTTCGGCGAGCAGACCGAGGCCGTCCAGCCGCGGCATCATGACGTCGCTGATGATCAGTTCGGGCGGCTCGGCGCACGCGGCGGCGAACGCCTCGACGCCGTCGCGGACCGCGGTCACCGCGTAGTCGTCGCGCAGCAGCCGGACGAGGTAGTCGCGCATGTCGGCGTTGTCGTCGGCGACCAGCACGCGGGCGCCGGCGGCCGTGGCGGGCTCGGGCCGGGTGTCTTCGCCGGTGTCGGGCAGCCAGCGCAGTGCTTCCTGCACGTACGGTTCGGCGGACTCCGCGGCGAAACCGCTGGTCGTGGGGTGCGCGACGACGTGCTCGGCGGGCAGGTGCCGGGTACCCAGCGGGATCCGGACCCGGAACGTCGTCCCGGCGCCCGGCGTGCTCTCCACGGTGACGCTGCCGCCGTGCATGCCGGCGAGCTCGCGCACCAGCGCCAGGCCGATCCCGCTGCCCTCGTTCGACCGCGCCCGCGCGGACGGGATCCGGTGGAACCGCTCGAACAGGCGCGGCAGCTCGGCGGCGTCGATCCCGATCCCGGTGTCGGACACCGCGACCACGGCGTGGCCCGCTTCGACGGTGCTCGTCACCCGGATCGCGCCGTCGAAGGTGAACTTGACCGCGTTGGACAGCAGGTTGAAGACGACCTTCTCCCACATCCCGCGGTCGACGTGCACCGGCTCGTCCGACGGGCGGCAGTCGACCTGGAACACCAGCCCGGCCCGCTCGACGGCGGCGCGGAAGACGCTCGCCAGCTCCGCGGTGAAGGTCCCGAGGTCCACCGGTTCGAAGCGCGCCTGCATCCGGCCGGCTTCGATCCGGGAGAAGTCGAGCAGGTTGTTGACCAGCCGCCCCAGCCGCAGCGCGTTGCGCTGGATGACGTCGACCTCTTCGCGCACCCGCTCCCCGGCGCCGTCGAGCGCTTCCCGCAGTTCGGCGGCGGGCCCGAGGATCAGCGTGAGCGGGGTCCGGAACTCGTGGCTGATGTTGGCGAAGAAGGTCGTCTTCGCCGCGTCCAGCGCGGTCAGCTCCTCGGCGCGCCGCTGCTGGACCTGGTAGGCGATGGCGCCGTTGACCAGCGCCGTCGTCTGCTGGGCGACCAGCCCGAGGAACGTCCGGTAGGACTCGTCCAGCGCGCGCCCGGAGCTCGCCGCCAGCACGATCACGCCGGTCGCCGCGTCACCGGCGTCGCCCGGCAGCGGCAGCACCACCGCCTCGGTGGGCGGGGTCGACCAGCCGCCCGGCGGCAGCTCACCGAACGTCCCCCCGGACACGGTCCGCGGAACGCCGTCGGCGAGCACGTCCTTGAGCGGCCAGGCGGCCGCGTCGCCCGCGCCTTCGCCGCCGGGGGTGACGGCCGCGAGCGCGAGTTCACCGTCCCCGTCCCGGATGTGGATCGCGGCGTAGGGAACGTCGGCGCCGGCCCGGCCCAGCACCTCGGCGACCGATTCGCAGGCCTCGTCCACGGTGCGGGCGACGCCGGCCCGGGCGCCGAGCTCGCGCAGCGTCGCCAGCCGGCGTTCGCCGATCACGCGCTCGGTCGTGTCGGTGACCGCGGTGAACACGGCCCGGACGTGGCCGCGGTCGTCGTGCACCGGGCTGTAGGAGTACGTCCAGTAGGTCTCTTCCCAGTAGCCGTGCCGGTTCATCGGCAGCAGCAGGTCCTCCGACCAGGTCGCCTCGCCGGTGGTCATCACGCTGTCCAGCATCGGGCCGATGATGTGCCAGATCTCGGTCCAGACCTCCGCGCCCGGCTTGTCCAGCGCCGGGTGCTTGGTGCCCAGCAGCGGCAGGTACGCGTCGTTGTAGAGGAACCGCAGCTCCGGCCCCCACCAGACGATCATCGGGAAGCGGGAGGTGAGGCAGATCCGGACCGCCGTGGTCAGGCTGGCCGGCCAGCCGCCGGGCTCGCCGAGCGGGGACGACGCCCAGTCGAAGTCCCGCATCCGGGCGGCCATCCGGCTGGTCCCGGGAAACACGGCGCGGTGGCCGGCCTCTTCCCCGACGCTCATCACACTCCAGGTTCGCGCGGCCTCGGCCGAGCCTACTCGACCCGGCACCGCCGTGCCGGATGCGCGAACTCCCGTGTCCGGGTGATCAGCCGCCGGTGAGCCAGGTCATGGTGACCGTGGTGCCGTCGTCGCGGTGCACCTGCGCGCTGTGGTCGGCGAGGGTGTCGATGAGCAGCAGGCCGCGGCCCCGCAGCCCGTTCGAACCGACCGGCGGGCGCCAGGTGCCGTAGTCGGTGACCGTCACGGTCAGCCGCCCGGGCAGTGCTTCGGCCCGGACGTCGACCGGGCCCGCCTGCCCGGTGGGGTAGGCGTGCTCGGCCGAGTTGGCCATCGCCTCGTAGCCGGCGAGGACGATGTCCTCCCGCCGCTCGAGGCTCAGCTGCAGCGTGGCCAGCCACCGGGCCAGCGCTTCCCGCAGGTCCGGCAGCCGTTCGGCGATCGCGGCCGTACGCCGGTGGAACGACGCCGGGGGAGCGGGCGCGCCGGGTGGGAGGGGGTCCGTCATGGGGTGTCCTCTCCGCGGTGGCGCACGTGGATCACGGCGATGTCGTCGTCGTGCCGTCCGCGCGTCAGTTCGTCGACGAGCTTGTCCCACGCCGGTTCGAGGTCGGCGGCGGTCAGCAGGGCGGGGATACCCGCCAGCAGCCATTCGATGCCCAGGGTGAGGTCGCGGGTGCGGCTTTCGACCAGTCCGTCGGTGTAGAGGACCAGGTCCGCACCGACCGGGAAGCCCGCGGTGCGCTGCGGGAAGACCGAGCCGACGCCCAGCGGCTGCGCCAGTGCTTCGCCGATCTGCTCGGGCGGCTCGCCGGGGCGGATCAGGATCGCGGGGAGGTGGCCGGCGTTCGCGAAGGCCAGCGTCCCGTCGGCCGGCCGGTGGACCGCGTAGAAGCAGGTCACGAAGCTGTCGCCGAACAGCCCGGTGGTCAGCTCGGAGACGTTGCGCAGGACCTCCGACGGCGGCAGCTCCAGCAGGGCGTAACTGCGGATCGCCGTCCGGACCTGGCCCATCACCGTCGCGGCGGTGATGCCGTGGCCGACGACGTCACCGATGACGAACGCGGTCGCCCCGGACGGCAGCCGGATCACGTCGAACCAGTCGCCGCCCACCTTGCTGCCCCGGGCCGCGGGCAGGTAGCGGGTGAACACGTCGAGGCCCGGGGTGGGCGGGGCGACCGGCTGCATGCTGCGGGACAGTTCCGTGGCGAGGGTGCGCTCGCGCTCGTAGAGGCGGGCGTTGTCCAGCGCGATGGCCGTGTAGGCGGCGATGCCCTCGGCCAGGTACTCGTGCCGCGCGGTGAACCGGTCCGGCTCGGGGTGGCCGAAGAAGAACCCGCCCAGCACCTCGCCGGAGGTCGGGCTGAGCACCGACACGGCGAGGTAGCTGCACACCGGCAGGTGCCCTTCCGGCATCCCGTGGTGCGGCGCGTTCTTCCCGAACCGCGGATCCCGGGTGATGTCGGGGCTGCGGACGGTGCCGGTGCCGTCGAAGGTCGGCGCGAACACGTCGGTGTTGCGCGGCTTGGGGAACCGGGCGAAGGCCTCCCGGGGCACGCCCGAGATCGTGTACAGCGTGTACGACTCGCCGAACTCGTCGACCAGGTTGTAGAAGAACGCGCCGAAGCCGGCTCCGGTCGCCTTCGTGGCCGCGTCGGTCGCGTCCTGCACGATCCGGTCGATGTCGAGCTGCGCGGTCAGTTCCCGGCCGGTGGAGTGCAGCGCGTCCAGGACCGCGGCTTCGCCCCGCAGCCGCCGGACGGTGGCGGCCAGGCCGGCGGTCACGGCTTCGATCGCGGCGGCGACGGCCGGGGGAACCGGACCGATGTCCGCAGTGGTGTAGACCAATGCGCCGCGCTCGCCGCCCTCGGCCGCGACGGCGACCGCGTGGGTGATCTCCTTGCCGGGCACCAGGTCCGCGAGCACCGCGCGATCGGTCACCGCCCGCGCGACGTGGTCGCCGAGCACCGCGCGAACTTCGGCTGGGCCGAGGGGAGCGACCTCGGTCGCCGCCGGGGTCCCGTCACCGCCGACGAACGCCCCGCGCACCGCGTCGAGGACCGCGTCGAAATCCGGGCGGGACGCCATCACGGAGCCAGTGCTTCCGGCAGCGACGGGTAGATGGCGAACTCGTCGACCAGCCGCGTCAGTTCCAGCGGGCGCAGGGTGATCCGGCCGGCGGCCACCACCCGCAGCGGGGCCGACGCGGTGGGCCCGCGGTGGGCCCGGACGAGTTCGGCCATGCCCGCCGAGGCCAGGAACGTGACGCCGGTGAGGTCGATCACGAGCATCGACGGCCGCAGCCGCGCGGCCCGTTCGGCCAATCGGCGCAATTTCGGGGCGAGCGCGAGGTCGAGGGCGCCCTCGACGCGCAGCACCGCCACGCCGTCCCGGGTCTGCAACGCGACAGAACCCGCGGAGCTGGCGGCGTCGTCGAGTGAGTCCCCCGTCACGTCGTGTTCGCCCATGGCGCCCATCCTGCCTGTTCGGGAAGGTGACCGGAAGCGCCGGGGGTGCTGACACGGCGGCGGGTCGCCAGGACAGGCATGATTGACAGCGGTTGAGCAGACAGCCTTCGTGATCACGCACGCCCGCCGGTTCCCCGGTGGAGCTGCCGAAGGCGAGGAGAAATTCACATGACCGAGCACGCCCACCTCGAAAGCTCGGCCACCGCGGTGCCGTTCGGGGAGTTCCGGATCGCCCGGACGGAGCAGGAAGGCGCCGTCATCGTCGAGGTCGCCGGAGACGTCGACACGACCACCGCGCCGGCGCTCGTGCAGGCCGCGGACGAAGCACTGGCGGAGCAGCCGCCGGTGCTGGTGGTCGACCTGACCCGCGTCGAGTTCCTCGCCTCGCCCGGTCTGACCGCGTTGCTGACCATCCACCGCAACGCCGGAACCGGCACCGCGGTCCGGATCGTCGCGTCCGGCCGGGCCACCCTGCGCCCGATCCAGCTGACCGGGCTGGAGGAGAGCCTTTCGCTCTTCCCGACCCGCGAAGCGGCACTCACCGGGTCCTGACCCCGATCGTCCCGGCCGCGTCAGCTGCCGGCCGGGACGGCACGGCGCCGGAGGGCCAGCACGGCGACGTCGTCCTGGGCCGGCCGGCTGCCGATCATCGCGGCCATGACCTGCGCGCAGACCCGCTCGGGATCCGCGGCGCGCACGGTGGCCGCCAGCTGCGCCATCCCGACGTCCACCGGCCGGTCCCGGCGCTCCACCAGGCCGTCGGTGTAGAACACCAGTACGGCCTCTTCCGGCAGCTCGACCACCGTGGTCCGGCGCTCCGGCACGCCGATGGTCAGCCCGATCGGGGGATCCGGCGGCGACTCCACCAGCCGGCCCGGCTCGCCGGGCTCGGCGAGCACCGGCGGCAGGTGCCCGGCGAGTGACAGCGTCAGTGCCTCGCGGTGCGGGCCGATGATCCCGTAGGCCACCGTGGCCATCGCCCCGTGTTCGAAGTGGTTGGCCTTGCGGTCGAGCTTGGCGAGCACCTCGGCGGGGCTTTCGCTGTCGAGGGCGTAGGCGCGCAGGGCACTGCGCAGCCGGCCCATGATCACGGCCGCTTCGAGACCGTGGCCCGAGACGTCGCCCATCACGACGCCGAGCCGGTCACCCGGCAGGGAGAACAGGTCGTACCAGTCCCCGCCGAGCCCGGTCTCCGCGCCGGGCACGTACCGGGCGCCGAAGTCCAGGCCGGGCACGTCGGGCAGGCTGCTGGGCAGCAGGCTGCGCTGCAGCGCCATGGTGGCGGTGCGGTTCTCCTCCAGGGCCTCCACCTGGATCGCCATCGCGAGGCGGTCGGCCAGCAGCTGCATGGTGGCCACGTCGGGCTCGCCGAACACCCGGGGCGTGACCGAACCGACGTGCAGCACCCCGACGAGCTCGCTGCCCGCCAGCATCGGCACGCCGAGCATGGAGTGCAGGCCGCGTTCCCACAGCAGGGAGTTCACGACGGTGGTTTCGTCGACGTGGTCCAGGATCACCGGAGCGCGCTGGAGCGCCACCGTGCCGGCGAACCCGCTGCCGATCGGCACCCGCACGCCCTGGTGGACCTCCTCTTCGATGCCGGCCGCCGCGAAGGCCACCAGCTGGCGGCCGCTGGGCTGGTACCGCAGCACGGTCGCGGTGTCGACCGCCATGACCTCGCGCAGCCGCTGGAGGGTCTCGGCGAGCAGCTCGGCCAGCCCGAGGTGCGCGGCCGGGGCACCGATGATCGCCTCCAGCTGCTGCAGCCGGTTCTGGGCGTCGAGACTTCGCGACATGCGATGACCCTAGCCGCAAGTCCTTTGCGGGCCTAACCATCCCGGGTTTCGACGGCGGGTCCCGCGGGGTAACCAGCCCGGCGTGAACGTCGACTTGGACTGGGTGGGTGTGCTGCGGCACGGCCAGAGCACCGGGAACGTGGCCAGGGAAGAGGCGGAGTCGGCCGGCGCGGACGTGATCGACATCGCCGAACGCGACGCCGACGTGCCGCTCACGGACCTGGGACGCGAACAGGCTTCCGCGGCCGGGAAGTTCCTCGCGGAGCACCCGCCGGACATCGTCATCACCTCGACCTACCGCCGCGCCTGGGACACCGCCCGGCTGGCCGCGCCCGACGGCGTGCCGATCGTCCCGGACGAACGGCTGCGCGACCGGGAGCTCGGCGTCCTGGACCTGCTGACCTCGCACGGCGTCCAAGAGCGGTGGCCCGACGAGCTGCGGCGCAAGCGGCGGCTGGGCAAGTTCTACTACCGGCCGCCGGGCGGGGAGTCCTGGGCGGATGTCGTGCTGCGGCTGCGGTCCCTGCTCACCGAGCTGAGCGTGGAGCACGCCGGAAAGCGCGTTCTGCTGGCCGCGCACGAGATGACGGTCTTCGCCCTGCGCTACCTCCTGGAAGGGCTGCCCGAGCCCGACCTGCTGCGCACCGCGGACGCCACCGAGGTCCCGAACGGGTCGGTGACGGCCTGGGAGCGCGACTCCGACGGCGGGTTCACCATGGTGCTGGCCCAGGAGGTCGGCCACCTGCACGCCACCGACACCCCGCCGACGGCGGACGACGATGCCGCGCAGCAGCTCAGCTGACCCGGCGCCGATCAGCCCGGCCCTGCTGCGGGACTGGCGGATCGGCGCGGAGGACCGTGGCACCGTGCTCGTGATCGGTGGCGCCCGCACGGTGCCGGGCGCGCCCGCGCTGTCCGGGACCGCCGCCCTGCGCGCCGGGGCGGGCACGCTGCAGCTGGCGATCGCCGAACGGCACGCGACGCCGATCGGCGTTTCGGTACCCGAGTCGTCGGTGTTCGGCCTGCCGGAGACGGCGAGCGGGGCGATCGCCGCCGACGCCGCCGACCGGCTGGCCGAGGTGCTGCCGGACGCCGGCACGGTCGTGGTCGGCCCCGGCCTGACCGGTGCCCCGGAAACCGAAGAGCTGCTGCGGCGCCTGGTCCCGGCCATCGCCCCGGACGCGCGGGTGGTGCTGGACGCGTTCGCGCTGGGCGCGCTGAGCCGGGACCCGTCGCTGGCGGAACCCCTGGCGAACCGGCTCTTGCTCACCCCGAACCGGGTCGAAGCGGCCTTCCTCGACGACTGCGAGGAAAAGGACGTCGACGACCTGGAGACGGCGGTCCGGATCGCCGGCCGCTACGGCGGCGTGGTGCTGCTGATGGGCGTGGTCGCCGCGCCGGACGGCCGGGTCTGGCGCGACGGCAGCGGCCACGTCGGCCTGGCGACGTCCGGCAGCGGCGACGTCCTGGCCGGCCTGACCGGTGGCTTCCTCGCCCGCGGTGCGGCGCCCGACCAGGCGGCCTGCTGGGCCACGCACGTCCACGCCGTGGCCGGCCAGCGCCTGATCCCGGACACCGGCAGCACCGGCCTGCTGGCCCGGGAGCTGGTGGCGGAGATCCCGCGGGTCATCGCCGAGCTGGAGCGCTGAGCGTCACCACCGTGTCGACCTCCTGATCACGCGTGTCGGCTTCCTGATCACGCGTGTCGGCTCCGCAATCACGCCGAGCGCTCGCGACGCCGTGCGGGAACGGTCGACACGCGTGATCGGAGGGTCGACACGCGTGATTGAAGGGACGACACGATTCAGCGCTGGGCCGTCGGCCGGACGATGATCTCGTTGACGTCGACGCCCTCCGGCTGCCCGATCGCGTAGGCGACCGCCTGGGCGATGGCGTCCGCCGGGATGGTCACCGCGCGGTAGGTGCGCATGGCCTCCTGCGCGCCCGGCTCGGTGATGCTGTCGGCCAGCTCGGACTCGGTGACGCCGGGGGAGACGGTCGTCACGCGGATGCCGGGCTCGGCCTCCAGGCGCAGGCCCTCGGTGATCGCCCGGGCCGCGTACTTCGTGCCGCAGTAGACCGCCGCCGTCGGCACCACCTCGTGCGCGCCGGTGGAGGCGATCGTCACGAAGTGGCCGCCGGCCTGCCGCCGGAAGTGCGGCAGGACCGCCGCGATCCCGTGCAGCAGGCCGCGGACGTTGACGTCGATCATCCGGTCCCACTCGTCGACGTGCAGGGAGTCCAACCGCGACAGCGGCATCACGCCCGCGTTGGCGACGAAGGCATCGAGCCGGCCGTGCGCCTCGACGGCGGCGTCGGCGAACGCGGCGACGTCCGCGCGGTCGGTGACGTCGAGCCGGTGCACGTCCGCGGTGCCGCCCGCGTCGTGGATTTCCTTCGCCAGCGCGGTCAGCCGGTCTTCCCGCCGGGCACCGAGCACGACGTGGTGGCCTTCGCGGGCCAGGCGCAGCGCGGTGGCGCGGCCGATTCCGCTGCTGGCGCCGGTGACGAGGACGGTCTTCACAGGGTTCCTTCCGGGAAGTCGGCGGCGAGGGTGGTTTCGCGCCAGGTGTCGAACGTGGCGCGAAGGGTGTCGAGCCGGGCGGTGGCGATGTCGTACGCGGCCCGGCCGAGCAGCAGGCGCAAGGGCGGTTCGTCGCTGCCGACGGCGGCGAGGATCGCTTCGGCCGCGCGGGCCGGGTCGCCCGGCTGCCGTCCGTACGTCGCGAGCGTCGCCTCCCGGCGGGCGCCCGCGGTCTCGGCGTAGTCGTCGATGCGGACCGCCGACTGCCGCATCGAGGGGCCGGACCAGTTGGTGCGGAACGCGGCGGGCTCCACGATGGTCACCTTGATGCCGAGCGGCGCCACTTCCGCGGCGAGGGACTCCGAAAGCCCTTCCACGGCGAACTTCGTCGCGTGGTAGTAGCCGGTGGCGCCGAAGGCCGCCAGGCCGCCGAGCGACGACACGGTGACGATGTGCCCGCTGCGGCGCGCCCGCATGCCGGGCAGGACCGCCCGGGTGACGTCGGCGAGGCCGAAGACGTTGGTGTCGAACAGCTTTCGGATCTCCTCGTCCTCGCCTTCCTCGACGGCGGCGAGGTAGCCGTAGCCGGCGTTGCCGACCAGGACGTCGATCCGGCCGAACGCCGTTTCCGCCCGCTTGACCGCGTCGACGACCTGGGCGTGGTCGGTGACGTCGAGCGGCAGGGCCAGTGCGCGGTCGCCGTGGGCTTCGGCCAGGTCGGCGACCCGCGCCGGATCGCGGGCGGTGACGACCGCGCGCAGCCCGCGGCCGAGCACCGCTTCGGCCAAGGCACGGCCGAGGCCGGTGGAGCAGCCGGTGATGAAGAAGACCGGGTTTTCGGGCACGACGAAGTACTCCGTCCATTGTGGATTTACTGAGAAAAGGTGATTTCAGGAAGCGGCGAGACTGCCCAGCAGGGCCAGCGCGGCTTCCGACGGGCTGCCCGGTTCGGCTTGGTAGACGATCAGCTGCTGGCCCGGGGCGCTGTTGACGGTCAGCGCCTCGTAGCTCAGTTCCAGCTCGCCGACCAGCCGGTGGCGGAACCGCTTGGTCTCGTGGGTCTTCTGCCGGATGTCGTGGCGCGCCCACAGCCGGCGGAAGTCCGCGCTCTTGACCGACAGTTCGCCGACGGTGTCGACGAGCTGTGGGTCGTCCGGGTCGATGCCGGCGGCCGCCCGCAGGCCGCCGACCGTGTTGACGGCCACGCGCTCCCAGTCCGGGTAGAACTCGCGGGCGTCCGGGTCGAGGAACACCAGCCGGATCAGGTCACCGCTGTAGGTGTGCCCGTCGAACAGCGCCTTGCCGAGCGCGTTGTGCGCGAGCACGTCGAGACAGCGGTCGAGCACGAGCGCGGGCGTGTCCGGCCAGCCGTCCATCAGGCGCAGCAGGTTCGGGCTGACCTGTTCCCGCCGCCGGGCGCGCCGACGGCGGACCGGTGCCGGCCGGGCGAGCCGGTGCAGGTGGGCGACGGCGTCGTCGTCCAGCGCCAGCCCGCGGGCGAGCGCGTCGACGACCTGCGCCGACGGGTTCCGCTCCCGGCCCTGCTCGAGCCGGATGTAGTAGTCGGTGCTGACGCCGGCCAGCAGCGCCACCTCCTCGCGGCGCAGGCCCGCGACCCGGCGCGACCCGCCCGCGGGCAGGCCCAGGTCCTCCGGGCCCACCTGCTGACGGCGGGCCCGGAGGAACTCGCCGAGCGTGTTTTCCCGAGCCATGGTCCGAGGCTAACCCGGATCCGGCGAGCGAGGGTGGCCGTGCCACACCCACCCTCAGACCAGCCGGATCGGCTCCTCGTCGTCGGCCGGGTCGGCCCGGAGCAGCGTCGCGGTGGCCGTGCGCCCGTCGACGTCCAGTTCCATCACCGCGTTGCCGAAGTGCGGCCCGGACACGCAGTGCCACGACAGCGGCGCGGGCGGAACCCCGGTGCGCCGGGCCAGCCACTCGCTGACCCGGGTGAGCGATCGCGCCCAGCCGGCCCGGAACAGCCGGTTCATGTACCACGGCACGGTGTTGTGCACCGGCGAGCAGGTGAGCTGGTGGACCGGCGCCGCGGTGCCGCCCGGAAACGACGCCTGCGCCACGTAGGCGTGGTGGACGTCGCCCGAAAGCACGTTGACCGACGCCGGTCCGTCGTCCGCGACGCGGGCGACGAGCTTCGCCAGCCGTTCGAACGACGCGCGGAAGGCCGGCCAGTGCTCCAGGTCCACCAGCTGCCGGAACCACTCGTTGGCCCGGCCCACGAGCCCGGGCCGGGCGCAGAGCCGCTCGTTGACCGACTGCGCGGCCGACAGCGCGGTCGGCAGCAGCCACGGCAGCGACGTGCCGATCAGCAGGTGGTCGAAGCCGCCGGAGGCCTGCTGTTCGATCCAGCGGAACTCCTCGTCGCCGATCATCGACCGCTGCCCGCCGTGGAGGATCCGCCCGGCCCGCGAGTCGATCACCAGCAGCCGCACCGGGCCGAAGTCGCGCCGGTAGGACCACCGGGTGCCCTTGGCGCCGTCGGCTTCCCGGTCGGCCCGGTCGGCGAATTCGCGCAGCAGTTCGGCGTTGTCCGCCCCGGACCGGCGCACCCGCTGGTAGAGGTCGTCTTCAGCCAGTTCCGCGGGCCCGAGGTTGCCCAGGTGCTGGTAGACCCAGTACGAGACCAGCGCGCCGCGGATCCGCTCCGGCCACCAGGACGTCCGGGCCATCTCGGCGCGCCAGGCCTGCGAGGTGTTCCAGTCGTCGCGGACGTCGTGGTCGTCGAAGATCATCGACGTCGGCACGGTGGAGAGCAGCCAGCGGACCGCCGGATCGCACCAGGCCTCGGAGTACAGGTGGCAGTACTCCTCGAAGTCGGCGACTTCGTTGCCAGGCGGCTTCTTCGTGTCACGCCGGGTGGCGAGCCACTCCCGCGTCGCGCCGGTGGTCTCGTCGGCGTAGACCTGATCGCCGAGCAGCAGCAGCGATTCCGGCCACTCGTCCTCGTCGAGGCCGGCGATCCGGTGGGCGTAGGCGGCGAGCGCGTCCGGCCCCAGCGCGTCCTGCTCGCGCGGCTTGCGGCAGGACCCGAACACGAGCCGGAACCGCGGGTCGCCGGGTTTCAGCGTCCGGATCCGGCTCGGCGGGAGGTCACCGTCCGGTTCGGGCCAGACGACGTCGCCGTCGAGCCGCACCTCGTACGGTGTGCTCCGGCCCGGTTCCAGCCCGGTGAGCACGACCAGCGCGTAGTGGTGGCCGGCGACCTCGAACGTCCGGGCCGCCGCGTCGCCGACGCGGACTTCGCACGGGCCGCCGGTCTCGACCCAGATCGTCGCCGAGGTGGCGTCGACGTGCCGCAGCAGCGGGCCCAGCAGCAGCTCGGTCATCCCGGAATCCTGCCAGAACCCCGGCGGTGCGGCCGTTCGGTGAACCGTTCGAAAGTTCCCGAAACATTTCGATAATCGTTGACCGGCCGGGCGCGGCGACGAACCATCGTCGCAGCTGCGTTCCCGCCCCCGGAAAGGATTTCCTCGAGTGCGAAGACTCCTCACCGCCCTTTCCGCCGCCGTGCTGGCGATCGCCGCGTCGATCGTGCTGGTCGTGGCGGCGCAGCCGGCGTCCGCGGCCAGTCTGACGAGGGTCACCGACTTCGGCAGCAATCCCAGCAACCTCAACATGTACACGTACGTCCCGGACCGCGTCGCCGCCCGGCCGGCGCTGCTGCTGGCGATCCACTACTGCACCGGCTCGGCGTCGGCGGTCTTCAACGGCCCCGCCCACGACTACGTCACCGCGGCCGACCAGTACGGGTACGTCATCGTGTTCCCGGAAGCCACCCGCAGCGGGCAGTGCTTCGACGTGTCCTCGCCGCAGGCCCTGACCCGCGGCGGCGGCAGCGACCCGGTCGGCATCCTGTCGATGGTCAACTGGGCCAAGCAGCGCTACAACGTCGACTCCTCCCGCGTGTACGTCACCGGGTTCTCTTCGGGCGCGATGATGACGAACGTGCTCGCGGCGGAGTACCCGGACGTGTTCGCCGCCGGTTCCGCGTTCATGGGCGTGCCGGCCGGCTGCTTCGCGACCACCGACGGGTCCAGCTGGAACAGCCAGTGCTCGGGCGGCCAGCTGATCAAGACCGCGCAGCAGTGGGGTGACCAGGCCCGCCAGATGAGCGGCGGCCGCACCGGACCGTTCCCGCGGATGCAGCTGTGGCACGGCACGGCCGACGACACCCTGCGCTACCCCAACTTCGGGGAAGAGATCAAGCAGTGGACCAACCTGCAGGGCGTCAGCCAGACGCCGTCGTCGAGTGATTCCCCGCAGTCGAGTTGGACGCGCACCCGCTACGGCGGCACCGGCACCCAGGCGCCGGTCGAGGGGATCAGCGTCCAGGGCGCCGGGCACGCGCTGCCGCAGACCGGGATGATCCCGTACGCGATCGCGTTCCTCGGCCTCAACAGCGGTGGTTCGACCACGACCACGACGCCGACCACTCCGACGACCACGACGTCTTCGACACCGCCCGCCGGGACGACACTGAGCGGCGCGGCGGCGCGGACCGGGCGGTACTTCGGCACGGCGGTCGCGGCGAGCAAGCTGTCGGACAGCGTGTACACCGGCATCCTGAGCCGCGAGTTCTCCATGATCACCCCGGAGAACGAGATGAAGATCGACGCGACCGAGCCGTCGCAGAACCAGTTCTCCTACGCCAACGCGGACCGGATCGTGAGCCAGGCGACCGGCCAGGGCGCCCGGATGCGCGGGCACACGCTGGCCTGGCACGGGCAGCAGCCGGGCTGGATGCAGAGCATGGAGGGCACGGCGCTGCGGCAGGCGATGCTGAACCACATCACCCAGGTCGCGACCCACTACCGCGGCAAGATCTACGCGTGGGACGTGGTGAACGAGGCCTTCGCCGACGGCGGGTCCGGCGCGCGACGCGATTCGAACCTGCAGCGCACGGGCGACGACTGGATCGAGGCGGCGTTCCGCGCGGCCCGGGCGGCCGACCCGGACGCGAAGCTCTGTTACAACGACTACAACACCGACGATTGGAGCCAGGCGAAGACCCAGGCCGTCTACCGGATGGTCCAGGACTTCAAGACCCGCGGCGTGCCGATCGACTGCGTCGGCTTCCAGGCGCACTTCAACGCCAACAGCCCGGTGCCGTCGAACTACCAGACGACGTTGCAGAACTTCGCGAACCTCGGCGTCGACGTCCAGCTCACCGAGCTCGACATCGAGGGTTCGGGAACGGCGCAGGCGGACAACTTCCGCACGGTGACGTCGGCCTGCCTCGCGGTCGCCCGCTGCACCGGGATCACAGTGTGGGGCATCCGCGACACGGACTCGTGGCGGGCGTCGGGAACGCCGCTGCTGTTCGACGGCAACGGCCAGAAGAAGGCGGCCTACACGGCGGTGCTCGACACGCTGAACGGGGGAGCACCCCCGGACACCACCACGCCCACACCCACCACCACTCCGACCACCACCACTCCGACCACCACGACTCCGGCGCCCAGCGGCTGTTCGGCGGCGTACGTCAAGACGGCGGAGTGGAACGTGGGCTTCAACGGCCAGGTGACGGTGTCGGGAACGAACACCTGGACGCTGACGATCACGTTCCACGCGCCGCAGAAGGTGATCGGCAGCTGGAACTACACGGGAACGTGGGACAGCACGGGTTACGTCCTGACGGCCAGGCCCAACGGAAGCGGCAACGTGATCGGCTTCACCGTCCAGCACGGCGGCAACCTGACCGATCCGACGGTGACGTGCACGAGTCCATAGTGGTCGTGATCACAGGATCCGGGGGCTGCGGAAATTGTCGGTGGTGACGGATAGCCTCAGCCCATGAAAACGGACGACGCGACAGTCCCGGCGCACCAGCTCACCAAGGGCCAGTGGTTCTGGCACGAGCCGGCGCCGGGGCTGCCCGCGTGGCAGCTGCAGGTGAATTCGGCGGAGTTGCGCGAGGACTCCGTCGAGATCTTCACAACGGACGGCGAGCGGGAGCTGGTTTCGTACCCGCGGAACAGGTTGGTCCGGCTCGCCGAGGTCGCTTGAGGGGACGCCGGGCGCGAAATCCGCTGTGCACAATCCCTGCCGGGCGCGCTGAGCCGACCTGGTCGGGTGTGGATCCGCTGTGCACAAACCCGCCGGCGCGCTGGTGAGCGGGCCGGCGGGTGTCGGTTGACCTGATACTTCCGCGGGATCGGCCGGCTGCCGCTGTTGCGAGGTGGGGCGGGCTCGCGGCAGGCGGCTAACCTGCGTCGCGGAGGGCGGGCGGGCGCCACGTCATGCGGACCGCTGTTCCCTTTTCGTCCGAGTCCACCTCGGACTGGTCCGTCACCTGGTCGATCAGCAGCAGGCCGCGGCCACCCGAGGTGCGCAGGCCCGCCTCCCTCGGTCGGGTCGCCGGGATGCCGCAGCCGGTGTCCGTTACCGTCACCGTGATCGCGTCGCCCTCTCGGCGCGCCTGCAAGCGGGCCCAGCCGTGGCCGTCCGGGTAGGCGTGGGCCGCGACGTTGGCCAAGGCTTCGTACGTGGCCAGCGTGATGTCGTGCTTGCTGTCCGGGTCGAGCGGGAACTCGCCCAGCCAGTGGATCAGCTTGCGGCGCAGGCCGGCCATTTCGTTGGGCAGGGCCGGCGCCAGCTCTTCGAAGGTCGAGACGACCACGGCGCCGGCGGAAAAGCGCTCGGGAGCCGTGGTCCCGGCTTGGTCGGCGTCGGCGCTCTGGCCCGTATCGACGCCAGTTTCCGGGGTATGTCGATACACGATCCACTCCCATCGTTCAGCCGCGGTTCCCCCGTGTCAGCGGGCTTCTCCGATGGACTACCCACCGCCACGACGTCTTACCCGTTGTGCTTCGTGAGACGAGTCGCTACAGTGGAGGTGCTCCTCGCGGATGCCGGCCCCTCGGCCGCCCGGAGGCAGCTCCCCGGATCCAGGCCACTCGGCCTCTTTCCTCCACTCGTGGCCGCGTCGTTCGTGCGCAGGCCCAGCACCCTTTCAGGAGACACCCATGTCTTTTCACGGAATCCTCGACCTGTCCGGCAAAACCCCGTTCGCCCGGCCCGGCTACCGGCCCGCGCCCGACGACGTCGCGGTCCCGCTTTCCCTGGTCCGCAAGCACAATCTACGGCCCGGCGACGAAATCACCGGCACCACCGACAAGATCACCAGCGTCAACGGCCACGACCCGGACGAACCGCGCCCGCGCTTCGCCGACCTCGTGCCGGTGCACCCCGACCGGCGGCTGCTGCTCGAAACCACGCCGACGCGGCTGCTGCCCCGCGTCATCGACCTCGTCACCCCGCTCGGCCGGGGGCAGCGCGCCCTGGTCGTATCGCCGCCGAAAGCCGGGAAAACCACGGTGCTCAAGGAAATCGGCCACGGGCTGTCGGTCAACCACCCCGGCTGCCGGCTGCTGGTCCTGCTCGCCGACGAGCGCCCGGAAGAGGTCACCGAGCTGAGCCGCACCGTGCGCGGCGAGGTGATCGCGTCCACTTTCGACCGTCCGCCCGCCGAACACGTGGCGGTGGCGGAACTCGCCGTGGAGCGCGCGAAACGCTTGGTGGAGCACGGCGAAGACGTCGTCCTCCTGCTGGACTCGCTCACCCGGCTCGGCCGCGCGTACAACCTTTCGGCCCGCCCGTCCGGGCGCACGTTGTCCGGCGGCGTCGACGCGGCCGCGTTGCAGCCGATGAAGCGGATCCTCGGCGCCGCACGGAACGTCGAAGGTGGCGGCTCCCTCACCATCATCGCGACGGCGCTGGTGGAGACCGGTTCACTGGCCGACACGGTCTTCTTCGAGGAACTGAAGAGCACCGGCAACTGCGAGCTCAAGCTCGACCGCAAAACGGCCGAGCGCCGCGTCTTCCCGGCGGTCGACGTCGCGGCCTCCGGCACCCGGCGCGAAGAACTGCTGGTCACCCCGGGCGAACTCGCGGCCATGCGCGAAGTCCGGCGGGCGCTGCCGGGGCCGCACGCGATCGAGCAGCTGCTGGAGCAGCTCCGCAAAACCGGCTCCAACGCGGAGTTCCTGTTCCGCGTGACGGGCGCGGCGCTCCCGGAAGCGGCCTGAGCGGTCAGCTTTCGCGTCGCTCCCGCAGCTCACCGATCACCGCGGCGCCGACGCTGTCGGCTTCCTCGGGACGGTCCGGCGGTTCGCCATCGCCGGGACGGTAGTGCCGGTCCTCGGCACGGCCGGGATCCGCAGTATCGGGTCGCGCGATTTCGGGTTGTTCGGACATCTCCGGGAGATACCCCGCAAGCGCTCCTTCACTCATCGAGGCGGCTGGTAGGGCGTCGCGCGCGGGTACGACGGCCGTTCGGGCCCGCGGTTCAGGGCGGCCACGAGAAAACCGAACCCGACAACGGCGAGAACGAGCGGCGCGGCCCCCGGAGCGAAAGCCCACCACGCCACCCCGGCACCGGCCACCAGCCAGGCCAGGACCAGGGTCCGTTTCGCGGTCAGGGGATACGGCTTCGGCAGCTCCCGCACGGCGACCCCGCCGAGCACGAGCAGCCCGGCCAGGCTGACGAGCAGCACGAACAGGTACACGGGATGTCCTCCTCGGTGCAGTCGGCATCTCCGCGTTGACTACCCGCACCGGCGAGCGACAAGCGGTGGTGTCGAGCACACCGGCGTCAGCTCAACCCCGTTCGCGCCCGCCCGCGGGCCAGGAGCAGCTTCCCCACCGGTCAGCGGGTGCGGAACCACCGAAACCGGGGCACAGTACCCCCATGGCCCTTCCGCCCGCCCGCCCCGCGGCCCGGTCACGCCGGGTCTGGCTGCGCATGTTCTTCACCGGCGCCCTCCTCTGGGTGCTCGCCGTCGTCGTCACCTTCGTCACCGGCAACCCGAACCTCGTGCCCACCGTCGTGCTGCTCGGGAGCTTCCTCGTGCCCGTCACCTTCGTCGCCTGGGCCTTCGGGCGACGGCGGAGCGGGGAGGTCACCTCCGAGCTGCTCTTCAGCACCTTCGTCGCCGGTGGGGTGCTCGGCGTGCTGGCCGCCTCCTTGCTCGAGTCCTACCTGCTGCATCCCTCCGCCTGGCTGTTCGCCGGGGTCGGCTTGATCGAAGAGGCCGTCAAGCTCGCCGTGCTGGCCGTGCTCACGCGGCACCTCCGGGTCAAGTTCGCGACCGATGGGCTCGTGCTCGGCGCCGCCGTCGGGTTCGGGTTCGCCGCCTTCGAATCGGCCGGCTACGCCTTCACCGCGCTGTTCACCGAACGCGGGCTCTCGCTCATGGACCTCGTCCAGACCGAACTGCTCCGCGGCGTGCTCGCGCCCGTCGGCCACGGCCTGTGGACCGCGATCCTCGGCGGCGTGCTCTTCTCCGCCAGCGACCACCGCCACTTCGCCCTGACGCTCCGCCTGCTGCTCAGCTACCTCGGCGTCGCACTCCTCCACGCGCTCTGGGACGCCATGCACGGCATCGCTCTCGTCCTCACGCTGCTGCTCACCGGCACGCCCTGGCAGTACGTCCAGCTCGAGCAGGGCTACCAGCCGCAGCCGACCGCGCTGCAGGCCGACGTCTTCACCGTGCTCTCCTGGGGCGGCCTCGCCCTGGTCTCGGTGGTCGGCGTCGGGTGGCTGCTCGCCGTCCGGGCCCGGGCCCGGCGAGGCGAGCGGCCGCCCACCGTCCTGTGGCGGATCCCGGCGGGGTGAATCCTCACGTGCCGCGGCCGGTCGCCTTCTGCAGGGCGTCGATCCGCTCGGACGCCTCCGCCTTCGTCAGGCCTTCCGGCACCTCTTCACCGGCTTCCTGCGCCAGCGTCTGCAGGTACGACTTCTGCGGCCCGGTCATCGGCTCGTCGCCGGTGGTCCAGTCGCTCGGGTCCTTCTCGGGGTTCGGCTCCACCTGGTCGGTCACGGCTCCTCCAATCGAACGTTTGTTCGTCTGCGGTCGACTGTAGCGCAGGGGTCCGACAGTCGCCGGTCACGCGCCGGCCGGGGGCGTGCTCGGGGCGCCCGCCTCGTGGCCGGGTCGCCCGTGCGTGCGACGGTCGTCCTTCATCTGCTGTTCGTGCAGGTGGCGGCGTCCTCCGGTGAGCGAAGTGAGCAGCTCACGCTCAAGGTCGCGGCACGCCTTGTAGTAGCCGTCGTCGTACTCCTCGACGACCTGGAAAGTCCACCGATCGGGTAACACGTTGAGCCCGATGAGCTCTTCGGAGATCCGCCGGGCCCACTCGCCGTGGCCGGCCTTCTCGAGCTGCTCCACGGCCTCGCCGAGGGCGAGGTCGGCGCTGCCGGTCAGCTGGTGGAAGGAGTAGAGGTGCCCACGGGCGCGCTCGATCGTCTCGAGCGCCTCGGTCACCTTGCCGACGGCGGCGACGGTGGCGGCGTCAGGGTTCTCGTCCATGCGCGCAAAGTGCCCCGTTCCGCGATTTCTACACTTCGCGGAACGGGGCACCGGGGCCCGTGGGATCAGGCGGTGGGGCGCGTGGCTCCCGCGTACTGGCTCATCAGCGGCGAAATCTTGACGACGTCGCCGCTCGTCGGCGCGTGCACCATCTTGCCGTCGCCGATGTACATCCCGATGTGGGACACGGGGGAGTAGTAGGCGACGAGGTCGCCGGGCTGCAGCTGGTCGCGCGAGACCGGCGTGCCGAAGCCCGCCTGCGCCGACGACGTCCGCGGCAGGCTGATGCCGGCCTGCTTGTACGCCCACTGCATCAGGCCGGAGCAGTCGAACGTGCTCGGCCCGGTGGCGCCCCAGACGTAGGCGCTGCCGAGCTTGCTCAGCGCCGCGTTGACCGCGGCCTGCGCCGCCGCGGTGGGCGCCTTGACGTTCGGCGCCGCCCCACCGGTGTCCTTCTGGGCGGCCCGGTCCGCGCTGCTGAGGTTCCGGCTCTGCGCCTCGATCTGGTCGATCTGGCCCTGCAGGTCCTTCTTCTTGGCCTCGATGTCCGAGGCCAGCTTCGCCGCCGCGTCCCGGGCGTCCTGCGCCCGCTTCGCCGCGTCGGCGGCCGTCTTCTCGGCCGCCGCGGCCTTGGCCGCCGCGCCGCTGAGGTTGTCCATCGCGGCGTTCTTGTCGGTCGCGATGACCTCCAGGGCCGCCGAGCGGTCCAGGAAGTCCTGAGTGGACGTTCCGGCCAGCAGCGCCGACAGCTTGTTCATCTGGACGCCGCCGGTGAACGACGCACCGGCGAACTTGTCCACTTCGGACTGGTACTTCCGCTTCGCGTCGATGGCCTGTGCGCCGGCGTTCTTCGCGGCGGTGACGTCGGCGTTGGCCTTGTCGAGCTGGCCCTGCTTCGCGGTCAGGTCGTCCTGGGCGCGGAGCAGGTCCTCGTTGAGCTTTTCCGCCTGTGCCGCGAGATCGCGGTACTTGGCGAGGGCGTCGGAGCCGGCGGGGGGCGCCTGGAGGACGGGGACGGGGGCGGCGGTGGCCGGCTGGGCCATGGTGACGACGGTGATCACCGAGGCCGCGGCGAGGGCACCTGACACCACGCGCTTGACGGGATGCGAACGCATTCTCGCGCGGGTCTCCTTTGCTGATCGGCCGCCGACGGGTACCGGGACGGCGAGTCGGGGGCCTCGCCGTGCCCGGGGCGTGCTCGACCGCAACAGGAAGAGCCCGCGGTGGGGTCCGGTACCCGGCAGGGGGGTATCGGCGGCGATCTCGCGTCGCCGTCTGGGGACGACCGGGGGCCGCGAGATCTCGAACAGGTTACGAAACGAGCACGGGAGAGTCCAGCGCGGGGGCTCGGAAACTCTGCGTGACGCCGGTCAACACGGCTGGACCAGTGGGTACGTCCCTCGATTGTGGCTGGGATTACACATCGTCACCGGTCCCTTTACCCTACCCCTCCAGGGTATTCAAGAGTCGTGAGCGGCCTGCGCCGGGCGATCCGGTTTGTACGTCCCTTGTATCCGGTTGCGTGATCCTTCCCGGCATAGCGATTCCGAACCCATGGAGGACAAGAATGTTCACGAAGGCCGCCGTGCTCACGGCGCTCACCGCCGCGACGTTCGCCGTGGCCGCACCGGCCCAGGCCGAGACTGCGGCCACGACGGTGCTGCCCGCGGCGAACATGGAAGCCGTGCTGAAGGCGGCCCAGATCGACCCGCGCCGCGCCGACGACACCCAGACCCCGGGCGCCCACGACAGCGTCCTGCTCGTCGAGCAGGCGCTGCAGGCGAAGGGGCTGCTCGACAGCCAGTACGTCGACGGCTACTTCGGCACCACCACGATCACGGCGTACTCGCAGTACCAGAAGTCGTTGGGCTACACCGGTCTCGACGCTTCCGGCCTGCCGGGCAAGACCTCGCTGGAGAAGCTGGGCGAAGGCCGGTACACGGTCACCAACCCGATCTCCGCCGGCAGCCAGGTGACCTACCACGGCAAGACCCTCAACACCCGCACCAAGGCGATGCTCGTTGCGGCGGAAGGGAAGGCGGGCTTCCAGGTCGCGCTGACGCAGGGCTCGTACAACCCGGGCGGCGTCGACGCCTCGGCCGGGACGCACGACGGTGGCGGCGCGATGGACATCTCGGTGTCCGGCATGTCGTCGGCCAACCGCACCACCCTGCTGAAGGCGCTGCGCAACGTCGGGTTCGCGGCCTGGTACCGCACGCCGGCGCAGGGCTTCGACTACCACATCCACGCGATGGCGGTCTCCGACCCGGACCTGTCGTCGGGTGCGCAGCACCAGACCGGCGACTACTACCTGGGCATGAACGGCCTGGCCGGCCGCGGCGCCGACGACGGCCCCCAGGTCACGAAGGTCACCTGGGAGGAGTACCAGCGCGGCTGACGCCGGGCGCGCGCCCGGCCGTGGTGGCACGGCCGGGCGCACCGGTGGTTTGATCGAAGGACCAACGACGTGGGGGTGGTCCGATGCCGCAGAAGGCGTTCCGGTTCGGTGTGGTCGCGGGCGCGACCGAGGGTGGCGCGAAGTGGCTCGCCACCGCTCGCCGCGCCGAGGAGCTCGGCTATTCGACGGTGCTGTGCCCGGACAACCTGAACATGCCGACGCCGACCGCCGCCCTCGCGGCGGCCGCGGCGGCGACCACCGAGCTGCGCGTCGGCTCGTTCGTGCTGGCCGCCCCGCTGCGCACGGCACGAGCGACGGCCTGGGAAGCGCGCAGCCTGACCGTCGTCACCGACGGCCGGTTCGAGCTCGGGCTCGGCACCGGGCGGCCGGAAATGCGGCAGCAGGCCGAAGAACTCGGGCTCCCGTACGGCTCGGGACAGGAGCGGCTCGACGCGATTTCCGAGACCATCGACCACGTCCGACGGCTCGACGGCGACGCGCACACGCCGGTGATGATCGCGGCCGGCGGCCCGAAGGCGCGCCGGCTCGCCGGGCGGAAGGCGGACATCGTCACGATGGCCGGCGGCGTGCTGACCACCCGCGAAGAAATGACCGGCTACGTCGAGGAAGTCCGGTCGGCGGCCGGTGACCGGGACATCGAGTTCGCGATGAACATCTGGGTCGTCGGCACCGAGGTGCCCCCGTGGATCCGCGGCTTCATCGGCGTCGACGCCGAGACGCTCATCGAGCACGATTCCCTCGGCCTGCTCCGCGGCGACGTCGACGAGATGGTGGCGGAGCTCGAACGCCGCCGCGAGGAGCAGGGCGTGTCCTACTTCAGCGTCAACGGTGCGTTCATCGAGGAGTTCGCGCCGGTGGTGGCGCGGCTGTCGGGGAAGTGAGCGTGGCGGGGTCGGTGTTGGCGCCGCAGAGCAGGACGGCCACGCGTTCGACCGGCGAAGGCCGGTAGGCGCCGGAGAGCAGGGCGGCGAACGCGGTCGCTCCGCCGGGTTCGACGGCGAGGCGGTAGCGGTCCCACAACACCGCCCTGGCTTCGACGATCGCGGCGTCGTCCACCAGCACCGAGCCCGCGTCCGTGCGGGTGGCGACCGCGAAAGCGATGTCACCGAGCCGGGTCGCGCCCAGCGAATCGGCGGCGACGCCGGCGACGTCGACCGCGACCGGCGCACCCGCGGCCAGGGCGGAATGCAGCGTCGGGATCGTGCGCGGCTCGACGCCGACCACCCGCGCGCGGCCTTCGACCGCGGCGGCGACGCCGGCCAGCAGCCCGCCGCCGCCGACCGCCACCAGGATCGTGTCCAGGCCGCCGGTCTGCTCCAGCAGTTCCAGGCCGAGGGTGCCCTGCCCGGCACAGATGTCCGGCTGGTCGTAGGCGTGGCAGAAGAGCTCGCCGGAGTCGGCCGCGTGTTTCACCGCCGCTTCGTAGGCATCGGCGTACTTCTCGCCGGCCAGTTCGACCGCCGCGCCGAACTGCCGGAGCTTCGCGACCTTCACCGCGGGGGCGGTCGCCGGGACGTAGACCCGGGCCGGGAGGCCGAATTCCCGGGCAGCGTACGCGACGGCGAGGCCGGCGTTGCCGCCCGAAGCGGCGACGATCCCGGTCCGCTCCCCGGCGGCGATGATCCGGTTGAAGGCGCCGCGGGCCTTGAACGACCCGGTGTGCTGGAGCTGTTCCAGCTTGAACCACACGCCTTCGTCCGCGGCGAGCACCGGCGTCCGGCGGACTCGGCCCTCGATGCGCGCGGCCGCCCGTTCGACATCCGCAGTGCTGATCATGGCTCCAGCATGCGCGCGGGCCGCCGTAAGCACCAGCGACGTCTTCTATCCTGCATTAAGCAGGACTTACGGCTGGAGGCTCCCGTGCTCGACGCCCACCGCCTGACCGTGCTGGCCGAGGTCGCGCACGCCGGCTCGATCGCCGCGGCCGCGCACCGGCTTTCCTTCACGCCGTCGGCCGTCTCGCAGCAGCTGGCCAAGCTGGAGCGCGACGTCGGCGCCCGCCTGCTGGACCGCCACGCCCGCGGCGTCAAGCTCACGCCGGTCGGGGCGGCCCTGCTCGTCCACGCCGAAGCGATCGCCGTGGAGCTGCGCACGGCCGAGCGGACGGTCCGGGCGCTGCTCGACGAGGAGCTCACCGTCGGCACGTTCGCGAGCGCGGGCATGACCCTGGTCCCGGCCGCGCTCGCCGAATTCCGCCGCGATCACCCCGGCGTGGCCCTGCGGCTGCTCGACCTCGAGCCGCCGGACGGGTACGGCCTGGTCAGCTCCCGCGAGCTCGACCTGCTGATCACCCACCGGTACCCGGGCGCGCCCCTGCCCGACCTGCGTGGCCTGCACCGGTCGCTGCTGCGTTCGGAGCGGTTCCGGCTGATCCTCCCGAAGGGACACGCGAAAGCGCGGACTCGCCGGCTCACCCTGCGGGCACTGGCCGGCGAGGACTGGATCTCCGGCAGCCCGGGCGTGCCCAACCGGGCGTGTCTGGAGCAGCTCGCCGACACCGCCGGGGTCCGGCTGCGGGTGGCGTACGAGACGCGGGACTACCAGGTGATCGTGGCGCTGGTGGAGGCCGGGCTGGGCATCGCGTTCGTGCCGGAGAGCGTGCTGGAGCGGGTCGGCCCGGCCCGCGTCGAGGTCCGCGACGCGGCGGATGCCCGGCCGGAGCGGGAGATCTTCCTGGTGCACCACCGGCGTCCGGGCAAGCTGGTGACCGAGATGGTGGCGCGGCTCGGCCGGTGACTCAGCCCACCGGGCGCCCCGCGCCGGCGAACCGCGCCGACGCCGCCCGCAGCGCGTCGAGGCAGGCCCGCACCGCCCCGCGGTCCTCCTCGCCCGCGCGGCAGACGGCGTGGATCGTGCGGCTCAGCGCCGGCCGCGTGGTCAGGATCCGCACGCCCTCCGGCAGCCGGTCGCGGGCCAGTCGGGGTACCAGTGCCGCGCCGAGGTGGCCCGCCACCAGGGCCAACTGGGTCGGGTACCCGCCGACCGTGCAGCTGATCCGCGGTTCGAGCCCTTGCTTGCGCAGCACCTGGACCAGCCACTCGTAACACCCCGACCCCGCGCTCCAGCCGATCCACGGCAGATCGTCCACTTCGGACAGGTCGACCGCCTTGCGGTGGGCCAGCCGGTGCCCGGCGGGCAGCGCGAGGTCGGCGACGTCGGAGAACAGCGCGATGCTCGTGGCCGACGGCGGGATCACCGTCGGGCGGTCGGTCCAGCTCTCCAGCACCGCGACGTCGAGGTCGCCGGCCAGCACGCGCGGCATCGTCTGCTCGGCCTCGCCCTCGTGCAGCGTCACCGCCAGCCGCGGGTGCTGCGCGGCGAGGGTGGCCAGTGCGGGCGGCAGCAGCGCGTGGACGGTCGTCGGGATCGCGCCGATCCGCAGCGGGCCGATGACGTCCTCGCGCAGCAGCTCCAGATCCGCCTTCGCCTCGGCGACCTGGGCGAGGATCCGCTCCGCGTGCCCGGCCAGCACCTGGCCCGCCTTCGTCAGCCGGACGCCGCGGCCGCGCGGCGCCAGCAGCCGCTGCCCGGCCTCGCGTTCCAGCTTCGCCAGCTGCTGCGACACGCCGGACGGGGTGACGTGCAGGGACTCGGCCGCCGCGGCGACCGAGCCGTGGGTGGCGACCGCGTGCAGCGCCCGCATCCGCTCCAGTCCGAACACGGTAGTGATGCTACCGAATTCCGCGCAGAAACATTCGCTTGTCCTTGACAGTGGGCGCCCGCACGCTGGAGGCGTGCTCACGACCGCCCCGCCGCTCACCCGCCGCCTCGATCCCCGGCTGCTCGCCGCCCTCGGGAGCTTCTGCATCTCGCTGTCGTCGGTCTTCATCAAGGTTTCGCACGCCAGCGGCAGCACCAGCGCGTTCTGGCGCTGCCTGCTCGCCCTGCCGGTGCTGCTCCTGCTGGCCGGGCGCGAACGGCGGAAGGCCGGCCCGGCGTCCCGCCGTCGCGTGCTCCTGCCGCTGCTGGCCGGGACCGGGCTCGGCCTGGACTTCGTGCTCTGGGGCGAGGCGATCCCGCGGGTCGGCGCCGGCATCGCGACCGTGCTCCTCGCCGTGCAGGTGGTGATCGTGCCGCTGCTGGCGTTCGCGTTCCTGGCCGAGCGGCCGTCGAAGCGGTTCCTCGTGGCGGTGCCCGTGCTGCTCGGCGGCATCGTGCTGGCCGGCGGCTTCGCCGGCACCGGCTCGTTCGGCCCGGACCCGGTCACCGGCGCCGTCGCCGCGTTGCTCGCCGGCGCCGGGTACGCCGGTTACCTCTTCCTGATCCGGCTCAGCGGCGGCACCGGCACGCAAGCGCATGCGCTGGTGCTGGCCACCGTCTCCGCGGGCGCGGTCGCCGTCGTGCTCGGCGTCCCGACCGGCACGCTCGACCTGGCGCCGGGCTGGCCGGCGTTCGGCTGGCTGCTCGCGCTCGCCGGCGTCGGCCAGCTGGCGGGCTGGCTGCTGATCTCCGCCGCGCTGCCCCGGATGTCCGCGACCACCGGGGCGACGCTGATGCTCCTGCAGCCGGTCGGCGCGGTCCTGCTCGGCATCGGCCTGCTCGGGGAGACGCCCGGGTGGGCGCAGCTGATCGGGTGCGCCGGGGTCGTCGCCGCGGTCTGCTTCGCCGGCGGCGGACGATCTGCGCGCGAAGGCCGTCCCGGCTAACGTCGCGGGCATGCGGGTGCTGGTGGCGGGGGCGTCGGGGTTCGTCGGCAGCCGGCTGTGCCCGGCGCTCGAAGCGGCCGGTCACGAGGTGCTCGCGATGACCCGCCACCCCGCGAAGTACCGCGGCGCCGGGAAAGCCGTCCGGGGTGACGTCGCCGACGTCGGTTCGCTGCGGGACGCGCTCAAGGGTGCCGAAGCCGCGTACTACCTCGTGCATTCACTCGACAGTGCGGACTTCAAGCGCCGCGACGCCGACGCCGCGCGCGCGTTCGCTCGGGCGGCGGAGGGCGCGGGCCTGCGCCGGATCGTCTACCTCGGCGGACTCGGGGACGATGACGATGCGCTGTCGGAGCACCTGGCCAGCCGGCGCGAGGTCGAGCGGCTGCTGGGGGCGACCGGCGTGCCGGTGACCGTGCTGCGCGCCGGGATAGTGATCGGGCACGGCGGCACGTCGTGGGAGCTGACGCGGCAGCTGGTCGAGCACCTGCCGGCGATGGTGACCCCGCGCTGGGTGGGCACCCGCACGCAGCCGATCGCGGTCGCCGACGTCGTCCGCTACCTCGTGGGCGTCCTCGACCACCCGGAGGCCGCGGGCCGGACATTCGACATCGGTGGCCCGGAAGTGCTGGCCTACCGCGACATGCTGCAGCGGGTGGCGGCGATCGAGGGCCGGCCGCTGCTGATCCTGCCGGTGCCCTTGCTGTCCCCGCGGCTGTCGTCGTACTGGCTGTCGCTGGTCACCGACATCGACGTCCCGACCGGGCGGGCGCTGATCGACTCGATGACCAACGAGGTCGTGGTCCGCGACGACGCGATCCGCCGGATCGTCGAGTTCGAGCCGATGGGCTACGACGAAGCGGTCCTGCAGGCGCTGGGCGAGCGCGCGAAGAGCCGGCGGTGAAGCGGCTCCTCGCGGCGGTGACCGCCGCCGGCTCCGGCCTGCTCGGCGCGTCACTGGCCAGCCGGCCCGGATCCCGCCGCTTCCACGTGCTGACCGCCTCGGTCGCGGCGACCTGGCTCGCCGGGGCGACGGCCGTCGGGCCGGTCCGCCGGGGACGCGGGGACGTCGTCCAGCCGGTGGCCGTCGGGGCGGGCGCGTTCGGCGTGTTCTACGGCTGCGCGCTGGTGGCCCGCCGCATCCCGCTCCTGCGCAGCGCGATCACCGGCGTGCTGGACCACGCCCACCGCGGCTCGAAGGCTTCGGTGGCGGCCACGGCGTTGCTGACGGGAGCGGCGGAGGAGGTCTTCTTCCGCGGCGCGCTGTACGACGCGGAGGGGCCGCGGGTGTCGACCGCGGTGTACGTCCTTTCGACGACGGCGACCCGGAACCCGGCGCTGGTCCTGGCGTCGGCGGCGATGGGGACGGTGTTCGCCTGGCAGCGCGGCCGCTCGGGTGGGGTGCAGGCCCCGGTGCTGACGCACGTCGTCTGGTCGGCGCTGATGCTGGCCTTCATGCCGCGCCTGTTCCCCCCGGAGGAGAGCGCCTGAGGCCTCAGCAGGGCGGCGGCGTCTCCCGGCAGGCCTCCACACCGGTCTTGCGCGTCGCCTGCTGCAGGAGTTCGTAGAGCGTCTCCCGCTGCTCACCGCTGAGCGCGCTGAACACTTCGTCCTCGACCGCGGTCAGGGCGAACTCCGCACGGGCCAGCAGCTTCGCGCCCACATCGGTCAGCTCGACCAGGTGACGGCGGCGGTCCTCGGGCGACCGGCGCCGCGCGATCAGGTTCTCCGTCTCCAGCTCGTTGAGCAGGGTCACGACGTTCGTGCTGTCCATCTCCAGCGTCTTCGCCAAGTGCTGCTGGGAGCTGCCGCCGCTGTCGCGCAGCACCGTGAGGGTGATCAGGTGGCGCGGCCGCAGGCCGAGCGGGGCCAGCACCGACTCGCTGCGCAGCCGCAGCCGGCGCGCGAGGTGGTCGACCAGCGCGCCGCAGCGGTGCGGGGGCTGGTTGACGACCGGGAGCGAGCTCATGCGCCCAGTATATGGGCAATCCAATGGTCGATGTGCTATCAATAGCTTGTCCTACACCAACGATATATGGACGGCGAACGAAATGGCTCATCTCCTGCACATCGACTCGAGCATCCAGGGCGACGCCTCGGTGAGCCGGCGGCTCAGCGCCCGGGCCGCGGCGGCGTGGCGCGCCGCGCACCCGGACGGCACGGTCACCTACCGCGACCTGGGCGCGAACCCGCTGCCGCACCTCGACGCGGCGAGCGGGCTGGCCGACCGGGTCCCGGCGGAGCAGCACACGCCGGAGCAGGCGGCGGCCTGGGCGCGGACCGTCGAGGTCATCGACGAGGTCAAGGCGGCCGACACCGTGCTGCTCGGCCTGCCGCTGTACAACTTCGGGCCCCCGAGCAGCGTCAAGACGTGGGTCGACCACCTCATCGCCCCCGGGCTTTCGGTCGACCACGAGACCTACACCGGCCTGCTCGGCGGCCGCGAGTTCGTCGTGCTGGCCAGCCGGGGCGGCGGCTACGGCGAAGGCACGCCCCGCGAAGGCTGGGACCACGCCCAGCAGTGGCTTCCGCACGGCGTCTCCCTGACCGGGCTGGAGCCGCGCTTCATCACCGCGGAGCTGACGCTGGCGCCGGTGCGCCCGGCGATGGCGGAACTCGTCCCGCTCGCCGAGGAGAGCCTCGCGGCGGCGGAACGCGCCATCGACGAGCTGTGGGTCCCGGCCCGGGTCTGAACCCGGTCGGGAGTCCGCGGCGGGCACCCGTGACGTCCGGCCGCGCGGCGACGTGCGCGCGGCCGGACCGCCGTCCGCTCTCTTCCTCCGGCAGTTCACCCATGGCCCCGACGGCAGCAACGCCCGGCCCGGGCGGTACCGTGCCGCGGCGGGCGGACTGAGGTGGTGCGGCAGAGGCCGCACCTCGGGTGAGGAAGGTCGGGTTTGAGCGCGCACACCTCCCAGATGGACGACATCCGGCTCGTCGCGCAGCCCAGCGCGCTGCCGGTCACCGGGCTGTTCGTCCGCCTGATTCTCACCGACTGGTCCCTGCTGCCCATGCTGGAGCAGGTGACCGCCACCGCGAAACGCCTGGTCGAGGCGGTGATCGACGCCAGCGACCCGAAAGCGCCCGCCTTCGTCACGCTGCGGCTGCGGCTGCGCGCCGAGGTGCTTTCGATCGAGGTCGACGACGACGTGCCCGGACGGCCGGACACCCCGGCCCGCCCCGGCGAGCGGCTCGGCGTCGTGCCCGCCGACGGCGGCGGCCGCACCACCTGGTGCGAACTGCCGCTGCCGGGTGGCATGACCGCGCGGCAGGTGCGCCTGCCCCGGCGCCAGGACCGCCGGACGCTCGTCGACGAGCCCGTCTCCGGCGATCCGGTGGCCGCCGACCCCGAGGTCCTCGAACGCCTGCTGACCCGGTTGAGCGGCTGGTCCGGCCAGAGCTGAACGTTTTGCCCCGTACGTCCGTGCACCCAGGCAGGGGATGACGCGGACGCGAGGAGGCAGCCGTCGTGCGGATCGTGATCGCGGAAGACGACGCCCTGCTGCGCGAAGGACTGGTGCTGCTCCTGCGCAGCGAGGGGTTCGACGTCACCGCCGCCGTCGACCACCCGGGCGACCTGGTGGCGACGGTCGAGGCCGAGGAACCGGACCTGGCCGTCGTCGACGTCCGGATGCCACCCACGTTCACCGACGAAGGGCTCCGCGCCGCCCTCGAAGCCCGGCGCCGCGTCCCCGGCCTGGCGATCCTCGCGCTGTCGGCGTTCGTCGAAGACGGCTACGCGGGCGACCTGCTGGCCGCCGGCGGCGGGGGAGCCGGGTACCTGCTCAAGGAGCGCGTCGGCAAGCCCGAAGAGTTCCTCGACGCCCTCCGGCGGGTCGCCGCCGGGGGCACGGTCCTCGATCGCGACGTCGTGGCGGTGCAGCTGGCCCGGCCCCGGCCGGGCGACCCCGTGGCGACGCTGACGCCCCGCGAGCGCGAGGTCGTGGCGTTGCTGGCCGAGGGCC
Source organism: Amycolatopsis sp. cmx-13-12 (assembly GCA_049998155.1). Classification (GTDB taxonomy): domain Bacteria; phylum Actinomycetota; class Actinomycetes; order Mycobacteriales; family Pseudonocardiaceae; genus Amycolatopsis. Next base: position 168,154 of record JAEBES010000010.1, on the reverse strand, counting down.
ATTCGGTGCCGACGATCGGGCGCCTGCTCGGCATCGGCACCGCCGCGGCCCGGCAGCACGCCGGGGACGTCAGCACGAAGCTGCGCGTCCCCGACGGCGCCCAGGCGATGCTCAGCTACCTGCGGGCGTGAGGACTTCGGCCTGCCGTTCGCGGTAGCGGGCCACGTTGGCGAGCTTGACGTCTTCGTAGCCGCGGATGACGTCGGGGAGCTCGGCCAGCGCGCGCGTCTTGCCGGCGTCCCCCGCCTGCAACGCCTGCAGGACCACCGTGCGGTAGTCGTCGATCAGCTCGCGCTCGACCCGCCGCGCCTCGGCGCGGCCGAAGGGGTCGAAGCGCGTCCCCCGCAGCCGTCGCAGGGCGTGGAGCAGCCGGAACGCCGGCCGGAACCACGGGCCGAGGCTGATCTTGCGCCGCATCCCGAGCGCCCGCAGGACTGGCGGGTGCAGCCGGTAGGCGTACTTCGTGCCCGCGCCGAACTGCTCTTCCAGGCCGTCGGTGAACGCCGGGTCCAGTGACAGCCGGGCGACCTCGTACTCGTCCTTGTAGGCCATCAGCTTGTAGAGGTGCTTCGCGACGGCCTCGGTGATCTCGGTCGGCCCGTCCTCCAGCACCCGCACCCGCTCGACGAACTCCGCATACGCGCGGGCGTAGGCCTTGTTCTGGTAGGCGACCAGGTCGGGGATCCGGATGTCGAGCAGCCGCGCGAGTTCGGAGCCCGGCTCGGCGTGCACCAAGGCTTGCATCGGGTGCGGCTTCGTCGTCGCGGCCTTCGGGGCTTCCGCCGCTTCCGCCGCGGGCTCGGCGACGAGCAGGCGGCCGCGGCGGAACGCCTGGAGGTTCGCGGCGACCTGGGTGCCGTTGAGCTCGATGGCACGTTCGATCGCCGAAGCGGGCAGCGGGATGGCGCCGGTCTGGTAGGCCGCGCCGAGCTGCAGCACGTTGGCGAACTGGTCGTCGTCGAAGAACTCCTCGGCCAGGCCGCGCGCGTCCAGCGACACCGTGCGCGCCGCCGCGGCTTCCAGGGGCGCGAGCACGCTGCCGGGCGCCGGGAAGGACACCGTCGTGTCGACGACCATCCGGCCGGTCGGGACCTCGGTCGTGGAGACGACGACGGTCGTGCGGGCCGGATCGGCGGCTTTCAGGTTCGCCGCGTCCGCGCCGACCAGCGCGTCACAGGCCAGGTAGAGGTCGCACTCGCCCGCGGCGAGCTTCGGGGCCTGTTCGACCGGTTCCGCCGTCACCTTGAGGTCGGAGACGACCGCGCCGCCCTTTTGCGCGAGCCCGGTCTGGTCGAGCGTGCGGACGTGCCGTCCGTCGAGCACCGCGGCGGTGGCGAGGATCTGCGTCACGGTCACCACGCCGGTGCCGCCGATCCCGGTGATCCGCACGGTGAAGTCGTCGGTCCGGGTGTCCGGCGCGGGAACGGCGTCGGCCGTCAGCTCGGCGGTCTTCCGGCGCCGCTTCTTCCCGGACGGGACCACGGTGACGAACGACGGGCAGTCCCCGGCCAGGCACGAGTAGTCGACGTTGCACGAGGACTGGTGGATCGTGGTCTTGCGGCCGAACTCGGTCGCTACCGGCTGCACGGACAGGCAGTTCGACTTCGTGCCGCAGTCGCCGCAGCCCTCGCAGACGCGCTCGTTGACGACCACGCGCGTCGCGGGCGTGGTCTGCTTGCCGCGCCGGCGCTTCCGCCGCTTTTCGGCCGCGCACTCCTGCTCGTGGATCAGCACGGTGACGCCCTTGACCGCGGCCAGTTCCTCCTGCGTGCGCAGGAGTTCGGAGCGGTCGCGGACCTCGACGCCGGCGGGCGGCTTCCGGTGTTTCGCCGGCGCGTCACTGGTGATCACGACCCGCTTCGCGCCCTCGACGAGCAGCAGCTGGGCGACCTTCTCGACGGGCAGCCCGCCGACCGCGTCCTGGCCGCCGGTCATCGCCACGGCGGAGTTGTAGAGCAGCTTGTAGGTGATGTTCACGCCGGCCGCGACCGCCGCGCGCACGGCGAGGCTGCCGGAGTGGGTGAACGTGCCGTCGCCGATGTTCTGGACGAAGTGCTCCGCCTCGACGAACGGCGCCATGCCGATCCACTGGGTGCCTTCGCCGCCCATCTGCGTCACGCCGAGGACGGTGCCCACCTGGTCGGGCTCCATGAACAGGGCCATGGTGTGGCAGCCGATGCCCCCGCCGACGAGCGTGCCTTCCGGGACCTTCGTCGACGAGTTGTGCGGGCAGCCCGAGCAGAAGTACGGCGTGCGGGCGAGCAGCGGGACGGCGATGCGCTCGCGACGACGTCGTCCGCGGTAGGCCGCCACGGACGGGATGTCCTCCGGCAGGATCCTGGCCAGGCCGGCGGCGATGCCGTCCGGGTCCAGTTCGCCGAGTTCGGTGAACAGCGTGCGGCCGTCGTGGTCCTTCTTGCCGATGATCCTCGGCGCGTTCGCCGTTCCGTACAAGACCTCTTTCAGCGCCGTTTCGATGAACGCGCGCTTCTCCTCGACGACCACGATGTCGTCGAGGCCGTCGGCGAACTCGCGGACGATCGCGGGTTCGAGGGGGTGGATCGCGCCGAGCTTGAGGATGCGGATGCCGTGGGTTTCGCTGTCCAGGCCGAGAGTGCGCAGGGCCTGCTGGAGGTCCAAATAGGACTTTCCGGCGGCGACGATACCGATCCGGTCGGCGGGTCCGCGGGCGGTGATCCGGTTGACGGTGCTCGCGCGCAGGTAGTCGAGGACCAGCGGGAGCCGCACGGTGAAAAGGCTGCGTTCCAGCTCGGCGAGGCTCGCGCCGAGCAGCCGCGACGTCGGCGTGTGACGGTAGGCCCGCTCGATGCGCGGCGCGGTCCACCGGGGACTGACGGTGGCGGTGCCGGAGGCGTCGGCGACGTTGGCGACGACCTTCAACGACGTCCACAGCCCGCTGGCCCGCGACAGCTCGACGGCGTGCATGCCCAGGTCGAGGACGTCCTGGGCATCGGCGGGGAAGAGGACCGGGATGGCCAGGTCGGCGAGGGCGAGCTCGGACGCGCAGGGGACGGTGGAGGACTTGGCGTTGGGATCGTCGCCGACGAGCGCGACCGCGCCGCCGCGCGGGTCGGTGCCGGCCAGGTTGGCGTGCCGGAGGGCGTCGCTGGCGCGGTCGAGACCGGGTGCCTTGCCGTACCAGAAGCCGGTGACACCGCGTTGCCCGCCGGCCCCGGCGACGAGCTGGCTGCCCATGACCGATGTCGCGGTGAGCTCTTCGTTGAGGCCGGGCCGGTGCACGACGTCGTGCTTCTCCAGCAGGGTCGCGCGCCGGCCGAGTTCGAGGTCGTAGCCGGCCAGCGGCGAGCCCTCGTAGCCCGAGACGAAGACGGCGGGGTCGCCACCGTGGGCGCGGTCGTGGCGGACGCGGTCGAACAGCAGCCGGACCAGGGCCTGAACCCCGGTCAGGTGCACGGTTCCGGCCTCCCGCAGATAGCGGTCTTCCAGCGTGAACGTCTCCACGGCGCTCCCTTCGTTGGAGGCACGATGCGACGTGGGCCACACCGGCGCAACAGGCATTTCGATTTTGGGCAGTGCTGTGCAAATTTCGGTGGTCGGTTGCTGCTTTTGGTGCTGATTTTTGCGTGTGACTACGCTGTGACGCATGCCCGAAGAGCTGCTCGACGCGACCGACCACGAGATCCTCGGCCTCCTGCGCGAGGACGCCCGCCGCACGCTGTCGGACATCGCCGCCCGCGTGACGTTGTCCACGGCGGCGGTCAAGCGCCGCATCGACCGGCTGCGGGAGAGCGGGGTGATCACCGGGTTCACGGTCCAGGTGGACCACGCGAAGCTGGGCTGGGGGATCGAGGCGTTCACGGAGCTGAGGTTCGTGGGGAACGCAAAGGTGGCCGAGATCCTCCGGACGACAACGCGGATGCCGGAGGCCCAGGCGGTGTTCACGATTGCGGGAGACCCGGACGCGCTGGTGTGGCTCCGGGTTCGCGACATGGCCCACCTGCAGAAGACGATCGACGAGATCCGCCGGCACCACCAGGTGACGGGGACGAAGACGTTGATAGCGCTGGAATCCTGGTCACGCTAGGCCGGATCCTCGGGCGATCGTCTGGCTGTCGTTCTTGCTGCGTCCACTGTGGAGGATATCGCGGGTTGTACCCGTTCGAGTGACGACATGCGTTCGAATCTCTCGGTAATCTTGATCTATGTCCGACAACGCGACTCCTCGCTCCGCCGACGCGGCGGCCTTGGCCGACCGCATCGGCGAGCTGGTCGCGTCCATGCGCTCGGCCGAAGCGGAACTTGGTGCCCTGCTGGTGGAAATCGAGCAGCGCGGCGTGATGGAGCTGTTCGGCTACCGCTCCATCGCAGGCTTGCTCGAGCACCTGGCCGACCTTCCCCGACCGGCCTGCAGGCGTCTGATGGAACGCGCCCACGCGCTCAACCCGGGCCGTGGCCTCGACGGCACCCCCATCCCTGCCCTCGCACCCGCCACCGGTGTTGCCGCTCGGTCCGGTTCTTTGAGCAACCCGATGATCGACACGATCGTCGGAGTCCTGGCCGAAGTTCCGCCCGAACATCGCGACAGCGCAGAAGAAAGCCTGCTGACCTTCGCCGCCGACGCGGGGCACAAGCAGGTCGCGGTTCTCGGTGCGCGCATCCTCGGCCATCTCAACCCCGATGGCGCCGAACCCGCCGACACCAACCCTCCGGCTCCGGCCCGGGAGTTGTTCCTGCACCGGCGAAGAACGGGGGTGTGGGAACTGCGCGGCCGCTTCGACGATGAGACCGGCACCCGTGCCAGCGCTCTGCTGGATGCGCTGGCTGAGCGTCGCACCGGCGCCGAGGGCCCGGATCACCGCACCCATCCCCAGCGTTACGGCGATGCCTTCTCCGACGCGGTCGACCTCGCTTTGAATTCTCCGCAGTTGCCGATGCAGGCCGGGGAACGCGCCCATGTCATGGTCGCGGTGTCCCTGGAGGACCTGGAGTCCGGGGTCGGGGCGGCGACGCTTGGCGATACCGGCACCATGACCGCGGCCGAGGCGCGGCTGCAGGCCTGCGACGCCATGATCATCCCCGCCGTGTTGGGTGCCAAGAGCGAGCCGCTCGACCTGGGCTGCCTGCGCCGCTTGATCTCCGCCGGGCTTCGCCGAGCGTTGTTCCTGCGCGACCGCGGCTGCGCGTTCCCCGGCTGTCACCGGCCCCCGCGGCACTGTCAAGGTCACCACATTCGGCATTGGGCAAATGGCGGCCCCACCAACCTCAACAACCTGGTCTTGATGTGCGCCCACCACCACCGGCTCCTGCACCGGTCGGGCTGGGAAGTCCGCATCGCCGCCGACGGCCTGCCCGAATTCCTGCCACCGGCGTTCATCGACCGGCGCCGAAAACCCCGGCGCAACAACCTCCACGAACCCCTGCCATTCGCAGCCTGAAGACGGGTAGGCCCGCAGCCACACGGCTACGGGCCCACACCCACACGGCTACCGGCCCACACCCACACGGCTACCGGCCCACACCCACGCGCCCCGGCCTCGCCCAAACCACGGCCACAGCAGCCCTTGCCTCGAGCCAGCAGCCACCAGTCGCGGGCCCATGCCCACGTGTCCTCGGCCTCGGCTGACCACGGCCACGGCAACCCCGGTCCCGGCGCGGCGGCCACCGGTCGCGGGCCATGCCCACGCGACCCGGGCCTCGGCCAACCACGGCCCCGCCCCAGGACGGCAGCCACCCGGCGCGGGGTTGCCGACCGGCACGCTGACCGGGTCCAGCGACCCGGCGCCACGCAGTCCGGCAACCGGCCCTGATACTCGGCAGCCACCGTTTGCCCGGCAACACCCGGCGAACCCGCTGCCGGCACGTGGCAACCCCATCGTCACCGGTCGTCCGAGCCGGAACCGCCGGCCCACCTCAGCCGCGCAGCAAGACTCCCGATGTCCGCTCCCGCTCGAAGAACGTCTCCGGCCACTCGATGGAATCTGGCGGCGCATCGATCGCCGTCGCGCGGCGGCGGAGTTCCGCCATGTACTCCGTGTCCAGGACCGCCCGGGCCGACAACGGCTCGCGCAACAACAGATCCGCCGGGCCCTCGTACAGGTACGCGTCCACCCCCGGATATCCCCGCGTTCCCGGCGGGTAGTCGCGGTTGACCGGGAAATACCTCGTCTCCAGGGAACCCAGCCACGAACTCTGCAACGGCACCAAGGCCGGCCATGAACCCAGCTGCCGCTCCAGTCGCGCGTTGTCCGTCGTGAACCCCCGGTGGTCCGCGATCACGTACGCCGCCCCCGGGTATGCGCGCTCCAGCTGGGCTACCGCGCCGCTTCCTCCGTCGTGGGTCAAGTGCCCCAAGCCGAACAGCATCAGCGCTCTGCGGTTCTTCTGCAGCACCTGGGTTTTCACCACTGACACGATCGAGGCGTCCCGGTCCAGGAACGGCTCGAGGCCCGCCGGCGACTGGATTCGGCTCCAGTCGACCGGGGGATCGGTGGCCAGTACCCGGATCTTGCGCGCTACCGGCAACGTCGTGTTGACCTGGCGGACCAAGGCGAACAGCTGCTCGTAGAACGTCGAGAATCCGCAGCTCGGCTGCGTCGTGTCGCGCCACACTTCGCTGATCTCCGGGACCGGCGCCCCGGCGATGTACGCGTCCAGCTCCGGCTGGAGACGCGCGTTGCCGCACTCCACCGCTATGTCGTTCACCCGGCCGGGGAAGCGGGGGTCGCGGATCAGGTCGAACACGAACGTTCCCACGTCGGGGCTGGACTTTGCCACGATCGGGTGGCTGTCGAACGCGGCCAGCAGCGCTGCCACCGGGTCGGGACGCTGCTGGCCCGCGTCCGCGGGCGCCGCGAGCAAAGCGCAGGCCGCAAGCACGGCCAAGAAGAGTCGCATGAGGCTCCTCGGATAGTTCCCCCACTGTCTTACTACTGTAAGACAACTAGGTCAGCATCCCGGCGCCCGGGGACCGTGTCAAGGGCGGGTCAGTGGCGGAATGCCTCCGCCAGCCACCAGGATCCGCCGTCGTCGGCGATCTTGGCGTCGATCACCAGCGGAGCCGAACGCGGTCCGGCGAGCCAGTCGCGCACCGGTGACAGGTCCGCGGCCGATCGGACCGTGATGCCCGTGCAGCCGAAGCCGCGGGCGATGGCCGCCAGGTCGGAATCCGGGAAGCGGACCGTGGTCATGTCCGCGTCGCCGAAGTGGTGGATCTCCGCTCCGTACGCGGCGTCGTTGTAGACGATCACCACCAGTGGCAGGCCCAGGCGGACCGCCGTGTCCAGTTCGGACAGTGCCATGTGGAATCCGCCGTCGCCCGTGCCCAGGACCGGCAGGCGGTCCGGGCGGGCCAGCGCCGCTCCGATGGCCGTGCCCAGGCCCAGGCCGATGCTCTGGAACGCCTGCGTGAAGCAGAATCCCTGCTCGTCCGGCACCGACAGGTACGCGCTCGGGTAGCCCATGAAGTTGCCCGAGTCGATCGAGACGATCCGCTCGGCGGGCAGCAGCTCGTCCAGGAGCCTGCTCAACGTCCTCGGGTCGATGCGGCCGTCGCCGGACAGGTCCTCGTGCGCGACGTCGTTCCAGCGGCCGGCCGCGATCCGGGCCGCCACCTCGTCCGTGCGGTAGCCCGGGCGCGGCGGGGCCAGTGCGAGGACATCGGACGCCGTGCACGCGACGTCGCCGACGACGCCCAGGTCGATCGGGCGGTGCGCTCCGAGCGCCGCCTGCTCGATGTCGACCTGGGCCAGCTTCGCGTGCGGGCTCAGCAACTTGCCGTGGCGGGTGGTCCACATGTTCAGCGCGCAGCCCCAGCCGACGACCAGGTCGGCGCCCACGATCAGCTCGGCCGCCACCGGGGAGGCGAAGCCGCCCGAGATGCCCAGGGCGAACGGGTCGTCGCGGAACAGACCGTGCGCCACCGCGGAGGTGGCCAGCAACGCGCCACAGTGAGAGGCCAGCTCTCGCAGCACGTCCCCGCTCGAACGGGCGCCGCGGCCGGCGAGGAACACCGGGCGCTCGGCCGCCGCCAGGAGGTTCGCCAGCGCCGCCACCGAAGCGGCGTCCGGCCGCACCGGCGCGGGTCCGACCGGCACCGGCAGCGAGGCCGAGCCGGGTGCGGACTGCGGAGGCGAGTCGGGCGCGGGCTGCGGAGGCGAGTCGGGTGCGGGCAGCGAGGGCGAGCCGGGTGCCGGCAGTGGGGGCGAGCTTGGCGCTGGCAACTGGGGCGAGTCGGGTGGCGGCAGCGCGGACGAGTCGGGTGCCGGCAACTGGGGCGGGCCGGGTGCCGGCAACTGGGGCGGGCCGGGTGCCGGCAACTGGGGCGGGCCGGGTGCCGGCAACTGGGGCGGGCCGGGTGCCGGCAACTGGGGCGGGCCGGGTGCCGGCAACTGGGCCGAGCCGGGTGGCGGCAGCGTGGGCGAGTCGGGCGCCGGCTGGGCCTGGACGTCGAGCGGCAAGTTCAGCACCACCGTCCGGCGCTGCTGCCGCGCTGTCCGGAACGCGCGCACCGTGTCGGCCACCGCGCTCGCCGGTGAGTGCACTCGCTCCGGCACCGCGCCGACCGCCGTGGCCAGGCCGTCCTGGTCGATGCGGAAGTTCGACAGCACCGCGGCGCCCGCGGAGTCCGCCGTGAGCACCAGCATCGGCGTTCGGCTCTTGGCCGCCTCCGTGATCCCCGTGACCGCGTTGGTCAGGCCGCAGCCCTGGTGCAGCGACAGGACCGACACCTCGCCGCTCATCCGGGCGTACGCGTCGGCCATGCTCGCCGCGCCGCCCTCGTGGCGGGCGGCCACGAACCGGACGCCGCCCGCGCGGAGCGCGTTGGTCACCTCGAAGTTTCCGCTGCCCACCACGCCGAACGCCGTTCCCACGCCGAGGGCCGCCAGGGTGCGGCCGACCAGTTCGGCTACGTTCACCGCTCCACCAGGGCCAGTACGCGGGCCGGGCTGCCCGAGCCGCCGACGATCGGCAGGGGGGACACCAGCAGCAGCACGCCGGTCGGCGGCAGGGTTGCGAGGTTCTGCAGCTGGGTCAGGCCGTGCTTGCCCGCGCCCAGCAGGAGCTCGTGGCAGGGGAACATCGGCTCGAGGCCGGGCGCCTGGCCCGCGTCGGTGCCGACCGTTTCGACGCCGAGGCCGGTGATCGGCGTTTCCTCGGCGAGCCACCGCGCGCACTCGGGGGAGACGCCGGGGGTGTGCGAGCCGGCTTCGTCGGCGTTGAGGAACTCCTCCTGGTCGCCGCTGCGGGTGTCCCAGCCGGTGCGGTAGAGCAGCCAGCCGCCGTCGGGCAGCGGCCCGTGCTCCGCCGTCCACGCGCGGACGTCGTCGATCGAGAGCAGGAAGTCCGGGTCCTCGGCCGCCCGGGCGGAGAAGTCGAGCACGACCGCCGGCGCCACCAGCGTCTTCAGCGGCACCCGGGAGACGTCGTGACCGTCCTTTCCGGACACCCAGTGCACCGGGACGTCCAGGTGGGTGCCGGTGTGCTCGCCGGTGTGGATGTCGTTCCAGTACCACCGCGGGCCGCGCTCGTCGTAGCGGCTGATCTCCTCCAGCCGGAACGGGATCGTGTTGGCGAACGGCTCCGGCAACCGCAGGATCGGCGTGCTCGAGCTCAGGGGAGCGGTCAGGTCGACGATCTCGACCGCTCCGCCCGCGATCGCCTTGCCGAGCTCGTCCAACAACGACATGCCTGCCTCCCGGTGCCGGTGTGCGTCCCGGTCGAGAACTCTATGCCTTGACAGCCGCGCCCCGTCAGGTGTTGTCTTAATGTCGTAAGACAATAGGAGGGTGGGCAGGGTGATCGAGTTCGTGCTCGACGGCCGTTCCCGGGTCGCCACGTACATGCAGCTCGTCGTCCAGGTGAAGCAGGCGCTGCGCGTCGGCCTGCTGCGGCCCGGCGACCAGCTGCCGAAGGTGCGGGACGTGGCCGAGGCGCTGGCGATCAACCCGAACACCGTGCTCAAGGCCTACCGCGAACTGGTGCTGGAAGGGCTGGCCGAAGGCCGCCCGGGGGTGGGCACCTTCGTCACCGGCAGCCTGGCCGGCCCCTCGCTGGGCCACCAGGCGCAGCTGCGCGACGAGCTGGTGGCCTGGCTGGAGCGCGCCGAAACCGCGGGGATGTCGCCGGACGACATCGCCGCCCTCATCGAAACCACGATCCGCGGCACCCGGGTGCCGCACGACCTGTCGTAGGGAGTCCGGAATGGAACTGGCGGTGGAAGCTGCGGCGCTGGGCAAGCGCTACGGCCGCACCTGGGCGTTGCGCGACTGCGCGCTGGAGGTGCCTGCCGGGCGGATCGCCGCGCTGGTCGGCCCGAACGGCGCGGGCAAGACGACGCTGCTGCACCTGGTCGTCGGCCTGCTGAAACCCGACGCGGGCGAGGTGCGCGTCTTCGGGCGGGCACCTCAGTTCGCGCTGGCGGACATCGGGTTCGTCGCCCAGGACACCCCGCTCTACCGCGACTTCACCGCGGCGGAGCTGGTCACCATGGGCGGCAAGCTCAACCGCCGCCGCTGGGACGCCGCGCTGGCCCGCGACCGGCTCGCCATGCTCGGCATCCCGCCGGACAAGGCGGTGGGCAAGCTGTCCGGCGGCCAGCGCGCCCAGGTCGCCCTGGCGCTGGCGCTGGCCAAACGACCCCGGCTGCTGCTGCTCGACGAACCCATCGCCAGCCTCGACCCGCTCGCGCGCCGCGAGTTCATGCAGACGCTGATGGGTGCGGTGGCCGAGAGCGAGACGACCGTGCTGCTGTCCTCGCACCTGCTCGCCGACCTCGAACGCAGCTGCGACCACCTGATCGTCCTGCAGCGGTCGCACGTCCGGCTGGCGGGCCCGGTCGACGAGCTGCTCGCCGGCCACTGCACGCTCACCGGACCGCGGGCCGGCAGCGAATCCATCGCCGGGGTGGCCGAGGTCGTCCGGGCGAGCCACACCGAACGCCAGTCGACGCTGCTGGTCCGCCGCGGCGACGGCCCGATCGATCCACTGTGGACGGAGCACGAAGTGACCCTGGAAGACGTCGTGCTGGCGCACCTCGCCGAGGCGGAGACCCGCGTCCCGGCGTCCGCGTGGGAGGTGCCGGCATGACCTGGCTGATCTGGCGGCAGCACCGGAAGCAGGCGCTGTTCACCCTCGCCGCGTTGGCCGCGCTGGCCGCCGTCATGGTGCCGACCGGCCTGTCGATGCACGCGAAGTACGACAACCTCGGTCTGGGTGCCTGCCGGGCCGCGCTCGGCACCGCGTCGATGATCACGCAGACCGAAGCGACGGCGCGCTGCGAGAGCCTCGGCCACCAGTTCCAGCAGGAGTTCGGCGGGATGGTGTTCGTCGCCGTGCTGTTCGTGGTCCTGCCGGTGCTGGTCGGCGTGTTCTTCGGCGCGCCGCTGGTCGCCCGCGAGGTCGAGCAGGGCACCCACCGTCTGGTGTGGACGCAGGGGGTGACCCGCCTGCAGTGGGCGGTGGCCAAGTTCGGCCTGGTCGGCGCGATGACCACCGTGCTGGCCATCGGGTACGCGCTGGGTGTGTCGTGGTGGTTCCAGCCGCTGGTCGGCGCGAGCACCGGCCGGCTGACCTACCTCTCGTTCGACGTGCAGGGGATCGTCCCGGTCGCGTACACGCTGTTCGCGCTCGCGCTGGGTGTCTTCGCCGGGACGTACTGGCGGAAAGTGCTGCCCGCCATGGGGATCGCCCTCGTCGGGTTCGTGGTGGTCCGCGTCGCGGTCGAGCTGCTGGCCCGGCCGCGGTACCTGCCCGCGCAGAGCCTCACGTTCGCCCCGGACGGCGGGCGGACGCCGAATCCGGCGTCCGGCAACTGGATCATGGACGTCGGCGTCCGCAACGCGGCCGGGGAGCTGGTCCTGCCGAACGCCCAGCTCGGCCCGTGCTCGCCCGGCGGTTGCACCGACGCCCAGGCCGGTCCCGGCGCGACCAACTGGCTGCAGTACCAGCCGGGGGACCGGTTCTGGCTCTTCCAGGGCATCGAAACGGGGATCTTCGTGCTCCTGGCGGCGGCGCTGGTGTTCTTCGCCCTCCGCCGGCTGCGCACGATCGCCTGACCCGGCTCACCGGCCGTCGGGGCGGTTCGTGAGTTTTCCACCGTCATGCGGAGTTCGGCGGCCGATCGGGTGATCTGCGGCGGGTAAGCGGGCGAACCCGCCCCGGAGCGCCGGTGCGGGGTCGTAAGGTCGCACCCGGTGAGGGAGCACAACGGTTCTGCCGAGGGGCGCGCGGGGGATCCGGAACCGTGGCGGGTCTGCTTGGTGAACTCGTCCGGCCGGGCACTGGGCGCCGGGATGCTGCTGGGCGAATCCACGGTGCTCACCTGCGCGCACGTCGTGCAGGCCGCCGGGGAGGAAGCGCTTTCGGGGGCGCACGTGCTGGTGCGGTTCGTCGGCCTGGAGGGCATGCCGGAGACGCTCGCCGCCGTGCGGCCCGGTGGCTGGGTGCCGCCGTCGGACGACGGCCGCGGCGACATCGCCCTGCTGGACCTCGCCGAAGCGTTCCCGCACGTGGCGGGCGCTCCCTTGGTCCGGCTCGGCGCGGTGCGCGACCGGGTGGTCCACACCTACGGCTTTCCGGCGCCGCACCGCTACGGCGTCTGGGTGAACAACGCCGTACTGGCGGGCCCGGCCGGCGCCGCCGGGGAGTGGATCCAGCTCAATTCGCCGCTGCCCGGCGAGCGGGTGCGGCGCGGGTTCAGCGGCGCCGGCGTGATCGACAAGGCCACCGGCGCGGTGCTCGGCATGGTGGTCACCGAGTACACCGACGAACGCGCGGGGCTCGCCTACCTGATCCCGGTCGAGGTGATCGTCCGGCACGTGCCGGACGTCGCCCGGTGGGTGGGTGAGCCGCCGCGGCCGTCGGCCGGCCCGCTGATCGTCGTCATCGGGGACCGGGACTCCGCGGTCCGGGAGGGCTTCCTGGCCCAGGTGCGGCGCGAACGGGTGTCCGGCGAGCGGCTCGCCGCGATCGTCGACGCGACCGGCAAGACCACCGGCGAGGTGGCCGAGCACGTCAGCGCCGGCATCAGCACCGGGGAAGTCCTCACCGTGCTGGAGACCAACCCGGAGGACGTCGCGGTGGCGGTGACCGGCGTCGAAGACGCGCGGGCGCCGGAGGAAGTGCTCACCGACGTCGTGCGCCCGCTGGTGGACAAGGGCGCCACCGTGCTGGTCCAGTTCAGCGGACCGGACTCGCCCGGCGTGCGCCTGGCCCGGCGCTGGGAGAACGAGCGCAACGCGCGGCGTCTGGATCGGCTGGCGCTGCTGGTCGACATGGTGGAGCACGAGGAGGACCGCACCCGCGAACGGGCCGCCCGGATCGGTTCGCGCGTGGCGGTGCCCGGCAGTTCCGCGGATCTGCGCCTGCGGCTGGCGGCGTTGCGCTCGGCGGGCGAGCGGATCGAACCGGGCCGGGTGCGGCGAGCCCTCACGGCGACCGAACGGGACGCGGAAGCGGCCCGGTGGGCGCTGGTCCGGTGGTACGCCGAACTCGACGCGCTGGCCGCCCGGCACGACGAACTGCACGGACGGCTGCGCGGCTACAACGCCAAGGCGACCGGCGCGGGCCTGATGGAGGACGAGGAACTGGCCGAGCTGTACCGGCCGGCCATGGCGGCACTGACCCTGCGACCGGACGAACCGGAAGCCGCCGCCGGGCTGGTCGAGCGGTACGTGCGGGCGGTCCGCCGCCGGCTGGAGGGCGCGTGACGACCGAAACCGCGTGGTGCCACGGCCGTCCGGTCGGGCCGATCGGGTTCTGCGAGGTGTGCGGCCGCCGCCGGCTGCCGGTCGAGCCGCCGACGTCGGTGCCGGCCCCGGAGAGCACCCGTCGCAGCGTAGAGCTGTGGAGCGGCGAGGCGGACTTCCAGTCGCTGCCCGCGATCGAGGTGCCGGACCCGGAGAAGCTCGTCCTCGCCGATCCGGACTACCCCGAGCACCACCGGTTCTGCGGTCACTGCGGGGAGGCCGTCGGCCGCGCCTACGCCGGCGAACCGGCGTTCGCCGAGGGGTTCTGCGAAAACTGCGGCGAGCGCTTTTCCTTCCTTCCCAAGCTGCACCGCGGCGAGCGGATCGGCGACCGCTACGACGTCCTCGGCTGCTTCGCCCGGGGCGGCCTCGGCTGGGTGTACCTGGCCGCCGACACCGCGCTCGCCGGCCAGCACGTCGCGCTCAAGGGCGTGATCAACAGCGGCAACGCCGTGCTGCGGGCGATGGCGCGGGTCGAACGCGACGTGCTGGTCCGGCTCGACCACCCGAACATCGTGCGGATCAGCGACTTCGTCGAGCACGTGCCGCCCGGCGGCGGCGAACCGGACACCTACCTGGTGATGGAGTACGTCGGCGGGCGATCGCTGCGGGACCTGCTCAGGCAGGGGCCGCCGCCGCGGGTGGAGCACGTGATCGTCTACGGCCGGGCGATCCTCGGCGCGCTGGACTACCTCCACGGCGAAGGCCTGCTCTACTGCGACATGAAGCCGGAGAACGTGATCCACGGCGACAAGCGGGTCAAGGTCATCGACCTCGGCGCGGCCCGCTCGCTCGAAGACCCGGCCGGTCCGAGCGTCGGCACCGAAGGGTTCCAGGCGCCGGCGCACGAGCTCGCGCGGTACGGCCTGACCGTGCGCTCGGACCTGCACACCGTGGGCCGGACGCTGCAGGTGCTGCTCGAAGCCGCGAGCGACGACGCCGACCCGGGCCGGGTCGCCGGCGGCCTGGACTCCCTGCACCGGGTGCTCGAACGCGCGGTCGCGCCCTTCGAACGGCGGTTCGCCACGGCGTCGGAGATGGCCGAGCAGCTCGACGGCGTGCGCCGGGAAATCCTTTCGCTGCGCGACGAACGTCCGCGGCCGGTGCCGTCGGCGCTGTTCGAGGACACCGCGGAACTGCTCGACGACGGCCTCGGCGCGGTGCCCGGCCTCGACCACTGGGTCACCATCCCCGCCAAGGCGGCACTTTCCCGGGAAAGTGCCGCCCTGGCGGGGGATCGCCCGCTGGACCTCGGCCTGCCGGGCGCCGCCGACGGGGCCGGCCGGCTGCCGGTCCCGCGGGTCGCGCCCGAGGACGCCGCGGCCGAGTTCATCGCGATCGCGGGCGCGCCGGGGCCGCACCGCTGGCTGGACAAGCTCGCGATGTTCGGCGAGCGCTCGGTGGAGATCGCGTTCGCCCGGACGCGGGCGCTGGTCGCGCTGGGGGACACGCGCGGCGCGGCCGCGGCCCTGGCGGACGCCGAAGAGCAGCTCGGGACCGAGGCCGCGCGCGACTGGCGGGCGGCGTGGCACCACGGGTTGCTGGCCCTGGCCCGCGACGACGCCGAGCAGGCGGTGGCCGCGTTCGACCGGGTGCACCGCAGCTGGCCCGGGGAGATCGCGCCGAAACTGGCGCTCGGGTTCTGCGCCGAACTGCGCGGGGACACCGAGGGGGCCGAGCGCTGCTACCGCTCGGTGTGGCACCGCGACCACGGCCAGGTCAGCGCCGCCTTCGGCCTGGCCCGCTGCTCCCTGCGGACCCACGGCCGCGACACTGCGGTCGCACTGCTCGACGCCGTGCCGCCGATCTCGCGCCACTACGACGCCGCGCGGATCGCCGCCGTGCGGATCCGGGCCGGGCGCCTGCCGTCCGGGCCGCCGGGCCGGGACGACTTCGCCGACGCGGCGCGGCGGCTGCCCGAGCTTTACCTCGACCGGGAGGCCCAGGACCGGCTGGAGGCGCTGGTCCGCGCGGCCGCGCTGGCCGGGCTCGGCGACAGCGGCGAGGACTGGGACGGCGGCGCGCTGCTCGGCGAGCGCGTCACCGAACGCGGCCTGCGGTCGCTGCTGGAGCAGTCCCTGCGCCGGCTCGCCGAGCGGGCGCGCGACCGGAACGAACACGGCGTGCTGGTCGATCTCGCGAACTCCGTCCGGCCGAAGACGAGAAGGTGATCGGATGCCCGAGCCCTCGTTCACCCTCCAGCTGAGCCAGAACAAGTACCTGGCGCCGAGTGACGACCGGATGGACGTCGTGCTCACCGTGCGGGTGGGCGAGGCCGGTGTCCCCGCGGCCGGGCCGCCGCCGACCGCCGAGCTGCTGCTGGTGGACTGCTCCAGCTCGATGGACTGGCCGCCGACGAAGATCGAGGCCGCGCGGCACGCCTGCCGGGCGGCGGTGGGCTCGCTGCGGGACGGCGTGCTGTTCGGGGTGGTCGAATGCACCAGCCGGGCCCGGCTCGTGTACCCGGCCGAGCCGCCGCTGGCGGTGGCGAGCGAACGCACCCGCCACGAGGCGAAGGCCGCGGCGTCCGAGCTCATCGCCGGCGGTGGCACGGCGATGAGCACGTGGCTGGACCTGGCCCGGGACGTGTTCGAGAAGACCCCCGCGGCCATCCGGCACGCGGTGCTGCTCACCGACGGCAAGAACGAGTCCGACCACTCGGGGGCGCTGGAAGCCGCGCTCGGCCGCTGCCGGGGCCGGTTCGCCTGCGACGCCCGGGGCATCGGTGACGACTGGGAACCGCGGGACCTGCAGCGCATCGCGTCGGTCCTGCGCGGCAGCGCCGACGCCGTGCTGGAGGACGCCGAGCTCGCCGGGGACTTCCGGCGCCTGGTCGAGCGGGCGATGGGCCGGACCGTGCCGGACGTCCGGCTGCGGCTGACCACCATGCCCTACAGCCGGCTCCGGTTCGTCAAGCAGGTCTTCCCGACCGAGGTCGAGCTCACCGCGCAGTGTCAGCCAAAAGAGGGGAGCGCGATCGAGCTGCCGACCGGGGCGTGGGGCGAGGAGCTGCGCGAGTACCACCTCTGCCTCGACGTCGAGACGGAGGAGCTGACCCGGTACGAGGACCGGTTGCTGGGCACCGTCACGCTGCTCGCCGGCGAGCCGGTCGCCGAGCGGCAGGCCGTCGTCGGCTACCTGACCGACGACCTCGCGCTCTCCAGCGTGCCGGACGACAACGTCGCCCGCGTCACCGGGCAGGCCGAGCTGGGCCGCGCGGTCCGGGCGGGCTGGGACGCCTTCCAGCGCGACGACCGGGTGGCGGCGGCCGGCGAATGGGGCACCGCGGTCCGCCTGGCGACCGAGCTGGGCAACACCGAGATCCTCAAGCGCCTGGGCCGGCTCGTCGACGTGCGCGAGGACGGCACGGTCGCGATCAAGGACGGCGTGCGCCCGCGCGACGGCTTCTCCCTGGTGCTCGGGTCGACCATCTCCACCTACACCGGTGCGGCGGAACCCGCCGCCGTCCCGCCCGAAGCGCCCGGCGCCCCGCGCGAGTGTGTCCACTGTGGACACAAAGCGCGGCCGGCGGCGAAGCGGTGCGGGCACTGTGGTGAACCGTTCGAGGCGGGAGCGCCGTCGTGACCGCGATCAGCACCACCCGGCAGACCCTGTGGTGGCTGCGGCTGGGACTCGTCGCCGGCAGCGTGCTGGTGCTGGGGACGGCGCTGGCGACCTTCCTCGGCGTGCGGGCCGGCCTCGCCGAGGTGCGGGAGCGGACCGCGCCCGCGGTGCTCGAGGTGTCACTGGCCAAGGGGGCGCTCGTGGCCGCGCACCGCGCCGCGGTGTCGGCCTTCGAACGCAACCAGGTGCAGCTCACCGGGCCCAGCGAGCAGTACGAGGGCGGAATCGCCCTGGCCGGCCAGCAGCTCGCCCAGGTCGCCGAGCACAACGCGGCCGGGGACCAGGGCAGCCGGACGCTCCGGCTGATCGAAGGGCTGCTGCCCGCCTACAACAGCTTCATCGGCCAGGCCGACGCCCACTACCGGCAGGACGGCGGCGGCCCGCTCGCCGCGAGCTACCTGCTGTCGGCGTCGGATCTGCTGACCGCGCCGGAAAACGGCATCCTGGCGCGGCTCGACACGCTCGAAGCCGACCAGCGGGCCGCGCTCGACGCCCAGCTGGCCGCCGAATGGCTGGACCCCGCGATCACGCTGCTGTGGGCGCTGCCGCTGGTCGTCCTGCTCGGCACGCTGGCGTGGGCCCAGCGGTTCCTGGCCCGGCGGTTCCGGCGCACGGTGAACACCGCGCTGCTGGCGGCCACGGCGGCGTGTGTGGTGCTGGGCGCGGGAACCGCGCTGCTGCTGGGCATCCAGTCCGACGCGCGCACCAGCGGTGCCACGCTGGAACGGACCGTGGACACGCGGGCCGCCGGCACCACGGCCGCCGCGGACGCGGCCCGGTGGACGCTCGCCAAGGTGCTGATCACCCAGTGCGGGCCGGCCGGGGTCGCCGGCTGCGGCGACACGGTGGCCGATTTCGCGGCCGCGACGACCGCCCCGCCCACGGTCGCGGCCGCGCCGCCGGCCGACGTCGACGAGGCCGCGCTGCTCGGACCGGGGCTCACCGAACCGGACTGGACCGGCGTGCTCGGCTACGGGATCCCCATGCTGGCCGCCGGGATCGGCGTCCTGGCGGTGGGCGGCCTGCAACCGCGGCTCGACGAATACCGGTTCCGGGCGAGGAGAGAGTCGTGAAGCGCTGCGCCGGCCTGGTGCTCGCCGTCCTCCTGCTGCTGTCCGGGTGCTCCGCGGGCAACGGCACGGAGGAGGTGACGGTGCTCGGGCCGTGGACCGGCGACGAGCAGAAGGCGTTCCTGCGGGTGCTCGACGGGTTCACCCAGGCGACCGGGATTCCGGTGCGCTACCAGGGCACCCGCGCGCAGAACCAGGTGCTGCGCGGGGACCTGCAGCAGGGCACCCCGCCCGACGTCGCGGTGCTGTCGAACCCGGCCGAGCTGGCGGGGTACGCGCGCTCCGGTGAAGTGAAGCCCCTGGACGTCGTCCTCGGCGCGGAGGCGACCGCGGCGTACGGCCCGCAGTGGCGGAAGCTGCAGCAGCTCGGCGAGAACGCCGTGTACGCGGTCGTGGTGAAGGCCGACCTGAAGAGCATCGTCTGGTACACACCCCGGTCGTTCCCCGGTGCGGCACCGTCCACATGGGATGAACTTGTCGCCGCGTCGCAGCGGCTGGCGGCGGCCGGGCCGCGGCCGTGGTGCCTCGGCATGGGTGCCCCGCCGAACTCCGGGTTCCCCGGCACGGACTGGATCGAGGACATCCTCCTGCACCGCGCCGGGCCGCGGGTCTACAGCGACTGGGCCGCGGGCCGGCTCCCCTGGACCGACGCGGCGATGGTGGACGCCTGGCGCAGCTGGGGCGCGCTGGTCCTCGCCCCGGGCGCGGTCCGCGGCGGGAGCACGGCGGCGCTGCTGACGTCGTTCGCCGACGCCGGTCGCCCGATGTTCGCCGACCCGCCCGGGTGCGCGCTGGAACACCTCGGCTCGTTCGCGATCGGCGGGTACACCGCGATCCCGCGGGCGAGCGGGCCCCCGGTTCCCGACCGGGACTTCCGGTTCTTCCCGTTCCCCGGCGCCGGCGGTGCCGGGCCGTCCGAGGTCTCGGCCGACCTCGCCGGGATGTTCCGCGACACCCCGGCGGCGCGCCGGCTCATGGTCTACCTGGCCGGAGCGGAGGGCCAGCGGATCTGGCCGTCCGGCGGGACGACGTTCTCGGTGCACCGGCGCCTGTCCGGGCCGGAGGTCTACCGCAGCGACGTCACGCGGCGGATCGCCGCGACCCTCGCCGGCGACGGTGACCTGTGCTTCGACGCGTCGGACCTGATGCCGTCGGCGATGACCAGCGCGTTCTACCAGGCGGTGCTGGAGTACCTGGCCCGTCCCGGCCGGTTGCCCTTCCTGCTCGACAAGCTCGAGCAGGTGCGCCAGGGCATCGGCGAGGAGCAGTGGCTCGACCTGCCGTGCTAATCCCCCGACAGAGAAGGAGATCCGGTGCAGGAGTTCGTGCGGTTCCCGCTGGACGGCGGCGGTTCGGTGGTCGTCGAGGTCGAAGGGGAACCGGGCCTGGAACAGGCGTCGGTGCCTTCGGGGGTGCTCCGCAAGGCGACCACGACCTTCGAGCACGCGCTGAGCGAGGTCCGTGCGGCCGCGTCCGCCGCGCTGGCGCAGTTCCGCGACCTGGGCCCGGACGAGGTCGAGCTCAAGTTCGGCGTCAAGCTGGACGCTCAGGCCGGAGCCGTGATCGCGCGCACCGGGCTGCAGGGCCAGTTCGAGGTCAAGCTGAAGTGGCTGCGCGGCGAGGCGGCCGCGGCCGAAGAGCCGGCCGAGGAAGGGTGAGGGGCTACGGCTTGTAGCCGACGATCCCGGCGACGCACCGGGCCGAGTCGCTGAGCGGCGTGAGCCGGGGGCCGTCCGGCCACCACTCGTCGCAGATCGCCATGCCCGGCTCCGACGTCGCGTTCGGCTGGACGATCTCGAGGCCGTCCAACATCGCTTCGATCTCCGCGCGGGTGCGGAAGCGGCCGGCACCGAGCGGGCCCTGCACGAGGATCTGCTCGATCCGCTTGGCGATCTCGGTCAGCTCCGGCACCTCGGGGTCGAAGAAGTGCGACAGCACGACGTACGAACCCGACGGCAGCGCGTCGATGTACTCGCGCATGATGTCGAAGACACCGTCGCCCTCGCAGTGGTGCATGGTGCCGACCTGCAGGAGCGCGACCGGCTCGGTGAAGTCGACGTGCGCCAGGACGTCTTCGTGGCCCAGGACTTCCTTCGGTTTGAAGATGTCCGCCTCGACCATGTGCGTGAAGTCGTTCTCGACGAGCAGTGCGCGGCCGTGGGCGAGGACCACCGGGTCGTTGTCGACGTAGACGACCGTGTTGTCCTTGTCGATGCGCTGCACGATCTGGTGGGTGTTCTCGGCCGTCGGCAACCCGGACCCGCAGTCGAGGTACTGGCTGATCTTCGTCTGGTGGGCCAGCATCCGCAGCGCGCGGTTGTGGAACCCGCGGTTGCCTCGGGCGATGTCGACCGCTTCGGGGACCGCCGTGCGGATCTTCTCCATCACCACGCGGTCGACTTCGTAGAAGTTGTTGCCGCCGAGAAACCCGTCGTAGATCCGCGCGATGCTCGGCCGGGCCGGGTCGACGCCCACCGGCGTCTGGCTCGGGGACAGCGCGGACGGCGTGTCGGACATGGCGACCTCGCAGGACTTCGACGTGCGGCGTTGGGCCACCCAGCGTAGTAGGTCGCGTCCGCGCGGTAAACGCGAGGTGGTCCGGTCAGCCGCTCGGGCGGAGCCGCTGGTCGGGGATGTCGGCGGCGCGCTGGGCGCGTTCGCGGCGCAGCCGCTCGAGGTGCTGGTCGATCCGCCGGTCGAGGTCACGTGCGGCTTCCGACAGGTCCGTCAGGTCGCTGGAGGCCGAGCGCCCGGCAGCGGCACCGGTGGCCCTTTCGTCCCCTGCCCTGTCCATGTGCCGCCACCTCCCGGGATCGGTCCTGGCTTCCTGCTCTTGGCGTTACTGCCCCATCGGGTGCTTGCCAAAACCCCGTCCGGCGTGAGTCGCCGCACGCGGCGGTCCGGCTGCCCGGGTCGCCCGAAAAGCCCTGGTCACAATTTTGACCAGGTGGTAGAAATTGAGGAGCCGCGGCGGACGGCCGCCACGGGGATGTGGAGGAGCCGGGGATGAGCGAGCCTTCCGTACAGCTGTATTCGGTCCGAGACGCCTTCGCGGCCGATCCCGCCGACACCCTGCGGCGGCTGGCCGCGATCGGCTTCACGCAGGTGGAGCCGTACGGCGTCCTCGAAAACGCGGAGGCGCTGCGGGCCGGGCTGCCCGCCAACGGCCTGACCGCCCCGACCGCGCACGCGCAGCTGCTCGGCACCGACCAGCACGCCGTCTTCGCGGCCGCGGCCGAGCTGGGCATCGGCCTGGTGATCGACCCGTTCGTGCCGCCCGAGCGGTGGCAGCAGGCGGCCGACATCGCGGCCACGGCGGAGGGGCTCAACGCCGCCGCGAAGCTCGCGGCCGAACACGGCGTCCGCGTCGGTTACCACAACCACTGGTGGGAACTGGAATCCCGGCTCGACGGCCGCAGCGCCTTCGAGGTGTTCGCCGATCAGCTCGACCCGGCGATCGCGCTCGAGGTCGACACGTACTGGGCCACCGCGGGCGGCGAGGACGCGCCCGCCCTGCTGCGGCGGCTCGGCGACCGGGTGCGGGCCATCCACGTCAAGGACGGCGGCCTCGCCACCGACGCGACCGGCCAGGTCCCGGCCGGCCAGGGCCGGGTGCCGGTCGCCGACGTGCTCGCCGCCGCGCCGGACGCGCTGCGCGTGGTCGAGTTCGACGCTTTCGACGGCGACCTCTTCGAGGCCATCGCCGCCAGTCACGCCTTCCTGACCGGCGCGGACCGGTGACCGGCGGGCCGGTCGGTGTCGGGATCATCGGCACCGGCGTCATCAGCGGCACCTACCTCGAAAACCTCACCGCCTTCCCGGACGTCCGCGTGGTGCGGGTCGCCGACCTCGACACCGGCCGCGCGGCGGCCCGCGCGGCCGAACACGGCGTCCCGCGCGCGGGCACGGTGGCGGAACTGCTCGCCGACCCGGACGTCGAACTGGTCGTCAACCTGACCGTCCCGGCCGCGCACGTCGAAGTCGGGCTCGCCGCGCTCGAAGCGGGCAAGCACGTGTGGACGGAGAAACCCCTGGCGCTGGACCGCCAGACCGGCCGCAAGCTGCTCGATCGCGCACGGGAGAAGAACCTGCGCGTGGCGAGCGCGCCCGACACCGTGCTCGGTGCGGCACTGCAGACCGCGCGCCGCGCCGTCGACGCGGGCCGGATCGGCCGTCCCCTGACCGCGCTCGCGCTGTTCCAGGTGCCGGGGCCGGAGCTGTGGCACCCGGCGCCGGAGTTCTACTTCCAGCCCGGCGGCGGTCCGCTGCTCGACATGGGCCCGTACTACCTGACGGCGCTGGTGCACCTGCTCGGCCCGATCCGGCGCGTCACCGGGGCCGGCGGGCGGGCACGCGACACCCGGGTCGTCGGGTCCGGGCCGCGGGCGGGCACCGAGTTCCCGGTCTCGGTGCCGACGACGGTCACCGCGCTCATCGAGTTCGAAAGCGCTTCCGCGCAGCTGGTCCTGAGCTTCGACTCCGCCCTCAAACGGCCCGCGCTGGCCGAGCTGACCGGCACCCTGGGCACCGCCGTGCTGCCGGACCCCAACCGGTTCGACGAGCCGACCCGGCTGCACCTGCTCGGCCACGACGAGCCGGAAGAGCTGGCGCCGCAGGGACACGCGGCTTCGCGCGGGACCGGCGCGCTGGAACTGGCGCGGGCGATCCGGGCCGGGGTGCCGGAACGCGCGTCCGGCGAGCTGGCCTACCACGTGCTCGACGCGATGCTGGCCATCGACGAATCCATGACGCGCGGGCAGAGCGTGGAGGTCGCAAGCACGGTCGAGGTCCCGCCGCTGCTGCCGGCGGGGTGGGACCCGTACGCGAAAACCCTCTAGAGCGGGACGGTGAGCAGGTTCTGGAGGTAGAAGCGCAGCGAGCCGACCAGGTCGACGTCGCCGGGGACGGTCAGCCACTGCACCTGGAGGCCGTCCATCAGCGCGATGAAGGTCAGCGCCGCCAGGACGGGCTCGACGCCGTCCCGCAGCTCGCCGCGGGCGGCGAGGACCTCGAACGACTCGTGCACGCCGTCGCGGGCGGCCCGGTAGTGGCGCACGAAGTACTCGTGCGCGGGGTGGTCCGGGGCGACCGCTTCGGCGGCGAGCCGCGAGTAGAGGTCGACGATCCCGGGGTGGCGGACGTTGTGCTCGGCGAGCGCGACGAAGTGGCGCAGCACCTCGAGCCCGGGCGGCACGGTCAGCTGCTCGCGCTCGGAGTCGTCGGCGTCCCGGCGTTCGAGCACGGCCGCGAGCAGGGCTTCCTTGGTGGGGAAGTAGTAGAGGAGACCGGCGTGCGAGATCCCGACGCGCTTGGCGATCTCCCGCAGCGACGAGCCGTGGTAGCCGAGTTCGCCGTAGGCCGCGGCCGCCGCCGTGATGATGTCTTCGCGGCGGATCCGGCCCTTCAGGTAGCCCCCGGTCACGGGGTCGCGGTGGTCTCGGCAGCGTGCACGCGACCATCATGCCCCAGTGGTGGTTCGCACAGACGACGTGAGCGAACGAACAATCCGGTTGTGCGACCGTGCCGGGATTGCGAACATCGCGGCGTGAAGAGCGCGGAACGGCAACGGGTGATCGTGGAGCGGCTGCGCGACGCCGACCAGGTGGGCGTGGCCGAGCTGGCCGAAGCGACCGGCGCGTCGGAGATGACCGTCCGCCGCGACCTCGACCACCTGGCGTCCCGGGGCGTGTTGCGCCGGGTGCACGGCGGCGCTGTCCCCGCGACCCCCACGGGCGTAGAACCGCCGTTCGCGGCCCGCGCGACGGCCGGGATCGCGGCGAAGCACGCCATCGCCGCCGCCGCGGCCGAGCTGATCCGTGACGGCGAGACGGTCGTCCTCGACAGCGGCACGACGGCCCTCGAACTCGCGCGGCTGCTGCGCGGGCGTCCGATCACCGTGATGCCGCTGTCCCTGCACGCGGCCCGCGAGCTGGCCGAGGAACCCGGCGTCCGGCTGCTGCTGCCCGGTGGCGAAGCCCGGCCGGGGGAGCAGGCCCTGGTCGGCCCGCTGGCGCTGGCGTCGCTGCGGGCCCTGCGGTTCGACGTCGCCGTGCTGAGCCCCTGCGGGCTCGGCGTCGATTCCGGGCTCACCGCCTTCGACCTGGACGACGCCGAGGTCAAGCGGACCGCGCTCGACGTCGCGACCCGGACGATCGTGCTCGCCGACGGCGCCAAGTGGGGCCGCAGCACGCTCGCCTGCATCTGTCCCGCCGACCGCGCCGACGTGGTGATCACCGACCCCGCCGCGCCCGAAGACCAGCGTGCCGCGCTGACCGAGCGCGGCGTGCTCGTGCACGTCGCCGTACCCCTGGAGAGCCGATGACCGTCTCACCCCGTCCGCGCGCCGCCCGGTTCGCGACCTTCATGTTCTTCGGCCTCAACGGCTTCGCGATGGGCATGTGGGTGGTGCACATCCCGAACGTCGAGCGCGCGACCGGCATCTCGCACAGCACGCTGGGCGCGCTGCTGCTGGTGCTCGGCGGCGCCGCCTTCGCCGGTATGCAGGTGGCCGGGCCGCTCGTCGACCGGCTCGGCCACCGGCGGCTGGTGCCGGCCGCCGGGATCCTGATGGGCCTCGCGGTGTGCGCGCCCGGGTTCGCGAACTCGTGGTGGGCACTGGGCCTGTCGCTGGCCTTCTTCGGCTTCGGCAACGGCGCGATCGACGTCGGGATGAACTCCCACGCGGTCGTCGTCGAGCGGGCCTACCCGCGCCCGATCATGGCGGCCTTTCACGCGATGTGGTCGATCGGCGGCGCGATCGCCGCGGTCATCGGCGCGGCGACGCTCGGCGCGGGCGTGCCCACCGGGGTGACGCTCACCGGCACCGGCCTGGTCTGCGTGCTGCTTTCCGTGCTGTCGGCGCGGTTCCTGATGGAGCCGGCCGACGCGCCTGCCGCTGCTTCCGAGGCGCCCGAGCCGGTCGTCGCGCGCCGGAGGACCCCGGGCCGCACGGTCTGGCTGCTCGGCCTGCTGGCGCTCGCGCTGATGCTGTCGGAGGGGGTCGCGAACGACTGGGCCGCGCTCCACATGGAAAAGGTGCTCGGCACGTCGGCGTCCACGGCGGCTTTGGCGTACGGCGCGTTCGCGGTGGCGATGACGACCGGCCGCTTCCTGACCGACCGCGTCGCGGCCTGGGCCGGCCCGGCCGCGATCGTCCGCTACGGCGCCGTGCTGGCGGCGGTGGGCCTGACGATCGCCGCGGCGGCGCCGTGGGTGCCGGTGTCCCTGGTGGGCTGGGCGCTGTTCGGCCTGGGCCTCTCGGGCGGCGTCCCGCAGCTGTTCACCGCGGCGGGCAACCTGGACACGCGGGCGTCGGGCGCGCTGATGGCCCGCGTGGTCGGCCTCGGGTACGTCGGCCTGCTGGCCGGCCCGGCGCTCATCGGCGGCCTGACCCGGTGGATGCCGTTGAACGTGACCTTCGCGGTGCCGGTGGTGCTCTGCGTGCTGGCGGCGGTGTTCGCCGGGGTGCTGAGCCCGAAGCCGGAGCCGGTGGAGCAGCCCGTCGGGTGCTAGCGGTGGTGGGCGACGGTTTCGTGCGCCCGCTCCGCGCCGGTGGCCGGTTCGGTGTGGACCACCACCGCGGTCAGGCGTGGGATCGTGTGCAGCAGCCGGTGTTCCACCTCGTGCGCCAGCCGGTGGGCGGCTTCGACGGTCAGGTCCGCTGCGACCGTCACGGCCAGCTCGGCCCGCAGGTGGTGCCCGATCCAGCGCATCCGGAGATCCCGGGCGCCGAGGACGCCGCCGACGTCCCGGGCCGTCCGCTCGGCCAGCTCCACCGACGCGGGGTCCACGGCGTCCAGCAGCCGCCGGAACACTTCCTTCGCCGTGTCACGCAGGACGAACAGGATCGCGACGGTGATCAGCAACCCGACGACTGGATCCGCCGCGGGGAAGCCGAAGGCGACGCCCGCCGCGCCGGCGACGACGGCCAGCGACGTGAAGCCGTCGGTGCGCGCGTGCAGCCCGTCGGCGACCAGGGCGGCCGAGCCGATCTCGCGGCCGACCCTGATCCGGTACCGGGCCACGAGTTCGTTGCCGGCGAAGCCGATCACCCCGGCCACGGCGACCACCCACGGGTGCGCGACCGGCCGCGGGTCGAGCAGGCGCGCCACCGATTCGTACGCGGTGACCGCGGCCGAAGCCGCGACGACGAGCACGACGACCACACCGGCCAGGTCTTCGGCGCGCCCGAGACCGTAGGTGTAGCGGCGGGTCGCGGTCCGGCGGCCGAGCAGGAAGGCGACGCCGAGCGGGACGGCGGTCAGCGCGTCGGCGAAGTTGTGGACGGTGTCGCCCAGCAGCGCCACGGACCCGGTGACCAGCACGAGCACCAGCTGCGCGACGGCGGTGACGGACAGCGCGGCGAACGACCGGACGAGCGCGCGCACGCCACGCCGGCTGGTTTCGAGGGCGTGGTCGACGCGATCGGCGCTGTCGTGGCTGTGCGGCCGCCACTTCGCGTGGCCGTGTCCGTGTCCCGGCATGAACCCATTCTATCTGCGCAAGCACGCAGATACGCAAGTAGTAAGGTTTCACCATGCACGCGTCGCTGCCGGAGTTCGACATGCCCACCGAAGAGCAGGTCCACCTGGCCGCGGAGTCGTTCCGCCTGCTGGCCGACCCGACCCGGATCAAGGTGCTCTGGGCGTTGCTGCAGGGCGAATCCTCGGTGGCCTGCCTGGCGGAACTGGCCGGCGCGGCCCCGACGGCGGTCAGCCAGCACCTGGCCAAGCTGCGGCTGGCGGGCCTGGTGAAGGGCCGCCGGGAGGGCACGTTCGTGTACTACTCGGCGGCGGACAACCACGTCCGCGGCCTGCTGGCCCAGGCGCTGCACCACGCGGACCACGTGGACCGTGACCTCCCTTCGGGCGATCACGCCCACCACCCGCGCTCCAGCTGATCAGCGCCGGAACGCCACCGCGAGCCGAGCGGTCAGCTCCTCGGCGACGTCCCGCTTCGAACGCCGGAGTTCCTCGACGCGGAAAGCCTCTTCGGTGTCGACCCTGATGCGCTCGCGGCCGGCGAGGGGCATCGATGCGCTCGCGGCGGCGACTTCGGAGAGATCGCCGAGCCGGACTTGCCCGGCCTGCTCCACCGCGATCGCCGGCGCCAAGCTGTCCGGAAGGGGAAGGCCGATCTGCAGCAGCAGGTCCAGCCGCTCGGTGAGTCTCGCGGCCAGGTCAGTCCGGTCGAGGATCCAGCCGATCTTCGCCTGCGGCAGCGCGAACCAGCACGTGCGCTGGCCGCCGCGGAGCACGGCGAGCCCGCACTCCCCGGAACGCCAGTCCGTCGAGACCGCCCACGCCTCGTCGGCCGAAGAGCCGACGGAGATGGCCTGCGACTGCGAGAAGAGCCCCTCGGCGCGACCCGACGCCGCCAGCTCGTCGGCGACCCGTTCGAGCTGGAGCACGCCGTAGCGCGCGAACGGCGAAGCCGGGACGAGGTGCAGTTCGACCAGCGGTGCCTGCGGCCGGTAACCCGGTGGCGGCAATTCCGGGCGCCAGACGACCGGAAGCCCGGCCGCGACGGCCGTCCGAGCCGGTGCGGACCCGGATCGCGGCGGCAGGACCAGCCGAGGTCCGAGGGCCGGCGGGAGGTCGCGCGGCTGCCGGGTGAGCACCCGCAGCAAGGACTCCGCCCCCTCCGGGGTGTTCGCCCGGACCTCGTACCAGTCCGCCGCGTTGGGCTGGAGGAAGTCGGGGATCTCGTGTCTGCCGTGGCCGGGCAGGAGAACCGGCAGGATCTTGGCCGTCCAGGCCGCGCGGTCACCCTGGAGCCGGTCGCGCAGGAGAGCCGCTTCCGCCTGGCCGCCCAGGTTCAGGTGGTTCGGCCCGTTCCCGTCGCCCATCCGCTGGTAGCCCTCGGATGCGATGACCAGGACGTGGTCCGATTCGATGATGCTCCGGCTCATCCAGGCCTGCCAGTCCCGCCGGTGGTCGGCGGCCCAGCGGTCGAGCACCACGTCGATACCCTGCCGCACCAGGAAATCCGCGAAAGCCAGCACCGCTTCGCGATGTTCTTCGCTGTCGTGGGTGTAGGAGACGAAGACCTTCGGGTGATCCCCGGGATCGTGGCTGTCGTACCGGTTCGTCATCGGGAGTCCTCGGCGGGAAACAGGACAAATGCTGGACAGTTACCGCATCCGGGCTTTCCCCGTTCGCGATCATGAGAGGGTACTGGCCGCCGTGATCCTGCGGGGGGAAGGGGCGGGCGGTGGTGACGGAACCGGGGCCACGGGTCTACGTGTCCTACGCCCACGATTCGGCGGAGCACGACCGCGCGGTCCGGGAGTTCGCGACCTTCCTGCGCGAGAAAGCCGGAATCGACGCGCGGCTGGACGTCTGGTACACCGATCGGCGGCGGGACTGGACGTCGTGGACCATCGACCAGCTCCGGCGGGCCGCATTTGTGCTGGCGATCGCTTCCCCGCAGTACAAGCACATCGCGGACGGCCGCGCGCCTTCGGCGGCCGGGAGCGCGAAAGTGCTCGAAACCGCGATGCTCCGCGACAACCTCGCCCGCGATCTGCCCGAGGAGACGCGCCGGATCCTGCCGGTCGTGCTGCCCGGCCACGACGCCGGCGAAATCCCGGACTGCCTGTGCGGCCGTTCGACGACCCACTACGCGATCGCCGAACTGACGCTCGCCGGCGTCCGGGATCTGCTCGCGGCGCTGGCCGGTACGCCGCTCTACGAACTGCCACCGCTCGTTCCCTTCGCGGCGCCGGAACCGGGGG
Source organism: Amycolatopsis sp. cmx-13-12 (assembly GCA_049998155.1). Classification (GTDB taxonomy): domain Bacteria; phylum Actinomycetota; class Actinomycetes; order Mycobacteriales; family Pseudonocardiaceae; genus Amycolatopsis. The sequence continues at coordinate 138,998 of JAEBES010000010.1, read as the reverse complement.
TCGCCCCGGTCGTCGTGGGCGTCCGGCCCGGGATCAACCGGCCGGCGGAGCTCCTGACCGCGGCGGCGGAGGTCGAGATCGGGCGGGCGCGGTACCTCGTCCACGGTGACCCGATCGAGGACGGGCCGGCGACCATCCGCCAGGCGCGGGCGCTGCGGCTGGGCCCACCGCACGAGGACGTCTGGCTGCGGCAGGTCGACGCGCGGCGGGAGACGCCGGCCGCGCAGGCCGCATCGGCCGCGCTGACCCGCGAACGCGACCTGCTGGCCGCCCTGCGGGGCAAGGACTCCGGCTTCCCGGCGGTCCGGGAGCTGGTTCGGGACAACGGCGTGGTGACGCTGGTGACCGCGTGGCCCGGCGCGAGCTCGTCCGCCACCCTGGCCGACTTCGTCCCGCAGCGCGGCGAGGTGATCGACGCCTGGCGCACCCGCCGGACCCTCGCCGGGCTGGCCGGCCTCGGCCGCACGTTGTCGGCCCTGCACGCCCGGCGCGTCACCCACCGCCTGCTCACCCCGGCGGGGCTGATCCGCTTCGACGACGGGAAGATCGTGCTGCGGGACCTCGGTCTCGCCGGGACGGACTTCCGGCCCGGCGAAGGCGCAACGCCCTACCAGGCTCCGGAACAACGGGTCCGCAGCCACGGCCGGGTGGGGCCGTGGACCGACGTCCGCCAGCTCGCGGCCGTCGCCTACCACGTCGTCACCGGGTTCCCACCGGACCCGGCCGTTCCCGTCCCCGTCCGTCAGTTCGCCGTCGCGCTGCCCGAACGTGCCACCGCCGCCGTCGACGCCGCTCTGGCCGCCGACCCGGCGAGGCGCCCCGGCATGGGGGTCCTGGCGGCCGCGCTCGACCACCGCCGATGAGGAGTTCCGGTTGCTGCAGGTTGTCGCTCTTCCCCGGTGGGTCGTGCTCGTCCCGGCGAAGTCGCTCGACGGGCGGTTGCAGCGGCAGCGCCGGGACCACCCCGGCCTGCCCGCCGGGATCGGCCAGGTCGCGGCGGACCTGGCCGCCCGGCCCGAGGGGGTGCCGGCCACGGTGAGCCCGCCGCAGCGCCCGGGTGCCGACCCGAGCCTGCTGCTGCACACCCACACCTACCTGGTGCGGCTGTTCGTCAGCCGGGACGGCGACGCCTACACGATCGCGGGGATCACCCCGATCCGGCTGCAGGACCACGATCGGCTGGCTCGGGGCTGCCTGCTCCTGCGCACGGCGTGGCACACCGTCTTCGAGCACCGCGAGATCCCGCCGGGGTCGTCCGCGCAGTGGCCGCGCATCGAGCAGGCATGGGCCGCGCTGCACCGGAACCAGGACGGCCGGGACCGGCCGGTCCGGGAAGTGCCCGCGCACACGCGGTTCCTCGACCGGCTGGACGAGCTGATCGACACCGACCAGCAGCTGACCGCGAACCGGGCCCGGTCGGCGCCGGGCTACCCGTACCGGGCCGTGGAAACGGTGGGGGAGCGGCGGTACACCGGTTCGCCGGTCTACGTCTTCCGCGTCGTCGGCGGCCGGGTCCCGGACCGCGACAGGTTCGTGCAGCTGCGGGGCGAGCCGGAGCAGCGCGGCCAGGTCACCCGGACCGACGGCGACCGGGTGACGGTCCGCTTCGACCAGCCGATCAGCTGGGAAAGACTGGCGCAGCAGGGAGAACTGGAACTCAGCTCCAGCGACGTCGTCTACGCCAAGCAGCGCGAGGCCGTCGCACTCCTGCGGACCGGGCGGACCCGCAACACCTCCCTGCTCCCCGTGCTCGTCGAGCACCGGGTGCAGCCGTACCACCCGGTGGCGGCGCAGCCGGGCGAAGAACTCGACGAAGACCAGCTCGCGGCGTTCCGGAACGCGCTCGGCGTGCGCGACCTGCTGGTGGTCCTCGGGCCACCGGGCACGGGCAAGACGCGGACGATCAGCCAGATCGCCCGGGCCTGCGCGCTGGCTCCCGAGCGCGGTCCCGTGCTCGTGGCCTCCCACACGAACCGGGCGGTGGACAACGTCCTCGCCAAGCTGCCGGCGGACGTCGTGGTCGTCCGGGTCGGCAACGAGGGCAAGATCGACGCGACCGGCCGCCCGTTCCTGCTGGAACGGCTGGCCGCCGAGCTGCGGGCCGAGGTGCTGGCCACCACCGCGGCGGCCCGCCCGAAGTACGACGGCCTGCCGAACGCCGGACGCTGGGCGCAGGAGCTGGGCCGCCGGCTCGGGGAACTCGAGAACGCGCTCGGCGCGCTCCGGGTCGCCGCGGCTCACCTGGCCGAGGTGCGACGCCGCTTCGGCGGACAGGCCCAGGAGCGGTTCGCCGCCGCGGTCGCCGCGCTCGCCCGCCAGCAGGCGAAGGCCGGCAAGCGGCAGGACAAGCTGAACCGGCTCGCGCACCGCGACCGCCAGGCGCGGGCCCGGCTGGTACCCCTCTTCGGCGGCCTCGCGAGCGCCCTGGCGCGGCGGCGGGCGCGTCTCCTGGCCGCCGGGAACACCGAACTCGCCGGTCTCCGGCAGGTCGCCGACCGCCTGCGCGGTGAGGTGGACGCGGCCGGGCACGCGCTCGACCTGGCCACCCGGGACGTGCCCGCGGTGCAGATCGCCCGGCAGGCGCTGCAGGAGGCCGGTCGCCGGACCGACGAGCGTCGAGCGGAAGCGATGGCGGCCGCGCAGGCCGTCCGGGCGGCCGTGGGACCGGCGGACGCGTGGCCGGCCCTCCCCGGCGACGGGGACGCCGAGGCGGCCATGGCCGGGCTCGCCGGGTTCCACCGATGGCTCGGTCCGCGGCTGGCTTTGCTGGCCGCCCGGGCGAAACTGCTCGACGAATGGCACGAGGAGGCTTCCGGCGCCGTCGAGCAGCTGTACCCGGAGCTGATCCGCTACGCCGACGTGATCGGGGCGACGTGCATCGGCGCGGCGTCGCGTCCGGAGATCGCCGAGGTGGAGTTCGACCTCGCCATCGTCGACGAAGCCGGCCAGATCAGCGTCAACAACCTGCTGGTGCCGCTCGTGCGGGCCGAGCGGACGGTGCTGGTGGGCGACGACCGGCAGCTGCCGCCGTTCGTCGACGACGAGGTCGAAGCCTGGGCCGGCCGCAGCGATGATCCCGCTTTCCGTGACCTCGTCACGAAAAGCGCTCTGGAGGTCCTCGTCGAGCGGCTGCCGGAGAGCCACCTCGTCCAGCTGCGTCAGCAGCGCCGGATGCCGAAGGTCATCGCGGACTTCATCTCGGCGACGTTCTACCGCAACACCCTCAAGACGATGGTCGAGCGCGACCACGACGACCCTCTGTTCGCCAGCCCGCTGGCGTTCGTGGACACTTCGCGCCTTTCCGAGACCCAGCGCGCCGAAACCCCGGCCCGCGACTGGGATCCGCGGCTGCCGGGCGGCACCGTCAACCTCGCGGAGGCACGCCTGCTCAGCGAACTCGCGGCGTTCTACCACCGGCGGCACGAGGAATGGGCGCTGATCGTTCCCTACGCCGCCCAGGTGAAACTCGTCAAGCAGCTGCTCCGCGCGCAGATCCCGGAGCCGGACACGATCGACACGAACGTGGGGACCGTGGACTCGTTCCAGGGCGGGGAACGGGACGTGATCCTCTACGGGTTCACCCGCAGCAACCGGTCCCGGAACGTCGGGTTCCTGCGCGAGCTGCGCCGGGCGAACGTCGCGTTCACCCGCGCCAAGCGGCAGCTGGTGCTGATCGGTGACCTCGACATGCTCCGGCTGGCCCGTGACGGCGACTTCCGCGAGCTGGCCCGATCGCTGGGCGAGCACGCCGCCGCGGCCGGGGACGTCCGGTCGTACCAGGAGATCGCCCGCCGGCTGGACGACCTGCGGGAGGCGTCGTGACCGACCGGAACCGGCTGCTGCGCTACCCGGAGGAACGCGCCCTCGAAGACGCCGCCTTCGGCCAGGGCCTGACCCCGACGCGGGTCTTCGCGATCCTCCTTCCCGTCTGGCAGGTCGAAGTGCGGGCGACGACCACCGACGGCCGGCCGTACGAGCTGATCGACCGGTACCTCGAGCGCGGGATCGCCGAGGCCGGCCTGGGCACCACGGCGGAACTGGCCGGTTTCTTCGCCCTGGACCACGCGCTGGTCGACCGGGCACTGCGGGTCCTCCACCGGATCGGGCACCTGCAGGTGGCCGGCGGGCGCCTCGCGCTGACCGACCTCGGCCGGCAGTCCCACCGGGACCAGGTGTGTTACGTCGCCCGGCGCGAGGACCGCCGGAAGCTGTATTTCGACGGGTTCCGGTCCGCCCCGCTGAGCCGGGCGTACTACGACGCCGGGGTGGTCACCTTCCTGACCGTCGACGAAATCCCGGCGGCCACGGCGAAGGAGGGCGCCCGCACCTACCGGATGCTCCACACCACGCACGGCTTCCGCCGGGAGGCCCTCGCGGAGCTGGCCGGGCGCGCGGATCGCGACCACTACAACCTGCCGGTCCGGATCGAAAACCCGGAAAGCCTCGGCGAAGAGTGCGTGTACCTGCCGATGTTCGTCGTGCGCGCGACGGATCCGGCCGGCCGGATCCGGTACCTGGCCTACACGCAGGCGAACGACGTCGCGGACCCGGAGCTCGGCGCGCTCTGCGAAGCGACCCCCGAGATCATCGGGGTCCTCGAGTCGGACGCGCGCGCGACGACCACCGAGCAGACCGAGGCCCGGATCACCGCTTGGCTCGCCGGCAAGGGAATCACCGATTGTCCTCCGACGCGCACGGCGCAGGGCGGGTGGCGGGTGGTCCTGCCCGCCCGGAGCTTCCGGCCGGACGGGCCCGTGCCGCTGGCCAAGATGGGCTCGTTCGCCGTCCTGGGCACCGACCTGGTGCAGCTGTGGTGTGTGGACCGCGGAGCCCGAGAACGCGCCTTCCTGGAGCGGCTCGACGCCTACCTCGGCCGGGCCGCCCGCGGGGACGTGGAGCGGACGAAAACCCGGGTGACGCGGATCGTCCACCAGTTCAGCCTCGGTGACCTCGGTCTCGGCGAAATCCGGGAAATGGCCGAGCGGGCGGGAAGCGGCAGGCTCGCGGACCGGCTCGCGGCGCTCAGCTGATCGGCTCCTGCAGCTCCGTCACCCAGCCCGCCGGATCCTCCGGGCAGTCCAGGTAGACCTCCCGCTGCGGCCCGGCCGACCGGCGGCCGTGGTGGTCGATCCACCGCACCACCGCCTGCCAGGCCGGCAGGACGTCGTCGATCGCGCCGCGGTGGACGAGCGTGGCCGCGCGGGTGGCCGGCAGGTCGACCACCGCCAGGCCGTCGAGATCACCACCGCCCACCGATGCCGGGATCGCGGCGTGCACCACGACCTCGTCCTCCGCGCGCTGCTCGTAGTAGCAGGTCAGCCGGCCCACCGGCGTGACGTCCGCCCGCGGGAGACGCCGGCCGAGTTCCGCGCACAGCGGGTGCACCACCGGTCCGATCGCCTCCGGGGCGAAGCCCGCCGCGACCCCCGTCAGCTCCACCACCCGCGTTCCGGGCAGCTCCTTGACGACGACGTCGAAGGCGGGCGCGCGGCCTTCCGCCTCGATGGTCCGCAGCCGGGCCTCGACCCGGGCCAGCCGGGCCGCTCCTTCGGCCAGCGCGGCCTCCAGCTCCGCCCGCCGCAGCGTGAGCATGCCGCGGACCTGCTCGACCGTGACCTCGTCCGCCAGCAGCGTGGCCACCTGCTCCAGCGTGAACCCGAGGTCCTTCAGCGCGACGATCCGGTTGAGCCGGGCCAGCTGGGCCGCCGTGTAGCTGCGGTAGCCGGTCGCCGGGTCGACGCGGGCCGGGCGCAGCAGCCCGAGTGCGTCGTAGTGGCGCAGCATCCGGACCGAAACCCGGCCGTGGCGGGCGAAGTCACCGATCGAGAACACGGCCCGATCCTGCCCCAGGCGGGACGAACCCGCCGACGACGTCCGCGGCGAGCTCCGCGAAGGTGATCGCCGTGTCGTCCTCGTGCGCGGGTCCGACGACCTGCAGCCCGGCCGGCCGCGCTCCGCCGGTCGGGGCGCTGACCGCCGGCAGCCCGGGCAGCGACGCCTGCGCGATCCAGAACACCTGGTCGTCGTAGCGGTGCCGGTCGTCGTGGGCGGGCGCGGTGGTGAACACCGTCGGGCAGAGGAAGACGTCGACGTCGGCGAAGTACCGGGCCCAGGCCGCGGCGGCCGCGAACCGCCGCCGCTCCTGCTCGGCGGTCCCGGCCGGCGCACGGCCTTCCTGGCTCGCGAAGAACAGTTCCACCTGGAAGCCGAACGCCTCGGCCTGGGCGCTCGGGTCGACGTCCGCCGGCCAGCCCGCGCGGATCCGGACCCCGGCGCGGGCCAGCGCGTCGACGGCGTCCGACAGCGCCGCGCCGACCTCACCGGTCACCGGGCAGGCCGGATCGTCGAGCACGACGCCAGCGCGGAAGTCCGCGAGCCGGGACCGCCGGGCCGGCCGCATCGGCTCTCCGGTGACGCGCAGCGCCAGCCGCAGATCGGCCGCCGACCGGGCCAGGGGACCGACCGCCGAGGGGAATTCCCGGGCGAGCGGGGCGGGCGGTCCCGGCGGCTGGAACCCGCGCAGCGGCACGGTGCCCGGGGTGGGCTTGAGGCCGTGCACACCGCAGTAGGCGGCCGGGATCCGGATCGACCCGGCCAGGTCGGAACCGTATTCGAGGTAGGTCAGGCCGTCGGCGAGCGCGGCCGCGGCGCCGCCGCTCGAGCCGCCCGGCGTCCGGCTGTGGTCTCTCGGGTTGAGCGTCCGGCCGTGCAGCGGGTTGTCGGTCCGGCCGAAGTCCGCGAGCAGGTGGTGGACGTTCGACTTGCCGACGACGATCGCGCCCGCCGCCCGCAGCCGTTCGACGACCGCCGCGTCCTCGTCCGCGACGCACCCCGCGAACGCCGGCTCGCCCCACGTCGTGGGCAGGCCGTGCACGGCGAAGGCGTCCTTGATCGTCATTGGGACACCGTGCAGCGGCCCGACGTCGTCGCCGCGCGCCACGGCCCGATCGGCTTCCGCCGCGGCCGCCAGCGCGGAGTCGCGGCAGGTCGCGATGACGGCGTTCACGGTCGAGGCGTCGATGCGGGCGAAGAGCTGTTCGGTCAGCTCACGCGCCGAGAGCTCGCCGCGGCGGATCCCGGCGGCCACCTCGGTCGCGGTGCGGAAGGGCGTCATGGGTCCGGGATAGCGCCTGACACGGTGTCAGAGTCAACCGCGGCGGGTAACCCTCCGGGTGACCGCCGCCCGAACCGCGGGCGGCGCAGCGTGGCGGAGGAAGCCCGATGACCGCACCCCCGGTACCGCCCGAACCGCTCCAGCCCGAGCCGGTCGTCCCGGAGACGGTGCCGGCCAGGCCGGGACCGCTCCCGGAGACGGTGCCACCCGGGCCGGAACCGCTCCCGGAGCCGGGCGGCGTGCCCGTGCCGGACCCGCTGCCGCCGGAGCCGAAGCCCGGTCCCGAACGCGAGTAAATACGAAACTCTGATCATACGAGTTTCATATGAGTTGGTGTACCTTCAAGGTATGACAACAGCGCAGAGCTACCGCCGGATGGTCAACACCGGCAACAAGATCGTGGTCGGGCTGCAGCGGCTCGGCGTGGCCTTCGGTCCGATGCAGCTGCTCACCGTGCCCGGGCGCCGCACCGGCGTCCCGCGCACGTTCCCCATCGCGGTCAACCCCATCGACGGGCAGCACTACATCGTCCAGGCGTATCCGAAGGCGGCCTGGGTGGCGAACGTGCGGGCCGCGGGCGAGGTGACGCTCACCCGCGGTCGCCGCTCGTCGGCCGCACGGCTGGTCGAACTGCCCGTCGAGGAGCGGCGGCCGGTCCTGCGCCGGCTCGTCGAAACAAGCCCGTCGAGCGTGGGGAAGCGGTTCGTGACGACCGGCCTGGCGGACGCACCGACGCCGGACGGTGTCGCGGCGGCGGCGGAGCGCATCGCGGTGTTCCGCGTCGACCGGTCCTGAAGTCGAACGGCCCTGGATCAGCGGCTTTCGAGGGCGCGCAGCAGTTGCCGGGCCGCGCGGCGGGCGGCCGGACCGGGGAGGATCGTGCGGTCGCCCGCCGGCTGGGCTGCCGGAGCGCCGGCGAGCAGTTCCACCAGTGCGACGGCGAGTTCGCGGACCTTGACGTTGAACTCCTGGCTCGCCCGCCGCAGGGTGTCCCACGCTTCCTCGGGGGCGCACCGGCGCAGCGCGATGACGATGCCCTTGGCCTCCTCCAGCGCGGCTCGCGACTGCAGGAGGTCCAGCATCTGGTCGGCCCGGTCCGGCTGGATCGCTTCGGCGACGACCAGCGCCACCGCGGCGAGCCGCTCGTGGCGCCGGAGCACGTTCACCGTCTCGTCGGTGGCGGGGTGGTCGAGGACGACCGACAGGACGAGCTTCCCTTCGGCTTCCCACGTCGAAGGCAGGGCGGCGACGCCGCGCACCCGCGGCCAGTCCGCCGCGAGCGCGGGATGGAGTTCCAGCAGGCCGCTCAGCGTCAGGGACGGCCAGCGGTCGTCGGCGTAGACGTCCGCGGTCACCATCGGCTCGCCGGTGCGGCCGGCGGTCGGAACGGGGCCGCCGGACCCGTTCAGCTGGACCGGGTCGAACGCCGTGGAAAGCCCGTGTGCGGCCGCCAGCCGCAGGGGACCGCCGCGGTGGTGCACGGACACGGCCGCGCCGAGGGCGCCCGGCACGTCGGCCGCGATCCGGGCGAGCAGTTCCTCCAGCAACGGGGTCACTGCGTGGGGCGTGGGAATGACGGTCACCGCAAACCCTCCTCGGCGCGGTGGAGGCGGGGCCCGGGCGCGTGCCCGGACCCCGCCTCGATCGGGGGTCAGGCCTTGAGCTGCGTGCGGTGGCCGGCGCCGTCGATCTCGATGCGTCGCGGCTTCGCCTTTTCGACGATGGGGATGCGGACGGTCAGCACCCCGGCGTCGTAGCCGGCGGTGATGTGCTCGGTGTCCAGGGTGTCGCCGAGGAACAGCTGGCGGGAGAACACGCCGAGCCGCCGTTCGGAGACGTGCATCCGGACGTCGTCACCGGTCGGCAGGGGCCGTCGTTCGGCCTTGACGGTGAGGACATTGCGCTCGACGTCCAGTTCGACGGCGTCGGGATCGACGCCGGGGAGGTCGAAGCACACCACGAACTCGTCGCCGGCGCGGTAGGCGTCCATCGGCATCGCGGCCGGTTTCGACCAGGTGCCGGCGCCGAAGACCTGCTGGGCGAACCGGTCGAGGTCGCGGAACGGGTCGGTGCGCATCAACATCGGGATCCACCTCCTGGAATCTGACAGCTCTGGTGTCAACACGCGGATCTGTTCTAGCATGTCGTCAAAACGATGACAAGATGTGGGTCGTCGAAAGGATGACGTGATGGACGGAACCGATCCCACCGGCGCGCTGCGCCGGATCGAGGAGGTGGTCGCGGCCGCCCGGGCGGGGGTGGGGGACCAGGACCAGGTGCTGGCCGCGCTGTCCGGCCTCCGGCTGCTGCGGGAGCAGCTCGCGAGCTGGGAACCGGAGCTGATCACCGCCGCCAGGGCGGCGGGCGCCAGCTGGGTCTCGCTCGCGCCCGCGCTGGGCGTCGCGAGCCGCCAAGCCGCGGAACGGCGCTACCTGAGGCTGCAGCCGTCGCACACGGGCGAGAAGACCGGCGAGGCACGGGTGGACGCGGAACGCGACCGGCGCGCGGGCGACCGGGCCGTGGCGGACTGGGCCCGCCGCAACTCCGCGATCCTGCGCCAGCTGGCCGGCCGGGTCAGCGCACTCGACGGGTTGGGCCCGGCCGCGCAGGAAAGCGCGGACCGCCTGGGCGCGGCCCTCGGCGACGACGACCCGGCGACGCTCCTGCCGCCGCTGGCCGCCGCCCGGCCGCACCTGACCGGCGCCCACGCCGGCCTGGCCGAGCAGCTCGGCGAGATCTCGGCTCGAACCGACCAGCTGCGCCGCGACGCCGCCGGTAACCGCCGCGCGCGGGAGTGAGCCGGGTTTGCCCGGCCCCGGGCCGGGCACCCGCCGGGGGAGCGACGGAAGGACGGTGCCGCCATGACCGCCGAACCCCCGGATCCGGATCCCCGCCGGACCCCGGACCTGGAACCCGGGGGCGGCGTGCCCCCGGGCAGCACCCCGCCCGACTCCGCCCAGACGTCCGGGCTGTCGCACCCGCAGCCGATGCCGTCCAAGGCGATGCCGGTGCTGTGGCTCGTCCTCACCGGCGTGCTCGTGCTGATGGTCGCCGGACTGGTCTTCGCGCTCGCCATCGGCTGGCTGAGTGTCTGAGATCGGGCGCGATCGGGTACTCGCAGACCATGGACGACACGCCTGACCGGACCGAAACCCGCGCCGAACTGCTCCCCGAAGAACAGGCCGTCGAGAGCGCGGACCCCGAGGGCCAGGCCCGCGAGGTCCTGCGCGACTCCGACCGCCGCACCGAGCACCCGGAGGCGACGCTGGGGCGCCGCCGTCCGGAAGACACGGTCTAGCCGGCGGACACCAGCTGTTCCTCGGCCGGTGTCTCCCTGCGCAACAGCAGCACCGCGCCCAGCCCCAGCGTGGCGACCACGGCGAAGAAGTAGAAACCCCACGGGTAGGCGATCCCGGCGGTGACCAGCGCCCCGGTGACGAACGGTCCGAGGATCGAGCCCAGCCGCCCGATCGCCGACGTCAGCCCCAGCGCCGTGCCCCGGGCCTGCGCCGGGAACGCGTGCGCGACGTAGCCGTAGATCAGCACCTGCGCGGAGAACACGAAGACGCCGGTCAGCAGCACGACCGCGTTGAGCACGAACGCGTTGCCGATGCGCAGGCTCAGCGCCGCCAGCAGGATCGCCCCGGCGCCGAACCAGATCCGGGCGATCGGGCGGATGCCGAACCGGTCGGCGATCGTGCCGGCCAGCACCAGCCCGAGCACCGCGCCGATGTTGAGCACCAGCAGCAGCGTGATCGACGTCGAAATCGGATAGCCCGCCGTGCGCATCAGCTGCGGCAGCCAGGTGTTGAGCCCGTAGACCAGCAGCAGGCCCATGAACGAACCGGTCCACACGGCGATGCTGATCCGCCGGAACCGGCCGCCCAGCAGGTCTTTGAGACCCACGCGCTCCTGCTGTTCCTTCGCCGCGAGGTAAGCCGCGGACTCCGGCAGCTTCCACCACATCAGCGGCACGACGAGCAGGCCGACGATGCCGCCGCCGTAGAACAGCAGGTGCCAGTCCTCCTTGGCGTACAGCGCGAGCACCGACGTCAGGACCGCGCCGACGTGGTAGCCGGTCATGGTGAACGTGCTCGCGCTGGCGCGCCGCCGGGCAGGCAGGTTCTCCGACATCACGGTCAGCGCCACCGGCATGCACGCGCCGAGCCCGAGCCCGGCGACGAACCGGAACACCCCGAAGGTCGCGACGTTCGGCGCGAGCGGCGTCAGCAGGGTGAACAGCGAGAACAGCAGGACCGAGCCGATGAGCAGCACGCGGCGGCCGAACCGGTCGGTGAGCGGGCCGAGACCGGCGGCGCCGACGGCCACGCCGATCAGCGACACCGTGGCGACCGCGGTCGCGCCGGCCGCGGTGAAGCCGAGGTAGCCGCTCTTGAGCAGGGTCGGGATGGTGGCGCCGAGCGCGACCAGGTCGTAACCCTCGAGCAGGACGGTCAGCCAGCAGAGGACCGCCGTCCAGGTGCCACGAGACGTCGTTGTCATCGTCTTCCTCCTCAGAACGGGTAGTTCGCGATGTCCGCGCGGACGGTGAGCCACTGCGTCTCGGTGAAGGCCTCGATGTTGGCCTTCGCCCCGCCGAAGCGGGAGCCGTTGCCGGAGTCGCCGACGCCGCCGAAGGGCGCGGTCGGCTCGTCGCCGACGGTCTGCTCGTTGATGTGCACCTTGCCCGAGCGGACCTCCTCGGCCAGCTTCATCGCCGTGCCGACGTCGCCGAGGATGCCGACCGACAGGCCGTACTCCGAGTCGTTGACCAGCCGCGCGGCCTCGTCGAGGTCGCGGTAGGCGCGCACCGGGGCGACCGGGCCGAAGATCTCCTCGCGCCAGGCCGGGCTCGCGTCGTCGAGTCCGAAGAGGACGGTCGGCGGGTAGAACGGCGCGTCCGGCTTGCCGCCCGCCGGCACCTGCGCACCCGCCGCGACGCTGCGGTCGACCACGTCGGTGACGTGCGCGAGCTGCCGGTCGTCGATGATCGGGCCGAGCGCGACGTCGTTCTCGGCCGGGTTGCCCACCGGCAGCCGGCGCGCCTTCTCGGCGAGGGCTTCGACGTATTCGTCCACCTGGGACTCGTGGACGAGGTGACGGCCGGTGGTCATGCAGATCTGGCCCTGGTGCAGGAACGAGCCGAACGCGCCGGCCGATGCGGCCTTGGCGACGTCGGCGCCCGGCAGCACCACGAGTGCGTTGTTCCCACCGAGCTCCAGGTGCACGCGCTTGAGCGAGCGCGCGGCGGCTTCGCCGACCTTCCGCCCGGCCGCGGTCGAGCCGGTGAACGACACGACCGACACCTCCGGCGCGTCGACCACCGCGGCGCCGACGCCGGCGTCCCCGGGCAGCAGGTGCAGCAGGCCTTCGGGCAGCCCGGCCTCCTCGAACACGCGCAGGATGCTGACCCCGCCGGACACCGCCGTGCGCAGGTCCGGCTTGAGCAGCACGGCGTTGCCGAGCGCGAAGGCGGGCGCGACCGAGCGGATGGCGAGGATCAGCGGGAAGTTGAACGGCGAGATCACCGAAACCACCCCGGCCGGCACCTGCCGGGCCAGCGACCAGCGGGGCTCGCCGGTGCTCAGCACCTCACCGAGCGGGTGGGTGGGCAGCGCGGCGGCCTCGAAGCAGATCCCGGCCGCCATCCCGGTCTCGATCCCGGCCTTGGGCCGCGTCGAACCGGCTTCGCGGACGATCCAGTCCTGCACCTCGGCGGCGTGCGCCTCCCACAACTCGCCGGCGCGACGCAGCACCGCGGCGCGTTCGGCGGGCTTGCGCCGGGCCCAGTCGCGCTGGGCCTGCGCGGCCTGCGCGGCGGCTTCCGCGACGTCGCCCGGCGTCGCGGTGCCCACGCTGCCCAGCACGTTCCCGGTGGCCGGTTCGACGACCGGGTGCGTCCCGCCGCTGCCGCCGCGGAATTCGGTGTCCAGCAAGGTCATGATCACTCCGGTGTGGTCGGTTCGGTGTCGACCTGGATCAGCCGGGGGCCGTCCGGGGTCGCCTTGAGCTGGGCGCGCAAGTCCTCTTCGCCGGCGACGGTGGTGGCTTCGACGCCGTAGCCGGCCGCGATGGCGGTGAAATCGAGCCCGGGGATCCGCGTGCCGGGCACGTCCGGCGTCCCAAGCAGCTCGCCGAACCACCGCAGCGCGCCGTAGACGCCGTTGCGCAGGATCACGAAGGTGACCGGGACGCGGTAGTGGGCGGCCGACCACAACGCCGTGATGCCGTAGTTGGCCGAGCCGTCGCCGATGACGCCGACGACCGGACGGTCCGGGCTGCCCATCGCGACGCCGACCGCGGCGGGCAGGCCGAAGCCGAGCCCACCGGCGGCCGGGAAGAAGTAGGAGCCTTCGCGCCGCAGGTCCATCTGCCGCCACCAGGCCGAGTTCGTCGACGTCGACTCGACGACGTAGCGCGTGTCGCCGGCCTGGGTGTCGCGCAGGGCGGCGAACACCTGCTCCGGGTGCAGCGCCTTTTCGCCGGTCTTGGGCTCCGGGTTTTCGACGTAGCCGGTTGTCGTTCCCCTCGCGGGGACTCGGGCCAGCAGCGCCTCGATCACCGGCGCCGGGTCGGCGACCAGCGCCTCGCCCATCGGCGCGCGGGCCGCGGCGCCGAAGTCGTCGGTGACCTGGATCAGCCGGGTGCCCTCGGGCAGGTAGGAGCCGGGAACGTGCTGGTGGTAGCGGAAAACCGGCGCGCCGAGCACCAGCACGAGGTCGTGCCCGGTGAGCGCGGCCGATACCGGCGCGATGCCGGCGGGCAGCACACCGCGGAAGAGCCGGTGCCGGTTGGGGAACGGCAGCCGGTGCGGCGACGGCGCCACCCAGGTCGGCAGGTCGAGGTGCTCGGCCAGGGCGACGGCCCGGTCGAAGAGCCCGGTGGCGTCGATGTCCCCGCCGAGGACCAGCGCCGGGTTCTTCGCCGCGGCGACGCTGTGCGCGAGGTCGTCGAGCTGGGCTCGGCTCGGCGCCATCCCTCGTTGGACCCGCCGGTCGAGCGTCGCGTCTTCGGCCAGCTCGGCGGCCCAGTCGTCGTAGGGGACCGAGAGGTAGCTCGGACGCCGGTGCAGCTCGGCCTCGAACACCGCCTGCGCGAGCGAACGCGGGACGTCGGCGGCGCAGCTCGGCTCGCCCGCCCAGCCGACCAGCGGCCGCATCAGCTGCGTCGCGTCGACGTTGGCGAGCATCGCCTCCAGGCCGATCGCGGTCCGGACCTGCTGGCCGGCGGTGAGGACCAGGGGAGAGCGGGAGTAGACGGCGTTGGTGAGCGCGCCCATCGCGTTGCCGGAACCGGCCGCGGCGTGCAGGTTGACCAGCACCGGGCGGCCGGTCGCCTGGGCGTAGCCGTCGGCCATCCCGACGACGGCGCCTTCGTGCAGGCCGAGGACGTAGCGGAAGTTCTCCGGCAGCTCGGCGAGGAAGGGCAGCTCGTTGGACCCGGGGTTGCCGAAGATGGTCGTCAGGCCACGGCGATCCAGGAAGGCGTGGGCGAGCCGGCGGGCGGTGGGCATGGTCGGGGCCTCCTCGAAGTCGGACCGACCCTATGGAGCAGCGCGGCTGTGTTCCAATAGATGTTGGCTCGTTGCTTCATCGATGGGATCGATATGCCGGACTTCGACCTGAACCTGGTGCGCACGTTCGTGCTGCTGTATGAGACCCGCAGCGTGACCGCGACGGCCGAGTCGCTGCACGTCACGCAGCCGACGATCAGCTACAGCCTGCAGAAGCTGCGGCGCCGGTTCGCCGACGAGCTGTTCCGCCGCACCGGCAGCGGTCTGGTGCCCACGACGACCGCCCGCGCGCTCTACGAGCCCTTGCACAGCGCGCTGTCGGAGATCGAGACGGCGGTCAGCGGGGCGAAGTCGTTCTCGCCGTCGACGGCCCGCGCGGCGTTCACGCTGTGCCTGTCGGACCTGGGGGAGATCTCGCTGCTACCGCGCCTGATGGCGGCGCTGCCGTCGCGCGCTCCCGGCGTGACGCTGACGGTCCGGCCGCTGGACGTCGACCGCGCGGCCGACCAGCTCGGCCGCGGCGAGGTCGACGCGTTCATCGCGTCCTCGCTGATCAGTTCCCAGCGTGTCGCCCGGATCCCGCTGTTTTCCGAGGGCTACCTGGGGATGGTGGCTTCGGACCACCCACGTCTTCCGGCGGCCGTCTCGTTCGAGCAGCTGGCGGCGGAGCGCCACGTGACGGTGTTCGGCCCGACCGGCCACGACGGCCCGCGTCGCGCGCTGGAGGCGTGCGGCCTGCTGGACCGCGTGGTGCTCGAGGTGACCCGGTTCGCGGCGCTGCCGTACCTGGTCCAGGACGGCGA
Organism: Amycolatopsis sp. cmx-13-12; assembly: GCA_049998155.1. Taxonomy (GTDB): domain Bacteria; phylum Actinomycetota; class Actinomycetes; order Mycobacteriales; family Pseudonocardiaceae; genus Amycolatopsis. The sequence continues at coordinate 123,568 of JAEBES010000010.1, read as the reverse complement.
GCTGGTGGCGATGGTCCCGCGGCTGGTGGCGGAGATGTTCGCGGCCGAGCACCGGGTCCGGCTGTTCGAGCTGCCGCTCGAGGTGGAGCCGGCCCAGGTGTCGGTGTACACGCGGCACACGCACGCCCGCAGCCCGGCCCAGCACTGGCTGGTGGAGTTCATGCGCGAGGTGCTCGGCTAGGTCGTCTGGCAGCGGACGCCGTTGAGCGTGAACCCGACGGCGGCGGGGTTGCCGCGGCTGAAGGAGCCGTTGAAGCCGATGTCGATCGTCGTGCCGGGGGCGAAGGACAGGTTGTAGGAAACCGCTTTCATGGTGACCCGCGAACCGCTTTGGGAGAAGTCGCCGTTCCAGCTGTGCGTGACCTGCTGCCCGGCGGTGAAGTTCCAGGTGGCGGTCCAGGGGTTGAGCGTCTGGTTGCCGGTGTTGGTGACGTAGACGTTGGCGGTGAACCCGTTGGGCCACTGGTCGGTGATGTCGTACCGCACGGAACAGGAGGCAACCGGAGCAACGGGCGGCGGAGCGGCCTGCGTCGAGCTGGAGGCGCTGGTCGTGGAGGCGGTCGTCGTGGGAGACGCGGAGGTCTGCCGGATCACGGTGGGCACCGGCGTGGGTCTTGGCGCCTCGGTGGTGCCGGTGGTGCGCGGGGTGGTGGCGGGAGCAAGCGGATCGGGAGCCATGGCGGCAGCTTGCCGCCCGGGCGAGCTTTCCGAGGCAACGGCGATGATGACAAGGCTCCCGACGACAACGACAACCCCGCAAAGGGCAGAAACCCACCGAATCCGCCGCCCGGCACGCTGCTGCCCGGCGGCGGCCTCCCGAGCCCGCTGCTCGAGCCGTTCCCGGTACCCATCCCCGGTATCGGCTTCCCGGGTCCGCGTGATGGGGACGTAGGCCCCGAGCGACCGAGGCATGGCCCCGGTCTCCCGCAGGAGCTCGTCAACGGAAATCTCATCATCGGACCGGTCGGCGCGCGCCATACCGCAACCTCCACTCGGCGAGGGCGCTCGAACGCGCTGTCTTGCCCGGCGAATCCTAGGAACCCGCGGCGGTCTTGTAAACCATGTGGGCAACGGTGTTTCCCAGCTGATCCAGCCGCCCACGCCCCAGCTAGAGGACGGCTGGATCGATGCAGATCACCGAAAACCGTCGATCATGCCAGACGTAGCCGGGAGGCGGATCGACACCCCCCTGAAGGAGGGGGTGGGGTGGCCGTATACTCTTTCTTCAGCAGGTCCGAGTGGCGGAATGGCAGACGCGCTAGCTTGAGGTGCTAGTGCCCTTAACGGGCGTGGGGGTTCAAGTCCCCCCTCGGACACTCAATTACCCCATAGAACCGCGCTGAGCGGCCAGGTCAGAGTAACAGCAGCTGCCCGCCGATGGCTTCGGCTGCAGTGGTCCGTATGGGATGTGGATCGCGGAGTTTGATTTCCTGCGTGGGGCCTCCGCACATGATCATTAGGTTGTTTGATCTTAGGTAGCCCGCGATCGCAGGGCCGTCCTCATCTGCTGTCTCAGGCAAACGGGCGCGAAGATCGCCGAGTAGGTGGTCTTCGCGGACGTAGACGTTCTTCGCGAGCTCTGGTGGGCGGTTGCGGGCGCTGGTGTGGCCGTGGCGGCAGCGGTAGCCCGATCGGCCGTTGACCCAGTGCGAGTCTAGCCGTCGGCCGCACAACTGACATTGCACGAGTCCCGCCAGAATGTACGTCCTGGTGCCGCCTTGCTGGTGGGCCGGGCCGAGTGCATCCCCTGGACCGCCAGAAACGTCGTCTCGTCCACGAGAGCCGGATGTGTCGTCTTCTTCGACTCGGTCCAACCTGGTGCCGCCGACGGTCGGGCTGGAGCACTGTTGTGGGCCGGGCCGGGTGTTCTGGCGCCGTGCCGGTTCCACACCTGCCGCCCGGTGTACCGCGGGTTCTCGAGGATGCCCACGACCGTCCAGACTATCCACTCATGCTTCGTCCGGTGTCGGTTGCGGTCCCGGTCGGCGCTCGACGGGCACGGGATGCCGCGGTCGTTGAGCTCCCGCGCGATCCCGGCCACGCTACGTCCGGTCGCTCGTTGCTGAAAGATCCACCGCACCCACGGTGCAGTGCCCGGATCTGGTTCCAGACGGTGCAGGCGACGGCCCCAGCTTGCGTGGGCCCGGTTCGGGTGGGGGCCCGCGTCGGCAAGGCGGTAGCCGTAGGGTGGCCGGCCGCCAAGGAACCTGCCCTGAACACGGGCCTGGACGCCCATCGCGGCCATCACCCGGTGCCGAGCCCGCAGCACCTCGCGACGTGACTGGGACCCGAGCAGCAGCATCAGCGCCTGGTGCACCGGGTCATCAAGGTTCACCGGACCGTCCGCTTCGGGCAGCCACAGCTGGATACCTTGTACCTGGAGCGCGGTCAGCACTTCGTAGAACTGGTCTCCGTAGAACGCTCGCTCGTACTCGCCGATCACGACAGCGTCGAATGAACGGTTCGGTTGCTCCGCGGCCGCCATCAGCTGCGCCGCGGCCGGCCGTTGACGCCAAGGCAGCCGACGCGAACACCCTTCGTCGAAGTACTCCGCCACGATCATGCCGCGCCCGACGATCGTCTCCTCGGCGACCTCGCGCTGCCACCCCAACGACGTTGCCCGGTCCTGGAACTCGACCGTGGACATCCGCCCGTAGAACGCGAACCTCAGCCCGTGACCTTGGACGGCCTGTCGACGATGCCGGGCCCCGGCTCGGCGCGGCGAGACTGCGCGTGGCAGGGTAGCTCGACGTGCGGTACTGATCATCGTGCACCTCGGCGCTTGAGGCGGTTCGGGTCGAGGGCGGAACGCAGTCGCCGGGCGCTGATGACGAGCTTGGCGCCGATGTGCACTCGAATGGCCGCATTGCCCGTGTTGCCCAGTAAGTGAGCGATGGCCGTTGGCTGCGGCATGACTGCGGTCGTGATCGGCACGAAGGCCATACCCTCCGCGACTGCCGGCTGCTACACCTCGAAAGGCATGTCGCGACGTGCCTGCCGGAGGGGGCGGATCTGCTGGCAGTCATCTACCGGGCAAGCATTCGGTTCCCGGTGGCCCCGCAGGAACGGCCGGATCCCTTCGGGATCTCGCGGACCTCGTGCCAGTTCACGTCCGGCAGGTCGAGCAGCGCTTCGACGTCGCCGGTGCGGTAGAGCGGCACCGACACCGCGCTGCAGCGGCTGGTCTCCTTCTCGTGGTGGGTTTCGGGGTGATCCATCCGGCCTCGACGCAGGTGCCGAAGTGGTGGCGGCCTGGTCGGCGGTCACGAGCCGGTCTGCGCGCAACTCCTCGTCCTCGGCCAGGGCATCGACGTCGGCGCGGGCGATGCGGCGTAGCCGGACGGTCGATGCGGGCGACGTCGCACCGGCGCCGTCCACCGGCTTTCGCGCGGGGCCCGCAGGGAGGCGAGGCCCCACCACTGTCGGCGAACAATGTGCTGACCGTGTGGCGTGGAGTCTTCGGATTCCCTGGCCTGGCGTCATGCCTCCTCGGCGCCGCGGTTCGATGGGGAGCCGTACTGGCTGCGCAGGAGGGCCTTGAGGATCTTGCCGGTGGCGTTGCGGGGCAGGGCGTCGACGAGAACGACCGACTTGGGGAGCTTGTACTTGGCGAGTCGGCCGGACAGGGAATCCATGATGTCCTCGGGCGACACGTCGGCGCCCGCGTGGGGCACGACCAGAGCTCTGCCCACTTCGCCCCATCGTTCGTCGGGTACGCCGATCACCGCGCATTCGGCGACCGCGGGATGCCGGCAGAGGAGTTGCTCGACCTCGGCCGGATAGACGTTCTCCCCGCCGGAGATGTACATGTCCTTGATCCGGTCGACGATCGTGACGTACCCCTCCTCGTCGACCGTGGCCGCGTCTCCGGAGCGGAACCAACTTCCTTCGACGAAGGCGTCCTTGGTCGCTTCGGGCCACTGCCAGTAGCCTTTCATCACGTTGAGGCCCGCGATGATCACCTCGCCGACCTCGCCCGGTGCGACATCGGTGAGGTCGGGCCGCACGACGCGGACGTCGGTGAAGAAGCAGGGGGTGCCGGCCGAGCCGGCCTTGCGGATGCTGTCCGGTGCGCGCAGGCCCAGGGCGGCGGGAGCGGTCTCGGTCAGGCCGTACGCCTGGAGGAAGGTCAGGCCACGGTCCTGGTAGGTGCGGATGAGGGCCTTGGGTACGGGTGCCGCCGCGCACATCAGGATCCGGATCGACGACAGGTCGGCCGTCGCCCACCGCGACGACCGGGCCATGGCCTCGTACATCGCGGGCACGCCGAACATCCTCGTCACCCGATTCTCGGCGATGACGTCGAGCACCCGTTCCGGGTCGAAACCGCGCATCAGCACCGACGTCCCTCCTTTGAGGAAACCCGGCAGGAAGACGGTGTTGAGGGCGGCGGTGTGGAACATCGGTGCCACGACCAGAGCGACGTCGTCGGAGGCGATGTCCACGTCCAGCAGGATGTTGAAGCAGTTCCAGGCGATGTTGGCGTGGGTGAGCATGACCCCCTTGGGACGGCCGCTGGTGCCCGAGGTGTACTGGATCATGCACACCTCGTCGAGGCCGACCGTCTCGTCCAGGGGGTGGTCCGGCGCGCTCGCGAGCAGCTCCTCGTACGGCTTCCCCACCTCGAGGTAGTGCTTCACCTCGACGTCGTCCCTGAACGCGTCGACGATGTCGGTGAGTTCGGCCCCGAACACCAGCACCGGCGCTCCCGAGTCGCCCAGGATGAAGGCCAGCTCGGGTGCGGCGAGGCGGGTGTTGAGCGGGACGAAGACGGCGCCCAGCGTGTTGGTGGCGAACAGGGTTTCCACCAGGGCCGGATGGTTCGCGCCGAGGTAGGCCACCCGGTCGCCGTGTCCGACGCCCAGGGCACGCAGGGCGTGAGCGAGCCGCGTCACGCGCGCGGCCAGCTCTCCGTAGGACAGGGATCCACCGTCGTGGACGACGGCGGTGGCCTCCGGTGCCATGCGGGCACGCCGCGCGGGCCACGAGCCGAGCCCTTGATCGCGCATGGTTCGTCTCTCTTCTCTCAGAGCCAGTCGGGCCACGTGTAGCCGGCCGATTCGTCGTGGTCCCGGTGGCGTGGCAACGGGGCGAGCCGCCCCCGGGAGAAGACCAGCGGTGCGGCGCCGGTCTTCTCCACCCCGAGTTCCCGGACACGGCCGAGAACGAAGTCGTGGTCGCCGACGGTCCACACGTCGGCGATGTCGCAGTCGATCCAGGCGACGACGCCCGCCAGGACGGGGCTGCCCGAGGCCGCGTCGCGCCACGGGTGGCGGTCGAAGACGTCGGGTGCTTTGGCGCTGACGTCCCGGCAGAGGCCCTCCTGGGCGGCGGCCAGCACATTCACGCAGAAGGCGCCGCCGGCCCTGATCCTGCGCCAGGTCATGGAGGAGCGGCCGGGGAAGAACGCGACGAGCGGAGGGTCCAGGGACACCGAGGTGAACGAGCCGATCACCATGCCGACCGGGGTGCCGTCGGGTTCCTTCGCGGTGACCACCGTGACACCCGTCGGGTAGTGGCCGAGCACGTGCCGGAACCGGCCGGGGTCGTCCGCCGGGCCACCGCCGGGCGCCGTCGCGGCGGGCGTCGAGGAGTTCACGCCCGGGTCCCCAGCCCGAGCAGGGAACGGGCGTACCCGGTAGCCCAGGAGCCGTGCTGCGCGTTGATGTGTGTCTTGTACGTGGCGACGTCGCGCAGGTACCGCTGCATGCGCTCGCCGTTCGCCAGCGCGCTGGAGCCACTGGCGGAGGCCAGCATTTCGACGGCCTGGCAGGCGAGTTGGCCGGACTGCCGGGCTGTGAGGGAGAGGGCCTGGTCGTCCAGTTCGGAGAAGGGCTCGCCCCCTGCCAGGCCTCGGGCGGCGTACGCGGTGTAGTCGTCGGCGATCGACAGGATGATCCGCTGCGCGCTGTCGGCCAGGGCGGTGGCCAGGCCGAGGTTGCGCTGGTGTTCCGGATCGTGGCTGCGCGGCTTGAAGGGCGGCATGGGGCTGTTCTTGGTGGTGATGATCCGCTGGTACTCGTCGACTGCGGCCCAGGCGGTGCCCGCCACGATCGAACACAGCTGGATGTTGAAGAACGACATCAGCCGGCCCGCGTACATCGGGTTGCCGTGCAGTGCCACGCCCGGCCCGTCGGTGGCGTCGTTCGCCAGGTGGTTCCTGGACACGTACTCGTGCGGTACGAGGACGTTCTCGGCCACGACGCTGTTGGAGCCGCTGCCGCGGAACCCCAGGATCTCGCCCCAGTTGTCGAGCATCCGCCAGCCCGACGGCACGAGCACCAGGCCCGGCGTGGGCCTGCCGCCCTCTTCGTCGGTGATGAGCACGCCACCCAGGAAGTGCGTGGAGACGTTGACTCCGGAGGAGTAGTCCCAGCGGCCGTTGACCAGGTACCCGTCGAGGGTCCTCAGCGCGGCGGCGCTCGGGGCGATCGGCAGCGGGGCCCGGAAGTCACCGTCCGGCCCGAACACCTCGCGCTGGGTGCTCTCGGGGAAGCGGCCGGCCACCACCAGGCTGTGGGAGGCGGCCAGACACAGGTTCCAGCCACTGGACGGGCAGCCGCGGGCCACCTCGGTGACCATCCGGGAGTAGGTCCCCAGGTCGAACTCGTAGCCGCCGAAGCGGCGTGGCTGGAGGGCCCGGTAGAAACCCGCCTCCAAGAACGCCTTGTGCGTGTCGTCGGAGATACCGGTCCGCTGTTCGGTCTCGTCCTGGTGATCACGGAGCCAGGCCCGCATGCCGGCAGCCCGGCGCACCAGTTCCTCCGGTGTCAGGTCCGGCTCCGGCTGCGGAATCTCGATGATCTTCTCGGCTACCTCGGTTGCCTCGGACAATGCGCACCCCATCCTGGCTGCTGTTTTGAATCGGCCTGAAGGGAGTGTTGGCAGCGCGCCGAAGGACCGTCCAATGCCGGTCACTGTGGACTTGATGAGCGCCGTGCATCACAGCAGGTCGGAGGGGGTGACGGGAATGCCGCACATTTCTGCCTGGTGACGTGCGGGGAAGCGCGCTGTAACCTGGCCGGACTACAACGCCGTGGACCTCGCCGTTCTGGAGGGCTGAGTGGAACTCCGGAGCCTGCGCCATTTCTCGGCGCTCGCCGAGACCTTGAACTACCGGGTCGCCGCCGAGCGTCTGTACCTCACCCAGCCCGCGCTGACGCGATCGATCGCCGCCCTCGAGCGTGAACTGGGCGTCCAGCTGTTCGACCGCGACAAACGGCATGTGGCACTCACCGCCGACGGCGCGGAACTGCTCGAACGGGCGGGCGAGGTGCTCGCCGACGCCGACCGGCTCGCCGCCACCGCGGACGCCATCAGGGCCAGGCGACGGGACGAGGTGCGGGTCGCGCTCTACGGGGTGGCTCTCGCGGAGCTGACGCATCCGGTCATCGAGGCGTTCTGCGAGCGGTATCCCAGCGTCACGATCCAGGTGCACGAAGCGGACTTCCACCAGGGGCTCGCCCCGCTGCTGGCCGGCGAGTGCGACGTGGCGCTGTTGTGTCTGAGCGCCGACATGCCTGGCCTGACACGCGTCCCGATCTTCACCGAGCCCGTTTCCCTCGCGCTGTGGAAGGGGCATCCGCTGGCCTCGGCCGCCGCGGTGGACATGACCGAGGTCTACGACCAGCCCTGGGTCACTCCCCACCCGGAGGACGACTTGTGGGTGGGGGGACGCCACGGGGATCACGACGCCCCGACAGTCGGTTCCCACGCCCGCTCGGCCCTGGACATGGCCTCGAAGATCGCCTACCAGCACATGGTGGGCTTGATGCCGCTGTCGGGCGTCCGGATGTTCCAGCACCCGGGAGTGGAGACCGTCGCCCCGAAAGAGCCCCTCGACGCGGTGGCCGCGGTCGCCTATCCGAAGACGGGCCACTCGCCGGCCGCCCCGGCGTTCGCCGAGGTCGCGCGCCGGGTGGCCCGACGCGCGACCGGCGTTCCATACGCCGAGATCTCCCGGTAGGAGGCGAACCGCCGTACGGCGGCTCGCCCGCTCAGGCCGCCGCCACCATCGTCATCGGGCGTCGTCCACCGCTGCCGTTTGCTTGCCCAGCCAGGCCATCAGCGCCTCCGCCACTTCGTCGGAGTTCTTCTCGCCCATGGGCAGATGACCGTTGCCGGTGATCCCCATCTCCGGCAGGCGCAGCAGTTCGGCGTCCGCACCGGCCTGCGCCAGATAATCGGCGACGCCGTGCCCGGACGGCGCGAACGGCGACGTGTCGGCCACGACGACGGCGATCGGGAAGCCCTTCAAGTTGGGCAGGGACCGGACGGGTTCGTCCTGCACGAGGCAGTCCTGCAACCCGTCGGCTCCGGCTGCCCGGAGCCTGGTGCGCAGCTCTTGCGGATCCCGGACCGGCGGCTCGTAGGTGATCGGGGCCGCGGTGAGGCCCCAGTCCAGCCGGCCGAAGCCGGGCAGCTCGGTGAACGGCGGCCCGATGGGCTCCACTGCGATGATCGCCTTGACCAGCCCGGGCCGGGTGTCGGCGATGAGCCACCCGAAGGGGCCGCCCATCGAATGGGTGATGAGCACAGCCGGCCCGATGCGGTCGAGCAACTCGGCCCCGCAGCGCCGCATCTGCTCCTCGTTCTCGGTGAACGTGGGCAATGCGGGTCCCTGGCTCGCCATCAACTGGTCCAGCGCGGAGTCGTCGCCGATCTCGCCGCTGCCGGGCCACTGGCTACCGGGTCGCCCCGCCCCGTCGCAAAACAGCCAGCGGATGAACTCGTACGTCGGCGCCCCGCCCTGCATGGGCCCGAGGACATCGGGGTGGTACGGGGAGCGTCCGTGACCTGGACGGTCGACCACGTACACGGCGTAACCGGCCTGGAGGAACCGGGTGGCCCAGCCGGGGCGCCCGTCCGGCGTCGACAGGTAGTCCGTGCCCTGGCCGCCGCCCCCGTGGACCATCACCACGGGCAGCGGATACCGGAGATCGGCCGGGATCTGGTACTGGACGTACATCGCGGCCTCGGCGGCGGTCCCGGCCTCGGTCGGCTTGCGCCCGGCACCGACCCAGAACGCGCCTTGCTCGCTGATCGTCAACGGCGAGGCGGCACAGGCCGGCTCGGCGGTTCCGGGTGGTGGGGAGCTGGTCATCGGCGAACCTCCGTCACGGCGTCTGCGCCCATGCCCAGCACTATCGGTGACCGGCTCCGGGGCGGTCCAATGCCGATTGGGGACGCCGTGATGCATGGTGCTCATCAGCGTCCCTGAGGGCGGCTGCTTCACCGGAAGGGGCGCGTGGCGGCGATGGTGACCAGAGCGTCGGTGTGAACTTGCCGGTGTAGCACCAGATCTCCGGTGCACCGGTTCCGGACGGGCGCTCCACGGCGAAGCCGGGAATCGACCAGGCGTAGCGCGGACGGAGACCGGGGTCGGTGACCGACGGGCCGGGCAGCGGAGGCAAGGGTTGGTGGGTCATCGACGGTTTTCCTCCGGAGCGGGGCCGGCCTCTTCGGCCAGGTGGCGGTGGGCGCCGCGCAGCCACAGCGCACGGCCGCAGCCGGCGAGCAGCGGGCTGAGCACGAGGAAGTTGCCCGTCGGCCCGAGGTCGGTCAGCATGTTCATCCGGAGGATCACCCCAGCTGACGGCCTTGGCCGGGCGGCAAACCACCGGATCCACTACATCGACGATCCCCTATGTCATCGAGATCGTCCGGCTCACCGTTGCGCGCCGTCGAGCTGCGCGGCCAGGTTCGTGATCGCCGAGCCGAGGGCGTCCGCGGTGGTCAACGCCGCGACATAGCGGTCAGGGCGGACCAGCACGATGTCACGGCCCCGGGAGCGGAACCACGGGCGAAGCTCGTTGTGCACGTCTTCGACGACGATGGTGCCCGGGTCGACGCAGTGCTGCTTGTGGTGGCGCTCGCCGGCCCGGGATTCGACGACCTTGACGATCCGCGGGCTGAAGACCTTCAACGCGGCGAGCTCGGCGTCGCCGAGCCCGGTCAGCGGGTCGCATTTGAATCCGATCACGGCGAACCACAGCCCGAGCACGTCGTCCAGGCGGGGGTGGGTACCCGTGGCCGTCTCGACCCGTGGCTGGATGAACATGCGGCCCACGCCCGGGACGTCCGGACCGGCCACGAACCCGTCCTGGTGGTGGGGAATCGGCTTGAAGCGCATCTCGAGCACCCACCGTTTGACCGCCGGAGCGAGGGAAGCCGCGCGGAGGAAGCAGTTGCGGGCGTGGGCCAGGGATCGCCGCGTCGGGCTGAGGATGCGGCCGAGCGTGGTGGACAGCTCGATCATCGCGCGGGCGTGGGGCCGGCGCTCCCGGTCGTAGGTGCCGAGCAGCGCGGGATCCGCCTGGTCGCGGACGATCGCCGCGAGCTTCCAGCAGAGGTTGGTGACGTCGCGGATGCCGGTGTTCATGCCCTGCCCGGCCCACGGCGGCATCAGGTGCGCGGCGTCCCCGGCCAGCGCGATCCGGCCGTCCGTGAAGCGAGCGGCGATGCGGGAGTGGTGGGTGTAGACCCGGGCTCGGATGACGTCGATGACGTCCGGGTCGGCGACGTGCTGCCGGAGGAGGTCGCGGACGCGGTCCGGGGCGAGCATCTCGTCGGCGTCCTCGCCCGGGAAGAGCATGAACTCCCAGCGGCGGCGGTCGTCCGGGAGGTGGGCGCAGACGTACGGGCGGCGCGGGTCGCAGTGCAGCGCGGTGTAGGGGGCGTCCAGGGGATCGTTGGCGCAGTCGATGACCACCCACTTCCGCGGGTGGGTCGCGCCTTTGAGGAGGATGCCGAGCAGGCCGCGCACGGTGCTTCGGCCGCCGTCGGCCGCGATCACGTAGTCGGCGCGGACTTCACGGGAGCCGGCCAGGGAGAGCGTCACGCCGCCGGTGTCCTGCCGGATCTCCCGCAGCTCGGTGCCGAGCAGCACCTGGACGTGGGGAAACCGTCGCAGGCCGCGCCGCAGGACGGCCTCGGCTTCGGGTTGCAGGAAGATGTTCCGTTTGTACCAGCCGTAGTCCTGGGCCGTAGGACGGATGTCGGCCAGGCAGCGCCCGGAGGCGTCGAAGAACTTCAACGGCACGTTCTGGATGGCGCTGCGCAGCACCTCGTCGGCGAGGCCGACGGTCTGGAAGGTGCGCAGGGTTTCGTCGTCGACTCCGATCGCGCGCGGGTACGCCACCACGTCGGGTTCGCGGTCGATGATCAGCGTGGTGACGCCGTAGGTGCCGAGCAAGTTGGCTGCGGTCGCCCCGACCGGCCCGGCGCCCACGATCGCCACCTGGACGTGCTCGGTCACGGCGAGACTTCCGCGAGAAAGCCGGTCACCAGCCGGATGAACTCGGCCGGGTTGTCGTCGTGTGCGTAGTGCCCGGCCTCGGGGATCTCCTGCCAGTGCAGCAGCCGCTGCCGGTCGGCCATTTCCCGGCAGACGGAAACCGGCAGGAAGTCCGAGCGGGCGCCGCGGACGACGAGGGTCGGGCAGCGCAGCGCTTCCACGCAGGCCCACAGGTCGACCGGCCCGGCGGGGTCGCCGCTGCGCCGGGCGGCGGCGATGCCCTGCATGTCGAGCTTCCATTCCCACCGGCCGTCGCCGGCGGGGCGGACGGTGTGCTCGATCCGTGACCGGAGCGCCTCTTCGGTGATGCCCGGGCGGGTGTCGCGCCAGTAGGCCCGCACGGCCGCGAGCGAATCGAAGCCGAGCGGGGTGTCTCGCAACTCGCGCAGGATCCGGTCCGCGCCCGCGGTGTCCGTCGACGAACCCGGCCCGATGTCCTCGACGACCAGGGCGGTGACCTGCTCCGGGTGCCGCGCGGCATAGGCGTATCCCACCGTGCCGCCCATCGAGTGGCCGATGATGCCGAAACGCGTGAGCCCGAGCGACGCGACGAGCTTTTCCAGGTCGCCGACGTAGGCGTTGGTGAAGTAGTCGCGCTCGGGATCCCACGCGCTCTCGCCGCGCCCGCGGAAGTCCGGGGCGATCACCGCGTGCGTGCTGCTCAGCGTGCGGGCGACCGTGTCCCACGTGTGGGCGTAACTGCGCAGGCCGTGGAGCAGGAGGATCGCCGGGTTCCGGTCGTCGCCCCAGCGCAGGTAACGGCTCTTCAGTCCATTGAGGACGATCTGGTGACTGGTCGGCTCGGTCATCGGGCTAGCGCAGCCCGTCTTCGCCGCGGACCTCGGCGGCGGTGAGGCCGCCCAGGCGGGCGTGCAGCCGGCCGCGGGAGGCGAACGCGAAGGCGATGACGACTTCGTCCGGCCGGGGCGCGTCGCCGAAGCCGATCGAGATCGTGTCGTAGTTCGAGCGCACGTACAGCGCGTCCTTGTGGGCCAGGGGAATGTCGATGACGGCTCCGGCCGCGCCGACCTTGCCGGTCGAGGGCACCCACGACTTCCCGCCGCCCACCGCCTCGCGCACCGGGTCGGCGAAGACCTGGGTCAGGAACGCGTTGCCGTGCTCGTATTCGCCGAGTGTCCCGACGACGCACGCCTTGCCGTAGCTCTGGATCGGCTCGTCGCCGGCGGCTTCGACGGCGCGGCGGCCGACTTCGCGCCCCAGTTCGTCCGATTTGGCGATGATGTCGCTCAGGTCCTCGCTGAAGCGTCCGGCGTAGGGGTTGTGAATGGCCGCAGCGACGACGATGCGGCGCACCGCCGAGCCGTCGGCGGCCTGCCCGGTTTCGTTGGCGAGCACGTCCTCGACGTGGGTGAACCACTTCCGGACGTGGTAGGGCCCGAAGTTCGCGACTGGCATGAGGGAATCTCCTGGTTACGGATAGAGGGGTTCGAGTTCGACCGGCTCGCTCGGCGCGTTGTGCTCGCCGAGGATGCGCCGGCCTTCTTCGTCGTCGGTGACGGTTTCGGCGAAGAGCTCGAACCGGTTGCCGTCGGGGTCCTCGAAGTAGAGGCCGATCCCGACCTTGTGGTCGGTCGTCTTGACCACCTTGACGTCCTTGGCGAGCAGCATCCCGTACAACCGGCGCAGATCGTCGACGTCGCCCTCGATCTCCAGGCCGTAGTGCTGCAGGCCCAGGCCACCCTGCTGCGCGCCCTCCTCGGCGCGGATGAGCGCGAGGTCGTGGTGCTTGCGGCCGAAGGAGAGGAAGACCCACTGGGGGCCGCGGGCGGTGACTTCCAGGCCGAGCACGTCGGTGTACCAGGCCGCCGACGCCTCGGGGTCGCGCACGAACAGGGACAGGTGAGTGCGGACGACCACGGGTTTGACCATGGGATTCTCCTTAGTGGGTGGCGGCAGGGGCGTCGGCGGCGACGGCCGGAGTCCAAGCCACGTCGGTGATCTCGGGGAATTCCCGCCATTCCTTGGCGAAGGTGCGGCCGCCGTCGGTGGAGCGGAACAGATGGCCGTACTTGGTGCCGGCGAAGACAAGGTCCGGGTTGCCCGCGTGGGTGCCGAACGCCCAGACCGTCGAGTTGGCCGGGGTGTCGAAGGCGGACTCCTGCCAGGTGTGGGCGAGGTCGTCGGAGCGGAAGACCCGGGTCTTGGTGCCCGGTGTGCCGTCGCCGATGCCGAGCAGCACCGAGTTGCTCCCCGGGATTCGGGCGACCAGACGGGTGTAGTAGATCCCCCACGTCGACTTCGTGCCGGTGCGGGTCCAGGTCGCGCCGTCATCCTGGCTCACGAAGATGGCGTTGACGACGAGGCAGAGGATCGTCTTGGGCGGGCCGTCCAGCACGACGACGCAGTGGATGTCCGACGGCGCGACACCGTCGGGGCTGTCCACGCGGTCCCAGGAGTCACCACGGTCGCGGGTGAGCCAGAGCCCGCCCTCTTCGACGCCGAACCAGGCGGACTTGCCGTCGACGTGGTCGAAGACGGCGGTGAGGATCCGCGGCTTGCTGACCCCGGCGCAGCGTTCGGGCAGTTCGGGGGAGAGTCGGTCCCAGGTGCCGCCGCCGTCGGTGGTGCGGTACATGGCCGCGCGGGACGGTGCGCCGGTGCCGACCAGCATGCTGTCGGGGTCGTGCGGGTCGATGGCGATCGACCACACCTGCGTGTCGTTGAACGGCGAGTCGACCCGGGTCCAGCGGGTGCCGCCGTCGTCGCTGCGGCCGAGCCCGACCTCGGCGCAGGCGAAGACCACTTCGGGTCGTTCGGGGTGGACGGCCAGCGCACGCACCACGGAGTCGAACTCGAGTCCCTGGTCGAGGGGGATGCGGTTCCAGGTCGTGCCGTCGTCGTTGCTGCGCAACACACCTTGGCCCGCGGTGGCGACCAGAATGGTTCCCTGCATCGATGCTCTCCTTTCGGGTGGTGGTCAGAGGAAGATGCCCCGGGTGAGGCCGCCGTCGATGCCGAGCGATTCGCCGGTGATCCCGCCGGTGGCGGGCGAGGCGAAGAAGCAGACGGCGTCGGCGACCTCGTCGGCGGTGAGCACGCGCCGGATCGGGGTGCGGTCGACGAAGTTCTGTTCGACCTGGGCGGCGGTGATGCCCTGCGCGGCGGCGTTGCGGGCGTACAGCTCGTGGATGTGCTCGGTTTCCACAACGCCGGGGTGCAGCGTGTTGATCGTGATGCCGTCCGGGCCGAGCTGGTCGGACAGCACCTTGGTCATGTGCACGATCGCGAGGTTCCGCATTCCGGAGAGGGCGTGGCTCGACCGGCCGGTCAGCCCGCCGATGTTCACGATCCGGCCGTAGCCGTGCGCGCGCATGAGCGGCACAACCGCTTTGACGCACCGGAAGTAGCCCACCACCTTGGTGTTCAGGTCGGCGAGCAGCGCTTCGGGATCGGCACTGGCGACGTCGTCGCGGACGAGGCCGGCGGGTGCGGCGGCGCCGTTGACGAGGATCGAGACCCGGCCGACCTCCGCGGCCCTTTCGGCGAGCGCCAGCACCGACTCCGTGTCGGTGGTGTCGGCGGCGACGGCCACGACCTTGCCGCCGAGGTCGGCCATGATCTCGTCCGCGGCCGCCTGGAGGACGGGCAGGCGGCGCGCGGCGATGACGACCGTCGCGCCCCGCCGCACCAGCGCGCGGGTGACGGCCTTTCCGATGCCGAGGCCGCCGCCGGTCACGACGGCGACCTGGCCGTCCAGTTCTGTTGTGCTCATGAGAGGTTCACCCAGACGCTCTTGGTTTCGGTGTACTGCTCGAGCACACCGCGGCCCATTTCCCGGCCCCAGCCGGATTGCTTGTAGCCACCGAACGGCGAGGCCGGGTCGGTGAGGTTGTAGCAGTTGATCCACACGGTGCCCGCCTTGATCGCGGCGGCGATGCGGTGGGCTTGGGTCAGGTCGTTCGTCCACAGGCCGGCGGCCAGGCCGTAGGGCGTGTCGTTGGCCTTGCCGATCAGGTCGTCGACGTCGGTCCAGCGCATGGCGACCAGGACCGGACCGAAGATCTCTTCCTGGACCACGCGCATCGCGTGCGTGGTCTCGGTCAGCACGGTCGGCTCGAGGAAGTACCCGCCGGCGTAGGCGTCGCCGAGGCCCGCCGGGCGCGATCCGCCGGTTTCGAGAGTGGCGCCTTCGTCCACTCCGGACTCCACATAGGACTGGACGGTGTCCAGCTGCCGGGCCGAGACCAGTGGGCCCATCTGGCTGGCCGGGTCCTGCCCCGGGCCGACGACGATCCGGTTCGCCTCATCGACGAGCGCCGACATCACGTCGTCGTAGATGGCGGAATGCACGTACAGGCGGGAACCCGCGGTACAGGTCTGGCCCTGGTTGAAGAAGATCGCGTAGGCTGCTGCGGAGGCGACCGCCTTCGGATCCGCGTCCGGGAGGACGATGTGCGGGGACTTGCCGCCCAGTTCGAGGGAAACCTTCTTCATGTTCCCGGTGGCCGCGATCGTGACCAGGCGCCCGACTTCGGTCGAGCCGGTGAACGCGACCTTGTCGACCCCGGGGTGCGCGGCGATCGCCGCACCGACGACACCGCCTTCTCCGGTCACGACGTTCACCACGCCGGGCGGGAACCCGGCTTCCGCGAACAGCTCGGCGAGCCGCAGCGTGGACAGCGACGTCTCTTCGGCCGGCTTGAGCACGACCGCGTTGCCCATCGCCAAGGCCGGCGCCAGCTTCCAGGACGCCATCGACATCGGGAAGTTCCACGGCACGATCGCCCCCACGACACCGATCGGCTCGTGCACGGTGTAGTTCAGGATCCGCCGCCCACCCCGCGGCGACAGCGGGATGGTCGAGCCCTCGAATTTGCTGGGCCAGCCGGAGAAGTAGCGGAAGAGCTTGGCCGTGGTGGTGACGTCGACCGCGCGGGCGACCGACACCGGCTTCCCGTTGTCCAACGACTCGATGAGCGCCAGTTCGTCGGCGTGCGCCTCGACGAGGTCGGCCAGCCGGTGCAGCAGCTCGCCGCGCTGGAGCGGGGTGAGGTCACGCCAGGCGGGATCGGCCAGCGCGGCGCGGGCCGCCGCGACAGCAGCATCGACGTCGCCCGGTCCGCCGCGGGCCAGCGTGGCGAGGGGTTTGCCGGTGGCGGGGTCGGTGGAAACCAGCCGTTGCCCGGTTTCACCCGGCCGCCATCGGCCGCCGATGAACAGGCCGTGTTCGCGGGCCAGGAACGAAGTGACTGCCGGGGGAGTGTCCACTGTGGTCATAGCGCTATTTCGATCAGGTGCGGGCCGCCGGAGGCGACGGCGTCGGTGAAGGTCTGTCGCAGGTCGCCGACGCGGGTGGCGCGGACGGCCGGTACGCCGAACGCGGTCGCCAGCGTGACCCAGTCCACGCGGGGGTCGGCCAGGCTGGTCAAGGCCGCGGCCTGCGCCCCGAAGTCGTCGTTGCCGTGCCGGCCGAGTTCGGTGCGCAGCACCTGGTAGGTGTGGTTGGCGGCGACCAGCACGACGACGTTCACCCGCTCCCGGCTCATCGTCCACAGTGCCTGCGCGGTGTACAGGCCGCTGCCGTCGGACTGCAGAGCGACGACCGGCCGGTCGGGGGCGGCGATGGCCGCGCCCAGCGCGCAGGGCAGGCCCTGCCCGATGGCACCGCCGGTGTTGGTCAGCACGGTGTGGGCGGGGGCCGAAGCCGACGCGGTGTAGAAGGGATAGCCGCTCGTCCCGCCCTCGACGGACACGATGGCGTCCTCGGGCAGGCAGCTCGCCAGGACCTGGCCGATGGTGCGGCCGGACAACGGTTCGTCCGGGCCGGGTGGCTCGAAGGCGGCAGCCGGCGGGGCCGGGGCGTCGGCGCCGAGCAGGTCGGCGAGCTCGAGCAACGCCTCTTCGGCGTCCTCGTGCGGCCGCGCCAGCCGGACCAGCGTGCCCGGCGCGGTCAGCACGCTCGGGACGCCTTCGTAACCGAAGTACGCGATGGGGTCCTCGGCTCCGGCGACGATCACGGCCGGGGCCGCCCGCAACACCGCCGCGGCGGTTTCCGGGAAATAGGGGAGCCGGTCGATGGCCGGCAGGCCGCCACCGCGTTCCGCGCGGGCCGGGAACGTCTCGCTGTACAGCGAAAGTCCGGTCTTCGCGGCGATGCGGCCGGCTGCCTCTTGCCCTTCGCGGCCCAAGGCGTTCCCGCCCAGCAGCAGCACGGCACGTGAGCCGGCGGCCCTCAATCGCGCTGCGACGTTCTTGACAGTGTCCCTGCCGACGGAGGCGCGTGACGGTGCTGACGCGGGCTTCGCGGGCTCTTCCGGCAGCTTCTGCTGCTGGTGATCGGCGGGCACGATCACCGTCGAGACACCCAGCAGCCGGTGGGCGTCGTCGATCGCCGTCCGGGTCGCCTCGCCGACGCTCGCGCGGTCGGTCACGGTGTGGACCGTCCCCACCGTCGCGGCCAGTGCGGCGATGTCCGAGGTCAGCGGGGCGTCGTAGGGCAGGTGCCAGCTCGTGTGGTCGCCGACGATGTTGACGACCGGCGTGTTCGCCCGGCGCGCGTTGTGCAGGTTCGCGAGGCCGTTCGCCAGGCCGGGGCCCAGGTGCAGCAGCGTCAGCGCGGTTTTTCCGGTGATGCGGGCGTACCCGTCGGCGGCCCCGGTGCAGACGTTTTCCTGCAGCCCGAGCACGGCACGCACACCTGGCACCCGGTCCAGGGCGGCGACCAGCGGCATTTCGGTCGTGCCCGGGTTCGCGAAGCACACTTCCGCGCCGGAGTGCGTCGCGGCACGGATGAGCGCTTCGGCTCCGGTGACGTCGTCTGCCACGACTACTCCCGTTCTATTATCGAACAAGCTGTACGGATATCGGCAAGGGTAGCCGTCGGCGCGGCGATGGGGAAGCCCCGTCGCCGGGGGAGATTGCGGGGACCGAGAGGGCGGCACGACAAAGCCTCGTGAGTGTTTAGGCGGGTTAGAACCCGCCTAAACACTCACGAGGCTTGGGGTGACTAGGACTGGGCGGCGGTCTCCGTGGTGAATTCGCCGGACAGGCGCTGCGCCGCCTCGGCGGCCGCCGAGGTGACCAGCTCGGGGATCCGCGGGTCCGAAACGTCGACGCCGAGCTGCACGACGCCGATGCTGGCCGTCGCCCAGTCGGACGTCTTGATCGGGGCCGCGATGCCGACCGCTCCGCTTTGGAGTGCGCCGGTCGTGAGCGCGTACCCGCGGCTGCGCGCGAGTTCGACCTCGGCGCCGTCCTCCGCGTTCGCCGGGCGGCCGGCCAGGATGGCGACGCCGTCGGCGCCGACGTCGAGGGGGTGGCGGGCTCCTTGTCGCAGGGCGAGGTGGAACAGGCCGCGGGTGGGCTCCTCGGTGAGCAGGATCAGCGCCTGGTCGCCGTCGGCGATGCTCAACAGGGCGGTGCTGCCGGTGTCCTCGCAGAGCCGGCGCAGGATCGGCAGCACCGTGGCCTGCAGCCGGGGCCGCAGCTTGCTGGCGAGTTCGGCGATGCCGATCCCGAGCACGTAGCGGGTGTCGATGCGGCCGACGAGGCGGTGGGCTTCGAGCGTGCGCAGCAACCGGTAGACGACCGCCCGGGCCGTGGACAGTTCTTCGGCCAGCTCGGCCGCGGTCAGTCCGTCGCTGCGGCCGGCCAGCAGGCTCAGCACGGTCAGCCCCCGGTCGAGGGTCTGGGAGGTCTCCCCGCTCGGCGAGTTCATCGTCAGGGTTCCTCCGTGGGCGGCCGGGTGCTGGTGATGGTTTAGCACAGCGGGCCGGCGGTCCGTGTGATTGACCGGTGCCGACCTGGTTCGTATAGTACGACTATCGAGCAGTAAGGACGGTAATCGAACATGTCCCGACGTTCCGCTGTCGAAGACCTCGCCCGCAGCCTCCCCGCCACCCCCTTCGTGGCCGGTCACTGGCAGGAGCGCACACAGCACACTTTCGACGTCGTCGATCCGGTGACCGAGCGGCCGCTGGTCACGGTGGCCGAGGCGGACGCCGAGACCGTGGACGAGGCCGTCACCTCCGCGCGCGCCGCGCTCGACGACGGAGACTGGGCCCGCATGGACGGCGCCACGCGTGGCCGGCTGTTGCTCGACTTCGCGCAGCTGATCGAGGACCGCGCCGAGGACTTCGCCGATCTTGAATCCCTCGACGTGGGCAAGCCGGGTATCGAGGGCCGGGTGATCGACCTCCCGCAGGCGGTGGCCACCTTCCGGTACTACGCCGGCTGGGCGGACAAGCTGACCGGCCAGTCGATCCCCACACCCGGCTACCAGGGCCGGCCCACGCTCAGCTACACCGTCCGACAGCCCATCGGCGTCGTCGCGGCGATCACACCATGGAACTCGCCGACGATGATCGGCTCCTGGAAGATCGCGCCGGCGCTGGCCGCCGGGTGCACCGTGGTCCTGAAGCCGCCGGAGGACGCGCCGCTGACGTCCCTCCTCCTGGCGCGACTGGCCGAGGAAGCGGGCTTTCCGGCCGGGGTGTTCAACGTCGTCCCCGGCCGCGGCGCCACCACCGGCCACGCGCTCGTCGACCACCCTGGGGTCGACAAGATCTCCTTCACCGGGAGCCCCGAAACCGGCCGGATCGTCGCGGCCGCCGCCGCCAAGACCTTCCGGCCCACGACGTTGGAGCTGGGCGGGAAGAGCCCGCAGATCGTCTTCGCCGACGCCGACCTGGAGGCGGCCGCGGCCGGGGTCGCGCTCGGGATCTTCGCCAACCAGGGCGAGGTCTGCGCGGCCGGCAGCCGGATCCTGGTCGCGCGGTCCGTCCACGACGAGTTCGTGGACCGCCTCGCCGTGCACGCCGCCAAGGTGGTGCTCGGTGATCCGTTCGACGACGGCACCACGATGGGCGCGCTGATCAACGCCAAGCAGCGCGAGCGCGTCCTGAGGTATATCCAGGTCGGCCGCGACGAAGGCGCGAGGCTGGTCACCGGGGGCGGGCAACCCGATCGTCGCGGTTACTTCGTGGAGCCGACCCTGTTCGCCGACGCGTCCCCCGGGATGACCATCGCCCGCGAGGAGATCTTCGGGCCCGTGGGCACGATCATCGCGTTCGACGGCGACGAACAGGCCGTGTCGATCGCCAACGACAGCAGCTACGCCCTCGCCGCGACCCTGTGGACCACTGACCTGAGCCGCGCCCACACCGTGGCGGCGCGGGTCCGGGCCGGGGCCGTCGCGGTCAACGGCTGGTCGCCGCTCGACGCCCGGTTGCCGTGGGGCGGCTCGAAGCTCAGCGGACAGGGCCGCGAGCTGGGCTGGGCCGGCCTCGAGGCGAACACCGAACTGAAGACGATCACCGTCGTCCTCTGACTTTCTGCCAAAAGGAAAGGAGTGCCGCATGGGCACCCGCATTCTCGTCACCTACTACAGCGCCACGGGCTCCGTGTACCGGCTGGCCAAGGCCGTCCAGGACGGGGCGGAGGCGGCCGGCGCCGAGGTCCGGCTGCGCCGGGTCGCCGAACTCGCCCCGCCCGAGGCGATCGCGTCGAACCCCGCGTGGGCGCAGCACAAGGCGGAGACCGACGACGAGGTCGAGGTGGCCACACTGGACGACCTGGAGTGGGCCGACGGCTACGCGTTCGGCACGCCCACCCGGTACGGGGCCCCGGCCGCGCAGCTGAAGCAGTTCATCGACACCGCGAGCAGCCTGTGGCAGGAGGGAAAGCTCGCCGACAAGCCGGTCACCACGTTCGTCTCCTCGGCGGAGCGGCACGGCGGCCAGGAAGCCACGATCCTGTCGCTCCACAACGTCTTCTACCACTGGGGCTGCGTCATCCTCCCGCTCGGCTACACCGACGACATCGTCTACGCGGCGGGCGGAAACCCCTACGGCACGTCGTGGCCGGCCGGATTCCCCTCCGCCATGCCCGATGACGACACCCTGGAGTGTGCTCGTTACCAGGGCGGGCGGCTCGCTCGCTTCGCCGAGGTCCTGACCGCCGTGCGGTCGGGCGCGCCGGCGTGACGCCGTGACAGTCGAAGTCGACGTCTGGTCGGACATCCACTGCCCGTGGGCGTACGTCGCCGTCCACCGCCTGCGCCGGGCCCGCGACACCCACGGGCTCGACGTGGTGTTCGCACCCCGCGCGTGGCCGCTGGAATGGGTCAACCGCCGGGGCACGCCGCGGGACATCGTCACCACGGAGACCGCGGTGCTGGCCGGCCACGAACCGGAGCTGTTCGCCGCCTACACCGGCGAGTCTTGGCCCTCCACCTTCCTGCCCGCGTTCGAGCTCGTCGCCGTCGTCCGGCGGCTCTACGGTGTCCGCGCGGCCGAAGACGTCGACTTCGCGCTGCGGCTGGCGTTCTTCCGCGACGGCGTCGACGTCAGCATCCGGGCCGGGCTGGTCGAGGTGCTGGTGATCGCGAGCGGGCTCAATGCCGACGTGGTCCCGGCGGCGGTCGTGGAGGCCTGGCTGCGCACGAACCCGCGCGCGGACGTCGCCGAGGACTTCCAGGCGAGCGGCGGTCTCCCGATCCAGGGCAGCCCGCAGATCTTCTGGCCGGACGGGTCGACGACGCACAACCCTGGGATGACCGACCACCGCTGGCACGGCGGGCTCGTCCACATCGGACACACCGATCCGGACGAGCCCGAGCGGCTCCTGCTGGCCCGGACCGCCGGGAGCCGAAAGTGATCGTCGAAGAGCGCAACTACCTGTTCGTGCCCGGCGGAGCCGGCCGGTACCTCGACGCGTGGTACCGGCTCGGCCGCGGCCCGCAGGTCGCGCACCTCGGTGACCCGCTCGGCGTCCACACCGTCGAAGTCGGCGCCCTGAACACCCTGGTCTACCTCTGGGGTTTCACCGATCACGCCGACCGGGCGATCCGGCGGGCCCGGCTCGCCGAAGACCCCGCGTTCGCCGCCTTCCGCGGCGAGGTCCGCGCCCTCCTCGTCGCCCAGAGCAACCGCATCCTCGTCCCGGCCGCACCCCCGGAAGGCAGCTCATGACCAGCCCGGCCCAGCGCTACCTCGACGAAATGGTCGCGAAGCGCGGCTATGTGCTCGAGTACCACAAAGTCATGGCGGCCAACGACTTCCCGGTGCTGCAGGCCGCCGACGGTCTCGTCCACGCGGCCTACCTCGCGCAGCGCCGGCTGGACCGCCGGACGAAGGAGCTCCTGTTCGTCCTGAGCCTGACGGTCCTGCGGGCGGACAAGGCGCACATCCAGAGCCACATCCGGGTCGCCCTCGGGCTGGGCGTCGAGCCGCAGGAGATCCTGGAGGCGATCGAGATCGCCCTCCCGGAGGCGGGTGTCGTCGCCTTCCAGCACGGCTTCGACGCCTGGCAGGAAGTGGTGAACGCCGAAGCACTCGAACCGTCCGCACAGGTGCAGCCCTGAGGGCG
The DNA here is from genome assembly GCA_049998155.1 of Amycolatopsis sp. cmx-13-12. Classification (GTDB taxonomy): domain Bacteria; phylum Actinomycetota; class Actinomycetes; order Mycobacteriales; family Pseudonocardiaceae; genus Amycolatopsis. Next base: position 100,944 of record JAEBES010000010.1, on the reverse strand, counting down.
ACCGTCCATAATCCACCGAACCCGAAGGAGTCCCGGATGCCGAATTGTGTCGAGTTCGTCAAGTTCCGCGTGAAGGAAGGACAGCAACCGGCCTTCCTCGCGCGCCGGCCCGAAGCCATCGCGGCCGTGCGCCGAGCCCATCCGGACCTCGTCGGCGCGCCGGTGCTGGCCGAGCACGCCGACGGCACGTGGACCGACGTCTGGATCTACCGCAGCGCCGCGGCCGCCGAGCGCGCCAACGCGGGTGCGGGCGACATCCCGGAGTTCCTCGCGATGGCCGAACTGCTGGAGGACGTCCAGGTCGAGGCTTCGAGCATGCCGGACGAGGTGACCGGGCCGTGAACCACGACGTCGACGTCGTAGTCGTCGGGGCCGGGTTCGCCGGGCTGACCGTCGCCCGGGAACTCGGGTGGATGGGCGCACGGGTGGCCGTGCTCGAGGGTCGCGACCGGATCGGCGGCCGCACGTGGACCGACACCCGGATGGGCGAGCCCCTCGAGATGGGCGGCGGGTGGATCCACTGGATGCAGGGCCACGTGTGGTCGGAGGTGACCCGGTACAAGCTGCCGATCGCCGAAACGCCGTGGCCGGACACCGCGCACTGGCTGGTGGGCGGCACCCGGCGCAGCGGCAGCGCGGCCGAGCTGCTCGAGCGGATGAACGACGGCATGCGCCGGTCCATCGAGGACTGCATGGAGGTGTTCAAACGCCCGTACGAGCCGACCTCCGGCGACGGCTGGCAGGACCTCGACCGGCTGTCCGTCACCGACCGGCTCGCCGAGCTCGACCTGGACGAGGAAGCCCTCGCCCTCTGCGATGCGATGTGGAGCCAGAACTTCAACGCGCCGGCCGCCACCGGGGCGCTCACGCAGGCGTTGCGGTGGGGTGCGGTGAGCAACGGCGACTGGCAGCTGCTGCTCGACATCTGCTCCCACTGGCGGTTCCGCGACGGCACGGTGTCCCTGGCGAACGCGATCAGGGCGGACGTCTCCGGCGACGTCGAACTCGGTGTCCACGTGGCACGCATCGACGAGCGGCCCGACGGCGTGGTGGTGACGACCGCCGACGGACGCGAGATCGCGGCCCGCGCCTGCGTGGTGACCGCCCCGATCGGCGTGCTCGGCCGCATCGAGTTCACCTCCGGCCTGCCCCGTCCGGCCGGGCAGGTGGTCGCGGACGGGCAGAGTTCGCAAGGGTTCAAGCTGTGGGTGCGGGCGCGGGGAACCGACCGGCCGTTCATCGCGATGGCCCCGAGCGACGAGCCCCTGGCGCTCATCCAGTGGGAGCACGCGTTCGGCGACGGCGGCGAGTTCACCGCGTTCTCCTTCGGCACCGACGCCCGGAAGTATCCGGTCACCGACCTTGAAACGGTCAATAACTACGTGGGCAGGCTGGTGCCCGGGATCGAGGTCACCGACTTCGCCAGCCACGACTGGGTCGGGGACCCGTACGCCCGGCAGACCTGGGCGATGCTGCGGCCCAACCAGCTCGAAGGGGTCCAGGCGCTCGCCACGATGCCCGGCCGCGTCACCTTCGCGGGCGCCGACTACGCCCACGGCTGGTGCAGTTTCATCGACGGGGCGATCGAAAGCGCGATGCGCGCGGCGAGGACGCTGCGTGAACGCGTCCTGTAACGGCCTGCTGCGGTCAGGAATTCGTCTCACCGCGGCCTGAACGGAAAATATTCGGCGGAACGCCGGTTGGTGTGTCGTGCGCACGACACACCAACCGGCTTTTCTGTTTTCCTGCCCTTAACAAAAGCCTTCGAATCGTGCGTCGACCACTCTTGACATGCCCTGATGCCCGCCGCATGCTGTGTACGCAACGCGCACTCACCGTTCGATTATCGTTCATCAGCAATTCGCCAGTCCCCAGGGAGTTGTCGCATGACCGTCCCTACCCATCGTCTTCCCCGAGTTCTGACCTGGAAGTCCGGCGCCTTTCTGGGTTTGACGACAATTCTGGGCGTCTTCACCACGGTCGGTTACATGATCGGACTGGTCGGCGCCTGGGCCGTGATCGCGATCTGGGCGGTTTCCATGCTCGTCGCGACCGCGCAGGCGTTCCTCTACGCCGAAATGGCGACGATGTTCCCGAACATGGCCGGCGGCGTCGCCGCCTACGCCAACGAGGGACTCCGCCGATACACGGTGTTCGTCGGGCCGATCGTGTCGTGGGGCTACTGGCTGGGCTACTCCCTGGTGCAGGCGGCCATCGCGCTGATCTTCGGCCAGGTCGTGCAGGCGCAGTGGTTCCCGACGCAGACCTGGGGCGTCGACGTCCTCGGCGTCCACGTCGGGCTCCCGCACCTGCTGGGCGCGGCGGCGCTGGTGAGCGTCTTCCTGCTCAACATCTACGGCATCCGGCCCGCCGCCCGGGTCACCTCGCTGGGCGTGATCATCTTCACCGTCTTCGTCGCGATCATGGTCCTGCTGCCGTTCCTCGAGGGCAAGTGGTCGCTGTCCGGCCTGACCTGGCGGCTCGACGACCCGAAACTCGCGCTGGTGCTGCTGTACCTCGCGGGCTGGACGACCTACGCCGTCGAAGGACCGTCGCTGTTCGCACCCGAGTACCGCAGCCCAGGTACGGACTGCCCCAAGGCGATCCGGGTGTGCGCGATGCTGATGATCGGCGTGTTCACCATCGTCCCGTTCGTCGTCTCCGGCACGTTGGGGGAGAAGGCCATCGGCGACAACCCCAACGGTTACGCCGTCGACGTCATGAACCTGCTGTGGCCGGGCAGTTCTTCGCTGGTGGTCGCGGTCGTCGCGATCGGGCTGTGGGTGACCCTGGTCGGCACGAGTGCCCAGGCCGGGCGGGCGCTGCTCGGGATTTCGCGCAGCGACCTCACCGTGAAGCAACTGTCCACTTTGAACAGTTACGGCATGCCGGGCCGGGCGCTGGGTGCCGACCTCGTCGTCAACCTGCTCATCCTGTTCCTGGTCGGGAACACGGTCGCGATCGTCGCGGCGAGCAACCTCGGGTACTTCATCTGCTGCGGCCTGGCGTGCTGGGCGTACGTGCTGCTGCGCCGCGACCGGCCGGAGTGGCCGCGCCCGTACCGCCTGTCCCGGAAGTGGGGCGTGGTCGCGATCGCGCTGGGCGTCTTCGACCTCGTCGTCGCCGCGGTCGGGATCACCAACCCCGACCTGGCCGGCCGCGGCGGGCTCAAGGAGACCCTCATCTCGCTGGTGCTGCTGTTCGTCTGCATCCCGCTCTTCCTGGTGCGCCGGCTGTGGCAGGACCGCGACCGTCAGTTCGAGTGGAAAGAAGACACGCCGGCGCTTCCGTCCGATGAGGAGCAGACAGCATCGTCAGGCGAATCGGAACAGCCGGAAGCGGACACTGCCGGGAAGCCGGCATAGGGCGCCGATGCAATTCGGAGTGCACCTGCCCAGCAACCACGGGTGGCGCCACGTCGAGGACCTCCTCGACGTGGCGCGGCTGAGCGAGCGGCTCGGGTACGCGTCGGTGTGGGTGAGCGAGCACGTGTTCCACGCGGGATACCTCGCCGACCGGCTCGGCGAGCGTCCCTACTACGCGCCGTTGCCGATCCTCGCCGCGGTCGCCGCGGTCACGACGAGGGTGCGGCTCGGGACGTCGGTGCTCGTGCTGCCGTACCACCACCCGGTCCTGCTCGCCAAGGAACTCGCCACCCTCGACGTGCTCTCCGGCGGACGCCTCACGGCCGGCGTCGGGGTGGGAGTCATCCGCGAGGAGTTCGACGCGCTGGGTGCCGGATACGACACTCGCGGCGCGCGGACGGACGAAGCACTTCGAGTGCTCAAAACGCTGTGGACGACGCCGCGACCTGCTTTCGCCGGCCGCTTCCACCGATTCGCCGGCCTCGATTTCAGCCCGGCACCCGTCCAGTGCCCGCACCCACCGCTCTGGATCGGCGGCTCCAGCCGTGCCGCGATGAGGCGAGCCGCGACGCTCGGGGACGGCTGGCACCTGTTCCGCAGTCCCACCGAGGGGATCCGCGGGGCGATCCACCGCGTCCGGGACCTCGCGGAAGCGGCCGGTCGCGACGGCCGGGCGCTCGTGGTGTCGGTTCGGTGCGACCTGGAGATACCGGGAAGCGAAGGCGGCAATCCCGACTACAACACGTCCCTGGGCAGCCGGTTCCGGCTGCGGGGGACACCGGAACAGATCATCGAGACGGTCGGAGAGTGGCGAGAATCCGGCGTCGAGCACCTCGTCCTCGCGGTCAACACCGACGACCCGAACGTGGTAACCGATTCCATCGGTACCTTCGCCGCCGAGATCGCCCCCGAATTCGGCTGAGGCGGAAGACCCGTGCGGTGCTGGACATCCCCCGCACCGCACGGGTCGGGCCGCGCATCCCCGTGCGCAGGTTGGTGGCGGAGTCATCCGCCGATGCTGGCTCCGACGGCGAGGAGGGCCGTGGTCACCGGCTGGAAGAACGTCACGCCGCCGGTTCGGCAGTTGCCAGAGCCGCCGGAGGTGATGCCGATGGCGGCGCCGTCGCGGGTGAACAGCGGTCCGCCGCTGTCGCCGCCCTCGGCACACACCGTGGTTCGGATGAGCCCGGTGACCCGGCCTTCGGGGTAGTTGACCGTGGCGTTCAGCGAGGTGACGCGGCCCTGGTGCAGGCCGGTGGTGCTGCCCATCCGGAACACCTGCTGGCCGGCCTTCGCCGCGGCGGCCTTGGTGATGGCGACCGTCCGGCCGCCGCCGACGTCGACGACGCTGGGTGCCTCGGTCGCGGTGTTGTTGTACGTGAGCAGGGAGAAGTCGCCGGTGCCCGGGAACTTCGCCTGCTGGACGGTGGCGACCGACTGACCGCCCTGCGTCAGGGACCATTGCCGTCCGGCGGTGGCGCAGTGGCCCGCGGTGAGGATGCCGGGGTTCCCGTCGCTCGTGGTCACGTTGAACCCGAGGGAGCACCGGGCTCGGCCGGTGAAGATGGCGTCGCCGCCGCCGGCGAACAGCCGGAGGACTCCGGGGGTTCGCTCGACTCGGAACTGCTGCCCGCGGGTGCCGGCCATCAAGAGGTCCCACTTTTCGCCCTGGACGGTGCTGTCGGCCGTGACGACCGTTTGCCCGGTGTCCGCGTCGATCGACCAGGCGGTGCCGGTCATGGCGCGTGCCGCGGCGCCGCTGTCCGCGGGCTTGGTGATGGCTGCGTCCGCATGGGGAATGGCGATGGCGGCCGTGGCGGCCGCCACGATGGCGGCGGCCGCCACCAAGAGCTTGACTCGGCTCGGCTTTCGGTGCCGGGAAGGCATTTCGCAGACCTCCGTGCTCGGGGATCGGGGTTCTCACCCGGCTCCACGGGGCGGCCTGCCGACGAGTTCACGGTTCCGGCGTTGCCGAGACGGTCGGCTCGTGTCAAGACCCCGACCGTCTCGGATCAAGTAGCCGGCAGGATGCCTGCCTCGTGCGAGATGATTGCTGCGCGTACCCGGTTGTCGCAGCCCAGTTTTCCGAGGATCCGGCTGACGTGGGTCTTGACGGTGCCCTCGCCCATGAAGAGCTGCCGGGCGATTTCGGCGTTCGACCGGCCGAGTCCGACCTGGATCAGGATGTCCCGCTCTCGGTCGGTCAGCGTGCTCACGAGCCGGCGCGCCTCGCTGTTGTCGGTGGTCACGTACCGGTCGATGAGGTCCTTGGTGATCCGCGGCGACAGGACGGCGCCGCCGCGGGCCGCGGCTCGCACCGCCTGGATGAGCTCCTGCGGACCGGTGTCTTTGAGGAGGAACCCGGCCGCGCCGGCGCGCAGGGCCCGCGTGATGTAGCCGGGCTCGCCGAACGTGGTGAGCATGACGACTTTGACCGCCGGTGCCCGGCGGGTCAGCTGATCGAGCGCGGTGAGGCCGTCGACGCCGGGCATGCGGATGTCGACGAGTGCCACGTCCAGTGGCACGTGGCAGGCGATGTCGACGGCTTCGCCGCCGTCGCCGGCCTCGGCGACGACTTCGATGTCTTCGGCGTGCCGCAGGATGAGCCGGATCCCGGCGCGGAGCAGGTGCTCGTCGTCGGCGAGCAGGACGCGGATGGGTTCCACGGCGTCAGGCCGCCGGCAGGGGGAACCGGGTCTTGCCGACCAGGACGTCGGAGCGGAAGCAGTAGCGTTCGATCATCGTGGAGCCGTCTCCGGTGTAGGTGAAGGTGTATGAACAGTCCGCGCCCGGGAGCGCGGGGGGTTCCGCGCCGCGTGCGGCCCGGTGGGCCAGCGAGTCGTCCGGGCCGACGGCGTCGGTGACCTGGCCGCGGGTGACGCCGATGCCGATCGAGTCGAACCGGTCGTCCATGCCGGGTGCGTAGGAGAGCATCGAGAACACGACGACCAGGATCGCGACCGCCCCGGCCAGGCCCGTGGCCAGCACCACCGCTTGGCCGAGGCGGGCCCAGCGGTCGTCGGGTTCCTCGCCGGTTTCGGGTTCGGCGCGGCCGGCGCCGGGTGGGGTGATGGCCAGCGGCACTTCGGCCGCCAGCCGGAACCCGCGGCTCGGTAGGGGAGCAGCGGTGAGGGTGCCGCCCAGCAACCGGACCCGTTCGGCGACGCCGACCAGCCCGAGGCCGGAGCCTGGTGCGCCGGTGCTACCGCGGCCGTCGTCGACGATCTGCACGCGGACCTGGGCCGGTCCGCTGTCCACGATGACGTGGGCTTGCGCGCCGGGCGCGTGCCGGTGGAGGTTGGTCAGGCCTTCCCGCACGATCCGGTGCACCGCTTGCCGGACCGGCAGCGTGCTGTCGGTCAGGTCGCCGCCATGCCAGACCAGGTCGACCTCGGTGCCGCCGGCCTGGGCCTGGTGGACGAGCTGACTGACGTCGGAGCGGGTGCCGGTGTGGTCGATCGGGTGGGTCGCGCCGGCTTCGCCCTGACGCAGGATGCCCAGGGTCGCGCGCAGTTCGTCCATCGCGGTCTGCACGGTGTCCCGGATCAGCCGGGCCGGCTCGGTGGCCTCGACCGGGCGCCCGGCGTCGAGTTCGAGGCTGCCGGCGTAGAGGGAGATGAGGCTGAGGCGGTGTCCGAGCAGGTCGTGCATCTCCTGCGCGATGCGGGACCGCTCCTGGAGCCGGGCCGCCGATGCGGCGAATCGGGTCTGTTGCCGGAGGACGTCGATCAGCCGTTCCCGCTGGGCGAGAAGCACCTGCACGACGGTGGGCCCGGCGACGCACAGCACCGCGATGAGCCCGAACCCGCCGAGCGCGATCTGCCACTGGAAGTGCGACGCGATCAATCCGATCGTGAAGGGGATCAGCGCGACCACGGCCAGCGCGGTACCCCGCGACCGGGCCGACCGGGTTCGGGCAGCCACGCCGTAGGACGTAACCGCAAGCGCAACTCCGGCAGCCGGGTACCACCCCACCAGCAGCCCGGCAGCGAGAAGCGCGAGCACCGGGAACCGGCGGCGGGCGGCGGCGAGCACGATCGCGGCACCCGCGACGAGCATCCCGGTGCCGGGTTGTTCCCAGGGGGCAGAACTCCAAGCCACGGTGATGTACTGCGTGGCCAGGTAAGTGACCCCGCCGACGAAGACCAGCGAAGCCAGTTCCGGGCCGCAAGCTGCGGCTCGTGAGGTGGGCCGGAGTGCACCGGCCGAGAGAGCGAACCCGGTCATACCCAGTTCCACGTACCGCACGCCACCGGCGGTTCGCCGGGTGCCGGCACCGGGTTCGCCGCGGACGGCCACCCCGGTGAGACGAGCGTGGGCTTCTGGGCGTCAGTCAAGCTGCAGGTCCGTGGCAAATTTCAAGTTGGGGTTATAGATCAACTCGGTCCTCGGACACTCAATTACCCCATAGAGCCGCGCGTCGCGGTCGGGTCAGAGTAACAGCAGCTGGTTGTCGACGGTCTCGTCTGGCGCGGCAAGTACGGATTGTGCGACGCATGCCCTGACTTCCCGTCTCGGGCCGCCACACATGATCATCAGGTGGTTCGATCTCAGGTAGTCGGCGATCGCGGAGCCAACGTCACCTACGGTCTCGGCGAATCGCACGCGGAGATCGTCGAGTAGGTGGTCTTCGCGGACGTAGACGTTCTTGGCGAGCTCTGGTGGGCGGTTGCGGGCGCTGGTGTGGCCGTGGCGGCAGCGGTAGCCGGGGCGGCCGTTGACCCAGTGTGAGTCCAGCCGGCGGCCGCACAGCTGACATTGCACGAGTCCCGTCAGGATGTATTTCCTGGTGCCGCCGTCCTGGGTGGGTCGCACTGCGCGCATGCCCTGGATCGCCACAAAGGTGGCCTCGTCCACGAGAGCTGGATGTGTCACCTTCTTCGACTCGGCCCAACCTAGTGCCGCCGATGGCCGGACTGGAGCACCCTGGTGGGCCGGGTCGCTTGTTCGGGTGCCGTGTCGGTTCCACACCTGCCGCCCGGTGTAGCGGGGGTTCTCGAGGATCCCGACCACCGTGCGGACGATCCACTCGTGCTTCGTCCGGTGACGGTTGCGGTCCCGGTCGGCGCTCGATGGGCATGGGATGCCGCGGTCGTTCAGCTCTCGCGCGATGCTGGCCACGCTGTGCCCGGTGGCTCGTTGCTGGAAGATCCACCGCACCCACGGTGCGGTGGCCGGATCGGGTTCCAGGCGGTGCAGGCGGCGGCCCCAGCTCGCGTGGGCTCGGTTCGGGTGCGGACCGGCGTCGGCCAGGCGGTAGCCGTAGGGTGGTCGGCCGCCGAGGAACCTGCCCTGCACACGGGCCTGAATCTGCATCGCCGCCAACACGCGGTACCGAGCACGCAGTACCTTGCGGCGTGACTGGGATCCGAGCAGCAGCATCAATGCCTGGTGCACGGGATCCTTGAGGTTCACCGGACCGTCCGCTTCGGGCAGCCACAGCTCGATACCGTGCGCCCGGAGCGTGGTCAGCACGTCGTTGAACTGGTCGCCGTAGAACGCTCGCTCGTACTCCCCGATCACGACGGCGTCGAACGAACGGTTCGGTTGCTCTGCAGCTGCGATCAGCTGCGCCGCGGCGGGCCGTTCGCGCCAGGGCAGCCGACGTGAACATCCTTCGTCGAAGTACTCCGCCACGATCACGCCGTGCTCGCAGGTCGTCTCCTCGGCGACCTCGCGCTGCCACCCTAATGATGTCGTCCGGTCCTGGTACTCGACGGTGGACATCCGCCCGTAGAACGCGAACCTCAGCCCACGACCTCCGAAGGCTTTCTGGCGGCGTCGGGCCCCGGCCCGACGCGGCGACACAGCGCGTGTCGTGGTGTCTCTGCGAACGGTGCTGATCATCGTGCACCTCGGTGCTTGAGGTGGGTTCAGGTCGAGGGCGGAACGCGGTCGCCCGGCACCGATGACGAGCTTGGAGCTGATGTGCACCCGAATGGCCGCATTGCCGCCCGTATCACCCATGTTGCGCTGTAAGTGGCCGACCTTTGTCCGTGGGTAGCCGTCGGGGGAGGCGTCGAATGTCGACCTTGGTGCTCTGCCGCGACGCTTGGATCCGTCTACGCGCTGTCTACTTTTGCTTGTGTGGGGAACCTGTCGGTCGTCCATGACACAACGGGCCCACCGCTGCGGCCTGCGGACACGGTGGCCATCTCGAGGTAGGTCGGTGGCTCGGCTTCCCGTTCCCACTCGTAGAGGGTGACTCGCAGCGTGTTGCAGGCGCGACCCAGCATCACGGCGAGAGGGAATGGCATGCGCATGAACAGGTGCACTGGCCGACTTCCCGCGGCCTCGCCGATGCGTCGGCGTAGTTCGGTGACGAGGGCGGGGGCCGCCTCGGCGGGGATGGGGTCGTCTTTCGCCACGGCGATCTCGACTGCGTGGGCGTAGGGGTGGCTTTCGGCGTAGCGGCGGAAACCTTTGTTTGGCGGTGCGGGTACGAGATCGAGATACACGGCGACGGGGCCGTCGGGAGGACCGTCGAGGGGAATCGCGCTCTGCGCAAGTGCAACAGTCTGGGCTTCAGGTCCTGTCCACTCGGTTCCGTCTTGGTCGGCGATTGTGACGGTCAGCCCGGTCGTGGTCGGTAGTGCGGCTCCGAGCGCGAAGGCCATGCTCAGGTGTGCGCCGCCAGTGATGTGCAGGTGCTGAACGCCGGCCGACTGCACGATGCGGGGCAGGTCACCGAGGAACGGTGCGAAGTCTTCCCAAGCCTCGGCTGGCGGCACGCTTGTGTTGCGCTGTGGCGGGCGGGTCCGGGGCGCGAGCGGTGCCATCGGAGTACCCAGGGCGGAGGTCCGGGTTTGGATGTCCAGATGGAGCCGGTCGTCGACGGCCGCGCGGCGGACGCGCCGGATCGCCATCGCGCTTGCCAGACGAGCGAGCCCTGCGTGGTCGTGCACCGGGAACTGGTCGAAGTCGCTCAGCGTCGCGATTTCTTGGGGGAGCAGACGGTCAGGGGCGCCGTAGTCCAGTCGACCATCGGAGTTGGTGATGGTGTTGCCGATGGCGAAGGTGAAGGCGGAGTCCGCTTCTAGACGAAGAAGTTCCGGCAGTTCCAACTCCCGGACGAAGCTCGAGTACGCCATGTCGTCCGTGACGAGGAGGACGGCTCCGGACAGCCCGGAGGCGAGGGCTTCTTGCAGTCGCCGCTGGAAGCGTCCCGGTGGTAGGTGTGTCTGGTCGTGCCACACGGGGACGCCGTGGGCGCGAAGCACCCATGCGGCGCGTTCGGCCAGAGGATCTCCGTCCGAGTGGCGGTAGCTGATGAAGATCGGATCCAGGTCGTTTATCTGGGGCATCTACAACCTCGTACATGGCTGGGGCAGATTCAAAGACCAGCAGCGGGTGGGGGTCTGCTGTGCGGGCGTGCTGGTTCCGCGTGGTGAAGATCGGGCTTGGTGTGAGTTCGGCGGCGATAGGAGGAGGCGTTCATGGCGGAGCAGGGGTGGAAAGAGAGGCGGGTGCACTGGGGCGTTGGCGAACAAGAGCATTGGACGTCGTAGGGTGGCGGTCTGGCGAACTCGGCCGAGCACTCATCCCGGAACAGTGAATGCCGGTGTGTAGCCGAGCCCCGCTCCGAGGTGTTCGTAGACCACTGTGGTGCGGGTGCGGTTCCAGCGATGGCCCAGCAGGAGCGCGAGCCCTCCGGGGCCGGCCAAGAACAGGTGGACCGCCCCGGCGGCCGCTTGACCGCCGAGCTCTGCCCGAACCAGGTTGCGTACCTTCTCTGCGTACGTCACGGCATGCCGCGCGTCGGTGATGGATGCATCGTCAGGTCCCGTGGCTGGTGTGATCGTCAGCAGGTGATGGACCGGAACTCGGTTCGACCGCAGCCAGGTGACGACTTCTTCAGTCAGATCGACGGTGGTGCCGACAGCGACCGCCAGATGCTTTCCGTGGTCGAGTCGCGTTCGTCTCAAGGTGGGTTCGCCCAGCGTGACTTTGGTGGCGTTCGTCGACCAGGTTTCTCCGCGTTGGACGTAGTGAAGCGTGTGCTGACGAACCTGGGGCAGAGCGGTGCCGACTCGGAAGAACGTCGCTTGCCGCATGGAGCCGCGGACCACGGTCGAGGACCAGCCCTCGCTTTCGATCACGGCAGCGGCCGTAGCCAGTTCGCGGTCCATGCGGTTCCAGCTGTCCGGGTCGTGGGGGACCACCCGTGCGCGTGGATCGTCGCCGTCGTACAGGCCGACCCAGTGCACGGCCGCGGTCGCTTCGTCGGCGTGCGGGTCAGTGTCGATGGCTTGGACGACCAGCAGGGCAGAAGGTGGTTCTCGTCGTAGTCCGGTGACGGCCTGGCGGACGTCCTGCTCGTTGACCGTCCGTGTGCCCCCGACGACCCAGCCCGCGACGGTCGTCAGGCCCTGCTGAAGCGCCTCCTCGCTGCCGTCGAGCCCCGCGGCGAGCATCAGCGTGCGGACGTGGTCTCGTTCTGCGCTGATCGTCCGGCCGGTGATGAACTGCAGGTGGCCGAGCAGGTCGAGAAGCTCTGCGCGGGTTGCGCCGACGTGCTCCGCCCAGCGGTCGACCGTCGTGCCGGCCTCGGTCGTCGCCGACGTTTGGGAGGCGTAGGGCACCAGAAGGTCGGTACGGCCGTCGACGTGCCCCAGCAACGGATGGCCGCGGTCGAGGGCACGGTTGGTGATCAGCTGCATCGTGTGGTCGTTGCCGTGCTGCTTGAGTGCGGCATGGCTGGCGTACAGCTTTTGCAGGAGGGACTTGCTCTTGCCCGCGCGTGGCGGGGTCGTGAGAAAGGCTTCGTCGACGAGGTCCGCGGGGTTGGTGGCCCACTTGACCTGCCCGTACACGTCGCCGCCGGCAGTTCGGCTGCGCAAGACCACGTCGTCGACATTGCCCGCTCCGGTGATCTCCACTTCCACCTGGGCGAATCGGCTGGCCGGGCCGATCACACGCATCGCTGCGCCCCAGACGAAGAGGTCTTGGAAGGTGTCGCCTCCACGGCGGACTCCTGAACTCGACGGTGGACCGGCGGCAGGCCGGGGTGCGGTCATGACGATTCCTTCTCGAGGGTCTCGGAGAGCATTCCGTGCACGAGTGCGTGCTGCGCAGACTCGGTGACGACTGCCTCGACGAGGTCGTCGGCTCGGTGGATGAGGAGTACCAGCGGCTGCTCGTACTGGGTGGACGCACGTAGGATCGACGTGATGTCCTGGCTGCTGGCCCCGCAGGCCGTGGGGTGGCTGTGCCAGTCCCCGACGTAGCCGAGCCAGGGGTGCGGGTGCCGGTCGAGGGCCTCTTCAAGCGCGGCCTGCGCGGTGCCCTCGACACGCACCCAGGAGGTATGCGTGGCTTTGGGATCTGGCACTTCGACGGCGTGGCGTACGACTACCCGCCCGTCATCCCACCAGCCGGGTAACAGCCCGCCGGTTTCGCACCGGTGGGCGGCGTCTGCCGCCTTCCCAATCGCCGCGAGCACTTCCGGGCCGCTGCGGCGTACACCGCTGCGTGACGGGAGCCCCGGGGAAGGGGTGAGGTGGGTCATGTCGGCAGGCGTCCTTGTCCGTCAACGTGCTCGGTGAGTTGGATCGGCACCGCGGTGGTGCTGCGAGGGGCGCAGGCCCAGGCGATCATGCCGATGTCGGGTGCGTGTGGTGACGGCAAAGGCCCGATGATGATGGACAGGATCACGGTAAATCGGAGTTCTGGATCGGCGAGTAGGTTGCAGTAGGTTTCGAGGTCGGTTTTGCTGGGGGCAGGTTCGGTGGTGGGGTGGGTGTGCCATTCGCCAATCCAGATGCTGCCGTCCGCCTCAAATGCGCTATCTGCCAACTGCTGGGCATGAGCGCGATCGCGGAGGAAGAACGTTGGCGTGCGCACCGCGGCGGGGCCAGGGTCACCGGCGTGACGCACGTTGGCGACGCCGTCTGTGCTGATGTCACCGAGCAGGATGCCGCCGGTCTCTCGGCTATCACTGGCAGTGTCGATCTCGTGGGCGATTGTTCGGGCTGCCAGATCGGCGAGCCGCACCTGTCTAATCTTCTCAGGTTCCGCGCGGGTCATGCTGGCTCGCATGTGGGGCAGCCCGGCCTAGGGGGTTTCGCCGGCAACCAGCGAATAGTGGCGCTGTCTTCAACGTTGAATGGTGGCGCGAGCCCTATCTGGGGCCTGAGGCCGATAACGCCATGTTCCCCGGCGAGCGTCTGGTCGGGATGGCCACGCCGCTCCAGCAGGGTCGCCACGCTCACTTTCGCGGCGAGCTGTCCGACGAGGTGAAGATCGGATCCGACAGCCGTCATGGGGCGGTGGGTTGTTCCCGTGCCGTAGTCGGCGTCCAGCGAGGGCTCGGGATCGATGGCGCCCTCTTCGACCAGTGCCTCGCGTTGGCAGACCAGACAGCCTCGGTCCCGCCACGGTCGTAGTCGGATGACCTCGCCGAGGCTGCCGTCTTCCAGGACGCAGGCAAGGACAGCATCGCGGCTGGCGCGGCGGGCGAGGTGGCTGACGATGCGGCGAGGAGCGACGCCGTCGGCGGCACACAGCACAAGGTCGACGCGACGGAGCAGGGCTCGGACACGGTCGGCGTCTCCAACGACGTCGAGCCGAAGCGCTTTGACCTCAGTGTCGGGGCGCAGGTCGTCGAGCTGCTGTTTGAGGACGTCGACCTTGTATTGACCGACGTGTCGGGCGTCGCCGACGTGGCGGACGAGGTTGTGTCCGAGCAGCCGGTCGGGATCGAGCACGGTCAGACGCCCGACTCCGTATGTGGCCAGCGCGTGGGCGGCGGCACCTCCGATGCTGCCTGCGCCCACGAGCAGTACCGCGGTTTCGGCGAGGGCGGCGACGGGCCAGTAATCGGCAAGCTGTCGCATTCCCTGGTCAGCGGCTTGCACGTCGAGATCGACGGGTTCCACGCCGTTGGGGGTGACGTACCAGGCGGCAATGTCTGGAATGTCCACCTCCGGATAGGAGGCGTGGACGTCGGCGGACAGCGTCAAAGCCAGGTAACCGCCCCCACTGGGGTTGAGCCATCCGCTGTCAATCCACGATCTGAACCCCTCAAGCTTCAGCGCGCCCCGTATCTTGCGGAGTTGCCACCAGAACAGGTGTAGTTCAGGCGGGACCCGGTACCACCGATGTCCGCCGCGAGAATTCGCGGAGTGAAGAAAGTGGGTCTTGGGTTGAAGCGGAGCAGGCAAGATCGGCTCATTGCCGTGCGATACGGCAATGACCGCTCCCACCTGATGGGGATCGGAGGCTTGAAAGGTGATCTGACCCCACTGCCCCCCGCCTCGGATGCGTTGCGCGGCAAGCTGAGGAACAAGGACAAGGAGGCCGCTCATGCAGGTTCCTCGCTGGCGCGTGATGCCTGCTCGAGAGCTTGCGCGATAAGGTGGTCTTGGCTGGCATCGGTGACGATGCCGTTGACTGTCATCGCTTCAATGACGTCGGCCCTGAGGAGTGCGTACTCGACTCGCCAACCTGCGGCCTTCAGCAGCAGGTCCACTATCGAATCGCGTCCGGTCCATGCCGCTGCGTCCTGCAACAAGCACAGGCTGCCGTCACCCATCACATGGAACCGGGCCTGGGTGTATTCGATCGGCTCGGGGGCCGGGTCGAGCGGGTAGATGGCGGGTGGCACCATCGGATAGGCGTGTCCGTAGTTCACAGTGACAGGCATGCCGGCGTCACCGATCAGCTCCCGTAGACGGGCAGGCTCTGGCCGGTCGAGCGGCCATGGCGGTAGTCGCCCTTCCCATCGTCCAGGCCCGTCCGGGATCCAGGTCAGGTCCGGGAAACGCGTCGTGACCTCGGATTGGTCGCGGGCGAGCCTTCTCGGCTCACACGCCCACCAGGTCACCGGCTGATCGTCATTTGGAGGCATTGGGTCAGCCTTGCGGCGCGTCCTTGACTGGGCGGGGCCGCAGCAAGGTGGGACCGGTCACCGCTGCTGCTTGGGTTGTCTTCTTCTCCTCCGGAACCGGGAAGTCCTCACCGAACAGCTCCTGCCAGATCTGCGCTGCCCCGTCGGTGTCGCCGTCCGCTGCAGCAGCACACGCCCGTACGGCGAAATCACGTGCGCTCTCCAGGGTCGAGCGCAAAGCAGCCACGTCGAGGTCGGGCTGGATAGCGCCACAATGCCCGGCTGGATCTTCGACGCCGTAGCCGACCTCCACGGCTGCTGAGGTGAAGAACGCCTTCAACGCTTCAGGCCGGTTCTTGTCCACGGGCAGGCACTCGAGCGCGAGCACTTCGATGACCAGAGACTTGACCTTGGTCGGCACGCCATGCCGCCACAGCTTGAGTACACGAACCATCGGCCGGAAGTATGACCACTTCTCCTGACGCAGCTGCACCTCGCGAATCAGGTACTCAGGATCGGCCGTGTTCCACTCAGCCTGCCGAGTGCTCGGCAACTGCAGAGTGTTGTCGGGTTGCCGCAGGGCCGGCATGACGTCGACCGTGAACGCGTCGTCCTGCTCGGGCGGGTCAATGAAGCATTTCACCGCCCGGTCGCGGGTCCGGCCCAGCCGGACCAACTGGTCCACGCTGCCGTTGGTCGCTCCCAACAGCGTGTTGACCCGCTTGCGCACGTGATCGAGGGCGTCTTGAGACGAGGTGCCCGGCGAGCCCCAGTCGGTGTGCTGCTTCCCGTCGAAGACGACGATGAGATCGACATCGTGGACCGGCTTGAGCTGGGTGCTGCGGCGCAGCGACCCCGATCCGAAGACCTCTACGACGTCGCCTTCCGCGCGGAGCGCGTCGCTGAATATGTCCCGCCGCTCCCGGGCAAGGGCGACCTGCTCGGGGTCGGCGTCCACGGTTTTCTGGTAATCGTCGAACGCTGCGTTCAAGTCCATGCCACACCTCGGTAAGTGATCTACACGTTCGGAGCTGTAGGTCACGACCCAGGACTCCAGTCCGAGGTTGAGTGGCTCATACGGCACCCGCTAAAGCCACGATAAGCGCACCCACCGACAAAACAGCACTCATTTGGCCCGAGTCGGACACCAGCTCGAAGCGTAGAAATAGCACTGGGAGCTGGGATGATTACGGAACGGTGCGACGGGGTAACGCAGCGGACGTCACTGAATCGAGTGTATTCGACGGCCACCACGTGAGGCTTGGGGAAGTTGCTCAGGCGCAAGGAGCTCCTCCTCCCGGGCCCGACGGTGAGGTGGTCGTCGAATCCAAACGGCCAGCCGACGCTGGACTGGCAGGTGTCATCCACTCGATACGAGGTCGAAGACGTCCGGCAGGGGTCGCCGTCGCCCGGAGCTCACTTGTCGCGATCTGTGGATGCAACCTGGATCAAGTGGCCGGGGCGAAGCCGTGTTCGAGGTAGAGCGGCTCGGGGTTGCCGGTACGCGCGTGCAGGACGCAGGCGGCCACCCGGCGGGCCAGCCGGGGGACCATCAGTTCGGTGAGCTGGTCAGGGTCGGCGTAGGCCTGTTCGCCGATCTCGCCGTCGACGTAGCGGATGTTCGCCGACTGTTCAGGGGTGAGGACGCCGCCGTGGTAGAGGAACGCGAGCATGGGGGCGTGGTCTTCGCCTTCGGGGATCGAGTCGATCCCGAGGATCCGGCCGACGGTGATGTCGAGGCCGAGTTCTTCGGCGACCTCGCGCCGGGCGGTGCCGAGGGGCGATTCGCCGCGGCGTGCTTCGGTGACGCCGCCGGGGATTTCCCACAGCGCGCGTCCGGTTGGCTTCACGATCAGGACGCGTTCGTGGTCGGGGTTGTCGAAGAAGAGCACGCCGGCGGACGGGATGGCCATCGGGTAGTTCTCGAAGAAGCGCTGCTGCGTCGCGGCGGCCGTCGTCACGCAGGGCAGGCTATCCCGCCCCCAGTGTCGCTATCCGTGTAGGTTATTGTGACGCTATGTAGTCGAGCGGATCCGCTGGTGCTCGTAGCGACTCCCGCAGCGTCTGCGGGCGGTGCCGATAAGGCGGGTGCCGCACCGGCAGGCCCAGCCGACGTGCCGGTGCGGGTTGCCCGCGACGAGCGCGTGGGGCGGGACGTCGCGGTCGACGAGCGCCCTGCCGGCAATCATGGCGTAGGCGCCGACCTGGATGCCGGGGAGCAGGATGGCTCCGGCGCCGACGGTCGCGCCTCGGCGGACGGTGCGCTGTCCTCGATGATCAGGACGCCGGGACACAGCAGTACCTCGTCGTGGATGGCGGCCCGAAGACCTGTACGGCGTTCTGGATTTTGACGCGGTCGTTGACCCGGGTGCCGCGGCCGAGGTGGACGTCCGCGCCGAGCGTGCACTGGTGTCTGACCTGGACGCTGTCGGAATCCCTGGTGGCGAACGGTCCACTGTAGACGGCGTAGATGTCGGCGCCGTTCAGCTGCTGCCGCAGCGAGCCGCAGCCGGTGGTCGGCTGCTGCCCGGTCGGCTGCGGGCGGTGGACTGGGTCCCGCCGCAGCCGGACGGCCATCCCGCCTTGACGAACAACCCGTTCGCAGGCGGCATCGTCGGTATGGCGTACAGGTAGATGCGGCCATGGCGCCGCTCATCCGGGGAACTGAGCCGAAGTACTGGCGCCAGCCAGAAGCGGCTCGCCCCGGCCCTGCGGCCCAGCGCCTGTCGTCGACCACGTACAGGGCGCTTGCCGAGGCGTGCACCGTGGCCAGCAGGCACGGCCGCTGCCGCGCTCCGTCCTGCTCGTCTTCGGCCTGCAGGATGTCGATCACGTCGTTGAGCGGCGGCCTGACCCGGTTCGTCGCGTCCTGGCCAATCCGCTCGCGCGAGCCGTCCGGTCACGGTCGGTGAGTATTTGGGTCACACGATCTGCCACCGTAGCGGCGCGCTCCTGCTGCTGCTTGACTCGAGAGGTGTTGAACCCGGATCCAGTGGCGTCAGTCGATGAGTCGATGGAGAACGACGATCGCGCTGCCGGTGGTTGTCAGTCCAGCCAGCACCGCGGCGGGAACGTTCCCGCAGGCGAGGAAGGTCAGGATGCCTACAGCAGTGCCGCACACGAAACCGACCAGCATGACGACCGCGGTTCGCAGGGGCAGCAGCGGCGGGATGGGCGACGACTTGGGCATGTAGGGCTCCGGTTGTCAGATGGTTGTTGTCTCGAGGCTCTGCTATGTCGCGCGGCCCATGAGAAGTTAGGCCTGACCTGCGGAAAGTCTGCTCAGAAAAATGTGGCGGGAAGCGTAACTCTGACGCGCTGCAGGAGCATAGGAGGAAGCGTCTTCTTGCAGAGCGTGGCGATCGGCGCGGGACGGTTCGTAGGTACCCATCCGTGGGAAGGTAGGGACGATGCAAAGTCGCCGGGCGCGTGCGACTGGTCAACGCGACCAGCGCGCTGCCAGCACGCCCGACGCCAAGCACGCGACACCTACAAAACCAGGGGATGATCGCGAGCTGGCCGACCTCGAAGCTCACGACCACCTCCAGCCGTCGGCCGAATCGCTGGAAAGGCTCTGTCATGACCTTCGACTGCGCGACGAGCTCGCCGCGGCAGACTTCGAAGGGCCGGGGTGGGAGCGCTTCGTCGAAGAGCTCGCCCGATACGGTCATGCAGTCATGCTCGCCTGGCTACGCACCGGTGCGATCTTCGCCGAGTGCAGACGGAAACACCGGCCTATCGGCACGGCACCCTCGACCTGGACTGACGACGATAAACACGACCTCGCCACCGACGCGGTGGTGCAGGCCATCCTCAATTTTCGGGAGATTGCTCTGGTGGGCGGTGACTGGACTCCCGACGGTGGAGCCTCCTTGAAGACGTACTTCATCGGAGCGTGTGTGTTGGCCTTCCCTACGGTCTATCGGCGGTGGAAGGCGGGGCATCAAAACGATCAACGTTCCCGCAGCGCGGGTGCGAGCCACGACCTTGATCTTCTCGGGCGGCCGATGTGGCAAGAAGCCTGCGAGCCGGGTGAGACGTCAGCACAGCGAGCGGAAATCGCCGACGGGCTCAAGCGGCTGCCGGACGAGCGGACCCGGGTTGTGGTTGCCGCGTCCGCCCTGGGATACACCCAAGAGGAGATCGCCGAGCTGCTCAGCGTCGACACCGACACGACCGCGAACAACGTCAAGCAGATCCTTCATCGGCATCGGCGGCGGCTCGAGAAGGGAGAGACCGGATGACCGACGACCTCACTCCAAAGCGGGTCGAAGACCTGGTTGACGAGTCTTCCTTCGGCACTGCCGGGGCCAAAAACTTGCGTGACCGCACGTCTTCGACTGTCATGAGGACCATCGCCCAACGCGTGTCGGCAGCCAGCCACCGTGAATCCGGCCGAAAGGCGCGGCGGCGCAGGTCTTACTCGCAAGGGGCGGTACACCGCACTCTCATGGCGATCGGGATCACGGAGGCAGGTCAGCGCGCCGTACCGATTACAGAGGCGATTCGGGCAGATCTGTCCCGCATTCTGGAAGAAGCGTGCGATGCCGCAGGCGTGGCGTGGGACGCCTGCGGACGCGCGGACCACAGTGATGCAGTAGTGGTGTCAGCTTCGCCAGAGATTCCGAAGGCCGCTTTCGTCGAGCTTCTCCCGCACCTGCTTGCCACTGCGGTGCGCACGTACAACGCGACTCGGGCGATCGAGAGGAAGATCGCGTTGCGCATGGCGCTCCACGCCGGCGAGGTGTTCGACGACGGGGAACCATCTGGCCCCGCGAGCGACGTGACGCTCCAGTTGCTGAGCGCGCCTGCCGTGCAGCAGGCGCTCGACGACAGGCACGGTGAGCTTGTGCTGATCGCATCAGGATGGTTCTTCGACGAGGTCGTCCGGCACAGCATCCCCGCCGACGAGGTCGCCGCGTACCGTCCGGTTCGGGTGACGGTGAATGACACCACGACCATCGGATGGATCAGTGTTCCCAGCGACCCGTACCCGCCGATGGCTCAGGTCGACGAGTCGAACGCCGTGCCGAACCGGGAGTGGTTGGCCCGCTGGACGCGCCGATCCTGAGCTTCGTGCAGTCGGACCGGTGAGCCTGAACCTCGCCCGTATTGCGGACGTCGTCTCGGCATCGCGCTGGTCGACCAGCGCCGGGTTCTTCACGAAGTCGTTCGGTCTCTGCGCCAGGACCGCGAGGCCGTTGACGAGCTTGCTTGCCTGCCGGTAGCGCGCGAGGGCTTCGCCGACGATGACGAAGGTGTCGACGTCCCAGGCGGTGAGGGCCTCGGCATCGATCTGGTCTGGCGGGGAGCCGGACCCATCCTGCTCGGGAATCGTCGGACAGCTCAGCCGGCGGGTTGGCCTCGCCCTCGGGCGGTAGCGGCTCGTCGTGTTTGATCCGATCTGATCGTTCGCCGTGCCGGGAGTTGAGCGCAGTCGGCTTCGGTGATCGGTGAACCGCACCGGCCCCGTCTGCGGGCGGATTTGCCGTGTGAGCCCGATTCTCTGTCGTTCAATGTTGACGAACCGACCCGGAACTCGCCCGGAGCGCACCAGCCGAAGACCTCCGAATAGTCCCACCACTTAGCCGGTCGTAGGCCCGGCAACAGCAGGTGATCCATCGAGAGAACATGTTCCGGACCCCACTTTGCGCCGCTGATGGCGACGGTAACCGAACGTCCGGACATGTCAATGACAGCGTGTTTGATGCGTGAACACTGGCGCGGCGTACGAGTTTGAAACCTTCAGGCATTCGGCAAGGTCGCCGCACGGACCGATGGACGTAAATCACGAACATCGCCTCCCCTCGGGCTACCTTCAACGATGGGTCGCAATATTTACTTCTTGGTCGCCCCTCTGCAAGCAACACGCCGGCACGCGTTGACAGGATGGATTATGGCGAGTAGACCCGAGGTTGCCTCATCGGAGCGTCGAGGGATAGTTAAATGCCTGAGATCACGTGGTCGCAAGAGGATGAAGAAGTATTGATAACTGCACATCGCGACATGCTGAGAGCTGAGACTAAATCCGAGGTCAAGACTCTGAGTGATCGCTTGAAAGCACTTCCGGTCGGCCCCAAGGAGCGAAACCGCGAGCGAATCGGCCACGCCGCGCTTCACGCCATCGAGTCGGCGAGAGCTTCGCGAGTCACAATGGAGTCATTTGGTGAGCCGCACATGAGTCGATTGGTTAATTGCGAGACATTGGCTCGCCCAGTTTTCTCGCTTCAGTCACCACAAAGTGAAAGTCGCACAACCTTCTCTTTATCCGACGGGGCAGAAGAAACGCTGGAAGCCCGCGCACGCGCAGGCTCGCTCGACGGTTCAAAGTACCCGTCCTCTGGAGAATTTATTCTGCCGTTAAATACAGTCACAGCCTGGATAGGTGCGCCCATTGCAATCCCTCAACACGGAACGCTCATGGTCCTTGAGGTGGGTATTCAGCTTCAAATCGAGCAGATCTGGAGCAGTGTCAGTTACCCGCTTCCAGGAAAAGCATCGGACTTGCTTTGGGTAGAGCACGGAAATGAAAACTTGCCTCTTCGTGGCACTGCAGTGGCCTGGTGTCGCGCAGGACTAACTCTCCGCGGACGCAACGGAGCTGGCTCCCGTAAGGCGATCGACTTCGTGTCCGGATGGGTGAATCGTGACGGTATGAATCAAAGGGTCCACGCCCCAGAGGGCTTAGTGAGACTCAGTCACACGGTAGCTGTAAGCCCCGAATTACTAGTAGCCGGTGTCTTCGTAGACATCACCTGCTTCGCCGCTGCAGAGGAGTCTCAGACAGATGCATCACAGTCGGCCTATGCTGATCTCAAGTGTAAGCGCGGTGATGGCTTCCCGGTGCCGTCACGCCTTCGGTTGACCCCTGATCAAGTAAGAGTTCGCCTTTGCGAAATGCCCTTGCTTAGGGGTTAATGTCGCGTGAGATACTACAGGTATGATTCTTTAGCGACAGCTACATATTTCCAGCCAGGTCGACGATATCAATTCGAAAGGACAACGCTGATAGACGGCATGCGGTTGATCTAGGCTAAAAGGATTGACCTGTTTGATAGATTGTCGCGCGGCGCTCATATTGCCACGCTCTTGCTTCGAGTCCACAAGCTGATCGTCGGTGTTATAGGTAAGTAAAAACTGGAATAGAACTGAGTGCAAGGAAAAGACTTGGCAACATGGCGAACGGCCTGTCATGCCACATATTAGACGTTTGGGAGCGCACCGGTAGTCAAGGAACTGCGCGATATCCGTTCTGCTTCTGCGCTGCCGTCGGTGATGCCACGACTGGCAACGCGCTAGTCCCTCGACGATGGCAGACGACATCTCACCCGCTGCGAAGCCGCCGCTGCGTGGACTGCTCGCCGAGCAATGGGTTCCGTGATGCCAATCGCGATGTCGGCATCGCGGACCAGGCCTGACGATGCCAGCCTGTGCGCCGGAAGTAGTCGTCAAACCGGGTCCACCTCCTCCCTCTGCCGCCGACATCGGCAGGCCAGTCGAACCCCCGCCTGCCCCGCCCCGGACGCGGTCGCCCCTCTACCGTCGTCTCCGGCGCCCCGGATCACGGAACGGCCGCCGCTCACTACCGTCGACGCCCGCTCGCCGGAGACAGGGCAGGCGGCCGGCTAGCTCCCGGCTCGTCCGAGGCTCCGGATCCAGTCAAAAAGTAGACTGCGACTGGCCGCACGCCACCGGTGTCAGCCGTACACAACCGGACATTCCAGACTGGATCGCCGCTCCAAACCGGCCTAGTCAGAGACCTGTTTCGCAGGTCAGAGATGGTGCCCCCGGAGAGATTCGAACCCTCACTACACGGGTTTTGAATCCGTTGCCTTTGCCCACTACGAGCAGTCGGCCATGGCGTCAAACACGGGCGTGGTCGAAGAGCTCGTAGCCTCGGCAGACGCTGCTGTGAGCCTGCTGGCGTGCGGCGGCAGTGCGGCGCTATGGTCCGTCGCATGAACACGCATCCTGCGCAGGGGTGCTACGAACATGTGTTCGAGTCTCCTCGGACACATGTATTACCCCACGGATCGCGAAACGCGATCTTGAAGCGTGGGCGTTCGTAGTCTAGCTCGAATCGATCTCTTCCAGTCGCCATCCGGTTCCGTTGTAGACAATGATCTTTCCTGAGTTGCGCAGCGCTGCTGCCACGCGTCTGTGTCGTGGTCGGTCAAGCGTCGGCGTGGCGCGGCAGTCGTTGCCTTCATCTTCAAGCCGGATGCTGATCTCGTCGACGAGATAGTCCTCGCGGACGTAAAGCGTCTTCGGCCGCGGCTGGCCTGCGCGTTGGGTGCTGGTGTAGCCGTGGCGGCAGCGGTAGGTCGGACGTCCGTGGTTCCAATGCGAGTCCAGACGCCGGTTACAGACACCGCAGTGGATCAAGCCGGCCAGAGCGAACCGGCGCCCGCGGCCGTCGTTGGCCGGTCGTGCGGCCCGGATCTGTTGAGCGGCGACGAAATCCTGCTCGGTGACGAGCGCGGGGTGTACCGCCTGTCGCTGACAGCGCGGGCGTTGACGCTGGGCCTTCGGGTTCGGTGGCCCGGCGATTCCAGAACTGCCGACCTGTGTAACGCGGATTGGCGAGGATCACTGCGACGGTGCGCAGCGTCCAGGCGCTGCCGGTTCGGTGGCGGTTGCGGTCCGGGTCGGCACTCGATGGGCAGGGAACGCCGCGTTCGTTGAGGTGCCGGGCGATGCTGGCGACGCTGTGTCCGGCGAGTCGTTGGCGGAAGATCCAGGTGACGTGCGGCGCGGTTCGTGGGTCGGGAGCGAGGCGTTGCAGCCGCCGCCCCCAGCGGGCGTCGGCAGGGTTGGGGTGGGTGCCGGCATCGACGAGCTGGTAGCCGTAGGGTGGTCGGCCGCCGAGGTAGCGGCCCTGCTGGGTGACCTGGTTGTGCATCGCCACCAGTACCCGGTGCCGGGCGCGGAGGACCTCGCGCTGTGACTGGGTGGCGAGTAGTGCGATCAATGCGCGGTGGTCGCGGTTGGCGAGATCGACTGGGCCACCGGTTTCGGGCAGCCACAGCTGGATGCCGTGGCGGGTGCACCAGGTGTAGAGGGTGGCGAACTGGGTTCCGGTGAACGCGCGTTCGTACTCGCCGATCACGATGGCGTCGATTGTCTTGCCTGGGTTGGAGATCTCGGCCATGAGCTGCGCGGCGCGCGGTCGTTGTGTCCATGGGACGCGGCGTGAGGTCCCGGCGTCGAAGTATGCGGTGACGATATGACCGTGGCTGGCGATGACGTGGTCGGCCATGTCGCGCTGCCAGCCCTGCGATGACACGCGATCTTGATGACGGGTGGTCGAGGTGCGGCCGTAGAAGGCGAACCGGAGTCCGTCGCTGTGGTCGGATGAGGGAGAAGTGCGGTTGGGCTTGCCAGTGGCCGCCCACTGCGCGAGCAGGTCCACCGTCTCCGCTGTAGGGGGCGCCGGTTCTGCGAGTGGTCGATGCGGGATCACGATGACCGGATGCGTCTTCGGAGGACGTATGACGGTGAGTTCGGGAGCATTCGCTCGATCAGCGCAGCGCCCGCTCGCACAGTGGGCGGCGTATAACGTCCTATTCGCTGACGCGTAACAGTGCAGAGCAGCATGTACTGCACGTGTCCTCCAGGTCGTTGACTCGGGTGCTGTGAAGAGGATGACGAACGGATCGCCCGGAACTCGACACCATCTGCGGAGATTTGATCCCAGCCCGGCCGCGACGCCGGCGGTGACGATCGTCAGTGGCCGGCGTGGGCGCACGACCAGCGAGGCCCGGACAGCGGTGAGGATTGTCGACAGCGCGTGGCCCCGTCGGCAACGATCGACCAGGTCAGCACGGGAAATCCTGCCGCTCATCACTGCGGCCACGGTGACTTCACGCGGAAGGCGAGTCCGTCGAGGTGTCGTCGTCGTGTGGCGTGGCGGGACGTAGTTCCACGCAGCATTCGCCGGCGCGGGGATCGAGGACGGCTTCGACGGTGGGGGCCTGGAGGCCGTGGAGTAGGCCGCTGAGGAAGGCCTGGTTGATGCCGCACACCAGGTCCGGGGCCTTCGCGGCCAGTGGGTGGAACGGGCAGTTGCGCAGTCGCAGGCAGGTTGGGGTCTCTCGATCCGGTTCGAAGCCGTGGCGCTCGACCACGGCCGAGGTGAGCGTCAAGGCGCGCTCGGTGCCGAGGCGTCCTGGGCGGACCTGTTCCCGTTCTGCCGAGCCCAGCGCTTCGCCGTGCCGGTGCGCTGTGCGCAGCGTTGCGTCCCGGGCGGTTTCGCCGTCGTCTTCCTCGAGGACGGCGTCCAGCAGGATTTCGGCGAGCACGTCGTGCTGGCGGGGCGGGATGCTGACCTGCACCTCGAGGTCCGACGGCTCGTACACCTTGGGCGCGCGCCCGACCTTGCGGATGCCGCCGACGAACTCGTAGTGCGACCGCAACAGGCCGGCAGTGACCAGCTTGTCCAGGTGGAAGGCCGCGAGCTTGCGGGAGATGCCGACCGCTTCGGCGGCCTCGTCACGGGTGACCGGGTGCCGGGCTTGGCGGATGTGGGTGTACATGCCGCTGCGCAGCGGATCGTCCAGCGCGGCGAGCGCGCTGATCGGCTCCTGGTCCATAGCAGCAGGCTAACACCGATCCTCTTGGCTGTAACTCCGATCGGGTGCCGCCGACCTGCTCGACTTGACCGGCGTCGGTAATAAGACCAAACTTCGTTGGCGAAAAGGAGGTCGCCATGACGAACGAACTCGAACAGGCGAAGCAGCCGGTGAGCGCGGTGTTGGCCGGCCCGTACGGGCACCCCTTCCATCCGATCCTGGTCACTGTCCCGATCGGCGCCTGGGTCTGCAGCCTGGTGTTCGACATCGGCTCGCGGCTTGTCGACGACCCCGGTTTCCTGGCGCGTGGCTCGGTCTGGCTCATCGCCATCGGGGTGATCGGCGCGCTGGCCGCGGCTCTGATCGGCACCCTCGACCTGTTGGCCATCCCCCGCGGCACGCCGGCGTTCCGCACCGGGCTGACGCACATGAGCCTCAACCTCGTGGTCACCGCGGCCTATGTCGCCGGCTTCTTCTGGCGCCGCGCGGCCTCGGACGGACCTGGTCAGGTCGGGATCGGCCCGCTGGTGCTGTCGGCGGCCGCGCTCGTGGTCCTCGCCGCGTCCGGCTATCTCGGCGGCAAGCTGGCCTACCACTACGGCGTTCGCGTCGCGGCCGAAACCACCCAGGCCGAGGGCTACGCGGTCCGCCGGAGCTCCTGAACCGTTCTGTTCCCGCCACCACACCGAGGAGACTTTTCATGGACATCGCCGCGCTGATCGCCTGGCTGGTCACCGCCGTCGGCGGCTTCGTCATGCTGGGCACCTGGATTGCCAAGGGCGGCACGCGCGAACCGGAACGCAGCCGGTTCTCCCCGGGACTGATCTTCGGGCACTTCGCCCTCGCCGCGGCCGGGCTGGTCCTGTGGATCATCTATCTGATTGCCGGTGGCAAGACGCTCGCGTGGATCGCGTTCATCCTGCTGGTGCCGGTCGCGTTGCTGGGCTTCACCATGCTGGCCCGGTGGATCCCCGGCTACCGCAACCGCACCGCGACCGCGTCAGCTGCCGACACCGCACCCGAGCAGCACTTCCCGGTCGTGGTGGTCGCCGCGCACGGGCTGGTCGCCGTCGCCACCGTCGTGCTCGTCCTGCTCGCGGCCCTGGGCATCGGCAGCTGACCTCGTCCGGTCCCCGAACCCACCGAAACATTCGAGGAGCTCATCAGTGGTATCGCCGACGTTCGTGATCATCGGAGCCGGCCTGGCGGGCGCGAAGACCGCCGAAGCGTTGCGGAGAAAGGCTTCGGCGGGCAGATCGTCCTGCTCAGTGACGAGCACGACCGCCCCTACGAGCGGCCCCCGTTGTCGAAGGACGTGCTGACCGGCAAAGCCGAGCGGTACGCCGTTGACGGCCGTGGACCGCGCTGCCCGCGAGATCGTGCTCGGGGACGGCAGCCGCGTCGGGTACGCCAAGCTCCTGCTGGCCACCGGCGCCGAACCCCGCACGCTGCCGGGCGCGGAGGACACCCTGCGGCTGCGTCGCTTCGGCGACAGCGACCGGCTGCGGCACGACCTGGCGACCGGGTAACGGCTCGCCGTGGTCGGCGCCGGGTGGATCGGCCCCGAGGTCGCCGCGGCGGCCCGCCAGGACGTCACCCGTCCTGGAAGCCCTCGAGCTGCCGCTGCTGCCCGTCCTCGGCCGGGAAGCCGCCCAGGTGTTCGCCGACCTGCACACCGAACACGGGGTCGACCTGCGGCCCGGCGTCCAGGTCACCGAAGCCGGCCTGGATCGCGTCCGGCTCGCCGACGGCACCCGGATCGACGCCGACGCCGTGCTGGTGGGCATCGGCGCGGTCCCCCACACCGCGCTGGCCGAAGCCGCCGGACTGACCGTGGACAACGGCATCCAGGTCGACGCCCACCTGCGCAGCAGCGATCCCGACATCTTCGCCGTCGCGTCGAGCACTGGGCCAACGCGCTCAACCAGCCCGCCGTCGCAGCGGCCGGGATGCTCGGCGCGGACGAGGTCTACGACGAGTTGCCGTACTTCTTCACCGACCAGTACGACCTGGGGATGGAGTACCTCGGCCACCACGACGGCTTCGACCGCGTCGTCTTCCGCGGCGACGGCCGGGCGCGCGAGTTCATCGCCTTCTGGCTCAAGGGCAGCAAGGTCGTCGCGGGGATGAACGTCAACGTTTGGGACATCACCGATCCGATCAAGGACCTCATCCGCTTGGGCCGCAGGGTCGACATCGCCCGGCTCGCCGACTCGTCCGTGCCGCTGGCGGAGGTTGGCGCGGACCGGGCGGACGCGCCGGCCTAGCCGTCAGGCCGTCGGGGCGCCGATGAGCTGGCCGATGCCGAAAGTGACCGCGACCGCCAGCCCGCCGAGCAGGAGCTGGCGCAGCCCGGACCGCAGGAGCGGGCGGCCGGTGAGCTTGCCGACCGTCATCCCGCCGGCCAGGAGCGCGACTGCGGTGATGATGAGCGAGGCGACCAACGTCCGGCCGCCGAAGAGGTAGGGCAGCAGCGGTAGCAGGGCTCCGACCGAGAACGCGACGAAGGATGCTCCGCCGGCCAGCAGTCCGGAGGGGAGGTCGTGGGGATCGACGCCGAGCTCTTCGCGGGTGTGCAGGCGCAGGGCCCGTTCCGGGTCGCGGGCGACGGCTTCGGCCATGGTCGTGGCCGTCTGGCGGTCGGCGCCGTAGGAGACGAAGCGGTCGAGGAGTTCGTCGTGTTCCTGCTGCGGGAACCGGGCGTGCATGTCGGCTTCGAGGGCGACTTCGGCGTGGACGAGTTCGTTCTGGTTGGTGACCGAGACGTACTCGCCGGCACCCATGGAGAACGCGCCCGCGACCAGCCCGGCCAGGCCGGTGAGCACGATCGTGTGCGGCGCGACCCCGCCACCGCCGACCCCGGCGATCAGGGAGGCGTTGGTGACCAGTCCGTCCACGGCGCCGAACACGGTGGGCCGCAGCCAGCCACCGGACACGTCCCGGTGGCGGTGCGCCCAGCCCGACCCCGTCCCCGGCCTCGACGAGCGTGGTGCCGGGTCACGTTGAGTCATCACACCGGGATTCTTGCCGAGGGCGTCGTGTCCCGCGCGGCGAGCGCGGCGCTCGGCTACCTCGAGAATCGATGTGTAGTGGTGTCAAAGACTCGGATCTCCTGCTCGAAGCTTGCCTGCTGTCCCTACATCGCGTGGCTTGTTGGGCCGAGGGCGGTCGCGACGGTGGTCGCCCGGACATGGCAGTCTCGTTCGGAAGATCGGCTCGGGTGTTCGGCAGAGGTCAGCGGCCGCCCGCGCTGGCGATTTCCGGGCTGCTGGGCTGGTGCTCACCGTCCTCGCTGCGTTTGCTTGCCGAACGCTTCGTCGCCCGGGTCGTGAGGTCACCGTGCAGTCGTGTATCCGAGCGAGTCCCGATCGGACCGTCAGGTGGCGATGGCGAACAGGCCGGCGACGCCGATGGCGTAGAGGACGAGGACGACGATGGAGTCGGCGCCCATGCGCAAGGTGCGCCGCCGGGGGCGGAAGAGGAGTCCGGCGGCGTAGACGAGGGTGAGGAGGATGGCCAGGGCGGTGAGGTAGATGTCGGTGTTCTGGGCCTGGGGGAGGACGGATTTGCCGGAGAGCAGGGTGGCGGGCAGGAACAGCACAGGCAGGAAGGCGTTGCCGCCGAAGATGTCGCTGACCGCGAGCTGGTAGTCGCCGTTGCGGACGGACGTGATGCCCGTGGACACCTCGGGCAGTGAGGTCGCGGCAGCCAGCACGGTCGCTCCGAACAGGACACCCGACAGTCCGATGTGGTCGGCGATGGCGTCACCGCTGCGCTCCAAGACGACCCCGGCGATCAGCGTCACCACGGCGGCGCCGGCGAAGATGAGCGCCGCCTTGGTGGTACTCGTGCCCTTGGTGGTGGCGACGTGTTCGGTGTGGCGGGTTTTGTGGCCGCGGGGCCGGTCCTGTCCGTCGGGTGCCTGCCCGGATTCGTGCCAGGGCAGTGATCGGCCGGCGCGGCGCAGCAGGAACAGCCCGGCCACCCAGAGGATCGTGATCAGGACCGGCCCGGGCGTGAGCCGCAGGACGATGAGGTTCGCCGGCAGCTGGCTGCCCGCGACGACGACGGCCAGCACAGCGACGACGAGTGCGGCCTCCAGAACCAGGACCAGAGACGCTGCCTGATAGGTCAGCGGACGTTTCCCGCGGACGCCGACGGCGTCGAGGACGACCAGCACCACGGTCTGGATGGCGATACCGCCCAGGATGTTGCCGACGGCGACCCCCACGTTGCCCGACAGGGACGCCGTGACGACGATGGCGATCTCCGGCAGGTTGGTGGCGACCGCCAGCAGGATCAGGCCGCCGAGCGCGGAGCCCAGGTGCAGGCGGACCGACAACACGTCGGTCTGGTTCGACAGCTGGATGCCCGCGACCCAGACCGCGGCGGCCGCTGCGGCGAAGGTGAGCAACAGCAACGGAAGAGACAATCCGGACACTGGACCTCCATCGTGGGCACCGTTGCCCGGTGCATACCCGGATGGCGCGAGAGCGAACGCGAAGTTTTCTGCCGGACCGGGTGGCCAAGTGCGGGGAGAGAGTATGTCGAGCAGTGGGTTGTTCCGCCCGCGGTTGATCCGCAAGCATGGACAGCCGGCACGTAGTACCCGGATGACCACTCGTGACGCGCCGGCGGGGAGGCCGTAGCAGTAGCGGCGGTCTGTGCGCGGCCGGAGAAATCCGGCGTCCGTCGCGGTGCGGGCCGGTCGTGCCGGCCGGACACTCGCTCCCATCAGCGCCGCGCTCGCCGACCACTTACCCCGTCGAAACGCCCGCGCTGAGGTAATCGTCTCTTGTGGACAGACTTGATCATGTGGGAGGCCGTCAGGCCAGTCAGGCCCGTGTTTATCGGGAGGCCCCCCGGGTACCTACTGATGAGTAGGAGTCGGGTGAGAGACATCCGGCCGAAGGGAGAACCATGACCAGCGCAGCACGTCCGGCCGGACCCGTTGGCGGACAGCCTGTTCCGCCGAACGCCGCCGCTCCGGCGGGCCGGCAGTCGGGAGACCTCGGCGTCAGGACTTCGGAACACGCCACCGGGGCGGAGACGAAACCGGCGTTCAAGACGACCGAGTTCTTTGTTTTCCTGGCCGGTGTCGTCGCGATCGTGATTACTGCCCTGACGGTCGAC
This sequence comes from Amycolatopsis sp. cmx-13-12, assembly GCA_049998155.1. Lineage (GTDB taxonomy): Bacteria > Actinomycetota > Actinomycetes > Mycobacteriales > Pseudonocardiaceae > Amycolatopsis. The sequence goes on along the minus strand of JAEBES010000010.1, from coordinate 70,048 downwards.
GGGGACGCGAGCACCGGCGGTGACCCGTTCAATGCCGAACAGGCACTGCGCTACATCACTTTCCTCGCCATCGGCTACATGATCAGCCGCGGCTTGGCCAAGGCCGGTGCCCGTCAGCGTGCCGGCGACCGCCACTGATCCGCTCTTCCTGCCGCAAAGAGAGCCGCTTCCGCTCGGTTGAGGGCTGAGGCGCGCCCCTGCGAGGGGAAGCGGTGGCCGGAAGGGGCGGGGCGGATCCGCGGGGCGGGCTTCGGCGATCGGGTCGAGGTGTACCACCTGGGGGCCGGTGGTACACCTCGCGGGGTCAGTCGGCGGGATGGAGACTGGTGTTGCGCCGCTGGGCTTCGTGGAGCTGGTCTTCGAGGGAGATGATGCGGCAGGCGGCGTCGATGGCCGTGCCCTCGTCGACAAGGTGCCGCACTCGTGCAGCGATGCGCAGCTGGTGGCGGGTGTAGCGGCGATGCCCGCCGGTGGAGCGCTGCGGGGTGATGAGGCCGGCTTCGTCGAGGCTGCGCAGGAAGTTCTGCGTGGTGCCCAGCATGTCCGCGGCCCGGCCCATGGTGTAGCCGGGATAGTGTTCGTCGTCGAACTTGTCGGCCGCGGGCGTGGCCGGCGCGTGTTGGTCAGGGATCATTCCACCTCCGCATCACAAGGGACCCCGGGTGCCATGCACGGCACCCGGGGTCCCAGGGGTTTGGGTTTCACCATTGTCAACCGACGCGACCGCCGGCTTCCTGTACTCGCGTCGCCCGGCCGAGAGGCGGACGAGGCGAGGATCGCTTACCCGTAACCGAGAACCACCTGCCAATCCGATGGGACTACGGTACCCGCGCGGCTTTACTGCTCGGCCGCTGCGGGCGATCCAATGATGTGCCCTTTCCCTTCTTTCCTGTGTTTCCTTCTTGTTGCTGCGTACTGCTTCTGCGATCATTGCCGGCTGGAACCCTTCCACTGATCGGCCCCAGCACGCGTAACACCGCGAGCCACTGCCCGGAACGCTTTGCCTTGATCGGCCCCGGCCACCTGGCTGGTACTGCATACTGCGATCTATCCAACTGCGGGTACTGCTGATATTGCCAACTAACTGACTACTGCTTCGTGGGCTCACGAACAACGCCCACGTCCTGCACTACTTCACTTCTCCGGGACCGTTACCTCTGTCTTCGTTTTCACAACCGGGTCCCGGGCACTGCTCCGGTCACCAGCCGAGACCTGTTCACTGATTGGCCCCGTGCTGCCTGACCGCCTTGTCTCACCTCGCGGGTAGTTACGTCCCCTCCCGCGCCTGCTTGACGTTGTCTCTCTCGGTGCGAGGAGGATTCTACACACACCCGGCGTCGAATGTCTAACCCGGCCGACATAGATTTTACGCCACGACCCGATCGGGGTACCTCACTTCCACGGAACCGCAGGTGAGAGGACAGTGCGATGAGTGACCAGGTCGCCGGGCGAGAGCCGGTCGAGCTCGCCGCGGTGCGCAACCGCGAGGACTACGCCGACGCCCTCACCCGGCTGATCGATCGAGGTCGCCGGGAACGGTGCATCGCCCTGTTGTCGGGCACCGAGGCCTACGCCGTGGCCGAGCTGCTCGGGCAGTACGCCCAGCTCGACCCCACGGACAAGCTGCACCAGCTCGCCGCCAGCATGGCCAGCCGGATCTACAGCCGCCTCGGCGCCTGAGCGCAGGCCCTGGATGCGCTCCCCGGGCTCGGCCGCCGGTCGGTTCGGGGTGGCACCGCCGGCTCCGCGCGGGTGGTGAGCGGCTCGACGCAGGGATGCCCGCTGCGACCGTCATTCCCCGGTGTTTCGGTCATCGGGAGTGCAGGTAGGGCCTCAACCGCTCGGCCAATGACTTGCGGGTCGCCACGGTCGCGGGGACGGGTCCCTCCTCACCGGTGTGGTGTCCGGCGGCCGCCTCGGCGACGAACCGCGCGACCGCTCCCGGGCTGGGCACGAGGTCGGCACCGCCATGGCGTGCGATGACGATCGGGTTCTCGGCAGGATCGGTTTCCACCGCGAGCGACCATCCCCGCCGTTCGCTCCACACGAGCATGACGTCGTGGTCGGGCCGGTCGAGCCACCGCCGAGGCAGCCCGAGGTAGGCGGTGGCCGTGTCGCTGATCTCCACCGTGGTGCTCTCGACCGGGACGCCGACCGCGGCCGCGACCGCGCGCACGTACCCGCCGAGGCTGCGTTCGAGGGTTCGGGTGTCGGGTTCGGAGTGCTCCATGCCCGTAACGCTAGAGGGCTGCCGATCGGGGTGCCGGACGGCGGCCGACCGGCGAGGCACCTTCGAAGCGCCATCGGCGTCCAACCAGCTCGGTTCCGTTTAGTACAAGCGGATACGGGAATCTGGGTAGGGCAGGGATGCGTGGTCGCCCCGACTCCCGGCGGCGCAGGATGGGAAAGGGGCTTCATGGTTACGTCTCCGGCAAGCGTCGATGCGGACACCCGCTCGACGTCGCGTAACGACTTCGGCGATCTGATGCGCCTCGTGCGGAGTGCAGGTTTGCTTGACCGTCGTTATCGCTACTACGCGGCGAAAATCAGTCTGACGCTGCTCGCGCTGGCCGCCGGGTGCGTGGTGTTCGCGGTGCTGGGCGACTCGTGGTGGCAGCTGATCACGGCGGCGTTCTTCGCGGTGCTGTTCGCGCAGATCGCGTTTCTCGGCCACGACGCCGGGCACAACCAGATCTTCCGCACCGGACGAGCGAACGACCGGGCGGGCTACGCGTTCGGCGCCGTTGTCGGCATGAGCTACGGCTGGTGGATGGGCAAGCACAGCCGGCACCACGCCAATCCCAACCACGAGGGCGATGACCCCGACATCGACATCCCGCTGCTGGCCTTCACCCGAAGGCAGTCGGCCGGGAAGCGCGGATTCCTGCGCTGGACGTCGAAGCACCAGGCGGCGCTGTTCTTCCCGTTGCTGCTCCTGGAAGGGCTGAGCCTGCACGGGGCCGGCATCCGTGCGGTGTGGCGCGGCGACGTCAAAGCGCGGTGGCTGGAAGCGGTGTTGCTGGCCGCGCACTTCGGGATCTACCTCGGCGCGGTGTTCACGGTCCTGTCACCACCGGTGGCGGTCGCGTTCATCGCCGTGCACCAGGGACTGTGGGGTGTCTACATGGGATGTTCGTTCGCGCCGGGACACAAGGGCATGCCCACCTTCACCGACCGGAAGAAGCTCGACTTCCTGCGCAAGCAGGTCCTCACCAGTCGCAACATCCGCGGCGGCCCATGGGTCGACTTCACGCTCGGCGGGCTCAACCACCAGATCGAGCACCACTTGTTTCCCAGCATGCCGCGCGCCAACCTGCGTCGTGCGCAGCCTTTGGTGCGGCAGTTCTGCGCCGACCGGGGGATCGACTACGCCCAATGCGGGCTGCTGAAGACCTACTCCTACGTCCTGCAGCACCTGCACGACGTCAGTGCACCTCTCCGCGAGAAGGACGCACCTGCCGGCTGAGGATGGTTCGCGACCGCCGGCCACGCCTGCTCTGCACGTGCCGCCGGGTCGAGGCAAAATTGCAGCATGTCCGAGACGAACGGTTCGGGGACCGGGAATGCCGGTGGCGAAGCGAACGGGGTAGAGCTCGAGACGCTGGGCGACGCGCTCGTCCTGCGGGTGACCGGAGCTCTCGACCTCACGCTGGCGCCGAAGGTCCGTCAGCTCGTCGACCGCGCGCAGCGGCTGGCCAGCTCGGTGTTGGTCATCGACCTAACCGCGGTCGACTTCCTGGCGTCGGCGGGGATGGCGGAACTCGTGCGGGCTCACCGCCTCAGCTCGTCGATGGCCGTACTGGTGGTGGCCACGGGACGTGTCACTTTGCGTCCGCTCGAGCTCACGCGGCTGACCGACGAACTGGTGATCGCTCCCACCCTTGAGGCCGCCCTGGATCGCGTGTGACCGGACACAGTGGATTCGATGACCTGGTCGACGCGTTGCGCGGCGCTTTCGTCGACCGCGACGGCGACCGGGTCGACGTCGAGATCCGGCAGTTGGACGACACTCGGCTGCATCGTCTGGTCGAAGGCGACCCGGACCGGGATCCGGCCGTTGTCGTTCCCGGCCGTGCGGTGCTGGACGACCTGCTGCCCGGGGTGGCGGTGTCCGCGGCGGTGGGCGTCGTCAGTCGTGGACGAGGCGTGCTTATGTTCGCCACCGCTCCGGTCGGGCACCGCCATCGGACCCTCGTGGAGGGCGCCGCCATGGTGACCGGCCCGGTCGCCGGGCTGATCCGGGAACTGCAGGCCGAAGCGGCCATCTTGGACCTGATGCACTCGGTGGGACGCGAACTGACCGCGCAGCTCGACCTCGGCCGGATGGTGCAGGACGCGACCGACGCGGCCACGAAAGCGACCGGTGCCGCGTTCGGCGCGTTCTTCTACAACCTGGTCGACGAACTGGGCGAGTCCTACACCCTGTACACGATCTCCGGGGTGCCGCGGGAGGCGTTCGCCCGGTTTCCGATGCCCCGCAACAACGCGGTCTTCGCTCCCACGTTCGACGGTGTCGGCACCTTCCGCAGTGCCGACATCACCCAGGACGCCCGCTTCGGCCGGAACGCGCCCTACTACGGGCTGCCCGAAGGTCACCTGCCGGTGTGCAGCTACCTCGCCGTCCCGGTGACCAGCCCGACGACCGAAGAGGTCCTGGGCGGCTTCTTCTTCGGCCACCCGCAGCCGGATCGGTTCACCGACCGCCACGAGTTCCTCGCCGAAGGCATCGCCCGCTACGCCGCCGTCGCCATGGACAATGCGCGGCTGTACGAGCGCGAACGCACCCTGGTCACCGAGTTGTCCCGCAACATGCTGCCGGACGTTCCCGAGGTCGCCGGAGCGGACGTGGTGACGCGGTACCTGCCGACGGCGACCGGCAGCAAGATCGGCGGCGACTGGTACGACGTCATCCCGCTCACCTCCGGAGCCACCGCCTTCGTCATCGGTGATGTCGTCGGCCACGGCGTCACCGCCGCGACCATCATGGGCCAGATCCGCACCGCCATCCGGTCCTACGCCCTGCTCGAACTGCCTCCGTCCGAGGTGCTGCGCAACGTCTCCCAGCTGACCGCCGGACTGGCCGATGCCGGCTTCGTCACGTGCTTCTACGCCGTGCACGATCCCGGGCAGCGCATCCTCACCTACGCCAACGCCGGCCACCTCCCGGCCATCCTCGTCAAGCCGCAAGGCGAGACCGAGCAGATCGGGGAAGCGCTGGCCCCACCGCTGGGTGTGGGCGCCGAGTTCCCCGAACGGACGACGCCGTTCCCTCCCGGGGTGGACTTGGTGCTCTACACCGACGGCCTGGTCGAAAGCCGCACCCGGGACCTGACCCTCGGCATCGAATGGCTGCTGGACGGGATCACCCGGGTGTTCGATGCGGCCGACCTGGAGACGGCATGGGACGAGCTGATCTCCGAGCTCACCCTCGGCCGCCACGACGACGACATCGCGCTCATCCACGTCCGCCGCCACGCCGACTCCCCGGCGGCCGAATTCCACCAACGCGCCGACGCCACCGTCGACCAGCTCGCCGGGCTGCGCAGCGGCCTGACCCAGTGGGCGGCAGGCCTCGGCATGAGCGCCGAGCGCCACGAGGACCTGGTCTTGGCCAGCTACGAGGCCATGTCCAACTCCGTCGAGCACGCCTACCGCGACCACCCACAGCCCGGCGCGCTGGAGGTGCACGGCGAACGTCACCGCGGCGAGGTGACGGTCACCGTCACCGACTACGGCACCTGGAAGGCTCCGGACGCCACCGACACGCTGCGAGGGCGCGGCCATCTGCTGATCAACGCCCTGGCCGACCACACCTCGACCATCCACCGGGACAACGGCACCACCGTCACCCTGACCTGGACCCTTCCCGGCCCAACCGCAAGACGCGCCCACGGTGAGGGCGAAACCGCCTGACCGGCCGGCCGTCCTGCGCCCGAGCGATGAGCTACACCTCCCGCCGCTGGTAGTCCCAGCACACCTCGCATTCACGCGTCCGAGACGCTAGGCGGGCGAGGCTGTGTCGGTGTCGGCGCCGTTGTCGGCTTGGCGTTCGGTGCGGTGGGTTCCGTGCCAGTCCAGGCACAGCACGGTGGCGTCGTCCTGCAGGTGACCGTGGCAGGCGTGGGTCACGGCCGTGGTCGCGGCCCGGACCAGCTCTCTGGTGTGCAAGCCCGCGGTCTGGCGGATCAGGGTGGGCAGGTCGGCGCCGGCGGCGTCGCGTTCGACCATGCCGTCGGTGAGCAGCACCAGCCGGTCGCCGGGGCGCAGGTCCAGCCGCTGTACCCGATACGGGTACGGCCGGACACCGAAGAGCAGGTCGGATTCCAGTTCGATGGGCTTCACCACGCCGTCGCGCAGCAGCAGGGGTGGGGGGTGTCCGGCGTTGACCAGTTCGATCCGTCCCGTTTGCAGGTCGGCGCGCAGCAGCAGGCCGGTCGCCAGCGCCACTTCGCCGCCGTGGTCGAGCAGGGCCTGGTTTGCTTGCTGCGCCTGTGCGGCCAGGTCGCGGCCGGCTCGGCGGGCGCCGCGCAGGGCGCCGACCAGCAGGGTCGCGGTCAGTGCCGAGGCCACGTCGTGCCCGGCGGCGTCGGTGATCGACAGGTGCAGGATCTCCCGGTCGAGGGCGTAGTCGTAGGTGTCGCCACCGATGTCGTCGGCGGGCACCAGGGCGCCGGCGATGGTGAACTGGGCCGCCTCGCAGCAGGAGGCCGAGGGCAGCAGCTGGTGCTGGATCTCCGCGGCCAGGCTCATCGGGGTGGTGCGCCGGCCGATGTGGTAGCGGTCGGTGAAGCGGCGGTCGGTGACGATGACATAGGCCAGCGCGTGGGCGGCCTGCCCCAGCTGGGCCAGCACGTCCTCGTCGCAGTAGGGCACGGTCGCCTCGAGGACGCCGACGCAGTCGCCGCGGTTGGTCACCGGCAGCACCGCCCGCACCCCGCTCTCGATCTCCTCCCGCGACGGTCGCTGGGTGCGCAGCACCCGCTCGTAGACGCTGCCGGGCAGATCGACCGGCTCCGGGGCGCGCCCGTCCGGGTCCACCGCGGTCGAGGTCAGCCGCACCAGGTGCTCCTCCACGAGGTCGACCAGCAGGAACGACACGTCGAAGGCACCCAGCCGCTTCGCCAGGTCACGCGCGACGACCTCGACCGACTCCACGGGCGGGGCGGTCTCGGCCGCCGCCAGCACATCACCCGGGCCCAGCACCCCGTCGTCCACGGCCACCTCCGACCTTTCGGAGTCCACCCAACCACACCACTGACCCTGTCGGGACGCAAGACCACCGACGGCGCGAGCCGCCTGAACGCTGCTCGGGCAGTTCGCGCAGCTGAACCCGCTGGGCACGGTGAACCAGCTCGCAGCCTCTCTGGCCAGCCGGCTCTACAGTCGTCTGGGTGCTTGATCACCTGATCGTGGTTGCCGAGATCGTCCGCGATCTTGGACATGAGGGTGTTTTGACGGGGTGTGCGGTGACGATGACTGAGTGAACCAGCGGAGATTTCGAGGTGGATCCGGCCGCGGCTGTAGGGGGCCGGCCCGGCGGAGCGGCCGGCGGCGGCTGCGGAGTCCGAGCAGCTCTCGCCCGCGTCACCAACGTCATGGCCCGCAACAGCCAGAGGTGCTCCGATCGGCGCTGGCAGAAGTTCGACGATCGTCGAATGGAGCTCTGGTGTGGCAAGTCCGCAGCTGACCGGCTGAAACACCAGCGGGCTGATGCGGTCGGATGTCGCGGTGGATCTGTCGAGCGAGCACGACGTGGGCGCACGCTTGTGAGTGGGTCAGTCTGGCGCAGACGGTTCACCATCAAGCGAGTAGGGCGCTCCTGCTGCACCTGCCGACGTTTGTTCCTTGACACTTTCAGTGTGGTTTCGTCTTCGTGCCACGGTTGTTGGTGTTGGGTGGTTCAGCCGTACCCCACCAACTATCCCAGTTGTGTCGGGTCTGAGGCCTCACAGGGGAAGCAGTGCGCCGGCTCGCTTCACGGTGCGGATGACCGGCGCTGTCTCGAGTGAGTGAATGGCATCCAGCGATGCGATTCTCTCACTCAGGTAACGCGCGAGGTCTACGGCGTCTCGGCAGTTGACGGCGGCGAGGAGGTTCGTCGGTCCGGTGGTCTGGGCCACGAGGGACACCTCGGGGTGGCCCGCCATGGCGGAGGCCACGGCCGTGAGCTCGGAGGGCCGTACGGACATCCACAGGCGTGCCTCGGCGGCGAAACCGAGCGCCGCGGGTGGGATGTCGACGAGGAACGTGAGCACCCCGGCTCGCCGGAGTGCGGTGAGCCGCCGCCGTACCGTCGATTCGGACCATCCGGTCGCCGCGGCGAGTTCTGCGTGGCTTGCCCGTCCGTCGCGCGACAGCAGGTCGAACAGCGGGCGGTCTTCTGCTCCCACCGACACGTCGGCGTCCTCGGTGGGAGACGGGGTGAGCAGGGCCGCCTGGTCGGGCGTGAGCTGGGCAGGACCGGCCCAGTTGTTGGGCAGTGCGTAGTGCCCGAGCAGCAGATGGGCGGAGACGGCGGTGACGCGGCTGGTTCTCGGGAGCTTGTGCAGCAGCAGGGCTTCGCTGTCCTCCGTGGTGGGTGTCTGTGCGCTGCACGAGATTTCGGTGCCGCCGGATAGCAGGTAGACGTAGGAGGTGTCCGGGCGGCCGGCGAGGGCTTTGGCGATGGCGGTCGCCGAGTCCGGTGTGCACTGCAGCCGGATGGTCCAGGCGCTGTAGCCGAGGCGGGCGCCGTTGAGGCTGCCGATCACGCGCAGGATGCCGGCAGCGCGCAGCCTGCGGTAGCGACGAGCGATGGTGTTCTCGGAGACACCCAGGGCCTCGCCGATGAGGCGGAACGGGGCTCGTCCGTCGATCTGCAAGGCGTGCACCAGACCTCGATCGACGTCATCCACAGTGACAGTATCCGTCTTCACAGTGCATAGTGTGCCAGTATCCGCCGTGAACAGGTGGCTTTCTGGTGCCCTGGCGAGCCAAATCAGACAGTAAGAGGCGTCCGACAAGCTCTGCGGAGGAAACCTCATGCGTAAATGGTGGCCGCTGGTGGCCGTTTGTCTCGGTACCTTCATGTTCCTGCTCGACACCACGGTGCTGTCCGTGGCCTTGCCCGACCTCGGCGAAGGTCTGTCGGCATCGCTGCCGGAGCTGCAGTGGGTGGTCAACATCTACACACTGGTCCTGGCGGTGCTGATGCTGACGATGGGGTCGCTGGTGGACCGGTTCGGGGCACGCACGGTGTACGTGGCCGGCCTGGTGGTTTTCGGCGTTGGTTCGCTGGCCTGCGGCCTGGCTCCCGGCGTGGGTGTGTTGATCGCCGCCCGTGGGGTGCAGGGGATCGGTGGTGCGGCGATCGCCGTGACCACGTTCGCTTTGATCGGCTCGGTGTACCGCGGTCCCGACATGGGACGGGCAATGGGTGTCTTCGGTGCGGTAACCGGTTTGGCCGCCGCTGCGGGACCGATGCTCGGTGGGGTGCTCACCCAGTATCTGAGCTGGCGGGCGATCTTCTTCGTCAACATTCCGTTCGTCGTGGTCACCATCGCGCTGTCTTCGCGGGTCCTGGTCGCGGGGCGGCAGCCCGGCGCGGCGCGTACCGATCTTCCGGGGGTCGTCGCGTTCGCGTTGTGCGGTGGCTCGCTGACCTATGCGCTGACACGGGCCGGTGACGAAGGTTGGACCGCGCCCGAGGTGGTGGGTCTGCTGGTGGTGTCTGCGCTCGCCCTTGCCGTGTTCGTCCGCATCGAATTGCGCACCGCGGCGCCGCTGCTGGATGTGCGGTTGTTCTCCCGAGGGGCCTTCGCAGCGGTGATGACGTGCGTGATTGCTTCGACCGCTGCCTTTGCGGCACTGGTCTATACCTCGGTGTGGCTGCAGTCTGGGCTGGGTCTGGGGCCGGTCCGTGCCGGGCTGGCGCTCATGCCGCTCGCTCTGGCATCCTTCGCCACCTCGCTCATCACCGGGCGGACGCTGCACGGAAAGTCTCCTCGCTCGATTCTGACCACCGGGTTGCTGCTGAGCGGGATCGGCTGCGCGTTGCAGACGGGATTGGACGCGGGTTCCTCTGCCGGGTCTGTTGCGGCGGGACTGGCCATCACCGGTGTCGGAGTGGGGCTGATAGGCCCGACGATGGGAGCCGCGGTCTTCGCGGCCCTTCCGCCGGAGCGCGGAGGCATGGCCGCTGGGGCCATGACCACCTTTCGCCAGCTCGGACAGACGCTCGGGGTCGCCCTCTTCGGGGTGTTGTTCCAACACAGCGGCGCTTCTCCGGCCAACGGGCTGAACCGGGTTCTGATCGCCGCCACGGCGGCCGGGATCGTCGGTGCCGCGCTCGCCTACGCCTTCGTGCCGAAACTGGCTGAGGGGCAAGCCTCCGCGCCTTCCCGTCGGAGCGTCACCGGCTCGCGGTGACGCTCCGACCGGGCAGCCGAGAGGACGGCGGCGAACCGTTATCCATCTGAACGAGGAGCCCGTGGATTCCGGTGCCGGTCAAGATCGGCTATCTGACCCGCGCGGCTCAGTTCGTCGCGGAGGTGCGTGTCTTCGGCGGTGAGCCGGCGGATGTGTTCTTCGTGGAGATCGAGGCGCGGAAGCAGTGGCTTGTTTCTTTTCGTAGCTTGTCGATCCGCTGGCGCAGGGGTCGGTCAGAGCCGGCCGCGGCTTCGGTTCTGACCGCCCTGCGGCAGCACGGGCGAGGAACCGCGGGTGTGGGGCTTCGGCCAGGACCGCGTCAGCAGCAGCTTGCACCATCGAGACCGGCACCCAGTCATACCGGTTCCGCACCAGCAAGACCAGCGCGTGGCGCAACCGCCAAGAGTGAGTACCGGCTGGCACGCTGACCTGGTGCCCGAGCATCACGAGCTGATCCGTCCAGCCCAGCCTGAGGACGCCGAGCGTGTCTGGCCCCTCGTCCGAGAATTCGCCACTTCGTTCATACCAGAGCGGACGGCGTTCGACGCGACCTGGCAGCAGGCGGTGGTCGCTGCCGACACACTGGTGCTCGTTGCAGAGACCGTCGACGGCGACATCATCGGCTACCTCCTCGCCAACAGCCATCGAACGTTCTTCGCGAACGGCCCCGTGGCCTGGGTTGAGGAACTGATGGTCGAACACAGCCGTCGACGTTCGGGCGTCGGCCGTCGCCTCATGGAACACGCCCAAGACTGGGCGCGGTCGGCCGACGCCGCCTATCTCGCTCTCGCGAGCCGACGAGCAGGACACTTCTACCTTGCCCTCGGCTACGAAGACTCCGCGGTCTTCTACAAGCACACCCTGCGCTAGCCCCCAAGCCGGTCCGGGGCCGAAATCCGCGGCCACTAAGGGGCTTGACTGTCAGCCGCGGCTGTCGGAATCGGCGGGCCGTCGCCGCGGTTTCGCGAGATGGTGGAATCGGCGTGCCAGAAAGACCAGTGCCAGGGTGAACACGGGCAGCCAGAGCAGCCGGGCCCAAGGCCAGTCCGCGACAGGCGGATCGAGCAGCCCCGGTGGCAGACCGGCGAGCAGGCTGGCGAAGCTGACCAGCAGCAACGCGGACTGATGCCAGCAGTAGACGGTCATCGCGGCCCGGTTGAGGACGGCGACTGGTGCCCAAAGCGCGGGGCGCCGGAGCGCCTGGCTCAGCCGTTGCCGCAGCAGCAGGAACGCGCCCAGCTGCGCGGCGGTGAGAGCCAGCGCGAACAGCGACGGTGGGGCGAGGTTCGACCAGCGGTCGCCCGGCACGCCGACCGCGCTCGCCGGATACCCAGCGAGCAGGACCAGTCCCGCACCGCCGGCCGCGCCCAGTGGGAGCAGGACCGCACCGATCCGGCGGGGCAGCCGTCCCTCGGCCAGCGCGATGCCCAGCACGTACGGCACCGCCCAGCCGATCGGGACGGCGGGCAGGGCCAGCCACGGGGGCAAGCCGTGCGGCCGGATCGCGTCGACGACCGCGACCGCGGCCACGGCGGGCAGTGCCGCCCAGCCGCCCCACCGGGCGACGGCTGTGCGCAGCAGCGGCGCGAACGCGGTCAGGACCAGGTACACGAGCAGGAACCACAGCGGCTGGGTCACCAGCGTCCGGACGACCGGTCGACCAGCCGGTGGGCCTGTCGGTGATCGCGACGACCAAAGTTTTGACGACAGCAGCTCCAGGCACGGTTGACCTGCTTCAGCCGTTCAGGAAGTGCTCGAGGGGGATGGTGGCGGCACCGCGTGTTGCGGCGTCCGGGCCGAGGCTGCACAGGTCGATCGTTGTCGTGGCGAACGAGTGCTTCAGCGAGTGGCGGCGGGCAGCGTCGCGGATGGCGTCGAGATTGCGCTCACCGAGGAGCAACCCGGCCCAGCCACCGAGGACGACGCGGGCGGGGTTGAGCAGATTGATCAGCCCGCCGAGGCCCGCGCCGAGGTAGCGGTGAGTCTCCGCCAGGACTCCGGTTCCCTGGTCGTCGTGGACGACGGCGGCGAGGGCTGGTTCCAGGTCGGCGTCTTCCGGGATGATCCCGCCCGCTTCGCGGAAGCGATCGAGGATCGCCTCGGCGCCGACGTAGGCCTCGAGGCAACCTTTGCTGCCGCACCGGCAAGGACGCCCGCCGGCGACGAGGACAGTGTGCCCGAACTCGCCCGCGTCCGTCCGGCTGCCGTGGACGGTGGGGCCGCCGGAAATGAGGCCGGCTCCCAGGTCCGAGCCCAGCCAGGCGACCACCGTGCCGGGCGTTTCCCGGCCGCTGCCGAACCACAGCTCGGCCCTTCCCGTGGCGCCGGCGTGACTGTCGAAATGCAGCGGCAAGTCGGTTCCCCTGCTCAGCAGCTTCTCCAGGAGAACCGGGTCCCAGCCGAAGTTCTCCGTTCGCCGAAGACCGCCGGGCACGCTCACACCGACTGCGAGGACTGCGTCGGAGGCAACGGCGCTCTTCGCCAGCACAGTGGTCAAGCCCGCGAGAATTCGCCAAGCGACCGTTTCCGGACCGTGCCGGCGGAGGTCGATGAGCCGGTCGGCTTTGGCGAGCTCGGTCATCGCCAGGTCGAACAGCCCGATCCGGATCCTCGTTTCGCCGACGTCCACCCCGACCACGAAGCGGTAACGGGGGACGATGCGCAACAGCTTTCGCGGCCGGCCGCCGTCGGAGTCCAGCGAGCCGTCCTCGGTCACGACGCCTTCGCCGACCAGTTCGCGCACCACTTTGCCGACCGAGGCCGCGCTCAGCCCGGTGGCCGCTCCCAGAGCCTGGCGACTGGCCGGAGCACTGAAGTACAGCGAGCGCAGCAACAGCGAGCGGTTGTCCCGGCCGAGAGCGCCCGCGGTGCTCGGTCGGCGCTGCGTCATGGCTTGGACTCTCCCGGTAACCACTTCTTCCACGGCGTGAACGAAGCCGGTTCACACCCTTGACTCTTGTTGGTCACACGAGTTAAATCAAGGCGCGAATTAAGCTGTGTCCTGAGTCACAAAGACCCTTCGTGGCTCGTCCACGCACCCCGAGGACTTCAGATGCGAATGAGAACCACCGCGTCAGCGCTCGTCCTGGCGCTGGCCGCCGCCACCACCGCCGCCTGTGGCGGCGGGGACTCCACGTCGGCCGACGGCCCCAAGGAACTCACCTACTGGGCCTCCAACCAGGGCACGAGCCTCGACAACGACAAAGCGGTCCTGCAGCCCGAACTCGACAAGTTCGAGAAGGCCAGCGGCGTCAAGGTCAAGCTGGAGGTCGTTCCCTGGTCGGATCTGCTCAACCGGATCCTGGCCGCCACGACCTCCGGCCAGGGGCCCGACGTCCTCAACATCGGCAACACGTGGTCGGCGTCGCTCCAGGCGACCGGTGCGTTCCTGCCGTTCGACGACGCCAACCTCGAGAAGGTGGGCGGCAAGTCCCGGTTCCTCGGACCTTCGCTGGCCGCGACCGGTGCGAGCGGCCAGCCCCCCGTGGGCGTTCCGCTCTACGGCCAGGCCTACGGTCTCTACTACAACAAGAAGCTGTTCAAGGACGCCGGTATCACCGCGCCCCCGGCGACGTGGGAAGAGCTCGTCGCGGACGGCAAGAAGCTCACCGATCCGCAGAAGGGGCAGTGGGGGCTGTCGCTGCAGGCAGGCCAGGTGACCGAGAACAGCCACCACGCCGCGATCCTCGGCGCTCAGCACGGGGCGAGCTTCTTCTCCCCGGACGGCAAGCCGCAGCTGGCGTCGGACCCGGCCGTCGCGGCCGTCCAGCAGTACGTCGACCTCATGCAGAAGGACAAGATCGTCAACCCGTCGAACGCGGAGTACGCCGACACCGCCAAGTCCCTTAAGGACCTGGCGGACGGCAAAGCCGCGATGTTCATGAACCAGGCGTCCGCCGGTTCATTCAAGAACATCGGGGCGGACCTGGCCAACATCGGCGTTGCGCCGATCCCGTTGCCGGCCAGCCCGCCCGCGAACAGCCGGAAGGTCACCAGCTTCGTCGCGGGAATCAACTTGGCGGTCTTCAAGTCCACCAAGAACCAACCAGCCGCACTGGATTTCGTGAAGTTCATGGTGTCGGCACCCGAGCAGGCGCAGCTGAACAAGACCTACGGCTCGCTGCCTACCGTCCAGGACGCCTACAGTGACCCGGCGTTCCAGACCGAGGACGTCAAGGTGTTCCAGTCCGTCCTGAGCACCACCGCCGAACCCATGCCGCAGGTTCCCCAGGAGTCGCAGTTCGAGACACTGATCGGCACCGCCATGAAGACGATGTTCGCCGACGTCGCGGCGGGCCGGACGGTCGAGGCAGGCAAGATCAAGGAGCAGCTTGCCCAAGCCGACCAGCAGATCGCGGCCGGGAGCTGACCCGGGATGACGACCGCTGTGCGGGGGGCTCCGGCCGCGGAGGCGGCCGGAGCCCCCCGGCCCGGAAGCCCGCGGCGCAACCGCCGCCGACCGGCCCTTCCGTACCTCCTGCTGTTACCCGCTCTGTTGCTCGAACTGCTCATCCACGTCGTGCCGATGCTCGTCGGCGTCGTGATGAGCTTCGTCAAGCTGACCCAGTACTACATCCGGAACTGGTCGGCGGCCCCGGGCGCCGGGCTCGACAACTACAAGTTCGTCCTCGACTTCGACACCGCCACGGGCAAGGCGCTGGCGCACTCGTTCGGGATCACCGTCGAGTACACGGTGCTGTCGGTGGGGTTCTGCTGGCTCTTCGGCACGTCCGCCGCGGTCCTGATGCAGCGCAGCTTCCGCGGGCGTGGGCTGCTGCGGACGTTGTTCCTCGTTCCGTACGCGCTGCCGATGTACGCCGCCGTCATCACCTGGTCGTTCATGTTCCAACGCGACACCGGCCTGGTGAACAGCCTGCTCGGCACCCACTCGTTCTGGCTGATCGGGGACAACAGCTTCTGGTCGCTGCTCACCGTGTCGGTGTGGCGGAACTGGCCGTTCGCCTTCCTCATCGTCATGGCGGGGCTGCAGAACATCCCGGGGGAGCTCTACGAAGCGGCCTCGATCGACGGTGCCGGCTGGTGGACCCAGTTCCGGGCGATCACGCAGCCCATGCTGCGGCCGGTCAACCAGGTGCTGCTGCTCGTGCTGTTCCTGTGGACGTTCAACGACTTCAACACCCCGTACGTCCTGTTCGGGAAGTCCGCCCCGCGCGAAGCGTCGCTGATCTCCATCCACATCTACCAAAGTTCTTTCGTGACCTGGAACTTCGGCCTCGGCTCCGCCATGTCGGTGCTGTTGCTGCTGTTCCTGATGCTGGTCAGCGCCGCGTACCTCGCGTTGACCGGCCGCCGGAGGAGGACGGCCAGTGTCTGAGCCCCGTTGGGTCCCCTGGGCCCGCCGCGTCGTCCTCGGCTTCCTCGCGCTGTTCACCCTGCTGCCGCTCTACGTCATGGTGTCCACGTCGCTGAAGCCCCTCGGGGACGTCCAGGGAGCGTGGCAGTGGATTCCGACGACGGTGACGATCCAGCCGTTTCTCGACATCTGGAAGACCATCCCGCTGGCCAAGTACTTCCTGAACAGCCTGGTCATCTCCGGCGCGGCCACCGTCTGCTCGGTGCTGATCGCGATCTTCGCGGCCTACGCCATCAACCGGTACAAGTTCCGCGGCCGCAACTTCTTCGCCATGACCGTCCTGTCGACCCAGATGTTCCCCGGCATCCTCTTCCTGCTGCCGCTGTTCCTGATCTTCGTCAGCATCGGCAACACCACCGGTATCGTCCTGTACGGTTCTCGCCTCGGCCTGACCCTGACCTACCTGACCTTCTCCCTGCCCTTCGCGATCTGGATGCTCGCGGGCTACTTCGACTCCATCCCGAAGGAGCTCGACGAAGCCGCGATGGTCGACGGCAACGGGCCGGTCGGCGCGCTCATCCGCGTCGTCATCCCCGCCGCGGTCCCCGGCATCGTCGCCGTGTCGATCTACTCCTTCATGACGGCCTGGGGCGAGGTGCTGTTCGCCTCCGTCATGACCGACTCGGACACCAGGACCCTCGCCGTGGGCCTGCAGGAGTACTCCACGCAGGTGCAGGTGTACTGGAACCAGGTCATGGCCGCGAGCCTCATCGTCTCGGTTCCGATCGTCGCCGGCTTCCTCCTCTTCCAGCGCTACTTGGTCTCCGGACTCACCGCCGGCGCCGTCAAGTAGCGCACCCACGTACTCCCTGAATGAGGTCCTGCCTTGAAGCTTTCCTTCCCCGCGGAGTTCCTTTGGGGTGCGGCCACCGCCGCGTACCAGGTCGAGGGCGCCGTCGACGTCGACGGCCGCCTGCCGTCCATCTGGGACGACTTCTGCCGGGTGCCCGGCGCCATCGACAACGGCGACACCGGCGACGTCGTGTGCGACCACTACCGGCGCTGGCCCGAAGACCTGGCGATCATGAAGCAGCTGGGGCTCGAGGCCTACCGCTTCTCCATCGCCTGGCCGCGGGTGATCCCCACCGGCCGCGGTGAGGTCAACCCCCGAGGTCTCGACCACTACGACCGCTTCGTCGACGCCTTGTGCGAAGCCGGGATCCGCCCGTTCGTCACCCTGTACCACTGGGATCTGCCTTCGGCGCTGCAGGCCGCGGGCGGGTGGCCCGAGCGGGACACCGCCCACGCCTACGCGGAGTATGCCGCGGTCGTCGCCGCCCGGCTCGGCGACCGGGTGCGGGACTGGAGCACCATCAACGAACCGTTGTGTGCCGCTTGGCTCGGATACCTCGAGGGCCGGTTCGCTCCCGGCGTCAAGGATCTGGAGCAGGCCGTGCCCGCCTCGCACCACCTGCTGCTGGCTCACGGGCTCGGTGTGGAAGCAATCCGGGCGCACGCCGCTGGCCCTGCGAACATCGGCCTCGTCTGCAACCTGTCGGGGATCGAACCCGCCTCGGACCGCGACGAGGACGTCGCCGCGGCGAAGCGGATGGACGGACACGTCAACCGGTGGTGGCTCGACCCGGCCAACGGGCGCGGTTATCCGGCCGACATGCTCGAGGTCTACGGTGTCGAACCGCCCGTGCTCGGCAACGACCTCGACGTCATCGCGGCGCCCACGGACTACCACGGCCTGAACTACTACTTCCGCCAGATCGTCGAGGACGATCCCACCGGCCCCGCGCCCTTCGCCAGGCAGGTGCCGGCGGAGGGCGCGGGTACCACCGCCATGGGCTGGGAGATCCACGGTCCGGGGGTGGCCGACCTGATTCACCGGCTGCACGACGACTACGGCGCGGAAGCCATCTACATCACCGAGAACGGTGCCGCGTTCGACGACAAGGTCGCCGAGGACGGCTCCGTCCAGGACGACGACCGCATCGCCTACTTCGAGGAACATCTCACGGCGGTCGCGTCGGCCGCCGAGGCGGGCGCCCCGGTCAAGGGCTACTTTGCCTGGTCCCTGCTGGACAACTTCGAGTGGGACAACGGCCTCGACAAACGGTTCGGCCTCGTCCGGGTCGACTTCGACACCCAGCTCCGCACCGTCAAGGCCAGCGGACACTTCTACGCCGACCTGATCGCCGAGCACCGAAACCGCTCTTGAGGCGACGAGACATGCGTATTCTTCGTGGATTGAGCATCATGGGCATGGTATTCGTGAGCGGTTGCGCCACCGGGATGCACAGTCACTCCGAAAATCCATCCGCTAATGCCTCCACCCCTGCTGCGGTGTCGTCGTTCACCACTACGGACCGCGCATGGATCGAGATCAACATCGCCATGGACGAGCAGCTTGTTCCGATGCTCGGCCTTGTCGACAGTCGTACCGGAACCGCGGCAGTCCGTGAGCTCGGCCAAAAAGCCGACGCCTCGACGAAAGCAGAGTTGTTGGATCTGCGGCGGCTCCACGATCAGGCCGGCCTCCCGGCGGAGAACCCCCACAAGGGGATGGAGATGCCCGGGATGGTCTCCTCGGATCAGATCACGCACGCCGGCACTTTGCGCGAGGCTGACTTCGACAGCTATTTCAAGAAGTGCCTGCGCGATCACCTGGATCAAAAAGAACGTCTGGCGCTCGGCGAGAAGTCGTCCGGCAAAGAGCCGCAGACCGTAGGCCTCGCTTCGCGAGTCCTGCAAGAACAGGGCCGGCTGTCCGCGCTGGTTCAATAGCGGCCGCCGTGCCGGCCCCGATCGGGACGACACGGCGGCCGCTTGCCGTGGCTCTCAGCCGCCGGTGAAGCTCGGCGTGGTCCCGCACTTCGCGTTCTGGTTCAGGCAGGTCTTGACCAGTGCGGCCAGTTTGACGTGGTCCCAGCCGTTCATGAAGTCACCGTGCATCGACGACGCCATTCCGGAGGACAGCGCGAGGCCGTCGCCGCCCAGGATGTCGTAGTTGAGCATGTACGACAGGTTCGGGATCGCGACCGGGTAGTTCCCCTGGCACTTGCCGGCGACCGGGTCACCCATGTGCGACTTGTGGTCGGGTGAATCGATGTGCTTGCCGTCCCAGCAGTCCTTGAACGTGAGCTGGTAGATCAGGTTCCCGCCGGGGGCGCAAACCGGCCAGTTCCCGTCGGCGCTCCGCCCGACCTCGGCGCTGCCCGCGCACCAGAACTGGTTGCCCTGGCCCTTCTGGGTGGGTACCTGCAGCTTGGCGTCACCCTGCACCATCACCAGCCCGGGTGGGAACGGCCGGACGGCCGACGGGTCGGGGAGCCGGGAACCGTAGTAGACGCGCATGCTCTTGAACGGAACGGCCACCCCGTTCCTCTGCAGCTGCGGTACCCAGTAGGCCGCGTTGTCACCTGGGGAGTTGCACGTTGTCGAGCCGGCGGCCAGAAGGGTTTCCGTGGTCATGAACGCGTCGTTCCTCGGCCCGAAGAACGTGTGCATGTGGGAGGCGCCGGAAAGGCCGGGGAAGACGATCGCATCGTCCTTGGCTTCGTTCGCGATCGTGCAGTCGGTGTGGAACTCGGGGACCCTCGTCGTCCCGGCCGGCACCGGTGGCGGCACGATGCGCTGGTAGTCGGTCAGCTCGCGCTGGTACCGGGCCTGGTCGACGTCCACCCAGCCGGCATCCGCCGCGACGGAGCTGCTCGAAGCGCCGGCGGCAGCGGAGCCCGTTTCGCTCGCGCCCGCCACGAAGGCTGTACTTCCGGCCAGCGCAAGAGCGAGGGCAGCGGTGAGAACGGCCTGGGCCCGGAGCCTGGTCGGTCGAGGTCGGCAACCGGTAGCCCGATTCAGCGTACTTCGCATATAAATCTCCTTACCTTTGCTTTCAAATATTGAATAGGCGCTACGAAGATCCGAGATAGTGCAATAGTTGTCGAGGGAGTGCGCGGGCGCGCTGAGGCCGCTGGGCGGCTGAACGCGTGCGCTTCAGCCATACGTGGCCGTAGATGTCCTTATCGCCGTCATGGTGACGCGGATCGACTGGGCGCCGTTCAGTGTCGCGCGCGAAAACTGCAGCCCATTGTCAAGGAGTCGTGTTGCCGATCGTGTCGGCGGACACGGTCGACCGCGGCGCGGATTCGGTGGTGGAGCACCATTGTTCGTGGTGGGCACAGGAGTCCCGCGGCAGTGACTCGATTCCTCGGACACAGGGCACCACTCGGCCGGAGCGGACGGCGGATGCGCCCCGCGGCTGTGGTCGATGGTGCCGGGGTGCGTCGTGGTCGGGAGAACGTCCTTGATCTCATCGAGCCCACCTGGTCAGTCGTGATCCATCGTGTCGCGCACTGCGCGCGTCACGATGCCGAGGCAAGCGTACGGCTCGCTCGGCATTCGGGTGAGGTGGCAGATTTGCATCGACCAACCCGAAGTGCTGGAGTGTTCCAGGTGGCGGCCGCGGAACCGGTTCCATCGAGGCAACTAAAAGTAAACCGTCCCGATTGGGGAACGTCAAGACGCTGGACGGCAATTTTCCCACCAACGCGGTGCGCTGCGGCGAGGGCAGGGGACCGGGAGATGGTGCCGCAGAGCATCCGGCTGGTCGGAAAGCCGATCCCGGATCCAGCGTGAACGTCACGCCGTGAAGCTGCCGTCGATCAGGAGCACTACCTCGCTCAGGTGACCGGCGCGGTCGCTGAGCAGGAACGCGGCCACCGAGCGGGCCGAAGTCGTGGGCGGCGGTCCTCGGCGCGCGCCACCCGGCCCCCCACTGCGGAAGCCGGATCGCTCCGGCATCTCGCTCTACCTTTTCGAACAACCTCAACGGGTCCGTGGAGCGACCGCTGATCAGCCTTGGCGAGAAACAACTGTCCTCAGCTCGGTGCGTCGGCGAACGCTGCGCTGTCCGGGAGTAGCTGGATCGTGAGGCGATGGTGTCGACGACGTACTCGGACTCTTCGCGGTGGCGATTGCGGGCCAGCAACCGGTCCGGGTCGACCAGTGCGGTCCAGACCGCGCCGCGCAGCCGACCGCCGAAGCCGCCCGCGGCGTAGGTACGGGCGACGTAGCGCGATTCGGTCCACGACCAGTTGTCGCGCCGTCGACCACCGATCCGCGGTACAGCTGCTGGAATTCGGTGGGGCGCGGAGCGCGGCGGCCGTCCTCGGTGTAGCCGGCAGCAGTGAACAGGGGCTGCCACCGGTCGCGGCAGAGGATGCGGTCCGGGTACTCGGCGTTCGACCACGCGAGCCCAACCACCCAGCTCAGGCCGACATCGGTGGCCAGGCGATGCCGGTGCAGCGCGTCGAGCAATACCGGGCCGTCGTCTCCCGGCACCCGGAACAGCGCCACCGTGAGCTCCTCGGCGCTCAGAACGGCGCCGCGGTCGATCAGCGACGTGGCCAGGGCGACGACGTCGAAGATCACCGGAATACCGGCCTCAGGGGGCTCCTGAGCTGAGGCGGCCTACCGGCACTCAGATCCTTGCCCGGCATGACACCTCGCCTCAGGGAATCGCCCATCGCTGATGAACTTGGCCAGGGTCCCAGATCTGGCCACACCGACGCGACCGCGCGATGACAGTGATGGCTAGAGATGGGGGCATCCGTGTGGACCGTCTACCGGCCAAGCAACGACGTCGCGCGGCGCGGCTTCCCAACCGAACTCGGTGAAGCCGGACGCCGACGCCGTGTTCCTCTAGCAGTGGTCGAGCAGCAGCAGGACCAGCCGATGACGTGACCGGCGCTTCCGAGGGTGCATGGAGCCAATGCCGGCTCGTCATTCGACAGAGTTCTGGCCCATCTTCACACTGGACGCGCTCTTGCGGCCGTTCGGAAGGCTGGCAGCATGTAGAGCGGGCCCGGCTCCGGCGGTTTGATGTAGAACTGGGTCGTCGGGAGGTGTGTCCTCCGTCTCGTGACCGACCGGTCGCGATCTGCGCCTGATGTGCGTCAAGCCGGCCCGTTGGCGCATGGGTTCGGTGAACGCTTCGATGAGTGCGCGCAGGTGTCGGGCTCGTGCTGGTCGCTCAACGGCCGCCGCTGAGCCGAGAACGCGTTCACCGACACGACCGCGGTCGGCTCGCCGCCGGTCACTACCCGATATGCCCAACCGAGCAGCAGGGCGACCTCGGCGGTCGCTGCGAAGGCGTCCTCGTCGCACGGTTCGATCCGGTCGGCCGTACGCGAGTGCGGTAGCGGCGATAGTACGTCGAGAACGTCGCCGGCGAAGTCCAGCATCAGTCGAATGCCGCCGATGTCCTTTTACCTGAAGTTGCCGTGCCAGGCCCGCTCTGCCGCCCGATCGAATTGTGCTGGTCGCGCACGGCACCGAGAATCAAAATACCAGCTCGCCCTGCAGCCTGACCTGCGCTAGGTGTACTTGGCCATCAGGTTGGTTGCAGTCGGCTGGTGGGTGGGTGGCCGCCGAGTGCGCTGTGGCGGCGTTGAGTGTTGTAGTGCTCGAGCCAGGGTGCAAGGGCTGCGGTGCGTTCGGTGTTGCTGGTGAAGGGCTGGCGGTAGGCCCACTCGGTTTGCAGGGTGCGGTTGAGGCGTTCAACTTTTCCGTTCTGCCAGGGGCAGTGCGGTTTGATGAACTTGTGCCGGATGCTGTGCTCGGCGCAGACCTGACGTAGTGACCAGCGGTAGGCCCAGGTGTTGTCGGTCATCAGTCGTTCGATCCGGGTGATGCCGTGGCCGGCGAAGTAGGCAATCGCGCGGGTGAGGAAGGCGGCGCAGGTCGGGCCTTTCCCGTCCGGGTTGATCTCGGAGTAGGCCCGGCGGGAGTGGTCGTCGACCAGGGAGTGGACGTAGTCGTAGCGGATTTGTCGCCGGCTTCGGCGCGCCCAATTTCCTTGGATGCTGCCGTCCTCTTGCCAGGCGGACGAGTTCATCGGCGGCGTCTGGGGCTGCTGCTGGAGGGTGACTCGCGCATCGTGAGCGCCATCTCCGGTGTATCGAGCTCCGCGTGGAGTGTGGGAAGTTGAGCGAGGATCGTCTGCGCTTGGGCCAGGACCCGGGGCAACGCGTGGTGGGTGTCGGTGTCGGTCATGGCGTCGGTAGTAATGCTGACCACGCGAGCATAGAAGAAGTGGATTTCCCGCAGACGTTCGATGAGGGAATTTCGAGGATTCCAGAACGCGTCGTTGACCGTATACATGCCGAGCTGCCGGTCAGGACCAGCAGCCATTCCGTCGACGGAGCGTAGATTCACTGGCAGATCCGCCCGGCTGGAGGGTGGATGGTTGTTCCAGTCCGGCGCCGGTAGGCCACGGCTGATCAGCTCCCGGTCGATAGCGGCGCGTACCTCGCGCACGGCGTCGCAAAAGTGGTGCATGTCGCTGCGGATGTCGTCAATGGTGCCGAGATGCCGCGCGATCGCGATGGTGGGCGACGTGAGAACGCGGTGCGCGTCGTAGTGAATTTCGAGATGGAGCACGTAAACGCAGCGGCTGTCGAACCCGCCAAGTCGGATGTGAAAGCGGTCGACACCGGACGGTTCGACGAATTGGGAGAGATATAGCTCGGGATCGTTCCCAACGGCTCGCTCCGGACAGGGAAGGGCGACGTCATAGGTGTAGCTGACGCAAACTTGGCCGGCGGCCATGCCCAGTCCATCGCTGTAGGGCAGAGACCTCATGTGATCGCGGGATATGCCGACAGCGTCGTGGATGTGGATGGTGGCACGGTGAAGGAAGGCCGGCTGACCTCCGATATTGCGGAATTTCAGGTCGAAAACAGCACGATCATCGTCTTCCGTGAAGGTGACAGCGGACAGTTCAAGGTTCGAGTCGCCGCTCTGGCCCCGGCTGGTATTGACGTGAACATCGCCTTTGATCATGCCGGTTTGGATCAGCACCCCCGGCACATCGCCAGCGACTGTGTTGGCGAGACCCCCTGCCGGGAGATTGAACCCATTGCCGCGGTTGCGCGCAGCCGCGGCAAGGCCCTGGTCCAGGCTGATCAGGTTGCCGATGATGCGGGCAACGTCCGTGGTGGGTTCGCGGCGGCGCAGGTGCCGGTACTGGCATCGACTCAATGCGGCGATGTCAAGTGGAAGCCAGTCCTCATGTGGAAGTTTGCCGTGATCGGTCAGCACCGGAATCACGGGGACACCGGCTTTGAAGGCCTCAGCCAGCTCGCGGCGAATCCAGTCGTTCGGGTTGTAGATCCGTCGCTTCCTGGTGGCGGGGTCGATGGTGCTAAACCACGACGATCCGATAACCGCCAGAAGCGCTCGCGCCGACCGCACCCGGTCGAGTGATCCGCTCGCGGAGTCGGCGCCGGCTGGAATCGACTCGGCGTCCAGAAACACCAGGTCTTTGCCGAACTCGTGGGTAAGCACGGTATAGAGAAGAGCGCCGTAGCTGTGGCTGTCCAGCCCGCGGTAATTGATGAACACGACAGGGTCGTCCAGTCGTCCCCGGAAGCTGCTGAACTCGTCAGGGTCCACCAGTCACCTCGCCGTCAGTTCGTGGTGACGCGAGTGTACGGAGCCGCAGGCCTGTCGGTGCGGGAGCTGGGCGATCTGCTCGGCATCCACCCGCACTACCTGCACTCCGCCACCGAACGGTTCGACAGCCTGCCCATCAGCGTGCTGATCGACCTGGCCCACCGACTGGACATGCGCCCAGTCGACCTGGTGCCCGCGCTGGCCTCCGTGCTCGGCAACAAGCGTCGGCCCCCGGGCCACCGGAGCTGCGTGCGGCGTTCGCCGAGCTGGCTCGACATGTCACCCGCGCGGCAGGAACCGGGTGAGCACGGCGACGAGGCGATCTCGGGTTGTGCTAAGCATTCCTGATGGCTTCGAGGTTGCCCCGGACAGTCCGGGTCGTGGAGTAGTCGGGTCCATGCACGCGGATACTGTTCGCGAGCGCTTCCTCGAACAGTGAAATGGCTCGAATCGGGTCACCTGCGGACTGGTATGAGCGCGCAAGATTATTTTGGGAAATTATGGTTTCCGGATGCGAAGGACCCAGTACGCGCATTCGAGCGGTCAAAACGGCCTCGTGCAGGAGAACAGCCTGCTCGATGTCGCCCACGAGGCGGTAGGCGCTGGCGAGATGGTCGCGAGAGGTGAACGTGTCCGGATGATCGGGGCCCAGAACTCGCTCCGAGTTGGCCAAATTTGTCTCGAACATGGGAATGGCCCGCTTCGTCTGGCCGGCGGCCTGACAGGCGCGCGCTAAGTTGTCGACGGCGGTGAGTGTGTCGGGGTGGTCAGGACCCAGTATCCGTTTCGAGTCGGTCAGGCCGCGCTCGAACATGGGAATGGCCCGCTCCACATCGCCAGCGATTTGATAGGCGTATGCAAGACTGTCCTGCGAAGCAAGAGTGGCTGGGTGGTCGTCGCCCAGTATTCGCTGACGTTCGCTCAAGTTCAGCTCGAACAGCGGGATTGCCCGCCGCAGGTCTCCGGCAAAGCGATACGCGAGGGCGAGGCTGTTCCGGTTGGACAGGGTGTCGGGGTCATCCGTACCGAGCACGCGCTCGGCAGCGGCGAGGCTGGCCTCATACAGCGGCAAAGCCCGCTTGAGGTCTCCCGAAGAACGATAAGCGTTGGCCAGGGTGTTGCCCGAAGCGATGGTGTCACGATGGTCGGGACCATGCAGCCGCCGAGTACTGGCCAAATCACGTTTCAGATAGGGAACGGCGGACTCAGGGGCGCCCTGGTTGGTGAGGAAACCGCCGACGAGGTTCAGTACCAGGCAGCTGTCGTCGGTATCAACGTCCGGAGGACTGTGGTGGAGCAGGGCATGAGCGTGAGGCACCAATGCGCGGTAATCGGGCCACGCGGAAGGCAGGTGGTAATCGTGTTTGTCAAGGGCGCAGGCGAGTGCGCGAGTGGCGTCGTGCAACGCGTCGGCGATGTCCTGTGGCCGGCGGTGGGGGTCGTCCGGGTCGGGCGTCCGCGTAACCAATTGGACGAGGCGATGAAGGCTGATTTCCCGGATATCCAGTGAAATCATGTTGTAGGCAGCCAGCCTTCCAAGGGCTTCCGGCATTTCCGGGTCCTCCTCGGGTCCTTCGAGCAACGTCCGCGGGATGTGGTCTGATGCGAACCACGCCAGCCTCCGCAACGCCGTCGCGGCCATGGGAGTGTCGGCGAGCCGGTCGAGTGTGATGCGCCAGACTCGAGCCATCGTGTGCTGCGTGTCGCCGGCCAACGCTGTCGTGGCGAACATTCGCGCAGGGAACTTCTTGAGGAGTTCGAGGTAGCGTGTGGGAGTGGTGCGTGTCTCGGCGATGTAGGCGCCTGCTTGTTCCAGGGCCAACGGCAGTGCTCCCAGGTCGGTGCACAGTTTCTCGCCGCCGGTCAGGTCCGCCTCGGGCCAGTCGGCCCGAATGGTCTGCTCGAGCAGCTCCAGTGCCTCGTTCCGGGGGAGTTCGTCCAGGCGCAAGGTGGAGAAGCCTCGCCAGCCAGTACCCTGGCGGCTGGTGATGATGATCTTGCCGCCGCGCACCCGCTTCAGCAGTCCGCTCACGTGTGCAAGGGTGGTGAGATTGTCCAGGATTAGCAGCCAGTCATCGTGACTGGACAGCCACCCGACCGCGAGTTCAGTGCGCTGTTTTAGGGAAGATTGCCCGTCGTCGGGCAGGAGAGCCGCGGCGAGGTCGGCAAGACCGTGCTCGACTTCGGTGGTCGATTCCGCCGTCACCCACCATACGACGGAGAACTGTCCGAAGTGCAGCTCGGCGAACCGGGCGGCCAGGGTGCTCTTGCCCACTCCGCCCAGTCCGTGCACCACCAGTACTGTGCCGGAACGGGATTCGGCGGCCGATTTCTCCAACCAGGCCAGCTCGTTCGTGCGTCCGACGAACAACCTGGTGTCGGCGCCGAATTTCACTACGGGGGGCACTGGATCGGGCTTGACGGCTGTATCCAGGATGCCTTTGATAAATCGCTTGACCTGACCGTAGACGAGCGAATCGCGGTCCGTCGGCTTGCAGATGTCGATATGGTCGGCATCGACGGGAACGGGGCGGATGTTGGGCAGGCCGGGATTGGCCGATGCTTGGTCGACTACTCGGAAACCCTTGGTAGGATGGGTCTCGAAAAAGACTGCGTGGCGGATGCCGGACTCGACCGCCCAGTCCCGGTAGCGATCGTTGAGGTGGCGTAGGTGGGCGCCATTGGCCCTGAGGTCCTGCACTGCGTCGGTCGCTCGGTAGATGCCGGCAAGCGCATCGACGACCTTGGTCAGGCCAGAGCCGGTGTGCGGAGTTCCCAGGAAGACCACTCCGCGAGCGGCCGTGGCGAACACGGCGTACTCGGTGCGCCCTTCGGCCGCGTGCAGCAGAATTTCCTTCGCCAGCAACCCGCCCATGCTGTGGGTGATGAAACACAGAGGTCGTTGCCCGATGTTTTGATTCAGCAACTGAGCCATCAGATTGACTGCCCGGTCCTCCATCGGCATCGAACGTCCTCGCCACCCTGATGACCAGGCGTCGTAACCCACCGACCACACCGCGAGGTGGTCGAAGTCCTCGGCCAGCCATTCCGGCCAGAATGACGACGGATCCTTCCCCCTCCACGTCCTTCGTGCGTCCCCGTCCAGACCGTGGAGGAAGACCACGTCGAGCAGAGCCGATTCCGGCGTGCGCACCGCCACGATCTTAGTCAAATCTCAACTCCAACCAAGCAGTAGCGGATCGGACAGCGAAGTGCCGACTGTTCAAGTCGGCCACCGCCACGATACCGGAGGAAGCAGATTTGTTTGCTCCGTCAGTGGGGTAACCAAGTACAGGTGGCGCCTCGGCTCCGGTGTTCTGAGATTGGGGTCGAGTCGCCGCCGGCTTCAGGTGGCACCATGCCTGATGCACCCCCGCCAAGCTCACCCCATCGCCGCGACAGAACTCGCCGAACGCACCTGAAGCGAGCTACGCGACCTCCCGCCCGAGCAACCCGGACCTTGCAACTTCTCCACCCCTGGCGCTCGTGGCGGACGTCCGGTGGCCGGCCCAGCGAGCGGACCGCTGAAAGGTGCCGGGCGCTGCCTCGCGACGGCCGCCCGAGCGGTGGCCGTCGGCGCGTCGGTGTGGCGGTCATGACCGTCGTCGCGACGACGGATGTTCGACCGAGTTCGGGCGGGCAACGGCCGCCGGTGATGCGTTCGTGCTTACGCAGTGGGGGTGGGGCGCCGGTTCGACCTAGCGCCTTGAGTCGATGGCGTCGCGTCACCGCGAGATGGGGGACGAACGTGGACCTATTCGACTTGCTGCCCGCTGCAGGATTCCGAGGGCCGGGTCGCCAGGATCCTGCACCATGTCGAGGACGTCACCGACCTGCCGGACGTGAGCCCACGGCCGCCGCACAACGCCGCGCAGGCCTTCGCCCGGCTCCAGCACGCGCATCGCGCAACATTGCAGGAGAACCGGCAGTTACGCGAGGCGCTGCAGACCCGAGGCGTGATCGAGCAGGCCAAAGGCGTCCTGATCGGACAGCGGGGCTGCAGCGCCGACGAGGCGCAAGGACCCGTCGGCGATGTTCACGCCGTGCAGAGCGACACAGCAGAAAGCTCGCCGAGGGACATTCGGTCAGCGACGCCCACGCTGTCAGCTCGATCCTGTCTCGTCCGACTTCCAAACCTCTCCGTCTGGGAGGGGCTTAGCAGGTGATCGCCTGTGTCGGCGGAGTCGTGTTGTCGAGCCGCTTGACGTAGGCGTCGCCGCTGCGCTGCGCGCACGCGGAATCCTTGGTGGCGAACGGTCCACCGTAGACGGCATAGATGTCGGCGCCGTTCAGCTGTTGCCGCAGCGAGCCGCAGCCGGTGGTGGGTGCGTGCAGGTAGGCCGCGCCGGGGTGGGCGTCGAGGAACCGCTGGACGTCGGCGCGGTAGCGGGCCGGGGTGACGGCGGAGCCGAGGATCACGATGAAGGATCCGTCGCACGCGGGCGTGCTCATCGCGGTCGCGAGCCCGAGGTCGGTGCCGGCGGAGACGCTGGTGGCGACGGATGTCCGGACGGTCACCTGGGTGGTCGTGACCGGCGGGGCTGTCACCGGTGGCGTGGTCGATGGCGGTGTGGTCGACGGTGTTGACGACGTCGAGGGCGGTGTTGTGCCGGCCGTCGGCGTTCCGGCCTGCGAGGAGGGCTTCAGGATCGTGAACCACCCGGCGACGGCCACGAGTGCGAGCAGCGCGACCGCGGCGACCAGCCAGGGCGCCTTCGAAGCCCGCCGCCCTCCGGCCACGGGCGCGATCCGGGTGGCCTGGCGCGTCGGGGGAGCGGTGGCGTGGACCGGACTCGTGCCGCCGAGCGCGGCCCGGGCGGCGTCCGCCAGTTCCGTGACACTGCCGAACCGCGCTGAGGGATCCTTTGCCATGCCCCGCGCGATGACGGCGTCGAACGCCGTGGGCAGACCGGGCCGCAGGTTGCCCGGCCGGGGCGGCGGCTGGTGCAGGTGGGCGCCGATCAGCGACGCGGCCGTCGTCGCCGCGAACGGCTTGCTGCCGGTCAGGCACTGGTGTAGTACGCAGGCCAGCGAATAGACGTCGACGCGGTGGTCGGTGGGCGCGTCGGTGAAGCGCTCCGGCGCCATGTAGTCGATTGTGCCGACGGCGCCGCCGGTCGCGGTGAGTTCCGTGCCGGGCCCGGCCGCGCGGGCGATGCCGAAGTCCACGAGGTAGGCGAACCCGGTCGCGCCGACGAGCACGTTCGACGGCTTGACGTCCCGGTGCACCAGGCCTTCCGCGTGCGCGGCGGCGAGGGCCTGGGCGACCTGCGCGACGACGTCGACCGCCGCGGCGGGGGCCAGTGCGCCGCCCGTGGCCAGCCGGGTGCCGAGGTCGTCGCCCTCGACCAAGCGCATGTCGAGGTAGAGGCGGCCGTCGATCTCGCCGTAGGCGTGGATCGGGATCACGTGCGGCTCGCGCAGCCGCGCCACCGCGTGCGCCTCCCGCCGGAACCGTTCCTGGAACTCGCGGTCGGCGCCGAACTCCGGCGCGAGCAGCTTCAGCGCCACGACGCGGTCGTGGCGCGTGTCGTAGGCGCGCAGTACCTCGCCCATGCCACCGCGGGCGATCAGCGACTCGACGCGGTACGGCCCGAACTGCCAGCTCAAGCGTTTCCCTCCATCAGGCACCCGGACACCGGGAAGTCGTGTGCCCCGAGTCCGGGCGTTACACCGGATCCGCGCGGCAGGGTATCGCGAGGTCGTGCTGTTCGAGGACGTTCGGACCGGATGGAGTCTCTGGGACGAGAGGTTGTGGGCCCTGCACGAGGCCGGCCTGCTGCCGTGACAGGGCGACCGGGCCCCCGTTCGGGGGCCGTCGGCTGGGTCAGTGGTCGAGCCCCTGGTCGGTCTCGGCACAGTGGCGGACCGCCATGTGGACCACGTCCGCTGCGATGCCGACCTGCCGCAGGTCGGCATCGAGGGGCGTCTTCGTGGAGTCGGCCGACGCCGCTCGGGTTCCGCCCTTGCTCTGGCTCATCGCTTCCTTCGGTTGGTGGTGAGCGGAGCTGCTGCTGGCCGAGGGGAGGCCCCCGGCACGATCGCGTTTCATCCGGATTTCGCCGTCGGCGATTGACCCCACACCGGCAGGTGGGCATGGCAGGCATACTCACCCGAGCTGACCCTGACCATGGCCACGGCCATCGTGTGCGAAGCCCTGGTCGGTTACCGCCAGCTCGTTGAGCTCAACTTTCCCGCTTTCGGCCACGCGGTGGGCCTCTACAGCATGTTGCCCCTGCGCGTCGAAGGACTCGTGGGCAGGTTCGCAGACGACACCGACACCGCCAGCAGCGTCGAGATCCTTCTCATGCTCCATCCCCACCCGAGGCAACATGACCCCGGCACTCCCGCCGTCGACCCTGGCTGACGGCGCCACGGAAGTCGGTCCGGTCGGCGGCGACCGCGGAGTTCGCGGTCGCCGCCTGGGGATCAGGTGCGGGTCCACCTCTGGTTGGTGCCGCCGTGGCAGTCCCAGATGATGACCTTCGTCCCGTTGGCGGTGGCGCCGCCGTTGACGTCCAGGCACTTGCCCGACGCCACCGCCGTCACGCTGCCGTCGGAGTTGACGCGGAACTGCTGGTTGCCCTGGTTGTTGCAGTCCCACACCGTCACGGCGGTGCCGTTGGCCGTGCCCTGGTTGTAGACGTCCAGGCACTTCGCGCCGTCGTAGGCGCGCAGCTCACCGGCCGCGGTCGTGGTGAAGCGCTGGTTGGTCTGGCTGTTGCAGTCCCAGATCTGGGCCAGGGCGCCGTTGGTCGGCGTGCTGCCGGAGATGTCCAGGCAGCGGCCGGAGCTCTCGCTCACCAAGGAGAACGACGCGGGCGCGGGGCCCCCACCACCGCTGACGACGTACACCGCCGTGCCGTGCGCCGGGACGCTGGCCGAGATGGCGCCGGACGTGGTGGTCGTGCCGTTGGTCCAGGCGTCGCGCAGGGTGAACGAGCTGCCCGACAGGCCGATCGCGCTCGCCGTGGTCGAGACGGTGGTCGTGCCCCCGCCCTGGTTGAACAGGGCGACCGCGACGTTGCCGTTGGCCAACCGCTTGGCCAGGACGCGCCGGGTGCCGTCGTTGGAGACCTGCGTGGCCTGCAGGCCGAGGCTGTCCTGGTTGATGGCGATGAGGTTCGCGTTCTTCAGGATGGCCGACGTGGCGGCGTCCATGTTGCGCAGGTCGTTGCCCGCGATGAGGGGCGAGGCCATGACGGCCCACAGGGCGAAGTGGCTGCGCATCTCGGTGTCGTTCATGCCGCCGCGTCCGACTTCCATCATGTCCGGGTCGTTGAACCCGCCGGGCTTGGCGTAGGACGCCAGGGGCACGGTGACGTTGACGATGTTCTGGATGCCCATCGGGTAGCCGTTGGTCTGCCCCGTGTCCCACTTGTTGGTGATGTCCTCGGTGGTGCGCCACATGTTCGCCACGTCGCCCCAGTTGCGCCGGGGTCCGGTCTTGTCGTGGATGCTGTTGGAGTTGATGCTGTAGACGATCGGGCGGCCGGCGGCGCGCAGCGCGTCGCGCATCTTGCTGAACGTGCGCACCTGGTCGTCGATCGTGCCGCTGGGCGAGCACCAGTCGTACTTGAGGTAGTCCACGCCCCAGGCCGCGAACTGGCGGGCGTCCTGCTCCTCGTGGCCCTGCGCCCCGGTCGAACCGGGGTAGGAGTTGAAGTACTGGGCACACGTCTCGGCCAACGGCGCCTGGTAGATCCCGAATTTGAGGCCCTTGCCGTGGATGTAGTCGCCGAGCGCCTTCATGCCGCTGGGGAACCGGCTCGGGTCGCCTTGGAGGTTGCCCGCGGAGTCCCGGTTCGGGTTCATCCAGCAGTCGTCCACCACGACGTACTCGTAGCCCGCGTCACGAATGCCGGAGTTGACCATCGTATCGGCCATCTGCCTGATCAACGCCTCGTTGATGTTGCAGCCGAACGTGTTCCACGAGTTCCATCCCATCGGCGGCGTGCGCGCCACACCGTTCTCCAACGCCTCCGCGGACGACGTATGCAGTACCGCCGTCATCGCGGACAGCAGCACGCCTGCCGCCAACAGCGTTGCCGCCCTGCGAGGACGGGGAAGTCGTGTTGCTGTCACCCTGATCTCACTCCTCGGTGCGTACGACGTTCCGGCTGCCATCCGTGCTGGCGCACGGCCGGGCACAACGCTGCCCGTTGCTCCGGAATCCCGGGTTCGACAAATTCGCCGGCGGGCTGTGACGCGGCGGTTTCGTCAGCGGCTCAGGCTTCGGCGGAGACAGTGTGGCACTCAATGTTCACGCTCACAAGAGCGCCTCCGCAAGAAGGGATGCGGCAATCCGGGTGAATCACCGTTCGGGATGGAGCCCTCGTTTAGTACTGCAATTAGCCGCGGTCTTTGTAGTGGCTGAGGCTGGCTTGGTGTTGTCGTCGGCGCCGGAAGCGAGACCAGGCACAGACATGCTCGGCGGCCTCGGTGACTCGCAGGATCAGTTCGGTGAACAGGGGCCGGATCTCCCGTAGCGCGAATCCGATCATGTCCGGTTCGGTGGCACCGGTTCCCCTTCGGCGCGTTCCCCGGTGATCATTCTCGACCGCTTCGCG
This sequence comes from Amycolatopsis sp. cmx-13-12, assembly GCA_049998155.1. Taxonomy (GTDB): domain Bacteria; phylum Actinomycetota; class Actinomycetes; order Mycobacteriales; family Pseudonocardiaceae; genus Amycolatopsis. Next base: position 37,294 of record JAEBES010000010.1, on the reverse strand, counting down.
CGCAGACCTACCGGGCAATTACGCGGCGGGATCGAAGGCACGCGTCATCGTCAGGGCAGCTCGCCGGCGGCTCCGGAGCCGGCTCGCGAGCACGCCGAGGCCGTTCCGCGGCCGCGGCGAACTCAGGCCACCGGTGTGCCACCTCGGTCACCTTGACCCGCAGGAGTTCGCCGGTCCGGGCAGCCTCCAGGCAGGGCACTCGGCCCGCCTCGTACTGGGCCTGATCAACTCGGTGCGCGCGGTTGCTGTCGCCGTATACGGGGTCCCATCGCGCAGCAGCGTGATGCTCGCGATTTCCGCGTCCGGCACCGCGTGGATGACCTGCCGGCAGGTTGTCGTCCATGTGGTGCTCCATCGAGGTGGGCGCTCGGCAACCGAACGTTCGCGCCGGGTGCGGGCCAGGTCGTGGCCCCGTTTCCGAGGGCACCACCGTAAACGGTGCGCCGGCCGGACTGCCGGTCGAGTCGGACTCGGCCCGCTGAGGTGGACACGGCCGGATCTATGTCGAACACGCACGGTCGACCACACGCCGAAGACTGATCGGCGTCACGACCGGCGCTCTCCGGCCCGCCCCGATGGAGGTCGGTTCCGGGACGGCCGATGGGGGGGGCTAGCGGGTGTCCGTGGTGGGGTTCCGTTGGTCGGCGAGGCCGTCGAGGAACACCCGCACCACCCGCTCCGCCGGTTCCGCCGGCTCCCGCGTGGCCAGTCCCGACCCCAGTGCCGCCTCGTGCATCTCGAACAGCAGGGCCAGGTCCGCGGGTTCGATGTCCGAGCGCACGGTGCCTTCGCGTTGTGCCTCCTCCAGAGCCGGGCGCAGCAGTGAGACCACGGCGTGGGCGTGTTGGCGCTGGCTGCGCTCCGGCAGCTCGCGGAACAGCCGCACGAGCGGGCGGCGTCGGGCCTGCATGGCGAGCATCGATCGCAGCAGTTCGCGGAACGGCTCGCGGCCACGCACCTGGTTCTTCAGCGCGGCGAGGTGGTGGGCGGCGACGGCGAGGGCCAGCGTCCTAGAACGCTCGCTCGTACTCTCCGATCACGACGGTGTCGAACGAGCGGTTCGGGTTCTCGGCGGCTGCGATCAGCTGGGCTGCGGCCGGCCGTTGACGCCAGGGCAGCCGGCGTGAGCGTCCCTCGTCGAAGTACTCCGCCACGATCACGCCGTGCCCGCGGATCGTCTCCTCGGCGACCTCGCGCTGCCACCCCAATGATGTCGCCCGATTCTGGAACTCGACCGTGGACATCCGCCCGTAGAATGCGAACCTCAGCCCGTGACCTTCGACGGTTCGCTGGCGACGTCGAGCACCGGCCCGGCGCGGGGACACAGCGCGTGTCATGGCGGCTCTGCGGGCCGTATTTCTCATCTTGGACCTCGGTGCTTTGGGGCGGTTCGGGTCGAGGGCGAAACGCAGTCGCCTGAGACCGGTGACGCGCTTGATGCTGATATGCACCCGAATGGCCGCGGCGCCGCTGACAAACCCCGACCTTGCACTGTAGTGGCCTGCAGTTCTCGGTGGGTAGCCGTCGGTGAGGAGTGCCTCGCCGGGCACCGCGGTTGGACGGCGCGGCTGACGACGAACCCCTCCACTCCGGCGGTCAGCGGGGGCAGGATCGACCGGATCAGCTCGCCGGCGACGGTCCGCGGCTGCGACGGTCGGCGTCACCGCCGACGGCCGCCTCGAATACCGGGACTGCGCCGTGGATCCCCGTCAGGCCGTCGAGTGAAGGATCGAGGCCGCCGAAGCCCACCAGTGGCTGATCCGGTCCCGGATCGACATGATTCGAGGCTACGCCGTGACCACCGGGTGCCACCGCCAGTTCCTCCTCGGCTACTTCGGCAAGCGGCTCGAGCAGCCGTGTGGCAACTGCGACACTTACTTCACGGGCACCGCCGAGGCACTGTCTTCTGGCAGTAGGGATTTCCCGGTCATCAGCGCGGTCGAGCACGCGGAGCGGGGCCGAGCAGTGGTGATGTTTGCGGACGGCGACACAGTGACGGTCGTGTTCGACGAGCACGCGCACACAACCTGCTCACCGCCGTCGACCGGGATTGACCGGAGGCCGGACACGGCGCGTCCTGTCCCGTGAACGCGCCGTGCCGGGGCTCATGACGACCGCACGTTGTGCTGTGCCTCCTGGGCGCGGTCGGTCACGTCGCCGGTCGCCGAGCGGACTTCCTCCTGCACCGTCGACGCGCTGTCGGCCGCTTCGGACTTCACCGACTCGACCGCCTGCTGCGCCGGCTCGCGCAGGTTGTCCTTGAGCTCTTCCGCCGCGTGCTGGGCGACCGGGGTCAGCTGCTCACGCGCCAGGTCCGTCGCCTGACCGGCCAGTTTGCGTTCCGGCTCGCTCGCCGGCAGCAGGGACGACACCAGCCAGCCGGCGCCGAAGGCGATCAGGCCGGCCGCCAGCGGGTTGCCCTGCGTGCCGCGGCGGATTTGCCGCGGGGCGTCGGACACCGCCTCGGCCGCCGAGCTCACCTTGTCCTGCGCAGTCGAGGCGACCGAGCCGACCTTGTCGCCGGCGACCGACGCGTGGTGGTCTGCGGTGCCCATGACGCGCTCCTTCGCGTTGCCGAACGCCGTCCGCACGCGGCCGACCCGGCGTTCGATGATGTGACCGGGGCTGACCTTCTCGGTCAGGGCGTTGACGTCGGTGCTCAGGTTTCGCTGTGTGCCTTCGATTTCCCGGCGGATCCGGTCCGGTTCGGTCATGGTCGTTCGCCTTTCAATGCGTCCGGGACCTGCTGCAGGGTCTCGACGGTGCGTTCGGGTTTCGGGTTGATCCGGCGGAACTCGCTGCGCCCGGTGGCGTACAGGACCGCGCCGGCGATCGCCCAGACCACGGCCACGATGAGCGCGGCCCAGCCCCCGTCCATCACGTTTTCGAGGGCCTGCCAGAGTGCGACGGACAGGAAGAGCAGGACCATGTAGCCGGCGAACCCGGCGCCGCCGACCAGGCCGGCGCCCTTGGCCGCCTTGCTCGCTTCGGCCTTCGTCTCGGCCTTGGCCAGCTCGACCTCCTGGCGCACCAGGGTGGAGAGGTCCTTCATGACGTTGGACATCAGTTCGCCGACCGAGCTGTCGGCGACATCGACGGGTGGGCTCGGGTGCGGCGGGGTCCCGGGTGGCTGCGCCATCAGGGCACCTGCCCGGGCGTGGTGTGGCGGCTGGGCTGCGGGAGGGGCTCCGGCGTCGCGTACCCGCCCGGCTGCAGCGCGGCGAACCCGCCGGGTGTGGTCGGCAGCGCGTCGATGCTGCCGGGACCGGGCTGGGGAGCGATGAGGCCGTCGGGACCGACCGGGCCACCCGGCTGCGGCGCGGTGTACCCGCCCGGGGCGACCGGCGGCGGGTACCCCGTGCCGCCCGGGCCGGGAGCCGGGGGCACCGGCGGCACCCCGGCCGGACCCGCGTGCGGCGCCGGGGCGGCGGCCGCCTGCCCGTCCGGCGAGCTGTTTTCCTGTTGCTGCTGGGCGACGACACCCCGGGTGAGCCGGCCGACGAGGGCACCGGCGACCGCCGCACCCACCAGGAACGTCCCGGGACGGCGGCGGGCGAAGCGGCGCACCTCGTCGAGCAGGTCCCCGGGTTCGCGGTGCTCCAGCCAGTCGGCGACCGACCGCGTCCGGTTCGACACCTGCCGCGCGACGTCGGCGGCGACGCCGGGGGAGTCGGTCTGCTCGGCCATCCGGTCCAGCTGGCCCGCCAGCTGGTGGAGGCTCTCGGCCGCCTTCCGCTGGCCGTCACGCGCCTGGGACTGCAGCTGTTCGCGACCTTCGCGGAGCAGGTCGCGCGCTTCCCGCTGGGCGTGCTGCGCGACGTGCTTCGCCTCCTGGGCAGCGGTTTGCGCGACATCGCCGCCGCGGTCGGCGGCCGTCGTGGCGACCTCGCGGGCTTCGTCCTTGGCGGTCTCCGTCGTCGACGGCGGCGACTGGCCGCCGGATCCCTGTGTCATCTCGACCTCCTTGCGACAGAGGCACTTCCGGTGCCTTCGGATTCGTAGAGCGGCGGGCTACCCGGGCGCTACCGGCATAAACCGGCACGCGTGTCCGGCCGGAACGGGGGTAGCCCGCTCGCGGAGGTGGTGGTTGTGCCGGAGGTCGGCGTGAGGAAGGCGCGTTCGGCGTGGGCGGGGGTGCTCGCCGGGGTGGGCGTCGCCGCGTTCGTCGACGAGACGGTGTTCCACCAGCTGCTGCACTGGCACCACTTCTACGACCGCTCGACCACCGACGCCGGGCTCGTCTCCGATGGGTTGTTCCACGCGTTCGGCTGGTTCGCGCTCGTGTTCGGTCTCGTGCTGGTAGCCGACCTGCGGCGCGGCGACCGCCTGTCCGGCCGGGCCCTCACCGGCGGTGTGCTGGCCGGGGCCGGCGCGTTCCAGCTGTACGACGGCACGGTCCAGCACAAGCTGCTCGGCCTGCACCAGATCCGTTACGCGGTCGACCTCACGCCGTACGACTGGACGTGGAACGTCGTGGCGGTGGTCCTGCTGGCCGTCGGCGTCGTGCTCGTGCGCCGCGCGAAGCGGACGTGACGGTGCACGGCGGGCCCGTCACGGCGGTCCTGGCCGTGGTGGTGTTCGCGGCCTACGAGGTGGGTGCCTGGCGCCTGCGCGGCCGCGGCGACCGGTGGCCGTACGCACGGGACGTCGTGTTCGGCATGGGCGTCGCCGCCGTGATCTTCCCGGCTGGTCCCGGCTTCGCCGGGCACGCGCTGCAGCACGTTGTGGCCGGCATGCTCGCGCCGCTCCTGCTGGTGCTCGCCCGCCCGGTGACGCTCCTGCTGCGTACTGCCCCGCCCGTGGTGCGCCGCGGGCTCAAACCGGTTCTGAACTCCCGCCCCGCAGCGTGGCTGACGTACCCGCCGATCGCGGCGGTCCTCGAGGCCGGGAGCGTTTGGCTGCTCTACCGGACCGGTCTGTTCGCCGCGGCCGGCCGCGACCCGGGGCTGGACGTTCTCGTCCACGCGCACGTCGTCCTGACCGGCGTGCTGTTCACCACGTCGGTGTGCCGGCTCGACCCGCTGCGGCACCGGGTCGGTCTCGTTCCCCGGGCCGCCGCGCTGGTGGGCGCCGCGGCCGCGCACGCCGTGCTGGCCAAGACGCTGTACGCGGCCCCGCCGCCGGGTACGGCCTTCGCCGTCGCCGACCGCCAGGCTGGCGCTCAGCTCATGTACTACGGCGGGGACGTGGTCGAATTGGGCCTCGCCCTGGTCGTTGCGCTTTGCTGGTACGCCGCCCGGGGCCGCGCCGCCAACCGACGGCGCGGATCCGGGTCGGCGCACGGGGTCCTTCTCAGAGCTGCGGATGATCTTCCGGCAGAGAAGGATCCACGGCTGCTCGCGAACTCCCGGTCTGCGGATTCGACCGGAGGCTAGGTGCGATTCTTTCGAATCAGGTCAGCTTGTTCTTGACTGACTTGACCTTTCCCTTCGCGGTGCCCTTGGCGTCTTGCAGCGGTGCGTAGGTGCCGAAGAGGGCGGGGTCGGGTTTGGGTGCGGTGCCGGGTCCGCCGAGGGGTTCGGGGTCCATGAGGTATTCGAGGCCGGCGTCGGTGGTCCAGCTGGTGCCCTTGGCGCCGTCGGGGCCGTCGGAGAGGTGCCAGATGGTGTGGTTGTGGGTCTGGTCTTCCTCGTCGAACAGCACGCTGGGGGCGACGTCGTCCTCGAGGCCGTCGACCTTCAGTTCGTCGATGGCGGCCAGCCACTGCTTCTGGTGGACGGTGTCGCGGGCGAGGTTGAACTGCAGCATCGCCTTGACGCCGGGGTCGTCGGTCATGTTGTAGAGCCGGGCGGTCTGCAGCCGGCCCTGGGCTTCGGCGGTGACGGTCGAGGGGGCGCCTTCGAGCAGGCGCGCAACCATGGTGGCGAGCATTTCCACATGCCCGATCTCCTCGGTCGCGGTGTACATGAGGAGGTCCTTGTACTTGCCTTCGACGCGGCAGTTCCAGCCCTGGAACAGGTACTGCATCGTGACCGTCATTTCGCCGAACGCGCCGCCGCTCAGTTCCTGGAGCTCGCGGGCGTAGACGGGATCCGGCTTCACGGGCTTGGTGTCCGGTGGTCGCGGGATGCGTTCCCGGCTAGCGGACGGTTGACGCGCGGGTGATGCGGCCGCGGATCGTGTGAAAGGGAATCGCGCGGGTACCCGGCGATGGATCATGCCCCCGCGCGAGGAGTCAGCCGTGTCCCAGCAGCCCGCCCAGCAGCAGACCCCGCCGGGGACCACCGCCGAGATGACGCCGCGGCCCGATCACGGCGAGCACAGCTACCGCGGTTCCGGCAAGCTGACCGGCAAGGCGGCGCTCATCACCGGCGCGGACAGCGGGATCGGCCGCGCGGTGGCGATCGCGTACGCCCGGGAAGGCGCCGACGTGCTGATCTCCTACCTGGACGAGCACGAGGACGCCGAAGAGACGCGGCGCTGGGTTGAAGAGGCCGGGCGCAAGGCGGTCGTCGTGCCTGGTGACGTCGCTGATCCGGCGCACTGCCGGGCCCTGGTCGCCCGGGCGGTGGAGGAGTTCGGCCGGCTGGATGTCCTGGTGAACAACGCCGCGTTCCAGATGAGTCATGAGACGTTGGAGGAGATCACCGATGAGGAGTGGGATCGCACGCTGGCGGTCAATCTGAGTGCGTTTTTCCACCTGGTCAAGGCGGCTTTGCCGCATTTGAAGCCGGGGGCGTCGATCATCGGCAGTTCGTCGGTGAATTCCGACAACCCGACGCCGCAGTTGCTGCCGTATGACGTGACGAAGGCCGGGATCGCGAACATGTGCGCGGCCCTCGCGCAGCTGCTGGGGCCGAAGGGGATCCGGGCCAACAGTGTCGCGCCGGGGCCGATCTGGACGCCGCTGATCCCGTCCACCATGCCCGAGGAGGCGGTCAAGACCTTCGGCGAGCAGGTGCCGCTGGGCCGCGCCGGTCAGCCGGCCGAGCTGGCGCCGGTGTACGTGCTGCTGGCCTCCGACGACGGCAGCTACGTCTCCGGCGCCCGCGTCGCGGTCACCGGCGGGAAGCCGATCCTGTGAGTCCGGCCGACCTGTATTCGACGGAGGCGACTTCGAGTCGTGGCAGTGTCCGGATCGACGGGCGCGGCGATTTGGCCTATGCGGTCGGCGAGCCCGGCGACGGCACGGCGGACCCGCTGAACCCGGAACGCCTCTATGCCGCGGCGCTGGCCACGTGCCTGCACCAGGCACTGACGATCGCGGCGACGTCGTTGGCCGTGGAGACCGCAGAAAGCGTCGTCACGGCCAGGGTCACGTTGGCCGCTCGCGGCGACGGCGGTTACGAACTGCAGGCGACGGTCGAGGTGTACCTGCCGGGCGCGAGCACCGATTCGCTCTACGACGCGGTGACCCGCGAGGCGTTGAGGTTGTGCCCGCTGGTGGGCGACAAGGTCGCGGTGACGTTCGACCGCGAGCGCGGCCTGGCGCTGCAGAACCACCAGGGCCCGGCTGATCCGGGGCAGAACTGACCACCGTGCTGATGACCCATCGCGTGGGCCGCGGGCGGGTGCGGGCGCTCGCCGCCGGTACCGACCGGCCGGATCGCCGTCCGGTCGTGCTGCTGCCCGGCCTCGGCGCGCCGGGGTACCTGGTCGACACGCTGCACGGCTGCGCCGCGTCCACCGCGTCGTTCCTGCTCGACGTGCCAGGCTTCGGCTCGGAATCGTTGGCCTGCGAGCCGGAGCTGGACGCCACGATCGAAGTCGTCACCCAATGGTTGGGTGACGTGCTGGACGAGCCTACCGTCCTCTTCGGACATTCCACCGCCGCACAGGTCGCGCTGGCGGTCGCGGCACGGCGGCCGGAGCTCGTGGGCGCGCTGGTGCTCGCCGGCCCCACGTTCCCGCCTCCGCTGCGCCGCCTGGGCCGCCTTTCCGGCGCGCTGCTGCGGGACCTGGTCCACGAGTCACCCGCGGCGCTGCCGGGCACGGTTCCGTACTACCTGCGGGCGGGGCCCCGGCGGTTGCTGCGGTTCGTCAAGTCCGCCCAGCGCGACGAACCCGAACGAGTGATGCCGCTGGTGCGGTGCCCGGTTCGCGTGGTGCGGGGCCGACACGACACGCTGAGCCCGTCCGGCTGGGCGCAGTCCCTCGCCGACGCGGCGCCGCGGGGGAGCCTGATCACGGTGCCCGGTCCGCACACGTTCCCCGCGACGTCCGGCGGCCTGACGTCCCGGCTGATCACCGGGTTCGGCGCCTGAGGCTCAGCCGCCGCGCTGGACGACGGCCGTGGTGAGCGTCGCCGCGATCAGTTCGAGCTCGTGGTCGGTCGCTTCTTCGCCGTCCAGCTGCGCTCGCAGGTCGGTGCGGGTGATGACGTCGCTCGCGCCGGCGGTTTCGCTGTCGGCCGCCTCGACCTCCATGCGGCCGCCGGTCAGCACCAGCACCGGGTCGGCCAGCTCGGAGCCGAGCAGCCGGCGCAGGTCGTCGATGGTCACCTTCATGTCGTCCTCCTGATTCGTCGTAGGGAACCCGCGGTCAGAGGGGGAGGAACTCGCCGCGCTGCAGGAGGCGGACCCGGGTGGCCGGTTTGCGGATCCGGACTTCCTCGAGGAAGTTCGAGATCGGCGAGTGGAACAGGCCGTAGTCGTCGAAGTGGACCGGGACCGCGCGGTGTGGTTCGAGGAGGTTCAGCAGGTCGACGCCGCCGCGGTGGTCGAGGGTCACCAGGACGCCGAACGCCCGGGTGCCGCCCAGGTGGACGACGGCGAGGTCGAGGTCGGGGAAGCGTTCGCGGATGGTGCGCAGCTCGTCGTGCAGCACGGTGTCGCCGCTGAGGTAGATCCGCAGCGGAGCGGCGTCCGGGCCGGCGTGGTATTCGATGACGCTGCCCATCACCGGCGGGAGGACGCGCTGCATGAGCCCCGGGGCGTGGCGGGCGGGGACGGACGTGATCGTGACCCGGGCGTCGCCGTCGGTGAAGGTCTCGCTCATCCAGGTCGCGAGCGGGAGCGGCGCGTGGAAGCCCCGGCGCTGCAGCCGGGTCGCGGCGTGCTTCGTGGTGAGGATCGGGACGTCGCGGGGGAGTTCGCGGGAGGCGATCCGGTCGAAGTGGTCGCCGTGCAGGTGGGAGAGCACCACGGCGGTCAGCGGCGGCAGCTCGTCCGGCTGCAGCGCGGGTTCGGTGCGGCGGCGGGAGAACAGGCCTTGGCCGAAGTAGGACCACTGGCCGCGGTGGAGGAAGTTCGGGTCGGTCAGGAACGTGAACGGGCCCAGCCGGAGCACAGTGGTCGCGGTCCCGACGAACATCAGGGAGTCGCCGCCGGGAACCTCGGACATCGGTCGTCCCTTCACATCGACGCGGGCTCGGGGACGGCACCGAGCCGCCCGCGGAGTTCCGGGACGAATTCCGGGTCCGTCCGCGTGAGCGTGTCCAGGTCGGTTTCCGGCGGCAGTGGAAGACCGGTTCGCAGCCCGCCGTCGAGAATCAGTCCGGCCGCCGCCAGCACCAGGGTGGCGTCGTCGACCGGGGGCAGGTCGGCGAACGCGGGTAACCGGTGGGGCAGCACGAGGTCGAACGTGCCGGCGGGGCCGCCGCGGCAGCAGTACCGCACCCGGTACCGGCAGCCGTCGACGAGCCGCACCTGCCAGACCGTGCACGCCGTGCTGAGGGACATGACCCTCCGGTACCCGGTGCGGGGGTGGACAAACGACGGGTGCCCCCGGTGCAGCTCGCCGCCGTGGTCGCGGTACTGGACGCGATCGCGCCGATCCGGCTTTCGAGGCGACGGCCGCCCCGTACCTGGTTGCTCGACCCGGCCCTGCGGGTCCACGCCGCGAACTCCTCAGCCGGAGGTGAGGTCGTCGGCGCGTCGGCGATCGGCATTTGCCGAGAATCGGTGGTGGGCAGCCTTGCGGCGATGTTCCTGCGCGTCCGCGCCGTGGCCGTTGGCGGCATCTTCGTGTCGCTCGGCGGCGCGATCGTGAGCCCGCGCCGCGCGTCGAAGCGCGGCTTGTTCCCGTTGCTGCGCTGTCCGGAGCGCGGCCTCCGCATCCTGCTTCCGGGCGTCGGCGTGGCTGGAGCGCCGGTTGGTGGCGAGGTCTGCTCGCCGTCGGCGGAGGTCGTCCACGCGCTCGGCGGCGAGATGCGCAGCCTCCGCAGCGAGGCGCGCGGCCTCCGCGGCGACTGCGCCAGGATCGTCCGAGGCGTCCATCCGACGACGATCCCACCTTCGTCGGCGCGGTTTCCGCAGCCCGGCGTACCGCTATGACTAGGTGTTGCCGGAAGTTCTCGCGAGGTCGGCGGCGAGCTCGAGCCCTGCCACATCTGTTCGTTTGTGGGTAGGTTCCCCGGGTATCTACCGGCGAGTAGGAGTCGGGTGAGAGACATCCGGCCGAAGGGAGAACCATGACCAGCGCAGCACGCCCGGCCGGCTCCGTGCCCGGGCAGCCCGTTCCCCCGAACGCGGCTCCGGCGGCCCCGCAGGCGAGGGACCTCGGTCCGGCGACTTCCGGGCACGCCACCGGAGCAGAGACGAAACCGGCTTTCAAGACGACCGAATTCTTCGTATTCCTGGCCGGTGTCGTGGCGATCGTCATCACCGCCCTGACGGTCGACGGTGACGCCAGTACCGGTGGTGACCCGTTCAACGCCGAGCAAGCGTTGCGCTACATCACGTCCTCGCCATCGGCTACATGATCAGCCGCGGCTTGGCCAAGGCCGGCGCTCGTCAGCGCGCCGACCGCCGCTGATCGATCCGCGGACCGCTCCTTTCGGTAGGGCGGACAGCGTGCGCTGAGCCCGGGAGCGGCAGCCGCACTCGCGGGCTCATCGGCTGTGCCGGCGCCCGCCGCCGGCACAGCTGACCACGCTCCTCCCGGTCCCTTTGCGCGGCCTGGGTGTGAGCAGGACGTGCGCGGGTAGCCGCCCCTTCATGACCACTTCACCTTTCGAGCCGAACCCACACGCAGGCGAGGAACGGGTCGCGGCGGCCGATCCGGGTCCCGGTGCACCCGAGCCCGCGGAAGGATACGGGCCGGGCGAGAACGAGCCCGACGTCATCCTGCCGGCGGACGAGTCGGATGCCGGTCCGGACGCGCCGGAGGTAGGCGACGCCTGACCGGGCCGCGGTGCTCCGGCCGCGGCTATGACGCCGCCACCAGTGGTCCCGAGGCGGCCGCGACGAGCCGCGAAGGCGTTCGCCCGCCTCCGCGTGGTTACTGCCTGGTCAGGAGGCTCTCATGACCGTCCGGCCGCGAGACGTGGTCGTCGTCGGCGCTTCAGCCGGCGGTGTCGAAGCCCTGATCGCGATGGCCGGCCGACTGCCCGCCCGATCTGCTTGCCGCCGTGCTGGTCGCGCTGCACATGCCCAGTGGCGGTACGAGCGCGTTGCCCGCAATTCTCGACCGGGCCGGCCCGCGCCGCGCGGACCGGTGAGCCACTGGAACACGGGCGTGTCTACGTCGCGCGCCCGCGCCACCACCTGCTGGTGGCCGACGGCGCGGTCGCCCTGTCGCACGGGCCCACCGAGAGCGGGCACCGCCCGGCGATCAACGCCTTGTTCCGCACCGCCGCGAGTGAGTCCTGACCCACGTCGCGGCGATGTCTGGTTCGGACTGCATCGCCCGGAGTCAACCGGTCTCGATGACCCGATGCGGGTGGCTTTCCAGCTCTTTCGGGTCGCGGTCGAGCCTGCTGATTTCCTCGGGCTTGCGCGGCGGGCGGTCGTTGGCGATCAGGACCGCCATCCATGGCAGCGGCACGGAGATGGCCAGCACCGTCAGCGCGAGCCACCAGGTTTCGTGGAAGATGCCGGCGAGCACCAGGCACGGGATCCGGCACGACATCATCAGCAGGTATTTCCGCTTGCGCGCGGCGAGCTGGTCGTCGTACGAGCGTGCCGCTCCGGTGATGAGCACCGGCGCACTGGTCGTGGTCATGGGGTTCCTTCCCAGCACTGGGGATCACCGCTTACCGCTTTCCCGGGCGCATAACCGTCAGGCGCGGTCCCGCTTCCGCTCGGCGAAGGCTGGGGGGAGACCTGCGAGCGGAAGCGGGAGATTGAGGCCGGTACGGGGGGTCGCCTCGCGGCGAAGGCACGACACGGCTCCTGCGTAACCGGTATTCCGTGAAGGCAAGGGGTGAGGCCCGGGGACACCGCCGTACCGACACCCGGTACAACGCTTGGCCGTCAACGGTGTTCCGGTTCGCGCCGTTCGCACGGCGTGACCTCCATCGCTTTCGATGCATCCTCGGGAGGGTGGATCACGTGGCCGACGCGTCGCTTGGAGTGTCCGGCCACGAGGGTCGAACGGCAAACCAGTCCCGTCGTGCAGGCCCGTGGCTGCTCATACGGCTGCGCTCACTACCCGCCGTGGGCCCACGCGCAGCGGGTCGGCGCGCCGGAGGTGCCGAAGACGAACCGGATTCGGATTCCGCCTTCCATGGGAGTTCGAACCGGCACTTGGCCGGGTGAATTCGTGGTGCGCTGCTTAATGCATTCGGGGAACACGAGCATGTTGCTCGGACTGCGGAGTAGCCGCCCGCGGTCGACGCCGACCAGGAGGACCGTCTCATGCCGAACCGGATCGTGATCAGCCGCGACAGCCAACCCATTCCGTGCGAGCTCTGCGGCTGGGACACCCTCCACGTCGCGGGCGTGTTCTCCGACGAAGGCGCCTTGCTCGCCCGGACGATGGTCTGCACCGCGCGCCGTTCACAACACCACCGACACCGCACCGGGCTCGCCGCCGCCGGCCTGGCGGCCGGCGCCTGAGCTTCGCCTGGACGGCCGTCCCGGGAACGGACCGGCCGGGTCGGTGTTTGCCGCTCACGCTGCAGGGCAACCGCGCCGAATGTCGGCTGCACGTCGACACCGGGCACCCGCTGCGATCTGGCGCTCGACGTGGACGAGAGCCGCTTGGGAGGCCGGTTGACGGTCGTCCCCGCCACGAGGCGCACCGCGCCGACAGCAATGCAGCAGCACAGTAGAGTGCGGCATCGGTTTAGCACTGTCGCCTCGGGGAAGGCACTGCACGGAGATTCCCCACAGCCCACTCCCAGCTGGTCGGGCCTTCAACTCGTGATCGCTCAATCTTCCGGTGTGCTGCGAGGAAACCGATGACCCGTGACGACAAAGCCAAGGCGTCCCGCATCGCGGACGAGATCGTGCCGCCTAGATGGCCCGCATTCGTGCTGCTTCTGGTCATCGTGGTGGATCAGGTGACCAAGTGCTGGGCCTGGCGCGCAGTTCCCCTGGCACACATCAACTTCGGCGGTAATCCGCTAGTCGGTCCGGTCGTCGGCGGGTGGTACGCCGACCCGGCGACGGGAGCGCTGCTCGACCTGGTCAGCAGCGCGAGCCTGGTTGCGGCGGTGTTGCTTCTGCTGCGCCGAAGGCATCCGGTGCTGCTGCTGGCTCCCGCAGCGCTGGCGATCGGCGGCTGGGCGAGCAACCTCCTCGACCGCCTCGGGCTGCACTACCTCACCGCACCGGGCAGCGTCCGCGGTGCCATCGACTTCATCCCGGTCGGCAAGTACACGTTCAACGTGGCCGACTTCTTCATCATTGGAGCCACCGTGGTGTTCACGCTGGCCCACGCCTACCGGTGGGTGCGCCGGGTCACGACCGACGTTCGCCGGCCGCCGCTGCAGCTGCGAACCCCGGCACGGATCGCGACAGCGACTGCCGCGGCCGGGCTCGTGGCCACCGTGACTCTGGGTGCCACCCACTACGGCGGATCGACTCATCCCCCTCCGGTCTACCGGGCAACCGCCATCCGATGACGCGGCCACGCATTCCCCAGACATCGGCCCGAGGGATTCCGCGGTGAGGCGGCCATTCGTCTCCCGTCCGCAGGTGCGTCTACCGGCAGGGCGTCCCAGCGCGGTGTCCTGGACCGGCCATCGGGTTGCTTGGACCAGGACGTCGTGGACCTGCCGCCGTGCTCGCCACTTCCGTCGTTGGCGGGTCGCGCCGTTGCCGGTGGCGAGCAGCCGGTCGAGCAGGGTGATCGTGTGGTGGTAGTCGGCCGTGACGGGTGAGCTCCGGCCGGACGTGCCGATGAGCGATTCCAGTACCCACCGGGGCGGCGGGCCCACGATCGAGGAGGAACAGGCGATGGCTCAGCTGGTCCGGGAACTCATGACCACCGATCCGGTGGCGCTGCCGCCGGGCACTCCGGTGCGCGAGGCGGCACCCGCCATGCGCGAGCAGGGCATCGGCGACGTCTTCGTGGTCAAAGACGAGCGCTTGCGCGGCATCGTCACCGATCGCGACATCGTCATCCGGGGTGTCGCGGATTTCGACGATCTGGCCGCCTGCACGCGCGACGACGTGTGCAGTGACCAGCTGGTCACCGTGGCTCCGAACGAAGAGGCCGAGACGGCGGTCGCGCTGATGCGCGAAACCTCCGTGCGCCGCATCCCGGTGGTCGAGGACGGCCGGCTGGTCGGTGTGCTGTCGCTCGGTCAGCGGCCGGTGGGGGCAGGCGCCTGTCGAGGGCCGGCCCGGTGCAGCCGGGACACCGCGGCCGTCAGGAGTTCCCCGGGCCGCGGCAGGATGCCGAACAACCGGGTGAAGGCGCTGCGCTGCAGGACGCGGCCGGGATGGCTGCCGTGCACCTGACCGGCTTCGTCCACAGCGGAGTCGACGTTGTCGATCCCGTTGTCCGGCAGAGTGTTGTGGAACGGCCGCGCACCCAGCCTGCGCAGGGACAGCAGCGCGTCGGTCAGCGCGGGTGAGATCCGCTGGCCCAGGAAGAACCCGACGGCGGCGCCCCCGATCGGGATCTCGCGGCGGGGATGGGTGGCGGCGTGCACGATGCCGGCGGCCACGATCTCGGGCGCGTAGACCGGAGGCGGGGGCTTCGGCAGCGCGCCGATCTTGCTGCGGGAGTGTTCGAAGAAGGGGGTGTCGATCGGGCCGGGCAGGATCGTGGTGACCGTGATCGGTGCGCCTTCTTGCGCCAGTTCCATGCGGAGGCAGTCGTAGAACCCGCGCAACGCGAACTTGCTGGCGGTGTAGGGCGCGTGCAGGGGCACCGCGCGCACGCCTTCGACCGACGACACGCCGATCACCGATCCGCCGCCCGCGCGCCGCAGGGCCGGCAGCACCGCGCGGACGCCGTACACGTGGCCGAGGAAATTGACCCGGAGCACCCGCTCGAACTCCTCGTCGGTGATGTCCTCGACACGTCCGAAAACCGCCACCCCGGCGACGTTGACCCAGGTGTCGATCCGCCCGAACCGTTCCTCGGCGGCTTGGACCAGGGCCCGCACCGCGGCCGGATCGGTGATGTCGGTGGGTACGGCGAAGGCCGTCCCGCCGCGGCCGGTGATGTCGGTGACGAGCGTGTCGAGACCGCGGGCGTTGCGGGCGGCGCACACGACGCGGGCGCCCCGCTCCGCGAACGCGGAAGCGGTCGCCCGGCCGATGCCGCTCGACGCCCCCATGAGTACGACGACCTGGTCGGACAGCGGTTTTGGCATGGTGTGCTCCTCGCGCGCGGACACCGGTTCGCCCGCCGAGGTACCCGTGCCCCGGCTCGGGAAACGCCGCGGCCGGCCACGATTGACGCGTGGCGAGCCGGGTAGCCGCGGGCCATGACGGATGACGAGCGCGACGAGCAGCGTGACGGAACGCCCGAGTGGGCGGCAGAGGAAGGCAGCCGGGCTTCGATGGCTGAAAGCGAAGCGGACCAAGCCGGTGCAGTTCCCGAGCCGGACCCGCAACCTGGGCGAGCGGAGGTCTCGAACCGCGGTGAACCCGCTTCGCCCACCGGGACCGTCGGCCAGAGCGACTTCTCCCTGACCGATGACAGCCGGTAGCCGGCGACCGTCACTTCATCGGGTCAGGTCCTGGTCCGGCACGTCGTAGTCCAAGCGCGCCGGCCGGACGGCGAGGATCCGCAGGATGCCGATCGTGAACGGCTCGCCCGGACAGCGGTGGTTGGTGTGGGGGTCGCCGCCCGCGGTCGCCGTTCCAGGCCAGTGTCTTTACGGCCCGGCCCCCGATGAACGGCGCGAACGGGTAGAACCGGCGCAGCTCGTGGGTGAACGCCTCGGCGTAGGCGACGTCGCCGGAGCGCAGCCGCTCGCGGTGCTCGGGCCACCGGTGCAGGGCGTGGCCGGCGTAGGCGACGAACCAGCAGACCGCGACGGTCGGGCGGATGACGTTGAGTAGTTCCACGGCGGCGAGCCGGGGGTTCAGCTGCTGGCCGCCGGGTTCGCGGTGGTGGACGACGACGTCCAGGGCGGATTTGGGGGGTGCGGTGGCCTGTCCGGCGCGTACCCGGGTGATGAGGTCGCCGAGCCAGGCTTCGCGGCGGTTGCGGGCGGTGCGGGCGCGCCAGTGGCGCGGTCCGGGGGTGGCGAACCCGTCGACCATGGCCACCAGGTCATGGGCCACCGCGGCCACGTCGGCGTCGTCGAGCGGGTCGGCGGTCGTGTCCGGGGTGACGACGGCGTGGAAGAGGCTTTTGCGGACGCGGTGGTGTTCGCCGTCGAGGGTGTGGACGGCGCCGTGGCCGAACAGCGTGCTCTGCACGGGCCAGGGGATGGCGGTGTGGCGGCGGCTGTGGTTTTCGTCGTAGAAGAAGCGGGCTGCACAGGCCGACCGCGCGCTGGCCAAGCACCCGGGTGTGGGCCACGCCGGTGGTGGAGCGGGCACGAGAGCGGGCAGCCAGGTGTATCCCTCGGTGAGGGCGAGCAGGCTGTTGTCCAGGAGCGCCCAGGGTCGTCGCATGGTCGGGGTGGCCGGCCGGATGGTGGTCAAACCGGGCCACAGCGGCGGCGTAGCCCGGCACGGCCGGGGTACTCGGTCGTGATGATGAAACACGCACTGTGGCAGGGCCTGCTCGCCGGGGCGGCCGGGGTCACGGCGATGACGCTCGGGGAGAAGCTGGAGCAGCGCCTGACCGGCCGGCCGGACTCGCACGTCCCCGGCCGGGTCCTGCGTCGGCTGACGGGACGTCCGGACGAGCCGGGGCGGCCGTTGCCGGCGAACTGGGCGATGCACTTCGGGCAGGGCGTGGTGCTCGGCGTCCTGCGGTCGGTGATGGCGCAGGCGGGGCTGCGCGGTCCGTGGTCGTCGGCCAAGTTCGCCGTGGTCCGGCTGACCAACGATCAGATCCTCGAGAACGCCACGGGTGTCGGTGCGCCCCCGCCGACGTGGCCACGCGGGGAACTGGTCGTCGACCTGCTGCACAAGGGCGTCTACGCCGCGGTCACCGGGGCGGTCGCCGACGCCCTCGCCGCCCGATCGGGCCCCGGTCCGGGGCAGCGGCACGCCGGGATCCTGCCCGGCAGGCACGCTGACATCGGCCCCCTGCCCCGATCCAACTGAGAGGAGCGTGCCGGAATGGCGACGCACGTGGTGACCAGCAGCCGGGGAATGGCGGCCGAGGCCGACATCGTCCTCAACACCGCTTCCGACGCCACCCGCGCGAAGGCATGGCTGCCGGAGGACGGTTCGGGCGACTACGACGTCGAGCTGCGGGCGGACGAAGGCCGGGTGGACTGGCGCACCGGCGGCCGGACAGGCGACCTGCGGGTGACCGGCACCGGGGCCGGGGCCAGTGAGGCGGAGCTGCGGATGGAGGTCGATGACGACGCCGACACCGGCGAGATGCGCGAAATCCTCGACCGCGCGCTGGGCGCGCTGGCCGCCGAGGTGGACCAGAACTTCAACGCCGGCTGACCGGGCCGTCGTCTCTCCCCGGTGGCACCCCTCGTCAGTCCGGAGGTTCTTCGCGGGGCGAGGCGCTGGGGTGCTGGGCGTCCTCGTCGAGGAACTGCGCGGGATCGACGTCGAGGTCGGGAACTTCGGGGGTCCCGGGGGAGATCGGCTGGTCGGGGTTGAGGGGGTGGAAGAGATCGTCCATGGCGGGTGCCTTCCCGGTGGTGGCCCGTGCGTTCGTCGCCTGGGCCGGGTGGATAGCCACGGGCGACCGCTCGAAACGCGGGCGTTCCGCAGGGAAATCGTCGGGGTGTAGATCCGGTCCGGCGGGCTACCCGCCGGCGTGACCACCAGGGAAAGACCGGGGTGCGTGCTTCCGCTCCGCTGCGAGCGTGATGCAGACCTGACCGAGCTCACCGGTTATCTGCGGTGGTTGCGTGACCGGGCGGAAGTCGTGGTTGTCGACGGCTCGGCGCAGCCGTGGTTCGACCGGCACCCGGCGAGCGTGGGGGCACCTGGTCACCCACCTCCCGCCGGACCCGGACCTGCGGTGCGTCAACGGGAAGGTGGCGGGGGTGGTCACCGGGCTGCGCCACGTCCGGGCGCGGCGGGTGGTCATCGCCGACGACGACGTCCGGTAGGACGACCACGCCCTCACCGCGGTCCTCGACGCCCTCGGGAACGCCGACTTGGTCGTGCCGCAGAACTACTTCCGGCCGGCGCCGTGGCACTGCCGGTGGGACACCGCCCGCAGCCTTCTCAACCGGGCGCTCGGGCACGACTACCCCGGGACGCTGGCCGTCCGCCGGGAGACCTTCCACCGGGTCGGTGGCTATGACGGCGACGTGCTGTTCGAGAACCTCGAACTGATCCGGACCGTGCGCGCCGCCGGTGGCACCATCCGGTACCTGCGCTCGCCGCTGGTGCGGCGCCTGCCCCCGGACACCCGGACCTTTCTGTCGCAGCGGGTGCGGCAGGCCTACGACAGTCTGGCCCAGCCGTGGCGGCTGGCCGTCGAGCTGGCGATCGTCCCGGCGGCCGTGGTGGCGCTCCGGCGCGGCAGCTTCGGCCGGTGCGTGGCCGCGGCGGTGCTGGTGGCCGAGGCGGGCCGCCGGCGAGCCGGGGGAGCGGCGGTGTTCCCGGCCGACAGCGCGTTGTGGACGCCGTTGTGGCTGGCCGAGCGCGGCGTGTGCAGCTGGCTGACCGTGGCGAGCCGGCTGCTGTGTCAAGGCCGGGGAGGAGCACGACGGCTGAGGTCGAGGAGCACACCGCTTCGGCCACGGGGTCGCCGCGAAACCACGGATCACCTGACTTTCGCCCGCAGCTTGGACGTCGCCGGACCGGGTATAGGCACCAGAACGACCGCTGAGGAGGTAGACATGACGGAGGACCAGCACAGCCGGGCGACTGCGGAGCGGCACCCGGGCCCGGAGGAGCAGGAAGGACAGGAGCAGCAGCACCCCGGTTCCGGCGAAGCCATGGATCCTGCACCTGATCACGGTGAAGACTCCTACCGCGGCAGCGGCCGGCTGGAGGGGCGCCGGGCGGTGATCACCGGCGGAGACTCCGGGATCGGCCGAGCGGTGGCGATCGCGTTCGCCCGGGAGGGCGCGGATCTGGTGCTGTCCTACCTGAAGGAGGAACAGGACGACGCCGAGCGCACGGCGGAGCTGGTGCGCCAGGCAGGCCGGCGGGTGGTGCTGGTGCCTGGGGACGTACGCAACGAGCGGCACTGCGCGCAGATCATCGACACGGCGGTGTCCGAGCTCGGGGGCATCGACGTGCTGGTGAACAACGCCGCTTACCAGATGGCCCAGGAGGAAGGCCTGCTCGCGATCTCCACCGAGCAGTTCGACCGGGTGCTGAAGACCAACCTGTACGCCAGGCCCCGGGGTCACGGCCGGGCCTCGCCGTCTCCGGCGGCCGGTTCGCCGCCGAGTCCGTGGCGCACGTCTCCGCGGCGGGCCGCCGCCTCCAGGGCCGCCGTCTCCTCCGGGGGGTCGGGCCGCAGCAGGCTGCCCGGGACCGCGTGCCCGGCGGCGCCGAGCTTGTTCGGTTTCTTCGGTACGGACGCTCCTTGGTAAGCCAGGGCCTTGCCGTCGAGCGGCTGGTGGATCTCGAGGTAGGTGCCGGACGGCAACCGGGTGATGATCCCGGTTTCGATGCCGTGTTCGAGCACTTCCCGGTCCGATCGCTGCAGCGCGAGGCAGATGCGGTAGGTGAGCAGGTACGCGACGGGCGGGGCGAGTACCAGCCCGATCCGGCCGGCCCACGTGGTGGCGTTGAGCGAGATGTCGAACTGCAGCGCGATGATGTCGTTGAACGACGACAGCGTCAGGACGCCGTAGAGGGCGAGCGCCATCATGCCGATGCTCGTGCGCACCGGGGCGTCCCGCGGCCGCTGGACGAGGTTGTGGTGGGCGGTGTCCCGGGACAGCCGACGTTCGAGCCACGGGTACGAAATCAGCGCGCCGAAGAGCACCGTCATGCCGATGACACCGGCGAAGAACGGCTGCGGGATGGTGTGGTGGCCCAGGAAGAGCTCCCAGGGCGGGTAGACGCGCAGCAGACCGTCGGCGAATCCCATGTACCAGTCGGGCTGGGAACCGGCCGAGACCTTCGACGGGTCGTACGGGCCGAACAGCCACACCGGGTTGATCTGGAACAGCCCGGACATCAGCGCGAGCAGGCCGGTGACCAGCGCGAAGAACGCGCCGCCCTTCAACGCGAACACGGGCAGGATCCGGACGCCGACGACGTTGCTCTCCTTCCGCCGGACGCCGGGGAACTGCGTGTGCTTCTGGTACCAGACCAGGGCGAGGTGGACGCCGACGAGGGCGAGCATGATCCCGGGGATCAGCAGGATGTGGATCGTGTAGAGCCGCGGGATGATGACGTCACCGGGGAATTCGCCGCCGAAGAGCGCCCAGTGCAGCCACGTCCCGATCACCGGCAGGGACAGTACGATCCCGGACAGCGTCGCGCGGATGCCGGTGCCGGAGAGCAGGTCGTCGGGCAGGGAGTAGCCGAAAAATCCCTCGAACATGCCGAGGATCAGGAGCAGCGCGCCGATCACCCAGTTCGCTTCGCGGGGACGGCGGAAGGCTCCGGTGAAGAAGATCCGGAGCATGTGCACCATCATCGCGGCGACGAAGATCAGCGCCGCCCAGTGGTGCAGCTGCCGCACGAACAGCCCGCCGCGGACCTCGAACGACAGGTCGAGGGTGGTCGCGAACGCCCGCGACATCGGCACGCCCCGCAGGTTCGCGTAGGCGCCTTGGTAGGTGACCTCCTGCATGGAGGGGTCGAAGAACAGCGTCAGGTAGACGCCGCTGAGGAGGAGCACCAGGAAGCTGTAGAGGGCCACTTCGCCGAGCAGGAACGACCAGTGGGTGGGGAAGACCTTGTTGAACTGGTGACGCAGGCCCGCGGCCGCGTGCAGCCGCTTGTCGGCGGCGTCGGCCGCCGAGCCCGCCGCGCGGGTGGCGCGGCCGGGCCCGCGGGTGGGGGCGGGAACGTGGCTGGGGCTCATGGCCTCTCCCGGAAATCGGTGACCGTCAGCCGCGCATACCCGAGCCCGTTCCCGACAACCTCCCGGGTTCGGGCGAAGTTTTCCCAGTCAGCCGTGCCGCACGTCGGACCGCACGTCCGACGTCGTGGCGATCCGGCCGTTCACGGCGACCCCGTGCGACTTCCCGGTGGTCACCCCGCTGGTGGCGCGCGTGGCCGCGTGCCGGTCGAACGTGGGTGAGAACGACGTGCCCGTGAGAGCGATGTACCCGGCCGCCAGCGCGACCACCCAGCGCCAGGGCGGGCGGTGGTGATTCGGTGGCGGAAGCCAAGGAGGTGTCATCGGGATCTCCGTCTTCGCGGGTCTGCCGAGAGCGGGTGTACCCGGCGCGGGCCGGCCCAACCGGCTCGACCCGAATGTCCGGTGGCAGGGGCGCCGCAGCCGGTCGGGGTTGTTTTCACTCGCGGGCCGCGGGTACTTGCGGCGGATGGCAGGAAGACGCGACGAACTTCAGCGGATCGCGGCGGAGAAGTTCGGGTGGTCGCAGCTGACCGACGAGCAGCTGGCCGCGATGGAGCAGGTGATGGCCGGGCACGACGTGCTCGCCGTGCTGCCCACCGGGGCCGGCAAATCCGCGATCTACCAGGTGCCCGCGCTGTTGCTGGACGGCCCGACCCTGGTCGTCTCGCCGCTGATCGCGCTGCAGAACGACCAGATCGAAGGCATCGAGGAGAGCCGTGCCCCGGCGGCCGTCGCCCTGAACTCCGCGCAGCGGGCCGCCGAGCGCAAGCACGCGTGGGGGTCGCTGCGGGCGGGCGAAGCCGAGTACCTGTTCCTGTCTCCGGAGCAGCTGGCCTCCGACGAGGTGCTCGACGCGGTCGCCGAGCTCGGCGTCTCGTTGTTCGTGGTGGACGAAGCGCACTGCGTCTCGGCGTGGGGTCACGACTTCCGGCCGGACTACCTGCGGCTGGCGCCGGTGATCGAGCGGCTCGGCCACCCGCGGGTGATCGCGTTGACGGCGACCGCGGCGCTGCCGGTCCGCACCGACATCGTGGCCCGGCTGGGGTTGCGGGACCACCGGGAGGTGCTCGCCAGTTTCGACCGGCCCAACCTGCGCCTCGGCGTCGACCCGCTGCCGAACGACGACGACCGGCACCAGGCCGTCATCACCCGGACGCGGGCACTGACCGCGGACCCCGAGACGCGGCCCGGGCTGGTGTACGTCACCAGCCGCAAGGACGCCGAAACCTACGCCGAGGAGCTCGCCGCGGAGGGGGTCCGCGTGGCCGCCTACCACGCCGGGATGAAGGCGGCCGACCGCGAACGGGTCCACGAGGAGTTCCTGGACGGCGACCTCGACGTGGTCGTGGCGACTTCGGCGTTCGGCATGGGGATCGACAAGGCCGACCTGCGGTTCGTGCTGCACGCGGCGGCGCCGGAGTCGCTGGACACGTACTACCAGCAGATCGGCCGGGCCGGCCGCGACGGTGAACCGGCGGAAATCACGCTGTACCACCGGCCGCGGGACCTGGGCAGGCAGAAGTTCCTCACCGCGGCGAAGGCGCCCGAGAAGGCACTGGCGGAGGTGGCCACCACCCTCGCCGGCCACGACGCGCCCCTGAAGCCGGCCGAACTCGGCCGGGAGGTGGACGTCTCGGCGGCCCAGCGCACGCGGGCGGTGAACCTGCTGGAAGAGACGGGGGCGGTCGGCATCACCGCCGACGGACGCCTCGAATACCGCGATTCCGAAGTGGACCCTGGCGAGGCCGTCGACCGCGGTGTCGAGGCCGCCGAAGCCCACCAACGGCTGATCCGGTCGCGGATCGAGATGATGCGCGGCTACGCCGAGACCACCGGGTGCCGCCGCCAGTTCCTCCTGGGCTACTTCGGCGAGCAGCTAGAGCAGCCCTGCGGCAACTGCGACACCTGCATCGCCGGCACTGCCGAAGCGCTCTCGGCGGGGGACGGTGCCTTCGCGGTCAACAGCGTGGTCGAGCACGCGGAGTGGGGCCGCGGCATCGTGATGTCCGCGGACGACGAGAAGGTGACCGTCGTGTTCGACGACCACGGCTACAAGACGCTGTCGACGTCTGCGGTCCTCGAGCACGGCCTGCTCTCCGCCGTCGACGGGGATTGACCGGGGGCTGCCCGGGTAGCCGGAGGCCATGGCTGACGACGGTGGACCGGTGAACGACGAGACTGTGGCCGCACCCCATCGCCTGCTTGCGGCAGTGGAGCGGGCGCGGATCCTGGACGGGCCGGCCGAGGCCGTCGCCAAGCCGTTGCGACGGTTCTTCGGCGGCCAGGTGGGCCGGTCGTTGCGCGGACGCGAGCTCGGGCACCCGCTGCACCCGCTCGCGGTGACGCTGCCGATCGGGGCGTGGCTGTGCTCGTCGCTGCTGGACTTCCTGCCCGGCAACGTTTCCGCCGCTCGGCGGCTGGTGGCCGTCGGGCTGCTTGCCACCCCGGCGACGATGGTGCTGGGCGCCGCGGACTACAGCGGGCTGGACGTCCGCCAGCGCCGCGTCGGCCTGGTGCACGCCGCGGGCAACGCGCTGGCCGCGATGGTGTTTGCGAAGTCCTACGCCGCTCGTGCCCGAGGTGCGGAAGGAGCGGGCAGAACGCTGAACCTCGTCGGCCTGCTCGTGCTCAGTGCCGGTGGCGCGCTCGGCGGCCACCTTTCCTACGCCCAGGGCGCCGGGGTCTTCCGCTGGCAGCCCGCGAACGAAGGCGGTACGCGATGACCGACTACCTGGCCGTCTACCTGCGCGACCAGCTCGCCCTCGGAGTCACCTGGCGGGCTCTCGCGCGCCGCGCGCGCGACAACAACAAGGGCACCGAGCTCGGTGCAGCATTGGCGGAGGTGGCCGACGGCATCACGGAGGACGTGCGCACGTTCGAGGCCATCATGCGCACCCTCGGGGTCCGGCCCAACCTGGCCAAGGTCGTCCTGGCGGCGGCCGCGGAGCGGTTCGGACGGCTCAAGCGCAACGGCCGGTGGGTGACGTACTCGCCGCTGAGCCGTTTCGTGGAGCTGGAGGGGCTCGCGATGGGCATCGAGGGCAAGAAGATCCTGTGGCACACGCTGGGCGAGCTGGCCGGGTTGCGGGAGCGGTTGCCGGGCACGGACTTCGACGAGCTGCTCGCTCGCGCCGGCCGGCAGCGGCAGACCTTGGAGCCGTTCCGGCGCGAGGCCGGTACGCGAGCATTCGCCGCGAAAACGTGAACCCTCACCGCGGCCGGCGATGGGGAGAAGTTCACGGCCGAGGTCGCCAGCGCGTCCACGACCGGCGATCCGCGCGCTCACCAGTCGCGCCGGCGCAGCGGTGGCACAAGACCAGCCGCTGGTCGGTCGTGTCGGCCAGCCACCGGGCGTCCAGCCACAGCACGTGCGGGAAACGCCGCAACCCGGCCTTGTGCAACGGAATCCCGCACAGCGTCTGA
The DNA here is from genome assembly GCA_049998155.1 of Amycolatopsis sp. cmx-13-12. GTDB lineage: Bacteria > Actinomycetota > Actinomycetes > Mycobacteriales > Pseudonocardiaceae > Amycolatopsis. Next base: position 12,718 of record JAEBES010000010.1, on the reverse strand, counting down.
TTGGTCCCGATCCGCCAGGCGTGCACGGACCCGCGGGGTTCGCGCACGCCTTCGTCGTCGAGCCACTGGTCGGACGCGGCCACGGCCGGATCGCGGCGCCCGGCCACTCAGGGCCGCCCGCGCTTGGGGGTCTGCCCGGCGACGCCGTGCCGCAGCGGAGTGGTCCCCTCGGCCGCCGTCGCCTCACCGACGGGTGAGCCGGCGGCGGTGTCGCTCGACGGCGGTGCGGCCGCAGGATCGCCGGGAGCGGGCTCGGCGCCGTCCCGAAGCTGGTCGAGGCGGGTGTCCAGGAGCTGCAGCAGCGGTGCGCGGGCGCCGTGCTCGCGCTCGTGGTCGATCAGCGTGGTGAGCTGGCGCTCGTCGAGGGACCGGATGCGGTGGCGCAGCGCGCCGAGCGGGGTCTGGTCGTAGTCGGGCAGCGGCAGTTCGGTCATTGTCGTTCCTTTCATCGGCCGCGGGGGTCGTCGGTCTCGCCCTGCTCGTCGGGCTGGGTGGCGGCCGCGGCGACTTCGAACGGGGACGGCGTGTCCTTCGGGTGGCCCTTGGTGATGTGCGCTTCGGCCCGCATCCGCTCGATCATGTGCGGGTAGTGCAGCTCGAACGCCGGGCGCTCGGAGCGGATGCGGGGCAACTCGAGGAAGTTGTGCCGGGGCGGTGGGCTGGTGGTCGCCCATTCGAGTGAGTTGCCGAAGCCCCAGGGGTCGTCGACGTCGACGGGTTGGCCGTAGCGGTAGGTCTTCACGACGTTCCAGATGAACGGCAGCACCGAGAGTCCGAGGATGAAGGCGCCGATGGTGCCGTAACCGCCGTGTCCCCGCCGGCCTGGTCACCCAGCAGCCACGCACCCGCCAATAAGGGCGTCGTTTGCCGCGGGCTTGAGCGAATCACGCGATCACCGCCGGACTCGGCGCGCCGTTCAACCTGTCCAGGTGGCCGTGGTGCGCGCCGAGTTGGGCCAGCTGCTCGACAGCGGGCTGTGGCCGCACGTCGTCCGACGCCCGGCTGCGGCGCCCCGGTCCCGTGGACGCTACGGTGCAGCTAGGGAGAGGTGTACTCGAGCCGTCACGGCTGAGCACGCGACCGGGCAAGTAGTCGCGAGACGGTCACCACCCCTCGCCGCCCGGCTCGCGCACCATGACCTTCACCAACGGCGACTGCTGCTCGGCACGGGGATGAAGGGACCGTGTGCCGAGCCGGTCGAAGGCGGGTTTCAGTCGGGGACGCCGCGGAGTTCGGAGTTGAGGCGCTGTGCTTCGTGGAGCTGGTCTTCGAGACTGATGATGCGGCAGGCGGCCTCGACCGGAGTGCCCGGGTCGACCAGTTCCCGCGCCCGGCCCGCCACCCGCAGCTGGTAGCGAGAAGAACGACGGTGCCCGCCGGTCGAGCGTTGCGGGGCGGCGCACCCGCCGTGTCACTCAGCGGCGGCTATGCCGCAACCCTGCCGGCTGTTTGTGCTCAGCCACTCGAGAAGCTTTTGGTAGACGGCGTCGTCGTGGAGCAGGCTGAAGTGGTGCAGCCCGCCGAGCCAGGCGATGTCGGCGTCTTCGGTCAGGTCGTCGTCGGTGATCGGTGCCACCAGGAGGTCGCCGACGAGGCGGCCCCAGGTGCTTCCTTCGGTGCGGGAAAGCGTTGCTGACACGAACAGCCGGCGAATTCCCGTCTCGTCTTCCGGCCGCCACGGTGATTCGGCGTCGGTCGCCCACTGGGTTCGGTGGACGTAGCCGTGGGCGAGGTCCTGGATGCCGTCGCTGCGGATGGCGAGCAGGCGGGCGAGGGGAGCGGTCAGGGATGACTTGCCCAGGAGACCGGCAAGCTGGGCGACGCGGCGTTCCAGCGGTGCTCCGGTGTGCGGGGTGCCCAGGCACACCAGCCGGCTCGCGAGAGGCAGCCATCGCGCGTTCCGCTCTTGTGCCTGGTAGAGGGCACTTCGGGCCACCAGGCCGCCCATGGAGTGTCCGATGAGGACGATGTCGGTGACGGGCACCGGCCACGAAGCGACAAGCCGGCTCAGCAGGCTGACGAGGTCGGCGCCGTTGTCGGAGACGTGCCGGCCGGAGTTGTAGCGCAGGTACACGGAACTGGTGCCCAGGTCGTCGGCGAGGCGCGTCCCGAAGCTGGTCCCGCGGAACCAGCAGCGTTCGGTTTCGACCAGTCCGTGCAGGAAGACGACCAGGCGGCCGGTCGCGTCGGGGAAGGCGGCGGTGAGGGACCGGTGGTCGAGGCCGACCGGTCGTCGGCCGGAGCGGACCGTCATTTCCGTGGTCGCCGCTCGCCCGGCCGTGGGCAGGTGTGCACCGAACATCCCGCGAGCGATACCGGTGGCGTGGTGCGCGGGCGACGATTCGAGGACGGAGGTGGCCCAGTGGTCCCGGGCGAGCAGGGCGGGCAGCTGGGAGGTCGCGAGGGCGAGGGTCGTGAGCCCGCCGGCGATGTCGCCGAGTGCCGAAGTGGCCGTTTTGATCATGTGCTTTCTTTCGTGCCGAGTCGCCGCAGGACCGGCAAGCTTCGAGGGGCGGATACCCACCGCTGGTCGCACTACGCGGATCGGTGCCCGGCTTGGACGTGACGCTCAGCGCACAGCGGCCGGCGCGTCACGGGCACGATCGGGACGCAGCGCCGGCTCGCCGGGGTGAGCACGTCCGCGATCGAGGGGCTCAGCACAAGCACCCATGAGCGCTCCACGGTCTTGCATCCCGGCGGTGGCGGTGATGTGGTTGGGTGAAGGTCGGAGGTGGCCGTGGACGACGAGGCGTTGGGCCCGGGTGATGTGCTGGCGGCGGCCGAGACCGCCCCGCCCGTGGAGTCGGTCGAGGTCGTCGCGCGTGACCTGGCGAAGCGGCTGGGTGCCTTCGACGTGTCGTTCCTGCTGGTCGACCTCGTGGAGGAGCACCTGGTGCGGCTGACCTCGACCGCGGTGGACCCGGACGGGCGCGCCCCGGAGCCGGTCGATCTGCCCGGCAGCGTCTACGAGCGGGTGCTGCGCACCCAGCAACCGTCGCGGGAGGAGATCGAGAGCGGGGTGCGGGCGGTGCTGCCGGTGACCAACCGCGGCGACTGCGTCGGCGTCCTCGAGGCGACCGTGCCCTACTGCGACGAGGACGTGCTGGCCCAGCTGGGGCAGGCCGCCCACGCGCTGGCCTATGTCATCGTCACCGACCGCCGCTTCACCGACCGCTACCACATCGGCCGGCGCACCACCCCGATGAGCCTGGCCGCGGAGATCCAGCACCAGCTGCTGCCCTCGGCCTCCTGCTGCGAGGCGGCCCAGTTCACCATCGCCGGCGCCCTGGTGCCCGCCGACGACATCGGGGGCGACACCTACGACTACGCCCTCGACCGCGAAACCCTGCACCTGTCCATCACCGACGCCGCCGGGCACGACGTCGCCTCCGCCCTGACCGCAACCCTGCTGGTCGGCGCCCTGCGCGGCGCCCGCCGAGCCGGCCACGACCTGACCGTGCAGGCGGCACACGCCAACCAGGCACTGCTCGACCACGGCGGCGAGGTCGCGCTGGCGACCGGGCTGCTGCTGCGCGCCGACCTGCAAACGGGACAGGTCGAACTGGTCAACGCCGGACACCCCGCACCACTGCTGCTGCGCGACGGCGTGGTGAAGCCCATCGAACTGGAATCGGACCTGCTCTTCGGTGTCCGGCCGTACCGGTACCGGACGCAACGGCTGGACCTGCGCCCCGGCGACCGGCTGGTGCTGCTCACCGACGGCATGGTCGAACGCAACGCCGCCGACGCCGACCTGCCCACCCTGATCCGCCAGACCGCGGGCTTGCACACCAGAGAGCTGGTCCGGGCCGCGACCACGGCGGTGACGCGTGCCTCCCACGGTCACCTGCAGGACGACGCCACCGTGCTGTGCCTGGACTGGCACGGAACCCACCGCACCGAACGCCAGGCGGACAACGGTGCCGACACCGATACCGCCTCATCCGCCTAGCACCTCGCGCCCACCGCGCGGACTGGCGGGCATCGCATCGACATCCACGGGCGCCACGCCAGAATTCGCCCTGCACGCACCCCCTCGCAATCGTCGTGTACTGTCGGTGGTGTCCGAGAGCATTTCGTGCGTGAGCGATCGGATCTGCGCCGTCCCCGGCCCAGTCCGGCCAGTTTCTGCAGTCGGAGACGGGGGCACCGACTTGGCCGTCGCGGCACTGGCCGCTCGGCTGGGACGCGTCGACCGGGTCACCTACCGCCTCGGCAAGTGGCCGGATCCTCCCCGCCGCGTCACCTTCGACGACAGCGTCCGGCTCGAGGGAGTCCGGTCGTAGCCGTCCGGCAGCTTGACGGTGATCGGCTGGAACCGGCACCGTTCGACCCTGCTGGTCGTTCCGCCGGAAACAGTCCTGACGTCCCACAGCGTGCTCTCACGACCGCCGCTGCCACGGGCACCACCGCCGAGCGCGAGCGGCCCCCAACGGCATACCACTGCGCTCCTGAACCACGCCGCCCACCAGCGGCACCCACGAGAGGAATCACCCGATCAGCACTTCCACAATGGACAGTTCGCTGTTCAGCCACCCCATCGCCGAGCAACCCCGGTCCGGAGCGCTCATCGCGTCCCAGGACCACCGGTACGGAAGCCTGTTCCTCCAGCCGGTGTACACCCCGGCACCGGCAACCGACGGCGCGACAGCACCCGACCCGCAACGCCCGGGCACGGCGAGCACGTCGGCACACGACCCGTCCGGGCGCCGCGCCCACCGGTGACGCAGGGCCTCATTCCGGCTGGCCGGGCGAGGTTTCCGCCATCATCACAGCCGAGGTGAGCGCGAACCGGAGGTCGCGAATTCGTTCGAGTTCACGACTTCCGATCCGGTCGGGGGCGCGGGTGTGTTCCATCCGGTCATGGAAGACGCAGAGGGCGCTGGGATGGGGGTCCGGCGGCACGGGTACCGAGCTGACGGAGATCCCGCGCCCGCTCACCTGCGGGATGCCGGGGTGTAGGCGGGAGTGAGCTTGCGGGCCACGCGTCCGGGCTTGGGCCAGCGGACGTCGGTGGCCCAGCCCAGCTTTTCGAAAATCCAGATGATGCGGGCGGACATGTCGAGCTGGCCGCGGCGGACGCCGGTGGGGTCTGCTCGGGTCTTATGAAGCGATCGGAGACCGTCCGCGTCATTCGCGAACCGGCCGTCGTCACTCGAGCAGCAGGTCGGTGGCGAACTTCAGGTTGGGGTTATAGATCAACTCTGTCCTCGGACACAGGAAGAGGACACTCCGTGGTGCGCATCGGAATCACCGGCCACTCCAACCTGACCGACGACACCGCCGAGCTCGTCGGTGTCACCTGCCTTGCCCGCGGCGCCGACCAGGTCTTCGCCCGGGTCGTTCTGGAGCTGGGCGGGTCACTCGAAGTCGTGCTGCCGGCGGCGGACTACCGCGACCGCAAGGTCAAGCCGGACAACGCGGCCGAGTTCGACGGCCTCATCGCGAACGCGAGCGTCCACACGATGCCGTTCACCGAGTCGAACCGCGACGCCTACATGGCCGCCAGCGAACACGTCCTGTCCATCGTGGACAAGTTGGTCGCGGTCTGGGACGGCGGTCCGTCCGGTGGTCACGGCGGCACCGCGGACGTCGTCGAGGCGGCAGGAAAACGAGGGCTGGACGTCACGGTCGTCTGGCCGGAGCGCGCCGCCCGGACCTGAAAAGCTTTCAGCGACGGCCGATCCGGTCGCGGGGCGAGGATATTCCCCTTCGTCGCCGGAGAACATTGTCACAGGGCTCGCACTGGTGATGGATGCGTTGATCCCGACGCTCACCCGAGAGTTCGAACTCCACCGTGCCGGATTCGCCGCAGAGAATCGTGACGGCTTCTCCCGGCTGCGGCACCGCAGTGAGGTCCATCCGATGCCCGTCCATTGCCGCGCGGACACGTGTCTGGGGGTGCTGACCTTCCGATTCCGCTCATCCCACCGCGCACGCTCAGGAGCATCTTGTCCGCGGGATTTCGCGGGCCGTAATTCCCGCACGGCGTAGGCCCCCGCGGGCCCACGCCGTTCCGTGGCGGACCGTGCGCGATCGACGGGAACTGATGGCCGAGCCAACCTCCGATCGTTCCCGAACTCCCAGCCGGGGCGGCCGCGGGGTCGAAGTTCAGGACGGTCGCGGAGCGACCCGTACGCCGAGGTGCTCAGCCGCGACGGCGATTGCTCAATGCTCATCGTGCATCTCGAGTCGTCCGGCATCTCGAGTCTGCAGGAATTGGTCCATGTCGACAATTTCCTCCGAGTGGCTGCTGCCGTTTCCAGGCCGACGAGAGCGAGCTTCGCCTGCGTGAGAAATCTGGCATGGCGGCAATTCGCGTGTTATGGTGAAGTCGTGGGGACGGTTAACGTACGGCCGGAAAGCGTCCACGAGGCAGCTCGGAGCGTTGACGCTGCGGGGCAGAACTGGGGCGAGTCGGCGGCGGCACTGGTTGCTGACATGGGTGCAGTAGGGAATCCCTACGGCGGTGACGAGCTGGGTAACGCTCTCCGGGATATGTACGAGATCATCGGACCGACCGCGCTGGAATACTTCAACCAGACCGGTTTCTGCCTTGTCGAAACCGCCGCGGCGATGAATCAGGCGGCCGCTGCGTACACCGTGGTCGAACGGGACAACACCAGTCAGATGCGCCGCGTGCAGGCCATCATGGACAGCTTGGGTGATGTCTGAGTGGGCCTGCAACTGCCACCTGAGCTGATCGAGGCGCTGTCCTGGATCGGCTGCACCTGGCCGGAGGCCGACGAGACGAAGCTGTTTCACTGCGGTGAGTACTGGGGCACTTTCGCCGAACAGGCGGCCACGCACGCGGAGGCGGCGGCGAAAGCCGTGTCGGAGATGCTGGCGGAGAACCAGAGTCCCGGCCTTGATGCCTTCAAGGCATATTGGGAGAAGCTGTCCGGCGAGGCCGGTTACCTCGTGGACTGCGGCATCGTGGCCGGTGCGGTGTCCATCGCGTTCTACTCCGCAGGTTCGCTCGTCCTGACCTTGAAGATCCTGGTGATCGCCCAGTTGGTGGCGTTCGCGGTGATCCTGGCCGCGGCCATCGCCGCGGCCTTCTTCACCCTCGGTGCGTCTCTCGCCGCGGCTGCGGAGGTCGCGGTCACGGTCAACAGGACGATAGTGGTCCTGGTCAACAGTACCGTCACCGCGATCCGTGAACTGGGCGCGCCGCTCTCCGAGCTGGTGCGCGAGCATCTGAGCAAGGAGATCGACCGGCTGGAGGGGCGGCCCATCCACAGCTCCGGGCAGGGTGTCGATGAGTTCGACACGCCTGAGGAGCGTGAGCAGGAACGGCAGGAGTACGAACGCCGCAAGGAAGAGCTCGCCAAGGATCCCGATCACGGAGGCACGGCTACGGCGGCGACGAGGCGAGAGGCGGAGGTTGCCCTTGGTCTGGAGAAGATGGGCGCGGTCACCCCGCCGGTGGAACGCGGCAGTCCCGGCGCGGATTTCAAGGACGGCAGCGGCCAGGACTGGGACGTGAAAGGATTTCAAACGAGGTCCGGACGCGGCGGCTACACCAGAGCCGCCGCGGAGAAGTCGATCCAGCGCGAGATCGCTGCCGGGGAGCACGTCGCGCTGGATATCAGCAAGTTGTCCCAAGCCGACCGGGACGACTTGAAGGAGCTCGTCGGGTCCCATCCGGAGTGGGCGGACAAGGTGGCGATCTACTGATGGCACAGACGCTGGGGCAGGCTGAGTTCGATGCGCTGCTCGACGACCACCGGCGATGGAACGACAACGACGGAGGACGGCAGCTGGACCTGACCGGCCGCTCACTCACGCGGCTTCGGCTCGCCGGCCAACGCGTGGACGGCGCCGTGCTCAACGAAGCCGACTTGTCCGGCTGCGACCTGACCGGCGTGGACTTCAGCCACACCGAGTTGATCGGTGCGAACCTGCGGCGCGCGAAGCTGACGGCGGCCGACCTGTACAAGGTCAACCTCACCGGGGCAGACCTCACGGGCGCCGACCTGACCGGTGCCCGGCTGCTCCGCGCCGACCTGACTGAAGCGGTGCTGGTCGGAGCGGTGCTCGACCGCGCCGACCTGACCAAGACGTACTTCTTCCGTACCGATCTTCGGGACGCGAAACTGCGCGACGCCCGGTTGGATCGAGTCGGGTTCGACGCCGACCAGGTCGGTGGGTGGGACGCCGCGGGCGCGACGGGTACGGTCCTGGCCGGCAGCGTCGTCACCGGAACCGGCGGCCTGACCGACGCGATCGACGCGCTGCGCCAGGCCGGGGCGCTGGTCCGGCCGTTCATCGGGAAGGTGGCACCGTGACCGATCCGTGGCGGGCGTCCAAGGACGTCGTGCACCACATGCAAGACCAGCTCGACCAGCTCCGGGCCGGTGGCGAGCCGTCGGCAGGTGCCACTTCGCCCGAGCCGTCGGTCGGCACGGGGGAGGCGATGGACGGCAAGGTTCGCGTCGAGATCACCGGGGGACGGGTGAGCGACTTGCACCTCGACCCGGCGGTACTGCGTATCCCGGCCGGTGAACTCGCCACCGTGGTCATGGAGGCGACCAACGCGGCACTGGACGCCATGCGAGCCGCGATGACGGCCTCGTTGCCGAGCCCGGCGTCGCTGGAACAGATGACTCGCACTCTGAACGAGATTTCCTCGGACTCGTTCCGCGCCCTGGACAAGGCCACTGAAGGCATCCGGCAGTCCATGAACGCCGTCCAGCGCATCTCGGAGCAGCACCGCACGCGCTAGCTGTTGCGGGTCATGACGTTGTTGACGCGGGCGAGGGCCTGAGACGAGGGACGGGTCTTTCGGGGCGGCAGGATGAGAAGTGCCCCGTCCATGTCCCACCGTAATGCCCCGCTGCCTGTCGAGGGCCGCCGCCGGCTCGTCGCGCGTTGCCAGACCCGCCCGATCGCCCACGTCGCCGCCGAGACCGGCCAGATCCCCGACGGCGGCGGCTGGCGCATCCACGGCAAAGACAGCGAGCACGCACGACACGTCGCTCGCGGCAAAACCCGAGGCCAGCGGGCGCGGTTCTCGGTGTCCCACAGCCAGTTGCGGGTGGAGTAGTCGCCCGTATTGGTAGACCAGCGGCAGCTGCTCGGCCAGCTCCCGGGACACGTCGGCCACCAGGGCGCGCTGCGCGGCGCCCAGGCGCTCGGCCGTGTGTTGCAGACAGTCCGCGGCCTCGTGGGCCGGCTCGCGCATCGCCGCCTGCCCGGCCTCGCGGTCCTGCTGTGAGGCAGGGTCGGACCAGTCGTGCCGGCGGCGCGGTAGCCGACCGGCATCCTGATGGACGCGCCCCCGCGATCACCGGTTCGGTGCAGCGCCACACCCGGCGGGTACCGCGAGATGGCTCCTGCGACTTGTCATGCACCGCCGTGAACCTTTCGCGTGTCCTCGCCGACTGAACATGAGAAGGAGGGCAGATGAGCGATGAACTGCTGATCGTGCGGTGCCAGCTGGGCGAGCGCGACGCGTTCTCCGAGCTGGTGCACCGCTGGCACGGGACAGTCGAACGCTACGTCCGGCGGATGCTGGCCGGCCCGGACGACGACGTCGTGCAGGAAGTGTGGCTGGCGGTGTTCAAAGGTCTACCCAGACTGCGGCAGCCCGAACGGTTCCCGCCGTGGTTGTTCACCATCGCCCGCCGCGCCGTGACGAACAGGCTGCGTGACACCTACGGCCAACCCGCATCCGAGCCCGACGCGTCGGAGGAGCCGTCCGGCCCGGGCGAGGTCGACGCGCTCGCTGACCGGGAGGTGCTCGCCGACGCTTTGGGCGCGCTGCCGGTCCGAGAACGCGAGGTGTTGCTGCTGTTCTACCTCGAGGACCTCCCCCTGGAGGTGTGTGCCCAGATCTGCAGTGTGCCGGTCGGCACGGTGAAGTCGCGGCTCAACCGGGCCCGGAGGCTGCTGCGGGACGAATTGACTCGGAAGGAGTACGAGGCATGACGCCGGAAGAGGTGGTCAAGCAGCTCGAGCAGCCGCTGTCGCTGCGGCGACGGGTAGGTTACGTGATCGTGGCCCTGGCGGGGCTGCTGGGCAGCGGCGTGGTCGGGCTGTTGTGGGCAACCGAGCCGGGGCTTCCCCCGCGCACCAAAGTCGCGTTCGCCGTGCTCGTGGCGATCGGGGTGGGCTGGGCGACGTTCGGCACTTGGGCGGTGACGCGCCGGGCCCCGCTGTTCGCCCGCGATCGCGTAGTCGCCGCCTGGCTGGGGATCGTGGCCTGGCTGTTGTTCACCGTCGGCGTCCTGGTCATCACGACCTTGCGGCACCGCGTCGAGCCTGAACTCCTTCTGATGGTGCTCGTGCTCGGCGGCGTCGCAGTGGTGGGGCTGCGCGCCGCTCGCCGCGATCGTGCAGCGCTCCTCCGGCGCCGGGAGCAGCTGAGCCGGCGCCCGGAATAGCTGGTTGTTCGAGGTCGCGCAGTGAGCCGCGCTCGTACGTCGGACCCAGCCGCGACGGAGTTCGCGGGCGCGATCGCGGGGTGGGACCTGGCACTGCAGCGGGAGTGGTGGACTTCGAAGCGGGGGAGCGCCGGGCGCGCGTTCCGGGGTGTCGTTGCGGGCCGTCGACCGTACGGACTTTCCGCTGCCCCGGGGGCGGTCGGCGTGCTGGAGGCGAAGGCTCGCAGCTCCCGGTCGAGGGCTGGGTCCGCACAACGGACCTGGCCACGATCGACGAGGACGGTCTTCCTGTTCATCCGCGGCCGCAACGACGACGCGATCAACCGCGGCGGGTTCACGACCGTGCTGATCGTGAGCGAGGAGGCGCTGCGGGCGCACCCGGCGGTCCGGGACGCCGCGGCAGCGGGATCCCGGACGACCGGCTGAGGGAGGTGCCGGCCGCCGTGATGTTCCGGGCGGATGTCTCTACTACCGAGCTGGGTGAGTGGTGGCCGGGCAGTTGACCCGCATCAGATGTCCGTGAAAATGAAGATCGTTGACGAATTGACGCGGACGCATCGATGAAGGTGAGCCGTCCCGACGTCGGTGCTCTGTTCGCCCCGCCACGGAGTGCTCTGTGAGACACGGCATAATTGCTCGCCATGTCCGCGAGAAGCAAGCGACGCAGCAAGAACCGCAGACGAGCCGCGCGCAGTTCCTCCGACTTGCCGGCAAGCCGATCCAGAGCACCGAAGGACAACCGCTCGGTCGGCGCGCGCAAGGGCAAGTGGGGCTGGAGCCAGGCTGTCAGCTTTTTGTCCGTGCTCGTGGCGACGGCTGCCGTGGTTGTGAGCTGTGTTTCCGCCGAGGCGAGCCAGCATGCCGCCGACGCGAGTCAACAGCAGGTCGAGCTCGCCGAGCGTGGCCAATTCGACGACAGGTTCAATCGCGCGGTCCAGCAGCTGGGTGACCGCGACAGCATCGATATCAGGCAAGGCGGCATCCACTCGCTGGAGAGCCTGTTAATGGACTCTCCGCGCCACCACCCCACGGTTGCTCAAGCAACTGGCGTCATTCATTCGTGAACATTCGCCGGTCTCCGCCTGCGCTGAGGGGAAAGGAGTGCCGAACGACATCCGGGAAGCGCTCGGGGTCATCGGCCATCACAACATCCGGCCAGATACGCATGCCGCCGAGTATTCAGTGGACCTGCGCGGTACTTGCTTGTCCGGGGTCGACCTGGTGAGAACGGACTTCGTCCGTGCGTACTTCGCGGGCGCGGACCTGAGCGGTTCGGACCTCACTGGCGCCGATTTCACCGGGGCCAACTTCTTGAGCGCTAAGATGGGACGAGTAAACGCCGTTCAAGCCAATTTCACCTGCGCGGCACTACCCAAAGCGAATCTCGAGGAATCCTTTCTGGTGGCCGCCCGGTTCGTGGGAGCTGACATGATCGAGGCGCACTTGACTCGTGCTCTGCTTTCCGGTGCGGATCTGACGGACGCGGTCCTCGACGGCGCTGTCCTAGATCCCAAGCAACTGGACGATCCGCATGTCCTCAAAACTCCTAGGAAGCCGTTCTGCCTGAACGAAGGGCAGTATCCCGGCCTCACGCGAGGCTGATCGAGGTGCTCCTCTCAGCGAGGCGCCATCCGGATCGCCCCGTCGAGCCGCACGGTCTGGCCGTTGAGATAAGGATTCTCCAGCATCTCCACGGTCAGCCGCGCATAGTCGTCGGGAACTCCAAGGCGCTTCGGGTGCGGGACCGTCGCTGCTAGGCCTTCACGGATGTCCGAGCGCAGCCGACCCAGCATCGGGGTTTCCATGATCCCCGGCGCGACCGTGTTGACCCGGATCTGCCGGCTCGCCAGATCCCGCGCGCACAATTGTGTCGCGGTCGCCGAGGTTCGTAAGCGGATCCGGAGTGCGTGCTCGGCTTGCCGACGTCGGCAACCGCCCAGGGCGCCATCCTTGGCCAGTTCGGCGCTGAAGGAAGTTGTACGCTCGATCAGGTTCACCCGGACCACCTCGGCGAACGTCGTCAAGGATGGAGCTCTCCGCGATCCGAGCCGCGCCCAGGCGCAGTAACTTGACGCGCGGCTCCTGGTCGGGCGCGAACAGGTCAATACCAGCTCGATGCCCACAGCCGCAGCTCCCCTCTGTCGAGCGCATCCGCCTAGCTGTTGCGGGTCTTGACGTTGGTGACGTGGGTGAAGGCCTGAGTCGAGGGACGGGTCTTTCGGCGGCAGGATGAGAAGTGCGACCAACACATCCGCCGAGAGAAAGACCCGTCCGTGCACCACCGTAATGCCCCATTGTCTGTCGAGGGCCGCCGCCGGCTCGTCGCGCGT
>JAEBES010000009.1:0-396188 GCA_049998155.1 Amycolatopsis sp. cmx-13-12 | reverse complement strand
CGCGCCCGATGGACGATGCGCTGGAAACCCGTGATCAACGCCTTCGCCATCACCTTCGGTGACCGCTGGCCGGGAGCCGAAACCTACTGATCAACAACGCCGGAAACACCGATCACGGGACAGCCCCGTCCGGTACGCGGAACTGACGTGATCGGAGGCGGAACTCGCGTGACTGGGGACGTAACTCGCGTGATCAGAGGGGCATCTCACGTGACTGGAGGGGCATCACCTGTGATTGGAGGGTCGACACGCGTGATTGGAGGGTCGACTCGCGGGCCTGGGAGGTGGGGTGGCGTGCCTGGGGGGTCGGCTGGTTAGGGTCGCGGGATGGAGATGCTGCACCTGCGCTACTTCGTCGCGGTGGCCGAGGAACTGAACTTCTCCGCGGCCGCGCGGAAGCTGCACATGGCCGCGTCGCCGCTCAGCCAGCGGATCAAGGATCTCGAGCACGAGCTCGGGCAGCAGCTGTTCGACCGCAGCACCCACCACGTCACCCTCACCGACGCCGGGGCCGCCCTGCTGCCGCTGGCGCGGGACGTCCTCGAGCAGGTCGGCGCCATTCCGTGGAAGCTGGCGGAGGCGACGCGGCCGCAGCGCAGCACCGTCTTCCTCGGCATGCCCGCCGGCGTGCACCCCGACCTGCGGGAACGGGTCAACGCCCTCGCCGAACGGGTCAAGCAGAGCTACGAACTCAAGCGCTGGCCCGGCACCACCGCCGACCTGGTGCAGGGGGTGCACGACGGCAAGCTGGCCCTCACCCTCGCCCGGCTGCCGGTCACCGATCCCGCGCTGGACCAGCTGCCCGTGATGACCGAACGGCTCGGGGCCGTCGTGCCGGCCGATCTGTTCGCCGGGCGGGAGTCCGTCAGCCTGGCCGAGCTCGCCGAATTCCCGTACGTCGCCTCACCAGGCGAAATCGTCCCCTCCTATTTCGAGCAACTCGACCACCAATTGAACGAACTGGGCATCAAGAAACGCATCCGGCTGACGAACACCGGTTACGGCGGGACGTCGGAAATCATCTCCAGCGGCGAAGCCTTTTCCATTTCCATGCTCGACGCCAAGAGCCCGATGCACGGCTACCGGCTCGACAACGTCACCGTGCTGCCCTTCACGGATTTCCGTCCCCAGCTGGACACCGGCCTTCTCTGGCGGCGCGACCGCACCGACGGCGACCTGCGTGAGCTCGTCGACGCCGCGAAAGAGATCTTCGCCGAGCCGCTCAGCAGCTAGAACAATGGTATGACCACCAGAGTCATACCATTGTTCGCATCATGATCATTCCCTTTCCCGTCCCACGCGCCTACGTTCGGAAGTAGAGCAAAGCAGCAAGGCGCGAAAGGACGGAAACACATGACGACCGGACCACTGGACGGCGTGCGCGTGATCGACCTCTCGACCGTGGTGATGGGCCCGTACGCCGCCCAGATCCTCGGCGACCTGGGCGCCGACGTGATCAAGATCGAGTCCCCCGCGGACACCGTGCGGGTGGGCGAGTACCGCACCACGCCGGGCATGACGGCGCTGAACCTCAACGTCAACCGCAACAAGCGCAGCGTGGCCCTCAACCTCAAGGACGAGACCGAGCGCGCGCAGGCCCTCAAGCTGATCGACACCGCCGACGTGCTGATCACCAACATGCGCCCCGGCGCGCTGGCCCGCCTCGGCCTGAACTACGCCGACGTCGCCGAGCGCAACCCGCGCCTGGTGTACGCCCACGCGCAGGGCTTCCGCAGTGACTCCGACCGCGCCGGCAACGCCGCCTACGACGAGACCGTGCAGGCCTCCTCCGGCCTGGTCGACGTGGCCAACCGGGCGCTGGGCGAGCCGGTCTACCTGCCGACGATCATCGGCGACAAGGTCTCGTCGCTGACCATCGCCTACAGCGTGCTCGCCGCGCTGGTCCACCGGGACAAGACCGGCGAAGGCCAGCAGATCGAGATCCCGATGACCGACACGCTCATCGCGTTCAACCTGGTCGAGCACCTCGCCGGGCACACCTACGAGCCGGCCGAAGGCCCCACCGGGTTCGCGCTGTCGATGACGAAGGGCCACGCCGCGGTCCGCACCAAGGACGGCCTCGCCTGCGTCATCCCCTACAACCCGCAGAACTTCCGCGACTTCTTCGCCGCGGCCGAGCGCCCCGACCTCGCCGAGGACCCGCGCGTGAACGGCGACGCCATCAACCGCGCCGACAACGAGTGGCTGAGCGAGCAGATCGCCGCGTGCGCCCCGGCGCTGACCACCGAAGAGTGGGCCGAGGTCTGCGCGAAGCACAGCATCCCGATGGCGCCGGTGCTGGAGCTGGACCGGGCCCACGAGGACCCGTACGTCCGCGACGGCCACCTGCTCGACACCGTCGAGCACCCGAGCGAAGGCACCATCCGCACGGTCGGCATCCCGGTGAAGTTCTCCGCGACGCCCGGCTCGATCCGCCGCCTGGCCCCGCTGGCCGGCCAGGACACCGCCGAAGTCCTCGCGGAACTCTGAAAGAAGCAAGAGCCATGAGTGAAGTACGCACCGAACGGATCGGCAGCACCCTGCTGATCACCATCGACCGGCCCCAGGCCCGCAACGCGGTCAACGCCGCCGTCGCGACCCAGCTGGCCGCCGCCCTCGACGAACTCGAGAGCGACCCCACCCTGCGGGCGGGCGTCCTCACCGGCGCCGACAACACCTTCAGCGCCGGCATGGACCTCAAGGCCGCGCTCCAGGGCGAGTCGCCGGAGATCCCCGGCCGCGGGTTCGGCGGCCTGACCGAAGCCGAGCTGGCCAAGCCGCTGATCGCCGCCGTCGAAGGGTTCGCCATGGGCGGCGGGTTCGAGCTGGCCCTGGGCTGTGACCTGATCGTCGCCGCCGAAGACGCGAAGTTCGGCCTCCCGGAGGTCAAGCGCGGCCTGATCGCCGCGGGCGGCGGCGTCATCCGGCTGCCCCAGCGGATCCCGCACCACCTCGCGATGGAGTTCCTGCTGACCGGCGAGCCCGTCACCGGCCGCCGCGCCGGCGAGCTGGGCCTGGTCAACCGCGTCACCGCGCCTGGTGACGCCGCCGCCGTCGCGCTCCAGCTGGCCGAACAGCTGGCGCAGAACGCGCCCCTCGCGCTCGCCGCCGTGAAGAAGATCGTACGGGCGGCGGATCCGAAGGCTGCGGAACGCGAAGAAATCACGAAGCTGATGCAGTCGAACGACGTCCGCGAGGGCATGACCGCCTTCGCCGAGCGCCGCGCTCCGAAGTGGACAGGCGAATGAAGATCGAAGAAGTCCGCCGGCACGTGACGACCCCGCTGACCGCCCCCGCGTTCGCGCCCGTGGTCCCGAGGTTCACCGACCGCGAGTACCTCAACATCGTCTACCGCACCGACGCCGACGCCCTGCGCGCGGTCGTGCCGGAGCCGCTCCGGGTCGAGGAACCGCTGGTGCGCTTCGAAGTCATGAAGATGGGCGACGTCTCCGGCTACGGCCCGTACACCGAGTCCGGCCAGGCGATCGAGGTCAGCTTCGACGGCGAGCGCGGCGAGTACCTGCACGCGATGCACCTCGACAACTTCCCGGCCACCGCGTCCGGGCGCGAGGTCAGCGCCTACCCGAAGACCGTCGGGTCGCCGAAGCTCTATGTCGACAACGGCGTCCTCGTCGGCACACTGGACTACGGGACGCTGCGGGTGGCCACCGCGACGATGGGTTACAAGCACCACGAACTGGACGGCCGCGAGGCGGAACGCCAGATCACCGTCCCGACGTTCATGCTCAAGACGATCCCCGGCTACGACGGCGCCCCGCGCGTCCAGGAGCTGGTCCGCACCGAGATCACCGACGTCGTGGTCAAGGAGGCCTACACCGGCCCCGCCCGGCTCCAGCTGTTCCAGCACGTCCTGGCCCCGCTGGCCGATCTGCCGGTGCTGGAGGTCGTCTCCGCCAGCCACATCCGCACCGACCTGACGCTCGCTCCGGTCAAGCCGGTCTTCGACTACCTGGAAGGAGCGCGGTCATGAAGAACGCGGCAGTCATCGGCGCCGGCACCATCGGCCTGTCCTGGACGGCGCTGTTCGCCCACCACGGCCTGACCGTCCGGGTCACCGACCCCCGCCCGGACCTCGCCGAGGCCGTCGAAACCGCCCTGGAATCCTTCGCCCCGCACCTCGGCACGACCGCCGACGCGCTGGCGAGCCGCGTGGAGATCGCGGCGGACGTCACCGAAGCCGTGCGGGACGCGGATGTCGTGCAGGAGAACGGCCCCGAGAACGTCGAGTTCAAAAAGGACCTGTTCAAACAGCTCGTCGAGGAAGCACCGAAGCACGCACTGCTGCTCAGCTCGTCGTCCGCCATCCCCTCGACGGCGTTCACCGGCGAGATCGACGCGAGCCGGGTCCTCATCGGACACCCGTTCAACCCGCCGCACCTGATCCCCCTGGTCGAGGTCGTGCCCGGCGAGCACACCAGCGACGAGTCCGTGCGGCAGGCCGTCGACTTCTACACGTCCCTCGGCCGCACCCCGGTCGTGGAACGCAAGGAGATCGCCGGGTTCGTCGGCAACCGGCTGCAGAACGCGCTCAGCCGCGAGGCGATCTACCTCGTCGAACAGGGTGTCGTGACGCCGGAGGACCTCGACCGGGTGATCACGAATTCGCTCGGCATCCGCTGGGCCACGGTCGGGCCGTTCCTCGGTTCGCACCTGGGCGGTGGCCCCGGTGGTTACCGGCACATGGCCGAGCACATCGGCAAGTCCATGAAGCAGATGTGGGCCGGGCTGGGCACTCCCAGCCAGAGCCCCGAAGAGCAGGAACGGCTGATCGAAGCCGTCGAAAAGGCTTACGGCTCCTCCACGTACTCGGAACTCGCCGAGGCGCGCGACCGCAAGCAGCTCGCTGTCCTGACCGCATTGGAGGAGAACTGACATGACCATGGAAGCACTCGAAGACCAGCTGACCGCCGACTTCTACAACTACGAGACGTTGCTGAGCGACGAGGAGCGCAAGCTGCTGGTCCAGGCGCGCGACTTCATGCGCACCGACGTCAAGCCGCTGGTGAACGAGAACTGGGAAGCCGTCACCTTCCCGAAGGAGCTCATCGGGATGTTCCGCGAGAGCGGTCTCGCGGGCCTGCCCTACGAGGGCTACGGCGAGCACAAGCCGGCCGTCAGCCACCTGCTCACCGGCATGATGGCGATGGAGATGAGCCGCACGGACGCTTCCGTGGCGACGTTCTTCGGTGTCCACAACGGACTCGCGATGTACTCGATCCATTCCGGTGGCAGCCAGGAGCAGCGCGACCGGTGGCTGCCCGAGATGGCCGCGATGGACAAGATCGGCGCGTTCGCGATGACCGAGCCGCTCGGTGGTTCCGACGTCGCCGGCGGCATGCGCACCACCGCGAAGCGGGACGGCGACAGCTGGATCCTCAACGGCGCCAAGAAGTGGATCGGCAACGCGACCTTCGCCGACTACGTCGTGGTGTGGGCGCGTGACCTCGACGACAACCACGTCAAGGGCTTCGTCGTCGAGAAGGGCACGCCGGGGTTCGTCGCGGAGAAGATCCAGGGCAAGACCGCGTTCCGGATCGTCGAAAACGCCGAAATCACCCTGACCGACGTCCGGGTGCCGGAGGAGAACCGCCTGCAGGGCATCAACTCCTTCCGCGACGTCGCCGAGATCCTGCGCGCCACCCGCGGCGGCGTGGCCTGGCAGGCGCTGGGTGTGATGGTCGGCGCCTACGAGCTCGCGCTGGACTACGCCAAGGAGCGCACGCAGTTCGGCCGTCCGATCGCCCGCTTCCAGCTGGTGCAGGACCTGCTCGTGAAGAGCCTCGGCAACATCACCGCCTCCTGGGGCATGCTGGTGCAGCTCGCCCGCCTGCAGGACGCGGGGATCTTCCAGGACGAGCACTCGTCGCTGGCCAAGGCGTTCGTCACCGCGCGGATGCGCGAGGTCGTCGCCTGGAGCCGGGAGATCTTCGGCGGCAACGGGATCGTGCTGGACTACGACGTCGCGCGGTTCTTCGCCGACGCCGAGGCGATCTACTCCTTCGAGGGCACGCGCGAGATGAACACGCTGATCGTCGGCAAGGCGATCACGGGGCAGTCCGCGTTCGTGTGAGGTTCAGTTGACGCAGCCGGCGGCCGTGGTGGCCGCCGGCTGCTTCGCGTTCGACGAAGGAGCCGGCGCCTTGGTGCCGGTGGCCGCCACCGGCTTGACGCCGCCGGTCGGGTCGTCGCCCGACGCCTGGACCGCGGCGGTGCTGATCGCCGTGCGGACGAACTGCTGGACCTGCGCGGGGTCGACCTTGACCGCGTCGCCGTCGGACGGCGTCGCCAGCGACAGGCTCTGCACCGGGATGGTGGCGAACGCGATCGCGCCCGAGGTCATCCCCCGCAGCTGCTGCGCGAAGCTCAGGATGTCCCAGCCCCGGTCCAGCACCACCGAGCCCTGCACCGCGCTGACCAGCGAACTCAGCTTCGTCGGGTCGGTGAACGTGCCCGCGCTCAGCACCTTCTTCGCCATCCCGGACAGGAATGCCTGCTGCCGCGCGATGCGGTCGAGGTCGCCGTTGAGCAGGCCGTGGCGCTGCCGGACGAAGGCGAGCGCCTGCGCCCCGGACAGCGTCTGCGTGCCGGCCGGGAAGTCCGCGCCGGAGTAGCTGTCGTGCACCGGCGCCTTGAGGCAGACCTCGACGCCGCCGACGGCCTGCGACAGCGCGTCGAAGCCCGCGAGGTTGATCGCCGCGTAGTGGTTGATGGTCAGCCCGGTGAACTTCTCCACGGTCTGGATCGCGGTCTTCGCGCCGGCCTCGTTGGCCGCGACCTCCAGTTGCGCGCCGGAAAGCCCCTGGGCACGCAAACCGGACATCGAGGCGTTCTTGCCGCGGCTGTAGGCCGAGTTGATCTTGTGCTTGCCATAGCCGCCGGCGATGTCCACATAGGAATCGCGCGGGATCGAGATCGCGGTGGCCGCGGCGCCGCCCGCCGGGATGTGGACCACGATCATCGTGTCGGTCGTGTCGCCGCCGTCGTCGCCGCCACCGGCGTGCAGCGCGTCGAGCACGTTCTGCGGCAACGGGTTGCCGTACGTGTCGGTACGGGCGTCGATTCCGACGAGCAGGATGTTCTGGGCGACCGCCAGCGGCTCGCCGGGCGGGGTGTCCTCGGTGTCGATCCGCGCGGCGGGCGGGATGACGTCGGCGGTGACGATGCCGGAGTCCAGGGAACTCAGCTGCGTCCACAGGTAGCCGGTGGCCCCGAGCACGACCGTCGACACGACGCCGAGCGCGACCCGGCCGCCGATGCGGCGCCCCCGCGACGACAACAGCACGACGTTCCCCTTGCTTCCCTGTGGTTCCCCTCCTTCGAGGATCACCGCGTTAGCTGGGAATCAGCTGAGAAAGTTGTCGGAAAGCTGTGACGCTGCCCGATCGGCCGAGCGGATTCGGGCCTATCGGCCGGTTTTGCCACGCAGGGTAAGGAAGTGTGCACGGCGATGGGCTGTGGCACCGGCCACAGCGGACGCCGCTATCGCTTCACCGCGGCAGTTTGCGCCAGATCGCCCGTGGCAGAAGACGCATCACGAAGAAGACCGGACGGAGCACCCCCGGCACCCAAACGACCCCACGACCCCGGCGCAACGCCGCCACGGTCGCTTCGGCCACCGACTCCGGGGTGCTGGAGAACGGTGCCGGCGTCATGCCTTCGGTCATCCGGCCGATCACGAAACCCGGCCGGACGAGCAGGAGGTGGACGCCCGTGCCGTGGAGTGCGTCCGCGAGGCCGCTCGCGAAACCGTCGAGGCCGGCCTTGGCCGAGCCGTAAACGTAGTTCGCCCGGCGCACCCGCACCCCCGCCACCGACGAGAACACGACGAGTCGGCCGTGGCCTTGGCCGCGCAGCAGGTTCGCCGCGTGGGTCAGCACCGTGACCTGGGCGACGTAGTCGGTGTGCACGATCGCGGCCGCGTGCGTCGCGTCGCGCTCCGCGCGGGCCTGGTCACCGAGGATGCCGAACGCGAGCACGATGGTCTCGAGCGGGCCGTGCTCGGCCGCCACCTTCTCCAGGAACGGGCCGTGCGCGTCGAGGTCGTCGGCGTCGAAGTCCGCGGTCTCGACCGTCTCGGCGCCCGCCTCCCGCAGCGCCGCCACCTCGCCGGTCAGGTCCGCGCCCGGGCGGGCGGCCAGCACGAACCGCCGCACGTCGCCGCTGACCAGGCGTTTCGCCACCTCCAGTCCGATTTCGCTGCGTCCGCCGAGCACCAGCACCGTTCCGCTCATGGCCACACTCTCTCAGCCCGCGTGCGCTAGCGTGCCCGGGTGGGTCACGCCAGCGACTTCGAGACGCTCGTCGAACGGCACCGCCGGGAGATCCAGGTGCACTGCTACCGGATGCTCGGCTCGCTGGCCGACGCCGAAGACCTCACGCAGGAGACGTTCCTGCGCGCGTGGAAGGGCCGCGACGGGTTCGAGGGCCGGGCCAGCGAGCGCACCTGGCTCTACCGGATCGCGACGAACGCCTGCCTCGACGTCCTCGCCCGCCGTCCGCGGCGGGTGCTGCCCGACCAGCTCGGCCCGGCCGGGGAGCCGATCGGCCCGGTCGAGGCCGCCGACCTGCCGTGGCTCGAGCCGTACCCGGACCGGCTGCTCGAGAGCGCGGGCCCCGACGACGCCGTCGTCGAGCGGGAGACCATCGAGCTGGCCTACCTCGCCGCCGTCCAGTACCTGCCGCCGCGCCAGCGGGCGGCGCTGATCCTGCGGGACGTGCTCGGCTGGTCGGCGAAGGAGACGGCGGCGTCGCTGGAGACGAGCGTGGTGTCGGCGAACAGCGCGCTCCAGCGCGCCCGGGCGACCCTGCGTGAGCGACTGCCCGCGCGGCGTACAGAGTGGACGGTCGGCGACCCGACCGCCGAGGAAACGGCGCTGCTGAAGCGGTTCATCGCCGCGTACGAAGCCGGTGACCCGGCCGCGGTGGCCCGGCTGCTGCACGAAGACGCCCAGGCGATCATGCCGCCGTACACGTTGTGGTTCGGCAACCGCGCCTCCATCGTCCGGGCGCTCTCGCTTTCGCTGGACCCGGCGTCGCCGGACTGCGTCGGACAGTTCCGGATGCGGCCGGTGCGCGCCAACCGGCAGCCCGCGGTGGCGACCTACCTGAAGCGCCCGGAACAGCACGATTACCGGTGGTTCGGGGTCACCCTCCTCACCGTCGAGGCCGGTTCGATCACCGCGATGGCCGCGTTCGAGTCGGCCACGGCGGCGGCGTGGGACCTGCCGGAGACGTGGCACGACGACCACGGACCGGCGGGAAAGATGCAAAGCGACGCATAGATATGGCGCGAAAAAGCCCGGGCGGGTGATTCACGGGGAATCACCCGCCCGGGCGCGCACACGGCCGGAATCGGATTTCTTTCCGGATTCGGTGTGGTGCTCGTGGCCGCCGGGAAGAGGTCACCGGGCGGCGCTTCAGGCCACTCGGTGCCGCTCCGGCGCGGTGCGCACCAGCCGGCGGCGTTCGTCCGCGGTGGTGCCGCCGAAGACGCCGTGGTCAAGGCCGTTGTCGAGCGCGTAGCCGAGGCATTCGGCGCGCACGGGGCAGCGCGCGCACACGGCCTTCGCCTGCGCCGTCTGCCGGGCGCCGGGCCCGAGTTCGGAGATCGGGAAGAACAGTTCCGGGTCCTCGTCCTTGCAGGCCGCGAGTTCCGCCCAGCCCGTCATCGTGGCTTCCATTTCCTTCGTTCACCTCCTTCTCTTACTTCTTCCCATTGTTGGGGCGCGTCAACCGAATTGACTTCGGCGGGCGCGCGAGCGCATCCGCCTGGGTCAAGGGGGTTTTGGCTTCGGTCCCCGGCTCACCCTCCGGGCAACCAAGACTGCAACACATGAGAGTACGCCCTTCTTCCCGGTATCTCGATGTCGATCACGTCACCCGATCGGCGAGGCCCGCACGCCGCCGAGTGGCGCGGGCCGGCCGCCGCCGGTCCGCTTCACTGTTGTCCGATAGGGGTTTCCGGCTCGGCGTGATCGAAACGCGGCGGTTGGTGACCGCGGCGCGCGCGGGTCCGGGATCCGCCGTTCGCGGGCGCGGGCATCGCCGATCGCCGCCGCTTCCGCGCCGATCGTCACCAGCGGTCACCGAGACAACGCGGTGCATTACTCCTACCGAGCAGTCTTGATCGAATCGTTACACGTAGCGGGCCACTCAGTGCACCTGTCCTTGTGAGGGCGAGGGGTGGTGGGGTTTCCGTGTGCGGTCACGACGAGTTCGACGCGTTCTTCCGCGCCGACTTCCCGGCCCTGGTGGCGTTCCTGTGCAAGGCCGGGTTCGAGGTGGAGACCGCGCGCGACGTCGCCGCCGAGGCGATGCTGCACGCGCTGGAGGCGTGGCCGACCGTCGAAGACCCGCGGGCCTGGGTGCGCCGGGTCGCCGGGCGGCTGATCGACGCCCCGGGGGACACCCGGGCCGACTGGAGCCTGGCCGGCGACCCGCGGGACGACGAGGAGCTCGCGGGGCTGGTCGAGCAGCACGCGGGGCTGATCGACCTGCTCAGCGCCCTCCCCGGCCAGCAGCGGATGGTCCTGGCGTGGTCGCTCGACGGGTTCACGCCGTCGCAGATCGCCGAGGCGCTCCGGATCGCCCCGGCGACCGTCCGGTCCACCCTCCGCCACGTGCGCGAACGCCTCCGGCGACTCCGGGCCGCCCGGCCCGGCGACCAGCGGGACAGGGAAAGGTGAGCGAAATGCCGGCAACCGAGTACGGGGATCGGGCGATCACCGAGCAGCTCCGGGAGTCCAACGCCGCCCTGCACGACTCGCTGCGCGCCGGGCTCGACGTGGAAGGCACGCTGCTGCGCGTGCGCAGCCGGGCGCTCGTCCGGGAGATCGCCGCGGCGCAGCCCGCCGAAACGTTCCCCCCGCACTGGCGCCGCCACGACGAACCGGTCGCCGCCGCGATCGCCGGCGACGACGCCGCGACCGCGCGCCTGCTCGCCACCATCCGGCCCCTGGTGGTGCGCTACTGCCGCGCCCGCGTCGGCCGCCACGAGCGTTCGTTCGCTTCGGCGGACGACGTCGCCCAGGAAGTCTGCCTCGCGGTGCTGACGGCGCTGCCGTCCTACCACGACCAGGGCCGCCCGTTCCTGGCGTTCGTCTACGGCATCGCCCAGCACAAGGTCGCGGACGCCCACCGCGCCGCGGCCCGCAACCGCAGCGACCCGGTGCCGGAGGTCCCGGACGGCGTCAGCGACGTGGCCGGACCGGAGCAGCGGGCCCTGCGGTTCGAACTGAACGAGCGCCTGGCCCGGCTGCTGGACATCCTGCCCGCGAAGCAGCGGGAGATCGTCGTGCTGCGGGTGGTGGTCGGGTTGTCGGCGGAGGAAACCGCCGCGGCGGTGAGCTCGACGCCGGGCGCGGTCCGGGTTGCCCAGCACCGGGCGCTCGGCCGGCTTCGGCGCTTGCTCACCGGTGAAGAGGCCTAACGCCGCACGCGCTCCAAGATGAGCTCCGCCAACGCTGCCGCGGGGCCCTCCATCGACTCGCGCGCCAACAGCACGAACTCGATCTCGCCGGGTTCCGGGAGCCCGCCGAGCTCGATCAGATCCGCCGGGACCAGGCTGCGCGCGTGCAGGGTGACGCCCAGGCCGGCCGCCGCCGCGGCGCGCAGGCCGGTCAGGCTCGACGTCTGGCACGCCGCGCGCCACTCCAGGCCGGCGCGTTCGAGGACCTCCACCGCCAGCTGGCGCGTGATCGACGGCATCGGGTACTGCACCAGCGGCACCGGCCGGCCCGGCTCCAGCACGGTGGCGGCCGACCCGATCCAGACCAGCGGCTCCCGCCACAGCAGCCGGCCGTGGTGCGCACCCGGGCGGCGCTTGCCCAGCACCAGATCGAGCCGGCCGGAGCGCAGCCGCTGCGTCAGGACGTCCGACAGCTCGACGGTCAGCTCGACGTCCACCAGCGGGTGACTGCGGCGCAGCCGGTGCAGGATCTCCGGCAGCTCGCCGAGCGCGAAGTCCTCGGAGACGCCGAAGCGCACCCGGCCCCGCAGCTCGGCGCCGCGGAAGTGGCGCTCCGCGCGCTCTTCGGTGTCGACGATCGTCTGCGCGAACCCGAGCATCGCCTGCCCGCGCGCGGTGAGTTCGACCGTGTGGGTGTCCCGGTCGAACAGCAGGCCGCCGGAGTCGCGCTCGAGCCGTCGCACGTGCTGGCTGACGGTCGGCTGGCCGACGCCGAGGCGCCGCGCGGCCGCGGTGAAGCTGCGCGTCTCGGCGACGGCGAGGAACGACCGGCACAGGCGGGGGTCCAGCACCGGGCCAGCTTATCGCGATTCGCGATGACAGTCAGTTCGGTCATCGGGGTTCACAATGAGCGCGGGGTCGCCGAGAATGGTCGCGAAAGGAGATCCATGTCCCGGCTGCGTCTCGACCCGTTCGTCCTCGCGATCCTCGCCACCGTCGGCGTCGCCACCCTGCTGCCCGCGTCGGGCGCGGTGGCCGACGGCTTCGGCGTCGCCACCACGATCGCCGTCGGCCTGCTGTTCTTCCTGTACGGCGCCCGCCTCTCCACGCAGGAGGCCCTCGACGGGCTGCGGCACTGGCGGCTGCACGCGGTGGTGCTCGCGGCGACGTTCGTCCTGTTCCCGCTGCTCGGCCTGGCCGTGTTCCTGCTGCCGCCGTCGGTGCTGCCGGACCAGCTCGCGGCCGGGGTGCTGTTCCTGGCGGTGCTGCCCTCGACGGTGCAGTCGTCGATCGCGTTCACCTCGATCGGCCGCGGCAACGTCGCGGCGGCGATCTGCAGCGCCTCGCTGTCCAATCTCGCCGGCATCGTGCTGACGCCGCTGCTGGTGGCCCTCCTGCTGGCCGGTGACGGCGCGGGTGTCGACGGGTCGGCCGTGCTCGGGATCGTGCTGCAGCTGCTGGCCCCGTTCGTGGCGGGCCAGCTGGCCCGCCGCTGGATCGGCGGCTGGATCACCCGCCACGCCGCGCCGCTGAAGCTGGTCGACCGCGGCTCGATCCTGCTGGTGGTCTACACGGCGTTCAGCGCGGGCATGACGGAGGGCATCTGGCACCGGCTCGACGTGGGTCACCTCCTGGTGCTGGTCGTGGTGTGCGGCGTGGTGCTGGCGGCGGTCCTCGGCGCGACGGGCTGGGGCGCCCGGGTGCTGGGGTTCGCGCGGGTGGACCGGATCACGATCGTGTTCTGCGGCTCGAAGAAGAGCCTGGCCAGCGGCCTGCCGATGGCGACGGTGCTGTTCGGGCACGCGCAGGTGGGGCTGATCGTGCTGCCGCTGATGCTGTTCCACCAGATCCAGCTGATCGTCTGCGCCACGCTGGCCCGGCGCTATGCGGCCGAGGAGGAGCGGGAGCTCGTGCCGGCGTGATTCCCGGGTGGAACAGACGGGTCTCGCCGTCGGCGGTGCGGTAGATGGCCAAGCCCTCGGGTGCGCGGTCGACGCGCGTCACGTAGGAATCGATGTCGGCGGAGTCGGCGTGGCCCGAGCCGTCCACTGTGTACAGGCTGCTGCCCAGGATCGTGTACCCCTGGAAGACCACGCTCGCCGAGCTGAGGGCGGGCTGCGGGAAATGCACCAGCGGCTTCGAGAAGTCACCGGCGGCGGCGCTCGCGAGGCCGATCGAGACGCCGTGCCCGGCGTGCGCCACGTGCATCGAGCCCAGCAGTTCGCCGCTGAAGCTGACCTGTTGATACATAAGTCGTCGCCGGAGGTGCCGTTCTGCGCCTGGACGACGAACAGGCGCCGGTTCACGTTGTCGAACGCGAAACCCTGCATCACGTGGTGCGACCCGGGATGCCGTCCCCCTCCGCCGCGGCGGTGGCGGCGCCCGCCCGGAACAGCGAGCGCCGGGAAAGCGCTCTCGAAGTGACGCACGGGACGGGGTTCTGCGGCACGGCTCGCCTCCTGTTTCGACGGTGGGGCGAGAGCGTCCTTCGGCCGCGTACAGACGTCGTACAAGCCGGATGTACGCGGTAACGGCAGAGTGCGGTCCAGCGATGCGCGGTCATCACGACCACTCTGGAGGGAAACCCATGGGCAACAAAGCACGAACAGCAGTCGCCGCCCTGGCGGGTGCCGCGGCGGTCACGGCGGGCGCGGTGGCGTTCGCGGGCGCGTCGGCCGCGGCCGGCCCGTCACCGGCACCGCTCGTCCAGGCCGCGATGGCGAGCTGCGTGACCGACAGCAGCGGCTATTGCACGGTGCAGCACTACCTCGGCCTGGTGCCGGAGGCGATCATCGTCTCGCCGGTCACGCCGGCCGGGGCCAGCAGCTACCTCCTCAGCACCGTGCAGACCTCCTACACCCCGACCACGTTCCGGGTGCGGGCGATGGCCAGCCAGACGACGCCGAAGGCGGCCGGCCAGATCTGGTTCAGCTACGCGGCCTACGTCCCGGTCTCGGCGCAGGGCACCCCGACCCCGACACTCACCTACACGTCCGACACCCCGACGTACACCTCCGCCGACCCGACCCCGCCGCCGTACACGGTCAGCGAAACGACGCTGCCGCCTTACCCGTCTTCGACACCGGCCCCCAGCAGCCGCTGAGCGGAATCCGCGGTTTTCGCTTCGCCCACGGGGAATTTCCGTCACCGTGGGCGAGGCGAAGGCTTCTTTCCCAGTTCTTCCGCGAAAATCGCGTCGACCCGCGAACCCGCGCGCCGCAACGCCCGCACGGCCACACGGACCAAGTAGCCGACGGCGAACAGAAGCAGCAGCGTCACACCGATCACCCCGGGATTCGCCACGACGACCTCCCGGTACTGGTGTGCGAGGTAACCCAGGCCGGCCCCCGCGGCGAAAACATCCAGCAACGCCAGCCGGACAGCCCAGGAACGGGACGACGTGGCAGAGCCCATTCTCACTCCCGCCGTTCCGGTCAGCGGAGACGCCCTTGCAACCTAGACGAGCGTGCGCCGGTCGGCGGGCACTTCAACCTGTTTGGCCTACCGGATCTGCCCGGATGGCCGCTGTGATAACTTGAAGCGAACTGAGTGTTCTGTGCACACGCAAACCTCGAGCCGCCTGTGCACACGCCGGGGTGAGGGGGCGGTAGCTCAGTTGGTTAGAGCAGGGGACTCATAATCCCTTGGCCGCGGGTTCGAGCCCCGCCCGCCCCACGTTCGTGAGCCCGCGTCGGTGCTTCGCACCTTCTGCGGGCTCTCTCACTTCGTCGTGTTTTCTGGGGGTGCAACCCCCAGACCCCGCCCGGGGGCTCTGCCCCCGGACCCCCGTCGTGGCTGGCTTGCGTTGTTGGCTGCCGGGGGTGAGTGGCCGGCCTGGTGGGTTGGGTGGGCGGGTGGGCATGATTTGGTTTTGGGCGAAACGTTAGGTGGGGCAGAGGCAGCTTTGGCAGGCCTCGATGAACGCCTGTAGGGCCCCTCGTTCGTCCTCTGGTCTCCAGATGACCGCCAGTTCGGCGGGTGGCAGGTCTGTTATGGGGCGGCACACTATGTCCGTTCGGTCGTAGATCTGGGCGT
This sequence comes from Amycolatopsis sp. cmx-13-12, assembly GCA_049998155.1. GTDB lineage: Bacteria > Actinomycetota > Actinomycetes > Mycobacteriales > Pseudonocardiaceae > Amycolatopsis. Next base: position 380,725 of record JAEBES010000009.1, on the reverse strand, counting down.
TGCCCTCGGCCAGCAGGACGGCACCCAGACCCGCACCGACCGCCTCCAGGGATTCCTCGGCCGTTTCGACCTCCGCGACCACCCGGGCCGGTTCTGCTCGGCGGTCGTTTCCCAACCAGAACTCACGTAGGGGACCCGCCGTCCTCGGGAGGGCGATGAACGGCTCGGCCGCCAGATCGCTCAACCGCACCGTTTCTCGCGCGGCCAGCCGGTGCCCCGACGGCAGGGCCACCCAGCGGTCCTCGGTGGCGACCACCTTCCGCGAGAAACCCGCCGGCACCGGCAGCCACGCGACGGCCACGTCCACTTCCCGCCCGGCCAGACCCACGGTCGGATCGCTCCAGGCGATCTGCCTGAACAACAGCTTCCACTCCGGCAACACCGTCGCCAGCTTCGCCGTGACGTTCGGGATGAGCCCCCGGCCGATCCGGGTGTGGAAACCGACCGTCAACGTCGACCGCTGCGCCGCGGCCACCTCGGCCAGCGCGCTCTGCGCCTCCTCCCACTGCCGGATGATCCGCTGCGCCTGCGGCAGCAACGCCGCCCCCGCCGCGGTCAGCGCGACCGTGCGGTGATCGCGCTCGAACAGGAGCACCCGCAGCAACGCCTCCAGCCGGCGGATCTGCTTGCTCAGCGACGGCTGGGCGATGAACAGCCGCCCGGCGGCCCTGGTGAAACTCAGCTCCTCCGCCACCGCGACGAAGTACCGCAGATCCCGGACGTGCACATCCATAGCCACAGGCTATAGCGGCCGATCTTGGACGCCGCCGCCCCGACCACCCGACGATGGGCGTGATCATCGGCGACGGCGAAGGGCGAGGACATGGAACTGGGCGTGGCGGGACTGAACGCCAAGGCGACGCTGGGCCCGGGCGAGACGGTCCGGCTGGCGCGGCTGGCCGAAGAACTCGGCTACACGTCGTGGTGGGCCGGCGATCACGTGGTGCTGCCGAGCCCGCGGGTGCCGGCGTCACCGATGGAGCCGACCGACCCGATCCTCGACCCGCTGGTGCACCTGGCCTACGTCGCGGCCGTCACCGAGCGCCTCGAACTCGGCACCGGGATCGTCATCCTGCCGCAGCGCAACCCGCTCGTGCTCGCCAAGCAGGCGGCGAGCCTCGACGTGCTCAGCGGCGGCCGCCTGCTGCTCGGCGTCGGAGCCGGCTACCTGGAACCCGAACTGCGGGCCATCGGGGTGGCGATGGCCGAGCGCGGCCGGCGCACCGACGAGTACCTCGACGCGATGACCGCGCTGTGGACCGACCCGGCACCCGCGTACCGCGGCGAGTTCGTCGAATTCCGGGACGTCGACGCGCACCCGCGGCCGGCGCGGCCCCGGATCGTGGTCGGCGGCCACAGCCCGGCCGCGTTCCGCCGCGCGGTTTCGCGTGGGCACGGCTGGTTCGGCAACGGCGGGCTCGACGACCTCCCCCGCCACCTCGCCGGGTTGCGGCGGGCCGCGGCGGAAGTCGACCGCCCGGCCCGGCTGGGCCGGCTGGAAATCAGCTACACACCCCTCGACCCGGTGGAAGTGGACGCCCGCGGCGCCGAGCGGTACGCCGAGCTCGGCGTGGACCGCCTCGTGGTCTACCCGCTGCCGCTGGAGGACCCGGCCGACGTCGCCCGGTTCCTGGAACGCCACGCCACCTCCCGCTAGTGCCCGCCGTGGCCGGGCATCCCCGGGTGGTGGCCCGGGCTCCCGGCGTGCCGGTGGAACCGGCTGATCTCCGGCGGGTGCACGACGAACGGGCGCATCATGCCCTCGTCCTCGTGGTCGAGGATGTGGCAGTGGTACATGAACTCGCCGGTCGCGTCCGCGAACTGGCCGGCGACGCGGATCCACTCCCCCGCCCACAGGTTGAACGTGTCCTTCCAGCCTTCCTCGTGCTTCTCGATCGCCGGGCCGGTGGCCGGGGCGGGCAGGGGCCGGGACGTTCCGCCCGCCGCGACGTCGAACGCCGTCAGGTCGGCGAACTTGTGCCGGGTCAGCAGCTGGAAGCGCGCCATGTGGATGTGCATCGGGTGCGGCGCACCGCCGAGCTGGATCAGGTTCCACACCACCCACCGGCCGCGGTCGACGAAGATCGTCGTCGTGTCGTCGAACAGGGCGGCCACCTTGCGGAACGTCCGCACGTGCCCGGTGACCGGGTCGGTGAGCTGGAGGACACCCTCCGCCGGGAACCGCGCCGGCAGCTCCGCCGGATCGGTGATCTCCGCCAGCTCCCACATCTCCGGGTGCGGCCGGCCCGCCACGCCCGGCGGGGTCGTTGCCACGAACACCTCGTCGTGGTCCTCCGGCACCTGCTCCAGCCGGGTGTAGGAAGCGGACAGCCGCGCCGGCAGCCGGAACGGCTCCGGGCGACGGCGGCTCTCGACGCGGAACTCCATGATGTCCGGCTCGATCGAGGCCCCCGTGTTGACCAGCCGCAGCCGCTGTCCCGGGAACCGGCTGAAGTCGATCAGCAGGTCGGCGCGCTCGGCCGGGGTCAGGGTCAGCCCGCCCGGCGGCACCGCCGCCGGCGCGGGCAGCAGACCCGCGTCGGTGCCGGCGATCCGGACCGCGTCGTTGTGCACGACCCCCGCCTCGTCCATCAGGTCGAGGCGGAAGTACCGGCCGTTCGCCGTGTTCAGCACGCGGAAGCGGTACCAGCGCGCGTCGACGTCCAGGTGCGGCCAGATGCCGCCGTTGACGAGGGTGAACGGGCCGGTCACCGGGGCCGTCGTGCCGGACGCGGGCAGGTACTGGAACTTGAACAGCAGCCGGCCGGTGAGCGCACCGGTCGCCGGGTCGGTGTCGAAGTTGCGGTCGGCGAGGATCAGCGGGATTTCGTGGTCACCACCGGGAAGGCGCAGCCGGTCCTCCTCGTCGTCGCGGATCAGGTAGAGGCCCGCGAGTCCGGAGTGGACGTTGAAGCGCGTCACGGCCATCGCGTGGTCGTGGTACCAGAGCGCGGTGGCGGCCTGGCGGTTCGGGTACTCCGTGAGCTGCGTGTGCCCCGGCGAAATCCCGTTGTGCGCCCAGCCGTCGTTGCCGGCGTTCGTCAGCGCGCCGTGCAGGTGCACGACGTTCCACGGCGGCAGCTCGGCGACGCCCTCGATCAGCTCCACCCCGGCGGGCAGGCTGCCGTCCGCCGCCCGGTAGCCGGGCTGGTTCGCCGGCGTCGGCACGGCGTACGGCGCCCGCACCGCCACGAGCGGGACCGTGCCCCGGAGTTCGTTGGCCCACGCGACGCGAAGCCGCTGTCCGCTGCGGACTTCGATGGTCGGGCCGGGGAAGTGGCCGTCGTAGGTCCACAGTGTGCTCTCCGGCAGCTGGGAGTGCAGGCGGGTCCGCGCGGTGGTCATCGTGACCGTGAGCTCGCCGCGGTAACGCCGCGAATGCGCCTGGACCACCGGCGGGATCCGCAGCGGGTCGAGGAACTTGGTGAGCCCGAAGTGCGGAGCCGCCGGCGGTGCCGTCGCCGCCGAGGCCGTCGGCGGGGCGCTGGAACCGAGCAGGCTCACCCCCGCCACGACGCCCGCGGATCCGAGCGCCGCGGCGGCGAGGAAGGTACGCCGGTCGACGGAGTCGCCCACCACTGTTTCGGCCATGCGGAACCCTCCGGGCGCAGGTGAATACCGGTGATCCGCACGGCAGCCGGCGGGGCCGGTGCGGTTGGGGAAAAGTAGCCAGGCGGCACCCGGCCGGGCATCCCCTCACTTGGTATTCCTCGGGCGCCGGTCAGCGCACGCGGTCGTAGACCACCGCCGTCTCGCCCAGTTCCCCGGTCTCGTGGTGGGTGAGCCGCCACCGCGACGCGGGCAGGCCGTCGTCGAACAGCCGGGGCCCGCCGCCCGCGATTTCCGGGCAGGTCAGGAGGTACAGCCGGTCGAGCAGGTCCGCGGCGAGCAGCGGTTTGATGACGCTCACGCTGCTGTTGACGAGGATGTCGCCGCCGGCCGCGGCCTTCAGCTCGGTGATGACGTCCGCAGCCGGCGCGTTCACCAGCCGGGTGCGCTCCCACGGGGCGTCGGACAACGTGGTGGAGAAGACGACCTTTTCCGCCTCCACCAGCCAGTTCGCGTATCCGCGGTCCCGCGGGTCGGCGTTCTCGTCGGCGGCGACGGTGGGCCAGAACCCGAGGAAGCCCTCCGCGTTGCGCCGGCCGAGGACCGCCGTCGTCGCGGTTTCCCAGATGCGGCCGAGGTGGCGCCGCGCGACTTCGGTGGTGGCGTACGGGAGGATCGCGCCCATGTCGGCGGGCCCGGCGGGGCCGTGGTAGCGCCCGTCGAGGGTGAGGCTGAGGTTCGCGGTCACCCGGCGGGCGGTCGGCTCGGTCACGGTGTTCGGTCCTTCCGGTGGGCGAGCACGTCGGTGAGGTGGTCGAGCACCTGGCCCCAGCCGGTCTCGATGCCGGCGACGAAGGGGACGGCGCCGACCGTCGTGGCGGTGATGCGCAGGTCCAGCCGCAGCCGGGTGCCGGCCGGGTCCGGGTGGAGCTCGAGGTCGTAGTGGCCGGTGAAGGAAGCGGGGCCGGTCACCGCCAGGTCGAAGCCGAGGCGGCCGGGCTCGTCTGCGACGCGCACCCGGCCCTCGGCGTGGTACTCGCCGTCGGCGTCGCGGTAGCCGAGCACCACCCGGCCGCCCGGCCGCGGCTCGAGGGTGCAGGCGGTGACCGTCATCGACGGCGGCACCCACCAGGTCGCCAGCAGGTCCGCCTCGGTCCAGTGCCGCCAGACGTCGGCGGCCGGCGCGGGCAGCAGGCGGTCGAACGAGAACGTGCGCCCGTCGGCCCACCGGTCGCGGTCCGCGGCCGCGGTGTCCGCCTCGATGGCCGCGCGGTACCGCGCCACGGCGTCCCGCTCGTCCGCGTGCGCCTCGGTCGTGTCGGCCAGCTCCCGCAGCCGCCCCGCGAAGCCGGTCAGGGGTCCCGCTTCGAGGGCGTGGACGCGGCGCCGGCCGAGCGGGAAGACGGTGACCAGACCGGCGCGGGCGAGGGTCTGGAGGTGCTTGGTGGTCTGCGGTTGCCGCAGCCCGGTCAGCTCGGCGAGCTCGCCCACCGAGCGCGGGCGCTCGGCGAGCAGTTCGACGATGCGCCACCGGGCGGCGTCCCCCAGCGCCGCGGCGATCCGGTCCATGGGACCTAGCATTCACGCAGGAGAATATTCACGTCAAGGAATATCTCAGCCGGGCAGCCAGCGCAGCCCGTAGGCGTAGCCCAGCTGCGGCGCGGCGAACTCCTGCGCGACCTCGCAGGCGCCGTCCAGCGGCAGCGGCTGCCCCGGCTGGGGCGGGTCGGCGAGCACCGACGGCGGGACGCGGTCCAGCCGCCACACCACCTCCGGCGGCTTCCGCGGGTCGAAGCGGACGCGGACCTCGAACGACTCGCACGTCACCAGCGGCACGAACACGTAGGACGGCCGGATCGGCCGGCCGTCCCGGATGCGGTACACCAGCGAGTACGTGTGGCTGTCGCCGCGGTCCAGCGGCCGCGGCAGGTCGAGCAGCCAGCGGAAGTGCCGCTGCCCGTCCCGGGTGCCCTCGCTGATCCGGACGCCGTGCCGGGCGTCCGCGGCGACGTCGCGCTCACCGTCGCGGCCGTCTTCGGTGCGGGGCACGGTGAACTGCGCGGAGATCCGGGCGAGGGTGTCCCGGGTGGCCACGATCAGCCGTTCCTCGGTGACCTCCGGCTCGCCGGTGTCGAGCCGGACGAGCACCTTGAGCCGCTTGACGAACCAGCCGTCGTCCGGGTCGGGCACGCCGTTGCCCGGCCGCGCGCCGGCCTCGATCTCCGCGGCGAGCCGGGCGAACGACCGGTCGACGCGGCGCCGGGCCGTGCGTTCGGAGACGCGCAGCTGATCGGCGAGGACGCCGATCCGGTCGCTCAGCAGGGCGTGCTGGGCGCCGGGGGCGATGCCCAGCGCGACGTTCACCGCCAGCCTGTCGTCGGCCGGGAAGTCCGCGATCGCGGCCGAAATGGCCTCGCGCAGCACCTTGCGCGCGTCGCGATCGCTCGTCGTCCGGTGGATTTCGCACCAGCCGGAAACGAGCGGCCCGAGCCGGCTGCGCAGCCGGTCGGCCTCCAACCCCCAGCCGCGCCGCAACGTGGTCAGTTCCCGGAGCAGCCCGTCCTCGTGTGCCATGGGATTTTCATTGTGGCACGGGCACTTCGCGGCGATCGGCGGCAACGGCTGCGCCGATCAGGTGATCCCGGGCTGGCCAGGGATTGGCCAATTCCCCGCGTTTTCGGCCTGCCCGCGGCCTTTTCCGCATCCGCGGCTGCCCGACCATTTTCCCGTCGACTTCCGGCGTCGGCATCGGGGAGGAAGGGTGCTCGACACTACCGGCCCGGCCGACGTCGCCGGCGTCCGGCGGCTGGCCCGCGACGGCCTGCTCGCCGACTCGGCGGCGGAGGCACGGCCCCGCGCACTGGCCCGGCTGCGCGGCGGGGTCTACACGGTGGCGTGGCCGCTGGTCTTCACGCGGATCACCAAGCCGCTGGAGCACCGGCGCCGCCACGCGGACTGCGCCCGCGGCCTCGGGTGGCTGCGGCCGGACTGCCTCGACCGCTTCCACGACGACGTCGAGGCGGTGGTGGACCACGCCCTGCGGCGCGCGACGGGCCCGATCGACAACCTCGAGGGCTGGCTGGCCACCCGCCTCACCCCGGCCACGGTCGACGCGCACCGGCGCCGCCGCGGGGAAATCGGGGCCCTGCAACGGCCGCGCCTCCCGGCCTGGCTGGCCGGCGCCCTCGGCGACGACCCGTGGCTCTGCGATCTGGCGGTGCAGATCCTGGTCTGGGTCGGGGTCCCGGCCACGGCGGGGGCGGAGCTGTGGCCCCTGGACGGCTGGGCGGCCCGGCGAGCGGAGGTGACGGGCGAGCCACCGCCCGCGCGCGACACGCTCGACCGCGAGGTCGACCGGGTCCTGGCCGCGATGCGCACCCGCCCGGCGTGGCACGCGGAGCACGTCGAGCGGCCACTGGGGCACAAGCAGGCCCCGGTCGCCCCGATGCCGGCGGAGCTGCCACCGCTGGAGCTGGTCACGTCGCACGAACTGGCGGACGCGCGGCTCGCGGGCCTGGCCGAGCAGGCCCTGCGCGCGATCGAGCTCCGGTTGGACCGCGGCGAGGCGGTGGCCCCGGCGGTGACGACGGTGGTCGGCGCGGTGTTCGGCGAGCACGCCCCGGACGGCTCGCCCCACGACGACTGGCTGGCGGCGGCCCTGGCGGACCAGGCGCGGGTGGCGGAGATCGTGGCGACGGCCCTGGCCATCCTGGGCCGCTGACCCCGCCTGGGCCGGCTCGGTCGCTCGCGGCCCAGCCCAGCCATGCGCCCCGATGTGGCATTCGGTGCGTCGGACGCAACCAACGCCACATCGGGGCGCATGGGGCCGGGCGGCGAGCGCGGGAAATTCAGCTGTCCTCGAGTGAACGGCGGCGGGCCTCGAACACCGCCGTCAGCACCTCCGGGGTGCAGCCCGCGGCGCGGGCGCGGTGGCCTGCCGCCGTCAGCTCGGCCAGCAGGAGTGCGCGCACCGCCGCGCGGGTTGCCTCCGGAAGTCTCGAAAACGGGTCGGTCACCCTGGCCTCCTCTCGCCGGCACCAGCTTTCCCCTGACGGACACGGCCGTCAGCGCCACCACGGCGGCGGGGGCACCGGGAGCCGCAGGGGGCAGCCGGTGTGGCGGCCCGTCCAGCAGTCCGCCAGCCAGCGGGTCAGCGCGACCGGCCCGAGCAGGCTGTCCTCCCACACCGGCGTCAACTCGCCCGCGCGGCGCAGCATCGCTTCCGCTGTGCCGCAGAAGGAAACCACCGCCGCGACGGCCGCGTCGGCCCGTTCGGCGGGCCAGGCGACCGCGGCCCCGGGCAGCCGGGCCGGGATGGCCAGGCCGGTGCCGACGGTGCAGTTGCGCGCCAGCTGTACGGCGAGATCGAACTCGACCGCTTCGGCGTGACGCTGTCTCGCCCGCCAGCGAGGCGAAGCGGCCGCGGCGTACAGCCCGACCAGGCGGGCGGCGACCAGCCCGTCCCACACCGTCATGAGCACCGCTCGCGTGTCGGCCGGATGGGCGTCGGCGAGCTCGTGGGTGACGGCGCTGAGCCAGGCACACGGGTCCTTGACTTGACGATCAGCGGCGACGGTCACGGCAGTCAGTTTCCCACCGCCCCACGCAAGCAACCCCGAGGTGATCATGGTTCACCCCAGCATCACCCGGTCAGTGGCGGGCCGTTGAGCGGCGCCGTAACCCGATCGGGCACTGGGCGTGACCAATTCGTCACCGCTGTGCCATCATGTCGGCGCTCAGTGCCGAGCACGCCCCCCGAAACAGTTCCCGTGAAAGGCCCCACGAGTGATCAAGATCAGCAAGAGCCGGGCCGGCACCCAGCGCGTCACCTTCAGCCTCCCCGTCGGCGCACCGCCCGGCCGGGTGAGCGTCGTGGGCTCGTTCAACGACTGGACGCCCGGACGGCACCACCTCACGCCGCGGTCCAACGGCCGCCGCTCGGCGTCGGTCGACGTCGCGCCGGGGACCGTCCTGCAGTTCCGCTACCTCGGGGAGGGCGGCCACTGGTTCGACGACCCCGACCTGCCCGACCGCGCCGACGGCAACTGCGTCTGCACGACGGCGTAGCGGCTCAACCCCGGCGGCGCCGCTTCCCCGGCGCCCCGCCCCCGCCGCGCCGCACCGGTTTCGCCGCGGCGGGCTTGCGTTCCGGGCGCTTGCGCTCGGCCGGCGCCTGCGGGCGCCCGCGCGTGCTGTTCACCGTGCGGCCGCGGACGATCCCGATGAACTGCTCCATCAGGTCCGTCGTCTCCTCCTCCAGCCACGACAGCGCGACGCTGGACTGCGGCGCGTCCGCGACCGGCCGGTAGGTGAGGTCCCGGCGGTGGTGCAGCCGGGCGAGCGACTGCGGCACGACGAGCACCCCGACCCCGGCCGCGACCAGCTCGATCGCGTCCGCCGTCGTCGCGGGCCGCGAAACCGCCGGACGCCCCGGCCGGGTCTCCCACGCCAGCGTGTCGTCGAGGGGGTGCAGCACGACCTCGTCCGCCAGGTCCTCGGTGGACACTTCGTCCGCCGCCGCGACGAGGTGGTCCTTGGGCACCACGACCACCGACGTCTCGGTGTAGAGCAGGATCGCGTGCAGGCCGTCCCGGTCGATCGGCGACCGCAGCAGCGCCGCGTCGGCGTCGCGGGCGCGCAGCAGGCCGGTCGCGTCGGCGGCGGCCACCGGGACCAGGGTCAGCGGCACCTCCGGCACCCGCTCGCCCCAGGTCCGCACCCACTTGGCGGGGGTCGCTCCCGGGACGTAGGCGAGCTTGAAAGAGGTCACCGGGTCAGGTTACCGGGAGTGACGCTGGCTACCCTGGACGGCATGACGTCGCACAAGACCACCCAGACGATGAAGCCCGCGACGGCGGCGAAGAAGCTGGGTGTGTACCTCGAAGCCACCCCCGCGGAGTTCCGGGAGGGCGTCGTGACGCGCGACGAGCTGAACGCGCTGCAGGCCGAGCCGCCGGAGTGGCTGCGGGAACTGCGCCGCACGGGCCCGCACCCGCGGCCGGTGGTCGCGGCGAAGCTGGGCGTCTCCATCGGCGGCCTGACCCGCGGCGGCATCACCGAGCCGCTCACCACCGAGCAGATCGAAGCGCTGAAGGCCGAAAGCCCGGACTGGCTGGTCCGCGAGCGCGCGACCCAGGCCGAGGTGCGCAAGGAAGCGGTGCGGGTGAAGGAGCAGAAGGGCTGAGCCACCCGGCCCGCCTCGGCGGAACACCCCGGCACCGAGGCGCGGTCGAGACTGCCGTGGCCCGGGTCACCCGGTCGGCTGCATGATGGCGGACATGACGTCCGACATCTCGCCCGCGGCCGCGGACCGCCTCGACGCCGAAGACGAGCTCGCCCCCTTCCGCGAGCGGTTCGTCCCGATCGGCGACCCCGGCGTCGTCGCCTACCTCGACGGGAACTCCCTGGGCCGCCCGTTGCGCGCGACCGCGGACCGCCTGCAGGAGCTCGTCGCGCACGAGTGGGGCGGCCGGCTGATCCGGTCCTGGGAAGAGCGCTGGCTCACCCTGCCCGAGGAGATCGGGGACGAGCTCGGCCGCGTCGCGCTCGGTGCCGCGCCGGGGCAGACCATTGTCGCCGACTCGACGTCCGTGTGCCTCTACAAGACGCTCCGGTCCGCCGTCGCGCTGCGCCCCGGCCGGGACGAGATCGTCACCGACACCGCGAACTTCCCCACCGACCGGTTCCTCGTCGAGAGCGTCGCCGCCGAACTCGGGCTCACCGTCCGGTGGGCCGGGAGCGAGGACGTCGCCGCGGTCGTCGGGCCGCGGACGGCGGTCGTCACCCTGTCCCATGTGGACTACCGGACGGCGGCGATCACCGACCTCGCCGCCGTCACGCGGCTGGTGCACGAGCGCGGCGGGCTCGTCGTCTGGGACCTCTGCCACAGCGTCGGCTCGATCCCGGTCGAGCTGGACGCGGCCGAAGCCGACTTCGCTGTCGGCTGCACGTACAAGTTCCTCAACGCCGGCCCCGGCGCGCCCGCGTTCCTCTACGTCAACGCGCGCCACCACGCGGCGTTCGGCCAGCCCATCACGGGCTGGATGGGCGCCGCCGACACCTTCGGCATGGCCGCGGAGTACGTCCCCGCGCCCGGCATCCGGCGGGCGCTGTCGGGCACCCCGCCGGTGCTCGGCATGGTGGGCGTCCAGGAAGGCGTGGCGCTGCTGGCGGAAGCGGGCATCGACCGCGTGCGGGCCAAGGCCGTCGCGCTGGGCCGGTGGGTGCTCGCCCTCGCCGACGCGTGGCTCGTCCCGCTCGGCTTCACGGTCGCCTCGCCGCGCGAAGACGACCGTCGGGGCGGCCACGTCACCCTCCGCCACCCGGACGCCGAACGGCTTTCCCGCGTCCTCGTCGAGCACGGCGTGCTCATCGACTTCCGCCGTCCGGACGGCATCCGCATCGGGCTGAGCCCGCTCACCACCGGCTTCGCCGAGGTCCGGCGGGCCATGGACCGCATCCGCCAACTCGCCGCCTGACCCCTGCCGCACTCCTCGTGAGTGGTAAGTCGGGTTAGAACCCGACTTACCACTCACGACAAGCCGCGGCAGACCACTCACTGGACTTCCTCAAATAGTAGCCATGTATTTAGTAGCCATGTACAGTATCTGGCATGAGCACTCTCGGTCACCTGGTCTGGCGGCTGTCCATGAAGTGGCGGGTCGCCGTCGACCGCGCCCTCGCCCCGATCGGGCTGACGCACGCGCAGTACGTCTTCCTGTCCTCGCTCTCCGGCCTGGAGCGGGCCGGCGCGAGCCCGAGCCAGCGCGAACTGGCCGACCACACCGGACTGGAAGCGCTCTACGTCTCCAAGCTCGCCCGCACGCTCGACGCCGACGGACTCGTCGAACGCACCCGCGACCCGGCCGACACCCGGACCGTCCGGCTGCGCCTCACCGCCCGCGGGCGCGAGGTGACCGAACCGGCGATCGCCACGGTGGCCGAGCTGCTCGACCGGCTCCTCGCCTCGCTCGGCGGCCGGCACGGTGAGCGCACCGCGGCGCTGGCCCGCGAGCTCACCCTCCTCCTCGACACCCCCTTGGAGTCCTGAAAACCATGCTGTACCACGAAGAAACCGGCACCGGCACCCCGATCGTCCTCCTGCACGGCAACCCGAGCTCGTCGCACAGCTGGCGGCACGTCCGCCCGCACCTCGGCGACGGACGGCTGCTCGCCCCCGACCTCATCGGCATGGGCCGCTCGCCCAAGCCGGACCTCGCGTACAGCTTCGCCGACCACGCCGACCACCTCGAGGCGTGGTTCGACCACCTCGGCCTGGACGACGTCGTCCTCGTCGGGCACGACTGGGGTGGCGCACTCGCCTTCGACTTCGCCGCCCGGCACCCCGGCCGGGTCCGCGGGCTCGCCTTCTTCGAGACCATCGTGAAGCCGATGGACTGGGACGATCTGACGCCGCAGGCGGCCGAGCGCTCGCGGAAGATCCGCACGCCCGGCGTCGGCGAGGACATGGTGCTGACGCAGGACCTGTTCATCCGCCAGGCGTTCACCGGCGGGGTGCGCACCCCGGTCGGCGACGACGACCTGGCCGCCTACCTCGCCCCGTTCCCGACGCCGGAAAGCCGTCGCCCGGTGCTGGCGTGGGCGCGCCAGCTCCCGCTCGGCGGCGACCCGGCCGGGCTCGTCGAGCGCATCGAGGCCTACGACGAGTGGCTGGCGGCCAGCGAGAGCACGCCGAAGCTGCTCCTGACGTTCGAAGGCTCCCCGACGCTGCTCATCGGCGAGAAGATGGCGCAGTGGTGTGCGGAGAACATCGCCGCGCTCGACGTCGTCGCCTGCGGGGAAGCCGGCCACCACGCCCAGGAGGACCGGCCCGAGGAGATCGCGGCGGCGATCGCCTCCTGGCTGGACCGGCACGGGCTGCGCTAGGTGTGCCGCAGCGGCGGGTTCGCCGCCACGCCGAGGACCCGCGCCGCCAGCCGAGCCAGCCCGCTCTGGCCAACGGCTGAACCTCCACCCATCCGAAGCCCTGCGGCGGGCGACGTCACCGAGTTGGCTGCACTTCTCCAGTCATCATCGAGCTAGGTGTGCCGCAGCGGCGGGTTCGCCGCCACGCCGAGCAGCCGCGCCGCCAGCCAGGCCAGCCCGTCGGCCGTTCGGGCCGGGGTGTCCGATGGCTGCATCACGTGGCTGAGCACCGTGCGGACGATCAGGTCGATCACCACGTCGACCTGGTCGCCGGTCAGCGGGGGGCGGTAGGCCGCGACGCGACCGGCCACCACCGCCTTCGCCTGGGCGAGCAGCGCGCCCGAGTCGGTGGTCAGCAGCGGGAGGAGTTCGGGGGCGGTGCCGTGCGTCGCCGAGACGATCGCGCGCAGCAGCGTGTTGTCGTCGGCGAGTTCGAGGACCGCGCGGACGGCGTCGTAGATCGCCTCGACCAGGTCGTCCGGGTGGCGGTCGAAGGCGGCGCCGACCACCGAGAGGAACCGGTCGAGCTCGTGCGCGACCATCGCTTCGGCCAGCGCGGGCTTGGAGCCGATCTCGTTGTACACGGTCTGGCGGCTGACCCCCGCCAGCTCGGCCAGCCGGGCCATCGTGACGGCCGGCCAGCCGGACCGCGCCGTCAGCTCGATCGCCGCGGCGATGATCGGCTGCCGGTGCTGACCACCTTCCGCCGGCACCGGCACCGCCCTGCTCATGATCGGCATTCTAGGCCGGGCCCACCCGGCCCGGTGCGACGAAGTCGACCTTCTCACGCACGCCGCAGTCCGGGCAGCACCACGAGTCCGGGATCGCCGCCCACGGCGTGCCGGCCGGGAAGCCCTCCCGCGGGTCACCGCGCTGCTCGTCGTAGACGTACCCGCAGCCGGGGCACATGCCGCCTTCGGTGGCGTCGCCGCGGGTGTCCGCGAGGTCGGGTGCGGCCGCCGTGACGCGGGTTCCGTACCGGGCCAGGACTTTCGCCCGCTTGCCGGGCTGGATGTTGGCGCGCGCGATGTCGCCGTCGAAGTGGGCGAGCACGCGCGGGTCCATCACCCGGCGCCACAGCGGCGGGATCAACGCGAGCACGATCATCCCGGCGTACCCGGTGGGCAGCACCGGCGACTCGGCGAAGTCGCGCAGCGTCTGGTAGCGCCGGGTCGGGTTGGCGTGGTGGTCGCTGTGCCGCTGCAGGTGGTAGAGCAGGACGTTCGTCGCGATGTTGTTGGAGTTCCAGCTATGGCTGGGATCGACGCGCTCGTACCGCCGCCGCCCGGGCGCGCCGACCCGCTGCCGCAGCATCCCGTAGTGCTCCATGTAGTTGACGACCTCCAGCAGTGAGAACCCGACGACGGCCTGGACCACGAGGTAGGGCAGGACGCCGGTGCCGAGCCAGGCGACCATCGCCGCCCACAGCACCGCGGACATCAGCCAGGCGTTGACGACGTCGTTGCCGAGCCGGTAGGGGTGGCGGTTCCGCCGGGCGTAGCGCTTGCGCTCCAGCCGCCACGCCGACTTCAGCGAGCCGAAGACCGTGCGCGGCCAGAAGCGGTAGAAGCTTTCGCCGACGCGGCTGCTCGCCGGGTCTTCCGGCGTCGCCACGCGGACGTGGTGGCCGCGGTTGTGCTCGATGTAGAAGTGCCCGTACCAGCTCTGCGCCAGCGCGATCTTCGACAGCCAGCGCTCGTGGCTTTCCTTCTTGTGGCCCAGTTCGTGCGCGGTGTTGATGCCGATCCCGCCGACGCACCCGATCGACACGGCGAGCCCGATCTTGTCCGCCACGGTGAGGTCGCCGCGCGCGATCAGCCAGAACGCGGCTGCGAAGCCGAGGTACTGGACGGGCAGGAAGGCGAAGGTGATCCAGCGGTAGTAGCGGTCGTTCTCCAGCCGCGCGATGACGTCGTCGGGCGGATTGCTCCGGTCCAGCCCGGCGACGAGGTCGATCAGGGGGACGATCACGAGGATCACGACCGGCCCGATCCAGAACCAGCCGCCCCACCCGGTGGCGGCGTGCAGCCCGATGGCGAGGAACGCCAGGGAGGGCACGACCAGGCCGATCAGCCAGAGGTACCGCTTGCGGTCGCGCCACAGCTCGGTCGAGCCGGCGGGCAGGGTCCCGGTCGCTTCGCTCATCACACCCTCCTTGGCGGACTGCGTTGACAGGACGATAGCTGATGTCCAGATCGATTGACAATAGCTCCCTAGATGTAAAGACACGCAGGGTGGCGCCCGCCTGCCTCCGGCGGCGCGCACCCGGCGTCGGCGAGCACTTCCAGGCACGACCCGTTCCCCTTTTTCCTCCGCCGCGAAGCGCTGCACACGCCGAACCGGCGGAATTCACTTTCACCCGTTCGGCGCAGCGATCAGCATCCGCGAATAACCCGCGGCGCCAGTACCTGAGGAAATGCCGGTGATCGTCTCCGAACGCAAAGTAAACGCCGTTCGCCGGAGGACGGACGGGTGTCCGCAAGGCGGGTCTCACCGACCGGGTGTCAGGGGTTCGTGGTAAAAAACGGACCCTGATCGATTCCGCGGCAACACGGAGGGTGAGGCGAAGACGGGTGACGGCGGCCGCTGTGTCCCATCGTCGTGTCCGCTTCCTCGTCCGGGTCCCCATTCCTCGCCGACCGTCACTCAGGAGTTCGTGAACCGCCGTGCTGAACAAAGACCCCAGGGACGAGTCGGACAAGCCGTACGACAAGTCGATCCGCAAAAGGCTGACCAGGACCGTTCTCATTCCCAGTGTGACGCTGCTGGTGCTGTGGATCGCGGTCTCGTCCTACTTCCTCTTCAACGGCGTTTACGTCCGGTTGGTCGCGGCCTCCGTGCGTGAGGTCTCCATCCCGGCCGCCACCGCGCTGGCCGAGTTCCAGAAGGAACGCCAGACCGCGCTGCAGTACCTCGACGACCCCGCGCTCGGCCCGGCCCGGCTCCAGCAGCAGCAGAAGGCCACCGACGAGAAGCTCGTCGTGCTGAAGGACGCGTTCGCCGCGACGATCTCCAACGCGCCGGACGAGATCGCGTCCAAGGTGAACGCGCTGAAGTCCCAGTTCGACCAGCTGCCCGTGCTGCGCTCGCAGATCAGCTTCCGCAGCATCGACCGCGGCCAGGTCAACGCCTACTACAACGGCGTGATGGACACCGCGTCCAACCTCTTCGACACCCAGGCCCGGGTCGTCCCCGACGCCGAGGCCGCGACCGGCGGCATCACGGCGACGTCGGTCTTCCGCGCCGGCGACATGATGTCGCGCGAAACGTCGCTGGTCTCGACGGCCTACTCCGCCGGGACCTTCGCGCCCGGCGACTTCGCCCAGTTCGCGCAGCTGTCCGGGATCTACCGGACGCAGCTGGAGCAGGTCGCGCCGTTCCTCGACCCCGGCGTCCGGCAGAAGTACCAGGCGCTGACCACCAGCACGGCCTGGCGCCAGCTGGCGACCGCCGAGGAGGCGCTCGTCAAGCACGGCCCGTGGTCGGCGGGCGAGCAGAACACCGTGCCGGTGTCCGAAACGGACTGGCAGAACGCGACGAACCAGGTCGCCCAGGGCCTGAACGACCTCGCGATCACCCAGGCGGACAAGGTTTCCGCGGCCGCGATCGACGCCGGTGACGCCCAGCTGCGCAACGTCATCATCGGCTCCATCGTCGCCCTGCTCGCCTCGCTGGCGGCGATCATCGTCGCGGTGCGGGTGTCCCGCTCGCTCGTCGACCGGGCCCTGATGACGCGCCTGGCGCGGCTGCGCAACGACTCCCTCGACCTCGCCCGCAACCGGCTGCCGGACATCGTGGAGCGGCTGAAGAGCGGCGAACCCGTGGACCTGAAGGAAGAACTCCCCCGGCTCGACCACGGCCGCGACGAGATCGGGCAGGTGGCCGAGGCGTTCAACGTCGCCCAGCTGACCGCCGTCAACGCCGCGGCGAGCGAGGCCAAGGCCCGCAGCGGTGTGCACAACGTGTTCCTCGGCATCGCGCACCGCAACCAGGTCCTCGTCCACCAGCAGCTGCAGATCCTCGACGAGATGGAAGCCCGCGAGGACGACTCGACGCAGCTGGCCGCGCTGTTCCAGCTCGACCACCTCGCCGCCCGGGCCCGCCGCACCACCGAGAACCTGATCATCCTCGGCGGCAAGCAGCCCGGCCGCCGCTGGCGCAAGCCGGTGCCGCTGATGGAGGTCCTGCGCGCGGCCGTCTCGGAAACCGAGCAGTACGCGCGGGTCCAGGTCGAGCAGGTGCCCGACGTCTCGATCGTCGGCGCCGCGGTGGCCGACACGATCCACCTCGTCGCCGAGCTGGTCGACAACGCGACGTCGTTCTCGCCGCCCGGCTCGCCGGTCGAGGTGACCAGCCGGATGGTCGCGCGCGGTGTCGTCGTCGACGTCTCGGACCAGGGGCTCGGCATGAAGGACGGCGTCCGCGAGTGGGCGAACGCGATGATGGCCGAAGCTCCCGAGTTCGACGCGATGGCGCTGCGGGCCGACTCCAGCCTCGGCCTGTTCGTGGTCGCGCGCCTGGCGGCCCGGCTCGGCATCACCGTCACCTTCGACCCGTCCCGCTACGGCGGCCTGCGCGCCACCGTCCTGATCCCCACCCAGCACCTGGCCGGCGAGGACGGCGGCCCCGGTTCCACGCCGGCGGAGGACACCGCGGTCCTCGCCCCGGTGGGCGCCCCGGCGCCGCAGGCAGCAGAAAGCCCGCTCCGCACGATGGACACGCCCAGCTCGTTCAGCGGCCAGATCCCGATGAAGCGAGACACCAAGCCGAGGCCGTACCCGGCACGCGCCCTGACCCCGCCCGACGCCCTGCCCTCCGTGCCGGTGACGGCGGCGGAGCCGGCGGTCATCACGCCGGCCACGGACGTGCAGCCGACCGACGATCGGCCCCGGCTGCCCCGGCGCGAGCCGCAGCAGAACCTCGTCGCCCAGCTCGAGAACGAACCCGACGACAGCGCCGACGACGTCGTGGCGCCGGGAGAAGGCACCGCGCGCACCCTCGCGGCGTTCCACAAGGGCACCCGCCGCGGGCGCGGCGGCCCGGACGACAACTCGTAACTCAACGGCCCCCACACACGAAAAGTCCACACAGGAAAGTCAGGGTCTGAAGTCGAATGAACGAGTACGGGAACCCCAAACCCGATCTCAACTGGCTGCTCGACGACATGGTGAACCGCGTGGTCGGCGCGCAGAACGCCATCGTGCTGTCCGCCGACGGGCTGCTGATCGGCAAGTCGGCCGGGATGAGCAAGGACGACTCGGACCAGCTTTCGGCCATCGCCTCCAGCCTGCAGAGCCTTGCCAAGGGGGTGAGCAAGCAGTTCAACCGCGGCCCGGTGCTGCAGAACATGATCGAGATGGAGCGCGGTTACCTGTTCGTCTCCGCGGCGGGCCAGGGTGCCTGCCTCGCCGTGCTGGCCGCCGACAACGTCGACGTCGAGATGATCGCCTACGAGATGAGCCGGCTCGTCAAGCGCGTCGGCGACTACATGGCGTCCGCGCCGCGGGAAGCGGCGTCGGTCCTGCGGGAGGCCACATGAGTGCCGAAGACGGTTGGTACGACGAGGCCGCCGGGCCGCTGGTCCGGCCGTACACGATCACCAGCGGCCGGACGCCGGCCGGCACCGCGCGGCTGGACCTGTCCACCCAGGTGATGACCCTGCGCTCGGAGCAGGAGCCGGCCGGGCTGGGCCCGGAGCACGTGGCGATCGTGCAACTGTGCCGCCACCCGGTGTCGATCGCCGAGATCGCCGTGTACGTCAAGATCCCGCTGGGGGTCGTGCGCGTGCTCGTCGGCGACCTGATCGAACGCGGCCTCGTCATCACGCGCTCGCCCACCCACAACCCGGCGCAGTCGCCGGACCTCGAAACACTCCAGGCGGTTCTCGATGGCCTCATCAAGTACTGACGGCACGGGGGCGGACATGGTCCCCACGCCGGTCAAGATCATCATCGCGGGCGGCTTCGGCGCGGGGAAGACCACGATGGTCGGTTCGGTCAGCGAGATCCCCCCGCTGACCACCGAAGAGGTGCTCACCGAAGCGAGCGCCGGCGTCGACGACCTGTCCGGCGTCGAGCGGAAGACGACCACGACGGTCGCGCTCGACTTCGGCCGGATCACCATCTCGCCGCGGCACGTGCTGTACCTGTTCGGGACGCCGGGCCAGGCGCGGTTCTGGTTCATGTGGGACGACCTGGCCCGCGGGGCGATCGGGACGGTCGTGCTGGTCGACACCCGGCGGCTGGAGACCAGCTTCGCCGCGATCGACTTCTTCGAGCGGCGGAAGATCCCGTTCGTCGTCGCGGTGAACTGCTTCGACAACGCGCCGCGCTACACCGCGGACGAGGTCCGCGAAGCCCTGGTGGTCCCGGACCGTGTGCCGATCGTCATGTGTGACGCACGCGACCGCGACTCCAGCAAGCTCGCGCTGATCCGGTTGGTCAAGCACGCGATGACGGTGGTCCCCGCCCGGGTCTGAGACCTGCGCGTTGTCCGCTTTTGTCTCCTCTGGACACCGCCGGTGTCCGTTGTGGCCCTCTGTGGCCGCGGCGGGCGCCGGCGTACCCACATGGCGCAATTGACTGGACCACCCGGGTGCAGAGTTTTAGTTGAGCAAGCATCCAACTGATAGCATCCGCTCGTGACGAGTCGCGTGCCGGAGTTTCCTGAATATATAAGGGAAAACTATCCGGCTCAAGGTCGTCTCTTCGGTGATTTCCTGGGTGGGCTGTGGGCCACCGCGTGTGAAGCGCTCGACGTCCCCGTGGAGCAGTCCGTCCGGACCACCCGGATGCTGCGGGCCCTGCTGCCGCCGTGGGCCCACGAGCGGATCGGGCCGTCCCCCGACCCGCCGTCCTATGTGGCGGACGACGGCTTCCCGGCCGAGATGTCGGTCAACTGGTCCGGCGCGCGACCGGAGCTGCGGGTGCTGTTCGACAGCCTCGGCCACGACGTGGTCTGGCCTGGTGACAGCGTTTTCCACACCCGACGGCTCGACCACGTCCGCGAGACGTTCACCCCGCGCGCGGGCCGGCCGACGCCGGCGCCGCTGTGGCATTCGATCGCCTGGCGGCCACCGTCCGGCATGGTGCACAAGACGTACTTCGGGCTGTATTCGTGGCCCCACGCCCAGCGCGAGGCCGCGGTGGTCGAGGCCATGGCGCGGCTCGGCCTCGGCGAGGCCTGGGACGACACCCGCCGCCGGGTCGAAACTGTCGAAGGCGACCGCGAGATCGAGTTCTTCGCCGTCGACCTGACCGACGAGGCGCAAGCCCGCGTCAAAATCTACTACCGCAACCACGACGCCGGCCTCGCCGAGGTCGAGCGCGTCGCCGCGGTGGCGCTGCACCACGACTCCGACCGGGCGCGAGCCGCCTACCGGACGTTGGCCGGGGAGAGCGACCACGCCGGTGAGGCGGCGTTGAGCTGCCTGGCGTTCCGGTCCGGGGTCGACCGCGCCGCGGAGTCCACGACGTACCTCCGGCTGCCCGCCCTCGTCCCGGACGACGGCGAAGCCGTGGAGCGCACGGCCGCGCTGCTGCACGAGCAAGGCGTGGACCCCGGCCGGTTCCGCACCCTCGCCGCCGCGCTGGCCCCCGGGCCGCTGAGCGGCAGCCACGGGGTGCTGGAACTGGTGAGCTTCCGCGCCGCGGGCCGCCGCGGCGACGTGACCACGTACTTCCGGTTCCCGGTCTTCGACCGGCCACCGCCCTCCCCCCTCTCGCCCGTCGATCTCGGATAGCCGACCAGAAGGAGCAGATCGTGACCGAGCAGGACGTCGAGCGGGTCGCCCGCCACAACGAGCAGCGGCAGCGGGAGTACGAGGGGTCGGCCCTGATCCGGCTGCTGACCGACGAGACCACCACGGCGGAGACGAAGAAGGCGGTGCTCACCTACCTCCAGCCGTGGTCGAACGCCTTCCAGCGGATGATCAGCGCCCGGGTGACCTTCGAGAGCGACCCCGAGCTGCGCGCGCTCGCGTGCGAGCACCAGGCCGAAGAGGTCGGCCACGACAAGATCCTGGCCCGCAGCCGCGCGGACGACCGCGAGCTGGTCTGGGACCCGGTCATCGAGATGGGCGCGTCCTGGTTCGTCGACCAGTTCGCGATCCTGCCCGGCGTGCAGCGCGCGGTGCTGGCGCACCTGGCCCTCGAGGCGGGCAGCCTGGTGTTCAGCCAGGCGGGCACGAAGGCGTTCCCCGACGACGAATACTTCGAGCTGCACGACGAAGCGGACGTCGAGCACCTCGAGATGGGCTACGAAGTGCTGCGGCGGCGTGCCGATTGGACCCCGGAAGCGGCGATCACGGTGCTGGACCGGGCGTGGCAGGTGATCGGCGTGGTGTCCGACCGCATCGCGGAGTGCGCCCTCCGCGATACGGTGGCGGCATGACGACCACCGAACCGGCCGCCGCGGCCCGCGAGATCGCCGTCGAGGCCGCGCAGGCCTACCGGGAAGCCTTGGGAGAGCGGCTGATCGGCGCGTACCTGCTGGGCAGTTTGGCGTACGGCGGCTACTCCGCGGCCGCGAGCGACATCGACCTGGCCCTGGTCCTCACGGGCATCGGCGACGCCGACCGCTCGGCCGTCGAAAGCACGACGGCGGCACTGCAGGAGCGAAGCCCGTTGCACCGCAAGCTTTCGGTGTTCTGGGCATCCCTGCCGGCGTTGCGCGAAGGCCGCGACGACGGCCGCTTCCCGGCCTTGGACCGCTTGCAGCTGGCCGACGACGGCCGGGTCCTGGTGGGTGCCGACGTCCGCGCGGAGGTGGCTCGCCCGGAGGCGTCGCAACTGCTGCTGGAGAGCGCGGGCTTCGCGATCGCGGTGCTGGCGACGGACGAGGTGACGGCCGAGTTCCGTGCGCCGAAGCGGCTGCTGGTGGACAAGGTGTGGTTCACGAAGGCGGTGCTGTTCCCGGTCAGGTTCCTGTACTCGGGGACGACGCCGACGGGCCGCGCGGCGAACAACGACGAAGCGATCGACTGGTACCTCGGCCGGCCCGACGCGCCGGCCGCGTCGCTCGTGCGGCTGGCGCGGGAGGTTCGCGCGGGCCACCCGCTGGAGGCGGCGGAAGTGGAGCCGGAGCTGGCGGCCGGGCTGGTTCCGTTGTACCGGTACTACATCGAGGCGGAAGTCCGGCGCCTGCGGGACACCGGGGCGCCGGCGGATCTGGTGGACGCCTTTGTCGGCTGGGACAAGCGGCTGAGCTGAGCAGCCCCCGATTTCCAGGCTAGCGGAGGGCACCGACAAGAAAGTGGCCTCCGCGGGTGTTGTCCACAGGGCATACGTGAACCGGCGGCCGGGGACACAGGTGTTGTCCACGACCCACCTGCGAACCGGCGGCCGGGAGCCGACAACCACAGGCGAACCGGCGGCCGGGAGCGCAAGGCGACCAACGACGTCACCAGACCTCCCCCGCCCCTCATCCCAGCCTTCCCTTCAGCCGACGGCCGGGTTTGTCAAGGCATCTTTCCCGCCTTGACAAACCCGGACGACGGCTGAAAATCCCACCGGAGGGGCGGGGGAGGTCGGACCCGCCCTGCCACGGCAGAAACAGCAGAAACACTCAGCCGCGGCAGGTCTGCCGCGGCTCAAAAGCAAAAGACTGTCCTCGCCGGACGGGCAGGCTCTGGGATGGCCACCCTCTTGCGCTGTCGTCTCCTGTTGGGGAGGTGGGCCGCAGGGTGGTCATCCCGTCGCCTGAACGAGGCCTATCACTTTGAGCCGGGCCCGCAAGCTTGCGCTGTCACCCCGCCCTGCGTCGTTGGTTGCGGGCCCGGCTCAAAGTGATTTCACGGCCTCAGGCGACGGGATGACCACCCAGCTCCTCTGTCAGCGGAGGGTCAGCGGCGTCGCCGACTCCACCCGGGTCAGCTTCTCCGGGTTCCGGACGAAATACAGCCCGCTGATCCGCCCACCCTCCACGCGGACCGCCATGATCCCGTCGAACGCTCCGTCCACGTGCAACGCCAGGGCCGGGTTTCCGTTCACCGTCACCGGGACGCCGGTCAGGTCGATCTCCGCCTTGCCGATCCCGCCCACGATGAACCGGCTCACCTTGCCCGCTCCCGAAACCGGGCGCAGGGCCGCCTGCTTCACGCCGCCGCCGTCGCTCAGCAGCACCACGTCCGGCGCGAGCAGATCCAGCAGCCCCTGCAGATCCCGGCCCTCGATCGCCCGCTGGAACGACTCCAGCACCGCCCGGGTCTCGCGCGCCGACACCACCTCGCGCGGGCGGCGCGCGTCCACGTGCCGCCGCGCTCGGTGGGCGATCTGGCGGACCGCCGCAGGGGTCTTGCCCACCGCCTCGGCGATTTCGTCGTACCCGACGTCGAACACCTCGCGCAGCACGAACACCGCGCGCTCGGTCGGCGCCAGCGTCTCCAGCACCAGCATCAGCGCCATGGAGACGCTTTCCGCGAGCTCGACGTCCTCGGCCACGTCCGGCGTCGTCAGCAGCGGCTCCGGCAGCCACGGCCCCACGTACGCCTCCTTGCGGCGCTGCATCGTGCGCAGGCGGTTGAGCGCCAGCCGGGTCGTGATGCGGACCAGGTACGCGCGCTCGTCGCGGACGCCCTCCAGGTCGACCTCCGCCCAGCGCAGCCACGTTTCCTGGAGGACGTCCTCCGCGTCGGCCGCCGAGCCGAGCATCTCGTAGGCGACGGTGAACAGCAGGTTCCGGTGGGCGACGAACGCCTCGGTCATGACGTCTCCCCTCATGCCGGAAACCGGCCCCAGGCCACGAACGCCGCCACCGCCAGGTAGGCCAGGTTCAGCGCGGCGAACCCGGCACTGCCGTGCCGGACGTGGGTGATCATCGCACCCACCATCAGCAGCACCCAGCAGGCGGCGGTCACCGGCACCAGCACCGGCGCGATCCCGGTCGCCGCGGGCAGGATCAGGCCGAGCGCCGCGAGCAGCTCCAGCACGCCGAGGCCCTTGACGAAGCCGGGAGCGGCCGCGGCGGTCCATTCGCCGCCCGGCGCGGCGGCCAGCTTTTCCCGGGGCACGAAGGCTTTGCTGACGCCTCCGGTCAGCGCCACGGCGGCGAGCAGGCCGGCCGCGAGCCACAGGGCGAGGTCCATGACGTTCTCCTCTCGAACGTGTCCGGCCTCAAGACACCGCCCGGCGGGAACTTGTGACAGCGTTGATTCTGTACCTACTAGTATGTACAGTCTGGCCCATGGGAACCCGGGACCAGCTCGTCGACAGCGCCCGCGAGCTGCTGTGGGAACGCGGCTACGTGGGCACCAGCCCCAAGGCCATCCAGCAGCGCGCCGGCGCCGGGCAGGGCAGCATGTACCACCACTTCGCCGGCAAGAAGGAGCTCGCGCTGGCCGCCGTGCGGCGGAGCGCCGAGGAACTGCTGGCCACCGCCGAGGCCCAGCTACGCACCCCCGGCACCGCCGTCGAGCGCATCACCGCCTACCTGCGGCGCGAACGCGAAGTGCTCAAGGGCTGCCCCATCGGCCGGCTCACTCAGGACCCCGACGTCGTCGCCGACCCGGACCTGCGGGCGCCGGTCGGCGAGACCCTCACGCGGGTGCGCGCCCGGCTGGCCGAAGTTCTCGACGAGGGCCGCGACTCCGGCGAGCTGCCCGCGGCACTGGACACCGACGCGCTGGCCGCCACGATCGTCGCGGTCCTGCAGGGCGGTTACGTGCTCGCCCGCGCCGCCGGCTCCCCCGAACCGTTCGACCAGGCCGTTTCCGGCGTGCTCGCCCTGCTCGCCGCCCGCTGAACCCCCTCAGGAGAACCGAAGTGGACGTCCGTCACGTTCCGGCCGCCAGCACGCCCGCTCCCGCCGACGCGGTCACGGGCAGCGCGTGGATCACCTCGCTCGCCGTCCCCGAAGGCCCGTCCCGCACCCGGGTCGACCGGGTCCAGTTCGCCCCCGGCGCCCGCACGCACTGGCACCGGCACCCGCTCGGCCAGGTCCTGGTCGTCACCGAAGGCACCGGCTACGTCCAGCGCCGCGGCGGCCCGGCCCGGCTGATCCGGCCGGGCGACACGGTCCGCGTCGCCGCCGGCGAGTGGCACTGGCACGGCGCCACCGACACGACGTCGCTGACCCACCTGGCGATCGAGGAACTGCCCGCCGACGGCACCCCCACCGAGATCGGCGACCCGGCGGGCGAGGGCGAGCCCGCCGCCGTCCCGGCCTTCACCCGCACACTCCTGCTGGACCAGCGGCTCCCGGCACCCCGCGTGATCGAACACGTCGAGATCCGCCGGATCACCATCGCCGCCGGCGAACACCTCGGCGCGCACGTCCACAACGGACCGGTGTTCGGCAGCATCGAAACGGGGTCCGCCGTCTACCAGATCGAGGGCGAGCCCGAAACCGTGCTGACCCCCGGCGACGTCTTCCACGAGCCCGAATCGGCGCGGATCGCCCGGTTCGACCCCCAGGGCAACGGCGTCACCTTCCTCGCCTACTTCCCGGTCGGACCAGGCGAGACACCGAGCCTCACCATGCTGGACAGCTGACCTCGCACTCCACGCCTCACCTGGGTACACGGCTCCCGGTTCACCGCGGTTCACCACATTTCCGAACTCTTTCCTCACGCGACAAAGCACTGGACAACGGGGCGCGCGCGGGTCACGATTACGCCGTGCCCGCCCCCCGTTGATCTTCCGGAAACAATCGGTTGACTCTTCACAAGGCGGACATTGTTATCGCTAACAGGGAACCACGCCACTGGTGTCGGGCCAGTGGTATCTCTGCCTCCTTTGAACCCCATGGAGTCACCTCATGCCCGGAAACGCGGGAAAGCACCGCATCTCCCGACGAACCAAGATCGCCACCGGCGTCATGGCCTTGGCCGTGGCCGCCGGCGGCATCGCGGTGGCGACCACCTTCGGCGCGTCCGACCAGGCCAGCGCCGACCCGGCCGATCCGTCGCTCTACATCGACATCCTGAAGGTGAAGCCGAACAACTTCGGGCCCGCGAACTCGCGTGGCGCGTCCACCGGCACCTTCACCGTGGACTGCGGCCGCAACGAGAACCAGCACTTCAACCCGGACAACTTCGTCGCGCAGCCCGGCGTGCACAACGGCGCGCAGCACCTGCACGACTACGTCGGCAACCTCTCGTCGAACGCGGACTCGAACAACAAGAGCCTCGAAGCCGCCGGAACGACGTGCAAAAACGGCGACAAATCCGCCTATTTCTGGCCGGTTGTCCGCATCGACACCGGAGACGACGAGAAGAACCCGCCGGCGAAGTCGGCGGACGGCGACCGTGACAAGGCCGCCCAGGACGCCGCTTCCCCGGCGATCACCTGCCCGGACGTCGCCAGCCGGCTGCCCGACGTCCCCGACTCGGCGATGGCCGAGGTCAACCGCAACCTCGACCTGCTCGACACGCAGATCGACGAGGCCAACAAGCGACTGGTGAGCACGCGCGGCCAGGGCGGCCCGAACTTCGTCCAGAACGCCATCCTCGGCCCGCTCAAGGACAAGCGCGTCGCCACCATCGACCGCATCGCGATCGCGATCGGCCGCACCGCCGCCAGGCCCCAGGGCCTCGACGCCCTCGCCCCCTGCACGCTCAAGGAGCAGGCCGGCAGCGGCGGCAACCCCGCGAGCAACGGCGGCGGCGCCCCCGGCGGCGCGGCCCAGCAGATCACCTGCCCGGACGTCGCGAGCAAGCTGCCCGCCGTGCCGGCGTCGGCCAAGGCCGAAGTGGACCGCAACCTCCAGCTGCTGAACACGCAGATCCAGGAGGCGAACCAGCGCCTGATCAGCACCCAGGGCCAGGGCGGCCCCAACTTCGTCCAGAACGCCATCCTCGGCCCGCTCAAGGACAAGCGTGTCGCCACCATCGACCGCATGGCCATCGCCATCGGCCGCACCGCCGCCAGGCCCCACGGCCTCGACGCCCTCGCGCCGTGCACCCTCGGCCAGGCGAACAACAACGGTGGTGCGACGGCCGCGCCGCCGCTGCCCGGCCCGGACGCCAACAACGAACTGCCGGACAACGACGGCGTGATCCAGCGCCCGGCGAAGGCCGGCATCACCTTCCGCGGCAGCGCGGCCGGCAAGGTCGTCGCGATGCCGAAGTTCCTGCGCGCGCTCAGCGGTGACGCCAAGCCGTCCATCAACGGCACCAAGAACACCCGGGCCGCGTGGACCTGCACCGGCTTCGAGAACCGGCTGACCGACAAGTACCCGATCTGCCCGGTCGGCAGCAAGGTGGAGCGGATCCACGACTTCCCGAGCTGCTGGGACGGCAAGAACACCGACAGCGCCAACCACCGCACGCACATCGTGTTCCCGGACGCGGCCGGGCGCTGCGCCGCCGGGTTCAAGGCGGTGCCGCAGCTGCGGACCACGCTGGTCTACGACATCCCGCACGACATCCAGGTCAAGAAGCAGTACAAAGTGGACTCGTTCCCGTCCGAAAAGCACAATCCCCTGTCCGACCACGACGATTTCGCGAACGTGATGTCGCAGAGCATCATGAACCAGGTCGTCAACTGCATCAACCGCAACAAGACCTGCAACGCCTGACCCGCGCGGGTGCCCGCCGCGGACGGCGGCGGGCACCCGTGAGGAGTCAGCGATGACGGTCCCGATCGTTCCGGGATTCCACCCCGACCCGTCGATCTGCCGGGTCGGCGACACGTACTACCTGGCGAATTCGAGCTTCGAGTACGTGCCCGGCGTCCCGATCCGGCGCAGCACCGACCTCGTCTCCTGGGAGCTCGTCGGGCACGCGCTGACCCGGCCGAGCCAGCTGCCGCCGTCCGACGGCGCCGCGAACACCGGCGTCTACGCCCCGACGCTGCGCCACCACGACGGCCGGTTCCACCTGGTCACCACGAACATCCTCGACGACCGCGGCCACCTGATCGTGACCGCGGAGGACCCCGCCGGTCCGTGGTCCGACCCGGTCCACGTGCCCGGCACCACCGGCATCGACCCGGACCTGTGCTGGGACGAGGCCGGCGTCTGCCACCTCACGTGGGCGTCGTTCCGGCCGGACCTGCCGGGCATCGCGAGCGTCCCGATCGACCCGGCAACGGGCGCGCTGCTCGCCGAACCCCGGTTGCTGTGGAACGGCACCGGCCTCGCCGCGCCCGAGGGCCCGCACCTGTACCGCGTCGACGGCTGGTGGTACCTGCTGCTCGCCGAAGGCGGCACCGAACGCGGCCACGCCGTCACCGTCGCGCGCGCCCGCGCACTGGAGGGCCCGTACGAGCCCGCTCCGGCGAACCCGATCCTGAGCCACCGCAGCACGACGCACCGGGTGCAGAACACCGGCCACGCGGACCTGGTCCAGTGCGCCGACGGCAGCTGGGCGATGGTCTACCTGGGCGTCCGGCCGCGCGGCAAGACACCGCAGTTCCACGTCAACGGCCGCGAGACGTTCCTCGCCGGCGTGGACTGGGTGGACGGCTGGCCCGTCGTCGACGAAAACCGGTTCACGGTCCCGCCGGCGGACAACAGCTTCGAGGACGACTTCGCCGAGCTGCACCCGCGCTGGGTGGCTCCGGGCGCCCCGCCCGTGGTGCACCGGGCCGGCCCGGGCGCACTGGTCCACAGTGGATTCCTGCTGACCCGGGCCCTGGACGAGTACTGGACAGCGGTGGCGCACCTCGACGTTTCCCGCGGCACGGCGGCCTTCGTCGTCCGCATCGACGACCGCCACTGGTACGGCCTCACGGCGGACGGCTCCACGGTGACGGCGACGGTGGCGATCGGCCCGGCGGTCCAGACGGTCACCGCCGTCCCGGCCGGTTCCCTGGTGTCCCTGCGGATCCGGGCGCTGGAGCCGCCGGTTTCGGGGCCGTTCCGGGAGATCACCGAGCCGGACCTCGTCGAGCTGTCCGTCCTGACCGGCGACGGCCGGGCGGACGTGCTGGGCGCGTTCGACGGACGGTACCTCTCCACCGAGGTCGCGGCCGGCTTCACGGGCCGCATGATCGGCGTGCGCGTCCTCGGCGGAACCGTGACGCTGCGCGGATTCCGCTACACGACCGACGGGGCTTGAGCGCTCAGTCCAGCGCGGCGGCTTTCCGCAGCAGGACCGAACGTTCCCGTTCGTTCGCGCACAGCCGGGCCGCCAGCTCCAGCTCGGCGCGGGCCTCCGGGTGCCGGCCGAGGCGGGTCAGCAGCTCGCCGCGCACGGTCGGGACCAGGTGCGAACCCGAGAGCCGGTCGGAGACGACCAGCTCGTCCACGATCGCCAGCGCCTCCTCCGGGCCCGACGCCATGGCCACGGCCACCGCCCGGTTGAGCTCGACCACCGGCGACGGCGCGACCCGGCCCAGTGCCTCGTAGAGCACCACGATCCGGTCCCAGTCGGTCGCCTCGACCGAGGGCGCGGCCGCGTGCGTGGCGGCGATCGCGGCCTGCAGGCCGTACGGGCCGAGGCCGCCCGCGGAGGCCCGGGCCAGCGCGGCCAGCCCGCGGTGGATCGCCGAGACGTCCCACCGCCGCCGGTCCTGGTCCTCGAGCAGGACCGGCGAGCCGTCCGGGGCGGTCCGGGCCGGGAAGCGCGCGGCCGTCAGCTCGCACAGCGCGAGCAGGCCGTGCACCTCCGGCTCGTCCGGCAGCAGTGCGGCCAGCGTCCGGGCCAGCCGGATCGCCTCGTACGCCACGTCGGGGCGGACGAGCCGGTCCCCCGACGTGGCCGTCGACCCCTCGGTGAAGATGACGTAGAGGACGCTGAGCACGCCGCCCAGCCGTTCCCGGCGTTCGGCGGGCGGCGGCAGCTCGAACGGCACCCCGGCCGCGGCGATCGTCTTCTTGCCGCGGGTGATGCGGGCCTGCACGGTCGGCACGGAGACCAGGAACGCCCGGGCGATCTCCTGGCTGGACAGGCCGGCGACGACCCGCAGGGTCAGCGCGACCCGCGCCTCGGGCGAGAGCACCGGGTGGCAGCTGACGAACATCAGCGCGAGCACGTCGTCGTCGATCCGGTCGGGATCGATCTCTTCGTCCACCGCTTCGCCGGCCGCCAGCACGGCGTACTTGTCCCGCAGGGCGGCCCGGCGGCGGATCGCGTCGATCGCCCGCCGCCGGGCGGTGGCCATCAGCCAGCCGGCCGGATCGGCGGGCGGGGTGCGCGGCCACGACACGAGCGCCTCGGCCACCGCCTCCTGGGCGGCGTCCTCGGCCAGCCCGAAATCCCCGGTGAACCGGGTCAGCGCGGCCACGATCCGCGCCGACTCGATCCGCCAGACGGCTTCCACGTCGGGGGTGCTCATCAGTGCGGGGTCTCGTCGCTGCCGGGCACCCGCCGCACCTCGACCTTGGCCCCGGGCGCGGCGGGAACCCGCGTGGCCCACTCGACGGCCTCTTCCTTCGAGGCGACGTCGATCAGGAAGAAGCCTCCGAAGAGTTCCTTGGTCTCCCCGTAGGGCCCATCCGTGACGACGGGCTGCTCGCCGCCGAAGTCGACGACCACGCCCTCGGCGGGGTCGTCGAGCCCCTCGGCGGCGACGTAGACACCGGCCTTGAACAGGTCCTCGATGAACTGGCGGCTGGTGGCCATCATCTCGTCGATGTTCGCCATCATGGCCGCGTTCGACGCGTCGGTGCCCCGCATGATCAGCATGTACTTCGCCACTTCGGTCTCCTCGTCCGGCGGGCCGCTCCCGGGCCCGTGCGCCCTCAGGTCGAACGGGCGGCCCGCGGATCGACACGGCCACGGAGAAATCTTCCACGGTCCCGGCGAGGGCGCCCTAAGGTGCACAGCGTGAGTGCATCGCTGGCGGGCCGGGTCGTGGTGGTGACCGGCGTCAGCCGCCGGGCCGGGATCGGCTTCGCGGTGGCCGAGCAGCTCCTGGCGGCCGGCGCCTCGGTGCTGGTGCACGCGTGGTCCCCGCACGACGCGGAACAGCCGTGGGGCACCGACCCGGTGGGCGACGCCGGAATCGTGGAGCTGCTGGGCGGCGAAGGCCCCCGGCTGCGGCACATCGCGGCCGACTTCGCCGACCCGCAGGCACCCGGGCAGGTGGTGGCCGCGGCGGTGGCGGCGTTCGGCGCGGTCGACGTGGTGGTCGCCAACCACGCCCGGAGTTCGAACCGGAGCCTCGCCGAGGTGACGGCCGCGGAGCTGGACCTCACCTGGGCGGTGAACGCCCGCGCGAGCGTGCTGCTGGCCCAGGCGTACGCCGCCGCGCACGACGACGAGCGCCCGGGCGGGCGGATCATCCTGTTCACCTCCGGGCAGCACCTGGCGCCGATGAGCCAGGAGCTGCCGTACGCGATCAGCAAGGGCGCCATCCACCAGATGACGCTCAGCCTGTCCGACGCGCTGATCGACCGGGGCATCACGGTCAACGCGCTCAACCCCGGCCCGGTCGACACCGGATGGGCGAGCCCGGAGCTCACCGAACGAGTCGGCCGCGCCCTGCCCGCGGGACGCTGGAGCAGCCCGGCCGAGGTGGCCCGCGTGGTCCGCTGGCTGGCCTCGGACGACAGCGCGTGGATCACCGGCCAGGTCATCAACGCCGAGGGCGGCTTCCGCCGCTGGATCGACTGACCCCGGCCCCGGTCAGGGAATCGCGACGCTCACCGGGCTCTCGAACACCACGAACCCACACCGCTCATAAAGACGACGCGCCGGATTCCCCTCCGTGACAACGAGGCCGACCACCCCGAGCCCCGCCGCGGCCGCGCGGGCGAGCGTCCACCGGAGCAGCAGGGTCCCCGCCCCCGGGTACGCCGGGTGCCGGAACAGGTCCGTGATCAGGAAGCCACCCCAGGGCACCTCGCCGGGGAAGTCGTTGATCAGCAACCCGGCCACCACCGCGCCCTCGTGGCTGGCCACGCCGCTGACGGGTGACAGTGGCCCGTACGACGTTCCGCCCACCAATGCCTCGAACCGCGCACGCACGGCCGCACCGTCCTCGTACTCGGGCCGGTAGTCCGGGTGACCAGGCGGGTACGCGGCCCGCCAGGCCGGGATCAGGTCGTCCACCGGCCGGGCGAAGGGTTCACACCGGAGCGGGGACGCCGGGCTGTCCCCGCTGTCCTCGCTGTCTTCGAGGCGGGACAGGTCGCAGGTCATGCGGTGGGCCGCGCGGATCTGCCGCGCGCCACGGGCCACGAGCTCGCCGGCGAGGGACTTCGGGACCGTGGCCACCCAGCCGGAAAGGGCACGCAGGGCCGCCTCCGCGGCGCCGTCGCCGAGGACCTGCACCCGATCCGCCCACGGCCGTCCCGCGTTTTCCCTTCGGAGGAAGGAAAGCACCGGAACACCGTCGACGTGGATCTCCCGCGCTCCGCCTTCGAGAACCCGGACCTCCGCTCCCCCGCGCCGCGTCATTGCGGCCAGCGGTGTGAAATGTCCTCGACCGCCGCCGCGAGAATCCGCGCGGTGTCCGGGCCGCCGAGATCGAGGATGGCGTCCAGCACCTTGGTGGCCGCGCGGAGGAGTTCGTGCCGCGCCCGCGAGAGGTCCAGCCGGTACCTGATGAGCTGCAGGCGCAGCGCCGGGGCGAGACCGTCCGCGGCGAGCAGGTCCGTGGTCAACGGGTCGTAGCCCGGCGGCCGGGTGTCCAGCCACGCGGAGAGCGCGTCGGCCAGGATCGGCCGCGGCACCCGCGAACCGCGCAGGGAGATCGCGAGCGCCGCCAGCCGCGTGCCGGGATCGGCCACCGCCGCCAGCTCGTCCACGTCGACCGCTCGGTGTTCGGCGAACATGGCGGCGACGACCGGCGGCCAGCCGTCCGGCCACACGCCGTCGGCCCGGGCCAGCGCGTGCTCGATCGACGTCAGTCCCGCGAGCCGGCGCAGCACCTTGCCGACGGCCGGCGGCCAGGTCCGCCCGGTGGCGAAGTCCCGGGCCGCGTCGACGAGTTCGAACACCTCGTCCCCGCCGCCCAAGGCGATTCCCCCGGCCCACTGCCGGATCAACGCGAGTTCGATCCCCGGCCTCTTCTCCGCGGGGAACCGGCCGAGGTCGGCGCTTTCGAACGAAACGACGTCCTGCCGCGGCACCCGGCTCAGGCCGAAGACGTGGTCGGCGACGACGTGGACGTTCGCCGAGACCGTGGTGTGACCGCCGTCCGGCCCGGGCTCGGAATCGGTGGTGGCCGGCAGGTCCGGAGGGGTGAAGTCGAGGGCCGACGCGGCCAGCTCGATGCCCTCGACCATGGCTCGGCGCCGAGGGTCGGTCAGGATGAGGCGGTATTCCTCGAGAATCCGTTCGCACTGGTCGAGGTCGAGGTCCGGCGCGATGGCGTCGATGGCCTCGTGCTGCAGGTCGTCGGGGGTGTCGTAGACGGCGTCGAACGCGATGGCCGTCAACCGCGCGCGGCGTTCGGGCGAGTGGTCCAGCCGCGCCAGTTGCGCCAGTGCCTCCGTCGGCCGGCCCATCAACGGCGACAGGCTGCCCGGCACGACGACATGGCTCTCGTCCTCGACGGACACGACCATCGAAATGTCACCCGGCTCGATGCCCAGTGCCGCGTCCAGCACCTGCTGGAACAGCTCTTCCCGGTCGGCCCGTGGCGTTTCGCGCAGCAGCGCCGACCCGAGCTCGGTGCGTTCCCCCGCCGCGGTCACCCGGTCCCACAGCTCGCGCAGTTCGGTCACGACGTCGGCGCGGCGCGAACCGGCCAGCGCCGGCAGCAACGCGACCAGCACGCGGCCCCGGTCGTAGGCCTGGCTCGTGACGTCCGTCAGCGCCAGCGCCGATTCGGCCGCGGCGGCCCGGCTTTCCGACGGCAGGGCGGCGGCGACACCGGCCAGCAGCAGGGCCCGGTCGTCGGCGTCGCGGTGCCGGTACCACGCGGCCTGCATCCCACCGGGCATCGCGACGACCTCGGACACGACCGGGCGCGCCTGCTGAACGGGCAGGCTGACGGCCACCGTCAGCAACGCCCGCGCCCGGGCGAGATCGTCGTCGACAGCGCGGGCGTCCAGCAGGGCCGCGGTCGACAACCGGGTGCGGAGCGGGCCGTCCTCCAGCAGCTCGGCGAGCTCGACGAGGGTGGGGAACCGCGAGCCCGGTTCGACCTCGCGCAGCGCGGATTCGGCCCGGTCGAGGAACTCTTCGGCGAGTTCCGCCGTGAACCGGGCGATGAACGGCCCCAGCGAGGACGCGCGCCAGGGAGCGTGCTCGATCATCGGCACCGTCTCGCGGGCGGCGCCGATGATCGCCCACTGCGTGTCGGCGTCTTCGGTGACGTCGAGCAGCTCGACGAGCTTTTCCATGCGCCGCTTCGGCGATTCGACGCGTCGGCAGTCCTCGAGCGCGGCGGCGATGGTGACGCCGCGGGCGGCCGCGTCGAGGTAGGGCACCAGGGCGATCAGCCCGTCGGCCCGGGCGTCGGGCTCGGCGGCCTCCATCGCGAGGGGCAGCGCCACTTCGACCAAGTCCTCGTGCAGGATTTCGGGCAAGACGCCGAGGGCGATGAGGTAGGGGTCGAGCCCCTCGGCCGGATCCAGCGAACCGTGCAGGGCCACCGCGGCCTCCACGCCCGGCGGCGAAGCAAAACCCAGCCCGCTCACGAGGGCGGCGAGGCGCTGCGGCCGCCGTTCCTCGTCCGGGTCCGCGGTGGCCATGCCCACGGCGTGCCGGATCTCCGGCTCCACGTCGGCGGCCGGCACCGCGGCCAGCAGCTCGCCGAGATGGTCGACGGCCTCCGCCGCCGCGGTCGTCCGGATCAGCATGGACCGCAGTTCGGCCTCCAGGACCGGCCCGGTCACGTCGGCGGGTATCCGCTCGGACAAGGCCAGCAGCGCGCCGATCCGCTCGTCCTCCGGCGGGAGCGTCAGTGCGACGTGCCAAGCGGCGTCGAGGGATTCGGTGCCCAGGACGTCGGCCAACGCCGTCAGCGCCGGCCCCCGGCCGCCGACGCGCGGGTCGCGTTCGAGCACTGACAGGGCCTGGTCGTCGCTGAGCGCGCCGGTCTCGACGAACAGGCGCAGCGTCCGGGGACGGATGCCGCGCAGATAACCGGTGAGGGTGTGCGCGTAGAGGCGCAGCCAGATCTCGTCGCCGAGGTGGTGCGCGGGGCGGCCGGCGGCCACGTCGGCGTCGTTCGCGGCCGCCACCGCCGACAGGACGGTCGACACACCGGCACGCATCACGGTGGCGGTGCGATCGGCGTCGAGCTGGGCGGCGTACCACGGCTCACCGCGAACCAGCGCGGACGCCGCGGCGAGATCGCCCGACTCCGCCAGGTGCATGAGCTGGTGCCGCAACGGATAGCCGTCGAACTCCCGCCACGTCGGCGGCGCGGCGAACGCGGCGGCCACCTTCGCGTGCGCCTCCGGCAGGTACACCTCGTCCTGCTCGACGAGGAAGTCGTGGAACGAGCGATGCACGAACCGCCAGCGCTCCCGCCCGCGTTCGCCCGTGGCGACGATGAACCGGCGCCACGCCCGCAGCACCCGCGTCCGGACGTCCGCCGTCGGCACACCCAGCAGCGAGGCCAGCCATTCCGCCGTGACCGGCTCACCCGCCACCGCCAGCAGCTCCACCGCCGGGCGGTAGACGCGCTCCCACTGTTCGGTCCCGTCCTGCCGGGCGACCGCGACCATCCGCCGCCACATCTCGGTGTAGTAGCCGGACAACCCGCGCGGCAGCGCCGCCAGGTCGGTGGACCCGGCGCTGCGCGTGCCGTCGGCGATGTCGCCGAGCAGGAAGCTCGCGAACATGAAGTTGCCCTGGCTGGCCTCGAGCACGCCGGCCACGAAGGTCTCCGGCGGCACCGGCGGGACGGCCGCCGCCAACCGGGCCGCGATTTCGGGCCGCGCGGTCCGCCCGGCCAGGAAGTCGCGCAGGTCCACCCGGTCCTCTTCGGAGTCGCCGCGGATCACGAGGTCGGCGACGGTGGTGTCCGGGCTCGTCCGCAACGGCACCGGGCCGGGCCGCTGCGTGACGAACACGAACACCCCCGGCGGCAGGCTGGGTGGCAGCAGCAGCACATTGCCCGTCGGTCCCGGGTCGGCGGCCTCGTCCAACGCGTCCACCACCAGCCACACCGGACCGTCCGCGGCGGCGGCCGCCAGGCGCAGGACCCGGCTGAAGAAGGACGAATCCGCAAGGGGAACCGGCAACCGCTCGTACGGCAGGCCGAACCGCCGGATCAGGGCCGCGCACAGGTGCCCGAGGCAGTGCTCCGCCGTGACGAGGCCGCTCCCGGCGTTGACGAAGAACGCCTCGGCCGAGAACCTTCGCGCCACCTCCGCGGCGACGGCCGTCTTGCCCAGCCCCGGGCCCGCGGTCAGCCGCAGGTAACCGTGCGAACGGAAGTCCTGGAAGGCGGCGAGCTCGGCGAACAGCGCCCGGCGGCCGACGAAGCCCGCCGCGAGGCCCAGCTCATGGGAGAAGTCCTGGTACGCGTGCGTCAGCTCCGCCGCCTGCGGCAGCGGCAGCTGGTTGATGGTGACGGTGACGTCGCGGCCGGCCTCGATGTCGCTGAGCGTGAGCCCGGCCGCCGTCAAGGGGTGCCGGGCGCGTCACCCCTGTCGGCCCGCACGTTCTCGATGACGATACCGCCGCCGGCCTGCACCCGGTCCAGGTCGACGCCGGTCGCCGCACCGCGGACCTCGACGCCGGAGATGCGGATGAAGCCCGCGGCGACGTCGTCCAGGTCGACACCGACCGCGCGAGCCGCCGCGGCGTCGTGCTCGCGCACCGTGTCCACGACACGCTGTGCCGCCGCCAGCACCTCATCGTCCTCGCCGACCTGCGCGTCGGCGAGGTCCTCGCGCAGGGAGTCCTGTTTGGCCGCCGATCCGGGCTTGCGTTCGAGCGGCTCGACGTCGATCCGGTGGCGTTCGAAGACCAGCCTCTTCAGCACCTGGTACGCGTCGCGGACGACCGACTGCGCCTGATCCTTCAGGCCGGCCGCCGCGCCGGCGACCAGCGCGGCAACCACGAGGGACACGGGATCCATGCTGTGCTGATCCTCTCGTTCGAACCCGGCGGCCCCAACGGTTCCGCCCGGAACGCCCGATGTCAACTCGACGCCGTCAAGGCCGCCGGCCCTCAGTCCCGAAGAGCCGCCGGAGTCCGGGATGGAGTGTTCGGCTCTTCCGCCGGCCGGAGCTCGCCGGTCCCGGACGCCCGGACCCGCAGCAGGTCCAGCAGCGGGCCGGTCAGCGCCGTGGTGATCAGGGCCATGATGACCAGGACCGTGTACAGGCCGCGGCCGATGAGGCCGTCCTGCAGGCCGATGTTCAACGCGATGAGCTCGGTCAGCCCGCGCGTGTTCAGCATCGCGCCGACCGCCGCCGCCTCGTGCCGCGGCAGGCCGGCCAGCCGGGCGCCGAGGAAACCGCCGCCCAGCTTGCCGAGCAGCGCCAGCGTGCACACCACCAGGAGGAGCACCAGGTTCGAGCCGGTGAGCCCGCCGAGGTTGACCGGCAGGCCCGCGACCACGAAGAACACCGGCAGCAGCAGCGAGCCGGCCTGCTCGATCGGGCGCGCCAGCTTGGCGTCCGGGCTGCCCTCGGCGGTGCGCGGCATGATCAGCCCGGCGAGGAAGGCCCCGAAGATGACGTGCAGGCCGAGCGCCGCGGTGGCCCCGGCCGAGGCCATCGCCAGCGCCGCGATCAGCGGCACCCGGACCGCCGCCCCCACACCCGGGCGGCGCAGCCAGCGCCGCAGCAGCGGGCGCACCCCGAACACCATGAGCAGGACGTAGGCCACGAACAGGAGCAGCGTGACCGGCATCGACAGGCCGGCGGGCGAGGACGCGCCGTCCATCAGCACCGCGGCGGTCAGCGCGAGCCAGCCCACGCCGTCGATCACGCCGGAGGCGGCCAGTGCCACGACCGCCGGCCGGGTGCGGCCGATCCCGCGCTCCCCCACGATCCCGGCGAGCACCGGCAGCGCGGTGATGGAGAGCGCGACGGCGATGAAGAGCATGAAGGCGCCGCGGTGCTCGCCCGCGCCGGCATCCCGGTAGAGCGAGCCGAACACGAACACCGAGCTGCCGCCGGCGAGCATCGGCACGACGAACGCCGCGGCCGCGACGATGGGCACGACCCGGCGCCGGCTTCGCAACACCCGCAGGTCGAGCTCGTAGCCGACGGAGAAGAGGAAGAGCACCAGGGCGACCTGGGAAACGACGTTGAGGTAGGACACGACCTGGGGTGGGAAGAGCTCTCCGGACAGCTGCGGCCAGAACCGGCCGAGCAGGCTGGCGCCCAGCGCCACGCCGGCCGCGATCTGGCCGATCACCTCCGGCTGGCGCAGCCGGCGGCACAGCGCGCCGAGGGCGTAGCCGAGGCCGAGGATGACCGCGCAGCCGACCACCACGTGGATCATCAGCACGTCAGCGCTCACCGGGAACTCCTTCGATCGAGGGCGGGAAAGACGGTCGCGCGCGGCGGCCGGGGCCGGCCTCCCGTCGGCCACCGGGCGGGCGGCCCCGGACCGGAACGGCTGCGCGGGACGCTGGAAGAGCCGGCGAACCGGCCCCCGCGGCGCTGTCGGCCGACGGCACCTGGTGCTCGCCGGAAGCTCCCACCGGCTAGAAGCTCGCCTTGGCCGCGGGCGCCGTCAGCTTGCCCAGGAAGGGCCGCCACAGGTGGGTCGGATCGTTCTCGACCGCGGTGATGACCTCGCGCATCGCCGCGAGCGCCTTGGGCTCCTCGTCGTCGTAGACGTCGCCCTGCAACATCTTCAGCACGTCGAGCCGGTAGTGGGGGTCCTGGACGAACACGGTGAACAGGATGTTGAGGCGGTAGTAGATCGAAATGAACTC
The DNA here is from genome assembly GCA_049998155.1 of Amycolatopsis sp. cmx-13-12. Lineage (GTDB taxonomy): Bacteria > Actinomycetota > Actinomycetes > Mycobacteriales > Pseudonocardiaceae > Amycolatopsis. Next base: position 342,569 of record JAEBES010000009.1, on the reverse strand, counting down.
GTACCAGTTGTTCACCGCCTTGCGCAGCTTCGTCTCGTAGCCGGTGAACCGCTCCTTGCGGAAGTCCCCGGCCCGGTGCGCCGCGAGGATGTCGCCCGCGGCGATCCGCGCGCTGTTGAGCGCCACGCTCACCCCGCTGGAGAAGATCGGGTCGACGAAGCGCGCCGCGTCGCCGATCAGCATGAAGGAGTCACCGGTGATCTGCTTCATCCCGTAGCTGTAGTCGCCCTCGACCTTGAACGGCTTGACCCGCTCGGCCTTCTGGAGGGCGTCGTGGAGGTCGGGCCGGCTCGCGACCGTTTCCCAGAAGAACTCCTCGCGGGTGCCCGCGTTCTGCCGGAAGCGCTCCTTCTGCGTCACCACCCCGATCGAAGTGATCGTGTCGGTGATCGGGATCTGCCACACCCAGGTGTCGGTGAGCGGCAGGAAGTGGATGAAGATGAAGTCCGCCTGCTCTTGCGAGGGGTTCAGGGCACTGCGGTCGAAGCCGTCGAACCACGTGTGCACCGCGTACTGGTTGAAGACCGGGTCGTTCACCTTGACCTTGAGCTGGTTGCCCAGCATGGTGTGCCGGCCGCTGGCGTCGACCACCATCCGGACCGGCACGTCCACCGTGCGGCCGCCCACCCGGGCCCGTACCGTCGGCAGCTCTCCCTCGAAGTACACGCGCTGCACCCGCACGCCCTGGTGCACGACGGCGCCGAGGCTTTCGGCGTGCTTGAGCAGGATCAGGTCGAACTTCGAGCGGTCGACGTGGAAGGTGTAGTCCCGGTCCACCCCGGGTTGGTCCCGCTCCCGGAAATGGATCTGCGCGGTCCGGAAGTCGTGCGGCCCGTCGCCGTAGCCGAGCGGGTCGATGGTCCGGGTCTCCGCCGAAGTCCAGGCCGCACCGTACTTCTTCGGGAAACCCGCGGCCTCGATGGCCGGCATCGCGCCGATCTCCAGCAGCACCGGCGTGGTCGCGGTGACCAGGGACTCGCCGACGTGCTCCCGGGGGAAGTTCTCGGCCTCGAAGAGCACGACGGACATGCCGCCCTTGGCGAGGTAGGACGCGACCGTGGATCCGGCGGGGCCGCCGCCGATGACCGCGACGTCGAAATCTGGCTTCATGGCAATCTCCTGCTGTCCTCGCTGGGCGTTGACGGGAACGGGGTCCGGCTGGCCCGGATCACGCGGCGAGCAGTTCGGCGACCAGCGCGGTGATGCTGTCGAGGTCCGCGAAGTGCTTGCCGGTGATGCGGGTCGGCGGGACGGACACGCCGAACTCTTCGTGGATGTAGGCCAGCAGGCGTCCGGTGTTGCGGGAGTTCAGGATGCCGAGCTGCAGCAGCGGCGTGCCGCCGGAGAGTTCGGCCGGGCCTTCGGTCCCCTCCAGCGCGGTGGCGCCCACGTACCGCGCGATCTTCTGCAGGATCTCGTCCTCTGCCACGGGAATGGTGCTCATGGGAATCCTTTCCTCACGGGACCGGGCCGACACGCTCCGCCCGCGACGGGCGCTTCCTTACGTGATGAATTCTACAGATGGCGAACTCTCGGTCAAGGGCTGGCGCTTGGGCGGGGCCGGAACAGGTTGCGGTGCAGGAATAGAGGCTGTCGCTTGGCCGGGCGCCGTTCGAGCAGAGTGGCCGCATGACGCCAGAATTCCTCAAGCGATGAGAAACTGCGCGCGTTGTCGGGCGCGCTCGCAGCCGGACACCGGATCACCGGTCCGGCCGCACTGAAACGCGTGCGCCACAACACCGGCTTCCGGCCCGGGGCGCGCCGAAGCCATACGCCACAACGCCGGCCCCGGCCCAGCCGCACCGAAGGCCTCACGCCGCAACGCGGCCCTGGCCGCGCAAAGGCCTTTCGCCGCAACGCCGGCCCCCAGCCCGGCCGCGCCGAAACCGTCGCGCAGGCCGGTCACCCGGCCGCGCCGGAATCCCCCACCGCGGCGAACCGGCCGACCTCCCCACGTCGGCCGCCGCCTCCGGGTAACTCCCGGGCTATGCGAGCGTCTCCCCAGTCACCCGCACGCACCCACCTCTGCGCCTCAGCGGTGCTCGCGGACGGCGACGCCGCCCGTCGGGCAGCCCGTCTGCGGTGCGCGCCGCGGTGCGCACGGCGAGGTCCGGGCCGCCCCGGACCTTATGCTGACCGTCAGGTCGGGGACCCGGCCCGACACGACCGCCGACAGCACTCCGCGGACGCTGTCGCCCATGACGGCCGCCTGGCCCCACACCGTGTACTTGAACTGGACCGGCCCGTCGTTGACCGTGATGTACGACAGATTCGCGGTCGCCGCCAGGGAATCGTGCTTCGACAGGCCGAAGTAGGTCTTGCCGGCGCCGACCAGGCGCGCCGAGACCACCGCAGGCTGTTCCCGGGCCGTCGGGATCAGCGTGACCGGCCCACCCTCGAGAGCGACGTCCACGGTGATCTCACCGCTGCCGAGGTAGCCGAGTTGAAAGGTCAGCAGATGTCGCCGGTGCGCGTCATCAGCCGGAAGCAGGCAACTGCGCAGCAGCAGCCCGTCCGGCTCGTAAAAGAGGTCTGTCGCGCTTCCGCATTGCAGGTTTGACTTCCCCATGGTCTATTCCAATGCTGAGCCGAGCAAAAACAGGCCCCAGAGCCGTGTAAAAAGGAACCCCCATCCCCAGTGTACTCATCCCCAGCCCCCGGGATGGCGATACTAACAGGAGCCCGCGCACGCCGACAAGCGAAACCGGTACCGGCGCAGGACGAGACTTAACCGCAACTCGAACGGGCTTGCGACCTACACCGCACGACACGGACACCCCGAGTCAGGGGCGACGAACACATTGAGGTTTCGATCGCCCGGAGTGGGCGGTATCAAACTCGGCGTGACCGATCATTCGACAACAGAGTTCGACCACTCCGTTTCAGGATTATTTCCCGGACGCCCAATTGGTATATTTCGGAATCGAGGTTTGCCGCCGCGGGTACCGATAACCGATTTTACGCGCATGGTCGGTGATGAACCAACCGAAGACGGCCGACCGGGGGTGGAACCCAGTTTACCGAGGCATCGCTGCTGGTAGCAGCCTCGGAGAAGCCCCTGGACGCACCTCGGACGGCGACATCCGCCCCGAACGCGGACCCGGCGGACACGCGAAGCCGGCCGATCCGGGCGCAGCAATCGGTTGCTCACCCCGACCGGCCGGCTCGACAGCTCGACGGCGGCGTTATTGAACGATGATCAATGGCGGAGCAGAACTTGACGACAACAAGCCGTCACCCCGGGTTCGCGGTGCGGAGCCGAGCGCGGCACCGATCACCGGATCGATTTCACCACGGTTTGACAAACGGAGTATCCCCGGCCGGCCGAAGCTGCCCGAATGGCCGCACCATCGCCGTCAGAATAGCGATCCCAGCGCGATCGGCGGCGCTTTCACAGACTGACGCGCTCGAGCCCGTAACCGGGTTCCGCGTCCGTTCGGGCGTCCGTTCGGGCGTCCGTTCGGGCGTCCGTCCGCACTTCACCGGTCACCGGTACGCCGGCCGGGATCACGGGCACCTCCGCACGGCGGTCCCCGGGCTGATCGAGCTTATACACCTGCACATAGCTGCCTCGCCAGTAGCCGAGCGGGAAACGGGAGTGGTCCACGTCACCACCGACGAGCAGGCCGATGACGACCACGTGGTCGCCGGCATCGATCAGCTGGCGGGTCGAGCACTCGGCGTACGCGAGGACCCGGTCGAACAGGGGCACCCCGCGCGCCGGTCCGGGGCGCCACGGGATGCCCTCGAACCGGTCCGGTTCCGGCGTCGAGAAGCGTTGCGAAACTTCGCGGGCTTGGGCGTCGAGGAAGTTCACCGCGAACACCCCGCTCTCGCGCACCGCGTCCAGGGTGCGGCTCGGCTTGCGGATGCAGGCGAGCAGCAGCGGCGGGTCGGCGGACACACTGCAGACCGCGGAGCAGGTGAGCCCGTGGGGCTCCCCGTCCGCCGTGCGCGTGGTCACCACGGCGACACCGCTGGCGAAGGAACCCATGACGGTGCGGAAGGTTTCGTGGTCGAGCGACCGGGACTGCCGGGATTGCCCGCCGTCCATCAGATTTCGCCTCCTTCGACGAGCGCGGTGAGCGCGGCGCGGTCGGTCTTCCCGTTCGGGGTGAGCGGGAGGCTCTCGGTCACGTGCAGCACGTCCGGGACCATGTAGGTCGGGAGCCTCGCCGCGGCGAAACCCTTGATTTCGAGCAGGCCGGGGCGCCGGCCCGGCACCGGCACGATGACCGCGTGCAGCGCGGATTCCAGGCCGGAGCCGAGGACGAGCACGGCGACCGAAGCGATCGACCCGTGCGCGCCGAGCACGGCTTCGATCTCGCCGAGCTCGATCCGCTGGCCGCGCACCTTCACCATCTGGTCGAGGCGGCCGACGTATTCGAGTTCGCCGTCCTCGCCCACCCGGCCCAGGTCCCCGGTCCGGTAGGGGCCGGAGTGCGCGGGGGCGCCCCAATAGCCGAGCATCACGGTGGGCCCGTCCACCACGATCTCCCCCTCGCCCGGCGGATCGAGCAGGATGGTGTCCCCGCTGGCGCCCGAGCCGATGGGCAGCGGCCGGACCCGGGCGAGGTCCGCGTCGGTGAGCTCGTAGGAGGTGCACACGTTCGTCTCGGTCGGGCCGTACCAGTTGAACATCCGGACGCCTTGCCAGTGCTTGCGCAGCGCCTGCGCCTGCGGCAGGGCGAACGGCTCGCCCGCGAAGACGCACGCTCGCAGGGCGCGCGGGCAAGGACGCTCGAGCAGCCCGCCGTCGCGCATCATCAGCATCAGCGCCGAGGGGACCGAGTACCAGATCGAAATGCCTTCGGTGTCGACGAACTCGGTGAGCTGCGCCGGCGTGTAGGCCAGTTCCGGCTGGATCAGGTGTACCGCGGCGCCCGCGGCAAAGGCACCGTAGAGGTCGAAAACAGACAAATCGAAGTTGAATGGCGCGTGGTTCGAAAGACGATCCGCACTGGTCAGTTTGAGCAGGTCCACGGCCCAGGTGACAAAAGCCAGGGCGTTGCGGTGGCTGATGCTCACGCCCTTCGGCGTGCCGGTGGAACCCGAGGTGTAGAGGATGTAGGCGAGGTCCCCGGGATCCGCCCGGTGGACGGGTTCGGCCGCGTACCCGCGTTCGCCTTCTTCGCGCAGTTCGGCGAGCGTGAGCAACGCGGGGGCGTCCGGTCCGAGTCCGCCGGTCCCCTGCGCGGCCGCGGTCGGCTCGTCCACGGCGACCAGGGCGGCGGTGCAGTCCCGGGCGATGGCGGCCACCCGGACGGCCGGGTTCGCGGCCGTCACCGGGACGTAGACGACCCCGGCGCGCAGCGCGCCCTGCATCAGCGCCACCGCGGCGGGGGACTTTCCGCCCCAGATCAGGATCCGCTGCCCGGGCCGGATGCCGCGGGCGCGCAGCGCGTGGGCGTACCGGTCGGCCGCGGCGTCGAGGCCGCCGTAGCTCAGCGCCCCGTCCGCGCCGATCACGGCGGGCGCCGACGGATCGCGGCGGGCCGCGGCGAGGACGAGTTCCTGGAGGTTCCGGTTCACATTCCCATTTCCTTTGCGATCAGGAGACGCTGGATGTCCGAGGTCCCGGAGAAGATCGTGCTCGGGATCGTGTCCCGCAGGTACGTCGCGATGCCGTGGTCGCTCAGGTAGCCGCGCGCGCCGAAGACATGCACCGCCTCGAGCGCGGCGGCCAGCGCGCCCTCGGACACCGCGAGCTTGGACAGCGCGATGTGCAGCACGCTGTCCGCGCCCTGATCCATCGACCAGCAGGCCCGGTACAGCAGCAACCGCGCGCTTTCCGCGCGCAGCTTCATATCGACGAGCCGGTTGGCCACGGCCTGGAAGTCGGCGAGCCTGCGGCCGAACTGGCGGCGCGAGCGGACGTGGTCGACGCACTGCTCGATCAGCCGGTCCATCAGGCCGAGGTAGCCCGCGAACAGGCAGGCCCGCTCCCAGCCCATCGAGTGCTGGAAGACCGCGCCGCCGGTCCCTTCGCCGCCGAGGGTGTTCTCGTCGGGGACGAAACAGTTCTCGAAGGTGACGGTGCTCGCCGGGCAGGCCGCGAGCCCGAGCTTGCCGAAGGGCTCGCCGACGCTCACTCCCGGGCGGCCGCGCTCGACGACGAAGCCGGTGACGCCGAGGTGACCCGCCGCCGGATCCGTCGTGGCGTAGGTGACGAACAGGTCGGCCGCCGGCCCGTTGCTGACGAAGCTCTTCTCCCCGGTCAACCGCCAGCCGCCGTCGGTCCGCTCGGCGGTGGTGGCCAGGTGGGAGACGTCCGAGCCGGCGTCGGCCTCGGTCATGGCGTTGCCCGCGACCAGTTCACCGCGGGCCAGCCCGGGCAGCACGCGCTTCCGGAGCTCGTCCGACCCGAACTCCGCGATCGGTACGGCGCAGGCGAACAGGTGCGCGCTCGCGGCGAAGACCAGGCCGGTCCGGTCGCAGGCCCGGCCGAAGGCCTCGACCAGGCCGGCGGTTTCGAGTGCACCCAAGCCGCCGCCGCCGTACTCGGCCGGCAGACACAGGCCGAGCAGCCCGAGGTCACCGAGGGTGCGCCATTCCTCGCGGGTGAAGAACGACTCCTTGTCGCGACCACCGGCCGGCTCGCCGAAGGCGCGGCGCACCGCGTCCCCGACGGCGTCCTGCGCGAACCGTTGCCGCGGATTCCACGCGAAGTCCACGGGTTCCTCCTGTCACAGATGGGAATACCGGCCGTTCACGGCGGACCGGCGGGCCGGGGCCTCGCCGGCCAGCAGCCGCTCGGAGACAGCCATCTCGGCCAGCAGCCGGGCCGTCAGTTCCTGTTCGGACAAGGTGTCCAGGTCCGGATCGGGCACCGGCGCCGGCGCCGGCTCGTGCGGCGTCTCCTCCGGTTCCCGCAGTCCTTCGAGCAGATGTTCGGCGAGGGCACGGGAGGTGGGGAATTCGAACGTGAGCGTGGCCGGCAGGTCCACGCCGAGTTCCTCGTCCAGCCTGTTCTTGAGCGCGACCGTCATGACGGAGTCCATGCCGAGGTCGAAGAAACCGCGCTCCGGATCGACCTCGCCGCCGGGGCCCTCGCCGAGGATGTCCGTGACGTGGGCGAGCACCCGGTCCAGCAGGGCCTCGCCACGGAGGCGGGGCCCGAGGGCCGCGAGCTCGGCCGCGAACGCCGAGCGGCCGGGAACCGCGGCGACGTCGTGGTCACCCACCGCGTCGTCCGGGTGCCCCCCGTCGTTCCCGGATCCCGCGAACGCGGGCCCCGCGAGGAATCCCCGGTCGGTCTGCCCGCGGCAGGCGGCCGAGTAGCGCCGGGGGTCGACGCGGGCCACCGCGACGTCCCCGAATCCCGCGCACAGCACCAGGTCGGCCGCTTCGGCGCGGTCCGTCGCGGACAGCGGGGTGAGCCCGGCGGTCTCCATCATCAGCAGGTCCCGCCGGGTCAGCCCACCGGTGTCCGCACCGGGCATCCAGGCGGTGACGGTGGCGGCCCGGCCGGCCGCGCGGCGCGCACTCGCCAGCGCCGCGAGCGCGCCGTCCACCGCGGCCGCCGCGGCCATTCCCGCGGCGCCCCAGGACGCCGCCGCGGAGCCGAAGACGTGGAAGAAGTCGAGCCGGCCCCCGCACACTCGCGACTCGACGACCTGTTCGGCGAGCGCCACGAAACCCAGTGCCGTTTCGACACTCTCGAAGCCGGTCTCGCCGAACGGGCGCGTGGCCGGTGGCGGAGCCGCGATCACCACCCCCGCGAACGGCTCGTCCCCGGCCGGCGGCAGCTGGGCCGCCTCGACGAACTCCACCCGCGCCCCGGCGGCGGCCATCCGCTCGCCCCAGGCCCGTTCGGCGTCCACGAGGTTCCGCGCCGGCAGTTCGGCGGGCCGGACCACCACCCACCGGCGGGCGCCCGCGACGACCAGCCTTTCGAGCACCTCGCCGTAGGGGACGGCGGAGCCGACGAGGAGGTAACGCCCGTCCGCCCGGCAACGCGGCGCGGGCGGGAGCACCGCCGGACCGTCGGCGCGGGCCAGACGCGGGACGTACCACTTGCCGTCGCGGCGAACCAGTTCGTCCTCGACGGGAGCCGAACGGTCACGGGAGATCAGCGCGGCCGCGACGGCGGCGCAGTCGTCTCCGTCGCCCATTCGGGCCGCGGTGTCCAGGTCGACGCAACCACCCCACACCGAGCCCGATTCCATGGCCAGCGTGCGCAGCATCCGCCAGGCCGCCGCGCGTTCGGGGACGAGCACGGCGTCGGGATCGGGGTCCTGCGCTCCCCGGGTGACCAGCCAGAGCCGCGGTGCGGCGGGGGCGAGGACGAACGCCCGGCCCACGGCGAGCGCGGTCTCGACCACCGAGGCGCCGGCCGGGTCTCCGGCCGCGACCAGCGCGACCCCGGCGAAGCCGTCGTCGAGCAGGCGGCCGGGGACTTCCGGTGCCGCGTCGACGCGGGCGTCGACCGCCCCGGCCTCGATCAGCGCGGTGGCGAGAGCGGACGCGGCCTCGTGGTCGCCGGAACCCACCGGCACCACCAGCCAGCGGCCCGCCGGCGCCGCGGCCTCCAGACCGGGCAGCTCGGCCTCCTGCCACTGCACGGTGTAGAGCCGGTCCGCGAGCACGTCCTGGGATATCTGGCGTTCCTCGAGCGCGTGCCGGAACCCGGAGAACTCCGCCGCGACCCGGCCGTCCACGTCGACGAGCGGGTCACCGGCCCGCACCTCGATCGCCTCGATCCCGACGACCGCACGACCGTGCCACAGTTTCGCGAGCGACGCGGCGAGCCGCGCGGTGCCGTCCGCCGGGCCCGCGCCGGTTCCCGCCGCGGGCCGGGTGTCTGCTCCGGTCACCCGTGCCCGGAGGACCGGGCCGGCGTCACGCGCGCCGCACCGGCCCGCCACGAGGGAGACCGACCAGCCGTCCGCACCGGCCCGCAGGGCGAGGTACGCCCCCGATCCGGGGCCGAACGCGGTCGCGGGGACACCGGCGGCGTCCAGGACGAGGTCGCGGACGACGAAGCCCGCCGCACCCGCCAGTTCGCGGCACGCGGTCAGGACGAGGGCCACGAACTCCGCGGCACCGACGAGCTCCTCCGCACCCGTTCCGACGCGCCGCACCGGGTGGTACCGGACGCCGTCGCCGTCCACCCCGACCGGCACGATCGCCGGGCCCGCCTCGAGACCGCGGCCGGACCCGGCGGTGGGATCGCCCGGGCCGGAGCCGATCCAGTGCCGGCGCCGTTGCCAGGGGTAGGTCGGGCCCGAGATGTGCCCGCCGCGGCCGGCCAGCAGAGCGTCCCAGTGCACGTGGCAGCCGCGCGCGTGCAGCTCGGCCGCCAGCCGCACCGGCACCGCGGGATCGGTGGCGTCCTTCGCCTCGACCGCGACCAGGCCGCCCGGCGCCGTCGCGGTGATGTCGTCGGCCGCGCCGGACAGGGCGGCGTCGAGGAGGAACTCGACGCCGATCTCGGCGAGCCGGCCGGCGAAGCCCGCACTGCCGGCGGCCGTGAGCAGCAGCGGCGAGGCCGCACCCGCGATCTCGACCGGGTAGCCGCCGAGCGCGGCCGTCATCGCCTCGCGCAGTCCCAGCGAGCCTGCGGCGTACGCGGCGGCCAGCTGCCCCGCGCCGAAGCCGACCAGCACGTCGGGCCGCACTCCGAGGTCCGACCACAGCGCGGCCAGTGCGATCTGCGCGGCGGTCACCGCGGCCGGCGAGACCCCGCCGGGCGAACCGGAACCGCGCAGCAGCTCGTCGCGGACCGACGCCGGGGAGCCGGCCGCGGCCAGTGCCGCGTCCGCGGCGTCCAGGGCCGCGGCGAACGCGGCCTCCCGCTCGTACAGGCGCGCCCACGGCAGGTCGCCGAGTCCCGGCCCGAAGACCGTGGCGAACCGGGCGGCCCCGTCCCGCCCGGCCGTCGCCATCGTCGGCGCGACCGCCAGCGCATCGAGCAGTTCCCCGGTGTCGGAGCCGACCGCGACGAGCCGGTGCTCCAGGTGGTTGCGCCGCACGCCCAGGGTGTGGGCGAGGTCGGCGAGCCCGGCTTCCGCGGTGGACTCCAGCAGCTCCGCGACCCGCGACCGGGCGGCCTCGAGCGCGGCGGGGCTCGCCGCCGACAAGGCCAGCACGTACGGGCGGACGGCGGGAGGTACCGGGCGCGGCGGTGTGGGCGGCGCTTCGGTGAGCACCACGTGGGCGTTGGCGCCGGTGAACCCGAACGCGCTGACCCCCGCGGTCCTCGGGTGCGCGGTGCGCGGCCACGCGGTGGCCGTCCGGGTGACGGCCAGGCGCAGCCGGTCCCACGGCACCTTCGGGCTCGGCCGGGTGAAGTGCAGGTGGGCCGGGATCTCCCGGTGGGTCAGCGCGAGCACGGCCTTGATCAGCCCGGCGATCCCGGCCGCCGCCTCCAGGTGGCCGATGTTCGCCTTCACCGAGCCGACGAGCAACGGCGAGCCCGCGGGCCGCTCCCCGCCGAGGGCCCGGTCCAGCGCGGTCAGCTCGATCGGATCACCGAGCGGCGTACCGGTCCCGTGCGCCTCGACGTAGTCGACGGTGGCCGGGTCGACCCCGCCCGCGGCCAGCGCCGCACCGATCACTTCGGCCTGCGCGTCGACGCTGGGCACGGTCAGCCCGCCCGACGCGCCGTTGTGGTTGACCGCGCTGCCCCGGATCACCGCGTGGATCCGGTCGCCGTCGGCTCTGGCCCGGCTGAGGGTCTTCAGGACGACGGCGCCCGCGCCCTCGCCGCGGCCGTACCCGTCCGCCGCGGCGTCGAAGGCCTTGCAGCGCCCGTCCGGTGCCAGCGCTCCGCCCGCCGACATCGCGATGGTGACGGTCGGGGTCAGGAGGGCGTTGGCCCCGCCGGCCACCGCGATGTCGCTCTCGCCGGCCCGCAGGCTCTGGCACGCCAGGTGCACGGACGTGAGCGAGGACGCGCACGCCGTGTCGACGGCCATGCTCGGCCCGCGGACGCCGAGGAAGTACGACAGCCGCCCCGGCGCTCCGGCGAAGGTGTTGCCGGTCCCGTAGTAGAGGTCGATCCGGTCCGGGTCCCGCGAGAGCACCTGCCCGTAGTCGACGGTGTTGAGCCCGACGAACATGCTCGTGCGATCGCCGGCGGACACGCTCACCCCGGCGTCTTCCAGAGCCTCCCAGGCGACTTCCAGGAACATCCGCTGCTGCGGATCCATGCTGCGGGCTTCGCGCGCCGAAATGCGGAAGAAACCGTTGTCGAACTCGTCGACGTCGTCGACGAAGCCGCCCCGGCGGGAAGCGACCGCCCCGGGGGCCGTCGGTTCCCAGCGGCCGTCGGGCACTTCGCGCGTGGCGTCGATCCCGTTCGACAGCAGGGACCAGTAGGCATCGAGGCCGGCCGCGCCCGGCAGGCGGCACCCCATGCCCACCACGGCGATCGGCTCCGCCGCGCCCACCGGGAGCGGCTCCCGGACCGGCTCCGCGAGCGCCACCGGGACCGGCTCCGCGAGCGCCACCGCGGCCGCCACTGGGACCGCCACCGGGACCGGCTGCGGGAGCGCCACCGCCGTACCCACCTCGCCGAGCAGGAACTCGGCCATCGCGTCGATGCTGGGGTGGTCGAAAGCCGCGGTGGCCGGGAGTTCGAGGCCGAACTCGGCGCCGAGCCGGGCGCCGAGTTCGACGATGGAGAACGAATCGAAGCCGAGCTCGAAGAACCCGCGGGCACCGGAGAGCCGACGGCCGGGCACCCCGAGCACGTCCGCGGCGATCCGGCCGACGGTGCTGCGAAGGCGCCCCTGGTCGCCGAGCACCGAGCCGGCGGCGGGCAGCGCTACCGGCACGGGGGCCGCGGCCGGCACGGGCAGCGCAACCGGCACTGAGGCCGCGACCGGCACCGGCGACGCAACCTGCACAGGCAGCGCAACCGGCACCGGCAACGCGACCGGCACGGGCGGCGGCGCCTCGGGCAGCTGCCGCACGTCTGCCCCCGCGGCTGCCACGGGGACGTCCCCGACGGTGGCGACCAGCCGGTGCTCGGCGTCGAACAGCCGCAGTTCGCCGCGGACCGCGAGGGCGCCCTGGGCCGGGCCGCCGGCGCGGCCCTGCTCGCCGCGCTCGAGGCCGGCCAGCCAGAACTTCTCCTCCTGCAGGGGAACCCGGGGCAGCTCGGGAAGCGGGCCGGACGCGGGGTGCACGGCTCGCCAATCCACCGGGACGCCCGCCGGGTAGAGGGCGGCGAGCCCGGCGGCCAGGGTGCGCTGCCCGGATTTGCCGCGGGCCAGCGAGGACACGACGGTCCCGCGGCGGCCGCGGTGAGCGAGGGCGTCGCGCAACGGCCGGGCCAGCACCGGGTGGGCGCCGATCTCCACGAACACCGCGTCCCGGCGGGCGAGCCACCGGTCCACGGCGGGCCAGAACCGGACGGGGTCGCGGACGTTGTCGCCCCAGTAGGCCGCATCCGCCACGGGCGCGTCCTGGTCCGGCCGGACGCTGGAGAGCAGCGGGATCGCCGCGGGCCGCGGGCGGAGATCGGCGACCAGCTCCTGGAGTTCATCGCCGAGCGCGTGGACCGCGGGGCTGTGGAAGGCGTAGTCCACGGGCAGCGGCAGGCACGTGACGCCGGTCTGCTTCAGGTGCGCGACCGCCGCCTGGACCGCGGACGCGGGGCCCGCGACGACCACCGAGCGCGGGCCGTTGACGGCCGCGACGACGACCTCACCCCCGAACGGCAGCAGCGCGGCGTGCGCGTCTTCCGGCGCCAGTTCGACCTGGGCCATCCGCCCGGATCCGGTGGCCGCCTGCATGATCCGGCCCCGGTGCACCACCAGCCGGACGGCCTCGGGCAGGTCGAGCACCCCGGCCACGTGGGCCGCGGCCACCTCCCCGACACTGTGGCCGACGACGGCCGCCGGCGCCACGCCCCAGGACGTCCACAGCCGGCTGAGGGCCACCTGCACGGCGAAGAGCGCCGGCTGGGCGAACTCCGTCATCACGAGCCGGCTCTCCCGGCTGCGCCGCAGTTCCTCGAGCAGCGACCAGCCGGCGAGCTCGCGGACGAGACCGTCGCATTCGGACAGTGTCCGGCGCACCACCGGCTGGGCGTCGTGGAGGTCGACGGCCATGCCGGGCCATTGGGAGCCCTGCCCCGAAAAGACGTGCACGACCCGGGGCGGCCGGCCGTCGAGGACGTCCCCGCTGACGCACTCCGCGCCGGCCTCGTCCGTCCCGAAGGCGGTCAGGGCCCCGGTCAGTTCCTCGCCGCTCGCGCCCACCACCGCGAGCCGGTGGTCGTGGTGGGTCCGGCGGACCGACGCGGCGTGCAGCAGCGCGGGCAGGGCCTCAGGCTCGGTCCCGGCGGCCGATCCGGCCAGTGCGCGGGCCTGCTCGGCCAGCGCCTCCGGCGTCGGCGCGGAGACGAGGAGCACGGGCACCGGTTCGCCATGCTCGTCACCGCTCGGCGCGCCGGCGGCGGGGACGGCGATCGGCGGCGACTGGAGGATGACGTGGACGTTCGTGCCGGACAGGCCGAAGGCGCTCACGCCGACCGTCCGCGGCCGGTCCGCGTTCAGCGGCGCGGTCCGCGTGGCGACCCGGATCCCGCCGGTGGTCACCAGCTCCGACGGGGAGTCCAGGTGGATCTGCGGCGGCACGGCGGCGTGCCGGGCGACCAGGATCCCCTTGAGCAGGCCCAGGATCCCGGCGGCGGAGTCGGTGTGGCCGAAGTTCGCCTTGTGCGAACCGATCAGCAGCGGACGTCCCTCGTCCCGCTCGCCGCCGAAGACCGCGGCCAGGGCACTGACCTCGATGTGGTCCCCGAGTGAGGTGCCGGTGCAGTGGGTCTCGAGGTAGTCGACCTCCCGCGCGGACACGCCGGCGGCGGCCAGCGCCGTGCGGAGCAGTGACTCCTGCGCCTCGGCGTTGGGCGCGATCAGGCCCGCACTGCGCCCGTCGTGCACGGTGGCGCTGCCCTTGAGAACGGCGAGGATCCGGTCACCGTCCCGGACGGCGTCGGCGTGGCGCTTGAGCACGACCATGCCGCAGCCCTCGCCGCGCACCACACCGTCCGCCGCGGTGTCGAACGGCCGGCACGTACCGGACGGCGAGAGCGCTTCGATCCGGCTCATGAAGATGCTCAGTTCCGGCGCGAGCATGAGGCTGACCCCGCCCGCGACGGCGGCGTCGCACTCCCCCGTCCGCAACGACTGGGCCGCCAGGTGCACCGCGAGCAGCGACGAGGAGCAGGCCGAGTTGAGCATCATGCAGGGGCCGTGCAGCCCGAAGGTGTAGGCGATGCGCCCGGCACCGAAGCTGGCTTCCTTGCCGCTCGCGTAGTAGGGACCCACCCCGCGCTCGCCCTTGGCCTTCGCCAGCAACAGCGTGTAGTCCATGCCGAGGACTCCGGTGTAGACACCGGTCCGGCTGCCCTCCCAGCGGTCGCGCGGGATCCCGCTGTCCTCCATGGCTTCCCAGGCCGTGGTCAGCAGCAGCCGGTGCTGGGGGTCGATCTCGGCGGCCTCCCGCGGGCTGATGCCGAAGAAGCGGGCGTCGAAGGCGTCGACGTCGTCGAGGAAGCCGCCCCGGCCGCTGCACATGGTCCCTTCGGACCGGGCCGGGTCGAGGAAGTCCGGGCCCCAGCGGTCCGCGGGGGTGTCCGAGATCGCGTCCCGCCCCTCGGACAACGCCCGCCACAGGCTGTCGAGGTCCCGGACTCCGCCGGGGTAGCGGCACCCCGCACCCACCACGGCGATCTCCGGCAGATCAGCGGACCGCTGCGCGCCCACCGCACGATCGTCGAGCATCCCGACTCCCCCCACCGGTGCTCCCGAGGCGACACCGAAACTCGCCAAGTGAAGAATTCATCGTATGTGGAGCCTAGAACGCCCGCGTGGCGCCGTCAACCATCCCGGGGTGCGAACGGGCCGTGGCCCCGCCTCGACGGAGGCAGGGCCACGGGAGCAGGAACACGAGACGGGACAAGGGATTCCGGCCGGGCCGGCGGAAACCGCGCCGACCGACGTGGCCCCGCCCGACACGAAGGCGGGGCCACGAGAGGACGAACAGCCGATCCCGGCCCGTCCGGTGGAGAACCGCTACCGCTGCGGCTCCTTCACCGGCACGGCCCCGGCCGGAGCGCCGACCGCGGCGGCCCCATTGGCGGCCGGCGGACGCGCACCCGGCGGCGGACCCATCCGGCCACGCGGCAGGAAGAACGTGCCGATCAAGGTGGCCCCGCTCAACGCGATGCCCAGGATGCAGATGACGGTGAGCGCGTGCACGTAACCGGCCTTGTCCAGGTTCGTCCCCAGGACGCTGAAGAAGATCACGCCGAGCGCCGCGACACCGATCGTCTGGGCGAACTGCTGTCCGGTGGTGAGCACGCCGGAGGCGACGCCCGCCTGCGGCGGAGCCACCTTCGACATCACCACGCCGGTGAGCGCGGGCAGCGTCACGCCGGTGCCGAGCCCGCCGAGGATCATCGGCACCACGGTCTCCCAGACCGAGGTGTTCCCCCCGGAGACCTGGAGCGAGATCAGCAGCACCACGCAGCAGAGCACCAGCATGACCTGGCCGACCGTGATCACGATGGCGCCGTACTTCATCAGCAGCGGGCGGGCCATCAGCGAGCTGATCGCGAACCCGAGCCCCATCGGGCCGAAGGTCAGACCGGCCTGCAGGGGGCTGAGCCCGAGCCCGAACTGCAGGAACATGGTCATGCAGAACAGGAAGCCCGAGTAGAACGTCATCACGCCGACGATGACGGTGATCCCGGTGCTGTAGGCGCGGTTCTGGAACAGCGTCAGGTCCAGCATCGGCTGGCCACCCCGGGCCGGCAGGCGCTTTTCGTAAACCAGCGTGGCGATCGCGACGGGCACCGACGCGGCCAGCATGACCCAGCCCCACGCCGGCCAGTTCTCCGAACGGCCGACCACGATCGGCAGGATCGCCAGCCCGAGGGCCAGGGAAATGCCGAGGTTGCCGACCACGTCCTGCTTCGGCCGCTTCGGCGCCTTGGTGGCCGGCAGCAGCCGGGCCGCGAGCACCAGGGCCACCGCGCCGATGGGGATGTTGATGAGGAAGATGACCCGCCAGCCGAGGTTGTTCACGTTGGCGGACAACAGCGCGCCGCCGAGGATCTGGGCCGAGACGACGGCCAGGCCGATCGTCGCGCCGAACCAGGACAGCGCCTTGGGCCGCTCCGGCGGGGCGAAGGTCACCGTGATGAGGGCGACGACCTGCGGCACCATCAGGGCGGCGCCCACGCCCTGGACCAGGCGCATGACCACCAGTTGGGTGCCGTTCTGCGAAATGCCGCAGAAGAGCGAGGCGACGGTGAACAAGGCCATGCCGCTCATGAACAGCCGCTTGTAGCTGAAGATGTCCCCCCAGCGCCCCGCGGTGATGAGGAGGCTGGCGTAGGCGAAGGTGTACCCGCCGATGACCAGTTCGATCGTGGCCAGGCCGATCTTCAGCTGGGACTGGAGCGACGGGGTGGCGACGTTGATGACGTAGAAGTCGAAGATGGCCATGAACATCGCCAGCAACACGACGGCGAGCATCGGCCACCGTCGGCGGTCGGCCTCGGCCGCCGGAGGCGCTGAACTCGGAGAACTCATTCCTGTACCCTCCCGTGGGCTCGTGACACGTGAGCCGGCTAACGACAGGAAAAACTCTAGGGGAGCGATCGCTAGCCGTCAATCCATTATCCGGCTACCGACTTTTGCTCGGGCCAACTAGGATGGGTGGGGAGCACCTGGAGTGAAGGAGTGGCAAGCGTGAGCGAGTTCATGGACGTCTACACCCGCTCATCGAAGGCCTTCCGCGCGGTCACGGACGCCGCCCTGCGCAGACACGGGCTGCGCCTGGGCCAGAACCTCCTGCTGGCGGTGCTGTGGGAGGACGACGGCCAGACCCCCGGCACCATCGCCGCGAAGGTGAACGTCATGACGCCGACCATCGTGAAGATGGCGAACCGGATGGCCGCGGCCGGTCTGCTCACCCGCCGCCGGGACACGCGCGACAACCGGCTGGTCCGGCTGTACCTGACCCAGGCGGGGCGGGACCTGCAGGAACCGGTCGAGAAGGAACTGCACAACCTGGAGCTGCAGCTGACCGCCGGCCTCGCGCCGGACGAGCTGGCGACCCTGATGAAGCTGCTGAACCACGTCGTGGAGAACAGCCTGGAACCCGTCACGCCCGACGACGTGTACGACCACCCGGCCGACTGACAGCAGTACCGCGGGGAAGATCCTGGGCCAGGATCCTCCCCGCGGTGCCGCCAAGACGTGGGCGACCGCCCGAGCACTCACCCAGCCGCGACGGAGGTCGCCCGCGCGACACGCTCGGCGAACCGGCCTTCGAACTCGCGGCTGCCGAGGAAGAAGTGCCCGCCCGGCACGAAGACCAGCTCACACACCCCCGTCGTTTCGGCGGCCCACGCCAGCATCCCGGTGGCGTCGGTCATCGGGTCCTGCCGTCCGGCGAACGCCACCACCGGGATCGGCAGCGCCGGCACGTCCGGGCGCGCGTACGACTCGGCCATCCGCAGGTCTTCGCGGATGATCGGCAGGAACAGGCGCAGCAGCTCCGGCTGCCGCACCAGCGCGGTCGGCAGGCCGCCCAGAGCGTGCACCGCGCCGGCGAACTCGTGGTCGGCGAGCCGGTGCACCGGGCGGTGTGAGGAGGCCACCGAGGGGCCGTTGCGGCCCGCGACGGCCAGCAGCGCCGGCGGCCGGCCGCGCGCGAGCATCCGGTGGCTGATGTCGAAGGCCAGCAGCGCGCCGAGGCTGTGGCCGAACAGCACGTACGGGACGTCGCCGGCCGGGTCCGGCCCGACCTCGGCGGCGACCGTGTCCGTGAGCGCCGCGGTGAGCGCCTGCCAGTCCGGCTCGTGCGGCTCGCCCATCCGCGCACCGTGCCCCGGCAGCTCGAGGGGCACGACCCTGGCGAACGGATCCAGCCAGCGCCAGGTGCGGAAGTGCGCGGTGCTCCCGCCCGCGTGGGCCAGGCAGAAAACCCGCGGCCCGGGCCGCGCGGGGACGCGGTCCGGGCCAGGGGCCGCCGCGGGAGTGGCGGTGACCGGGAGCAGGGTCATCGGTCCGATCCGGTTCGTTTCGACCGGCGCTGGGCGGGGCCGGCGGGCGCGACGGTCGACGGCGGGGTGTTCGTCAGGTTCTCCTTGGTCAGCATGGACCGGAACTCCGCGGGCGCCACCGTCTTCGTCCACGCCATGGCCTTGAGCCGCTTGGCCAGGGTGAAGTGGTAGTAGCGGTCCGCGGGGTCGGCGAAGCCGTAGAGCGGCGGCTTGAACTTGGCTTCGCGCAGCGCCCGCCAGATCCGGTCGGCGGCCCCGGTCGCGGTGAGCTCCCCCGTGCGCACCTGCTCCGTCACCTCGAACGTCAGCTCGAGCAGCTCCGGCAGGCCCCGCGGCAGCGCGAACCAGAACGCCCCCTGGTCCAGACGCTGCGTCGGGCTCCAGTCACCGCTGCCCAGCGCGTGGTTGCGGGCGCTCTTGAGGGAGAGCGCCGCCAGCATCGACCACAGCAGCCAGACCCGGCTGAACGCGTTCCAGAGCCCGAAGTGACCGGTGGCCACCCGTGCGGCGGCCAGGATCCGGTCGTTGAACGCCGTCAGCTCCGCTTGGAACGCGGCCACCGGGGCGAACCGGGCCGGGGACCAGTCGTCGGTGCGGGCGGCCCGGATCAGCACCGGCGCGAGGGCGTAGACCAGCTCCGCGGCCATCGTCACGTCGCGGGAGAGGAACATGTCGTTGCGTGCGGCGCTGCGTTCGAACAGGAAGTGCCGGGGCCCCACCGTCTGCGCGACCGTGCGCTGCCACAGGACGTCACCGGTCCACGGGGTCGCCGCGACCGCCGTCTCGAAGGTGGCGGCCAGCTGCGGGAAACGCTCGATCAGCGCCCGGAACCCGGCCTCGGGGTCCTTGGGCAGGTCCCCGTACCGGCCGGGATCGACGCTCGCGGTGACCGAAGCGCGCGCGGTGCCGGCCTCCGGGTGGTTGTCGAAGTGCGCGACCTGGATCCAGCCACCGTCGAACAGGTGGCTGATCGTCCCGGCCGACCACGGCGAAGCGCCGGGGTAGGCGCTCTGCGGCACTTCCTCCTCGAACTGGCGCACCCCCTTCAGGTGCGCGCTCATCACCCGCGAGCGCGTCCGCAGGCCCGCCACCGGGTCAGGGCCGCCGAGCTTGGCGACGATCGGCGAGTCCATCCCCACGGAGTCGACGAGGTAGCGCGCCCGGTAGCGCACCCCGTCCACCGTGGTGACCTCGACGCCGCCCCCGCCGGGCAACGGTCCCGTCGTGGCCAGCGCGCTCCGGTGCCGGGGCACGGCCGCCCCGTACCGGCGGGCGACCTCGTGCGCGTACTCGTCGACGTCCGGCCGGAACATGTGCCACTCGGAGTGCTCACCCGGCACGTTGAACTGCACGGTCTCCGCGGGATCCTGCTCCTTTCCCGGCCGGTGGTACAGGAAGCTCAGGCTGCGCTTGGCGCCGCTGGTCCGCCGCACCCGGTCGGGCAGGTCGCAGGTCAGGCCGAACGCCCCGATCTCCGGGATGTCGTAGCGCCGGGCGAGGGTGAAGAAGACCTCCGCCGTGTAGGGCACCGTCGTCTCCCCGGCCGGCGCCGTGGCGTCCGCCTCGGCATCGACCAGCAGTACCCGGACTCCGTTCTTCGCCAGCACGGCGGCCAGCAGGTTCGTCGCGAGGTGCGCGCCGACCAGGGCGACGTCGTACTTCTCTTCGGGGTCGGCCAGCGGCCGCCGTCCGTCCTCCACCGTGTTCTCCCGTCTCGTGTCCCCGGTTCCCTGCCCGTGCGCCTGTTTCCCTGTGCTCATCGGTGCGGCTCAGAACAGCTTCTTGCCCTGCAGCCGCGCCTTCACCGCTTCGCGCATGTTGAAGGTGAGGATCCGGGCCACGTCGGGATCCCCTTCCTTGGCCGCCCAGCGCGCGAGGTTGAACATGGTGCGCGGGTTCGGCTTGATGAACCGCACGTCCCGTTCGGCCAGCCCGAAACCCTTCGGGAAGTAGTCGGCGCGCTGGATCTCCTCGTAGAGCAGGTCGGCGGCGTCCGCCGCGGCGACGGTGCCCGCCTCGACCGCGTCGGCCTGCTTGACCATCAGCTGGTGCAGGTCCGCGAAGCCGTCGTTGTCCGGCCAGTAGAGACCGACGTGCGGCACCTTCTCGAGGTCGATGAAGTGCTGCTCCCGGCCGTCCCGGCGGTAGTGGGACAGGGCCTCCTGCAGCCGCCAGACGCCGGCGTTGGCGCCCCAGCCCCAGATCCGGAACACCGCGGACCAGAGTCCGTAGTCCTCCCAGGAGATGAACGCCGCGTTGACCAGTTCGTCGTTGAAGTCCAGCATCGCCTGCTGGGCCCGGTCCACGTACGCGAAGCGCTCCGCGGAGAAGTCGTCGTCCTTGACCGCGCGCAGCAGCCGGTAGGCCAGGACGTTGATCCCCTCGGCGGTGTTCGACAGACCGCGGGAGAAGAGCGGGTCGATGAAGCCGGCGGCGTGCGCCAGCAGTGTCCAGCGGTCGCCGACGGTCGCCTTGGAGGAGTACTGCAGCCGGTCGGTGGAAATCCACTCGCGGACCGGGACGCAGCCGTCGAACTGCCGGGCGATGTCCGGGAACTTCCCGCACAGCTGCGCGAAGTCCTCCTCCGGGCTCATTCCGGGCACCTTCGGGTACTTGCGCGGGTCGACCGTCATCCCGATGCTGCACAACGGGTTCGTCGAGTGCTTGTTGTTGTCGAAGCCGATGACCCAGGCCCAGCCGCGCTCGAACATGTGGTGCACGGTGCCCTCGTACCACGGCCACGGCGGGCGCAGGCTCGGGCTGACGTGCTTGAACAGGTCGTCGGTCGGGGTCACGTTCAGCGCGTGGTTCCACATCGAGCGCGAGTGGTGCTTGAAGCGCACCGGGTCCTCGCGCAGACCCAGCTTGTCGGCCACCGGCGAGCGGAAGCCCGAAGCGTCCACCAGGTAGCGCGCCCGGTATTCGCCGCGCTTGCCGCCCAGGCGCACGCCGGAGTCTTCGAAGTCGATGTCGTCCACGATGAAGTTCTGCCGGATCTTGGCGCCGTACTTGGCCGCCACCTGGAACAGGTAGGCGTCCACGTCCTGCCGGAAGAGGTGCGCGGCCTCGTGCAGGATGTGCGGTGGCGTGCCGAATTCGTTGACCTCGACCGGGTTCTGCGGCGCTCCCTCGTGGTGCAGCAGGAACCCGAAGTGCCGCTTGATGCCGAAGCGCGCGCCGAGGGTCTTGGTGGTGTCGGTGAACGATGCGATCGCGGCGATCTCCGGTACGTCGTACCGCTCGGCCAGGATGCGCAGCGACACCAGGGTGTAGGGGATGGTCGACTCACCGATGGAGAAGCGCGGGTGCGACCCGCCGTCCACCAGGAGCACCTTGACCCCCTGCCGGGCCAGTACCGCCGCGAGGACCGAGCCGGCGAGCCCCGAGCCGAGGATGGCCACGTCGTAGGTCAAGGTTTCCGGGGCCGTGTCAGTTTCCATCGTGGTGCTGCCTCTCGTGATAGGTGACGAGCTGGATTCGGGCTCGGGCATCTCGGCGCGCGCTCACGGGCGCAGCCGCAGCACGAGCTTGCGCAGGCGCTCCTTGACCAGGCCGCTCATGGCGCCGTGCATGAGCTCGCCGACCTCCTTGGGCGCCTTGGTGCCCGCCCACTTGGCCGCCTGGACCATCTTGGGCGGGGTGATGTAGATGTAGTGCTCCTCCGGCACGCCGATCTTGAAGGCCTCCGGCACGTAGTCGGCTTCGCGCAACACTTCGAACAGGCGCGCGGCGGCCGTCTCCGCGTCCAGCGAGCCCTCGTCGACCCGGCGGCACAGGTCGAGGGTGGTGAAGCGCATCTCGTTGTAGGTTTCGCTGACCGGGAACGGAGAACCGGGATAACGGGTCTGTTCCAGCTCTTGGAAGACCTCGTCGCGGCCGTCCCGGGCGTAGGCGAAGTACGCGTTCTCCAGGCGCAGGGCCGCCAGCACGGTGCTCAGTGCCCAGGTGCGGAAGACCGCGTTCCACAGCCCGTAGTCGCGGAACGCGACGAACGAGGTGTAGACGAGGTCGTCGTGCACGTCGAACAGGCCCTGCTGGAGGTCCTCGACGTACTGGAACCGCTCGAGCGACCAGTCGCCGTCGCGGCTCGCCCCGATCAGCCGGCTGGCCAGGGCGTTGACGATCTCGAAGGAGTTGGTCAGGCCGCGCGAGTACAGCGCGTCGACGAACCCGGCGGCGTGGGAGGTGAGGCAGAAGCGGTCGCCGATGACCTGCTTCGACGAGTACTGCAGGCGGTCGGTCGACACCCACGGCCGGGCCGGGCGCACGCCCTCGAACTGCTTGGCCACGTCCGGGAACCGGGCGAGGAAGGCGTCGAACTCCTCCTGCGGCCCGAGTTCGCCCTTGGGGTGCACCCGCGGGTCGAGGGTGAGCCCGACGCTGCACAGCGGGTTGAGCGAATCCTTGGTGTTGTCGAAGGGGATCACCCACAGCCAGCCGCCGTCGAAGACGTGGTGCAGCGTGCCGTCGTGCCACCGGCTCGGCTGCCCCTGGAGGCTGCCGGTCGGCGTCTCGTCGTAGGGCTTGACCCCGACCATGTGGGTGAACAGCGATCGGGTGTGCGCGCGGGCGCGGGTCGGCTCTTCGCGCAGGCTCAGCCGTTCGGCCAGCGGTGAGCGGAATCCGGAGGCGTCCACGAGGTACTCGGCCTCGAACCGTTCGCCTGACTGCGCTTCGAGGACCACGCCGGAGCCACCGTCGACGTCGACCTGAGCGATCTTGACCCCGGTACGGGCGTCGGCGCCGTACTTCAGCGCGACGTTGTAGAGGTAGGCGTCGACGTCCTGGCGGAACAGGTGCGTCTCGGTCTGCAGGGCGACCGGCAGGACGAGCTGGTTGGCCTCCGCGGGGTTCTGGAGCAGCCCCGGCCGGTGGTAGACGAACCCGAAGTTCTTCTTCAGGCCGCAGTTGCGCGAGACGTTGTCCCGGATGTCCTCGTAGGTGGCCAGCGCGGCGATCTCGGGGACGTCGTACCGCGCCGCGATCAGCCGCACCAGCGCGGAGGTGTAGGGGATCGTCGACTCGCCGACCGCGAACCTGGGGTGCAGGCCGGCGTCGACGAGCAGGACGCGGACGCCGTTGCGGGCCAGGACGGCCGCGAGCATCGACCCGGCGATACCCGCGCCCAGGATGGCCACTTCGTAGCGTTGACCGGAATCCGTTGTGCGCTCCGCTTTACTCAACTGCTTCACCAGCTTTCTCCGGCCGCAGTGTCGTGTGCGGCAAGGACGGATTCCGGACCGATGCGGCTGGCATCGACCCGGGCGAGCAGGAACTCGGCCCAGAGGTTGGCGTCGGTCGCGAAGAACTCGGGACTGGCGATCTCCAGGCCGAAGTCCTTGCGGCACCGGCTGATCAGCTCCATCACCATCAGCGAGTCCAAGCCGAAGTCGAGCAGGTGGAACTCCCCGGCCAGGTCGGCCACCGGCAGCCGGAGCAGCTGGGCCAGCTGCTCACGCAGGTAGCCGTCGACCAGGGCCCGGCGGTCCGCCGGGTCGGCGGCGAGCACGGCGTCGCGGACCACGGCGGGGGCGCCGGGATCCGGCCGGACGGCGGTCGCCTCGATCCGGCGCAGCACCGGACGCTCGGCGCGGGCCTGCAGGGTCGCGGCGTAGACCGGCCAGTCGGCGGAGCACACGATCCCGTGTGGTTCGTCGCCGGCCAGCAGCGAGCCGAGCAGCGCGAGCGACTGCGGACTGGAGAGCGGCCGCAGGCCGGTCGCCGCGAGGAACGCGGCGATCTCGCTGTCGAAGAGCGCGGACTCGAGCTCCCACGACGACCAGGCGACGCTCAGCGCGGCCTCGCCGCGAGCCGCGCGGTGGAAAGCGAGCCCGTCCAGGAAGGAGTTGGCCGCGGCGTAGCTGGCCAGGTGCTGCGAGCCCCAGGTCGCGGCGATCGAGGAGAAGCCGAGGAAGAAGTCGAGTGGCACTCCTTCGGTCGCCCGGTGCAGCACCAGGCCGCCGAGCACCTTGGGGCTCCACACCTTGTGGTACTCGGCGCGCTCGACCTCGCGGACGAACTGCGGTCCGGAGACGCCGGCGGCGTGGACCACGCCGGCCAGCGGGCGGTCCGGGTCCGCCGCGAGCCGGGCCACCAGCGCGGCCACCGCCGGGCCGTCGGTCACGTCGACGCAGGCGACCTCGACCTCGGCCCCGGTCGCCTCGAGTTCCCGCACCGCCTGCACGCGCCGCTGGACGGGCTCGGGCAGGGCCGGGTCGTCCCACTCGCTGCGCGCTGGCAGCTCGGTGCGCCCGAGCAGGACGAGCCGGCCCGCACCGCGCAGCGCGAACCAGCGGGCCAGTTCGCGGCCGATGCCGCCGAACGCCCCGGTGAGGAGGTAGCTGCCGCGGTGGCGGACCGCGACTTCCCGGCGCAGGTGCTCGTGCGGGGTGTGGGCGGCGACGATCCGGGCGGCCAGGCGCTCGTTCCCGCGCAGCGCCTGCTGGTCCTCCTCGTCGGTCCGGGCCAGCGCTCCGGCCAGCTCGGCGGCGACGTCGTCGTGGTCCGCACGGTCGGGGTCGAGGTCGATGGCGCCGCCCCAGTGCCGGGGGTGTTCGAGGGCGATCACGCGGCCGATCCCCCACAGCGGCGTGGCGGCCGCCGCGTGCGTCCGCTGTTCGCCCGCGGCCACGGCGCCCCGGGTGACGAGGGTGAGCCGGACCCCGTCGAAGGCGGGATCCGCGTGCAGCGCCTGGACCAGGCCCAGCGCAAGCAGTTCGGTCCGGTCGCGGAAGGCGATGAGCGCCTCGGCGTCGGCGGTTTCCAGTGAGGGGGCGTCGATTCCGGTCAGCAGGACGATCCTGGCCGGGCGCGGTGCGTCCGATCCGTCCCGCGCGCCACGCCGCCACGCCGAAAGCAGCGCGCGCAGTTCGTCGCGGTAGAGCGGAATCCCGGGAGCATCGCCCGGTTCCGCCGCGGGCGGTGCGACGACGGTGGGGACGGCACCTGCCTCGGTCAGCGCGCCGGCCAGACCCTCGGCCACGCCCGGAGCGTCGGCGATCATCAGCACGTCGGTGTCTCGCAGCGCTTCCGGCAGTGGGGCGGCTTCGGGGTCGGCGGGCTCCCACACCATCCGGTAGAGCAGCTCGTCCGGATCCCGCCAGGGCTCGGCCTCGGGACCGGCCGGAGCCGGCGTGATCTCGACGCCGTCCACCGCGCCGAGCCACTGGTGCTCCGCGTCGAGCAGGACGGCGCGGCCGAGCGCGGAGCCGGACGCGGAGGGCTGCGCGTCCGCGTACACGAAGCGGACGGCCTCGGGCGCGGCGCACGTCGCTTCCCCGACGACCGCGAGCCGGCCGGGATGTTCCCGCCCTTCCTCCTCCCCCGCGGCCCAGCGGATCGCACTGGCGGCGGCGGTCAGCACGGTGGCGAGATCGAGCCCGCCGCGCAGTTCGGCCGACACGCCGTCCACACCGGCCTCGGCGCCGATCACCGTTCCGGCGGGCAGCCCGCGCAGGCCCGGCGGCAGCTCGTCACACGGCTTTCCCGCGTACTCGGTGGGCGAGCCCGCCCACCGGTCCACGCCCGCGGCCGGCCGTCGGCGCAGCGTGCCACTCAGGTGGAGGCGCCACGGCGCGGCGGAGGCTTCCTCGGCCCGCGAAGTGCTGCGCACTTCGAACCCGGCCGACGCGGGCCCGGCGTCGGTGAAGATCAGCTGGACGGTGCGGTCGGCGTCGGGCCGGAGCGGCTCGGCGACGGTCACCTCCGAGGCCGCGGCCCACACGCCGCCGATCGCCGCGCCCGCCGCGGTCAGAGCGCGCTCGATCAGCGAGCCGGCGGACACGCACTCCGGTCCACCGGCCTCCGCGGACGGCACCCACCACGGAGTGTCCATCGCGAGCTGGTACCCCGGCTGGGCCGACCGCAGCCGGTGCCCGACACCCGGGACCGCCTCCCCGGGCAGCTCGGCCCGCGGGGTGGCGGCTTCGGGGAACCAGTACGTGTCGCCCTCCCACGCGTAGGTGGGCAGCGGTACCCGGCGCGCGCCGGTTCCCGCGTGGTAGGCGTCCCAGTCGACCGCGGCACCGCGCAGGTGCAGCGCGCCGGCCGCGAGCGCCAGTGACCGGCGGTCGTCGGTGCCGCGCCGCAGGCTCGAGACGAACTCGCAGGAGGGGTCGTCCAGGCCCCGGGCCGCCAGGCCGGAGAGCACCGGCTGCGGGCCGATCTCGAGGAATGTCCGGAACGCGGCGTCGTGCAGGGTCCGGACACCGTCGGCGAACCGGACCGCGCCGCGGGCGTGGCGCACCCAGTACTCGGCGTCGATTTCGCCGTCCCGCACGGTTTGACCGGTCTCGTTGGAGATCAGCGGGATCCGCGCGGGGTGGTAGGTGATCGACTTGGCCGTCTCGAGCAGTTCGGTCAGCGCCGGGTCCATCAGCGGCGAGTGGAAGGCGTGCGAGACGGTCAGCAGCCGGTGCTTGATCCCGCGCAGCGCCAATCCGGCCGTGACCGCATCGACGTGGTCCGCCGGGCCGGAGACGACCGTGTCCGCCGGGCCGTTGACCGCGGCGACGGAAACGGTGCCCGCGAACGGCGCGATCGCCTCGAGCGCGGTGGCCTCGTCGCACACGACCGTCGCCATCACGCCGCCCGCGGGCAGCGCCTGCATGACCGCGCCGCGGGCGACCACCAGCCGGCAGGCATCGGGCAGTTCCAGCACCCCGGCGACCGTGGCGGCCACGATCTCGCCGATGCTGTGCCCGAGCACGGCACTCGGCTCGACGCCCCAGGACAGCCAGAGCCGGGCGAGCGCGTACTCCACCGCGAACAGCGCAGGCTGCGCGTACCCGGTGCGGTGCAACGGGGATGACGGGTCGAGCGGGTCGGCCGGGTCCGCCGCGGCCTGCGCCAGCAGCTGCTCGAGCGATCGGCCGAGCAGCGGGTCCACGTACCCGGCGACCTCTCGCATCGCCTCGTCGTAAGCCGGCTCCCCGCGCAGCGACTCCCCCATCCTCGGGTACTGCGACCCCTGACCGGTGAACAGCCAGGCGAGCTTGCGGTGGCGGTGCGTGGCCAGGCGCGTGGTGACCGCCCGGCTCTCGCGCCGGTCGGCCGCGAAGGCCTCGAGCCCGTCGGCGAGCTCGGCCGTGCCGGACGCGGCGAGGGCCACGCCCCAGCCCATCCGGGAACGGCCGACGTGCGTGGTGAAGCAGACGTCGGCCAACGCCGGCGCGGACGGCTCGCGCAGGGCGGCCGCGTGCTTGCGGGCGAGAGCGCGCAGAGCCGTCTCGCTGCGCGCGGAAAGGGTGCAGACCTCGACCTCGCGAGCGCGGGTGACGATCGGCGCGGGGCTTTCGGGCGCCGCGCCGACGATGGCGTGCGCGTTGGTGCCGGACGCCCCGAAGCTGCTGATCGCGCCCAGCCTGGCCGCCGGATCACCGGGCCAGGAGCGTGTTCCGGTGACGACCTCGATGTCCAAGGCGTTCCAGTCCACGTTCGGGTTCGGTTCGGTGAGGTGCAGGTGCGGCGGGATCTCGCCGTGCTCCAGTGCGAGCACCAGCTTGAGCAGGCCCGCCACCCCGGCCGCGGCCTCGAGGTGGCCGATGTTGGTCTTGACCGAGCCGACCAGCAGGGGCGTTCCGCCGGCGTGGTGCCGGCCGACGGTGTCCTGCAGGGCCCGCAGTTCGATCGGGTCGCCCAGCGCCGTTCCGGTGCCGTGCGCCTCGACGTAGTCGATCTCCGCCGGCTCGAGCCGCGCCTGGGCGAGCGCGGCCCGGATCACCGCCTGCTGCGCCGCCGGGCTCGGCACCGAGATCCCGCTGGAGCGCCCGTCGTGGTTCACGGCGCTGCCCCGGATGACGGCGAGCACGCGATCGCCCGCGCTCACCGCCTCCGAGAGCCGCTTGAGCACGACCATCCCGACCCCTTCGCCGCGGGCGTAGCCGTCGGCCGCGGCGGAGAAGGTCTTGCAACGCCCGTCGGGCGCGAGGGCCCGGAACTTGCTCAGCAGGACGAAGCTGTACGGGGTCAGCATCAGGTTCACCCCGCCGGCCAGTGCCAGGTCGCACTCGCCGCGCCGCAGCGACTCGCAGGCGTCGTGCAACGCCACCAGCGAAGAAGAACAGGTGGTGTCCACGACCTTGCTCGGTCCCATCAGCCCGAAGGTGTAGGACACCCGCCCGGCGATGAACGCGGGCTCGCCGATCAGCTGGTAGCCGTCGGTGTCACGGATGTCGCCGATCTCCTGGCGGGCCCGCACGTAGTCGGTCGTCGAGACGCCGACGAACACGCCCGTGCTGCTGCCCTCGAGCCGGTCGGGCGCGTACCCCGCCCGCTCGAGCGCTTCCCAGACCACCTGCAGGGTCATCCGCTGCTGCGGGTCCATGCCCACCGCCTCGCGCGGTGAGATCCCGAAGACCCCGGGCTCGAAGCGGTCGACCTCGTCGAGGAAACCGCCCCGGGTCACGTAGGCCTTGCCCGGCGCCTCGGGATCCGGGTCGTAGTACGCCGCGGCCCCGCCACGGGCGGCGGGGAACTCGCCGGTGGCGTCCACGCCGTCGCGCAGCAGCCGCCAGTAGCCGGCGGGGTCGGCGACCCCACCGGGCAGCCGGCAGCCGAGGCCGATGATCGCGACCGGTTCCGCGACCCGGCGTTCGGCTGCCGCGTTCAACTCGCCGATGCGGCGCAGCGCCTCCACGAGCAGACTCCGGGTGTCGACCGAAGTCTCCGGCGGCGCCGAAGGACCAGCACTTTCCCCTGCCATGAACGGTGAACCCCCAGGATGAGACGGACGGACGGCTGCGCTCCCCGCTGACTCAGCGCAGCAGGACGGGCAGGTGGTCGAGCGAGCGCATCGGGATGCGCAGCTCCCAGGTGAGCTCCTCGTCCGGCACCGCGAGGCGCAGCTTGGGGAAGGTCTGGAACATCGTCAGGCAGGCCAGGCCGACCTCCATGTTCGCCATCCGGGAAGCGAGGCAGTAGTGGACGCCGGCCCCCATGGCGATGCTGTCGGCGGCGTTCTCGCGGTGGATGTCGACCGCGTCGGGGTTCGGGAACTTCCGCGGGTCCCGGCTCGCCGCGCCGAGCGAGAGGATCACCATCGAGCCCTGCGGGATCACCGCGTCCCCGACTTCGACGTCCTCGACGGCGTACCGGACCGAGCCGGGCTGCTGGGGGCCGTCGAGCCGGAAGATCTCGTCCATCACCGTGGTCCGCAGCTCCGGCTTGGCGAGCAGTTCCGCCACCGTCTCCGGAGACTTGAGCAGCCAGTACATGCAGTTGCCGATCATGCCCTGGACGCCGAAGTACCCGGCCGTCATCACGTGGATCGCCGCCGCGAGCAGTTCGATCTCCTCGCAGCGCTTGTCCTCCTCGGCCGCCTTGACCAGTGAGGTCAGCAGGTCCTCGGCCGGCTCGGCCCGCTTGCGGTCGATCTCCTCGGACAGCAGTACTTTCATGCGGTCGAGGGCAGCCTGCGAGGTCTCGACGCTCTTGCCGCCGGTCAGCTCGTCCATGTCGAAGATCAGCTGCTCCTGGCGCTCCGGCGAGACGCCGAGCAGCACGGACTGCGCCCGCACCGGCAGCGGCTTGCCGAATTCGCTGACCAGGTCCACCTGGTCGCCGTCGCGGAACTTGTCGATCAGCTCGTTCGCGATCCGCAGGACGCTCGGCTCCATCATCTTGACCCGCTTGGCCGAGAACGCCTGCACCAGCAGCTTGCGCAGCCGGGTGTGGATCGGCGGGTCCTGGTTGATCATCATGTGCCCCGACACCTCGTCGCGGCGCAGCACGAGACCGCCGACCGGCGGGGCGGCCATCGAGTCGGCGCCCTGCGGTTTGGGCGCGTCCTCCAGGTTGCTGGACAGGCGCTTGTGGTCGAAGTAGCACTGCCGGACGTCTTCGAAGCGCGTCACGATGACCGCTTCCGAACCGTCGGGGAGCACCACCGGCTGGACCGATCCGGCGTCCTGCAGCTCTCGGTAGATCGGGTACGGCTCGTTGCCGAAGGCGGCGTCCAGGTGCACGGGGCAGCCGCTCGCTGCGGCGGAAGCCGTCGGCCGCGACTGGGGTTCCACGGACATGCTAGGTCTCCTCACAACCGCGCCACGGGGACACAGCCTCGGCCTTC
The DNA here is from genome assembly GCA_049998155.1 of Amycolatopsis sp. cmx-13-12. GTDB lineage: Bacteria > Actinomycetota > Actinomycetes > Mycobacteriales > Pseudonocardiaceae > Amycolatopsis. The sequence continues at coordinate 312,471 of JAEBES010000009.1, read as the reverse complement.
GGCGCGCGCTGCCGACCGGGGCATCCTACAAGCGATGATTTCGCCATGTGGGGAATGCTACGCGGCCACGAGGTGCTGTCAACGGGTTTGCGGAGGTCGGATGGCAACCGGTTCGGCGCCGGAGAGGTCGTTGCGCGGCTAGCGATCGGGTGCTATACCTGACGCATGACAGTCGAAATCCTGGAGAAATTCCAGATCGCCAACGACTATTTCGGCAACCTGGTCGCCGGCGTGTCGCCGGACCGGTTCGCGGCGCCGGCCCCCTCCTGCCCGGAGTGGTCGGTCCAGGAACTGATCGGACACGTCGTCAAGGGCGACCTCATGTTCACCCGCCTGTTCACCGGCGCCGAACCGCCCGCTGTGCCCGATGACGACCCGGTCGCGGCGATTTCGGCCTCCGCCAAGGCTTTGCTGGAAGCCGCGTCCGCCGAGGGGGCACTGGAGAAGACCTACACCACGCCCATGGGCGAGCGCGCCGGCGCGCAGCTGATGACCATCCGCGTCGTCGAGCTGAGCGTGCACGGCTGGGACCTGGCGCACGCCACCGGGCAGCGTCTCGAACTGCCCGAAGCCATTGTCGAAACCAGTTTCGGAATGCTCCGGCGCATGCTGGCCGAAAACCGCGACAAGCTGCCCTACGGCCCCGAGCAGCCGGCCGGCCCGGACGCCAGCCCGACCGAGCGGCTCGTCGCCTACGCCGGCCGCGCCATCGCCTAGCCACCCGCCAGGGTGCGCCACTCTTCGACCAAGTGGACGCACCCGACTCACGTCTCATCCCGTATTTGATGAGTTCGAGGACGCGCTACATCCCACGTCTGGTGAATTAAATTTCGCCGGACCGCCCCTCGAAGCCGCCCCCGAGCCTGCAGTCGACGACGGCTTGCCACCCCCAGGAAGAGCGGTCTCGACTTTCCCGAGCAGCGCTCGGGGGCGCGCGTGAGTGCAGCGCGCCCCCAGCGAACCCCGCCCGACTCAGGGCCGAGCGGACGCGGTCATCCGGAACATCCGCACGTAGCCGCCCCGCCAGTACCCGAGCGGGAAGCGCCCGGCGTCGGCCCGGCCACTGCACAGCCGGCCGAGGACGACGACGTGGTCGCCGGCGTCGACGACCTCGTGCACCTCGCACTCGGCGTGCGCGACCGTGCGGTCGAGGATCGGCAGGCCGAGCACCGGCCCGGGCGCCCAGTCGGCCAGTGCGAACTTGTCCGCGATGCGCCCGGCGAACAGGTCGGACAGTTCGCGGGCCTGGGAGTCGAGGAAGTTCACGGCGAACCGGCCGCGCCGGCACAGGGTGTCGAGCGTGCGGCTCGGTGTGCGCACGCAGCACAACAGCAGCGGCGGTCCGGCCGACACCGAGCACACCGCGGAGCAGGTCAGCCCGTACGGCGTGCCGTCCTCGCCGATCGTGGTCACCACGCTCACCCCGCTCGCGAAGGACCCCATGACGGCCCGGAATTCCTCGTAGGACAACGCGTCCGCGTTCGCCAGCTCGTCGCTCATCGGTAGTTCCTTCCCGCTCGACCGAAACCGGCCCCCCGGCGCCGGGCGAGGTGAGTTATGCGGTGGTGTGGACTCTCACCGCGTGGGGAATAATGCGTGCAGGTATGCCGGTGACCGGAGGCGGAAGATGGACAGCGACGAGTTCTGGGACCAGCCGATGCAGCCGACCCGCAGAGCGCTCATCGTGGCGGCCCACCAGGAGCTCCTGGAGCACGGCTACTACGGCACCAGCCTCCGGGGCGTCGCCCGCCGCGGCGGGGTCGACCCCAGCCTGGTGCGCCACTACTTCAACTCGAAGGACGAGCTGCTCCTGGAGTCCGTCCAGATCCGGGTCGACCCGGCCCAGTTCGCCAAGGAGATCCTGCGCGGCGCGGCGAGCGGGATCGGCAGGCGGATCGTGCGGTTCATGCTCGGGTTCTGGGAGGACCCGGCGTCCCGGAAATCGCTGGTCCGCCTGGTTTCCTCGCTCAACAGCCCGGAGATCGCCGAGCTGACGAGGGAAGCGTTCGTCAAGCCGTTCTTCGGCACCATCGCCGACGAGGTCAGCCCCGACCGCCCGCAGTTGCGCGCGGCGCTGGCGGCCTCCCACATGATGACGCTGGGCTTCAGCAGGCACGTGCTCGGCGAGCCCACGCTCTCCCGGACCGAGAGCCCGGAGCTCGTGCGGATCGTCGGGCGCAGCCTGCAGCACTACCTGACCGGACCGCTGCCCGCGGCGAAGGACGACGTGGACAGCGCCGCGGCGGCCCGGACGAGCGAGGAGCGCCGCTAGCCCGGAATTCATCATGTGAGGAAGTGTAGGTACGATGGCGGGCGTGGTCAATGGACGTGACGCACTGTCCCGTCCGCCGCACCCCGGGTCCGCGGCGGTCGTCGAGGTCTGGTCCGTCGTCGTCGACGACGAAGAGGCTTCGGTCCGCTCTCTGGCCTTCCTGCCTGACGAGGAGCGTGCCCGGCTGAGCCTGCTCGTTCCGGCGCAACGGCGTCGCCGGACGTGCGCGCACGCGGCGGTGCGCATCCTGGCGTCGGCGGCGCTCGGCGGGGAACCGCCGTCCCGGACGTTGGTCCGGACCGCCGACGGCCGGCTCGCCCCCGCGGCACCCGCCGCGGGTTTCGAGCTCAGCCTCGCGCACGCGGGCCCGTCGGCGGTGATCGCGTTCAGCAGGCACGGGGCCGTCGGCGTGGACATCGAAACCCTCGATCCCCTGAGCGAGCCGGAGGAGCAGCGGCTGGCCCGCTACTGCCTGCCCGAATCGGAGTTCACCCAGTGGTGTGCGGCCGCCCCCGAACTCCGGGCCCGGTTGCTGACCCGGGCCTGGACGCGCAAGGAAGCGGTGCTCAAGGCGCTGGGCCTCGGCCTCGCCGGCGACGTGCGGAGCGTCGCGACCCGCCTGGACGCGGCCACCGACGGGGACTGCGCGGTCCGGATCCACGGTCTTCCGGGTGCGGCGGGAGCGCTTTCGGACTGGACCCTGCGTGATCTGCCCGACGAGCCCGGTCTCGTCGGCGCGGTCGCTGTGCGTGCAGTGAACGCTTCGGTTCGCTATCATCAGTGCACTATCGCGGACCTGCTTTCTTCCGAAAGCGATCGGGTCCGCGGATTTCCGGGCACGTCGAGTGTGACTCGGTAGGTGACCAATGTTGTCCCAGAAAGGCTTTTTGGTGGAATCGTTCGGCGAGAAGGCGACCGGCCGGAATTCGAGGCAGTCGCCCCCGAAGAAGCACAGCGGGCGCCGCGCCGGTCCCACCAACTCCCACGGCGTCATCCTGGAGACGGCCCGCGGGCTGTTCAGCGAACGCGGCTTCGACGGGACGACGATGCGCGGAATCGCCCACGCGGCGGACGTCGACTCCGCGCTGATCCACCACTTCTTCCTGTCCAAGGAAGGCCTGTTCTTCGCGGCCGTGCAGGACGCGTTCGTGGTGCCCGACCTGATGGCCACGGTCTGCGAGGGCGACCCGGACCAGGCCGGCGAGCGGCTGACGCGCGCGTTCCTCGCCCACTGGGAGTCGCCGGAAATCAAGCCGCAGGTAGCAGGCCTGTTCCGCTCGGCCCGCGCCTTCGAAGGGGCGGACGCCGCACTGTGCGAGTTCATCGGCGGCGAGGTGATGAGACCCATCACCACCAAACTCGGCCACGGCAAGCCCGAACTGCGCGCCGCCCTGCTCGGTGTCCAGTTGATCGGCATCCTCTACCTGCGCCTCATATTGGAGGTCGAACCCCTGGCGTCGATGGGCGTGGACGACCTGGTGGCTTTCGTGGCCCCGATTTGCCAGGCCTATCTCACCGAACGCCTCTGAGTTCGCAAAACGGATATCCGCGCGTCGGGAGAATTTTCCCCCGAATTCGTACAGTGTTTGTCATCCACTAGTCGATCCCGGTGCTGATCTCCGAGACGTGTGCGCTGACGATTCGCCAGCCGGCGGGCATGCGCACCCACGTTTGGCTCTGCCGGCCCACGACCGGCCGGCCGGGGTAGCGGAACAAGGTGGTCACCACGGCGGTGTCGGTGCCGAAAGTGGTGATCCGCGTGTTGTGGATATCGCGGCCGTCGAGTGGTCCCTGGGTGGCGCGCCACGCGCGCAGTTCGTCGATGCCCTGCTGGTGGTCGGCGATGCCGAACCGGACGGTGGCCGGGCTGGCCCAGAACGACTCGTCCAGCACCGCGTGGTCGCCGGCCAGCAGCGCAGCTTCGTAGCGCGCGAAGGCCGCCGACACCTCGGCGCGCACGGCTGGGTCGTCGACAACGGGGCCGGTGGTCCCGTTGCCGACGACCCGGTCATGGGTGGTCATGAGGCGGATGCCGCGGGCTTCGCGTCGATCATCTCCGTGGCGGCCGGTGGCAGCTCGGCGTCGAACGCCGCATCGCGGTGGAACAAGGCGAACACGGCACACACCACGGCGAAGAACAGGTAGCCCAACGCGACCTGACCGCCACCCGCGTTCCAGCCGACCTGCTCGGCGTGGATCAACCCGACGAACGACAGCACCGCGCCGGCCGCCGCGTACCCGGCGGCCCACCAGAACTGCTTGTCGATGAGGAACGCGGTGATCGCGCCGAGGACCAGCCCGGCCAGGATGGCGCCGTCGCCGAGCAGGTGCAGGCCCTGGTAGACCACGCCCGCGCTCTCCAGAGCGGGCTCACCGACCTTGGCCGCGCTGGTGCCCGCCGCCGACAGCACGTTGTCCATCTGGCCGGTCGCCCAGGCCGCGACGTTGGGGATGATGGCCATGACCACCGCCACCGCGTGCGGCCGCGGGACGACCCGGAACGCCTGCGCGCCGATCAGCAGGCCGATGTACAGCAGGATCGGCACGATCGCCGGCACCGGCAGCAGCGCGCTGAGCAGACCGAACAGGCCGCCGAAGCACATGAGCGCGATGACGACGCCGGTCAGCATCGAGTACGCCGTGCGGCCGCCGACCTCCTTCCACCCCGGGTGTCCGATGTAGACAGCGGGCGGGAACGGCGAGCCGAGCGCCGAACCGACGATCGCGCCGATGCCGTCGGCCAGCAGGACGCTGCGCAGGTTGAAGTGGTCGCCCGCGGCCGCGGCACTCTCCACATTGGTCATGCCCTCGGTGAAGTTGTAGATGCCCAACGGGATGGCGGTGGCCAGCAGCGGGCCGATCTCGGACAGGCCGTGCCCCAGCAGGTCGAACCGGAACGACGGCAGGCCGGTCACGATGTCGTGAGCCGCCGCGGACACGTCCGCGGGGTGCATGTAGCCGCCGACCCAGCCGATGGCGGTGCCCACCACCAGCGCGGCCAGGCCGATCGGGATGCCGAACGGCAGCTTCACCCCGGCGAAGAAACCGATGAGCAGCAACGCGAACACCGGCAGCGCGATCCACGCCGCCGCCCACATCTGGCCGGCCGGGCGCATCGAGATGAAGGCGATGGAGATGCCGGCGAGCGTACCCAGCATCGCCGCCTGCGGCGTGAACCTCCGGATGTAGGGGCCGACGAACGCGCCGGCCAGCACGATCAGCCCGATGATGAACGACCACGCGAGGCCCGCCTGCCACGCCTTGATCGGGTCGTTGGTGCGCAGGTACACCGGCAGCATGATCACGAACGTCACGATGAACATGTGCGGCACGCTGGGCCCGTAGGGCATGGCGGTGACGTCGGTGCGGTTCTCCTTGTGGGCCAGGCGTCGGCCGAGCCAGGCGTAGTAGACGTTGCCGATCAGCAGCTGGATGCCCAGGGCCGGCAGGATCACCCCGTACACGTCGCCCGAGGAGATCTTCGCGACGCCCAGGCACAAGCCCGAGAGCACGAGGACGTTCACCAGGACGTTGAAGCCCAGCCCGAAGAACGCGTTGAGGTCACCGCTGACCCACAGCGGCAGTTCGACATCGGAATCGGAGCGGCTGCGGGTGCGCGTGAAGATGGACATGATCGGAACCTTTCCGCGGATCTCAACGGGCCGGGGTGGCGAGAACGGAAAGCGCGGCGAGGTAGGCGGACGACGGAGCGACCCAGCCGAAGATGCCGCCCTGTGCGGAGATCATGGCCAGACCGGCGTCCTGGAACTCGGGGAAGTACGAACCCACGCAGTCCGACAGCACCAGGCATTCGTAGCCGCGGTCGTTCGCCTCACGGACGGTGGTGTGCACGCAGACCTCGGTCGTCACGCCGGTCACCACCAGGGAGGTGATGCCCGCCGCGGACAGCACCGCACCGAGTCCGGTGTTGTAGAACGCGCCCTTGCCCGGCTTGTCGATCACCAGTTCGCCGTCGACGGGCGCGAGTTCGTCGATGATGCCGTGGCCGTGTTCACCGCGGATGAGGATGCGGCCCTTGGGGCCGAGATCGCCGATGCGCATCGACGGGCGACCACGCTCGAGCTTGGCCGGCGGGCAGTCGGACAGGTCCGGCAGATGGCCCTCGCGGGTGTGGATCACCATCACGCCGGCGGCCCGCGTCGCGGCGAGGGTTCGCTGGAGCGGAGCGATGACCCCGCGCAACTGGCTGACGTCGTTGCCGAGCGTTTCGCCGAACCCGCCGGGTTCCACGAAATCCCGCTGCATGTCGATCACCAGGAGCGCGGTTGTGGTTGGCTCGAACAGGAACGATGTGGGGTCGGCGTCGACCGGGAGAGGAGTGGTCATCGGCTGTCGGGCCCTTTCGTTTCGATCAATCGTCGGTCGTGGTCGCTCCGATCACGGCGTCGGAAGTGGCGACGGCCCCGAACACGCCGCCCTGCATGGTCACCATCTTCAGCGCGGCCGCGTGGTTGCCCGGATCGGTCGCGCCGGTGCAGTCGGACAGGATCAGACATTCGAGACCGCGGTCGTTGGCCTCGCGCATCGTGGTGTGCACACACACGTCGGTCGTGATGCCGGTCAGGATCAGGTGGCTGATCGCGTTGGCGCGCAACACCAAATCCAGGTTGGTGGCGTAGAACGCGCCCTTGCCCGGCTTGTCGATCACGACCTCACCGGGCGCCGGCGAGACCTCGTCGACGATCTCCCAGCCCGGTTCGCCGCGGACCAGGATGCGCCCGGCCGGCCCCGCACTGCCGATCTCCGCGCCGATCCGGGCCGAACGCCAACGCTTGTTGGGCGGCAGGTCGGTCAGGTCCGCCAGGTGACCTTCCCGGGTGTGAATCACCAACATGCCCACATCTCGGGCGTGGGCAAGGAGTTTCTGCGTTCCGGGCAGGCCGGCCCGGGTGAGTTCGAGGTCGTAGCCCATCCGCTCGACGTAGCCACCGGGTCCGCAGAAGTCGGTCTGCCAGTCGATGCACAGCAGAGCGACCCGGTCGATCGGCACCACTGTGTCGTAGGGCCAGGGGTAGGGATCTGCCGGTACCGGTCCTATCCGCGCGGTCATGGCTGTCGATTGTCGACCGCTTCATTTCCGGTAGGACAGTGGTGAGTTACGTCTCAGTTACCAGCCTGGTGCCGCTCCGGTCGTCAGCCGACCCCTTCGACGATGCGGAAGTCACGCTCGAAGCCATCGGGGAGCGCGGCCAGCGCCGCTTGGTAGGCCGCGCTCGCGCGAGCGGCGACTGCCTGTTCGAAGCTGTCGAACTCGATCAGCACAACGCGCTCGGCGATCCCGGCTTCGTGGGCGACGACCCGGCTGCCACCGCGGGCGAGCACCCGCCCGCCGGCGGCCTGGACGGCCGGGCGGGCCAGTTCGTTGTAGGCAGCAAGCCCCTCGGGGTCGGCGATCGCAGGGTAGACGCTGACCCAGTAGCCCTTGGCCACGGTTCCTCCCGGGTTCGGAATCGATGATCGAAAACATACCCGGGTCCACGGCCGCCGAGCCGGGCGGAGGCGTCGTGGGAAGAGGACGGCTTCGATCAACCGGCCGGGGTGTCGGAAGTGCCGGTGATCGGCTGACGTGTCGATCACCGGCACTTCCCCTCCCCCGCTCCCCCGGCACCACGGCTTGCCGAGTCGGTGCTGAATCGGCAATTCGGGCACCCGAGCAAGCCGTTGCCATGCCTGTGTACGTCGTGTGGGTTGTTCAGTGTCCGGTGCTGGACTCTGTACAACGGTCGCTGAACAATGGCGTGGGAGGTGGTGGGGGGTGCCGCGTGGCGAGCGACCGCTGGAGGGCGGGGACGCCGCGGTGCTGCGGTTCGCCCGTGACCTGCGGTTGTTGCGGGAGAAGGCGGGGCGCCCGCCGTATCGGGAGCTCGGTGCCCGGGCGCACTATTCCGCGGCGGCGCTGTCGGAGGCGGCCGGCGGCCGCAAACTGCCCACCCTGTCGGTGACGATGGCCTACGTCGCTGCCTGCGGCGGCGATACCGCCGAGTGGGCGACGCGGTGGCGGGCGATCGCGGCCGAATCGGCCGCGGAGAACGCTGAACCGGCCGGCACGAATGATCAGGCTCAGGCGCCGTATCCGGGCCTGGCCGCGTTCGAACGGGACGACGCCGACCGGTTCTTCGGCCGGGGTGCACTGGTCGCCGACCTGGTGAACCGGGTGCACCGGCACCGGTTCCTCGGAATTTTCGGAGCGTCCGGCTGCGGTAAGTCCTCGGTGCTTCGTGCGGGACTGGCCGCGCACCTGGCCGGAGAGCGGGACCAGGACGACGCTCCGGTCGTGGTGTTCACACCCGGAGAACGACCGCTCGAGGAATGCGCGGTTCACTTGGCGCAGTTCCTCGGCGAAGCCCCGGGGACACTGCGGGACGAGTTCGCCGAAGACCCGCGCAACCTCCATCTGCGTATCCGCCAAACTGTCGCCGACACCGGAGCCGAGACCGATGTCGTGCTGATCGTCGACCAGTTCGAGGAGCTCTTCACCCTCTGCGGTGACGAGTCGCAGCGGGCACGGTTCATCGACGCGCTGGTGACCGCCGCGACCGACCCGGCCGGCCGGACCAGGGTGGTACTCGGTGTCCGGGCGGACTTCCTCGAACACTGCGGGCGCCACCACCGGCTGGTGTCGGCGCTGTACGACGCGCAGGTACTGGTCGGCCCGATGAGCGTCGACGAGCTGCGTCAGGCCATCGTCAGTCCGGCCGAGCAGGCCGGGTACCGGCTGGAAACGGCCCTGGTGGCGCGGCTGGTCGGGGACGCCACCCACCAAGCCGGGATGCTTCCGCTGGTTTCGCACGCCCTGCTGCAGACGTGGCTGCGCCGGCAAGGCAAGCTCATGACTCTCGCCGGCTACGAGGCGGTCGGCGGTATCGAGCACGCACTGGCCCGCACCGCCGAACAGACCTACCAGGCTCTCGGCCCCGCCCAACAGCACATCGCCCGGCAGATCTTCCTGCGCCTCACCGCGCTCGGCGAAGGCACCGAAGACACCAAACGCCGGATCACCATGAGCGAACTCGACGTCGACACCGTCGTGGTGCTGGACACGCTGGCCCGGGCCCGGTTGGTCACGCTCGGGGACAACAGCGTGGAGATCGCGCACGAAGCCCTGATCCGCCACTGGCCTCGCCTGCGCACCTGGCTGGCCGAAGACCGCGACGGGCACCGGATCCACCGGCGGCTCACCGAAGCCGCCGCCGAGTGGGACAGCCACGGACGGGACGCCGGTCTGCTGTACCGCGGAGCACGACTCGATACCTGGGAAGGGCGCCCGACCGGCGGGCTCAACGAGCTCGAGCTCGCATTCCTGACCGCCGGCCGCGATGCCGCGGCGCGGGAACGCCGGGCTCAGCGGCGCCGGATCCGGTTCACCGTCGGCGGGTTGAGCTCGGCCATCGTCGTGACCGTGCTCGCGGTGGTCGCGCTCGTGGTGGCCGTCAGAGCTGACGACCAGCGGTCGCTGGCGGTGGGCCGTCAGCTGATCACGGACGCCCGCGCGCAACTCCAGGTCGATCCGGAGCTCGGCTTGCTCCTGGCTCGGGAGGCATACCGCACCGCGCCGTCCGAGGAGACCGAAGCCTTGCTCCGGCAGGCCACCATCGGCTCGCACGTCCGTACCACGCTGAAGAAGGACGGTTTTTCCGGTGCGATTTTCAGCCCGGACGGGAAGCACGTCGTCACCGATGACTTCGACGGCACGCTCGAGGTGCGGACCTGGGACACCGAACACGGCGTAGGGGCCACGACGCGGACACTACGAGCTGACGGATCGCTGATGTCGAGTCCGGTGTTCAGCTCGGACGGCCGTCGGATCGCGGTGGTCGGTACCGAGGGCTTGTGGGTGTGGGACTGGGGGCAGGTCCTGGCCGGAGGAGCACAGCCGGTGGTGCGGCGCAGGAACATCGACCCGCTGTTTCGGCTGGGCGAGATCGCGCTCAGCGCGGATGGCCGACGCGTGGCCATCGGCAACAGCGATGGGGCCGTCCGCATCTGGAACGAAGCCGGCGACGACCGGCCGACCGTGCTCGGTGGCCACGACGGCCGGGTCTTCGGCGTGGCGTTCAGCCACGATGGAAAGTGGCTGGCCAGCGGCGGAGAAGACGGCACAGTCAGGCTCTGGAACCTCGCCGACGGCGGGAAGCCGGTGGTGTTGCGGGGCCACGAGGGCGCGGTGGATGCGGTGGCGTTCGGCCCGGACGGCCTCCACCTGGCTTCGGCGGGTGCCGACGGCACGGTTCGGGTGTGGGACCTGGCCCGGATGGCCGACCCGGTGGTGCTCGGCCGGCACGAGGGCGGCGCCCTCGACGTCGCCTACAGCCCCGACGGCCACTCGATCGTGAGCGCCGGCAAGGACGGCGCGGTGAAAGTCTGGAACGCCGATCTTGTGGCCGAGCCGCTGGTGTTGCGGGGACACGGTGGCGCTGTCGGGTCTGCCGCGTTCAGCCCCGACGGGAGGTTCGTCCTCAGCGTAGGCGACGACGTCAAGATCTGGGACGCCGACGAGGTCGGCGACCTGACGGTGCTGCGCGGCCAACACGGGCGTTCCGTCAGCGTGGCGGCCAGCCAAGACGGGCGCGTGGTGGTCAGCGGGGGTCAGGACGGAACGGTCTGCCTGTGGGATCTTTCGGTCAGCCGCACGCCGATCGTGCTGATCGGCAACACCAAGCCAGTGGTCCACGTGGCCATCGACCCGACCGGCCGGCAGGTCGCTGCCGCCTTCGAAGACGGCACCGTCACCATCTGGAAAACCGGCGAACCTGCTGCGCCGGCCCGGCTGAGGGAGCCGTCCCTCGGAAACCCGCTGGTGCGGTTGGCTTTCAACGCGGACGGCAACCAGCTCACCGGCATCACCGGGGCGTACATCGCGTACGTCTGGAACACACCCGAAGGCTCATCAGCTCAACTGGCTCCGGAATCGGTTCTCGTCGGCGCGGCACCCAGCTTTCCGTTTCAATCCGGGTGGTGGAGTCCCGATGGGCGCCACTTCGCCACCGTGGGCAGCGGCATTCTGCTGTGGGACCGCGAAGCCCGCGGCAGTCTCACCGCGTTGCCCCGCGGCGACTTCAGGGTTCAGACGCTGGCCTTCAGCCGTGACGGAACCCACCTCGCCATCGGGTCCTATGACGGCACCGTCCACATCTGGAACGTCGCGGACACAACCAAGAGCGCCGGCCCGGTCGCACTGCACGGCCGTCACCAGGACGCGGTCCGGAGTGTGACCTTCAGCCAAGACGGTCGCGAACTGGTCACCGCCGGCATCGACGCCACCGTCCGGTTCTGGGAGACGACCGGAACCAGCGAACCACTCGTGTTCAACGGATTCCGTGCCGCTGCATCGACGGTCGGTTCCCTCGCCGACGGTCGCTACCTCACCTCACACGACGACGGCACCATCCGCATCTGGCGGTGTCCCGCATGTGGCCCCATCGCGGAAGTCCTCGCTCAGGCAAACCGGCACGTCACCCGAGAACTCACCGCCGAAGAACGCCGGCGGTATCTCCCTTCCAGCCGTGACAGGTGATTCCCACGGCCGTGCCTTCACCGCGCGGTCAGTGCCTGGCGATGCGGTCGAACACCGGCCAATCGCCCCGGCTCCAAGCAGTGTCAGCTCACCGGACTGCGGCAGGTCGACGGCTCACCGAGCGAGCTGGACGAGGGACAGCAGCAGGTGCACCGACTCGGGGTGCCAGATGTCCGACCCACGCACTCCCTCGGCCAGCCGGTGGCAGAAGCCGGTGACGTGGTCCGCCCGGGAGCGGGTCAGCACGATCGGGCTGTTGATCGGCGCGTCCTGGAGCACCGGCGCGAAGCGGCCGGCGAAGATGTCGGGGCGGGCCGCCATCTGGAACACCAGCAGAGAGTTCGGTTTGTCTTCGCAGCCCCTCCCGATACGCTCCCCTCCCATGGCGAGCCGGGTGGGCGACATCATCATCGACTGCACCGATCCGGAATCAATCGCCGCCTTTTGGTGCGAGGTACTGGGTTACCGAGTCCTTGCCCGCGACGAGACCGGCGTGGCCATCCGAGGAGCGACGATCAGTCCGGACATCCTGTTCATCCGCGTCGACGAGCCGAAGACAACCAAGAACCGCATGCATTTCGACGTCTGCCCCACCGATCGCGGACAGGATGAGGAACTTGTCCGGCTGCTCGGTCTCGGCGCTCGGCGGTCGAGCATCATCGGCAGCGGCGCCTGGGTGGTGTTGGAAGATCCGGAGGGCAACGAATTCTGCCTGATGCCCGAACGGATTCCCGCCGAACCGGCACCCTTCCACGACGCGTAGTCGACCAAGACCGAAAGTCCCCGCAGGCAAGCGATACCGCATCGTTCCGGGAGCGCACGCGCGGCCTCTGTCACCCGGATCGATGGGGTGTGCGATGCACAGGATTGGCGCGCTGATCGACGGGTAAGGGACGCGGGGTGGCCGGACGGTTGAACAACCAGCCCTCCGGCCACCGCCTCGCTCATGGACAGCTCCGTTCGACCCGTCAGGCCGCACCCACGTCCGTCAGCCGAGGCTGCGCCCGGTCGTGGCGGCGAAGCGAAACTCCACGCTCACCGGGAGAGCCTCCAGGTCAAGCGCCTGGTGCAGCCGGGGCAGGGTCTCCGCCGCCAGGTGTTCGCGCACCTCCTGCGGGTCGCCGTCGCGGGCCAGGGTGATGACCAGGGCGAGGGTCGGGGCCTCGCGGCTTCCCGCGAGCGTCGCGCGCGCCTGGTGGACGCCGGGGTGGGCGCGCAGTTCTTCGGTGAACGGGACGACGGCGGTGTCGGCGGCCAGTTCGGTGCGGCCGCGGTCCGGGTCGGTGTCGAAGCGCCACGTCCGGGTCGGCGGCCGGCGGGTCAGCTGGGCGAGGATCCAGCGCAGGGCCAGCAACCCCAGCAGCACCGCGACCGCGGCGGTGGCGTACCAGGCCCACGTCGGCGGCGCGGCCGTGCCGGGCACCAGCGTGGCTGCCGGGTCGAGGACGTGCAGGCGCCCGAAGTGCGTCGCCACCGCGAATCCGCCGGCGGCCAGCAGGAGCAGCCCGAGCAGGGCCAGTACCACGCGGTTGAGCCGCGCCGGCCGGTTGAGGTCGGTCATGTCGTCCTCCTCGGGGCGCGGACCCGCACCGTCACCGCGGGCCGGGTGGCCGGCCCGATCCGCTCCAGCCGGTCGGCGACCGCCGTGCGGACGGCGTCGGCGAGGCCGTCGGGACGGGTGCGGCCGGTGTCGACGCGGACCTTGACCCGCCGTCGGCCGAGCTTCACCCGGGCCGCGGAGACGCCGTCGACGCCGGCCGCGGCGGTGCGCAGGGTCGTGCGGTAGCCACCGCGGGCGACGCCGGAGTCGAACCGCCCGGCCAGCGGCAGCACCGTGGCCGCCCCGGGCAGGATCGCGGCGAGCAGCAGTACCAAGCCGGCCAGCGCGAGAACGCTTCCGGCGACGGCCGTTGCGACGTCGTTCCAGCGCAGGTCGTGCAGGGTGGTGGCGACGGTGTCGTAGCTGATCCAGGGGTGTTCGCCGAGGATGCGCTGGATGGCACTCACGGCGACCAGCACGCACGCGGCCAGCATCGCGAGCGCGCTCAGCAGGGCCGGGACGCTGCGGCGTGGACGGCGTTTCATTCGACCCTCCGGGGCCTGGCCACGGTCGTGTGCAGTGCGGTGACGGTGATGTCGACGCGGGTGACGGTGAGGCCGGTCAGCTCCTCCACGCGCCGCTCGAGGTGCTCGCGAGCCCGCTCGGTCGTCCGGGTCACCGATGCCGGGTAGGTGATCGAGAGGCGCACGTCCAGTGTCACCTCGTCGCCGGTGACGTGGGCGGTGACCTTGGCCGAACGGTCGGGGTCTTCGGCGCCGAGGCTGACGCCGAGGATCCGGCCGGAAGCGCCGCCGACCTCGTCGATTTCCAGCACCGCGTGGGCGGCCAGCCGTTGCACGGCCTGTTCGGCGATGGTGAGCGTGCCGCGTTCGAGGGTGGCGGTCACGGTGCTCAGCCCCGGTCGCGCCCGGACAGCCGGGACAGGTCGAGCTTGCCGTCGAGCACGCGGCCGGCCAGGAACCCGGCCGCGCCGAGGACGGCGACGGCGGCGAACGCCCCGAACCCGCCGAAGGCGACGGCCAGGCCGAGCACGAGGCCGGTCAGGAGGCCGAGCTGGGTGGAATTCACGACACCTTCTCCTTCGCTTGCTGCTCCACAGTGGACTGTTCGGCGAGGTCCGCCAGAACGACGTGCACGGGCCGCCCGGCGACGCCCGCCGCGGTCCGCACGGCCGCGGCGAGTTCGGCGGCCACCACCGGGAAGTGCGCGGTGACGGCGATGGTGACGTCCTCCTCGCGGACCCGGACGCCCTCGACCCGCCGCGGCGGGTCGAGGGTGGCGACCTCCCCGAACCGGCCGCCGTGCAGGCCGGCCACCCCGGGCACGGCCAGCACGGCGGCGGCGATCCGGGCGGCGTCGGGTTCGGGTGTCACTGCACCCGGCCGGTTTCGGTGTTCTCGCCCTCGTCGTCGGACGGCAGGTGCAGATCACCCACGTGGATGTTGACCTCGACGACCTCGAGGCCGGTCATCTGCTCGACCGCGGTGATCACGTTGCGCCGCACCGAACGGGAGAGGTCGGCGATGGAGACGCCGTACTCGACGACGATCTGCAGGTCGACGGCGGCCTGCTTCTCCCCGACCTCCACCGACACGCCCTGGCCGGCCGAGGCGGTCGCGCCCGGGATCCGTTCCCGGATCGCCGAGAAGGCCCGCGCGGCACCCCCGCCGAGGGCGTGCACGCCGGGCATTTCGCGGGTGGCCAGGCCGGCGATCTTCTGCACGACGACGTCGGAGATCGACGTCGAGCCCTGGGCACTCACCAGCGCGCCCTCGGTCCTGGTCGCGGGCTGGGACGAGGTGGTCTGCGCGGGAACCTTGGTGGCAGCGGCGGTCATCGTGGTGTCTCCTTCGCACGGGATCGGATGTCTTGTGGTGGCAGAGGAACCGATTTTGATTGTTTCCTCCACACAGGACAGACCCCCGGGTGGGAAGAACGTCACGACCCGATCGTGTGAAGCACGCCACTCACCCCAGAGGTGCGCTCGCGTCGGGGCCGAACCAGTCGAGGCAGACCACCATGGCGTCGTCGGTGGTCCCGGCGGCGGCGCGGCGGAGAGCCAGGTCGGCCAGAACCGCGCCCGGCACCTGGGCCGCGGGGAGTTCGGCGGTGTCGGTGACCGTGCGGGCGAGGCCGGAGTCGCCGTACAGGTCGCCGGTGGGGCCGGTGGCGTCGTAGACGCCGTCGCTGACGAAGACCAGCCGGTCGCCGGGATTGGCCTGCAGGCGCTGAGTGGCGTAGTGGGTGTCGCCGAAGGCGCCCAAGGGCAACTGCTGGTCGAAGGAGACCCGGCGGGCCTCGCCCTCGCGCAGCAGCCAGACGCGCGGTGAGCCGGTGTCGACGACGTCCAGCGCGCCGGTCGTCAGGTCGAGCTGCAGCAGCAGGGCGGTGACGTATTCGCGTCCGTCGTAATGGCCGTGCAGGGCCTGGTCGGTGAGTTCGGCTTGGGCGGTCAGGGGCACGCCGGCGCGGCGGGCGTTGCGCATGGCGTTGACCGCGAGGTGGGTCACCATGGCGGCGTCGACGCCGTGGCCCGTGCCGTTGACCAGCGTGACGGTCAGCGACCTGGCCGTCGCGGACCAGTCGAAGCTGTCGCCGTGGACGGCGTAGGCGGGCTCGAGCTGCCCGCCGAGGGCGAAGTCGGGCCGGGTGCACGAGCGGCCCGGCAGCAGCTGCCACTGCATCTCCGCGGCCAGCGTGAGCCGGCTGGTCCGGCGCGCCTGCACGTACAGGTCGGTGTCCCGGCCGGCGACCAGCAGTTCATGGGCGAGTGCTTCGGCGATCCGGGACAGTTCGAGCTGCACCGTCGGGTCCGGCGCCGTCGCGAAGGTGACCGCCAGGACGCCCAGGCGGTCGCCGCGCACCGAAACCGGGACGTGGGCGGTGACCGTGCGCGCGGTCGTTTCGAAGGCCACCTGCTGACCGGCGAACGCCGTGCCCGCCACCGTGCCGTGCACCGGCATCGGTTCCCTGCGGTCGGGAAGGTCGGCCACCGGCTGCAGTTCGGTCATGCCGTAGTCGGCGAGCAGGAGCTCGACGGCCTTGGCGTCCCAGCCCGCGGTCAGGACGGCTCGCAGCACCGCGAGCAGTTCGTGCGGCGCGGCTTCGCGCAGCAGCCGGTCGACCGCCGTCGTCTTCACCGCGGTGTGTCCTCCTCGGAGCCCGAGGTTTCCGGGCTCCTGTCGATGGGTGTCCGACCCGGCTCGGCCGAGCGTCGAAGATCGCTCGTGGCGCTGCCGGACCGAGGGTGAGGTGCGAAAATCGGGTCCGTGGACCGGTCGGGAAGTTGGCAGGCTGACGCCGTCGCGGCCGAGCCTGCCGACCTGAGCGACTCGTTCGAATTCCTGTGGGACTACGCCCGGCGGGTCTCCGACGACTCGTTACCGGCCTCGCAGTTCCGCGCCCTGGTGGTGCTCGATCACCACGAAGACATCACCCTGAGCTCGCTGGCCGAGCTGCTCGGGACCACGCCGCCGCTGGCCAGCCGCTTGTGCGACCGCCTCCAGGCCGCCGGGTTCGTCGAGCGCGCGCTCAGCAAGCACAGTCGCCGCGAGTTGTCCCTGCGGCTGAGCGAACGCGGGCGGGCTCACCTGCACCGGGTGCGCGCGCGTCGGAACAAGCACATCGCGGCCGTGCTCGCCGCGCTGCCGCCCGAAACACGCGAGGCCCTGTTCGCCGGGCTGACCGCGTTTCGCGCCGCCGCCCGCCGCGGACGAGGGGTAGATTCCTGACCACGCGGGTACCGTACGACAACTGTTGCCATATGACAACAGTCGACTGTGGATCGCCTCGCCGAGGCCGCTCCGATCCGGTGACAGTGCGCGGTAGGCTGCGTCGACGGCTCGACCCAGGGGTGCCACAGTGAACCGTTCGCGCAGGACGCGCGCTGCCGACCAGGTGGCCACGGCGGTGGCCGACACCGCCGAGCTGCTCGAAATCCTGTTCGAGCGGGCCCGCGACGCTTCCCCCCGGCCACTGTCGGTGTCGCAGGTCCGAGCCGTCGTCGCACTCGACCGCTACGAAGGACTGAACCTGCGAACCCTGGCGGAACTGCTCGGATCCACTCCGCCGCTGACCAGCCGGCTGTGTGACCGGCTGGAAGCCGTGGGCTACATCGAACGGCTTCCCCATTCCCAGAATCGCCGCGAGCTCGCCCTGCGTCTCAGCGACAGCGGCCGCGCCTACCTGCAGGACCTGCGGGCGCGTCGCCGGGAAAGCCTCCACGCCGTTCTGGCCGCGCTGACCACCGAGGAACGAGACTCCCTCGCCGGCGGGCTGCGCGCGTTCCAGGCCGCAGCCAATCGTGATCTCGCCGAGGATGACAACCGCGTGGCCGGACAGTAGAGTCACTGTTGTCATACGACAACTGATGTGGCGGTCGCCCGCTGTGCCAGGTCGTTCTGATGTTGCGGTTCAGCCGTCAGCCGTGGCATGCAGCGCGCAGTCGTCGTTCCCGGTCGATCGCGCCGGTTTTCCTTCGGAGCACAGCTCATGGAACCTGCATCCCCGCCGACGCTGGCGGTCTCCCTGAGATCGATCGGCGACATCGCGGTCCTCGAAGTGGACGGCGACGTGGATCACGTCGTGCGGACGATGCTGCGTGCGGCCATGGCGGCGGCTCTCGCCCGGAGCCCCCGGGCGCTGGTGGTCGACCTCAGCCGCGTGGGGTTCTTCGCCTCGGCCGGCCTCTCCGCGCTGGCCTGGCTGCACGAAGCCGCCAGGAAAGCGGGCATCGGCGTCACCTTGGTGGCGACCCAGCGCAGTGTGCTGATGCCACTGGCGGTCACCCGGGTCGACGACTTGTTCGACATCCATCAGACCGTGGACGCCGCCGCCGCACACTTCGGCGCGCCAGAGGTGCACGGCCACGGCGATTAGCCGCGATACGCCCACCGGCGGCGGGTGACTTCCGTCGCGGTCCCGTGAGCAGGAGGCAGGTCGTGGACAGATCCCTGGCGGTCGAACGCCGGTTGCGCGACGTCGCACCCCACGACCTCCCCGCCGCACTGCGGTCGGCGCTGGCCGAGTACTTCGGCGCCGAAGCGGTCGAGCTGCTCATGGCCGACTACGCCCTGACCGAGCTGTGCCAGGTCAGCACCCTCCCGTACACGAACGAACCCATCCCGGTCCACGGCACCACGCCCGGCGACGCGTTCGTCGCCCAGGCCGCCACTTTCGAGCAGCACAGTTCCAGCGTCACCGGATACCTGCCGGTGAGCGTCCGCGGCGACCGCCTCGGCATCCTGGCCAGCACTCTGCCGTCCGAACCGGAGCCACCCGTCTGGGCTGAACTCGAGCGGTTCGCCGAAGCGGTGGCCCACGAGCTGTTCGTCGCCGACCGCGACACCGACCTCTACATCCAGGCCCGGCGGTCTTCGCGGCTGACGCTGGCCGCGGAGATGCAGTGGCAGCTGCTGCCCGGGCGCGCCTGCACCCGCGCCGAATTCGCGCTGGGCGGCCAGCTGGAACCCGCCTACGCCATCTACGGCGACTGCTTCGACTGGTCGGCCTCCGCGCACTGGTTCGGGCCGACACCGCTACCGGAGGCCGGTAGTGCATCGGTGCCGAGCACCTCGCGGTAAAGCCCATCACCGTCGGATTCACCGTCGATCCCGGCCGGCAGGTGCCCGGCCGCGCCGTGCAGCGTCACCTGGGGTGCGACCGCCGACGATCCCCTCCTCGGTCGCGCTTTCTTGTTGTCGCAGGGCCCTGCGCAGGGCCGGAAACGCGTCCACCGGTGGTGGCGGGTCCTCGGGGCGTTTGATCACGACCGCGCGGCTGCCCAGGTGAGCTGCGCCGGCGTCGACAGGCAAAGTAAAGTCTACTTTACATTCAGTCAAGCTTGCTTGACACTATGGAAGGTCTTCCTTACATTGATCGCATGGCAAACGAGGACCGGGAAGACCAGAGGACGCGAGCGGCTCGCCGCGCGGCACTCATCGACGGCATACCGGTGTCCACCCTGGGCATCGTCGCGCTGGCCCTGGGCAGCACCCCGGACCCGACCACCGGCCAGAAGACCTGGTGGATCGCTACGACCGCCGTGTTCGCCCTCTCGTTGGCCTGGGTGCTGCTGCGGGCCTTCCGCCGCGCCGACGAATACCTGCGCCGCATTCAGCTGGAGAGCATGGCCATCGCGCTCGCAGTGGTCCTCGTGGCGCTCCAGGTGGCCACCTTGCTCGACGCCGCGGAAATCATCCAGCTCCGCCAGCTCACCCAGCTGATCGTCATCGGCGGCGTCGGCATCTGGCTGACGATCGCGGACCTGCGAACCCGGTTCCACCGCTGAAGGGGCGCCCGTGAAGAACCGGCTCCGCGAACTGCGCGCCGCCCACCGGTGGAGCCAGTCCGACCTGGCCGACCGGTGCGGGGTGTCCCGGCAGGCCATCAACGCGATAGAGACCGAACGGCACGACCCGAGCCTGCCGCTGGCGTTCACCATCGCCCGCGTCTTCGGCCTTGCCATCGAGCAGATCTTCCACCCCGACGAAGCCGAGGATCCCGCTACTTAGGCAGGGACAGGCCGCCCACCGCCGCCGACGCCGATGTCACCCAGCAGGCGGGCAGCACCGAACGGGCCCGATCCCGAACACGCGCGTAAGTGTGCCCCACTCGGGGCGCATGCCTTCGCGGTCACCGGCCGGCCAGCTCGGCAACGACCGGCGCAAGAGCACCGGCGGCCTCGGCGCCGACCACGAAGTAGGAGAAACCGATCTCCTCCCGTCGCCGTTGGATCTCCTCGGCAGCGGCAGCAGGGTCACTGGGCAGGAACGCCAGCGAGTCCGCGGCCCGGACGGCAGCGGGGTCGGTGTCGGGTCCGGCCATGAACGCCGCGACCGAATCGCCGACCACCGGCACGTGCAACGCCAATTCCGCACCACGACGGTTGTCGAAGCTCTCCACCCGCTGGATCGTCGCGGCCCGCGTCTCGATCTGGGGCGTCACGAACGTCACGGTGTCGGCGAGTTCCGCGGCGAGCGCTTGCGCCTTCGGCCCGCTCACGGCCATGACCACCGGGGTGTGCCGGTCCGGGCCGTCGAGGTCGCGCAGGGCCGCGACGACGTCACGCACCTGGTCCGACCGGCTCGCCGGGCTGACCGGCAAGCCCAGCTCACGGAGCTGGCCGGCGATCCCGGGCCGGCCGGTACCGATGCCCATCTCGAAACGGCCGTCGGTGAGCACGGACAATGAGTGGGCCTCCCACGCGGTGATCCACGCAGGCCGGACCGGAGACGCGTACACCCAGGTGCCCACCCGCAAGCCGGTGATCGACGCCGCCACCGCGAGCGCCGGCCCCGGTGCCGGCTGCCACTGCGGCACGTCGGGCATCAAGATCGTCGAGTAACCGCTGTCGGCCAGACCACGCAGCTGATCACGCCAGGCCGGCACGTCAGCGGTGATCGGCGCAACGACCCCGAACCGCAACGGCCTGATCTCGCGTGCGGAGATGCTCGCCATGGTGAAGTCCCTTCCCCTGCGGCTCGGCCTGGCGCCGAGCTCATCCCTACCACGAACGAGCGACCGCGCATCCGACACAACGCGACAAGCAATCTGGCGTCCACTCGAGAGCTGGACACACGGCAGATCCGCCCGGCGCACGGCGATCCGGGCACAGAACGACTGCACCACCGGGCCGGCCAGTAGGACGGTGCACGAGCCACCACGGCCGCCACTGGTGTCCGCCGAAGCCGCCGACCGTGGCGGCCGCTCCGGCGGAGTCCCCGTTTGGCCGTGGTGTGTCGCGTCCGTTGTGGTCGCCGGAACGGGAGCGCTGGTGGTGGTCAGGTGGTCGGCTGGAGGAGTTGCTTGATCCGGGTGGCGATGAGTTGTGGTTGCTCGGCTTGGATGAAGTGCGCCGAGTCGACCTGTTCGTGGCGTCCGTCGGGCAGGCTGTCGGCGTAGCGCCGCTGGTGTTCGTTCAGGGAGGCGTTCTGGCGCTCCCGTCCTTTGGCGGCGCGGGCCGCGGAGAGCACGAACGTCGGGCACTTCGGGAGTCGGGGCGGCTGGGCGCGGAACTGCGGGATCGCGGCGGCCACCGCCTGCATCTCCTTGCGGGTCTGGCCGACCCCGGCGGGGGTGAAGTTCTCGGCGAGCATGGCTTGGTAGGTGTCGGCGGAGAACAAGGGCCGGACGTTGCCGCCGAAGAGCCGGGCCAGCGGACGGCACCGGCTCAGCGCCTGCGTCACGGCCAGCGCGCGGTCGATCTTGCGGGTGGTCTGGTCCCAGGTGTCGTACACCGGGGAGGTCTCCGGCGTGGGGTCGACCAGCACCAGCCCTCGCAGCCGCGAGCCCAGGCGCTCGGCGGCGCGGCGGGCGACCAGCCCGCCCATGCTGTGCGCGACGAGCACGAACTCGCCGGGAACGACGGCCTCGGTCATCGCGACCAGGTCCGCGGCCATGTCATCGATGCCGAGCTGTTCGGTGGTGCCTCCGCTCAGCCCGCGCCCGGCGCGGTCGTATGCCACCAGCCGCGCCGCGCCGGCCAGCTGCGGCAGCAGCGGGTCCCAGCAGGTCCGGCCGCACCCTCCGCCCGCCTCGAAGATCACCCGGTCCGGCCCCTGGCCGGACTCCTCGACGTACACGGTTCGGCCGTTCACCGGCAGCCGCTGCCCCAGGACGTCTCGCATGGCCCCTCTCCCATCAACGTTTTCACATTAGATAATGGTAGCTCATGTGAAATAGTTCGAGGGTGAACACCGTCGACCTGCTCCTGCACCCCGTCCGCCTGCGGATCGTGCAGGCCCTCTCCGGTGGGCGGGAGCTCACCACCACCCAGTTGTGCGGCCACCTGCCCGACGTGTCGAAGGTGACCGTGTACCGGCAGGTCGTACCCCTCGTCGAAGGGGGTTTCCTGGAGGTCGCCGGCGAGCAGCGGGTGCGCGGGGCGGTGGAGCGGCGGTACCGGCTGCGGGCGGACCGGCCCGTGATCGACGCCGACGCGGCCGCCACGATGACGGTGGCGGAGCACCGCCGCGGGTTCGCCGTGGCCATGGCCGTCCTGATCGCCGAGTTCGATGCCTACCTCGACCGCGACGACGCCGACCCGGCCGCGGACGGCGTGTCCTACCGACAGGGCATCCTCTGGCTCAGCCCCGGCGAACTCGCCGAGATGACCCGCACGATGCTCGCCGTTCTGCGGCCACTGGCCGGCAACGAGCCGGCGCCCGACCGAGCGCCCTACCTGCTCAGCCCCGTACTGTTCCCCACCGCCCAGCCACTCCAGCCGGAAGCGAAGCACGAGCCCACGTCCGATGATCGCCATCGGACACCGGATCGAGGTGACAACCGGAGCAATACAGGTCGCGACGGTTGAGCACTGCCGGCGGCCGGAGGTGAGCGTCCACGTGGAACTCATGCGGCTCGAGGCCCGGATCGCACCCCGGACTTCGAATCGGAACTGGCCAAGGCTACCCGCTGCCGCCTGTGACGACCTTGATCGTCAGCTCGTGACGACCGGTACGTCGGTCAAGGTCCGGATCGCCTCGGTCATCTCTTCAGCAGTCGCGTTCACGGTGTGGGTGAACACGACGAAAGAGCTGCCGTAGTGCCTCGTCTGCCACCGCGCAGCCCAGTTCGAGGACGCCCCGCGCCGGGACAGCGGATCGAACACCGCGACCGCAGGCACCCTCGCTCCCGGCCGGGGCACGAACGCCACCACCCGGTAACGACCAGGCAGCACGAAGTACAACCACCTCGGCCTGAGCCGGCTGATCCGTACCTCC
Source organism: Amycolatopsis sp. cmx-13-12 (assembly GCA_049998155.1). GTDB lineage: Bacteria > Actinomycetota > Actinomycetes > Mycobacteriales > Pseudonocardiaceae > Amycolatopsis. Next base: position 289,381 of record JAEBES010000009.1, on the reverse strand, counting down.
GCCAGCGCCGACCACGGCACCGCCTCGAACCCGCGCGCCTCGACACCGGCCGTCCCGCAACGCAGCTGCCACGGCTTTCCGCGGGACCGCACCAGGGACACGGTGCTGATGGCCAACACCACGACGAACACTGCAGGGCAGGCGATCGCGAGCCACGGCTCCAGCAGACCCCGCACGGCGATGACGACCTCGAACACCAGGAACCCGACCAGCACGCCGAGCGCCGGCAACTGGCCCCGCACCGACGGTTTCAACACCAGTGCTTCCGGCTCCATGCCTGCCCCCTAACTCATGCCGACGAGCGGGCGAAACGCTGTCCGACCGCCGCAGCCGCTACCGCTTGGGACGTGTCACGAGACCGGCGGCAACGCGAGCCAGTCCTGCCAGGTGATGTCGCGGCCCAGGAAGCGGGGCCGGCGGAAGGGCCAGTCCGCGGTGATCCACTGCGGCACCAGCGCATCGAGCGCACGCTCCGCGTCGCTGCCGACGAGGTCGTCGACCACCCACCAGCACACCTCACCGTCGGAACCGGTGCGCTCGGGCGGGTCGATGTACACGCAGCCGAGGATCGCAGTCTCCGCATCGTCCAGCAGCGCATAGTTGAACGACTGGTGTGCGGCTATTTCCTTCTCGTGCCGCAGTAGGTCGAGACGGTCCTCTTCGTAGGTCATCGTTTCCTTGGGCCAAGACCAGGCCGGGCCGAAGATCCCCCACAAGCGCTCCCGGGAGCCCATCACCGCGGGGTAGTCCAGAGCGGTGTCCGCCTCGCGAATCGGCCGCAGGTGAAGCTCGGTGCCGGGCACGGGCGTGTGGACGGGGTGGACGAAGTCCTCGGGCAGCCAGCTCACAACCGCCGAGGCTACACAATCGATCACCGTGGCTGCCGCGCGATCATCCATTCGGCAAAGCCCAGGGACCACCAATCTTCCCGAGCCGGCCCCAGCCGCGGTCCGCGGTGATACCCGCTAACGCGACGCGCCCGCACGTGCCAACAGCTCGACGGTCGCCTCCCACAGGCACTGCTCGCGGAGCCGGTCGTGGGCGATCGGCTGCACCTCCACGGGCTTGGTCTTGACCACGAACGCGCCGTCACGCAGGTGTGCCCACTTGTCGTCGAGGGCCATCGCGGCCAGCAGCGGCCCCGAGCGCCGCGGCGTCGACACGCCCGGAATCCGGCCCAGGGCGCGGCTGATCGCCTGGAGCGCCGCGGGGGCGCCGCGGCCCAGCGCGGTGCCGGGCATCCAGCCCGGTTCGAACACCGTCACGCAGGTGCCGGCGCCGGCTCGGCGTTGCAGCTCGTGGGCGTAGTACAGGATCGCCAGCTTGGCGTTGGAGTACGCGACACCGGAGGCGGACACACCCGGCACCTGCTGACCGGCAACCGGGCGCGCCAGCGAGACGGGATCGGCCCACTCGGCCTCGGGCACGTGCAGCAGCTTGCGCCAGAAGTTGGCGTAATAGGTGTTCGATCCGACCAGCACCACCCGCGCCGGGGAGGTGAAGGAGCCGAGCAGGTCGCCGATCAGCTGGGCGTGAGCCAGGTAGTTGACGGCGAAAGTCAGCTCGTAACCGTCCGACGAGGCCTGCCGGGTGTCGGCCGACATGGTGCCGGCGTTGGCGATCAGTGCGCGCAGCGGCCGGACGGCGCCGTCGGTGAGCAGGTCGCGGGCGGTGGCCGCGGCGGCACGGACGTCAGTCAGGCTCGCCAGGTCGCAGCCGATCTCGTGGACGCGGGCGCCGAGGGCACGGGCTTCTTCGGCGACGGCGGTCAGGTCGCGGCCGGCGCGCCCGACGAGCAGCAGGTCGGGTCGCTCCGTTGCGGGACGGGCGGCCATGGCCAGCACGGCGTGGCGGCCCAGGTTGCGGGTCGGGCCGGTGATCAGCACGGTTCCGGTTTCGGTCATGGCCTCAGCCTGCGGCAACGAGCACGCGGCAGGCAGTCGTCCGGTTTTCGTAGGACTGTCAGGGCCAGGACAACCATCGCGGGCCCGGGGCAGACTGGAGGTGTGGAAGCGTGGGAGTTCGGCCGGACGGTACGCCGCTGGCGTGACCGGATGACACCGGAGACCGTCGGCGTGCCGGCGGGCCGACGACGTCGGGCCGACGGGTTGCGCCGCGAAGAGCTGGCCGCGCTCGCCGGCATCTCGGCCGACTACCTGACCCGCCTCGAACAGGGGCGCGCGACCGCGCCCTCGGCGCAGGTGGTGGAGTCGCTGGCCCGCGCGCTGCGCGTGTCCGACGTCGAACGCGACCTGCTCTTCCGGCTGGCCGGGCACGCCGCGCCCGGTCCGGACGTCGTGCCGTCGCGGGTCACGCCGAGCGTCCAGCGGCTGCTCGACCGGCTGTCGCACACCCCGGTGGTCGTCTACGACGCGAGCTGGACGCTCGTGCTGGCCAACGCCCCCTACAACGCGCTGATGGGCGACACGACCACCTGGCACGGCCTGGAACGCAACGCCGTGTGGCGCAACGTCGCCCGCCTGCCCTCACGGGTCGTGCACACCCCGCAAGAGCAGGCCGACCACGAAGCGCTGCTCGTGGCCGACCTGCGCCTGACCGCCTCGCGCTACCCCGCCGACCGCAAGCTGCAGCACTTGATCGCCGACCTGACCTCCCGCAGCCCGCGCTTCGCCGAACTCTGGGACGCCGAGGCACCGCAGCCGCCGGCCGACCCGTCCCGGCGCAAGACCGTCGACCACCCCGCGGCCGGCCTGATCACCCTGGACTGCGACACACTGCTCGTCGCCCTCGACGATCTGCGCATCACCGTCTACACCGCCGAGCCCGGCACCGAAGACGCCGACCGCCTGGCTCTCGCCGCCGTCTGCGGCACTCAGTCGCTCCAGCCCTGAGCACCAATACCCGGAAGCGTGGATGACACTCCATCTTCGCTGGCACCTGACCACACACAGCCACCGCCAGGTCTTCGTCACCCCCAACTTCGAATGGCACTGCCGCAGCAATTTCTCCCGCCGAGCCTTCCGCCCCGCCGCGGTTCGTGACCCGCCGCGCAGGCACGTTCAGGCCGCGGCCTCGTTCCTGGCCACCGAGCGGGCGTAGGCACGCAGGAGGGTGTGCATCCGGTAGCGGCCGACCTTGTCCTCCACCAGCAGGTGCACGTCGAGGAGCTCTTCCAGCACCCTCTCGGCGTTCTCGGCCGTGGTGCCGAGCAGCGCGGCCGCCTTGCAGACATTGAACTCCGGGTCCGCGCGGGTGCCCAGCAACCGGAACGAGCGCTGCTGCTCGCCGGTGAGCCGCTCGTAGGAGGCCGCGAACACGTTCGCCACGCTGAGGTCGGCGAGCGACAGCTCGGCGAGCTGCCTGCCCGCACCGCCGAGCCGTTCCACCAGGTGCCGCACCGTCCACGCCGACCGGTTCCGGAACCGCGACGCGGCGATCCGGACCGCCAGCGGCAGGTACCCGCACGCCTCGGCCACGTCCGCGACCCCCCGCGCCTCCGACGCGGTCCGCTTCCAGCCCGCCACCCGCTGGAACAACGCCACGGCGTCGCTCCGCGACATCGGCTGCAGCGAGTGTGCCGACACCCCTTCGAGCGCGCTCAGCCTGCGCCTGCTGGTGATGAGGACGCCGATGTCCGGTCCGGTCGGCATGAGCGGGCGGACCTGCGCGGTGTCCTCCGCGTTGTCGAGCACCAGCAACAGCCGCCGCCCCGCCACCTGCGACCGCCACCTGGCGATCCGCCCGGCCAGGCTGTCGGGCACCTGTTCCGCCGGGACACCGAGGCTGCGCAGCAGGAAGTCGAGTGCGACGGCCGGATCCGCCGGACGCCGGCCGGGTGTGTGCCCGTGGAGGTCGACGAACAGCTGGCCGTCGGGGTACTTGTCCGCGAGCAGGTACGCCACCCGCACCGCCAGCGCCGTCTTCCCGACCCCGGCCATGCCGTCGACCGCCGTGACCACGGTCGCGGACTCGGTCGGCGCGCCCGCGGCGGTCAGGAGCTCGGCGATGACCTCGTCCCGGCCGGTGAAATCGGCGATGTCGTAAGGCAGCAGGCACGGCCGGGGTGGCGTGGTCCCGGCGGGGCCGTCCTCCGCGACCGGCTCCTTGACCGCCGCCGGCACCTCGGAACGCACCCGCCGCGGCGGGGCCACCGCGACCGGGGCCGCCCCGGGCAGCGAGCTCAAAGAGGCGTCACCCCGCAGAATGCGGTGCCGCAGCTCACGCATGCCGGGCCCGGGTTCGATCCCGAGCTCCTCCGCCAGGAGCTGCCGGGTCCGCTCGTACACCTCGAGCGCCTCGGACTGCCTGCCCGATCTGACCAGCGCGAGGATCAGCTGCGCCCGCAGCCCTTCGCGCAACGGGTGCTCGGCGACCAGCTCGGTGAGTTCCGGGATCAGGCCGGCCGCCTCGCCCTGCCTGAGCCTGCTCTCGACCGACAGCTCCTGGGCGACCAGGCGCTGCTCGTCGAGCCGGGAGGCCGCGGCCTCGATCATCAGGCCGGGCAGTCCCGCCAGGGCCGGACCGCGCCACAGGCGCAGCGCCTCCGGTGCGGCCGTGCCGACGGTGGCCCAGTCGCCGTCGGCGGCAGCCCTGCGCGCGGTCGTCAGCGCGCGGGTGAAGCGGTGGACGTCGACCTGCTCCACGGCCACCTGCGCCCGGTAGCCCGGCCCGTCGGAGACCACGACCGCCCGCGCGTTGTCGAGCGAGAGGCGCAGCCGCGCGATCGCGTTGTGGACCTGCCGGCGAGCGGTTCCCGGCGGGTCCTCCCACAGCAGGTCCACGAGACGTTCGGTGGTCACCACCGTGTCGACGTTGAGCAGAAGTGCCGCCAGCACCTTCTTCTGCCGCAAGCCGCCCAGCTGCCGCCGGCGACCGTTCACCCACACTTCCAACGCACCGAGCAGCCGGAATTCCGCTAACGCAGGCGACCCGGTCAACGGCCTCCCCCAACGGCCACAGCGGTGAACTCGTTCTGTCGCCACGCCATTGCCAAGTACATGATCACTCCCCCGTCGATCCGTACCTCCATCATGTGGCGCCCGGTGGGGCTCCGCATCGCCATTATCCGCGACACGGCAGGTAATTTTCCAAGATCGGTGTTTCCGGCCCGACGCGCCGGGCGGAGATCCGGCGGGATCGGCACTGTGAGTGATGACATCTGTCGCCGGAGCGGGCCGCTGCGGCGGCGATGGCGGCCGAGGCGAAGGCCCGGGGGACGGGGTGCTGAAACTGTTCACCGAGAACGTGCGAGAGACCGCGCTGAACGAGGAGATGACCGAGCACCTCGGGCACGAGAAGATCGGGAAAGCGCGCTTTCGGGACATTTTTCCGAGATGCGGGAATGGGTCGACCGACCCCTCGATGCGGTGTACGTGACTGTGTTCACCGACGCTGTCCACGGACGTCGTGACGAACGTGTGGCCGCAACCTATCGTTCAGATCTGCATCGTGCACCGGCCTACAAGGCATCCGGCCCGGACGCCGCCGCAATTCTTGGAACGAGCTCACGCCGTTCCTCGACTACGACGTCGAGATCCGGGCGATGATCCGCTCCACCAACGCGATCGTCGGAAGCCGGTGATCAACGCGTTTGCCATCACCTTCGGTGACCGCGGCCGGAAGCGGAAACCTACTGATCGACAATGCCGGAAACGCCAATCATGGTTTCCGGACCAGTACAGACAGTGGTGCCCTGGTGGCCAAGCGCCGCCGCCGTGCGGCACTTGTGCAACCGCTTCCTCGGACAGCTCCACCACGGTCCGGACCTACGACCCGGCAAAGGCTTTCGGTTTCGCTCCCGGCACACGCCCCTCCTCGATCAGGAACCGCGAAAAGGTGACGGGGGTTACCGGGACCGCGCGCCGCGCGGACGGAGGTCCGTCCAGCTCCTCTCGACGTAGGCCAGGCAGCCGTCGCGGGTGTCCTCGCCGTGCACGACCTGCCAGCCGGTGGGCACCGGCAACCCGGCCGGCCACAGCGAATGGCGTTCCTCCTCGTTGCGCACCACCAGGAACACGCCGTCGGGATCGTCGAAGGGACTCGTCGTGCCCTTCCGGTCCTGGGCGGTCACCGGCCCGTCCTGCGGACGACCCGGACCCGCGCACCGCGGGCCGGCACCTGGACCACGTGGCGCATCACGGGTTTCTCCGCCGCGGTCCGGTCCGGGCGCAGGTCGACGTCGCGCAGCACGGTGCGCAGGATGATCTCCAGCTCCGTCTCCGCGAACAGGGCACCGAGACAGCGGTGGGCGCCGCCGCCGAACGGGAGGAACGCGCGGGCCGGCACACCGGGGTCCAGCCAGCGCTCGGGCCGGAACTCGGTCGCGTCCTCCCCCCAGGTCGCGCGGTCGGTGTGCGCCGCCGCGATCGACGGCCACACGAAGGTCCCCGCGGGCAGGTGGTACCCGCCCAGCTCCGCGGGCACGGACAGCCGGCGGCCGAGGTTGTAGCTGAGCTGCCGCAGGCGCAGGGTCTCCTTGATCACGGCCGCCCGGTACTCGTCCTCCGGGTCGTCGAGGCCCTCCCGCGTCCTCGCGAGCGCCGCCGGGTGCCGGAGCAGGCGCTCGAACATCCACGCCGCCGCCACCGCGGTCGTCTCGTGCCCGCCGAGGAGCAACGTGAGCAGTTCGACCCGCACCTGCTCGTCCTCGGGGCTGCCGTCGAGCAGCATCGCGAGCACGTCCGGGCGCTCGGACCGGACGGGGTCCCGGCGTGCACTGGCGATCTCTTCGAACAGCAGGTCGTCGGCGCGCTGCATCGCCGCGATCGCGGTGCGCCACGGACCGAACCCGGTCAGCCGCGGCCAGATCCACATGAGCAGGTCGAAGGTTCTGACGTCGAGGACCCGGCCGAGGGCCGCGGACACCTCGGCCACCCGCGTCGGATCCTCGACCCCCATGACCACGCGGATGATCACCTGGAGGGTGAGCCGCCGCATGCGCTCCACGAGCGGGAACGTGCTGCCCACCGGCCAGGTGGCCACCTCCTCCTCGGCCAGTCGCGTCATGGTCGAAACGACGCCGGCGATGCGCTTGCCGTGGAAGGGCGGCACCATCCGCTTGCGTGCGGCCCGGTGCGCGGCGCCGTCGAGCGCGAGCACGGACCCGCGGCCGACGAGCGGTTCGAACAGCAGGTTGTTTTCGCCGATCGGGAACGTCTCCGGCGAGCCGAGTGCCGCGGTTCGCACGTCCTCGGGCCTGCACACGATCACGATCCGGCCGACGGGTGCCACCCGCAGGGTGAACGTGTCCCCGTACCGCTCCTGCATCTTCGGCCAATAGGTGTTCCGCGCGGCCCAGGTGCGCAGGGACTGGACCGCGATCGGCGCGCGGGGCCCCGGCGGGAACTCCTCGCCCGGCCCCGGCTCGGGGTGGTGGATCGCCGGGCGCCAGCCGTAGAACCGGTCGCGCGCCGGCTTGCGCCGGTAGGTGGGCAGCTGGTCGGTCATCGGTATCCCCTCGGTCGTGGGAGCGGGCTCACTTCCACCCGGGGAAGTAAGGGTCGACGCGGAAGCTGGGCACCGGCTTGGTGTTCTGCGGGTCGAGGGCGTTGAGGACGTGCAGCCACGCCCGCTCGTTGTAGATGATGCCCGCGTGCTCGCAGAGGTCCTCCGGGCAGCCGTCCTGCAGGAGGATGTTCGTGACGTTGGGACCGTCGAGGAAGGCCTTCTTGTACGGCGTGACGATCTGGTCGTGCTCGGTCATGATCACCGTGTAGACCGGGCCCGGCCTGGTGTCCCCCTTGCCGTAGATCAGCTCGACCGTCGCGGAGTCGGGTGCACCCTGGTCGCAGAGCGGGAAGAGCTTGCGGGCCATCAGGTGGTACATGCGAGGGGCGACGTTGCGGTACACGTAGGTGAGGGTGCTGAACGAGACACCGTGGTTGGACGGCGCGATGGACACCGCCTTGTCGACGTTCGGGTAACCCTCGAGGACGTTGAGGTAGTACTGCATGAGCAGTCCCCCGCCGCCGGAGTGGCCGACGAGGTCGATCTTCTCGACGCCGAAGCGCCGCTTGAGCCGCTCGACCTCCGCCGCCAGCTGCTCCGCACTGTCCCGCAGGTCGGCGACGCCGTGGAACGGCACGTTGATCCGGCCCGCCCACTTCGGTTTGCCCCAGTTCATGGTGAACACGCAGTACCCGTGGTTGCGCAGGAACGGCGCGCCGGCCTGGAAGTTGAACGACTGGTTGGACATGAACGCGTGCAGGAGCAACACCGGCCGCGGGTGCTCGTCGGTCGGCGTGGCGGTCGGATCGTTGGCGCCCGGCGGCGGCTTGCCCGGCGTCAGGTAGCGCCGCACGCCTGCCCGCATGTCCCACGGCACCGGCAGCTCCCCCGGTTCCGTCGCGGTGTGGGACCTCCAGGCTCGTTCGGTGGCGGCTCTGGTCATCGGATGGCCTCCTTGTCGGCACGGGGAGATGTGGTCGGCGGCTCCGGCTCAACCGGAAGGTGGAATCTCATCGGGGCGATGTTCTGCCTGCGCACGGCGGATGCCGGGGCGTACCGGATGACGAGGTCGCGCAGGCCGACCGCGATCGGGTGCTCGAGTTGTTCGGTCCGGCTCAGGCGCCGGGACGCCGTCACCAGCCACCGCGTGCGTTCCCGGCGCGCGCGCTCGTAGCCGCGAAGTCCCGCGACGACGCCCGTCGCGTGCGCGAGGTGGTGTGCGAGCGAGTACCCGTCCTCGATCGCCGTCCCGGCGCCCTGGCTCAGGCTGGTGAGCATCGGGTGGGCCGCGTCGCCGACCAGTGTCACCGGGCCATCGCCCCAGCGGTCGCTGAACGGCCGGTCCTGGGCGGGCACGCTCACGATGTCGGCCTCGGCGGTCCGGGAGATCACCTCGCGGACCTCGCTCGCCCAGCCCGCGTAACACCGGAGCACCTCCCGCTTCGTGTCCGCCCAGCGCTGCGCGCGCCCCGCGGGGACGTTCTTGGTGCCCCACCAGTAGACGTGCCCGCCACCGATGTCGATCAGGCCGAACCTCCGGCCCCGGCCCCAGTAGTGGGCGGCGCCACCCGGCGGCAACGCGGGGTGCTCGAACGCGACGGTCGCGATCCAGCAGACGTAGCCGTGCTCGGTGACCGGCTCCGGGCCGGCCACCCGCGCCCGGACCGCGGACCGGATGCCGTCCGCCCCGATCAGCAGGTCGCCGGTCACCGTCCGGCCGTCCGCGCACGTGATCGACACGCCGTCACGGCCGCGCTCGTAGCCGACGACCTCGGAGCCGTAGTGGACCGGCGTGTCCCCCGCCCTGTCCCGCAACAGGGCGATCAGGTCGGCGCGGCGCACGTTGACGACCGGCGACCCCAGCTCGGCCGAGATCGACGCGATCGGCAGCTCGCGCATCGGCCTGCCGCGGGCGGTGTGCAGGGTGAACCGCTCGCAGACCCGCCCGAGCCCGGCCGAGCGGAGGTCGATGCCCAGCGCGGCGAGGACTTTCGTCGCGTTGCACGCCATCCCGAGCCCGCCGCCCGACGTCCGCGACGCCGGCGCGGCCTCGAACACCTCGACCTCCACGCCCCGGGCCCGCAACGCGATCGCGGTGGTCAGGCCGGCCACCCCGGCACCGGCCACGAGTGCCTTCACCACGACCGCTCCCCGTCGTCGGCGGACTCGGGACCCGGCTCGGCGAACTGCCGCCGCACCACCGCGTCGAGCACCCGGTCCGGCAGCAACCGCGACGCGATGGCGGCCGCCCACGCGTCCACCCCGACGTGGTAGCGGGTCCTGGGCCGGCGGGCGGTCATCGCGTGGACGACCGCGGCCGCCACGTCCTCCGGACGGGTCCTGCTCGCCCGCGCGCGGGTCTCGTTGGCCGCGACGAACGCATCGAACCGGCGCCGGTAGGAGTCGGCGACGTCGGCGGGTGCGGCGTCGAGCACCCGCCGCGCACCCGCCGCGACCTTGGCCCAGATCGGGGTCAGCACGGCACCCGGTTCGATGACCGAGACACTGACCGCGAACGGGGCGAGTTCGCGGCGCAGCGCGTCGGACACGCCCTCCTTCGCGAACTGCGACGCCGCGTAGGCGCCGAGGAACGGCGCGGCGACCCGGCCGATCCCCGAGCTGACGTTGACGATCCGGCCCGCCGGGGTCGCGGGCGGCACCGCCGCGGTCCGCATCCGCAGCAGCGGGAGCAGCCCCTGGGTCAGCGCCACCGTGCCGATGAGGTTCACCTCGAGCTCGGCCCTCAGGTCCTCGATCGGCAGGCATTCCAGTGGCGCCGACACGCAGCTCCCGGCGTTGTTCACCAGACCGTGCAGGCCGGCGCCGTCCGTCCGTTCGCGCAACAGCTTTCCCGCCGCGGCGATCGATCCCGCGTCGGCGACGTCGAGGATCACGGGACGGATCAACGGGTTCGCACTCGCGAGCCGCTCCGCGTTCTCCTCCGAGCGGACGCCCGCGTGGACGGTGAACCCGGCGTTGGCGAGCCCCAGGGTGGCGGCCTCGCCCAGGCCCGACGACGCACCGGTGACGAGGACAGCGTGCCGATTGTTCTCCATGCTCAACCTCTCGTTCCTGCCCGGACCGCGTCACCGGTGCGCCGGAGCCCGGACAGAAGAGCCCGCACCGCGCGGTCCGCGATCTGCTCGGCTCGCGCACCGGTGATCGCGCCGTCGATGTAGGTGAAGTTCCACTGCAGTACGCCGTGGCTGGTGTTCACCGTCGCCACCAGGTACCCGCTGACCGACACGCCGGCGATGAACTGGGCGCCGGAGAGCTCCCACTCCCCGGCCCGGGCGGGGAAGTCGTAGCGCCCAATGTTCGACAGGCACACGTTCCCCGGTCCCACCCGGTCGACCACCGCGACCGCCCGCGCGCTCGTGGCGACCGACCGCGGCGACATGAACCGCAGCAGGGAGACCAGCGCGAGGTGCTGGCGGAACCGCGTGCGGCGGCGCAGGTCCCGGAACGCGCCGCGGGCCACGTCCCACAGGTCTCCCCCGCCTGCCACCGCGACGTGCGACGGGACGGTGGCGACATAGGCGCCCGCGTCGGCGGGCGCGACCGGTGGATCCAGCTCGGCGCGGAAGTCCACGGGAGAACCGATGGTCACCCGCGTCCGAGCCGGCCCGGGGCCGGACACCGCGATCGCCATCGCCGCGGTCAGTGCACTGTGGACGGTCACCCCCTCACGCCTGCACCGGGCGGTCAGCTCGGCGAGCTGCGCGGCGGTCAGCTCGCGGTGGACCAGCCCGGTGCGCCTGCGGTGCGGGGGGACTGGAGTGTCCGGCACGAACCGCCGGGGCCGGGCGACCGCGGTGGCCACGCTGTCGGCGAGCACCGCCGCCACGAGGTGCGCCGCGCGGGGCAGACGGTTGACCCGCCGCGGCAGCATCGCCTCGGGCGGTGGCAGCGCGGGACGCGACGGCGGCGGCTCGAGCGGCGGCCGGGCGGCCAGCTCCACCAGCCTGCGCAGGAGTCCCAGCGCGGTGGTGCCGTCGGCGACGATGTGGGAGACGGTGAGGACCAGGTCGTGGCACTCCTCGGCCGTTCCCCGGCCGTACGCTATGTCGGCCAGGCGCGCCAGCGGGCCGGTGTGCCAGTCCAGCGACGACGTCAGTTCGACGGCACCGACCTCCCGATGCCAGCGATCCACATCGGACGGTTCGGCGTCGACGGCACGGACCGGGATCCTCGGGCTCGCCGCGCCGGCGAACCTCGGCCGGGCGCCGTCCTGGCCCGCGACGGCGACCCGGAGCAACGGGTGCTCGCCCACCAGCATCGCGGCCGCGCGTTCGAGGTCCACCGGTGTGCACACCCCGCGCACCCGCACCCTGGCGACGACGTTGAGCGGCGAGATCTGGTCGCAGACCCAGTACCAGCGTTCCATCGGGCTGAGCGTCCTGCGCACCTCGCCCATCAGTCCACCTCCGGCCGGCCGGCGGCCGTCTCGTCGCCGCGGCGCAGGGCGTCGCCGAGCCGCTCCGCGACCACGACGACGTTGGGCGTGTCCAACATGGACAGGTGGTTGCCCGGCACCGGTACGGTCTCGGCGAGTGACCCGGCCCAGTGTCGCCACCCGTTGTCCGGGCTGGTGAACATGCTGCCGAGTGCCCGGTGCGCACCGGCGAACGCCTCCGGGAGGTCGTCGGTGGCCCGCAGGACGAGCAGGGGCCGGTTCAGCTTCTCGAGCCGGTGACCGAGCGTCGCCCGGTAGTTGGCCCGGAAGACGCCGTACAGCCTGCGGAGCAGTTGCGGCGACCCGTCCGATGGCAGGATGCCGAGCGCGACGGTCCTGCGGAGGACCGAGTCGAACAGCTGCCCCGTGTCCTCGCCGACCGGGTCGGGTTCCGCGGCCAGCCGGTCGTCGCCGCCGGAGTACCAGAGCAGCTCGCGGAAGAACAGGGTGATCAGCTGCGGCTCGTCGAGCGCGGTGCGGGGCCCCTCGCCGATCGCCATCGTGTCGAGGAGCGTCACGGTGAGCAGTTCCGCCGGGCCGAGCCGCCCGGCCATCTCGTAGGCGACGTAGCCACCGAAGGACCAGCCGGCGAGGTGGAAGGGGCCCTCCGGGTGGACGCGCCGGACCGCCGCCAGGTAGGAGTCCGCGATGGCCGTCATCGACGACAGGGGCACGGTTCCCGGCTCGGCGCCCGCTGCCTGCAGGCCGTACACCGCACGCCCCGGTGGGAGACACCGGACCAGGTCGCGGTAGCAGAAGACGTTGCCGCCGATCGGGTGGACGAGGAACAGCGGCGGCCCGTCCCCGTCCTCGCGCAGGGGAACCACGAGGTCGAAGACCCGGTGGTCGTCGTGGGACCGGATGGCGGCGGCGAGCAGGCGGGCCGTCGGGCTCGTGAGGAACACGTGCAGCGGCAGCTCCACACCCCACCGCCGCGCGATGGTCATCGCGGCACGCGTGGCGCCGATCGAGGTTCCCCCCGCGTCGAAGAAGCTGGTGTCCACTCCGAGTTCGCCGAGCCCGGCGAACTCCGCCAGCACCGCGGCGACCGCCTCCTCGAGGTCGTCACCGGGCGGGCTCTCGACCCCGACGGCGGGAGGGGGGCCTGCCCCGATCGCCCGCAGGGCGGCGTCGTCGCGTTTTCCGCTCGGCGTCAGCGGCATCGCGTCGATCCACTGGAACGTCGACGGCACCATGTGCGGCGGCAGGACCTGCCGGAGCTCGGACCGCACCGCGTCGATCCCGGCCCGGGGCGGACCGCCGACCAGGAACGCCCGCAGCACCGCGTCCGCTCCGCCGATCGTGCTCGCCACGACCGCGACCTGGTCGATACCGGGGTACTTCCCGGCCAGCCCGAGCAGCGCGATCTCGACCTCCGCGCATTCGACCCGGTAACCCCGGACCTTGACCTGGCCGTCGGCGCGGCCGAGGCACACCACGTCGCCGTTCGCCAGGGTGATGCCGAGGTCGCCGGTGCGGTAGCGGACCGAGCCCCCCGGCCCCGCGACGAACCGCTGCGCGGTGAGGCCGGGCCGGTTCTCGTACCCTTGCGCAAGGGCGGCGCCCTCGACGTAGATCTCCCCCCGCACACCGGGCGGCACCGGCCGCAGCCGCTCGTCGAGCAGCGCGACACCCGTGTGCGACACCGGTGTGCCGACCGGCGGCAGCAGCGGGTGCGCACCGACCGCGGCAGGCAGCTCGTGCGCCAGCACCACGTGGGTCTCGGTCGGGCCGTACTGGTTCTCGAGGACCATCGCCGGGTTCGCGCCGCAGAGTGCCCGGATCTCGTCGGTGATCCGCAGCTGCTCGCCGGAGGACACGATCCACCGCAGCGAGGCGGGGTACTCACCGGTCGCGGCGGCGACCTCCGCGAGCGCCTGCAGCGCGACGTAGGGCAGGAACACCCGGTGCACCCCGGCCCGGTCGATGACGCGCAGCACCTCGGCCATGTCCTGCCGGACCGCGTCGTCGACCACGCGCAACGTGCCCGCGCCGGCGAGCGTGGAGAAGATCTCCTGGAAGGAGACGTCGAAGCTCAGCGGCGCGAACTGCAGCGTGGTCATCCCCACCGCGCCGGTGGCACGGCGGTTCTGCCACCGGACGACGTTGGCGAGCGCGCGGTGCGGCAGGGCGACGCCCTTCGGTTCCCCGGTCGAACCCGACGTGAACAGCACGTAGGCGATGTCTTCCTGCTCGATGCCGGGCAGCACCGGCGCGTCCGGCGCGTTCTCGGCGGACGCGGTGAGGAGTCCGGCCGGGTCGACGACCGTCGTCACGTCGGCGATCCCGGCTCCGAGGTCCGGGTCGGCCACCGCGAGGCCGGGGCGGGCGATCGCGACCATCTCGCGCAGGCGGGCCCGCGGGTAGGCCGGGTCCAGCGGGACCACGGCGGCCCCGGCCCGCAGCACACCGAGCACCACCGCGATGAGACGGGGTGAGCGCCGCATGTGCACCGCGACTCGTGCCCCGGGTGGCAGTCCTCGGCCGACGAGGGCCTGTGCGACGGTGTCGGCGGCGTCCCCCAGCTCGCGGTGGGTCCATTCCTCCGAGCCGTCGGCGACCGCGACGGCGCCCGGGTGCAGTGCCGCAGCCCCGGCGGCCAGCTCGGTGACGTCGTCCCGCCGCGCTCGCCTCAGGTCGATCTCCCCCTCGGGATCGCGCACCATCTCCGCGAGCAGCTCGACGAGCACCCGGCCGAACTCCGCGCACTGCGTCCCGGTCAGCGTGTCGCCTCCCGTGCTGATGCGCAGCGAGACGCGGCCGTCGCGCGGGTCGACGAGCACGGTGTTCAGCAGCGCGAAGTTGGTCTCCTCCCGCACCGCCACGTCCACCAGCTCGACCTCGCCGAGGACGGCGCCGAGGTTGTGGTAGTTCACGAAGTTGAACGCGGTGTCGAAGGCGGGCAGCTCCCGCCCGGCGACCAGCTCGCTGACCGGAAGACGCCGGTGGGGGTGCGCGTCGCGTTCCCACCGGACGATCCGCGCCACGGCCTCCTGCCAGCTCTGCCGCCGCGTGTCCATGCGCACGGGCACGGTGTTGATGAACAGTCCGGCGCACAGGTCGGCGCCGGCGCGACCCGGCCGGGTGTGGGTGACGCAACCGGTCACGACGTCGTCCGCACCGGACACCACCCCCAGGGCGAGACAGTGTGCGGTCAGCAGGACCGACTTCAACGGCAGGCGGCGCAGGCGGGCGAACCGCTTGACGGACCGGTCGAGCCACAGCGGGAGGACCACGGTCCTGGCGCCGTCGTCACCGGGGCCGACGTGCGGCCGGGCCGGCAGGATCGTCGTCGGCCGGGACCCGGCGAGCGCCTGTGCCCAGAACCGCGCCGTGGCGGCGTCGTCGAGCGCCGCGCGCTCGGCGCGGGCGTGCTCGGCGAGCAGGAGCGTCGAGCACGCCGGCGTGCCGGGCGCGGACGGGTCGCCGAGGTGGGACAGGTAGTCCCGCAGCAGCTCGCTGACGAGGTTGGCGACGCTCCACCCGTCCAGGATCGCGTGGTGGAAGTGGAACACCAGGTCGACGTGGCCATCGGGTTGGACGAAGACCCGCATCCCGTGCGGCACCGGCGGCGTGCCGGAGCCCGAGACCAGCGGATACGGCGCGTGCGCCGCCTGCGCCGTGTACTCGTCGACGTCGCCGGGGCCGTCGACCACCAGCGGGGACTCGACGTCGCGGAAGACGAGCTGCAGCGGGGTGGACCGGCCGGTGAGGTCGAAGGTGGACCGGAGCGCGGGCTGGCGGCGCACCAGCCGGCGGTGGGCGCGGCGGAACTCGTCCTCGCGCCACGGCATCCTCAGCCGGTAGTGGAAAACGTCCTTGTACAGCGTGGAGTCCGCACTCTGCAGGCTGTGGAACAGCATGCCCAGCTGCAGTCGCGACGCCGGGAAGGCGTCCTCGACGTCGTCGCCGATGCTCGCCCGGTCGATCAGCGGCACCAGCTCGAACGCGGCGGACACGGCGGTGTCCGCGTCGGCGGGCCCCCCGCCGTGCACCACCTGTGCGGCGAGGTCGGCGATGGTGGGGCGGGTGTAGAAGCGGTCGATGTCGAAGGGGAAGCCGCGCTTCTCGGCCTCGGTCCGCATGCGCAGCACCAGGATCGAGTCGCCGCCCACGGTGAAGAAGTCGTCGCGCACCCCGAACTCGCTCGACCCGAGCAGGCCGGCCCAGATCTCGGCCAGTTCCTTCTCGACGGGGTTGCCCGGCTCGTCCGAACGGTCGTCGTGGCGGCGGAGCGCGGCCAGCGCGGACCGGTCGGCCTTCCCGCTGCGGGTCAGCGGAAGCTCGTCGAGCCACACGAACTCCGCCGGGATCATGTACCCGGGCAGCCGCTCCGCCAGGAAGTCGACGACCGCTGCCGTCGGCGGGGTCCGGTCCACCGTCGCCGGCACGACGTAGGCCACCAGCCGGGTTCCGGTGCCGGTGCGCTCGTCGGTCACCACTCCGGCCGCCACCCGGGGGCACCGCGTCAGCACGCTCTCGACCTCACCGAGCGCGACCCGGTTGCCGCGGACCTTCACCTGGTCGTCCCGCCTGCCCAGGAACTGGAGGTTGCCGTCGGGAAGCCACCTCGCCAGGTCGCCGGTGCGGTACCGGCGTCCCTGCGGAACCGACTCGTCGACGACGAACGCCGCCGCGGTGAGGGCCGGCCTGCCGAGGTAGCCGCGGCCGACGCCGACGCCCGCGATGTTGAGCTCACCCGGTACGCCGACCGGGCACCGCCTGCCCTTCGCGTCCAGCACCACCAGGGTGGTGTTGTCGATCGGCCGGCCGATGGGCACCCGCTCGACCGGGCCGGACGGCGGGATGTCGAACCAGGACACGTCGACCGTCGCCTCGGTCGGGCCGTACAGGTTGACCAGCCGCACCCGCGCGAGTCCCGCCTCGGCGAACACCGAGCGGAACCGCTCCGCCAGTGCGGGCACCAGCGCCTCCCCGCTGCAGAAGACCCGCCGGAGGGTGCGGACCTGACCGGCTGCCCCCGGCTCCTGCTGGACGTGGTCGAGGAACGGGCCGAGCATCGAGGGCACGAAGTGGACGACGGTCACCCCGTGTCGTTCGATCGCGGCGGCCAGCTCACGCGGGTCGCGCTCGGCGCCGGCCGGCGCCACCGCCACCCGGGCACCGGCGTGCGCCCACCACATGAGCTCCCACACCGACACGTCGAACGTGGCCGGTGTCTTGTGCAGGACGACGTCGTCGACGTCCAGCGGGTACCTGCGCTGCATCCAGCTCAGGCGGTTGACGACCGAGCGGTGCTCGATCATCACGCCCTTCGGGGTGCCGGTGGAACCCGAGGTGTAGATGACGTAGGCCAGGTCGGCGGGCCGGACGAGGGCCGCTGCCGGTGCGGGGTCGCCGTGCTCGCCGGACACCGCGACCGACCGGATCCCGAGACCGGCCAGCAGGTCGTCCGACCCGGGGTCCGCGACGGCGAGCCGGGCGCCGCAGTCCGCCAGCACGGTGCGCACCCGCTCGGCGGGGTGCCCGGGGTCGACCGGCACGTAGGCACCGCCCGCCGCGTGCACCGCGTGCACGGCGACCAGGAATTCCGCCGACCTCGGCAGGATCACCGGCACGCACTCCTCGGGACGCAGGCCGAGGTCGCGCAGCCGTCCGGCGAGCCGGGTGACCGCCTCGCCGAACTCCGCGTAGGTCAGCGTGTACGTGTTCCCGTCGGTTCCGTCCCCGTCGATTCCGACGACGGCGGGCCGTTCCGGGCTCCGCGCGATCGCCGCCGCCAGCAGCACGTCGAGGGTCGCCGGCTCGGCCGGCTCGACCGACGGCCCGCGCTCGTACCCGGCGATCGCGGCCGCTTCGTCAGGACCGAGGGCCACCAGCTCACCCACCGGCGTGTCCGCCGACCGGAGCGCACCGTCGAGCATCCGGACCACGTGCCCGGTCGCCGCCTCGACGGTGAAGGCGTCGTCGAAGACGTCCTCGGCGTGGAACACGTCGACGGCGAGGGATCCGTCCGCCTCGTGCTCCCGGACGACGATGTTGACGGCGTCGAGCGAGTAGCCGGACGAGAGCACGGTCGTCTCCACGTCCGTCTCGTCGTCGGAGTGTCCCGCCGGGACGGTGATGTAGGAGAGGGTGACGTCGAAGAGTTCGCGGTCGCGCACGCCGTGCTCCCGCAGGGCGGTGCGCAGGTCGCCGAGCGCGAACCGCTGACGGGCTCCGAGGTCCCACACGTCGGCGCGGATCCGGTCGGCGAGTTCGAGCAGTGTCCGGCTCTCGTCGACGGGAACGTGCAGCGGCAGGATGTTCGTGACGTGCGACACGGTCGACAACTCGGCCGGTGTGCGCCGGTTCAGCAGCGGGATGCCGAGGACGATGTCGCCGTCGCGGTGCGTTCGGCGCAGGTAGGCGGCGAGTGCGGCGGCGGTGACGGAGAAGATCGAACGGCCGGTCGCCCTGATCCGGTCCGCGGTGGCCGCCGCGACGTGGAAGGACCGCTGCCGCCTGCGGTGGCCGCGCACGGTGCCGTTGCGGGGGAACAGGGCCGGGCGCAGCGGGGCCACCGCGCTGACGAGGGCGTCCCGGTCCGCCTGCCAGTCCGGTGAGCGCCGGTACTCTTCGTCCGACCGGACGACGTCCAGACAGCTCGGGGCGCAGCCGGGGACGGCCTGCCGGTCACCGGCCCGGTAGGCCTCGCGGATGTCCCTGATCAGGATGTTGATGCCCCACGCGTCGGCGACGGCGTGGTGGAACCGGCAGTACACGATCAGCGAGTCGGTGTCGTCGATGAGGATCGTCGTCCGCGCGAGCGTGCCGTCCAGCGGTATCACGGTGTCCGTGGTGCCGGCGATCCACCGCAGGCACGCGGCCCTCGGGTCGGCTTCCGCGAGGAACGACACGACCTCGACGTCCGGGGCGCCGGGGAGCACCCGCTGCAGCAACGCGTCACCGTGTGCGGCGAACCGCAGCCGCATCGCGTCGTGCCGCAGCGCGGTGCGCCGGATCGCCTGCCGCATCCGCTCGACGTCGGTCGCGCCGCGCAGCCGGAAGTACCCGGTGGGCTGGGCGATCGGCAGGTCCGGATAGGTCATCGCGACGGCGACGACGTCTTCCTGGTAACGGCTCAGCGGCGCCAGGTCGTGCTGTGTGTCCACTGTGGAATCCACCGGGTCGTCGGCCGTGTTCTCCTCCGCGGCCACCGCGGGTGGCGGCTCCGCCCGCGGCGGCGACGCGGGTGCCAGGAGGGTGAGCAGGTGCTCGGTCAGCGCCAGCGGAGTGCGGTGCTCGAACACGGCGTTCGCGGGAACCGGGAGTTTCGTGGCCTTCCGCAGCCGGTTGCGGAACTCGACCGCACCCAGCGAGTCGAACCCCATCTCCTTGAAACCCGTGGCGGGGCCGATCGCGTCCGGCGAGTCGTGCCTCAGCACGTCGGCGGCGACGCCGCGGACCAGCCCCAGCACCGCGGCCCGCCGCTCGTCGGCCGCCAGCGCGCCGAACCCGTCGGCGAGCGGCGGCGTCTCCGGCGTGCCGCGCCCGGTGCCGGCAACGCGCAGTGCGGGCCGGGCGAACCCGCGGAGAACCGAGGGCCCGGCCGGCGCGCCGGAGGTCGCGGTGGGCGGTTCGAGGTGGGCCGGGACGAGCAGCGACCGCCCGCTTTCCAGCGCGGCGTCGAACAACGCCAGACCGTCCGTTGTGGACATCGGGAGGAAGCCGGTGCCGTGCAGGCGTGCCCGGTTCCGGTCGTCGAGGTGCCCGGTCATCCCCGTGTCCTGCCCCCACAGCCCCCAGGCGAGCGAGGTCGCCGGCAGCCCGCGCTGGCGCCGGTGCTCGGCCAGCGCGTCGAGGAAGGTGTTGGCCGCGGCGTAGTTCGCCTGGCCCGCGGTGCCGAGGATGCCGGCCGCGGAGGAGAACAGCACGAACGCGGCCAGGTCGAGCCGCTGGGTGAGCTGGTGCAAGTGCCACGCCGCGTCGACCTTCGGCCGGAACACGCGGTCCACCTTCTCCGGTGACATGGCGTCGAACACGGCGTCGTCGAGCACGCCCGCGGCGTGGACGACCGCGGTCAGCGGGTGCCGCGCGGGCACCCGCGCGATCGCGGCGCCGAGCGCGTCCCGGTCGGCGGCGTCACAGGCGAGGATCGAGACCTCGGCACCCGACGCCGTCAGCTCATCGGCGAGCTGCCCGGCGGTCGCGGTGTCCGGCCCGCTGCGGCTGAGCAGGAGCAGGTGCCGGACCCCGTGCCGGGTCACGAGGTGCCGCGCGAGCAGCGCGCCGAGCACGCCGGTGCCGCCGGTGATGAGCACCGTGCCCGCCGGGTCGAGCGCCCTGGGGATGGTGACCGCGAGCTTGCCGGTGTGCCGGGCCTGGCCGAGGAACGTCAGCGCCTCCGGCATCTGGCGGACATCGCGCACCGAGACCGGCAGCGGCCGCAGCTCGCCGCGTTCGAACAGGGCACCCAGCTCCGACAGCACCGCCCCGATCTCGGCCGGCCCGACCTCGGTGAGGTCGAAGTGCCGGTAGGACACGCCAGGGTGGCGCGCCGCGACCTCGTCCTCGGCGCGCACGTCGGTCTTGCCCAGCTCGACGAAGACACCGCCGCGCGGCAACAGGCCGAGCGACGCGTCGACGAACTCGCCGGCGAGCGAGTCGAGGACGACGTCGACGCCGGCGCCACCGGTCGTGCCGAGGAACTTCTCGCGGAACTCGAGCGTGCGCGAGTTCGCCACGTGGTCCTCGTCGAAACCCAGGCGCCACAGGGTGGGCCACTTCGCGATGCCCGAGGTGGCGAAGACCTCGGCGCCCCAGTGCCTGGCGAGCTGGATCGCCGCCATGCCGACCCCGCCGGTGGCGGCGTGCACGAGAACCCGTTGGCCCGCCGTGAGACCCGCGAGGCCGCGCAACGAGCAGTGGGCGGTGAGGAACGCGGCCGGCACCGCCGCCGCCTGCTCGAACGTCCAGGTGGCCGGGAAGGTGGTGAAGTACCGGTGATCCCGGACGGCCAGCGGGCCGACGCCGTAGGACATGCCCATCACCCGGTCGCCCGGCCGGAGCGCCGCGACGTCGTCCGCGACCTCGACGACCACCCCGGCCACCTCGTTGCCGAGGTCGACGTCCGGGTCGGGGTACAGCCCGTAGCCGATCATGACGTCCCGGAAGTTCAGCCCGACCGCGCGGACCGCGACCCGCACCTCACCCTCGCCCAGTGGCGTCGACGCGGCGGGCGAGGGCAGCAACGACATGTTGGCCGCGTCGAGCGTGCCCTCCCCCAGCGTCCTCAGCCGCCAGTCCGGCTCGTGCAGGTGCTCGACACCGGCGATGGGAGGCGCCACGCGCGCAAGGCGTGGCACCCGGGCGACCCCGTGCCGGAACGCCAGCTGCGGTTCGCCGTGCACCAGGACGGTGGGCAGCACCTCCCGCCAGGACGACCAGTCGTCGACGTCGACGAGGACGATCCGGCCGGGGTTCTCGGTCTGCGCGCTGCGCACCAGCCCCCACACCGGCGCGTTCTCCAGGTCCACGACGTCCTCGCCCGCACCGGTCGAGACGGCCCGCCTGGTGAGGACCACCAGCGTGGCCCCGTCGAGCTCCGGTTCGGTCAGCACGCGCCGGGCCACCGCGGCGACGTCCGCCAGCGCCTGCCTGGCCCGCCTCGGCAGGTCCGGCCCGGCCTGCTCGTCGGAGGGCGTGCAGCGCAGCACGGTCACCCCGGACGGAGCCACCGCGGGCCACTCCGCCCACGTGGCCCCGGTCTCCGTGTCCGCCGGCGGGGCGACGGCTGTCCACTCGAGACCGAACAGCGAGTCCAGGGTGCGGGCGCCCGCGGCGCGGAGGCGGGTGCGCTCGATCGGCCGCAGCGTCAGGGAGCCGACGGTGCAGACGAGCCTTCCGCCGGGGTCCCGGAGGGTCAGCCGGTACACGTCCGGCCCGGCCGCGAAGATGCTGACCCGCAGGGCGCGGGCGCCGACCGCGTGCAGCCGGAGCCCTTCCCAGGCGAAGGGCAGCAGCACCGTGTCCGGCCCCGCCTCCGTGCCCGTGCCGGTGTCCCGGTCGGGCCCCGCGTACTGGAACGCGTGCAGTGCGGCGTCCAGCAGGGCCGGGTGGAGGCAGAAGCCGTCGTCCGGCTCGCCGGGGAGCTCGACCTCGGCGTGGACGTCGGCGCCGTGCCGCCACACCGCGCGCAGGCCCCGGAACGCGGGACCGTACTCGTAACCACGCCGCGCGAGGCGCTCGTACCCGTCGGACACGTCGACCGGTCCGGCGCCCGCCGGTGGCCAGGCCGCCGGGGCGGTGTCGGGAACCGTCCCGTCGTGCGCCAGCACACCGTCGGCGTGCCTGGTCCACGGTCGGCGGACGTCGACGCGCTCCTCGGCCTCGGTACGCGAGTAGATCCGCACCTCGCGTCCCTCGCCGGTGTCGCCGGACACGACGACGCGGACGACGACCGCGGTTCGCTCGGGGACGACCAGCGGCTCGTGCAGCACGAGGTCGGCGACCGCGGGACAGCCGGTCTGCTGGCCCACGAACAGGGCGAGCTCGGCGAGGGCGGCGCCGGGCAGCAGGACGACGCCGTTCACGGCGTGGTCGGCCAGCCAGGGGTGCGTTGCCCGTGACAGCAGTCCGGTGAACTGCAGTCCGTCGTTCTCGGGGTGGTCGTGCGCGGCGGTGAGGAGCGGGTGGGCGAGACCGCCGGGGACACGCCGGCCGGTGGTGTCCCCGGCGCCGGGCGACAGCCAGTAGCGCCTGCGCTCGAAGGGGTAGGACGGCAGGTCGGTGCGACGCGGCCCGTGGTCGCGGAGGCCACCGGCCAGGTCGGCCTGCCCGCCCGCGACGTGGACCTCCGCGACCGACGTGAGCAGTCGGCGGAGGCCGCCTTCGTCGCGCCGCAGCGTGCC
The DNA here is from genome assembly GCA_049998155.1 of Amycolatopsis sp. cmx-13-12. Taxonomy (GTDB): domain Bacteria; phylum Actinomycetota; class Actinomycetes; order Mycobacteriales; family Pseudonocardiaceae; genus Amycolatopsis. The sequence continues at coordinate 266,665 of JAEBES010000009.1, read as the reverse complement.
GGTGACGACGGCCGCGCCGTCCGGGTCGAGCTCCTGCAGCGTCTCCTCCACCCCCACGGTCAGGACGGGGTGGGCACTGACCTCGACGAAGATCCGGTGGCCGCGCGCGTGCGCCACCCGCACCGCCCGCGCGAAGTCCACCGTCCCGCGCAGGTTGCGGTACCAGTACTCCGCGTCCAGGCCGGTGCCCTCGACGCGGTCCCCGGTCACCGTCGAGATGAGGTCGATCGCGCAGGCCATCGGCTCGATGCCGTCGAGCGCCTCCCGCAGGGTCACCTCGAGCGCCTCGACGTGGGCGGAGTGCGAGGCGTAGTCGACCGGGACCCGGCGGGCCCGGAGCGCACGTGCCGCGCAGTGCGCCAGGAACTCGTCGACGGCCGCCGCGTCGCCGGACACCACGGTCGACCCCGGCCCGTTGGTGGCGGCGATGCCGAGCCGGCCCGCCCACCGCGCGAGCAGAGGTGCCACGTCGGCGGCGCCGAGCGGTACCGAGACCATCCCGCCGGTGCCGGCGATGTCCAGGATCGCCTTGCTGCGCAAGGTGACGACCCGGGCCGCGTCGCGCAGCGAGAGGACGCCCGCGACGTGGGCGGCGGCGATCTCGCCCTGGGAGTGCCCGATCACCGCGGCCGGCTCGACGCCGAACGCCTGCCAGCAGCGCGCGAGCGACACCATGACGGCGAACAGCGCGGGTTGCACGACGTCGACCCGATCCAGGCCGGGGGCGTCCGCGCGGCCGAGGAGCACGTCGAGCAGCGACCAGTCCGTGAACTCGGCGAACGCGCGGTCGCACGCCGCGATCTCGGCCGCGAACACCGGGCTGCTGTCGAGCAGTGCCACCGCCATGCCCGCCCACTGCGAACCCTGCCCGGGGAACACGAACACGACCCCCGGATCCGCCGCGGTGCCGCCGGTGACACCGCCGGTGACGGTGCCCGCGTCCGGCCTGCCCTCGGCGAGAGCGGCCAGCCCGTCGAGTGCCTCCGCACGGTCGCCGGTCACGAGGACCGCGCGGTGCTCGAACCGGGTCCGGGCCGCCAGGGTGCCGGCGACGTCGGCGAGCGCGAGCCGCGGCCGCGCCGCGAGGTGGGTGCGCAGCCGGGAGGCCTGCGCGCGCAACGCCGGTTCCGTCCTGGCCGACAGGACGAGCGGCACCACCGGGGAGTCCGGCTCGGTGTGCGCGGCGACGGCGTTCTCCGGTGCCTGTTCCACGATGACGTGGGCGTTGGTCCCGCTGATCCCGAACGACGACACCGCCGCCCGCCGGGGGCGGCCCGCCGGCGGCCAGGAGGTGGTCTCCCCGACGACCCGGATGGTGCCGGGGGACCAGTCGACGGCACCGGTCGTGCCGGACAGGTGCAGGGTGCCGGGCACCTGTGCGTGCCGGATCGCCTCGACGACCTTGATGACACCGGCGATGCCGGACGCCGCCTGCGGGTGCCCGATGTTGGACTTGACCGAGCCCACCAGCAGCGGGTCGCCCGCCCGCCGCGCGGCGCCGTAGGTCGCCATCAGCGCACGGGCCTCGATCGGGTCACCGACCTTGGTGCCCGTGCCGTGGGCCTCGACGACGTCGACGTCGGCGGGCGCGAGGCCGGCGTCGGCGAGGGCGTCGAGTATCACCCGTCGCTGACCGGCCTCGTCCGGCGCCGACAGGCCGTCGGAGGCGCCGTCCTGGCCGATCGCGGTGCCGCGCAGGATCGCGAGCACGTCGTGGCCGTGGCGCCGCGCGTCCGACAGCCGCTCGAGGACGACCACCCCGGCGCCTTCCGAGACGCCGAACCCGTCGGCGGCGGCGGAGAACGGCTTGCTGAGGCCGTCCGGGGCCAGCGCGCCGAGGTGCGCGAACCCGACGAAGATGCTCGGCGCGCAGACCACGTTGGCGCCGCCGGCGAGCGCGAGCGAGCATTCGCCCGCCCGCAGCGCCCGGACCGCCTGGTGCACGGCCACCAGGGACGACGAACAGGCCGTGTCCACGGTGACCGCCGGCCCTTCCAGACCCAAGGTGTAGGCGACCCGTCCCGAGGCGACGCTCGGCGCCGTGCCCGTTGTCAGGTGCCCGGCCTGGTCCGGGTCACCCGCGAACACCCGCGGGCCGTACTCCTGTGCCACGACACCGAAGTAGACGCCCGCCCGGGTGCCCGCCAGGGTCGTCGGGTCGATGCCCGCGTGCTCGAGCGCCTCCCAGGAGACCTCGAGCAGGATGCGCTGCTGCGGGTCCATCGCCAGCGCCTCGCGGGGGCTGATGCCGAAGAACGACGGGTCGAAGTCCCCTGCCCCCTCGACGAACGACGCGCCACGCACGTAGGTCGCCCCCGGGGCGCCCGGCTCGGTGCCGGTCAGCGCCGCCAGGTCCCACCCGCGGTCGGCGGGGAAGCCGGGCGTGACGGCGTTGCCGCCGCGTACCACGAAGTCCCACAGCTCGGCGGACGAGCGGATGGTGCGCGGGTAGCGGCAGCCCATGCCCACGATCGCCACCGGCTCTTCGGCCGGTTTCCCGCCGGAGCTGCGGTCGGCCGGGACCGGACTCGATTCGGCTGGCACCTCACGGCCCCCCAAGGATCTCGTTGCGGTATGCCTCGACGCGCCGTCTTCAGCGGGAGACGAAGACGTAATCTCGCAGCCCGCCCTCTCCGCACGGCATCCGTCGCGCGCGCCACCGATGTCCTCCCGGTGCCGTGAGGATGCAGTGGAGATGCATCGCGGATGGCACGCAGGTGTCGACTTCCCATGACGAGCTCCGGGAGGCCTGCACCCATGCGCACACGACCGCAGAACGTCGTCACGGAGAACGCGCGGCTTGTCGAGGTCGACACGTCGCACTGGTTCGACGCGCTGCTCGAACGCACTCCACTGCGCCCTGGCCCGCTGGCGGCCCCGCCTGCGGGCAGCGGGCTCAAGCCGGTCATCGGCGACCGCGGCCTCCCGTTCGCCGGGCTGGGCATCAACACCGTCCGCCACGGCCCGGCCTTCCAGCTGCAGCTGATGCACCGGCACGGGCCGGTCTCCTGGTGGCAGGCCTTCGGCCGCAAGGTCGTCGCCGCGTCGGGCCCCGACGCGGCGCGCGAGGTCCTCACCAACAAGGACAAGGCGTTCGCGAGCGGCTGGCCCGCCGTCATCGGTCCCTGGTTCGACGGCGGGCTGCTCGCGATGAACGCCACCGAGCACCTGACCGACCGCAGGCTGATGCAGACCGCCTACAACGAGGACGCGCTCGCGGGGTACCTGCGGACAATGGCGGCCGACGCCGACGCGTACGTGGCACGCTGGCCGGAAGGCCGCGAGTTCGCGGCCGTGCCGGCGCTGCGGACGTTGTCCGGGCAGATGACGACGATGGCGCTGCTCGGTGTGCCGTACGAGACCGAGGGCCGGAAGGTGGTGGCCGCGATCGAGCAGTGCATCCGCGCGGAGACCGCCCTTGCCCGTCTCCGCGTGCCCGGCACCCTGTGGCACCGGGCCCACCGCGCGCGGCACCGGCTCGTCACCCACCTGGCCGGTGAGGTGCCTGCCGCGCGCGTGCGTGCCGGCGAGGACTTCCTGTCCGTGCTGAGCCGGCTCGGCGACGCGTTCAGCACCGAGAAGATCGCCCGCCACATGCTCTTCACGCTCATCGCGTCCCACGACACGACGACGACCGCCGCCATCGCGGCGGTCTACTTCCTCGGCAAGCACCCCGAGTGGCAGCGCCGCGCCAGGGCCGAGTCGGTGGCACTGGCCTCGATGCCGCCGGGCCTGGCCCGGCTGCGCGGGCTCGGCACGCTCGAACTGATCGTGAAGGAGAGCATCCGCCTGGTCTCGCCGTCGCCGATCGCGATGCGGGTGACCACCAAGGACACGGACATCCTCGGCCACTTCGTGCCGTCGGGCCACCTGGTGTCGGTGTGCACTGCCGTCAACCAGCTGCTCCCGGAGCTGTGGCCGGAGCCGCACCGGTTCGACCCGGAACGGTTCGCCGGCTCGCGGGGCGAGGACCGCGCGAACCGCCTGGCCTGGTTGCCGTTCGGCGCCGGACCGCACAAGTGCATCGGCATGCACTTCGGCATGGCGAAGGTCAAGGCCACCCTCGACGCACTGCTGCGCCGGTTCTCGTGGTCCTTCCCCGCGACCTACGAGGCTCCGTGGCGGTTCACCTCGCTGCCCGCCCCGTCGGACGGGCTGCCCGTGATCCTCCGCGAACGCGCGTGACCGGCGGTCGGCGAGTCGAACGCTTTCTCTGTTGTCGTCCATGACGATGGCACTGACCTCCCCTTCGAGGTCGACCGCCACTTTCTCGGCGGCGCCGGGAGCATCCCGGCGACAATGCCGCGGAATCGGGGCCCGTTCTCGAAAGGCACGGTCGCACCGGAGCCGCCACGTCAGCCTCTTCGGACGCCCAGCCGCAGTCACCGGGTTGCCACGGCGAGCGGGAACGGCATGACCGGCTCTTTCCCCTCGTCGTCCGGATCCCGCAGCGCGCAGTAGCCGGTCACCATCGGCTTCTCGACGTGGAACCAGCCGGCCGCTCTTGCCCGGAGCCACCGAATCCGTCACCGATCCCTGTCGTCGCAAGCCGTGGTCACAGCTGGGAGCGAACCTCCCAAAGCTCGGGAAAGAGGCGCGAAGTGAGGCGAGTGCGCAGGTAGTCCACTCCGGACGATCCACCGGTGCCCGGTTTGTACCCGATCTGGCGTTCGACGGTCAGCGCGTGATGTGTTCGCCACCGGCCGAACGCCTGATCGACATCGAGGAGGGCCTCGGCCACGTGAAGCAGTTCCCAGTGCTTGGAAGACAGGTCCCGGTAGCCGTCCTGCCAGAGCTTGGCGAGCGAATCGACCCCCGACCTCTCGGCCACGAAGGTGAACGCGTCCTGCAAACTCGGTTCCGCCAGTCTCCGGGCCAGGCGTTCGCGCTCGGTGTCGGTGAGCTGCGCCCGGTCCAGGAAAGTGCCGTCTTTCAGCCCGGCCAGGAACTCGATCTCGCGGTACTGCGCCGAATCGAAGCCGCTGCCGCCCTGGAGAGTGTTCCGGAAGGCGAGAAAGTCCGCCGGCAGCATGGTGTCCAGCACGGCCCACTGCGAAATCAGCACGTTCTGGATCGCGACGAGCCTGCGCAGCAGGTGCTGGGCCGCGTCGAGCCGGTCGGCCAGCAGGAGGTCGCGGGTCTCTTCCAGCTCGAACAGCATCAGCTTGAACCACAGTTCGTGCACTTGGTGAACGATGACGAACAGCAGCTCGTCGTGTGCGCCCGTCTCCGGCTGGCAGTCCAGGAGCTGGTCGAGCCGCAGCACATCGCGGTAGCTGGTTCCCGCGGAGTGATCAGCACAGTTTCGCCGGTTCGGTTCGGCCACGGAAACCTCCTCGGTGGACGACGTTTCGGAAACCGTTCGCTGGCGCGCACGGCGACCACATCGGCGTCCGGTGTGGCACGGGGACCAGTCAAGGTTAGGAACCGGGCCCATCGCCGACCAGTGCCCGAACGGCGCCCCCAACGTGTCCCGCCCGATGGCACGGCGGGTACCCGAACGAGCAGTCGCACCCGGCCGATCCCTTGTGCTGCACTGGACCACTCAAGATCCGAAATCCGTGAAGAGGTGGCCCATGCTCCACAACGTCGTCATAGTCGGTGGAGGTACCGCTGGATGGATGACTGCGACCTACCTGAAGGAAGCATTCGGCGAGCGGATCTCGGTGACCGTGGTCGAGTCCGCGCGCGTTCCGACCATCGGCGTGGGCGAGGCGACCTTCAGCACAGTCCGGCACTTCTTCGATTACCTGGGGCTGGCCGAAAAGGATTGGATGCCGGCCTGCAGCGCGACGTACAAGCTGGGCATCAGGTTCGAGAACTGGCGCGAGCCGGGCCACGTCTTCTACCACCCGTTCGAGCGGCTGCCCAAGGTGCACGGGTTCACCATGGCCGACTGGTGGCTCAAGCTCGGCGGCGAGCAGTTCGACCGGGACTGCTTGGTGATCCCCGCGCTCTGCGACGCGCACCGGGCGCCCAAGTACGTGGACGGGCAGCTGTTCGAGCGCAGCCTGCACGACGGCGGTGACCGGCCGCGCCGGAGCACGATGGCCGAGCAGGACACGCAGTTCCCGTACGCCTACCACTTCGACGCGGCCCGGCTGGCCGAGTTCCTCGCCGGCTTCGGCACCGACCGGGGCGTCCACCGCGTGCTCGACGACGTGCTGGAGGTGCGCCAGGACGAGCGTGGCTGGATCAGTCACCTGGTCACCCGCGAGCACGGCGAAATCCGGGGCGATCTGTTCGTCGACTGCACCGGGTTCCGCGGCCTGCTGATCAACCAGACGATGCAGGTGCCTTTCCAGTCCTACCAGGAGTACCTGCCGAACAACCGGGCCGTGGCGCTGCGGGTGCCGAGTGACATGGCCGAGTCGCGGATGCGCCCCTGCACGACGGCGACCGCGCAGGACTCCGGCTGGATCTGGACGATCCCGCTGTCCAACCGCATCGGCACCGGGTACGTCTACGCCGACGACTTCTGCTCGCCGGAAGAGGCCGAAAAGACGCTGCGCGAGTTCGTCGGCCCGGAAAGCGCCGACGCCGAGGCCAACCACATCGGCATGCGCATCGGCCGCAACGAGACGTCCTGGGTGGGCAACTGCGTGGCGATCGGGCTGTCCAGCGGGTTCGTGGAACCACTGGAGTCCACCGGGATCTTCTTCATCCAGTACGGCGTCGAGCAGCTGGTCAAGCACTTCCCCGACGAGCACTGGCGACCCGAGCTGACCGCCGGCTACAACCGGGCGATCGCCCGGTGCCTGGACGGCGTCCGCGACTTCCTGGTCGTGCACTACCGGTGCGCGGCGCGGGCCGACACGCCGTACTGGAAGGCGACCAAGGAACGCCCGCTGCCGGACGGGCTGGCCGAGCGGCTGGAGTCCTGGTCGGTCCGGTTGCCCGACGAGACGTCCGTGTATCCGTACTACCACGGTTTCGAGCCGTATTCGTACAACGTGATGCTGCTCGGCCTCGGCGGTCACCTGCCCGCCCGGTCGCTGCCCGCGCTCGACTACCTGGACGACGCCGCGGCCCGTGCGGAGCTGGCGCGGGTGCGCGAACAGGCCGCCACGCTCGTCGGCACCCTGCCGAGCCAGCACGACTACCTGAAGTCCGCGCACTGACGTTTGCGAACCCGCTCCGGAGGGGGAGACGACCGGTCATGACCACGCACGAATCGGACACCCGCACCCTGCTCGAGGTCCCGAGGGTCCGGCGCGGCGACGGCGTCGGTGGCATGCTCGCGTTCCGCCGTGACCAGCTGTCCTTCCTCCGGCGCGGACTCGACCGCTACGGCGATGTCTTCCGCTTCCGCCTGGTCGGCATGGAGATGGTGATCGTCAACGACCCCGACCTCATCCGGCAGGTCCTCGTCGAGCGGACGGACCGGTACAACAAGGGTGCCGCGCTGTTCGAGATCGTCCGCCCGGTGCTGGGCGACGGGCTGATCGTCTCGGACGGCGAGCTGTGGCACCGGCAGCGCCGCATGATGGCCCCGACGTTCACCATGCGCACCGTGCCGCGGTTCGTGCGGACCATGACGACCGAAACCCGGCGCATGGTCGACGGGTGGAGCGGCCGGGCGGATCCGGACGACCCGATCGACGTCTCCACCGAGATCGGCCGGGTCGCGCTGCGCATCGTCACCCAGTCCCTGTTCAGCGCCGACGTCGCGGCGACGATACCGGCGTTCGAGCGCGCCTTCGCCACGGCGAACACGGTCATGGGCGCGTTCTTCCGGTTCCCGTTCCCCCCGCTCAAGGTGCCCACGCCGGGGCACCGGCGGCTGCTGCGGGCGACCACCGCGATGGACGGGTTCGTCTCCGGTTTCATCGACGCCCGGCTGGCGAAGGACGCCGGCGAGGAGGAGGACGCGGACCTCCTGACCCTCCTGATGCACGCCGTGGACGAGGAAGACGGCACGAAGATGGACCTCAAGCAGCTCCACGACGAAGTCCTCAACCTGTGCATCGCGGCCTTCGAGACGACCACGAACACCCTCGCCTGGGCCTTCTACCTCCTGGCCCGGCACCCCGAGGTCGAGCGGGCCCTCCACACGGAGGTCGACGAGGTGCTGGACGGCCGGGTGCCCACGTTCGAGGACGTCCCCCGGCTCACCTACACCCGCATGGTCATCGACGAAGTGCTCCGCATCTATTCCCCCGCCTACCAGACCATGCGGCAGGCCGCCGTCGACGACGAGCTGGGCGGCTTCCGGATCCCGGCGGGCACCAACGTGCTCATCAACAGCTACTTCCTGCACCGGCACCGGGACTTCTGGCCCGACCCGGAGGAGTTCCGGCCGGAGCGGTTCAGCCCGGACCAGGCGGGTGAACGGCCCCGGCACGCGTACCTGCCGTTCGGAAGCGGACCCCGGATCTGCATCGGCAAGCACTTCGCGCTGGTCGAACTGGTGCTCGTGCTGGCGACCGTGGCGCGCACACACCGCCTGGTCGCGCCGGCGGGCGCCGCCGAGGTGCGGCCGGACCCGCTGATCACGCTGCACCCGCACGGTGGGGTGCACCTGTACCCGGTCGCCCGCCGCTGACGAGCCCGGGGCACCGCGGCGGCTCGCCGAGGTACCCGGGCTCGTCAGCGGGCCGGGTCCTCGGAACTCGCGGGGAAGCGGGGTGCCGTCATCAACAGCGCGCTCGCGGCCGCCAGCAGCCCCACGGACACGACGAGGACGACGTCGTAACCGCCGGTCGCGCTGCGCAGCCAGGAGATCAGCAACGGGCTGAGCCCGGTGCCGACCACGAAGATCGCGTACAGCACGCCGAACAGCCGCCCGTAGCCGGCCAGGTCGTAGTACCGGGCGATGAGGTAGCCCATGACGTCCACCTCGCCGCCGAGTGCGACGCCGAGACCGAGTGCGGCGGCCGCGGCGAGGCCGGGGCCGCCGAACAGCAGCGCGAGGAGCCCGGCCACCGTGACGACCAGCACGCCCGCGGCGATCTTCGGCGCGAAAAAGCGGTCGACGAGCAGGCCCACCACCAGGCGGCCGACGATCAGCGCGATACCGACGAGGCCGGCCGTGCTCGCGGCGGTGGCCGCAGGCACCCCGGCGTCACGCTGCATCGGCACCAAGTGCACCGTCAGGCCGCCGATGGCGAGCGCGAGCAGGAAGAAGATCGCGGCGAGCCGCGCGAAGAGCGTGGTGCGCAGCAGCGGCAGGATCTTCGGGGCCGCCGCCTCCCGGCGGGCCGCCGGCGAGGCGAGCCGGCGCGAGTTCGGCATCAGCACGCCGACGACCACCGCGCCCACCAGCACCACGATCCCCAGCGTGCGGTACCCGCCGCGCCAGTTCTCCGCGATCTGGCCGCCGAGGACCTGGGGGGCGAAGAAGGCGACCAGGCCCGCGCCCGCCAGCGCGATGCCGAGTGCGATGCCGCGGGCCCGGTCGAACCGCTCGTTCACCGCGCGGGTGAACGACACCGGCGAGGAGGCCAGCGCCAGCACGTACATCGCGACCATCAGCAGCAGGAAGTTCGAGAAGGACGGTCCCACCTGAGCCAGCAGCAGGAAGCTGGCACCGAGTGCGAGCAGGGACACCACCGACGGGACGCGCACGCCGTAGCGGTCGATGATCGCGCCGACGAGCGGCGTCAGCAGGACGTTGATCAGTGAGCCGATGAGCAGGATCGACGAAAGGCTGCTGCGGCTCCAGCCGAATTCCGCCTCGAGCTCCGGGATGAACAGCCCGAACGTGTAGAACGGCAGTGACGCGACACCGACGCCGATGCCGATCGTGGCGGCCGTGAGTGGCCGCCAGCCCTGCAGGAACTCGGCTCCGGCGCTGCGCCGGATCCCGACTGCCTTGACCATGATTTCCCCCTGGAGGCGGTTTTCGGTGGACTCGAAGCGGTTACACCTTGCGGGCCCCGGTGGCCCAGTACTCGTCACGCAGCTCGCGCTTGAGCACCTTGCCGACGGTTGAGCGGGGCAGCTCGCGGACCAGGATCGACTTCGGCGCCTTGACCGGCCCGAGCCGCTCCTCGCAGGCCCGCAGGATCGCCTCGACGTCGAGGGTGTGGCCCGCCTTCGGTTCCACGACCGCGGTGACCGCTTCGCCCTGCTTCTCGTCCGGCAGGCCGATCACCGCACAGTCCTTCACATCGGGGAACGTGTGCAGGAACGCTTCCACCTCGGACGAAAACACGTTGTGCCCGCCCACGATGATCATGTCCCGCTTGCGGTCGACGACGTAGAAGAAGCCGGCTTCGTCGCGCACGCCGATGTCGCCCGTGCCGTGCCAGCCCTGCGGGCGCCGGGTTTCCGCTGTCGCCTCCGGGTTTTCCCAGTACCCGGAGAAGACCAGGTCGGAGCGGACGGCGATTTCGCCGGGCCGGCCGGGCGGCAGGACGTTGCCGTCGTCGTCGATGATCTCGACGCGGGCGACGATCGTCGGCCTGCCGCAGGAGGCCAGCCGGCCGCGGTCGCCACCGGGCGCCACGGCCTCGGCGATGTCCCGCGGCGTCAGCACCGTGCACGTCAGCGGTGCCTCGGACTGCGAATAGAACTGGGCCATCACCGGACCGAACACGTCGACGGCTTCGGCGAGCCGCTCCGGGGCGACCGGCGAGGCCGACAGGAGGAAGTGCCGCAGCGAAGAGTAGTCGTGGTCGCGGACCGACGGGTGGTCCAGCAGGTCGTACAGGTCGGCGGCGGGCAGGAAGATCCGGGTCGCGCGGTTGCGCTCGATCGAGGTCAGGATGTCCTCGGGCACCACTTCCCGGTGGAGGATGACCGAGCCGCCCTGGCCCAGCACGGGGAAGGCGAACGAGCCGCCCGCATGGGCCATCGGCGTGGCGATGAGGTAGCGCGGCGGCTCGGGTTCGGGGGCGTGCGCGGTCAGCGCGACGTACATCAGGTGGGCCTGCCGGTTGGTGATCGGCAGGATCTTCGGCTTGCCGGTGGTGCCGCCGGTGCCGGCGAACAGGATGTTTTCGCCGGAGTCCACCGGGCGCATCGGCGCCCGCGCGCCCTCGGGCGCCATCCAGGCCGTCAGTTCCGGGTCACCGGGACGCCCGGGTCCGATCGAGACCGTCGTCCGCAACGCCGCGAGCCGGTCGATGATCGTGCCGGCGTGCTCGGCCAGGGAACCGTGGTAGATCATCCGGGTGCACCCCGCGGCGCCGAGGAAGTCGACGAGCGCGTCCACGGCGTGCGTCGCGTGGGCCGCCGTCCAGACGCCACCGGCCCGGATCACCCCCACGATGCAGGCGAACGCGTGGGCGTCGTTCGGGCTCAGCACCGAAACCCGGTCACCCGGCTGAAGCCCGTCCGCCAGCAGCGCGACCGCCACCCGGTGGCTGACCGACGTGAATTCCTCGTGCGTCATCAGCACGGTGCCGTCGGGCGCGACCATGCACGGCGCCTGCGGGTCGATGCCGGAGCCTCGATCGAGGTAGTCGACGAACATCATGGGTGCGGCAACTCCAAGGTCGGGCGAGCCGGGAAACGGTCGGACCGGAGTCAGTGTTCCACCGGTGGGCCGCCGGCGTGAATGGTTTCGGCAATTCGGCCGATGGTCAGTTTCCCGGCCACGCCGTCGCGCAGCAGTGCCGAAATCCGCTCGTCGCGGTATTCGCGCCACGGCGCGGTCCGGGGGTCTTCCGCCAGCACCTTGCCGATCAGCGAGGTCAGCACTTTGCCCCCGCCCGCTTCGACGAACTCCGTCACGCCGGCGTCGCGCAGGTACCGGACGCCGTCGGCCCACCGGACCGGGCGGGTGATCTGCGCGGCCAGCACCGCCCGGATGGCGTCCCCGCCGCACGCGTAGGGCAGGCCGGTCACATTGGTGACGACCGGTGTCCGCAACTCGTCGAAGGTGACCGAGTCCAGAACCGCGCGAAATGCCTCGGCGGCCGGTTCCATGAGCGGTGAATGGAACGCGCCGCCGACGCGAAGCGGGACGAATCCCCGCACCCCGGCCGTTCCTTCGAAAACCGCCTTGAGCCGATCGAGCTCGCCCGCGGGCCCGGCCAGTACGAACTGTTCCGGCGCGTTGTGGTTGGCGATGACGACCCCCGCCGCATCGTGCGTCGCCAGCGTTTCCTCGATGACAGTCTGGGGGACGCCGACCACGGCCGCCATCCCGCCGCCGGCGCACCGGCCCATCAGCTCCGCGCGGTGCCGCACCAGCGTCAAGCCGGTCGCGAAGCCGAAGGCGCCCGCCGCGAGGAGCGCGTTGTACTCGCCCAGGCTGTGCCCGGCCAGGTAGTCCGCCGCCGGGCTCGCGGCCCGGTGGTGCAGTGCGTTGACGACGTAGATCGCCGGCTGCGCGTACTCGGTCCGGCTCAGCCGCCGGCCGGGATCGGTGCGGCACAGTTCCTCGACCGAGTACCCGAGCACGTCGTCCGCCTGCCGGGTGATGTCGGGGAACTGCTCGAACAGCCCCCGGCCCATGCCTCGCCGCTGGATTCCCTGTCCGGGGAACACGAAGGCGCGCATCAGCCGGCCTCGTGGTAGGTGGCCGCGCACGCCCGCTCGATCGCGGTGCGCGGCCCGTCCTCGTGCAGGAACGTCATGTGGTTGGCCGCTTCGACGTCGACGACGCGCAGGCCCGGCAGCTCCCGTTCCCAGTCCTGCCAGTAGGTGATGTGGTCGAGGGAGAAGGTCTCGCCGTCGACTTGGAAGTACGGTTCGAGCTCCCCCAGGAAGAGGCCGCGGCGGTTCCGGAAGTACGTGCAGACCGGCGCTTCGGGCTCCTCGAGCGGCCGGATCCGGTACTCGTCGATGCGATAGGCCAGCTGGACCCGCATGTTCCGTTCGACGAAGTGCACGATCCGGTCGCGTTCCATGGCGAGCCCCCGGTCGGCCGCCAGCTCGGCCAGCCGCCGCACGAACGCCGCGTCGCCGGCCACCCCGGTGACCTCGTCGCGGTGGATCAGCCGGGGCCGGACGTCGTCGAGCTGCTTCTCCCCGGGCGGCCACAGCAGCGAGTTCACCACCTGGAGTGCGGCACTGCGTGCCGAGCCCGACCCGTTTTCGTTCGACTTCGCCCAGCCGGTGTTGTCCGGCGAGTCCACCATGGTCAGCGACCGCACGACCTGCCCGCGCTGCTGCAGCAGGCGGGTGATCTCGTACGCGACGAGCCCGCCGAGGCAGAACCCGCCGACGTCGTAGGGCCCCTCCGGCTGCACGGCGCGCATGATGTCCAGGTAGTACCCGGCCATTCCCGGAATGCCTTCGATCGGCTCGTCCTCCGTCATGAAGCCGCGGGCCTGGATCCCGTAGAACGGCCGGGTGATCCGCGCGGCGATCGTGCGGTACGCCTCGACACCGGCCAGCGCGCCGTGGACCCAGAAAACCGGGCGGCCTTCGCCGACGTCGTTGAGGTGCAGCAGCTCCGGGAACCGCGGTCCCGCGGCGCTCCCGGCGACCTTCGTCAGCCGGGCGGCCACGTCGTCGAGGCTGTCGTGCGTCTGCAGCCACTTCGGCCGGAACGCCGGGAAGGCGCCGCGGAGCCTGCTGAGCACCCCGGTCAGGAGCAGCGAGTTGAGGCCGTAGGCCGCCAGCGGTTTCGCCCGGTCGATCTCGTGCTCCGGCAGGCCCAGCACCGAAGCGACGACACCGGTGACGAAGTCCGCCGGGCCGGGCGTGCCGGCCACGCTCGGGCGGTGCTCCCGCGCGAAGCAGAACCGCCCTTCGAAGGGGTAGCCCGGCAGGGGAACCCGCCGCCGCTCTCCCTCGTCCAGTGCGCTCCACTCGACCGGCCGGCCCGCGGTCCAGTGCCCGGCCAGTGTGCTCAGGCGGGTTTCCCCGCGCTGTGCCTGGGCGACGACGACCCGGGACCGCGCGCGCGGTTCGGCGTCGAGCCACTCCCGGAGCGCGGCGGCCGCCGCGGCGGCCGTCGTGGCGATCACGGCGACCCGGCAGTCCATCTCCTCCCGCCCGGTGCGCAGTGTGTGGGCGACGTCGGCGAAGGTCACCGGGTCCTCCTCCGCGGCCGCCAGCCGGACAGCGAGCCGCTCCACCCGCTCCCGCAAGGCTTCTTCGGTCCGGGCCGAGAGCACGAGGAGCCGCGGCCGGGCGTCCTCGGCGCGGCCGGGACGGCGTTCAACGTACTGCTCGAGGACCGCGTGCGCGTTCACGCCCCCGATGCCGAAGCTGTTGATGCTCGCCCGCCGCGGCCGCGGGCGGCCGGCGTCGTCGGTGCGCTCGGGCCACGGCACGGCCTTCTCGGCGATCCGGAAGGGCGTACCGGCGAAGGAAAGTTCCGGGTGCAGGCCGCCGAAGCCGGGAATGGCCGGGACGACGCCGCGCCGCAGGGCTTCGACCGTCTTCACCAGCGCCGCCAGTCCCGAGCACACTTCGGTGTGCCCGATGCACGGTTTGAGGCTGCCGAGGTAGGTGACCTCACCGTCGGCCCGCGGGCTCGCGCGCAACGCCGTGAGCTCCGCGCTGTCGGCCAGCAACGTGCTCATGCTGTGGGTTTCGATGTAGGCGACGGAACCGGGGTCGACCGCGGCGTCGGCGTAAGCGCGCGTCACGGCCGACTTCATCCCCCGGATGTTCGGCGCCGTCGGGGACACGCCCCGGCCGCCGTGGACCACGCCGGTCCCGCGCACGACGCCGTAGACGAAGTCGCCGTCCTCGATCGCCCTGGCGAGCGGCTTGATCAGCACGGCGGCGACCCCTTCGCCGCGTGCGGTGCCGTCGGCGGCCTCCTGGAACGGCCGGACGTTCCCGGTGGCGCTGAGCATCCCGCCGGCCCGCATCACCTCGAACGCGGCCGGTGACGCGGCCAGCTGCACGCCGCCGACCAGTGCCTGCTCGCACTCGCCGGCCCGGATGGCCCCGATGGCCCGGTGCAGCGCCACCAGCGACGACGAGCACGTCGTGTCGTAGTGCTCGCTCGGGCCGTGGAGGTCGAACAGGTGCGAAAGGCGTCCCGGAATCATCGCGGGCGTCGGCAGCCCCAGCATGCTCGCTTCGCCGTCGGGCGCGCCGGGCCGGTACTCGCTGTTCGTGGCGGCGACGAAGACCCCGGTCGGCCGCTCGCGCAGCTGGTCCGGCCGGTAGCCGGCGTCTTCGACGGCGTTCCACGCGGTCATCACCATCAGGCGGAGCTCGGGCGGGAGCTGCCGGGCTTCCGTCATCGACATGCCGAAGAACAGCGGGTCGAAGTCGTGGACGCGGTCCAGGAATCCCGCCTGCCACGCGCCCCTGTCCGTGCCTGCCCAGTCCGCCCAGTCCGCACGCCCGGCCGGCGGGGCGGACAGGCGCTGTTCGCCCGCCTCGATGATCCGCCAGAACTCCTCGACGTCATCGGCCCCGGCGAAGCGCGCGGACATCCCGACGATCGCCATCCCGGCCGGCTCGGCGGTGGGGACTTCCGGGGCGACCGGGGTTTCGACGGCGGCCGCGGCCCGGATTCCCGGGGCGTACTCGGTCGCGATGAATTCGCCGAGGTCCGCCAGCGTCGTGTATTCGAAGAGCAGGGTCACGTCCAGGTCGAGGGCGAGCGCGGCCCCGATCGCCCGGGCCACCTGCACCGCGTAGATGGAGTCGAGGCCGTAGTCAGAGAAGGCGCCGTGCCGGTCGATCCGGGCGGGGTCGATGCGCAGCGACTCGGCGAGGATGCCGAGCGCCACCCCCTCGACGTACTCGCGAAGCCGGTCGGGAGCCACGGATTCATCGCGAGCGCGCACCGGCTCGGCGGCGGGGGCCGCCGGTGCCGGCTCGCCGGAACCGGGCTGCCGCACGACGCCGTCGCTCACGGCCGCGATGATCTGCTGGCCGAGGTCCGCGGCCTCCGCCGCGGGCCAGGTGACCGCCTCGAACCCGGCTTCGGCCAGCACCCGCTGCCAGCTTCCGGCCGACAGGAGCGGGCTGCCCGGGATGCGCGTTCCCGCGTCCTCGTACCGCCACCACCCTTCGAGCAGCGCGAAGGTGAACTGGTTGATCAGGATGTTCCTGGTCGCCTCGTTGAGCAGCAGGAGGCCGCCCTTCCGGAGCGCGGCCTTGGTGTTGCGCAGGGTCGCGCGGATGTCGCGGGTGGCGTGCAGGACGTTGGCGGCGATGACGACGTCGTGGCGGCCGACGTCGATCCCCTGCTCCGCCACGGGTCGCTCGATGTCGAGGATCCCGTAGGTCAGGAACGGGTTGGCCGGCCCGTAGGACCGCTCGGCGTGGTCGAGGAAGGCGCGGGAGAGGTCCGTGTAGCGGTACTCGCGCACGGCGAGGCCGGCCGCGCGGACGGCGTCGAGCACGATGGCGCTCGTCGCCCCCGTACCCGCGCCGATCTCCAGGATCCGTGGCGCGAAACCGGGTTCGGCCCCGGCGCGCTCCCGCAGGTGGGCCACCAGTTCGCCGGCCAGCACGCGGTTGAAGAACACCGTCTCCGGGTTCGCCTTGTACACGTTCTCGACCAGCCGCGGGGAGCCGCCGGGGAACATGACCTCCGTGGCGCGCCGATGACCGGTGAGGACGTCGGGGAGCGCGCGGAGCATCGTCTCCAGCAGCACGTGGATGTCGGCCAGATCGGGGTTGTCCCGCCATCGCGGTGCTTCGGCGTCCCACTCCGCCCAGAGTTCGGCGGGCGGCCGGGGTGGCCGGGATCCGGGGTCCCGCACCGGGTAGCCCGCGTCCGCCAGCACGCGAACGGACTCGGCGAACCAGGCGTCGTACCCGGGCACCAGGCCGGCCGCTGCCGGTCCCCGTTCGAACGCGCCCAGGGAACGCAGGGTGGCCCAGAGGAAGTCGAGCAGCAGTCGTTTCATCGGTGGTTCCTCCGCAGTCCGCACGGTCAGATCGCCAGTGCCGTCAGGCCGGCGACCCGTTCGCGCAGCCGGTCCAGGTCGTCGAACCCGTCCCGCGGCGCCCGGGAGCCGGGCGGCGCGACCGGCACCCCGTCCGGGAGCAGGAGAACCTCGTCGTCGCCCACGGTGATCCCGCGGGTGTGCCCGGCCGGGCCGAACTTCATCAGGGTCAGCCGGTTCGCCGGACCCGCGCAGAGCCGTTCGACCGCGGCCACGAACTCGTCCGGGCGGATGAGCGGGACGGCGGTGTTCAACAGCGTCGAGCGGCCGGCGCCGTCGGCCGCGTTGTTGAAGCAGTAGCCCAGGTTGATCACCTTGGCCACGCACCCGTGCCGGCGTTGCACCGTCGAGGCGAACGAATCCATGAACGTGCAGGCCGCCGCGTAGTTCGCCTGCTTGATGGCCTTCAGGTAGGAGTTGATGGACGAGAGGAACAGCGCCAGCTCGAGCGAGTCGCCGCCCCAGGTGTCCAGCAGCCGCACGCTCGCGTCGACCTTGCTCCGCAGCACGTCGTGGAACTCCGGTTCGGTCATCCGGTCCAGGCTCGCGCCGGCGAACACCAGACCCGACTGGACGACGCCGTGGACGGGTCCGAACCGCCGGTCGGTTTCCTCCCGCGCGGCCAGGAGGGCGGTGGCGCTGGTGGCGTCCGCACGGATGTAGTGCGGCGCCGGGCCGCCGGAGCCCGCCACGCGGCCGATCGCGGCGTCGACGCGCGCGTCACGGGGCCGTCGGCCGAGCCACACCACCTGGGCGCGGTACCGGCGGATCAGGTGTTCGCTGAGGGCCACGCCCAGCCCGCCGGCCCCGCCGGCGATGACGTAGGTGCCGCCCTCGCGGAACCTCGACGGCTCCGGCGCGCCGGCCCGGACGGGCAGCAGGCGCTGCCGGTACCACGTGCCTGCCCGGTGGATCCGCAGGTCACCGTCCGGGTCGGCGGGCAGGCTCAGCACCGCGGACAGCGAGTCGCCGTCGTACGCCCCGACGTCCGCGACCCGGACCGTCCACAAGGGATACTCCTTCGCGGCCGAGCCCGCCAGGCCCGCGATCCCGGCGTGGGCGGGATCGAGCGGCTCGGTCTCCCGCACCGCGTGCGCGCGGTGCGTGATCAGGGTCCACCCCAGCCTGCGGTCGCCGTACCCGGCGGCGAGCATCGCCTTCACCGTGCGGAAGACCTGCAGGGTGCCGGTGGACTGGGCGTCGACAAGACGGTCGGCCGAGGAGTCCGCCGCGTATTCGGGCGCCACCCAGATCAGGTGGTCGAGCACGGGTGCGGCCTGGACGGCGTCGTCGATCTCGCGTTGCGAACCGCAGGCGGGCAGCACGTGGGCCGCCGGGTACCGGGCGAGGAGGACGTCTCGCGCGGCCGGGGTCGCCGCGACGACGCCGACCACGTCCGCGGTCCGCGGCCACGTCCCGGTTCCGCTCTCCCGGACCGGGTCCCAGGCCGGGAGCAGGGTGACGGCCGCCGGTTCGGACCCGGAGCGGCGGACCGTGATCCCCCGCAGGGCCAGGCACACGTCACCGTCCTCGCCGGCCAGGTCGACGTCGATGCGCCCGGCGTCCGGCCCGCAGCGGATCCAGGCCCACATTTTCGCGGTGCACGGCCGGAGGATCTCGGCCCGCTCGATGGCGAACGTCAGGCCGCCCTCGTCGTCGACGGTGCCCGGAAGCAGGCGCATGGCCTGCAGCGCCGAGTCCACCAGCACCGGGTGCAGGGGGAACTCGCCGGCCATTCCCTCGGGCAGTTCCAGCTGCGCGAGCACGGTTCCGTCCCCTTCGTACACCGCGACGCACCCTCGGAACGCCGGACCGTAGTCGACGCCGTGTTCCCGGTATTCCGCGTAGAAGCGTTCCGGCTCCATCGGCGTCCGCCGGAAGTCCCGGAGCATCGTGGGCAGGTCGAGCGTCCGCCGCTGCGCGCCCTCGCCGGCCACGCGCCGGCCTTCGCAGTGCGTCACCGAAGTACCGGACGAGTCCGTGGAGGACACCTGGAACCCGCCGTCCGCGCGCACGGCCACGTTCACCTCACGGGCGCCTTCGACGACGTCGAGCGGACGCAGGAAAGCGATGTCCCGCAAGCACACCACCTCGTCGGCCCGCTGCGCGACGGCGGCCCGAACCCACTCGAGGTACATCGCCCCGGGCACGATGGCCGTTCCCCGCACCCGGTGCTCCCGCAGGAAGAACTCGGCCCCGGTGAGCACCACGCGTTCCGGGGAACGCGGGCGGTCCGGCAACGGGTACCGGCCCCGCTCGAAGGGGTAGCCCGGCAGCGGCACGCGCCGCCGGGGCTCGTCGCGGAACAGCTCCTCGAAGTCCGGCGTGCCCCCGTCGACGTACTCGGCAGCCAGGCGGCTCAGCTCTCCGTCCGGCGCCGGCCCGGGAGCGCGTTCGCCGGAGAGCCGGCGCCGCAGCTCGGCCAGGTCGTCCGCGACGCAGGCCCAGCGGACCTGGAAGTGCTTGCGTCCCAGGAGAAGCGTGTAGCTCACATCCGCGAGCTCGAGGTCCGGGTGCGCTCGGCAATGCCGCGCGAGGCGGGTCATCTGCTCCCGCAGGGCTTCGTCCGTCCGCGCCGACAGTGCGATCAACCGAGGGCCACCCGGCGGGGTCCGCCGGGGCCGGGCCGGCGCCTCCTCGATGACCGCGTGGACGTTCGTCCCGCTCGCCCCGAGGGACGTGACCGCCGCGCGGCGACGATCACCCGGCGGGACCGCCCAGTCCCGCGGCCCGGTGTGCACGAAGAACGGGCTGCCCGCCAGCACGACGCTGGGGTTGGCCTCGCGGAAGTGCAGCAGGCCGGGGATCGTCCCGTGCTTCATCGCCAGCAGGATCTTGATGATCCCGGCCACGCCCGCCGCCTCCAGCGCGTGCCCGATGTTGGCCTTGACCGAGCCCAGCGAGCAGAACTGCTCCTTGTCCGTCACCGCGCGGAAGGCGCGGGTCAGCGCGTTGAACTCCACGGGATCGCCGAGCTTCGTCCCGGTTCCGTGCGCCTCGACCAGCTGGATGCCGGCGGTGTCGATCCCGAACTCCCGGTGGACCCGCCGGATCAGGCTCTCCTGGGAACTCCCGTTCGGCGCGGTGATGCCGTTGGAGGTGCCGTCCTGGTTGAGGCCGATGCCGCGGACGACGCCGTGGATGTGGTCGCCGTCGGCCTCGGCGTCCGAAAGCCGCTTCAGCACGATCACGCCGGCCCCCTCCGCCGGGACGAACCCGTCGGCGGCCGCGTCGAACGAACGGGACCGCCCCGACGGGGCGAGCATCCCGGCACGCGAACCGGCGACGTAGACCCGGGGCGAACACTGGACGGCGACGCCCCCGGCGAGCGCGAGATCGGTCTCGCCTGTCCACAGTCCTTGGCACGCCAGGTAAACGGCGGTGAGCGAACTGGAGCACGCCGTGTTGACCGTCATCGCCGGCCCGTGCAGGTCCAGGTAGTAGGCCAGCCGGGCAGGCACCATCGAGTTCATGTTCCCCCAGTACGCCTGGGCCGGGTAGGCGAAGGGGGAAGTCAGGTCGAAGTAGTCGCCGCCACCGCTGCCGACGTAGATGCCGCAGCGTTCGCGGTCGATCGACGCGCCCGCGTGGCCCGCGTCCTCGAGCGCGTTCCACGCCTCCTGGAGGAACAGCCGCTGCTGCGGCTCCATGTAGCCGGCTTCCGCACCGGAGATGCCGAAGAACAGGGGGTCGAACTCGTCGATGCCGGTCATGAACCCGCCGTGGCGGCAGCTGGTCTGCCCGTCCGGTAGGTCCCACCGGGTCACCGGCGTGACCGGGTCGTGCCCGTCGGCCATCTGGTGCCAGAACTCGTCGAGGTCCCGGGCGCCGGGGAACCGGCCGCTCATCCCGATGATGGCGATGGGTTCCCGCAGCCGAGGTCCTTCGGCGGCCGACACCGGTTCGGCGACCGACGCCCGTTCGGCGGCCGACGCCGGTTCAGCTGCCGACGCCGGTCCGGCGACCGACGCCGGTCCGGCGGCCGACGCCGGTCCGGCGACCGACGCCGGTCCGGCGGCCGACACCGGTCCGGCGACCGACGTCGGTTCGGCGGCCGACGCCGGTTCGGCCTCCCGAGGCCGGGCCGGCACCCGGACCGCCTCGGCCCGCGGCTTCCCGCCCTCAGGCCGGTGGGCGGCGATGTCGTCGCCGTGTTCCGCCACGAGGAACTTCGTCAGCCGCCGGATCGACGGGTTGTCGAACAGGACGCTGGCGTCCAGGTCGGTGCCCAGCGACTCGTTGAGCATCCCCACCATGGTGACCCCGGTCAGGGAGTCCAGCCCGTAGTCGGCGAACGGCGCGTCGGGCTGCAGTTCGTCCCTGGTCAGTTTCAGCGACTCCATCAGGCAGCGCGCGAGGGCGTCCTCGACATACGCCGCCGGGGGAAGTTCCGGCTCGGTGGTCGCCGGGGCCGGGCGGGCCGCCCGCGCCGAGACGATCTGCATCCCCAGCTCCCGGGCCGGTCCTCCCAGGACGCCGACCGCGTCGAACCCGCTGCCGCGCAGCACCTCGCGCCACGAGTCCGCCGACAAGGCGGGCCCGCCCGGAATGCGGCGGCCGTCGGCGTGCCGGAACCAGCCGTCGAGGAACCCGAACGCGAGGTGCGCCCACCATTCGTTGGCGGTGACCTCGTTCAGCAGCAGGACCCCGCCGGGCCGCAGCAGCGCCCGGACGTGCTCGACGGTCTCGGTGATGTCCCGGGTGGCGTGCAGGACGTTGTTGGCGACGACGACGTCGTACTCCCCGGCCGCGAAGCCCTGCGCGGCCGGGGACCGCTCCGCGTCGAAGACGCGGTAGGTCAGGTACGGGTAGCGCGGGGAGAACCGCCTCTCCGCGGCATTCAGGAACGCCTTGGAGATGTCGGTGTACGCGTACTCCGATATCTCCCCTTCGACGTCGGCCAGCCGCTCGAAGATCCACTTGCTCGCGCTGCCGGTCCCGGCGCCGACCTCGAGGATCCGGAGGCCGGACCGCGCGTCGCCGCGCCGCCTGCCGACCTCGGCACGCACCTCGTCCGCCAGCGCGCAGTTGAAGTAGTCGGACGCGATGTTGCGGTTGTAGACCGCCTCGACGAGGTCGAAGGACCCGCCGGGGAACAGGACGGCCGTGGCCGTCGTCCGGCCCGCCAGGACGTCCGGCAGCGCCTCGAGCGAGCGGGTGGTCACCGTGGTCTTGGCCGCCAGCTCCGGATCGTCTTCGTGCGCGGCCGTCCACGCACGCCACTCACGCCACGCGCCGTCGACGTCCGGGGTCCGCGGGGGGCCGCCGTCCCGGCCGAGTTCGCCCGCGTCCACCAGCACGTTCACCGTGTGGTCGAACCACTTCGCGTGATCGGTCGCGAGCACGCCACGCCGCCCCGGTTCCCGGAACACCCCGGCCGACCACAGCTGGGCCACCAGCAGCCGGCGCAGGATCGCGTTCAGCTCCGCGGTGGTCCGCCGTCGACGAGCCAGGAACCGCTCGACGCCCTCGGCGCCGGCCGCGGCCGCGAGCAGGGCCTCCGCACCAGCCGCTCCGGGCGGGGCGGCAGGCGACGCCGGTGCCGGTGTCCCGGTCGGCGCGACCGCGGGCCGGGCCGGTGCCGATGTCCCGACCGGCGCGACCGCGGGCCGGACCGGTGCCGATGTCCCGACCGGCGCGACCGCGGGCCGGACCGGTGCCGGTGTCCGGGCCGGCCAGAACCGCTTCGTGTCGAACGGGTAGGTCGGCAAGCTCACCCGCCGGGGCGGCGTCGGGCCGTAGTAGCGGTCCCATTCGACGTCGATGCCGCTCACCCACAGCGCGGCGACCTTCTCCCAGTCGCCGCCCTCGACCCAGTCCGCGCCGAGTTCCTTCAGCTGCGCGGTCCGGGCGAAGAGCGAGACCAGTTCGTCGTCGTCCCGCCGGGCGCTGCCACCGAAGGCCGTGTCGGGCACCTGTCCCGCTGCGCACGATCCGAGCTGCTCGATCAGCTCGTCGAAGTCGTCGACCACGAACGCCATCCGGACGGCCATCGCCCGCCGCCCGACCTGCAGCGTGTACGCCAGCGAGGCCAGGTCGCCGCCGCCGGCCCGGTACCCGGGCAGGAAGGCCAGGAACTCGCGGGCGAGCGCTTCGAGCCGGGCGCCGTCCCGCGCCGAGAGGACCACCAGGTGCGGCCCCTCGACCGGTGGCGCCGTCCGGGGACGCGGGTCCGTCCGTTCGAGCACCGCGTGCGCGTTCGTCCCGCCGATGCCGAACGAGCTGAGTCCCGCCCGCACCGGCTCGGCCCCGTCCGCTTCCAGCGGGAGGTTCCGGTCGGTCACGAAGAACGGCGAGTTCGCCCAGTCGATGGCCTTGTTCGGCACGGAACAGTGCAGCGTCTTCGGCACTTCGCCGTGGTGGAGGCTCAGGGCCAGCTTGATCAGGCCGGCGATCCCGGCGGCGGCGTCGAGGTGGCCGATGTTGCTCTTGACCGAGCCGATCCCGACGTAGCCCCGCCGGTCCGTGTAGTGCCGGTACGCCTCGGTCAGCGCTTCGACCTCGACGGGATCGCCCAGCTTGGTGCCCGTGCCGTGCGCTTCGACGTACCGGATCGTCTCGGGGTCCACGCCCGAGGCGTCCAGGGCGGCGCGGATGACGTCGGCCTGGCCTCGCACGCTCGGGGCGTAGAACCCGGCCTTGGCGCCGCCGTCGTTGTTGACCGCCACCCCGCGGATCAGGCAGTAGACGTGGTCGCCGTCGGCGAAGGCGTCGCGGGCGCGCTTGAGCACGACCACGCCGACCCCTTCGCCGCCGGTCATGCCGTCGGCCGCGTCGTCGAACGCGCGGCACCGGCCGTCGCTGGAGAAGTTCAGGCCCGGCTGGTGCACGTAGCCCAGCTCCATGGTGGACCCGAGGCTGGCCGCGCCGACCACGGCCCGGTCGGCTTCGCCGGAGCGCAGGCCCTGACACGCGAGGTGGAGGCCGCTCAGCGCCGACGAGCAGTTGCTGCTCACCGCCATGCTGGGGCCACCGAGCCCGAGCCGGCTCGAGATCATCGTGGGGACGCTGCCGCCCTGAGCCAGCAGCCACGCCGCGTAGCTCTCGGTGCTGGCCAGCACCCGGGTCCCGGCGGCGTTCTCCATCAGGCTCGGCAGCAGGGCCTGGTAGAAGTTGTTGCTCACCGACGTGAAAACGCTGGTGCGGGGGACGTCCTCCGGCCGGTGGCCGGCGTCCTCCAGCGCTTTCCACGCGTGCAGCAGCAGGAGCCTGCCCTGCGGGTCCATGAACTCGGCGTCGCGCGGCGAGATCCCGAAGAACGCCGCGTCGAACTCCGCCGTGCCCTCGATCCCCGGCCGATGCGGCACGTACCCGGCCCGGCCGACCAGCTCGTCGGGCACCCCGAGCGCACGCAGCTCCTCGGGCGACCAGGACGCGTTGCCCGCCTTGCCGTCACGGAGGTCGTTCCAGAACGCACGGTGATCGACGGCACCGGGGAACCGGCAGGAGATGCCGACCACCGCCACCGCGTCGTCGAGGTACTCGCGATCGACGGCGGTCCCGTCCTCTTCGGCGGCGGCCCGCGCGGCGAAGTCGCGGGAGGCGCCCGCGGGCTCTTCCAGGTGCCGGGCCATGGCCGCGATCGACGCGTGGGCGAACAGGGCGGTCGGCCGCAGGTCGCGGCCGAACGCGCGGTTGATCCCGGCCACCACGTCGATGGCCGAGAAGGAGTCTCCGCCCGCGTCGAAGAAGCCCTCCTCGCGGTCGATGTCATCGCGGCCGAGGACCTCGGTGAAGATCTTGCGCAGGACCCGCTCGGCTCGGGGCGAACCGGAGGCGCGCCGCGCCGGTGCGGCCGGGGTCCGGTCGCCGGAGGCGCGCAGACGCGCCCGGTCGATCTTGCCGCTGGGCGTGAGCGGGAAGGAAGCCAGCACCACGTACGCACTGGGCACCATGTAGGCGGGCAAGGTCTTCTCGAGGTGCGCGCGCAGTGCCTTCTCGTCGAGGGCACCCCGGTGGTCGCCGGGCACGGTGAGGTACGCCGTGAGCCGCTCGCCCACGACCATCACGACACTCGCGGCGACGTCGGGGTGCTCGTCGAGCACGGCCTCGATCTCGCCGGGCTCGATCCGGTAACCGCGGAGCTTGACCTGGTCGTCCATCCGGCCGAGGACGACCAGCTCGCCGTTCGGCAGCCGGCGCACGACGTCGCCGGTGCGGTACATCCGCCCGCCGGGCACGAACGGGTCCTCGACGAACCGTTCCGCGGTCAGCCGCGGCTTCCCGTGGTACCCCAGCGCCACGCCGTGTCCCGCGATGCACAGCTCCCCCGGCACCCCGACGGGCACCGGCTGCGCGTGCCGGTCGAGCACGTACAACCGGGTGTTCGCGACCGGCGTCCCGATGGTCACCGGCTCGTCGGGGCGAAGCCGCTTCATCGACGAGTAGAGCGTGGTTTCCGTCGGGCCGTAGAGGTTCCACGCCTCACCGAGGGCCACGAGCCGATCCTTCAGCTGCTCCGGCAGCGCTTCCCCGGTGCAGAGCACCTTGGCGCCGCTGGTGTTGCGCCAGCCGACGCGCAGCAGCATGGCCCAGGTGACCGGCGTGGCCTGCACGACGGTCGGCCGCCACTGCGCCAGCTCCGCGGCGAGCAGGGTGGCGTCCCTGGTCGTCGCGGCGTCGAGGATGCGGCACTGCCCGCCGGTGATCAGCGGCAGGAACAGCTCCAGGGCGGCGATGTCGAAGCTGTAGGTGGCGATGGCGGGCATCCGGTCGTCCGGGGTGATCCCGAGTGACCGGCCCACCGAGTGCAGGAGGTTGGTCAGCGACCGGTGGGAAACCACCACGCCCTTGGGCTTTCCCGTGCTGCCGGAGGTGTAGATGACGTACGCCGCGGCCGGCCGCGCCTGCGCGTTCCCGGGCTCGGCACCGGGGACGTCCGGACGGTCGAGCACGTGCAGTGCGGCGCCGCGGAGGTCCACATCGGACAGCGCGGGCACGGACGCCTCGTCACAGACGACCAGCCCGGCCCCGCTGTCCTCGACCAGGTACGACAGGCGCTCGGCCGGCAGGCCCGGGTCCAGCGGCACGTACGCCGCGCCGGTCTTCATGATCGCGAGCAGGCCGGCGACCAGGTCGAGCGACCGCTCGAAGCTCGCGCCCACGCGGTCCCCGGCCCGGACTCCACGGCGCAGCAGCGCGTCGGCCAGCGCCGAAGCGCGGTCCGCGAGCTCGCCGTAGGTCAGGGTCCGTTCCCCGCAGCTCGCCGCGGGCCGGTCCGGGTGCGCGGCCGCCCGCTCGGCGAACAGCTCCCAGACCGTCCGGTCCTCGGGGTACTCGGCGTCGGTGCGGTTCCACTCGTCGAGGACGCGTCGTCGCTCCGCCGGAGCCAGCATCCGCACCTGGCCGAGCTGCGCGGGTCCGTCACCGGCCAGGAGGGCGTCCAGCAGGACACCGAAGTGGCCGGCCAGGCCCGCGACGGTGGCGGCGGAAAACACGCCCGGGTGGTACTTCCAGTACAGCTCGAACCCGTCACCGGGGACGACGTCCAGCGTCAGGTCGTACTCGCCCAGCTGGTGCAGGCCGGCCACCGCCTGGAACGACCACGTGTCGCGCAGCTCGCCGGCCAGTGCGTCCAGCCGGCCGGCGAGCGAGAAGTTCTGGTAGTTGAAGACGGCCTGGAACACCGGCGACCGGAGGTCGCCGCGGTCACCGGTCTCGCGCACGATGCGGGGGAACGGGTAGGCCGCGTGGTCGAGGGCTTCGAACACCGTGGCCTGCAGGCGCCGGGCGAACTCCGGCACAGTCACGTCGTCGGCCGGTTTGCTCCGGATGGGCAGGACGTTGACGAAGTAGCCGACCGTCGACTCGAAGCGACCGGACGGGCGCGCGGCCACCGGCATCCCGACGACGATGTCCTCCTGCCCGGTGTACCGGTACAGCAGGGTCTTGAAGACGGCCAGGAGAAGGACGGCCGGCACGACCTCGTTCGCCGCCGCGAACGCGGTGACCGCGTCGGCCTGCTCGCGAGACAACCGGCCGGCGTGCACTTCGCCTTCGTGCGGCGCGTCGGGGGCGAGTGTCGCCTGGGTGGGCAGGCCGGTGAGCGGGACCCGCCCGGCGAGTTCCCGCCGCCAGAAGTCCCGGTCGCGGCGGGCGGACTCACCACCGAGGAAGTCACGCTCCCACGCGACGAACTCGCCGTAGTCCGCGGAATCCGGCCCGGCGGGAGGCTCCCGGCCTTCGACCCGCGCCCGGTAGGCGTGCAGCAAGGTGTCGAGCACGAGGCAAAGCGACGGCCCGTCGAGGATGACGTGGTGCACGACCACGAGGACGTAGACCTCGGCCTCGGCGCGCGCGAGCACGGACACGCGCACCAGGGGTCCGTCCGCCAGGTCGAACGGGTGCTTGGCCAGCTTCTTCAGGTGGTCGAGCACGCCGTCGGCGGGCACGTCGGAGATGTCCGCGCGCTCCACCCGGAACCGGTCGGCGGCGATGGGCACCAGGTGGGGCCCGCCCTCGTCTTCCCCCACCACGGAAGCCAGGATCGGATGCCGTGAAACCGTGTCGTGCAACGCTTTCTCGAGCAAGGTGTCGTCGACGTGCGCGCAGGACAGGCAGACCGGAACGTTGTACGAGTAGGTCTCCGGTTCCATCTTGTGCAGTGCCCACAAGCCACGCTGCCCTTCCGACAGCGGGAGCTTCGCGGGCCTGGCCAGCTCGGCGCGCAACTGCGTCGTCGACAGCTCACCGGCGTCGTATCGGCGAGCGATTTCCCGAAGATCCCTGCTGGCGTCGCGCATCCGAAGATGCTGACAGGTCGAGGAGACCGCGACACCGCCTCGCCGGCGTGCCCTTCGGAGGTGCCCATCCGGTCACCAAGCCGTTCGCGCCCTTTCCCGGGAACGACCGCGGAAACCACAATCGAGCGGAATCGAGCGGAAGGAACCCGATGACGTTCGCGGCAGGCCCCGTTCCCTCGATCGGCGCCCACCAGATGCTGGTCTTCCTGCTCCAGATCGGGGTGCTGCTGGCCGCCGCGGTGCTGCTCGGCCGGCTCGCCGGACGGCTCTCCCTGCCGGCCCTGGTCGGCGAACTGACCGCGGGTGTCCTCTTCGGCCCCTCGTTGTTCGGGCAGCTGCCGGTTGCCCACTGGCTGCTGCCCCGGGACCCGGCGCAGACGCACCTGCTCACCGCCGTGGCGCAGCTCGGTGTGCTGCTGCTGGTCGCCATCACCGGGGCGCACATCGACCTCGGGCTGATCCGGCGCCGGCGCGGGCAGCTCGCCGTCGTCAGCCTGGGCAGTGTGCTGCTGCCCCTCGCGGCCGGCTTCGGACTCGGCTTCCTGCTGCCGGGCTCACTGATGGCCCCCGCCGCCGACCGGCACGCCTTCGCCCTGTTCGTCGGGGTCGCGGTCGCCGTCAGCGCGCTCCCGGTGATCGCCAAGACCCTGCTCGACATGCGGCTGCTGCACCGCAACGTCGGCCAGGTCATCATCGGCGCGGCGGCGATCAGCGACATCGTCGGGTGGCTGCTGCTGTCGGTCGTGTCGGCGATGGTGACCAAGGGCCTGCGGGCCGGGATGGTCCTGGAGTCCGTCGGCTACCTGGTGGCGGTGCTCGTGTTCACCTCGGTGGCGGCGCGGCCGATCGTCCGGTTGCTCCTGCGCCAGGCCGAGCGGTCGCACCAGCCGGGTGCCGGTGTCGCCACGGCCGTGGTGCTGATCGTGTTGTCCGCGGCGGGCACCCAGGCGCTGGGCATGGAACCGATCCTGGGCGCGTTCCTGTGCGGCACGGTGATCGGTTCGCTCGGGGGAGCGGCCCGCGGGTTCCTCGGCTCCGTGCGCCCGTTCGTGCTGTCCACGCTGGCGCCCTTGTTCTTCGCGACCGCGGGACTGCAGGTGGACCTGTCGGCGCTGGGCCGTCCCCCGGTGCTGCTCGCGGCGGTGGTGATGGTGCTGGTGGCGGTGGTGACCAAGTTCGCCGGCGGCTACCTCGGCGCCCGGATCGCCCGCCTCGGCCACCTCGACTCCGTGGCCATCGGCGCGGGCCTCAACGCCCGCGGGGTGGTGGAGATCGTGGTCGCCACCGTCGGTCTCCAGCTCGGCGTGCTGACGACCGCCACCTACACGATCGTGGTCCTGGTGGCCGTGCTGACCTCGGTGATGGCTCCCCCGTTGCTGCGCCGCTCGACGCGCGGGGTTCCGGAGACCGCGGTGGAGATCGAGCGGGAGCGCGAGTACACCGGCCGCCGCGACTGACCGGCCGCGGTCACGTTGCCGACGCGGCCGGCCAGGCGGCGTACCGGCGCAGGCCGTAGAGCAACGGTGGCGCCTGCCGGTGCGCCATCGCCACGACTTCGCCCAGCACGATCACGTGGTCGCTCGCCGCCATCGTCTGGGTGACCGCGCACTCCGCGATGGCGTGGGCGTGCGTCACCAGGTGGGGCAGTCCCAGCCGGGACGTCGGTGTCCACGGCAGCGCGGAAAACCGTTCGGGGCGGCCGGAAGCGAAGACTTCGGCGGCGTGCCGGGCGTTGCTGTGGAGCAGGTTGACCGCGAACCGGCCCCGGTCCCGGATGACCGCGAGGGTCGCGCTGCGGTGGGAGACGCAGATGAGCAGCGTCGGCGGCGCCACCCCGACGCTGCAGAGGGACGAGCAGGTGAACCCGTGGGGCCGGCCGGCACGGTCCATCGCGGTGACCACCGCGAGCCCGGTCGGGAACGCGCTCATCAGCTCCCTGAACGCGGCCGGGTCCTCGGTGGTCACCGGGTTTTCGAGGGCACGAGCCGGTGCGGGCTCTGGCATCGGTTGGCTCCCTTGGCGTTCGTGGTCCGATCGCGGTGGCGGACGGCCGATGTCCACGATATAGCGCGGAAAGGCCGCCGGTAGTGCCTGTTCGGCTCCCTGCCGTCCACCGTGGAGCGGCCGCTTTTCCCCGTGACCACCAGGCATTCCGCCGTGCCCGGCCCACCGGGCCGTCGCCGAACGGCTACCCCGCCGGTGCCCGATCGGCCGCGCCGACCGGGGTTGGCCGGATCCGGGCCGGGCCCGGATCCTCGGCTGACACGGGGCACGACGGACAGGAGCCTGCATGACCGACCTCGCCGCCCACCCCCCGGACGCCGCGATCGGCGCCCTGGTCGAGGTGCTGCGCGACAACGCCGAGCGGGCACCGGACGCGACCGCGTTCCGGTTCCTGCCGCCCGGCCACGCCCCGGGTGAGCGCGGCGAAGCGCTCAGCCGGGCGGAACTGGACCTGCGAGCCCGCACCATCGCGGCGGAACTGCGGCGGGCGGGCGGCGAGCATCCGCGCGTCCTGCTGGCGCTGCCGCCCGGCCCGGACTTCCTCGCCGGCTTCGCCGGCTGCCTGTACGCGGGCGCGGTGGCTGTGCCGTGCTCGCCCGAGCTCTCCGGGAACGCGGCCGGCCGGTTCGTCGCGGTGGCCGCGGACGCCGAAGTGACCGTCGTGCTCACCACCGATGCGCTCGCGCCGGCGCTGCGGGACCGGTGGGACCCGGCCACCGCGCCGCCGGTGACGTGGCTCACCGTCGGCGCACCGGACGAAGACCACGCGCGGCGCTGGGTGCCGCCCCGGATCGCCGACGGCGACCCGGCGCTGCTGCAGTACACCTCGGGCTCGACCGGCCGCCCGAAGGGGGTGGCGGTGTCGGTGGGCAACCTCGCCGCCCAGATCGCCAACTTCCGGGCCCTCACCGGGCTGCCACCGGGTGGGAACGTCGTCTGCTGGATGTCGCCGCTGCACGCGCTCGGCCTCGGGCAGCTGCTGCTCGCCCAGCTGGTGGGGGGTGAGGCGGTGCTGATGACCCCCGAGGACTTCGTCGCCGACCCCTTCCGGTGGCTCGCGGCGATCTCCGCGACTCCGGGGCCGGTGTTCAGCGGCGGGCCGAACTTCGCCTACGAGCAGTGCGTCAAGTCGATCGGCGAGGACCTGCGGGCCGGGCTCGACCTGTCCGGCTGGGCGGTCGCCCTCATCGGCGGCGAGCGGGTCCAGGAAGCCACGCTGGACCGGTTCGCCCGCGCCTTCGGCCCGGCCGGGTTCCGCCGCTCCGCGTTGTTCCCGGCCTACGGCCTCACCGAGACGATGCAGATCGTCGTGGGCAAGCGCGCACCCGGGCCGCTGGGGGTCGTCGTCGACACCGCGGCACTGGAGCGGGGACGCGGCGAACCGGTGCCGCCCGGGACGGCGGTGCGCACCCAGGAGCTCGTGGGCTGCGGGCCCGCCGGGCCGTTCGGGCGCGTGCTCGTCGTGGACCCCGCGTCCCGCACGGAGTGCGCCGCCGGCCGGGTGGGCGAGGTGTGGGTGAGCGGGCCGGTCGTCTGCCAGGGCTACTGGAACCGCCCAGCGGAGACGGCCGAGACCTTCGGCGGCACGCTGGCGAACGGCGACGGCCCGTTCCTCCGGACCGGCGACCTGGCGTTCTTCCACGGGACCGACCTCGTGCTCTGCGGGCGGATGAAGGAACTGATCATCATCAGCGGCCGCAACCTCCACCCGCAGGACGTCGAAGAGGCCGTCCGGCGGGTCGAGCCCGCGCTGGCGACCCGGCCCGGCGCGGCCTTCTCCGTCGATTCGCCGGACGGCGAGCGGCTCGTGGTCGTGCAGGCGGTGGCGCCGGGTGACACCACCGACGGCCCGGACGCGCTCGCCGAGCGGATCCGGCTCGGGGTGACGAGCGCGCACGGCGTGGACGTGCACGACGTCGTCCTCGTCGAACCCGCGGCGATCGCGCGCACGCAGAGCGGGAAGGTCCGCCGGCGCGGCACCCGCGACTCCTACCTCGACGGCAGCCTCGTCCCGGTGGGCCGGAGCACGGCGGCGGCGCCGGCCGCGGCACCCGACGGCACCCGCTCGGCGGCGGGCGGCCTGCTGCTCGCGCTGCCCGCCGAGGCCCGCGGACCTGCCGTCACCACCGAACTGCGCCGGCGGATCGCGACCCTGCTCGGCGTGCACCCGGAGACGCTGCCGGACGACGAACCGCTGATCGGCCTCGGCCTGGAGTCGGTGCGGATGATCAAGCTGCGCCACGAGGTCGAGCAGGGCTACGGCGTCTCCCTGCCGATGTCCGAGTTCGTGCGCGCCACCCTCGCCGACCTGGCCGGCGCGGTGCTGCGGGAAATCACCGGTTCGCCGAGCTGACCCCCGAGATCGGACTGGAGACCATGGACATCGCCGAAGAGTGGCTGCTGGCCGACTCCGCCTGGTGGGGCGCGGGGCGCCGGTTCGGCCGGTGCGCGCTGCGCCTGCGTGACGGCGTTCCGGCCGCGGCCGGGCCGGTGGCCCCCGGGGCCGTGCCGGCCGGGGCCCGCGTGCGGCACCTCGGCGGCACCGTCCTGCCGGGCCTGCGCGACGCGCACGTGCACTGTGGGCTGGTGGACCTGCGACAGGTCCGCGCCGGCGGGATCGCCGAGGTCCACGACCTCGGCAGTGCCCCCGAAGTGCTGGAAGCCCACCGCCGGGCCGATCCCTCGACCCTGCCGAGGATGCGGGTCGTCGGCGCCTTCCTGACGGCCCCGCGCGGGTATCCGGGCGACCGGTCCTGGGCCGCGCCGGGCAGCTTCCGCGAAGTGCGTTCGCCCCTCGACGCCGAGGCCGCCGTCGGTGAGCAGCGGCAGGCCGGCGCGCAGGCGATCAAGGTCGCGCTGAACTCCGACGCCGGACCGGTGTTCAGCGCCGCCGTGCTCGCGGCGATCGTCGCCGCCGCGCACGCCGCCGGCCTCGACGTCGTCGCCCACGTCGAAGGCCGGGCCACCACGCGGCTCGCCTGCGAAGGCGGCGTCGACCGGCTGGCGCACACGCCGTGGACCGAACGCCTCGACGACGCCCTCGTGGCCGACCTGGCCCGGAGCACGGTGTGGGTCAGCACACTCGACATCCACGGGTACGGCGCCGACACCCGGCAGCTGCGCACCGCGACGGGCAACCTCAGGCGGTTCGTCGAGCACGGCGGGGTTGTCCACTATGGAACGGACCTGGGCAACGGGCCGCTGCCGCCGGGCGTCAACCCCCGCGAGGTCACCGCGCTGCTGGCCACCGGGCTCTCCCCGGACGACGTGCTCACCGCCATGACCGGCCCGGGCGCTCCCGTCCCGCCGTGCTGGGTTCCCGGCGGTCTCGACCTGGAGCCCGGGCGGTTCGCCGGCTCTCTCGTGCTCGCACAGGTGGTCGACACGGTCACGCACGGTCTCGCCACGGGCCCGTTGCGGTAGCTCTCGGTGACGACTCTCGTCCGGTCGCGGCGGCCACCCACACCGACGGCCGGGGTCGCGAAAGGCGAGGCCAGGGCGTCCGCTCTCCGCGAACCGGCAGTGCCGGAAGTACCGGCCGGCGAGATCACGACTAGAGTGGGGTTCGCAGGCTGGAATGCGGTAAGCGAAGGAGAGCGACACATGGAGAAGTTCGAGCAGCGGCAGGCCGCGGCGCCGTTCATGGCCGGCATCGGCCACCCGACCGCGTCCACCCCGGTGAGCGGCCTTTCCTGGGGCGACTCGCTCTACGACCGTCTCCTGGCGCAGCGGATCATCGTGCTCGGCCAGGAAGTGAACGACGAAATCGGGAACAAGCTCTGCGCGCAGATGCTGTTGCTGGCCGCGGAAGATCCCGGCGCCGACATCGCGATGTACATCAACTCGCCGGGCGGTTCCATCACCGCGGGAATGGCCATTTACGACACGATGAACCTGATTCCGTGCGATGTGGCCACGTACGCCATGGGAATGGCCGCGTCGATGGGCCAGTTCCTGCTCACGGCCGGACATCCCGGAAAGCGTTACGCGCTGCCCAACGCGGAGATCCTCATGCACCAGCCCCTGGGTGGCGTCGGCGGCAGCGAGTCCGACATCGCGATCCAGGCCGACCGGCTGCGCCGGATGAAGAAGCGCATGGCGTCGCTCATCTCCGAGCACAGCGGGCAGTCGCCCGAGCGGATCATGCAGGACTCCGAGCGTGACCGCTGGTTCGGCGCGGACGAAGCCAAGGAGTACGGACTCGTCGACCACGTCATCACGCGCGCGTCCGACACGTCGGCGACCAACCCCACGCAGCCCGGACGCTGAGTGAGTCACCTCCGGCGGTCCGGCCCGGCGGAGGTGACCGGCCGCGGGTCTGTCGAGACCATCGCCTGACGAGCGTCGGGAGGAGCGACGGCGAATGTCTTTGCACAGTCGGGCGATGGACAAGCTGATGAGCGACATGTTCGACGACCGGACGATCATCATCAGCGGCGAGCTGGACAGAAGTGTCTCGACGGCGGTGATTTCGCAGTTGTTGCTGTTGAACGCCACCGACCCCGACGAGGACGTCAACGTCTACATCGACAGCACAGCCGGCTCCGTCTCGGCCGGGTTCGCGATCTGCGACATGATCAACTGGATCAAGCCGGATGTTTCCACCCTGGCCATCGGCGCAGTGGGGTCGGTGGCGGCCATGGTGCTGTGCAGCGGGGCGATGGGCAAGCGGTACGCACTCCCGAGCGCGGACGTCGTCCTGCGCCTGCCCGGCCGCGAAGAAGGTCTCGCCGAGGAGCGCGTGAAGCCGTCGGCGGCTGCCCACGAGCGATGGGTCGGCGAAATGGTGCAGCTGCTCGCCGAGCGAACCGGGCAGCGCTCGGAGACCGTCGCCGCCGACCTCCGCAACCACCATCGCCTCTCGGCGGCCGGCTCGGTCGCCTACGGCATCGTGGACCAGGTGGTGGTCAGCCGAAAGTTCGCCCCCCAGTCGAACTGACGGAGCTGTACCGAACCCGCCGGCGGCTCGACTCAATCGCTCAGCAGACCGTCACGGATGGCGTAGGCCACGGCGAGAGTCCGGTTCGGGCAGTTCAGCTTGGCCAGGAGGTTCGCCACATGACGCTTGGCTCCGTGCACCGAGATGCCGAGCCGGCGGCCGATCTGCTTGTTGCTCATCCCTTCGGCCAGCAGGCCGAGAGCCTGCCGCTCGCGCGGGGTGAGGCGGAAGTCGGTCGTTCGCGGCTGGCCCTGCCGGCGAAGCTCCGCGAAGAGCTTCCTGGCCAGCGAGGACGGCAAAGCCATGTCCCCACGCTGCAATCTCAGCAGAGTGTCCTCGAGCGTCTTCGGGTCGACAGCGGATTCCAGGAGGAATCCCTCAGCCGGCAGCGTCGCCGCTTGAGCGACCGCGTCGTCGCTGATGTCCCGCAGCATGGCCACCGTTTTCACGCCGCGCCTCGCCGCTACCGCGGCCACCTGCTCGAACTCGTCCAAGGCGTCGGCGGAAAGGAGAACGATGTCGAAGGTCCGGTTTTCCAGGAGGGTCACCGCCTCACGGAAACTCGCGCATCCGTGGACGGCCTTGACCGGGGAAAGGCTGCGCAGCATGTACGTGAGGCCCCACCTCGAGACGCCGTTCGGAAGCGCCACCAGTACCGAGAGTTCGACATCGCGCAATCGGGCGACACTTTCCACACCACGGTCTTGAGCCGCGGAGCTCTGTCCGTTTCTCACTTCAACAGCTCCCAGAGTCGCTTTGCCGGCTTCGCGCGGAACGCTACGACAGGCCACTGATTCCCCCATTTCCCCGGTCTGGCGCGATGCCCGCCCCCGCTGTCCGTCCTAAGAGGACGGACAGCCGGGGCGACGCCGGTCTTCGCACTGTGATACCGGCCCGGGCCTTTGTCAAGCCCGGTCCGGCGATGCCGCGGGCTTGCGGGCCCGGATGATGACGTCGAACAACCCGGGGTAATGCCGATCCACGGTCTCGAAACCCGCTTCGGTGTACCACTTCTCGAATTCCGCCGTCGTGTAGGAACGCCCTTCGGGTGAGGCGACCGCGTGCACGTAGGCCGACATCCACGCGGCGTGCGCCGGACCGGTCTCGTCGTCGTTCTGGGCGCAGGCGACGATCACCAGGTGACCGCCGGGCTCCAGCGCCCGGTAGGCCTTGTCGAACAGCCCGCGGACGCGCTCGGGGGACCAGATCTCGAGGAACCGCGAGAACACGACGCAGTCGTGCGCGTCGGGGAACTCGTCCTGCATGATGTCGGTCCCGACGGCCTGGACGCGTTCGGACAGGCCCGCCTCGGCGATCCGGTCGGTCGCCAGCTTCGCCACGTTCGGCAGGTCGAGGACGGTCGCCTTCAGGTGGGGCCACCGCTGGGCGAAGCTGATCGCGTTGGTCCCGGTCCCCCCGCCGACGTCCAGGACCTGCCGGTAGGACGAGAAGTCGACGGCGTCGGTCAGGTCCTGGACCACCGCGCGGCCGTGGTGCTCCATCATGGCGGTGAACGCCGTCTCGAGGTTCTTGTCTTCGGCGAGCAGTTCGTAGAGCGTGGTCGCCGAGGACCCGGCGAGCAGCTCGCGCTGCAGGCCCGCGTTTTCGTTGTGGGCCAGCGATTCGTAGAGCCAGCCCATCGGCCGGTACAGCATCTCCTGGGTGTAGCGGATGATGACCGGCATGAAGCCGTCCGGGTCGTCCGCGATCAGCTCGGTCGTGGCGGTGTTGTGGTAGCCGTCGCCGCTCTTGCGCACGAGTTCGAACGCGCAACACCCGAGCAGCAGGACGTGCCCGGCACGGTCCGCCAGGCCCAGCGCGTCCGCGATCTCCTCCCGGGTGCTGCCGGGCCGCTCCTTCAGCAGGGTGAACAGTCCCAGGCGCATGGCCGCCTGCAGGAACGGGAACCGGAAGCTGGTGTAGACCAGCGAACGCAGCTCTTCCATCGCGCCTGCCGACACGTCGGTCATGGTGCTCCTTTCACGCTTTCGGGGATCCGGCTTCCGGCCGGAAGACCTTGGTGGTCGTGAACTCCAGCAGCGACCGGTTCCGCCGGTCGATGGCCGCCCGGGGCAGACACCGGAAGTACGCGTTCCGCAGCGCGACCCGCAACGGCCCCTCCCACTGCTCCATCTTCGACATGGCGTACGCCAGTTCCACCATCCGGCGGGTGCGCGGCCGTCGCTCGTCCTCGTAGCCGCGCAACGCGGTCACGACGTCGTCGGCGTCGGCGAGGTGGTGGGCCAGCACCGCCGCGTCCTCCATGGCGAGACCCGCGCCCTGACCGAGCGACGCCAGCACGGGGTGGGCAGCGTCGCCGAGCAGGGTCACCCGGCCGCGGCCCCACCGCTCGAGGAACGGGCGGTCCCGGGCCGGCACCACGAGGATCTCGTCCTCGGCCGTGGCTTCGATCACCCTGGCGATCTCGGGTGCCCACCCGGCAAAGGTTTCCAGCACGTCGTCGCGGTTCCCGCGCCAGCCACGCGCGACCGACGGCGGCACGTTCTTGGTGCCCCACCAGTAGATGCGGCCGGAGCCGATGTTCGCGACACCGAACCGCTTGCCGCTGCCCCAGTAGTGCGCGCCGTAGGCGTGCGGGAACTTGGGGTCCGTGTGGACCGGGGTGGCGAACCAGCAGACGCAGCCCGGTTCGCGGGGCGACTCCGGCCCGACGAGCCCGCGGCGCACCGCGGAGTCGAACCCGTCCGCGCCGACGAGCAGGTCACCGCGCACCGAGCGGCCGTCCGTGAGGTGCAGCGTCACCCCGTCGTCGTCGGCGTCGAAGCCGGTGGCCGCCGCGTCCAGCGTGATCGGGGTGTCCCCCACCACGTCCAGGAGCACGCGTTGCAGGTCGGTGCGGTGGATGCCGTAGCTGTGCGCCCCCAGCCGCTCGGTGAGCTCTCCGAACCGCAGCGTCTTGATCGGCCGGCCCCGGGTGGTGACGAAGTGCAGGTCCGCCAGGATCGCCGCGTGCGCCCCGAAATCCGGGTCGAGACCGAGGGTGCGCAACGCGAGCACGGCGTTGGACATCAGGGACAGGGCTCCCCCGGCGGGCTTCAGCTCTTTCGCCCGCTCGTAGATCTCGACCTCGAGGCCGACCTGCCGCAGGCTCGCGGCCGCGGTCAGGCCACCGATGCCGGCGCCCGCGATGATCGCCTTGACCGGCGTGCGAGTGGTCATGTGGTGACTCCTCCTCCGACGGGGCGTGAATCCCGCAGGACGGCGGTGATGGCGCCGGCGACGCCACGCACGTTCGGCTCGTCCATCAGGGTGAGGTGATCGCCCGGGACCGGGACGACGTCGACTTTCCCGGTGGTGAAGCCACCCCAGCCGTTGGCCGGGTCCTGGTGGGCCGTACGCCTGCCGTGCATCGGCAGCAACGCCGCGGGCAGCGGCTGTTCGGCGCGCAGCAGGGTCAGGTCCAGATCGGCGGCACCGGGCCGGTAGGCGACCAGCGCGGCCCAGTTCGCCTGGTACACCTCGAAGAGCCGGCGCACGGTGACGCGGGCCGCGGCGGGCGGCAGGATGCCCGCCGCCGTGGCGCGGTCGGCGACGAGGTCGAACTTCTCCTCGCGCGAGAGGTGGGCCGGGATCGGCTCGACGCGCGCGCCCGCGCCCGCGTCGGCCCAAAGCAGCTCCCAGTAGAACCATTCCAGCAACGAGTCCGGCGACGGGTCGGGTGCCCGTCGTTCCGGCGGCTCCGGACTGATCGCGTCGACGATCACGAGGTGTTCGACGGTCTCCCCCGCCGCGCGCAGCCGCCGGGCCATCTCGAAGGCGACGAACCCGCCGAACGACCAGCCCGCGATCCGGTACGGCCCCTCGGGCTGGACCCGGCGCACCGCGTCGACGTAGGAGCGGGCCAGGTCGGACATCGTGGCCAGCGGGCGGGTGCCGGGGGCCGCCCCGGCCGCCTGCAGGGCGTACACCGGCTGGTCGCCGGGCAGGTGCCGGGCCAGCCGCACGTAGCAGAGCACGTTGCCGCCCAACGGGTGCACCAGGTGCAACGGCGTCCGGCCACCACCGGGCCGGATCGGCACGATCGGGTCGAACGCGCGTGGCACGGCGCCGGCGTCGATCCGCCGGGCGAGTTCGGCGACGGTGGGCGCGGAGACGAACGCCGCCAGCGGCAAGGGGACGCCGAACGCCTTCTCGATCAGCACGATCAGCCGCATCGCGGTGAGCGAAGTGCCGCCCGCGACGAAGAAGTCCTCGTGCACGCCGATCGCGGACAGGCCGAGCAGTCCTGACACGAGGTCGGCGAGCATCCGCTCCCGCTCGTCGCGCGGCGGCGTCATCCCGGTCGTGGGCGGCGCGGCCAGCGGCATCGCGCGCAGCGCCGCGTCGTCGCGCTTGCCGCTCGGGGTGATCGGCAGGGCGGGCAGCCAGGTGAAGTACGACGGCACCAAGTGCTCCGGCAGCGACGCGCGCAGCCGGGCCCGGACCTCACCGAGGTCCACCGACTCGGGGTCACCGACCAGGAAGGCCGCGAGGAACGCGTCACCGGCGTCGCGGCGGCGGGCCACCACGGCCACCTCCCGGATGCCGGGGTGGTCTTCGGCCAGCGCCAGCACCGCGAACTCGACCTCCGCCGGCTCCACCCGGAACCCGCGCACCTTGACCTGGCTGTCCGCGCGGCCCAGGTAAACGAGGTCGCCGCCGGGCAGCACACGAGCCAGGTCGCCGACCCGGTACAGCCGCATCCCGGGACGCCACGGGTGCGCCACGAACGCCTTGTCGGTCAGTTCCGGTTGCCCCCGGTAGCCGTGCGCCAGCCCGACTCCGCCGACGTACACCTCGCCCACCGCGCCCGCGGGAACGGGGTGCCCCGCGGCGTCGAGCACGTGCACCTCGAGGTAACCGACCGGGGGGCCGATCGGTGGCAGGGCGGGGAACCCGGCCGGGTCGCCGGTCATCGTGAACTTGGTGACGAGGTGGGTTTCGGTCGGGCCGTACTGGTTCTCCAGCACCGTGCCCGGGCGCTCTGCGCACAGCCAGCGGATTTCGTCGGTCACCCGCAACTGCTCGCCCGAGGAGATGATCACTCGCAGTGCCCGGGGCCGGATGCCGAGCAGCCGGGCGGTCTCGGCGAGCTGCTGCAGCGCGACGTAGGGCAGGAAGATCCGTTCGACCTCTTCACGGTCCATCAGCCGGGCGAGCGCTGCCGGGTCGCGCCGGTGCTCCGGCGTGATCAGCTGGAGCGTGCCCCCGCCGCCGAGCGTCGCGAAGATCTCCTGGAAGCCCACGTCGAAGCTCAGCGGGGCGAACTGCAGGGTCTTGCCGCCGAGTGCGCTGCTGGGCGCACCCTCCGGGCCGAGCTGCCACTCCGAGTAGTGCGCGAAGGGCCGGTGGGGAAGCTCCACCCCTTTCGGCCGTCCGGTGGAGCCGGAGGTGAACAGGATGCAAGCGGTGTCCTCGAGCGAGACCTCCGGCCACGGCGGGGTGGCGGTACCCGGCGGGTCGCCGAACGAGCCGATCGGCAGGACCAGGTCCTGGTCGTCGATCAGGTCCCGGTGCCGGTCGTGGACGAGCACGAACCGCGGCCCGGCAACGTCGATCATCAGGGCCAGCCGCTCCTTCGGGTAGCCGACGTCGAGCGGCACGCAGGCGGCCCCGGTCTTCACGACACCCAGCACCGCGGCGATCATCTCGGGCGACCGGTCCATGGCGATCCCGACGCACCCGGTGCGGTCCACCCCGAGTGCGAGCAGCCCGTGGGCGATCCGGTCGACCTCCTCGCCCAGCCGGCGGTAGGTCCACCGCTGCTCCCCCGAGGCCACCGCGACCGCGTCCGGTATCCGGTCGATCTGTTCGGCGAGCCGGCTGATCACGTGCCGCGGCGGCACTTCGGGAGGCGGGACGAAGCGCGGCGGCCCGGCCAGGAAGCGGAAGTCCGGCGCTTCCCCGGGTGCTTCCACCGTGCGGCGCAGAATGCTCAGGTAGGTGCGCGCGATCAGGTCCACCTGCGACGGGGTGAACCCGCGGCCGGGATCCACCCGCAGCCGCGGCCGCCGGTCGACCGGGCTCGTGACGAGGTGCACGATCAGCGCGAAGTTGCTCTCCTCGAAGGCCTGCACGTCGAGCAGCTCGATCTCCGGCGCGGCGAGCACCGGCGCCAGCACGTGCAGGTCGACGTAGTTGAAGCCGGTCTCCAGCACCGTGTCGCCACCACGGTCCTCCTGGATCGCACTCAGGGGATAGCGCCGGTACGGGTACGCCGCACGCTCCTGGCGCAGCACCTCGCGCACCACACCGAGCCGGCTGTCCTGCTCCCCGGAGAGCCGGATCGGCATGGTGTTGAGGAACAGGCCCGTGGTGCGTTCCGCGCCGGGGACCTCCGGCCGGCCGTGGGTGAACAGGCCGGTGGTGACGTCGGCCGCGCCCGCGAGCAGGCGCAGCGTCAGGCAGTGCGCGGTCAGGAAGACCGAGCGGGCCGGGACGCCGTGCTCGGCGGCGAAGCCGCGCACGGCCTCCGCCAGGCCGTCGGGCAGGTCGAACCACTGCACTCGCGCACGGGCGGCCTGGGGTGGCTCGTGCGGGGCGTACGGGTCGAGCTGCAGCAGCGTCGCGCCGTCCAGCGTCGTCCGCCAGAACTGCCGCGCCCGCTCGTCGGCCCGCGCGCGGCGCTCCTCGAGCACGTGCCAGGCGGGTGAAGGCGGCTCACCCGGGGGCACCGGCTCGACGTCCGCGCCCAGCCCGCACAGGTAGTCCCGGCACAGCTCGGCGATCAGCGTGCCCGCGCTCCAGCCGTCGAGGAGGGCGTGGTGGAAGCTGAACACTATATCCACTGTGGACTGACGGACGAACACGCCGAAGTGGTACAGCGGCGCTTCGTGGAAGTCGTAGTCGCGGTACCGGCGCTCCTCGATGTGCTCCCGCACGGCCGCTTCGGCCAGGTCATCGGCCGACGCCCGCAGGTCGGCCACCGAGAGCGCGCCCTCGACCGCGGGCCACACCACCTGCAGCGGCTCGGCGAACCCGACGAGGTCGTAGGAGGTGCGCAGCACCGGGTGCCGGCGCACCAGCCTGCCGAACGCCCAGCCCAACGCCGCCTCGTCCCAGTCGACGGCGAAGGTGTAGCGGAACACGTCGCGGTACACCGCGGAACTCTCGTCCTCGCGGCTGTGGAACAGCACGCCGAGCTGCATCGGCGTGACGGGGTACGCGTCCTGCGCGCCGGAAAGGCGCGCCCGGTCCGCTTCGGACACCAGCGCGAACGGAGCCAGTTCCTCCGGTGCGGCAGCCTCGGCCCGCGTGGCGAAGGGGGCGAGCGCCGCGATCGTGGGGTGGGCGACCATGTCCGCCAGCGCCACGGTGACTCCCCGCCGCGCCGCGCCGGCCCGCACACGGAGCATGAGGATGGAGTCACCGCCGAGCGCGTAGTAGTCGTCGTGCACGCCGACCTCGCGGACGCCGAGCACGTCGGCCCAGACCTCGGCGAGCACCGCCTCCACGTCCGTGCGCGGCGCCGCGCCGCTCACCGCTCGGCCGACGTCGGGCAGCGCCTGCCGGTCGGCCTTGCCATGGGGGGTGAGCGGGATCTTCTCGACGCGGACGAACCAGGCCGGGATCAGGTAGCCGGGCAGCACCTCCGCGAGCTGCGAGCGGATGCGGACCGGGTCGATCTCCTCCGGTGCGACGTAGTAGCCGACCAGGTACACGCCCCGCTCGGGCGAGCGGCGGTCCACCACCACCGCGTCGCGCACCCCGGGCAGCTCCGCGAGCCGCTGGGCGGCTTCGGCGGGCTCCACCCGGTTGCCGCGCACCTTGACCTGGTCGTCGGTACGGCCCAGGTATTCGACCGAGCCGTCGGCGAGCCGACGCGCGAGGTCGCCGGTGCGGTACATCCGCGCGCCCGGGACGAACGGGTCGGCGACGAACTTCTCCCGGGTCAGCTCGTCGCGGCCCAGGTACCCCCGGGCCACGCCGACGCCCGCGACGTGCAGCTCCCCCGGCACGCCGACCGGCTGCGGCAGGTCGTCGCGGCCGAGCACGTAGAGCCGGGTGTTGTCGATCGGGCGGCCGATCGGGACGCGCCGCACCGGCCCGGGTGGGCAGTCGAAGTACGAGACGTCGATCGTCGTCTCGGTCGGGCCGTACAGGTTCACCAGCTCGGCCGGGCCGGCGAACAGCTCGTGGAACCGGTTCACCTGGGACGGCGGCAGCGCCTCGCCGCTGCAGAACACCCGGCGCAGCGACGCCGGCCGGCCGCGGGCCGCGACCGTCTCCAGGAACGGCCCGAACATCGACGGCACGAAG
Organism: Amycolatopsis sp. cmx-13-12; assembly: GCA_049998155.1. GTDB lineage: Bacteria > Actinomycetota > Actinomycetes > Mycobacteriales > Pseudonocardiaceae > Amycolatopsis. The sequence goes on along the minus strand of JAEBES010000009.1, from coordinate 223,958 downwards.
TGCACGACCGTGACCCGCTCCCGCTCGACGACGTCCAGGACGACCTCGGGGTCACCCTCGGCGCCGGGCGGGAGCAGCGCCAGCCGGGCCCCGGTGAACGACCACCAGAACAGCTCCCACACCGAGACGTCGAACGACGCGGGCGTCTTCTGCAGCAGCACGTCGCCGTCCCCGATCGGGTAGCGCCGCTGCATCCAGTGCAACCGGTTGACCACCGAGCGGTGCTCGATCAGCACGCCCTTCGGCCGGCCCGTCGTCCCGGAGGTGTAGATGACGTAGGCGAGGTCGTCCGCGGTGGCGAGCGGGGCCGGCCGGGTGTCCGGGCCGTGGAGCCGGGTGTCGACGTGCCGCACCCGCGCGGTGGTCCCGGCCGGCGCCGGCCGGTCCGACGAGGTGAGGACGACCTTGGCCCCGCTGTCGTCCAGGATGAAGCGGAGGCGTTCGGCCGGGTGGCCCGCCTCGACCGGCAGGTAACAGCCACCGGCCTTCAGCACGGCCAGCAACGCCACCGGCAGCAGCGGGCCGCGGTCCAGCAGGACGGCGACCGCGTCTCCCGGGCCGACGCCGTCGTCCCGCAGGGCATGGGCGAGCCGGTTCGCCTCGGCGTCGAGCTGCGCGAAGGTCAGCGGGGTGGCACCACCGGCGGGCACCACCGCGACGCGGCCGGGGGTCCGGGCCACCTGCGCTTCGAACAGCCCGTGCAGCGTCGCTTCGCCGGGGAACGCCACCTCGGTCGCGTTGCCGCCGTACAGCACTTCGTGCCGCTCGTCGTCGTCCATCAGCGGCAGCTCGCGCAGCGGCCGGTCCGGCTCGCGCACCATCGCCGTCACCAGGGTGCGCAGGTGCCGCGCCAGCGCTTCGATCGGGAAGTCCTCGTCGAACACGTCGAGGGCGTGGCTGAGGTCGACGCGGACCGGGCCCCGGTCACCGAAATCGTTCACCACCACGGCGAGCACGTCGAAGTCGTGGGCGCGGGTGCCGCCCCGGATCTCGGAGCGCAGGCCGGCGGGCGGCGGCGTTCCGGGCCACCGCACGTAGGACAGCGTCACGTCGAACAGGTCGCGGGGCGCCCCTGCGGGCCGGTCGCGCAGGAGGTCGCCGATCGCGAGCCGCTCCCGGCGCTGCAGCTCCCGGCTCGCGGCCCGGACCAGGCCGGTCAGCTCGGCCGGCGTCGACGCACCGGCGGTGCGAACGCGCAACGGCAGCGTGTTGACGAAGTGGCCGACCGTGTGCAGGTGCGTGCCTCGCCGGTTGAGCAGCGGCACGCCGAGCACGACCTCGTCGCTTCGGTGCACCCGGCACAGGTAGGTCGCGAACGCGGCGGCGAGCACCGCGAACACCGGCTCTCCACGCCGCTCGACCTCGTCGAACAGCTCGCGGGGCAGCGTGAACGAGTACTGCGCGCTGTGCCGCGAGCCGCTGGGTGCCCGCCGGTCGAACAGCGCCGGGACCACCCCGTCCAGTGCGGCGCGGAAGTACTCCCGGTCCTCGTCGTGCCGGGAGGAGGCGCGGTAACCGGCGTCGTCGGGGACGGCGGTGAGGTAGGACGGCGGGTCGGCCGGGGAGGCGCCGCCTTCGACGCGGGCCGCGTACCCGGCCTCGATCCGCGCGAAGCACAGCCCCAGGCCGAACGCGTCGGTGACGATGTGGTGGGCCTTGACGTAGAGGTGCACCACGTCCGGGCCTTCGCGCAGCAGAACCGCTTCGACCGCGGCCACGCGCACGTCGAGCGGCCGGTCGAAGTCCGCCGTGATCCAGTCCCGGCACGCCTCCGGGGGGTCGTCGACGCCGGAGAGGTCCAGCAACCGCGCGGCCGGCGCGTCGGCGTGCGTCCATTGGTGCGGGACGCCGTCCTGCTCGCCGAACCGCAACCGGAACGCGTCGGCGCGCGCGAGCGTCTCGTTCACGCTGGCACGCAAGGCTTCCAGGTCCACCGGACCCGAAAACCGCTTGCTGAGAAAGACGTTGTACTGCGGCAGGTGCGGAAATCGTTCGTGCGCGGCCCAGATGTCCCGTTGGGCTGAGGTCAGCCCGCTCTGTCGCGTAAGAATCACCAGTCAGCCCCAGCGTACGTCGGTGAGAAACCCACCGGTCGAAGCTATGGCGGTGCGGAAGGCGGATCCAGAATCCCACTTGCCTGTTGCGCCGGGTTCCAGGCTGAGCCGGCGCCGTCGAAGTCGATGACGACCTTGAGCCGGCCCCGGCGCGCCATGGCGGCCAGCTCGTAGGCCCGGGGCGCGTCGTCGAACGCCACGACGTCGGTGACGAGGTCCGGCACCAGCTCCGGCCAGTGCCCGGCGTACGCCTGGGCGTCCGCCAGCGCGGCGCGCCGGCCCCGTGCCAGCCACCCGCCGCTGAGGGTCAGCCGCTTGCGCAGCAGGGACTTCACCGACAGCGGGTAGACGTCGTCGTCGGGAATGCCCAGGTAGTGGATGCGGGCGCCGTCCGCCGCCGCGAGCACGGCGTCGGTCAGCGTGCCGACCTGGTGTCCGATCGCTTCGACGAGCACACCGCCGACCCGGCCCGCGTGGCTCGCGGCCCACCGGTCGGTCGAGCTGCGGACCACGTCGTCGAGGCCGAACGCCCGGGCGACGTCGCCGCGGTCGACCCGGTCGACGCCCGTCACCCGGGCCGCCCCGCGGGCTTTCGCCACGTGGCAGACCAGCAGCCCGATCGGCCCGAGGCCGAGCACCGTCACCGGCTGCCCGCGGACGTCACCGAGGTCGTCGAACGCGGCCAGCACGCAGGCCAGCGGCTGCAGCACGACCGCCTCGGCGGGCGCCAGGCCCGGGTCGTGGGCGAACAGGTCCGATCCGTCGTTCACGACGACGCCGGCCAGCCCGGACCACCGGCTCGCCCAGCCGACCACCCGGTCGCCCACCGCGAGCTCCGGGTCCGCCGAGGCGAGCACCCGCCCGGCGACCTCGTGGAGGGGGAAGCCCGGGAGGTGTGCGGCGCTGTCCGCCGTGTCCGGGAGCGCCGGGTGGACCCGTCCGCGGACGTAGGGCAGGTCGCTGCCGCAGATCCCGCCGGCGAGCACTTCGAGCACGACTTGGCCGGGCTCGAGGTGCTCGGCGCCGGGAACTGGAACCCCCACCCGCCGGAACTCGTGCGGCGCGACGAGCATCCACCCGCGGCAGCTCCCGGCCGCGTCATGGAGGCGGCCGGTCGCGCGGTCGACCAGGGTCCGGGTGGCCGGTGCGGGCACTCCCGCGCGGGCGGCGGCACGCAGCACGGCGCCGCCGATCGCGTCGAGCTCGCCCGCCGTGCCCGCCCGGAGGTCCCGTTCCAGCGAGCTGGTGGTCCGGCCCGGCAGGGCACCGAGGAGCCGGACGATGCGGCGGACGTCCACGCGAACCCCCATCCGGGCCGCGACGGCGCAGGCTTCCGCCGCGCAGTCCGTCATCAGGTCCTCGACGACGTGGTCACGGCGAACCGCTTCGACCGGGCCCGCCACGGCGGTGGCCAGGGCCAGCGGCGCGAGGAACGCCAGCTTGCGCCAGAGGACCCCGGCCGGGTCCTCGGCGGCCCGGACGCCGATCCCGGCGCGCTCCAGCTCCGCGACGAGCCCGGCGGGCGGGGCCGCCAGCTCGACCTCCGTGAACAGGGAGTCCCGGACGACTTCCCCCGGGCCCGTCCGCCGCGCCTCGACGCGGATGGCGCCGGCCACGACCCGGTCCCCGAACGCCGCTTCCAGGACCGCCAGGTGCTCGACGCCGTTCAGCAGCGGGGCGACCAGCGCCCGCTCGACGCTCCCCGCGGTGACGGCCCGGAGGGCGGCGTCCAGCTGCGGTGCCTTGACCGCGATCCACAGGACGTCGACGGGGTCGGCGAGCCGGGCCACCGCGGGAACGGGCGTCACGACGTCGTCGGCACCGTCACGGCGGACGCGGACGGAGCCGGGGTACGCGGGCAGTGAGGTCTCCCGCAGGACGAGGGTGACGTCGCTACCCGCGCGGGCGAGATCGGCGGCGAGCGTCAGCCCCACGCCACCGGCGCCGAGCACGGCGTGGCGGAGCCCGCGACCGGGTTCCCGGACGGCGGCCGCCTTCACCCGGCCTCCCGGCGCAGCGTCGCGAACACCTCGGCCATGCGGTCCAGCCCGGTGTGCAGGGTGTCGAGGTCGGTCGCGAACGAGATGCGTACGTGCCCTTCGCCCCCGGGCCCGTACTCCCGTCCGGCCCGTACGGCCACGCCGTGCTCGCCGAGCAATGCCGCGACCTCGCGCGACGGACGCTCCCCCGGGTAGCGCACGAGCACGTAGAACGCGCCATCGGGACGCACCGCGGCGACTCCGGGCATCGCGTCGAGCCGGGCGAGGACGGCGTCCCGGCGCTCGGTGTACGCGGCGAGCATGCCGTCGGCCAGGCCGGGCCCGTGGCGCAGCGCGGTGAGCGCGGCCCGCTGGACGGCCGAGTTCACGGGGCCGTTCACCGTCCGGTGCACCAGCTTGATCGCCTGGGCGATTTCGGGCGGGGCGACGGCGTAGCCGATCCGCCAGCCGGTCATCGCGTAGGTCTTGGACAGCGTCTGGACGTGGATCAGGCGGTCGGCGAGCGACCCGACGGCCAGCGCGCCGGTGAAGTCGCAGCCGGGGTGGACCAGGTGCGCGTAGGCCTCGTCGACGAGCACCAGGGCGCCGGCGTCCGCGGCGAGCCTGCCCAGCTCCGCCAGCTCGTCCGCGGAGTGCACGACACCCGTCGGGTTGACCGGGTTGCAGAGCACGACGAGCTTCGCGCCCGGCAGCGCGCGAGCGAGCGCGTCGAGGTCGAGCCGGTGCGCGGACGTGCCCGGGACGTGCACCGTCGTGCCTCCGGCCAGGCTCACGGCATCGGCGTAGAGCGCGTAGACCGGTTCGGGGACGACGACGCGGTCGCCGGGATCGACCACCGCCAGCACGGACGCGGTGACCGCGGCCGTGCCGCCGTGCGAGACCAGGACCTCCGCCGGAGACACCGCGCGCACGCCGGCCGCGCTCACCTGCTCGGCGATCAGCGCACGCAGCTCCGGATCGCCGTTGAGATCGGCGTAGTGGGTGGCGCCGTCCCGGAGCGCCCCGATCGCGGCGTCGACGATGACGGCGGGCGTGGCGAAGTCGGGTTCACCCATGTTGACGGCGACCCCACGACCGGCGGGAACGCTTTCGGTGGGCCGCAGGGACACGGCCTGGACCCGGCGCACGGCCGCCGAGACGGGAGTGGCCTCCGGCGCCGTCGCGAGCTTCGAAAGGGCCTCCGCGCACGCGGTCCCCTGTTCGCGCACGAAGAAGTGGTCGCCCTCGAACGCGCGCAATGACCACGACCGGGACGTGTAGGAACGCCACTTCGCGGCCGTCTGCCCGGAAACGGCCCGATCGGCCACCCCGAACCAGGAGACGAGATCGACCGGGACCGCGGCCTGGTCCGGCTCCGGTGGGACGTACCCGGCCAGCATCCGCAGGTCGGCCCGCAGCGCGGGAACGACCACGCTCGCGGCGGGCGAGGCGCGGAGGGCGCCGGAGATCAGGCCGGCTGCGTCGAGCGCGTCGAGCATCTCGCCATCGCCCAGCTCGGCGGCCTCGGCGAAGAGGGCCGACGAGACGTCGTGGGGCGGACGGCACGCGGCGACGACGACGAACCGGGGCAGCGCGCGGCCCTCGGCCGCGGCCCGGCGCGCGAGCTCGTAGGCGAGCAGGCCACCGAAACTGTGGCCGAAGAGCGCGTACTCGCGCTGTTCGGGCAGCTCGTCGAGAAGCACGCCCACGATGTCATCCAGGGTGCGCTCCGGCGGACGGCGCACCTTGCTCCCGCGGCCGGGCAGGTCGAGCGGGACGATCCGGCACGCCGGGCCGGCCGCGCCCCGCCACCGGGCGAACTCCCGGGCCGAGGCGCCCGAAGAGGCGAGGCACACGACGTCGATGGTGGTGGTCTCGCAGTCCGTCATGGCGCTCCCTGGAAGACGTCGAAGGCCGGCCGGGTCACTTGAACGAGCTGACCTCGACGGCGTCGTGGAAGGTGAGGCGGCCCGGCCGCTCGTGCGGGGCCAGCAGCGAGAAGAGCCGTCGCCGCAACCCGGCCTCGTCGATCCCGCGCGGCGCCGGGGAGACGTGCAGGTCGAGGGTGATCACGTCGGCCACGGCGTCGTGGGCGGCGGTCGCACCGGTCACCCCCGGCAGCGAGGTGGCGATCGCTCGCAGCGAAGCCAGCGACACCTTCTCCCCGCGCACCTCGACGAAGTCGGTGAGCCGTCCGGTGAGGTAGAGGTAGCCGGCTTCGTCGAGGTAGCCGAGGTCGCCGGTCGCGAGGACCGGGCCGGGGAGGAGTTCCGAGGCGGACCGTTCGTGCGGAACGCCCACCCGATCGACGAAGATCGTGTCCGAGTGGACCAGGACCTCCTGCTCACGCGGGCCGCGCCCGACGTCGCGGAGGGAGACCCGTACGCCGTCCACCGGCACGCCGACGGAGTCGTGGCGGTGCGGCGGTTCACGGTGGGCGGCCAGCGTCGTCACGCGCGGACCGGCCTGGGTGAGCCCGTAGGTGAGGTACAGCTCCAGACCGGGGTGCCTGCCGAGCAGGTCCGCGGTCCGCGCGGGGGCGAGCGCCTGTCCGCCGACGGTCAGCGCGCGCACGCCGGGCGGCAGCACCGCGCCGGCGTCGAGGAGGGCCGAGACCAGGATCGGGGTCAGCGAAGCATGGGTGACACGCTCTCGCGCCAGCACTCCGACGTACTCCCCGGCGTTGAAGGGCGGTCCGGACAGCACCGGCGTCGCACCGCTGACCAGAGCGCCCAGGAGCTGCCCCACCAGAGCGAACGAGTAGTACAGCGGCAGGGTGATCAGGACCCGGTCCGCCGCGGTGAGCCCCACCGCGGCCGCATGCCGCCGCGCGTTGCGCAGCAGTGCGGAGACGTCGTGCAGACAGCCGGTGGCCGGCCCCGACGTGCCCGAGGTCAGCAGGATGGCCTGCCAGGGCCGGTACCGCCGACGTCGGTGCCCCCGGCAGAGCACGACGTCGACGTCGCCGACCCGGCGCGAGCCCGCGGGGTCCGCGCCCACCCTGGCGCGGGTACCGATGATCGCCGCGGCTCCCAGCCGGGCGGCGGTCTCGGCAATCCTCGGCGCGGGCGTCGACGGTGCCATGAGCACCGGGACGTAGGCCGCGAGCAGGCACCCGAAGCAGGCGCGCAGCAGGAGGGCATCGTTCGGCAGCGCGATGACGACGACGCCGCCCGGGGGGATCGGCAGCTCGGCGAGTTCGGCGGCCAGCGCGGCCATCGGACGCGCCGGCTCGGTGGCCACCGGGGGCCGGAGGGTCTGCACCCGCCCGAGGAACTCTTCGAGCGCCCCCGGATCGATGGCGGCACCGGAGGTCACGGCGAAACCCCGTCACCGGTGGCCGCGACCCAGTGACAGGTGGCGCGGTGCACGGAGGGCGCATCGACGGTGTAGGAGACGATCGCGACCCGGCCGGCGGCAGGCGGTTCGCTGGTGAGCCAGTCCTCGGCGAGCACACCGGCCAGCTCCCGGCCGGGCGCCTCGGGCATCGTGAGCAGGAGACTCGGACCGGTGTACCCGAACTCGACGCAGCTCAGGCCGATCACCGTACCCGGGCCGGCCGCGACGAACCGGCGCGGCGAGCTGTGCCCCTGCGCGGCGTCCGCGGCCACGGCGCGCAGGGTCTGCCGGGTGGCGATCTCGCTGATCCCGATCACTCCGACGGTGACGTCCGCGGGCAGCGCCGGCCGTGCCCGCTCGAGTGCGGACCGGACCAGCCACGCGGCGGGGTCGGCGAACTTGCGCGGGCCGCGCCGCTCGACCTCGGCGAGGTCGGCCACGACCACGCTCACCGGATCGGTCGTGACGAGGCGGGACGCCCGGGGGAGGGAGTCGGGGGATCGCGTCGGCATGCGCCGTCTCCTCGTTGCAGCAGCAGGCAGGTGGTGAAGCCGCCCATGCCCAGGGTGAGGTTCAGTGCGAACTCGCCCGAGATGGCCATCGGCGAGCCCATCGGCAGGGGCAGCGGGAAGTCCGGCGGCGCGGACCGCAGGTGCGCGATCGACGGCGCCGTCCGGTCACGGAGGGCGAGCAGCACGAGCACGGTCTCGATCGCCCCGCTCGCGCCGAGTGTGTGCCCGAAGGCGCCTTTGGCGGCGAGCACCACCGGACCGGGTGCGCCGGTTCCGAAGACCCGGCGCACGATCTCCGCCTCGGCGTCGTCGTTGGCGGCCGTCGCGGTGCCGTGCAAGCTGATCACGGCGATTTCGGCCGGATCGCGGCCGCCGGTGGCGAGGCTCCGCAGTACGGCCTGTGCCCCGCCGACCCCGGAGGCGTCGGGCTCGTTGAGCGATGCTCCGGTGTTGGACGCACCCCAGCCGCGGAGGAACCCGCGCACTGTGGCCCCTCGCTCCCGCGCGGCGCTCAGCCGCTCCACGACGAGGACCGCGGCCCCTTCACCGGGCAGCGTGCCGTCCCGGCCGGTGTCGAAGGGCCGGAGCACCGTCGGGGACATCACGCCCATCGCCGAGTAGCCCAAGAGCTTCGCGGGGGAAATCAGGTCCACGCCGCCGGCCAGGCAGCGGTCGGCCCGGCCGGCCCGGATCAGGGTGGCCGCGACGGTCAACGCGTCCGAACCCGCGGAACACGCCGTCGAGACGGCGACGGGTGTCGTCGCCACGCCCAGCCGTCGCCCCGTCTCCTCGGCCCAGGCGTGGAGCGAACCGGCCTCGGGCAGGTCCGCGTGCGGTCCGAGGCTGGTCCCGAGCACCAGCCGGCAACCGGTCCCGTCGGCGAGCCCGGCGTCCGCCAGCGCCCGGCGGGCAGTTCCGGCGGTGACGTCGACGTACCGCTCGGGGAAGCCGCCCGGCCGCGGCCCGGCGGTGAGCCGGGCGGCCCGTTCGTTGCGCACCGGGACGGCCGACGGGAACTCCCGGAAGCCGTCGGCTCCGGCCAGCACCCGTTGCCAGACTTCCTCGATCCCGGAACCCAGAGCCGTGTCCCACGCCATCCCGGTGATGGCGATCGCGTCGTCGCGCTGGGGCGGTACCGGCCCGGTCATCGTCAGCGGTGCAGTTCGAGGATCAGGTCGCGCACCGAACCGACGGAGTGGAAGCGGACGGAGTTGAAGTGCTCGTCGGGAATCTTCGTTGCGAATTGCCGCTCGCACTGCACCCGCAGTTCGGTGAAACCGAGCGAGTCGAGGCCGAGATCGACGGCGAGCCCGTCGGACGCGCGAATGGACTCCACCGACAGATCCAGATAGACGTCCTCCACCAGTATTTGCTTGATCCTCGATTCGACCTCGTCGGAAGAAAGGGAAACCATGACTCGACGGTACACGAACCGGCGCACCGCGACCATCACCAATCCGTTGCGGGACAATCAGTCCCCCATCAGGCATGCCCGATCGGGCACCGTGCGTTGACACGTCGCGACACCCCTGGAATATTTCATGGTCGATGCGAAACCGGGGAATCATGTGAACGAAGCACACGACAGAATTCGATTGACCGTCGTCGGTGCCGGAGTAATGGGAATCGGCATCGCCACTCTCGGTGTTTCCCGCGGGCTCGAGGTCACGCTCGTCGATGTCGACCCCGCGAAGGCGGAGTCCGCCCCGGGCAGGGTGGCCCGGGAACTGCGGCTGGCGACGCTGACGGGCGCGCTCGACCGGGACGCGCCACTCGGCGAAGTGAGCGCGACCACCTCGCTCGCCGGCGGTGTGCCCGCCGACGCGGTGATCGAGGCGGTCGTCGAGAACGCCGCGGTGAAAGCCCGGGTGCTCGCGGACATCTCCGGCGCGGCCGGACCGCACGTGCCCGTCGTGACCAACACCTCGTCGATCCCGGTCGACGAGCTGGCGGCCGGCGTCCCGCACCCGGAAACCGTGCTCGGCATCCACTTCATGAACCCCGCCTACCTCGTTCCCACCGTCGAGGTGGTGCCCGGTTCGCGCACCTCGGACGCCATCGCGGACCGCGCGTCCACGCTGCTCGCGCGGCTCGGGCGCACCGGCGTGGTGGTCGGCGACGGGCCCGGGTTCGTCACCAGCCGGGTCTCGCACCGCATGATCAACGACGCCATCAAGATCGTCGAAGAGGGCCGGGCCTCGGCCGCGGACGTGGACCTGCTCATGCAGAACTGCCTGGGGCACCCGCTCGGCCCGCTGCGGACCGCGGACCTCATCGGCCTCGACAACCTCGCCGACTCGCTCGCCGTCCTCTTCGACCGGACCGGCGACGACACCTTCCGGCCGGCCGGACTCCTGCTGGCCAAGGTGGCCGCAGGTGACCACGGGCGGAAGTCGGGCCGGGGTTTCTACCCGTACTGACCGAAGCCGCGCGAACCGGGGAGGCACGGAAGTGGCCGGACAGGTGTCGATGGACGCGGATCTCGCCGCCTACGTCCGGCGCATGTCGCTCGACGAGGACGACATCCTGGCGGACCTGCGCCAGGAGACGGCGCGGTTCCCCGCGCTCGAAAAGATGCTGGCCATGCCCGAGGAAGCCCAGTTCCTGAGCCTCCTCGCCGCCAGCATCGGCGCCCGCTCGGTCCTGGAGATCGGGACGTTCACCGGCTACACGACACTTCGCCTCGCCCGGGTGCTTCCCCCGGGCGGCCGGGTCGTGACCTGCGAGATCAGCGAAACCTGGACCGGCATCGCGACCCGGTACTGGCGGCGCGCCGGGGTCGGGAACCGGATAGACCTCCGGCTGGGCGACGCGCTCGAGACGCTCGAAGACCTTGCCCGGCAGGAAGGTCCGGAGAGCTTCGACTTCGTCTTCGTCGACGCCGACAAGGAAAGATCGGTGCAGTACTACGAACACGCGGTCACCCTGGTCCGCCGCGGCGGACTCGTCGTCCTGGACAACACACTGCTGTTCGGCCGGGTCGTCGATCCCACCGCCACGGACCCCGCGACCATCGCCGTCGGCGAGCTGAACGCGCGGGCGCGCGAAGACCACCGCGTGGACATCTCCATGCTCTCCATCGCCGACGGCGTGACCATCGCCCGGAAACGTCCCGGCTGACCTCGCCGGCCCACCAGCCCGCACCGACCGGAGAAGAGTTAGCCATGACAGACATCGCCGATGCCGGAAAGCTCACCGCGCAGTCCACCCGAGCCGAGCTGACGGGGTTCCTGGAGACGAGGACGCGACAGTCCTGGGCCCCCACGACCGACCTCTTCGCGTCCGGCGCCATGACGTCCATCTTCGCCATGGAACTGGTCGTCCACATCGAACAGACCTACGGCATCACCATCGAGGGCGACGACCTGAGCATGACGAACTTCCGCACCGTCGACACCATGGTCGCGCTGATCACCCGGATCAGAGCCACCGCCGGCCGTGGCTGACCCGGCCGCGCTCCTGACGGAATCGGTCGGGCAGCAGGCCGGCACCTGGGACCTCGCGGGCGCGCTCCCCCGGGAGCTGCTGCGCCGGCTGGGCGCGGAAGGCGTGCTCTGCGCGGCCGTTCCCGCCGAGTTCGGCGGCCTCGGCCTGTCCGGACTGGCCGACGGCAGGCTGACCGCCCACGCGGGCAGCCTGTGCGGTTCGCTTCGCAGCGTCATGACGTCCCAAGGCATGGCCGCCTGGACCATCCGGCGGTTCGGCGACCGCGAACAGCGCGCCACCCTGCTCGGCCGGCTCACCGGCGGAGACCTCGCGGCCGTCTGCTTCAGCGAGGCGGAGGCCGGCAGCGACCTTTCGGCCGTCGCGACCCGGATCACCGACGACGCGGACGGGATCGTCGTGACCGGCGAGAAGGTCTGGGTGACCGCGGCCGCTTACGCCGACCTGCTGCTCGTCGTCGGCACGTACGGATCCGGCGCCGCGGTCGCTGTCGTCCCGGCCACCGCCCCCGGCGTCACGGTCGAGAAGATCCCCGACCCGCTCGGCTGCCGGGCCGCCGGGCACTCGAACGTCCGGCTGGATTCCGTGCGACTGCACCGGTCCGCTCTGCTCGCGGGGTCCCGGCTGCCGATGACCATGCTCGTCACCATTGCGCTGACCCACGGCAGGTTGTCGGTCGCCTGGGGCTGCGTCGGCATGCTGCGTGCCTGCCTGGCCGCCACCGTCCGCCACGCCGGCACCCGGCACCAGTTCGGCACGCCGCTCGCCGCTCACCAGCTCGTGGCCCGGCACGTCGCCGACCTCCACGTCGCCGAGCGCACCGCGACGTTCGCGTGCGAGCGGGCCGGCGACAGCTGGGACCGGAACTCGCCGGAGCTGGTGACCGACGCGGTCCTCGCCAAATACGTGGCGGCGGGCAACGCCGCCGCGGGCGCTGCTCGTGCCGTGCAGGTCCTGGCCTCGGCCGCGGCGCGGGACCAGCACGTCGTGGCCCGCGCCTACCGCGACGCGAAGCTGATGGAACTCATCGAAGGCACGTCCGAGATCTGCCAGCTCGTCCTCGCCCACCGAGCCATCGAGGAGAATTCGTGACCATCGGCATCGGCACCATCGCGTGCCTGCTCCCCGGCGACCTGGTGGAGGCGGCCGATCTGCCGGAAACGCGGCGCCTGGGGCACCAGGAGCGGGAGTTCGTGGCCCGCAGCGGGGTCCGGACCGTCGGGATCTTCGACGGGAAGACCCCCGTCGACCTGGCCGCGCAGGCCTGCCGGGACCTGCTCGCCGAAGACCCGCGGATCCCGGACCGGCTGATCACGATCGGCTCCCGCGCGCCCGAGGTGCTGATCGGCTCGGACGCCTGCCACATCCAGTACGAGAGCGGCCTGCGCGGCACGTTCCCGTTCACCCTCGACGGTCTCGGCTGCGCCGGCTCGGCCGTCGCGTGGTCGCTGGCGAAGGATCTGCTCGTCGCCGACCCGGCCCGGGACGGCATCATGATCACCTACGCGAGCCGGCCCACCGGCGTCGACCGGATCCGGTTCCCCGTCACGGTGATCGGCGACGGGGCGTTCGCCATGACCCTGGTCCGGGACGGGCGCCCGGTGCTCAGGGCGCACCGGATGGAAGCGGACGGCCGGTTCCACGGCCTGTTCCGGGTGGACTACAAGGACACACCGGTGGCGCAGTGGCGGGAGGAGTGCCGCGACATCGACCAGTACCGGTTCGACCTGGCGATGCAGAGCCGCACCCGGCTCGGCCGCCTGGTCGAGGAGGTCCTCGCCGAAGCCGGTGTCGCCAAGGGGGACGTCGCCACCACCCTCCTGCCGAACGTGACCGCCAGTGCGTACGCGTTCTACGAACGGTCGCTCGGGCTGCCCGTCCACCCGGCGTGCGGCGAACACCTGTCCCGCTTCGGCCACCTCGGCGCGATGGACGTGGTCCTCAACCTCCACCGGGTGCGGACCGACGGCGGGCTCCGGCCGGGCGACCTCGTGCTCGTCCTGAGCAACAGCCCGGTGGCGGCGTGGACCGCCACCCTCTGGGAGTTCTAGGGGAAACGTGAACCAGCACGACGATCTCGTCAAGTGCCTGATCTGGGACCTCGACAACACGCTGTGGCGAGGAACGCTCCTGGAGGACCCCGAGGTCCACCTCACGGACGGGATTCGCCGCGTGGTCGTGGAGCTGGACCGGCGGGGTGTGCTCCAGTCCGTCGCGAGCCGCAACGACCACCAGCACGCCTGGAAACGCCTGGAAGAGCTGGCCGTGGCCGAGTACTTCGTCCTGCCGCAGATCGGCTGGGGCCGCAAGTCCGATGCCGTGAAGGCGATCGTGGCCGAGCTGGGCTTCGCCGAAAGCGCGGTCGCCTTCGTCGACGACCAGCCCTTCGAGCGCGCCGAGGTGTCCCGGTCCCTGCCCCGGGTCCGCTGCTACCCGGCCGGCCTGGCCGCCTCCCTGACCGAGCTGCCCGAGTTCAGCCCGGCCACGGTCACCGCCGACGCGACCCGGCGGCGGGAGATGTACCGGGCGCGGGTCCGGCGCGAGGCGGTCCGGGCCGCCCACCGGGGCCCGGACGAGGAATTCCTGAAGAGCCTTCGCATGGAACTCGTCGTCACCAGGGCCGGCCCGGACGACCTCGCCCGCGTCGAGGAGCTGACGCGGCGGACGAGCCAGCTCAACGCCACCGGCATCCCCTACCCGCAGGAGACACTTCACGCACTCGTCGCCGATCCGGCCCACGAAGTGCTCGTCGCCACCCTCGCCGACCGGTTCGGCCCGCACGGGGCCGTGGGCGTGATCCTCCTCGAACGGCTCGGTGCCGCTTGGCGGATCAAGCTGCTCGCGACCTCCTGCCGGGTCGTGGCCTTCGGCGTCGGGTCGGTGCTGCTGCGCCGGCTCATCGACGAAGCGGCGCGCGCGAACGTGCACCTGCTGGCCGACTTCCGGCGCACCGAACGGAACCGCATGATGGAGATCGCGTACCGCTTCGCCGGTCTCCAGCGCGCGGACTGCGCCTGTCACGCCTCCGCCGGAGACGGGTCGCCCGACGAGGTGCAGCGGCTCCACCTGGTTCCCGTGCCGCAGCCGCCGGAGACCACGATGCGGGTCACCGCGGCCCGTTTCACGCCGAGGGCGAACAGCTGACCGGCCCCCGCGGCCGCCGACGTCCGATACGATCGGCCTTCACCGGCTGTACAGCAGTGATGGACGCACCGTGGCGGGAGGCGCGATGACGGCGGACAGCGGGGCCCGGCGGCGGTCCGGACCACGGCGGTCCGAGCCACTGTCACCCACCCTGCGGCGCATGATCGCGGTGGTCGTCGTCGGCTCCTTCATGACGTTGCTGGACTCCACGGTCGTCAACGTGGCGCTGCGGCGGCTGTCGACGGACCTCGGGTCGCCGCTCACCACCGTCGAGTGGCTGGTGACCGCCTACCTGCTCGCCATGGCCGCCGTGCTGCCGGTGACCGGCTGGGCGGCGGCTCGCTTCGGCGCCCGGTCGGTGTACGTGGGTGCCACCGCGGTCTTCACGCTCGCCTCGCTGGCGTGCGGGTTCGCCGGCTCCGCCGGGATGCTGATCGCGCTGCGCGCGGTGCAGGGCCTGGCCGGCGGCCTGTCGATGCCCGTCGGCCAGATGATCCTGGCCAGGGAGGCGGGCCCGGAGCGGATGGGCCGGGTGATGAGCCTGACCTCGGCGTCGTCGATCCTGGCGCCCATGATCGGCCCGACGATCGGCGGCCTGCTACTCGCCCACGGCGGTTGGCCGTGGATCTTCTTCGTGAACGTCCCGATCGGCGTGCTCGCCGTGGCGCTCGCGCTCCGGCTGCTGCCCGCGGACGGCACCACCCGGCCGGCGACCCCGGACCTGCCCGGGCTCGCGGCGATCACGCTCGGCAGCGTCGCGCTGACCTACGGCCTCGCCAACCTCGGGGTCGCGGGTGGCGGCGGGCCGGTCATCGTCGCGCTGGCGCTGGTCTTCGCCGTCGTGCTGTTCGTGGCGTTCGTCGTGCGCGCCCGCACTTCCGCGCACCCCGTCGTGGACGTCCGCCTGTTCCGCGACGCGCGGTACAGCGCCGCGGCCACCAGCAACTTCTTCGTCGGCGTCTCGATCTTCGGCGCGGTCATCCTGATGCCGTTGTACTTCCAGATCGTGCGGCACGAAGACACCGTCACGACCGGCCTGCTGTTGCTGTTGCAGGGCACCGGCGTCGCGGCCGCCCTGCTGCTCAGCGGCCGGCTGATCGAGCGGATCGGCAGTGGCTCGACGCTGCTCGCCGCGGCCGGGCTGACCGTCGTGGCGACGATCCCGTTCGTGCTGCTGCGGGACGACACGCCGTACTGGTTCCTGCAGGTGATCATGGTCCTGCGCGGATTCGGGATCGGAGCGTGCTCGGTGCCGGCGATCGCGGCCTCCTACCGGGCGGTCCCGCCGCCGAAGATCGGTGACGCGACGGTCCAGCTCAACATGGGCCAGCGGTTCGGCGGTTCGGCGGGTACCGCGCTGTTCACCCTGGTGCTCCAGGCCGGGCTCCCCGGCGCGACGACCCCGGCCGGCCAAGCCGCCGCCTTCGCCACGACGTTCTGGTGGGTGCTGGGGGCCGCGGTGTGCACCGCGCTCGGCGCCGCGGTCCTGCGTGGCGCCGAGCGCCGGGCCCTGGCCGGCGCGCCCACGCCGGTCAGTCCCCGAGTTCGGGAATGATCCGTTCGGCGACGTGCGCGATGGTCTCCAGCGTCGTCTCGGCGGAGGTGGCGACCGGTGCCATCCGCAGGTGCACGTCGGTGACGCCCCAGTCGCGGTAACGGCGCAGGTGCGTCAGCACGTCGTCCGGAGTGCCGACCAGCACCGGTGCCGCGTCGCCGACGGTGTTCTCCGTGGTGGGGGTGGCGGACGGGTCGTACACCACGGGGAGGTTCCACGCTCCCAGCGCGCCGTAGAAGTCGTACACCTCGCGGAATTGGCGCGCGGCGCGCGCACGGGCGGTGGCGCGGTCGGCGGCGATCAGGCAGAGCCGGTTCGCCGCGACGAGCGGTTTGCGGCCCGCCGGCAGCCGCTCGAGGTAGCGGGCGGCCTGAGTGCGCACCAGGTCGTCGGAGTAGCCGGTCGCCGCGTACCAGCCGTCACCGGCGGTGGCGGCGCGGACCGCGGCGGCCTCGCTGAACCCGCCGACGAGGATCGGGGGCCCACCGGGCTGCACCGGCCCCGGCCGGAACCCGTCGTCCGCGGCGTCGTGCCACGCCCGGCGCACCCCGTCGACGAGGGAGTCGAACGCGGCCCCGCCGGCGGTGTCCGGGCCACCGAGATCTCCGCGCAGCGCGTCCTCGCCGAGCCCGATGCCCAGGGTCAGCCGCCCATCGCTGATCTGGTCCACCATCGCCGCTTCGAGCGCGAGGCGGCGCGGGTGGTAGGCACGGGCCAGCAGCACCCCGGTCCCCAGCCGGAGCGGTGTCACCCCGGCCAGGTGCGACAGCGTCAGCAACGGGGCCGGAAGGTGGAACGGCCCGGGCCGGCGGTGGTAGCTCTCGCCGATCCAGACCGATTCGATCCCGGCTTCCCGGGCACGAGCGAGCAGCGGCTCTCCGGACCGCATGCGTTCGGCGAACGGAAGAGTGGATCCGAAGTCGAGCGCGAAACCGAACCGCATCAAGATCCTTTCGGCTGTTCGAGCCCTGGCGGGCCGGCGTGATCCCGGGCGAACTCGTGGGTGCTGTCCGGTCGACGCCGGCCCGCCCTGGCGCGGGCGAGGTCGTCTTCCGGCTGGGCGTGCGGGTCTCGGGTCGTGGTCAGAACTCGCAAGGCAGCCGCTTGACCCCGTTGACGAAGCCCGCGACGAGCCGGTCGGGTGGGCCGGCGGCGCGGATACCCGGCAGCCGGCGCAGGAGTTCGCCGAGCAGCACCGTGATCTCGTGCCGGGCCAGGTGCGCGCCGAGGCAGTAGTGCGGCCCCCACCCGCCGAAGGTGACGCTCTGCCGGGTGTCGCGGGTGATGTCGAAGCGCTCGGGTGCGGCGAACACCGTTTCGTCGCGGTTGGCCGACCAGTAGAACAGCAGGAGCTTCTCGCCTTCCTCGAACCGCCGTCCGCCGAGCTCCACCCCCGGACGGGCCACCGTCCGGCGCATCCAGTTGATCGGCGGCACGTAGCGCAGGACCTCCTCGACCGCGCCGCCGAGGCGGCCGTCGAGATCCGCGGTCAGCAATGCCTTCTGCGTGGGGTGTTCGGTGAGCAGGTGCAGGGCGTGCGCGAGCGCGTTCCGGGTGGTCTCGTTGCCCGCCATGACGAGCAGGATGAAGAAGGAGCCGACCTCGGACGCGGTGAGCCGCTCGCCGTCGACGTTCGCGGTGGACAGCGCCGTCACCACGTCGTCGGCCGGGTGCCGCCGCCGGTGTTCGCACAGCTCCAGCACGAGGTGCTGCAGTGTCCGGCAGGCCTGCAGCACCTCGGCCACCCACGCCTGCGGACCGTCGGGCGTGTACTCCGGGTCCGCGCCGGCGACGAAGAGGGTGGACAACCGGTTGACGGTCGCGCGCTCGCTCTCGGGGATGCCGATGAGGTCGCAGATCACCGCCAGTGGCAGCCGCGTGGCGACGTGCTCGACGAAGTCCGACGGGCCGCGCTCGGCGAGTTCGTCGACGATTCCCGCTGCGGTGGCCCGCACACCGGACAGGAGCCGCTGCACGGCGCGCTGAGTGAAGGCGCGGTTGACGACGCGGCGCATCTTGGCGTGCCGCGGCCCGTCGAAGTTGATCAGGGAGTCGAAGTAGTGGGCGTAGGCCGGGGCCGGATCCTCGAGGGCGGTGGCGATCGGCGCGGAGGTGAAGTCGGCCGGGCGCCTGCTCACCTCGACGACATCGGCGTGCCGCACCACGGCGTGGTAGCCGGGTCCCATCGGCACCACGTGCTGCACGGGCTCGGGGAAGAACGCCAAGCCCGGCAACGCTCGCAACCGGGCGAACGCGGCGTCCCGCTCGGCCGGTGGCGCCTGCCAGAAACTCAGGTCCGACAGCGAAATGTCGTCGATCGCGGTGTTCTCCCCGTGCAGCGGCATGACCGGTCACCTCTCGTCGGTGTGGATGGCTCCGCCCTCATCCGGGCACGTGCAGGACCAGCCGGACGTCGCCGAGGTCGTCCTGCCACGCGTCCAGGACGCGCGTGGTCGTCTGCTCACCACTGCGGGCGTGCCGGATCGTGACGATCCGATCGCCCGGGGCGTACACGGCGTGCTTGTCCCACCACGCCCGGAAGGAGTCGCTCGCCGCGGCGAGAGCGCCGACCAGCGCGTCCAGCCGGGGGTGGCCGTACCAGCCGGCCGCAGCCCAGCGCAGCCGCGCGACCTGGGCGCGGGCCTCGGCTTCCCAGTCGACGATCCGTTCGCGAGCCGCGTCGGTGGTGAACAGCCACCAGACGAGGTTCCGCTCGCTGTCGGGCATGCGGCCGAAGTCGCCGTAGCGGTCGACCGCCGCGTCGTTCCACCCCAGCACGTCGCCGAAGCGCGAGAGGGCGAGGGCGGGCACCGGGTTCAGCGCCTTCGTCAGCTCCCAAAGCCGGGCGCGATCCTGTTCGGTGGCCGGACGCTGCATCGGATCGCGTTGCGCGAGCCGGCTCAGGTACACCCGCTCCCCGTCGGAGAGTTGCAGCACGTCCGCGATGCCGTCGAGGTTCTTCGCCGACGGCGACACCGAACGCGCCTGCTCAAGGTAGGTGTACCAGGTCGGGCTCATCCCGGCGAGCACCGCGATCTCCTCGCGACGCAGCCCGGGAGTACGCCGGCGCGCCCCGCGGTGCAGCCCCAGGTCGGCCGGGTCGGTGCTCTCGCGGCGCTTGCGCAGGAAGTCGGCGAGTTCCCGCCGTCGGATCTCGTCGCTCTCCGGTGCGCCTCGGCCTTGAGCCGGTCGGTGGTTCTGGCTCGGGATCCGGTACCGCTGGGCGCCATCGGCATCGTCCGGCGCGGGTACCTCGTGCGCGGACAGCCGGACACGGCTCGATACTGGACTTGTCACACGATCTCCTCCTGGGTGTGGCCGGCTCGGGTGCGCAGCCGGTCGGTCACGCATCCGCCGCCCCCAGCTCTGCGACGAGGCGGCCGGTCAGTTCGTCCGCCGTGGGGTGCTCGAACACGACGGTGCCGGGCAGCGTGAGGCCGGTGGCGGCGTTGAGCCGGTTGCCCAGTTCGAGCGAGGTGAGCGAGTCGAACCCGAGGTCGCGCAGCTCCGTGTCGCCGCTCAGCCGCTCCGGTGGCTCGTGGGCGAGCACTGTGGCGACCGTGGCGCGCACCAGCTCGAACACCAGCTCGTACCGCCGGTGCGGCGGCTGACCCGCGAGCTTGGCCGCGAAGTCGCCGGCCCGGACCGGACGGCGTCCGGCCGCCGGCTGCCCTCCGGCGCGGGCCCGCAGGGTGGCGAGGTCGAGCCGGGCCGCGACGAGCGCCGGCTGCCCGGCGGTGAGCGCCTCGTCGAAGAGCGCCAGTGCTTCGGCGACGGGCATCGGCAGTACCCCGGCCGCGGCCAGCCGGGCCCGGTCGGTGGCACCCAGCCGCCCGGCCATGCCACCGTCCTGTGCCCAGAGTCCCCACGCCAGCGACGTGGCCGGCAGCCCGAGCCGGGCGCGGTGCCCGGCGAGACCGTCCAGGAAGGCGTTGGCAGCGGCATAGTTGGCCTGCCCGGCGCTGCCGAGCACACCGGCCAGCGACGAGAACAGCACGAAGGCGGCCAGGTCGAGGCCCTCGGTCTTCCGGTGCAGCTGCCAAGCCGCGCCGGCCTTCGGCCGAAGCGCCGCCGCCAGACGTGCGGGAGTCATCGACGCCACCGGACCGTCGTCGAGCACCCCGGCCGCGTGCACCACGGCCCGCAGGGGCCGCTCGGCGGGGATGCCGTCGAGCACGTCGGCCAGCGCGGTGCCGTCGGCGGCGTCGCACGCGACCAGCTCTGCCCGGGCCCCCAGCGTGGCCAGCTCGGCGAGCAACCGGGCCGCGCCGGGCGCTTCCCGCCCGCGCCGGTTGAGCAGCAGCAGGTGCCGGACTCCGTGCCCGGTGACGAGGTGACGCGCCAGTAGCCCGCCCAGCGCACCGGTCGCGCCGGTGACGAGAACTGTCCCGCCGGCCATGGCGGCACCGGCGCGTGCTGCGCCGCGGTGCGCCACGAGCCGTGGCGTACTGGCCTGCCCGGACCGGATCGCCAGCTCCGGTGCGCCGGAGGCGAGCGCCGCCCGGGCCGCACGCCACGACGCCGCGGTACCGTCGGTGTCCAGCAGCACGAACCGGCCTTGCTGTTCGGCCTGCGCGGCGCGCAGCAGACCCCAGACGGCCGCCGCCGACGGGTCGACGTCCTCCGACGGCCGGGTGCCGACCGCGGCGATCGTCGCCACGACGAGCCGGGCCGCGGCGAACCGCGCATCGGCCTGCCACTCCTGGACGTCGGTGAGTACCCGTTCGCACCGCTGCCGAGCGCGGTCCGCCACGTCGGCTTCACCGTCGTCGGCGGCCACTTCGAGCAGCACCAGGTCCGGCGGGCTCGCCCCGGCGTCGAGCGCGGCGCGCAGCTCACGCAGGCCGGTGTACCGCTCGACGTCCGGACCGCCCGCGCCCACCACGACGAGCCGGGGTCGAGTCAGCTCGTCCCCCGCCGCGAGCGGCGACCACGCCAGACGTCGCAGAGCCGGACGGCCGGCACGGAGGTCGGCCACCGGCACCGCCCGGGTGCGCAGTTCCGCCACCTCCAGCACGGGCACGCCGCGCTCGTCCACCACCGTCACCGACACCGAACCGGGTCCGGTGCGAGCGAGGCGGGCACGAACGGCCGCCGGGTTGCCCCCGCGGAACCGGACCCCGATCCACGCGTGGGGCAGCCGGACCGAGCCGGCCGGCTCCCCCGCGGCCGCCTGCAGCGCGAAGGGGTGCAGGAGCGCGTCGAAGAGTGCCGGGTGCAGCCGCCATCCCTCGACGTCGAGTGCGTCGGCGGCATCCGCCTCGACGTGCAGGTCCTCGCCGTGTCGCCAGGCCCCGCGCAGGAGCCGGAAGGCCGGTCCGTAGCCAAGGCCCATCGCGGCCAGCCGCGGATAGGCACCGGCCAGGTCGATTTCCTCGGCCGCACGGGGTGTCCGGACGGACGGGGCGCCGGCCGCGGTCCCTTCGCCGGCGACGAGCGCACCGGTCGCGTGCTCGGTCCAGGCCCCCGGCGTCGCGTCCGTGCGCGGCCGTCCGTGCACCGTGACCGCGGCGGCACCGGTGCCGTCGGCGGCCGCGACCCGCACCTGAACGTCGACCACCCCCGTCTCCGGCACCGGCAGGGGCACGTGCACCAGCAGTTCACGCAGCACCGGCAGGCCGACCTGCTCGCCCGCGTGCAGGGCGAGGTCGACGAACGCGGTGCCGGGCAGCAGAGCCACGCCCGAAACGGTGTGGTCGGCGAGCCAGGAGTGCCGCTGGAGCGAGAGCTGCCCGGTGAGCACGACGCCGCCTTCGGCCAGCTCGACCGCCGCGTCCAGCAGCGGATGGCCCGCCGCGGCGGGCGCTGCCCCACCGACGTCGGCCGGCTCCTGCGCGAGCCAGAACTGCTGGTGCCGGAAGGGATACGTGGGCAGTTCGGCGGGCCGGACCCCGGCCGGGAACACCGCCGCGAAGTCCGGTCGCACGCCCACGGCGAACAGGCGCGCCAGCATCGAGACGGCCGCCTCCGGCTCGGGTCCGTCCTTGCCGAGCACCGGGACGACCGTGGGTTCGGGCGTGGTTCCGGCGACCGTCGCGACGACGTCCGGCAGCAGCGCCGGGGTCGGGGACAGCTCCAGGTACGCGAGCACGCCGCGGTCCTGCATGGTCCGGACGCAGTCGGCGAACCGCACGCCACGGCGCAGGTGCCCGGCCCAGTGGCCGGGCGAGCACAGCTGCTCGTCGGTCGCCTGCTCACCCGTCACGGTGGAGATCAGCGGAATGGTGGCCGGGTGGAACGTGAGCCCGCCGGCCACGGCACCGAACTCCTCGGCGGCCCGGTCCATGTGCGCCGAATGGAACGCGTGGCTGACCCGCAGCCGGGTGGCGCGCCGGCCGCGCGATCGCCAGTGGGCCACCAGGTCGAGCACGGCTTCCACGTTCCCCGACACGACGACCGACCCGGGCGCGTTCACCGCGGCGACGGACACGCCCTCGCCCAGTGCGTCGCCCAGCTCTTCCTCGTCCACCTCGATCGCGGCCATCGCGCCGTCGGCGCGGGCGGCCTGCATCAGCCTGCCGCGTGCGGCGACCATGGTGCACGCGTCGGCGAGCGACAGCACCCCGGCGACGTGCGCGGCGGTCAGTTCGCCCAGCGAGTGGCCCGCCACGCAGCCGGGCACCAGTCCCCAGCTCTCCACCAGCCGGTAGAGCGCGACCTCGACGGCGAACAGCGCGGGCTGGGTCCAGCCGGTCTCGTGCAGCGCCGGGTCCTCGTCACCGCCGTCCAGGCCGATGACCGTCCGCAGTGGCCGTTCCAGGTGGCGGTCCAGCTCGGCGCACACGGCATCGAACGCGGCGGCGTACACCGGGAAGACCGCGGCCAGCTCGCGCCCCATCCGGTGGCGCTGGCTGCCCTGGCCGCCGAACAGCACGGCGAGCCCGCCGCTTCCGGCCGTACCGGTGACGACCGCGGCGG
Organism: Amycolatopsis sp. cmx-13-12; assembly: GCA_049998155.1. GTDB lineage: Bacteria > Actinomycetota > Actinomycetes > Mycobacteriales > Pseudonocardiaceae > Amycolatopsis. The sequence continues at coordinate 201,013 of JAEBES010000009.1, read as the reverse complement.
ACGAGCCCCCGTCGGCGAGCACTCGCAAGCCGTCCAGCAGCTCCGCCCGGGTTCGTCCGACGATCCCCGCGCGCGCGGGGAACACACTCCGCCGCGCGAGGGCGGCCCCGGTCCCGGCGCTCGAGTGCTCCGGGCGGGTGAGCAGGTACTCGTGCAGCTGCGCCGCACGCCGCCGCACCCCCGCCGTCGTCGGTGCCGACACCACCCATGGCACCACGGCGTCGACGGCCTCGGGCCCGGCGGGCTCGGCGGGGCCCTGCTCCAGGATGACGTGCGCGTTGGTGCCGCTGATGCCGAACGACGAGACGCCCACCCGCCGCGGCGCGTCGCGCTCCGGCCACGGCGTCGCCTCACGCAGCAGCCGCACCGGCCCGCGTGTCCAGTCGACGTGCGGCGTCGGCCGGTCGACGTGCAGCGTGGGCGGCAGTACGCCGTGGCGCATCGCCTGCACCATCTTGATGACGCCCGCGACACCCGCGGCCGCCTGCGCGTGCCCGATGTTGGACTTCACCGAGCCGAGCCAGAGCGGCCGCTCACGCCCCGATCCGTAGGTCGCCAGCAGCGCCTCGGCCTCGACGGGGTCACCGAGCGGGGTTCCGGTGCCGTGCGCCTCGACGGCGTCCACGTCACCGGGGGCGAGCCCGGCATCGGCGAGCGCCCGCCGCACCACCTGTTCCTGCGCGGGCCCGCTCGGCGCGGTGAGCCCGTTGCTCGTGCCGTCGGAGTTGACCGCCGAACCCCGCAGCACGGCCAGCACCCGGTGGCCGTTGCGCCGGGCGTCGCCGAGCCGTTCGAGCAAGAGCAGCCCGACGCCCTCGGAGAGCGCGGTACCGTCGGCGGCCGCGGCGAACGGCTTGCACCGTCCGTCGGCGGCGAGCCCGCGCCGTCGGCTGAACTCCAGCAGCGCGGCCTCGGTGGCCATCACCGTGACCCCGCCGGCCAGCGCGAGCCGGCATTCGCCGGTGCGCAGCGCCTGTGCGGCCAGGTGCATCGCGACCAGCGAAGACGAGCAGGCCGTGTCCACCGTGATCGCCGGTCCGGCGAAGCCGAGGCTGTAGGCCACCCGCCCGGACGCGACGCTGCCCGCGCTGCCGGTGACGAGGTAGCCCTCGGTTTCCGCGGTGGGCCGCGTCGCGCGGGTCCGGTAGTCGCCGTACATGACACCGGTGAACACGCCGACCGGCTCGCCGCGCAACGAGTGCGGGTCGACGGCCGCGTGCTCCAGCGTCGCCCACGCCGTTTCCAGGAGCAGCCGCTGCTGCGGATCGGTGGCCGTCGCCTCCCGGGGGGTCATGCCGAAGAACTCCGCGTCGAAGCCGCCCGGGTCGGCGAGGAACCCCGCCTCGCGGGTGTAGATCGTGCCCGCCCGGGCGGGGTCGGGATCGTAGAGCGCGTCGAGGTCCCAGCCCCGGTCGGCGGGGAACGGCCCGATCGCGTCCCCGCCGTCGGCGACCAGCCGCCACAGCTCGTCGGGGTCGTGCACGCCGCCCGGGTACCGGCACCCCATGCCGACGATCGCGATCGGCTCGGCGGACGGACCACGGACCACCTCGGCGGGCCCGGCCGGTTCGCCGAACAGCTCGCCGTGCACGTGCCGGGCCAGCGCATCCACGTCGGGGTGGTCGAACACGACGGAGGTGCGCAGGCGCAGCCCGGTGGCCGCGGCGAGCCGGTTGCGCAGTTCGACGGCGGTGAGCGACTCCATGCCCAACCGGCTGAACGTGTGGTCCACCGGCAGCGTCCCGCGGTAGCCGAGGACGGCGGCGGTGAGCCCGGCGACGAGTTCGCGCACTTCGCGCTCCTGCTCGGCCCGCGGCAAGCCGCGCAGCCGGTCCACCGGCCGCGACGGCGCCGGGGTCGCGGCGGCTTCGGGCGACGGCGGCGCTGCCGGGGCGGTCGGTTCGAGCCGCGCCGGGACGACCGTGGGGTGATCCACGGCGAGCGCGGCATCGAGCATCGCCAGCGCCTGCTCCGTGGGCATCGGCGCAAGGCCCGATCGACGCAGCCGCTCGCGGTCGGCGTCGGTGAGCGAGCCGGTCAACCCGCTCTCGGCCGCCCAGAGCCCCCAGGCGAGTGACCGGGCCGGGAGGCCGAGCGCCGTCCGGTACCCGGCCAGCGCGTCCAGGAACGCGTTCGCGGCCGCATAGCTGCCCTGTCCCGCGGTGCCGATCGTCCCGGCGACCGAGGAGAACAGCACGAACTCGGCCAGGTCGAGGTCACGGGTCTGGTCGTGCAGGTGCCAGGCCCCCGCCGCTTTCGCGTGGAACACCGGCCCGAGCCGGGCCGGCGTGAGCGCTTCGACGGTGCCGTCGTCGAGGACGGCCGCCAGGTGGAACACGGCGGTCAGCGGGTGCTCGGCGGGGATGTCGCGCAGCAGTGCCGCTACCGCGTCCGGGTCACCGACGTCGCAGGCGGCGACGGTGACGACGGCACCCAGCTCGCGCAGGCGCGCGCCCAGCTCGGCGGCACCGCCGGAGTCCGGGCCGCGGCGGCCGGTGAGCACCAGGTGCCGCACGCCGTGCTCGGTCACGAGGTGCCGCGCCACCAGGGAGCCGAGCGTGCCGAGACCGCCCGTCACGAGCACCGTGCCGTTCCGGTCGAGTGGCCGGGGCGTCGCGGAACCGGCGGCCGGTACGGGTACCAGACGTGGCGCGGTGAGCCCGCCCGCGCGCAGGGCGAGCTGCGGTTCGCCGGTGGCCAGCGCTGCGGCCAGCTGCCGGGCCGACGGAACCGCGAGTGCGTCCAGCAGGACGATCCGGCCCGGGTGCTCGGCCTGCGCCGAGCGGCCCAATCCCCACGCCGCGGCGGCCGCCGGGTCGGCGGGCTGCGCGTCACCGGCCGCCCCGGCGGTGAGCAGCACGAGCGGTGTCCCGCCCGGTCCGGCGAGGTGACGCTGGATCGCCGCGAGCGCGTCGGCGGTCACTTCGCGCGCCGAGGCGGCCAGGTCGTCTCCACCACCGCCCAGTCGGACCACCTCCGGAGCGACCGCGGCGGGTGACGCGCTGCCGGGCTGCACCGGCCGCCAGTCCGTTCGCCACAGCCGGACCGCCGGGCGCAGGGCGAGAGACGCGGCCCGCAGCAGCGGTGTTCCGGAGGTGTCGTCGACCGCGACGGACACGCGGCCCGGAGCGAGCGGCCGGATCCGCACCCGTGCGCTCGTGGCGCCGGTGGCGGACAGCGACACCGCGGTCCACTCGAACGGCAGCAGCAGCGCGGTGTCTTCGCCCACCAGCAACGCCGGGTGCAGTGCCGCGTCCAGCAGGGCCGGATGCACCCCGAAGCCGCCCGTTCCGGTCCCGGCGGGAAGGTCGACTTCGGCCAGCACGTCGTCGCCCGACCGCCACGCGGCCGTCAGACCCCGGAACGCGGGCCCGTAGCCGTAACCCAGCCCGGCGAGCCGTTCGTAGCCGGCGACGAGGTCGATCGGGACCGCGCCGTCCGGCGGCCAGGGGACAGCCGGCCCCGGCTCGTCCTCGGCGACCGGCTCGCCGCGCAGCACGCCACTGGCGTGGCGGAGCAGGCCCCCGTCGTCCGACCGGGAGTGCACGGAGATCGCCCGCGTCCCGTCCGCGCCCGGTTCGGCCACGACGACCTGCAGGTGCGCGACGCTGTCCTCGGTCAGCACCAGCGGCGCGTGCAGGGTCAGCTCGGCGAGCGCCGGGGTACCGAGCTGCCGCCCGGTCCGTGCCGCAAGCTCGAGCACCGCCGTCCCGGGCAGGACGGGTGTCCCCAGGACGGCGTGGTCGGCGAGCCACGAGTGGGTGCGCGCGGAGACCGAGCCGGTGAACAGCACGCCCCGGCCGTCTCCCAGCTCCGTCATCGCGGACAGCAGGGGGTGGTCCACCGCGGTGAACCCGGCCGCCGGGCCGGGTACGTCAGGTGCGGCGTCCAGCCAGTAGCGAGCGTGCTGGAACGGGTAGGTGGGCAGCTCGACCGGCCGGCCGGGCTCGCCGCCGAGCACCGCGGTCCAGTCGACCGCGAGGCCGCGCACGTACCCCTCGGCCAGCGACGTCCGGAAGCGGTCCAAGCCGCCCTGGCCGCGGCGGAGCGACCCCAGCACCACGGCAGTCCGGCCGGGTTCGCCGTCGACCGTCTCCTCGACCGCCGCGGTCAGCACCGGGTGCGGGCTCGCCTCGACGAACCAGGTGTGCCCCGCAGCGAGCAGCGCCCGCGTGGTCTCCTCGAACCGCACTGGCTGCCGGAGGTTGCCGAACCAGTACTCCGCATCGAGGCCGGCGGTGTCGAGTGCCCCGGCGGTCACCGTCGAGTAGAACGGGATCGCCGCCGTGCGCGGCGCGATCGGCGCGAGGAGTTCCAGCACCTTCGCACGGATCCGCTCGACCCGCGGCGAGTGCGACGCGTAGTCGACCGGCACCCGGCGCGCCCGGATCCCGGCGGCGGCACACGCCTCGATCAGGGCGCCGAGTACCTCCGGCGCGCCGGAGACCACTGTCGCCGAAGGCCCGTTCAGCGCGGCCACGTCCAGCGCGTCGCCCCACGGCTCGATCAACGCCGCCACGCGAGCCGCGGGCAGCGCCACCGACACCATGCCGCCGGTGCCGGCCAGCTCGGCGAGCGCCCGGCTGCGCAACGCGACCACGCGCGCAGCGTCCTCGATCGTCAGCGCACCGGCGACGCAGGCCGCCGCGATCTCGCCCTGGGAGTGGCCCACCACCGCGTCCGGCACCACCCCGGCCGACCGCCACAGCTCGGCGAGCGACACCATCACCGCCCAGAGCACCGGCTGCACCACGTCGACCCGGTCGTGGCCGGGCGCGCCACGCAGCACCTCCGGCAGCGACCAGTCCACGTGGGCGCCCAGCGCGGCCGAGCACTCGGCGAGCCGCTCGGCGAACACCGGCGCGGTGTCGAGCAGCTCCAGCGCCATGCCCGTCCACTGCGAACCCTGGCCGGGGAAGACGAACACCGTCTTCCCGGCGCGCGAGGGCATCCCGGTGACGAGGCCGGGATGCGGCCGTCCGGCGGCGAGCGCGTCGAGCCCGGCCAGGAACCCGGTCCGGTCGGCGGCGAGCACCACCGCGCGGTGCTCGAAAGCGGTTCGCGTGGTGACGAGCGCGTGGCCGACCTCGGCCGGATCCGGCGCGTCCGGCCCGGCGACCCGCTCGCGGAGCAGACCGGCCAGCTCGCGGAGCGGCCGTTCCGCACGGGCCGAGAGCAGCCATGCCGACGCGCGGCCGGGTGCGGCCGGGCGGGCTGGCGGCTCCGGCGCCTGCTCGAGGATCACGTGCGCGTTGGTACCGCTGATCCCGAAGGCGGACACGCCCGCGCGGCGAGGGCGGCTCGCGTCGGGCCAGTCCATCGGCTCGGTGAGCAGCTCGGCCCGCCCCGCCGACCAGTCGACGTGCCCGGTCGGTTCGTCCACGTGGAGGCTCCGCGGCAGCCGGCCCGCCCGCATCGCCAGCACCATCTTGATCACCCCGGCCACCCCGGCCGCGGCCTGGGTGTGCCCGATGTTCGACTTGATCGAGCCGATCCGGACCGGCGGGCCGTCGAGCCGGTCCTGCCCGTAGGTGGCGAGGATCGCCTGGGCCTCGATCGGGTCGCCGAGCGGTGTGCCCGTGCCGTGTGCCTCCACGACGTCCACATCCGCGGCGCCCAGCCCGGCACCGGCCAGCGCCTGCCGGATCACCCGTTGCTGGGCCGGCCCGCTCGGCGCGGTGAGCCCGTTGCTGGCGCCGTCGGAGTTGACCGCGGACGAGCGGACGGTGGCCAGCACGGGGTGCCCGTTGCGCAGCGCGTCGGACAGCCGTTCGACCAGCAGCACGCCTACGCCCTCACCCCAGCCGGTGCCGTCGGCCGCGGCGGCGAAGGGCTTGCACCGGCCGTCGCGGGCGAGCCCGCGCTGCCTGCTGAACGCGACGAAGAGCCCGGGGGTCGCCATCACGGTCACGCCTCCGGCGAGCGCCAGGTCGCACTCACCCGCGCGCAGTGCCTGGCACGCTTGGTGCAGCGCGACCAGCGACGACGAGCAGGCCGTGTCGACGGTGACGGCAGGCCCCTCGAGGCCGAGTGCGTAGGCCACCCGACCGGACGCGACGCTGCTGGTGATCGCCGTCGCGAGGTAGCCCTCGTAGCCCGACGGCGCCCGCTTCAGCCGCTCGGCGTAGTCGTCGTACATCACGCCGGCGAAGACACCGGTGCTGCTGCCGCGCAGCGTCCGTGGGTCGATGCCGGCCCGCTCCAGCGTCTCCCAGCTCGTCTCCAGCAGGAGGCGCTGCTGCGGGTCGGTCGCGAGTGCCTCGCGCGGGCTCATCCCGAAGAAGGCGGCGTCGAACCCGGCGGCGTCGTCGAGGAAACCGCCGTGGCGGGTGTAGCTGTGCCCGGCGGCTTCGGGGTCGGGGTCGTAGAGCGCGTCGGCGTGCCAGCCCCGGTCGGCGGGGAACTCGCCGATGGCGTCCCCCTCGTCGTCGACCAGCCGCCACAGGTCCTCCGGGGAGCGCACCCCGCCCGGGTACCGGCAGCCCATGGCGACGATGACGATCGGTTCGCCGGTGACGGCGGCGGCCTGCGGTCCGGTTTCCCGCGCGGCGCCGAGTGCCTCGGCCCGGATGTGCGCGGCCAGTGCCGCCGGGGTCGGCTGGTCGAAGAGCACGGTCACCGGCAGCTTGAGCCCGGTGGCCGTGTTGAGCCTGCCGCGCAGCTCGACGGACATGAGCGAGTCGATCCCCAGGCCGGTGAACGCCGTGTCCGGGGGGACGGCCGCGGCCGAGTCCAAGCCGAGAACCGTGGCCGCCTGGGCGCGTACCAGCTCCAACGCCAGGAGCTCCTGGTCGGCTGCGGGGACCGCCGCGAGCCGCGCGGACCACGACGGGCCGGTCGCCCCGTTCGCCGTGACCGGGCCGCGCACCAGCTCACGGAACAACGGCGCCTGCCGTCCGGCGCGGGCCTGGGCGCGCAACGCGGCCAGGTCCAGCCGGGCGGTCACCAGGGCGGCCTCGGACGCGCCGAGCGCGGCGTCGAACAGCGCCAGCGCGGCTTCCTCGGGCAGTGGCGCGACGCCGCTGCGGCCCATCCGCGCGACGTCGGCCCCGGTGAGGTGCGCGGTCATCCCACTCGGCCGCGCCCACAGCCCCCAAGCCAGCGACGTGGCGGGCAGCCCGGCGGCCCGGCGCCACTCCGCGAGGGCGTCCAGCGTCGCGTTCGCCGCGGTGTACCCCGCCTGCCCGGGGCTGCCGAGCGTGCCGGTGACGGAGGAGAAGAGCACGAAGAGGGCCAGGTCGTGGTCGCGGGTCAGCTCGTGCAGGGCGAGTGCGGCGTCCACCTTGGGCCCGAGCGCGAAGTCGAGCCGGGCCGGGGTGAGCGCGGTGAGCGCGCCGTCGTCCAGCGCCCCCGCGGCGTGCACGACCGCGCGCAGCGGACGTTCCGCGGGGATCCCGGCGATCACCGCGGCGAGTGCTTCGCGGTCGGTCACGTCGCAAGCGGCGAAGGCGACGTCCGCACCCATGGCGGTGAGTTCGGCCGCGCCGTCCGCGTGCTCGCCGCGCCTGCTGACGAGGAGCAGGTGCCGCACGCCGTGCTCGGTGACCAGGTGCCGGGCGAGCAGCAGGCCCAGCGTGCCGGTGCCACCGGTGACGAGCACCGTGCCGCCGCCGATCGGTACCGGCGCTGCCTGCGCGGTGGTGCGGACGAGCCGGGGTACGTGGCCCACGCCCGCGCGCACCGCGAACTCCGGCTCGCCGGCACCGAGCAGAGCGGGCAGCGCCCGCAGGGACTCCGCTGCACCGCCACCACGCTCCACGTCGGCCACCACGAACCGGCCCGGGTGCTCGGCAACGGCGGTGCGCAGCAGCCCGTGCACCGCGGCACCCGCAAGGCCGGCCACCGTGCCGCCCGCAGGTACGGCACCCGACGTCACCACCAGCAGTGTGGTGCTTTCGAGCACCTCGTGCGCCAGCCAGTCCCGCAGCAGTGCGTGCGCGCGATGGACGGCCTGGTGCACCGAGTGGGCGTCGTCGCCGTCGAGGTCGGTGCAGTCGGCGACGACAACGTCCGGAACGGACCTACCCGGCCCGATGGCGGATACGAGCGCGGCGACGTCGGCGTGTGCGTCAGCGGCGAGCCCGAACCGGCGCGCGGCACCGAGCGCCGACCACCGGTCACCCGTCGACGGCGACGCCGCCGGGATCGTGGTGGTCCAGCTGACCCGCAGCAGGGGGTCGGCGGCCGTGCGGATCACGTCCGGCGCGGGCCGCAGCGTCAGCGAGCCGACCGTCGCCACCGGGGCGCCCGCCGCGTCGGCGAGCACCACCGACACGGTGTCCGTGCCCGCGGGCAGCACCCGCACCCGCAGCTCGGTGGCACCTGTCGCGTGGAGCCGGACGTCCCGCCAGGCGAGCGGCAGCAGCCTGCGGCCCGGGTCGTGGAGCAGGCCGACGACCGCGTGCAGGCCGGCGTCGAGCAGCGCCGGGTGCAGGCCCACCCGGCCGGCGTCCGGGCGGGCCGCGGCGGGCAGCGCGACCTCCGCGAACACGGCATCGCCCTGCCGCCAGGCGGCCGTCAGTCCCCGGAACGCCGGGCCGTAGTGGTACCCCTCGTCCGCGAGCCGCGCGTACAGTTCGTCGACGTTCACCGCGGCCGCGCCCGGCGGTGGCCACGCACCGGTGAGCGCGACGCCGTCGCCGCCGTCGCCGTCGCCGAGCGATCCCGACGCGTGCAGCGTCCACGGCTCGCCGTCCGCGCCGTCGGGCCGCGCGTACACCCGCACCGTGCGCACGCCTTCCGGTGGCCCGACCGCGACTTGCACCTGCACCGCGCCCTGGGCGGGCAGCCTGAGCGGTGCGGTGATCACCAGCTCCGCCAGCCCCGGGCACCCGGCTCGCGTGCCGGCGGCGAGCGCGAGTTCGGCGAACGCCGTGCCGGGCAGCAGCACCGCGTCGCCCACCGCGTGATCGGCGAGCCACGGCTGGGTGCGCAGCGACAACCGGCCGGTGTACAGCACCCCGCCGCCGTCGGCCACCGAAAGCTCCGCGCCCAGCAGGAGGTGCTCCGCGGCGGCCAGCCCGAAGGCCGTGACGTCACCCGTGGCCGGGCTTGCGAGCCAGTACCGGCGCCGCTGGAAGGGATAGGTGGGCAGGTCCGCCGGCCGGACGTCGAGACCGGCGAACGCGGCCCGCCAGTCGACGGTCACGCCCTCTTCGAACGCCTCCGCCAGCGACCCGAGCAGCCGCTTCGGGCCCCCGTCGTCACGGCGCAGCGAACCGGCCACGGTGACGTCGTCGCCGACGGTGGTCCGCAGGGCCGCGGTCAGCACCGGATGCGGGCTCATCTCGAGGAAGGCGTCGTGGCCGTCGTCCACCAGCCCGCGCACCGTCCGCTCGAACAGGACGGTGCCGCGGAGGTTGTCGTACCAGTAGCCGGCGTCCAGCGCCTCGGTACCGAGCCGGCCACCCGTCACCGTGGAGTGGAAGGCGACGTCGGCCGGGCGCGGGGTGAGACCCGCGAGCAGCCGTTCCAGTACGTCCTCGAGTTCCTCGACGTGCGGCGAGTGCGAGGCGTAGTCGACCGGCACCCGGCGCACCCGCACGTCCTCGGCTTCGCACCGGCGCTCCAGGTCGTCCAGCGCGTCGTGGTCGCCCGCCACGACCGTCGCGGCCGGGCCGTTGACCGCGGCGACCGACAACCGGCCGGGGGCTGCCCCGGCGAGCCGGTCCCGCACCCGGTCCACGGGCAGCTCGACCGCCAGCATCCCGCCACGCCCGGCGATCGCCGTCAACGCCTTGCTCCGCAAGGCCACCACGGCGGCGGCGTCGGAAAGCGACAAGGCACCGGCGACGCAGGCGGCGGCGATTTCCCCCTGTGAATGACCGACGACCGCGGCGGGCTCCACGCCGAAGGACCGCCACACCTCGGCGAGCGACACCATCACCGCCCACAGCGCGGGCTGGACCACGTCGACCCGGTCGAGCAGGCCGGCCTCGGCCGGTGCGCGCACCACGTCGGCGAGCGTCCAGTCCACGTGCGGCGCCAGCGCGTCCGCGCACGCCGCCATGGACCGGGCGAACACCGGCGACGTCTCGAGCAGCTCGGTGCCCATTCCGGCCCACTGCGCGCCCTGGCCCGGGAAGACGAACACCGGCCTGCGTGCCCGGTCGGCGGCCACCGCCGACCCGCCTGCCTCGTCGCGCGCCACCCGCGCCAGGCCGCGCCGCAGTTCGCCGGTGGTCGCACCCACGACGACCGCGCGGTGCGCGAACACGGCGCGTCCCGTGGCGAGGGTGTGCCCGACGTCGGCCGGGTCGAGGCCATCGGCATCGGCGTCGATCAGCGCCTGGGCCCGTGACCGCAGCGCGTCCGCCGAGCGCGCGGTCAGCACCCAGGGCACGGGCACCTCCGGCCGGCGGGGCCGGGAGCGACCGTCCTGCCGCGGCGCCTGCTCGACGATCAGGTGGGCGTTGGTGCCGCTGATGCCGAACGACGAGACGCCCGCCCGCCGCGGTCGCCCGCCGTCCGGCCACGGCGCCGCCTCCGTGAGCAGCGACACCGCACCCGCGGACCAGTCGACCCGCGACGACGGCGTGGACGCGTGCAGCGTGCGCGGCAGCCGGCCGTGCCGCATCGCGAGCAGCACCTTGATCAGGCCACCGACCCCGGCGGCCGCCTGGGTGTGCCCGATGTTGGACTTCAGCGACCCCAGCCTCAGCGGGCGGTGCGCCGGACGTTCCCGTCCGTAGACGGCGATCAGTGCCTGCGCCTCGATCGGGTCACCGAGCGTGGTGCCGGTGCCGTGCGCCTCCACCGCGTCGACCTCGTCGCCGCGGAACCCGGCGTCGGCGAGGGCCTGCCGGATCACCAGTTCCTGCGCGCGGCCGCTGGGCGCGGTGAGGCCGTTGCTCGCACCGTCCTGGTTGATCGCCGAGCCGCGGACGACGCCGAGCACCGGATGCCCGGCGCGCCGCGCGTCGGAAAGCCGTTCCAGCACGACCATCCCGGCGCCCTCGGCCCAGCCGGTGCCGTCGGCGTCCGCGGCGAACGCCTTGCACCGCCCGTCCGGGGCGAGACCGCCCTGCCTGCTGAACTCCACGAACATGCCGGGGCCGGCCATCACGCAGACGCCGCCGGCGAGCGCGAGCGCCGACTCCCCCTGCCGCAGCGACCGGCACGCGAGGTGCAGGGCCACCAGTGACGACGAGCACGCCGTGTCGACCGTGACCGCCGGCCCGGCGAGGCCGAGCGCGTAGGCGATCCGGCCCGAAATGACGCTCGAGGTGCGTCCGGTCAGCAGGTAGCCGCCGGCGTCGCCCGCGGTCTCGTCCGGCCGCGGGCCGTACTCCTGCGCGGTCGCACCGACGAACACGCCGGTGGCGCTCGCGCGCAGCGTGCCGGGGTCGAGGTTGGCGTGTTCCAGTGCTTCCCAAGCCGTTTCGAGGAGCACGCGCTGCTGCGGGTCCATGGCGGTCGCCTCGCGCGCGCTGATGCCGAAGAACGCCGGGTCGAACAAGTCCGCGTCGTACAGAAATCCGCCGAAGCGCGTGGCCGAGCTGCCGGGCCGCTCCGGGTCGCGCAGCCGGTCGAGGTCCCAGCCGCGGTTTTCCGGGAACTCGCCGATCGCGTCGACACCGCCGTCGACCAGCCGCCACAGATCCTCGGGGCTCCGTACGCCGCCCGGGTAGCGGCACGCCATGCCGACGACGGCGATCGGCTCGTCGGCCTTTCCGGCGTGGGCCACGGTGACTTCCGCGGCCGGGTCCGGGAGCCGGCGCGCGAGGTGATCGGCCAGCTCGGCGGGCGTGGGGAAGTCGTAGAGCACCGTGTCCGGCAGCCGGGTTCCGGTCGCCTCGCCGAGCAGACCGGCCAGTTCGACCGCGGCGAGCGAAGCGAAACCCTGCTCGCGGAACCCGCGGCCGGGATCGACGGCGTCCGGCCCGGCGTGCCCGAGCACGGCCGCGGCGGTGGCGCGGACGAGCTCGAGCAGTTCGGGGCCGCCGCGATCGGGCCCGGCCGGCGTGGCGGCCGGACGCGTCGGCGCTGCGGTGTCGGTCAGCCAGTGCCGGGTGCGGTCGAAGGCGTAGGTCGGCAGGGGGACGCGGTGCGGGCGTGCCGGGGCCAGCACGGCCGTCCAGTCGACCGGAACGCCACGGACGTGGGCCTCGGCGAGTGCCGCCAAGACGGTGTGAGGCTCGTCGCGCTCCGCCCGCAGAGCCGGGACCACCACGGTGTCCGGTGCCGGCGACCCGGCCAGGCACGCGCGCGCCATCGGACTGAGCACCGCATCCGGTCCCAGCTCGACGAACACGGTGGCGCCCCGGTCACGAGCCCAGCGCACACCGTCGGCGAAGCGCACGGTGCCCCGCAGCTGGCGGGCCCAGTAGTCGGCGGAACCCAGCTCGGCGGCGGTCAGCAGCTCGCCGGTGAGGTTGGAGACGACGGGGATCGCCGGCTCGGCCGCGGTCACACCGTGCACGGCAGCGCGGAGCTCGTCGAGCACTCCGTCCATGTGCGGCGAGTGAAAGGCGTGGCTCACGCGAAGCCTGCTGCTCCGGCGGCCCTGGGCGCGCGCCCGTGCGACCAGCTCGGCCACCGCGTCCTCGTCCCCGGACACCACCACTGCCGACGGTCCGTTCACCGCCGCGAGCGCGACGCGCTCTTCCTGACCACGTAACCATTCGGTCATTTCGTCGCGGCCGGCTTCAACCGCTGCCATCGCCCCGGACGCGGGAGCCGCCTGCATGAGTGCGCCGCGCACCACGACCAGCTCGGCGGCGACGGCCAGCGTCAACCCGCCGCTGACGTGTGCGGCAACCAGCTCGCCGACGGAATGGCCGACGAGGTGACCCGGGGTCAGCTTCCAGGCCGTGAGCAGCCGGAACAACGCCACTTCCACGGCGAACAGCGCCGGCTGCGTGTAGCAGGTGCGGTCGAGCCGCTCGGCGGCCGGGGAGCCGGGCGCGGCGAACACCAGGTCCCGCACCCGGACGTCGAGCCGGGTGTCGAGCTGCGCGCAGACCTCGTCGAACGCGTCGGCGAAAACCCGGTGGGCGCGATACAGCTGCCGGGCCATCCCGGCACGCTGGCTGCCCTGGCCGGCGAACAGGAACGCCACCCCCGGCGCCCGCGATCCCGCCGTCCCGCGCACGACGCCCGCCGCGGGCACGCCGCTCGCCAGGCCGCCCAGCCCGGCGAGCAGTTCGTCTTCGTCGCGGCCGAGCACCACGGCGCGCTGTTCGAACGCGGACCTGGTGCTGACGAGCGAAAACGCGGTGTCCGCCGCGGACGGGGCAGCTTCGTTGGCTCCGGTCACCGCCGCTCGCAACCGCTCGGCCTGGCCGCGCAGTGCCTGCCCGTTGCGCGCCGACAGCACCCACGGGACCACAGCGAGCGCCTGCCCGGCGGGCCGGCTCCGAGCGCTCACCGGCCCGTCGGCCAGCACCACGTGGCAGTTCGTACCGCCCATGCCGAAGGAGCTGACGCCGGCCAGCAGCGGCCGCTGCGGGTGCGGCCACGGCCCGTCCTCGGTTTGCACCCGCAGCTTCAGCTCGGCGAGCGGGATGTCCGGGTTCGGCGTGGCGAAGTTCAGGCTCCGCGGCAGCCACCGGTGGCGGATGCCGAGCACCGCCTTGAGCAACCCGGTGATGCCGGCCGCGCCCTCGAGGTGACCGACGTTGGTCTTCACGGAACCGACCAGCAGCCGTTCGGTGCGGTCCGCGCCGTACACCGCGCCCACCGCGGCGGCTTCGGCCCGGTCACCGCGCACGGTGCCGGTGCCGTGCAGCTCGACGTACTGCACCTCGGCCGGGGCCACTCCGGCCCGCCGGCACGCGGCGCGCAGCACCAGTTCCTGGCCGTGCGGGTCCGGCGCGGTCAGGCCGTCGGTGGCACCGTCGCCCCCGACGGCACTGCCCAGCACCACGCAGTACACGGGATCGCCGTCCGCGAGAGCGGCGGCCAGCGGCTTCAGGACGACGGCAGCGCCCCCCTCACCACGCACGTAGCCGTTGGCGCGCGCGTCGAAGGTGAAGCAGCGCCCGTCGGGGGACAGACCACCGAACTCGGCGGCGCCGAGCATGCTGTCGGGCGCGGCGATCACGTTGACCCCACCGGCGATCGCGAGGTCGGACTCACCGTTCCACAGGCTTTCGCACGCCAGGTGCACCGCCACGAGCGAAGATGACTGTCCACTGTCGACAGTGAAGCTCGGTCCGTGCGTACCGAGCAAGTAGGACAGCCGGTTGGCGATGAGGCCGCGATTGCGGCCGGTGAGCGTGTACCGTCCGACGCCTTCGATCCCGAGCCGCGCGCCCAGCGTCGTGTAGTCCTCGCCGATCGCCCCGGCGAACACGCCGGTCCGGGTGCCGCGCAACGTGGCGGGCACGATCGCCGCATCCTCGACGGCCTCCCACCCCAGCTCCAGCAGGAGCCGCTGCTGGGGGTCCATCGCCGCGGCCTCGCGCGGCGAGATCCCGAAGAACGCCGCGTCGAAGGTGTCGATCCCGTCGAGGAACGCACCGTGGCGGAGCGCGGGCGACGGGTGATCGGCGAAGACAGCCGGGTCCCACCGGTCCTCCGGCACCTCCCCGACCGCGCTCACCCCGTCGCGAAGCAGCCTCCAGAACGCGCCGGGATCCGGCGCCATCGGCAGCCGGCACGCGACTCCGACGACCGCGATCGGCGCAGGTCCCTCCGGTGCGTCCGCAGCATGCTCGTCCCCCTCGCGCATGGTGTCGCTCTCCCTCCCCAGGGTGCCGGTTTTCCGCCGGCGCTCACCACATGAACTGACCACCGTCGACGATGAGCTTCTGACCGGTGATGTAGCGCCCGCCGTCCCCGATGAGGAAGGCGAGCGCGGCGGCCATCTCGGCCGGCGTGCCGATGCGGTCGAGGGGAATACCGGTGACCATGCTGGTCCGGTGTTCGGGCGCGGCCGCCGCCACTCGTGTCCGCATGTCCTCGGTGTCGATCATACCGGGGATCAGGCAGTTGACCCGGATCGTGGGAGCGAGCTCCAGCGCGAGACATTTGGTCAGGTGCAGCAGACCGGCCTTGCTGGCGCAGTAGTTCACACCGTGGAAACGCGGCCGGATGCCAGTGGTGGCGCCGATGTTCACCACCGACCCGCCGCCTGCCTCGAGCATCGCGGGCGCCAGTGCGCGGGTCAAGTAGAACGGCCCGGACAGATTGGACCGGATCACCACGTCCCACTCCTCGTCGGTCATCGCGAGGAAGGGCTGGTCGATGTTGCGGCCGGCGTTGTTGACCAGCACCGACGGGGCCCCGTGCTCAGCCAGGACGATGTCCGCGGCCCGGCGCACCTGCTCCGGATCCGACACGTCGGCCCTGATCGCGACGTGACGTTCGCCGAGTTGCCGCGTGGCGGCTTCGGCCGACTTCTCGTCGTGACGGTAAAGAGAGACGACCCGATATCCCGACCTCACCAACATGCCACTCAACTCAAGGCCAATTCCCTTGGTGCCACCAGTGACGACAGCCAGGTCCCCGAATGGAGCAACGGACAAGTTTTCCGAGGCGCGAACATGAATCATCGGATGAGACACTACCCCCCCTGCCGGTCACAGCGACCCGGACCTTACTCGACCCATATTCGCTCGTGCGTTCGACGTTGTCAAGGCGTAGACTTGCCTGCCAGAGCCTTGCATCAATGGCAGACTGGCCGAGAGGGAGGATCGGGGTATGGTGACGACCAGACCCGAAACAGGGATACACCAGAGACGCCAGTCTCCACATTCCACGGTTCCTTTCCAAGGTTCTTCGAACTTCGCAATACACCACACATAGCGCGGACGGAAAGCGCCATCAATGGACTCGGGGGGATCATGAACGAGCCGCAACCAACCGCCGAAGACGTCGATTTCGAGGAAATGTACCAAGGAAAGTCACCACTCGGCATGCGGATACCGTGGGACACCAAAGAACCCCAGCCATGTGTCGTCGCACTCGAAGAGAGCGGGCAGTTCACCGGCGAAGTGGCCGACATGGGGTGCGGCCTCGGCGACAACGCGATCTTCCTCGCATCCCGCGGGCACAGAGTCACCGGGCTCGACGGCGCGCCGTCGGCGATCGAGCAGGCCCGCAGCCGGGCCGCGGCGAGGGGCGTCGAGGTCGACTTCGCGGTTGCGGACGCCACGAAACTCATTGGATACGAAGACCGCTTCGACACAGTTCTCGACAGTGCGCTCTACCACTGCTTCACCGAGGAAGTCCGCCACACCTACGTCGAAGCGCTCACCCGGGCCACGAAGCCCGGGGCGCGGCTGCACATGTTCTGCTTCACGGACTCATTACCGGATGATCTCCCCGTCCTTTCCTTGATCAGCGAACGCAACCTCCGCGAGACCGTCGGACGAAGCTGGGAGATCACCCGGCTCGAGCAGGAGCGCTACCGGACGGCGTTCACACTGGACATGCTTCACCAGGCGTCGCGAGCAGTTACGGGCGCCGACGTCGACCCCGCCACGGTCGCCACCCTCGACGTCGACGAGCGGGGCAACCTCATTCTGCCGGTCTGGCAGCTCACCGCTCGCCGTCCATGAGCACCGGAACCTCGGAAAAGGAGCGGGAGCCGAGCCACGGCCAATGATCCATTGTGGACTGAAAAAGTCGCCTTCGACGGCTCTTATGCCGTCAGGCGGTCAGGTCTTGAGGCGGTCAACGTAGGCCCGCTGGGTCAGGGCGCAAACCTGTCTGAAAGGGACTCGAAGCGGTCGCTTCAGTGGAGGTGGTCACCAGGCCACGGGGCCGAGGCGGTCGATGAAGATTCCGGTCGGTCCGTCGGCGTCGAGCGTCGCGAGCTCGATGAACGGGTCGGTGCCCTCGGTGACCGTCAACTGGCCCGTGTGGTTGTTCATGTCCGTGGCGGCGAACTTGCGGTTGGCGACCTCGCCGGGCGTGACGGCGTTGAACTTGATGTCCGGGAACGCCTGGGCGTACCGGACGGTGAGCATGTTCAGCGCTGCCTTGGACGAGCTGTAGGCGAGCTCGTGCAACTTCGAGGCGGCCTGGTCCGGGTCGGTCACGACCGCGAAGGAACCGACGCCGCTGGACACCATCACCACCCGCGGCCGGTCGGCCGCCCGCAACAGGGGCAGGAACGCGTGCGTGACCCGGACCGGCCCGTACACGTTGGTGTCGTAGACGGAGTGGATCTCGTCGGCCGTGGCTTCCGCGGGGTGGACGGCCCCGCCGGGTGCGCCGGCGTTGTTGATCAGCACGTCCAGCCGGTCGGTGTGCTTGCGGACCAGCCGTGCGGCGTCGGCCACCGACTCGTCCGAGGTCACGTCCAGCGGCACCAGGACCACCTGCGCACCGCCGGCGGCCAGCTCGTCGACCGCCGCCTGTCCGCGAGCTTCGTCGCGCGAGCCGAGGAAGATCGTCCAGCCCAGCTCGCCGAGCCTGCGGGCCGCTTCGAAACCAAGTCCCTTGTTGCCTCCGGTGATCAACACCGTGGTCTGTTCCGTGTTCGTCATGCCCACCAGACACCGCCTCCCGCTCGACTGTGACCCCATGTGAACGACCTCACATACCGGAGAGCGCCATCGGGGAACCCCACCGCGCCGCACCGTTCCCGCGCGTCGGCGAGCGTCGCCGGACCACGAAGACAACTTCGTGGTCACCGCCGAGCCGCAGGGTGTGACGGCGTTGGCCCGCGGACGAGGGATCCGGGTTATGGGCGATGGCCGCTCAGTCCGCGGTCATCGCCCAGCGCACGACCTTCACCAGACTGTGCCCGGCGAGCCGGACGACGCACGCCGGGTTGTTCCGCGAGCCCGGCGTGATCAGCGCCTTCGCCGTGGGCTGCCGGAGGGGCAAGGTGCATGCAGGACCAAGGCATTCCAGCAGATGGGAGGCCGGCTTCACCAAGGGTTCACTTGAATCGCTTCCCCGGATCTGCCCTGGTCTTGGCGTGGACTTGACGGGTCAGGGTGTCGAATGAGCGACCTGTTCCACCGCTGCTTCGATATCAGTGTCCCACTTGCGCATGATCCCTTCGCTGCCGACTGAGATCAGATGACGACTGTCCGGGCTGAAGACCATAGCGAGGATGTGACCGGTGTGCCCGACGAGCTTGGCCGTGATGCGAATTTCCCCCGGGTCGGTCAGATCCACGACTTGGATGGTCTGGTCTTGGTCGACCACGGCCATCGAGCGGCTGGCGGAGTCGAAGACGGGTTGGCCGCCCCAGGGTCCGAGATCAGGCGACCGGATCTCACGCGGGTGGCTGACGTCCCGGATGTCCCAAAATCGTGTTTTGCCCTGAAGGTGCTCACGATCTGTGGTGATGAGCAGGTGACCGTCAGGACTGAATGCGATCGGGAACCCGAGGTCGAGGGACAGTTGCCGACTCGGCTCCGGTACGCCGCCGGGACGGCGGTCCCACCATTGGCTCGGCAGCGTGCGCGGCGGGTTCTTCTGGTCCAGCAGGACGTTCCCGCCAGGGTGGAACAGCATGCCGTCGACAGCAGGAAAGGATCTCAGCTCGTGCGGATGGCCGAGGTCGGTGATGTCATAGAGATGCAACGCAAGGTTGAGCACGCTCGTGGTCAGCAGATCTCCGGCCGGGCTGATTTCCGGATAGCGCGCTTGCGGGAAGAAGGACCGTTCGACGGGACGCCGAGGATCGGTGACATCGACAACGCGGACGCCCTCCTCGTCGGCCACTGTCAGGAGGTTTCCGGATCCGCCGAACTTGACTGTCGCGCCGGGACCGAATCGCCGGGCTAGTGTCGCCCCCTCCTTCCCGGGTGTCATGGCGAGCAAATGGACGTTGCCCTGCTCGTCGATGTCGGAGACGAAGCTGGCGTCCGGGTTCAAGGCCACAGCCGTCGCACCGATGAAAACAGGAAGTCTGCTCGTGTCGAGGGCGGCCGCGGCGCTCAACAGGGCGTCACGTGCCTCGTCCGTGGGCGCGACGCGGTAAGCGGCCAGAGCCAGTTGTGCCGCGTGCTTCGAGCCCAGCGGGAGAAAATTCCGCGCCTCGGCTGCGAGTTGTCGGGAACTCGCGAGCTTCTGTTGTTCGGTGGCGACCTGCTGCAGATGCAGTGCGTACAGCGTTGTGCCGGTGCTGAGGAGCAGCAGGATTGCGAGTAGAGCGACCAACGTCTGCAGGCGTCTGGTCCGGCGGCGAGCGCGGAGCCGGTCCTGGTGCTCCGCCTCACGGCCGGCGGCGAGGAACGCCCGTTCCGTGTCGTTGGCCGCCGATTCGTCGCGGGCCAGCCAAGCGAGCGCGGTGTCGAGGCGCCGTCCGCGGTAGAGCGATCCGGGATCGTGCCCGAGCGCTTCCCATGCCGCTGTCGCCAGGGTGAGCTGTCGGTGGGTCTCAAGCCCATCGCGGTCTTCGGCGAGCCAAGCCTGCAGACGGGGCCAGTGCCGGATGAGTGCCTCGTGCGCCAATTCGACGCTGTCGCGATCGACAATCACCAATCTTGCAACGGTGAGCTCCGCCAGTACGGCGACGCAGTCCGGATCGCCGGCCAGTTCGCGCCACGGCACCCGCCGCCTGGTGTCGTCGGTGCCCTCGCCGAGCGCAGTCAGCCGCAACAGCACACGACGCAGCACCAGCCGCTGCTCGGCCGGCAAGGCGTTGTACACGGATTCGGCGGTCCGCGTCAGAGCATGTTCCAGGCCGCCTGTGCGGCGGTAACCCGCGAGGGTGAGGGTCATCCCCTGACGGCGGTGCCAAGTTTCGAGCAGCACATGCGATAGCAGCGGGAGCGCTCCGGGTTGGGCGTGGGCTTCGGCGACCAGTTCGGACACCAGAGCGCCTTCGACGCTGAGCCCCGCCCGGGCTGCCGGCTTGACGATCACCTCCCGTAGCTCGGCGGCGGCCATCGGGCCGAGCAGCAGCTGGGCTTCGGCGACGGCCTCGGCCAGCCCGCCGTGCTCGGCGCAGTGGGGGTAGAAGTCGGCGCGGACGCCCACGACGACTTCGGTAGCACCTGAGGCAGCGGGGAGAAGAGCGTCGAGGAAGGCGGCACGTTCGGCCGGGTCGGTGCAGAGGGTGAACAGCTCCTCGAACTGGTCGACCACGACTGTGGCGCCGTCGGGGCCGGCCTGGCGCAGCAGCAGCCGCAGGGTGCCCGGCGCCGATGTCAGCTCATCGTGGACCCGAGCCGCCGTCGTACGGAGCAGCGGGGCGAGCTGGAGTGCGCATTCTTCGAAAGGATGAGGGCCGGGGCTGAACAACACCACCGCGGAATTCGTCCGACGCGGCACGAAACCAGCCCGCAACAGCGAGGACTTACCGGCCCCCGATGGCCCGAAAACCGCGAGGAACCGGTGTCGGGCGAGTTTGCCGTCCAGTTGGTCGAGCACCTGCTCGCGACCGAAGAACCGATCGGCGTCCTCGACCCGGAAAGCCCCCAATCCGACATACGGTGCATCACCCGCCGATTCCTGCTGGTCGGGTCGGACGTTCTCGGCGGCCAGTTCCGCGGCGAGGGCGTGCCACGTCTTCTCCCAACCGGCGACGTCGCCGTCGCAGGCTCGGACGTAGGCGAGCGTCACGGCCAGTGTCGGCAACTTGCGGCCGCTCGCGGCGTCGGACAACGTGCCCGCAGCGTAGTGCGCGCGCCGCGACAGCTCCCGGTACGTCGGACGGCCCGCCTGGTCCCGCAACTTCCGCAAACCCTGCGCGAACTGCGACAACGCGTCGCCGTCCGGATCCAGAGGCAGCTCCCGCCTCGGCATACGCCTCCCCCTCCCACCCTCCGCCCATTGTTCGGGCAATGGTGTTCGGAGTCCAGAGACCGACACAGAACAAACTCATCGGGCTAGACCTGAGCCCGGCGACACCACCCGGCGTGAGCAAGGTGGAGGTCACCGGCCCGGGTTCCGCGAGGGGGAGCGGGGGCCTCGGGAAAGGGCCGGCTGGGCGTCGTTGATCAGCGCCCAGCCGGCTATCCGACCAAGGGAATCGAGGAAAGCGTCATGAAGTCACCATGCGCCACGGCGACAGCAGACCGGATCCGGCGTGTGTTCGGGGTGGTGGCCGCGGCCGCCATCGCGTTGCTCGCGTTCGTCGGGGCCGCCGCGACGGCGTCCGCCGCCACCAGTGCGGCCACGACCGCGGCGGAAGCGTGCCCCTACGAGTACTTCTGCATTTACGGGGGCCCGAACTTCACCGGCAAGATGTATGCGCTGTATTACTGCCATGATTACCCGGTGGCTTTCCCCGGCGTCGGATCGTGGATCAACAATCAGACGCCGGGAACCCGGGCGGTGATCAGCTACCGCGACGGGTCGAAGTACATCACCATCGGCGCACCCGAGTACAGCTCCAGCTGGTACTGGCCATCCGTGGCCGACGTCAAACCCTGCTGAACGCCGGGACGAACCGGATGGTTCGACGTGAGGCTCAGCGCCGAACCATCCGGGTTTCGCCGGTCGACACCGCGTCACCGGGCCCGGCGACCTCGAAGTTGCGGGCCGGCGCGGCCCGTCCGGTGGCGTGGTTCGCTGCGCCGGCCGCCGGCGATTCAACGAGCGGCGAGGCCGACGCTGTAGGAAAACGGGCGTATGTGCGGCACCCACAACTGGAATACACGAACGTCACGGAGGGTTGTCGAGTCCGACAGCTCGACCAGGCTCTCGTGCAGATGGGTCCACTGTGACAGTTCAGCGTCAGTGATCCGGCTGGCGGCCGAGTTGCTCCACTTGTCGTCACGCCATTGCGGTCGTAGGCCGGCGACGAAGTCGCACCAGAGTGCGTCCGGCGACATCTGCAGCAGAGCTTCGGCGATGCGCTCAAGCAATCGGCCGTGCGCGAGGCCGGCGTGGTGCACGAGGAAGAGACCGTTGTCGTCCTCATGGACCTCAACCCCACCGTCTTCTCGTCGGCCACGCAAGCGTGGGCCTCGAAGACCCAGAACGGGCTACGAGCGCGCGAGCAAAGACGCCATCGCGTCGACGGGCTGTCGATCGCTCAGCCGAACCTCACCAGGACCACCGGCTACGGGTGGTCCAGGAGCTCACGGGCGGTGGCGACGATCTTGTCCTCCTGGCCCGACACCCAGGTCACGTAGCCATCCGCGAACTGGAGGAGATTCGGGTCGGCCAGCTCGGTTACGACCGCGCGCAAGGCCGCTCCGCGCTTGTCCGATGGCGGGTGCGTTCGGGTCGTCATCCCGTCGGGCAGTTCGTACAGCTCCTGCTGGACGCGATCGACGAGGTGGTCGAGTGCGAGGAACAAGAACGGGCCGGCGACCGTCAGCGCCTTCTCGTGGAACGGGGCCGACTCGTCCAGCCCGCGCAGCAACAGCAGCATCGCCAGCTCGTCCGCCTCGTACTCGCGGTGCAGGCTTCCCGCGCTCCAGTCCGCGATCCCCCGGTGCTCGGCGGCCTCGTGCACGTGACCGGCCAGCAGGTGGCCGAACTCATGAGCGACGACGAAGTACTTCGCGGCGCTCGTGATCAAGTAGCCGAGGAACTCCCGATCACCGAACGACATGCGGGGCCGCGCCGGCAGCGGAACCTCGTTGGCCGACAGGTACGTGACGACCGACTTGGCGAGCATCGTGACGGCGGACTCGTGCCGTCGCTGCTCGTCCGCCGTGACGTCGGCGATGCTGATCTCCCCACCTTCCAGCCTGGTGAACGTGCGGGTGGAGGCACCGATGGCGATGCCCGCCCGGTCGAGCAGCGTCACGAGGCCGGTGTTGACCAGGATCAGCGTGCCACTTCCGGCTGCCGTGGCGTACGCGTTGAATTCGTGGTGCGGGTATTCGCCGACGTACACCGGACCGGGGAGGTCGAAGCCGCTTGCGGCCAGCGTTTCCCGGATCCGGGCGTCCTCCTCCTCGAACCGGTGCCGGGCGGGGATGCGGTAGCCGTCGCGGCGCAGTTCTTCGACGTCGATCGCCAGGAACTCCCGTTCGGCCTCGCTGAGCCCTTCGGCGAACTCCCGGACGGATTCGGGAGCCGGCGGCTCGAGCAGGTGGCCCAGCCCCCGGCTCTCCAGCAGCGCGCGGTATTCCCGTTCGATCGGCGAAGTCATCGGCCACCGGGGCTCAGGGAGGCCTTGGCGCGGGCCGCCACGCTCGGATCCTCCGATCGTACCGCGATCTTGAAGAACTTCCGCGCCTTTCGGTCGCTCCCCCGGTGTTGCCAGTACCGCCCCAGGTTGAACGCCGCCAGCAGGCTCGTCTCCGCCTGACCGCGCTTGTGGGCGTATTCCCAAAGCGACCTGGCCCGGCTCCAGTCCCCGTTCTCCTCCTCCAACGCGCCGAGGTTCATTGCCGCGTCCGGCGAACTCAGCTCGTCGTCGAGGTCCAGCGCGAACTCGTAGGCTTCGCGTGCGCCTTCGCGGTCGTTCCGGTCGTGCCGCGCGGCACCGAGCCGGAAGGCAGCCATACCCTGCATCGGGGCGACACCGCAGTCGACACAGCGCTGGAAAGCCGCCGTCGCCCCGTCCAGGTCCCCGGTCGTACGCAGGACCGTACCGAGGTGGAGGGTCGCCGCGGCCCGCAGTGACGCGTCGGCCGTGCCCGCCGCCAGCCGGTACCACCGGGCGGCGGCGGCGAGGTCCTGGTCCGCCTCGGCCAGCTCGCCGAGGTGGAAGCCGGCCACGAAAGCCTCCGGCTTGCCGGTGCCCGCGCAGGCCTCGAACGCTCGTCGCGCCTCGGCGAGCTGCCCGGCCGCGTTCGCTTCGCGGCCCACGGACAGGGCCACTCCGGCCGCGGCGGAGTCCGTGATCGCCTGGCACGTCGCCTTTTTGCGCCGATCGGCCTGCTCGCGGAGCTGCCCCCGGAGCCGGTCCGCGGCCGCCGAGGTACCGCGAGGACCCGCGTCCGCCCGGCCGGTGAACCCGCTGAACCCCGCCGCCGGCTCTTCGCCGCGGTTCCACGTTCCGACGCCGTCGCTGATCTTCCGGTAGTCCTCGGAGTCGATGACCAGCATGAACGTCTCCGTGCGGGTGCCGCACAGCGGACAGATCGTCCCTGCGACGGACTTCAGGAACTCGCCGGTCGCCTTGCTGCTGTTCACCACGCGGAAGTCGACGCAGTGGAAGCACTCGACGGAAATGGCGCCTACCATCATGGTGACTCCAGTCCCCTACTTCGAGTCGATCTGCCACTGGTTCGAGGTCTCGTTCCAGAAGATCTGGAGCTTGTCCGGCGTCCGGCCCTTGCGCGTGATCGCGTCGAGATCCAGCTCGGCGAGGGCCGCGATCGCCGAGTCGGGCATGTCCGGCTTGGCGTACAGGATCGCCTGGACGCCGGGGTCGTCGCTCTTGACGATCAGCAGCTGCTTGGCCGGGTCCGCGGCGCCGCCCTTCTTGCCCCGAGCGTCGCGGAAGGCGCGCTTCAGCAGCGATCGCACCGCGTCGTAGGAATCCTCGGCAGCCTTCTTGACCAGCGTCTGGACGAACGGCACGACGGCGGCCGTCACCACAGCCGTCGTGATCACCGTGTCCAGCGCCGGCGACCGCTCGCCGAAAACGGGTCCCACTGCCGGGGAATCTCCCGATGGCCGGTCCGTGAACGTCATTCGTCCCCCCTGGTTCCCGTGGCAAATCACTCCGACTCAGGCATTATCACGGTGCGCCACCGGAACGAAAGAGTTCCGCGCAAAACCCAACCGGAAGATGTCCACCCCGGCCACCGGGCCGAACCGTGCGTGGAAAACCTCAGGTGCCGGGGTCCGGTTTCGAATTGCAGCCCGCAGACGTGCGGGAGCGTGGCCGCTGCGTCAACGCAGGTCCCGAACACCGCTTGGTGGCAATGTGCGGGCAAGCGGGGGAATTTCGTTCTGGCCTCGGCTGCTGCCCACGTTGTCTTCGCCGACCTGGCGCCGATGTGGTTGTAGAGCGGTGCTCCATCAGGGTGAGGTCGGTGTCGTGGGCTGGTGCCGCGGCATGGTGACGGCAGACTGGATGCTGTGACCGACGGGGCGGGCGTGCGGAACACGATCAGCGGCAGCGTGACCGGATCCGTCGTCCAGGCCGGCACCATCGGGCACCTGACCTTTTCACCGGTGCGGCATGAGCCCCTGCCGGTGCCGCGGCAGCTGCCCGCGGGATTGCGGGACTTCACCGGCCGCGATGACCAGCTTGCCGAGCTGGACTCGCTCCTGCCCGGCCAGGAGGAGGCCGTCGGCGCTGCGGTGGTGGCGGTGGTGGACGGCACCGGCGGCGGGGGGAAAACCACCCTGGCCGTCCAGTGGGCTCACCGGGTTCAGGGCGGGTTTCCGGACGGGACGTTGTTCGTCAACCTGCGCGGGTACGGGCCGAGCGCGCCGCTGGAACCGGGGATCGTGCTGGCCTCGTTCCTGACCGCACTCGGGGTGCCCGAGGCGCAGATCCCGGGGGAGCTGGATGCGCTGGAAGGGTTGTACCGGTCGGTGCTGGCAGGGCGGCGGGTGCTGGTCGTGCTGGACAACGCCGCCACTACCGGGCAGGTACGGCCGCTCCTGCCGGGCACGCCCGGGTGCATGGTGGTGGTGACCAGCCGCGCGTGCCTCACCGACCTGGTCGTGTCCGAAGCCGCCCACCGGGTCGGCCTGGGCCTGTTCACCACCGCTGAGTCCCAGACCTTGCTGCGCGGCATCGTCGGAGAGGCCCGGGCGGAGGCCGAACCCGCCGCTTCGGCGGAGCTGGTGCGGTTGTGTGGTGGGTTGCCGCTGGCGGTGCGGGTCGCGGGGACCCGGGCCGCCGCCCGACCCCGCTACACCTTGGCCGAGGTGGTCGCGGACATCGGCGGTGAGCAGGAACCCGGGCCTGGGAACGGGTTCGGTGGCGATAGCGCCATTGGTGATGCGGTTCGGTCGGTGTTCGGCTGGTCCTACGCCCAGCTGCCACCGGAGCAGGCGCGGGTGTTCCGGTGCCTGGGTGTGCATCCGGGTGCGG
The DNA here is from genome assembly GCA_049998155.1 of Amycolatopsis sp. cmx-13-12. Lineage (GTDB taxonomy): Bacteria > Actinomycetota > Actinomycetes > Mycobacteriales > Pseudonocardiaceae > Amycolatopsis. Next base: position 175,200 of record JAEBES010000009.1, on the reverse strand, counting down.
AGTTCGGGGTGGATGCGGCCGCGGCCCTCACCGGCTTGGAGCCGGTAGCTGCGTATCGGTGTCTGGAGGTGCTGGCCGAGCTGCATCTGGTCGAGCCGGTGGGGCGCCGGCGGTACCGGATGCATGACCTGCTGTACGCCTACTCCGCCCACCGCGCCGATCTCGACGAAACCCCTGCGGATCGCCGCGAGGCGGTGGAACGGGTGTTCGCCTGGTACGCGCGCACCGCCTGGCGCGCCGACCAGCTGGCGATGCCCCCGCTGCCCGAGATCGCCTTGGACGAAGTCGCTGTGGTAGAGCCGGAGATGGTGTTCGCCGACCGGGCTGCGGCGGTGGCGTGGCTGTATACCGAGCACGCCACCCTGGTGGCCGCTGTCCGCCGGGCAGCCGTTGCCGGGCTGCATGTGCCGGCGATGACCCTGGCGGTGGCGTGCCGGTTCATGCCAGCACGGGGGGCGGTGTGGGCGGGCCTGCATCTGGAGGTCACTGACGTGGGTGTGGCCTGTGCGTTAGCCGCTGGAAATCGGTCAGTGGAGGCTCGTCTGCTGGATCTGCGGGCGATCACATTGCGTCGGATCGGCCGCTTGGACGAGGCTGAAGCCGCGATCACGCGCACGCTGGTGCTGGCCGAGGAAACCGACGATCCTGTCTGTCTGGTCACGGGTCTGTCGGGGCTGGGCAGGATCCGCCGTGAGCAAGGGCGTTGGCAGGAGGCCCAGGACTGCTATCAGCAAGCAGCGTCGACAGCCCGGACGTCGGGACAGGTGCGGCCGGAAGCGGTGGCGCTGTGCAACCTCAGCTGGATCAGCGTCCAGCTGGGCGAGTTCGAGCGCGCACTCGGCTACGCCGAGCAGGGCCTGGAGCTTCGTCGGCGGGCCGGGGATGTGCTCGGCGAGGCTGGTGCGCTGGTCGACATGGCGCTGGCCTGCCAGGGCCTGGACCGGCACGGCGCCGCCGTGGACTTGTGCCGGCAGGCGATCGCCGCCTACCACGACCTGGGGTACGCGGGGGTTGACCTGGCGGACACGTTGCTGCCGCTGGCCGCGTCGCTGGAGACCTGCGGTGACCTGCCCGCCGCCGCGCAGGCCCTGGGTGAGGCGATCGCTGTTCTGAGCGCGCTGGACGATCCGCGTACCGCGCAGACCCGGGTGCGGCTGACCGACCTGGAGACCCATGCCACCGGTTCTCACCCTTGACCGAGCCCTGAAGGGGCCGGGGCCGGTGGTGGTCAGGCGGTTGCGGTGGGTGGCTCGCAGCCGGGGCATCCGGACCGCGGCGTATCGAGAGCGGACACCGCGTAGCCGTCGAGGGTGACGAGGTTGATCGCGTATTCGCGGTTCGGGAGCAGGCTGGGGACGTCGGTGATCAGGCTCATCGCGGCGTGCGCCGCCAGGTTCCCGGACATCCCGGCCGAGATGGCGTTGCCCGCATGCATCTCCTCCAACGCCATCACCCATTCCGCCGAGGTGTCGCCAGGGCGGTGTTCTCCTTCCGTGGTCTTGATGCACTCGTGGCAGGGACCGGTGCCCGGCCGGTAGAAGCCGTAGTTGATCTGCGGGCCGTGGTAGCCGGCGTGGACCCAGGCGGTGCCCGTCGTCTGGCAGGCGCGGTTGGTCCAGGCCCGGATCTGTGCGGGCTTGTCCGCGGCCAGCACGACGACGTCGAACCGGGCCGCGAGCGTGAGCAGGTCCGCCGGGCCGGTGACGGTCAAGGCTTCGCCGGTGATCCGGATGTCGGAGTTGCGGGCGCGCAGCTCCCGCACCACCGCCTCGACCTTCGGGCGGCCCACGTCTTGTTCGGTGAACAGGATCTGCCGGCCGAGGTTGGACAGCTCGACCACGTCCGGTTCCACGCAGTGCAGCTCTCCGACACCTGACAGTGCCAGGGCCGTGGCTGCGGTGCTGCCGGTGCCGCCGAGGCCGATTACGACGACCCGAGCCTGGCGCAGCAGCAGCTGGGTGTCCCAGCTCGACTGGCGCCCGATCCGGGCCATCCACCGCCACAGCTCCCGGCTGCGGTCGTAGCGTTCCTGCTCCCGTGCCGACAACTCTGGGGGCGGTGTCTCGGCGGCGTCCTCGACGTAACCGGTCTCGATCAGCACCCGCAGGTCGTCTACGGCTTCGGCGGCGATGTCTGCTGCGGGTCTGGCGGGGAAACGGTGGACCAGCTCGGTGATGATCCGGTCCACCGTCCTCGTGCCGTCGAGGGTGCCCAGCAGCGCCCACACCCAGCCGTCCCGGTCCCGGATGATCGTCTCGATCCCGGGGATACGGCCACCGATGCGGACATGGCCGTCACCGAGCCGCACCGGCCGGTGCCTGACTTTGATTCTGGGGCGTTCCACGGCACTCTCCTCGGCTCTTTCCTAGCGTCGGCTGTCAGCTGTCGGCCTTGTCGCAGAACGTCATCCGCTGCTCGTATTCGACAAACTCGATCACCGCCACCACCTCCCCTCCCCGATCGAGGAGACGGCACCGCCGCGCCTGCCCGCCCGCACCGTTGCGGGTCCCAGGCAGTGCCGGTGCTCCGCGGTATCGGGGTGTGGCGGGTGGTGATTGTGGACGCTCATGGTGCCGGTCTCCGTCTCCGCTCCCTGCCTGATCGGGAGCTGCACCGAGCATCAGGCAACCGGGCGGACAGCGAACCGGACACACACCCGGACACAGCCCCGACACCGTGTCCGCCGGCCAGGTGAAATCCGGATCCGAGCCGAGAACGGCTTGAGCAGGGCCCCCGATGGCGCGAGACCGAAATGGACGTCGCACCCGGTGACGACGTATCCGGCTGAATGGGGGGCTGTCCGTCACGGTGGAGTGATGGGTCGGTGGAATTGCTCTGACGGGGGCGGGGAGGGCGGCACACTGTGTGCATGGATGCGCGGGGGAGCGTGGGGATTCAGCTGCTGGGACCGGTCGGTTTCCGCACCGGCGACGGTGACCTGATCAGGCCGAGACGCTCGGCGGTGGCGCAGCTGCTGGCACTGCTGGCCGTCGAAGCCGGCAAACCGGTCACCGGCAACGTCCTCGTGAAACGCATCTGGGGCGACGACGACCCTCCCGGATCGAGCACCGAACCCGACTACGACGAAACCAAACGAAGACAGGCGAGGTTGCAGCGCAATCTCGGCTGGCTCCGCGCCGAGTTCGCCGCCGCCGGCGGCGACCGGAACGCCATCCGCTGGGAACAGTCAACCCAGTCCTGGACCCTCGCGATCAGCCCCACGGTGGTCGACTACCACCGCTTCCTCGACGAGATCACCCTCGCCCGCGGCGACGCCGACTGGGACCGGCTCCAGCACATCCTGACCACCTGCCACGAACGGCCACTGTCCACCGTGAACGGCCATTGGGCCGACGGCATCCGCCACACCCTCGGCCTGCACCGCCAGGCCGCACTGAAATCCCTCTTCACCCACCTGCTCGACACCAACCGCTGCGACGACGTCATCGCTCTGCTCGGCCGGTACGAAGACGACCTCGTCCACGACGAAGACCTCCTGCTGCTCGGAGCGAAAGCGCTCGCGGCGGCGGGACGGCACGCCGACATCAGTGCCTGGGCCGCCCGCATCGACACCCGCGCCCACGACGAACTCGGCGCGGGCCGCTCCGCCACCACCCACCTCGGGCTCCAGAACCTGATCGCCGACCCTCCCGGACCCACCAGCCACCACCCCGCAGCCCCGGAGGCGCTGGCCCTACCTCGCGACATCACCGACGTCACCGGCCGCGAACCCGAACTGGCCACCCTCACCGCCGCCGTCGACAACGCCGCCGACACCGGCACCACCACGATCGCCATCCACGCCATCGACGGAATGCCCGGCATCGGCAAGACCACCCTCGGCATCCACGCCGCGCACCGCCTCGCCCACCGCTTCCCCGACGGCCAGCGCCTGCTCCCCCTGCACGGCCACACCCCCGGTCAGAAACCCACCACCCCGTTCGACGCCCTGCACTCTCTGCTCACCGCCCTCGGCGTGCACGGCCAGGTCCTGAGCACCCACCGGGACGTGGAGCAGCGGGCACGGTTGTGGCGCAGCCTCATGGCCGGCCGGCGGATGCTGCTGATCCTCGACGACGCCGCCACCCACGACCAGGTCGAACCCCTGCTCCCCGGGACACCCGGCAGCCTCGTCATCATCACCAGCCGCAACCGCCTCCCCGAACTCGACGACATCCACCCCATCTCCCTCGACATCGTCAGCCCCGAGGAGGGCGCGCTGCTGCTGTTGCGCCGTGCCCACCGCAACCCTGATACCGCGAACGCCGAGCAGGTCGCCCGCATCGTCGAACTGTGCGGTTACCTGCCGATCGCCATCGCCGTCGCCGGCTCCCAGCTACGCACCCACCCCGCGTGGAGCGTCCGCTACCTCGCCGACCTGCTCACCGACGCCTACAACCGCCTCGACGAACTGCAGGCCGGGGAACGGTCCGTCCGCGCCGTGTTCGACACCTCGCTGCACGACCTGCCCGCCGAGCAACGCGACCTGTTCGTCCTGTTGGGCGTGCACCACGGCCCCGACATCGACCCCCACGCCACCGCCGCCCTGGGTGACACCACCCCAGCACAGGCGCGCCGCCTCCTGCGCGCCCTCCACACCCGCAACCTCGTCCAGGAAACGAGCCCCGACCGCTACCGGCTCCACGACCTGCTCCGCCTCCACGCCCGCACCCACGCCGACAGCCTCAAGCCCCACCGACGCGACCACGCCACCACCCGGGTCTTGGACTATTACCTGCACACCAGCCACACCGCTGCCAGTCACCTCCCCGTCTACCGCACCCCCACCCGCCCCGTCATCCCCGTCTCACCCCGCCATCCCCAGCCCATCGAGGCCTTCGACGACGCCATGGCCTGGCTCACCACGGAACTGCCCGTCCTGGCCACCGCCATCGATCACACCCACACCACCCACCCCACCCACGCTCTTCATCTGTCCACCACCCTGCACCCCTACCTCCGCGCAGCCGGGCACTGGCACCACGCCCGCACCATCCACCACACCGCACTCACCACAGCCACCCACACCAACAACTTCCCCGCCCAAGCCACCTCCCTCAACGACCTTGGCATCGCGTACAGGTTGCGGGGTGACCTGGATGCGGCGACGGACGCGCAGACCCGTGCGCTGCAGCTGTACACCGACCTCGGCGACCGACTGGGACAGGCCAACGCCCTCAACGACCTCGGCCGCGTGTATCGGTTGCGGAGTGACTTGGGTGCAGCGGTGGACGCGCAGACGCGGGCATTGCAGCTGTACACCGAGCTCGGCGACCGTCTGGGGCAGGGCAACGCCCTCAACGAGCTCGGGGTCGTGTACCGGTTGCGGGGTGATCTGGGGGCGGCAGCGGACGCACTGACCCGTGCGCTGCACCTGTACACCGACCTCGGCGACCGACTGGGACAGGCCAACGCCCTCAACCAGCTCGGGGTCGTATATCTGTGGCGGGGCGATCTGGGAGCGGCAGCGGACGCACTGACCCGTGCGCTGCACCTGTGCACCGACCTCGGCGACCGACTGGGACAGGCCAACGCCCTCAACGACCTCGGGGTCGTATATCTGTGGCGGGGCGATCTGGGAGCGGCAGCGGACGCACTGACCCGTGCGCTGCACCTGTACACCGACCTCGGCAGCCTACTGGGACAGGGCAACGCCCTGAAGGAGGTCGGGATCGTGTATCGGTCGCGGGGCGATCTGAGGGCGGCAGCGGACGCACTGAGCCGTGCGCTGCAGCTGTACACCGACCTTGGCGACCGGCTGGGGCAGGCCAACGCGCATCTGCAACTCGGCATCGCCCACCACCACAACCGCGAGCACGATCTTGCCGCGGCACGACTCACCGACGCGCTGGATCTCTTCGCCCAAGTCGGCGACACCGGCGGCCAGGCCGAAACCCACAATGCACTCGGCGACCTCACCCTCGACCACCCCGGCTTCGGCGACCCCCACAGCCACTTCACCACCGCGCTCACACTCGCCCGCGACTGCGAAACCAAACTCCACGAAGCCAACGCCCTCGCCGGCCAAGCCCAATGCCTTCACCGCGCCGGAGACACCCCGCAGGCGATTCCACTCGCCCGGCAAGCCCTCACCATCCACCAGCAGATCCAAGCCCCCGAAGCAGCCGACACCGCCGCCCTGCTCCGCGCACTCGAATCCCACAACATCAGCTGAAGGCCGGTGGGCAGAATGAACACCTCATTCGATGACCCCCAGGCACACGGCACATTACGAGCGCTGCAGCTGGCGCATGAGAGATGGCAGGAGGTCATCAGCCGACTCGACGGCATGAAATTCGACGACCTCAACGGCCGCGAGGAAGTCGCGCATCTCGTCCGGGGCCCGGCCGTCGAATTCCTGATGTGGGCGCGTGGGCTCGACGACTTCTGCCGGGGTATGCCCGAAAGAAAGAACGGCATCCTCGTGCCCACCCAACCATCCCTCACCGGTTACGACGCAGGACGAACACAGGTCGCCGGCCTCGTCGACGGGGCCCGGTACGCCACCAATCGCGAGGTGCACCAGTTGCTCGCGCTCATGCAACCTCAGGGAGCCATGAAGTTCCCGCTCAGGTTCCCCTGGGCGTTCGATCACTTTGCCGGAGTGCAGTGGCTCTACGAGGCGCACCTACCACCCGCGACAGTGGAACGGCCGGGCCAGCTCCAATTCCGCCAGGCGTACGTTGACAACCTGGCCGGCCACAAGGTGGGCCCGACCCTCGACGCTCTTCGCGCATGGTTCGAAGATCAGATCACCTGACGACAGGTCGCCCGGTATTTCGGCAGGGCCGTCCACCCGACGCTGATGGCGGGGTTCGGCGTCGCGCTCGTTGCGTGCTGTGCGTGTATTGCGACTGTGGAGGTATGGAGATCGAGCTGGCGGCCACGGCGCGCGGGGCGGGCAGTGCGGTGGAGTTCGTCGTGGGGGCCGATCGAGCTGGAGTTCGCCGTGGAGCTGCGCCGGGATGCGAAGGTGGATGCCTGGCTACGCAATGCCCAGCGGTCCACACAAGGGGATTGGCCCGGTCGCTGCGCGTCCTTACCTGTCGTGCCAAGAACGATGATCGCGGCAACTCACCGAGAAGGTAACGCGTCCGAGCGCGAACATGCCGCACACGTGAGCCCAGATGAGCGCCAGGCGCGGCCTCTTGCGAGAAAGTCTCAGAACAGGCCCGCACAGGCCGGCGACGATCTCTCACCAATCAACCTGGAGCAAACATGGTGCACAGGCCCCCAGCTGCGCCACGCGACCAGCAAGTTCTCCATAACCACAGGTCAGAGCCATACTGGCAGTAAGAGGGGCACCAACACTGTTCTCGATGGTCGGAGGCGTGCCTGTCAGTCGCCATACGACTCGACGCGGAACCTGCTCGACGGGTCGGACGACCTATCGACAGGGGGCTGCGCAATCACAAGCCAGCGATCGACGCGGTCCGGCCGATCCGGTCAGGCCGCCGTTGGACGATCGTCAAGATACACACTGGCTCGACCCTGGACGCGAAGAAGGCCCAGGTCAATGACCTGGGCCTGCGCTCCCCCGCTTGGACTCGAACCAAGAACCCTCCGGTTAACAGCCGAATGCTCTGCCAGTTGAGCTACAGGGGAATGTTGCTCACTTCCGGTGCCGGTCTCTCCGACCGACAAGAGAAACCTTAGCCCATGCCCCGGAGGCCCCGTGCACCACCCCCCACTTAGCGCAACCGCCCCCGGGCGGCCGGTTTTCCTGGACAATGGACAGTCGGACGACCTAACGACGGAAGGCGTGGACGCGGATGAAGAAGTTCCTGCTGGGGGCAGGCCTGGGGTACGTGCTGGGCGCCAAGGCAGGCCGGGGGCGGTACGAGCAGCTCGTGCGCACCTACCGCCGGGTCGTCGACCACCCGATGGTCCAAGGCGCCGCCGGTGTCGCTCGTGCCAAGATCGGGGAGAAGCTCAAGCGCTGACGCGGGCCACGAAGAACACGCGGCGGAACTCGAACCACGTGACGCCGTCGGGCCGGGGCGGGTAGGCCTCGCGCAACAGCGGGGCCAGCGAGGCGCGGAACTGCTCCCACTCCGCGTCGGGCAGCGCTGCGCGGATCGGGCGCAGCGCCGTCCCCGTGATCCACTCCAGCACCGGCGATGGCCCGGTCAGGGGCTGGACGTACGTCGTCTCCCAGGCGTCGACGTCGCAGCCCGCGTCGGCCAGGAGGTCTGCGTACTCCAGCGGGGTCGACACCGCGTCGTCCTCGCGCAGGGCCACCTCCGCCAGGCGGGACGCCCACGCCGGGGACGCCGCCAGCGAGCGCGTCAGCACGTGCGAGGGCGCGTTGAAGTTGCCCGGCACCTGCACCGCCAGGAACGCACCCGAGGGCAGCGCCGTGACCCACCGGCGAAGCAACTCAGCGTGGTCCGGGACCCACTGCAGGACGGCGTTCGACACCACGACGTCGGTGTCGGGCGCCGGCTTCCAGTCGCGGACGTCGAGCAACTGCGCGTCCAGGCCGCGAGCGCGCGCCGCTGCCACCATTTCGGGTGAACTGTCGCTGCACTCCAGCGTGGCCGAGGGCCAGCGGTCACGCAGGGCGACCGTCAGGTTGCCCGGGCCGCAGCCCAGGTCGACGACGCGCCGCGGCTCCGCGGCCCCGATGCGCGAAACCAGGTCGTAGAACGGCCGGGCCCGCAGGTCGGCGTAGTCGAGGTACTTGCCCGGATCCCACACGGCCGCCTCCCGAAAAACAGTACGCCTGTACTGAGTACGAGCGTACTGCTACTGCGCGGGATTGACCAGCTTCGCGGCGACCTGCTCGGCGATGGCGGTCACCAGCTCGAGGTCGGTGCCCGGGTCGGGCCGGACCTGCAGCACGCTGCCGTCGCGGCCGGGCACCTTGCGCTGCACGAACCACGCTCCCCCGGCGCCGATGTCCTGCCGGTGCCGCGAGCGGATCGAGCCCTCGACGCGCTGGTAGGCCTCGCGCGGCACCTTGCCCGGCGACGGCAGCCGGAAGCGCACCGGCGGGAGGTCGGCCAGGACGACCGCCGCACCCGCCGTGCCGACCTCGGACGACTCCGTCAGCGTGAAGACGCCGTCCGCCCAGGTCGCCTTGCCGACGAGGTGCCAGCCGACGCGGCGGGCGCCTCCGTCGGCGGGGATCCACAGGCCCAGCGCCGTCACGACCAGGTGCCCGCCGCCCTCGACCGGGGCGCTGTCCACGACTTCTTCACCCGGCGAAAGGGCACCGGTGAACCCGTCCGGCGTGCGGTCGCCGAGCAGCCGGCGCAGGAAACTCATCTCAGCTCCACGCGCCGGCGGCCGCCTGCTCGCCCAGCGACTTCCGGTACTGCTCCAGCGCGACGAGGTCGCCGAACAGCGCGCGGTAGTCGTCCGGCGCTTCGACCGGCGACAGCCGCTGCAGCTTGCCCTTGATCTCCGCGATCTGCCGTCCGACGAGCCCCTCCTGCAGCCGCGCGAGGATCGACGAGATGTACCGGGAGTCGACCTCGTCCTTGGCCTGCAACGGTTCCACAGCCAGTTCGGACAGCACCCGCCGGACCGTCCCTTCCGGACAGTGCGGGGCCGCCGCGTCCAGCAGCGCCGGGCCGGTCAGGCCCGAACCCGCGCCGCCCGCCTTCAGGACCGCCTCGTGCACCGCGACGTACACCGGGTGGGTGAACGCCTCCAGCGGCAGCGCGTCGTACTCCGGCCCGGCGATCGCGGGTTGCTGCAGCGCGGCCTTCAGCGCCTCGCGCTGCACGGCGAACCGCGGGTCCTTCGGGGCCGGGCGAGCCACATCGGAAGGCGCCGGCGCCGCCGGCGCGGCCTGCTGGGCGCGCGCGGGCTGCCGCAGCGGTGCCCCGCCGCGCTTGTCCGTCGCGCCCGAGGCCCCGCGGACCCGGTTGACGACCTGGGCGACGTCCTGCCAGCCCACCCACCAGGCGAGCTTCGACGCGTAGCCGTCGCGGGCCGCGCGGTCCTTGATCGACGCCACCATCGGCACGGTCTTCTGCAGCGCCGCGACCTGGCCGTCGACCGAGTCGAGGTCGTAGTTCTTGAGCGTGCTGCGGATGACGAACTCGAACAGCGGCGTCCGCCGCGCGACCAGGTCCTTCACCGCGCTGTCGCCCTTGGCCAGCCGCAGCTCGCACGGGTCCATGCCGTCCGGCGCGACGGCGATGTACGTCTGGCCGGCGAACGTCTGGTCGCCCTCGAACGCCTTCAGCGCGGCCTTCTGGCCCGCTTCGTCACCGTCGAAGGTGAAGATGACTTCGCCGCGGAACGCGTCGTCGTCCATCATCAGCCGGCGAAGCACCTTCATGTGGTCTTCGCCGAACGCCGTGCCCGACGACGCCACCGCCGTCGGCACGCCCGACGCGTGCATCGCCATGACGTCGGTGTAGCCCTCGACCACGACCACCTGGTGCCGCTTCGCGATTTCGCGCTTGGCCAGGTCGAGGCCGAACATGACCTGGGACTTCTTGTAGATCGGCGACTCGGCGGTGTTGAGGTACTTCGCCGAGATCCGGTCGTCGTCGAACAGCCGCCGCGCGCCGAAGCCGACGACGTCGTTGCCGACGTCGCGGATCGGCCAGACCAGCCGCCGGTGGAAGCGGTCCATCGGGCCGCGCTGGCCCTCCTTGGACAGCCCCGCGGTGAGCAGTTCCTTGACCTCGAAGCCGCGGGTGAGCAGGAACTTCGTCAGCTTGTCCCAGCCGCCGGGCGCGTACCCGCAGCCGAACGTCTTCGCCATCGCGGCGTCGAACCCGCGCTCGGACAGGAAGTCCCGCGCCGGGCGCGCCTCGTCGGTGACCAGCTGCTCGGCGTAGAACTCCTGGGCCAGGCGGTGGGCCTCGACCAGCCGGGTGCGGCTGCCGCGGTCGCGCTGGATCGTCGCGCCGCCGCCCTCGTAGGTCAGCCGGATGCCGACCCGGTCGGCCAGCCGCTCGACGGCTTCCACGAACGAGATCAGGTCGATCTTCTGGATGAACTTGATGACGTCGCCGCCTTCGCCACAGCCGAAGCAGTGGAAGGTGCCGTGCGTCGGGCGGACGTTGAACGACGGGGTCTTCTCGTTGTGGAACGGGCAGAGCCCCTTCAGGCTGCCCCCACCGGCGCGGCGCAGCGCCACGTACTCCCCGACGACCTCGTCGATCCGGTTCCGCTCGCGCACCTCCGCGATGTCGCTCTCCCGAATCCGTCCTGCCACGTCACCCACTCTAGCTTTGCCGGTTGCGGCACACTCGGGGCATGGCCCCCACGCCCACCGCCCAGGACGCACTCGCCGCGCGGTTCGCCGAGCACCGCGGTCACCTGATCGGCGTCGCCTACCGGCTGACCGGCACCCGTGCCGACGCCGAGGACGCGGTCCAGGAGTCCTGGTTCCGGCTGGCCGGCCTGGACGACGCCGGCCGCGCGGCGATCCGCGACCTGCGCGGCTGGCTGACCACGGTCGTCGGCCGGCTCTGCCTGGACCGCCTCAAGTCGGCCACCGCGCAGCGGGAGCGCTACGTCGGCAACTGGCTGCCGGAGCCGGTCGTCACGCCGTTCGGGCGGCCGGTGAGCGAGGACCCCCTGGACGTCGCGGTCCGCGACGACGGCCTGCGGATGGCCGCGCTGGTCGTCCTCGACAAGCTGACGCCGGAGCAGCGCGTCGCCTTCGTCCTGCACGACGCCTTCTCGGTGCCGTTCGCGGAGATCGCGGACGCCCTCGGCGTCTCGGTCGACGCCGCCCGCCAGCACGCCTCCCGCGGCCGCAAGGCCCTCGCCGACGCCGACCCGGCGCCGCGCGTCCCGCTGGACGACCAGGCCAAGATCCTCGAAATGTTCGTCACCGCGCTGCAGGCCGGTGACGTCCGGGCGATGACCGAGCTGCTCGCCCCGGACGTCGTGCTCATCGGCGACTCGAACGGCAAGGGCCGGACCACGCGCCAGCTCATCGTCGGCGCGGACAAGATCGCCCGGTTCTTCATCGGCCTCACGCGGAAGTACGCGCCCGGGATCCTCACCGCCGGCACGCCGGTGCTCGTCAACGGCGACCTGGGCATGCACCTCGCGCCGCAGCCGGGCCAGGACGGCTTCTTCGACCTCGACGAGCACGTCCAGTCGGTCAGCATCCGCGACGGGAAGATCGTGGCGATCTACGACGTGGTCAACCCGGACAAGCTGACCCGGATCACGCGTCCCGGCGCTTGACCTGCAGGATCCCGGCGGCCAGCAGGACGGCGGCGAAGGCCCCGAAGTAGGCCAGCGCCCAGCCCGGGCTCAGCGGCGAGTCGGACAGGACGCCGGCGTTGCCGCCGTCCCGGCCCGCGTTGGCCTCGCCGTTCCCGCTGAGGAACTTCGTGGCGGCGTTCAGCGGCAGCCACCGGTGGATCTCCTGCCCGGCGCGCGGGATCAGCTGGACGAGGTTCTCGGCCATCAGCGGGTAGGCGACGACCACCGCGACCGCGCCGGCGGTGTAGCGCACGAGCAGGCCCGCACCGACCCCGCCGACGGCGGCCAGCGCGAGCACCGGGCCGGTCCCGGCGACGATCCGCCAGTCGGCGACGCTGTCCAGGGCCAGGTCGGCGTCCGGGGCGAGCACCCTGGCCACCAGCCAGGCGGTGAACGCGGCGGCTTCGCCGAGCAGGAAGGCGTACCCGGCGACGAGCGCGGCCTTGGCCAGCAGCACCGGCGTCCGGCTCGGCACGGCCTGGAAGGTGCCGTGGATCGTGCCGGATTGGTATTCGCTGGTCACCGCGAGCGCGGCCAGCACCAGCACCCCGACCAGGGCGAGCTGGTAACCGGCCTGGGTGCTCGCGACCGTGGGCGGCAGGTGCGCCTCGCCCGCGCTGAGCGCGGAGATCACGGCCGGGAAGACCAGCGCGACCAGGGTGAAGATGCCGCACACCCAAGGCGTGATGATGCTGAAGAGCTTGATCCGTTCACTGGCGACGAGGTGCATGCGCAGAACGGTCCCGCGGCAGACCCCGCCTGCGCGTCCCACCGGAGTCCGATCTCCACCCTCCGCCCGTGGTCGCCTTGTCGTGAGTGGTAATGAGGGTTAGAACCCTCATTACCACTCACGAGGCGCTACGGGAGCGGGATGCGGCACGCGTCGCCGGAGGTGAAACCCTGGTCGACGATGCCGAGCGCGCTGTTCATCCGGGCGCGGGAGTTCTCCAGCGCGATCTGGTAGGTCAGCTCCAGGACGCCGTCGCGGCCGAACTCGCGCTCGAGCTCGGCGACCTGCTCGTCGGTCACGGTCACCTGGTCGCCGGACATCGCGTCGGCGTAGGCGAGCGCCAGCCGCTCCTGGTGGCTGAAGGCAGGCGAAGTGGCGTAGTCGTCGATCTTCGTGAGCCGCTCGATGTCGAGGCCGTCGTGCTTCTGCAGCATGGTGCCGAAGTCGACGCACCACGAGCAGCCGATCCGCGTCGCGACCCGGTAGACGGCGAGCTCCCGCACGTTCGCGGGGACCTTCTTCGACGCGCGCTCGGCCAGCAGTTCGTGGACCACGGACGTCCGCAGCAGCCCGGGGTGGTGCGCGGTGACGGCCATCGGCTCGGGCACCGCGCCGTAGCGGCGGCCGGCGAACCGGTAGGCGAGCTTGAGGAAGAGCCCGGCCTCGGACGTCTTCTTGGCGGGGATGCGGGGCATTTCGGTCTCCTTCGTCCGGTGTCTACGGCCTGGACGAGACGGCGTCCGCAGATGTGACACCGGGCGCTGTGAACCACGCCACCAGCATCGTCACAGCGGCCGCGGCGAACACGACCGTGAGGCCCGGTGCGGCGAGACCGCCGGTCGCGGCCAGCGCAAGCCAGCCCAGCACCGCGGCCCCGGCCAGGCCGCCGGCCTGCCGGGCGAAGGTCAGCGACCCGAGCGTGACGCCGAGCAGCGTCCGGTCGGCCCGCGTCTGGCCGAGGACGGTGTAGGCGGACGTGCAGACGGCGAAGGCGGCGCCGATCGCGAACAGGCCCGGGGCGAGCAGCCAGGGGGTGCCGTCGAAGGCGGCGGCGACGGCGATCGCGGCCAGTCCCGCGGTGCCGAGCAGGCAGCCGGACCGGCCCCACGCCGTCAGGTCCGGGTACCGCCGGGCCAGCGCGGCGAAGGACGTCGACAGGACGAGCTGGCCCGCGGTCATGGCGACGAGCAACAACCCGGTCACGGCCGCGTGTGCGCCGAGCGCGGCGACCAGGGCGACGTAGGTGAAGGTGCCGTAGAGCGCGGCGCCCGCCAGGCCGTTGACCACCACCGCGCGCTTGAGGACGGCGTCCGCGAACACCTTCGGCGAGATCAGCGGACTCGCCGTGCGGCGCTGCCTGCGAACGAACAGAAAGCCCGCCACCACCGCGGTTCCGATCAACAACGGTGTCCATAGTGGACTCCGGGCGAGCGCGTCGACCGTGCCGAGCGCGACGACGGCGGTGCCCGCGACGGCCAGCAGCACGCTGCCCGCGACGTCGAACTCCTCCCGGTCCCGACGCGCTTTCGCGGGCAGCCCCCGCAAGCCGAGCACCAGGGCGGGCACGCTCAGGGGCAGGTTGATCAGGAAGATCCACCGCCAGCCCGGGCCGGCCGCGAGCAGTCCACCCAGGGGCGGACCGCCGAGGGTCGCCGCCGCGAAGACGGCCGTCTGCCAGCCCTGGCGGCGCAGCAGCTCGTCGCGGTCGAACAGCTCGCCGAGCGAGCTCATCGCCGTGACGATCAGCCCGCTGCCACCCAGGCCCTGCAGCGCACGGGCGGCGATCAGCGAGCCGAGGCCGGGCGCGGCGGCGCACCACGCGGACGCGGCGGCGAACACGAGCACCGACAGCGCGAAGGAGATCCGGCGGCCGTACAGGTCGCCGAGCCTGCCGTGCAGCGGCGTCGCGACGGTCAGGGTCAGCAGGCCGGCGGCGGTGACCGCGACCAGCCCGGTGCGGGCGTGCAGGTCGGCGCCGATCGACGGCAGGGCGGCGGTGAGGACCAGGCCGTCCAGCTGGGCAATGGCCATGCCGAGCAGAAGACCGGCGTAGGCGAGGTTCCGAGATGCGTGCATAAAGCACACGTTATAACGTGCCTTATGCACACATCAAGCGAGGGCGGCCCGGCGCTGTTCCGCCTCGTCCGCCACTGGGCGCGCCAGTGGGCCCCCGACGTCGTCGAGCGCTTCGCCTCGGATGCCCCGCCGTCGTGGACGGTGCCGAACCTGTTCGTCATCCAGGCGGTCGACGGCGCGACCGGCGCGGAGGTGACGGTCGCGGACGTGGCGCGCCAGCTGGGCATCGACCGCTCGGTGGCCAGCCGGATGGTGAGCGAAGCGGCCCGGGAGGGCTTCGTCGAGCGCTCGACGTCGACTCGCGACGCCCGCCGCGCGGTCCTGACCCTCACCGACGCGGCGAAGGAGTTCCTCGACGCTTCGCGGGCTCACCAGCGTCAGGCGTTCGAAGCACTGGTGGGCCACTGGCCGCAGGAGGACCGCGAGCGCTTCGCCGGCTACCTCGGCCGGCTCGCGGACGAGGTGCTCGGCTAGCTCCCGACTTGTGCCTCCGGCCGGAACCGGCTTGGGTGGGCCGGTATGAACCCGGGTTTCCCGACGGTGGTCCCGCGGATGGTGGTGCGCGACCTCGTCGCCGCCGTCGCGTTCCTGCGCACGGTCTTCGGCGCGACCGGCGAGGTCGAGAGCGGCCGGCCCGCCCAGCTCCGCATCGGCGACTCGCTGGTCATGGTGTCGGCCGAAGGCGATCGGGCGCTGTTCCCCGCGTTCCTCCACCTCTCCGTCGCCGACGTGGACGCGACCTACCGCCGCGCCCTCGACTGCGGCGCGACGAGCCTGGAGGAACCGGCGCGAACGCCCTACGGCGACCGGCGGGCGATGGTCCGCGACCCGTTCGGCAACGTCTTCCAGATCGCCCGGCCCGGCGGCTGACTACTCGCCGGTACGGCCATCGATCGACTCGCGGACCAGGTCGGCGTGGCCGTTGTGCCGGCTGTACTCCTCCACCATGTGGACGAGGATCCAGCGCAGCGTCGGCGCGCTGCCGTCCCGGCGCGGACGCTGAGCGCGCCGCCCCAGGTCACCGTCGGTCAGCGCGTCCTTCACCGCCGCCCGGGAGCGCTCGACCGCGGCCGCCCAGAGTTCGTGCAGCTGCTCCGGGGTGTCGTCCGCGGCCGAATCCCAGTCCCAGTCCGGCGTCGCCGCCCAGTCGACCGCGTCGAACGGCGCCATCCGGTCACGGCCCTGCAGCACGTACGAGAACCAGTGGTCCTCGACGTAGGCCAGGTGCTTGAGCAGCCCGCCGAGGGTGATCGTGGACGGCGGGTGCGTCGCGCGCAGGGCCGTCGCGGTCAGTCCGGCGCACTTCCAGGCCAGCGTCGCGCGGTGGAAGTCCAGGAAGCCGAGGAGCGTGGTGGCTTCGTCGCCGTCGAGGGGCGGCTCGGGGCGGCCCTGATCGTCCACAGTGGTCACGACGACGCCGTCAGCGGGCGGACGTCCCAGATCCACACGCCGCCGACGAACTCCGCCGGCTTGCGCAGCAACAGTTCCACGGTCGACTTCAGCGCTTCCTGGTTCTGGCGCGGCCCGACCACGAGCACGTCGGCGTTCCAGGCGCGCAGATCCGTGAGCGCCTGGGTGCGGTCGGCCTCGGTGACCTGGGCCGCCTGGCCGGTGCGCTCCACCTGGGCGAAGAGGTCCGACGTCGGCAGCGGGACGGCGCCGTAGCGGCCGCGGCGGTCGGTCGCGGACGTCGGGCCGACGAAGTAGCCCTCCGGCATCGGGTAGCCGAGACCCGCGTCGACCTGCCAGTGCAGCGGCTCGGCCTCCCCGGTGCTCGGCAGCGGCACCGGCACCAGCGAACCGCCCGGCGCGATGTACTGGCGCCAGATCCCGTCGGCGAAGAACGGCGGCGAGAGGGGCCGCTGGTGCGTCACCAGCTCCGTCGGCGCGATCGGCAGCAGCACGGCCACCACCGCGCCGATCCAGATCATCCGCAGCGGGAACGCGGGCTTCCCCTCCAGGGGTGCCGGCTGCTGGGCCGCCGCGGTCCAGACGCGGTGCGTCGCGATCGCCAGGAGCGCACCCACCGCCGGGATGCAGCCCATCGCGAGCCGGGATTCGAGCACCGAGTCCAGCAGCGGCAGCTGGCCCAGCCACTTCCACGGGCCGGCGATGCCGGTGTCCTCGTGCGCCACCGTGATCTCGATGCCCAGCGAAAGCAGGGCCATCACGTACGTCGTGATCGCGAGCGCCCGCGAAACGACGTCGTGCCACAGCCAGATCGTCAGCATCACCACGAGCACGATCAGCGGCCAGCCGAAGAACGCGTTCTCCTCCGTGCGGTTCATGGAGACGTCCGCGGCCGCCTCGGGCGCGCCGGCGATCGACTGCGTCGCGAAGCGCGTGAACGCCGCCGTGTCGTTGCCCGCCGAACCGTGCAGCAGCGAGTGGAAGCTCTGCGGGCCGAAAAACTGCCAGTACAGCGGGAACCCGGCGATCAGCAGGGCGACGACCGCGCCGATCCCGATGCCCTTGGCCAGCGGGGCCAGCATGCCGCGGATCTCCGCGCGGCGCGGGATCAGGTACGCGACCGCGAACACGAGGAAGGTGAGCGCGAAGATGGCCAGCGGCTCTTCGCCCAGCAGGATCTGCCACGCGACGAGCAGCCCGAGCACGATGCCGTTGCGCACCGGGCGTTCGTTGTGCGCGATCTGGATCGTCTTGAGCGCGATGAACGGCAGCACGAACAGCACGACGAAGTTCGGGTGCGCGTTGCCGTGCGAAATCATCGGCGGCGCGAAGCCGCAGAACGCGCCGCCGATCGCGGCCGCCGTCCGGTTCGGCACCAGATGCCGGGAGAACACCCAGTACCAGCCGAACGCGGTGCCGGCGAGGCCGGCGGTGAGCACGATCGCCCAGGTGAGCGTCGCGCCGAAGGTGAGGGTGAGCGGCGCCAGCGGGATGTTCAGGCCGAACATCGCGGCGTTGGCCGCCATGTTGACGCCGTGCGGGTAGTTCTGCAGGTCCGTGGTGAACGGGTTCTGGAAGTGCAGGACGGCCTTCGCGACGACCGTCGAGTACCACTCCCACTGGCTCTGGTCGGCGCCGCCGTTCCAGAGGTAGCCGCGCTTGAGGTCGAACCACAGCCCGTTGTAGAGCAGGACCGTGAACAGCAGGTAGCCGCCGGCGATCGCCGAGTCCGGCCACGCCCAGCGCTTCGGACCGTCCGGCGGCTCGGGAGCGGGGGGCACCAGCTCGGGGACGGCTTCGGACTTCAAGCTCACGGTTCGACCACCCTGGCGAGGAAGTAGAGCGCCCCGGTCCCGGCGTGCCGGACCAGCAGCAGGAACGGCCGGTCCACCGTCACGGCGACCGGATCGTCGATCATCATCGAGGTGAGGCGCATGACCAGCGCGGTGGCCGCGGCCCCCTCGAAGCCCTGTTCGTCGACGCGCAACACGGCCTGGTGCAGCACCTCGGACACGGTCAGCCGCGGATCCGGCGAGAGCCCGGTCAGGTCGGCGCGGTCGGTGAACATCGTCCGCACGCCGAGGCCGCGCAGCACGCCGGAGAGCTCGCTGCTCACGTCGAGCGAAATCTTGGGGAGCGCCAGTTCCACCGGCTTGAACCGGATCTCGCCGAGCAGGCCGGCCAGCTCCGCCTCGCCGAGCCGGCTTTCCGCCTCGGCGAGATCACCGTCGGGCAGCAGCACGACGGCCTGCAGCCCACCGGCCGCGGCCAGCTGCACCGCCTGCCAGCCGCCGGCGTGCGCGTAGCCGAGTTTTTCGCTGAGCCACATGGTCGGCACGTCCCGGGTGCCGGCCGGGGCGTGGAACGGCGCGTCGCTGGTGTTGGCTTCGCGGAACGGAAGTTTCCACGCGGCTTTGAGGTACAGCGCGTTGACGAGCACGGCGGCGACGTCGGCGTCGATCGAGCCGGGCGGCAGCAGCTGCGGGATCAGCCCGCGCGTGGTGCGCTCGACGTCGTCGTTGATGAGGGTGCGAGCGGTTTCGGGGGCTTTTTCGAAGGGCGCGCTCGCGACGGCGGCCCCGGGCCATTCGGCGAGTTCGGCCTTGAAGGCGTCTTCGAGCGGGAGCCGGTCGTCGGCCCACAGCGTGTTGGCGACGGCCAGCTCGGCCTGCTCGTCCCCGACGAGCTCCGCGGCCTCCCGCAGCAGGACGGCCTGCGCGTCGGGGTCACCGAGCAGGGCGACGAGCTCCTCCCGCGTCTGCCCCCGCGCGGCCCGCGCGGCGAGGGTCAGCGCACTGGCCACCGAGTACGGCGAGAAGCAGGTGTTCCCGCCCCCGGCACCGAGGGCCGCGTGGACGCCGAGGGCGAACCGGAGGTGGCTGTCCGTGGCCATGCGGGCGAGACTACCGGAACGCCGACCCCCACCGGCCGCCCACGCGCAACTCCACCCGAGGATGACAATTCCGGCGAAACTTTCGCGCCTCCGGCCGTGATCAGAGGGTCAACTCACGTGATTGAGAGGTCGACACGCGTGATTGGGAAGTCGACACGGCGCGGGTCGGCCGCCATCGCGTGTCGTCCCTCCAATCACGTGAGTTGACCCTTCAATCACGGGAGATGACCCTTCAATCACCGGTGGTGGCGGGTTACGTGCCAGGAGTACCAGGCGTGGGCCTGGGCGTCGGTGAGGGAGGCGACCTGGTCGACGACCACGCGGAGGAGGCCCGCGTCGTCCGCGGCCGCGTTCCAGGCCGGGACGAACAGCGGATCCAGGGACTCCGGGGCCCGGCGGGCCAGCGCGTGGACCAGCTCGATCAGCAGCTCCCGCTGGCCCTCCTGCATCACCAGCCGGCGGCGGTCGCTCATCACGTACCGCAGGGCCAGCGCCTTCAGCAGGGCCACCTCCGCCGCCACCTGCTCCGGGACGCACAGGTCCGCCCGGTACCGCACCAGCGGCCCCTCGCCGAACTTCGCGCGCGTGCCGGTGACCGCCGCCGTCGTGAAGCGGCCGACCAGCTCGCTCGTCAGCCGTTTCAACGCGACCTGGGCGCCCGGCGACCCGTCCGGCTCGGCCGACGCCAGGGCCGCGACCACCGGCAGCTCCAGCAGTTCCGCCGCCGCATCCTCCAAAGTGGACACCGACTGCGCGGAAAAGTGCTTGGCGGCGGCCTCGGCGACGGCCGCGCGCTCGTCCGGGTGGGCGAGCACGCGCAGCTTGATCCGGCCGGCCAGCACCCCGTCCTCGACGTCGTGCACCGAGTACGCGACGTCGTCCGCCCAGTCCATGATCTGCGCTTCCAGGCACCGCTGCCCGGCCGGCGCCCCCGCCCGGAACCACTCGAACACCCCGGCGTCGTCGCCGTACACGCCGTACTTCACCTGGCCCGGCCGGCGTGGCCACGGGTACTTCGTGGTCGCGTCCAGGCACGCGCGGGTCAGGTTGAGCCCCACCGGGTCACCCTCGGCGGACAGCAGCTTCGGCTCCAGCCGGGTGAGGATGCGCAACGTCTGCGCGTTGCCCTCGAACCCGCCGCACGCGCCGGCCACCTCGTCGAGCGCGCGCTCGCCGTTGTGCCCGAACGGCGGGTGGCCGATGTCGTGCGCCAGCCCCGCGGTGTCCACCAGGTCCGGGTCCGCGCCCAGCTCTTCGGCGATCCCGCGGCCGATCTGGGCGACCTCCAGCGAGTGCGTCAGCCGCGTGCGTGGGACGCCGGTGACCTCGGCGCCCTCCCCCGGCCCGACCACCTGGGTCTTGCCGGCCAGCCGCCGCAGCGCCGCGGAGTGCAGCACCCGGGCCCGGTCGCGGGAGAACGCGCTGCGCCCGTCCGCACGGGCACCGGGCAGGGCCGCGCCCTTGGCCGCCTCCCGCAGCAGGCGGGCCGTGTCGTGCTCGGTGTAGTCCACGTGACCAGCCTAAACGGCACCACCGACAGAAAGCTCAGCCCAGGAAAGTGGCGAACAGGTCGTCGGCCGGGGTCTTCGTCAGGCGGTAGTACAGCAGCGCCCCGGTCTCCCGGACGATGTACCGCACCTGGGTGACGCGCTCCTGGACGATCGGTCCGCTGTGCGTCGGGGCGGTCCAGGCGTCCAGGCCGAGGTCGCCGGCCATGGTCCGGGCGCGGAAGGAGTGCCACGGGTCGCTGACCAGCACCGCCGTCCGCCAGCCGCGGGCCTCGACCTGCTGGGCGACCGCGCGCAGGCTTCGCAGCGTGTCGCTGCCTTCGCCGACGGCGAGCGTCGCCGACGCCGGCACCCCGCGCCGGGTCAGCCACAGCTGGCCGGCCCGGGCCTCGGTGAAGTTGTCCTCGGCCTTCTTGCCACCCGCGGTGACGATCGTCTTCGCGACGCCCGCGTCGTAGAGCTGCTTGGCCTTCACCAGCCGGGCGGCGTAGATGTCCGACGGCTTGCCGTTGTACTGGGCCGCGCCCAGCACCACGATGACGTCGGCGGGTGTCCGGTCGTTCTCGCGGGCCACCTGCCAGACCCGGAACGCGGTGCCGCCGACGAGCGCGAGCAGCACGAGGACCGTGCCGAGGGCGATCCGGCGTGCCCAGCTCGCCACCGACGGTTTGGTGCGTTCAGCGGTACCCATCCCGGCCATTCTTTCAGAAGCGGTTCAGAGCCAGCCACGCTCCTCGGCGACCCGCACCGCTTCGGCCCGTGTCCGCGCGCCGGTCTTCCCGATCGCCGCGGACAGGTGGTTGCGGACGGTGCCTTCCGAGAGGTGCAGCGCCCGGGCGACGTCGGCCACCGTGCTGCCGTCCTTGGCCTCCCGCAGGACGTCCCGCTCGCGCCCGGTGAGCGGGCTGGCGCCGGTGGCGAGGGATTCCGCGGCCAGCGCCGGGTCCACCACCCGCAGTCCACTGTGGACTCGCCGGACGGCCTCGACGAGCTGTTCCGGCGGCGCGTCCTTGACGACGAACCCGGCCGCGCCCGCCGCCATCGCCCGGGCGAGGTAGCCGGGACGGCCGAACGTCGTGCAGATGATCACCCGGCACGACGGCAGCGCGGCCCGCAGGTCGGCCGCGGCCTCCAGGCCGTCCTTGCCCGGCATCTGGACGTCGAGCAGCGCGACGTCCGGCTTGGCTTCGCGAGCGGCGGCCACCACCTCGTCACCGGAACCGACCTGCCCGACCACTTCGATGTCGTTCTCCAGGCCCAGCACGGTGGCCAGCGCCCCGCGGACCATGGCCTGGTCGTCGGCCAGCAGCACCCGGATCAAGCGAATCCTCCCGCGGGTTCGGCGCGCACGGCCGGGGTGGCCGCGCTGGGTTCGGACGGTGAGGTCTCCGGGATCTCCGCCCGCACGGTCAATCCTCCCCCGGGCCGGACCGACGTCCGCAGCGTGCCCCCGACCGCGGCCAGCCGCTCGCTGAGCCCGCGCAGGCCGTTGCCCGCGACGACGTCGGTGGCGGTACCGTCGTCCTCGATCTCCAGCCAGTTTCCGCCCAGCTTCACGCGCACCCGCTTGGCCCCGGAGTGCCGCAGCACGTTCGTGACGGCTTCGCGCAGCACGTAGCCGAACGGGTTCTGGAACTCCGGCCGGACGTTGTCGACCGCGTGCGGCAGGTCGGCGTCGATCTCCGCCGCCCGCAGCGCCGCGCGCGCCCCGACCAGCTCCACCGACAGCGACACCTCGCGGTTGGCCGACACGGTCGCGCGGACGTCGGACAGGGCGCTGCGGGTCAGGCTCTCCACCTCGCGGATCTCCTCGACCGCCCGCGGGATGTCGCCGGCGCTCTCCAGCACCCGCCGGGCCAGCCCCGCCTTGACGGTGATCGTGGTGAGGCTGTGGCCGAGCAGGTCGTGCAGGTCACGGGCCAGCCGCTCCCGCTCGTTCGCCACGGCCAGCGTGGCGATCTCCCGGTTGGCGTGTTCCAGCCGCCGGACCGCGCGCACGAGGTTGGCCATGAAGAACATGGCGAGGGTGATCGAGCCGACCGTGATCAGGTCGCCGTAGCCGTCCAGGAACCGGCCGCGCGCCAGCAGGATCACCGCACCGAGAGCGAGCGTGGGCAGGTCGATGAGCACCGACCAGGCGGCGGGCACCAGGAACACGACCACGGCCGTGCCGTAGAGCAGGACGAACCCGCTGCCGGAGGCCACCGCCAGCGAGGCGAGCCCCAGGACGTTCATCGTGATGCAGAAGGCCAGCTTCAGAGGGCGTTCCCGGTCGAAGAAGTACGGGAACACCGCGTAGCACGCGGAGTAGGTGTAGATGACGACCGCGGTGAGCACGAGCCCGGGGGTGACCGCGGGCTTGGCCAGCAGCGAGCGCGTGACCGGGAGCAGGAACGGCAGCAGGAAGACCACCGCCATGAACGGCCAGCGCCAGCCGCCCGGCCCGTTGTTGCGGGCGTCGGGCAGCGGGTCGGCCCACCACGATTCCTTGCTGTCCAGCCCGAAGCTGCGTTTCCCGGTCTCCGCCATCGCCGTTCCCCTCCGGCCCTCAAACGCGGGCGCTGTCCTTACGGTAACGCCTGATCACCAGCGCCCCCAGCACGACCGTCCACGCGCCGAGCACGCCCGCGGCCTGCGGCAGCGACACCACCAGGTCGCTGGTCACCGCCGGTCGCGCCACCTGCAGCACCCAGTAGGTCGGCATGATCTGGGCGACGTCGTGCATCCAGCCGGGCATCGTCTCGATCGGGATCCACAGCCCGCCCAGGAACCCCATGCCGAGCGTGACGAGCATGTTGATCGGCTGCATCGAGTCCGGCGTGCCGAACTGGCCCAGCAGCAGGCCGAGCAGCACCAGCGGGATCGTGCCGAGCCAGATGCCGGCGAAGATGCGCACCCAGCCGCTCGCGTCGACGTGCACCCCCTCGGCCAGCACGCCCAGCAGCGGCACGAGGACCAGCGCGGGCAGCCCCACGAGCATCCCGGAGATCCCCTTGCCCGCCAGGTAACCGGTGCCGGTCAGCGGCGTCAGGCGCAGCTGCCGCTGCCAGCCGACGGCGCGTTCGAGCGCGAGCCGGGCGCCGCTGTTGGTCGCCGCGGCGAAGACGCCGAACGTCATCATGTTGATCATGATCACGGCCGCGATCTGCGCGTGGTCGGGGTCGCTCGTCTTGGTGAAGACGTTGGCCTGCAACAGGAACATCAGCACCGGGAAGGCGACGACGAAGATGAGGAACCGGGGCGCCCGGAAGTTCCGGCGGATCTCGGTGAGCAGGTAGGTGGCGTTCATCGGACAGGCTCCGCGGTCTCGTCGGCGGTCAGGGACAGGAAGGCGCCTTCGAGGCCGACGGCGCTGATTTCGACGTCGTGCACGGCCGGGACCGCGGCCTTGAGCG
The DNA here is from genome assembly GCA_049998155.1 of Amycolatopsis sp. cmx-13-12. Classification (GTDB taxonomy): domain Bacteria; phylum Actinomycetota; class Actinomycetes; order Mycobacteriales; family Pseudonocardiaceae; genus Amycolatopsis. Next base: position 150,999 of record JAEBES010000009.1, on the reverse strand, counting down.
CCCAGAGCGTGGCGTCGGAGTCACCGCTGGAGATCGCGACGCGACCGCCGCGCAGTTCGAACTCCTTGACGCCGGGCAGCGCGGCGATGACCGCGTCGGTGGCGCCCGGCACGGCGGCGCGCAGCGTGCGGCCGCCGGCCAGCGCACGGACCTCGGCGACGCTGCCGTCGGCGACGATCCGGCCGCGGCGCATCAGCACCACCCGGTCGGCGAACTCCTCGGCCTCTTCGAGGTAGTGCGTGGCGAACAGGACGGTGCGCCCGGACTCGGTGAAGGAGTACATCGACTGCCAGAACTCGCGCCGGGTGCCGACGTCCATCGCCGCGGTGGGCTCGTCGAGGATCAGCAGGTCCGGGTTGCTGACCAGGGCGACGGCGAAGCGCACCCGCTGCTTCTGGCCGCCGGAGAGCTTGTTGGCGCGGCGACCGGCCAGTTCTTCGACGCCGGCGGCGCGCAGGGCCTCCGCGACGGGCATCGGCCTGCGGTGCAGCGCCGCGACCATGCCGACGGTCTCGCCGACGGTCAGGTCGTCCATCAGGGCGCCGCCCTGCAGCATCGCGCCGATCAGGCCGGCGCGGACGGCGTCGATCGGCTTGCGCCCGAACACGCGCACTTCGCCGGCGCCGGGGCTGGTCAGGCCGAGGATCATGTCGACGGTGGTGGACTTGCCGGCGCCGTTCGGGCCGAGCAGGGCGACCACCTCGCCCGGGGCGATGGTCAGGTCGACGCCGTCGACCGCGTGGACCTCGCCGTAGTGCTTCCGCAGGCCGGTGAGGTGGATCGCGGCCCCCGCCGCCACCGCCTGGATGTCTGTTTCTCGCATGCCCCCAGGCTGCCGCCCGGCGGGCCCGGGTCCCCGGATCGTGCGTCACGTCTTGGCCGTGACAGGTGTCAGGGGTGCTGTGCCGATGGTTACCAATCCGACCGGCAGCCACGGCGGAAACAGGTCATTTCCGGCGGGTCGGCTGCGGTCCGTGTCCGCCTGCTTTCGGTCGGATTGGTAACGGGACCCGGGCGGGGTCAGCAGCCGATGAGGCGGGCCGCCAGGTAGGACTCGAGCTTGTCGATCGCGATGCGCTCCTGCGACATCGTGTCGCGTTCGCGCACCGTCACGGCCTGGTCCTCGAGCGAGTCGAAGTCGACCGTGACGCAGTACGGCGTGCCGATCTCGTCCTGGCGGCGGTAGCGGCGGCCGATCGCCTGGGCGTCGTCGAAGTCGACGTTCCAGTGCTTGCGCAGGGTCGCGGCCACCTCCTTGGCCTTCGGGGTCAGGTCGGCGTTGCGCGAGAGCGGCAGCACCGCGACCTTGAACGGCGACAGCCGCGGGTCGAGCTTGAGCACCACGCGGACGTCGGTGCCGCCCTTGGCGTTCGGCACCTCTTCTTCGACGTAGGAGTCGATCAGGAACGCCATCATCGAACGCCCGACACCGGCGGCCGGCTCGATGACGAACGGCCGGTACCGCTGGCCCGAGGCCTGGTCGAAGAACGACAGGTCCTGGCCCGAGTGGTTCGAGTGCGTCGTCAGGTCGAAGTCGGTGCGGTTGGCGATGCCCTCGAGCTCGCCCCACTCCTGACCGGCGTTGAACGCGAACCGGTACTCGATGTCGACGGTGCGCTTCGCGTAGTGCGAGAGCTTTTCCTTCGGGTGCTCGTAGTGGCGCAGGTTGTCGGCCTTGATGCCGAGGTCCGTGTACCACTTCGTGCGCTCGTCGATCCAGTACTGGTGCCAGCGCTCGTCCTCGCCCGGCTCGACGAAGAACTCCATCTCCATCTGCTCGAACTCGCGCGTCCGGAAGATGAAGTTGCCCGGCGTGATCTCGTTGCGGAAGGACTTGCCGATCTGGCCGATGCCGAACGGCGGCTTCTTCCGCGACGTCGTCTGGACGTTGGAGAAGTTCACGAAGATGCCCTGCGCGGTCTCCGGACGGAGGTAGGCCAGGCCCTCTTCGGACTCCACCGGGCCGAGATAGGTCTTCAGCATCATGTTGAAGTCCCGCGGCGCGGTGTACTTGCCGCGCGTGCCGCAGTTCGGGCACGGCACCTCGGACAGGTCGTCCTCGCTGGTCTCCTTGCCGGTGCGCGCCGCGAACTCCTCGGCGAGCTGGTCGGCGCGGAACCGCTTGTGGCACGACAGGCACTCGATCAGCGGGTCGGTGAACACGTTCACGTGCCCCGACGCGACCCAGACCTCACGCGGCAGGATCACCGACGAGTCGAGGCCGACGACGTCGTCGCGGCCCTGCACGACGGTCTTCCACCACTGGCGCTTGATGTTGTCCTTGAGCTCGACCCCGAGCGGCCCGTAGTCCCACGCAGAGCGGGTGCCGCCGTAGATCTCTCCGCTGGCGAAGACGAAACCACGGCGTTTGCACAGGCTGATGATCTTCTCAATGGTGTTCGTGGGCACTCCACGCTCCGAAAAGCTTGCGGGGACGGTTCAGGACTGAACGTCCAGGGTATCCGCCGGGGCCCACCGCTTTTCGCGCAGGTGAGCCTACGGCCGCGACACCAGCGACGCCGTCACGACGCGGTTGTCCTCGTACCCCTCGCTGCCGCCGACGTACTCGCCGCCGCAGGTGACGAGCAGCAGCTTGTGCGGCCCGTCCGGGTTGAACAGCTGCTCGGAGCGGCCCGCGAGGTCCGACTTGTGCACGGTCTCGGTCGTGTCGATCCGGTACACCCACGCCCCGCCCGCGGCGTCCGTCAGCTTGACTTGCTGCCCCTGCTTGACCTGCCAGAGCTCGTTGAACGGGCCCTTCTTGCCCTTCCAGTTCACGTGCCCGGACAGCAGCGCGACGCCGTGGTCGGCGCCCAGCCGCGCGCCCCACCAGGCGGCCTCGTCGAGCCCCTCCGGAATCTTCAGCGCGCTCACGGCGTCGAGGTCCTCCTTGATCAGCTTCGCGGTGCCACCGCCGGGCAGCGACAGCCGGTCCGGGTCGCTGCCGGCGTCCGGCCGGGTGCCCTGCGGGGCCGGCTGGTTCGCGACCGGAACGGGCGTCCCGGCGCCGTTCGCGACCGCGGGTTCATCCTTTCCGGTGAACACGAGCAGGGTCGCAACGAGGGCCGCGACCACGAACGCCCCGGCGACGCCGACGATCCACCAGCGGCCGGAGCCCTTCTTCGGCTCTACCGGGTTCCGCTCCTGCATGGGCTTGCGCTCCTTCGCTGTCGTGACCAGTGCACGGACAGGCATGCCGCGAAGGGCGCGGGAGGTTGCAGCGAAAGTCGATCAGCCGGTGGGGCGCGTCACCAGTTCGGCCGTGACCAGGCGGTTCTCGTCGTACCCCTCGGTGCCGCCGACGTAGTCGCCACCGCAGGTCACCAGCACCAGCCGGTGCGGGCCGTCCTGCCCGAACCACCGGGCGGCCTGGGCCGGCAGCGTCTCCTTCGGCAGGGTCACGACGTCGTCGACGCGGTAGACCCACCGGCCGCCGCGCGCGTCGACCACGCTGACCCGGTCGCCGGCCCGCATGCGCCACAGCTCGTCGAACGGCCCGCGCCTGCCCTCCCAGTTCACGTGGCCGGACAGCAGCGCCGCCCCTTGGGCCGCGCCCAGCTTGGCGCCCCACCAGGCCGCGTCACCGAGGCCACGCGGGATCGGCAGCACACCGGTGTCGGTGAGTTCGGTGCGGACCAGGCGGGCGGTGGCGCCGTCGGGCAGCCGGACCGTGCCCGGCCGCTGCTGGGTGGCGGTGTCGCTGTCCGCGGGGAGCACCGCCGGGGCCGCGTTCTCGCCCGGCAGCGCGCCGGGCGGGGGCGCCGCCGCCACCGGCGTCGCCGACGGCGGCAGCCAGGTCAGCACGATGATCCCGGCCGCGAAGGCGGCCACGGCCAGCGCCGCCGAGGCGGCGGCCAGCGCGGTGCGCAGCACCTAGTCCGTCCCGGTCTTGCGCCGCCGGCCCAGCAGCAGGGCGACGGTGGCGAAGAACACCCCGCCGAAGAGCAGGCCGATGCCGAGCGGGACGCGGGAGCCGGCACCGTCCGTGGCGGGCGCGGCCGCGCCCAGGTAGCCGGCCGGGACCTGGGTCGGCACGGCGGGCTGGGTGGCGGTCGTGCCACCGGCCGGGCCGCCGGCCTTCGCGACGAAGCCCTTCGGGATCGAGCAGCTGACCCCGCCGAGCACGATGGTCGTCTTCACGTCCTGCAGCGCGGCGCCCTGCGCGTCCTTCACGTGCGTGGTGATCTCGACCCGCCAGCCCGCCGCGGCGGTGAAGTCGCCCCCGCGCCAGCCGTCCTGGCGGATCAGCTGGTCGAAGCCGGTGACGCGGGTCAGCGCGAGGTCGGAGACGGTGGTCGCCCGGTCGGCGTTCGTGATGTCGCCAGGCGGCCCGAGCCGCAGGTTCTTCAGCTGGAGACCGGCGTTGCCGCCGGGCACGGGGACGATCCCGAGCGCGCCGCCGGACTGGCGCACCCACAGCCGGGTCACCGTCGAAGCCGCGGACAGCTTGGCCGGGCCGGTGCAGTCCACCGAGGTCTTGGCGCCTTCGAGCACGAGGACGGTGTCGTCGGCCGGCTTGGTGCCGCCCTGCCAGGTGTCCCGCAGCGCGTAGTTGGTCTCCGCGGTGGCGGTCGGCACGGTGGTGGCCTGCAGGGCGGCAAAGACGTTGTGGTCCCGGCTCGGGACCCCCGGCGGGTACGGGTTCTGTGACGCGCTGTAACGGCCGAGGGCGATCTGGTAGTGCCCGCCGAAGGTGGCGCGCTCGCCGTCGTCCTTGGGGACCGCGACGCGGTCCGCGCCGAGCTTCGACTGGCCGGGCAGCAGGGGTGACCGTTGCGTTTCGGTGATCAGGGCCCCGCCGCGCTGGCCCTCGTCCCCGATCCGCACCGAGGCGATGTTCGCGAACGAGACCGGACCGGTCTTCTCGTCGACGGCCTGGGTCTGCGCCCCCGCGACACCCACGCCGACCAGCGGGAACACCGCGGCGGCCAGTGCGGCTGCCTTCGTCACCAAACGCGTCATGTCTCCCCACCGCTCTGCTCGGGACGGGTCGCCGGCGTCCGGGCAACGGCGAAACGCTCCGCGACAACCTTGCACCGTCGGCGACGACATGCGAAGCCGTGGGGCCAATATCCCACGAACTCACCCGAACGGGGTAATACGACCGGCCGTACCCCGCAGCTCGCCGCCGCGGCGGGGGTCCCGGACGGGGGAACACTAGGATGGGCGGGACCGTTATCGGCAATGACTACGGAATTCATGGTCGCGGGCAGCGTGGAGGCGGGAATGGCGACGGTCACCGGGAGTGGCGCCCAGCCGGGGCTCGCGGACTGCACCCCGGCGGCCGACGGGTCCCCGACGTCTCCGGCCCACCCCCCGCAGTCGGTGCTGACGGACGCGGGCGACCTGCTGCGCGCGCTGGCGGCCCCGGTCCGGATCGCGATCGTGCTGCAGCTGCGGGCGGCCGACCGGTGCGTGCACGAGCTGGTGGACGCCCTCGACGTCGCGCAGCCGCTGATCAGCCAGCACCTGCGGGTGCTGAAGACGGCCGGGGTGGTCCAGGGCGAGCGCCGCGGCCGCGAGGTCGTCTACCGCCTCGCCGACGACCACCTGGCGCACATCGTGGTCGACGCCGTCGCCCACGTGCAGGAAGGAAAGTGATGGACACCGCCGCGTCGCGCAGCCAGGCCCCGGTCCCCGGGCGCCGATCCACCCGGCAGCGAGCCGCGGTCGTCGAGCTGCTCAGCACGATCGACGACTTCCGTTCGGCCCAGGAGCTCCACGACGAGCTGCGCAAACGCGGCGACGGCATCGGCCTGACGACGGTGTACCGCACGCTGCAGTCGCTGTCGGAGGCCGGCGAGATCGACGTCCTGCGCACGGATTCGGGCGAGGCGATCTACCGGCGGTGCTCGGCGCACCACCACCATCACCTGGTGTGCCGCCGGTGCGGCCGCACGGTGGAGGTCGAGGGGCCGGCGGTGGAGCGCTGGGCGGAGAAGATCGCGGCCGAGCACGGCTTTTCGGAGATTTCGCACACGGTGGAGATCACCGGCACCTGCGCCGAGCACTAGTGCGGGCCGCCCAAGGCGGTCTTCGCAGTGCACGGGACTTCGCCGGACTGGACCCGGTCCCACTCGGGACGCCAGACGTGGATCGTCCCCCGCAGGGCGATGTACGTCGTGCGCGGTTGCGGCTGCCGGGAGCGCGGTGAGCACGGACCGCAGCGCGGGGTCGAAGCCGTCCGGCACTTCCCGCAGCGGGATCGGCGGTGGGTCCACCGGCGCGCGCACAGCAAGAAAAATGGCGCCCGGCCCGGGAACGCACGTCAGTATTCGTAAGGATCCTTCGGGGTCGGGACGGACGTCACCGACGCGGGGGTGAAGTCCGGCGTGTAGCTGTTGTCCTTCGTCGCCGTGCCGGGGACGACCTGGCCGGTCACCTGGACCCAGGCGTCGCTCGCCAGGTGGTCCGCTTCGCCGCCGCGGAGGCGGACCGTCACCGGGAACGCGTCCGCGGCGCAGCAGCTGATCACCAGGCGCGCCAGGAGGGTGCGGCCGTCCGTGTGGACGACGAACCCCGTGAGCGAAACCGTGCGGCCGTTCAGGGTGCCGGCCGCGTCCCAGCCGGCGCGGGTGACGAACTCGTTGACCGTCAGGGGCACCACGTTCCCGGCCGGCAACGGCGGGAAAGCCGCGGAGTTGGCGACCGCCGCACTCGACGGCGCGCGGGCCTCGGTGCGGATCACCGAGTCCGCGCCCAGGGCGGGTGGCGCGACCAGGAACACCGCCAGCACCGGAACCAGCAGCAGCCACGCCGGACGCGCCGAGTGCGAGTGGCCGCCGTGGCCGTCGTGCTCGTCGGGGGCCGCTCGGCGCGAGGCCACCAGATCCCGGACGATCGCGACGGCCCCCAGTAGCACCATCACCCCGCCACCGGCGAGGATCCACGGCTGCTGCGCCGGTTTGACGTACCGCAGGTAGTCGCCATTGGCCGCGATCTTGACCAGCGCCCCGCCGAGCAGGATCAGCAGGATGTTCTGGGTTTCCCGTTTCACGCGACCCCCACCAGGAACCCGGCCCCCAACGCGCAGGCCACCGCCACCACGAACGTCACCGGGGCGAACCGGACCGCGAACGACCTGCCGAACGTGCCCGCCTGCAACGCGAACAGCTTCACGTCGATCGCCGGGCCCACCACCAGGAACACCAGCTTCGGCAGCAGGGGCAACGCCGTCAGCGACGCCGCCACGAACGCGTCCGCCTCGCTGCACAGCGCCAGCACCACCGCCAATACCGCCAGCACCACCACGCCCAGCACCAGCTGGTCACCCAGCACCCCGAACCAGCGGGCGGGCACCAGGACGTTCAGCGCCGACGAGATCAGCGCCCCCAGCACCAGGAAACCGCCCGCCTCGACCAGGTCCGTGCGCGCCGTCTCGGCGAACACCCGCCAGCGCTGGCCGCCCGCCACGTCCGGGAGGCGCTGCAGTGCCCGCGCGGTGATCCACTCGAGCTTGCCCCAACGCGCCCACAGCCAGCCCATCACCATCGCCGTGGCGAGCGAGCCGGCGAAGCGGGCCAGCACCATCTCCGGCTTGCCCGGGAACGCGACCGCGGTCGCCACCAGCACCACCGGGTTCACCGCCGGCGCCGCGAGCAGGAACGTCAGCGCCGCCGCCGGCGCCACGCCCTGCCCCATCAGCCGCCGCGCCACCGGCACCGAAGCGCATTCGCACCCCGGCAGCGCGACACCGGCCAGCCCGGCGACGCCGACCGCCGCCCCCGCCCGGCGCGGCAGCACCTTCTCCAGCGCGCGCGCGGGTACGAACGCGGCGATGGCGCCGCTGATCAGCACGCCCAGCACCAGGAACGGCAGCGCCTGCACGCAAACGGCGACGAACACGGTCGAGCCGGTGCGCAGCGCGGGCACGTCGAACAGGTCCTGCAGCCAGCTCTGGGCGAGGATCGCGATCAGCAGGATCGCGCACAGCACTTCGACCGAGCTGATCCGGAACCGGCGGGTGCGCCGGCCGGGCTCGGCCTCGGTGTCGGAAACGATGTTCACGAAGGCGATGATGCCAGGGCCGTCCGACCGGCGGAGACCCGCACGGGCCGCGAACGGAGGATCACGGTCCGTTTCGGTACCGAATCCTCCGTTCGCGGCGGAAAGTCCACCCCGGACGGGTCAGTCGCCGGGCACGATTCCGGGCAGATCGGTCCGCAGCTGCGAAGCCGTCGACACGACCAGCATCAGCAACGTCCCGAGCGCCGCCGCGTCCAGCCCGGCCGCCGGGAACGCGTACCGCAGTGTCACGTCGACCCCGTTGTCCGAGTGCCCGACCCCGAGCGTCCCGAACAAACCCTGCCCGGCCCGCTCGGCGACGGCGATCGAAAGCGAAGGCTCGTCCACCAGGTCCCAGCCGACCACGCAGGTCAGGGTGAGCACGGTGAGGCCTTCGCCGAGCCGGGTCGCCTGGATCACGCACGGCACGCCGCCGTGGGAGAAGGTCAGCGCGCCGTCGTCGTCGACGTGCACCTCGAGGTAGCGCTCCAGCGCCTCGCGGGCCCGCGTCAGCAGCTCCGCGGTCTCGACCGCTTCGGTCGCGCTCACGAAGAAGCCGCCTGGTCGACAGCGCCGCCGAAGCGGCGATCCCGCTTCGCGAATTCGAGGCAGGCCCGCCACAGGTGGGTCCGGTCGAAGTCCGGGAACAGCGTGTCCTGGTAGACCATCTCGGCGTAGGCCGACTGCCACAGCAGGAAGTTCGACGTCCGCTGCTCGCCGGAGGGCCGCAGGAACAGGTCCACGTCCGGCATTTCCGGCTGGTACAGGTACTTCCCGATGGTCTTCTCGTTGACCTTGCCGGGATCGAGCTTGCCGTCGGCGACGTCGCGCGCGATCCGCTGCATGGCGTCACCCAGCTCGGCGCGGCCGCCGTAGTTGACGCACATGGTCATGTTCAGCGCCGTGTTGTGCTTGGTCTTCTCCTCGGCCGCCTGCAGTTCCTTGATGACCGAAGCCCACAGCTTCGGCCGCCGGCCCGCCCAGCGGATGCGCACGCCGATCGAGCCGAGGTAGTCGACCTGGCGGCGGATGGTGTCGCGGTTGAAGCCCATCAGGAACCGCACCTCTTCGGGGCTGCGCTTCCAGTTCTCCGTCGAGAACGCGTACACCGAGAGCCACTTGACGCCGAGCTCGACCGCGCCGCTGGCGACGTCGATCATCACCGCTTCGCCGCGCTTGTGGCCCTCGATCCGCGGCAGGCCGCGCTGGTTGGCCCAGCGGCCGTTGCCGTCCATGACCAGCGCGACGTGCTTGGGCACCAGCTCCCGCGGGATCTCCGGCGGTTTCGCGCCCGACGGGTGCGGATCCGGGGCCCGCAGCTCGTATCGCGACGCCTTGTTCTCGCGTCCCCTGCGCAGCACTGCGAGCCTCCCTGGCTGGGTGAAACCGGTCAGCCCGACCCTACTGCCCGGGTAGGACCTGTCCTTCGGGGGTTCTGGAGACCCCGGATGTCACTGATTCCCGGGCGCGTCGCTCGACCAGGGGAAGGGACCGCAGCTGCCGCTCCAGGTGCCACTGCAGGTGCGCCGCGACCAGGCCGCTCGCGTCGCGGCGGGTGCCGGGCAGGGTCGCCTCGGCCGTCGACCACTCGCCGTGCAGCAGGGCCGTGAGCAGGTCGAGGACCTCGGGCGCGGGGTGCACGGAACCCGGGACGCGGCAGTCCTGGCACATCGAGCCGCCGGCGGGGACGCTGAACGCCACGTGCGGGCCGGGCAGGCCGCAGCGGGCGCACTCGGTGAGCGCGGGCGCCCACCCGGCGTAGGACATCGCGCGGAGGAAGAACGCGTCGAGCACGAGGGACGGGTCACGTTCGCCGGCGGCGAGCGACCGCAGCGCGCCGCAGAGGAGGAGGTACAGCTTGAGCACCGGCTCGCCCTCTTCGGCCGAGAGCCGGTCCGCGGTTTCGGCGATCGCGCTGGCCGCGGTGTAGCGCTGGTAGTCGGCGACCAGCGGCAGCTGGAACGCGTCGACGGTCTCGACCTGGGTGATCACGTCGAGCGTGCGCCCGGTGTAGAACTGCACGTCGACGTGGCCGAACGGCTCCAGGCGAGCCCCGAACCGCGAGGAGGTGCGCCGCACGCCCTTCGCCACGGCACGGACCTTGCCGTGCCGCCGCGTCAGCAGGGTGATGATCCGGTCGGCCTCACCCAGCTTGTGCGTGCGCAACACCACCCCGGTGTCGCGGTAGAGGTTCACCACCCCGACATCGTCCCACTTCGGGGTGATGCCGGGGTGGAGCGCCCCGCGGAAACCCGAGGATCAGCAGTACGAGCCGTAGCAGGTGCTGACGGCCGCGGCACCGGCGATCGCGACGATGATCATGATGATGGCGAAGACGCAGCCGACGCCGCCCAGGATGGTCGAGACCAGGCAGAGCGTCTTCGTGGTGCGCGACGCCTGTTCCGCCATCGGGTAGTTGCCCTGCATCTTGTACGTGCCGACCTCGTTCGACTTCATGATCGCGAAGATGCCGAGGATGAGGCCGCCGAGGAAGAGCGAGGCGATCGCCCAGCCCTTGTAGTCCTTGATGGCGTTGATGTCGCCACCACCGGGCGTGCCGTAGCCGGGGGCGCCGAAGCCGCCGGTGGGCGGCTGGCCGTACGGCGCGGGCTGCCCGTACGGCGCCTGCTGACCGTACGGCGCCGGCTGGCCGTAGGGCGCGGGCACGCCGCCGGACGGCGGGCCGTAACCCGGCTGCTGCGGCTGCTGGCCGTAGGGCTGCTGCTGGCCGTAGGGATTGGTCATGACGTTGTACCCCAACTATTCGTGAACATCCGCCGGGTGGCTCCGGCGGTGGTGCGGGAGGAACGGGTCAGCGCTGCTCGTTCGGCGGCTGGCCGAACTGGCCCGGCTGGATCTTCTGGGTCGCTTCGGACTCGCCGTGGGTGTCCGGCCGCAGCATCTGGGTGCGCTCGGCCTGCTCGTCGAAGGAACTCCCGGAGCCCGGGCGCAGCATCTGGGTGCGCTCCGCCTGCTCGTCGAAGGCGCCCCCGCCCGGCGGCGGCGCGAGCGGCTGCTGCGCGAAGCCGCCCGGCTGCGGCGGCTGGGCACCGAACCCGCCGGGCGACGGCGGCTGGCCGAACCCGCCCGGCTGCGCCTGGCCGAAGCCACCCGGGGCGGGCTGCTGCTCGAAGCCACCGGACTGCGGCTGCTGGGGGAAGCCGGACGCGGGCTGCTGCGGGAAACCACCGGACGCCGGCTGCTGCTCGAAGCCGCCGGACTGCGGCTGCTGCGGGAAACCGCCGGACGCGGGCTGCTGCGGGAAACCACCGGAGGGCGGCTGGCCGAACTGACCGGGCTGCTGTCCCGGCGGCGGGAAGCCGCCGGCGAACGCCTGCGCGCCCTGCTGGCCGAACGGCGCGGCCGCGTCGGCGTTGACCACGACGGTGCCGACGATCTTGTCCGAGAGGGTCTGGGACTTGTCGTCCCACAGCGGCCACAGCCAGCCGACGTAGCAGACGGCGCTGTCGACGGCGTGCGCGACGTCGCGCAGGAACGCCATGCCCGGGCCGATCGGCTGCCCGGTGTCCTCCTTGACCAGTTTGATCTTGGCGTACCGCTTGCCCATCGACTGGCCGGTGTTGCCCTGCTGGATCCACCGGTTGTAGATGGACCAGCCGATCCACGCGACCCAGCCGATGCCGCCGATGACCAGGATCGGGCCGGCCTCGCCGACGATCGCCGAGAACAGGCCGCCGATGAGGTAGATGATGAGGATGGGGCTGAAGTCGATGAGCCAGGCGAGGGCGCGCTGGCCCCAGCTCGCGTAGTTGCGCGAGGGACCGAAGGGGTTGCCCTGCTGACCGAACGGCGCGGGCTGGCCGAACGGCGCCGGCTGGCCGTAGGGCGCGGGCTGCCCGAACGGCGCCTGCCCCGGCTGCGGCTGGCCGAACGGCGGCTGACCACCCGGCTGCTGGCCGAAAGATTGCTGACCGTAGGGATCGGTCATTGGGTGTCTTCCCCTCGCTGGTCACTTCCCCGACACGCGGAAACGGATCCGCCCACGTCGGTCCGGTCCGCGGGAGCGTACTCGGTTCACCTGCGGCCGCGCCGCCCAGGCTTCAGCTGTCCGGGTGAATCGCTCGTCCGTCCGACGCGGACAGTGGCCGTCCGGTTCCCGGGCGCCGGAGATCAGACGTGCAGGGCCGTGAACGGCGCGAACGGGAGGTTGCGGATGACGAACCAGACGACGAACACGACGGAAAACGCCAGCGGTGTCCACCGCCAGTGCAGCCAGCTGTCCATCGCGCGGCCGCGCAGGCGCCCGAGGATCCACGCGGCCATGCTCCACACGAACAGCAGCATGACCACGAACGACACGGCGTTGTAGTGCAGGGCCGCGGGAATGTCCCCGTGCATCACGCTGTAGGCCATCCGCATGCCCCCGCAGCCCGGGCAGTCGATGCCGAGCAGCGCCTTCGTCGGGCAGATGGGCAGGAACCCGCCCGGGGTGGTCGGGTCGCCCACCCAGACGGCCACGCAGCACACGCCGGCCCCGGCGACGACGGCCATCGGCGCGCCGAGGGCGCGCAGCTTGGCCTTGGTGCCGCGCGCAGGGTATCCCGTGTAGACGGTCGTGGTCACGGCGTCAGCCGGTTCGAGTTGACGCCTACGAACACGATCATCACCACGACGAACGCGATGTAGAGCAGCAGGAGGATCCCGGTCGAGATGGCCGACCACATCGCCCACTTGCGGGCGTCGGCGGCGGCCTTCTGCGCCTCGGCGGGGAAGCCCTGGAACCACAGCGTGTGCACCTGGTTGGCCTTGACGATCGCGACGATGCCCAGGGGCAGGCAGCACAGCACGGTGCTCAGGATGGCCCAGACGAGGTTGTTGTCCGGCGGCGGCCCGTAGTTCGGCGGCGGGTAGCCATGGCCGTAGCCGTAACCCGGCCCGCCCGGGGGCGGGTACGGCGGCGGGTACTGGTCGGTCACCGGAATCCTCCTGCTGCTCGGCTACGTCAGTATGACGTCGTGCCGGTGCCGAACGTGAAAGCGCCCGTGATCAGCAGGATGATCCACAGCACGTTGAGCACGACACCGACGATCGCGCCGATGATCGCCCACTTCTTGGCGGCGTCGGCGGCCTCCTGCGCGGCGGCCGTCTGACCCTGCGCCCACAGACCGTTCACCTTCGTGGCCTGCACGATCGACACGATGCCGAACGGGAGGCAGCACAGGATCGTGGTCAGGATGGCCCACACGAGGTTGTTGCTCGGGGGCGGGCCCGGCTGGTAGCCGCCCGGCTGCCCACCGGGGTAGTTCGGCTGCCCACCGGGGTAGTTCGGCTGGCCGCCGGGCTGGTTCGGCTGGTCGCCGGGGTAGTTGGGCGTGCCCTGGCTGTCGGTCATGGTCGGTCGTTCCCCTTCGTCGTGCTCCACAGACGACCACCGGGTCCGCGGGCCGCCCCGACCGGCCGCGGTGTGGTCGAAGCCGCGACTGTAGGGGGCGAGATCATCGCGCGCCCCGCGTTTCGTCCCGCCGCGACCGAATCGAGACCAGGAATTCCGCCACCGCTCCCCCGGGCGGCGAAAATCCAGGTCAGAAGCCGAGCCGGCGTAACTGACGGGGGTCGCGCTGCCACTCCTTGGCGACCTTGATGTGCAGGTCGAGGTAGACCTTCGAGCCGAGCAGCGCCTCGATGTTCTTGCGGGCGGCGGCGCCGACCTCGCGCAGCCGTTCGCCCTTGTGCCCCAGGATGATCCCCTTCTGGCTGGGCCGTTCCACGTAGAGGAACGCGTGCACGTCGACGAGGTCGTCGCGGCCTTCGCGGGGCAGCATCTCCTCGACGGTGACGGCGATCGAGTGCGGCAGCTCGTCGCGGACGCCCTCCAGAGCCGCCTCGCGGATCAGCTCGGCGACCAGCGTCTGCTCGGGCTCGTCGGTGAGCTCGCCGCCCGGGTACAGCTGCGGGCCCTCGGGCAGCCGCTGGACCAGCAGGTCGGCCAGGGTGGAAACCTGGAAGCCGTCCACTGCGGACACCGGGACGAGCTCGGCGAACTCCATCACTTGCTGCAGCGCAAGCAACTGTTCGGCGATCTGCTGGGGCTGGACGAGGTCGGTCTTGGTGACGATGCCGATCACGGGCGTCCGCTTGGCGATCTTCTGCAGCTCGGCGGCGATGAACTTGTCGCCGGGCCCGATCTTCTCGTTCGCCGGGACGCAGAAGCCGACGACGTCCACTTCGGACCACGTCGTGTGCACGATGTCGTTGAGCCGCTCGCCGAGAAGGGTGCGCGGGCGGTGCAGGCCGGGCGTGTCGATCAGGACGAGCTGGGCGTCCTCGCGGTGGACGATCCCGCGGATCGCGTGCCGGGTGGTCTGCGGCTTGCTGGAGGTGATCGCGACCTTGGTGCCGACGAGGGCGTTGGTCAGCGTCGACTTGCCGGCGTTGGGCCGGCCGACGAAGCAGGCGAAGCCGGAACGGTGCTCGGTCATCGGGTGCGCACCTCGAGGACCGTGCCGTCCGGGGCGGCGAGGATGATCGGCGCGTACTTCGCGATGTCGCGGACCGCGTGCACGGACGCCCCCTTGAGCAGGCCTTCGTCGCTGACGACGGCGGCGGCTTCGATGCCTTCGGCGCCGCTCGACAGGGCGGCGGCGACCGCGGCCTGGAGCGCGGTGAGCTTGAACGACGGCTGGTCGACCGTGCCCGCGGCGTAGGTGCGGCCGTCGGTGTCGCGGACCGCGGCGCCCTCGGGGGCCTGGATGCGGGCGCGCGAGGACCGGGCCAGCGTGACGAGTTTCTGGTCCTCGGCCTCGAGGTCAGGCATGTTCGACGCTCCTGTCGCGTTCGTCGGGGTGGGGCAGGCGCGTGCGGCGGCGCGTCCGGTCGACGGGGTCCGTCACGGCTTCGGCGTCGGCCGGGTGCACGACCACGGAGGTGATCCGCATGCGGCCGCGCCGGTCCTTGCCCCCTTCGGCGAACAGCCGAAGGCCGGCGACCTCGGCTTCGGCCCCCGGCAGCGGGACCCTACCCAGTCGTTCCGCGAGCAGCCCGCCCACGGTCTCCACGTCGTGGTCTTCGAGGTCGATGCCGAACAGTTCGCCCAGGTCGTCGACGGTCATCCGGGACGAGACGCGGACGGCGCCGCCGTCGAGCTCCTCGACCTCGGGCCGTTCGTCGGCGTCGGATTCGTCGGTGATCTCGCCGACGATCTCCTCGAGGACGTCTTCGATGGTGAGCAGGCCCGCCGTGCCGCCGTATTCGTCGACGGCGATCGCCATGTGGTTGTGCGAGCGCTGCATTTCCTTGAGCAGCTCGTCCAGGCGTTTCGAGTCGGGGACGAAGGACGCCGGGTTCATCACCGAGTCGACGACCGTGCTCGGGCCGTCGGGGTCGAGGTAGCCGGTCATCAGGTCCTTGATGTTGACGACGCCGACGATGTCGTCGACGGACTCGTCGATCACCGGCAGCCGGGTGAACCCGGTGCGCAGCGCGAGGGCGAGGGCCTGCCGGACGGTCTTGGTGCGCTCGATCCAGACGATCTCGGTGCGCGGCACCATGACCTCGCGGGCGACGGTGTCGCCGAGCTCGAACACCGAGTGGATCATCTCGCGCTCGGAATCCTCGACGACGCCGCGTTCCTGGGCCATGTCGACGAGCTCGCGCAGCTCGACCTCGGAGGTGAACGGACCTTCGCGGAAGCCCTGGCCGGGGGTGATGGCGTTACCGATGAGGATGAGCAGCCGGGACAGCGGGCCGAGGACGGAGCCGAGGACGCGGACGGGCCCGGCGACGTACCGGCCGATCCGGTAGGGGTGCTGGCGGCCGAGGGTGCGCGGGCCGACGCCGATGAGGACGTAGCTGACCACGACCATGACGACGGCGGCGACGAGCACGGCGAGGCCGAGCGGGGCGAGCCGGGTGCCGACGAACACCGTGACGAGCACGGTGGCCGTGAGCTCGCAGCCGAGGCGCAGCAGGAGCAGCAGGTTGATGTGCCGGCGTCGTTCGGCGACGACGGCGGCGAGGTGGCGGGCGCCAGGCAGCCCGAGCCGGGCGAGGCCGTCGGCCCTTGCCTGCGACACGGTGCTGATCGCGGCGTCCGCCGCCGCGAACACGCCCGCCAGGAGGACGAGCGCGATCGCGAAGAAGAGCTGTTCCATGGCTGGCGCCTAGGGCGTTTCCCCGGCGGGTGGCTCGGCGGCGGGGGCCTCGAGGCCGGCGATGCCGAGGACGCGGTCGTCGGTGCTGCGCTGCGCGTCCCGCTTGTCCAGGGCGGCGACGGCCTCCTGGTATTCGCCGAGGATGCGCTTCTGGAGGGCGAACATCTCGCGCTCCTCGGCGGGTTCGGCGTGGTCGTAGCCGAGGAGGTGGAGCACGCCGTGCACGGTGAGCAGGTGCAGCTCGTCGATCAGGCCGTGGCCCGCGGTCTTGGCCTGGTCCTTCGCGAACGCCGGGCAGAGCACGATGTCCCCGAGCAGCGCCGGCGACGCGTCGGGCGCGTCGGGGCGGCGGGAGGAGTCGAGCTCGTCCATCGGGAAGGCCATCACATCGGTGGGGCCGGGGAGGTCCATCCAGCGTTCGTGCAGGTCTTCCATGACGTCGAGGGTGACGAGGAGGATGGACAGCTCGGCGAGCGGGCTGACCTCCATCTTGTCGAGGGCGTAGCGGGCGGCGGAGACGATGGACGTCTCGTCGACGTTGACGCCGGACTCGTTGGCGATCTCGATGCTCAACGCCGGTTGCCCTTCCAGCCGTCGTTCTGCTGGGCGTCCTGCACGGCCTGCCACTTCTCGTAGGCGTCGACGATGCTCGCGACGAGCCGGTGCCGGACGACGTCCTGGCTGGTCAGTTCGGCGAAGTGGAGGTCCTCGACGCCGGTGAGGATGTCGCGGACGACCCGCAGGCCGCTGCGCTGCCCGCTGGGCAGGTCGACCTGGGTGATGTCGCCGGTGACGACGATCTTGGACCCGAAGCCGAGCCGGGTGAGGAACATCTTCATCTGCTCGGGCGTGGTGTTCTGGGCCTCGTCGAGGATGATGAAGGCGTCGTTCAGCGTGCGCCCGCGCATGTAGGCCAGCGGTGCGATTTCGATGGTGCCCGCCTGCATCAGCCGCGGAATCGACTCCGGTTCGACCATGTCGTGCAGCGCGTCGTAGAGCGGCCGCAGGTAGGGGTCGATCTTCTCGTTCAGGGTGCCGGGCAGGTAGCCGAGGCGCTCGCCGGCTTCGACGGCCGGGCGGGTGAGGACGATGCGGGTGACCTGCTTGGCCTGCAGGGCCTGGACGGCCTTCGCCATGGCCAGGTAGGTCTTGCCGGTGCCGGCGGGGCCGATGCCGAAGACGACGGTGTGCTTGTCGATGGCGTCGACGTACCGCTTCTGGTTGAGCGTCTTGGGCCGGATCGTCTTCCCGCGCCGGGAGACGATGTTGAGGCTGAGGACCTCGGCCGGCGAGGCGTCCCCGGTGGAGAGCATGCCGATGGTGCGCCGGACGGTGTCGGGCCCGACCTGCTGGCCGCCGGTGGCGAGCTGCACGAGCTCGGCGAAGACGCGTTCGGCGAACGCGACGTCGGCGGGGGTCCCGGTCAGGGTGACCTCGTTGCCGCGTACGTGCACGTCGGCGGCGAGGAGTTCCTCGGCGACCCGCAGGTTCTCGTCGCGGGAGCCGAGCAGGCTCAGCGCGGCAGCGTCGGGGATGGGAAACCGGGATTGCGCGGCCTGGACGGAGGCATCCTCGGTTTTGGCGACGTCTCCGGGGACGTCGGGTCGGGCGGCACCACCCGGTACGGTTCCGGCCACGTGGCCTCAGGCCTGCTTTCTCGGTGAGGGAGAACGGACCCCACCGATGCTACTGGCACCCACCGACAAGACGCAGGCCGGTTTCCCTAGTCCTCGTCCGGAGCCCCGAACAACCCCAGGGGTTCCCCGCCCAGAACGTGGGCGTGCACGTGGAAGACGGTCTGCCCGGCATCGGAATCGGTGTTGAAGACCACCCGGTACCCGCTCTCGACGATGCCCTCGAGCTCGGCAACCTTACGAGCGCTGAGCGCGACCCGCGCGAGCAGCTCCGGATCACCGGCGGCCAGCTCCCCCAGATTCCGGTACCGCTTCCGAGGCACGACGAGAACGTGAACCCGAGCCTGAGGCCGGATATCCCGGAAGGCAAAGGTGGCATCGTCCTGATAGACGACGTCAGCGGGGATCTCCCCACCAATGATCCGTTCGAACAGGGTGTCGGCCTCAGTCTCACTCATGAACGCACCCTATCGACCCAACCAAGCGAGGAAGGCCGAAGGCCGCCGAGCCCGCAACACGCCCTGACCAACCAAGCCACCCACCCAAGTCGCGGGGGGTCCGGGGGCTTGCCCCCGGCTGGGGGTCTGGGGGTTTGACCCCCAGAAAAAAGGACGAAACCGAAACCGCGGCACGACCGCGAGCGAAGCGAGCGAGGAGATGCCGCGGTGGCGGTGAAGCCTGGGGGTCGCCTCACCGCGACCGCGGCGGCCGCCGGACCGAGGGGGGAGGTGCCCGGCGGAGTCTTTCTTCCCAGTGCGCACCGGGCCGATGGTCGGTGCGTTAGTAAATGAGAGTAACGGGTCGGAGCGTGATCGCGCCATAACTGGGCGCAAAATTATCCCGATTTTTCGCTGGGGGTTACTGCCAGCGGGTGGTGAGGGCTCCGAGGGCACCCAGAGCTACTGCGGCTGCCGTGGAGGTGCGCAGCACGGTCGTCCCGAGCCGGACGGCCTGTGCGCCTGCCTCGCGGAGTACCTGCAGTTCCTCGTCCGTGACGCCGCCCTCGGGTCCGACGACCAGTAGTACGTCCCCCGCGTCGGGCAACACGAGGTCGGTGAGCCGGTCGGGGACGTCCGATTCCAGCACGATGGCCAGGGACATCGGGGCCACGAGCCCGGCGAGTTCCGCGGTGGTGACCGGCTCGGTGACGTCGGGGACGTGGGCTCGCCGCGCCTGTTTGGCCGCCGCCCGGGCGGTGGCCCGCCAGCGGGCCAGCGCCTTGTCCCCGCGTCCGCCGTCTTCCCATTTGGCGACGCTGCGGGCCGCGCGCCAGGGGACGATGGCGTCGGCTCCGGCCTCGGTGGCGAGTTCGACCGCCAGTTCTCCGCGGTCGCCCTTCGCCAGGGCCTGGGCGACCAGGATCCGCAGCGCGGGCGGTTCCTCGGTCCAGGACGTCTCGACCGAGAGCGTCACCAGCGGGTCCCGCCCGGCCTGGACGCCCTCGACGACGCAGCGAGCCATGGCGCCGGCGCCGTCGGACAGGACCAGCCGCTCGCCGACGCGCAGGCGGCGGACGGTCGCCGCGTGCCGGGCTTCCTCGCCGTCGAGGACCGCGCGACCGGAGGCCGGGACCGACGCGGCGAGGAAGACCGGGAGGGTGGTGTCGGGCACGGCTCAGCGGTGGTTCTTGGCGCGGAGCTTGGAGAACAGCCCGCCGTGCTTGGTGCCGTTGGACGCCAGCGTCGGGACTTCTTCGCCGCGCTGCTGGGCCAGTTCGACGAGGAGCTCGCGCTGGGCCTCGTCGAGCTTGGTCGGGACCACGACGTCGATGTGGACGTGCAGGTCGCCACGGCCGTCGACGCGGCCGGAGGACCGCAGCCGCGGCATGCCCTTGCCGGTGAGGACGAGCTCGGCGTTGGGCTGGGTGCCCGGTTCGACGTCGAGTTCGTAGTCGCCGTCGACCAGGGTCGAGATCGGCACCGTGGCGCCGAGGGCGGCCGTGGTCATCGGGATGCGGAAGTTGCAGTGCAGGTCGTGGCCCTGCCGGACGAAGACCTCGTGCGGGGTCTCGTCGATCTCGACGTAGAGGTCGCCGGCCGGGCCGCCGCCGGGGCCGACCTCGCCCTGGCCGGAGAGCCGGATGCGCATGCCGTCGCCGACGCCCGGCGGGATCTTGGCGGTGACGTTGCGGCGGGCGCGGATGCGGCCGTCGCCGCCGCACTGGCGGCAGGGGTCGGGGATGACCTCGCCGAAGCCGCGGCAGACCGGGCAGGGGCGGGCGGTGACGACCTGGCCGAGGAACGACCGCTGGACGGACTGGACCTCGCCGGCGCCACCGCAGGTGTCGCAGGTCTTGACCGAGGTGCCCTCGCTGGTGCCCGCGCCGCGGCAGAGGTCGCAGACGATGGCCGTGTCGACGGCGATTTCCTTGTCGACGCCGGTCGCGCACTCCTCGAGGGAGAGGCCCAGCCGGATCAGCGCGTCGGAGCCGGGCTGGACGCGGCTGCGCGGCCCACGCCCGCGCCCGCCGCCACCGCCGGCCGCACCGAAGAAGGCGTCCATGATGTCGCCGAGGCCGCCGAAGCCGGCGAACGGGTCGCCGCCACCGCCGCCACGGGCCCCGCTGTCCATCGGGTCGCCGCCGAGGTCCACGATCTTGCGCTTCTGCGGGTCGGACAGCACCTCGTAGGCCGTCGTGACCTCGGCGAACTTGTGCTGGGCGTCGTCCGACGGGTTGACGTCGGGGTGCAGCTCCCGGGCCAGCTTCCGGTACGCGCGCTTGATCTCCTGATCGCTCGCGTTCTTGGCCACCCCGAGGATGCCGTAGTAGTCCCTCGCCACCGTCTCTGCTTCTCCTTCTGCTCTGCCCGGCTCAGCGGCCGGCCAGGATCTGCCCCACGTAGTTGGCGACCGCCCGCACCGCGGCGATCGTGCCGGGGTAGTCCATCCGGGTCGGGCCGACCACCCCCATGCCGCCGAGCACCACGTCGTCGCGGCCGTAGCCGATCGAGACGACCGAGGTGCTGCGCATCTGCTCGTCCTCATTTTCCTCACCGATGCGCACGGTGATCGCACCGGGGTTGCGTGCGGCGGCCAGCAGCTTGAGGACGACGACCTGTTCTTCGAGTGCCTCGAGGACCTGCCGCAGCGAGCCCGGGAAGTCGGCGACGTTGCGCGTCAGGTTGGCCGTGCCGCCGAGCACCAGGCGCTCTTCGGGGTGTTCGGCCAGCGACTCGACCAGCACGGTGGTGATCCGGATGAGCGCGTCCCGCAGCTCGCCGGGCGACTTGTCGGGCAGCTCGGCGACGCGGGCGGCGGCGTCGTTGAGCCGCCGTCCGGACATGGCCGCGTTGAGCACGGTCCGCAGCCGGGCGACGTCCTCTTCGGTGACGACGTCGCCGAGGTCGACCGTGCGCTGGTCGACGCGCCCGTTGTCGGTGATCAGCACCAGCATCAGCCGCGCCGGGGTGAGCGGCACCACTTCGAGGTGGCGCACCTTGGCGTTGGTCAGCATCGGGTACTGGACGACGGCGACCTGGCGGGTCAGCTGCGCGAGCAGGCGGACCGAGCGCTTGAGGACGTCGTCGAGGTCGGTGCCGCTGTCGAGGAAGGTGGTGATGGCGCGGCGCTCGGCCGTGCTCAGCGGCTTGATCTCGGAGAGCCGGTCGACGAAGAGCCGGTACCCCTTGTCCGTCGGCACGCGGCCGGCGCTGGTGTGCGGCTGGGTGATGTAACCCTCTTCTTCCAGCGTCGCCATGTCATTGCGCACAGTGGCGCTCGACACACCCAGGTTGTGCCGCTCGACGATCGCCTTGGACCCGACGGGTTCCTGGTTGGACACGTAGTCGGCCACGATCGCGCGCAGCACGTCGAAGCGGCGTTCCTCCGCGTTGGCCACCGGTTCCTCACCTACCTCGCTCGCTGCTCGATCCGAGTTTACGGAAGCCTGAGCCGGTCGCGCTCAACACGGGCCGCCCACGTGGGGTAAAGAGCACGCAAACGGAACCCCATGCATTCTTCTACCCATACTTTTTCGGCTTGAACGGGGAACCGAAAACCGGTTTGCTCCCTCTCAGCCAGGTACCCTTCCCCGACTTCCGAGGTCGCCGTGAACAGTTTTGATCCGGCTTCGGCCGGTATGCCCGAAATCGCCCGGCGCGCGGCCGAGGCGAAGGCACGGCTCGAGCGCGTCTCGGCGACCGCCACGAGCGCCGACGGAGCCGTCACGGTCACCGTCAACACCGCCGGTGCGCTGCAGGAACTCTCCTTCGGGCCGCGGGCCGACGAGCTCCCTCGGACCCGGCTGGCGCAGGCGGTCCTGGCCGCCGCGCGCCGGGCCCAGCTCGACGCCGCGCAGCAGCTGACCGGCATCATGGCGCCGGTGATCGGCGAGGACAGCAAGGCGATGGAATTCCTCCGGGAACAGATTCCGGCGCCGGAAAGAACCGGCGGAAGAACCGCGCCGGAAACCGCCGTCCGACGACGACTTCGGCAGCCCGATCCTGCGCCGGGGGCTCTGATGGCGATGAGGGTCGACTTCGACGTCCTCGGCGGGCACGAGGACGAAATCCGCGAGATCGCCGCGAAGGTCCAGGAGGCGCTCGACGCCGCCGGCACCGCGCAGGCCCTCGACTTCGACGCGTTCGGGCTGGTCGGCCAGGTCTTCGCGCTGCCCATCCAGGCGTGGGTGGACACCGCGGACAGCTTCCTGGCCGCGGCGGTCGAGGCCGGCCACGAGGTGGCCGACCGGGTGAAGACCGCGCACACGACGTTCCGCGAGCACGAGCACACGACGAAGTGCCTGCTCGAAGGCATCGGCAAGGAGCTGCCCGCATGACGGAGAATTCCCTGGTCGCGACGGCCGAGTCGCCGGGCGGCTTCTGGAGCGGCATGGGCGACGGCTCGAAGGGCGAGCTGGACAACCTCAACGCCCAGACCGGTGGCGCGGGCATCTTCAGCGACGCCGCCTCGACGCTCACCGACGCCCGCAATGGCGACTGGGGCAACCTCGCCATGGACGTCGGCACGGACGCCCTCGACCTGCTCGGCGCGGCGATGGACCCGCTCGGGACCCTGGCGAGCGCGGGCGTCGGCTGGCTGATCGAGCACATCAGCTTCCTCAAGGACGGCCTCGACAAGCTGGCCGGCAAGCCCGAGGCGATCACCGCCAAGGCCGTGACCTGGACGAACATCGCGAAGCAGCTCACCGAGACGGCCGAGAGCTACGAGGAGAAGGCTCGCCAGGTCCGCCGGTCGTTCAGCGACTGCGCGTCCGCGGACGCGTACCAGCGGACGGCCGAGAGCTACGTCGGCGTCCTGCGCGGCGCGGCTTCCCACGCCGAGGGCGCGTCGACGGCGATGAACGTCGGCGCGGCGCTGGTCGGCACCGAGCGCGGGCTGATCCGCGACCTGATCTCGTCGTTCGTGGGCGAGCTGATCGTCAAGGCGCTGGCCGCGCTGGCGGCGTCGTGGTGCACATTCGGCGGGACGATCGCGGCGTTCATCGCGGACACGGTGATCGAGGGCGGGGTGCTGGCGGAGAAGATCAGCACGCGCATCGCGAAGATCGTCGAGAAGCTGGAGGGCCTGGCCAAGGGCGCGGGCAAGTCGAAGGCGGCCCTCGAAGGGGCGGCGAACGCGCTGAAGAAGGCGGGCAAGGCGGCCGACCGGATCGTGGATCGCAGCGTGGAGACGGCGGCGGGCATCGAGCGCAAGGCCAACGAGCTGAAGCAGGCCGGCCGCGAAGCGAAGTCCGCCGAGGAGACGGCGAAGGGCTGGAGCGACGCCGCCAAGGAGCGCGTTCCCGGCCGCGAGAAGCTCGAAGGGCCGGGCAAGTACTCCGAGGAGGGCCGCAGCGTCCTCAACCAGCACAAGCTCCTCGACCCGAACGAAAAGGTGCACTGGAACACCGCCGACACCATCGGCGTGGCGACCGAGGGCCGCCGCCAGGAGAACGAACAGTTCGACCGCTACCACGAGGCCCAAGAGGCCTACGAGAAGGAGCACCCCGAGTGAACGACCGGCCCGAGGTGGAGCTGGCCAACCGCAACGGCCGGCTCCACCCCGCCCAGCGCGGCACGCTGCTCGACCTGAACTTCTGGGCCGCCGCGGTCCTGGTCGTCGCCGGTCTGGTGGTGACGGCCGGCATCGCCCTCGTGGCGGAGACCGCGGGCGAGGTGCTGGGCACCGCGGTCCCGCTCCTGGCCATCACCGGCTGGTTCGCGTTCGTCTGCTGGCGCCGCCTCGCCGACGCCTTCGGCGGCCGGCTGGTCGCGGTCACGGGCTGGACGCACGACTTCGACACCGCCCGCCTCACCGACGAGTACCCGATCGGCCTGCACCGCAGCCCGGAGGGGTTCAAGAGCCTCGAATCGTTCAGCCTCCGCGCCGGCGGCCGGACCTACCCGCTGGAGCGGAAGCTGCGCGAGCGGATCCGGCCGGACCGGGCCAACACGGTCTTGATCGCCCCGCGGTCCAAGCGGCTGATCAACGTCCTCCCGGCGTGAGCGGTCTCCCGCGGCCGTCGTGAGTGGTAAAGCGGGTTAGAACCCTACTTACCACTCACGACACCGGGTCAGCGGCGGGCTTGGATCACCAGGTCCCCGCGGGTGACCGTGCGGAGGTGGTCGCCGCCGAGCAGGTCGTGCGGGTAGCCGAGCTCGATCGCGCTCGCCTCGTCGACGCGGGCCAGCTGTTCGGGCGTGAACTCGACGTCGAGGGCGCCCAGGTTGTCTTCCAGCTGGGCGAGGGTGCGGGCGCCCAGGACCGGCGCCGTCACGCCCGGGTTCCGCAGCGTCCAGGCCAGCGCGACCTGGGCGGGGGTGTGCCCTGCTTCGGCCGCGACCTCGGTGACGACGTCGGCGACGGCGAGCGTGCGGTCGGTGACCATGCCGAGCCCCGTGTTGAAGCTGCGGCGGGTGCTCTCCCCGGACCCGGCGCCGCGGTACTTGCCCGACAGCACGCCGCCGCCCAGCGGCGAGTACGGCGTCACGCCGAGGCCGAGCTCCCGCGCCATCGGGATCAGGTCGCGTTCGGCGTCCCGCCGGATCAGGCTGTACTCGACCTGCAGCGCGACCAGCGGCGACCAGCCGCGCAGGTCCGCGATCGCCTGCATGCGGGCCACCTCCCACGCCGGGACGTTGGACATCGCCACGTACCGCACCTTGCCCTGGCGGACCAGGTCGTCCAGGCCGCGCAGGATCTCTTCCACCGGCGTCGTGAAGTCCCAGACGTGCAGGTAGAGGACGTCGAGGTAGTCCGTGCCCAGCTGCCGGAGGCTGGCCTCCACCGACGCGAACAGGCTCTTGCGGTGCGGGCCCCCGGAGTTCGGGTCGCCGGCACGGCGCAGCGTCGAGTACTTCGTCGCCAGCACCAGGCTCTCGCGGTGGTCGCGCGCGAACTCGCCGAGCAGGCGCTCGGCGCTGCCGTCGGTGTACGTGGGCGCGGTGTCGACGAAGTTGCCGCCGCGCTCGACGTAGATGTCGAACAGCTTGCGCGCCTCGTCCTTCTCCGCGCCCCAGCCCCACTCGGTGCCGAAGGTCGCCGTGCCCAGGGCGAGCGGGGACACCCGCAGCCCGGACCGGCCCAGCAGCCGGTAGGTGTCGAGGGTGAGCGCCATCGGGTCCTCCTGTGTCGGTGATCGTCTCCGGGCACCACCTTCGGCCCGCCGCGACCCGGTGGTAAGGGAAGGACCTTCCTGGGAACAGCCGTCCCACCCTGCCGGTTGGACCCGGGTATGAGCACCGCCACCGTGGAGCTGGCCGCGTTCCTGCGGACCCGGCGGGAACGCCTGGACCCGCGCGACTTCGACCTGCCGGTGCGCCGGTCGCGGCGGACCCCGGGACTGCGCCGCGAAGAGGTCGCCGAGCTGGCCGGGGTCAGCGTCGACTACGTCGTGCGCCTGGAGCAGGCACGCGGGTTGCGCCCTTCGGCGGCCGTCGTGGAGGCGCTGTCGAGGGCGCTGCGCCTGACCGAGGAAGAACGCGCCTACTTCTTCGACCTGACCCGGCAGCGTCCCCACGGCACCGGCGAGCCCGCCACGACCGCGGAGCCGTCGCTCGCGCGGCTGGTCGAAGACCTGTCGCCGCTCCCGGCCATGCTGCTGAACCACCGCTTCGACATCCTCGCCTGGAACGCGGAAATGGCGCGGCTGCTGCTGGACTTCGCCACGCTGCCGGCGGCACAGCGGAACGCGATGTGGCTGTGCCTGCTGCACCCCGAGATCCGCGAGTACTACGTCGACCGCGAACGCGTGGTGCGCGAAGGGATCGCCCATCTGCGCGCCGCGTGGGCCGCGCACCCGGACGACGCGGTGCTGACCGCGCTCATCGCCGAATGCACCGGCGGCGACGAGGAGTTCGCGCGGTGGTGGGCCGAACAGGACGTCCGCGGCGCCGGCCGGGGCAGCAAGGTGCTGCGCCACCCCGGCGCCGGCGTGATCGCCGTGGACTTCGAGGTCCTCGTGCCGCTGCGGGAGGCCGGTCAGCGGGTGCTGATCGGCCGTCCCGCGGACGCGGCGAGCCGGGCCGCGCTCAGGAGTTGCGCGGGAAGCCCAGGTTGACCCCGGCGTGCGAGCGGTCCGGCCACCTTGACGTGACCACCTTCGTCCGGGTGAAGAAGTGGAACCCTTCCGGCCCGTACGCGTGGCTGTCCCCGAACAGCGAGTCCTTCCAGCCGCCGAACGAGTAGTAGCCCACCGGGACCGGGATCGGGACGTTGACGCCGACCATGCCCACCTCGACCTCGTTCTGGAACCGCCGCGCCGAGGACCCGTCGCCGGTGAAGATCGCCGTGCCGTTGCCGTACGGGTTGGCGTTGATCAGCTCCAGGGCCTCGTCGTAGGAAGCCGTGCGGGCCACCGACAGCACCGGGCCGAAGATCTCGTCGGTGTAGATCGACATGTCGGTGCGGACGTGGTCGAACAGCGTCGGGCCGAGCCAGAAGCCGTCCCCGGGCACCTCGATCCCCCGGCCGTCGACGACCAGTGAGGCACCTTCGGACACGCCGGCGTCCACATAGGACGAGACACGGGCGTGGTGCGCCGCCGTCACCAGCGGCCCCATCTCCGACGCGGGGTCGCGGCCGTCGCCGACGCGCAGCCGGGACATCCGCTCGGTGATCTTCTCCACCAGCGCGTCGCCGACCGGGTCGACGGCCACGACCACCGACACCGCCATGCACCGCTCCCCCGCCG
This sequence comes from Amycolatopsis sp. cmx-13-12, assembly GCA_049998155.1. Classification (GTDB taxonomy): domain Bacteria; phylum Actinomycetota; class Actinomycetes; order Mycobacteriales; family Pseudonocardiaceae; genus Amycolatopsis. The sequence goes on along the minus strand of JAEBES010000009.1, from coordinate 124,117 downwards.
AGCCGAACCCGGCGGACACCGCGGCGTCGGCGGCGAGGTCGAGGTCGGCGTCCGGCAGCACCACCATGTGGTTCTTCGCGCCGCCGAGGGCCTGGACGCGCTTGCCGTGCCGGGTGCCGGTTTCGTAGACGTAGCGCGCGATCGGCGTCGACCCGACGAACGAGATCGCCTTGACGTCGGCGTGCGTCAGCAGCCCGTCGACGGCGGCCTTGTCGCCGTGCAGCACGTTGAGCGCACCCGCGGGCAGCCCGGCCTCGGCGAACAGCTCGGCGATGAACACCGCCGCCGACGGGTCCTTCTCACTCGGCTTGAGCACCACGGTGTTCCCGCAGGCCAGCGCGTTGGGGACGAACCACAGCGGCACCATGGCCGGGAAGTTGAACGGCGAGATCACGCCGACCACGCCGAGCGGCTGGGCGATCGAATAGACGTCGACGCCGGTGGAGGCGTTCTCGCTGAACCCGCCCTTGAGCAGCTGCGCGGCCCCGCACGCGAACTCGACGTTCTCGATCGCGCGGGCGATCTCCCCGGCGGCGTCGGACTCGACCTTGCCGTGCTCGCTCGTGATGATCTTCGCCAGCTCGTGCTTGCGGGCGGACAGCAGCTCGCGGAAGGCGAACAGCACGCGCGTCCGGCCTGCTAGGGACGTCCCGCGCCAGCCCGGCAGCGCCGCCTTGGCCGCGGCGACGGCGGCTTCGACCTCGGCGTCACCGGCGAAGTCGACGTGCGCCCGTACCTCCCCGGTGGCCGGGTCGAAGACCTCGCCGGAGCGCGCGGCGGTCCCGCCGAACGGCTTCCCGTCGATCCAGTGGCTGATGCGGTCGGTCACGGCGGGCACTCCTCGCACTCGGCAACATCCCGTCACGAGTCTCCGTGCGGGCGCCGCGCCAGGCCATCGGCAACGTGTACGGACTCGCCGTCGCGGCCGTACAGTCTGTGCCTGCCGATCATCTCGAGGAGCCATGTACCCGACCGTCGCCGAGGTCCTCGCGCTGCCGGTGCTGCGCCAGGGCCGTCCGCACGTCGTCGCCGGCGCCGCCGGGCTGGACGCCCCGGTGCGCTGGGCGCACGTCGCCGAAGTCGCCGACATCGCGCACCTGCTGCGCGGCGGCGAGCTGGTGCTGACCACCGGGGTCGCGCTGCCCGACGACGGCCCGGCGCTGGCGCGGTACGTCGCCGACCTGGCCGGGGTCGGCGCGGCCGGCGTGGTGGTCGAGCTGGTCCGGCACTGGAGCGACAAGCTGCCCGCGGCGCTGGTCGGGGCGGCCGAGGAGCACGGGCTCCCCTTGGTGACGCTCTCGCGGGAGACGCGGTTCGTGAGCGTCACCGAAGCGGTGAACGGCCAGATCGTCGACGCCCAGGTCGCCGAGCTGCGCGCCGCCGAGCGGGTGCACGAGACGTTCACCGCCCTGACGGTCGCGGGCGCCGAACCCGGCGTCGTCCTGGGTGAGGTCGCCCGGCTCACCGAGCAGCCGGTGGTGCTGGAGACGCTGTCCCACGAGGTCCTCGCCTACGACGCGGCGGGCACCGACCCGGCCGAGCTGCTCACCGGCTGGCCGTCCCGGTCGCGGGTGGTCCAGGTCGGCGAGCGGACGGGCTACCACCCGGGTTCGGGCTGGCTGGTGACCGTGGTCGGCGCGCGCGGGCACGACTGGGGACGGCTGATCGTCGTCTGCGCCGACCAGCCGCCGCACCGCCACCGGGTGGTCGCCGAGCGGGCGGCGTCCGCGCTGGCCGTGCACCGGCTGGTCGCCAAGGATGCCGACGGCCTCGAACGCCAGGCCCACCGCGCGGTGCTCGCCGAGCTGCTCGCCTCGCCCGCGCCGACGGCGGAGCTGCTGGCCCGTGCCTCGGCGCTGGCCGTGCCGCTGCCCGGGCGGCAGCTGACCGGGCTGGCGGTCCGGCCTCGGCTGACCGCGACCACCCGCCCGGCGCTGTCCACCCCGCCGGTGCTGCGCGAGCTGGCCGAGGCGACGGTTCTGGCGGCCCGCCGCGCGAAGGTGTCGGCACTGGTGGCGACCGACGACCTCGGCGTGCGGGCGCTGATCGCGCTGTCCCCGGAGGCGAACGCCGACGCCGTGCTGCACCGGCTCGCCACCGACGTCCACGAGGCCCGCGGCAGCGCGCCGGGCGTGCTCGCGGTCGGCACGACGGTGTCGTCCCCCGCCGAAGCCCGCCGGACGCTGCTGGAAGCGAGCCAGGTCGCGGCGGCGGCGCTGGGCACGGGGACCGACCGGGTGCTGCACCGGTTGTCCGACGTCCGCCTGCGCGGCCTGCTGCACCTGCTGGCCGGCGACGAACGCGTGACGGCCTTCGCGGCGCGGGAGCTCGGGCCGTTGCTCCAGCGCGACGCGGCGTCGGGCAGCCGGCTCGTCCAGGCGTTGCGGCACTACTGCGAGCAGGGCGGCAACAAGTCGGCGGCGGCCGCGGCGGCCCACACCTCGCGGACGGCCTACTACCAGCAGCTCGCCCGGATCGAGCAGGTGCTCGGCGTCCGGCTGGAGGACCCGGAGTCGATGTTGTCGCTGTACGTGGCACTGCTCGCGTGGGACCTCACCCGGCCGAGCGAAGAAGACTCACCCGGACGTGCAGCACAGTGATCGGCTCCGGACGGCCGATGACACCGATATGGCCCTAATCCCCTTCGCAGCGTGCTTGCTGAGCATCGGCTGTCTGGCGCCGGCGCAACCCCCGGCCTCGACGCTGCAGCTGACCACCCACGACACCGCCGGCCGGATCGGCTCGGTGGTCCTGACGTGCGAGCCGGTGGGCGGCACGCACCCCAAGCGCGACAAGGCGTGCGCGGTGCTCTCGGGTGCCGGCGGCGATTTCTCGCGCATCAACGCCCGGCACCAGGCGTGCACGCTGATCTACGCCCCGGTGGACGCCACGGCGATCGGCACCTGGCACGGCAAGCCGGTGTCGTTCGAAACGACCTACGCGAACCGCTGCGAGGCGGACCGGGATTCCGACGGCGTGTTCGCGTTCTGAACCCGTCCGAACGCGCGCGGAAGCCGCCGGGCCGCCCCCACGACGGCCCGGTGGCTCCCGCGTATCTCCTAATCACGCGCTACCCGCCGGTCCGGTTCAGCCGCAGCCGGTGACCGGGCCGAACCGCACGTCCCGGGCCGCCGAGCGGCTGAGGTTCCAGGCCGGCCAGCCGTCCGGGGTGTCGTCGCGGAGGACCTGCCGCAGCACGCACGTGCGCAGCGGTTCCGGCAGGCGAGCGGAGACGACCGGCGCCACGTCGGCGGAGAAGCGGGCCAGGTAGCGGTCGTCCAGGCTCTTGCCGGCGGCCGCGCGGTCGAGGTTGGCGTCGGCGATCAGGCGTTCCGGGTCGAGGACGGCGAGGACGAGCAGCGCCGCCGCGGCCGTGCCGATCGCCGCCCGCGGCAGCCACGACGGCCGCAGCCGGACCAGCGCCGCCAGTACCAGCACGAACACCCCGCCGAACCAGAGTTCGCAGACCTCGACGAGCAGCCGCAGCACGGTGAAGCCGTACGCCTGCTGATATGTCCACATGCGACTCAACGCCGAGCCGACGAGCACCAGGGTCAGCGCGCTGAGCGTCCCGAGCAGGACGCGCTGCCGGAGCCGGTCGGCGTTCGTCGCGTTCGGTGCCCACCGCAGCGCCGCGGCGACGATGGCCAGCGTCAGGACGGTGACCGTGCACAGCTGCCAGAAGCCACCGCGGGCGTACTCGGCCGACGTCAGGCCGCTGGTGCGCAGGACGTACTCGGTGCCCCCGAACAGCACGACCAGCCGGACCCCGACGAAGACGCCGAACACCAGGACGAGGACACCGAGCGGAAAGGTCCACTCCAGACCGTATCCGGTCCGGTGTGGACGGTCACCGGACGCCCGGGGCGCCGGCGCGGCCAGGAAGTAGCAGGCCCCGGCGGCGACCAGGGTGACGACGGCGAAGACGGCGCACCACCGCACGAGCGTCGCGACGCTGAGATCGGGGATGACCGCGGTGACGACGGCGGCGAAGGCGGCATCGGCACTGGCCAGCAGCGGAACGAAGACCCCGACGAGCCCGGCGGCGGCGAGCACGGCGAGCGCGATCCGCCGCGCGACCCCGTCGCGGCGGCCGGCGAAGCGCCCGGCCCCGCGCCCGACCCACGGAATGGCCCGGACGGCCTCGATCGGGACGGCGAGCATGTCGTAGAGGACGGAGTGCACGGTCCGGTCCCCGACCACGGCCAGCGACCCGGCCACGACGGCCGCGACGACGCAGAGGACGAACAGCCACCCCGAGGCGCGCACGGTGCCCACGGCGAGCAGCGCCAGGGCGAGGGCGGCCCACCCGGCGTTGCGCCAGGTGAGCGTCCCCGGCGCACCCTCCCGGGCGCGCCGGTCGGCGACGACGACGGCGGCGGTGACGGCCAGCCCGGAGAGCAGCCACCCGATCCCGGGCCGGTCGACGGGCAGCAGCAGGGCCCCGGCCACCCCGGCCAGCCCCGAAGCAGGCAGGACCACGGCCGGCAGCGGAACGACAACGGACTTCGGCGGCGGCATCGGCCGGAGAAGGAGAGGCGGCGCGGCGACGGCAACGCCGCCACCCGCGGCCGGACCGGGATCCCCGCCGACGCTCGGCCCGCCCCCGGACTCCCGCAGCGCCGGCCCTCCCCGCGCCACACCCGCTCCCGACCCGAGAGTGCCGCCCGCCAGCTTCCCCCGCGGCACACTCGCTCCCGACCCGGGATCCCCGCCGACGCTCGGCCCGCCCCCGGACTCCCGCAGCGCCGGCTCTCCCCGCGGCACACCCACTCCCGACCCGGGAGCGCCCCCCGCCCGCTTCCCCCGCGGCGCACCCGCTCCGCCGCCGCCCACACTGCTCTTCGGCATCTCCGCCCACTCTCCGTTCGCTTTTGCGAATCACGCGTCCGCGACCACCCGCGGACCACCCCCGGCATCGCCCTAAGCCGGCAACGTCACCCGGATCCGGCTCCCCGTCCCCGGCGACGGGTCCACCACCTCGATCGTCCCCCCGTGCAGCTCCACCGCCCACCGCGCGATCGCCAGCCCCAGCCCGGTCCCCCCACCGGACGGCCGCTCGCCGCGGGTGAACCGCTCGAACACCCGCTCGCGGTCCGCCGGCGCGATCCCCGGTCCCTCGTCGCACACGTCGATGCGCACCTCACCCGGCCGCACCTGGGCCACCACCCGGACCTGGCCACCCGCCGGGCCGTGGCGGGCCGCGTTCTCCAGCAGGTTCGCCACCACCTGGAACAACCGCCCGCGGTCCGCCGTCACCACCGCGCCCTCCGGGGACACCGACACCTCGAACGTCACCCCGCGGCCCGCGAACCTCGCCTCACCGACCACTTCGGACAACAGCGACCACAGCGAAAACGACGTTTTGTGCAGCGAAGAAGCCCCGGCGTCCAGCCGCGAAAGATCCAGCAGCTCGTCCACGAGCGAAGCCAGGCGCTCGGTCTGCTGCAGCGCCGTCTTCAGCGTCCCCGGATCGGGTTCCTCGACGCCGTCGACGAGGTTCTCCAGCACTCCGTTCAAGGCCGTGATCGGCGTCCGCAGCTCGTGGGACACGTTCGCGATCAGCTCCCGGCGTTGCCGGTCGGCGTCACCGAGGTCCCCCGCCATCTGGTTGAACGCCTGCGCCAGCACCCCGACTTCGTCACGCGTGGTGGCCCGGATCCGCCGGGTGTAGTCGCCCTTCGCCATCGCCCGCGCCGCCGCCGTCATCTCGCGCAGCGGCCGGGTCATCCCGTGGGCCAGCACCTGCGACAACACCAGCGCCAGCACCATCGCCGTGATCGTCGTCTTCGGCGGCAGCCAGCCGATCTGCCAGTTGAAGAACGCGAACGCGATCCCGCCGGAGGCGACCATCAGGATCGCCAGCTTCAGCTTGATCGACCGGATCCGGTCCAGCGGCCGGGGGATGAAGTTCACGAGCCCGCCTCCAGTGCGTAGCCGACGCCGTGCACGGTCCGGATCAGGTCCGCGCCGAGCTTCCGCCGCAGCGCCTTGATGTGGCTGTCCACCGCCCGCGTCCCCGAGGACGTGCCGTGGACGTCCCAGTCCCACACCTCCGACAGCAGCCGTTCCCGCGGCTGCACCACCCGCGGCCGCCGCGCGAAGTGCACCAGCAGGTCGAACTCGATCGGCGTCAGCTGCGCGGCGACCCCGGCCCGGGCGACGCGCCGCTGGTCGACGTCGATCTCGAGGTCGCCCAGCACGATCCGGGTGCCCAGCACCGACGACGACCGCTCGACCCGCCGCAGCAGCGCGTGCACCCGCGCGGTCAGCACCCGCATCGAGAACGGCTTCGTGAGGTAGTCATCGGCACCGACCCCCAGCCCGACCAGCAGGTCCGTCTCGTCGGCCCGCGCGGTGAGCATCAGCACCGGCACCGGCCGCCGCCCCTGGATCCGGCGGCAGACCTCCAGGCCGTCGAACCCGGGCAGCATGACGTCGAGCACCACCAGGTCCGGTTCGGACGCCGCCTCGGCCTCGACGGCGGCGGGTCCGTCGTGGACGACGTCCACCCCGAAGCCCTCGGCCCGCAGCCGGGCCGCGATCGACGCGGCGATCGTGACGTCGTCCTCGACGACCAGCACCCGCCGCCCACCCAGTTCCATGACCACGACCCTAAGCACCCCCGGTGGAGACGGTTCGCGTGAAGTGTGAAGATCCTGTGGAGACGTTTCACCCTCTTTGCCGGTTGATGACGGCCGGATGTGTGACGCAGTTCATGCACCCCGGCCCCCGTTCGCGCAATCGACAGACTGCACTCCTGATCAGCGAAGAGTGAACAGACTGCCGTTGCCACGGCCCTGACCTGGCGCGCAGGATTCCGCAATGGCGCCGACACCCGCAGACCAGCGCGTGCACGACGACGGCCGGGTCGAGCTCGACCCCGCCGACGTCCGGTCTCTCGAAGGCAGCCGGTTCTTCAACGAGGAACTGGCCCCCGTCCCCGTCGAAAAACGGACCTGGACCACCTACAACTACTTCGCGCTCTGGATGGGGATGGCGCACAACATCCCCAGTTACGCCCTGGCCGCGTCGCTCATCGCGCTCGGCATGAACTGGGTGCAGGCGCTCATCACGATCACCATCGGCAACCTGATCGTGCTGGTGCCGATGCTGCTCAACAGCCACGCCGGCACCAAGTACGGCATCCCGTTCCCGGTGTTCGCCCGCGCGTTCTACGGCCTGCGCGGCGCCAACCTGGCCGCGTTGCTGCGCGCGTTCATCGCCTGCGGCTGGTTCGGCATCCAGACCTGGGTCGGCGGCGAGGCCATCTACGTCATCCTCGGCCGGCTGCTGGGCTCGTGGTGGCGCGACTCCGCCGTCGTCGCCGGGCAGCACTGGACGCTCTGGCTGTCCTTCGTGGTGTTCTGGATCGGCCAGCTGCTGATCATCTGGCGCGGCATGGAGGCGGTCCGCCGGTTCGAGAACTGGACGGCGCCGCTGGTGTCCGTCGGCTTCCTGATCATGCTCGGGTACGTCCTGGTCGAGGCGGGCGGGCTCGGGCCGATCCTGTCCGACTCCGGCAAGCTCGGCTGGGGCCCGGACTTCTGGAAGGTGTTCGCGCCGTCGCTGATGGCGATGATCGCGTTCTGGTCGACGCTGTCGCTGAACATGCCGGACTTCACCCGCTTCGGCGGCAGCCAGCGCAAGCAGGTCCGCGGCCAGCTCCTCGGCCTGCCGACCACGATGACGTTCATCGCCATCGTGGCCATCCTGACCACCTCCGGCGGCCAGGTGCTCTACGGCAAGGACATCTGGGACCCGGCGCAGCTGGCCGACCGGTTCGCCAGCCCGGTCGTGGTCGTCGTCGCGCTGGTCGCGCTGGTGCTGGCGACGATTTCGGCGAACCTGGCGGCCAACGTCGTCAGCCCGTCCTACGACTTCTCGAACGCGTTCCCGAAGAAGATCACGTTCGCGGTCGGCGGCGGCATCACCGGGGTCATCGGCATCCTCATCCAGCCGTGGCGGCTGTACTCCGACCCGAACATCTACATCTTCGCCTGGCTCGGCTTCTACGGCGGCCTGCTCGGCGCGGTCGCCGGGGTGCTCGTCGCCGGGTACTGGGTCATCAACCGCACGAAGCTGCGGCTGAAGGACCTCTACACACCCGATGGGGTGTATTGGTTCAGCGGTGGCTGGAACTGGCGGGCGCTGGTCGCGACGCTGGTGGGAGCCCTGCTCGCGGTCGGCGGCGCGTACGGCGGGCCGTTCCCGGACGCCGGGCTCATCCCGTTCCTCAAGCCGCTTTACGACTACAACTGGGTGGTCGGCCTGGTCGGCGCGTTCGTCGTCTTCGCCGGTCTGTCCCTGCCCTTGTCCACGACGAAGGAGGAAATCAGTGAGCGTGGTTCGAGCCGGCCTGATCCAGCAGCGGTGGACGGGTGACAAGGAGTCCATGATCAAGGCGGCGGTCGACCACATCGGCACCGCCGCGTCCCAGGGCGCCCAGGTCGTCTGCCTGCAGGAGCTGTTCTACGGGCCGTACTTCTGCCAGGTGCAGGACGCCGACTACTACTCCTACACCGAGGCGATCCCGGACGGGCCCACCACGAAGCTCATGCAGGAGGTGGCCGAGCGCCACGGCGTGGTGCTGATCGTGCCGATGTACGAGGTCGAGCAGCCCGGCGTCTACTACAACACCGCCGCGGTGATCGACGCCGACGGCACCTACCTCGGCAAGTACCGCAAGAACCACATCCCGCAGGTGAAGGGGTTCTGGGAGAAGTTCTACTTCCGCCCCGGCAACCTCGGCTACCCGGTGTTCGACACGGCCGTGGGCCGCATCGGCGTCTACATCTGCTACGAGCGGCACTTCCCGGAGGGCTGGCGCGCGCTCGGCCTGGCCGGGGCGAAGATCGTGTTCAACCCGTCGGCGACCAGCCGCAGCCTGTCGCAGTACCTGTGGAAGCTGGAGCAGCCGGCGGCCGCGGTGGCGAACGAGTACTTCGTCGGCGCGATCAACCGGGTGGGTGTGGAACCGCTGGGCGACAACGACTTCTACGGCCAGACGTACTTCGTCGACCCACGCGGCCAGCTGGTCGGCGACGCCGCGTCCGACACCGACGACGAGGTCGTGGTGCGCGACCTCGACCTCTCGCTGCTCGAAGAGGTCCGGAACACCTGGGCGTTCTACCGCGACCGCCGTCCGGACACCTACGGCCCCCTCGCGGAGGCCTGATGACCACGCTCATCCGGGGCGGCCAGGTCGTTTCGCCGTCGGGAGCTTTGTCCGCGGACGTCCTCGTCGACGGCGAGACCATCGCCGCCGTCGGGGCGCCCGGGACGCTGACCGGCGACGAGACGATCGACGCCACCGGGAAGTACGTGCTGCCCGGCGGCATCGACGCGCACACGCACATGGAGATGCCGTTCGGCGGCACCCATTCGGTCGACACGTTCTCGACCGGGACGACCGCGGCGGCGTGGGGCGGCACGACCACGATCATCGACTTCGCCGTGCAGGCCAAGGACACGTCCCTTCTGTCCACACTGGACAAGTGGCACGCCAAGGCGGACGGCAACTGCGCGATCGACTACGGCTTCCACATGATCGTCTCCGACGTCAACGACCAGTCGCTGAAGGAGATGGAAGCCTGCGTCGACGCCGGCGTCGGCAGCTTCAAGATGTTCATGGCCTACCCGGGGGTGTTCTACTCCACGGACGGGGAAATCCTGCTGGCCATGCAGAAAGCCCGCGAGATCGGCGCCACGATCATGATGCACGCGGAAAACGGCATCGCGATCGACCAGCTGGCGGCGCAGGCGTTCGCCGCGGGCCGCATCGACCCGGTGCAGCACGGCCTCACCCGGCCGCCGGAACTGGAAGGGGAAGCGACATCGCGGGCGATCCAGCTCGCGAAGGTGACCGGCGCACCGTTGTACATCGTGCACCTGTCGGCGTCGCAAGCGCTGGCGGCGGTGGCCGAAGCGCGCAACGACGGTCAGAACGTCTTCGCCGAGACGTGCCCGCAATACCTGTATCTGTCCATCGAGGACTTGGCCAAGCCGGACTTCGAGGGCGCCAAGTACGTCGCTTCGCCGCCGCTGCGGGAGAAGTCGCACCAGGCCGACCTGTGGCGCGGGCTGCGGACGAACGACCTGTCCGTGGTGTCCACCGACCACTGCCCCTTCTGCTTCAAGGACCAGAAGGAGCTGGGGCGCGGTGACTTCCGGGCCATCCCGAACGGGATCCCGGGTGTCGAGCACCGGATGGACCTGCTGCACCAGGGCGTCGTCGCCGGCGAGCTGACGCTCGGGCGCTGGGTGGAGACGTGCTCGGCGACGCCGGCGCGGATGTTCGGGCTGTACCCGCGCAAGGGCGTCATCGCGGCGGGTTCGGACGCGGACATCGTGATCTACGACCCCGCGGCGACGCAGACGCTGTCCGCCGACACGCACCACATGAACGTCGACTACTCGGCGTACGAGGGGTTGGAGATCACCGGGCGGGTGCACACCGTGCTGTCCCGGGGGCGTGTCGTCGTCTCGCCGGACGGGTTCACCGGGTCGACCACGCACGGCAAGTTCCTGTCCCGTTCGCTGAACCAGTACCTGAACTGAGGACGCCATGGACTTCGGGATCGTGCTGCAGACCGACCCGCCCGCGCGGGACGTGGTGCGGCTGATGAAGGACGCCGAGGACTGCGGGTTCCGCTACGGCTGGACGTTCGACTCCTGCGTGCTGTGGCAGGAACCGTTCGTCATCTACTCGGCCGTGCTGGCCGCGACGTCGTCCCTCGTCGTCGGACCGATGGTGACCAGCCCGGGCACGCGGGACTGGTCGGTGATGGCGTCGACGTTCGCCACGCTCAACGACATGTACGGCAACCGGACGGTCTGCGGCATCGGCCGCGGCGACTCGGCCCACCGGGTGGTCGGGAAGCCACCGTCCACTTTGGCCACCGTGCGCGACTGCATGCGGGTGGTCAAGGACCTGGCCGAAGGCCGCGCGGTGACGATGAACGACAAGACCGTGCAGATCCCCTGGATCCGCAACGGCCGCCTGGAGATGTGGATGGCCGGGTACGGGCCGAAGGCGCTGCAGACGGTCGGCGAGCACGCCGACGGCTTCATCCTGCAGTGCGCGGACCCGGCCATCGCGCGCTGGACGATCGGCGCGGTCCGCGACGCCGCACGGGCGGCGGGCCGGGATCCGGGCGGCATCACGATCTGCGTCGCGGCACCGGCGTACGTCGGCGAGGACCTTCCGCACCAGCGCGAACAGCTGCGCTGGTTCGGCGGGATGGTCGGCAACCACGTCGCCGACCTGGTGGCCCGGTACGGCTCGTCGGGTGCGGTACCGCGGGAGCTGACGGACTACATCCGCGAGCGGGAGGGCTACGACTACAGCCACCACGGCAAGGCAGGCAACCCGTCGACGGAGTTCGTCCCGGACGAGATCGTCGACCGGTTCTGCCTGCTAGGACCGGCTTCGGCCCACGTCGAGCGGCTGCAGGAGCTGGCGGAACTGGGTGTCGACCAGTTCTCGCTGTACCTGATGCACGACGACCGGGAGGCGACGCTGGCGTCCTACGGGGCGCAGATCATCCCGAAGCTCACCGCCTGATCGACTAGCGAGAAGCCGGGGAGGGCTCTGACTCGCCTTCCCCGGCTTTGACCAGGGCACCCCATGAACCGGTTTCGCCTGGTGCAGGGCCCCCTTCAGCCGGCACCACCGACCATCCCGGCGGCCACGAGCGACGGCTGATCGTTTTCGGGTGCACATCCAGCCGGACCCAGGCCGGAAACTGGGGGCAGACCCGCCCTTCGGGGTCAATGAAACTGCTGAACCCGATGTCTTCAGCGAAGGCTGCTTCGCCGAAGCGAGCGATAGCAGCGAATCGAGCACCACGGAAATCCGATTCGCCACCGAACTTACACGACTCGAAGTCGGCATCGCCATTGAATTCCGCCAGACCGAAGTCCGCGCGACCGCGAAGATTCACATTCGCAAACCTGTCTTCGGGAAGCATGTCAGCGCAATTGAATCTTGCTTGAGCAAATGAAGTTCTCTCCTCAAAGTGAACCCCGCGAAATCCCGCGAACCGCTCAAAGGTCGTTCCACGAAACTCGACCGAGGAACAGAAAACCGTACCGTCAAAGGCCGTATTTCCCAAGAATCGGGAAACGAGGAAATCGGAATACCCGAGGAACTTCGCCCTTCGAAACGAGGCTTCACCGCTGCAGACCATTCCGGTAAAAACGACGTCACCGATGAAGCGGGCACGGTCGAATACCACTGTGCGCAACCGGCATCCCGCGAAGGCGAAGTCGATCAGCGTCGCTCCGGTCAGATCGATGTCCACATCCGGCCAGTAGTTCGCCGCGGGCACACCGGGGCGCCCAGGCAACAGGTGAGTCCCGAGAATCCTCTGAGCGGCTAGACGGACCTGCTGCTCTTCATTCCGCGCGCGGAAGAGTTCGATTTCCGCGGAATCGGACTGCTCACCCGGCTCTTCGCCGGGCGGGGTGAACGGCATCCGGAGATAGGCGCACAGCACGTCGACAATGGTCTGACGCTGTCTCGCATCGTCTTGAGCCAAGCGGCGCAAGGCGTACAGCCCGCCCAGCCGCACCGGGGCCTTGTCCGAGCCGAGTTGCTCCACCGCCTTCGCGTACAGGTCGGTGACCCGCCTCTCGGCGGCGTCCTTCTCGGTGTTCTCCGCGACCCGGACAGCCAGTGCGTGAACGGTTTCCCGTTGTTCGAGCTCCATTTCCTGTGTTCGCTGGCGACGAGCCGCCAGGTAGAGCGCGAACAGCCCACCTCCGCCCACAGCGATCCCGGAGACCACCTTGACGACGTCCAGCTGCGCGGTGGCCAGCTCCTTGGCGCCGAGCCCGAGCCGGCCGACCCATACCCAGAGAACGATCAGTACTGCGACACTGACGAGCAGGACCGCGCTCGCGACTGCCGGCACCACCCACCACTGCAGCGGTTGCCTCGTCGCACGCCCTTGAGCTGTCGGCGTCAAGGTCCGCGGATCCGGGTTACTCCCCATGCCACTACAGTCGCGCACCGCTGAGACGGTGCTACATGTCGGTCAGTCCACCAGCGCCTGGTAGACCAGCTGCCGCAGCTGGGGGCGCAGGCGGTAGGTGCTCGAAGGGAGCAGCTGCGTGTAGAAGCCCACCGTCAGGTCCTCGTCCGGGTCCACCCAGAAGGCCGTCGATGCCGCGCCGCCCCAGGCGAACTCGCCTGGGGAGGACAGCGTTCGGGCCTTTACCGGGTCCTCCAGGACCGAGAAGCCGAGACCGAAGCCGTGGCCGTCGAAGGGCATCTCCGCGAACAGCGGGCGGCCGAAGGCCTCCAGGTCCACTCGGCCCGGGAGGTGGTTGCTGGTCATCAACGCCACCGTGCGCGGGGACAGCAACCGGACGCCGTCTGATGCGCCGCCGCCGAGGAGCATCTCCGTGAAGCGCCAGTAGTCCTGAGCCGAGGACACCAGCCCGCCGCCGCCGGACAGGCAGGTCGGGCGGGAGGCTCCCAGGCGGCCGAATGCGTCGTTGCGGACTGCTCGGCCCGATGCCGGGTCGCGGACGTACATGGCCGCCAAACGGGAAGGCGACGAGGCCACGAAACCCGTGTCCGTCATGCCCAGCGGGGCGAAGATCCGGGTTTCGAAGAACTCGTCCAGCGGCAAGCCGGACGCCACTTCGACGAGCCGGCCGAGTACGTCGGTGGCGATCGAGTAGTTCCACTCCGTGCCCGGCTGGAAGAGCAACGGCAGCTTGGCCCACTCCGCCGAGCACGCCGCCAGGTCGAGGCCCGGCGGGGTGCCCCACTCGAAGTCCGCCGCGCGGTAGATCGCGTCCACCGGGTGGCCGTGGTGGAAGCCGTACGTCAGGCCCGCCGTGTGCGTCAGCAGGTGCCACACGCAGATCGGTGCCGTGGCCGGCTCGGTCAGCGGCGCCAGGGCCGATCCCTTGACGTACACGCGCGGCGCAGCGAACTCGGGCAACCAGCGCGAGATCGGGTCGTCCAGCTCCAGCAGGCCCTCTTCGGCCAGCATCATCGCCGCGACGGAGGTGATCGGCTTGGTCATCGAGAAGATGCGCCAGAGCGTGTCGGTCTCCACCGGCAACGACGCCTCGACGTCCCGGGCGCCGCCGCGGCCGAGGTGGACGATGCGGCCGTGCCTGCTCACCACCGCGAGCCAGCCCGGCAACCGGCCGTCCTCGACGTACCGGTCGAAATGCGCGTCGATCCGGGCCAGCCGCGCCGCGTCGAAGCCGGCCTCGGCCGGGTCGACGTCCACCTCGAAATCCGCCATGCCGCGAGGCTACTGCGCCGATGCGGCCCCGGCCGTGGTTACTTCTCCCGCGCCCGCTCGGCCGCCTTCTCCTCGCGCCACGCTTCGTCGTTCTTGCCGTAGCGCCAGTAGCCCGAGATCGACAGCAGCTCGCGCCGCACCCCGCGCTCGTCGAGCAGGTAGCGCCGCAGCTCGCGCACGAAGCCCGCCTCGCCGTGGACGAACGCCTGGACGACGCCCTCGCGCCAGGGCAGCTCGCGCACCGCGGCGGCGACGTCGCCGCCGGATGCCCGGTGCAGCCACGTGATCTGCGCGTCCGCCTTCGTGACCAACGGCTGCTCCTCGGCCTCGTTCTCGACCAGGATCACCGCGTGGGCCGCGACGCCGGCGGGCAGCGCTTCGAGCGACGACGCGATGGCCGGCAGCGCGCTTTCGTCCCCCGCCAGCAGGTGCCAGTCCGCCTCGGCGCCCGGCGCGTACGCGCCGCCCGGGCCCAGCACCAGCAGCTCGTCACCCGGCTGGGCCGAAGCCGCCCACGGACCCGCGATGCCCTCGTCGCCGTGGTGGACGAAGTCGAGGACCAGCTCGCCGGCCTCCGGGTCGAACGCGCGCACCGTGTAGGAACGCTGCCGCGGCCAGTGCTCGCGCGGCATCGTCGCCCGGCACTCCTGGACGTCGAACGGCTCCGGGTACTCGACGCCGGGGACCTTGAACAGCACCTTCACGTAGGCGTCGGTGAATTCGTTCGGCGTGAACTGCGCGATCCCCTCGCCGCCCGCGACGATCCGGATCATGTGCGGGGTCAGCCGCTCGGTCCGCAGCACCCGCAGTCGCGCCGCGGGACGCCCGGAACGCCGGGGTGCTTCAGCCATCGACCACTCCAACCATCGCTAAGGCTTACCTAAGTCAGCCTACGCGCCGAAATCGGCACCCGGCTACTCAGGCGTCCCCAGTTCCGCGAGCAGCAGCCCGAACCCCCTGGTCACCTCCTTCCGAAACCCGACGAAAAACCGGTTCGCCAACGGCACACCCCACCGACCCCACGACGCCGCGTTGACCACCCGGTGCTCGACGCGCGCCCCCAGCGGGTCGGCCGTGACGCGGTATTCGCCCCGGTACCACCAGCCGCCCTGCACCGCGACGAACCCGCGCTCCCGGTCGACCTCCATCCGCATCGGATGACCACCGCCAAGCTTGCGCCGCAGCCGGTCGAACACCTCGGCAGGTGGCCGCGCGACCACCCCCGACGCCTCCGCAAGCGTTTTCACCCGCGTGGATCCGAAACCCGCGTGTTCTGGAACGCCGTGATCAGCCACTCACCCTCCTCCCGGACGAGCACGAAGGAAACGGTCGACGCGCGCCCTTCGTCGGCAACCTCCGCCCCGGTCAGCGAAGAGCCACCTCCGACGACCGCCACCGCGACGTCCGGCCGGACGAACCGCACCTTCGCCGACCCACCGAGCGACCCGGTGAGCTTGGACCCCCGCAACGGCCCCTCGAACAAGGCCCGGTGCGAGCTCTCGATCGCCTCCCGGCCCGGGAAGTTCATCCCGAAGAACGTCACGTAGTCCGCGTCTTCGGTGAAGAGCCGCCCGTACGCGGCGGCATCACCGGCGTTCCACGCGTCGGCAAGCCGGCCCAGCACATCCCGCACTTCAGCAACCGCAGTCATCACAACCCCCTCGAACGACGTTCGTCCTACGAACACCGTTCTACTCTCGAACGTCGTTCGCGTCAAGTACAGTGTTCGGGTGACCGTTCCCCCGCCGCCGTGGCGCAGCGCTCCCCGCCGCCGCGCCGCGAAACCCGCTCTTTCCCAGGCCTCGATCGTCCGAGCGGCCCTGATCGTCCTGGACGACGAGGGGTTCGACGCGGTCACCATGCGGCGGATCGCCCAGGAGCTGGAGACCGGGCCGGCGTCGCTCTACGCGCACGTCTCGAACAAGGACGAGCTGGCGGAGCTGATGCTCGACGCCGTGCTGGCCGACATCCCGGTCCCCGAACCGGACCCGGCCCGCTGGGACGAGCAGGTCAAGCAGCTCGTCCGCGACCAAATCCACGTGATGGCCGCCCACCGCGGCATCGCGCGCATTGCGTGGGACATCCCCGTGCCGGTCACGCCCAACACGCTCAAGCTGGGCGAAGCGACCCTCGCCCTGCTTCGCGCGGGCGGGCTGACCCTCAAGCAGGCCACCTACGCGGGCGATGCGCTGGCGCTCTACGCCAAGGCGTACGCGTATGAAGCGAGCGGCTGGACCTGGGGCGAGATCGACCAAGCCGAAGCCACCGAACGCGGCAAGCAGATGGTGGCGTACATGCAGTCACTGCCCGCGGAGTCGTTCCCCAACCTGCTGCAGGTCGGCGAGTTCTTCTCCGCGGAGACAGCGAGGGAACGCCTCGAGTTCGCGCTCGAGGCGTACCTCGCCGGCCTGAAAGTCCTGGCGCGGAACTAGGGCCGCAGCACGATCTTGCCGCGCGTGTGCCGCCGTTCGAGCTCGCGGTAGGCCTCCCGGACCTCCTCCAGCGGGTACACCCGGGCGATCGGCAGCTCCAGCAAGCCCTTGTCCAGCAGCAGACCCAGCTCGCGCAGCACGTCGGCCGACGCGCCGGCCGCGTTGCCGTCGGTCTTGACGTTGTACTTCTCGGCCGCGGCCCAGTCGATGATCGTGTCGATCCGGCCCGGGTGGATGCCCAGGTGCAGCGCCAGCTCGACGTACCCGGAGCCGAACGTGTCGACGAACGCGTGCACACCCGACGGCGCGGCTTCGCGGATCCGCGACAACACGCCTTCGCCGTAGGAAACCGGGATGACGCCGAGCCCGCGCAGCCACTCGTGGTTCGCCTCGCCGGCCAGGCCGATCACGGTGGCCCCGGCCAGCTTGGCGAGCTGGACGGCCAGCGAGCCGACCCCGCCCGCGGCGCCCGAGACGACGACGGTCTCCCCCTCCCGCGGGCAGACCGCGGCCACCGCGGCGTACGCGGTCGTGCCGGCGACGAACAGCGAACCGGCGACCTCCCACGGCACGCCGTCGGGCCGCGGCGTGAGGTTCCCGGCCTCCGCGACGACGAAGTCGGCGTGGCTCGACCGCGTGTCGACGAACCCGATCACCTCGTCGCCGACGGCGATGTCCGCCACGCCCTCACCGAACGACGCGACTACCCCCGCGAAGTCGCTGCCCTGCCCCGAAGGAAACGTCGCCGGGAAACGGGCGTGCAGGGAACCCTGCCGGATGGCCGCTTCACCCGGGTTGATCCCGGCGGCCCGCACCTCGACGAGCACCTGGCCCGGTCCCGGGACCGGTCGGGGGACCTCCTCGACCCGGAGGACCTCCACGTCGCCGTATTCGTCGAACCTGATCGCGCGCGCCATGAGGCCTCCTCTAAGTCGTTGCTGAATACAAGCAACGACCCGGTCCCCGGTTTTAATCCCTACCCGGCGAGGCGGCGGACCACGCCGTCGGCCAGCAGCCGGCCGCGGTCGGTGAGCACCGCGCGGCCCCGCGAGTCCAATGCGGACGGATCGAGCAGCCCCTCGGCCGCGGCCGCGCGCGCCTCGGCCAGCCCCGGCTCGTCGAGCACGTCGAGCGGCAGCCCCTCGGCGACGCGCAGTTCGAGCATGATCCGCTCGAGGTGCTGGTCGTCGTCGGTGAGCACCTCCCGCCCGGCGGCGGGCGAGTCGCCGTCGGCGAGCAGCGCGGCGTAGCGGGCCGGGTGCTTGACGTTCCACCAGCGCACGCCGCCGACGTGGCTGTGCGCACCCGGACCGGCGCCCCACCAGTCGTCGCCCCGCCAGTAGCCGAGGTTGTGGCGGCAGCGGGCCGCGTCGGACGCCGCCCAGTTCGACACCTCGTACCAGCGCAGTCCCGCCGAGGACAGCATGGCGTCGATCATCTCGTAGTCCGCCGCGAGCACGTCGTCGTCCGGCGCCGGCAGCTCGCCACGGCGGACGCGGCGGGCCAGCGCCGTGCCCTCCTCGACGATCAGCGCGTACGCCGAGACGTGGTCGACGCCCGCGGCGAGCACGGCGTCGAGCGTCGCGCGCAGATCGTCGGCGCGCTCCCCCGGCGTGCCGTAGATCACGTCTAGGTTCACGTGCTCGAACCCGGCCGCGCGCGCTTCGGCGGCGGCCTGGCCCGGACGCCCCGGCGTGTGCACGCGATCGAGGATCTTCAGCACGTGCGACGCAGCCGACTGCATGCCCAGCGACACCCGCGTGTAGCCCGCTTCGCGGATCCCGGCGAAGAACTCCGGCGACGTCGACTCCGGGTTCGACTCCGTCGTGACCTCGGCCCCGGGCGCCAGCCCGAAGACGTCGCGGACGGCGTCGAGGACCGACCGCAGCCCGTCCGCGCCCAGCAGCGACGGGGTGCCGCCGCCGACGAACACGGTGTCGGCGGCCGGCGGCACGACGAGCACGCGCGCGGCGAGTTCCAGTTCGCGGCGCAGCCCTTCGAGCCAGGACTGCGGCGACGAACCGGTGTCGAGCTCACCCGCCGTGTAGGTGTTGAAGTCGCAGTACCCGCACCGGGTGGCGCAGAACGGGACGTGCACGTACACCCCGAACGCTCTGCTGCCGAGCCCCTTCAGCGCGCTTTCCGGCAACGCCGGATCGATCGGTGTGGCGGGGTCGGGACGCAGCTGGGGCACGGTCGAATTGTCCACCCGGTCACGCCGGGTCGCCTCAAGGGGCTGATCGGGTTAACACCTGTTACAACGCGGGGAGGTCGGCCGCCGCCCAGTCCGGAGCTCCGCAAGGCGGTTGACACGGTTTTCGCAGGTGAGTGACCAACCTCCCACCATGCGGGCAGGCCTGGACCACATTGTGGACGCGTGGCACGCTGACGTCGTGACTCATGCCGGTGTTCTCCTCGTGGCGCGCCGCCACGTCGACCTCCTGCGGGTCGCCAGCGCCCTCTGCGTACCCGTTCGCTGACTCCCGCCGCCACCACCTGCCACGAATTCTGGACAGCCGGCGCCGGAGGACACCCGTGAACCGGTGGTCCTCCGCCGCCACGAAAGCCTCTCGGAGGACGCCGCCATGGCCACGCCCCAGACCCCAGCCCGTCCCGCGCGCGCCAAGCAGAAGCGCGGCGAAGGGCAGTGGGCGCTCGGTTACCGGGAGCCGCTGAACCCGAACGAGCGGTCGAAGAAGGACGACCACCCGCTCAACGTGCGGGCGCGCATCGAGAACATCTACGCCCACCGCGGCTTCGACGCGATCGACCCGGGTGACCTGCGCGGGCGGTTCCGCTGGTTCGGCCTCTACACCCAGCGCAAGCCGGGGATCGACGGCGGCCGCACGGCCACGCTGGAGCCCGAAGAGCTCGACGACCGCTACTTCATGCTGCGGGTCCGCATCGACGGCGGCGCGCTGACCACCGCCCAGCTCACCGTGCTCGGCGAGATCTCGCAGGCGTACGCGCGCGACACCGCCGACATCACCGACCGGCAGAACATCCAGTACCACTGGATCCGGATCGAGGACGTCCCGGCGATCTGGGCCAAGCTCGAGAACGCCGGCATGACCACGATGGAAGCCTGCGGCGACAGCCCGCGCGTCATCCTCGGTTCGCCGGTCGCGGGCATCGCCGCGGCCGAGGTGATCGACGGCACCCCGGCGATCGACGAGATCAAGCGCCGCTACATCGGCAAGCCCGAGTTCGCCAACCTGCCGCGCAAGTTCAAGACCGCGATCTCCGGCCAGCCCGACGTCGCCCACGAGATCCACGACGTCGCCTTCGTCGGCGTCGACCACCCCGAGCACGGGCCCGGCTTCGACGTCTGGGTCGGCGGCGGCCTGTCCACCAACCCGATGCTCGGGCAGCGCCTCGGCGCCTGGGTCCCCCGCGACGAGGTCCCGGACGTCTGGGAAGGCGTCATCTCGATCTTCCGCGACTACGGCTACCGGCGGCTGCGCTCGCGGGCCCGGATCAAGTTCCTGGTCAAGGACTGGGGCGCGGAGAAGTTCCGGCAGGTGCTGCAGGACGAGTACCTCAAGCGCGAGCTGATCGACGGCCCGCCGCCGGTGGACCCGACCGTCCCGATCGACCACGTCGGCGTGCACCCGCAGGTCGACGGCAAGTTCTACGTCGGCGCCGCACCGGTCGCCGGCCGCTCGTCCGGCGGCACGCTCGTCGCCGTCGCCGAAGCCGCCGAGCGGGCCGGCTCCGGCCGGGTGCGGCTCACCCCGCAGCAGAAGCTCGTCGTGCTCGACGTCCCCGAGGCCCGGGTCGCCACGCTGTCGGCCGAGCTGGCCGAGCTGGGGCTGGAGACGAAGCCGTCGCCGTGGCGGCGCGGCGTGATGGCCTGCACCGGGCTGGAGTTCTGCAAGCTCGCCATCGTCGAGACGAAGGCCCGTGCGCAGCTGCTCGTCGCGGACCTCGAGAAGTCCCTCGCCGACATCCAGGACGGCCTCGACACGCCGGTCACCGTGCACCTCAACGGCTGCCCGAACTCCTGCGCGCGGATCCAGACCGCGGACATCGGCCTCAAGGGCCAGATCGTCACCGACGCCGACGGGAACCAGGTCGAGGGCTTCCAGGTGCACCTCGGGGGCGGGCTCGGCCTCGACGCCGGGTTCGGCCGGAAGCTGCGTGGCCACAAGGTGACGTCGGGTGAGCTGACCGGGTACGTCGAGCGGGTGGTGCGCAACTACGTCGCCGGGCGCGAAGACGGTGAACGGTTCGCGCAATGGGCCGCCCGCGCCGACGAAAGCGCCCTGCAGTGACTTCTGATGAGCGTGCAGCGCCGTACTACTGCCCGTACTGCGGTGACGAGGATCTGCGGCCGGAAGAGAACGGCGGCTGGCTGTGTTCCAGTTGTCGCCGGGTTTTCTCGGTCAAGTTCCTTGGCCTGTCCCTTCCGGAGGTTTCCCGATGACCGCGACCGCCGACTACAAGACTCTCGCCGAGCGCGCCTCGAAGGAGCTCGCCGACGCCACCGCGGAAGAGGCGCTGCGCTGGACCGTGGACACGTTCGGTGACGACTTCATCGTCGCGTCCAATATGCAGGACGCCGTGCTGATCGACCTGGCCACCAAGGTCAAGTCCGACGTGCACGTCCTGTTCCTGGAGACCGGTTACCACTTCCCGGAGACGATCGGCACCCGCGACGCCGTCCAGACGGTCTACCCGGACGTCCACATCGTGAACGCCCAGGCCGAACAGAGCGTCGCCGAGCAGGACGCCGAGCACGGCCCCAAGCTGCACGACCGCGACGCCACACTGTGCTGCAACCTGCGCAAGGTGGTGCCGTTGCGCAAGACGCTGGCGAACTACTCCGCGTGGGTCACCGGCGTCCGGCGGGTGGACGCCCCGACCCGCGCGAACACCCCGATCGTCACCTGGGACGACCGCAACGGCCTGGTCAAGATCAACCCGATCGCGGCGTGGACCGACGACGAGTTCAACGGCTACATCCGCGAGCACGGGATCCTCGAAAACCCGCTGGTGTCGATCGGCTACCTCTCGATCGGCTGCGCGCCCTGCACGGCTCGCGTGGAGCCGGGCCAGGACCCGCGCAGCGGCCGGTGGGCGGGGCAGAGCAAGACCGAGTGCGGACTGCACGGCTGAGGAAGGGACGCATGACGACCTTGGAGCCCGCGACCGATGCGGCACAAGACAACCTGTCGGCTTTGGAGTCCGAGGCCATCCACATCTTCCGGGAGGTGGCGGGCGAGTTCGACCGCCCGGTGATCCTCTTCTCCGGCGGCAAGGACTCGACGCTGCTGCTGCACCTGGCGATCAAGGCGTTCTGGCCGGCGCCGGTGCCGTTCCCGCTGCTGCACGTGGACACCGGGCACAACTTCGACGAGGTGATCGAGTTCCGCGACCGCGTCGTCGAGCGCCACGGCCTGCGCCTGGTCGTCGCCAAGGTGCAGGACTGGATCGACGACGGGCGTCTCGAGGAGCGCGCCGACGGGATGCGCAACCCGCTGCAGACCACGCCGCTGCTCGACACGATCGCCGAGAACAAGTTCGACGCCGTCTTCGGCGGCGGCCGCCGGGACGAGGAACGCGCCCGGGCCAAGGAGCGGATCTTCAGCCTCCGCAACGCCTTCGGCCAGTGGGAACCGCGCCGGCAGCGGCCCGAGCTGTGGAACCTCTACAACGGCAGGCACCGCCCGGGCGAGCAGGTCCGCGTCTTCCCATTGTCCAACTGGACCGAGGCCGACGTCTGGAACTACATCGCCCGCGAGAAGGTCGAGCTGCCGTCGATCTACTACGCGCACCAGCGCGAGGTGTACGAGCGCGACGGGATGCTGCTGGCCGAGGGCCCGTGGGGCGGCCCGCGGCCCGGCGAAGAGGTCCGGGAGCTGACCGTCCGCTACCGGACCGTCGGCGACGGCTCGTGCACTGGCGCGATCGAATCCACCGCGGCCACCGTCGAAGAGGTCATCGCCGAGGTGTCGGCTTCCCGGCTCACCGAGCGCGGCGCGACCCGCGCCGACGACCGGATGTCCGAGGCGGCCATGGAAGACCGCAAGCGTGAGGGGTACTTCTGATGAGTTCGCTGCTGCGCCTGGCCACCGCCGGGAGCGTCGACGACGGCAAGTCCACCCTGGTCGGCCGGCTGCTGTACGACACGAAGTCGGTGCTCGCCGACCAGCTCGACGCCGTCACCCGCGCGTCCGTCGACAAGGGACTGTCCACACCGGACCTTTCGCTGCTCGTCGACGGCCTGCGCTCGGAGCGCGAGCAGGGCATCACCATCGACGTCGCCTACCGGTACTTCGCCACGCCGAAGCGGTCGTTCGTGCTGGCCGACACGCCGGGGCACGTGCAGTACACGCGCAACACGGTGACCGGCGCGTCCACCGCGCAGCTGGCCGTGCTGCTGGTCGACGCGCGCAAGGGCGTGATCGAGCAGACCCGGCGGCACGCGGCGGTGCTGGCCCTGCTCGGCGTGCCGCAGCTGGTGCTGGCGGTGAACAAGATCGACCTGGTCGGCTACGACGAGGCGACGTTCACGGTGATCGCCGAGGAGTTCGCCGAGCACGCCCACTCCCTGGGTTACGCCCGCGGTTCGGTGCTCGCCGTCCCGGTGTCCGCGCTGGAGGGCGACAACGTCGCGACGCGCTCGGAGCGGACGCCCTGGTACACCGGGCCGAGCCTGCTGGAGCACCTGGAGGACGTCCCGGTCGCGCCCGATCCCCACGACTCGGCGCTGCGGTTCCCGGTGCAGTACGTCATCCGCCCGCGCACGCCCGAGTACCTGGACTACCGCGGCTACGCGGGGCAGATCGCCGCCGGCACGGTCCGCCCGGGCGACGAGATCGTCGTCCTGCCCCAGGGCATCCGCAGCCGCGTCGAGCGCATCGACACCGCGGACGGGCCGCTGGCCGAAGCCGGCGCGGGAACGTCGGTGACGCTGCTGCTCACCGACGACATCGACATCTCCCGGGGCGACCTGATCGCCGCCGCGGA
This sequence comes from Amycolatopsis sp. cmx-13-12, assembly GCA_049998155.1. Lineage (GTDB taxonomy): Bacteria > Actinomycetota > Actinomycetes > Mycobacteriales > Pseudonocardiaceae > Amycolatopsis. Next base: position 100,443 of record JAEBES010000009.1, on the reverse strand, counting down.
CGCGCCGCCGCGCGTCACCGACGAGATCACCGCCACGCTGTGCTGGCTGTCGTCCAAGCCGCTGAAGCCGGGCGCGCGCCTGCTGGTCAAGCACGGCACCCGCACGGTGCAGGCGCTGCTGGACGAGCTGCACGCGCGGTTCGACGAGCAGACGCTGTCCAGTGTGGATTCGCCGGAGTCGCTGGAGCTCAACGACATCGGCCGCGTCACGCTGCGGCTGGCCGAGGAGCTGGGCGTCGACGACTACGGCGTCAGCCCGCGCACCGGCGCGTTCCTGGTGATCGACCCGAAGGACGGCGACACCCTCGCCGCCGGGCTGGTGGGTGAGCGCTTCTCGTGACGCCGCCCCTGGTCGCCGTCGCGCACGGCAGTCGTGATCCCCGCTCGGCCGAGACCGTGCGGGCACTCGTCGACGTCGTGCGCGCCCAGGCGCCGGGCGTACCGGTGTACGAGTCCTTTTTGGACCTCTCGGCGCCGCTCGTCACGGACGTGCTGCGGGGGCTCTACGAGTCCGGCCACCGGACGGCGATCGTGGTGCCGCTGCTGCTGGGCAGCGCGTTCCACGCCAGGGTCGACCTGCCGGCGCTGATCGAGTCGGTCGTCTCGGACTGCCCGGGTTTCGCCGTGCGGACCTCCGACGTGCTCGGCGCCGACCCGGCCCTGGAAGCCGTCGCCCTCGACCGGCTGGCCGCGGCGCCTCGCCGCGGGGGCACGGGCGTGCTCGTCAGCGCGGTCGGCTCGTCGAACGCGTCCGCCAACGCCGTGGTCGGTGCGCTGGCTTCCCGCTGGGAGGAGCGGCTGGGGCTGCCGGTCAGCGAGGCGTTCGCGTCGGCGACCCAGCCGGACATCCCGGCGGCGGCGGCTTCGCTGCGGTCGCGGGGCGTGCGGCACCTCGTGGTGGCGTCGTGGTTCTTGGCGCCGGGGCTGCTCCCGGACCGGATCGCCCGGCTGGCCCGCGAAGCCGACCCGGGCGCGTTCATCGCGGAGCCGCTGGCCGACGATCCGCGCGTCGCGGACGTCGTGGTCGGCCGGTACGCGTCCGCGGTGAGCGGATTGCTCCGCCAGTACGCGTGACACCGCCGAAAGGCGAGAGTTACTCACATTTCTGTTACCGCGGGTGCATGGGAACGGTCAATCCTTGACACACTATTTAACTTGCCGGTAACAATCGGAACGGCTGCGCAGCTTTCTTCCCTCCCCTCGTGAAACCGCAGGTAGGTGGACACAGATGAAAGCTCTTCACTTCTCCCGGCTGGCCGCTCTGACCGCGGCCGCGGTTCTCCCCCTCGCCCTCGCCGCCCCGGCGTCGGCGGCCACCAGCGTCACCTTCGACTGCCAGGCCAACGCCCCGATCATCGGCCCGCAGAAGGTGGCGTTGAACCAGGACGCCACCGTCACCGCGCCGGCCACCGTCGCGCCCGGGGCCGCGTTCGACGTCGTCATCGATCCGGCTCCGAACACCGTGCCCGGCACGGTGAGCGGGAACAAGGTCAAGAACATCAACACCTTCGCGCTCAAGATCCCGATCCCGGCGAACTCGTCGTACGTCGGCGCGACGCTTTCCGGCGGCTCCGGCCTCGGCTCGACGCCACCGGTCATCACCGTCGCGAACCGCGTCGCGACCTTGAGCTTTCCCGGGCCGATCGCCGGTGGTGCCACGTTCGAACTGCCCACCGTCACCGCCCACCTGACCGCGGGTCAGTCCGGCACCATCCAGACCAAGCTCGGCGGAACGAGCTACAGCGATCCGGGCCTGACGTTCAAGGCGGTGGCGAGCACGATCATCGGCGACCTCACCGCGCCGACGGCCTGCTTCCCCAACCCGAGCCCGGTCTTCACCACGACGACCATCGGCTGAGCGGAAATCACCCTGCGGGCGGGCCTTCCGCCCGTAGGGTGACCGCATGGGGAACTTCGAACTCGCCCAGGTCAACATCAGCCGGATGAAGGCACCGCTCGACGACGAGTCCTTCCGCGACTTCGTCGACGCCCTGGAGCCGGTCAACGCGCTCGCCGACCGCGCGCCGGGCTTCGTCTGGCGGCTGCAGACCGAGGACGGTGACGCGACGTCGATCCGCGCCTTCGAGTGGGACGTGCGCGGCACGTCCGGGATCCTGGTCAACATGTCCGTGTGGACGTCGGTGGAAGCGCTGGCGGACTTCGTGTTCTCCGGCGAGCACCTGGCGATCCTCAAGCGCCGCCGCGAGTGGTTCCACCGCGTCCAGGACGTGATGACCGCGCTGTGGTGGGTACCTGCCGGGTACCGGCCGACGACCGCGGACGCCGAAGCGAAGATCAAGCACCTGCGCGTCCACGGCCCGACGCCCGAGGCGTTCACGCTGAAGCAGCACTTCTCCCCGGCCGCCACCGCCCGGCAGGGTGAGGCCGATTGGCTGTGCCCCGCGTAACACCGGCCGCGTGGAGCGGATGTGCAAGGGTGTCGGCATGGCTGACGAACTGGTGCACTACGACGTGGTGGGCGGCACCGCCACGATCACCCTGGACTCCCCGCACAACCGCAACGCGCTCTCGGCCCAGTTGCGCCGCGAACTCTCGGCTTCGCTCACGAAGGCGGCCGCCGACGACGCCGTGCGCGTCATCGTGCTGACCCACACCGGGCCGGTGTTCTGCGCGGGGATGGACCTGAAGGAGGCCCGCGGTGCCGGCGCGGGCGACCAGGGCGTGAACGAGTTCCCGAAGATCCTCGACCAGCTGTGGACCAGCCCGAAGCCGGTGGTCGCCCGCCTGGCCGGCCCGGCCCGCGCCGGTGGCATCGGCATGGTGGCGGCGTGCGACATCGCCGTGGCGGTCCCGGAAGCGACGTTCGCCTTCTCCGAAGTCCGCATCGGCGTGGTGCCGGCGATCATCTCGCTGACGGTCCTCCCGCGCCTCAACCCGCGGGCGGCCCACGAACTGTTCCTGACCGGCGACACCTTCGACGCCCGCCGCGCCGTCGAGATCGGCCTGCTGAACTCGGCGTCCGAAGACCTCGACGGCGAGGTCGCCCGGTACGTCAAGGCGCTCGCGGCGGGCGGCCCGAAGGCGCTGGCCGAGACGAAGGCGCTGCTGAGCCGCCCCCGCCCGGCGACGCCGTCGGACGGCTTCGAGGAGATGCTCGCCCTGTCGGCGAAGTTCTTCGCCGGCGAGGAAGGCCAGGAGGGCATCCTGGCCTTCGCCCAGAAGCGCAAGCCGAACTGGGTCCCGCAGGACTGAGGCTTATTCTGGTTAGGCCGCCGCGCCCCGCCCACACACTGCCACGTCAGTGCATAGTCATGCGGCGGCCGACGGCTGAATAAGCCTCACTGAGCCGGAACGCGGGCCGGACGCCGCTCAGGCGTCCGGCAGCACCACCGTGAGCCGCCACGAACCGGCGCTGCGGCCGCTCGGGCCGAGCGCGCGCTGGGCGTCCGACAGGACGCTGCGGATGGCCAGGTAGGTCTTGGGTTCGGCCTTGCGCAACGCGTCCGAGCCCGGCCAGATCAGCACGTGCTCCCCCGGCGGCAGCCACGACAGGTCGGTCAGGCAGTCGTAGAGCGCGTCGAGGTTGTGGCCGAAGTAGTCCGGAAAGGACAGTGCTTCGGCGAACGCGGTGAGCGTGCTGGCCTTGTCGACGGTCGGCCGCGAGTTCACCAGGTGCGGGTACGCGCCCCGGGCGAACGCCTCTTCCGCCGCGGCCTTCGCCTGCTCGCCGGCGCTCATCGGGCCGGGTCCACGACGACGAACGACGCGTAGTGGTCGCCGGTGTAGTACAGCTCGTGCGCCTGCCCGGTGATCAGCCGCCGGGCACCGCGGTCGGAACTGCCCGGCGTCTTCACCGTGTACTCGTGGTAGTAGCCGGACTTCTTGCCGGGCAACCGCTTCTCCCGGTTCTCGAAGACGACGTCGTCGTTGCGCGGGTAGGGGTACGGGCCGCCCGCCTCGATCAGCTTCCACGTCTCCGTGGCCTGCGGCGGCAACGCGGAAAGCGCCTTCACCGGCAGCCCGGAGTCCGCGCCCGGCACGGCGGCACTGCCCTTGGCGGGCGTGCCGCTCTTCGCGGGGGCGCTCGCCGAGGTGCCCGGCGCGGTGCTCGGCGACGACGAGCCGCCGAGGTTGTCCTTGACCAGCCAGCCCCCCAGCACCAGCACGAGGAGCCCGATCAGCGCGGCGGTGATCCGCCTTCGGTTGAACATGGTGCGCGAGCCTATGCCGACCCGTCGGAGTCGTCGTCACGCCCCGGAGCGAGCCGGTGGGCGAACAGCCCGACGACCTTGTCGAGCACCCACGCGGCGGCCAGGCACAGCGGCACGACGACCACCATGACCAGCACGAACTGCACCGGGAACCAGGCCTGGGCGAGCCACAGCTCGACCCCGTCCCACCAGTCGGCAAGCCCGTTGAACACGGTGTGAGCCTACGCGCGCCCTGCTGCCCGCGCGCCGCAGGGGAGGTACGTTGCAGGACATGTTCGCCGTGTACGCGCAGGAACCCAACGCCGACAGCCCCCTGGACTCGCTCGTCGTGGGCGAGCGCCCCGAACCCGAAGTGCCGGACGGCTGGGTCCGCGTGCACGTCAAGGCGGCCAGCCTCAACATGCACGACCTCTGGACCCTGCGCGGCGTCGGCATCAAGCCGGAGCAGTTCCCGATGATCCTCGGCTGCGACGGCGCCGGCACCCTCGACGACGGCACCGAGGTCGTCATCCACTCGGTGATCAACGCGCCGGGCTGGCAGGGCGACGACACCCTGGACCCGAAGCGCACCCTGCTCACCGAGAAGCACCAGGGCACCTTCGCCGACCAGGTCGTCGTGCCGGCCCGCAACGTCGTCCCGAAGCCTGCGGCGCTCAGCTACGCCGAAGCCGCCACGATGGGCACGGCCTGGCTGACCGCCTACCGGATGCTCTTCGTGAAGTCCGGGCTGCGGCCGGGCCAGACGATGCTCGTCCAGGGCGCCTCCGGCGGCGTCTCGACGGCGCTGGTCCAGCTCGGCCGCGCGGCCGGGTTCCGGGTCTGGGTCACCGGCCGCACCGAGGAGAAGCGCGCCCTCGCCACCGGCCTCGGCGCCCACCAGGCGTTCGAATCCGGCGCCCGGCTGCCCGAGCGCGTCGACGCCGTCTTCGAGACCGTCGGCAAGGCGACCTGGTCACACTCGGTCAAATCACTCAAGCCCGGCGGCATCATCGTGGTCTCGGGCTCGACCAGCGGCCCGGACGCGCACGCCGAGCTGCAGCGCGTCTTCTTCCTCCAGCTGCGCGTCGCCGGCTCGACCATGGGCACCCGCGACGAGCTCGCGGACCTGCTCGCCTACCTCGATCTGACCGGCGTCCGGCCGCAGATCGGCGCGGAACTTACATTTTCCGAGGCACCCAAGGGGTTCCAGGCGATGCTCGAAGGGGACACCGCCGGCAAGATCGTCTTCACCCGCTAGACCGGCCGTGAGCTGGGCGGATCGCCGGATCCGCCCAGCGTGGAACACTTTTCGGCAGCTGGTGATTATTCGACGTATTCACTTCGAGACCTGGTCGTTAGCACCGAAATTCCACCAAAACCCAAGCCCGGCCAGGTAATCTGTGGTCATGACCGCAACGAAGCGGCCCGCGCCGGCTGAACCGGGCGGCCGGCCCAGTGACGACGACCCGATCCGGGTCTCCTTCCGGCGCTACGCCGGCGTCCGCACCCGGGTGCTCGAGGTCGGCGACACCGGCCCCGAGCCGGAGGTTCCGCGCCGCTCGCTGCGTCGCCGGGCCACCGCCCCGCACGTCCGGCCCACCGCCCCGCGCCTGGTGCTCCTGCACGGCTACTGCGACAGCGCCGACACCTGGCGCCCCGCCCTGGAACAGCTCGCGGCCGCCGGGATCCCGGCGGTCGCGGTCGATCTGCCCGGGTTCGGCGACGCCCAGCCGCTGCGGCCCGGCCCGATGCTGCCGCAGCTCGACGCGTTCGCCACGGCCGTCGTCCGCGAGCAGGCCGTCCTCGGTTCGGTCGTGCTGGCCGGGAACTCCCTCGGCGGCACCATGAGCCTGCGCGCGGCGCAGAACAGCAGGCTGCCGATCTCCGGCGTCGTGTCGATCGCCGCGCCGGGCTTCGTCGATTCGTGGCTGATCCGGGCGGTGGCGCGCTATCCGCTGCCGCTGCGGCTGTACTCGTCCCTGCCCGTTCCCGTGCCGGGCTTCCTGGTGCGCAAGGTCGCCGAGCAGGTCGTCCCGCGGCTGCTGTACGCCGATTCGGGCGCGGCCGACGCGACCCAGGTGCAGCGCTTCACCGCGCTCTTCCCGGACTACCGCGCGACCAAGAGCCGGCTGGAAGAAGCCCGGCAGCTGGTCGCGGAGCTCGCCGACGCCTATCGTCTCGATTCGGTCGAAGTCCCGCTGCTGGTCGTCGCGTGCGGCAAGGACAAGCTCGTCACCGCGGCGTCCGGGCGCCAGCTGCACACGCTGGTGCCGCACAGCAGGCTCCTGGTCCGCGAGGACTGGGGGCACTGCCCGCAGCTGGACGACCCGGTGGAGGTCGCGGAGCTGCTCACCTATTTCGCGGCGAGCGCGGTCCGGACCACCCAGGCCAAGCGGGCCGCCGCGACGGCCCCGAAGGCGGTCGGCGAGGACACCGCGGCGGGCTGACGCGCTCAGGCTGTAGGCCCGTGGAGTTGGCGGTAGGTTCCGGCGAGGGCCCGTGATCCGGGCCGTCCACCGACCGTTCGGGAGACGACGATGTCCGCTCCAGAAGGCCTGGGCTCGAGCTCCGGCATCTTCCGGCGCAAGCCGATCGACCAGATCCAGGACACGACGGAAAGCGGCGGGCTGCAACGCACCCTGGGGCTGTGGCAGCTGACCGCCATCGGCATCGGCGGCATCATCGGCGCCGGGATCTTCGCCCTCGCCGGCAGCGTCGCGCACGGCGACGACGCGGCGGGCATCCCGGGGGTCGGCCCGGCCGTGCTGATCTCGTTCCTCATCGCCGGTGTCGCCAGCGCGGCGGCGGCGTTCTCCTACGCCGAGTTCGCCGGCCTCATCCCGAAGGCCGGCTCGGCGTACACCTACGGCTACGCGGTGCTCGGCGAGATCGTCGGCTGGTTCATCGGCTGGGACCTGCTGCTGGAGTACACCGCGATCGTGTCCGTCGTCGCGATCGGCATCTCGGGCTACTTCAACTTCCTGCTCGGGCAGCTCGGCCTCGACCTGCCCGCGTGGATGCTGGGCGCGCCCGGCACCGGACCCGGCCACAAGGTCGACCTGTTCGCCGCGTTGCTGTGCCTGCTGATCGCGTTCCTGCTCAACCGCGGTATCCGCAGCGCCGCCCGGTTCGAGACGGCGATGGTCGGGATCAAGGTCCTGATCGTGCTGGTGGTCATCCTGGTCGGCTTCTTCTACGTCAAGACCGGCAACTACACGCCGTTCGCGCCCGCGGGCTTCGGCGGCGCGGTGACCGGCGCCGCGACGGTGTTCTTCGCCGTCTTCGGCTACGACGCGATGTCGACCGCGGCCGAGGAGTCGAAGGACGCGCAGCGGCACATGCCGAAGGCGATCCTGTACTCGCTGGCCATCTCGATGGTGCTCTACGTGCTGGCCTGCCTGGTGCTGACGGGCATGCAGAAGTACACCGAAATCGACCCGAAGAGCGGCTTCTCGACGGCGTTCAAGTCGGTCGGCCTCGACGGGCTGGCCACGGTGATCGCGATCGGCGCGATCGTCGGCATCCTGACCGTGCTGTTCACGTTCCTGATGGGCGCCACCCGCGTCGGCTACTCGATGAGCCGCGACGGCCTGCTGCCGCCGTGGCTCGGCAAGACCAACGAGAAGCGCCAGGTGCCGAGCCGGATGACGTGGATCCTCGGCGGCGCGTCCGCGATCATCGCCGGCGTGCTGCCCATCGGCGAGGCGGCCGAGCTGACGAACATCGGCATCCTGCTCGCGTTCGTCGTCGTCTGCGTCGCGGTGATCGTGCTGCGCTACAAGCAGCCGGACCTGCCTCGGACGTTCAAGACGCCGGGCATGCCGGTGGTGCCCGCGATCGGCGTCGTGTTCTCGATCTGGCTGATCACGTTCCTGCAGCCGGCGACCTGGCTGCGGTTCGCCGTCTGGTTCGTCATCGGCCTGATCATCTACTTCCTGTACAGCAAGCGGCACTCGGTCCTGAACCGCTAGCGGATCCGGTCGAGGCGTGCGGCGGCTTCGCGCGCCTCGACCTTCAGCCGCTCGATGATCACGGCGGCCGAGGCGTCGTACGCGAGCGGGTAGGTCTGGCCCGCCCACAGCGAGATCGCTTCGGGGTCGCCCGCCTTCGCGGACGCCTTGCGCACCGGGCCGGCCAGGTTGTTGAGCTGCGGGTACGCGGCCGGCGCGCCTTCGGACAGGGCGTCCATGAACTTGTTGACCAGCCCGCGCGCCGGGCGGCCGCTGAACGCGCGGGTGAAGGCCGTCTCGCGCTCGGCGAGGGCGAGGGCCTTGCGGTGCGCCTCGGACGTCCCGGCTTCGTCCGCGCGCAGGAAAACCGTCCCCAGCTGGGCGGCGACGGCTCCGGCGGCGAGTACGGCCGCGACGTCGGCGCCGTGCACCAGCCCGCCGGCGGCGATCAGCGGGAGGTCGACCCGCGCGGCGACCAGCCTCAGCAGCGCGAGCACGCCGTATTCGGCGCCACCGCCGGGCAGGTGCGGGTCGTCGGTGAACAGGCTCCGGTGCCCGCCGGCTTCGAAGCCCTGGACGACGAGCGCGTCGGCGCCGAGGTCGGCGGCCCGGAAGGCCGCTTCGGGCGTGGTCACGGTGATGACGACCGTGCTCCCGGCCTCCTTCAGGCGCAGCACGTCCGACGGCGTGGGCGGGCCGAAGGTGAACGAGACCACGGGGACGCGCTTCTCGAGCACGACGTCCAGCTTCGCGGGGTAGGCGTCGTCGTCCCACTTCGGCTCGCCGAGCTCGACGTCGTACTCGCGGGCGAACTCTTCGAGCCGCTCGCGGTGCGCGCCGATGTCGGCGCCGGTGTCGGGCTGCGGGACGAAGAGGTTGACGCCGAACGCGCCCTCGGTCAGCTCCCGCGTGCGGTCGATCTGGGCCGCCAGCGCCGCGGGGGTGAGCATGCCGGCTCCGAGGAAGCCGTAGCCGCCGGCCTCGGTCACCGCGGCGACCAGCTCCGGGGTGGTGGGACCGCCCGCCATCGGCGCGGCGACGACCGGGAACGTCAGCTCGTCGAACATGCCACCGAGCGTAGTACTCAGACGGGCAGCAACATCGTGTAGAGCTTGGTGATCAGCCCGTCCTGGACCAGCGCGATGTCGATGCCCCGCACGACCGGCGGTTCGCCTTCCGGGCCGAGCCGCCACGCGAGGTGGCCCAGGTCGTGGTTGACCAGCACCGGGCCGTCCGGCGCGAACACGAAGCCCGGGGACTGCTCCAGCAGGCCCTTCGCCTTGGCGTTCAGCTCCTCGTGGCCGGTCGTGACCCCTTCCGGGTCGGCGAACTCGACGTCGGCCGCGTAGGTCTCGGCGATCGCCTTCCCCCGCCGCTCGTCGTCGCGCTCGTTGAACACCTTGAGCAGGTTGGCTTCCATCAGCTCGGCCACCGTCGCCATTCGCGTCCTCCTCGAGTCCGCGCCCATATTACGTGACATGTCACGTAACTGTCAGGGGTGGTCGTTCGGCCGGGGCAGGCTGCCGTGCTCGACGAGCGTGTCGTACACCCGGTCCAGCAGCGTCGTCAGCTGCGCCTGCTCGTCGGCTCCGAGGGCATCCAGGAACGCTTCGCGCACGAAGCCGACGTGGTCCGGCGCGGCCCGCCGCAGCGTCTCCCAGCCGGTTTCCGACAGCACGACCTCGGTCACCCGGCGGTCGTCGGCGGCCGTTCCGGTCTCGACCAGCTCGCGCGCCCGCATCCGCTTCAGGTGGTGCGACAGCCGGCTGCGCTCCCAGCCGATGCGGATCGCCAGGTCGGTGACCCGCATCCGGCCGCCGGGCTCGCTCGTCAGCGCGACCAGCACGTGGTAGTCGGCGAGCGAGATCCCGCTGTCGGCGCGCAGCTGCCGGTTCAGCTCGTACTCCAGCCGCAGGTGCACCTTCATGTAGGCGTACCAGACGGCCGTCTCGGCGCCGGACAGCAGCGCGAACGGCGACCCCGGCGCGAAGTCCCGTGTCACGAGCGGAGCTTAACCACCCAAACTGGTCTAGACCATCGTGACGAGAAGTGCGACGATCCGGGCAGGTGCGACGGCGAGGTCGCGCCCTTCTGCCTGGAGGTCCCCCGGTGAAGCACCCGTTGGCGCGGCGGTTCGGCCGCGCACTCGCCGTGCTGGCCCTGATCGGCGCCAGTACCCAGCTCACACCGGCCGCGGCGGCCACGCCGGCGCTGCAGTCGATCGTGCCGGTGCCGGTCTCGGTGACCCCGGCGGCCGGCGTCACGTTCCCGCTGGTCTCGACCACTTCGATCGTCACCGAAGCCGGTTCGGCACCCGCGCGCCAGGTCGGCGACTACCTGGCGGGCGTGCTGCGGCCGTCGACCGGCTTCGCGCTGCCGGTGTCCGACGCGCCCGCGTCCGTGCCGTCCGGCAGCATCGCGCTGCTGTTGAGCGGCGCACCGGCGTCCGTCGGTGCGCAGGGCTACCAGCTGGTGTCGACGGCGTCGTCGGTCACCGTGCGGGCCACGACCGCGGACGGGCTGTTCGCGGGCGTCCAGACGCTCCGGCAGCTGCTGCCGGGCCGCGTCGAAAGCGCCTCGGCGCAGCCCGGGCCGTGGAGTATCCCGGGTGCGACGATCCTCGACTACCCGCGGTTCGGCTACCGCGGCGCGATGCTCGACGTCGCCCGCCACTTCCACCCGGTGTCGACGGTCAAGAGGTACCTCGACCAGCTGGCCCAGTACAAGATCAACCACCTCCACCTGCACCTGGCCGACGACCAGGGCTGGCGCATCCAGATCGACAGCTGGCCCCGCCTGACGACGTACGGCGGCAGCACCCAGGTCGGCGGCGGCGCGGGCGGCTACTACACGAAGGCGCAGTACACGGACATCGTCAACTACGCGGCGTCGCGCCACATCACGATCATCCCGGAGATCGACATGCCGGGGCACGTGAACGCGGCCCTGGCGTCGTACGCGGAGCTGAACTGCAACGGGGTGGCGCCGGCGCTGCGCACGGACACGGCGGTCGGCTACAGCTCGCTGTGCATCTCTAAGGACATCACGTACACGTTCGTCGCGGACGTCCTGCGCGAGCTGGCGGCCCTGACCCCGGGCCCGTACCTCCACATCGGCGGCGACGAGGCGTCGTCCACCTCTTCGGCCGACTACCTGACGTTCGTCGGCAAGGTCCTCCCCCTGGTGGCGGCGACGGGCAAGTCGGTGGTGGGCTGGCACGACATCGCGAAGGCCGTGCTGCCGGCATCGGCGAGCCCGCAGTTCTGGGGGACATCGACGTCGGACGCGGGCGTCTCGGCGGCGGTTTCCCGCGGCAGCAAGGTGATCCTGTCACCGGCGAACAAGGCGTACCTGGACATGAAGTACAACAGCTCGACCCCGATCGGCTTGTCGTGGGCGGGCTACATCGAGGTCCAGGACGCGTACAACTGGAACCCGGGAGCGTACTTGTCGGGCGTCGGCGAGTCGGCGGTCCGCGGGGTGGAATCGCCACTGTGGACGGAAACGGTGGTGACGCCGTCGGACATCGACTACCTGGCCTTCCCCCGCTTGGCGGCGTACGCGGAGCTGGGCTGGTCCCCGTGGTCGACGCACGACTGGACGGCCTTCCGAACGCGGCTGGGCGCGCAGGCCCCGCGCTGGGTGGCGCAGGGCATCAACTTCTACCGGTCGTCCCAGGTGGCGTGGGACACGGGCGGAACGACGAACCCGGGCACGTGCGCGGATCCGGAGTGGAGCGCGAGCCAGGTGTACACGGGCGGGAACGTGGTGTCCCACAACGGCCACAAGTGGACGGCTAAGTGGTGGACACAGGGCGAGGAGCCGGGAACGACGGGCCAGTGGGGAGTCTGGACCGACAACGGCACCTGCTGAGCCGAGCGGCCGGGCCCACGGGGTGGGCCCGGCGCTTCTCGGTACGACAAGCCGACGGGGTGCCGGTTACCCTTCGGTCATGTCGTGCCCGGTCTGTGCCAAGCACCGCGGTGACGGGCCGCTGGTGGGGCCGGTCGTCTGGGCCGATGAGCTCGTCGTCGTCAGTCATCGGGCCGGCTCGTTCCCCGGGTACCTCTTCGTCGAGACCCGACGGCACGTTGCCCACCTCGACGGCCTCACCGAAGCCGAGGCGACCGGCGTGGCCCGGGCCGCCTGGGTGGCCGCCCGGGCGTTGCGGGCCGAACTCGATCCGGAGTCCGTGCACTCGGCCATCGCCGGGCGGGGGCTGGCTCGGGCTCACTTCCACCAGCACGTCTTCGTGCGGCACCGGGGTACGCCCGCCGGGCTCGGGTGGATGGACGTCGACTGGGCCGGGGCTCCGCGCGGGGACGTCGCCGCCCTGTGCGGGCGGTTGTCGCCGTACTTCGCGGGATGAAGCCGGGGCGTTGTGCCCGGCTCGCGGGCTAGGTTGGGACCATGACCGCTGATCTGGAGCAGGTTCGCACGCTGTCGCTGCAGGAGCACGGCCTCGCCACCGTCGCCACCACGCAGGCCGACGGGACCGTGCACGCCTCCGTCGTCAACGCCGGTGTCTTCGGCGATCCGGTGACCGGTGCCCCCGGGGTGGCCTACGTCGCCGTCGGGAAGGCGCACAAGCTTGCCCTTCTGCGGCGGGCCGGGCACGCCACCCTCACCTTCCGGCGCGGCTGGAACTGGCTCTCCGTCACCGGTGCCACCCACCTCATCGGGCCGGACGATCCCGACCCCGCGTTCGACCCCGCCGGCCTGCCGCAGCTGCTGCGGGACGTCTTCATCGCCGCCACCGGGACCCACGACGACTGGGCCGAGTACGACCGTGTGATGGCCGAAGAGCGGCGGGTCGCGGTGTTCATCCGGGCGGACCGGATAATCGGCAATCCCTGACCCCTCCGGCCCCAGGAGTCGTCCCGTTGTCCGAGTCACCGCCCCGCGTCACCACGCCGGTCAAGGTCCTCGTCGGCTTGCTCGTCGTCGCCGACGCCGGGTTCGGGGCGGCGCTCGCCACCGGGCTGGTGCGCGGCCTCTCGCCGTGGCTGATCGGCGGCGCCTACGCGGTGACCGTGCTCGCCGCCGTCCTGGCCTACCGCGTCTCCCGCGCGCGCGACCTCAAGCGCGGCTTCGAGGGCCTGCGTGACCTCACCATCAGTGACGAGGGCCTCCGCCTGCCCGCGGGCACGCTCAGCACGCGGCTGGTCCCCTGGCCGGAGATCGCGGAAGTGACCGTTCGCCGTTCGGCTCGCTTCGGCGACGGCTACCTGCGCGACGCCCTCTGGGTCGACCTGGTCACCGGTGGGGGCGTCGAGAGCTCGGTGCAGCGCTACGCGCCACGCGGCAAGCTCCCGACGGCGCCACCCGAGCGGCGGCAGTTCGAGCAGACGGCGATCCTCGCGCCGGCCCTGTTCGACGCGGTGCTCGACCGGCTCCGGAAGGAACTGCGCCACCGGCAGCTGGACGCCCAGCGCCTCGGCACTCGCTTCCGGCGGGACTGACCGGCACCGGGCTCAGCCGAGCCGGCCCAGCAGCTCGCGTGGCACGATCCGCACCCGGAACGGCCGCTCGAGCTCGACCGCCTCGTCGCCCGCCGCCTTGGCCACCTGCTGGTAGCTGCCCTCCGCGTCCAGCTCGAACACCGTCAGCGTGGGGTCGACCGGGTCGATCACCCAGTAGCTGCCGGTCCCGAGCCGCTCGTACACCGCCTTCTTCAGGTTCAGGTCGTAGATCGCCGTGCTCGGCGACAGCACCTCGACGGCCAGCACCGGCGACGCCGGGAGGTCCTTCTCGGTGAAGTCTTCGCCCCGGCCGACCAGGACGTCCGGCTGGAGTTCGGTCCTGTCGCCGTGGTGCACCGCGAAGGGCGCCCCGAGAACGTCGAACTCGTGCGGGCAGGCATCCTCCAGCACGCCGTAGAGGCGGTAGGCGATCTTCTGGTGCCGGAACCCGGGCGCCGGCGTCACCACCAGCGTCCCGTCGATGAGTTCGTATCTTCGCCCGTCATCCGGCATCTCCTCGAGATCGGCCACCGTCATGGGGCCCGACCCGGTCGGATACTGGAAGTCCGTCATGAGAGTCATGGTGCCCTCCTTTCGCTCTTCGCACCAGAGGAAAGCAGACAGCACCGACAGAACCCGCATCGAACATCGGTTCGGCGCCGGCATTCACGCGGAAGTGTGAATACCGGCGTCAGTGTCACTTCAGCGCGACACCTACTTCTTCTTGCCGGAGTCCTCGGTGGACAGTGCGGCGACGAAGGCTTCCTGCGGAACTTCGACCCGGCCGACGGTCTTCATCCGCTTCTTGCCTTCCTTCTGCTTCTCCAGCAGCTTCCGCTTCCGCGAGATGTCACCGCCGTAGCACTTGGCCAGAACGTCCTTGCGGATCGCGCGGATCGTTTCGCGGGCGATGATCCGGGAACCGACCGCCGCCTGGATCGGGACCTCGAACTGCTGGCGCGGGATCAGCTCGCGCAGCCGCGTCGCCATCCGGTTGCCGTAGCCGTAGGCCGCGTCCTTGTGCACGATCGCCGAGAACGCGTCCACGGTTTCGCCCTGCAGCAGGATGTCCACCTTGACCAGATCCGAAATCTGGTCGCCGGCTTCTTCGTAATCGAGGGACGCGTAGCCGCGGGTACGCGACTTCAGCGTGTCGAAGAAGTCGAAGATGATTTCCGCCAGCGGAATGTTGTAGCGCAGCTCGACGCGGTCCTCGGACAGGTAGTCCATGCCGAGCAGGGAGCCCCGCTTCGTCTGGCACAGTTCCATGATCGTGCCGACGAACTCCGACGGCGCGAGGATGCTCACCTTCGACACCGGCTCGTGCACTTCGGCGATCTTCAGCCCGGTCGGCCAGTCGGACGGGTTCGTCACGACGACCTCGCTGCGGTCTTCGAGCACCACGCGGTAGATGACGTTCGGCGCCGTCGAGATCAGGTCGAGCCCGAACTCGCGCTCGAGCCGGTCGCGGGTGATCTCCAGGTGCAGCAGGCCGAGGAAGCCGCAGCGGAAGCCGAAGCCCAGCGCCACCGACGTCTCCGGCTCGTAGTCGAGCGCGGCGTCGTTGAGCTGGAGCTTGTCCAGCGCCTCGCGCAGCTCGGGGTAGTCAGAACCGTCCACCGGGTACAGCCCGGAGTAGACCATCGGCTTCGGCTCGCGGTAGCCCGCCAGCGCCTCCTTGGCGCCGTGGCGCTCGGACGTCACGGTGTCGCCGACCTTCGACTGCCGGACGTCCTTCACCCCGGTGATCAGGTAGCCGACCTCGCCGACGCCGAGGCCCTTGCTCGGCTTCGGCTCCGGCGAGATGATCCCGACCTCGAGGAGCTCGTGCGTGGCGCCGGTCGACATCATCCGGATCCGCTCGCGCGGGGTGATCTTGCCGTCGACCACGCGGATGTAGGTGACGACGCCGCGGTAGGTGTCGTAGACCGAGTCGAAGATCATCGCGCGGGCCGGCGCGTCGGCGTCGCCCTGCGGCGCCGGGACCTGCTTCACGACCTCGTCCAGCAGCTCGCCGACGCCCAGGCCGGTCTTGGCCGAGACCCGCAGCACGTCCTCGGGCTCACAGCCGATGATGTGGGCCAGCTCACCCGCGTACTTGTCGGGGTCGGCCGAGGGCAGGTCGATCTTGTTGAGCACCGGGATGATCTGGAGGTTGTTCTCCAGCGCCAGGTACAGGTTGGCCAGCGTCTGGGCCTCGATCCCCTGCGCCGCGTCGACCAGCAGGACCGCGCCTTCGCACGCCTCCAGGGCTCGGGAGACCTCGTAGGTGAAGTCCACGTGGCCGGGCGTGTCGATCATGTGCAGGACGTGGTCCTGGCCGTCGACCTTCCAGGGCAGCCGGACGTTCTGCGCCTTGATCGTGATCCCGCGCTCGCGCTCGATGTCCATCCGGTCGAGGTACTGGGCCCGCATGGCGCGCTCTTCGACGACGCCGGTGAGCTGCAGCATGCGGTCGGCCAGGGTCGACTTGCCGTGGTCGATGTGCGCGATGATGCAGAAGTTCCGGATCAGCTCCGGCGGCGTGAAGGTGGTGTCGGCGAACGTCGTCACTCGAATGAGTCCTCGGAAAGTCGGGGATGGCCACCTCTATGTTCCCATGGCCCTCCGGGTGCGGGTGGGGGTCATCCCCGATGCGGGGTTCCGCGATCCGTGGTGCCCTCGAAGTATGAGCACTCCGCACCAGCCGGCACCCCCTCCCCAGCCGGGGACCAGCGGCTTCGCCCGCGTTCTCGACCGTGCGTTCGGTCACCCTTCCGGCCCGCTCGGCCGCCTCGGCGGCTGGGTCATGGCCCGCGGCAACGCCGCGACGGAACACCGCGTCGTCGACCTGGCCAAGATCGAGCCGCACGAGACGGTCCTGGTCGTCGGGCCGGGCCCGGGCGTCGGCCTGGAAGCCGCCGCGCGCCTGGCCGGGCGCGCCGTCGGCGTCGACCCCTCCCTCGAGATGCTCACGCTGTGCCAGGAGCGCTGCGGCGACCGCGCCGAGCTGCGCGAAGGGTCGGCGGCGCACTCCGGCGAGCCCGACGGGTCCGTCGACGTCGTCCTGAGCGTGAACAACGTCATGCTGTGGGACGACCGCGCGGCCGGCTTCGCCGAGCTGTTCCGGGTGCTGCGCCCGGGCGGCCGGCTGCTGCTGTCCGCGCACGAGAAGTGGCTGCCCGTGAGCAGGCATGTCCTGGCCGACGAAGCCGCCGCCGCGGGCTTCGCCGACCTGCAGACCTGGACCTGGGAGCCGCCGGGGTTCGCCGCGCTGGCCGCACAGCTGCGCGCCGTCAAGCCCGCCTAGCGGGTGTCCGTGCGGATCGGGTGGCCCTCGGGCACCTCGACCAGCACGATGCGCGTGCCGTCCGGATCGGCGATCCAGGCCTCGTCGAGGCCCCACGGCTCACGCTGGGCGTCCCGCACCGGCTCCAGGCCCCGCGCCTTGAGGTCGGCCAGCGTCCGGGCGAGGTCCCGGACCTGCAGCCAGAGCACCAGATCGGGCGACGCGCCCGACTCGCCCGCGCCGGAGACCTCCAGGGAGCCGTGGCCGAGGAAGAACACGGTGCCGCCGGGGAACTCCCGCTCCACGGCCAGGCCGAGGGTGTCGCGGTAGAACGCCGTCGTCGCATCGACGTCCCGCGGACGGATGATCAGCCTGCTCTTCAGGACTTCCATCCGCCCATCCCTACCGGACGCGCTCAGGCGGCCGCAATCGCGGCGATGCCGGACAGCACGATCACCGACCCGGCCAGCCGCCGGACGGCGTCGCTTTCGCCCAGCACCAGCCACGCGGCGAGGCCGCCGATCACGATGCTCAGCTCCCGCGCCGGCGCGACCAGGCTGACCGGCGCCATCGTCAGTGCGAACAGCACGAGGATATAGGCGACCGGCGACAGCACGGCGACCACCAGCACTTCCCGGCGCTGCTCGCGCCAGATGCGGCGGACTTCGGCGCGGTCGGCCAGCGCACCGGGCACGAGCATCGCGCTCTGCAGGATCGAGCCGAGGCCGAAGTAGACGACCGGCGGCACGCCGAGACCGGTCACGGAGTGCGCGTCCCAGAGGGTGTAGCCGGCGATGGTGGCGCCGGTCAGCAGGCCGTAGAAGATCCCCGCCCTGACCGCCTGGGGGTCGTCCGCCCGGCGGCCGGTGCTGATCACCAGCACGCCGGCGATGACCAGGAACGCGCCGACCAGACCGAGGACGCCGGGCCGTTCGCCGAGCACGAGGACGGCGGCCAGCACCGACAGCAGCGGCCCGGTGCCCCGCGCGACGGGGTAGACGACGGAGAGGTCCCCGACCCGGTACCCGCGTTGCAGGACGACGCCGTAGGCGACGTGCAGCACCGACGTCACCACGACGGCGAGCAGCCAGCTCCACTGTGGACGTTCGGGCCCGACGACCAGCAGCACGCCGGTCACCGGCAGCAGGAGGACGGCGGAAACCGTGTAGTAGAGCCAGACGAACTGGGTGCCGCCGGAGGAGATCCGCTTGGCGGCGAGGTTCCAGGCGGCGTGCACGACGGCCGCGACGAGGACGAGGGACAGGGCGGTGGCGTTCATCGGACCCCTTCGGGTTTTCGCGCGCGCGAAAACCGGGTCCTCCAGGCTTTTGCCCCGTCAGATGAACGACCGGCCGTCCGGGCCCGCCGACGGTGCCGCTCGGACCAGGCCCACCGGTCCTGGTTGTGTCGAGCGGGGTGCGCGGACCGGCGACGGAACCCTAGGCACTACCGCCGTCCACCGTACTCCCGGCTCCGGACGCCCGCGGCCCGGCTGTTAGAGTGGTCGCTCGCTGCCCGTGCGGCATTCCGTCATGGAGGAAACCGGCTCTTCGGAGCGGGGCCACTTCAGCGCGGCGGCGAATCTCACCGAGTGAAACAGGAGTTGCCCTATGGCCAACATCAAGTCGCAGATCAAGCGCATCACGACGAACGAGAAGGCGCGTCAGCGCAACCAGGCGATCCGGTCCTCGGTGAAGACCGCGATCCGCAAGGTCCGCGAAGCCGCCGAGGCCGGCGACAAGGCCAAGGCCGTCGAGCTGCAGCGCGACGCCGCCCAGAAGCTGGACAAGGCCGTCTCGAAGGGCGTCATCCACGCCAACCAGGCCGCCAACAAGAAGTCGGCGCTCGCGAAGCGCGTCAACGCGCTCTGAGCTGGTTGATTTCTGGAAGGCCCCGGCTTCGGCCGGGGCCTTCTTCGTGTCCGCTTTCTTCTCCGCCTCGATGACTCCGGGGTCGACGGCGGTCAGCGGTCGCCCTTCGCCGCGGCCACCTCGAGGACCGCTCGTTCCAGCGCGTAGCCCGGGTCCGCCGCCACGCCCTTGACCTCGGCGTTCAGCCGCGCGACCACGCGCATCGCCGTCGCCAGGCCGTCCGGGTTCCAGCCGCGGGACTGGCCCTGCGCCTTGCGGATCTTCCACGGCGGCATGCCGAGCTCACCCGCCAGCTGGTTCGGGTTGCCCCGGCCCGCGCCGGAGACCCGGGCGATCGTGCGGACCGCGTCGGCCAGCGCGTCGGCGACCAGGACGTGCGGGACGCCCAGCTGCATCGCCCAGCGCAGCGACTCCAGCGCCGCCGCGCGGTCACCGCTGACCGCCTTTTCGGCAACCGCGAACCCGGTGACATCGGCCCGGCCGCGGTGGTACCGGCGGACCGCATCGGCGTCGACGGACCCGCCCGTGTCCGCGACCAGCTGCGTCGCCGCCGAGGAGAGTTCCCGCAGGTCGGAGCCCACGGCGTCGAGGAGAGCGGCCACGCCGGCGGGGTCGATCTTGCCGCCCACCCGGCGCACCTCGTGGCGCACGAACTGCTCCCGCTCGGCCGGCTTGGTCAGCTTCGGGCACTCGGTGATCTCGGCACCGGCCTTCTTGAGCGCGGCCGGGAGCGACTTGCCCGCCTTGCTGCGACCACCGCCGGTGTGCACGACGACGAGCACGACCCCGTCCGCCGGGTCCTTCAGGTAGCTCGCGACGGCGTCGGCCAGCTCCTGCGAGATGTCCTGCGCCGACTCGAGGACGATCACCCGGCCCTCGCTGAACAGCGACGGGCTGACCAGTTCGGCCAGCTCAGGCGCTGTGAGATCGGACACCCGCACGCGGGTCAGCTCGGCGGTCGGGTCCGTCGCGCGGGCGGCGGCGAGCGTCTCGCGGACGGCCCGCTCGATCAGCAGTTCTTCCTCCCCCAGCACCAGCTGCAGCGGGGCCGGGGCGGTGGCTTGCGCGGTCACCCGGGAATCCTCTCACTTGCGCTCCGATGCCCCCGCTCCGGTGATGTCGGGCCGCCACCGTGGCACGGCCCGAGCGCGATGTCGTACGGTGTAGCCGAGGCAGCCCGCCCCGGAGGATCCGGCGTGCGCGGCACCGACAACCGAATACCGCTCATCCAGAGGGGCAGAGGGAACGGCCCGACGAAGCCCCGGCAACCGGCGTACAGCCCGTCATCCCGCGATCGCGGGGTAGCTGACGACCACGGTGCCAATTCCGGCCCGCTTCGGCGGGGCAGATGAGGAAAGGAACCTCGCGATGACCGCCACCCTCGGCACGACCTCCACCACGAAGACCCCGGATCTCGGACCCGCCGTCGAACTGGTGTCGAAGGAAGAGGGCCACCGGCAGCCGCTCGCTCCGGAATTCGTCTCCGCCGAAGACTTCTCGCCGCTCGAGGTCGCCTACGACTTCGGCCGCGTCCGCCGCGAGGACATCGAGGCCGGCCCCAAGAACATCTGGCGCTACAAGAAGCTCCTTCCCGTTCCGTCCAACGTCGAAGAGATCCCGAACACCGAGCCGGGCGCGACGCGGCTGGTCCGCGCCGACCGCCTCGCCAAGGAACTCGGCCTCAAGCGCGTGTGGGTCAAGGACGACACCGGCAACCCGACGCACTCGTTCAAGGACCGCGTCGTCGCCGTCGCGCTGGCCGCGGCCCGCGAGTTCGGGTTCGAGGTGCTCGCGTGTCCGTCGACCGGCAACCTGGCCAACGCGACGGCCGCCGCCGCGGCCCGCGCCGGCTGGCGGTCGGTCGTGCTGATCCCCAAGACCCTCGAGCGCGCCAAGATCCTCACCACCGCGGTGTACGACGGTGACCTCCTCGCCATCGACGGCAACTACGACGACGTCAACCGCCTCGCCACCGAGCTCGCCGGCGAGCACCCGAAGTGGGCGTTCGTCAACGTGAACGTCCGGCCGTACTACTCGGAGGGCTCGAAGACGCTGGCCTTCGAGGTCGCCGAGCAGCTCGGCTGGCGCATCCCGCCGCAGATCGTCGTCCCGATCGCCTCCGGTTCGCAGCTGACCAAGGTGGACAAGGGTTTCCGCGAGCTGGGTCAGCTCGGTCTCGTGGACGCCAGCCCGTACAAGGTGTTCGGCGCGCAGGCCACCGGCTGCTCGCCGGTGTCGGCCGCGTTCCGCGAAGGCCACGACGTGGTCCAGCCGGTGAAGCCGGACACGATCGCCCGTTCCCTGGCGATCGGCAACCCGGCCGACGGCCCGTACGTGCTCGACATCGTCAACCGCACCGGCGGCGCGATCGAGGACGTCTCCGACGAAGAGGTCGTCGAAGGCATCCGCCTGCTGGCCCGTACCGAAGGCATCTTCACCGAGACGGCGGGCGGGGTCACCGTCGCCACGGCGAAGAAGCTGGTCGAGACGGGCAAGCTGGACCCGGACGCCGAGACGGTCCTGCTGATCACCGGCGACGGCCTCAAGACCCTCGACGCGATCGAGAACCACGTGGGCCCCAAGGCCACCCTGCCGCCCTCGGCCGCGGCCGTGAACAAGGCCCTCGGCTACTGAGCACCGCCCGGGGCGGGCACTCGGCCCGCCCCGGCGCTCACCGGCGCGGCGGCCCGCGCGGCTCGCCCCGGCGGGCGATCGCCGTCCCGGCGAGCACCGCGGTGTCGCCGTCCTCGTCGGTCCGGGTGACGCGGGCACCCAGCGCGGCCAATGTGTCCATTGTGGACTTACTGGGGTGGCCGTAGGTGTTTCCCGCGCCCACGCTGACCAACGCCACCCGCGGGGCCACCGCCGCGAGGAACGACGGCAACGAGTAACGGCTGCCGTGGTGCGGGACCTTCAGCACCTCCGCTTTCAGATCTCCGATGTCGGCCAGCAGGTCCGCCTGCGCGGCCAGTTCGACGTCGCCGGTCAGCAGGACCCGGCCGGCCGTGGTCTCCGCTCGGAGCACCACCGAGCTGTTGTTGATCGTCGTGCCGTCCTGTGGCCCGTCCGTACGGGCCGGGACATAGCGCGGGCCCAGGACATCGAGCGCCAGACCCGGCCAGTCCAGCCGTTCTCCCGGCTTCAGTTCCACCAGCGGCACCGCCCGCCGGGTGGTCTCGGCGGCCACCTGACGCCACGCCCACCCCGGCGACCGCCCCGGGCCGACGGCGACCGCGCCGACCGCGCGACCGTCGAAGACCGAGGCGAGGCCGCCGATGTGGTCGGCGTGCAGGTGGCTCAGCACCAGCAGCGGGACGCGGTCGACGCCCAGCCGGTGCAGGCACTCGTCGACCGGCCCCGGCTCGGGCCCGGCGTCGACGACCACCGCCCGCCCCGGCTCGGCGGTCGCCAGCACGACCGCGTCGCCCTGCCCGACGTCGCACTCGACCATCGCCCAATCCCGCGGCGGCCACGCCGGCGCCAGCACCCGGACCGGCACGAACACCAGCAGCGCACCGGCGACGAGCACGGCCACGAGCACCCGCACCCGCCGGTGCCGGACCGCGAGCACCAGCGCCGTGAGGACGGCCGCGGCCAGGAAACCGCCCACCCAGCCGCCCGGCCAGGCGATGACCGCGCCCGGAGCCCGCGCGCCGTGCCGGGCCACCGTGATCAGCCACCGGGCTTCCGGGTCGGCCAGGTGCACCAGGACCTTCCCGGCGCCCGGCCACCACGGGCCGGTGACCGTCGCCAGCACGCTGAGCACCGTCGCCGGCGCCACGACGGGTGCGGCCAGCACGTTGGTCAGCACCGAAACCAGGCTCACCGAGCCCGCCATGCCCGCGAGCACCGGCGCTGTCACCAGGAAGGCCGCCAGCGGGACGGCCAGCCCGTCCGCGAACCCCGGCGGGATCCCCCGGCGGACCAGGGCGCCGGCCCAGCGGGGCGCGAGCAGGACCAGCCCGCCGGTGGCGCACACCGACAGCGCGAAGCCGAAGTCCGTGGCCATCGCCGGATCCGCCACCACCAGCAGGCACACCGCGAAGGCCAGCGCGGGCAACGCCGAACCGCGGCGTCCCAGCGCCAGGGCCAGGAGCGCCACGGCCGCCATGACGCCGGCGCGCAGCACGCTCGGCTCCGGGCCGACGAGGACCAGGAATCCGGCCAGGCACACACCGGCCGCCGCGGCCGACAGCCGGGGGCCGAGCCGGAGCAGGCGCAGCAGAAGCAGGACCGCCCCGCAGACGACCGCGAGGTTGCCCCCGCTGACCGCGGTGAGGTGCGCGAGACCGGCGGAGACGAACTCCTGCTCGACGCGCGGGGACAACGCGCTCGTGTCGCCCAGAACCAGCCCCGGGAGCAGGCCCGCGGGTTCGTCGGGCAGGACCTGGCACAGGTCGTGGAGACCCGTGCGCAGCTCGGCCGCCGCCCGCTGCCACCACGGCGCCGGACCGGGTTCCTTCGGCGGCCCGCGCACCGAGAGCACCACCACGGTCAGGTCCGAACCGCGCGGCGGCATCAGCAGACCGGCCGCGGTCACCTCCTGGCCGGGCAGCAGGGACGTCCACTGCTCGACCGGCGCCAGCAGGAGGACGCGGCCCGATGACGAGACGGGCCGTCCGTCGACCGACGCTGTGCGGACGTCGGCCGCGACGACGACCGATCGGGCGCCTGCTTGGCGGTCGGCGTATCCCGCGCTGCGCACGGGTTTCGGGCGCTCGGCGACGGTGACCCGCAGAGCCGCCGGCAGGCCTTCGGTGGCGGTCACGCGGAGCTCGTCACGCTGGGCGTCGCGGATCCGCCAGGCGATCGGGCCGACGGCGAGGAGGCCCAGGATGAGGAGGGCTGCCGCGGTGTCGCGCGCCCGGGGTCGGCCGCGGGCGCGCCACAGCACGAGGACGGCGACGGTTGCCGCGGCCAGACCGGTGGCCAGGGCGGTCCACCAGCCGAGGAGGAGGCCGGCCAAGGCCGCCAGCCAGCATGCCGCTGCCGCCGGGACGAGCCGCATGTCCTGGCGGGTGTCGGGTGCGGGAATGGTGCTCATCGGGCCGTCACCTCCGGAAGGCCCGCCGACGGCCCGCTTGCCCGGCCGCAAAGGCACCGGGCGACACCACGCAAGCGAGGCAGCCTGCCTTGGCGAGACGCAGAGCCCCGACGCCGACAGGCGTTCGCGCCAACGAAAGAGAACATTCCGCCGGCGCTGCGAAACAAGGTGGCCACTGGTGGTTCGACGGCGCTCGCACCTCGCCGCGAAAACGCACGCCCTGGTGAGGGTCGGGTGCCGGGACGGTGCTCGAGCAGCTCCTGCCCACGGAGAAGAACGTGCCGGAACCGCGAAAACAGGGCTGTGACTCGCGGTTCGGCTGCCCTCCCACACCGTCCGGAAGGCGGGTGTCGGGTGCGGGGTTCGTGCTCATCCGACCGTCACCTGCTCCCGCAGGCGAGCGAACTTGCTTTCGCCGATGCCGTCGACGTCCCTCAGCTGCTCCACCTTGGTGAAGCCGCCGTGGTCCGTGCGCCACTGGACGATGCGCTGGGCCATCACCTCGCCGACTCCCGGGAGGGTGTCCAGCTGGGCCGCCGATGCCGTGTTGAGGTCCACCTTGGCGCCGGCCGCCGGGGAGCCCGGGTCCAGGGGCGCCGGCGGGGCCGGGATGCCGACCGCCAGCTGCTCGCCGTCCGCTACCTTGCGGGCCAGGTTCAGTGCGGCCACGTCCACTCCCGGCTCGGGGCCGCCGACCGCGCGCAGCACGTCCGCCACGCGGGCGCCCTGGGGCACCGTGACCAGGCCCGGTGACCGGACGCGGCCGATCACGCTGATCACCAGGCCCGGCGGGGGCGCGGCGCGGACCTCCGCCGCCGGTTTTGCGGTCGGCAGCGTGGGCGGCGGCTCGGGTGGCGGACCGCCGCCGACCAGCGCGACCGCGCCGAGGATGATCGCCACCACCGCGGCGAGGACGCCGGCGAGGGCCCACCGGCGGCGGCCGGCCTCGGCCGATCCGCCCGGCAGCCAGCGCCGGATCAGCCGGCCGCCCGGGCCGACCGTGCTCGCATCGGGCGAGAGCTGGTCGGCCAGCCAGGAGAGCCGGTCGTTGACGGGTGAGCCCGGATCCCGGGCGGACTGCTCGAACACACGATCGACGTTAGGGCGCGCGGGGAGGGGTCCGACAGGGGTGGCGGCGCGTGCTGTGGACAACCGGGGTGTTGTGGATGGATTTCCGGTGGCAAGCCCGGGACCTGGTGGTTCAGTCGCGCCCGGGTGCTGCCGGTGGGACCGTCCGCTGGACGACCACCCCCAGGACGCCGGGACCCGTGTGCGCCCCGATCACCGCGCCCAGCTCGGACACCACGCACCCCGCCGAGCGCGGCACGGCCACTTCGAGCCGGTTCGCCAGCTCGACCGCCCGTTCGGGCGACGCCAGGTGGTGGACCGCGAGCTCGACGTCGTCCTCGGCCGCCGCCTGGGCCGCGAGCTCGACCAGGCGCGCGACCGCCCGGTTCATCGTGCGGACCTTCTCCAGCGGCAGGATCCGGCCCTCGGACATGTGCAGGACCGGCTTCACCGCCAGCGCCGTGCCCAGCAGCGCCGCCGCCGGTCCGATCCGACCGCCGCGGCGCAGGTGGTCCAGGGTTTCCACGACGAACAACGTCGACGAGCAGCCGGCCGCCGTCACCGCGGCGGCTTCGACGGCGGCCGCCGAAGCTCCACCGGCGGCGGCCGCAGCGGCGTGCAGCGCGGCAAACCCGAGCCCCATCGCCGTGGTCCGCGAGTCGACGACGCGGACCCGGTCCGGCCCCACCTCCTGCGCCGCGAGCACCGCCGCTTCCCAGGTGCCCGACAGCTCGCGCGAGAGGTGCACCGACACGATCGCGTCCGCGCCGTCGGCGAACGCGGCCTGGTACTCCTTGACGAATTCGGTGGGCGTCGGCCGCGACGTCGTGACGATCTTCCGCTGCTTCATCGCCTCCGCGACCGCCGCCGGTCCGGTCTCGACACCGTCGAGGGAAACCACGCCGTCGACCAGGACGTGCAGGGGCACCACCCGGACCGCGTGCCGTTCGGCGAAGCCCTCCGGCAGGTGGGCGGTGGAATCCGTGACTACGGCGACCGACACGCCGTCAGCCTACGTGGCCGGGGGCCAGCGCCGGCGCCATCAACACGGACATCGCGTCGCCCACCGCCGCGTGTCCCTTCCAACCCCAGTGCATGCCGTCCGGATTGCCTTCGCCGCCGAGGACGTGCGGCCCCACCACGGCTTCGAGGTCCAGCAACGGGACTGCGGCTCGAGCACCCCAGGCCGCCATGGCCGCCGCGGCAGCCGGGCGCGCCGTGTGCACGCCGCCGTAGGCCGCGGCGCGGTGGACCGACGGCAGCCAGCCGAAGATCGGCAGCTCGGGCCGCAGGACGCGCAGCGCGCCCACGGCGGTGTCGAGGTAGTGCACGGTGAGCTTGGCCGGCAGCACCGCGGGCCGGCCGCGCAACGCCACGGCCAGCCGCGGTTGCGCCGCGAGGTACGCCTTGCGCACGACGCGCCGCACCGGGTCGGGCCGCAGGTAGCGCAGGCCGGTGCGCAGGTAGGTCGGCAACGGCGAGGGCAGCGTGTCCATGCTGCCGATCGCGAACACGACCGCGTCGACGTGGTGCAGGTCGGCCCAGACGCGTGGGTCGCCGGTCAGCGACCACCAGGCGTCCCGGGCGTTCCAGCCGATGCCGGCGACCAGGTCGGCGGTGCCACCGAGGGCGGCGGCCGCCACGTTGGGCCACAGCCGCGGCTCGTCGGCGGCGCACGGTCCTTCGGGACCGTGAAAGCTCAGCGAATCGCCGAACACCAGCAGGCGCGGCCCCATCGGCTAGCCGTGCATCCCCGCGTTGTAGGCGTGCAGCCGCCACTTCCCGTCACGACGGCCCAGTTCGACCCAGTGGCAGTTCGAGATCCCGCCGAGCGACGGCCAAGTTTCGACCGGCAGGGCCAGCAGCTGCGCGGTCAGCGCGATGATCAGCCCGCCGTGCGCGGCCAGCAGCACGGTTTCGCCCACCGCGGAATTGGCCTGCTGCAGGTCCGTGACGACCTCGACCGCGCGCTCGGCCACGTCGACCCGGCTCTCGCCGCCCGGCGGGGCCCAGGTCGCGTCGGTGCGCCAGCGGTCGCGTTCACCGGGGTAGGCCTGGTCGACCTGCTCGCCGGTGAGCCCCTGCCATTCGCCGAGGTGCGTCTCGCGCAGGCGCTTGTCGATCCGCAGGGGAACGCCGATGGCGTCGGTGAGCACGGTGGCGGTGTCGGTGGCCCGGCGCAGGTCGGAAGCAATGACGAGGTCCGGGGAGAAGCGGGCCAGCGCGGGCACCGCGAACCGGGCCTGGTTCCAGCCGCGCGGGGTCAGCGCCGAGTCGAGGTGACCCTGCATCCGCCCGGCGGCGTTGTAGTCCGTCTCGCCGTGCCGCCAGAGCACCAGCCGCCGCGGGCTCACGGGACGTCCGGGTCCTCGTCGGCGGGTGGCTCCTCCAGGCCGGCCACCTCGATGCGCGGGCAGTCCTTCCACAGCCGTTCGAGGCCGTAGAAGGTGCGCTCTTCGACGTGCTGGACGTGGACGACCACGTCGACGTAGTCGAGCAGCACCCAGCGCCCTTCACGGGCCCCTTCGCGGCGGACCGGCTTGTGCCCGCTCTCCCGCAGTTTTTCCTCGACGTTGTCGACGATCGCGCCCACCAGGCGCTCGTTGGACGCGGAGGCGATGACGAAGGCGTCGGTGATGACGAGCTGTTCGGACACGTCCAGCACGACGACGTCGCTGGCCTTCTTGTCCGCCGCCGCGTGGGCGGCCGCTACGGCCAGCTCTCGAGCCTCGGACGTGGCTGCCACAGTGCTCCTTTTCCGGATCGGGTTCGCCCGAGAAGGGTACCCGCAGGCACCGACAGCGGTTCAGTCGCTCTTCCGGTAAAGGTCCTTTTTGGCGATGTAGCGGACGACGCCGTCGGGCACGAGGTACCAGACCGGCTCCCCGCGCTCGACCCGATCGCGGCAGCCGGTGGACGAAATGGCCATCGCGGTGACCTCGACGAGGCTCACCTTGCCGCTGGGCAGGTGGTGGGAGTTGAGCCGGTAGCCGGGCCGCGTGACGCCGATGAAGTGCGCGAAGTCGAACAGCTCGTCGGCCTTGTGCCAGGTCAGGATCTGCTCGAGCGCGTCGGCGCCGGTGATGAAGAACAGCTCGTCTTCGGGGTACTCGGCGTGCAGGTCGCGCAGGGTGTCGACGGTGTAGGTCGGGCCGCCGCGGTCGATGTCGACGCGGCTGACGGAGAAGACCGGGTTGGACGCGGTCGCGATCACCGTCATCAGGTAGCGGTCTTCGGCCCTGGTGACCTCGCGGGCGGTCTTCTGCCACGGCTGCCCGGTGGGGACGAAGATCACTTCGTCGAGCCCGAACCGGGACTGGACCTCGCTGGCCGCGACGAGGTGGCCGTGGTGCACGGGGTCGAAGGTGCCGCCCATGACCCCGATCCGCCGTGGTGACATGACCGGAGAGCCTATAAGGCCGGACGCCCGGAAGCCCGGTGCTCTTCGCCACCCCGCCCGACCGGGCAACACCTGTGATTCAGATCACATTACGGCCCGTATCGGTCGCAAACTCTCCGTTCGCGCCGGTTCCGATTCCCGTTCTGTCGGTGTCATGGGGTAGACGTGGGGACGTGGACACGACCAGCACCACCTCAGCCCTCCGCGACCGCGCCGAGACCCTCCTCCGGGCACTGGCCGGCGATGCGGCGAAGCTGCGCGAAGACCAATGGACGGCCATCGAGGCCTTGGTCGCGCAGCGGCGCCGCGCGCTGGTCGTGCAGCGCACCGGCTGGGGCAAGTCGGCGGTGTACTTCCTGGCCACGGCGTTGCTGCGCGAGCAGGGCAGCGGGCCGACGGTGATCGTCTCGCCGCTGCTGGCGCTGATGCGCAACCAGATCTCGGCGGCGGCGCGCGCCGGGATCCACGCGGCGACGATGAACTCCGCGAACCCCCAGGAGTGGGACCAGGTCCAGGCGTCGGTCGCGGCCGGCGAGGTGGACGTCCTGCTGGTCAGCCCCGAACGGCTGAACAACCCGGACTTCCGCGACAACGTGCTGCTGAAGCTGACCGCGAGCACCGGCCTGCTGGTGGTCGACGAAGCGCACTGCATCTCGGACTGGGGCCACGACTTCCGGCCGGACTACCGGCGGCTGCGCACGCTGCTGGGCGACCTGCCCGACGGCGTGCCGGTGCTGGCGACGACGGCGACGGCGAACGACCGCGTGGTCACCGACGTCGCCGAGCAGCTGGGCCTCGGCACCGGCGCGGACACGCTGGTGCTGCGCGGCAGCCTCGACCGGGAAAGCCTGCGACTGTCGGTGTGCCGGCTGCCGACGTCGCAGGCGCGGCTGGCCTGGCTGGCGGAGCACCTGGCCGAGCTGCCCGGCTCGGGGATCATCTACTGCCTGACCGTGGCAGCGGCGCACGACGTCGCCTCGCTGCTGAAGGACCGCGGCTACCCGGTGGCGGCCTACACCGGCAAGACCGACCCGGCCGACCGGCAGGCCGCCGAGGACGACCTGCTCGGCAACCGCGTCAAGGCCCTGGTCGCGACGTCCGCGCTGGGCATGGGGTTCGACAAGCCGGACCTCGGGTTCGTCGTGCACCTCGGTGCGCCGTCGTCGCCGATCGCCTACTACCAGCAGGTCGGCCGCGCCGGGCGTGGCGTGGAACGCGCCGAAGTCGTGCTGCTGCCCGGCGAGGAAGACAAGGCGATCTGGGCGTACTTCGGGTCGCTGGCCTTCCCGGACGAGCTACGGGTGACACAGGTGCTGAACACCCTCTCCTACGCCGACCGTCCACTGTCGACGGCCGCGCTCGAGCCGTCGGTCGAGCTTTCCCGGTCACGGCTGGAAATGGTGCTCAAGGTCCTGGACGTCGACGGCGCGGTCCGGCGCGTCAAGGGCGGCTGGACGAGCACGGGCGAGGACTGGCAGTACGACCGCGGGCGGTACCGGCGGGTCGCGGAGGCGCGCGAGCGCGAGCAGGACGCGATGCTCGGCTATCTCGCGACCGACGGCTGCCGGATGGAGTACCTGCGCCGCCAGCTCGACGACCCGGAGGCGACGCCGTGCGGGCGGTGCGACAACTGCACCGGGCAGCACTGGGACACGACGGTGGCCGACGAGGTCGTCGACGCGACCCGCGAACGCCTGCAACGGCCCGGCGTCGAGGTCGCCCCACGGAAGCAGTGGCCGACGGGCATGTCCTCATTGGACGTACCGGTGTCCGGGCGGATCTCGGCCGACGACCAGGCCGAGCCGGGCCAGGTGCTCGGGCGGCTCACCGACGTCGGCTGGGGCAACCGGCTGCGGGAGCTCGTCGGGCCGCAGGCGAAGGACGCCGAGGTACCGGACTCGGTGTTCAAGGCCTGCGTGCAGGTGCTGGCCGGGTGGCAGTGGGCGCAACGGCCGGTCGCGGTGGTCGCCGTCCCGTCGGAGACGCGGCCGCAGCTCGTGTACAGCCTGGCGACGCGGCTCGCCGAGGTCGGCAGGCTGGAGTTCCTCGGCGCGCTCGACGCCGAAGGGCCACCCCCACGGCAGGCGAACAGCGCGCAACGGCTGGCCGACCTGTGGCGGCGGCTGAGCATGCCGGCCGACCTCGCGGGAGTACTGCCGTCCGGGCCGGTGCTGCTGGTGGACGACGTCATCGACACCGGCTGGACGATGACGCTGGCCGCGCGGCTGCTGCGGCGGGCCGGGGCGCCCGCGGTGCTGCCGTTCGCGCTGGCCAGCACGGCTTGAGAGGAAGGAGGACCAGGAAGCCGGACAGTCAGGATCTTTCGCACCGCGAATGAATGTGGCAAAGTCCCCTTCCACCTTCGGGTGACGTGGAGGCCGCCATGACCGAATCCGCCGTCGGGGTGTCGCAGCGCCATCGGCTGCCGGTGCGCAAGCTGTTCGCCGCGAGCGCCGGGAACGCGCTGGAATGGTTCGACTGGACGATCTACGCGACGTTCAGCATCTACTTCGCCAGCGCGTTCTTCCCCGCCGGGAACGACACGCTTGCCCTGATCAACACCTTCGCGACCTACGCCCTGGCGTTCTTCTTCCGGCCGCTCGGCGGCGTGCTGCTCGGGCGGTTCGCCGACACCCGCGGCCGGAAACCGGCCATGATCCTCACCATCCTGCTCATGGCGGGCGGGTCGGTGGCGATCGGGCTGCTGCCGACGTTCGCGCAGGTGGGGTGGCTCGCGCCGATCCTGCTGCTGCTCGCGCGCATCGCCCAGGGGCTGTCGCTCGGCGGTGAGGTGTCGAACGCGTCGGCCTACCTGGGCGAGATCGCGCCGCCGGCGCGTCGCGGCCGGTACTCGGCGTTCTTCTACATCTCGACCGGCTCCGCCGTGCTCGTCGCGACCGTGCTCGGCTTCGTGCTGGCCCGGACGCTGGACAAGGCCCAGCTCGTGTCGTGGGGCTGGCGGCTGCCCTTCTTCCTGGGCGGCGTTTTCGGCCTGGTCGGGCTGTGGCTGCGCCGCAGCCTCGCCGAAACCGAGCTTTTCGAGCGGACGAAGACCAAGGCGCGCAAGATCGAGCGGCCGCTGCTGACGACGCTGACCCACCATCCCAAGGCGGTCGGCCGGCTCGTCGGCTTCACGATGCTGTCGACCCTTTGCTACTACACGTTCTTCAGCGCGCTCACGTCGTTCGCCGTGAAGAACCGGCACGCCGACGCCGACACCGTGTTCCTCGCGCTGTCGGTCGGCACGGCGTTGTTCATCGCGCTGCAGTACCCGCTCGGGGCGGTGGCGGACCGGTTCGGCCGGAAGCCCCAGCTGCTCGTCTGGTCCGGGGCGACCGCGGTCGTCGTCGTACCGCTGTCCACTTTGATCGGTCCGGGGGTCGGCGGGCTGCTCGTCGTGTTCTGCGTCGGGCTCGGGCTGTACACGGCCATGACGTCGATCGCGCCGGCCATCATGAGCGAGCTGTTCCCCACCGAACTGCGCGGGCTGGGCATCGGGGCCTGGTACAACCTGACCGTCGCGATCTTCGGCGGCACCGCTCCCCTGCTCATCACCCTGTTCGGCGCGGTGTCGCAGACGCTGTACTTCTGGTACGTCGCCGCGGGTGCCGCGATCGCGTTCGCGGTGATCCTCACCCTCCCGGAGACCAAGGGCAGCGAGCTGCGGTAAACCCTTCGTCACCGGCCGGTCACGCTGGCTACGCTGCAAGCTTCCGTGACCGAGCCGAAGGAGGGACACCGTGCAGACCGCCGACGTTACCGAGGAACTGGCGCGCCGCGTGGTGACCGCCGCCGGTCGAGCACTCGGCGTCGAACTGACGCCGGAACAGGCGCTGGTCCAGGCTTCGCCCCGCGATGGCGTCGACTTCCAGGCCAACCTCGCGATGAGCCTGGGCAAGCGGCTCGGCCGCCCGCCGCGCGAGGTGGCCGGGCTCATCGCCGGAGCGCTGGAGCTCGACGGGATCGCCGATCCGCCGGAAGTCGCCGGGCCGGGGTTCCTGAACTTCGTGCTGCGCAAGGAATGGCTCGAAAAGACCACCGGCGCGCTGCTCGACGATCCGCGGCTCGGCGTGCCGGAAACCCCGGCGCCCCGGCGGATCGCGCTCGACTACAGCAGCCCGAACGTGGCCAAGGAAATGCACGTCGGGCACCTGCGCTCGTCCGTGATCGGCGACGCGCTCGCCCGCTTGCTGCGGTTCGCCGGGCACGAAGTGCTGCCGCACAACCACCTCGGCGACTGGGGCACGCCGTTCGGCATGCTCATCGAGCACCTCCTCGACGTCTCCGCCGGGCAACACACCATCGCCGACCTCGACGCCTTCTACCGCGAAGCGCGCCGGAAGTTCGACAGCGACGAAGCGTTCGCGACACGGGCGCGCACGCGGGTCGTCAAGCTGCAAAGCGGCGACGAAGACACCCTTGCCGTCTGGCAGGAACTCGTCGACGAGTCGACACGGCACTTCGACGAGGTCTACGCCCTGCTCGGGATTTCCCTGACGGGCAAGGACGTCTACGGTGAAAGCTTCTACAACCCGTATCTCGCCGCCGTCGTCGACGACCTGGCGGAAGCCGGCCTGACCGAAGTCAGCGACGGCGCGATCTGCGTGTTCCCCGAAGGCTTCCGCAACCGCGAAGGCGACCGGCTGCCGCTGATCGTCCGCAAGCGCGACGGCGGCTACGGGTACGCCGCCACGGACCTGGCGACCGTCCGGTACTGGACGGCCGAGCGTGGCGCCACCGACCTGCTCTACGTCGTCGGAACGCCGCAGGCGCAGCACTTCGCGATGCTGTTCGCCACCTGCCGCGCGGCGGGCTGGCTGACCGGGCACGCCGAGCACATCGGCTTCGGCACGGTGCTGGGCGCGGACGGCAAAGCCATGCGGACCCGGGCCGGCGAGACCGTCAAGCTGGCCGACCTGCTCACCGAGGCCGTGACGCAGGCCGCCGCGGTGGTGGCCGAACGCAGTGAGCTCGACGCCGCGGGGCAGGCCGAAGTCGCCCGGGCGGTGGGCATCGGTGCGGTCAAGTACGCGGACCTGTCCGGCGACCGCGAGCGCGACTACGTCTTCGCCTGGGACCGGATGCTGGCCAAGGAGGGCAACACCTCGGTGTACCTCCAGTACGCGCACGCACGGACGCAGTCGATTCTCCGGAAGGCAGGCGGCCTGCCCGACGGCGCCGGCGTGGTGCTCGAAGCGCCGTCGGAACGGGCGTTGGCGTTGAAGCTGCTCGGGTTCGGCGAAGCACTGAAGGCGGCGATGAGTGCCTACGCGCCGCACAAGCTGTGTACGTACTTGTACGAGACAGCGGTCGCTTTCTCGAGGTTCTTCGAGGAATGCCCGGTTCTGAAGGCGCCTTCGCCCGAGCTGCGCGCGTCGCGGCTGAGGTTGACTAAGCTGACGTCGAACACGCTTGCACTCGGGCTTTCCCTGCTCGGCATCGAAGCGCCCGACCGGCTCTAGCGGGAGACCACTGTGGAACTGCCCGGCGACCTGCTCGCTCTGCTGCGCGCGCCCAGCCTGTGCTTCCTGTCGACGGTGATGCCGGACGGCTCGCCGCAGCTCACCCAGACCTGGGTGGACACCGACGGCACGCACATCCTCGTCAACACCGTGCTGGGGCACCAGAAGCAGCGCAACATCGCGCGGGACCCGCGGGTGGCGCTCAACGTCGCCGACCGCGACCGGCCGTCGCGCTACTACGCGATCCGCGGACAGGTCGTCGACATGACCGAAGACGGCGCCGTCGAGCACATCGAAAAGCTCGCGCAGCGCTACCTCGGCGGCCCGTACCCGTGGTGGGGCGGGCGCGACCAGACGCGGCTGCTGCTCACGATCAAGCCGGAGCGGATCGCGTCGTGAGCATCCCGGTCGAGGCGCCGTGATCCGCCAGTAGCACCACCAGTTCGTCCGCGAGGCCGCCGTCGACCGGTTCGCGTGTCGCGAGAAGGCGGTACCAGAGCGTCCCGAACACGACGTCGATCACCGTGCCGGGCCGCACGCCGGCCGGGAGTTCGCCGCGGTCGCGGGCGCGGTCGACGAGTGTGGCGAGCGCGTCGCGACGGCGGAAGAGGAAGTCCTCGCGGAAGCGGTTGCCGAAGTCCGGGTCGATCTGGGCCTGGGCCATCAGCGCCCGGAGCGTGTCCGCGACCGGGGACTTGCCGCCCAGTTCGAACGTGCTGCCCAGGAAGTGGGCCAGGTCGGCGCGGAACGAGCCGGCGTCGGGGACGGGGATCTGCAGGTCGGCCTTCGTCGCGAGCGCGTCGAGCAGGACGTCGGCCTTCGACGGCCACCAGCGGTAGATCGTCTGCTTGCCGACGCCCGAGCGCGCGGCGATGCCCTCGATGGTCAGTGCGCCGTAGCCGGCCTCCGCGACCAGTTCGAGCGTTGCGGCGAGGATCGCCAGGCGGCTCTGTTCGCTGCGCTTGCGGCCGGGGCGGGACTGGTCGGTCATGGGATCCGATGGTAGCGTCGATTTCGAAACGAGACGTACCGGTTCGAAATGAGGAACAAGCATGAGCATCGCTCTCGTGGCCGGCGGCACTTCGGGCATCGGCCTGGCGACCGCGCGACGGCTGCAGCAGCGGGGATACGACGTCCACGTCACCGGGCGCGGCAAGGAGCGCCTGGACGACGTCGCTTCGAGCGATCCGGAACTGACAGGGCATCAGGCCGACGGCGGCGACGCCGTGGCGATGGCCGCGCTGGCCGAGTCCCTCGGGACGGTCGATTTGCTGGTGGTGAGCCTGTCCGGCGCCGAAGGGATGGGGCCGATCGAGGCGCTGGACCTCGCGATGCTGCGGCGGGCGTTCGACGCGAAGTTCTGGGCGCACCTGACGACCGTGCAGGCCGTGTTGCCGCACCTGGCCGCGGACGGGTCGATCACGCTGCTCAGCGCGATCACGGCCCGGGCGGCGATGGCCGGCACGGCCGGGATCGGCGCCCTGAACGCAGCGATCGAAGGGCTGGTCAGGCCGCTGGCGGTGGAGCTGGCGCCGAGGCGGGTGAACGCGGTGTCGCCGGGCGTGGTCGACACGGCGTGGTGGAGCGGCTTCCCGGCGGAGGTACGCGAAGGGTTCTTCGCACAGACGGCGGCTTCGATCCCGGCCCGCCGCGTCGCGACCGCGGACGACGTGGCGGAAGTGGTGACGCTGGCGGCGACCAACCCGAACCTGACCGGCACGGTCCTGGAAGCCGACGGCGGCGCGCGGCTGGTCTCGCTGGGCTGAACGCCGGCACTTTCACGTGAAAGTGCCGGCCCGCCGGGACCACCCGCGTGCTCAGAGGCGGATCTCGCGTGATTGGGGAGGCATCTCGCGTGATTGAGGGGGCATCACTCGTGATTGGAGGGTCGACACGGTGGTCTGGGGTCAGCGGCGGAGGGGGACGAGGTCGTCGGCGTGGACGACCTCGCGGCGCTGCTCCGGCGGGAGCTCGGGGGTTGAGCGGCCGATCAGGTCCGGGAGCTCTGTTGCGTCGAAGGCGACCACTCCGCGGGCCACCGGGCGGTCCTTCGCGTCGACCAGGTCGACGACGTCGCCGGCCTGGAAGTCGCCGTCCACGCCCGTGATGCCGGCCGCCAGGAGGGACCGGCGACGGCGGACCACCGCCGTCACCGCGCCGTCGTCGAGGCGGAGCTTGCCTGTCGTGTCCGCCGCGTAGCCCAGCCAGAAGCGGCGGGCCGACAGGCGGGTGTCCGCCGGGGCGAACGCCGTCCCCGGGGACGCCGACGTCAACGCCGCCGAGGCTTCCGAAGCCGCCGCCAGCAGCACCGGGATGCCCGCGCCCGCCGCCGTCCGGGCGGCCGCGAGCTTGGACACCATGCCGCCCGTTCCCAGGCCCGAGCTGGACATGCCGACCGAGATTCCGTCCACATCGGACTCCGAGAGGACCTCACTCAGCTTGCGGGTCGCGCCGCCGCGGGGATCTCCGTCGTACAGGCCGTCCACGTCGGACAGCAGGATCAGCGCGTCGGCGCCGATCAGGTGGGCCACCAGGGCCGCCAGGCGGTCGTTGTCGCCGAAGCGGATTTCCTCGGTGGCCACCGTGTCGTTCTCGTTGACCACCGGGACCGCACCCAACGCCAGCAGCCGCGAGAACGTCCGCTGCGCGTTGCGGTAGTGCGACCGGCGGACGACGTCGTCGGAAGTCAGCAGTACCTGGCCGACCGTCAGCGAGTACCGCCCGAACGACTCGGCGTACGCGTGCGCCAGCGCCAGCTGCCCGACGCTCGCCGCCGCCTGCTGGGTGGCGAGGTCACGCGGCCGTTTGCCCAGCGACAGCGGGGCCAGCCCGGCCCCGATCGCGCCCGAGGACACCAGGACGATCTGGGTTTCCCGGGCGACGCGCTCGGCGATCGCGTCGACCAGCGCGTCCAGCCGGGCCACGTCGAGCCCGCTGCCCGCCGTCGTCAGGGCCGACGAACCGACCTTGACCACCAGCCGGCGAGCAAGAGCGATCGCCTCGCGGGTGCCGCTCACTCGTCGACGTCCACGTCGTCGTCCAGCTCGTCCGAGCCCGCCCGCCGCACCCGGCGGGCTTCCTTGCGCTCGGCCGCGCCGATCCGGTCGGTGCGCTCCAGCCGGACGTCGGTGCCGCGCCCGGACAGGTGGACCGCCACCGACGGCGTCGACGGCTCCCACTCGAACTGGACGTCGCCGATCGTGACCGGGCTCCCCGGCCTCGCGCCGAGCTTGGCCAGCTCGTCTTCGACGCCGAGGCGGTTGAGCCGGTCGGCCAGGTAGCCGACGGCCTCGTCGTTGGCGAAGTCGGTCTGGCGGATCCACCGCTCCGGGCGCGCGCCGCGGATGATGAACGCGCCCTCCTCCTCCGGGTCGACCTCGACGGTGAAGCCGGAGTCGTCGACGGCGAGCGGCCGCAGGACGATCTTCTCCGGCTCCAGCACCGGCTGCGCTTCACGGTACTTCTCGACGATGGCGGCCAGAGCGAACGTCAGCTCGCGCAGGCCCTTGCGCGAGGCCGTCGAGACCTCGAAGACCTGAAGACCGCGAGCCTCGAAGTCGGGCCGGACGAACTCCGCGAGCTCGGCCGCCTCCGGGACGTCGATCTTGTTCAGGACGACCACGCGGGGACGTTCTTCGAGCTTCCCGCCGAGGCTGGGCGTGTACTTGGCGAGCTCCGCCTCCAGGGCGTCCACATCGGACAGCGGGTCGCGGCCGGGGTCGAGCGTCGCGCAGTCGACGACGTGCACCAGCACCGCGCAGCGTTCGATGTGGCGGAGGAAGTCCAGGCCCAGGCCCTTGCCCTCGGACGCGCCGGGGATGAGGCCGGGCACGTCGGCCATCGTGAACACCGTGTCGCCGCCGGTGATGACGCCGAGGTTCGGCACCAGCGTGGTGAACGGGTAGTCGGCGATCTTCGGCTTGGCCGCGGACAGCACCGAGATGAGCGACGACTTGCCGGCGGACGGGAACCCGAGCAGGCCGACGTCGGCGACCGACCGCAGCTCGAGCGTCAGGTTGCGGGCCTCGCCCGGCTCGCCCAGCAGGGCGAACCCCGGGGCCTTGCGCGCCTTCGACGACAGCGCCGCGTTGCCGAGGCCGCCGCGGCCGCCCTGGGCGGCGACGAACGTGGTGCCCGGGCCGATCAGGTCGGCGACCATCTCGCCGTCTTCGGTGAACACGACGGTGCCGGACGGCACCTTCATCACCAGCGTCTCCCCCGCCGCGCCGGCGCGGTTGCTGCCCTGGCCCATCTTGCCGTTGCCGGCCTTGGCGTGGGGGCGGAAGTGGAAGTCGAGCAGGGTGTGCACGTTGGGGTCGACGACCAGCAGGACGTCGCCGCCGTTGCCGCCGTTGCCGCCGTCGGGGCCACCGAGGGGCTTGAACTTCTCGCGGTGCACCGAGGCACAGCCGTTGCCCCCGTCACCGGCGGTCAGGTGGATGACCGCGCGGTCCACGAACCGGGACGCCATGACTCTGCCTCACTTCACTCAACGAAAAGGTACGAACAAAACAAACGAGGGGTGGCACCGGATATTCCGGCCCCACCCCTCGTCGGAGGTCTAGACAGAAGCCGAAACTCAGGCTTCCGACGGCACGATGTTGACCGTCTTGCGGCCACGCTTCTCGCCGAACTGGACCGCGCCGGCGGCCAGGGCGAACAGCGTGTCGTCGCCGCCACGGCCGACGTTCACGCCGGGGTGGAACTTGGTGCCGCGCTGGCGGATGAGGATCTCGCCCGCGTTGACTTCCTGGCCGCCGAAGCGCTTGACGCCGAGGCGCTGCGCGTTCGAGTCACGACCGTTGCGGGAGCTGGACGCACCCTTCTTGTGAGCCATAGCTCAGCCCTCTTTCTGAACGAACGAAGATCCGGAGAAACCCTTACAGGGAGATGGCGGTGACCTCGACGCGGGTCAGCTTCTGCCGGTGACCCTGGCGCTTGTGGTAGCCCGTCTTGTTCTTGAACTTGTGGATCCGGATCTTCGGACCCTTGGTCTGCTCGACGACCTTGCCGGTGACCGAGACCTTCGCCAGCGCGTCGGCGTCCGTGGTGACATCGCCACCGTCGACGTACAAAACGGCGGGGAGGATGTGCTCGGTGCCCGGCTCGCCCTCGAGCTTCTCGACCTCGACGACGTCGCCGACGGCCACCTTGTACTGCTTGCCGCCGGTCTTGACGATCGCGTACGCCGACACGGAAGTCTCCTGCATTACTCGACAATGGGTGGGGGCCCGCGCGATCGGCCCACCTGATGGAGACGGCGGTCCTGGACTCGCGCAGCGACCTGCTCTGGTGGCAGGCCGTACTACAGGTTACG
This sequence comes from Amycolatopsis sp. cmx-13-12, assembly GCA_049998155.1. Classification (GTDB taxonomy): domain Bacteria; phylum Actinomycetota; class Actinomycetes; order Mycobacteriales; family Pseudonocardiaceae; genus Amycolatopsis. The sequence goes on along the minus strand of JAEBES010000009.1, from coordinate 61,450 downwards.
TGGGGTGCCCCGGTGCGTTACCACCGGGGTCCCCCTAGTTGTTCACTTGCTCTGGTCGGAGGCGTGCACCGGCGGGCCCGCCGGCCGCGACGCCGCCCGGCGCGGACGGCGCCGGGTGGAGCGTGCGGCCGGTTCGGGCACGCTGACCTCGGGGTCGGCGGGCTCCGAAGACGCCACCGCCGCGGTGACCGGCTCCTCGGCGGGTTCCGGAGCCGGCGACTGCTCGACCTCGGGTTCCTCGTCCTGCGGCACCGGCGTCTCGTCGGCCTCGGTGGTCACCGGGGTGCCGGCGACCTCCTGGGCGGGCTCGGCGGGCGGCTCGGCCGCCACCGGCGTCTCGTCGGCCTCCGTGGTCGCCGGGACGTCCGCGATCTCCCTGGCCGGCTCCGGGGCGGGCCCGTTGCCGTTCAGCGCGCCGTGGTCGTGCTCCTTGGCGGCCTTCGAGGCGTTCGCCACCGCGGCCACCGCGGACGCGATCGACCCGCGCCGCTCCGGCGGCGGAACCGCGTGCACCTCGGCCTTGGCCGCTTCGGCCTGCTCCTTCGCGGCTTCCTCGCCCTTGCCTCGGCCCCGCGACCGGCGGGAGGTCTTCTCCCCGCCGCCGTTGCCGTTCCCGCCGCCCTGCGAAGAGGACGAAGAGGACGAGGAGGAGTTGCCGGCCGTGCGCTGCACCTCGGTCGAGACGAGCACGCCCCGGCCCTTGCAGTGCTCGCACGGCGTGGAGAAGGCCTCCAGCAGGCCGGTGCCGATCTTCTTGCGGGTCATCTGCACCAGGCCGAGCGAGGTGACCTCGGCGACCTGGTGGCGCGTGCGGTCGCGGCCGAGGCACTCGGTCAGGCGGCGCAGCACCAGCTCGCGGTTGGACTCGAGCACCATGTCGATGAAGTCGATGACGATGATGCCGCCGATGTCCCGCAGCCGGAGCTGGCGGACGATCTCCTCCGCCGACTCCAGGTTGTTGCGGGTCACCGTCTCCTCGAGGTTGCCACCCGATCCGGTGAACTTGCCGGTGTTGACGTCGATCACGGTCATCGCCTCGGTGCGGTCGATGACCAGGTAACCGCCGCTCGGCAGCCAGACCTTGCGGTCGAGCGCCTTGGTGATCTGCTCGTCGATCCGGTGGTCGGCGAACACGTCGCCGGTGCCGGTGTAGCGCTTGACCCGCTCGGTCAGTTCCGGCGCGACGTGGCTGACGTAGTCGTTGATGGTCTCCCAGGACCGGTTGCCCTGGATCTCCAGCTTGGCGAAGTCCTCGGTGAAGAGGTCACGCACGACCTTGACCAGCAGGTCCGGCTCTTCGTAGAGCATGGTCGGCGCGCCGCCCTTCTTGCCGGAACCGGCGGCGGCCTTCTCCTTGATGACGTCCCACTGCGCCTTCAGGCGGTCGACGTCGCGGCCCAGCTCCTCCTCGCCGATGCCCTCGGAGGCGGTGCGGATGATGACACCCGCGTCCTCCGGGACGATCCGCTTGAGGATGTCCTTGAGCCGGCGGCGCTCGTTCTCCGGCAGCTTGCGGGAGATGCCGGTGGCGCCGCCCGCCGGGACGTAGACGAGGAAGCGGCCGGGCAGCGAGATCTGCGTGGTCAGCCGGGCGCCCTTGTGCCCGACCGGGTCCTTGGTGACCTGGACCAGCACGGAGTCGCCGGTGGACAGCGCCTGCTCGATCTTGCGGGCCTTGCCCTCCAGGCCGGCGGCGTCCCAGTCGACCTCGCCGGCGTAGAGCACGGCGTTGCGGCCGCGGCCGATGTCGATGAACGCGGCCTCCATGCTCGGCAGCACGTTCTGGACGCGGCCGAGGTAGACGTTCCCGACGATCGAGCCGGAGCCCGACTGCGTCACGAAGTGCTCGACGAGGACGCCGTCCTCGAGCACCGCGATCTGGGTGGAGTCGCCGTGCTCGGCGACGACCATCGTGCGCTCGACCGACTCGCGCCGGGCCAGGAACTCGGCCTCGGACAGGATCGGGGCGCGGCGGCGGCCCGCCTCGCGGCCGTCGCGGCGGCGCTGGCGCTTGGCCTCCAGCCGGGTCGACCCGCGGACGCTGCGCACCTCGTCGCGCGCCGGGCGCTCGGGCTGCTCGGCCTTCGCCTGGCGGACGTGGGTGACGGTGTTGGGCGGGTCGTCGGTGGTGGCTTCGGCGTCGTCGCCGTCCGAGCCCTTGCGGCGACGACGGCGACGGCGACGGCGGGTGCCGCCTTCACCCTCGTCGGCGTCGCTCTCGGCCTCCGGAGACTCGGCGGCGTCCTCGGCCTCTTCGGTGTCCGCTTCGGGCTTTTCGTCGCCGTTGCGAGCCTTGCGGCGCGGCTGCTCCTCGACCTGGTCGTCCTCGGTCTCGGCGGTCTCGTCGCCGCCCTCGGCGCCCTTGCCGCGGCCACGGCCGCGACGGCCCCGGCGGCGGCGACGGCGGCTGCCGGCGTCGTCGCCGTCTTCGTCGGCACCGGCGTCGGGCGTGGTGTCTTCGGTCTCTTCCTCGGCGACCTCGGGCTCGGGCCGCGCCGGCGGCTCCGCGAACGGGTCGGCTGGCTTGCGGGCCGGCTTGGCGGCGGGCTCGGCCGGCTCCGGCGGCAGGAAGACCGGCGACGGCGCGGCGAACACCGGCAGGTGCGCCCGGGTCTTCTGGCGCGGCCGCGGCTTCTCGGCCTCGGCGACCGGCACCTCGGGCACCGGCGGCTTGGTCTCCTCCGGCTGCCGCGCCTCCGGCGCCGGCGTGTCTTCGGTCTCACCGGGGGTCTCGGCCGGCGCGAAGGCCTCGGCCACCTTGAGCGCCACGTCCCTGGTCACGCTCGACTGCGCGCTGCGCACGCTTTCGCCCAGCTCGGCGAGCTTCGCGAGGACGTCCCGGCTGTGCGACTCGAGCAGCTTGGCCAGCGCGTGCACCCGGATCCGGGGCGGCAGGTCGGCCAGCGGGCCGCCCGCGGGTGTGGCGGGATTCCCGCCGGTGTGCTCGGCGGGTGTTTCCGCGTTCGACATGTGTCTCCTCCGCCCCCGGGCGCGTCTGCCGGTTCGCACCGGCAGGGACGCGGCCGCGCAGGGGCCCCTTTCTGATCGTTGCCGCCGTGGTGGTCACCAGCGGCGGGAATCCTTGCCCGACAACCGGGCGCCGCACCACCGCTTCCGGTGGGCCGCAACCCGGCCAAAGGTCTGCTCGGCGGCGTGCTTGGCCAGGCTTGCGCGGCCCCCGGGCCGCCTGTCACGTCGTCCAGCCGCCCGGTTCGCGGGCGGCGACGCGCGTCACGCTGTTCATGCACATCACCGGGCCACAACGCCGCAGGCAGCACCTCTCACGTGCGCCCCGCGGCCCAGCGGCCACCCCGAGTATCCCACACCGGGTGACTACTCCGGTGTACTCGGTACCTCCCGCAGGCACCCGGGCGCGCCGCAACGCCCCACGGCCGGGGGAACTTCGCCCGAGCGCTTGTCCGCCGGGCACCGGGTGGCTACGGTGCGGCTCGGGGTGACCGGGATCTCGCGCGCCGGCACCCGCGGTTCCTGCATCCGGTGGGAGGTCCGGTGTCCCTGCTGGCGCGGCCGCTGCGAGCGGCCGTGTGCACCGTCCTGGTGCTTTCGGGATGCGTCACCGCCGGTCCGGCGGCGGCCGCCGGGTCCGGCTGCGCCCAGGGCCGGGCCCTTCGCTACGTCGTCGCCTTCGACCGCGGCACCACCGAAGCCGCGGCCCGTTCGGAGATCGACCGCGCGTGCGGCACCACCACCGTCTACTACCCGCAGATCGCGGTCGCGGTCGCCAGCTCCGGCGACCCGGGTTTCGGCGGGCGGATCGGGCTCGACCGCGCGTTCAGCGCCCAGGCCGAGCGGCTGGCCGCGCAGCGCGCCGCCGAAGTCAAGCCGCAGCCCACGCGGGCCACCCTGCCCGCGACCGACCCGGCTCGCGTCCCCACCGCCGACCTGAGCGGGCAGCAGTGGGACATGCGGATGATCGAGGCCCCGGGCGGCTCGGCGGTTTTCGCGGGTCGCCGGGACGTCGTCGTCGGGGTGCTCGACTCCGGGATCGACCCGGACCACCCGGACCTGAGCGACGCCATCGACCCCGACGACTCCGCCGGCTGCCTGACGGGGGTGCCCGACCGGTCGCCCTCGGCGTGGAAGCCGACGACGTCGGTGCACGGGACGCACGTGGCGGGGATCATCGCGGCGGCCGACGACGGGCGCGGGGTGACGGGTGTGGCGCCCGGGGTGCGGGTGGCGTCGGTGAAGGTCATCGACGACCGCGGGTACGCCGCCCCGGAGGCCGCGGTGTGCGGGCTGATGTGGGCGGCCGCACGGCACATGCGGGTGACGAACAGCAGCTTCTTCGTCAACCCGTGGTCGCTGTCGTGCATCCGCGGCAACGACCGCGGCGTGGTGCACGAGGTCCTGGCCCGCGCGGTGGAGTACAGCACGTCGGCGGGGACGTTGAACGTGGCGGCGGCGACGAACGAGGCCGTGGACCTGACGCCGTCGCCGCGTTCGGGCGCGCGCGGGACGAGCAGCGGGTGCGAGGCCCTGCCGGCCGGGCTGCGCGACGTCGTCGCGGTGTCGGCCGTCGGCGCGGACCGGGTGAAGGCGGGGTACAGCTCGTACGGGCTCGGCGTGATCGACGTCACCGCGCCCGGCGGGGAGACCGGCGAGTGCGTGCTGTCGACGGTGCCGGGCGGGTACGCGCCGCTGTGCGGGACGTCGATGGCGGCACCGCACGTCACCGGGGTGCTGGCGCTGCTGGCGTCGGCGGCGCCGGAGGCCCGGCCGCGGCAGCTGCGGCGGACGTTGGAGGCGCAGGCGACGCCGATGCCGTGCCCGGCCGACTACGACCTCACCGGGGACGGGCTCCAGGACGCGTACTGCGCGGGGTACGAGGGGTACAACGGGTTCTACGGGCACGGGATGGTGCGCGTTCCGGCGCCTGCTGCGGTGCCGAGTGAGCAGCCCGACCAGGCTCGGTGACGCCGCCCGGCTGTGTGCGGAGCCGGATGTCGCGTGATCGAGGACGGGACTCGCGTGTCTGGAGGGTCATCACGCGTGACTGGAGGGTCATCACGCGTGATTGAAGGGTCATCACGCGTGACTGGCGGGGCATCTTGCGTGACTGGCGGGGCATCACGTTACGTCAGGAGGAGTTTGGCGATGCGGCGGGTGGAGGCCCAGAGGCCCAGGGCGCCCAGGGCCAGGAGGTAGGCCAGGTTGATCAGCATGCTGCCGGACAGCAGGCCCGTGGCCAGGCCGCGCATCAGCTCGATCGCGTGGTAGAGCGGGAGGCAGCGGACCACCCACTGCAGCGGCTCCGGGTACACCGACAGCGGGTAGAACGTCGTCGCGAAGAGGAACATCGGGGTCAGGCCCAGCTGGATGTAGTCGAACTGGGCGGTCGACCGCAGGAACGTCACCAACGCCATGCTGATCGCCGAGAACGCCAGGCCCACCAGGAGCGCCGCCGGCACCATCAGCAGAGCCCACCACGAGGCCAGCAGGCCCATCGCCGCCGCGATCGCGAGGAACGCCACCGCGTAGATGCCGCCGCGGGTGATCGCCCAGCCGATCTCGCCCAGTGCCACGTCCAGCGGGCCGATCGGGGTTGCCAGCATCGCGTCGTACAGCTTCGCGTAGCGCAGCTTGAAGAACAGGTTGTACGTCGATTCGAAGACGGCGCCGTTCATCGCCGACGTCGCCAGCAGGGCCGGCGCCACGAACGCGACGTAGCTCATCGGGTGCCCGCCGGGGCCCGTCACCTCGGTGACCAGCTTGCCGAACCCCAGCTGGAAGGCCAGCAGGTAGAGGAACGGCTCGACCGCGCCGGACAGGAAGATCAGCCAGTTGCCGCGGTAGACCAGCACCGAGCGTTCGACGAGCATGCGGGCGCGGCCCGCGTACAGCCCCGGCGGCAGGATGCGCAGCAGCAACCCGGCCCGGGTCTCGACAGTCGTCATTCAGACCACCAGCCTCCGGTAGAAGGCCCGGTGCGCGAGCACCCACCCGGCCGCGAACAACGCCGCCAGCACGGCGAGGTGACCGAGCATCGCCCAGCCGCCCACGCCGCCGATGCTCGCGCCGCGGGCCAGCTGCGTGCCGTGCCACAACGGGGAGAGCCAGGCCAGCCAGCGGATCGCGGCCGGCAGCTGGGAGATCGGGAAGAACGTGCCGGAGAACAACGTCATCGGCATCACGACGAACCGGAAGATCAGCCCGAAGCGCTGGCCCTCGTCGAACGTCCGCGCGGCGAGCGCGGCCATCGGCGCGGTGCAGGCGAGCCCGGTGACGGTGCCGGCCAGGATCACCAGCAGCACCCCCGGCCCGGTCCAGGCGCCGAAGAACAGCGCGACGAACGCGTAGATCGCGCCCGCCAGCGTCAGGCGCAGAGCCGACCAGATGAGGTGCCCGCCGAAGACCTGACCCGGCGACACCGGCGTGGCCGTGACCGCCAGGTACTCCTTCTGCCACTTGAACCCGGACAGCACCGGGTAGCTCGATTCGCCGAACGCCTGCTGCGCGGCCCCGGCGGCCAGCAGCGCCGGGGCGATGTACTGCAGGTACGACAGGCCGCCGGTGACCTCGCCCGGCCGCACCTGCGAGCCGAAGCCCAGCCCCATCGCGGCCAGGAAGAGCACCGGCTGCAGGCCGGTGGAGTACAAAGTGGACAGCCAGTGGCGGCGGTACCACGTCCAGCGCCCCTCGACCTGCAGCCAGGCGCCGTGCCACTTGCCGACCACCCGGCCGGTGGAGACCGTCGCCATCAGTCCACCAGCGTCCGGCCCGTGAGCCGCAGGAAGACGTCCTCCAGCGAGCTCCGCCGCACCAGGCTCGACAGCGGCCGCACGCCGCGGGAATGGGCGCGCTCCAGCGTGTCCTCGCCTTCCTCGCTGTACAGCAGGACCCGGTCCGGGAGCACCTCGACGCGCTCGGCCAGGCCCTCGACCTGCTGGGCCGCCGACACCTGCTCCCCCGACGCGAACCGCAGCTCGACGACCTCGCGCGTCGAATACCGCCGGATCAGGTCGGCCGGCGAACCCTCCGCGGCGATGCGGCCGTGATCCATCACCACCAGCCTGTCGCACAGCTGCTCGGCTTCGTCCATGTAGTGTGTCGTCACGATCAGCGTGGTGCCCTGGGCCTTGAGCCGGAACAGCCTGTCCCACAACAGGTGGCGGGCCTGCGGGTCGAGGCCCGTCGTCGGCTCGTCGAGCAGCAGCAGCTCCGGGTCGTTGACCAGCGAGCGGGCGATCGTCAGCCGCCGCTTCATGCCACCCGACAGTGGGTCGACCTTGTCGCCGGCCCGGTCCGTGAGCTGCGCGAACTCCAGCAGTTCCGCGGCCTTGCTCCGCGCCGCCGCGCGGGACAGGCCGAAGTAGCGGCCGTAGACCAGCAGGTTGTCCCGGACCGTCAGCTCGACGTCCAGGTTGTCCTGCTGCGGCACCACGCCGAGGCGCGCGCGGATCCGCGGCCCGGCGACCTCCGGGTCGAGGCCGAGCACGCGGAGGTCGCCGTCCGTGCGGGGCGAGACGCACGCGATCATCCGCATGGTCGACGACTTGCCCGCGCCGTTCGGGCCGAGGAAGCCGAACGCCTCCCCGCGCCGCACCTCGACGTCGATCCCGCGCACGGCTTCGAACTCGCCGAAGCGCTTCACCAGTGCCTTGGCCTGCACCAGTGCCGGTTCCCGGTTCTCCGCATCGTCCACGCTTCGCACCATAGGACCCACCACCGACAAAACCGAGCGGATTAGCCGCGGACGGTGACCACCAGCGTCCGCGAGACGCCGTTGACCTGCACGGACAGCCGCGCGACACCCGGCCGCAACGCCGTCAGCACGCCCGACGCCGGGTCGAACGCGACAACGCCCCGGCCGACCTGCCAGTCCGCGCTCACCGGGTAGGACACCGGCACGTCCCGCGTCCCCTGCCGCACCGACGCCCGGACGACCGCGCGTTCGCCACTGGCCATCGACGACGGCCCGGTCAAGGACAGCGCGTCGACGTTCGGGCGCGTCTCGAACCGCACCGGCTCGGCCCGGTCGGCCGGGTCCACCCGCAGCAGCGTCCAGCCGACGAACCCCCCGTCGCCCGGCGCGGCCGCGGGCGCCTTGCCCGAGTTGCCGTTGACCAGGTACGGCACACCGTCGACCCGCGAGAGCGAGAACACGCCGGCGTGCGAGGCCACCGCCGCGGCGGGCTTGCCGGAGGCCTGCTCGAACCCGGTCAGCCACTCGGTCAGCAGCGTGGCCTCCTTCCGGTCGCCGAGCTGCGAGTTCCCGGTCGGGCTCGGGTCCTGCACCGGGTGGTGCATGGCGACGACGACCCCGCGGATCGACCGGTCGCCCGCCGCGGAGTCGAGCGCCGACCGCAGCAGCCGGACCTGGTCGAACCCGCCGGCGCGCAGCGAGCCGCGGGAGGAGTCCAGCAGCACCAGCCGGATGCCGCGGACGTCGACGACCTGGTGGGTGACCCCGAAGGCGGCCTGGAAGTTCGCGAGACCGTTGCCGGCTTCGGCCTCGTGGTTGCCCGGGACGTAGTACCAGGGCACCTTTCCGTCGAGCTCCTCGGTGAGCACCTGCCGGGCCAGCGCGAAGTCGGGTGCCGTGCCGCGGTCGACGAAGTCGCCGTTGATCAGCACCAGGTCCGGTTCCGCCGCGACGGCTTCCCGCAGCGCGCGCCGGGCCTGGGCGACCAGCGGCCCCGCCGGTTCGTCCGCGGTGAACTGGGCGTCGCTGACCACCGCGACCCGCAGGCCGCCGGCCAGGACGCCGTCCGTCACCAGCGCCGGGTCGTGCGGGGCGGGATCGGCGGGCACGGCGGTCGTCGGCGCCACCTCGAACGTCAGGTCGTCGAACACCAGCCGGCCCTCGTACTGCTGGTCCGGGACGTTCTCGACGGCGTAGAAGCGCGCCAGGCGCTGTCCCGCGGGGAGCCCGGCCGGGATCGTGGCGGTGACGTACTTCCAGCCCGTCCAGTCGACGCTCAGCGAAAGGTCCACAATGGACGCCACGTTCGCGGCGTCGCGCAGTTCCGCCCGCAACCACGCGCCCTTGGCGTCACCGTCGACCCACAGCCCGATCTTCTGCGTCCCCGGGGGAACCGCGAGCGGCGCCGACGGCGTCACGTAGGCCGCGCGCGTCGCGGTCGTGCCGGTCAGCCGGTAGTCCAGCGCGAGCCCGGCGCCGCCGTCGCGGCCGGGTGCCGCGGAAAGCGCCGCGCCGACGACCGCCGGGAACACCGTGGCCGACCAGCCCGCCGGGCCGTCCAGCGGCGACGCGACCTGCGCCACGGTCCCGACCGACGCGGCCAGGTGCGTGGTGAAACCCGCCGCCGACGCCGTGATCGCCGTCGCGCCGGAGGACGTCAGCGCGGTCACCGCGTAGCCGTCCCCGGCGGGCTCGACCCGCACCACCGAGTGGTCGTAGTCGAGCTTGACGTCGTCGGACTCCAGCCAGGTGCCGTAGCCGTCGGCGTCGTAGCCGTAGACCTTGAACGTGCTCTTCGCGCCCGCGCCCGACAGCGCGACCTGCTCGGTGCTCGTGCCGAGCCGAACCGGCCGGCCCAGCACGGAAAGCGCCGTCTTCCCGGACGCGCGGCCGGACCGCGCGAACACCTCGACCGCACCCGCGCCGTGGCCGGTGACGACTCCGCGCGTCACGGTCGCCCGCCGCGGGTCCGACGTGCTCCAGCGCGGCTCGGCGGGCACCGCGGCACCCGTCTCGTCGTGGCCGTCGGCGACCAGGTGCCTGCTCAGTCCCGAAAGCACGCGGTTCGCGCCGTCCGCCGCCACGGCGGGCGCCGGGGCGAAACCGGTGAGCCGGCCGCTGCCCGGCACTGTCGCGAAGCCGATCCCGTTGGGCACCAGGCGTTCCCCGCCGTCGGACGGCGAATTCCGGACGCTCGGCGCGGCTTCGCCCTCGGTGCGCGCCAGCAGCGTCGACGACCCACCGCCGTCGAGGTTGATGGCGTCGTCGGCGCCGAGGCTCTTCATGTGCCGCGCGAGTTCGAGCTCGGTCATCCCGCGGCTGTCGGCCTGCCGTCCGTCCACGGTGGCCAGCCACAGCTTCCGGCCGTCGGCGGAGAAGCCGACCGCGGTCCGCGGGTGCATGGCGACGTTGTCGACCGGCTGCACGACGCCGTCGCGGAGCAGGACTTCGTTGCCGCCCACCGCGACCGCGATCTTCCCGGCGTCCGAGCGCGGCGCGTAGGTGACGCCGACCGCGTCCCCCGGCCGCAGTGCGGCGAGCGCGTCGGCCCCGGCTTCGCGGGCCAGCAGCACGGTCGTCCCCGCCGCGATCGGGCCGGGGGCCGGCTGCTCGCGCACGGCCGTGACCACGCCGTCGCGCAGCTCGACCTCCCGCACCCGGGACGCGCCCGCCACCGAGGTCGCGCGCCCGGAAGCGCCCCACAACGGCGTGTAGACGCCGATCGCGCCGGTGCCGAGGACCGGGCTGTTGAAGTTGGTCGCCTGCACCGTGCCGCCGGGCAGCGTCACGGTGGCTTCGAGGAACACCGAAGCCAACGCGGCCTTGCCCTCGTCGGTGATCGACGCGGTGAGGTTGTGGCCGGCGGCGGGCGCGGTCTGCAGCTGCCCGCGGTCGATGCCGACGCCGATCGGCGCGCCGGTGGCGTTGATGTCGAAGAAGTCGCCGTTGACGCCGGCCACCGCGCCCGCCCGCGCGACCTGCTGCGACAGCGGCGTGCGCGCGGAGACGGTGCCGGGGCTCAGGTACGCCGGCTTCAGCACCTTGCTGCCCAGGTCGACGGCGAGGGTGTCGCCGCGGATCCAGCCCGCCGGGTCGAACCGGTCGAACTGGGTGAGGTTCAGGCCGGGCGCGACCTCGGTGGTCGCGCTGCCGGTGACCAGGCCGTCGTCGGGGTCCGCGGCGGCGAAGGCGCTCGGGCCTTCGTGGGCGGACGACGCGGCGGGAGCGGCCTCGACCGGAGGCGTGCCGAGCGGCGCTTTCAGCGGGTCGGCATGGGCGGGGATGACGAACACCGTCGCGAGCAGGGCAGCGAGCGGCAACGCAACGGGTGACTTCTTCACCGGGTACCCCAGTATCGAGTGAGAGTGAACCGGACCAGCACAGCGCAGCGGCACGGCCGGCGGAAGGCTTCCCGGTGAACGCCGCCTGAATGGTCTAGAACACCATCAGGGCGTGAGGGGTGCCCGGAGCAGCGCGACGGCGGCTTCGCCGGTGACGCGCGGGTCCGGCCCGGTGCGCTTCCACAGGCGCAGGAGGAGATCGCGCGCGGGCGCCTCGACGCTGGCGGCACCGGACGCGGCCGGGCCGAGGGCGGGCGGCTCGCCGGGGTGCACGGTCCAGACGTCACCGGTGTCGGTGGCGCGCAGGGTGACCGGCCCGGGCAGCCGCGGCACGGCGTGCCAGCGCGTCACCCGCGGCAGCATGGCGCCGAGGACCTCGTCGACGCCGTCCGCGGCGACGGCCGGGTCGAGCACGTGGCCGCTGCCCGCATCGGCGAGGTGGACGGCGGTTTCGTGGACCTGGCGGCGGAACCAGAACGCCTTGGTCTTCCCGGTGCCGCCGAAGTGCCAGCACCGGTCTTCGGGGGTGGCCGCGGCGAGGGCGTCGAGCAGGATTCCGGCGCTTTCGGCGTACCAGGGGGCCAGCTCGGCTTCAGGGCGCCGCTCGAAGTCCTGCGGGTGGGATTCACCGGTGGTGACGACGGTGGCGGCCCAGCGGTGCACGTTCCCGAGGTGGGTGCCGAGGTCGGCGAGCGTCCAGCCCGCGCAGTCGGGCACCTTCCCGGCCGGGTCGGCGGTGCGCAGGCGCTCCGCGAACGCGCCGGTCAGCTCGCGCAGCACCGGGAGGTAGTCGCGCGGCGCGAACGGCATCGTCGTCATGAAGGCTCCGAAAAGGAAACCGGGGCCACGCGGACGTGGCCCCGGTCCGGGAGGATCACAGGTCGGGGAACCAGAGCTTCAGCTCGCGCTCGGCCGACTCCGGCGAGTCCGAGCCGTGGACCAGGTTGTACTGGGTCTCCAGCGCGAAGTCGCCGCGGATGGTGCCCGGGGTGGCCTTCTCGACCGGGTCCGTGCCGCCGGCCAGCTGGCGGAACGCGGCGATGGCGCGGGGGCCCTCGACGGCGAGCGCGACCAGCGGGCCCGACGTGATGAACTCCAGCAGGTCGCCGAAGAACGAACGCTCCTTGTGCTCGGCGTAGTGCTCCTCGGCCAGCGCCTGCGGAACGGTCCGCAGCTCGAGCGCGGCGAGCTTGAGGCCCTTGCGCTCGATCCGCGAGATGACCTCGCCGACGAGGCCGCGCGCGACGCCATCGGGCTTGACCAGGACCAGCGTGCGTTCAGTCACGACGGTGTTTCTCCTTAATGCGGTTTTCGGTGCGCGCGAGCCTAGCCGACCCTGCTCAGCGCCCTTGCGGGTGCAGTGTCTTCGACCACAGGGACACGCCGGTGGCGTCGCGCAGGTCCACCGTGAGGTCGCCGCTCGCGCCGTCGACGTTCAGCTCGCCGAAGTGCTGGAAGCCGTCGATCGGGGCCGTGTTCGCCGCCGGCGGGGCGTGCACGAACACCGCCTGCGGGCCGAACGTCGGGTCCAGGGCGTTCGGTCCGAACGCACCGGCGTTCAGCGGGCCGGACACGAACTCCCAGAAGGGGTCGAAGTCCTGGAAGGCCGCCCGGTCGGGTGAGTAGTGGTGGGCCGCGGTGTAGTGGACGTCGGCGGTCAGCCAGACGACGTTGCGGACGCGGCGGCGCTGGATCTCCCGCAGCACCCACGCGAGCTCGGTCTCGCGGCCGCCGGGTGCGCCCGGCAGGTTGTTCGCGACGGCCTCGATGTTCGCGCCGTCCGGGACGACCAGCCCCAACGGCATGTCGGCCTGGACGATCTTCCAGGTCGCCGTGCTGCGCCCGAGCGCGTCGGCGAGCCAGCGGGCCTGGGCGTCGCCGAGGATGTGGCCCGGCTTCGTCTGGTCGGCCGTGTTGGCGTTGCGGTAGGTCCGCATGTCCAGCACGAAGATCTCGACGCGGGCCCCGTAGGTGAAGCTGCGGTAGACGCGGCCGTCGACGGCCCGGCGCGAGTCGATCGGGTGCCACTCGTGGAACGCCTGGTACGCCCGCGGCGCGAGGACGTCGACGCGCTTCTCGGTGTAGGCCGGGTTCTCGATGATCTTGCCCGGGTACCAGTTGTTCAGGACTTCATGATCATCCCACTGGACGTAGGCGGGCACCTGCGCGGCGAAGCGCTTGAAGTTGTCGTCGAGGCGGTTGTAGGCGTGCTGGCCGCGGAACTCGTCCAGTGTTTCGGCGACCTTCGACTTCTCGGGCGTGACGACGTTGCGCCAGGTCCGGCCGCCGGGGAGAGTGACGGTCTCGGTGAGCGGGCCGTCGGAGTACACCGTGTCGCCGCTGTGCAGGAACAGGTCCGGGCAGCGGTCGGCCATCGCCGAGAAGATCGTCATCCCGCCCAGTGCCGGGTTGATGCCCCAGTTCTGGCCGACGACGTCGCCCGACCACAGGATGCGCGCGTCGCGGCGGCCCACCGGCGCGGTGGCGAACCGGCCGGTCAGCGGCTCGCTCGTGGCGCGCCCGTCGAGGGCTTCGGCGGTGACGCGGTAGTGGTACTCGGTGCCGGGCGCCAGCGCGGGGACGCGGACGCGGCCGGTACCGCCGCTGTCCGGGCCCACCAGCGGGCCGGGCACGCGGCGGGCGTGCCGGAACGACGGGTCCCGCGCGATCTCGACCACCAGGCGCGACGGCCGGTCCGCGCGGGACCAGACGATAGCCGAGGCCGGCGTGACGTCGCCGGACTGGACACCGTGGGTGAGCACCGGCCGGTCGCGGCGGACGAGCGGGACGGCGGCGAAGGCGGCCGACGGCACGACGAGGCCGGCGGCGACCGCGGAGGCACCGGTCAGCCCGGCCTTGAGGAGGGAGCGGCGGGAAGTCATGCGCGGTTTCTATCCCGCCCCGGCCAACACCGGTTTGCGCCCGGATGAACGAATACTGGGGTTTTCCCCCATACCCGGCGGTGATCGCCGTCGGTAGCGTGGTGATCACGACAAGGGGGTACGCATGGCACTCTTCAGGAAGACGCTCGCCGTTTTGGCGGCGGCGCTTTCGGTCACCACACTCGGCGCGGGGGTCGCGGACGCGAGTGAGAGCAACGCAAAAGCCGTATTGCGCTACACCGAACACGGCATCCCGCACATCGTCGCCAAGGACTTCGCGGGCCTCGGCTACGGATACGGCTACGCGGCGGCGACCGACAACGTCTGCGAGCTCGCGAAGATCTACGTCACGGTGAGCGCGCAGCGGTCGCGGTACTTCGGCCCGGACGGCGCGGGCTACCCGTCGCTGTCCGAGGCGAAGAACAACCTGCACAGCGACCTGTTCTTCCAGCAGCTCAACGACTCCGGCGTGGTCGACCGGCTGGTGGCGCAACCCGCGCCGCAGGGACCGCGGCCGGAAGTCCGGCAGCTCGTTTCGGGCTACGTCAACGGGTACAACGCCTACCTGGCCCGCACCGGCCGGTCCGGGATCACCGATCCGGCCTGCCGCGGCGCCGACTGGGTCCGGCCGATCAGCGAGCAGGACTTCTACCGGCACTTCTACTCGATCGCCGTCACCGGCGGCCTGGGCTTCGTCACCGAAGGGCTGTTCGCGACACCGCCGTCCGGCACGGCGACCGCAAGCCCGGGCACGGCCGCGCAGCTGTCGGCGAGCCTGCGTGACGGGCTCGGCAAGGGCGGGCTCGGCAGCAACGGCATCGCCATCGGCAGCGACGGGACCGCCGCGGGCCGGGGCAGCGTGCTGCTCGGCAACCCGCACTACCCGTGGCACGACGGGCGGCGGTTCTGGCAGAGCCAGCTGACCGTTCCCGGCCGGGTCGACGTGGCCGGGGCGAGCCTGCTCGGCATGCCGTTCGTCATGATCGGGCACACGGCGGACGCGGCCTGGACGCACACGGTGTCCACCCCGGTCACGTTCGGCCTGTTCGAGGTGCCGCTGACGGCCGGTGATCCGACGACGTACGTGGTCGACGGCAAGCCCGAGAAGATGTCCTCCCGCGAGGTCACGGTCCAGGTGCGCCAGGCCGACGGGTCGCTGGAGCCGGTCCGGCAGACGTTCTGGTCGACCCGGTACGGCCCGGTGCTGAACGACGTCGGCGGCTTCCCGGTGCCGTGGACGGCGAAGTCGGCGTACGCGCTGCGGGACGCCAACGCGACCAACATGCGCGGGTTGAACACGTGGTTCGAGCTCGACCAGGCCCGCAGCACGGCCGACGTCGTCCGGGCGTTGAGCAGCACGCAGGGTGTGCCGTGGGTGAACACGATCGCCACCGACCGGGCGGGCAACGCGCTCTACGCCGACATCCAGGTCGTCCCGCACGTCACCGACGAACTGGCGGAGAAGTGCAGCACTCCCTTGGGGCGCCAGACGTTCCCCGGCGATCAACTGGCCATTTTGGACGGCGGGACGTCGTCCTGCCAGTGGGGCTCCGACCCCGGCGCGGTGGAACCGGGGATCTTCGCGCCGGCCCGGCTGCCCCAGCAGCAACGCCGTGACTACGAGCTGAACACGAACGACAGCGCGTGGCTGGCGAACGCGAAGGCGCCGATCACGGGGTACCCGCACATCGTCGGCGACCAGGCCACCGAGCGCAACCCGCGGACCCGGGAAGCGCTGCTCACCGCCGAAAAGGGCGGGTTCAGCACGGACTCGATGAAGAAGATGCTCTTCGCCGACCACAGCCTGATCGCCGATCTGGCGGCGGCGGACCTGGCGAAGCTGTGCGCATCGTTCCCGGACGGCCAGGCACCGTCGTCGTCCGGCCCGGTGCCGGTCGGCCCGGCGTGCACCGCGCTGGCGAACTGGGACCACACGTACTCGCTCGACAGCCGGGGTTCCCTGCTGTTCCAACGGTTCGCGGCGCGGCTCGGCGGGGTGGCCCGGTTCGCCGTGCCGTTCGACCCGAAGGCGCCGCTGACCACGCCGAACACGCTCAACGTCGGCGATGCGGGTGTCCGGAAGGCCTTCGGGGACGCGCTCGCCGAGCTGCGGGCGGCCGGACTCGCCCCGGACGCGCGGCTGCGCGACGGCCAGTCCGTCACCCGGAACGGTGACCGCATCCCGATCCACGGCGCGCAAGGCTTCCTCGGCGTGCTGAACGTGATGACGACGGTGTGGGACCCGGCCCGCGGCAACACCGAGGTCGCCCACGGGTCGAGTTACGTCCAGGTGGTGGGGTTCAGCGGGCACGGGTGCCCGGATTCCTCGACATTGCTGACGTACTCGCAGTCGGCCAACCCGCAGTCGCCGTACTTCAGCGACCAGACGAAGCTCTACAGCCGCGGCGAGTGGGTGAAGGGCCGCTTCTGCGAAGCCGACATCCTGCGTTCACCTGAGCTGAGAGTCATCGTGCTGCGCTGACCCCGGCAGGGGGGCGGCGAAGCCGGTCCTTTCAGGTGTCTCACGGGCCGAACGGCAGGCTGAGAGCCGGACCCGCACCCACCCGGCTACACCTTCCGGGCGGAACCCGCTTCCACCAACAACCTTTCTCGGAACCTTGCCCCGGCGGGGGCGGACCCTCAGCCGCCCGCCTCCGCCGACAGGGCACGCAACTCGGCGAAGGCTTCGTCGATGTGCTCGTCGAGGCTGCGCCCGGATTCCCGGATCCAGGCTCCAGCAGCATGATGGAACGTGACCCAGCCAACATGGGCGGCCAGCTCGGCGAGCCGCTCACCGACCCCCCGCTCACGCAGCGCCGACGCCAGGGCATCGGCCATCGTCGCGGCTTTGGCCAGGTCGCGCTCCCGCAGCTCCGGGGTCGCGGCGATGACCGCGAGCCTCGGTTCGGCGAACGGCCGGTTCCCCTCCAGGATCGTCCCGGCCTTCCGGAAGGCGCGGATCAGAACCTCCAGCGGCGCCAGGCTCTCGGGCGCCTCGGCCACCGACCTGACCAGGTCGGCGCGCAAGGCGGCTTCGCCGTCGAAGAGCACTTCGCGCTTGTCCGGGAAATGCCGGAAGAACGTGCGCTCGGTGACGCCGGCCCTGGCGGCGATCTCGGCCGTGGTGGTCCGGTCGAAACCCCGCTCTTCGTACAGCTCCAGGGCCGCCTGCTGGAGGCGGCGGCGCGCTTCTTCTCCGCTGCGTGGCACCCCGTCAGCCTACCGGTAGCGACAGCGACTGACGCTACGCGGTAGGCTCGGTAGCGTCAGTCACTGTCACTACCTCGGGGAGAGCCCCATGCACGTCTTCGCCACCGGCGGGTCCGGCCTGACCGGCCCCGCCGTCGTCGCCGAGCTGATCGCGGCCGGCCACACCGTCACCGGCCTGGCGCGTTCGGACGCGGCCGCCGCCCGGCTGGCCTCGCTCGGCGCCACCCCGCACCCCGGCTCGCTGGACGATCTCGGCAGCCTGCGCGCGGGCGCGGAAGCCGCCGACGGCGTCCTGCACATGGCCTTCGGCGGCGATTTCGCCGATCCGGACGACATGATGCGGCGCGACCGGACCGCGATCGAGGCCCTCGGCAGCGCGCTGGAGCACACGGGCAAGCCGTTCGTGAGCACGTCCGGCACGCTGGTCATGCCCGCCGGCCGGGAAAGCACCGAGCGCGACGATTCCGACCCGTCCGGGCTGGCGGCGTTCCGGATCGCGGGCGAGCGGGCTTGCCTGGCCTTCGCCGGTCGCGGCGTGCGGGCGAGCGTGGTCCGGCTCGCCCCCACCGTGCACGGCCCCGGGGACTACGGCTTCATCGGGATGCTCGTCGACACCGCCCGCAAGACCGGCCAGTCCGCCTACGTCGGCGACGGCGGCAACCGCTGGCCCGCGGTGCACCGGCTCGACGCGGCGGTCCTGTTCCGCCTGGCCCTGGAGGCCGCGCCGGCCGGGAGCGTGCTGCACGGGGCCGCCGAGAACGTCCCGTTCCGGAGCATCGCGGAAACGATCGGGCGCGGCCTGGACCTCCCCGTGGTCTCGCTGACCCCGGACGAGGCCGCCGGGCACTACGCGAGCCCGTTCCTGGCCACGGTCTACGGCTTCGACGCGCCCGTATCCAGCGCCTCGACGCGAGAGCTGCTCGGCTGGTCGCCCACCCGGCCGGCGCTACTCGACGACCTCGAGCACGGCGACTACCTCTGAGCACTATATCCGGATATCCGGATATAGTGCTCAGCATGCGCGTTCTCGTAGTGGGGCAAGGCCCGGTCGCCCGGGTGCTGGCGACGTCGCTGGCGGAGAGTCACCAGGTCGGGTTCGCCGTGCGGGAGCGGACGGCGAAGTCGCTGCTCGTCGAGACCCGCCGGCGCCGCACCGCCCGGCGGACGGTCGATCTGGTGACGACCGGCGAGGGCTGGGACGTCGTGATCAGCACGGCCTCGCCCGCCTCGCCGGGTGTCGCCGAGCTGCTCGCGCAGCCGGCGGTCGTCGCGGCCGTGACGCAGGTGCCGTCGGAGGTGGAGCTGCTTCGTGAACTGGCCGGCGACCGGCCGTGGGGCCTGGTCGTTCCCGAGTTCTTCGCCGGCGGCACCGATCCGACGTGGTGGTGGCCGCGGGCGCGGTTCACCGTCGCCGGTCCCGCGGCGGTTCCGCTCCGGTCGCTGTTCCCCCGCCGGTGGTCGCGGCACGCGGCGCTTGCGGCTCCGCTGGTGTCCGCCGCGGGGACGATGCCCGTCGTGGCCGGGCTGCAGGCCGCGGACTTCGACCTCGCGGCCGCCCGCCGCTCCTCACGACAACTCGCGGCGGCCGCGACGCAGGCGCGTGCCGCGGTCGCGGCCGGGTTCGGCGGCCCGGACGCGCGGCCGGTCCGCCCGCAGGCCGTGCGCGCGGCACTGACCGTGCTCCCCCGGTTGGCGCCGTTCGATGTGCCCCACTACCTGCGCAGCCACTTCGGCGGTCACAGCGCGCAGACGCTCCGGATGCTGCGGGACTGGGTCGACCTGGGCCGCCGGCACGGCCTGCCGACCGATGAGGTCGAAGCGCTGCTGGCCCGGGTGCCGGCATGATCCAGGACGCGCTCACCACTGCCCTGCCGGTGCTGCGGGCTCTCGGCGAAGAGACCCGGGTGCGGATCGTCGGGGTGTTCCTCGACCACGGCGGGTCGGCCACGGTCGGCGAGGTGCAGGCGGCGCTCGGGCTGCCGCAGTCCACGGTGTCGCGGCACCTGCGGATCCTGCTCGACGCCCGCCTGCTGGCGGTGAGCCGCTCGGGCCCGCACCGGATCTACCGCCTCGACGTGCCGGCGACCGCCTTGGACGCGCTCGACGCGCTCGTCACCGAGGTGCGGGCCTGCCAGCACCCCTGAGGGTCACGGCTGGGGCTGCTGGCTCGCCAGCGTCCCGGCCGCCATCCGGCGGGCGACGTCCCGGCGCAGCCACAGCAGCCACAGCCAGACGGCCAGAAAGATCACACCCAGCACGGCGATCGCCGGCAGCCAGAACACCAGCGCGATCAGCACCACCTGCAACGCCAGGATCACCGGCACCGCCCACGGGCGCTTGACGAACCCGCACGTCACCACCAGCACCACCGCCACCGCGATGACCGTCCAGCCGGTGCCCGTGGAGATCCCGCCGCCCAGCTTGTTCACCACCGGCAGCGCGAGGGCGACCGTGATCGCCTCCATGATCAGCGTCCCGGACATCACGCCGCGGAAGCCCTTCATCGGGTCCTTGGGTTTCGGCTGCGACGTCACGCCGGCTCCTTCCCGAACAGCGTGCGCGCCTCGCCCACCGTGACCACCGAGCCCGTCACCAGCACGCCGCCGCCCGCCAGGGGTTCCTCCGGGTCGTCGTTGGTCTCCACCAGGGCGATCGCCGTCTCGATCGCCGTCTCCAGGTCCGTCTCGGCGACGACGCGGTCTTCGCCGAACACCGAGATGGCCAGCTCGTTGAGCTCTTCCAGGGGCATCGCCCGGGGCGAGGAATTGCGCGTCACCACGATGTCCGACACCACCGGCTCCAGCGCGTCGAGGATGCCGTGGGCGTCCTTGTCGGCCATCACGCCGACCACCGCGACCAGGCGGCGGAACGCGAACTCCTCGGACACCGTCGTCGCCAGCGCGCGGGCGCCGTGCGGGTTGTGCGCCGCGTCGAGCAGGACCGTCGGGGCCGAGCGGACGCGCTCGAGCCGGCCCGGGGTCTCGACCTCGGCGAACGCCTCGCGCACCGCCTCGACGACCAGCTGCTTGTCCTTGCCCGCACCGAAGAACGCCTCGACCGCGGCCAGCGCCAGCGCGGCGTTCGCGGCCTGGTGGGCGCCGTGCAGCGGGAGGAAGATGTCGTCGTACACCCCGCCGAGGCCCTGCAGCTTCAGCAGCTGCCCGCCGACGGCGATTTCCTTCTCCAGCACGCCGAACTCGCTGCCCGCGCGCGCCACCGCGGCGTCGACCTCGACCGCGCGCTCCAGCAGCACCTTCAGCACCTCGGAGTCCTGCTCGGCGATCACCGCGACCGAGCCGGGCTTGATGATGCCCGCTTTCTCGCGCGCCGCGCTCACCGCGTCGGGCCCCAGGTACTCGACGTGGTCGAGGCCGATCGGGGTGATCACGGCGACGTCGGCGTCCGCGACGTTCGTGGCGTCCCAGGCGCCGCCCAGGCCCGCTTCGAGGACCGCGGCCTCCACCGGCGCGTCGGCGAACGCGGCGAACGCCATCCCGGTGAGGATCTCGAACTTGCTCATCGCCACGCCGTCCGCCGAGGCACCGTCCACCATGGACACGTACGGCGCGATGTCGTTCCACAGCTCGGCGTAGCGCGCCGCGGAGATCGGCCGGCCGTCGAGCGCGATCCGCTCGGTGACCAGCTGCAGGTGCGGGCTCGTGTAGCGGCCGACGCGCAAGCCCATCCGGGTCAGCAGCGCGTCGATCATCCGGGCCGTCGAGCCCTTGCCGTTCGTGCCGGCCACGTGCAGCACCGGGTAGCCGCGGTTCGGCTCGCCCAGCAGCTGCGTGAGCGCCGAAATGCGGGTCAGCGACGGCTCGATCTTCGTCTCCGGCCAGCGCTGGTTCAGCTCGGCCTCGACGGCCATCAGCTCGCGCCGCGCCTCGGGACCGTCCGGATCGCCGTACTCGACCTGCTCGCCCTGGTCGTCGAGCTCGTGCAGCTCGGCGTCCTCGGGCACGGTGAGATCGGGCACCGGGCCGGTGGCCAGGTTGTCCCCGAGCTGGCCGACCCCGCCGATCCCGCCGCGCGAGCCGCCGCCGGCTTCGAACGCGGTGTCGCGGACGTCCAGTTCCGGGTCGTGGTCGTCGGACTCCTCGTACCCCGACGTCCCCAGTTCGTCGACGCCCGCGAAGCTGTCCAGATCCGACAGGTCCGGCTTGCGACCTGTCTCATCCTGCGGCACTGAATCTCCTCCGGCCTGGGGTTTTCACACTTGCCTTCCGAGTCTACGTGCGTGCCGGGTGGCACTCTCGACGCATGCCGTTCAACCACAACGACCACTACCACCCGCTGCTGCTGGACCTGCTGCCGCCGGGACCGGGGATCGCGCTGGACGTCGGCTGCGGCACCGGCCGGTTCGCCCGGCGGCTGGCCGCGACCGGCATGGCGGTGGAGGCGGTCGACGTCTCGGCGGCGATGGTCGAGGCGGCGGCCGGGCTGGGCTCCCCGGGCCCCGGCGAGATCGTCTACCGCCAGGCCGACGTCACCACCGACCCGCTGCCCGAGGCGCACTACGACTACATCTCGTGCCTGGCGTCGCTGCACCACATGCCGTTCGAAACGGTGGCCAAGCTGCGCCGGGCGCTGGTGCCCGGCGGTGTGCTCGTGGTGCTCGGCCTGGCGAAACCGAGCACGCCGGTGGACTGGGCACGTGCCGTCGCGGCGGTCCCGGTCAACGCGCTCGCGCGGCTGGTCGTCCACGCCGGCGAGCGGCTGAACGGCGGCCCCGAAGAGGGCCCGACGGCGCCGGTCGCCGACGACTACCCGACGCTGGCCGAGCTGCGCCGCGAGTCGGCCCGGCTGCTGCCCGGGAGCACGGTCCGGCCGTTGCTGTTCTGGCGCACCTTGATCACTTACCGTGAGCACGGCGACGGTGACCCGACTGGCGGGTGAAGTCCGTCCCGTGGGCGCCCGTGGCTCGCTAAATCTGGTGGGAGGGCCGTCCCACAGTGAGAACGGGGTCTTCATGCGCACCACCCGGCTGCTCGTCGCTGTCCTCTCGGCAGCCGTCCTGCTCACCGCCACCGCGGCCGCCGCGTCGGCGGCCGGGACCATCCACCACTACGTCGCCCTCGGCGATTCCTACACCTCCGGGCCGTTCATCCCGCTGCAGCGGTCCGACCCGCTCGGGTGCGGGCGGTCGACGGCGAACTACCCGTCGGTCCTCGCGGCGGCGCTGAAACCCGGCGTGTTCACCGACGTCAGCTGCGCCGGCGCGACCACCAGCTCGATGACCGCGCCGCAGCCGGTGGCGTTCAACGCCACGAACCCCCCGCAGCTGAACGCCCTGCGCCTCGACACGGACCTGGTCACCCTCGGCATCGGCGGCAACGACTTCGACCTCTTCGGCAGGCTGCTCGCGACCTGCCCGGGACTGCGCGCGGGCGCCCCGGCCGGCAACCCCTGCGAGCAGCACTTCACGGTCAACGGCGTCGAGACGGTGCCGATGGCCGTCACCGCCATCCAGCCGCGGATCGAGGCCGTTCTGGCCGCGATCCACCAGCGCTCGCCCGGAGCCAGGGTGATCGTCGTCGGCTACCCGCGGATCGCCCCGGACACCGGGTCGTGCCCGGACGTCCTCCCGTTCGCCGACGGCGACTACGCCTGGCTCAACCGCGTCGAGAGCGACCTCAACGCGGCCCTCGAGGCCGCGGCGGAGAACACCGCCGCGGACTACGTCGACACCTTCGGCCCGTCGGCCGGCCACGACGCCTGCGCGCGCGGCGGGGCGGCGTGGATCAACGGCAAGGACCAGAACATCTTCGCGGCGGCCGCGTACCACCCGTTCCAAGCCGGGATGGCCGGCGTGGCCGGGGTGGTGCTCAAGGCGCTGCACTGACGAAATCCAGCACGAGCCGGGCGAACTCGTCCGGCAGCTCGGCCGGGGCACCGTGCCCCGCGTCGATCTCGGCGGCGCGCGCGCCGGGGATCGCGGCGACCAGCGCACGCTGCTGGTCCGCCGTGACGATCCGGTCGTGCGCGCTGCCGAGCACCAGCACCTGCGCGGTGATCTTTTCGAGGACCGGCCGCAGGTCGACGGCGCGGTCGGCCCCGATCTGGCGGTCGGTGCCGGGCTGGATCGCCGTTTCCAGGGTCTTGACGAGCTGTTCGTTGCTCTCCGCGGTGGCCTGCGCCCAGTAGCGCGGGCCGAAGGCCATCAGCGGCAGCATCCGGGCGAAGGTCCCGGTCTCGAGCAGGTCCAGCCAGTAGCGGAACTCGGCGTCCTGCCGGACGTCGGTCACCGGCCAGGCGGCGTGCAGGACGGCTTTCCGGACGCGGCCCGGCCGGGTGCCGGCCAAGTGCGCGGCCACCACCGCGCCGAGCGAGTGCCCGACGACGTCGGCGGTTTCGAATCCGGCGTCGTCCAGGACGGCGGCCGCCTGAGCGGCGAGGGTTTCGACGGTGATCGGGCCGCCGCCGTCGGTGGTCAGGCCGGAGCCGGGGAAGTCGGGGGCCAGGACGGTGAAGCCACTCGCTCGCCCGGTCAGCGGTCCCCATTGTTCGCGGGACGCGGCGGTCCCGTGCAGCAGGAGCAGGCCGGGTCCCTCGCCGGTCCGGTCGTAGTGGATGACGGCGTCTTCGAGAGTCACTTTCGGCATCGTTCAGGCGATTTCTCGGAGGGCGGCGGTGAAGGCGCGCGGGTTTTCCTGGTGTGGCACGTGCCCGCAGCCGGCGAGCACGTGCACGCGGGCGCCGGGGGTCGCCGCGGCGCAGGCGCGCGGCACTTCGAG
This sequence comes from Amycolatopsis sp. cmx-13-12, assembly GCA_049998155.1. Lineage (GTDB taxonomy): Bacteria > Actinomycetota > Actinomycetes > Mycobacteriales > Pseudonocardiaceae > Amycolatopsis. The sequence goes on along the minus strand of JAEBES010000009.1, from coordinate 37,617 downwards.
CGGGATCTGGGCGTCGAGCTCGCCGTGCAGGTAGGTGATCGGGACGGCGAGATCCGCGAGGCGGGGCCGCGGGTCGTAGGTGGTGCACTCGGTGAACAGCTCGTCGATGTAGGGGCCGGAGTCGAGCAGCTGGCGGACCGTCCAGTCGGCGAGCTCGGGTGCGGCACCGGCGGCGAACCAGCCCGGCACCCAGCCGGCGATCGTGCCCGCCCGGTCGTCGACGAGCTGTTTGCGCAGGTCGTGGATCTGGTCGAGCATGCCGGTGCTCGGCCAGTACCCGGGACTGTCGACGGCGACGACGTGTTCGACGAGGTCCGGCCGGGCGAGCGCCAGCTCGGTGGCGAAGACGCCGCCGATGCTCGACCCGACGACGGTGGGCTTGATCTTCAGCGTCTCGATCACCGCGACGAGGTCGGCGGTGATCTGGGCGATGGTGTTGCCCTCGGCGGGGTGGTCCGAGCGGCCGCACCCGCGCCAGTCGATCGTGACGACGCGGTGGTCGCGCACGAGCTCGGGCAGGCACGAGGACCAGACGCGGCCGCTGGTCCCCCAGCCGTGCAGGAGCAGCAGGGCCGGGCCGGTGCCCGCGACTTCGTGGTGGAGGCGGGTTCCGTTGACTTCCAAGAAGGGCATGCCGTTCAGGGAAGCCGGGTTCCGCCGGGCTTTCGATGGGCATTCCGCTCGTACACTGATCACGAAGCCTGATGAATGGGGACGGTCGGTGGAGCTGCGCCAGCTGAGGTACTTCGTGACGGTCGCCGAGGAGCTCCACTTCGGCCGCGCGGCGGAGCGGCTGCACATCGTCCAGCCGGCGGTGAGCCAGCAGATCCGGCGGCTGGAGCGGGCCCTGGGCGTGTCGTTGTTTTCGCGCACGACGCGCAGCGTGTCCTTGACGGAGGCCGGGCAGCGGTTCCTGCCGCCAGCACGGGCCGTGCTGGCGGCGGCGGACCGGGCGGTGGACTCGGTTGCGGAGTTCCGGCCGTCCCGGTCCTTGGTCCGGCTGGGGACGAGCGAAGGCCTGGGTGACCGGCTGGACACGCTGCTTCGCTCCTTCGCGCGGCTTGCTCCGTCGGCTTCCTTGGAACTGGTCCACGCGCCGACCCGGCAGCGGTTGCAGCGGGTGCGGGACGGGTCCTTGGACGCGACCATCGTGCGGGGTTCCTGGCCCGCCCCGGCCCTCGACTTCACTCCGTTGTGGACGGACGAGGTCCTGGTGGCGCTGCCCGCGTCGCACCCGCTGGCCGCTTCCGACGTCGTTTCGTTCGCCTCGTTGGCGTCACTTCCGGCGCGGCTGAGCCCGCCTTCGCGGAACAAGCCGCTGTACGACCTGGTCGTTTCGTGTTGCCGGGAGGCGGGCTTCGAGCCGGTGCTCGGGAAGGAGTTCACCACGGCGCAGGACACGCTGGGCACACTGGGCTTCGGCCGGCCGCACTGGACGGTGTTCTACCGGGCGCACGCGAACCTGCTGCCGGTGCCGGGCGTGGCGTTCCGGCCACTGCGGGACCCCGCACCGCGCATGCCGACGTACTTGGCCACCCCGGCCGACCGGCGGGTGACGCCGGAAGTGGTGGCGTTGATCGAAGCCGCCCGGGCCACCGAAGCCGGCTGAGCAGCCCCCGTTTTCCACGCTACCGGAGGGGTACGACAAAGCCCGGCGCTCCGCGGGAGAGCACCGGGCTTCGTCCACAACCTCAGGAAGCCGGCAGAGCCGCCAACCGCGCGGTGATGCGGTCGATGTCCGACACCGCCGTCTCCTTGCGGGTCTTGATCTTCGCCACGACCTGCTCCGGGGCCTTGGCGATGAACGCCTCGTTGCCGAGCTTCGCCTCCGTCTGCGACAGCTCCTTCTCCGCCGCCGCCAGGTCCTTCTGGAGCCTCTTGCGCTCGGCCGCCACGTCGACCGTTCCCGACAGGTCCAGTTCCACCGTCACCACACCGGCCGCCAGGGCCACTTCCAGGGACGCGCTCGCCGCGAAGTCGTCGGAAGCAGGGGTCAACCGCACCAGCGACCGGACCGCTTCCTCGTGACCGCCGGTGTAACCCGCGAGGCGGGCCGCCACCTTCTGGCCCGGCTTCAGGCCCTGGTCCGCGCGGAACCGGCGGATCTCCGTCACCAGCTTCTGGACGTCCGCGATCCGGGCGTCGGCCGACGCGTCCGCGTACCCCTCGACCGGAACCGGCCAAGCCGCGACGACCAGCGAGGTACCGCCGGTCAGGGCCGTCCAGAGCTTCTCCGTGATGAACGGGATGAACGGGTGCAGCAACCGCAGCACCGTGTCCAGCACGTGGCCCAGCACGGAACGCGTCGCCGCGACCCGGGCCTCGTCCCCTTGGTACAGCTGGACCTTCGCCAGCTCCAGGTACCAGTCGCACAGCTCGTTCCACGTGAACTGGTAGAGCGCGCCCGCCACCTTCGCGAACTGGAACTCCTCGAACAGGCCGTCCACTTCGGACACCAGCGCGCCCAGGCGCCCCAGGATCCACCGATCCGCTTCGGTCAGCGAAGCAGCGGCAGGCAGCGGAGCGGCGACCGAAGCGCCGTTCATCATCGCGAACTTCGTCGCGTTCCACAGCTTCGTGCAGAAGTTGCGGGAGCCCGCCGCCCACTCGTCGGCCAGGGCCATGTCCGCGCCCGGGTTGGCGCCGCGGGCCAGGGTGAACCGCGTGGCGTCCGCGCCGTAGGCGTCCATCCACTCCAGCGGGTCGATCACGTTCCCGCGCGACTTCGACATCTTCTTGCCCTGCGCGTCGCGGATCAGGCCGTGCAGGTACACGTGGTCGAACGGCTGGGCACCCCGCATCTGGTGCACGCCGAACATCATCATCCGGACGACCCAGAAGAACAGGATGTCGTAGCCGGTCGACAGCACGCTCGTCGGGTAGAACTTGGCCAGGTCTTCCGAAGCGGCCGGCCAGCCGAGCGTCGACATCGGCCACAGGCCCGACGAGAACCACGTGTCGAGCACGTCCGGGTCCTGCGTCCAGCCCTCGCCCGACGGCGGCTGCTCGTCCGGGCCCACGCACACGACCTCGCCGTCCGGCCCGTAGTACACCGGGATGCGGTGGCCCCACCACAGCTGGCGCGAGATCGTCCAGTCGTGCATGTTGTCGACCCAGTCGAAGTAGCGCTTGCCCAGCTCCGGCGGGTGGATCTTGGTGCGGCCGTCGCGGACCGCGTCGCCGGCCAGCTTGGCCAGCCCGTCGACCTTGACCCACCACTGCAGCGACAGCCGCGGCTCGACCACCGTGTCGCAGCGGGAGCAGTGCCCGACCGCGTGCACGTACGGCCGCTTCTCCGCGACGATCCGGCCGGCCTCCCGCAGCGCGGCGACGACCGCCGGGCGCGCCTCGAAGCGGTCGAGGCCCTCGAACGGCCCGGGCGCGGTGATCTCCGCGCGCTCGTTCATGATCGTCAGCATCGGCAGGTCGTGGCGGCGGCCGATCTCGAAGTCGTTCGGGTCGTGCGCCGGGGTGACCTTCACCGCACCCGTGCCGAACTCCGGGTCGACGTGCTTGTCGGCCACGATCGGGATGCGGCGGCCGGTCAGCGGCAGCTCCACCTCGGTGCCGACCAGGTGCGCGTACCGCTCGTCGTCCGGGTGGACGGCGACCGCGGTGTCACCCAGCATCGTCTCCGCGCGGGTCGTCGCGACCACGATCGCGGTGTCGCCGTCGCCGTAGCGGATCGACACGAGTTCGCCGTCGTCGTCGTTGTGGTCGACCTCGATGTCCGACAGCGCCGTCTGGCAGCGCGGGCACCAGTTGATGATCCGCTCGGCCCGGTAGATCAGGCCCTCGTCGTAGAAGTTCTTGAACACCGTCTGGACGGCCTTGGACAGGTTCTCGTCCATGGTGAACCGCTCGCGCGACCAGTCGACGCCGTCGCCGAGGCGCTTCATCTGGCCGAGGATCTTGCCGCCGTACTCGGCCTTCCACTCCCAGACGCGCTCGACGAACTTCTCGCGGCCCAGGTCGTGGCGGGAAAGGCCCTCGCCGGCCAGCTGGCGCTCGACGACGTTCTGCGTCGCGATGCCCGCGTGGTCCATGCCCGGCAGCCAGAGCACCTCGTAGCCCTGCATGCGACGGCGGCGGCTCATCGCGTCCATCAGGGTGTGGTTGAGGGCGTGGCCCATGTGCAGCGAACCGGTCACGTTCGGCGGCGGCAGTACGATCGAGAACGGCGGCTTCCCCGACGAGGCGTCGGCCGTGAAGTACCCGGCCGCTACCCAGCGGTCGTACATCGGTGCTTCCTCGGCGGCCGGGTCCCAGGCACCCGGAAGGTCGGTGGTCTGCTGCGGAGCGTTCTCGGTCACAATGGACAAGTCTACGAACCCGTCACGGCGGGTCACCCAGGGGGAAGGCACTCGGGATGACACAGCCTCAGCAGCCGCAGGATCCGGACGACCGGCGCCTCGAGACGCACCCGGACCTGATGAACCCGGACTGGCAGAAGTACGCCGAACGGGACGCCTGGCTGGGCGCGAAGAAGGACCTCCAGAAGCGCCGCAAGCGCGAGCGCCGCAGCGGCGGGTACCGGCAGCCGGCGCCGAGCCCCTGGCCGGGCGTGCTGGCCCTGCTCATCGTGGTCGGCCTGGTCGCCGCGGCGGTCATCGTGCACCAGCTCCAGGGCGCCGGCGTCAACGAACTCGCGTACTTCGGGTAACGCCCGGCCCCCGGCGTCGATGACCAGACGTCGACCTTGGGGGGAACGGACGTGGACGAGGACCCGCACCCGGAGCTGATGGATCCGGAGTGGCGCAAGCACGCGCAAACCGACGCCTGGCTCGACCCGGCGCAGGCCCGCAAGCAGCGGAACCGCCCACGCCGGCGGTGGTGGCTCTTCGCCGTGTTCCTGCTGATCCTCGCCGTGACGACGACGGCGATCGTGCTGGCCGGCCGCCGGGCCGCCCGCGACGCGGCGCCGCCGAACCCGACGTCGGTGCCGGACGTCGCTCCCGTCGACCTGGCCCACCCCTACGCCCACACCCCTGCCGACGTCTGGCCGAAGGGCCTGGACGGCGTCACCTCGCCGTCCGCGGCCGCCGTCGGTCCCTTCAAGGCCGACGCCGTCGCCACCGCCTACGCGAAGGTCCGGCAGGCCATCAGCGCCGCGCACCTCGATCCGGCCGTCCTGACCAGGCACGACGGCAAGGCGTACGCGGCCTTGTTCGCCCCCGACGACCGCGACCAGATCCTCCCCGAGCTGGCCAAGAAGCCGACCAAGCACCACGGCGGCTTCACCGGCTACGTCACCGAGATCGCGGACGGCTACCACCTGCTCGACGCGGGCCCTCGCACCTTCGGCACGCTCTCCGCGCGCGCCGGCGCCAAGCCCGGTGAGCTGGTCGTCGAGGCCAAGTACGCGGTCGCCTACGCTTTCGACCACCCCCATCCCCGCGAGCTCATCAGCCCCGCCGAAATCGTCACGTTCCGGCGCCTCGACGAGACGTACGTGGTCCGGAGCGGTTCATCCTTCGAGAAGAGCAGCCACGGCCTGTGGCTCGACAGCACGACGAGCGCGTATTCGTCGGTGGGCTGCGCGGCGGCGCAGGACGGCTACCTGGCGCCGGGTTACACGAACCCACGGTCGGTGGCGCCGCCGAGCGGCCACCAGGACGCGCCGGGCTACTACGACCCGAAGTACCCGGTTCCGACCTTCGACGGCTGCGGCACCTGACCGTCAATATGCCCCGTCCGAAATACACAGTCTGGACTGCACAGTTAAACTGTGTACATGGGCGAAGTACCTCCGCACGTTGCCGAAAGCGCCGGCTGGATCCGCGGGGTCGTCGGGCAGCTGCACCGGCGGCTGCGCCACGTCGACAACGCCGGGATCCTGACGCCGTCGCAGTCCGCCGTGCTGAACCGGCTGCTCCGCGAAGGCCCGGCCACGCAGGGTGAGCTCGCCGCGGCCGAGCACGTGCGGCAGCAGTCGATGGCCGCCACCCTCGGCGTCCTCGACGAGCTCGGGTACCTCTCCCGCACCCCCGATCCGGCCGACCGGCGGCGGGTGGTGATCAGCCTGTCCGACGCCGGGCGCGACACCGTGCGCGGCATCCAGCAGCACCGCGACGAGTGGCTGGCCCAGGCCCTGCTGGACGAGCTGTCCCCCGCCGAGCTCGACACGGTCACCCGTGCGCTGCCGCTGCTGCAGCGCGTCGCCGAACACTGAAGGAGTTCCCCACGAGCACCGTCACCGCACCCGCCAAGTTCGGCGCCCGCCTGGTCACCCCGCTGGTGGCCGGCGCGGTGCTCAACCCGATCAACTCCACGCTCATCGCCGTCGCGCTCGTGCCGATCGGCCGGAGTTTCGGCGCCGGCCCCGGCCAGACCGCCTGGCTGATCTCCGCGCTCTACCTGGCCACCGCCGTCGGGCAGCCGGTGGTCGGCCTGCTGGTCGACCGGTACGGCGCCCGCCGCGTCCTCCTCGGCGGCGCGGCCCTGGTGATCGTCGCCGGGGTCGCCGGCATGATCCCCGTCTCGGTCGGCTGGCTGACCGGCGTGCGGGTCGTCCTCGGCCTGGGTACGTGCGCCGGATTCCCGGCCGCGATGGCCGTGCTGCGCCACCACGCCGAGGCGAGCGGCCAGGGCGTCCCCGCGCGGGTGCTGTCACTGCTGTCGATGTCGGCCCAGACGGTGATGGTGGTCGGCCCGACGCTCGGCGGGGTGCTGATCGGTCTCTTCGGCTGGCCGGCGATCTTCGCCGTGAACATCCCGCTTGCCGGGTTGTCGCTGGTCCTGGCGCTGCTCTGGGTGCCGAAGGACGACCGCGGCGAGCGGACGGCCACCCGGATCGACGTCCTCGGCATCGCGCTGTTCTCGGCGACGCTGCTCGCGCTCCTGTTCTTCCTGATGGACCCGGGCGCCGAGGTCTGGCTGCTCGCCGTCGTCGCCGCCTTCGGGACCGCCTTCACGCTGGTCGAGCTGCGGCGCGACGCGCCGTTCCTCGACCTGCGGATGCTCGCGGCCAACGGCGCGATCCTGCGGACGTACCTGCGGCAGGCGCTGAGCTTCATGGCCATCTACGCGGTCATGTTCGGGTACGTCCAGTGGCTGGAGACCGCGCGGCAGCTGTCGGAGGAGGCCGCCGGGCTGATGCTGCTGCCGATGTCGGGCACCGCCGTCTGCGCCGCCGCGTTCTCCGGGCGCGCGTCCGGCATCAAGGCGCGGCTCGTCACCGTCGCCGTGGCGCTGGCCGGCGGCTCGGCGCTGCTGCTGCTCGTCCACGACGGCACCTGGATCGGCGCGCTGCTCGCCCTGGCCGCGTTGTTCGGCCTCGCCCAGGGCCTGACCAGCGTCGCGAACCAGACGACGCTCTACCGCGAGGCGCCCGCCGAGCAGATGGGCACCGCGAGCGGCCTGTTCCGCACCGCCCAGTACCTCGGCGCGATCGTGGCTTCGACGCTCATCGCGCTCTGCTACGGCCCGCACGCGGACTCGGCCGGCCTGCACCGGCTGGCGGTCGCGCTGGTCGTCATCAGCGGGCTGCTGCTGGTGGTCACCGTCGCCGACCGCGGACTGCGCGCCGAACACGCGTGACCCCGGTGGCCGTCCTCGATCATCGAGGCGCACGATGAACGCATGACCCGTGAAGCGCCGGCGCAGGACGTGGACGAAACCCGCCTCGAGGTGGGCAAGCCGAAGAGCTGGGCGGCCGGGATACCCGGCGTCGCCGTGTCCCTCGCGCGCAGCGTCGAGCAGATGGGCACCGGCCGGACGTTCAAGGCGCTGCGGCTGCTGAACCAGCGCGAAGGCTTCGACTGCCCGGGCTGCGCGTGGCCGGAACCCCGCGAGGTCGACGGCGAGAAGCGCAAGCTGGCCGAGTTCTGCGAGAACGGCGCCAAGGCCGTCGCCGAGGAAGCCACGAAACGGCGGGTGGACCGCGAGTTCTTCGCGCGGCACCCGATCGGCGAGCTGGAGGGCAAGACCGACTACTGGCTCGGCCAGCAGGGCCGGATCACCGAGCCGTTCGTCCTGCGCGCCGGCGCGACGCACTACGAGCCGATTTCCTGGGACGACGCGTTCGAGCTGGTCGCGGACGAGCTCAAGGCGCTGACCGACCCGAACGAGGCGATCTTCTACACCTCCGGCCGCACCAGCAACGAGGCCGCGTTCCTCTACCAGCTGCTGGTGCGTTCCTTCGGCACCAACAACCTCCCCGACTGCTCGAACATGTGCCACGAGTCCTCGGGCGCGGCGCTGTCGGCCACCACCGGCGTCGGCAAGGGCTCGGTGAGCCTGGCCGACATCCACAAGGCCGACCTGATCGTCGTCGTCGGGCAGAACCCCGGCACCAACCACCCGCGGATGCTCTCGGCCCTCGAAGAGGCCAAGGGGAACGGCGCGAAGATCATCGCCGTGAACCCGCTGCCCGAAGCCGGGCTGATGCGGTTCAAGAACCCGCAGAACGTCCGCGGCGTCGTCGGCAAGGGCACGCCGCTGGCCGACGAGTTCGCCCAGGTCTGTCTCGGCGGCGACCTGGCGCTGTTCCAGGCCGTCGGGCACCTGCTGCTGACCTGGGACGCCGAGGCACCCGGCGCGATCGTCGACCGCGAGTTCGTCGAGCGGGTCACCGAGGGCTTCGACGACTACGCCAAGCACCTGCGGGAGATCGACTGGCCGGAGATCGAGCGCGCGACCGGCCTCCCCCGCACGCAGATCGAGCGCGTCGCCCGGATGATCGCCTCCTCCGAGCGCACCATCTACTGCTGGGCGATGGGCCTGACGCAGCACAAGCACGCCGTGCCGACGATCTCCGAGATCGCGAACCTCGCCCTGATGCGCGGGATGATCGGCAAGCCGGGCGCCGGCCTCTGCCCGGTGCGCGGGCACTCCAACGTCCAGGGCGACCGGACCATGGGCATCTGGGAGAAGATGCCGCAGTCCTTCCTGGACGCACTGGCCGGCGAGTTCGGCATCGAGGTCCCGCGTGAGCACGGCTTCGACACCGTCGACGCGATCCGGGCGATGCGCGACGGCCGCGGCAAGGTGTTCTTCGCCGTCGGCGGCAACTTCGCCTCGGCGACGCCGGACTCGGAGCTGACCGAAAAGGCGCTGCGGTCGTGCTCGCTCACCGTGCACGTCTCGACGAAGCTGAACCGCTCCCACATCGTCCACGGCCGCACCGCGCTGATCCTGCCGACGCTCGGCCGCACCGAGCGCGACGTCCAGGCAAGCGGGGCGCAGTTCGTCACGGTCGAGGACTCGATGTCGCAGGTGCACCCCTCGCGCGGGCGTCTTGAGCCGGCGAGCGAGCACCTGCTCTCGGAGGTCGCCATCGTCTGCCGGCTGGCCGAGGCGCTCTTCGGCGCGGGTCACGCGGTGCCGTGGCGGACGTTCGAGACCGACTACGACCTGATCCGCGACCGGATCTCGCGGGTCGTGCCGGGCTGCCGGGACTACAACCGCCGCGTCCGCGAGCCGGACGGCTTCGTGCTGCCGCACGCCCCGCGCGACTCCCGCGAGTTCACCGGGACCGCCAACGGCAAGGGCAACTTCACCGTTTCGGAGCTGGAGTACCCGCAGGCGCCGGAGGGCCGGCTGCTGCTGCAGACCATGCGCAGCCACGACCAGTACAACACCACGATCTACGGCCTCTCGGACCGCTACCGCGGGATCGAGAACGGCCGCCGCGTGGTGCTGGTGAACCCGGACGACCTCGCGGCCCTCGGCCTGGCCGACGGGGCCGTGGTCGACCTGGTCTCGGAGTGGCGCGACGGTGACCGCCGCGCTCCGGCGTTCCGGGTCGTCGCCTACCCGACCGCGCGCGGCTGCGCGGCGGCGTACTTCCCGGAGGCGAACGCGCTGGTGCCGCTGGACTCGGTGGCGGACAAGTCGAACACGCCGGTGTCGAAGGCGATCGTCATGCGGCTCGAACCAGTCCTGGCGGAACCTCGGCCCTGAGTCAGCCCTGGAAGTCCTTCTGCAGGGTGCCGGTCATGTCCGTGACCACGGCCTGCACGTTGTCCAGCGTCGCGGGCGGGATCAGCGCGGCCTCGGTCCCGCCGTCGGCGACGGCCAGGCCCAGCACGACGTTGCCGGTCCGCACGGCGGCCCACTGCTCGGAGAAGCCGGCCTCGTCACCGACCCCGGTGGCGAGCCGGACGCCCGAGTGGTCGCCGAGCGCGTCGGTCATCAGCTGGGTGGCCTTGGCGGCGGCCTCGTCCACGTCCGACTGCGTGAACCGCACGACGGCGATCGTGACGAGCCGGTAGTCCTGCAGGTTCGGCTTCCCGCCGCCGAGGTCGCGCGCGTACAGCTTGCGGCACGTGGTGACCTCGTTGCCCTCGCTGGCGTGGTCCTCGGGGATCACCTTGGACTCGGCGACCTTCACCGAGTCCACCGGGATCTCCACGGTCCCCGGCGCGAGCTGCTGCTGCGCGTTCGGCCCGGGCAGCCGGCAAGCGTCTATCGCGCCCGGGTAGTGCACCGAAGCGGACGCCGACTGGCACCCGGCACAAAGAACGGCTGAAGCGAGGACGGGCAAGATCCACCCACCGCGGGCGACGCTGCTGCGCATAAATTCCGGACTTTCCGTATTCCCTGAAATCGGTTTTCCAAGATCACCTCACCGATCGGGTGAGCTTTCCGCCGTCACGTGGTCCTGCCGCCGACGGTTATCGAACCCTGCCTCACCAGTGCGGCAGCGTCAAGACCACTGACCCTCGTGGTCCACCGTGGTCCAGTCGAACCGAGTTCTCGGGAATTCCTCGCCCATTTCAGGGTTTCGACGGAAAATACGGTACTCCGCCGTCGATCAATTGACGAACCGGTCAGTCCACGCAGACGACGCCGTTCGACGTGATCGGCTCGTCCGAGGCACCCCCGGGAGCGCCGCCGCCCGCAGCCGCGCCGGGACCGGCGTAGACCGTCCCGAGCACCACCTCGATGTGGCCGGCCGGCACCGACGCCGCCTGCTGCGTCGTCAGCCCGCCCAGCGCCTTCGCCACCTCGGCGCCGCGCCCGGCCAGGCCGGGACCGAACCGGACCAGCGACGTCCGCCGGGAGGCGGTGTTGCCCGCCGGGCTCGCCGTGAACCCCTTCTCGCGCAGGACACCCGCGACGCGGGCCGCGAGGCCTTCCTTCGAGCTCGCGTTGGAGACGTCGACGGTGACCGCCGTGGCCGGCGTCGACGTCGGTGGCGCGGTGGGCGCGGCGGTGCCGATCAGGCTCGCCGCGAAGGCCTTCACCGCGGCCGGGTCGACCTGGACCGCCGTTGCACGCGGGTTCGCCGAGTCGTACCGGTAGTCGACGTTGACGACCGGGATCGTCGCGAACTGGATCCCGCCGCCGCTGACCCCGCGCATCTGCCCGACGAAGTCGAGGAGGTTCCACGAGTCGTCCAGCACGACCGACCGCTTCACGGCCTCGATCAGGTCGGACAGCTTCCCCGGATCGGTCAGCGTGCCCGCCGAGAGCACCTGCCGGGCCAGCCCGGCCAGGAAGACCTGCTGGCGCCGGACGCGGGCGAGGTCGGTGCCCGGGAGGCCGTCGCGCTGCCGGACGAACGCGAGCGCGTCCGCGCCGGCGACGCGCTGCGGGCCGGCCTGGAAGTCGGCCCCCGAGTTCTGGTCCTTGGTGGCTCGCTTCAGGCAGACGTCCACGCCGCCGACGGCCTTGCTGATCTCGGAGAAGCTGAGCAGGTTGACCTCGGCGAAGTGGTCGATCTTCACCCCGGTGAGGTCCTCGACCGCCTGGCGCGTCGCCCGCCGGGCGGCGGTGAGCGCGGCCTGGTCGATCTTCTTCTTGTCGGTCTCCCCCGCCCTGCGCAGCCGCCCCGCCTCGGCGGCCTTCGCCCTCCCGAAGGCCGCGTTGATCTTGCCCTTCCCGCCCGGCATCGAGACGTAGCTGTCCCGCGGGATCGAAAACGCCTTCACCTCCTTGGTGCCGTTCGGGATCCGCAGCACGATCAGGGTGTCGGTGAGGTCGTCGCCGTTGGCGCCGGCCCGCAGCTCGCGCAGCACTTCCGGCGCCAGCGGATTGCCCTGGTTGTCGCTCCGGGAGTCCCGGCCGACCAGCAGGATGTCGAGCGAGCCGTCAGCGGGCTGTTCGCCCGGCTTCGTCTCGCCGCCGGCGTCGATGACGCTGTCGCGCGAAACCTCGTCGAGGGCGCGGAGGTTCACATAGCCGTACGCCGTGCCGCCGAACACGACGAGGGCCAGCCCGGCGACGGCGATCTTCCCCAGTGCATGCACGTCCCCTCGACGCCCGGCCCCCGGGAACCGCTGCACGGGTGAGAGCCAGGTCACATCCGCAGGTGCGAGGCCCCGTTGAAGTCGAGGATCGTGCCGGACGCCCAGGTCGCTTCGGCCGAGGCCAGGTAGACGACGGCCGCGGCGACCTCCTCGGGCGTGCCGACCCGGCCGAACGGGCTCTGCGCACGCAGCGTGTCGTCGATCCGGTCGGCGACCCGCTCGGTGGCGGTGAAGCCGGGGGCCACCGACGTCACGGAGATCCCGTGGGGTGCGAGGGAGACGGCGAGCGACTGGCCGAGCGCGTGCAGCGCGGCCTTGCTCGCGCCGTACGCGGGGTGGTCCGGCTCGCCCTTGAAGGCTCCGCGCGAGCCGATGTTGACGATCCGGCCGGGCGCCCCGCGCCCGATGAGGTGCCGCGCGACGCAGTAGCTGAGGTTCGCGGCACCGACGAGGTTGACGTCGACGGTGCGCCGCCAGATCCGCTGCCAGTCCGCATAGGACACTCCGGCGACCGGGTGCGCGGTCTCGGCCGACGTGGCGACGGCGGCGTTGTTGACCAGCACGTCGACCCCGCCGAGCCCGGCCTCGGCCGCGTCGGCGATGCGCCGCACGGCCTCGGGGTCGGCGAGGTCACCGCTGATCAGGACGTGCCCTTCGCCGGGGAGCGCTTTCAGCGTCTCCTCGGCGTCAGCGGCCTGGTGTCCATAGTGGACGGCGATCCGGTCGCCGCGTGCCGCGAAGGCCAGCGCCACGGCCCGGCCGATACCCCGGGAGGCCCCGGTGACGAGAACCCCGCGCACGGCACCCTCCCTTTCCGTCACCCCATGCTCCCACGGACGGCGTTCGGCGCAGCACATTGGCCAGGGCGGAGCAACGTCCGCGACCGGGACATGAGCAGCGGGTGAACGGCGGGCGAATTCGATCTTGTCCGGTTTCCGGCCGCCCGCTGCGTCCCTACGCTCGCGATCACCGGAATCCGTTACCGCACTGGGGGTTTACCATGATTCGGTTCACCAAGCTCCTGACCGTCGCCGGCCTGGCCGCGGCCGCGTCCGTCGCCGTCACCGGGCCCGCCGAGGCGGAGACCTACCACAACATCATCAACTACAACAGCGGCCAGTGCCTGTCGGTCTCGGGCGGCGGTAGCACCAGCAACGGTGCCAAGGCCATCCAGTGGCTCTGCAACGGCGGCGGCGAGCAGGCCTGGGGCTGGTCCGGCCACCGGCTGGTGAACTACAAGAGCGGCAAGTGCCTGTCGCTGGCGAACAGCGGCAGCTCGGCCAACGGCACCGAGCTCATCCAGTGGACCTGCAACGGCGGCTCGGAGCAGGACTGGTACTACCGCGACTACCACCTGGTCAACGGCAAGACGGACAAGGTCGCGTCGATCGAAGACGGTGGCACCACCCGGATCGGCGCCCGGGTCATCCAGTGGTTCGACAACGGCGGCGCCGAGCAGTACTGGACCCTCCGCGACGCGATCATCGACGCCTGACGCCGGTGGCGCCCGGCGCGGGAGCACCGGGCGCCACCGCGCTCAGCCGAACAGCTGGACCAGCTTCAGGAACAGCTGGTAGACGCCGTAGCCGAACGGGATCACCACCCACGCCCAGGCCAGCACGATCAGCGGTACGCGGTTGGGCTTCGCCGACGGTTCGCTCATCACGCCTCACTCCTCGCGGCCGCGGGGACCGGCTCGTGGAACTTCTCCTTGACCGGGCGGACCAGCTCGTTGGCCACGAAACCGACCACGAGCAGGCCGATCATGATGTAGAACGACGTCGTGTACAGGTCCGGGCCGGACTTGCCCGCCGCCTTCTCGCCGTCGGCGATGCGGTTGACGATCAGCGGGCCGAGCACGCCCGCCACCGACCACGCGGTGAGCAGCCGGCCGTGGATCGCACCCACCTGGTAGGTGCCGAAGAGGTCTTTGAGGTACGCCGGGACCGTCGCGAACCCGCCGCCGTAAAACGACAGGATCACCATCGCGCACAGGATGAACACGAGCTTCGACGAATTCTGCGTCAGCGCGATCACCAGGTACAGCAAGGCGCCGACGCCGAGGTAGGTGCGGTAGATGTTCTTGCGGCCGACCAGGTCCGAAGTGGACGACCAGACGAACCGGCCGAGCATGTTGCACAGCGACAGCAGCGCGACGAAGCCGGCCGCCGCGGCCACGCCCACCGGCGTCGACGTGCCCTTGAAGAAGTCCTGGATCATCGGGGAGGCCTTCTCCAGGATCCCGATGCCGGCGGTGACGTTGAAGCACAGGACGACCCAGAGGCACCAGAACTGCGGCGTCTTGATCGCGTTGGCGGCCGAGACGTTCGCCGTGCTGATCATCGCCTTGCCGTGGTCGGTCTTCGGCTCCCAGCCCGCGGGCTTCCAGTCGTCGGCCGGGACGCGCACGAGCAGCCAGCCCATCGACATGAACACCGCGTAGACGACGCCGTGGACCAGGAACGCCGTCGCGATGGTGCTTGTGGTCGGCGCGGTGCCCAGCATCGACGACGACCACGGCGAAGCGATCAGCGCGCCGCCGCCGAAGCCCATGATCGCGATGCCGGTGGCCATGCCGGGCCGGTCCGGGAACCACTTGATCAGCGTCGACACCGGCGAGATGTAGCCGATCCCGAGCCCGATGCCGCCGACCCCGCCGTAGCCGGCGACGACCAGCCAGAACTGGCCGGTCGCCACGCCGAGCGCGGAAATGAGGAATCCGCTGGCGAAGCAGCACGTCGACACGAACATCGCCCAGCGCGGGCCGTTCTTCTCGACGAGCGTGCCGCCGAACGCGGCCGAAAGCCCCAGCATCACGATGCCGAGCTGGAACGGCAGCGAACTCTGCGTGCCGTTGAGGTGCAGCGTCTTCTCGAGCGGGGTCTTGAAGACGCTCCACGCGTAGGCCTGCCCGATCGACAGGTGTACCGACAGGGCCGCCGGCGGCACCAGCCAGCGCGTCCAGCTCGGCGGTGCCACGATCCGGGATCGGTCCAGGAAGCCGAGAGCCATCGGTTCCCTCCGTATTCTGGGGATGATGGAGGGAATGTATTACTAAATCACGGGTGTTGCACCATACGAGTGTCGAACTTTCGGGCAGCGAAGGATGTGCTGATGGGCAGGGTGACCGTGCGCAGGCCGGTGCGGCGGATTTCCGCGGCCGGGGACCGGCGCCGTCCGGACGCGCTGGCCGCCGAAGAGCCCCTGGAGCTGCGGGTCGGCGGCCGGGCGCTGGCGGTGACCATGCGCACGCCCGGCCACGACGTCGAGCTGGCCCACGGCTTCCTGCTGTCCGAGGGCGTGATCGGCGGGCGGGCGGACGTGGCGGTCGCCCGCTACTGCGACGGCGTCGACGACCAGGGCCGCAACACCTACAACGTGCTCGACATCGCGCTGGCCGACGGTGTCCCCCCGCCGGACACCGGGGTCGAGCGCAACTTCTACACGACGTCGTCGTGCGGGGTCTGCGGCAAGGCCGCGCTGGACGCGGTCAAGCTCCGCACGCGCTTCTCCCCCGCTTCGGCGCCGTTCACGGTGAAGAGCGAGACCCTGGCCGGCCTGCCGGACGCGCTGCGTGCCCGCCAGAAGGTGTTCGCCAGCACCGGTGGCCTGCACGCGGCGGCGCTGTTCACCCCGGACGGTTCGCTCGACGTCGTCCGCGAGGACGTCGGCCGGCACAACGCGGTGGACAAGGTGCTGGGCTGGGCGGTCCTCGAAGGCCGGGTGCCGGCGCCGGGCCACGGCCTGCTGGTGTCCGGGCGAGCGTCGTTCGAGCTGGTCCAGAAGGCGGCGATGGCGGGCATCGGCCTGCTGGCCGCGGTGTCGGCCCCGTCGTCACTGGCGGTGGAGCTGGCCGAGGAGAACGGCATGACCCTGGTCGGCTTCCTCCGCGGCGACTCGATGAACCTCTACACCGGCGACCACCGCATCCTGACCTAGCCCGCCGCCCGTCGTCGTGAGTGGTAAGGAGGGTTCTAACCCGACTTACCACTCACGAGGCCGAAGCGACCCAGTTGCCGTGGAAGCCGTTGGGCACGCGGTCCGGCAGGTGGATCGCCGCCACGGTCTCCAGCGTGCCCGCGTCCAGGATCGTCAGGTCACTGCGCTGGGTAGCCGGGTCGAACACGAAGCCCATCAGGACGCCGTCGTCCTCCGCGGCGTCGTCGTGGCGGGGGACGAACACGAACTCGCCCGGCTGGCGGCCCGCCCCGAACGCGCGCTCGTCCCGCGCGCCCGTGTGGAAGTCGTGCTTGAACAGCGAGCCGCCGGGCTCCGCGCCGCCGTCGGCCGACATCGCGTAGCCGTAGCGGTGGCGACGGCCGACCAGGCGCTCGTCCACGCGCGGGAACTCCTGGCCCCGGTCGTCGAGGCGCTCCTCCAGCACCTTGCCCGCCGCCAGGTCGACCGTCCAGCGGTCCAGGGTCGGGCCACCCTCGTCCGGGCCGTGCAGCTGCGTGGCGAACATCTTCGGGTGGCGGACGACGTCCAGCACGACGCTGTCGCCGTCGTCGTAGGCGTTGAGCGGGTGGAAGACGTAGCACGGCTCGACGTCGAACCAGCGGACGTCCCGGTTGCCGCCCTCGCGCGGCATGATCCCGATCCGCGCCGGGTACTTCGGGTTCCAGCGGTACGGCAGGCCGCCGTTCGCGCCGATCTTGCCCGCCATCATCGCGGTCACCGGGTCCGGCACGCGGACCTTGCCGACCATGGCCGACACCACCAGCTTCGCCGGCGTGCGCAGCACGGCCGGCACGCTGGCGGCCACCGCCGCCTCGGCGTCGAACGTCACCGGCAGGTCGTAGAAGACGACGTGGTTCTCGGTCAGCGAGAAGTCGTGCATCATCGGCGAGCCGGTGACCTCGACGTCGACCGTGCGGCGGGCGCGACCGGCCGCGTCGATCACCGAGTACTGGACCTTGTTCCCCATCCCGAAGAAGTACGAGACGGCGTGCAGCTCGCCGGTGCGCGGGTCGCGCTTGGGGTGGGCGGTGTAGCCGCCCGGGAGCGTGCCGTCGAAGTCGCAGCGGCCGACGGTGTCGAGGTCGTCGGTCAGCTCGTAGATCGGCGCGCCCGCCTCGACCAGGGCGAGGGTCTTGCCCGCGTGGCCGATGACGTTGGTGTTCGCGCTGAGCGCGTCCAGCCCGCAGAACCGGCTCGCGTCCTCGCCGTCCAGCGCCGCCGCGACGGCGGGGTTGCGGACCCACCGGTTGCGGTACCACTCGGCCTTCCCGTCGCGCAGGCGCACGCCGTGGACCATGCCGTCGCCCATGAACCAGTGGTAGGCCGCCGGGTCCACCTCGGACAGCGGGTTGGGCCCGTTGCGCAGGTACCGGCCGTCGAGGAACTCCGGGATCGAACCGGTGACGGCGAGGTCGGTGATCGTGTGCTCCCGGCTGACCGGGGCGAAGTTGCCTTCGAGGAACTTGTTGCGCATGCGACCCCTCCATAACTCGGTTATGGTTCCAGGTATAACAGGGTTATGGGATACTGGCAAGCATGAGCCCCAAACCGCGTGCGACCGACGTCAAGGCCCGGCTCGTGGAGGCCGCCATCCGGCTGCTCGACGAAGCCGGTCCGGAAGCCCTGCAGGCCCGCAAGCTGGCGGCCGAGGTCGGCGTCTCGACGATGGCCGTCTACACGCACTTCGGCGGGATGTCGGCGCTGGTCGACGAGGTCGCGCGGGCCGGGTTCCTGCGGCTGTCGGAATGGCTGGCCCAGGTCGGGGCGACCGACGACCCGGTGGCGGACATCTTCAGCATGGCCCGCACCTACCGGCAGGCGTTCGCCGAGCAGCCGCAGCTGTTCGCCGTGACGTTCGGGCAGTCGGCGCCCGGCGGCAAGCGGGCGACGCTGTCCGACCTCACCACCGAGGAAGGCCGGGAAGCCGCTCAGGAGGGGCTGGAGGCCTTCACCCACATCGTCCGGGCGACCGCGCGGGCGATCGCCGCCGGCCGGTTCCGGCCCGTCGACGAGTACCAGGCCGCGGCCCAGCTCTGGAGTGCGCTGCACGGATTCGTCACACTGGAGGCGTCGGGCCACTTCGGCCCCGGTGAACAGGGCATAGACCACATTTTGATCCCCCTCGGGATCACCATGGCGGTGGGTCTCGGGGACACTGTGGAACGGGCCGGGCGCTCGGCCGAGGCGGCGAAGGCAGCTTGGCGAGCGAGAACCGGAAACGCCGGGCAGGGTGGTAACGATTGACCCGGTGAACAGGGGCGAGAGGGAACGCGGAGCGGCTGCGCGGCGTCTCTGATTACGGGGGCAGGGGGATGGAGACAGGGTGAACGAGCACAACGAGGACGCCGAGCCGGCCGGAGCGGTCGCCGAGGCGGTCCAGGGCGCCCGGCGGTGGCTGAGCCGCCGGTCGGTGCTGATCGCGGGCGCGTCCGGGCTGGCCGTGACCGGGCTGGCCGTCGGCACCGCGACCGGCAAGCTGCCGTTCAGCCCGGCCCTGCAGCGGACGGTCGGCGTGACGTCGTCGAACCCGACCACCCAGCTGGGCAGCACCCGCGTCGAGCGCGTCTACTCCGCGGCGCGCGGCCGGATGGTCGACCTGGTGTTCATCCTGCCGTCGAAAACCCCGCCGAAGGGGCTGCCGATGTCGCTCATGCTGCACGGCCTGCACGGCAACGCCCGCAGCGCGGCCCCGACCGGCACGCTCAAGCAGCTCGCCAGCGACGTCGCCCGCAAGGCCGTCCCGGCGTTCGGCTTCGTGGCCGTCGACGGCGGTGACAACTACTGGCACGAGGTCCACCCCGGCGACGACCCGATGGCGATGCTGCTGGAGGAGGTCCCGCAGTGGCTGCGGGCCCGCGGCTTCGCCGGCCCGACCGGCCAGCCGTTCGCCGCCACGGGCGTGTCGATGGGCGGGTTCGGCGCGCTGGTGTACACGCGCCGCCGGGTCGAGCGGCGCCAGCCGCCCGCCGCCGTCGCGACGCTGGCCCCGGCGCTGATCACGTCGTGGCCGGAGATGGCCAAGCGCCACATCTTCACCGGCATCCAGGACTGGACGGCCCTCGACCCGCTGCGCCACATCGACGAGACCAAGGGCGTGGCCAACGGCATCTGGTGTGGCACCGAGGACTCGTTCATCACCGGCGCCCGCCGCTACATCGAGGCGGCCCACCCGGCGGTCGCCCACACCGCCCACGGCAAGCACGGCGACTCGTTCAACCGCACGGTGGTACCGAGCCTGGTGAGCTTCCTCGGCAAGCACGTCCCCCGCGCCGCCTGACCCCGGTCTGCCGCGGCCGGTCGTGAGTGTTTAGGCGGGTTCTAACCCGCCTAAACACTCACGAGCGGGTCAGCGGGTGAAGTGGATGCGGGTGGTGGTGCGGCCCGGGACCCAGTACGTGCGGACCAGGTCGGCCAGGCGGTTGACCAGCAGCAGGCCGCGGCCGCCCAGGGTCGTCGCCACGGGTGGGATGCGGCCGGCCAGCGGCTCGGCGATCGTGCCCGCGTCACTCACCTCGCCGACCACCTGGGAGGTCTCCGCCCACAGCCGCAGCACGCCGGTGCCGCCGCCGTAGAGGACGCTGTTCGTCGTCAGCTCGGCGATCGCCAACGCGAAGTCGTCGCGGCGAGGCCGGCGCAGGCCGTGGCGGGCGGCCCAGATCTCGGCGAAGCCGCGCAGCGAAGCCAGCTGCCCGAGATCGAACTCGCGTTCCACCGCGCCCGGCGGCGGCTCGAGCGGGTGGGTGAAGTCCGCGCGGACGCCGTCGGGGTCGAACCGCGGGCTGATGAACGGCCCGGCCGGGCCCCACAGCTCCGGGTGCGTGCGCTCGGCGTCGGCCACGACCGCCGGCGGCAGCGCCCCGACGTCGTACGGGCAGAGCACCGCCAGGTCACGTCCCGCGAAAGCGTTGTTGATCAGGGCCTCGTGCACCACGCACGCCGGGTACTCCGTGTCCGTGCGGCCGGCCCAGATCGGTTCGCCCACGATGCGCACCGGGCCGTCGTGCTCGTTCGCGAAGGCCTGCAGCACCGACGGCAGGATCGCGCCCGGGTTGCGGCCCGCTCGCTGCATGTCGATGAGCCGCACTTCGCCGGCCCGGTCTTCCAGGGCCTTCTCGATCAGCAGCAGATTGCGGCCCGGAACGGCGACGGCCGCGGGCTCACCGCGATCGAGGCCTTCGAGAAGATACGGAACGACACCATCCAGATACTCGGTGTCACCACGGTAGAAGAGGGCCGGATGCCGGAACGGTCTGAGGGCATCAACCACGGAACAGGCTTACCCAACCGGCGACGGCGTCAAACCCGCCGAAAGCCGGAACTTCATTCCACCCAGCGGCCGACGACCGAGATCAGCCAGAAGCCGACCAGCGTCGCCAGGGCGAACAGCAGCACCCAGTTGAACAGCTGACGCCGCTCGGTCACCCCGCGGGCCTGCCGCAGCCCGTAGGCCGCGACGACGAACAACGGCACGGGGATCAGCGGCAACGCCGACAGCCGGGACACGACGGCGACGACACACGTGCCAGTGAACACGGCCAGCATGCCCATCAGCACGCGGTGCAGCCACGGGTACCGGTCGGCGACGGACGCGATCACGCGCTCGCTCAGCTCGCGGAACCCCAGGACCGGCCCGGCCGGAGTAGTCCCGGCGGGTTCCGGGGCCGGCGGCGCCGGCGCTTGCACGCCGCCGCCCGGAGCGGCCCCGGAACCCGGGAAGGAGTCAGCAGTCATTCAGCTTTCCTGTCGGGTCTCCGGGCCGGGCGGCCCGGAGACGCCCGGTCAGGCCGACTTCTCGCCGCGCTCGCTGCGCGCGCGCCGCGTCGGCTGCCGGGCGACGATCGTCGGGTTCACGTTCTCCCGGACGGTCTGCTCGGTGATGACGACCTTCGCCACGTCGTCGCGGCTCGGGATGTCGTACATCACCGGCTGGAGCACTTCTTCCATGATCGCACGCAGCCCGCGGGCACCGGTACCGCGCAGGACCGCCTGGTCGGCGATGGCCTCGAGCGCGGTCTTGGTGAACTCGAGCTCGACGTTGTCCATCTCGAAGAGCTTCTTGTACTGCTTCACCAGGGCGTTGCGCGGCTGGGTGAGGATGTTGACCAGCGAGTCCTTGTCCAGGTGGTTCACCGTCGCCACGACCGGGAGGCGGCCGATGAACTCCGGGATCAGCCCGAACTTGATCAGGTCCTCCGGCATGGTGTCGGAGAAGACGTCGCTCTCCTCGATCTCGGACTTGGTGCGGATCTCCGCGCCGAAGCCGAGGCCGCGCTTGCCGACCCGCTCGTTGATGATCTTCTCCAGCCCGGCGAACGCGCCGGCCACGATGAACAGCACGTTCGTCGTGTCGATCTGGATGAACTCCTGGTGCGGGTGCTTGCGGCCGCCCTGCGGCGGGACCGACGCGGTGGTGCCCTCGAGGATCTTCAGCAGCGCCTGCTGGACACCCTCGCCGGAGACGTCCCGGGTGATCGACGGGTTCTCGCTCTTGCGGGCGATCTTGTCGACCTCGTCGATGTAGATGATCCCGGTCTCGGCCCGCTTGACGTCGTAGTCCGCCGCCTGGATGAGCTTGAGCAGGATGTTTTCGACGTCCTCGCCGACGTAGCCCGCCTCGGTCAGCGCCGTGGCGTCCGCGATGGCGAACGGCACGTTGAGCAGCTTCGCGAGCGTCTGCGCCAGGTAGGTCTTGCCGCACCCGGTGGGACCGAGCATCAGGATGTTCGACTTGGCGAGCTCGACCGACTCCTCCTTGGAGTCCTTCGGGCCGGCCTTGTCGTCCGCCTGGATGCGCTTGTAGTGGTTGTAGACCGCTACCGCGAGCGTCCGCTTGGCGTCTTCCTGGCCGATGATGTACTGCTCGAGGAACTCGTGGATGTCGGCGGGCTTGGGCAGCTCGTCGAGCTTGACGTCGCCGGCCTCGGCCAGCTCCTCCTCGATGATCTCATTGCAGAGGTCGATGCACTCATCGCAGATGTAGACCCCGGGGCCGGCAATGAGCTTCTTCACCTGCTTCTGGCTCTTCCCGCAGAAAGAACACTTCAGCAGGTCTCCGCCGTCACCGATCCGTGCCATGGCCGTTGACCTCGTCCCCTCCGGCGCGGGTTTCCGCGCCTGACGTGTGTTGCGACGGTGCGACCCTCCGGCGCCGTGACCGGGTGCGAGCCTCACGCATTGCCACTGACGGTACCCGTCCGATGCCGCGAGCGGGAACACCCACGAACTCCGGGAGCACGTCAGAGGACGACCCTAAACCAGGATGCCGGTGTGTGTCGTCTTCTCGACACACACCGGCCTGGCGGATCTACAGAGCCGACGCCTTACGGTACGGCAGAACCTCGTCGATGATGCCGTACGCCTTGGACTCTTCGGCCGTGAGGATCTTGTCGCGCTCGATGTCGGTCCGGATCTGGTCCGGGTCCTTGTTCGTGTGCTTGGCCAGGATGACCTCCATCTGGCGCCGCACCCGCTGGATCTCGTTCGCCTGGATCTCCAGGTCGGAGACCTGGCCGTAGGTGCCCTCGGTGGCCGGCTGGTGGATCAGCACGCGGGAGTTCGGCAGCGCGTAGCGCTTGCCGGGCGTGCCGGCCGCCAGCAGCACGGCGGCGGCCGAGGCGGCCTGGCCGAGGCAGTACGTCTGGATGTCCGGGCGGACGAACTGCATCGTGTCGTAGATCGCCATCAGCGAGGTGAACGAGCCACCCGGCGAGTTGATGTAGACCAGGATGTCGCGGTCCGGGTCCTCGTGCTCGAGGTGCAGCAGCTGGGCCATCACGTCGTTGGCCGACGCGTCGTCCACCTGAACGCCGAGGAAGATGACCCGCTCTTCGTACAGCTTGTTGTACGGGTTCGACTCCTTGACGCCGTAGCTGGTGCGCTCGACGTAGGACGGCAGGATGTACCGCGACTGGGGGATGTTCGTGGCCCGGAAGTCACCCGGGAGCCTGAAGTTGCTCATCGAAAGTCTCCTTGGTGCTTCGCGCTCAGCGGGAGCCCGGACGGGCGATGTCGGCGGTGAGGACGTGGTCGACGAACCCGTAGTCCTTCGCCTCCGAGTCGGTGAGGGTGAGCCCTGCGGTGCCGGTCCGCGCCTCGGTCGTGTGCTGCGTCACGTCTGCCTGCCTTTTCGCGCCGGCGGCGGCCCCGTGCTGACGGCCACCGCTGTCGTTTCAGATGCTTGAGATCTTGTATCCGACCCTAACGAACTCGGGCGGTGCAGAATGCCTGACACCGCCCAAGTTCGCTTACAGCTTCACTCCGCCGGAGTCTTCGCCGTTTCGTCGGTGACCTGCGTCTCCTCGACTGCCGGCTCGTCGCTGCCGAACAGCTCCGACAGGTCGACCTCGGCGCCGGAGCCGTCGGTCACGGTCGTCTTGCGGACCACCGAGGCGAGGGCCTTGCCGCGGCGCACGTCAGCGTAGATCGCGGTCAGCTGGCCGGACTGCTGGGCACGCTGGACGTACTCGTCCGGGCTGATCCCGAAGCGCTGGGCCTGGTAGATGATCCGCTCGGTGAGCTCGCCGTCGTTGACCGAGACCTCTTCCTTGTCGGCGATGGTGTCCAGCAGCAGCTGCGTGCGGACGGCCTTCTCCGACTCGGTGCGGGTCTCCGCGTCGAATTCTTCGAGCGTGCGGCCTTCCGCCTCGAGGGCCTGCGCGAACTGGGCCTCGTCGTGGTCGAACGGGTGGATCGCGTCGTGCTTGCGGTTCTCGATCTCGGCGTCGAGCACCTTCTCCGGGATCGGCACCTCGGTGCGCTCCAGGAGCTCGTCGAGCACCTTGTCGCGGGCCTGGACGCCCTGCTGCATCTTCTTGACGCGGCCGAGCCGCTCGCGCAGGTCGTTCTTGAGCTCTTCGATCGTGTCGAACTCGCTGGCCATCTGGGCGAACTCGTCGTCGGCCTCGGGCAGCTCGCGGGTCTTGACCGACTGGACGGTCACGGTCACCTCGGCGTCCTTGCCGGCGTGCTCACCGGCGACGAGCTGGGTGGTGAACGTCTTGGTCTCGCCGGCGTTCGCGCCGACGATCGCCTCGTCGATGCCGTCGACGAGCTGGCCGGAGCCGATCTCGTAGGACAGCCCGCTGGTGCTCGCCTCCTCGACGGCCTCGCCGTCGACGGTCGCGGACAGGTCGATCGAGACGAAGTCGCCGGTCTCGGCCGGGCGCTCGACACCGGTCAGCGTGCCGAAGCGGGCGCGCAGCTCGTCGAGCTGCTCGTCGACCTCCGCGTCGGTCAGCTCGACGTCGTCGACGGTGACCGCGAAGCCGTCCAGGTCGGGCAGCTCGATCTCCGGGCGCACGTCGACCTCGGCGGTGAACTCGAGCACGTCGCGGTCCTCGAGCTTGGTCACGTCGAACTCGGGGTTGCCGAGCGTGCGGACCTCGTTGGCGCGGACGGCCTCGATGTACTTGGCCGGGATGGCCTCGTTGACGACCTCGTCGAGCACCGGGCCGCGCCCGATCCGGCTTTCCAGGACGCGAGCGGGCGCCTTGCCGGGCCGGAAGCCCGGGATGCGCACCTGCTGGGCGATCTTGCGGTAGGCGCGGTCGAAGTTCGGCTTGAGCTCGTCGAACGGCACCTCGACATTGATCTTGACTCGCGTCGGGCTCAGCTGCTCGACGGTGCTCTTCAAGGTCTTCTCCTCGAGCGGTAACGATTGTGGTGGACAATCCTGCGGAAATGGCCCCGGTCAGGTACAGGCCGGGACGTCCGAGTCTAGGCCAGTGGCCTTCGCCACCGGGCCGGGGGCCACCTGCGAGGTCGGGCGCCCGGCATCCGGCCGATCACGCGGCGCATCCGACCGGTCGCCTGCGAGACCGGCACCGCCGCCGGACGACACCGCTTCCCCGCCGAGCCGCGCGGGATTCAAGCGCCCAGCAGCCGGCCGATCACCCAGTGCATCCGGCCGGTCGCCTGCGCCACCGACCCGCTCGGCTGCACCAGGTGGGAAAGCAGCAGCCGGACCATCGCCTCGACCGCGACCGTCCACTCCGAGAGGGTCAGGCCGGTCTCCGGGTAGCAGCGCGCGAAGACGGCCGCCATCGTGCCGACCGACCGCTCGAGCACGCCCTCGGGGCGGGTGGTCAGCAGCGGGAGGAAGTCCGCGCTGCCGCCCTTCGGGCAGCCGAGCGCGATCACGATGAGCGGGTTGACCCTGGCGGCTTCGAGGGTCTGGCGGAACGCGGCGGTGACGCCGTCGACGGGGGCACCCGGGTGGGCGGCGACGACCTCGGTCACGCGCTCGGCGAAGCGCTCGGTTTCGCGCAGCACCAACGCCTCGGCCAGTTCGGCCTTGGAGCCCAGTTCGTTGTAGACGGTCTGCCTGCTGACGCCGACGTGCGCGGCCAGCTTGCCCATCGTCACCGCGGCCCAGCCGTCGCCCGCGATCAGGTCGGCGGCCGCGTCCAGCAGCCTCTCCCGGGTGCGGACCGGGACGGGGTGGGTGACGGCCTTCACAAGGGCAGCTTACCTGCCGCTTGCGTTCGGCTGGCCCAGACCTTTTTTCGAAGCGTGGTGCGACGTTTACAAACCCTCGCGGGTTGTCTACGGTGACTCCCGCCTCGCCAGGAGCTTCTCGACCGAGGAGACCGCTCGATGCCCGTCGTCGATACCCCGCCGCGTGGCTCCCGGACGCCCGGAACCCCGGTGGCGGCGGACGGGCCCGCCCCGCGCTCGGTGCCCTCGCCCCGCATTCCGCTGCCCCGCCTTTCCGTGCCGACGCTCCTGCTGTTCGCCGGCGGCGCCGCGTTGTGGGTCACCGCCACCTGGTTGCTGCTCGCCGGGATCGCGCCGCCGGTGTACACCGTGCCGCTGCACGCGATCGTCACCTTCACGATGTTCACGGTGGTGCACGAATCCGTCCACCACGCCGCAGGGAAGCTGACATGGGTCAACGAGGTGCTCGGCCGGCTGGCGATGCCGTTCGTCGCGGCCTACGCGTCGTTCCCGCTGCTCCGGTTCATCCACAGTGAACACCATCGCAACACGAATGCGGACTCCCACACGGATCCCGACGCGTGGACGTCGCAGGGAGCCTGGTGGTCACTGCCGTTCCGCTGGCTCACCATCGACTTCTGGTACGCGCGCTTCTACACGGCCCGCGTGCGCACCCGGCCGGCCCCGGAGCGGGCGGAGACGATCGTGCTGCTGTCGCTGGCGTGCGTCGCCGCCGCGACGCTGATCGCCTGCGGCCACGGCCGCGAACTGCTGCTGGGGTACCTGCTGCCGCAGCGGATCGGGCTGGCCGTGCTGGCGTGGTGGTTCGACTGGCTGCCCCACCACGGCCTGCCGGAGGCGAAGCCGCGCGACAAGTTCGGCACCACCCGGGTGCGGGTGGGGCTGGAGTGGCTGATGACGCCGATGATGCTGTTCCAGAACTACCACCTCGTGCACCACCTCCACCCGGCCGTGCCGTTCTACCGCTACCTGCGGGCGTGGCGGGACAACCGGGACGCGTACCTGGCCCGCGACGTCCCGATCATCACGGCGTGGGGCCGGGAGCTGACGCCGGCGGAGTACCGCGCGTGGCGGCGGCTGGCCGACGACCTCGGCGACCGGGAGCCGTGCCCCGAGCCACTGGGACCCGCGCGACCGGGCCGGTTCCACCGGCTGCGGGTGCGCGAGGTCCGGCCGCTGACCGCGGACGCCGTCGCGATCACCTTCGACGTCCCGCCGCACCTGGCGCCGGAGTTCCGGTTCTCGCCGGGCCAGCACGTGGCGGTCCGCGCGGTGGTCGACGGCCAGGCCGTGCGGCGGACGTACTCGATCTGCGCGCGGGCGGACTCGGGCGAGCTGCGGATCGCGGTGAAGCGCCGTCCCGGCGGGGCGTTCTCCGGCTTCGCGACCACGGCACTGGCCGCGGGCGACTTCCTCGACGTCCTGTCGCCTTCGGGCACGTTCACGCTCACCCCCGATCCGGCGCGGACCGCGCACTACGTCGCGCTGGCCGCGGGCAGCGGCATCACGCCGGTGCTGTCCATCCTGGTCAGCACGCTCGCCGCGGAGCCGCACAGCCGGGCGACCCTGCTGTACGTCAACACGTCGGGCGCGACGACGTTGTTCGCGGCGGAGCTGAGCGCGCTCGCCGAGGGGTTCGGCGGGCGGCTGCACGTCGTCCACTACCGCACCGACGAGCGCGACCCGGACCTGCACGCGCACCGGCCGCGGCACTTCGACACGCTCGGCGAGGCCCTCGCTATTTCGCACGAGCGCTACCAGCGCGGGCGGCTCGACGGAACACGCCTGCGCGCGCTGCTGCAGAACCGGCTGCACCCCGCGAAGGTCGACGAGTGGTTCCTGTGCGGGCCGCGCGGCCTGCTGGAGCTGGCCCGCCGCACCCTGGCCGACGCGGACGTCCCCGAGGAGAACGTCCACTTCGAACTGTTCCGCGGCGCGGCACCCCTGCGCGACCCGGCGGGCACCCCGGCGAGGGTGGCGGTGACGCTGGGCGGCACGACGACCTGCGTCACGGCCGAAGCCGGGGAGACGGTCCTGGACGCGGCGCTGCGGGCCGGGTACGAGGTCCCGTACTCGTGCACGGGCGGCGCG
Source organism: Amycolatopsis sp. cmx-13-12 (assembly GCA_049998155.1). Lineage (GTDB taxonomy): Bacteria > Actinomycetota > Actinomycetes > Mycobacteriales > Pseudonocardiaceae > Amycolatopsis. The sequence continues at coordinate 9,916 of JAEBES010000009.1, read as the reverse complement.
TGCGGCAGCTGCCGGGCGACGCTGCGGCACGGCCAGGTCGACATGGACGTCCGGTACGCGCTGACGGAGGACGACGTGGCGGCCGGCCGGATCCTGACGTGCCGCTCCCGCGCGACGACCCCGGAGGTCGCGGTCGACTACGACCGCCGCTGACCCCCGGGACCGCCGCCGGATCAGCCGGTCCGGGTCGGGGCGCCCGAGGGCGGGGTGCCCTGTCCCTGCGGGCCCGAGTCGCCGTCCGTCACCGACGTCGCGGTCGCCGTGCTGCCGGACTCCGTGGCCACCACCGTGACCGTGTCGCCGGTCGCGAGGCCGGTCGCCTGGGCCGACGTGATCGTGTACGTCTTCGAGAAGCCGTCGTCGCTCTTCGCCGTCAGGGACGTCGCGCTCAGCTCCGTCACCTCGCCCGTCTGCATGATCTTGGTGACGTAGCCGCCGTTGCCGTCGGACGCCACGTACTCGCCGTGCAGCGCCCCGGTGAGGCCGCCGCCCGCCATGCCGCCGGGGCCGCCCGCCATGCCGCCCGGGCCGGCCTGGGTGCCGGTGGCCGCGGAGGACGACGACGCGGCCCAGACCGCCGCTCCGCCGCCGGCCACGATCACCGCCGCGACGGCGCCCGCCGCGATCTTCTTCCCCGGCGACCAGCCGGGCTTCGGGGCCTGGCCGGGTGCGGGCGTGGCGCCCCACGTCTGGTCCGGAGTGGACGGTGCCTGTGGTGCGGTCATGACGGTGCTCCTCAACGTGATCGTTCGGTGAGGTCCACGGTGGAGCCGCTCGCTGTGTACCGACTGTGCTTGCCGTCAGCTGTTCCTGTGACGACCAACCGGACATCCGGCAACGGGCCGGTCACCGCACAGCCGCTTCACAGGCAGCGCACAACCCGCACACACGGCGCCGACCGACAGTGGAGCCATGGCCGCGCGAACCGTCTCGTCCGCTCCCCGCCGGGGGCGGCTTTCGCTGCGCGCGAAACTGACCGGCTCGATGGTCGTGCTGCTCACCGTGGTGTGCCTGGTCGTCGGCGTGGTCAGCGAGTTCGCGCTCGACCTCTTCCTCACCCGCCAGATCGACCAGCAGCTCTCGGCCGCCGCGAACCGCTCACTGTCGTTCGCGAGCAACGTCCGGCCGCCGGACGGCGGTCCGCCGCCGCAGAACCTGGGCCAGCACCCGCTCGGCCAGAACGTCGGCACGGTGAGCGGCACCTTCTCGGGCCGGCGGCTCGTCCACGACGACAGCATCTCCGAGCACGGCGGACGGCTGCAGCTGACCGCGGACCAGCAGGCCCTCATGCTTTCGGTGCCCGCCGACGGCAAACCGCACACGCTGTCCTTCACCGACCTCGGCGAGTACCGCCTGATGGCGCTGCCGGTCCCCGGGACGTCCGACGTCGTGGTCACCGGCCTGCCGATGAAGCCGGTCGACGACACCCTGCTCACCGTCGGGCTGATCCTGTTCGGCGTGGCCGCCGCCGGCGTGCTCGGCGCGGCCTTCCTCGGCGCCTTCGCGGTCCGCCGCACGCTGCGCCCGCTCGACCGGGTCGCGGCCACCGCCGGGCGCGTCACCGAGCTCCCGCTCGACCGCGGCCAGGTGGCGCTGTCCATCCGCGTCCCGGAGGGCGACACCGACCCGCGCACGGAGGTCGGTCAGGTCGGCTCGGCGCTGAACCTGATGCTCGGACACGTCGCCCAGGCCCTCGAAGCGCGGCACGAAAGCGAAATCCGGGCCCGGCAGTTCGTCGCGGACGCCAGCCACGAGCTGCGCACGCCGCTGGCCGCGATCCGCGGGTACGCCGAGCTGGCCGCCCGCGGCAGCGCGCTGGTGCCACCGGACGTCGCGCACTCGATGGGCCGGATCCAGTCCGAAGCCGTCCGGATGACGGCGCTGGTCGAGGACCTGCTGCTGCTCGCCCGGCTCGACGCGGGCCGTCCGCTGGACCTGCGCGACGTCGACCTCACCCTGCTGGTCGCCGACGCCGTCGGCGACGCGCGGGTCGCCGGGCGGCGGCACCGGTGGCTGCTGGAGCTGGCACCGGACCCGGTGCTCGTGTTCGGCGACGTTCAGCGCCTGCACCAGGTGCTGGCGAACCTGCTGGCCAACGCCCGCACGCACACCCCGCCGGGCACCACGGTGGTGACGGCGCTGACCCGCTCGGCCGACGGCAGCGCCGTGCTCACGGTGACCGACGACGGCCCCGGCATCGCACCGGACCTGCTCCCGGACGTCTTCGAGCGGTTCGCCCGCGGCGACTCGTCGCGCTCCCGCCAGGCCGGCAGCACCGGCCTCGGGATGGCCATCGCGTCCGCCGTCGTCGTCGCCCACCACGGCTCGATCGAGGTGCACAGCCGGCCCGGCCGGACGGAGTTCGCGGTGCGCCTCCCCGTGGCCGTGCCCGCACAGCGGGTGCACAGCATCGGCACAACCCGGCCCCAGCTGGAGACCGGAAGCTGAGCGCATGACCGCTGTGACATCCGGGGCCTCGCCTGGTGATTCTGCCACTCAGAACCCCCCCAAAGCCGCTGTGACACCCGAGGCCTCGCCGGCTCCGTCCCGCCGCTCGTGGCACCGGCCGCTCCTGGCCGTCCTCCTGCTGGGAACCGCCGTGCTCTACCTCTGGGGCCTCGGCGCTTCCGGCTGGGCCAACGCGTTCTACTCCGCGGCGGCGCAGGCGGGCTCGCAGAGCTGGAAGGCGCTGTTCTTCGGGTCCAGCGACGCGGCCAACGCGATCACGGTCGACAAGACCCCGGCCGCGCTGTGGGTGATGGGCCTGTCGGCGCGGCTGTTCGGCGTCAACGCCTGGAGCATCCTGGTCCCGCAGGCGCTGATGGGAGTGGGCTCGGTCTGGCTGCTGTACGCCACCGTGCGCCGCACGTCCGGGCCGGCGGCCGGCCTGGTCGCGGGTCTGGTGCTGGCCCTGACCCCGGCCGCGGCGCTGATGTTCCGGTTCAACAACCCGGACGCCCTGCTCGTGCTGCTGCTGGTGGCCGGGGCGTACTGCGTGGTGCGGGCCGCCGAGAAGGCGAGCCCGCGCTGGCTCGCGCTGGCCGGTGTCGCGGTCGGTTTCGGCTTCCTGGCGAAGATGCTGCAGGCGTTCCTGGTGCTGCCCGCGTTCGCCGTCGCCTACCTCGTCGCCGCCCCGGTGTCCCTCGGCAAGCGGCTGCTGCACCTGCTGGCGGCGCTCGGGGCGACGATCGCCGCCGCGGGCTGGTACCTGGTGGTCGTGGCTCTTTGGCCGGTCGCGGACCGGCCGTACATCGGCGGCTCGCAGACGAACTCGCTGTGGGAACTGATCTTCGGCTACAACGGTTTCGGCCGCATCACCGGCAACGAGGTCGGCAGCGTCGGCGGCGGCGCGGGCCGCGGCTGGGGTTCGACGGGCCTGACCCGGCTGTTCGGCAGCGAGATGGCGGGCGGCATCGCCTGGCTGCTGCCGGCGGCGCTGCTGGCGCTGGGCGCCGGGCTGTGGTTCACCCGCCGGGCCCCGCGCACGGACGCCTCCCGCGCGGCCTTGCTGCTGTGGGGCGGCTGGCTCCTGGCGACGGCCCTGGTGTTCAGCTACATGGGCGGGATCATCCACCCGTACTACACGGTGGCACTGGCCCCGGCGATCGCCGCGCTGGTCGGCACGGCGGCCGTCCAGCTGTGGCGCCTGCGCGCCCACCCGGTGGCGTCGGGGCTGCTCAGCGGCGGCGTCGCGGTGACGGCGCTGACGACGTACCTGCTGCTGGACTCGTCGTGGCAGCCGTGGCTGGCCCCGACGGTGCTGGTGGGCGGCCTGCTGGCGGCGGTGGCGCTGTTCTTCGCCACGCACCTGACCCGCTCGGCGGCGACCGTCGTGGCCGCGGCGGCGCTGGTGGTGCTGCTGTCGGGCACCGGCGCGTACACGCTGGCGACGGCGGCCACGACGCACAGCGGCGCGATCCCGTCGGCCGGGCCGTCGTCCGGCTTCGGCGGCCGTGGCCCCGGCGGCTTCGGCGGTCCCGGCGGCTTCGGCGGCGGTCGTGGTGGCGGCCCGGGCGCGCTCCTCAGCACGACGACACCGGGTGCCTCGCTCACCGCGTTGCTCCGGCAGGACGCCGCGAAGTACACCTGGACGGCGGCCACGGTGCTGTCGAACGCGGCGGCGGGCTACCAGCTGGCGAGCGGCGCCCCGGTGCTGGCGGTGGGCGGTTTCAACGGAACGGACCCGTACCCGACGCTGGCGCAGTTCCAGCAGTACGTGGCGAACGGGCAGATCCACTACTTCCTCGGCGAGGGCGTGACGATGGCGGGCAACAGCGGCTCCGACGCGGCCCAGCAGATCGCCGAGTGGGTGGCCGAGCACCACCAAGCCTCCACTGTGGACGGCGTAACGGTCTACGACCTGACTGCGACCGTGTGAGACACGACGAAAGCAGGGTGTGACGCCGGTCCGGGCCCGGGCAACCTGGTCAAGGACCGGCTCACTCCGGCACACTGGTGGTGCCCAGGCGAACAGGAGTTCCTGCTGATGACCGAGCCTTCCGTACGGCCGGCCCGATCGGCAGACCTGGATTCGTTCGCCGCCGCCCTCGGTGACCGCGCATTCTTCGACGACCGCTTCGAACGACAGCGGAAAGGGCTGGGCGAGCTGTTCCTCGCCTGGCTGGGCGGCCGGGCCGCCGGAGCCGTCTACCTGTGGCTCGAGCAGGCCGAGGAACTGCCCATCCTCGAACACCTGCCCGGCGTCCCGCTGATCACGCACCTCGAGGTCCACACCGACCTGCGGAACCTCGGCGTCGGGACGGCACTGGTCGGCGCGGTCGAACGCCGACTCTTCAAGACGGGCCGCTACCGGGTCGCGCTCGCGGTGCGGACGGACAACCACGACGCCGCCCGCCTGTACGACAGCCTCGGTTACCGGGACTGGGGCCACGGCGAGGTCACCTGCTACGCGCGGACGACCTCGCCGGACGGCACCCTGCTGCTCGAACCGGAACAGTGCCACGTGCTGGTCAAGGACCTGGTCCCGATCACACCGTCGCCACGGACGGAAGCACGTCCGATCGGCGCTGCGCGGCCTTAGGCGCCCGCAGATCGCCCCCGGTCCGGGCCAGCAACGGGATGCCCAGCGCCTCGACGGCGTGGTCGACCCCCGAACCGCCGTGGTGATCGCGCCGGAGCTCGGTGATCCGCTGGCGCCAGCTCACGCAGTCCTGCTGCCATGCCCGCAGGTACCGCACGCACAGGTCCGGGGTGATCAGTTCGCTGCGGCCGATCGCCGCCTTGAGCGCGTCGATCATCCGCGCCTGCTGGGCCGCCACGATCGGCGACGCCTGCACCAGCTTGATCGTGTCCCGGATGATCCGGCGGCGGTCGGCGAGGAAGTCCCGCCAGTACGCCTTGGTGGCCTGCGCCAGGCCGAGGTGGCTGTCGAACAGGCCGAACACGCCTTCGGCCAGGGTGTCGCCCAGTTCTTCACCCCGGGCGCGGCGGGCGTCCCGGTAGGGGTCGTAGGGCTTCTGGATCGCGGTGCCGGTGGTCGCCGACGGCCGCAGTTTCATGCCGTCCAGCATGAAGAACCAGTCTTCGTTGTAGATGTTCGGGAAGAACGAGCTGAACGCGGCTTCGCCGACCGCGAGCGCGCCGCCGCCGATGAAGGTGTCCTGCTTCTGGCCGGCGTCCCGGATCGCGTGGCACACGACGGAGTTGTCCGGCATGCCCTTGTTGGCCAGCCCGACCACCGGGTAGTCGTCGAGCAGGCCGGCCGCGACGCCGAGGTCCGCCGGGTGGGGCAGTTCGATGTCGTCGTCGAGGAAGAGGATCCGCTTCCAGCCGGCGAGCACCGCGATGAGCAGGCCCAGGTTGCGCTTGTAGCTCGTGTCGGTCTGCCGCCGGAACCGGGTGAAGCGCAGGATCTCGTCCGTGGCGAACGTCGGCACGAGGCCGGGGTTCAGCAGGTCGGTGTCGATCGCGATGGCGCGGACGCCGGCGCTCTTGGCCTCCAGCGCCGCCGCGGACGCGGTGGACCGCAGGCTGCACAGCAGCAGGAGGAAGACGTCGCGTTCCTTGGCCGCGGCGATGGCCTGCCGCAGGTAGGCGGCCGGACGTCCGGTGGGCACGATGATCGCGTCCATCGTCGCGCCGGAGACGTCCAGGGTGTCGAAGTGCGCCAGGAGATCCTGGTGCGACTCGTGCTGGCGCGGGTTCACCCGGCAGCCTCGGGCCACTCGTGCAACCGGTTCTCCTCGAGGGTCCAGTCGGGAGTCAGCCCCTGTCCCCCGACGACAGGCACGCGGCTGATGATGCTGAAGGATTCCACATCGCCGAATCGCTCGTGCACGTACGCGGTGTTCCGATCACGGAACCGCGCGTCCGTCAGCGCGCGAACCGCGCCGAGCGTGCCACGACCGTACATACCATTGCATACGGTCACCGTCCTCTTCCGGTTGAACGGACTTTCGCCGCGGTAGAAGTGGGCGACGTCCTCCAGGAGGCGTTCGCGCCGGTCGAGCTGGGGTTCGAACAGCTTCGGACGCCCGTCCTGCTGCACCCGGAACCCGCCGTGTTCGGCGTCGTCCACCCGGCCGACCTGCTCCACCGGGAGGTCCACCCGCTCGATCACGTCCCGGGTGACCGAGTTCCAGTCCACCCCGCCGAGCAGGACGAGGTGGCTCGTGTAGTCGTCGGCCGACAGCTCCTCGCTGGTGCAGAACTTGACGTTGTTGTCCGGGTTGCGCGAGCGGATGTGGCCGAACAGCTCGATCAGCGCGTCCGGGTCGGCGTAGGTGTACAGCGAGACGAAGTCCGCGCTGTCCGGGTCCGCGTAGGACAGGTGCTGGCGGTACTTCCCGGGCAGCCGGGCACAGACGATCGTGATGTTCTGGTCCTCGTCGAACTTCCAGATGTCCACCGTCGGCCGGGGCACACCGAGACTCCGGCCTTCACGCAGCCACAGCAGCTCCTCCAAGAGCTCTTTGCGCCGCTCCCGTTCCCCGTCCGTCAGTTGGTGGGCGGGGAGGACGCGAAGCGTCTCGCCGTCCACCGACCGCCGGGTCGCGAACAGCGTCGCGTAGGCCTCGAGCCGTTTGACCGGCGGCGTGACCGGCCGGTCGGTGTTCTCCCACGACGAGATCAGCGAGATGCTGAGGGGCTTCGTCCCGCCGAGCGCATGGGCGAGCTGGGCCTGGGTGATCCCGACGTCCGGCCACAACGACTCGCGCAGTGCGCGCAGGCGGCGGGCGAGCGCGGGCCGCGACTGCTGGACTGGGGACACGACTCGGGCCGCCCTTCAGGAAATTTCAGTAATCCCGACGAGGGCGCCAATACTACTCCCTGTCACTAGCGGCTCGGTCGACGCCCCGCCGAACCTGGCACTGAAACGTTACGCTCAGCGGAACTTCCCCGCACCGAACAGATAACACCGATTCATCTCAGTTGATCCGGGGTACTTCACGCCTTACAGTCTCCTTGACTGAACTTCAGTTTTGACCTGAAGGCAGGAGCAGGCCATGAGTACTCCAGCGCAGCACGTCCCGCTCCACCGGGCCATGGTGGCGGTCGACATCGAAGGCTCGACGACGCGGACCAACCCCGCGCGGGCCCGGCTCCGCACCGTCCTGTTCGAACTGCTGGAGGAAGCCTTCCTGGCCGGGGGGATCACCAGGAAGTTCCGCGACGGCTTCGTCGACCGGGGTGACGGCGCGCTGTGCCTGGTCCGGCCGGTCGACCAGGCGCCGAAGCCGGTGCTGCTCACCACCGTCGTCCCCACCCTGGCCGAGCTGCTGGACAAGCACGCCGAAAGCCATCCCGAGCTCGCCTTCCGGCTCCGGGTCGCCGTGCACGCCGGCGAGGTGCACTACGACAGCCGCGGTCCGTACGGCGAGGACGTCGACATCGTCTGCCGCTTCGTCGACGCGAAGGAACTCCGCCGGCAGCTGAGTATCACGGCCGCCCCGCTCGTGCTCGTCATTTCACCGGAGATGCACCGCTCGGTCGTCCGGCACGGCTACCCGGGCATCGACCACACCACGTACTTCCAGACGGTGCCGATCAAGGTCGGCACGCAGCGGCTCCGCGGGTGGCTCCACACCCCCGAAGCCGCCCGGCGCCCGGAGGACATGACCGCGTAGCCCGAAAAGAGGTGGGGACAGTGGAACCGACGGGCTTCTGGGCCGAGCTGGCCCCGGCCGATCGCCGCGAGGTGGCGGAGTCCGCCACGCGGCGCTCCCACCGGCGCGGGCAGGCCGTGTGCCGGGAAGGCGACCTCTCCACTGTCGTGCTGGTGCTGCTGTCCGGGCACGTGCGGATCGTCCACGCCACGCCGGACGGCCGCGACGTCGTCGTCGGGGTGCGCGGGGCCGGGGACGTCATCGGCGAACTCGCCGCGATCGACGACCTGCCGCGCTCGGCGACCGTCGAGGCGCTCGACGACCTGGAAGTCCTCGAAATCCCCGGCGACCGGTTCGCCGCGCTGTGCCGGACGCGGCCGCGGATCGCCTGGGCGCTGCTGCTGGTGCTTTCGGCCCGCCTGCGGTCCGTCGCCCGGCAGTGGCTGGACGTCGGCGGCGGGGCCGCGGCGCGGCGGGTGGCGGCGCAGCTCATGCAACTGGCCGTCCAGCACGGCGTGCCGCTCGGCGACGACATCCGGATCTCGGTCCCCGCCACCCAGGCCGAGCTGGCGATGACCGCGGCGATGTCCCGCGAGTCCTGGGCGCGCGCGACGCGCGACCTGCGGCGCCAAGGGGTGATCAGCACCGGCAGAAGACAGGTGACGATCCACCGCATGGCCGAACTTCGGCGACTGGCGAGCTGAATCCCGCGCTCTGTGTCAGCTGACACAGAGGACTCGGCGAGCCGGAGGTTTCCTGGATTCACGGGCAGAGGAGGGCTTTCCATGGACCCCTACACCACCCCACCGCGCCGGAGCCGCTGGCGCCGTGGCGTCTACGCGGCCGGTCTCGTCATCCCCTTCACCGCGTCCCAGCTGTGGGCGCTGCTGGTGCTGCTGCGGCTCGCCCCGCTCGACGGGCTGGTGGGTCAGGCCTTCGTCCTGGTCCTGGTCGGTTCCGCCGTCGCGATCTGGGCCGGCTGGCGCTGGACCTGGCAGCTCGGCCGGGACCACGACGTCAAGCCCGAGCCCACCCCGAAGACCCGGATCCCGACATGACGTCCGGGCCGGTCATCGTCGCCGCCCTCGTGCTGGCCGCCGGTGCCGGACGTCTCCTGCGCCACCTCGGCGGTTCCCTCGGCCGCCGTCCCACCGAAAGGAGCACGGAAATGCCCAGTTCGACTCCGACCTTCCCGCTGCGGATCTACCACTGGCGCTGGGAAATCCTGGCCGTGACGCTGCTCCCGTACGCCGTGGTGACCTTCGCGCTGTGGGCCGGCCCGCTGTGGGCGTCGGCGGTCCTCGCCACCGCGCTCGGCGTGGCGGTGCTGCGCCGCCGCCAGGTGCAGGCCCGGATCCACGCGATCCGCCTGCAGCACCGGCTGCGGGCGGTGTTCCCCCGGCTGCGCCTGCCGGGCGGCCGCCTTCCCGCCATCCTGTGGAGCCGCCCCCGCGGCGGCGACATCGTGGTGTCGCTGTACGGGCGTGAGGCGTTCGAGCACCTGCACCGCCACCGCACGGTCCTGGCCGCGGCGTGCGCGGTGCCCGAGGTGTACGTCGACCGCCACCCGAGGTACGCGAGCCTGGTGACGCTGACGATCAGCCCGACGGCCCCGAAGCGCGAACCGGGCCGGGCGTCCCTGCCGAGCAACGTGGTGCCGCTGCGCGCCCACAGCTAGCTGTATGAGGCCGTGACGTGGGTGACGCCGGTGTAGAGCCGGGACGCTGGTGGCTGATCTCCGGCGGCAGTGTGGGGTCGATGGTAGTTGTAGTGGATGTTCCAGATGGCCAGGGCTGTGGTGCGGTGGGCTTCGCTGGTCCAGACATGCGCGTAGAGGAACTCTTCGGCCA
>JAEBES010000008.1:0-434873 GCA_049998155.1 Amycolatopsis sp. cmx-13-12 | reverse complement strand
ACAAGGGTGCGGGACGGGCGGCCAAGCCTCCGGAGCCATCACCGGCAGCAAGCATGAAAGCCATACCCGCCCCGCCTGCACACCCCGATCATCCCGGACGACCAGGGGCACACCTGAAAGGTAGGGCCGGCATGACGGCGCTGGATCTGAGCGATCAGGGGTTGACGTCGGTGCCTTCGGTGCCGTCCGAGGTCACTCGGCTGGACCTGTACAAGAACGCGATCTCGGAGGTGCCCGCGTCGCTGTGGTCGCTGACGGAGCTGCGCGTGCTGAACCTCGCGGCGAACCGGATTTCCGCGCTGCCGCCGGGTATTTCGGCGCTGACGTCGCTGCACACGCTCGACCTGGCGCACAACCGGTTCGACTCGCTGCCCGGCGAGCTGGGTGAGCTGGCCGGGCTCACCGAGTACCTGTACGTCAGCGACAACCGGCTGACGAAGTTCCCGGATGCGTGGTGCGGGCTGGGGAAGCTGCGGTACCTGGGGTGCACGGACAACCGGCTCACCGCGCTGCCGTCGGACCTCTCGGGGTTCGCGGCGCTGCGCGAACTCCGGCTGTACCGCAACGAACTGACCGCGCTGCCCGAGTCGATCGGCGCGCTGGGTGCGTTGCGGGAGCTGCATCTGCGCGGCAACAGGCTCGCTTCGCTGCCGGCGTCGATCGGCCTGCTGAGCGAGCTGCGTCAGCTGGACCTGCGGGAGAACTCGTTGACGACGTTGCCGGCGTCGCTCGCCCGGCTGTCCAAACTGGACAAGCTGGATCTGCGGTGGAACAAGCAGCTGCGGGAGCCGGCGTGGCTGCGCGACTTCGAGGAGGCGGGGTGCATGGTCCTTCGCTGACAACTCAACAAAGGATGGTCGGACGCGGACCGTAGGTGGCCGTGTGCGACGTCCGCCGGAGCTCGGTGCCGCTCGCGAGGTCGTAGAGCACGCGCGTGTCGGTGACGCTGAAGCCGGACGAGCCGATCGACGGCTGGCACGCGGCGGCCCCACCGGAGCCGAACTGGATGGGCGGCGGGTCGCCGGGGGTCTGCGCGCCGGTCTGGCCCTCGACGCGGAAGTGCCGGGTGCCCCAGATCCGGACGGTCACCGAGCCGCCGGCGACGGTGGCCTGGACGGCGATGCCGGTCGTCGCGTCGTTGGTCAGCTTGAGCTCGGCGGGGCTGCCGTCGGCGTTGACGGCCTTGGCGTCGCGCCCGACGGGGTAGCGGTCGAGGTAGTGGTCGTGCTCGAGGTGGCCGGCGTCGGTCAGGCCGGCGAGGTAGGCGGCGTTGTACAAAGTGGACGCCAGCTGGGAGACGCCGCCGCCGACCACGTCCGGGCCGGTGCCGTCCTCGTCGACCGGGGCGGGCACGTACCCGGCGTCCGCGGTGCGCGGGCCGGAGCGGCCGCCGAGGCTGAACGTCTCGCCGGGCTTGACGATCGTGCGGGACACGCGCGCGGCGAGCGTCCGGTTGTTCGTCTCGGCCGGGCCGGTGAGGCCGGAGGTGGTGAACTCGCCGATGACGTCCTTGATGCCGAGCGCGCTGGCGGCGTCGGTGGTCACGCTGGGCGTCGACGCGCTGTAGACGACGGGGAGGTCTCGCCCGTCGGTCTTCTTGAGCACGTCGATGAGGGGGAGGAAGGTCTTCTCCCAGTCCACCTTGCGGGCGTCCTCGGAGGGCTCGACGGTCGGCTGGTCGCCGGTGAAGACGATCTGCGCGTCCTTGCCGTCGGTCTCGGTGCTCGCGAGCGGGTCCTTGAGGGCGGCCTGCAGCTTGCCCTGGTCGATGCGGACCTCGACGGCCCCGCCTTCGACAGCGGCGAACTGGAACGAGGACGCGATGGTGGCGGGCTTCAGCGGAACGTCCTTGCCCTCCCCGTGCACGACGACGGGCTTCGCCACAGCGGGAACGACGATCTGCTGACAGGCGGCCTGCACCCCGGCGGCGGTCGCGCGCACGGGCGTGATCGCCATGGTCAGCGTGACCCCGCCGCGGTCGAGCCAGTGGTCGGTGACGGTGTGCACGGCGCCGGCCAGATCGGTGAGCTGCTGGCCCTGCCGCGGCAGGACGGGGTAGGCGGTGACCCCGCCATCGCTACCGGCGATCGGGGTGAACCCGACCGAGCCTTCGGTGGCGAGGTGGTTCAGCTTGCCCTCGGCCAGCTCCCGCACGGCCTCGGCGATCCGGTTCTGGTCGGTGCGCGTGGCGACCCCGACCTCGCGGCTGGTGAAGAAGGACATGATCCGCGTGATCGGACTGAGCGGCTGGTGCCCGGCGAGCCCGAGGGTGTTCGGCCAGTCGAGCCCGAGCCCGGACTGCGAGGGCACGAGTTCGCTCTGAACATCGCCGCCGTGAACGACGACCGGCCGGATCAGCCGAGGTTCGAGCTCCTTCCGCAACTTGGCCTCGGCCTCGGCATGGCTGAGTCCCCCGACATCGATCCCGGCCACGGTCACCCCGCGCGGCACATCGCCGGCGCTGACGGCGAGATCGATGGCGTAGAGGATGACGAAGAGCCCAAGGGCGAGCCCGATGGTCATCATGGTCCGGGCCACGCCCTTGCGCAGCTTCCGCGCAGGCGTATCGGGAACCGGTGGCGGCGCGGGGGTTTCGAGGAGTTCGCCGAGCAGATCATCGGAGAAGAGATCGGTGGAGGCGTTGTCGACGACGGGCGCGGCAACAACGGGCGGCCACGCGGGCACGACCTCAGTCGCAGACCCGGCGACGGCAGACGCGGCGACCACGGGCGACCCGGCGACGACGGTCGGCACCTCGGCAGCCCCAGGCACGGCGACTGTGGGCGATTCGGCGGCGGTGGTCGGCACATCGGCGGCTGTGGGCCATCCGGGTGCTGCAGCGTCGATCGCCTCCGCGGGCTGCTCGGCCGTCACCGGCTCGGCGGCCGCGGGCGCGACGAGCACTGCAGGCACCCCAGCGGCAGCAGGCGCGGGCTGCTCGGCGGCTCCCGGGTCCGCCGCGGCCGGCGCGTCACCGGTCTCGGGCAGCACGGGGGCGTCCGCGGGCTCCGGCTCGGCCGGCAGCGCCGCAGTCGTCCCCTCGGTGGCGAGCTTGCGCACGTCCGCGCTCTCGCGTCCCTCTTCGTCTGCCACGCGCCTGCCTTTCGCGGGACTCGACCTACAGGTAAAGCCCCGTCCCGTGCTCGGTGCGCTCGGTCGCCACCGCGTGGATGTCGCGTTCGCGCATCACCAAGTGCCCCTCGCCCTGGATCTCGACCTCGAGCTGATCCTCCGGGTTGAAGAGCACACGGTCGCCGGTCTTGACGTTTCGCACGCTGTTGCCTACGCCCAGTACATCACCCCACGCCAGCCGTCGCGCTACCTGCGCCGTTGCGGGGATCACGATGCCGCCGCTGCTGCGGCGCTCTCCCTCTTCCGGCGACAGCCGCACGAGTACCCGGTCGTGCAGCATCTGGATTTCGAGTTTCGGCCCGTCAGACACGGCCTGCATGTTACCCGCCGGTCGCGGGGGCACCGGCCATGACCAGGCTCAATTCGCTGACTCCGCCGTCCTCGATGCGGATCGGGACGCCCCAGTCCTGCCGGGTGATCCGGCACGCCGGGTGCTCGCCGCCGTCGTCGCAGCTCGCGGCCTGCGCCACGACCTGCAGCACGCCCTCCGTGACGCCCGGAGCCAAGCGGATCTTGCGGTTGAGATCCGTGCCCGTCCCGCCGCCGTCGGCCAGCAGGGACGGCGGGGACGCGCTGATCTCGAGCCGGGTCGACGGGCCGAAGCGGTCGTCCAGCTTCTCGCCGGGCGGGGCCGTGAACACCACCGAAAAGTCGACCTCGCCCGGTGCCAGCACCGTCGGCGGGCGACGGACCGCGTGGGCGTCGCCGGTGACGACGGTCGGGTCGGCGGCCGGCAGCGGGCCGAGGCGGTTGCCCGCGGACTCGACGACCAGCAGCTCGCCGTCGTGCAGCAGCAAGCCCTGGGGCTCGGCGAGGCCGGTGGCGATCGTCGTCACCTCGCGGGTGAAGACGTCGAAGCGGCGGACCGCGCCGTTGTACGTGTCGGCGATCGCGATCTTGTCGCCCGGCAGCACCGCCAAGCCCAGCGGGTGCTGGAGCAGCGCCTTGTCGGCCGGGCCGTCGGTGTGGCCGAAGGAAAACAGGTCGACGCCGACCGCCGTCTGCACCGTGAACGACTCGCTGTCGGGCTCGATCCAGCGCAGCGCCGACGTCTCCGCGTCGACCAGCCACAGCTTGTCGCCGTCGACGGCCAGGCCGGACGTCTGCGCGAAGAACGCTTCGCCGACGTCGCCGTCGCGAAGGCCTTCGACGGTCGTGCCGGCGAAGCGGCGGATCGTGCCGCCGACCGGGTCGAACACGCTCAGCGTGTGGTTGCCGGCCATGGCGACGACGACCCCGCCGGCCGGGCCCCACCAGGCGACGTCCCACGGGCTCGTGAGGTCGACCGCGACGGCTTTGCCCGAGTCCGTCCCGTTGCGCCACTGGGCGCCGGTGCCGGCGACCGTCGTCACCTCGCCGGTGATCAGGTCGAGGCCGCGCAGCCGGTGCCCGGCCGTGTCGGCGACGACGGCGTGGTAGCCGACGCGCTCGGCGATGTCGTACGGCAGGAGCGCGATGCCCGACGGCTCGGTGAAGGTGGCGATGTCGAACGGGCCGTCCTGGTCACCGCGGGCCCCGCTGCCGAAGCGGCGGATGACGGTCTCGCCGTCCGAAGCGAACTCGACGATCGCGTGGTGCCCGGTGTCGGCGACGAGGACGCGGCCCTCGGCGGTGGCGACGGCCTTGCTCGGGAACCGCAGCTCGGCGGGCTGCTCCTCGACCGGCACGTACGGGCTGCCGCCGCGCCGGAGCGTTCCCTTCGCTTCGTGTTTCGTCACGAGCTCCGCGATGACGCGGCGAAGCGCTTCTTCGTGCCCTTCGCCCGCGGCGACGTGCACGACGTACCCCTCGGGGTCGACGACGACCAGCGTCGGCCACGCGCGGACCGCGTACTGCGACCACAGCTCCATCTTGGGGTCGTTGACCACCGGGTGGTGCACCTCGTACCGGCGGACCGCGGCTTCGATCGAGGCACGCTCGCCCTCGTGCAGGAACTTCGGCGAATGGACACCGATGGTGACCAGCACGTCCGCGAACTGGGCCTCCAGCGGGCGCAGCTCGTCGAGGACGTGGAGGCAGTTGATGCAGCCGCTGGTCCAGAAGTCCAGCAGGACGATGCGCCCGCGCAGCTCGGCGAGGGTGAGAGGGCGGCCGCCCGTGTTCAGCCAGACGTCGCCGCGCAGCTCGGGGGCACGCACGCGGCTCTGCGGTCGTGGAGAAGTCACGGCATGAGTGAACTACACGCCCTCACGCTCTGTTCCGCGATCCGCCCCGATGAGAGAACAAACTCACCCGGCCGTGGGTCCCCAGGTCGGTGCGAAAAAGGACGCGCGGGCGGGTGAGCCGCCGCTTAGGCTCGGGTCATGACCCCCGTCCAGCCGGCCGGCGCCCTCACTCCGGAGGAGGCGCGGCACCTGCAGGAAAACCTCCGGGAACCCGTGCGTCCCGGGCTGACCGAAACCGAGCTCGACGACGTCGAGCACCGGTTCGGCTTCCGCTTCGCGGCGGACCACCGGACGTTCCTGTCCGCCGGCATCCCGATCGGCGACCGCTGGCCCGACTGGCGCTGCGGCAATGCGGAACAGCTGCGCAAACGGTTGGCCTGGCCGGTCGACGGCGTGCTGTACGACGTCGAGCACAACGGTTTCTGGCTGCCGGACTGGGGCACGCGGCCGGTCGGCCCGGAGGACGCGGTGCGCGAGGCCCGCCGACGGCTGGCCGACGTGCCGCAGCTGGTGCCGGTGTGCGGGCACCGCTACCTGCCCGGCCTGCCGGGCACGGTGGGCTACCCGGTGCTGTCGGTGTACCAGACGGACATCATCGTCTATGGCTGTGACCTGCGGGATTACCTGCACCGCGAGTTCGCGACGGGCGGCATAAGCACGGCCCCACCGGACGGTCCCAGGTACATACCGTTCTGGTCCCGCTTCATCGACTAGCTTCGGCGGCCCGCTTCAGCCGGGCCAGCGTGGCGGCGATGTTGGCGGTGTTGGCCCGTTCCCGATCCCAGACCCCGGTGACGGTCGAGCTCGCGACCTTGAACCAAGCGGGCCGCCGCTCCCACATGCTTTCCACGACGACACAGCCATCGCGAGCGGGTTCGAAGTCGTACTGCCAGCGCGCGACGGGCAACCCGGCAACCGAGGTGACCTCGAAACCGAACCGCCGCCCGGGCTCGGCGTCGGTGATGGTGGAGAGGGTGCTCCACCGCCGGAGGCCGCGCTGGTTGCGACCGCGGAACTTTGCGCCGACGGCGGGACCGACAGCGCCGCCGACCCAGCGGTGCCCGGCGTACTCCTCGGCGAGGCCTGCCAGCTGCGCGGGGTCACTGACCAGGGAGTACACGGCATCGGGAGCCGCATCGATCTCGATCCGGCCGGTGGCGGTCGGTGCGTTCAAGGGAACCTCCACACTGAGGGGACGTACCGAGGGTATGTCAGAGACCGGCATTAGGGAACGAGTCCATGGAGGCCACACTGCGCCCGTCGGGAAACGAGATCCGCGCTGATTGCGGGGGCGCAATTTCGCGCCGACAGAGGCCGCCTTGCCGAGATCACTGACCGTCAGAAACGGGCTGTGGATTGCGGAAGGGTGATGTGGACAGCCAGGCCCGGAAACACCGTTACGGCCGGGCTCGTCGGACCCCGCCGATAGACTGGACCTGGGGACGCCCCCCGGAGAGGGCGGGGGAGTTTTTCGAGGTCGGAGCGCCGGGCCGGCAAAGCCGGAGCGCCCCTTTTCCGGTGCCTCACCGGTCCGAACGCAGGATGAGGAGCCGGACTTGCACCCCCCACCCAGACCTCCCCACCGCCCCGATCCGAAGCCGAAACACGGATGGTGGTGCCGGGTCAAGGCACGCTTTCCCGCCTTGACCCGGCACCACCGTCCGTAGTGACAATCCCGGCTTCGGGGTGGTGGGCACCGCACTTGCCAGCGGGGCTGATTGCGGTCCAGCCAGCCGGAGCTCAGTTCTCCCGGCGCACCATGCGGCTCACGCCCGCCGCCACGGTGGTGGCCAGGATCCAGCCCGATGCCGTGAAGCCGGCCGCCACCCAGTTGTCCGGGCCGTGCATGTACCACCTTGACTTGTTGCCGAAGTCGACGATCGGGACCAGCAGGTCCGCCGTGTAGATCACCGGGTTCCACTGCAGCCCCGTGTCCTGCTGGTTCACCACGCAGCGCTCGCCGTTGGCGACCAACCTTCCGGACTTGTCGTGGATGCAGTCGTCGGAACCCAAGCCGAACCACAGGCTGCCCAGGACCAGCAACGTCAGCAGCCAGCCGAGGGCGCGGACCGGGCGGTAGCCGTAGCCCACCATCGAACGTTGCAGCCAGCTCCACAGGCGCACTCCGGGGCCGAAGAACTTGAAGCCGCGCGCCAAGGCCTCGTAGCGGAACTGCTGCTTGCGCAAGGCCACCGTCGAGGCGTGCTCTTCGTTTCCCGCCGCGCGCAGCATGTGCGCGAGCTGGTCGTACGGCCCCGGCCGGTAGCCGCGCATGGCGCTGCGGAGGAGCTCGATGCGCTCGTCCAGGGCCTTGTCGTCGTCGAGGGGGATTCCCTTCTTCAACGCGTCGTAGCGGAAGTCCTCCAGCTCGATGCCGTCGGAGGCCGCCCAGAACTGTTTGTTGTCGCTCAGCGTTCCGCAGTGGGCTCGGCGTAGCACCACCCGGCCGGCCGGTGGGGAACTCGGCGTCAGGATGAACTCGTCCGAAGCGACGTCGCCCGCGTCCAGGGCCACGCCGAACGGCGGCAACGAACCGAGCTGGGAACCGCGCAGGTCCACGCGGCGGGCGACCTGGGCGCCGTCGAGGTTGACGCCGCCTTCGGCCACGAACGGGCGGCCGTTGTTGTCCCGGAGCGTCAGGTCGCGGCCGACCCTACCGGTGCGTACGTCGAGCGAATAGCTGCTCGTCGCGCGGCGGCCCGGGTCCGTCAACCTGGTGCCCGCGAGGTTGATGCTGCCGCCGACGTCCACACCCTGCAGGCGCAGCGTGCCGTGGATCGTGGCGTCGGTGAGCTGGAAGTTGCCCGCGATCGTCGACCGGCGGGCGGAGAACACGTCGCGGCCGGGGTGGCGGAACATCGAGTTCCAGGCCAGGAAGTTGCCGCCGACGGTGACGTCGGCCAAGCGCAGCTGGCCGGTCGGCACGCGCAGGCTCGTCGCCTCGATGTCGCCGCCGATTTCGGTGCCGTCCAGGTGGAGCGCGCGGTCGTAGTACGGCACCGTCTTGCCGCGCTCGACGCGGATTTCGGCGCCGGCCAGCCTCAGTGAGCCGCCGATCCGGGCGTTGACCATGCGCAGCGTGCCCAGCGCCTGCAGGCCGTCGGACAGCTCGACGTTGCCGTCGACGCGCATCCGGTCGGCCACCAGCGCCGGCCGCGGGTCGATGTACGGGTCGTTGGACTTCCACGCGTCGACCGCGATCGGGCCGTGCTGGGACACCGTCAGCTTGGCCTCGCGCAGCGAGATGTCGCTGTCCACGGTGGCGCTCGGCAGGTACATGATCCCGGTGGCGGAGAAGCGTTTCCGCTGGCTGGCCGGCCCGTAGTTGTCGACTTCGCACAGCAGGCTGCCGCCGATGTGCAGGCCGTTGCCGTTGAGCGCGAAGCCGTCCGGGTTGTTCAGCGTCGCGCCCGAAAAGTTGACGTTACCGCCGGTCCGCACGCCGGGGAGCCGGACTTCGCCGTTCGCGACCATCCGGTAGGCCAGCAACGCGCCGGTCAGCACCAGCCGGTCGGCCTGGATCGCCTTGCCGTGCGGGTGCGAGATCACCGTGCGGGTGAGCACCATCGAGCCTTCGATCACCGCGTCGGTCAGGTTGACCGCGGCGTTCGGCATGCCGCGCTCGCGGTCGTCGCCGCGCTGGACCGTCGTCTCTTCGATCTCGCGCCGGTCCCCGTCGACCTGCACGACGCTGCGGATGAGGCGGACGTCGTTGCGGCTGCGCATGTTGCGGGCCTTGAGCCCGGGCAGCCAGCACTTCCGGAAGACGAGCCCGAGCAGGTTCGCCTCGCGCACGTCCGGCGGCTGCTCGAACCGGCACCGCTCGAACCGGAACAGGTACTTCAGGTCCGCGGCCCGCAGGTCCAGCGTCCCGGTGATGTAGGCGTCCTCGACGTAGACGATCGGGGCGTTGGTGGCCTGACGCCGCCAGCGCATCAGGCCCGCGTTGCCGGGTTTCAGCAGTTCGGAGGCCTTGACCTCGTAGCGGCGGTCGGGAATGCCGGCGAACGGGTCGAGAGGGGGCAGCACGCTTTCGGTCGTCAAAACGCCCAGCCCCCTCCCTCACCCGCTTTCAAACTAGCGAATCCGAACGGGTTTCGTCAGGCGTTCGGGTTGAGCACCCGGGCGAGGAACGCCTTGGTCCGCTCCTCGCGCGGGTCCCCGATGACCTGGTCGGGCGGCCCCTCCTCGACGACGACCCCGCCGTCCATGAACAGGACCTTGTCCGCCACCTCGCGCGCGAACTGCATCTCGTGCGTGACGACGACCATGGTCATGCCGTCCTTGGCGAGCTGCTTCATCACGCCGAGGACGTCGCCGACGAGTTCCGGGTCCAGCGCGGACGTCGGCTCGTCGAACAGCATCAGCTTCGGCTGCATCGCCAGCGCCCGGGCGATCGCGACGCGCTGCTGCTGCCCGCCGGACAGCTGCGCCGGGTAGTTCTTCGCCTTGTCACCGAGGCCGACGCGGTCCAGCAGCTCCAGCGCCCGCTGCCGGACCTTGGCCTTCGGCTCGCGCCGGACCTGGATCGGCGCCTCCATGACGTTCTCGAGCGCGGTCATGTGCGGGAAGAGGTTGAAGCGCTGGAACACCATGCCGATGTCCTTGCGCTGGAACGCGACCTCCTTCTCGCGCAGCTCGTGCAGCTTGTCGCCGCGCTGCCGGTAGCCGACCAGCACGCCGTCGACGTAGAGCCGGCCCGCGTCGATCTTCTCGAGGTGGTTGATGCAGCGCAGCAGCGTCGACTTGCCCGAGCCGGACGGCCCGATCAAGCAGAGCACCTCGCGTTCGTGCACCTCGAGGTCGATGCCCTTGAGGACGTCGACGCTGCCGAAACTCTTGCGGATCTTCTGCGCGGAAACGACCGGAGTCATCAGGACCGCCCCCCTCCACCACGGCCGAACAGCCGCGACGCCCAGCCCTGCCGCTGGACCACGTCACGCGAAGTGCCCCGCGCGAACCGCTTCTCGATCTGGATCTGGACCAGGGTCAGCACCGACGTCATGAACAGGTACCAGGCGGCCGCCGTGATCAGCAGCGGGACCGTCTTGTAGTTCTGCGAGTAGATGGTCTGCACCGCGACCATCAGCTCGAAGTACCCGATCGCCACGACCAGCGACGTCGTCTTCAGCATCGAGATCGTCTCGTTGCCGGTCGGCGGGATGATCACCCGCATCGCCTGCGGCAGGATGATCCGCCGCAGGGTCTTCGTCCGGCTCATGCCGAGCGCGCTCGCCGCTTCCAGCTGGCCGGAGTCGACCGACTGGATGCCGCCGCGCACGATCTCCGCCATGTACGCGGCCTCGTTGAGCCCGAGGCCGAGCAGCGACGCGGTGAACTGCGTGATCAGCTGGTTGGTGTCCCAGCTGACGAACTCCGGCCCGAACGGGATGCCCAGGCCCAGGCGCGGGTAGGCCAGCGCCAGGAAGTTCCAGATCACCAGCTGCGTGATCAGCGGCGTCCCGCGGAACAGCCAGATGTAGATGGCCGCCGCACCCGAGGTCAGCGGGTTCGGGGACAGCCGCATCACGGCCAGCAGGATCCCGCCGACGATCCCGATCAGCATCGAGATGACGGTCAGGATCAACGTGTTCTGCAGGCCGCGCAGCACCCGGTCGTCGAAGAGGTAGTCCCCGACGACCGGCCACTGCAGTGCGTCGTTCGTGATCACGCTGCGGACCACGATGAACGCGAGGAAGAGGATGACCATCCCGGCCACCCAGCGCCCGTAGTGGCGCACCGGGACGGCCTTGATGGGCTCGGCTTCGGTCGGCGCCTCGGCTGGAGGCGCTTCGGAGGAACTCACGAACTACGTCCTATCTCAGGAAGCCGGGTTGATCTCCGACTTGGTGACCGCGCCGGCGGCGTTGAGACCCCACTTGTCGAGGATCTTCTTGTACGCGCCGCTGTCGATCAGCTTCTGGATCGCGCCCTGGACGGCCTTGCCGTAGTCACCGCTGTTCTTCGGCAGCACGATGCCGTAGGGCGCCGTGTCGTAGGGCGCGCCGACCGACTCGAGCTGGCCGTTGGTCTGCTTCACCGCGTAGTCGATGACCGGGGAGTCGGCCAGCTCGCCCTGCACGCGCTTGGCGGTGAGGGCCAGGTTGACGTCGGTCTGGGCCTGCAGCTGCGTGACCTCGATGGCCGGCTTGCCGGCACCGGTGCAGGCCGCGTTCTTCTTGTCGAGGTCCTCGACCTGCGTGGTGCCCTTCTGGACGGCGACCTTCTTGCCGCACAGGTCGTCGACCTTCAGCCCGTCCGGGTTGCCCTTCAGCACGGCCAGCGAGGTGCCCGCGCTGTAGTAGGAGATCATGTCGACCGACTGCAGCCGCTCGGCGTTGATGCTGAACGACGACATCGCCAGCTCGTACTTCTTGGCGCCGATGCCGGGGATGATGCCGTCGAACGCGGCGTTCTGGAAGTCGAACTGCACGCCGAGCACCTGGCCGATGGCGGTGCCGAGGTCGACGTCGAAGCCGGCCGGCTTGCCGTTGTCGACGAACTCGTTCGGCGGGTAGCTCTGGTCCTGGCCGACCACGATCTTGCCGTCGGACTTCACGTCGGCCGGCACCAGGGCGGCCAGCGCGTCGTCCTTGGCAATCGCACCCGCGTCACCCGATCCGGTGCCCTGCGCCGCGGAGGAGGTGCTGCTTCCGACGTTGCCCGCACCGCTCCCTCCCGCGCCGCACGCCACGGTCAAGCCGACCAGGGCGAACGCAGGCAGCAGGGCGATCGCCTTGAGCTGGGTTCCTCGGGCCACGTCGTCACTCCTCGTAGTTCTCAGGTTCTGAGAGCACGCATATTGCCACTCATCCATACCAAAGCACAGCACCGTGAAGTTACAGCGATGTTTAGAGCAGCGCGCGAGTGTCGCGTCCGGAGCGCACGGTGAGCAAGGATGTCGTTCATGAACGCCACCCCGCCGCGGCTGCCCCCGTCCGGTCGACGTGCGAGGAAGACGGCGACCAGCCGGATCACCCGTCCGGGCGACCGGTTCGAGGGCTACCTCTCGCCGGAACGACCGCACGCCGGCGCCTACGACGAGATGTTCGCCGCCGACGGCACGGTCCGCGGCCCGTACCGGGCGCTGTACGAGTCGATCGCGGCCCTCGACGCGCACGACCTGAACTCGCGGTCGCAGGCCCTCGACCGGGCCATGGTCGACCAGGGCATCACGTTCTCCCTGTCCGGGCAGGAGCGGCCGTTCCCGCTGGACCTGGTGCCGCGCGTGATCCAGGCCGCCGAGTGGACGAAGCTCGAACGCGGCGTCGCCCAGCGGGTCCGCGCGCTCGAGGCGTTCCTCGCCGACGTCTACGGCGACCGGCAGATCCTGCGCGACGGCGTGCTGCCACGGCGGCTGATCACCTCGTGCGAGCACTTCCACCGGGAGGCGTTCGGCATCACCCCGCCGAACGGCGTGCGCATCCACGTGTCCGGAGTGGACCTGGTGCGGGACGAGGAGGGCACGTTCCGGGTGCTGGAGGACAACCTCCGCAACCCGTCCGGCGTGTCGTACGTGATGGAGAACCGGCGCACGATGGCCCGGGTCTTCCCGGACCTGTTCGCCCAGCACCGGGTGCGACCGGTCGGCGACTACGCGTCGCACCTGCTCCGGGCGCTGCGCGCGGCGGCCGCGGCGAACGTCGCCGACCCGACGGTCGTCGTGCTCACCCCCGGCGTGCACAACTCGGCGTACTTCGAACACTCGCTGCTGGCCCGGCTGATGGGCGTCGAGCTCGTCGAGGGCCGCGACATGTTCTGCCGCGACAACGTCGTCTACCTGCGGACCACCGAGGGCGAACGCCAGGTCGACGTCATCTACCGGCGGATCGACGACGAGTTCCTCGATCCGGTGCACTACCGGCCGGACTCCGTGCTCGGCATCGCCGGCGTCCAGAACGCGGCCCGGGCGGGCAACGTGGTGGTCGCGAACGCGATCGGCAACGGCGTCGGCGACGACAAGCTCGTCTACACCTACGTGCCGGAGATGGTGAAGTACTACCTGAACGAGAAGCCGCTGCTGCCCAATGTGGACACCTTCCGCTGCTGGCTGCCGGACGAGTTCGACCACGTCATGTCCCGCCTGGACGAGCTGGTCGTGAAGCCGGTCGAGGGCTCGGGCGGGTACGGGATCGTGTTCGGCCCGGAGGCGTCCAAGAAGGACCTGGACACGCTGCGGCGGAAGGTGCGGGCGAACCGGCGCGGCTGGATCGCGCAGCCGGTGGTCCAGCTCTCGACCGTGCCGGCCAAGGTGGACGACCGGCTCGCGCCGCGGCACGTCGACCTGCGGCCGTTCGCCGTCAACGACGGCAAGGAGATCTTCGTGCTCCCCGGCGGCCTGACCCGGGTGGCGCTGCCGGAGGGCAGCCTGGTCGTCAACTCCTCGCAGGGCGGCGGCTCGAAGGACACTTGGGTGCTGGCGTCCCGGGCCTCGACGGCCGAGCGCGAGCTGGAGCAACCCGCGCTCGGCGCGATGTCCAGTGTGGATGGCCTGGCCGCCGAGCAGGGGCCCGAGCTGACGACGTCCCAGCAGCAACAGCAGCAGCAACAGAGCTAGGGAGGTTTCGCATGCTCGCCCGCAATGCGGAGTCGCTGTACTGGATCGGCCGGTACGTCGAACGCGCCGACGACACCTCCCGGATCCTCAACGTCTCGGTCCACCAGCTCCTGGAGGACGCGACCGTCGACCCGGACCACGCCAGCCGCCAGCTCCTGGCCGTCCTGGGTATCGACCCGGCGGGCGCGCAGGACCTGGACGTGTGGAAGCTGACCGAGCTGGTGGCGTACGGGAAGGACAACCCGGCGTCGATCGTCGGCTCGATCAACTCGGCGCGCGAAAACACGCGCGGCGCCCGCGAAGTCGTCTCGACCGAGCTGTGGGAATGCCTGAACGCGACGTGGAACGCGGTGCCCGACCGGCAGCGCTACGCCCGGCGCGCCGGGCCGCACGCGTTCCTGTCGTTCGTCGAGGAGCGCGCGGCGATGTTCGCCGGGCTGGCCGACTCGACGATGTCGCGTGACGACGGCTGGCTGTTCATGGTGCTGGGCCGCTCGATCGAACGCGCCGACATGGTGGTGCGGCTGATGCTGTCCCGGGTCGCGGACCGCGCGTCGTCGCCCGGCTGGATCACGGTGCTGCGCTCGGCCGGTGCGCAGGACACGTACCTCCGCACCTACCGAGGTGCCCTGGACGCCGGCCGCGTCGTGCAATTCCTGTTGCGGGACAGGCTGTTCCCGCGGTCGGTGTTCCACGCGCTGCTCCAGGCCGAGGAGTGCCTGCAGCGGCTCGACCCGGGCGGCGGCGCGCGCACCAACGAGCAGTCCGAGGCCCTGCGCGAGCTCGGCCGCGCCCGCAGCGAGCTGGAGTTCCTCCGCCCGTCGGAGCTGCTCACCGACCTGCCGCGGCGGCTGGCGGCGCTGCAGACGTCGATCAAGGACATCGGGGAAGCGGTTTCGTTGCAGTACTTCAGCACGTCGCCGTGGGTGGCGTGGAGCGGCGCGGAGGTTTCACTGTGACGTGGCAGCTGCGGGTGGCGCACCGGACGGGCTACCGGTACGCGACACCGGCGACGCAGTCGTACAACGAGGCCCGGCTGACGCCGCGCTCGGACCGCCGCCAGACGACGGTCGCGACGCGCATCGAGACGACCCCGGCGACCCGCGCCTACCGGTACACGGACTACTGGGGCACGGTGGTGACGTCGTTCGACCTCCACGCCCCGCACACCGAGTTCACGGTGCTGGCGACGTCGGTGGTCGAGACGGCGGACGAAGCGGAGCCGATCCGCACGGCGTCGTGGAAGGACCTGCGGTGGGAGACGGTGATCGACCACCGCACCGAGTACCTGACCCCGACCGACTACACCCCGCGCGACGTCGACTTGGCACGCGAGGCCCGTTCACTGCGCACGGGCCTCGACCCGGCGGACGCGGTGCTTTCGGTGTGCGAGTGGGTGAACAAGCAGCTCAAGTACCAGCCGGGCACGACCGGCGTCCACTCGACGGCGACGGACGCGTGGCAGGCGCGCGAGGGCGTCTGCCAGGACTTCGCGCACGTGACGCTGGTGATGCTGCGCGCGATCGGCGTCCCGGCGCGGTACGTGTCGGGTTACCTGCACACGAAGCCGGACGCGAAGCTCGGCGAGGTGGTCGAGGGCGAGTCGCACGCGTGGGTCGACGTCTGGACCGGCGGGTGGTGGGCGTACGACCCGACGAACGGGATCCCGGTCGGCCCGCGGCACGTGTGGGTGGCGATGGGACGGGACTATGCGGACGTGGCGCCGTTGAAGGGCATCTTCACCGGGGGTGGACAGTCCACCTTGGACGTCTCGGTCCACCTGACCCGGCTGGCCTGAGGTTTCAGCTCGCGTGGGGGACGCCGGTGCGCTCGTCGAGCAGCGCCCGGAGGTGGTCGATCGTGGCTCGCACGTCGTTCTCCCACTGCTGCGCGCGCCCGTCACCGGCGCGAGCGGCGTCGAGCTGGGCGAGCACCCAGTCGACTTCGGCGTCGGGGTCGGCCTCGGCCGCCTCGGCGATCCGGGCGAGAAGTTCCTTGTCCGTCATTACCGCACCTCCCACAGTCCTCGATACAGCTGCCGCACGCGCTTGTCGGCGGGCCGAGCCGTGGCCACGAACCACACTCCCGCCGGCGGGTGGCGGTCCGGCAGCAGGACCACCACCAGCAACCGTCCCATCCCGGCCGAGTGGCCGACCACCCGGATCGACCCGATCGGGGCAATACTCATGACCCGGTCAGCTTGGACCTCAGAGCAACAAGGTCCCGCCTGCCGCTTCGGCCAGCTCCGCGCCGAGGGCTGAGGCCGGCGTGTGGGCACCCGGCTTGCCTTCGCCGCGAGCCAGGCGGACTGCCGTTTCGGCCACGACCGCCGCAGTGAAGTCCATGGCTTCGCCCGCGCGGAGCCAGCCTTCGCGCGTTGAGCCGTCCGGCCAGGTGACGACCGCGTGTCCCCACGTGTGCGTTCGGGGGCGGGGCGCCGCCTTCGTCCGGATCGCGGCGAGCCGCCGGATCGCGAACCGGCGTACGGGCGGGATCGACACCAGCCGGCCGAGCAGCGGGAGCAGGGCCCGGACCACCGGGGCGGTCGGGGCGAGCCCGGAGTAGACCGTCACCTCCGGTGTGCCGCTCGCGCGCCGGGCGGCGATCAGCTCCCCCGAGTCGACGCCCGCCACCTTCGCCGTCTCGCCGTCCGGCAGGACGAGGGTGCGCGGGCGGGCGCCCCTGGCCGAGACCGCCGTCATGGCGTCGACGATGCTGGCGGCGAGCGCGACCCCCACGGCCCCCTCTTCGACGGCGACGGACGCCAGCGCGTCGACCTGCACGCGACTCGGCGTGTCACGCCCCTCGCACAGCTTCGCGACCACGGCCTCGGTCGCCAGGACGCCGAACCCAGCGCCGGTCACGAACGTGCTGCCGCCGGCCAGGGCCTCTTCGTGCCGGTCGAGCAGCCGCTGGACCGCGAGCGGGTCCGCGGCCATGTCCACGTAGTGCCCGCCGGGCAGGCCCGCTCGCGCGATCGTCGCGGCCGTGGCGGCGTACTCGCCGATCGTGTTGATGACGACCGCCGGCCGCTGCCGCCGGATCTCCGCCGCGATCGCCTCGACGCCGTCCGCGACGACGTACTTCGCGCCGGTCGCTTCCAGGCGTTCCCGGTTGCGTCCCACCAGCACGGCCGGCACGTCCCGACGCTCGAGTTCGGCGGTGATGGCCCGGCCGGTGCGGCCCAAGGCGCCGAGTACCCAGATCTCCATGTCGACTCCCGTGATGTCTCAGTGTGTCATCACGAGACTAGCAGGTGATGACACACTGAGACATCGGTTAGGGTGAGCCGTGGCCAGATGGGACCCCGGGACCGTGGACCGGCTGCGGAAAGCCGCGCTGGAGCTGTACGCCGAGCACGGCTACGACGCCGTGACGATCACGCAGATCGCCGAGCGCGCGGGGATCACGCGCCGCACGTACTTCCGCTACTTCCCCGACAAGCGCGAAGTCCTCTTCGCGGGCTCGGAGCAACTGCCACCCGCAATCGCCGAAGCCGTGCTCGCCGCCGAAGAAGGCGAGTCACCCCTGCGGACCGCGCTCACCGCGCTGGCCGAGGTCGGGACGCAGGTCACGCAGCTCGTCGACCCGTCTCCCGAACGCCGGGCGGTCATCGCCGCCACGCCCGAGCTCCGCGAACGCGAGCGGAGCAAGGGCGCGGCGATGACGGCGGCGATCCGGGACGCGCTCGAGCAGCGGGGAACACCGCCCGAGCTGGCGAAACCGGCGGCGCAGGTCGCGGCGATCATCCTCGGCGACGCCTTCGACCGCTGGATCGACTCGGGCGGTGACCAGCCGTTCCCGGCCTACCTCGACGCGGCCGCCGAAGCGTTCCGGGAGGCCTGCCGCTAGCCGCGGGCGTGCGCGTCCAGGATGTGCGCGACAGCCTCGGTGACCTGCTGCGCGTACTCCAGGTGCAGCCACTCGTCCGGCACGTGGATGTTCGAGTCGGCGCCGCACGCGCCCGTGACCAGGAACTGCGCCTCCGGGTAATTGCGCGAGAGCAGGCCCATGAACGGGATCGAGCCACCCATGCCGGTCGCGCGGTGGGGGCGGCCGAAGACCTCGTCGCTGACCGTGCGCAGAGCCGTCGTCAGCCAGGGCGACTCGGTCGGCGCGTTCCAGCCGTTCTCCGCCTGCGGCGAGTCGAGGGTGACCTTCGCGCCGTACGGGACGTCCGTGGTCAGGGCGCGCTTCACGGCTTCGAGCGCCTTCTCGGCGTCGGCCGTCGGCGGGAGGCGGAAGCTCAACGTCAACGTCGTGCTCTCGCGCAGGACGTTGCCGGCGTCGGCGGGCTTCGGGAAGCCGTCGGCGCCGATCACCGACAGCGTCGGGCGCCACGCGTTGTTGAGCATCAGCTCCAGCGCGTCCTCGGTGATCACGCGACCGCCTTCGACCAGCGGGAACGCCTTCGACAGCGCCTCCGGGAAGTCCTGCGAGACGGCCTTGAGCTCCGCGAGCCGGTCCGCCGGGACGTCGACCTTGAGCTCGTCCAGGAGCAGCTCGCCGGTCGCGCTGTCCTCGAGGCGTTCGATCAGGTGCCGCAGGATCCGGAACGAGCTCGCGACGACACCGCTCGCGATGCCGGAGTGCTGCGCCGAACCCAGCAGCTGCACGGTGACGTCGAGGTGCAGCATCCCTCGCAGGCTCGTGACCAGCCACAACCGCTCGTAGTCGCTGCCGCCGGCGTCGAGGCAGATCACCAGCGACACCTCGCCGATGCGGTCGGCCAGGTGCTCGACGTACGCGGGCAGGTCGGGGCTGCCGGACTCCTCGCCGGTCTCCAGCAGCAGCACGATGCGGGCGTGCTCGCCGCCGGCCGCGTGCACGGCTTCGACCGCCGTCGTCGCCGCGTAGCCGGAGTAGCCGTCGTCGACCGAGCCGCGGCCGTACAGCCGGCCGTCGCGGATCACCGGGGTCCACGGGCCGAGGCCCTCGGACCAGCCGCCGACCGGGGGCTGCTTGTCGAGGTGGCCGTACATCAGGACGGTGCCCTTGTCCGCCGCGCCCGGGGTCGCCGGGACGTCGACGAGCAGCAGCGGGGTCCGGCCTTCGAGCTGGACGACCTCCAGGCTCGCGCCGGGCAGGTCACGCCCGGCGATCCACTCGCGGACGTGCTCGACGGCGGCGGCGAGGTGGCCGCTCTTCGCCCATTCGGCGTCGAAGGCCGGGGACAAGGCGGGGATGGCCACCAGTCCGGACAGGCTCGGGATGACGTCGCCGGTCCACGACGCCACTACGGATTCACGCACGGATTTCTGCTCCACCCGGCCCATCGTGCCACTGTGACAACCGGGGCTTCGCCCCGAGCCGGGGGCTCCGCCACCCGGACCCCCGAAAAGCCGCGGGTGGTCCGACAGTGCGGCACGTCACAGCGCCACCTCACGCCTCGTGAGTGGTAAGGCGGGTTCTAACCCGCCTTACCACTCACGACCCTGGTGAGCAGCGGCGCCGGTTCCCTACTCTCGTAGGTCCGATGCTCGGGCTTCCTAACGTTTTCCCTGTTCAGGGGCTGTTTCTCAGCAACAAATCAGCAACCGCGTCTCACCAAAACGCGGACCTTCGTGCCAGGATGTCCGCGAGAACCGTCAACGCCGACGGTGACCGAGCGCTTCGGACCCGATGCGCTGGTCCCCGCCGGTGCAGTCGCTGTGGTCGCCACAAGCGGCCGCCAGAGGCACCGACACCGAGGAGAACTGCGCATGCCGTCCGAACAGTGGACGCACCCGGAGCCGGGAGACGGGCCGGCCGCCGTAGCGGCCCAGCCGTCCCCCGAGCAGGTGATCGCCGGATTGCGGGCAACCAGCGAAGGTGGCGCTGAGCTGACTCAGCTGCTCACCCCCGAAGGCGAACGGGTTCCCTCGCCTCAGTTCGACAAGTACGTCGAGGACGTCGACGCCGAAGCACTCCGCGGCCTGTACCGCGACATGGTGCTGGTGCGGCGGGCCGACCGCGAGGCGAACGCCATGCAGCGCCAGGGCCAGCTCGGCATCTGGGTCCCGCTGCTCGGCCAGGAGGCCGCGCAGATCGGCTCCGGCCGGGCGTTGAAGAAGAACGACATGGCCTTCCCCAGCTACCGCGAGCACGGTGTCGCGTACGCGCGCGGGGTCGACATGAAGGACCTGCTGGGCATCTTCCGCTGCACCGACCACAGCGGCTGGGACTACCAGGGCCACGGCTTCCACCCGTACACCATCGTGATCGGCAACCAGGTGCTCAACGCCGCCGGGTACGCGATGGGCCAGAAGTTCGAGGGCAAGGTCGGCGACGACGACGGCGAAGCGACCATCTGCTACTTCGGTGACGGCGCGACCTCGCAGGGCGACGTCCACGAGGGATTCGTCTGGGCCGCCGTCTACGACGCGCCGCTGGTGTTCTTCTGCCAGAACAACCAGTGGGCGATCTCCGAGCCGACCGAGCGCCAGTCCCGCCTGCCGCTGTACCAGCGCGCCCGCGGCTACGGCTTCCCCGGCATCCGCGTCGACGGCAACGACGTCCTGGCCTGCCTGGCCGTGTCGCGCTGGGCCCTCGACGAGTGCCGCCACGGCAACGGACCCGTCCTGATCGAGGCGTTCACCTACCGGATGGACGCGCACACGACGACCGACGACCCCACCCGCTACCGGCTCTCGGACGAGCTGGAGGAGTGGAAGCTCAAGGACCCGATCGAGCGCGTCCGCGCGTACCTGGCCCGCGGCGGCTACGCCGACCAGGCGTTCTTCGACAGCGTCCAGGCCGAGGCGGACACCTTCGCCGCGGACCTGCGCGAGTACACGTTCAACATGCCCGAACCGCCGCCGGAGCGGATCTTCAGCAACGTCTACGCCGAGGGCAACCCGGTGCTGGACGCGCAGCGCGAAGAGTTCCTGTCCTACCTCGACGGCTTCGTATCGGCGGGTGAGCACTGATGTCCGACCTCCAGAAACTCACCATCGGCAAGGCCCTCAACCTCGGCCTGCGCCGCGCGATGGAAGAGGACCCCAAGGTCCTGATCATGGGCGAGGACGTCGGCAAGCTCGGCGGCGTCTTCCGGATCACCGACGGCCTGCAGAAGGACTTCGGCGAGCAGCGCGTGCTGGACACGCCGCTCGCGGAGTCGGGCATCATCGGCACCGCGGTCGGCCTGGCCGTGCGCGGCTTCCGGCCGGTGTGCGAGATCCAGTTCGAGGGCTTCATCTTCCCCGGCTTCGACCAGATCTCCTCGCAGCTGGCGAAGCTGCACTACCGGACGCAGGGCAAGATCAAGATGCCGGTCGTGATCCGGGTGCCGTTCGGCGGCGGGATCGGCGCGGTCGAGCACCACTCGGAGTCGCCGGAGTCGCTGTTCGCGCACATCCCGGGCCTCAAGGTCGTGTCCATTTCGAACGCCGTCGACGCCTACTGGGGCATCCAGCAGGCGATCAAGTCGGACGACCCGGTGCTGTTCTTCGAGCCGAAGCGGCTGTACCACTCGGGTGCGCTGCGAGCGGAAATCGACGTCGCCGGCACGCCTGTTCCGGCGTTCTCCTCGCAGGTGGTGCGCGAAGGCACGACCGCGACGGTCGTCGCGTACGGCCCGTCGGTGAAGGTCGCCCTCGACGCGGCCGCCGCGGCCGAGGACGAAGGCAAGTCCCTCGAGGTCATCGACCTGCGCACGCTCTCGCCGCTGGACCTCGGCCCGGTGTTCGAGTCGGTGCGCAAGACCGGACGGCTGATCGCGCTGTCGGAGGCGCCGTCGGAGTCGTCGCTGACGTCGGAGATCGCCGCGCGCGTCCAGCAGGAGTGCTTCTACTCGCTGGAAGCGCCCGTCCTCCGGGTGACCGGGTTCGACACGCCGTACCCGCCGGCCAAGCTCGAGGAGCACTACCTCCCCGACCTGGACCGGGTGCTGCACGCCGTCGACCGCTCGCTCGCCTGGTAAGGGGGATTTCCGCGCAATGCCCACGTACAAGCAATTCCCCCTGGCCGACACGGCCGAGGGGCTGACCGAAGCCGACATCCTGTCCTGGCACGTGAAGCCGGGCGACACGGTGACGGTGAACCAGATCGTGGTCGAGATCGAGACCGCGAAGGCCGCCGTGGAGCTGCCGATCCCGTGGGCCGGGGTCGTCACGGAGCTGCACGTCGAGCCGGGGCAGACGGTCGAGGTCGGCACGCCGATCCTGACCATCGACGTCGACCCGGGTGGCGCCGCCGCGCCCGCTCCCGCCGCTCCCGCCGCCTCGGCTCCGCCCGAGGAAGAGGAGATGAAACCGCTGGTCGGGTACGGCTCCAAGGCCGTGGTCACGCAGCGGCGAGCTCGCAAGGGTTCGGAACCGGCTCCGGCTCCGGTTGCCGCTGTCGCCGCACCTCCGGCGGCTCCCGCTGCTCCGGCGGCTCCGCGCGGTGGGTACGTCCCGCTCGCGAAGCCACCGGTGCGGAAGCTCGCGAAGGACCTCGGCGTCGACCTCCACGCGCTGACCGGAACCGCGGACGGCGGCGTCATCACGCGTGAAGACGTCGAGCGCGCCGCCAACGGCACCCCGGTCGCCGCACCCGTAGTGGACAGCGGGTCCCGCGAGCGGCGCGTGCCGATCAAGGGCGTCCGCAAGGCCACCGCGGCCGCGATGGTGCAGAGCGCGTACACCGCTCCGCACGTCACGGAGTTCCTGACCATCGACGTCACGCCGATGATGGAGTTCCGCGAGAAGCTGAAGAAGTCGCGGGAGTTCGCCGGGGTCAAGGTCACGCCGCTGACGTTCGCCGCGAAGGCCGTGTGCCTGGCGGCGAAGCGGACACCGGACGTCAACGCGGTCTGGGACGAAGCGGCACAGGAGATCGTCTACAAGGACTACGTCCACCTCGGGATCGCCGCGGCGACCCCGCGCGGGCTGATCGTGCCCAAGGTCCGTGACGCCGACTCGATGTCGCTGAAGGAGCTGGCCCAGGCGCTGACGGCGTTGACCGACACGGCCCGCGAGGGCAAGACGTCGCCGGCGGACATGGCGAACGGCACGATCACGATCACGAACGTGGGCGTGTTCGGCGTCGACACCGGAACGCCGATCATCAACCCGGGCGAGTCCGCGATCCTGTGCCTCGGCGCGATCAAGGACCAGCCGTGGGTGGTGGACGGCGAGATCAAGGTCCGCAAGGTGCTCCAGCTGTCGCTGAGCTTCGACCACCGCGTGGTCGACGGCCAGCAGGGTTCGGAGTTCCTCGCCGACGTCGGCGCGCTGCTGGCCGACCCGGCGATGGCCATGACCTACTGAGTTCGCGCTGGTGAGGGCCGCCTTCGGGCGGCCCTCACTCCTTTCTGTTCCAGAGCAAGCCCTGCAGGAACCGCAGCGGCCCCGAAGCCGGCTCGGGAGTGGCCTCAGCCGGTTGCGCCGGGATCGGCGGCGGTGCGGGCTGCCGGGCGGCGATCTCCCGCAGCAGCCTGGCCACCTCACGCTCGTAGTCGGCGAGCAGGGCCTGGACCAGCTGCGAACGCACGTCAGGATCGAACCCGGCGTACTGCGCGAACGCCGCTTCCTTGTACCGCTGGGCCGAAGTGCGGAAGACTTCGCCGTCCGCCTTGGTGATCAACCCCGCGGCCTGCATCTCGAGGATCCGCCGCGCGGCCGGCTCCTCGATCTGGGTCCGCACCAGCGCTTCGAGGTCGTGCGGGTGGTCGGTCACCAGCGCCCCCGGTCCCGTCGATCCTGGGCGATCTCGGCTTCGGCTCGCAGTTCGGCGATGGACAGGGCAACCCGCGCCCCCTGCTTCGCGGTGGCCACCTTCCGCTCGGCGCCGGCGACGAGCTCGGCCGCCTTCGCCGCAAGGCTCTTGCCGGTCCCGGCCGGAGAGTTCCCGGTCCTGCGGATGAGTTCGGACATGGTCTCCCGTCCCGGTCAGCTACGGCCCAGTCTGGCGAATTCCTTGCGCAGCTCGTCCCGCAGCGTCCGGTCCAGCAGCTGCTTCACCTCGGGGTCCCAGTGCGAGTCCGCGGCGAGCTGGAGGAGGTGCCGGTTGAACCGCTGAGCGGTCACCTCGAGCCGCATGATGCGGGTCTCCATCCGCGCGTCCTGCATTTCGATCCGGATCTCGGAATAGGCCCGGTTGACCGTCAGTACCACTGCGCGCGCCAACGCGATCGTGGGCTGCCCGAGCGCTTGGACCAGGGCACCGACGACCACGTCACCCAGGTCGCCGCCACTGTTCGCGGCCAGGGCGCCACTGGTGTCGCGCACTTCGAACGGCAGTCGCCTGCCACTTTGTTCGACCTCGAATCCCACTACGCACTCACCTGTTCAGTCGATCCACTGCAACCCGATCGCCGCCAGGACACCGACGACGAAAACCGTCAAGATCGTCGTGCCGAGTCCCTGCACCAGCGAACTGACCACAACGCTCAGCAGCACTTCCACGACGAAGATGTCGAATTTGCTGTCCGGGTCACCACGCCGGGCCTTCCGCTGCCTGCTCAGCAGGGCGGCCACCGGAAAACCGAGCCCCTGCCGAATCGTTTTCTGGTACCCGGATGCACCCTCCAACGCGGAAAAGGCTGACAGCAGAACCCACTTCACCAGCGGCAGCAGCACGAATCTGGCGATACCGAAAGAAAGCAACAACCACCAGAACGCCAGCAGACAGGCACCCAGGAAAGACCACACAGTGCACCCCTCTCGCGTCCCGAAACCAGCTTAACCGCGCGCGAAGGATAAATCCGTCCGATGTGGTCTGAAAAAGAACCGGCCGTGCGGTCATACTTGGTATCAGTCACCCCGGCGGGCGGACACTGCCGAGATAGGCGGAGATTTCCGCGGCCGCCGCCGAACGCTGCCGCACGCCGTACTTGCGCAGGATCTTGCTGACGTGGGTCTTCACCGTCGGCAGTTCGATGTGCAGCCGTTCCCGGATCTCGTCGTTCGTGAGCCCCTCGGCCACCAGACACGCGACTTCCCGCTCGCGGACACTCAGCGACTCGAACCGCTCGGCGGCCTGCCGGTAGGAGTCGAACTCCAGCTCCGCCGTGTCCACCTGGAGCCGTTCGCACTCCCGCACCAGCTCGCGCGCGGCTTCCCGCAGCGGGTGCGCGTCCGTCTCGAGCGCGTCCCGCAGCTCGGCGGCCGCCGCCCGCACGACGGAGACCCGCTCCACCACGAGGTCGGCCATCGACCGCGTGAGCACCCGCGTCACCGCCGGCCGTTCGCCGTCGTCGAGCGTCTCCAGGAACCGGCGGTTCTCCTCTTCGGTGGACAACATCCGGGCGAGCACCTCGGCGAGCCATTCGAGGGCGGCCAGTTCGGCGTCCCCGTAGCTGTCCGAGGTGTAGGCTTGGGCGGAGACGACGCCGATGAGCTCGTCGGTCCCCGTCCGGCGCATCGGCACGACGAGCGCGTCCGCCGACCGCCGGCCCCGGTCGCCCCACGGGATGCCCCGGTTCAGCACCGCGCCACCGTCGTCGCGGTAGCGGTAGGACCGGCGGTTCCGGAACACCCAGCCCGTCGGGCCGTCCGGGTTCAGCTCGCGCAGGCCCGGCAGGGCGTAGACCGAGCCGTCGTACTGGTAGGCGTAGAGGACGTGCCCGGGATCGCGGAACAACGCCACGTAGAAGGCGTCGACCTTCATCGCCGAGGCCACCACTTCGCGGAGGCCGTCGTAGAGGGCGTGGTGCCCCCGGACGGCGAGCGCGGAGAGCGATTTCTGCCCGTCTCGCAGGAGCTGGACCAGGTGTTCGTCGAACGGGTAACCGCGCGTCACCGGCACTCTCCTCGGGTTGACGACCTCCCTAAGTCGAGCAGATGTGCAACCGCGTTACGAACTCTCACCGACCGTGACCACCGCCGAACTCGCTTGACGGAGTGAGTACTCACTCCGCACACTGGTGGCATGACACCAGCACCCGAAACCCGGCGGAGAGCGCCGGGCATGAGCGTCGAAGCCCGGCGCGCCATGATCGTGCACGCGGTGCTGCCACTCCTGATGGAGCACGGCGCCAACGTGACGACCAGCCAGATCGCCCGCGCCGCCGGCATCGGCGAGGGCACCATCTTCCGCGCGTTCAAGGACAAGGACGAGCTGTTCGACACCTGCACCGCCGAGGTGCTGCGCCCCGACCACGTCCTCGACGCGATCGCCGAAATCCCCATCGACCAACCCCTGGCGGACCGGCTCGTCGAGGCCGCCGAAGCGCTCGGCGCGCACTTCGAGCGGATGGGCGCGCTGATGGGCGCCCTGCACGCGACCGGCAGGCACCGGCACCGCGACCCCGAGCAGCGCCTGAAGAACCGCACGATGAAGGGCGGCCGCAGCGAGTCGATGGCCGCCATGCGCGGCGCGATCGCGGAACTGTTCGAACCCGAGAAGGACCAGCTGCGCCTGGCCCCGGAGCAGCTGGCCGCGTTGTTCCTGACCCTGCTGTTCGGCGGCCGGCGGATGGCGCCGGACGACAACGCCGCCACCACGCGCCAGGTGATCGACGTCTTCCTGCACGGCGCCGTGGAGGCTCGGTGATCCCGGGCGGTGGGGGCGGCATGGAGTTCATGCTGGCCCGGCGCGGACGGCGCCGGCACGCCGTGACGGTGCCGGAAAGCGGGCTCACCGGGCCCGTCGACATTCCCGAACCGAAGCAGGACGACCAGCCGAAGGACCTGCGCTCGCGGCTGAAGCGCGCGAAGACGTCGGTGGCGGGCACGGTTCGCGGCCTGCCGAAGGTCGTCAAGCTGACCTGGCAGGCCAGCCCGGTGCTGACGATCCTCCTGGCGTTGATCACGCTGCTGTCGGGATTGCTGCCGACGGTGACCGCGTACGTGGCGAAGCTGCTGCTCGACGCCGTCGTCGCGGCGATCCAGGGCAAGGGGACAACGGGCGACATCGTGAACGTCGCGCTGTTCCAGTTCGGCGTGCTCGCCGCGACGGCGATCAGCAGCGCGCTGACGTCGATCGCGCAGTCGCTGCTGCAGGAGCGCATGACGCTGACCATCCGCCACCAGGTGATGGCGCACGCGAGCGAACTGCACCTCGCGTACTTCGAGGGGTCGGCGTCCTACGACATGCTGCGCCAGGCCGCCCAGGAGGCGCCGACACGGCCGCTGTCGATGATGAACTCCGCGCTGGGGCTCGTGCGGACGCTGATCACGTTCGGCAGCATGATCGCGCTGCTCGTCGCGATCAGCCCGCTGCTGGCGCTGGTCGCGCTGGTGGCGCCGATCCCGGCGTTCATCTCGCAGTCCAAGTACGGCTCGCGCGCGTTCTGGCTGACCTTCCTGATGTCGCCGATCAAGCGGCGGATGGACTACCTGTCGTCGCTGGTCACCACGGACACCTACGCCAAGGAGACGAAGCTGTTCGGGCTCGGCCCGTACTTCGTCGACCGCTTCCGCCGGCTGGGTGTGGTCTCGTACGAGCGGCAGCGGAAGCTGACGATCAACCGCAACATCAGCTCGACGGCGTGGGGGCTGTTGAGCACGCTCGCGGGCTCGGCGATCGCGCTGTACATCGCCCTGGAGGCGGTCGGCGGCCGCCTGACCCTGGGCGACCTGGCGCTGTACACGGCCGCGGCGACGTCCGTGCAGACGTCGGTGTCCGGGCTGTTCACGGCGTTTTCGGGGATGTACGAGAACAACCTGTACCTGGACACGCTGTACCGGTTCCTGGACACGAAGCCGGAGATCACCG
The DNA here is from genome assembly GCA_049998155.1 of Amycolatopsis sp. cmx-13-12. Classification (GTDB taxonomy): domain Bacteria; phylum Actinomycetota; class Actinomycetes; order Mycobacteriales; family Pseudonocardiaceae; genus Amycolatopsis. Next base: position 407,399 of record JAEBES010000008.1, on the reverse strand, counting down.
CACCCGAGTCGCCCCGCCCGTTCCCGTCCGTTGTGGACGGTCACATCGAGTTCGATTCGGTGACCTTCGCCTACCCGGGTTCGGACGAGCCGGCACTGGACGACGTCAGCTTCGAGATCCGCCCGGGCGAGACGGTGGCGGTGGTGGGCCGCAACGGCGCGGGCAAGTCGACCCTGTTCAAGCTGCTGTGCCGCCTGTACGACCCGACGGCCGGCCGCATCCTGCTGGACGGCGTCGACATCCGCGAGTACGACCCGGTCGAGCTGCGCGCGCGGATCAGCGCGATGTTCCAGGACTACGTGACGTACCAGGGAACAGCGGCGGAGAACATCGGCCTCGGCGAGCTCTCGCGGCTGGAAGATCGGCCGCACATCGAGGATTCGGCCCGCCGAGCCGGCGCGGACGAGCGCATCGAGCGGCTGCCGTCCGGCTACGACAGCCCGCTGGGAAGGTGGTTCGACCAAGGCGTTTCGTTGTCCGGCGGCGAGTGGCAGAAGATCGCGCTGGCGCGGGCGTTCCAGCGTGAGGCGCCGTTGCTGATCCTCGACGAGCCGACGTCGGCGTTGGACGCGCAGGCCGAGCACGACCTGTTCTCGCGGCTGCGTTCGTTGTCCGAGGGGCGGACGACGCTGTACATCTCGCACCGGTTCTCGACGGTTCGGCAGGCGGAGCGGATCTTGCTGCTGGACCACGGGAAGGTGGCCGAGTACGGGACGCACGAGGAGCTGATGGCGGCGAAGGCCGGGTACGCGGAGCTGTTCACGTTGCAGGCGCGGGCGTACCTGGACGAGGTACCTGGCTAAGGGGTGAGCACGACCTTGCCGATCCCTTCGCGGCTCTCGACGCGCGCGTGCGCGGCGGCGACGTCGGCGAGAGGGAAGGTCCGGTCGAGCTTGGGTGGCAGCGTGCCGTCCGCGACGAGGCCGAGTGCCTCGGCGCGGACGGCCGCGACCCGCTTGCCGTAGGCGTCCGGACCACCGAAGCCGATCAGCGTGATCCCGCGCGCGATGAGGCCGGCAACGGGGAAGACCGGGAACTCGCCGCTGAGCATGCCGTAGGCGAGGATCCGCGCGTGCGGCGCGAGTTTCGCGGTGAGCTCGGCGGCGCGCGGACCGCCGATCGACTCGAAGACGACGTCGACGCCCTCGGGGACCTGCTGCCGCCAGTCCGGGTCGCGGTGGTCGACGTCGGCGTCCCCGGTGCCGGCGGTCGTGACGACCCGGGCGCCGGTTTGCCCGGCCAGCCGGGCCAGATAGCCGCCGATTGCCCCGGACGCGGCTTCGACCAGCACGGTCTCGCCTGGTTCGACGTCCGCGGTCCTGATCAGGGCGAGCGCCACGGAGGCCGGCACAGCGGCGGCGACGGCCTGCTCGGGCGAGAGGCCATCGGGCACGAGCGTGTACTGGCTCGCCGTGACGAGCTCGGCGTAGGCGCCCCCGGTGTAGGACACGGTGACGACCCGCTGTCCTCGCAGGCTTTCGTCGTCGGCGTCGAGGACGATCCCGGCGGCCTCGTGCCCGAAGACCGCCGGCGGCCCGGCCGGGATCAGCCCGGACCGCAGCTGCGTCTCGTAGAACGGCACGCCGATGGCCTCGGTCCTGATGAGCACTTCACCGGGGTTCCGCGTGGGTTCGGGCCGGTCTTCGACCTTGAGCACTTCCGGGCCACCCGTGCCGTACTGCACCACCGCGCGCATCGACTCCCCCTAACTGGACCGACGGTCAACTTACGGTGGCCTACTATATGGACCGCCGGTCAACTTGTCGAGGAGCCACCATGGAGCGCGCCGACGCGGCCCGGAACCGCCGCGCGATCCTGCGCGCGACGGAAGAGCTGCTGACATCGCACGACCTGTCCGAAGTGTCGATGGACCGCGTCGCGGCCGCGGCCGGCGTGGGCAAGGGAACGGTGTTCCACCGCTTCGGCAACCGCGAAGGCCTGATGCGGGCGTTGGTGGAGTCACGGATCGAGTCGCTGTCTCTCGCGGTGGCTTCGGGCCCGCCCCCGCTGGGTCCGGGCGCACCCCCTGCTGCCCGCTTGGCGGCGTTCTTCGACGCGGTGGTCGAGCTGGCCACCCGCAACGTGAAGGTGATGGCGGCGTTCGAGCAGGCGTCGACGGACCGGTTGAGCAGCCCGATCTACCTCGCGTGGCACGCCCACGTGTCGGGACTGATCGCCTCGGCGGCCCCGTACCTGGACGCCGACCTGACCGCGCACCTGCTGCTGGGCTCGCTGCACAGCGACTTGATGCTGCGGTTCCTGAAGACCGGCGAGACGGACCGCCTGGCCGCCGGCCTGCGGTCGATGGTCACGACGTTGCTGCGCTGACCGCCTGGGAATGGTGGGCCGGCAGCAGGGTCCCGCCACGCAGCTCGACCCCTCGCCACGGAAGGGCCACCTCGTCGTCGTCCTGATCGACGACGGTCACGGTATCGAGCACGCAGTCGACGAGCCGGACTCGGCCGGCGACCCGGCTGAGCTCGAGGCGGCACCGCTCGAACCGGCAGTTCTCGGCGGTCACGGGCATGGCCTCGGTCTCGTAACCGTGCTTGCTCGACAGGTCGAGCTCGAGGTCGGCGAAGTCGCAGCGGTCGAACACCACCCGGCCGAAGAGGAAGTCCAGCTGCGAAAAGTCGATCACGGGTGCGGAGAACCGGCAGCGGAAGAAGGCCATCGACGAGGATTGGAAGAGCGCATCAGCGAAGTCCACCTTCTCGCCGGCGAACTCCGCGCCGACGAATTCGGCCTTGCCGTTGGTCAGGGTGAGCCCGGCGAAGTTCGTCTCGGCCGCGGTGAAGCGAGTGCCGTGGAAGCTGAGCAGCTTCCCGAATTCGGCGCCCGCGAAGGACGCCACCCCGCCCACGAACTCCGCCCCGTCGAACAGCACCTCGCCGCTGAACTCCAGCCGCGCGAAATCGGCGTTCTCCAGAGTCACCCCGGTGAAGTCGAAGTCGAGGGCGGACCACGAGGTCCTCGCCGACGCCCGGGTGTGGTCGCGCACCATGCGCAGGACCGCCTCCCGCACCTCGGTTTCACCGTCGCGTTCCCGGCTGATCCGGAGGTAGCCGCAGAGGACGTCGACGCAGACCTGACGTTTGTCGGCCCAGTCGTCGGCAAGGCCGGCCATGGCGTAGACACCGGCGAGGCGAACGGCCGGGCTCTCGTTGGCCAGCTGCTCGGCGGCGCTCCCGAAGCGTTCGTTGAACTTCTGGACGGCTTCCCGTTCGGCGCGCTGGACGGCGAGGGCGTGTTCGTCCTCCGCCACGCGCTGCTTCCGGTAGCCGACGGCGAGCAGCACGACCCCACCGAACCCGGCGACAACGGAGAGAGCGATCTTCAGCAGGTCGAGCAGCTGGCCGACGTCGAAGGCCCCAGCGCTGGGAAGCCGTGGCCAGCCGAGGAACCAGAGCAGACCACCCCCGGTCGTCGCGGCGACGAGCAAGGCCACCAGCAGCCAACCGACGACGGACATGGCCATCCCGCGCCGCCAGGGTGCCGGCTGCCGCCTCGGCCGGGTCCAGACGACACCGCGGAACGCCGAGCGCCGACGGGAACCGAGCCGCACCACGAGCAACGCTGCTAGCAGGCACAACACGATCAGGAGCCAGCGGAGCCAGTCGGACACGAACGGTGAGACTAGCCGCTGGCAAGCTGGGCCGGGAGCAAATCGGGCAGGTCGTTCGTTGACCCGGTATGGCTGTCGCGTTCCTGCTTTACGTCTTCGCCGAGATCGCCGCGATCTGGGCGGTGGGTTCGGCGGTCGGCGTCCTCGGCACGCTGGCCCTCCTCCTGGCGGGCGCGTTCCTGGGCTCCTGGCTGGCCCGCCGCGAGGGCGGCAAGGCCATGAGGGCTTTCATGACGGCCGCCCGCTCGGGGCGACCGGCGGAGAAGGAACTCACCGACGGGATGCTGGTCGGCCTGGGCGGGGTGCTGATCCTGGTGCCGGGGTTCGTTTCGGACGTCTTGGGGTTGTTGTTGATCCTGCCGCCGTCACGGGCGGTGGCGCGCCGGCTGTGGTTGAAGCGGATGGAGAAGCGGGCGGTGCGGTTCGCCAACCAGCGCCGGGGACCGGTGATGGTGGTGGACAGCGAGGTGGTGTCTTCGGAAGAGCCGAAGCGCGAGCAGCCGACGGTGATCGAGGGCCGGGTCATCGAAGGCTAAGCCGGGAATGTAACTCCCGGTGGTAGGTCAGGTACTCGTCTTCGATCCCGTGCCCTGGCCGCTCTCGCAACCTGCCAGCTGGAGCACCCTCACGCAGCACTGTGCGATCCGGCGTGATCACCACCGCACCACGGTCGAACTGCACGTGGCAGTTGGGGCAGAGGCAGAGCACGTTCGACGTGAAGTCCGGGCCGCGGTGCAAGCCGCCGAGAGCCTTGATGTGGGCGCCCTCTGAATATCCCCGGCCGTCCCCGAGGGACAACCGGGTGCCGCACAGTTGACACGTGTGGTCGTAGAGCTTCTTCACATCTTCGGCGATCTTCGTCGTCCGGACTATGCGTTGCGTGGTGACGGCCTTACGATCAGGTTGAGCGTTGCCCACCGCATGACTGGGCTCCGACGGCAGCAAGTAGTCGCCGGCGGGGAAGGTCACATCAATAGGGCTAGCGACTTTGACCATTTGGAACCGGCACACCAGGTGGCCGCCTTTCCCCGGCACCAAAGCCTCGTCTTGTACTCGGTAGAGCCCTTCGTAGCGGTAACCCTCGTTCGGAGCGTGTGGCGACTCGGTGTCTGCGCCGCGCACCACTCGAACTAGAGCACCGGTCTCTCTGCTCGTCAAAAGAGCGGCGTTGCCGGGGCTCGCGAACGTTTGGTCGGCGATCTGCCGACCGCTGTCGTCGCGGCCTCCATGACCGGTGTAGATGAGTTCGTCCCCGCGATCGTCGTCGTCCGCGTAGCCACCTGACGACACGATCGACTCTGCACCCCGCGCACCGGTTCCCACGATGCCAGCCTGCAAAGCGCGGTGCACCCCACTTTCGGCCACCTCTGCGCGACTCGCGAATGTGGTGCCTTCCGGGCACCCCGCGACCTCCCCGTAGACGCGCGCTTTGTTCGCTGACTTGCCTTTAAGATCGCGAGAATAAAAGCCGAGCTTGGCCAAATGCGCTGCGACAGCGCTGCTTGCGCCCAGCAAACCTGAACCGCTGACTGAACGCCCCCGTGCGAACCCGTGAGCCGATCGAGCCAAGGCATCCAGGTCGTACTCCTTGCCTTGATACACGACGACATATCGGGACGCGTCGGCGAACCCATACCTGCCCAGGAAGGCCTCGCGCCCGAGAGCGTCGGACTCCTCGATGGCTTTGATGAGGTGCTCGTGGTGGACGTCGGTCAGGCTCATGGATCCACACTAAAGGTGGACACCGACAGTTTGGTGTCAGCGGCGTGCGACAGCTAGTCCACGGAAGCGCAGGGGCCGCGTCTTCAATCCTCGGAGAAGGCGAGGGCTTTCCGCCGGTAAGGCAGGCGAACCGTGGCGAGGCGGTGCTCGGGCCAGATGTCGGCTCGGTCGTTCAAGATCAGCTCGCCGTCGCGGCGTATGAGCCAGATCGTGTCCATGCCGGAAAGCATCGCGTCGCCGGTGACTCTGTCCAGCAGGCCGGTGGCCACACGAACCAGGTCATCCTGTTGTTCGGGTATCCGCTCGTGTTTGTAGATGCCGAACCCCACGGCCACCGTCGGGGTGATTCCGAAGTCCGTGACCAGTGGTGACCACGGTGCAGCGGTGCGTTCGTAGACTCGAACCCACGTTTTGAGCGGAGTCACCGCGCCGTCGGTGGACAGCTGCTCAGGCGTGGCCGCCCCCTGGAAGAGCCCCGACGGGCGGCCGACGTCGAGCACTGCGCGTGCGACTTGCTCCGGCGACGATGACGTCGCCAGGTCGAGATCGTAGGAGAGGGCCATTCGCGACGATTCTCAGTCCACGGACGGCTTGGGGATGTCGAAGTAACTGGAGAACCGCACCGCCGGGGCGTACTCGCCCTTCACCTTCACGCGGCCCGTTACGAACATCGCCGCCACTGCTGCGTTGCCCGTTGCCATCCTGATGAAGTCGTCCACCGACAGCGTGATCGTTGTGTCCGGGGTTCGGGACAGGTCCGTTGACGAGACGCACATGCCGTCCTCGATCACCGTCTGGAAGCGGTCGAAACCGTCTTCACCCGAGCCATCGGAAAAGCGCCAAGAAACCACGAAATCCACGTGCCGTGCCCGCGCCGGCGAGAAATGCTCCGACATGCGGCGGAATATCTCGTCCAAAAACACCGAGCGCAACTCGGGATGGTCGGCGATGGCCTTCAGCTGGTCGCGGGAGGCCCGGCGGACCACGTCCACCAGGACGTCCGTCGACAGTGAGCTCAGCTCGATGCCCGCACCCGCGGATCCCAGCATGTGGAGGGTTTCCAGCACCTGGACGAACTGGGACGGCGTCAGGCGGCCGAGGACCAACTTTTCCGCGAACGCGTTCACCGCGTGGCCGCCGCGAAGGGTGCGGGGGCGGCGCCATCTCGCGTTTCGGGGCACGGGCGGACTATACGGGTTTCGGTAGGTCGAAGAAACCGATCAAGCCGGCCGCGAAGGCCAAATCACCCTTGACTTTGATTCTTCCCGTGACGAACAACACCGCCGGGGTGGCCTGGTGGGTGATCAACCTGAAGAAGTCGGCCGGTGCGATGGTGATGGTGACTCGCGGGGGAGAGTTCATCTCGCGGCTCACCGTGCACGATCCGTGCGCGATCGTCGTCTCGTAGCGGTCGAAGCCGCCTTCGCCGGCTCCGCCCGACAGGCGCCAGTGGACCACCGCCCGGAGGTCGCGGGCTCGGTCCGGCCTGATGTGGGCGCCCATGCGGGCGAAGATCTCGTCCAGCACGCGCTCGCGCAGGGACCGGTCCGCGACGACGCTCTCCAGCTGCGCGCGCGACGCCGAGGCCACCAAGGACGCGAAGCGGGCCGGCTCGACCTTGCTCAGGTCGAACGCCGGCGCGTGCGATGCCAGGGTGAGCAGGACCTTCAGGAACCGGCGGAAGTCGTCCTTGCGGAGCTCGGCCGGGTCGAGGGCTTCGACCAGCGTGTTGACGTCGAGGGTGTGGGCCTCCGGGCCCAGCGGGTCGAGCCGCTCGAGGGCGTCGAGCAGGGCCGTTCCGCGGAGCTCCGCGATCCGATCGGTGCTGGTCATCCCGGCGTTTTCGGCCATGGTCACCCCTCTCCCAGTTACTGGAGGGTAATACTACTTGCCAGTAGGTAGGCGGGCAAGCGTGCCGAAATCACCCGCGCGTGGCAACGCCCGGTACCGTCTCCGGGCAGCAACGAGGAGGTCCAGCGTGTCAGAGGAAGATCAGCGTCCGCCCGAACGGGCCAGGCGGCTGCCGCGTGCCGTGCGCGAGCGGCAGATCCTGGACGCGGCCGTCCAGGTCTTCTCGCGCCACGGCTACCACGCCGCGTCGATGGACGAGATCTCCGACGTCGCCGGCGTCTCGAAGCCGATGATCTACACCTACCTCGGCTCCAAAGAGGACCTCTTCGGCGCGTGCATCCGCCGCGAGGCGACGCGCCTGCTCGAGGCCATCCAGGCCGGCGTGCAACCCGACCTGCCGCCCGATATGCAGCTCTGGCACGGCCTGCGGTCCTTCTACCGCTTCGTCGCCGAGTACCGCGAGTCGTGGACGGTCCTGCACCGCCAGGCCCTCACCGTCGGCGGGGCCTTCGCCGCGGAGATCACCGACATGCGGGCGCGCGCGATCCAGCTCGTCGCCGCGCTCGTCGTGTCCGCCGGCACCCGCAAGGGCGTCGGCGAGCAGGCCGAGTTCTCCGGCGAAGGCCTGGCCGCGTCCCTGGTCGGGGGCGCCGAGTCACTGGCCGACTGGGCGCTCGACCACCCCGACATCTCCGACGGCGTCCTCGCCTCCTGGATGATGAACCTCGTCTGGCTCGGCTTCAACGACCTCATCGAAGGCGCGGTCTGGAAGCCGTCAGAGTGAGCTGATCGTCCCCTCCAGGTGCGGCTTCGACTTGCTCCACAGCTCGAACGCCCAGCCGTCGTCGACCGGCCAGGACGTGAAGGCCGCTTTGGCCGGCAGCAGCACCGGCTGCTTGAAGCGGACGTCCACGGTGAACGCCTCCGGCAGCCGGCCTTCGAACGCGGCCAGCGCGTGGGCCTTCGTCCACATGCCGTGGGCGATCGCCGCCGGGAAGCCGAACAGCCGGGCCGTCAGCGGGTGCAGGTGGATCGGGTTGCGGTCGCCGGAAACCTCCGCGTAGCGCCGCCCGATGTCGGCCGGGACGCGCCAGATCGCGTCCGGCGTCGGCGGGGCCAGCTGGTCCCGCCGGGACGGAGCACCCGAAGAGCCCCCGCGACGCAGGTAGGTGCTGACGTCGGCCCAGACGAGATGGTCACCGGCCCAGGCCTCGCTGACGACGTCGAACTGACGGCCCTTCTCGTGCGGGCGCAGGTTCTCCGCCCGCACGCGCACGGTCAGCGGCTCGCCCACCCGCAGCGGGCGGTGCTGGGTGATCCGGTTCGCCACGTGCACCATGCCGAGCAGCGGGAACGGGAACCCCGGCTCGGTCATCAGCGCCATCTGCAGCGGGAACGCCAGCATGTGCGGGTACGTCGCCGGCAGCTCGTCGCTCAGCCGGAAGCCGCAGACCGTGTTGTACGCGGCGAGGTGCGCCGGGTCGACGACGACACCCGTGCGGACCAGCTCGGTGTCCGGCAGCGATGAGCCTGTTTTGCGGAAACCGAGCAGCGCCTTGGGGTACAGCGTGGCCAGGCTCGGCGTGCTGTCGAGTTCGCGGATCGCCACGTCACGCCCCCAGCAGGGCCTGGCCGCAGACGCGGACCACGTTGCCGTTCACCGCGGCCGACGCCGGGTTCGCGTACCAGGCGATCGTCTCGGCGACGTCGACCGGCAGACCGCCCTGGCCGAGACTGGACAGCCGCCGCCCGGCCTCGCGGATGAACAGCGGCACCGCGGCCGTCATCTTGGTCTCGATGAACCCGGGCGCGACGGCGTTGATCGTGCCGCCGTACGCCGCGAGCTGCGGCGCGCCGACGTTCACCATGCCGATCACGCCCGCCTTCGACGTCGCGTAGTTCGTCTGGCCGACGTTCCCGGCGATGCCCGCGATCGACGAGACGCCGATGATGCGGCCGTTCTCGTTCAGCACGCGGTCGGCGAGCAGCTTGTCGTTCACCGCGAGCTGCGAAGCGAGGTTCACGGCGATCACCGAGTCCCACGCGCTCTCGCTCATGTTGCCCAGCGTCTTGTCGCGCGTGATGCCCGCGTTGTGCACGACGATGTCGACGCCGCCGTGCCGCTCCTTCAGGTACTCCGCGAGCTTCGCGGGCGCGCTCGGCGAAGTGATGTCGAGCTGCAGCGACGACCCGCCGACCTTGTTGGCCACCTTCGACAGGTCACCGCCTTGGGCCGGGATGTCGAGCGCGACGACGTGCGCGCCGTCGCGGGCCAGCACCTCGGCGATCGCCGCGCCGATGCCGCGGGACGCCCCGGTGACCAGCGCGACCTTGCCGTCGAGGGGCTTTTCCCAGTTCGACGGCGCAGAAGCCGTCTTGCCTTCGGTGCCGATCCGGATGACCTGCGCGTCGACGAACGCCGACTTCGCCGAGAGCAGGAAGCGCAGGGTCGACTCCGTCGCCTCTTCGGCGCCTTCGGCGACGTAGACGAGCTGGGCGGTCGCGCCGCGCTTCAGCTCCTTGCCCACCGAACGGATGAATCCTTCGAGCGCCCGCTGGGCGATCCGCTCGCGGCCCTCGACCTGCTCCGGCGGCGTGCCCAGCACGACGACCCGGCCGGACGGGCCGACGCTGCGGATCACCGGGTGGAAGAAGTCGTAGACCTCGCGCAGGCGCGCCGGGTCGGTGACGCCGGTGGCGTCGAAGACCAGCGCCGCGTGCCGGTCGGAGGCGGTGGTGATGACCTCGATGCCGGCGTCGGCCAGCTGGTCGCGAAGGGTTTTCTCGAGCCGCCCGCCGGGCGCGGCGCCGAGAAGTGCGGGACCCTCGAGGGCGGGTTGGCCGGGCCGGTAGCGGCGCAGCGTCGCGGGGTTCGGCAGGCCGAGCTTCGGCACCACGAACTTCCCCAACGGGGTTTTCGTGAACTGCTGGTACCTGTCAGCCATCGGTTGCCTCCCGTGCAGTCTGCGTCACGTCGCAGTCTAACCTACTCGCTAGTAGGTTAAAGTGTGAGGGACACGACCAGAGAGGTGAAGTCATGCCGCCGAAGAAGACACCCGCTGTGCGCAAGGTCGCCATCATCGGGGGCAACCGGATCCCCTTCGCGCGGTCCAACGGTCCGTACGCGAAAGCGTCGAACCAGGACATGTTCACCGCCGCGCTCGACGGCCTGGTCAGCCGCTTCTCGCTGCAGGGCGAGGTGATCGGCGAGGTCGCCGCCGGCGCCGTGCTCAAGCACTCGAAGGACTTCAACCTGGCCCGCGAGAGCGTGCTGGGCAGCAAGCTTTCGCCCGCGACGCCCGCGTCCGACGTCCAGATGGCGTGCGGCACCGGCCTGCAGGCGATCGTCAACGTCGCCAACAAGATCGCCCTCGGCCAGATCGACTCGGCCATCGCCGGCGGCGTCGACACCACCAGCGACGCGCCGCTCGCGGTCAACGAGGACCTGCGCCAGATCCTCATCCAGCTCAACGCGGCCAAGACGCTCGGCGACCGCCTCAAGCTCGTCGCGAAGATCCGGCCCGGGCACATCGTCCCGGCGATCCCGCGCAACGAGGAGCCGCGCACCGGCCTGTCGATGGGCGAGCACGCCGCCCTGACCGCGAAGGTCTGGGAGATCACCCGCGAGGCGCAGGACGAACTGGCCGCGAGCAGCCACCAGAAGCTCGCCGCCGCCTACGACCGCGGGTTCTTCGACGACCTCGTGACGCCGTTCCTCAAGCTCGCGCGCGACCAGAACCTGCGCCCGGACTCGACGGCGGAGAAGCTCGCCAAGCTCAAGCCGGCCTTCGGCGGCCCCGAGGGCACGATGACGGCGGGCAACTCGACGCCGCTGACCGACGGCGCGTCGACGGTCCTGATGGCGACCGACGAGTGGGCGAAGGCGCACAAGCTGCCGGTGCTGGCCTACCTGACGTTCTCGCAGACCGCGGCCGTCGACTACGTCCACGGCGACGAGGGCTTGCTCATGGCGCCCGCCTACGCCGTGCCGCGGATGCTCGCGCGCGCCGGGCTGTCGCTGCAGGACTTCGACTTCTACGAGATCCACGAGGCGTTCGCGTCGCAGGTGCTGGCCACGCTCAAGGCGTGGGAGGACCCGGCGTTCGCCAAGGAGAAGCTGGACCTGGACGAGCCGCTGGGCGCGATCGACCGGGCGAAGCTGAACGTCAACGGCTCGTCGCTGGCGGCCGGGCACCCGTTCGCCGCGACCGGCGGCCGGATCGTCGCGACGCTGGCGAAGCTGCTGCACGAGAAGGGATCCGGCCGCGGCCTGATCTCGATCTGCGCGGCCGGCGGCCAGGGCGTCACCGCGATCCTGGAGAAGTAGCTCTCACGCAAAAGGGCCGCCCCTCGGGAGGGGCGGCCCTTTTCGCGTCAGTTGGGGAGGGCCTTCTGGGCCCGCTTCGCGAGCTTGTTGGCCCGCTTCTGGCCCTTGCGGCTCAGCTTCCCGGCCGCGGCGCCGACGTCCTTCGCGGCGTGCTTCGCGCGCCAGGCCGCCGACGGCTTCCCGTGCGTGTCAGCGGCCGCGAGCAGCAGGCCACCGGCCAGGCTCGCGTTCTTGAAGAACTGGATCTGCTGCTGCTGGCGCTCGCCGGGGTCCTTGATGGTCCAGAAGCTGTGCGTCGAGAGCGTCGTCGGCACGAGGCTGCCGAGGAGCAGCCCGGCCGCGAGCCGCGGCGCCTTGCCGGACGCGAGCGCGAGACCAGCGCCGATCTTCACCGCGGCGTCGATCCGGACGAGCGTCACCGGGTCCCGCGGGATCTGCTCCGGGAGTTTGTCGCCGAACTTCTCGAGCGTGCTGTTGAGGAACGGTTCCGCCGCCTTGGCGTGGCCCTCGGCCTGCCTCAGCGCATTGATCCCGCCCGTCACGAAGATCGTGGCGAGCAGGGGACGTGCCACTCGACGGAGTATCACGGTCATAGCCTTCCTCGTACGGGCCACTGCCTGGTCGAACCTACTCCGTGGGTGCCCGCTCGGCCCGTGCTCGAATCCTCATCGGGCTTTCTGGACCTTTATAGTCCTGACGCTAGAAACGGCTATGGAGTCTTAGCGGTTGACTTTGACGCTGCGTCAACTTCTATCGTCGACGGCATGGAGTGGTCGATCCAGGACCTCGCCCGCTCGGCGGGGACCACGAGCCGGACGCTGCGCCACTACGGCGCGGTCGGCCTGCTCGAGCCCAGCCGGATCGGCAGCAACGGCTACCGCTACTACGACGAGCAGGCGCTCGTCCGGCTGCAGCGGATCCTGCTGCTGCGCCAGCTCGGCCTCGGGCTGCCGGCGATCGCCGAGGTGCTCGACGGCCAGCGCGACAGCGCCGCGGCGCTGGAAACCCACCTGGAGCTGCTCGAAGGGGAGCAGCGGCGGATCGGACGGCAGATCGAGTCGGTCCGCACGACCCTCCGGAAACTGAAGGGAGGTGAACGACTGATGGCAGAAGAAGTCTTCGACGGCTTCGACCACACTCGCCACGAAGAGGAGGTCACCCGTCGCTGGGGCGCCGACGCGTACCGGCACGGTGACCAGTGGTGGAGTTCGTTGACGGCCGCGGAGAAGGAGGCCCACCAGCAGGAGCAGCGGGACATCGCGGCGGCGTTCGAAGCGGCGCGCGCTTCGGGTTCGACGCCGGATTCCGACGAGGCTCAGGCGATCACGCGGCGGCTGCACGAGTGGCTGAGGCCGGCGGTCTCATCGGTGTCCGCGGGGTACTTCGCGGGACTCGGGCAGCTGTACGTGGACGACCCGCGATACGGCGTCGAAGGTCCGACGGCCGAGTTCGTCCGGGATGCGATGAAGATCTACGCGGAACGGAACCTGACCGGCTAGTGGTGCGTCGTAAGGGCGCACTGGGGGTAGAGCCGACCAGGGCTGCAGACCTGTTCGGCTCTATGTACGGGGCTGGAGTTCGCGACCGGATGCCATGCCCAGATCCTCGCGCATGCGGTGGCGTAGGCCGTCCAAGGTGATCTGGTACTCGGCGAGCATCTGGCGATAAGCCTGACCGTCTTGGGATGCTCCCGTGGTGATGAGGTCTCGTAGTGCCCGGAGCTGCCTGAACGCCCGCTTCGCGCTCTGGGCGACCGACGGCGGCGCCAGCAATTCGACCTGCTCGCGTGCGGCGTAAAGGTTTCCGGCCCGGAAAGCCGCGCGGATGTCCGCTGGTTGAGGCGCGCTTGCTTCCGCGGCGTCACGGAGGCCTTCACTCGTCGCATGCAGTGCTGCGAGGTAGTCCGCGTAAGCGGAGCGCCGCAGCTCGAGGAGTTTGGCAGCCTGTTCACGCCGCCAGCGCAAGCGGTCGCTCACCCACGCGATGGACGCGCCGATAAGGGCGCCGGCCAGGCCGATCACGGAGGTGAGCCAACTCATGACGCTGAGCTTAGGGACTACGGCCATCCGGTCGAACTCCGACGACACGCGCTAGCCGTCTATGGCGGAATATCGGGCTCACGCTAGAAACGCCGATAGCTTGGCAGAGTGGACCCCATCCGCAACCCCTTCGCACCGGGCGCCGGGCAGCGGCCGCCCGAGCTGGCCGGGCGGGAGCGTGAGCTCAAAGCCTTCGAAGTGGTTCTCGAACGGGTTGCGCGGGGGCGGCCCGAACGCAGTCTCGTGCTCACCGGCCTGCGTGGCGTCGGGAAGACCGTGCTGCTCGGGGAGCTGCGCGCGATGGCCCTGCGGCACAAGTGGGGTGCCGGCAAGATCGAAGCGCGGCCGGACGCCGAGTTGCGGCGGCCGCTGTCCGCCGCGCTGCACCGGGCCATCCGGGACCTCGCCGTGCGGCACCGGGCGCCGGATCGGGTCGAAGAGGTGCTCGGGGTGCTCAAGGCGTTCGCGCTGCGGGCCAACAAGCCCGATGCCAAGCTGCGCGACCGGTGGCAGCCGGGCATCGACGTGCCCGCCGCGCAGGGGCGCGCCGACTCCGGGGACATCGAGATCGATCTCGTCGAGCTGTTCACCGACGTCGCCGAGCTGGCCGCGGACGTCGGCACCGGCGTGGCGCTGCTCATCGACGAGATCCAGGACCTGCAGCCCGACGACGTCTCGGCGTTGTGCGCGGCCTGCCACGAACTCTCGCAGTCCGGGGCGCCGCTCGTCGTCGTCGGGGCCGGGCTGCCGCACGTGCCCGCAGTGCTCTCGGCGTCGAAGTCCTACTCCGAACGGCTCTTCCGGTACGCGCGCATCGACCGGCTCAGCCGCGAGGACGCCGACTTCGCCGTGATGGCGCCGATCGAGCGGGAGGACGCCGGCATCGAGCCGGAGGCCCTCGACGCGCTCTTCGACGCGTCCGGCGGCTACCCCTACTTCATCCAGGCCTACGGCAAGGCGGCCTGGGACGCGGCGCCGTCCGACCCGATCACCGTCAAGGACGTCCAGGTCGCGGCGCCCGAGGCGGAGTCGGAGCTCGCGGTCGGCTTCTTCGGGTCGCGCTACGAGCGGGCGACGCCGGCCGAGCGGGAGTACCTGCAGGCGATGGCCTCGCTGACCCAGGGCCGCGACGAGCCCGCCGGCACCGCCGACGTCGCCGTGTTCCTCGGGCGGAAGCCGTCGTCGCTCTCGCCGGCGCGCGACAGCCTGATGAAGAAGGGCCTCGTGTACTCCGCCGAGCGCGGACAGATCGCCTTCACCGTCCCGCACTTCGGCCACTACCTGCTCGGACGCGACTGACCTGGGCTTTTACCGGTGTCTCGCGGTCTATGAACGTCACTAAGCTTATCTTTGATTTTTACTAGATAAAGCTAGACAGCTCTAGCGGGTTGCTTGGTCGTGACCGCCGCCACCCCGAATCTCTCCGGCCGATACCCAAGTTTGCCGATGATTCATCGGCTAGTGCGCCAAGTCACCGGATATTCATTGGCATCCTTGTGAAAAAAGGCGCATACTAGACCTACAAGCCACCAAGACCCTCGAAGGGGGATGCAGAAACCGATGAACAACATCGCCGCCAAGCTCCGTGCCCGTCGCGCCGAGGTTCGCACTCGCCGGGCGCTGAACCGGGCGATCGACACCGCCGCCACCGCGACGGTCCGTCAGGAACTCATCGCGATCGCGCAGGCTCGCTCGGGCTACATGCGCTGATCTCTTCACCCCGTGGCGGTCGCCCATTCGAGTGACCTAGGCCACATCGTGCTCACGGTGTAACGCCGCCCGGAGGGGCGTCGATACCCAGTACGACCCCGTGATGCTGGCGGACCCCCGACCTGGCAGCATCGCGGGGTTTCCCATTTCCCCGGAAAGTCCTTTGCCGGCCCAGCGGTCTGCCGTAATCTTTGACTTCGTCAACGAACTTGTTGAGGTGGTCAATGAACGATGCTCAGCCGGCCGACCGGGTCGCCGCGGTCCGCGCCTTCAACCGGCTCTACACGTCGGTCATCGGCGTACTCGACGAAGGCCCGGCGGACGCCGAGTACTCGCTGCCGGAAGCCCGCGTGCTCTTCGAGCTCGCCCACCAGGACCCGCTTCCGGTGACGGACCTGCGGAAACGGCTCGACCTCGACGCCGGCTACGCCAGCAGGCTGCTCGCGCGCCTGGAGTCCCGCGGCCTGGTCGTGCGCGAACGGTCCGAGGAGGACGCCCGCCGCCAGCTCGTGCGCCCGACCGCGGCGGGCCGGGACGCCTTCGCGGTGCTGAACCGCCGGTCGACCGACCAGATCGGCGGGCTGCTGCGCCGCTTCGCCGACGAAGACCAGCAGCGTCTGCTGGCCGCGATGCGCACGATCGGCGACCTCGTCGGCGACCGTCGTCGCGACCCGGTCCTCGTGCTGCGCCCACCACGACCGGGGGACCTCGGTTGGGTGGTGGAACGCCACGGTGCGTTATACGCCCGTGAGTACGGCCTGAACGCCCGGTTCGAAGCGCTCGTCGCCCGGATCGCGGCGGACTTCCTCGACAACAGCGACAACCCACGGCAGGCGTTCTGGATCGCCGAGCTCGACGGCGAACGCGTCGGCAGCATCGGCTGCGGCCACGGACCGGACGCGGACACCGCGAAGCTCCGGTTGCTGCTGCTCGAGCCGTCGGCCCGCGGCCACGGCGTCGGCAAGCGGCTGGTGACCGAGTGCGTGGCCTTCGCCAGGGCACACGGCTACCGCGCGATGGAGCTGTCGACGGTGTCCGTCCTCGCCGCCGCACGGTCGATCTACCGCGCGGCCGGGTTCGAGCTCGTCGGCGAGAAGGACTTCGACGACTGGGGGCCGAAGCTGACCGACGAGACCTGGCGCCTGGAGTTCTAGCGGACGCCGGCCGTGGTTGGCTGGGTGCGTGACGGACTACGTCGACGGGTACTGCGAACGCGTCGGGCCCGGGCTCTGGGGTGAGCCGCTCAACAGCGTCAGCAACCTCGCCTTTCTCCTGGCCGCCGTGCTCGTGTGGCGGCTGGCCGCGGGGAACCGGACCGGTCGGCTGCTCGCCGGGCTGATCGGGCTCGTTTTCGTGGCGAGCACCGTCTTCCACCTGGTCGCGACCCGGTGGGCGGCCGTTGCGGACTCGGGCGCCATCCTCGTCTTCGTGCTGGTGTACGCCGTGCTTTTCGCCCGCGAGCACTGGAGCCGGCGACACGCGTGGGTTGCCGCCCCCGCATTCCTCGCCCTCACCGTCGTGACGGCGTTACTGGGCGGAGGCCTTTACCTCTCGGCGCTGATCGGTCTCGGCGTCTTCGCCGCCGTACTCGCCTTCAAACGCGACGCGTACTGGACGCACTTCGCCGTGGCAGGCGCCATCTTCGCGCTTTCACTGAGCCTGCGCACGCTCGACCGGGACGTGTGCGACTACGTCCCGGTCGGCACGCACTTCCTCTGGCACCTGCTCAACGGCGTGGTGCTCTACCTGGTTTCCCGAACGATCGTCCTCAGTGGACTCAGTGGACGCCGATAGGCCGCAGGTTCTTGTCGTGCTCGTCGGTGTGGTAGTCCTCCGGCTCGGTGTCGTCCGTGCCGTTGAACACCTTCATCTGCCGGGCGATCACCGTGACGATCGCCGCCACCACCAGGTTGCCGATCAGGGCCACGAAACCGACGTAGATCTGGACCGCCGAGCCCGCGAACGGGTGCCAGCCGAAGATCGACAGGTTGCCCAGCGACAGCGCCGAACCGCCGAAGTGCTGCTTGCCGTTGGCCGGGTTGGGGATGCCGTACAGCATGATCAGGCCCCAGCCGATGCCGACGATCCAGCCCGCGATCAGGCCCCAGCGGTGGAACCAGCGCGTGTACAGCGCCAGCGCCACGGCCGGCAGCGTCTGCAGGATCAGCACGCCGCCGATGAGCTGGAGGTCGATCGAGAACTGCGGGTCGATCAGGATGATCACGGCGACCGCGCCGAGCTTCACGACCAGCGAAGCCAGCTTGGCCTGCTTGGCCTCCTCGGCCGGAGTCGCGTTCTTGCGGATGTACTCCTTGTAGATGTTCCGGGTCCACAGGTTGGCCGCGGCGATCGACATGATCGCGGCCGGCACCAGCGCGCCGATGCCGATCGCGGCGAACGCGATGCCGGCGAACCAGGACGAGAACTGGTTGTCGAACAGCACCGGGACGATCGTGTTGCCGTCCGCCTTGCCGGTGGCCGCGTTCGTCAGCGGCTTGACGCCCGCCGTGATCGCCACATAACCCAGCAGCGCCAGCAGGCCGAGCACCAGCGAGTACGCCGGCAGCGCCACCATGTTCCGCTTGATCACGCTGCGGCCGCGCGAGGCCAGCACGCTGGTCAGCGAGTGCGGGTACAGGAACAACGCCAGCGCCGAACCCAGGGCCAGCGTCGCGTACTGCAGCTGGTTGTTGGCCGTGAGCAGGATCGACCCGGCCGGCTTGCCGGTGGTCGGGCTCGGCGTGCCGAGCTTCTTCGCCGCCGCGTCGAAGATGTGCGACCAGCCGCCGAGCTTCGAGGGCAGGTAGATGATCGCCACCAGGATCACCAGGTAGATCAGGATGTCCTTGACGAACGCGATCAGCGCGGGCGCCCGCAGGCCGGACTGGTACGTGTAGAAGGCCAGGATGACGAAGGCGACCAGCAGCGGCAGGTGCCCGACGATGCCGGAGCCGTTGATGCCCATCGTCCGCAGCACGGCTTCGAGACCGACCAGCTGCAGCGCGATGTACGGCATGGTCGCGACGATGCCGGTGATCGCCACCAGCAGCGCGAGGATCGGCGAGCCGAAGCGGCCGCGCACGAAGTCGGCCGGGGTCACGTAGCCGCGGACCCGCGAAACCGACCACATCCGCAGCGCCGGGAGCAGGACGATCGGGTAGACGACGATCGTGTACGGCAGCGCGTACAGGCCGAGCGCGCCGGCGCTGAACACCAGCGCGGGCACCGCAACGAACGTGTACGCCGTGTAGAGGTCACCGCCGAGCAGGAACCAGGTGATCCACGAGCCGAACTTGCGGCCGCCGAGACCCCATTCGTCCAGGTGGTCCAGCGTGCTGCCGCGCTGCCAACGGGACGCCATGAAGCCGAGGACCGTCACCAGCGCGAACAGGAGGGTGAAGATGATCAGCTCGGGCCACTGCAGGTTGCTCATCGAGCGTCCCCCTCGTCCAGTTCGTCGACGCTCAGCTTGTCCGGACCGCCGGAGGTGGGCTTGTCCCGCGTCATCATGTAGACGATCCAGGTGCTCAGCACCCCGACGCCCACCATGAGGAACTGGAACCAGTAGAAGAACGGCATCCCGAACAACCGCGGTCCGTCCATGTTGAACAGTGGCGTGACCAGGACCAGCAGCGGGACGATCAGGAGCAGGTTCCACGGGCTGAACTGGAACCCGCGCACCTTTCCGTCGTGCTTCGCAGTCGACATCGACCTCACCTAACACTCCCGTAACCGACCGCCTGACCTTAGAACCTGCGTGACAGCGAGTCACGTCTGTCCGATATCGATTTGATCGCCCCGGTCGTCGATGCCGACCAACGTCGGTTGCCCCGCCCTCGCGGGACCTATATCAATAGCCCGACTCCGCACGCGCAAAACCCAAAAGGGGCAACCGTATGACACGACTCCGCTACGCGGTGGTGATCCCGGCGATCGCCGGCACCCTGCTGGCCGGGTTCACTCCTGCGTTCGCAGCTCAGGAGGTCGCGGCCGGTAAGCAGCCGCTGAACTCCACGAACATCCCGGCGCAGTACGCGAACCAGAAGCTCGACTGGCACCAGTGCGCGGTCCCCTCCGAGCTGCCGACGGCCCCGCCCGCGGGCGCCGAGGACATGGAGTGCGCGACCTACAAGACCCCGCGCAACTGGTACCAGGCGAACGCCCAGATCGACCTGACCATCGCGGTCAGCCGGCTGAAGGCGAAGCAGGACGCGACCGCCAGCGTCGTCACCAACCCCGGTGGCCCGGGTGCTCCCGGCCGCAACTTCCCGGCCCGCCTGCGCAACCAGACGAAGCTGCGCGAGCACCAGGAGATCGTCGGCTTCGACCCGCGCGGCACCGGCAAGAGCACCAACATCACCTGCGGCGGCGCCATCGGCACCGGGGCGGACCTGGACCCGCGTGACCGCGACCGCGGCAACCTGAACCTGATCCTGCAGGCGACGAAGTACGCGGCGCTGTCCTGCCAGCAGAAGTCCGGCGAACTGGGCCCGCTGATCAACACCGACCAGACGGTCAAGGACATCGACCTGCTGCGCGTGCTCCTCGGCCGCGACAAGATCAACTGGGTCGGCTACTCGGCCGGCACCTGGATGGGCGCGCACTACGCGCAGGCCTACCCGACGCGCACCGGCCGGTTCGTCCTCGACTCGGCCACCGAGTTCACCACGACCTGGCAGAAGTCGTTCGACTGGCAGCCGCTCGGCTTCGAGCGCCGCTTCCGGCAGGACTTCCTCCCGTGGGTGGCGAAGTACGACAAGCTCTACCACTTCGGCACCACCGGCGAGGCCGCCCGCCAGACCTACGAGCAGGTCCGCTACGCCCTGACCCAGGGCGCGGTCACCCTGCCCGACGGTTCGACCGTCTCGGCCAACGGCCTCGACTCGTTCATCGCGTCGCAGATCTACTCCAAGCGGGCCTTCCCCGGCCTGGCCGACTACCTGGTCAGCGTCCGCACGCTGACCCAGGGCACCGCTTCGGCGGCGGCCAAGTCCTCGGCCGCGCAGAAGGCCAAGGCCGCTGACAAGAGCACCGTCACCTACGGCGCCCAGCCGCTGATGGTGCCGGCCGACGGCGACGCCTACGACGCCAGCTTCTGGACCATCCCGTGCAACGAGGGTCCGTGGACCGGCTCGCCGAACAGCGCCATCAAGGACTCGCAGAAGCTGATCGACAAGCAGCTGCCGCTCCTGGGTGCCGGCTGGTTCATCCAGCCGTGCCTGTTCTGGAAGAAGCCGCCGTCCCCGCTGCCCGTGCTGGACGGCAAGGGTGTCCCGCCGGTGCTGATCGTCGAGTCGGAGCACGACCCGGCGACGCCGATCGAGGGCGCGAAGCGTGCGCACAAGGCGTTCGCGGGTTCGCGGATGCTGACGATCACCGGTGAGGGTGACCACGGCATCTACGCCGGCGGCAACGCGGGTGTGGACAAGGTCGTGGAGGCCTACCTGATCGACGGCGTGGTGCCGAACGACCAGAGCCTGCCCGGCATGCCACTTCCGGTGCCCGCGGGCGCCTGAGGGCACCAGATGTGGTGAGGCCCCGCCGAACTCCGGTTCGGCGGGGCCTTTTCCACACCTGTGCACAGAGTTGTCCACAGGCAGTGGACAACTCCCTGGTATTAGAATCACGCTCATGGTGCGTGTACCCCTGACGGATGAAGAGCGCGAGCGGGGCGAACGCCTCGGCCAGGCGCTGCGGGCGGCGCGGGCCGGCCGGAGCATGGTCGACGTCGCCGCCGAGGCCGGGATCTCCGTCGAGACGCTCCGCAAGATCGAAACCGGCCGCATCCCGACGCCGGCGTTCTTCACGGTCGCGGCCATCGCCGACGCCGTCGGCCTGCCGCTGGAGGAGTTGCGGGCGGCCGTCACGCCCGCCGCGTCACCGCCGCTTTCGCAGGCGAGCTGACCGCCCGGACATGCCCTGGCACCTCACCGGCGACATCGAGGACTTCCGCTAGAGCGGGCGCAGCTGCCTGAGGATGTGCTCGCGGTCGTTGAGGAACGCGCAACCCGGCACCGGCAGGTCGTAGCTGTTGAGCAGCTTCTCGAAGTCCGAAAACTCGTCGGCGGAGAAGCCGAAGCCGACGCGGAACGCGTGCGCGGCCAGTACGTCGGCCAGTTCCTCCCACTCGCCGGCCCACAGCAGCGTGCGGTAGTGCGTGTAGTCCTCCGGGGAGAGGCGGTTGCCGATCGTGGTGAGGACGCTGTCGGCGAAGAAGCTGATGCGGTTGCCCTTGAGGTCGGCGACCGTCGGGTTCGCGGGGTCGCGGGCGGTGTCGGGGTTGCGGACCACGCCCGGCCCGGCCACCGGGTAGGCGGTGTGCACGTGCCCGTTGTCCTCGACCAGCACGATCAGGTGGACGTTGAACCGCTCGCCGGCGCAGCGCCACCGGCCGTTGCGCTGCTGGCGCCGGGCCTCGCTGGGGTCGTTGGCGACGTCCTTGACCACGGAGATGATCTGCTCGTCGGTCCAGCCGGCCGGGAACTCGCTGGTCGCTCTGCGCCCGACGCCCGGTGCGTGCCCGCCGCCCACTCGCTGCTCCCTTCGTCGCAACGAGAGTAGGTCAAACGGCCGCGGCGAGCAGCACCATGCCGACGACCTGGAGGTCGAGACCGCGGAAGAGCTGGCGGGTGAGGTTGGCCGGCATCGGGCCCATCGGGGTGTCGATGAACCCGGGATTCGCGTAGTCAACGGCGGTGCGGGTGACCGTGCGCAGGATCGCGAGCACCGACAGCGGCACGGCCAGCCAGGCGCCGGCGGCGAACGACGTCCCACCCGCGAGGGTGACCACGAAGAGCGCTGTCCACCAGGCGAGACCCACGCCGGCGAGCACCAGGCCGTGCGCCAGCACGAGGTCGCGATCGCTCGAACCCAGCCACCGGCGGCGGCCCGGATTGCGCCACAGCTCGCCGAGCCCGCCGGCGAACGGGGTCAGCGCGACGTACGCGCCGACGCCGACCAGGACCGCGCCCGGCACGGTCGGCACCGCGATGTGCGCGACGACCACGGCCAGGCCGACCAGCAGCGCCGCGCCCGCGTACCGCGACCGGCCGAGCGTCCCCGCCCAAGCCAGCCGCAGCGGCGTCGGGCGGCGCAGCGAAAACCCGCCGACCGGTGCGGATGGCGGGAGCAGCATCATCGGGTCGAGGAAGGTGACGGCGACCGAGCGCAGCACCCGGCCGTCCCAGCCGGCCAGCAGCGCCGCCCGGCCCGCGCGCGACACCGGCTCGCCGCCGAAGGCCAGCGGCAAGGCCGCGACCAGCACCCCAGCCGCGACTAACTGCACGGTGGCGGGGCCCAGGCCGAGCGCGGCGATCCCCAGGCCGAGCACCGCGAGCGCCAGCGGACCGAGCGCGTCGAGGCGCAGCGACGTCCGCCGGGCCGAAGCGAAGGCCGCCACCCCGGTCGCGGCGACGATCGCGACCGCCGCGCGCCACTGGTCCAGCCCGGCGCCGCCGACGGCGAGCAGCAGCGCGGCCAGGTAGCCGGTCACCACGACGACGCCGGTCCAGGCGCCGAGCAGCCGCAGCGTGACGACGCGGCCGCGGTCGACCGGGGCGAAGTCGAGCCAGGTCAGCTCGGCCGGCTCGACCCACGCGAAGCCGCGCCGCAGCAGGCCGCGCCAGCCCACCGCGCAGCAGAGCGTCAGCAGCCCGAGCACGGCCGGGAAGTCCACGACGGACGATCCGTAGAGCGCCGGGCGCCAGGCGTCGACGTGGAAGAACGCGGTGAACAGGAACCCGAAGCCGAACAGGAACACGAAGGTCGCGGTGTCGCCGCTGAAGATTCCCCCGAACCGCTTGCGGCCCGGGATCCGCATCCTGCGCGGAGTCGTCGTCACCACAGTTCGAGCACGCTGTCCGCGGCCTCCAGCAGCGGCGGGTGGTGGGTGGCCACCACGACCGCCGCGCCGGCCGCCGTCGACCGGGCGATCACCTCGACCAGCCATTCCTTGCCCGCGGTGTCCAGCGCGCGTTCCGGTTCGTCGAGCAGCAGCACCCGGTGCGGCCGCACGGTGACGCCGAGCAGCAGCAGGCGACGACGCTGACCCGCGGAGAAGTGCCCGGACGTCACGCGCATGCGTTCACCCAGGCCCGCGTCGCGCAGCAGTTCCTCGTGGTCGCCGAGGTCCGCGCCGAACGAACCGGACAGCAGCTCGAGGTGCTCCAGCGGCGTCAGCTCGGCGAAGAAGTCGGAGTCGTCGAAGAGCACCGACACCTTGCGCCGGAACTCGACGTCCCGCTCGTCCGGCACCTTGCCGTCGATCAGCACGCGGCCCCGCTGCGGCTTCTGCATGCCGTAGAAGCAGCGCATCAGAGTCGACTTGCCGACACCGTTGGGCCCGACGATCGCCGCGCACTCACCGGGGTCGACACTGAAGTCGAGGTCGTCGAACAGCCACAGCTCGCCGGCCCGGACGCCGAGCGCCTTCGCGTCGATCATCGGAGGTGTTCGAGCACCGGGGCGAACTGGTCCATGTTGTGCTCCAGGACGGTGTAGTAGGTCAGGCCGAACCGCTCGCGGTGCGCGTGGAGCTGCTCGGCGACGGCGGCGGGCGAGCCGACCAGCGCGGTCGGGACGTCGGCGAGCTGGTCGACGCTCAGCAGGCCTTGGGTCAGCTTGGCCAGCTCCTCGAGCGCACCGGCGCGGTCGTCGGTGATGCTCACGAAGTGGCAGAGCAGGTTGAACTCCGCCGTGCGGTCACCGAGCTTCGCCCGGACGAACTCGACGCGCTCCTCGATCTCCTCGGCGCTCGCCGGGGCCAGCGCGGCGCCGTCCGGCGTCTTCGTCGTCCCGGTGAAGCCGATGATGTCGGCGTGCTCGGCGGCCAGCGTCAGGATCCGGTCGCCGCGACCGGCGAGCAGCAGCGGCGGTCCTTCGGGACGCGTGGGCGCGGGCTTGTGCTCCGGGTCGGCGTACAACCGCTCGAGCTCGACGATCGTCCGTTCCAGGTGGTCGACGCGCTCGCGCGCGGACGGGAACGGCATCCCGGCGGCCGCGAACTCCTCCTTGACGTACCCGGCGCCGAGGCCGAGCTCCAGCCGGCCGTCGGTGAACTGGTCGGTGCCGGTGACGTCGCGGGCGAGCAGCACCGGGTTGTAGAACGGCGTGTTGAGCACGAAGGTGGTCAGCTTGACGCGCGAGGTGACCTCGCCGGCCAGCACGAGCGCCGGGAACGGCGGCGCCATGCCCAGGTGGTCGGCCGCGCACAGGACGTCGAAGCCGAGGTCCTCGGCCTTGCGGCACTTCTCGACCCAGGCGGCGCGGCTGTCCGGCACGATCATGTTGACACCGAAGCGGAAATCCCCAGTCATACCGACAACGTACTCACCTTCTCGATCACCGGAGCGAGCCTGGTCAGGTCGTCTTCGAGCACGGTGAAGTAGCTGACGCCGAGGTTCTCGCGGGTGCGCAGCAGCTGCTCGGCCGCCGCTTCGGCCGAGCCGGCCAGTACCGTGGCCAGCTCGCCGAGCTCCTCGACGTCGAGGTGCGGCACGAGCTGGTGAGCCTCTTCCAGAGCCGCCCGCCGGTCGTCGGTGATCCGGACGAAGTGGACCATCAGGTTCAGCTCGGCGTCCCGGCCGTCGAGCACCCGCTTCACGAAGCCGGCGCGCTCGGCCAACGCGGTGGAATCGGCCAGGGCCAGCCGCCCCTCGGCCGCGCCGGGCGCGGTGCCCGTGAGGGAGATGGTGTCGGCGTGCGCGGCGGCGAAGGTCAGCATCCGGTCACCGCGGCCGCCGAGCAGCAGCGGCGCCCGCGGGCGGTCGGTGAACGCGCGCTCGACCTCGGTGACCACGTCGACGAGCCGCCGGAACCGGTCGCCGGGCGTGCCCCAGTCGACGCCGGCGGCCTCGAACTCCTCGCGGACGTACCCGGCGCCGACCCCGATCTCCACCCGGCCGCCGGTGAACTGGTCGAGCGCGGCGAGATCGCGGGCCAGCAGCACCGGGTTGTGGAAGCTCGCGTTGAGGACGTAGGTGTTCAGCCGGATCCGCTCGGTGGCCTCGGCGGCGAGGAGCAGCGCGGGCACCGGCGCGACCCGGCCGAGGTGGTCGACCACGCCGACGACGTCGTAGCCGAGGTCCTCGGCCCGCCGGCATTTCGCCACCCATTCGGCCCGGGAGCCGGGCACGTACAAGGCAACTCCGAAGCGCAACGCTCTCATGCCCGCGAAGCTACCGGGCCAAAAGGTCGTGAGTGGTAAGGCGGGTTAGAACCCGCCTTACCACTCACGACCAGGTGCGGCAGACTGCTCAGGCGAGACGCTGGGCCAGCGCGTCGAGCTCGTCACGCAGCGACGTCGGGACCTTGTCGCCGATCTTCGCGAACCACTCTTCGATCAGCGGCAGCTCCGCGCGCCACTCCTCGGGCTTGACGTCCAGGGCGGCCTGGATGTCCTCGAGCGGCTCGGTCAGACCCTCGGTGTCGAGGTCCTCGGCCCGCGGCACGAAGCCGACCGGCGTCTCGACCGCGTTGCCGCGACCCTCGACGCGCTCGACGACCCACTTCAGGATCCGCGAGTTCTCGCCGAAGCCCGGCCACAGGAAGCGGCCGTCGTCGCCGCGGCGGAACCAGTTGACGTAGAAGATCTTCGGCAGCTTGTTCGCGTCGGCGTTCTTGCCGAGGTTCAGCCAGTGCTTGAAGTAGTCACCGGCGTGGTAGCCGAGGAACGGCAGCATCGCCATCGGGTCGCGGCGGACGTTGCCGACCGCGCCGGCCGCCGCGGCGGTGGTCTCCGACGACATCGTGGCGCCCATGAACACGCCGTGCTGCCAGTCGCGGGCCTCGTTCACCAGCGGGACCGTGGTCTTGCGGCGGCCGCCGAACAGGATCGCCGAGATCGGCACACCCTTCGGGTCGTCCCACTCCGGCGCGAGGATCGGGCACTGCGACATCGGCGTGCAGTAGCGCGAGTTCGGGTGGGCGGCCTTCTCGTCCGAGTCCGGCGTCCAGTCCTGGCCCTTCCACGAGGTGGCGTGGGCGGGCTTGTTCTCCATGCCCTCCCACCAGATGTCGCCGTCGTCGGTCAGGGCGACGTTCGTGAAGACCGTGTTGCCCTTCTCGATGGTGCGCATGGCGTTCGGGTTGGTGTGCCAGTCGGTGCCCGGCGCGACGCCGAAGAAGCCGAACTCGGGGTTGACCGCGTACAGGCGGCCGTCCTCGCCGAAGCGCATCCAGGCGATGTCGTCACCCAGGGTCTCGGCGCGCCAGCCCGGGATGGTCGGCTGCAGCATGGCGAGGTTGGTCTTGCCGCAGGCGCTGGGGAACGCGGCCGCGACGTAGTGGACCTTGTCCTCGGGCGAGATCAGCTTGAGGATCAGCATGTGCTCGGCGAGCCAGCCCTCGTCACGGGCCATCACCGACGCGATGCGCAGCGAGTAGCACTTCTTGCCCAGCAGGGAGTTGCCGCCGTAACCCGAGCCGTAGCTCCAGATCGCGCGCTCCTCGGGGAAGTGCGAAATGTACTTCGTTTCGTTGCAGGGCCAGGAAACGTCCTTCTCGCCCGGTTCGAGCGGGTGGCCGACCGAGTGCAGCGCGGGCACGAATTCGCGCTCGCTGCCGTCCGGCGCGACGAACTTCTCGAGAGCCGCCTTGCCCGCGCGGGTCATCACGCGCATCGAGGCGACAACGTAGGCGAAATCGGTGATTTCGATACCCAGCTTGGGATTCTCGTCGCCGAGCGGGCCCATGCAGAACGGGATGACGTACATCGTGCGGCCGCGCATCGAGCCGCGGAACAGCTCGGTCATGGTGGCCTTCATCTCGGCCGGGTCCATCCAGTTGTTGGTCGGACCGGCGTCCTCGGGACGCTCCGAACAGATGAAGGTCCGGTCTTCCACGCGGGCGACGTCGTCGGGGTCGGAAGTGGCCCAGAAGGAGTTCGGCTTCGACTTGAGCTGCACGAACGTGCCCGCGTCGACCAGCTCCTGGTTGATCCGGGCGGCTTCTTCGTCAGACCCGTCGACCCACACCACCCGGTCCGGGGTGGTCAGCTCGGCGACCTCCCGGACGAAGGACAGCACGCCAGTGTGCGTCGTCGGCGCGGTGTCCAGTCCGGGGATGGCGACTGCGGTCATCTCTACTCCTGACTTCCGACGACAAATGCGCCCGCACCGGAACGACGTTGTCCCGGTGCGGGCGTCATTGCCGGCGACCGAATGGCTTCGCACACCGGCTGGCGAACCGGTGTGCGGGTTTTGGGATTCTTCGAGAGTAACCGCATGACCGGCAGGTAACAGAGAGCTGACGTGTACGTTCTCTCACAGGACCGATAAGGGAATCGATTCAGAAGGCGACTTTGTTTTCATTGACGACATGAAGAAAGCCCGAGGCGAGAGCCCCGGGCTTTCAAACTATGACTTGGGTCACCCCTAGTTCGGCGAAATCCACTGCCCGGTGCCGGAGTCGATGCGCGCGACGCCTTCCAGGGTCTGCGTGCCGGCCTCGCCCCAGGCCGCGTCCGCGGCGGGATCGCCGTCGTTCCTCAGTCCACTGGAGACTTCGGTCCACTGGCCGGGGCCGGAGTGCTCGAACGTCGTGGTCGTGCCGTCGGACTCGGTCTGCACCGCGATGTCCGCTTCGCCGTCGCCGTCCTTGTCGGTGAAGGCGATGGTGCCGCCGCTCTTCGTCTCGACGATGACGGTGTCGTTGTGGCCGTCGTGGTCGGTGTCGATGGTCGCGACGCCCGCGTCGACCTCGCCGTCCGGCAGGTCGGCGTGGATGTGGCCGCCGGAACTGTCGTCGCGGCCGCCGGTGTCGGAGTGGTCGTGCCCGCCGGAGCCGTCCTGGACCCACTGGCCGCTGGCCTCGTCGTAGACGGCCTGCTCGACGACCTTCCCGTTCTCGTCCAGCACGGCGTAGTGGTCGGCCTCGCCGTCGTGGTTCGTGTCGATGAAGGCCTGGGCCGAGCCGTCGTCGTGCTCGATGATCGCGGTGTCGTTCACCCCGTCTTCGTTCACGTCGTAGTTGACCTCGGCCTGGTACTCCTGGCCGTCGACGTGGACGGTCATCGCGTCCGGGCTGCTCGCGTCGGTGTCGCTGCCGCCGCTCTCGTCGACCCACATGGCACTTCCCCCTTCGAACCGGGTAACACGCTCCGACCTGCTGTCTGAGGGTATGACTCACCGTAGGCCCGTTCGGTTCCGCTCCACAACCGGACGGGTGTTCAGGCGGTTTTGTCCCGCAGTGCCCGGATTCGCGTCAAGAAAATTTCGGCGCGTTCGCGGCCGTCACTGACCTCCTTGAGCCGCTTCGACACGACGGCGATCTTCTTGGCGCGCTCCTGCGCACCCATCTTGATCGTCTTGTCGACTTCCTTGAGCTCGGCCTCGATCGCGTCGATGCGGCGGCCCAGCGCCTCGTCGAGCGCCATCGACAGCTGCTGCTCGGCCTCGATGAGCTGCTCGGCGACGAGCTGGTCGAGCGTCGAGCGGGCGTCCGCGATGGCCTCCACCAGCCACTGCTTCATGTGCTGCTTGTCGGCCGCGTGCTTGCGCGTGCGGGCCATCCACCAGCCGGCACCGAGGCCGATGATGATCGTCGCGGGCAGCACCACCGGGTTGAGGATCGCGACGCCGGCCAGCGGCAGCGCGGCGACCTTGCCGGCCCCGACGCCGCCGGAGATGCCCATGAAGACGAGCAGCTTGTCCTCGGCCGTCGGCGGCTTCTTGTCCGGCGGGCGCAGCACCACCGGCGGCCCGCCGGCCCGGGCGAACTGCGCGCGGATGACGTCGAGCTCTTCGGGCGAGAACAGCTCCGACAGCGAGACGTTGGTGACCTGGTTCAGGCGTTGCGAAAGCAGCATCGAGATGCGCTGCGACGTCGTCTGCAGCGCGATGTCGACCTGCTGGGGCAGCGCGGCCAGCTCGTCGCGCTTGGCGGCGTCGATCAGCTGCCGGAAGTGGGTCTGCGCGTCCCGCATCTGCCGGCTGCTTTCGTGCCCGACCTCGACGCGGGTGCGCTGCACCTCGCCGCGCAGCTTCAGCTGCCAGCCGCGGGTGGAGCTCCGGCGCTCGGTTTGCAGCTGGTCACGGCGTTCGCGCAGCTGCTCGGCTTCGGCCTCACCCGCCGACAGCGCCCGGCTTTCGGCCTGCAGCTTCGCCTTGAGCTCGCCCAGCGCACTGGACAGCGCGCGCAGCGTGTTCGCCTCGCCGAGCATCGCCGAGCGGCCGACGAGCAGCTCCTGCAACGCCGTCTGGATCGCCGCGACGCCGGACTTCTCCCGCAGCATCGCGGCCATCTGCTCGTTGGGTGCCTTCGCCGCGGTCTCGAACATCCGCGCCGAGACCGGGTGGAACACCGCTTCGGCGAAGCGGGGTGCGTGCTCGCGCAGCAGCTGCCGGTCGGCTTCCAGCACCTCCCGCCAGCCGCGGAACATGTCCACCTTGGTCAGCGCGAACACGACGGTCTCGACGCGCTCGCCGACGTCACGCAGGAACTGCAGCTCGGTCGAGGTGAACGGCGCCGAGGCGTCGACGACGAACAGCAGCGCGGTGGCGCCCGCGGCGGCTTCCTTGGCGAGCTCGCCGTGCATCGAGTCGAGCCCGCCGACACCCGGCGTGTCGACCAGCGAAAGCCGTTCGAGCAGCGGCACCGGCCCGGTGACCTCGACGTACCGCGGCGGGAGCTGGCCCGGCGGCAGTTCGTGCGCGGCCGACACCCAGTTGATCAGCTGGCCGAGGCCGATCGGCACCGGGGCGAGCTGACCGGGGTAGCAGGCCTGCGCACCCCAGGTCTCCGCGTGGTCGAACACGAGGTAGGTCGCGGTGGCGACGTCAGCGTCCACAGGGGACAGTCCTGGCCGCGCCAGCAGGGCGTTTACCAGCGAACTCTTCCCGCGGTTGGTCTCGCCGACGACCACGACGGCCGGCTTCTTCGGCCGCGCCTTCCGGATGCCCTCGACCCACTTGGCGGCGTCCGGATCGGCGTCGCGGACGACGGTCAGCAGCTGGTCTCGGGTCGCGGCGACCTGCGCGGGCAGGCTCGGCGCGGTCGGTGCGCTCACGGGCTCTTCTTCGCGTAGACGGTGACGATCGGGGCGCGCAGCAGGCGATCGTGGTCGGCGAAGCCGGTGACCTCGGTTTCCGCGACGATGCCGTCGAGCGCCGGGTCTTCGGTGGGGACCGCGCCGCCGGCTTCGTGCCGGGCCGGGTCGAACCGCTCGCCGTCGGGCCGCAGGGCCTGCACGCCGATCGCGGCGAGCCCTTCCTCGAGGCGTTCGACGACACCGCCACTGCGGGCGCGGTCCAGGGCGTACAGGCACATCCCGATCAGTGCCTGGCGATCCGCGAGAGCGCGGTCGAGATCGCTCACCTGCTGCAAGGGCTGCACATCGGTGTCCGACGCGGCCGGACCGCCGCCGGTTCCCTCCTTGCGAAACCACGCCATGACCACATTCTGGCGGACTCAGTCGCCCGCCGGTGGCGGAACCGGGCGAAGGAACCGGATCAGGATCGTCCGGAGGATCGCCTGTTCGGCGGGCAGATCGAGGTCGGGGTCGATGCTCGCCCGCGAGATCATCGCGTCGATCAGGCCGACGAGCCAGCCGGCGACCGCGCGCGGGGCGATACCGGGGTCGATCTGCCCGGCCGCGTCGGCGCGGGCGACCAGGACGGCCAGACCGTCCCGCATCGCCCGGTCGTTGCGCCGGACCAGCTCGGCGAACTCGTCGTCGCGGGCGGCCTGGGCGGCGGCCTCCAGCACGAGGCGGCCGACGGCCGGGTGCGCGACCTGGCCGGCCAGCTCGGCGACGACCTCGAGCAGCGCGGCCAGCGGGTCGTCCGTCTTCGCGGCGGCTTCGAGGCGACCGGCCGTCTGGGCGGCGTCGTCGGTGAAGATCGCCGTGAAGACCGCGCGCTTGCTGGGGAAGTAGTGGAAGAGGCTGCCGGAGCTGATGCCCGCGGCCCGGCAGATGTCCGCGGTCGTCGTCCGCTCGAAGCCCTTCTCGGCGAAGCAGCCGGCGGCCGCGTCGACGATCGACGCGCGCTTGGCCGCGTGCTTGGCCGGGTCGACCGTCCTCATCGCTCGACCGGCGGTTCGTCGTGCCAGGGGTAGCCGTGCTCGGCGAAGGCGGGGGCCAGCTCGTGGTTGCGTAGGTCGGTCTTCTCGCGGGCGATCTCCCGGCCGTCGGTCGTGCGCAGGACGAGCTCCTTGCCGTCGAGGTAGACGGCGTCGAGGTCGGCCTCGATGCGGCGGGTCCGGTCGCCGCGGACCAGGGTGACCCGGGTCGGCGACACCGTGACGACCAGCCGGTCGCGGGCCCAGACCGCGGCGAACACCAAGCCGAGCACGAGCCCGCCGGCCACCGCGGCGAGCGTCGCCCACGGCTGCGGCAGCTTCGTGAGCACCTTGAACACGCCCTGGAAGGGGAAGGCGGGCAGGTCGTCGACCCAGGCGGCGATGGCCCAGACGCCCACGCCGAGCGCGCCCCCGATGAGCGGGCAGCCGACCCAGGACCCGGTGCGCAGCCACGACGGCTCGTCGACGGTCGTCTCCATGCGGTCCATTATTAGACCGCCTGCTCGGTTTATGAAAGCCGGGTGCCTCAGACGAGCTGGTCGATCACCTCGCGGAGGACCGCTTCCAGGCCGGGGCCGTTCTCGGCGAGGCGGGAGGAGACGAGGAGCTGGTCCTCGGCCGTGCGGAGCCAGATCGAGCCGGCGACCGAGATCTCGATGACGTTGAGGCGGAAGGGGTAGGCGCGGCGGCCCAGGCGGACTTCGGCCTCGCGGACCAGCTGGCCGAGCCGCTCACCGGCCACGATCTGGCGGCGGTAGAAGCCGGGGGCCCACGGGGTGCCGCCCGCGGGCTCGTTCGTCCCGCGCAGGGCCGGGCCGCGGGCGTTGGCGAAGTGGCGGGCCGCGGCCGGGGCGAAGAACTCGACCGCCTGGCGCATCGCCGTGCCCTGGGCGAGCGCGGGCCTGCCGTACCGGGTGCGCAGGCTGCGCGGGTCCGGGTCCTCGCGGTTGCGCAGGAAGGCGAGCAGCTCGACCCACCAGTCGGCCCACTGCGCCTGGACGGCCGCGCGGTCGAGCCCGGCCGGGATGTGCACCGGCACCCGCGGTTCCACCGGCGGCAGCACCTGTCCCTCGGAAACGGACAGTGCCAGGGCGTCCCGGATGTACAGCGCGACGTCGACCTCGGTCTCGCTGCTCCAGCCGGCTCGCCAGGATGTCGTGTTTTCTAGGCGCACGCCTCAACAGTACGCGGCGGAAGGGCCCGACCAGCGAAAGTCGGCAAGCAGAAACAACGTCACGCCTCGCGGACCTGTTGCCAGATCAAGAAGTACGCCCGGTGGACGACGTGCGCCACCCGGCTCTGCGCCGGCGTCGCCCCGAACGAGGCGAACGACCGCCACCAGCCCGCGCGCTCGAGCGCGTGCGCGGCCAGCTCCGGGCGCGGGGCGCCGGGCTTGCCGAGCTGGGCGCCGATGTCGGCGTTGCTGCCGACCCGCAGCACCTCTTCCGCCAGGTCCTCCGGCATGTCGACCGCGCCGGACGCCACCAGCGTCAGCGCTTCGAGCAGCCGCAGCTGGTGGGCCTCGGGCTTGGCGAGCAGCACCTCGATGGCGTCGTGGACGCGCTGGCGTTCGGCCGGATCGGCCGACGCGTGCGCGAGCGCGGTCACCGAGGCCAGTGCCGCGGCCGCCTTGATGCCGTCGGCGCGGGCGGCGAACACGATCGACAGCCGCTGCCGGACGGCTTCGAGGCCGGACGCGTCGAGCAGGGCCCGCCGCAGCGCGCCCGCCGTGATCTCCGGTTCCTTGCGGATCGCCTCGACGGCGTGCGAGACGCCGAACAGGTCGAGCTTCTCCAGCAGCCGCAGCCGGGTGCCCGCCGGGACGTCGCACTCCCAGCTGGTGAAGATGTCGGCCGAGATCAGCATGGTCTGCAGGACGTCGTCGTCGAGCTCGGCGAGCTGCCGCAGGGCGTCGGCGTCGGCGGAGGTGAAGCCGCCGGACTCGGCGGATTCGGCGATCAGCCCGATCACCGGCAGCACGTCCGCGACGCGCGGCTTCAACGTCGACGCCTGCTTCTCGGCGAGGAGCGTCGCGGCCTTCCAGACGTCGCCGCCGGACCCGTCGACCGACTCGGGCGCGATGGTGTCGGCCTTGTTGAGCACGGCGATCGCGTTGACGGGGCCCGCCTCGCGGCTCGCCGTGGCCGCTGTGAAGGCGGCGAGGGCCTGCTGGTCGTCGGCGCGGACGCCCTGGGTGACGACGTACAGCACGGCTTCGGCGCCGGCGACGGCGTTGCGCGAGGTGTCGTCGAGCTCGTCGGAGCCCTCGTCGTCGTCCTCTTCTTTGCGGTGCTTCGCCGCGCCCAGCAGCTGCTCGGTGCGGGACACCGAAGCGGCGTCGAGCGAGCCGAGACCGGGGGTGTCGATCACCGTCATGCCCTGGAGGACGGCGTTGGTCAGGTACGCCTCGATGTGCGACACCCGCTCGATGTCGACGCCCAGCTCGGCCGGGATCATGCCGTCGGCGGCGAACGGGAGCACCTGCTTGCGGCCGTCGGTGAAGACGATCTCGACGCGGTCCACCGTGCCGTACTGGAACCGGGTCACCAGCCGGGTGCACTCGCCGATGTCGGTCGGCGCCACCCGGCGCCCGATCAGTGCGTTGACCAGCGTGGACTTGCCCGACTTGATCCGGCCGGCCACGGCCACCTGCAGGGGTGCCCCGAGCCGGCGCAGCACCTCGGCGAACCCGGCGGCGGTGCGCGCGGAGACCTGCGGCTGCAGGCGGTGACACAGGTTGGCCACCGACATCGACAGCGGACCCGCGAGCCGGCCCTGCTCCGGTGACGTCACGGCCCCCAGCCCTCCCGTTTCACGACAACCCCTGAATCGTGCCATGCGGGTCATCCCCAGGTCGCACCGAAGGTGGTACCGCCGACCGACGCGCAGTTTCCGCGCCGCCACCTAGTGTTGTGTGGTGCGACGGCTGAGTCTCTGGATGCGTGCCCACCCCATGGCGGGCGACACGGTGCTCGCCGTCCTGCTCGGCCTGATCGACCTGCTGCTGTTCGCCGCCGACGGCTTCGACGAGATCGCCGAAATGCCGCCCTGGTACATCGCGGTGCCGGTGAACATCGCCATGGTGGCGCCGCTGGTGTTCCGGCGGAAGTCGCCGCTGTGGTCGGCGTACGTCGTGCTGGTGATCGGCGTCGTGCACGGCACGCTCGAGCTCGGCGTCTCCAGCGTCGCCGCCCTGGCGATGAGCATCTACTCGGTGGTCGTCTACGCCGGTCGGCGGCAGGGACTGGTGTACGTCGGTGCCGTCGTCGCCGGGTCGGCGCTGCAGCTGGCGCTGGGCCCGGCGGACGAGCTCGTCATCTCGGCGTTGTTCCTCGCGTTCGGGATCGCCCTGTGCTGGACCCTCGGCGAGTTCGTCGGGGCCCGGCGCGCCTACGACGTGGAAGTGGAGGCCAGGTTGCACCTGCTCGAGACCGAACGGGACCAGGCCACCCGGATCGCGGTGGCCGAGGAGCGCGGGCGGATCGCCCGTGAGCTGCACGACGTCGTCGCGCACGCGGTGAGCGTCATGGTCGTGCAGGCCGACGGCGCGTCCTACGCGATCCAGAGCAACCCCGAGCTCGCCCAGCGGGCCCTGCAAACGATTTCCGAGACCGGCCGCGGCGCGCTCGGCGAGCTGCGGCGCCTACTGGACGTGCTCCGCAGCGACGACGCGGACGGCGAGCCCCGGGTGCCGCAGCCGGACGCGCACGCCCTCGCCGAACTGGCCGACCGGATGCGCACCGCCGGTGTGCCGGTGGAACTGGAGCTCGGCGAGCTCGGCGACCTGCCGGCCGGCGTCTCGCTCGGCATCTACCGGATCGTGCAGGAGTCGCTGACCAACACGCTCAAGCACGCCGGCCGCGGCGCGACGGCGTCGGTGCGGGTGCACCGCACCGGCGACCTGGTCGAGGTGCTGGTGAGCGACGACGGCGCGGGCGCCGCGCAGCTGGTCCCGGCCGGGCGGCACGACCGGCGGCTGCCGGGCGGGAACGGCCTGATCGGCATGCGCGAACGCGCGCACGTGTACGGCGGGACATTGGACGTGGGCCCGGCTCCGGGCGGTGGGTGGCAGGTCCGTGCGGCCCTGCCGGTTAGGTTGGACAAGTGATCCGGGTGGTGGTCGTCGACGACCAGGAACTGATGCGCGTCGGGTTCCGGATGGTGCTGGGCGCCCAGGAGGACATCGACGTCGTCGGCGAGGCGGGCGACGGCGCGCAGGCCATCGAGCTGGCTTCGCAACTGCGGCCGGACGTCGTGCTGATGGACGTCCGGATGCCGGTGCTCGACGGCGTCGAGGCGACGAAGCGGATCGTCGCCGCGGGCACCGCGCGCGTGCTGGTGATGACGACGTTCGACCTCGACGAGTACGTCTACGCGGCGCTGCAGGGCGGCGCGAGCGGGTTCCTGCTCAAGGACACCCAGCCCGGCCACCTGGTCTCGGCGCTGCGCGCGGTCGCTTCGGGCGACGCGGTGGTCTCGCCGTCGGTGACCCGCCGCCTCCTGGACCGCTTCGTCGGCACCGGCGGCGCGCCGATGCGGGACACCACCGAGCTGGACGTGCTCACCGACCGCGAGCGCGAGGTGCTCGTGCTGATCGCCAAGGGCATGTCGAACCTGGAGATCGCCGAGGCCCTGTTCCTGTCCGAAGCGACGGTGAAGACGCACGTCGGGCGGATCCTGGCGAAGCTGGAGCTGCGGGACCGGGTGCAGGCCGTGGTGCTGGCCTACGAAACCGGTCTCGCCCGCCCCGGCCTCGGTTAGCGGTAGCCGTCCGGCGGGGTGGTCGCCGGGTCCTTGCCCGCGTTGCGGACTTCGGTGAGCCAGCGGCCGAAGTCCGGGCGGTCGCCGTCGACGTCGGTGTAGCCGTACTCCTTCATCAGCGTCCAGGAGGCCAGCGTCTGCCCGGCGAAGCGGGAGACCGAGGGGTCCTGTGCCAGGGCCGCGACGCCGCGGGCCAGCAGGTACGGCGTCTCGGAGATCTTGAAGTCGACCGGGGCCAGCTTGCCGACCGCGTCGCGCCAGTTTTCCTCCGTGACCTCGAAGTGGTCGAGCATCGACTCCGAACGCAGGAAGCCCGGCGTCACCGCGAGGCCGACGCAGTCGTTCTTCTCCAGCTCCACGCCGAGCGCCCGGCCGAGCGCGCGGATGCCGCACTTGGCCAGGTAGTAGGGGAGCCCGGCGCCGACGTAGTCGTCGTTGTCGCCGTCGGTCACCTCGAGCACCAGACCGCGGCGGGCGACGACCAGGGGCAGCAGCTTGTGCAGGGCGATGAGATGCGTGTCCAGCGCGTTGTGCGTCAGGTTCAGCGCGTCCTCCAGCGGCGTCTCCCAGAACGGCGCGTCGAAGTGGAAGTACATGTCACCACCCCAGACGTCGTCGACCAGGATGTCGATTCCGTCCACTTCGGACTCGATCCGCGCCCGCAAAGCGTCCACATCGGACTGCGCGGTGAAGTCGCAGCGGACGACCACCGCGCGGCCGCCCGCCGCCTCGACCAGCTCGCCCGTCTCTTCGATCGTCTCCGGGCGCTGCATCGGTGACGTCGTTGCGCGCGTTGTGCGTCCGGTGACGTACACCGTCGCGCCCGCGCGGCCCAGCTCCACCGCGATCGCGCGGCCACACCCCCGCGTCGCTCCGGTGACCACCGCGACCTTGCCCTGCAAACTCATGAAGTCTCCCGTCCCCGCCACGCGGCCAGCACCGCGTCGACGTCCTCCGCCAGCCGGTCGGCCAGCCGCCCGTGCGGCCGGATCGACCAGTCGATCGACACCCCGTTGATCACGCCGAGCACCGCACGGGCCGCCCGCGGCACGCTCGGCGCGTGCGGCAGCGCCGGAGCCGCCGCCCGCACCAGCCGCCGCAGTTCGTCCTCGACCGCCGTGAAGTGCTCGCCCAGCAGCGACCGCAGCACCGGGTCGCCGATGTCCACGCCGAGCTGGCCCAGGTGGTTCGCCGCCTCTTCGGCGTCACCGAGCACCGCGTAGACCGACACCGCCGCCGCGCGCAGGCCGTCGACCGGGTCGTCCGCCCGCTCGGCGCACTCCCGCATCTGCTCGACCGCCCGCCGTGTGGCCCGCCGGCTCATCGCCTGCAGCAGGCCGCTCTTCGAGCCGAACCGCTGCGCGACCGTGCCGACCGAAACCCCGGCCTCCGAAGCCACCTGCGCGAGCGTGAAACCGGGGCCACAGCGGCCGATCACGGTCTCCGCCGCGCCCAGCAGCCGTTCGTCGGTGATGCTCCTCGGCCGGGCCACCTCATTATTGAACCACAGTTCATTAATGAGGTCGAATCAGGGTCGACTCAGGGTCATCACGGATCGCGCATCGGCCGAAGAGCCAGCAAGGTACTACTCAGGTAGGGGGAGGGGTTCGGCCTCCAGGGTGACGCGCAAACCATCCCCGACCCGCGACGATGAACGCGTCGTAAGCGAGGGGCGGAAGAGGAGCAGTCATGATCGAGGCAACGGGCCTCACCAAACGGTACGGAAAAACGCTGGCGGTGAACAACCTGTCGTTCTCCGTGTCCGCGGGGCAGGTCACCGGCTTCCTCGGTCCGAACGGGGCGGGCAAGTCCACCACGATGCGGATGATCCTGGGCCTGGACAACCCCACCGGTGGCCAGGTCACCATCGGGGGCAAGAAGTACCACGACCTCAAGGAGCCGCTGCGCACCGTCGGCGCGCTGCTCGACGCGAAGTGGGTGCACCCGAACCGCTCGGCGCGCGCCCACCTGCTGTGGATGGCGAAGTCCAACCGCATCCCGGCCGGCCGCGTCGACGAAGTGCTCGAGACGGTCGGCCTGACCAGCGTCGCGAACAAGCGCGCCGGCGGGTTCTCGCTCGGCATGTCGCAGCGCCTGGGCATCGCGGCCGCCCTGCTCGGCGACCCCGAGGTGCTGCTGTTCGACGAGCCGGTGAACGGCCTGGACCCGGAGGGCATCCTCTGGATCCGGAAGTTCATGCACCGGCTGGCCGACGAAGGCCGTACGGTTTTCGTCTCCAGCCACCTGCTTTCGGAGATGGCGCTGA
Organism: Amycolatopsis sp. cmx-13-12; assembly: GCA_049998155.1. Taxonomy (GTDB): domain Bacteria; phylum Actinomycetota; class Actinomycetes; order Mycobacteriales; family Pseudonocardiaceae; genus Amycolatopsis. The sequence continues at coordinate 369,081 of JAEBES010000008.1, read as the reverse complement.
CCGCGAGCAACCTCGTGGTGATCGGCCGGGGTCAGCTGATCTCGCAGTCCTCCACCGAAGACTTCGTCGCCCGCGCGGCGGAGAACACCGTCAAGGTCCGCTCGCCGCAGCTGGCCGAGCTGCGCACCGCCCTGCAGCGCGCGAGCGCCGGGGTCGCCGAGGAAGCGAACGCGCTCGTGGTGTCCGGGATGGACAGCGACAAGATCGGCGAGATCGCCGCCGCCAACCGGATCGTGCTGCACGAGCTGAGCCCGCAGACCGGCTCGCTCGAGCAGGCCTTCATGCAGATCACCGGCGACTCCGTCGAGTACCACACCGGCCTCGACGCCGAGGCGCAGCACGTGCTCGAGTCCGCCAAGTAACCGGGGAAACCAAGATCATGAACCTGCTCGCCGTGGAACGCATCAAGCTGTTCTCGACCCGCTCGCCGTGGTGGTGCGCGCTCATCACCCTGGCCCTGGCCATCGGCTTCGCCGCCATCTTCTCCGGCGCGTCGCCCGCCGAGGAGCGGGTCACCGTGGCCGCCACCCAGTTCGGGGGCTCCCAGTTCGGCATCGCCGTCGTCATGGTGCTCGCCGCGCTCGCGGTGACCACCGAATACCGCTTCAACACCATCCGGACGACCTTCCAGGCGGTGCCGCACCGCTCGCCGGCGCTGGTCGCCAAGGCGCTCGTCGTCGCCCTGGTCGCGCTCGTCATCGGGGAGATCGCCGCGTTCGGCGCACTCGGCCTCAGCATGCTGATGCGGCCGAACGACGGCCTCGGCCTGCACACCACGCAGGACTGGTTGAACGTCGCCGGGCTCGGGCCGGTGTTCGCGGCCGCCGCCGTGCTCGCCGTCGCGCTCGGGATCCTCATCCGGCACAGCGCCGGCGCCATCGCCCTGCTGCTCATCTACTACTTGGCCGTCGAAGAGCTGGTGCAGCTCATCCCGAAGGTCGGGCACCACATCCACGAGTGGCTGCCGTTCAACGTGGCGAACAAGTTCCTGCGCGGCGCCGCCGTCGCGGGCGACGGCCCGCCGCCGTCGGACTCGCCGCTGAGCCCCGGCTGGGCGCTGGCGTACTTCGCCGGCATCGCCATCGTGCTCCTGCTCGTCGCGCTCGGGGTCGCGAAGAAGCGGGACGCCTAGGGGGTAACAGGGGAAAAAGGGGAAAACACCGGATCCGGGTCGCGCTGTCGGGGGCGACCCGGATCCGGTGTTCCGCAGTAGGCTCACGGCGACGGACGGGGAGCCCATGATCGAAGCGACAGCACTGACCAAGCGGTACGGCGTCACCACCGCGGTCGACGAACTGACGTTCACCGCACGATCGGGCCGCGTCACCGGCTTCCTCGGCCCGAACGGCGCCGGCAAGTCGACCACCATGCGGCTGATCCTCGGCCTCGACCGCGCCGACGCGGGCCGGGTGCTCGTCGACGGCGTCCCGTACCGGGAGCTCAAGGATCCACTGAGGACGGTCGGCGCGATGCTGGACGCCACCTGGCGCCACCCCGGCCGCAGCGGGCGCGACCACCTGCGCTGGCTGGCCGCGACCAACGGCATCCCGGACAAACGCGTCGAAGAGGTGCTGGCGCTGGTCGGGCTGACGAGCGTCGGCAAGACGCGCGTCCTGCAGTACTCGCTCGGCATGCAGCAGCGGCTCGGGATCGCCGCCGCCATGCTCGGCGACCCGCGCGTGCTGCTGTTCGACGAGCCGGTGAACGGCCTCGACCCCGAGGGCATGGCGTGGATCCGGCAGCTGCTGCACGCGCTCGCCGCCGAAGGCCGGACCGTGTTCGTGTCCAGCCACCTGCTGCCCGAGATGGCGCAAACCGCCCAGGACCTCGTGGTGATCGGCCGCGGCCGGCTGATCTACCAGGGCACCATGGAGGAGTTCATCGCACAAACGAGTGAACACGGCGTGCGCGTCCGCACCCCGCACGCGGACCGGCTGCGCGCGGCGCTGACCGGGACCGCCGAGTTCACCGAAACCGGCGGTGCCTTCGTGGTGTCCGGATTGGACAGTGACCGGATCGGGCAGCTCGCCTTCGACGCCGGTGCGACGCTGCACGAGCTGAGCCCGATCACCGGCTCGCTCGAGCAGGCCTACCTCGACCTGACCCGCGACGCCGTCGAGTTCGCGGTGCCGTCCCCGGAGGCCGCCCGATGATCACCAACCTCCTCCGCGCCGAGCGCATCAAGCTCTTCAGCACCCGGGCGCCGTGGTGGTGCCTGGCCATCGCGGTCGTCGCGCCGCTCGCCTTCACCGCGCTGTTCTTCGCGCTGGCCGGGCCGGAAATCCCGCCGACCGTCGGCAACACCCAGCTCGCGAGCGGCAACGGCCGGACCGTGCTGCTCGTCCTCGCGGTGCTCGCGACCGCGTCGGAGTTCAACTGGGGCACCATGCGGCTGACCTTCCAGGCGGTGCCGGCCCGGGTGCCCGCGCTGCTGGCCAAGGTGCTGAACGTCGGCGCGCTGGGCGCCGTGCTCGGGCTGGTCGTCGGCTTCGGTTCCTGGGGGCTGGCGTCGCTGGTGCAGCCGGACGCCGACCTCGCGCTGCATTCGGGCGCCGCCTGGCGCTCGGTGCTCGGCCAGAGCCTGGTCTTCCTGTTCACCGCGGTGGCCGGGGTCGGCGTCGCGCTCCTCCTGCGCAGTGTCGCCTTCGCGCTGACGGTGGTCCTCGTGTGGACGCAGGTGCTCGAAGGCGTGCTCGTCTTCATCCCGGGCGTCGGCAGGCACATCTACCAGTGGATGCCGTTCCACGCCGCCGACGAGTTCGTCGGGGCGGGCGGGTTCGCCGCGGGACCGCTGGGGCTGGCGCCCGCGCCGCTCGGGCCGTGGGGGTACCTCGGTTACTTCGCGGCGATCACCGTTGCCCTGTTCGTGGCCGGCGTACTCGTGACGGCACGACGCGACGCCTGAGCGTGACCGCGGTCTCAATACCGCAGAAAAGCTTGTTAACAAAAGGTGAAACAACTGTGGCTTCGATCACAGGCACCGGACATACTGCTATGACCAGGCAAGATTCATAAGTGAGAGCGCCGGACCCGTCTGAACTCCCCCTGGAGGTGAATCTTGACGGTGGACACCGGGCAAGAATTGGGCGGCACGATTCCCCGAGCCCGCGTCGAAGACGACGCCCCCCGGCTCGAACCCATGCTGGACCTCGAATGGTCGCGGGCGATCGAACTCCCGCAGGCCGCCATGACGGCGGCGACGCCGGCCGAACTCCGCCGCGCGTGGGTGCACCGCGCGCCCGAAGACAGCGTCCTGGCCCTGTTCCGCGCTTCGGCCGGGATGGCGGGCCAGATCCCCGCGCCGTGGTGGCTGCGCGCGGTCGCCGACGGCAAGCTCGATTCGCGGGAACAGGGTTTCCGCGTCGAGGACCGGATCGCGCAACTGCTCGGCAGGCGCCCCGGGTGGGAATTCGTCCCGTGGGCGGCGGACGGTGAATCCGGTTACTGGGAGTTCATGCCGTCCGAACGCGGCAAATCGGGGCACGCGATTCCGACCACGGTGATGAACACCGACCGGCACGAAGGCTGGATCGACGTCCTGCCCGCCCACACCGGGCCGACGCCGGACCCGATCCCGATCGCCGGGCTGGCCGGACTGCGGTCGCGTCTCGGTGTGATCGAGGCCGTTCGTTAACCTCTCCCTCCGTGGAGAACGAAGACGGACGTCGGCTGCGCAGCGTGGTCAGTTACGTCAAGCGCGGTGGCCGGATGACCGTCGGGCAGCAGCGGGCGTGGGACGACCACTGGCCGCGGCTGGGCCGCACGGTGAGCGAGCTGCCCGCGGGGCCGCTGGACTTCACCGCGTGGTTCGGCCGCGAGGCGCCGGTGATGCTGGAGATCGGCTCCGGCATGGGCGAGACGACGTCGCAGCTGGCCGCCGCGGCGCCGGAGCTCAACTACGTCGCGGCCGAGGTCTACGACCCGGGTCTCGGCCAGCTGATGCTGCGCGCCGAAAAGCTGGGCGTCGAGAACCTGCGGCTGCTGCACGGCGACGCCGTCGTGCTGCTGACCGAGCACGTCGAGCCGGGGACGCTGCACGGCGTGCGGCTGTTCTTCCCCGACCCGTGGCCGAAGAAGAAGCACCACAAGCGGCGGATCGTGCAGCCGTCGTTCGCCGCGCTCGTGGCGTCGCGGCTCGCGCCGGGCGGGACCTTCCACATGGCGACCGACTGGGAGAACTACGCCGAGCAGATGCTCGAGGTCTGCTCCGCGGAACCCACCTTGCGGAACCGGTACGACGGCTGGGCGCCGCGACCGGAGTGGCGGCCGGTGACGAAGTTCGAGCAGCGGGCCGACGTCGAAGGCCGCGTCTCGCACGACCTCATCTTCGAAAAGCAGTCGTGAGTGCGTAACAGTGTTCTAACACTGTTACGCACTCACGACCTCCCTCTGTACCCCCGGTGTTCGCCCCTCCCCCGACAGAGGGGCGAACGCCTATTCGTCGGCCAGCGGCTCGGCCTGGACCCGCTTCAACGCGGGTGTGCAGACCGACGCGCCGAGCAGGGCCACCCCGACCCCGAGCACGACCGGCGCCAGCAGCCACGGGCTGAGCACGATGCCGCGCTCGTCGACCATGCTGTAGAGCCCAACGCCGACCAGTACCCCGACGATTCCCGCGCCGATGGTGGCGACCAGCGCCGGTAGCGCGGCTTCCATCCGCAACGCCCTGGCCAGCACCCGCACCGGGGTGCCCGCGGCCATCAGCGCACCGAACGTCCGGCGGCGGTCCATCACCGAGCCCGCGGTCGCGACCGCGGCGCTGCAGCCGGCCAGGACGCCCGCCGCGATCAGCCCGATCACGGTGACCCGGCGCAGGTCGCCGAGCTCGGTCTGCTGGTTGAACAGGTACTGGTCCCGGCTGCCGATCTCCACACCCGCGGCCGGCGCAGCGAGCGCCGTCCGGACGATCTCGCGGTTCGCGTCGGTGGTCGGCGCGACGACGGTGACGTACTTCGGCGTGAAGCCGTCCGGCAGCGCGGCCGGGTCGACGATCGACGTGCTCGACAGGTCCGGATCGGCGGGGTGGACGGCTTCCGCCCGCGTCCCCGACTTGACGGCCACCGCCGGGCCCTCCCAGTTGTCGGCCAGCTGGTACTGCGCCAGGTCGAGCGCCTCGTCGCCGAAGACGGCCGGGCCGCCCGCGCAGTTCTCCGGCGTGAGCCCGAAGCGGGTCAGCTTGACGGCGTCGGCGCAGGTCATCACCAGTGCTCGGTGACCGTACCGGTTGGGTGCCTGCCCCTTCACCAGGTAGACCTCGCCGACCGCGACCGCCTTCTCGCTCTGGCCGTACTTCTGCAGGGAGGCGTTGGCCTGGTCGACGATCGTGCCCGCGTGCCGGTGGTCGGTGTCGACGTAGAGCACGGAGTCGACGTAGGACCGCCCGCCACCGGCCATCGATTCGAACGTCGGCAGCAGCGTCAGCGCCATCGACCCGGCGAACACCGCAAGCACGATCCCGGCGGAGGCCCGGTAGGCGCCCTTCGGGTCGTCACGCAGGCGGCGGCCGGCGAGCAACGCGGACGGGCGCCGCCAGATCCGGACGAACGTGCCGCCGACCGCCGACGTCACCCACGGCCCGACGATCGCGGCCGAGCCGACCAGGAAGAACAGCCCCGCCATGACGAGCCCGATGCCGCCGAAGTCCTTCGCCGTCGTCACCGCGACGAGGAAGAACGCCCCGGCCGCGGGCAGCGCCAGCAGCCGCCACCAGTGCAGCGGCTTCTTCGTGTGGCCGCCGGTGGCGAACAGCGGGTTTTTGAGGACGCGGCGCAGGCCGAGCACGCCGGCCAGGACCACGAGCACCGGAATGGCCACGACGATGGACACCGTCAGGCCGACCGGCAGCGCGAAGTCGGACGCCAGCCAGGTACCGCCGGCCCACGGCACGAACGACGCGAGGCCGTGCAGCGCCGGGCTGATCAGCAACCCGAGCAGCGCACCGATGCCCGCGGACAACGTCGTCTCGGCGGCCACCATGTTCGTGACCTGCCCCGGCGTCGCCCCCGCGAGCCGGATCGCGGCGAGCCGCCGTTCCCGCCGGGCCGCGGTCAGCCGCGCCGACGACGCCACCAGCACCAGGCTCGGCACCAGCAGCACGATGATCCCGACCCAGGACAGCAGCGTGAGCAGGGCGTCCGCGCTCGCCTTCCCGCTCGGGAAACCCGCCACCTGGGAAGTGTTCTCCGGCATCGCGTCCGGTGTGTGCCCGGTCAGCGCGACCAGCTGCTCCGGGAACCGGAGGCCGTCCTCGCCGAGCGCGCCGACGGGCTTGCCGAACCGGTCGCCGAGCTGCGCGGCCGGATGGGCCTGCAGGAGCCGGCCGAGCGCCGGCGAGACGACGGTCTGGCCGGGCCCGGGCAGCTGCGGCACGCCCGGCGGCAGCTGGACCGAACCGGGCGTGGCGCCGGGGGCCAGCGCGATGTCGACGCGGATGATCTGCCGGCCGTCGAAGTAGTCCTTCGAGGAGGAGTAGAGCAGGTTGACCGGGCCGTCCGCGCCGCGGCTGTAGAACTGCTCGCCCTGCCAGAGGGCACGCTGTTCGCGGTTCTGCGTGGCGAACGGCAGCGTGGCCAGCAGCAGCACCAGCCCGGTCGCGACGGCCACCCCGATCGCGGTGAGGATCGCCGACGTCCGGGTCCGCCGGTCGACCCGCAGCACCCGCAGGGCGATCTGGAGGGAGTTCACGCCGCCAGCCTCGCCGCGATCAGGCCGTCCCGGATGGCGACGGTCTTGGGCATCGACTCGGCCAGCTCGCGGTCGTGGGTCACCACGATCACTGCGGCCCCGGTCTCGTGGGCGGCGCCGAGCAGGGCGTCCATCGTGTCGCGGCCGGTGCGCGTGTCGAGCGCGCCGGTCGGCTCGTCGGCGAAGATGACCTTCGGCCGGTGGGTCAGCGCCCGGGCGATCGCGACCCGTTGGGCCTCGCCGCCGGACAGCTCGCCGGGACGGCGGCGCTCCTTGCCGGCCAGGCCGAGGCGGGACAGCCAGACGCGGCCGGCGTCGATGGCTTCCTTGCGCCCGAGCCCGGCCAGCAGCGACGGCAGCGCGACGTTTTCTTCGGCCGACAGCTCGGCCACCAGCATCCCCGACTGGAAGACGAACCCGAACTCGGTGCGGCGCAGCTCGCTGCGCTTCTTCTCGCCGAGGTGGTCGATCCGCTGCCCGGCCAGGAAGATCTGCCCGTCGTCGGCCCGGAGGATGCCGGCCAGGACGTGCAGCAGCGACGTCTTGCCCGAGCCGGACGGCCCGACGATGGCGACGGCGTCCCGTGGCTGGATGTCGATGTCGATGCCGGCCAGGGCGTACTGAGTGCCGTAGCGCTTCACCAGCCCACGGCCGGAGAGCACCGGGCCGTTCGTCGCGTGTGGAGTGTTCGGGTCCACGAGGTTCTCCCTGTCGGTCGGATCTTGATGCCGACGAGCCTCGCCGAAACCACGGCGTGTCCACTTCGGGCAGACGGCCAGTGACACACCGGCCGCCTCGGCCGATCGGCCGAGGGCGGGCGGGCCACTCGGCCAAGGTGCGGGCACCGGGGAATCACGTAACGTCACGTTGTGCCCGCCGCGCCCCTGCCGAAAACCCTTTACACCCGCGCCACCGCCCTGGTGCGGCGCATCGGCGTGCCCTCCGCGGTGCTGTTCGCCGCGCTGCTGTTCGACCTCGTCTACACGACGCAGGCAGCGCTCGACGAGCACGGCCCGCGCTTCGTCGACTTCGGCCTGCTGCCGGGCATCTGCGCCATGGTGGCGTGCGGGCTCTGGGCCCAGAAACGGGCGGCCGTCGCCGGGGTGGCCGGCGGCGGGGTGCTGATCTTTTCCACCCTCTTCCTGCACGCGTTCCACATCCCGCCGTACTCCAGCGTGCTGCCGAAGGTGACGATCACCGAGGTCGTGTCCGGGGTGCTGATGGTCTACTACGTGACCCGCCGGGCGCGGGCGGGCGTGGCGTTCTGCGTGGTCGGCTTCCTGGTCGTCGCGGGGCTCGTCGCCGTCTTCGGCCGGTACGCCGGGGTCGGTGACATCGACAGCGGCACCGCCTCGCAGGCGCTGCTGTTCGGCGTGCTGCTGCTCGGCGGGGCGCTGGTGCCGGCCATCGCCGCGCGCGACCGCCGGCCGCAGGCCGATCCGCGGGCGCGCCGGCTGCACCGGGTGAACGAGCTGGCGATGGGGCAGTGGCCGCTGATGGGGCTGCTGGCGTTCGCGCTGCTGTTCGAGTTCGGCTACACGTATTCGAGCAACGCCCGCGCGTTCCCGATCCTGTTCTGCTCGCTGGTCGCGGCCGTCATCGCGGTGCTCTCCCCGCGGCGGCCCGCCGACGCGCTGCTCGGGCTCGCCGGGATCATGCTCGTCTCCGCGGTCGTCACGCCGTTCCTGGACCTGCGGTCCTACGACTACCTGCTGCCGGGCGGGGTGCCGGCCGTGCAGGTGATCGCCGGCCTGGGCGCGGTGGTGAACCTGACCCGCGCCCAGGGGCTGAGCCGCTCCTGGCCGCGGATCGCCGTGCTGTCGAGCGTGGTGGCGCTCGCCGCGATCCTCAACTCCTACCGGTCACGGGGGCTGCAGACCGACCCCCAGACCCTGTCGGTGCTCGCCTTCGCCGCGGCGCTGCTGCTGGGCATCGCCATCGCCGTCGGCCTGATGCTGCGCTCGCGGGACGCCCAGCGCACCCAGGCCGTGCAGACGGCGGTGAGCGACGCGCAGACGGCCGAGCGGATGGCACTGGCCCGCGAGCTCCACGACGTCGTCGCCCACCACGTCACCGGGATCGTCGTGCAGGCGCAGGCCGCGCGGATGATGGCCGAGAAGAAGCCCGAGATCGCGGTCGAGGCGATGGCCCGGATCGAGAACGCCGGCGTCGAAGCGCTCGCGGCGATGCGGCGGCTGGTCCGCTCGATGCGCGGCGACGCGCCGGCCGGGATGAGCGAGTTCAGCGAGCAGGCCACCACCGACCTCGGCGCCGACCTGCGGAAACTGGTCGAGACGGCCAACCACGGCGTGCCGACGTCGATGCACCTGGACGTGCCGCCGGACCTGCCGCACGAGGTCGGCCGCTCGGCGCTGCGGCTGGTGCAGGAGTCGCTGACCAACGTCGGCAAGCACGCCGCGGGCGCGACCGAGGCCTTCGTCGTCGCCGAAGTGCAGGGCGATCAGCTGCACCTGCGGGTGACGGACAACGGGCGCGAGACGGCGCACCGGCCGGCCGGTGGGTCGGGCGGCTACGGTCTGGTCGGCATGCGCGAACGCGTCGCGCTGCTCAAGGGCCGGTTGTCGGCCGGGCGGGACCCAGACGGCGGCTGGCGCGTCGAAGCTTGGCTGCCGCTGGCGGCCGGAGAAGACACGGAAGGGGACGAGTGATCCGGGTACTGATCGCCGACGACCAGGAGATGGTGCGGATGGGCTTCCGCATGATCCTGGACGCCCAGGACGACATCGAGGTCGTCGCCGACGTCGCGGACGGCGTCTCGGCGGTCTCGAAGGCCCGCGAACTGCGCCCGGACGTCTGCCTGCTCGACATCCGCATGCCCGGCCTCGACGGCCTGGAGGTGACCCGGCAGCTGGCCGGGCCGGACGTGGCCGACCCGCTGAAGGTGGTCGTGGTCACGACGTTCGACCTCGACGAGTACGTCCACACGGCGCTGCGCAACGGCGCGTCCGGGTTCCTGCTGAAGGACGCGGGCCCGGCGCTGCTGATCGAGGCGGTCCGCGCGGCCGACCGCGGCGACGCGCTCGTGTCGCCGCAGATCACCGTGCGGCTGCTCAAGCACTTCAACGGTGGCGCGGTGAAGCCGCAGGCCGCGTCGCCGTCCGAGCCGCTGACCCCGCGCGAGCTGGACGTGCTGAAGGCGGTCGCGCGCGGGCTGACGAACACCGAGATCGGCGCGGAGCTGTTCATGTCGCTGTCGACGGTGAAGACGCACCTGGCGTCGGTGCAGAGCAAGATCGGCGCGCGGAACCGGGTGGAGAGCGCGGCGTGGGCGTGGCGGAGCGGAGTCGTTTCGTGATTCCGGGTGCGTAGTATCCAGAGATGCAACGCCGTTTCCACGCCCCTGTCGTTCTTCCCGCCGACCCGTCCTGTTCGCTTCTCCGTGACGCGGTCGTCGACGTCGACGCCGATGGGCGCATTTCGTACTGCGGACCGGCGGCCACCGCCCCCGAATCCGCCGCACCGGTCACCACCCTGACCGGCATCCTGCTCCCCGGCCTGGTCAACACGCACGCGCACAGCCCGATGACGCTGCTGCGCGGCATGGGCGGCGACCTGCCGCTGCTGCCCTGGCTCAACGAGATCATCTGGCCGGCCGAGGCGAAGCTGCGCCCGGAGGACGTCCGCACCGGCATGCTGCTCGGTTCGGTCGAGATGCTGCGCCACGGCGTTACGACCAGCGCCGAGATGTACTTCGAAGGCGAGCAGCTGGTCGACGCGGTCCTCACCACGGGCGGCCGGGTGCTGGTCGCGCCGCCGGTGATGGAGCTGCCGGGCCTGGACTGGAAGACCCAGCTGGCGTCGATCGAGCGCTGGATCGACACGGACGGCCTGCGCTTCGGCCACGGCGACCGCATCGAGCTCGGCTACGGCCCGCACTCGGCGTACATGCTGTCGACGGAGGGCCTGCGGGCGACGGCGGAATCCGCCGCTTCGCGCGGCGCGCTGGTGCAGATCCACGTCGCCGAGGCGGCCGCGGAGGACACGGCGGTGCGCGAGTCGCACGGTTCGGTGCCGGCGCTGCTTCGCGAGCTGGGCATGCTGGACGGCCGGGTGCTGGCGGCGCATTCGATCCACTTGTCGGATTCGGACATCGCGCTGTACGCAGCCCACGGCATCGGCATGGCGCACTGCCCCGGCTCGAACGCGAAGCTGGCGTCGGGCATCGCGCGGATCGCGGACCTGCGGGCGGCCGGGGTCGCGGTCGGGCTCGGCACGGACGGGCCGGCGTCCAACGACGACCTCGACCTGTGGGAAGAACTGCAGCTCGCGGCCATGTTCGCCCGGTTGGCCACGGGCGACTCGACCGTCCTGACGGCGGCGGACGTGTTCCTGCTGGCGACCCGCGGCGGGGCGGCGGCGCTGGGCCGGTCCGACATCGGCGCGCTGGAGCCGGGCCGCTGGGCGGACCTGGTGCACATCGACCTGGACGACCCGGCGTTCGCGTGCGGGTTGGACGTGCCGGACGTGCAGCTGCTGTCGAACCTGGTGTGGGCGGCCGGGTCGCGGCGGGTGCGGGACGTCTGGGTCGCCGGTGAGCAGGTGGTGGCCGACGGTGAGTCGGTGAAGGTGGACCGCGCGAAGGTGCAGGCCGGCGTCGCCGAGACCGCCGCCCGGCTGCGGGCTTAGCGCGGGCGGAGGATGACTTCCGTCGGGTGGGCGTCCGGGGTGGCTGACACCGCCGTCACCACCGCGGTGGCCACCGAGTCCGCCTTCAGCAGGTGCGTCGTGTCGTAGTCGCGGCCTTCGCCCGCGAAGATCTCCTGCTGCATCTCCGTGTCCGTGCGGCCCGGGTACACCGACGTCACACGGATCTCCGGCTCCTCCTCGCGGAGGGCGTCGGCGAAGGCGCGGACCGCGAACTTGCTCGCCGCGTACGGGGACCAGCCCGGGCGGGCGTTCCGGCCCGCTCCCGAGTTGAGCACCACCACGTGCCCGCGGGCCGCGCGCAGGGCCGGCAGCAGCAGGCGGGTCAGCTCGACCACCGCCAGGGTGTTGACCTCGAAGTTGTCCCGCCACGCTTCCGCCGGCGCATCCTCGACGCGGCCCAGGCGCGCGACACCCGCCGAGTGGACCAGGACGTCCAGGGACGCGATGTCCGCGACCGCCGCCGCCAGGGACGCCGGGTCCGTCAGCTCCACCGGCCACGGCTTCGCGCCCGGGAGCTCCTTCGCCAGCGCGGCCAGTGCGTCGGCGTCACGGCCGCCGAGGAGCACCCGGTGGGTCGGGGCCAGCTGGTGGGCGATCGCCGCGCCGATTCCGCGGGAAGCGCCGGTCACCAGGGCCAGGGGAAGATCCGTCATGACCTCACCGTAGCGGCGAACCCGGCGTCCACCGTGCGGTCTTCGCGCTTGCCGGTGCCGAGGGTGCGCGGGTCCGTGCAGCCGGACGCCGGATCCACGTCGGAGTCGCGGGTGTCGTCGCCCGCGTGCTTGGCCGCCGGGTGGTGGCCGTCCGCGGTGAAGCACACCTGATACGTGCCGTCCTCGAGGCCGTCGAAGGTGTACGAGCCGTCCGGGCCGGTGACCACGTTCGCCACTTCCTTGCCGCTCGCGTCCTTCAGCACCACCGCGACGCCGGCGAGGCCCGGCTCGCCCGCGTCCTGCAGGCCGTTGCCGTCCGTGTCGGCCCAGGCGAAGTCGCCGATCCGGTTCGTCGGCGACAGCAGCCCGAGGTCCACCGCGAAGTCCTCGTGGGACGGGCCGCCCACGGTGCGCGGCGCGGTGCAGCCGTCCGCGTCGGCGTCCGAATCGCGGTCTTCGCTGCCCGCGTCGCGGCGGGTCACGGTGAAGTCCGCCGGGACGGCGAAGCAGACCTGGTAGGTGCCATCTTTCAGCTTCTCGAAGCCGTACTTGCCCTTGTCGTCGGTCGTGGTGGTGCCGACCGTGTCGCCGGCGCCGTCCTTGAGCGTCACCTTGACGCCCGCGACGCCGGGCTCGTCCGGGTCCTGCAGGCCGTCGCGGTTGCGATCCGCCCAGACGAAGTCGCCGATCTTCGCGATGGCCGGTGGCGGCAGCACCGTGATCGTCGCCGACGCCGTCTTGTCGCCGAGCGTGCCGCCCGGGTGGTGCACGCCCGTCACCTTCGCCGTGTTGACGTGCCCGCTGTCGGCCACCGTGAGGTCCGGGTGGTCGCAGGTCAGCTGCCGGTTCGCGCCCGCGGCCAGCCCGAACGGCTCGAAGGACCCGGTGCACCACGGGTCCTGCACGGTGATCCCGGTGAGGTCCTGGGTGCCTTCGTTGGTCACGGTGATCCGGTAGTGCGCGGTTTCGCCCGCGGTGACCGTCGCGAACGACGCCCATGCGCCGGTCGCCGGGTTCTGCACTTCCTTCTTCACCGAGTACGCCGCGAGCTGGAGGTCGACGCAGTCCCAGTGCAGCCGGTCGAGGGTGGTCGTCGCGAAGAACTTCACCGCCGCCGCCTTGGCCGGCGCCGTCGCCGCCGGGAAGTCCTGCCGGACGAGGGCGCCGTCGCCGGCGTAGTGGTCGGCGACGAGCTTGGTCTCCTGGATCTGCGTGCCCGTGGCGTCGTAGAACCGCAGGCCGGTGGCCGGTTCGTAGCGCGGCGCGCGCGAGGCGGTCCAGACGCCGAGGGTGTAGACGCCGCCGGGGACGAACCGCTCGGTCTGGTAGGCGGTGCTGGTCTTGCCGTCCGGGGTCTGGAGGAACGCCGCCCGCTGCCCGTCGACGGCGTACTCCTGCTCGGTCAGCAGCTTCGGCACCTTCGCGGCCGGCGTTCCGGGCGGGACCGGGGCGGCCGGGGCGAACACGTACCCGTCCGGGGCGCCGTTGCGGGCCGTGAGCTCGACGCTCGGGTTCGCCGCGAGCCCGCCGCAGACCGGCGGCGCGTCCTCGGCGACGGACGCCGACGCGGGCACGACCGCCGCCGCGATCGCCACCACCGCCACCGCCACCGTGCGCCCCGAGAAGATCACCTCTCGACTATGGCGCGCGGCACGGGCCCACACCGGCCGAAGACCGCCCACTTAAGAGTGAACTTCGGCTGGTGCGGGCCCGGTGCGTCAGCGCTCGCCGATGCGGCCGGGCAGCCCGAAGCGGCCCTTCTTCCACACCGACACGATGGCCGGCCGCGGCTGCGCGGTGCCGCCGTCCGGCCAGTGCGACGTCGGGTTCGCCGAGCTCGCCGCGTTCTCACCCGGGTGCTGGACGGCGACGAGCACCAGGTGGTCGGTCACGACCGGGCCGCACGTCTCGGCGCCGACCGGCACCGACAGGAACTGCTTGACGTGGCCGCGCTCCGGTCCGGTGACCGGCACCGAAAACAGGCCGTCGTTCGCGCCGAGCGCGTTGCCGTCGGTGGCGATCCACAGGTTGCCGTGCCGGTCGAAGGTCACGTTGTCCGGGCAGGAGATCGGGCTGACCTGGTTCTTCGGGAACCCGCCGAAGTAGGTGTCGGCCGCCGCGGGGTCGCCGCAGACCAGCAGCAGCCGCCAGGCGAACCGGGTCGAGGCCGCGTCGCCGCGGTCCTCTTCCCACTCCAGGATGTGGCCGTTCTTGTTGCCGTTGCGCGGGTTGACCTCGTCGACGCCGGCCTTGCCCGCCGCGCCGCGGTCGCTGTTGTTGGTCAGCGCCGCGTAGATCCGGCCGTTGACCGGGTTCGGCTCGATGTCCTCCGGCCGGTCCATCTTCGTGGCGGCCACCTTGTCCGCGGCCTGGCGGGTGAAGACGTAGACCTCTTCGGCGGTGAAGCCGTCCACAAAGGACGTTTCGCCGCTGGCCAGCGGGATCCACTCGCCGGTGCCGTCGAACTCGCCGTCGGCCGGGAGCTTGCCCGTGCCGTCGATCTCCGCGGCCGGGCTGTCGCCGGTGAAGCGGCCGACGTACAGCGTGCCCTCGTCGAGCAGCGCCGAGTTGTGCCGCCGCGCGTGCGCGCTGTGGCCCGGCTTGTACTTGCCCTTCGAGACGAACTTGTAGATGTATTCGAAGCGGCTGTCGTCCCCGGAGTAGACGGCGACCCGGCCGTCCGCGGTGATCTTGATGTTCGCGGCCTCGTGCTTGAACCGGCCGAGCGCGGTGTGCTTGATCGGCGTCGAGTTCGGGTCGTGGGGGTCGATCTCGACGACCCAGCCGAACCGGTTCGGCTCGTTGGGCTCCTGCGCGACGTCCCAGCGCTTGTCGAACCGCTCCCACTTGCGGGTGCTCGTCCCGGCGCCGACGGAGTAGCGCTTGAGCCGCGCCGCCGCGACCGGGTCGGTGACCTTGTCGGAGTTGGCGAAGTACTGGTCGAAGTTCTCCTCGCCGGAGAGCACCGTTCCCCACGGCGTCACGCCGCCGGAGCAGTTGTTCTGCGTGCCGCGGACCTTGCGGCCGGTCGGGTCGGCCGAGGTCCTGAGGAACTTCGAGCCGGCGGCCGGGCCGCGGACCTCGAAGATCGTGTCGAGGGTGATCCGGCGGCCGTACCGGCTCGGAACGACTTCCAGGCCGCCGTGGATCGGGTCCCGGCGGGCCTGCAGCACCGAAAGGCCGTGCGCCGCCCAGGCGATCTTCGCCTGCTCCTCGGTCGGGTTCGCCGGGTCGTACTGGTCGGCCGGGAACATGTGGACCTCGGTCGTGTACTCGTGGTTGACCACGAGCAGGTTCGACAAGCCCAGCGGGTCCTGCGGGATCAGGCCGACGAAGTCGTTGTTGTAGCCGAACTGCTTGGCCTGCGCGGCCGCGGTCTGCTTGCCGAAGTCGAACTTCGGCGCGCCCGCGACGACCGGGTCGCCCCAGCGGACGACGACGCGCTGCGCGTAGCCGTCGGGGATGCTGACCGCGTCGAGCTTGTTCGGCGGCACCGGCGTGAAGTCGGTGCCGGGCACCGGGCGCTGCGGCCGCGGCTGCTGGAGCGGCGCGGCCGCCGCCGGGGTCGAAAGGGCCGCGAACCCACCCGCGGCGGCGGCCATCACGGCGCCGGCCTTGAACACCCGGCGGCGGGAGATGTCCTTGACGACGTCGCCGAAGTACTCGTTGCCGGTCTCGTTCGCCTCCGGGTGAGCGCACGCGTTGCCGCAGCGGTACTCACAGGTGATCGGGGAACGGCCGCCGGGGTGGACGGGCAGCAGGGGAAGCAGGCGGTCGGGCACGAGGCCTCCATGGTGGGAGTTCGGGAACGAACCGACCGTAAGCTTCCCAAACCAGCCATTCCCGACATACAGGTGAACGGCGGATGTATTGCTGCTCCGTACGGGGGGTGGCTCAGAACTCTTCGCCGACGAGCACCGCTTCCTTCGGCAGGGTGTGCGGGTCCGCCTTCTTCTCCCGCAGCGAGAGCAGCGCGCCCGCGACGACGCACAGCACGGCCGACGCGACGAACGGTGCCTGCGGCGAGCCGAACCACTCGGCGACGTGCCCGACGAGCGTCGCGGCGACCGCGCCACCCAGCCAGCGGCAGAAGTTGTAGCCCGCGCTGGCGACCGGGCGCGGCGCGTCGCTGATCGACATCGCGGTCCCGGTGAACAGGGTGTTCAGCAGGCCGGACACCAGCCCGGAGACGATGATCCCGGCGACCAGCACCGGCTTGCTCGGCACGGCGAGGACCAGCATCAGCACGGCGTACCCGAAGACGGCGGCCGCGGCGGCGTGCCGCTCGCCGAGCCGGGCGGCCAGCCGCGGCGCGAGGGCGACCCCGGCGACGGCGACGCACAGGCCCCAGCCGCAGAAGACCAGGCCGACGGCGATCGCGCTCCAGCCGAGGACGAACGGCGACCAGGCGAGCACCGCGAAGAACGCGGCGGTGTACAGCGCCGAGGCGACGGAGGTGCGCAGCAGGCCGGTGTGCTTGAGCGCGCGCAGCGGGTCGAGCAGCTTGATCGGCGTCCGCCGTTCGTGCTTGTCGCTCTTGAGGAACACCGCGCACAGCACGAGCGCGCCGGCCATCAGGATCGCGGTGCCGAGGAAGGGACCGCGCCACGAGATGCTGCCGAGCAGCGCGCCCAGCAGCGGGCCGATCGACAGGCCGACCCCGAGAGCGGCTTCGTAGAGCAGGATCGCGCCGGACTGGCCGCCGGTCGCGGCGCCGACGATCACCGACAGCGCGGTCGCGATGAAGAACGCGTTGCCGAGGCCCCAGACCGCCCGCAGCCCGACGAGCTGCTCGATCGACCCGGCGGCCGCGCACAGCGCGGTGGCCGCCACGATCAGCGTCAGCCCGACCAGCACCGTGCGCTTGGCGCCGAAGCGGGCGCTCGCCGCGCCGGTGACCAGCATCGCGACGACCTGGACGCCGAGGTAGGACGAGAAGAGCAGGGTGACCTGGGACGGCGTCGCGTCCAGGCCCTTGGCGATGGACAGCAGGATCGGGTCGACCAGGCCGATCCCCATGAAGGCGATGACCGCGGCGAACGCGGTGATCCACACCTGCTTGGGCTGGCCCTTGACCGCGTCCAGCAGGCTCGAGTGGTGTTCAGCGCTCATCGCTGATCAGTTCCTCCTTCTTGACGTCAATGAGCAATTTGGCGAGAGCGGGCAGGGCGGCCTCGATCGCGGCGCGGTCGGTGTCGTCCATGGCGATGAGCCGCTCGCGGAGGAACTCCTCGCGAGCCGTCACCAGTTCGGTGTAAAACCGCTGGCCCTCGTCGGTGACTTCGACCAGCACCGCACGGCCGTCGGCGGGGTCCGGGCGGCGGGTCGCGAGGCCGAGCCGTTCGAGCCGGCCGACGACGTCGGTCATCGACGGCAGCCGCACCCCTTCGAACTCGGCCAGCGCGGACATCCGCCGCGGACCGCCGTTGACCAGCTCACTCAGCACCGAACCCTGGGTGAGGGTCAGCGTCAGCTGCGGGGTCTGGCGGCGGACCTGGTGGTAGAGCCGGAAGACCAGCGGCCGCAGCCGGTGGGCGAGATCGGTGATCGCGGAAGTCACTTAGCCAGGCTAACAAAATTTAGTAAGGGTAGCTAAGTAAGTCCGCTCACAGGCTAGGCTCGGGCCATGGACGCGGTGATCTTCGACCTCGACGGTGTGCTGGTGGACTCCGAGCGGATCTGGGACGAGGTGCGGCGCGCGGTCGTCGCCGAGCACGGCGGCACGTGGCGCGAGGAGGCGACGCGCGCCTTGCAGGGGATGAGCACGCCGGAGTGGGCGCGGTACCTGGTGGAGGAGCTGGGCGCGCGGTTGTCGCCGCCCGAGATCGCGACGGTCGTGGTCAAGCGGATGGCGGCGCGGTATGCGGAGGAACCGCCGCTGATCCCGGGGGCGGTCGACGTCGTGCGGCAGGTGTCGGCGCGGTGGCCGGTGGCGATCGCGAGCTCGTCGCCGGTGATCCTGATCAAGGGGTTCCTCGACGTGACCGGCCTGCCGGTGGGAGCGGCCGTGTCGTCCGAACAGGTCGGGGCCGGGAAACCGGCGCCGGACGTCTACCTGCGGGCGGCCGAGCTCCTGGGCGTGGCGCCCGGTGATTGCGCGGCCGTGGAGGACACGACGAACGGGCTGCGGTCCGCGCTGGCGGCGGGGATGGCGGTGTACGCGGTGCCGAACCCGCACTTCCCGCCCGACCCCGAGGTGCTGAAGCAGGCGACGGCGGTGGTGGAGGAGATCACCGGCTTGCCGGGTGCGCTTGGTCTGGGTTGACCTCGTAGCGGACCGGCGGCGAACCCGGCTTGACGTCGGCGAGGAACACCCGGTCCCGTCCCAGCGCGCCGACCTCCTTCGCCGGGCTCAGGTCGCCGGCCGCGTCGTAGAGGCGCAGGCCCCGGACCTCGGCGCTGACCAGGATGACCGCCTTGCCGGCGGGCAGCGGGCCGCCGTCTTTACCCATGTACCCGGCCCGGACGACCCGGTCCGACCGCGGGACGCACGACGGCGACTCGATGCCGAACTGCGAGCCGGTGCCGCCGTGCGTCGTGCCCTTGAGGAACGTCTCGACGCAGAACCACGGCCGCCCCGAGGGGTCGGCCGGGTTGACCGCGTACGAGGTCCACGCGTTCGTCTGGCCCGCGAAGTCGGTGAGCGCCACCGGCTCGTCCCCGCCGACCAGGTTTTCCGGCGCGATCTCGGGCTTGGCGAGCACCAGCTCCTGTCCGGACGCCGTTGCGGGCTGCGGCGGCGGGGGCTCGGCCGTGTTGAGCTTGGTGGCCAGCAGCACGCTGGTCAGCACCACCAGCACCGCGGCCAGCGGCGCGATCCACACCGCGGCCCGGCGACGGCGGGACGGCCGCCGCTGCCTGCGCTGCTGTTCCGCCCAGGCCGCGTCGAGGTTGGGCGTGACCTCCCCGGCCTGCTCCCGCAGCGTCTCGGCCAGCTTGCGTTCGAGGTCGGTCATCGCTCACCTCCCAGGTCGTCCCCCAGGTGCTTGCGCAGATTCTCCATCGCGTGGTGCGTCGTCGCCTTGACCGTGCCCGGTGAGATGCCCAGCGTCTCCGCGATGGCCGCCGTGCTCAGGTCCAGCCAGTACCGCAGCACCAGCACCTCGCGCTGCCGCCGGGACAGCCGCGCCACCACCGCACGCAGCTGCTGGTGCTCCCAGTTGGCCACCGCCCTGACCTCGGCCGACACCTCGTCCGGCGGCCGCTCCTGCGGGGTCCGCCGGACGACGCGCAGGTGCCGGGTCCGCGACCGCGACATGTTCACCACGGTCGTGCGGAGGTAGCCCACCACGCGCGTGTGGTCGGTCAGGGAGTCCCAGCGCTGGTGGAGCTTGACGAAGGCCTCCTGCGCGACGTTCTCCGCGTCGTCCGCGCCGAGCAGGTGGGCCAGCCGGGTCATCTGGGCGAAGTACTCGCGGAACAGGTCGTGGAAGGTCGGCGCGCCCAGGTCCCCCGGCGCGCTCTCGCCCACACTCGCACTCACACCCCGCCAACGCCCACCCCGCCCCACCGGTTTAGTCCACCACGCGAAGAAGGCCGCCACCAGCGGTGACGGCCTCCTCCGAAGCTCGTTTTACCGCTCGACCTCGCCGCGGATGAACTTCTCGACGGCGTCGCGGGCGGTCGCGTCGTCGTACTGCTCCGGCGGCGACTTCATGAAGTAGGACGACGCCGACAGGATCGGGCCGCCGATGCCGCGGTCGAGCGCGATCTTCGCGGCGCGCACGGCGTCGATGATGATGCCCGCCGAGTTCGGCGAGTCCCACACCTCGAGCTTGTACTCCAGGTTCAGCGGCACGTCGCCGAACGCGCGGCCCTCGAGCCGGACGTAGGCCCACTTGCGGTCGTCGAGCCACTGCACGTAGTCCGACGGACCGATGTGGACATTGCCCTTGCCGAGGTCGCGGTCGACCTGCGAGGTGACGGACTGGGTCTTGGAGATCTTCTTCGACTCGAGCCGCTCGAGCTCCTTCATGTTCAGGAAGTCCATGTTCCCGCCCACGTTGAGCTGCATCGTCCGGTCGAGCTGGACGCCGCGGTCCTCGAACAGCTTCGCCAGCACGCGGTGCGTGATGGTGGCACCGACCTGGGACTTGATGTCGTCGCCGACGATCGGGACGCCGGCGTCGGTGAACTTCTGCGCCCACTCGGGGTCGGAGGCGATGAACACCGGCAGCGCGTTGACGAACGCCACACCGGCGTCGATCGCGGCCTGGGCGTAGAACTTGTCGGCCACCTCGGAGCCCACCGGCAGGTACGACACGAGCACGTCGGCCTGCGCCTCGCGCAGCGCGGCGACGATGTCGACCGGGGTCTCGTCGGACTCCTCGATCGTCTCGCGGTAGAAGCGGCCGAGGCCGTCGTGGGTGTGGCCGCGCTGGACGGTGACGCCGAGCGGCGGCACGTCGGCGATCTTGATGGTGTTGTTCTCCGAGGCGAAGATCGCCTCGGACAGGTCGCGGCTGACCTTCTTGGCGTCCACGTCGAACGCGGCGACGAACTCGATGTCGCGGACGTGGTAGCCGCCGAAGTCGACGTGCATCAGACCGGGGACGCGGGTGGCCGGGTCCGCGTCGCGGTAGTACTGGACACCCTGGACCAGCGACGCCGCACAGTTGCCGACGCCCACGATGGCCACCCGTACGCGGCGGTTCTCGCCCATGGGGGTTTCTCCTTCAATCCGTCTGTTCAGTAGGTCTGGTGCCGCGACGCTGCGGCCCGGCCGCCCGGCTCAGGTCTCCGGACCCTGCCGTTCGGCTTGTTCGTGCGCGATCAGCTCGTTGAGCCAGCGCACCTCCCGCTCGCTGGTCTCCAGCCCCAGCCGGTGCAGCTCGCGGGTGTAGCGATCGATCTTCTCCTCGGCCCTGGCCAGCGCCGCCCGCATGCCCTCGCGGCGCTCTTCGACGCGGCGGCGGCGGCCCTCGAGGATCCGCATCCGCACGTCGGCCGGGGTCCGCGAGAAGAAGGCCAGGTGGACGCCGAAGCCTTCGTCGTCCCAGGTCTGCGGCCCGGCGTCACCGAGCAGCTCACCGAAGCGCTCCTTGCCCTCCGCGGTGAGCTTGTAGACCCGGCGCCCGCGCCGCGACCACGCCCGGTCATCGGCCTCGTCCAGCTCCTCGACCAGGTACCCGGCCCGCAGCAGTTTCCGCAGGGTCGGGTACAGCGAGCCGTACGAGAACGTCCGGAACGTGCCGAGCGTCTCGTGCAGCCGCTTGCGCAGCACGTACCCGTGCATGGGCGCTTCGTGCAGAAGACCGAGGATCGCGAACTCCAGCACACCGCACCCCCTTTCGGGAACAAACCGAGACCACCCGCGTTGCTCCGAACGAGCGCCTCGATCCAACCTACTCAGCCACTATATCGCGCCGATACATCGAAGTGGCGAAGCCAACAGGGCATGGCACTCCGTCGTGGGGGAAATTCACCGGAGAGTTATCGAACGTCCGGCGTGTCCGCCCCGGTCCCGGGCTTGCGGGCGCTAGGGGGCGTGGACGCCACAGGAGAAGCCCGTACTCTGTCCTCGTGATTAACCAGCGGCAGGTCGTGGACTACGCGCTGCAGCGCCGTGCGCTGCTGGCCGAAGTCCGCTCCGGACGCGTCGGCAGCTTCGAAGCCTGCGACGCGAGCCCGTACCTGCTGCGAGCGGCGAAGTTCCACGGCCGGGACGGCGAATCGCCCTGCCCGATCTGCCGCCAGGAGCCGCTGACGCTGGTGTCCTGGGTGTACGGCGACGAGCTCAAGCACGTGGCGGGCTCGGCCCGGACCCCCGAAGAACTGGCCAGGATGGCCGGCTCGTTCGCCGAGTTCACCGTGTACGACGTCGAAGTGTGCCGGGCGTGCCACTGGAACCACTTGGTGCGGTCATACGTCCTGGGCACGGGGGAACCGGCGGGTCCGCGAAGGACCACGGGCCGGTGAGCCACCGCACGACCACCGCAACACGCAGGTCAGTACCCCTGCGGGCACTGATCCGGGAGGACCGTCCGTGACCGACGACAACCGCTCCTGGCCCAACCAGGAGCCAGACGCACCCCGTCGCGCCCAATGGCCGGGTGAAGACGCGGGGCCGGCGTGGCCCGGTGAGTCGCCCCGGCGCGCCACCCCGCCCCGCGGCAACCCCCGGCAGGGCGGCCCGGCCTGGCCCGCCGGCGACGAAGGTGGCCAGCAGTGGCCCGCTGACCAGCCACGTCGTCCCCAGGCCGGCACCGGCGGGGCCGGTCGTCGCCAGCCGCCGCCGGACGGCGGGCGCCGTCCCGGTGGGCCGCCCGGCTCGCCGCCGCAGGGCTTCCGGCAGCCGCCGCCCGCCGGTCGCCGTCCGGAGCCGGAGCCGGCACGTGAGCCGGATCTCATCACCCACCACGCGCACAACGGGACCGAGGACGGCTACGACCCGTACGACGACGACCGGTTCGACGAGTTCGCCGACGACGTCGGGCCCCAGGAGGAGCTCGACGAGAAGGGCCGCAAGGTCCTCACGCCGGCGCAGCGGAAGAAGCGCCGCTGGAAGATCATCCGGCGGGTCGCGTACGCGTGCGTCGGTGTCTTCTTCATCGTCCCGGCGATCGCGTTCGTGATCACGTACTTCATGGTCGACGTGCCGACGCCGGAGAGCGTCGCGGCGCTGCAGAGCCAGCCGGTCACGTACTACTACGCCGACGGCAAGACGGTGATGGGCCGGTCGCTGCCCAAGGGCGGCGACCGCCAGCTGCTCAAGCCGGGCGAGATCCCGGACGTCGTCAAGCACGCCGTGTACTCGGCCGAGGACGCGACCTTCGAGACGAACTCCGGCTTCGACGTCACCGGCATCCTCCGCGCGGTCTTCAACCAGGCCACCGGTGGTCAGGGCGGTGGGTCGACCATCTCCCAGCAGTACATCAAGAAGGCCACCGAAAACGACGCCCCCACGCTGACCCGCAAGTGGACCGAGCTGGCCAAGTCGTTCAAGTTGAACAACCAGGAGTCCAAGGAAGAGATCATCACGGGCTACCTGAACATCGTCTACTTCGGCCGCAGCGCGAACGGCATCCAGGCGGCCGCGAAGGCCTACTTCAACAAGGACGCCAAGGACCTCAGCCCCTCCGAGGCGGCGCTGCTCGCGGGTCTTATCCAGGGCCCGAGCAAGTCGGAGAACCAGAAGTACGCCCAGCAGCGCTGGACGTACGTGATGGACCAGATGGTGGCCAACAAGTGGCTGCGGGCCGACGAGCGCGCGACCGCGCAGTTCCCGACCCCGGTCCCGAAGGCGGCCAGGGACACCGGCCAGTCGATGTCGTACCACATCCAGCAGCGGATCGACGACGAGCTGGCGGCCGAGGGGTACGACAGCACCAAGCTGCACTCCACCGGCGCCAAGGTCTACACCACGATCGATCCCAAGGCCCAGAAGGCGGCCGAGGACGCGGTCACGAACAAGCTGAAGGGCCAGAGCGACGACCGGCTGAAGGGCGCGCTGGTCGCGGTCAACCCGAAGACCGGCGGTGTCCTCGCCTACTACGGCGGCCCGGACACGGTGAAGGACGCCAACGGCAAGGACAAGACCGCCGAGGACTGGGCCAACATCGCGCAGAACCCGGGCTCGTCGTTCAAGGCGTTCGACCTCACCGCGTACCTCAAGATGGGCAAGGGCCTCGGCGATACCTTCGACGGGTCCAGCGGCCGGAAGTTCGGCAACCCGCCGAAGACGATCCGCAACGCGGGCGAGAGTTCCAGCTGCGGCCCCGATTGCACCGTCGCCAAGGCGATGGAGATCTCGGCGAACACCGTGTTCTACGACATGGTCTACAACATCACGAAGCCGGCGCGGGTGGCCCAGGCCGCCAACGAAGCGGGCGTTCCGACGTCGCCGCAGATGAGCCAGGACATCAACATCGCGCTCGGCGGTGGCGCCACCGTGGCGACACCGGAGGCCATGGCCTCGGGGTACGCCACCTTCGCCGGCGACGGCATGCAGCGTCAGGCCCACTTCGTCGCCAAGCTGACCAACGGCCAGGACGAGGTCGAGTTCGACGAGAGCAAGTACCAGGCCAAGCCCGCGTTCGACAGCGACGCGCAGAAGACCGCGCAGATCGCCGGCAACGTGACCACGGCGCTCGGCCCGGTCATCACCCACTCGAAGCTCGACTGCCCGACGGGTCACCAGTGCGCCGGCAAGACCGGTACGCAGCAGTACGACCCGCGTGACGGCGACCCCGCGGCGTACAAGGACCGCAACGCCCAGACCTGGATGGTCGGCTACACCCCGTCGGTCTCGGCCGCGGCCTGGATCGGCGGCGACGGCAACATCCCGCTGCACGACAACTCGAACAAGCCGATCTTCGGTAGCACCTACCCCGGCCCCGTCTGGGAAGAGTTCATGAAGAACTACCTGGACGGGACTCCGCCCGAGAAGTTCCAGAAGGTCGACCCGATCGGCAAGGACGTCAACGAGGTCACCACGACGCAGTCGAAGCCCTCGGACACACCGTCGAACACCCCGACCTCGACGCCGTCCGAGACGCCCACCACGACGCCCACCGAGACCGAGACGGAAAGCGAGACTTCGAGGACGGGCCGGCCGACGCGGCCGGGTCCGGGCGGGTCCACCCCGCCGTTGCCCGGCGACGGGCTCGCCCGGCCACCGGGCGCCGGAGAAGGCTGATCGGAGGCCCCGCACTGGAAACGGTGCGGGGCCTTCGCCGTTCCGGTGAACCACCGCCGCCCGTGGTCCGTGTGGAGTGTCGAGGGGCCTGCGCCCGCAGCCCACCGGCGTACCGAGGACGGCCCGTGTACACCGACCGAAATCGCTCGAGGTCCGGCCGGAGGCCGGTTCCGCGTGGTCGTTACCAGCCACGCCGGCCCCTCCCGCCCGCGATCGAACCGGACGAACCCACCGCAGCCGTCGCCCTGGACCCGGCGGCGGATCCGCGCCGCCGCCGCTGGCGGACGGTCCGCCGGGTGCTGTACGTGCTCTCCGGCCTGTTCTTCCTGATCCCCGCGGTCGCCTTCGTGATCACCTACTTCGCCGTGGACGTGCCGTCACCGGACAAGGTGGCGCAGTCGCAGGGCCAGGCGGTCACGTACCTCTACGCCGACGGCACCGAGATGGGCAAGGACGTGCCCACCGGCGGGAACCGGCAGATCCTGAGCCCGGCCCAGATCCCGGACGTCGTCAAGAAAGCCGTGATCGCCACCGAGGACGCGTCCTTCGAAACCAACTCCGGCTTCGACGTTTCCGGCATCGCCAGGGCTGCCTACAACCAGGTCACCGGCGGGTCCGGCGGCGGGTCGACGATTTCGCAGCAGTACATCAAGGTCTCGTCCGGCGATGACGCGCCGACGTTGACGCGCAAGTGGGTCGAGCTCGCGAAGTCGTTCAAGATGAACCAGACCTACGAGAAGGCGGACATCATCACCGCCTACCTCAACATCATCTACTTCGGCCGCGGCGCGTACGGCATCCAGGCGGCGGCGCAGGCGTACTTCGGCAAGGACGCCAACCAGCTGAACTACTCCGAGGCCGCGCTGCTCGCCGGGCTGATCCAGCAACCGGGCCGGTCGGAGAACGCGACGGTCGCCCGCGACCGGTGGGGCACGGCCCTGGACCGCATGCAGCGCAACGGGTACCTCACGGCCGCGGACCGGAAGGCGGCGAAGTTCCCTACGCCGGTCCCGCTCGTCGAATCGCGGCAGCAGGGGACCAAGCTCAACCCGTTCGTCAAGAAGCAGGTGAAGGCCGAACTGGCCGCGGCCGGGATTCCGGAGGAGAAGTACTACTCGGGCGGGTTCCAGGTGTTCACCACGATCGACTCGAAGGCGCAGGAAGCCGCCGAGAAGGCCGTCGCCGAGGGCATGGCCGGGCAGACCGACGACCGGATCCTCGACGCGCTCGTCGCCGTCGACCCGAAGTCCGGCGGCGTGCTCGCCTACTACGGCGGCGCGCCGATCGTGAAGGGCCCGAACGGCGAGGACCAGGCCGGGCGCGACTGGGCGGACGAGGCCCACAACCCCGGGTCGTCGATGAAACCATTCGACCTCACCGCGTTCCTCAAGGGCGGCCGCGGGCTCAACGCGGTCTTCGACGGCCGCTCGCCGCGGACGTTCCCCGACGTGCCGCTGCCGGTGCGCAACGCCGGCGCCAGCAGCAGCTGCTCCGAGACGTGCACGGTGGCCGAGGCGATGCAGCGGTCCACCAACACCGTCTTCTACGACATGGTGCTCAACGTGACCAAGCCGGGCGGGGTGGCCGAAGCCGCGCAGGAGGCGGGCATCCGCACGAAGGACACCGGCGGCCGCAGCGTGCTGTTCACCGGGGACAACAACATCTCCATCGGCGGCGGCCAGACCGCGGTCACGCCGGCCGACATGGCCTCGGGGTACGCGACCTTCGCCGCGGGCGGCATCCAGCACGGCCGCCACTTCGTGCAGAAGGTGACGAACTCCGAGGGCGAAACCGCCTACCAGGCCGACACGCGCGCGACGGACGCCTTCGCGGACAACGACCGCGGCAAGAGCAAGCAGATCGCCGGGAACGTGACCGCGGCGCTGGCGCCGGTGATCCCGTTCTCGCGGCTGACCTGCCCGGCGGGCCACGAGTGCGCGGGCAAGACCGGCACCCAGCAGCACACGCCCGGCGACGACGAACCGGCGTCGGCGGCGAACACGAACTCGCAGACGTGGATGGTCGGCTACACGCCCTCGGTCTCCGCCGCGGTCTGGGTCGGCGGCGACGGCGACAAGGACCTGCGCGGCCCGGCCGGCCAGCCGCTGACGCCGTCCCTGGTGGCCGGTCCGGTGTGGCAGCGGTTCATGCAGCTCTTCCTGGCCGGGCAGCCGGCCGAGCGCTTCGACCGCGTCCAGGCGATCACCTCGCCGCAGGACGACCAGCTGCAGTTCCAGCTCCAGCAGCAACAGCAGCAGCAACAGTTCCAGCAGCAGCAACAACAGCAGCAGAACCAGGACCAGCAGGAGCAGCGCTTCACCATCGGCCGCGGCGGCAACCAGGACCAGCAGCAGCAACAGCAGCAGAACCGCGTGCGGCGCGACGGCCGGGGCAACGGCCGCGGCAACGGGAACGACACCGGCCAGTCGAACACCGGCCAGTCGAACTCCGGCCAGTCGAACCCCGGCCCGTGAGCACGGCGGGCCGGCCGGGGGAGGTGGCCGTGACCTCGGAGCTGGGGGTCACCGAGGTCACGGCCGGTCAGGGGGTCAGAGGTCGACCACGGTGCCTTCGACGCCGGAGCGGTGGGCGGCCTCGATGACGCGCAGGGCCTCGACCGCCGACGCCGGGTCGACCGGGAACTCTCCTTCGCCGCGCAGGGCGTCGCGCACCTGGGCGTAGAACTGCTCGTAGCGGCCGGTCTCGGTGGGCACGGTCTCGATCTCCGGGCCGACGCCGAGCCTCCCGGCGTCCGCCGCGGGCTCGGTGCCCCAGCCCGCGTCGCCCGGGCGCAGGCCCGCCTTGATCTGCGGTTCCTGCACGTCGAGGCCGTACTTGGTGAAGGTCGCGCGGTCGCCGAGGACCCGGAACCGGGGGTTCAGCGTGCCCGCGAGCGCGGTCGCCCACAGGTGCGAGCGGACCCCGTTCGCGTGGTGCAGCGCGACGAAGACGTCGTCGTCGACCTGGACGCCGGCCCGGCGGCGGTCGGTCTCCGCGTAGACGCGGGTGACCGGGCCGAACAGCTGCAGCGCCTGGTCGACGATGTGCGCGCCGAGGTCGTAGAGCAGGCCGCCGGCCTCGGCCGGGTCGCCGAACTCGCGCCAGTTGTCCTTGGGCTTCGGCACCCAGCGGTCGTAGCGGGACTCGAAGCGGAACACCTCGCCGAGGCGCCCGGAGCCGAGGACCTTCCGCACGGTGAGGAAGTCGGAGTCGAGGCGCCGGTTCTGGAAGACGGTCAGGCCGACGCCGGCCGCCTCGGCGGCGTCGACGACCCGCTGGGCTTCGGCCGCGGTCGGCGCGAACGGCTTGTCGACGACCACCGGCAGGCCGGCTTCGATCGCCCGCAGCGCGAGCGGCACGTGCGTGCGGTTCGGCGTGCTGACCACGACGAGGTCGAGGTCGCCGGCCCGCTCGAACAACGCGTCGGCGTCCGGCACGATCTCCGCGCCCGGGTGGTCGGTGCGCGCTTGGGCGGCGTTGCCCGACGTGGTGATCACCGCCGGGGTGAGCCCGGGCGTCGCCGCCACCAGGGGCGCGTGGAAGACACGGCCCCCGATGCCGTACCCGAGGATCCCCACGCGCAAGTCGTCCGCCATGCCGCTATTAAACAACAGCGTTGCCTAACTGACCAGTCGTGCGAAGATCCTGTCCATGGCGGACACCGGGGTGAACCTGCGCGACGTGCGCGCGTACAACCGTGCCCTGCTGCTCTCGCACATCCTGCGCGCCGGCGGCCTCAGCCGCGTCGAGCTCGCCGAACGCACCGGGCTCACCCAGCAGGCCGTCTCCAAGATCGTCCCCGAACTCCTCGACACCGGTCTGCTGGACGAGCAGCGGCAGCCGTCGGCCGGCGTCGGCAAGCCCCGCACGGCGCTGCGCATCCGGGCGGGCGCCAAGCACGCGCTCGGCGCGCGCCTCGACCGGGACGAGTACCACGTGCTGCGCACCAACCTCGTCGGTGAGGTCGAGGAGACCGCGGGCGGCCCATTGCCGCCCGGTTTCACGCCCGCGCAGGCGGTCGAGGCCATCGGGGGCACCGCGCTCGAACTCGCCGACGGCTTCGACGTGCTCGGCCTCGGCCTCGGCGCGGTCGGCCCGCTGGACCACCGCGCCGGCCTGGTCCGCGACGCGACCAACATGCCCGGCTGGCACGACGTCCCCCTGCGCGACCTGCTCGAACAGCGCACCGGGCTGCCGGTGACGCTGGACAAGAACACGAACGCCGCCGCGTTCGCGCAGCTCTGGCCGCACGGCGAGCCGACCGCGACCGCGGTGGTGCTCGTCGGCACCGGCATCGGCGTCGGCCTGCTGATCGACGGGCGGCTCTACCGCGGGCCGCGGACCAACGCGGGTGAGTTCGGGCACACCACGATCGCCTTCGACGGGCCGCGCTGCGCCTGCGGGCGGCGCGGCTGCGTCGAGATCATGGCCAAGCGCGCGCCGGACACCCGGGCCGCCGCCGGCTTCCTCGGCATCGGGCTGGCCGACCTGGTGCAGGTGCTCGACCTGGAGCGGATCGTGCTGGCCGGGCGGGCGGTCCGGGACGAGCCGGACGTCCACCGCGAAGCCGTCTCGGCCCGGCTCGAGGAACTGCTGCCACTGCCGCACTGGCAACGCATCGAGGTCGTCGAAGACGGCTCCGGCGAGGAGATCGTCACCCGCGGGGCAGCCGCGGAGGTCCTGGCCTCGTACTACGCGAATCCGGCGTGATCACCGGCTTCACCACCACGCACGTCGATCACCGATACGATCCGCCTCGTGCCAGAGGAGACCACGCGGGAGCCGGAACCCGGCCCGGTGACGCTGACCAGGGCGGAACGGGTCGTCCCGAGCTGGAACGAGCCCCTTGCGGCGGCGGCCACCAGACCACTCGGCGGCCCGCTCGGTGAGCACGCGGCGATCGGCAGGCACTGGTTCTGGTCGCCCCAGCGCGTCGGGCTGCTGCTGGCCACGCTGGCGCTGATGCTGTGCTGGTTCGGCAAGGGCTCGTGCATCCAGCAGTACCAGGACGCCAACGGGAACACGCAGCTCGACTGGCGGGCGGGCCGCCCGTTCGTCGCCATGTGCTACTCCGACATCGTGCCGCTCTACGGCTCCGAGCGGCTCGACCGGCCGGGCACCTTCCCGTACTACACGTCGTGGAAGGAGAGCTCGCAGACCGCCGAGGACAACACCCGGTACATGGAGTACCCGGTGCTCACCGGCCTCTTCCAGTGGGTCAACGCGAAGCTCGCGGCGGGCTGGTACCACGTCGCCGAGTCCGGCTGGCTGCCCGGAGCGCTCCCGGTCGCGATCTACTTCGACATCACGGCGTTCTTCCTCGGGCTCGCCTGGCTCGTCACCGTCTGGGCGACCGGCCGGACGGTGAAACGCCGTCCGTGGGACATGGTCCTGGTGGCGATCTCGCCACTGGTGCTGGTGCACGCCTTCACCAACTTCGACGCCATCGCGACCGCGTTCACCGCGACCGGCCTGCTCGCCTGGGCGCGCAAGCGCCCGCTGCTCGCCGGCGTCCTGCTCGGGCTGGGGGCGACGGCGAAGCTCTACCCGCTCTTCCTGCTCGGCGTGCTGTTCTTCCTGTGCCTGCGCGCCGGGAAGCTCACGCCGTTCTGGCGGACCGCGGGCGCCGCCGTCGTGACGTGGCTGGCGGTGAACGCGCCGTTCATCCTCACCGCGACCCGCGGCTGGTGGGAGTTCTTCCGGATGAGCGCCCTGCGGCCGATGGACCCGGACTCGCTGTACAACGTCTTCTCGTACACCAGCGGCTGGGCCGGGTTCGACGGCGTGCTGCAGAAGAACCAGACGCCGACGTACCTGAACATCACGGTGGCTGTGCTGTTCCTGACCTGCTGCGCCGGGATCGCCTACCTCGCGCTCGCCGCGCCGCGCCGGCCGCGCGTCGGCCAGCTCGCGTTCCTCGTGGTGGCCGCGTTCCTGCTGACGAACAAGGTGTGGAGCCCGCAGTACTCGCTGTGGCTCGTGCCGCTGGCGGTGCTGGCCATCCCGCGCTGGCGGCTGCTGCTCGGCTGGATGCTGATCGACGCCGTCGTCTGGGTACCGCGGATGTTCTACTACCTCGGCGTCGACCACAAAGGCCTGCCCGAGGGCTGGTTCCTGGGCACGGTCGTGGTCCGCGACCTCGCCGTCGCCGGGCTGTGCGTGCTGGTGGTCCGGGAGATCTACCGCCCGGCGACCGACCTGGTGCGAATGGACGGCGACGACGACCCGGCCGGCGGCTTCCTCGACGGCGCGCGGGACGTGATCATCCCGAACGCCACCCGGTGCCGCCGGCGGGCCGTGACCGTCTAACCGAGCTGTTCCCGCAGGTAGGCGATGTCGGCGGCCTGACCGTCGGCCGGCGTCTCGACGACGACCGGGGCACCGGCCTCGCGGGCCACGGCGACCAGCACTTCGGGGTCGATCGTGCCGTCGCCGTCGACGACGTTGGCGTGCCGGTCGCGGGTCGAGCCGAACTCGTCGCGGGAGTTGTTGAGGTGCACCAGGTCGATCCGGCCGGTGATGGCCTTGACCTTCTCCACGGCGGTGGCCAGGTCCCAGCCCGCGGCGAACGCGTGGCAGGTGTCCAGGCAGAACCCGGCGCCGAACTCGCCGACCTTGTCCCACAGCCGGGCGATCACGTCGAGGTCGCGGGTCATCGCGTTCTCGCCGCCGGCGGTGTTCTCGATCAGGATCGGGACCTTGAAGCCGCCCTTTTCCTGCTCCCGCTCGAACAGCTTGCGCCAGTTGTCCAGGCCGGCCTCGGCGTCGTCCTTCGCGCCGACGTGCCCGCCGTGCACGATCAGGCCCTTCGCGCCGATCGCGGCCGCGCCGTCCGCGTGCTGCGTGACGTTCTTGCGCGACGGGATCCGGATCCGGTTGTTCAGCGAAGCCACGTTGATGAGGTACGGCGAGTGGATGAACACCTCGACCGGGTCCGCCGCGATGGCCTCGCCGTGCAGGTGCGGCTTCGGGGCCTTCCAGCCCTGCGGGTCGGAGAGGAAGAACTGGACGACGTCGGCTTTGCGCTCGGCGACCGCGGTCAACGGGTCGTCGTCACGGACATGGGCGCCAATCAGCATGCCGAGCACGCTACTCCGGATCCCGTTTCGGGCCGGTGGGCCCGGATGGTCACGCTCGTGGAGTACCGTGAGCGCGTTCCGTGATCCAGATTGGTCCGATTGCCGGAGGGACATGATGGGGAAGCGCGTCGCCCGGATCACCGCACTGGGGTTCACTCTCGCGGCGTCGGCCGCGTTCGCGACGCCTGCCGTCGCCGAAACCAACCCCACCCTCGGCGGGAGCTGTGCGGCGACGCTGCAGCAGGGGAGTTCGTCCGGCCTGACGCTCGACGCCGGCGCCCCGCTGAACGCCCCGAACCAGCTCACCGTGGGCCTCGACTCGAGTTCGCGGAACACGAACGGCTCGGCACCGCTGCTCACGCTGCCCCTCGGCGACACGGTGAAGGCGCTCGGCCTCGGCCAGGTGCCGCTGGTCGGCGACGCGGCGGCGAAGGGCGTCTGCCCGGCCGCGCAGGGCACGGTCAACGCGGTCGGCGGCCTGACCCAGGGCGTGGCCTCGCAGCTGCCGCCGCTGCCCCTGCCGCCGTTGCCCCTGCCGCCGACGCCGGGCCCGAAGCCGCCGCAGCCCGCCCCGCCCGCTCCTCCCGGCCCGACGCCGCCGAGCCCGGGGCCGAACCCGCCGGGCAGCAGCACCGGCCCGATCGTGACCGGCCAGGGGAACGCGGGCCTGCCGGGTGACGCCATCTCGGGCATCCACACCAACGCCGCGCTGCTGCCGGGCAGCCTGGTGCAGGCGCCGGTGATCGCGCAGATCATCCCGGGCCGGCAGGTCCCGCCGACCGTCGACGCCCAGAATTCGGGAACGGCGGAGGCCCTGCCCGGCGTCACCCCGCCGGCGAAGCTGCCGATGCTGCTCGCGGTGCTGGCGCTGGCGATCGTCGCGGCCGCGCTGGTCCGGGCCTGGATCCGCCGCAGCCCCGCCTGACGCACGGTGACAGCCGCTTCCACTCGAATGCCGGACATTTTTGAGCGAGCGGGCGTCACCGGGCTGCCTTAGCGTCGTTGTACTGGGAAGTAGGCGACGACAGCAGGGGCGGCGAGCATGCAGGATCGGACACGGAGGGCAACAGCGGTCGGTGCGGCGGCGGTCGTCCTCGCGGGTTCCGCCGTGCTCGGGATGCCCGGCACCGCCTCGGCGGACACGATCACGGCCAAGTGCGGTGACACGGTCAGCGCCAAGCCCGGCGACACGGTCAAGGCCACCACGCCGCTGCTCGGTCTTCCGCTCAACCTCGGTGTGGTCACGGAAACCACGAAGGTGCTGACCGGGACGATCAACGCGGTCCTCGGCACGCTGTGCAACGTCACCGTGAACGTGGTGAACACCGTCGTCTCGCCGGTGCCGGTGGTCGGCGCCCCCGCGGCCAGCGCGATCAACCAGGGTGTCCAGGGCGTGACCGGCGGCACCCAGCAGGGCCTCCGCTCGCTCACCGGCGGCGGCCAGCCCGCGCCGCAGCAGCCCGGCGGCACGGGCGGCAACCCGCAGCAGCCGCCCGCCCAGGGCGGGACCGGCGGCGCGCCGCAGGGTGGCACCCCGGCGGGCACCACGCCGATCCCGGATGCGAACAGCCCGCTCCTGCCCGGTTTCGCGAGCACCCCGGTGTTCGGCGGTTTCCCGTTCACCCTCGGCACGGGTTACGCCCCGATGCGCGACTACAGCGGGATCCCGTTCGCGACGGCCGGGCTGTTCTCGCCGTCCCCGGCGATCCGGTACGGCAGCCAGATCCCCGGCTACGCCCCGCAGTACGGCCTCACCGGTCCGGACGGCGCGTCGGACGGCAATTCCGGCGTCCAGACCGCGGGCCAGGCGGAAGCGCTACCCTCGGCGTCGGATGGATTCACGAACGGGTCGAATCTGCCCCTGTTGATCGCGGTTCTGGCACTCTCCGGAGTCAGCGCGGGCCTGGTCCGCACCTGGGTGCTCCGCCGGATGGCCGCTGTGAATTGAGCCAACTGCCGAGTATCTTTCACGTATCTCGGTCGTTCATCCTGATGTCGTGTGGAACGACGCCCCCGTGATTTCCCTGGAGGACTGCTCGTGCGGAAGCCCCTGACCGTCACCGCCATCGCCGCTTTCCTGGCCGGCGGCGCCTTCCTCGCCACGGGCACGGCCTCCGCCGCGACAACCCTCGTCAGCACCAGCTGCACGGGCTCGGTCACCGGGCAGATCGGCGACCAGGTGGCGATCGACGGCGCCTCGGTCAAGACCCTCGTCACCAACGGCGCGAACAACGCCGGGACCCTGGCGATCGGCAGCTGGGCGGGCGATTCCATCGCCAAGAACCACTCGATCCCGGTCGGCCAGGTGCCGAACGCCGCCGGCGGCGCGGTGAGTGGTGCCGCGATCGGCAAGGCGGTGCGGACGGCCTTGGCCGACTCCGGCACGTGGGGCCTCGGGCTCGACTGGAACAAGACGCTGAACAGCGTGGAGAGCACGGTCGCCAAGGGCTGCGGCCTCACCGTGCTCGCCACCAACTACGTGGCCCCCAGCACCCCGGCCCAGCAGGGCAGCGGCACCGGCGCCACGCAGGGCCGCGCCGACACCACCCCGGGCGGCGCCTCCGGCAACCTCGCCAACCTGAACCCGGGCACCTCCGGCGGCACGGGCGGCAGCGCCCCCATGCGCGACTACAGCGGCATCCCCACGGCGACCGCCGGCACGGCCGTCGCCCCCGGCGTGCGCTACCCGGCCAACGGCACTCTGCCCGGTGACGCCGCCGCCCCGCAGGCGGGCCAGGGCGACCAGAGCGGCCAGGGCGTGGACGTCCGCGACGCCGGCAACGCGCAGGCGCTGGCCTCGAACGGCGCGTCGAACGACGTGCAGCTGCCGATGCTGATCGCGGTGATCGTGCTGGCCGGGGTGACCGCCGGGCTGGTCCGGACCTGGGTGCTGCGCCGGGCCGCCTGACCCCCGCCGTCCGGCCCTGTCGGTGCCCCCAGGTAGCCTTACCTGGACAAACCCTCCTGCCACGGACAGTCCGTGGCCGCGAGCCCATAGGAGGTGAGTGGTTGTGTCACGCCATTACGAGGTAATGGTCATCCTGGACCCCACGCTCGACGAGCGCACGGTCGCCCCCACGCTGGACAACTTCCTCAACGTGATCCGCACTTCGGGCGGTTCCGTGGAGAAGGTCGACGTCTGGGGCCGCCGCCGCCTTTCGTACGAGATCAAGAAGCACGCCGAGGGCATCTACGCCCTGCTGGACCTGAACTCCTCGGCCGACGCGGTCAAGGAGCTCGACCGGCAGCTGTCGCTGCAGGAGACCGTGCTCCGCACCAAGGTCATGCGTCGCGAGGTCAAGCGCGCCGCGGCCAAGCCCGCTGCCGCCAAGGCCTGAGCCCGAGGGGAACCCCGATGGCTGGAGACACCGTCATCACGGTGGTCGGCAACCTGACGTCCGACCCGGAACTGCGCTTCACCCCGTCCGGTGCGGCGGTCGCGAACTTCACCGTCGCGTCCACGCCCCGCACGCTCGACAAGCAGTCGGGTGAGTGGAAGGACGGCGAGGCGCTGTTCCTGCGCTGCAACATCTGGCGGCAGGCGGCGGAGAACGTCGCCGAGTCCCTGACCCGCGGCGCCCGCGTCGTCGTGCAGGGCCGCCTGAAGCAGCGGTCGTTCGAGACGAAGGAAGGCGAGAAGCGGACCGTCGTCGAGCTCGAGGTCGACGAAATCGGCCCCTCGCTGCGCTACGCCACGGCCAAGGTCAACAAGGTCAGCCGCGGTGGCGGCGGTGACTTCGGCGGCGGCGGTGGCGGCGGTGGGAACCGCGGCGGCGGCGGTGGCGGAATGCCGGCCGACGACCCGTGGGGTTCCGCCCCGGCCGCGAGCAGCGGTGGCGGCGGCGGCTTCTCGGACGAGCCCCCGTTCTGATCTCGTACACATCCAAAGATTTTGAGGCTTATTCTGGTTAGCTCGGCGCTACGGGCCGCAGCGTTCCAACCAGCCGTAACCCTTGCGCCGGGCGACGGCTGAATAAGCCTCACCGAATTACCAGGAGTAGACAGTGGCGAAGCCACCCATTCGCAAGCCCAAGAAGAAGGTCTGCGTGTTCTGCAAGGCCGAGAAGAAGGGCCGCCCGGAACTGATCGACTACAAGGACACCAACCTGCTGCGGAAGTACATCTCCGACCGCGGCAAGATCCGTGCCCGTCGCGTCACCGGCAACTGCAGCCAGCACCAGCGTGACATCGCCATCGCGGTCAAGAACTCCCGCGAGATGGCGCTGCTGCCCTACACCTCGACCGCGCGCTAAGGGAGGGCACTGACATGGCGAAGATCATCCTCACCACGGACGTGGCCAACCTGGGCGGCCCCGGCGACATCGTCGAGGTCAAGGACGGCTACGCGCGCAACTACCTGCTCCCGCGGGGCTACGCGATCGCGGCCTCCAAGGGCGCGGAGAAGAACGTCCGCACGATCCAGCGGGCGCAGGAGAGCCGTCGCATCCGCGACCTCGACCACGCCAAGGAGATCAAGGCGACGCTGGAGGGCCTCGGCGCCATCCAGCTCACCGGCAAGGCGGCCGAGGGCTCGAAGAAGCTCTTCGGTTCGATCACCGCCGGCGAGATCGTCGACGCGATCAAGGCGGCCGGTGGCCCGCTGCTCGACAAGCGCGTCATCGAGCTGCGCGACCACATCAAGACCGTGGGCAAGCACTCGGTCGGCGCCCGGCTGCACCCGGACGTCAAGGTCGACGTGAAGCTCGAGGTCAAGGCCGTCGCGCAGTAAGGCAGTACGTCGTGAGAAGGCGGGTCACCCCTGGCGGGTGGCCCGCCTTCACGCTTTCCGGGGAACCTCGGACACCGTGGCGGCGTCGGAGGAGAATGGGCGAGGACGCGAAGGGGATGGGATCGCATGGCTAACGAGGTCAACATGTCCGCGCCGGCCGGGGGTGGCGGCGGCTTCACGTTCGACGCCGACAAGATCGACGGCGTCATCAAGAAGTGGCAGGACCTGCAGGCCGACCTGAAGCGCGACTACGCCGACGCCAACCTGATGGCGAACGTGAAGGCGCCCGGCAAGGAGTTCGCCAGCGGCGACTGGGAGAAGCTCGCGAACCCGTCCGGCAAGGCGTTCCTCGAGCAGAACCAGAAGATGCAGGAATACGTCAAGAACTACATCGAGGCGCTGACCGCCGCGAAGCAGAAGATCACCACCCAGGAGTCGGCCGCCTACACCGACCTTTCGAAGCAGGGGAACCAGGCCACGTGAACCGACGACTGCTCGCCGTTCCCGC
The DNA here is from genome assembly GCA_049998155.1 of Amycolatopsis sp. cmx-13-12. Classification (GTDB taxonomy): domain Bacteria; phylum Actinomycetota; class Actinomycetes; order Mycobacteriales; family Pseudonocardiaceae; genus Amycolatopsis. The sequence goes on along the minus strand of JAEBES010000008.1, from coordinate 332,123 downwards.
GCTGGCCTGCGCCGTGCTCGCCCTCGCCGGCTGCGGCGGCAAGACCCGCGGCACCGCCAACCCGGCGCCGTCGACGGCCCAATCGGGCAGCGAGACCACCCGGTCCACCGCCGACACCGCGCCGAGGGTGCCGAGCCCGTTGAACACCGCGTCGATCACCTCGGACGCCTGCGCGACGATGAACGCGTCCGGGCGCTCCTCGCTCGGCCTCGGCGAAGGCCAGTCGCGAACGACGGGCAACGGCCCGAGCTGCACGTTCCAGGAAGCCGCCGACCCGGGCAACCAGATCGACGTGACCACGGTGACGGCGAACAAGAACGGGCTGCAGGACGTCTACGACACCAAGGCGAACGACGCCTACTGGGGCGAGACCCAGGCGTACGGCTACCCGGGCGTCTACGCCGCCGCGGCGGACGACCGCAAGAACGGCAAGTGCGGCCTGTTCGTCGCGGTCACCGACCAGCTCGTGGTCAACATCCTGGTCCAGTACGACAACGGCGCCGGGGCGTCGGACCCGTGCTCCGTGGCGATGAAGTTCGGCGAATCGATGATCCGCACCCTGGGAGGCTGAGATGCTGGAGCTGGTGCTCCTGGGCGGCTTCGCCGCCTACAACATGGCGACCACGCATTCGGACGACCACACGTCGGTGCAGGGCGACCGCAAGATCGACTGCTACGACATCTGGGAGAAGATCACCACCGGTCCGGGCGCCGGTTCGATCGAAAGCGGGCAGTCCGCGGCGAGCCGGCTGAAGGGCGCCTACTCCGAACGCCTCGGCACGATCGACGCACTCGCCAAGGAGATGGACGCGGCCTGGACCGGCGGCGCCGCCGACGCGGCGCAGCAGGCCGGCGCCCACCCGCTGCGGGTGTGGATGGAGGACTCCGGCACCAAGCTCACCGACTCCGACAAGTACCTCGGCGAGCAGCACAACGCCTTCACCACGGTGCACGCGCAGGTGCAGCAGGTGCCGAAGGACCCACCGAAGAACAACCTGCTCAACGCGGTGACGCCGTGGACGACCGACACCGACCGGGCGATCCGCGACTACAACGCCAAGGGCCAGGCCAACGTCGACGCCTTCAACACCTACTACAAGGCGAGCAACGACAACGGCCAGAAGATGCCGACGTACGCCGCGCTGAAGGGCCAGCAGGAGAACGTCAACGTCGACGGCGGCAAGGACGGCAAGAAGAAGCCGGGCGACGACGGCGGCAACAACGGCGACAACGGCAGCGGGAACCCCAACGGCACCGGCTCGGTCCCCGGGGTGAACATGCCGGGGCCGGGCAGCGTCCCCTCCTTCCCCGGCCAGCCGGGCACCCCCGGCGGAGGCTTCGACCCGGGCAAGGTGCCGGGCTTCGACCCGGCGAAGCCGCCGAACTTCGACCCCTCGAAGGTGCCCGGCGGGAACTTCGACCCGTCGCAGCTTCCCGGCGGGGGCAACTACACGCCCCCGAACTTCTCCGACGGCACGCACTCGTCGGGGTTCACCCCGCCGAAGATCCCCGGGGCCGGCGGGTTCGGCCCCGGCGGCTCGGGTGGTGCGGGCGACTTCGCCATCCCGGGCGGCGGCTTCGGGCCGGGCGGTTCGGGCGGACTCGGCGACCCGGCAGGGGCCTTCGGGCCGGGCGGTGGGGGTTTCGGGCCGGGCGGCGTGGGCTTCGGGCCCGGCGGCTCGACCGGGGCGGCCATGCCCGGCGGCGGGGACGCGGCCGGCGCCGGCCGGGGTGGCGCGGGTGCCGGCGGCGCGCTGGGCGGCGGCTCGGCCGGCCGCGCCGGTGCCTCCGGAATGGGTGGCATGGGCGGCATGCACCCCGGTGGCGCCAAGGGCCAGGGCGGCGGCGACGAGGAACGCACGTCGAAGTACCTGCTCGGCGACGACCCGAACGACATCTTCGGGACCGACGAGCTGACCGCACCGCCGGTGATCGGCGAGTAGCGCACGCGGGGCCGCCGGGCGCGTGTCAAGATGGGCGCGCCCGGCTCATGCGGGGTTCACCAACGATCCACTGGGGGAAAGCGCGGTGCTGGACAGGCAGGTCACCCTCTCGACCGGCACCCTGATCAACCTGATCCGGCGCCGGGGCGGCGAGCCGCACACGGTGCTGTCCGAGACGCCGACCTGGTACAGCGACGAGGCCCAGCGCGCCGAGGACGAGCGGACCAACGCCGAGCTCGCGAAGGCCGGGCTGTTCGGCCCGCGCGGCATGCACCCCGGGTTCGTCGCGACGATCGCCGCGATCGCCCGGCCGCAGCTGGAGTACTACGGCTGGATCGACGGCGGGTTCCAGGGCAAGCCGGTGAGCTACCGGCTGCTCGCGGGCAGCGCCGGCGGCGAAGCGTTCGTGCTGGCCAAGCACGAAGAGCTGGACGTCGTCGTGCTGGCGTCCTCGCGTCCGGGCGAGCTGCTCGACGACTTCCTCGGCCAGATCCCGAAGCTGGCGCCGGGCCGCGGGACCCCGCTCGCGGTGCCGAAGAGCCAGCTCGAGGGGACCGCCCGCGGTGACGACGGCGGCGGATTCGCGGTGCTCCGCAGCGACCGCCCGGCCGAGGGCTCGCAGGAGGTCGAGGAGCTCCGCCGGATCCTCGCGTTGCGCCGGATGGGGAGCGGCAGCCTCTACGTCGCGGCCCGCAGCCGCACCGGCGCGCGGCACCGGATCGAACGTCCGGTGAACTACATCGATACCTCGGAAGGCCGCTGGCTGACCGAGGAGGTTCCGGGCCGCGGCGAGAACCGGATCGCCTTCACCCCGGCCGACCAGCGCGTTCTCGCCGACCGGTTACGCAGCGCACAGGGCCGGCTCACCGCGGCCTGAGTGACGAGGGGTTCAGCCCACCGGGTTACGCGTCTACCCTCCGTGATTTTCATCCACAGGTCGCCCGGTTCAATGGGTCCGAGCTGGTCCACGACACGCCGAAGAACGGACTTCCCGCGACACGCCGGACGAGTTTTCCGCAAGTTCTCCACACCTTGTACACAGCCCTTGACCAGCGAATTCACCAAAGCCGATCACGCTTGTCCCCAACTTGTCCACAGCTCTCGCGGCACCTGTGATTGGTTACCCCCGTTCATCCCCAGGTTGTCCACAGAAGGGTCCCCACCCTGAATTGCCATCGGCCGTCCGGGGGATCTAGCGTGCCCGCTCGGGCCTGTACTCACGGTGGTGCTCCGCGTGTCTGCGGCAGCCGGCCGGCGTTGTCGCCGATCATCGGGGGACGAGGTCCGGGCGGCCGGATGCACGAGCACCGGCCACGTGCTTCGAGAGCGAAGATCCGGCATAATCGAACGGGTGTTCGACACGACGAGGAGGTGTCCGGGGCGGTGGCGCTGACCGACGACCGCAGTCCGATGTATGCGGAGGAAGACCCGGGGCCGAGCGACCCCGGCCCCGGCGGTTTCGACCGCCAGCCGCCGCAGGACATCCCGGCCGAGCAGTCCGTGCTCGGCGGCATGCTGCTGTCGAAGGACGCGGTCGCCGACGTCATCGAGGCGCTCGGCCCCGACGACTTCTACAAGCCGGCGCACCAGGCGATCTACGACTGCATCCTCGACCTCTACGGCCGCGGTGAGCCCGCCGACCCGATCACGGTGTCGGCCGAGCTGGAGCGGCGCGGGGAGCTGGGCCGCGTCGGCGGCGCGCCCTACCTGCACACGCTGATCGCGACGGTGCCGACCGCGGCGAACGCGGGCTACTACGCGGAAATCGTCTCGGAGAAGGCGGTGCTGCGCCGGCTCGTCGAGGCGGGCACCCGGATCGTGCAGTACGGCTACGGCGCGGCGGCGGGCGACGGCGCGAACATCGACGAGGTCGTCGACCGCGCGCAGGCCGCGATCTACGACGTCACCGAGCGGCGGACCAGCGAGGACTACGTCGCGCTGGAAGAACTGCTGCAGCCGACGATGGACGAGATCGACGCGATCGCCTCGCGCGGCGGCCAGTCCCAGGGCATCCCGACCGGCTTCGCCGACTTCGACGAGCTGACCAACGGCCTGCACCCCGGGCAGATGATCATCGTCGCGGCCCGCCCCGGTGTCGGCAAGTCGACCCTCGGCCTGGACTTCGCGCGCTCGGCGTCGATCCGGCACGGCCTGACCAGCGTCATCTTCTCGCTGGAAATGAGCCGCACCGAGATCGTCATGCGCATGCTGTCGGCCGAGGCCAAGATCCGCCTCGCCGACATGCGCGGCGGCAAGATGTCGGACGACGACTGGACGCGGCTGGCCCGGCGGATGAGCGAGGTCTCCGAGGCGCCGCTGTTCGTCGACGATTCGCCGAACATGACGATGATGGAGATCCGCGCGAAGGCCCGCCGGCTGAAGCAGCGGCACGACCTCAAGCTCGTCGTCCTCGACTACCTCCAGCTGATGACGTCCGGCAAGCGCGTCGAGTCGCGGCAGCAGGAAGTCTCGGAGTTCTCCCGGCAGATGAAGCTGCTGGCGAAGGAGATCGAGGTCCCGGTGATCGCGATCAGCCAGCTGAACCGTGGTCCGGAACAGCGCACGGACAAGCGCCCGATGCTGTCCGACCTGCGTGAGTCCGGCTCCCTGGAGCAGGACGCCGACCTCGTCATCCTGGTCAACCGCCCGGACGCCTGGGAGCGGGACGACCCGCGCGCGGGTGAGGCGGACCTGATCATCGCGAAGCACCGCGCCGGGCCGACGGCGACGATCACCGTCGCGCACCAGCTGCACTACAGCCGGTTCGTCGACCTCTCGCACGACTAGCCGAGAGCGCTGTACCCGCGGACGAACGCCGTGAGGAGCCGGCCGAACGTCTCGCGGTCCTCCTCCGGCCAGTCCGCCATGACCTCGGCGAACACCCCGCGGCGGAAGGCGTGCATCTCCTCGAGGTGCGCTTGGCCGGCTTCGGTCGGCACGAGCACCGCACGCCGTCCGTCGCGCTGATCGGCTTCGCGGCGCAGCAGCCCCTGCTCGACCGCGCGCGCCACGAGCCGGCTGGCGCGCGGCTGGTCGACGCCCATCGCCGCGCTCAAGGCCGTCACCGTGCCGGGTTCCCCGCGCTCGGCGAGTTCTTCGACGACGTCGAGCAGCTCGAACACCGGGTCGTGCGCACCGCGGCCTCTCGCCTTGCCGATCCGGCTCAGCGCCCGCCGCTGCTGGCTGCGGCGGATCGCGATCATCGCGCGCTCGACGTCGGCCACGGCGTCCGTCATGGTTGCCCCACCTCCGAACTACATGTACTTTTACATGTAGTTGTTCATTGACATATCGGAGTACTCATGAAACCCCTCGGCTGGTGGCTGCGCCACCTCCACGAGCTCCTCGAATCCTCCATGGCCCAGGTCCTCGGCGCGGAGTCGCTGACCCGCCGGCACTGGCAGGTACTCAACACGATCGCCCTCGGCGCCCGCACGCCGGAGCAGGTCGACGCGGCCATGGCGCCGTTCGTGGCCGGCGAGGGCTCGATGACCCCGAAGGTGGCCGACCTGCGCGCCCGCGGCTGGGTCGCCGAGGACGGCACCTTGACCGCCGACGGCCGGGAGGCCCACGCCCGGGTCGAAGCGCACATCAAGGAGTTCCGCGCGCGATCCATGGCGGGCATCAGCGACGACGACTACCGCACCACGCTGCGGACGTTGGAGCGGTGCGCCGCGAACCTCGAAGCCGCCTGAGGAATATCCCGGGGCGCACCGGTGTCAGGTACTCTAGTAGTTGAACTTTCAATCACTGGAGCCGTCGATGACCCGCACCCCGGTCCTCTACCTCAGCCACGGAGCGCCGCCGCTCGCCGACGACACCACGTGGACCCGCCAGCTCGCCACCTGGTCGGCGGACCTGCCGCGGCCCCGCGCGATCCTGATCGTGTCGGCGCACTGGGAGGAAGCGCCGCTGACCATCGGCGCGACGACGACCGTGCCGCTCGTGTACGACTTCTGGGGCTTCCCCGAGCGCTACTACCAGGTGAAGTACGCGGCTCCGGGCGCGCCGGAGCTGGCGGCGAAGGTCCGGAAGCTGCTCCACTCGACGGAGACGCCGGTGCACGACGCCCCGGAGCGCGGCCTCGACCACGGCGCCTACGTGCCGCTGGTGGAGATGTTCCCGGCCGCCGACATCCCGGTGCTGCAGGTTTCGATGCCTTCGCTCGACCCGCGGGAGCTGTTCGACCTCGGCCGCAAGCTCGCGCCGCTGCGTGACGAAGGCGTCCTGATCATCGGCAGCGGCTTCTTCACCCACAACCTGAGCGGCATGGCCCGCGCCACCGACGGGACGCCGCCGGCGTGGTCGGCCGAGTTCGACCACTGGGGTGCCGAGGTCCTGCGCAGCGGTGACGTCGACAAGCTGCTCGACTTCCGGCACCAGGCGCCGGCGGCGGCGCTCGCGCACCCGCGGATCGAGCACTTCGCGCCGCTGTTCGTCTCCCTCGGCGCCACCTCGGACGAGGGCTCCGGCCGCACGGTGATCGACGGCTTCTGGCACGGCCTGGCGAAGCGTTCGCTCCAGTTCTCCTGATCGTCCCGACGACGCGAGCGAGCCCCAGGAGCCGAGTGGCTCCTGGGGCTCGTCGTCTCCAGGGAAGGAGCGCTATTCGGTGTTCGCGGGAGGCCCGCATCCGCGGTCCGTCGCCGGAGCGCTCCGTGCGAGGTCGCCCTCGCGGCGCGGTGGAGCGCCTGGCGGCGTGATCGCGGGGATCGTGGGCCGGCGGGTTCGGTGCGAACCCGCCGGCTTCACCGCACTACTTGCGCTTGACCAGGCCCAGCAGCTTCGCGAGGAAGCCGGTGGAGTCCAGGCCCGACATCGCCGGCACCTGCGGGGTGCTGTCCAGCACCGGCAGCTTGGCGTTCACCGGCACGGCCGGGGCGGCGGGCAGCGCCGTCGGCAGGGCGGCCGGCACCTCCAGCGGCAGCGCCGGAGCCGCGACGGGCAGGCCGGTGGCCGGCACGTCCGCACGCTCGGTGCCGTGGCCCCCGAGCGAGCCCAGCGACGACAGGCCGTTCACCGCGGGCAGCGCGGTGGGCAGCGCCGGCAGGGCCGGCTTCGGCAGCGCCGGAACGCCACCCAGGGCCGGCAGGGCCGGCACCGCGACGGGCAGGCCCGCGGCCGGGACGTCGGCACGCTCGGTGCCGTGGCCCCCGAGGGTGCCCAGCGACGCGAGGCCGTTCACCGGCAGCGCCGAGGCGGTGGGCAGCGCCGGCTTCGGCAGCGCCGGGGCCGGCAGGTGCCCCAGGCCCGAGACAGCCGACAGCGGGCTGCTCACCTGCGGCACGTCGGCGCGCTTGGTGGCCAGCGGAGCCGCCACCGGCAGCGCGGGCAGGCCCTGGGTGGGCAGCCCGGCGGTCGGCAGGTTGGAGGCCAGCCCGGTCACCATCGGCAGCCCGCGCATGGGCAGCCCCTGGGTGGGCAGGCCCTCGGTGGACAGGTTGCTGGTCTGAAGCAGGCCGGTCAGCCCGTCCACCGACGGCAGCCCGCCGAGCAGGCCGGCGACCGGCAGATTGCCGGACAGCCCGTCCACCGACGGCAGACCACCCTGGGTGGGCAGACCACCCTGGGTCGGCAGGCCGCTGCGGAGCGCGGCCAGCGAGGGCAGCTCGTCGGCCGCCAGCTCCGAACCCTCGGCCGGGAACGCGATGGGGTCCGCGGCCTCGTCGTCGATGCTGGTCATGTCCGTCGCGTGCGCGGTGGCGACCCCGAGCAGCTCCAGCGGCACGCCGAAGATCTGCACCGGGAGCGCGAACGCGTGGTAGGCGTTGAGGCCCGACAGCGCGGACTGGTCGCCCGCGGTGACGGCCTTGCCACCGTTGTGCGTGGTCAGCGTGTTCTCGCCGACGGCGTGCGCCACGCCGCCCACGGTCACCGCGTCGCCGAACAGCTGCGCGATCGCGGTCACCGGCAGGTCGAGGATGTTGCCGGAGATCGCGCCTTCGACACCGGAGGTGGTGTCGTCGCCCGCGTTCCCGACGTCCGTCATGTTGATGCCGGCGCCCTTGGCGACACCCGCCACGCTGACGGCGTCACCGAAGACCTGCGCCACCGCCAGCGGGTCGACGCCGACGATGTTGCCGGCCACGCTGCCGCGGTCGCCGCTGGTGGTGGCGTCGCCGCCGGCCACCGAGCTGACGTCGTTGGTGCCCACACCGGTGCCGAGCGCACCCCCGGCGATCCCGTCGCCGAAGACCGAGCCGGCGCCCGCGATCGGGGCCTTCACGATGTTGCCGGTCAGCGCACCGTCGCGGCCGTCGGTCACGGCGTCGCCGCCCGCCGTCGCGTCGGTGATGTTGTCGTTCTCACCGGTGCCGATGCCGCCGAGCGCGCCACCGACGCCCATCGCCTGCACGGGCAGCGCGACCGGGGCCTCGATGATGTTGCCCGCGCCGGCGCCCGCCGGGCCGTGGGCCTTGACGTCGCCGCCCGCGTTGGACGTCGTGTCGGTCGAGCCCTTGCCGTGGCCCTGGCCGATGAAGGCGCCACCGATGTTGGCGGCCTGCACCGGGGTGGACACCGGGACGGTGCCCAGGTTGGAGCTCAGGAAGCCGCCGTCGTCGACGGTGCTGCCACCGCCGCCGCCGGAGACGACCTTGGTCTCGTCGGCCGCGCCGGAGCCCTGGCCGATGAACGAGCCACCGATGCCGAAGACCTCGGCGGGCAGGCCCACCGGCACCTGGACGATGTTGCCCGACCCGGAGGAGTTGGCGCCCTGCGTGCCGTCGTACGCCCCGGCGGTGACCGTCTTGTCCTCGGTCGCCTTGCCGGTGGCGTTGCCGATGTGGCTGCCGCCGATGCCGAAGACCTCGGGCGCGCCCGCGGCCTGGGTGTTGACGATGTTGCCGCCGAGGAAGGCGTCGTTGCCCTTGGTGTAGCTGCCGTTGCCGGCGTTGGCGTCGGTCGTGTTGTCGTGGACCGCGTTCGCCTGGCCGATGTAGGTGCCACCGATGCCGAAGGCCTCGACCGGCAGCGCGATCGACGGGTTGAGGACGTTGCCCGACCCGCTCGAGTTGTCACCGGTGGTCTTGACGAAGCCACCCGAGTCGGCAGTGCTGGAGGAACTGCCGGCGCAGGGGATGCCCGCCGAGGCGTTGCCGATCCACGAGCCCGCGACACCCGCGACGTTCGCGATCGGGGAGAGCGAGGCCGCCCCGCCGTTGCCCGACAGGAACGAGTCGTCGCCGCTGGTCTCGAGGTAGGTCGGGATGCCCAGGCTGCCCTTGCGGGTGGCCCCGGCCGTGGCGTCGGCGGAGGTGTTGCAGCCGTCGGAGTTCGACAGCGAGCCCCACACCGCACCGGAGTTGCAGTTGAACTTGACCGGCAGGGCGATCGGCGCGCCGATCACGTTGCCCGACCCGGAGGCCTGGTCGCCGGAGCTCAGCAGCGAGCCGCCGGAGGTGGCGACGGTGTCGGCGGAGTAGCCGTGGCTCTGCCCGTTGCCGAGCAGGAACGAAGCGGCGTTGCCGGTCACCTGGACCGGGGTGGCGAACTGGCCCGCCACCACGTTGCCGGAGAGCGCGGAGCCGTCGCCGGTGGTGTCGACGTCCCCGGTCTCGGTGGTGCTCTGGCTGGCCGATCCACCGGTCACCCGGCCGGTGCCGCCGGCGACCCCGCCGCCGTTGCCGGCGATCTGGACGGGGAGCGCCCAGTCGAGGACGACGGCGTTGCCCGCGAGGCTGGAGTCCTGGCCGGTCGTCTTGACGTCCTGGTCGTGCGTCCAGGTCTGCGAGTGGTTGCCGCCGACGACGTGCGCGTCGCCGATGACGCCGATCGCGTTGTCGACGATCTGGATCGGGACGACCAGGTCGCCGGTGACCTTGTTGCCCTTGAGGTTGTTGTGGCTCGGGGTGAAACCGCCGCCGCCACCGGCCCGCGAGAAGCTGCCGCCGAGGGTGCTCTCGCTGATCGGGCTGGTCTCGTCGAGCTGCTTGGCAGCGTCGTTCGCCGCACCGGTGGCCGGCTTGGTGCTCAGCTCCGTCTGCCCGGCGGGCAGGTCCAGCTGGCCGAAGGGGGTGCCGACCGCGTTGTTGGACTCCTGGATCGGAGCCGTGACGTTCAGGTCGAGCGGTGAGGCAGGGGTGTCAGGGTTGACGTTCTCGTCAGCCGAGGCGATGCCGGTGCCCAGCATCAGCAACCCACCCGTGACAAATGCGGTCTGGAGTCCGCGCTTTGCCCACGTCTGCATGGGGTTTTTCTCCTTTATTTCGGGTTCCCTTGCGGGTTCATGAGGGTGCGCTCGAGCGCACCGAGGGGGGGTGGAACTTTCTGCGGGCGCGACAGTGTTTCTGAAAAGCGCGCACCGCCGGCTCACGGGTATTGCGCGGACGCCAAGCCGTCAGAGAAGGACGGACGTGGGTGCGTCAGCGACCCGTGAAGGGAGGTGTTCAGTCAGGAGTGACGCCGGGCTGTTCGCCCGGGGTGCGCAGCGAGTGGCGCAGGCCGGCGCGGCTCATCGCCGCGACGGCGGAGTCGACGGCGTCGGTCGTCCAGAAGGGGACGCCGAAGTTGAAGCCGTCGAGGTGTCCACCGGGGGCCGTGGGGCCGCCCGGGGCGGTGGGGACGGCCGGCGCGATCGGAAGCTGCGCCGGAGTCAGCGGCGACGGCAGATCACGGTGCCCGTCACGGGAGTGACCCGCGGCACCGGTGCCGTCCTGCTGCATGCCCGCCGTCGTCGCGAGCGCGGCTCGCAGTGCGGCGGGAAGTTCGACGGTCGAGACGGCGGGCGTACCCGCCACCTGGCCGGCGCCGGTCGCCGGCTCGTCCTCGACCGGGGCGACGCCCGGGAGAACGGGGAGCGGGACCAGGTCGCCGTGGCCGGCCGGGTCGAGCAGCTGCCACACCTGGCGGCCGAACTCGGTGGCCGGCGCGGGGGCGATGGACTGCTCGATGACCTGGCGGGTGTCCTCCGGCTTGCGCGCGATGTGCTCGAACGCGCCGAGGGTGCGCTGGGCCGGGGTCACCACCGCGTCGTCGGCGAGGTCGGTGACCGAGGTGCCGACCGTCTCGGAGACCTCGTGCCCGACCGTGCCGGCGTCGGTGCGGCCGCAGCGCGGGGCCTGCGGCTCGCTCCACGTCGTCGCGTCCTGGTGGCAGGCGACCTCGGCGACCCCGCCGGCGACCTCGCCCGCGAAGTGCCCGGTACCGCGGCTCGCGTCGCCGATCCCGGCCGTCGTGGCGTCGGTGACCGGGGTGACGGAGGCGGTGCCCACCTGAACGGTGTCGGCGGAGGCAGCGGCGTCGGAGACGAACCACGCGGCGGCGGTGCCCGCCATCGCGCCACCGAGCACGAGCAGCGCACGCGACACGAGACGGCCGACGCGCTTCGCGCCCTGCCCCTCGTTTGTCGCGGTGTTTGCCACTCGTCTTCTCCTCGTGCTGGGTTCGTGATCCGGCCGTTGCGAAAGCGACCTAATCAAATCGACTCGGCGACGCGCACCCTTGACACGGCTTGATGCCCCCATCGTGTGAAAGACACATCGTGCAACCCGATCTGACGTTCGGTGATCATCGCTGGCCGTCACGCGTGTCGGACGCGGCCGCGGGAAAGCGGCCGAATCGAGCGGTCCAGCCGCTACGGTGAGCCGGTGACCCACGCGCGACGCGAAGACCCGTTCCTGCCGCAGCACGAGGACGTCACCGGGCTGATCCCCCGCGGGCTGCGCATCAGCGCCGCGCTCGCGTGGCGGTTCATCGTGGTGGTCGCCGCCCTGTACGCCGTGGTCTGGGTGATCGGCTACCTCTCGGTGGTCGTCATCCCGCTGTCCATCGCCCTGCTGGTGTCCGCGCTCCTCGCACCAGCGGTGCAGAAGCTGGTGGCGGTCCGGTTCCCCCGCGGGCTGGCGACGGCCATCGTGCTGATCGCCGGGCTGGCCGTGCTGGGCGGGCTGCTGACGTTCGTCGTCACGCAGTTCTCCTCCGGTCTGCCGCAGCTGCAGCAGCAGGTGAACGCGAGCCTCGACCAGATCAAGAACTGGCTGCTCAACGGCCCGCCGCACCTGCGACAGGAACAGATCCAGGACTTCATCAACCAGGCGATCGGGTTCATCCAGAACAACCAGGCGTCCATCACGACGACCGCGCTGACCACGGCGAGCACCGTCGGCGAAATCCTCACCGGCTTCCTGCTGACGCTGTTCATCACGATCTTCTTCCTCAGCGGCGGCGAGGGGATCTGGTCGTTCCTGGTCCGCGCGGTGCCCGGCCGGGTCCGCAACCGCGTCGACGTCGCGGGGCGCCGCGGGTTCGCGTCGCTGGTCAGCTACGTGCGGGCGACGGCCGCGGTGGCCGTGGTGGACGCCGTCGGCATCGGCGTCGGGCTGTGGATCATGGGCGTGCCGCTGGTGATCCCGCTGGCGACACTGGTGTTCATCGGCGCGTTCATCCCGATCATCGGCGCGGTGATCACCGGCGGGGTCGCCGTGCTGATCGCGCTGGTCACGAACGGCTTCATCGGCGCGGTGATCGTGCTGGCCATCGTGATCGGCGTGATGCAGCTGGAAAGCCACATCCTGCAGCCGCTGCTGCTCGGGCGGGCGGTGAAGCTGCACCCGCTCGCCGTCGTCCTGGCCATCACCGCGGGCCTGGTCGCGGGTGGGATCGCCGGCGCGCTGCTGGCCGTGCCGCTGCTGGCCGTGCTGAACGCCGGGGTGCGGTCGCTGCTGCACGAGACCGACCCGGATCCGGCCGAGGTGAACGTCCTCAAGGACCAGGCCGCCCAGCCGAACGACGCCGAGCCCGGGTCGCCGAAGGCCGAGATCGCGACGGTCGGTGAGGCCGAAGCGGACTCCTCCACGGCGGAGCCGCCGAAGCGCGACGAAAAGCCGTGACCGTCCGGCGGACGCCCGACCCCGTCACGCCCATGTGGCGGGGCGTGCTCGCCTTCCGCTTCCTCACCTGGGCGTTCGCCTGCGGCACCGTGATCGTCCAGAGCGGTGAGTACCGGCGCGAGTGGCTGGCGTGGACGATCCTCGGCGTGATGGCCGTGTGGTCGGTCGTCAGCAGCTTCCTCTACCTGCGCGAGCGGACGCGGCCGCCGGCGCTGGTCGTCTTCGACCTCGTGTTCACCACCGGGCTGCTGCTGAGCTCGCCGTGGGTGCTCAGCGACGCGCAGTTCGCGCTCAACGTCCCGCTCATCACCACGGTGTGGGCGGCCGTGCCGCCGGTCGCCGCGGGCGCCCGGTTCGGCGCGGCCGGCGGGGTGCTCGCCGGGCTGGTGGTCGGCGTGGCGACCGCGCTGGCGCGGGAGAAGTTCGACCTCGACGTCGCCCGCGACGGCGTCCTGCTCGCGGCCGCCGGCCTGCTGGTCGGCATGGCTTCGACGATGGCCCGCCGGTCGGCGGCGCGGCTGGAGCAGGCGTTGCGGAAGGAAGCGGCGACGGCCGAGCGAGAGCGGCTGGCGCGGTCGATCCACGACAGCGTGCTGCAGGTGCTCGCCCGGGTCCGCAAGCGCGGCAACGAGGTCGGCGGCGAAGCGGCGGAGCTGGCCCGGCTCGCCGGCGAGCAGGAGATCGCGCTGCGGTCGCTGGTGACGACCGAGCCGGTGCAGCTCACCGACAGCGGCACGATGAGCCTGCGGGCCGCGTTGCAGGTGCTGGCGACGTCGTCGGTGCAGGTCTCCGCTCCGGCCGACGACGTCGAGCTGCCGGCGCACGTCACCGGCGAACTGGTCGCCGTGACCCGCGAAGCCCTGTCGAACGTGGAGAAGCACGCGGGCCCGGACGCGCACGCCTGGGTGCTTCTGGAGGACCTCGGCGACGAGGTCGTGGTGAGCATCCGCGACGACGGACCGGGCATACCGGACGGCGTTCTCGAGCAAGCGGCCGCGGACGGGCACCTCGGCGTGGTGGAATCCATCCGGGGGCGGGTCCGCGATCTCGGGGGGAGCGCGACCCTCGACACCGGGCCCGGCCGGGGCACGGAGTGGGAGGTCAGGGTGCCGAGCACGAGGGGTGCGAGATGAGCGACGAACCGCGGATCTCCGTGATGGTGGTCGACGACCACCCGATCTGGCGCGACGGGGTGGCCCGCGACCTGTCCGAACACGGCTTCGACGTCCGGGCGACCGCGCCGGACGCCGAGGCGGCGCTGCGGATCGCCCGGACCGTGCAGCCGGACGTCGTCCTCATGGACCTGAACCTGGGCAGCACGTCGGGGGTGGACGCCACCCGCGAGATCACCGCGGCGCTGCCGTCGACGAAGGTGCTGGTGCTCTCGGCGAGCGGCGAGCACAAGGACGTGCTGGAGGCGGTGAAGGCGGGCGCGTCCGGCTACCTGGTGAAGTCGGCGTCCGCGGTGGAGCTGGTCGACGCCGTCCACCGGACCGCGGCCGGCGACCCGGTGTTCACCGCGGGGCTGGCCGGGCTGGTGCTCGGTGAGTACCGGCGGATGGCCGACGCGCCGGCGGAGGGCGCCGAGCCGCCGCGGCTGACCGAGCGTGAAACCGACGTCCTGCGCCTGGTCGCGAAGGGGCTGACCGCGCGGCAGATCGCCGAGCGGCTCGTGCTGTCGCACCGGACGGTGGAGAACCACGTGCAGTCGACGCTGCGGAAGCTGCAGCTGCACAACCGCGTCGAGCTGGCGCGGTACGCGATCGAGCACGGCCTCGACGGGGAGTGACGCTCAGGGCAGGACCGCGAACCCCGACCAGGTGCCGGCGGGCAACGCGGCCCGGCTCAGCCGCCACTGCGGTTCGCCGGGGTGCCAGGCGGCGAGGACGCGGTCGGCGAGCACCAGGTCCCCGGCCGGCGACCAGCCGAAGCCGCCGCCGCGCTTGAGGTGCTCGGTGACGAACGGCATGCCGGGGGCGTGGTCCCAGGTCGGCCCGTCCGGGCGCAGCAGCCAGATGTCCCGCGTCTGCGTGCTGGTGGCGCGGTAGGCGGGGTTCGCGAAGTCGACGGCCCAGATCGCTCCTTCGCGCGAGGGCACCACGGTGGGTGCCGCGCCGATCGACGGCCGGCTGAGCTTCTTGCTGCTGTTGTCCCGCAGGTCGACGAGGGTCAGCTCGGTCAGGCCGTCGAGCAGCAGCCAGTCGCCGGCGGCGCCGAGGATGCGCGGCGCCTGCCGGATCGTGCGGCCGGTCGCCGGTTCGATCAGGGCGTCGGTCGACTCGGCGGCGTCGGCGTTGATGGTGATCAGCAGGCCGTGCAGGGTTTCGGTCCGCACCTGGGTGCGGCAGCTGGCGGGCTGGCCGCGACCGAGCTCGCCGCCGTCGAACGAGAGGTGCTGGAGCCGGCAGTCGTCGGGTGCGTCCTGCCGGATCAGCCACACGCCTTCGCCGCCGGCGTCCGGACCCGCCGACCACGCGCGGCCGAGGGACCGCGGCGGGCTCGACGGCCCGGTGTACTCGAGGATTTCGAAGGGCTCGGCGTCCTTGGGGTACCGCGGACGGACCGTCAGGACGACGTGCTTCCCGACCCGCACGACGTCCAGCTGGACGTCACCGCCGGGGTAACCGGGCGCGGTGGCCACGGGCCCGCGGTCGGCGTCGAACAGAGTGGGTGCGACGGTCGGCAGCAGCGCGGTGACGCCGATGCCACCGGTCGCCTGGATGCCGGAGAGTTCCGTCAGCGGCCCCGGAGGTGGTGGCGGCGGCGGTGGCGCGGCGTTGGTGCACCCGGCCAGCAGGACGGCGGCCACGACGGCGGCGGTGGCGCGGACTACGGGTCCGTTCAGGGTTTTCCCCCGATCTCCCTGGAGAAATCCAGTTCTACCATCGTGGACATGGGCGAGGAAGAGACCGCGGCGGCGGAACCGGTGACCGAAACGAAGCCGTTGAGCGAGCGCGACCTCCGGGTGTCGGACGACGAGCGCGAGCACGTCGTCGGCGTGCTGCAGAAGGCGATCGGCCGCGGGATGATCGACCTCGACGAGTTCACCGAGCGCACCGACCGCGCGCTGGCGTCGCGAACGCGCGGCGAGCTGAACGCGGTGCTGGCCGACCTCGCGGGTCTCTACCACCCGGCCGCGGCCCTGGCCGCCGCTCCGGCGTACGCGGCTCCGGCCGGCTACAGCGGCTTCCCGAGCGGGCAGCGCGTCGAGCTGAACGCGAAGTACTCGTCGCTGCACCGCGGCGGGCCGTGGGTGGTGCCGTCCCAGCTGGTGGTGCGCAACAAGTACGGCTCGACGAAGCTGGACTTCACCGAGGCCCAGGTCCAGTCGCCGGTGGTGCACATCGAGCTGGACGCCAAGTGGGGCTCGGTCGAGATCATCATCCCGGAGCACGCGGCGGTGGACCTCAACGCGATCGGCGACGTCAAGTTCGGCTCAATGGAGGACAAGACGCGCAGCAACGGCCGGATGGGCAACCCGCGCTACGTGCTGAGCGGCCGCGTCCACGGCGGTTCGCTGGTCGTCCGCCACCCGCGGCGCGGCCTCTTCGGCTAGCCGGGGCCCCTCTGCCCCCGGCGTCAAGGAGGCCTCCCCACCCAGGCATCGGGTGGGGAGGCCTTCGCTTTGTTCAGGCGGCCCGCAGGTTCCGCGCCACGAACCAGACGAGGGCGGCGAAGGCGACGGCGGCGAGCCCGGCGACGACGTGCAGGCCGGCGGCGAAGCCGTGCGCGCGGACGACGGCGTTGCCGAGGGTCCCGACGGTCGCGATGCCGATGGCGTAGCCGAACTCGTTGACTGTCTGCGCCAGCGACGCGGCCGCGCCGGCCTTGCGCTCCGGAACCGAGCCGACGACCAGGTCGGTACCGAGCGCCACCATCGGCCCGACGCCCAGCGACGTCACGGCGAACCCGAGCGCGGGCCACCCCGGCCCGGCCGCGGGATCGGCGAGAGCGAGGATGGCCATGCCGGCCGCGGCGAGGGCGACCCCACCGGCGATCAGAACGTTCGTCTTGATCCGGCGCGCGAGGTGCGGCGCGGCGAGGAAGCTGACGGTGGAGGCGGCCATCCCGGGCAGCAGCCCGAGCGCGGCCCCGACCGGCGAGAGGTGCTGCGCGACCTGCAGGAACTGCGCGGTGAAGAGCATGGTGGTGCCGCCGAGCATGCTGAACAGCAGCATCCCGCCGAGCGTGGTCCGGAAGGCCTTCGCAGTGAAGAGGCTGAAGTCGACGAGCGGGTCCTTCAGGGCACGCTGCCGCTTGTAGAAGACGTACCCGACAGCCAGGCCAGCGAGGAGGGCGGCGGCCGGAACCGGGCGGAGGCCGTCGCGGGCGAGCTCTTTGACGCCGTAGACGGCGGGCAGGATGGCGGCGAGCGAGAGGAAGACGCTGGGGAGGTCGAGCCGGCCGGCCTGCTCGTCGCGGTATTCGGGCAGCAGCTTCGGGCCGATGACGAGGAGCAGGACCATGGCGGGGACGCCGAGCAGGAAGACCGAGCCCCACCAGAAGTGTTCGAGCAGCAGCCCGCCGACCACCGGTCCGATGATGGCGCCGACGGTGAAGCAGCCGGCCCAGATCCCGATGGCCTGAGCGCGCTGCCGCGGGTTCTTGAAGAGGGTCCCGATCAGGGAGAGGGTGGAGGGGCCGAGGGTGGCCCCGGAGATCCCGAGCACGGCCCGGGCGGCGATGAGCATCCCGGCACTGGTGGCGAAGGCGGCCCCGACGGAGGCGAGCCCGAAGGCGGCGGCCCCGACGAGCAGCAGCTTCCGCCGCCCGATCCGGTCGCCGAGGGTCCCCATGGTGACCATGAACCCGGCCACCATGAAGCCGTAGGTATCCATGATCCAGAGCTGCTGAGTCCCATCGGCGTGCAACCCGGCGGCGATCTTCGGGAGCGCGAGGACGAGGACGAAGACGTCCAGCGAGACGAGCAGGGTGGGAAGGGCCAGGACGGCCAGCCCGATCCACTCCCGACGCCCGGCCCTGGTTTCGGCCGGGGCTCCGGCCTTGCCGGCTCCGGCTTCGCCGGCTTCGGCCGGGGCGGCGATGGTGGCGGTCATGGTGAGGTCCTCTCGGCTCGAGGTGCTTCGCTTTTCACCTCTTCGTCGAGTGGGTAGGGGCGGGATCGACAACGAGCCGGAAATTTCGCGGGGAGATTTCGGGACGCCTTCGCAAGTTAGAGGCGGGTTGCCCACACCCCTCGATCAATGTGGACAACCACGCCGATCCAGACTCGCACAGGTCGGCACTGTCGGTGATGACCGATAGACTGAAAGTGGGGGGGCGCCCCTGCGGGTGGGGATGATTCGCGCTGGGGCGAAACGAGCGCGCCGGGTCGGTTCGGGCGAGTTGGGCGGCGGCAGGTCGGACGAATCGGCAGGTCAGGCCGGGGCTGCTGGCCGGGCGGGGCGGCACGCCGGACCGGGCGGGGGGCTGAGCGCGGCGCGGCCGGACGGCAGGTCTGGCCGGGCGAACCAACGCGGTCGGGCGCAGCAGGCGACCTGGGAGCGACACCGCCGAGCCGACCTGGCCGCGGATAGGGCGGCCAGGTCGGCGTCGGGCGTCGGCGTCGGTTGCTTATGAGCGGGCCGCCGCGCGGGCGGATGCCGGGTCTGTCGTTGCCAGGGCTGCCTCCGCCACGGCCTCGCACTCTGCGAGCGTTGCCGCCGCCAGGCTGGCTCCCACCGCTCGGATGGCCGGGGCGTTCATCGACAAGCTCGTCAGACCCAAGCCCGCCAGGACCAGCGCGAGCCTCGGGTCGGCCGCCGCTTCGCCGCAGACGCCGGCCGGCTTGCCTGTTGCCTTGGCTGCGTCGCCGATCAGCTTGAGCAGGCGCAACAGTCCTGGCTGCCACGGGTCGTTCAGCTTGGCCACCGCGCCCAGCTGACGGTCAGCCGCGAACGTGTACTGGGCCAGATCGTTCGTGCCCACCGAGACGAAGTCCACCGCTTCGAGGATCTCGCGGGCGCTCAACGCCGCCGCCGGGATCTCGATCATCACGCCCGCGCGGGCGATGCCCGCCGCGCGTACCCGCGTTGCGAACCAGGCCGCTTCCTCGACCGTTGCCACCATCGGGGCCATCACCGAGACTTCGGCACCCGAGTCCTCAGCCGCGCCGGCGATGGCCTCGAGCTGGCGGTCGAGCACCTCGGGACGGTCGAACGCCACGCGCAGGCCCCGCACGCCCAGCGCCGGGTTCGGCTCGGCTTCCGGGGACAGAAACGCCAAGGGCTTGTCGGCGCCCGCGTCCAGCGTCCGCACGATCACCGGCTTGCCGCGGAACGGCGAAAGCACCGCCGTGTACGCCGCCCGCTGGTCGGCCACCGACGGCTCGTCCGCGGCGTCCAGGTAGCAGAACTCGGTGCGGAAGAGGCCGACCCCTTCGGCGCCCGCGTCCGCCGCGGCCTGGGCGTCGGCCGGGGAGCCGACGTTGCCGTAGACCTTCACGCGGTGGCCGTCGGCCGTCGCTCCCGTGCCGTTCCACTCCGCGAGCTGGGCCACCGTTGCCGTGACGACCGGGGCCGCGGGGTCCGCGACCTCGACGGTGCCCGTGTCGCCGTCGACCGCAAGCGCTTGCGCGTCCAAGGCCAGGAGCCCGCGCACCGCCACGACGGCCGGGATGCCCAGCGCCCGCGCCAGGATCGCGGTGTGGCTGGTGGGGCCGCCTTCCTCGGTGACCAGGGCGAGCACCTTCGCCGGGTCGAGGCCGGCGGTGTCGGCCGGGGCGAGGTCGCGGGCGACCAGCACGCTCGGCGACGCCAGCTCGGGCACCCCCGGCGGCGCGATGCCGAGCAGCTCCGCGATCAGCCGGTCGCGGACGTCGCGGACGTCGCGGACGCGCTCGGCCATGTACCCGCCGGCCGCGGCCAGCGCTTCGGCGAAGCCCTCGGCGGCCTGGTAGACGGCGCGCGCGGCGGGCAGCCCCTGCGTCTTGACCAGCGTTTCGGCCTGGGACGCCAGTGCCGGGTCCGCCGCCATCGCCGCGGTGGTGATGAGGATCGTCGCGGCCTCGCCGGTGGCGGTCTCGGCCTGCTTCTCCAGCCGGCCGGCGACGGTCGCGGCCGCGGGGGCGATCCGCGCGGCCTCGGCGGCCGGATCGGCCGGGGCGGGGGTGGCGGCGGGCTCACCGAGCGGCTCCGCGACCCGGACGACGGGACCACTGGCGCGGCCAGGGCTGACGGCGACCCCGGACAGGGACCCCGCGGGGGCAGCAGGCGCGGACGCGGCGGCGGCAGACTCAGACATGGTCTAGACCATAGCTCAGGTAGGCCTGGATATCTCGTGGTGGCGGGCACAAACCGCGTTGCCGTACCTGCTCGAGCACCGGCCGGACCTCCTCGTGCCACCAGGAGTCGGCCAATTCGTCGCGGCTGCGGACGGGCCGTCCGGCCAGCATACGGCGGAAACCCCAGGCCTCGGCCGAGTCGGCGAGCCGGAACCAGTCGGCCGGGTCGTCGAGCCACAGCCCGAGCCGGACGTCGTCGGGCAGCGGGACGCGCTCGAGGAACATCCGCTCGGCGGTCTTCGAGGGCAGGTCGGCGAGCGTCAGGCAGCGCAGCGCGCAGGCGACCGTGCTGATCCAGCGGACCCGCGCGCGGACGGTCCGGGCGCCGCGGGCGCGGGCGATGCCGACGCGGTGGTGGCCGTCCTCGACGAAGAACATGTCGGAGAGCCGCACGAGCCGCACCGGCGGGAGGTCCGCCGACGTCCGCGTCAGGTGTTCCCAGCGGTCGCGCAGGGCGCGGTTGCGCGGCCGGAACTCGCGGTCGAAGTCGCCGGCGCGGGCGACCGTGCCGACGATGCCCTCCACCGGCACGTCGTAGACGCCTTCGTCCAGCTCGGTCTGCTTGCCCAGCGCCTTGAGGGTTTCGTCGAGCGGCATGATCGCGAGCCGGTCCGGACGGCGCGCGTCCGCGATCGCCCGCAGCTGAGCCGCGTAGCCGCGCCACCAGGCCGAGTCGAACGAGTCACCCATGTGACCTGCAACACGAGCGCCCGGAAGATCATTCCCCCAGGTCGGCGGCGGTCGGGTAGGACGGCTGAGCCCCGGCCCGCGTCACGCTGAACGCCGCGACGCGCACCGCTCGCTTCGCCGCCGAGACCAGGTCGGCGCCATCCGCGAGCGACGCGGCGAGCGCGCCCGCGAAGGCGTCCCCGGCTCCGGTGGTGTCCACGGCGTCGACCTTCGGCGACTCCAGCCGGCTCACCGAACCGGCTTCGACGACGACGGCGCCGGCCGCACCCAGCGTGACGACGGCCGCCCGCGGCCCGAGGTCGAGCAGCCGCCGGAAGTCCGCGCCGGGCCCGGTGAGCCAGGCGGCTTCGTGCTCGTTGACCAGCAGGACGTCGAGCTTGGCCAGTGTCTCCGGGGAGAGCTTCGCCGCCGGCGACAGGTTCAGCAGCACCCGCACGCCCCGTTCGGCGGCTCGCGCGACGGCGTGCTCGACGGTCGGTAGCGGCACCTCGAGCGAGGCGACCATGATCTCGACCCCGTCGAAGACGGCGTCGACGTCGGCGGGCTCCAGGCTGGAGTTGGCGCCGGGGGAGACGAGGATCGAGTTTTCGCCGTCCGGGGTGACGGTGATGTAGGCGATGCCGGTCGGCCGCTCGCTGGTGCGCACGAGCCCGGTGTCGACGCCGGCGGCGCGGAGCGAATCGAGCAGCAGCCGGCCGTAGGGATCGTCGCCGACCGCGCCGAGCAGCGCGACGTCCGCCCCGAGCCGGCCCGCCGCGACCGCCGTGTTGGCCCCCTTGCCGCCCGGCGCGAGGACGGTGTCCCCGCCCAGCACGGTCTCGCCACCCGCCGGCCGCCGGTCCACGGCGACGACGAGGTCGGCGTTGGCGGATCCCACAACGAGTACGTCGGAGTTCATACCGCACTGTCCCACGAAAGCCGTCCGACCAGGTCGGGAAGGGTGTGCAAGGGGAAAGTGAAGGTTTTTGTAACTTATCCGGCGTTGAGTGCGACAATCATGCGAGCAGCGGATACCCGTCACCTGATCGGGGGATGTCCGTCCCCCGGCCGTCACATCGCGGACCGGTCCCGCTCTCCAGGTGCGTCATCACGCGAGACGTGATGACGGTGCTCCAACCGGCGCGAGCCGGACAGGGCATCAGGTCGCCGGCGCCGATCACGTAGCCCCCCGAGTGATCGGCGTCGGCGGCGCCCCGACGAGCTGCAGCACGTTCTCGGCCGCGCCCGGGGAAACTTCCGCTGCCAACAGCCGATCCTCGCCGCGGCGGAGGGTCGCGTGCACCGAGACGTAATGACGGGTGGCCTTCTTCGCCGAGGGCTCGGCGGTCAGCCGGGCGAGGTCGGCGCGTCGCACCCTGATCGGGTCACCTTTCTCGGGTTGCCAGGTGATCGCGTCGGCGGCCAGGACGAATTTGCCGGCTTGGCCCCGGTAGCGCGTCAGGTAGAGCAGCACCCAGATCGCGATGGCGACCGGCAGCGGAATGCCCGGCGGGATGTCGAAGAAGACCGGCGCCACGAAGTCGGCGATGACGGCCAGCCAGGCCGCCCACAGGATGAGCAACCGGCCGCCGGAAGCTTTCTCGGCGCGGACGAGCCTGCGCGCCTGGTCCACATCCCAGCGTTTGACCAGCAGCTTCACCGGGTTCGGCACACCGAAGCCGCCGCGCCGGACGTTCTTGGACGTCCACCGGACGAGGCCGGGCCGGTACCGCTCGATCGCCGCCGATGCCCTTTCGGCCTCCTCCGGGGCCATCGCCGAGGACAGGATGAAGCCGTCTTCGGACTTGTTGCGGCAGTCGGGGTTCAGGTTCCGGACCGCCTCCTCGGCCACCAGCGAAACGGCGAGCGCGACCCGGCCGCCGGGCTGTCCTCCGCGGAAGTCGAAGCGGCGGACGTCGGCCCAGGGCAGGACGAGGGTCGTTTTGTCCTCGAGCGGCTGCCGGAACCCGTCGGGGCCGAATTCGACCTTCGCCGTCACCAGCGAACCGTGGCGGCGGATGTACCGCCGCATGATCGGCCCGCTGCAGAAGCACAGCACCGCCAGCACGCCGAGCGCGGGTGCCACCAAGCGCGCCACCGGGTCGTGGCTGCGCGCCCACACCAGCAGTCCGGCCGCGACGGCGGGCCCGAGGCCGAGGAACGCCAGGCACCCGGCGGTCGTCCGCAGCACGGCCTGCTCATGGTGGATCGGCAGCCGGACCTGCACCACGTCCGTTTCCGGCCCACCGGGAGTCGTCGACACCACGGCGGCTAGATCGAGCCGGAGATGCGCCGGCCGCCCTGCTGCTGGAAGACGGGCTCGGGCTTCTTCTCGTTGTAGTGGTGCTCGCGGTACTCCTTGTCGGCTTCGTCGTAGGCACCTGCGGTCTTCTTGCCCGCTTCCTTCCCGGCTTCTTCACCGAGTGCCTTGGGCAGCTCCTTGACGCCGTCCTTGAAGATGCCCGGCGCCGCGCGAGCCGCGTCCTGCAGCGCCGCCAGCAGCTTCTGGCCGACGGAGCGGAACAAACCGCTGAGGTGGTTGAACTGGCTGATGCCCTTCCGGAAGGCCCGCACCAGTTTCCGCAGCCACTCCGACATCCGCCGGCCGCACTTGACGATCTCGGCCGTACCTTCGCCGGCCACACCGGCGGGCGCGGCGGGGCCCGGGTATCGCATCAAGATGCTGATCAGCTTGCCGATGCATTCCGTGAGCAGATCCCGCAGCACGCTGCGCACGACGTTCAGGATGCTCTTGCAGACGTCGAGCAGAACCGAGATGGCCTTCGCGCCGCCCGCGACCCCGGAGTACATGTCACCGAGCTCGGCGGTGAACGCGCGATAAGCGTCCGCCCCCTGCCCCTGCCACTCCGCGCTGTCCGCCTTCACCGTCTCCAGGAGGTCATTGGCGACGGCGTCGATCTCGTCGCTGATGCCGCTCCACGTCTCCTGCATGACGTCGAGCTGTTCCTGGTTCCCGGTCACCCAGTCGAGCGGAGCGCGCAGGACCTCGACGTGCTCGATCAGCCACCCGAGCCCCATGCTCGCCAGGCCGGCGATCGGATCCTGGACGAACTCCATCACGCCGGCGGCGCCGAAGCCGAGGTTGAGCAGGCCTTCGGTCCAGTCGTCGTCGGCCGCTTTCGCCGCCGCGTCCCAGAAGTCCTGCGCCATCCCGGCGCCTTCGAGCGCCGAGGACCCTTCGTCGACCTTCTTCTTCGCTTCCGTCACCAGAGCGTTCTCAGTCAAGGTGGATGCCTTCCAAGCTCGACTTGACGTCCTGCTCGCGCCAGTCGACGTGCCGGGACCAGAGGCGCACGCGGTCGATCTGCTCCTGGGCGACGTTCTTCGCGTGGCCGATGGAGTCGCTCCCCAGGGTCTGGGCGACGCCGCACAGCGCGCCGAGCCCGCAGGCCTGGCCGATGAGGCCGAACGCCATCGGGTCGACGACCTGGGCCGCCGCGTCCAGCGCCTTCGCGAACCGGTCGACGAACGGTTCGAGCTTTTTCGCGTGGGACAGCAACTGCTCCGGTTCGATCCGGATGTCCGCCTGCGGGTCGGTCACGGTCTTCCCTCCCTCGTCGTCCCGCTCAGCGCAGGTAGTCGCCGTCGCTGAAGTAGTCGTCGTCGGTGCCCGCCTCGGGTGCCGGCCGCGGCGGCGCCGGCTTCGGCTTCGGTGGCTCTTCCTCGGCGATGAAGCGCGCCCCCTCGCTCGCGGGCGCCGCGTGGCCGCCGTCCACGAAGCCTTGCGGCTCCGGCTCCGGGAATTCGTGGTGGAGCTGCCGGACCAGCTCGGTCATGGTTTCGGTGCCCGCGATCGACGGCAGCCCGGCCTGCACCGCACCCGCCAGCTTGCTCTGCGCGCGCCGGACGGTCCGCATGATCTCGTCGGCGAGGCTCGCCTTCTCCCGTACCGCGTGCCCGATCTCCAGGCCGACGAGGTTGCCGAGGTGGTTGACCTCGACCGCGATCTGGCCGTCCTGGCTGCGCTCGGACACGGAAACCGCCGCCATCTCGGCCTGCATGCGGTCGCCACGCTGCTTGGCCTCGGCGATTCTGGCGTCGAAGCTCGCCAGCAGCTGCTCAGGATTCGACACGCGAACCTCCCCTGTTCACGTCAGTAACCGTACGGGCACCGAGTGTGGCACACCGGTCCGACAGTTTCGGGGGAGTTCCGGTTTTCCCCACCCATCTTTGCGGTCATCCGGATGTTGTCGCTGGTCAGCGGCTCATAGCGTGCTCCCATGACCATCTCCGACTGGAAGCGGGCCATCCACGCGGCCCTTGCGCTGCCCACCTACCTGGCCGGCCCGAAGGCGCGGTCGCGACTCGCGCGGCACTGGCTCGGCGCCGAACCGAAACGCGGTGGCTTCCTCGCCGCGGTCGCGGCTTTTCCGGTCGCGCTGCTGATCTGGTACCTCGTCGGCCGGATCGCCACCTTCGGGTTCTTCTGGACCGAGGAGGGCGCCGCCGGGTCGTGGGGCGGGCCGTCCCTGATCGGGGCGTGGGCCGTGCACTTCTTCGGGGCGCTCGGCATGACCGTCATAGCCATGTGGGTACTGCGGCCGCTGACGCGGTGGCAGGTCCGGACGCCCGACCTGGTCGATTCGCCACACAGCCGGTAACCGCTGCGGTATCGTGCGTGACGCAAGAGGGGAGATCGAACGCGAGGGGAGCGCGGTTCGGTGGGGTTGTTCGGCGACATGCTCGACGCGGCCAAGCACGTCGGGTCGGAGATCGCGCACGCCGTCCAGTCGGGCGGTGAGCGGCTCGGCAACGTCCTGACCGGGGCGGGTGTCGGCCTGCTCGCGGGCGGGCTGCCCGGCGCGGTCGCGGGGGCGTACGTCGGCTCGCAGACCGGCACCGGGGCGGCGAACCCGCAGGCCTCCGGGCTGTCACCCGGTCAACTGGTCCGGGCGGTGATGCACGGCCCCGGCACCGAATCGCTGCAGAAAGTGCACCAGGCGGGCGTCGACCAGTCGGCTTACCAGCGCCGGCTCGAGCAGGGCACGCGCGAGCTGACTTCCGGTCTCGAATCCGCGTGGACGGGCGGCGCGTCGGACGCGGCCCGGGACCGGCTGCGGCCGCTGACGGCGTCGGCGACCTCGGCGTCCACGACGCTGGACCGCAACTCGACGCTGGCCCAGGCCCAGATCGACCAGTTCCACCGGATGAAGAACTCGCTGCACCCGGACGTCACCGACCAGCCGCCGACGCGCAGCGCCTGGGACGTCGTGACGCCGTGGGACACCGACACCGAAGACCGGATCAACCAGTACAACCGGAAGGCTCAGGAGAACGTCGAGCGGTACACCGCGTATTCGCAGCAGTCCAGCTCGAACACCGCGGCCCGGACGATCGACTACGGCCAGCTCCGTGAGTACACCGGCGGCGACTTCACGGTGCAGGACCCGAAGAAGCCCGTCGAGCCGCCGCCGCGCAAGCGGACGCGGACGGGTGGCGACGACGACCGGCCGGTCGACGGGCAGGTTCAGCCGCCGCCCGCGGTCCGCCCGCCGGTCGCGCCGCCGCCTCCGGGGTATGTCACGCCGCCGGGCGGGGTCACGCCACCGGGACAGGTCATGCCACCGGGGCACGTCATGCCGCCGGGTCAGGTCGTGCCGCCGGGGTCGCACACACCCGGCGTGGACGACAGTGTTCGCGCGCAGAGTTACGTGCCGCCGTCGACGCAGTTCCCGCCGGGTTACCAGCCGCCGGGGACCGGATTCGGCCCCGGCTCGGGTCCCGACGGGGGCTTCGGCCCTGGTGGCGGCGGCTTCGGGCCCGGCTCGTCGTCCGGCGCGAGCGGCGGCGTGGGTGCCCGTGGTCCGGGCGCGGCGACCGGAGCCGGCGTCCCGGGCGAAGGACGTCCCGGCGTGGTCCGCGGCGGCGCCCCGGGCAAGCCGGGCTCGCCGGGGATGGGCGGCATGGGCCCCGGCGCCAAGGGTGGCAAGGGCGAGGAGGACGCGGAGCACCAGCGCGCGTCGTACCTGGTGGAGGCGGATCCGGAAAGCATCTTCGGCGGCTCCGACGAGCGGACGGTGCCCCCGGTGATCGGGCTGTGATCTTCCTGCCCAAGACGGCCCTGCTCACCGCGTGGGAGTGGGAACGGCACGGCCCGCCGCCCGCGGTCCTCGGCGCCGACAACCTCTGGCTCGGCGACGAGACCCGCAAGCGGCTGGACGAGCAGGTCCTCGACGTCCTGGCCTCGCTCCGGCTCGCGGCCGGCGGCACGTTGACGCGGGAGTTCCGGGACGTCCTGCGCGTCCTGGCGAAGGGCGTCCACCAGTTCACGGCGTGGCTGGGCGACATCGAGGCGGACGAGTCGGGCGCGGTGCTCGTGTCCGCTTCCGGGCCGGACGCGCTGCGGCTGATCCGGAAGGACGAAATGGTCCGGATCGACGTCGTGGAGCCGTCGCGGCTCGCGGAGTCACTGGTGGACGTGTTGCCGCCGGTGCCGCCGGCGCGGATTTCAGCGGTGTCGATTCCGGAGGCACGGTTCTCGGGCCGCGCGGTGGAGGAGTCCTACGACCTCGACGACCCGACCCTCGATCGCGGGCGGGACCCGTTGCCGTGGGCGCGCCGGCTGATGGCGGCGCGACGGACGGGGTTGCACCAGTGCTACGCGGTGAACCGCGGTTCTCGCAGCGCGCCGATCACGGCGGTGGACGTGGCCGGGACGGGGCGGGTGCTGACGTACGTGTACCCGGGGCGCGAGCGGATGGTCAGCTTCCAGCCGGGGACCCGGGGTGCGCTGACCGAGGTGCTGTACGCGACGCTGAACGGGTTGGGGGGAGGACGATGACGGGCTCGGTCTTCAGCGGGATCGGCTTCTGGGCGACGGACCTGCCGAGTGCCGGGCCGGCCGGCGGGCAGGGGTTCGCGATGAGCTCGGCCGAGATGCGCGCGTTGCTCAAGAAAGCCGAGGACCAAAAGGACACCGTCGTCGAACAGATGCGGGCCGCCGAGGGGCTGAGCCAGGCGAAACCGCCGGCGGACGAACCGGTCAGCCGGCAGGCGGTGCTCGGTCCGAACGGGATCAATGAGGCCGGGCGCTATTACCAGGGCCATCTGCAGTACCAGCTCAACTACTACCAGGAACTGATCCGGCGACTGAAGCAAGCCCTCGGCATCACCGAAGCGGCCGACCAGCAAGCCGCGGATTCGACGAAGACGATCAAGGGGTCGCTCGAATGATTCGACGAGTTCTCGTCGGTGCCACCGCGGTGGTCGTCGGCACGGCGTTGCTCACTTCGTGCACTGGTGAGCGTCGCACACCCGGCACCGCGTCGGCGGCACCGACCAGTAGCGCGGAACTGCCGAACAGCGGTGCTCCCAAGGTGACGAACCCCCTGCCCGCCAAGGTGCTGGACGGCAGTCCCTGTGAATCGGCCTTCACGGCGGAGCAGCTGAAGGGCTATCTCGGGCAGCCGGGATCGCCGAAACCGAAGGACTCGGAGCTGGGTCCCATGTGCGACTGGGGCAGTACCTCCGGGAGCAGTGCCGGCCTCCTGGTCATTTACGAGACCAACAACAACGAAGGTCTCAGCCTCACTTACAAGAACGAAAAACCCAAGGCCAAACGCTGGGTCGACGACCTCGAGCCGGTCCAGGGCTACCCCGCGGTCGGCTACGTGGATGTCGGGTCGACCGACAACCGGACGTGTGTGATCGTCGTCGGTATCTCCGATGAACTGGCGTACTCCGTCTCGTTGAGCATCGGTGACTCCGCGGTCCAGGCCGGTAAAGACGCCTGCCGGCTCGGGCGGGGCGTGGCCGACACGGTGCTGACCAACCTCAAGGCGCGCGCCTGAGCTGCACCTTTTCGTTACGTCGGAGATCGCGTTAATGCAAAATCTGTCGTACTAAGCACCTAGACTGTTCGGATGAGCCACCCCACGCGGAGGGGTCGCGCGCGTGCGGCTACCGAACAGGACATCCGGCGGACCGCCCGGAAGCTGCTCGTCGAGCAGGGGCCGGAGGCGGTCACGCTGCGCGCCATCGCGCGGGAGCTGGGGATCACCGCGCCCGCGCTGTACCGCTATTACGAGTCCCGGGACGACCTCGTCGAGAACCTGCGGCTGGACGTCTGCGCCGACCTGGCCGACGACCTCGCCGAGGAGATCGCCGAGCTGCCGGACGACGGGGTGCTGCAGCTGTTCGCCATCTGCAAGGGCTTCCGGCGGTGGGCGCTCACCCACACGAAGGAATTCACGCTCGTCTTCGCGTCGCCGACCGGGGGGATCGGGTCGACGTCGGGGAGTGCGCTGAGCCGGGTCGACGAGCCGTTCGGGCGGATCTTCCTCGCCGCTGCCGGGCGGGTGCTGGCGCGGCACGACATCGTGCTGCCGTCGGCCAGCGGGGTGCCCGATGAGCTGCGGGACGACCTGAAGACCTTCCAGGAGTCGCTGGTCACCGTGCTGGTCGAGTCCGATCAGGGTGTGCCCGTCGAAAAGATCGACCTCGGCGTGACGTACCTGATGATCCAGTTCTGGGCCCGGCTCTACGGGCACGTCACGCTCGAGGTCTTCGGCAACTACCCGATCCCGATGTCCAAACCGGACGTCCTGTTCGAGGCGATGCTCGCCGACCTCGCGCGGGAGATCGGGCTCTACTCCGGCTAGGCCGCGTGGCCGCCGTCCACCGACAACACCGCCGCCGTCACGTAAGCACTCGCCGGTGCGGCCAGGTACGACACCGCCGCGGCCACCTCGGACGGCTTTCCGTAGCGGTCGAACGCCGTCAGGGCGCGCTGGTCCGCCGCGTACGGGCCGTCGGCCGGGTTCATGTCCGTGTCCGTCGGGCCCGGGTGGACCAGGTTGACCGTGATGCCGCGCGGACCCAGCTCGCGCGCCAAAGCCTTGGTCAGGCCGACCATCGCCGCCTTGCTCGTCGCGTACAGCGCCATGCCCGGGCCGGGTACGCGGTCCGTGACGCAGCTGCCGATCGTGATCACGCGGCCGCCGTCGGCCAGGACGCCGGCCGCGGCCTGGGTGGCCGCGAACACGCCGCGGACGTTCACCGCCAGCACGCGGTCGACGTCCTCCAGCGAAGTTTCGCCGAACGCGCCCACGAAGCCGACGCCCGCGTTGTTCACCAGCACGTCGAGCCGGCCGAACTCGGCGACGGTCGCCCGGACCGCCGCCGAAACCGCTGAAGCGTCCGCCGAATCCGCCTGGATCGCCAGCGCGCGGCGGCCGAGGTTCTTGATCTTGCCGACCACCTCGGCCGCCAGCGCGCCGTTGTGCTGGTACGTCAGCGCGACGTCCGCGCCGTCCTCGGCGAGCCGCAGTGCCGTGGCCGCTCCGATGCCGCGGCTGCCGCCCGTCACCAGTGCCACCTTGCCGTCGAGGGTCATCCCCGGTTCTCCTTCGATCGAGCCGTTTCGTTGACAGCTCAATCAAATCGAGAACCGAGGGAAAGCACCGGCAGCTTTCGGACAGCGCGCTACAGGACGATGTTGACCAGCCGCCCCGGCACCACGATGACCTTGCGCGGCGAGCCGTCGCCGACCATGGCCGCGACCTTCTCGTCCGCCAGCGCCGCCGCCTGGACCTCGTCCGACGACGCCGAAGCCGGCACCGTGACCCGGGAGCGGACCTTGCCGTTGACCTGGATCGGGTACTCGACCGAGTCCTCCACCAGGTACTTCTCGTCCACCACCGGGAACGGGCCCTGCACCAGCGAATCCACGTGGCCCAGCCGGTGCCACAGCTCCTCCGCCAGGTGCGGGGCCAGCGGCGCCAGCATCAGCACCAGCGGCTCGGCCAGCTCGCGCGGCGTCGACGCGGCCGCGCCGTACACCTTGGTGACGTGGTTGTTCAGCTCGATCAGCTTCGCGCCCGCCGTGTTGAACCGCATCTCCGCGTAGTCCTCGCGGACGCCGGAAATCGTGCGGTGCAGCACCTTCCGGTCCGCCTCGGAAGCGTCCTCAGTGGACACGCGCAGCTCGCCGGTCGCCTCGTCGACGACCAGGCGCCACAGCCGCTGCAGGAACCGGTGCGCGCCGACGACGTCCTTGGTCGCCCAGGGGCGGGACATGGCCAGCGGGCCCATCGCCATCTCGTAGAACCGGAACGTGTCGGCGCCGTAGTTCTCGGCCATCTCGTCCGGCGTGACGACGTTCTTCAGGCTCTTGCCCATCTTGCCGTACTCCTGGGTGACCTCTTCGTCGTTGAAGAAGTACTTCCCGTCGCGCTCCTCGACCTGCTCGGCCGGGACGTAGACGCCGCGCGCGTCCGTGTACGCGTACGCCTCGATGTAGCCCTGGTTGAACAGCTTCCGGTACGGCTCCTTGGACGTCACGTGCCCCAGGTCGAACAGCACCTTGTGCCAGAACCGCGAGTACAGCAGGTGCAGCACCGCGTGCTCGACGCCGCCGACGTACAGGTCGACGCCCCCGGTGTCGTCCGCGCCGTACTCGCCGGGCCGCGGGCCCATCCAGTACTGCTCGTTCTCCGGCGCGCAGAACGTCTCGGAGTTCGTCGGGTCCAGGTAGCGCAGCTGGTACCAGCACGAACCCGCCCAGTTCGGCATCGTGTTGATGTCGCGGCGGTACTTCTTCGGGCCGTCGCCCAGGTCCAGCTCGACCTCGACCCAGTCCGTCGCGCGCGCCAGCGGCGACGACGGCATCGACTCGCGGTCCTCCGGGTCGAACGTCACCGGCGAGTAGTCGGCGACCTCGGGCAGCTCGATCGGCAGCATCGACTCGGGAACGGCGTGCACTTCCCCGGCCTCGTCGTAGACCACCGGGAACGGCTCGCCCCAGTAGCGCTGGCGCGAGAACAGCCAGTCGCGCAGCTTGTACTGGACGGTCCCGGTGCCGGCGCCCTTCTCCGACAGCCAGTCGATGATCGTCTTCTTGGCCTCGGCGACGTCCATGCCGTCCAGGAAGCCCGAGTTGATCGCCGGTCCGTCA
Organism: Amycolatopsis sp. cmx-13-12; assembly: GCA_049998155.1. Taxonomy (GTDB): domain Bacteria; phylum Actinomycetota; class Actinomycetes; order Mycobacteriales; family Pseudonocardiaceae; genus Amycolatopsis. The sequence continues at coordinate 300,485 of JAEBES010000008.1, read as the reverse complement.
CCGGTGAACGCCTTGCCGTCGAAGCCTTCCGAAGGCTGCACGGTCCGGATGATCTCCAGCCCGAACTTCTCGGCGAACTCCCAGTCACGGACGTCCTGGCCGGGGACGGCCATGATCGCGCCGGTGCCGTAGCCCATCAGGACGTAGTCGGCGACGAAGATCGGGATCTGCTTGTCGTTGACCGGGTTCGTCGCGTACGCGCCGGTGAAGACGCCGGTCTTCTCCTTGTTCTCCTGCCGGTCCAGCTCGGACTTCCGCGACGCGGCGACGCGGTACTCCTTGATGGCCTCGGCGGGGGTCGCCGCACCACCGGTCCAGCGCTCGTCGACGCCTTCCGGCCAGGACGCGGCCGTCAGCTTGTCGACCAGCGGGTGCTCCGGCGCCAGCACCATGTAGGTGGCGCCGAACAGGGTGTCCGGGCGGGTCGTGAAGACCTCGATCGCGTCCTCGCCCGCTTTGAACGTGACGCGGGCGCCGTGCGAACGGCCAATCCAGTTCCGCTGCATGGACTTGACCTTCTCCGGCCAGTCCAGCAGGTCCAGGTCGTCGACCAGGCGGTCGGCGTACGCGGTGATCCGCATCATCCACTGCCGCAGGTTGCGGCGGAACACCGGGAAGTTGCCGCGCTCGCTGCGGCCGTCGGCGGTGACCTCTTCGTTCGACAGGACCGTGCCCAGGCCCGGGCACCAGTTGACCGGCGCTTCGGAGATGTACACCAGCCGGTGGTCGTCGATCACCTTCTTCCGCTCGGACGCGCTCAGCGACGCCCAGTCACGGCCGTCCGGCGTCGGCCGGGAGCCGTCCGCGAACGCGGCCTCCAGCTCGGCGATCGGGCGCGCCTTGCCCGCCTCCGTGTCGTACCAGCTGTTGAAGATCTGCAGGAAGATCCACTGCGTCCAGCGGTAGTACTCGGGGTCGATCGTGGAGATGCGACGGCGTTCGTCGTGCCCCAGGCCCAGGCGCCGGATCTGGCGCAGGTAGGTCCGGATGTTCTCCTCGGTCGTCTTGCGCGGGTGCTGCCCGGTCTGGACCGCGTACTGCTCGGCCGGCAGGCCGAACGCGTCGAAGCCCATCGTGTGCAGCACGTTGCGCCCGATCATCCGGTGGTACCGGGCGAAGACGTCGGTGCTGATGAAGCCCAGCGGGTGCCCGACGTGCAGGCCGGAGCCCGACGGGTACGGGAACATGTCCTGGACGAACAGCTTGTCGCTGGGCACCGGCTGCCCCTCGACGGCGAGCGGCCCGACCGGGTTGGGCGCGTGGAAGGTCCCCTGGTCGGCCCAGTGGTCCTGCCAGCGCTGCTCGATCTGCCCGGCCAGCGCGGCCGTGTAGCGGTGCGCCGGGACGTCGGTGGGCGTCCCTGTCGTCTCGGTCATCGCCGTCTTCCTTCGCGTTTCGAGCTACTCCAGAAACAACTCGACCCCTCAGCCACCAGGGCATGAGGGGTCGCCGCGCCGGCCGGGCCGGGCCCGGTCAGCGCGGCAGGCTAAGGAGCAGCCGAGCCGTGTTCATACCTTCATCGTAACTTGCTGGTCAAAGCCGTTCCGAGGGGACTGCCAGTGCGACGAACTGGGTGACCTGGGTCGCGGAGAAGTTGTTGTCGCTGACCAAGATCAAGCTGCGCTCGCCGTTCGGCAGCTTCGGCCCCCACGTCATGCCCTCCAGGTTGTCCACAGTGGACAAGCCGAGGTCGGCCGCGTCGAAGAGGAACCGCTTCTTCACCGGCTTGACGTGCTTGGCGGCGGCCAGCGACGGCACGTTCAGGACGTTCGTCGCGCCGCTCGTGTCGATCTCGTAGACGCGGACCTTGTTGCCGACGCCGGTGCTGAACGAGCGCTCCATCATGAGGAACTTCGTCGGGTCGGCCTGGTCGACGGCCAGCATCGAGGAGACGCCGGTGGTGGCGAACGCGGTCGACGGCACCGGCGCCGCGAACAGCGGCTCCTGCGGGTAGGCGTACTGGGCCAGGACCGGCCCGAACCGCGACTGGAGGGTGATCCGCGACACCGCGCCGGTGGTCGTCGTCGCCTCGGGGCCGTCCTGCAGGAGCGGGCCTTCCACCTCGCTGGCCAGCAGCGAGCCGAAGCCGGTGAACGTGATGCCCTCGAGGACGAGGTTCTGCCGCGGGCCGGCCGCCGGCGTCATCTTCTCGTTGGCGGGGATCGGCAGGTCGCGGATGTATTTTCCGTCGCGGCGCGCCTCGCGGATGGACGGGTCGATCAGCGTCGTCGCCGTCCGCTCGCCCTCCTGCGACCAGTAGTAGTCGCCGGTCCACGGGTCGACGCGCAGTTCTTCGGGGTCGATCGTCTGCTCGTTCTGCGGCTTCGAAGGGTCGTTCTGCGCGAGCGGCGGGTACGGCGTGCCGTCCGGGCGCAGGAACGGCTTCGTACCGGTGAAGGTGACGTCGCCGACGCCGTGGGCGGTGACCGGGAAGGTCGCGGTGTAGAACCGGGCGGGGTTGATCGCCGACCGGTCGTCGCAGATCAGCGCGTAGCCGCCGGTCCGGGGGTCGTAGTCGATGCTGGACAGGCCGCCGACCGTCGTGCCCTGGAACGGCAGCGCGTTGGGGACGATCTTTTCGCCGAGCAGCCGGATCGGGCGCTGGTGACTCTCGGTGGCGCTCGCCGGGGTCGCGGCGAGGATTCCCCCGATCAGGGCAGCGGCCAGGACGGTGGGCAGTACACGCGGTGACATGGCCCGTAGCACAGTCGATCAGGGTATCCGGCAGGTTGCCGGGACGTCACGCTTATCCTTGACCTCGTGTTCGCTATCGCGCTGGTTCCGGTCGTGCTGGGTCTGCTCGTCGGTTTTGGTGGGTTCCTCGGGTTCCGCGAGCGCTTGACGCGCGAGGGCGGCACCGGGGTGCGCACGGAAGCGGCGCTGCGCAGCGAAGAGGCGTTCAAGCTGGCCAACCGCGTCGCGGGCCTGCCGACCATGGCCGGGGGCGCGATCGCCGTGCTCACCGGGCTGGCCGGGCTGGCCATGCCGACGACCGGCGGCCTGATCTCCGCCGCGGTCGCGGGCGTGCTCGCGATGCTCGTGCTGGTCATGGGCGGCGGCGTGCTCGGCAACCGGGCGGCGCTGAGCGTGCCCGCCCCGGCTCCGGCGGCGCCGGCCGGCTGCAGCGGCTGCGCGTGCGGCGCCGGCGGCTGCGGCGTCTTCAAGAAGGACGAGGCTTAATTCCGCTGGAGGTCGCCCGGGTGGGTGGCCAGCAGGGCCAGCGGGATGCCCTGACGGCGCAGGACCTGGCTCCACAGGTCGCCGTCCGGCGAGGCCAGGATGTCGCTCGGCAGCGCGGGCACGATGACCCAGTCGTCGCGCTCGATCTCGCCGGCCAGCTGCCCCGAGTCCCAGCCCGCGTAGCCGGCGAAGACGCGCACGCCGCGGACCTTCGGCACCAGCGCCTCGGGATCGGTGTCCAGGTCGACCAGCGCGACCGGGCCGCGGACCGCGATCACCCCCGGCACGCTCGCCGCCGTCTCGCCGGTGCGCAGCGCGGCCAGGCACAACGCCGTCTTCTTCTCGACCGGGCCGCCGACGAACACGGCCTGCGGCTCGGCCACGTGCCCGCCCCAGTTCGGCAGCACGTCGTGCACGGCGACGTCGCTCGGCCGGTTCAGGACCACGCCGAGCGTGCCCTCGTCCCGGTGATCGATGACGAACACCACGGTCCGGCGGAAGTTGGGGTCGACCATCGTGGGGGCGGCGACCAGGAGCGTTCCCGGTTCAACCTCGGCGTCCGCTGGCACGCGACCCATGATCCCACCCTTGGCCCGGCGAATTACTTCGGCTCGGGAACAATCGCCCCAACAGCCTCGTTTGAAACATGTGGCCGGCGCACTCCGTGTCCCCCGGGCTCACTGAAGAACCGCCTTTGTGGAATACCGTCCGGCTGGAGCCACACTGCGCATAGCCGCCGAGAGGCGACCTCAGTGCGCCGGCCACCCTCTACTCTGGCTTCGTGACGATCAGCGCCCGGACGGCGACAGTGCGAAGAGGCCCTCGGGAGCTGCTCAAGGACCCGGACTTCCGGCGGCTGCTCTTCACCCGCTTCGCCGCCAGCTGGGGCGACGGCGTCTTCCGCACCGGACTTGCGGGCGCTGTCCTGTTCAACCCCGAGCGCGCCGCCGATCCGCTGGCCATCGCGGGCGGGTTCGCCGCACTGCTGCTGCCGTACTCGGTCGTCGGGCCGTTCGCCGGCGCGCTGCTGGACCGCTGGGACCGCCGCAAAGTCCTGATCTTCGCGAACCTCCTGCGCGGGCTGGCGATCGCCTGCGCGTCCGCCGCGGTCGGGCTCGGGTTCGGCGGGATCGGCCTGTTTTCGCTGGCCCTGGCCGCGGAAGGTATCTCCCGCTTCATCGGCTCGGGGCTCTCGGCGGCACTGCCGCACGTCGTCGAAGAAGAAAGCGTCGTGACGGCGAACGCCTTCGCGACGACGCTCGGGTCGGTGGTCGCCGTCATCGGCGGCGGCTGCGCGATCGGCTTGCGCGCGCTCTTCGGCAGCAACGACGTCGGATCGGCGGAGACCACGGCGTTCGCGGTGCTCGGCACGCTGGTCTCGGCGTTGATCGCGCGCGGCTTCGCCCGAGGTGTGCTCGGGCCGACGGTGGTCGACGAGCCGACCAACCCGGTGCTCGCCGTCGCGCGCGGGCTGGCCGACGGTGCGCGTCACGCGTGGCGCGCGCCCAGTGTCACCGCCGGGTTCGTCGCGCTGTTCGCGCACCGGGCGTCGTTCGGGGTGTCGCTGCTGGTCACCGTGCTGCTGATGCGCAACTACTTCACCGACCACGGCCTCCTCCGCGCCGGACTGCCCGGGCTCGGGCAGATCGCCGCGCTCTTCGGGGCCGGCCTGCTGGTCGCCGGACTGCTGACCGCGCGGCTGATCCGCCGGTTCGGCCGGCTGCGCGCGGTGCTCGGTGCGCTGCTGCTCGCCGCGATCGCGCAGTCCGCGCTGGGGTTGCCGATGGTGCTGCCGCTGGCGCTGCTCGCGTCGTTCTTCATCAGCGGGGCCGGGCAGGTGCTGAAGCTCTGCGTCGACTCGTCGATCCAGCTCGACGTCGCGGACGAAGCCCGTGGCCGGGTGTTCGCGCTGTACGACACGCTGTTCAACATCACCCAGGTGGCGGCGGTTTCGCTGGCCGCGTTCGTCGTCCCGGACGACGGCCGTTCGCCGGGCCTGCTCATCGCCGCGACGGTCTGCTACCTCGTCGGCGGAGCGGGGTACGTGCTCGCCCGGCGACGTGCGATTCGCTGAGGCAAACACCCGAACCGGTCACGGGGACTGCTCCATTGGCATTAGGGTGACGGGCAGTCATTAGTAGGTTCGAGGGACACCGGGGGCACCTGTGACCACCGCGGGCGACGACCGTGCGCAGCTCGAAGCACGCAATGCCGCGATGAAGGACCGGATGGACACCCTCCTGGAGAACTTCGAGCGGCAGACCGCGCAGCTGCGTGACGCCCAGGCCGCGGCCGCCGAGACCACCGCCCAGGTGAGTTCCCCCGACGGGCTGGTCCGCGCCACCATCGACGCCGGCGGCAGCCTCGCGAAACTCGAATTCGCCCCGCACACCTTCGAGCGCACGACGCCCGCGCAGCTCGCGAACACCGTCCAGTCGCTCGTGCGGCAGGGATCGGTGCAGGTCAAGCAGAAGATCGCGGCCCTGATGGCGCCGATCACCGAGGGGCTGCCCGACCTTTCCGACCTGGTCGAGGGCGCGCCTTCGCTGGCCGGGCTGGTGCCGCCGATCCCGACGTTCGACGAGTTCGCCGAGGAACCGGCGGCGCCGCGGCCCGAGTCGTTCGAGGACGGCGGTTCGATCCTGCGCAACGAGCAGGCGGCACCCCCGCCGCCGATGCCGGCGCCCAAGCCGACGCCCAAGCGCGTCCGCCCCCCGCGTGACGAGGACGAAGAGCCGCCGTCGTCCTGGATGACGAGGGGCGACTGATGCCGGACGGGGGTTCCGGGTTCACCGCGGAGCCGGACGCCGTCGTCCGCGCGTCGAACGGCCTGGTGACGGCGGCCGACGCGCTCGACAACGCGGCGAAGGCGCTGCAGTCCGCGCTCGCCGCGCAGGGCGAGTGCTGGGGTGGCGACGAATCCGGCAAGGAGTTCGCCAAGGACTACGTGCCGGGCGCGCAGGGCGCCGTCGAAGGCTTCACCAACCTCGTCGCGGGGTTGCGGGGAATGCAGCAGAACGTCGCCAAGTCGATGAAGGCCCTTTCGGGCGCCGACGAAGACGTCAAGTCCCAGCTCGGCAAGGGGCAATGACGCGTGGGTATGGAGATGCCCGACGCGGTCAAGTGGCTGCTGCCGATCGTCGTCGGCGAGAGCTGGCCCGAGGGCGACGAGACGAAGCTGCGCGCGCTGCGGGACGCGTGGCACACGGCGTCGTCGGCGATCGGGCCGGTGGCGGAGACAGGCAACCAGGCGGCGTCCGGCATCCGCGACAACTGGACGGGTGACGGCGCCGACGCGTTCGCGGAGCAGTGGAAGAAGTTCGTCGAGGGTGACGAGGCGTACTTCAAGCAGCTGGCCGACGCGGCTCAGGCCCTGGGCGATTCGTGTGACCAGACAGCACTGGACGTCGAGTACACGAAGTACATGATCATCATTTCGCTGATCGTCCTGGCGGCCCAGATCGCGGCGATGATCGCGGCGGCGGCGGTGACGTTCGGCGGCTCGACGGCGGGGATCGCGCCGGCCCAGATCGCGACCCGGATGACCGTGCAGATGCTGTTCCGGCAGCTGCTCGAGAAGCTGGCGGAGCAGGGGTTCAAGCAGGTCGCGAAGGAGCTGCTGGAGAAGCTGCTCAAGCAGGGTCTCAAGAAGATCGGGATGGAGATCCTCAAGAACGAGGCGATCAACCTCGGCATGGACGCGGGCATCCAGGGCCTCCAGATGGCGAAGGGCGACCGCAAGGACTGGGACTGGTCGAAGACCTCCGACGCGGCCATCTCGGGCGCGGTCGGCGGCGTCGTGGGGGCGGCTTCGGGCTCGATCGGCCGCGGGGCGACGGAGGGGCTTTCGCACAGTGCGGGCGGGCAGGTCGCGGACGCGGCCATGCGGGCCGGAGCGCGGGGTGCGGTCGAGGGGGTGGCGCAGACCGTCGGCCAGGCGGCGGTGACCGGGGATCTGGGGTCGTTGACGCCGGAGCAGCTGCTGATGGGCGCTTCGAGCGGGGCGGTGGGGGGTGCCGTCGGGGGCGCGAAGGAGCAGTTGCACTCGGTCCACGAGGCGAACATTCCGCGGGCTGATTCCGATGGCGGCTCGGGTGGGCCGGGGGATTCTGGGGAGTCGCGTTCGGCTTCGGAGGCGGAGTCTCGCGATGAGTCCTCTTCGGAGGCGGAGTCGCGGGGTGAGCCCGAGTCTCGCGGTGAATCCTCGTCGGAGCCTGAGTCCCGTCGTGAGTCTTCGGAGCCGGAGTCTCGGGGCGAGTCTTCGTCGGAGCCTCGCGGTGAGGAGCCCCGCCGCGAGGCAGCCTCCACGCCGGAGTCACGAGGTGAAGAACCCCGTCACGAGGCTTCTTCCGGATCGGAATCGCGCGGCGAGGCTCCTCGTCATGAGGCTTCCTCGCAACCCGAGACCCGCAGCGAGCAACCACTTCGCGACACCTCCTCCGGTCCGGAGCCGCGGAGCGAGGAACCACGCCACGAGTCCGCGCCGGAGTCGCGGCCCCAAGAACCGCGGCACGAGCCGTCTTCCGAAGCGCGGACGGCAACCGAGCCGGAGGTTCGGCGAGAGCCCGAACCACAGCAGCGTGCGGAGAGCGGGCCGCAGGGTCAGCAGGCGGCGCCGCAACCGGTCGCCGAGCACCGGGCCGCCGAGGCGTCACGAGCCGGCACGGACCAGCGCGAGGCACCGGCTTCGGCATCGAGCCAGCCGTCGGCCGGCGGCGCCTCCCCGGGCGGCTACGGAATGGCCCCACCGCCGGGATTCGGCCCGGAACCGGGCCGCGGCCGCCCCCAGGACAACGTCGGAGCGGCGGGCTTCGCGGGCGGCTCGAGCCAGCCGTTCGCGGCGGACAGCGGGCCGGCGCCGTTCCAGAACGGGCCTTCACCGCAGCAAGCACCACCTCCCGGCGGGTTCACGCCCCCACCGCCACCGGGCGGAATGCCGAACGGCGGCGGCCCGGGACGCGCGGGAGGCCCGGGTCCGCGACCGTCCGGGCCACCGGCCGCCGGTGAACAGCCGCGCCGGCTCCCGCCACAGGACCCCCGCCGGATGCTGCAGGGCGGTCAGCCGCCGATGCCCCCGGGTGGATATCGCCCTGGCGGCCAGCCCCCACCGGGCGGACGACCTCCACACGGCGCGCAGCCGGGCGGCGGCCAGGCAATGCAGCCCGGTGGCCAGCCGCTCCACGCCGGCCAGGCAACCCAACTCGGCGGCCAACCGCCGCACACCGGGCAACCAGCGCAGCCGGGCGGCCAACCACCCCACGGGGTACAACCCGGTGGGCAGCCACCCCACGCCGGCCAGGCAACCCAACCCGGCAGCCAACCACCCCACGCCGGGCAAGCAGCTCACCCCAACGGCCAGCCACCCCACGGGGTACAACCCGGTGGGCAGCCACCGCACGCCGGCCAGGCAACTCAACCCGGCGGGCAGTCAGTGCAGCCGGGCGGGCAGCCGCCGTTCAACGGGCAGCCGGCTCATCCTGGTGGTCAGCCGCCGGTTGGTGGGCAGGCAGTTCACCCCGGTGGGCAACCGCTTCCGCCTCACGGGGGGCAGGCCGGACAGCCGCCGCCTGGGGGGCAGGGTGGGCAGCCGCCTTTGCCGCCGGGGGTGCGGCCGCATCCTGGTGGGATGCCGGCTGGGGGACAGCCGCACCTGCCGGGGCAGGCTGGGCCGCCTCCGCAGGATCCGCGGCGGATGCCGCCGCATTCGGGGATGCCGCCGCAGGGCGGGCAACGTCCGCCGATGTCCGGTGGGCAGCGTCCGGCCGGGTATCCGAACCAGCCTCGCGGTCCACAGGGACCTGGGCCGCACCCCGGTGGACGGCCGCCGATGCCGCCTCCGCCGGGTGGACGGCCGCCGCATGACCCTCGGCTGGGGTCGGCTTGGCCTGCTGGGCCGTCGCAGGTTCCGCCGCCGCGGTTCGGGCCGCCGCAGGAGCAGCTGCCGCCGCGGGGACCGTCCGAGCAGCCTCGGCCGGTGGACCGTGCGCCGGAACAGCCGCGGACGCAGCGACCGTCCGAGCAGCCCGCTCCGGCCGAGCCTTCGCGGCAGCCGGTGGCTGATCAGCCGCCGGTGCGGGAGAGGCCGGCCGAGCAGCCTGCCGGCGAAAATCCGGGCAACGGGCACGAGCGCGCCCAAGAACGCCCGGCCGAGCAACCGGACCAGCACGTGCCTGGGCAAGACCGGCCCAGCGAACAGACGACGGCCCAGGAGCGCCCCGCCGAACAGCGAACGCCCACCGACGAAAGCTCGCCCACCGCCGAGCGCGAGCCTGCCCAGGACCGCCCAGCCGAGCAGCGAACGCCCGCCGAAGAACGCCCTGCGAACGAAAACCCGGCCACCGCCCAAGAGCACCCGGCCGAGCAGCCCACCTCCGAACAACCGGACCAGCACGCACCGGCCCAGCACCACCCCGCCGAACAGCGTGCTCCCGGAAGCGAGCACCCGGCCGAGCAGGGAACGACCGACCACGAGCGGCCCACCGACGACTCGGCCACCGGCGAGCGGGAGCCTTCCCAAGAGCACTCCGGCGATGGCCACCCCGCGGACGAAAGCCCCTGGAGTGGCCAGGAACCGCACGGCTCCGGGCAGTCCGGCCCGGACGAGCCCTACCTCACCGATCCTCGCTTCCACACCGATGATCCCGCCGGCATCCGGCGGATCGAAGACACCTTCATGGACTCCGGTAAAACGAGCAGCCAGGACGGTGAGTGGCGGCACGAGCAGCTCCACCGCGAAGCGCGGGAGAAGCGCGACGAATGGCACCCCGGGATGTCCGACGCCGGGGCCGTTGCCGTGCACGCCTACACCCGGACCGAGATGGTCGGGCCGCTCAACCACGCGCTGCGGACGGGCAGCCCCGAGCTCGTCCACCTCGCTCCGCAGGCGGCCGCGCTGGTCTCCGGGCTCAATGAACTCCCGCCGCACGAAGGTGTTGTTTCGCGGCGGGTCGACTTCAAGGGCGATCTCTCGCGGCTTCAGGCCTTCCTCGCCCGCTTCCACGATGGCGCGCACATCACCGAACCGTCGTTCCTGAGCTCGTCGAAGGTCGACGCGCAGCACCCGCGCAGCAACTTCCCCGGCGAAGTCGAGATGCGGATCCGGTCGAAGACCGGTCGCGACGTCGAAAACCTCGCCAGCATCGGGCACGAACGCGAAGTCCTCTTCAAGGCCGGGACGCAGTTCAAGATCACCGGCGTCGAAGAGGGGCCCGGGCACCCCAACCACAAGCCCGCACCGGTGCGCGGGGAACCGCACTACGTCGTGCACGCCGAAGAGATCGCGCCCGGCGAGCCGGGGCACCTCGGCGATGCCGACGCGCGCGACGCGATCGAGCAGCGCCGTGCCGGTGAGCGGGCCGATGAGGACCGCTTCCAGCGGGAAGCCGACGCGGAGCTGGCGAAGTTCTACGAGGAGTACCCCCAGTACGCCCCGAGCAACGACCTGGCGTCGAAGCTCAACCCGTTCGACGAGCCCGGCGCCGAACCGCTGCCCGAACGGCGGCCGCCGGCCACCGGGGAGCCGGAAGGGGGGTGGGCGCGGCTGGCCGAGCCGCTCGCTCCCGGTGGGCCGCCCGTGCTGCACGCCGGGTCGGTCGAGACGCCGCAGCAGCACGCTCGCCTCGTGCGGGACGCCGTTCCCGAGCTCGGTGCCGTCAACACCCGCAACCACTACAGCCCGGACGGCCTGGAGAACGGCTACCGGACCAACGCCGCCGAATCGGTGGCCGCTTTCGATCGGCGGATGAACGGCGAGGACGTCGTGGCCGGGCCGGCTCGGCAGCGGAGCCTCGGCGAGCAGCTCGGTGGGCCGTGGGACAGCCGCGGGAGCTTCGACGACGTCGCCCGTGACCTCGGGGAACGTCCGGTCGGGGCGCGGACCGCCGTTGCCTTCGAGACGCCGGGCGGGGAGTCGCGGCTCATCGCCGGCGTGCACACCGAGCACGGGGTGCTCTTCGCCGATCCGGTCACCGGGCGGCTCGCCGAACTGCCGCACGACGCCACCGGGATCCACACCTTGCCGCTCGGCGGCGGGGACGCTCCGCCGCACCACGTCGGCGAAACCGCGCCGATCAGCGACCGGCTCAACCCGCCGTCCGAACGCGTCGTGCACGACGAGGGTTACCTCTTCGACGGCGAGCACCGCGGCACATCCGCCGACCACGAGAGCATCCGCCGGGCGGTCGGTGACGAGGACATCTACCAGCAGGTCCACGACCGCGCGCTCACTCGCCGGGACGCCGCCGGGCTGCCGGTGACCGACGAGGGTGCCGTCGCGCTGCACGGCTACACCCGCGGCGAGTACGCCTACGACGTCAACGAGGCCCTGCGCCGCGGGCCCGGCCACCCGGGCTTCGACCTCGCGCAGCAGAACACCCGCGCGATCGTGGACGGCCTCAACCAGATCACGCCCGAGTCCGGCGAGACCATCCGCGCCTACGACGTCGGCGGCGATCCGCACCTGGCGGACCTGGTCGCCAAGCCGTACGAGCCGGGTTCGGTGGTCGTCGAGCCCGCCTTCTCCAGCGCGTCGATCAAGACCGACGAGTTCTCGACGTCGAAGTTCGGCGACGACATCGAGCTGCACGTCCGGTCGGACAACCTGCGCGACATCTCGAAGCTCGCCGAGAACCCGGGCGAGCGCGAATCGCTGTCGCCGCCCGGAACGCAGCTGTTGGTCCACGAAAAACGGCTGGAGATCGGGCCCGACGGCCGTCGCAAGTGGGTCATCGTGGCCGAGGAGATCGGGCCGGGGCACCCGCGTTACCTCGAGCCCGAGGCCGCGCGCGAGAAGATGGCCGAGCGCCGCGCCGAGAACGACCACAACGCGGCCGAGTTCGAACGCCGCAAGCAGGCCGCGATCATGGAACGGCTCGGCGGCCTCGGCGAGTCGGAGCACGTCGCGCCGCGGGAACCGTCGGTCCACGACGTCCAGGACGCCCCGGCGGAACCGCCGCCGCCCCCGGTGTCGGTGCACGACTACTCACGGCTGGCCCGGGCGACGAACCCGCCCGCCGAACCGGCCATCCACGCCGGCGGGACGACGCCGTCCGAGCGCGCGGCCTACGTCCACGACCGTCACCCGCACCTGCGCGATGTCAACCCGGGCTTCCACCGGCCGGGTGCCTTCGAAAACGGCTACCTGACGAACTGCACGCGCGGGCCCGAGGCGTACATGGACCGGCAGCGCGGCGGCGACATGACGGCGGAGCCGATCCTGCCGCACGAAATGGGCAGCCGCGGCACGCTCGAACACCTCGAGGGCCGCTTCGGGGAGACGTTCTCCGAGCGCGGCAGCTACGACGACGTCATCCGCGAGATGCGGGAGCGGCCGCTGGACCACCACGCCGTGGTCGCGGTGAAGTACCCGGGCCCGAACGGCGTCGAATACGGGCACGTGGCGATGGTCGTGCACACTCGCGAGGGGGTCGCGTTCCTCGACCCGCAGTCCGGCGACCTGATGCACCTGCCGCAGCCGGCGACCAGCGTCAAGCTGATGCACATCGGGACGCCGGACGAGGTGCACGTCCAGACCGAGCACGGCCCGAACGAGACGCACGGCGGCTACGGGGCCGCGGAGCCGGTGAACGCGGGCCGCTTCCTCGCCCGCGAGGACCTGCAGGCCGCGCTGGCCCACCCGGACCTGGCGGACGCGCACGTCGAAGCCAAGGACGAGCTCGGCCGCGCCCACGACCTCGGCCCGCTCAAGGACTACCTCGAGGCGCAGCTGCCGAACCGGCCCGAGCTGGTCCGGCTGCTGAGCGACGAGGCCAACGCCTACATCGCCGACTCGCTGGCCAAGCGCCCGCTCGCGCTGGGCAACCTGCTCGCGCACGACGAGGCCGTGCGGATCTTCGAGGACTCCCTGCGGGACGTCCACGAGCAGCGGGAGCACGGCACGCTCCCGGAGGAGATCCCGGCGGAACCCCAGCACATCGAGCTGGGCGAGACCGAGCGGCGGGTGTCCGGGGAAGCGACCGCGGACAACGCCCGGTACGAGGACGCCGACCGCCGTCAGCCGCCCTACCCGCGGGAACACCTCGGCAACGCGACGGAGTTCAAGAAGTACCTGGACGGCGTCTATGAACGCGCGGAGGCCGCGATGACGAAGCTGCGCGAGGTCGTGCCGGCCATCGCGGCCGAGACCGAAGGCGAGCCGGACCTGCGCAAGACGCTCAAGGGCCGGGGCCGGGCCGAGGACAAGATCGAGTCCAACTACGGCGGTGATCCGTCACGGCTGACCGACATCGCCGGCGGCATCGTCCGCTTCGACAAGATCGAGATGCTGTACGCCGCCCTCGAGAAGATCCGGGCGCGGGACGACATCGAGATCGTCGAGTTCGAGGACCGGTTCGTGAAGCCGCAGCCCGCCGGGTACAGCGACCTGCAGATGAAGGTCCGGATCGACGGGCACGTCGCCGAGTTCCGGTTGCACCTCAAGGCGGTCGACGCCGTCTCGGCCTACGACCACGCGCTCTACGAGGTGCGGCGGGACATCAAGGCCCGGGCCGTCGACGAGGGCCCCGGGCCCGATCCCGAAACCGGGAAGAAGCGGGCGCGGCCGTACACGGCGGAGGAGCAGGCCCTGATCAACGCCCTGCTGAAGCGGGAGCGGGAGAAGTTCTGGGAAGCGCTGAACAAGAGGCCGGAGCAATGACGATCGAGACGCCGGCGTACTTCCGGCACCACGACAGCCCGTACCGGCTCGACAAGACGGCCGACGGCGGGCTGGCCGGGTACATCCTGGACTGGAAGACCGGACGGTTCGTCGAGGACAACGACAAGATCGACGACGTCCTCTTCGCGCGGGCCGGGGACATCGGGGCACTGACCGAGCAGCAGTTCGTCATCCGCACCGAAGACCTGCGGCGCGAGTACCTCCGTGGCGGGGGACCGATCTTCGCGCTCTACGACACGATCAGCGCCATGCACTCGGTGGCCCGCGAAGAGGGACGACCGCTCACCCGGGAGGAAGCCGCGCTCAAGGTTTCGCTGTACCGGCGCACTTTCCGGATGTGGGAGGACGAGTTCGCGCGCCTCGACGCCGGCCAGCCGCCGACCTTCGGCTACACCTCGACGTTGGCGCAATGATTCACGTGGAACATCGACTTTCGCCCGAAGCGCAGCGCACTCTCCTGGTGCGGCTGGGAAAGCTCGTGCGCGAGCACCGCGTCAACGCCCAGGACCCCGCCGTCGCCGACTTCCGGCAGGTCGGGACGCACACCGAGATCGCGGGCCACAACACGGCGATGCCGGACGAGCTGGCCGGCATCTTCACCGAGCTGCGGGCCGGGATGTACACCGAAGGCCGCGGCACCTGGCTGCAGGCGCGGTTCGCCCTGAACCCCGACGGCAGCTTCGACTTCGACTTCGCGCTCGACGACGATCCGGTGTGGACCGACCCGCCCGAGCCGGCCGCCTGGCCGGAGGAGCTCACCGCGTTCCCGCGGGCCGACGAGCACATCCCGGACTGGTGGCGGCTGCGTGCGCAGCTCCCGCTGGGCGTGGTGTTCCGGCACGCCGACGTCGGCGGCCCGGACGTCGAGCGGCCGCCGCTGACCGACACCGAGGTGCCGCTCGTGCTGCAGTACCTCGAGCGCGAGGCCGTCGTGCACGAGACCGATGACGAGCGGTTCCACACCGACGGCACCTGGATCTGGTCCGACGCCGTCCCGCTGCTGCTGGCCAAGCACGGCGTGCCGCCGGAGCCGGAGCTGGTCGCGCACATCCGCCGGCACCACTTCCAGCCGCCGTACGTCGAGCCGCTGGTCCGGCGGACCGCCGAGGCGGACCTGCTGGGCAAGCCGCGGCCGAAGCCGGGGCGCGCCGACGTGAAGAAGACCGCCGGGGACGTCGCCGCCGAGCTGGCGACGACGCCGGACCCTCAGCTCGACGACGAAGAGCTGCTGATCGTGCTGGTGCAGCGGCTCGGCGAGCACGGGGTGTGGCCGGAGGCGTACCGGGTCGGCGAGCGCGCCGACGGCGCCTGGTGCCTGAACTACACGACCGACGGCTGGGAAGTCGCCGCCTACGCCGGCGGGCAGCCCCGGGAACCGAAGTACTTCGCCCGGCTCGAGTACGCCGCGCAGCAGCTGCTGGGCGCGTTGCTGCTGCACCCCGCCCGGATGACCGCCGGGCACGAAACCCCGCTGGAAACCGCGAAGGAGCTCGACGACTGGCCGGTGCACCCGGCGCCGGGTGAGCCTCCCCTCACCCTGCTCCGCAACAAGCGCATCACCAGGCTGGTGGCGGGTACGGTCGTTCTGCGCTTCGGCGAGGAACCCGGCAATCTCGTTCACCACGGCGAGGTACGGTTCGCCACGACGTCGCTGCCGCTCGAACGCGAGCGGGTGCGGCGGAGCTACCGGCTCAGACGTCCCCTGCACGTGATCACCGGCATCACGGTCCCGTGGGCGAACCTGCCGGGTGGTGCGGTGGCCTTCGTGCTGCCGAAGACGATCGCCGAGCACGAGTCCGACGGAAGCCTGGAGAGGATCGAGTAGGTGGAAGCGGCGGAAGCGATTGCCAAGGTCGGCCAGTGGCTGCGCGCGGTGCACGGCCCGGACGTCTCCGGCCCCGCGGGCCTGCGGGTGGACACCGAGAAGGTGCTGCGCATCCCCGAGGGCTGGTCGGTGCCCTACAACACCATCGCGTTCCTCGACGAGGGCCGGCCGGAGAAGGAGATCTTCCCGCCGCCGTCGGTCGTCGTCCGGGAACCGGACGGCGAGCTGCGCCAGGCCCACCCGCACCCCGGCGGCCTGTCGGTGCCGGTGGCGTTCCCCGGCCAGGAGAACTGGCGCGAGGTCGTCGACCCCGAGTACGTCAAGGCCGGGCTCGGCGAGCTGGGCGTGCCGCTGCAGGCCGTCGCGGGCTGGGTGAAGGTCGACGCCGAGGGCAACCAGACCGGCGAAGAGCGGGAGAACCCCGAGTACAAGGCCGGGCCGATCCGCCGCGGCTACCCGAAGCCGGAGAACACCCTGGAGACGCTGCTGTCGTTCGGCAGCGTCGGCTGGCTGACCCGGGAGCTGCTGCTCATCGGGCTGATCCGGTGCGAGGTGTACGTCCCGCTCGACCTGGAGACCGGCAAGACCGACCGGTTCTACTTCGCCGAGGAGCGCAACGAGCTCAAGGTGTTCAGCTCGACCCGGCACCTGCCCTCGCGGGAGCACGGCTGGTGGAAGGTCGACGTCGCCACGCTGGCCGAGTTCGAGCACCCGCCGAACCTGGTGATCAACGGCGGCCCGACGACCATCGAGGACGTCTCCAGCGGCGAGCTCGCGGAGATCGTCCAGCGGTTCCCGCGGCACGAGCCGCGCATCGACGTCCACGGCCGCTGCCCGGAAGCCGAGGAGGACCTGATCCGGGTCGCCACCGAAACCGCGTCCCGGATGGGCCTGCCGGATCCGGTGAAACCGCCGCTCAAGGCGGCCGAGAAGGCCCGGCGGCGCGGCTTCGAGCTCACCGCCGAGGAGTGCGCGAAGACCGTGCTCGGCGAGTCGTGGCTGAAGCGGCTCAACATGCCGGAGCCGCCGCGCAGCAAGCCCAACGACCTGCGCGCGAACGGCCTGGCCCCGGCGTACGACAACGCCGGCCGCACGGTGCCGCGGCTCGACACGTTCGGCAAGTACTTCGAGCGCGACCTCGACGGCTTCCGCTACGGCTGGCAGCGCGTCACGGGCGCGTACGTCGGCTTCGCGCTCGGCGAGGCCCTCGGCGCGGCCGTCGACCGGATGATGCTGCACGACATCCACGCGAAGTTCGGCATCGAGGGCGTCACCGACCTGATCCCGGCGTACGACCAGCCCGGCCGGATCGGCTCGCTGACGCAGCGGCTGCTCTTCTACACCGAGGCCGTGATCCGCAGCCCGCACCGCGAGCAGCCGGAATCCCGCGAAGCCGAGCAGCTCTTCCCCGACGTCGTCCGCGGGGCGCTCCAGCGCTGGCTGCGGACCCAGGGCGCGCCGATGGACGCCATCGACGGCTGGCTCGTGCAGGTCCCGGACCTGCACGCCCGGCGCGACATCGACGACGCCGAGCTCAACGCCTACCACCAGCTCGCGACCGGGGCCGCCGGCGCGCCGCCGATGTCGGGCCCGGCCGCGCTGATCCCGGCCTTGCCCGCCGCGCTGACCATGGCCGGGCCCGGCAGCGGGCTCAGCGGCGGCGCGCGGCAGGCGGTGCGCGAACTGGCCGGGGTCACCCACCCCGACGAGCAGGACCTGGCCGCCGCGACCTACCTGACCTGGCTGTTCGAGCACGCGCTGACCAAGGACCCGTTCAGCTTCCCGGTCTGGAACACCAGCCGCGAGGTGCTCAACCCGGACAACCAGTTCCAGCAGGGCCCGGAGTGGACGGCGATCCAGGACATGGTCGCCGAGTCGGTGCCGTTCTTCGGCGAGCACGGGCTGCCCGACCTGCGGATGCCCGAGCTGATCGGCGACGGCAAGACGACGCTGTCGGTGCTCGGTCGCGCCTTCGCCGCGTTGTCGGGCTTCGAGAACTACCCGGAGCAGGCGCTGCTCCGCGCGGTCAACCACTCCGGCCGCAGCGCGCTCACCGGGGCGATCGCCGGTGCCCTGCTCGGCGCGCGGACCGGGATCCCCGGGCTGCCGCAGAAGTGGGTCGACCAGCTGGAACTGCGGTACCTGGTCGAGAACGTCGCTTCGGACGCGTACTGGCACTTCGACCGGCACTCGGCGCTGAGCGCGCTCGGTGACCAGTGGATCGAGCGGTACCCGCGGCATTAGCGCGAGGATGGGGAGAATGGACGAAGAGGAAGCCGCCGCCCGCGCGCGGGAGTGGCTGCGCACGCAGCCCGGCGGCGACCGGCTGCGGATCCGGCCGGAGTTCACCGCGCGCCGCCCGGACGGCTGGCGCTTCACGGTCAACACGGCCGCCTACCTGGACGGCACCGACGTCGGCGCGGGCCTGTTCCCCAGCCCGGTGGTCGTGGTGCCGGACGACGGCGGGATCGGGTATGACCGGGCGGCGATGGCGAGCACGCCCGCCGAGGCCGAGTGGCGGCCGGACGTCGACCCCGAGTTCGACGAGAAGGCGTTCCCCGAGCTGGACCTCCCGGTGCGGGCCGTGCGCGGCTGGACCAGGGCGAACGGCGAATACCGGGTCAACGAGCAGTACACGCCGGGCCCGGTCTGGCGCGGCTTCCCGGTGCCCACGACCGACGCCGGGAAGCTGCTGAACTACCTGGCCGCGAACTGGATCAGCCGCGCCGGATTCGCGCATGCCCTGCTGGACTGTGAAGTGCTCGTGCCGCTGCTCGACAGCGGTGAGCCGCTGGTGCGGCCGGTCCCCGGCACGGGCGAGCGCGAAGTCATCGCGTACAGCTCGTCGGCGAAGGTGCCCGGGCGGTACCCGCGCCGGTGGCGGGTCCTGGTCCGGGACCTGCCGGCGTCGTCGGGGCTGACGCTCGATCCCGGTACCGGCCTGGTCCGCAGCCTCGGCGCCACCGAACTGGGCACGACCGGCGAGCGCCGTCCCATCGTGGCCGAGCCCGCGCCCGAAGCCGGGCCCGAGGTCGCCGAGGCACTGCCCGCGCTGGTCGCGGAGTTCGGCGTCGAGCCGCCCGACCTGCTGCAACGGCACCTGCGGTACGCCCTGGACCACGCCCGCGACCAGCACTTCGAGCTGACGCCGGAGGAGTGCGTCCGGTACCTGCGCGGGTTCGCCCGGCAGTACCGCAACGGCGTCCGCCGCCGGGCCGGCCAGGAGCCGGAATGGCCCGCCGACCTGGCCACGAACGGCTTGATCGCGCACGTCGGCGAAGACGCGCGGCCACGGCCGGTGCCGTGGACGTTCGGCAAGTTCTCCGCCTTCGGGACACCGCCCGACCGCTTCGCGTGGCACCGGATCGTCGGGGCGTACGTCGGCTTCGCGATCGGGGACGCCCTCGGCGGCGGCGCCGACCCGGGGAGCCCCCTGCCTCTGGGTGGCCTGACGCGCCACCTGCTGTTCCACACCGACATCGTGCTGCGCGGCCTGCCGCCGGTGCCGACCGGCGAGGTCCCGGCGACGCTGCCCGAACCGGACCCGGTCGGCTGGCTCGCCGTCGCGACCCGGCACGCCGGGCCGGCGCCCGCGGAGTTCTCCGCACTGCTGGCCACGGCGCTGGCCGCGACCCCGGCGAGCGCGGTCGGCCTCGCGGACGTCGACGGCGAACGGTACGCGAAGGACGTCGCCCGCGAGCTGACCGGCAGCGCGGCCGGCGCCGAGGTCACCGAGGGCGTCGAGCTGCTGATCGACCTGTTCCAGGGCCTGTTGACGCGGGAGCCGTTCGCCCTGCCGGTGCACGTCCGCCTGCACGAGGTGGGTGGCGACCTGGCGGTGTCGACGCTGGCCCTGCGCGCGGACCGCGACGCCGACGACGTCACGCAGCTGGAGTCGATCGGCGACGGCCGGAGTGTCCGGTCGGTGCTCGGCCGCGCGCTGTTCGCCGCGGCCAAGCGCGGCTACGACCCGGAAACCGCGATCCGGCTCGCCGCGCGGTCGGGACCGGTCGCGGGCGCGATCGCCGGTGCGCTGATCGGCGCCCGGGTCGGCGTGCCCGGTCTGCCGTGGGTGGCCCGACTGCCCGACCTCGGCCTGCTGGAAGACGTCGCCAGTGACGTCTTCTGGTACTTCAACCGCAACGGCCTCCAGACGGAGACCGCGGAACATCCGCGGTGGGAGCGCCGGTACCCGAGCGGCCGGTTCGCCCCGCGACCGAAGGGACCGGACCTGCGCTCGCGGCTGCGGGGCAGCCTGCTGGCCGGGGCGATCGGCGACGCACTGGGCGCGAAGACGGAGTTCGACTCGATCGACCGGATCCGCGAGATCGCCGGGCCGGACGGCATCACCGACTTCATCCCGGCGTACGGCGGCGTCGGCCGGATCACCGACGACACGCAGATGACGCTCTTCACGCTCGAAGCGCTGATCCGGGCGCACGCTCAGCAGCGGAGGACCGGGTCCGCGGATGTCGTCCACTCGCTGCAGCTGGCGTACCAGCGCTGGCTGCACACCCAGGGCGTCACGTGGGACCGCGCCCGCGGCCCGCAGTCGTCCGCCGAGTCGGCCGACGGCTGGCTGATCACCCACCAGGAGCTGTTCAGCCGGCGCGCGCCCGGCTTGACCTGCTTCGGCGAGCTGGAAGCGTACGGCCGCTCGGGCGTCCGGGGCACCGTCGACCGGCCGGTCAACAACTCGAAGGGCTGCGGCGGCGTGATGCGCGCGGCACCGATCGCGCTGTGGTCGGACGACCTCGCCGAGGTGTTCCGGCTCGGCGCCGAAAGCGCGGCGCTGACCCACGGCCACCCGAGCGGGTACCTGTCGTCGGGCTGCTTCGCGGTGATCGTGCACGAGCTGCTGCACGGAAAGCCGCTGCTCGACGCGGTCGCGACCGCGCGCGCCGAGCTCGTCAAGCACCCGGGCCACGAGGAGCAGAGCGCGGCGCTCGACGCGGCCCTGGCGATGCCGGGGCCGCCGACGCCGGAGAAGCTCGAGCGGCTGGGTCAGGGCAACGTCGGCGAGACGGCGTTGTCGATGTCGGTTTTCGTCGCGCTGACGACCCCGGACGCCGACTCGGCGTTGCTCGCGGCGGTCAACCACAGCGGCGACAGCGACTCGACCGGCTCGGTCTGCGGCAACCTCGTCGGCGCCATGTACGGCGAGGAAGCCCTGCGGAAGAGCTGGCTGGACCGGCTGGAACTCCGCGAAGTCATCGTCGGCCTGGCGGACGACGCGCTCACCGAGTTCGGCCCGGATGCGCCGGCCGACGACCGGTGGTTCGCTCGGTACCCGGTCGACTAGGTTGGGGCTACTGGGGACGGGGAGGACAAACGTGCGTTACCGGGTAGAGGTGGCCGAACGCCCGGACGGCCTGTACGCGACGTGGGGTGAGGGGACCTTCCGCGCGCAGCGGTCGACCACCGACGGCACCGTGCTGCTGTCCGTCTTGCCGGAGGAAGAGGCGCCGGAGGGCTTCGACAAGGAGTTCGAGGGCCGTCCGGCGAAGGTCGTGCCCGCCAGCGAGGTGCCGTCGACGTTCACGCTGCGGACCTTCGCCGAGTACGACGGCGAGGTCTTCGAGGTCGCGCCGGGCGACCGGCCGGAGCTGACCCTGCGCTGGGTCCGCGACGACGCCGCCCGCGCGGCACAGCTGGGCCTGACCGACTTCTCGGTCACCGTGCCGGCCAAGCAGGTCACCGCGCTGTGGCAGACGCGGCTGGACTTCACCGAGACACCGGCGGCCGGCCCGCAGCCCGGCACCGGCGACCAGAACGCGCTGCTGCGCGCCATCGGCCGGACGCTGCTGCACACCGTGCCCGGTGGCTGGGCGCGGGTCGGCGCGCAGTTCCGGCAGGTCGGGGACTACTCGGAGATCGAGGTCCGCGCGGTCGGCGACGAGGACGGCCCGGTGTCGGTCTCGCTGCCCGCGGCACCCCGGCTCGGTGGGCTCTTCGCGCGGCTGCGGGCGGCGATGGTCCAGGCCGAGGCCGGCACCTGGTTCCAGGGCACCTTCACCCTCGATGCCGAGTCGAAGTTCGACTTCGACTTCGACGCCGACCGCGAGCCGGACTGGCGGGTGCCGCCCAACGACGGCGGCCGCCCGTCGACCGCCGCCTACGAGCTGGAGCTGGCGACCTTCCCGCGGACGTCGAAGCACCTGCCGGCCTGGCTGACCGCGAAGGCGGGGCTGCCGCTGGACGTCGTGTTCCGGAACGCGCGGGTCGCCGATTCGCACGTCGAGGGGGAGCGCCCGGTGGTCAACCGGCCGCCGGTGCCGCCGGACCAGGTCCGCGGCCTGCTCGACTACCTGTTCCGGGCGCCGGTGGCGCTGCACCGGCCGACCCCGCTGCCCGACATCTTCGGCGGCCCTGGGGCGAAGCCGGACGTGCCGAACGCGTTCCACACCGATGGCACCTGGATCTGGCCCGCCGCCGTGCCGCACTACCTGCGCAAGTACGGGGTGCCGCCGGAGCCCGAGCTCGTCGAGCACATCCGGGCGGCCGGCTTCCGCCCGCCGTTCGTCGGGGAGCTCGTCCGCGCGACGGCCGAGGCGGAGGTCCTGGGCCAGCCGCGGCCGCCGCAGACGGCCGCGGACCTGCCGGACGAGCGCGCGCTGACCCGCGTGGCCCGCGGCGAGCCGGTCCGGAACCTGCGTGGCGCGGAGACGCTGGAGCTGCTCCAGCAGCGGCTCGCCGAACACGGCGTACCCGCGGCGGCCTACCGGATCGGCGCGAACGAGATGCCGGTCGAGGGTGTCTGGACGCTGCGCCGCGCCGAGAACGGCTGGGAGGTCTCCCGGCCGCCGTCCGACGAACCGGTGGCGTTCGGCTCACTCGGCGACGCGGCCCGGTTCCTCCTCGGCGTGCTGCTGATGCTGCCGCCGCGGCCGGCGGAGGAGTCCGACCAGCCCGCCGACTGGCCGATCCTGCCGATGCGCGGCGAACCGCCGTTGAACTTCTACCGCGGCAAGCGGCTGATCGTGCTGCCGCCGGGCACCACGGTCGTCCGGTTCGGCAACGAGACCGGCAACCTGGTCCACGCCGACGGCTCCCGGTTCGTCGAGACGGCGCTGGCGTTCGAACGCGAACGCGAGAAGCGGCTCTACCGGGTGCAGCGCGCGATCCGCGTGCTGACCGGCGTGGCGGCGCCGTGGGGCGGGATGCCGGGCGGCGCGGTCGCCCACCTGCTGCCCCGGCCGCTCGCCCAGCACATCGAGACGGGCTCGCTCAGCAGGCAGTGATCAGGACGGCAGGCGACCACCAGTAGTCGGCGAGCGGGGTGACGTCGACGTCGGTGAAGCCCGCCGTCGCCAGCTGCTCGGCCCAGACCGCGGCCGGGTGCTCCCAGTTCGTCCGGTGCTGCCCGGAGGCGATCCCGAGCAGCACCGGCAGCAGGAAGCCCTGGGCGACCAGGGTGGCGTCGTCGCCGTACTCGGCCACGCCCCGCTCGTAGCGCTCGACGAGCGACCGGAAGTGCTCCGGCGAGCCTTCCTCGAACTCGGGGACGTCGAACTCGGCGAGCACCAGCGTCCCGGTCCGCGGCTGCAGCGCACGCAGCACCTCCGCCCGCTGCTCCGGCTCGATCGACTGCAGCGCGAAGGTCGACTGGACGAAGTCCCAGCCGAGGTCGTCGCGGGCCAGGAAGTCCTGGGCGGTCGACTGCCAGCACTGCGCCGAGGGCACCCGCTCGTGGACGCCTTCGAGCAGCGCGGCCGACGGCTCGACCAGGTCGATCCGCGGCGGGAGGTGCGACGCCTGCTCCAGCGCGGGCACGACGGCCAGGCCGTCACCGCAGCCCAGGTCGAGCAGGGATTCCGGCTTCGCGCTGTCGTACCGGGCGGCCAGCTCGGCACTCAGCGCCCGGTACAGCTCGACGTTGCCGCCGCCGCGGATGAACGCGGTGAACGCGGCGGGTGCGTCGTACACCGGCGCCGAGCCGTCGCCGCCCAGGTAGGCCCGCAGTTCGTCCGCCAGCGTGGAGCCGGCGCGGCCGGCTTGGGCGGCGAATTCGGCGGCCTGGTCTTGGTCACCGGCGCGGTAGGCGGCGAGGGCGTCGGCCAGCAGCTCGATCGAGGTCATGGTCAGGAGATATCAGAACGGGACCCACAACGTCACTCGGGTGCCGCCCCCGGCGAGTCCCGATTCGACCAGCGACGTCCCGCCGACCTCGGCCAGCCGCGCGGTGATCGACTCGCTGATGCCGAACCCGGCCGGGTGGTCGGCCGCGCTGAAGCCGCTGCCGTGGTCGCGGGTGATCACCGCGATCCCGCCGTCGCGCTCCTCGACGCGGACCACGACCCGGTCGGTGCCGGAGTGCTTCATCGTGTTCCGCATCGCCTCGCGCACGGCGTCGCGGATGGCGATCTGGCGGACCTCCGACAAGGTGTCGTCGTCCAGCTCGGCCACCACGAGCTGGGCGCGCAGGCCGTCGCGGGCCATTTCGGCGGCGAGGGCGGCGAGCTTCTCGCCCAGCGGCCGCGCACCGGCCTCGGCCCGCTCGGACGCCGCCGACTCGATCGTGTGCCGGATCTCCATCGCCTGCGCCCGCGCCAGCCGCTGGATCTCGACCAGCCGTTCTTCGGGGTCGCCGGGGACGGGCAGCGCCATCGCTTCCAAGGTCTGCAGGACGGTGTCGTGCAGCCGCCGGTGCTGCTGGGCGCGCTCGGCGAGCCGTCCGTTGCGGGTGCCGTAGGCCAGGGCCAGGCGCGTGCCGAGACCGGTCAGCACCAGCGCGGCGGTCGCCAGGAAGAGCTCGGCGAGCAGCACGGAGTACGTCGAGAAGGCGGCCCCGGCCAGGAACCCGCCGGTGTTCAGCCAGTTCGCCAGCATCCGGAGGGGGAAGCTGAGCAGGCCGAAGACCACCCCGCTCGGGAGGCCCAGCGCGAGC
Organism: Amycolatopsis sp. cmx-13-12; assembly: GCA_049998155.1. Lineage (GTDB taxonomy): Bacteria > Actinomycetota > Actinomycetes > Mycobacteriales > Pseudonocardiaceae > Amycolatopsis. The sequence goes on along the minus strand of JAEBES010000008.1, from coordinate 275,918 downwards.
GTCAGCAGGCCGATCTCGCCGTACAGGTGGACGCTGGTGACCGCGAGCGCGTCGAAGTACGCCTGCGTCGGCACGGTCAACGCGATGAGCAGCGGCGAAAGCACGGTGAAGGCCAGGTCGACGGCCAGGAGCTTCCCGGCGTTCCGGCCGCTGAAGGGCGCCGAGCGGAACATCCAGCGCAGGCCGGTGACGTTCAGCGCCACCGACAGGAGCGTGAAGATCCCGACCGGCAGCAGCCCGGTCGTGCCGCGCTGGAGGACGTAGACGCCGAACTGGCCCGGCACCGCGAGCAGCCGGTACGCCAGCGGGATGAGCACGACGTACCGGGTGGCGCGCAGCAGCAGGCCGTCGCGCTCGGTCGGGTCGATCGGGCCCGACATCCGGGAGATGCGCCGCAGCGCGTGCATCGGGGCCGGGTCGGCGATCTCGGCGGGCAGCTCACTCGTGGCGGTCGCGATCGCGGGGGCGCCGCGCCTCAGCAGCGCCACCAGGAAGCTGCCCCCGCCCGCCACGGCTCACGCGTCCCCGACGCCGTTTTCCGCGGCCCACTTCTTCAGCTCGGCGACCGCCTCGTCGTGCTCCAGCGGGCCGCGGTCCAGCCGGAGCTCCTTGAGGAACTTCCACGCCTTCCCGACGTCCGGCCCCGGCTTGAGGCCGAGCAGCGCCATGATCTGCTCGCCGTTGAGGTCCGGCCGCACGCGGTCGAGGTCCTCCTTGGCCTTGAGCGCGGCGATCCGGGCTTCGAGGTCGTCGTAGGTCGCCTGCAGCGCGGCCGCCTTCCGGCGGTTGCGGGTGGTGCAGTCGGCGCGGACCAGCTTGTGCAGCCGGGCCAGCAGGGGGCCGGCGTCGGTGACGTACCGGCGGACCGCCGAGTCCGTCCACTCGCCCTTGCCGTAGCCGTGGAACCGCAGGTGGAGGAACACGAGCTGGGAGACGTCGTCGATGATCTCCTTGGAGAACTTCAGCGCCCGCAAACGTTTGCGGGCCATCCGCGCGCCGACCACCTCGTGGTGGTGGAAGCTGACGCCGCCGCCCGGCTGGAACTCCCGGGTCGCCGGCTTGCCGACGTCGTGCAGCAGCGCCGCCAGCCGCAGGATCAGATCCGGCTCCGACGTCGGCTCGTGCGTCTTCTCCAGCTCGATCGCCTGGGCGAGCACGGTCAGCGAGTGCTGGTAGACGTCCTTGTGCTGGTGGTGCTCGTCGATCGCCAGCCGCATCCCGGATACCTCGGGCAGCACCCGGTCGGCCAGCCCGGTCTCGACCAGCAGCTCCAGGCCCGGCCGCGGGTCGGCGGCCAGCAGCAGCTTCGACAGCTCGGCCTGCACCCGCTCGGCGGTGATCCGGTCGATCTCCTCCGCCATCGACGTCATCGCGTCGACCACCCGCGGCGCGGCGGTGAAGTCGAGCTGCGCGGCGAAGCGGGCGGCGCGCAGCATCCGCAGCGGGTCGTCGGCGAACGACTCCTGCGGCGTCGCCGGGGTGTCCAGCACCCGCTCGCGCAGGGCGCCGAGCCCGTCGTGCGGGTCGATGAACGTCTTGGACGCCAGCTCGACGGCCATCGCGTTGACCGTGAAGTCGCGGCGCAGCAGGTCGCCCTCGATGCTGTCGCCGAAGGTGACCTCGGGGTTGCGGCCGACGCGGTCGTAGCTGTCGGCGCGGAACGTGGTGATCTCGAGCTGCATGCCCTTCTTCGTCACACCGACCGTGCCGAAGGCGATCCCGACGTCCCAGACCGCGTCGCCCCAGCCGCTGACGATCTTCAGGACCCGGTCCGGCCGCGCGTCGGTGGTGAAGTCGAGGTCGCCGGACTGCCGGCCGAGCAGCGCGTCGCGGACGCTGCCGCCCACGAGGTACAGGCGGTGCCCCGCCCTGGCGAACCTTTCCGCCAGCTCCTCCGCCAGGGGAGAGAGCTCCATCAGCCCCACCACCTGCTTGTCGACCACGTCGTTCACGAAAATCCCACTACGTTCCAGGTGCGATAGCTGCAGGCACCGCCGGACACGGACACGGAGAGCCAGCCTACCGGGGCAACCGTTTGCTCTAGCATCGCAGCATGTCTGGATCAGCCGGCCGCCCCGGCGCCTCGAAGCCGCGCAGGCGGCGGAGGCGTCAGCGTGGCAGGCGGCTGACCACGGTCGACGAAACGTCGGCCGGTGGCCTCGTGGTGGACGCGGAGCGCGAACAGGCGGTGCTGATCGGCCGGCTCGACCGGCACGGCAGACTGCTGTGGTCGCTGCCCAAGGGCCACATCGAGGACGGTGAAACGGTGGAAGAGACGGCCGTGCGCGAGGTGAAGGAGGAAACCGGCATCTCCGCGCGCGTCACGCGGCCACTGGGCACCATCGACTACTGGTTCGTGGCCGAGAAGCGGCGCATCCACAAGACCGTGCACCACTTCCTGCTCGAAGCGCTCGGCGGTGAGCTTTCCGACGAAGACGTCGAGGTCACCGAGGTGGCCTGGGTCCCGCTGGCCGAGCTGGAGACCAAACTCGCCTACTCCGACGAGCGCAAGCTCGTCCGGAAGGCCAAGGAACTTTTCGCGCGCCCGGACGTCCACGGACGAGACGAGCACGCCCCTGAGGGAGCCCCCGAGTGAAGCGGTTCGCCGCAACCTTCCTGTCCGTCCTCTTCCTGGCCGTCCCCGCCCTGGCCGGCGCCACGGTCGCCCAGGCGCAGGAAGGCGCGCGCCTGCGCGTCGACCTGGCCGGGCTGAGCCCGCGGGTCATCACGACGTCGACGACGACGCTGACCGTCACCGGCACGGTGACCAACACCGGCGACCGCCGGGTCGCCAAGCCGCAGGTGCGGCTGCAGGTCGGGGACCGGGCGACGACCGAGCGCGGGGTCGGTGACGTGCTGTCCGGCGCCGTCGTCAAGGACACCCCGCTGACCGAGTTCACGCCGGTCGCCGACGTGCTGGAGCCGGGCCAGACCGCCCCGCTGAACATCACCGTGCCGCTGACCGGGACGCGGGCGGGCCGGTTCGGCCTCCCCGGCGTCTACCCGCTGCTGGTCAACGTCAACGGCACGCCGGAGTTCGGCGGGCCCGCGCGGCTGGGTGCGGTCAGCATGCTGATGCCGGTGCTGGCCGGGCCGGGCCGGCAGGCCACCAGCCGGGCCGGCGCGCCGAGCATGACCCTGCTCTGGCCGCTGACCGGCAACATCCCGCACGTCTACGCGGCGCCGTACGGCGGCCCGATGGTGCTGGCCGACGACCGGCTGGCCGCCGAGATCAGCGGGGACGGCCGGCTGAACGCGCTGGTCACCTCGGCGGCGTCGGCCGCGCGGAAGAACGCGAACCTCGCGAAGTCGATGTGCTTCGCGCTCGACCCGGACCTGCTCGCCACCGTCGACGCGATGACCCGCGGCTACCTCGTCCACACGGAAACCGGGAACGTCGACGGCAAGGGCGTCGAGGCCGCGAAGACGTGGCTGACCGAGCTGCGCACGCTGGTCGGCGGCCGCTGCGTGGTGTCGCTCCCGTTCGCCGACGCCGACCTCGACGTGCTCACCCGCATCCGGCCCGGCGACACCAGCCTGGTCACCCGCGCGGCCACCGGCGCCGCGACCATCCAGGAGCTGACCGACGTCACCCCGGAGACCGGCGTGCTCTGGCCGGACGGCACGCCCAGCGCGTCGGTGCTCACGGCGCTGACCGACGCCGGCGTGCGGACCGTGCTCACCGACGCGGGCAAACTCCCGCCCGCCGCGGCCGGCGGCGGCGTCACCGTGCAGGGCAGCACCGTCCGCCTGCAGCCGACCGACTCGCTGGTCTCCGCCGCGATGACGGGTGTCCCGGCCGTGCCCGGCTCGGTCACCGTGTCCGCGACGACCGAACGGGCGATCGCCAGCCAGAACGGCCTCGGCGCCCTCGCCTTCCGCGCCGGGCTGGGCCAGGCCGCCGGGCAGCAGCGGCCGGACCACCTGCTGGTCGCGCCGCCCCGGCGCTGGGACGCCTCGGCCGAGGAGTTCACCACCTACCTGGAGCAGGTCGGCGACTTCCTGAACGCGGGCATGGTCACCGCGACCGGGCTCCCGACGCTGCTCGCCGCCGAGCCGTCGGCCGCCGGCTCGGTCGGGGACGGCGGGCCGAACCCGGCCGCGGGCGTCGACGCCGGCGTCGTCTCGACGCTGGCCGACCTCGACGGCAAGGCCACCGGGCTGGCCTCCGCGATGCAGATCGACCCGGCCAAGCGGGTGAAACCGGACGACGTCGTCGCGCCGGTCCGGCTGGCCGAGCTGCGGGGCGCGTCCACGGCGTGGCGGGGGCTGCCCGCGGACGCGGCGACCACGAACGCCCAGGCCGAGCTGACCGCGATCAGCGGACGGGTGACCGTCTCGCAGCCGAAGCAGACCATCGCGCTGGCGTCCGGCAACTCGCCGCTGCCGGTGTACGTCAGCAACGACCTGCCGGTGGGGATCAACGCCCGGTTCACCTTGAACAACAACACGGGCCTGCGCCCGGAGGACGCGAAGGACTGGTTCTTCCCGGCCAGCGGCGGCAAGAACTACTTCCTGCCGGTGGAGGCGCTGCGGGCCGGCCGGTTCAGCGTCGATGTGTCGTTGAGCACGCCGACCGGTACCCCGCTCGGGTCATCCGCGCGGTTCGAGCTGACGTCCACCGAGTACGGCGCGATCACCATCATCGCGACCGTAGCCGCAGGTGTGGCCCTGCTTCTGCTCGCTTCCCGGCGCATCTACCGGAGGGTGAAGGACGCCCGCGCGGGCCGCGACGTCGTGGCCTGATCGCTCGGCCTTCGAGTGTTCCGGGCGGTTCGCGATTACCCTTGGTCCGCACGTGCGCGGCACCGGGCCGCGGCCGGGAGTCGAACACCGAGGATTGGGCACGCGTTGGAGAGAGAGCCGGGCTTACCACCCGAGCGTGCGGGTCGTCCTCGGCGCGAAGGCCCCCCGCCCCCGCAACGGGGTGACGGGCCGCCGCCGGTCCGCCGCCGCCAGCCGCCGCCTCCGCCCCCGGAGCGCGGCCGCCGCCAGCCGCCCCGCAACGGCCACACCCGCCAGATGCCGGCGCCGGAGGACGCCACGGTCCGCGACCAGCGCCCGGTCCGCGACGAAGCCCCGGCCCGCCCCCGCCGCGGCGACCAGCCACCTGCCGACGGCCGCCGGGCCCGCACCCCGCGTGGCGACCGGCCGGCGCGGGATGATCTGCCGCCCCGCGGCGATCGCGCACCCCACGACAACCGCGGTCCCCGCGGCGACCGGCCTGTCCCCGACGACCAGCCACCTCGTGGCCCCCGCGGAGACCGGCCCGTTCCGGACGACCAGCCGCCCCGCGGCGATCGCCCGGCCCGCGGCGACCGGTCCGCCCCCGACGACCTGCCGCCCCGCGGTCCCCGCGGGGACCGACCTGTCCCGGACGACCAGCGCGCCCCGCGCCGTGACCGCCCGGCTCCGGACGAGTTCCCGGCCCGCGAGGGCGGCCCCCGCGGCGAACGGCCGCGCGACGACTGGCCCCGAGACGACCGCGGCCCGCACGACGACCGAGCCCTCCGCGAGGATCGGCCGCCGCGCCGGGTCCCGCCGCCGGGGGCAGGTCCCCAGCAAGCTCCACCGCGGGACGGGCAGCCGCCGCGCACCGCCGGCCCGGCGCCGACTCGGGTCCAGCCGGTGCCACCGCAGAGCGGCGGACAGCCGGGCCAGCCACTGAGCGGCGCCCAGCCGGCCGGATCGCCAGGTCACCCGCAGCCGGGCCACCCCCAAAGCGGCGGGCAGCCGGCCGTGCCCCCGCCAGGCACACCGCTCAGCGGCGCTCAACCAGTCGGCAACGCTCAGCCGGGCCAACCCCTGACCGCCCAGCCGATCGGACCGCCCGGCAACCCGCCGCCAGGCCACCCCCAAAGCGGCCAGCAACCGGCCGTGCCCCCGCCGGGCACGCCACTCAGCGGCGCCCAGCCGGTCGTATCGCCCGGCAACCCGCCGCCGGGCCTGCCGCAAAGCAGTGCCCAGCCGGTCGCGCCGCCGCAAGGCGGCCCGCCGGGCGGGGCTCCGCACCAGGGGCGGCTCCCGCAGCCGAGCCCGCCCATGACCCCGCCGCCCGGCAGCCCGGCGCTCGGCCCCGGGACGCCGCCGCCGGGCACGCCCGTGCCGCCGCGCGGCCGCGGGTCGCGGCGGCCGGCGCCGGTGCGGCCGTGGCAGGAGGAGGCCACGCAGGTCCAGCGGCCGCCGGACCCGGAGGCGACGCGGTTCATCCCGCGCACCGCCGGCGTCCCGATGAACTCGCGCTGGCCGGTCGCCGACCCCGACGTCATGCGGCCCTACGACGCGCTGGCCACCCAGGTCATGCCGGCGCTCAAGGGGCCGCTGGTCAAGCCCCGGCCGGACGGGGAAGCGCCGGAGGCGCCGGCCAAGGCACCGTCGCTGGCGAAGGCGTCCGGGCGGATGGCCATCGCGTCGCTGATCAGCCGGATCACCGGCTTCCTGTGGAAGCTGCTGCTGGTCGCCGCGATCGGCCAGGGCGTCGCGAACGACTCGTTCAACGTCGCCAACACGATGCCGAACATCATCTTCGAGCTGCTGATGGGTGGCGTGCTCGCCAGCGTGGTGGTGCCGCTGCTGGTGCGCTCGCAGGACGAGCCCGACGGCGGCACGGCCTACACCCAGCGGCTGATCACGGTGGCGTTCTCGCTGCTGCTGGTCGGCACGGTGGTCGCGGTGATCGCGGCACCGGCGTTCACGAGCCTCTACGTCGACTCGTCGGGCAAGGCGAGCTCGGACCTGACCACGGCGTTCGCCTACCTGCTGCTGCCCGAGATCTTCTTCTACGGCGTCTTCGCGCTGCTCTCGGCCGTGCTCAACGCCAAGCAGATCTTCGGGCCGACCGCGTGGGCGCCGGTGATCAACAACCTGGTCGTGATCTTCACGATCCTGGTCGTCTGGATCATGCCCGGCGACATCGACACCGCCCACGTCTCGATCACCGACCCGAAGGTGCTGACGCTCGGCATCGGCGTCACCGGCGGCATCGTCGCCCAGGCGCTGCTGCTGGTCCCGCCGCTGCTGCGGTCCGGCTTCCGGTTCAAGTGGCGCTGGGGCATCGACAAGCAGATGAAGGAGTTCGGCGGCCTCGCGCTGTGGATCCTCGGCTACGTCGCCGTCAGCCAGATCGGCTACACGATCAACACGCGCGTGCTGACCAGCGGTTCACCCGGTGGTGTGACCGCCTACAGCAACGCGTGGCTGCTCTTCCAGCTGCCGTACGGCGTCATCGGCGTCTCCCTGCTGACGGCGATCATGCCGCGGATGAGCCGGGCGGCGGCCGACGGCGACCACAAGAAGCTGATCGGCGACCTCTCCTACGCGTCCCGGATGTCGACGGTGATGCTCGTCCCGATCTCCGCGGTGATGACCGTGGTCGGCGGCTCGATCGGCATCGCCCTGTTCACCTTCGGCAAGGGCACGATCGACACCGCCGAGCGGCTCGGCGACGCCCTTGCCATCTCGGCGTTCGCCCTGCTGCCGTACGCGCTGGTGATGCTCCAGATGCGCGTGTTCTACGCGATGAAGGACGCCCGCACGCCGACGCTGATCATGATCGTGATGACGCTGGTCAAGGTGCCCTTGCTGTACCTGTGCCCGGTGCTGCTGTCACCGGACAACGTGGTCCTCGGCGTCATGATGGTCAACGCGCTGACGTTCGTCGTCGGGGCGATCCTCGGCCAGGTTTGGCTGTGGGTGACCCTGGGCAACTTGCGCAGCAAGCGGGTCATCGGCGTGATCCTGTTCACGGTCGTCGCGAGCGCGCTCGGCGTCGGTGCCGCGTGGGTGGCGGGCCAGATCGTGCCGGACGCCTTCGGCCCGAAACTGGGGGCGTGGGCGAAGCTGTTGCTGCAGAGCATCGTGGGGATCGTGGTCTCGTTCGGCGTGCTCATGGCGCTGAAGGTGGAAGAGCTGAAACCGGCCACTTCGAGGTTCACCCGGTTGATCAAGCGCGGGTAACGATTGCGGTACGGAAGGCGACGACTCCCGCGTCGTATTCTGGGTAACCTTGGTGCGGGGAGCTAACGGGAGCGTGCGGGTGGACACGAGGCGGAGCGAACAGGCGGGGGGTGCGAACCACGTGGGCAAGGCCCAGGTCGGATCGCTGGCCCCTGGGCGTGTGGTCGGCGACGGCCGCTACCGCCTCCTCGCGCAGTTCGGCGTGGACGAGCGGGGCGACGCGCACCTTTGGCGTGCCCGGGACGGGCAGCTGAAGCGGGACGTCGCGCTGACCCTGCTGGTCGGTGACCCGGCGGATCCCGAAGCCGCCCGGCTGGCCCGGCGGACGCTCGAACGCGCGACGCACGCGTCGAAGTTCGGGCACGGCGGCGTGGCCCGCGTGCTGGACGTGCTCGCCCTCGGCAGCGGCATCACCTCGAGCGAAGGCCTGCTCGGTGTCGTCGTCGCGGAGTGGACCAAGGGCAGCGACCTGGTCGACCTCGTCGCGCAGCGGCCGGTGGCGCCGGCCGCCGCCGCGCGGATGGTGCAGGCGCTGGCCGAAGCCGTCGAGCAGGCCCACCAGAACGGGCTCGTGCTCGGCCTCGACCACCCCCAGCGGCTGCGGCTGACGCCGAACGGCGCGCTCAAGCTCGCGTTCCCCGGCCCGCTGCCGGAAGCGACGCTGCGCGACGACGTCAAGGCGCTCGGTGCGGTCCTGTACCTGCTGCTGACCGGTCGCTGGGCGCCGCCCGGCGGCCCGCCCGCGATCCCGGCGGCCCCGATGACGCCGCAGGGCCGGATAGTCCCGCCGCGCCAGCTGGTGCCGACCGTCCCGGCCGACCTCTCGTCGCTGGCCGTCCGCACGATCGAGGACGGTGGCAACGGCGGCATCCGCACCAGCGCGGCCATCCTGCGCGTCCTCGACCAGGTGGCCGAGGAGGAGGAGCGCACCCAGCTGATCAAGGCCGTCGGCGGCGACCCGGCCGAGAGCGAAGGCACCGTCTGGACCACGAAGAAGCCGGTCAAGGACGTCGCCCGGCGGCGCAAGCTCGCCCTCGGCGTCACCGTGCTGGTGGTCGCGACCGTCGTCATCCTCGCCTGGGGCGGGCTGATGCTGATCAACGTCTTCCAGGGCGACTCGAAGGTGAGCGGGCCGACGATCAACGTCGCCCAGCCGCCGGCGTCGAGCCAGGCCGCGAGCCAGCCACCCGCGTCGTCGTCCGCGCCGGCACCGCCGCCGGCGCCGAAGGTGGGCGACCCGGTGAAGCCGCAGGCCGCCGCCGTCTACAACCCGGAGGGCAAGGGCGACAACACCGGCCGGGCGAAGAACGCGATCGACGGCAACCCGGACACGGTCTGGAAGACCGAGCAGTACAAGCAGCAGTTCCCGGCCATCAAGCCCGGGGTCGGGCTGGTCGTCACGTTCGCCGACGACATCAACCTCAGCCAGGTGAAGATCAGCGCCGGCACGCCCGGCACCAAGGTCGAGATCCGCTCGGCGACCGAGAAGAACCCCGACCTGGCCGACACGAAGGTGGTCGGCAACGGCGACCTGAAGGACGGCGACACGACGATCCCGCTGGCGCAGCCCGTCCAGGGCAAGTACTTCATCGTCTGGATCACCGCGCTGGGTGGCGACGACGGCGCGTTCCTCACCCAGATCGGTGATCTGTCCTTCCTGCCTGCGGGGTGATGCACCCGACAGGGTCAGTAGGCTCTGCCGGGTGACAGCTGCAGCTCCCACGGATGCGGATCTGATAGCGGCTCACGCCGCGGGGGACCCCCATGCGTTCAGCGAACTCGTCCAGCGACATCGCGACCGGATGTGGGCGGTGGCCCTGCGCACGGTCCGCGACCCGGAAGAGGCCGCCGACGCGTTGCAGGACGCGTTCATCTCGGCGTTCCGCGCGGCCGGGAACTTCCGGGCGGAGTCGCAGGTCACGACGTGGCTGCACCGGATCGTGGTGAACGCCTGCCTCGACCGGATCCGCCGCCGCCAGGCGCGCCCGACCGTGCCGCTGCCGGAGACCGGCTTCAACGAGCCCGCCACACCCCGTGACTCGATGGCGGAGCGGGAAACCAGCCTGCTCGTGCGCGAGGCGCTCGACCAGCTGCCCGAAGAGCAACGTGCCCCGATCGTGTTGGTCGACGTCGAGGGATACTCCGTGGCCGAGACGGCGAAGATGCTCGGCATCGCCGAAGGCACGGTGAAGAGCCGGTGCGCGCGGGGCCGCGGGAAACTCGCGAAGGTTCTCGGGCACCTGCGGAACCCCGATGCGATTGCGAACGTCCCAACTCACGAAAGCAAACGGGCCGGGCGTCAGCCGGGTAGCGGGGAGGGACGATGACGGACGAAAGCCGGGGGATCGGGGGGACCATCGGTCCGCCCTGGTCTGTCGACGTGCTCGCCGACCTCCACGCCGGTGTCCTGGACGACACGCAGGCGGCGGAGCTGTGGCCGCTGGTCAACGCCGATCCCGAAGCCCGCGCGATCCTGGACGCCCTCGACGCGACGCAGTCCGATCTGGCCTCGCTCGCCGACGCACCGGCCCCGCCGATGCCCGCGGAGTTCGCCGCCCGGCTGGACGCGGCGCTGGCCGCCGAAGCAGCCGCCGCATTTCCTGGACGAACACAGCCCGAACGAACGCAGCCTGGACGAGCCCAGCCTGGGCCCCAGGGCGCCGCGCAGGCACCGCGGCAGGCCGGGCCCGGGGACGCCCCGGTACTGGACCTCGCGGCGGCCCGGAGGCGCCGGAACAAGCGGCTCGGCTGGGCCGCCGGCGTCCTGACCGCGGCCGCGGCGGCGATCGTCGCCGTGACCGTCGCGATCCCGAACACTTCGCCGAAGCCCGGCACCCCGGACGTGGCCGCACCGGCTCCGACCGGTCCGTCGGTCGGCAGTGACGGTGCCGGCGCGCAGGCCCTGGTCGGCAAGGCGATCGGGGTCCGCGACTTCGGGCCCCTGCAGAACGAGGATCGCCTGGACGCGTGCATCGCGGCCGCGGGACTGGACCCGAAGGTGCGGCCCGAAGGCATCCGCCCGGTGAACGTCGGCGGCAAGGCCGGGGTGATGATCATCCTGACCACCGGCAAGCTGGCCCAGTTCCGCCTGGTGGCCTTCGGCGCGGACTGCGGGCCGGGAAATCCGGCGGTGTTGTTCGACAAGGTCGTCGGGGAGAAGTAGCGGCTGTCACGGCTGGGAACATGGCCACCTACGATCGTGTTGAGCCTGGTACACGGGTCACTACGAGCGGAGGTCACGGGTGGCTGCCGAGGAAATCAGGAACCTGATCATCGTCGGGTCGGGTCCTGCCGGATACACCGCTGCCGTTTACGCGGCGCGGGCCCAGCTCGAACCGCTGGTGTTCGAGGGCACGCAGTTCGGCGGCGCGCTGATGACGACGACCGAGGTGGAGAACTTCCCCGGGTTCCGCGACGGCATCATGGGTCCGGACCTGATGGAGGAGATGCGCAAGCAGGCCGAGCGCTTCGGCGCCGAGCTGCGCGCGGAGGACGTCGAGTCGCTGGAGCTGACCGGGGACGTCAAGTACGTCCACGCGAACGGCAAGCGCTACGCCGCCCGCGCGGTCATCCTCGCCATGGGTGCCGCGGCGCGGTACCTGAACGTCCCGGGCGAGCAGGAGCTGCTCGGCCGCGGTGTGTCGGCCTGTGCGACCTGTGACGGCTTCTTCTTCCGCGACCACGACATCGTGGTCGCCGGCGGTGGCGACTCGGCGATGGAGGAGGCGACCTTCCTGACGAAGTTCGCGAAGTCCGTCACGATCGTCCACCGGCGCGACGAGTTCCGCGCGTCCAAGATCATGATCGAGCGCGCCCGCGCGAACGAGAAGATCAAGTGGCAGCTGAACTCGCAGATCACCGGCGTCCTGGGTGACGGCAAGGTCGAAGGCCTGCGGCTCAAGGACACCAAGGACGGCTCCGAGTCGACGCTGGACGTGTCGGGCTTCTTCGTCGCCATCGGTCACGACCCCCGCAGCCAGCTGGTGAAGGGCCAGGTCGACCTGGACGAGGACGGCTACGTCGTCACGAAGGGCAAGACGTCCTTCACCAACCTCGACGGCGTCTTCGCGGCCGGCGACCTGGTGGACCGCACCTACCGCCAGGCGATCACCGCCGCCGGTTCCGGGTGCAGCGCCGCGATCGACGCGGAACGATGGCTCGCGGAGCACGGCGAATCGGACGCGCACGAGGCGGCCGAGCTCGTCGGCGGCGGCTACGGCGCGGGCACCAACTGACTTACGGCTTCCACCCACCCCTGAAGGAGAAACCATGGCCAACACCGTCAAGGTGACCGACGCGACCTTCGTCGACGAGGTCCTGACCAGCGAGAAGCCCGTGCTGGTCGACTTCTGGGCCACCTGGTGCGGCCCGTGCAAGATGGTCGCCCCGGTGCTCGAGGAGATCGCGGCCGAGAACGGCGAGAAGCTGACCGTCGCCAAGATCGACATCGACGAGAACCCGAACACGCCGCGTGACTACCAGGTGATGTCCATCCCGACGCTGATCCTGTTCCAGGGCGGCAAGCCGGTGAAGCAGATCGTGGGCGCGAAGCCGAAGGCCGCGCTGCTGTCGGACCTCGCCGACGTCCTCTGAACCGAACAAGCCCGGCGAACCCGGGGCCTGCGGGAATCCCCCGCGGGTCCCGGGTTCGTCTTCGTTCGGGCGAATCTGACCCGGGTATGTTGAATCGAGCGTGACGGCGGCCACCGTGGGTACTCCACTAACGGGTCCTTGACCGACCTACCGGGCCTACGCTGTCACCCAGAGTTGGCAAGGCACAATAGAGGACCTGGGCTCGTCCCAGCGAGAGTTTTCCGAAAGTCCTGCCACGCACCGAGCCCCCGAATCGGTGCCCTTAGGAAGAGCGAGGAGTGCATGCGGGTACTCCGCCGCGGTGACGCCGGTCCGGACGTCGCCGAGATCAGGTCCATCCTGGCCGGGATGGACCTGCTCCCGCCGGTCACCGGGACCGACGAGGAGTACGGCACGTTCGACGTCGCCGTCGAGCACGCCGTTCGTGCCTTCCAGCAGCGTCGTGGGCTGATGACCGACGGGATCGTGGGTCCGGCGACGTTCCAGGCGCTCAAGGGCGCCAGCTACCACCTGGGCAGCCGTCCGCTGTCCTACCTGATCTCGTCGCCGGTGCACGGCGACGACGTCTTCACGCTCCAGGAGCGGCTGACCGAGCTCGGCTTCGACGCCGGTCGCCCCGACGGCTACTTCGGCCCGGCGACCGAGCGCGCGCTCAAGACGTTCCAGCGCGACATGCGCCTGACGCCGGACGGCGTCTGCGGCCCGGCGACCATCCGCGAGCTGCACCGCCTGTCCTCGCCGCGGGCCCGGGGCGGGCGCCCCGTGTTCCTGCGCGAGCAGGAGCAGGTGCGCCAGGCCGGTCCGCGGCTGCGCGGCAAGCGCATCGTGATCGACCCGGGCCACGGCGGCGACGACCTCGGCGTGGTCGCCGGCGGGCTGCGCGAGGCCGACATCGCCTGGGACCTCGCCCGGCGGCTCGAAGGCCGGATGAAGGCCACCGGCATGGAGGCGCTGATCTCCCGCGGTCCGAACCACAGCCCCACCGAGCTCGAGCGGGCCAAGTTCGCCAACGACGCGGGTGCGGACCTGTTCCTCTCGCTGCACAGCGACAAGAACCCCTCGCCGCGCGCGCAGGGTGTCGCGAGCTTCCACTTCGGCAACGGCAACGGCACGACGTCCACGGTGGGCGAGCTGCTGGCCGGCTTCATCCAGCGCGAGGTCGCGGCCCGCACCGGCATGCTCGACTGCCGCACGCACTACAAGTCGTGGGACATCTTCACCCGCACCCGCTGCCCGGCGGTCCGGGTCGAGATCGGCTACCTGACGAACCCGGACGACGCCCGCAAGCTCGGCGACCCGGCGTTCCGCGACATCGTCGCGGAGGGCATCCTGATCGCCGTCAAGCGCCTATACCTGCTCGGCGAGGGCGACCAGCCGACGGGCACGTTCACGTTCGCGGACGTCCTGGCGCACGAGCTGGCCAAGGCCGAATAGGCCGACCACAACCCCTAGCGGCTCTCCTTCACCTGCCCCACCACCCCTGGGGACGCGACGCGCGCGTCCCCAGGTTTCGGGGCAGTTCTCCACAGGTTTTCCACCGCTCCTATCAGCGCTCTGTGGATAACTCGGCACTTCTTCCACAGTTGTGCACACCCGTGTTCCGGCCTGCCGAAACACGGGCGCAAACGTTTGCGGGAACGGAATCAGGCGCGGCCGAGGCTCGGCTCGGCGGTGGTGATCGTCACCTGGCCGAGCAGCCGCTCGAGGGCCGCCTCGACGTCTTCCTTCCAGGTGATCGCCGACCGCAGCTCGAGGCGCAGGCGGGGCCACTTCTGGTGCGGGCGGACCGTCTTGAAGCCCACGCTCTGGAGGAAGGCCGCCGGCAGCACGCAGCTGTGCCCGCCGTCGGGATCGGCCTCGTCGGGACGAGCGTCGCCGAACGCCTCGATCGCGCGGACGCCGCGCTTGGTCAGGTCCTTGGCGACCGCCTGGACGAGCATCCGGCCCAGACCACCACCGCGGAACTCCGGCAGCACCTGGAACGAGGTCAGCAGGACGGCGTCGGCGCTCGGCGGCGACGTCGGGAAGGCCAGCGCGCGCGGGACGGCGTTCGGCGGGGCGTACAGCACGAACCCGACCGGCAGCGTGTCGCTGTAGACGATCCGGCCGCAGGAACCCCACTCGAGCAGCACGCTCGACACCCAGGCTTCCTTCTCGACCTCGGTCGCGCCGAACTCCTCGGCCTGGTGCTTGAGGTGGGGGGCGAGCTCCCAGTACACGCACCGGCGGCAGCTCTTCGGCAGGTGCTCCAGGTTGTCCAGTGTGACGCCCACGACGCGACGCGACACCCGCGACCTCCCTGACCTGCGCTCCCGACCGGCGGCCCGCTCGTCAAGCCGCGCAAGATCCACGGCGCGAACACGGGAGCCACGGTCGAGGATAGGCCGATGTGACGAGCACCGGAAGGCCAGGGGGTCCTGATGGGTGCCCGGTTACACTCGATGGGATCTACCAGCTCCCGCGGGAGTGACCGTGTCCGCCTAGCCCCGGGTGAACGTCGATGACCGAGAACCGCCCCAGCCAGCGCCCCAGCGGCCGCCAGAACCTCGACCCGCACCTCGAGCGGTACGCCGCGCGCACCGCCGGGATGACCGCCTCCGAGATCCGGGCGCTGTTCGCGGTCGCCAGCCGGCCCGAGGTGGTTTCGCTGGCCGGCGGCATGCCGAACCTCGCGGCGCTCCCGCTCGACACCCTGTCCGCGCAGGTGGCCGAGATCATCGCCGAAGACGGCCTGGTGGCTCTGCAGTACGGCTCGGCGCACGGCATCCCGGTGCTGCGCGAGCAGATCTGCGAAATCATGGCCCTGGAAGGCATCAAGGCGCACCCGGACGACGTCGTGGTGACCGTCGGCTCGCAGATGGGCCTGGACATGGTCACGCGGCTGTTCTGCGACCCCGGTGACGTCGTGATCGCCGAAGGCCCGTCCTACGTCGGCGCGCTGGGCTCGTTCGCCGCCTACCAGGCGCAGGTCGTGCACGTCGAGATGGACGACCGCGGCCTCGTGCCGGAGCTGCTCCGGGAGGCGCTCGACCGGACTAAGAAGGCCGGCCGGCGGGTCAAGTTCCTGTACACGATCCCCAACTTCCACAACCCCGCCGGCGTCACGCTGGCCGTCGAGCGCCGCGCGGAGATCCTCGAGATCTGCCGCGAACACGACGTCCTGGTCGTCGAAGACAACCCGTACGGGTTGCTCGGCTTCGACGGGCAGACGTACCCGGCGCTGCGGTCGACCGACCCCGACAACGTCGTGTACCTCGGCTCGTTCTCGAAGACGTTCGCCTCCGGCCTGCGCGTCGGCTGGGTCCTGGCGCCGCACGCCGTGCGGGAAAAGCTCGTGCTGGCCGCGGAGTCGGCGACGCTGTGCCCGCCGACGTTCAACCAGATGATCGTGTCGCGCTACCTGGCCACGCACGACTGGAAGGGCCAGATCAAGAAGTTCCGCGAGAACTACCGCGAGCGGCGGGACGCGATCCTCTCCGCGCTCGACCAGTACCTCCCGCCGGGCTGCTCGTGGACCAAGCCGGACGGCGGTTTCTACGTCTGGGTGACGGTGCCGGAAGGCGTCGACACGAAGGCGATGCTGCCGCGCGCGGTGACCGCGCGGGTGGCGTACGCGTCCGGGACCGGCTTCTACGCCGACGGGTTCGGCAGCCGCCAGATGCGGCTGTCCTACTGCTACCCGACCCCGGAACGCATCCGTGAGGGCGTGCGGCGGCTGGCGGCCGTGCTGGAGTCCGAAATGGACCTCGCGCGCACCTTCGGTAACGTGAGCGCGCGTCAGATCCAGGGGCCGCAGAACCCGTCTCCCGACACGGTCTGAGATTCGTTCCAGCTAAGGAGTTTCCACGGTGGTCGACCGTACCGTTGCCGTGCTCGCCGGCGGGCTCTCGCACGAACGCGACGTCTCCCTGAGGTCCGGGCGCCGGCTTTCCGCGGCGCTCAAGTCCGAGGGCTTCGGCATCGAGGAGTGGGACACCGACGGTGGCCTGCTGGAGCGGCTGCGCACCCAGCGGCCGGACGCGGTGGTCGTCGCGTTGCACGGCGGCGAGGGCGAAAACGGCTCGGTGCAGACGGTGCTGGAGATGCTGGGGGTGCCGTTCGTCGGCACCGGCTCCCAGGGCTGCCGCCGCGCGTGGGACAAGCCGACCGCGAAGGCGTTGCTGCAGAACGCCGGGTTCGTGACGCCGGGCTGGGCGGTGCTGCCGCACAGCACGTTCCGCGAACTCGGCGCCCAGGCGGTGCTCGACGCAATGGTGGAGCGCCTCGGCCTGCCGCTGATCCTCAAGCCGGACCAGGGCGGCTCGGCACTCGGCACGCAGGTGGTGCGCGAGGCGGCGGAACTGCCGGCGGCGATGGTCGGCTGCTTCGCCTACGGCGACACCGTGCTCGCCGAGCGGTTCGTGGACGGCGTCGAGGTGGCCGTGACGGTCATCGAAGGCGAGGACGGACCCGAGGCCCTGCCCGCGGTCGAGATCGTCCCGGAGAGCGGCGTGTACGACTACACGGCCCGCTACACCGCCGGCCTGACCGACTTCTTCACCCCGGCCCGGCTCGACGACGCCGCGGCCAAGGCGGTGGCCGAGCTGGCGGTCTCGGCGCACCGCGTGCTCGGGCTGCGCGACATCTCTCGGACCGACGCGGTCGTCGCTGCGGACGGCACGGTGTACTTCCTCGAAGTGAACCCGTCGCCGGGGCTGACCGAGACGTCGACGGTGCCGATGGCGATCGAGGCGGCAGGCAAGTCGCTCGGCGCGGTGTTCGCCGAACTGATCGCGCGGGCGATCACTCGCTGACTTCTCCACGCGAAAGGCCGCCTCGGATTGTCCGTGGCGGCCTTTTTGCGGGGGCTCCGGGTGGCGGAGCCCCCGGCCCGGGGCGAAGCCCCGGTTGTCACAGCCTTTTCGTGTGATCACTTCGCGTGTACGTCACGGCTCCGAGGAGCAATCATCACCGTGACGAAACACCCCGGGGTGATCCCTAATCGGTTTTCGGTGTCTGATTCGTCCCGTTCGCATCGATGATCGCGACGATCCGCTCGAGGTCGTCGACCGACCCGAACTCGAGGGTGATCCGGCCCTTGCGGCGGCCGAGGTCGACCTTCACGCGCGTGTCGAAGCGGTCCGAGAGCCGGTTCGCGAGTTCCTGCAACCCCGGCGCCTGGATCGGCTTGCGCGGCGCGGGCTTCGGCTTCGCCGGCTTCTCGCTCTTCTTGAGCGTGACGGCTTCCTCGGTCGCCCGCACCGACATGCCCTCCGCGACGATCCGCGCGGCGAGCTCCTCCTGGCTTTCGGCGTCCTCCAGCGAC
Source organism: Amycolatopsis sp. cmx-13-12 (assembly GCA_049998155.1). GTDB lineage: Bacteria > Actinomycetota > Actinomycetes > Mycobacteriales > Pseudonocardiaceae > Amycolatopsis. The sequence continues at coordinate 258,064 of JAEBES010000008.1, read as the reverse complement.
AGCAGCGCACGCGCGTGACCGGCGGACAGGACGCCCGCGGCCACCCGGCGCTGCACCGGCAGGGGGAGCTTGAGGAGCCGGATCGTGTTGGTGATGACCGGGCGGCTGCGGCCGATCCGGCCCGCCAGTTCCTCGTGGGTGACCGCGAATTCGTCGAGCAGCTGCTGGTACGCCGCCGCCTCTTCGAGCGGGTTCAGCTGGACGCGGTGGATGTTCTCCAGGAGCGCGTCGCGCAGCATCGACTCGTCGGCGGTCTGCCGGACGATGGCCGGGATCGCCTCGAGGTCCGCCTGCTGTGAAGCCCGCAGTCGCCGCTCGCCCATGACGAGCTCGTACTCGTCGTTGCCGAGCTCGCGGACGACGATGGGCTGCATGAGCCCGAACTCGCGGATCGAGTGCTCGAGTTCGGCGAGCGCGTCTTCGTCGAAGACCTGGCGAGGCTGCTTCGGGTTCGGCTTGATCGAGCTGACCGGAATCTCGCGGTAGACCGCGCCGGCGACCTCACCGCTGACCTCCGGACGCTGGCCGGCCGCGCCGTTCGCCGCGAACCAGCCCTTGTCGTCGGCCGCCTTCTTGTCCGCCGCCGCGCCGTCGGTGGGCGCGGGGAGCGGACCACCGCCGGTGGGTCCGGTCGGGATCAGGGCGGCGAGGCCGCGCCCCAGCCCTCCTCGACGCTCGGTCATGTCGAACTACCCTTCTCCATCTGTGCGCCGCGCTCGGCGATCTCCTTCGCCGCGTCGACGTAGCTCATCGCCCCGCGCGAACCCGGATCGTAGGCCAGCACGGTCTGGCCGTACCCGGGCGCCTCGGACACCTTCACGCTGCGGGGGATGACGGTCTTCAGCACGGTGTCGCCGAAGTGGTTCCGCACCTCGTTGGTCACCTGGTCGGCCAGCTTGGTCCGGCCGTCGTACATGGTGAGGAGGATCGTCGAGACGCGGAGTTCGCGGTTGAGGTGCTGCTGCACGAGCTCGATGTTGCTCAGCAGCTGCCCGAGACCTTCCAGCGCGTAGTACTCGCACTGGATCGGGATGAGCACCTCCTGCGCGGCGACCATCGCGTTGACCGTCAGCAGGCCGAGCGACGGCGGGCAGTCGATGAGGACGTAGTCGACGCCGATCTGGTCGAGGATCTCCGAGGAGATGGCCTCCTTGAGCCGGGACTCGCGGGACGCCATCGAGACGAGCTCGATCTCGGCGCCGGCGAGGTCGATCGTCGCGGGGACGCAGAAGAGGTTGGGGGACTGGTCGGTCGGCTGGGCCGCCTCGGCGAGCGTCACCTCGCCGATGAGCACCTCGTAGATGGAGGGCGTCCCGGACCGGTGGTCGACGTCCAGCGCGGTGCTGGCGTTGCCCTGCGGGTCGAGGTCGACGACGAGCGTCTTGAGCCCGTGGAGGGCGAGCGCGGCGGCCAGGTTGACCGTGCTGGTGGTCTTGCCGACGCCGCCCTTCTGGTTGGCGACGGTCATCACGCGACGACGGCCGGGGCGAGGGAGCGACCCCTCCTTGGGGTGCAGCAGACGCGCGGCGCGGGCGGCTTCTTCGGCGATCGGCGTCCAGCCCACGTCGTGGCTGGTCTCCGTGGAGTCGGACGGCGGGGGATTCACCGGTCTCGACACCTCCTCCATCTAGACGTCTGGTCGGTGGTCGAGTCGCTACGTTTCACGTGGAACATGGCGGCCCGTTAACGCTTCCTGCTCCGCGCCTTCGGCTTGTTCACCGGCGGCAGGCGACGGATCTTCACAACCGTGCTGGGGACCTCGAGGACCGCCGCACCACACTCGACTATGAGGGGATCGGCCCCGCCGGCCTTGCGGATGGCGGCACCGTCCCGCTCGACCTCGTCCGCCGCGCTGGCGCCCTTGAGGGCTACCAGGAAGCCATCGGGACGGACCAGCGGCAGGCACCAGTCCGCGAGACGAGCGAGCGGGGCGACCGCGCGAGCGGTGACGATGTCGGCGCCACCGAGCTGCTCACGCACAGGCCGCTCCTCCGCGCGTCCACGGACGATGGTGATCGGGAGTTCCAGCTTCTCGGCCACCTCGGCCAGCCAGTCCACCCGGCGGGCCATCGGTTCGAGCAAGACGATATCGAGGTCCGGTCGCGCGATCGCCAGCGGTACACCCGGAAGCCCGGCGCCGGACCCGACGTCGACCACGCGGGCGCCTTCGGGCATCTGCTCGCCGATCACCGCCGAGTTGAGCACGTGCCGCTCCCACAGTCGCTCGACTTCCCGCGGACCGATCAGCCCCCGCTCGACCCCGTGCCGCTCCAGGAGTTCGACGTACCCGGCCGCTTGGTCGACGTGCTCTCCGAACACTCGCGCCGCCGCCTGCTCCAAGCTCACTCCGCCTACTCCTCGTCCGCCGGTTTCACGTGAAACCGCGCTCGTTCGATTGTCCCCGATGAACCGGAGAAGACGAGCCGACAGTCCGAAGATGTGGACAACTCCACTCAGCCGGCCGCCGCCGGAGGCGGTTCCACGTGAAACATCACGCGTGTAATTCGCTCGGTCGAGGCGTCGCGTTGCCCAACCGGATGCCACTGAAGCCGAGCGTGCTCGCCGCGGCGGCGTCGACGAAGGCCCACAGGTTCCGCATCACCCGCAACTCGATGCCCGCCTCTTCGTGGAGCGGGAACAGATCGCCGACCCGCTCCGGCGGACCGAGCGGCTCGACCGGCACAGTCGCCACGACCGCGTGCGCGTGCTCGCCGAAGGGCCGGAAGGACGACGCCGCGAACCGGTACCCGTACAGCCGGACCGTCCGCATCCTCTCGAGCCACCCGTACTCGATGGCGTGGACGCGGTCGGCGCCGAGCCACGCGCGGTCCGCCTCCGTCGTCGACGGCAGCGCCCACGCCATCGCGCGGGGACACTGCCGGGGGAACCAGTAGTCCGGCGCCCGCTCCGGACCGACCGCCCAGACGTACGCCTCCGGCTGGCGCGCCGTCGCCGCCACGTGCGGCTCGAAGCGGGTGATCGCCGGATCCTCGGAGAAGTGGACGACCTCACCGGGTGCCGGGCGCATGCACACAAGAAAGCGGCCCCACCTGACCGAGTCAAGTGGGGCCGCTCTGCCGGCGAAGCTCAGGACTCCGGGAAGATCACCACACGGCGCTTCGGGTCCTCGCCCTCGCTCTCGCTCGTGACGCCCGAGACGGTCGCCACCGCGTCGTGGACGACCTTGCGCTCGAACGGGCTCATCGGCTGCAGCCGGACGCGCTCGCCGCTCTTCAAGACCGACTCCGCCGTCGAACGACCGAGCTCCTTGAGCTCTTCGCGACGGTCCGCGCGCCAGCCCGCGATGTCCAGCATCAGGCGGCTGCGGGAGCCCGTCTCCTGCTGGACCGCCAGGCGGGTCAGCTCCTGGAGCGCCTCGAGCACCGTGCCGCGCGGGCCGACGAGCTTCTCGAGGTCCTCGCCGCCGTCGATGCTCACGATCGCGCGGCCGGCTTCCACGTCGAGGTCGATGTCACCGTCGTAGTCGAGCAGGTCCAGCAGCCGCTCGAGGTAGTCGCCGGCGATGTCGCCCTCTTGGACGAGGATGTCGTCGCCGCCTCCCGCCTTCTGCTCGCCCGCTTCGCCTTCGGCCGGGGTCACGTCGTCCTCATCGGCGTCGATCGTGTCGATCGTCTCCGACATCATTCGTCTCCTCTCCGAACCGGTCGCGCCTCAGCGGCGCTTCCGGCCCGACTTCCTGGTCGAGTCTTTGAGAAGGCCCGGCACGCCGGTGCCGTTTTCCTTCGAGCCGTTGGTGTCGGCCGGGGCCTGGTCCGCCACGGTCGCGCCCTCCGCCTTGGAGGCGGCCGCCTTGGCGGCGGCCGCCTTGGCGGCGGCCGCCTTGGCGGCGGCGGCCGCCTCCGCCGGCGTGGTCTGCGCGAAGCCGTGGGCCGAGCCCGCCTTCGTGACCTTCTTCTGGGCGCCGGTCTGCGCGGGCTGGTTCTTCTTCTGCTGGACCGGCTTCTGACCGACCTTCGGCGCGGTCGGCTTCTGGCCCGGCTTCGGCCCGAGCGTCGCGCGCTTCTCGGCGGCCTCCGCCTTGCGGGCCGCCTCTTCCTTGTCGATCTTCGTGTAGACGAGGCGCTGCTGCATCAGGGTCCAGCCGTTGTTCGCCAGCCAGTAGAAGAGGAGGCCGAGCGGGAACAGGGCACCGAAGACGAGCACACCGAGCGGGAAGATGTACATCGTCAGCTTGTTCATGATCGCGGTCTGCGGGGTGGCCGACGCGGCGTTCTGACGGGCCACCGAGTGCCGCGCGGTGAGGTGCGTGGCGATCGACGCGACGATCATCAGGGGCAGCGCGACCGGGAGCACGCCCCACTGGAAGCCCACGTTCGCGGCGCCACCGCTGACGACGCCGACACCGTTGTAGACGGCCTCACCGAGGTTGACGCCGAAGAGCTTCGCGCTGACGTACGAGTGGACGTCGGCCTGGGTGAAGAAGTAGTTCTCGGTCTTCGGGCCGCCACCGGGCGGCGGCATCGTGAACGCGCGCAGGACGTGGTTCAGGCCGATGAACACCGGGATCTGCAGCAGCATCGGCAGGCAGCTGCCCAGCGGGTTGACGCCGTGCTCCTTCTGGAGCTTCTGCATCTCCGCGGCTTGGCGCTGCCGGTCGTTCGCGTACTTCTTCTGGATCTTCTTCATCTCCGGCGCGAAGTCCTGCATCTTCTTCATCGACCGGACCTGGTTCACGAACGGCTTGAACATGATGCCGCGGACCGTGAACGTCAGGAAGATGATGCCGAGGATCCAGGAGACCGCAGTGGCCTCGCCGAAGACGAACCCGAAGACCTTGTGCCAACACCAGAGGATGAAGGACACGGGGTAGTAGATGAAATCGAGCACTGCTGCTACTCCTCGATCGGTGTTTCAGGTCTGCGGTGTCGCCACGAGAACGTCTCGGGCACGGGGTCGCGGCCGGGTGGCGTCCAGGGGCCGCAGCGCAGCAGCCGGCGCAGCGCGAGGTAGGAGCCGCGGCCGGCACCGTGCCGGGTGAGGGCTTCGACTGCGTACGCGCTGCAGCTCGGGTAGAACCGGCAAGCCGGCGGGAGGAAGGGCGAGATCGCCTTGCGGTAGAGCTTGATGGGGAGCAGCAGGACCCAGGCGACGGGACCGGGCCGGGGCGGCTCGGGTTCCACGTCGTGGTCGTGCTCGTGCTCGGGGGTGGCTCGCATGCCGGTCACACCGCTGATCCGTGGTCGGGGGCCGCGTCCGCGGGACGCGTCGGGCGGGGGACATCCCCGGCCGGACGGCGCGACGACAGAAGCCCCAGCCGACGCAACGCGGCGTCGAGATCGGACCCGAGCTCGGCGCTGGAAGCGGTCGACGACGGCGGCAATGCCCGTACGACCAACGCAGTGCCGGCGGGCAGTGTTCCGAGCCTCGCCGAAACGAGATGACGCAACCGCCGGCTGACGCGGTGGCGGACCACCGAATTGCCGACGGCTTTGCTCACCACAAAACCCGCCCTGGCCGCCGGCGCGGTGCTGGACTGCACCGCGTCGGGGGCCTCGGACGGGTCCGTGGTCAGCGCGTGGACGACGAGGCGGCGCCTGCCTGCCCGGGACCCGCGACGGAGAACCACGCGGAAATCCTCACTCCGCCGCAGGCGTGCGGCAGCCGGCAGCACGGCGCGCCTCGATCGTGCGATCAGGCGGACAGCGCGCTGCGGCCCTTGCGACGGCGGGCCGCCAGGATGGCCCGGCCGGCGCGGGTCCGCATGCGCAGGCGGAACCCGTGGGTCTTCGCGCGGCGGCGGTTGTTCGGCTGGAAGGTGCGCTTACCCTTGCTCACTGCTTCTCCTGTGTCTCGCGTCGGGCGGGAGAATTCCTTCTTCCGCCTGGCGTGTCGTGCGGGCGCACGGCAGTCTCTGGTGTCTCCTACCAACGTGTGGCCTCGTCACGACGAGCAACGACAACGTGGGCACGCGAAACGCACCCGTCGCATACGGGAGACCTTACGAGGGTACGCACCCCCGTCGGGCGGCCGGTAAGCACCCCCTCGGCCACGGTACGCGACCGCCCGGCACGCCCGCGGAGTTCGACGCCGCGGCACCGAATGGCAACCCGCCGTGCACCGTGAAATGCTGGCCGCCCAGGATGCCTTGTGGCCGCGAGCGGGGCTTGTTAGCGTGCCTCTCTCGGGTCACCGGTCGAGGTGCACGAGTATCCGGGTGGTGGAGTGCCCACCGGCGTACGACGAGCCCGCAGGTGGGAGCACTGCGGGTCGCCGTACATTAGTGCACAGCTGTGGACAACTATGTGGATATTCGCTGTGCCGGTGCGCGGACAGGTCTCCGGTGATCGCCGGGTGGAGTGACCGGGTGTTCCGGGGGCCGGCTCGGCCGTCCACGCCGACGAGGGGAGGGGAGCCAGACAGGTGTCGGATCACCAGCACAATCTGGGTGTCATCTGGGAACAGGTGGTACGCGAACTGTCCGACGGGACCCTGTCCCCCCAGCAGCGCGCCTGGATGCGGGTGACCCGCCCGATCGGCCTGCTCGACGGCACGGCGCTCCTCGCGGCGCCCAGCGACTTCGCGAAGGAAGCGATCGAACGCGGGCTGCGCGGCGCGATCACCGACGCGCTCTCCCGGCGGCTCGGCCGCGCGATCTCCCTCGCGGTGAAGGTCGACAGCGCCGAAGCCGTCGCCCCGGCGCCCGCCCCCCGCTACGTCCCTTCACCCGGCCGGGTGGAAAACGGCGCGAGCCCCGAACCTGCCCCGCCGCTGCCGGCCCACGGTGCCCCGATGATGCCGCCGCCGCGGCCCGAACCCGCGCAGCCGATGCAGCCGAGGCCGATGCCGGCGCACCAGGCCGTCGCGCCGAAGCCGGACGAGGGCGACGACACCGACGAGGAAGTCGACGAAGAGGGCGAGGCGCTCGCCGCCGTCCACGAGATCTGGCCGACGTTCTCCGGCCAGCCGATCGCCGGCCAGCCCTACACCGCGCCGGCGCAGCCGCAGACGTCGAAGACGAAGCTGAACGAGAAGTACACCTTCGACACGTTCGTCATCGGCGCGTCCAACCGCTTCGCGCACGCGGCCGCGGTCGCCGTCGCCGAGGCGCCCGCCCGTGCGTACAACCCCCTTTTCATCTGGGGTGAGTCCGGGCTCGGCAAGACGCACCTGCTGCACGCGGTCGGCCACTACGCGCAACGACTCTTCCCCGGCATGCGCGTCCGGTACGTCTCGACCGAAGAGTTCACGAACGACTTCATCAACTCGCTGCGCGACGACCGCAAGGTCGCCTTCCAGCGGCGCTACCGCGACATCGACATCCTGCTCGTCGACGACATCCAGTTCCTGGAGGGCAAGGAAGGGACGCAGGAGGAGTTCTTCCACACCTTCAACACCCTCCACAACGCGAACAAGCAGATCGTCGTCAGCTCCGACCGCCCGCCGAAGCGCCTCGAAACGCTGGAGGACCGGCTCCGGACGCGGTTCGAGTGGGGCCTGATCACCGACATCCAGCCGCCCGAGCTCGAGACGCGCATCGCGATCCTCCGCAAGAAGGCGGCGCAGGACAGGCTGGCGGTGCCGGGCGAGGTCCTCGAATTCATCGCTTCGCGCGTCGAGGCGAACATCCGGGAACTCGAGGGCGCGCTGATCCGCGTCACCGCGTTCGCGTCGCTGAACCAGCAGCCGGTCGACAGCTCGCTCGCCGAGATCGTGCTGCGGGACCTGATCCCCGACTCGCACGCGCCGGAAATCACCGCGCCGACCATCATGGGCGTCACGTCCGAGTTCTTCGACGTCACGCTCGACGACCTGTGCGGCCCCGGCAAGACGAAGGCGCTCGCCACGGCCCGCCAGATCGCGATGTACCTCTGCCGCGAGCTGACCGACATGTCGCTGCCGAAAATCGGGCAGACGTTCGGCGGCCGCGACCACACGACGGTCATGCACGCGGACAAGAAGATCCGCAAGGAGATGGCCGAGCGCCGGCGGATCTACGACCAGGTGCAGGAGCTCACCTCGCGCATCAAGCAGCGCGCCCGCCAGTAGCACATCCCTTACCTGCCAACGACTTCGGGGCGTCCGCTCAATGTGGACGCCCCTTAGTCGTCTTTGGAGTGCCTGAAGCGCGCGTACGCCCGCGAAGCAGCGAAGGCGTGTACGCGCGCTTCGCAAAACTCGCGAAAATTGTTTGTACACAAGGAAGTTTCCCCATGGTGTGGGCAGATTGCCCACAGTGCCAACGGATCTTCCACCAGCGAGGACACGGATTCCCTCCACACCCCGCCCACAGGTGATCCACAGTGCATCCACACCCTTGTCCACGCTGATTCCACAGGTTGCCCACATGCTGTGCACAGGAGGATCCGATCACTCGGAAGAGGGGTTCGGACCCCGTCCGGCACCCCCAGACCCTGGGTACAAACCGCCCCACGCCTGGGGACAACCGTGGGGACAACTGGGGACAACTGTGGATGGATCCGGGGACACCCGAAACCATCCACGGACCGCCCGAACTACCCACAGGTCCGCCACCACGGTTACCCACACGCCCGCGAGCCGTCCGACCTGCGCGAACGAGCTCGATCCACACAATCCACAACGCCTATTACTGCTACTGCCCTTAGATCTCTTCTAAGAGAGAAAAAGATAAAAACAGGCAGCGGACGAAGTTGGGGACAGCCACGAGATCGAGTCGTCATGTCGACAAACTCAAGGGGAGGCCGAGGTGACGTCGGCGCCCGCGACGGCCTACCGTGGACGCCTGCACCTGGTCCGGGTCCGCAGTGGGCTCGATCGTCGAAAGGATGCGCGCATGAAGATCCGCGTCGAGCGTGACGGGCTCGCCGACGCCGTCGCGTGGGTGGCCAGAAGCCTCCCCTCCCGGCCGCCGGTGCCGGTGCTGGGCGGTGTCCTCCTCGACGCCGGTTCGGACGGCGAAACCGACGCGCTGACGGTCTCCGGCTTCGACTACGAGGTCTCCGCCACGGTCGGGGTCCCCGCGACGATCGCCGACGGCGGCCGCCTCCTCGTGTCCGGGCGCCTGCTCGCCGACATCACCAAGGCGCTGCCCGCGCAGCCGGTCGAGATCTCCGTCGACGGCGCGCGCGCCACCATCACGTGCGGCAGCGCGCGGTTCTCCTTGCCGACCATGCCGGTCGAGGACTACCCGCAGCTGCCGTCCCAGCCCGCCTTCGCGGGCGAGCTCGCCGGCGACGCGTTCGGCCAGGCCGTCACCCAGGTCGTCGTGGCCGCGGGCAAGGACGACACGCTGCCGATGCTCACCGGCATGCGGCTCGAGATCTCCGGCAGCTCGCTGACCCTGGTCGCGACCGACCGCTTCCGGCTCGCCATGCGCGAGTTCACCTGGCAGCCGGCCGAGGGCCTGGCCGACGCCGCGGTGCTCGTCCCCGCGCGCACCCTCGCCGAGGCGGCCAAGACGCTCGGCGCGAGCGGCGCCACGATCCGCCTCGCCCTCGCCAGCGGCGAAGGCCTGCTCGGCCTGTCCGGGTCCGGGCGCTACACGACGACCCGCCTGCTCGACGCGGAATTTCCACCGTACCGGCAGCTGCTGCCGGCGTCGCACTCCTCGCGCGCGGTGATCGACGTGTCCGCTCTCACCGAGTCCATCAAGCGCGTTTCGCTGGTGGCCGAGCGGGGGACTCAGGTACGACTGGAGTTCGGGGACAACTCACTGCGGTTGTCCGCGGGCGGCGACGACGAAGGCAGCGCCGAAGAGGAGCTGCAGGTCGAGTACGAAGGTGAGCCGGTGACCATCGCGTTCAACCCGGGTTACCTCGTCGACGGCCTGGGCGCCCTCCACAGCGACCGGGCGGAGCTGACGTTCACCACGCCCAACCGTCCCGCGCTCATCAAGCCCGCCGACGCCGAGGGCAACGTCGTCCCCGGCTACCTCTACCTCCTGATGCCGGTCCGCCTCCCGGGCTGACCCGCCCACTCCATGGGGGTTCCGGGTGGCGGAGCCCCCGGCCGGGGCGAAGCCCCGTAAGACACTGCCTGAGCACGTAAGGGGATCTCGATGGTTCAGCTCGGTCTGATCGGCCTGGGCAAGATGGGCTTCAACATGCGTGAGCGGCTGCGCGCGGCCGGTCACGAAGTGGTCGGCTACGACCGCAACCCGGACGTCAGCGACACGACGTCGCTCGAGGACCTGGTGTCCAAACTGGACGGGCCGCGAATCGTCTGGATCATGGTCCCGGCCGGCGAGCCGACCCGGCAGACCGTCACCGAGCTGAGCAACCTGCTCGCCGCCGGCGACATGGTGATCGACGGCGGCAACTCGAAGTACACCGACGACAAGCTGAACGCCGAGCTCCTCGCCGCGAAGAACATCGGTTACGTCGACTGCGGTGTGTCCGGTGGCGTGTGGGGCAAGGAGAACGGCTACGGCCTGATGGTCGGCGGCACGGCCGCCGACGTCGAGAAGGCGATGCCGATCTTCGACGCGCTGCGCCCGGACGGCCCGCGCGAAGAGGGCTTCTCGCACGCCGGCGACGTCGGCGCGGGTCACTACGCGAAGATGATCCACAACGGCATCGAGTACGGCATGATGCAGGCCTTCGCCGAAGGCTTCGAGCTGCTCGAGGCGGCCAAGGTCGTCAAGGACGTGCCCGCCGTGATCAAGGGCTGGCAGCGCGGCACGGTGGTCCGGTCCTGGCTGCTCGACCTGCTCGTGCGCGCGCTCGACGAGGACCCGGAGCTGGACGACCTCGAGGGGTACGTCGAGGATTCCGGCGAAGGCCGCTGGACGCTGGAAGAGGCCATCAACAACGCGGTGCCGGCGCCGGTCATCTCGGCCGCGCTGTTCGCGCGGTTCGCCTCCCGGCAGGAGCACTCGGCCGCGATGCGCGCGGTCGCCGCGCTGCGCAACCAGTTCGGCGGGCACGCCGTGAAGAAGATCGGCGGGTAGGGAGTCCCTGGTGTATCTGCGACACCTGCAGGTCACCGACTTCCGCTCCTGGCCACAGGCCGATCTCGCCCTCGAACCGGGGCCGACCGTGCTGGTCGGCCAGAACGGCCGCGGCAAGACCAACCTGCTGGAGGCGATCGGGTACGTCGCGACGCTGGGCTCGCACCGCGTCGCGACGGACGCGCCGCTGATCCGGCACGGCTGCGAGCGCGCGCTGGTCCGGGTCGCGGTGGTCAACGACGACCGCGAGCTGACCGTCGAGCTCGAGATCACCAACGGCCGGGCGAACCGCGCGCGGGTCAACCGCGGTGCGGTCGGCCGTCCGCGGGACGTGCTCGGGATCCTGCGCACGGTGCTGTTCTCCCCGGAGGACCTCGCGCTCGTCCGGGGCGACCCGGGCGAGCGGCGCCGGTTCCTCGACGAGCTCCTGGTGCTGCGCGCGCCGCGGTACGCGGGGGTCCGGGCGGACTACGAGAAGGTGCTGAAGCAGCGGAACGCCCTGCTCAAGACGGCCGGGAAACGCCGTACGGGCCGCGAAGACCCGTACGCGCTCTCGACGCTCGAGGTCTGGGACGACCACCTGTCGGTGGCGGGCGCGGAGCTGCTGGCCGCGCGCCTGAACCTCGTAGCCGACCTGGCGCCGTACGCGGCTTCGGCGTACATGGGGGTCGCGCCGGACTCGCGTCCGGCGAAGATCGCCTACCGCTCGTCGCTGGGTGCGGCCCTGCCGGAGACGTACGGCGTACCGGACGGCGAACGGGCGCAACCCGAGGTCCTGAAGGACGTCTTACTCAAGGCGCTGGGCGAAGTCCGCAAGGCGGAGCTCGAGCGCGGCATCAGCCTGGTCGGCCCGCACCGGGACGAGCTGGAGCTGATCCTGGGCGAGGCGCCGGCCAAGGGCTACGCGAGCCACGGCGAGTCGTGGTCGTTCGCCCTGGCGCTGCGGCTCGGCAGTTACGAGCTGCTGCGCGGGGAGGCCGGCGAGCCGGTGCTGCTGCTCGACGACGTGTTCGCCGAGCTGGACCGCAAGCGCCGGGCCCGGCTGGCCGAGGTGGCCGCGAGCGCCGAACAGGTGCTGGTGACCGCCGCGGTCGACGAGGACGTGCCGGGCGAGCTGGCCGGGTGCCGGTTCGTGGTAGCGGATGGTGAGATCACGCGTGGCTGAGCAAAGCGACCGGGCACCCCGTGTGACGGGCGGCACAAACCGCACCCGATCTGGGGACAAACCTGTGGACAGTGTGGATAACACGGTGAATGAGTTATCGCTGCCTGTGACTCTGCCGCCAGATGGGTGGCACAAAGCGCCCAAAAACGACAGCAAGTCCGGTGCGGGTACCGAGCGTGATGACAACGCTGGGCCGAACGAGCCGCCGCCGACCGGGCGCGACCTCGCCCACGCCGCGCTCGAAGCGGCCAAGGCCAAGGCGAGAGAGCGAGGTGTCCCGCCCGGACGTCGCCGTCCGGCGGTTGGCGGCGGACAGAACCCCCGGCGTCGCCGTTGGTCGGGACCGGGTGCCGACGCCCGCGACCCGCAGCCGCTCGGGCAGCTCGTCTCCCGGCTGATGCGGGACCGCGGCTGGAACGAGAGCGTCACCAGCGCCCGCGTCTTCGCGCAGTGGGCGCGGCTGGTCGGCGAAGACGTCGCCGAACACGCGCAGCCGGTCGCGCTCAAGGACGGCGAACTCACCGTTCGCGCCAGCTCGACGGCGTGGGCCACCCAGCTCCGGTTGCTGCAGGGAAAGCTGCTGGCCAAGATCGCGGCGGGGGTCGGCAACGGCGTCGTCAAGCGGATGCGGATCCAGGGTCCGACCGCCCCGAGCTGGCGGAAAGGGCCTCGCCACGTGCCGGGCCGCGGCCCCCGTGACACGTACGGCTGACCCGGGTTGCGCGTTGCTCGGTTGAGTGGGCCGAGAACGCATTCAGACCTCCCGAGATACGTCAAGACTCGGCTAGAACCGATTTCGTCCGTCTGTGACGCGTTCAGGGGTGTCCTTGCCGCATGTCAGCGGACGCGGCCAAGTACACTGGAGGAGAGCGAGCGTCCGCTCGGGCGAGACGAGGAGAAACAACGCCGGTGACCGAGAACAAGAGCGAGTACAACGCGTCGTCGATCACGGTGCTCGAAGGCCTCGAAGCGGTCCGCAAGCGCCCCGGCATGTACATCGGTTCCACCGGTGAACGCGGGCTGCACCACCTCGTCCAAGAGGTCGTCGACAACTCCGTCGACGAAGCGATGGCCGGGTACGCCACCAAGGTCGAGGTTACCCTCCTCGCCGACGGCGGTGTCCGCGTCGTCGACGACGGCCGCGGCATCCCGGTCGACATGCACCCCAAGGAGCAGAAGCCGACCCTCGAGGTCGTGCTCACCGTGCTCCACGCGGGCGGCAAGTTCGACAGCGACTCCTACGCGGTGTCCGGCGGTCTGCACGGCGTCGGCGTCTCGGTGGTGAACGCGCTGTCGACGAAGCTGCTCGCCGAGGTCAAGTACGGCGGCCGCAGCTGGCGCCAGGAGTACACCGACCAGATCCCCGGCCCGCTCGAGGACCTCGGCCCGGCGAACGAGACCGGCACCACGATCACCTTCTGGGCCGACGGGAACATCTTCGAGACCACGACCTACAACTTCGAGACCATCTCGCGCCGGCTGCAAGAGATGGCGTTCCTCAACAAGGGGCTGACGCTGTCCCTGCGTGACGAGCGCGTCGCCGACGAGGAGACCGAAGAAGACGCCGAGGGCAAGGTCGCGCGGGTCAAGGAGAAGACCTACTGCTACCCCGGCGGGCTCGAGGACTTCGTCAAGCACATCAACGGCAGCAAGGACCCGATCCACCCCAGCGTGATCTCCTTCGACGCCAAGGGCACCGGCCTCGAGGTCGAGGTCGCGATGCAGTGGAACACCGGGTTCACGCCGTCGGTGTACACGTTCGCCAACACGATCAACACCCACGAGGGCGGCACCCACGAAGAGGGCTTCCGCGCCGCGCTGACCCGCGTCGTCAACTCCTACGCGCGCGACAAGAAGCTGCTCAAGGAGAAGGACGCCAACCTGACCGGTGACGACGTGCGCGAGGGCCTCGCGGCGATCGTCTCGATCAAGCTGTCCGAGCCGCAGTTCGAGGGCCAGACGAAGACCAAGCTGGGCAACAGCGAGGCCAAGACGTTCGTGCAGCAGACGTCGAACGAGTGGCTGGCCGACTGGTTCGAGCGCAACCCCACCGAGGCGAAGACGATCATCAACAAGTCGATCTCCTCGGCCCAGGCCCGGATGGCCGCGCGCAAGGCGCGTGACCTGGTCCGCCGCAAGGGCGCGCTGGAGATCGGCGGCCTGCCCGGCAAGCTCAAGGACTGCCGCTCCACCAAGCCGGAGGAGTGCGAGCTCTACATCGTCGAGGGTGACTCGGCCGGCGGCTCCGCCAAGGAGGGCCGAGACTCGATGTACCAGGCGATCCTGCCGATCCGCGGCAAGATCATCAACGTCGAGAAGGCCCGGATCGACCGCGTCCTCAAGAACACCGAGGTCCAGTCGCTGATCACCGCGCTGGGCACCGGCATCCACGACGAGTTCGACCTCGCGAAGCTGCGCTACCACAAGATCGTGCTGATGGCCGACGCCGACGTCGACGGCCAGCACATCACCACGCTGCTGCTCACCCTGCTGTTCCGCTTCATGGCCCCGCTGATCGAGCACGGCCACGTCTTCCTCTCGCGGCCGCCGCTGTACAAGATCAAGTGGCCGCGGTCCGAGCCGGAGTACGCGTACTCCGACCGCGAGCGCGACGCCGTCATCCAGGCCGGGGTCGAGGCCGGCAAGCGGCTGCCGAAGGACGACGCGATCCAGCGCTACAAGGGTCTCGGCGAGATGAACGCCGAAGAGCTGTGGGAGACCACGATGGACCCGGCTAACCGGCTGCTGGGCCAGGTCACGATGGACGACGCCGCCCAGGCGGACGAACTGTTCTCGGTCCTGATGGGCGAGGACGTCGAGGCCCGCCGGTCGTTCATCACGCGCAACGCCAAGGACGTGCGCTTCCTGGACGTGTAGGCGTCCCCCGTTCTTCGTCCCGCCAGGCCCACGCACCCGAGAAGGACCTCATGACGGAAACCTTGCCGCCGGCTCCGGAACACGACCGGATCGAGCCGGTCGACATCCAGCAGGAGATGCAGCGCTCCTACATCGACTACGCGATGAGCGTGATCGTGTCGCGCGCGCTGCCGGACGTGCGTGACGGCCTCAAGCCCGTCGCCCGCCGCATCCTGTACTCGATGTTCGACTCCGGTTTCCGGCCGGACCGCGGGTACAACAAGTGCTCCCGCGTCGTCGGCGACGTCATGGGCAACTACCACCCGCACGGCGACTCGGCGATCTACGACGCGCTGGTCCGCCTCGCCCAGCCGTGGTCGCTGCGCTACCCGCTGATCGACGGCCAGGGCAACTTCGGCTCGTCGGGCAACGACCCCGCGGCCGCCATGCGGTACACCGAGTCCCGGCTCGCGCCGCTGGCCATGCAGATGCTGGCCGACATCGAAGAAGACACCGTCGACTTCTCCGACAACTACGACGGCCGCACGCAGGAGCCCGACGTCCTGCCGGCGCGGTTCCCGAACCTGCTGGTCAACGGCGGTTCCGGGATCGCGGTCGGGATGGCGACGAACATCCCGCCGCACAACCTGCGCGAGGTCTCCGAAGGCGTCGCCTGGGCGCTGGAGAACCCGGACGCGACCGACGACGAGCTGCTGGCCGCGCTGCTCGTGCGGATCAAGGGCCCGGACTTCCCGACCAGGGCGATGATCCTCGGCACGTCCGGCATCGAGGACGCCTACCGCACCGGCCGCGGCTCGATCCGGATGCGCGCGGTCGTCGAGGTCGAAGAGGACGCGAAGGGCCGCACCATCCTGGTCGTGTCCGAGCTGCCGTACCAGGTCAACCCGGACAACCTGGTCGAGAACATCGCGAACCTGGTCCGCGACGGCAAGCTCACCGGCATCGCCGACATCGCCGACGAGTCCAACAGCCGCTCGGGCATGCGGATCGTCGTCACGATCAAGCGTGACGCGGTCGCGAAGGTCGTGCTGAACAACCTCTACAAGCACACCCAGCTGCAGCAGAACTTCGGCGTCAACATGCTGGCCCTGGTCGACGGCGTGCCGCGCACGCTGCGGCTCGACCAGATCATCCGGCACTACGTGAAGCACCAGGTCGAGGTCATCGTCCGGCGGACCCGCTACCGCCTGAAGAAGGCCGAAGAGCGGGCCCACATCCTGCGTGGGTACGTCAAGGCGCTGGACATGCTCGACGAGGTCATCGCGCTGATCCGGCGGTCGCCGTCCGCGGACGAGGCCCGGCCGGCACTGATGGAGCTGCTGGACGTCGACGAGATCCAGGCCACCGCGATCCTCGACATGCAGCTGCGGCGCCTGGCCGCGCTGGAGCGCCAGCGGATCATCGACCAGCTGGCCGAGATCGAGCTGGAGATCGCCGACCTCAAGGACATTCTCGAGAAGCCCGAGCGGCAGCGCGCGATCATCCGCGACGAGCTGATGGCGATCGTCGAGAAGTACGGCGACGACCGGCGCACGAAGATCATCGGCTTCAGCGGCGACGTCACCGACGAGGAACTGATCGCGGTCGAGGACGTCGTCGTCACCATCACCCGCACGGGGTACGCCAAGCGGACGAAAACGGACCTGTACCGGTCGCAGAAGCGCGGCGGCAAGGGCGTGCAGGGCGCGACGCTGAAGCAGGACGACATCGTCCAGCACTTCTTCGTCTGCTCGACGCACGACTGGATCCTGTTCTTCACGAACAAGGGCCGGGTGTACCGGACTAAGGCGTACGAGCTGCCCGAGGCCAACCGCAACGCGCGCGGCCAGCACGTGGCGAACCTGATGGCGTTCCAGCCGGACGAGCAGATCGCCCAGGTCATCGAGATCAAGAACTACGAGGTCGCGCCGTACCTGGTGCTCGCCACCAAACGCGGCCTGGTGAAGAAGACCAAGCTCACCGACTTCGACTCCAACCGCTCCGGCGGCCTGATCGCCATCAACCTCCGCGAGGGCGACGAGCTGGTCGGCGCGGTGCTGGCGGCCGCCGAGGACGACCTGCTGCTGGTCTCGGCCGAAGGCCAGTCGATCCGCTTCCACGCGACGGACGAGGCGCTGCGGCCGATGGGCCGCCCGACGTCCGGCGTGATGGGCATGCGCTTCAACGACGGCGACGAGCTGCTCGGCATCAGCGTCGTCAAGGAGGGCAAGTTCCTGCTGGTCGCGACCGACGGCGGCTACGCCAAGCGCACCGCGATCGAGGATTACCCGGTCCAGGGCCGCGGCGGCAAGGGTGTGCTCACCATTCAGCACGACCGGAAACGTGGCAGGCTGGTGGGTGCGCTCATCGTCGACGCCGAGGACGAGCTGTACGCGATCACCTCGAGCGGCGGCGTGATCCGCACGCCGGCGGGCGACGTCCGCAAGGCAGGACGGCAGACGAAGGGGGTCCGGCTGATGAATCTCGGCGAAGGCACCACTCTTCTTGCGGTCGCACGCAACGCGGACGAGCCCTCGGACGTCGCCAATGGTGACGCTCCCGAAGCGCCGGAAGCAGCTGACGAGACGACGGCGCCGTCGGAGCAGTAAGTTCACAACTACGGACAGCGCCCCACGGCACGGGTAAGGACTGACTCTTCGTGACACCGACCGAGAATCCCGAGGCAGCGGGTTCGAACGGAACGCCGGCCAGCCCGCCCTGGCAGCGGGTCGACAAGGAAGGCGACGCCGAAGCGACGGTCAAGCTGGCGACGGAGGAGGCGCAGCCCGAACGCCAGGTGGTGACGGGCAGCGCAGCCCCCCGCCTCTTCGGCAGCGCTTCCGAAACCCCGCCGGCCGGCGAGGTCCCCCCGGCCTCGACGCAGCGAGCTCGCCCGAGCGCCCTGCGCCGACCCGGCCGGGGGCCCCGCCGAGCATCCCTGCAGGTCAAGCGGTTCGACCCGTGGTCGGTGCTCAAGCTGTCCCTGGTACTGGGCGTCGCGATGTTCTTCGTCTGGCTGGTGGCGGTCGGAGTCCTGTACACGGTGCTGGACGGCATGGGCGTCTGGGACAAACTGAACGGAACGTACTCATCACTGGTCGGCGGCGAGGGAGCCAACGCCTCAGCCGAACCCCTGATCAGCGCGGGCCGCGTGTTCGGCATCGCGGCCATCCTGGGCGCGATCAACATCGTCCTGGTCTCGGCCCTGGCCACGGTGAGCGCGTTCATCTACAACGTCTCGGCCGACCTGGCCGGAGGCCTGGAAGTAACCCTGTCCGAACGGGAGTGACCCGGTTGCAGGGCCCCTCCGGGGGTCCTGTAAAGTTCTCCTCGTTCAAGGGCCTATAGCTCAGGCGGTTAGAGCGCTTCGCTGATAACGAAGAGGTCCCAGGTTCAAGTCCTGGTAGGCCCACGCAGGAAAAAGGCTGGTTTGCGAGTCTCGCAAACCAGCCTTTTTGCTATCTGGGCGACTAAGTGGGCGACTATGCCGCCCGGTCGTCGTCGGGCGTGCCGAACAGCTTGTCCATCGCGGTAGTGCCCTCCTCGATGACCGGCCGGAGCTGGTGCCGGTAGACCAGCTCCGTCACGGCTGTGCCGTTGTGGCCCATAAGTCGCGAGATGTCCTCGATCCTGACTCCGCTGTCCGAGAGCAGCGACGCGAAGCTGTGCCGCAGCTCACGGGGCGTCCAGTCGGCTGCATGCAGACTCGCCTTCGCAACCACCTTCCGGAACGCCCGCCGGACGTTGGCCGCGTCTAGCTCGGTTCCGACGTCGGACGCGAACACCAACCCAGATTCCGTCCAACGGTCGCCGGCCACTCGCCGCGCGAAGTCCTGCTTGACCTGCTGCACCCGCAGCGCTTCCCGACAACGCGCGGGCAGCGCAAGCGAGCGCCGGGACTTGCGCGTCTTCATGTCGCCGCTGTCCCGGACCGATCGCCACACCTGCACGTGCGGCGGGATCGACGGGTCGTCGTTCGGTCGCCCGATCAGGTCGACGTTGTCCCACGTAAGCGCCCTCAGCTCCTCGGTGCGGGCGCCGGTCAGGAGCGACAGCACGACCTTCGAGAGCGCGGCGAGCAACTCGCGATCACGAGCGTGCACGCGGTACCCCGATCCGCCGGCGCTCGTTCTGGCTCGCACAGACGGGGCACACCCGACCAGGCTTCGGAATCACCCGGCGGCGGCTGACGCTGGGCCGGTCGTGCTCTAGCGGGAAGCGGACGTCGGTCAGGCACCAGGGCAGCAGCATGACGAGCCGCGGGTTGGCCATCTCCGAGTGCAGGTACAGGTGCGCCCACCCGTCGCCCCCGGTGAACTCGTGCCACTCCCAGAAGTCCAGGTGTGAGTCGGCGCTCGCAATCAGCCCGTCGTCCAACGCGGTCATCGAAGCCCTCGCTCAACCTCGAAGGCCCGGAGCGCGGCGGCAGCCTGCTCCCAGTCGGCATCGTTCATCTCAGCGTGCGTCTGTGGATGCCGGTACGTGTCGAAATCAATCTCGTTGAGCCGCTGACCACCTGTGTTGAACAGCGACGCACCGCACCTGAACGTCGGTCGGTCGTCGAAACGCTGCGCGGTCATGGCGCCTTGCACCCCCGAGCTGTCCGAGCCTCGCGCAGCGAGACGGTCAACGCCTCACCCAGTTGGTTCCGAAGCTGCGCGGCCGATTCGGCGCTGAACAGGATCGGCTCGCCTGAGGGCGTCGAGCTGGTCAGCGCGATCCGGCCGTCTTCCTGTACCTCGACCTCGACGTGCGCTGGGCCGCCGAGTGGGTCGACACCCTCGGTGCTCTGTCGCGTACGTCGTCGATCACGCATAGTTAGTGACCGTACAAAGGTGCAGGTCACAAACGTTTCCTGCTGGGAAACCCAAGTCTGTACCCTGAGGCGCATGGACTCGATCGGCATCACGATCCGCCGGCTTCGCCGTTGGCGTGGCCTGTCCCTCGAACAGCTCGCCGGCCTGTCCGGCCTGTCGAAGGGCTACCTGTCCAAGATCGAGAACGAGCGCACGGCGATCGACAAGCGCTCAACGCTGGTCGCGATCGCCGGCGCGCTCCGCGTCAGCCTCTCCGACATCACCGGCGACGGGCTGGAGATCCGCGACCCGCAGGCCGACTCCGCCATCCCGGCGATCCGCGACGCTCTGCTGGGCACCGACCTCGACGGCACCGAGCCACCGATCGGCGACCTCGCGCAGCTGCTGTCCGAGACGCAGCTGGTCGCAGCCCTGCGGCAGGCGAACCAGGACGCCGAAGTGGGCGCCCGGCTCCCCGAGCTGCTGCTGGCTCTGCACACCCATGTCGACAAGCCGGACGCGCTCCGCTCCCTTGTCACCGCCACTCACACCACGGCCTTGCTCACGAAGGGCCTCGGCGCGTTCGAGCTGGCCTGGATCGCCGCCGACCGCGGCCACGAGGCAGCGCAGCGGCTCGGCGAACCCGGCTGGATCGCCCTCGCCGAGTTCGCACGCACACAGGCCCTGTCCGGCCTCGGCGCACACAAGCGAGCCTCCAAGCTCGCAGAACGCGCCTTGGACTACGTGCCGGCCGAAGCCTACGACGTCCGCGGCGCGCTCACCCTCACCACCGGCTACACCGAATCCGTCCTGGGCGGCGACGCAACCGCAGCGCTCGACGAAGCCGCCGGCCTGGCCGAACACGTCGAATACGGCAACCGGAACTTCCTCCTGTTCAGCCCCGCCAACGTCGTGCTCTGGCGCATCTCATCAGCCCTCGAACGCGGCGACCACACCGAAGCTGCCCGACTGGCCGCGACCGTTGACCCAGCTGAGCTGACCATCGACTCGCGCCGCACCACGTTCCTGATCGAACACGCCCGCGCGCTCTACGGCATCCGCCGTCCCGACGAGGAGGTGCTTGCGCTCCTGGTCCAAGCGGAGAAGTTGGGGCACATCCGAACACGCACGAACCCATTCGTTCGAGAGATCATCTCGACGATGCTTGCCCGGGCACGACGAGAAGGCGTAGCGCGCGAGGTCCGCGGCATGGCCGACCGCATGGGGCTGATCAAGACCGCCTAGGCGGCCACACTGCCGCCCTGAGCCGAAGTATCTCGCTTAGCGACGATCTCCTCACTACCGTGACCTTTATGAACGATCAGTCGGTGGCGAGCCTGCGTGCTGTGCATGGGCTGCTGAGCGACGGCCTACTCGAAGGCCAGCACGAGGTTTCCACCCTGCTGCGGCCCGAACGGCTAGCGCGTCCTGTGCGAGTCGACGACTCTAACGCCGTACTCGCAGAGATCAGTCGATTGTGTCAAGTTTGGGGCGGGGCGGGGCAGCCCTTGTTGCCGGTCCGTGACGGAGAACTGTTGGCCCCCTATCGTCGACTCCTGGAAACTGAGCAGGTGGATGGAGTGGGCGGGCTGCAGGATGTCTCGGTTGAATTGCCGTTTCGGATCGAGAAGACTCACACCTGGGACTTTCCGGCGTTACTGGTCGCGGCGCACGAACCACGTGAACGTTGGCGACCAATTGAAGTGTGCAATCTCGATTCCGACGATCCCTGGATGCCGATCTACGCGGCTGTTCTGGGGACGTTGCCGGAAACACCCAGTGCCGACCTGAATAAGCTGCACTATCTACGTGAAGATCTGCAGTTCGACGAAATTGTCCCGGTGCAGCATGCAGCCGTCCGTGGATCACTCGACGATCTTATTAATCGGACCATGAACCCCGATTTTTTTACGCCGCGACGGTTCGCGAACATGTTTCTTGCCTACGGTCGTGAACCAGATACTTCGTTCCACGGTGAGAGTCAATCGTCAATTCCTGAACCTCACGCCACTCGACGGGCGGCTGGCCCAAATCTTATAGTCGCGGTTACCGCAGGTTCGGTTGAAGATCTTGCACTCCTGTGGAACCTGCGGGCTGCACATGGTGACAGCCGCGTCCTGCCGATCGGTCTGCCCGCTGATCAGATCACACCTGATTCGCTTCAAAAACTCCAGGAGCCCGGAAGGGCCACGATGTTTGGCTTCAGCGGAGGTAAGTGCCACCTCGTCAGTTGCTCGGTGCCCCTCGATGAACTTGTTCAAATCGCGACAGCCGTTCCGAGTATCCGAGCTATTCCCTATGGTGACATCCTCACCTGTGGCCCTGCGCCGGGGCGTCCTCGTAGCCACGTCAGTACGTGGCAGCGAGGACGCACCCGGCTTGATCCAATCTCTGACGCGGATCATGAGGTCCTGCGCTACGCGCTAGACGGTTTTCGACCCATCTCTCTGGTCCTCGACGTAACAGTCACGGATAACCCTTTGCCATCGGACCCAACAATGCGCGGATCGAGGTTCTACGCTCGTTTTCAAGCTGGTGCCGCTCAGGTTTCGGTGTCTAATCAGCGGCGGCGCGATACTGTATCGGTGGTATGGCCATCGTCTTGGACCTGCCTTGCTGCAGTAGCAAGGACCCGCGGACTCGACGCGAAGGAATCGCAACCTGGGCTTGCAGCTGCAACGTTGATCCGTGGTCTTGGAGGCGTGCGGCAGATTCGGTGGCTTGCGCACCATGGCCTAATCGAACTTCTCTACAAAATGGCAGAACGTAGTGGTATGGCCTGGTGGAAGCGTCGATGGAAGGACACATTGCGGCAGTTACGAGAGAATGGGGCTGATCCCGACACGCTCGAAAGGGCTGCGACGCTCCTGGGTCGGGACGACCCGGTTGTCGCACCGGCCGGCGAAGGAAGAGCTATTGCCTTCGACGAGTTCGTGACCACGTTAGGTGGTGAGGTCGCCGCCAGGCGGTGGGTCTCTTGGGCTGAGAAGCGGCATTTGCTCGTACGTGGAGCGGACATCCGGTGCCCTGCCTGCGACGCTTCCGCCTGGCTTCCAATGGCAGCCGTCCCGCCACCAGTTGCCTGCGTCGGCTGCGGCCGGGAAATCCTGCAGCCGTACGGCCCACGGGAACTCCGGTTCACCTACCGTCTCGGCGAGCCGCTGCGCCGGGTGCTCGAAACCGACAGCCTCGGGCACGTCTTGGCACTCCGATGGTTCGTCGAGCTATTCGGGGAGCGCATGCTTGTGGGCGCACACCCTGGTGTCGAGTTCGTCGACCCGGAAACCGGCAGAGTGGTCGGCGAAGCTGACGTGCTGCTGCTATTCGCAGACGGCACACTGGTACCCGTCGAGGTCAAGCGACGCAGAGCAGGAGTCGACGACAAGGCTCAGCAGTCCATGGACATCGTCGCGGATCTGCTTAGCGCGCCGTGGGATGTCCTCGTCGTGACAGAGCCAGCTCGCGACTGCGAAGCAATTCGAGTGGCAGAGCAAAAGCTTCCCGACCGGCCCCGGCTTCTGCTCACCACCGACCAGCTGTTCGATGACCACATCTTTTGGGCCTTGGGTGCCGACCCATTCGGGTGGAACCCGCGTTCCCAGGCCGAGGACACCGCCCGTGATGCCGCGTTTGCCGATTGGCTCAAAGAGCGCGACCCGGACCAGCCATGGGACTTCGTCAGCGAAGGCCTGCTCAACCGAAGGGTGGAAGCTCGTCGCGCACCAGTCGAAGTCCCGAGCCGACGAGGACCGACAGCGCCCGACCAACAAGCTGAACAGAACTGATGTGGCCGCGACAGTTACACGCTGAACGTCACGCACGACGGATCGCCCCTTCGCTTAGGCACGACGTGGCGAGCTGTTCCGACGTCCTCGTATAGCCATCAAGCAGTTGCGGGATGCGTGACCCGTCGGTCAACGGCGGCGATGGTCAGGTGGGTTTGCGGACGAGGCCGGTGTAGGCGGCGATGGCGAGGGTGGCCAGGCCCCAAAGGAGGGCTTGGAGCGCCCAGAGGATGACGGTGAACGTTTGGCCCCAGCCGGTAGCGGTGTCAATGTCGCAGCGAGCGCGAATGCCGGTCGCACCGAGGGGAAGGCCGCGGTCGATGCCGAGGCCGATGAGTTCGACCGGGGAGCAGGGTGTGCCGGGGGCGTCAGGTGTCGCGGTGGCAGGCGGGACGCGTTCGGCGGCGTGGTGGCGGGGGTGGGTTGTGACGTGCCCGGCAAGTAGGCCGAGTCCAGCGGCGAGGGTGATGACGACGGCGAGGGCAGTGACGAGACGATGGGCGCGGTAGCCGTAGCTACCGAGCCAGCCCCAGAGCGCGTGTCGTCCGCGTGCGAATCGATTACCCAGAGCCTCTGGAGTGCGGCGGCGGAGGTCAAGTTGTTGGGTGATCAGCACTTCGCGGGCGTTGTTGTCGTGGCCGGCGGCGCGTTCTGTGGTGGCGAGTTGTTGGAAGGGTTGGGGCCAGTAGGTAGGGGTGTGGTGGACCAATATATGCAGCCATTCACGCCACGAGATCTCGTGCATGTGCGGGTACGTCAGTCCACGGGCTGTGATAGTGCGGTAGCTGTCAGGGCAACCACCACGGCTCACCCCTCGCCCGCCGGAGGGACACACCACCTCTGGCGGGAGCACCAACGCCTTGGTTATCTGAGTCTCATCCAGCATAAGGATAGGACCTGTGCTGTTGTCCAGCCTCGACATTGGCAGGATAGCTTGGCCGCCGATCTGGGCACCGGACAGCCGGATCGCACCGAATTCTCCGGCGCCGGTGATGGTGGCGTCTTTCATGAACAGATTGCTACCGGTGCGGAAGTTGTCAACGGCCAGTGCGGGTCCGGTGGTATTGGTGATGGTGGCTCGATCGAGGTTGAGTTGGCCACCGATGTGGGCACCGAGCAGCCGGACAGCGCCGAGCGCTCCAGTGCCAGTGATGGTGATGTCTCGCATGTACAGGTCGCTGTCAGTGCGGAGGTCGTCGGCGTTCATCGCGGGGCCGGCGTCGTTGGTGATGGTGGCTCGGGCGAGGTTGAGTTGGCCGCCGATGTGGGCACTGATCAGCTGGATCGCGCTAGATCCGTCGGTGCCGGTGATAGTGGCGCCCCGCATGAACAGGTGGCCCTCGGTGCGGAGGCCGACGCCATCCAGGTGAGTGAGCAGGCAGCCGCGCAGGTACAGGTAGCGAAGGCGCGCGTCTCGGCAAACGATGCCATCCGGCAGCGAACATTCGGACAAGTCCAGACCGGTGACGGCGGTGATGTGATCGAGGTCTAGCTGTCCGATGATCCGCACGTTCTTAACGCGGATTCCATGGGGGTCGAGGTCACCGTGCAGGCCGCGGAGCAGGTCGCGGAGCAGATCGGCTCTTACCTGCAGTTCGGGGTCGTCGGTGACCGCCAGCTCCTCCACCGTCATCGTCTTGGCGGGTTTGGCGACTGCCCCGCGCCGGGCGGTGTCGACTACTCGTTGCTCAAGCTCGGTCAGGTCGGTCGACACGGGTGAGTCCTTCGTCTCGTCCACACCATCACAGTCGATGGCACGCTACCGAATGTGACATCTGACGGTCTAACTCACTGATAGCGCTTGTCCTCCGTGGCCACATAAGGTGCCTATACGTGCCGAAGCTGGGCAGACTTTTCCCTGCTTGCATGCAGCCGAGCTCGGTGAAGGTGGGCGACAAAGTGGGCGACAATCGCGAGGGTTGTCGACGATCATCGTTGGACGTCCACGGACACTGAAGCTCGTAGTCGCCGGGTGTCCACCATGATCGGAAAGTCGTGATCTTGCCCTGATAACGAAGAGGTCCCAGGTTCAAGTCCTGGTAGGCCCACGCAGGTCAAGCCCGGTTCGCTTCTCGCGAGCCGGGCTTTTGCGTGACCTGAGTGACATACGGAGCGCGGCCCGTCAGTTCTGCGGAGCGGTTTTGCCACGATCCGGTCGCACAGTGGCACGTCCATGCCCGCCGGTGGTGGTGCCAGGTGACCGCCAACAGCGTCGTGATCTCAGAGACCGTCCCGGACCGCGGTGAGAAGCTCGGTGAGCAGACGTGCACGGGTGGCAATGTCCTGCTCGTCACGGGCCGGGTGCCAAGGACAAGCAATGTCGACGGCGATGACACGGCCCGTGGCCACCACGCGGCGCGCGGCGTCGAGAACGGCTCGCTGCGTTGGTCCGTTCGGGGCGGGAAAGCGCATTCCTGGCAGTTCGTCGGTGCTGATCACGTCCACGTCGATGTGCAGCACGAGCGGCCCGTCAGGCAACATCGCGGCCTGGAGGTCCTCGACTCCGTGACGCCGGACGTCGCTGCCGACGAGATAGCCGACCTCGGCGGGGTCGAGATCGCGCGCGTCAACCAGCACCGCCTGGCGTTCAGTCAGGGGACGAAGTCCCAACGGCGCCGCGAATCGTTCCTCGTGCGCGCCCAACACGAGCCGCAGCGCCATGCCGCCGAGGTAACCCGAGGTCGAACTCCGCAGGGTGTGCACATCGCCGTGCGCGTCGAACCAGATCACCGACGGGTCGAGGCCCGCGCGTTGCGCACCCGTGATCGTGGCGCTCACGACCAGGCAATCCCCGGATACCACCACCGGCGCGACGGCCTCCTGAACTCCGAGCCGTGCAGCCACCCTGTCCGCTACCACGTCGAACAAGGCCACCAGACGCGTCCAGACATCCCCTTCGGGCAGAGTGGCTTCGACGGTCTCGATTACGGCCGCTCCAGGCAGCGGAATGCTGCCGTCGGGCAACCGTTCATCCTGGTGGTAAGGCACGGCGATGATCATGGGATCAGAGTAGACATGTGAACACGCCAGGCTCGCCGAATGGCTTGCGGGATGGGGCCGCATGCCCGTCACGTCGCGTAGTTGGGCCGAAATCTCGACTGTGACGATGGCCGTGCGTGGGTGGCATCGTGAGTGACAACCGAGGCGCCGACCTGAGGACGTCCACGGACGTTCGCGGACTACTTCGCCGCAGGTGAAGGTGCCGAAATCAAGGCCAAAACGGCTGATCTTGCCCTGATAACGAAGAGGTCCCAGGTTCAAGTCCTGGTAGGCCCACGCAGGTCAAGCCTGGTTCGCCTCTCGCGAGCCGGGCTTTTGCGTGACCCGGGGGGAGAGCACCGGTGAAGGTCGCGCCGTAGAACCAGGCGTCGCCGGTGAAGACGTTGACGATGCTTTGTCGCTGTCCTGGGTTGTTGTGGGCGGGTCGTTCGAGGGCGTAGAGGCCAGACAGGCGCACCGGCCTCGGCCGAGCCGCGTTGGTCGGTGGCTTTCGTGTACAAGCCGGTGACGTTCTTCCAGGTGGAGACCGCATCAGCGCCGTGTCGTCAAGTGCTCGTAAACGGCGCACGCAACTTGATAGTCAGAGTTGCGCGCGCCGTTTGGTCAGCTACGAGAACTTATGCGGGCCGATTGTCATCGATAGGTTCGAACATCGCCGCCGCCGCGAACAGGGGTGAATATCACGCCTGACGACGGATTGGCGGCTTCGACCATCATGTTGCTGTCATAGTAGATTGCAACGTGGTTGATACCGTAGAAGATCAAGTCTCCCTTGAGGATCTGGGAATAAGGAATGGACCGCGTCTGGGCGATCTGGGCGGTTGTGTAATTGGCGATCAGAACCGGAGGTCGACTGTAGGACCAGTAGACAAGGCCCGAGCAGTCGAATGCATTGGGACCCTTCGCTCCCAGAACATACGGCTTGCCCACTTGGGCTCGGGCGATATCTGCAGAGTCGGATGCCCAGTAGCCTGGGATCGAATCGGGCATCATGACGGTCGCGGTGCTTGAGTGCGCGGGTTCGGCGTTGGCCGTATTCGGCAATAAACTGGCGGCGATAACGCACGCACATACCGCTGCGAAGCGCTTCACGAAACCTCCCCATTTCGTTTTGCGTTGCATGGTTCATTAAGAACCGTCTTGGACGCTACACAAGTGGATCAAGGCCGTCAAGGCGCAAGAACTCGAAAAAACCGTTGACAGAAGTTGCATCTTCGTGGCTCATGATGACTGAGCCACGTTTTCTTGATTCCAAGAGGTCAATTCCAACGCTTTCGCGCGGGTTTCCCCCCTTCGTGCGACGCGGGCTCTGGTCGATTCACCCGTACGACGGAGCGAACGTCATGGCCGGCACGCCCCGGTCGCTTTGACGTCCAGCGGTGCCCACCGTCCTGGCGTTCGCACGAGCAAATAGCTCGGTGTCGGTTCCGCCGTTCCAGGCTTAGCTTCGGGCGATGGTCAACGAACTCACCATTCCGCTCCTGCCCTGTCCGTCCATCGACGAGATCGCGTCGTTCTACGAGATGCTCGGCTTCGAGATCACCTACCGGCAGACGCGGCCGAACCCGCACGTCGCCGTCCGGCGGGAAGACATCAACCTGCACTTCTTCGGGATGGACGGCTACGACCCGGCGCAGTCGTACAGCAGCTGCCTGGTCATCGTGGCGGACACCAGTGAGCTGTTCGAGGCCTTCGCGGCGGGAATGCGGTCCGTGCACGGGAAGCTGCTCGTCTCCGGCATTCCGCGGATGACCCGGCCGCGGCTGCGCAACGACCGGTACACCGGGTTCACCGTCGTCGATCCGGGCGGCAACTGGATCCGGATCCACAAGGCCGGCACGGAGCCCGAGGCGCGGACCAAGCTCGCCAAAGCCATGGAGAACGCCGCGAGGCAGGCGGATGCGCGCGGTGACGAACGCCAGGGGCTGAAGATCCTGGAAGGCGCCTTGAAGCGGGCGACCGGTGACGAACCGGAGTTCCAGGCCGCGCAGGAGTACCGCGACGAGCTCGTCGAACGGATCAAGGGAGACAGGTCAGCCCTGCCGGGAAGAGAAGTCCGGCAGGGCTGAGCGGTCACGGCCGGCGCGCCGCACGGTCGCCTCTCGGCGAGTGGCGCATCGCGGCTCCAGCCGTACGGAACTCCGCGAAGGCAATGAGTGAGGCCCGGGGGACACGGTGAGCACTCCGACCACCCTGTACAACACGACTACCCGGGCCGGTATTTCCCCGGGCGTGTGACGTGCGTTACCAGTGGTTCCACGTGGAACCACTGGCTGCCTGACACCCGCCCGCAACTCGTGCAGTAACATCACGGGGTAAGGGAAGCAAGCTGAGAAGGGGGCTTCGGTGAAGAAGCTGCTGGCACTCGCCGTCATCGCGGGCGGCGTCCTGTTCGTCGTCAAGCGCAACAAGGCGGCCAAGGCCGAAGCCGAACTCTGGCGCGCGGCGACCGCGCCGGTCCCCTCCACCAACGGCACCACCCCGGCCAAGCCGGCGGGCGCTTCCCACAACTGATCTCCACCGCGGGCGAGCTGCCCGCGGTCCGGGGCTGTAGCTCAATTGGTAGAGCACCGCCTTTGCAAGGCGGGGGTCAGGGGTTCGATTCCCCTCAGCTCCACAACCCGAACGGCCCGCACCAGCGTGCGGGCCGTTTCCGTACCCGGGTCAGGTCCGTGTCAGGCCGGTGTCAGGCCGTCCTCCGACAGTGGTTCCCATGACAGACCTGGCGATCACGGCCTCCGGACTGCGGAAGGCCTACCAAGACAAAACCGTCCTCGACGGTGTGGACCTCGAAGTCGAGGCCGGGACCATCTTCTCCCTGCTCGGCCCGAACGGCGCCGGCAAGACCACCACCGTCAACCTCCTCACCACGCTCACGAAGGCCGACGGCGGCACCGCCCGCGTCGCCGGGCACGACCTGGCCACCGAGGCCAAGGCCGTGCGGGCCTCGATCGGTGTCACCGGGCAGTTCGCCGCCGTGGACGAGCTGCTCACCGGGCAGGAAAACCTGCAGCTGATGGTCGACCTCAGCCGGGGGGCCGGCAAGCGGACCGTCAGCGAACTGCTCGAGCGCTTCGAGCTCACCGAGGCGGCGCACAAACCCGCGTCGACCTACTCCGGGGGTATGCGCCGGAAGCTCGACCTCGCCATGACGCTCGTCGGCCGCCCGCGGATCATCTTCCTCGACGAGCCGACGACCGGGCTGGACCCGCGCAGCCGCCGGACCATGTGGACCATCATCCGTGACCTCGTCGCCGACGGCGTGACCATCTTCCTCACCACCCAGTACCTCGAAGAGGCCGACCAGCTCGCCGACCGCATCGCCGTGCTCGACCAGGGGCGGCTGGTCGCCCAGGGCACCGCCGACGAGCTGAAGCGCCGGATTCCCGGCACCCACGTCCGGCTCCGATTCACCACCACCGCCGAGCTCGACGCCGCCGCGCGTGTCCTCACCGACGCCGTCCGGGACGACGAGGCGCTGGCCCTGCGCGTTCCCAGTGACGGTGGCACCCGATCCCTTCGGTCCCTTTTGGACAGACTCGACGAGTACGCGCTCAGCGCCGGCGAGTTTTCCGTCCACACCCCCGATCTCGACGACGTCTTCCTCGCCCTGACGGGCCACGCCACGGAGGTTTCCGCCCAATGAGCGCCCACTCGATCGTCATGCTGCGCCGCAACTTCAAGCACATCGCCCGGAACCCGATGTCGGTGTTCAACGCGATCCTGATGCCGGTCGTGGTCATGCTGATGTTCGTCTACATGTTCGGTGACGCGTTCAGCGTCGGCGTCAACTACGTCGACTACGCGACGCCGGGGTTGATGCTGCTCGCCGTCTGCTACGGGCTGGGAGCCACCGCCACCGCGGTGAACTCCGACATGACCAAGGGAATCATCAACCGCTTCAAGGTCATGGACGTCTCGCGCGGCGCGGTGCTGACCGGGCACGTCGTGGCCAGCGTGCTCACCAACCTGGTTGCCATCGCGGCCCTCCTCGGCGTCGCGTTCCTGCTCGGCTTCCGCCCGGCCGCGGGCTTTCTCGACTGGCTCGGCGCGTTCGGCGTCGTCGTGCTGCTCGGGTTCGCGACCGGCTGGCTCACGATCGCGCTGGGCCTGGCGGCCAAATCGCCGGAAACGGCGGGCCTGGCTTCGGTGCCGCTGGTCATGCTCCCGTTCTTCAGCAGCGCGATCGTGCCTGCCGAAAAGATGGGCCCCGGCCTCAAGCAGTTCGCCGAGTACCAGCCCTTCACGCCGATCATCGAAACCCTGCGGGGACTGCTCAACGGGACGCCGGCCACCGGCACCCTGCTCACCGCGCTCGGCTGGTGCACCGGGATCGCCGTCGTCGGCTACCTGTGGGCGTCGTCGACCTTCAAGAAGCGAGCGTGACCGCGGCCAGTTCCGGCCAGCTCGCTTCCGCCCCCGCCCGCGTCGCCTCGGTGAACCCCTCGTCGCCGAGGCGGCGCCGGGTGGTCTCCTCGATCCGGGTCACGTCCGGGTGCGACCGGTCCGGCAGGCCCCGGACGCCCGCGCTCGCTCCCAGCAACCGCGCGGCCTGCTCGTCCTCTCCGGTGCGCAGCGCCAGATCCGCGAGGCCGATGAGGACCCGCCCGATCGTCAGCGGGTGTCCCGTCTCCGTCGCCGCTTCGAACGCCGCCGCCCAGTGCGCCCGGGATTCGCCGACGTCCTCGGCGAGGTAGCCGAGCAGGTCCTCGGCCACCGCCCGGACGATCGCGCGCTCGGCGTCGTCGCCCAGCATCGTCGTCGCGACGTCGAGCTGGCGACGCGCCTGGTCGGTGTCGCCGCTCCAGCGGGCGAGTTCCGCCTTGGCCAGCGCGAGTTCGGCCTGCGCGTTCGGCCAGGCCACGCCCTCCGCGCGCCGCTGGGCCTCGGCCATCGCGGCCGCGCTCGCCTTCTCGTCGCCCAGCAGCCAGTGCAGCTGGGCCTGCCGCGCCCGCATCCGCACGACGTCCTCGATGGCGCCGACCTCGGTCACGACGTCGATGGCCTGCTCGTAGTACTCGCACGCTTCCGCGAACCGGCCGCGCGCGGTGATGCGGTCCGCCAGCTCGGTCAGGGCGAACGAGGTGCCCCACCGTTCGCCGAGCGCGCGGAACTCGGCGACGGCCGTCTCGAGCAGCGCGTCCGCTTCCCGGTCACCGTCGCCGAACTGGACGCGCATCTTGCCCAGTTGCAGCCGGGCCACCGCCCGCACCCACGGGTCGTCGTCGGCCAGCAGCGGCTCGAACGCCGTCAACGCCGCCTCCGGTCCGTGCAGCAGGCGCTCCAGCGCGGCGGCGAACCGCAGCGCCAGCCGCGGGTTTTCGACCTTCTGGCTGATCTCGTACGCCTTGCGGATCCAGTCCTCCGCCCGGTATTCGTCGCTCTGCTGCCCGGACGTCACGAACTGGACGACGAACGTGAAGACCACGCCGCGGATCTCGTCCGGCACTTCGCCGGGCACGGCCGTGGCCGCCATGACCAGCTCGTTGCCCTCGGCCCGGTGACCGGCGAGCCACCAGTACCAGCCGGCGGTCGCCGCGAGCCGCATCGCTTCGGCCGCCTCGCCCGCCGCGAGGGCTCCGCGCATCGCCGCGGTGATGTTTTCGTGCTCCGCCTCCAGCGTGGCCAGCCATTCGAGCTGCTCGGCGCGGCGCAGGTGCGGCTCCGCGATCTCGGCGAGTTCCGTGAAGTACGCGAGGTGGGCGCGCCGGGCGATGTCCGTCTCGCCGGCCTCTGCGAGCCGCTGCTCGGCGTACTCCTTGATCGTGCCGAGCATGCGGTAGCGCTCGTCGACGACGACCACCAGCGACTTCTCGGTCAACGCGGTCAGCAGGTCGAGCACGTCGAAGTCCCCGCAGACCCGCTCGGCCGCCTCCAGGCTCGCGCCGCCGGAGAACACCGAGAGCCGGCGCAGCACGACGCGTTCGGCGTCGGAGAGCAGCTCCCAACTCCAGTCGATCACCGCGCGCAGCGTCCGGTGCCGCGGGAGCGCGGTCCGGCTGCCGCCGGTGAGCAGGCGGAACCGGTCGTCGAGCCGGTGCGCGAGCTGGTCGAGGGACATCGTGCGCAGGCGGGCCGCGGCGAGTTCGATGGCCAGTGGCATCCCGTCCAGGGCGCGGCAGACGCGGGCCAGCGTCCGGGCGTCGGCCGTGAGGTCCTTGCGCACCGCGCCGGCCCGGTCCCGCAGCAGCCGGACGGCCGGGGCCGACTCGATTTCGGCGGGATCCGCGTCCTCCGCGGGCAGGACCAGGGGTGCGACCTGCCACAGCGCCTCCCCGGTGATGCCGAGCGGTTCGCGGCTCGTCGCGAGGATCCGCAGCCGGCGGCACTCTCCGAGCACCCGGTGCGCGAACGCCGCCGCGGACTCGATGACGTGCTCGCAGTTGTCCAGGATCAGCAGCATCGAACGCTCGCGCAGGGCGGCGATGACCCGGTCCGTCGGCTCGGCGTCCGGTGCCTCGCCGACGAGCGAGTCCCGCAGCTTGAGCGCGCCGAGCGTCGCCTGGGCGACGTCGTCGCCGGCACCGATCCCCGCCAGCTCGACCAGCCACACGCCGTCCGGCAGGTCGCCGAGCAGCGTGCGCGCGGTTTCCGTGGCCTGCCTGGTCTTTCCGGAACCGCCCGGCCCGATCAGGGTGGTCAGCCGGTGTCCGGCGATGAGCTCCCGGACCGCGGCGACGTCGGTGTCCTTGCCGACGTAGCTGGTCAGCTCGGCCCGCAGGTTGGTCTTCCGGGTCTCCTCCCGCCGGCCCAGCTCGCCGCGCAGCAGCGCGACGTGCACCTCGGACAGCTCCGGCGACGGGTCGACGCCGAGGGAGTCGGCCAGGGTTTCCCGCGTGCGCTCGTAGACGAGCAGCGCTGCGGTGTCGCGGCCGGTCGCGACGAGCGCACGCATCAACGCGACGACGAGCCGTTCCCGCATCGGGTGCGCGGCGACCAGGTCGGTCAGCTCGGTGACCAGCTCCGCGCCGTGGCCGAGCCGGACCTCCGCGTCGAACCGGTCCTCCAGAGCGACCAGGCGCAGTCCTTCGAGCCGGGTGGCGGCGGCTTCGAACGCCGCGCTTTCCGGCAGGTCGACGTCCTGCATGGCCGGACCGCGCCAGAGCGCGAGGGCTTCGCGCAGCCGCCGCGGCTCGTCGTCCTTGCGGGCCTGGCCGACGAGGCGTTCGAACCGCACGGCGTCGACGTCGTCGGGTGCCACCACCAGCCGGTAGCCGGTCGGCCGTCCGTCGACCGATCCTTCGGGCAGTGCCTTCCGCAGCCGGGAAACCAGGCGCTGCAACGCGTTCGGGGCCTCGGCGGGCGGCTGCTCGCCCCAGATCCAGTCGACGAGCGTCGCCTTCGGGACCACCTGGCCCGGTTCGAGGGCGAGGGCGACCAGCAGCCCCCGCAGGCGGGCGCCCGGCACATCGGCGAGCGCGCCGTCGTCCGTGCGCACTTCGAAGGGCCCCAGGATCCCGATCTGCACCCGGCCGATCTTGCCACGCACGGCGGTGTCCGAAGCGTGTCAGGCCCGTGTCAGCCCGCTCGGCGATCGTCGTCGGCACACGCTGCGAAAGGAAAACCGATGAGCCAGCACGGCCTTCCCATGGACCGCGACGCGGGCCCCTTCGACCCGCCGAGCGCGCTCACCCGGCTGCGTGACACGCGCCCGGTCAGCCCGCTGGTGTTCCCCGACGGGCACGAGGGCTGGCTCGTCACCGGCTACGAAGAGGTCCGGCAGATGATGGCCGACACCCGGTTCAGCTCCCGCCTGGACCTCGACGTCATCCACGTGCCGTACGAGACCGGCATGCCGGCCGCCACCGAGCCGTCGCCGCCGATGCCGGGCATGTTCGTCGCGATGGACCCGCCGGACCACAGCCGGCTGCGCCGCAAGCTCACCGGCGCCTTCACGGTCAAGCGGATGAAGCAGCTGGAGGAGCACATCGCCGACGTCGTCGAGCGGCAGCTGGACCACCTGGCGAAGCTGGCCCCGCCGGTCGACCTGGTCAAGGAGTTCGCGCTCCCGGTGCCGTCGCTGGTGATCTGCGAACTGCTCGGCGTGCCCTACGCGGACCGGGACACCTTCCAGGCGAACTCGGCCCAGTTCATGGTCCGGGAGCAGACGCTCGAGGAGAAGATGGGCGCGTACATCGCGCTGAACACGTACCTGTCCGAACTGGTCACGAGCAAGCGCGCCGAGCCGGGTGAGGACATCCTGTCCGACCTCGCCCGCCACGACGACCTGACCATCGAAGAACTGACCGGCGCGGCGTTCCTCCTGCTCCTCGCGGGCCACGAGACGACGGCCAACATGCTGTCCCTCGGCACGTTCGCGCTGCTGGAGCACCCGGAGCAGCGCGCCCAGCTGACCGCCGACGCGGAACTGCTGCCCGGCGCCGTGGAAGAACTGCTGCGCTACCTGTCCGTGGCCGACATCTTCTTCCGCTACGCCACGGAGGATCTCGAGCTCGGCGGCGAAACGATCACCAAGGGCTCGACGGTCGTGGTCTCGCTCCTGGCCGCCAACCACGACCCCCGGCGCTTCGAAAACCCGGACGAGCTGGACATCCACCGCAACGCCCGCGGGCTCCTGTCCTTCGGCCACGGCGTGCACCAGTGCCTCGGCCAGCAGCTGGCCCGCATCGAGATGCGCGCGGGGTTCGAGGGCCTGCTGCGCCGCTTCCCGACGTTGGCGCTGGCGGTCCCGGCCGAGGAGGTGAAGCTGCGCACGGACATGAACATCTACGGCGTCCACGAGCTGCCGGTCACGTGGACCGCAGGAAGCTGAGCACCGCGTCCCTCCCCGTGTGGCCGCGCTCGCGGTTCTGGATCGAGTGCGACTCGCCCGGCACGACCACCAGCCGGCCGCGCGGGGCCCGGGCCGCTTCCTCCCGCGCCCACTCCAACGGCGTCGACAGGTCCCGGTCGCCGTTGAGCAGGAGCACCGGGACGTCCGGCAGCCGTCCGGCGGGGTTCGAGGCCGGGTGTTCCGCCGGCCACGGCAAGCAGCTCTGGATGAACCCCTGCTGCGTGGCCACGCCGGTCGTGTACGGCCAGGTCGCCGACGGCGGGAGCGCGTGGGAAGCCAGCGACAGCAGCGGACGGCGGAGTGCGAGCGGGGTCGCCGCGGAGCCCCACGGGAACCGGCCGTCCGCGCACAGCGTCGCCGCGTGGAGGCCCGCGCTGAACGCCGCCGGGTCGTCGCCGCCGGACCGGTAGGCCTCCAGCAGGCCGTCCAAGCGGGCCGGAGCGCCGGCGCGGGCTTCGTGCAGGGCGCCGATGATGTCGCCCGCCGCCGGGTTGCGGTAGGAGGGATCCGCGAATTCGTACGACACCACCGTGTCGAAGATCCGTACGCCGTCCGCGGTGCTTCGGTGGCGGACCACCCACGCCAGGTCCTCGGCCGGGTCGTAGCCGCAAGCCGGGGCCACCGCGCACGCCTCGCGCAGCACGCGGGCCTCCGCCGTCATGCCCGTCAGGTACAGCGACGCCGAGGCGGAAGCGTGGTGGGGCAGCACCGAATCCAGGATGACCTTGCTGACGTGTTCCGGGTGGGCGATCGCGTACCGCGCCGCCGTGAAGGAGCCGTACGAGACGCCGTCGACGACCAGCTTCGGCACGCCAAGTGCCTGCCTGAGCCGGTCGAAGTCCGCCACGCTCTGGTCGGTCGAGTACAGCGGTGCCGTGTCGCCGAGGATGCGCGCGCACTCCTGCACAGCGCCGGCCGACGGCGTCGCGATGTCCGAGCTGCCCACCTCGGCCTGCAGACCGGGACACCGCAACGCGCCCGACGGCCCGGTGCCACGCTGGTCGAGCATGACGATCCGGTAGTCCTGCGCGACTTCCGGCAGCCGCTGCTTCGCGATCCGGGTGATGGTGCCGACGCCGCCCTGGCCGGGGCCGCCGGTGAGGAACAGCAGGACGCCCTTGGGCGCGGCCACGTTGTCCGCCGTCGCCACCGGGAGGTCGAGCGTGCCCGGCACGCGGCCGGTGTGGTCGAGCGGCACGGTCAGCGTCGAGCACGTGAAGCCCGGCTGGCCCGGGCACGGGTGCGGATCCGCCAGCGTCGGTCCGCCGGGACGCGCGTCGGCCACGCCCCCGAGTGCGGCGGTCAGCGCCAGGACCAGCCCGGCCGTCAGGATCTTCGAGCGCATGCCTGCATCATGCGCACACGCGGGCCGAGCGCGCATACCCCCGATCAGGGCCAGAGGCGCTCGCGGACCCAGCCGTCGCCCGACTTCCGGTACCGCAGGCGGACGTGCCGCCGGTCGTGGCTCGCCTGCCAGAACTCGACCTCGTCCGGGTCCACCAGGTACCGCGTCCAGGTTTCCGGGGCCGCGTCCGGGTTCTCTTCGACCCACCGCCGCGCCTCCGCGGCCGCCGCGTCGAGCTCCGCCGGATCGGGCAGCACCTGGGACTGGCGCCCGATGAACGCCTCGACGCGGGACGCCGGCGGCCGGGCGAGGAAGTCCGCCGCGGACACCTCGGGCGCGGCGGGGGAGACCGGGCCGCGCAGCCGGACCTGGCGGCCGCGGCCGGGCCAGAAGAACGTCAACGCTGCCCGCGGGTCCTTCTGCAGCTGCCGGCCCTTCGGGCTTTCCGAGCTGGTCGCGACCGCCCAGCCCGCCGGGCCGACGTCCTTGAGGATCACCACCCGCGCGTCCGGCGCGCCGTCGGCATCCACCGTGGAGAGCGTGACGGCGTGCGGCGCCAGCACGTGCTCGCCGGCTTCGGTCAGCCACTCGACGAACAGCGCCTGCGGGTCGGGCGGCGCCGTTTCCGGCGTGAACCCGGGGAGTTCGTCGGGGAACGACGGCCAGCCGCGCAACTGCACCATGTCAGTTACCGTACGGCCCCTGCTGCGGCCGGTGTCCCCGCGGTGGCGGGCCGACGACCGGCGGGGGCGGCACCTGCGGCGCCGGTGCCGGCATCGGGTGCTGGGGCTGCCGCTGCGCCTGCTGCCACTGCACCTGCTGGTAGACCTCGGCGGGCTGCGGGAAGCAGTACGTCAGCTTGGCGTTGATCGACCCGTGCATCGCGGCGCCCCAGAACTTGCCGCCGACGAACGCGTGCAGCTGCCCGGCCGTGAGGTCGACCGCGACCATCCGCGTCTCGGCGCCGAACTGGTTGCCCGACTTCGCCGACGCGGCCTGCGCGGCGTCCGGGTGCACGCGGTGACCCACGAGCCCGGCGATGACCACCGAAGTCGCGGTCCAGCCCAGGGTGCCTTGCAGGTTCGCGCGGGCGTACTGCGTGGCGCGGCCGGTGAAGTCGTACAGCGCCGCCGCACTGACTTCGGGGACGGCGGCCGCGATGACGCAGTAGTTCATCTTCGTCAGGAGCACCGCCTCGGTGAACAGCCCGACGACGGCCGTGGCGGGGCCGATCTGCACCGTGTTCAGCAGGCCGCCGGCCCGCTGGATGCGCTCGGCCATCGCGCCGAAGTACTGCTCCGGGGTGAGCACGCGGCCATCGTCTCACGCCGACGTCAGCCAGCGGGTTTCACACATGCTTCGTGGTTGACTGTCGGCGCTATGCGACGACTCGTACTTCTCGCGCCCGCCGTGGCCCTGCTGGCCGGCTGCAGCGCCACCATCGTGACCGGCACCGCGACGCCCAGCACGCCGTCGGCGTCCACGAACTCGAGCAACACCGGCGGCCTGCCCCCGGACCCCGAGCCGGGCGCGACGGAGGACTGCCCGTACCTCGGCAGCGAGTTCGTGGCCGAGTCGAACGGCCAGCACGTGTCGAAGGTGCGCGTGTCCGCCGACCAGCCGCACCCGGCGTGCTTCTTCTATCGCCCGGACGGGAAGGTCCAGCTCACCGTCCGGGTGTACGTCGGGGACGCGAAGACGGCGACGGCGCTGGTCAACAAGGCGGCGCCGCTCGACTCGTCCAACCCGGCGAGCGACCCTTCCGGCTGGAAGGGGGGCTATTTGTCCACCGATGACGGCGCCGTCTACGCGGTCGCGAAGGGGTCCGCGGCGGTCATCGCGTCGACGAACCAGAAGCAGAGCGTCAAGGCACGCACAGTGGTCAAGAAGGCTA
The DNA here is from genome assembly GCA_049998155.1 of Amycolatopsis sp. cmx-13-12. Lineage (GTDB taxonomy): Bacteria > Actinomycetota > Actinomycetes > Mycobacteriales > Pseudonocardiaceae > Amycolatopsis. The sequence goes on along the minus strand of JAEBES010000008.1, from coordinate 219,541 downwards.
TCGCTGCCCTGAAGCTCTAGGTAGCGACCTCCACACGGGTGAGTGATGTTGATCTTGTATTACCCTGTGCGTCACGCGCAGGCTTCGTGGACTCGCGCACCGCAGCCACCGGGGACCCCCACCCCGGGGCGGGGCACCAACTCTGCAAGGACAAAGGACAAGATTCGTGGCTGACACCCTCAAGGAAATCCTGCTCGACTCCAGCCGTCGCCCGGCTGTCGTTTCCGACTTCGAGACCCTCGTGGACGCCGAGGTCTCGGACAAGGGCGGCGTTTCGGGTGCCGTCGTCAAGACCGGCTTCGCCGCGGTCAAGAAGATCAAGCCGGGCATCATCCCCTCGGCCGTCGACACGCTGCTGCCGGACTTCGCCTCCGCGCTCGAGCCGTTCTACGGCGACTACCGCGCCAAGGGCGGTAACGACTTCGGCGCCTACCTGACCAGCCGCTCGGACGAGGCTTCCGACGCGCTGCTGAGCGTCACCGACTCGCGCGCGGAGAAGAGCAGCCGCGACAGCATCAAGAAGGTCTACTCGAAGCTGCGCCCGAACGGCAAGAAGAACGTCGAGGAGGCGCTGCCGCGTCTCGGCCAGCTGATCGACAAGCACGCCGCTGCCGTCTGATCGGTTCCCAGGCACGACTGAAGAGGCCCCCGGTTGCACCCCCGGGGGCCTCTTCGCGTCTGGTTCAGTTCTTCTTCTCGGCGGGCGCCGCGGACGGCGCCTTGCCGTTCGCCTGCGGGGCCGGCTTCGCCGCTTCGGCGGGCTTCGGCGCAGGCGGGGTGGCCTTCGGCGGCGCGGGCGCGACCGGCGGCTCCTGCTTCGAGCGGAGGGCGTAGGCGGCACCCGCGCCGACCACGACCAGGCCCAGCAACCACGGCCACTTGCGGCGGCTGCGGGTGCCCTTGGCGGCCGACTTGGCCTCGGACAGAGCGGCGTAGAAGTCCTTCTTCGCCGCCTTGAAGTCCTTCTTGCCGCGGCGCTTCGACTCGCCGGCCGCCTTCGCGGCCTTGATGGCGGCCTTCTTCGCCTTGCGACCCGGCTTGCGCAGCTCGGACAGGCGCGCGAGCGCCTCCTGGCGAGCGGCCTTCGAGCTCTTCTTGAGCTCCTTGCGGGTCAGTTCCGTCTTCTTCGCGAGCTTCTGCTGCGCGCGCCGCCCCTGCTTGACACCCTCGGTGACGAGTTTGTCGGCGGTCTCGACGGCCTGGGCTGTCGCCCGGGACATGGGCTTCACCTCATCATTCGTTTTGACACTGCTCTGTTACCCGTAACCTATCGTGCCCCTTTTCTCGCTCGCCCGCCCGCAGATGGCACGATGGCATCCGTGAAAGCTACGCTGCACACCAATCAGGGTGACATCCACCTCAACCTGCTCCCGGACCACGCGCCCAAGACGGTCGCGAACTTCGTCGGGCTGGCGGAAGGCACCAAGGAGTACACCCAGCCGAACGCGGCGGGGACGAACTCCGGCCCCTTCTACGACGGGTCGATCTTCCACCGGGTGATCGACGGCTTCATGCTTCAGGGTGGCGACCCGACCGGCACCGGTCGCGGCGGCCCCGGCTACAAGTTCGGCGACGAGTTCCACCCCGAGCTGCAGTTCAGCAAGCCGTACCTGCTGGCCATGGCGAACGCCGGGCCCGGCACCAACGGCTCGCAGTTCTTCATCACGGTCGCGCCGACCACCCACCTGAACTTCCGCCACACGATCTTCGGCGAGGTGGCCGACCAGGAGTCGCGCAACGTCGTCGACGCGATCGCCCGGACGGCGACCGGCCCGGCGGACCGCCCGCTGACCGACATCGTCATCGAGAAGGTCAGCATCGAGCACTGACGGTTTCTTCGCAGCGGTTTCGGTAGGTTGGTCTCATCGTGAACCAACCGCCGAACGCCGCCGCAGAGCAAGCCGCGCTCCCCGGGTGCTGGTGGCACCCCAACCGCCCGACCGGACTGAGCTGTTCCCGGTGCGGGCGTCCGGCGTGCCCGGATTGCCTGCGCGAAGCCCCCGTCGGCTTCCAGTGCACCGACTGCGTCCACACCGGCAGCCAGCAGCAGCGCCGCCAGCACCGCGACTACCAGGACGCCGGGTTCGGCCAGCGCACCGTCTTCGGCGCGCGGCTCTCGCAGTCGGTGCTCGTCACCCAGGTCATCCTCGCGGTGAACGTCCTGGTCTTCCTGGTCACGGTGGTCCAGGCGAAGAGCCTCAGCGACAACGACCTGTCGTCGCTCTTCCAGTACGGCGCCCTCTACGGCGACGCGACCCTGGGCCACGGCGAGTGGTGGCGCGTCCTGACCAACGGGTTCCTGCACTACGGCCCGATCCACATCGCGGTCAACATGTTCTCGCTGTGGATGATGGGCCGGTCGCTGGAACAGGTCTGCGGGCGAGGCCGCTACCTCGCGCTCTACTTCGTCTCGATGCTCGGCGCGTCCACGGCGGTGCTGCTCTTCGACGATCCCGCGGGCTTTCCCGGCACGGCCGGCGCGTCGGGGGCGCTGTTCGGTCTCATGGGCGCCTACGCGGTCACCGTGCTGAAGCTGCGGTTGAACCCGACCGGCCTGCTCATCACGCTCGCGCTGAACGCCTTCATCACCTTCGGCATCCCCGGCATCTCGATCTGGGCGCACGCCGGCGGGCTGGTGACCGGGGCGCTGGTCACCGTCGCGCTGCTCTACGCACCCCAGGTCAACCAGACGCGGTGGCAGGCCGTCGGCATCACGATCGTCGTCGTCGCGCTCGTCGGCCTGCTGGCCTACCAGGGTGCGCAGGCCACGCCGGCGACGTGCGACTTCGTCCAGTACCGGCAGGGCCTGTACTACACCTGCCGCTAACTGCGCAGGGTGCTGAGGACGTCCAGGACGTCCCGCGGGTCCTCGCCCAGGTCGAGCCACCCGAAGACGTACAGCTGCTCGTCGTGCTCGATTTCGAGCGTGACGCCGTCGCGGCCCATCCGGCGGGTGGTGCGGAGCCGGGTGCGCGTCTGCGCCCACGGCAGCCGGTGCGTGCCGCCGAGCGTCCGGGCCACCAGGCCTTCGGCGTCGGCGGCCAGCCGGGGCCGGACGAGGGTCGCGTGGGCCGCGAACGCGCCGACGGCGACGGTCGCCAGTGCGAACAGCACCAAGCCGCCACGGTCGCCGGTCAGCGCGTCGGTCACCACGCCGGCCAGCAGCAACGCGGTGACCACCCACGCCGATACCACAACGGCCTGCCGGGGCGCCCAGGAGGTGGGGTAGTTATCCACAGGGGTTATCCACACTGGGGATGAGTCACACCGCTGTAATTCGACGTCAAGCCGCCGATCGGAGTAATAATCAGCGCCAGCGCATAGTCATGAGCAGACCCGCGATCATCAACGCGAACCCGCCGGCGAAGTTCCAGTTGCCCAGGTCGGCCATCCAGGAGATCTTGTCCCCGGCGATGTAGTTGACCAGCAGCCAGACCAGGCCCAGGAGCATCAACCCGAACATGGGGATCTTCCAGGCGAGGCCGGTGGGGCCGGCGGCCCGCACCTTCACCGGCGTGCGCCGGTCGGCGGGCGGGGTGTACGCCGTCTTCTTGCGGACCTTGGACTTGGGCATCGTGTGTTCCTCGCGGTGCTCTTCGGGCTCGTCTGGTGGCGACGTCCCGCTGAGGGTGCGCAACCGGCGCCACGTGCACACGTTAACGTAAACGACCGCAGGAAAGCAGCGGCCAGGAGTGGTCGGATTTCCCGGACCGTGACAACGGCGTCACCCAGGGTTCGACGCGGCTTGAGAGGAGCTTGCGTGGCTACGCGCGAAGGGCCGGACGACGACCGGCGCAGATACCCCGGGCAAGGTCAGCCCCCACGCCGTCCCGCCACGCCACCGCGCGGCCAGGTACCGCCCCGCCAGCCCCAGCGCGGCCCCCAGGGCCAGCCGCCGCGGCGGCCGCCGGGCCCGGCGCCACGCCGCTACACCAGCCCGCTCCCGCCGCCCGGCGCCAACGACGAGACGATCGTCTTCGCGCCGGTCGGCAAGGGCGGCACGGCGACCGCGGAGAAACCCGCCCCGGCCCCGCTCGGCAAAGGCGGCGTCGCCATCCGGACGGCCGGCGAAATCCTCATCACGCTGGGCCTGGTCGTGCTCCTGTTCATGGTCTACGAGCTCTACGTGACCGACCTGTTCTCGGCGGGCAAGCAGTCCGAAGCGAGCGACCAGCTCGACGGCGAGTGGGCGCACGACCGCACGCTGCACCCGGAGCTGGTCGACGGCAAGGCGTTCGCCCGCATCCACATCCCCAGCTTCGGCGTCGACTACAACTTCACCATCCAGGAGGGCACCGACGACGCCGCCCTCGAAGTCGGCCCCGGCCACTACAAGGGCACGGCACTGCCCGGCGAACCCGGCAACTTCGCCGTGGCCGGCCACCGCGTCGGCAAGGGCGCCCCGTTCAACGACCTGGACAACCTCTCCTCCTGTGACCAGATCGTGATCGAGACCTCCACCGACTTCTACATCTACAAGGTCCTGCCCTACGACGACGAGATGAAGGACTGGGCCGGCGGCAAGGGCGCCGACCCCAAGTGCAAGGGCGTCTCGACCCTCCGCGACGGAGGTGCCGAGGACGGCGGCCCGTACAGCGAGACCTTCGGCCGCAAGGTCGTGCTGCCCAGCCAGGGCACCGCGGTGAACCCGGTCCCGTACAAGGGCGCCGACGTGCTCCCGAAGGCCCAGCAGGCCGCGCTGCTCACGCTCACCACCTGCCACCCCCAGTTCTCCGCCCGCGAGCGGCTCATCATCACCTCGGTGCTGACCCAGCAGGTGCCGAAGAACCAGGTCAAGAACTACGGCGACCTGCTTTCGAAGATCGGGGAGGCCTGATGTACGCCTGGATCTGGCGGAAGCTGCCGGGCCCGTTCGCGGCGAAGCTGACGCTCGCGGTCGTCCTGGTGCTCGGCGTGGTCGCGCTGCTGATGTTCGTGGTGTTCCCGTGGCTGGAGCCGCGCCTGTGGTTCAACGAGGTCGCGGTCAACTGACCCGGAACCCTCCGGGCGCGCGGTCCGTTGCCCCTCTCGGGAGAGGGGCTGCCGTGAAGACACGTCAGAAGGACCGCCGCAACCCGCCGCCGGAAGACCCGTGGAACGAGATCCGGCCGGGCCTGTGGATGGGCGGGCACGTCCGGGTCGGCGCCGACGGCGAGGAACCGGTCGTGGTCGGGCGCGAGTTCGACCTCGTGCTGAGCCTGTACCGGCGCGACGGCCACGGCCCGGCACCGGGCGTCGAGCACCACTTCGCCGAAATGCCGGACGGGCCGCTCACCGAGGCGCAGATCGGCGAGGTCGAACGCTTCGCCGGGCTGGCGGCCGACGCGGTCCGCGCGGGCCGGCGGACGCTCGTGCGCTGCCACGCCGGCCAGAACCGGTCCGGCCTGGTCGTCGCGCAGGCGCTGGTCGAACTCGAGACGGACCTGCCGGCGGCGATCGCCCTGATCCGGCAGCGGCGCGGGCCGGGGGCGCTGAGCAACCGGCTGTTCGTGCAGCACCTCGAGAGCGGGCTGCCGACGGCCCGGCTGCTGACCGGGCTCAGTTCTTGAGGTTCGGTGTCTTCCTGGTCAGCGGCCGCTTCCCCGGCCAGGCGGACGGCGACGTCCTCCGCCGGTCGGTCCGGGCCGCCGAGCTGGCCGAAGAGGCCGGCTTCGACGACGTCTGGTTCGCCGAGCACCACTTCATGCCCTACGGCGTCTGCCCCTCCGCGATCACCCTGGCCGCGCACGTGCTCGGGCGGACCTCGCGGATCGGGGTCGGCACCGCGGTGAGCGTCCTGTCGACGACGCACCCGGTGGCGCTGGCGGAGCAGTGGTCGATGCTGGACGCCGTCTCCGGTGGACGGCTGCGGCTGGGCGTCGGCCGCGGCGGGCCGTGGCAGGACCTGGAGGTCTTCGGCACCGGGCTGGACCGCTTCGAGACCGGCTTCGAGGAGACCCTCGACGTCTTCCTGCGCGCCACCACCGGCCGCGTCGGAGCCAGGGGGCGGCACTTCGCCTTCCGGGAGGTGCCCGTGGTGCCGGCCCCGCAGCGGCGGCCGGACGTCGTGGTGGCGTGCGGCGGCCCGCAGTCGGCCGCCGTCCGGCAGGCGGCGGAACGGGATCTGCCGTTGCTGCTCGGCCTGCACGCGGACGACGAGGAGAAAGCCGCCACGATCGCGGCCTACGGGAAGCCCGCGAACCACGTTTCGACGGTGCTCTGCCAGGTCGGTGCCACCGACGTGCTCCGCACGGCACTGCGCGGGTGGCTGACGGACGGGCTCGGCGCGCACGTCACGGTCGACGGACGGCCGGGACCTCGCCGCGATCCGGGGGAGTACGCCGAACGGCTCTGCGCGATCCACCCGGTCGGCGACGCGGCCCACTGCGTCCGGACGCTGGAGACGAGCCTCCGGCGCACCGGCGTCTCCCACGTGCTGATGCTCGTGGAAGCGTCGGGTACGCCGGAGGGCACGTTCGAGAACCTCGCGCGGATCGGCTCCGAGGTGCTGCCCGCCCTGCGGGCTAGCAGTCCCGCAGTTCCGGGCTCTGGTTGAGCAGCTGGCCGCGCGGCGAAACGAACGCGCGGTAGCGGTCACCGTCCAATTCGGACTGGCGGAACACGGCGACCCGGTGGCAGTTCTGGAACGCCAGCTTGACGCCGAAGTGCCGTTCGAGGCCGCCGCGGATCGCGTCCGAAGCCAGCGCGCGCAGCAGCTGCCCGCGGGCGGCCTCGCTCGGCGGCGGCGTCTCGTTGTCGGCGAAACCGTCCGCCGTGCCCTCGGCGTCGGCGATGACGCCGGTGATGACCTCCCAGGCGTACGGCAGGGATTCCTTGACGCAGGTGACGAACTCGGCGTCGGTGACCTCCCCGCGTTCGGCCTTCTCCAGCAACGCGGGTGACACGTCCAGGGACATCGAACCTCCAGTTTGAGCAGGGCCACCCTCTTGGCTACCGGCCGGGTGGCCCGGCCACAAGAGAAAACGATGATCATCACCACTTTGGCGGAAGGGCTCACTCCCAGCGGAACAACCGCGCCGCCAGCACTGTCCCGAGCACCGCGAAGGCGGCGAGCGCGGCCAGTTGCAGCGGCTGCACGCCGGTGCCGACCCAGGCGTCCTGTAGCGGCTGCGAGCCCGGCGGCACGTAGTCGCCGATCCGGCGGAGGACCTCCGGCAGGAACGCCCGCGGCAGGTAGACGCCGCCGAAGAACATGATCGGGAGGAACGCGACCATCGCGATGCCGGACGCGGCCTTCGACGTCCGGGCGACCGCGGCCGCGATCAGGCCCAGGGAGAACGTCGAGACCACCCCGAGCACCAGCGTCAGCGCGAACGACAGCGGGTGTTTCGGCAGGGGGACGTCGTGGACGGCGTGGCCCAGCCCCAGCACGAGCGCGATGCCCACCAGCGAGACCACGACGTGGATGAGCAGCTGCGCGCCCAGCAGGTTGGCCGGGTGCACCGGGGTCGTGGCCAGCCGGCGCAGCACGCCCTGCTCCCGGTAGGTGGCGACGGCGGCCGGGATCGACTGCAGCGCGAGCATCGCGAGGCTGATGACGATCAGCGACGGTACCCAGGCGTCGATGAACCGGTACCCGCCCGCCGCCGCGCTGGGCTCGGTCATGCCCGGGATGGCCCCGATGGCGAGCAGGAGGACCGACGGCAGCAGGAGGCCGGCGACGCCCATGAACGGCGAGCGGAGGAAGAGTTTCGTTTCGGTGGCGGTGATCTTGGCGAAGGTGTTCACCGGGCGCTCCTGGTCAGCGAGACGAACGCGTCGTCCAAAGTGGATACTCCGGCCGCGGCGCGGAGCTCGGCGGGGGTGCCGGTGGCGGCCACGCGCCCGGCGTCGAAGATCGCCACGCGGTCGCAGAGCCGCTCGGCCTCGTCCATGAAGTGGGTGACGAGCAGGACGGTGACGCCGGTGGCGCGGACGCCCTCGGCGAGCCGCCACGTTTCGCGGCGGGCGTGCGGGTCGAGCCCGGTGGTCAGCTCGTCGAGGATCGCCAGCTCCGGCTGCCCGACGAGGGCCAGCGCGATCGAGACGCGCTGCTTCTGGCCGCCGGAGAGCTTCCCGAAGAAGCTGCGGGCGTGGTCGCGCAGGTCGAGCTGGTCGAGCAGGACGTCGACGTCGGCGGGCTCGGCGTAGAAGGAGGCGAACAGTTCCAGGGCTTCGCGCACCCGCAGCTTCGCGGGCAGCTGGCTCTCCTGCAGCTGGACGCCGACGCGGCGGGTCAGCGCCGCGCGGTCGGTCGCCGGGTCGAGGCCGAGCACGGAGATCGTGCCGCCGTCGGCCTGGCGGAGTCCCTGGAGGCATTCGACGGTGGTGGTCTTCCCGGCGCCGTTCGTGCCGAGGATGCCGAAGATTTCGCCGCGCTCGACGGTGAAGGAAACGCCGTCGACCGCGACCCGGGTGCCGTAGCGCTTCCGGAGGTCGGTGACTTCGATGAGGGGCATGGCGACAAAGCTACGAACCGGCGGCCGCTGCGGTAATGACGCTGAAACCCCAGCTCAGGTAGCGTTTTGCTGAAGCGGGGGTGGGGCTGGACCCACCCCGTTCGTGGGGCTTGGGGCAATGCGCGGTCCGGTGCGCGGGGACGAGGATTCCGGGGGAAGGAGGTGCCGGATGACGTACCTGCGTGCGCTCGGCCGGGCGCTGGCGCTGGCCGCGTACTCGTTGCGCAGCTGGTTCGACGTGCTCGTTCAGCTGATCGCGTTCGTGCTGCTCTGCGTCGGGCTCGTCTTCTTCCTCGGTCCCGTCGTCGAATGGGCCCGCGGCCGGTCGGCGACCATGCGGACGCTGGCCGCGCGCTGGTGCGGCGTCGAGGTCGCCACGCCGTACCAGCCCGCACCGCCGGATCCGGTGCGCGAGCGCGACGGCTGGTACCGCGACGGCAACCAGCTCTACAAACGGGCGTTCTGGATCCGTTGGCAGCACCGCCTCACCTGGGCGCTGGAGGACCCGGCGGCGAACCGCGAATTCAGCTGGCAGCTGGTCAATCCGCTGGTCACGCTGCTGCTGCCGGTGGCCGTCCTGTTCGGCGGGCCGCGGGTGCTGCGCGGCTACGGCCGGTGGACGCGCTGGTGGCTCGGGCCGCACCCGCACTCCGAGCGGCGCCGGAACTGGCTGCACCGGCACCTCGAAGCGCTCGGCCACCAGATCGGCATCCTCGCGCTTTCTGTGGTGCAGCTGGCCTTTTCGGCGGTCCAGCTGGTGGTCGTGGCCGGCGCCACGCCGGTGGCACCCGCGGTCGTGCTGTGGAGCCGCTCGATCACCGACACCCTGCGCCGCGAAGCCGAAAACTGGACCGGGGTGCGGATCCCGCGGCCGTACCAGCCGCCGCCCGGGGTGCCGCTGCCCCGCGCCGACGGGCTCTACCAAGTCGGCAGACAGCTGTACGAGGAGATGTTCTGGCCGCTCCAGAACGCCCGCACGCGGTGGATCCTGGGTGACCGGGCCACCTGGCGGGACATGGCAGGCGGCGCACTGAGCTCCCTCGTGTCGCTCGCTTGCTCGTTGCCGGCGCTCGTGTTGTTCGGCTGGGGCATGACCGGCCTCTGGATGCTCTGGGTGTGGCGGCCGTTCGTTTCCGGGCGAGCCGAGTGGTCCCCGCTGCCCGAGGTGTCGACGCACCTCGGTGCGCTCACGCAGACGCCGTTGATCCTGCTGGCGCTGGTCATCGCCGTGGCGCCGGCGCCGTGGCTCGCCCGGCAGCAGGCCCGCTTCGCGCGGGTGTGGTTCGGGCCGACCGAATCCACCCGGCTGGCCCAGCGCGTCGAACGGCTCGAGCGGACGCGTTCCGACGTCACGGTCACGCAAGCGGCGGAACTGCGCCGGATCGAGCGCGACCTGCACGACGGCATCCAGTCTCGGCTGGTCGCCATGGGCATGAAGCTGGGCGCGGTCGAGGCACTGGTGGACACCGACCCGGAGGCGGCGAAACGGCTCGCGGCGGAGCTGCGCGCGGCGTCGTCGGAGGCGCTCACCGAGCTGCGGGCGCTGATTCGCGGCATTCACCCGCCGGTGCTGTCCGAACGCGGGCTGCTGGACGCGGTCCGCGCGCTGGCGCTGGACAGTCCGCTGAAGGCGCAGGTCACCGGCTCGCTGCCGGGACGCGTCGAGGAACCGGTGGAGTCGTGCATGTACTTCGCGGTGTCCGAACTCCTCGGCAACGCGGCGAAGCACAGCGCGAAGCGGGTGACGATCGAGGTGGCGTTCGCCGACGATCTTTTGACCGTCGTGGTGACCGATGACGGCCCGGGCGGCGCGAACCCGGCCCGCGGCTCGGGACTCCGCGGAATCGAGCGCCGGCTGGGTGGCTTCGACGGTAGGTTGACGCTGACCAGCCCGATCGGCGGCCCGACGAAGGCGACCCTGGAGATCCCGTGTCAGCTCGACCAAGAACCCTCGTCGCCGAAGACCAGTACCTCCTCCGAGACGGCCTGACGCATCTCCTGACCGCGCACGGGTTCGACGTCGTCGCGGCGGTCGCGACCGGCCCGGAACTCGTGGCGGCGTTGCGCGAACACCGCCCCGAAGTGTCCATTGTGGACGTAAGGATGCCGCCGACCAACACCGACGAAGGGCTGCAAGCCGCGTTGTCCGCCCGCCGGGAAGCTCCCGGGTTGCCGATCCTGGTGCTGTCCCAGCACGTCGAGCAGCTGTACGCGCGCGAACTGCTGGCCGACGGCACCGGCGCGATCGGCTACCTGCTGAAGGACCGCGTGTTCAACGCGGAACAGTTCATCGACGCCGTCCGCCGGGTCGCGGCGGGCGGCACGGTGATGGACCCCGAGGTGATCGCGAAACTGGTGGCGGGCCACGCTTCCGACCCACTGGGGGCGTTGACCCCGCGCGAGCGCGAAGTCCTGTCGCTGATGGCGGAAGGCTGCTCCAACGCGGCGATCGCGTCCCGGCTGCACTTCAGCGAAGGAGCGGTCGGCAAGCACACGGCCAACATCTTCGCGAAGCTGGACATCACCGCTTCGGACGACACGAACCGCCGCGTGCTGGCCGTCCTCACCTACCTCGGCAGGTCGTGAGTGGTAAGGAGGGTTAGAACCCGCCTTACCACTCACGACAAGCTGCGGCAGACTGCTCAGCCGCGCGAGATCCGGGTCATCTCGTCGCGCTCGACCACCTTGACCCGCTCGCGGCCGGACGCCGACCCCAGGGCCTTCTCGTGCGTGTCCAGCCGGCCCCAGCCGTCCCAGTTGGTGAACGGGATGCCGCGCGCCTCGAGGAAGTCGAGGATCGCGTCCGGGGACGAGAACCTCGGAGCCGCGAGGGTGTCCGCGTCCGCCAGCAGGCTCGCGATCGTCTCGGCCGCGTCGCCCTTCGTGTGGCCGATCAGGCCGACCGGGCCGCGCTTGATCCAGCCCGTCACGTACACGCCCGGCAGCTGGTTCTCGTCCAGGTCGAGCACGCGCCCGGCCTGGTTCGGCACCACACCGGCCCCGTGGTCGAACGGCAGCTCCGGCAGGTGCGACGACAGGTAGCCGACCGCGCGGTACACCGCCTGGACGTCCCAGTCGTGGAATTCGCCGGTGCCGCGGACGTTCCCGTCGCCGGTCAGCTCGGTTCGCTCGGTGCGCAGGCCCGTCACGCGGCCGTCCTCGCCGAGGACTTCGGCGGGGGAGTGGAAGAAGTGCAGGTGCAGCCGGCGCGGCCGGGTGCCCGGCTCGCGGATGGCCCACTCCTGCAGCGTCTTCACCACCATGTCGATCTGTTTCGACGCGCGCAGGGCCGCGATGCTGCCGTCGTCGAACTCGATGTCCTCCGGGTACACGATGACCTCGACGTTCGGCGAGTGGTCCAGCTCCCGCAGCTCCAGCGGCGTGAACTTGGCCTGGGCCGGGCCGCGGCGGCCGAACACGTGCACGTCGGTCACCGGACTGGCCTTGAGCCCCTGGTAGACGTTGTCCGGGATGTCGGTGGTCAGCAGCTCGTCGGCCGTCTTCGCCAGCACCCGCGCCACGTCGAGCGCGACGTTCCCGACGCCGAGGACGGCGACCGAGGACGCGGTCAGCGGCCAGGTGCGGGGGACGTCGGGGTGGCCGTCGTACCAGGAGACGAAGTCGGCGGCGCCGTAGCTGCCGTCCAGGTCGATGCCCGGGATGTCGAGCGCGCGGTCGGCGGACGCGCCGGTCGAGAAGATCACCGCGTCGTAGAACTCGCGCAGCTCGTCGAGCTTGATGTCGGTGCCGTAGTCGATGTTCCCCAGCAGCCGGATGTTCGGCTTCGAGAGCACCTTCTCCAGCGCGGTCACGATGCCCTTGATGCGCGGGTGGTCGGGCGCGACGCCGTAGCGGATCAGCCCGAACGGCGCCGGCATGCGCTCGAACAGGTCGATCTGCACCTCGGCGTCGGACTTGTCCAGGATGTCGGCGGCGTAGATGCCGGCGGGACCGGCACCGACCACGGCTACACGAAGAGAACGGCTCACCTGCCCCACGGTAAGTTAGGTTTACCTAACCGGAAATGTGATTTGGCGTACGGTCCACGGACTGGGAGCCGGTAAGCTCGTCGCCATGCGCGTTCTCGTCGTCGACAACTACGACAGCTTCGTCTACAACCTGGTCCAGTACCTGGCCCAGCTCGGCGCCGACTGCACGGTCTGGCGCAACGACGTCGTGGACCTCGACCGCGTGCCCGAGTTCGACGCCGTGCTCGTCTCGCCCGGTCCCGGCACCCCCGAACGCGCCGGCCAGAGCATGGACGTCGTCCGCAAGTGCGCCGAGACGCGCACGCCGATGCTCGGCGTCTGCCTCGGCCACCAGGCGCTCGGTGTCGTCTACGGCGCGACCGTCGACCGCGCGCCCGAGCTGCTGCACGGCAAGACGAGCCAGGTGCGCCACACCGGCGCCGGCATCCTCAAGGACCTGCCGGAGGAGTTCACGGCCACCCGGTACCACTCGCTGACCGTGGTGCCGGACACGATTTCCGACGCCGTGTTCGAGATCACCGGGCGTACCGAGTCCGGCATCGTGATGGGCATGCGCCACCGCGAGCTGCCGCTGGAAGGCGTCCAGTTCCACCCGGAGTCGGTGCTCACCGAGGGCGGCCACCGGATGCTCGCGAACTGGCTGGCCGCGGCGGGCCACCCCGTCGACCCGGCCCGGGTGAACGAGCTCGAGCGCGCGACCAAGGCGCTCCAGAAGGCCGCTGTTGCGTGATCCGGCTCGAGGGGGTCGGCAAGCGGTACGGGCGTGGTGACTTCGTCCTGCGCGATGTCGACCTGACCGTCGAGCCCGGGCACGTCGTCGGCGTCCTCGGCAGCAACGGCTCCGGGAAGTCGACGCTGCTGCGGATCATGGCCGGCGTCTCGCACGCGACCACCGGTTCCGTGCTGGGTTCCCCGCGCATCGGCTACCTGCCGGACCGCTTCCCGGCCGGCCAGCGCATGGGCGCCCGCGCCTACCTGCGGCACATGGCCCGCATCCACGGCCTGGCCGACCTCTCGGTGATCGACCCGCTGCTCGAACGGCTCGCCCTCGTCGGCGGCCCGACCGCGCCACTGCGGACGCTGTCGAAGGGGAACGCGCAGAAGGTCGGGCTCGCGCAGGCCGTGATGGTCCGGCCCGACCTGCTGATCCTCGACGAGCCGTGGTCCGGGCTCGACGTCGGGACGCACACGATCCTCGGCGAGCTCGTCGCCGAGACGCGGGCGCGCGGGGCGAGCGTCGTGTTCACCGACCACCGGCCGCAGGTGGTGCACGACCACGCCGACATCGTCCACCTGATGAACGAGGGCCGGCTGACGGCCGAGAGCGCGGAGCCGACCACGCGCATCGTCCTGCGTGGCGACGGCACCGGCTGGGCCGACGAGCCGGGCGTCCGGCACGCCGTCGCCGAAGGACCCCAGGTGGTCCTGACGGTCGAGGTGGCCCGCGTCGACGCGGTCTTGAAGCGGGCCCTCGACGGCGGCTGGTCGGTGCGGGAGGTGGCGCCGTGCTCGCCATGACCCGGTACTACCTGGCGCTGCTCGGCCATTCGCAGCGGTACCTGCCGGCGTTGCTGCCCTACCTCGCGCTGTGCGTGATCCTCTACGCCGACCCGAATTCGCCACCGCTGCCGCTGTTCGGCGTCAGCGCCGGCGGGCTGCTGGTCGTCTCGTGCTGGCTGACGATCGCCCTGCTGGACATCGAGGATCCGGTGCAGCGCCTGGTGACCTTGAGCCACGCACGGCAGTGGCGGCGGATGATCACCGGCGCGATTTCGACGGTGCTGGCCTGTTCCCTGGTCCTCACCGCGATCACCGAGGTCTGGTCGGCGATCAAGTCGGTCAAGTTCCATCCGGCGGAGCTGGGTATCGGGTTGCTCGCGCACCTCGCCTGCGCGCTGCTGGGCATCGCGATCGCCCTGCCGTGCTCGCGGCTGCTGGTCCACCGCATCGGCTGGACGGTGCTGGCCGCGGTGATCACCCTCGTCGTCGTCCTGCTGGCGAAGATCCCGCTGGTCCACCCGCTCCTGCACGCCCTGACCGACGACGAACCGGTCGGCGCCCCGCTGGTCCTGGCCCTGGTGACGTCGGTGGCGATGCTGGCCGCCAGTTTTCTCGCCGTTTCGGCGCTCGTGCTCCGGCGTTCCTGACGGCAATTTGCCATCTTCATTTTCCGGCCCGGGCTTCCAGCGGGACCGCGTACCCGACTAAGGTTCGGGTCCTCTCCGGTTCTGGGCGAAGGGAGATCGGGTGACGGCTGGGATCGTCGCGATCACCGTGCCAAACTCCGACGGCGAGCTCCCGGAGCTCGCCGACTGGCTGCGCGGCGAAGCCGAGCTCCGCGGCCGCGTCCAAGTCTTCGACGCCGTAGTGGTCGGCGTCTCGAGCTCCTCCGCCGGCGTCTTCTGCCGCTCGCTGTTCGCGTGGCTGACGCGGGGGCGGGAATCCCGTGTCTCGCTGAAGGTCAAACGCTCGGGCGCCGCCGAGGAACTCGAGCTCGACTTCGGAGCCGCGAGTGACGCCGACCAGGTTCTCGGTGCCGTGCAAGGATTCCTCGACAAAGCCTGAACGACGAAGAAGGCCCGCACGGCGAACCGTGCGGGCCTTCTTCGCGCGATCGGTCAGGGTGCGCCCGGCGTCGACGGAGAAGTCGGGATCGTGATGCCGCCGTTGCCCTCGGACACCGACACCGTGATCGGCTGGTTGTTGCTGATCTGGCTGCCGGCCTTCACGCTCTGCTTGGTGACGGTGCCTTCCGGCTGCCGGCTGCCCCGGTCGGACTGCTGGTTCAGCTGCAAGGTCCAGCCCATGCTCTGCAGCTTCTGCTGCGCTTCGTCGACCGGCATGCCCACCAGTTGCGGCATCTCGATCTGGGTCGAAGTCGGGGTGGTCGGACCCGTCGACACGGTCAGCGTGATCACCTCGCCGACCGCCAGCTGGCC
This sequence comes from Amycolatopsis sp. cmx-13-12, assembly GCA_049998155.1. Taxonomy (GTDB): domain Bacteria; phylum Actinomycetota; class Actinomycetes; order Mycobacteriales; family Pseudonocardiaceae; genus Amycolatopsis. The sequence continues at coordinate 204,175 of JAEBES010000008.1, read as the reverse complement.
ACCGTTCGGGTTCTGGGTGATGACCGAGTCCTTCGCCACCGAGTCCGACGCCTGGTCCGTCCGCTTCGTCCGCCAGCCGGCACCCTCGAGCGCCGCCTTGGCCTGGGAGTACGGCTTCCCGGTGTAGTCGGGGACCGACTTGAGCTGCTTCGACTTGCCGATCGTGATCTTCACGCTGCTGCCCTGGTCGACCTGGGTGGCCGGGCTCGGGTTCTGCGTCTGCACGAGGCCGATCTGGTTCGGGTCGGAGACCTCGGTGTCGCCCACGTTCGGGTCGAGGGTCAGCTTCGCTTCGGTCAGCGCCTGCTCGGCCTGCTCACGCGTCTTGTTCGAGAGGTCCGGCACGCTCGCCTTGCCCGGGGCGACGCCGACGTACAGCGTGATCTTCGTGTCGGTCGCGACCGCGACCCCGGCGCCCGGGTCGGTCTTGATGACCTTGTTGATGTCGTCCTGGCCGCACTCCGGGTTGCCGTCGGTCGCCGGTACCCCGCAGGTGACCTGCTTCTGCTCGAGCGTGCCGTTGAAACCCTTGCCCTTCAACGTCTCCCGGGCCTGGGGCACGGTCTGGTGCACCACGTCCGGGATCGCGACCGTGCCGCCTTCGTTGCTCTTGAACGAGCCCGCCAGCCACATGATCAGCAGCACCGCGCCCAGCACGAACACCGCGGCCACCGCGGCGAGGATCGTGCGGCGACGGCGCTTGGCCTTCGGGTCTTCGTCGTCCGGCTCGCTGTACTCGTCGTAGCGCTGCGGCTGCCGCCGGTCGGCGTTCATCACCTGCGTGCGCTCGTCCTCGGACATCACCATCGGCGCCACCGGGCGCTGGCCCGAGAGCGTGCGCACCAGGTCCGAACGCATCTCCGCCGCCGACTGGTAGCGGTTCGCCGGGCCCTTGGCCAGTGCCTTCAGCACGACCGCGTCCAGCTCCGGCGCCACTGCGGGGTTGACCGACGACGGCGGGTTCGGGTCTTCGCGGACGTGCTGGTAGGCCACCGCGACCGGGGAGTCCCCGGTGAACGGCGGCTCGCCGGTGATCAGCTCGTACAGCACGCACCCGGCGGCGTAGACGTCGGAGCGGGCGTCGACCGACTCGCCGCGGGCCTGCTCCGGCGACAGGTACTGCGCCGTGCCGATCACCGCGGCCGTCTGGGTCATGGCGGACTGGCCGTCGTGCATCGCGCGCGCGATGCCGAAGTCCATCACCTTGACGGCGCCGTTCTTCGTGATCATCACGTTCGCCGGCTTGACGTCGCGGTGCACGATGCCGTGGCGGTGCGAGAAGTCCAGCGCCGCGCAGACGTCGGCCATGACCTCCATCGCCCGCTTCTGCGACATCGGGCCCTCGGTCTTGACGATGTCCCGCAGCGTCCGGCCTTCGACGTACTCCATGACGATGTACGGCAGCGGCCCGAACTCGGTGTTCGCCTCACCCGTGTCGTAGACCGCGACGATCGCCGGGTGGTTCAGCGCGGCGGCGTTCTGCGCCTCCCGGCGGAAGCGCTCCTGGAACTGCGGGTCCCTGGCGAGGTCGGCACGGAGGATCTTGATCGCGACTTCCCGGCCGAGACGCACGTCGTGGCCGTGATGGACCTCGGACATGCCTCCGTAGCCGAGCGTTTCGCCCAGCTCGTACCGGTTGGAGAGCAGTCTGGGTGTGCTCATCTCTGGGTGCCGTTCCATTCCGTCCAAGGTGTGGTCATGATGCCTTGCCGGCCATCGTCGGTCGTACCGGGAGTGCCCGCCGGGTAGCCGGACTGCTCCGCGGGCACCTGTCTGCCCGGGAACACCTGGCTCTGCGGCTGGCCGGTGTGCGGCGGCGAGCCGTTGCCGCCACCCAGCATCTTCGCCACCAGCACGATGCCCGCCACCAGGACAACGAGCAGGATCGCGGCGAGAAGCGCCCACCAGCCCCACTGCGTCTTCTTCCGGGCGGCCGGCAGCATGACCTGCCGCGGGGCGGGCCGGGACGGCGGGCCGATGGCGATCATCGGGTTCATCGCGGGCGACGGCGGGCCACCCGGCATCGGCTGCTGCTGCGGGGGAAGCTGCTGCTGCGGGATCGGCACCGGCATCGACGGTGGTGGCGGCTGCTGCTGCACCTGCTGCGGCACCACGGGCTGCTGGCCCGTCGTGTAGGTGGCGTTGACCAGCCCGGACGGCGTCGGCAGCGGCATTCCGGCCCGGACCGCGGCGACGGCGGAGGCGAATTCGCCGCCGTTGTTGTAGCGCTGCCGCGGGTCCTTCACCAGGGTCGCTTCGATCACCGCGCGCGCCGCGGGCGGCACGTCGGGCGGCAGCGGCGGCGGTATGTCGCGGATGTGCATCATCGCGACCGTCACCGCGTTCTCGGACAGGAAGGGCCGGTGCCCGGCGAGGCATTCGTAGCCGCACACCGCCAGCGAGTAGACGTCGGACGCCGGCTCGGCCGGTTGCCCGAGCGCCTGCTCCGGGGCGATGTAGTGCGCGGTGCCCATGACCATGCCGGACCGCGTGACCGGGGCCGCGTCGGCCGCCTTCGCCACGCCGAAGTCGGTGATCTTCACCTGTCCGGCCGACGTCACCAGGATGTTGCCCGGCTTGACATCGCGGTGGACCAGGCCGTGCGAGTGCGCGGCCTGCAGCGCGTTGCCCGCCTGCTCGAGCATGTCGAGGGTGAACTCCGCCGACAGCCGCCCGTGCTTGGCCAGCAGCCCGGCCAGCGGGTCACCGTCGACGAGCTCCATCACCAGGTACGCGATCGGCAGGTCGCCGTCGAAGATGGTCTCGCCGTAGTCGTGCACCGCGGCGATCCCGGGGTGGTTCAGGGACGCCGTCATCCGCGCTTCCGTGCGGAAGCGGTGGAGGAACTCGGCGTCACCGGAGAGTTCGGCCTTGAGGATCTTGACGGCCACGGTCCGGTCGAGCCGGGTGTCGCTGGCCTGCCAGACCTCGCCCATCCCGCCGACGGCGATCCGGCTCGTCAGCTTGTAGCGGTCGGCCAGCAGCTGACCGGAGGACAGCATGCGCTATCCACCCCCGAGCTTCGCGTTGATCGCCGCGCGGCCGATTTCCGCCGCGACCGTGCCGCCGGTGGCCGCGAGGCCGCGGTTGCCGCCGTCCTCGACGATCACGGCGACCGCGATCTGCGGGTTGTCGACCGGGGCGAAGGCGGTGTACCAGGCGTGCGGTGCGGTGTTCTTGGAGTCCGTGCCGTGTTCGGCGGTGCCGGTCTTCGACGCGATCTTGACGTCGTCGCGCTTGCCACCGCCCTTGGTGAAGCCCTCGGAAGCGACCATCATGTCCTTGAGGATGGCGGCGTTGGCCGACGACAGCGCCGGGGTGCCGGTGAGTTCGGTGGGGCTGTAGTCCTCGATCGTCGACAGGTCCGGTGCCAGCACCGACTGCACCAGCTGCGGCTTCATCGCCATCCCGCCGTTGGCCACGGTGGCCGCGAGCAGGCAGTCCTGCAGGGGCGTCAGCCGGACGTCGCGCTGGCCGATGCCGCTCTGGTAGAGCGCGCCCTGCGAGTCGAGCGGGCCGACCGTCGACGGGGCGACCTTCATCGGCACGGTCAGGTCGGTCTGCCCGATGCCGAAGTTCGCCGCCGTCTTCTTGATCTTGTCCGCGCCGAGCTTGCCGGCGAACTCCGCGAACGGCACGTTGCAGGAGTGCGCGAGCGCGTCCTTGAACGTGTCGCCGGGGCAGCCCTGCCCCGCGTAGTTCTCCAGCGTGATGCTTGTGCCGGGGAGCTTGGTGTTCGGCGCGGTGTTGACCTTGGTGTCCGGTCCGTTGCCGTCCTCGAGCGCGGCCGCCGCGGTGACGATCTTCATCGTCGAACCCGGCGGGTAGGTCTCGGAGATCGCCCGGTTGAGCATGGGCTTCTTCGGGTCCTTGTTGTTCGCGTTCCAGGCGTCGGTCTGCGCCTTCGACGTGTGCGAGGCCAGCTGGTTCGGGTCGTACGACGGTGTCGAGACCATCGCCAGGATCCGCCCGGTGCTGGGCTCCATCGCGACGACGGCGCCGGTGTAGCCCTTCTGCGTCATCAGGTCGTACGCGGCCTTCTGCACGGCCGGGTCGATGGTCAGCCGGACGTTGCCGCCGCTGGGGTCCCGGCCGGTGACCATGTCCGACAGCCGCCGCACGAACAGCCGCGGGTCGGAGCCGTTGAGGACGTCGTCCTCGGCGCGCTCCAGGCCGCCTGCGCCGTAGTTGATCGAGTAGTAGCCGGTGACCGGCGCGTACATCGGGCCGTCGGCGTAGGTCCGGATGTACTTGTACTTGTCGTTCGACGGGTTGATGCCGGCCAGCACCTCGCCGTTGGCCTGCGACACGATCTTGCCGCGCTGGCGGGCGAACTCGTCGTACAGCACGCGCGCGTTGCGCGAGTCGGTGCGGTAGTCGTCGGCCTTCACCACCTGGATGTAGGTGGCGTTGGCCAGCAGCAGGACGACCATCACGAGCATCGCCATGCCGACCTTGCGGAGCGGGGTGTTCATGCCTGCGCGCCCCCCTCCGCCGGCGGGCGCTGCACGAGCACGGTGTGCGCTTCCGCGATCGGGGCCTGCGGCTGCTGCTGCGGCTTCGGGCGCGCGGCGGGCTTGCGGGCCGCGTCGGAGATGCGAAGCAGCAACGCGACCAGGATGTAGTTCGCGAGCAGCGACGAACCACCCTTGGACAGGAACGGGGCGGTGATACCGGTCTCCGGGATGAGTTTCGTGACCCCGCCGACGACGACGAAGATCTGCATGACCATGGTGAACGCGAGCCCGCCGCCCAGCAGCTTGCCAAACGTGTCGCGCACGGCCAGCGCGCTGCGCATGCCGCGCATCGCGACCAGCAAGTACAGCATCAGCACCGCGGCCAGCCCGATGAAGCCGAGCTCCTCGCCGATCGACGCGGTGATGAAGTCGGTGTTGGCCTCGGGCACCATGTCCGGCCGGCCGGCGCCGAGCCCGGTGCCGCCCACGCCGCCGGTGCCGAGCCCGAACAGGCCCTGCGCCAGCTGGTAGCCGCCGCCGGCCTGGTCGTAGGTGGCCAGCGGGTCCAGCCAGTTCGCGACGCGCTGCTGGACGTGCTTGAAGAGGTTGTAGGCGATGATGCAGCCGACCGCGAAGAAGCTGAGGCCCAGGACGACCCAGATGACCCGCTCGGTCGCGACGTACAGCATCACCAGGATGACGCTGAAGAACAGCAGCGACGTCCCCAGGTCCTTCTCGAACACCAGGATGCCGATGCAGACGAACGCGGCGATCAGGATCGGGCCGAGGTCGCGGGCGCGCGGGAGCTCGACGCCGACGAGCTTCTTGCCCGCCACCATGAACAGGTCCCGCTTCGACACCAGGAACGACGCGAAGAAGACCATCAGCAGGATCTTCGCGAACTCGCCCGGCTGGATCGAGAAGAACGGCAGCTTCAGCCACACCTTGGCGCCGTTGACCTCGGACAGGCTCGACGGCAGCAGCGCGGGCAGGGCTAGCGCGACGATCCCGATCAGGCCCGCGGTGTAGCCGTAGCGAGTAAGCGTGCGGTGGTCGTTCACCACGACCAGCACCACGACGAAGAACAGCAGCGAGATCACCGTGAACAGGACCTGCGCGGTGACCGCCGGCGTGTAGTCCTTGCCCTGCTGCGTGGCGCGCTCGGCCAGGGCCAGGTCGATCCGGTGGATCATCACCAGCCCGATGCCGTTCAGCAGCGCGACGCAGGGGAGCAGCACGGGATCGGCGTACGGCGCCCACTTGCGGACGGCCAGGTGGGCCGCGCCGAAGATCGCCAGGTAGGCGAGCCCGAGCCAGATGATCGACCAGGTCAGCTCCTGCTCCTGGTTCGCCTCCACCAGCACCAGCGCGACGGTGACGATGAACGACGCGAACCCCAGCAGCGCCAGCTCGGTGTTGCGGCGCGTCGGGACCTCGCGCGGCGGGTTCGTCTGGAACTGCGCGGCGAGCGGTTCGGCGGAACGCGCGACGGGCTGGCCCATCAGTTACCGCCTCCCGTCGTCGGTGCCGTCGAACTCGGCGTCGAGCAGTCCCTCCCCGCTGGCTGGTTCGCCGACGACGGAGCAGTGGAGCCGGCCGGAGCCGACGTAGTCGTCGTCGGCGTGGCCGTAGGGGTCGGCGTCGAGGACGGCTGACCGCCCGCCGGCGCGCAGTTGTTCAGGCGCTTGCGCAGCTGCAGGAAGTCGTCGATGTACTTCCGCGCTTCGTCGAGGCTGTCCTTCTTGACGCCGTTCTGCACCGCCAGCCGCGCGTCCTCCTGGAGCTGGGTGACGCGCAGCTTGTCCGTGCACACCTGGCTCGGCGGGCAGGACCCCTGCTCGTAGGCGTGCAGGTCGATGCCGAGGATGCTGCCGGGGACGCCGCGGTAGATCACGACCTCCCCGTCCGCTCCCTCGCCGACATAGTACTGACTCAGCACGAAGTAGCGGGTGGCGATGGCGGCCGCGGCGAGCACGACGAGAACCACCAGCGCTCCGGCCAGCCAGCGGAACCGCTTCCGGCGCCGGGCCTTCGGGTCCTCTTGGGGCTGCGGCAGTTCCTGACGCGGCGGCGGGGGCGGCTGGGTCAGCGCCCGGGCCCGGGCCGCGGGCGAGTCGCCCTGGTGCCGTTCGTCGCTGCCGTCCCCGGCGGCGCCGCCCACGATGGGCGCGTCCTCGCCGAAGTCGACGTCGACCACGTCGGCGATGATCACCGTGACGTTGTCGGTGCCGCCGCCCTTGAGCGCCAGCTCGATCATCCGGTCCGCGCACTGCTGCGGGTCCGGGATCTGCACGGCCTCGGCCAGCGTCTCGTCGCTGACCATGCCGGACAGCCCGTCCGAGCAGATCAGGTACCGGTCACCGGAACGCGCTTCGCGCACGGTCAGGCTCGGCTCGACCTCGTGGCCGGTGAGCGCCTTCAGCAGCAGCGACCGCTGCGGGTGCACCGCCGCCTCTTCGGGCGTGATCCGGCCCTGTTCGAGGAGTTCGTTGACGAAGCTGTCGTCGCGCGTGATCTGCGCGAACTGACCGCCGCGCAGCAGGTAGGCCCGGGAGTCGCCGACGTGCACCAGACCGAGCCGGGTGCCGGCGAACAGGACGGCGGTGAGCGTGGTGCCCATGCCGTCCAGGTCCGGGTCCTGCGAGACGAGTTCGGCGATGGCGGCGTTGCCGTTGGCCACCGCCTCGCGCAGCTGGGCGAGCAGGTCGTCGCCCGGCTCATCGTCGTCCAGCGGGGCGAGGGAGGCGATGACGACCTTGCTGGCGACTTCGCCCGCCGCGTGCCCACCCATGCCGTCGGCGAGCGCGAGCAGGCGAGGGCCGGCGTACACGGAGTCCTGGTTGCTCGAACGAACCAGGCCCCGGTCGCTGCGGGCTGCGTAGCGGAGGACGAGAGTCATGGGCGAAGCTCGATCACCGTCTTGCCGATCCGGATGGGGACTCCGAGCGGGACCCGGAGGGGTGCAGTGACCTTAGCCCGGTCGAGATAGGTGCCGTTCGTCGAGCCCAGATCTTCCACGTACCAGTCCTCGCCGCGCTGGGCGATCCGCGCGTGCCGGGTCGACGCGTAGTCGTCGTCCAGCACCAACGTGGAGTCGTCGGCCCGGCCGATCAGGATCGGCCGGCCGTCCAGCGCGATGCGCGTCCCGGCGAGCGCGCCGTGGGTCACCAGCAGCTGCTGCGGCGACTTGCTGTTGCGCGGCTTCTTCTCCTTCTTGCGCCCGAAGGTCGGCACCTGGACGCGCATGCCCGACGCCGCGTAGAGGTCCGAACGGACCACTCTGAGCGCGGCGAACACGAAGAGCCAGAGCAGCACGAGGAAGCCCACCCTGGTGAGTTGTACGACCAGCTCTGGCACTTGGTGTGTCCGCTCCCGACTCTTCCGCGCAGCCGCGACGCGGGTACGCCGCGGTCCCCCCGCACGTCAATTCTGCGGGAACAGTATTCCGTGCCCTGAGTCAGCCCTGTGTACGGAACACGAGGGACGAATGACCCACCCGGATGACGTCGCCGTCGGCGAGCTGCCAGGTCTGGACCGGCGTGCCGTTCACGGTGGTGCCGTTCGTCGAGCCGATGTCGGCGAGCGTCGCGCTCTGGCCGTCCCAGGTGATCTCCAGGTGGCGGCGCGAGACCCCGGTGTCCGGCAGGCGGAAGTCCGCGTCCTGGCCGCGGCCGACGACGTTCCCGCCCTGCTTCAGCGAGTACGTGCGGTTCGAGCCGTCGTCCAGCTGCAGGCTCGCCGCGAGCTGGCGGCCCGGCGCCGGCGGGGCGTAGCCGCCCTGCTGGCCGTACGGGTCACCGGCCGGCTGGCCGTACGCCTGCTGCTGGCCGTACTGGTCGTACCCGCCCTGCTGCTGGCCGCCGTACTGGTCGTAGCCACCCTGCTGGTAGCCCTGGTCGTAGCCACCCTGCTGGGGCTGGCCGTAGCCGCCCTGGTCGTAGCCACCTTGCGGCTGCGCGTAGCCGCCCTGGTCGTAGCCACCGCCCTGAGGCTGCGCGTAGCCCTGGTCGTAGCCGCCGGCCTGGGGCTGCTGGCCGTACTGGTCGTAGCCACCACCCTGCTGCGGCTGGCCGTACTGGTCGTAGCCGCCGCCCTGGGGCTGCTGGCCGCCGTACTGGTCGTATCCACCCTGCTGGCCGTAACCCTGGTCGTACCCGGGCTGCTGGCCACCCTGCTGTCCGTAGCCGTACTGGCCCTGCTGGCCGTACGGGTCACCCTGGTCGTATTGGCCGTAGCCGGGGGGCTGGCTCATTGCTGGGTCTCCTGCGTTGCTGGGTCGTGCCGACCGCGGTGAACCGGCGCCTGAGGGGCGGGCGTCGGGATCGACGGACGAACGGGTCTTGAACTGTCCAGTATGCAGCGCCTCGTTGCGCTCGAGTGATACGACGACGTCACCATAGGTGTCCAGGCCTTCGGCGGCGAGGTGTTCCGCGACCGCCTTGGCCAGCACCTGGGTGACGCGTTGCTCGTCGCCGGCCATGCGTTCGTGGTCAGCCGCCCCCAAGGACACGATGTAGTGATTCGGGGCGAGCTGCCGGCCGCCTGCCAGCTCACGAACGTTCTCCTCACTCTCCCGTTCCAGGGCGATCGCCACTTCCTGCGTGACGACGTTGCCACCGAACATGCGCGCGAAAGTGTTCCCCACCAGGTTCTCGAGTCGCCTGTCGAATCGTTCGGCGCGGCCCACCGGGGAAAACCTCCTCACACGTGTGCTTCCGCACCGATCCTATCCGGGTGAGCCAGCCTCTACACGGCCCCCGGTGAAAGCCGTTAAAACGACCTGCTAGTCTTCTCCTCGCTGCCGCAAGGAAGCACTCGGGCGAGTGGCGGAATGGCAGACGCGCACGGTTCAGGTCCGTGTGTCCGAAAGGACGTGAGGGTTCAACTCCCTCCTCGCCCACACGAAAAGGGCCCCGGCTATCCGCCGGGGCCCTTTTTCATGGCTTGGACCAGGTCGTGGGGTATGTCACGAGCCCCTGTTCGCCCTGGGCGAAGTTACGCCGTGTGGGTGGTGATCCAGTCCGCGATCACGTCCGTGCGGCTCGTCGTTTCGATGCCCGCGTGGGGGCAGTCCGGTCCCGTCGCCTCCAGCGAGACGAGCTGGTCGCCCGAAAAATAGGGGGCGCCCGAGTCGTACGTGCACGCGCTCGTCGTGATCTCCGGGGCCGCGCCGCGGACGCCCAGTGTCGTCGGGTCCACCTTCGCGATCGCCACCGTGCCCTCCTGGAGGCGGGTGGCCGGCTTGGGGGCGGCGGCCGTGAGGCTGCCCCAGCCCGCCAGCGTCAGCTGCTGGCCGACCTTCGGGACCGCGCGGCTCACCGCCAGCGGCGTCACCGCGGTCACCGGGGAGTCGAGGCGGATCAGGGCGACGTCGTTCTCCTTCGCCTGGAGGACCTCGGTCGCCTTGCGGGCGATGCCCGACTCCGTCTCCTCGTCGGTCAGGCCCAGCGTCACCGTCGTCGGGTACGGGATCTTGCCGGAGACCCGATCGCGGTGGGCGTCGTGGAAGCAGTGGCCGGTCGTCAGGATCCAGGCGGGCGCGACCAGCGCGCCCGTGCAGTAGCTGCTGTACGTCGAGCCGTCCGGGCGCGGGATCTTCGTCATCGCGAGCTTCGCGACGAACCCGTACCGGCCCGGTGGGACGTCGGTGCCGTGGGCGACGGCCCAGGCGGCGGGAGCGGCGGAGACGGTCAAGACGGCAGCGGCGAGCAGGGCGCGCAGGCGCATTGTTCCCCTTCGTCGAGTCGGTGGTCGACGTCCGACGTTAGGGCGCTGCTCCCACCCTGGGAATTCCCTGGCCGGGCGTCACCCGGGTGACGCCCGGCCGCGGGTTCAGCCGGTGTGCGCCGCGATCCAGTCCGCGACGACGTCCACCCGCGAGGTGGTCTCGAGCTGGTTGTGCGGGCAGTCCGGGCCGGTCGACTCGACCGACACCAGCTGGCCGCCGGAGCCGGCCGCGACGAAGTAGGGCGCACCCGAGTCGTAGACGCAGGCGCTCGTCGTCGACGTCGGGGCCACGCCCTGCACGCCGAGCGTCGACGCGGCGACCTGGCCGACCTTCACGGTGCCCTGCTGGAGCTTCGTCGACGGGGCCGGGTTCGTGGCCGTCAGGCTGCCCCAGCCGGCCAGGGTCAGCAGCTGGCCCACCGACGGCGTGACCCGGTTGATCGTCAGCGGGGTGATGCCGGTGACGTCCGCGTCGAGGGTGGCGATCGCGATGTCGTTCGCGCTCGCCTGGTAGACGGTGACGACGTTGCGGACCACCCCGGGCGTGCTCTGGTTCACCGTGCCGAGCAGCACCGACGTCGGGTACGGCACCGGACCGGAGACGCGGTTGCGGTTGGCGTCGTGGAAGCAGTGGCCGGCGGTGATGATCCACTTCGCCGCGATCAGCGCGCCGGAGCACGCGCTGTTGTACTTCGAGCCGTCGGGCTTGGGGATGTTCGTCATGGTGAGCTTCGCGGCGAAGCCGAACTGGCCGGCCGGGACGTCGGAGCCGTTGGCCACGGCGGAGGCCGGCGCCGCGGTGGCGAGCCCGGCGGCCAACGTCAACAGGGCAGCGGAAAACACAGCGCGAACGCGCATCGGTGGATCCCCCTTTTCGTGCACCGGCGATGGTGCCGGTGATCACTTGCGAGGGTAGCGACGGCTCGGGGGCCGCGAAGGCGCTGCTTGGAGCAAAAAACCGGCCCCGGCGGGGATGCCGGGGCCGGTTTGCCGGAAATGGGTCAGTTCACGCCGACCAGGTCGACGACGAAGACGAGCGTCTCGCCCGGCTTGATCACGCCGCCCGCGCCGCGGTCGCCGTAGGCCAGGTGCGGCGGGATGACCAGCTTGCGGCGGCCGCCGATCTTCATCCCCGCGACACCCTGGTCCCAGCCGGAGATGACCTGGCCGGCACCGAGGCCGAAGCGCAGCGGCTCGCCGCGGTTCCAGGACGCGTCGAACTCTTCGCCGGTCGAGTGCGACACCCCGACGTAGTGCACGGTGACGGTCTTGCCCGCCGTGGCCTCCGCGCCGTCACCGACGGTGAGGTCGGTGATCTCGAGGTCGGCCGGAGCGGGTCCGTCCGGGCGGTCGATGAGGGGCTTTTCCAAGGTCATGGGCCTCACCGTACCCACGCGCCGGAGGCTGCGCCGATCGGACTACGCCCAAGGAGGGGAAAAACGCGAAAAGTCTTCACACTTGGGCTACTGCTGGGTAGCGTGCGCTTCGTCACTTTTCTGACTGAGGGGAGCCCGGCATGCGACGTGGCATCCGCGCCCTGACCATCACGGCACTGGGGGCCCTCGTGGCCGGGCTCACCCAGGTCGCCGTCACCGCGCCGGCCGCGCAAGCGGCCGTGTCGCCCGACGACTACTGCGGCGGGCAGTGCAGCGACATCCTCCCGCCCGGCGAACAGGGCAGTGCCACCCTCGCGGAGATCCTGGCGCACAAGCTGCTCGGCACCCGCCCGGCGCACTCGGCCGACCAGCTCGGCAAGTACGCCTCGCTGGCCGGCGGCTACAAGACGCTGACCACCGGCGCGATCAACCAGTACTTCAACGACTCCTCGTTCGGCGTCCCGGCCGACCAGGTGGCGAGCACGGCGAAGCCGCGGGCCGACGTCACGATCGTGCGGGACAAGGCCCTCGGCGTCCCGCACATCACCGGCACCACCCGCGCCGGCACCGAGTTCGGCGCCGGGTACGCGGCCGCGCAGGACCGGCTGTGGCTGATGGACGTGCTGCGGCACGCCGCCCGCGGCCAGGTCACCTCGTTCGCCGGTGGCGCCGAAGCCAACCGCGAGCTCGAGCAGCAGTTCTTCGCGAACGCGCCGTACACCGAAGCCGAGCTGCAGCAGCAGATCGACCGCACGGCCGCCAGCGGCCCGCGCGGCGCGCAGGGCCTCGCCGACGCGCAGGCCTACGTCGACGGCATCAACAAGTACATCAGCGACTCCTACAACGGCCGGTACTTCCCGGGCGAGTACGTGCTGACCGGGCACGTCGACTCGATCACCAACGCCGGGTCGATCGACCCGTTCAAGCTGACCGACCTGGTCGCGCTGGCCTCGCTGATCGGCGCCGAGTTCGGCGCGGGCGGCGGCGGCGAAGTCCAGAACGCCATCGCAAAGCTCGCGCTGCAGGAGAAGTACGGCGTCGTGCAGGGCGAGAAGGTGTGGCAGAGCCTGCGCTCGGAGGACGACCCCGAGGCGGTCAAGACGCTGCACGACGGCCAGACCTTCCCGTACGGCAAGACGCCGGCCAACGCGAACGGCCGGGCGCTGCCGGACAAGAACTCGGTGACGCCGCAGCCGCTGGTGTTCGACAAGACCGGTTCGGCCGCCACCGCGACGCCGTCCACTGTGGACGTTGCCGCCCCCGCCGAGCTGGAGCCCGCCCGCGGGATGTTCGAAAACGGCGTGCTGCCGGCGAACATGCTGAGCGAGAAGCACGGCATGTCCAACGCGCTGCTCGTCTCCGCGGCCAAGACGGCCAGCGGCCACCCGGTCGCCGTGTTCGGCCCGCAGACCGGCTACTTCGCCCCGCAGCTGCTGCTGTTGCAGGAACTGCAGGGCCCGGGCATCAGCTCGCGCGGCGCGGCCTTCGCCGGGCTGAGCATGTACACGCTGCTGGGCCGCGGCCAGGACTACTCGTGGAGCGCGACGACGTCGGCGCAGGACATCATCGACACCTACGCGCTGCAGCTGTGCGACCCGAACGGCGGCACCCCGACGAAGGACTCGAACTACTACACCTACCAGGGCAAGTGCGTCCCGATGGACACCGTCGAGGTGAAGAACGCCTGGAAGCCGACGGTCGCCGACGGCACCGCGGCGGGTTCGTACACCCTGCGCAGCTACCGGACCAAGTACGGGCCGGTGCAGAGCCGGGCGACCGTCGGCGGCAAGCCGGTGGCGTATGCGGCGCTGCGGTCGTCCTACTTCCACGAGGTCGACTCGCTGATCGGCTTCCAGGAGCTGAACGACCCGACCTTCGTGAAGTCCGCGGCGGACTTCCAGCGGGCCGCGCAGGACATCAACTTCACGTTCAACTGGTTCTACGCCGACTCGAAGGACATCGCCTACTTCAACTCCGGCGCCAACCCGGCCCGGCAGTCCGATGTGGACCCGAACATGCCGGTGTGGGGCGACCAGGGCCACGACTGGATCGGCTGGAACCCGGCCGGCAACCTCGCGACCTACACGCCGGCGGCGCAGCACCCGCAGTCGATCAACCAGGACTACTACGTCAGCTGGAACAACGCCCAGGCCAACGGCTACGCGGCGGCCGGTGCGGACAAGTCGGCCGTGCACCGCGTCGACCTGCTCGACTCGCGCGTCAAGCAGCTGATCTCCAGCGGCACCAAGGTCACCCGGGTCAACCTGACCCAGGCGATGGCGGACGCCGCCCTCGCCGACCTCCGCGCCGAGCGCGTCCTGCCGCTGCTGCTGCAGGTGCTCGACAAGACGCCGGCCACCGGGGCGGCCGCGGACGCCGAGGCGAAGCTCAAGACGTGGCTCGCGAACGGCCACCTCCGCAAGGAGACGTCGGCGGGCAGCAAGACCTACGCCGACGCGGACGCCATCCGCATCTTCGACGCCTGGTGGCCGCTGCTGGTCCAGGCCGAGTTCAAGCCGGGTCTCGGCGACGACGCCTACAACGCGATGACCGGCGTGCTCGGCATCAACGAAAGCCCGTCGGGCTGGCAGAACGGCAACGGCCAGCACACCGGCCAGCCCCACAAGGGTTCGTCGTTCCAGTTCGGCTGGTGGGGTTACGTCAGCAAGGACATCCGGCAGGTGCTCGGCCAGCCGGTGGCGGGCCCGCTCGCGCAGACGTTCTGCGGCGGCGGCGACGTCACCGCGTGCCGCCAGGCGCTCGTCGACTCGCTGACCACGGCCGCCGGCCAGGCCGCGAACACCGTCTACCCCGGTGACGCGAACTGCTCGGCCGGTGACCAGTGGTGCGCCGACTCGATCATCCAGAACCCGCTCGGCGGCATCACGCAGGACAAGATCAGCTGGCAGAACCGGCCGACGTTCCAGCAGGTCGTCGAGTACGCCGCGCACCGCGGGGACAACATCGCCAACCTGGCGGCGGCGAAGACGGTCAGCGCCACCAGCGCCGAGACCGGCTTCTACAACTCGCCGGCGTCGAACGCGATCGACGGGAACGCCTCGACCCGCTGGGCCAGCGACTGGAGCGACGACCAGGCGATCACCGTCGACCTCGGCTCGGTCCAGCAGGTCTCGCGGGTGCTGCTCAGCTGGGAGTCCGCCTACGGCAAGAGCTACCGGATCCAGCTCTCGCCGGACGCGGTCAACTGGACGGACGCGGCGGTGGTGACCGACGGCGACGGCGGCCAGGACAACGTCTCGTTCGCCCCGACGACGGCCCGGTTCGTCAAGATGCAGGGCGTCCAGCGCGGGACGAAGTACGGCTACTCGCTGTACGAGTTCGAGGTCTACGCCCACTGATCGCTCCTCCCGCGGCGGTCGTGAGTGGTAAGGCGGGTTAGAACCCGCCTTACCCCTCACGACAGGTGCGTACCGTGAGGCGCATGGACGACTGGACGCCTCGCACCAAGGCCATCGCCGCCGGCCGGCCGCACGGTCCCGGCGAGCCGCTGAACACCCCGCTCGTCGCCACCAGCACGTACCAGGCCGGTGGCGACTTCGCGTATGCGCGTGGTGACGGGACGCCGACCTGGCACGCGCTCGAGGAAGCCGTCGGGGCCCTCGAAGGCGGCCACGCGACGGCGTTCGCGTCCGGCGTCGCCACCCTGTCCGCGGTGCTGGACCTGCTGCCGGTCGGGTCGCGGGTCGCCGTCCCGACGTTCAGCTACGCCGTCACGCGCGGGGTGCTGGCCCACGCGCAGAAGCTCGGCAAGCTCGCCGTCACCGAGCTCGACCCCACCGACACCGAGGCGTGGGTCGCCGAGGCCGCGACGTCGGACCTCGTGTGGCTGGAGTCGCCGACCAACCCGACCCTCGACGTGATGGCCATCGAGACGATCGCCGCCGCGGCGCGCGGCCGGGTCGTCGTCGACAACACCTTCGCGACGCCGTTGCAGCAGCGGCCGCTCGAGCTGGGCGCGGACGTCGTCGTGCACAGCGCGACCAAGCTCATCGGCGGGCACAGCGACCTGCTGCTGGGCGTCACCGTCGCCAAGGACCCGGCCGTCGCCGAGGAACTCAAGGGCGCGCGGACGCGGGTCGGGTCGACGCCGGGCGCCCTCGAAGCCTGGCTCGCGCTGCGGGGGCTGCGGACCATGCCCGTCCGGCTCGCGGAGCAGTCCCGCACCGCCGCCCTGCTGGCTTCGCGCCTCGGCGAGCACCCCGCGGTGCGGCGGGTGCGCTACCCGGGCTTCGGGATGATGATCGCCTTCGACCTCGCCGACGCCGAGACGGCGGACCGATTCTGCGCGTCGGTCCGGCTGATCCGGTCGGCGACCAGCCTCGGCGGCGTCGAGAGCCTGGTCGAGCGGCGGGCCTGGCTGGCGGGCGAAGAACGCGTCCCGCCCGGGCTGATCCGGTTCAGCGTCGGCCTGGAAGATCCCGACGACCTGTGGGACGACTTGGTGATCGCCCTACCGGAGTAACGCGCACCGCCGAATCGTCGATAGTCGCGACATCGCAGGTCAACGCGTTGGGAGTGCATCGTGGGCAGAACCTTGAGCCGGGTCGCCGGGGTCGTTTTCGCGGGTGCGCTCGCCACCTTCGCCGCCACGCCCGCCGCGTTGGCGCAGACCGAAACCAGCACGTCAGCCACGGAAACCACGACGTCCACTTCGGAGACTCCGACCTCGAGCAGCCCGACGAGCACGACGACGCCTTCGTCCACATCGGTCACCCCGACGGCCACGTCCTCTTCGTCGGCGCCGAGCACGCACGGTGACGTCAAGACCACCGAAAGGCGGATTGCGCCCAAAGCGGAGCCCGAGATCAAGGGCGACACCCAGGAGATCCCGCCGAAGGACGACTACCAGGACAACGTCGGGCACGGTTTCGTCGGTCTCGGCGGCGAGGGTGTCCTGGTCATCGCCTGCGCGGCCGGGAAGCCGGGCGGAGTCGCGACCCAGTACCTGAGCGTCACCGGCGGCCCGGACCAGGACGAGGCCGACGGTCGCCTGTGGAATTACTCGGTGCGCGTGGTCGACGCCCCGGCCGGCACCACCAGCGCGAAGTTCAGCTGGACCTGCGACGGCGTCGAGGGCAACGGCGTCGTGGAGTTCGAGCAGGAGCAGCCGCCGACCTCGACCGTCACCGTGACGGCGACCGCGACGAGCACCGCCACGAGCACGGTGACGTCCAGCGCCCCCGCGTCGAGCACCGCGTCGAGCACCACCGCGACCAGCTCCACGCCCGCCGGCAACGCCGCACCGAAGGCCCAGGTCAAGGTCGCGCCCAAGGGCGGGGTCGAGACCGGCTTCGGCGGCACAGCCCGGTGACGGTCCGCCGGGCGGGCGTCGCGCTCGCCCTGGTGCTCGCCCTGGCCGGGTGCGGCACCGCCGAGCCGCCGAAAGCCGCGCCGCCCGCTCCCGTTCCGGCTTCGGTGCCGGTGACCGTGCCGTTCAAGGGACTGCGCCCGACCGCGGTGAAGATCCCGAAGATCGGCGCGGAGTCCAGCCTGCTGGCCGTCGCCGTGAAACCCGACGGTGCGATTTCCGTCCCGTCGGTGCACACGCCGATGCAGGCGGCCTGGTACAAACTCTCGCCGGTGCCCGGTGACGTCGGCCCGGCGGTCGTGCTCGGGCACGTCGACGGCGACAGGAAACCGGGTATCTTCTACCGGCTCAAGGACCTGGCACCCGGTGACGAGGTGGACATCGACCGCAGCGACGGCAAGAAGCTGAAGTTCGTCGTCGACCGCGTCACCCAGGTCCCGAAGGAAACGTTCCCGCGCGACGCGGTCTACGGCAACAGCGACCGGCCGGAGCTGCGGCTCATCACCTGCGGCGGCGCGTTCGACCACGCCGAGCACAGCTACAAGGACAACATCGTCGTCTACGCGAAGCTCGCGGACTGAAAGCGCTGCCGACGTCACTGTCCGATGTGGATTTCGCCCCGCCGGAACGTTACCGGTTTCCGCAGTGGTCTTCTTCACGTCCAATTGATTTCCGGTATATACCAGTAATAGGGCAGGATGTCCCAGTCACCCGATCTTGTGCTTCGCAGCACCGGGCGACTCGCGTAGTGGGGGTCATTGCGCGTTTCCTTCCCTGGGAGTCACCTTGAAGAAGACCCTGGGCCGTCTCGCGGGCGCTGTGCTCGCTGGGGCCCTGCTCACTCTCACCGTTTCGCCGGCCGCGCTCGCGCAGGAGGCTCCGGTCACCTCGACGACCGAAGCCGCGCCCACGGTCACCACCGAGGCACCGACGACGACGGAGGCGCCGACGAGCACCTCCTCCGCGGAGACCACCTCGCAGCAGCCGACCTCGGGCCAGCCGACGTCCGAGCCGACGTCGACCGGCACCGGCACGCCCACCTCGGGCAAGCCGACCCGGCCGACCACGCCGACGACCGAGCCGACCGACCCGTTCCCGCACGGCGACGACTACATCGACAACGTCGCGTACGCGTGGGAGTTCGACGGCGGCGCCGGCATCCTGGTCATCGCCTGCGCGGTGGGCGAGCCGCGCAACGTCACCGCCAACGACTTCACCGTGGCCGCCGGCCCGTTCCAGGACGGCGCGGACGGCCGCTACTGGGGCTTCGACATCCAGCTCAACGAGGGCAAGCACCTGACCGACGACACGAAGGTCTCCTGGACCTGCGAGGGCAAGCCGGTCACCCGGCCGGTCGGCCACGGCGGCGGCTCGGCCACCGTCGGCGGCCAGGTCACGGTCACCCCGAAGAGCGGCGGCGTCGAGACCGGCGGCGGCGCGACGGCCCGGTCCTGACCGCATGACCACGCAGTTCCGCCGCGGCGGCCGCGTTCTCGCGGCCGCCCTGGCGCTGTCCTTCGCCCTGGCCGCCTGCGGGACCCCGGACCCGCAGGCCCCGGCCGCGTCCTCGTCCGCGCCGACCCCGCCGCCGGTGACCAAGCCGTTCGCCGGCCTGCGCCCGACGCAGCTGAACATCCCGAAGATCGGCGCGCAGTCGTCGCTCGTCTCGGTGCTGCCGAAGGCCGACGGCGGGATCTCGGTCCCGTCGGTGCACACGCCGATGCAGGCGGCCTGGTACAAGATGTCGCCGGTGCCCGGCGAGACCGGTCCGGCGGTCCTGCTCGGCCACGTCGACGGCGACAAGAAGCCCGGCATCTTCTTCAAGCTGAAGGACCTGGTACCGGGTGACGAGGTGGACGTCGACCGCAGCGACGGCAAGAAGCTGAAGTTCGTCGTCGATCGCGTGGAGCAGGTGCCGAAGGAGACGTTCCCGCGGGACGCCGTCTACGGCAACAGCGACAAGCCGCAGCTGCGCCTGATCACCTGCGGTGGCGCGTTCGACCACGCCGAGCACAGCTACAAGGACAACGTCATCGTGTACGCGAAGCTAGCCGACGCCTGAGCCCGGGTACGGGAACTCCGGCTTCAGCGTGGTGCCCGGGCAGACCCAGCGGCGCATGCCCGCGTCGCAGACGGCGTAACCCCAGTTGATCAGGTTGTCCTGCACCTTCTCGGACAACCTGGTCAGCCGGGTCTTCGTCTCGGCGAGCCGCCGGGTCTGCTCGATCGGTGCCGGCAGCGCGTCCGGCAGTTCGAAGTTTTCGATGTTGCTGTAGGTCGCCCAGTACGTCCCGGCGTACACCTTGTCCTCATAGGACTTCAGCAGGGAGCCGGTGCGCAGCTCGCGGACCTGGTTGTCCATCACGGTCAGCACGCGCAGCAGCTGCATCGGCCAGTTGTGCGCGGGCCTGGCCTCGTGCTTCATCTTCTTCCCGGCGTCGCTGACCAGGACGGTCGCCCGCTGGTTTTCGATCGGGTCGAGACCGAGGTTGTCGTACACGCCCGCGTCGCTCAGCACGATCTTGCGGTCCGGTGCGGCCGGATCGGGGATCACGACCGGCGAGAGCATCGGCGGGAACGCCGAGGACGCGGCGACCGCGGTGGCGAGCGGCACCTGCCCGTGCGGGCCCGGTTGCCGGAAGAACCACCACAGCGAGCCGTCCTGCAGGCTGGTCGCGGTGAACACGAAGTTCGGCCCGGCCGGGTCGAGGTCCGCGAGGCGGCAGTCGCCGAAGAGCTGCTTCGCGTAGCGGCGCGCGAGTTCCTCGCCCGCGCTGCGCCACGGCATGACCATCGCCTTGAGCGTGACCGGGACGTCGAGGTTGGTGCGGGCCAGCTTCCGGATCGGCTGCACGACCTCCTTGCCGAAGTTCTCCGCGACGCCGTCCGCGCCGAACCACAGCCGGTTCCACGCGTGCGCCAGCACGCCCGCCGCGATCGAACCGCCGGAGACGCTGGAGACGGTGGTCAGCTTCGGCAGCCAGCCGAGCTCGTTGAGCCGCCAGAGCGCGCCGGCGTGGAAGAGCATTGCGCGGTAGCCGCCGCCCGAGAGCGCGAGGCCGACGCCGTCCCGTTTCGCCGAGTCCACGCGGCCGAGTTTAGGACTGCAGCAAGGGAGCGAGCAGGGGCCGTTGCCCGGCGGGGACGTATTCGGCGTAGTTGTCGTACAACGCCTGTTTGGCCAGCCGGGCCGCGGCCGGGCCGTCGGCCGCACGGACCGCGTCGAGCACCTCGGCGTGGTGGGCGAGCCAGGTGCGCATCAGCGACGTCCGGTTGCTGGCGTGCTCGAGCTTGTCCTCGATCAGCTCCAGCACGACCCCGCGGACGACTTCTTCGCTGATCACCAGCAGCGGGTTGCGGGAGATGCGCGCGATCACCTCGTGGAAAGCGACGTCGGCGCGGCTGAACTCGGCATAGCCGCGCGAGACGCCTTCGCGCATCGACTCCAGGGCCGCGTCCAGGCCGGTCAGGTCGTCCTCGGTGCGGAGCTCGGCGGCGAGCAGGTGGGCCGAGCCGTCGAGGATCATCCGGAACTGGAGCAGTTCGGCGAGCCCGACGTGGTCGGCCCGCGCGAGCCGGTGCATCGAGCGGTGCAGCGCGGCGGGCGAAGCGGCCAGCACCTCCGGGCCGCGCGGATCCCCGGGCCGCGACCGGATCATTTCGGCCGCCTGCAGCACGCGCAGGGCCTCGCGGATCGTCGAGCGGCCGACGCCGAACTGCGTCATCAGCTCGCGCTCGCTCGGCAGGCGTTCCCCCGGCCGGAGCGCGCCGCTGACCACGGCCTGCTCGATCTGCTCGACGACCCGCTCGTACGCGCGGACCGGAGCCACCGGTTCGAACCGCATCTCTTGACCCCGTCGTCCGCTCGGTGCAGGCTACTGGTCAGACCAGTGTACTAACCCGGAGGCCGAATGAAAGCCCGGATTCCCCTGGTGGCAGCGGTGCTGCTGCTCGTGGTGTCCGGCTGCTCGGCCGGTTCGTCGGCGAGCGTCTCCGCAGGTCCGGACACGCTTTCCGTCGGCTTCACGGCGGAGCCGGCGAACTTCGACTTCACGCGTACGGACGGCGCCGCCATCCCGCAGGCCTTGCTCTACAACGTCTACGAAGGCCTGGTGAAGCTCGACGCTCAGGGCCAGGTCGTGCCGCTGCTCGCGAAGTCGTGGACGGTCAGCCCGGACCGTCGCACGTACGACTTCCAGCTGCATCAGGGCGTCAAGTTCGCCAACGGCGCTCCCTTCACCGCCGAGGACGTCAAGTTCTCCCTGATGCGCGTGAAAAAGGATTGGACGATCTCGATCAAGGCGAACATGGACGTCGTCGACCACGTCGACGTCGTGGCGCCGGACCACGCGCGGGTCGTGCTCTCGAAGCCGTCCAACGGCTGGCTGTTCACCCTCACCAGCCGGCTCGGCGCGATGTGCAGCCCCACCGGCGTCGCCGACCTGGCGACCAAGCCGGTCGGCACCGGGCCGTACGTCGTGGCGGCCCGCAAGCGCGGCGACTCCGTGGTGCTGAAGGCGAATCCCACCTACTGGGGCCGGAAACCGGCGTACGCGACGGTGGTCCTCAAGTACATCAAGGACCCGACCGCGCTGAACAACAGTTTGTTCAGCAACGGCATCGACGTCATCTCCGCGATCACCGCGCCCGACTCGATCCCGCAGTTCCAGGCCGACGACCGGTTCCAGGTCGTCCAGGGCACGACGAACTCCGAAGTCACGCTGGCCATGAACAACGCGCGGCCGCCGCTGAACGACGTCCGCGTGCGCCGGGCCCTGACGTCCGCGATCGACCGGAAGGCGTTGCTGGACACGGCGTGGGCGGGCCGCGGCACGTTGATCGGCAGCATGGTCCCACCGACCGATCCCTGGTACGAGGACCTTTCGAACGTCCAGCCGTTCGATCCCGCGCGGGCCAAGGCGTTGCTGGCCGAAGCCGGCGCGACGAACCTGAGCCTGCGGCTGCGGATCCCGAACCTGCCGTACGCGGTGTCGGCCGCGCAGGTCGTCCAGTCGCAGCTCGCCGACGTCGGCGTGCGGACCGCGATCGAGCCGCTCGACTTCCCGGCGGTGTGGCTCAAGCAGGTGTTCACCGACCACGACTACGACCTGTCGATCATCCAGCACGTCGAGGCCAGGGACATCACGACGTTCGGGAAGCCGAAGTACTACTGGGGCTACGACAGCAAACGCGTCCAGCAACTGCTGGCCGAGGCCGACAGCGGAACGCCGGAGCAGCAGGTCGCGGACATGAAGCAGGTGGCGCGGCAGCTGAACGCCGACGCGGCCGCGGACTGGCTGTTCCTGTTCCCCAA
Source organism: Amycolatopsis sp. cmx-13-12 (assembly GCA_049998155.1). GTDB lineage: Bacteria > Actinomycetota > Actinomycetes > Mycobacteriales > Pseudonocardiaceae > Amycolatopsis. The sequence goes on along the minus strand of JAEBES010000008.1, from coordinate 181,972 downwards.
CGTGATCGTCGCGAAGACGAAGGTCGGTGGGTTCGTCCGGAACCAGGTCAGCGAGTCCTTCGACCTGACCGGGCTGGCGCCCCGATGACGGCCCGCGTGCTGCGCCGGGTGGCGATCTTCGTGGCCAGCGTGCTCGCCGCGTCGATCGTGGTGTTCCTCTTCATGGCCGTGCTGCCGGGCGATCCGGCGCAGGTCGCGCTCGGCGTCAACGCCACGCCGGAGCTGCTGGCCAAGACACGCGCGGAGTTCGGCATCGACCGGCCACTGGTCACGCAGTACTTCGACTGGATCGGCGGGGTGCTGCACGGCGACTTCGGCCGCTCGTACGTGACGCGGGACGCGATCGGCCCGCAGCTGCTCGACCGCCTCGGCGTGACGCTCTGGCTGGTCGGCGCGGGCATGCTGGTGGCGCTGGTGATCGCGGTGCCGGCCGGGACGTTCGCCGCGGTGAAGCACCGGAAAGCCTCGGGTGCGGGTGTTTCGGGCCTGTCGCAGATCGGCGTCGCGATCCCCGCGTTCCTGGCCGGGATCATCCTCGTGCAGCTCTTCGCCGTGCAGCTGCGCTGGCTGCCGTCGGGCGGGTGGACGCCACCGGACCAGGACTTCGGCGAGTTCGTCCGCGGGCTGGTTCTCCCGGCGTTGTCGCTCGGTTTGGTGCAGGGTGCGGTGCTGACGCGCTACGTGCGGTCCGCCGTGCTCGACACGCTCGGCCAGGACTACCTGCGCACCGCGCGGTCGAAAGGCCTCCGCCCGGGACAGGCGCTGGTGCGCCACGGCCTGCGCAACGCGTCGGTGCCGGTGGTCACCGTGCTCGGTCTCCAGCTCGCGACGCTGCTGATCGGCGCGGTCGTCGTCGAGCGCGTGTTCGTGCTGCCGGGGCTGGGCTCGATGCTGCTGAACGCCGTGTCCGCGCGTGACCTGCTGACCGTGCAGGGGATCGTCCTGGTCCTGGTGGCCGGCGTGCTGCTGGTCAACTTCGTCGTCGACGTCCTCTACACCGTGCTCGACCCGAGATTGCGGGGTTCGTGATGCGCAATCTGGTGGTGGGCGGGATTCTCGTCGGCCTGGTCGTGCTGGCCGCGCTGCTGTCGTTCGCGTGGACGCCGTTCGACCCGGTGAAGGTCGACGCGACCCACCGGCTGCTCGGCTTCACCGGCTCGCACTGGTTCGGCACCGACAAGTTCGGCCGCGACCTGCTGAGCCAGCTCATGGTCGGCGCCCGCACGACGCTGTACGTCGGGGTCGTCGCGGTCGGCATCGCCGCGGTGATCGGGACGCCGCTGGGCATCCTGGCCGGCATGTCGCCGCGGTGGCTCGGCGAGTTCGTCATGCGCGTCAACGACCTCGTGCTCGCCTTTCCCGCGCTGCTGCTGGCCATCATGTTCGGTGCGGTGTTCGGGGCGGACACGCTGACCGCGATGGTCGCGATCGGCATCGCCACGATTCCGTCGTTCGCGCGGATCGCCCGGTCCGGGACGCTGCAGGTGATGAGCACCGAATTCGTGCTGGCGGCCCGCGCGGGTGGCCGGTCGCGGCCGGACATCGCCGTGCGGCACGTGCTGCCGAACATCTCCGGCCTGCTGATCGTGCAGGCGTCGGTGTCGTTCGCGATCGCCGTGCTCGCCGAAGCGGCCTTGTCGTTCCTCGGTTTCGGCACCCGGCCGCCGACGCCGTCGTGGGGCCGGATGCTGCAGGAGTCCCAGGAGCTGCTGACCGTGCAGCCGCGGCTGGCGCTGGTGCCGGGGATCGCGATCGCCGTCGCCGTGCTCGGCTTCAACCTCCTCGGCGACGGCCTGCGCGACCGCCTGGACCCCCGATTGGCGGCGCGCGTATGACGCTTTCGGTGACCGGGCTCCGGGTCGGCGACCTGGTCCGGGACGTTTCCTTCGAGATCGGCGCCGGCGAGCGTGTCGGCCTGATCGGCGAGTCCGGGTCCGGGAAGTCGCTGACGGCGTTGGCGATCATGGGCCTGCTGCCCGAGGAACTGCCCGCGTCCGGCTCGGTGCGCCTGAACGACCGAGAGCTGCTCGGGATGTCCGAACGGGACTTGTCCCGGCTGCGCGGCGACGAGCTGGCCATGGTCTTCCAGGAGCCGATGACGGCGTTGAACCCGGCCATGCGCGTCGGCCGCCAGGTCACCGAGCCCGGCCGGATCCACGGCCGACGGCACCGCGCCGAGGACCTGCTGGCCGCGGTGGGCCTGCCGGGCACGGCCCGCGCGTACCCGCACCAGCTGTCCGGCGGCCAGCGGCAGCGGGTCGTGCTCGCGATGGCGCTGGCCAACGAGCCGTCGCTGCTGATCTGCGACGAGCCGACGACCGCCCTCGACGTCACCGTGCAGGCCCAGATCCTCACCCTCGTCCAAGCCGCACTTTCACGGGAAAGTGCGCTTCTCTTCATCACGCACGATCTCGCGGTGGTCGCGTCGGTGTGTGAGCGCGTGCTGGTGATGCTGGACGGCGAGATCGTCGAAGCGGGCTCGACGCGCGAAGTGCTGACGGCGCCTTCGCACGCGTACACGCGCAAGCTGCTGGCCGCCTCGGACCTGGAGGCCCGGCGATGATCATCGAAGTCCGCGATCTGGAACGCCGGTACGCCCGGCGGGACGTGCATGCGCTGCGGGGCGTCAGCTTCGACGTCGAGGCGGGCCAGCGGTTCGGCGTCGTCGGGGAGTCCGGCTCGGGGAAGTCGACGCTGGTCCGGCTGCTGGCGGCGCTCGACAAGCCGACGGCCGGCACGGTTTCGTTCCAGGGCAAGCGCATCGACAACCTGCCGGAACGCCGCCTCGGCTTCCTGCGGTCGGAACTGCAGATCGTCTTCCAGGACCCGATGGGCTCGCTCGACCCGCGGATGCGTGTCCTCGACATCGTTTCCGAGCCGCTCGGCCGCCGGCAGCCGGACCGCGTCGCCGAGCTGCTCGCCGCCGTCGGCCTGCCCGCGGACGCGGCCGGGCGCTACCCGCACCAGTTCTCCGGCGGCCAGCGGCAGCGGATCTCGATCGCCCGCGCGCTGGCGCCGAACCCGAGCGTGCTGATCGCCGACGAGCCGGTCAGCGCGCTCGACGTGTCCGTGCGCGGCCAGATCCTCGACCTGCTCGATTCACTGGTGGAGCGGTTCGCGCTGACGCTGGTGTTCGTGTCGCACGACCTCGGTGTCGTCCGGCACGTCTGCGACCGGGTCGCGGTGCTGCGCCGCGGCGAGATCGTCGAGCTCGGTGCCGTGGCGCAGGTCTACGACGCGCCGCAGCACGAATACACGCGGGAACTGCTGGCCGCCGCGCCGAACCTGCGCGCGGAGCTGGCCCGGCTGCGCGGAGGTGACGATGCCTGACGACTATTCGACGCTGTTCCGGCTCGACGGACGGCGAGCGGTCGTGCTCGGCGCGGGCGGCATCGGCCGCGAAGCCGCGCGGGCGCTGGCCGCGCACGGTGCTTCCGTGGTCTGCGCCGACCGCGACCTCGAAGCCGCCCGCGAGGCCGGCGTCGGCGAGGCGTACGAACTCGACCTGCTCGAACCGGGTGCGCTGGACAAGGCCGCGTCCGACCTCGGGCCGCAGGACGTCGTGGTGCTGACCGCCGCGATGAACGTCCGCAAGCGTCTGCTCGACTACACGCGGGAGGAATTCGACCGCGTCCTGGCGCTGAACTTGGGCGTGACGTTCGAGGTCATCCGCGTCTTCGGCGCCGACATGGTCGCGCGCGGGCGCGGCAGCATCATCGGCTTCTCGTCGATCCGCGGCACGACCGTCGAGCCCGGCCAGGGCCCGTACGCGGCGACGAAGGCCGGGCTCGTCCAGCTGCTCCGGACGGCCGCCGCGGAGTTCGGCCCGGCCGGTGTCCGGGTGAACGCGATCGCCCCCGGCGTCGTCGAGACGCCGTTGACCGCGCAGATCAAGGCGAACCCCGAGTGGTACGACGCGTACGCGGCGAAGGGCGCGTTGGGCCGCTGGGCGCGTCCGGACGAGCTCGCCGGCGCCGTCGTGTACCTCGCTTCGGACGCTTCGTCGTTCGTGACCGGCTCAGTGCTGGCGGTGGACGGTGGCTGGACCGCCGTCGACGGCCGCTTCGACCCGCCTGCCTCGTGAGGAGCGCTCATGACCGAGCTGCCTGACCTGACCGCCGTCGAACTCGTCGCGCAGTACCGCGCGAAGACGCTCTCACCGGTCGAGGTGACCGAAGCCGTTCTCGCCCGCATCGAAGCGCGAGAGCCGGAGCTGCACGCGTTGTACGCGTACGACCCTTCAGGAGCTCGCGAAGACGCAAAGGCATCCGAAGCTCGCTGGGCGGCCGGCGAACCGCTGGGCCCGATCGACGGCGTGCCGCTCACGATCAAGGAGAACATCGCGACCCGCGGCACGCCGGTGCCGCTCGGCACGGCGGTGACGGAGCTGGTGCCGGCCACCGACGACGCCCCGGCGGCGGCGCGGATCCGCGAGTCCGGCGGTGTCCTGCTGGCCAAGACGACCATGCCGGACTTCGGGATGCTGACGTCCGGGCGGTCGAGCTTCCACACGACGGCCCGCAACCCGTGGCAGCTCTCGGCCACTCCGGGCGGCTCCAGCGCGGGTGCCGGCGCCGCGGCCGCGGCGGGCTACGGCCCGCTGCACGTCGGCACGGACATCGGCGGCTCGATCCGGCTGCCCGCGGGCTGGTGCGGCCTGGCCGGGCTGAAGCCGAGCTTCGGCCGGGTACCGGTCGTCCCGCCGTTCCTCGGCCGCGTCGCCGGCCCGATGACCCGCACGGTCGCCGACACGGCGTTGCTGATGAGCGTGCTCTCGCGCCCGGACTCGCGGGACCACCTGTGCCTGCCGCCGTCGGAGCTCGACTGGGCCTCGCTGGATCTTCCGCCCGCCGGCCTGCGCGTCGGACTGCAGCTCGACGCCGGCGTCGGCCTCCCGGTGGATCCGGCGATCCGCGACGCCGTCACCGCCGCGGCCCGGGCCTTCGAAGCGGCGGGCGCGGTCGTCGAGCCGGTCGAGCCCTTCCTGACCCGCGGCATGCTCGAAGGCCTCGACGTCTTCTGGCGCACACGCGCCTGGTCGGACCTGGTCGCCCTGCCGCCGGAGCGCCGCGCGAAGGTCCTGCCGTACATCGCCGACTGGGCGGCGGGCGGGGCGAACGCGTCCGGGGTCGAGGTCTACCGGGGCTTCGCCCAGATCGACGTGATGAGCGTGGCGACCCTGCGCGCGACCTCGGCGTTCGACGTCGTCCTGTCGCCGACCAGCCCGGTCGCGGCGCCGCCGGCGGAGTGGGCGTCCCCGACGAACGATCCGGCCCGGCCGTTCGAGCACATCGCGTTCACGGTGCCGTACAACATGTCCGGCCAGCCCGCGGCGTCGGTGAACTGCGGCTACACCGACGACGGCCGCCCGATCGGCCTCCAGCTCGCCGGCCGCCGCTTCGACGACCTCGGCGTCCTGCGCGCGGCGGCGGCGTACGAACGGCTCCGCCCGCCGCAGCGGCCCTGGCCGGTGGGGTAGGGAAGAAGTTCCGGACCTTCGGCGAAGTGGGGGTGAAGCTGTCGCCGACGGGAAGGAACCCCATGACAGAGGCAGCCCCATGACGGCGGCCCCGGTGCTCGGCAGCGAGCAGTTCACCGAGGTGCACGACCGCCACTTCGCGGACATCTACCGGTACGTCGCCGGGCGCCTCGGCACCCAGGCCGCGGAGGACGTCGCGGCCGAGACGTTCCTCGTCGCCTTCGACCGCCGGAAGACGTTCGACGCGACCCGGGGCGACCTGCGCGCCTGGCTGTTCGGCATCGCGACGAACCTGGTCTCCCGCCACCGCCGCAAGGAGGCCCGCCACTACCGCGCCCTCGCCCGGCTCGACGTCCCCACGGCCGCCGAAGGCCACGAAAACCGCGTCCTTTCGGCGATCGCGGCCGGGCAGCTGGGCACGGCACTGACCCGGTTGACCGCGGGCGAACGCGACGTCCTGCTGCTCGTCGCCCTCGGCGAGCTGGGCTACGCGGAAGTCGCCGAGGCACTCGGCATCTCCCCGGGCACGGTCGGCTCCCGGCTGACGCGCGCCCGCAAGAAGCTCACCCCCGTTCTCGCCCAGGAGGCGTCCGATGAATGACCTGCAGACCCTGCGCGCCGCGCTGGCACCCCGCGAAGTGCCCCAGGACGTCGTCGACCGGAGCCGGCACCGGCTGCAGAACCGCATGCTCACGCCCCCACGCCGCCGGCTGGTGCGCCCGCTGGCCCTCGGGGCCGGCCTCGTCGCCGCCGCGGCCGCGGCCGCCGTCGTGGTGGCGACCCTTCCGAGCACCCCGTCGCCCGCTCCGCCGCCCCAGGCCGTGGCCCCGGTCGTCACCGGCACGCAGGTCCTGCTGGCGGCGGCGACGGTGGCCGAGCACGCACCGGACGGCACCGGCAAGTACTGGCACGTCAAGACCAGTTCGGACAAGCTGGTCTACGAGAACTGGTACACGGCCGACGGCCGCGTGTGGTTCCGCGGTGAGAAGTCCGGCGGCCGGGTCGTCCCGCTGGGGCCGGACCCGCTGCGGCTGGCGGCCGCCGACGTGACGTTCGGGCAACTCCGGACCCTGCCCACCGACCCGGCGGCGCTGCGGGACTGGCTCGTGAACGCGATCGCGCACAGCGGCGCCCGGACGAGCGCGGGCCCGTTGACCGCGGCGGACCGGGAACGGGAGCTGCTGCTGTCCATGGTTTCGCTGGTCTCGACCCTGCCTGCGCCCCCGGCTGTGCGGGGCGCGGCCTTCCGCTCGATCGCGGCGTACCCCGGCGTCCGGGACCTCGGCCCCGTCCCGGGCGGCCGCGGTTTCCTGCTGCCGGGGGACTACCGCCTGGTCGTCGACCCCGCGACCGCACGCATCAGTCACACCTCGATGTTCGTGACGGCGGACGGCGCCATCTACGGGGCCTCCGGCCCGCAGGGCGCGGAAGTCAGTGCCGAGTGGACGGACGCGCTGCCGAAGTGAACCGCCCCGGTGGCCGGGTTCCCACCCGGCCACCGGGGTTCAGCCCTGGACGGCCTCGGCCAGCGCCAGCACCCGCCGCGCGGTGTCGACGTGCAGGTTCTCGATCATCCGGCCGTCGACCGTCACCACGCCCTTGCCGGACGCCTGCGCTTCCTCGAAGGCCTCGATGATCCGCCGCGACCGGTCGATCTCCTCCTCCGAAGGAGCGAAGATCCGGTTGCACGGCTCCACCTGGGCCGGGTGGATCAGCGTCTTCCCGTCGAACCCGTACTGCCGCCCCTGCTCGCACTCCGCCTCGAAGCCTTCGAGGTCCTTCACGTCGTTGTAGACGCCGTCGAGGATCACCTTGCCGGTCGCCCGGGCGGCGAGCAGGCACAGCGAGAGCCCGCCCAGCAGCGGCCCGCGGCCCGGCACGAACTCCGCGTGCAGCTCCTTGGCCAGGTCGTTCGTGCCCATCACGAGCACGGTCAGCCGCTCGGACGCCGCCGCGATCTCCTCCGCGTGCAGCATCGCGACCGGCGTCTCGACCATCGCCCAGATCTTCGTGTGGTCCGGCGCCCCGCCGAGCTCCAGCGCGCGCTCGATGTTGTGCACCTCGGCCGCCGAGTTCACCTTCGGCACGACCACCGCGGCCGGGCCGGCGGACGCGGCCGCGCGCAGGTCGGCGTCGTGCCACTGGGTGTCCAGGCCGTTGACCCGGATCGTCACTTCCTTGGCGCCGTAGTCGCCGACCGCCGCGCAGACGCGGTCGCGCGCGGCCTCCTTGGCGTCGGGGGAGACGGCGTCCTCGAGGTCGAGGATCAGCGCGTCCGCGGGGATCGTCTTGGCCTTCTCCAGCGCCCGCTCGTTCGCGCCGGGCATGTAGAGGACGGAACGCCGGGGCGTGGTCATCCGAGGGCCTCCTTGGTGGCCGCGTCGTAGGCCGCGGCGAGTTCGGGGTCGTCCGCCGCGAGGGCGTCGGCCAGTTCGGCGACCACGCGGCACTGCTTCACCGACGCGTCGTCCTGCATCTTCCCGTCGATCATCACCGCGCCCGTGCCGTCGCCCATCTCGGCGATCACCCGGCGGGCCCAGGCCACATCGGACGGCGACGGCGAGAACACCTTCTTCGCGATGTCGATCTGCACCGGGTGCAGGCTCCACGCGCCGACGCAGCCGAGCAGGAACGCGTTGCGGAACTGGTCCTCGCACGCGACGACGTCGCGGATGTCCCCGAACGGCCCGTAGTACGGCAGGATCCCGTGCATCGCGCAGGCGTCGACCATCCGCGCCACCGTGTAGTGCCAGAGGTCCTGCTGGTAGGTCGTGCGGCCCGCGTTCAGGTCGTCACCGACCGGGTCCGTCCGCACCAGGTAGCCGGGGTGCCCGCCGCCGACGCGGGTCGTCTTCATCCGGCGGCTCGCGGCCAGGTCGGCCGGGCCGAGCGAGATGCCCTGCATGCGCGGGCTCGCGCCGGCGATCTCCTCCACATTGGCCACGCCGCTCGCCGTCTCGAGGATGGCGTGCACCAGCAACGGCTTCGTGAGGCCCGCCCGGGCCTCCAGCTGGGCCAGCAGCCGGTCGACGTAGTGGATGTCCTGCGCGCCCTCGACCTTCGGCACCATGATGACGTCGAGCTTGTCGCCGATCTCGGTGACGAGCGTGATCAGGTCGTCGAGCACCCACGGCGAGTCCAGGCTGTTGACCCGCGTCCACAGCTGCGTCTTCCCGAAGTCGTTGGCCTTGGCGATCGCGACCAGCCCGGCGCGCGCGGCCTCCTTGCGGTCGGCGCGGACGGCGTCCTCGAGGTTCCCGAGCAGGACGTCGACCTTCTTCGCGATGTCCGGCACCTTCGCCGCCATCTTCTCGTTGCCGGGGTCGAAGAAGTGGATCATCCGGGACGGCGTCACCGGGATCTCCCGCACGGGCGCGGGCGCGCCCAGGGCGAGCGGGGCGAAGAAGTCCTTCGGGGAGCGCATCGGTCCTCCACGGCGGGCGGCTAAGTGACTGGTCGGTAACTTTAGTCCCGCGCGCGCGTGACCGCTGCGGTGCAAGTCACCGCCATGTGGGTGACGGCGGACAACCGCAGCTCAGCGACCTGCGTCCACTGTGGATTCTGCCGTTGTTGCGCCATCCGGGCTAGTCGGATCGGGTTTGGCCGATCCTGCCCCGGGTAATCGGCCGTTGCCGGTCCGTAATGCCACTCACCCCGCGATCACTCGGTTGGCCGCACCGTTCGACCGAAGTCCGATGACCGCCTACCGACCGGTCATCGACCGCTGGCCGCCGCCGATCGCAGCCACTCGCACTACCCGGCGACGCCGCGCCGCCGCGCTGTTAGACAAGTGAGGTGCCGGTTTCCCCCGGTCACGAAGCGGTGCAGGTCAGAAGGAGGCGGACTCGTGGCGGCTACACCTCAGAACACCGAGCGCTCGACGGTCGCCGGTGGCGCGAAGCGCAGCCGGTCGATGCCGAGCCGCGTGGTGCCGCCGATCGAGCTCCCCGCGAGCGTCGACGAGCTCGCCCGCGCTGCCGCAGCCCAGCTGGGCTGGAACGGCGTCGTCCTCCCCGAGACCACGATCCTGGGCCGCAAGGTCTGCGTGGTCGCCAAGCTCCGCACCGACGTGCACGCCGAACGCATCGCGATGGGTGCCGGCCCGGTGGCCGACCGCGCCACCGTCGACACCTGGACCTGGCCGGAGCTGGCCGGAACCGCCCCCGCCCCGGCCGCCGAGATCGTCGGTGTCCTGGCCGTCGCGCGCCACTGGCGCACCGCGATGGCCTCCGCGGTTCCGTTCGCCCGCTACGGCGAGGCCGCGATGGTGCTGCCGTCGCCGGCCATCCTCACCGAGGACTACGTCGGCAACTGCCTGCCGCGCGCCCGCGCGTACGGCCTCGCCGTCGTGACCGCCGACCCGAACGCGGTCGTCGACCTCGACCTCGAGGGCCGCACCGAGCGCGTCGTGCTCGCCGAGGACCCGGTCTCCCGCCTGGTCAACGAGCTGGTCTACGACCACCTGCTCCGGACCGCGGAGGCACCCGCTTCCCACTAGGCTCGGCTCCATGCGAGTCGTCATTGCAGGTGGACACGGTCAGATCGCGCTGCGGCTCGAGCGGCTGCTCGCCGCGCGCGGTGACGAAGCGGTCGGCATCATCCGGAACCCCGCCCACGCGGCGGACCTCGAAGCCGCCGGCGCCCAAGCCGTCGTGCTCGACTTGGAGAACTCCGATGTGGACGCCGTCGCCGAGGTGCTGAAGGGCGCCGACGCCGCGGTCTTCTCCGCGGGCGCGGGCCCCGGCAGCGGCACCGCGCGCAAGGACACTGTGGACCGTGGCGCGGCCGCGCTGTTCGCCGAAGCGGCCGAGCGCGCGGGCGTCCGGCGGCACGTCCAGGTCGGGTCGATCGGGGCCGACAACCCGGAAAACCCGGACGTCACCGAGGAATTCCGGCACTACCTGCGCGCCAAGCGCGCGGCGGAGGACGACCTCAAGGCGCGCGACCTCGACTGGACGATCCTCCGGCCCGGGTCGCTCACCGACGACCCCGGCACCGGCTTGGTCCTGCTGGCCGAGACGACCGGCCGCGGCCCGATCCCGCGCGACGACGTCGCCGCGGTGCTCGTCGGACTGCTGGAGACCCCGGCTTCGGTGCACCGCACCCTGACGTTGATCTCGGGTGAGGAAGCCATCGGCGAAGCGATCTCCGCGCTGTGATCACCCAGGCATCGAGGGAAATCGCCGTCTTCAGCGGCAGCGCGCACCCCGAGCTGGCCGAAGAGATCTGCGAGCACCTCGGCGTGCCGCTGCGGCCGGTGGAAATCCAGCGGTTCGCCAACGACTGCCTCGAGGTGCAGCTCCAGTCCAACTGCCGCGAGCGGGACGTGTTCATCATCCAGCCGCTGGTCAAGCCGGTGCAGGAGCACCTGGTCGAGCTGCTGCTGATGCTCGACGCGGCCCGCGGTGCGTCGGCGTCGCGGATCACCGCCGTGATCCCGCACTACTCGTACGCGCGCTCGGACAAGAAGGACGCACCGCGTATCTCCATTGGCGGCCGGTTGGTCGCCGACCTGCTGGTGACGGCCGGGGCGAGCCGCGTGCTCGCGATGACCCTGCACTCACCGCAGGTGCACGGTTTCTTCAGCGTCCCGGTGGACCACCTGCACGCGCTGCAGGAGCTGGCCAAGCACTTCCGCCAGTACGACCTTTCGCGCACGACCGTCGTCTCACCCGACCTGGGCAACGCGAAGGAAGCGTCGCACTTCGCGCGGCTCCTCGGCGCCCAGGTCGCGGCCGGCGCGAAGGAACGCTTCCCCGACGACCGCGTCCAGATCACCTCGGTGATCGGCGAGGTCACCGGTCGAGACGTGATCGTGCTCGACGACGAAATCGCCAAGGGCAGCACGGTGCTCGAACTGCTGGACCGGCTGGCCGAGCTGCACCCGCGCTCGATCCGCGTCGCGTGCACGCACGGGCTGTTCGCGGCGAAGGCCATCGAGCGCATCGGCAGCCGGCCGGAGGTGCTGGAGATCGTCTGCACCAACACGGTCCCGGTGCCCGAAGAGGAGCGCACCGAGAAGCTGAAGATCCTGTCGATCGCGCCGGCCATGGCCGAGGCGATCCGCCGGATCCACAACGGCGAATCGGTGTCCGCGCTGTTCTAGGCCGGGCCGAGCACCCGGTCGAGGTAGGTGTTCGTGAAGACACCGTTCGGGTCGGTTTCCTTGCGCACGCGCAGGAAGTCGTCGAAGTGCGGGTAGCGCGTGCGGAGGACGCCGGCGTCGAGGTCGTGCAGCTTGCCCCAGTGCGGGCGGCCGCCGACGGCGCCGGCGATCTTCTCGAACGCGCTGAAGTACTCGCGGTAGGGCATGCCGGTGAACTGGTGGATGGCGATGTAGGCGGAGTCGCGACCCTGCGCCGTCGACAGCCAGATGTCGTCGGCGGCGGCGACCCGCACCTCGACCGGGAACATCACCGGGTGCTTCAGCGTCGGCACTACCGCCCGTAGTTCGGCGAGCACGTCGAGCACTGATTCACGTGGAACAGCGTATTCCGTTTCGGTGAAGCGGACGTTGCGCGCGGTGACGAAGACGCGGTGGGACAGATCGCTGTACTCGCGGGCGCTCAGGACGTTGGAGGCGAAGCTGCCGAGCGACGGCACGAGCTTCGGCATCAGCCGCCCGGTGCGGCAGAGCCCGCCGAAGGCGACGTTTTCCATGATCCGGTAGTCGACGAACTCGCGAACCTTGCTCAGCGGCCGCGCCGTCTCGGTCCGGTTGTTGCGCTTGACCAGGGCGTTCTTGCCGTAGGGAAACCAGTAGAACTCGAAGTGCTCGTTCTCGTCGGCGAAGTCGTGGAAGCCTTCGAGGACCTGCTCCAGCGGCTCCGGCCGTTCTTGCGCGCGCAGGACGAAGGACGGCTCGCACTTCAGCGTCACCGTGGTGATCACGCCGAGCGCGCCGAGCCCGACGCGGGCCGCGGCGAAGAGGTCGGGCTTGTCGGCGGCCGAGCAGGTGACGACCGAGCCGTCCGCGAGGACGAGTTCGAGGGCGACGACCTGGGTGGCGAGGCCGCCGAGCTTCGCGCCGGTGCCGTGGGTGCCGGTGGAAATCGCGCCGGCGACGGTCTGCGCGTCGATGTCCCCGAGGTTGGTCATGGCCAGCCCGAGCGCGTCGAGGGCGGCGTTGAGTTCCCGGAGCGTGGTGCCGGAGCGGACGGTGACGTGCCCGGTCTCGAGGTCGGCCTTTTCCACGCCGGTCCAGTGCCGCAGGTCGAGCGCGTCGGAGTCGGCGACCGCGATGGCGGTGAAGGAGTGGCCGCTGCCCCACGGGCGCACGGTGCGGCCGGCCGCCGCGACGCTCTCGACCGCCGCTGCGATTTCCGCGGTGTCGCGCGGCTGGTGAACGTGCTGCGGCGAGGCGGAGGCCGTGCCCGCCCAGTTGGTCCACCGGGTCATGCGCGCGCACCCTTCATCCGTGATGGCCGAAACAGTAAGTGAATAGTATTCGCGTTTCAAGCCTTCGTGTCGTACTTTAGACCTCGTGACCAGTGCGACGGTGTACGACTTGGCGACCAAGGACCTCGATCCGCCCTTGGCCGTGGTCGACTTGGCGGCGTTCGACGCGAACGCGGCCGACCTCCGCCGCCGCGCCGCGGGCAAGCCGATCCGCGTGGTCAGCAAGTCGGTCCGGTGCCGGGCGCTGCTGCAGCGGGTGCTGACGATGCCGGGCTTCGAGGGCCTGATGTGCTACTCCTTGGCGGAAGCGATCTGGCACGTCGAGCAGGGCACGACCGATGACATCGTCGTCGCCTACCCGACGGCCGACCACGAAGCCCTCCGCCGCCTGGCCACCTCGGAACAGGCCCGCGCGGCGATCGCGATCATGGTGGATTCCCCCGCGCACCTCGACCTGGTGGACGCCGCGCTGGGCCACGGCCACCCCGAGATCCGCGTCTGCCTGGAGCTGGACGCCTCCTGGCGGCCCTTCCCGGGAGTCCACGTCGGCACGCGGCGTTCGCCGGTGTTCACCCCGAAGCAGGCCTCGACGTTCGCCCGCCAGATCGTCGCCCGCCCGGGCTTCCGCCTGGTGGGCGTGATGGCGTACGAAGGCCAGATAGCGGGCCTCGGCGACGCGGCCGGCCCCCGCCTCAACCGGGCGGTGGTGGGCTGGATGCAACGCCGATCGGCGGCCGAGCTGGCCCGCCGCCGCGGCGAAGCGGTCCGGGCGGTCGAGGCGGTGACGCCCCTGGAGTTCGTCAACGGGGGCGGAACGGGCAGCCTCGAGTCAACGGGCGCGGACGCGGTGGTGACGGAGATAGCGGCGGGTTCGGGCCTGATCGGGCCGACGTTGTTCGACGGCTACACCCGCTTCAAGCCCCGCCCGGCGGCGCTCTTCGCGCTCCCGGTGGTCCGGCGCCCGACCCGCAACATCGCGACGCTGTTTTCGGGTGGATACATCGCCTCGGGCCCGACGGGCCCGTCCCGCCAGCCGAAGCCGTACTTGCCGACGGGCCTGAAGTTCCTCGGCTTCGAGGGAGCGGGCGAGGTCCAGACGCCGGTGACGGGCCGAGCCGCCCGAACCCTGAACCTCGGCGACCGGGTCTGGCTGCGCCACGCCAAGGCGGGCGAGCTGGCGGAGCGGTTCACCCACTACCACCTGGTACTGGGCGACCGGGTGGAGCGAACGGTCCCGACGTACCGGGGCGAGCACCAGAACTTCGGCTAGGCCTCGAATTCCGCTTTGCGGCGCGCGAGGTAGGCAGGCCAGTCGGCGCGCGCGGCGATCACGTCGTCGATGGAGAGCTTGATGACGGCGCACCCGCTGAGCGAGCAAGCCCGCGGGAAACTGGCGTCGATCAGCGAGATGCCCCCGATTTCGTCGCCGTCGTCGACGTAGGTGCACAGGACGGGGTGGAAGGAGCAGTCTTCGTAGATGTCCCCTGGCCCGATTTCCTCGGCTTGCATGCGCGCCCCTCCCTGGAGCCGTGTGGGTGCGGGCCGACACGAGTATCTCGCGTAGCTCTCCCCGTCGAAGCTCGCGCGTTGATTACCGGCTGATCGAGGACGAAGCCCGCTCTCGCAGCGTTCCCCGTCGAAACCAACCTCGGCCGGCTCGCCCGGCGGTGCCCACCACCCCGAAGCCGGAATTGTCACTACGGCCGCTGGTACCGCGTCAAGGCGGCAAAGCGTGGCTTGACCTGGCACCACCGTCCGTGTTCTGGCTTCGGATCGGGGCGGTGGGGGAGGCCTGGGTGGGGTGCCGGTCCGGCCCTCATCCTGCTGTTCGAGCAGGTGAGGCACCTGAGGAAGGGGCACTCCGCCTCGCCCGCGCGCGCCCACCCTCCCTTGGGGGAACCCCCACTTCCAGTCTATCGGCCCCCACCGACAGGCCACCCTGAAAGCACCATGTTGTCCACAGCTGTGCCTACTTGTGGACAACTCCTGTGGACAACCCTAGGACCGCTCCCCGAACCGAGCCGCCAGATACCCCTTCACCACGTACTTGGCCTCGGCGACGATCTTCTCGTCCCCGCTTGGCTCCCGCCGGAACGCCAGCTTCATCAGCGCGTCGGCGACCTCGTTCGCGATCGTGATCGCAAACCGCAGGTCCTCCACCGGCCGGTCGACCTGGGTGGCCACCAGGTCCGTCAGCGAATCCACGATCACCGCGTTGTTGTCGCGCGTCTCGTCCAGCAGCTGGCGGTCGATGATGTCGCCGAAGTGGACCTTGGAAAAGCCCGGGACCGTCCGGTGCATCTCGAGGTAGATGTCGAGGATCGAGTCCACGACGTCCCACCAGTGCTCCGGCCCGAGCTGCTTCAGGCGCTCGTTGACCGCACCCACGAAGCGCTCCAGGTTCCGGGCCGTCAAAGCCTGGACCACAGCTCTCTTGTCCGGGAAGAACTGGTACAACGACCCGACCGCGACGCCGGCGCGCTTGGCGATCAGCGTCGTCGTCAGCGCGTCGTAACCGAGCTCGTCGATCAACGCCGCGCTCGCGTCGAGCATCTGCTCGACCCTCTTCGCGCTTCGCTGCTGGACCGGCTGGCGGCGTAAGGGGGTGGCTTCTGCCGGCACCTTCGCGGCTTGGATGTCGGACACGGCGCTCCTCCTCGTCTGATCTGGGACTTTATCGTGCCGACGGGCTTCCCCACGGACGAGTGAAGACCTAGTATATGAGAACTTTTCATGTTCACCCGTACGGGTGCCCTGACGAAGGGGTCAGCAGCCGGTGCAGAACCCGATTTTCCCGCCCGACTTCCTCTGGGGCGTTTCGACATCGGCCTTCCAGATCGAAGGCGCCACCAGCGAAGGTGGGCGCGGACCGTCCATCTGGGACACCTTCACCGCGACCGAGGGCAAGATCGCCCGCGGTGAACAAGCAAACGTAGCCGCCGACCACTACCACCGCTACCCCGAAGACATCGCGCTGATGGCCGAACTCGGCGTCGGCGCCTACCGGATGTCCATCGCCTGGCCCCGCATCCAGCCCGACGGCAAGGGCGCCCCCAACCCCGAAGGTCTCGGCTTCTACGACAAGCTCATCGACGCCGTCTGCGAAGCCGGCATCGCTCCCGCCGTCACGCTCTACCACTGGGACACCCCCCAGGCCATCGAAGACGACGGCGGCTGGCTCTCCCGGGCGACCGCTGAGCGCTTCGCCGAGTACGCGCGGATCCTCGGAGAGCGCTTCGCCGATCGGGTGAAACTGTGGATTCCGCTCAACGAGCCCATGGTCATGTCCATCTTCGGCTACGGCATCGGCGAGTACGCGCCCGGCAAGGTCCTGCTGCTGGACGCCATCCCCACCGCGCACCACCAGAACCTCGCGCACGGCCTCGCCGTCCAGGCCCTGCGTGCGGCGGGGGCCACGAACATCGGCACCGCCAACAACCACTCGCCCATCTGGCCCGCGGACGACGACGCCCACGATGCCGCGATCTACCTCGACGCGCTGCTCAACCGGCTCTACGCCGATCCCATGCTGCTCGGCAGCTACCCCGAAGAGCTGCACGCGCACCTGCCTGCCGGGTTCGCCGATGATCTGCCCACCATCGCGCAGCCGCTCGACTTCTACGGCGTCAACTACTACGAGCCGCAGGGGGTCGCGATGCCCGGCCCCGGCAATCCGCTGCCCTTCGAGCTGCGCGACATCGAGGGCTACCCGATGACGACGAACGCTTCGCCGATCGTTCCGCACGCCCTGCGCGAACTGCTACTGGACTTCCACCACCGCTACCAGGACAAGCTGCCGCCCATCCAGATCACCGAGAACGGCTGCAGCTTCGCCGACGAAGTCGCCGAAGACGGCGGTGTCCACGATCCCGAACGCATCGACTTCCTGCACAGTCACCTCGTCGCGCTGCGCGAGGCGATGGACGCCGGCGTCGACGTCCGTGGCTACTTCTGCTGGTCCCTGATGGACAATTTCGAATGGTCCAAGGGTTACGCGCCGCGCTTCGGCCTGGTGCACGTCGACTACGAGACCCTGCGGCGGACGCCGAAGGACTCGTTCCACTGGTACCGGAAGCTGGTGCGGAATGAGTGAAACGACCCGAGCGCTCCCCGAGGCGCTCGCCGAACCCACCGTGCGGGTGCGGCCCGGCTGGATGAGCCTGCTGTTCTTCGCCAACATCGCGCTGTGGTTGGGCGTCTACGCGCCGATCCAGGTGCTGCTGCCGAAGCAGGCCGAGCTGCTCGACGCCGTGAACAAGGAAACCGTGCTCGGGTTGGTGATGGGGTTCGGCGCGGCGGTCGCGCTGGTCGCCAACCCCGCGATCGGGCTGCTGTCCGACCGGACCTGCTCCCGGTTCGGCCGGCGGCACCCGTGGACCGTCGCCGGCGCGATCGTCGCCGCCGTCGGGCTCGCGGTGCTGGCGCTGGCCCCGACGGTCGCCGTGATGATCGTCGGCTGGTGCCTCGTGCAGGGCGGCCTCAACGGCATGCTCGCCGCGCTGATGGCGGCCTTGCCCGATCGTGTTCCGGTGCAGCAGCTGGCCGTGGTCGGCGGCCTGGTCGGCATCGCGCAGATGCTCGGCACGGTGCTGGGCGCGGTCGTGGTCGTCGTCGTGCTCGGCATCGCCGGTCTGCCGCTGGCCTACGCGGTCTGCGCGGGGATCGTCGTGATCGGCGCCGCGTGCTTCGTCCTCCGGACGCCGGACGCGCGGCTGCCGATCGAGTCCCGCCCGCCGTGGGTGCTGCGCCAGGTGCTGCGCGACTTCTGGGTTTCGCCCCGGAAGCACCCCGACTTCGCGTGGGCCTGGAGCTGCCACTTCATGATCAACCTCGGCAACGCGTTCGGCACGCTCTACCTGTTGTTCTTCCTCCAGGACGCGGTGCACTACCCCGACCCGGAAAACGGCCTGCTGATCATGATGGGCCTGTACGGCGTCGCGCTCGTCGCCGGCGCGGCGCTCGCCGGGCACTTCTCCGACAAGTCCGGACGGCGTAAGCCCTACGTCCTGGCGGCGTCCGGAGTGATGGCGTTGGCCGCTTTGTTGCTGGTCGGCTGGCAGAGCTGGCCGGTCGCGCTCGCCGCGTCCCCGCTGCTCGGTGTCGGTTTCGGGGCGTACATGGCGGTGGCGCTGGCGATGTTGACGCAGGTGCTGCCGACCGCGCAGAACCGGGCCAAGGACTTCGGCATCATCAACATCGCGAACTCGCTGCCGCAGGTGGTCGCGCCGCTGGTGACGCCGCTCGTGCTCGCCTACCTCGGCGGCTACCCGGGGCTCTTCGCGGCTTCGGCGGTCGCGACGCTGCTGGCCGCGGTGCTCGTGCTGCGTGTGAAAGCCGTCCGCTAACGCCCCAACACAGTGAAGGCCGCACTCGGGGAGTGCGGCCTTCACTGTCGTACGGGTATGGAACCGCGGGCCGGTGCCGGTCGGGGGAGGGGAGTGCAACGGCACCGGCCCGCGGAATTCGAGGGCCGCTCGGAGGCGGGGGCCACAGCGGGATCAGACCCTTGATCCCAGCTGCGTTCGATGATCAATCTAGCGGGGGATTACCGCCTGGGCTAGGCCTAACGCGGATATTTTTCGATTAATCGCGGTGGGGACCGGGTGTTGGCCGAGGACTGGTTCGCGCTGCTCGGGGGTGCGGGCGAAACAGTCCTCGGCCCCAGGCGAGTGCGGACGCGGGTCCGATGGGGCGATCGGCCGGCCGCGGCTCGCCGGTCAGTGGGTCAGGCCGTGACCGCTCGGCGCGGGTTCACGAGCGCGTGGCGACCGGTGGTCTCGGCCGCCGTGGGCGGCGCGGGGTGGGCCGGGACCGGGCTCTTGCGGCGGCCCTGCAGGCGGCGGTCCGTCGCAGACTGTTGCTGCGGGGCCAGGCCGCCGGCCACCAGGTGTTCGTGCGCGACCTGCCAGACCGAGCACGGCGCCTTGCAGCGGTGCCACCGGGTCGAGCAGGTCGGGCAGTCACCGCGCTCGTCGGGCTCGTGCATCTTCAGCATCGCGCGCCACGCCTCGGTCAACCGGGGCAGTTCGGAGCGCGCGACCGAGACGAGCGACTGGGCGTCGGCGCGGTTCGCCAGGTCGGTCAGCATGTCGAGGCGCTCCCAGACCGCGTTGCGGAGGACCTGCCCGAGTACCTGATCCATGTCAGCTCACCGTTACCTTTCCGCCATCTTGGCGGCTTCGTTGAGCGCGGCGCGCAGCTGTCCGAGCTGGCCGGACGTCAGCCGCGCGGTCTCACCGGGAGGCGAGACCAGTACCACCTGGTTGTCTTCGACGAACACCGTGACCGCCCGCTCGCGGCTGATGAGGTCGCCGCACTGCACGCGCCACACGAGCTGACCGCCCTCGTAGTGCCGCACGCTCGCGGTGCGGGGATCCACCGCGGCAGCCGGGGTGACAGGGCGGACGGCGGGGGCGGGAGAGACCATCGCCGGCCGCACGGCGCGGGTCGCCGTGCCGGCATGTCCCCCTGCGAACGAGTCCACGAACTCCACGCCCTTCTCCGCTCTGTCGAAAGTGTCCGAAGATGCCATCTGCAACATCGCTTCGCCGCAACGCTGCGGTTTTCGTAGCTCTCCGTGATCGCTACCGGTGTGCGGCCGGTGACGGAGATCTGACAACTACAGTGAGGTGAAACCGAGTGCGATAGAAGGTGGAATCGGCGTCATAGCGGTGACTGGACTCGGTTCCACGGTAAGCGGTCAGCGGACTTCGCCCGGACCGATCAGGGCGCCAGTTCGGCTGTTCACACGGTTCACCAGGTTTGCCTACGCTGTTTCTCAGACGCCCGACCGGACAGTGGAGGGGGCGCGATGGACGCCAGTAACGGTGGCAGTGCCGAAGCCCGGCAGAGCCACGCAGTTCCCGCTGACGCGTGGGAGCAGCCGGAGATGAGAACGGCTCTCGCGTCGCGCGAGATCAGCGCCGTGTACCGGCTCCTGCGCAAGCACGGTGTCTCGCAGCGCCAGATCGCCGCGATGACCGGCCAATCCCAGTCCGAGGTGTCGGAGATCCTCAAGGGTCGCCAGGTCATGGCCTACGACGTGCTCACGCGGATCGCCGACGGCCTGGGTGTCCCCCGTGGATACATGGGCCTCGCCTACGACGAGGCCACGGCGATACGCGTCGTCGGCTCCGCCGACGGCCAGCAGGCTGAGGAGGACGAGTCCGTGAAGCGACGGAGGTTCCTCGCGCACGCCGCCCAGGTCACGATGGGTGCGGCGGTGTTCGGTCCGGAATCGGGCACCTGGGCGGCCGGGCCGGCCAGGACGCCGGCGCCCGGGCGCATCGGCATGACCGACGTCCGCCAGGTCGAAGCCGCGACGCGGGCGCTGCGGGCGCTCGACTACCAGTACGGCGGCGGGTTCTGCCGCGACGCCGTGGTGGCCCAGCTGTCCTGGGGCCAGCAGATGCTCGAGGCGCACGGCACGGAAATCGTCAAGAACCGCCTGTACGTGGCGCTCGCCGACCTCCACTCGCTGGCCGGCTGGACCTCCTTCGACACCGGCCTGATGGACTCCGCCCGTGGCCACTTCGCGAACGCGCTGGACCTGGCCAAGCAGGGCGAAAACCACCCATTGGTGGCCAACGTGCTCTACCGCATGGGCCGGGTCTACCTGCACCAGGACGCCCCGAACGACGCGCTGAAGCTGTTCCAGCTGGGTCAGATCGCCGCTCAGGAAAGCGGTTCCGAACTGGCCGTCTCCGTGCTCTGCGCGAACGAGGCCTGGGCCTACGCGATGATGGGCAACGAAGAGCAGGCGGTGAAGCTGCTCGGCCGGAGCAAGGACGAGTTCGAGCGCGCCAACCTGGCCGAGGCCGAGTCGTGGGTCAAGTTCTTCACCGAGACCGACGTCTACGCCATGGTCGGCACCGTCCACACCGTCCTCGCGCAAAAGAACGCCGAGCACACGAAGTACGCGATCCCGGCGCTGACCAGGGCCGTCGAGTCCTACGACGACGAAATGGCCCGCTCCAAGACGTTCATGCTGAGCGCACTGGCCACCAACCACCTGCTGGACGGCGACCTCGACCACGGCGCCAAGGTCGGCGGCAAGGCCATCGACTGCGCGGAGGGCATCAAGTCCGAGCGGGTCAAGGACCGGATGCGGCCTCTGCAGGAAGAGGCCGAGCGCCGCCGCAACAACGCCGACGCCCGTGACCTCGCCGACCGCCTCCACGCTTTCTACGCCGCCTGACGCCGGAAGCGCCGGCGCGGTTTTGGACGGCCGGTTCACTTCGGGGAAGCTGCGGGACGTGCTGGCCGAGACCTGCGCGCTGCTGGGTTTCGACCCGGCGGGCGCGCGGCTCCTGCGGTTCACCAACAACGCGGTGTACGCGCTGGTCACCGCGCCGTTCGTGGTCCGGATCGTCGGCTCGACGCAGCTGCGGCACCGGGTCGGCACGGTCGTGCGCGTGGCCCGGCACTTCGAGCACCACGGCGTCCCCGCCATCCGGCTCCTCGGCGACGTCGAGCAGCCCCTGGAGGTCGGCGGGCACCGGGTGACCGTGTGGCACCAGGTGCCGAGCATCGGCCGGGCGGCGACGTCGGTCGACCTGGCCCGGCTGCTGCGGCAGGTGCACGCGCTGGCCCCGCCGGCCGGCCTCGCCGAGTGGGCGCCGTTCGCCGCGGTGCGGGCCCGGGTGTCCGACGCCGAAGAGATCAGCGACACCGACCGCGAGTTCCTGCTCGACCGCTGCGCCGAACTCGAAGCCGAGCTGGCCGAGCTGGAGTTTCCGCTGCCCAGGGGGCTGGTTCACGGCGACGCGTACCCCGGCAACGTCATCCCCGGGCCGGACGGGCCGGTGCTCTGCGACTTCGATTCCTCGTGCGTCGGCCCGCCGGAGTGGGACCTGACGCCGCTGGCGGTCGGCCGCGAGCGGTTCGGCGACCCGCCGGTGGCGTACCGGACGTTCGCCGCGGCGTACGGCTTCGACGTGACGTCGTGGTCCGGGTTCGCCGTGCTCCGGGGCATCCGGGAGCTGAAGCTGACGACCAGCGTGCTGCCCATCCTGCGCAGCCGGCCGCAGGTGCGGCCCGAGCTCTTCCGCCGTCTGGACGATCTTCGGAACGGCCGGACGGACGTGCGCTGGACGCGTTACCGCTGACCATCATCTGTCACTTGGTGTGATCGACACCACAAGCTGCACGTGCATTCGCCGACTGCAAATGACCGTTCGTCGCACGAGAAAGGCGGTCAGCTCTGGGTAGAAAGTTCTGCCCGACCAGTCACCCCCAATGGATGCCGGATCATCCCAATGCGCAAGTTGCAGCTACTCGCGGTGACTTCGCACCCGGTCCTACCTGCGGCGACAGGCTTCAGGACGCGACGACCGGCGCCCGCGTCAGCACGACGGCGAACCCGAACGCCAGACCCATGACCGTCAGCTCGAGCGTCGCCCAGGCGGCGAGCGCCGTGCGGTCGTGCCGGACGATCCGCGGCATCAGGCGCCAGCGGACGTTCGCGCCCAGCAGCGCGATGACGCCGGTGCAGAGGAGCTTCAGGACGAGCAGCTGCCCGTACGGCGTCGTGAAGATGGCCGCCCAGAACCCGATGGTCGGGTTGAGCGAGATCTCGACCAGGCCGTTGAACAGCCCGGTCGCGGCGGAGATGACCAGGCAGAGCGTCGCGAGCTTGGAGAACCGCGGCAGCGCGTGCGCCAGCAGCGTCCGGTTCGCCACGAGGAGCACGGTCATCGCGCCGAGGCCGCCGGTCCAGGCGACCGCGCTCATGACGTGCAGCTCCATCGAGATCATCGTGTAGTCGTGGTAGTTCCAGTTCGACGCGTGCCCGGTGACCGGCAGCGGCAGCAGCGCGAACAGGCCCAGCCCGACGCGGACCTCGGCCGGCACCTTCTCGCCGAACCGCAGCGCCAGCGCGCCGATCGCGGCGTGGACGAGCGCGAGCACGGCGACGATGACGAGCGCCTTCCCCGCGCCGACGTCGGCGATGTACTGGCCGATGTCGGACGGCGAGAGGGTCGACGAGCCCGGCTTGTACTCCGCGGTCTGCAGGATCAGCGCGACGACGGCGGCGGTGGCCCAGACCAGTGCGGCCGCGACGCCGGCCGGGCGGGCCAGCCGCATGACCGGCTCGGTCAGCTTCGGCCGGTCGTAGCCGACCAGCACGGAGAGCAGCGCCAGCCCGATCGTGGTGACCGCGGCGAGGTCGAGCAGCACCCGGACGACCGGGATGCCGGCCGAGACCACCGCGTCGGGCTGCACCACACCGGGGACCGGAGTGGTGGCGGTCAGCGCGACGCCGATGAGGGCGCCCAGCAGGCCCGCGGTCACGACGCAGAGCAGCGTCGAGTAGCGGACCTTCGTGGTGGCCTCGGCCTGGGTCATCAGTTCTTCTCTTCGATCTTGCCGCCGGAGCGCAGCGCCACGGTCAGCCCGATCGCCAGCAGCACGACGGCGCCGGCGATCCAGACCCAGATCGGCACCCCGGTCGACGACGACTGCGGCGCCGCCGAGGAGGAGCCGCCCGGCGACCTCGCCGCGTCGACGGTCGCCGGCGTGCCGGTGCCCGCGGCCGTCAGCGTGAAGCTGAGCTCACCGGTCACCGGGTGGCCGTCCGCGGAGAGCACCCGGTAGCCGACGGTGTACTTCCCGGCCGGGCCGAGCGGTCGCAGGGGCGCGCTGATGACGTTGTTCACCGCGCCGATCGGTCCCTCGGCCCACTGGCCGCCGCCGGGGCCGGTCACCGCGATCTGGTTGACGTCCGCGCCCTGCACGTACTGGTCGAAGGTCAGGCTGATCTTCGCCGGGCCGGTGGCGACGGACGAGCCGTTCGCCGGGTCCGAAGAGATCAGCACGTTGTGCGCCAGCGCGGGGGTGGCCGTGCCGAGCACGGCCACCCCGGTCAACGCCAGCGCAACGAGCGCCCTGCGCATTTAGCTGTTGCCTCCCGACTTGGCCGTGGCCTTGCGGGCCCGGATGGTCGCGCCGGCCCCGACACCGAGGCCGATGGCGCCGACGAGCAGGCCGGCCCCGCCGAGCCAGCGGGCCGTGCTGTCCGACGTCGCCGCCGCGGCTTCAGTGTGCTCCCCGGTGGTGGACGCCGTGTTCGCGCCCATCGCGGCGTGGTCGCCGTCGCCCTCGGCCTTCGCGGCCAGCTTGACCGACGGCGCCGGGTGCTCCGGCTCCTCGCCGTTCGCCGGCGTCGGCTGGTTCCAGTCGACGACCTTGCCGTCGCTGTAGGTCTGGTGGGCCGGGAACTCCACCTGGTCCACATTGGTCGGCAGCGGGCCGAAGCTCACCGAGAACTCCTGGTAGTCGGTGGCCTTGAGCTCGCTGCCCGGCTGCGCGGTCCAGGTCACCGCCGTGACGGCTTCGGTGATCTGCGTCCCGTTGTCCTTGGTGATCGGCGCGGGCAGCTTCGACTTCGTCACCTGCGCGGTCCAGCCGGGGACCGGCTTGGTCCGCACCGAGCCGATGCCGTAGTCGGCCTTGAAGTCGACGGCGACCTTCGTGGTGGTGATCGGGTCCTTCTCCTCGCTCGGCACGCGGAAGACGATCGCCGCGTAGCCGCCCTTGGTGGGCTGCGGGCCGTAGACGTTGGCCGTGACGTGCGCGGAGGCGATGCCGGTGCCGAGGAGACCGGCGACACCGACGGCCGCGACGAGGAAACCGGCGCGCTTGAAGACGTGCTGGGACATGGGTTCACTCCTGATGAACTCAAGAAAAGGGGACGGCTCGGTTCGGTGACCGGCCGTTTTCGGGGATGAGCTGGGGTTCAGGAGTGGACGGGCGGGCCGCGCCTGCCGCGGATCCGGCGCAGGTCGACGCCGACGAGGTGGCCGGGCGCGTCGACGCGGACGGGCACGAGCGCGGGCGCCGCGGGTACCGGCAGCGGGGTGAGCAGCCGCGGCAGGATCGCGCGCAGCACGGCCAGCACCGTGAGGAGCATCGTGTCCGCGCGGGCGAGCAGCAGGGCGGTGAGCACCGTCGCGATCGCGTGGGCGGCGACCATGCCGAGCCCGGTGGGCCCCGGCGTCGCGTACATGTCGTGGTGGCCGGCGAGCGTGGTGAGCAGCAGGTGCATCACCAGCTGGGCGGCGCCGAGCAGGGTGATCGTGGCGACCGGCCCGCGTGCCTTGCGGGCGAGCGCGGCCGCGGTCCAGCCGAACAGGCCGGTGAGCAGGACGGTCATCGCCGGATCCGGCAGCCCGCCGTCGGCGATCCGGTGTGCGGTGACGGAAAGTGTCCCGGTGCTCACGGCGAGCAACACTCCACGGGTAGCACCCAGCACGGCGGGACGCCGTGCCGGATCGCTCATGAGGGGCAGCCTAAGGGACCTGCTCCGGCGTGAGCGTGTGATCCCGGGAAGTGAGCACACACCGAGCTCACGTCCCACGGCACGCGGTGGTTCAGGCAATTTGTTGCCGATCTCCGGCCGGTAGGCCACGGTGGGCCGATGACCGGGGTTTGGACCGGTCGTGCCGTGGGTACTGAGCCGTCGGTCAGGAACTAGCCCATTCGGGTGAAGGCCGGCGCGAAGGGCGGGAGAGCGGACACGGATGAACCTCTTCGACTACATCGCCGACCGGGCGAGCAAGCTGTGGCTGGAGGCCTACCTGCACACCAGCATGGTGGTGCAGTGCACGATCATCGCCGCGGTCCTCGGCGTGCTGATCGGGGTCGCGGTGTACCGCAGCCCGATCGGCTCGGCGGTGGCCACGGCGCTGGCGAGCACGATCCTGACGGTCCCGTCGTTCGCCCTCCTGGGCCTGCTGATCCCCCTCTCGGGGCTCGGTCCGACGACCGCCGTGATCGCGCTGGTGCTCTACGGCCTGCTGCCGATCGTCCGGAACACCATCGTCGGGCTCGACGGCGTCGACCCGGCGGTCACCGACGCCGCCCGCGGCATCGGGATGAGCCGCTTCGGCGTCCTCACCCGCGTCGAGCTGCGGCTGGCCTGGCCGGCGATCCTCACCGGCATGCGGGTCGCCACGCAGATGCTGATGGGCATCGCCGTGATCGCCGCCTACGCGAAGGGGCCCGGCTTCGGCGCCGAGGTCTTCTCCGGGCTCACGAACGCGGGGAGCACGAACTCCCTCAACCAAGCCGTCACCGGCACGGTCGGGGTGGTCATCCTCGCCCTGCTCCTCGACGGCGTCTACGTCCTGATCAAGCGCTTCACCGTCTCTAGGGGTGTCCGTGGCTGAGAACGAGGAAGTCTCCGGCGTCGAGATCGAGCTGGCGAACGTCACCAAGCGGTACCCCGGCACCCGCACCCCCGCGGTCGACGACTTCTCGATGGTCGTGCCGGCCGGCAAGATCGTCGTCTTCGTCGGCCCGTCCGGCTGCGGCAAGACGACGACCATGCGGATGATCAACCGCCTGATCGAGCCGACGTCCGGCCGGATCACCATCGGCGGCGAGGACGCGCTCAAGCTCGACGTCGACACGCTACGCCGCCGGATCGGCTACGCCATCCAGCAGGCCGGGCTGTTCCCGCACTTCACCGTCGCGCAGAACATCGCGGTGGTGCCGGGCCTGCTCGGCTGGGACAAGAAGAAGGTCAACGACCGGGTCGAGGAGATGATGGACCTGGTCGGGCTGGACCCGGCCGACTTCCGCGACCGCTTCCCGCGCCAGCTGTCGGGCGGGCAGCAGCAGCGCGTCGGCGTCGCACGGGCGCTCGCCGCGGACCCGCCGGTGCTGCTGATGGACGAGCCGTTCGGCGCGGTGGACCCGATCACCCGCGGCAACCTGCAGGACGAGCTGCTGCGCCTGCAGAGCGAGCTGAAGAAGACGATCGTGTTCGTCACGCACGACTTCGACGAGGCCGTGAAGCTGGGCGACAAGATCGCGGTGCTCGGCAACCAGTCGACGATCCTGCAGTACGACACCCCCGAAGCGATCCTGGCGAACCCGGCGGACGACACGGTCGCGGGGTTCGTGGGCGCGGGCGCGTCGCTGAAGCAGCTGACGTTGCTGCGCGTCCGCGACGTCGAACTCCAGCAGGACGCCCTGACCGTGACCGCCGAGGAGACGCCCGCCTCGGTCCGGGAGAAGCTCCAGACGTCCGGCAAGCACTTCGCGCTGGTGCTGGACGCGCGCCGCCGTCCGACGCGGTGGGTGCACGTCCGCGAGCTGACGTCGGCGACCTCGCTGGCCAACCTGGGCAAGCCGCTGCGTGACGTCGTCAGCCTGCAGTCGACGCTGCAGGACGCGCTCGAGGCGATGCTCGCCGAGGGCGGCTCGGTGCCGGTCACCGGCGCGCGCGGCGAGTACGCGGGCACCATCCAGCTGGACACCGTGATCGCGACCATCCAGCAGCTGCGCGACGAGCACACGAACGACGAAGAGGTGCCCGCATGACGACGGCCGCCGTCGACACCGGCTTCAGCACCGAGTCCGGCTCGAAACGCGCGGAACGCGTCCGGCTGTTCGCCCAGCCGATCGCAGTGCTGGTGATCGTCGCGGTGACGCTGGTCGCCGTGTTCTCCAGCAGCCTGACCGCGACGGAGAAGGAGACGCTCAACGCGCCGACCCTGTTCACGGCGTTGTGGGACCACGTGCTGATGACGCTGGTGGTGACCGCGATCGTCGTCCTGGTCGCGGTGCCGCTCGGGGTGGTCGTGACCCGGCCGTGGGCGCGTTTCCTGGCGCCGATCTTCCTGGCCATCGCCAACATCGGCCAGGCGGCGCCCGCGCTGGGCGTGCTGGTGCTGTGGTTCATCGTCACCGGCGCGACCGGCGGGATCTGGGTGGCGGCGCTGCCGCTGGCGTTCTACTCGCTGCTGCCGGTGCTGCGGAACACGATGGTCGGCATCCAGCAGGTCGACCCGGCCCTGATCGACGCCGGCCGCGGCATCGGGATGTCGGCGGGCGCGGTGCTCTGGCGCGTCGAACTGCCACTGGCCGTCCCGCTGATCCTGGCCGGCCTGCGCACGTCCCTGGTCCTGGCGGTCGGCACGGCGACGTTCGGCATGTTCGTCAACGCCGGCGGCTTCGGCCTGCTCATCGACACCGGCTACAAGCTGAACCTGACCCCGGTGCTGGTGACGGGCTCGGTGCTGGCCGTCGCGCTGGCCCTGCTGGTCGACTGGCTGGGCGCGGTCGCCGAACAGTACTTCGGACCGAAGGGGCTGCGATGAAACTCCGTCGTCTGGCCGTCGTGGCGCTGCTGGGCGTGACGCTGTCGTCCTGCGGGCTGACGGTCAACCAAGCGGTCCCGTACGACATCAAGCCCGGCTCGATCCAGCCGATCCCGTCCCTGCAGGGGGTGAAGGTGACGGTGGGGTCGAAGGACTTCACCGAGAACATCA
The DNA here is from genome assembly GCA_049998155.1 of Amycolatopsis sp. cmx-13-12. GTDB lineage: Bacteria > Actinomycetota > Actinomycetes > Mycobacteriales > Pseudonocardiaceae > Amycolatopsis. Next base: position 153,817 of record JAEBES010000008.1, on the reverse strand, counting down.
TCCTGGCGTACATGGCCGAGATGGCCCTGACGGCCTCGGGCGCGGACGTCGTGGACCTGTCGGACATCAAGGGGTCGAACTCCTCGCGCCAGGCGCTGCTGTCCGGCCAGACGGACGTGACGTGGGAGTACACGGGCACGGGCTGGATCAACTACCAGGGCAACGAGCTCCCGGTGCCAGGCGGCGAGAAGGCCCAGTACGAGGCCACGGCGAAGGCGGACGCGGAGAAGTTCGGCGTCACCTGGCTGAACTATTCGCCGCTGAACGACCAGTACGCGTTCGCGGTGACGGAGGCGTACGGCGCTCAGAACAACCTGAAGACGACGTCCGACCTGGCGGCGTTCATCAAGCAGAAGCCGGACCAGGCGGTGTTCTGCCTGGAGACGGAGTTCACCAGCCGTCAGGACGGCTTCCCGGCGGCGGTGAAAGCGTACGGCTTCCAGAACCCGACGGTGAAGAACTTCGGCATCGGCACGATCTATTCGGCGGTGGCGAGCGGAACCTGCCCGGTGGGCGAAGTCTTCACGACGGACGGCCGCATCTCGGGCCTGAACCTGAGGGTGCTGGAGGACGACAAGAAAGCGTTCCCCCAGTACAACGCGGTGGCCACGCTGCGCACGGACTGGCTGAACCAGCACCCGGAGGTCCGCGGCCCCCTGGAGAAGGTGAGCGCGGCGATCGACAACGAGCAGATGGTCGAGCTGTGCAAGCAGGTCGACGTGGACGGCCAGGACGCGGGCAAGGTGGCCCACGACTGGATGGTCAAGAAGGGCTTCATCCAGTAGCCGGTCGTGAGTGGTAAGTCGGGTTCTAACCCGACTTACCACTCACGACCGGTGGTGGTCAGAGGCCGAGCCGGCTCAGCAGCTGGCCCTCCAGCCGCTCCAGCTCGCCGGCCACCGCGCGGTGCACCGACTTGCGCCGGGCGGCCGGCATCCGCTCCGCCGCGCGCACCGAAGCCGACAGCTGCTCCAACGTCCCCGACGCGCCCCGGGCGAACTCGCGGTCCGCGTCGGAAGCCTTCTCCGACTTCTGCAGGTCCTGGCAGCCCTCGGCCACCCCCGCGATCCGCGCGTGCAGCGCCGCGCCGCGGCCGGTGTACAAGCCCAGCTTGTCGACCGAAACCCCCAGCTTGCGCGCCTGGTAGCGGTCGTACGCCTCCCGGGCCGCCCCCGCCGCGCGCACCGCCAACGGTGCCACCACCGGGATCACCGCCGGGCCGAGCACCTTCGCCACCGCGACCGCGTTCTTCGCCCTCTTAGGGGTGAACCTGGCTTCACCCTCGACCTTGGCCTTGCGCGCCATGGCACCTCCTGCGACGTGTCGACGTCGAACTTACTGGTCGCCTGGGTGGCGGGCATGTCGGCTCGGCGGTGGGAATCTAGAGTGATCTCCATGAACACCGAGGTGGTACTCGACGCGGGTGCGGTCAGCCGCTGCCGTCGCCGGGTGCACCTCGAACACGACCCCGCCATGCGCGAGGTACCGCTTTCCCCGCCCGACCCCACCGCGCAGCAGCGGATCGACGACGCCACCGCGCACCGCGAGGACATCGTCACCCGGCTGATGGCCGCCAACGACGACCACTGGGTGAAGGTCGGCCGCGACCTGCCCGCCCAGGAGCGCGTCGAGCAGACCCTGCAGGCCTTCGCCGACGGCGCGCGCTTCATCTGGGGTGCGCTGCTGCCGGTCGACACCGCCGGGCACCGGCGCGGCGGGATCGACCTGCTCGTCCGCACCGGCCACGGCTATGTCCCGGTGCTCGTCGTGCGCCACCGCATCACCGACCGGGGCGCCGGCGCGATCGTCACCGCGCTGACCGATCTCGACCCGGGACACCGGAAAGCCGACGAAGGCCGCAAGGTCCGGTCGCAGCCGCGCGACCAGCTCCGGCTCGTGCACATCCGCCGCATGCTGCAGACGCTCGGGCAGGCCGACGAGAGCCTCACCCTCGGCGGCGTCATCGGGCTCGACGCCGACGTCGTCGTCTGGCACGACCTCACCGCGGGCACCTGGCCGGGCGGGCGCAACGCGCTCACCGAGTACCAGGCCCGGTTCGCTGACCGGCTCGCCATCGCCACCGCCGCCGCGAACGGCGAGGAGCCGCTCGCCGAGCCCTCGCGCGTGCTGGAGTGCCGTCGCTGCCCGTGGTGGCCGACGTGCGAGGTCGTGCTCACCGAGACCCGGGACGTCAGCCTGGTCGTGCGCGGCGAGGACGCCGTCGAGCTGCGCCGCGCCGACGTGTCCACTGTGGACAAGCTGGCCGCGCTCGACCCGGCGGGCGAGTCGCCCGAGGTGAACTGGACCGGCGTCACCTTCCCGGACGCCGTCGTGCTCGCGCGGGCCTGGCTGGCCGACCTGACGCTGGTGCGCCGGGTCGACCGGGTCGAGGTGCCGCGCGCCGACGTCGAGGTCGACGTCGACATGGAGAGCTTCGGCGACGCCGGTGCCTACCTCTGGGGCTGCCTGCTCAGCGGCGCTGACATCGGCGTCGAGCAGGGCTACCGCGCCTTCGCGACGTGGGACCCGCTGCCCACCGACGACGAGGCCCGCTCCTTCGCCGAGTTCTGGGCCTGGCTCACCGACGTCCGCGCGCGCACCGAAGCGGCGGACCTGACCTTCCGCGCCTACTGCTATAACGCGCTCGCCGAGAACCGCTGGCTCTTCGGCTCGGTCGAGCGCTTCGGCGACCACCCCGGCGTCCCGTCGAAGAAGGACATCCAGTCCTTTGTGGATTCCGAGCAGTGGGTGGACCTCTTCCGCAGCGTCACCGACCAGTTCCTGTGCTCCCACGGCAAGGGTCTGAAGGTGATCGCGCCGGTGGCCGGCTTCTCCTGGCGCGATCCGGAGGCGGGCGGCGAGGCGTCGATGCGCTGGTACCGCGACGCGGTGGGCATGGACGGCGAGAAACCGGACGACGACCAGCGCGAGCGGCTCCTGCGCTACAACGAGGACGACGTCCTCGCGACGCGGGCGCTGCGCGAGTGGATCGACGCCCGGGCGCAGGCCGAAGTGCCGTACATGTTCGACCTCTGAGTAGTTCGCTGACTAAGACACTTGCCCGCTGACGCGTTCTGCGTAATACTCGTCTGCGAGTATTCGTGGACGAGGAGTCGAAGATGAAGCGGCGGAAGGTCGGCAACCTGCTCGGCCTGGCCGTGCTGTCCGTCGTGCTGGAACGCCCGATGCACCCGTACGAGATGGCGGCCGTGCTCAAGGAGCGCGGCAAGGACGCCGACCTGCCGATCAAGTGGGGTTCGCTCTACACCGTCGTCGGCAACCTGGAGAAACACGGCTTCGTCGAGGCCGTCGAGAGCGTGAAGGACGGCGGACGCCCCGAGCGGACCGTCTACCGGATCACCCCGGCCGGCCGCGACGAGTTCGAAGACTGGGTCCGCGAGCTCGTCGGCACGGTGGACCCGGAACCGCCGCGGTTCCGGTCCGGGCTGTCGATGATCGGCGTCCTCGGGCCGGACCAGGCGATCAGCCGGCTGCGGGAGCGGCTCGGCCGGCTCGACGAGCGGGCCGGAAAGCAGCGGGCCGTGCTCGACCAGCTGCGGCCGCTGATGCCGCGGATGTTCCTGATCGAGGTCGAATACGACATCGCGATGACGGAGGCCGAGGCGCGCTGGGTGCGTGGCTTCCTCGACGAACTGACCAGCGGCACCCTGCCGGGCATCGAGGCCTGGCGGCGCTGGTACGAGACCGGCGAGCTTCCTGACGACTTCGGGGAGCTCGTGGAGAAATAGCACGGACCCCGGGAGGTGCTGGCACACCGCCCGGGGTCCTCGACCCCGAACCGAGCACGCCCGGCCACGAGGTGGCACCGCAAGGATAAACCGGGTGCGCTCTTCGGTTCGGCTCAACCGAACGGAGAGATCCATGGAGACGACCCGCAAGCACCGAGTGCCCGAAATGGAGGGCTTCCAGGCCCGCTGGTACGCCAAGAACCGGGGGACCGAGGCCCAGCTCGCGCAGTACCGGCGGCAGGCGGCCGAGGTCACCGCGGGGTGGCCGGAGGGCGCCGAGGTCCTGGAGGTGGCGCCGGGGCCTGGTTTCTTCGCCGTGGAGCTGGCGAAGCGCGGCTACCGCGTCACCGGCCTGGACATCAGCCACACGATGGTCGAGATCGCCCGGGAAAACGGCCCGGACATCGACTTCCGGCAGGGCGACATCACGCACGCGCCGTTCGCCGCGGAGTCGTTCGACTTCCTCGTCTGCCAGGCCGCCTTCAAGAACTTCCGGCAGCCGGTGACGGCGTTGAACGAGATGCACCGGGTGCTGCGCCCGGGTGGCTACGCGGTGATCCACGACCTCAACCACGAGGCCACCGGCGCGGACATCGACCGCGAGGTCGCCGGGATGAACGTCGGTGTGGTCGCCGGGTTCACCGTCCGGCAGACGCTCGGGTGGCTGCGGCGCCGGGCGTTCACGGCCGCGCAGTTCGAGACGCTGGCCGCCGAAAGCGCGTTCGGCGGCTGCTCGGTGACGACCGACGGCCTCGGCCTGGAGGTCCGCCTCACCCGCTGATCGGCCAGGGCGGCACTTTCCCGTGAAAGTGCCGCCCTCGGGGGTCAGCGCGGGGCCATTCGCAGCGAACCGTCCATCCGGACGACCTCGCCGTTCAGGTAGTCGTGGTCGATGAGCGACAGCGCGAGCTGCGCGTACTCGTCCGGCCGCGCGAGCCGCTTCGGGAACGGGATGCCGGCGGCGAGCGACGCGCGGAACTCGTCGCTGACCGTGGCGAGCATCGGGGTGTCGACGATGCCGGGCGCGATGGTCAGCACGCGGATGCCGTGCGAGGCCAGGTCGCGGGCCGCGGGGAGGGTCATGCCGACGACGCCGCCCTTGGACGACGAGTAGGCGACCTGCCCGATCTGGCCGTCGAAGGCCGCGATGGACGCGGTGTTGATGATGACGCCGCGGGCGTCGTCCTCGAGGGGCTCGGTCTTGGCGATCGCCTCGGAGGCGATGGTCAGCACGTTGAACGTGCCGACCAGGTTGATCTGGATGACCTTCGCGTACAGCGCGAGGTCGTGGCGGCCCTTCTTGGACAGGATCCGCGCGGACGGCCCGATGCCGGCGCAGTTCACCACGGTCCGCAGCGGCACGCCGGAGCCCGCGGCCGTCGCGACGGCCGCCTCGACCTGCTCGACGTCGGTGACGTCGGCCTCGACGTAGGTGATCCCGTCGACCTGCTCGGCCTTCCCGATGGACGAGGCCAGGTCCAGCGCGAACACCCGCGCGCCCTTGGCCGCGAGCGCCTTCGCCGTCGCCCCGCCGAGGCCGGACGCGCCCCCGGTGACGAGCGCCGCGGTGCCGTTGATCTGCATCTCTGCCGTTCCCTTCGCTGCTCCGATTCGCTGGGACAGGTTAACGCTCGTTCGCATGCGGGTGGCTCGTGTCTTCGCTCACCGCTTCCGGGCCCGACTGTTTCCGTTAGCGCGGTGGTCACGTCCGGCTGAGACCTTCAGCAGCATGACGCCAGCTCGCATCGTGGTGGTAGGAACCGGATACGTCGGCTTGACCACGGGGGCCTGCCTGGCCAGTCTCGGGCATTTCGTCACCTGCGTGGACGTCGACCGCGCGAAGGTCTCCCGGCTGGCCGCCGGCCGGGTCGACATCCTCGAACCCGGCCTCGCCGACCTGGTGCACCGCGGGGTCGCGGCCGGGCGCCTCCAGTTCGTCGTCGGCGCGCGGGACGCGGTCCGCCACGCGCAGGCGGTGTTCCTCTGCGTGCCGACCCCGATGGGCGCCGGTGGCTCCGCCGACCTGCGTGCGGTCGAGGCGGTGACGGCCGAGATCGGCGACGTCCTGCCCGCCGGCTGCGCGCTGGTCACCAAGTCGACCGTGCCGGTCGGCACGTCGAAGCGGATCCAGGCGCTGGTCGGCCGGACCGACGTGCCGGTCGTCTCCAACCCCGAGTTCCTGCGCGAAGGCACCGCGGTAGCGGACTTCCTGGGCCCGGACCGGATCGTCGTCGGCTCGGACGACCTCGCCGCCGCGCGCTGGGTCGGCGAGCTGTACGCCGAGCTCGACGCGCCGGTCGTCGTCGCCGACGCGGCGAGCGCCGAGCTGGTCAAGTACGCCGCGAACTGCTACCTCGCGCTGAAGCTGTCCTACGTCAACTCGATCGCCGAGCTGTGCGAACGGCTCGGCGCGGACATCGACCTCGTCACCGAGGGCATGGGCTACGACCGGCGGATCGGGCGGACGTTCCTCAAGCCCGGCCCCGGCTGGGGCGGGTCCTGCCTGCCGAAGGACACCAGCGCCCTGGTCAAGGTGGCCGAGTCGGTGAACTACGACTTCACGATGCTGACCTCGGCCATCGACGAGAACCTGGCCCAGCGGGACCGGATCGTCGCGAAGATCGCCGGCGCGGTCGGCGGGACGCTGGCCGGCGCCCGGATCGGCGTGCTGGGTCTGGCCTTCAAGGCGGGCACCAACGACCTGCGCGACTCGCCCGCGCTCGCCGTCTCGTCGGTGCTGTGCGCGCTGGGCGCGGAGCTGATCGCCTACGACCCGGCGGTCGACGGCGAGATCGCCGGGATGACCGTCGTCGACGACGCCTACCAGGTCGCGAAGGACGCGGATGCCGTCGTCGTGCTGACCGAGTGGGCCGAGTTCAAGCACCTCGACTGGGCCGCGATGGCCGAGCTGATGGAGGGCATCGACGTCGTCGACACACGGAACCTGCTCGACCCGCGGGTGATCGTGGACGCCGGGCTGTCCTGGCAGGGCGTCGGGCGGCCGCGGGCGGCGGCGCGAATCACGGTTTCCCGATGACCGGATCTTGGTTAGGGTGGCGGCACGGCATCGCGTGTCGGTCACCGGCTGGGTGAGGCATGGAGGTGGCGGGAGTGCCCCGGAGGCATTTCAACCGTGTCAGTATCCGTTTCCGTTGAATTGAACCATCTGATCGTCCCGTCCCGGAACAACCGGGAATCCGCCGAATTCCTGGCGAACCTGCTCGGCCTCGAAGTCGGCGAGGAATGGGGCCCGTTCATCCCCGTCGAGACGCGCAACGGCGTCCGGCTGGACTTCGCGAGCGTCCCCGAAGAGGACCTTCGCCTGCAGCACTACTGCTTCCTGATCCCGGAGGACGACTTCGACGCCGTGTTCGCGCGGCTCGTCGAAACCGGCGTGACCTACCACGCCGATCCGATGGGGAAGCAGGTCGGCGAAATCAACCACAACCACGGCGGCCGTGGCGTCTATTTCCTCGATCCCGGCGGCAACGGGATGGAAATCATCACGCAGCCGTACGAGCCGGAGCGGCGTCGTCCGACGGCTTGGTAATTCGTTAGCGTTGCGTACTATCGGGGTATGTTCACGACGAGGCCGGAGCTGACCGGCACCTTCGGGATGGTGGCATCGACGCACTGGCTGGCTTCGGCCACCGGGATGGCGGTGCTGGAGGACGGCGGCAACGCGTTCGACGCGGCGGTCGCCGCCGGCTTCGTCCTGCAGGTCGCCGAGCCGCACCTGTGCGGCCCGGCCGGCCAGGTACCCGGCCTCTTCGTGACGGCGGACGACCCGACCCCGCGGGCGCTGGCCGGACAGGGCCCGTCGCCCGCGGGGGCCACGCCGGAGCACTTCGCGTCGCTGGGACTGGACCTGATCCCGGGCAGCGGCCTGCTCCCGGCGACCGTCCCGGGTGCCTGGGACGCCTGGCTGCTGCTGCTTCGCGACTACGGCACGAAGCCGCTTCGCGAGGTGCTGAAGTACGCGATCGGCTACGCGCGGAGCGGCGTCCCGCTGGTCTCGCGGGTCGGCGACACGGTCAGCGCCGTGTCCCGCCTGTTCACCGAGCACTGGCCGACGTCGGCGGCGCTCTGGATGCCGGACGGCAAGCCGGCTTCGGGCCTGCACCGCAACCCCGCGCTGGCCGACACCTGGGAACGGCTGCTGCGCGAGGCGGAATCCGTCTCGGGGCGCGAAGCGCAGCTCGACGCGGGCCGACGGGCCTGGTCACAGGGGTTCGTCGCGGAGGCCATCGAGGAGTTCAGCCGCACTGCGTTCCGCGACGACTCCGGCCGCGACCACGCGGGTCTGCTGACCGGCGACGACCTGGCGTCGTGGTCGGCGACGTACGAGGAACCGGCGTTCGCGGACGTCGACGACTGGCGCCTGGTGAAGCTGGGCGGCTGGACGCAGGGACCGGCGCTGCTGCAGCAGGCACTGCTCCTGCACGGCTTCCGCGACGAGCTGTCCTATGTGGACGGCATCCCGACGGAACGCACGGTGCACCTGGCCACCGAAGCGGCGAAGCTGGCCTTCGCGGACCGTGAGGCCTGGTACGGCGACACCGACGTCCCCTTGGACGTACTGCTTTCGGCGTCCTACACCGACACCCGCCGAGCCCTGATCACCGACACGGCGTCCCCCTCGCTTCGTCCCGGCGACGCTCGCGGCCCGGCCCGTCTCCCGGCGATCCTGGACTCGTTGCAGGGCATCGAAGCGGGCGACGGCGCCACGGGCGAGCCGACGGTCGGCCCCCAGGGCCAGACCCGCGGCGACACGGTCCACCTCGACGTCGTCGACGCGGCGGGCAACCTGGTTTCCCTGACCCCGTCGGGCGGCTGGCTGCAGTCGAGCCCGACGATCCCGTCGCTCGGTTTTTGCCTGGATTCCCGCGGCCAGATGTTCTGGCTGGAGCAGGGCCTGCCGAACTCCTTGGCGCCGCGCAAGCGCCCCCGCATCACGCTGTCCCCGTCCCTGGCCCTGCGCGACGGCGTCCCGGTACTGGCCTTCGGTACCCCGGGCGGCGACCAGCAGGACCAGTGGCAGCTGTGCTTCTGGCTGGCCCACGTCTACGGCGGCTTGAACCTCCAGGAATCGATCGATGCGCCCGCCTGGCACACGACGGCGTTCCCGAGCTCGTTCTACCCGCGCTCGTGGAACCCCCGCGAGCTGGTGGTGGAGTCCCGGCTGGGCACGTCCACTTTGGACGCCCTCCGCAACCGAGGCCACCAGCTCGTCGACGCGGGCGACTGGGCACTCGGCCGCTTGTCGGCGGTCTCCCGAACGGACGGCCTCCTCCGAGCAGCGGCCAACGCCCGCGGCATGCAGGGTTACGCGGCGGGCCGTTAGGGCATGGCCGGTGTCGAGTTTCCGTTGGCCCGGCCCGGGTCGTTCGGCGACCCGGTCGAACCGGGGCTTGGCGGACAAGAGCCATTCCAGTCGCGCCATCCGTTCCTACCTGCGTCGGCGGCGCATCCCCGGCGACGATTCCCGAACGGCGGGACCAGCAGGCCCACCGGCGACGCCGTGGCCGGGTCGTAATTCCGCGCCATCACCACCCTCCTCGACAAGACCGCCAGCTCCGACCGAGGCCTGATCGACCTGGCCATGCTGCTCCTCTGGCTTCGAGGACAGGCCCTAGGCCATCAGCGAGGCCCAACCCCCGCCCTCGGCGAGCAAGGAACGCATCCCGAGCACGTGATCGGCGAATCCGGCGAGATCGCCGTGCAGCAGAGCGAGCCGTTCCTCGTCGAGCGGTGTGGTGTCGCCCGTCCACAGCTCGCGGATCCATCCGGCGGCCGGATGGAGAGACCGGACCAGGCCGGCGACGTCGGCCTCAGCCGACCCACCGGCGGCCAGGTATTCGGCGAGCACCTTGTCGCAGGCTTCGAGCAGTTCCTGAATGCCGCGCACGGCTTCGTCCGGACTGCCGTCCCAGTCCGGGCGGGGCCACACCGACGACCCGAGCTCGAGCCACAACCGCCACCCCGTGGTCAGCTCGTCCTGGTCACGCGGCACCCACTGCCCGGCCATGCTTCGAGTGTGCCGCAAAGCGCGGGAAGTGCGCAGGTAGGCTGCCCCCACACCAAGCTAAGGGGGCTGGACGTGGAAGGAGCCACGGCCGAGGAAACCGTTTCGCCGCCTGCCGAGGAGGCGCCGCGGGCGTCCGGCCGCCGGTTCGAGCCACGGAAGGCCGCGCTCTGGGCCGGCCGGCTGCTCGTCAGCGAAGGCCTGATCGCCTTCTACGTCGGCCTGGCGATCTCCATGGTCTTCAACCACCGGATCGTCACGCACCCGAAGTCCTTGCTCACCGGCGGGCTCGGCGATCCGCTGCTCTGGGTGTGGGAGCTCGGCTGGCAGCACCACTGGCTGACCCACGGCGGCGACTTCTGGACGTCGAACCAGTTCTACCCCGCGACTGACAACTACGCGTTCGGCGAGACGCTCCTCGGCTACGTCCCCTTCAGCGTCTTCGCGGGCAACGGCCAGTACGACAACGTCTTCCTCTACAACGTCCTCTTCGTCTTCTGCTTCGCGCTCGCCTTCGCCGGCGCGTACCTGCTGGCCAAGCAGCTCGGCAGCAACTGGCAGGGGGCACTGCTGGCCGGTGTCGTGTGGGCGTGGGCGCCGTGGCGGCTCAGCCACATCGCGCACCTCAACGTCCTCTCCACCGGCGGGATCGCGCTGGCCCTGTGGGCGCTCGCGAAGGGCCACGGCTTCACCTTCCGCGGCGAGCGCGGCGAACGCGGCGAGCGCCGCGAGACCAAGCCGCGGTGGGTCGTCGCCGGGTGGCTGATCGCCGCCTGGCAGGTCAGCATCGGGTGGGCGATCGGGTTGCCGTTCGTCTACCTGATGGCCCTGGTCGGGATCGCGATCGCGCTCCACGCGTGGCGCCTGGGCCGCCGGATGATCGTCGCGAACGTCGTCGGGGTGGTCGCCTTCCTCGGCATCGTCTGGTGGCTGGTCGTCCCGTTCCTGCGGGTGCGCGCGGAGTACGGCTTCACACGCACCTGGCACGAGGTCGAAGTCTTCTCCCCGCCCGTCAACGGCCTGTGGACCGCCCCCTACGAGACGTGGGTGTGGCTGGAGACGTTCTTCAACGACCAAAGCACGCTCCCGCAGGACGGCGCCGGCGAGATGCTGCTGTTCCCGGGGCTGGTCGTCGCCGTGCTCGGCGTCGTCGGCCTGTTCCTCAGCGCCTGGACCTGGAAGGTCCGGGTCTTCCTGGGCGTCTTCGTGGCCTTCAACGTCCTCCTCTCGCTCGGCACCACCGTCTTCGGCGGCGGCCTCTACTGGCTGTTCTGGAACTTCCTGCCCGGCTGGGACGCCATGCGCACGCCGGGCCGGATGATCATGTGGGTCACCCTCGGCCTGGCCCTTCTCGCGGCCGGTCTGGTCACCCGGCTCTACCGGCTGATCGACGAGAACACCCGGATGGCGCGGCAGGTCATCGCGTTCTACATGCTCTTCCCGGCGTTCTTCGCGCTCGTCGAAGGCATCCCGCGCTGGCCGCAGGTGGAAAACCCCGGGATCCCGCCGGACGTCAAGCAGGTGTTCACGACCACGAAGGAACCGATCGCGCTGCTGCCGATGGACCTGTGGAGCAACTTCAAGTACCAGCTGTGGTCCACCGAGGGCTTCCCGACCACGGCCAACGGCACGGCCAGCAACTACGGGCCGCAGTTCCACGACATGCAGGACTCGTCGGCCACGTTCCCCGACAAGCACAGCATCGACGTCTTCAAGCGGTACGGCATCCGCAAGGTCGTCGTCGTGAAGTCCATGGAGGGTGCCGTGGGCATCCTCCAGCGGCCGACCGCCGGCCTGCCGTTGACCAAGGCCGAGTCGAACGACGTCGTGGTGTTCACCCTGGAGTGATCACGGCTTCTGCCAGAGCCAGAACTCGATGCCCTGGTTGTCCGTGCAGTCGGCGGTGGTCCCGTACGGGTGGTTCTCGACTTCGCCCGCCTCGCCGCCCTGCTCGCGGACGCGTGCCAGCGCCGACTCGAGGTCGTCGACCGCGTACATCAGCTTCCAGCCGACCTGCCGGTCGCCGGCCCACAACCCGCCTTCGAGGCCGGGGCCCGCGAACCCCCACGCGTCGGACGTCGAGCCGGGCGTGAACTGCCAGCCCAGGACCGCGGCGTAGAACGACTTCGCCGGCTCGGCCTCCGGGACCTGGAACGTGAAGTACAGGGCTTCGCCGTGCCGGGCGGGCTTCGGGCCCGCGGCCGGGGTGGCCGCCTGCGAAACCAGCCAGCGCTGGCCGAACGGGTCGCGGAACGCGCCGCCGCGGCCGTACGGCGAGTCGCTCACCGCGCGGATCAGGGTCGCGCCCAGCTCCAGCGCGCGGGCCACCGAACCGTCGACGTCCGGGACCTCCACCCGCACCGACGCGCCGCCCTCGCGCGGGGCCACGTGCCCGATCTCGGGGTACTCCTCGGCGAGCATCAGCACCGCGTCGCCGATGGCCAGCTCCGCGTGCCCGACGCGGCCGTCGTCCATCAGGATCGGGTCGCCGCGGCGGACCGCGCCGAAGACCTCGACGTAGAAGTCGAGCGCCGCGCGGGCGTCGGACACGGCCAGGTACGGGGTCAGCGAGCGCAGTTCGGCGTGGTGGGCCGGTGCTTCCGAAGTGGTGGTCATCTCGGCTCCGTTCAGGATGGCGCGACGCAGGTGGTCGCGCAGTTCGGCGGCGAAGTCCGGGTCGGGCGCGACCCGCTCGGAGGGACGGCGAAGCGCGTCGAAAGGCTCAGGCACCGCGACCCTCCTTCTCCTCGTAAGCGCGCCGGAACGCGGCACGGGCCCGGACGAGCAACGCCTCGGTGGCGTGCACGCTGCGCCCCAGGTGGCCGGCGACCTCGGGGACGCCGAGACCGTCGACGTACCGCAGGGTCAGCGCCGCCCGGTGGTGCGGCCCCAGTGACTCGAGCACCTGTCTCGCGCGCAGGGCGTCGAGCTGCTCGTCCCACGGGTCCTCGACGTCGGGTTCGCTGTCGTGGACGAGCCGCAGTCCGCGTTCCTCGCGTTCTTTGCGCCGCCAGTGGTCGGCGAGCTTGTGCCGGGCGACGCCGATCAGCCACCCGGTGCTCACTGGAGGTGCGTACTCCTTGCGACAGGCGGCGACCGCCCCGAGGAACGTCTCGGACGTCAGTTCCTCGGCGAGCGTGCGGTCGCCGCACCGGGACAGCAGGTACCCGTAGACCTCCGGCAGGGCCGTCTCGTACAGCCCGAGCAGCGCGAAGGCCGGGTCCGGTCGTACCCGCGGTTCCGTCACACCCCCATAGTCGTCCGGCGCCCGGATTTTCCGACGGGGGAAATCCGGATTTCTACCCGCGCGGGTCCGGCAGCCGCCGCCCGGTGACCGCGACGATCGCCGCGAGCACCGCCACCAGGCCGATCACCAGCGCGAACGCCTCCCGGCTGCCGAGCGAGCCCGACAGTGCGGCGTACAGACTTCCCAGCGTCGCCACGCCCAGGGCCAGCGACGTCTGCTGGTTCGTCGTCATCACGCCCGAACCGACGCCGGCCAGGTCCGTCGGCACGTGGGACAGCACGATCCGGAACAGGGTCGTCATCGCCAGGGCGTTCCCCACGCCGATCGCCACCATCGACGGCGCCAGGTCGAGGATCGTCACGTGCGGCCACGCCGACAGGGTCGTGCACAGCAGCGCCACCATGCCCAGCGCCGTGATCGCGCCGCCGATCGGGACGACCTTCTGGCCGTAGCGGGCCACGAGCCTGCTGCTCAGCATCGACACCGTGAAGTACGCGACGGCCAGCGGGGTCAGCGCGCCACCCGCGCCCAGCGGGCCGAAGTGCAGGCCCTCCTGCAGCGTCATCGCGAACACGAACATGAAGGAGCCGAACGCGCCGAAGAACGGCACGGCCACCAGCAGACCGCGGCGCACGCTCGGCAGCCGCATCACCGACGGCGGCAGCAGCGGCGTTCCGCCGCGACGCTCCAACCGGCGTTCGACGTGCACGAGCGCGGCCGCCGCGAACGGGAACACGACCAGCAGCGCGATCGTCCACACCGGCCAGCCCAGCGCGCGTCCCTCCATCAGCGGGACCAGCAACGACAGCAGCGTCACGGCCAGCAGGGCGGTGCCCAGCCGGTCGACGCCCAGCGGGTTGTGCGCGCGGCTCTCCGGCAGCTTGCGGGCCATGAGCAGCACGACCAGGCCGATCGGGACGTTCACCAGGAAGATCGGCCGCCAGCCGGTGCCCCAGAGGTCGGCCGCCACCAGCGCGCCGCCGAGCAGCTGGCCGACCACCGACGAGATGCCGCCCGTCGCGCCGAACAGGCCGAGCGCGCGCGACCGCTGCTCGCCCGAGGTCGTCGCCTGGATGATCGAGAGGACCTGGGGCAGCAGCAGGGCCGACGCCGCCCCCTGCGCGGCGCGAGCCACCACGAGCGTGCCGGCCGTCGGGGCGATTCCGCAGGCCAGGGAGGTCAGCGTGAACAGCCAGAGGCCCGCGAAGAACAGCCGCCGCCTGCCGAACGAGTCGCCGAGGCGACCGCCGACCACCAGCAGGACCGCGTACGCGATGCCGTAGGCCGCGACCACCAGTTCCAGGGTGGCGGTGGACGCGTGGAGGTCGGCATCGATCGTCGGCAGCGCGACGTTGACGATGAAGAAGTCGATGATCGGCAGTGCCGCCCCCAGCAGCACCGTGACCAGGCCGGCGGGGGTCAGTCCCGGCCGGGCGGGGGCGCCGGTGGTCTCCGGCGCAAGGGAGGTCGTGGTCATGACTACTACGATCAACCCGCTGGGAAACTGGTACCAGTTGTTGTTTATCCAGGTACTGGTCACTACCTGGTACCAGGTTCCGGAGCGTGCCATCCTGGCACCATGACCACCGCTGTCGAATCCGACCTGCGCCGCCAAGAGCTGGCGCGGTTCCTGCGCAGCCGTCGCGAGCGGATCACGCCCGAGCAGGTCGGCCTGCCGCTGGTGGGCCGCCGCCGGACGCCGGGGCTGCGCCGCGAAGAGGTCGCGCAGCTCGCCGGCGTCGGGGTCACCTGGTACACGTGGCTCGAGCAGGGCCGCGACATCAACGCGTCCGAGCAGGTCCTGCAGGCGATCGCCCGCACCCTGCGGCTCGACCCGCACGAGCACGTCCACCTGTTCCGGCTGGCCGGGGCGCCGGAGCCGGAGGGCGAGAAGGACTGCCAGGTCATCACGCCGGCGATGGAGCTCATGCTCAAGAAGCTGGAGCCGTACCCGGTCGCGATCCGCAACGCCCGTTGTGACCTGCTCGGCTACAACCGCGCCTACACCTGGCTGATGGGCGACGTCGACGCCATCCCGTTCGGCGACAGGAACACCCTGGTCCAGTGCCTGCTCAACCCCGAGTGGCGCAAGCGCATGCTCGACTGGGACGCCAACATCCCGCGCGTGATCGCGTCCTTCCGCGCGGCGATGGCCGACCACGTCGCCGAGCCGGCGTGGAAGCAGCTGGTCAAGCGGCTCAAGGCCGAATCGCCGCTGTTCGCCGAGCTGTGGCCGCACCACGACGTCAACTCGGAGCCGATCCGCACCAAGCGCTACCTGCACCCGGACGTCGGGCTGCTGCAGTTCAACTTCACCTACCTCTACTACGGCCGCCGGTCCGAGATCACCATGTCGACCTACACCCCGGCCGACGAGGAGACCGCGGCGAAGCTGCCCCTGGTGTTCGACTGACGACGTATGCCGGGAGCGCGCTCCGGGACGGACGCGCGGACCGGCCGTGACCGGTAGTTTCGCGGCATGAGAAGGCCTCCGTGGGCAGGGCGCCTGGCGCGCACCGTCGTCGTTCTGGTCTTCGTGCTCGGGGCGACCAGTGCGTCGTCGCGGTGGCAGCCCGGGGCGGCGCCGCTGACGCCGATCGGCGTCGCGTGGCTCGCCGCGACCGTCCTCACGCTGCTGCTCGTCCACCGCTTCCCGCTGACGCTCTTCCTGGTCACGGCCGCGTCCGCGTTCGGCTACTACTTCTCCGGCCTGCCGGGTGGGCCGGTCATCCTGGTACCGACCGTCGCGTTGTTCGTGCTGACCCGGCAGCGTGGACCGCGCACCGCGGGCATCACCGGCGCGTCGGCCCTCGCCGCCGCCTACGTTGTGCACGTCGTCACGACCGGGTCTTTCGCGGTGGAGACCGGAGCCGCGTTCATCGTCGTCTGGCTGACTGCCGTCATCGGGGTCGGGACGGCGGTCCGGTACCAGCTCGACGCCCTCGCGGCTCGCCGCGAGCAGGCCGACGAGCACCGCCACCGGCTCGCCGAGCAGGAACGGCTGCGCATCGCCCGCGAAGTCCACGACGTCGTCGCGCACAGCCTCGCGATGATCAACGTCCAGGCGGGCGTCGCCGCCCACGTCGCCGACCGGCGGCCCGAGCAGGCGAAGGAGGCGCTGCTGAACATCAAGGCGGCCAGCGCGTCCGCGCTGAACGACCTGCGCGCGACCCTGGCCGTGCTGCGGTCCGGGGAGGACAAGGCGCCCGCGCCGAGCCTCGCCCAGGCCGCCGAGCTGCTGGACCACGCCCGCGACGCCGGGCTCACGGTCGACGTCCACGGCGAGCCCGGCACCCTCCCGGCGCCGGTCGACGCGGCCGCTTACCGGATCCTGCAGGAGTCGCTGACCAACGTCGTCCGGCACGCCGACCAGCCGAACCGCGTCGACGTCCGGTTCGCACGCCGGGCCGGGGCCTTCACGATGAAGGTGCGTGACGACGGCCGCGGCACCGCCCGGCCCGCTCCGGGCCACGGGCTGCGCGGGATGGGCGAACGCGCCGCGGCGCTCGGCGGCCGGTGCACCGCCGGGCCGGTCGACGGCGGTTTCGAAGTGTGCGTCGAGCTACCGATCGAGGGGGAAGCATGATCCGCGTCCTGCTGGCCGACGACCAGGTCCTGGTCCGCGCCGGGTTCCGCGTGCTGCTGGAGACCGAGGACGGCTTCGAGGTCGTCGGCGAGGCGGGCGACGGCGAGCAGGCGGTCGCCGGAGCGGTCGAGCACCGGCCGGACATCGTCGTCATGGACGTCCGGATGCCCGGGGTCGACGGCCTCGAAGCGACCCGCCGGATCACCGCGAACCCGGAGCTCGCCGGGACGAAGGTGCTGGTCCTGACCACGTTCGACGTCGACGAGTACGTCTACGAGGCCCTGCGCGCGGGCGCCAGCGGGTTCCTGCTCAAGGACACCGAGCCGGTCGAGCTGCTGCGCGCGCTGCGGGTCGTGGCGAACGGGGAGGCGCTGCTGGCGCCGACCGTCACCCGCCGGCTGATCCAGGAGTTCGTCGGGCGCCCGGAGCACCGGCGCATCGACACCAGCGCCGTCCGCGAGATCACCGACCGCGAGCGCGAGGTGCTCGGCCTGGTCGCGGGCGGGATGTCGAACGACGAAATCGCCGCCCACCTGGTGATTTCGACGGCGACGGCGCGCACCCACGTCAGCCGCATCATGACGAAGATCGGCGCGCGCGACCGAGCCCAGCTGGTGGTGCTGGCCTACGAGTCCGGGCTCGTCACACCGCGTCGCCCCGCCTGACCCGGCGCACCACGCGGACCGCGCGCACCAGGAACACCACGGCGAGGACGCTGACCAGGCAGATCCAGATCACGGCGCCTCCTTTCCCGGCCGATGCTCTGCTCAGTGGGCGTCCGGGAGGGGGACGGCGTTCACCGACACGGCGGAAGTCACACCTTCGGGCTAAGAGCGGCGGCCTCCCCGGCTATCCTCGGCGGGTGATTTCGTACGCGCAGAACGCGGAGGACGTCGTGCTCGCCCGCGTCTTCGCGGGGCAGGCCACGGGGCGCTACCTCGACCTCGGCGCCGGGGATCCCGTGATCGCGTCGGTCACCAAGCACTTCTACGACCTCGGCTGGCGGGGCATCAACGTCGAGCCGATCCCGGCCAAGGCCCGCGAACTGCGCAGCGCCCGCCCGGAGGACCTCACGCTGCAGGTCGCGGTCGGTGCGGCACCCGGCACCGCGAAGCTGCACGTCGTCGAGGACGAATGGGGCTGGTCGACCCTCGACGACGACCTCGCCGTCCACTACCGCGACGACTGCCGGTGGCAGGTCGGCGCGGTCGAGGTGGAACTGACCACGCTCGCCGCGCTCCTCGACGCCCACCCCGGCCCGGTCGACTTCCTGAAGATCGACGTCGAAGGCGCCGAGCGCGCGGTGATCGAAGGGGCGGACTGGACCCGCCACCGGCCGCGGGTGCTCGTCGTCGAGGCAACGGAACCCGGCTCGCCGAAGCCCACCCACGAGCAGTGGGAGCCGATGCTCCTCGACGCGGGTTACCGGTGCGGGCTGTTCGACGGCCTCAACCGCTTCTACGCCCAGGCCGACGACGCCGACGCCCTGGCGGCGCTGGCCGCGCCGGCCAACGTGTTCGACGAGTACGAGCCGTACGAGCACGCCCGCTTGCGCGAGGAGTTCGCCGCGGCGCAGGCGGCCCGCCCCGCGGAGGTCGGCTACATCCGGCGGCTCGAGGAGACCGTGGCCGAGGCCCAGCGTGCTCGCACGGAACTCGGGCTGGAGCTGGAGGAGGCCCGGCGCGAGCTGGCCCAGGCCGCCCGCACCGCCGAGGAGAGCCGCCGCCGGGCCGCGGCCCTCGAACACCGAGTGGCCGAGCTCGAAGCCCACCTCGCCCGCCGCCTCCGCTGACCCAAACGCCCCAATGCCACATCGGGGCGTTTGAGGCGTGGGGTCAGCGGCGCGCGCGCGGCCGGGCGCCGTCCCGCGCCAGCTCCGCCAGCCGCCGGTTGATCACCTTCGCCACCGCCGCCGGGCTGCAGAAGTCGCGGATCGCCTCGATCGCCTTCGCGCCCATCTCCGCGCGCAGCCGCGGGCTGTCGGCGAGCTTGCGCAGCCAGCGCGCGGCCTGGTCGACGTCGGCGTCCGCCCACAGCTGCCCGACCGTGTACCAATCGCCGAACCCGCCGCCGAACCGGTGGTCGTCCGGCCCGATCGCGCGGGGCTCGTACCCGACGACCGCCGCCGCGCCCGGGGGCATGAAGTCGATGTTGCCGCCGAACCCGGTCGCCACCACCGGTTTGCCCATGGCCATCGCCTCGGCCATCCCGAGCCCGAAGCCCTCGGAGCGGTGCAGCGACGTGTAGACGTCACAGGTGGCCAGCAGCGTGTCCATGTCCGCGCGGGACATCTCGCGCCGCAGCAGCGTCCCGCCCACCGAGGCGACCGCCGCGCTCAGCGAGGCGTCCAGCTCCGGGAACCGCTGGAGGTCGTTCACCTTGAACACCAGGTGCGCCTTCGTGCCGCGCTCTTCCGGCGGGAACGCCCGGCGGAACGCCTCGAGCACCGCCCACGGGTTCTTCCGGGCGTCGCTCGAGGACGCGCTGAACGTGAACAGCACGATCAGGCCGTCTTCGGGCAGGCCGAACTTCGCGCGGTCCCCGGTGACGTCCGGCGCCTGCGGGACCACGTTGGGCACCACGGTGATCGGGATGTCGGTCACCGTGCGGAACGAGTCCGAGACGAACTGGGAGATCAGCCAGAGCTCGTCGATGCCCGGCAGGTGCGGCAGCGCGTGCACCGGCGGTTCCGGCAGCTCCCACGCCCACACGGCGATCGTGTACCGGTCGAGCGCGTGCTCCGGGATCAGCTGCCACTCGTTGACGTTGACGAGCCACAGGTCGACGTCGAACTCCTTGCCGCGGCGCAGGGACGCGACCTCCGGGGGCACCTCGATCGTGCGGAACGGCGCCTGGCTGTTGAACTCCGTGAACGTCAGCTCGGTGCCGTGCGTGGCCATCGCCTGCACGTACCGGCGCGCGGCCTCGGACAGGCCGGTGGTGGCGCGGACGTCGGCGAAGACGTTCACACCGGGCCGCCGCTGTTCCGGCGGCGCGACGAAGTCTTCCGCGGCGGAGATCGCCTCGGCGTACCCCTGCGCGGCGATCGGCCAGGTGGCGTTCTCCCCGGTCCACTTCCGCGCGAGCTCTCCGGCCGCGCGCAGCTCCTCCGGCCAGCACATCCCGCGTTCGAGCAGCCGGTACAGCTCGGCCGCCTCGCCCGCCGGCTTCGTCGGCACGGTCCAGCAGAACGCACTGTCGTAGTGCCGGTGCTGCGGCAGGTCGCTGGTGATCACCACGCGCCCGGCGCCGAACGCCCGCAGCATCGTGCCGCTGGTCTCGCCCGCGGTCGGCCACCGCAGGCTGATCACGGCGTCCGCGGCCAGGATCAGGTCGTCGAGGCGGTCTTCCGCGGGCGACAGTTCGAAGTGGACGGACTCGGGGAACCCGCTCGCCTCGACCACCTGCCGCACCTGCGCCAGCACTCCGTTGTCCCCGGCGTGCCCGGCGATCAGCAGCCGCGCGTTGGGCCAGCGGCGGCGCAGCTCGGCGAAGGCCAGCACAGCGGCGGTCACCCGCCGGTGCCCGGCCAGGCTGCCGAAGACGCCGAAGACGACCTGGTCGCCGGTCCAGCCCAGCGCGGCCCGCACCGGCTCGCGGCGTGCGGGGTCGGGCAGCAGCGCGCCGTGCGGCACGGCGTGCACCGGGATCCCGGGGTAGCGCGCGCGGAGGAACTCCGCGGTCTGCGGGTCGTGCACGACGACTCCGCGGCTGGTCGTGACGAGCCGGCGTTCCAGGGTCAGCGTGGCGTGGTCGAGGGTTTTGACGCCGTCGACTTCGATGGCCGGCAGGCCGTGCAGCAGCGCCGGGTCGTGCTGGTGACCCCAGATCGGCCCGTGCGCGTACCGCACCTCTTCGCGGAACGCCTCGGACGCGACGCTGCCGAGGATCCCGGCGTGGAAGTCCAAAAGGGACGGATCGTGCAACACCACGACACCGGGGTCCGCGATCGCCCGGCGGTAGATCTCGCCGTGGACGCCGGCGTGGTTCCCGATGTGGTAGACCGGCACGCCTTCGGACGGCTCGTCCGCGCCGAGCAGCCGGACACCGGCGGGCACGCGGGCGCCCGGCGCGTCGGTCATCGCGGCGACGTCGAGCAGCTCGGAGAGGGCCTCGGTGAGGTGGTAGCTGTAGTCGGCGATCCCGCTGGTCCGAGGCGGCAGCGGGGTCCACATGGTGGCCCGGGCGGTCATCGACGGGCGATCAGGCACAGGCGCTCACCCAGACCGCCGGCCACCTCGCGGACGTCGACCTCCGGGAAGCCCGCCGCTTCGGCGATGAACCGGAGGTAGACCGGGTGCAACGGCTTGCGCGCGAAGGGGTCCAGCCGGAACTCCGTCTCCGCGCCGGCGCCCGGCGTCTCCACCAGCAGCACGCCACCGGGCTGCAGGGCGGTCGCGGCGAGGTCGGCGAAGCGCGCGAGGGCGTCCGGCGTCAGGCGCTCGGCGAACCGGAAGGCGGTCACCGCGCCCAGCGAGCGGGACGGCACCGCCGCCAGCGCGGCCAGCGGCTCCTGCGCGCTGACGTCGAGGCCGAGTCCCGCGCAGTGCTGCCGGACCAGCTTGTTGTCCGACGCCGCCAGGTACGGCAGTTCCGCCGAGCGAAGCACCTCGAGCCATTCGCCGCGGCCGGGCGCGATGTCGAAGACCGGACCGTTCGCGCCCGCCTTCCGCGCCGCCGTGATGAGCGGCAGGTGCGCCTTGCGGGCTTCGCGCACGCGGCTTTCCGGGCCGTCGAGCAGCTGCGAGAGGGCCAGTTCGAGGAACGACTCGCGATCGGCGACGTCCGCGGCGACCTCGGTCACGGTCGCCCCGCCCCGGACGCGGTCGAGCGCGACGTCCAGCTGGGCGTGCCGCAGCCGGGCATCGGCCGACGCCGACGTCAGCGCCGCGACCTGCGTTTCCAGGGCCTTCAGCCGCAGTTCCGCGTCGTCGCCCCGCTCGGCCGTCTCCGCCTGCTGCAGCTTCAGCTCGGACAGCTGCGATTCGATCCGGCCGAGGCCCGCGTACAGCCGCTGGTTCAGGCCCGCGGTCATGGTCTTGTCCTGCTGCCGCAGCAGCTCGACCTCGTGCGCCAGCTCGGCGTGGCGGACGGCGTCGGCGGGCAGCTCGCGCTGGGCGTGGTGGACGGCGGCGAGCGCGTCCCGGATGGCCAGGTTGGCCTCGATCTGCCACTTCACCTGGCGCTTCCACAGGAACCGCAGGGCCAGCCGGCCGAGCAGGTCGGTCCGGCGCAGCGGCAGGTGCAGCTCGCGGTGTTCGTCGAGGCGGGCCAGCGCGGCGGCCAGCTGGTCAGAAGACATGCACAGTCCCACAGTTCGGCGCGGTCATCGGTTGAGCTCGCGGAAGATGTTCTGCTGCACGTTCGGCGTCAGCATCGACGCGGCCCCGGCGATCAGCCCGCGCTCGGCGAACTCGACCACCACGACGTCGCTGCGCCCGAGCAGGTCGGCGATCGCCGCGCCGCTGTCCTGGTCGGACGTGCTGTAGTGCATGGCGGTCAGGTCGCGGAAGGTGGCGGCCATGTACGGCAGGGTGCGGATGGTGAACGAGTCGCCGAGCCAGGCCGTGCGGAGGCCGTAGGTGCCGGTCCCGGACGCGGTGTCGGTGTGCACCGGCGGGATGTAGTCGGCGGGCATCGTGCGGGTCAGGTCGGTCCGGCCGTCGGGCATCAGCGCGTAGTGCGTGCCGTCGGTCAGCCCGGTCCGGCCGATCAGCCGGGGCAGGTCGGCGGGCAGCTCCCAGTTCTCCTTCGGCTGGACCCGCCAGCTGCCGGTGATGCCCGGCCGGAGCCTCTCGGTGACCTCGCGGACCGCGGTGATCGCGCCTTCGTCGTTCCAGTGGGCGTCCTGCGGGCCGTAGAGCGGCTCGCCCTTGCGGTGGGCCCAGTCCTGGAGGGGACCGCGGAGGTCGACCATGAAGTTCTCGGCGTCGACCCGGCGCCAGAAATCGTTCTGGACGGCGTCGTGGCAGTCCTTGCCGAGGTAGTTGTCGGGCAGGTGCTGCGGCACCATGGTCGCCTTGTCCGGCGCGATGACGACGACGAGCTGGCGGCCCGACGCCTCGATCCCGTCGCGGAAGCGGCGCAGCCGGTCGAACGTGGTGTCCAGGTTCTCGGTCGGCACGCAGTGGCTGGTGACCTCGTCGCCGAGGTAGAGCCAGCCGTCCTTGCCTTCGATCACGGTGGGGAACTGCCGCGGGTCGAGCTTGGTGTCGCCCGGCACCTGCAGCGGGCCCTGCTGGTGTTCCTGGTTCAGCGGCGGCGGTTCGCCGAACAGCCCGCGGCTGATGCCGTCGGCGGTGTGCACGGCTTGTTCGCGCAGCACCAGGTGGTCGGTGGCCCAGCTGCCGAGCTGCGGGAAGAACGACCAGCCCTGCCCGAGGCTCGGGAACGGGGTCAGCGCCCGGTTTTCGAACTCGCCGGGCCGTGCGCCGAAGAGGACCGACAGGTTCGGCGTCAGGAAGAAGACGGTCGCGCAGATCAGCGCGACGAGCTGCTTCCCGCCGTGGCGCGGCCGGTAGAGCGCGTGCTCGCGGGGCAGGAAGGCTTCGTAGACCGGCAGCATCGTCTGCTGCGGACCGCCGGGCCGCGTCACGACGTCACCCGCATCCGGCGGGCCACCGGCCGCAGCAGACGGCGGGCGCGGGCGGCCAGCGGCGACCGCGGCGGCGGCTCGGGCGCCTGCCGGGCGAGCCAGGTCCGGTGGGCTTCGTCCAGCCGCTCGCGCAGCCACGCCACCGTGCCGTCGGCCGGGTGCGTGCGCAGGATGTGCTCGCGAGCGGCGGCCCCGCGCCGGCGGGCTTCGGCGGGATCGTCGGCGACGGCGCGCATGGCCTCGGCGGCCGCGTCGAGGTCCGGGTCGGCCCAGCGGCCGTCACTGCGGTACGGCGGCCAGCCCGGGCCGACGCCGGTCAGCGTGAACGGCACCGGCCAGCCGTGCTCCGGCCCGAAGAACTCGGTCGTGCTCGAATAGTCCGTCGCGATCACCGGCAGCCCCCTGACCATCGCCTCGGCCACCGTCAGCCCGAACCCCTCGCTCCGGTGCAGTGACACGTAGGCGTCGGTCCTGGCATACAGGGCGTCGAGTTCGGCGGTGGTGAGGTACCGCTCCACGAGCTCGATCCGCGGGTCGCCGTCGATCGCGCGCCGCAGCCGTTCGACCGCCGCGGTGTTCCGCGGTCCGTTGGTCGCCTTGAGCACGAGCCGGACGTCTTCGCGGCCGGGGAAGGCGCGGCGGAACGCCTCGACGACACCCCACGGGTTCTTCCGGCCGCCGGTCGAGTTGAAGTCGAAGACGAACAGGAACCGCGTGGTCCCATCGGGTTCCCGCGTCACCGGGCCGGGGTCGGGTACCGGCACCGGAATGGTCCGGACCGGGACCGGCGAGTGCGCCGCGATCGCCCGGGTGGCGAACTCGCTGGGCGTCCAGACCTCGTCGACGAACGCGAACCCGTCGTGCATTTCGGCCGGGAAATCCTCCAGTTCCCACGCCCACAGCCCGATCCGGTAGCGCCCGGCGGCGGCGTCCGGGTGGCTGTCGACGACCACCCGGGTGAAGTCGGAGTTGACCGTGAGCAGGCTGACCCCGAAGCGGGGCGGGCCGACGCTGTCCGGGACGGCGAGCCCGGTGCGGACCGAGCCGGCGATGGACCGCTCCTCGACGACCGACACCATCGGGATTCCCGCCCGGACGATCATGCGCTGGATCAGCCGGGCCATCTCGCCGAGCCCGAGTTCGGCGGTGAGGAAGCCGACGACGTTGACGCCGAACTCGTCGACCGGCGGCAGCGGGGCCGCGGCGGGCACCGGGAGCGCCCACTCCGGCAGCAGGCCCTCGGCGACGCCGTGGGTCGCGCACCACTGCCGGAAGCCGGGTGAGCTTTCGCCGCGGGGGTGGGGGAAGACCGCCTGCAGGTCGACGCGGGCCCGCCAGACCTCGGCCGCCAGCCGCGTCAGCCCGCCGGCGGCGTCGACCGGGTTCGCCGGTTCGGTCAGCCACTCCCGGAACGCGTGGCCGTCGTCGCCGCCGAACGGGTGCGGCGGCAGCTTTTCGGCCGGCTGGTCCGGCGTTTCCGCGCGCACCCAGGCGTCGTGGTAGAGCTGCCGCATCTGCGGGGTGAGCGGCGACCCGTCCGGCAGCACGGAAAACCGGCCTTCGCCGGGCCGGGCGGGGCCGACGCGGTCGCCGTAGGCATCACACATCCGGCGCAGGACCGGATCCGCGGAAAGCCGCACCCGCGGCCGCGTCGCGCAGTCCGCCGTCAGCAGCCAGGGCGCTTCGGGGTCGTAGCCGCGGAAGGCGATGAACCGGCTTCCCGACGGCGAGCGTTCGTGCAGGTTCCAGTAGCCGACGGCGAGCCCGGGGTCGCGGACGACCAGGTGCTCGAACGTGCCGGGGAGCAGGTCCGGCCACCGCCAGGACGCCGCCGTCCGGTGCGGTGGCCGCCGGCGGGCGCGGTCGGCCCAGTGGTCGAGGAACGGCCGGGCGCCGGGCCCGGCGGCGAGGAAGCCGTCGTAGACACCCGGGAAGTCCTCGGGTTCGAGACCGTCGCGCGGCAGCGGGGCCAGCAGTGCCGCCGCAACGACGACACCGTGGTCCACCGCCAGCGCGCTGACGTCCTCGAACGGCGCGTGGACCTCGATGTCGGCGTCCAGCAGGACCGCGACTTCGAACCGCTCCAGCAAGCTGCGCAGCAGCAGCGGCCGCAGGACGTCCGCCAGGTCGGCACCGTCGTGGCAGGTGACCAGCCGGAAGTACTCCTCCGGGTCGAGGTCCAGCTCGCCGGGCGCGGTGCCGTCGTCGGCCACGAGCACGGTGAACCCGTGCCCGGGGTGGTGCGCGCGGTACGACGCGGCGAGCACCTCGGCGGCACCCAGGCGGTCCCGGGTGACGACGGTGCAGGCGACGAACCGGCGACCCGCCATGTCAGCCGTTGGCGGGCAGCTCTGCCAGCTGCTTCGCGAGGATCTCGTCGAAGGCCTGCGAGACCCCGGCCATGTCCGACCCGTTCACCTGCACGCGGACCACGGTCTGCTTGTGCACGTAGTGGGCCCGGATCAGGGCGCTGCCGTCTTCCTTGACGAGCTGCACGACGTCGACGTTCTGGGGTGTCGTGCCGGTGTACTTCGTGAGCTTGTACTTCGCCTGCAGCGTCCCGAGCTTGTCGACCGCGTTGTTCGCGGCCGACGCACCGGACGTCTTGGCGGTGACCACCACGACGGTCACGCCGGAGGGCAGGTTCGACACCGACATCCGCGCGGTGGTCGGGTTCGCCGCGGCGAGGGCGTCGTTCTCCTCGTCGGTGAGGACCTTGCGCGCCTCGAAGTCGTCGAACTTGGCGAAGTCGGTGGTTTCCTTGACGTCGCCCGGGAGCTTGGCGATCTCGAGGTCGTCCTTCGGCTTCTGGGTCGGGGGCGGCGGCGCGGTGGACGACTGCGCGACCGGCGGCGTCGGCTCGTTGCCGTTGCCGGAGAAGAGGAAGTAGCCGCCGACGCCGAGACCGGCCAGAACCACGACCGCGATGACGATCGCGATGATCTTCTTGCCGCCCTTGGCCGGGGTCGTCTCGAACGACGGCTCCGGCCCCTGGCCGACCCAGCTCGTGTCGGCGGGGAAGTCCGAGCCGCCCCAGGGGGTGCTCGTGTTCTGCGCGGGCGCGGCCCACGGCATCTGCTGGTTGGGGCCGGACAGGTGCGGCGGCGGCGCGTACTGCGGCTGCTGGGCGGGGAACCCGCCGGAACCGTGGCCGCCCGGGTGGAACCCGCCGGCGGTGGCCTGCGGCGGCACGCCCGGCACGACCTGCGTGCGCTCGGCGTCGCCCTGGCCGGCCGGCGCCCAGCCCTGGGGCGCGGGAGCCTGCGGGACGGCCTGGGTGCGTTCGCCGTCGCCGAACGAGGTGTTGACGATCTGGGTCTGGTCGCCCGACGGCGCGGCCGGGGCCTGCGGCTGGCCGGGCGGTGCCACCGGGGCGATGATGTGAGTGCTCTCCGACTCACTCGACCCGGTCTGGCTCGCCTGGGGATCGACGTTGACGGCCGCGGACAGGACGCTGTCTCGCCGCAACCGGTAGTCGTCGGCCGAAATCTGACCAGCGGCCAGCTCTTCGTCCAACTGGCGTAGTTGCTCCTGCCAGGACAAACCGGGCCCCCTTCTCGTCAGCGTTGCCAGCCCAGCCAGCTCCCGCATCATTGTGCACTCAGCCCCGCCCGCCGAGGTCGGAAGGGTCGGTTCGGGCTCAGCTGACCGGGAGGACCGCCTCGAGCGCGTCCACGGCCTTGTCCAGTTCGCTGCTCAGACCCGCCTGCCCGCGGTCCGGCTCGGCGATCCCGATGCTCACGACGTTGCTGCCGGAGCCGTACCACGTCGTGTTCAGGAAGGTGTCGCGGTCCTTCCCCGACACCGTGCGCAACGCCGACTGGACCGACCGGAAGCCGCCCGCCAGCGCGTCCTGGTAGAGCTTCTCGACGACGGCCTGCGCGTTGGCCGGGCTGCCCGTCGGCACCACGATGACCAGGTACGAGACATCGCCGTCGGCGGCGCCGCGGTAGATCACCTTGCTCGCCCCGTTGGCGCTCAGCAGGTCCGCGGTCGATGCCGGGTAGAGCCCCAGCTCCAGGCCCTTGGCCACGGACATCGTCGAGTTGTTCGGGTTCTGCTTGCCGGGCATCTGCGGCACCCGCTCGTCCAGCGACGGGGTGCGCACGGCGTCGGGGGCGGACGGCGAGGCGCCCGAGGGTGCGGCCGCCTGGTCCGAGCCGGAACCGGAGCCGAGCCACGCGATCCCGCCGGCGATCATCGCCAGGACCAGGAGCACACCGAGGCCGAGGAAGAGCCGGACCCGGCGGCGGCGGCCGCCCGCCGACTCGTCCCAGCGGTGCTTGCCCGGCTCGTCCGGCGACCCCTCCTCCGGCCTGGGCGGCGCCTGCTCCCCGCGTGGGTGCGTCGGGGGGAAGCGGCTGAGCTGGGGGCGGTCCGGCAGCGGGCCCTCGACGCGCAGGTACCGCGTCGGGTTGATGTCCGCCGGGCTCGGCGCCGTGGTCAGGTGGTCGGCGACGGCGGGCACGCCGGTCCCGGTGCGCTGCCACGGCGGCGCGGGCATCGGCGGGCGGACCTGCGGCCGGGACGGCTGGTAGCCCTGCGGGTTCGACGGCGGTTCCTGCCGTTGCGCCGGCAGGGCCTCCGTCGCCGCCGCGGGGTTCTTGCTCTGCCACGCGGTCGCGGGGCGGCGCAGGGGCGACGGGACGGGCGAGGCCACCGTCGAACCGGACGCCTGCGCGAGCAGCTCGTCGCGCTGCTTGCGGTGGGCGGCGGGCTCGATGCGTCCCGCCGCCAGGTCCGCGTCCAGCCGGCGCAGGTCGTCCTGCCAGCTCATGGGTAGACCCCCATCCACCGTTCGGGGCATCAGTCTGGCACGCGCGGCCGACCTGAGAAGTTGCTGTTCGAGGTTGATCGGCAACGTAGCGCACGGAACGCCGTTTCGGGAGTCCTCCGCGTGGCCGATCCCGAATCGTCGCCGGGGGAGGGCCCCGGACGTGCGGCCGTCACCCATCAGGACCCCGAAACTGTCGTACATGTGTTCTAAAATTGGCGTTGTCCAGGGGAGATGCCGTCCGCGACCGCGGGCGGCGTGATGGAGGAAGGCAGGGCCATGGCCTACATCACCCTGTCCACGTTCGTGGGCTACAGCGCGAGTTCCGGGCCGTCGCGGTCGTCGTTCGTCCGGCGGCAGCGCCGTCAGTACGAAGATCCGGCGCGCGCGGCGTTCAACTACTACCGGCGGGCGGCCAACGCGGTGCGGTCCGGCCGGGCGGCGAACCAGGACGAGGTGGCGCTGCGCGCGCTCGTCAACGCCGCCGACGAGCGGACGAAACCGCACTACGCGGCGATCGCCGAGGGCTGGCTGCGGTACCTCGGCCGCAAGTCGCCGAAGCTGGTCGAGGTGGGGCGCGGCCGGTGCCGGATCGGGGAGCTGGAGATCGGCGTCAGCCCGCAGATGGGGCTGCGCAAGAGCGACGGCCGCCGGTACGCGACCTGGCTCTACTTCAAGGAGGAGCCACTGGCGAAGGCTTCGGCGCAGCTCGCGCTCTGGGTGCTGGAGGAGGCGATGCCGGACATCCTGCCCGGCGGCGAGGCACTGGTGATCGACGTCCGCCGGGGGAAGGAGTACCAGCTCTCGGCGCGTGACCGGGCGCGGATGCGGCCGTGGGCCCGCAGCGAGGCCTCGGCGTTCCTCACCCTCTGGGACGCGGCCTGAGCAGCACCTCGGCCACGAGGTCCGGCCGGGTGACGAAGGGGTGGTGCGCCACCGGCAGTTCGACGACGTCGGTGGCGCGTGCCGCCTGGGCTCGCTGGGTTTCCGGCGGTGTCGCGCGGTCGTCACCGCAGACGACGTAGGTCGACGGGACCGTCCGCCACGCCGCCCGGGGCGCCGGCTGGCCGAACACCGCCTCGTTCTGGGCGGTGAGGCGGGCGGCGGCCGCGGCGTAGGTCGTGTCGTCGAAGTCCTGGGCGAACAGCGGCCGGACGAGGTCTTCCCGGACGCTCGCGGTGCCGTCGCCGTGGCTGACGTGCCACGGCGGCGGCTCGCCGGTCCCGAAGTCCGCGAGTGCCTCGCCGGCGTCCGGCAGGAACGACGTCACGTAGACGAGCCGCCGGACCGCGGGGTGGTCGCCGGCTGTGGTGATCACCATGCCGCCGTACGAGTGACCGACCAGCAGCGCGGGCTCGTCGGAGGCGTCGAGCAGGGCGCGCACGGCCTCGGCGTCGGCGTGCAGGTCACCGCGCGGCTCGGCCTCGCAGCTCGGCAGCACCGCGGCTGAGCTGCGCAGGCCGTACCGGGCGAGCACGTCGGCCGTCGGCTGCCACCACCAGGCGCCGTCGCGGACGAAGGCGCCGTGGACGAAGAGGATCCTCATGGTGACAACTTGGCAGAACCCACCCGGATGAGTGACACAGCTCGCGACGGGCGAACGGGGACTGGACAAACCGGAGGCCGAACACGAAGCTTTCGCGTGTTCTTCCGCGCCTGGCCGACTCGAGGTCTCAACCGTGAATGCTGCCTGGGAAGCCGTCTCCCGCGTCGTCGACGAGCCCGCCTGGTACTGGGTGTACGACAAGCTGGCGTTCTGGCCGAGCACCTACGCGCACGCCTGGCCGGGCTTCCGTGAGCCGGCGCCGTCGCTGACCTGGGACCTTTCGCCCGGGAACCTGGATCGTGCCTCGGCGGAGTTCCGGCTGGGCCCGTACGCGGTCGAGGAGCACCAGGTCGGGACGATCGCGCTGGCCGCGTTCCGCGAGGTCTGCGGCCCGGACGACTGGATGTGGGCGCTGCACTGGCAGCACCAGTCCTACCGCGTCCGCCCGCACCTGATGTCCGGGAGCGCCCGGTGGCCGGTGCCGGTGTTCCCGCGCGCGGACTACCACCTGTTTCTGGCCTCGGACTTCTCCTTCGGCACGCTCGGCCACCCGTGGGAGCGGACGCTGTGCGTGTTCGGCGAGAAGCTGGTGCCCGCGTTCGAGCGGCTGGGCGAAGGGGTGCTCTCGAACGTGCTGCGCCGTGACGGAAAGCCGTCGGCGCTAGCCCGCTGAACCGCGGGTTGATCTCTTGCTACCGTTCTGCGGGTGTTCGAATATCACGGCTGGGTGACCATCCAGGCGACCGCGAGCGGCGATGACGACGCGGCGCTCCTGGAGCGCCTGGTCGACCGCGTGCACCGCGCGATCCGCGACGCGGCCGAGTTCGACCTGGTCGACCTCCGCTGGAGCGCGGGGATCCCCATGCTCCACTTCGGAGGGTTCGACAAACACGGCGCCCAGGCCGACGAACTCCTGACGCTGTTCACCCGTGCGGGCGAATTGGCCCCGGGTTCCTACGGCCTGCTGTTCACCTGGGACGACCAGGACACGGAGAACGACAACAACTTCCGCGTCTACCGGATGGCCCGCGGCCAGGTGACCGAGCGCGAGGACCCCCACCTCACCCCGGTGGCCCCCACCATCCTCGACACCTACGAGCTCTGAGTCCCCCCAGCCCTGGCAAAGGCGCCGGGCGGCTCAGCCCATGGGGTGAAATGACAAAAGAGCCGCGGTCCGGTGTTACCGGACCGCGGCTCCTGATCCTGAGCGGATGACGGGATTCGAACCCGCGACCCTCACCTTGGCAAGGTGATGCGCTACCAGCTGCGCTACATCCGCGTTGTCTTGCTGATGGGGGAAACTCTATACCCTCCGCGTGAGGGGTCTGTCACCGGGGTCCCCCGTCTCCGGACCGGTGCTTCGGTGTCACAGCTGGCGTACAAGGGGTGACGACGGCTGATTCCCTCCGTATGGTGTCTCCATTCGACCGAATGGGGAGACCTTCGGGGAGGAGGTGCCGGGCCGGATGACCGAGCTGGGCACGGTGCCGCCACCAGCGGCCTCGGAATCCGACGAGCAGGCACTGCTGCAACGGCTTCGCAACGGCGAGGACGCCGCGTTCGGGGAGCTGTTCGAGCTGCACGCCGCCGCGGTCCGCCGGCTCGCGCAGAGCCTGGCCGCCGATCGGTCCGAGGCCGAGGACATCACCGCGGAGACGTTCTTCCGCGTGTTGCAGGCCCTCCGCCGGGGTGCCGGTCCCCGTGACTACGTCCGCGCCTACCTCCTGACCGTCGCCCGCCGGGTGTCGTGGGAGTGGCACGGTGCGCGCCGGGACGTCCCGGTGTCCGACGACGAGCTGACTTTCCGGGCCGGCGCGGGTGCGGACACGCACGCCCGCACCGCGGAGCATTCGCTGATCACGACGGCGTTCACCAGCCTGCCGGAGCGGTGGCGGACGGTGCTGTGGCAGACCGAGGTCGAGGGTGAGCAGCCCGCGATGGTGGCTCCCCACTTCGGGTTGAGCGCGAACGCGACCGCCGCGCTGGCCCGCCGGGCCCGGCAGGGGCTGCGGGCGGCGTACCTGCAGGCGCACCTTTCGGTGAGCCGCGGGCCGGACTCGTGCCGGGCGGTCGTCGAAAAGCTCGGCGGGTTCACCGCGGGCAGCGTCACCGGAGCCGAGGCCGAGCGGATCAAGGCGCACCTGCACGGCTGCTCGTCGTGCCGGGCGACGCAGGACGAGCTGCGGGACGTCTGTTCGTCGCTGCGGGCGCACGCCGGGGTGCTGGTGCTGCTGGTGCCGGCCGCCGCTTCGCTGGGCGGCAGCGGGGTGCTGGCCGGGCTGGGCGCGACGGTGAAGGGCGTGCTGGTCGGGTCGAAGGTGAAGATCGGGCTGGCGCTGGCGTCGACCGCCGCGGTGGGTGCCGTGGGGGTCGCGGCCGGGCCGGTGCTGTTCGGGTCCGGGCCGGTGCAGGACATCGGGTTGCCCGGCGGGGCGCCCGAACTCGTCGTGGTGCCGCCGTCGGAGACGCACCACCAGCCGCCACCGCAGGCGCCGCCGGAGCCGCGGATCGGCATCGGCGTGCTCAACGGCCGTGGCACCGGGGTCGTGGTCCCGGCCCGGTCGCGGGGCGGGGAGCGGCAGGTCGCCGCGAACGAGGTGCCGCAACTGCCGGACGCCGGGGACGTCCCGGTCGCCGAAGTGGGTGGTGCCGGTGCGCCGCCCGCCCCGCGCGAAGACGTCCCGTCGTCGACGTTCATGGCGTCCGAACAGCCGGCGACGTCGCCGCGGCTGGACACGTCGAGGCCGGACGTGACGATGACGACCGAGTCCACCTACGAGCCCGCGCCGGAGGAGGCCAAGGGGCCCGATCTGTCGCCGACCGGCCGGCCCGGCAAGCCGGTGCCGTCATCGGACGCGGCGGAGAAGCCGGCGCCGAAGGACGACGAGCCCGGTGCCACGGAGACGCCACCGGAGCCGTCGACGACCGTCACGCCGACGTCGGGGAAGCCCTGCCCGGGCAGCGCGTCGTCCGTCACCGGGTCGGGCGAACCGGCCGACCCGGCCGCGGCCCCGCCGTCGGGTTCTTGATCAGCGGTGTTCCGCTCCGGCGGGCGAGATGTCCGGTTCCTCCCTCGCGCGGGTGAGCCGCGGCACGGTACCGTTAAGGACGCTCACCCTGCGGGCGCCCCGGGAGGCAACTGAATGAACCGGCTGGTACGCGGCGAAGACGGCCGCGACTGGGTGGTCCGTGCCCAGATGGAATGGCGCGCTCCGGCGACGGCCGACGACTTCGAGCACGACGTCGCGGGCAGCTACGGGCCCGGGATCGCGATGATCGTCGTCACCACGCTGCTGGCCGTGATCCTCATCGTGTGGACGCCGGACCAGGTCAACGTCCCCGCGTGGGTGCTGCTGGCGCTACTGCTCGTGGTGCTGTTCTTCCCGCTGCGGTGGATCCTGCGCCGCCCGTGGACCGTGGTCGCGGAGACCGAGGGGGACGTGACCGGTGACCGGCCGTCCGAGCGCTGGGTCGGCACCATCCGCGGCATGTTCACCGTGCAGGGCGAGGTCAAGAAGATCTCCAAGACCATCCAGCGCCACTCGCTGCCGGACTTCGACGGGCCGCTTCACCCGGTCGAGTAGGACACTGGAGCCATGCCCGAGCTACCCGAGGTCGAAGCACTGGCTCACCACCTGCGCGAGAACGCCGTGGGCCGGACGATCTTCCGCATCGATGTCGCATCGCTGAGCGTGCTGAAGACGGCGACGCCGCCGTACACCGAACTGCACGGCCGCGAGATCACCGGCGCGACCCGGCACGGCAAGCACCTCGACGTCGTGGCCGGTGACCTGCACCTGGTCGTGCACCTGGCCCGCGCGGGCTGGCTGCGCTGGTCCGACGGCCTCGCCGCCGCGCCGTTGAGGCCGGGGAAGGGCCCGATCTCGCTGCGGGTGCACCTGGAGTCCGCGACCGGGCCGGGCTTCGACCTCACCGAAGCGGGCACGAAGAAGGGCCTCGCGGTGTGGATCGTGAAGGACCCCCAGGAGATCGCGAGCGTGGCGCGGCTGGGCCCGGACGCGCTCGCCGTCGACGCCGCTCAGCTGCGGGAGCTGTTCGCCGGCAAGGGCACCCGGCTGAAGTGGGCGCTCACCGACCAGTCGCTGATCGCCGGGATCGGCAACGCCTACTCCGACGAGATCATGCACCGCGCGAAGCTCTCGCCGTACGCCACGATCGGCAAGCTCGGCGAAGGCGCCCTGGAAACCCTCGCCGAGGCGATCCGCGAGATCGAGACCGACGCCGTCGAGCGGTCGGTGGGGCAGAAGGCGGCCCGGCTGAAGGGGGAGAAGCGGTCGGGGCTGCGGGTGCACGCGCGCACCGGGCTGCCGTGCCCGGTCTGCGGCGACACGATCCGCGAAATATCTTTCGCCGACAAGTCGTTCCAGTACTGCCCGACCTGCCAGACCGGCGGCAAGCCGCTCGCCGACCGGCGGATGTCCAGGCTGCTGAAGTAGCGGCTTCCGGACGCTCGGTAGGGTCTCCTCTACCCTCGGTCATCGCAGTTGGACAGAAAGTGGGATCAGGCCTTGCACCCGGTCGTTCGAGCGCAGAGCATGGACGCCGTGTCCGGGTTCCCGCTTGCGCAGATCGTCCCGTGGGGTCTTGTGGCGCTGCTCGGCGTCGTGGTGATCGTCCTTGTCGTGAAACTACGCAAACCGGGCAGCGATGTCGAAGACGCCATGCTGCAGGCGGTGCACCGGATGTCGAAGGCCGCGCCGAACCTGCGCTCCGGCCTGGACGAGGACGCCGCGGACAAGATCACCACCCAGCTGCTGCAGATGCTCGACTGCGTCGCCGTCGGCATCACCGACAGCGAAGGCACGCTGCTGTCCTGGGACGGCGAAGCGAACGAGCACTACGTCGACCTCGTCGACGCGATCGGGGCGGCGATCCGCAAGCACCGCCGCGAGGTCGTCGCGCACGACCGGATGCCGTGCAACCACCGCGGCACCTGCCGGATGAAGACCGCGGTCATCGTGCCGCTGCTGGTGGAGGGCGAGACGGAGGCGGCGCTGATCGTCGTCGGCCGGACCCGCGGCCGGCTGGTGCAGATGGCCGACGCCGTCGCCCAGTTCGTCTGCACCCAGTTCGAGCTGGCCCGGCTCGACGAGTCCAAGCACCAGCTCCAGCAGGCCGAGATCAAGGCGCTGCGGGCGCAGATCTCGCCGCACTTCGTCTACAACGCGCTGAACACGATCTCCGCGCTGATCCGCACGGACCCCGAAGAGGCGCGAGAGCTGCTTCAGGACTTCGCCGACTTCACGCGCTACTCGTTCCGGACGTCGGGCATGTTCACCTCGCTCGCCGAGGAACTGCGCAACATCGACCGCTACCTGACCATCGAGAACGCCCGCTTCGGCGGCCGGCTCGAGGTGCGGATGAAGATCGCG
The DNA here is from genome assembly GCA_049998155.1 of Amycolatopsis sp. cmx-13-12. GTDB lineage: Bacteria > Actinomycetota > Actinomycetes > Mycobacteriales > Pseudonocardiaceae > Amycolatopsis. The sequence goes on along the minus strand of JAEBES010000008.1, from coordinate 118,902 downwards.
CCCGAGGTGCTCAGCGTCGTCGTGCCGTTCCTGATCATCCAGCCGCTGGTGGAGAACGCGGTCAAGCACGGGCTGGCCAGCAAGCCCAGCGGCGGCTGCGTCACGGTGATCGCGCAGGACTACGGCACCGAGGCGATGATCAGCGTCGAGGACGACGGCATCGGCATGGACCCGCGGCGGCTCAACGACCTCAAGAGCGCCCACCGCACCGGCGCGCACGTCGGGCTCGGCAACATCAACCAGCGCATGCAGCAGGTGTTCGGCAGCGACTACGCGGTGATGGTCGAGACCGCGCCCGGCGCCGGCATGAAGGTGACGCTGCGGGTGCCGAAGTTCGTCCCGGGCGTCCGGCCGAACATGCCCGACTACAGCTCGGACGCCGAGGCCGACGTCCCGGCCCAGGGCGGCCCCGCCCAGGTCAACGGCGCCGAGGTGAACGGCGTCAACGGCACGCGGTCGGGCATCCTCCCCATGGGCTGAATCCGGTGGCATCCGGGGCTTCGCCCCGGGCCGGGGGCTTCGCCACCCGGACCCCCGAAAAATCCGGCTAGCCTGGATTCATGAGCGTTACGGACAAACTGGCTTCGCGGATCCCGGTGCTCGCCGACCGGGTCGAGCGCAAGGACGTCGTGGCCGTGGTGAAGCTGCACGGGGTGATCACGCCGTCGCCGTCACCGCTGGCCAGGGGCGCGATCAACCTGGCCGCCATCGAATCGGCGCTGACCAGGGCGTTCGGCCACGAGCGGCTGAAGGCGGTCGCGTTGCTGATCAACTCGCCCGGTGGCGCCCCGACGCAGTCCGGCCTGGTCGCCGAGCGCATCCGCCAGCTGGCCGACGAGAAGAACGTGCCGGTGCTGGCGTTCTGCGAGGACGTCGCCGCCTCGGGCGGCTACTGGCTGGCCTGCGCGGCCGACGAGATCTACGCCCACCGGACGTCGATGGTCGGCTCGATCGGCGTGATCAGCGGCGGCTTCGGGTTCACCGGGCTCCTGGAGCGCTTCGGCATCGAGCGCCGGCTGCACACGGCGGGCGCGAACAAGTCGCGCCTGGACCCGTTCTCGCCGGAGAAGCCCGAAGACGTCGAGTGGCTGAAGAAGATGCACAGCCAGCTCCACGAGCTGTTCGTGAACTGGGTCAAGGAGCGCCGCGGCGACCGCCTGACGGACTCGGAGGACCTGTTCACCGGCGACGTCTGGCTGGGTGCCAAGGCGGTCGAGCTGGGGCTGGCCGACGGCCTCGGCAGCCTCCGCCAGATCATCACCGAGCGCTACCCGGACGCGGAGATCTCCGTGGCCGAGCCGAAGAAGCCCCTGCTCGCCCGGCTGGGCATCGGCGCGCCGGCGGCCGCGTCGGCGGTGCTGGACGCGGTGACCCAGAAGGCAGCTTGGTCCCGCTTCGGCCTCTGAGGCGGATGTCCGGTTCGAGTACTTCCGGGCAGTGTTTGTGACCTGGATCACCCGACAGCTGTAACGCCCCTGGAATCGCCGCAGGTCGTCAGGTCTCCTTGTCGACGGGCTTTGTTGTGAACGGCAACAAATCCGGTCGACAAGGAGGTCGTACCCGATGCCCCACTCCCGCAGACTCGCTCTCGGCGCGGTCCTCGGCGCCGCACTCATCGCCGTCCCCCTCACCCTTCCCGCCGCGGCATCCATCCCGCCGCCCGAATCGGGCTGGACCACCGTCTTCGCCGACGACTTCACCGGCGGCTCCGGCTCGCTCCCGTCAAGCGCGAACTGGATCATCGACACCGGCCACAGCTACCCGGGCGGCCCCGCCAACTGGGGCACCGGCGAGATCCAGAACTACACGGCCAACAGCGGCAACGTGTCCCAAGACGGCGCCGGCAACCTCCGCATCACGCCGTTGCGCGACGGCGCGGGCAACTGGACGTCGGCCCGCATCGAAACCCAGCGCGCCGACTTCAAGCCCCCGGCCGGCGGGGTCATGCGGATCGAAAGCCGGATCCAGATGCCGAACGTCACCGGCGCGGCCGCGCTCGGCTACTGGCCCGCGTTCTGGGCGCTGGGCGGCCCCTACCGCGGCAACTGGTGGAACTGGCCCGCCATCGGCGAGTTCGACATCATGGAGAACGTCAACGGGATCAACTCCGTCTGGGGCGTCCTGCACTGCGGCGTCAACCCGGGCGGCCCGTGCAACGAGACCACCGGCCTGCCGAACAACCGGGCCTGCCCCGGCAGCAGCTGCCAGTCGGCCTTCCACACCTACCGCTTCGAATGGGACGCGAGCACCAGCCCGCAGGTCCTGCGCTGGTTCGTCGACGGGCAGCAGTTCCACTCCGTGAGCCAGAACCAGCTCGACGCGACGACGTGGGCGAACATGACCACCCACCAGGGCTACTTCGTGCTGCTGAACGTGGCGATCGGCGGCGCGTTCCCGAACAACAACTCCGGCACCACCACGCCGGGGCCGGGGATCGTGCCCGGCCACCCGATGGTCGTCGACTACGTCACGGTGACCACCCGCGGCGGCGGTGGCGGCACGACGACCCCGCCCACCACGTCCACGCCGCCCTCCGGTGGCAGCAGCGCCTACAGCACCATCCAGGCCGAGTCGTTCGGCCAGCAGTCCGGGGTGATCACCGAGGCCACCTCCGACACCGGCGGTGGCCAGGACATCGGGGCGGTGGCCAACGGTGACTGGGCCCTCTACCCGAACGTCGACTTCGGCAGCAGCGCGGCGACGAACTTCCAGGCCCGCGTCGCGTCCGGCGCGGCGGCCGGCGTCAGCGGGCTGGTCGAGGTGCGGCTCGACAGCCGGTCCAACGCGCCCATCGGCAGCTTCGCGGTGGGGAACACCGGCGGCTGGCAGAGCTGGCGGACCGTCCCGGCGAACATCAGCGCGGTGACCGGCGTGCACAACGTGTATCTGACGTTCACGAGCGGTCAGCCTGCCGATTTCGTGAACCTGAACTGGTTCACCTTCGTGCATTGAGAGCGGGGGCCCGCGGCTCCGGCCGCGGGTCTCCCCAGAGGCTTATTCAGCCGTCGGCCGCCGCATGACTTCGCGCTGACCTTGCAGTGTGTGGGCGGGGCGCGGCGGCCTAACCAGAATAAGCCTCTCACATCAGGCGGACGGGGGCTGGACATTGCACTCGGCTATGGGCAGGATGCGTTTCACTGTGAGTGCTCACGATGACACCCGGAAGCTCGTGGTCCTGGCCGTGGACGACGAGCCGAACGGTCTTGACGAACTCGTCCACTGCCTGCGCAACAGCCCGCACGTGGCGAAGGTGTTCCCGGCGATCGACGCCTCCGAGGCGCTGCGGTTGCTGTCCACCGACGACCCGCGGCTGCGCGAGCGCAAGGACCGCGGCCTGCCGATCGTCGACGCCGTCTTCGCGGACATCGACATGCCCGGGCTGTCCGGCATGGAGATGTCGCGCGTGTTCGCCGCACTGCGGCCTTCGCCCGCGCTGGTGTTCGTCACCGGGCACGCCGAGGAAGCGGTCAACGCGTTCGACCTCGGCGCCCTCGACTACGTGCTCAAGCCGTACCAGCAGGATCGCCTCGACCGCGCGATCACGCGCGTGCTGGAGAAGCTGGCCGCCGCCGCGGCGCCCCCGCCCGGCGCGCTGGGCGGCGAGCCGGTCAAGAACGACGACGAGGTCATCCCGGTCGAGCTGGCCGGCACCACCAAGCTCATCCCGCGGTCCTCGGTCCGCTGGGTCGAGGCGCAGGGCGACTACGCGCGGCTGTTCACCACCGAAGGCAGCCACCTCGTCCGCATCCCGCTGGCCCAGCTCGAAGAACGCTGGGAGAAGGCCGGGTTCGTCCGCATCCACCGGTCGTTCCTGGTCGCCCTGCCGCTGATCACCGAGCTGCGCATGGGCCAGGGCGGCTACCAGGTCGTCATCGGCAACGAGGAGAAGGTGCTGCCGGTGAGCCGGCGGCACACCCGCGCGCTGAAGGACCGGCTGGTCGGTTCGGGCCGGAACGGCTGAGCCCGGGACCGGCCATGACCGACGACTTCTACGAGCGCCGCGCGAACGGCGTCCGCGAACCGGACCCGACCCTCGGCAGGCGCGCCCGGCAGCGGCCGCTGCCGCAGCCGGCCGACCGGGCCGTCGTCGAATCCCTGCCGCCGGCACCGGAGAACGAGCCGCCGCCGAAGCCGGAACACCACGCGAAACCCAAGCGCGAGCGGGTGATCCTCAACGACCCGCGTCGCGGTGCCGGCACCCTGCGCGCCCGGGTCGAGCTGGAGGAGCAGACCAGCTGGGGGAAGCTGCTCGTCCGCGACCACCTGGTGAAGGTGCAGCTGCGGACGGCGTTGCTGCTCGCGCTGCTCGTCGTCGGCGTCTTCGGCTCGCTGCCCGTGCTGTTCTACCTGGTGCCCGGGTTCTCCCGGGCCAGCCTGCTCGGCATCCCGGTGGCCTGGCTGATTCTCGGCGTGCTGCCGTTCCCGTTCCTGTTCGGCGTCGGGATCTGGTACAACCGGCTCGCCGAGCGCAACGAACGCGCGTTCGTGGACATGATCGAAAACTAGTTTCGCACCGAGTCGTGCGAGGATTCCCCCGTGCAGTTGAACCCGTGGGCCTTGACCGGCATCGTGCTGGTCGCCGTGGTGACGCCCTACCTCGGTCACCGCTCCTCGCGGTCGGCGACGAGCACGCACGACTTCCTGGTCGCGCGGCGCACCGTGCGGTCCCGCCGCAACGCCGCCGCCATCTCCGGTGAGTACCTGTCCGCGGCCTCGTTCCTCGGTATCGCCGGAATCGTGCTGAAGGACGGCGCCGACGCGTTGTGGTTCCCGATCGGGTTCACCGCGGGGTACCTCGCGCTGATGCTGTTCGTGGCGGCGCCGCTGCGCCGGTCCGGGGCCTACACGCTGCCCGACTTCGTCGAAATGCGGCTCGGTTCGCAGGGCCTGCGCCGGTTCTCGACGGCGTTCGTCGTGTTCATCGGCGTTCTCTACATGGTCCCGCAGCTGCAGGGCGCCGGGCTGACGCTGGCGACGATCCTCCCGGTGCCGGTGTGGGCGGGCGCCATCGCGGTCATGGTCCTCGTGGCGTTCAACGTGATCTCCGGCGGCATGCGGGCGATCACCGTGGTGCAGGCGCTGCAGTACTGGATCAAGCTGTTCGCCATCTCGGTGCCCGCGTTCGTGCTCTGCATGGTGTTCTTCACCGGCGGCAGCCCGGACGGGTTCCGGCCGCTCGGCGCGCCCGCGCCGCCGGTGTTCGTCAGCGACACCACGGTCGACGTGCAGACCGACGTCACGCTGCACGTCACCTCGGACACCTACCTCTACGCCTACGGCCGCACCGACAACGGCCCGGCCGCCGGGCCGACGCACTGGACACCGCTGGCGCCGCACACGGTCTCCGAAGGCACCAAGCTGAAGTTCATGGCCGGCACGCCGGTCCCGGTGGTCAGCGACTCCGTCGCGGACAACGCGGACTGGCTGCACCCGGGCTCGGGCAGCCTCACCGACCTGCTCCAGACGTACTCGCTGATGTTCGCGACCTTCCTCGGCACCATGGGCCTGCCGCACGTGCTGGTCCGCTTCTACACCAACCCCGACGGCAAGGCCGCGCGCCGCACGACCGTGCACGTCCTGCTGCTGCTGGGCCTGTTCTACCTGTTCCCGACGCTGCTGGGCGCGCTGTCGCGGATGTACGTCCCCGAACTGCTGGTGACCGGCAAGGCGGACGCGGCGATCCTGCAGCTGCCCTCGGCGATCCTGCCCGGCCTCGGTGGCCAGATCCTCGGCGCGGTCACCGCGGCCGGTGCCTTCTCGGCGTTCCTGTCCAGCACGTCCGGGCTGCTGGTGAGTGTTGCCGGTGTCGTGTCGACCGACCTGCTGCCCGGCCGGGTGCGGGACTTCCGCGTCGCGGCCGCGCTGGTCGCGCTGTGCCCGATCGCGCTGGCGGTCGTGCTGCGGCCGGAGGACATCTCGCTGTCGATCGGGCTGACGTTCGCGCTTGCCGCGTCGACCTTCAGCCCGCTGCTGGTGCTGGGCATCTGGTGGCGCAAGCTGTCCTGGCCGGGCGCGCTGGCCGGGATGTTCGTCGGCGGCGGCCTGGTGCTGGCCGCGCTGGTGGTCAACGTCGTGAGCGGCTACACCGGCGGCTGGGCGCCCTGGTTCGTCACCCAGCCGGCCCTGATCACCGTCCCGGCCTCCTTCGTGACGACGTACCTGGTCAGCCGCGTCACCGGCTACGGCCGCCCGGAGCACGTCCACGACATCATGCTGCGCCTGCACGCCCCCGACCCGCTCGGCTTCATGCGCGACCGGGCCGTCGCCCGGTTCGGCCAGGCCGAGGAGAAAACCCGCGTCGCCGGCCGCGGCCGCCACCGCAAGTAACCCGTGTCGACCCTCCAATCACGCGTGTCGACCCTTCAAATCACGCGAGTCGACCCTCCAATCACGCGTGTCGACCCTCCAATCACGCGAGGTGCCCCGAACCGCGCCCGTGATCCGCTACCTCACGCGCGGGCAACGCCTCCGCATGGCAGCATGGGAATCGTGGTGAGCCCTGCTGAACTGCCGACCGCCGAGGTCCGCGACCTGCCCAAGGACGGCCTCGTGCTGCTCGACGTCCGCGAAGACGACGAGTGGGCCGCCGGCCACGCGCCCGGCGCGGTGCACATCCCGATGGGGGAGCTGCCCGCCCGCGTCGGTGAACTGGCCGACCTGCCCGACGACCAGCCGATCCACGTGATCTGCCGCAGCGGCGGCCGGTCCGCGCGGGCGGCGGCCTGGCTGAACCAGAGCGGCTGGGACGCGGTGAACGTCGCCGGCGGCATGGGCGCGTGGCAGCGCGAAGGCCGTCCGATGGTCGGCGAGCACCCCGGCATCGAACCCGAAGTGATCTAGCCTTGCACCCGGGGCAGCCTCCCGCCGGGCAGCCGTACCCGCCCGGGTACTGGCCGCGTCAGGCGCCGCCGCCGTCCGCCCAGCAGCTGCAGGGCCGGACGCTGGCCGCCCAGCCGGAGCCGTACCCCTACCACCGTCGCCCCGGGCACCGGCCGAAGCTGCGCTGGGTGGCGACCCCGCCGCCCGGTGCGTGGCCGCGCCGCCGCGTCGTCACGCCCGAGCCGTACCTCGGCCCGCCGTCGTACCCGGTGCCGCCGCGCTGGGGGTTCCCGAACCTGGTCTGGCGACGCCCGACGTCGGTGCCCGGCACGGCGTCCGACGAGATCCGCCCGATCGACCGGGTGCCGGTGCTCAGCCGCAGCGTGGTCGTCGTCCTCTTCGCGTACGCGGTGCTCGCCGCGGCCGCCGCCGGCGCGGAAATCTGGCGGTACGTGCTGCTCGTCCAAGGCCGCGAATCCGCGCTGTCCCGCTCGGTGGTGGCGTTCTCCGACGGCTTCGTGCTCACCGCCGGCCTGCTCGCCGCGATCCTCGCGCTGCTGCCCGCCGGGCTTTCGCTCTGGTGGCTGCTGGTCGCGCGCCAAGCGGCGGCGGACGTGTCCGGCGACGCCCCGCCGCGGCCGGTGTGGCAGGTGCTGGTCGGTGTCCTCGTGCCGGTGGCGAGCCTGCCGCTGGCGCTGTCGGTCGTCGGCGAGCTGGAACACGCGGTGCTGGGCCGCTCGCGGGACGCCCGGCCGAAGCCGTCGCGCCAGGTGCTCGGCTGGTGGGGCGCCTGGCTGCTGAACTGGATCCTGCTCGGCGTGTCGATCGGCTGGCGCTTCCGCGACGACGTGCAGTCGATGGCCGACAGCGTCGTCCTGGTCGCGCTGACCGACCTGTCCGCGGCCGGGCTGGCGGTGCTGACGGCCCTGGTGGTGCGGCGGTTCTCCGCTCTGCTGGCGCCGTCGGAAGCCCTTGCGGTGCGCGAGATGCGCGTGCTGAAGGTCCGGGGTGCGCCCGAGCCGGAGCTGCGGGCTTCGCGGCCGGCCGGCGCCGCGCGCTAGTAGCGGCCGAAGACCGGCTCGAGCTGGTCGAAGGCCTGTTCCGCGATCGGCCAGAGCTCGCCGACGATCGCTTTTTCGTTCTCGAGCGTCCGGTCGAAGACCTCCTGGAAGAGCACGCGCAGGACGGTGGCGAGGTGCGCCGCGGCGAGCGTGGGCGCGAGGTCTTCTTCGGGGTGGCGCCGGATGAGCAGGTCGGCGAGCGCCGCCTCGCGCTCGCGGTGCATCTCGTGCAGGGCGTTCGTCAGGATCGGGCTCTCCTTGATCACCCGCACGAAGCCGGGGCCGGAGAAGCCGACCAGCGCGTGTTCGGCGCCCAGCGCTTCGAAGTAGAGCTCGCGCGTGTCGTGGAAGACGCTGTCGCGGATCAGGGCGGCGGGCCAGGACACGAAGTCGGCACGGATGTCGAAGACGAGGTCTTCCTTGCGGGGGAAGTGGTTCGTCACGGTCATCTTGGCGACCCGCGCCTCGGCGGCGATGTCCGCGATCGTCACGTCCTCGAAGCCGTTGCGGATGAACAGCCGGGTGGCCACGTCGGAGATGGTTCTCCTGGTCTCGTGCTTCTTCCGATCCCGCAGTCCCTCACTCATGGCGTCACTCTACTGGGTCGGACCCAAGATTGTGCTTGACCCACTGAGTAGGTCCGACCTAATCTGAGGTTCGACCTAGTCAACCGAGGGGGTTCCCATGACAGCGTCCGAAGGTGTCGATTTCCCGAGGCCTTACCGCCTGCTGAGCGTCCACGCCCATCCCGACGACGAGTCGAGCAAGGGCGCGGCCACCTTGGCGCGTTACGCGTCCGAAGGCGTCGACGTCCTGGTCGCCACCTGCACGGGCGGCGAACGCGGCGACGTCCTGAACCCGGCCCTCGACACGGCCGAGACGTGGGCGGACCTCCCGGCGATCCGCCGCCGAGAGATGGCCGCGGCCGCCGAGATCCTGGGTGTCCGCCAGCGCTTCCTCGGCCTGGTCGACTCCGGCCTGCCCCGCCCGGGCGAGCCGTTGCCCGAGGGCTGCTTCGCGGCCCTGCCACTGCCCGAGGCGGCGGCGCCCCTGGTCGCACTGATCCGCGAGTTCCGCCCGCACGTGGTGATCACGTACGACGAAACGGGCGGCTACCCGCACCCGGACCACGTCCGCACCCACGAGGTCACGGTCGAGGCCTTCACCGCGGCCGCCGACCCGGCCCGCTATCCCGGCTCCGGCGCGCCGTGGCGCCCCCAGAAGCTGTACTACCAAGCAACCTTGAGCCGCGCCTGGTTCCAGGCGATCCACGACGCCACCCTGGCCGCGGGCCTGGAGTCCGCCATGTCCGAGGTCCTGAGCGAGCTCCCACCGGACAAATTCCCGGTCACCACGAAAATCCGCTGCGAGGCCCACTTCGCCACCCGAGACCGAGCCCTCCTCGCCCACGAGACCCAGGTAGACCCGGCCCACCCCTTTTTCGCCCACTCACGAGAAATCGAACGCGCCGCCTGGCCCCACGAGGACTACCACCTCGCCCACCCGGCCCCCACCCTCCCGCTGGAAACCGACCTCTTCACCGGAGTAACCCCATGAACCCCCGCTTCGTCCCCCAGCCACCCGTAATGCCCCTCCAGCCACGCGTAATGCCCCTCCAGACACGCGAGATGCCTCCCCAATCACGCGTGATGCCCCTCGAGACACGCGAGATCCGCCGCGGATCACGCGAGTTCCGGCTTCAGTCACGCGACTTCCGCCTTCAATCACGCGAGATCCGGGATCACGCGCGAGCCAGGGCCGGCCCCGTCACGCGGTGACCCGAAGCTCCCGCAACCCGCGGATCACGAACTCCGGCCGACGCGGCGGCGTCCCGGCCAACCGCAACCCCGGCAGTTTCTCCGCCAGCGCACTCAGCGCGGCGGCGATTTCCACCCGGGCGAGAGGAGCACCCACGCAGTAGTGGATGCCGAGGCCGAACCCGAGATGGGCGTTCGGCGTCCGGCCGATGTCCAGGCGGTCCGGCGCGTCGAACACCGCCGGGTCGCGGGCCGCGGCACCCAGCAGCGCGCCGATCTTCTCGCCGCGGGACACGACATATCCGCCGATCGACACGTCCTCCGTCGCCGTCCGCTCGAACAGCTGCAGGGGCGCGTCGAACCGGATCAGCTCCTCGACGCACGAATCCAGAAGGGCAGGTGAGGCCAGCAGGCGCTCCCACTGGTCCCGGTGCGTGAGCAGGGCCGTGATGCCGTTGCCGAGCACGTTGACCGTCGCCTCGTGGCCGGCCATCAGCAGCAGTACCGCGGTCGCCACCAGCTCGTCGGGCGTCAGTTCGCTGCGCAACAGGTCGCTGATGATGTCGTCGCCCAAAGCGTGCGCGCGGGCCGAAGCCACCGAACGGATGTACGAGACGAACTCGGCCGCGGCTCGCTCGGCCGCGTCTCGCCCCTCCGGAGGGAGGTCGTACTCGTACATCTTCACGATGGCGTTGGACAGCTGGACCATCCGCGGCCCGTCGGTGCCGGGGACGCCCAGCAGCTCGGCGATCACCGCGACCGGCAGCGGCTGGGCGAGGTGCTCCAGCAGGTCCGCGCTGCCGTCGGCGGCGATGGCGGCGGCGAGGTCGTCGACCATGCGGGCGGCGAGCTCGGCGACCATCGGACGCAGCCGTTGCACGTGGCCGCGGCCGAACGCGCCCGCGATCAGGCGCCGGAGCCGTGTGTGGGCCGGCGGCTCGTTCTCCAGGAGCGAGTTGCGGTGCAGCAGGTTGAACGAGGCGAACCGCTCGAGCGGCTGGGCGTCCTGCCAGATCCGGCCCAGGCCGCGGTGGCGCAGCACGGCCGATGACGCGGCGTGTGACACCGCGATGGCGAGGCCGAGCCCGTCGTGGAAATGGACTTCGCCCTGTGCGCGCAGCGAAGCGAACGCCGGGTACGGGTCTTCGAGGAAGGCGGGATCGCGGGGGTCGAACACGTCGCGAGACTAACCCTTCGATAGCGTCTGAAGCCGAGCCAGAGGAGGCAGCAGTGGGCAAGGGCGCGCGCAAGAAGGGTCCCAAGCAGGCGTCGGACCGCAAGCCGAAGGTGCGCGACGTCTTCGTCGGCCAGCCGTTCGAAGGGCTGGCGGCGGAGCCCGAGCTGATCGCGCTGCGCGAGTTCGTGCCGTCCGCGACGGCCCAGCTCACCCTCGCCGACGGTGGTGACGTCACCCTCGGGACCGTGCTGCCTATGGCGGCGGCCGCGTTCGTCCGCTCGGACGGCCGGCGCTACCTCGGCCTGCAGGTGCAGACCCGCTCGTCCGACATCAGCCGGGACCTCGGCCGGTCGCTGAAGTGGCTGCTGGACGCCAAGGAGGGTGACGTCCTCGGCGTGCCGGACACCACCACCCCGCCCTCGGCCGACGAGCACGCGCGGCTGCAGGACCTGCTGGCGCCGGGTGCCGAACTCGACGTCACGCTGCACACGGACTTCGGCTGGTGGCTGCCCGAGGACGCGGACGCGACCGGGGACGTCGCCGTGTCGCTCGAGCGCGCGAACGCCGCGATCATGCCCACCGAACGGCTCGGCTCGGGCGCCTACTGGGTCCTCGCCGGCGAGAAGGCGCACCTGCGCTGGGTCCGGCCGGAGCCGGAAAACCGGCTGCTCCAGGCCCTCGCCCGGCTGTCCGCGGCCGGCGAGCTCGGCCTCGGCGAGGGTTCGCGGTACGCGGGTTCGTTCCGGGCGCACGGCCTGCTCGTCCCCGTCTGGGACCTCGACCCCGAGGCCCACGCCCGCGAGTGGGCCGAAGCCAAGGACGCCCTCGGCACCCGGCTCGAGACGGCGTTGAAGTCGCTCGACGACGAGCCGCTGAACGCGACCGAGCGGCGGGCGCGGGACGGACTCATCGGCCGGCAGCTGACCCTGCGCTGACCCGCGTCGGCAGAGTGCCGGAACCGGTGGTCCGGCACTCTTCGATGAGCGTTCAACCAGGCATTATGTGGCGCACGAGACACCGCCGCCGGTTCGCGGCGGTGGGACGATTCTCGGCGTGATACTTCACATCTGCGGGGCGGCCCAGTGGGCCGAAGTGGGTGAGGGCGGCGAGTACCGGGATCCTTCCCTGGAGGACGTCGGCTTCATCCACTGTTCCGACTTCGGCACGGCGACCCTGCCGGCCAACATCCGGTTCCGGGGCCGCACCGATCTGGTGCTGCTCGAGATCGACCCGGCGAAGGTCGACGCGCCGGTCCGCTGGGAGGACGGCCTGCCGCCGCACCCGGAGGGGATCTGGTTCCCGCACGTCTACGGGCCGATCCCGCACGCCGCCGTCGTCGGTGTGCACGAATTCCGTGAGTCCGAGGGCGGCGGTTTCCGCCTGCCCGACTCGCTCGCCCACCGCTGACGTGGGCAGATCATCACCCGGCCGATCGAGCGTGAATTCGGCCGGGAACGCGGGCAACCTGAGGGGGCTGTGATGCGTGTTGGGGAGGAAAGCGACTCGGCTTCTGGCTACCCGACCCCGATGGGAGGCGATACGGTGACCGCTGCGGCACCCGTCTTCACCGGGGGAGATACGTGGGTGACCAGCGCAGGCCGAGGGAGGGCCGCGACGTTGGCTGGCGAGTTCGTCGACTTCGGCGACTTCGTGGAGGCCACCTTGCCCGGCTTGCTGCGGTACGGCCACGCGCTCACCGGCAACCCGCACGACGCGGCGGACCTGGTGCAGACCGTGCTGGAGAAGATCGGTTCGCGCTGGACGTACGTCCACGAGAAGACCGGCGACCCGCTGGCCTACGTCCGCCGGTCGATGGCGAACGCGCACGTGAGCCGCTGGCGGCGGACGCGCCGGGAGAACCTCGTCGCCGACCTGCCGGACACCAGCCCGCACGTCCCGGCCGACCCGTTCGAACACGAGCCGCTGTGGCGTGCGTTACGAACGCTGCCGCCGAGACAACGGGCCGTGATGGTGCTGCGTTACTACGAAGGTCTCTCGGAAGCGGAGATCGCTGGCGCCCTCGGGATCACCCAGGGCACCGTCAAGAGCCAGGCCAGCAAGGCGATCGCGTCGCTGCGGATGAAGCTGAAGTCGGCCGACGGCGAAGGCGAAGGGAGTGGTGCGGGTTGAACATCTCCGAGGACGAACTGGAGCAGCGCCTGCGCGCGCTGTTCGCCGACGAGCGGCTGGACTTGCCTCCGCCGCCGGACGCCGGCACGGTCATCGTCACCGGGGCTCGACGGCGTCGCCGTCGCCGGCACGTCGTGCAGGCCGTGGCCGGCGCCGCGGCCGCCGTGGTCGCCGTCTCGGGTGGGCTGACCGTGTTCCGGCTCCACACCGAGGGCGGCACCGCGGCGATGTCTCCCGGCAGCCTCGGCACCAGCGTCAAACCCCCCGAGAACCTGACGGCGGGCCGATCGGCGGAACCGTCGACGCCGGGGCCGACCGGAACCCAGAGCATCCAGGCTTCCGCGCCGCCGGAAGCATCGACGTCGCGGCCGCCGCGGCCGCCGTCGACCCCGCGGCCGTCCACGCTGCCCGGTGTGGCCACCGGCCCACTGCTCGCGGCCGACGGTTTCGGCAAGCTCAAGCTCGGCATGTCCGAGGCCGACGTGACGGCGCAGGCCGTCGCTCTCAGCGACGCGCAGGCCGGCGCGAGCTGCACCGTCTACAAGGCACAGGGCAGCGGGGTGCCGGTGTCCGCGAGCGTCGTCATTTCGAAGGCGGCCGGGCTCGTCGTCGTCACCCCGGACGTGGCCGCGCACACCGCCGAAGGCATCGGCGCCGGCGCCACCAAGGACCAGATCCTCGCCGCCTACCCCGCGGCCAAGGAGGAGTCCGGCGACCTCGTCGCCCCGGCCGGCACCGCGGCCGAATACCGCTTCCGGCTCGGCGAGCGCGGAGTCGTGCAGACGAGCCTTTCGAGCCTCGCCCAGGACTGCGCCGGCTGAGGGCCGGCCGCATGCGGAAACCCGGGCTGTCCACAGGGGGAGAGCCCGGGTTTTCCGAATTCCGGAGTTACAGCGCGCCGCCGGCCACCGGCGGCATCTGCGAGTCGGTGCCGCCGTCGCCGACGGACTCGCGGTACAGGTGGTTCTCGACCTCGAACAGGTTGCCGTTCGCGCGCTTGACGACGTTCAGCAGCGTGTTCATCTGCGAGATCTCTTCGACCTGCTCCTTGAGGAACCACTGCGTGAACTGCTCGCTGATGTAGTCCTCTTCGGCGCGCGCGGCCTTCGCCATCGCGGAGATGTCGGTGGCGACCTCCTTCTCCTGCTCGAGCGCGAGCTCGATGACCTCGGTGACGCCGGAGAAGTCGTTGCGCACCTCCCCGGTGCCGGGGATCTCGACGTGGTGGTCGCGGTCGAGCATGTACTGCACGAGCGCCATCGCGTGGTTGCGCTCCTCGACGGACTGCTTGTAGAAGTGCTTCGCCAGCTGCGGGAGGTCCTCGGCGTCGAACCACACCGCGAGCGCGATGTACTGCTGCGACGCGTTGAACTCGTTGTGGATCTGCGCCTGCAGCAGTTCGAAGAACTTCGAGCGCGGCTCTTTCTTCTTGGTGAGGGCCATGCAGACCAGAATAGATCAAGATTGGCCGGAATTCCACTCGGGACTGGTGATCTGCCCCCTATTAGGGTTACCATTCCTAAAGAAGACTTACCTTATTTAAGTAAGCCTTCCCTAAAAGGCTTGGCAATTTAGGGAAGGCTTCCCATCACAGTGGATCGCGCCGGACCGGGCAGGACATGCACCGCGGCCCGCCCCGGCCGGAGCCCAGTTCGGAGCCCGCGATCGGCAGCACCTCGATGCCGGCCGCCTCCAGCCGTTCGTTCGTCTCGACGTTCCGCTCGTAACCGACGACCACACCCGGCGCCAGGGCGAGGGTGTTGTTGCCGTCGTCCCACTGCTCGCGTTCGGCCGTCACCGGGTCGAGGCCGGTGTCGATGACGCGCAGCCGGTCGATCTCCATCGCCTCGGCCGCGGCCACCAGGAACGGCGCCGGGCCGGCCACCTTGACGCCGCCGTCGCCGGTCGGGCGCAGCGTGAACGCCGTCAGCAAGTCACGCGCCAGCGGGTACATCACCACGGCGTCGGCGTCGACCATCGTGCACACCGTGTCCAGGTGCATGGTCGCGCGGGACTGCTCGATCGGCACCGCCAGCACGGTGTGCGCGATCCCGTCGGCGAACACCGACCGCGCGAGGGACTCCGCGCCGGCCGCCGTCGTCCGCTCGCCGACGCCGATGGCGAGCACGCCCGGCGCCAGCAGCATCACGTCGCCGCCTTCGATCGGCGCCGAGTGGGCGCCGTACGCGCGGGCGGCGTGGCGGAACTGCGGGTGGTAGGCGTAGATCAGGTCGAGCACCGCGGTCTCACGGCGGCGCGCGGGCATGTTCAGGGACGAAATCGCCACCCGATCGGCGATCCACACCGACGAGTCGCGCGTGAACAGCAGGTTCGGCAGCGGGTCGACGGCGAAGTCGTGCGGGTGGTTCATCATCCGCACCAGCGACGCGCCCTCCGCGGACGGCAGCTCCTCGAACGTCATGCCGGCCATCAGCACCTCGGCGAGGCCGGCCGCGTCGACGCCCGACAGGTGCGACCGCAGCGAGTCGGCCAGGTCGCCGCCGAGCCGCCGGTCGTCGACCGCCGCGTGCACGCCCGCCGCGTGGGCGCGGTCGTCCTCCAACGCCGTCCGCAGCGCGTCGGCCAGCAGCAGCACCTCGACGCCGCGGCCGCGCAGCACCTCGGCGAACGCGTCGTGCTCGTCCTGGGCCCGGTCGACCCACGGGATGGAGTCGAACAGGAGCTGGTCGTTGTTGCGGGGCGTCAGCCTTTTGAGCTCGTTGCCGGGCCGGTGCAGCAGCACCGCGCGCAGGGGTCCGACTTCGCTGTCCACCCGGGGAGGTGCCGTTTCGTCGATCACCCCTCTGAGCTTATCCGTCCATGCCCCCACCGCCGCCCTCAAACGTGGCGCTTCGCGCCGCTGTGTTTTCAGGGTAGCCAGGAAACGTGCCCCTTGAGCAGCGAATATCCGACGAAGGACACGAAGTCGAACAGCGTGTGCGCGGCGACCAGCGGCCACAGCCGGTTCGTCTTCTGCCACAGCCGTCCGAACACCAGGCCCATGATGAAGTTCCCGACGAACCCGCCGAACCCCTGGTAGAGGTGGTACGACCCGCGCAGCACGGCGGCGCCGAACACCGCGTTGTTCTCCCGGACGCCGAGCTGCCGCAGCCGCGTCAGCAGGTAGCCGATGACCAGGACTTCCTCGGCGAAGGCGTTGCCGAACGCCGAGAGCGTCAGCGTGATCGGCCGCCACCACGTGTCGCCCAAAGTGGACGGTTGCACGGCCAGGCTGAACCCGAGGTGGTACGAGATGAAGTACAGCGCCAGGCCGGGGATGCCGATCATTGCCGCGAGCCCGACCGTCAGCAGCGCGTCCCGGCCCGGTGACCGCCGGTCCAGGCCGATCTGCGCGACCCTGACGCCCGCGCGCCACAGCAGGTAGAGCCCGAGCGCGCCCCAGCCGACCAGCTGGGCCGCCGACAGCAGCTGCTTGAGCAGGTCGATCAGGCTGGCCGCGGCCTGCGGGACGTTCAGCTGGGTCTGCTGCTGAGCCAGCGGCACCGGCTGCAGCAGCGAGTCCACAAGGGACAGCAGGCTGCGCACGCCGGACATGCCCAGCGTGATCCCGAAGACGATCAGCAGCTCGAGCTTGATCGCGCGGCGCTCGGCCGGGTCTTCGACCGTCCCGGGGAATTCGGGGCGGGCGGGGGCCAGCCACGATCGCGCGGTGAACGTCATGGACGCACGCTACCTTCGGGGTATGCCGAGGAGCATCGCCACCAACGAAACCGTCGACCGCGCCGCCCTGGTCGAGTTCCTGTCGACCCGTCACCGCGCGATCCTGCTGACCACGAAGGCCGACGGAGGCCCGCAGCTTTCGCCGGTCACCTGCGGCGTCGACGCCGAGGGCAGGCTGGTCGTCTCGACCTACCCGAAGCGCGCGAAGGTCGTGAACGTCAAGCGCAACCCGAAGGTTTCGGCCTGCATCCTGTCCGACGAGTGGAACGACCAGTGGGTGCAGCTGAACGGCACCGCCGAGGTGCTCGACATCCCCGACTCGGTCGAGCCGCTCGTGGAGTACTTCCGCGCCATTTCCGGCGAACACCCGGACTGGGACGAGTACCGCGAAGCCATGGTCAAGCAGGGCAAGAGCATCATCCGCGTGACGATCGAGAGCTGGGGGCCGCTCGCGAAGGGCGGCTTCCCCGCCGAACTAGCCTGACCGCCCGCGCAGGAACGGGCAGCCGACCAGCCGGCGCAGCTCCGACGCGAGCTGCGCCGGGCTGTCGACGGACTTCGAGAACGCCAGCCGCACGTCGTGGTCGCCGGTGTCGGACTCGACGCGCAGCCGCAGCCCGAACCGGTCGAGCCCGAGCGGGCGGATCCGGCCGCCGCGCAGCGTCGCCGGCAGGTGCTTCGCCAGCTGCTCGACGACGTCGGAGTGGTCGCTCTCCAGGTGCCGCAGCCACTGGGCCTCGTAGTCGTGGAACGGGTCGGGTGGCGCGGCGCTGAATACGTGCGGGCGCAGCGAGTGCGTGCCCTCCGCGTCGGCGAGCACGAGCGACGCCGGGGTGAGCCGCAGCAGCGTGACGCCGTGGCCGACGTCGAGGAGCCGTTCGTCCGGCCGCGTCTCGGCGATCGCCACCGCCCGCGCGCGGGCCGAGACCGGCGAGAGCGGCCGCAGCCAGCCGGTGATCCACAGCAGCCCGCGGATCGGTTCCCGCAGGTCGACCGGGGCCTGGTCGGCGAGCTCGACCATCACGGCCAGCTCGCCGCGCTGCGTCTGCTTCGCCGCGCGGACCATCGGGTGGTCGTCGGGCAGCAGCACGCTGACGCTGCCGCTGTGGTGCACGTGGTGCAGCACCGGGACGACCCGCTGCCCGTCGAGGTCCGTGCGGTCGCAGGTGGGCAGCAACGACGCGGGGCCGTTGCGGGTCGCGATCGTCTTGGCGCGCTCGGCGGGGTTCGGCGCCGGCGGGCGGCGGACGGATGTGGGTGCCTCGGTCACGGCTCACCTCCTACACTTAGGTGAGCCTAACCTGAATTTCGCGGTCTGGGTAGTCGTCGCGATCACGTCCCACCCACTGATCGGCACATCCGGTAACGCCGGTGCCCACTTTGCCGAAAAGCGGTTAACAACCCGACCCCGTGGGGGTTCCGCGTGCCGATCGTCCCGGTCCCCGAGCGCGTCCGCGCGTTCGAACTCGACCCCGCCATGCCGTCCGGGGCGCTGCCGATCTTCGGCGAGTACCTCGACCGCCTCGGCCGCGACACCGTGAACCAGCGGCTCCTGGCCGGCTTCTTCGTGGCCTTCGGGTTCGCCCAGTTCTTCGCCGGTGCCGGGGTGGCGCTCCCGGTCGGCACGTTCGCGCTGGCCGGCGCGATCGAGGCGTGGTGGCTCCACCGCGCGCACCTGAGGGTGCCCGAGACCAGGCTGAAGCGGGAGGCGTTCCGGCAGGTGGACATCGCCGCCGGCGGCCTGGTCGCGGCCGGCCGGACGGTCGGCGTGCGCCTGCCGGACGGCCGGTGGTTGCGCGTCCGGCTCGACGAAGCCCATCGGTTGCTGGTCGCCGGGCACCGGCGGGTCTGGCTGCTGGGCCGGGGCCCGAAGGTGTTCGTCGGCTTCCCCGGCGTGGTGCGGGTCCGCCGCGCCCGCATCCATGACACGCCGCCGCCGGGAGCCGTGCCGGTGCCGGAACCGGCCGGGTCCGGATCGCCGAGGCTCGACCCCGTGCTGGCCGCGCACCGCCGCCAGCTGGCCCGCGACCTGCGCGCCACGGCGGCGTTCCTGCTGGTGCTGGCCGGGTTCGCGGCCTGGGTCGCACTCGACTTCCCGGTGGTGGGGTGGCTCGCGTGGCCGTTCGGCGCCGGCGCGCTGCTGGGCGCCCTCGCGGCCGTGCTGCGGGCGAGCGCCCACCGCAGGCCGCTCCCGGCGGACCACTGGACGGAGCTGCGCGCGGTCCTCGACGGCCCGGTCCGCATGAGCCGCTACGGCACGGCGAGGCTCAGCGGCTTGACCATGCTGGCGGACGGCCGCGTGGTCCGGTTCCGCCTCCCCAAGGTGGACCCCTCGATGGCCGCGAACATCGCGGCGACGGGCCGGCTCTGGATCGCGGGCGTCCCCCGCCCGGGCGCGGCCAAGACGGGCCTGCCGGGCTACCCGGTACTGGGCACGGTCTGGCTCGGCTGAGCGGCCCACCTAGGCCGCCACCCGCCGGCGACCCGCTCGCTCTTCGCAAGGTGACGCCGAAGCGCCGCGAGCCCGGGATGCTCGTTGCCTCGCCGCCACACCAGCGAATGCGGGTACACCGGCACGGGTCCTTCGATCGGCACGCGCCGCAGGTCATGCCCCGGCGGCCACAACACCCGGCTTCCGGCGCCGATCAACGTCGCCACTTCCGTCGACTCCGTGATCGTGTCCAACACCACCTCGGTGCCGAAGTTCGGCCCGGCCGCGTCGATCGACAGACCGAATGCGGCCGCGAACTCGGCGTAGTACACGCCCCACTCGGTGCCGGGGACCACGCCGGGCATCCAAAGCCGGTGCCCCACCAGCTCGGCCGGAGTCACCGAAGTCGCTTCGGCGAGCGGGTGCGCGGGTCCGCACAGCAGCTGAATCGGCTCGTCGAGCACCCATTGGGCGTCGAAGTCCTCGGGCAGCGCGACGACCGCGCGGAAGGACGCGTCGATCGAGCCGTCCCGGATCGCCGTGACAGCGGTGTCGAAAAGCGTCGCGACCTCGAGCGCGACCTCCGGGTGCGCCTCGTGGAACTCGCGCAGCAACGTGGCCGGGCACAGCCGCCGTCCGATGACGTCGACCCGCAGCGGCCCGGTGCGCACGGACGCCAGCGCCCGCAGCTCGGCCGCCAGCAGTTCGCGGGCGTGCGGCAGGAACGCCGTTCCGTCGCCGGTGAGCACGGCGCCGCGGGCGGTGCGCGTGAACAACCGCACTTCCAGGGACTTCTCCAGCGCGGCAATGCGTTTCGAGACAGCTTGCTGGGTGATCGCCAGGTCGGTGGCGGCGTCCTGGAACCGGCCCGCCTCCACCACGGCGACGAAGGTGCGCACGGCATCGAGGTCCACGGCGACCGACTCTAGATTCACAACGCGGCGTTGTGGCTCGCCGCCGCGTCGGTTGTTTGCCGAGCGCGGCCGTTCCCGGCTTTGATCTCCAGCGTGATGCGCGGGCGGTCGCTGGGGCCGCGGTTCAGGTGGCTCTGGTCGGCCTACGCCGTGAGCGCGTTCGGGACGTGGCTCGGCTTCGGGGCCTTCCCGATGCTCGCGATCCTGGTGCTGCACGCCGCGCCCGCGGCCGTCTCGGCGCTGGCCGCGGTCGGGCCGGCCGTCGGGGCGCTCGTGGCCGTGCCGCTGGGACCGTGGGTCGACCATCGCCGGAAGCGGCCGGTGATGATCGCCATGGACCTCGTCCGGTTCGCCGCGCTGATCACCGTGCCCGCCGCCTATGCCCTCGGGGTGCTGAGCTTCGCCCAGCTGCTGGCCGTCTCGGTGGTCGTCGCCGCGGCGGACATCACCTTCACCTCCGCGAGCGGCGCCTTCCTCAAGGGCCTGGTGCCACCGGAAGACCTGCTCGTCGCGAACGGCCGGTTCGAGTCCACGAACTGGACCGCCACCGCGCTCGGCCCACCGCTCGGCGGGGCGGCGTTCGCGCTGTTCGGGCCGGTGACGTCGGTGGTCGCCAACGCCGTCAGCTTCCTGCTCTCCGCGCTCGGGATCCGCGCGATCGGCGGCGGCGAGCCGCACCCGCGCAACGCCACCCGGCTGCGTCTGCGCGATCTCGCCGACGGGTGGCGTTTCCTGCTGGCGCACCGGGGACTGCGGCCGCTGCTCTTCAACGCGATGGTGTTCAACGGCCTGGTCATGGGCACCGAACCGCTGCTCGCCGTGTTGCTGCTGAACCACCTCGGGTTCCCGCCGTGGCAATACGGGCTCGCGTTCGCCGTGCCCTGCCTCGGCGGGCTCGCCGGCTCGCGGCTGACCCCGCGGCTCGTCGAGAGGTTCGGGCGCCACCCGGTGCTCGTGACGGCGGGCGCGGTCAGGGCGTGCTGGCTGCTCGCACTGGCCTTCATCCCGGCCGGCACCGGCGGGCTACTGTACGTGATGGTCGTCGAACTCGGCCTGATCGTCAGCTGCAGCGTCTTCAACCCGGTGCTCGCGACCTACCGCCTCGAGCAGCTCCCGGCGGACCGCATCGCACGGACGCTCTCGGCGTGGTCAGTCAGCACGAAAGCGGCGATCGCCACGCTCACCGCGGTCTGGGGCGTGCTCGCCAGCCTCACCGGCCCGCGCTGGGCGATCGGGATCGCCGGGGTCCTCGTGCTGGCGACGCCGCTCCTGCTGCCCCGCCGTGATCGGACGCCGGTGGCCGCCTAACCCAGTGACTTCCGCGTCGCCTGCTCGGTCTCCAGGACGCCCTGCCGGATGCCCTCCAGCTGGTCGCTCAGCTCGCGGACCGCGCCGGTGTCCACGGTGAGGTCCGACGTCGCCGCCGTCAGTTCCGCCACCCGGGCCACCAGGCTGTCCAGGCCGAGCGCGCCCGACTGCAGCTGGGCCAGGAGCTTGTCCCGGGCGCCGGACAACCGGGCGTGCACGTCCGCCTGGGCCTGGACCGCCGTCAGTGCCTGCTCCAGGTCGCCGCGCACTTCCGCGCGAGCCGTGCGCAACTCGCGCTGCAGCCGGCGCCGTTCGTGCGCGACCGCGTCCGGATCGACCCGGGCCAGCGCCTGACCCGTCGCCGACGCGCGGCCGGCCAGGCGTCTCAGCGTCGACAGCGTCTCCTGGACCACCGGCTCCATGTCCGCGACGCGGTCGGCGAGCGGACCGGACTCGAGCGAGCCGCTCAGCGAGGCGAATCCGTCCGCCGCCGCCGAGGCCCGGCGCAGCCAGCTCTCCTCGGCCGATCCGGGGGCCACATCGAGCACCCGGGCTTCCCGCGGTGACGGTTCCTTCTCGCGGGTTGCCACGGCCACGCCCGCCCGCGCGGCGAGCACCGCCACCCCGACCCCGACCGCGGCGACGACCGGCAGCTGCACGGCCCACGCCATCCCGGCCGACGTCGCGGCGAGCAGCAGCCCCCACGGTTCGGCGAGCTCACGGGCGAACTTCATGTCAGAAATTGGAGATCACGGAGGTGAACACCTGGTTGATGGAGTCCGGTTTGGACGAATCGTACTCCGAACCCGCGGTCGCTTCCGCGATCTGCTTCAGCACGTCCTGGTCCGCGTCCGAGCCGTAGGCGATGGTGAACAGCCGGACGGACTCCGCGTTGCCCTCCGGCCGCAGCTGGGGCACCAGGTGCTCGAGGTCGACGCCGCCGGAGTCCTCGTTGCGGCCGTCGGTCAGCACCACGACCGCGTTGATCGCCGCCGGGTCCAGGTGGGCGTTCATGTACTGGTACGCGGCCAGCGACGAGTCGTACAGCCCCGTGCCGGACTGGGGCGTCAGCCCGCTCAGCCGCTGCGCGAGGGTCTCCTTGCCGCTGTTCCCGAGCGCCTGCACCGGCAGCAGTTCCTGGTAGTCCTTGTCGCCGTCGAGGTGGGTCGAGAACTGCCAGAGCCCGACCTGGTCGCGCGGCACGAACTGGCCGAGCGAGTCGATCGCCGCCTGCTTCGCCAGGTCGATCTTGCTCTTGCCGGTGCCCTTCACCTCGTCGCCCATCGAGCCCGAGACGTCCACCACGAGCAGCACGTTCGCCTTCTTGCGCAGGTCGGTCCAAGAGGCCAGGAGCTTCGACAGCACCGACGGCGAGGGCGGCCGCAGGAAGCTGATCTTCGTGTCCGGCCGGACGCCGTTGGCGGGGGTCGCCTGCGGGCCCGGCTTGCCGTCGAAGGACCGGAAGCCGAGCGCGGCGAACTTCGCCTGCGTCTCGTCGAGGCGCAGGTAGCCGAGGAAGTCCGCGGCGATCTGCTTGCGCACCGGGTCCGCCCAGTTCAGCGTGACGAACGGGTGGTCGGAGTTGAGCGTCCCGTCACCCGGGTAGATCGCCACCAGCGGCACCTTCGGCGGCCCGTGCTGCCCGACCTTGGCCGGGTCGTTCGTCGGGTTGCCCTGGTTGTAGCCGATCAGCGAGTTCTCCTCGACGGTGACCGCCGAGATGTACGACAGCGCCGCGCCCTTGTCGTCGGCCTTCTGCAGGTTGGTCAGGAAGGTGAGCGTGGTGTCGCCGTAGTGCACGATCGCCTGCTCGATGTTCGTGACGAACTGCTTCGCGTCCGGCTTCTCGAGCGCGGCCGCGGTGAGGTCGGACGACGTGCCCGTGGCGGCGTAGTACGCGCCGATCGTCGCGTTCAGCCCGGACGTCGAGATGTTCGGGTTCGTCTTGCCGAGCCGGAACTTGCCCCACTCCGGGTGGCCGTACTTGGCCCAGCCCGCCGGGTCGGTGGCCAGGCCGGCGAGGTCCTTCCAGCCGATCGCCTTGCCGGGCCAGCCGAGCGCCTCGGCCATCGGCTTCGGCATCGCGACGACCAGCGGCGCGTTCGCGATCGACGGCGGATCACCGTCCGGCACGAGCGAGCCCGTGTCGCCCTTCGCGTTGACGCGCAGCAGGTTGACCCAGCCGCTGGCGGCCGGCGTCCAGACGTCCGGGCGCGGCCCGTCGGTGGCTTCGTTCCAGCCGTTCGCCAGCGCCTGCATCGCGACGCCGGACGACTTCGACTTCACGACGACGTCGACGCAGTGCCCGGCGACCGTCCGTCCGGAGTAGGCCTTCGCGGCCTCTTGGACGACCCCCGCCTTTTCCGGCGACGAAGCGACGTTGAGCGCGATCGCGTCCGCGCCCGAGCACTTCGGCGCGTCGGCCTCGTCGCTCGAACCGCTGGTCCAGTACCGGATCCCGATGATCAGGGCGATGGCGACCACGATCGCGGCCAGGAACGGGAGAATTTTTCTCTTGCGCCGCGTTGGTTGGGAATTGATCATCGAATCCTCCCCGTTCCACTGCCCGGATTTCCATTATCCGGTCGGCGGAACGGGGAGGGGACGGTATTTCCGAAACTTGACTATGACTTAGGGCCGCGGCGCGACCACGTCCACGCGTAGCCGGGGTCTTCGGACGCATCGGCCGCTTCGCCGAGCTCCAGCGGCGCGAACGTGTCGACCATGACCGCGGTCTCGTCGAAGAACTCCGCGCCGATCGACGCCTCCGCTGCGCCCGGCTGCGGGCCGTGCGTGAAGCCGGACGGGTGCAGCGAGAGCGAGCCGATCCCGATCCCCGAGCCCTTGCGGGCCTCGTAGTTGCCGCGCACGTAGAACATCAGCTCGTCGGAGTCGACGTTCGCGTGGTTGTACGGCACCGGGATCGCACCCTCGTGGTAGTCGACCTTCCTCGGGCAGAAGGAGCAGACCACGAAGTTCGGGCCCTCGAACGTCTGGTGCACGGGCGGCGGCTGGTGCACGCGGCCGGTGATCGGCTCGAAGTCGTCGATGTTGAACACCCACGGGTAGAGGCAGCCGTCCCAGCCGACGACGTCGAACGGGTGGGTCGCGTAGGTGTAGCGGGTCAGGCCGGCGCGGTGGCGCACGAGCACCTCGACGTCCTCGCCGTCCTCCAGCAGCGGCTCCTCCGGCCCGCGGATGTCGCGCTCGCAGTACGGCGAGTGCTCCAGGAACTGGCCCTTCGCGGACAGGTAGCGCTTCGGCGGCCCGATGTGCCCGCGCGCCTCCAGGGTGAAGAGGTTGACTTCGCCGTGGGGGACGACCCGGTAGGTGCACGACGTCGGGATCACGACGTAGTCGCCGTCGCCGACCTCGAGGCGGCCGTAGATGGTCTCGAAGGTCGCCGAGCCGCCGTGGACGTAGAAGAGCTCGTCGCCGGCCGCGTTGCGGTACAGCGGGCTGGGCGCGGTCGCCGTGACGAACCCGATGGTGACGTCGTTGTTGCCGAACAGCCGCCGCCGGTCGGTCACCGCGTCGGCCTCGCCGCCGAACTTGAGGTCCTGCGTCTTGAACGCCCGCGGCTTGAGCGGGTGGTTCGGGGTGAGCGACCCGCGGTCCTCCTCGACCGCGACGGCGTCGACGATCGCCGTCGGCAGGCCGCGGTGGTAGAGCAGCGCGGAGTCGGCGGAGAAGCCCTCGACGCCCATCAGCTCCTCGGCGTAGAGGCCGCCGTCCGGCTTCCGGAACGCGGTGTGCCGCTTGTGCGGGATCTCGCCTACTCGCCGGTAGTAAGGCATCGACGGCCCCTCCTGACGTGTCCGTTGTGCGAACGATTTTGTCCTGATGTCGTACGCTACTAGCGTGTCAGTCGTGTCAAGCGCTGTGGAACTCACGCCCCCCGGCCCCCGTGGAATTCCTCCCCTGTTCGCGAGGCTCGTCGACGACTCGGCGCTGTTCCCTCCGGTCGGTGCGGCCATGCCCGAAGCGCTGCGCGCGCACTTCGCCAGCCGGGGCTCCGAACACGCCGGTGTACTGGGGGTTTTCCTCTGCCAGGCGTCGCGGCTGCCCGAGCTCATCACCGAGCTGATCAAGATCAAGCCGAAGCAGCCGCTACCGCTTTCGCTGATCATCGACACCGGCCTCGGCGGCGTCCCGAAGGCCATCTCGATCGTCGAATCGCGCAGTGAGCTGCTCGCGCTGCGGATGGTCGAGATGCCCGCGCCGTCGGACGTCGACGAGGTGTGGCTCGAGCGCGTCTCGGAGTTCGTCCCCGAAGACGTCATCCGGGTGGTCGAGCCGCGGCGCGGCGTCGGCTGGCTCGACGGCGTCCGGAAGGTGATCGAGCACGGCAGCTGGCCGAAGATCCGCTGCGGCGGGCAGGCGGGCGAGAACTTCCCCAGCGTCGACGAGGTGGCCGACTTCCTCGCCGTCGTCAGCGGCTCGACCGGCGCCTCGTTCAAGGCGACGAACAGCCTGCACCGCGCGGTCCGGCACACCGACCCGGACACCGGGTTCGTGCACCACGGCTTCCTGAACCTGCTCGTGGCCTCCGCGCGCAGCCTCGCCGGCGGCGACGTCCGGGGGGCACTGGAGTCGACCGACGCCCAGGCGCTGGCCGAGGAGGCCCGTGCGCTGTCCGAGCCGGCCGCGAAGGCCGTGCGGGAGCTCTTCGCGTCCTACGCGGCAGCGTCGTTCGAGGAGCCGGTCGCCGACCTGGGCGAACTCGGCTTGCTGTGACCAGCCGGGAGGGGTCACTGACGCTCGACCGGGGCTTGGCGCTGCTGCAGGCAGTCGCCGACGCCGGTGGCGACGCGGCGACCATCTCCGAGCTGGCCGTGGCCATCGGGGCCAGCCGAGCGGCCGTCTACCGGCTGCTCGTGCCGCTGTCGGAGCGCGGGCTGGTCTGGCGCGACGGCACGAAGGTCCGGCTCGGCGTCGGGCTGCTCCGGCTGGCCGGGCAGGTGCTGCCGCAGCTGCGGGACGCGGCCGGCCCGGTGCTGCGCGAGCTGGCCGAGAAGGTCGGCGCGACCGCGCACCTGTCGGTGGCGCAGGGGCCGCAAGCGCTTGCGGTGGCCGTTGTCGAGCCGTCCTGGACCAACTTCCACGTCGCCTACCGGGTGGGCAGCCGGCACTCGCTGACCGCCGGCGCGGCCGGTAAGGCGATGAGCCTGCGGCCTGGCGGCAGCGGCTGGGTGACGTCGACGGGCGAGCTCGAGGCGGGCGCGTCCGGCGTCGCGGCGCCGGTACGCGGGGTGCCGGGGCTGCGCGCGAGTGTGGGCGTCGTCTCGATGGAGCCGCTGAAGGCGGCCGAAGTGGGCCCGCAGGTCGTCGCGGCCGCCACCCGGCTGGCCGACATCCTGAAGACGGACGGCTAACGCCGCGAGACCGCCACCAGCGGCCGGACCATCGTCAGCAGCAGGGCGACGTCGATGGTGAACAGCAGGCGCTCGAACAGGCCGAGCGTCAGCGTGAAGACGAACCCGCCGAGCACCACGCCGACGGCCACGAGGCTCGCCGTCGCCAGGCGCCGGATCGTCGTCCGGCGAGGCTCCCAGGGGCAGCGCTCGCGGTCTTTCTTCGTGAGCACGAAGGCGGCCACGGGCAGCGCGAAGAACGCCGTCAGCGCGGCGATGTTGTGGACCTGCCCGGCGAGCGACCGCGCTTGGCCCTCCGGGTCGACGGGTACCAGGCCGCACACGAAGAGCCCGGCCGACCAGACCCCGAGCAGCACGCAGACGGCCGTCGTGCCGGGGCGGTGCGCCTTCGCGATGCCGGCGAGCAGGGCCACCGAGCCGAGGGACAGCGCCAGGCACATGATGCTGAACAGGGGAGCGGCCGACGAGGTGCCGAGCTTGCCGTAGACGTACTCCGACAGCGTCTGCCAGATCGGGCTGACCTGGCCGGACAGTCGCAGGTGCAGGTCGATCGAGATGACCACGGCGAGGCCGATGCCGCCGAGCGCGATCCGGCCGTGCAGCGGCGAGACCGCGTGCGTCTTCGGCGAGTTCACCTGGTGCTCTCCCTTTCGTTTCCGAAAGGTTACCGGGTGAACCTGTGAGGCAGCCGTCAGAAGGCGATCTGGACCAGGGCGAACGCGGCGAATCCGGCGAACACGAACCCGGCGCAGCGCTGGATCAGCTTCGGCTTGATCCGGCTGCGGAGCTTCGCGCCGATGAACACGGCGAGCCCGGCGACCACCACCAGCGCGGCGAAAGCACCGACGCCGACAGCGACGGGGTTGCCGATACGGGCGGCCAGGCTCGCCGTCGCGAGCTGGGAGGCGTCACCCCACTCGGCGGCGAAGAGCACCCCGAACGACGTCATCGCGGAGCGGATGAAGGTCTGCGGAGTCGGGCCGGTACGCGAAGCGTCTTCGCCTGCTTCGTCGGCTTCGCTGAATCCATCGCGAAGGAGCATGAAAGCGCCGAGGCCGAACATCGCGGCGACGACGAGGGAAAGGACGACGTCCGGTAACAGCGTCAACACGCTGCCGAAGGCGACCGCTATGACGCATTGCACGGCGAACGCGGCGCACACCCCGGCGAAAACCGGCCAGCCGCGGAAACGGGTGGTCAGGACCAGGGTCGCGACGAGCGTCTTGTCCGGCAGCTCCACGGCGAGGACCAGGCCGAACGCGCTGATCAACGCCACCATAGCGGTAGTCATGAGATTTCTTTCGCCCCTTTCACTGCAACGATAAAGGGGAGGTCGGGAAAGTCGCAAGCTGATGGCGAGCGCGAAATTGCCTGATCGGCGGCCATGAATTTGACATCCAGGGACGTCACACAATTTTTTTCGGCATACCGAATTTCCGGTTGTGGCCTGCGGTAGGTTCACCGGCATGGGGTCACAGGCGCGTGCTGCGCAGGTCGAAGAGGTCATCCGCCGGTTGGAAGCGCACTACGTCTTCCCGGACGTCGCCGCGAAGCTCGCGAAGGTGCTCCGCGCGCGTCTCGACGAAGGCGGGTACGCGGACTTCGACGACGCCGGATTGGCGACGGCCGTCACAGTGGACCTCCAGTCCGTGAACGGCGACAAGCACCTGCGGCTGCGCCACCACATCGACCCCGTCGCCGTGGACGGTGACGCCGAGCACGCGTCCGACGACTTTCGGCGCACCGCGGAGCTGGAGAACTTCGGGATCGCGTCGGTGCGGCGGCTCCCGGGCAACGTCGGCTACCTCGACACGACCATGCTCTACCCGATCGACCTGGCGGCACCCGCGTTCTCGGCGGCGATGACGCTGGTCGCACCGGCCGACGCGCTGCTGATCGACGTGCGGCGCAACCGCGGCGGCGACCCGGAGACCAGCGCGTTCCTGCAGAGCTACCTCGTCGACGAGCGCACGCACTACCTCGACTTCTACGAGCGCGACGGCGACCGCGTCACCCAGATGTGGACGCTGCCGTACGTCCCGGGGCCGAAGTTCGGCGGCACCAAGCCGATCTGGGTGCTCACCGGCCCGGTGACGTTCTCCGGCGGCGAGGACCTCGCCTTCTCACTGCAGCGGCAGGGCCGCGCGAAGACCGTCGGCGAAGTGACACGGGGCGGCGCGCACCCCTGCGACCGGTACAAAGTGGACACCTACCTGGACGTGACCGTCCCGATCGCCCGTTCCTACGACCCCAAGTCGGGGGAGAACTGGGAGGGCGTCGGCGTGTCGCCGGACGTCCCGGTCGCCGCGGACAAGGCCTTCGACACCGCGTACGAGCTGGCGCTGCGGCACGTCCTCGAGCTGGGCGGAGACGGCCCGCGGCGGGTCGTGGCGGAGGAGGCGCGGAAGGCCCTCGACCAGCGGTAGGACGTTGGTCCCGCCGGGAACGGGACCAGTTGATCTGGCCGGTTCAGGCGCTCCGGAGCACGCTGGACCACGTGGAGGTCCTTGAGCTAGCGCGGTGGCAGTTCGGCATCACCACCGTCTACCACTTCCTGATGGTCCCGCTGACCATCGGGCTGTCGATCCTGGTCGCGGCGATGCAGACCCGCTGGGTCCGCACCGGCGAGCTGCGGCACCTGAAGATGACCAAGTTCTGGGGCAAGCTGCTGCTGGTCAACTTCGCCATGGGCGTGGTGACCGGGATCGTGCAGGAGTTCCAGTTCGGGATGAACTGGAGCGCGTACTCCCGGTTCGTCGGCGACGTCTTCGGGGCGCCGCTGGCGATGGAGGGGCTCGTCGCGTTCTTCGTCGAGTCGACGTTCCTCGGCCTGTGGATCTTCGGCTGGGACCGGCTGCCGAAGAAGGTCCACCTGGCCTGCGCGTGGGCGTTTTCGCTGGCCACGATGGCCTCGGCGTACTTCATCCTGGCCGCGAACTCGTGGATGCAGCACCCGGTCGGCGTGACGTTCGAGAACGGCAAGCCGACCATGAACTCGATCTGGGCGGTGCTGACGAACAACACGGCCCTGGCGGCGATCCCGCACACCCTGGCCGGCGCGTTCTCGGTGGCGGCGGCGTTCCTGGTGGGTGTCGCGGGCTGGCACCTCTGGCGTCGCGGCGATCACGCTGACGTCTGGCGGTCCTCGCTGCGCCTCGGCGGCTGGGTCGGCGTGGCGGCGTTCGCGGTCCTGGCGATCACGGGTGACACGCAGGGCAAGCTGATGTTCGAGCAGCAGCCGATGAAGATGGCGTCGGCGGAAGCGTTGTGCCACACGGAGAAGCCGGCCAGCTTCTCGATCATCGCGATCGGCGACGTCTCGGGCGCGAACTGCGAGGACGTGAAGACGTTCAACGTGCCCGCGCTGCTGTCGTTCCTGGCGCACAACGACTTCTCGACCGAGGTCAAGGGCGTCGAGAACCTGGTGACGGAGTACCAGGCCAAGTACGGCACGAACTACCCGGACGACCCGGCGCTGGGTTCGCTGGCGGGCAAGCCGATCGACTACGTGCCGAACCTCCCGGTGACGTACTGGGGCTTCCGCATGATGATCGGCTTCGGCGCGATCTCGGCGGGCATCGGCGTCCTGGCCCTCTGGCTGACCCGCCGAGGCCGCATCCCGAGCGGCCGCTGGTTCCCGCTCATGGTCCTCGGCGGCATCGCGACCCCGTTCCTCGGCAACAGCGCGGGCTGGATCTTCACCGAAATGGGTCGTCAGCCGTTCGTGGTGGTCCCCAACCCCACCGGCGTCGACGGCGTGTGGATGTTCACCGCCCAGGCGGTGTCGAGACTGACGACGGGCGAGGTCTGGACGTCCTTGATCGCCCTGACCACGGTGTATGCGGCCCTCGGAGTGGTGGAGCTGTACCTGATGCGCAAGTACATCCGCGGCGGCGTCGAAGCGGTGATGCCCCCGCAGAAGAAGGACTCCGACAAACCGGGCGAGGAAACCCTCGCCTTCGCGTACTGAGGCGGCCGACGATGCCAAATCACCAGCTCAGCGG
The DNA here is from genome assembly GCA_049998155.1 of Amycolatopsis sp. cmx-13-12. Classification (GTDB taxonomy): domain Bacteria; phylum Actinomycetota; class Actinomycetes; order Mycobacteriales; family Pseudonocardiaceae; genus Amycolatopsis. Next base: position 88,245 of record JAEBES010000008.1, on the reverse strand, counting down.
CTGCACAGCCCCCGCCCTCGCTTCGGCGGCGGTCCGGCGCCTTGCCGCGCCCCCCATCGCACGGCCAGTTCCACCAAAACCCCAGCTCAGCGGCTATGCAGCAGCCCCTCGCCCCCCAAAAGCAGCCCCCACCCTTCCCGGGGGGCGTCCCCAGACCCAGCGTATCGGCCTGGTCACTCGCGCGGGTTACCCACAGCAAATCTGTGGACAACTCGACCCGTTGTGGATAACTCACCGCGATCGGGCCGTGAACGTCGAACGGCGTCGGCCGGATGTGGTAGGTGCTCGATGACTCTGGAAATCGTCTGGTTCGTCGCCATCGCCTTCTTCTGGCTCGGCTACCTCTTCCTCGAAGGCTTCGACTTCGGCGTCGGCATGCTGCTGCCGGTGCTCGCGAAGGACAACACCGAGCGGCGCGTCATGGTCAACACCATCGGACCGGTCTGGGACGGCAACGAGGTCTGGCTCATCGTCGCCGGCGGGGCCATGTTCGCCGCCTTCCCCGCCTGGTACGCCGGGCTGTTCTCGGCCGCCTACCTGCCGCTGCTGCTCGTGCTGCTCGCCCTCATCGGCCGCGGCGTGGCCTTCGAGTACCGCGGCAAGGTCGACTCCGACCGCTGGCGCCGCAACTGGGACCGCGTCATCGTGATCGGCTCGTGGATCCCGCCGCTCGGCGTCGGCCTCATCCTCGCCACCACCGTGCTCGGCCTGCCCCTCGACGTCGACGGCAACCGCGTCGGCTCCGCGTTCGCCGCCGTCCGCTGGGACACCCTGCTCGGCTCGGTCGCCGTCGCCGCCTTTTCGATCACCCACGGCGCCGCGTTCCTCACCCTCAAAACCAGCGGTGAAATGCGGGAACGCGCGAAGAACCTGGCGATCAAGCTGCTCCCGGTCGCCATGGTGCCGATGGTCGCGTTCCTCTCGGTCGTCCAGCTGCGCGCCGGCACGTTGTGGACACTGCTCTCGTTCGGGATCAGTGCTCTCGCCGCGGCCGTCGCCTGGCTGCGGCTGCGCGCAGACCGGGACGGGCAGGCGTTCGCCGCGCTCGGCGTGGTCATCGCCGGGGCCGCCGTCACGATGTTCGGCGCGCTGTTCCCGAACGTCCTGCCCTCGACCCTCGACGCCGCCAACACCCTCACCATCGAGGGCGCCGCGTCGAGCCCGTACACGCTGACCGTGATGACCTGGGTCGCCGTCTTCGGCGCCCCGGCGGTGCTGATCTACCAGGGCTGGACGTACTGGGTGTTCCGCAAGCGCATCGGCACCCAGCACATCCCGGCGGTCCACGCACCATGAGCAAGCTTCCCGGCCGTGCACCCCTTCTCGCCTCGGAGTCCACAGTGGACTCAGTGCGGCCGGGAACGGGCCCGCTCGGCGCGCTGCCGGCCCTCGTGCCGGCCGTGCGCCGGGCGCTGGCCCTGGTGGGCTTCCTGTCGTTCGTCAACGCCGCCGCGCTGGTGGCACAGGCATTCCTGCTCGCCGACGTCCTCGCGGCGATCGTCGGAGCAGGTTCCGGGGGACGCACCGCCCAGCTGGCCGCGCTGCTCGCGCTCGTCGCGACGCGCGCGCTGACCGGCTGGGCGGTGCGCACGGTCTCCGCCCGCGCCGCCGCGACAGCGCAACGCGAACTGCGCGCCAAGGCCGTCGACCACGCGCTGCGCCTGGGCCCCGAGTGGATCGCCCAGCGCGGCCACGGCGAGCTGACCGCGCTCACCACCCGCGGCCTCGACGCGCTCGACGCCTACTTCCGCGAGTACCTCCCCGCCCTGGTGACGGCGGCCGTCGTGCCGCTCGGCGCCGGCGCGGCGATCCTGTTCGCCGACTGGCCGTCCGGCGTGATCGTCGCGCTGACCGTGCCGCTGCTGCCGATGTTCGCCATCCTCGTCGGCAAGTACACCGCCGACCGCGTCGCCGGCGCGACCGACGCGACGCACCGGATGTCCGAGCGGCTCCTCGAACTCGTGCGCGTGCTACCGGTGCTGACCGCGTTCCGCCGCGCCGCGGCGCAGGCCGAGACCGTCCGGCGGCTGTCCGAACGCCACCGCCGCGCGACGCTCAAGACGTTGAAGGTCGCCTTCTCCTCGGCGTTCGTGCTCGAACTGGTCGCGACGCTGTCGGTGGCGCTGGTCGCCGTCGTGATCGGTGTCCGGCTCGCCGGCGGCAACCTCCCGCTGGCCATCGGGCTCGGCGTGCTGATCCTCGCGCCGGAGTGCTACCAGCCGCTGCGCGCGGTCGGCGCCGCGTTCCACGCCAGCGAGGACGGCGTCGAAGCGGTCCGGCGCGTCGCCGACCTGCTGGCCCTCCCCGCGCCGCCTTCGGGGACCGCGATCCCGTCGCGGGGCGAGGTGCTGGTGGCGTCGCTGCGGGTGGCGCGACGCGGCGGCTTCGCGCCGGACGGCGAGTCGTTCGCGGTCCGCCCCGGCGAGACGGTCTGGCTTCGCGCACCGAGCGGCGGCGGCAAGTCGACGACGCTCTCGGCCCTCCTCGGCTTCGTCCCGGCGCACGACGGCGCCATCACGATCGGCTCGACCAGCCTCGCCGACGCCGACCTCGCGCGCTGGCGCGAACAGGTCGCGTGGGTGCCGCAGTCACCGGTGTTCACCGGCGGCACGGTCCGCGAGGAAGCGGGCGCGTCGGACGCGCTGCTCGCCGAACTCGGCCTGACCGGACTGGCCGACCGGCCGGTTTCCCAGCTGTCGCTGGGGCAGCGTCAACGCGTCGCCGTCGCCCGGGCGCTGAACCGGGTGCGGCACGGCGCCTGGCTGCTGCTGCTCGACGAGCCGACGGCGCACCTCGACGAAGCCAGCGCACGCCTGGTGCTCGACGCAGTGCAGCGCGCCGTCGACCACGGCGCGGCGGCGATCATCGCGGCTCACGAACGCACCGCGGCGGTCGACTTGCCGTCCGAGGTCACGGCCGCCACCGAGGCATCCACAGTGGACATTGCCGCCGTACCGCTGAAGTGGCGCGCACTCCTCGACGGACGCCTGTTCGGCGGCGCCGCACTGGGCGCGCTGGCGCTGCTGGCCGGCGTGGCGCTGACGGCGACGTCGGGCTGGCTCATCGCCAAGGCATCCCAGCAGCCGCCGATCCTGACGTTGACGGTCGCGGTCGTCGGCGTCCGCGCGTTCGGCCTCGGCCGCGCGGGACTGCGGTACGTCGAACGACTGGTCACGCACGACGCCGCGTTCCGCATCGCCGGCCGCCTCCGCGTGCGGCTGTGGAATTCCCTCGTCCGCCTCGGACCGGCGCGCAGCCTGCGCGCGGGTGAGGGACAACGCCGGCTCGTCGCCGACGTCGACTCCGTGCGCGACCTGCTGCCGCGTGTGGTGTCGCCGCCGCTGGTGGTGGCCCTGGTCGCGGCCGGCGCGATCGCCGTGCAGACGTGGGTGCTGCCGGCGGCCGGGCTGACGCTCGCGGCGGCGGTGGCCCTCGGGCTGTGCGCCCCATGGGTCGCTCTGCGTGTTGAGCGCCGGGCGACGTCCGCGCTGGCCACCGGACGGCGCGAGGTGGCCACCCGGGTCTTGGTGATCTTCGAAGCCGCCGCCGAACTGCTCGCGTTCGGCGCCGCGGGGAACCACCGCCGCGTGCTCACGGACGCCGACACGCGTCTGGTGACGCAAGCGCGTCGCCAGGCGTTCGGCGCGGGCGCGGCGGAAGCGCTGGTAACGCTGGTCTGCGGAGCAGCGACGGTCGTCAGCACGGCCTTCGCCGCGGCGGCGGTCGCGGACGGACGGCTCGATCCGGTCCTGGCGCCACTGCTGGCGCTGGTGCCGCTCGCGCTGGCGGAGGTCCTGGCGCTGCTCCCGCCGGTGGCGCAGCACTGGGACACGCTGCAACGCGCACGCCGCCGACTCGCCGACTCGCCGGAAGCGCCCGCCATCGCGCCGCGCGGACCGGCTGTCTCGCTGCGGGAAGCGGACCTCGGCTGGCCGGGCGGACCGGTGGTGCTGCAGGACGTCGACGTCGATCTAGCGCCGGGCACGTACGCGGCGGTGGTCGGTCCGAGCGGGGCGGGCAAGTCGACGCTCGTGGCTGCGTTGCTGGGATTCCTCGCGCCCAGCCGTGGTGCGGTCGTGGTCCCGGAGGCGGTGGCATGGGCCCCGCAGGAGCCGATGCTGGCTGCGACGACGATCGCCGAGAACCTCCGCCTGGCTCGCCCGACGGCGACCGAGGAGGAGTTGCGCGCGGCGTTGGAGGGCGCGGGCCTGACGGACCTCCCGCTGGAGACGGTGCTCGGCAGCGGCGGCACCGGATTGTCCGGCGGCCAGGCCCAGCGGGTGGCGCTGGCGCGGGCGCTGCTCGGGGCGCCGCCCGCGGGGCTGGTGCTGCTGGACGAGCCGACTGCCCACCTGGACGAAGCGACGGCCCGGGGTGTGCGGGCCCACCTGCGGGAGGCGCTGGCCGGCCGGACGGTGGTGCACGTGACGCACGTGGCGGAGGAGGCGGCGGACGCGGACGTGGTGCTCGAGGTTCGCGACGGCCGGGTGGTTACGCGGGTGCCGGTGCCGTGATCGATTCCTGCGGTGTCCTTGCCGCGCCGTCGCCGCGCCGCGCGATAATGACGGAACTCATGGATCCGACGCTTGCCGCGCGGGCTTTGTCCGCGGCCACAGAGATCACGAGCACCGCCCTGTCCGGCGACGACCCGGGAGCGGTGCTGGACACGGTCGTGGCCCGAGCGGCCGAGCTGGCCGACGCCGACCTGGGCCTGGCCATGGTGAGCACGGAGGACGGCCGGGTGGTGGTCGAGGCCGCCCACTACGCCACTCCCCACCCGGCAGCCAGCCCGAGTTCCAACGCCCCGGGGCCGGAGACCGACGCCGGCGAGCCGCCAGTCGCGTTCGGCGACCCGGCCGCCGCCCGCTCCACCGTGCCGGCGGGCGAAACGCGCCCCGGCGGTTCGGCCCAGTCAAGCGACAGCCCACTCCCCGGCGCAACCGCAACCGCCGCCGGCGAATCCTTGCGGGGGTTGGCCCTTCCGGCCGACTCCGCGGCCGGGCGAGTGGCTCGCGGCGGTGAGCCCGTCTCCAGCGAGGACTTCACCGTCGATCCGCGGACCGCGCCTTACGTGCCCGCCGAGCTGCACGGCTACGGTCCCTTCGCCGCCGCGCCCTTCGGGTCCGGGGGGCGGGTTCTCGGGTCGCTCACCGTCTACCGGAAACGAGGTCGCGAGCCCTTCTCCGCGGGCACCGTCGAGATGCTCGTCGCCTTTGCTGCCCAAGCCGGGGTTGTCCTGGCGCTCGCCGAAGGCGCCAACGCTCGCCACCGCGTTGCCCTCTACGAAGAGCGGGAGCGCATCGCCCGCGAGCTTCACGACGTCATCGTCCAGCGGCTCTACGGTGCCGGGATGCAGCTGGACCGCGTCCGGCGGAACATGCGCAAGCGGTTCGCCCAAGCCGACGGGGCCCGGCTGTCCGACGCCATCGACCAGCTCGACCAGACCATCGAGGAAATCCGCGGTACCGTGCGCGCGCTGCGGTCACCGGAGCCTCGCCACGACACCGGCACGCCCACCGACCTCGCCGAGTCGGCGCGCGGCGAGGTTCGCATCGCCGGGGAGCTGCTCGGCTACCCGCCGACCCTGGAGCTGTCCGGCGAATTCGCCGACATCCCCGCGGAACGCGCCGACCACATCCGGGCCGCGCTGCGGGAAGCACTGTCCAATGTGGTCCGGCATTCCGGCGCCAGCGAAACCCGCGTGACGCTCACCAGGGACTCCGACGGCGTCAAACTCCGCGTCCGGGACAACGGTTCCGGCGTCCCCCAAGGCGTGGCCACCCGTGGCCTGCGCCATCTCGCCGAACGCGCGGACGCCGCGGGTGGGAAGTTCTTCCTGAACTCCTCACCCAGCCTCGGCACACTCGTCGCGTTCGACCTGCCGCTCGACTGACTCATCCTTCTCGGGTCATCCAGCCTCCCTTCCACGCCCTCGTCGTTGATCTTACCGGCTCGTCGAACATATATTCGACTCACCTTCGGGTGAATCTCTGCCGGAAAAAGCCCTGATCGACATGGCTGACCGTGACGAGATGCGAAAAAGCTCGCAGCGAACGGCGGATTGCGGCCCGACCCGACCCGGACGGTTACTTCTCGCGCCGCGCGATCCAGGCGGCCGCCTGCGTCCGGCGTTGCATCCCCAGCTTCGCCAGCACCGACGTGACGTAGTTCTTCACCGTCTTCTCCGCGAGGAACAGCCGCTCGGCGATCTCGCGGTTCGACAGGCCCTGGCCGATCAGCTCGAGCACGTCGCGCTCGCGCTCGGTCAGCGTCGCCAGCTCGTCCGTCGGCGGGTGCCGCATCTTGTCCAGCACGCGCGCCGTGCTCACCGGGTCCAGCAGCGACCGGCCGGCCGCCACTTCACGGACCGCGTTCACGACGTCCTGCCCGCGCACCTGCTTCAGCAGGTAGCCCGCCGCGCCGGCCATGATCGCGCCGACCATCGCCTCTTCGTCGTCGAACGCGGTGAGCATCAGGCAGGCCGGCGGGTTCGGCTTCGACCGCAGCTCGCGGCAGAGCGTGATGCCGTCGCCGTCGCCGAGGCGGACGTCGACCACCGCGACCTCCGGCTCTACGTGCATCGCCACCGCCAGGGCCTCTTCGACGCTGCTCGCCTCGGCGACGACCTCGATGTCGGGTTCGTCGCCGAGGAGGTCGCGGAGCCCGCGGCGGACCAGTTCGTGGTCGTCGACGAGCAGTACCTGGATCGGCATACCCCGAGGCTACGGGGTGTGCGGACGTCGTGGTTGCGGCCGGTCGGCCCCGTCACACGTGAATTACCTCAAAGAGGTGACCGCGGACCCGTAACATTCCGGCCGGTACGTATTCCTCGTACTCGAATCCGCAGGTCGAAGCGGAAACGCGAAAGAATCACGGAACTCGTCGCTCTTCGTGGAACGCTGGCATTTCCGGAATTCCTGAATCGTCCGTAACAGTGTCGCCGAGGCCGCGATAGTAACCACGCAATCGCCCCAGATTCCGTTCGGAAGGAATTCCGTTGTCCCTGTTTCGTCGTGCCCTGACGACGGCCGCAGCCGTTGCCGGGTTCGCTCTCCTCGGCCCCGTTCCCTTCGCTTCCGCCCAGCTCGCGACGCCGCTCGCCGTCGACAAGGACTGCTCGGACTTCCAGTACCAGGAGGAAGCGCAGGCGGTTCTCGACGCCACCCCGGGCGACCCCAACGGCCTGGACCGCGACAAGAACGGCATCGCCTGCGAACGGCTCCCGCACCGGCCGGGCACGCCCGCGACGGCGGAAAAGCCGGTCACCACAACGCATTCCGCACCGGCGAAGCCGAGCAAGAAGACGGAACCGGCCAAGAAGACCGGCAGCCAGGTCAAGGTCAAGCCGGTCGGCGGCGTCGCCACCGGCGGCGGTGAGCCGGACGACGACGTCCCCGGTTTCCTCGTGCTCAGCGGCACGCTGCTCGCCGCGACGGTGTCCGGCGGCATGGTGCTCTACCTGCGCCGGCGCCCGAGTTGAGGCACCCGCGCCTGTGGCCCGCGGTCGCTGCGGTCGTCGCCGCGCTCGGGGTGGTCGTGGCCGTGGCCCTCGTCCTCGTCCTGTCGCCGGCGGCGCCGCAGGAGATCGCCCCGCCGAGCCCGGCCGCCACGGACCCGGTGGGCACCGCGAGCCTCGCGCACCCCACGGCAACGACCGCCGACGGCCTCCCCGCGGCGAAACCGGCGTCGCTGACCATCCCGGCGATCGGCGTGCGGGCCGAGGCGATCACGGACCTCGGCCTGACGCCGGACGGTGCGCTGGAAGTCCCCGGCGACGCCACGACGGTCGGCTGGTTCACCGGCGCGCCGTCGCCCGGGGAGACCGGCCCGGCGGTGCTCGCCGCGCACGTCGACTACAAGCACGTGCCCGGCGCGTTCTCCCGCCTGAAGGAACTGCGTCCGGGCGAGCAGGCCAGGGTCGGCCGCGCGGACGGCCGGGTCGCCGTCTTCACCGTCTACCGCGTCGACCGCTACGCGAAGGCCGCGTTCCCGACCGACGAGGTCTACGGCGACACCCCGGACCCCGAACTGCGGCTCATCACCTGCGGCGGGGCGTTCGACCGGTCGAGCGGCAACTACCTCGACAACGTCGTGGCCTACGCGAGGCTCACCGCCGTCGAGGCCTGAGCCAGCTCGATCCGTGCCAGCTCGAGCCGCCGGTAGGTGCGCTCGTGGAGGGACCAGACGTCCAGGACGTCGCCGTCGAGCTCGGGGTAGGCGATGACGAGGTGCTCACCGTCGTACGCGATGTCCACCGGCAGCCCGGCTTCGAGCTGCCAGCAGAGCTGTTGCTGCTTCGGCGTGAGCCGGCCCGCGTAGCGGTCGCTCATCGCCCGCGCGAGCTGGCCGCGCAGCAGCGCCGGGCCGGTCGCCGGGGCGGCCAGCAGCCGCTCGGCGTGGGCGGCGGGATCCGGCGGCTGTTCGCCGGGTTCGGGGTCGCGGACGGCGATCGTCGGCTCGGCCTGGTCACGGGCGGGCAGCACGATGCTGCCGTCCGCGGCGTGCCGGGTCGGCGCGTAACCCGCTTCGCGCAACGCTTCCAGCGTGCGCGTGGCGTCCACAGTGGACGTCAACACGGTCGGAGCCACCGCGCGCAGGCCGAGTTTGGCCAGCTTCCGGTGCGCGGCGAGCTCGGCCAGCACGGCCGGCTCGCCGACGACGACGCTCGCGACGTCGATCACCTGGGCCTCGCCGTGCCGCCGCGCGACGTCGTTGACCAGGTACACCAGCGGCTGCGGCAGCTCGCCCGCGGCGACGGCGCGCAGCTCTTCGAGCAGCGAACCGGTCGTCGCGCCCTGGTCGAACGCCCGCCGCACGGACGCCGGGGAGAACCGCCAGCTGGTTGCGGTGCCCTGCGCTTCCCGATCGGCGACGCGGTCGAGCAGCGCGGCGAGCCGGGCGTCGGGTGAGCCCGGCACGATCGCCGTCAGGTCGGTGCCGAACAACGCGGTCGTGCGCGCCCGGGAGACCAGCTCGCCGGTGACTTCGACGAGCTTCTCCGGAGCGAGCAGGGCGCGTCCGGCCGCGGTCACGGCGCCGTGCGCGATGACGCCGAGCAGCTCGCCCTCGCCGAGCGCGTCCCGCACGTGCCCGCCGAGGTCGTCGGTCGGCAGCAGCGGCGCGTGCCACCTGGCCAGCTCGGTCAGCGCGTCGACGTCGGTGACGGCGTCGCCGGGGGCGAGCCGCGCCAGCAGCCGCACGAGCAGCCGCCGCACCAGCGCCGCGACGTCGGTCTCGAACTCCGGGGGCACCGGGTCCCACCAGGTCGTCAGCAGCAGCCGGTACAGCAGCGCCGGCTCCGGCCGGGCGAGGTCCGGGTTCGGTGCGAGCGTGGGCGCGGGCGCCTTCCGGCCGCGGCCCGGCGGTGGTGGCTCGTCGGCCAGCAGCAGCCCGGCCTGGGCGGCCAGGTCGATGGCCAGCTCGATCTCCGCCGGCGTGGCGCCGGTGTCCTTGGCCAGCTTCTTGACCAGCCGGGCCCCGATCGTGCCGTCCTTGAGCAGCGGCAACGGTTCCGCGGCGGCCAGGTCGAGGATCGCCGAGACCCGGTCGAGCAACCGCAGCGCGGCGGCCGAGGACGCCGATTCCGCCTGCTCGGCCCCGGTGTGGGCGACGGTGCAACCGGGTTCCACGGGCGTGAACGGCAGCTGGTGGTCCGGGCCGCGCAGCGCGAGCGACACTTCGATCGGCATGGCCACCGTGCCGTGGTAGGTCCCGAACAGGAAGCCGTGGTCGCGGGCCCAGCCCGCCGGGGCCACGCCCTCGACCTCGGGAACGCCCTCGGCCATGTCCAGCAGCAGCTTCCGGGTGTCCTCGGGCGCGGTGGCGAACAGTTCGCGGACGCGTTCGCCGTCCCGGAAGAAGCGGACGAGTTCGGTCTTCTTCGCGGTGAGCCCGAGCGCTTGCGCCAGCTTCGCCACCCGGGTCGTGCCGAGTTCTTCGAGCAGGTTCGCGACCGGCCGGCCGAGCCCTTCGGCGCCGAAGCCGCTGCGGTGCAGCAGGTCCGGCAGGGTGACGCCGTCGCCGTCCCGCCACAGCAGGGCCCGGTCGGTCAGTTCGTCCACATAGGACTCGACATCGGCGACGCCGAGCAGCCGGGCGACGTCCGCGACCGGCGCCGGCCGCCGCCCGAGCGCGTAACACAGCTGGACGGCCCGCAGGACCTGCACCAACGGCATCGGCAACCCGAGCAGCGCGGCATCGACGGACCCGGCCGAAGCGAGCCGCGCCGCGACGACGTCCAGCCGCCGCGGCCACGGCTCCGCCAGCACGTCCGGCCGGTGGGCGAGCACCTTCGCGAGGGCATCCTGGTCCAGGCCCGCGAGCCTGCCGAGCAGTTCGTCGGCGGTCGTCATCGGCCCAGGCTAGATCACCGTTCGCAGGCGACGCCGTCACCGTCGCGGTCGAGCCCGGACCGGTAGCCCGGTTCGCCGCGGTACAGCGGCGCCGCGCCGGCGGCCTTCGCCGCGGAGCAGTTCGCGTAATAGGCGCTGCGGGCCGCGGGTTCTTCGGTGGTCTCCACGGGCGCGGGCGGGGGAGCCGCCTTGGTGGCCGGGGCCGGCTTCGGCGCCGGAGCGGTCGTCGGTGCCGGGGCGGTCGTCGGCACCGGGGCCGGGGCGGGCGCGTCGATGGTCCCGCGGCACGGCGGTCCCCACAGCCCGCTGACGGCGGTCTTCGCCGCGGTTTCGGTCGCGGCGAGCGCCGGCAATGCGGCGCCGGGCGCGTACTTGAGATAGCCGTTCCGAATCGCCAGCGTCGCGTAATCCTGCCCGTCGGCCAGGGTCAAGGCGATGCCCTGCGTCGTTTCCACGCCGAGCGTGACGGCTTTTCCGGAAAGCGTCGAAGCGGCCCAGGCGAGCGATTCCGCGGCGTAGCAGCCGTTACCCGCGAGAGGGGCGATCACGCCGAGGACGTGCACCGTTCTGCTGGTGCCGTCGCTGCCGTTCACCACGACGGTGGCCCCGTCCGGCACGCTGCCGACGGTGTAGGTCACGGCCACCGGAGACGGTGTCGGGGACGTGGTCGTGCTGGTCGGTGGGGGTGTCGAGGAGGCAGGAGCGGCGGCGGTGGTGACCTTCGGCTCCGGCGTCTTCCCGAAGATCGCGCCGAGCACGAACAGGACCGCGAACGCGGCCAGGACGACCTTCAGCCAGTTCGGAAAGCGCTTCTTCGGCTGCATGCGGGATTTCCTCGTTCCTCGAGCGACGTGCCGACGGTGTACTCGGGAAATCCGCCGCCCTCGTTACGCGCGAGTCCGTGATCGACCACCATTCGTTATCCGGCGGAATGTTGCCGTCACGATCACGTCACGAACCACGGCCGCGCGCCGAAAAGCTGTCACAACGGCCGATCGGGAAACGACCTGCGGACGTGATCGAATCCCTCCCGCTGCTCGGCACCGGTGGCCACCCCGCGCACGGTCTCGACTTCACCGCACTGGAAATCCGGACGACCGGGTTGCGCCCGGGCCGCGTCGTCGAACTCGCCGCGGTGCGGGTGCACGCCGACGGCTCGCTCGCCGGCGAGCTTTCGACGCTGGTGGATCCCGGACCCGGGGTGCCGCTCGGGCCGGCGCTCGTGCACGGCATCACGCGGGGCGAACTCGACGGCGCGTCGTCGTTCGGCGAGGTGCTGGGCCCGCTGCTCGACCTCTGCGCCGGCAGCGTGGTCGTGGCGCACGACCCCGACTTCGCCGGGGCCTTCCTCGACCGTGAGATCGGGTCACTCGGCGTCCGGGTGCCCGCCCTGCCGGGTGTTTCGACGGCGGCGGCCGCCCGGTCGGTGGTGCGGCTGCCCAACTACCGGACGGCCACCGTGGCGCACGCGCTCGGTGTGCCCACCGGGCCTTCGGCCTTGGCGGCGGCGAGGACGATCGCGCGGCTCGCGACCGTCCTGTTCGGCCGGTACGGCCTGACCTTCGCCACGCCGCCGGTCTTCCCGAGCCTGCCGCGGTTCGCCGGCGGCCGGCTGCTGCCCCGCGCCGAGGAGTTTCCCGTCGAGCCCGGGTGGATGGCCGAGGCGGTCGAGCGGATCCCCGACGGCGGGGCCGGGAACGCCTACCTGGACCTGCTCGCCGGAGTCGTCGCCGACCAGCACCTGACGCCTGATGAGGTGACGGCGTTGGCCGAGCTGGCGAGCGAGGCCGGGCTGTCCGAAGCGCACGTGCGCTCGACACACGAACAGTTCGTGACCGCGCTGCGGGAGATCGCCGAACGGGACGGCGTGGTGACCGCGGCGGAAGCGCGCGAGCTGCGGCAGGTGGCGACCGCCCTCGGCGTCGCCGGTGCCGGTGACCTGCGGCCGGCCGCGGGCGGGAAACCGACCCGGGTGCTGGTGCTCGGCGCCGGCGTGGCGGCGGACCGGCTGCGGGCCCGCGTCCTCGCCGAGGGCGTCCAGCTGGCGAAGAAGCTGACCGCGAGCGTCACCCACCTGGTGGCCGACGAGACCGTGCCCGCGAACGAGCCCCGGCTGGTGCGGGCCGCCGAGCTGGGTGCCGTCCTGCTCGACGTCGTCGCCGCACCGGTCGCCCTCGGGTTCGAGCCACCGCCCGCCCGGCCGGCCGCGGCACCCGCCGCGACGTCGAAGCTGGTCGGTGGACGGATCCTGATGGGGATCGGGCTGCTGCTGATGGTGATCGTCGTCCTCGCGATGTTCGGGGGAACGCCGCTGGCCGCCGGGATCTTCTTCGCTGCGTTCGGGATCGGCGCCCTGCTCGGCGGCTGGTGGCTCGCCGAGCCCGCCGCGCGCTAGCCTCGGTGCGGTGCCGAGACTGATCCACCTGAACGGCCCGTCCGGGATCGGGAAGTCCACGATCGCGCAGGCCTACACCGAGCAGCACCCCGGCGTGCTGAACCTCGACACCGACCGGATCGTCTGCCTGATCGGGGGCTGGCGGGACACCTTCTTCGAGACCTTCAGGGCCGCGCAGCTGCTCGCCGTCGCCATGGCCGAGACGCACCTGCGGACCGGGCACGACGTCGTCATGCCGCAGCTCGCCACCCGGGTCGTCGACGTCGAGCCGTTCGAGGCCGCGGCGGAAAAGTGCCAGGCCGAGTACCGGGAAATCCTGCTCACCGCCGGCAAACCCGTCGCCTGCGAGCGGTTCGCCGAGCGGGCCGCGACCGGCGACGCCGCGACCAAGGGCGTCGACGACGTCCTCCGGGAGCGCGGCGGCACCGCCGTGGTCGAGCGCATCCACGACCAGCTCACCGCCTACCTGCCGCAGCGGCCGGGGTGTGCCGTCGTGCGGACCGACGGGTGCTCGCCCCGGGACACCTACGATGCCGTGCTCGCCCACCTGCGCGCCGGCTGACGCGGTCCGGTTCACTGGACTCATGGCAATTCCGGAGCTCGCGCTGCGGCAGATCGAACGGTGGTGCGCGCAGCGCGTCCCCGAGCACCTCCAGGACCGGGTCCGGGTCGAGTGCCGGGCGCACGGGCGCGCGGTCACCATCGTCGAGCGCCGCGCGGCGCAGGCCGGGTCCGGCTGGAGCGAGCAGGCGATCGCGCAGCTGCGGTTCGACGAGTTCGGCATCTGGTCGGTGTGGTGGGCCGACCGGGACGGGGAGTGGCTGAGCCACCCGGACGGGCCGGTCGCCAGCACGCCGCCCGCGCTGCTCGCCGAGATCGACCGCGATCCCGGCGGGGTGTTCTGGGGCTAGGCGGGCGGCGGGAACCGGACCTCGTTGCGGTCGATCTTCGCGTGGGCCGCCGCGGCCAGGTCGACGCCGAGGCGGTCGGCCAGCTGCAGCAGGTACAGCGTGACGTCCGCGATCTCGTCCAGCACCTTCCCCTCCAGTGCCGGATCCGCACGCCACGCGTCGGATTCCTCGGGGGTCAGCCACTGGAACAGCGAGGTCAGCTCCCCGACCTCGCCGGAAAGCGCCATCACGAGGTTCTTCGGGGTGTGGTACGGCTCCCAGGCGCGGGCCGCGGCGAAACCGCGGAGCCGCTGAGTCACGTCGTCGAAAGTCACGGGCGCGATTCTGCCTGGTGGTCACCGTGCGTCAACGCCCGTATGGCGGACTGCCGTTGACCGGTGAATCTCTCACTCAATAGGTTGAATCCCGTCGGGATTGTTGCGGGGACCAAGGCTGGGAAGGGAACGTCTTGAAGTACCTGCGATCCGTCCGCGGCCGCATGCTGGGCATCGCGCTCATCCCGGGCGGCGCGCTCGTCGCCGTGGCCGTCGTGATCGCGATTCTCCTGATCCACCAAGCGGTTCGGACCCGGGACATGGCCGTGGAGACGGCGGCGGCCGCGGATCGGACGGCCCGCGCGGTGGTCGCGTTGCAGGCCGAGCGGAGCGCGGCGATGGCGGCGCCCGACCAACGCAGTACCGCGTACGCGACTTACACGCAGCGGATCGAGTCCGCCATCGCCGGCCTGCGCGACTACGCGCGCCACGCCCCGGACGCCGAATCCGCCTACCAGCAGACGACCGCCGTCGAGCTGCTTTCCGTCGCCGAAGGCATGGATCGCTCCGATTCCCTCGCTCTGGCCGGGCTGGACAACGTGACGCGGGGGTCGTTCACCTCCGCCGTCGCCTCCTACCGGGCCGAGCTGGCCCGGGTCGTCCCGCAGCTCACCGAGAGTGGCCGGATGGCGTACGAGTCGCTCATGCGTAGCGCCGAATGGAGCAGGCTGGCGGCCGCCGAGAACGCTTTCACCGCCGCCGAACCGCTTCCGGTCCCGGAGCCCACGTGGCGGAGCGCTTCCTACGCCGTGTCCGCCCAGCTCGGCCTGCTGTACACGCAGCAGAGCCAGTACGCCGTGCAGCTGACGCTCGACGACGGCCGCCGCACCCTCGCCGGTGCCCTCGCGGCGGGGACGGCGCTCCTGCTGTTCGCCGTGCTCCTGATGGTGGTGGTCCGGCGGCTCGTGGCGCGGGTCCCGGTGCCGGTCGTCCCGATCATGGTGCCGACGGTCCACCCGGCCATCCCGCGACCCCGCCACGCACGGTCACGACGGCCGGGGCTCCCGGACCCGTGGCCGCTGAAAGCCGTGTTCGACGACTTGCGGCGTCGATGACGTGCTCACCCACGGTCACTGATTACTCCGAAAAGAGCACGCGGTTGGCCCACACGCGTGCTGGCGGCCGTCGGGCAGACTGGTGCGCGTGAGTCCCCACTCGGATCTTCGCCCCTACCTGCGCACTTTGGACGCGGAGACGCTGGCGGACCTGCTGCACGCCCAAGCCGAGCGCGATCCCGAGCTCCGGCACTCGCTCGAACTGCGCGCCGCCACCCAATCCGGTGACGTCAGCGAGGCGCACCGGCTGCTCGACACCGCGGTGACCGACGGGAACGTCGAGTACACCGCGAAGATCGGCGCGGTCCTCGACACGCTGCAGCGGATGCTCGACGCCGGCAGCCGCGCGGACCTCGCCCCGCTGGCCCGGCGCACGGTCGACGACATCAGCGAGGTGCTGGAGCAGTCCGGCGACCACGCCGGCGACCTGGGCGACCGGCTCGACCGGGCCGTGGAGCTGTACGCCCGCGCGTGCGCCGCCCGGCCGCCGGACCCGGAGAAGCTGGCCGACTGGATCCTCGAGGTCGAGTTCGACGGCCCCGGCCGCCCGGTGATCGACCTCGCCGAGTTCGCGACCGCGCTGGGCGAGCCAGGGCTCAAGCGGATCAAGTCCACTGTGGACGACGTGCTCGCGGCGACCGGGCCCGGACACCGCCGCGACGTGGCCGAACGGCTGCGGGAGCAGCTGGCCGAGGTGCTCGGCGACGTCGACGAGCTGGTCGCCATCCTGTCGGCCAAGCCGCCGCGGGTGGACGTCAGCCTCAAGATCGTCCGGGTGCTGCGGGCCGCCGGGCGGCACAGCGAGGCCATCGCGCACGCCGCCCGTGCGCTCACCCACGACAAGCACCCGTCGGCACCGGAGCCGGAAAGCGATACCTCCCGCCGTCGCAAGGAGTTCGACGCGCGGCCGGATCGCGAGACGTTCGCGGCCCTGCGCGAGGCCGCGACGAAGGACGGGAAGTGGACGGTCCAGCGCCGGGAAGCGCTCGCTCGCCTGCGCGAACGGGCCGCCGAGGGTGCCGAGCAGGCCGACGAGCTCGTCCGCGTGCTGCTCGACGACGGCCGTCCCGACGAAGCCTGGCGGGCCGGTGTCCGGTTCGGGGCGTCCGCGGAGCTCAAGCTCGAGCTGGCGGAACAGCGGGCGGCCGAGCACCCGGCGGAGACGATCCCCGTCTTCCGCGAACACGTCGACGAGCTCATCGAGCGGAAGGACCCGCAGGCGTACCAGGAGGCGGCCCGGCGGCTGAAGCTGTTGCGCACCTTGCACAAGCGCGCCGAGACGCCGGACGAATTCACCGCTTACCTGGCCGCGCTGGTGGAAAACCACCGGCGGAAAACCCGCCTGATCACGGAAATCCGGACCGCCAGAATCGCCATGCCGAAGCCCGTAACCTCCCCGCGCACCCCTCGTTGAGCCGGGAGAACCGGTGTTACACGTGCACCGGGACATCGTGAGCGCGCCAGGCGTCGCGGTGGCCCAGTTCCGCCGTCCGGCTCGGCGCCTCCCCGTCGAGCATCCGGCGGGACCCGCGCCAGGGCCACCGCGACCCACTCGCGGTGTAGTGAAAGCATGAAGCCATGAGCCCGGTGAGTCGCGCCCGCAAGAGGCAGCCGCAGCCCGTCACGCACAGCGTGACCGGCCTGTTCAAGGACGTCCTGAACGACTTCTCGGCGCTGGGCGCCGACCCCTCGCCGGTCGACGTCGAACTGCTCGCTTCCGAGGTGCTCGGCCAGTTCCGCGACCTGCCCGTCGAGGACGGCGAAGAGCCGCTCGGCCTGGAGCTCATCGCCTTCGCGCAGCGCAAGATCACCCCCGGCGCCGCCGCGCTGCTGGCCGCGCTGAAGGTCGTCGCCGAGACCGACGTCGAGCGCAAGGCCGCCGACGCCGGGCTGGGGGTCGTCCTCGGTCGCGGCATCCCCGAGCCCGCCTTCACCGCCGGGCTGGGCCGGGTCACCGCCGGCGAGTGCTGGCGGACCGGGGACGTCTACGGCGACGAGTCGTCCCTGCTCTGCGTCTTCTCCCACGGCGACCAGGCGTACGGCCTGCTCGCGCTGCTCGACTTCACCGAGGGCGGCCGGGTGCGCGACCTCGTCGTGATCGACGGACCGGCCGATGTCATCGCCGAGATGCGCGAGCAGTCCGACGCCGACCCCGAGCTGGTCGTCTTCGAAGCCGTCGACGCCGCCGAAGCCCACCGCCTGATCGCGGACGGCCTCGCCGCCACCGACCACCTCGAAGAAGCCGACGTCAGCGAGGACTACGCGCGCTTCCACGCGGTCGCGCTCACCTGGTGCCGTGCGCTGCCGGAGCCGGCGCTCGTGCCCGAGGTGGCCGAGTGGTCAGAGACCGAGCGCGCCGCCGTCGTCGAGCAGTTCGTCGCGGCGAGCGGTGAGGACGCCGACGCCGCCCGCGCGCTCGGCAGCCTGCTGCTGGAGCACGGCCTGCGCACCGACCCGGGCAACCCGCTGCGCGTCGGGCCCGAGAAGATCGCGCGCTTCCTCGAGGGGCTGCTCGCTGAGGAGTACGAGCTCGACGCCGACTACGAGGACGCCGTCGAGCCGGTCGTGCTGGCCTGGGTTCAGTGGACGGGCGAGCGAGCGCACCTGACCGAGACCGCGATCGCCGCGCTCGACGAAGCCGTCCAGGACTACCTGAGCGAATACGCCGACGAGGACGACTCGCCGCTGGAGCGCTACTTCGCCGACACCAGCGAGCTGTCGCCGACCGAGCTGGCCGACGCGCTGGAGCGGCGGATGTTCGCCGTGCCGTCGCTGACCACGGAGATCGACGAGGAAGAGGTCGACCTCGACCCGAACGACCCCGAGCAGCGCCGGGCGCTGGTCATCGCCGAGGCCGACGAGGACGAGGAAGAGCAGCGGCTGATCCTGCGCGCGACGATCGTCGACCAGCTGTGGGACAACGAGCCCGCCGAGGTCTGGCAGGCCGCCGAGCGCCTGGGCGAGGGCGAACTCGACCGCGACGAGATCTTCGAGCAGCTGATCGACGCGCTGGAAAACAGCCTGCTGGACGCGGAAAACCTCGAATACGACGCCGACGCCTACCTCGAGGCGCTGGCCGAACTCTGACGCTTACGGGAGGGGGCCTGCCGGTTCGGCGGGCTTCCCCTTGCGGCGGCGCTCCTGCAACCGGTCGTCGAAGTCCACGACGAACGTTCCGGCGGCCATCGCGATCAGCAAGGCCAGACCGAGCACCGCACCGACCCACGTGAGGATCATCGAGAACATCGTGGGCCTCCTCCCCAGCTCAGAGCCGTTTTCCTGACTCCTTCAGGGTCGCTTTCACCGCAGCCGCCCGGTATCGGCCAACCGGTTACGGCTGAACGGCCCGCCTCGGCCGATCGGCCGGTTTCCGGCGCGGAGAGTTGCGGCCGCGCAACGATTCGTGGCCGCGCACTCGCGCAGCGTGCGAAAGCGCGGCATGTGGGTGACAGCCCGCGTGACGAGCCTCCCGCCGGTCGTGAGTGGTAAGGCGGGTTAGAACCCGCCTTACCACTCACGACAGCTGCGGCAGAGCGCTCACGAGGGGTCAGAGCTTGCGGAGGCGGACCCGGTTGATGGTGTGGTCGCAGTCCTTGCGCAGCACCAGCGTCGCCCGGGGCCGGGTCGGCTTGATGTTCTCCATCAGGTTCGGCTCGTTGATCGAGTGCCACAGGTGGCGCGCTTCGGCGCGGGCCTCGTCGTCGGGCAGGCCGGCGAAGTGGTGGAAGTGCGACGCCGGGTCCGCGAACGCCGTGTGCCGCAGCTCCAGGAACCGCTCGATGTACCAGCGCTGGATGTCGTCGGTGTGCGCGTCGACGTAGATCGAGAAGTCGAAGAGGTCGGACACCATCAGCCGCGGCCCCGGCTGCAGCACGTTCAGGCCCTCGACGATCAGGATGTCCGGCTGCTGCACCACCTGCTCCTGACCGGGCAGGATGTCGTAGGCCAGGTGCGAGTACACCGGCGCGGCGACACGCTCGGCGCCCGACTTGACCTCGGTGACGAACCGCAGCAGCGCCCGGCGGTCGTAGCTCTCCGGGAAGCCCTTCCGGTGCATGATCCCGCGCCGCATCAGCTCGGCCCGCGGGTACAGGAAGCCGTCGGTGGTGACCAGGTCGACGCGGGGGTGGTCCGGCCAGCGGGCGAGCAGCGTGCGCAGGATGCGGGCGGTGGTCGACTTGCCGACCGCCACACTGCCGGCGATGCCGATCACGAACGGCACCTTCGTACCGCGGGAGTCGTCACCGAGGAACGTCGTCGTCGCTTCGTAGAGCCGCTGGCGGGCGGCGACCTGGAGGTTGATCAGCCGGGACAGCGGCAGGTAGACGTCGGCCACCTCGGCCAGGTCGACCTGCTCGCCGAGGCCGCGCAGCCGCAGCAGCTCGGCCGCGGTCAACGGCAACGGCGTCGAACTTCGCAGTTCTTTCCATTGTTCGCGGTGCAGCTCGACATACGGGCTGAGTTCGCGGACCCGGGTCATCGCACACTCCTCCGGCCGTCGCCTGCACTGGCGGACGTTCACCTGCGTGCTCAACGGTAGGGCTTGCGGCCGGTGAAAGCGCTGTGACGTAGTCCACCCCCTACCGGGGGTTGATCACCCAGCGTCACGATTCCCGAAGACTTCGGCCCAGGCCGCGGCGACCTGCCGGGCGCAGGTGGCGGGGGCGACGCCGCCGACGCCGGTGCCGAGCCCCGGCATCGCGATCGTGTCGACGAACTGCCGCACCGGGCCGTGGTCGAGCCGGCCGTCGCGCCAGGTCAGGAACACCGCGCGGGCGGCGAGGTACGGGTGCACGGTGTCGGCGGGCAGCCGTTCGCCCGGCTCCCGCATGGTCGGGGCGCTGATCAGCCAGGCCGGCTCGGCCTCGCCGGTCGGCACCACCACGGCGTCGCCGATCGGCAGCTCCCCGCCGTGGAAGGCCAGGACGGCGCTGCGGACGCTCTGCTCCACGCCCGGGAACGCCTGCGCGTAGACGGCGTCGATGCCGCCGCGCATCCAGCCGTAGGAATTGGCCGGGCTGACCACGGCCTGGGCGACGACGTCGAGCACCGACCCGCGGTGCACCCGGACCCGGCCGGCCAGCTTCCGGGCGGCGGCGGTCCAGGCATCGGCGAGTGGGTCATCCACGGCGCACAGCACCAGCTCGGGTGCGCGAGGGGTGACCGGCGGCTTGGCGCCCTCACGTCCGGTGTGCGTGCCCGATTCGGCGGTCACCCGCTCAGCATCGCAAAAAATGCCACCCGGCGTAACCGGTTCGCGTACCGGCTGTCCGAGTGAATGTCGCCACGGTCAGGCCCCGTAGCCTGGGTCCTGTGTCACGGATCGCATACTTCGGGCCCCGAGGGACCTTCACCGAACAGGCCGCGCGGGTGCTCGCCGCCGGCGAAGAACTGATCCCCTACGAGACCGTCCGGGTCGCGATGTCGGCGGTCCGCGACGGCGAGGCGGACGCGGCGTGCGTCCCCATCGAGAACTCCGTCGAAGGCGTCGTGCCCGCCACGCTCGACGGGTTCAGCGAGTCGACCCCGCTGGTCGCCGTGGCCGAGACGATCCTGCCGGTCCGCTTCAGCGTGCTGACCCGGCCCGGGAACTCGGAGATCCGGACCGTCGCCAGCCACCCGCACGCGCTGGCCCAGGTCCGCGAATGGCTCGAAGCGAACCTGCCCGGCGTGCACGCGGTGGCGTCGTCTTCGACGTCGGCGGCCGCGGTCGGCGTGCTGGAGGGCGACTTCGACGCGGCGGTCTGCGCGCCGGTCGCGAACGAGCACTACCACCTCGAGGTCCTGGCCACCGAGGTCGCCGACGTCACCGACGCGGCGACGCGGTTCCTGCTGGTCCGCCGTCCGGGCGAGCTGCCGGAGCCGACGGGGGCCGACCGGACGTCCGTGGTCGCCGCGGCCGCGAACCGCACCGGCACGCTCGCCGAGCTGCTCACCGAGCTGGCCGGCCGCGGCATCAACCTGACCCGGCTCGACGCCCGACCGACGCGCAACAACTTCGGCGAGTACCGCTTCTTCATCGACTTCGAGGGCCACGTCGCCGAGCCGCGGGTGCTCGACGCGCTGACGGCGTTGCGCCGGCACTGCCGCAACCTGCGGTTCCTCGGCTCCCACCCGCGCGCCGACGGCGTCCCCACCACGATCGTCGACGGCTACGCCAACGACGACTTCGTCGAAGCGGCCGCGTGGGCCGACGCGGTCCGCAAGGGAGCCCAGGCGTGAGGCTGCTGCTGATCCGCCACGGCCAGACCGACGGGAACGTCCGCGGCGCGCTCGACACCGCCCTGCCCGGCCCGCCGCTGACCGACCTCGGCCGGCAGCAGGCGGACGCCCTCGCCGCGCGACTGGCGGAGGAGCCGCTGGTCGCGGTGTACGCGTCGCAGGCGACGCGCGCCCAGCAGACGGCGGCGCCGCTGGCCGCGCGGTTTTCCCTGGACGTGCAGGTCGTCGACGGCGTGCACGAGGTCGTCGCGGGTGACCTCGAAGGGGCGACGGACCACGCGTCGATCCGGACCTACATGGAGACGGTCCGGCGCTGGACGCTCGGCGAGCTGGCGGCGTCGCTGCCCGGCGGCGAGAGCGGCACGAGCGTGCGCACCCGGATGCTGGACGCGGTCGGCCGGCTGCGCGCCAAGCACGAGCAGGCCGACCCGGACGGCGTGGTCGCCCTGGTCAGCCACGGCGGCGCGATCCGGCTGGGCGCGGAGTGGCTGGCCCCGAACGTGCACGCGGACGTCGCCAACGCGGCGCTGATCCCGAACACCGGTCTCGTCGAGCTGCGGGCGGAGCCCGACGGCGGGTGGCGCTGCCTGACCTGGGTCGACACGCCGCTCTGAAGATCCCTAACGTGTAATTCCGTCACGTTTAGAACACGTCTGGTGGGGAATTTACGAACGCAGCCAACCCGGCCGCGACCCGGTACGTCTACCCAGTAGCACCACACCAGGGAGGCGATTGACATGAAGCTTTCACGGTTGTTCCCGGTCGTCGCGGCTTCGGCGGGCGTTCTCGCGCTCTCCGCCTGCGGCGGTGGCGGCACCACGAACGCGGCGAGCAGCTCGACGCCGTCCAGCTCGGAGACGCCGACCGCCACCACCACGGTCACCACCGCCACGTCGAGCGCGTCCGCCACGCCGGCCCCGCCACCGGCCGCCCAGCCCGCGGACAACGGGCTGTGCAAGGCCGGGGACGTCAAGCTCTCGCTCGGCCAGGGTGACGCGGGTGCCGGCTCGGTGTACCGGCCGCTGCTCATCACGAACTCCAGCGGGAAGCCCTGCACCATCCAGGGGTTCCCCGGCGTGTCCTATGTGGCCGGTGCGGACGGGCACCAGGTCGGCAAGGACGCCTTCCGCGAAGGCACCAAGGGCAACGCCGTCAAGCTGAACCCGGGCCAGACGGCGGCCGCCGACATCCAGTTCGTCAACGTGCGGAACTTCGACCCGGGCACCTGCCAGCCGACGTCGGTCAAGGGCCTGCGCATCTACCTGCCGCAGGAGACCGCGTCGAACTTCGTGCCGAGCGAAGGCACCGGCTGCGCCAGCACGAAGATCCCCGGCAACCAGCTCGCGGTGAAGACCGTCCACCCGGCCTAAATGCGGCCACAGATCTCCTTCGCCTCGGTCAGGTGCCGCTGGCCGGAGATGTCGTTGAAGTGCAGGCTCAGCACCATCCGGCTGACGCCGTCGATGTGGTCGGCCAGCGGCTGGTAGTTGGCGTTCACCTGGGCGGCGGCCGCCGCCAGTTCGCGCGCGGCCATCATCCGGTGCAGCCGCTCCGAGCTGAGGCTGGGCGTCAGCGACGGCTGCGCGTCCCGGCTCGTGTCGGGCAGCTCGCCCACCCGGTCGAGCGCCTGGCACGCCGCGACGGCGTCGTCGAGCGCGCCGGCGTGCACTCCGGACAGTCCCCACAGGAGCCCGAGCACGCTGCCGCCCAGCACGAACCCGGCCACCGCGCACAGCACCAGCAACCGGCGTGACGGCGGGGGTGACTTGGCCTCGGCCTCCTCCGAAGACTCGTCGAAGTCGGGATCGGCGTCGGTGCCGGTCCCCGGGTCCACGGTGCGCATGACTGCCTCCTCACCACCTGGGTGAGGAGTCATTTCAGCTCACAAACCCGGATCGTGGTGGGTCAGCGCCGTGGCTGAGTCCGATTTGTCACCGAGGGAGAATCGCCGCAGCGCGCCGACCGCGAACGCGGCGATGACGAGCATGGCGACTCCGGACACCGCGAAGGTCCGCGCGGCCGAGCCGAGCCGCTCGGTCACCACGCCGCCCAGCAGCGCGCCCACCGGGATCGCGCCCCAGACGACCGTGCGCCACACGCCGAGCACCCGGCCGAGCAGCTCGCCGGGCACCAGCGTGTGCCGGGCCGTCGCGAGCACGACGTTCACCGCCACCACCGCCGCCGCGAACAGCCCGAACAGGGCCGCGCCCGCGACCGGCGAGCGCACCAGGCCCATCCCGCCGAACCCGAGGCCGCAGCAGGCGATCCCGCCGGCGACGACCGGGAGCCGTCCGGTCGCCCGCACCAGCCGCGGGGCGAGGCCCGCACCGAGCAGCCCGCCGATCCCGCCGACGAAGGCGAAGAACCCGAAGGTCGCGTCGGACAGGTGGAGGTCCTCGAGCGCGTACAGCACCAGCTGGGCCTGCGCGAGCTCGCTCACCAGGCTGAGCAGCCCGGCGACGACGACCAGCCGCAGCAAGAGCGGGTGCCCGCGCAACCAGCGCAGGCCGTCGGCGAGCTCGGT
The DNA here is from genome assembly GCA_049998155.1 of Amycolatopsis sp. cmx-13-12. Taxonomy (GTDB): domain Bacteria; phylum Actinomycetota; class Actinomycetes; order Mycobacteriales; family Pseudonocardiaceae; genus Amycolatopsis. The sequence goes on along the minus strand of JAEBES010000008.1, from coordinate 64,472 downwards.
GCGGAGTTTCGCCGGCTCGGCCGGTGTCTCCGCCTTCCCGCGGTAGGTGCCGGCCAGCCCGAGCAGCACCGCCGCCGCGATCGCGAACCCGGCGGAGTTGAGGATGAACGGGAAGGCGGCGAAGAGGGCGAACGTCAGGCTGCCGACCGGGCCGCCGAGGAACGTCTGCCCGACGATCTCGCACGCCTGCAGCTTGCTGTTGGCCGCGTCCAGCGAACCGTCGCCGACGACCGCCGGGATCAGCGCGTTCGCCGCGCTGTCCGCGATCGTCTCGGCCGTCCCGATGGCCAGCGCGGTCAGGTAGACCAGCCAGATCGTCATGCCGCCGACGGCGACGAGCACGGCCAGCACCCCGACCGCGGCGGCGCGGGCGGTGTTCGCGACGATCATCGCGCGCCGCCGGTCGATCCGGTCGACCAGCGCGCCGGCGACCGCGGCGAACAGCAGCCAGGGCAGGAACTGGGTGGCGGACAGGCCGGCGATGAGCACCGGATCGCGGGTCAATGTCGTGGCCAGCAGGGGCAGGGCCACCTTGCCGATGCCGTCCCCCAGGTGGGACGCCGCGCTGGAAGTCAGCAGCCACCGGAGTCTTCGGCCGCTTCCGTCGTTCCGGGCTTCGTTCACTGTGCCTCCCCGCACGACGCCCGACGACTTCGGGTACGAGGATAACCGCGGAGATGGCTGCGCGTGGTCACGTTGTCACTAACAGTGCATCTCGTGACAGTTTCCGCTGGCCGGCGCGGAATTCGGTGGAACGTGGGAAGGGGACGCGGGAATCCGCGAGCGTCAGCCCCAGCCGAGCTCGTGCAGCCGGGCGTCGTCGATGCCGAAGTGGTGGCCCAGCTCGTGCACGACGGTGATCAGGACCTCTTCGACGACCTCGTCCTCGTCCTCGCACATGGCCAGGATCGGCTGCCGGTAGATCGAGATCCGGTCGGGCAGCACCCCGCCGTAGGACGACGTCCGTTCGGTCAGCGCGATGCCGTGGTAGAGCCCGAGGATGTCCGGTGCCTCGTCGTTGAACTCCTCGACGAGCACGACGACGTTGTCCATCGCGCGCGCGAACTCGGGCGGCACCTCGTCCAGTGCTTCCGAGACCAGTTCTTCGAACCGCTCCCGGCTCATCTCGACGGCCATCAGCCGTTCTGCTTCGTCGACGGAGGGGCGGAACCCGGCGTGGCCGGGCCACCACCGCCGTCCGAGGGCTGGCCGCCGTCCTGCGGCTGCCCGCCGTCCGGACCGGCCGGGGCGCCCTTGATGCTGCCGGTGACCGCCTGCAGGCCGCTCTTGTCGGGCAGCAACGACGCCACCTTGCAGTTGACCTTGGTCGAGCCGGCGTCCCAGCTCTCCTGCTCCCGCAGGTCCCAGGTGAGGATCAGCTTCTTCGCGTCGAGGTCGGCGCCGCCGGTGTAGTCGCCCGCCGCCTTGTTGCACTCGGTGTCGAGCCAGGCCTTCTGGTCGTCCTGGGAGGGGTAGCCCTCCTTGAACTTCGTCTTGAGGTCGAGGGTGGCGACGATCTCGTACGAGTGCGGCTTCGTGCAGTCGATCGGATCGCCGACGCCCTTGCCGAGCAGCGCCAGGCAGGTGCCCGGGTCGAAGACCAGCGACTGGTCCTGGTCCTTGGCCGGCCCGGTCGTCGGCAGCAGCTTGCCGCCGGGGCCCGCCCACTGGAGGCCGCACCGCAGCTGGCGGTCGCCGTCCTCCCACTGCGACGGCGTCGGGCGGAGCAGGTTGGTCGTGAGCTTGCCGTACGGGTCGAGCTTGTGCCCGAGGTAGGGCTTCACGTCCGAGGTGCACTTCTGCTGGGCGATCTGCTGCCACTGGTCCAGCGCCGGGACGGGCGCGCCCTCCGGGAACTGGGCGCCGATGTCGACCAGCGCCGTCACTTCGAACAAGTGCGGCTCGGTGCAGGCCACCTTGCGCGCGTCGCTCGCGTCCGGGTTGTCCCAGGCCAGACAGCTGCCGGGCGGGGAGTGGAAGGCCTCCTGGGCCGCCGCGGACAGCTTGCCGGCGCCACCGCCGGACCCGCCGGTGATGCCGTCGCTCCACGAGAACACGACGCTGAGCGCGAGCGCGATCAACGCGCCCGCGAAGATCCCGCCCATCACGACGCGGGTGCGCAGCGTCTGGGTGGCGGTGGGGAACCGATCGGCGCTGGGAGACATCGCAGTCCATGATGCCCGCGCCGCGCATGACGTGCGCGGTCCGGGTGGTTAGGGTGGTCACGGTTTCGCGGTGGCCGGTGATTACGGAGCGCACATGACGCAGGACAACAGTACTGGGGACCAGCCGCCCCCCGAGCCGCCGAAGCGCGGCTCGATGAGGTTTCAGGACTCGAACACCCAGCCCCGTCAGCCTTCGCTGGCCGAGCAGCGGGCCCGGCAGCAGGCGCTGGCCCAGGACGAGCGCAACGAGGAACTGGCCCGCCAGGCCGACGCCAAGGCGGCCACGCGGCGCAAGATCCTGATCGGCAGCGGCGTCACGGTCGGGCTGGTCGGCCTGGTCGCGACGTTCTACACGGTGGCGAAGACCGAGAACGTCACGGCGGTCTGCACCGACGGGAACGGCGTCGTCCAGAACGACGACTACTGCGACGACAACTACGTCACCAGCCACGGCGGCTACCACAGCGGCGGCTTCCTGTTCCTGCCGATCCCGGGCGGCGGCTACAACAGCTACCGCTACAACTACGGCGGCAGCGGCGCGATCGGCCAGCGGGTGTCCGGTGGCACGTACGACGCGCCGTCGTCGCGCACCAACGTCAACACGAAGTCGGGCAAGTCCGTCCAGCGCGGCGGGTTCGGCATCAGCGGCAAGAGCGGCAGCACCGGGGGCACCGGAGGCAGCGGCAAGAGCGGGGGATCGTAGGTGTATCGGGACCGGCGGGAGCCGCGGCGCGACTGGCAGCGGATCGTCGAAGAGCAGGGGCTCGTCTACGGCACGCCGGCCCGTGACAGCAGCGGCCGCATGCGGCCGTACTGGGACGAGTCGGTGCACTACGTCTTCGACATGGACGAGGTCCTGTCGCTCGAGGCCGACGTCGAACTGCTGCACTCGATGTGCCTGGAGGCCGTCGACAACGTCGTGACGACCGAGGGCTACCAGCGCTTCGGCATCCCCGAGTGGGTCTGGCCGCACATCGCCGAGTCGTGGAAGCGGCAGGACCCGCACGTCTACGGCCGGTTCGACCTGCGCTACGACGGCAAGTCGCCGGCGAAGCTGCTCGAGTACAACGCGGACACGCCGACCACGCTGCTGGAGGCGTCGCTGCTGCAGTGGCACTGGAAGACCGACGTCTTCCCGGACGACGACCAGTGGAACTCGATCCACGAGAAGCTCGTCGAGCGGTGGTCCCAGCTGCAGGACAAGCTGCCGTCGAACGAGCTGCACTTCACCTGGTCGGCGGCCGACCCTTCGGGCGAGGACAACGTCACGACGGCGTACCTGCAGGAGACGGCGGCCGAGGCCGGGCTGGACACGGTGGGCCTGGCGATCGAGGAGATCGGCTGGGACCCGGTGCTCAAGCGGTTCGTCGACCTCGAAGAGGCGCAGATGGCGACCGTGCTGAAGCTGTACCCGTGGGAGTGGGTGGTCGACGAGGAGTTCGGCCGCCACGCCGTCGAGTCGCTGCCGCGGACGCTGTGGATCGAGCCGCTCTGGAAGATGATCCTCTCCAACAAGACGCTGCTGGCGATCCTGTGGGAGAACTACCCGGGCCACCCGAACCTGCTGCCCGCGTTCGCCGACGACCCGGGCCTGCTGACGGAGTACGTCCGCAAGCCGAAGCTGGGCCGCGAGGGCGCGAACGTCCAGATCGTCGCGACCGGCTACGAGACCCAGACCGACGGCGTGTACGGCGCGGAAGGCTTCGTCTACCAGGCGTTCGACCCGCTGCCCGAGTTCGACGGCTACCGGCCGGCGCTCGGTGCGTGGATCGTCGGCGACAGCTCCGCCGGGCTGGGCATCCGCGAAACCGGCGGCCTGGTGACCGACGACGGTGCGGCATTTGTCCCACATCGCATCCCCGAGTCGTGATACAACACCGCTGCTGATCAGCTCTTTTCTCCCGGGAGACAATTCGTGAACACGACCCTTGCGCTGTCCGACACGTTCGGCTCCGACCTCGTGCGGGGGATCGGCGCGATCCTGCTGTACGGCGTCATCGGCCTGCTGCTGATGTTCGCCGGCTTCTACGCGATCGACTGGACCACGCCGGGCAAGCTGTCGAAGCTGGTTACGCAGGGCCTGCCGAACGCGGTGATCGTGACGGCGTCCGGGATGCTGTCGATGGCGTTCATCGTCGTCGTGGCGATCTTCAACTCGGCGAGTGATCTCACGGAAGGCCTGATCACCTCGCTGGTCTACGGTCTGCTGGGGATCATCGTCCAGGTGATCGCGGTCCGGCTCCTGGAGTGGGCCACCCGCATCGACGTGGCCTCGACCATCGAGAGCGAGAAGTTCGCCCCGGTGAGCATCGTGGTCGCGGCGGCGCACCTCGGCCTCGGCCTCGTGGTGGCGGTCGGCATTTCCTGACGTTCGCCGCTAGCGTGGGGTCCGTGCGCCTGCTGAGGACACCGGACGACCGGTTCACGGACCTGCCCGATTTTTCGTACGAGCCCCGCTACGCGGAGGTGACGGACCCCCACGGCGGCCGGCTCAGAGTGGGGTACGTCGAGGCAGGCCCGGCGGACGGCCCGGTGGTGCTCTTGCTGCACGGCGAGCCGAGCTGGTCGTTCCTGTACCGCAAGATGCTGCCGGTCTTGGCGGACGCCGGGTTGCGGGCGATCGCGCCGGACCTGGTGGGCTTCGGCCGGTCCGACAAGCCGATCGATCGCGCGGACCATTCGTACGCCCGCCACGTGGAGTGGATGCGCGGCTTCGCGTTCGACGCACTGGACCTGCGAGACGTGACGCTGGTCGGCCAAGACTGGGGCGGCTTGATCGGCCTGCGGCTGGTCGCTTCGGAGCCGTCCCGCTTCGCACGGGTGGTGGCTTCGAACACGGGCCTGCCCACCGGCGACGTCGACATGCCACCGGTGTGGCACGCGTTCCGGGAGGCGATCGAGAAGGCCCCGGTGCTCGACGTCGGCCGGTCCATGCAGGCAGGATGCAGTACTGCGCTGCCCCCCGAGGTCCGGGCGGCGTACGACGCACCGTTCCCGAACGAGACGTACAAGGCGGGACCGAGGGCGATGCCGGGCCTGGTGCCGTACCGGCCGGACGACCCGGCATCGGAAGCGAACCGGGCGGCGTGGAAGACATTGACCGAGCTGGACCTGCCCTTCCTGGTGGCCTTCTCCGACGGCGACCCGATCACGGGCGGCATGGCCCCGATCCTGCGGCGATCCATGCGCGGCGCTTCGGGCTTGGACCACCCGGTGATCGCCGGAGCCGGGCATTTCCTGCAGGAGGACAAGGGCGAGGAGCTGGCCGAGCACGTGGCGAGGTTCGTGCGGGGCTGACTGAGCAGCCCCCGATTTCCACGCTAGCGGAGGGCACCGACGGAATCGGCGCGGTGTCGCGGGGTAGCGCGCGGTTGTCCACAGCTACAGGCGAACCGGCGGCCGGCGGCGCAGGCCGGCAGCAGCCACGCGCGAACCAGCGGTCGTGAGCGCGAGCCCGCAGGGGCATGCGAACCGGCGGCTGACAGCGCAGGGCCGGCAGCCACATGCGAACCGCCGGCCGGCAATGCAAGCCGACCAACGACGTCACCAGACCTCCCCCGCCCCTCATCCCAGCCTTCCCTTCAGCCGACGACCGGGTTTGTCAAGGCATCTTTCCCGCCTTGACAAACCCGGACGGCGGCTGAAAATCCCACCGGAGGGGCGGGGGAGGTCGGACCCGCCCTGCCACGGCAGAAACAATCTGCCGCGGCAGAAAAGCAAAAGACTGTCCTCGCCGGACGGGCAGGCTCCGGGATGGCCACAACTACCGCTGTCGGCTCACGTTCCAGAGGTGGGCCGCAAGGTGGTCATCCCGTCGCCTGAACGAGGCCTATCACTTTGAGCCGGGCCCGCAAGCTTGCGCTGTCGTCTCGCGTTGGTGTCTTGGTTGCGGGCCCGGCTCAAAGTGATTTCACGGCCTCAGGCGACGGGATGACCACCCTGCTCCTACATCGATGACGACTTTCCCGCGTACGTGCCGCGTTGCTTGGAGCTCGGCCGCCGTGCGGATCTGCTCCATCGGGAACGTTGCCGCGATCGGTACGCGGATTTTGCCCGCTGCTACCAGGCTGGCGATCTCTTGCGAGGTGTTGGCGGGGGCGTTTGCGCCGTTGGCTCCCGGTATTCCCTCCAGCTTTGCCGCGATCGTGCAGATGCGGGCGTCCGGGATGCCGAGTTTGCGGGCGGCTTGTGCGGTTTCCGTTCCGTGCAGGTCGATGGCCGCGGTGATTCCTTCGGGTGCGAGGGCTCGGACCAGGCCGTCGCCGTAGGTCACCGGCTCGGCTCCCAGCTCGCGCAAGAACTCCGCCGACGCCGCCGATCCCGTTCCCAGTACGCGGGATCCGGCCATCCGGGCCAACTGGACCGCGAACACTCCGACGCCGCCGGCTGCGCCGCCGATCAGCACCGTGTCCTGCGGGCCCGGGTTGATCACCGCCAGGGCCGCGGCTGCCGTGCGGCCCGCGATCGACAGGGTTGCGGCCGTGCGGTCGTCCACTTCGTCGGGCGTGTGGTGGGCCTCGTTCGCTGCTGACTCCCCGGCCGCTTCGACCACCACGAAGTCCGCGACCGCGCGGGACAGTGCGCTTCCGAACACCCGGTCGCCCGGGGTGAAGCCGGTTGCTCCCGCACCCACCTGGTCGACCACGCCCGCGTAGTCGGTGCCGAAGCCCGCCGGGAGGCGCAAGCCGAACCGGGCCGCCGTGTCCGCGTCGGCGGTCATGATCCAGTCCATCGGGTTCAGGCCGGCCGCGGTGACCCGCACCCGGAGCTGCCCCGGGCTCGCCTGCGGTGGGGGGACCTCCTGGACTTCGAGCACCTCGGGGCCGCCGAACGTCTCGAGGCGGACCGCCCTGCTTCTGTCTTCCCGCATGATTGTCCTCCGGAGGTCGCGAAACGGACTATGCTCCGTTTCTGTCGTCCACCGTAACACGAGAACCGGAGCGTGATCCGTTTTGCCTGACGTGCCGATGCGCGCGGACGCGAGCCGCAACCGTGACCAGCTGCTCGCGGTGGCGACCCGCATGTTCGCCTCCGGCGATGCCGAGCCGCCGATGCGGGCGATCGCGCGGGAGGCCGGGGTGGGGATCGCCACGCTGTACCGGCACTTCCCGACCCGGGAGTCGCTGGTCGACGCGGTCTACCGGGACCAGGTCGTACGGCTGACCAGCGGGGCTCGTGAGCTGCTCGAGCGGCTGGCCCCGGCCGCGGCGATGCGGTGCTGGATGGACCTGTTCGGGGACTGGATCGCGACCAAGAACGGCATGCTGGACACGCTGCTCGCGATGATCGAGGCGGGCGAGATCGCGCACGCGGGGACCCGGGCCGAGCTGTTGTCGGCCATCACCACGATCCTCGACGCCGGCCGCGCCGCGGGCGACCTTCGCACCGATGTCAGCGCCGAAGACGTCGCCGCCTCTCTCATCGGCATCTTCACCGTGGCCCCCCGGCCCGGGCACGCGGACAAGGCCGGTCGGCTGTTGAACCTGTTGATGGACGGGCTCAGGGCCGGCGCCCAGCCGGCCTGAGCCCTCCCGCGGCTACCCGGCCAGCGCCTGGTGCGTGGCCGCCAGGGAATCCACCAGGATGTCCAAGCCTTCCTGGGCTTCGTCCGCCGTCAGGGTCATCGGCGGTCCGAGCCGCAGCACGTTGCCGTGCAGGCCGCCCTTGCCGATCAGCAGCCCGCGCTTCTTCGTCTCCTCCAGCATCCGGGCCGCGGCGGCCACGTTGGGCTCTGTCGTCCCCGGCTTGATCAGCTCCACGCCGATCATCAGGCCCTTGCCTCGGACCTCCGCCACGATCGGGCTGTCGACAGCACGCAACCCCGACAGCAACTGCGCGCCGCGCGCCGCGCAGTTCGCCTGGAGGTCGTGGTCCTTGATGTAGTCCAAGACCGCCGTCGCGCCCGCCATCGACACCGGGTTGCCGCCGAACGTCGAGAACGATTGCGCCTGGAAGCAGTCCAAGACGTCCCCGCGGGCCACCACGCCGCCCACCGCGAGACCGTTGCCCAGCCCCTTGGCGAACGTCATCATGTCCGGCGTCACGCCGTGGGCCTCGATGCCCCAGAAGTGCTCGCCCGTCCTTCCCCAGCCGGTCTGGACCTCGTCCGAGATGAACAACACCCCGTAGGAGTCCAGGACTTCCTTCATCGCCCGGAAGAGGCCGTCCGGCGGGAGGCTGAAGCCGCCCACTCCCTGGATCGGCTCGGCGATCAAGCAGGCCACGTCTCCTGCCGTTGCCGTGTCGAGGACGTCCACCAGGTCCGCCACGCACGCGTCGATGTAGTCCGCGTCGGAAAGCGAACGGAACGGGCTTCGGTACCGGTAGCCGCCGTGGACGTAGTTGACCTTGACCGGGCTCAGGGCCGAGGCCGACCAGCCGCGGTTGCCCGTGATCGCGACCGTTCCGAACGAGCGTCCGTGATAGCTGTTGCGCATCGCCAGCACCTGGTTGCTGCGGCGGTACTGCGTCGCCAGCATCAACGCCGTGTCGTTGGCCTCGCTGCCCGAGTTCGTGAAGAACACCTTCGCGTCCGGGATGCCCGACAACGCGGCGATCCGCTCCGCCAGCTCGACCTGGGACCGGATCAAGTACAACGTCGAGGTGTGGAGGATGCCCGTGTCGAGCTGCTTGCGGACCGCGTCGCCGATCTCGGCGACGTCGTAGCCCATCGAGTTCGTCAGCACCCCCGCGAAGAAGTCCAGGTACGTGCGCCCCTGGGAGTCCGTCATGCGGCGGTCGTGCGCGTGCACGATCTCGATCGGCTCCTCGTAGAGCAGCGACATCCAGGACGGCATGACTGCGCGGTGCCGGGCGAGCAGCTCATCGGTCATCGAACGCCTCCTCGGGGTCTCAAGCGAGTATGAGGAGGCCGTGAACAGCGCTTCAACGATCAGACTGTCGGGATAACCCAGTAGGGACGCACAGTCTGTACGGACTACCCTCTGACCCGTGATTGACCCCAGGACTCTGCGCGAAGACCCGGAAGCCGTGCGCGCGTCGCAGCGCGCCCGTGGTGAAGACGAGGGAGTGGTCGACAAGCTGCTCTCCCTCGACACCCGGCGCCGGTCTTCGATCGCGGCCGCCGACAAGCTGCGCAACGAGCAGAAGCTCCTGGGCAAGCAGATCCCGAAGGCGCCGCCGGAGGAGAAGCAGCAGCTCCTGGCCACCGCCAAGGAGCTCGCCGCCCAGGTCAAGGCGGCCGAGGTGGAGCAGAACACCGCGTCGGAAGAGTTCGACACGCTGTTCCGGACGGTGCCGAACCTCGTGCACCCGGATGCCCCCGTCGGCGGCGAAGACGACTTCACCGTGCTCAAGCACGTCGGCGAGCCGACGAAGCTCGGCTTCACCCCGAAGGACCACCTCGAGCTGCTCGAAAGCCTCGGCGGCGTCGACATGGAACGCGGGGCGAAGGTTTCGGGCTCGCGGTTCTACTTCCTCACCGGCGTCGGCGCGCAGCTGCAGCTCGGCCTGCTCAACATGGCCATCGCGCAGGCCCTCGAAAACGGCTTCACGCCGATGATCACGCCGTCGCTCGTCCGCCCGGAAATCATGGCCGGCACCGGTTTCCTCGGCCAGCACTCGAGCGAGATCTACCACCTCGCGGACGACGACCTCTACCTCGTCGGGACGTCGGAGGTGCCGCTCGCCGGCTTCCACGCCGACGAGATCCTCGACCTGAACGACGGCCCGAACCGCTACGCCGGCTGGTCGTCCTGCTACCGCCGCGAGGCCGGCTCGTACGGCAAGGACACCCGCGGCATCATCCGCGTCCACCAGTTCGACAAGGTGGAGATGTTCGTCTACGCCAAGCCGGAGGACGCCGAGGCGGAGCACGAGCGGCTGCTCGGCTGGGAAGAGCAGATGCTCGCCAAGATCGAGGTGCCCTACCGGGTGATCGACACCGCGACCGGCGACCTCGGCACGTCCGCGCACCGCAAGTTCGACTGCGAGGCCTGGATCCCGACCCAGGAGACCTACCGCGAGCTGACCTCGACGTCCAACTGCACGACGTTCCAGGCCCGCCGCCTCTCGGTCCGCTACCGCGACGAGAACGGCAAGCCGCAGATCGCCGCCACGCTCAACGGCACCCTGGCCACCACCCGGTGGATCGTCGCGATCGTCGAGAACCACCAGCAGGAGGACGGCTCGGTCCGCGTGCCGGAGGCGCTGCGCCCGTTCGTCGGCGGCAAGGAAGTTCTCACGCCTCGCTGAATCCGGCGGATCCGCGGTGCTGCTCCGTTCGTCCCAGTAGTGTCCGGGCCGAACGGGAGGACTCATGCGGAACAAGTGGCGGGTCGCGGTCGCTCTGGCGGCCGCGACCGTGGTGACCGGCTGCACGGTGACGGTCGGCGGCTCGGCGTCGCCGGTACCCGGCCAGGGCCCGGTCGTCACGGCCGTCGACGCCTGCGCGCTGCTCGACCAGGCGCAGGTCGACACGCTCGGCTACCAGTCGCCGGGTCGTTCCGTGCCGGAGAACAAGGACCGGCTCCAGCCGCCGATGTGCCTGTGGAACTCGAAGGACGACGTCGAGCCGTCGGCCGTCCTCAACGTCGGCGTCGCCTCGGACATGGACTTCAACGAGTACATCTCCGGTGCCCTCAAGAAGTCCGAGCCGCAGCGGATCGGCGGGCTGACCTGGACGCAGTACGCCTCGATCCTCCCCGACGACTGCGTGTTCTACGCCCTGCTCGGCGCCAAGTCGTTCGCCTACGTCAGTGTCTCGACGAGCAAGCTCGACAAGTCGTGTGAGCAGGCGAAACTGGCGATCCCGCAGGTCGCGGCGCACCTGCCGGGCGGCCAGGACGCCCCGCCGGTCACGCCGACGACGTCGGCCAAGCCGGAGCCGGGCGGCCCGCTGCTGTCGGCGGACCCGTGCGCGATGCTGAAGCCGGACCAGGTGGCCCAGCTCAAGAACATCTCGCCCACCGGCGAGAAGGACACCTCGTCCACGGTGCCGAACGCCTCCTTCTGCCTCTGGGACGACACCGACGGCGACGGCGGTCAGAAGGCGTTCGAGGTCTGGTTCGGCCCGAGCACGCCGGTCGGGGACTGGCCGGGCGCGAAGGGTGTCACCCCGACCGAGACCGTCGACGTCGGCGGCCGGAAGTGGGGCCTGTTCCCGAACATGGGCGGCCTGCGGGTCACCTGCGGCGCGACCCTCGCCATCACCGGCACGTCGTCGGTGCAGGTCGTCAGCGGGTTCATCGGCGACGACACGAAGACCTGCGACCTGGTGAAGCAGGGCCTGCCGCTGGTGACCGCGAACCTGCCGGGCTAGCTCTCCGAAGACACCTGGTCCGCGATGTGGCGCGCGATCTCCAGCGCGCTCGTCGCGGCCGGCGACGGCGCGTTCAGGACGTGCACCTGGTCGCGCGCGGTCTCGATGAGGAAGTCGTCGACGAGCGAGCCGTCGCGGCGCATCGCCTGGGCGCGGACGCCGGAACCGTGGCGGACGATGTCGTCCTCGGTGACGGCCGGGACGAGCCGGGCGAGGCTCGCGGCGAACCGCTTCTTGGAGAACGAGCGGCGGACCTCGTCGAGGCCGGTCGGGAACGCGTACTTCTTCGCGAGCCGCCAGGCGCCGGGGAAGGCCGCGACCTCGGCGACGTCCTTCGCCGAGAAGTCACGCCAGCGGTACCCCTCGCGGCGCAGGGCCAGCACGGCGTTCGGGCCGGCGTGGACGCTGCCGTCGAGCATCCGCGTGAGGTGCACGCCGAGGAACGGCAGCGTCGGGTCCGGCACCGGGTAGATCAGGCCCTTGACCAGGTGCCGGCGGTCCGGCTTGAGCTCGTAGTACTCGCCGCGGAACGGCACGATCTTCGCCGACGGCGTCAGCCCGGCCAGCCGCGCGACGCGGTCGGAGTGCAGGCCGGCGCAGTTCACCAGCGCGTCGGCCTGGACGACGTCGTCGCCGGTGGCCACCTCGACGCCGCCGTCGTTCCCGGCCCGGATGGCCAGCGCGGGCGAGTTCAGCCGGAGGTCGACGCCGGCTTCGTCGAGCAACCGCACGAGCGCGTGGCAGACGGCCGGGAAGTCGATGATTCCGGTGGATTCCACGCGCAGCGCCGCGACGCAGGCGACCTCGGGCTCGTACTCGCGGGCTTCCGCGGGCGAGATCTGCTTGGCGGGGACGCCGTTGGCTTCGGCGCGTTCGGCGAGGGTGTTGAGCGCCGGCATCTCGCTCTCGTGGGTCGCGACGACGAGCTTCCCGCACACCTCGACGGGCACGCCGTACTGCCGCGCGAAGTCCACGATGGACCGATTGCCGGCGACGGACATCCGCGCCTTGAACGAACCGGGCTTGTAGTACAGCCCGGCGTGCACGACGTTCGAGTTGTGGCCGGTCTGGTGTGCCGCCCAGCGGGATTCCTTCTCCAGGACGGTGACGTCCAGCCCGCGCCTGGTCAGCTCCCAGGCCACGGCCAGACCGACGATCCCGCCCCCGACGACTACGACGTTGCGCACGGTCGATCAGGCTACGCGAGTCGTCGCAGGTCGTGCTCCCTGGCGTTACCCGAAGTGGTCGGACCGCCGGTCAGCGGCCGACGAGCTCCAGGGCCTTCTGAGCCGTCATCGCCAGCCCGGTCCGGTAGGCCCGCTCGAAGCCCTCCACCCCCAGCGACTCCACCAGCCGTCCCCGGACGGCGGACACGTCCGGGTCGCCGCTGATCGCCGTTCCCCGCACGGTCACCACCGCGCCCAGCAACACCGCGGCCTGCTCCGGTTCCGCCACCCCCGCCAGGCCTTCCAGCGCGAACGCCACCACGTCGCTCGCGTTCCACTGCCGTCCGATCACCAGTGCCGCGCGGTGCAGTCCCGCCGCCTCCGCCGGCTCGCCCTCCGCCAGGGCCAGCCAGCCCAGCGAAACCAGCGCCGTCGCCCGGACCGTCTCCGCCGAGAACGAGCCGCCCCGGCACTCCGCCAGCGCGCGCTCGCACAGCTGCCGGGCCGCGGCCAGATCACCCGACAGCCGGGCCAGGTTCGCCAGCCCGACGTACGCCGCCGCGCGCGACTCCGGCATGCCCGATCGGCGGGCCGTCGCAGAGGCCAGTTCGTAGTCGGCACGGGCCCGCGCGTGCTCGCCCGACAGCAGGTGGGTCCACGCGCGGCGGCAGATCAGGTCCGCGACGTCGTCCATCGCGCCGATCTCGTGCATCAGGCCGAGCGCCTCGTCCATCAGCGGCAACGCGGCCGCGTACTCGCCCCGCCAGGTCAGCAGCTGGGACAGGTGGTCCAGCGCCATCGACAGGCCCCACCGCTCGCCCAGCGCGCGGAACTGCGCCGCGCCCTCGCGCAAGCCCTCTTCGGCCGCCGCCAGGTCGCCCGACATCATCGCCCGCAGCCCCATGCCCATCGGCAGCAGGGCCCAGCCCCACGCGTCGCCGGCCGCCAGCAGTCCGCGGCCGATCAGCTCGGCGTCGTCGCCCGGCGGGCCGACCACCACGCCGAGCAGCATCACCAGCATCGGGTTCCGGGGCGTCCAGTCCTCCGTCGTCGCGTACCGGCGGACCAGCGGCAGGTACTGCTCCAGCGACTCGTGCGGCTGCCCGGCCATCGCCCCGAGCACGCACACCAGGAATTCCTCGACGTGCTCCTCGCGCACTTCGGGCGAGCACCGCGACACGACGGCCAGCGACAGCCCGGCGCCCTCGAACCGCCGTCCGCGCATCCACCAGTACATCGGCAGCGCCGACACCAGCCGCAGCGCCAGCACGACGTCGTGCTCGGTCGACCAGCGCAGCGCGGCCAGGATGTTGTCGTAGTCGGCGTCCAGCCGCGCCAGCCAGTCCAGCTGCTCCGCGGTCCGCAGCATCGGGTCCGCTTCGGCGGCGAACCGCAGGAAGTACTCGGCGTGCGCCCGGTGGAACGTCGCCGCCTCACCGGCTTCGGTGAGCTTCTCGCCGCCGAACGCGCGGATCGTCTCCAGCATCCGGAACCGCCCGCCGACGGCGTCCACCAGGGACTTGTCGGCCAGCTCCGGCAGCAGGTCGGCGTCCGCGCCGCACACCTCGGCCGCGGCCGAGGCGGTCGCGCCGCCGGAGAACACCGCCAGCCTCCTGGCCAACGCGCGCTCCTCGGCGGTCAGCAGGTCCCAGCTCCACTCGACGACCCCGCGCAGCGAGCGGTGCCGGGCCTCGGCGGTCCGGCTGCCGCGGGCCAGTAGCCCGAACCGGTCGTCGAGCCGGGCCGCGATTTCGCCGAGCTCGAGGGTCCGGACGCGGGCCGCCGCCAGCTCCAGGGCCAGCGGCAGGCCGTCGAGGGCCGCGCAGACGTGCTGGACGTCGCCGATCGTCGACTCGTCGAGCGCGAACGCGGGATCGCTGGCGGCCGCGCGCTCGGCGAACAGCCGGACGGCCGCGAAGTCCCGGGCCTGCGCGGCGGACGTCCCGGGCGGCGGGACGGCCAGCCGCGGGACGGGAGCCAGCTGCTCGCCGGTGATGCCGAGCGGTTCGCGGCTGGTGGCCAGCACCCGCAGCCCCGGACACGCGGTGAGCAGGCGGGCGACCAGCCGCGCGGCCACGTCCACGACGTGCTCGCAGTTGTCGAGCACCAGCAGCACCGGGCGGTCGCGCAAGGCCGAGACCAGCCGCTCGACCGGGTCCTGCGGGCCGCCGCGCGAGCTTTCACGCAGACCGAGCGCGGCCAGCACCGCGCCGGCGACGGCACCGCCGCCGTGCGGGGCCAGCTCGACGAACGCCACCGGGCCGGCCTGGGCCGCGGCGACCTCGAGCGCCAGCCGCGTCTTGCCGGTGCCGCCCGTGCCGGTCAGCGTCACGAGCCGGGCGCGTTCGAGCAGCTCCGCCACCTGCCGCAGCTCGGCGTCGCGGCCGACGAAGCTGGTCAGCTGCGCGGGCAACGCCGGCAGGACCGGCTTCCCGGTTTCGCCGCGCAGCACCGCGAGGTGGGCCTCGGCGAGCTCCGGACCGGGGTCGGCGCCCAGCTCGTCGGCCAGCGTGCGGCGGGCGTCTTCGAACGCGGCGAGCGCGTCGGCCGGCCGCCCCGCGGCGGCGAGCGCCCGGACCAGCTGCGCGCGAGGGCGTTCCCGCAGGGGCTGCGCGGCGACGGTGTCCCGCAGGCCGGCGAGGACGTCTTCGGCCTGCCCGAGCGCCAGCCGGGCCTCGACGTGGTCGTCCACGGCCTCCGCCCGCAGCTCCTCGAGCCGGGCGGCCTGCGGCGCGGCGAAGGGCGCGTCCGCGAGGTCGGTGAACGCGGGCCCGCGCCACAACGCCAGCGCGTCACCGAGAACTTCCGCGGCCCGCGCGTGCTCGCCGTTCTTCAGCAGCGCGCGGCCGTCGCGGACGAGCCGTTCGAAGCGGTGGACGTCCACTTCGTCCGGCGCGACGACCAGCCGGTATCCCGCCGCGGTGAACTCGACCGGCGCGAGGTCCTTCAGCGCCGTCCGCAGCCGCGACACCTGCGACTGGAGGGCGTTCGCGGCACCGTCCGGCGGGTGTTCGCCGTACATGCCGTCGATCAGCCGGTCGGCCGGGACGAACCGCCCGGCGTCGAGAGCGAGCAACGCCAGCAGCGTCCGCGACCGCGGCCCACCCACCGCCACCTGCGTGCCGTCGGGGCGCCACGCGGCGACGGCCCCCAGCACCCCGAATCGCATGGCCCCAGCGTAGGACGTCCCCGACCTGCGGCGGGGGTCACTCCAAAAGGGAGTTCGGCGTGGTCCTGTGAAACACCTGAGCGAGCGTCTATACACTTCGCCGGGTCCCCACGCAATGGGAGAGGTATGTCGTCAGACAGCATCGCCCTCGGTCAGCCGACCGTCGGTGAAGAGGAGCTCGCTGCCGTCGCGGAGGTCTTCCGCTCCGGCTGGCTGGCCGGCGCCGGGCCGGCGTGCCGTCGGTTCGAAGAACGGTTCGCCCAGGTCACCGGGACAGCGCACGCGTTGACGACGGCGAACTGCGGTTCGGCCCTCTTCCTCGGGCTCAAGGTCCTCGGCGTGCAGCCGGGCGACGAGGTGATCGTCGGCGACTACACGTTCCCGGCCACCGGCCACGCCGTCGTCCAGGCCGGCGCCAAGCCGGTGTTCGCCGACATCCGCCCGGACGTCTTCAGCGCGGACCCGGCGCACGTCGAAGCCCTGATCACGCCGAAGACGGTCGGCATCCTCGCCGTCGACGTCGCCGGCCAGCCCGGTGACTTCGACGAGTACCGCGCAATCGCCGACCAGCACGGTCTCTGGCTGTTCGAGGACGCCGCCTGCGCCGCGGGCGCGACGTACAAGACGCGCCCCGCCGGCAGCCTCGCCGACCTGGCCGCGTTCTCCTTCCACGGCCGCAAGGGCATCACCGCGGGCGAGGGCGGCGCGCTGGTTTCCGACCGCGAAGACCTCATCGCCCGGGCCCGCAAGCTGCACACCTATGGCATCGAGCCGGCCATCAGCCGCGAAGGCTCGGACACGCTGCCCATCCCGGAGTTCCACGAGCTCGGCTACAACTTCCGCCTGTCGGACGTCCAGGCCGCGATCATGAACGTCCAGCTCGACCGCCTCCCGGATCTCCTCGCCGCCCGCCGCTCGGTCGCCAAGCGCTACCACGAGGCCTTCGCCGACGTCGAAGCGCTGACCGTGCCGGTGGAGCTGCCCGACCGCGAGCACCCGTGGCAGGCCTACCTGCTCACGGTCGCGCCCGAGGTCAGCCGCGACACCCTGGCCCTGCGCGTCCGCTCCCAGGGCGTCCAGTGCAACTTCGGCACGTACGCCTCGCACCTGCAGCCGATCTACGGGCCTCAGGCCCCGCTGCCCGTCTCGGCCGACGCGTTCGCGCGTCAGCTCGCCATCCCGATGCACGCCAACCTCACCGACGCCGAGGTCACCCGGGTCGCCGAGGTCGTGCGCGAAGCCGTGCAGTCCCTGTCCTGAAGCCGCCGACCGAGGAGAAATTGGTGTCCGACAAGAAGGTGCTCTTCACCGGGGGCGGTGGCTTCATCGCCGCGCACGTCATCCCGCTGCTGATCGAGGGCGGCTACACGGTCCGGATCTTCGACAACATGACCCGCGGCGACCGCGCCCGCGTCAACGAGTTCGTCGCCACGGGCCAGGTGGAGCTGGTCGAAAAGGACGTCCGGTACGGCGGCGCGGTGCGCGAGGCGATGCGCGGCTGCACGCACGTCATCCACTTCGCGACGGTCTCGATCAACAAGTCGATCGCCGACCCGCACGAGTCGATCGACATCAACATGATCGGCAACCACAACGTGTTCGCCGCGGCCGCCGACGAGGGCGTCGAGCGGCTGGTGTTCGCCTCGACCGCGTCGGTCTACGGCGACCCGAAGCGGCTGCCGATGCACGAGGACGACGAGCTGCGCCCGCTCACGCCGTACTGCATCTCCAAGCGCGCCGGCGAGGACCTGCTCGGCTTCTACGAGCGCCAGAAGGGCCTGTCCTGGAACGCGCTGCGGTTCTTCAACGTGTACGGCCCGGGCCAGAAGATCGAGGCCTACTACACGTCGGTGATCAACCACTTCATCCAGCGCCTCCGCAACGGCCAGCCGCCGATCATCGACGGCCGCGGCGACCAGTCGATGGACTTCGTGCACGTCACCGACCTCGCGCACGCCGTCGTCGCGGCGCTGGAGTCGGAGAAGGCGAACGTGCCGATCAACATCGGCACCGGCATCGACACGTCGATCGCGGCGCTGGCCAAGATCCTCATCGAGGCGGTCGGCGTCGACGTCGAGCCGCTGTTCAACGACCGTGACGTGCTGGTCTCGCGGCGCGCGGCCGACATCAGCCGGGCGCGGGACGTGCTGGGCTGGGAGCCGCGGATCACCGTCGAGGACGGCATGCGGGACCTGGTCAAGGAAACCGAGTGAACACCACCGCGGGGCCTGCCCAAGGACGTGCGATGCGCATCGCGGTGGTGAACAACTTCTTCCCGCCGCGGGTGGGCGGCAGCGCGCACATGGCGGCGTCGCTGGCGGCCCAGTTCGCCGCGGCCGGGCACGAGGTCCTCGCGATCACGGCCGAGTACGCCGACGCCCCGGTCGAAGAGGAGCGCGACGGCTACCGCGTCGTGCGGCTCCCCGCGGTGAAGATGCCGCAGATCGGCCTGTCGATCGACTTCGACATGAGCTTCGCGTCCCTGCGGCCGGGCAACTGGCGGCGGCTGTGGAAACTCCTGGACGAGTTCAAGCCGGACGCGATCCACCTGCACGGCCAGTTCTTCGACCTGTCGTGGCTGGCCGGGATCTGGGCGCGGCGCCACGACGTCCCGACCCTGCTGACCATCCACACTCTGCTGATCAGCGACAACAAGCTGTACGGCGGCGTGTTCCGGCTGCTCGACGCGGTGCTGGTGCGGCCGATCCTGGCCTACCTGAAGCCCCGGTACGTCATCCTCGACAAGCTGGGCGTCGACTACTGCGTCGACCGGTACGGCACCAGCGACGCGAATTCGGAGTACTTCCCGATCGCCGTCGACACGGGGCACTTCGCGAAGCCGGTGACGAAGGACGTCCGCGCGGAGCACGGGATCGGCGACGCGCCGCTGATCGTCTCGCTGGGCCACGTCATCCCGCTGCGCAACCGGCTGCCGCTGATCGAGGCGCTGCCGTCCATTTTGGACAAGCACCCCGGGGTGCGCGTGGTCGTCGTCGGGCGCGTGTACCACGACGCGTTCCTGAAGCGGGCCGCCGAGCTGGGGGTGTCGGACGCGCTGGTGGTGACGGGCGCGGTGCCGAAGGAGGACGTCCCGGCGTACTTCGCGGCGGCGGACATCGTCACGCACGACCTCAACGGCGGCTGCGGCACGGCGTCGCTGGAGGCGATGCTCTCGGGCACGGCGACGATCGCGTCGGTGACCGAGGACAACTACCCGGGCATCGAGCTGCGCAACGGCGAGAACGTGCTGCTGGTGCGCCCGGACGACGCGGAAGCCGTGGCGCGCACGGTGATCGAGCTCCTCGACGACCCGCAGCGGCGGGCGCTGATCGCCCAGCGGGAGAGCGAGCTGGTGCGGTCCAACTTCGGCCTCGACGTCGTCGCGGAAGAGCACCTCAGGACGTTCGAGAAGCTGGTGTCGGAAGCCGATGTTCTTCGATGACGAGCGCAGCCACCGGCTGCGCCCGCAGATCCTGACCGAGCTCGTCTCGCAGTACATGAACGACGCCGAGCGCGCGGCCTTCTACGGGCTGCCCTCGACGTGCCGGGTGCGCGAGCGCGTGAAGATCATCAGCCCCGAGAACCTGAAGATGGGCGACCACTGCTGGGTGGGCGAAGGAGCGGCCCTCGACGCGAGCGGCGGCCTCGAGATCGGCGAGCACACCAGCATCGGGCTCAACACGCTGATCTTCACGCATTCGAGCTGGTTGGCGAACATGACGCTGCAGAACCATTCGGGCAGCGACCTGATCGAGCGCAAGCCGGTCAAGATCGGCAAGGGCTGCTTCATCGGCGGCCTGGTGGTGATCATGGCTGGCGTGACGATCGGCGACTTCGCGACGGTGCAGCCGAATTCGGTGGTGGCGAAGGACGTCCCGCCGCGGACGCTGGTGGCCGGGAACCCGGCCCGGGTGTTCCAGCGGTACGACGAGGAGTACATCCAGTCCGAAGTGGACCGTGTGCGCGCGGAGAACGCCCGGCGGCGGGAGATCGCGGAGTCACAGGGGCAGAACACTTCGGGCTGGGGAGCCCCATCGGGCGACTACTCAGAGGAGTAGCGACCGGGCAGACTGGCGCCAGAAAATGACGTCCAGTAACTGACGGTGGGGAGAAGGCGGATGAGTGTCGTGGAATGGCCACACCTTGTGTCGTCCATCGATGACTGGACTGAACTCCCGGAAACTCAGGAGTTCCATGTCGAAGTCGTCGAAGGGGTTCTTCTGGTGTCACCACGTGGGTCGTCTTTCCACCAGCTTGCCGCCATCCGGCTGGCCTATTGGCTCGACGTGCAGATCCTGGACGGGTTCAGCGCACTGACGCAAGTTGAAGTGGTCCTCGCTGAGTCACCGCTCACCGTTCGCGTGCCCGATGTGACCGTGACCTCCGCCGACGTGCAGCCAGATTTGGCGCGTCTGGGTGCCGGGACAGTGAAGCTGGTCATCGAAGTGTTGTCCGAGGACAGCAGGCGAACTGACAGGGTCACCAAGTTGTCCGAGTACGCGAATGCGGGAATCGAGCACTATTGGATGGTCGACCTCGAGCCGCCGATCACCATGATCGCTTGCCGATTGGTCGGAAACAACTACAAGACCATCGGCGAGTTCTCCGGCATCGCCGAAGTCGAGTTCGCCGGCCGCCCGCTCACTCTCGACCTGGACGCGCTCACCAGCCGGTACGCCCAGCGGCCCTGACGTTTGGATGACGGCGGCACCGGCGCCGAACGCCGGCGCCGCCGTCGTGAAACCGCCCGATCCTCCCGGCGGTGAAGTCCTCCGCACGGAACCGCACGTCCCGCGCGCAGCACACAATCTAGTACTCAGTGACCCAGCGCGAGATATCGGTTACACAACGTTTCAGTCCGTGGACGGCCACACGCCGGACGTGGCAAGCCGGGCAAGCAACCTTCCGGCGCTTCGGCCGTCGCTGGGGAGGAGGACGGAAAGAGGTGATCCATGGCGCGCGGCGACGAGGAGTTCGCGGAGTTCGTCCGCGCGTCGTCGGCCCGGCTCACGCACGCCGCGTTCCTGCTCACCGGTGACCGCCACCAGGCGGAAGACGCCGCCCAGACCGCCTTCACACGCACCTACGCCGCCTGGTCGCGGGTGCGGCACAAGGACGCCTACGGCTACGCCCGGACCGTCCTGGTCAACCACGTCATCGACGGCTGGCGGCGGCCCATCCGCGAGTACGCCACTGAGGCCGTGCCCGAGCGGCCGGACCGCCTCGACGTCGACCGGGCCGTCACCCAGCGGGCCTGGCTCACCGCCGTGCTCAAGACGCTCACCGACCGGGAACGCGCCGTCGTCGTGCTCCGGCACTTCTTCGACCTGCCCGAAGCCGACGTGGCCCGTGAGCTCGGCGTCTCCGTGGGTACCGTGAAGAGCACGAATTCGCGGGCGCTGGCCAAGCTGCGGGTCGAGGCCGATCCGGAGGACACGCTGATCGGGAGGAGCGGGCGGTGAACGAGCTCGACGACTTCCGCGCCGCCCTCCGGCAGCCGCCCGAGGAGCCGTTCGCCGAGCCCGACCTGGCCCGGATCATGGCCGGCGGCCGGCGCATCCGGCGTCGCCGCCGGCTGCTGACCGGCACCGCCGGGGTCGCCGCCGCGGCCGCCGTCGTGCTCGTCGTGGTGTTCGCCATCCAGCTGCGGCAGCCCGCGCCCGCGCCGGTCGCGCAGCCGCCCGCGCCCATCTCGGTGACGCCGGCGCCGACGACCAGCCGCCCGCCCGTTGCGCAGGCGATCGGCGACGTCGTGGGCACCGGGATCCGGACCCCGGCCGGCGAGATCGTCCTCTACGCGCAGGCCATCGACCTCCCGGAACTGCCGAACGTCCGCTTCGGCCTGGCGGCCGGGTTCCGGTCCGGGGAGTCGCTGCAGGCGGTGCTGCTGTCGAACGAGACCCGCGGCTCCGACCTGTCGTTCGGGTTCCACGCCACCGACGGCGGCGAGCTGATCCAGGACCAGCTCATCCCGGTCTTCGGCTACTTCTCCGGGCGGGCGGCGCGGATCACGACGACCGTGCACGGCAAGACCGTCGACGCCCACCTGGCGACCTGGACCGCGGACGCGACCGTGGTCATCTTCTGGTTCGACCCCGCCGAGGTCCCGAACTCGGCCGTCCTGACGCCCCTGATCGCCTACGACGCCGACGGCAAGCGGCTCACCAAGTAGGCGGTACCCGGCCACGCGAAGCGGGCGTAAGAACCCCACCGTGACCTCTCGACGAGCGTTCCTCACCGCCACGGCCGCGCTGGGCGTGGTGGCCGCCGCCCCGGCCGGTGCCGCCGAGCCCGGCGACCGCGGGCCCGGCGGCCCGGTCCGCCCCCAGCGTCCCGACGCCGAACTGCGGGCGCTGCTCCGCCAGGTCGACGAACGGCGGATCGAAGCGACCGTGCGGCGGCTGGCCGCGTTCGGCACCCGGCACACGCTGTCCGCCCAGGACGACCCCGCCCGCGGCATCGGCGCCGCGCGCGACTGGCTCTTCGGCCAGTACCAGCAGATCGCGGCGGCTTCCGGCGGACGGCTGAGCGTCGCGCTCCAGTCGTACGTCCAGCCGCCCGCCGACCGGATCCCGGTGCCGACGACGATCACCAACGTCGTCGCGACGCTGCGCGGGTCCACCGATCCCGGCCGCGTGTACGTCGTTTCCGGGCACTACGACTCGCGCCGCACCGACGTCATGGACTTCACCGGAGACGCGCCGGGCGCCGACGACGACGCTTCGGGCGTCGCCGTCGCCCTGGAGCTGGCCCGGGTGCTCTCGACGCGGCAGCCGACCGCGACGATCGTCTTCGCCGCCGTCGCGGGCGAGGAGCAGGGCTTGTACGGCTCGCGGTACATGGCCCAGCAGTTCAAGGCGGCCGGCACCGACGTCCAGGCGATGTTCACCGACGACATCGTCGGCTCCAGCCGCGCCGACGACGGCACGCGCGACCCCCGCACGATCCGCCTCTTCGCCGAGGGCGTCCCGACCGCGGAAACCCCGGCCGAGGCGAACCTGCGCCGCAGCATCGGCGGCGAGAACGACTCCCCGCCGCGGCAGCTGGCGCGGTTCGTGAAGTCGGTGGCGGAGAACGACGCCACCGGCATGACGGTCCGGGTCATCTACCGCCGCGACCGCTACCTGCGCGGCGGCGACCACATCGGCTTTCTGGAGCAGGGCTACCCGGCGGCGCGGTTCACCGAGCCGAACGAGGACTTCGCCCACCAGCACCAGGACGTCCGCGTCGAAAACGGCGTCCAGTACGGCGACCTGCCGGAGTTCTGCGACTTCCCGTTCATCGCGCGGGTCGCCCGGGTCAACGGCGCCGCGTTGTGGTCACTCGCCACGGCACCGGGGACGCCGAAGGGCGTCAAGATCCGCACGGCGGCGCTGACGAACGACTCCGAACTGCTCTGGAGCGCCACCCCGGGCGCCACGAGCTACGAAGTCCTCTGGCGCGAGACGACTGCCCCGGACTGGACGCACGCCATCGACGTCGGCCCGGCGCTGACGGCGAAGATCGACCTCTCGAAGGACAACGTCTTCTTCGGCGTCCGCGCGGTGGGCCCCGGTGGTCGCCGGAGCCCGGCCGCGTTCCCGGTGCCGGTGAGCTAGGCCGCGGCCTGCGTCAGGACCTGCTCGACGACGTGGTGCGACGGCAGGATCAGGTCGCGCTCGGTGTCGGCGTCGATCTTGCCTTCGAGCAGGTCGCAGAAGCGGTCCAGCTGGGTGGCCAGCGGCTCGCGGGCCGTGACCAGCTCCGGGATCTCGATGACCGTCTGCTGCCGGTAGCCGAGGCCGTCCGGGGTGACGGAGTCGTGCGAGACGTGCCGGTAGATCGTGACGTCCCGGCGCAGCAGGTCGATCTCGATCAGCCGGTCGAGCTCGGAGACGACCAGCGAGCGGACCTTCTTCTGGCCCAGGCGCGAGGCCGACACCGTGGCCAGGCCGGTCGGGAAGGACAGCACCGTCTCGATGGTGTCCTCGGCGCCCTCGACCGACGACGGGTGGAAGTACCCCGCGCCGGACGTCACGCGGGCCGGCGTCGCGCCGCCGAAGAACTGGATCGCCAGGTCGACGTCGTGCACCAGCAGGTCCCACGCCACCCCGGTCTTGATGCGCGGCGCGTACGGGCCGTGGCGGCGGGCCATCAGGTGCACCGGCTCGTTCACCAGCGCCCGCGCGGTCATCACCGCCGGGTTGTAGCGCTCCAGCAGCCCGCACATCAGCGGGATGTCGTTCTTCGCCGACAGCGAGACGATTTCCTGGGACTTCTCGAAGCTGTTGCAGACCGGCTTTTCGACCAGCATCGGCTTGCCCTGGCGGAAGATCTCCTGGGCGAGGTCGTAGTGCACCTCGGTGGCCGACGCCAGCACCACGGCGTCCACATCGGACAGTTCGCCGATCTCCGGCGTCCACTGCGTTTCGTACCGCTCGGCGACGGCCTTGCCCGCTTCCTCGCGCGGATCGATCACGCGGACCAGGTCGACGCGCTCGTTGCCGGCGAGCACGCGGGCGTGGAGGGAACCCATGTTCCCGGTACCGACAAGAGCGATCCGATGCGTCATGCGCCCAGTACCTCGCGAACGGTTTCGATGATGGTGTCCAGGTCGGACTCGGTCAGGTGCGGGTGCACCGGCAGCGACAGCGCCTGCTGCGAAACGGCGCGGGCCACCGGGAAGTCCTCGACGCGCGCGCCCGGGATCAGGTCGTGACCCGCGTAGCAGTCGTAGTCGAAGACGATCTTGGGGTAGTAGATGCCGTTGCCGATGCCGCGCTCGGTGAGCGCCGCGGCCAGCTCGTCGCGCGAGAGGAACGCGTGCGGGCCGACCAGCACGGTGTACTGGTGCCAGACGTGCTCGCGGCCCGGCAGCACCTGCGGGACGTCGAGGCCCGGCGTGCCGGCGAGGCCCTCCGAGAGGCGCTTCGCGTTCGCCTGGCGGGCGGCGGTCAGCTGGTCGAGCTTGGCCAGCTGCGGGATGCCGACGGCGGCGTGCAGGTCGGTCATCCGGTAGTTGTGGCCCGCGACCTCGTACTGGTACCGGGCGCGCATGCCCTGGTTGCGCAGCACGCGCAGCTTGTCGGCCAGCGCGTCGTCGTCCGTGGTGATGACGCCGCCCTCGGCGGTCGTGATGTTCTTCGTCGCGTACAGCGAGAAGCAGCCGATGCCGAACGACCCGGCCGGCTTGCCCTCGAACGACGCGCCGACGGCCTGCGCCGAGTCCTCGATCACCGTCAGGCCGCGCTCGGCGGCGAAGGGCGCGAGCTTGCCCATGTCGGCGGTCTGGCCGTAGAGGTGCACCGGCATGAGGACCTTGGTGCGGTCGGTCACCGCGGCCGCCACGGCGTCGGGGTCGATCGCGAAGTCGTCGCGCCGGATGTCGGCGAAGCGGACGGTCGCGCCGGCCTCGAGGATCGCGTTCAGCGTGGCCACGAAGGTGAACGGCGAGGTGACGACCTCGTCACCCGGCTGCAGGTCCAGCACCTGGAGGGCCGCGACCAGCGCGGTGGTCCCGTTGTTGACCGCGATCGCGTGCTTCGTCCCGGAGACCGCCGCGAAGGCGTCTTCGAAGCGCTTGACCATCGGTCCCTGTGCGATGGCGCCGGAGCGCAGCACCTCGACGACGAGGTCCTCCGCGTCGCGGACGTCGACCACAGTGATGGGGATCATGGGCAGTCTCTCTCGGCAGGCGATTTCGGTGCGTCCGGTACAGTGAGCCGCCGGTTCTGCGCCCGGCCGCCCTGCAGCAACGCGGGCCACACGTTACCGGGCGCGGTAGCACGCCCAGTACCCAGCCGCCGACGAACGGATACCCGCCCGTGGCCAACCGCATCCACCCGACCGCCGTCATCGGCGAAGGCGTCGAGCTCGGCGAGGACAACGTCATCGGGCCGTTCGCGGTGATCGCCGGGCCGGCCCGGATCGGGGACGGCAACTGGATCGGCCCGCACGTGACGATCGGCACGCCCGGCGAGGACCGAGCCCGCCCGCACCCGGCGGCCTGGGAAGACGCCCCGACCGGTGACCCGGATCACGACGGGCACGGTGTCGCCATCGGCAGCCGCAACCGGATCCGCGAGTACGTGAGTGTCCACCAAGGGACCTGGCGGACAACGACCGTCGGCAGCGACGGCTACTACCTCCGCAACTCCCACATCGCGCACGACTGCCTGGTCGGCGACGGCGTGACGATCGCCTCCAACGCCGTCACGGGTGGCCACTGCCACATCTGGGACGGCGCGAACCTCGGCATGGGCGCGATCCTGCACCAGAAGGTCGTGATCGGGCCCGGCGCGATGATCGGGATGGGCTCGGCGGTGCGGCGCGAGATCGGCGCGTTCACCATCGCCGTCGGCAACCCGGCCCGCGTCACCGGTGTCAACGTGGTGGGCCTGTCCCGCCGCGGTCTCGACGAGGAGACGATCGAGGCCCTCGGGCCGTGGCTGAAGGGCAAGGAAGGTCTCCCGGACGTCACGCTGCCCGGCGACCTCTCTACCTTGGTAAAGGCGTGGGACGCTCGCCCGCGCGACGAGCACTAGGAGTCAACGCATGTCCGAAGTCGCCCCCAAGCTGCGCGAGGTCTTCGTCGAGGCGCTGGACCTCGACGGCGGTGTGGACGTCGAGAACCTGAAGTACCGCGACATCGAGGCGTGGGACTCGGTCGGCCACATGGCGCTGGTCGCGGCCATCGAGGACGAGTTCGACGTCGAGTTCGACACCGACCAGGTCATCGACATGTCGAGCTTCAAGGTCGCCGTCGACATGGTCACCGAGCTCCAGTCGAAGAATGACTGATTTGTCCGGTCGCGTCGCGCTGGTCACCGGCGGGACGCGGGGGATCGGCCTGGCCACCGCGCGCGCTCTGGCGGACGCGGGCGCGACGGTCGTGCTCACCGGCCGCGACGAGTCTCGCGCCAAGGAGGCCGCTTCGGCGGCCGGTGCCGCGGCCGGGCTCGCCCTCGACGTCACCGACGCGAAGGCAGTGTCTTCGCTGGTCAGGGGGGTCGCGAAGGAGCACGGCAAACTCGACATCGTCGTCGCGAACGCCGGGATCATGGAGGACGCGCTCCTCGGCATGATCAAGGAAGAGCTCGTCGACACGACGCTGAGCACGAACGTCGCCGGCACGCTGCACACCGTCCAGGCGGCGGCTCGGGCGATGATGCGCAAGAAGTCCGGCGCGATCGTCGTGCTCGCCTCGATCGTCGGTGAGCACGGAAGCGCTGGTCAGACGGTGTACGCGGCGTCGAAGGCGGCGGTGGCGAACATCGCGCGGTCGGCGGCGAAGGAGCTCGGCCGGTCCGGCATCCGCGTCAACGCGGTCGCGCCGGGTGTCATCGAGACGGATCTCACCTCGGGCCTGACTGAAGACGCGAAGGCCGAGAACGCCGGCAAGACGCCGCTGGGGCGCCTCGGCCGGCCCGAAGAAGTGGCGAACGCGATCCGGTTCCTGGTGAGCGACGAGGCGTCGTTCATCACCGGCCAGGTGCTGGGGATCGACGGAGGCTTGGTGCTGTGACGCTGTTGGGTGCGGGAGCTCGGCTGGTGGACGTGGCCGGGGGCCGCACGCTGGCGGGCGCGGAACTGTCGGCCGAGGTCGGCCGCGCGGTGGAGAAGCTGGCGGCGCTGCCGACCGGCGTCGTGTTCGCGCGGATGTCGGTCGACCTGGACAGCGTGCTGACCTACCTGGGCGCGTTCGAATCCGGGCGGGCGATCGCGCTGATCGACCCGGCGCTGGACGCGGACGTGCTGGCCGGGCTGGTCTCGCGGTTCCGGCCGGCGGCCGTGCTGTCGGCCTCCGGCGACGCACCGGAGGGGTACGTCGGCCGGGGTGCCGACTGGGTCCGCTCTTCGGCGGACGGTGTCGTGCCGCACCCCGACCTCGCCGTCCTGCTGCCGACCAGCGGCTCGACCGGCAACCCGAAGCTCGTCCGGCTCTCGCGCCAGGCGATCCTCTCGAACGCCGACGCCATCGCGCAGGTGCTGCACATCGACGCCGACGAGGTCGCGCCCACCTGCCTGCCGCTGCACTACAGCTACGGCCTGTCGGTGCTGAACTCGCACCTGGTGCGGGACGCGACCGTGGTGATCGAGCCGTCCGGCGTGCTCGGCCGCGGCTTCTGGGACGCGGTGAACACCTACGGCGTCACGTCGCTCGCGGGTGTGCCGTACCACTACGAAATGCTGCGGCGGCTCAAGTTCGACCCCGCGAAGTACCCGACGCTGCGGACGCTGACGCAGGCCGGCGGGAAGCTGCGCGACGACCTGATCGCCGAGTTCAACGCCAAGATGCTCGCCGTCGGCGGCCGGATGTACGTCATGTACGGCCAGACCGAGGCGGCGCCGCGGATGACGACGGTGCCCGCCGAAAAGCTGGCCGAAAAGCTCGGTTCCGCCGGGCCGGCGCTGCCCGGCGGCAGGTTCGCGGTCCGCCGCGACGACGGCTCGGAGACCACGCACCCGAAAATTGTCGGTGAGGTCGTCTACCGTGGGCCCAACGTGATGATGGGCTATGCGGACGACGAGTCCGGACTGGCCAAGGGCGACGAATACGGTGGCGTGCTGGCCACCGGTGACCTCGGGTACCTCGACCAGGACGGGTACCTGTTCATCACCGGCCGGCTCAAGCGCATCGGCAAGGTGTTCGGCAACCGCGTCAGCCTCGACGACCTCGAGCAGGCCGTGCGCACGGCGGCGGTCGGGATCGACGTGGTGGCCGCGGTGGCGGCGGGCGACAAGGTCGTGCTGTTCGCCGAGGGCGCCGACGCCGGCATCTGCAAGGACGCGTCGCGGGCGCTGGCCGAGCGGCTGCACCTGCACGCCAGCGGGTTCGACGTCCGCCCGATCGAAACCGTGCCGCTGCTGGCCAGCGGCAAGATCGACTACCGGACCTTGGAGGGGCGGGTATGAGTGTGTTCACGCGGTCGCAGGCCGACCGGGAAGCCTTGCTGCTGCCCGAGCTGGCTTCGCTCACCGCCCACCACCGGGCGAATTCCGAAGGCTACGACCGGATCCTGGCCTCGCTGGGGATCGCGCCGGACGCGGCTTTCGGCTCGATCGCCGACCTGCCGTGGCTGCCGGTGCGGATGTTCAAGACGCACGACCTGAAGTCCGTGCCGGACAGCGAGGTCTTCAAGACGCTGACGTCGTCGGGCACCACCGGTGCCGGCGCGTCCCGGATCTACCTGGACAAGGAGGCGGCGGGCGCGCAGACCAAGCAGCTGGGCGCGACGCTGCAGGAGGTCCTCGGCGGCGAGCGGCTGCCGATGCTGATGGTCGACACGATCGGCATCATCAAGAACCGCCGCTCGTTCTCCGCGCGGGGCGCTGGTGTGCTGGGCATGGCGAACTTCGGCCGCAAGCACACGTACGTGCTCGACGAGAACGACCAGCCGGACGTCGAGGCGGTCAAGAAGTTCCTGGCCGAGTACGGCGACAAGCCCTTCCTGATCTTCGGCTTCACGTTCATGGTGTGGCTGTACCTCTACGAAGTCGCGCGGGACCACGGGCTCGACCTGTCGAACGGGATACTGATCCACAGCGGTGGGTGGAAGAAGCTGATCGACCGCGCGGTGGACAACACCGAGTTCCGGCGGCGGTTCGCCGACGACACCGGGCTCACCCGGATCCACAACTACTACGGGATGATCGAGCAGATCGGCACGGTGTTCCTCGAAGGCCCGTCCGGGAACTCGCTGTACTGCCCGGACTTCGCCGACGTCGTGATCCGGAACCCGGAGACGTGGGAAGAGCAGCCGGTCGGGGCGCCGGGCGTGATCGAGGTCGTCTCGACGCTGCCGCGGTCGTATCCGGGGCACGTGCTGCTGACCGAAGATCTGGGCGTCTACAACGGCATTGACGACGGTGACTGGCCGGGCAAGCACTTCTCGGTGCTCGGGCGGCTGCCGAAGGCGGAGGCCCGCGGGTGCTCCGACACGTTCTCGGGAGCGGCGGCGTGACTTCTCTGACCCAGCGTTTCCCCTCGTCGGACGCGGTTTCCGTCGGCGATTTGGTCGATCAGCTGCGCGCGGCACCGCCAGGTGGACGGCTGCGCGTGGGCGACCCGCGGGTTGTCGAGTTCATCACGAAGTTCGCGCGCAAGCTGCTGGCCCCGGCCACCGCGCGCCGGTTCCCGGAGCTGGCGTCGCTCGGTTTCTTCCTGCGCAAGGGCGAAATCGCCAAGGCGTTGTCCACTCTGGACACTTCGGGGACCGCGCTGCGGTTCCCGCGCGGGCTGGTGTTCCACGTGCCGCCGGCGAACGTCGACACGATCTTCGTCTACTCGTGGGCGCTGTCGGCGCTGGCGGGCAACCACAACGTCGTGCGGGTCTCGTCGCGCTCGGCGGGGGCCGCCGAGGCGGTGCTGGAGGCGCTGAACGCGGCGCTGTCCGAAGTGGACGCTTCGGTGGCGGAGGCGATCACGGCGACCCAGCGCATGGTGACCTACGACCGCAGTGACGAGGTGAGCGGCGCCCTGTCGCTGGCCGCCGACCTGCGCGTCATCTGGGGCGGCGACGGCTCGGTCGCGGCCCTGCGGAAGTACCCCCTGGCCCCGCACGCGCGGGACCTGACGTTCCCGGACCGCTCGTCCTTCGCCGTCGCGTCCGTGGCGGGCTGGCAGCGCGCGTCCGCCGAAGAGCGGCGCGCGGCGGCCGAGGGCTTCTACAACGACTCGTACTGGTTCGACCAGGCCGCTTGCTCGTCGCCGCGCGCGGTGTTCTGGGTCGGCGAGGAAGCCGGGGCCACGGCGGCCGGGAGCGAGTTCCGGGCGCTGCTGGCGGCGGTGCTTTCGGCGAAGGAGCACGTCACCGAGCCGGCGATGGCGGTCCAGAAGCGCGTCTCGGCGTACGGCGCGGCGGTCGACGGGCTGGTGAAGGAGATCGAGTTCCAGGGCAACGGCCTGGCCACCTTGGAACTGACCGACCCGGCGGTGCTGCCGCGCGAGTGGCTCGGCGCGGGCACCTTCGCCAACGCCCGGGTGTCCTCGTTGTCCGATCTGGTGCCGATCGTCCTCCGCAAGGACCAGACGGTCAGCCAGTTCGGCTTCACGGCCGAGGAACTCACGGCGTTCGCGCACGAGCTCGCGGGCCGGGGCGTCGACCGGATCGTGCCGTTCGGCTCCGCCCTGACCTTCTCCGCGGTCTGGGACGGTTACGATCTGCTCTCCGAGTTCAGCCGCCTGGTCACGGTCCAGGCCTGAGGAGAGCCGTCGATGACGACAGTTGAGGACCTGCCGGCTGCGGGCAAGCAGCCGAAGTCCACCCGGGCGAAGATCCTCGACGTCGTCCGGTGGGTGGCGATCCTGCTGGTCATCGGCTTCGCGGCGAAGCAGCTCGCGGCCAACTGGGGCGAGTTCTGGCACACCCTGCGGGACGTCGCCTGGGAGTCGTCCCTGCTGAGCCTGGTCGCCCTGGTCGCCGCGATCCTGGTCTCGACCTGGGGCTGGCAGGTGATGGTCGACGACCTGGGCGCCCCGATCGGCTACGCCCGCGGCGCCCAGATCTGCCTGGTCGGCTCGCTCGGCAAGTACGTGCCGGGCTCGGTCTGGGCGTACCTGCTGCAGATGGAGCTGGGCCGCAAGGCGGGCCTGGCCCGCGCCCGCATCTTCACCGGCTCCCTGATCCAGCTCGGCGTGGGCGTGGTGTCGGCGCTGGTGGTGTCGCTCCTGGCGGCCCCTGCGGTGTTCAGCAACAGCCCGCGTGCGCTGTGGCTGTTCGTGCTCATCCCGCTCGGCCTGGCGATGCTGCACCCGAAGATCCTGACCTGGGGCACGTCGCTGGTCCTGCGGATCCTCCGCCGCCCGCCGCTCGCGCACCCGCTGGGCTGGGCGGTGATCGGCAAGGTCTTCGGCGCCTCGACGGCGGCCTGGTGCCTGCAGGGCGTCCACCTGTG
Source organism: Amycolatopsis sp. cmx-13-12 (assembly GCA_049998155.1). Classification (GTDB taxonomy): domain Bacteria; phylum Actinomycetota; class Actinomycetes; order Mycobacteriales; family Pseudonocardiaceae; genus Amycolatopsis. The sequence continues at coordinate 32,816 of JAEBES010000008.1, read as the reverse complement.
GCTGCTGGCCAACTCGGTCGGCACCCCGGGGCTCGGCGGCTTCGTGCTGTGCGTGGGCGCGATGGCCGTGTCGATGACGGTGGGCACGTTCGCGTTCATCCTCCCCAGCGGCGTCGGCGTTCGCGAGGTGGCCCAGGTGGCGGTCCTGACGGCGAGCGGCCTGACGGTCGGCCAGGCCACGGCGTTCGCGGTGGCCTCCCGCGTGATGTTCACGGTCGCCGACCTCCTGACGGCGGGCCTCGCGGCGGTCGCGGCCCGCACCGCCCGCCCGGCGGCCACCCCCGCCGCCTGACCGGAGTTGTCCCCAGGTTGTCCCCAGGCTTGGCGTGCCTGTGGACAAGTCAGGGAGTCAGCCGGTAGATCACCGCGTCCGGGTTGCGGTAGACCGCCGTCAAGAACGGCTCGCCCGCCAATCCGGTCAACCCCGGCTGATATGGCCGGCCCGGATCGGGGGACGGCTTTCCCAGAATGACCCAATGGACGTTCAACCGGCGCACCGCCGCCCGCACCGCCGGATCCGTCGAATAGTTTCGAAAGCGGTTCGCCAGCAACACCGCGTCCGACGGTGGGGAAGTTTCGTCGAAATGGGCGGCGACGGTTCGAATTCCCGTCAAAGCGTAAGTCCACGCCGTTCCGTCGAACCGGTCGTTCACGGCCCACTCGCCGGGGGTCGCCAGGGTGCCGAGGGCCGCCATCGCGGACTGCTCGCCGGGTGTCACGCGCAGCGTCGACGGGTCCGCCGCCTGGTAGCCCAGGTACACCTGGTCCCCGTTCGACCGGACGTACAGCCCGTTCGAAAGCAGCACGAACCCCGGCAGGACCAGCAGGGCGACCGCCGAAACCCGGGACGGCAGCCGGTCGCGCAGCCAGGCCTGCGTCGACGCCAAGCCGTGCGCCGCGAGGACGGACAGCGGAACCGCCGCCATCGAGAAGAACCGGAAGGGGTCGTCCCACCAGGGCCGGGACAGCGCCATCACGAGCGGCGCGTTGGACGACGCCACCGCCACGTACGCCAGGCCCGTCACCAACGCCGTCACGCCGATCCAGCGCAGTTCGCCCGCCCGCCCGAAGAACACGATCCCCAGGAACAACGCCACCGACAGCCACACCTGCGGGTGCGGCTCGAAGTGCTGGAACCCCAGTAGCGCACCCAACGCCGTCGAGGCGCGGTACTCGCTCGGCCAGCCGTAGTACGGCAACGCCAGCCCCAGCGCTCCGAACAGCTGCAGCCACGCCACCAGCAGCGACACCACGGCGACCGGCAGCAACGCCAGGAGGTCGCGGCCGAGCCGGCGCCACCCGGCCAGCCGGCGCTGCGCCAGCATCGGGCCGGCGAACAGGATCCCGCCGAACAACGTCGACGAGTGGATGCACAGCAGTCCCACCGCGGCCAGCACCAGCACCAGCCCGGTGTCCGGCGCGGCCCGCTCCAGGTACCGCTGCAGCGCCACCGCGGCCAGCGGCGTCAGCGTCACCCCCAGCGCGAACGGCAGCAGCGGCCCGCGGCTCATCGACTCGTAGACACCCACCACCGGCGCCACGGCCACCAGCGCCACGGCGCCCGCGAGCACCGCCCGGCCGCGGAACTCCCGCACCAGCGTCACCAGTGACAGCGCCAGCAGCCCCGGCAGCAGCACGGTGTTCGCGTCCAGCGTCTCCGGGATGGACGCGCCGCCGAGCCGGTACGTCACCGCCGCCAGCAGGTGGTAGGCGTTGGGGTAGAACACCGGCGCCGCGTCGCCGTACCAGTTCACGTGGCCGGTGCCGAACAGGCTGCCGTCGCCGGTCTCGGCGATGTAGCGGACGGCGTTGCCGTGGTAAACCGCGTCGAAGCCCTGGGGCAGCGCGCCGATCCGGCCCAGCCCGAGCAGGGCCGCCCAGACCCCGGTGGCCGCCGCGAACAGCAGGCAGGCCAGCACCGCCAGGTGGCCGCGTCGCGCCCACAACGGCGGCTCCGGCGGCCGGCCGCGCAGCGTGAACTTCCGGACACCGAAGGCGATCGCGGCGAACACGACGGTCGAGACCGCGTACGTCAGCGGCGTGAACGAAAGCCCGGCCGCGGCCGCCCACGGACCGGTCAGCCCGCCGACGGCGTAGCTCAGCAGCGGTGCCATCCCGGCCAGGACCCAGCCCCGCAAACCCGCCGCGAGACCGGTCAGGAGGCCGGGCGCGGCGATGACGACAATGGCGATGCCTACGGAGAGCACGGTGGAGACTAAGCCGGGAATGACCCGCTCGTCGCGCTGACGGGATACCCCGATCGGCGCTTTTTCAGGACGTCACTTCGACCGTCCGAGGCGACACCCGAACGGGTTATTCTGGCCGGTGAATTTCCCTGATTGACTGTCGCCGGCGGAGTGATCCACCCCCAATTCGGGCCCGTGATCGGTCCACCAGAAACACTTCGCCGCCGATGATCGATAACCTGGCCGGGGAACCGGCCGGGCGGGTGCGGTGCGAGGCGGAGGGGGCCGGGTGGTCTACGCGGTCGTGGTGGCGTGGCTGGTCGTCGCCGCGATCGTGGTGCTGACCTGGACCCGCCTCGACGCCGACCGCGGCCTGCGCGCCTTCGTCCTCACCCTCACGCTCGGCCTTTCGCTGCTGCACCAGCTGCTGTTCGCGACCGTCACCGAGGACGCGCTGGTCACCTTCCGCTACGCGCAGAACATCGCCGACGGCAACGGCCCGGTCTTCAACCCCGGCGAACGCGTCGAGGGGTACACGAACTTCTTCTGGCTGGTCCTGGTCGCCCTGCCGCGCGCCGCGTTCGGCACCGACATCCGCACCACGGCGGTCGTCCTGGGGGTGCTCGCCGCGCTCGGCTGCGTGCTCCTGGCGTACTTCCTGGCCAACCGGATCGTGGCCGCGGCCGCCCCGGACGGCGCCGCGCCCCGGCCCGCGATCGGCGTGGCCGCCGCGGTGCTCACCGCGAGCGCCGGGGGCCTCGCCGTCTACGGCGCCTCGGGCTCCGAAGTCCCGCTGTTCGTGCTGCTCGTCCTCGCCGTCGGTTACGCGCTCGCCGCGCGCCGCCCGGTGGTCGCCGGGGTGCTGGTCGCCTTCGCCGTGATGACCAGCCCGGAAGGCCTGGTGGTCGCCGGGCTGGCCGGCCTGTGGCTGGCCGGGGCCGCGCTCAAGGAGAAGCACAGCTGGTGGGCGCCGGTGGGGTACGTCCTGGGCGCGCTGGTCTTCCTGATCCCGCGGCTGGCCTGGCGCGCGACGTTCTACCAGCACTTCCTCCCCGCGCCGCTGGCCGCGAAGCTCGGCGGCTCGCTTGGCGAGCACCTCGCCACCGGCTGGCCGTACCTCGCCGGCTTCGCGCTGGCCCACCAGGGATTCCTGCTGCTGGGCCTGGTCGCCGCCGTCGCGCTGGTGCTGCGTCGCGCCGAAATCCTCGAGGCCAAGGCGCTGCTCTGGCTGCTGTTCGCGACGGCCACCGGGCTGGCCGCGGCGGCCGTGCTCATCGGCGGTGACCCCGGTCCGTCGTGGCGGCTGCTCGCCCCGATCCCGCCCCTGCTCGCCGTCGCGGCCGCCGGGACGTACGGCGTGCTCACCGCGGACGTCGTGGCCAAGCCGTCGCCGCGGCCGAAGCCCGTCACACCGCGGCTCGTCCCGGTCACCGCCTGCGGGCTGGCCGGCATCGCGGTCCTCGTCTCGGTGTTCAGCCCCGAGATGCTCGACCGCGTCCGCGTCTGGCACTCGCACGGCACCGAACTCGCCGAAATCGGCGGCTGGCTCGGCGACTACCTGCCGCCCGGGTCGGTGGTCAGCGCCGCCGCGCCCGGCGCGCTCGCCGCCCACGGCGGGCAGCTGCTCATCATCGACGTCCTCGGCCGCACCGACGACCACATCGCCCGCGAAGGACGGCACGACGGCGGCATCGCGACCGACTACGACTACGTGGTCAACAGCCGCCGCCCGACCGTCGCCGTGCCCGCCGAGGACGGCTACGCCGACCGCCAGCACTGCGCGATCGACCCGGTGTACGCGGGCAAGTACGAGGTCGCGACCTTCCGCCGCGTCGGCACGCCCTACTGGGTCTCGGTGTACCCGCGGGCGGAACAGGCGAGGTCGCTGGTCGCCGACCTCGACAAGGGCCCGGACTTCCGCTACGTACCCTGTCCTTCGTGAAGCTCGAGGCCCCGGACCGGCAGCTGGGCGCGGAAGCGCGGCTCGGGATCGGGGTGTTCGGCGCGTCGCTCGCCCTGTTCGTGGTGCGGTTCCTGGTGCCACGCCCGATCGCGATGTCCAACAACGGCGACGGCGGCCGCGTGCTGTGCGGCGCCGGGATCACCTGGACGGGCCTGCCCGAGCCGTTCGTCCACCTCGCCTACCCGCTCGCGCCGGGGATGCCGCCGTGCCGGCCGACGTACCTGCTGACGCAGAGCTGGCTCGCGGACCTGGCCGTCCGGATCGGGCGGCTGATCGGCCTCCACGGCACGCTGAGCCTGGTCATCCTGGGCCTGCTGAGCAGCATCATCGCCGCGGCGGCGAGCGCGGCGATCGTGCTCGGCCTGCCGCACCCGCGCCGGACCCGGCTGTTCGTCGCGGCCGGGCTCCTGCTGGTCGTCGCGGACTCGGCGTTCTTCGGCTACTTCGCCGCGATCCTCGGCGAAGGCGCGGCCTTCCTCGGGTTGCTGCTCGCCGTCGGCGGCCTGCTCCTGACCGCGCGCGAGGGCCGGTGGAGCTACGCCGGGATGGCCGTGACGTTCGTGGGCGGCGTCCTGGCGGTCAACGCCAAGGTCCAGACGCTGACCATCCTGCCGATCCTCGCGCTGGCCGTGCTGCTGGTCCGGCCGGGCACGCTGCGCGGGGCCAAACGGTGGGCCTCGGCCGTGCTCGTCATCGGCGCGATCGGCGCCGTCACGCTCTCCGCGCAGCAGAGCGTCGAGCCCGCCCGAGCGCCCGACGGTACGTACAGCGATTTCCCGGGCGACGATTCTCGCGAGATCAACGTCTTCAACTCGATCTTCCTGAACATCGTCGACGGCGAGCACGACACCCGGGCCGACCTGGCCGAGCTCGGGCTGCCGCCGTCGTTCGCGCAGTACGCGGGCAACGGCTGGTGGCACCCGCACCCGGCGACGATGGACCCGCTGTACCCGCGGTACCGCGAAAAGATCAGCCGCCGGAACGTCGTGACGTACTTCGCGACCCACCCCGGCCGGACCCTCGAAGTGCTCGACCGCGCCGCCACCGACCAGCTCACCGCGCGGCCGGACTACCTCGGCAGCTTCGACCGGGACGCCGGGTTCGCCCCGCACGCGCAGGAGCACCGGGTACCGGTCGTGTCTTGGCTGACCGGCCTGCTCGCCCCGCTCGGGCTGTTCGCGCTGGTGCCGATCTGGCTGCTCGTGGCGGTCCGGGCCTGGTGGTCGCGACGGGAGGCGCTCGGCGTCGTCCTGGCGTTCCTGCTCGCCGTCTCGGTGACGCAGTTCGGCACCGCGGCCCTCGGCGACGGCATCGAGGGCGTCAAGCACCAGTCCGTCGCGCTGTTTTCGATCTTGCTCGCCCTCGTATTGTGTTCTTCCCCGCTGAACCGCCGCTCCGAACCTACGCTCCCGTAACCTGGCCGGATGGCTGACCTGGTTTACCCGCCCGTGATCGCGGCGGCCCGGACGATGTTCCGGGTACTCGACAACCGCATCCGGATCGAAGGCGCGGAGCACATCCCGCGCCGCGGCGGCGCGGTCATCGCGTGCAACCACGTGAGCTACCTGGACTTCATCTTCTGCGGGCTCGGCGCGCGCCCGGCCAAGCGGCTGACGCGGTTCATGGCGAAGAAGGAGATCTTCGACAACCGGATCGCCGGGCCGCTGATGCGCGGGATGCACCACATCTCCGTCGACCGCTCCGCCGGGCTCGCCTCCTACCGCGAGGCGCTCGAAAAGCTGCAGGCCGGTGAGGTCGTCGGGGTCTTCCCCGAAGCCACCATCAGCCGGTCGTTCACCGTCAAGGAGATCAAGTCGGGCGCCGTCCGGATGGCCGCCGCGGCCGACGTCCCGGTCGTGCCGATGGCGCTGTGGGGCACCCAGCGGCTCTGGACGAAGGGCCGTCCGAAGGACCTGACCCGGCGGCACGTGCCCGTCTCGATCCTCATCGGCGAGCCGATGCACCCGGCGAAGGGCGACGACTGGGACGTCGTCACGAAGGAGCTGCGCACCCGGATGAGCGCGCTGCTCGACCGCGCCCAGGCCGAGTACCCCGACCAGCCGGCGTCCGACGAGGAACGCTGGTGGCTGCCGGCCCACCTGGGCGGCACGGCGCCGACCCCGGCCGAAGCGGCCGAGCTCGACCGGCGGTGACATCCGGGGCTTCGCCCCGCGCCGGGGACTCCGGCACCCGGACCCCCCGCAAGACGGTCAGAACCAGCGTTCCAGGACCTGCGCGACGCCGTCCTCGCCGGCCGGGCCGGTGATTTCGTCGGCCACGGACCGCGCCTGCGGGTGCCCGTTCTGCATCGCGACGCCGTGGCCGGCCCAGCGGAGCATCTCGACGTCGTTGGGCATGTCGCCGAAGGCGATCACCCGCTCCGGCTCGACCCCGAGCCGGTCGGCGACGTCGGCGAGCCCGGTCGCCTTGGTGATGCCGTGCGCGGACAGCTCGACCAGCCCGCCCGAGGACGAGTAGGTGACGTCGACGTCCCGGTCGAACAGCGCGTTCACCGCGTCCGCCATCTCCTCCGACGACATCCCGCGGTGGCTGACCAGCAGCTTGATCGCCGGGTGCCCGAGCACCTCGGCGCGCGGTGCGGTGCGGCCTTCGCCGTCGCCCCACGGGTTGTGGTAGTCCGGCTCGATCACGAAGTTCCGCATCTCGTGGTCGGCGCCGGTGCTCACCCGCTCGGTGGCCAGCCGGCAGCCGGGCAGGGCCTTGTCCAGCGCGTGCGCGATGTCGTGGAGCAGTTCGGGCCGCAGCAGGCCGTGCACCGCGACGACCTCCTCGCGGCCGCAGTCGTACAGGACGGCGCCGTTCGCGCACACCGCGTACCCGGTCAGTTCCAGGGGGCCGGCCACGGGCGCGATCCAGCGCGGCGGGCGGCCGGTGGCCAGCACGAACGGCACCCCCGCCTCGATCGCCCGGCGGACGGTGGCGATCGTGCGGCCGGTCAGGGATTCGGAGGGGCCGAGCAGGGTGCCGTCGACGTCGGACGCGATCAACTGAGGTCTCTCCACCCCGTCATTGTCCCTGACTCGTTCGGGCGAAGACGTTCCCGTCCGTGCGACAGCCGGTGGTGACCGATAGTGTCCGGAACTGTGCGAGTTGGCATCGTGATTCTCCCGGAAGATCGTTGGTGGGCCGCCGAGCCGAAGTGGCGCGCCGCCGAGGAGTACGGCTTCGACCACGCCTGGACCTACGACCACCTGGGCTGGCGCAACCTGGTCGACGGCCCGTGGTTCTCCGCGATCCCGACCCTGACCGCGGCGGCGACGGTGACATCCCGCATCCGGCTGGGCACCTTCGTGGCGTCCCCGGTCGCCCGGCACCCGGTCCCGTTCATGCGGGAACTGAACACCCTCGACGACATCTCGGACGGCCGGCTGGTCCTCGGCGTCGGCGCGGGTGTCGACCACCGCCACTACGATGGCGCGGTGCTCGGCGCCCCCGAGCTCACGGCCAAGCAGCGCGTGGACCGCTTCACCGAGTTCGTCGAGGCTCTCGACGGGCTGCTGATGACCGACAAGTTCGACTTCGACGGCGAGTACTACCGGGCCCGCGAAGCCCGCAACCTGCCCGGACCGGTCCAGCGGCCGCGGCTGCCGTTCGTCGTCGCGGCGAACGGCCCGCGCACGATGACCCTCGCCGCGCGCTTCGGCGCGGGCTGGGTGACGACGGGCAAGGGCGGCGACACCGCCGACGAGTGGTGGGCCGGCATCGAGCAGCTCACCGAGGTCTTCGACCAGCGGCTGGACGCGGCGGGCCGCGACCGCGCGAGCATCCAGCGCCACCTCAGCCTGGACGCGTCCCCGGTGTTCTCGCTGACCAGCGTGGAGGCGTTCCGCGACGCCGTGGGCCGGGCCGAGGAGCTCGGCTTCACCGACGTCATCTCGCACTGGCCGCGGTCGTCGTCGCCCTACGAAGGCCGGGAAGCCGTCCTGGAGCAGGTCGCGAGCGACGTCCTGCCAGAACTCCAGAACCGGTCGTGAGTGGTAAGGCGGGTTCTAACCCGCCTTACCACTCACGACCGGCTACTTCACGATCCGGTAGATGACCGCACCCGGGTTGCGGTAGACGACCTGCAGGAAGTCGTGCCCGTCCAGGTGCTGCAGGCCCCACGCGATGGGCGTGTCCCGGCGGATGGTGCCGCTGCCCACCAGCACGTAGTGGATGTTCAGCCGCCGCACGGCCGCGCGGACCTCGGGGTCGCTGTCGTAGTCGACGAAGTGCTTGGCCAGGTAGAGCGCGTCCGGGGGAGCGACGCCGGCGTCGTAGTGGCCGGCGACCGGGTGCACACCGGTCAGGGCGTACATCCAGGCCGTGCCGTCGAGCCGGTCGTTGAGCACCTTCTGGTCGGCGGGGATGCCGAGCGTGCCGAGGTGGTCCATCGCGTCGATCTCGTCCTGGCTGACCGGCGGGACCACCTCGCCGGGCAGGCCGTTGTAGTAGAGCAGCGACACCGTCTTGGCGTTGGCCGCGCGGTAGAACCCGCCGGTCAGCACGCCCATCGCGACGACCAGCAGCACCGCCGTCGCCAGCCCGACCCGGCCGGTCAGCCACGGCCGCGCGCGCACCCACGCGCGTCCGCTCGCGAGCTTGGCCAGCCACCGCTGGGTCTCGCTCATGCCGTGCGCGGCGAGCAGGCACAGCGGGATCGACGCCAGCGCCATCAGCCGGAACCGGTCGTTCCACCAGGGCCGCGACAGCGAGATCACCCAGTGTTCGCCGCCGAAGCAGGCGACGACCACGAACAACGCCGACAGCCCGAGCGCCGAGAGCAGCAGCCAGCGCATCCGCCGCAGCGCGGTGAGGGTGAGCACGCCGATCGCCAGGAACACCGTCAGCCAGATCTGCGGCACCGGCAGCACCTGTTTGAACGTCGCCAGCATGGCCAGTGCCTTCCACACCGGCATGTGCGAGCCCCAGGCGTAGTACGGGTACGAGCCGGAGGTGAAGCCGATCGCGCCGAGGATCATCGGCGCGGACAGCAGCCCGGCCACCACCATCACCGGCAGCATCCGCAGGACGTCGCCGCCGGCCACCCGCCAGGCGGCCCTGCCCTCGGGGACGCCGTCGACGCGGCGGCCGCGCAGCGCTCGGTACCAGCGCTGCACCACCAGCGGGAACGCGAACAGCAGCGCCCCGAACAGTGCGCTGGAGTGCGCGGCGAGCAGGCCGGTCGCGCTCAGCGCGAGCACGGCGCCGGTGTCGACGCCCGGCCGCGCGACGAACCGCTGCAGCGCGACCACCGCCAGCGGCGTCAGCACGATGCCGAGCGCGAACGGCAGCAGCCCGCTCGACACCGATTCGTACGCCCCGGTCGTCGCGCCCCCCGCGACCAGCGCGGCGCTGCCGGCGAACACCGCGCGACCGCCCAGCTGACGCACCAAAGCGGCCATGGCCAGCGCGAACAGGCCGGCGACCGGCATCGTGATCGCGTTCAGCGTGACCGGGATCGACGTCCCGGACAGCTCGTACACCAGGGCGCCGACCAGGTGGTAGGCGTTCGGGTAGAAGGAGCCGCCGGGGTACCAGTTGATGGTGCCCATGCCGGTCAGCGAGCCGTCGCCGGTCTCGGCGATGTAGCGGATGCCGTTCGCGTGGAAGACGGTGTCCCAGCGCTGGAACACCGCGGTCGTCCCGCCGCGGCCGGAGACCACGACGGTGATCGAGACGGCCACGGCGATCGCGACGCAGGCCCCGACGGCCAGGTGCGCCCGCCGCGTCCACGGCGGGCCTCCGGCGTCCGGGGTGAGCCAGCCGCGGGCGGCGGCCAGGCGGCGCAGGCCGTAGAGCGCGGCGGCGAGCAGCAGGGTGACCGCGGCCACGCTGAGCGAGCCGTACGGGACGTGCGCGATCGCCAGCCACGGGCCGGCCAGGCCGGTGATGGCGTAGCTGAGCAGCGGCGCGAGGCCGGCCAGGGACCAGCCGCGCAGGCCGGCGGCCCACCCGACGACCCCGCCGGGGACCGCCAGCACGGCCAGGTAGGTGGCCACCGCGCCGAAGTAGCTCCAGAAGTCCTCGGGTGCAGGCACTGCGTTCCAGGTGTGTCGTAGGCCGAAATGTGATAGGTGGGTGCGGGGCGGGTCAGCGACCCCCGTACCCTCGACGCCCGTGAGCGCGCACACGAACCCCGCCAACATTACTGAAGCCGATTTCGCAGGTTACGACCTCGTCGTCGTCGGCTCCGGCTTCTTCGGCCTGACGGTCGCCGAACGGGCCGCGGCCGAGCTGGGCAAGAAGGTCCTCGTCCTCGAGCGACGCAGCCACCTCGGCGGCAACGCGTACTCGGAGCCCGACCCGGAGACCGGGATCGAGGTGCACAAGTACGGGGCGCACCTGTTCCACACCTCGAACAAGCGCGTCTGGGAGTACGTCAACCGGTTCACCGAGTTCACGAACTACCAGCACCGCGTCTTCGCGCGGGTCAAGGACCAGGTCTACTCGTTCCCGATGAACCTGGCCCTGATCAACCAGTTCTTCGGCAAGTCGCACACCCCGGACGAGGCGCGTGAGCTCATCGCGAAGCAGTCCTCGGAGTTCGAGACGGCCAACGCGCAGAACCTCGAGGAGAAGGCGATCTCGCTGATCGGCCGCCCCCTCTACGAGGCGTTCATCAAGGGTTACACCGCGAAGCAGTGGGAGAACGACCCCAAGAACCTGGGCGAGAACATCATCACGCGCCTGCCGGTCCGCTACAACTTCGACAACCGGTACTTCAACGACACCTACGAGGGCCTGCCTGTCAACGGGTACACCGCGTGGCTCGAGAAGATGGCCGAGCACGAGAACATCGAGATCCGGCTGAACGTCGACTACTTCGACGTCCGCGAGCACATCCCGGCGGGCACCCCGACCGTCTACACCGGGCCGCTGGACCGCTACTTCGGCTACTCGGCGGGCCGGTTCACCTGGCGCACCGTCGACTTCGAGTCCGAGGTCGCGGAGACCGGCGACTTCCAGGGCACCTCGGTCGTCAACTACAACGACCAGGAAGTCCCCTACACCCGGATCATCGAGTTCCGGCACTTCCACCCGGAGCGGGACTACCCCAAGGACAAGACGGTCATCTTCCGCGAGTACTCCCGCTTCGCGGGCGAGGAGGACGAGCCGTACTACCCGATCAACACGCCGGAGAACCGCGAGAAGCTCGAGGCCTACCGCGAGCTGGCCAAGACCGAGGCGCGCGAGAAGAACGTGCTGTTCGGCGGCCGGCTGGGCACGTACAAGTACCTCGACATGCACATGGCCATCGGCTCGGCGCTGTCGGCGTTCGACAACAAGATCGCCCCGCACCTGACCGACGGCGCGCCGCTCGACGGGTCCCTCGATGCTTGAGAAGGGGCAGCCCACCGGAGAGGTGGCGGTCCTGGCCAAGGCGCAGGGCTTTCTGAAGAGTGAAGCTTCGGTGAAGGCTGCGCGCGGCATGTCGCACTTCGGCGAGCACGCGCTGGGCTGGTTCGGCCTGGGCGTTCTCGGCGCCGTCGTCGACAAGAAGCGGCGGAAGGACTGGCTGGTCGCTTCGGCGGGCGTGGTGGGTGCGCACGCCGCGTCGATCGCGGTGAAACGCGTGGTCAGGCGGCCGCGACCGGACCACCCGAGCGTGGAGGTCCTGGTCGGTACGCCGAGCAAGCTGAGCTTCCCGTCGTCGCACGCGACGTCCACTACGGCGGCGGCGGTGCTCTACTCCGGATTGACCGGGCGTAACCTGGTGCCCGCCCTGGTACCGCCGATGCTGGCCTCGAGGCTCGTGCTCGGCGTTCACTATCCGACAGACGTTCTGGCCGGTGCAGCTCTCGGGGGGCTCGTCGGTGGTCTGATACGACGGAAGCTGAAGAAGAACCCATGAGCGAGACGACCGAGCAGCGCGACAGCGACGAAACGGCCGTGACTCCCGAGGCTGTTGTCGAGCCGACGGCGGCACGGGGCCCGTTGGGCCTGGTCGGCGGCGTCATCAAGACGGCGCGGCCGCGGCAGTGGGTGAAGAACGTCCTGGTCTTCGCGGCCCCGTTCTTCGCGTTCTCGAAGTCGACCGACCGCACCGGTCTCCTGATCGACGCGATCATCGCCTTCGTGGCGTTCTCGCTGGTGGCGAGCTCGGTCTACCTCATCAACGACGCCATCGACGTCGAGGCCGACCGCGCCCACCCGACCAAGCGCAACCGGCCGATTGCGGCCGGCATCGTGCCGGTCCCGGTGGCGTACGGGGCCGCGGTGGTGTTCTTCCTGGCCGGCCTCGCCGTGTCGTTCGCGGCGAGCTGGCAGCTGGCGGTCGTGCTGGGCGTCTACGAAGCCGTCCAGCTCGGCTACTGCTTCGGCCTCAAGCACCAGCCGGTGGTCGACCTGGCCATCGTCGGCTCGGGCTTCCTGATGCGCTCCATCGCGGGCGGCGTGGCGGGCGGCATCGCGCTGTCCCAGTGGTTCCTGCTGGTCACGGCGTTCGGCTCGCTGTTCATGGTGGCGGGCAAGCGCTACGCGGAGATCATGCTGTTCGAGCGAACGGGCGCGAAGATCCGCTCGTCGCTGAAGAAGTACTCGGCGAGTTACCTGCGGTTCGTCTGGGCGACGTCGGCGGCGATCCTGATCATGTCCTACTGCCTGTGGGCGTTCGAGATCCGCCAGACCGAGCACAACTCGGTGTGGGCGCTGATTTCGATGGTCCCGTTCCTGGTGGCGGTGCTGCGCTACGCGGTGGACGTCGACGGCGGCATCGCGGGCGAGCCGGAGGAGATCGCGCTCAAGGACCGCATCCTGCAGGTGCTGGGCGCGACCTGGGTGATCACCCTGTTCCTGGCGTTCTACCTGTGAGTTCTCATGGCGGATCGACAGGTTCGTTTCAGGTGACGCACAGCTGAGCGGCGCACCCTGAGGTGGTGGGGGCGGGCACTGCGCCCGTCCCCGTGACCACAGGAGTGACCATGAACGACCAGCCGCGCGAGCAGAAGGCCCCGGACGGAGCCGAGCAGCCGACTGTCGAGCAGCCCACCGCGGCGCCCGACGCCCCCACCGCGGCGAACGAGACCCCCACCCCCGGCGAGCCCGCAGCTCAGGCCACCCCCGCGCCTGCCGCGGGAGCGGCGGACGCGCAAGGATCTGCCGACCCAGCGGCGTCCGGCGCCACCCCGGCCCACCAGACCGCCGTCCACGGTCAGCAGCCACCACCACCCGGCCAGCCCTACGCCGCCTGGGGCCCTCCCCAGGCCGGCCCGCGCCAACCCGGTGGATTCCGCCGGTTCGTCGGCCACCGGGCCACCCAGCTCGTCGCCGTCGGGGTGCTCGGCATGCTGGTCGGCGCGGGCATCGTCGGCGGGATCGCCGCCGCGAGCCACCACGGCCCGCGGGATGGCCGCCCGGGCGTGCACCGCCAGTACGACGGCCCCAACCAGGGCTTCGACGGCCGCGGTCCCGGCTTCGGCGGCCGCGGCAACGCCGGCTCCGGCACCGGCGACGGCATCTGACCTTGGACTGTGGCCTCGGCCACCCGTACCCCGCTCAGATCACAGAAGCATCACGAGCGGGGTACGGTGTCCTGGATGCGAAGCGCCTCCGCAGAACTCCCCAAAGCCGTCCGCGTGCTGCCTGCGGCCATCCCCGCCGCTCGTGCTTGGGCCCTGCCGGCGGGCGCCGCAGCCGCCTCCGCCGTCGTGTTCGCCCTGGTCAGCAGCCATCTCATCGATGACACCTACATCACGCTGTCCTACGCGAAGAACCTCGCTTTCCACGGCCACTGGGGCCTGATCGAGCAGGGGACGGCGAACACCGCGACGTCCCCGCTGAACGTCCTGGCCCTCGGCGCGGTCACGTTCCTCGTGCGCGACGCCGTGCTGGCCGCCGGGGTTGTCTTCGTCGCCGCGCAGGTGCTGCTCGTGCTGGGCCTGCGCCGCCTCGGCGAGCGCACCGGCCTGCCGGCGGCGTTCGCGCCCCTGACGTTCGCGTTGCTGCTGGTCAACCCGCTGCTGCTGTCCTCGGTCGGCCTGGAGGTCGCACTCGGCGCCACCGGTGTCGTGTGGACACTGGTCTACGCGGGCGAGCGCCACGCGGGACGGCTCGGCGTCGTGATCGGCTTGCTCGCGCTGGTCCGGATCGACCTGCTGCTGATCGCCGCGGTGCTGTTCGCCGCCCGCCGCGAGTTCTGGACCGGCATCTGGCGGACGGCCTTCGCGGCGCTCGCCGTCACGCTGCCGTGGTTCGCGTTCAGCTGGGTGGTGCTCGGCTCGGCCGTGCCGGACACGCTCGTCATCAAGATCAGCCAGCAGTCGTGGGGACCGTTCAGCTTCACCAACGGCCCGCTGCTGTACTGGCGCAACTTCCCGGCCGCGGCCGCGCTGTCGTTCCTGCCGCTGCTGCTGGCGGCCCTGGCCGGAGCGGCGTGGTTCGTCCAGTACCTCCGCGGCTCCGGGACGGCCCGCCGCCTGACGCCGTTCGCGGCGCTCGCCATCGCCGGCGCGCTCCACTACTCGGCCTACAGCCAGCTGGGCGTCCCGCCCTACCACTGGTACTACGCGCCGAGCATCATCGGCGCGACGATCTTCCTCGCGGCCTGCGCATCGGCGGTCCCGGAGCGCGTGCGGCGCGCGACGTGGACGCTGGCCGGAGCGGCGCTCGCGGCGAGCGTCGCGGTGTACGCGTTCCCGGGCCTGCCCCGCCAGTTCGCCCCGATCACGAGCAACCACGCATCGACGACGGAGTACCGCGAAATCGGCCAGGAGCTGGCGGCGATCGCCCACGGCCGCAAGGTCGAGACGGCGGGCGAGGTCGGCGCGCTGGCGTACGCGTGCGACTGCGAGCTGGTCGACGAGTTCTCCGACCGCGGCGCGGTCGACCCGGCGATCAACGAGACGAAGCGCCGCAGCGGCGACATCGGCCGGGCGCTGCTCGAAGCGAACTTCCACAACTTCGACCACAGCGTGGCCCCGATCAGCCCGGACCTGGTCCTGGCGACCACCCGCCGCACACCGCCCCGGACGGCGCTGGCGAGCTGGCACATCGACTCCCCGTGGGTGGGCAGCCAGAACCTGTACCTCGTGCCGGCCCACGCCCTCGGCGGCTGAGCCCCGGACCCGGCCGCCGCCGGGAGGACGGGGAAGTTACGGCCGGGCCGTCGGCGAGGCTCAGATCGGCAGCTTGCGGAAGATCGGCCGCGGCACGTGCCGCAGTGCCGACATCACCAGGCGGAACGGGGCCGGCGCCCACACCAGGTCCTTGCCCGCGCGCGCCGCGCCCACCGCGATCTCCGCGACCTGCGAAGCCGTCTGCGCCAGTGGGGCGTCCTTGAGACCCTCGGTCATCTTCGTCTTGACGTGCCCCGGGCGGACGACCGTCACCTTCACCCCGAACGGCGCGAGGGCCTCGCCGAGCCCCAGGTAGAACCCGTCGAACCCGGCCTTCGTCGAGCCGTACACGAAGTTCGACCGCCGGACGCGCTCGCCCGCCACCGACGACAGCGCGATCACCGTTCCGTGGCCCTGGACCTTGAGCTTCTCCGACAGCGCGACCCCGACCGACACCGCGGCCGTGTAGTTGACGGTCGCCAGCTCGACGGCCTTCGCGTGGTCCTGCCAGACCTCTTCCGGGTCGCCGAGCAGGCCGAACGCCACGACCGCCACGTCGATGTCGCCGCCCTCGAACGCCTTGGCCAGCACGGCCGGGTGCGAGGCCGTGTCCACCGCGTCGAAGTCCACCGTGGACACCTCGGCGCCGCGGTCCTTCAGGCGCTGGGCGGCCGCCTCCAGCCGGGGCGACGGCCGGGCGGCCAGCACGACCCGCAGCGGCTTCTCGGCCAGGTACTTCTCGGCGATCGCCAGCGCGATGTCGGACGTGCCGCCGAGCAGGAGCAGGGACTGGGGGTTGCCCACCGCGTCGATCACAGTTCGAGCCTCCGGCTCATGTCAGAGGCGAAAACGCCTTCGGGGTCGATGGAAGCGCGCACCTTGCGCCACTCTTCGAGGCGCGGGTACATCTTCGCGAACGTCTCGGGCGAGGTGCGCGAGTCCTTCGCGGTGTACAGCCGCCCGCCCAGCTCCAGGACGTCTTCGTCGAGCTCCTGGCAGAACCGGCTCAGGCCGTCCTTGATCGGGAAGTCGACGCAGACCATCCAGCCGGGGTGCGGGAACGACAGCGGCGCCGCGTTGCCCTCGCCCATGCGCTTGAAG
The DNA here is from genome assembly GCA_049998155.1 of Amycolatopsis sp. cmx-13-12. GTDB lineage: Bacteria > Actinomycetota > Actinomycetes > Mycobacteriales > Pseudonocardiaceae > Amycolatopsis. The sequence goes on along the minus strand of JAEBES010000008.1, from coordinate 16,509 downwards.
ACGTTGAGGAAGGACACGTGCCCCGACTCGGCGATCTTCCGGACGATGTTCCCCAGCGGCTCGTGCGCGTTCAGCGGCGTCGAGAACTGGTACTGCAGGAAGCCCTTCGAGCCGTAGGCCCGGTTCCACTCGCCGAACATGTCGAGCGGGTGGTAGAAGGCCGTCAGGTTCTGGATCACGCCGCGGGCGGCCTTCGGCGTCTTGCGGTAGTACAGCTCGCCGATGGCGCCGAAGGTCAGCTTGTTGGCCAGGCCGTTCGGGAAGACGTCCGGCAGCGTCGCCAGCTGCGGGGCGTCGAACTTCAGCGGGTTCGCGCGCAGCTTCGGCGGCAGTTCGTCCAGCTTCGCGAGCGAGCCGCGGCCGAAGGCGGCCCGGCCCAGCTTCGCGCCGGTGGAGATCGTGTCGAACCACGCCGACGAGTACGTGTAGTTGTCGTCGGAGCCGTTGCTGACCAGCTCCAGGGTCTCGTCGAGGTTGTTCGTGCGCTCGTTGTCCGCGATGAAGTACGCGGTTTCGGTCTTCGTCATCCGGATCCTGGCCCGGACGATGATGCCGGTCAGGCCGATGCCGGCCACGGTCGCCCAGAACAGCTCGGCGTCCGGGCCCTCCGGGGTCAGCGTGCGGAGCTGCCCGTCGGCGGTGATCAGGTCCATCGACACGACGTGGTTGCCGAAGCTGCCCGCGCTGTGGTGGTTCTTGCCGTGGATGTCGTTGGCGATCGCGCCGCCGATCGTCACCTGGCGCGTGCCCGGCAGCACCGGGACCCACAGGCCGTACGGCAGCGCCTCGCGCATCAGCTGGTCGAGGCTGACGCCGGCGTCGAGGTCGACGAGCGCGGTGTCCGGGTCGATCGAGTGGATCCGGTTCAGCGCCGTCATGTCGACGACCAGGCCGCCGGCGTTCTGCGCCGGGTCGCCGTACGAACGGCCGAGGCCGCGGGCGATCACGCCGCGTTCACCGGCCTGGGCCACGGCGCGGGCGATCACCTCGACATCGGCGGTGGTCAGCACGTCGGCCGTGGTCGGTGCGGTCCGCGCCCAGCCCATGAGCGTGCGACGCTGTGTATTGGGTGCTTGGGTCACCCATCAAGTAAACCAGCGGCGCGAAGCGCCTCCGTTGAGGGTGGTGGCGGGGGCATGGATGGAGGTAGCCACGCCGTTGACCGCCCGAGACGTGACCCTGAAGTGCTCATCTCTACACTTTGCGCATCAAGGCACAAGCGCCCGCGCGGGTGACCATGACACAGGTGACGAGGTAATGCAGTGGTGGCGACCGATCCGCAAGCCGACACAGCGGCTGTGGCATCTGGGGCCGAGCCCCAGACCCCAGCCGGGGGGCGAGCCCCCCTGGACCCCCCAACGGCGAGTGGGCAGCCCTCCCCGGGTCTGCTGGGCCAGCTGATCCGCTTCGCCCTGATCGGGGGCTTCTGCGCCCTCGTCGACCTGGGCACCTACACGCTGCTGACGCAGGCGGCCGGGATGGCCACCTCACCGTGGGTCGACATCGCCCGCGCTATCTCTTTCATCGTGGGCACGACCACGGCGTTCTTCCTGAACCGGAAGTTCACCTTCGCCGGCGGGCGCCGCGACGGGAAAGCGCAGATCGGCTCGTTCGTCCTGCTCTACACCGTGACGTTCTTCGTCGCGGTCGGGGTGAACCAGCTGGCGCTGCAGGTGCTGCCGGAGTCCGCGTGGCAGCACACGCTGTGCTGGGCCGTGTCGCAGGCCACCGCCACCGTGATCAATTTCGTCATGCTCAAGTGGGTCGTGTTCCGCGAGCCGTCGACCAAGGAGAACTGAGGAACCATGCCCGGTAAGACAGCTACCCCGGCGCCGACCACCGAAGCCGGCGCGGCCGCCGAGACGCGGTTCACCGAGCACACTCCGCAGGGCCGCCTGACGGCGCAGCGCGGGCTCTACGCCGGCCCGGCGCCGATCGTCAGCAAGGACCTGTACGCCGAGCTCGAGTGGGGCTCGGCCGTGCGGGAACGTGCGTCGATCAGCCTCGAGCCCGCCTCCAAGGTGTCGGGCAACACGTACTTCGGCCGGTTCCCGGCCAGCTACTGGCAGCGCTGGACGACGGTGACCGAGGTCTCGGTCGAGGCGGTCGTCACCGGCACCGGCCTGCTGTCGATGGGCGCTTCCGACGTCGAGGGCGAGCCCCGCGTGGTGGCCGCCGAGCAGGTCAAGGACGCCAAGCAGGTCAAGGTCTCGCTGACCGGCAAGCTCGACAAGTTCTACGACGGCGGCGCGCTCTGGCTCGACCTCGAGACCGAGGGCGGCCAGACGCTGCGCGTCGAGCAGGTCCGCTGGACCGTCGACGCCCCGGAGAAGATCCGCCCGACCGCGGTGACCATCTGCACGATGAACCGCGCCGACGACTGCCTGAAGAACCTCCAGGCCCTCGCCGCCGACGTCTCCTCGCTGGACACGCTGGACGCGATCTACGTCGCCGACCAGGGCACCGACCTCGTCGAGTCCCGCGACGGCTTCGAGCAGGTCGCCAAGGACCTCGCCGACAAGCTGCACTACATCAAGCAGCCGAACCTCGGTGGCGCCGGCGGCTTCACCCGCGGCCTCTTCGAGGTCGCCGGGCACACCGCGACCGAGCACGCGAACGTCCTGTTCATGGACGACGACGTCCTGCTCGAGCCGGACCTGGTGATCCGGATGACGGCGTTCTCCAACCGCGCCGCCAACCCGATCATCGTCGGCGGCCAGATGCTCAACCTGTTCCACCCGAACCAGCTGCACGTCGGCGCCGAGTACGCCCGGCTCAACACGCTGGAACCCGGCCAGCCGGTCGAGCACTCGCTGTCCACCGCCGACCTGCTCGGCGTGGACGAGGAGACGCTGAAGCCCAACCGCCAGGAACGCCGCCTCGACGCCGGCTACAACGGCTGGTGGTCGTGCCTGATCCCCTACGAGGTGGTCCAGGCCACCGGCTACCCGCTGCCGTTCTTCTTCCAGTGGGACGACGCCGAGTACTCCTACCGGGCCCGCGCGCACGGCTTCCCGACCGTCACCCTGCCGGGTGCGGGCGTGTGGCACGCGGACTTCCACATGAAGGACTGGGACGAGTGGCACCGGTACTTCAACCTGCGCAACTCGATCATCACCGCGGCGCTGCACTCGCCGTTCAACCTGAACCTGCTTTCGCGAGTGCTCATCGCGCAGCTGGTGCGCTACCTGCTCGGCATGCAGTACGGCCTGTCGGCGACGCTGATCAAGGCCGTCGAGGACTTCCTGAAGGGCCCGGAGGTCCTGCGTGACGGCGGGGTCGAGGCGATGAAGGAGATCCGCCGCATCCGCGACGAGTACCCCGAGACCAAGCGCCACAAGGCGACCGACGTCCCGGGCATCGCGTCCAACGACATCGGCATCATCAACAGCGCGCCGCGGCCCAGCATGCAGCGCCTGGTGCTGGTCAAGCGGGTCCTCGACCGCGTGCTCGGCCGCAGCCGCTTCGGGCTCGGCGCGGTGCCGATCGACGAGGCCAACTGGTGGCACATCGCGCTGTTCGACACGGCCGTCGTCACCGACGCGAGCCAGGAAGGCGTCCGCGTCCGGTCCTACGACCGGGTGAAGATGTTCGCGCTGGCCAAGCAGGGCGCCCGGGTCATCCAGCGGCTGCGCAAGGAAGGCGCGGCGGTGCAGGAGCAGTACAAGCGCGCCATGCCGGAACTCACCTCGCGGGAGAACTGGAAGCGCCTGTACAAGCTCTGAGCGTTCTCGCGCGAAGGCCGTCTCACGCACGTCGTGAGGCGGCCTTCGCCGTTCACGCGTGCAGGCCGAAGACTTTGCTCTTCCGGTTGAGGTCGTCGATGTAGGCGGCGGCGACGTGGGCGAAGTTGACCGCGACCACCGAGTCGTCCTTGGTGGTCACCGATTCGACGGCGCCGTCCTTGACGAGCTGGGCGAGCCTGCCCGCCAGCTTCCCGGATTCTTCGGTGGTGAGCGCGAACAGCAGCGGTTCGCCGCCGGTGGCGAGGTGCAGGACGAGGGCGGGTTTCGTGTCGGCCATGCGTCCATCGGACCAGCGGCGATCTTGCCCCGGCAAGCAGGTTCGCTGAGGGCGGAGCTACGGTTTTCGCGTAGGCCGGACTCATCCGCGGGGGGTTGGAAGCGAATGCCGCACTCGTTCTCGCTGTCGCTGGCGGCGGTGGACATCCTGCTCGAACAGCTCGGTTTCGGCCGCGCGCCGACACCGTTCGAGGTCCCGCACGTCGGCACGACGATCGAGCAGCGCGCGATGATCCGCGACGCCGTCGTCCGCGACCTGACCGGCCGCGGGCTGTGGAGCCGGGGACGGCTGGACGCGGACGCCGAGCTGGCCCTGGCGACGTTCGTCCGCGGCAGCGTCACCATCGGCGCGGCCGCCGAACTGGGCGACCGCCACCTGTTCGCCCGCGTGGCGTCCGACGGCCAGTTCGCGGTGCTCGCCCGCCAGGAGGAGAACCTGATCGTCTTCGAGGAGGTCCGCCCGACGGGCATCGTCCCGGCGATCGTCGACCTCCTCCCGCTGACCCCGGCGGCGCCGGGCCAGTCGGTGACGATCTCGAGGCCGGTCCAGCAGCCCCGCCACCAGCGCCGCGACGAGGCGTACGACCCGTTCGCGGGCGTCACCGCCCCGCGTTCGCACAGCGGCGGCGGTGGGCCGCAGGTCCGCATGATCGAGCGCGTCTTCCAGGAGCCGAAGAAGCGCGTGGGCCAGTTCACCGCCCAGACCCGCACGGGCACGTTCCCCCCACTGGCCTGGTTCGACACCCCGAGCGGCCGCTGGCTGATGTCGTCGCGGGCGGCCGCGGACGGCCAGCGCTGGATCACCTACGCCCCGGCGGACAACGCCCGGCTGGCCCAGCAGCTGTACGCCCAGCTCGAAGGCCAGTTCTGACGGTACGGGGAACCGACGGGCGGCGGGATGCGTCCCAAGTGAAGATCGGTGAACAGCCGTTGCGCTGGGTGCCCGGCTAGTAGACTCCCGGGTGCGTACGTGTGGGCGAAGCGATTCGGGGTGGAATGCGATGTTGATTGCCGACGGCGGTGGCGGATCGATGTCGGACATCGTCAACCCGTTCTCCTCCGGCGCGATGGACGCTGCCGTGAAGGCGGCCACGGCCGAGACGCAGAAGCTGCTGGCCGCGGCCAACGGCGGCGGCTTCCGGATTTCGCCGGAGGGGGTCGCGCCGATCAAGAAGGCACTGTCCGACCTGGTCAACGACCTCACCGCAAAATCCGAATCCATCTACCTCCTCAACCAGTCACCTCAGCTGGGGAATCACCCGTACGGGCACACCGTCGCCGCGCACGACCACAAAGGTGCGGCGGAGGCCGAGGGGTCCGCGAGCACGGCGATCGAAGAGCTCAAGAACCTGGCCGATCAGGCCAACAAAGCGCTCGATCTCGCCGTCGCCAAGTACAACGAGTCCGACAACGCCGCTTTCGACGCCTTGAAGTACAAGCGCTAGGGAATGATGAAACTCCTCGCACGGGCCATCCTGCCCCTCGCTGCCGGTGTCTTCCTGCTGGCCGGCTGCACGACCACCCAGCCCGGAACCGCCTCGCCGGCCGGCTCGGAGTCCGCCGCGCCGTCCGGCGCGGGCTCGAGTTCGGCGAACCCGGGCGGTGCTTCCACCGCCGACCTGCAGCCGTGCACGTTGCTCACCTCGGCTGACATCAGCGGCTACGCCTCCTCGTTCGAGCCCGCCAGCGAGAAGAAGCTCGGCGGTGCCCGGGTCTGCAGTTACCAGCACAAGGTCACCGATGCGAGTGAAGAGGCCATGATCCTGGGCGTGGCCGTCCGGGACACCGCCCCGCTCGACTCCGTCAACGACACGGGGAACGGGGTGAAGGACCTCCAGGTGAACGGCCGCGCGGCCAAGGAAGCGTCGAGCAACGCGCCGCTCGGCTGCACCGTGGCCCTCGGCGTTGGCGATAAGGCGCGGGTGGACGTGAACGCGACCGGCCTGAAGACCGTCGAGAAGGCCTGTCAGATCGCCGAAGAACTGGCCAACAAGACCGTCGAGCCGAAACTGCCCAAGGCGTAGGGGAGTTCACATGACCACGCGACAGAACCCGCGGCCGCCGAAGACCCCGGACAAATCGCCGCAGGAAGTCCAGGACATGGCGCCCGCCGATCGGGACGCCTACCTGCAGCGGAAGGCCGACGAGGGCGTCGACCCGGACAACTGGCTGTTCGGGTGGGTCCAGGACTACATGGCGCGCGCCCAGGCCAAGGACCGGTCGCAGCAGGTGGCCGCCCAGAACGTCAAGGACGCCACCCGCGACCGTGACGTCGAATACGTCCAGGGCCTGCACGCACCGAACGCCGACTACAAGGGCAACGACCACGCCCAGCTGCAGGCGTACCTGCAGAACAATCTGGACGTCGACCAGGTGTCGCAGGTCTCGACCGCGTACCACGACGTGCACCAGGTCTTCGACAAGTTCGCGCAGTCGATGACGACCGCGGTCAACGCGTCCAAGGGCTCGTGGGAAGGCACCGCGGCCGAGAACGCGCAGCAGTACTTCCTGAGCCTGAGCAAGTGGTCCGACGCCAACTCCCAGAACGCGAAGCTCGCCTCCGAGACCATTTACCAGCAGGGCCAGGCCGCCTCCACGGCGAAGAACTCCATGCCCGCCCCCATCCCGTTCAGCTGGAAGGACGAGTTCAAGGGCTGGGCCACCTCGAACCCCTTCAACCTGGCCGACAACGTCGACAAGTCGCTCCAGAAGCAGAAGGACAGCCAGGCCGCGCACGACGAGGCCGCGAGCGTCATGGCGACGTACGACAAGAACCTCTACGAGGCCGCCTCCAAGCAGCCCGCCTTCGCGCCGCCGCCGAGCTTCAGCACCGGTGGGGGCAGCGATGGCTCCGACGGCACCGGTGACAAGAACGGCATCAACAACCCCACCAGCGTGAACATGCCCGGCAGCCACCCGGTGACCACGCCCGGCGGCACGGCCCAGGGCTTGGTGTCCGGCAACACCCCCGGACCCCTCGGCGGGTCCGCCGCGCACATCTCCGGGCCCGGCTCGACCACCGGGGCGGGGATCGTGCCCGCGGGCACCACCACGCCGTCCGGCTTCACGCCCAGCTCCGTCCCGGCGGCGTCGAACCAGAACCCGAACCAGCAGTTCGGGGGGATGCCCCCGATGAGCCCGATGCCGATGGGCGGGATGAACTTCGGCGGCGACGAGGCCTACAACTCCAAGGTCGGCGGGGGCGGCGGCCGCGGGGGCGGCGGGTTCGGCCCCGGCGGCTCCGGCTCGGCCGGCAACGCGACGGGTGCGGGCGCCGCGTCCGGGGCGGCCCGGCCGGGCGGGATCGGAGCGGCCGAAGCGGCCGCGGGACGCGGCATGGGCGGGCTCGGCTCGGGTGCGGCCGGCCGCGGCGGCATGAGCCCCGGCGGCGGCCTCGGCCGCGGTCAGAAGGGCGAGGGCGACGAGGACACCGAGCACTCGCGGCCGACCTACCTGGTCGAGGGTGACCCCGACGAGGTCTTCGGCACCGACCTGCGCACCGCGCCGCCGGTCATCGGGGAGTGAGACGGAAAAGGGGCCCCGCGGGGCCCCTTTTCAGTAGCGGTAGAACTTCTCGGCGCGGCCCTGCCGCACCAGCTTCAGCCACTGCAGGAACGCCTTCGGGTCCCGCTTCACGCCCACGAAGTACAGTCCGAACCGGACGATCTCCAGCGCGCCGATCTTGCGCATGCCCGGCTGCGACAGCAGGTACCCGCGGTTGCGGTACGTGTAGTACCGCTTGACCTCGTTCTCCGGGTCCTGCGCGTGGAACTTGCCGCCTAGCATGGGCTTGAACTCGTCCGAGCCGTCCGGGTGCAGGTACTTCGTCTTCAGCGACGTGCCGAACGGCAGCCCCGAGCGGACCAGCCGCCGGTGCAGCTCGACCTCGTCGCCGCGGAAGAACAGGCGCAGGTCCGGCACGCCGACGACGTCCAAAGTGGACGCCCGGAACAACGCGCCGTTCATCAGGGACGCGATGCCCGGCAGGAAGTCCACGCCCAGCTCGGACTGCGAACGCTTCCAGGTCAGGCCGCGGCGCAGCGGGAACGCCAGCTTGTCCGGCGCGTCGATGTTCGACACGACCGGCGAAATCTCCGCCAGGTCCCGCTTTTCCGCTTCCTCCAGGAGGATGGCGAGCACGTTCTCGTCGGCCGGACGCCCGTCGTCGTCGGCCAGCCAGACCCAGTCCGCGCCCAGCGAAAGCGCGTGCAGCATGCCGAGCGCGAACCCACCGGCGCCGCCGAGGTTCCGGTGCGACGGCAGGTACGTGTACGGCAGTGGGTAGTTCTCGACGACTTCGCGCGCGGAGTCGTCCGGCCCGTTGTCGACGACCACCAGGTGGTCGACCGGCCGGGTCTGGGCCGCGATGATCTTCAGCGAGTCCGCGAGCAGCTCGCGCCGGTGCCGCGTGACGACGACGCCGACGACCGCGCCGTCGGGCAGCTGCCGGGTCTCGCTCGCCATCATTCCCCGCCGTTCGTCGTCGCCACCGGCTCGATGCCGAAGCGCTGCAAGGTTTCCTGGCTCATGTTCTCGAAGGGGTCGCGCCCCTTGTAGGACGTCAGGACGTCCCGCAGCGAACCCTGCTGCTTGAGGTGCCCCTCGTCCATCCAGATGGCCGAGTCGCACAGCTCGAACAGGAACTCGTCCGAGTGGCTCGCGAACACCAGGATGCCGGAGCGCTTGACGAGGTCCTTGAGCCGGTCGCGCGCCTTGTTGAGGAACGCCGCGTCGACCGCGCCGATGCCCTCGTCGAGGATCAGGATCTCGGGGTCGATCGACGTGACGACACCAAGAGCGAGCCGCACGCGCATGCCCGTCGAGTACGTCCGCAGCGGCATCTGCAGGTAGTCGCCGAGCTCGGTGAACTCCGCGATGTCGTCGACCCGCTTCTCCATCTCCTTGGCGGTCATGCCGAGGAAGAGGCCGCGGATGATGATGTTCTCCTGGCCGGAGATCTCCGGGTCCATGCCGACGCCGAGGTCGAAGACCGGCGCGATCTTGCCTTCGATCCGCGACGAGCCGCGGGTCGGCTCGTAGATCCCGGCGAGCAGCCGCAGCAGCGTGGACTTGCCCGCGCCGTTGTGCCCGACCAGGCCGACCCGGTCGCCTTCGCGCAGGTTGAGGGTCACGTCGTGCAGGGCCTCGATGATCGGCACCTTCGTGTCGGTGCCGATCTTGCCGCCGACCTTGCCGAGGACCTTCTTCTTCATCGACCGGGTCTTCGCGTCGAAGATCGGGAAGTCGACGAAGGCGTTGTGGACGTCAATGCTGACCATGTGTCACACCCAGTAGGAGACGCGGGCACGGTAGTTGCGCATCGCGACGAGCGCGAGCGCCCAGCCGACGACGGTGATGCAGCCGACCACGATCCAGTTGCCGGCGGTGAACGTCTGGCCGAGCAGCGGCGCGCGCACCACCTGGATGAAGTGGTACAGCGGGTTCGCCGTGATGTACGGCAGCGCCCACGAGACGTTGTCCCGGGCACCGCCCGCCATCAGCTGGTCCACCGGCCAGACGATCGGCGTGGCGTAGAACAGCAGCTGGATCAGCGAGTTGATCACCTGCGGGATGTCGCGGAACCGGGTCGAGATGATGCCCAGCAGCAGCGTGACCCAGCCCGCGTTCAGCGCGAGCAGCGCGAACCCGGGGATGGCCAGCAGGATCGACCAGTTGAGGCCGGGGTGGCAGAACGTGCCCGCGCAGGCGTCGAACGCCGGCGTGACCGGACCCTTGGTGAGGGAGTACCGCCCGTCGAGCGAGTTGAAGAAGATGACCAGGACGACGACGTAGACGATCATGTTGTGCGCCAGCAGCAGCGTCTGCCGCCACACCGTGCGCAGCATGTACACGCTCAGCGGCGCCGGGAGCTGCTTGATCAGCCCCTCGTTCGTGATGAACGTTTCCATGCCCTCGGAGAGGCAGCCGCTGACGAAGCCCCACAGGATGAAGCCGGTGGAGAGGTAGGGCAGGAACACCTCGACGGGGGTCGCGAACAGCTGCGAGTACAGCAGCCCGAGCCCGAGCGCGATGACGGCCTGGCTGATGGTGATCCAGAAGGGCCCGATCACCGAGCGGCGGTAGCGCTGCTTGATGTCCTGCCAGCCGAGGTGACCCCACAGCTCGCGGGCGCGGAAACCGGCCTTGATGTCGGCGAAGGCCCGCGAGAACGTCTTGCTGTCCGACGTCGGCGGTGCGGACGTCGCTACTGGTGAGTCTGCGGCCTGAACCGTGCTGGTGGCATGCACGTGGACGAGGGTACCGATGGGATCCGGGGCGCCTTGAGAGGGCACGGGCGTCGGGCGGGACCGGGCCCGGCGGCCCACGGGATAAGGTCGGGGACGGACCGCAGCCACGCAGCGACCCGGAGGTCTCCATGTTCATGCTCGGCGAGCACCCGGTCGGTGCCGACCACCCCCCTCTCGTGATCGCCGAGATCGGGATCAACCACGAGGGCGATCCCAAGAAGGCGCACAAGATGGTCGACGACGCCGCGGACGCCGGCGTCCAGGTCGTCAAGATCCAGACCCACGTGGTCGACGACGAGATGATCCCGAACGACGTCGTGCCCGGCAACGCCGACGAGCCGATCTGGGACATGATGAACCGCGTCGCGCTCACCGCCGAGGACGAGCGCGAGATCAAGGCGCACGCCGAGGAGCGCGGGCTCGTCTTCCTGTCGACGCCGTTCTCCCGCGCCGCCGCGGACCGGCTGGCCGAGCTCGACGTCGAAGGCTTCAAGATCGGCTCGGGGGAGTGCAACAACTACCCGCTGATCCGGCACGTGGCCTCGTTCGGCAAGCCCGTCATCCTCTCCACCGGGATGAACGACGTGGCCTCCATCACCCCGGCCGTCGAGATCCTGCGGGCCGCGGGCGTCGGCTTCGCGCTGCTGCATTGCACGTCGCTGTACCCGACGCCGCCGGAGCAGGTGCGCCTCGGCGCGCTCGCCGAGCTGCACGCCGCCTTCCCGGACGCCGAACTCGGGCTTTCCGACCACACCACCACGATCTACCCGTGCCTGGGCGCGGTCGCGCTCGGCGCTTCGGTGCTCGAGCGGCACTTCACCTCGGACATGAGCTGGCCGGGCCCGGACATCCCGGTCTCGTCGACGCCCGCCGAGTTCAAGCAGCTCGTCGAGGGCTCGCGCCTGATCCACGCGGCTCGCGGCGGCTCGAAGCAGATCCTGGCCGAGGAACAGCCGACGATCGACTTCGCCTACGCCTGCGTCGTCACCACCAAGGACGTCGCCGAGGGCGAGGCCCTGACCACGGAAAACATCTGGGTCAAGCGCCCGGGCACCGGCGAGATCAAGGCCAAGGACTACGAGAGCCTGCTCGGCCGGACCGTCGACCGGGCGCTGCCGGCGAACACGCAGGTGAGCTGGGCGGACCTTGGCTGAGTCCGGGCGGCGTGAGGTCCTGTTCCTCACCGGGACCCGCGCCGACTTCGGGAAGCTGCGGGACGTCATGCTCGCCGTGCAGAAGAGCCCGGTGCTGTCCGCCCGGATCGTCGTCACCGGCATGCACATGCTGCGCAGCTACGGCTACACGGTGCGCGAGATCGAGCTGGCCGGGCTGGAACGCCTGCACCTGATCCCGAACCAGATCGAGGACGAGCCGATGGCGCTCGTGCTGGCCAACACCGTCCAGGCGCTGGCCCGGCTGGTGCACGAGGAGCAGCCGGCGGCGATCGTCGTCCACGGCGACCGGGTGGAAGCCCTCGCCGGGGCGATCGTCGGCTCGCTGGCCAACGTGCGGGTCGTGCACATCGAAGGCGGCGAGGTCAGCGGCACGATCGACGACGTCATCCGGCACTCGCTGTCGAAGCACGCCCACGTGCACCTGGTCGCCAACGAGACGGCCCGGCGCCGGCTGCTGCAGCTCGGCGAGGAGGAGGACCGGATCTTCGTCGTCGGCAGCCCCGAGGTCGACGTCCTGACGTCGGCGCGGCTGCCCGACCTCGACGAGGTCCGGCGGCACTACGAGATCCCGTTCACCGACTACGGCCTGCTGGCCCTGCACCCGGTGACGACCGAGCGCGACCAGAACCGGCGCAACGCGGCGGCGGTGGTCGACGCCGTGCTCACCGAGGGCAACTGGGTCGTCATCGACCCGAACAACGACGAAGGCTGCCGCGAGATCCGGAGCGAGCTCGACCGGCTCGAAGGTCCCCGGTTCGTCCGCCTGCCGTCGATGCGGTTCGAGTACTTCGTCACCTTGATGAAGAACGCGGCCGTCGTGCTGGGCAACTCGAGCGCCGGCGTCCGGGAGGCACCCGTGCTGGGGACGCCGTCGGTCACCGTCGGCACCCGGCAGCGCAACCGGGCGATGGCGCCCAGCGTGCTCTCGGTCGAGCCCACCGCCGAAGCCGTCACGGCCGGGATCGGCAAGGCCCGCGCGATGGGCCGGTGCGAGCCGCACACCGAGTTCGGCGAGCCGGGCGCCCACCGCCGCATCATCGACCTGCTCGAGGGCGAGGAGATCTGGCGGCCTTCGCTCTACAAGGCCTTCGTGGACCGTTAGCCGGCCGCGTGCTGCTCGGCCAGGACGAGGTCCGCGGCGGAGTCGATGTCGATCGCCCGCTCGACCGGCACGAACTGGGGCCGCACCTCGGGGATGAAGAACCGCTCGTGCCGGCGCAGGTCGCCGGCGCGGACGAGGTAGATGCCGCCGGTGGGCCGCAGCACGACGGGCAGCGTCTGCCGGGGTGCTTCGAGGTCGGCCCAGTCCCGGACCGGCGCGATCCCGCCGTCCGGCGTCTCCAGGCACACCTTCAGCGGGTGGTGGTCGGCCGACCGGCACATCTGCACGACCGAGCCGGTCGGCCGGTCGGCGTGGATGTCGAGGCACTCGGCGATGTCCTCGGCCGTCCGAAGCGGCGAGGTGGGCTGGAGCAGCAGGACGAGCGTCGAATCGGGGACGCCGAGCGTGTCGATCGCGTGCGTGACCGCGGGCAGCGTCCGGCTCGTCGCCTCCGCGAGGTGGGCGGGCCGGGCGACGGTCCGGGCCCCCTCGGCCTCGGCCGCGGCGGCGATCTCGGCGTCGTCGGTGGTGACGACGACGTCGGCGATGCCGGCCGCGACGGCGGTGTGGACGGTGTGCGCGACCAGCGGACGGCCGCGGAAGGCCGCCAGGTTCTTGCCCGGCAGCCCGACGGAGCCGCCCCTCGCCGGGACGATGGCCAGCGCGGTCACAGAGGACCCCTTCCGGGTAACGACAGTGGTCTGTCGGCTATTGTCCGTCTGCTCGGCTGCCCCCTGACGGCGGCCCCGGACAGCGTTGCCATGGGGGAGCGATGAATCGGACTCAGTTCGCGGACGAAGCTTCCGAGCAGCTCGACGAAGGTGACCTCGGCCGCATGCTCCGTGACCTCCTCACCGCCTACGCCCGCGGGCAGCGCGTCGAGACGATCGCGGTGGTCGGGAACGCGCCGATGGCGCCCGACGCCGAGCGCGCCGCGCTGATCGACGGCAGCGACCTCGTCTTCCGCATGACGACCTTCGCGCTGGACGAACCGGACGCGGAACCGACCTACGGTCGTCGCACCGATGTCGTGGTGGTCCACCGCGGGGTCATGGTCTCGCCGTACACGTTCGCCGACTACACCTCCCGGCTGTACCTGCTCGCCGAGCCGGGCCGGCTGTTCTGGGAACCCGAGACGCTGCCCGACTGGTGGCCCGCCGACCTGGGGTTCGTGCCGATTTCCAACCGGCAGTTCGTGCTGCCGCTGTCGAAGCTGCTGGGGCTGTCGGCGGACGAGCACGTCTGGGCCACGACGGGCACGCTGGTGACGTACCTGTGCCGGCAGCTCTTCCCGGAGGCGCTGGTGCGCCTCACCGGCGTGTCGATCATCGAACGGCCGGACCAGACCGACTTCGAGCACGCCTGGGGCGGCAAGGTCGGGGTGACCGCGGAACACCGGCTGCACGCGGAATCGAAGCTGCTGAGCACTTGGCGTGACTCCGGAAGAATCGAGATCATACAGTGAGTGACATTCGCGGAGTGGTGGTTCCACGGGCGAAAGCGCTCGCCGGCCTGGCCTGGCGCCCGGTGATGGCGAGGCTGCGGCCGCGCATCGAGCAGATCGCCACCGACCGGATACAGCCCGAACTCGACCGCCTGCACGCGGACCTCGCCGAGCTGCGCCGGGACGCCGAGCGGGCCACCCAGGAACTCGACGGCCACGTGAAGTGGCTCTACGACGAGCAGCGCCGCCTGGCGCCGCACCTGGCGGCCCTGGAGGCCCGCATCGCGGCGTTCGAACGCCCGGGCTCGGTGGCCCGCCTCGCGGAGCGGCTCGAGTACGCCCCGGACGAGGCCGAAGAGGTCCGCGCCGAGCACGCCCGCATCCGGGCGCGGCTCGCGGCGATCTCGAAGTACGAGGAGCGCTTGGCCCGGCTGGAGGAGGACGTCGCGGCTCGGCGTGAGGTCACGGGCTGAGTCTCATCGGTGATCGAGGACCGGACCTGTCCTCGATCAGCTCTACCGTTCGAGCATGACTTCCGAGATCACGCCGTTCCGCATCGACGTCCCGCAGGGCGACCTGGACGACCTCCACGCGCGGCTGGCGAACACCCGCTGGCCCGACCAGCCCGCCGACACCGGCTGGCGGCTCGGGGCGCCCGTCGACTACGTGCGTGAGCTGGCCGACCACTGGCGCACGGGCTTCGACTGGCGGGCGCAGGAGGAGCGCATCAACCGGTTCCCGCAGTTCACGACCACGATCGACGGGACGAACGTGCACTTCCTGCACGTGGTTTCGCCGGAGCCCGAGGCGCCGGCGGTGCTGCTGACGCACGGCTGGCCGGGCTCCATCGTCGAGTTCCTGGACGTCATCGGGCCGCTGACGGACCCACGCGCGTACGGCGGTGACCCGGCGGACGCGCTGACGCTGGTGGTGCCGTCGATCCCGGGCTACGGCTTCTCGGGCCCGACCGCCACGCCGGACTGGGGACCGGACCGGATCGCCGCGGCCTTCGCGGAGCTGATGACCCGCCTCGGCTACGCCCGTTTCGGCGCCCACGGCGGTGACTGGGGCGCGATGATCTCGCGCGAGCTGGCCACCCGGTTCCCCGAGCGGTTGCTCGGCATCCACGTGACGATGCTGGCGTCGGCGGTCGTCCGCAGCGAAGCCGACCTCGAGGGCCTGGAGGGACTCGAGCTGGAGAAGGGGAAACGTTCGCTGGCGAAGGGGGCGAAGTTCGCTCGCGAGGGCACCGCGTACGCGATGCTCCAGGCGACGAAGCCTCAGACACTGGCGTACGGCCTGCACGACTCCCCGGCCGGCCAGCTGGCGTGGATCGCGGAGAAGTTCCGATCGTTCTCGAACACCACGGAAGACCTGATCGACCGCGACGACCTCCTGGCCGACGTGTCGATCTACTGGTTCACGCAGACGGCCAACTCCTCGGCCCGCCTGTACGCGGCCCTGACCGGAGGCTGGGGAGCTCCGGCACCGGTGAACACGGTCCCGACGGGGGTGGCGGTCTTCCCGGACGACATCGGTTTGCCGATCCGGACGCTGGCGGAGCGAACGGACAAGATCGTCCATTGGACGGAGTTCCCCCGGGGTGGTCACTTCCCGGGTCTGGAGCAACCGGACGCGCTGATCGGCGACGTCCGCGAGTTCTTCCGTGGCCTTTAGGGCGCCCCGACCTCGAAAACTCCCCGCACTGCCAGGCACAGTCGATCTCTGCTGCGGTCCTTCGTCGTGGAAGCGGGCCTTCGCCCGGAAGGTGCAGCTGGTGCCGGGTCGGCTGGCAGGTGCGGTGCCCACCACCCCGAAGCCGGAATTGTCACTACGGACGGTGGTACCGCGTCCAGGCGGGAAAGCGTGCCTTGACGCGGCACCACCGTCCGTGTTTTGGCTTCGGATCGGGGTGCCGGGGGAGGTCTGGGTGGGGTGCAGGTCCGGCCCTCATCCTGCTTTTCGAGCAGGTGAGACACCTGTCCGACTTTGTCGGAGCACTGCCGGAAAGGGCCGGGGGTTCCGTCAAAGTCTTTCGGGCTGCCGAGAAAGCACGGGGTGGCACAGTCGATCGCAGCTGCGGTGCTCAGTCATGGAAGCGGGCCTCCGCCTGAAGGCGCGGCTGGTGCTGGCTCGGCTAGCAGGTTCGGTGGCCCACCACCCCGAAGCCGGAATTGTCACTACGGCCGCTGGTACCGCGTCAAGGCGGGAAAGCGTGCCTTGACCCGGCACCACCGTCCGTGTTTTGGCTTCGGATCGGGGTGTGGGGGGGAAGTCTGGGTTGGGGTGCAAGTCCGGCCCTCATCCTGCGTTCGGACCGGTGAGGCACCTGAAAGGGGGTCCCGGCTTTGCCAGGCCCGCCCCCGACCTCGAAAAACTCCCCCCGCCCTCGGCGGTTTCTAGTGGTGGTTGCAACACTGCTGTTGGTGGGTGGTGTTGAGTGACTGTGTCATGCGTTCGGCGGGGCTGTCCCAGTCGAGGGTCATCCGGGGCCGGTCGTTGAGCTCGACGGCGACCG
>JAEBES010000007.1:0-517746 GCA_049998155.1 Amycolatopsis sp. cmx-13-12 | reverse complement strand
CAGCCAACTGCGCAGGATCGGCGTTAAAGTCCGGAATCAACAACTCGACACCGGTACCCGGGTTCAACGCGTGAATCTGACGCACGGTCTCGGCATAGAGCCAAGCGCCGCCGTCCTCAAGATCATCCCGGGCCACACCGGTCACCGTCGAATACCGCAAGCCCATCGCCTGCACCGACTCCGCGACCTTCCGCGGCTCAGAAGTGTCCAAAGCCGCGGGCTTACCCGTGTCGATCTGGCAGAAATCACACCGGCGCGTGCACTGATCCCCACCGATCAGGAACGTGGCCTCACGGTCCTCCCAGCACTCATAAATGTTGGGACAACCGGCCTCCTCGCACACCGTGTGCAAACCCTCACGACGCACCAGACCCTTGAGCTCGGTGAACTCCGGCCCCATCCGCACCCGCGTCTTGATCCACGACGGCTTCTTCTCGATCGGCGTCTCACTGTTGCGCACCTCGAGACGCAGCAGCTTCCGGCCTTCAGGCGCAGCACTCACGCCTCAACCGTACGCCCGTCCGGGCTACGCGGGATCCGGGGTGACGCCGGTCAGCTTCGCGGTCAAGTCCCACAACGCGGCGCCCACCCGTTCGCTGCGTGCGGCGGCCACGGCCGGTATCGCCGCCGGGTAGCCGCGCAGGTTGCCGAGGCCGCGAGGGCCGAAGTAGGCGCCGCCTTCGACGCCGTCGGCCGTCGCCGCGTAGAGCTGCGGGAGGGCGCCGATGCGGGTGTTCTGGGCGAACAGGACTTCGCCGAGCCGGTGGCCGCCGGCGATCAGCGAGCGCACCACCGGGTTCGAGTACGACCGCGCCATGCCGCTGCCGAGGCCCGTGGCGGTGTAGCCCGGGTGGGCGGCGACGCTGATCACGCCGGAGCCTGCCGCGCGCAGACGACGGTCCAGCTCGAGCGCGAACACCTGGTCGGCGAGCTTCGACTGCCCGTACGCGGTGGCGGGGTTGTAGCGGCGGTGCTCGGCGTTCGGGTCGTCGAAGTGGATGCGGGCGCCGACCGCGGCCAGGCTCGACAGCGTGACGACCCGGCGGCGCAGGGCGGGCATGAGCAGCCACGTCAGCGCCGCGTGGCCGAGGTAGTTCGTGCCGAACTGCAGCTCGAAGCCGTCGGCGGTGCGCCCGCGGGCGGTGGCCATCACGCCGGCGTTGTTGACCAGTACGTCGAGGGCGTCACCGGTACGTTCCCGCACCGACGCGGCCGCCGCGCGCACCGAAGCGAGCTCGCTCAGGTCCAGTGGGATGAGCTCGGGTTCGGCGCCCGCGGCCGCCGCTTTCACGGTCTGGAGTGCCTTCGCGCCGCGTTCGGCGGAGCGGCAGGCGAGGAGCACGCGGGCCCCCTTGCCCGCGAGCACCTGGGACGTGCGCAGGCCGAGCCCGGAGTTCGCTCCGGTGACCAGAACGGTCCGCCCGCTCTGGTCGGGGATGTCGGCTTCGGTCCAGCGCTCCGTCATGGGTGACACTTAACTCTGTTTATGCACTGGGCGCGAGCAACCGCCGCAGGTGTCCGATCATCGGACGGCGGCGAGTGGTCTCCGCGCGGTTCGCGCGCAGCAGCGCCTCGAACGCGTGTCCCACCTTGGCGATTTCCTCGGCGGGCTCGCGCGGGTCGGCCAGCCCGGCCGTGATGGCGAGCATCCGCAGCTCGCCTTCGTGCATCCGGCGCAGCGAAGCGTGCCGCCGGTAGGCGCCGTCGAGCACCGCGTGCAGGTCGGCGTGCTCGTCGACGGCGGCGCGCCAGGCGCGGGTGACGGCGTCGACGTGGTCGCCGAGGCCGTCGGCGTCGTCCGGGTCGACGACCTCGGACCGCAGGCGGCCGCTCAGCGTGCGCGTCCACTGGTACTGCAGGGCGGTGAGGACGTTTTCCTCGGTGCCGAAGTGCTCTTCGGCACCGGGCACCTCCTCGAGCGGCAGCGGCTCACCCGGGTTGCGCGCGGCCAGGCGGACGGTCGCTTCGAGGATTTCCTGACGTCGGTAGAAGTCGGTCCAGCTCATCTGTGGCTCCCCTTCCGTGGCCCGGGTCATACCGCGGGTCTGCGGCATACTCCCGGTACGGACCTGACGCGCCGAACATACCATGAGTATGGAGAGCGGTTCCCGGCGTAAAGTTGTGAAGGTGGCGACAATGAGGTCCAGACGACTCGACTACTCCGAGTCGACGCGGTCCGCGCTGGTCGACGGCGCGGTCGAACTGTTCACCAAACGCGGTTACGCGGGTACCTCGCTCGACGAGATCGCCAAACGCGCCCGGGTGACCAAAGGCGCGCTGTACCACCACTTCAGCGGCAAGCAGGCGCTCTTCGAAGCCGCGTTCGACCAGGTCGAGAGCCTCGTCTACGACCGGCTCGACAAGATCATGACCGGCGAGGGCACGCCCTGGGAGCGGGCGCTCGCCGGGCTCAACGCGTTCTTCCGCGCCTGTCTCGACCCCGCCTACCAGCGGATCGCCATCCACGAGGCGCCGGTCGTGATGGGCTGGGAGCGCTGGCGTGAGGCCGAGGAGCGGTGCAGCTTCGGGCTCGTGCGGTCCGGCCTGCAGTCCCTGATCGACGCGGGCGAGGTCGAGCCGGTGCCGGTCGAGGTCACCGCGCGCCTGCTGTTCGGCGCCCTGTCGAGCGCGGCGACCGAAATCGCCAGTTCGCCCGACCCGAAGAAGGTCCGCGCCGAGATCGAGGACGTCATCGTCCGCATGCTGGTACGGCTGCGGCGCACGGAGCCCGACGTCTCTATAGGCTGATCTTCGTGGACTTGAGGATCTTCACCGAGCCCCAGCAAGGGGCCAGCTACGACGACCTGCTGCGTGTCGCCAAGGCGACCGAAGCCGCCGGGTACGACGCGTTCTTCCGCAGCGACCACTACCTGAAGATGGGCTCGGCCGACGGCCTGCCCGGCCCGACCGACGCCTGGATCACCCTGGCCGGCCTGGCCAGGGAGACCAGCCGGATCCGGCTCGGCACGCTGGTCACCGCGGCGACGTTCCGCCACCCGGGACCGCTCGCGATCTCGGTCGCGCAGGTGGACCAGATGTCGGGCGGCCGCGTCGAGTTCGGCCTCGGCGCCGGCTGGTACGACGCCGAGCACGAGGCGTACGGCCTGACGCTGCCGCCGCTGAAGGAGCGCTTCGACCGCTACGCCGAGCAGCTCGAGGTCATCACCGGGCTGTGGAAGACGCCGGCGGGCTCGACGTATTCGTTCGACGGCCAGTACTACAAGCTGTCCGACTCGCCGGCGTTGCCGAAGCCGGCGCAGTCACCGGCCCCGCCGGTGATCATCGGCGGCGGTGGGAAGAAGCGCACGCCGGCGCTGGCGGCGCGGTTCGCCGACGAGTTCAACCTGCCGTTCACCGACGCCGAGACGGCGGCGGCCCAGTTCGCCCGCGTCGAGGCGGCCGCGGCGGAGATCGGGCGGGACCCGAAGGAGATCCTGCGCTCGGTCGCCCTGGTGATCGCGGTCGGGCGGTCCGACGCGGAGGTCGACCAGCGGGCCTCGGTGATCGGGCGGGACGTGGCCGACCTGCGGGCCAACGGGCTGGCCGGGTCGCCCGCCGAGGTCGTCGACCGGATCGGGCAGTGGCGGGAGAAGACCGGGATCACGCGGGTCTACCTGCAGCTGCTGGACCTGTCGGACCTGGACCAGATCGATCTGATCGCCGCCGAGGTGGCGCCGCAGCTGGACTGAGCAGCCCCCGTTTTCCACGCTAGCGGAAGGGGCCGACAGTTCCGGACGCCGAAACAGGGCCGGCCTCCTGTTGTCCACAGGAGGCCGGCCCTGCTCGTGGATATCGGGGTCAGTTCTGGAGGGCGAAGGTGACGCCGGCGGCTTCGGGGGCGGCCGGGCGGGGGAGCCAGCGGTCCTCGCTCACCGGGAGCTCGCCCTCGAGGGCGGCCAGCACCGCGTCGCGGGCCAACGGGAGCACCGCTTCCACCGTCACGTCCCGCTGCAGCTCGTAGGACAGGGACGTCACGCCCGCGTCGCGGATGCCGCACGGGACGATGTTGTCGAACGCCGCCAGGTCCGCGTTGCAGTTCAGCTCGAAGCCGTGCATCGTCACGCCGCGCTGGACGCGGATGCCGATCGCCGCGATCTTGCGCTCGATCCCGCGCTCGTCCGCCGGGATCCAGACCCCGCTGCGGCCCTCGACGCGGCCGCTCGTCACGCCGAGCCGGTCGCACACGTGGATCAGCGCCTCCTCCAGGCGCCGCACGTAGTGGACCACGTCGATCGGGTCGCCGAGCTTGATGATCGGGTAGCCGACCAGCTGGCCCGGGCCGTGCCAGGTGATCTTGCCGCCGCGGTCGACGTCGATCACCGGGGTGCCGTCGGTGGGGCGGTCGGCTTCCTCCGTGCGCTTGCCCGCCGTGTACACCGACGGGTGCTGCAGCAGGAGCATCGTGTCCGGCGCGGCGCCGTCCGCCCGGGCCGTCAGGACGCTCCGCTGGAGCTCCCAGGCTTCGGTGTAGTCGATCGTGCCGAGCTCACGGACGTCGACGGGCTCGGTGCTGGCGCGGCAGGTGCGGGAAGGACTCACCCGTCGAGGCTACGCCCGTCACCCGGGGGAAGCAGCCGCAAGGCGCACGCTGAGAGCAGCCCGACACCGGTCACCGCCAGCACTGCGCCGATCGTGTCGCTCACCCAGTGCACGCCCAGCAGAACCCGGCAGGCGGCGCTGAGCACGACCGCCACCGCGGAGATCAGCAGGACGCGTTTCACCAGCCGCGGCCACAGCCACGCGGCGAGCAGCACCAGCACGAAGCCGACGCTCGCCACCGACGTCACGTGCCCGCTCGGGTAGCTCAGGTCGGGGTAGTCGCGCGGGCGCTCCCGCAGGAAGAGCGGCTTGGCCGTCAGGCTGGTCAGCCGGCACAGCAGCAGCACGACGGCGAGCCGCACGCACAGCCCCGTGTGCTGCCGGTGCCGCAGCGCCAGCGCGAGCAGCGCCACGCCGAGCACGTACGGGAGCACCGGGCCGAGGATGTCGCTGCCGATCTGCGCCGCCCGCCCGAGCGGCTGCGTGTAGACGCCGTGGAGGGCGTTCGCCACCTGGCTGTCGAGAGTCAGCGGGTGCCGTGCGACGCCGAGCCCGAGCACCACGAACGCCGCCGTCAGCGCGAAACCGACGACGAGCCAGCGCTTCAGCGGGACCGTCATGCCGCGGCGAGCGCGTCGTCCACGGTCCGGTGGCGGAACTCGTACCCCGACCGCTCCAGTTCCGCCGGGACGGCCCGCTGGCCGAACAACGCCATCTCCTCCCCGGCCTGGCCGAGCACGGCCTTGAGCGCGAACCCGGGCACCCACCACGGCGCGGGCCGGTGCAGCGCGCGGCCGACGGCGCGGGTGAACTCGGCGTTGGTGACCGGTGCCGGGCCGGTCAGGTTCACCGGCCCGGACACGTCGTGCGTCAGGACGTGGACGATCGCGCCGACCTCGTCCTCCAGGGAGATCCACGGCATGTACTGGCGGCCGTTCCCGAGCCGCCCGCCCAGGCACAGCGCGAACAACGGACGCAGCGTCCCGTACAGGCCGCCCTTCGCCGACAGGACCAGCCCGGTCCGGATCTTCACGACCCGCGCGTCCCCGGCGCCCGCCGTCGCCGCTTCCCACGCTTCGCACAGCTCGGCGAGGAAACCCCGGCCGCGCGGCGCGGATTCGTCCACTGTGGACGCACCGGTGTGGCCGTAGTACCCGACGGCGGACGCGTTGACGAGCACGCCGACACCGTGTTCGGCCACGGCTTCGGCGAGCACCTCCGTCGGTTCGACCCGGCTGTCGGTGAGCTGCTGCTTGCGCATCGCGCTCCACCGGCCGGGGAACAGCCGTTGACCACCCAGGTTCACGACGGCGTCGACGCCCTCGAAGGCCCCGCTCGCGATGGTGCCCGACGGCGGGTCCCAGCGGAATTCGCCGCCTTCGCGCGCTTCCCGCCGCACCAGCCGGCGGACCTCGTGGCCTTCGCGCCGCAGGCGTTCGCCCAGCGCCGACCCGATCAAGCCGCTCGCTCCGGCGATCAGTACTCGCATGCTTCGATCGTTGCGCATTCGCTCCGCCTCCGCACGTCCGGCCCGGACACGGCGAAGGCCGCCACGGATTTTCCGTGGCGGCCTTCGTCCGGGGTTGCTCAGAGACCGAGTTCGCTCTCGAAGTTGCCCTCTTCCAGGCGCTGCTTGATCGTCGTCAGGAAGCGGCCCGCGTCGGCCCCGTCCACCAGGCGGTGGTCGTAGGTCAGCGGGAGGTACGCCATCGACCGGACGGCGATCGTGTCGTTGCCGTCGGCGTCCGCGATCACGACCGGGCGCTTGACGACCGCGCCCGTGCCGAGGATGCCCGACTGCGGCTGCACGATGATCGGCGTGTCGAACAGCGCGCCGACGCTGCCGATGTTCGTGATCGAGAACGTGCCGCCCGACAGCTCGTCCGGCTTGATCTGGCCCGCCCGCGCGCGGCCCGCCAGGTCGGCGATCCGGTGCGCGAGACCGGCCAGGCTCAGCTCGCCCGCGTCGTGGATCACGACCGAGAGCAGCCCGCGCTCGGTGTCCACCGCGATGCCCAGGTGCACGGCGCCGTGGTAGGTGATCTCCTTCGTGTCCTCGTTGTAGGACGCGTTGACGTTCGGGTGCTGCTTGAGCGCCTCGACCGTGGCCTTCGCGAAGAACGGCAGGAACGTCAGGTTGACGCCCTCGCGCTCCTTGAAGCCCGCCTTCGCGCGCTGGCGCAGCTTGGCGATCTTCGTGACGTCGACCTCCTGGACCTGCGTGAGCTGCGCGGCGATCTGCAGCGACTCGCGGGTCTTGGTGGCCGTGATCTGGCGGATCCGGCTGGCCTTCTGCACAGTGCCGCGCAGCGCCGCGAGCTCCGGCGACACCGCGGCCGCGGGACGCGCGGCCGGCGCCGACGAGGCCGCGGCAGCCGGGGCGGCAGCGGCCGGCGCCGGTGCGGCGGCGGCCTTCTGCTTCTCCTCGGCCGCGGCCAGGACGTCCTGCTTGCGGATCCGGCCGCCGACGCCGCTGCCGGTCAGCGACGCGAGGTCGATGCCGTGCTCCGACGCGAGCTTGCGGACCAGCGGCGTGACGTACGGGCCGTCCGCCGAGCCGTCCTTCGCCGCGGCGGCCGGGGCCGCCTGCGTCGCCGCCGAGGCCGGAGCGGCCTGCGGCTTCGGTTCCGGCTTGGGCTCGGGCTTCGACTCCTGGACCGGCTCGGGCTTCGGTTCCGGCTTCGGCTCGGGCTTGGGCTCCGGCTTCGGTTCCGGCTTCGCCTCGGCCTTCGGCGCCGCACCGGCGTCCCCGATCACGGCCAGGACGCCGCCGACCTCGACGGTCTCGTCCTCGCCCGCGCGGATCTCCAGCACCGTGCCGGCCACCGGCGACGGCACCTCGGTGTCGACCTTGTCGGTGGAGATCTCGAGCAGCGGCTCGTCGACCTCGACCGAGTCGCCGACCGCCTTCAGCCAGCGCGTGACGGTGCCCTCGGTGACGCTCTCGCCCAGCTCGGGCAGCTTCACCTCGGTGCCTTCGCCACCGGCGGCCGGCGCGGTGTCCGGCTTGCTCGGCGCGCTGTCGGAGGCCTCAGCCTGCGGCTCTTCCTGCTGCGGCTCCGGCTGCGAAGGCGCGGACTCTTCTTCCTGCGCGGGGGCGGAAGACTCCGGCACGCCACCGGTGCCGTCGTCGATGACGGCGAGCTCGCCGCCGACCTCGACGGTCTCGTCTTCCTGGGCGCTGATCTTCACGACCGTGCCCGCGACCGGGGAGGGCACCTCGGTGTCGACCTTGTCGGTCGAGATCTCGAGCAACGGCTCGTCGACCTCGACGGTGTCGCCCTCCTGCTTAAGCCACCGGGTGACGGTGCCTTCGGTGACGCTCTCCCCGAGCTCCGGCAATGTGACGGAGTAGGCCATCGTTCGCTGACTCCTCTTCCAAGTTCTGCGTGGTCTGGATTCTGCTGGTGGGACGTCAGCTGTGCACGTGCAGCGGCTTCCCCGCGAGGGCGAGGAACGCTTCACCGAGGGCCTCGGTCTGGGTGGGGTGCGCGTGGATCAGCGGGGCGACGTCCTCGGGGAACGCCTCCCAGCTGTAGATCAGCTGCGCTTCGCCGATCAGCTCGCCGACGCGGTCGCCGACCATGTGCACGCCGACGACCGGGCCGTCCGGGGCCTTGACCAGCTTGACCCCGCCGGAGGTCTTGAGGATCTGGCTCTTGCCGTTGCCGCCCAGGTCGTAGGTGAACGTCGTGACGTCCGAGCCGTACTTGTCCTTCGCCTGCGACTCGGTCAGCCCGACCGACGCGACCTCCGGGTGCGAGTAGGTCACCCGCGGGATGCCGCTCTCGTCGATCACGCGCGGGTTCTGCCCGGCGATCTCCTCGGCGACGAAGATGCCCTGCTGGAAGCCGCGGTGCGCGAGCTGCAGGCCGGGGACGATGTCGCCGACGGCGTAGACGTTCGGCAGGTTCGTGCGCAGCCGCTCGTCGGTGAGGACGAAGCCGCGCTCGATCTTGACGCCGGCCTCCTCGTAGCCGTGGCCGGCCGAGTTCGGCCCGCGGCCGACGGCGACCAGCAGCAGGTCGGCCTCGATGGTCTCGCCGGACTCCAGCGAGACGCTCACGCCGTTGTCGTCCTGCTTCGCGCCGGTGAACTTCACGCCGGTCTTGAAGGCGATCTTGCGGCGGCGGAAAGCGCGCTCGAGCTGCTTGGACGCGAACTCGTCCTCGTTCGGGACCAGCCGCGGCAGGGCCTCGACGATGGTGACGTCGACGCCGAAGGAGGCCCAGACGCTGGCGAACTCGACGCCGATGACGCCGCCGCCGAGCACCACGACCTTCTTGGGGACGTAGTCGAGGGAGAGGGCCTGCTCGCTGGCGATGATGCGGCCGCCGAGCTCCAGGCCGGGCAGCGTGCGCGAGTACGAGCCGGTCGCGAGGATGACGTTCTTGCCGGTGTAGCGGGTGCCGTCCACCTCGACGGTCGTGCCGCCGACGAACGTGCCGCTGCCCTCGACGAGGTTCACCTTGTGCGCCTTGGCCAGGCCCTGCAGGCCCTTGTACAGACGGGCGACGATGCCGTCCTTGTACTTGTTGACCCCGGCGATGTCGATGCCCTCGAAGACGGCCTTGACGCCGACCGCTTCGGCTTCCCGGGTCTCGTCGGCGACCTCGGCGGCGTGGAGCAGGGCCTTGGTCGGGATGCAGCCCCGGTGGAGGCACGTCCCGCCCAGCTTGTCCTTCTCGATCAGCGTGACGGAAAGGCCCAGCTCGGCCGCGCGGAACGCCGCGGCGTAGCCGCCCGATCCGCCTCCCAGGATCACGAGGTCGGCGGAGGTGTCGGTCACTTCATTAACTCCTCGGCAAGCAGTGGGGTGTTGCTCGGTCGTCGCGCCCGCGCCCGGTATAACCGCGCGCGCGACACCGCCATCTTGTCACTACGCCGGACGGGGCTGCGAGCTAGCCGGGTGTGCGACGCCGACCACACGCGGACATCGGGATAATGAGTGTCATACGTCTCGGGAGGAGAGGTGGTCGAGGTGGGGCTCTTCGACTCGCTGCGCAGGCGGGCCAAGGGTGGGCAACGGGCCGGTACGCTGCGGAAAGCCAGCACCGAGGACACCCGCCACCTCGACGAGTGGGCGGCCACCCGGAGGGGTGTCGAGGCCTTCGTGGAGCCGAAGACCAACATCACGGACACCACTGTGGTGTTGATCGCCCACGACGGCGAGTGGACCCGCCGCCGCATCGGCAGCCTGGAGGCCGCGCAGCAGTTCGGCCACCGCCGGTCGATCCCCGTGTACGAGGTCGCGCGGGTGGGTTACCCGAAGCGGATGCGCGAGTACACCGAGCGGAAGAAGCGCGGCCAGGTCTAGAGCTCGATCCGGCCGACCACCTCGCCGTGGTGGGACTGGCCGGTGGGCCGGAAGCCCAGCTTGAGGTAGAACCGCTCCGGGCCGTCGTCGCCCGGGAGCCACAGCACCGTCGTGACCTTTTCGCCCCGCCGCCGGGCCTCGTCGAGGACCGCTTCGACGGCGAACCGGCCGTAGCCGCGGCCCTGCACGCAGGCGCCGACGTTGAGCCGCCAGATCCCGCACCGGAAGAAGTCGTGCTCGGCCGCCGGGTCGAAGCGGCCCATCACGAAAGCGACGGGTTCGCCGTCGTCGACGACCACCCGCGGCCAGGCGACCTCCGGCTGGGTGTAGGCCTCGGCGAGCGAGACCGCCACGGGGGCGACGAACTTCTTCTGGTGCGGCTGGACGGCCAGCTGGCACGTGGCGGCGACGTTTTCCGGGGTGATCTTCTCCACGGTGAGGGTGGTCACCGGGCCCAACTTACGTGGCCTGGGCGAGCAGGGCAGCGTGCCGGGCCAACGCCGCCCGGAAGGACGCGTGGACGGTGGAGCCCAGGACGGGGTCGACCTCGACCACGTGCCCGGCCGAAAGCAGCAGCTCCGCCGGCTCCGACAGGACCACGACGCCGTTCTCGGCACGCAGGTCGGCCGTGCCGAGCAGGCGCGGGAAGACCACGTCCGCGGGCAGGCCGTCGCAGGTGCGGAGGAATTCGCGGTGGTCGGCGGGCAGGTCGACGCCCAGGCGCAGCTCCGCCGAGCGGATCGCCGCCTCCGAGGCCGGGGGCGGGAGGGCGGTCCGACCGCGCAGGATCGGGCCAGCGTGGTTCGGTCCGGTGTCGGCGCGCGGGATCGGGGCAGTGGGGTCCGGTCCGGTGTCGGCGCGCGGGATCGGGGCAGTGGGGTCCGGTTCGGCGCCGCCGCGCGGGGTCGGGGCAGTGTGGTCGGGTTCGGCGCCGCCGCGCGGGGTCGGGGCAGCGTGGTCCGGTCCGGCGCCGCCGCGCAGGCGCATGATCTCCCTGATCAGCTCCGGCCAGCTGCCGAGCGTAAGCGGATACCGCTCGTGCAGCGCCGCGACCAGCGCACCCGCGCAGGCCGGGGCCCAGTCGCGCATCCCGAGCGGGTCCGCGCCCGCGACCAGCGCCGGCGCCAGGGCGCGGGTCGCGGCCAGCACCGCCACGTCCGGGCGCGGCCCGGCGAGCGAAGCCCAACGCTCCAGGTCACCGTCGGCGAGAGCCGTCCGTACCCGGTCCGGGCGCGATGGTGCCACCTGCTTGACCACCTCGGCGACCGGCCCGGGCGGGAGAACACCTTCGAGGTCGGACACCGGACGACGCAGGGAAGCCGCGTGCAGGCGTTCCTCGAGCTCCAGGTCGAGCGGCGGGAGGCCCTCGGCCCAGTCCGGCCGCCCGCCCCGGGCTTCGAAGAGCATCGCCCACGCGCGCGCCCGCACCGGATCGGGCGCGAGGGCGGTCACCGGCCGTTCGGTCCGGGCCAGCCACTGCGTGACCAGCCGGTCGGCTTCCTCGAAGGCGCCGGAGACCGCCAGCAGCAAGGCCGCGTAACCCACCTGGTCGTCGACGCGCGCTTCGGGCGCCGTCAGGACGTCGCGGACCGCCGCTTCGAGGTAGTCCTGCACCCGGCCGACCTTAGCCGAGGGCTTGCTTCGCGCCCGGGTGCAGCGGGACCGGGTCGGTCTGCGTCGCCAGCTGCTTCGAAATCTCCTTCGCCGCCGGGTGCACCTTCGCCAGCTCTGCCTGCTTGTCGAAGAGCAGCTTCGTGATCGCGCACGCGTTGCCCGCCGGGAAATCCTCGCGCACCAGCAGCAGGTTCGGCACCACGACCGTCGGGACGTCCGCCGGCTGTCCGTAGGCCGCCGCCGGGATCACCGCCTGGTCGTAGACCGGGTTGACCTGCTTCAGAGCCGGCAGCAACGGCGTGGTGTCGAGGAACTTCACCTTGCCCTTCAACGCCGTGGTGATGTCGGTGATCTGCGCGGTCGGCAGGCCGCCGGACCAGACGAGCCCGTCGAGGGTGCCCGCCTTCATGCCGTCCGCCGTCTTGGCCAGGTCGAGCCGCTGGGCCTGGACATCGGTGTCGGGCTTGAGCCCGGCCGCCTGCAGGAGGCGGTTCGCGATCACCTCGGTGCCGGACTTCGGCGAGCCGGTCGAGATCCGCTTGCCCTTCATGCCGGCGACGCTGTCGATGCCCGCGTCCGTGCGCACCAGCACCTGCGTCGAGTTCGGGTAGATCCGGGACAAGGCCCGGATCTTCTGCGGCTTGCCGTCGAAGGAACCCTTGCCGTTCACCGCGTCCGCCGCGGTGTCGGCCAGCGAGAACGCGACGTCGTAGTTGCCGGCCACCAGCTGCTGGATGTTCTGCACCGACGCGCCGGTTTCCGCGGCCGTCGCGCGCAGCTTCGTGTTGTTGCTGATCAGCTGGGCCAGCCCGCCGCCCAGCACGTAGTACACGCCGCCGCTGTTGCCGGTGGCGATGGTGATCCGGCCTTCACCCGCTTCGCACGACTGCGTCCCGCCGGGGGCGGCCTGGTCGGTCTGCTGTTTCCCGCCGCAGCCGGTGACGGCCAGAGCGAGCACCGCCACGGCGGCAACTGCGCGTTTCATGCTGTCCTCCTCTTGATCACGGCGTGGGTGAGCAGAGCGGCGGCACCGCAGGCGGCACCGATCGCGATCGGCACCGGCTCCAGGTAGAGCAGGCACAGGGCGGTGGGCACGAACAGCAGCCGCACGCCCGTGCTGACCGGCCCGAAGAGCCAGCCACCGGTGACCACCGCCAGCGCGGCGACGGCGAGCGCGGACACCGCCGTCACCCACAGCACGGTGAGCACGTCGGACTCCAGCAGCAGCGCGGCGCCGTTGTCGGTCAGCACGAAGGCGATCGGCACCAGGAACGCCGGGAGCGTGTACTTCCAGCACTGCCACATGGTGCCGAGCACCGAGCCGCCGGTGATCGCCGCCGAAGCGACCGCGGCGAGCGCGGTCGGCGGCGTGACCTCCGACAGCACGGCGTAGTAGAAGATGAACATCGCGCGCTCGGCGTCGGCGACACCCAGCGTTTCCAGGGCGGGGCCGATCACCACCCAGGCGATGATGAAGCTGGCGGTGACCGGCACCGCGAGGCCGAGCACGCCGACGGCGATCGCCGAGAGCAGCACGGTCAGGATGAGGATCACCGTGCCGTTGTCGGTCAGCGCGCCGGCCAGTTCCACCAGCGCGTCGGCGAGTTCGAGGCCCAGCCCGGTCTTGGTGATGGTCGAGGTGATCATGCCGGCCGCCGCGCACACCGCGATCACCGGCAGCGCGCCGCGGACGCCGGCCGACAGCGCGTCGACCATGTCCTTCGCCCAGCCCTTGACGTCCCGGCGGCGGGCGAGCAACGCGAACAGCGCGGCGACGCCGGTGGCGTAGACGACCGCGGCGAACGGCGGGATGTCCAGGGCGAGGAACACGACGATGATCGCCAGCGACAGGAAGTGATAACCGCCGCGCCGCACCAGTTTCCCGGGATCCCCGTGCGGCACGTCGACGGCTTCGGCCTGGAAGCGCCGCGCGTCGGCCTCCATCGCGAACACGATCCCGAGGTAGTAGAGCAGCGTCGGGACGGTCGCCCAGATCAGCACCTTCAGGTACGACGTCTGGAGGTACTCGGCGATGATGAACGCGGCCGCGCCCAGCGTCGGCGGCGAGAGGATGGCCCCGATGCCGGACGCGGCGAGCAGCCCGCCCGCGTTTTCCTTGGGGTAGCGGGCTTTCTTGAGGATCGGCCAGGTGATCGAGCCGAGGCTGACCGCGGTCGCCGTGCCCGAACCCGACACCGTGCCGAGCAGGAAGCCGGACAGCACGGTGGTCCGGCCGGGTGCCGTCCGCGACTTCCGGAACGCGGCGAACGAGATGTCCACGAAGAACTGCCCGGCGCCGGAGGCGTTGAGCACCGCGCCGTAGAGGGTGAACAGCACGATGTAGCTCGCCGCGACGTCCAGGGGAGTGCCGTAGAACCCGCTGGCGTCGTTGAAGAGCGCGTTGACGATCTGGCTGAAGTCGATGCCCGCGTGGGCGATGCCCCAGTTCTGCGGGAGGAAGCCGCCGTAGTAGGCGTAGGCCAGGAAGAGCAGGCAGACGATCGGCAGCACCAGCCCGGTCGTGCGGCGGGTGGCTTCGAGGATCAGGAGCAGCAGGAGCGCGCCGGCGACGATGTCGAGCGGGGAGAGGATCCCCTGGCGGTTGAGGAAGTCGTCGTAGCCGACGAGCACGGGGTAGAGGCCGACGGCCAGGGCGAGGATGGCGAGCGCCCAGTCGGTCCAGCCGGGGTCGTCACGGCCGCGCAGCCGCGAGCGGTAGCAGAGGAAGACCAGGGGGAGCGTCACGCCGAGGAAGAGCACCAGGAAGAACTGGTTGCCCTTGGCGAACGGGAAGAAGACCTGCTTGAGCACCAGGACCGCGACCGCGAGGGCGACGAAGTACACGACCCGATCGGGAACGCGGGAAAGCTGCCGCGCCGGGCGTTCCTCGTCGTGCTCGGCGGCGATCGCGGTGGCGGTGTCCCCTTCGACCGGCCCAGTGGTCACCCGGTCACGGTACGGCCCCGCAGATCCCACCGAAACCGGCAAAGGGATCATCCGCGTCCAGACCGGTCGTGAGTGGTAAGGCGGGTTCTAACCCGCCTTACCACTCACGACCGGTGCGGGAGGGTGCTCAGCCGTTGGCGGCGATGTCCGCCAGCACCGCGGCGATCGACCGGACCGGGACGCCGGTGCCGCCCTTGCCGGTGTAGCCCCACGGAGCGCTCGTGTTGAACGAGGGGCCGGCGATGTCGATGTGGACCCAGTCGAGGCCGTCGGCGACGAACTCGCGCAGGAAGATCCCGGCGGCGAGCATGCCGCCCCAGCGGTGGCCGGTCACGTTGGCCAGGTCGGCCAGCCGCGAGTCGAGGTCGGCGCGCAGCTCCTCCGGCAGCGGCATGGCCCAGCCGTTTTCGCCGGTGGCCTGCATGATCGCGGCGACGCGGTCGCGGAAGTCCGCCGACCCCATCACGCCGGCGGTGCGGTTGCCGAGCGCGACGACCTGGGCGCCGGTCAGCGTCGAGGTCTCGATCAGGTAGTCCGGGTTCTCTTCGGCCGCGCGGACCATCGCGTCCACGAGCACGAGCCGGCCTTCGGCGTCGGTGTTGAGCACCTCGACGGTCTTGCCGCCGTACATGGTCAGCACGTCACCCGGGCGGTACGACGTCCCGGACGGGAGGTTCTCCGCCAGCGGGATGTGCGCGACGACCTCCAGGGGGTACTTCAGCTTCGCCGCCAGGACGACCGAGGCGAGCACGCCGGCCGCGCCGGACATGTCGGAGGTCATGTGGTCCATGTTCGCGGCGGGCTTGAGCGAGATGCCGCCCGAGTCGAAGGTGATGCCCTTGCCGACCAGCGCGACCTTCTTCGCCGCCTTGGCCGGCTTGTAGCCGATGCGCACCAGACGCGGCTGGCGGGACGAGCCGCCGCCGACGCCGAGGATGCCGCCGAAGCCCTTGCGCTTCAACGCCTTCTCGTCCAGCACCTCGAACTCGAGGCCGTTGTCCTCGGCCAGCTTCTTCGCGCGGTCGGCGAAGGAGGCCGGGTAGAGGTCGTTCGGCGGGGTGTTGATCAGGTCGCGCGCCACGATGACGGCCTCGGCGATCGCGCCGGCCGCCTTCAGGGTCGCCTTGTGCTCGCGGGCGGTGCCCTCGGCCGGGCTCGCGAAGTCGGCCTTCGCCAGCGGGGCGTCGCCCTTCTCCGAGCGGTAGTCGGTGAAGACGTACGAGCCGAGGATCGTGCCCTCGACGGCGGCCTGCAGGTCGAGCTCGGACAGCGTGACGAACGCGCGGTCGGTGCCGGCCAGCGCGCGGCCCGCGGCCCCCGCGGCGCGGCGGACCTGCTCGGGGGTGACGGTGTCGCCCGCCTTGCCCAGGCCGACGGCGAGCACCACGCCCGCGGCCAGTTTGCCCAGCGTCGGGACCTTGACGACCTCTTCGGCCTTGCCGCTCGCCCCGAGCGTGGCCAGCAGGCCGGCGAGCCGGCCGTCGAAGGCGGCGTCCACGGCGGCGGCGCCGGGCGCGAGCACGGGACCGTCCTCGCCGGCCAGGGTGCCGATGACGACAACGTCGGCGCGCGTCTTGGCCAGTGCCTCCCCGGTGTTGTCGGACAGGGCGAGCTTAGGCACGGTCACTTCTGGCTCCTCGCGCGTTCTCGTGTGGCACCGGGCACCGGCCCGGCCGGGATCGTGAGCCATGCTAATGACGGCGGAACCACGGGTGAACAGAGGGCGAGGGAGGGCCGGGTGCGGCTGGGCGGCGGGCTGCTGGTGGTGCTGGCGGCGGCAGCGGCGGGCGCGGGCTGGTGGCTGCTGGCCGGGCTGGTGCTCGCGGCGATCGCCGCGAGCGTGACGGCGGGGGTGCCGGAACCGGGCGATGCCCTGGTGGACCGGGTGGTGGTCGCCGTCGCGCGACTGTCCGAAGTGGCCGTCTACGCGATCGCGTTCGGCGCCTACGTCTTCCCGGCGCACCGCGCACCGGCGGCCGCGGCGTTCGCCGTGGTCGTCGCCGGGGCGGGGTTCGCCGGCGTGAAGATCCCGACGATCGTCGTACGGATCACCGGCGGGCTGCTGCTCGCCGCGGGACTCGTGCTGGTCGCGGTCTGCGTGGCCGTGCCGCCGGTGGGGACGGCGGACGGCCTCCGCCCGCCGGACTTCGCGGGCGTGCTCGTCGCCGCCGTGCTGGTGCTGCCGTTCCTGCGGCCGGCCCGCCGCGACCGGGCCGGCCTCTGGGTGCTGCTGCTCGGCGCGTTCGCCGTCCTGGCCGCCTTCGCCGCGCTCTACCAGCTCGGCGCGGTGCGGCTGGGCCTGTCGCTCACGTCGCTGCGCGACCTCCTGTCCGCGGCCGACGCGGACGCGTTGCAGCCGCTGCTCACGGTCGTGGCCGTGGTCGCGACCGTCGTGCCCGCCCTCGCCGCCGGCACCGAGGTCCGGGCCCGCGCCGGGGTGCCCGGCCTGGCCGGGATCGCCGTGGCCGCGGCGGCCGCGTACCTGCTGCCGGTACTGCCCGTGCTCGTCGTCGCCGGGCTCGCGACCGTGTTCGAGCTGCTACTGGGTGTACGCGCGCGAAGGTACAGTGGGACCCGTGAGTGATCGACGCTGGCGGCCGGGGGAAACCGTGGTCGAACGGTTCCACCGCCCCGACGGCTCGATCGGCCAGGTCCACCCGCTGCGCGTCCTCGAAGACGACGGCCGGGTGCTGCTCGCCTGGCTGCCGGCCGGCACGCCGATCGTCGGCAGCAGGCTCGCCGACGGCCGCCTGATGCGGGACGCCCCGCTGGACCAGCGGTTCCGCATCCCGCGGGTGCCGGTGCCGGACTCCTGGCACGGCGCGTCCACGCTGCGCCGGATCCCCGAGGACGAGTGGTCTTCGGTCTGGTGGTTCTTCGACCTCGAAGGCCGGTTCAAGAACTGGTACGTCAACCTGGAGATCCCGCTGGGCCGTACGGCGGGCGCGGTCGACCGGATCGACGGCGTGCTCGACGTCGTCGTCGAGCGCGACGGCAGCTGGCGCTGGGACGACGAAGACGAGGCCGAGGCCGCCCTGGAGGTCGGCCGCCTGACGCTCGAGCAGTTCGACCGGCTGCGCGCGGAGGGCGAGCGGATCGGCGCGCTGGCCGAACGCGGCACCTACCCGTTCGACGGCACGGACACCGATTTCCGCCCGGACCCCGGCTGGCCGGCGCCGGAGCTGCCGCCCGGCCTGCCGGCCGAGCTCAGCCCGCGGTCAGGAGAAGGATCAGCGCCAGCACCGCGTTGACGACGGCGAGGATGACGACCGACTTCGTCGGCAGCACCGCCGGGAACGCCTTGCCGTGGATCTTGCGCCACCACACGATGCCGAAGACCCCGCCGACCAGGCCGAGGAAGCCGCCGAACCCGCTGTCCAGCACGGCCCAGCCGACCATGCCGAGCAGGCCGACGCCGAAGGTCAGCAGCACCGCGGTGACGAACGTCTTGATGTCGGCGCCGGTGGTCTTGGGCCGGGGGACCGGCTCAGTGGAGTGGTAGGTCACGGCGCCATCCTAGAGCCGGCCCGCCGCGGGCGCGGGGAATCGGGGAACAGATGGACATCCGACTAACGCGCGTCCGAGCAAGCGGTATCGTCTAGCCATGACGACCACGACACAGTTCGCCCATGCCCCGCACCCGAGTCCTGCGAGCGCGGACCGTGTCGCGGGGGTACTCGAAAAGCCCGGTTTCGGGTTGTACTTCACCGATCACATGGTCACCGTCAAGTGGTCGAAGGCCGAAGGCTGGCACGACGCCCAGGTCGGGCCCTACGCCCCCTTCACCCTCGACCCGGCGACGTCGGTGCTGCACTACGGCCAGGCCATCTTCGAGGGGCTCAAGGCCTACCGCCAGCCGGACGGCACGATCGCGTCGTTCCGCCCGGACGCCAACGCCACCCGGTTCCGCCAGTCGGCCGAGCGGCTCGCCATGCCGCAGCTGCCCGAAGAGGTCTTCATCGAGTCGCTGCGGGAGCTCATCGCCGTCGACGAGCGGTGGGTGCCCACCCGGCAGGGTGATTCGCTGTACCTGCGGCCGTTCATGATCTCGACGTCCACCGGGCTCGGCGTCAACAGCCCGGCCGCCGACTACGTGTACACGGTGATCGCGTCCCCGGCGGGCTCGTACTTCGCCGGCGGCGTGAAGCCGGTCAGCGTCTGGCTGTCGACCGAGTACGTGCGGGCGGCGCCCGGCGGCACCGGCGCGGCCAAGTGCGCCGGCAACTACGCGGCGTCCTTCGTGGCGCAGGCGCAGGCCGTCGAAAAGGGCTGCGACCAGGTCGTGTGGCTCGACGCGGTCGAGCGGCGCTGGGTCGAGGAGATGGGCGGGATGAACCTGTTCTTCGTCTTCGGCTCGGGCGAGAACGCCCGGCTGGTGACCCCGGAGCTGACGGGGTCGCTGCTGCCCGGCGTCACCCGCAAGTCGCTGCTGCAGCTGGCTTCGCGGCTCGGTTACAAGATCGAGGAGCGCCGCATCTCCACCGACGAGTGGGAGAAGGCGGCGGCCTCCGGCGAGCTGACCGAGACGTTCGCCTGCGGCACCGCGGCGGTGATCACGCCGGTCGGGCACGTCAAGCACGGCGGTGGCGAGTTCACCGTCGCCGACGGGCAGCCGGGTGTGCTGACGATGAAGCTGCGCGAAGAGCTGACGGGGATCCAGGAGGGCACCCGCCCCGACCCGGACCACTGGATGGTCAAGCTCGGCTGACGGTTCGCGGAAGCGGCCCCCGGTTGTCGCCGGGGGCCGCTTCCGTCGTTTCAGGACGCGGGCGCGGCGATCAGCGGCCCGGACACGCCGGCCTGCTCGTGCGTGGCCGTCTCGGCGAGGACGCGGGCAGCCATCATCAGCAGCGGCAGCGCGGTCACCGCGCCGGTCCCTTCACCGAGCCGGACGTCCAGTTCCAGCAACGGGCCCAGGTCGAGGTGCTCCAGGGCGAGAGCGTGCGCCGGTTCGGCCGTCCGCTGCCCGGCCACCCACCAGCGCCGCGCGCCCGGAGCGAGGTCTTCCGCGACGAGGGCCGCGGCGCAGGCGACCAGGCCGTCCAGCACCACCGGCGTCCGGCGGGCCGCGGCCTGGGCCAGGAAGCCCGCCATCGCGGCGATGTCCGCACCCGCCGTGGTGCGCAGCAGGTCGACCGGGTCGGCCAGCACCGCGCGGGCCCGGCGCAGGGCGTCGCGCACGGCGGCGGCCTTGCGCATCCACGCGTCGTCGTCGATGCCGGAGCCGCGGCCGACGACCGCGACCGGCTCGCTGCCGGTCAGCGCCGCCACCAGCACCGAGGCCGGCGTGCTGTTGCCGATCCCGAGGTCGCCGGGGATGAGCAGGTCGGCTCCGCCGTCGACCTCGGCGTCGGCGATCGCGATCCCGGCGCGGATCGCCTTCTTCGCTTCGTCGGCGGTCAGCGCGTCTTCGACGTCGATGGAGCCCGAGCCGCGGCGGACCTTGTACTCGCCGATCGAGCGGGTGGCCGGGGCTTCGGTGTCGACGGCGAGGTCCACGACCCGCACGCTCGCGCCCGCGGCGGCGGCCAGGACGTTGATCGCGGCGCCGCCGGTGAGCATGGTGCCCAGCAGTTGCCCGGTGACCTCGGCGGGATAGGCGGAGACGCCCCTCGCGGCGATGCCGTGGTCCCCGGCGAAGACGACGACGCGCGGCCGCGTGAACGGCCGCGGCGGCGACTGTCCCTGGCAGGCGGCGATCCAGACGCCCAGCTCTTCGAGCCGCCCGAGCGAGCCGGCGGGCTTGACGAGCTTGTCGTGCAGCGCGATCGCCGCGGACCGGGCGTGGTCGTCGGGCGGGGTGATCTCGGGGAACTCGATGTTTTCCGGCTCCACACCAGGCCCTTCGACTCTTTGGGGGGTCCGGGTGGCGGAGCCCCCGGCCCGGGGCGGAGCCCCGGTTTCGACGCTGCACGGCAACGCTGTGGCCAACCTACCGGGAAGGGCGGGCCGGTAGTCTCGCGGCTCGTGGAGACGACGGCGGCCGCGGTGGTGCTGGCCAGTGGCGCGGGGACCCGGGTGGGCGCGAAGCTGAACAAGGTCTACCTGCCGCTCGCCGGGCGGCGGGTCGTGGCCTGGTCGCTGGACGCGTTCCGGCACGTGCCGGGGATCGGCGTGCTCGTGCTCGTCATCCGGCCGCAGGACCGGGAACTCGCCGAAGAGGTGGCCGGCGACGGCGTCGAGATCGTGCACGGGGGCGACACCCGCCAGGCGTCCGAACTCAACGCCCTGCGCCACCTCGCCCCGAGGATTGCGGGCGGCCGGGTCGACGCCGTGCTGCTGCACGACGCGGCCCGGCCGCTGGTCCACCCCGAACTGGTCGGTGCGGTGTTGGCCCGGACACGCGAGGACGGGGGGGCTGTGCCGGGCCTGGCCGCGGACGACGTCGTCGAGGTGGATGCCGGGCACCTGGTTGCCCAGGTGCCCGGCGCGATCCGCGTCCAGACGCCTCAGGGCTTCCGGGCCGGACCGCTGCTCGAGGCCTACGAGAAGGCCGAGCGCGAAGGCTTCGTCGGTACGGACACTTCCTCGTGCATGGAGCGGTTCTCCTCCCTGCCGATCCGCTGGGTCCCGGGGGCTCCCGAGAACCTCAAGATCACCTATCCCCACGACCTCGTCGTCGCGGAGCGGCTGCTCGCCCGCTAGGCGCACGCGGGCGGGCCACCGCCGTCGGTGCCCTCTCCCTCCTGGTGCGTCCCGGTCGGCCGGATGGTGACGTCCTGCCGCAGTTCGGGCGGGACCCGGCAGTCCGGCTGTGGCCGGAGTGCCTGCAGCGGTGCGCCCGGGGTGCCGGGCTCCGCCAGGGTGAGCACCGCCCGCAGCGTCCACACCGGGGTGGCGTGGTACTGCCAGGTGACGACCCGCGGGCTGAACACGTCCGTGCCCGGGAAGGTCGGCACCCGGTAGGCGCTGGCCCGGTGCTCGTCGCGGAGGATGATGACGTCCGCGCAGGTCGGCCAGCGGTGCACGGCCGCGTAGATCTCCGGCGCCTCGCGGCCACCGAACAGGTGCAGCACCCATTTGCGGCGCCGGAGTTCCTCGA
This sequence comes from Amycolatopsis sp. cmx-13-12, assembly GCA_049998155.1. Lineage (GTDB taxonomy): Bacteria > Actinomycetota > Actinomycetes > Mycobacteriales > Pseudonocardiaceae > Amycolatopsis. Next base: position 496,288 of record JAEBES010000007.1, on the reverse strand, counting down.
GGAGTTCCTCGAGGCCCTGGCCGCTGGATCCGGAGTGCGGTGTGGTCGGGGACACACTTTCGAGGGTAACTTGCGTACTAGAGCACAGTCCAGTGCGTGTACTAGTACACCTGGGTGGTTCTGAACAGGCCTTTGTGGGACACCCCCCGGCGTGCTAGAACACTTGTGCGTGATGTCCGGCGTGAGGAGCCACCTTGCCCACCCTCGACCGCCCTGAGCCGCCGTACCTGCAGATCGCGGCCCGGATCCGTGACGACATCCTGTCCGGCCGGCTGCAGGAGGGCGACGCGGTGCCGTCCGCCCGCGAGATCGCGCGCACCTGGACCGTCGCCATGGCGACGGCCACCAAGGTGCTGGCCACCCTGCGCTCGCAGGGCCTGGTCCGGCCCGTGCGCGGCGTCGGCACGGTCGTCGACCGCGGCGGCCTGCACCGCACGGCCCGCGACCGCAGTGCCGCTTCGGCGCGGACGGGCCGGATCTACCCGCCGGGTCACTACGCGGTGATCCGCTCGGCCAGGCTCGTGCCGGCGTCCGAGCGGGCCGCGGCCGCCCTCGGCCTGGACGAGGGTGCCCCGGTGATCCGCCGTCGCCGGACCACCTACGGTCCCGATTCGCGGCCGCTGTCGACGTCGACGTCGTGGTTCGACGGCGCGCTGTCGGCCAAGGCGCCGGCGCTGCTGGTGGCGGAGCGGGTCGTCGAGGGCACCGCGGCCCACGCGGCCGCCCGGCTGGGCACGAAGATCGCGAAGACGCAGGAACGGCACGCGGCGGGCCGCGCAGGCGAGGAGGAGGCGGCCGAGCTGGGGCTGCCCGCCGGGTCGCCGGTGCTGCTGGGCCGGAGCACCTTCCTGGCGGCCGACGGGACGGTCGTCGAGTACGGTGAATCCGCCGCCTTGCCCGACCACTGGGTTTTCTACGAGTACACGACTGAGGACGGCGAATGAAGCACATCCACGCGGGCAAGGTCCGTGACCTGTACGAACTCGACGGCGGGGACATCCTGCTGGTCGCGTCCGACCGCGTCTCGGTCTACGACGTCTCGCTGCCGACCCCGATCCCGGACAAGGGCAAGCTGCTCAACCAGCTCTCGGCCTGGTGGTTCGACCGGATGGCCGGCGTCGTCCCGAACCACGTCGTGTCGACCACCGACGTGCCGGAGCAGTTCGCCGGGCGCGCGATGCGCTGCAAGCCGCTGAAGATGGTCCAGGTCGAGTGCATCGCCCGCGGCTACCTGGCCGGGCTGGGCCTGCGCGAATACCAGCGCGACGGCAAGATCTCCGGCGTCGCGCTGCCGCCGGGCCTGGTCGAGGGCGACAAGCTGCCGGAGCCGATCTTCACGCCGACGACGAAGATCTCCGACACCGGCCACGACGAGTTCATGACCTTCGACGAGGTCCTGAACGAGATCGGCGAGGACACCGCGAAGCGGCTTCGCGAGCTGACGCTGGAGATCTACACGAAGGGCGCGGAGCACGCGGCGGAGCAGGGCGTCATCATCGCCGACACGAAGCTGGAGTTCGGCTTCGACGCCGACGGCACGCTGACCCTGGGCGACGAGGTCCTGACGTCGGATTCGTCGCGCTTCTGGCCGGCCGACGAGTGGGAGCCCGGCCGTCCGCAGCACGCGTTCGACAAGCAGTTCGTCCGCGACTGGTCGCGGTCGACGGGCTGGGACCAGACCCCGCCCGGGCCGGAGATCCCGGCGGACATCGTCGAGCAGACGCGGCAGCGCTACACCGAGGTCTACGAGCGGATCACCGGGAAGACCTGGGTCCGTGGGTGAGTACGACCCGTACCGGCTGATCGACGACGTCGAAACCCTGCTCGTCTCGCACGGTCTCGCGCCTTCGCGCGTGCCCGGCCGCGGCGGCGACCGGCTGGCGGGGGCCGGCAGGCTGCTGCGCGGGTTCGGGCTGGAGCCCCGGATGGCCCCCGAGGACGCGTTCGACCTCGGGGTGCCGTTCCAGGGCCGGCTCAACCAGGATTAGGGGCTCTTGGTCAGGCTCGCGTCGCGCTCGACGACGTCGCCCAGGACGTCGTCGATGGCGGTGAGCAGGTCGGCGTCGAGCTTCTTGCCCGCCGCCTTGACGTTCTCGTGCACCTGCTCCGGCCGCGACGCGCCGATGATGGCGGAGGCGACGTTCGGGTTCTGCAGCACCCACGCGACGGCCAGCTGGGCGAGGCTGAGGCCGGCCTGCTCGGCGAGCGGTTCGAGCTGGGCGACGCGCTTGAGGACGTCTTCGTCGAGGAAGCGGGCGACCATGTCGGCGCCGCCCTTCTCGTCGGTGGCGCGGGAGCCTTCGGGGTAGGCCTGGCCGGGCTTGTACTTGCCGGTCAGCACGCCCTGCGCGATCGGCGACCAGACGATCTGGCTCAGGCCCTCGCGCTCGGAAGCGGGGATGACCTGCTCCTCGATGACGCGCCAGAGCATGTTGTACTGCGGCTGGTTCGACACGAGCGGCACGTGCAGCTCGCGGGCGAGGGCGGCCCCGCGGGCGATCTCCTCGGCGCTCCACTCGGAGACGCCGACGTAGAGCACCTTGCCCTGGCGCACGAGATCGGCGAAGGCGAGCATGGTCTCTTCGAGCGGGGTGTGCCGGTCGAACCGGTGCGCCTGGTAGAGGTCGACGTAGTCGGTACCCAGCCGTTTGAGGCTCGCGTGCGCCGACTCCATGATGTGCTTGCGGGACAGGCCCCGGTCATTGGGCCCCTTGGGGCCGGTGGGCCAGAAGACCTTGGTGAAGATTTCGAGGCTTTCCCGCCGCTGGCCCTGGAGCCCGCGCCCGAGCACGGACTCGGCGGCGGTGTTGGCGTAGGCGTCGGCCGTGTCGAAGGTGGTGATGCCGACGTCGAGGGCGGCCTGGATGCAGGCACGGGCCTGGTCTTCCTCGACCTGGGAACCGTGGGTGAGCCAGTTCCCGTACGAGATCTCACTGACGTTGAGGCCACTGCGGCCGAGACGACGAAACTCCATGGCCGCGAGCTTAGGCGGTAATCGTTTACTTTGCTAACGACCTCGAGTGACTCCAGCCTCACTCGGGCGGTTCGTCCTTGGCCGGGGGACCCGTCTCGATCTCGAAGAACGGCAGCTTCAGGCGGAAGCGCTCGCCTTCTCGGCGCTTGGTGAGGTGGAGCCGGTAGAGCAGCCAGGCGCCGAGGAAGACGATGACGAGGATGGCGGCGATGGCCCAGAGGCTCGCCGCGGACATCCCGGCGACGCGGGAGAGAACGACTTCGAACGACATGCGCGGCCCTCACCGCCGACAGGCCCGGGAAATCCTCGCCAGCAGGCTGAAGTGCAACGCGGTCGTTCACCCGGCAGTCGCCGGCGCGTACTCAAAGCGTCCGATCCCGGGTGGCCTCGCCACGATCAAGGCCAGACAAGACGCCGGACCGGCCTGGCCAAGCGGCCGATCCTGGTCAAGAAGCCTATCGCGGGACGCAAGAAGCCGGGTCGAGCATCGCTCGACCCGGCTTCTCGCAAATCGCTCAGTTCGGGATCGGGTCCCCGGGCTTCAGCCGCGGCTTCGGCATCCGCAGCCGCCGGATCTGGGACGCCCGGACGAACGCGTACCACCCGATCGACCGGCCGTTCACCGCTTCCTTCGGGAACTTCTCCCGGACCAGCTTCGCGATCTTCCGGCCGTTCACGAAGCCCTCGATCGCCATCACCAGCAGCATCGCCGTGCACAGCAGCGTGATGTACGACTGCACCTGGGGCAGCGGCACCAGCAGCGCCAGGAACACCACGATCGCCAGCGGCATGAACAGGCCGAGCAGGTTGCGCCGGCTGTCGACCAGGTCGCGGACGTACCGCTTGACCGGCCCCTTGTCGCGCGGGAGCAGGGCGCTGTCGTCGCCGCGCATCATCGCGTCGCGGCGGGCCTTGGTGGCCGCGCGGCGGTCTTCCTTGGTCTGGGGGTTCGCCTTGCGCAGCTCCTTGTTGCGCTTCATCGCCTCACGCATGGTCGTGGGCGGCGGCGCCACCGGGCCGCGCTTTTTCGCCTCCGCGTCGCGGCGCTTCGGCGTAGCCTTGCCCTTACCGGGCGTGTACGCCTTGCCGGCGACGTCGACGGCTTCGCCCGTCTCCGGCTCTTCGGCGGCGGTGTCTGTGGTGCTTCGGCGCAGGAACCTCACCTCACCAGGGTATTGCAGGCGTCACGCCGCCGTTCACCAGGTCGATCCATGTGCGACGATGGTGGGGGAACAGATCGGACGTCCCCGGTGTTGAACACGTCAGCACGAGGAGTATCCGCAGCGAGTTCGACTTTGATGAGGGAGTGCCATGACGACCGCTGAGCACGCCGGCGCGACGCAGGCCGAGACCGCCGAGGAGACCCACGGCGTCACGTTGACCGACGCCGCGGCTTCCAAGGCGAAGGCCCTGCTCGAGCAGGAGGGCCGCGACGACATGCACCTGCGCATCGCCGTCCAGCCCGGTGGCTGCGCCGGCCTGCGTTACCAGCTGTTCTTCGACGAGCGCACGCTCGACGGCGACCTGTTCCGCGACTTCGACGGCCTCAAGGTCGCCGTGGACCGGATGAGCGCGCCGTACGTGTCGGAAGCCGTCATCGACTTCGTGGACACGATCGAGAAGCAGGGCTTCACGATCGACAACCCGAACGCCACCGGCTCCTGCGCCTGCGGCGACTCGTTCCACTGAGCCACGGCAGCACGGCAGAAGGCCCCGTCTCCCGGAAGGGAGGCGGGGCCTTCTCCGTCGTTGCGGACTTACACGTAGGCGTCGAGCTCGGCCACCTGGGCGTGGCAGGCCTCGTCGACCTGCCACGGCTCGGCCGTGACGGGGGCCGGCGAAAGGCTTTCGGCCTGGAGCGTCGCCGGGATGAAGGCGCAGTCGGCGATCAGCTCGGACAGGGTCTCGGGTTCGGTGACGGCGTTCACGATTCGTAACGCTATTGATCCGCTCTCGACTGGAGAAGGAGTACCAGCCGGTAGTGTCGGCTGGGCACGCGCGAACTACCCGGATGGGTCATGACCCGGGGGTAACTTCGCGCTTTTTGCCGTGAGGTCGAACACGACGAAGGAGCAGCCGGTGGCAGACAGGGCCAGGATCGCGGTGTCCGGCAGTATCGCGACCGACCACCTCATGCATTTCCCGGGCAGGTTCGCCGAGCAGCTGGTCGCCGAGCAGCTGCACCGCGTCTCGCTGAGCTTCCTCGCCGACGACCTGGTGGTCCGGCGCGGCGGCATCGGCGCGAACATCGCCTTCGGCCTGGGGGTGCTCGGCGTCAAGCCGGTTCTCGTGGGTGCCGTCGGCGCCGACTTCGCCGACTACCGCTCCTGGCTGGAGCGGCACGGCGTGGACACCTCGGGCGTGCACGTGTCCGAAGTCGCGCACACCGCGCGGTTCGTCTGCACCACGGACCAGGACCTCTGCCAGATCGCGACGTTCTACGCCGGCGCGATGGCCGAGTCCCGCAACATCGAGCTGCTGCCGGTCGCCGAGCGCGCCGGCGAGCTCAGCCTGGTGCTGATCAGCCCGGACGACCCGGAGGGCATGATCCGCCACGCGCAGGAGTGCCGGGACCGTGGGTACGCCTTCGCCGTCGACCCGTCGCAGCAGCTGGCCCGGATGACCGGCGAGCAGGCGCGCGGGTTCGTCGCCGGCGCGAAGTACCTGTTCAGCAACGACTACGAGTGGGAGCTGCTGCTCCAGAAGACCGGCTGGACCGAGGCCGACGTCCTCGACCAGGTCGGCGTCCGCATCACGACGCTGGGCGAGAAGGGCGTCGAGATCGTCGGCAAGGACGGCGTCGCCCTGCAGATCGGCGCGGTGCCCGAGCGCACCAAGGCCGACCCGACCGGCGTCGGCGACGGCTTCCGCGCGGGCTTCCTGGCCGGCCTCGACGGCGGTCTCGGCGTCGAGCGCTCGGCCCAGCTGGGCTCGCTGATCGCGGTGCTGGTCCTGGAGACGGTCGGCACGCAGGAGTGGACGTTCGACCGGGCGGAGGCCCTGGCCCGCATCGGCGAGGCGTTCGGCCCGGACGCGGCCGAGGAGATCTCCACGGTCCTGCCCGCCGCCTGACGTACGACGTCGTGAGTGGTAATTCGGGTTCTAACCCGAATTACCACTCACGAGAGCCGCGGCAGACCTCAGAGCTTGACCGGGTACACCGGCTCGGGGATCTCCGGCTTGATCCGGTGCTCGACGAAGATCCCGTGCCACAGCATGAACACGATCAGCGCCCACAGCTGGCGGCTGCGGTCGAGCTGGCCCGCCTTGTGCTCTTCCAGCAGCGCCAGGATCGCCTTCTTGTCCAGCAGCTCCTCGGTCTTCGAGTCCGAGATGATCCCGCGGGCCCAGTCGTACATCTCGTTGCGCAGCCAGAGCCGGATCGGCACCGGGAAGCCGAGCTTGCGGCGGTTGAGCACGTGCGCCGGGATGATCTTGGCCAGGGCCTGGCGCAGCGCGTACTTCGTCGTCCCGTGGGCGAGCTTCTGGTCCAGCGGGATCGACGCCGCGACCTTGAACACCTCGGCGTCCAGGAACGGCACCCGCAGTTCCAGCGAGTTCGCCATCGTCACCTTGTCGGCCTTGACCAGGATGTCGCCGCGCAGCCACGTGTAGAGGTCGACGTGCTGCATGCGGGCCACCGGGTCCCAGCCGCGCGAGACGTCGTACCAAGGCGCCGTGACGTCCTTGAACCCGACGCCTTCCTGGTACGTGCGGAGGACGTTCCGCAGCTGGTCGTCGCGGAAGTTGCGGGCGTTGCCGTAGTAGCGGTCCTCCAGCGGGAGCGCGCCGCGGCGGAGCAGGTCCTTGCCGCGGGTGCCCTCGGGGATCTTCGTCGACACCTTGCCGATGAGCTTCCGCATGCCGCCGGGGATCTTCTCGAACGGCGCCAGCGAGATCGGCTCGTTGTAGATCGTGTAGCCGCCGAACAGCTCGTCCGCGCCCTCGCCGGACAGCACCGCCTTGACGTGCTTGCGGGCCTCGCGGGCGATGAACCACAGCGGGACCAGCGCGGGGTCGGCGACCGGGTCGTCGAGGTACCAGACGATGAGCGGCAGCGCCTCCATCATCTCGTCCGCCGACACCGTGCGGACCACGTGCTTCACGCCGATCGCGGCGGCCGACTCGGCGGCGACGTCGACCTCGGAGTAGCCCTCGCGCTCGAACCCGGTGGTGAACGCGATCAGGTTCGGGTTGTGCTCCTTGGCCAGGGTGGCGGTGGCCGTGGAGTCGATGCCGCCGGAGAGGAACGCGCCGACCGTGACGTCCGGGTCGGAGATCATGTGCTTGCCGACCGAGTCGCGCATCACATCGGCGATCCGCTGGTACAGCTCCTCGGCCTCGGCCGGGCCGTTGACCGGCTTCGCGCCGAACTGCGGGTGGAAGTAGCGGGTGAACTTCACCTCACCGCCGGGCACCACCTCGAACGAGGTGCCGGACTCCACGCGCCGGATCGCCGTGTGCAGCGACTCGGGCTCGGGCACGTACTGCAGCACCAGGTAGTGCTGGAGGGCCTTGCGGTCCAGCTCCTGGGCGACCCCGAGGACGTCCGACAGCTCCAGCAGGCTCTTCTTCTCGCTGGAGAACGCCACGCCGCCGGGGCCGGCCGAGTAGAACAGCGGCTTGATCCCGAACGGGTCGCGCGCGCCGAAGACCCGCTTCTCCTGCGAGTCCCAGATCATGAAGGCGAACATGCCGCGCAGGCGCTTCACCCAGTCGGCGCCGAGGTAGTGGAAGCCGGCGACGATGGCCTCGCCGTCACCCTCGGTCTCGAACTTCGCGCCGTGCTGCTCGGCGAGCTCCGCCCGCAGCTCCAGGTAGTTGTAGATCTCCCCGTTGAAGTTCATCGTGTAGCGGCCCGGCGCCTCGGGCGGGCCCCAGACCAGCGGCTGGTGCGCGTGCTCGACGTCGATGAAGGCGAGCCGGTTGAAGCCGTAGACGACCTCGGCGTCGGCCCAGGTGTCCTGCTCGTCGGGGCCGCGGTGGCGCTGGCAGCGCATGGCCGCGCCGACGGCGTCACGCGCGTTCGCCGCGCCGGTCTCGGTCGCGCAGATCAGTCCAAGCAGGCCGCACACGGGTACTCACACACCTTCAGGGTCTTCACCGGGCTGGGGAAGGCCCCAGTATGCCGGGACCCAGGTGGCGAGTAACACGCACGTCGATGGTTACCCCTTGGTCAGCAGGATGGGCCAACTCGGCTAGAGTCCGGCTGTCACAAAGATCGGTCGTAGGAGGCTCTGGGTGAAAGGGCGAGGCGCAGTGGGACAACCCGAGCGCACCCTGGGGAAGCGGACCGTGCGCGTCGCCGCGCTGGCCGTGCTGGTCGCGCTGACCGCGACGGGCTGCTCCGGCGACGAGATCCTGCGGTTCGGCTGGCCGGTCGGGGTCACCGAGCAGGCGAACCAGATGCGGAACCTCTGGACCTGGACCGTGGTCGCGGCGCTGGTCGTCGGCGTCATCGTGTGGGCCCTGATCTTCTGGACCGCGACGTTCCACCGCAAGAAGAAGACCGCCGACGGCGAGCCGGAGGAGCTGCCCCGGCAGTTCCAGTACAACATCCCGCTCGAGCTGTTCACGGTCGTCGTCCCGACGATCATGGTCTGCGTCCTGTTCTTCTTCACCGCGACGACGGAGTCGAAGGTCCTGGACAAGGTCCCCAACCCGGACGTCAAGGTCCAGGTCGTGGCCTTCCAGTGGAACTGGGAGTTCAAGTACGAGGACGACTCCGCGAAGAAGGCGGACGGCCAGCAGGTCAGCACGGTCGGCTCGTCCGGCGAGATTCCGCTCCTGGTGCTCCCGGTCGGCAAGACCATCCAGTACGACCTGGTCTCCACCGACGTCATCCACTCCTTCTGGGTGCCGGAGTTCCACTTCAAGCGGGACGTCATGCCGAACCCGGAGAAGAACAACCAGGACAGCTCCTTCCAGAACAAGATCGACCGCGAAGGCTCCTTCGTCGGCCGGTGCGCGGAGCTGTGCGGCACCTACCACTCGGTGATGAACTTCGAGGTCCGTGCGCTGTCGGCGGACAAGTACGACCAGTACATCGCGCTGCGCAAGCAGACGAACCCGGCGACGGGCCAGTCGTTCACGGCGGCCGAGGCGCTGGCGAAGATGAACTGCGGCGAGCTGTGCACCCCGCACGCGGTCACCACCCAGCCGTTCAACACCGACCGCACGGCGCGGACCGCGTCCAACTGACGCCCGGCGAGACACAGGAGTAGGAAAAGACCCATGAAGGTCGAAGCCCGCATCTTCTTCATCGTGGCGATCTTCGCCGTGTTCATGGCCGCCGTGTACTGGGTGTGGACCTCGCTGGCCGCGACCCACGGCCCGGAGCCGGTGGGCATCGTCGCGCTGTTCCTCACCGGCGGTCTCGCGTTCCTGGCCGGCAGCTACATGCAGTTCGTCGCCCGCCGCATCGAGCCGCGCCCGGAGGACCGCGAGGACGCCGAGATCAGCGACGGCGCGGGCGAGCTGGGCTTCTTCAGCCCGGGCAGCTACTGGCCGATCGGCATGGCGGCCACCGCGGCGCTCGCGGCCCTGGCGCTGGCGTTCTTCCACATCTGGCTGCTGGTCATCGCCCTGGTCGCGCTGCTCATCACGATCGGCGGCCTGGTCTTCGAGTACCACACGGGCCCGTCGCACGACTGAGTTCCTTCGAAACCGGCCGTCACGCTCTGCGCGTGGCGGCCGGTTTCGTGTCTGCCGCGGCTTGTCGTGAGTGGTAATTCGGGTTCTAACCCGAATTACCACTCACGACCGGTGCGGGAGGGTGCTCAGCCGCGGAAGGCTGTTCGGTAGGAGGAGGGGCTCGTTCCCCGCAGGCGGCTGAACTGGTGCCGCAGCGCGGCCGGTGAGGCGTAGCCGCACGCCGTTGCGATGTCCTCCACCGACAGCCTGCCCTCCTCCAGCAGGGCCTGGGCGCGGTCCAGCCGCCGCTCGGTCAGCCAGCGGTGCGGCGTGGTGCCCGTCGCGGCCGAGAAACGGCGCAGGAACGTCCGCTCGCCCAGGCCGCTGCGGCGGGCCAGCTCCGCCACCGTGAACGGCTGGTCCAGCCGCCGCTCCACCCACTCCAGGGCCTCCGCGACCACGGCGTCGTCGCCTGCCGCCGTCGCCGGGACCGGCGCCTGGACGAACTGGGCCTGGCCGCCCGCGCGGTGCGGGGCCGCCACCATCCGCCGGGCCAGCGTCGTGGCCGCCGCGACGCCGCGCAGCCGGCGGACCAGGTGCAGGCACAGGTCGACCGCCGCAACCGTGCCCGCGCTGGTCAGGATGCCGCCGTCGTCGGCGTAGAGCGCCTGCGGGTCCACGTCGGCCGTCGGGAACCGCTGCCGGAACTCCGCCTCGTACACCCAGTGGACCGTGCAGCGGCGGCCGTCGAGCAAGCCCGCGTAGCCCAGCGAGAACACGCCCGCGCAGAAGCCGGCGACCCAGGCCCCCCGCCCGGCGGCGTCACGCAGGACGTCCAGCACCGGCTCCGGCGGCGGCGCGGTCCGCGGCGCGCACGTCGGCACGATCAGCAGGTCCGCCGACGCGGCGAAGTCGAGGTCCCGAAGGCCGGACAGCCCGAAGCCGGACCAGCTCTCGACGCCGGTCCCGCCCGGCGAGCAGACGGCGAAGTCCCAGCCCTCGATGCCGTCCGCGCTGCGGTCGGTGCCGAACACCTCGCACGCGACCCCCAGCTCGAACGGCGAAACGCGATCGGCGAGCACCACCGCGACCCGGTTGACGTCCACGGCGGCCAGTGTGTCACAAGTTTTGCGCCCATTGTCATCTCTGACACTGGTCGCTCGGATCGAGTGCGACGAACCTGGTCGGCATGACGAACTCCGAAACCCGCCCGCTGCTCCAGTGGTCCGCGGCGATGGCGATGTCCGGCACGATCGGCGCCGTCGTCCTCGAAAGCGGCGCGGCCGCCCCGGCGGTGGCCTTCGCCCGCTGCTTCGTCGGCGGCGCGCTCCTCGTGCTGTGGTGCCTCTCCCGCGGCTGGCTGCAGGCCTGGCGGCCGTCCCGTCGCGACCTCGGTCTCGCCGTGCTGGGCGGGCTGTTCCTGGTCGGCAACTGGGTGCTGCTGTTCGCGTCCTACGCGCTGTCGTCGATCTCGGTCAGCACGGTCGTCTACCACACCCAGCCGCTGATCCTGGTCGGCCTGGCGGCGGCGTTCCTCGGCGAGAAGGTCGCCAAGAGCCACCTGGCCCGGGCCGGGATCGCCTTCGGCGGCGTGGCGTTGATCTCGCTGTCCGCCCACGGCGAGGACGGCAAGCCCGTGCAGCTGGCCGGCATCGGCCTCGCCCTCGGTGCGGCCGTGCTGTACGCGGGAGCGTCCTTCGTCGCGAAGCAGCTGAAGCACATCCGCCCGCACCTCCTGGCCGCCGTGCAGACGACGGTGGGCGCGCTCGTGCTGGCTCCGACGTTGCTGATCACGCCCCTGCCGACGACGACGTCGGGGCTGCTCTGGCTGGTCCTGCTCGGCACCGTCCACACGGCACTGATGTACGTGCTGATGTACGCGAGCATCGGCAAGCTGCCGACCACGACGGTGGCGCTGATGTCCTACCTCTACCCGGTGGTCGCGGTCCTGGTGGACATCGCGTTCTACGGCCACCGGCCGAGCTGGCCGGAGGCACTGGGCATGCTCGCGGTCCTGGCGGCCGCCCTGGCCCCGCAGCGCGGCCGCAAGCCCGCCGCCGCCCCGGCTCCGGAAGCACCGGCGGCCGAGCCCACCGTCCGCTGCTGAGCCGGGGGAGCGGGTCAGCCGAAGGCGATCCAGCGGTCCAGCAGCGCGGCCGCGGCGCCCGAATCGATCGCCTCGGCCGCCCGGGTCAGCCCGGTGCGGAGGTCGTCCTCCAGGGACTCCGAGAAGCCCGTGAAGGCCGCCAGCGCGGCCGCCGCGTTGATCAGGACCGCGTCGCGGACCGGGCCCGGCTTGCCGCCCACCAGGTCGCGGACCACCGCCGCGTTCGCGGCCGCGTCGCCGCCGCGCAGGTCCTCCGCCGTCGCCCGCGGGATGTCCACCGACGTCGGGTCGAAGCTGCGCTCGGTCACCGTGCCGTTCGCGACCACCCAGACCGTCGACGTCGTGGTCGTGGTGATCTCGTCGAGGCCGTCGTCGCCGCGGACCACCAGGGCCCGCGTGCCGCGGCGGGCGAACGTCTCCGCCAGCACCCGCGTCTTGTCCGGGTACGCGCAGCCGATCAGCGCCGCGCCCGGCTGGGCCGGGTTGGTCAGCGGGCCGAGCAGGTTGAACGTCGTCGGGATACCCAGCTCGCTGCGCACCGGGCCGGCGTGGCGCAGCGCCGGGTGGAACGCCGACGCCAGGAAGAACCCGATGCCGACCTCGTCGAGGCTGCGCCGGACGTCCTCCGGCGGCAGCGAAATGGTCACCCCGAGCGCTTCCAGGACGTCCGCAGCGCCGGACTTCGACGACGCGCTGCGGTTGCCGTGCTTGGCCACCGGCGCGCCGGCCGCCGCCGTGACGATCGTCGCCATCGTCGAGATGTTCACCGAGTTGGAGCCGTCGCCGCCGGTGCCGACGATGTCGACCGCCGGGCGGTCCAGCTCGACCCGCTTGGCGTGCGCCAGCATCGTGGCCGCCATCCCGGCGATCTCCTCGGGCGTCTCGCCCTTGGCGCGCAGCGCGACCGCGAACCCGGCGATCCGGGCCGGGCTCGCCGCGCCGCTCATGATCTGGTCCATCGCCCACGCCGTGTCCTCCGCGGAGAGGTCGGCGCCCGCGACGAGCTGCTTGAGCAGGGGTGGCCAGGTGCGGGGGACCGGGGTGGTCACCGGGCTCAGCCGTTCACAACGGGGACCCGTCGCGCGCGCAGCACGTCGGCGACGGTCTCCGCGGCGGTCAGCGGGTCCAGCGGGTGCACCAGCACGGCGTCCGCCTGCGACCAGGTGGCCAGCCACCGGTCGTCCTTGCGCCGCACGGCCACCACGATCGGGGGGCAGTCGGTGATTTCACTCTTCAGCTGCCGGCACAGGCCGATGCCGCCGGTCGGCTGCGCCTCGCCGTCCAGGATCGCCAGGTCGACGTTCCCCGCGTCCACCTCGGACAGGACGTCGGCGATGCCGGCCGCCTCGACGTAGTCCACGCGCGCCAGGTCGGCGGCGGGCCGCCGGCCGACCGCGTTCACGATCGCCTCGCGCACCTCCGGCTTGTGGCTGAACACCAGGACCCGCATCGACCGCTCGCCCATGTTGGACACGCCTCCGTCTCGCCATCTACGTCTGAAGCCGATCGTATCGGCCGAGACCGACATCACGCGGTCGGCTCCGGCTGTTGCGCGTCCCAGCCGAGCGCGTCGCCGCCCAATCGTTGCGCGAGACCCGCCATCCGGGACCGTTCCTGGGCGCAGTGCAGGGCGTCGAGCACCTGGACGCGCACCGCCAGCACCCGCGTCAGCTCGCCGTCCGGAGCAGGTTCTCGCAGCTCATAGCCGTCCTGCGCGAGGATCGACCCGGCCTCCTCGACCCGGGCCGGCGGCAGCAGCAGGTGGTGCCTCAGAACGGCCGGTGCCGTGCTGACCCAGTCGGGTGAAGCGGCGAGCACGGCGGAGTCCGCGACGACCGGGTCGAAGGCCTCGGCGACGATCTTCAGCCCCGGCGCGTCGAGGCTCAGACCGGGCGTTTCCCGCTTCTTGACCAGGTCACGCAGGCGGTCGAGTAAACCCATGAGTAGCTCTCACCTTCCCGGGCATCCGGTGTGATCGGTTACGCAGACGACCCGCCGTGGACCCACCCGGCGGAGCGGTGGTGCGAGAGGACATAATGCGACGCGTGACAACGGCAGCTCCCACCATCAGTCAGCGGGTCCACTCGCTGAACCGGCCGAACATGGTCAGTGTCGGCACCATCGTGTGGCTTTCCAGCGAGCTGATGTTCTTCGCCGGACTGTTCGCGATGTTCTTCACCGTCAAGGCGCAGAACGCCACCGGTGCGTGGCCACCGCCGCTGCACGACGAGCCGTTCCACCTCAACGTGGCGTACGCGATCCCGTTCACGGTGATCCTGGTGCTGTCCTCGCTGACCTGCCAGTTCGGCGTGTTCGCCGCCGAGCGCGGCGATGTCTACGGGCTGCGCCGCTGGTACATCATCACGTTGATCATGGGCGCGATCTTCGTCGGCGGCCAGGCCAACGAGTACCACAACCTGGTCGAAGAGGGGATGACGATCCCGTCCGGCCCGTTCGGCACGGTCTTCTACCTCGCCACCGGGTTCCACGGCCTGCACGTCATCGGCGGGCTCATCGCCTTCGTGTACCTGCTCATCCGCACGAAACTGAGCAAGTTCACGCCCGCCCAGGCCACGTCGGCGATCGTCGTGTCCTACTACTGGCACTTCGTCGACATCGTGTGGGTCGGCCTCTTCGGTGTGATCTACCTCCTTCCGTAGGTCCGCCAGCCGCCACCACCTTCACCATCGGCCTGAACTGACAGCAAGGGTTGCCGCAAGATGACCACCAGCACGAAATCCTCGGAGCGCCGCTACCGCGCGCGGTCGAAGCTGCGGAGGCGGTTCGCCGGCCTGCTCGCGCTCGGCATCGCGCTGGTGGGCGCCGGCGCCCTGTACGCCGTGTTCGCCCCGGAGCCGCAGACCGCGCAGGCCCAGGGCACGCCGGCGCAGCTGCGCCTCGGCGAGCAGGTCTACAACAACACCTGCATCGCCTGCCACGGCGCGAACCTCGAGGGCGTGCAGGACCGCGGGCCGAGCCTGATCGGCATCGGCGACGCCGCGGTGTACTTCCAGACTTCTTCGGGCCGCATGCCCGCAGCGCGCCAGGAGGCGCAGGCCGAGCGGAAGCCGCCGAAGCTGACCGAGGCCGAGATCGACGCGGTCGGCGCCTACATCCAGGCGCACGGCGGCGGCGTCCAGCGGCCGGCCGAGAAGGGCGAGGCCCTGCGTGGCGACGACCCGGCCCGCGGTGGCGAGCTGTTCCGCCTCAACTGCGCGTCGTGCCACAACTTCACCGGCCGCGGCGGTGCGCTCTCCGCCGGCAAGTACGCGCCGAACCTGGACCCGGCCAGCGAAGAGCAGATCTACACGGCCATGCTCACCGGCCCGCAGAACATGCCGAAGTTCTCCGACCGGCAGCTGTCGCCGGAGGAGAAGAAGGACATCGTCGCCTACGTGAAGTCGGTGTCGGACGGCAACAATGACCCGGGTGGTAACGGCCTCGGCGGGGTCGGCCCCGCTTCGGAGGGCGTCATCGCCTTTATCGTCGGGATCGCCGCGCTGATCGGCGTGACGTTGTGGATTGGATCGAAGGCATGAGTGCCGAAGGGCCGAAGCCGCCGACGGAGGCGGAACTGGCTGAGATGGACCGGGACCAGCTGGTCAAGCTGGGCGGGGCGCTCGACGGCGTCGAGATCGTCGAATACCCGACCCCGTGGCCCGTGGAGGGCACCCGCGCGGAGAAGCGGGCCGAGCGCCTGGTCGCGTTCTGGTTCGGGCTGTCCGCGCTGGCCGGGATCGGGTTCGTCGTCTCGCTGATCTGGTGGCCGTGGCAGTACGAGGCGCCGGACAACGAGAGCGGCCACTTCTGGTACAGCCTCTACACCCCGATGCTCGGCCTCACGCTCGGCCTGGCCATCCTCGGCCTGGGCATCGGCGTGATCCTGTACACGAAGAAGTTCGTGCCCGCCGAGGTCGCGGTGCAGCAGCGCAGCGACGCCGGCGGCGAGGGCTCGCCCGAGGTCGACCGCCAGACGTTCCTGGCGCACCTGGCCGACGCCGGGAACCGCAGCACCATCGCGCGCCGCTCGCTGATCAAGCGCTCGGCGATCGCCGGTGCCGGTGCGCTCGGCCTCGCCGCCGCGGCGCTGCCGGTCGCGTCCTTCATCAAGAACCCGTGGAAGGACAGCGAGTCCCGCGACTCGCTGTGGCACACCGGCTGGCAGCCGAACTTCCCGGGCGAGAAGGTCTACATGCGCCGCGCCACCGGCAAGCCGGTCGAGGTCGAGCACGGCAAGCAGACCGAGATCTCCCTGGTCAAGGCCGAGGACCTGGACGCCGGCGCGATGGAGACGGTCTTCCCGTTCCGCGAGTCCGAGCGCAACGACGCGGAGGCGCTGGCCAAGGCGCTGACCCGGGTCGACAACCCGGTCATGCTGATCCGCCTGCGCCCGACCGACGCCGCCAAGGTGGTCAAGCGGGCCGGCCAGGAGGACTTCAACTTCGGCGACTACTACGCGTACACGAAGATCTGCAGCCACGTCGGCTGCCCGACCTCCCTGTACGAGCAGCGGACCAACCGCATCCTGTGCCCGTGCCACCAGTCGCAGTTCGACGCCCTCCACTACGCCAAGCCGATCTTCGGCCCGGCGACCCGGCCGCTGGCCCAGCTACCGATCACGGTGGACGAAGAGGGATACTTGATCGCGCGAGGCGACTTCATCGAGGCCATCGGTCCGGCCTTTTGGGAGCGTAAGTCATGAGTTCACTCACCACGCCGACCAAGGGGTCGAGCCCGGTCGAGAAGGCGCTGGGCGAGGCTGCGAACAACGCCGACCAGCGGTATCACCTGGCCAAGGGTCTGCGGCACCAGATGAACAAGGTGTTCCCGACGCACTGGTCGTTCCTGCTGGGCGAGATCGCGCTCTACAGCTTCATCATCCTGCTGCTGACCGGGGTGTACCTGACGTTGTTCTTCGACCCCTCGATGCAGGAGGTCGTCTACCACGGCAGTTTCAAGAACATGCAGGGCCTGGAGATGTCGCAGGCGTTCCGCACGACGCTGGACATCTCCTTCGACGTCCGCGGCGGCCTGTTCATGCGCCAGCTGCACCACTGGGCGGCGCTGATCTTCGTGGCGTCGATGGCCGTGCACATGCTGCGGATCTTCTTCACCGGGGCGTTCCGGCGGCCGCGTGAGGCGAACTGGGTGATCGGTGGCCTGCTGCTGATCCTGGGCTGTTTCGAGGGCTTCTTCGGCTACTCGCTGCCGGACGACCTGCTGTCCGGGACCGGTATCCGGGCGACGCTGTCGGGCATCGTGTTGTCGGTGCCGGTGGCCGGCACCTGGATCCACTGGGCGCTGTTCGGTGGGGAGTTCCCGGGCGATCAGATCATTCCGCGGCTGTACACGCTGCACATCCTGCTCATCCCGGGCATCATGCTCGCCCTGGTCGGGGCGCACCTGGCGCTGGTGTGGTACCAGAAGCACACCCAGTTCCCGGGGGTGCGGCGCAAGGAGACCAACGTCGTCGGCGTGCGGATCATGCCGTACTTCGCGCTCAAGGGCGGGGCGTTCTTCACCCTGGTCGTCGGGGTGCTGGCGTTGATGTCGGGGCTGTTCCAGATCAACCCGGTGTGGAACTTCGGCCCGTACAACCCGGCGCAGGTGTCGGCGGGCTCGCAGCCCGACTGGTACATGGCCTGGGCCGACGGCATGCTCCGGATCTGGCCGGCGTGGGAGGTCTACCTCGGGAACTACACGATCCCGGCGGTGTTCTTCCCCGGCGCGATCGGCATGCCGATCCTGTTCGGCCTGCTGCTGGGCTACCCGTTCATCGAGCGGAAGCTGTCCAAGGACACCGCGCACCACAACCTGCTCCAGCGGCCGCGGGACGCACCGGTCCGCACGGCGCTGGGCGCGATGGCGCTGGGCTTCTTCATGGTCATCGAGCTGTCCGGCTTCAACGACATCATCGCCGACCAGTTCGACATCTCCCTGAACGCGACGACGTGGGCGGGCCGCATCGGCGTGCTGATCGTGCCGCCGCTGGCCTACTACTTCACCTACCGCATCTGCCTGGGCCTGCAGCGGGCCGACCGCGAGGTGCTGGAGCACGGTGTCGAGACGGGCATCATCAAGCGGCTGCCGCACGGTGAGTTCATCGAGATCCACCAGCCGCTGGCCGGCGTGGACAGCCACGGCCACGCGGTCGCGCTCGAGTACCAGGGCGCGTCGGTGCCGAAGAAGATGAACAAGCTGGGTTCGGCCGGGCACGCCGTCCCGGGCACGTTCTGGTCGCCGGACCCGGCCGAGGAGACGGCGGCCCTGGAGCGGGCCAACGGCAACGGCCACTCCGGTGGCGAAAACGGCCAGCACGGCCAGCACGGCGAGTTCGACTCCGCCGAGACGGCGTCGGCCGCGAAGCAGTCGGACCACTAGGTCCACGAACGACGAAGGCCACCTCCCGCGGGAGGTGGCCTTCGTCGTTCCTACTTCTCGCGAAGCCTGGTGATGGTCTTCTCCGCCCGCGAGACGCGCGTCTCGGGCTTCTTGGCCTCCGCGACCCACTGGACGTACTCACGCCGGTGGGACGGCGGCAGGGCCTCGAACCGGGCCGCGGCGTCCGGGGCGGCGGCGAGGGCGTCGGCCAGCTCCGCGGGGAGCTCGCTCAATCCTCCACGCCGATCGAGAAGGCCGATTCGGTGTCGGCGCGGCTGTAGGAGCGGAACGCGATGTGCGTGACGGTGTTCAGCACGCCGGGCACCTTCCCGATCTTCCCCGGGATCAGGTCGGCCAGGCCCTCGTGCGTGGACACCTGCACCGTGGCGATGAGGTCGACGTCCCCGGCGCACGAGTAGACCTCGCCGACACCCTCGATGTCGGCGATCGCCTGCGCGGCGTCCGGGATCGCGTCCGCCTCTGCCTGGATCAACACGATCGCGGTGATCACCTGGGTCCTCCAAGACTCGTCTGCGGGGTGTCGCTCGCGATCCTAGCTACGCCGCGGTGTGGGCCAGCCAGTGCGCGGCGAGTGCCCGGTCGCCGGTCATCGTGACGCGGTCGGCGGGGCTCCTGGACGCGCTGAAACCCTCGGCAGCCTGACCTACCCGCACGCGCCTCCGTACCCAGAGGGTCGGCCCGCGTACCCAGAGGGTCGGTTGACGTACCCAGAGGGTCGGTTGACGTACCCAGGCGGTCGGCTGGCGTGTCTGCGCAGTCGGCCGCGGTCCGACCCGCCAGGTACGCGAACGGTCAGTGGACGTGCTCCAGCGAGTGCGCGTCCGCGACCAGGTCCAGCCAGCTCCGCCAGCCCGCGACCGCCGCCGGCTCGGCCCACGGGCGGGTCGTGCGGACCAACCTGACTCCCGGGCGGGCCAGCCAGCGCAGCAGGACCCCCACCTCCTCCGGCGGCGCGCCGTGCAGCGGCCCCGGCTCCGGCAGCACCGTCTCCGCCGACGCCACCAGGGCCTCCACCACCGGCATCGGCGGCACCCCGCGCCGCGCCACCCCGGCCGAAGCCAGCCGGCCGTAGCGGATCACCGCCAGCTCCCAGCCTCCCGCGCCATCCGGGCCGGCCGCGATCAGCTCGCCGATCGACGCCAGCGAGGCCTGCCGGTGGGCCCGGCCCAGTGCCCGGATCAGGCCCGCGAGCTCGTCGCGGTGCCGGGCCGCCTGCTCGAAGTGCTGCCCCGCCGCCAGCCGCTCCACGTGCGCCGCCGCCGTGTGCAACGGCCCGCCGTCCAGGCCCGCGATCAGGCCCGATACCGACTCGACCGCCGGGCCGTAGTCCGCCACGCTCTGGCGTCCCGCGCACGGGGCCCCGCAGCGCCCCAGCTCCGCCAGCACGCACGGGGTCCCGTTCGCCGACCGCGGCGAGATCCGCTGGGTGCACGTCCGCAGCCCCGAGGCCCCGGCCAGGGTGTCCGCCGTCGTGCGGGCGTCCGCCTGGTTGCGGAACGGGCCCAGCACCCCCGGCCGCGGCAGGCGGACCACCGACAGCCGGGGGAACGCCTCCTCCGTCAGGCCGATCCACCAGCCCTGGTGCCGGTTCTTCGACCGCCGGTTGTACGCCGGCCGGTGCGCCGCGATCAGCCTGAGCTCGCGCACCTCCGCCTCCAGCGCGTGCGCGCACACCACGTGGTCGACGCGCTCGGCCAGCGCGACCATCTCCCGGATCCGGCTGCGGTTCTCCGAACCCGTAAAGTACGTCCGCACCCGCCGACGCAGGTCCTTCGCCGTGCCGACGTACAGGACCTCGTCCTTCGGCCCCTTGAACAGGTAGACGCCCGGTGCCGACGGCAGGTCGGCCGCCAGGTGCCGTTTCGCCCGCTGGGCGACGGTCACCTCCGGCAAGTACCCCATCAGCTCTTCCAAGGAGTGGACGCCCAGGTTCCCGACCCGCTCCAGCAGGCCGTGCAGGACGTCCACCGTCGCGCGCGCGTCGTCCAGCGCCCGGTGCGTCGGGCGCGTCCTCGCCCCGAACAGCAGCGCCAGCGCCGTGAGGTTGTACCGCCCGACCTCGTCCCGCGGCACCACCCGCCGCGCCAAGCGGACCGTGCACACGACCGTCAGCTTCGGCCACACGTACCCGTGTCCCTCGCACGCCGCCCGCATGTGGGACGTGTCGAAACCGGAGTTGTGCGCCACCAGCACCGCACCCCCGATGAACTCCAGGAACGCCGGCAGCACCTCCTCGATCGGCGGCGCGTCGTAGACCATGGCCTGGGTGATCCCGGTCAGTGAGACGATCTGCGGCGGGATCGGCGCGCCCGGGTTCACCAGCGTCGCGAACTCGCCCAGCACCTCGCCCCCGCGCACCTTCACCGCGCCGATCTCGGTGATCCCCGACGGCCCCGGCGGGGCCCCGGTCGTTTCGAGGTCGAAGACGACGAAAGTGGTGTCCCGCAAAGGAGTTCCGAGCTCGTCGAAGGCGAGCTGAGCCTGGACCGAACGCATGGGCGGGACTCTAGGGGCGACCACCGACAGTTTCCGCGCGCAGCCGGTCCGTGTGGTGCGCGGCGCGGGATGCGGAGGCGGGGCCTACCCTGGACCAATGCACCCGCAGCCGCTCGTGCCGGAGCCGCCGGGGGACCCCGTCGGTCCCTCGGGCGTCGCGCCGCGCCCCGAGCCGGTCGAAGAGCCCGCTGACCAGGCCGGACATCCCGATCCCGCCACCTGGCCGGGGCTGCCCGAGCCGGTGCGCGACCGCATCGCCGAGCTCGCCGCGGCCGCCGTCGCCAAGCTGCCCGCCACCGACGTGCCGCGCCAGCTGCGGCCGGTCGCCAAGTTCGCCCCGGCCAAGCGCGCCAAGCTCGGCGGCGCCGCCCTGCTCGCGGCCCTCGGCGACTCGTCGCAGTTCCGGACCGCCGTCATCGAGTGGCTGCGCGAGCACCGCACCGACGCGCTCGACCCCAACGCCGCCGAGTCCGTCGCCGCGGCGGCCGCCGCCGTCCTGCTCGGCGAGTCCGGGGCGGCCGGGCGGGTCCGGCTGGTCGCCCGGAACGCCGAGGAAAACGCCCTGCGCGCCGAACGCGACGCCGCGCTGGCCCGCGCCCAGCGGCTCGAAACCGAGCTCGCCCAGGTCCGCGCCGAACTCGCCGAAGCGAAACAAGCCGCCGAAAACGCCCGGGGCGAGCGCGAAGGCGAAGTCGAGAAGCTCCTGAAGCGCCTTCGCGAGCAAGGCGTCCAGCTGCGCCAGGCCCGGGACGCGGCCGAAGCGGCGTCCGCCGACGCCGAACGCGGTTCCGCCGCCCGCAACGACGAAATCGCGGCGCTGAACACCCAGCTCGGGCGCGAACGCCAGCGCGTCGCCCACGAGCGCGCCCGTGCCGAACGCGCGGTCGCCGACGCCGAGATCGCCCGTCAGTCCGCGCGCGAGGCCCGGCAGGCCGACGAGGTGCGGCTCGCCCTGCTCATCGACACCATCGACGGCGCGGTCACCGGCCTCCGCCGCGAGCTCGCCCTCGGCGCGCGCGGCGCCCGCCCGGCGGACATGGTCCGCGGCGCCAGTGCCGGCACCGGCCAGGGCGGCAAGATCCCCGACGTGTCCACTCTGGACCGCTACCTCGCGCTGCCCAACGTGCACCTGATCGTCGACGGCTACAACGTCACCAAGACCGGCTACCCGGAGCTCGCCCTCGCCGACCAGCGCGACCGGCTGATCCACCAGCTGTCCGCGCTGGCCGCGCGCACGTCCGCCGAGGTCACCGTCGTGTTCGACGGTGCCGGCGTGCTGTCGGTCCCCGCGTCGGTGCCCCGCGGGGTGCGGGTGCTGTTCTCCGACCGCGGGGTGCTGGCCGACGACGTCATCCGCAACCTGGTCGCGGCCGAGCCCGCGGGGCGGCCCATGGTGGTCGCGACGTCCGACCGCGCGGTCGCGGACTCCGTGCGGGGCCGCGGCGCCCACCCCGCGCCGTCATCGGTGCTGGTCAGCCGCCTGTCGAGGGTCTGACGCCCGAAACTGTCGGTGGTGGCGCCTACCGTCCTCCTCAGTCAGTTCCGACGTGAGGAGGACCACATGACCGACCGGCCCGAGCTGTCCGAAGTGGACGTCTCGCACATCGCCGTTTCGGACATCGAGAACCTGGTGGTCGATTGCGACCGCTGCGTCGTGCGCGGCATCTCGTGCCACGACTGCGTGGTGAGCGTGCTGCTCGGCGCGCCACCCGCGGTGGTGTGGGACGCCGACGAGCGGCGGGCGATCGACGCGCTGGCCGAAGCCGGGATGGTGCCCCGGCTGAGGCTGGTCGAAGAACCGATCCGGCGCACCGCCTGATTTCCACCGTTTCGTGACGGCGCGCCGAATGGTCGATTGAATCGGTGAACGGTCGGTAGTCGAAAGCCCTCCGGAGAAACCCCAGCGTGTAACACCCATCACACCTTTCCGTCTGCCCTGGTCCGATGGTGTTCAGCGGCGTCACTCAGCGCTTTTGCCGGAGAGGTGGTGGACGTGGTCCCGGTCTTTTCGTAACCTGTCCGAGATCTCGTGGCCCCCGGCCGTCTGTGGAGGCGGCGACACGGGATCGCCGCCGGACGCAGCTTTGTCGGGAAGCTGGGAACCGGAACCACCACCGCGTGCTTCACCTGTTGCGGCTCGTGCACGGCAAAAACGCACGGTCCGGCGCGTGGTGGCTGGGACAGCGGTGAAGAGGAACACCCCGACCTCTTCGTGCCCCGGTCCCCGTCGGCGGCCGAGACCAAAGGAGACCCGCGCGACCGTGCAGTCGCATTCCCTCAGGCGCGTGGTTTCAGGTGCGCTCGCCGCGGCTTCGGTGATCACCCTCGTCACCGTGGCCCAGCCGATGGCCACCGCCGCCCCCGTCCCCGTTCTCCAGACCCCGCCCACCGGCTCCGACGCGCTCGCCCAGTACCGTGACCTCGCGGCCCAGGCCGAGAAGCTCAACGAAGACCTGCTGTCCGCCCAGGACGACCTGAAGAAGAAGCAGGGCGAGCTCGACAAGGCCACCGCGGACGTCAACGCGGCCAAGCAGCAAGCGGCCACGGCGTCCGAGAGCCAGAAGAAGTACCAGACCGAGGTCGACAAGTTCGCCGGTGCGTCGTTCACCAGCGGTGTCCAGCTGAACAAGCTGTCGGCGCTGCTGGCGGGCACGTCCACCCAGGACTTCCTGGACCGCTCCTCGGCGCTCGAGGTCATCGCGACCGGCAAGAACGCCGCGATGGGCAACCTCACCGGTGCCGTCCAGCAGGCCACCGACGCGGCCGCCAAGGCCAGCGACGCCGCGAAGCGCGCGCAGGACGCGCGGGACGCCGCGGCCAAGCTGACCCAGGACATCCAGGCCAAGCAGAAGAACCTGCAGGACCAGATCGACCAGCTCGAGGCGGCCAACAAGAACCTCAGCACGGCGGACAAGGCCGCTCAGAAGGACCGTGGCGGGTCCGCGCCCACCAACATCAAGGCCCCGACCGCGGCCGCACAGGCGGCGGTCGACGCGGCGCTGAGCAAGCTCGGCAGCCCGTACGTCTACGGTGCCACCGGCCCGAACAAGTTCGACTGCTCGGGCCTGACGTCGTGGGCCTACGGCCAGGCCGGCATCACCCTGCCGCGGACCAGCCGCGAGCAGTCCACCTTCGGCGCCGCGGTGCCGCGGGACCAGCTCCAGCCGGGCGACCTGGTGTTCTTCTACTCGCCCGTTTCGCACGTCGGCATGTACATCGGCGACGGCAAGATGGTGCACGCGCCCGACACCGGTGACGTCGTGAAGATCTCGCCGCTGCAGAGCCAGTACTCGGGAGCGCGCCGCCCGACGGCGTAGCCCCACCGGTCGAAGGGGGCGGTACCGCACACGCGGTACCGCCCCTTCGCCGTTAGCCTCTGGGGCGTGCTCAAGACCCTGCTCGTGACCAACGACTTCCCGCCCCGGCCCGGGGGGATCCAGAACTACCTGAACTCCCTCGCCACCCGGCTGCCGGCGGACGACCTGGTCGTCTACGCGCCGTCGTGGGAGTCGCGGACGGGGTCGCACGAGGAGTTCGACGCCGCGGCGCCGTTCGAGGTCGTCCGGCACCCGACGTCACTGATGCTGCCGACGCCCGACGTGCTGCGCCGGGCGAAGCAGATCATGCGGGCCCGGGACTGCGAAGCCGTCTGGTTCGGCGCGGCGGCGCCGCTCGCGCTGCTGGGGCACCCGCTGCGCCGGGCGGGCGCGCGTCGCGTCGTCGCGTCGACGCACGGCCACGAGGTCGGCTGGTCGATGCTCCCGGCGTCGCGGCAGGCGCTGCGGCGCATCGGCGACACCGCCGACGTCGTCACCTACGTCAGCCGCTACACCCGCAGTCGCTTCGCCGCGGCGTTCGGGGCGATGGCCGGGCTGGAGCTGCTGCCGTCCGGGGTGGACACCGACGTGTACCGGCCGGATCCGGCCGGGCGCGCGGAAATCCGCGCCCGGCACGGCCTCGGCGACCGGCCGACCGTCGTCTGCGTGTCGCGCCTGGTCCCGCGCAAGGGCCAGGACCAGCTGATCCGAGCGCTGCCGTCGATCCGCGAGCGGGTCCCGGACGCGGCGCTGCTGATCGTCGGCGGCGGCCCGTACCGCGCGAAGCTCACCGAACTGGTCGCCGGGCTGGGCCTGGAGCGCGACGTCGTGCTCACCGGTTCGGTGCCGTGGGCCGAGCTGCCCGCCCACTACGCGGCGGGCGACGTCTTCGCGATGCCCGCGCGCACCCGCGGCAAGGGCCTCGACGTCGAAGGGCTCGGCATCGTCTACCTGGAGGCCTCGGCGACCGGGCTGCCGGTGGTCGCCGGCAACTCCGGCGGGGCGCCCGAGGCGGTGCTCGACGAGGTCACCGGGCACGTCGTGGAGGGCCGGGACGTCGGCCAGCTGAGCGAGACCCTCGTCAGCCTCCTGGCCGACCCGGTGCGGGCGCGCCGGATGGGCCAGGCCGGCCGGGAGTGGGTGACGGCGAACTGGCGCTGGGACGTCATGGCCCGGCGGCTGTCCGGCCTGCTGGACGGCGATCCGGTGGCCGCGGTCCGTTAAGGCGTGTAGAGCGCCGGGTGCCGGGGATCGTCGACGCGCACGACGACGTCGGCGAGCGAGCCCGGGTCCACCTCTTCCTCGTAGCGTTCGTAGGCCGGGACGGCCCAGGCGTCCGGCACGCGGCGGCGCAGGGCGGCGGGGGAGAGCCACAGGTGCACGGCCAGGTCGAAGGCCAGCCCGGCGCCGAGCAGCAGTTCGCCGTCCAGGAGCACGACGCCGCCTTCGGGCAGCGGCACCCGTTCGGCGCGGGTCGCCCGGTCGCGCTCGGCGTCCCACAGCGACGGCAGCACGTCGCCGGAACTCTTCAGCGGCTCCAGCACTTCGCGGCGGAGCGCGCCGAGGTCGAGCCAGTCGGTGTAGCGGGCGTCGGGGTTCGTGCGGCCGTGCTCGAAGCGCAGGGACGCGGGCCGCAGGAAGTCGCGGGCCGACACGCGAAGGGTCGCGCGGCCACGCAGGCGCAGCGGATCGACCAGGGCGTCGGCGAGTTCCGCGGTCCCGGTCGCGCCCGCCGCGCCGTCGACGGCCACCGCGAGCCGCGGCCCGGTGAGCGCGTCGATGCGATCGGTGAGTTCGTCGGCGAGGACGGCGGGGGAGATCGGGCGGTAGCGCACGGGTTCCCATCCTCCACCCGGGCCGGTTGCCGTTTTTGTCGTACCCCGGTGCGAGGATGAGGACATGACTTCTTCAACGGGGAAGACGGCCGATGTCGGGTGGAACATCGGCGTGTCGCGGACCCTGCCGTACCCGGCCGGGGCCGTGTGGGACTTCCTGGTCAGCCGGGACGGGGTCGCGATCTGGCTCGGCCCGGGTGTCGAGCTGCCCAAGGAAGCGGGCGCGGAGTACGAAACGGCGAACGGCACGGTGGGCGAGATCCGCAGCTTCGTCGACGGCGACCGGGTGCGGCTGACGTGGCGGCCGAGCGACTGGGACCACGACTCGACCGTCCAGGTGCGGCTGAGCGGCTCGGGGGCGAAGACGACGCTGCGGTTCCACCAGGAATGGCTTGCGGGCGCGGAAGAACGCGAGGAACAGCGGGCATACTGGCAGGACGTGACCGAGCGCGTCGTGGCGGCACTCGCCGAACGCTGACGCGATGGAGCATGGGGGCTGACATGACGACCGGCGAAATCGTCGAGGTGGCGCAGGACTTCGCCCAGGACGCGCACCTGTTCTCGGAGATGCTGCGCGGCGGCGGCCCGGTGCGCCGCGTGCGGCTGCCACCGCGGGGCTTGCCGTGCTACCTGGTCACCGGGTTCGCGGACGCGCGGGCGCTGCTGGCCGACCCGCGGCTGCGGAAGAACAGCCAGGGCATCCGCGAGGTGTTCGAAGCGAAGCTGCCGCCGGAGGCCCTGCAGAACGGGCTGGGGCAGGACCTGAGCTGGCACATGCTGAACTCGGACCCGCCGGACCACACGCGGCTGCGGAAGCTGGTGAACAAGGCGTTCACCGGGCGCACGGTGGCCCGGCTGCGGCCTCGGGTGGAGGAGATCACCGCGGAGCTGCTCGACGCGCTGGCCGGGCAGGAGCGGGCCGACCTGGTGGCGTCGTTCGCCGCGCCGCTGCCGATCACGGTGATCTGCGAGCTGCTCGGCGTGCGCGAGGAGGACCGCGCGGAGTTTTCGGGCTGGTCCAAGACGTTGCTGAGCGCGGCGATGCGCCCGGAGCAGATGCAGGCCGCGGCGGCGAGCATGTACGCGTACCTGACGGAATTGATCGCCCAGAAGCGCGCCGAGCCGGCCGAAGACCTGCTGTCGGACCTGGTCCACGCGAGCGACGACGGCGATTCGCTGTCGGAGCCCGAGCTGGTGTCGATGGCGTTCCTGCTGCTGGTGGCCGGCCACGAAACGACGGTCAACCTGATCGCGAACGCCGTGCTGGCGCTCCTGCGCGAGCCGGAGCAGCTGGCCCGCCTGCGCGCGGAGCCGGAGCTACTGCCGGGCGCGGTGGAGGAGTTCCTGCGCTTCGACGGCCCGATCCACCTGGCCACGCTGCGCTTCACGGCGGAGCCGGTGGAGGTGGCCGGGGTGACGATCCCGGAGGGCGAGTTCGTCCTGGTCTCACTGCTCGGGGCGAACCGCGACCCGGAGCGCTACCCGGAGCCGGACAAGCTGGACATCACCCGCGCGGCGGGCGGCCACCTGGCGTTCGGGCACGGGATCCACTACTGCGTGGGTGCACCCCTGGCCCGGCTCGAGGCCGAGATCGCCCTCGGGGGCTTGCTGGAGCGGTTCCCGGACATCGCGTTGGACGCCAAGCCGGATGAGCTGGTGTACCGGACGAGCTCGCTGGTGCACGGGCTGGAGGTGCTGCCGGTCCGGTTGTGAGGGCGCCTGGGGGCCAGGCCAGCTGCGGTAGGTGGGCCGGTGCGCTGGCGAGCTTTTCCGCTTCGGCGCGGAAACGGTCGCGCTGGCCTGCTGCCGCCGGTTCTCGCAGCCGGCCGGTCGCTGCCACCCTGCCGCCGGGCCTCGCTGCCGTCGGGCCCTGCCGCGGGCAGGCGGTGCCGAACCCGCCCGTCGCCCTCCCTCCGCTGCCCAGGCCGGCCGGGGCCGTGTCGTAGGGTCGGCGGATGGACTCCGCCGACCTGCTCGCCCTCGACGCCCAGCACGTCTGGCACCCCTACGCGCCCATGCCCGCGAAGGTGCCGTCCCTGCTGGTCACCGAAGCCAGTGGCGTCCGGCTCACGCTCGCCGACGGGCGCGAGCTCGTCGACGGTATGTCCTCGTGGTGGTCCGCCGTCCACGGTTATCGGCACCCCGTGCTCGATGCCGCCCTCGCGGCCCAAGCCGGGCGGATGAGCCACGTCATGTTCGGCGGCCTCACCCACGAACCCGCCATCACCCTCGCCACGACCCTCGCCGACCTCAGCCCGGACGGGCTCGAGCACGTCTTCCTCTGCGACTCCGGGTCCGTTTCCGTCGAGGTCGCCGTCAAGATGTGCCTGCAGTACCAACGCTCCCGCGGGCGCACCGGCCGGCACAAGCTGCTCACCTGGCGCGGCGGCTACCACGGCGACACCTTCACCCCGATGAGCGTCTGCGACCCCGAAGGCGGCATGCACTCGCTCTGGCGCGGCGTCCTGCCCGAGCAGATCTTCGTGCCCGCACCACCGTCCGGTTTCGACACCCCGCCCGATCCGTCCTATGTGGACGTACTGGCCGACGCCATCGGGCGGCACCAAGACGAACTCGCCGCGGTGATCGTCGAACCCGTCGTCCAGGGCGCCGGGGGGATGCGGTTCCACCACCCCGCCTACCTGCGCGCCCTCCGCGAAATCACCGAAGCGCACGACGTGCTCCTCATCTTCGACGAGATCGCGACCGGCTTCGGCCGCACCGGCGCGCTCTTCGCCGCCGAGCACGCCGGCGTGACGCCCGACGTCATGTGCGTCGGCAAGGCACTCACCGGTGGCTACCTGAGCATGGCCGCCGCCCTGTGCACGCCCGCGGTCGCCGCCGGGATCGCGCAGGGCGAACTGCCCGTTCTCGCGCACGGCCCCACCTTCATGGGCAACCCCCTCGCCTCCGCCGTCGCCAACGCCTCCCTCGGCCTCCTCGCCGGCGGCCAGTGGCGCAGCGACGTCGCCCGGATCGAAAAGGCCCTGCTCGACGGCCTGGCCCCGGCGCGCGACCTGGTCGCCGTCACCGATGTGCGGGTGCTGGGCGGGATCGGCGTGCTGCAGCTCGACCACCCCGTCGACATGGCCGTCGCCACCGACGTCGTCACCGCGAACGGTGCTTGGCTGCGGCCGTTCCGGGACCTCGTCTACGCCATGCCGCCCTACGTTTCGACTGACGACGACCTCGCCGTGATCACCCGGGCGATGCTCGCGGTCGCCGAAAAGGCCTGAATTCAGCACATCGGGTGTGACCACCGGCACACCCAGACCCGAAGGTCCCTCATCGTCGCGCTGCGTGGCAGGCCATGATCGAAACCACGCGAACGGTCGAGGCGGTAAGTGTGAAAGGACCGGGAAACCCGGTCCTTCCTGTACCCGGACGAACGCGAGAAATGCTTGCGTAGCGGACTTTTCGCCCGGTTTCGGCGATCCTGCCCCCATGATCGAGATCGTTCGTGGCGAACACGACACCGGACCCCCGAAGCCCTCCGCCCACCTGGAGAACCTCAAGCACGACGTCCTCGCGTCGATCGTCGTCTTCCTCGTCGCCGTCCCCCTGTCCCTCGGCGTGGCCTTCGCCGCCGGGGCGCCGCTGCTCTCCGGCCTGATCTCCGCCGTCGTCGGCGGGCTGGTCGCGAGCCTCTTCGGCGGATCGCCGCTGCAGGTCAGCGGCCCCTCCGCCGCCCTCACCGTGGTGCTCGCCGACACGATCGCCACCCACGGCTGGCCCGTCACCTGCGCGATCACCGTCGCCGCCGGGCTGCTCCAGATCCTCTTCGGCCTCACCCGGGCCGCCCGCGCCGCGCTCGCCGTCTCACCGGCGATCGTGCACGGGCTGCTCGCCGGCATCGGCGTCACGCTCGTGCTCGGCCAGCTGCACGTCGTCCTCGGCGGCTCGGCACAGGGCTCCGCGCTCGCCAACGTCCTGGCGCTGCCGGGCCAGGTCGCCGCGCACCACGACCAGGCCGTGCTGATCGGCGTCGTCACCCTCGGCGTCCTGGTGGCGTGGCCGCGGCTGCCGAAGGCCGTCCGGCGCGTGCCCGCGCCGCTGGCCGCCGTCGCGCTGGCCACCGGCCTGTCCATCACGACCGGGATGAGCCTGCCGCGCGTCGACCTCCCGGCCGGGCTGCCCGCCCTGCACGTCGTCCCGCGGCTGCCGGACGGCGGCTGGGGCGGCTTCGCCCTCGCCGCGGTCACCATCGCGCTCATCGCCGGCCTGGAGAGCCTGCTGTCCGCCGTCTCGGTGGACAAGCTCCGCGGCGGCCCGCGCACCGACCTCGACCGCGAACTCATCGGGCAGGGCGCGGCGAACGTCGCCGCCGGCGCGCTCGGCGGGTTCCCCGTCACCGGCGTCATCGTGCGCAGCATGACCAACTACGAGGCCGGCGCGCGCACCCGGGCCTCGGCGATCCTGCACTGCGCCTGGATCCTCGCGGCCTGCCTGCTGCTCACCGGTGTGCTGCGGCTGATCCCGCTGGCGGCGCTGGCCGCGCTGCTGGTCTACGTCGGGACGAAGCTCGTGAACGTCCACGGCCTCAAGGAAGTCCGGCGGCACGGCGACCTGCCGGTGTACGTCGTCACCCTCGCCGGGGCCGTGGCGGTCAACCTGCTCACCGGCGTCGCGGCGGGGATCCTGCTCGCGCTCGCGATGATGCTGCGGCGGATGATCTTCTCCGGCATCCACGTCGAGACGGACGGTGAGCGCCACCGCGTCGTCATCGAAGGGGCGCTGACGTTCCTGTCCGTGCCCCGGCTGACCCGCGTGCTCGCCGAACTGCCCCCGCACGCCGACGTCACCCTCGAACTGCTCGTCGACTACCTCGACCACGCCGCGTTCGACTGCCTGCGCGGCTGGCAGCAGGCGCACGCCGGGTGCGTCACGGTCGACGAGATCGGGCACCCGTGGTTCGAACGCGGCCGGGCGGGAGAGCCGACCGTGCGCCGCAGCGTCGCCGCGCGGGTCGTGCCGCGCTGGCTCGCGCCGTGGTCGCAGTGGCAGGCCGAGCACGTCGTGCTGCCCGCCCAGCGCACCGCCAGCTCGCTGCTGTGCCGCGGCGCGTCGGAGTTCCAGCGCCGCACCGCGCCCCTGCTGCGCGAGACGTGGGACGGGCTGGCGCACGGCCAGCAGCCGCACACGCTGTTCATCACCTGCGGCGACGCGCGGATCGTGCCGAACCTGATCACCACCAGCGGGCCGGGCGACCTGTTCACCGTGCGGAACATCGGCAACCTGGTGCCGCCGGCCGACGGCACCGACTCGTCGGTCGGCGCGGCGATCGAGTACGCCGTCGGGGTCCTCGAAGTCGCCGAGATCGTGGTGTGCGGGCATTCCTCCTGCGGCGCGATGAAGGCGCTGCTCGGCCGGGCCCCGGACGGCCTCGACCAGCTCGGCAGCTGGCTGCGCCACGGCCAGGCGACGCTCCGGCGCCGCAGCCGCGAGGCACCGCTGCTGCTCGGCGGCGAACGGCCGGCCGCCGAAGCCGACCAGCTGGCGCTGCAGAACGTGGTGCAGCAGCTGGAAACCCTGCGCGGCTACCCGGTGGTCGCGGCGGCCCTGGACCGGGGTGCGCTGCGGCTGACCGGGATGTACTTCGACGTTGGCGCCGCGCAAGTGTCCCTTTTGGACGATGCCGCCCGCGGGTTCGTCCCCGCGGGTGCGCTGGAGCACTGACACCGGACGACGGCAGCTTCCGGGCATCCCGCCCGGAGGCGGCCTTCGTCATCTCCTGGGGCGAAAACCCTTATATAGTCCAGGATTCAACTGTCACCCGACAGGCCGATGGCGAGTTACCGGCGCGTTAACGGCCTGTCCGATTTGTGACAAAAGGGTGAAATATCGCCAGTACTTCACTCGATCGGGTGGAACATAGCGGACATTTCACTCGATTTCCGGTTGCATGGTGATCATGAGACCCCTCGCCGTGCTCCGCCACGACCTGCCGGCCTCACTGGTCGTCTTCCTCGTAGCCGTCCCCCTGTCCCTCGGCATCGCTCTCGCTTCGGGTGCCCCGGTCGCCGCCGGGCTGATCGCCGCCGTCGTCGGCGGCATCGTCGCCGGCGCGCTCGGCGGCTCCGCCCTGCAGGTGAGCGGGCCCGCCGCCGGCCTGACCGTGGTCATGGCCGAAACCATCCAGACCTTCGGGTGGGCCGTCACCTGCGCGATCACCGTCGTCGCCGGCGCGTGCCAGATCCTGCTGGGGCTGAGCCGCATCGCGCGCGCCGCGCTGGCCATCTCGCCGGCGATCGTGCACGGCATGCTGGCCGGTATCGGCGTCACGATCGTGCTCGGCCAGCTGCACGTCATCCTCGGCGGCAAGGCCCAGAGTTCCGCGATCGAGAACATCGCCGAGCTGCCCGCCCAGATCGTCGCCCACCACGACTCGGCCGCCATCGTCGGCCTGATCACCATCGCACTCCTGCTGATCTGGCCGAAGCTGCCGTCCGTCGTCCGCAAGGTGCCGGGCCCGCTCGCCGCGATCGCGGTGGCCACCGTGGTGTCGGTCGCGTTCGGGATGACGCTCCCGCGCGTCGAACTGCCCGGCGACCTGCTGAACATCCACCTCGTCCCGCAGCTGCCGGACGGCTGGGGCGGGTTCGCCCTCGCCGTCGTCACGATCGCGCTGATCGCCAGCGTGGAGAGCCTGCTGTCGGCGGTGGCGGTCGATCGCATGCACACCGGGCCGCGCGCCAACCTCGACCGCGAGCTGGTCGGGCAGGGCACGGCCAACATGATCTCCGGCGCGCTGGGCGGCCTGCCCGTCACCGGCGTCATCGTCCGCAGCTCCACCAACGTTGCCGCCGGGGCGAAGTCCCGGGTGTCGGCGGTGCTGCACGGCGTCTGGGTGCTGCTGTTCGTCGTCCTGCTCGCCGGGCTGATCGAGAGCATCCCCCTGGCCGCGCTGGCCGGGCTGCTGGTGCACGTCGGCGCGAAGCTGGTCGACCCCAGGCACATGAAGACCGTGCTGGCCCACGGGGATCTGCCCGTCTACCTGCTCACCCTCGGCGGCGTCGTGGTCTTCGACCTGCTGACCGGCGTGCTGGCGGGCATCGGGCTGGCGCTGGTGCTGATGCTGCGCCGCACGGTCTGGTCCGGTATCCACGTCGAAAGGGAAGGCGAAGACTGGCGCGTCGTTGTCGAGGGCGTCCTGACGTTCCTGTCGGTGCCGCGGCTGTCGAAGGTGCTCGGGACCGTCCCGGGCGGCGTCACCGTGCGGCTGGAGCTGGTCGTCGACTACCTGGACCACGCGGCGTTCGAAAGCCTGCACACCTGGCAGACGGCGCACGAGCGCGCCGGCGGCACGGTGGAGGTCGACGAGGTCGGCCACCCGTGGTTCGGCGAGGGCAAGGCGGGCCGCCCGACGCGGTCCCGGATCGCGGCCCGCCGGGCGGTGCCGCGCTGGCTGGCGCCGTGGTCGGAGTGGCAGGCGGCGGAAGGCGTCGAAATCCCGGCCCAGCAGACCCGCCGGGGCGCCACGGAGTTCCACCGCCGCGCGGCCCCGCTGCTGCGCGACACGCTGTCCGGCCTGGCCGACGACCAGCGGCCGCGCACGTTGTTCATCACCTGCGGCGACTCGCGGATCGTGCCGAATCTGATCACGACGAGCGGGCCGGGTGACCTGTTCACCATCCGCAACATCGGCAACCTGGTCCCGCCGGGGCAGGCCGACGCCTCGATGAACGCGTCGATCGAGTACGCGGTGGGTGTCCTCGGGGTGGCGGAGATCGTGGTCTGCGGCCATTCCTCGTGTGGCGCGATGGCGGCGCTGGCCGACGGTCCGCCGCCCGGGCCGCTGTCGGCCTGGCTCCGGCACGCGGAGCCGAGCGCGCACCGGCTGGGCTCCGCGACGCTGGACGGCGGCGTCCCGGACCGCGAGGGCGATCGCTTGGCGCTGCACAACGTGCTCCAGCAGCTGGAGCACCTGCGCGAGTACCCGGCCGTGGCGGCGGCCGAATCGGCCGGGAAGCTGCAGCTGACGGCGATGTACTTCCACGTCGGCGACGCCCAGGTGTACCTGTTCGACGCGGCCGAGCGCACGTTCCGCCCGGCCGGTGCACCGGTGGCGCTACCGGGCGCCTGACCCGCCGTCCGGCTCGTGAGTGGTAAGGCGGGTTCTAACCCGCCTTACCACTCACGACCGGGTGCGGCAGTGCTTTGACCACGGCCCGCGTGCGCGACCGGGCACGGAGTCACTATGTTGATGGCCCGTGACCATGCTGGTGATGACGGGGACCGGGACCGG
Source organism: Amycolatopsis sp. cmx-13-12 (assembly GCA_049998155.1). Lineage (GTDB taxonomy): Bacteria > Actinomycetota > Actinomycetes > Mycobacteriales > Pseudonocardiaceae > Amycolatopsis. Next base: position 462,279 of record JAEBES010000007.1, on the reverse strand, counting down.
GGTCGGCAAGACGATCACCACGGCGGCGATCGCGGCCCTGGCGGCAGCCGGGGGACAGCGGGTGGCCGTGCTGAAGCCGGCCCAGACCGGGGTGCGGCCCGACGAGCCCGGTGACCTCCAGGACGTGCTGCGCCTCGCCGGGCCGGACGTGACCACGCGCGAGCTGCGCCGCTACCCGGATCCGCTCTCACCCGAGGCCGCCGCCCGGCGCAGCGGCCTGCCCACGCTCGACCCGGGCGAGATCGCCCAGGCCGCGTCCGACCTCGACACCGAGCACGACCTCACCCTCATCGAGGGCGCCGGCGGGCTGCTGGTGCGCTTCGACGCCGCGGGCGCGAGCCTCGCCGACGTCGCCTGGTCGCTCGGCTCGCTCGTGATCATCGTGGCCGAGGCCGGCCTGGGCACGCTCAACGCCACCGCGCTCACCGCCGAGGTCGCCGGCAAGCGCGGGCTGACCGTCGCGGGCGTCATCATCGGCGCCTGGCCGGCCGAACCGGACCTCGCGGCGCTGTCCAACCTCGAAGACCTGCCGGTCGCGGCGGGGGCGCCCCTGCTCGGCGTGCTGCCCGCCGGCATCGGCCAGGCCTCCCGCGAGGACTTCCTGGCCGCGGCCCGGGCCGGGCTCTCGCCGTGGTTCGGCGGTGAGTTCGACCCCGAGCTTTTCGCGGGATGCGCTTCCGCGGGGAAGTGACCTGCATCGCTGTCCCCTCGTCGCCGCTTCGTGCACGATGAGGGACGTTTGCCGCACCACCACGATCAAGGAGCCCGCCGTGACCGCAGTCCCGGACACCGACGTTCTCGCGCTCGCGCGCGAGCAGGTCCTCGAAAACGGCGTCGGCCTCGGCGAACAGCAGGTCCTGGACGTGCTCCGCCTGCCCGACGACCGGCTGCCCGACCTCCTCGCCCTGGCGCACGAGGTGCGGATGCGCTGGTGCGGGCCGGAGGTCGAGGTCGAGGGCATCATCAGCCTCAAGACCGGCGGCTGCCCCGAGGACTGCCACTTCTGCTCCCAGTCCGGCCGCTTCCCGACGCCGGTGCGCTCGGCGTGGCTCGACATCCCGAACCTGGTCAAGGCCGCCCGGCAGACCGCCGAAACCGGCGCGACGGAGTTCTGCATCGTCGCCGCCGTCCGCGGTCCCGACAAGCGGCTGCTCTCGCAGGTCCGGGAGGGCGTCCGCGCCATCCGCGAAGACGGCAACGACATCCAGATCGCCTGCTCGCTGGGCATGCTGACGCAGGAGCAGGTCGACGAGCTCGTCGACATGGGCGTCCACCGCTACAACCACAACCTCGAGACGGCGCGCTCGCACTTCCCGTCGGTGGTCACGACGCACACGTGGGAAGAGCGCTGGGACACGCTGCGCATGGTCGCCGACGCGGGCATGGAGGTCTGCTGCGGCGGCATCATCGGGATGGGGGAGACGGTCGAACAGCGCGCGGAGTTCGCCGTGCAGCTGGCCGAGCTGAACCCGCACGAAGTGCCGATGAACTTCCTCATCCCGCAGCCGGGAACGCCGTACGAGCACTACGAGATCGTCGAGGGCCGTGACGCGCTGCGGACGGTGGCGGCCTTCCGGCTGGCGATGCCGCGCACGATGCTGCGCTTCGCCGGCGGCCGCGAGCTGACGCTGGGCGACCTGGGTGCGGAGCAGGGCATGCTGGGCGGGATCAACGCGATCATCGTCGGCAACTACCTGACCAACCTGGGCCGGCCGGCTTCGGCGGACCTGGAGATGCTGGACGAGCTCAAGATGCCGATCAAGGCCCTCAGTGACAGCCTCTGACGCAGCGGGTTTTTGTGTCCACTGTGGACAGCAGTCGCCGGGTGGGGCGGACCACCCGGCGTGCCACAACCCGCGGACGGCGCTGGAGCCGCCGCGGTACTGCACGTTCTGCGCGCGCCGGCTGGTGGTCCAGGTGAGCCCGCTCGGCTGGACGGCCCGCTGCAGCCGCCACGGCGAGACGGCGAGCGGCTGATGGTGGCGCCGGGGCGGTAACGAACTGGTTCGTTCATCGGCTCGCGGGCGCGGGTGCGTGTTAACGAACCAGATCGTTCATTGCTGCGGCGGGCGGGGGTGGGGCCCGCGTAACTAACCGGATCGTTCATTGTCGCGGCGGCCGCGGCGCGTGTAACGAACCGGATCGTTCATTGCGGGTCGGAGTGCGGCTCGCGTAACTAACTGGATCGTTCATTGATGGCCTGGCGGCGCGGTGCGACGTGGGGCGGGTAACTAACCAGATCGTTCACAACCCCCGCGCCGACACGGGCCAGCGGCTCACGTGGCTCACGCATCGACCGGTTACGCTCAGTGGCACTGAATCGCAGGAAGGAGTCCGGGTGAGTGAGTCGTCGGGGCCCGCGCACCGGCCGTCGGCCGTGCCCGGCCCGTGGTCGGTGCCCGTGCTGTTCCGGGAGCGGCGGCCCCGCGTCGTGGTCAAGGCCGACCTGCTGCCCGCACTGAGCGTCCTGCTCGCGCTGACCGTGTTCAGCTTCCCGATCGGCTTCCTGTGGTCCCGGCTCGCGCCGCCCGAGCGCGTCCGGATCATCGCCGCCGACGGCTCGCAGGGCGCGCTCGAGCTCGAGAGCTGGCACCGCTTCGACGACCTCGCGATCTTCGGGTTCCTCACGCTCGGCTTCGGGATCGTCGCCGGCGTCGTCGTCTGGCTCCTGCGTGAGCGGCGCGGCCCCGTGGTCTTCTTCGCCGCGGTGCTCGGCGTCGCGCTCACGAGCGCACTGGCGATGTGGATCGGCCTCCGGATGGCCAACGGCCACTACACGATCACCACCCCGCCCGCGCTGGGCGCGGTGATCGAGCTGGCGCCGCGCCTCGAGTCGTGGTGGGTGCTGCTGACCGGTCCGCTCGGCGTGTCGATCGCCTACAGCCTGCTGGCCACCTGGAACGGGCGCGACGACCTGGGCCGCCGCCTCGGGTGACCGGTTCCCCTAAGGTGGTCTCCGTCACCTACAGGGGGGTCCAGCAGTGACTGAGGACATCGAAGTTTCGCGGCACAACGCCGTCCGTTTTCCCGGCATCAGCCCGCGCGCGTACGAGCACCCGGTGGACCGCGGCGCGCTCGCCACGTTGCGCGCGGTGCCCGGTTTCGCCCAGGTCGTCAAGGCGGTTTCGGGCTTCTACAACGAGCGCGGCGAGCGGCTGATGGCGCTGGCGTCGTCGATCCGCGTCGGGCCGAAGCAGTACCCGGAGCTCGACCGGCTGCGGCACGAGTGCGCCGAGACGCTGGACCTGCCCGCGGTGCCGAACCTGTTCGTCTTCCAGGACCCGCGGATCCGCGCGGAGACGGTCGGCATGGACGAGCCGTTCCTGCGCGTCAGCACCGGGCTCGTCGAGCTGATGAACCAGGAGTCCCTGCGGTTCGTCATCGGCCACGAGATGGGGCACGTGCTGTCCGGGCACGCGGTCTACCGCACGATCATGGTGCGCCTGATCGGCCTGCAACTGGCGGTGTCGTGGACGCCGGTCAGCGCGATCGGCATCCGGGCGGTCATCGCGGCGCTGCGCGAGTGGTTCCGCAAGGCGGAGCTGTCGTGCGACCGGGCGGGGCTGCTGTGCAGCCAGAACCCGACGGCGGCGCTGCGCGCCCAGATCCAGGTGGCGGGCGGCATCGACCCGGCCCGCATCGACGTCCCGTCGTTCCTGCAGCAGGCCGCGGAGTACGAGTCGGTCGAGGACATCCGCGACAGCTTCCTGAAGCTCAAGTCGGTCGAGACGGAATCGCACCCGTTCGCGGTGGTCCGCGCGGCGCAGCTGCAGAAGTGGGCGGCCTCGGAGGACTACCGGGCCATCCTGGCGGGCGACTACGCCCGCCGGGACTCCGACAGCCCGTCCTCGGACTGGAAGGACGACCTCAAGTCGGCGGCCCAGTCGTACAAGGAATCCTGGAACTCGTCGACGGACCCGCTGACGAAGGTGTTCAGCGACGTCGGTGAAGCGGTTTCCGGCGCGGCGGGCAAGGTGTGGACCAAGTTCGGCAACGGGAACGGTTCCTGATTCCGGCGGCGTGTCTGAGGGTCAGTTCAAACTGGCCGGCCGGCTGAGGTCCGTCAGCTCCCCGGGCGGGAGCGGCACCGCGCCCAGCGTGTTCAAGAATCCCGCCTCGCGCGTCAGCAGCCGGCAGGCGATCCGCAGGCGGCGCAACGGGTGGCGCTCCTCCAGGAGCCTCTGGCGGTCCTCCAGCGGTAGCAAGCAGTCCGCCGCCAACACGTACGCCAGCTCGGCGAGCGTCGTGTCCGGTTCGGGGGCGTGCCAGTCGTCGCTGCGCCAAGCCGTTTCGCAGTACCTCCGGTGCGCCGCGCGGGCCACCGTGGCCAGGCGCTCCGCCATGTCCCCGGACGGGGCCACCGGATCGTCGTCGACCCACTCCACCGAGGCGATCAGGTACGGGGCCGACACGCAGTCCAGGTCGCGCAGGCGGAAGCGGCGCTCGGCCTGCGTCACCACGTCGAACCGGCCGTCCGGGAGGCGCTTGGCCTCGCGCAGGACCGTGGTGCAGCCGATCTCGTACAGCTGGTCCAGACCACGTACCTCGCGGGTCAGGGACGACCGCAGGGCGACCACGCCGAACTCGCGTCCCGGCACCGTGCCGTTCATCAGGTCCGCCATCAGCTGCCGGTACCGCGGTTCGAAGATGTGCAGCGGAAGCTTGGTGCCGGGCAGCAGCACGGTCTGAAGCGGGAACAACGGCAGGATCGTCGTCGTCGCGTCACTTTCCGAATCCGGCTCCGTCACGCGTCCCACGGTAAGGGCAGAACGCCGCATCCGCAGCACAGTGGCGACCGGGGCCGGGGGCTCCGCCGCCCGGAACCCCCGGAAAAACCGGCGGTCACCGGCTGGGCGGCCGAAACACCGCGAACGGATCGGTGATCTGCATGCCCTTGCCGGCGAAGGAGAACAGCGCCGCCGGACGTCCGCCCGACCGGCCCGGTGCCGCCGTGTGGCCGGTCGGGACCAGCAGACCGCGCCGGGACAGCACCCGCTGCAGGTTGGTCGCCGAGACGCGGTAACCCAGCGCAGCCGAATACAGGCCGCGCAACGCCGAAATCGTGAACTCGTCGGGCGCCAGCGCGAAGCCGAGGTTCGTGTAGGACAGCTTCGAGCGCAGCCGGTCCCGGGCGCGCAGCACGATCGCCTCGTGGTCGAACGCCGTCCGCGGCAGCGCTGCGACGTCGTGCCACTCCGTGTCCTCCGGCACCTCCGGGTCGACGTCGGACGGGACCAGGCCGAGGAACGCCGTCGCCACCACCCGCGGCCCGGGGACGCGGTCCGGGTCGCTGAACACCGCGAGCTGCTCGACGTGCTTGAGCTGGCGGACGTCCACCTTCTCGGCGAGCTGGCGCCGGATCGACGTCTCGACGTCCTCGTCGGGCCGCAGCCGCCCGCCCGGCAGCGACCAGCGGCCGAGGTGCGGGTCGAGCGCCCGGCGCCACAGCAGCACCCGCAGTGTGTCCGAGCGCACTTGAAGGACTGCGCCCAAAACCTCGTGGGCCAAGGGGGCCTGGGTGTTAAGATGACTTCGCACGGTTTTCGATTGTAAGGCGAAAACCGGAGATCGGTCCAGGAGGGCCAGCATGACTTCGACGCTCGAACAGGACCTCACCCCCTACGGCGGGGTCGAGGCGAACGCGGCTTGGGCGGAGGAGGTGCGGCGCCTGGCGAAGCAGCGCGACGCGGTCCTGCTCGCGCACAACTACCAGGTCCCGGAGATCCAGGACATCGCCGACCACACCGGCGACTCCCTCGCGCTCAGCCGCATCGCGGCGAGCAGCGACGCCTCCACCATCGTCTTCTGCGGCGTGCACTTCATGGCCGAAACCGCGAAGATCCTCTCGCCGGAAAAGACCGTCCTGATCCCGGACGCGCGGGCCGGCTGCTCGCTGGCCGACTCCATCACCGGCGCCGAGCTGCGGGCCTGGAAGGCCGAGCACCCGGGCGCGGTGGTCGTCTCCTACGTCAACACCACGGCCGAGGTGAAGGCCGAGACCGACATCTGCTGCACGTCCTCGAACGCCGTGGACGTCGTCGCCTCCATCCCCGCTGACCAGGAAGTTCTCTTCCTGCCGGACCAGTTCCTCGGTGCGCACGTCAAGCGCGTCACCGGCCGGGAGAACATGCACGTCTGGGCCGGCGAGTGCCACGTCCACGCGGGCATCAACGGCGCCGAGCTGGCCGCGCGCGCGGCCGAGGAGCCCGACGCCGACCTGTTCATCCACCCCGAGTGCGGCTGCGCGACCTCGGCGCTCTACCTGGCCGGCGAGGGCGCCGTGGCGCCGGACCGGGTCAAGATCCTCTCCACCGGCGACATGGTCCACGAGGCCCGCGACACCCGGGCCAAGACCGTGCTGGTGGCCACCGAGATCGGCATGATCCACCAGCTCCGCAAGGCCGCGCCGGGCATCGACTTCCGCGCGGTGAACGACCGCGCGTCCTGCCGGTACATGAAGATGATCACGCCCGCCGCGCTGCTGCGCTGCCTGCGTGACGGCCTCGACGAGGTCCACGTCGACGTCGAAACCGCGGCCAAAGCCCGCGCTTCGGTGCAGCGGATGATCGAGATCGGGCAGCCCGGCGGCGGCGAATGACCCCGCCGGTTAATGACCCACGGGCGAAAACCCCGGTCTGGGAAGCTCGCGCCGACCTGGTCGTGATCGGCAGCGGCGTCGCGGGGCTGACCGCGGCGCTGCGCGCGCAGGCCCTCGGGCTGCACGTCCTGGTGATCACCAAGGCCGCCGTCGCGGACGGCAACACGCGCTGGGCCCAGGGCGGCGTCGCCGTCGTCCTGGAAGACCAGCACGACCTCGACGACTCGGTCGCCAAGCACGCGGAGGACACGTTCACCGCAGGGGCCGGTCTCTGCGACGAGCCCGCGGCGCGCTCGATCATCGACGGCGGCCCGGCTGCGGTCGCCCGGCTGCGGGCGGACGGCGCGCGGTTCGACGTGGCGGCCTCCGGGCTGCTCGCGCGGGGCCGCGAGGGCGGGCACAGCGCGTTCCGCGTGATCCACGCGGGCGGCGACGCGACCGGCGCCGAGGTCGAACGCGCACTCGTCGCGCAGGCCGGGCAGGTCGGCGTGCCGGTGCTGGAGCACCACATCGCCGTCGACGCGCTGCGCACCCCCGGCGGCCGGGTCGCCGGCGTCACGGTGCTCGACCGCCACGGCGTGCCCGGCGTCGTCCGCGCGTCGGCCGTGCTGGTGGCCAGCGGCGGGCTTGGGCAGCTCTACCAGGCCACGTCGAACCCGGAGATCGCCACCGGCGACGGGCTCGCCCTCGCGCTGCGGGCCGGCGCGACCGTGGCGGACGTCGAGTTCGTGCAGTTCCACCCGACCGTGCTCTACACGCCGGGCGCGCGCGGCCGCTGCCCGCTGGTCACCGAAGCCGTGCGCGGCGAGGGCGCGACGCTGGTCGACGGCGCCGGCCTGCCGGTGATGCGGGGCGTGCACCCGCTCGGCGACCTGGCGCCGCGTGACGTCGTTTCGGCGGCGATCACCCGGCGGATGGCGACCGCTCCCGGCGGCGTCGACGACCACGTCTTCCTCGACGCGACCGGCATCGCGGGGTTCGCGCGGCGGTTCCCGACGGTGTTCGCGGCGTGCGCGGCGCTGGGCCTGGACCCGGCCGTGGACCCGATCCCGGTCACCCCGGCGGCGCACTTCTCGTGCGGCGGCATCATGACCACTGTGGACGGACGCTCGTCGGTGGCCGGGCTCTACGCGGCCGGCGAGGTCGCGCGGACCGGGTTGCACGGGGCGAACCGGTTGGCGTCCAACAGCTTGCTCGAAGGCCTGGTCGTCGGGCAGCGCGTCGCCGAAGCCGTCGCGGCGGACCTCGCGGCCGGGCTGCTGGCCGACCCTTCGCGCGGGCGGCTGCCGTCGTGGACGACCGCTCCCGCGGCGGACCGCGACTCCCTGCAGCGCGTGATGAGCCGGTACGCGGCGATCGGCCGGGACGCCGACGGGCTGGCGGCGGCAGGCTCGGTGCTGGATCTGTCCATTTCGGATACTCCGTTGTGGACGCACGCGGCGGTCGAAGACGCGGCGCTGACCGTGGTCGCGCAGGCGTTGCTCACCGCGGCCGTCCGGCGCACCGAGTCGCGGGGCTGTCACGTGCGGACCGACTTCCCGACCCGCGACGACGGCTGGCGGCGCAGCCAGCTCATCCGGCTCAGCCCGTCCGGCCAGCCCGTGCTGGCCGACCCGATCCCCCTGGAGGGCGTGGCATGACGTTCCCGATCTCCGACTCCGTCCGCCGCCTGCTCGCCGCCTCGGGCCTCGACGTCGACGACGTCGAGCGCGTGGTTTCCACGGCGCTGGGCGAGGACCTGCGGTACGGGCCGGACGCCACGACGGCGTCGACGGTGCCGGCCGACGCGACCGCGGTCGCCGAGCTGACCCCGCGCGTCGACGGCGTCGTCGCCGGGCTGCCGGTGGCGCTCGCGGTGTTCGACATGGTGCTGGGCGACGGGTACGAGGTGCTGGCCCGGCGCGAGGACGGTGACCGGCTGGTCGCGGGGGAGCCGGCGCTGGTGCTGGCCGGCCCGGTGCGCGGGCTGCTCACCGCCGAGCGCACCGCGCTGAACCTGCTGTGCCACCTCTCCGGCGTCGCCACCGCGACCGCCGCCTGGGTGTCCGAAGTGGACGGTACCGGGTGCGCGATCCGGGACTCCCGCAAGACGCTGCCGGGACTGCGGCTGCTGCAGAAGTACGCCGTCCGCTGCGGCGGCGGGGTCAACCACCGGCTCGGCCTCGGTGACGCGGTGCTGATCAAGGACAACCACGTCGTCGCCGCGGGCTCGGTGACGGCGGCGCTGGCCGCGGCCCGGGCGCACGCGCCGGAACTGGCCTGCGAGATCGAGGTCGACACCCTGGGCCAGCTCGAGGAGGCACTGGCTGCCGGGGCGGACGAGGTGCTGCTGGACAACTTCACGCCGGAGGAGTGCCGCCGCGCGGTGGCGCGCCGCGACGAAGTCTCGCCGAAGACGCGGCTGGAATCCTCTGGTGGGCTGACCCTCGACCGTGGTAAGGCCTACGCACTGTCCGGTGTGGACTATCTGTCGGTGGGCGGGCTGACCCATTCGTCGCCGGCCCTGGATCTCGGCATGGACCTTCGCTGAGACGTCGTTCCGGGCTAGACTGGCGGTGGCGGAATCCCTTTTCCGCCACCGTCTTTCGGTTCGGGGGTTCGGGTGCGGTTACCGGCGGCGCTCGCGGTGGCGGGCCTTGTGACGGCGTCGGGCGTCTTCGGCGCCCCGGCCGCTTCGGCGCAGGGGTGCGCGAACCCGTCCGGCACCTACACCGGTGACGTGCCGTGGGGCCAGCGCCTGGTCGACCCGGCGCGGCTGTGGCCGCTGACCCGGGGCGACGGCCAGCTGGTGGCCGTGATCGGCACCGGCGTCGACGGGCAGAACACGCAGTTCGCGCCCGGCCAGCTCGAAGGCGGCGCCGGCACCGAACGCACGGACTGCGACGGCCGCGGCACGATCGCGGCCGGGATCGTCGGCGCGCAGCCGGATCCGTCGACGACGTTCACCGGCGTCGCGCCCGGCGTGCGGCTACTGCCGATCCGCTACACCACCGGCGACGGCGGTGACCCCGGCGAGCTGGCCGACGCGATCGACCGGGCCGTGGACCGGCGCGCGAGCGTGATCCTGGTCGCGGTGCCCGCGGCGGCCGACAGCCCGGCGTTGTCCGGTGCGGTGGCACGGGCGCGTTCCGCCGGTGCGGTGGTCGTCTCGGCGGCGTCGGCGACCCAGCAGGGCGCGCGGACGTACCCGACGGCGACGTCCGGAGTCCTGGCGGTCGGCTCGGTGAACCCGGCCGGGGAGCCGGTGCAGACGGAAGCGGGGGACTACGTCGGCGTCGCGGCACCGGGCGCGGAACTGGTGAGCACGTCGGCGGGGGCGGGCGGCGCGGTGGCGCACCGCTGGCCGGTGACCGACCCGAGCCTCGCGGCGGCGTACGTCGCCGGGGTCGCGGCGCTGGTGCGCGCGTACCACCCGGCGCTGTCCGGCGACCAGGTCGTGACCCGGTTGACGCTGACGGCCCACCGGCCGCCCTCCGGGGGCCACGACCCGCGGCTGGGCTGGGGCGTCCTGGACGCGTACACGGCGGTGTCGTCGACCCTGCCGGCCGACGTCCCGCCACCCGGCGCGGTTCCGCCTTCGGCCTCGGCCCCGGCGGTGGTCCCTGCTGCGGCCCCCGCGCCCCGCCGTTCCGACGTCCCGGCCGGCACGATCGCCCTGGCCGGCGTCGCCTTGGCCGCCGCCGCGGGAGTGACGGTCGCGGCGGTCCGCCGCGCCCGCCGCCGAAACTGGCGCCCCACCCGCTTCACCCCGTAACCCGTGTCGACCCCGCAATCACGCGTGTCGACTGTTCAATCACGCGTGTCGACCCCCGGATCACGGGCTTCGACGGTCGGCCGGTGATCCGGGCCGGGACTCGCGTGATTGGAGGGTCGACTCGCGTGATTGGAGGGTCGACACGCGTGATTGGAGGGTCGACACGAGGTCAGGCGGGGGTGGGGCGGGTGGAGCCGAGGATGGTCACCGCGGTGGCGATGTGGATCGTGAAGTCGGCTCCGTCGCGGGTGAAGCGGGTGATGTGCTCGCCGGGGGTGCTGCGGTCGTGGGATTGCCAGCCGGCCTGGTACAGGGCCGGGAGGAGGGACGTCAGGCTGGTTTCCGGCGCGGCCGGGTGCTCGACGCGGACGCCGTACTGCCAGCACAGCAGGTTTCCCGGGCTGGTCGGGTCGCAGTCCAGTTCGCCGTCCAGGGTGCGTTCGGCGGGGCCGCCGAAGGTCGCCGCGACGTCGTCGATCACCGTGGTCAGCTCGGCCGCCAGGCGGGTCAGTTCCGGCGTCATCGGAGGTCACCGCCCGAGGTGAGCACGCGGTACATGTTCGTCCACGAATCGGAACCCGGCTTCAGGACGTCGTTGTGCGACGACACGCCCCAGAGCGCCGAGCCGGAAGCGTCATTGCCGGTCGGCAGCTCGGTCACACCGGGGAAGGCGTCCGGGTCCGCGCCGTGGCCGATGCCGGTCCACTCCAGGCCCCACGCGTTGCCCTGCGCCACCACGATCGGGTCGAGCGGCGCCGTCATCGAGAACCGCTGGACACCCGCCTGGCTCGCGGGCAGGTCCGCCGGCGACCACACGCCGTGGCCCATGCCGGCCGACTCGACGTGCAGGACGCGGTCGACGTCGAGGCCGTGCGCCTCCGCCAGCCCGACCGTCGCCCCGCCGTAGCTGTGCCCGATCGCGGTCAGCGTGACGCCGGAGCCCGCGTGGCCCGCGATCTCGCCGCGCAGGTCGTCGGCGAAGTGCTTGAGGTCCGGCGCCATCGCCTGCGCGTACCCCGCGTCCGGTCCCTGCGCCACCGGGCCCTGCGGGAACACCCCGTCGGCCCAGACGACGACCGCCGTGCGCCCGGACGGGTCCGCGGCCACCAGGCTCCGCCCGAGACCGGCGTAGGCGTCGAAGTTCGCCATCTGCGTGTTGACGCCCGGGACGAACAGCCCGACGTTCCGCGTCCCCGGCTCGATGTGCCCGACCAGCTCGACGATCCGCCCGTTGCCCGAAGGATCGAACCGCAGGATCTGCCGGTCGTGGGCGAGGATGTCCTCGTACAGCTTGATCCGCGCCCGCGACCGCGCGACTTCGTCGAGATCGGTCGACCCGGCCAGCCGCAAACGCTCGGCCGTCAAGGCATCGGCGACCTTGGCGCGGTTGTCCGCGATCGCGTGCGCCCACGCGCCGGTGTCGGCCGAGCCGCCGATTCCGGCGGGATTTCCCGCGCGGGGCAACGGATCCTCGGGCAACAGCGCCCGGTACATCGCGGCGATCTGCGCGTCGGTGCGGCGGTAGCCGGCGGCGCAGGCTGTGAGTCCACTTTGGATCGTCCGGAGCCGGGACACGCTCGACTCGAGCTTCGCGCCCAGCTCGGTCATGGTCTTCTCGAACGTCTTGGCCGCGGCGGCGGACTCGCTCACCCGGCCGAACGCGGCGGCGGGCAGCTTCTCGCCCGCCACCGCCGACTGCTCCGTGCCCAAAGCGTCCGCGCGTGAGCCGGACTCGCTGGCCACGGTGTCGAGGCGCGCCGGAGTCACGCGATATCCAGCTGCCGTCACGGCCGCCTCCCGTTCTGCCGCGGGGGTCGTGAGTGAGAAACAGTGTTAGAACACTGTTTCTCACTCACGACCGGGTCAGTACGCTTCCGGGTCTTCGCCGATGACCGGCGGGGCGACCGGGGCCGACTGGCCCCAGACGTTCTCCGTCTCCACCAGCCACGCTGGGATCCGGCGCCCGGAGCCCATGTCCCCGCCGCCGCCCATGCCCATCGGCATCATGGGCATCATCGGCATCGCGCCCTTGGCCGCCGACGCCGCCGCGGCTCCGGCCGCGCCGCCGGCGAGCCCGCTCAGCGCGTTGCCCGCGCCGCCGTCACCGGCCAGGCCGGAATGCGCCGCCGGGACTTCGCCGGGACCGGTGAGCCCACCGCCGACCGGGACACCACCGCCACCGAGCGAAGGGGCGTCACCGCCGCCGATCGGGATGCCGCCCCCGGCACCGCCTTCGACGCCCGCGCCGCCCCCGCCGAGCTTCGTGCCGGGGGGCTGTTCCTTGTCGTCCTTGGGGTCCTTGCCGGTCGCCCACGACGGCACCTTCGGCATGATCGAGCCGAACCGGCCGAACGCGGCGGCCGAAGCCGCGGCGAGCCCGGCGGTGAACATGTCGCCGAACAGCGGGTTCGACGTCGGCACGGTGGTCCCCGGCTGGGTCGTCGTCCCGCCACCGGGCAGCGGGTGCCCGTCGGCCGGGGTGACGACGACGCCGCCACCGGTCGTGCCGTTGCCGACGAGCCCCGGCGAACCGACGCTGCCCGCGCCGCCACCGGCCGGCGGGGCCGTGGGCGTCTGGACGGCGTTCGGCGAAGCCGGGATCGACTCCTCCGCGACGGTGTACTCGCCGGCGAGCTGGGTCATCACGACGATCGCCCGGCCGTGCGCGGACCCCGCGGCGTTCGCGGCGGCCTGCTGCGCCTCGACGTTCGCGATGGCTTGCTGACGCTGCTGCGCCGCGGCCTGCACGACCGCGGGGGAGGCGTCCGGCGGCAGCAGCGGCGGGTTCACCGCGAGCGCGACGTCGGCCGGGGCGACGTCCGGCACCGAGACCGGCGGCGGCATCTCCTTCTTGGCCTTGACCAGGGCGTCGGCGGCGTCGTCGAGCGTCACGTTCATCGCCTCCGCGGTCTGCGCCACCTTCGAGATGCCGTTCGCGAGGTCGATGATCATCCGCTGGTACTGGTCGGCCGCGCCGCCGGTCCACTGGCCGGAGAACTCGGTCAGCTCGGCGTTGAGGTCGTGGGCCTGCTCGTGCAGGTGCAGCGCGGCGGACTTCCACTTGTCGGCGGCGTGCCGCGCGCTGTTCGGGTCGCCGGCCTGCAGCATCGCGTACAGCTGCTGGTGGCTGTACGCGGCGAAGTTCGTGTGCGCGGTGTTGGTCATCCCTTGCGGCTCCCGTCCGTGTCTCCGCCGCCCAGCAGGCCCAGGACCGGGTCGAGCAGGCCGGTGACGGCACCCGAAGCGTGCAGGTCCCCGGCCACCGACTGGTCGGCGTGCTGGTAGCCGTCGGCGACCGTGGTGGTGACGTCCTGGGCGAACCCGATCGCGCTGCGGACCTGGTCGAGCAGGCCCTGCATCTCCGAGACGGCGGCGCGGTGGGCGTCGGCCAGCGACCCCGCCTCGCCGAACTCGCCGAACAGCAGCGGTTCCTCGCCGAGGGTCAGCAGGAAGTCGTTCGGTTTCGACATCGCGTGGATCTGGGTCTCCAGCTCCCGCACGAAGTCCTTCAGCGATTCCAGGTGGACGTAGTACGACTGGTCTGGCATCGGTCCCGGCTCTCTGGCGCGATGGGGCTGACGTGGGGAAAGCCGGTCGGCCGGTGCGAGCGGGGGGTGTCCCGCACCGGCCGACCGACATCTGGGGCGCGGCTCAGCCCGCGAACAGTCCCTGGTTGCGGTTCTCCAGCGACTGCTGGAGGTCGTGCGCCTCGCCGACCTTCCCGCCGAACTGCGCGATGATCGCGACGATGTCCGCGGTGGCCTGGCGCAGGCGGGTCTCCGCCTGGCGGGCGGCGTCACCGGCGGAGCTGCCGGAGGCGTACCAGGTCGCGGTGATCGGCTGCAGGTTCTGGTGCAGCTGCTCCAGCTGCGAGGTGAGCGCCTTGGCCTTGGCGGCCAGGGATGCCGAGCTGTGCTGCAGCGCGGCGAAGTTGATTTCGACGACGTCGGCCATGGTGGGCGTCCTCTCGGTCAGGGGTTGAGGCGGGGGAGCACGCCCGAGCCCTCGAGGGTGTGGCCGACCCCCTGGAAGCTCTGGTGGACGTCGGCGTCGCCGCGGCCGTAGTTCGCGTGGCTGGTGTGCACGAGCTGCGACATCGTGTCGAGCTCCTTCACCGCAGCGGTCATCTTCTCCTGCAGCCGCCGCTGGAGGTCCCAGAAGGCCACGGCCTGGTCACCCTTGTAGTTGCGCAGGGCCTCGGTCAGCTCGGACTCCAAGCTGGCCATCGTGGACTTGGCGTTCGTCGCGGTTTCCTCGAAACCCTGGACGGCGCGCGTCATGGCAGCGGAATCTGCCTGGAATCCCGGACTGGACATCGACGGGCCACCTCCTTCCTGAAGCGAATTCCCCGGGCGCGGTGGTCCGCGCGGTGTGAAAGTCACGCTAGAAAAGAGGCCAGTGTGGTCAAACGGCACAACTGCCGGTCGCGGTGACGGCACTATTACCCACGCGAGCGGGGGTAGGGCGCTCCCCACCCCGGCACGGTGGTGCGCTCCAGTGACCGCGGGGCGCCCCGCCGCCAGGCTTGAGACCATGGCAGACAAGGGAAATCCGCTGGTCACGCTGCGCACGTGGCACCGCCCGCTGGTGGTGCTCGCCGGGGCGATGGGGGTGCTGTGCGCGGTCTCGCTGCTCGGGCTCCTCTTCGATGATCGCACGCTGGTCAACGCGCCGATCTGGCTCAAGCCGTTCAAGTTCTCCGTGTCGATCGGGCTGTACGCGCTGACGCTGGCCTGGCTGCTGACGCACGTGCGCCGCGCCCGCCGGACCGGCTGGTGGTTCGGCACGCTGTTCGCCGTGGGCATCGGCCTCGACTTCGTGCTGCTGGTGTGGCAGATCATCGTCCGCGGCCGCACGCTGCACTTCAACCAGTCGACGCCCACGGACGCCGCGATCAACAACGTCGTCGCGGGCGGCGCGTACACGGCGTGGTCGATGACCGCCGCCGTCGCCGTCCTGCTGCTGTTCCAGCGCATCCCGGACCGGGCCCTGCGCTCGGCGTTGCGCTGGGGCGCCGGCCTGGCCGTGGTCGGGATGTACGTCGCGACGCTGATGTTCTCGCCG
This sequence comes from Amycolatopsis sp. cmx-13-12, assembly GCA_049998155.1. GTDB lineage: Bacteria > Actinomycetota > Actinomycetes > Mycobacteriales > Pseudonocardiaceae > Amycolatopsis. The sequence continues at coordinate 446,863 of JAEBES010000007.1, read as the reverse complement.
ACGCCGGCGCAGCACGCGGTGCTCGAAACCACCGGCAAGTACTCGACGTTCGGCGCCCACTCGGTCGGTGTCGACGACGGCGGGCCCGGGCTGCCGGTGGTCGGCTGGAGCACGGTCGGCGGCGACCTGCGGATCCCGCACTTCGTCGGCATCCACGCGCTGCAGGTGCTGCCGCTGGTCGCCTTCGGGCTGCTCCTGCTGGCCCGCCGGCACCGGGTGCTCGAATCCGACGTCGTCCGCCGCCGGCTGGTCCGGACCGCGGGCGCGGGCTACCTGGGGCTGATCGCGCTGCTCACCTGGCAGGCCGAGCGGGGCCAGTCCGTCGTGCACCCGGACTTCTGGACGCTGACCGCGGTCACCGGACTGATCGCGGCCGTCGCGGTCTCGGCCCGGCTGTCGCTGCGGGTGGCGCCCCGGGTCGTCTCTGCCGAAATTCTGAGATCCGCCCGGTAGACCGGGAGCCCCCGGGCGAGAGGTGAGTCGCGATGGTCCACCCGCAGGCACTGCTGGACGAGCTGGAGCGCGCTCCGGAGATCCCCGCGTTCGAACACGGTTCGCGGGTGACCACCCGGGGTGAGCTGCGGGAACTGATCGGCCGGTTCGCCGCGGGCCTGCGGGCCGCCGGGCTCGGCCCCGGCGACGGCGTCGGGCTGGCCACCGCCGTCACGCCGGAGGGCTTCGCGGCCCTGGTGGCGGTGCACGTGCTCGGCGCCCGCGCGGTCGGGGTGCGGCCCGGGCTGCCGGAGGCGCAGCTGCGGCACATCCTCGGGGACGTCGCGGCGGTGGTCGCCGACGAGCCGTGGGAAGCCGGGGTTCCGGTGCTGCCGGTGGAAGCCCTGCTGCGGTCTTCGTTCGCCGAGCCGGTCCCTCAGGGCCGGCCGGACGCCATCGCGACCGTCGTGTTCACCAGCGGCAGCACCGGCGTCCCGAAGGGGGTGGCCTACAGCTACCGCGCGCTGACCGAAGGCCGCGTGTGGCGGCCGCCGGTGCCGGGCTCGGCGCACGAGCGGCTGGGGGCGGGGTTCGGGCGGTACCTGCTGTTCGGCTCGCTGGCCAGCGCGGTGATGGTCGAGCAGCTGGGGGTCTGCCTGTTCGCGGGCGGCACGGCGGTGATCCCCGAAGGCCTGCCGGACTTCCCGTGGGTGCTGCCGCGGCTGGGTGTCACGGCGGCGCTGACGACCGTGCCGCGGCTGCACGGGATCCTGGACGTGCTGCGGTCCGGAGCCGTCGACCTGGGTTCGGTGCGGACGTTGATCGTGGCCGGTTCGCCGGTGCCGCCGCACACGCTCGCCGAGGCGGCCGAGCTGATCGGGCCCGCGATGCACCACGCGTACGGCCAGACCGAGACGGGGATGCTGACCATCTGCCGCGCCGACGAGGGACCCGGCTCGGTCGGGAAGCCCTGCGACACGGTGGAAATCTCGGTGCGCGACGGCGAGGTGTGGGTGCGCACGCCGTCGGCGTTCGCGGGCTACTGGCGCGACGAGGCGGCCACGGCCGAGGTGCTGCGCGACGGCTGGGTGCGCACGCAGGACCTGGGGTTCGTGGACGCCGAGGGCTACCTGCACCTGTCCGGCCGGGCCCGGGACGTGGTGATCGTGAACGCGATCATCCACTACACCGGGCCGATCGAGCGGGCGATCGCGGCCTGTCCGGACGTCGACCAGGCGTACGTGGTGGCGGTGCCGGACGCGCTGACGGGCGAAGCGGCGCACGCGTTCGTGGTGCCGGCGCCGGGCCGGTCGCCGGACCTGGGCGAGGTGCGCAAGGCGGTGGCGGCCGAGCTGGGGGAGGCGGCCGTGCCGGCGCGGTTCAGCTTCGTGGGCGCGGTTCCGGTGGCGCCGTCGGGGAAACCGGACAAGGCGGCCCTCCGCGCGTCCATTGTGGAGTGACCCGGTCGTGAGTGGTAAGGCGGGTTCTAACCCGCCTTACCACTCACGACCGGTCGCGGCAGACTGCAGGCTTCAGACGCCCGCGGTGGTGCGGATCCAGCTGCGGCTGGAGGCGATGCTGGCGTAGTTCTGCGTGCCCTGCGTGTTCGAGCCCGAGTTGCTGCCCGTCGAGCAGACCCCGACCTGGGCGCCGTTGTACAGCTGCGGGCCGCCCGAGTCGCCGTGCCAGGCCGAGCCGTTGATGCCCTGGCTGGCGATCGCCGTGCCGCCGTAGGCGTCCGAGCTCAGGCCCGTCACGCGCACGTTGGCCGTCTTCAGGGTGCTCGACGGCGGGTTGCTGCCCTGCGTGCGGCCCCAGCCGTAGATCTGGTTGGTCGACCCGGTCGGCGGGTTGCCCGTGCCCAGCTTCATGTACGTCGTGCTGACCGCCGTGGTCAGGTGCAGCAGGGCGATGTCCCCGTTCGGGGAGGCCTTCTGCTGGTCGACGACGGCGTTCGTGCCCTGCTGGAGGGTCACGCTGCCGACCTTGACGTGCATGCCCGGCGAGTTCAGGCAGTGCTGGGCGGTGAGCACCCACTGGGGGGCGATGATCGTCCCCGAGCACTCGAAACCGCCGTACGTCGTCACGTTGTTCCAGTAGATCTGGGCGCCCCACGGCGCGGAGGAGACCGTGCTCCCGCCGATGATGTCCTGCTGTGCGTCCGCGACTCCCGCTGAGACCACGCTCAGCGCCGCGGCGGCGGCACCCACCGCGGCAACAGCCCTCGACATTCGCATGAAAATGCCCTTCGGCCCAGGTGATCCGGATAGCCGTCCCGAACGGGACGGCCAAGTCAACGTAAGAGCCGTGAAGGATTTTCGGAACCTACCGAAGTCGGTAACCCGCCCCCGGCGGACCGGGGGCGGGTCCGCCGCCTAGAGGATGGTGATCGCCCGCGGGACGGGCACTTCGCTGTTGTAGGCGAAGTTGTCGTGCCACTTCACGCTGTTGCCGGTGAACTTGGTGCCGTCCGACAGGGAGACGTACACGTCGGCGTTGCTCGCGCGGGTGAAGACCACGATGTCGGCCTTGCCGTCCCCGTTGAAGTCGCCGACCCCGGGGATCTCGTCGTTGTAGCCGAAGTTGTCGTGCCAGCGGACGCCGTTGCCGTTGAACTTCGTGCCGTCCGACAGCGCCACGTAGACGTCGGCGATGCTGCCGCGGGTGAACACCGCGATGTCGTCCTTGCCGTCGCCGTCGAAGTCGCCGATCGCCGGGACCTCGGTGTTGTAGGCGAAGTTGTCGTGCCACTTGACGCTGTTGCCGGTGAACTTGGTGCCGTCCGACAGCGCGACGTAGACGTCGCCGGTCGTGCCGCGGGTGAAGACGGCGATGTCGTCCTTGCCGTCGCCGTTGAAGTCCCCGACTGCGGGCAGCTCGCTGTCGATGCCGAAGTGGTCGTGCCACTTGACACCGTCGCCGACGAACTTGGTGCCGTCCGACAGCGCGACGTACACGTCCGCCTGGGCGCCCAGGGTGAAGACGGCGATGTCGTCCTTGCCGTCACCGTTGAAGTCGCCGACCGCGGGAACCTCGGCGTTGTAGGCGAAGTTGTCGTGCCACTTGACGCCGTTGCCGGTGAACTTGCTGCCGTCCGACAGCGCGACGTAGACGTCGCCGAGCGAGCCGCGGGTGAAGGTGGCGACGTCGACCTTGCCGTCCCCGTTGAAGTCGCCGCTCAGCGGGATCTCCGACGTGAGGCCGAACGAGTCGTGCCACAGCTGGGACGTGCCGGTGAACTTGGTGCCGTCCGACGCCGACACGAAGACGTCCGCGCCGTTCGCGCGGGTGAAGGTGGCGATGTCGTCCTTGCCGTCACCGGTGAAGTCGCCGGCCGAGCGCCCGCGGGTGGTGGTGGAGAAGTCCGGGCTCGTGGCCCCGACCGAGGCCATGACCAGGTAGTGCCAGGTCCGGTGGGCCGTGGCCGAGTGCAGGAACGTGGTCGCCTTCGTGCTGCCGATGAACTGCTCGGCGGCGTAGACGGCGGGGCCGTCCGGGCTGGCGTAGATGGAGTAGGTCGCGTCCTCGGCGGCGGCGAGCGGGGTCCAGGACAGCGTGACGCCGTGGCCGACCGCCTTGGCGGTGCCGATGATCGCCTGGCCGCGGATCCAGTCGCGCAGGTCGTCGGCCCGGGCGGCGGTCGTGCCCTGGCGGGTTTCCGTCTCGCCGAAGCAGCCGTGCTGCCAGGACGCGCCGGCCACCCCGGCGAGCGTGCCGTCCGCGCGGAAGACCGGCGCGCCGGCGTCGCCCTTGCAGGCGTCGGCGGCTCCGGTCAGCGACAGGGTCGTCGCGCCGGAGGCCGTGACGGTGAACTTGCCGACGTGAGCCTCGTTCGGCACCCACTCGGTGGCCGTCCGGCCCCAGCCGGCCAGCGACAGCTCTTCCGACGCACCGGGCACGCCGGCCGTCGCGGGGAGCTTGAGCGTCGCGACGTCGGTGATCGTGGTGTCGAGCCGGACGAGCGCGACGTCGCGGTCGGTGCGCGGGATCACCGTCGTCACCTTCGCGACGTGCGACCCGACGGTGACGCTGACGGGCTTCACCGGCGGGTTCTCGGGGACGCAGCTCGCCGCCGTGAGGACGAGGGTGGGTTCCACGAGCGCGCCGCTGCAGGCGCGGCCGTCGGCGGTGATCTTGGCCGCGAAGCCGAGGTTCACCGCCGCCGGCCCGGGAACCGCGCTCGCGGGGACGACGCCGGCCGCGGTCGCGGCGAGCAGGGCGGCCGAAACGACCGCCAGTCTCGATCGGGTGTGCATCGGAGTTTCTCCTCGGTCAGCCGGAGAGGGTGCGGGAATCGGGGCTGCGGTGGCGGCGCCCCGGCGGGACGCCGCCACCGGGTCAGAACAAGCTCGACTGGGCGGCGTTGAACGTGCCGTTGCTGCTCCACTTGACGCCTTCGCCGTCGAACCCGCCGGCGGCGTTGGCGTGCCAGCGGAACAGGTTCGTGTTCGAGCTGCCGTAGTCGTAGGAGGCGACCAGGTCCGTGCGGCCGTCCCCGTCGAAGTCGCCGGTGCTCCACTGCGACTGGCCGAGGTTCCAGTTGCCCGGCCCGCTCGTCCACTGCGTGACCGGCGCGTCGACGCCGGTGGCGGTGGCGTGCCAGGTGCGGAACGTCAGGTTCGCGCTGCCGAGGTCGATCGCGGCACCGAGGTCGGTGCGCCCGTCGCCGTCGAAGTCGCCGGAGACGAACTTCGCCTTGCCGGACGGGATGCTGCCGTTCCACTTGACGTTCTGCGCGTCGAACCCACCGGAAGCGTTGCCGTACCAGAGGAACAGGTTCGCCGAGTTGTCGCGGTAGTCGTAGAAGGCAGCCAGGTCGGCCCGGCCGTCACCGTTGAAGTCGCCGCCCCGCCAGGTGGACTGGGCGAGGTTCCAGTTGCCCGGCCCGGTGCGCCACTGCGTGACCGGGGCGTCGAACCCGGTCGCCGTCGCGTGCCAGGTCAGCACGCTCAGGTCGGCGCTGCCGTTGTCGTAGGCGGCGGCGATGTCGGTGCGGCCGTCGGCGTCGAAGTCGCCCGTGGTGAACCGGGCGTTCAGCGGCCGGAACGCGCCGCTCCACTTGATGCCCTGGCTGTCGAACCCGCCGGACGCGTTGGCGTACCAGAGGAACAGGTTCGAGCCGCCGTCGAGGTAGTCGTAGAAGGCACCGAAGTCGGTGCGGCCGTCGCCGTTGAAGTCGCCGGTGACCCAGCGGGCCTTGGCGGCCTCCCAGCCGTCGGCGCTCCACTTGAGCGCCGGGGCACCGACGCCGGACGCGGTCGTCGGCCAGACGTACACGCCGGTGCGGGCGTTCTTCAGGTCGTAGCCCGCGCCCGTGTCGTCCTTGCCGTCGCCGGTGAAGTCGGTGCCCGCCGAGACCGGGGTGGTCGCGGAGACGACGTCGGTCGGCGTGCTCGCCGAGCCGTCGGCCGTCGCGACGACGACGCGGTAGTAGCGGGTCTGCTTGGCGGGCAGGCCGGTGTGCGGGTACGCCGTGCCGCCGACGCTGCCCAGCAGGTGCGCGCTGTCGACGGGCACGTCCGGGGTGGCGGAGGCGTAGACGCGGTAGCCGGTGCTGCCGGTCACCGGGCGCCAGGTCAGCGTGATCGCGTGGCCGACGGCCTTGGCGGCCGGGGCCAGCGCCTGCTGGCGGATCCAGGCGCTCAGGTCGTCCACGCGGACGCCGGTCGTGCCCTGCCGGGTTCCGGTCTCGCCGAAGCAGCCGTGCTGCCAGGACGCCCCGGCCACCGCGAAGATCGTGCCGTTCGGCCGGACGACCGGTGCGCCGGCGTCGCCCTTGCAGGCGTCACTGCCGTCGGCACCGGTGAGCGACAAGGTCGTGGCCGTGCCGGCGGAAGCCGTGAACTTCCCGGCGTGCGCCTCGTTCGGCACCCACTCGGTGGCCGTCCGGCCCCAGCCGGTCAGCGTCAGCTCTTCCGCCGGATCCACCACACCCGTGGCCGGGCTGAGCGGCACCGTCGCGATGTCGGTGATCGTGGTGTCGATCCGCGCCAGCGCGAGATCGCGGTCGGACTGCGTGATCAGGGCGGTCACCTTCGCGGTGCGCCCGCCGACGGCCACGGTGGTGGCTTTCGCGGGTGTCCCGCCCTGCGGGTTTTCGGGGAAGCAGCTCGCCGCGGTGAGCACGAGCGCGGGTTCGACGAGCGCGCCACTGCAGGCGCGGCCGTCCGTGGTGATCTTGGCGGCGTAGCCGGCGCCGCCGGCGGCGGGACCGGGGACGGCGGCCGCGGGGACGGCGGCCAGCACGGCGGCCGTGATCGTCACCGTGGCGAGCGTCGCCGTTCGCCGCGAACGCATGTTCCTGGAGTCGGTCATCCGCGGCTACGCCGTCACGCGGATCTCGAGCAGCGCGGCCGGATCGTGGTTCGGGAGCGATTCGCCGACCGGCGTCCACTTGCCGGGCTGGATATCGACCGTTTCGGTCGTGCTCTTGGCGGTCAGGGTGGCTTTCGCGGTGTGCGTGTCACCCATGATGAAGTACGTCTCGGGAATCTGCATGGTCACGTAGCCGGGGGCTTTGCTGACGCGGAAACAGGCGTCGCCCTTGGTTTTGTAGCTCTGGACGACGATGAGGTTCCCGCCACTGGCGCAGTCCACCAGCAGAATGTTCCCGTCCCCCTTGAGCAGGGTGATGTTCCGCTCGGCGAGGATCTGGGCGGCGCCGGGGTAGTCGTAGACCTCGACGATCGGCGGGGGCGTGTCGTCCGTGGCCGACTCGCCGGTCGCGCCCGCGGGAGCTGCGATCACGGTGGTGGCCAGGGCGGTCAGGCCGAGCAGGCCGGCGCCGAAGGCGGCGAGGCGTTGGGCAGCAGAATGCACGATGAACCGTTCCTCCGAAGCGAAAAAGCAAGGGGAAACGGTGCCCAAGCAGATGCATGGCACGACAGACCGCCCCCCGGGATGAAACGCTAAGGACGGGAAGTAACGGCACGATTCCTGCGTCATAAAGGTTGCATAACTATGACTTTGATCACTCTTTACCTGAAGTGGCTAACGTTTTTCCTTGTTGATTAATCGGGAAAATTCGGCTCCCTTACCGACGAGCGGCGGATTGACAGAATTTTGTCTTCGGCAACGGGGTGAGAGAATTGACAGCCCCTGGCTCGGCCCGGCGGACGGCGGTTATCGTCGCGTCGGTTGATCATCGGGTTCAGTCGAGGGGATCGAGCAGGGTGGGACTCAGACTTGTCGGCGCGCCGGGAGGGCGCGCTCTCGTGGTGCTGACCGTGGTCGGCGCCTTGGTGGCGGGAACAGCGGGTGCGCCACCCGCCGGCGCCGACACGCCGGCGGCGGGCGCGTCGGACCGGGCCCGGGTGCTGGAGATCGTGCAGACCGCGACCCCGGGGGTGACGCGAGCGGCGGAGATCGCCCTGGCCGGGTCCGACGCGGAGGTCGCCGAGTTCCTGCGGACCGGCGAAGCCGCCGTCCGGGTGCAGGACGACCGCGTCCGGGTGGGGCAGTTGATCAGCGCCGGTGGACGCGGGCTCCGCGAAGCGGCCCAAGCGGCGCTGAACGGGACACCCGCCGACGTGACGGCGTTCCTCGCCACCGGCTGGCGGGCCCCGCTCGAACAGGACATGCGGGTGCGGGTGGGCCAGATCATGAGCACCGCCGGGCGCGGTGTCCGGGAAGCCGCGCAGGCCGCGCTCAGCGGCACGGCCGACGACGTCTGGCAGTTCCTGGTCACCGGGCAGTTCGCCCCGGCCGAGCGGGACGACCGGGTGCTCGTCGGCCGGATCATGGCCACGGGCGGGCCGAACGTGCAGCAGGCGGCCCAGATCGCGCTCAGCGGTACCGCGGACGACGTCAAGGAATTCCTCCGCAGTGGGCAGTACCTCGCGCGGGCCCGCGACCAGGAAACGACGTCGGTCGCGCAGCTGGCCGCACTGGCCAAGGAGTCGGGCGAGGAGGCCGCCCGGGAAACCGAAGCGGCCAAGGAAGCCTCGGCCCGCGCGGTCGAGGCCTCCCGGCTGGCCAAGGAGGCGGCACAGCGAGCGGCCCAGGAGACCGAAGCGGCGAAGAACGACGCCGGGCGGGCTGCCGAAGCGGCCGGCCGGGCCGCCGATTCGGCCGGGCGCGCAGCGGACGCGGCCCAAGCCGCGATCGCGGCGGCGAACGCGGCGAACCAGGCGGCGCGGGTCGCCGCGAACGCCGCGGCCAAGGCCGCTTCCGCCGCCGCGGCGGCGGGGCAGGCCGCGGTCCGGGCTCGCAACGCCGCGGCCGCGGCGGCCGGTGACGCGGGCAAGGCCGATGCGGCTCGCCAGGCCGCTGTGGACGCGAGGGCCGTCGCCGCGGCGGCCAACCTGGCCGCCGACGCGGCCACCGCGGCCGGTGCCGCCGCGACGAGCGCGGCCTCCGCGGCGGGTTCGGCCCGGAGCGCGGGCGCGAACGCCGACGCCGCCGCGGCCGCGGCCAGTGACGCCGCCGGGTACGCGGGCGCGGCCGGTGCGGAAGCCCAGCGCGCCCGGAACGCCGCGGCGACGGCGAAGCGGAAGGCCGCGGAGGCCAACCGGGCCGCGAACGCCGCGGAATCGTTCGCCAACCAGGCCGCGAGCGCGGCCGCCGAGGCGGCGCGGGCGGCCCGGTCGGCGGCGGGGCACGCGGTGTCCGCCGCGGCCGCGGCCGACGAGGCGGCCGGCCACGCCGGGCAGGCCCAGGACGCGGCCAAGGAAGCCACCATCCACGCCGAAGCGTCGCTGCGCGCGGCCGATGCCGCGACGACGGCGGCCACGCAGGCCGCGAACATCGAGCAGACCGCCCGCCAGAGCGAGGCCGAACGGCTCGCGAACGACACCGCCGAGGCCACCGGCGTCGCGGAACAGGCGAAACAGGCCTACGACACGCGAAGAGCCGACGCGGAGTGGGACGCGGCCGAGGCCGCCCGGCTGGACCAGGAGACCCAGCGGCTGATCGCCGAGGCCGGGGCGCCGGACACGCCGGTCGCCACCAAGGTGACGGACGGGCGCAAGATCGCCGTCCAGCTGCGCAGGACGGGGGGATCGTGGACGAAGGCGGCGGCCGAAGCGGCGTTGGCCGGTACCGAGGCCGACGTGCTGGCGTTCGTGCAGACCCAGCGTCAGGTCGCCGCCGAGCGGGATGACCGGGCGCGGGTCGGGTACCTCGCGGACTCCGCCGACAAGCCGGCGAAGAAGGCGGCCGCGGAGACGGCCATGTTCGGGCCGTACGCCGGTGTCCAGGAGTTCTTGCGCACCCAGTACTACGACGGCAAGGTGGCCGACGACCGCGTCAAGGTCGGCCAGATCATGAGCACCGGCGGCCCGGCCACCCAGGACGCCGCCCAGCAGGCGCTGAACGGCACCCCGGCGGACGTCGAGCGGTTCCTCGCGACCGGCCAGTACACCGCCGCCCAGCACGACGACCGGATCGCCGTCGGCCGGATCATGAGCGCCGGCGGCCCGCACGTGCAGGCCGCGGCCCAGGTCGCGTTGTCCGGCCCGCCGTCCTTCCTGCGCACGTTCATCCAGGTCGGGCAGTACAAGGCCCAGCGGATGGACTTCGACGCCGCGACCCACGCGGCCGAGGTCCGCCGGTACGTCGCCGAGGCGACCAGGCTCGCGGCCGAAGCCCGCGCGAGTGCGGCCGAGGCGGCCCGGGCGGCGGCCGTGGCCCGGAACGCGGCCGGCGAGGCGCAGGCCTACGCCGACCAGGCGAAGCGGGCCGCGGACGAAGCCAAGGGGTATGCCGAGCAGGCCGCGCAGTCCGCACGGGAGGCCCAGGAGTCGGCGGACGCCGCCGCGCGTTCGGCTCGCCAGGCCCGCGACGCGGCGGATGCGGCGCAGAACTCCGCACGGGCGGCGGAGCAATCGGCGTCCGAAGCTTCGAGGTCCGCCGCACAGGCCCGGGCCTACTCGGCCCAGGCGCAGGAGTCGGCGGCCGCGGCCCGCGCGTCGGCCATCGCCGCCGGCAAGTCGGCCGACGAAGCCGCGCAGGCGGCCGCGGACGCGTTGAAGATCTTCTCGGACAAGCGCGACGCGGAGGAGAAGGCCCAGCGCGAGAACCCGGCACCGGTTCCCGGCGGACAGGAGGGTGAGGCCGATCCGGTCGTGCCCGAGGAGATGGTCCTCGGCGGCGGGTTGTCGCTCGCCGACCTGGCCGGCCTGCTCGTGGACCTGGTGAGCATGTTCGACCCGACGCCGCTCAGCGACATCGGGTCCGGACTGATGAGCCTGTTCCAGGGCGACTGGACCGGGGTGGCGATGTCGGCCGCCGGCGCCATCCCCGGCCTCGGCGCGGGTGCGGACCTCGCCAAGGCCGCGCGCCGGCTGGAGAAGGCGTTCAAGAACCTCGCGCCCTACTTGACCAGGCCGGGTTTCCTGGAAAACGTCGCGCACAACCTGAAGGGCCTCTCGCCCGACCACGCGAACCGCGCGCTCGGCGTGATGAACGCCATGCAACGGGATGCGGAGAAGTTCCTCCTCGGCAAGGGAAAGGAATTCGAGCGGTTCCTCAAGGACAACCGGTTGCCGACCATGGGGCCGATCCGGTTCGTGCCGCCGAAGGACTTCAACCTGAAGCGGGCCAAGCGTGACGGGATGTACGAGGACGCCTACGGCAACGGCTGGCTGTGGGACCCGAAGAAGTCGGAGTGGGACGTCCAGATCAGAAATGGCGATGGTAAAATGAACTATTTCGCCAAGGACAACGGGCACGCGAACATTTCACCGGAAGGACGTGTCACGCACAAATGAGGTTTCGGACATCGGACGTCGTGGTCTCCCTGGCTTTGAACGTCGAAACCGAGGAGTTCGCCACGGCGGCCGGTGTCGGTGCGTCGGCGGCCGCCGAATTCGGGGCGTCGGCGCTGGAAATCCGGCGCGCCGACCCGGAGGGGGGCCGGAAGGGGTTCCTCGTCGACCTGCTCACCTCCGTGCCGGTGACCGAGGGCGAGCCGGTCGCCGACGCCTTGCGCCGTGCCGTGTCGCCGGCCGCCGCCAAGTACCGGGTGGACCCGGGCGGCCTCGAATTCCGCGGCGACCTGGCCGAGGTCGGCTACGCCGAACTCCCGTTGTGGCAGGAAGTGCCGTGGGACGGCTACATCGTGTACGCCGTGTCGGCCGAGCCCGGCGGCAGGCAGGAGCTGCGCAGGGCCGTCTACGTCACGCGGCCCGACTTCACGCCGAGGGTGGAGTCCGACCTGATCATCCGGGTGCACCTGCGGGTGCCGGTCGCGGATCCGGTCCGGGCGCTGGAGGAATGCGGTCCGGAGATCGAGGCGACGGACGCGTCGTTCGTCCAGATCGTCTCCGCCCGGGCGGCCGGCTCGGCCGAGGAGTACTGCGAGGTCGCGCTGCTGTCCGCGGTTCCCGCGCTCGGCGGCGAGGACGCCGAGGCGGGGCTGCGGCGGGTGGCCGGGGCGCTCGCCGCCCGGCTGGGTCTGGACGGCGGTTCGCCGGAGATCCGTGACCGGACGGCGGTCCTGGACGTCCGCCCGGGTGGACGCGTCGAATCGGTGGCGGTGCGCGTCGACGACGATCCGCTGGACGACTGAGTGCCAGGCCGGTGGCCTTCGTCCCCGCCCGGGACGAAGGCCACCGGCTCAGGACTCCGCCGGTTTCGTCCACGCCACCTGGACCAGCCCCGTCCCGTGCCGCCGGGACACCAGCGTTCCCCGCCCGGGCGGCTGCGGTGACGGCTTCACGTCCGCCAGTAACGCGCCTTCGTCCTTCGTTCCCGACATGATCAGCCCCGGCGAACCCAGCTCACGCAGGCGTTGCAGCACCGGCTCGAACAGCGCCCTCCCGGCGCCACCGGAGCCGCGCACGATCACCAGGTGCAGACCGATGTCCCGGGCCTGCGGCAGGAATTCCAGCAGCGGCTGCAGCGGGTTCCGGCCCACCGTCGCCACCAGTTCGTAGTCGTCCACCAGCACGAACAGCTCCGGGCCGCGCCACCACGAGCGGTTGCGCAGCTGCTCCGGCGTCACCGACGGGCCCGGCAGGCGGTTGCGCATCGCCTGAGCGCACTCGCCGATCAGGTCCGTCAGCTTGCCCTCGGCCCCCGCGTACCCCAGCAGGTGCGGCTCGGCCACCGCGCCCAGCAGACCCCGGCGGTAGTCCGCCACGATGATCGCCGCTTCCTCCGGCGTGTACGCCGACGTGATGCCCTGGGCCACCGCGCGCAGCAACGAGCTCTTGCCGGATTCGACATCGCCGAACGCCACGAAGTGCGGGTCCGCCGCGAAGTCCAGGTACACCGGGCGCAACGTCGATTCCGCGATCCCCAGCGTGACCTGACGCCCGGGGGCCGCGGGCAACCCGTCGAGGGGCACCTCGGGCGGCAGCAGCCGGACCTGCGGGGCCCGCGGTCCCCGCCACGCCTCGGAAATCCGCCGCACCAGGTCGACGCCGCCGGCGCCGATCGTCTCCGGGCGCTGGTCGGCGTCGATGCGGGGCAACGCCGCCAGGAAGTGGAGCTTCTCCGCGGTGATGCCGCGGCCGGGGCGGTCGGCGGGGACGTTGGCCGCCACCTTGCGGTCGATCGAGGAATCCATCGGGTCGCCCAGCCGCAGCTCGAAGCGGGTGCCGATCGCGTCGCGCAGCTGGGCGCGGACGCCGATCCACTGGTTCACCGACACGATCACGTGGATGCCGAAGCCGAGCCCGCGGGCGGCCAGGCCGGTGATCTGCTCTTCCAGCTGCTCGTACTCCTGGCGGATCGTGGTCCAGTTGTCCACGAAGAGGAACACGTCGCCGAACTCGCGCTCGTCCGTGCTCTCGGTGTACTCCGCACGACGGGCGCGGAACGCCGCCATCGACTCGATGCCCTGCGCGGCGAAGAACTCCTCGCGCTGCTCCAGCAATGTCGTCAGCTCGGCCACCACCCGGCGGCAGCGTTGCGCGTCCCGGCGGGTCGCGTACCCCGACACGTGCGGCAGCCCGGCGATGGGTGCCAGCGCGCCACCCCCCATGTCCAGCACGAACAGCTGCACCTCGGCCGGGGTGTGCGTCAGCGCCAGCACGCCCGCGATGTCCTTCATCAGCGTGGACTTCCCGCTCTGCGGCGCGCCGACGATCAGCGCGTGCCCGGCCGCGCCGGAGAAGTCGGCCCAGTGCAGGTCGCGGCGCTGCTCGAACGGCTTGTCCACCAGCGCCACCGGGATCGTCAGCTTGCCGTTGCCGCCCCAGCCGAGCGGGCACAGGCCGCGGGCGGCGTCTTCTCCGAGCGGCGGCAGCAGCTGGTCCAGCGTCGGCGGTTCGGCCAGTGGCGGCAGCCAGATCTGGTGCGCGGCCGGGCCGCGGCCTTCCAGGCGCGACAGCATGGCGCCGATGATCGTCTCGCCGGTCCCCTCGGTTTCGGGAGCGGACGACACCTCGGTCGTCACCGGGATCTCCACCGGGGCCAGGGAAAACGGCAGCACACCGAGTTCTTGGCCGTCCTCGCGCACGACCGTGCTGCGCGGCGGGAGTTCGCCGGAGACGTAGGCCGCCTTGAGCCGGATCAGCGTTTCGGTGTCGGACTTCAGGTACGCCGACCCCGGCACCGGCGGCAGGTGGTAGGCGTCCGCGACCCCCAGCACCGCGCGGCTTTCCGCGGCGGAGAACGTCCGGAGCCCGATCCGGTACGACAGGTGGGAGTCGAGCCCGCGCAGCCGGCCCTCTTCCAGTCGTTGCGACGCCAGCAGCAGGTGAATGCCGAGCGAGCGCCCGAGCCGGCCGATCGCGACGAACAGGTCGATGAACTCCGGGCGGGAGGACAGCAGCTCGCTGAACTCGTCGATGATCACCAGCAGCGACGGCAGCGGGTCCAGGGGCGCGCCGTCCGCGCGGGCCTTCTCGTAGTCGCGCACCGACGCGTAGTTCCCGGCCGCGTGCAGCAGCTCCTGCCGCCGCAGCAGCTCGCCGTTCAACGCGTCCGCCATGCGGTCGACCAGCGCGAGGTCGTCGGAGAGGTTGGTGATGACGGCGCACGTGTGCGGCAGCCCGGTCATCCCGGCGAAGGTCGCGCCGCCCTTGAAGTCGATGAGCGCCAGGTTGAGCGTCTCCGACGAGTGCATCACGGCCAGTGCCGTCACCAGCGTCCGCAGCAGCTCGCTCTTGCCGGACCCGGTCGCGCCGATGACCAGGCCGTGCGGGCCCATCCCGCCCTCGGCCGACTCCTTGAGGTCCAGCTCGACCGGACGGCCTTCCGGGTTGACGCCCAGCGGGATCCGCAGCCGGTCGCGAGCCGCCCGCGGGGCCCACGTCACCGTCGTGTCGGTGTCGCGCGGGTCGCCGATGCCGAGCAGCCCGGCCAGCCCGAACGTCGCGGACATCGGTTTCTCGCCGACGACCGCGGCCGGGGTGTGCAACGGCGTCAGCATCCTCGCCAGCGCCTCCGCGGCGCCGCGGTCGAGGACGTCCGGGCGGCCCAGGAAGCCGAGCCGCTGCTCGCCGCCCTCACCGACGACCATGCCGAGGGACTCCGGCGCGGTGTGCAGGCTCAGCAGCTTCTCGCTCGACGACGTCCGCGGGTGCTCCTGCCCGACCTCGAGCACCGTGACGCCGAGCCGGCCGTCCGCGCCGATCAGCCGGGGCTCGCCGTGGGCGTTGCCGCCGTCGACGAGGACGATGAGGTGGGGCAGGTCGAGCTCGGCCGCCGCGCGGCGGCTGAACGCGGGCCGTTCGCCGAGGTCGGCGCCCAGGAGCTCGGCGAGCCCGGCCGCCGTGTCGGCGGCCAGCCGCCGCGAGCCGACGGCGTCGGCCGCACCGGCCGCCGTCGCGTGCGGCAGCCACTTCACCCACTCCCAGTCGTGCTGCCGGTCCGGCGACACGCAGAGCGCGACCCGCAGGTCCGCGGGGGAGTGGAAGGTGACCAGCTGGCACAGCAGCGCCCGCACCAGGCCGAGCACGGCCGGCCGCCGCCCGGCCACGGTGACCGCGGCGAACGACCGCAGCGACAGCGCGACCGGCAGGCCGTCCACCGTCGAGTAGGTGCGGATGAAGTGCTTGAGGCTGGTGGAGGACACCGGATCCAGGTCTTCCAGCGGCACGGTCTGCGGCGCCTTCAGCGGGGTCGCGAGCCGCTGCGGCCCGGTGCCCGCCCGCACCTGCGCGAACTGCGGCTCGCTGCGCCGCCGGTCCCACAGCTTCCCGGTCTCGACGTAGGCCCACAGGTCGGCCGGGTCGGGCTGGACCGCGACCATGGCCGCGCGCTGGCCGTCGGCGATGTCGCGGACCTGGGCGCGCAACCCGGAGAGGTAGCGCTGGTAGTCCCGGCGTTCGTCGTTGATCTGCGCCTTCTTCGCCATCCCGCCGCGGCCCAGCGACATCACCACCATGCCGCCCATGGCGCAGAGGAACAGGGCGCCGAAGATCCACGTCATCACGCCGCCGTCGCGTCCGATGTAGACGAACGACATCGCGCCCATGCCGAGCATCATCGGCAGGAACATCATGAGCTGGACCATCCCGCCGGACGAGCTCTTCGGGAGCATCGGCGGCGACTGCAGCACGATCTCGGACGGGCGCTCGGGCGAGAGGCTCATGCGGCAATGCTCCAGCGGATCGGGGCGGCTCTGACCGGTATTTTGGCCACTCGCCGCCCGCGCACGGTGGGTACTTTTGCCGTCCGCCCGCTTCCGGGGCCGAACCTACGCTCATCCGAGCACACACCCCGGAAGGAGACCCATGGCCGGCGAGTACCGGGCTGAGCCCGAGGCGATGCGCTCCGCCGTGGGCAACGTCGGGGGCATCATCGCGCACGGCATCAACGCCGTGGCCGACCTCGAGCGGCTCGTCGTGCAGCCGATGTCGTTCGCGACGTTCGGCAGCGCGGTCGCGGCCGCGAACGCGGCCCTGCACTCCGGCCAGATCACCGCCGTCCGCACCCTGCTGCAGCTGCTGCAGCAGATCAACGGGCTGGTCAAGGCCAGCGCCGACGCCTACCAGGCGGCCGACCAGGACGTCGCCTCGGGCTACGGCGGCGGGCACGCGCCGGGCGGCACCGCGTCGTCGATCTGGGGCAGCTCGCACGCTTCCGAGCTCGCCACCCTGGCCATCAACGACAGCGCGGGTGCCCACGGCGAGCCGTCGTCGGTCGGGAACGTGCTGCGCTACCTGGGGGACGCGCGGCTGGGCCGGCTCGGCGACCACCCGATCACCGACACGCGCTTCCACGGCGTGGCCGACTTCAACGACTGGCTGGCCGGCGACGCCGACAACCAGGCGCGGGTCGGGCTGATCGAGGTCTACGCGGGGACCGCGCGGACGTTCTCCGACGTGCCCGGGGGTGTGCACAGCGGTGACGTCGTGGTGGTGGAGCCGCTGCTGTTCTCCGACCGCCACCCGGTCATCGGGGTCGCCGGCGACGGCGGCCGCCTCTACAACCACGGGCTGCTCGACGCCCGCACCGGCGGGCTGGCGAAGGTCAGCGTCTACCGGCCCGCTTCCGTCGTCTGATCGTCCGCCCCTCGAACCTGATGTGAGGACCGATGCTGACTTTCCCGAACTCCAGCGCGATGGACGCGACCGCGTCCTCGGGCGGGCCGATCACCGTCCTCCCGCAGATCGTCACCGGGCAGCCGGAGCAGATCGCGAAGCACGTGGTGGACCTGGTGCACAAGGCCGAGCAGTTCCTGGCCATGTACAACGAGCTGTCGAAGGCCGCCGACCAGCTGGGCAAGATCTGGTCGGGAGCGGCCAGCGAGTCGGCGCTGAAGAAGATCGGCGACTCGCTCGACCAGCTGACGAAGATCATCGACGTCGTCCGGAAGGGCGCCGAGCTGCTCGGTGTTTCGGGCACGCTGATCAAGACCGCGCAGGAGGCCTACCGCGCGGTCGTCTCCGCGGTGAACCCCACGGTCGCCGCGCTGATGTCGAACTGGTGGACCTACGGGGCGGCGGTCGCTTTGTCGACCGCGACCAGCGCGTCGCTGCGGGCGTTCATCACCGCGATCGGCGCGCTGCTCAAGGCGCTCGGCGCGGTGGACCTCGCCCAGCAGGTCACCACGCTCGCGCAGGTCATCGGCGAGATCGAGAAGCTCTTCCACCACTCCTCCGGCAGTTCGGGTGCGACGACGCCGTCGATCGGGACCACCCCGGTCACCGCGCCGCAGACCCCGCCGCCGGTGGCGAGCCCGTCGGGGCAGCAGGCGGTGGCGGGCGGGAGCGGTGGGGGGATCCCGCAGCAACCTTCGTTCACCGACTACACCCCGCCCGCGCTCGCCACCGGCGGCGGTTCCAGCGGCGCCGGCTCCGCCGGTGCCGGTTCCCCCGGCGCCGCGACCCCGGCCACCAGCTGGATCCCCGTCGACCACCCGGCGCCGTCGGCCCCCGCACCCGCGCCGTCGATCCCCGCTCCGGCGACCGGGCACGCGGACGAGGTCGTCATCCACACCAACCTGGCCACCGGGGAGTCCACTGTGGAGGCTCCGGGCGGGCAGGACTTCGACCTCGACATCGCGCTGGACTACAACGGCAAGCACTTCAGCCAGCACGTCGGCTACGACGCGGCCGGGAGCTAGCCGGTGGCGGGCTCGGGGGTCCTCGACGCGTCCGGGGTGGTCAGCTCGGTGCTGTCCGGGTACCGGCGCGTGCTCGTCGAGTGCCGCCGGCGCGTCACCGGCGATCCCGCGGCACTGAGCGCCGCTTCGCAGCGGGTTACCACCCGGGCGTCCGCGGTTTCCGGCCAGGCGAAGGAAATCGACGAGTCCGCGAAGGCCCTGCACGCGGACTGGGACGGCGACGCCTACACCGCCTTCGCGACGGCGGCGGGCGCGCTCGGCAAGGAACTCGCCGACACGGCGGCGGAACTCGGTGACCAGGCGAACCGGCTCGGCACCGCGGCCCGGCTCGTGCAGTCCGCGGAAGCCGCCGTCGACTCGGTGCTGGCGCAGTTCGACCAGTACGCCGCCCAGCTGACCGCGCAGGCCCGTGCGGTGAACTCCGCTTCGGTCGGCGCGTTCATCCAGGCCGCGCGGCAGCTCGGGGAACAGAGCGTGGCGGCGGCCCGCGAAGTCGTCGACGAGTTCTCCGACGCGCTCGCCGAGCTGTTCCCGCCCGAAGGCGTCGGCCGCCTGGAACACGAGCTCGGCAAGTGGGCCCGCGGGCCGCTGCACTGGCTCAACGGCGAGCCCCTCGACGGCCGGAAGCGGCCGCGGACCGTGCCGTCGTGGTTCGGCAACTCCGGCTGGAAGAAGCTCACCTGGGACGGCCTCGAAGGCACCCGCGCGCCGAAGAAGGCCGACACGCCGTTCGGGCAGCCGGAAGCCGAGGGCCTGAAGAACAAGCTCGCCCGCAACACCGAGATCACCTACGCCAAGTTCCAGCACGAGCAGGACGGCTGGTCCCCGGAGTACGACGGGAAGATCACCTCGAAGGGCTGGGACGCCTCCGCGTCCGGGCACGCGGAACTCGCGGCGCTGCACGGCGAGGCCGAAGCCAAGAAGGCGTGGGGCGTCGCCGAAGCCCACGCCAAGGGCACGGTGTTCGCCGGCGGCGAGGCGAGCGCCTCCGGCACGATCGGCGCCCACGGCGTCGGCGCGCACGCGAACGCTTTCGTGGGCGGGAAGGTCGAAGGCGAAGTCGCCGCGGACGTCGCGGGCATCGGCGTCGGCGCGAACGGCACGCTGCAGTACGGCCTCGGCGCGCAGCTCGACGCCCAGGCCGTCTACGACGCCGGGCACCTCAAGGTGAACTTCAAGGCGGGCGCGGCGCTCGGGCTCGGCCTCGGGGTCGGCGCGAAGATCGACATCGACCTGCCGAAGCTCGGCCACACGATCGGCGAGTACGGCGGCGCGGCGGTCGACGCCGTCAGCCACGCGGCCTCGGACGCGGCCGACGCCGTGGGTGCCGCTTGGGACGACGCCGTCACGTACGTGGGGCTGTGATGACGCTTCCCCTCGACCTCGTCATCCCGGACGGCTGGACCGCCGTCGACCCGGGCGACTCCGGTGCGGTGTTCGTCGCCGTGCACGCCGCCGCACCGGGCGAGTTCGTCCCGAACATCACCGTGAGCGTCCAGCAGCGGCCCGACGACGCGACGATCGACGCCATCGCCGCCGAAGCCGTCGAACGCCTTTCGCGGACGCTGGCCGGGCTCGACGTGCTGAGCCGCCGCGACGTCGGCGACGCGGCCGCGCCCGCCGTCATGCAGCTGCTGCGGCTGCGCACCGGCGAAGGCACCGAGCTGATCCAGACCCAGGTGCACCTGACGGTCCCCGGCGCCACGCCGGCGGAGCGTCTCGTGCTCGAGCTCGCCTGCACGGCCGCGCCCGCGACCGCCCGGCGGCTCTCACCCGGTTTCCAGCGGTTCGTGGCCGGCGTCCACGTCCGCCAGCACGAAGGGAAAGCACAGTGACCGATCCGTACGCGGTGCCCGACATGGACGAACTCCTCTCGCAGGTGCGCAAGCAGACCGAGGAAGTCCAGCGGATCCAGCGCACGGTCGAGGCGATGGAGATCAAGGCGCACTCGCGGCAGAACGAGGTCACCGTCACCCTCCGCGGCGACGGCCGCTTCACCTCGATCGACATCGACCCCCGCGCGATCCGCGAGTACGACGCCCGCAACCTCTCGGAGATCGTCCTGGAGGCGGTGAACGCCGGGCTGCAGAAGCTCGCCGAGGCCTCTTCCGCGAAGTTCGCCCCGGTGATCGCGGCCGCGAAAGACGTGTGATGACCGCATCCTTGACCGGGACGACCCGGCGGGTCACGGTGGTCACGCCGCGGGCCCGCGTCGACGTCGCCCTGCCGCAGCAGTCGACGTTCGCCGAGCTGGTCCCGCAGCTGGTCCGGCTGGCCGGGGCGTCCGGGCAGGCGTCGGCCGAGCACCCGGGCTGGGTGCTTTCGCGGCTGGGCGGCGCGCCGCTGGCGCTGGGCCTGAGCGTCGCGGCGGCCCAGATCCGGGACGGCGAAGTGCTGCACCTGACCCCGCGGGAGCGCCCGCGGGGTCCGCTGCTGTTCGACGACGTCGTCGACTCGATCGCCAGCGTCGCCGATGCCGACGGCGGCTGGGGCCCGTCGGTGGCCCGGCGGTCCGGCCTGCTGGCCGCGGTGGTCCTGCTCCTGGCCGGTGGCCTGCTGGTGCAGGCGGCGGCGTCGGGCAGCGTCCTGGCGCCGATCGGGACCGGGCTGCTGGCGTTGGTGCTGCTGCTCGGCGGCGGCGCGCTGAGCCGCGCTTACGGCGACGCCGAGGCGGGTGCGGCGGGCTCTCTGGCCGGTGTCGGCGTGGCCTTGCTGGCCGGGATGTCGGTGCTGCCACCGCATCCGCTGTTCTCGCTGTCGGCGGGGCCCCTCGCCGCGGGCTTCGCGGCGGTGACGGTGTACGGCGTCCTGGCGGCGGTCTCGGTGGCGGATCGCCTGCCGTGGTTCGTGGCGATCACCGGCGCGGCGGGGTTCGGTGCGCTGACGACCGGCGTGGTGCTGCTGGCCGGGGTCTCCGCGGTGTCGGCCGCGGCGGTGGTGGCGGTGCTGTGCACCGCGCTGGCGGCGGTGGCCCCGATGCTGGCGTTGCGCCTGGCGCGGCTGCCGCTGCCGCGCGTCCCGGACGACATGGAGGCGTTCCGCGCGGACGAACAGCCGTCGCTGGGCACGGAAATGATCGGCCGGACGTCCCGCGCCCAGGCGGTGCTGACGGGGTTGCTGGTGGCCCTCGGCCTGGTCGTGCTGGCGGCTTCGGTCGTGCTTTCTTCGGGCGGGCCCTGGGAAGCGGGCCTGGCCGCCTTGCTGGGTGTGGCGTGGATCCTGCGCTCGCGGTCGTACGCGGGCCGCGCGCAGCGGCTGGTCCTGGTCGGTTTCGGCGTCCCGACACTGGTGTGCGCCGGGGTGTGGCTGGTGGCTTCGGGTCACCGCACGGCGATCTTCGCGGCGGGCTGCGCGGTCGTCCTGGCGGCGGTGGTCTGCCTGGTGTACGCGACCCGGGTGGCGCGCGGGCTGCGTTCGCCCTACTGGTCGCGGCTGCTGGACGTGACGGAGTTCCTGGTGCTGCTGTCGCTGGTGCCGGTCGTGGCGATGATCGCGGGGGTGTACGAAGCCGTCCGGGGTTGACGGTGGCGCACGGTCGCTGTTAAGACTGACGTGGGAGCGCTCCCAGACTGCTCGTGCAGTCGATTCCAGGGAGATGCCATGTCATCGAGTCGAAACCGCTCCGAGATCGAGGGTTCGCCGCTGCTGCGCCGGCGGACCGTGCTGGCGGCGGGCGCCGCGCTGCCGGTGCTGGCGGTGGCCACCCCGGCCGCGGCGGCCACCGCGGTGGCCGTCGAACCGGCGAACGTGCAGCAGACGATCCTCGGCTTCGGCGGGATGAACCACACCGTGTGGATCAGCGACCTCACCGCCGCCCAGCGCGAGACGGCGTTCGGCAACGGCACCGGCCAGCTGGGCTTCACCGTGCTGCGCATCCCCGTGCACGAGGACCGCAACAACTGGAGCCGCGAGGTCGCCACGGCCCGGCGGGCGAGTGAACTCGGGGCCAAGGTCATCGCCTCGCCGTGGAACCCGCCCGCCTCGATGACCGAAAGCTTTTCCGGGGGCAAGCGGCTGAAGTACGGCTCCTACGGCGCCTATGCGCAGCACCTCAACGACTTCACCGCGTTCATGGCGAACAACGGCGTGAACCTGTACGGGATCTCGGTCCAGAACGAGCCGGACTACGCGTCGGGGTGGACGGCCTGGACCGCCGCCGAGATCGTCAAGTTCCTGCGCGAGAACGCCGGCTCGCTCACCACCCGGGTCATCGCGCCCGAGTCGTTCCAGTACCGCAAGACCATGTCCGATCCGATCCTGAACGACGCCACCGCCCTGGCGAACGTGGACATCATCGGCACGCACCTCTACGGCACCTCGTTCGCGAACCTGCCCTACCCGCTCTTCCAGCAGAAGGGCGCCGGCAAGGAGCTGTGGATGACCGAGGTCTACTACCCCAACAGCACCGACTCGGCCGACCTCTGGCCGCAGGCGCTCGACGTGGGCGAGCACATCCACCGCGCGCTGGTGGACGGCCGGTTCCAGACCTACGTGTGGTGGTACATCCGCCGCTCGTACGGGCCGATGCGCGAGGACGGCCAGATCAGCAAGCGCGGCGCCTGCATGGCGCACTTCGCGAAGTGGGTCCGCCCCGGGTACCAGCGGATCACCGCGACCGCGAACCCGCAGGCGAACGTCTACGTCTCGGCGTACAAGAGCGGTTCCCGGGTCGTCATCGTCGCCATCAACAAGAACACCGCGGCGGCCGACCTCGCGTTCACGATCCGGGACACCGGGTCCGCGACGGCGCAGACCTGGTTGACCAGCCAGAGCGCGAACCTCGCGCCCTCCACCAGCGTCACCATCTCCAACGGAGCCTTCAACGCTCAGCTGCCGGCCCGCAGCATCAGGACGTTCGTCGTGAACTGAGTCAGCCGTCGAGCGCGAGGGGGAGGGTGCGGCGCACCCCGGCCCCGTGCCGCCCGTGCAACGGGACCACCGCGGGCGGCACGGGAACCGGGGCACCCGGGCGCGCGCCCACGCGGATCGTCACCTCCGCCTTTTCCTTGCCGCCCGGCGTTTTCGTCAGCGTGTACGACGTCGCCGTGAACGCCGCTCCGGGCACCGCCAGGTCCAGCACCCTCGGCGACCGCGGCGTGAAGCAGGCCTGCGTGGAATCGCCCCAGACCCACGACTTCCAGCGGTCCGGTGCCCCGGACGCCGGCCCCTGGACCCCCAAAGCCACCCGCAGCTCCTTCGCCAGTTCCCCGGCTTCCAGAACCGTGCTCTGGTACCCGGCCTCGGCCAGCGCACCCATCAGGCTCAGCGCCGCCGACGCCGTGCTCCGCAGCGCTCCCAGCTCGCCGCCGCCGCGGGCCAGGGCCGCGACCGGTGCGAGGTCCGGCCGGTAGCGCACCGCCAGCCAGCGCACCCGGAGCACCTGGTCGCCCCGGGGAATCGCCCACGTCAGCAGCTGGGCCGACGCCAGCGGGATGTCCGCCCGCCGGTACGCCGAGCGCAGGGCCTCGACCAGCGGTCCCGGTGCTCCCGGACCCGGCATGAGGCGGACCAGCGCACTCCAGCCGCCGTCGATCTCCGCGACGCCGAACCGGTTGCCCGCCCGGTCGACGTGCTGGCGCACCTTCACCGGCCCGGCCACGCGCAGCAGGGGATCCGGGCCTTCGCGGCGGGTGTCGTGGCGGCGCAACCGGAACGCCGTCCACGTCACCAGCCAGCCCGCCGGGTGCCGGCCGGCGAAGCGCACCGACGTCAGCAGCACCACCAGGCCCGCACCGACGCTGGCACCGAGCCGCACCGGCTGCGTGACCCCGTCGACGAGCCACGCGAGCAGCACGGCGATCGCCGCGAGCTCCCACAGCGCCGCCTGCAGCGGGCGGATCGGCAGCAGCCACGGCAGCGGCGTGGACGCGGGCCGGGACGGTGTCAGGTGGACGGCGGCGGTATCGACGGACACGGGTTCCCCTTTCCCCGGCCCTCGACGCTACTGCCTGCCCGGATACCGCGTGGGCGTAAAAATTACCCTCGCCGCCCCCTGGTCCGGTGCCTAGCATCGACTGCTCGGGAGGACGACGCACACAGCCGGGGGCACAGCAGCGTGTGGACGCAGCGGGACCAGATCCAGGCGTACCAGTTCCTCCGCCGCAGGCTCGTTTCCGCGCTCGTCGCCGCCGACGCCAACCACCCCGTCTCGCCCAGCCGGCGGCTCGTGCTGGGCACCGTGCTCGGCGTCGTGGCCGCCCTGTTGGTCACCGCCGTCTTCGGCATCATCGGGTTGCTGAACCCCTCCGGCGGCAAGGACTGGCTGGCCGGCGGCAAGGTGATCGTCGAGGAGGGCACCGGCGCGCGGTTCGTGCTCGGCGCCGACGGCGTGCTGCACCCGGTGCTCAACTACGCGTCCGCGCGGCTGCTGGCCGGCGGCAACGGCGATGCGACCGTGTCCGTCTCGCCGGAGAACCTCGGCAAGGCCGGGCGCGGCACCCAGATCGGCATCCCCGGCGCACCCGACTCGCTGCCGTCGTCGAACGCGCTCGTGACCGTGCCCTGGACGAGCTGCAGCCGGACCACCCAGGACGCGCCCGCGTCGGCCGAGCCGCGCACTGCCGTGCTGCTGGCCGCGCCCGCGTCCGGCGTCGAGCTGCCGCGGGACCAGGGCGTGATCGTGCGGTTGCCGCAGGGGGAGCGGTTCCTGCTCGCCGGCGGGCGGCGCTACAAACTGAGCGACGAGGCCGCGACCGCGCTGCAGTTCGACAGCTACCCGACGATCGCGGTGTCCTCGCGGTGGATCGACACCGTCCCCGCCGGCCGCGACCTGACGGCGTTGCCCGTCGACGGCGCCGGCGACCGCGGCCCGCGAGTGGGCGGCCGGGACACCCGCGTCGGCCAGGTCCTCGCCGTGGTCGACGCGATGGCCGCGCCGGGCGCCGCCACGTCGTACTACCTCGTGCGCCGGGACGGCCTCGAGCCGGTCGGGCAGACCGAGGCGAGCCTGCTGGTCACCACGGAGGCGAACGCGCGCGCGTACGAAGGGACGCCGAAGCCGGTCGACGTGCGGGCGGCCGACGTCGCCGCGGTCGCGAAGGCCGCCGCGCCGCGGGCCGGCGGCGCCGATCCGGCCGCCTACCCCGACCGCATCCCCGGCAAGGCGCCGATCACCGGGAACTCCGTGGCGCTGTGCGTTCAGGGCAGCCGGTTGCTCGTTTCGGCCGAATTCCCGCTTCCCGTTGGGGCCAAAGCCATCCAGGTCGCCACCCGGACCGAAGCAAGGGTGGCGGACGAGGTGTTCGTGCCTCCCTCGGGGGGAGCCGTCGTCGTCGAAGCCGGTTCGGTCACCGCGTACCTGGTGACCGACACGGGCCGGAAGTACCCGGTGGTGACCGCGCAGGCCTTGGCCTCGCTCGGCTACGGAGGCGTCGCCAAACCGCCGGTCACAGGTAGTTTGCTGGCATTGGTGCCGACGGGCCCCGCGCTGGACCCGGCCACGGCCGGGCGGCCGGCTCCGTCGGGTGGAACGGGGTGAAAGTCGTGCACATGACAGAAGAGCGTCCGACCGAGGGTGAACTGGACCAGGGGCGGGTCCGGGTCGCGGTCATCGAAGACCACCCGCTGTACCGCGTCTCCGTCGAACGCGTGCTGGCCGAAGCCGACTTCGTCGAGCTCGGCGCGGTCGTCGATTCGGTCGCCCGGTTCCACGTGCACCGGCAGCCGCCGGGCAGCGTGGTCCTGCTCGACCTGGGCCTGCCGGGTGTCGCGGGGGCGGCGGCCGTGCTGGAGGTGTGCGAGCTCGGGCACCACGTGCTCGTGGTCTCCGCGCAGGCGGAACCGGAGGTCGTGCTCGGCGCGATCGCGGCGGGGGCGCGCGGGTTCCTGTCGAAGGACGTCGACGCCGACGAGCTGCTGATCGCGATCAAGACGGTCGCCGGCGGCGGCGCGTACGTCTCGGCGGTGGTCGCCGGGATGATCATGAAGGACAACGCCGACCGCCCGGCCGTGTCGGCCGAAGCCGAGCTGTCCCCGCGCGAGGAACAGGTGCTGCGGCTGGTGGCGGCGGGGGAGCGGGACGTCGACATCGCGCTGATCCTCGGCATCGGCGTCCGGACGGTCCGCGGCTACCTCGACCGCATCCGCGACAAGACGGGCGAGCGGCGGCGGCCGGGCCTGGTCAAGGAGGCCATCCGGCGCGGTCTGATCGGCGAGGCCGGCCCCCGGCGCGGCGGCCGCAAATGAGCGACTCCGCGCGGCGCATCCCGGTCGGGGTGATCGAGGACCACCCGCTCTACCGGTACGCGCTGAGCCGCGTGCTGACCGAGGCGCCGGACATCGAGCTCGGCGCGGTCGCCGACTCGGTGGCCCGGTTCGCCGTCCAGGAGCAGCCGGCGGGCAGTGTCGTCGTCCTGGACCTCAAGCTGCGCGGCGTCCAGGACGCGGCCGCGGTCCTGGAAGTGGGGCAGATGGGGCACAAGGTGCTGGTGGTGTCCGCGCACGCGGAACAGCCGGAGGTGCTCGGCGCGATGCAGGCGGGCGCGAAGGGCTTCCTGTCCAAGGACGTCGACGGCGACGAGCTCCTGCGCGCGATCCGCACCATCGCCGACGACAACGCGTACGTGTCCCCGACGCTGGCCGGAATGATCATCCAGGACAGCGAAGAGCGGCACGCGGGCCCGAAGATCGTGCTGTCCGAGCGGGAGAAGCAGGTCCTCCGCCTGGTGGCGGCGGGGGAGCGGGACGTCGACGTGGCGGAGATCCTCAACATCAGCGTCCGCACGGTCCGGTCCTACCTGGACCGCATCCGCGACAAAACCGGTGAACGCCGCCGCGCGGGCTTCGTCCGCGTCGCCATCCGCGAAGGCCTCCTCCGCTAGCCGTAACTCGCGAGATCCGGCTTCAATCACGCCGGTGACGGGCCGGATCACGCGAGTTCCGGATTCAGAGGCGGCGGTTGGCGAGGGCGCCGGTGGCCGTGCGGGCCTGGGCGGCGATCGCCGGGTCCACGTCGGCCAGGAGCGTCTCCTGGCTCGCGCCGGCGGCGGCGTGCACCCGGCCGAAACCGTCCGCGACCAGCGAGTACCCGATCCCCGTCGGCGCCTTCGGGTTCACCGTGACGCCCGTCGCGGCGGGGTCGGCCTGGCCGCAGGCCAGCACCCAGCAGCCCGAATCCAGGGCCCGCGCCCGCACCAGCACCTCCCACTGCTCGCGCTTTCCCTCGCCCGCGCCCCAGGACGCCGGCAGCAGGACGACGTCGGCGCCGTCGTCGGCCAGCGCGCGGAACAGCTCCGGGAACCGCACGTCGTAGCAGGTCGCGACGCCGTAGACGATGCCGTCGAGTTCGAACGTCAGCGGCGCGGTGCCCGGCGCCACCGTGTCCGACTCGGCGAACCCGAAGGCGTCGTAGAGGTGGATCTTGTCGTAGCCGCGGTGGTGCCCGCCGCCGGTGATCAGGAGCGTGTTGCGCACCCGGCCCTCGTCGGCCGGCGTGAACATCCCGGCGACGACGACCACGTCGTACTCGGCGGCCACCGCGGCCACCGCCGACGCCCACGGGCCGTCGAGGGGCTCCGCGACCGGTTCCAGTGGCCGTCCGAAGCGGGCCATGGTCGCTTCGGGGAACACGACGATCCGGGCGCCGTCCGCCACCGCGGCTTCGACGCCTTCGCGAACGAGCTTCAGGTTCGCCTCCGGATCGTCACCCGAGTTGACCTGGCACAACGCGATTCGCGCCACCGCTGCCTCCTGCATGCTGGGATCGGCCGTCACCGGGGAGTATCGCTGAAAAGGTGCTGGACGTGACCTCGTACCCTGGTGGACATGTTGAACCGCACCGACCTGCGTGGGCAGGTCCCGACCGCCGCCGAACTGCGCGCCACGCTGCCCCGCGCCGAATACGACGTGGACGCGGCGCTGCACCACGTGCGCCCGGTGGTCGAGGCGGTCCGTGACCGCGGTGTCGAAGCCGTCCTCGAGTACACCGAAAAGTTCGACAAGGTCCGCCCGGACGCCGTCCGCGTGCCGCGCGCTTCGCTGACCCAGGCGCTGCGGGAGCTCGACCCGGCCGTGCGCGCGGCGCTGGAGGAGTCGATCACCCGCGCCCGGAAGGTGCACGCCGAGCAGCGCCGCACCGACGTCACGACCACGGTCGTCGAGGGCGGCACGGTCACCGAGAAGTGGGTGCCGGTCGAGCGCGTCGGGCTGTACGCCCCGGGCGGGCTGGCCGTGTACCCCTCGACCGTCGTGATGAACGTCGTCCCGGCGCAGATCGCCGGCGTCGGCTCGCTGGTCGTCTGCTCGCCGCCGCAGGCCGCGTTCGGCGGGTTGCCGCACCCGACCATCCTCGCCGCGGCCGAGCTCCTCGGCGTCGACGAGGTGTGGGCGGCCGGCGGCGCGCAGGCCGTCGCGCTGCTGGCGTACGGCGGCACGGACACCGACGGCGCCGAGCTGGCCCCGGTCGACATCGTCACCGGCCCCGGCAACATCTACCTCACCGCGGCCAAGCGCCTCCTGCGCGGCCTGATCGGCATCGACGCCGAGGCCGGACCCACCGAGATCGCCGTCCTCGCCGACGAAACGGCCGACCCGGTGCACGTCGCCGCCGACCTGATCAGCCAGGCCGAGCACGACCCCCTCGCGGCGAGCGTCCTGGTCACGACGTCGGTGGAGCTGGCCGACGCCGTCGACAAGGAACTGCTCAACCGCGTCGCCGCGACCAAGCACAGTTCCCGGGTCGCCGAAGCGCTGGGCGGCAAGCAGTCCGGTATCATCCTGGTGTCCACAGTGGACGACGGCCTGCGCGTCGTCGACGCCTACGCCGCCGAGCACCTGGAGATCCAGACGGCGGACGCGGGTTCGGTGGCGGCCCGGGTCCGCAACGCGGGCGCGATCTTCGTCGGCGCGTACGCCCCGGTGTCGCTCGGCGACTACTGCGCCGGGTCCAACCACGTGCTGCCCACCGGCGGGTTCGCCCGCCACTCCTCGGGCCTGTCGGTGCAGAGCTTCCTCAAGGGCATCCACGTCGTGGACTACACCGAGGACGCGCTGCGCGAGGTCGCCGGCCGCGTCGTCGCGCTGGCCGACGCCGAGGACCTGCCCGCGCACGGCGAGGCCGTCGCCGCCCGCTTCGGAGGTTCCGTCCGATGACGATCGGCGCAGAAGTCACCCTGGACCAGCTGCCGCTGCGCGACGACCTGCGCGGCAAGTCGCCCTACGGTGCGCCGCAGCTGGACGTCCCGGTCCGGCTCAACACGAACGAGAACCCGTACCCGCCGCCCCCTGAACTGGTCGCGGACGTGGCGGAGGCGGTCCGTGCGGAGGCGGCCGAGCTGCACCGCTACCCGGACCGG
Source organism: Amycolatopsis sp. cmx-13-12 (assembly GCA_049998155.1). Taxonomy (GTDB): domain Bacteria; phylum Actinomycetota; class Actinomycetes; order Mycobacteriales; family Pseudonocardiaceae; genus Amycolatopsis. Next base: position 417,679 of record JAEBES010000007.1, on the reverse strand, counting down.
GACGCGTTGGCGCTGCGCCAGGACCTGGCCGACTACCTGAGCGTGTCGACGCGAGTGGTGTTGTCGGAGGCGAACGTCTGGGCCGCGAACGGGTCCAACGAGGTGCTGCAGCAGATCCTGCAGGCGTTCGGCGGTCCCGGGCGCAGCGCGCTGGGGTTCGAGCCGTCCTACTCGATGCACCCGATCATCGCGTCCGGCACCCGCACCGAGTGGGTCCCGGCGCCGCGCCGCGAGGACTTCACGCTCGACACGGCCGCGGCGGCTGCTCTTGTCCGCTCGAAGCGGCCGGACGTCGTGTTCGTCACGAGCCCGAACAACCCGACGGGCGGCTCGATCCCGCTTCCCGAGCTGCGTGCGTTGCTCGATGCGGCCACCGGGATGGTGGTCGTCGACGAGGCGTACGCGGAGTTCTCGTCCCAGCCGAGCGCGGTTTCGCTGCTGGCGGACTACCCGTCGTCGTTGATCGTCTCGCGGACGATGAGCAAGGCGTTCGCCTTCGCGGGCGGCCGGCTCGGCTACCTGGCGGCGGCGCCCGCGGTGGTCGATGCCCTGCAGCTGGTGCGCCTGCCGTACCACCTCTCGCGCCTGACCCAGGCGGCGGCGCGGGCGGCCCTGCAGCACGCGGACGCCACTTTGGACAGTGTGCACAAGCTCGCCGCGGAGCGCGACCGCGTCGTGGAGGCGCTGGCGGCCCTGGGTTACGACCCGGTGCCGAGCGACTCGAACTTCGTCCTCTTCGGACGGTTCGCGTCCCCGGCGGCGGCCTGGAAGTCCTATTTGGAGCGCGGGGTGCTGATCCGCGACCCGGGCATCCCCGGTCACCTGCGCGTCAGCATCGGCACCCCGGAAGAGAACGACGCCTTCCTCGAGGCGAGTAAGGAAGTATCCCGATGACCCGCATCGGCAAGGTCGAACGGACCACCAAGGAGTCCTCGATCTCCGTGCAGCTGGACCTCGACGGGACCGGCGAGGTCGACATCTCGACCGGCGTCCCGTTCTACGACCACATGCTGACGGCGTTCGGCGTCCACGGTTCCCTGGACCTCAAGGTCGAGGCCACCGGCGACGTCCACATCGACGCCCACCACACGGTCGAGGACACGGCGATCGTGCTGGGCCAGGCGATCCGCCAGGCCCTGGGCGACAAGAGCGGCATCCGCCGCTTCGGCGACGCCTGGATCCCGATGGACGAAACCCTGGCCCACGCGGCCATCGACGTCTCGGGCCGGCCGTACTGCGTTCACGTGGGCGAGCCGGAGCAGTTCAACACGTTCACCATCGGGAACAACTACCCGTTCGTGCTGACCCGCCACGTGTTCGACTCGCTGGCGTTCCACGCCCAGATCGCGTTGCACGTAAGGGTGATCCACGGCCGCGACCCGCACCACATCGCGGAGGCGGAGTACAAGGCGGTGGCCCGGGCGTTGCGGGCGGCCACGGAGCCGGACCCGCGCGCGGGCGGTATCCCGTCGACGAAGGGCGTGCTCTAGACCGGGAACACGCGGCCCGGCGTGGCGACGTCGATCGGTCCCTCGCGGACCGCGGTCGCCCGCTTGGCCGCGTGTTCGCGGGTGAGGAACGGCCCGACGTGGGTGAGGACTAGCCGTCCGGAGCCGTGTGCCGCCCGTGCGGCGTCTTCCGGCGTCAGGTGGACCGGCGAGGATTGCGGCCCATCGGCTTCGCAGAGGAACAGGTCCGCACCACCGGCCAGGCGGTCGAGTGCGGCGCAGGGGCCGGTGTCGCCGGAGTAGGCCAGCACCCGGTCGCCGTCGGTCACCCGCACGCCGAAGGCCGGGAAGCCGTGCTCGACCGCCGAGGTCGCCAGCGTCAGGCCGTTGACTTCGGCGAAGTGCCCGTCCTGCAGCTCGTGAACGGTGAAGGCCTGCTCGATCGGCGCGGGCCCGGTGTTGCCGAGGAAGTCCCCGATCCGCTTCCCGATGCCGGGAGGGCCGTAGAGGGGCATCGGCTTCGCGGGCCGGAGATCGGCGAAGAGCAGCGCGTAGACGGCGGGCAGCAGATCGGCGACGTGGTCGGCGTGCAGGTGGGAGACCCACACGGCGTCGACCTCGGTGAGCGCCGTGTGGTGCTGCAGCGCGGCGAGGGTGCCGGGTCCCGCATCGAGCCAGACGGTCGCGCCGCCGCCACGCACCAGGTAGCCGGAACACGGCTCACCGGGGCGCGGATAGGGGCTCGCGCTGCCCAGCACGATCAGTTCCAGGGGCATGTGGCACCCTAACCGGCGTGAACAGTGGTGTGGTCGGCGTCCTCCTGCTCGCCTTGGGTGGTTTCCTGGTGGGCGGCGTCTGGTCGACCTGGAAGACGGCGAAGTTCCTGGCGGTGGTGCTGGGCATCGCCGCGGTGCTGGCCATCGGCGGCGCGATCTTCTGGTTGTCGAGCTAGCCGTTCAGCCGTCGGCCAGCCGCTGGATGGTGGCTCCCAGCCACGCCTCGAGTTCGGCGGGATCGCCGAGCTCGGAACGCAGCACCCGGCGGCGTGTCGAGACGCCGAGCACGAAGGCGTCGATCGCGGCGGCCCGGTTGCGGGCGTCCGCGTCGTCGAGGCCGCTGTCGCGCAGGAAGCGGTGCAGCGGTTCCAGCGAGTTGGTGTCGAGGAACGCGGCCAGCGCCTCCGCCGCCTCCGGGCGCTCACCGGACGCACGCTGCAGCACCAGGAGCGGATCCTCCCCCGGGGCAGCGGACCAGCGCCGGACGATGTTCGCCGCGAGGCGGGCCCCCAGCGTGGCGCGGTCGCCGTCGAAGGAGTCCGCGACGGGGATCTCCACGCGGGTCGCGGCCAGGAACAGGCCGTCCTTGCCGCCGAAGTAGCGCGTGATGAGGTTGGGTGACACGCCCGCGGCGTCGGCCACGCCTTTGACCGTGACCGCCGTGTAGCCGTGCCGGGCGAAGTGGCGCCGGGCGTGCTCGAGGATCCGCTGCCGGGTGGCGGCCGCATCGCGCGCATTCATGTGTACGAGCATACACATTGATGTGTACGCTGATACACATGGACGACGAGACACGCGCCCGGCTCCGGCGGACGCGGCGGGTCACGACCCCGTGGAGTGAAGACGGCACGCGCGGCATCGGCGGCACCCGCCTCGACGCGCTCCTCGAGCGCTGGGCGGACGGATACGACTGGGAAGTGCACGAGCGCCGCATCGCGGGGTACCCCTGGGAGACGGTCCAGGCGGACGGTGTCGACCTGCGGGTCATCCACCAGCGGTCCGCGGATCCGAGCGCGCCGGCGGTCGTGCTGCTGCACGGCTGGCCGGACTCGGTGCTGCGGTTCGAGCGCGTACTGCCGCTACTCGCGGACACGCACGTGGTGGTGCCCGCGCTGCCGGGCTTCCCGTTCGCGGCTCCGCTGACTGCGCCCGGGATGTCGGCCGCCCGGATCGCCGGAGTCATCGCGGCTGCTCTGGCCGAGCTCGGTTACGCGCGCTACACGGTGTCCGGCGGCGACGTGGGCGGCACGGTCGCGGAGATCCTCGCGGCCGAACACCCCGACCGGGTGACCGCCCTGCACCTGACGAACGTCGCCCCCCAGCGCACGCTCACGGCGGACCTCGCCCCGGAGGCGGCGGCATACGTCGCCCGGGCGGGGCAGTGGTTCCGGGCTGAGGGCGGGTACATCGCGGAGCAGTCGACGCGGCCGAACACCCTTTCCGTCGCCCTCGGCGACTCACCCGCCGGCCTGGCGGCGTGGATCGTCGAGAAACTCGAGTCCTGGTCCGACGAGGGGGCGTTCACCACGGACGAGCTGCTCACCTGGGTAACGGCCTACTGGGTCACCGGCGCGATCGGCACGTCGTTCGCCACGTACACCGAACCGGCGGCCCTCCCCGCCCGGGTCGAGGTGCCGACTGTGCTGTCGGTGTTCCTGCGCGACACCAAACCGGAGCCGCGGAGCTACGCCGAGGTGTTCCTGAATGTCCGCGAGTACGTGGAGCACGCGGCCGGAGGGCACTTCGCGGCTTGGGAGCAGCCGGAGGCGTATGTCGACGACGTGCGTCGGGCGATCAAGTTGGGCGGCTGAGCCTGCCTCCACCCTCCCGGGCGGTCCTTGTGCTGCCGGGGAAGGAGTCGATTGTTGCTGCGGTGCTCTGTGGTGAAAGCGAGCCTCCGCCTGAAGGCGCAGCTGGTGCCGGGCTGTCTCGGCCGAGTATGTGCGGTGCCCACCACCCCGATGCCGGGATTGTCACTACGGCCGGTGGTACCGCGTCAAGGCGGGAAAGCGTGCCTTGACCCGGCACCACCGTCCGTGTTCTGGCTTCGGATCGGGGCGGTGGGGGAGGTCTGGGTGGGGTGCAAGTCCGGCCGTCAGCGTGCCGATCTGGCCGATGAGGCACCTGAAAAGGGGCGCTCCGACTTTGCAAGAGCTCTGCTCCCGGAGGCGGGTAGGGCCGTCCAGGGTTCGGGCCGTCTAGGTTCGGTGCCCACCACATCGAAGCTGGGATTGTCACAACGGCCTGTGGTGTCAGCTCAAGGCGGGAAAGCGTGCCTTGAGCTGGCGATACCGTCCGTGTTCTGGCTTCGGATCGGGGCGGTGAGGAGGTCTGGGTGGGGTGCAAGTTCGGCCGTCGGCGTGCTGTTGGAGCCGTGCCTGCCCGCAATGACACACCCCCACCCTCCCGGGGGGCGTCCCACGTCCAGTCTATCGGTGGGGCCCGACAAAACCCCTGGTCGAAGCCTGGTTGTCCACAACCCCGCAAGGTTGTGGACAACCAGGGTCAGCGGTTCGCGCCGACCAGTTCGCGCTCCTCGGGCTCGTCGAGGTGCTTCGTGAGCTTTTCGCCCTCGACGTCCACGTCCGGCAGGATCCGGTCCAGCCACTTCGGCAGCCACCACGCGCTGCGGCCCAGCAGCGACATCACGGCGGGGACCAGGGTCATCCGGACCACGAACGCGTCCACCAGCACACCGAACGCCAGCGCGAAGCCGATCGACTGGATCAGCGACGACTCCGCCAGGATGAAGCCGGCGAACACGCTGATCATGATCAGCGCCGCCGCGACGACCACCCGGGCGCCGTGGCGGAAGCCGGTGACCATCGCTTCCTGCGGCTCCGCGCCGTGGACGTGCTCCTCGCGCATCCGCGTCACCAGGAACACCTGGTAGTCCATCGCCAGCCCGAACAGCACGCCGATCAGCAGGATCGGCAGCATGCTCATGATCGGCCCGGTCGACTCGACGCCGAGCAGGTCCGTCAGCCAGCCCCACTGGAACACCGCGACCACCGCGCCGAACGTCGCCGCGACCGAGCCGAGGAAGCCGATCGTCGCCTTCAGCGGCACCACCACCGAGCGGAACACCAGCATCAGCAGCACGAACGCCAGCCCGACGATCAGCGCCAGGTACGGCAGCATCGCGTCCGACAGCTTCTCCGAGACGTCGATGTTCGCCGCGGTCTGGCCGGTCACGGCCAGCTTGGCGTCCAGGCCGGCGGATTCGGCGCGGATCGCGGCCACCAGGTCCTCGGTCTGCGTGCTGCTCGGACCGCTCTTCGGGATCACCGTGAGCAACGCCGTGTCGCCGGCCTGGTTGAGCCTCGGCGGCGTGACGGCGGCGACGTCGGGCAGCTTCTGGATGCCGGCCGCGGCCTGACCGAGCGCGGCCTGGCGGTTGGCGCTGCCGGAGATGTCGACGACGACCAGCAGCGGCCCGTTCGAGCCTTCGCCGAAGCTGCGGCTGGCGATTTCGTACGCTTTGCGCTGCGTCGACTCCGGCGCCGCGGTGCTGTCGTTGGGCAGGCCGAGCTGCATGCTCAGCGCGGGCAGCGCGACGACGGCCATCCCGGCCAGCGCGACCAGCAGCACCGGGATGCGGTGCCGGCCGACGAACCGCGCCCAGCGTTCGCCGTGCGTCGTTTCGACCGGCTTGCGGCGCAGCCGGATGCGGCCACCGGCGACCCGGGCGCCGGCGAAGCCGAGGATCGCGGGCAGCAGCGTCAGGGCGATGAGCACGGCGATCGCGACGGTGACGGCCGCGGCGACGCCCATCTGGCCGAGGAACGGGATGCCGATCACGGTGAGGCCGGCCAGCGCGATGATGACGGTGAGGCCGGCGAAGACCACGGCGGACCCGGCGGTGCCCGCGGCACGGCCGGCGGCTTCTTCGGGATCGCGGCCGATGCCGAGTTCGTGGCGGTAGCGCGAGACGATGAACAGCGCGTAGTCGATGCCGACGGCCAGGCCGATCATCAGCGCCAGGACCGGCGTGTTCGAGTTCAGCTCGAGGAACCCGGAGGCGAGGAAGATGCCCGCCATCCCGGTGCCGACGCCGATCAGCGCGGTGAGCAGCGGGATTCCGGCGGCGACCAGCGAGCCGAAGGTGATGATCAGCACGACGGCGGCGACGGCGACGCCCAGGCCTTCGGTAGCACCGGTCGCGGGCACGCCCTGCACGGCGTCACCGCCGAACTCGACGGTGAACCCGGCGGCGCGTCCGGCGTTCGCGGTGTCCAGCAGCGCCTGACGGTCCTCGTCGGTGAGCTCGTATGCCTTCGCTCCGTAACTGACCTGAGCGAGCGCGACGCGCCGATCGGGTGAGATCGACTGCGCCTGGAACGGGTCGACGACCGCGGCGACCTTAGGCGCCGTCTTCAGCCGGCCGACGAGGGCTTCGACGGCGGCCTTGCCCTTCGCGTCGGTCACCGTCGTCCCCGCCGGAGCCTCGATGACCACGCGTGCGGTGGCGCCCCCCGCGTTGGCCTGCGGGAACTTCTCGGTGAGCTGGTCGATCGCCCGCTGCGACTCGGTGCCGGGGATGGTCACCGAGTTCGACAGCTGGCTCGACAGCGTCAACGCGCCCAGGCCGAGTGCCACCAGGACCGCCGCCCAGACGGCCGCGACCAGCGCTCTGCGCCGGAAGGAGAACCGGCCGAGCCGGTACAGGAAGGTCGCCACGAGTCAGCTCCGTTTCGCCCGAACGGGGTCGGTTCACTCCACAGGGTCGTTTCCAAGCTAGCCGATCGGCAAGGAGAACTCCAAGCCGATCGGCAAGTATGTGACTTGCCGAACAGCAAGGTTTATTACTTGCCGTTCGGCTAGTAAGGCGGTTTGCCGATCGACAGGGCGTGACGTAGGCTCCGACGGCTCGATGAGGAGGAAGAATGACCGCCGGCCCGGCCGAGGACACCCGGACCCGACTGCTGCAGACCGCGCTGCGCCTGTTCACCGAACACGGGGTCGAGGGCACGTCGCTGCAGATGATCGCCGACGCGCTGGGCATCACCAAGGCGGCTGTGTACTACCACTTCAAGACGAAGGCGGAGATCACCGAGGCGGTGGCGGAGCCGGGCGTCCGCGACCTGGACGACCTGGTCCGGCGGGCGGCCGCGCTGAAGCGCCGGGGCGCGCAGGTGGATCTCCTGCTCGAGGGGTTCGTCGACCTGGTGATCCGCCACCGGGCGCTGGTGGCGCTGTTTTCGAGCGACCCGGGCATCGCCCGCGCGATCGAGAAGTCGGCCCACGGCGGCACGGAGGGCTTCGGCCGCGCGATGCTGGGCATCCTGTCGGGCCCCGACCCGGACACGACGGCCCGCGTCAACGCCCTGGTCACCCTCACGGGCATAGCGATGGCCGGCGGTTCCCCGGACCTGGCCGGCCTGGGTGACGAAGAGTTGCGCACGGAACTCCTGGACGTGGGCCGCCGCCTCCTCGGCCGTCCCCGCCGCAAGTCCCTCACCCCCGTCTCGACCCTCTGACCCCACGCGAGTTTCGCGGCTGGTCGCGCGAGATGCCCGCTTAGTCACGCGAGATGCCCGGCGAGTCACGGGAGATGCCCGGCTGGACACGCGAGATACCCGGCGAGTCACGCGAGTTGCGGGTACCTCGGCGGTCGACTCGCGTGCCTGGGCGGTCGGTTCGCGTACCTGGAGGGTCGGTTCGCGTGATCACGGTCGGGACTTGCGTGATTGGGGGCGGGACTCGCGTGATTGGGCGGCGATCTCGTGTGATTGAAGGGGCATCATGCGTGATTGGAGGGGCGACACGGTGTCAGGCGAGGTGGCCGAGGTAGGGCGGGGGGACTGAGGCGGTCAGCCAGACTCCGTTGGCGCTTATCTGGAATGTGTGGCCGGCCGCTGACATTGCGGCGGCGTCGATGCGGAGGATCACCGGTTTGCCGCGGCGGGCGCCGACCGTGCGGGCGGTTTCGATGGTTGCCGACAGGTGGACCGCGTGGCGGTTCATCGGGCGCAGGCCCTCGCGGTAGATCGTGTCGAGGTACTTCGCGACCGTTCCGTGGTAGAGCACGTCCGGGGGTGTCGCGTCCGGCAGGCCCAGGTCGACCGTGACGCTGTGGCCTTGGTTCGCGCGGATGCGTGTGCCCGTTTCGTCGAAAGCGAAGCGGCGCTTGTTGTTCTTCTCGACCACTTCGTCGAGCTCTTCGCGGGTGATCGACAGCGCGCGCACGAGCGCGTCGACCGCAACCCAGCCGCCGGGTGCCAAGGTCAGGCCGAGGGCGGCGGGGTCGTGGCGGAGGTGGCGGGACAGCCGCTTCGAGATGCGGATCATTTCCTTTTCGTTCATTGCCTCCCCAGCATCTCCCCGCGCGCAAGCGGTTTAGATGCCGCCCTCGACCGCCGGCCGCAGCTTGCTCGCGCCCGGACCGAAGCGGGACAGCTCGTCGTCGTTGTTGTAGAGCGCGCAGCTGCGCAAAGACAGGCAGCCGCAGCCGACGCAGCCGGTGAGGCGGTCGCGAAGCCGTTGCAGGGCGTCGATGCGCGCGTCGAGCTCGTGCTGCCAGTCACGGGACAGGCGCGCCCAATCCGCCTTCGTCGGCGCGTGGTCCTCCGGCAGTGTCGCCAGCGCCGTGCTGATGTCCTCGAGCGAGAGCCCGACCCGTTGCGCGGCGCGGATGAACGCGATCCGGCGCAGCACCGAGCGCGGGTAGCGACGCTGGTTGCCCGCCGACCGCTCCGAACTGATCAGCCCTTTCTCCTCGTAGAACCGCAGAGCCGTGTGCGGAACCCCGCTGCGCTCCGCCACCTGTCCGATGCTGAGATGTTCAGCGAGCCTGGTCACCTGGTCAGGCTATCCTTGACTTCGAGTTTAGTCGAGGTTGCATCGTCGGGTCATGACCACTGTGACCGAACCGGGCTACGCCGATCTGCCCCGGCTGATTTCGCTGATGACCGGCGACGAAAAGCACAGCGCCGCCGCCGAGTCCACATTGGACGTCCTGTGGGTGCTCTACGACCGGGTGCTCGACGTCACGCCCGAGAACTTCCGCGAGCCCGGCCGCGACCGGTTCCTGCTGTCCAAGGGACACGGACCGATGGCGTACTACGCCGTGCTCACCGCGAAGGGCTTCATCGCCGAGGCGGAACTGGCGACGTGGTCGGACGCGTTGTCGCGGCTCGGCTACCACCCCGATCGGCGCCGCATCCCCGGCGTCGAAATCTCCAGCGGCTCGCTCGGCCACGGCCTGCCGATCGCCTTCGGCACCGCGCTCGGCTTGCGCGCCCGCGGGCTGACGGGCGCAAAGGTCGTGACGCTCGTCGGCGACGCCGAGCTGGACGAGGGCTCGAACCACGAGGCGATCGTCGTCGCGGCGCGCGAAGGCCTCGAAAACCTGACCACGGTGGTGATCGACAACCAGTCGTCGACGCGCGGCTGGCCGGACGGCATCGCCCGCCGGTTCGCCGTCGAAGGCTGGGAGACGCGCACGGTGTCCGGCCGCGACCACGACGCGCTGTACGACGCCTTCACCACCGACCACCCCGGCCGGCCGCTCGCCGTGGTCGCCGTCGTCGAACCGAAGGAGTGACCGATGCTGCCGATGCGGGAAACCTTCCTCGCCACCACCGAACAGATCCTCGACGCCGATCCGGACGTCGCGGTCGTGCTGGCCGACATCTCGGCCGCGCAGCTCGCCGGCGCCGCGCGGCGGCACCGGGACCGGGTGATCAACGTCGGGATCCGCGAACAGCTGCTGGTCAGCACGGGCGCCGGGCTGGCGCTCGCCGGGCTGCGGCCGATCGTGCACACGTTCCCGTCGTTCCTGGTCGAGCGCGCTTTCGAGCAGATCAAGCTGGACTTTTCGCACCAGGACGTCGGCGGCGTCCTGGTGTCGTGGGGCGCGTCGTACGACATGTCGACGGCAGGGCGCACCCACCAGTCCCCCAGCGACGTCGCGCTGATCGATTCCCTGCCGGGCTGGACGGTCCACGTGCCGGGCCACCCGGCCGAGGCCGAGCGGCTGCTGCTGGAGTCCGTCCCCGGAGACGGGCGGGTCTACCTGCGGCTTTCGGCGCAGGAAAACGCTTCGCCGCACCTGGGCGTGGGCTTCACGCGGCTGCGGTCCGGGCGGGCCGGGGTCGTGGTGGCGGTGGGTCCGGTGCTCGACCGTGTCCTGCGCGCGACAGCGGGCCTGGACGTGACGGTGCTGTACGCGTCGACGATCCGTCCGTTCGACGCGGCCGGTCTGCGGTCGGCGGTGCTCGCCGCTTCTCCTTCCGTCGTGGTGGTGGAGCCGTACTTGGCGGGGACATCGGCGGTGTGGGTGGCGGAGGCGCTGGCCGACGTCCCGCATCGGTTGCGGTCCTTGGGCGTGCGACGGGATGTCGAGATCCGGACGTACGGCGGGATCGCGGATCACGATCTGGCCCATGGGCTGGATGCCGGGTCACTGGGGTTTTCGATCAGGGAGTTCCTCGGGCACTGACCGGGTGCCGCGAAGAGCCGCGGACCGATACCGTGACGCCCATGGCGTTCAGGATCCGGCCGCTCGCGTTGGGCATCATCCGGCGCGGCGACGCGCTGCTCGTCTTCGAAGCGCGCGACGACTTCAAGGACGAGACCTACTACCGGCCGCTCGGTGGCGGGATCGAATTCGGGGAGAGCAGCAAGGAAGCCCTGGCGCGCGAGTTCGCCGAAGAACTCGGCGCCGAGATCAGGGTGGGCAACCGGATCGGGGTGCTCGAGAACGTCTTCACCTGGCAGAACCGGCCTGGACACGAAATCGCCTTTCTCCACGAAGCCGAGTTCGTCGACGCCGGCTTCTACCGGCGCGACGAAATGAAGATCCTCGACGACCCCGCCACCGCGCGGTGGGTCGACGTCGCCGAGTTCCACGAGGGCCGCAAGATCCTCTACCCCTACGGGCTCACTGAGCTGCTCTCAGCGGATCAGTGACCGCGAAGTCGGCACGAGCTCGAGCGACCCGGGCGAAGCCACCCGGCTGAAGGACACCGAGAACGGGCCGTCCGTGCGGACCGGCAGCTGCGGGAACGTGTTCTCCGACGGCTCCGTCTCGAACGCCGCGAACGCCGGCCCGGGCGGGGGAGCGGGCGGCGAAATCGTCACGTGCACCCCCGTGCCCGGTGGTGGCGAAGCCAGGCCGCGGCGGACCGGGCGCAGCAGCAGCACGTTCTCGGAGTCGATCATCGTCGCGTTCGCCGCCGAGCGGTGCTCCTTCCACACCGGCCCGAAGTAGAACTCCTCCAGTGCCGCCTGGCGCTCGGGCATCGACCGGAAGCCGCGCAGCCACACGAACTCGTCCGGGGACGCCCGCGAACGGAACAGCCCGAACAAGTGCGCGCCCGCCGCCTCCTGCGGCTCCACGAACTCGCGCTCGAACAGCTCGATCAGCTCGTCGCGCCGGCCGGGGTGCAGAGTGTAGCGCCGCAGCTCGACCACGGTTTCGTACTCGGAAAACGTCATGCCGCCGAAGCTAGCGGCCACCACCGACAAAAACCGATCAGCGGAACGCCGCCAGCCCCGTGACCGCCTGACCGAGTGACAGCGCGTGCATCTCCTCGGTGCCCTCGTACGTCAGCACCGTCTCGAGGTTCGCCATGTGCCGCATCACCGGGTACTCCAGCGAAATCCCGTTGGCGCCCAGCATCGACCGCGCGGTCCGGGCCACGTCCAGCGCCGACCGGACGTTCGCCATCTTCCCGAAGCTGACGTGGTTGTGGTGCAAGGCGCCGGTGTCCTTCAGCCGCCCGATCTGCAGCGCCACCAGCCCGGCGCGGTTGACCTCGACGACCAGGTCGGCGAGCTTGCGCTGGGTCAGCTGGAACCCGGCCAGCGGCTTGCCGAACTGCGACCGCGAGAGCGTGTACTCCAACGCGGCTTCGTAGCACGCGCGCGCCGCGCCGACGACGCCGAACAGGATCCCGTAGCGGGCCTCGTTGAGGCAGGACAGCGGCCCGCGCAACCCGCGGACCTCGGGGAACGCCGCCGACGCGGGCAACCGGACGCCGTCGAGCACCAGTTCCGCGGTCAGCGACGCGCGCAGCGACAGCTTGTGCTTGACCTCGTTGGCGGTGAAGCCCGGCGTGGCGGTCGGGACGACGAAGCCGCGGATGCCGTCGTCGGTCTGGGCCCAAACGACCGCGACTTCGGCGACGGTTCCGTTGGTGATCCACATCTTCGTGCCGGACAGCACCCAGTCGTCGCCGTCCCGCACCGCCCGCGTCCGCATCGAGCCCGGGTCGCTGCCCGCGTCCGGCTCGGTCAGCCCGAAGCAGCCCAGCGCTTCGCCGGTCGCCATCCGCGGCAGCCACTCCTGCCGGTGCTCTTCACTGCCCCACTTGTGGATCGCGTACATCGCCAGCGATCCCTGCACCGAGACGAAACTGCGCAGCCCCGAGTCGACGGCCTCGAGCTCGCGGCAGGCGATGCCGTACGCGACGGCGCTGGTGCCGGCGCAGCCGTAGCCCTCCAGGTGCATGCCGAGCAGGCCGAGCGAGCCGAAGCCCTTCGCGAGTTCCGCGGCGGGGAGGGCGCCCGTTTCGTACCAGTCGGCGACGTGGTCGAGCAGCTGGTCCTTCGCGTACGCGCGCACGGCGTCGCGGATGGCGCGTTCCTCCTCGGCGAGCCCGGCGTCGAGGTCGAGGAAGTCGTGCGGGTCAGGGATGCGGGTCATGAGGGCTCCCGGGGACGCGTCGATGCGGCCACCGCAGGAAACCACAGTCAGGCGTCTGTTCTCCCCGTGGCGTTCGTCACGCGGGCGGCAGACGTGCTCGGCCCGCACCGCGGACGGGTCTGCTGGCGCGGGATCAGCAGCTCGCTGAACTGGGGAAACGGCACGCTTTCGATGTCTTCGCGCCAGGCGTGCAGCATCTGGGACAGCAGATCGTCCTCGGCCATCTTCGCCTCCCTGGCGTCCGGTCGTGCCGGCTGAGCGCACACGATCGGGTGAAGTGATACCCGGGGAGCGGGACGCTCAAACGGGTGTCTTCAAGATTTTTCCGGGAAGTGCGCGCTCTGTGGCAGGATGACGTCGCCGCCGCCAAGGCCTCCACTTCCGAGGAGCGCACATGCGCACACTGCGGACGGCAAGTCTGCTCGTCCTCACCACCGCCACCCTGCTCGCCGCGACGGACGCGACCGGCGTCGCCGCCGCGCACGAACCGCGCTGGCGGCAGGTCGGCCACACCATCGCCGAGACCCGGGTCGCCGGCGAGGGCCTCGCGACGCTGCGGCGGCCCGGCCACGCTCCCGAGATCGTCTACCGCAACGGCGCCACCATTCCGCAGCCGCTCAAGGACGAGGGCTGGGGCCACGTCGGCGACCCCGACTCGCTGCGCGGCTACGTCTTCGACGTCTACCAGGACACCCGCACCCCGGCGCCGGCCACGAAGATGTACCTGGTTACCCAGCCCGACGGGACGACGACGGAGTTCGTCCACCCGCTGCAGCCCGACGAGCCGGCCGCCAACGCGAACGCCCAGGTCGCGGCCACCCGCGACGGGCAGTGGCTGGTCTCCGGCCCGCTCGGGGAGATCGACCGGCTCTACGTCTCGCCGACGCCCTTCCTCAACCCGCGCGGCCCGAAGACCGCCGGCGACCTCCCCGTCGCCGCCCGCATCCACCTCGACCACCACATCCGCAGCGCCCAGGGCTGTGACTTCGTCGGCGCGACCCGGCTGATCTGCGCGACGAGCGACCCGTACAACGACCTGTACCCGACCAACCTGCAGCTCCTGCAGATCGACCTCGCCCGCCCGCTGAACGGCCGCGACGTCACCGCGCGCGTGCACGAGATCGGGCAGGTTCCGCTGGTCAGCACCTGCACCGGGACCTTCACCCCGGAGGGCGTCGACTACGACGACGGCGTGCTGCGCGTCGAGGTCGTGCCGCCCTCACCCTGCAACACGGTGACGGACGTCTATTCGTTCGAGCGCCGCTGACGGCGACGGCTACGCTGGGTGCGTGTCTCGTGTGGTGATCCTCGACTACGGTTCCGGCAACCTCCGCTCCGCCGAACGCGCTGTGGCGCGCGCCGGGGCCGACGTCGAGGTCACCGCCGACCCGCATGCCGCCGTCGAAGCCGACGGGCTGGTCGTGCCCGGCGTCGGTGCCTACTCCGCCTGCATGGCGGGGCTGCTGGACGTGCAGGGGCACCGGATCATCGGCAAGCGGCTGGCCGGCGGGCGGCCGGTGCTCGGCATCTGCGTCGGCATGCAGATCCTCTTCTCCCGCGGCGTCGAGCACGGCGAGGAGACCGAGGGCACCGGCGAGTGGCCCGGCGTCGTCGACCGGCTGCACGCCGACGTCCTGCCCCACATGGGGTGGAACACCGTGCGCGCGCCCGCGGACTCGCAGCTGTTCGCCGGGCTCGACCCGGACGAACGGTTCTACTTCGTGCACTCCTACGCCGCGCGCACGTGGGAGCTGGACGGCCTGGCCGGGCAGGAACCGAAGGTCACCTGGGCCCACCACGGCGAAGACTTCGTCGCCGCGGTCGAGAACGGGCCGCTGTGGGCCACCCAGTTCCACCCGGAGAAGTCCGGTGACGCCGGGGCGCAGCTCCTGCGCAACTGGCTGGCGACCCTCTGACCGGGTGATCCGGGTCTCCGCCCTAGAGTGAGCCGCGTGACTTTCACGCTGCTTCCCGCCGTTGATGTGGCCGATGGCCAGGCCGTGCGACTCGTCCAGGGCGAGGCCGGCACCGAGACCTCCTATGGCAGCCCCCTGGAAGCCGCCCTGGCCTGGCAGCGCGACGGCGCCGAGTGGATCCACCTGGTCGACCTCGACGCCGCCTTCGGCAAGGGCAGCAACCGCGAGCTGCTCGCCGAGGTCGTCGGCACGCTCGACGTCAAGGTCGAGCTGTCCGGCGGCATCCGCGACGACGCGTCGCTGAAGGCCGCACTGGACACCGGCGCCCGGCGGGTCAACCTCGGCACCGCCGCGCTCGAAGACCCGGAGTGGACCTCCCGGGTCATCGGCGAGTACGGCGACCGCGTCGCGATCGGCCTCGACGTGCGGATCACCGAGGCCGGCCACCGCCTTTCGGCCCGCGGCTGGACCTCCGACGGCGGCGACCTCTGGGACGTCCTGGAGCGCCTCGACCGCGACGGCGCGTCCCGCTACGTCGTCACCGACGTCAGCAAGGACGGCACGCTGCGCGGCCCGAACCTCGACCTGCTGCGTGACGTCGTCGCCCGCACCGACGCACCGGTGATCGCCTCCGGCGGGGTGTCGAGCGTGGCCGACCTGGTCGCGCTGGCGGGCCTGGCGTCCGACGGCGTCGAGGGCTCCATCGTCGGGAAGGCGCTGTATGCCGGCGCGTTCACGCTGCCGGAAGCCCTCGCGGCCGTCGCGAAGGCCTAGGCGAGCAGGGACACCGCGGTCCGGCGGGGCAGCAGCTCCGCGGCCGTGGTGAACACGGCGTTGGGGCGCCCCCACGGTGGGCCCTTCGCGGCGCCGGGTTGCGCCCATGCGAGGAAAGCGTGGGCCAGACGACGCGGGAGCGTCAGCTCGGCCGGTAGGTCGTGATGGTGCCGCCGTGGCCGAAGGGCAGGACTTCCACCGGGGCGAAGGCGCGCGGCCCGAAGCCGCCGCTGAACATGGGGACCCCGCCGCCCGCGATCACCGGGTAGGACTTGACCACCAGTTCGTCGATCTCCGGCAGCAGCTGCCCGGCCAGGTCCGCGCCGCCGCACAGCCAGATGTCCAGGCCGCCGTCCTCCGCTTTGAGCTGCCGCACGAGCGCCAGTGGATCGCCGGGCACGAGCGTGACCGCGGGGTCGGTGACCTCGGTCAGCGAGCGCGAGACGACGTATTGCCGCAGGTGGGCGTACGGGCTGGTGATGCCCTCGGCCAGTGCGGGCCGGTAGGTGCCGCGGCCCATGACGACCGTGTCGTACCGCTTGTTCGGCGTGTCCGGCGCCAGCCCGATGTGGGTTCGGATGTGGGTCGGCATGGTCTCCGGGAACTCGGTGCGCAGGTGGGCGACCATGTCGGGGGTGAGCGGGTAGAAGTCGATCTCGCCGGCCGGCCCGGCGATCACGCCGTCGATGCTGACGCCGATGAAGTACACGAGCTTGCGCAAGGTTCCCCGATTCCGTTTATAGTACTTTGCTTGGAGTGGTTCCGATCGTAGTACTACGTCTGGAGTGGTGTCAACATCATGGTGCGACGCAACCCCGAGCGGCGCGCGGCGCTGCTCGACGCCGCGATCGAAGTCCTGGCCGGTGAAGGTGCGCGCGGGCTCACCTTCCGCGCCGTCGACCAGCAGGCCGGGGTGCCGGTCGGCACGGCGTCCAACTACTTCGCCAACCGCGGCGAAATCCTCAAGCACGCGGGGGAGCGGGTCTACGAGCGGTTGGTGGACGACGCGGTGCTCGCGGGCGGCCTGGAAGGGTCGCGCGACCGGGCCCGCGTCACCGAGCTCATGCACGAACTGGTCGACCGGGTGGCCGCGTTCCCGACGGGGTTCCTGGCCCTGCTGGAACTGCGGCTCGAAGCCGTGCGCCGGCCGGAGCTGCGGGACGTGCTGACCAGCCGCATCCGCGCGGACGTCGAGTTCAACGTCGGCTACCACGAGAAGTCCGGCCTGCCCGGCGACGGCACGACGGTGGTCCTGCTGTGGCTCGCGCTGAACTGGCTGATCATGGAACGGCTGACGCTGCCGGACCTGTTCACCGAGGAGGAGCGCCGCAACCTGGTCACGGCGCTGGTCGAGCGGCTGCTGGCCGGGCAGCCATTACCTCCCGCGTAATCGACGCCATGCCGCGGGGGAGTTGGGAATCCTTTTAGGACACTGGCAGAAGAACTGCATCGGCCGCAGACGGAATCGCCCAGCTGCGGCCCGCCCGCTGGGCTGCCGGCGAAGGCGGAATTATCCACATCGGGTCCGGTTGTCCACAGATTTCAGGAGTGGGCGTTCTTGCGAGCCGGGGCCGGTAGACTGGACTTGGGACGCCCCCCGGAGAGGGTGGGGGCCTGTGTGGGCGGCGTGGGCAGAGGAGAGCAGTGGTCCGGCTCCCCCGCCTACCGGGAAATCCTGCGGCTGCGCGCCGACCACATCCCGGGCGACCTGGTCATGGTCGAGGGCTGCGCACCGGATCACGACTCGGCTGCGCTCGCCGCCGCCCTGCGAGCCGCCGCTTGAGGCCGAAAAGCGGCTGACAGCGACCCGTCGCCGTCGTAGGTTGCCGCGGGTGGAGGAGATCGTCACCCAGCTCGAAATGACCGCCGCCAGTCAGCTCAACCCCGCTCCGCTCGTCGACGGGGTCGCGCTCCGGACCACCGCGCCCGGGCCGCTGATCCGCGAGCTGCACGTCCGGATCGGGACGCCGTACCGGTGGCCGAGCGCCACCCGGGGGGACGCCGACTGGGACCGGTGGCTCGCCGAGCCCCGTGAATACCGGCTCATCGAGTACCGCGGCGAACTCGCCGGCGCCGCGGATTTCGAGCCGCAGCCCGGGAACGACGTCGAGATCACCACGTTCGGCCTGTTGCCGGAGTTCGTCGGCAAGGGACTCGGCGGGTGTGCGCTCACCCTCGTCGTCGCCGATGCGTGGGCGCTGCCCGGGACGCGGCGCGTCTGGCTGCACACCTCGACCCTCGATCATCCGAACGCGCTGCCGAACTACCTGCGGCGCGGCTTCCGCAGCTTCAGCCGTCCACTTTGACCGCGATGCCGACCGTCCGGTCCTCCGGGCCGCGCAGCTTCGAGAAGAACATCGTGACGCGCCCGACGATGCCGTACTTGCGGGCGATCGCCCGCCGGACCTGTTCGGTCTCGGCGGCGTCCAGCAGCCGGGCCTGGCCGGAGACCTTCGCGCCGTGCGTCTTCTGCCCGCGGACGTCGCACGCCTGGACCTCGACGCGGCCGCCGTTGCGGATGCGCTTCACCTTGCCCGCCTCGCGCACCGACCACAGCACCAGCTCGCCGTCGCGGCCGGCCACCCAGATCGGGGTCGGCACGGCCCGCCCGTCGCGCCGGAACGTGGTCAGGACGACGTAGCGCTCGGCGGCGAGGCGGTCGGTCTCGGAGGTCATGCGCCCACCGTAGCCGGGTGGCGCACGGCGATGCCCGGGTAGCGCGTGATCAGGCCCGTGTCGTCGTATTCGAGGACGCAGGCGAAGCCGAACGCGGGCGCCGCGTAGCCGTAGCGCCCCGGCCCGAGGTGCTCGTAGGTCTGGTCGAGCCGGTCGACGCCGAGGTCGGCCGCGCGGACGTAGGCAGCAGGCGCCTCGGCCCGCCCGCCGGGTGGCAGGGCGAGGCGGTGCACCGGGAAGGTGTTCGTCATCGCGGACGCCTCGAGGTCGAGGTCGAGGCAGCCGTCCAGGTGCGGCACGGGCCGCCCGTCGAGCCGCCAGTGCCCGCGGCCGTCGGCTTCGACGTCCAGTTCCCCCGCGCCGAGGCCGGTGATCCGGGCCGACCGCAGCGTCCACTGTGGACCCACGGTGAGCGAGTAGCGCACCGCCCACGCGACGCCGTCCTCCACGGCGGTCGTGGCGCCTTCGACGAGCCACCCGCCTTCGTGGCGGCGGAACCGGGTCACTTCGAAGCCGGTGCGGGCGTCTTCGTGCCGCCAGGCGGCGCTGCCGGGGAAGGTCATGGCCCACCGTAACCGGTGTGAAAAATGCCTAGGCCTTTCGGCGTCAAAACCCCACACGCCTGGCCGAAGCGTTTCAACACATCCGCCTGCAACGCTTTTTGAGCTGGATTCCCGCACACTGGAGGGCATCGATGGCGGTCAAACAGCAGGTACCGCTCCATCCGCAAGCAGGCTTCTTCGGCGCCGGGCCGTATCCGACGCGCCGCGCCGCGATCGCCGTCGTCGCGATCCTGGCCGGTTTCGCGCTGACCGCCATCTGGTCGGCCCCCTTCGTCGACTCGGTGATCGGGGACAGCGTCGCGAACGGTCTCCTCGGCCACGACGCCAAAGCCACCCCGATCAGCGGTGTCCTCGCCGGGACGCTCTTCGCCTTCGTCTCCGGCCTCGCGGGCTCGTTCACCGCCTGCAACATCGCCGCCTTCGGGGCCGTCGCGCCGCTGGTGGGCGATCAGGCGGGCGGGAAGCGGAACGCGCTCAAGCCGCTCGGCTGGATCGCCACCGGCATGCTCACCGTCTCGATCGTCTACGGCGTCATCGTCGCGCTCGTCGGCACGCGGATGCCGCAGTTCGACACCTCCAAGGCCACCGGGCTCACGCCGCGCAGCATCCAGTCCATGATCGCCTTCGGCGTCGTCGGCCTGGTCTTCCTCCTGATGGGCCTGATCGCCCTCGGCATCCTCCGCAACCCCTTCGAAGGCTTCACCCGCCGCCACCCCGCCGCGCCGCTCGTGCTGATGGGCGCGCTCATCGGCGGGTTCCTCATCGGACGGCCCTACCCGCTCTTCCGGATCATGTTCCGCGACGCCGCCGAGGAGCACAACGTCCTCTACGGCGCCGCCGCCTTCGCGCTGCAGTCGCTCGGCAACATCGTCGTCATGGCGGTGCTCTTCCTGATCCTGACCTACGCCACCGGCGGCCGCGTGCAGCGCTGGCTGGCCGCGAAACCGGCGCGGATCGCGACCGTCACCGGTGCGGCCCTGCTCGTCGGCGGCACGTTCAC
Organism: Amycolatopsis sp. cmx-13-12; assembly: GCA_049998155.1. Lineage (GTDB taxonomy): Bacteria > Actinomycetota > Actinomycetes > Mycobacteriales > Pseudonocardiaceae > Amycolatopsis. The sequence continues at coordinate 397,875 of JAEBES010000007.1, read as the reverse complement.
GCTGCTCTACTGGGACGTCCGCGTGCTGGGCAGGCTCGGGATCATCTGGTTCCCGATGATCAACTGGTAGTCCCGAGCCAGCCGTAGTCGGGTACCGGGTCGAGCTGGACGCCGTTCGCGACGGCGATCAGCTCGGCCTCCGGCCGCGCGCCCGACACCCGCAGCCAGCGTCCCGACGGCAGCCGGACGAAGACCATCGCGTCCCGTCCGGGCGCCGGCGCCACGAAGAAGCCCTCGCCGCCGCGGACGGTCACCGGCACCGCCTGGCCCGGAGTGGGCGGGTTCGGCCCGGCGGTGACCCGCAGCAGGGGGACCGCCGGGCGGGCCGGGTCGGCCGCGGTCAGCTCGGTGCCGGCGTCGCCGCGACCGGAGCCCCGCACCACGGCCGAACGTTCGGCCAGCCCGGCGGGCAGCGGACCGAACCGCAGCTCGCCGCGGACGCCGACCGGGTCGGCGGTGACCGAGTCGGCGACCCGCTGGGCGATCGCGCGGGCGTCCGGGACCGCGAGGATCTGCACGACCAGCACGTGCCGCTCGTCGGCCAGCCAGGTGAGCTCCGCGGTGCCGCGGGAGCCGGTGAGCATGGCGACCCGGCCGTGCACCAGGACCTGGTCCTTGATCGACGCGATCTTCAGCGCGGTCTGCGACCACTCGGGGTCGGCGGTGGAGTACGCCGTCAGCGTGATCTTGGCCGGGCCGGCCGTCCACTGCCGGACCTGCGGGGTGATCCCGGGCCCGCCTTCGCGGTACTGCTCGGTGAAGCCGTCCGGCAGCCACTCCGGGCCGTAGGCGAGCACCGGGCGGCTCGCGGCCGGCGCCAGGTCCGGCCGGGTCAGCAGCTGCGTGCCGGAGATGACGCCGACGACCACCACGACCACGGCGGCGGCGACCAGGGCCAGCCGGGTCGCCGGCGGCCGCTTCCGGCCGGCCCGGACGAGCGCCTCGCGCACCGCGTGGCCGTCCGGGGCGCGGGCGGCCAGGCGGTCCAGGCTGTCCCGGATCAGCGTCTCGGTCTCGTACTCGCTGCGGGTCATTCGGGGGCTCCGGTGGTGACGACGGTGTGCTCCAGCCCGGCTTGGCGCAGGGTGGTCAGTGCGCGCGAGATCTGGCTGCGCACGGTGGACGCGCCGCACCGCAGGACCGCGGCGATCTCGGTGTCGGAGTAGTTCTCGTAGTACCGCAGCACGACGGCCGCGCGCTGCTTGCGGGGCAGCGTGGCGAGCAGGCCGAGCATGGCGTCCCGCTCGTCGTAGGCGGCCGCCGGGTCGGGTTCGGGCGGGCCGAGCGCGTCGAGGACGTCGTGGCTGCTGGAGACCATCCGCCGCACCGCGCGCCGCCGCCAGGACAGGTACTCGTTGGTGATCATCCGCCGCACGTAGGTCGGCGGCGCGGCGATGCCGTCCCACCGCTGCTGGGCGCGCAGGAGCACGTCCTGGACGACGTCCTGCGCCAGGTGCGGGTCGTTCGTCAGGACGGTGGCGTAGCGGAGCAGCCCGTCCAGCCGCTCCGCCACGAACTCTTCGAAGGTCACACGCGTCCTTTCGGTCACGACTGTGGACGCGCGAGGGGGCCGTGCCGCTGCACGGCGGCGGGAACTATTTCACCGGGCCCGGACGTCCTCCAGCCGGACGAACGCGAAACCCGTGGTCGGGAGGTCGCCGGCCGCGGGACGGCGCTCGCCGTCGTGGACCACCAGGAGCCCGTGCGGGAAGCGGCGGCCGAGGTACGCGGTGCTGATCGCCGAGCCGTCGGAGTGCTCGACCGAGTCCGTGCCGCGGCCCGCGACGATCCGCAGGTCACGGACGTGCTTGCCGTAGACGACGAACCGCGAGTCGCCCTGGCTGGAGGCGAACAGCGTGCCGTCCGCCACCGCGAGGCCCTCCGCGTCGGCGGTCAGCCACCGGCCGCCGAAGCCGGGGTCGGCGCCGTCCGGGACGCACTCCTCCGAGGCCGCGTCCCAGCGCTCGGGGACGCCGAAGGAGCGGACGCGGTCGATCAGCTCGGGCCGGCCGAAGCCTCCGGACGTCAGCGGGATCCGCCAGATCCCGACGTCCTCCTGGGCGGTGTAGAGGACACGCCCGTCGAACACCGAGCCCTCCAGCTGCGGCCGCTCGCCGGGTTCCTCGCACGGCGACCAGCTCGAACCGTCCGGCAGGCGGAACCGCGCGGGCAGGTCCACGGTGGCGACCGGCGCGGTGCCGACCGTGCCGTCCGGGCGATCGACCAGGCGCAGCAGCGCCACCCGGGTCTCGTGCCGCCGGGTCACCGCGACCCACCGGACGCCGGTGCGCGGGTCCCGGCCCGCGGCCAGGCCGTAGGCGGTCCGCTGCTCGTCCACTTCGGACTCCGACGCGGAGAACACCGGCGCGGCGGCGGGGTCGGTGACGTCCCGCAGCACGTGCGCGCCTGCCGCCGAGCCGGCGGGGTCGATCCGGTAGACGCGGACGCGGTCCCGGCCCCGGTCGCTGACCACGGCCAGGTCGCCGACGACGTCGACGTTGTTGAACCGCCCGCCCGGCCCGGCGGGGACCAGCTGCCGGGTCCGCGCGCCCAGGTCGAACGCGGCGAGGCCGCCTTCCTTGAGGGTGCCGAGGACGATGCTGCGCTCGGGGTCGTGCGGGTGCACCCAGACGGCCGGATCGTCGGCGTCGGCGTCGGCGGGGGAGGCCCCGGGGTCGTCGACGAAGGCCTGGGTCTGGAGGACGGGCGCCGGGTCGCGGGGAGCGGCCGACGCGGGGACGGCGGTCAGGAGGGAGACGGCGGCCACGGCCACCGGGAGGAGTCTGCGCACGGGCGGAAACTAGACGAATCGGGTGGCCGGAGCGTGAACGGCGGATGCCGGGCCGTGCCATCGGCGAAGGTCCCGGGGTCCTTGACTACGCTGGTGGCCATGTCTGTCGCGGTGCGGGTGATCCCCTGTCTCGACGTCGACGCGGGCCGGGTGGTGAAGGGGGTCAACTTCGCCGGCCTCCGTGACGCCGGAGACCCGGTCGAGCTGGCCCGGCGCTATGACGCCGAAGGCGCCGACGAGCTCACCTTCCTCGACGTCACGGCCTCCTCGGGGGACCGCGAGACCACCTACGACGTCGTCCGCCGGACCGCCGAGCAGGTCTTCATCCCGCTCACCGTCGGCGGCGGCGTCCGCAGCAACGACGACGTCAACCGGCTGCTGCGGACCGGCGCCGACAAGGTCAGCATCAACACCGCCGCCATCGCGCGGCCGGAGTTCCTCAGCGAGGCGTCGAGGCGGTTCGGTGCCCAGTGCATCGTGCTGTCCGTCGACGCCCGCCGCGTGCCCGAGGGCGGCGAGCCGACCGCCTCCGGCTTCGAGGTCACCACCCACGGTGGCCGCCGCGGCACCGGGATCGACGCCGTCGAGTGGGCCGCCCGCGGCGAGGAACTCGGCGTCGGCGAGATCCTGCTCAACTCCATGGACGCCGACGGCACGAAGAACGGCTTCGACCTCGAACTCCTCGAGATGGTGCGCAAGGCCGTGCGCGTCCCGGTGATCGCCAGCGGGGGAGCGGGTGCCGTCGAGCACTTCCTGCCCGCGGTGCGGACCGGGGCCGACGCCGTGCTCGCCGCCAGCGTGTTCCACTTCGGACAGCTGACGATCGGGGACGTCAAGAGCGCCCTGCGCGAAGGCGGGGTCGAAGTCCGGTGAAGTCCTGGGAGGCACCCGTCGAGGTGAAAGTGACCGCCGGCCTGCTGGTCGGGCTCCCCGTCGCGTGGGCGCTGCTCGACCTGATCCCGGTGCTGGGCGCCGGGGCGAGCCTGGCCATCTACCGGATGCCCGCGCTCGCGCTGGTCCTCGGGGCCGTGGTGACCACCGGGCTCGTGCTGAAGCTGGGCAGCGCGCGGATCGGCGGCCTGGTCGTCACCGTCGTCTTCGCGCTGCTGCACGCGTTCCTGCTGCTCGGCGCCGAGCTGTGGTTCAACAAGCTGTTCTCCGGCCTCTCCTTCGCCGGCTACGGCTACGCGTTCGTCCTGCTGAACTCGATGCCGCTCAAGCGGCACATCCTGGGAGCCACCGCATGACCCTGGACGCGGCCGTCTCGGCGCGCCTCAAACGCAACGCCGACGGCCTGATCGCCGCGGTCGTCGTCGAGCACGCCACTTCGGACGTGCTGATGATGGCCTGGATGAACGACGACGCCCTCGCCGCCACGCTCGCCACCCGCCGCGGGACGTACTGGTCGCGCAGCCGGCAGAAGCTGTGGGTCAAGGGCGAGACGTCCGGGCACTACCAGCACGTTCGCGAGGTGCGGATCGACTGCGACGGCGATACTGTCCTGCTGCGCGTCGACCAGACCGGCCCGGCCTGTCACACCGGCACGCACACCTGTTTCGACACCGAGGAACGCCTCCTCCTGGCGGATGAGAAAGAGCACGCGTGACCATCGTCGCCGACATCCTGGTCGGGCTCGTCGCCCTGATCCACCTCTACATCGTCGTCCTGGAGATGTTCCTCTGGACGACGCCCCGCGCCCGCGCCGGCTTCGGCACGACGAAGGAGTTCGCGGAGGAGACCAAGACGCTCGCCGCGAACCAGGGGCTGTACAACGGCTTCCTGGCGCTGGCGCTGGTGTGGGGCCTCATCGCGAGCGACCCGACCGGGTTCCAGCTCAAGCTGTACGGCATCGTCTGCGTGATCATCGCGGGCCTCTACGGCGCCGCGACGGCCAGCAAGCGGATCCTGTTCGTGCAGGTGGTCCCCGGCGCGCTGGCGCTCATCGCGCTGCTGCTCGCGCGGTAGCCGCCGGTCACCGGGCGGCCTCCCGGAGCAGCGCCTGGGAATCGTCCTCGCTGAGCGCCGCCTTGACGAGCAGCTCGGCGACCTGCTGGTGCCCGGAGATCTGCGTGTCCTCGTGGAGGAACGCCGTCGAGCAGACGTGTTCGACGGAGGCGATCGGCGGCGAGTCGGGGAACTCGTAGATTTCGAACGGGCCGATCAGGCCGCGGTGGTAGCCGATTCCGGCGGGGACGATGCGCAGGCTGATGTTCCGGCGCCGGGCCATCGCCAGCAGGTGGTCGATCTGGTCGGACATCACCCCGGGAACGCCGAAGTTCTCCTGCAGGGAACGTTCACCGAGCAAAGCGGTGAACCGGATGGGTTCGTGGCGGGTGAGAATCGCCTGCCGGGCCAGCCTGACCCGCAGCTGTTTGTCGGCCTGCTCGATCGGGACCGCGGAACTGTCCACGATCGACCGGATGTAGTCCGGGGTCTGCAGCAGCCCGGGCACGATCAACGGCGACCACGAGGTGATCGCGTTCGCGGTGCGTTCGAGGTCCAATCTCGTGGTGCGCGCGAAGGGCAGATCGGTGTTGCCCGAGGCGAGCCAGTTGGGTTCGCGGGCGTGCCGGGCGAGCGCCCGGATCCGGTCGCGCTTTTCTCCGGTGACACCCAGCAGGGCCAGGATCGCGGACACGTCCTCGACGCTCGGCAGGCGCTGGCCCTTTTCCCACACCGACAGCAACTGGGGGAGGATGCCCAGTTTTTCGGAGAGAGCGCGCAGGCCGATTTTGCGTGCTTCGCGTTCTTCTCGTAGCGAAGCGGCCAGAGTTCTCGCGGCGGGTCCCGAAGACGTTGGCTTCATGCGGCGATACTACGAATCGCTCAATTCCACGATTGTGCGAATGGTGTCCACGAATTGCGATCTGCCGCAATTCGTCCGGCATTCGGGTGACGCGCGGGCCTGTTCACTTGCACGCTCGTCGCGGTCGTCCGGTTGCCTTCCCGCGCTGTGCCTTTTCTCGCAGCACCGGTGTTCTTCCGGGCTTCTAAGCTCGGCTGATGGAGAACGGTTTCGCGGGCTGGCTGCCGCCGCCGACCGGCCACGACCACGACCGCCGGATCGACTTCGCGGCCGAAACCGGGCGGCTGCGCCGGATCGCGCGGCGCGCGACGGTGCTCCTCCTCGTCTGGGTGGTACTGGCCGCGAGCGGCGGCACCGGTCTGCTGCTGCTCGGCGAGGCCGCCGACGAGCTCCTCGCGACCGGCGCCCGGACCACCGGCGAGGTGGTTTCCGTGCAGCACCTCGGCAAGGGCCGGATGGCGTTTCGGGTGCGCTACGGCACGCGGACCGCGGAGATCGTCCGCGACTCGGCGGACTCGTACTCCGTCGGCGAGAAGGTCACCGTGGTCTACGACCCGGCCGATCCCGGCCGGGTGCGCACCACGAAGGAAACGAACGAAAACCGGTTCGCCGTGAACCTCGGTATCGTCTCGATCGTGGCCGGTTCGCTGGGGACGGTGTTCGCCGCCGTCGCGGCGGTGGGCTGGTGGCTCCGGGCCCGCGCGGTCACGGCCACCGGGTGGCGGAACGCGACGGTCGACATCGTGCGGCGCCACCCCACTGGCCGGGCCCTGAAACGGCCCCCGCCGGACATCCACGTCCGCTACCGCGAGGGCACCGGGATCGTGCTGCGGGCCGTGCCGTCGACGCACGGCGCCAACGCGCTCGCGGACTTCACCGACCGGCTCGCGTGGGTCGGCGGGTGGGGGAGGCGCATGGTCGTCCTCTTCCCGAACGGTCCGGGCCGCCCCGGGCCCTACGCGGTTCCGGCGATCGCGCTGACGTCGCGCACCGAGAACGGGGGCCGTCGGTGAAGGCATGGCTCTTCGTGACCGTGGCCGCGGTGCTCGTCTTCCAGTTCTTCGGCGCGGGGACGACGTATTCGCTGCTGATCCCGGACTACCCCTTCGCGGACGGCGAACTGCCCGCCGAAGCCGGCATCCTGACCGGCTCCCTGGCGCTCGCCGCGTTCGGCGCCCGGCGCCTGAGCGCCGCGGACCGCAGGGTGCTCGTGGAGGTGGCGGACTTCGGCGCCTGGCTGCCTCGGCGGGACGGCTCGCCCGGCTTCGACGGGCAAGCCGCGCGCCTGCGCCGCACCGCCCGCCGGGCGGCCGGGATCACCGTGGTCTGGGCCGTGCTGTTCGCGGGCGGCCTCGCCGCGGTGATCACCGCCGGCCGCGCCGCGGCGGACCTCCTGGCCACCGGCGTCCGGGTCGACGGCTCGGTGGTGTCCGTCCACGACCCGGCCCGCGGCACACCGACGCTCGTGGTGCGCTACGGGCCGCCGGGCGCGTCCCGGACCGCGGAGATCGCCCGCGATTCCGGGCACGAGTACCACGAAGGCGAGGCGGTGACCGTCGTCTACGACCAGGCCGACCCGGCGCGCGTCCGCACCACGACGGAGGCGAACGAGAACGAGGCCCTGGTGAACTTCGGCGTGGTGTCCCTGGTGGCCGGCTTCATCGGGCTGCCGCTGGCGGCGAGCGTGGCCCTGGGCTGGCGCCGCCGGGCACGCGCGGTCGCGCAGACGGGGTGGCGGAGCGCGACGGTGACCGTTTTCCCGGGCGCCCGGGGCGGGCAGTGGATCGAGGCCGGCTACCGCGACGGCACCGGGATCGAGCTGCGCTGCGTGCCATCCCTGCGCCGGCCGGGCGGCCTGGTCCGCCACCGAGCGTGGATCGGCGGCTGGGGACGGCAGATGGTCGTCCTCTTCCCGAACGACCCGGACGGTGTGCCGGTGCGGGCGGTCGGGCTGCGGGGTCAGTCGATCTCGCCGGTGAGGTAGCGCTGCAGGTTCGGCGCGATCGCGCGCACCAGGACCTCGACGTCCTCGCCGGCGAGCGGCTCGAACTTCGCCACGTACCGGACCATGCCCAGGCCCACCATCTGGGTCGCGCACAGGTTCATCCGCAGTGAGACGCGGTCCGAGTCGATCGAGGTGATCAGCGCGCTGAAGAACCGCTGGAAGAAGTCGCGCAGCACCTGGCCGGCCTGCTCGTGGCCGGTGATGCTGCGGATGAGCGCCACGAACACGCCGCCGCCCGCGCTGTCCCAGGCGGTGATGAAGGTGCGGACGATCCGCTCGCCCAGTTCGTCGGTGGGGCCGTTGCGCAGCCCCTTCTGCAGCTGCACGGGGTCGAAGGGCAGCTCGAGGACCGCCTGGGCGAACAGGCCCTCCTTGCTGCCGAACCAGTGGTTGACCATCGCCGCGTCGACGTCGGCGCGGGTGGCGATCGCGCGCACGGTCGCGCCGTCGTAGCCGTTCTCGGCGAACACCGACCGCGCCGCGTCGATCAGTGCCGTGCGGGTGTCCTGGCCCGCGGGCCGGCGCCCGCGGCGGCGGGCCGTAGTCTCGGTGTTGTCCGTGGTGCTCACGACCCCATCATGACGCACGGATCCGCGAAATTCAATGAACGTTGAATTCGACACCCGGCGCAGCGAGGTGTCCGCGGACCGGCACAATGAGGTCCATGGTCAGCGCATCCGCCGGTTCGGCCGGTCCCGGCACGGTCAGCCCGTCCCGCGAGGACTTCCGCGTCCTCGCCGAGAGCCGCCGCGTCATCCCGGTCGTGCGCCGGGTCCTCGCCGACGGCGAGACGCCGATCGGGGTGTACCGCAAGCTCGCCGCCGACCGGCCCGGCACGTTCCTCTTCGAGTCCGCCGAGAACGGCGCGTCCTGGACCCGCTGGTCGTTCATCGGCGTCCGCAGCCCGGCCGCGCTCACCGTCCGCGACGGCGAAGCGGTCTGGACCGGCACCCCGCCGGTCGGCCTGCCCAGCGAAGGCAACCCCCTGGAAGTCCTGCGCGAGACCATCGAAGCCCTGCACACCGAGCCGCTGCCCGGGCTGCCCCCGCTCACCGGCGGCATGGTCGGCTACATCGGCTACGACGCCGTTCGCTGGCTGGAAAAGCTGCCCGAGCTGGCCGAGCGTGACCTCGACGTGCCCGAGCTGACCATGCTCCTGGCCACCGACCTGGCCGCGTTCGACCACCACGAGGGCACGGTCACGCTCATCGCCAACGCCGTCAACTGGGACGACTCGCCCGAGCGCGTGGACGCGGCCTACGACGACGCCGTCGCGCGCCTCTCCGCGATGACCGAGCAGCTGCAGGTGGCCGCGCCCGCCACCGTCGCGGCGTTCGACCGGCCCGCGCCGGAATTCACCCGGAAGCGCTCGAAGGAAGACTTCCACGCGGCCGTCGAGAAGGCCGTCGAGGCGATCAAGGCCGGCGAAGCGTTCCAGATCGTGCCGTCGCAACGGTTCGAGATCCCGACCGCGGCCGACGCGATCGACATCTACCGCGTGCTGCGGACGTCCAACCCGAGCCCGTACATGTACCTGCTGCGGCTGGAGGGCTTCGACATCGTCGGCTCCAGCCCGGAATCCCTGGTCACCGTGCGGGACGGCCGCGCGACCACGCACCCGATCGCGGGCACCCGCTGGCGCGGCGCCGACCCCGAAGAGGACGCGCAGCTGGCCAAGGACCTCCTGGCCGACGAGAAGGAGCGCGCCGAGCACCTGATGCTCGTCGACCTCGGCCGCAACGACCTCGGGAAGGTCTGCAAGCCGGGCACCGTGCGCGTCGTCGACTTCTTCCAGATCGAGCGCTACAGCCACGTCATGCACATCGTGTCCACCGTCACCGGCGAGCTGGCCGAGGGCAAGACGGCGTTCGACGCGGTCACGGCGTGCTTCCCGGCCGGGACGCTGTCCGGCGCGCCGAAGGTCCGCGCGATGGAGCTGATCGAGGAGCTGGAACCGGTCCGCCGCGCGCTGTACGGCGGCGTCGTCGGCTACCTCGACTTCGCCGGTGACGCCGACACCGCGATCGCGATCCGCACCGCGCTGGTGAAGGACGGCATCGCGCACGTCCAGGCGGGCGGCGGGGTGGTCGCCGACTCGGTGCCGGACTACGAGGACACCGAGTCGCTGAACAAGGCCCGGACCGTGCTCTCGGCGGTGGCCGCGGCGCAGACGATGGTGGCGGCGGGCGCCCTTGACCCGGCCGCGGACGCGGCCCATGTCTGACACACCGGAAGCGGCGTCGCCGAAGCGTCCACTGTGGATGATGGTGACCGTGCTCCTGCTGGGCGCGCTGGCCCTGTGGGGTGCGTCACGCCTGACCTGGTTCGCCGAGTTCCGCGACGGCGGCGTGCGGGGGACGGTGCTCTACCGCGAGACCGGCGAGCAGCGGGCCGCCGCGCTGGTGCCCCTGGCGCTGCTGGCCCTGGCCGGCGTGGCCGGGCTGGTGGCCACCGGCGGCTGGGCGCGGCGCGTGCTCGGCGCCGTGCTGGCGCTGGCCGGCGTGGCGGCGGTCTGGACCGGCGTCGCCGGGGTCCGGTTCTCCGGCTACGCCGACGGCCTGCCGGTCACCCAGATGCTGCTGGGCCGCGGCCTGGCCGTGCTCGGGGGAATTCTCGTCGCCGCCGGCGGGTTGGCAGCCGTCAAGGGCGCGTCGCGGGCCACCCGGCTCGGGGCGAAGTACGCGGCCCCGGCCACCCGGAAAAAGGTCCGTGACCCCGACGTCGAGCTGTGGGAGGCCCTGTCCGAAGGGGAAGATCCGACCGACGTCCGGGGCAGGCATTCGGAGTAACGCGCACACCCGGAACCGGGCGTCTCGGATGCGGGGGTTAGCATCGTTTCGGCGGGAAGGGGAAGGTTTTTGTGAGCGACCTTGCGAGTGAATCCGTGAGCACGCGCCCTGGTGGGGGCGCCCGGTGAGCGTGCTCGAAGACATCGTCGCCGGCGTGCGGGAAGATCTCGCCGTGCGGGAATCCGCGCTGCCGTTCGACGAGCTGAAGATCCGCGCGGCCGCCGCCCCGGCGCCGCGCGACGTGATGGCCGCCCTGCGCGAGTCCGGCATCGGCGTCATCGCCGAAGTCAAGCGGCGCAGCCCTTCGAAGGGTGAGCTGGCCGACATCCCCGACCCGGCCGCGCTGGCGAAGGACTACGAAGCCGGCGGGGCGCGCGTGATCAGCGTGCTCACCGAGCAGCGCCGCTTCGGCGGTTCGCTGGCCGACCTGGACGCGGTCCGCGCCGCGGTCGACATCCCCATCCTGCGCAAGGACTTCATCGTCAGCCCGTACCAGGTGCACGAGGCCCGCCTGCACGGCGCCGACATGGTGCTGCTGATCGTCGCTGCGCTGGAGCAGAACGCGCTCGCCGCCCTGCTCGACCGCGTCGAATCGCTCGGCATGACGGCGCTGGTGGAGATCCACAACGCCGAAGAAGCCGATCGGGCCCTCGAGGCGGGCGCCAAGGTCATCGGCGTCAACGCGCGCAACCTGCACACCCTCGAGGTGGACCGCGACGTCTTCTCGCGGCTGGCCCCCGGCCTGCCGATGGACGTCTACAAGGTCGCCGAATCCGGCGTCCGCGGCCCGGGCGACCTGATGTCCTACGCCGGCCACGGCGCCGACGCGGTGCTGGTCGGCGAGGGGCTCGTCGCCTCCGGTGACCCGAAGGGCGCCCTGGTCAAGCTCGTCACCGCCGGATCCCACCCCGCCTGCCCGAGGCCGTCGCGGTGACCGAAGAGCACGGCAAGCACGACCCGGACGAGCGCGGCTACTACGGCCCGTACGGCGGCCGCTTCATGCCGGAGGCGCTGATCGGCGTCGTCGACGAGGTCGCCACCGAGTACGACAAGGCCCGCCACGACCCGGACTTCCTGAACGAGTTCAACCGCCTGCTGCGCGAGTACGCGGGCCGCCCGTCGCTGCTCACCGAGGCCAAGCGCTTCGGCGAGCACGCCGGCGGCGCGCGCGTGTTCCTCAAGCGCGAGGACCTGAACCACACCGGCTCCCACAAGATCAACAATGTGCTGGGCCAGGCGCTGCTCACCAAGCGGATGGGCAAGAAGCGCGTCATCGCCGAGACCGGCGCGGGCCAGCACGGCGTCGCGACGGCCACCGCGTGCGCGCTGCTCGACCTCGACTGCGTCGTCTACATGGGCGAGGTCGACACCGAGCGCCAGGCGCTGAACGTGGCCCGCATGCGGCTGCTCGGCGCCGAGGTGATCCCGGTCAAGACCGGGTCGCGGACGCTGAAGGACGCGATCAACGAGGCCCTGCGCGACTGGGTGACCAACGCCGACACCACGCACTACCTGTTCGGCACGGCCGCCGGGCCGGCGCCGTTCCCGACGATGGTGCGCAACTTCCACCACGTCATCGGCACCGAGGCCCGCGAGCAGATCCTGGAGCAGGCCGGGCGCCTGCCGGACGTCGTCGCGGCCTGCGTCGGCGGCGGGTCGAACGCGATCGGCATCTTCTCGGGCTTCTACGACGACCCGTCGGTGCGGCTGGTCGGCCTGGAGCCGGGCGGTGAGGGCATCGAGGGCAACCGCCACGGCGCGACCCTGACGAAGGGCACCCCGGGCAACCTGCACGGCGCGATGACGTACCTGCTGCAGGACGAGGACGGCCAGACGGTCGAGTCGCACTCGATCTCGGCCGGGCTCGACTACCCGGGTGTCGGCCCGGAGCACGCGTGGCTGAAGGACACCGGCCGCGCCGAGTACCGCCCGATCACCGACGCCCAGGCGATGGACGCGTTCAAGCTGCTGTCCCGCACCGAGGGCATCATCCCGGCGATCGAGTCGGCGCACGCGCTGGCCGGCGCGCTGGACCTGGGCCGAGAGCTCGGCCCCGACGGGCTGATCGTCGTCAACCTTTCGGGCCGCGGCGACAAGGACATGGACACGGCGGCCAAGTGGTTCGGACTGGTGAACGGATGAGCGGGCTCGACGACCTCTTCGCGGCCACGCGCGCGGAGGGCCGCGCCGCGCTGGTCGGCTACCTCCCGGCGGGCTTCCCGACGGTGGCCGGCTCGAAGGACCTGATCGCGGCCTGCGTCGACGGCGGCGCGGACCTGATCGAGGTCGGCGTCCCGTACTCGGACCCGGTGATGGACGGCCCGACCATCCAGGCCGCCTCGGTGACGGCGCTGGACAACGGCTTCCGCCTCAAGCACGTGTTCGAGGTGGTCGAGTCGGTGTCGTCCCGCGGCGGCCGCGCGGTCGTGATGACGTACTGGAACCCGGTGAACCGCTACGGCGTGGACCGCTTCGCGCGCGACCTGGCGTCGGCGGGCGGGCTCGGCCTGATCACGCCGGACCTGATCCCGGACGAGGCCTCCGCGTGGATCACGGCTTCGAAGGAGCACGGTCTGGACCGGACGTTCCTGGTGGCGCCGTCGTCGTCGGAAGAGCGGCTCGCTCTGACGGCCGCCGCGTCGTCGGGGTTCATCTACGCGACCGCGGTGATGGGCGTGACGGGCGCGCGCGACCAGGTGGGCGCCGGTGCGGAGGAGCTGGTCCGTCGCACGCGGGCGCACACTTCGCTCCCGATCGGCGTGGGGTTGGGTGTCCGGTCGGGAGACCAGGCGGCCGAGGTGGCTTCGTTCGCGGACGCGGTGATCGTGGGCTCGGCCCTGGTCACGGCGGCGGCTGAGGGCGCTGACGGGGTCCGTGCGCTGTCGGCCGAGCTGGCCGAAGGCGTTCGGCGGGCCGTCACACCTGCGTGACACCCATCGCCCGATCAGCACTGTCGGTGGCGGTCTGCATACTCCTCGTGTGAGGATCCACAACGCACTCTTCCTGCCGCCACGACCGGGCGGCTGGACCGTCGAAGAAGTTCTCACCCTGCCCGAGGCACAAACCTCGGCGCAGCGGATCGAACTCGTTGACGGATCACTCGTCGTGAGCCCGTGGCCGGAGCTGGAGCACCAGCGGCTTCTGGGGAAGGTCCAAGCCGCCTTGGTGCCTGTGTTGCCGGACGGCACCGAGCTGCTGCCCGGTGTGAACCTGCGCCTCGGAACGCGGCGCTTGCTGCTTCCCGACCTGGTGATCCTCAACTGCCCCGGGATCGACACCGCGGCTTACGCGGCGAGCGATGTCCTCTTGGCCGCGGAGATCGTCTCACCGTCGACCAAGATCCAAGACCGGGTCCTCAAGCGGGCCGTCTACGCCGAAGCCCTGATCCCCTACTACCTCCTGGTCGAATCCGGCGAGCCGCCCACGGCAACCGTCTTCGAACTCCAAGGCGAGGACTACCACCCCATCGCGAAGAGCGACAAAGCGGAAATCGAGCTCACTCGCCCCTTCGCCGCCACAATCCGCCTCGCCTGACCGGCTTTTGTACGAAAGCTGTACAGCGTCGCGAGAGAGTCCACCGCATGGACATCGCACACCTCCCGCGGCGCAGCTTCCTCCGCGGTGCCGCCGGCCTCGCCGTCGCCGGGGCCGCCGGCCTCGTCCTCCCGAACGCCGCCCGGGCCGCTCAGGCCGCGAGCACCGCGCCGCGGATCTACAGCTGTGCCGAGTGGGGTGCGCGGCCGCCCGCCGATGCGCTCACCACGCTCGACCACCCCGCGAACCGGATCCTCGTCCACCACATGGCCAGCGCCAACACCACCGACTACTCCCTCGCGCAGGCCTTCCAGATCGCCCGCGACACCCAGCACGACCACATCGACAACAACGGCTGGTCGGACTCCGGCCAGCACTTCAGCGTCAGCCGCGGCGGGTACCGGCTCGAAGGGCGGCACGGCAGCCTCGACGCGCTGCGTGGCCGGACCACCATGATCCAGGGCGCGCACTGCCCCGGGCAGAACACCAACGCCATCGGCATCGAAAACGAAGGCCTCTACAGCAGCGTCGAGCCGCCCGAGGCGCAGTTCGCCTCGCTCGTCGTCTTCTGCGCCTACATCTGCCGCCAGTACGGCATCCCCGTCGAGGAGATCAAGGGCCACCGCGACTACTACAACACCGAATGCCCCGGCGACAAGCTCTACGCCAAGCTCCCGCAGCTGCGCAGCGAGGTCGCCAAGGCGCTCAAGTCAATGTAGGTACCGCATCACGGCGCACAGCTCGTCCGGCGGCAGCGCGCCGAGCCGGTCGAGCTCGCCGCGGCGGACGTCCATCAGCGTCGTCGCCAGCTCCGGGCCGAAGGCCGACGTCAGCGCACTGTCCGCTTCGAACGCCGTGACCGCTTCGGCCAGCGAGGCCGGCAACCGCGCCGCCGAGGGCAGCGTTCCCGGGTCGACGTCGACCGGCTCCGGCAGCGTCGCGCGATCCGAAACCCCGGCCAGGCCCGCGAAGATCAGGGCCGCCACCACCAGGTACGGGTTCGCCGTCAGGTCGAAGCACTTGACCTCGAAGTTCGCCGCCCGGTCCCGCTCCCCGGCCGGGCCCTGGACCAGCCGCAGCGGCGCCTCGCGGTTCTCCAGCCCCCACGCGTGGAACACCCCGGCCCAGTGGTGCGGCTGGAGCCGCAGGTAGCTGACCACCGAAGGCGCGCCGATCGCCAGCAGCGCCGGCAGCCGCGAAAGGATCCCGGCGCCGAACGCCTCCGCCGTCTCCGTGAGCCCGAACCGGCGGTCGCCGCCCGCGCACAGGTTGCGGTCGCCGTCCCACAGGCTCAGGTGGACGTGCCCGCCGTTGCCGACGCCGTCCGGGGCGAACTTCGGCGTGAACGACGCCTGCAGCCGGTGGTGCCGGCTGACCGTCCGGATCGTCTCGCGCGTCAGCACCGCGACGTCGGCCGCCCGCACCGGGTCGCCGGCCGCCACCGACACCTCGAACTGCCCGGCCGCGTACTCCGGGTGGATCTGTTCCACCGCGACACCCTGGGCGGTCAACGCGGACACCAGTGCCCGCAGGTAGTGCGCCTGCGAGGACAGCCGCGCGTAGCCGTAGGCCGGGCCCGCGGTGGCCGAGCGCGGATCGTCCGGCGCGTCGGCCGCCGTGACCACCCACTCGATCTCGAACGCCATCCGCACGTTGTAGCCCAGCTCCGCGAGCCGGGCCGTCGCGGAGGCCGCCAGCGCCCGCGCGTCCTGCGGGTGCGGCTCGCCTTCCTGGTCGTACCGCCAGGCCGGGGCCCACGCCCAGCCGGGCAGCGCGGCCAGCGGCACGAGCGCGTCGAGGTCCGGGTGCAGCCGCAGGTCGCCGACCGGGCCGCGCGAATGCGCACCGCCGGCGATGTCGTCGGTGGCCAGGAAGAAGTCGAACGAGTTCGACGCGCCGACGCCCCACGCCGCCGCCGACCACAGCCGGTCCACCGGCACGGCCTTCACCCGCGCGATGCCGCTGTTGTCCACGAAGGTCAGCGCGACGAGCTCCACGCCGGCCGCGCGGAGGCCGTCGGCCCGCAGTGCGCCTTGTTGCGCGAGTTCTGCACGATCGAGCTGGCTCATCCCGCCCCCGTCACTGTTCACTGGATCTGCTCACCCGAAGAGAGGTGAAGATCGTGTCAGACACCGTCGAAACCCGTCCAGGGCTGCGCCGAACCCTGTCCGTCTGGCAGGCCGTCGGCCTGTCCGTGGCGCTGATGGCCCCCAGCATGGCCGCCAACATCAACCCCCAGCAGACCGCGGCCGCCGCCGGCCGCGCCGTGCCGCTCGCCTTCCTGCTCTCGGCGGTCGGCGTCCTGCTGGTCGCGTACGGCTTCGTCAAACTCTGCCAGTACTACCAGCACGCCGGTTCGGTGTACGCCTTCGTCGGCGCCACGCTCGGCCCGCGCGCGGGCGCGGTCTCGGGCATCGGGCTGCTCGGGACGTACACCTTCTACGCCGTCGTCACCAGCTCGGCCGCGGGCACGCTGGGCACGGCTTTCCTGACGCAGACCGGGATCTGGCCGGATCCGCCGTCGTGGGGCCCGTTCGTGCTGACGGCGATCGCGCTGATCGGCGCCTGGCTGCTGTCGGTGGTGCCCGCCCGCCGCGGAACGAGCACCCTGCTCGCCGTCGAAGGCGCGACGATCGCGGTGATCCTGCTGGTCACCGTCGTGATCGGCGTCCGGCTCGTCGCCGGGAACGCCCCGGGCGGCGCCCGGTTCACCATGGCCGTCTTCATCCCGGAAACCGGGCTGTCGGGGGTGTTCCTCGGTGCGGTGTTCGGGTTTCTGTCCTTCGCCGGATTCGAAGCCGCCGCGACGCTCGGCGAGGAAACCCACGACCCGAAGCGCAACATCCCGCGCGCGATCCTCGGCACGGCGCTCTTCGGCGGTCTCTACTTCGTGGTGGTGACGGCCGTGGAGATGATGGCGTTCGGCGGCGACGCCGGCGCGTTCCACGACTCGCCGTCCCTGCTCGGCGACCTCGGCAGCCGGTACGCGGGCGCCTGGGTCGGCGACGTCATCAGCGTCGGCGCCGCGATCAGCGCGTTCGGCTGCTGCCTGGCCTGCGTCGTCGGCGGCTCGCGGCTGCTCTACGCCCTGGGGCGCGACGCCGGTGGCGCCCTCGGCCGGACGTCCTCGCGCGGGACCCCGGTGGCCGCGGTGACGGTCGTGACGCTCGTCGCGGCGCTGATCATCGTGGTGTGCGCGGTCTTCTTCGGCGCGACGGCGGCGGACACGTTCGCCTGGTCCGGCTCGATCGGGACGCTCATCCTGCTGGTCATCTACCTGCTGACGACGATCGGCGCGATCCTGCTGCTGTTCGTGAAGCGCCGCATGCGCGTGCCGGCGTGGCACCTCGTCTTCCCGATCGGCGCGCTCGCCGTGCTCGGGTACACGGTGTACGTCAACGTCGTGCCGTACCCCACCGAAGGCCCGGCGCGGTGGTTCCCGGTGGTGGCCGCGGCGGTGCTGGTGCTCGCGGTGCTCGCCGTCCTGTCCGCGCCGCGATTCGCTCGTAGGGTGGGGGAGAGGCTGACGACTGGGGACGGAGGCACATGACCGCTTTGCTCCCGTTCGTCGCGGATCTGCCGTTGGTGGACCACCACTGCCACGGCGTCGTCACCCGCGACGTGGCCCGCGCGGAGTTCGAGGCGATGCTGACCGAGGCCGACGCGCGCTCGCCGCTGGGCACGAGCCTGTTCGACTCACTCATCGGGCTGGCCGTGCGCGAACGCTGCGCGCCCGTGCTCGACCTGCCGCAGCACGCCTCCGCCGAGGACTACCTCGAGCGCCGCGCCGAACTGGGCGCGGCCGAGGTGGCCCGGCGGTTCCTGCGCGGCACCGGCACGACGGACTTCCTCCTGGACGGCGGGTTCCTGCCGGACGCGCTGACCACGACCGCCGAGTTCGCCGGGCTGGCGGACACGCGTGCGCACGACGTCGTCCGGCTGGAACAGGTCGCCGAGGCGGTGATCGGGGGAACCACCGCGGCCGGCTTCGCCGCGGCTTTCGCCGATGAGCTGGGAAAACGCGCCGCGACAGCCGTCGGGCTCAAGTCGATCGCCGCCTACCGCGTCGGGCTCGAACTGGCGGGTTCGCGACCGTCGCCGTCGGAGGTCGAAGCCGCGGCCGGACGCTGGCTGGCCGCGGGCGGCGGCCGCCTGGCCGACGAGGTGCTGCACCGGCACCTCGTGTTCACCGGTCTCGACCTGGGCCTGCCGGTGCAGTTCCACGTCGGCTACGGCGACTCCGACGTCGACCTGCACCGGTGCGACCCGCTGCTGCTCACCGGCCTGCTGCGGGCCACGCGCGGCCGCGGCGTCCCCGTCCTGCTGCTGCACAACTACCCGTTCCACCGCCACGCCGCGTATCTGGCGCAGGTCTTCGAGCACGTGTTCGTCGACGCCGGGCTCATCACGCACAACGCGGGCTTCCGGGCGCCGGCCGTGCTGGCCGAGCTCCTGGAGCTCGCGCCGTTCGGGAAGGTGCTCTTCTCCACCGACGCCTTCGGCCTGGCCGAGCTGTACCACCTGGGCACGGCCCTGTTCCGGCAGGGTTTGTCAGACTTCGTGCGGGCCGCGCTCGACGCGGGAGCGATGTCCGAAAAGGACGCCGTCCGGCTGTGTGCTTTGGTGGGGCACGAGAACGCGAAGAGGATCTACCGCTTGGAGCACGTGTGAGTGATCTGTGGACCCGGTGGACGCAGGCGATCGCCGAGGAACTGCCCGCCGCCGTCGAGCTCCGGCACGCCGTGCACGCCGACCCCCGCGGGTCCGGCGACGAGGAGGACACCGCCCGCCTGGTGGCCGGCGCGCTCGGCGCGGGTGACGGCACCCGCGTCGCCAAGACCGGGCGCGCGATCCCGCTGCCAGGCGGGTCCGGCCCGGCCGTGGCGCTGCGGGCCGAGCTGGACGCCCTCCCGGTGCTGGAGGGCACCGGCGTGCCGTGGGCGTCGGGGAACGAGTTCATGCACGCGTGCGGCCACGACGTCCACCTCGCCGCGCTGGTCGCCGTCGGCCGGGCCGCGCGGCGGATCGGCGTGCCGCGGCCGATCCTGGCGCTGCTGCAGCCGCGCGAGGAGACGTCGCCGCCGGGCGCGCTCGACGTCGTCGAGTCCGGGGTGCTGGCCGAGCACGGGGTGGACACGGTGATCGGCGCCCACGTTCAGCCGCGGATCGCGCACGGCATCGTCTCGGCGGTGCCGGGGCCGGTGAACGCCTCCACCGACGAGTTCGAGGTCACGATGCACGGCCAGGGCGGCCACGCCGGCTACCCGCACCTGCTGCGCGACCCGATCCTGGCGCTGTCCCAGCTGGTGGTGAGCCTGCAGCAGCTCGCGTCCCGCCGGATCGACCCGGTGTTCGGCGCGGTCTGCTCGATCGGCCGCATCCAGGGCGGCGCGGCGGCCAACGTCGTCCCGAACAGCGCGAGCGCGTTCGGCTCGCTGCGCCTGATGCGCACGAAGGACCGTGAACGGGCTCTGGAGACCCTGGCGGACATCGTGCACGGCACCGCGCGGGCGCACGGCTGCACGGCCGAACTGGAGATCAGCCCGTGCGAGCCGGTGCTGGACAACGACGCTTTTTTGGCTGCGGGCGCCCAACGGTGGCTGGCGCACGCGGGCTTCGTCGTCGACGACCAGTTCCGCTCCTTCGGCGCCGACGACTTCGCCCACTACTGCGGCGGTCCGACCCGCGGCCTGATGCTGTTCGTCGGCCTCGGCGACACGGCGGGCGTGCCGAGCCTGCACGACGAACGGTTCCTGCCGCGTGACCAAGCCGTCACCCAGGTCGCGCACGCGCTGGTGGCGGGGTACCTGGCCGCGTTGGATGCTCCGGCGCCTTAGCGCTACGGTGGCCGCGTGATGAGCGCCTACCTCGCGACGATCCCCAGCCCCGACCGCGGTGTCTGGCACCTGGGACCGATCCCGCTCCGCGCGTACGCCCTGTGCATCATCGCCGGCATCATCGTGGCGATCTGGTGGGGTGAGCGCCGCTGGATCGCCCGCGGCGGCACCAAGGGCACGGTGGTCGACATCGCCGTGTTCGCCGTGCCGTTCGGCCTGGTCGGCGGCCGGTTGTACCACGTGATCACCGACCCGGAGCTGTACTTCACCGAGGGCCGCAACCCGTGGAACGCCTTCGCGATCTGGGACGGCGGCCTGGGTATCTGGGGCGCGATCGCCCTCGGCGCGGTGGGTGCGCTCATCGCCTGCCGCCGCAAGGGCATCCCGCTGCCGGCGATGGCGGACGCGGTCGCGCCGGGCATCGTCGTCGCGCAGGCGATCGGCCGCATCGGCAACTACTTCAACCAGGAGCTCTACGGAGCGCACACGGACCTGCCGTGGGGGCTCGAGGTCTACCAGCGCTTCAACCCGGACGACCCGGGCAACCTCCTGAACGGCGTCGCGACCGGGCACATCCCGCTGCCGGAGAGCCCGGTCCACCCGACGTTCCTGTACGAGCTGCTCTGGAACCTGCTGGTCGCGCTGGTGGTGGTGTGGGCGGACCGTCGCTTCAAGCTGGGGCACGGACGGGTGTTCGCGCTGTACGTGGCCGGGTACACGGTGGGCCGCGGCTGGATCGAGATGATGCGGACGGACACCGCGAACCACATCCTCGGGCTGCGGGTGAACGTGTGGACGTCGATCCTGCTGTTCCTCGGCGCGGTGGCGTACTTCGTGGTGGCCGCGAAGCGGGGGCCGCGGGAGGCGCCGGAGACCCTGGTGAGCAAGGACGCCCCGGGGCCGGATGAGGTCCCGGTGGCCGCGGAGGAGCCCGACGCTTCGGAGAGCGATTCCGCAGCTGCCGACGAGCCCGTGAAGGTCGCGGCTTCGCCGGAGGCTGCCTCGGAGGGCGGCGAGGCCGAGCACGCCAAGGTGGCACCTGCTGCCGCGGAGAAGCCCGCCTCGGACGCGGCGCCCTCGACCGAGGAGCCGAAGAAGACCGACGAGAGCTGAGCGCTTTCCGAAGGCCGCTGCCGGATGCCGGTGTCGGCCTTTCGTCGTGTGCGGGGCTGGGGCGCCGCCCCCCGGTTTCCACGCTACCGGGAGGCACCGACAGTTTCGGGCGGCCCCGGAGTCCGGGTCAGAGGTCCGGCAGGCCCAGCTCCAGGTTCGGCGTCTGCAACCCGCCGTCGACCTCGAGGATCTTGCCCGTGATGTACCCGCCGGCCTCCGACGCCAGGAACACCACCGTCGCCGCGATGTGCTCTGCTTCGCCGATGCGCTTCAGGGGCGTTGCCGACTCCATCTTCGACTTCAGCTCCGGGTTGCCCACCACGATCTCCAGGGCCGACGTCGCCACCGAGCCCACCGAGATCGCGTTGACGCGTACGCGAGGGGCCAGGTCCGTCGCCGCCAGGCGCGTGTAGTGGGCCAAGGCGGCCTTCGCCGTTCCGTATGCCGCGAAGCCGCGGCCGGCCACGCGGCCCATCACCGACGAGATGTTGACCACCGAGCCGCCCGTCTCCAGCAGGGACGGTGCCGCCGCCACCGTCAGGGCGTGCGCCGTCGCCACGTTGAAGCGGAACGCTTCCTCCATGAACTCGACGGAGCTCTCCAGCAACGGGCGCGGGTACGTGCCTCCGACGTTGTTGACCACCAGGTCGAGGCGGCCGAACTCCGCCACCGCCGTCTCGGCCAGCGCCGCCGCGGCTTCGGGTGCGGAGAGGTCCACGGGCACCGGGACCGCCCGGCGGCCCGCGTCGGCGACGAGCGCGGCGACTTCCTTGAGCTGGGACTCGGTGCGGGACGCGATCACCACGTCGGCGCCTGCTTCGGCGAGGGCCACCGCGGTGGCCGCGCCGATTCCGCGTCCGGCGCCGGTGACCACCGCGACCTGGTCGGTGAGCTTGAACCGATCGAGGATCATGCGGCGAAATGTAACACGTTCTAGTGACCGCGGACACACCGCTTCGATCACGTCACGTTAGACTGGACCCGGGTTTCCGGGCCGTATACTTAGCGGACCGAACTACCGGGAACCCATCAGGAACTATGTCGTTCCGCGCAGCCAGATCGTTACCGTCCGACGTCGTCCGGGGCGCTCTGAGATGCTGCTGCCGTGTTTCCCAGGTGTTAAAGTCGCGCTAACGAAGCGGGCCATCGTCGTCCCGTGCGCTCCCCCGGCCGGTAGCCCGGCCCCGCACGACAAGACGACGAAGGAGGTCCCGTTGATCTTCTCCGCCATGCCCGGCAAGCAGGGTCTGTACGACCCGGAGACCGAGCAGGACTCCTGCGGTGTGGCCATGGTGGCCGACATCCGCGGGCGCCGTTCCCACGGCATCGTCACCGACGGCCTGGCCGCGCTGACCAACCTCGACCACCGCGGCGCCGCGGGCGCCGAGCCCACCAGCGGCGACGGCGCCGGCATCCTGCTGCAGCTGCCCGACGCGCTGCTGCGCGCCGAGGCCGGCTTCGAGCTGCCCGCGCCCGACGAACACGGCCACCACACCTACGCCGCCGGCATCGCTTTCCTGCCGCAGGACGCCGAGCAGCGCCGCAAGGCCGTCGGGATGGCCGAACGCATCGCCGTCGAAGAAGGACTGGAGGTCCTCGGCTGGCGCGAGGTGCCCGTCGACGCCGACCGCGCCGACATCGGCCCGACCGCCCGCTCGGTGATGCCGCACTTCGCCATGCTTTTCGTCACCGGCGACGGAAAATCGGGGCTGGAGCTCGACCGGCTCGCCTTCTGCCTGCGCAAGCGCGTCGAAAACGAGAGCGCGAACGCCGGCTGCGGCACGTACTTCCCGTCGCTGTCCTCGCGGACGATCGTCTACAAGGGCATGGTGACGCCGGAGCAGCTGCCCGCGTTCTTCGGCGACCTCCGCGACGAACGCCTGGAAAGCGCCATCGCGCTGGTGCACTCGCGCTTCTCCACCAACACCTTCCCGTCGTGGCCGCTGGCCCACCCGTTCCGGTTCGTCGCCCACAACGGGGAAATCAACACCATCCGCGGCAACCGCAACCGCATGCGGGCCCGCGAGGCGCTGCTCGAATCCGACGTCATCTCCGGCGACCTTTCGCGGTTGTTCCCGATCTGCTCGCCGGACGCGTCGGACTCGGCGTCCTTCGACGAGGTCCTGGAACTGCTGCACCTGGGCGGCCGGTCGCTGCCGCACGCGGTGCTGATGATGATCCCGGAGGCGTGGGAGAACCACGCCACCATGAAGCCCGAGCGCCGCGCTTTCTACCAGTTCCACGCCAGCCTGATGGAGCCGTGGGACGGCCCGGCCTGCGTCACCTTCACGGACGGCAGCCTGGTCGGCGCGGTGCTGGACCGCAACGGCCTGCGCCCGGCGCGTTGGTGGCGCACGGCCGACGACCGCGTCGTGCTCGCCAGCGAGGCCGGGGTGCTGGACGTCGCCCCGAAGGACGTCGTCGCCAAGGGGCGGCTCAAGCCCGGCAAGATGTTCCTGGTCGACACCGAGGCCGGCCGGATCGTGGACGACGAAGAGGTCAAGTCCGCGCTGGCCGCCGAGCTGCCCTACGACTCGTGGCTGCACGCGGGCCTGCTCAAGATCGCCGAGCTGCCCGACCGCGACCACGTCGTGCAGAGCCACGACTCCGTGCTGCGGCGCCAGCTTTCCTTCGGCTACACCGAAGAAGAGCTCAAGATCCTGCTCGCGCCGATGGCCGAGAAGGGCGCCGAGCCGATCGGCTCGATGGGCTCCGACACCCCGCCCGCGGTGCTGTCGAAGCGGTCCCGGCTGCTCTACGACTACTTCAAGCAGAACTTCGCCCAGGTGACCAACCCGCCGCTGGACGCGATCCGCGAGGAGCTCGTCACCTGCATGGCGCGGATCATGGGCCCGGAGCGCAATCTCCTGGCCCCCGGCCCGGCGTCGTGTCGCCACCTGAAGCTGCCGTACCCGGTCATCGACAACGACGAGCTCGCCAAGCTCATCCACATCAACGACGACGGCGACCTCCCCGGCTTCGCCTGCAGCGTCCTTTCCGGACTGTACGAAGTGGACGGTGGCGCGGCCGCGCTGGCCGGCGCGATCGAGCGCGTCCGCCGGGAAGCGTCCGAGGCGATCGCGGCCGGCGCGCGCACGCTGGTGCTGTCCGACCGCGACTCCGACCACCGGATGGCCCCGATCCCGTCGCTGCTGCTCGTGTCGGCGGTGCACCACCACCTGGTCCGCACCAAGGAACGCCTGCGCGTCGCGCTGGTCGTCGAATCCGGTGACGCGCGCGAGGTGCACCACATCGCGCTGCTGCTCGGCTACGGGGCCGCCGCGGTCAACCCGTACCTGGCCTTCGAGACCATCGAAGACATGATCGGGCAGGGCGCGGTCACCGGCATCGAGCCCGCCAAGGCCGTCCGCAACTACGTGCAGGCGCTGGTCAAGGGCGTCCTGAAGATCATGTCCAAGATGGGCATCTCGACGGTCGGCGCGTACACCGCCGCCCAGGTCTTCGAATCCCTCGGCCTGAGCCAGGACCTGCTCGACGAGTACTTCACCGGGACGTCGTCGAAGCTCGGCGGCGTCGGCCTGGAGGTGCTCGCCGAAGAGGTCGCGACGCGCCACCGCCGCGCCTACCCGGAAAACCCGACCGACCGTGTCCACCGTGGACTCGAGACGGGCGGCGAGTACGCCTACCGCCGCGAGGGCGAGCTGCACCTGTTCACGCCGGAGACGGTGTTCCTGCTGCAGCACGCGTCCAAGACCGGCCGCGACGAGGTCTACCGCAAGTACACCGACGAGGTGCACCGCCTCTACCGCGAGGGCGGCACGCTGCGCGGGCTGTTCTCGTTCAAGGACGGCGTCCGCGAGCCGGTGCCGCTGGACGAGGTCGAGCCCGCCGAAGCGATCTTCAAGCGCTTCAACACCGGCGCGATGTCCTACGGCTCGATCTCGGCCGAGGCGCACGAAACCCTGGCCATCGCGATGAACCGCATCGGCGGCCGGTCCAACACGGGCGAGGGCGGCGAGGACCCCGAGCGGCTCTACGACCCCGAGCGCCGCAGCGCGATCAAGCAGGTCGCTTCGGGCCGGTTCGGCGTCACCAGCGAGTACCTGGTGAACGCCGACGACATCCAGATCAAGATGGCGCAGGGCGCGAAGCCCGGCGAAGGCGGCCAGCTGCCGCCGAACAAGGTGTACCCGTGGATCGCGCGCACCCGGCACTCGACGCCGGGCGTCGGCCTCATCTCGCCGCCGCCGCACCACGACATCTACTCCATCGAGGACCTGGCCCAGCTGATCCACGACCTGAAGAACGCCAACGAGCACGCCCGCATCCACGTGAAGCTGGTGTCCTCGCTCGGCGTCGGCACGGTCGCGGCCGGGGTGTCCAAGGCGCACGCCGACGTCGTGCTGATCTCGGGCCACGACGGCGGCACCGGCGCGTCCCCGATGAACTCGCTCAAGCACGCGGGCACGCCGTGGGAGATCGGCCTGGCCGAGACCCAGCAGACGCTGCTGCTCAACGGGTTGCGCGACCGGATCACCGTGCAGGTGGACGGCGCCATGAAGACCGGGCGCGACGTCGTCATCGCGGCGCTGCTCGGCGCCGAGGAGTACGGCTTCGCGACGGCGCCGCTCGTCGTCGCGGGCTGCATCATGATGCGCGTCTGCCACCTCGACACCTGCCCGGTCGGCGTCGCGACGCAGAGCCCGGAACTGCGCAAGCGCTACACCGGCCAGGTCGAGCACGTGGTCAACTTCTTCAAGTTCGTCGCCGAAGAAGTCCGCGAAACCCTCGCGGCGCTGGGCTTCCGCACGCTCGACGAGGCCATCGGTCACGCCGAGCTGCTCGACACCGACGAGGCCGTCGACCACTGGAAGGCGTCCGGCCTGGACCTGGCGCCGATCTTCGAGATGCCTTCGGAGACCCCGTACGGTGGCGCGAAGCGGCGCACCCGCGGCCAGGACCACGGCCTGGAGCACGCCCTGGACCGCACGCTGATCCAGCTCGCCGAGGCGGCCCTGGAAGACGCGCACCACGTCAACATCGAGCTGCCGGTGCGCAACGTCAACCGGACCGTCGGCACGCTGCTCGGCTCGGAGATCACCCGCCGCTACGGCGGCGACGGCCTGCCCGAGAACACGATCAACGTCAAGCTCACCGGGTCGGCGGGCCAGTCGCTCGGGGCGTTCCTGCCGCGCGGCATCACCCTCGACATGGTCGGCGACGCGAACGACTACGTCGGCAAGGGCCTTTCCGGCGGCCGGGTCATCGTCCGCCCCGACCCGGAGGCGTCGTTCGCCGCCGAGGCGCAGACGATCGCGGGCAACACGATCGCCTACGGCGCCACCGGCGGCGAGATCTTCCTGCGCGGCCAGGTCGGCGAACGTTTCTGCGTCCGCAACTCCGGCGCCACGGTCGTCGCCGAGGGCGTCGGCGACCACGCCTTCGAGTACATGACCGGCGGCCGCGCGGTGGTGCTCGGCCCGACCGGGCGGAACCTGGCGGCCGGCATGTCCGGCGGCATCGCCTTCGTCCTCGACGTCGACGCGAAGAAGGTCAACCAGGACATGGTGGACCTGCTGCGCCCGACCGCCGACGACCTGGCGTGGCTGAAGAAGACCGTGCAACAGCACTACGATCTCACCCGCTCGGCGGTGGCGGCCTCGCTGCTCGGCGACTGGCCGCGCCGCTCCGTGGCGTTCACGAAGGTGATGCCGCGGGATTACCAGCGGGTCCTGGACGCGGCGAAGGCAGCGCGTGCTGCCGGCCGCGACGTCGACGAGGCGATCATGGAGGCCGCTCGTGGCTGACCCGACCGGTTTCCTGAAGTACGAGCGCGAAGAGCCGGCGAAGAAGTCTTACGAGGAAAGGCTTTCCTCGTGGGGCGAGGTCTACGCGGACGTCCCCCCGGCCGAGCGCAACGAACAGGTGCGCAAGCAGGCGTCGCGGTGCATGGACTGCGGCATCCCGTTCTGCCACTCCGGCGGTTCCGGCTGCCCGCTGGGCAACCTGATCCCGGAGTGGAACGACCTGGTCCGCCGCGGTGACTGGGCCGCGGCGAGCGACCGGCTGCACGCCACCAACAACTTCCCCGAGTTCACCGGGAAGCTGTGCCCGGCGCCGTGCGAGGCGGGCTGCGTGCTGTCGATCTCGCCGCTGTCGGGCGGGCCGGTGGCGATCAAGCGCGTCGAGCAGACGATCGCCGACCAGTCCTGGGAAGCGGGTTACGTCCAGCCGCAGGTGTCCGAAGTGTCCAGTGGTCGCCGGGTGGCGGTCGTCGGCTCCGGGCCGGCCGGGCTCGCCGCCGCCCAGCAGCTGACCCGCGCCGGCCACGAGGTGACGGTGTTCGAGCGCGACGACCGTCTGGGCGGGCTGCTGCGCTACGGCATCCCCGAGTTCAAGATGGAGAAGAAGGTCCTCGACCGGCGCCTGGCGCAGCTGCGCAAGGAGGGCACCCGGTTCGTGACGGGCTGCGAGGTCGGCGTCGACCTGTCGGTGGCGGACCTGCGCGCCCAGTACGACGCGGTGGTGCTGGCGGTGGGCGCCCTGCGCGGCCGCGACGACACGACGACGCCGGGCCGGGAGCTCAAGGGCATCCACCTGGCGATGGAGCACCTGGTCCCGGCCAACAAGTACGTCGAGGGCGACGGCCCGCCCGCGATCGACGCCCGCGGCAAGAACGTGGTGATCATCGGCGGCGGCGACACGGGCGCGGACTCCTACGGCACGGCAACCCGCCAGGGGGCCCTGTCGGTGACGCAGCTTGACCAGTACCCGATGCCCCCGTCCGCCCGCGACGACGCCCGGTCGCCGTGGCCGACCTGGCCGTACATCCTGCGCACGTACGCGGCGCACGAGGAGGCGGGCGAGCGCAAGTTCGCGGTGGCGGTCAAGCGGTTCGTCGGTTCCGCGGACGGCCGCGTGACGGCGGTGGAGCTGCAGCAGGTCCGCGTCCAGAAGGACCCGGCCACCGGCCGCCGCGAGGTCCTCCCGATCAACGACGAGGTCGAGACGTTGCCGGCGGACCTGGTCCTGCTGGCAATCGGCTTCGAGGGTGTCGAGGAGATGCCGCTGCTGTCCGACCTCGGGTTGTCGTTGACCCGCCGGGGAACGTTGTCGTGCGGAGCGGACTGGCAGACGGAGACCCCGGGCGTGTTCGTGTGCGGTGACGCGCACCGCGGGGCGTCGCTGGTGGTGTGGGCGATCGCGGAGGGCCGCTCGGTGGCCAACGCGGTGGACACGTACCTGACGGGCGCGTCGGACCTGCCGGCGCCGGTCCACCCGACGGCGCTGCCGCTCGCGGTCGTCTGATCGAATCCCGTCGAAGGCCCCCTCGCCGCTGGTGAGGGGGCCTTCGCGCGTTCTCGGCCCGTAACAACGGACGTCCCCGCAGCGACGCTGGGAAAGCCAGCGGACCGTCACGGAAGGCCGATCGATGACCCTGCCGGAAGACCTCGAACCGGAGAGCGTCGTGAACCGGATAGAAGGAGGTGTGTCCGGCACCGCCTTCCAAGTCGGGCAGCTCACGGGCGACGTCTTCGTCGGCGGGCGCACCGGCACGAGGTCGCGGTACCGGGATACCGTCCGCGAGATCGCTCCGCGCCTCCTGACGGGACGTGCCGTCGAACTGGCCGAGCTCGACCACTTCTGCTCGGCTCCGGATCCCTCGCCGCAGTACGCCTGGTGGCGAGCGGAAGCCTGGACCGGCAAGACAGCGCTCCTCTCGTCGTTCGTGCTGAACCCTCCGGAGAAAGTGCGGCTGGTGTCGTTCTTCATCACCGCCCGACTCGCGGGTTACGACACGCGAGCCGATTTCCTCGCCGTCGTGCTGCCACAGCTGTCGGAGATGCTGAGGATCGAGGTTCCCGAGGGGGACGGTCCGTCGAACTTCCGCGGCTTGCTCGTCGAGGCCGCCGAGCTCTGCGCAAGCCGCGACGAGCGGCTCGTGCTCATCGTCGACGGTCTGGACGAGGATCGGGGGGCCGGGGAAGCCGGCGGGGCGAACAGCATCGCCGCGCTTTTGCCCCGAGACCCCGCGCACGGCTTGCGGGTCGTCGTCGCCGGACGTCCGAATCCGGCTCTGCCCGACGTACTCGCCGACGACCACCCCCTGCGCGATCCGGAGATCGTCCGCGTACTGGCGCCCTCAGCCGCTGCCACTGAGGCGCGGAAAGCCATGGAAAACGACTTGGACCGGCTGCTCGGATCGGAGGCCGCAGAAGCCAGAGCCGTGCTGGGCTTGTTGGTGTCGGCCCGTGGCGGGCTCAGCGGGCAGGATCTCGTCGAGCTGGTCGGCCTCACACGAGAAAAGCAGGTCCGGCTGGTGCTGAACAGTGTCGAAGGCCGGGCGTTCAGCCGCCGGCCCGCCCGGTGGAAGCCGGCGGAGGCACCCGAGGTTTACCTGCTGGGCCACGAAACGCTGCAGCCTGAGGCCACCGGTCGGCTGGGGCCGGCGGAGATGCGGACGTACGCCGAAAGAATCATCGAGTGGGCGGAAGGGTACCGGGCCCTTGGCTGGCCTCCATCGACTCCCCAATTCCTCCTGCAGGGATATCCACGGCTGTTGCAGGAGACCGGTCGCATCGACCTGGTGATCGAATGTGTCACGGACTTGGCGCGACAAGACCGGCTGCTGCACGTCACCGGCGGCGAAGCGGCGTCGCAGGGCGAGGTCGCGGCGGCACACGCGATGGTGTCGGCGTCGGCCGAGCCCGATGTTCTCGATGTGCTCAGGGTGACCATGCACCAGGACGCGCTCAAGGAGCGCAACGCCCGGACACCGGCTCGGTTGCCCGCGCTGTGGGCTCGGCTGGGGGAGGTCGATCATGCAGAGGCGCTGGCTCGATCGATCTCCGACCCGGACCGGCGGTTCCAAGCCGTGGCTGAGCTGGTCGACGTCCTGGCCGAAACCGACGCGGTTGAGCGCGCCACGCGGTTGATCGAGGAGGCGGTCGACGAAGAGCAGAGCTTCCACTGCCGAGTGCGTTTGGCGCGGGCCGTTGCGGCGAACGAGAAATTCGTCGAAGCTAAGTCGATCGTCAAGCAAATCGCTGACCCCGACTGGACCTGTCATGCGTCCGTCTTGGTGGCCACTATCGAGAATCCGGACGAGTTGGAGCCGTTGTTCGCTCTCGCAGCGAAAATCAAGACCACCGTGTTGAGATTGGAAACTGTCTCATATCTTCGCAGCCTGCGGATAGTACGGGAATTCTCAGGTGCGATCGATATATCTGCCAGTATGCCGTGGGAGCGTGACCTCGATGTGATCGGCCGGATCGTCCGCGGATTTGCCGCAGCCGGTGACTTTGCGTCGGCGCGCCGGGTCGCAGAGTCGAGAGATGAGGGCCGGTCGGAAGAGTTGTTGGCCCTACTGGAAATTTTCGCCATGGTGGACGACAATCCTGATTTCGTGCTATTCAGGGTGAATGACATTGGTGACACTCTTCTTCGAAGGAGGGTCACGGTGGGTCTCATTGCTTTCTCGATCGATAAGGGCTTTTTTGAGCTCGCCGGTTCGCTGGTCGGAAGGCTCTCCGAATTCGATAGTGCTGCCAACTTTTACTCCGTGCTTCGAGCCTATGGTTCACATGGTTTGTATGAGAACGGACTGGCGCTGGTCGAGCAAATTGTTTGGAGTTCGCAGGATTGGTGGAATGTGCCGTCTCGAGCGGGTGCTCTGACTGCGCTTGCCGAAGGTATTCTCCTATCTGGTGACATTGATAAAGCGCGGCTTCTTGCTCATGAGGCCGAATTGCTGGCACGTCAGGGTGGTAGGTCGCTGGTTCGCGACCGGTCCTTCCGGAAGTTTGTCGAGCTGGTCGTTTCAAGCCATGACGTGGTGGCGGCCGAGCGGTTGGCGCGCGTTTGTACGGAGGCCGAGGTTGCGCAGGGCGACGTCGCCGATATCTCTCGGCTCGTGGCCGAAGCAGGAGACCTTCGCCTAGCGGAGGACCTTGCCTTTCGGCTCGACGACCTGTCCGCTGTGGCCGAGACACTCGTGGTGCTGCTCCGCCGGCTGCGGCGAAGCGGAGCGGACGCGGAAGTCCGCCGCTTGGCAACCAAGCTCGAGGAGACCCTCGGTGATACGAAACCTGGGCAGCTGAAAGGCAGCCGGCGACGGTCTTTGGTCGCGTGCCTCTGTGCTGCCGGCTTGGTCCGACGCGCACTCGAGTGGGCGAACGCAGCTGAAGGCGGGTACGAGCGTACGCGCGCATATCAGGTCGTGGTCAAGGAACTCTGTGCGATCGGCGACATCGACGCGGCGGTCGAGTGCGTTCGGGAGGGCATTGCCGATCGCACTTACGGGGCCGACCTTTCCAGGGAATTGGCGGAAGGGTTGGCCGAGGCGAGGCGCGTCGACGGCTTGGAGATCCTTGCCGATCTCGGCCTGGCGAAGGGCTCGGCGGCGAGAATCTTCATCGAGAGGCTCGCGGAGCACGACGGCGCGCGAGCGCTGGAACTGGCGAAATCGTCCCTGGATTCCTCTGAGCGGAAATCGGCGCTGCTGGCCATCGCCGCCCGGACCACCGAGCCGCTGCGGTCCGAGGTGCTCGTCGAGCTCGCGCTGGGTGGCGACTGGTCGCAGGTGCTGCCCGTGCTCTCGCGGGCCGATCACCCCGGGCTCGCCGAGGTGGTCGATCACTACCTCCGGCTGCAGGAAGCGAGGTTCGGGCTGCGATCCCCCGGCGCCTGAGAGGCCTGAAAGCGTTACGCCGGACGGCGGCTGTACGGACTGTGCAGGGACAATTACTTTCGAGTAGCTGTGTCGCCTTTGCGACGATTCACTTCTGCGGAAGGTGGGGCGTCTTGAAGCACACGAAAACCGCGGTCATCACCGCCATCCTTGCTCTCGCGTTCGCCCTGGTCGGGGCCCCCGCCCAGGCCGCGCCGAAACCCTTCTGGACGCCTGATGCCATGCGGGCGGCCGTCCCCATGGAGTCGCTCGTCCGAGCTCCGGCCGTGACGCCGAAGGACGTCGCCAAGGGGCAGAGTGCGATCATCCGGAGCATCCCGAACGGCGGGGGGCCCTGGACCGGCGGGGGCAAGGTCACGCAGACCGCCGGGCGGGTGTTCTTCCTGTTCAACGGCCAGAAAGCGTCGTGCTCCGGGGATGCCGTCACCAGCACCAACGGCAGCGTCGTCGTCACCGCCGGGCACTGCGTGAAGTACCAGGGCACCTGGCACACCCAGTGGGTCTTCGTCCCCGGCTACAACAACGGCAACGCCCCCTACGGCCAGTGGGCCGCGAAGACCACCCTCACCACGCCGCAGTGGGAAGCCAGCGAGGACATCAACTACGACGTCGGCATGGCCGTGGTGAACCCGCTCAACGGGCAGCGGCTCACCGACGTCGTCGGCGCTCAGGGCATCGCCTTCAACCAGCCGAAGAACCAGAGCATGTACACCTTCGGCTACCCCGCCGCGGCGCCCTACGACGGCACGAAGCTGATCTACTGCAGCGGCACCACCTTCACCGACTTCCTGCTGACCCAGGACCACGGCATGAGCTGCAACATGACCGGTGGCTCCAGCGGCGGCCCGTGGTTCCTCTCCTTCAACGAGAGCACCGGCGCCGGCGTGCAGGCCTCGGTGAACAGCTTCGGCTACAACTTCCTGCCCGGCTACATGTTCGGGCCGTACTTCGGCGCCGACGCGCAGAACCTGTACAACCGCGCGCAAGCCGCGTGACCGCCGTCAGCCCAGGGGCGGAGCCGAGGTTCCGGTCCCTGGGCTGACGTTCGCGCGGAGCGACCACAGCAGGCTCGGGGCATGCGAAAAACTCTGCTCGCGCTGGCTTTCCTGCCCCTGCTCGCCGCGCCACCCGCCGACGCGGCTCCGCGACTGCAGTGGACGACTCCCTGCCCGGACTACGGCATGACGCCGTCCCCGACCGCCGGCCTCGAATGCGCCACCCTGCGCGTGCCGCTCGACTACGCGCACCCGGACCGCACCATCGCGCTCACGATCTCCCGCCACCCAGGCCAACCCGGCCGGCGCCGCGGGGTGCTGCTGATGAACCCCGGCGGCCCGGGCAGTCCCGGGCTCGCCATGCCCGCCCAGCTGCTGCAGCGGGTGGGCGGCTCCGGCCTGCCGGACGCCTACGACGTCATCGGGTTCGACCCCCGCGGCACGGGCTACAGCACGCCGGTGACCTGCGGCATGACGACGCCGGAAGAGCGTGGCGCGGTCCTCGGCCCCTACGCGGACGGGCCGCGTGACGTCCTCGCCACCGCCGCGAAAGCGCGGGCCGTGGCCGGGAAGTGCGGGCGTTCGTCCACAAAGGACCTGCTGCCGCACATGACGACCGCGAACACCGCCCGTGACCTCGACCGGATCCGGGAAGCGCTGGGGGAGGAGAAGATCTCCTACTACGGCGTCTCCTACGGCAGCTACCTCGGCGCCGCCTACGCGTCGATGTTCCCGGGCCGCACCGACCGGATCGTGCTCGACAGCGTCCTCGGCCCGCGCGGCCTGGACGTCCGCGCCAACCAGCGCTTCGCCGAAGGGTTCGACGACCGCTTCCCGGACTTCGCCGCGTGGGCGGCCGCGCGCGACGACGACTACCACCTGGGTCGGACCCCGGCGGCGGTGACGACGAAGTTCTTCGAGCTCGCCGCCGTCCGCGGTCCCGAATTCCGGTCGGACACGTGGAACGGGCTCTACGACGACGCCTCCTTCCCCGCTCTGGCCCGGGACTGGGCGGGCACCGCGCGTGCCGCGGCCGGTCCGCTCGACGGCGACAACCGCGCCGCACTCCAGCTCCAGGTGCTCTGCAACGACGCCGACTGGCCCGAGCGAATCGGCTACTACCAGCAGGCGGTCGAGCGCGAACGGGCGCGGCACCCGATGTTCGGCCCCGCCGCGGCGAACGTGAACCCGTGCGCGTTCTGGCCGGTCGAACGCCCCGAGTCGCCGGTGCGCGTCGGCGGCCCCGGCCCGGCGAACGTCCTGCTGGTGCAGAACCGGCGCGACCCGGCGACCCCGCTGTCGGGCGCGCGGGAGACGCGGGCGGCGTTCGGGATCCGCGCGCGGATGATCACCGTCGACGCCGGCGGGCACGGCGTCTTCACCCGGGAAAACGCGTGCGGAAACGCCGCGGTGCTGGGCTATTTGCGTGACGGGGTCTTCCCCGCGACGGACGGTTCCTGTCAGTCTGGACGGTGAGGGGGACATTTCCCCCTCGGGGGAATGAGGGGAAAAACCGATGAAAAGAATGGTGTTCTTCGTCGTGTCCGTGCTGGCCGCGACCCTGGTGGCCGCCCCCGCGGCGTCGGCCCGGACCACGTTTTGCATTCCGGAAAGCCTCCGGCTGGTCGGCGGGGGTGGCAATGACATCTGCCTGGGGGCACCGACACCGTCGATCGCGCCGCCGTTCACCGCATTCGCCGAACAAAACGGCACTCAGAACAACTGGTGCTTGTTCAGCGGCCTGAAATACAGCGGATGGATGGTGCGGGTTCCGGCGTTCTCGGGCGTCAACGTGGTCTCG
Organism: Amycolatopsis sp. cmx-13-12; assembly: GCA_049998155.1. Classification (GTDB taxonomy): domain Bacteria; phylum Actinomycetota; class Actinomycetes; order Mycobacteriales; family Pseudonocardiaceae; genus Amycolatopsis. The sequence goes on along the minus strand of JAEBES010000007.1, from coordinate 363,553 downwards.
ACGTTCGCCTCGGGACGGCCCTGCTGAGCCCGGGGGTCAGCTCAAGGCGGTGAGCAGGGCCCAGTAGCCGCCCCCGCCGACGACGACCCCCATCAGCAGGCCGGCCAGCACCTCCGGGGTGGTGTGGTCGCCCAGCGCGACGCGCGACCACGCCACCCAGACGGCGGGCAGGGCGAGCAGCAGCGCCCACGGCCCGTACGTCAGCGCCAGCACGACGACGGCGGCCGAGGCGACCGCGGCGTGCAGGGAGATCTTGAACTTCGCGCCGAACGTGATCGCCACCGCGACCAGCAGGCTCGCCAGCATCGACGCCGCCAAGGCGATCAGCTGCGCGGGCGCGCCCCCGGCCAGCAAGACGGCGAAACCGAGACCGAGCGACACCCCGGCGACCAGCAGCGGGACCCGGCGCCCCGCGCGGTTCGTCACGTGGTGGCCGTCCCACTTGCCGCGTCTGGCCCCGCGGACGATCACCGCCATCGGGATCAGCGAACCGGTGACGGAAATGAGCAGTCCCCAGCTCAGGGCGGGGAGCGGCCGGTGCGCGGTGGCGTCCCAGGCGACGGCGAGGGGCAGCGTGAGGACCCACACCCAGGGGGCCAGGACCTCGGTGGCCAACCGGGCGAAGCGGAGCACGGCGCAAACCTTATCCTGGTCTGTGTGAACTGGACTGTGGACGTCCCCGTCGACACACTGCCCGAGCTCCCACCGCTGCCGCCGGAACTGCGCGTGCGGCTCGACAAGGCACTGGCGCTGCCGGCCGCGCAGCAGCCGGAGTGGCCCGACCCCGAGGCGACCCGCCGGGTCCGCGGGGTGCTGGAGAGCGTGCCGCCGATCACCGTCCCGGCCGAGATCGACCGGCTCAAGGACCGGCTGGCCATGGTCGCCCGCGGCGAGGCGTTCCTCCTGCAGGGCGGCGACTGCGCGGAGACGTTCGAGTCCAACACCGAGCCGCACATCCGGGCCAACCTGCGCACGCTGCTGCAGATGGCGGTCGTGCTCACCTACGGCGCGAGCCTGCCGGTGGTCAAGGTCGGCCGCATCGCCGGCCAGTACGCGAAGCCGCGCTCGGCCGCGACGGACGCGCTGGGCCTGCCGGTGTACCGCGGCGACATCATCAACTCCCTGGTCGCCAAGCCCGAGCTGCGCGTGCCGGACCCCGGCCGGATGATCCGCGCCTACGCGAACGCGGGCGCCGCGATGAACCTCGTCCGCGCCCTCACCGCGGCCGGCATGGCCGACCTGCACCAGGTGCACGACTGGAACAAGGACTTCGTGTCGGCCTCGCCGGCGGCGCAGCGCTTCGAGTCGCTGGCCAACGAGATCGACCGCGGCCTGCGGTTCATGTCGGCGTGCGGCGTCACCGACACCTCGCTGCAGTCGACCGAGATCTTCGCCAGCCACGAAGCGCTGCTGCTCGACTACGAGCGTTCGATGCTGCGCCTGGACAACGCCGACGCGGCGAACCCGAAGCTGTACAACCTGTCGTCGCACTTCCTCTGGGTCGGCGAGCGCACCCGCCAGCTGGACGGCGCGCACATCGCGTTCGCCGAGCTGCTGGCCAACCCGATCGGGTTGAAGATCGGCCCGACGACCACGCCCGACATGGCCGTGGAGTACGTCGAGCGGCTCGACCCGCGCTTCGAACCGGGCCGGCTGACGCTGATCGCGCGGATGGGCAACGGCAAGGTCCGCGAGGTGCTGCCGGCGATCGTCGAGAAGGTCGAGGCGTCCGGGCACAAGGTCATCTGGCAGTGCGACCCCATGCACGGCAATACCCACGAGTCGTCGACCGGCTACAAGACCCGTCACTTCGACCGGATCGTGGACGAGGTCCAGGGCTTCTTCGAGGTGCACAACAAGCTGGGCACCTACCCGGGCGGCATCCACGTGGAGCTGACCGGCGAAGACGTCACCGAGTGCCTGGGCGGCGCCCAGGAGATCTCGGACGTCGACCTGTCGGGCCGCTACGAGACGGCCTGCGACCCGCGGCTGAACACGCAGCAGTCGCTGGAGCTGGCGTTCCTGGTCGCGGAGATGCTCCGCGGCTAGACCGGTGCCAGGCCCGCGGTGCGGGCCAGGGTGAGCGCGAGGGGCGCTGATCCGGGCGGCCGCAGGCGGGGAGCGTCCCGGCCCGTCGTGAGTGGTAAGGCGGGTTCTAACCCGCCTTACCACTCACGACGAGTCCGGTAGGGCGGCCACCGGGCGTCAGGAGGCGTCGAGCAGGCGGGCCGCCGACTTCAGGACCGCGTCGCGCAGGGAGCCCACGTCCGGCACCGCCGCGCCGTTGGCCTGCAGTCCTATGTGGACCGAATCCCGGTAGGTCGCGACCGCGATGCCCACGGCGTGGCGCGGGGCCAGCGGCACGAACGGGTAGATCTCGGCCAGCCGGGCGCCGTCGAGCGAGAGGCGGGCCGGCGGCACCGGGACCGTCGTGATCACCAGGTCGAACAGCATGGGCGCGGCCTGGCCCGCGGTGCGCGTGCCGAGGCGGTGCAGCAGCGGCGGGACGCGGTCGGCCAGCAGCGGCAGGGCGCCGGCGCCGCGGCTCGGGCCCGCCGCCTTGTTGCGGGTCATCACCCGGCGGACCGCCCGCAGCCGTTCGACCGGGTCGTCCTCGCCGACCGGCAGGTCACACAGGTACCCCGAGAGCTTGTTGCCGCCGAGCTGGCCGGCCGCCCGGCCGCGCACGCTCACCGGGATCAACGCGCGCAGCGTGCGGCCGTCGGCGCGCTGCCCGCGGTTCACCAGCCACTCGCGCAGCGCCCCCGCCAGCACCGCCAGGACGACGTCGTTGGTCGTGCCGCCGTGCGTGCGGCGCACCCGGCGCAGCTCGCTCAGCGGCAGCCGGACGAACCCGAGGCGCCGCTCGGCCGACGGCGGGGCCGACACCGGCGAGAGCGGCGGGCGCGCGGCCCGCACGAGCGACGAGGCGATCCCGGCCGTCTCGTTCGCCTGGCCCCACACGGTGCCCAGCGCGTCCTTCACGGTGTCCAAAGTGGAGCGCGGCGCGGGGATCGGGCGGGCCGGCGCGGCGATCCGTTCCGGCAGCTCGACGCCGTCGAGCAGCCCGGCCGCGACCGCGTACGCGCCGGCGCCGTCGGTGAGTGCGTGGTGCAGTTTCAGCAGCAGCGCGAACTTCCCGTCCGGCAGCCCGGTGACCAGGGTCAGGTCCCACAGCGGCCGGGTCGTGTCGAGCGGCTCGGCGATCCACCGCGACGCGTACGCGGAAAGAGGGTCCGGTTCGTACAGCGAACTCAACACGACGTGGTGAATGTGGTCGCCCGCAACAAATCCCGGGTCGTCGCTCCAACGGGCCGAGCCGGGCGGGAACAGTTCCGCGCGCGCCCGCTGGCGCAGTTTGGGAAGCCGGGCGGCCCGCCGCGCGAGCAACGCCGTCAGCGCGGCCGGATCGACCGGCCCACGCGCGGCGAAGGTGACCACCGCTCCCATGTGCATCGGGGTGGTTTCGCTTTCCAGGCAAAGAAAAGCGACGTCGAGTGCGCTGAGCGGCGAGCCTGCCATGGGGCGACCTTTCCGGGTTCGCGGGGGGCGCACGGCCACGTGCGTCGGAAGGGAAGGAACCCACTGCACCAGCCCGACGTGACGGCCGGGTGGTCGAAGTGTTTCCACCACGCTAACGAGCGGCCCCGTTCAGCCATTCGAGATACCCCGGGCCACGGTGCCCGGGCTCACAGATCAAGAACCGGGTTCATTCCCCCGGAGCAGGCCGGGATTCTTCCGGTCGGCCGACCGGTGCCCCCCAATCGGGGGTGAGCGCGACCTGCTTGCCGACGCGGCGCACCGGGAGGCCGTTCACCTGCCGCCTGCCGAGGCCCGGCCAGATCTCCGCGGCGTCCTTCGCCGCGGAGCGGATCGCGCCGCCGTCGAGCGTCGTGCGCGTCTCCGGGATCTCCCGGTCCGTCCACTGCACGACCAGCTTGAGCGGGCCGGCCGAGGGGAGCGGCCACAGGAAGATCTCGTGCTCGACGGCGAACCGCGTGCCGCCGACCGGCTGGGCCCGCAGCACCGGGGCCTCCGGTTCGGACGCGGACGGCACCGAGATCGTCTCGGAGCTCGCCCGGCTGCCGTCGGCGTAGAGCACGCCGATCAGCAGCCCGTTGTAGTCGGGCTTGCGCCGGTGGTCGATCAGCCCCTCGGCGGGGTCGTCGACCAGGCTGTCCCGGGAGTAGACCGTGACGCGCAGGGTCAGCGCCTCCGGCCACACCTCGATGGCCCGCAGCGCGACCACCGTGCGTTCGGAGCGGCCCAGCGGCTGCGCCCACGGCAGCACGGCCGGGACGATGTACTCGCGCGGGGGATCGGTCCAGTGCCGTCCGTTGAACGCGTAGAGCTCCTGTTCCGGGACGGGGAACAGGGGACGCTCGCGCGGACCGCCGGTGAAGAAGCTGCTCATCGGGCGGCCCGCGACCCGCTGTCCGGCACCATGCGCCCACGGTAGGACAACCGCCCGGGAATTTCCGCCCCCGATCGGGCGTACGGCCCCTGCTTCCCGTGATCCGGGACACAAGGGGCCGTACGCAGCGTGACCCGCTAGTCGCTGAGCTTGAGCTCGCCGTTCTTCCGCGCGGCCTCGTCGAGCTCCTTCTCGGGCGGCTTGCCCATGGCGTCCATCAGCTGCCGGGCCAGGCCGAGACCGGTTCCGCCGAGCGAGAGCGCCTTGGCGAACATGTCGGACATGCCGTCGGCGCCGTTGAGCACGACCATGTGGTCGACGTTGCCGAACGCGCTCGCGCCCGCCTCGACGATCTCCGGCCAGCGCTCGGCCAGCTGCTGCGCGACGACGGCTTCCTGGTTCTCCGCCAGCGCCGCCGCGCGCGCCTTGATCGCGTCCGCTTCGGCGAGACCCTTCGCGCGGGCCGCCTCGGCTTCGGCGAGGCCGCGGGCCTTGGTCGCCTCGGCTTCGGCCATGCCCCGGGCCTTCGCGGCCTCCGCCTCGGCCAGCCCGGTCGCCCGGGTGGCGCCCGCGGCGACCTCGGCGCGGATCTTCGTCGCCTGCGCCTCCGCCTCGGCGGCCGTCTTCACCCGGGTCGCGTCCGCCGCGGCCCGCAGCTCGGTCTCCTTGGCCTCGGCCTGGGCCTTGGCGATCGAAGCGTCACGGGCGGCGTCGGCCGCCGTCCGCGTGTCGTACGCCTTCGCGTCGGCCGGCTTGCGGACCTGCGACTGCAGCCGCTGCTCGGCGAGCGCGGCCTCCAGCTCGGCGGCCCGCGTCTCCTGGACGACGACCTCCTGGCGCGCGGACGCCTCGGCCAGCGGGCCGGCCTGGCTCGCCTTGGCCCGCGCTTCGTCCACCTCGGCCTGGTAGCCGGCCTGGTGGATCTGGCTCTCGCGGACCGCGGCCGCCTTCTTCGCGGCGGCGATCTGCTCGGCCTCGGCGGCCTCCTGGTCGCGCTGCGCTTCGGCGATGCGCGCCGACGCGGCGACGGCGGCGGCGTGCGGCTTGCCGAGGTTCAGGATGTAACCGGTCTCGTCGTCGATCTCCTGGATCTGCAGCGAGTCGACGATCAGCCCGAGCTTGATCATCTCGTTCGCCGAGGACTGGCGGACCTCGCCGGTCAGCGCCTCGCGGTTGTGGATCATGTCCTCGAGGGTCAGCCCGCCCACGATCGAGCGCAGGTGGCCGGAGAACAGCTCGTGGATCGTGTCGTTCATGCCTTTTTGCTGGTCCAGGAACCGGCGGGCGGCGTTGGCGATCGACGCGAAGTCGTCCCCGACCTTGTAGATGACCACGGCCCGCACGGTGACCGGCAGCCCCTGCTTGGTGACGCAGGAGACCTGCAGGTTGACCCCGCGCGTGTCCAGCGACAGCCGCCGGGCGGTCTGGAACCCCGGGATGACGTTCACCCCGCGCCCGGTGATGATCTTGAAGCCCAGGCTGTCCGCGGTGTCGGCGCGGTCGACGCGGACCCCGAGCCCGGAGATGATCAGCGCCTCGTTCGGCTCGGCGACCTTGTAGAGCAGCCGCAGGATCCCGAAGACGACGATCAGCACGGCGATGACGCCACCGGCCGAAACCAGCACGATTTCCCAGAGACTCATGGCACCGACCCCCTCGCTTTTCTGTTGTGGGTGTGTTGGTGCCCCTTCGACGCCGTCAGCGGGTCAGCGGTTGCCACCGTTCGACATAAACCGTGCGCGGCGGCTCGAAGTCGACCACCAGCACCTGCGTGCCCGAGGTGAACGTCTCGTCCGGGTCCGCCGGGTACGCGTAGAACGCCTCCGTGCCGCCCCGGACGTTCAGCAGCACCTCGCCGATGAGGCCGGGACCGATCGTGCCCGTCACCCGGCCCCGGCTGCCGATCATCCCCCGAAGCCCTTCAGCTTGACCTTGGAGTTCTTCGCCACGAAGGTGCCCGGCTGCGGGTCCTGCTGGAAGACGAAGTCGAACCCGCCGCCGCCCCCGTTGCCGCGCCCGCGGCCGCCCTCGCGGTCGGCCTTCAGGCCCGCCTGCTCCAGGATCTTCTGGGCGTCGTCGAACGACCGGAACCGGACGTCCGGCACCTGGACCGCGTTGTTGACGAACACGCCGATCCGCTTGGCCTTCGGCTGCGAGTTCGCCGGCGGGTCGGTCCGGGTGACCGCGCCGGCCGGGATGTCCTGCTTGAACTCCTCGCCCGCCTGGAACGGCTCGAACCCGGCCTGCTGCAGCAGGCCGAACGCCTCGTCCTTGGATCGGCCGGTGACGTCCGGGACCGGCGGCAGCGGGATCGGGCCCTTCGACACGATGATCGTGACCTGGCCGCCGATGGTCAGCTGGCTGCCCGCCGCCGGCGTCGTGCGGATGACCGCACCCTGCGGGACCTCGGGGTCGAAGTCGTCGCCGCCGCGGACCGGGGTCAGCTGCGACGCCTTGATCGCCTGCTCGGCGTCGGCGACCGCGGTGCCCGGCCGGATGTCCGGCACCTGCGGGCGGCCTTTCGACAGCACCACCGACACCGTCGCGTTCGGCGCCAGCGTCGTGCCCTCGGCCGGGTCGGCGCGCAGCACCGTGTTCGACGGCGCCGTGTTGTCGTACTCCTGGCTGAACTGCGGGTTCAGCTTCACCGCCCGCAGCGCGTCGCCGGCCGCGGCCTGGTTCAGCCCGACCAGCTTCGGCACGCGGGCCGTCTTGTCCCCGCCGGTGTCGGTGAGGATGAAGGCGAACGCCCCGATCAGCCCGCCGAGCAGCAGCACCGCGGCCGCGATGACGAGGATCCGCTTGCGGTTGTCCTGCGGCGGCTTCTCCGGCTCCGGCCGGCTCCGGCGCCGTGGCGGAGGCGGCGTCACGGGCGGCACCCGGGTGGTCGCCGGCCCGGCGCCGACGCTCAGCGCCCGCGTCACGTTCGGGCGGTGCACCGGCATCGTCTTCTCGGTGTCCGGCACCTGCGGGATCCGCGGCAGCGTGCGCTCGGTGTCGGCGAGGTCGCCCTGGCCGTGGGACACCGGGATCGGCACGGTCACCGGCAGCAGCCCCAGCTGGGCGCGCACCGCGGTCAGCTCGGTGAGGAACTCCCCGGCGTCGGCCGGGCGCAGCTGCGGGTCGCGCCGCGTCGCGCGGACGACCAGGTCGTCGAGGGCGGGTGGCAGGTCCGGGCGCAGCCGGCTCGGCGGTGGCACGTCGTCGTTCACGTGCCGGTAGGCGACCGAGATGGCCGTGTCCCCGGTGTAGGGGACCCGGCCGGTCAGCATTTCGTAGAGCAGGATCCCGGCCGAGTAGACGTCGCCGCGCGCGGACGCCGCGCCGGTTTCGACCTGCTCGGGGGAGAGGTAGGCGACTGTGCCGAGGATGACGCTCGAGGACGTCGTGCCCGCGCTCGCCACGGCCCGCACCAGGCCGAAGTCCGCGACCTTCACCGCGCCGCCGGTGTGCTGCCCGACCCGGCCGATCAGCACGTTCTCCGGCTTCACGTCCCGGTGCACCAGCCCGGACCGGTGCGCGGCGGCCAGCGCCGACAGCACCGGCTCGGCGACGCTCAGCGCCACCGCGACGTCCAGCGGGCCCGCGTCGTCCAGCAGGTCGCGCAGCGTCCCGCCGTCCACCAGCTCCATCACCAGGAACGCCAGCCCCGACTCCGCACCCGGTGGCAGGTCGAACCCCTGGTCGTGCACCGCCACGACGTGCGGGTGGTGCAGCTGCGCCGCGGACTGCGCCTCGCGCACGAACCGGTCCACGAACGACCGGTCGTCGGCGAAGCGCGGGTCCATGATCTTGATCGCGACCGGACGGTCCAGCCGGGTGTCCGTCCCCCGATAGACGGAAGACATTCCGCCGTGGGCGAGCAGCCGGTCCACCCGGTAGCGCCGCTCCAAGAGCGTGCCGACCAGGCTGGGTTGGGTGCGTGTCACGAGTATGGATCGTACGGAATCGCACACGCCTCGTGGAGGAGACCTCGCGGGTCACCCGTGCGCACTAGCGGGTGAGGGGACCGAATGTGGCACAGTGTCACCTGTGAGTGGGATTCCTGTCGCCGAAGACATCCTCGACACCGCCATCGCGGTCCTCCCGTTGGCGGAGGTGGCGACCGTCCTCGGGACTTCGGCCAACAAGGTGCGGCAGATGCTGCGCGACGGGCAGCTGATCGCGCTCAAGCGCGGCGGTGAACTGTGCGTGCCCAGCGATTTCTTCGTGAAGGACGGCGTCGTCAAGGGCCTGACCGGGACGATCACCGTGCTCGCCGACTCCGGCTTCTCCCGGACCGAGATGCTGCGGTGGCTGTTCACCGCGGACGACACGCTGCCCGGGAGCACGCCGATCAACGCCCTGCGGACCAGCCACGGCACCGAGGTCAAGCGGCGCGCCCAGGCGATGGCGTTCTGACCTGCTGAAACAGCTGGCCGCCGCGGCGACCTGAACGGCGGCGGCGGTGATCAAGCACGCCGGCAGGGACCAGGCGGCCAGCGGACCGGCCAGTGCCGCGCCCGCGGCCAGCCCGGTGATCTTCACGCTCGCCGCCGTCGTGAACACCTGCGCGCGGACGTGCTCCGGCGCCTCCCGGTGGCGGATCGCGAACAACGCCGTGAGCTGCGGACCTTCGGCGAATCCGGCCAGCACGGCCGCGACGACGACGCCGGGCCCGATCGCGGCCACGAGGCAGCTGGCCGCCAGGAGGAGCGTGCTCAGCCAGACCGTCCGGTCGGGCGCCCACGGCAGCGGCTTCTTCGCGAAGACGGCGTTGGCGAGCAGGGAGGCCACGGCGAGGACGGCCAGCAGCAGGGCGCCGTCCGCCGGGCCGCGCAGGTGCGCCGCGCCCAGCAGGGGATAACACACGGTGACCATGCCGATCCCCGCGCAGGAGATCGTCGAGGCGACGGTCGCCCGCCGCAGCGGCCCGTTGCGGACCAGCACCCGGAAGCCGTCCCGCAGCCGTGACTTCTTCGGCGTCCGCTTCGGCAGGAACCACGCCACGGGAATCGCCGTGGCGACCAGGCCGACCGCGACCACGAGCCCGGCGGAGCCGCCGAGCAGCCCGGCCAGGCCGGGCCCGGCGAGGGCGGCGGCGGTGAACGTCATGGCGTCGAACCGGCTGGCCTGGGGCAGCAACGGCCCGGCGACCGCGGGCAGCTGCGCGGTCCAGCCGCCGGCGATGGCCGGGTTGAGCAGCCCGGCGACGACCGCCACCGCGACGACGGCTTCGAGCGGCAGGTGCCCGAACGCGGCGCTGACCAGGGCGATCCCGCCCGCGTAGCCGCCGAGGGCGACGGCGAGCAGCCGTCCCGGCGCCGGGCTGCGGTCCAGCAGGGTGCCGAACACCGGCCCGCCCGCGGCGGCGGCCGCGGTCAGCCCGGCGAGCAGCGCCGCGCCGGCGTGCGGGCCCGCGGTCATCCCGAGCAGCAGCAAGGCGGGTCCGGACAGCTCGTCGCCGGTCCGGGCGAGCGTGGCGCCGACCAGGTAACGTCTTATCACCTTCAAGACGTTACAATGCGGCATGGCTTTTCCGCACCGGGATTCCGTGCAGCGCGCGGTCGACCTGCTGGGCGTGCTGCTGACCCCGGCTCCCGACCCGGTCGCGGTGGCGCAGGTCCTGCGCGAGCACGGCGAGCCGGAGGTCTCGCTGTCCCCGACGGAGGTGTCGGAGCTGCGCGCGGCAGCGCTCGAGCTGCGCGAAGTGTTCGCGGCGGGTGACGCCGCTTCGGCGGCCTCGGTGCTCAACGCGCTGTTCGCGAAGTACGCGGGTCCGCCACGCCTGACCGACCACGAGGACGGCTACGGCTGGCACCTGCACGTCGACGCGGCCGACGACGGCCCGTGGGGCGCGTGGCTGGTGACGTCGTCGGCGCTGGGGCTGGCGTCGCTCCTGGCGGAGCGCCAGGGCGTGCCGGGCGGACTGTGCGCGTCACCGACGTGCGGGAAGCCGTTCGCGCACACGGGTGGCGGGAGCCCGCGGAGGTTCTGCTCGCCCCGGTGCGCGACCCGGGAGCGCGTCGCGGCGCACCGGGCCCAGCGGTCGTAGGCTGCGATCATGACCGAACGACGCATCCGGATCGGCCTGCAGCTCCAGCCGCAGCACGCCGACTACGACAGCATCCGGCGCACCGCGTCGGCCGCCGAAGACCTCGGCGCCGACATCGTCTTCAACTGGGACCACTTCTACCCGCTCTACGGCGAGCCCGAAGGCAAGCACTTCGAGTGCTGGACGATGCTCGGCGCGTGGGCGGAGTCGACGTCCCGGGTGGAGATCGGCGCGCTCGTCACCTGCAACAGCTACCGCAACCCCGAGCTGCTCGCCGACATGGCCCGCACGGTCGACCACATCTCCGGCGGCCGGCTCATCCTCGGCATCGGCTCCGGCTGGTTCGAGAAGGACTACGACGAGTACGGCTACGAGTTCGGCACCGCCGGCGGCCGGCTCGACGACCTCGCCGAGTCGCTGCCCCGGATCGAGTCGCGCCTGGCCAAGCTGAACCCGGCGCCGACCCGCAAGATCCCGGTCCTGATCGGTGGCGGCGGCGAAAAGAAGACCCTGCGCCTGGTCGCCAAGCACGGCGACATCTGGCACGGCTTCGGCGACCCGGAGGTCGTCGCCCGCAAGGTCGAGATCCTCGACCGGCACTGCGCGGACGTCGGCCGCGACCCGGCCGAGATCGAGCGGTCGTGCGGCGTCCAGGGCGAGCCGGACGAGCTGGGTCCGAAGCTCCTGGAGCTGGGCGTCACGACGTTCACCGTCGGCGTCGGCGGCCCCGACTACGACCTCGACGCGCTGAAGTCCTGGATCGCCTGGCGCGACAAGACCCAGGGCTGAGGTCCGGCCGGAAGGCCCGGCCCGGGCCGGGCCTTCCGCTCAGCGGCGCCAGGCCGAGCGCAGCAACGCGGGCCCCGCGACGGCGCTTCGACACCACCGCCCGCGTCCGCGCGACGAAGTACGCCATCGCCGCCCGGATCCGCGGGTCGGAAGAACGTGCGTCCGGCGACCGGATGCCCGCCGCGTCGAGTTCGCTCAGCGGCCGGTGATCCGTTCGGCCGCCAGCCGGCCGGAGATGAGCACCGGCGGGATGCCGACGCCGGGGGTGGTGCCGCAGCCCGCCAGCACGACGTTCCCGGCCGCGCGGACCAGGTTCGCCGGCCGGAACGGGCCCGTCTGGGTGAACGTGTGCGCGAGCGAGAACGGCGTCCCGGCCGTGAGCCCGCGTGCCGCCCAGTCCGCCGGGGTGATCGTCTCGTCGACGGTGAACTCGCCGCCGAAGCCGGTCAGCCCGCGCGCCTCCAGCGTGCGCAGCAGCTCTTCCCGGTACGGCCCGCGGACGCGGTCCCAGTCGATCGCGCCGCGGCGCAGGTTCGGCGCGGGCGCGAGCACCGAGACGATCTCGCCGCCGCGCGCGGCCAGCCCCGGGTCGGTCGCCGTCGGCCGGGTGACCAGCAGCGACGGGTCGCTCATCAGCTTGCCTTCGCGGATGATCTCGGCGAACGTCCGCTCCCAGGCGTCCCCGAAGAAGATCGTGTGGTGCCCGAGGTCCCACTTCCCGGTGGTCCGCCCGTGCAGGACCACGGCGGACGGCGAGTGCCGCAGCGGCAGCGGGCGCCGGGGCCGTGCGCCGAGGAGCCGGTAGGCCGTCCCCAGCTCGGTGGCCAGCACGACGGCGTCGCAGGCGATCCGCTCGCCCGAGCGGGTGCGCACCGCACGCACCCGCGAATGCACCCGTTCCAGCCACGCGGCTTCGGTGCCGAACCGCACGTCGGCGCCGGCCCGCGCGGCCGCCCCGGTCATCGCCCGGCCGATCTCGCCCATCCCGCCCTCGGGGTAGAAGACCCCGCCGACGGTGTCCATGTAGGCGATGACGCCGTACGCGCCGATCGCGCGAGCCGGGTCGAGACCGGCGTAGAGCGCCTGGAAGGTGAAGAGCCGCCGGACCCGCTCGTCCCGCAGGTAGCGGGCGACGCGGGGGCCCAGCCTGCCGAACCCGCCCAGTGCGCCGAGGCGGGCCAGCTCGGGGCGGGCCAGGTCGAGCGGCGAGTCGAAGTTCGCCGCCAGGAAATGGTCCTTCTGCACCGCGTACAGCTCGGTCAGCCAGCGCCGCAACGCCCGGTAGCCGGCCGCTTCGCGCGGGCCGGCGAAGGCGCGGATTTCGGCCTCCATCGCGTCGCCGTCGGTGCGCAGCGCCAGTGAGCTGCCGTCGGCGAAGCGCGCCCGGTACGCCGGGTCGAGCCTGGTCAGGCGCAGGTTCTTGGCCAAGGGCTCGCCGACCGCGGCGAACGCCTCTTCGAGCAGCTCCGGCATGGTGAGCACGCTCGCGCCGGTGTCCACCGCGTTGCCGTCGAAGTTCTGCTGCCCGGCCCGGCCGCCCGGGACGTCCGCCTGCTCCAGCAGCGTGACCTGCTGTCCCGCGCCGAGCAGGTGCAGCGTCGCCGAAAGCCCGGCCAGTCCCGCCCCGATGACGACGACGTGGCCGGCCGGCCCGATCGTGCGCACGTCAGTACGTCCGCTGGGTGGCCTTGACGACCAGCCCGGTCAGCGCCGCGGGCGCCGGCTCGGCCAGGTGTGCGCGATCCAGCGCGGCCATCGCCGCCGTCGTCAGCTCGTCGATCCGGCGCTCGACCGCGTCGACCGCGCCGACCTGCTGCAAGGCCATCCGGACGGTCTCGACGCCTTCGTCGGACAGGTCCGCGTCGCCGATCGCGTCCGCGATCACCGTGGCCGCCGCCTGCTCGCCCTTCTCGGCCGCGAGCTGCAGGCCGAGCGCGACGAGCAGGGTGCGCTTGCCCTCGCGCAGGTCGTCGCCGGCCGGCTTGCCGGTGACCGACGGGTCGCCGAAGACGCCCAGCAGGTCGTCACGCAGCTGGAACGCCACGCCGACCTCGCCACCGAACTCCAGCAGCGTGGCGATCAGTTCCGGGGAGGCGCCGCCGAGCGCGGCGCCCAGGTGCAGCGGCCGCTGCACGGTGTAGGCGGCGGTCTTGAGCCGGTCGATCTTGAGCGCGGCCTCGACCGAGGCGTCGCCGGTGGCCTGCGTGCGGACGTCGAGGTACTGCCCGGCGAGCACCTCGGTGCGCATCGCGCGCCAGGCCGGCCGGGCCGCGGCGAGGGTGGCGGCGGGCAGCGGGGCGTCGGCGAACATGTCGTCGGCCCAGGCCAGGGCTAGGTCGCCGACCAGGACCGCGGTGGCCAGGCCGAACGTCGCGGGGGAGCCGAGCCAGCCGCGGTCGGCGTGCAGCTTCGCGCTCGCGATGTGCACGGTCGGGCGGCCGCGGCGGGAGTCGGAGGAGTCGATGAGGTCGTCGTGGATCAGCGCGCACGCCTGGATCAGCTCCAGACTGGACACCGCCTGCAGCACGCCCTCGGCGTCCGGGCCGCCCGGGTCGCCGCCCGCGCCGCGCCAGCCCCACCAGGCGAAGGTCGGGCGCAAGCGTTTGCCACCACCCAGGACGAACCCGCGCAGCGCGTCGATCCCGGCGGCCACGGTCGGCTCGGTGTCCAGGATCGCGGTGCCCGCCCGATCGAGGAACCCGGCCAGCGCGCGCTCGACGTGGGCGGGCAGGTCACTGTCGGCGGCGGGCGCGTTCATGCCCGTAATACTCGCCGAACCCGCGGGGCCGCGGGCCTCCGGGGTTGCTGGATGTGGTGAATCAGACTCCGGCCGTGGCGGCCCAGAACGGACCGGTGAGCCCCGCTTCGGCGAAGTAGGCGACGGCGTCGTGCGGTTCGCGCCGCCGGTAGCCGCGCTCCAGCCGGCCCGCGTACCAGCCGCGCGCGAGCCGCCAGAGGGTGACCAGGTCGAGCACGGAACCCTTGGCCTGCCCGGTGTCCGCCAGCCAGGCGTCCACACAGGACTCGCAGCAGAAGAGGCGCTGGTTGGCGCACGTGTGCAGCACGTCGTCCCACATCCGCGCCGCGGGCACCAGGAAGTGCGCGACCTGGATCCCTTCGGGCGGCGCGGCCCGGTTCACGACCAGTGCGTGCGGCTGCCCGCACCCCGGGCAGCGGGTCGCGACGAGCACCTCCGGCTCGGTGTCGACCAGGTGCGGGACGGCGAACGAGTCCCACGCGCAGCCGCCCCACCACAGGGTGTGCGTGCCCATCACGGAGAAGCCGAACGACTTCGCGGCGAAGGGGTGGGCCAGGACGACGTGCTCGCACTCGTCGAGCACCAGGTGGTGGGCGTCGGCGAGCCGGTGCAGGGCCTGCTTCGCGACGGCCAGCGAGCCGCCCGCGGCGTCGGCCAGCTCCGGGGCGCTCGGGGCGCGGCCGTGGCGGGCGAAGGCGCGGTAGACCGCGAGGCGCACGTCCTCGTCCCAGCTCGCGTCGTCTTCCCGCACCGCCCCAGTCTAATCCTCGAAAGTGACTCGAATGACGGTCTCGCGACGCGGACGGGGGCTCCCGCATGGCGGGCGTCGGCCCTTAACATGCGGGTATGACGTCGGTGATCGAGCGGTTGCGAGGAGACGGGCCGAAGTTCTCCATCGAGTTCTTCCCACCCCGGGACACGGCGGACGAGGCCGTCCTCTGGAAGGCCGTCCGGGAGCTCGAGCCGTACGACCCCGCGTACATGTCGATCACCTACGGCGCCGGCGGCTCCAGCCGGGACGGCACGATCCGCAGCATCGCCCGCGTCGCGACCGAGACGACGCTGGTACCGATGGCGCACCTGACCGCGGTCAACCACTCCGTCGCCGAGCTGCGCAACGTGATCGGCTGGTACGCCTCGGTCGGCGTCCGCAACATCCTGGCGCTGCGCGGCGACCCGCCGGGCGACGTCTACGGCGACTGGATCCCCCACCCGAAGGGCCTGACCTACGCCGAGGAGCTGGTGCAGCTGGTCCGGTCGCTGGGCGATTTCTGCATCGGCGTGTCGGCCTACACCTACGGCCACCCGCGCTCGCCCGGCCTGGAGTCGGACACGAAGTACCTGGTCCGCAAGCTGCGGGCGGGTGCGGACTTCGCGATCGCGCAGCTGTTCCACGACCCCGAGGACTTCCTGCGCCTGCGCGACCGGGTCGCCGCGACCGGCTGCGACGTCCCGGTGCTGCCGGGCGTCATGCCGCTGACGACCATGCGGACCCTGCAGACGACGATCAAGCTGTCCGGCGCGCCGGCCCCCCGCAAGCTGCTGGACCGGCTCGAACCGCTGGCCGACGACCCCAAGGCGTTCCGCGCGGCGGGCATCGACGTCACCACCGAGCTGTGCGAAAAGCTGATCGCCGAGGGCGTGCCGAACCTGCACTTCTACACGTTCAACCGGTCCAAGGCGACCCGCGAGGTGATCGCGCGGCTGGGTCTCGTCCCGGCCCGTGCTTAAGTACGTACCACCGGGTACGAGTGGCCCGGTAGCGTGCCGTGCATGGCTTCTACTGCTTCCGAAGGCGTGCACGAAATCTGTGACCGCTACGTCGACGACTACGTGGCCGCGGACCCGGTCGCGGCGACCGTCCACGGTGTCGCCGGTCACGACCACCGGCTGACCGACTACTCGGCGGACGGCTTCGCCGAGCGCGCCGGCCTGGCCGCGCGGGCGCACGCCGCCGTCACCGCCGCCGAGCCGCGGGACGCCGCCGAGCGCGCCGCCAAGGCCGTGTTCACCGAGCGCGTCGGCCTGGAGCTGGAGATCCACGAGGCCGGCCTGGACGTGGCGAGCCTGAACGTCATCGCCAGCCCGGTGCAGGAACTGCGGATGGCGTTCGACCTGATGCCGTGCGAGACCGAGCAGGACTGGGCCGTCGTCTCGGCCCGGATCGGCGAGGTCCCGCAGGCGCTGGCGAACATCCGCAGCGGCCTGCTTTCGGCGTCCGACGCCGGGCACGTCGCGGCGCTCCGGCAGGTCGCGAAGGTCGCGGAGCAGTGCGAAACGTGGGCGGGCCTGAAGGACGAGACGGGCTTCTTCACCGAGCTCGCCGGCGGCGCGTCGTCGCAGGCCTTGCAGGCCGACCTCGGGCGCCGCGCGCGGGCCGCCGAAGAGGCGTTCGCGGAGTTCGCCGGCTTCCTGCGGGCCGAGCTGGCCCCGAAGGCCCCGGTCAAGGACGCCGTCGGCGAGGACGTCTACCGCCTGTGGTCCCGGTTCTTCGTCGGCGCGACCCTGGACCTGCGCGAGGCGTACGAATGGGGCTGGGCGGAGTTCGCCCGGATCGAGGCCGAGATGCGCGCGGTCGCGAACCGCATCAAGCCGGGTGCGACCCCGGCGGAGGCCGCGGCGGCACTGGACGCGGACCCGCGGTACCGCGTCCGGGGCCGCGCGGAGTTCGAGGCGTGGATGCAGCGCCTGTCCGACGACGCCCTGGAATCGTTGCGCGGCAAGCACTTCGACATTTCCGACCGCGTGATGGCCCTGGAGTGCAAGATCGCCCCGCCCGGCGGTGGCGTCGGCGCCTACTACACGGGACCCAGCGAGGACTTCTCGCGGCCGGGCCGCATGTGGTGGTCCCTCCCGGCGGGCCGCGACGAGTTCAGCACCTGGCGCGAGACGAGCACGGTCTACCACGAGGGAGCGCCGGGTCACCACCTCCAGATCGCGACGGCGGTGGACCAGTCGGGCGGGCTGAACAAGTACCAGCGGCTGCTGGCCTTCACGTCGGGCCACGCCGAGGGCTGGGCCCTGTACGCCGAGCGCCTGATGGAGGAACTGGGCTACCTCTCGGACGACGGCGACCTGCTGGGGATGCTGTCGGAGCAGCTGTTCCGCGCCGCCCGGGTGGTGGTGGACCTGGGCATGCACCTGGAGCTGGAGATCCCGGCCGGGACGGGCTTCCACGAGGGCGCGCGGTGGACGCCGGAGCTGGGCCTGGAGTTCATGCTGACCCGCACGATCACCGACCAGGCGCACATCCGCGACGAGATCGACCGGTACCTGGGCTGGCCGGGCCAGGCACCGGCGTACAAGATCGGCGAGCGCCTGTGGCTGACGGCCCGGGCCGAGGCCCAGACCCGCGCGGGGGCGGCCTTCGACATCAAGCGGTTCCACACGGAGGCGCTGAAGCTGGGCGGGATGGGCCTGGACACGCTGCGGGAGCAGCTGTCCCACCTGGACTGAGTGCGCGGGCGGGGCCACCGGAAAACCGGTGGCCCCGCCGCGCGCCCGCCCGTTAGGTTCCTCCCGTGCACCGGATCCTCTTCGTCACCCCACCGCCCCGCGCCTGAGCGGGGTGGTCCTCGCCGCGTGGCCTCACCGGGCCCGCGGCTGATCCGTGCTGCGCACCGCCCCGCGTCGTCGAACTCCCTTTTCCTTCGACGCAGGAGCGTTTCCTTTGCTGTCTTCGCCCACGCGCGCCCGTTCTTCGGCCGCGCTCGTCCTCGCCGGTGTCCTCTGGGGCACCGGTGGCCTCGCCGGTTCGTCGCTCGGCCGGCTGGCCGGCCTCCACCCGCTCGCCGTCGCCGACTACCGGCTGCTCGTCGGCGGGGCCGTCGGGATCCTCCTCCTGAACGGCCGTCCGTTTCCCCGCACCGCCAGCGCCGCTCGGCGCATCCTCGCCGTCGGCGGGCTGTTCGCCCTCTTCCAGGCGAGCTACTTCGCCGCCGTCGCGCTCAGTTCGGTGAGCGTCGCGACCATGACCACGATCGGGGCCGCGCCCGTCTTCGTCACCCTCGCGTCGGTGCGGAAGCTCCGTCGCTGGACGGTGGTCTCGGTGGCGGGCACCCTCGCCGGCCTGGTGCTGCTCCAGTGGTCACCGGGCGAAGCGATTTCGTTCGGTGGCCTCGGTTTCGCCCTGCTCGCGGCGGCCGGCTTCGCGACCCTCACCTTGGTCACCGCGAAGCCCGTCGACGGCCTGGATCCGCTGTCGACGACGGCGTTCGGCTGCCTCACCGGTGGGCTGCTGCTCCTCCCGGCCGCGAGCTTGGCCGGGCTGGCGATCCCGCTGCACGCGGACGTCCTCGCGCTCGTCTGCTACCTCGGCGCGGTGCCGACCGCGTTCGCGTATGCCGCGTACCTGCGCGGTCTGGCCGAGGCGCACCCCGTGCTCGGCTCGCTGTCGGCGGTCCTGGAGCCGCTGACGGCCGCGGTGCTGTCCGCCGCGCTGCTCGGTGAACGGCTGAGCGGCACGGCCTGGTGCGGCGCCGCCGTGCTGGTCGCGGCGCTGGTCGTCGGCTACTGGCGCCCCGAGCCGCGGTGAGGGTGCGGCCCCTCGGCTCAGCGCGGGTCGAGGGGCAGCGGCCGCCCCAGGATCGCGAACGGCCGCGGGTCGCCGGCGAAGTGGTAGTCGCGCAGGACGTCGACGAAACCGGTGCGGCGGTAGAGCTTCCACGCGCGGCTGGTGCCCTCGGGCGTCGACAGCAGCACGTTCGCGCTCGGGACGCCTTCCAGCAGGCTGCGCAGCAGGTCCTCGCCGATCTGGTGGCCCTGGTTCTCCGGCCGGACGTGGATCTCGGTCAGCTCGAAGTAGTCCGCCAGCCAGCGGTCGGCCTCGGCGGCCCCGGACCGGCGGCTCAGGCCGTGGCGCACCTGCTCGTGCCACCACTGCCCGGCCCGGCCGCGGTAGCCGTAGGCCACGCCGAGCAGGACGTCGTCGGCGTCGAGGGCGGCCATGCAGCGCCACCCCTCGCGCAGCGCGTGGGTGAGCCACATCGGCGCGCGCTGCTCGGCGGTGCCCGCCGGGTACCGCATCGCCCGGACGTAGATGTCGAGCGCTTCGGGCAGGCGGGCGCGGAACTCCTCCGGGGAGAGCTGGACGTACCGGGAGCAGCCGGCGGGCATCGCGGTCACGGCTGTCCATCCTCCTCCGCGCCGCCGAGCGCGCCCGGGGTGCCCCCGGTCAAGGCGACCAGCCCGGCGAAGGTCGTGGGGAACACGGCCTTCGGGTGCCCGGCGGCGGCCCAGACGACGTCGTGGTCGCGCAGCGCGGCGTCGACCAGGGTCGGCAGCGGCTCGGGGTGCCCGACGGGGGCGACGCCGCCGATCGGCTGCCCGGTGTGCGCCCGCACGAAGTCGGCGTCGGCCTTGCCGATTGCGCCCCCGGCCAGCCGTTCGAGGGTCGCCGGATCGGCGCGGTGGGCACCCGAGGTGAGGGCGAGGAGCGCTTTTTTGTCGGACCCCAGGCGGAAGATGAGGCTGTTGGCGATGGCCCCGACGGGCACGCCGAGTGCCGCGGCCGCCTGGGTGGCGGTCCGCACCTCGGCGGGCAGGACACGGATGCCCTCGGCGGCGCCGTGCTGCCCGGCTTCGGCCAGCGCGGCCGCCACGTTGGCGACGGCGGGGTGCTCCAGCGAACTCATGAACCTATGAGATCACGGCACCGACCCGGTGTCCCGCACCACGCCCCCTGGGGTTGAGCGGGCACCGGGTCGGGGGTTACTCTGGAAATTGTTCGAACAGGCGTTCGACATCGGTGAGTGGGCGCCGGTCAGGTGCCGGGGCTCACCCGCGCAGGAGGAGGGTCGCCATGTCCGTCAAGGTCGTGTCCCCCACGGATCCCGGGCAGCCGGAGCTGCCCATGTCGCTGCGCCCGCAGCCGGCACCGGCCGGCGGGCGCTCCCGCCAGTGCTTGACGCCGGGACAGGAGCCCCGCCACCGCCCGGCGGCGGACTCCCGACAGCCACAGCTGCCGATCCCCCAGTGCCCTTCGGCGGCGGCGGAGCCCAAGCGGCCGCTCCCGGCGATCCCCGAGCAGACGCGCCCGCCGGAGGCCGACGCGGGAACTGGCCGGCCTGCACCGGCGGATTCGGGGCAGCTCGAGCTTTCGGCCGCGGACGAGTCCCGGTCGGTAGCGCTTGAGGGTTCGCCGCGGCCGCCTGAGGTCGCTGTTGCGGATCCCGCGCAGCTCGAGCTTTCGGCTGCGGACCAGTCCCGGGGGCAGGCTGCGTCGTCTTCCGCTGCTCGGCCGGTGTCGAGCAGCGCGGCTTCCGGTCGGCTTGAGCCGGCTGCGGTTGCGGATGCGCCGCAGGGCCGGCCGCGTGAGGTCGCTGTTGCGGATCCCGGGCAGCTCGAGCTTTCGGCCGCGGACCAGTCCCGGCGGCCGGCTGCGCCGTCCTCCGCTGCCCGGCCGGCGTCGAGCACCGCGGCTTCCGACCGGCCTGAGCCGGGCTCGCCGGAGGTCCAGCCGCCCGTTGTGGCGACGGTGGCCGCCGCTTCCGGCCTGCCGATCCCCGCGGCGCCGGCCGGCGAATCCGAACTCCCCATGGAGCTCCGCCCGCCCGGCGCCGACTCCGACCAGTCGCAGCTCCCCATGTCGCTGCGTCCGCCCGCTTCGCCGGCCGCCGCCGGGTTGCTGGCCCAAGCGCGGCGGGGGCTCGCCGAGGCCGCTCAGGAAAGCCGGCCCGCCGAACGCTTCATCGGTGCCTACCTCGCCGCCCTCCGGGGCGCCGCCGCCGTGCTCGCCGCGCGGGGGCGGCCGCACCGGGGCCGGGCGCGGCCTGCCAGCACCTGGACGCTGCTCGACTCTGTCGCCCCCGAGCTGCGCGAATGGTCCGCCTTCTTCGCCAGCAACTCGGCCACGCGCGCCGCCGCGCAGGCCGGGATCACCGGGAAGGTCACCGCCGAGTCCGCCGCCGGGCTGGTCGGGGCCGCCACGCCGTTCCTCGAGCTCGTCCGCCGTCTCGTGCACGGCCTGCCGATCACCGGGGAAGCCCATGTCGCGTGAGCACGGCCCGGTCGACCAGGGGCGGTTGCTCACGGCGTTGGGAATCGAAGGCAGGCTGCTCGCCGAAACGGTGCACGCGGCGCCGACCGAAGCGCCGGTGCCCGCCTGCCCCGGCTGGTCGCTCGGCGAGGTCGCCCGGCACGTCGGGAGCCTCTACCGGATGGTCCGGCGCCGGCTGACCGACGGCCGCAGCCCCGAAGACTGGCCACGCGAACCCGAGCCGGGCCAGAGCCTGCAGCAGTTCCTCGAGGCGGGCCTCACCGAACTGCTCGACGAGCTTGCCGCGCACGACCCGGAGGACCGTGCCGACACCTGGTGGCCGGCGGACCGGACCTACGGGTTCTGGCGACGGCGGATGCTGCACGAGACGGTCGTCCACCGGGTCGACGTCGAGCAGGCGGCGGGCACCGAGCCGCACGGGGTGCCCGAAGACGTCGCGATCGACGGCATCGACGAGGTGCTCACCCTGTGGTTCGGGCAGAAGCTCCCGATGCTCGGCCTGACCGGAACGAAGACGGGCTCGGTCGGCGTCCGGGCCGGCGCGCACAGCTGGATCGCGCGGGCCGGGCCGGTCACCACGGAGGCCTGGCGCTGTTCGGCCGAGGTGGCCGAGGCCGCGGACGACGTCGTCACGGCCAAACCCGCGCAGATCTACCTGTGGCTCTGGGGCCGCGCGTCCCTGACCGCGGTGACCGTGCGCGGCGTGCACGACCAGGCCGCCCAGCTCTGGGCGCTGCTGCGGCTCGCGACTCGATGACCCGGCCGGTGGGGAAGCCGAACCGGAATTGTCGGAGGTGGCGGTTAGCCTGCGGCGCATGACCACGCGCCTGGTGAACCTGGTGATCGACGCGGCGCGGCCGGAAGTCCTGGCGGGCTTCTGGGCCGCGCTGCTCGGCTGGCACGTCGCCGTCGAGGAGTCCGGCGAGATCGATGTCCGGGCGCCGGAAACCGACGGTTGGGACCTGGACCTCGTCTTCGTGCCGGTCCCCGAAGCCAAGGAGGTCAAGAACCGCATCCACCTGGACCTGGCGAGCACGACACCGGAGCACCAGGCCGAGCTGGTGGCGCGCGCCCTGGAGCTGGGCGGCCGCCGGGTCGACGTCGGGCAGGGTGCCGTGCCCTGGGTGGTCCTCGCGGACCCGGAAGGCAACGAATTCTGCGTCCTCGAACCCCGCGAGCGGTACGCGGACACCGGCGCGGTGGCGTCGATCCTGGTCGACGCCCACGACCCGGAGCTCCTGGCGGGCTTCTGGGCGCGGATCACCGGCCGCCCGATCCGCGCCCGCGAGGGCGATGCCCTGGTGGGGCTGCGCGCGCCGTCCGGCCGGGGGCCGTGGCTGGAGTTCCTGCGCAACGACGACGTCAAGCGCGTCAAGAACCGGGTGCACCTGGACGTCGCGCCCCCGGCGGAAGCCGATCACGCCGCGGCGGTGACGGAGGTCGTCGCGGCCGGCGCGGCGCAGGCGGACCTGGGCGGTCCCGCGCTGCCGTGGCGGGTGCTGACCGATCCGGAAGGCAACGAGTTCTGCGTGCTCACCCCGCGCTGACCCGGCGGGGGCCCGTTCGGAGAGGCTGAGTGCGCGCCGGATCGGCGGCCGCCGCGGCGGCCGTTCGCCGAAGAACCGGGCGCCGATCGCGGGCTCGACCGAGGCATCCGCGGCGCGGCGCTCGGCCCCGGGGGCCCGCGTCGGGCCGTCCGGTTGGACGACCCGGTCGTGCCGGCGACCGAGCTGCGGTTCCGGCTGAGTGTTTCGGCGGCGTTGCCGGGGCGCATCGAACGCTGACCTGCGCGAAACACCGGCGTCCTGGGTCGGCAACAAGCCCGGGGCAACGTGGGGGCATGGAGACTTCCAGAGCGTTGCCCCAGCCGGGCCAGGCGGCCGTCGCCGAGGAGCCGGCGGCGCCGTCGGCGTGGCGGGTGCGGATCCGGATGCACGACCACCCGGGCACCCTCGCCCGCATCGCCATCCGGCTCGCCGACCTCGAGTGCAACATCCTCGGCCTGTCCGTCCTGCCGGTGCCCGGCGGCGTCCTCGACGAGATCGTGCTGCGGCCGGCGACCGGCCTGCCCCGGCGGCACCTGGTCGACGCGATCCGCGCCGAGGGCTGCGAGTGCACGGCGATCATCGACGCCGACGTCCACGAGCTCGTCGACCCGTCGGCGTCGACCCTGCTCGCGGCCCGCCGCGCGATCGACGCCCCGGAGCGCCTGGCCGAAGTGCTGAAGGACGTGCTGGCCGCGGACGTCGTCACGCTCGTCCCCGCCGTCGAGGCGAACCCGGCGCGCACGGAGAGCGGGCACCGGGCGGTGTTCGCGCTGGCCGACGGCAGCGCACTGGTGGCGCGCCGCCAGTGGGCGCCGTTCGTGCAGCTGGAGCTGACCCGCGCCGAGGCGCTGGTGACGCTGCTCGCGGCGGCGGCCCGCAACGTGGCCGGCCCGGTGGTCCTCGACCGCCCGGACGGCGCGGCGATCGTCCTGCGCAAGGGCGTCCCCGGCGACGCCGACGCGGTGGCCGAACTGCACCGCCGCTGTTCGATGGCGACGCTGTTCCGCCGCTACCACACGGGAGTGCGGACGGTCCCGCGCCGCCGCCTCCACCGGCTGCTGGTGCCCCCGCGCGGCACGAGCGTGCTGGCCGTGTTCGGCCGCGAGGTGATCGGCCTGGCCCAGCTCATCCCGGTGCTGACGGGCGGGGCGGAGATTTCCCTGCTGGTGGAGGACGACTGGCAGCGCCAGGGGATCGGAACGGCCATGCTGGCGCGGCTCGCGGTGCTGGCGGAAGCCCAGGGCATCACGGAGCTCTCCGCGGAGTGCCTGGCGGGCGACGACATCCTGCCCCGCACGGCGGCCCGGGCCGGCCTGCGCACGGAACGCAGCATCGACGACGGCGCCCGGCTGCGGCTGTTCCTGCCGGCCTGACCGTCAGCGCTTCCAGAACCAGTCTTTGTCACGCGCCTCGCGCAGGGCGGTCTTCTTGCGCTCGGCGGTGAGCCGGTCGAGGTAGAGAACGCCGTCGAGGTGATCGGTTTCGTGCTGCAGACATTGCGCCAGCACGTCCTCCCCTTCGACCTCGATCGGCTCGTTGTGGACGTCGACGCCGCGAACCTTCGCGTGCTTGGCCCGCTTGGTGGGGAACCACAGCTCTGGCACGGACAGGCAGCCTTCGTTGATCTCGTGCGTCTCCTCGGACAGCTCGACGATCTCGGGATTGACGACATACCCGGTCAGCCCGGCAACGTCATAGCTGAAAACGCGCAGCCCGACGCCGATCTGCGGCGCGGCCAGCCCGGCCCGCCCGGCGGGTTTGACGGAGTCGACCAGGTCCCGCACGAGCGCCTCGAGCTTCTCGTCGAACACGGTGACCGGATCGCAGACGGACTTGAGGATCGGATCCCCGAAATAGCGCAGTTCGCGCATCGCCATGAGCAGAACATCCTTCGTGCGTGTCGGACTGGCAGCTTAGGGCAGCGAGGAAGACGGCCGCGCGGGAATCGCCCACCGTCCCGGCCACCGCGCGCTGGCCCGGCTCGCTCAGCGTCGGCCCGCCCGGCCACGGCCCGCCTGGCCACGGCCCGCCGGCCCGGCTTGCTCGGTGTCGGCCCGCCGGCCCCGGTCTGCTGGTCCGGCTTGCTCAGTGTCGGCCCGCTGGCCCGGCTTGCTCGGTGTCGGCCCGCCGGCCCCGGTCTGCTCGGTGTCGGCTTGCTCGGCCACGGCGCGCTCGCCCCGGTCCGCTCAGTCCCGGCCCACTGACCCTGGCCTGCTCAGTCCCGTCCCGGCCGGCGTCAGGCGCGCAGGCGCAAGCCCGAGGGCGTGGCTCGGAAGCCTGCCTCCTGCAACACCTCCGCCAGTTCCGAGGTCAGCGCCTGCTCGCCGTCCGCGCGTTGGACCGACAACTGGCCCAGCCAGCCTTCGCGGACCGCTGCCGACAGGGCTTGGGCCGCCTCCGACAGGGGCTGGCGCTCCTCCGTGAAACTCAGCAGCGATCGGCCTCCTCTTTCCACGTACAGGGCCGGGACCCCGTCGACCAGGACCGCGAGTGCGCCCGCCTTGCGGGCGGGACGGTGCTTCGTGTCGCCCGTTGCCGATGGCCACGGCAGGGCCGCGCCGTACGGCTGGGCCGGGTCCGCCGCCGCCAGGACCACCGGACGGCCCGGGGCCGGGCGGCCCGGGCCCGACAGGGCGCGCAGGCGGTCGACCGCGCCCTTCGCCGCGAACTGGGCCGCGCCGAGACCCTCCACGACATAGCCGCGGATCACCTGGCCCGTGTCCTCCATGCCGCGCAGGACCTTGTAGATCCCGGAGAACCCGCCCGTGACGCGTTCGGTGTCCAGCGCGCCGCGGGTCAGGACGCCGTGGCGCTCCAGGAACGCCTCCGTCCGCGCGTGGGCGCGGCGGGTTGCGTCGGTCTCCCGGTGCGGGGTCAGCGCCCAGCGGCCCGCGACCGTCGGCGGCCCGGACCGCGACGGCATCTGGGGCCGCCCCGCCCGCAGCCGTGCGTACCGGCCACGGGGTGCCTGGCGCCGGGCCTTGTGGGCGCCGTGCCCGGCGACCTGGGCCCGGAGCGGGCCCAGGGTGTCGCCCGTGACCAGCCCGGCCCAGACCAGGTCCCACAGCGCCGCCACGACTTCGGCGTCGCCGGGTGCCTTGTCCACCAGCACCGTCGCGCGGTCCACCAGCTGGCGGAAGAACAGCGCGCCACCCTCCAAAGTGGACAGAATGGCGTCGTGCAGCGGGCCGGTCGGGATGTCCTCGACGACTTCGGGCAGCAGCAGGTCGGCGACGTCCGTGGGGGCCAGGGCGATCCAGCCGTCGCCGCCGGAGAGCGCGCCGCAGCCCGCCCAGGTGACCTCGCCCGCCGTGGTCAGCTCGTCCAGCAACGCGGGGGAGTAGCCCGGCAGCCGCCCGGGCAGGATCAGCGACTCCACCGCGCTCGCCGGCAACGGTGCCCCGGCGAGCTGCTCCACCACCGACAGCACGTCGTCCGCCGTCGGGGCCGCCCGGACGCGGCCGCCGAACCCGTGCCACGCGGGCAGGAACCGGCCCAGCGCCGCCGGTTCGACCGGTTCGACTTCGGCTCGCAGCTTCGCCAGCGACGCCCGCCGCAGCCGGCGCAGCACCGCCGCGTCGCAGTATTCGACCCCGACGCCGTGGGTCTCCGGGTGTCCGACCGGGCTCAGCTCGCCGCGCACCAGGCGGCCTTCCCCCGTCATCCGGTCGAGTACCCCGGTGACGACGGCCGTGCCGAGCCCGAACCGCGCGGCCGCGTCCACCGCCGCGAACGGGCCCCGCCCGCGGGCGTAGCGCGACAACAGGTCCCCGAGCGGGTCCGCCACCGGTTCGGTGAACGCTTCGGGCACGCCCACCGGCAGCGCGGTGCCCAGCGCGTCCCGTACCCGACCGGCGTCCTCGATGGCCAGGAACCGTTCCGCGCCGCCGATCCGCACCCGGATCGCCCTCCGCGCGCTTTCCAGTTCGGTGAGCCATTCGGCCTGGATCCCGCGCTCCGCAGCCTCCTCGACGGTCAGGTCGCCGAGGAACCGCAGCAGGTCCGCGGCGTCCTCGGCCGAGCGGGCGTGCCTGTCCGGGTCGAGCCGCTGCAGCGACCGTTGCACTTCGGCGACGGCTTCGGGATCCAGCAGCTCCCGGATCGCCTCGGTGCCCAGGAGCTCGGCCAGCAGGGCCGAATCCAGCGACAGCGCCGCCGCCCGCCGCTCGGCCAGCGGTGCGTCGGTCTCGTACAGGAACATCCCGATGTAGCCGAAGAGCAGGCTGCGCGCGAACGGCGACGCGGCCGGCGTTTCGACCTCCACCAGCCGGACCTTGCGGGCCCGGACGTCGGCCATCAGCTCCCGCAGGCCGCTGACGTCGTAGACGTCCTGCAGGACCTCCCGCATGGCCTCGAGCACGACCGGGAACCGCTCGTACTTCGCCGCGACCGACAGCAGCTGTGACGCGCGTTGCCGTTGCTGCCACAGCGGAGTCCGCCGCCGCGGGTCCCGGCGGGGCAGCAGCAGCGACCGGGCCGCACACTCCCGGAACCGCGCCGCGAACACGGCCGAGCCGCCGACTTCGGCGACGATCAGCTGCTCGACCTCCTCGGGGTCGAGCAGCACGTCGTCCGCGCCGATGGTGACCTCGCCGCCGTCGGCGTCCAGAGCGTCCGGCAGCCGCAGGACGATGCCGTCGTCGGAATGCGCCACCTGCGCGTCCACCCCGCGGTTTTCGCGCAGCCGCGCGGCGATCGCGAGGGCCCACGGCGCGTTCACCTGCGCGCCGAACGGCGAGTGCACGACGATCCGCCAGTCGCCGAGCTCGTCGCGGTAGCGCTCCAGCAGGATCGTCCGGTCGTTCGGGACGTGCCGGGTGGCGGCCTTCTGCTCGGCCAGGTACGCGAGCAGGTTGTCGCACGCCCGCTCGTCCAGGCCCGCCGCCTCGGCCCGCTCGCGCGCCTTCTGTTCGTCCGAAGTGGACAGTTCGCGGACGAACTTCCCCAGCGCCCGGCCCAGTTCCAGTGGACGGCCCGGCGCGTCGCCCTTCCAGAACGGCATCCGCGCCGGTTCGCCCGGCGCCGGCACCACGATGACGCGGTCGTGCGTGATGTCGGTGATCCGCCACGACGACGTGCCGAGCAGGATGGTGTCGCCGACGCGCGACTCGTACACCATTTCTTCGTCGAACTCGCCGACGCGCGAGCCGGGCTTGTCGTCCGCACCCGGCGTCATGACGGTGAACAGGCCGCGGTCGGGGATGGTGCCGCCCGACGTGACGGCCAGCCGCTGCGCGCCGGGCCGCCCGCGCAGCTCACCTCCGATGCGGTCCCAGGTGATCCGCGCTCGCAGCTCACCGAACTCCTCGCTCGGGTAACGGCCCGCCAGCATGTCGAGCACCGCGTGCAGCGCGTCATCCGGCAGTGCGGCGAAGGGGGCCGCCCGCCGGACCAGCGACGCCAGGTCCGGCACCGTCCACGGCTCCAGCGCCACCATGGCCACGACGTGCTGCGCCAGGACGTCCAGGGGGTTGCGCGGGTAGCGGACCGCCTCGATCGCGCCGGTCGCCATCCGCTCGGCGACGACCGCGCACGAGACGAGGTCCCCGCGGAACTTCGGGAACATCACCCCGGACGACACCGCGCCGACCTGGTGCCCCGCGCGGCCGACGCGCTGCAGCCCGGACGCCACCGTCGGCGGCGCCTCGATCTGCACCACGAGGTCGACGGCACCCATGTCGATGCCCAGCTCCAGGGACGAGGTCGCCACCACGCACGGCAGCTGCCCGGACTTCAGCGACTCTTCGACGTGCGTGCGCTGCTCTCGCGACATCGACCCGTGGTGCGCCCGGGCGATCACCGGCGGCGCGCCGGTGCTCACGCCGGACTGCGCGATGGCTTCCGCGGGGAACGCGTCGGCCGGGGTGAGCTCGGTCTGCTCGGCGGCGAGTTCGTTGAGCCGGGCGGTGAGCCGCTCGGTGAGCCGGCGCGAGTTGGCGAAGACGATGGTCGAGCGGTGCGCGCGGATCAGGCTCAGCACCCGCTCCTCGACCGCCGGCCAGATCGACGGCCGCTGGACGGGGTTGCCGGCCATCTCTTCGAGGGTGCCCAGCCCGCCCGGCGCGATGTCCCCGGGTGGGAAGGCTTCGGTCAGCGACTCCAGCGACTCCAGCGACTCCAGTGATTCCAGCGCGTCGAGCGGGCTCGGCGCCGGACCGCTGCGGGGCGCGTCGAGGTTGCCCATGTCCTCGACCGGGACCTCGACGCGGACCTCGATGGTCTTCGCCAGCTTCGGCTGGACCACCCGGACCGGACGGCCGCCGGCCAGGAACGCGCTCACCTCGTCGATCGGGCGGACCGTCGCCGACAGGCCGATCCGCTGGGCCGGCTTCGGCAGGAGTGCGTCCAGCCGCTCCAGCGACAGCGCCAGGTGCGCGCCGCGCTTGCCGCCCGCGACCGCGTGCACCTCGTCGACGATCACGGTTTCGACGCCGCGCAGCGACTCCCGCGCCGACGACGTGAGGATGAGGAACAGCGACTCCGGCGTGGTCACCAGCACGTCCGGCGGGGTCTTGGCGAACGTGCGCCGCTCGGCGGCGGTGGTGTCGCCGGTGCGCATGCCCACTTCGATCCCCGGGACCGGCAGCCCGAGCCGACGGCTGGCCTGCGAGATGCCGGCGAGCGGGGCCCGCAGGTTCCGCTGGACGTCGACCGCAAGGGCCTTCAGCGGGGAGACGTAGAGGATCCGGCAGCGCTTGGTGGCTTCCGCCGGCGGCGGCTCCACCGAGAGCCGGTCCAGCGCCCAGAGGAACGCCGACAGCGTCTTGCCGGACCCGGTGGGCGCGACGACGAGGGCGTGCTCACCCGCGTGCGCGGCCCGCCAGGCCCCTTCCTGCGCCGCGGTGGGCGCGGCGAAGGCTCCCGCGAACCAGTCCCGGGTCGCGGGGGAGAAGAGGTCGAGCACGTCGGTAGCCACGTCATTCATGATGCGCGGCACCACCGACAGTTTCGGACGGTCCGGCCAGGATCACGCTCTGGGCGAACTCCGGGAACGTCACATCGATCTTCGGCTCGTCGGTGATGAGCCGGTACTCGCGGTCCAGGGGCGTCCAGTAGGGAAAAGGGGCCTGGTCCAGCTTGGAGTGGTCGGCCAGCACGTACGCCTCGGCGCCCGCGTGGAGCATCGCGTGCTTGACCACCGACTGCTCCAGTGACGGGCAGCACAGCCCCCGGTCGGCGACCACGCCGTCCGCACTCAGGAACACCCGATCGGGTGAGATGTGTCGCAGTTGCGCGAGCACGCTCTCGCCGAGGATCGCTTCGTCGGGGTGCCGCAGCCGGCCGCCGAGGACGATGAGGTCGATCCCGGAGAAGCCCGCGAGCTCGCGGATCGCGGTGACGCCGTTGGTCACCACGGTCAGCCCCTCGCGGTGGGCGAGGTGCCGGGCGAGCCTGCCCGTGGTCGTGCCCGCGTCGAGCAGCACCACTTCGCCGTCCTGGACGAGCGCGGCGGCTTCCCGGGCGATGGCGTCCTTGGCCGCCGCGTGCTCCCGGTCCTTCTCGCGGGGACTGCGTTCGGTGTCGAGTGCGCCGCCGTAGGTGCGCACGACGTGGCCGGCCCCCGCGAGCGAGGCGAGGTCGCGGCGGATCGTCGACTCGGAGACGCCGAACTCTTCGGCCAGCTCCGCGATGCCGCCGGCGCCGTCGCGGACGGCCTCCAGCAGCATCGCGCGCCGGTCACGGGTGCCTGGTCGCGGCCGGGACATGCGCCGACTCTTCCACAGTCGCGGGTTTCAGCCCGAAGAACGCCAGCCCGGCGGCCACGGCGAGGAACGCGGCCAGGACGACGAACCCGGTGGTCGCCGTGCCGGTGACGTCGGTGAGCCAGCCGACCAGGTAGGGCCCGGCGAACCCGCCGAGGTTGCCCAGCGCGTTGATCAGGCCCATCGCCACGGCGACCACTTCGATGCCCAGGACCCGGCCGGGGATGGCCCAGAACGGCCCGTAAGGCATGTAGACACCGGTCGCCACGACGCAGAGCAGGACCAGCTGCACGGCCGCCGGCCAGTGCACCAGGTTGCCCAGCAGCAGCCCGGCGATCGCGACGAGCAGCGGGACCGTGACCGCGAGCCGCCGGTTGCCGGTGCGGTCGGACCAGTGCGCGCACGCGACCATCCCGGCCAGCGCCAGCACGTACGGCACGGCCGACAGGAAGCCGACGGCGGTGGCCGAGCCGCCGGTCATGGTCTTCACCACCGACGGCAGCCAGAGGGAGAAGCCGTAGAAGCCGGTGATCCAGAAGAAGTAGACGCCGACCAGCAGCAGCACCTGCCGATTCGCCAGCGCCTGCCGGTACCCCTGCTTGGCGAACGCCGGTTTCGCGTCCTCCTCGGCCTTCAAGGTGGTTTCGAGGTATTCGCGTTCCGCCGCGGAGATCCACCGGGCCTGCGCCGGCCGGTCGGCCACCGCGAACCACCAGACGACCGCCCAGACCAGCGGCGGCAGCCCCTGCAGGACGAACACCCAGCGCCACGACATGTGGTCGAGCATGAAACCCGACAGCGGAGACATGAGGATCGCCGAAATCGGCAGGCACGTCATCCACAGCGCGTTCGCCCGCGCCCGCTCCGCCTGCGGGAACCAGGACGCCAGCAGGATCAGCACGGCCGGCCACACGCCGCCCTCGAACAGCCCGAGCAGCAGCCGGGCCAGGTGCAGCTGCGTTTCGTTCCGCACCAGGCCGCACAGCACCGCCGCGACCGCCCACGCGATCATCAGCAGCACCACGGTCTTGCGGGCGCTCCACTTGACCGCCAGCACCGCCGCCGGGATCTGCAGCACGAGGTAGCCGACGAAGAAGATGCCGCTCGCCAGCCCCTTCGCGCCGGCGGACAATGGGAAGTCGTCACCGATGTAGGGCAGGATCACCGCGACGTTCGTGCGGTCGAGGTAGGCCAGCATGTACATCACCACCGCGACCGGGATGACGTACGTCCAGCGCCGGCGGGGGATCATCGGAGGCTCGGCGGGTAGATGACGGGCAGCTTCCGCGCGTACGGCGCCAGGGTGGCCGCGGCTTTGAACGCCGCCCGCATGGTGCCGTGCGAAGCCCGGCCGGTGCCGGCGATGTCGAACGCGGTGCCGTGGTCGACCGAGGTGCGCAGGATCGGCAGGCCGACCGTCACCGAGACCGTGCCGTCGAAGTCGTACGTCTTCGACGCGATGTGCCCCTGGTCGTGGTAGAGCGAGAGCACGCCGTCGAACCGGCCCTGGATCCCTTGGTGGAACACGGAATCCGCGGGGATCGGGCCGACCACGTCGAGCCCTGCGACGCGCGCGGCGGCCACCGCGGGGGCGATCGCGATGATCTCTTCGTCGCCGAACTTGCCGTTCTCCCCGCCGTGCGGGTTGAGCGCCGCCACGGCCAGCCTCGGTTTCTCCGTGCCGAAGACCTCCAGCGCGGTGTACGCCTCCCGGATCGCGTGCTCGATGTTCTCCCGGGTGATCTGGTTGATCGCCTCGCGCAGGGAGAGGTGCCGGGTGGCGAAGAAGATCTTCAGCCCGGACACCCAGAACATCGTGTTGAACCGGGTCGAGCCGGTCAGCTCGCCGAGCATCTCGGTGTGCCCGAGGTGCTGCGAGCCCGCCGCCCAGATGGCTTCCTTGTTGATCGGCGCGGTCACCACCGCGTCGACCTCGCCCGCCAGCGCGAGCCGGGTGGCGACTTCGATCGCCCCGACGGCGGCGGCGCCCGCGGTCGCGTTCACCTCGCCCCAGGGCAGGTCTTCGGTGACGACGCCGAGGTTGAGCACGTCGATCACGCCGGTGGTGAAGCGCGCGTCGGCGACCGTGGCGATCGGGTTGATCTCCAGGTGCAGGCCCAGGTGCCGGACCAGGCGTTCCAGCACGATCGCGTCGCCCACTGCCACCCCGCGCGCCAGCTGGAGGGCTTCGGGCTCGGCGAGGGTCTTCAAGGTGATCTCCGGGCCGATGCCGACGGGGTCGCCGAGGGTGACAGCGAGAACGGGGAGGTCGCTCACGGGTTCTTTCCTTCCGGTGGCCTGGACGTGGTCGCGAAGTTCCGGGCAGGCGGTGCTCGCCTGCCCGGAACACGGTGCGCACGTACGGAAAGTTCGCCCGCTGCAGCAGTGTGTGACGGCGAGCCGCGCCGGGTATTCACGTGCACCGTCTACCTCCGGTTCTGCGCATTTCGAGCAGTCGAGTTGATCGGACTGTGCAACTATCGTGCACCTTGATCGCCGCCCGCGTCAAGGAGCAGTGACTTTCCCGGGTCCGCACGCACGGTGACCGTGCGCATGGCAGCATCACCGCGAGCGCCGTCGGGGCGTGTTTCGCGCGAAGGGCGGAGTGCTGTGCGGATCCTGTCGGTGGACCTCGGGACGTCCAACACCGTCGCCGTCCTTTCGGCGCACGGCAGGCCGCCCCGGGTCGTCGAAGTGGACGGCTCGGCCAACATGCCGTCGGCGGTGTTCGCCACCGAAGAGGGCACGATCATGGTCGGCCGCGACGCCGAACGGCGCGCCCGCCTCGACCCGACGCGCTTCGAACCGAACCCCAAGCGGCGCATCGACGAACAGACCCTGCTGCTCGGCACCGACGTCGTCCCGGTGACCGACGCGCTGGCCGCCATCCTGCGCCGCGTGCTCGAAGAGACCTCCCGCCAGCTCGGCGGCGAGCAGCCCGACGAGGTCCGGCTGACCCACCCTGCGCAGTGGGGGCAGACGCGGCGGAACGTGCTGGTGTCCGCCGCCCGGCTGGCCGGGATGGGCCCGAACATCCTGCTGGTGCCCGAGCCGGTCGCCGCCGCGGCGCACTTCGCGTCGTTCCCCGGCAAGTCGCTCGCGCCCGGGCAGGCGCTCGCCGTCTACGACCTCGGCGCGGGCACCTTCGACGTCGCGGTCGTCGGCGCCACGCAGAACGGGTTCACCGTGCTCGCCGAGGACGGCCTGCCCGACCTGGGCGGCCTCGACGTCGACCAGGCGCTGATGGTGCACGTCGGGCGCGAGGTGTCGCACTCCGACCCGCAGCGCTGGCAGCGGCTCCTGCGGCCGGAATCGACCGGCGACCGGCGCACCCGGCGGGCGCTGCAGGAGGACGTCAAGGCGGCCAAGGAGGCGTTGTCGCGGCACCCGCAGACCGAGGTGCCGATGCCCGAGCCGTTCAAGGACGTCCTCGTCACGCGCGGTGAGCTGGAGGGCCTGGTCCGGCCGGCGATGCTGCGCAGCGTCGAACTGCTGTCGCGGACGCTGCGGTCGTCGGGGCTGACCCCGGACCGGCTGGCCGGCATCTACCTCGTCGGCGGGTCGAGCCGGCTGCCGCTGGTCGGCACGATGATCGCCGAGAAGCTCGGCGTCGTGCCGGGCAGCCTCGACCAGCCGGAGACCGCCGTCGCGCTCGGCGCGCAGCATGTGGCCCGCGACGGGCTGTCCGTGCGCACCCAGAACGTCGAAGGAGCGGTGGCCGCGGGTGCGCCGCCGCGCCGCCCGCAGTACGCGCCTCCGCCTCCGCCGCCGCAGTACCCGGGATACGCGCCGTCGAACTTCCCGCCGCCGGCGCCGTCGAACTTCCCGGCGTACTCGCCCGCGCCGGAGAAGGCCGAGCCGCGCGGGAAGAAGAAGCTGCTGATCGGGATCGCGGCCGCGGTCGTCGTGGCGCTCGCGGTGGGGCTGACGGTGTTCCTCACGTCGTCGTCCTCGGTGCCGACCTACACCGCGGACCAGTGCAAGACGCCAGGGCAGGCGGACGACAAGGGCTTCACGGGGTGCCTGCGCCAGCTCGCCGGGAAGATCGCCGACACCGGGGACTGCAAGCCGGGCATGGGCAACGGCCCGGCGGCGCCGGCGCAGCGCCTGGGCGCCTCCTCCACCTGCTCCGCGCCGGGCCGGGCGGGCACGCAGGTCACCTACGTCCACGGGGACAGCGCCGACGCGCTCAAGCAGTACACCGACGGCCTGCTCGCTTCGGCGGGCGGCGACCGCACCGAGGCCGACTGGGGCGGCAACGGGCTCAAGGGGCACTACTCGTCGGCCGCCGGGAAGACGTCGGCGGTGCTCGTGTTCACGGTGTCGGACCGGCCGCTGGCCGGGTTCATCTACCAGCTGAACACCAGCGACCAGGCGGCGGCGACCACGCCCGGCACGCTGGCCGACTACTTCGAGGCGAGTGTCCAGCCGGGGCAGTAGCCGGTCGCGTCCTCCGGTTAGAGTGGGTCCGATGCGGATCACGGTTTTCCGGCGGCTGATGGCCGAGGAGTTCGGCCCCGGGCGGGCTCAGGTGCTGGCCAGGGACCACGTCCTGAGCGGGCTCGGCGGGCGCACCGTCGACCAGGCGCTGACCGCGGGAATCCCGGCCAAGGAGATCTGGCGCGAGGTCTGCGACGCCTTCGACGTCCCGGCCGAACGGCGCTGACCTGGGGCTTTCCCGGCCGGCTCGACCCGGGCGGGCGAAAATCCTAGCGCAAGGGTGTGTCGCTGCCGACCTCGAACAGGTGTTCGTCTAAGGTGTTGTCCACATCGGGTCCAGCGATCCACAGATTGGGCGCCGCGCCTGGAATTGTCGGTCCCCGCCGCTAGCGTCGGACCGGACAGCTGAAGAACCGACACAGGCCCCGGGACACGGGGCTTCGACCAGCGAGGTGGACTTCCATGCCTGCAGCACCCGACAAGGACAAGGCGCTCGAGCTCGCGCTCGCGCAGATCGACAAGCAGTACGGCAAGGGCTCGGTGATGCGCCTCGGCGAGGACACCCGGCCGCCCATCGCCGTGATCCCCACCGGCTCGATCGCCCTCGACGTCGCACTCGGCATCGGCGGGCTGCCCCGCGGCCGCGTCGTCGAGATCTACGGCCCGGAGTCCTCCGGTAAGACGACGGTCGCCCTGCACGCGGTGGCGAACGCGCAGCGCGCCGGCGGCATCGCGGCCTTCATCGACGCGGAGCACGCGCTCGACCCGGAGTACGCGAAGAACCTCGGTGTCGACACCGACGCGCTGCTCGTCTCCCAGCCGGACACCGGTGAGCAGGCCCTCGAGATCGCGGACATGCTGATCCGCTCCGGGGCGCTCGACATCCTGGTCATCGACTCCGTGGCCGCGCTCGTGCCGCGCGCCGAGATCGAGGGCGAGATGGGTGACTCGCACGTCGGCCTCCAGGCCCGCCTGATGAGCCAGGCGCTGCGGAAGATCACCGGTGCGCTGTCCAACTCGGGCACGACGGCGATCTTCATCAACCAGCTCCGCGAGAAGGTCGGCGTCATGTTCGGCTCTCCGGAGACGACCACCGGTGGTAAGGCGCTGAAGTTCTACGCGTCGGTCCGCCTGGACGTGCGCCGCATCGAGACGATGAAGGACGCCGGCGAGGCGGTCGGCAACCGGACCCGCGTCAAGGTCGTCAAGAACAAGGTGGCCCCGCCCTTCAAGCAGGCCGAGTTCGACATCCTGTACGGCCAGGGCATCTCCCGCGAGGGTTCGCTCATCGACATGGGCGTCGACCAGGCCATCGTGCGCAAGTCCGGTGCCTGGTACACCTACGAGGGCGACCAGCTCGGCCAGGGCAAGGAGAACGCGCGCCGGTTCCTGCGCGACAACCCGGACATCGCCAACGAGATCGAGAAGCGGATCAAGGAGAAGCTCGGCATCGGCCCGCAGCTCGACGCGGCAGCCGTCGAA
This sequence comes from Amycolatopsis sp. cmx-13-12, assembly GCA_049998155.1. Lineage (GTDB taxonomy): Bacteria > Actinomycetota > Actinomycetes > Mycobacteriales > Pseudonocardiaceae > Amycolatopsis. The sequence goes on along the minus strand of JAEBES010000007.1, from coordinate 327,389 downwards.
GCGGTCCCGGCGCCGGTCGACTTCTGATCGGAGGGGGAGCGGCGGGATGGGGTGAGGTCTGCTCGCCCTTGTCCCTTCACCGTGTCTCCCGGGGGCCGAACCCCGGAGTCGCTTCGGGTGGTGACGTTCGGCCTCGGTGACGTGTCTGCCGGGGCCGTGAGAACGAGGAGTGATCGAGGTGGCCAGGGCGCCGAAGGTGCCGCCGGCCGAGCTTCCTCCTGAGGAGCGGTACAAGAAGGCCAAGGAGATCTGCTTCGACCTCCTGGCCGCTCGGCCGCGAACCCAGGAAGAGCTGCGGCAGGCGTTGCAGCGCAAGGGGTTCGACGAGGAGACCAGCGAAACCCTGCTCGGCAAGCTCGACCGGGCCGGGCTGGTCAACGACGAGGAGTTCGCCCAGCTGTGGGTGAAGTCCCGGCACGCGAACCAGGGTCTGTCCCGCACCGCGCTGGTGGCCGAACTGCGGCGCAAGGGCGTCGACGGCAACGTCGCCGCGCAGGCGGCCGGCGAGGTCGACCGCGAGTCCGAGGAGCAGATGGCCAGGGAACTGGTCCGCAAGCGCCTCGGCTCGCTCGGCAACGTCGACGAACAGACCGCCCTGCGGCGGCTGCTCGGCTTCCTCGCGCGCAAGGGCTACCCGCAAGGCCTGGCCTACACCGTGATCAGGGAGGAACTCCGCGCGTACGGCGCGGAGTCCACCCTGCTCGACGACGCCGTCATCGACTGACGTGGCGGCAGGCACCCCAAGCGGCTGACAGGCGGCCGGGGGTGCACGTGGCAGCGGAGCGGCTCGCTTGGCCGACGAGTCGTTCGACGCCGATCAGGTGTCCTGATGCGGCAAGCTGTAGTTGCCGCTGTGGCTCTGTGCCGGCGGACTGTGCGTGTCGCCCGCCGGACACCGGGAAGTCGCCGTTCCCGGCCCGAAGAACATCCCCTGGCACTTGTCGCACCACCGCCAGTCGGATTGTCGACCGGGATCCGCCGCGACGTTGTGGAACGGACTGTAGTCCGAGCTGCCACTCTGGCTGGGCGGCGCATGGGTACCTCCCGCCGGGCAGCGCGAGCTCGCCACCGCGGGCCCGTAGAACAGGCCCTGGCATTTGTTGCACCACCGCCACCCACTCTGTCTGTCGGCGGCCGCGATGGCGTCCAGGGGGAGCGAATAATCGCCGCTGTGGCTCTGGTCCGCGGGCCGGTGGGTGTCACCGGCCGGGCACCGCGAGTCGACCTGCCCGCCACCGAAGTACAGGCCCTGACACGCGTCGCACCACCGCCAATCACGCTGCGTCGGCAAGTCACCGCCGCTCAGACGCTCGATCTGGACGAAGAGGGAGTAGACGCCGCGAAGATAGGGATCGTCCTGATAGGACAGTTCCACGATTCCGGGACCGAGTCCTTGCCGGTTGGCGGCGACCAGGTAGTCGGCGGTCTCGGCGTTCAGTGCGATGGATACAGGGTTGAAAACGAAACCTTCAGGGTCACCCGGGTCGCGGTGGATGCCGATGGGACGACGCTGTGACTTACCCAGCGGGGACCACAAGCCGACCAGCGTCCCGACGGTCTGGATGCCGAGTGAAACCGCGTCGAAGACGGGCTCGGAAACGGGCCAGATCTTGCTGAAGATCTCTTTGGCGCGCTGTCCGTACTTCGTGTCGGTTTGCACCTGCCAGGCCAGCCAGCCGTCCCAGAAACCCGCGCCGGGATCCCATTCCCAGATGGTCGGAGTGATGATGACCATGTTCTGCCCGAGCGTCAATTCGTCTTCCCAGATGGCGTACGGCGGGTAGCGGCCGTCGTTGAGCGCTGCCGAGCGCTCCCACGGCTTGGCGACCGGCGGGAACTTGTCGCCGGAAACGATGCCGCCCCGGTCGGACGCTGAACCTGCCTGAATCCGATTCGGCAGGTTCCACGTATCGCCCATGAGCTCACTCTCGCTGTCCAGACTCTGCTGGACAGTCCCGTCCGGGCTGACGACCTTGGTATTGACGGCCAGGAACACCTCGTCGTGCTTCCCGTCCCAGTTGAACGCGTCGTCCCAGGTCTCGTTGTGACACCAGAAGCCGTTGATTGTCATTCGATATCGAGGCATTGGATCTGATCCTTCGGTGATCGTCCGCAGAGAACTGACCATCGACAGAGTCGTGTCGCTCGAATCGGTCGTGACGGATGGGTCGTCACATCACACGTTTGGTCTCCTGTGTCACTCGAAAAGCTGCGGCCAAATGGTCCACCGGAGGTGGATTGGCTGGGTCGGCAACAATGTGACTTCGCAACTAGGTGAGAATTCTTCGCCGCTGTGAGCGGCTTCCCGAGTTCGGAGCCGGCGTCCTGCGGTCCGAGCGGTGCTTGCGGACCGCCAGCAGCAGCGCCGCGAGCAGGCCCATCGCCACGCAGGTCACCACGGCCGTCAGGACCAGGAACTCGTTCAGCTGCCCGGCCGCCAGGTACGCACCGAGTGTCACCGCGACCAGTGCGCACACCGCCCTGTCCACAATGGACTCCATGGACAGGAGGGTCGCCCGGTAGCGGGAGTCCGGGATGGAGTCGTTCAGCAGCTGCTTCTGGACCGGGAACGCGATGCCCGTCGCCACCGCGAAGACGCACAACAACACCACCGCCGGGACGGCGCCCACGAACACGATCACCCCGAGGCACAGGGCCATCACGATCGTCAGCGTGAACACCGAACCCACCGGGCCGATCGCGCGGCGGAGCCGGTGGGGGCGGGCCGCGCCGAGGGCCTCGAAGACCGTCATCGCGGCCAGGACCGCGCCGTACCAGTTCACCGAGAGCGTCTTCGATTCCAGGATCGGCTGGAACAGGTTGACCTGGCAGATGCGCACCAACGTGAACATCGCGACGCCCTGCACCATCAGCAGCACCAGCCAGCGGGACGATCGCAGCGCCGACAGGGCGCCGCCGACTCCGGCCACCAGTGATGCGGTCTTGCCGGTCACCCGGCGGCCGCCCGGGATCGGGGGGAGCTTGACCGCGAAGACGAGCGCGATGCCCGCGTTGATCGCCGTCAGCCAGTACGGCGACGGGAGGCTCCAGGACATCAGCAGACCGATCACCGGCCAGAACACGATCTTGCCGACCAGGCTGTACGCGCGGCCGACGCCCTCCACGCGGAGGTAGTGCTCCCCCGCGCCGGAGGCGTGCAGGTACTCGTACAAATACGCGCTCTGCGCGCCGGACACCAGCGAGCGGGCCAGCGCGATCAGGATGAAGTGCACCAGGAACCCCGCGTACGAGCCCAGGAACACCGGCACCAGGTTCGCCGCCACCAGCACGCCGGCGCCCGCCGTCAGGGATGTGCGGTAGTCGAAGCGGTCGGCGATCATGCCGGTCGGGATCTCGAGCAGGCAGAACACGAGGTAGTAAATGCTCTGGATGCCGAACGCCCGCGAGTCGAGGTCCGCGGGCGCGTCGCCCAGTGACAGCGTGCGGCCGCCGCCCTCGACCGTCGAATACAGGTACTGCATCGGCAGCGCCGAACCGTCGACGACGTCCGTCACGCGCGGCGACACGTTGACGTACACCGTGCGGAAGTCCGCGCGGTTCATCGGGTTCGTCGTCACCAGCACCCCGCCGAAGTCCGCCGCGACCTGCTCCTGGATCACCACACCCATGTAGCACTCGTCGAGGGAGATCCCGGCCTGCTGCCGCAGCCGGACGCTGCGCACCGACACCAGCGACGCCCAGACCTCCTTCACGCTGGCGAAGATCCGCTCGGCCGTGGTGACGTGGTTGTGCGACTCGTAGATCCCGGCCGCCGAGAACCCGGCGAGGTCTTCCGCGTTCGACGAACTGCGCACGACGAACGCCCGCACTCCGGCCAGCTGCGACACCAGCGCCGAGTCGATCTCGCCGGCGAGCGCGCCCGGCATGCGGGCCGACCGGATCAGGCCCTGCAGCTCGACGCACAGCGGCTCGATCTCCCGCGCGTCCAGCTCCAGCGCCATCTTCAGCTTGCCGATGGCCTGCTGGATCCGCGGCGACGACTCCAGGAACCGGCGTTGCAGCGAGAACGGCAGCGCGACGCCGCGCGGGACGCGGACGTGCTCGTCGAGCAGCCGGCGGGCGGCGGCGCCCAGGTCGGCGTCGAGAGGGACGTCCAGCAGGCGGGCCAGGTAGGGGAGCAGGTTGTCCCGTGGCGGCCGCGGCACCTGGTAGAAGCCGAGCAGCCGCTGCGACCCGTGCGCCAGCACGTGGTGCAGCTCGCCCAGGTTGGCCGCCTTGGTGCCGTAGCGGTGGCGGTCTGCCGCGCGCAGCCGGGCCAGGTTCACGATCGGGCTGTGATCGGCCTCCGGCTGCTCCAGGGTGACGCGCTGGGCGTACCAGGACGGCGGGGCCGCGTCGGCCGGCTCGTCGACCTCCCGCAGGGTCAGCGCCCGGGCGTCCACTGTGTACTCGACCCACTTGCCGTCGAGCCCGCGGCGCTCGACCTCGGCCAGGGCACCGAGCTGGACGGCGTTCGGGATCTGCCAGCCGGTGGCGAGGACGTTGGTGTGCGACAACGGTGTCGTGTGCCGGGCGTTGACGATCCCCGCGAGCCGCGGGATGTCATCGGGTACGCGGTCCATCACGATGATGTCGGTCCAGTCCAGCGTCGCGGCCCGGTACTCGGCCTCGCTGCGGAACGCGCGCAGCCGCCCGGTGGCCGTGCCCGGGTTCAGCGCCACGAACGGCGCCGTCGAGAACAGTTCGTGCGCGAAGACGCGGGGCAGCTCGGCCGCCGGGATCTCGCGGACGATCCGCTCCTGCAGCTGGTTGGCCGGCTTGAACAGCAGCGGCAGCGCCGGGTCGACGTACTGCGCGACGAAGGCGTGGAACTCGCGGATCAGCGCGGCCGGCATGGTGTCGACCTCGACCGTTTCCAGCGAAAGCATCTGCGGGTGCAGCGCGAGAATGCCGAGGAGGAACCGGCGGTCCGGCGCGTGGTAGAAGACCTCGTTGTACGAGTCGATCTCGGCGCGCACCCGTTCTTCGGCGACGCCGAGGATCTCTTCGCCGATATAGATCGCGTGAAAGGAATGTCGCGCGTTGTTCAGAAAGTGGATCTTCGCCTGCTCGCGGTCGACCACGACCTTGACGAAGGAATAGCCGCCGAGCTGCTGAAGCGCGGACAGCGAAAGGCGTTCGCCGACCAGGGCGGCAACGGTGTCGGGGGCAGGACTGGGCGCGACCACGGTGGTCAGGGACACGGATTCTCCTCGCTGGAAACAGCGAAGAGAAACGATAACAGGCCGGTAAATACCGCACCAGTCCGCGAATGCGCCGACCAGCGGAACACGCCGGGTTTTCATGACGGGCGCCACACCCGCTCGGAGCACCGTTCCAGCGCGCTGGAACGGTGCTCCCGGAATGCGGACGCGCATTCCGCCGTTCGGGTAGGGCGATGACGCGGGGTGATCTCCGCTACAGCGCGGCGGCTTCCGCGGCCAGCTTCGAGATCGTGGCGGGGTCGAGCGAGGCCGTCAGCCACGAACCGCCGATGCAGCCGACGTTCGGCAGCGCCAGGTAGGACGGCGCCGAGGCCACCGTGATCCCGCCGGTGGGGCAGAAGCGCAACGAGGGCAACGGACCCGCGATCGACTTCAGGTACGCGACCCCGCCGGAGGCCTCCGCCGGGAAGAACTTCAGCGCCGTCAGCCCGCGCTCGGCCAGCCGCATCGCCTCCGACACCGTGCTCGCGCCGGGCAGGAACGGCAGCCCGGACTCGAAACACGCGTCGACGACGGCGTCCGTGCTGCCCGGCGTCACGAGGAACTTCGCGCCCGCGTCGGCCGCCTGCTTCGCCTGGTCCGGCGAGGTCACCGTGCCGGCGCCGATGACGATGTCCGGCACCTCCGCGGCGACGCGCTCGATCGCGGACAACGCCGCCGGGGTGCGCAGGGTCAGCTCGATGACCCCGATCCCGCCGGCGAGCAGGGCCCGGGCCGTAGGCACCGCGTCGTCGGCGTCGTCGATCACCACGACGGGCATCACGGGGGACAGCTCGAGCAGGTCCTGACCGGTGGTCACTGACCGACCTCCTGTGTTGTGAAAGCGGGCGTTCCGAAGTGCTCCGGCGTCAGGCCGCCGAACACCGAAGCGCCCTGGTCAGCGGGGCCGACCGCACGGCGCAACGCGGCGAACAGCTCTCGGCCGGTGCCGGTCCAGGATGCTTCGGACGGCGGCGCGTCCACAAGTTCACGGCGGGCGAGTTCTTCGTCACCGACGAGCACGTCGAGCGAGCCCGACGTGGCGTCGAGCCGGATGACGTCGCCGTCGGCGATGCGCGCGATCGGGCCGCCCGCCGCCGCTTCCGGCGTCACCTGGATGGCCGCCGGGATCTTGCCCGAGGCGCCCGACATCCGGCCGTCGGTGAGCAACGCCACCGCGTGGCCGCGGTCCATCAGCACGCCCAGCGCCGGCGTCAGGCCGTGCAGCTCCGGCATGCCGTTGGCCTGCGGGCCCTGCTGCCGGACCACGACGACGACGTCGCGGTTCAGCTCACCGGCGTCGAACGCGGCCTTGAAGTCCTCCTGCGTGGTGAACACCCGGGCCGGCGCCTGGACGACGCGGTGCTCGGGTGCCACCGCGGACACCTTGACCACCCCGCGGCCGAGGTTGCCCTCGACCATCCGCAGCCCGCCGTCCGCGGCGAAGGGGCGCCACACCGGGCGCAGCACCTCTTCGTCGAGACTGCGCGTGGGCACGTCCCGCCAGACCAGCTCGCCGTCGGACAGGATCGGCTCGGCGCGGTACCGGTGCAGCCCGAACCCGGCCACCGTGTGCACGTCCTCGTGCAGGAACCCGGCGTCGAGCAGCGTGCCGACGAGGAACTGGATGCCGCCCGCGGCGTGGAAGTGGTTGATGTCGGCGCTGCCGTTCGGGTAGACCCGGGCCAGCAGCGGCACGACGGCCGACAGGTCGGAGAAGTCGTTCCAGGTCAGCTGGATGCCCGCGGCCGCGGCGATCGCGACCAGGTGCATCGTGTGGTTGGTCGAGCCACCCGTGGCGAGCAGCGCGACGACGCCGTTGACGAACGCCTTCTCGTCGAGGATCCGCGAAACCGGCGTGTACTCCTCGCCGCGGGACAGGGCGACGACCCGCCGCCCCGCTTCCTCGGTCAGCGCCCGGCGCAACGAAGAACCCGGCTGGACGAAGCTGGCCCCGGGCAGGTGCAGGCCCATCACCTCGACGACCATCTGGTTCGAATTGGCCGTGCCGTAGAAGGTGCAGGTGCCGGCCGAGTGGTACGACGCCGCTTCGGCGTCGAGGAGGTCTTCGCGGGTCGCGAGGCCCTCGGCGTAGAGCTGCCGGACGCGCGCCTTCTCCTTGTTCGGCAGCCCGGAGTTCATCGGACCCGCCGGGACGAGCAGGGCCGGCAGGTGCCCGAACGACAGCGCGCCGATCAGCAGGCCGGGGACGATCTTGTCGCAGACGCCGAGCAGCAGCGCGGCGTCGAACATGTCGTGCGAGAGCGCGATCGCCGTCGACATCGCGATGACCTCGCGGCTGAACAGCGACAGCTCCATGCCCGCGCGGCCCTGCGTGATCCCGTCGCACATCGCGGGCACGCCGCCGGCGAACTGGGCGACCCCGCCGGCCGAGCGCACGGACTTCTTCAGCCACGCCGGGTACTCCTGCATCGGCTGGTGCGCCGACAGCATGTCGTTGTAGGACGACACGATCGCGACGCCGGGAGCGCGCGCGGCCCGCAGCGCTTCCTTGTCGACGCTGTCCATCGCGGCGAACCCGTGGGCGAGGTTGCTGCACGCGAGGCCGCGGCGGACCGGGCCTTCCGCGTACGCGGCGGCCGTGCGGTCGAGGTAGGCGGCGCGGGTGGCGGCACTGCGCGCGGCGATGCGGGCGGTGACTTCGGCGATGACGGGGTGCAACGATGGGGTCGGGCTCATGTCCGGCTCCGGATCACTGGTGTGGGGTGGTCCGCGGGACGGCAGCGCTGACGCCTCAGGGTCGTGACACTGGCCACACTACCTCGGGAAAACGCCGAATCAAAATCGATTCAGAAGATCGACCCGCGTGACCCCGATCACCTTCGGAACCGTTAGTGTGCTAGTTGTCACACTGCACGACGCGTGGCACAGCCGTAGCCCGGTTCCCTGCCAGCCCCACCACACGGGAGGCATGATGTCCACCTCCGAGATCGCCGAGCTGCGGCGAACCATCGGCCAGCTCCGGCAGTGCGTCGGCGCACTGCGCTCTCGCTACGGCGACGCGTCGGCCGTGCGCCGGCTCGCCAACGACGTCGAGCGCCTCGACATCGACACCGCGGACCTCGACGGGGTGCCCCTCGCGGTGCCCGCGCAGGCGAAGGCCGCGGAGCGCGTCCCCGTCCCCGACACCCCCTACGACCCGGCGCTGTGGCACGGCGCCGATGACGAAGGCGTCGGCGGCTACAAGCGCGACCAGCGGTGAGCGCTCCCGCTGACAACGGCGTCGGCACCGGCGTCCGGGCCCCCAAGCGGGCCCGGATCGCCGAGCGCACCCTCCGCACGGACCGGTGGTGGCTCCAGCCGCTGCTGACCGTGCTCGGACTGTCGGCGTTCATCATCTACGCGACGGTCCGGTCGTTCGTGCGCACCGCCTACTGGGTGCCCGACTACCATTACCTGACGCCGTTCTACTCGCCGTGCCTGTCCACTTCCTGCGTCGAGGGCTCGAGCCACTTCGGCCACTGGTTCGGGGACCTGCCCGGGTTCATCCCGCTCGGCTTCGTCGTGCTGCCGTTCCTGCTCGGGTTCCGCCTGACCTGCTACTACTACCGCAAGGCCTACTACCGGTCGGTGTGGTTCTCCCCGCCCGCCTGCGCCGTCGCGGAACCGCACGCCAAGTACACCGGCGAGACGCGGCTGCCGCTGATCATCCAGAACGTCCACCGCTACTTCTTCTACGTGGCGCTGATCGTCTCGCTGGTCAACACCTACGACGCGATCACGGCGTTCCACGGGAAGACCGGCGGCTTCGGCTTCGGGCTCGGCAACGTCATCCTGCTGGCCAACGTGGTCCTGCTCTGGGCCTACACGCTGTCCTGCCACTCGTGCCGACACGTGACCGGCGGGCGGCTGAAGCACTTCTCCAAGCATCCGGTGCGTTACTGGATCTGGACGCAGGTCACGAAGCTCAACACCCGCCACATGACGCTGGCCTGGACGACGCTCGGCACGCTGGTGCTGACCGACTTCTACGTCATGCTCGTGGCCAGCGGCGCGATCTCGGACCTGAGATTCGTCAACTAGTTCTTCCCCCTGTCAGACGTCCCCAGTTCCGAGGTGGAATCTCTTCATGACCGAGGTCGAACGGCACAGCTACGACGTGGTGGTGATCGGTGCCGGTGGCGCCGGTCTGCGCGCCGTGATCGAAGCCCGCGAGCGCGGCTTCCGCGTCGCCGTCGTGTGCAAGTCCCTGTTCGGCAAGGCGCACACGGTGATGGCCGAGGGCGGGTGCGCCGCCTCGATGGGCAACGCGAACTCGAACGACAACTGGCAGGTCCACTTCCGCGACACCATGCGCGGCGGGAAGTTCCTCAACAACTGGCGGATGGCCGAGCTGCACGCCAAGGAGGCGCCCGACCGCGTCTGGGAGCTCGAGACCTACGGCGCGCTGTTCGACCGCACCGCCGACGGCCGGATCAGCCAGCGCAACTTCGGCGGGCACACCTATCCGCGGCTGGCGCACGTCGGTGACCGCACCGGGCTCGAGCTCATCCGCACGATGCAGCAGAAGATCGTGTCGCTGCAGCAGGAGGACTTCGCCGAGACCGGGGACTACGAAGCGAAGATCAAGGTCTTCGCCGAGTGCACGGTCACCGAGCTGCTCACCACCGAGGGCCGCATCGCCGGCGCGTTCGGCTACTGGCGCGAAAGCGGCCGCTTCATCCTCTTCGAAGCGCCCGCGGTCGTGCTCGCCACCGGCGGCATCGGCAAGTCGTTCAAGGTGACGTCGAACTCGTGGGAGTACACCGGTGACGGTCACGCGCTGGCCCTGCGGGCGGGCGCGAAGCTGATCAACATGGAGTTCGTCCAGTTCCACCCGACCGGGATGGTCTGGCCGCCGAGCGTCAAGGGCATCCTCGTCACCGAGGGCGTGCGCGGTGACGGCGGCGTGCTCAAGAACTCCGACGGCAAGCGGTTCATGTTCGAGTACGTGCCCGACGTCTTCAAGGGCCAGTACGCGGAAAGCGAAGAGGAAGCCGACCGCTGGTACGCCGACGCGGACAACAACCGGCGCACGCCGGACCTGCTGCCCCGCGACGAGGTGGCCCGCGCGATCAACTCCGAGGTCAAGGAGGGGCGCGGCTCCCCGCACGGCGGCGTCTTCCTCGACATCGCCAGCCGGCTGCCGGCCGAGGAGATCCGCCGGCGGCTGCCGTCGATGTACCACCAGTTCAAGGAGCTGGCGGACGTCGACATCACCGCGGAGCCGATGGAGGTCGGCCCGACCTGCCACTACGTCATGGGCGGCATCGAGGTCGACCCGGACACCGCCGCGGCGAGCGTGCCCGGCCTGTTCGCGGCCGGCGAGTGCTCCGGTGGCATGCACGGGTCCAACCGGCTCGGCGGCAACTCGCTGTCCGACCTGCTGGTGTTCGGCCGCCGGGCCGGCCTCGGCGCGGCCGAGTACGTGCTCGGCCTCGAGGGCAGGCCCGCGGTGAGCGAGTCCGACGTGGACGCCGCGGCGAAGATGGCGCTGGCGCCGTTCGACCCGCCTTCCGGTGCCTCCGCCGAGAACCCGTACACGCTGCACACCGAGCTGCAGCAGTCGATGAACGACCTGGTCGGCATCATCCGCAAGGCGGGGGAGATCGAGCAGGCACTGACGAAGCTGGCGGAGCTGCGGGAGCGGATCCTGCGCGTCACGGTCGAAGGGCACCGGCAGTTCAACCCCGGCTGGCACCTCGCGATCGACCTGCGGAACATGCTGATGGTCAGCGAGTGCGTCGCGAAGGCGGCGCTGACACGGACCGAAAGCCGTGGCGGGCACACGCGCGACGACTACCCGGGCATGGAAGCGGACTGGCGCAACAAGCTGCTCGTGTGCTCGGCGGCCCCGGGTGACAACCCGGTGGTGCCGGACGTCGACGTCGAGGTGAAGGAGCAGGTGCCGCTGCGGCAGGACCTGCTGGAGCTGTTCGAGTTCGGCGAACTCGGGAAGTACTACACCGATGCGGAGCTCGAGACGCACCCCGGGAGCAAGGCATGAGCTACAAGGCGAGTTTCCGGGTCTGGCGCGGCGACGCCGACGGCGGCGAGCTGCAGGACTTCACGGTGGAGGTGAACGAGGGCGAGGTCGTCCTCGACATCATCCACCGGCTGCAGGCGACCCAGGCCGCGGACCTCGCCGTCCGCTGGAACTGCAAGGCCGGCAAGTGCGGCTCGTGCTCGGCGGAGATCAACGGCCGCCCGCGCCTGCTGTGCATGACGCGGATGTCGACGTTCACCGAGGACGAGGTGATCACGGTGACGCCGATGCGGACGTTCCCGGTGATCCGCGACCTCGTCACCGACGTGTCGTTCAACTACACGAAGGCGCGCGAGATCCCGTCGTTCACCCCGCCGGCGGACCTGAAGCCGGGCGAGTACCGGATGCAGCAGGTCGACGTCGAGCGCTCGCAGGAGTTCCGCAAGTGCATCGAGTGCTTCCTGTGCCAGAACACCTGCCACGTGGTGCGTGACCACGAGGAGAACAAGGAAGCCTTCGCCGGGCCGCGGTACCTGATGCGGATCGCGGAGCTGGAGATGCACCCGCTGGACGTCGCGGACCGCCGGGACGCGGCGCAGGACGAGCACGGTCTCGGGTACTGCAACATCACGAAGTGCTGTTCCGAGGTGTGCCCGGAGGGGATCCACATCACGGACAACGCGTTGATCCCGATGAAGGAGCGCGTCGCCGACCGCAAGTACGACCCGATCGTCTGGCTGGGCAACAAGCTCTTCCGCCGGGACAGGTGATCCGTCGCCACCTGGCATGGTGGACACATGGAGATCACACTGCCGGCACCGTCGGCTGACCGCGCCGTGGTCGAACGGGTCACGGCGTTGGTCAACCAGGTCTACGCCGAGTCCGAAAAGGGGCTCTGGCGGGGGAGCACCGACCGGACGTCCGTCGCGGAGATCACCGGGTTCGTGGCGGCCGGGGAGATCGCCGTCGCTTCCGTCGACGGTGACCTCGCCGGGTCGGTGCGGATCCGGCGGCTCGACGAGGCGACCGGTGAATTCGGCATGCTCGCCGCCGATCCGGCGCGGCGGGGGCTCGGCGTCGGGCGGAAGCTCGTCCGGTTCGCCGAGCAGGTCAGCCGCGCCGCAGGCTGCCGGGAGATGCAGCTCGAACTGCTCGTGCCGCGGGACTGGACGCACCCGTCGAAGCAGTTCCTGGCCGAGTGGTACGGCCGGCTCGGCTACCGGGTGACGCACCGCGCCGACCTCGCCGCGGACTACCCGCACCTCGCGCCGTCGCTGGCCACGCCGTGCGATTTCCTGATCTACCGCAGGAGTCTCGCGTGACCGTGCTCGCCGGGGCCCTGGTGTTCGATCCGGAAACCGGGGAACGCACCCGCGCCGACGTGCGGCTGGACGGCTCGCACATCGCCGAGGTCGGCCTGGGCCTGGACGGCCCGCGTGTCGACTGCTCCGGCGGCCTGCTCATCCCCGGGCTCATCGACTGCCACGTGCACGTGGCCTTTCCGCGGCCCGAGCCGTTGCCGCGCAGTGCCCGGATCCTCGAAGCCGTGCCGGTGCTGCGCGGGCTGCTCGCCCGCGGGATCACCACCGTCCGGGACGCCTGGGGCGCCGACGCCGGGCTCAAGCACGCCCTGCGCGAAGGGTGGATCGCCGGGCCGGACCTGCTGGTCAGCCTGCGTCAGCTGGGGCCGACCGGCGGGCTCGGCGACAGCTGGGAGCCGCCCGCCGGCGCCGTCGACCACTACGGTGACCCGTCGCTGCCCGACCCGGTGTTCGACGGCCCGGACGCGGCGCGCGCGGCGGTCCGCCGGATGGTGCGGGCGGGCGCGGACTGGATCAAGGTCGGTGCGAGTGGGGCGATGCGGGCCGTGCGCTCGGGGACCGACGTCCGGCCGACCGACGATGAGCTCGCCGCGCTGGTCGACGAGGCCCGCCGCTGCGGCCGCGACGTCCTGGCCCACGCGCACACGTCCGCCGCCGTCGTTTCGGCCGCCGGCGCCGGGGCGCGGAGCATCGAGCACGGCACCTTCCTCGACGACGCCGCTGTCGCGGCGCTGGCCGACGCTTGGTACGTGCCGACGCTTTCGCCGATCAGCGACAGTGAGTTCGCGGCGACGCACCGCCGTTCGCTGCGGCTCGCGGCGGACGCGGGGGTCCGCATCGCCGCCGGTTCGGACCTCGCCCCACGTCCTCATGTCGACTTGACGACCGAGCTGCGGCTCCTGGCCGAGGTACTCGGCGAGGCGGGGGCTCTCAAGGCGGCCACTTCGGAAGCGGCGCGGCTGCTCCGTCTTGATGACGACCGCGGTCGCGTCGAGGCGGGGTTGCGGGCTGATTTGGTGCTGCTGGATGGCACGGGGCTCGATGTGACCGATCTGCCCGGTCGGGTTCGGGAGGTCTGGCGCGATGGGCGGCGTGTGGCCGAGGTGCGTTCGGTCGGTGGTTGAGCGGGGGCGAAGTTGTTGCCTGGGCGTGGATTTCGCTTCGGGTGGTCGGCGAAGTGGACGCCGTGGATGGCCTCGCGAGGCGGGATTGCGCGCCGGTTCGGTCGGTGGTTGAGCGGGGGGAAGTTGTTGCCTAGGCGCGGGTTTCGTCCGGGTGGTCGGTGGACTGGGCGCTGTGGGTGGGTTTGGGTGGCTTGATCGAGGCGGGATTGCGCGCCGGTCCGGTCGGTGGTTGAGCGGGGCGAAGTTGGCCCCTGGGAACAGATTCCGCCCCCGGGTGGTCGGCGAAGTGGACGCCGTGGGTGGGTCGGCTCGGGGTGCTCGAGCGTGGTCCGGGCGCATCGGGATGCCGCCGGCGTCCGGAAAAAGCGAGCGAGGTCGAACCCGGCGGCGCGGCAGGCAACCGTGGCCGCGAAGCCGTTCGGGGGCGGTCGGCTCAGTGGCGCAGTGAGCCGAGCAGGGCGTTCCACGCCGGGTGCGGGACGGTCAGGTGCCCGGCGGCGGGCGCCTTCGAGTCCCGGACCGCGGCGTCTTCCGTGGTCAGCGCCACCTCCACGCACGTCTGGTGTTCCTGGCCTTCGCTGTGGCTGCTCTTGAACCAAGTCCGCTCGCCGGTCACCCTCGATCACTCCCTCAGGCGTTCGTACCCGTCCGCGAACCGGACGAGCCACTCCCGCGATTGTCCCTCGGACAGGGCTACTTGTTCCAGGCGTGTGGTGAGCAGGTAGAACGCTTCCACGGCGATGCGGTCGTCCACGAACAGCCCCGCGGTGTAGGTCTCTTCGTAGACGACCGGTGGGTGTTCGGGGAACTCCATGACCGTGAAGGTCGTGCTCAGCACGCGGAACGTGGGGTCCGACTCCGGGACCACCCGGATGACGCAGTGCGGCAGGTTCGTGGCCAGCACGAGGTTCTGCAGCTGTTCGTGCATGAGCGCCGGGCTTCCCACGACCGAGCGCAGGGCCCGCTCGTGCACGAAGAAGGTGCAGCTCGGCGGGTCCTGGCGTTGCAGCAGCTGCTGCCGGTCCACGCGGGCCCGCGTCAGCATGCCGAGCCTGTCCGCGGTGTACCGCCCGGTGAGGGCGAAACAGGTGTGGACGTAGTCCTCCGTCTGCAGCATCCCGGGGATGGCGGCCGGGCTGTAGTAGACCATCGAACGCGCGAGGTTCTCCTGGATGACGAGCGATTTCATCGGGTCGACGAGCTTGTCGAAGTACGGCCGCACCCAGTAGAGGTCGCCGGACGGCTTGGCCAGCTCGAGGAGCCGCGCGCGTTCGGCGGCTCCGGTGCCGCAGTGGGCGAGGTAGATCGCGGCGTCGACCGCCGAGATGCGGCGGCCGTTCTCCCAGGCCGACACCTTCGACGCCGACCAGTCCGCGCGGCGGGCCACCTCGCGCAGGGTCATCCGCTTCAGCTCGCGCTGGCCCTTGAGCTCGTAGGCCATTTCGCGCGTGCGCACCGTGCTCTTTTCGGTCATGGCACGGACGGTAGAGGGGACCTCCGACAAAACGACGCACGCCGCGCGCGGATTCACCGCAAGGAGGACGCTGTTCCGCCTGTGTGACAACGCAATCCGGCTCCCGAAGCGCGGCGAAGCTGCTTCGCGCGGCGAAGGCGCTTCGCGCATCTTAAGCGATATATGACGGCGGAAACAATGCCGATGGCGGCTTCGGAAAAGCATCGGGACTGGTCACGGAATTGCCGGGCGAACCATTCGCGGCCGTCCGGGGTTCGTGCGGCCGGCCGCGAGGTGGTTGACTGCCCGCATGGCCGAACCGAAACCGCGGGGCCTGGCCGCCCTGTTGCTGACGCTGACCGTCGTGACCGGGGTGGTCGACGCCGTCAGCTTCCTCGGGCTGGGGCGCGTCTTCGTCGCCAACATGACCGGGAACGTGGTGTTCCTCGGGTTCGCGGCGGCGGGGGAGACGACGCTGTCGGTGCTCGCCTCGCTGACCGCCGTGCTCGCGTTCCTGGCCGGCGCGCTCGCCGGCGGCCGCCTCGCGCGGCGGGAGGACGACTACGACGCCCTGCGGCAGGCGACCGGTGTGCAGGCCGCGCTGGTCGCGGTGGCCGTCGTGCTGTCCGCCACCCTCGGCGGCGGCACCCGGCCGGGCGCCGAACTGCTGATCGTCGTGCTCGGGCTGGCGATGGGCCTGCAGAACGCCGCCGTCCGCCGTATCGGTGCGCCCGACCTGACGACGACCGTGCTGACGATGACGCTGACGGGGTTCGCGGCGGACTCGAAGGCGGCCGGCGGGACCGGATCGCACCCGCTGCGGAAGGCGAGCGCCGTGGTGGCGATGCTCCTCGGGGCCTTCGTGGGCGGGGTGCTCCAGTTGCACGTGGCGATGTGGGCCGCGCTCGCGGTGGCTCTGGTGCTGGTCCTGGCCGTGCTGGCGGTACTGCACCGGGCGAAGGCGGTGCCCACCGGGTCCACAGAGGACTGAGCGGGAACGGAAAGGCGGCGGCTTTTCCGTTCCCGCCCACCACCAGTCAGGCGCCGGTGACCTTCAGCTCGACCAGCGTCGCCGGGTCCTGGCCCGCGCCCTCGCCGAACCCGGTCCAGCCGTGCGTGTCCACGTTGACCGTGCTCGGGGCGCCCTTGATCGTGACGGTCGCCTTGACGTTGTGCGCTTCCTGGTCGTCGCCCTTCGCCTGGAAGGCGTACGGGATGCTGAGCTTGAGATAGCCCGTCGCGCCGGACACCCGGAAGCAGTAGTGGCCCGGGTCGGCGCCGTGGTCGGCCGGGTTGTTCGTCGAGTACACCTCGATCACGCCGGTGGCGCCGGCGCAGCCGACCAGCTGGAGGTGCCCGTCGCCGCTGACCAGGGTGATGCCGCGGTCGCGCAGGATCTGGTCCGCGCCCGGGTAACTGTAGTCCTCGACCAGGCTCGGCGGGGTGTCGTCGGTGGTCGCGGCGCTGGTGATCGCGGCCGTGCCGGAGATCACGGCGACGCCGGCGACCCCGGCCGCGGCGAACAGCGTGGTGCGGAAACGCATGTCGGGTTGCACTCCTTGTCGTTGACGGGGCTGGGCGCGCGTCGCCGGACAGGGTGCTGCGTCCTCGACCCGACATGGCCCCCCATGCGAGAACAGGGCGACCGTATCCCCCGTCCCACCGTCCGGTCAACGTCGATGATCAGTACTTGATCGGAGTCTTTCCTTCACCGCGAACCTGCCCTTAAGGTACGTCTCGGCTGACACAGGGGGGACCGCGTGCGCGGCAGCCGGCGGCTTGCTGCCGTCAACCCCCTGCGATCTGACGAGGGGGCAACGGGGGACATGGGCATCCGACACCTACGAGCCGTTCTGACGGCGACGACGGCGTTCGCGCTCGTCGCCGGCATCGTGGCGACACCGGCCGCGGCGGCGGACACGCCGCAGCCGACGGAACGCCAGCAGGTGCTGGCGCTGATGCGCGACGGCAGCCAGGTCATCTCCCGCGCGGCCGAGGCCGCGCTGTGCGGCACCGACGACGACGTGCACGCCTTCCTGGCCACCGGGCTGGGCCGGGTGCAGGAGGTCTCCGACCGCGTCGCGGTGCAGCAGATGATCTCCACCGGCGGCCCGGCGACGCAGCACGCGGCCAACGCCGCACTCGGCGGCACCATCGCCGACGTGCGGGCCTTCCTCGCGAACGGGTGGCGGCAGCCCTGGCAGACCGACCTGCGCGTGCAGGTCTCGCGGCTCCAGTCGGCCGCCACCGGCCCGACCGTGAAGAGCGCGGCCAACACCGCCCTCAACGGCACGTCCGACGACCAGCTGGCCTTCCTCGGCCAGGGCTACCAGCGCGCCCAGGTCATGGACGACCGGGTCGCCGTGCAGCGGCTGATCAACACCGCCGGGGCCGAGGTCAAGAAGGTCGGCAACTGGGCGCTGTCGTCCAGCGCGGACGACGTCCGCTGGTTCCTCCAGAGCGGCTACCAGGTCGCGTTGCAGCGTGACCAGGAGACCGCGACGGTCGCGCAGCTCGCCGACCTCGCGAAGAGCTCGCAAGCCCGCGCGACCGAGCAGACGCAGGCGGCGAAGGACGCGGCCGACCAGGCCGCGACCGCCGCCGCGGCCGCGAAGGCCGACGCGCAGATCGCCGCCGACGAGACGCGCAAGGCGCAGGGGTCGGCCGAGCAGGCCGCCCAGGCCGCGGCGCGGGCGGCCGACGCCGCCAACCGGGCCGCACGCGCCGCGCAGACCGCGATCAACGCGGCCAACGCGGCGAACAACGCGGCCCGCGAAGCCGCGGCCGCGGCCAGCCAGGCCGCCTGGGCCGCGTCCATGGCCGGCCGCGCCGCCTCGAACGCCCGCAACGCGGCCGCCGCCGCGGCCACCGACCGGGGCCAGGCCGACCGGGCGACGCAGGCCGCGAAGGACGCCCGGGATGCCGCCAACGGTGCGCAGAGCGCCGCCGACGCGCTGACCCACGCCATCGACGCCGTGCACGCCGTCGCCGTGACCGTGCAGGCGGCCGCCGCCGCGGCCAACGACGCCGCCGCGGCGGCCGCGGCCTCGTCCGAAGCCGGTGGCTACGCGCAGCAGGCCGGCGCCAGCGCCGCCGAGGCGAAGAACGCCGCCGCCCGGGCCCAGCGCAACGCCAACGAAGCGAGCCGGGCCGCCGCGGCCGCGTTGTCGCTGGCCAACGACGCCGCCGCCTGGGCCGGTCAGGCGCGGCAGGCCGCGCTGGACGCCGTCGCCCACGCCAACGCCGCGGCCGCCGCGGCCGACGACGCGGCCCTGCACGCCGGGGAAGCGGCGGGGGCCGCGCAGCGCGCCAAGGACGCCTCGATCGAGGCGAAGAACGCCGCCGACGCCGCGCAGACGGCCGCCGACCAGGCCGAGAACACCGCGAGCCTGGCTCGCCGCGCCGACGCGGAGCGGCTGGCCGAGCAGCAGTCCCAGGCCACGCGCGACGCGCAGGACGCCAAGCAGGCCGAGGACTCCCGGACGGTGGCGGCGCACTGGACCGCCGGCCAGCCGGAGCAGCTGAGCCAGCAGGCGGCGACCCTGCTGGTCGCGGCCAAGGACCCGGCGGCCCCGCCGGCGACGGCGATCGCCAGCGGCCGGAAGCTGGCCGCCGAGCTGATGCACACCGGTGGCCCGAAGCTGTTCGCCGCGGCCGGCGCCGCGCTCGCGGGCACGGACGCCGAGCTGACCGCGTTCGTCCGGAGTGGACTGGACGGGGCACTGGAGCAGGACGACCGGCTCAGCCTGAGCATCGTGGGCGGCGCCTCGCTGGTGCCGGCCCAGCGCGCCGCGGCCGGCACCGCCGCCACGGGCGGCCACGACCAGGTGAAGCAGTTCCTGACGACCCGCGACTACCAGGGCAAGGTGATCAACGACCGGCTCGAAGCGCAGCGCATCTCCTCGCTCGGCGGGCCGGCCACCAAGGACGCGGCCAACCGCGCGCTCTCGGGTACCCCGGCCGACGTCGCCGCGTTCCTGAAGACCGGGCAGTTCACCGCGGCCAAGAACGACGACCGGATCGCCGTCCAGAAGATCCTGGACAAGGGCGGCCCGGAGGTGAAGGCCGCGGCCAACGCCGCGCTGTCCGGGCCGTGGACCTACGTCCGCCAGTTCCTCCAGTCCGGGCAGTACACCGCGGCGTGGCGGGACGCCGACGCCGCGCAGCACGTCGCCCAGATCAACGGCTACGTCGCCAACGCGAAGGAAGCCGCGGCCCTGGCGCACCAGCAGGCGGCACTGGCCGCCGAGTACGCGGCCAACGCCGCCGGCTCGGCCGCCGAAGCCGCCGCGGCGGCCCAGGCGGCGAAGGACTCCGCGGCCGAGGCGCAGCAGCACGCCGAAGCCGCGAAGGCCTCCGCCGACCAGGCCGAGAAGTCCGCCGCCCAGGCGGCGCAGTCGGCCGAGACCGCCCGGTGGGCGGCGTCGAACGCACAGGCCGCGGCGCAGGCCGCGCAGCGCTCGGCGGCCCAGGCGGCGCAGTCGGCCGCGCTGGCCAACGAGTACGCCGCACAGGCCCGCGAAGCGGCGGCCCGGGCACAGGCCGACGCGGACGCGGCGGGCAAGGACGTCGTCGAAGCCAGCAAGGCGGCGGCCGACGCGTACAACGCGGTCAGCGTCAAGCAGTCCGAGGAGAACGCCAAGCAGCAGGTCATGGACATGCGCGGCACCGTCCAGCAGGTCCGGGACGCGGTGGCGCAGACCATCCAGGACCACCCGGAGCTGCAGGGCCTCCTCGACGCCGCCAACCAGCTGCTGTCGATGATCGACACGATGGCCGGCGCCACCCTCGACTACGTGCGGGACCACTCGGGTGAGCTGCTCGCGCTCATCCAGCACCTGGCCGAGACCGCGGCGGGCGTCGGAGCCGCGCTGGGCGGCGCGTCGGTCGCCGGTGGCGCGATCGCGGCGTGCGCCGAGGAGGTCGGCGCGGGTGCGGCGATCGGTGCCGGCGGCGGTGCCGCCTTCGCCGGCGTCGGTGCGATCCCGGGCGGCATCGGCGGCGCGCTCGTCGGGGCCATCGCGTGCGTGTTCACCTCGGGCCCGGCGGTCTACGCCGGTGTCGCCGAGCTGATCGGTGGCCTGACCATGGCCATGCACGGCATGGAGGGCATGGCCGACGACATCAAGAAGATCTCCCAGAACGCGCAGAACAAGCTCGGCAACGAGCGGGAGGCGAAGGTCGCGGACATCGTCGGTGGCCGGCGCACGAAGGAGCTCACCAACAACGGCCAGGATTACGAGGTCATCATGCCGGGCGTCGGCAAGACCGGAATCGACGTGTTCGGGCCGAACGGCGAGTACATCGCGGTCGGTGGCCCGGGCAAGGTGAACGACATGAGCGGCTTGGGTACCGCGATGAAGGTCCTCAAGTGGGCCGCCGACCAGCAAGGCGTGCGGGCCCTCGCGTACTTTGAGGAAGGTACCCCGCAAGCCGTGCTCGACAAGGCCGCGCAGTGGCTTGGCGAGAGCAACGTCCTCATGTTCCCGAAGTAGGCAGGAATGTCATACGGATTCGTGCGGCTGTACCGGCGTGACTGGTCGCCGGAACAGGTACGCAAGCGGGTGGACTCCCTGGCGGCGGCGGGGATGGTGCTGCGCCATCCCCGCACCGGCCGGATCACCGCGATCAGCGGCGAGTGGGAGACCATGGGCGAGCAGGTCGAGATGGACCGCGAAGGCCTGCTCGCCGGCATGGCCGGGCTGGCGGAGAAGCAGTTCACGTTCCAGTACTGGATGACCGACGACGAGGACGCCGACGTCATCTGCACGCTGGGCCGGGTCGGCGCCGATGTGGTCGTCGAGCACTACAACCTCGACGGATTCGGCGGCCCGGTCGCGCGAACCGGCCAGAACACGGTGATCCGCCCGTTGCTGGCCGAGTTCCAGGCGACCGGGCCGGCTTCGGTCGGCCTGGTCGTCGATCGGTGGGGGCCATCGCTCGACACCGACCTCGACGACATCGTGACCGGTGGCCCGACTCCGGTGACGATCACCCCGGAACTGATGGTCCTGCGGCCCGAGATCGCGCGCCGGAATTTCGAGCCCGGAGAACTGGTCCCGTTCGGCGACTTCCTCGCCCGCGACACGGACGGGATCCTCGCGCTGGTCCCGGACTAACCGAGCGAGCGGCCGCCGTCGACCAGGAGGCGTTGTCCGGTGATGAAGCCGGCTTCGTCCGAGGCGAAGAAACTGACGGCGGCGGCCACCTCCTCGGGGGTGCCCAGCCGCCCGGCCGGGACCGAGGCCCGGTAGTCCTCGCGCTCGGCTTCCGGGACCTCCGCGTGCCGCTCCACCGGGATGAACCCGGGCGCCACCGTGTTGACCGTGATGCCGTCCGGGGCCAGTTCGCGCGCCCAGGCCCGGACCAGGCCGATCTGGGCGCTCTTGGCCGTCGCGTACGCCGAACGACCGGGCGGCGGGCGGTCCGCCACCTCCGAGTCGACGTGCACGATCCGGCCGTGGCCGCGGGCGCGCATCCCCGGCAGCACCGCGTGCCCGAGCAGCACCGGTGACCGGACGAAGAAGTCCAGCTGGGCCAGGTGGTCCGGCCAGTCGACCGAGGACACCGGCGCCTCCGGCTGCGGGCCGGTGGCGTTGAGCACCAGTACGCCGATCGGGCCGAGCAACGCCGTGACCGCGTCGACCAGCTCGCCGACCTGGCGCCGGTCCGTCACGTCCGCGGCGAACGCCGCCGCGCGGCCGCCTTCGGCGAGGATGCCCTCCGCGGCCGTCTTCAGGTCGGCGTTGTCGTGGCGGCCGTTGACCGCGACGGCGAACCCGTCTCTGGCCAGGCGGCGCGCGATCACGCGGCCGAGACCCCGGGAACTGCCGGTCACCAGTGCGACACCCATGCGCCCGACGCTAGGGGACACCTCCGGGCACGACAAGGCCCCCGGGACATGTCCCGGGGGCCTCGAACGGGTGACTCAGGCGGTGGCCGAGACGAGGGCTGCCTCTCCCGTGGCCGGCGGTGCGGCCACGACCTTCTTGTTGCGGCGGTTGCGCCGCTCCAGGTACGTCGCCAGCGCCGTCAGCAGCAGGCACATCACGACGTAGATGGCGGTCGCCACGATCGTCGACGGCACGATCGGCCGCCCGAACGAGCCCTGCGAGCCGATGTAGCGCGCGTAGTACAGCAGCTCCTGGTAAGTGATGATGAAGCCGAGCGCGGTGTCCTTCAGCAGCACGACCAGCTGGCTGATGATCGTCGGCAGCATCGCCCGGATCGCCTGCGGCAGCAGGACCAGGAACATCACCTGAGTCTTGCGCATGCCCAGCGCGTACGCGGCTTCGCTCTGGCCCTTCGGCAGCGACTGGATGCCCGCGCGGAAGACCTCGGCGAGCACCGAGCCGTTGTACAGCGTCAGGCCGAGGACCACGCCGAGGAACGGGGTCGTCGGCACGCCGACGGTCGGCAGGCCGAAGTAGAACAGGAACATCAGGATCAGCGCGGGGATGGCGCGGAAGAACTCGACGACGAACCCGGAGATCCGGCGGACCCAGACGTGGTCGGACAGCCGGCCGGCCGCGAAGATCGCGCCGAAGATCAGCGCCAGCACGGCCGCGGCGGCGAACGCCTCGAGCGTCGACAGCACCGCGTTGCCCAGGTCGCGCTGCACCTGCGCGTACTGCAGCCACTCCCACTTGCGGGCGGTGAACTGGCCGCTGTCGTAGAACCGCCACCCGACGTAGCCGACGAACGCGAGGACCACGAGCGTGCCGAGCACCGCGTACGTGCGGTAACGGAGCCGGGCCTTCGGGCCCGGGACGTCGAACAGGACGTTGCTCATCGGGCCACGCTCCAGCGCTTCTCCAGGCTGCGTTGGACGAACGACAGCACGGCGACCAGGACGATGAAGCCGAGCGCGACCCACAGCAGGCCGACCAGCTGGTTCTCCCCGCGTTCGGACAGGTACGAGCGGATCGCGCCGGCCTCGGCGACGGAGAAACCGGCCGCGATGGTGGTGTTCTTCAGCAGCGCGATCAGGGTGCTGATCAGCGGCGGCACGACCGAGCGCAGCGCCTGCGGCAGCACGACCTGGCCGAGGATCTGCCCGAAGGTGAGCCCCAGCGCCCGGCCCGCTTCGGCCTGGCCGACCGGCACGGTGTTGATGCCCGAGCGCACGACCTCGCAGATGAACGCCGAGGTGTACACGGTCAGGGCGACGACCGCGGCCGGGAAGTAGTCCAGCTTGACGATGTCCAGCAGCGGGTAGGCGAACACGAAGAACGCGAACACCAGGGTGAGCGGCGTGTTCCGGGCGATCGTCACGTACGCCGTGCCGACGGCGCGGAAGACGGGGACCGGGCTCACCCGCAGCATGGCCAGGATGGTGCCCCAGATCAGGCTGCCGACGGCCGAGATCAGGAACAGTTCGATCGTGGTGAGGAAGAACGGACCGAACAGGTCCAGGTTGTTGAGCAGGACGTCCATGGAGCCTTCCCCGCGTCCGTTTGCCAGAGGTGGTCAGGTGGTGGATGGAGAAGGCCGGTGGACCGGGAAGCCCGATCCACCGGCCGTCACGCGAAGGTCAGTACTTCTCGAGGGTCGGGACCTTGGCCTCCGAGCCCGACTTGCCGAGGGTGGCGTCGTAGATCTTCTTCCAGGTGCCGTCGTCCAGCGCCTTCTGCAGGATGTCGTTGACCTTGTCGCGCAGCACCTTGTCGTCCTTGTTGAGGCCGATGCCGTACTTCTCGGTCGAGAACGTCTTGCCGACGACCTTCAGGTTGTCCGGGTCCTGGGAGGCGTAACCCTTCAGGATCGCGTCGTCGGTCGTGACCGCGTCGACGTCCTTCGACAGCAGCTTCTCGACGCACTGCGAGTACTTCTGGAACTCGACGATGTTGTTCGGCTCGGTCAGGTTCTGCTGCCGGACCTTCTGGATCGGGGTCGAGCCGGTGACCGAGCAGACCTTCTTGCCCTTGAGGGTCTCCGGGCCGGTGATCGAGGTGTCGTCCTTGCGGACGAGCAGGTCCTGGCCGGCGACGAAGTACGGCCCGGCGAAGGAGACCAGCGCCTTGCGCTTGTCGGTGATCGAGTACGTGCCGACGTAGTAGTTCACGTCGCCGTTCGCGATCGTCTGCTCACGGGCGCCGGAGTCGACCGTGCGGAAGGTGATCTTCTCGGGGTCGAAGCCCAGGCCGGCCGAGACGAGCTTCGCGATCTCGATGTCGAAGCCGCCGAACTTGCCGGTCGTCGGGTCCTTCTGGCCGAGGCCGGGCTGGTCGTCCTTGGCGCCGACGGTCAGCGCGCCCGCCGCCTTCATCTTGGCGAACACCGGGGAGCCGGCCAGGTCGACGCCGGTCGCGACCGGGTAGGTCAGCGCCGCGGGGGCGTTCGAGCCGCTCTGGGAGCCCGGCGACGTCGGCGTGCCTTCCTTGCCGCAGGCGGTCAGCGTGGTCAGCGCCAGCCCACCGGCGAGCAGTCCCACCGCGAGGGTGCGGATCCTCATGTGAATCTCTCCTGTGTGTCGTCACCCGGGCGCCGACGGCGCCGCGGAACGTGTCTCAGTGGTTGATCTCAGTGGGTAAGGATCTTGCCGAGGAAGTCCTTCGCGCGCTCGCTCTTCGGCGCGGTGAAGAACGCTTCCGGCGTCGTGTCCTCGACGATCTCGCCGTCGGCCATGAAGATCACCCGATCGGCTGCCCGCCGGGCGAAGCCCATCTCGTGGGTGACGACGAGCATCGTCATGCCGTCCTTGGCCAGGCCCGTCATGACGTCGAGGACCTCCTGGACCATTTCCGGGTCCAGCGCCGAGGTCGGCTCGTCGAACAGCATGACCTTGGGCCGCATGGCCAGCGCCCGCGCGATGGCGACGCGCTGCTGCTGGCCACCCGAAAGCTGCGCCGGGTACTTGTCGGCCTGGTTGGCGATGCCGACGCGCTCCAGCAGCTCCATCGCCGTCTTGCGCGCTTCGGCCTGCGAGGTCTTGCGGACCTTCACCGGCGCGAGCATCACGTTCTCGACGATGGTCTTGTGCGCGAACAGGTTGAACGACTGGAAGACCATGCCGACGTCGGCCCGCAGCGCGGCCAGTGCCTTGCCCTCGGCGGGCAGCGGGACACCGTCGACGGCGATCTCACCCGAGTTGATCGGCTCCAGCCGGTTGATCGCCCGGCACAGGGTCGACTTGCCCGAGCCCGACGGGCCGAGCACCACGACGACCTGGCCGCGAGGCACCTCGAGCGTGATCTCCCTGAGCACGTGCAGGTCGCCGAAGTACTTGTTCACGGCGGACGCCTTGATCATCGGCGCCGCCACCTCCGCGGTCATCTGGCCTCCCGGGTCGTTCGTGCAAATCGGGCATGGGTCACCACGCGATGGCGAGAACCTACCGTTGCTGCACCGGCTGGCAAGGCCGCTTGAGCAATACTTAGGGTTTCAACTGAGTATCGATGTCCTTTTTGGGGGGTGTCCACCCGAGGTCACGGGGAGTGACCGTCCGGGTGGCCGGTGCGGGAGCCGCCCGGACGTCCTAGAGTTCGCCGTACCGGCCGGTGGAGCAG
Source organism: Amycolatopsis sp. cmx-13-12 (assembly GCA_049998155.1). Classification (GTDB taxonomy): domain Bacteria; phylum Actinomycetota; class Actinomycetes; order Mycobacteriales; family Pseudonocardiaceae; genus Amycolatopsis. Next base: position 301,792 of record JAEBES010000007.1, on the reverse strand, counting down.
GCCACCATGGGAGGCGGACGGGTGCGGGTGCTGCTGGTGGAGGACGACGACCGGGTCGCGGGTGCGCTCATCCCGGCGCTGACCCGCCGCGGCCTGGCGATCGCCCGGCTCGCCACCGGTGCCGGCGTGCTCGACCGGGTGCACGAGGTCGACGTCATCCTGCTCGACCTCGGCCTGCCGGACATCGACGGCGTGACGCTGTGCCGCCAGATCCGCGCGGTCAGCGACGTGGCGATCATCGTCGTCTCGGCGCGCGGCGAGGTCGACGACCGGATCCAGGGGCTGCGCGCGGGCGCCGACGACTACCTGGTCAAGCCCTACGACGTCGAGGAGCTGCTCGCCCGCGTCGAGGCCGTGCGCCGCCGCCGCGGGGAGCACCCCGCCGCCGAGCCGGTGGTCATCCGGGTCGGGGACGTCACCGTCGACGTCTCGCGGCACGAGGTGCTGGTCGACGGCAAGGCGGTCGCGCTGTCCCGCAAGGAGTTCCAGGTGCTGGCGCTGGTGGCGGGCGCCCGCGGCGCGGTGTGCTCGCGCGAGCACGTGCTCACCGAGGTGTGGGGTCACCGCGGCGCGGCGGAGAGCCGTTCACTGGACGTCCACGTCGCGACGCTGCGGACGAAGCTGGGCCGCCCGGCGCTGATCGAGACCGTCCGCGGGGTCGGGTACCGGCTCGGCGGCCAGGTCGCCCGGAGCTGAGGCGGCGTGCGCGTCCGGCTGCAGGGCATCGTGCTGACGCTGGTGGCGTTGCTCGTGTTCGGCCTGGGCATCCCGCTGGCCGGGAGCATCGCCGCGGGGGCGCAGCAGGACCTGTTCCTCGACCGGCTGACCGACACCGCCCGGTTCGCGTCGCTGGCCCAGCGCCCGCTGCTGGACAACAAGCCGGGGCTGATCGACCCCGACCTCCGCCGCTACAACGAGGTGTACGGCGTCCAGGTGGTGGTCGTGAACCAGGACGGCAAGCTGTTCGCCTCCGCGCTCGGGGTGGCTGCCGAGCGGATCGACCTCCAGGACGAACGGCTCAGCGGGCCGGTCCACGAGGCGCTCGCCGGCCGCCGGTCGCAGCCCGCGGGGCTGCTGATGCCCTGGGATTCGACGCCGCTGGTGCTGGCCGAACCGGTGCTCGCGGACGGTGAGGTGCACGGCGCGGTGCTCACCGTGTCCGACACCGGCGCCGAGCGGGCGGACGTGCTGTGGTGGTGGCTGCTGCTCGCCGCGGGCGGGATCCTCGCGTTCACGCTCGCGTTGGCGGTGGCGATCCCGGTGGTCCGCTGGATCCTGCGGCCGGTGCACCGGCTCGACGACGCGACGGGCGCGCTGGTGGCGTCGGTGGTCAGCGGCCGGGAGGCCGAGCCGGTCGGGGAGAGCGGCGGGCCGCCGGAGCTGCGGCAGCTCGGCCGCTCGTTCGACCGGATGGCCTCGAGCGTGTCGGGCGCGCTGGCGGCGCAGCGGGCGTTCGTCGCCGACGCGTCCCACCAGCTGCGCAACCCGCTGACGGCGTTGAAGATCCGCCTGGGCAACCTCGAAGGCCACGTCGACGACGAGCCGGCGGCCGCGGACCTCGAGGCGGCGCGGGTGGACGCCGGGCGGCTGCACCAGATCCTGGACGGCCTGCTGTCGATGGCCCGCGCCGAGGCTTCGGGTGGCGAGCTGGACCCGGTGGTGCTGGACGAGGTCGTGGCGGAACGGGTCGCGGACTGGACGGTGGTGGGCGAGGCCCGGGACGTCCGGCTGGTGGTGGAGACGTCCGGTGACGGCGCGTGCGTGTGCATGCCGCCCCGCGGCGCGGAGACGATCCTGGACGCGCTGCTGGACAACGCGCTGAAGTTCACCGCGGCGGGGACGGAGATCCTGGTCTCGGTGGTGCGTTCGGGCGACCGGGTCCGGTTGTCGGTGCGCGACCACGGGCCGGGACTGCCGCCGGACGAGCTCGACCGGGCCCTGGACCGGTTCTGGCGCAGTCCGGCGCACCAGAACGTGCCGGGGTCGGGGCTGGGGCTGGCGATCGTCAGCGAGATCGTCGCGCACTCGGACGGGGAGCTGGAACTGGACCTGCCGGAGGGCGGCGGGCTGCGGATCTCGATGGTGTTCCCGGTCGCCTAGGTCTTCTGCGACCGGTAGTACCGCAGCGCGCCCGGGTGCAACGGGATGGGCTGGGTCTCGATGCCCGGGTGGACGTCGATCGACAAGGCCGCCGAGTTGGCGTTCGCCAGCTCGCGGCGGGCGTCGAACAGCCCGCGCACCAGGGCCTCCGCCACGTCGTCCGGCATGGACTTCGGGACCACCAGGAAGTTCGGCACCACCAGCGTCGTCACCGGGAGGAGCTCGCTGTACGTGCTCGCCGGGATCGTCGCGGTGCCGTAGACCTGGCTGTGGGCCTGCACCTTCGGCATCACGTCGGCCAGGTCGAGCAGGTGCAGCTTCCCCCGGTTCTCCGGTTCCTGCAGCTTCGGCGTGGGCAGGCCGCCGGACCAGAAGAACGCGTCGACCTCGTGGTTCCGCAGCGCGAGGATGGATTCGGGCAGGCCGCGGGTGATCGTGCTGACCGAGTTCTGCAGCCCGAGCAGCCGGAGCAGCCAGTTGGCGATGTACTCGACGCCGGACTGCGGTGAGCCGATCGCGACCCGGTGGCCGCTCAGCTGGGACACCGACCGGATGTCGGAGTCGGCGCGGACGATGACGTGCAGGTAGTCGTCGTGGATCCGGGCGAGTGCGGCGAACTCGCTTTGGTACCGGGCCGCGGCGACGTCGGCCGCGACGAAGGCGACGTCGGCCTGGCCGGCGAGCACCTTGTCGATGTTGTCCGGCGAGCCCTGGGTCTCCAGCACCTGCGGCCGGTCGACGTTCAGGCCGGTCTGCCACGCGCTGGCGAGGGTCTGGGCGAGCTTGTAGTAGACGCCGCCGGAGTTGCCCGCGGCGATCCGCAGCTTGAGCTCGCCGAACCCGGTGGTGCAGGCGGCGAGCACCAGCAGCAGGGCGGCCGCGATCGCGAGTCCGCGGGTCCGCCTCCGGCCGGTCATCGCCTGATCGTGCCAGACTCCGGGCCGGGTGGGCAGGCCACGCCCGCACGTTACCTCTTGGACCGGTAACGGAGTATTCTGCACGGCGTGGGAGACAAACACGCGTTCCGCTTCCACGGCGGACGGCCGTCGGTGAACTTCACGGCCACGGTCGGCGAGCGCTTCCGCGACGGCGGCTTCGAGCGCCTGCCGGATCCGGCGGCGCTGGGCCGCTGGTTCACCGCAGCGGGCCTGACGCCGGCGGATCCGCCCTGCACGGAGGCCGATCTGACGGCGGCTCGCGAGCTGCGGGAAGCCGTCTACCGCTTGATGGTGGGCCGGCTGTCCGAAGAGGACGTGGCCACGGTGAACCGGTGGGCGGCGCAGCCACCGCCGGTCACCGCCCTGCGCGTCACCCCGGACGGCCTGCGGGCCCAGCCGGTTTCGGCGACCGTGGTTTCCCTGCTGGCGTTGCTCGCCGCGGACGCGGTCGCGCTCCTCGGCGGCGGCGAGGCCGCCCGGGTGCGCGAGTGCGAAAACCCCGAGTGCTCGCTGCTGTTCCTGGACACGTCACGGGCGGGCGTGCGCCGGTGGTGCTCGATGAGCGCGTGCGGCAGCCGCGACAAGATGCAGCGCTACCGATCCGCCGATCGCTAGCCCACTTGGCGGAACGTCGACTGGATGTGCGCGTCCTGCCCAACGAAGACCGTGTCAGTGGAGATCGCTCTCGGAAATTCCTCCTCTCGGAGCGGTGTTGATGTACGGGTCGCGTTTGATCCAGTTTTTCCCTTCGGCAGCGATGCCTTCCAAGATGTGCAGAGTGTTGGTGAATCCGGCGGCATCGAGAGACATCTTCGTGAGTGCGAGAGGAGTCTCGTTCGGTGCCAGCTCGCCGGATCGGTAATCGGTGATGTCGATGTTCTGCGGCTCGCCGTTCATGAGTACCAGTTCCATGCTGTAGCTCAGTTCGGAGCTGGTGGCGACGTGGACCGACGAGACGGCGTCGAAGCGGAAGTTGTTGCGCTCTTCACCGTGGAGCCGTGCGTCCTCGAAGTCGATCTCCGTGGTGAGCTCACGCACACCGTCGTGCGTGATCAGGAAGAGCCGGATGGCGTACTTGGAGTAGCGCCAAGGTGCACCTTTGACCCGGGCTCGTTTGCTGTCCTCGGTGGGGGTTTGCAGAAATGCATGGGTGAGGATATCGCGCCAGGCCAGCCGGTAGTGTTTCAACGCCTTGTCCAGAAACTTGATCTTGTCGGCGTTGAGCCACTGCTCCATCTCGGTTTCGGAGGGGCGAGTCGAATCGAGCCTGTTCTTCCAGCGGGTGTACTCGGCTTCCCTGGCCGCCAGAACTTCGTCGCGTTCGAGTTGCTCTTCTGCAATCCGACGTCGCTCGCTGGCTATACGTGACCACCCGGCACCGGCTGCTGTCGCTCCGGCGATCGCGGCAATCGTCGCTGCCACGGTGGGGATCAAGCTGTTGTCGATGGTCGAAGAGATGGTGTAGCCGGAGGTCGCGATGAGGACGGCTGTCGCGACGACGCAGCGGATCTTGGTCATTGAATCGACCCGGTAGCGGAAGCGGTAGGCGAACAGGTCCCCGTTTTTCCATCGGCGTACGACCTTGCTGACCTCGTAACCGATCAGCCACCTGATCCGGTTGACGGGGATGCGGCTTTCCCGGTAGATCTCGGTGATCTCCTTGCGAAGCGCGGTCTTGAACCCGGCGGTCGCTGCAAGACAAGCTTGCCTAGTTTCGCCTCGAGGTGCGTACTTGGCGAAGTAGTATTCGAAAGCATTGTCCACGCTGCGACTGAAGCCGTCCTCGGCTCCCAGCCCGCGGCCGGACCGAGTGCGGTAGAGAAGATTCTTGGCAGCGAGCCGAGCTGATCGATAGCGCCACTCGTAGCCGTTGCGTGCAGCCACGATGGTGGCGCCCAAGGCTCCCAGATAGGCGATTATCGGCAGAACTTGCGCATTGAGTAAAACCGTTCGACCCAGGTATCCCACAGCAAGGACGCCCACCAGCGTCCCGATCGCGGCACGTGCACGATCTCGGGGTGTGGTGGTGGACGGCGCGGGTCGGCGGGCTCGTGGTCGAGCCGGTAATGGGTGGAAGTAAGCCCAGACCCGCTTCTCCCGGTCGTTGCTCAGCTGAGTGGCCTCGGCGTGGCGACGAGCTTCGGCCCAGAAACTGTCGCGCAGCCCGCCGGTGAGGACCAAGTCGAGGTGGCGCAGAATTTTCCGTCGTTGCGGCGGGTCCAAATTCGTGAGCGCTTTGATTGCCGGTTGCGCGTCGCTGTCGGGCGCAGCGAGGTAGTCCAGCAACTCGCACAGTGCATTGAGCCCACGGGACCAGGCATCATGCGGGAGCGTGGCACAGATCGTGGGCAGCCCTTCCAGCTGATGTCGTTCTTCGGTGGTCAGATCGCGATAGGACCGCTTGGAGAGCATCGCCAGTACCCAGTGGAACTGGACCTCCCCACCGCTGAGACCGTGTCCGCGGACTTCTTCGATGAGTTCGCGGGCTCGGCTCGGGATGCCATCCTCTAGGTACTGCAGCCCGACGGTGTACTTCTCGTCCGGTGTGGCGCCCGAATTGACCTGGTAGACGGTCGAATTGTGCACCTCGGACGCGACTATGCCGACTTTCGCTCCGTGGCCGACTGTGGCATGGGTCGTTGGGCCCGGGCTGGTCATGACATGCCCTTGGCGGCGATGATCAGCGCCGTGATCTTGGCTGCCGGTCCGGCGAGGTCGGCGATCAGGCCGCCGAGCCGTTTGAGTGCGAGCACAAAGGTCTTCCTGCCCGCCGGCGTAGTAGTGGAATCGAGAGCGCCGTCGGCGATGTCAAGTTCGGTTGTCGCAGCGTCGTAGGTTACGTCGTCGAGCCGGCCGTGGTCGCGTTCACGGGTGAGATCGACGCGGAGTGCCGCCAGCTCGGCGGCGAGATCGGGGGTGTTCGCCGCGGCTGGACCGGTGTTCTGCCAAACCGAGCTGCCGGTCACGTTGGCCGCCTGGATCCCGACCTGTCCGTACGAAGTCAAGTGAACAGTGCCGTGGCCCGGGGTGTTGCCGTTCATGGTGGCCTTCTTCCGCTCGTGGACGAGTTCGGTGGCTAGGTGGACAGCGAAGGCAGCCGCACTGGCTGCCGCTTTCGGCTGCCAGTCGCGGTCGGCGGCGGTGGTCTTGGCGCCGTCGGCTTTGTCGCTGATGCCACGAACGATGGCGACGGGGGAACCGCTGAGATGGCCTGCTTGGGCAACGCCGGCAGCCTCCATCTCGATGGCCAGGGCATCGTTGTAGTGCTGACGGATCCAACGTGCTTCGGCGGAAAGGCGGGAGTTGTGGACGACTTCGCCGGCCGCGATGACACCGAAGTGTGCCCCGGTTCCCGGCGGGAGATCCTGTGCCCAGGCGCCGGTGCGGGCGACATGCTGGGCGATCTGGCTGACCTCGTGGTGGGTTTCCCATACCCGTGGGCGGGCTTTGAAGCCGTCATCCTCGCTGGTGCCGCCGTGATAGGCACAGACGTGGGTGGCGACGACGACATCGCCGAGCGGAGTGTCCCACAATGCGCCGGCGACGCCGACGAACATGATGGTGACCGGGGAGAACTCGGAGATCGCGCGCTCGGCGATGACAGCGGCCGGCTGCGTGCCCTTACCGGTGAGGCCGAGCGCGACCCGGCATGAGCTGCCGCGGATCGTGCCGATCTCGAAGCGCGTGCCACGGTCGTGCCGATGCGTCGTGATATCGGTCAACCGTTCGTGTACGGCTTTGTATTCGTCGTTGAACGCAGTGAGCATCACTACCAGGTCATCGGTCATCCTCGCGCCTCCGCAGCTGTCGGGGTCGGGCGTACCAGGGGTGGGAAGAGCGTCGTTCGGGTGCCTGAGGTGAACAGGCGGGCTGGTCGACCTCTGCCGACGCGGCGTTCGGCGCCCAGCGGGACGATGAAGCCGTCGACGGCCTGGACTTTGCGGTAAAAGTTTCGGGGATCGAGTTCGACACCCCAGACCGCCTCGTAAACCTTCTGCAGGTCGTTGATCGTGAAGTGGGGAGCACAGAACGCGGTGGCGAGAGCGGTGTGTTCGAGTTTGGCCCTGGCTCGCTCCAGGCCGTCGCCGAGAATTCGTTCATGATCGAAGGCCAGCCGGACGCGGGACGCGAGCACGTCGCGGACCGGCGTCCAGGCAGCGCGGGCGGCGTCGGTGCCCGCGAGAGGTTCGGGGAGGCTGGGTGCGATCGCGAGGTAAGCCACGGAGACGACTCGTCCCCTCGGATCACGACCAGGTGTGCCGTAGGTGCCGAGTTGTTCCAGGTGAAGCCGAGCGTCGTCGAGGTTGGCTTCTTCGCGCAGTTCCCGGTGCGCGGCCGCGGCGATGTCCTCGGCGTCGTCGGCGAGGAAGCCGCCTGGCAGGGCCAATGCTCCCCGGAAGGGATCGATACCCCGTTCCACCAAGAGAACGTGCAGGGCTGATTCGCGCAGGGTCAAGATCACCAGGTCGACGGCGAGCAGGACGGGCGGAGGTGTCCAGTGGTCGGCGGGCATGTTCGAGACTCTAATTACTGTCATATAGACAGTAAAGATGAATCTGCGGGGGCTGAAGGTGACTGAGGGTCAGCCAAATTGCTGCATACGAGTGGTCGGGTAGGCGTCAGTCACCGCCGACCGGGCTTAAGTGATGCTCAACCTCAGGGTTGGTTCCCCCTTCACGTCACCCGCCGGATCGCCGACGATCACCGAGAATCCCGGCGCCTCGATCTCCAAGCCGTCCGCCGACTCGCGTACCCCGACCGTGAACGGGACATCGCCGTGCGGCCCGTACCGGACCGCGAAGACCGACGAGCCCGGCGGGGACGCCGGGAGCGGGCCCGCCAGGACGTGGTTCGTGTCCGTCACCCGGTGCCAGCCCGCGTCCGGGTTCCCGTAGCCGCGCGGGTCGTCCGCCAGGGAGAACGCCAGCTGCTCCTGCGTCAGCCCGATCGTCTCCGCGCTGCTGAAGCTGGTCCGCCCCGCCGGGGGATTGACCACCCGCAGCGACGCCCCCGACGTGATCGCCAGGCTGCCCGCGTGGAGCGTGCCGTCCGTGGCCAGCACCGCGTCCGGCGCGCCCAGGTCGAACGGCTCCCCGTCCGGCGAAGCGACCGCGACGATCTTGCGCTGGCCCGCGTCCGTTTCCTCGGTGTACGGCAGCCCGGCGAGGAATGCGCACCCCGCCGCCGGGACCACCGCGAACAGCGTCACCCGTTGCTCCTCGACCACGCACACCTGCTGCACGCTCAGCATCACCTGCTCCCGGGTGACGACCGCCTTGGTCACCAGCCGGGCGACGACGTCGCCGTCCCGGGCGTCGCGGACGCGCAGCGGGCCGAGTGCGCGGGTGAGCAGCATGCGCCCCAGGACCGGGCCGATGCCGTGCTGGCCCGCCACGACGGACTCGATCACCGCGGTGCGGCCGGCGTCGATCAGGTACGGCGTGTGGCCGGCCGTCCACGACACGGACGCGGCCCGGTGCCGCAGCGAGTACGACGTCGAGACCGGGAACGAAGGGGACAGGTGCCACTTGCTGTCGTCCTGGTACAGCCACACCGTCGTGAACGCGAAGTGCCCGCTCGGCGCGCCGGTCCGGGCCAGGGGGTAGTAGGTGACGCGCTGGTCGGCCAGGTAGCGGCCGAGGTCGGTCGCCAGGTGGGCGCTGAAGTAGCGCAGGCCGAGCCGGCCTTCGGCGCCGCAGTGCTGCTCGCTGTAGCGGGGGCCGCCGTAGTCGAAGCCGCGGGCCGACAGGCGGCAGTCGAGGTGGCGGGCGAGCTCCGCGCCGTCGTCGAGGAACAGCCGGTCGGCCGTGACCCGGTGGGCCTGGGCCAGGAAGGACAGCGAGATCGGCAGGTAGTTCTGGTCGTGGCCGGCGCCGTGCTCGGTCGGCAGCGCGAAGCCGCGGTCGATTACCCGGGACGGCCGGATGACGTCTGTGTACAGCCGCATGGCCGCCGTCGTGACGCGGTTGCCTTCGCGGTCGCGGGAAACACTGTCGAGGTGGCGGCCGAGCATCAGGCCCGCGACGACCGCGCCGAGGGCCTGGTTGCCGGTCTGCTGGGGGTTGAACACGCTCGCTTCGGTCAGCCACCGCCAGTACCCGAGCGCCAGCTCGGTCACCGCGGCGTACTGGCCGCCGGTGAGCAGACCTTCGCCGAGTTCGAGGACGTTGACCGCGTGCAGCATCGCCCACACGGTGCTCGGCCAGTCGCCGAAGGGGTGTTCGCCCTCTCCGGGCATGTACCGCGCGTACGGCAGGCCGCTGTCGCGGACGCGGAGGAACGGTTCGCCGGGGTTGTCGGTGCGGAACACCCGGTGCGCCAGGAAGAAGTCGAGGCCTCGGCGCACCGCGTCGGTGAGCTTCGGGTCGTCGGACGCACCACGCCGCCAGGCCAAGCACAGCAAGGAGATCACCCCGAGGCCCATGTCGCCGATGTCGTCGTCGGCCGCGGGGTCTTCGAAGTTGCCGTCCGGCTGCTGCGCGTCGAGCGCGGCCGCGGCCGCGGTGACCAGGACATTGTCGAGACTTGCCGGATCATCGGGCAGGTCGTGCGAGCTCGCGTGCTGGCTCGGCAGCAGGATCGGGTCCATCCGCTTCGCAGCCTCCCTGCCGTCCGGGGGCACCGGACCGGTCGACGTGGTCGAGAAAACGCTTTCTGAAAATGGATGCGGCTGGGACCCGCACTTGGTTAAGTAGTAAACAAACGAACCACCCGCGTTGTCAACGGGCGGGGAAGCAGGCACGGATATTCGACAGTTTCACCACAGCGAAAGCAGGTGCAGATGGCGAAAACGGGCATCGGGGACCGGGCCGGCGAGGTCTTCGCCGCGCTGGCCGCCTCCGGTCAGGCCACCCGGCCGCAGCTCGCGGTGGCCTGCGGGCTGTCGAAGCCGACGGTCTCGCTGGTGATGGCCGAGCTGGAGGCCGCCGGGCTCGCCGAGCGCAGCGGCAGCTCGTCGGGGGCCACCGGACGGACGGCGGCGGTCTACCGGCTGGGCCCGCGGGCCGGGTACGTGCTGGCGATCGACCGCGGCTCGACGCAGGTGGCGTTGCGGGCGACCCGGCTCGACGGGGAGCTGCTCGACGAGGACCAGACCTCGCGGCCGGCGTCCGCGGACGCCATGGTGAAAGCCGTGCTGCGCCGCGGAAGCACGCGTGGTCCGCTTCGGGCCGTCGTGGTCGCGGTGTCCGATGTGGTCTCCCCGCCCGGCCGCGGCGAACCGGCGACCATGGCGCGGGTCCGGGACGCCGTGGCCTCGCTCGGGCTGCCCGGCGGCGCGCCCGTGCACACCGAGAACAACGTCAACTGCGCGGCCATCGCCGAACTCGCCGAAGGCGCGGGCCGCGACCACGACAGCTTCGTGTTCCTGCAGGTCGGCGTGGCGATCGGCGCGGGGGTCGTGCTCGGGCGGCAGCTCGTGCGCGGGGCGAGCGGCGCGGCGGGGGAGGTCGCCCGGCTGGCGTACCCGTGGGCGGACGACCGGCCGCCGGTCCGCGACGCCCTGGAGACCCGGCTCGGTTCGCGGACGCTGCTGCAGCGGGCCCGCGGCCGCTGGGCGGGCCGTTCGGACCCGGCGCCGCGGACGGCGGCCGCCCTGTTCGCGCTGGCCGAGAAGGGGGACGCGGTCGCGCTGGAGATCGTCGCGGAACACGCCGAAGCCGTCGGGAACCTGGCCGCGTCGATCTGCGCGGTCGTCGACCCGGGCCTGGTCGTGCTGGGCGGCGGGGTCGGGCGCAACAAGCTGCTGCTGCCCGGCGTCGTCGCCACCGTGGACCGGCTGAGCTGGCCGGCCGACGTCGTGGTCAGCGAGCTGGGCGCCCGCGCCACCGTGCTCGGGGCCGCGCACCTGGCCAGGGAGAAGGGGATCCGCGCGGTGCTGGCCGAAGGGTGAGCGAACCGTCGTTGACAGCGGCGGAGCGCGCTGCCTAGAGTGCCGAGAAAGCGCTTCCAGCTCCCTGGGACGGAACCACTGGAACCGCGTGCGTCGGAAGAAGTGCCACGGCAGCTTTCCGCAGCTGCCGGTCCACGCTGGAGTCCCGGGAGCAGCCGATGTCAGTCGAAGCCGCAACGCACCCTGTCGAAGCCGGGATCCGGCCGGCGGCGAAGACCGCGCCGGCCCGGCGCCGGCGGAAGCGCCACAAGGACAACCTGGCGGCGTACGCCTTCCTGACGCCGTGGTTCCTCGGGATCTTCGGGTTCGTCGTGCTGCCGATGGCCTACTCGCTGTACCTGTCGCTGACGAAGTTCGACCTGTTGAGTTCACCTCAGTGGGTGGGCTTCGACAACTACCTGGCGATGTGGCAGGACGAGAAGTTCCTCCATTCGGTCAAGGTCACGCTGACCTACGTCGTCGCCTCGGTGCCGCTCAAGCTCGCCGCCGCGCTCGTCGTGGCCGCGGTGCTCAACCGGGGCCTGCGCGCGCTGGGGTTCTACCGCTCGGTGTTCTACCTGCCGTCGCTGCTCGGGGCGAGCGTCGCGGTGTCGGTGATGTGGCGCCAGATCTTCTCGCAACAGGGCCTGCTGAACCAGGTGCTCGGGATCTTCGGCATCCGCGGCGCGGACTGGATCGGTGACCCGCGGTTCGCGCTGTGGACGCTGGTCCTGCTGTCGGGCTGGCAGTTCGGCACCCCGATGCTGATCTTCCTCGCCGGGCTGAAGCAGATCCCGCGGGAGCTGTACGAAGCCGCCGAACTGGACGGCGCCGGCCGATTCCGGATGTTCTTCCGGATCACCGTGCCGATGCTGTCCCCGGTGATCTTCTTCAACCTGGTGCTGGAGACGATCAACGCGTTCCAGACCTTCACCCCGGCCTACGTCGTCAGCGGCGGCCTGGGCGGGCCCATCGATTCGACCATGCTGTACACGCTTTACCTCTACCGCAAGGGGTTCTCGAGCCTCCAGATGGGCTACGCCTCGGCGATGGCGTGGGTCCTGTTCGTGGTGATCGGCCTCTTCACCGCGCTCTACTTCGCGTCGTCACGGCGCTGGGTCACCTACGCGGACTGAAAGGACCGGAATGACCGTCAACGTCAAGACACCGGCGAAGACCCACTGGCGCGCGCACGGGGTGCTCCTCGCCGCCGTCGTCGTGATGATCTACCCGCTGGTGTGGCTGGTCGGGGCTTCCTTCAAGCCCGAGAACCAGATCTTCAGCACGCTCGACCCGATCCCGTGGCACTTCACCTTCGACAACTACCTCGGCGGCTGGACGGCGACCGGGACGTCGTTCACCGTCTACCTCGCGAACTCCGCGACCATCGCGCTCTGCGTGGTGTTCGGCAACATCGCGTCCTGCTCGCTGGCCGCCTACGCGTTCGCCCGGCTCGACTTCGCCTTCCGCAGGATCTGGTTCGGGCTGATGCTCGGCACGCTGATGCTGCCGTTCCAGGCGACGATGATCCCGCAGTACACGATCTTCTACAAACTGAACTGGATCAACACGTTCCTGCCGCTGGTGGTGCCGCAGCTGCTCGCGTGCGACGCATTTTTCATCTTCCTCATGGTGCAGTTCATCCGGGGCATTCCCCGCGAACTGGACGAAGCGGCGGCCATCGACGGCGCCGGGCACGGCCGGATCTTCTTCTCGGTGATCCTCCCGCTGCTGCGCCCGGCCCTGCTGACCACCGGCGTCCTGACGTTCATCTGGACGTTCAACGACTTCCTCCGCCAGCTGGTCTACCTCTCCGACAAGTCCCGGTACACGGTCCCGCTGGGCCTCAACTCCTTCATCGACCGGGCGAGCGGGTCCAGCTACGGCGGGATGCTCGCGATGTCGGTCGTCACCCTCGTGCCGACGGTCGCGGTGTTCCTGGTCTGCCAGAAGCGTCTGGTCGACGGCGTGGCCAACTCCGGCATCAAAGGCTGAACCCCAACCGCAGAAAGAAAGTGAGACCGCCATGGCACAGCACCTGTCCAGGAGGGGGTTCCTCGGGATCGCCGGGGCGGGGGTGGCGTCCGCCGCGCTCGCCGGCTGCGGTTTCGCGCCGCCCAGCAACAGCGGTTCCGGGGGCGGGAACAACGCCCTGACCTTCCGCTGGTGGGGCGGCAACGCCCGCAACGACGCCTACCAGAAGGCGGTGAAGATCTTCACCGACAAGACCGGGATCGCCGTCACCACCCAGTACTCCGGTTACGACGGGTACTTCGACAAGCTGAACACCGAGTTCGCCGGCGGCAACCCGCCCGACATCTTCCAGATGGACACCGCGCTCGTCAGCACCTACGCCGGGCGGAACGTGCTCACCGACCTGGGCACCTACGTCCCCGCCACGATCGGGCTCGACACCCTGTACGCGCCGTTGCGCACGGCGGGCACCGTCAAGGGCAAGACCTACGGCGTGGCGTCCGGCTCGGGCAACGCCCCGGTGCTCTTCGACAAGACGGTCTTCGACCAGCTCAAGATCACCGCCCCGACCAGCGACTGGACCTGGCAGGACTTCGCCACCATCGCCGGCGAGGTCTCCAAGGCGTGGGGCCCGAACAAGTACGGCGCGCTCGATGCGTCGAAGGACGACTCGGGCGCGCTGCAGCCGTGGCTGCGCCAGCGCGGCAAGGACCTCTACACCCCCGACCAGACCCTCGGCTTCGGTCCCGACGACCTGACCGAGTGGTTCACCTTCTGGGACGGCCTGCGCAAGTCCGGCGCCATCTGCCCGCCGACGCTGCTGAGCAACACCGACGCGGCGACCGGCAACCACCCGCTGATCACCGGGCAGATCGCGATGACCACCGGCTGGGGCCTGGCCCAGATGCAGCCGCTGACCCAGCACGAGCTCAAGCTGGTCGTCGTGCCCCGCGAGAACGGCAAGACGGGCCAGGCGCTGTCCGGCGGCGTCCTGCTGTGCATCCCGGTGAAGAGCAAGAACCCGGAAGGCGCGGCGAAGCTGATCAACTTCTTCCTCAACGACGACGACGCGATCAAGACGATGAAGCTGCAGCGCGGGCTGCCGCCGTCGGACAAGTCGAAGAACCTGCTCGCCCCGACCGCCAGCGCTCCCGAGAAGGCGGACATGGAGTTCGGCGAGTACGTCGCCGCCGAGGTCGCCAAGGACGGCCTGCCCACCGCGCCGACCGCGCCGCCGGGCTACGGCGACGTCAAGACCGCGCTCGACTCGGCGGCCAAGCAGATCGCTTTCGGCAAGATGTCGATCGCGGCCGGCGTGACCCAGTTCTTCAGCGACGCCAAGACGGCGCTCGCCAACGCCAAGTAGGAGAACTGTGCGCATCGACGCCGTGCGGGGCACCGATCTGTTCGTCGGCTCCGCGGCCGCGGCCCGCCAGGTCGTCCGGGTGACCCTCAGCGGCTTTTCGGGGGTTCCGGGTGGCGGAGCCCCCGGCCCGGGGCGAAGCCCCGGATGTCACGGCGGGCCGCGGGCTCCGGCGCGGATCCGCGTCGAGGGCAAGCGGGTCTTCACGCCCGAGCCGGTCCTGGTCGATGTTCAGCCGGACGGCGTCACGGTGGAAGTCGGCGTCGTCTTCCAGGCGCCCGAGGGCTCCGAACACCGGGTCACCGTGGTCGCGGAGGCAGCGGGAGAGCGCGTCACGGCGGAGGCGGACCTCGTCGTCGCGGAGACCGGCTGGACGATGTGGATGGTCTCGCACTTCCACTACGACCCGGTGTGGTGGAACACCCAGGCCGGCTTCACCGACACCTGGCTCGACCTGCCGCTGGCGCAGGAGAAGCGGATGCACTTCCAGCGGTCGGCGTTCGACCTCGTCCGCGCGCACCTGGAAGCCGCCCGCGACGACGAGGACTACCGGTTCGTGCTGGCCGAGGTCGACTACCTCAAACCGCACTGGGACGCCTTCCCCGGCGACCGCCACGACCTGCGGCGATTTCTCCGCGACGGCCGGATCGAGCTGGTGGGCGGCAACTACAACGAGGCCAACACGAACCTGACCCACCCGGAGTCGACCATCCGCAACGCCGTCTACGGCGTCGGCTACCAGCGGGACGTCCTCGGCGGCGACCCGCGCTCGGCGTGGATGCTCGACGTCTTCGGCCACGATCCCGCCTACCCGGGATTGATGGCCGATGCGGGCCTGGAGTCCAGCGCCTGGGCGCGCGGCCCCTGGCACCACGTCGGCGCGAAGCGGCACACCGGCGACATCGGCCGGATGCAGTTCCCGTCGGAGTTCGAGTGGATCTCGCCGAGCGGGCGGGGCCTGCTGACCGCCTACATGGCCGACCACTACGTCGCCGGCTGGGGCATCGAACGCCAGGACACCCTCGAAGACGCGATGGAAGAGGCCTACCGGCAGTTCAGCACGCTGCGGCAGGTCGCGGCCACGCGCAACGTGCTGCTGCCGGTGGGGCACGACCACAACATCCCCTCGCGGTTCTGCACCGAAATCCACCGGACGTGGAACGCCCGGTACGTCTGGCCGCGGTTCGTCGTCGGCCTGCCCCGGGACTTCTTCGCCGCGGTCCGGGCGGACGCGGCGGCGCGCGGCACGGCGATCAGCGTGCAGACCCGGGACATGAACCCGGTCTACACCGGCAAGGACGTCTCCTACATCGACACCAAGCAGGCCCAGCGTGCGGCCGAGGTGGCGGTGCTCGACGGCGAGCGGGCGGCCACCCTCGCCGCCCTGCTCGGCGCGCGGTACCCCCACGAAGCCCTCGACAAGGCCTGGCGGCAATTGGTCTACGGTGCCCACCACGACGCCATCACCGGCACCGAATCCGACCAGGTCTACCTCGATCTGCTCACCGGCTGGCGCGAAGCGGCCGACCGCGGTGGCGAGGTCCTCGAAGGCGCGATCGCCGAGCTGGCCCACCACGCCGACACGAGCGGGGACGGCGTGGCCGTCTTCGTGCTCAACACGCTGTCCTGGACCCGCGACGCGATCACGTCGGTGACCGTGAACCCCGGGACCACGGGCGCGCGGGTCGTCGACCCGGACGGCCGTCCGGTCCCCGCCGTCACCGACGCGGTCGTGCGCGACCCCGACGGCACCTTGGCAGAGATCACGCTGACCTTCCTGGCCAAGGCCGTGCCGGCGCTGGGATACCGGGTCTACCGGGTCGTCGACGCGGACGGTGTGCCACCCGGGTGGACGGCCCGGCCGGGGCCGCCGTCGATCGAGAACGACGTCTTCGCCGTCGAAGCCGACCCCGCGCGCGGGGGTGCCCTCAAGCGCGTCCACGACCGGCGCAGCGGCCGGGAACTGCTGCGGGAGGGTGGCCTTGGCGCCGGGCTGGTGGTCCAGGACGAGCACGCCGAACACCCGGTGTGGGGCGAGGGCCCGTGGCACCTGCTGCCGAAGGGGCCCGGGCACGGGCCGGGTGCGGCGGAGGTGGTCGTCGAGACCAGTCCGGTGGGGGAGCGGCTCGTCGCGACGACGGCCCTGGACGGCCTGCGGATCACCCAGCGCACGACGCTGTGGCACGGAGTGTCCCGAGTGGACGTCCGCACCGACGTCGACGGGTCGCTCGGGCAGGACCGGCTCCTGCGCACTTGCTTCGACTTCGCCGTCCCCGGGGCCTTGCCGGTGGCGGAGGTCGGCTTCGGCGCGATCGGCCGGTCGTTCGGCTTCCCGGACGTCGACGCGGCCGAACACCTGTGGACCCTCGACACGCCGGCCCACACCTGGGCCGGGCTGTCGGCGACCGCCCGCGTCGCGCTCAGCCGCGACGACGGCAGCCGGACCGCGCACGCCATCGGCGTCGCCGAAGTGGTCGAGCCCCTTACGCCCGGCCTCGAGGTCCGGGCCCTGGTCGCGGCACTGGCGGCGAAGGGCGTGACGGCGACCTGCACCCGCCCCGGCGGCCCGCGTTACGGCGCCCTCGACGCCGATTCGAACCTGCCCGACGTCCGGATCGTCGTCGGCGCGGACAACCCGTACGCCGCCGAAGTCCTCGCTTCGGTCGAGCCCGGCTACCGGGGCGCCCTCGAGCGCCACGGCCGGGTGTTCGTCCCGCCCACCCGGACTCGGCGGGAAGCTTGGGTGCCCGACGCCGATCTCCGCGGACCGCGGGACCTGCCGGTGGTGATCCTCGACGACGTCAAGTCCGCCATTGCCGAACTGCGCGCGGCGGCCACCCTCGACGTGCGGGTCCCCGACGGGCTGCCCGGAACGCTCGAACCCGCCGACAGCTACTCGGTCGCGGTCGTCAACCACGGCACACCCGGGTTCGTCGTCGACCCGGGCGGCACGCTGCACCTGTCGCTGATGCGCTCGTGCAGCGGCTGGCCCAGCGGCGTGTGGATCGACGGCGACCGCCGGACCGCGCCGGACGGCTCGAGTTTCGCCTGGCAGCACTGGACGCACATGTTCGGCTTCGCCATCGTCGCCGGGGAAGGGGACTGGCGGGACGCCGGATTCCCGCGTCGCGCCCAGGAAGCCGCGCACCCGCTCCGGGCCCGTGCGGTGCCGGCCACGGCAGGCGCGCTGCCGCCGGAGCTGAGCCTGATCGCCGTCGAACCGGCGGAAGTCGTGCTGACGGCGGCAAAACCCGCGGGCAATCCGCTGGCCTCGGGCTCGCCGATCCCGCCCGCGGACGCGATCACGCTGCGGGTCTACGAATCGACCGGGTCCCCGGCCACGGCGTCCATCGCCCTGCACGGCGGGATCCGGTCGGCCTGGCGCACCGATCTGCTCGAGGAGAAGGGCGAACCCGTCGACGTCGAAGGCGGACGCGCCCGGGTCGCGCTGGGCGCCGCGGACGTGGCGACCCTGCGGTTGGAACCGGTGGTCCGGTTGGGCACCGGCCGGGAAATCGCCGCGGAGCCCGTGCAGCCGGTCCACACGCGGTACTGGCTGCACAACGACGGCCCGGCGCCGGTCGGCAACCTGCCGGTGAGCGTGCACGTGACGCCGACCCGGGCGCGGCTCGAGGGCGGTCGAGCCCGGTTGGCCGTCACGGTGAGCTGCAGCGGCCGTCCGGCCCGCGGGCACGTCGAACTGGAGCTGCCGCCGGGGTGGCAGGCCGCGGACGTGCCGGACCTCGCGTACGACCTGGCACCCGGGGGACACGCGCAGACCACGGTCGAGGTGCGGGGGCCGGAAACGCCCGGCCGCTACCTGCTCGCCGCCCGGATCACCGACGAAAGCGGGCAACTCCTCGAAGACACCGCCGAAATCCTCGTCGGGACACCGCCGTCACGCGACGATCTCGTCGAAGTCGGCGTCACCGAGACGGTCGTAGTGAAACCGGGCGGGTGCGCCGAACTGCCGGTGTCGCTGGAAAATCTGGCCCAGAGCGAGATCCGGGGCGGGATCGCGGCGATCAGCCCGTTCGGCACCTGGGGCCCCGAGGTGACGATCGGCCCGCGGGCGCAGCCCTTCCGGCTCGCCGCCGGCGAGAAAGCGACGGTGCCGATCACGGTCCGGGCGAGTCACCGCGCCCGGCCGGGCGCGCACTGGTGGGTGCTGGTCCGCGTGGCCGCCCACGGCCGGCTCGCCTACAGCCCCGCCGTCGACGTCCGGATCGAGTGAATTCGTCGAATTCGCAATACCCCCGCAGAAGATCAGGTTACTGACCGGCGAATTACTCCGGACGCTCCTTGACCCGGATCGGCCGGGCATTGATCATTCCCGCAGCGATTCCCCGCGCGCTTTTCCGGCGCCTTCACAGGAGAACCCATTGAGCCTCGCGCCCTTGGACCGGCGGACCTTCCTGCGCTGGTCCGCGCTCGTCCCCACCGTCGCCGCCATGCCCGCCGTACTCGGCGTGCCCGCCTGGGCGGAGGAAGCGACGGCGTTCGTCGACTCCTACCGCACGAACACCCCGGCCAACCACACCCCGGAGACCAACGCGGCGGTGCGGATCCTGAGCGGCATGCAGCGGGTCTGGCGCACCGGGTCCACTTGGGACAGTGGCGTCGTGCTCGACGCGGCGCTGCTGCGCGCGAACGTCCGGCACTGCGTCGCCGTCACCCGGGCCCGGACCGACGCGGAAGCCAAGCGCGCCTTCGTCTACGACCGCCAGCACCAGTCCTACGCCGCCATCGGCGGTCTCGGCCCCCTCGCGGACCTCTACCGCAGTGGCGCCAAGGCCGTCACGAGCATCACCTCCGCCCCCGACGGCACGCCGCCGGCGAAGATCGACGACGTCGTCCCGGCGAACGCCCCGGCGGGCTCGGCGCTCGGCGCCGGCTCGCACGACTCGGAACTGGGCCTGGTGGCCACGCTCGTGGACACCGTCCGCGGCAACTGGGCCTCGGGCAACCCGAGCAAGGCCGCCTACCAGTACCCGCGGCCGTGGCGGCTGACCGCGGACAGCCGGGTCGAGGACACCGGCCGGGCCGACGCGCTCGGCTTCCCGGTCTACCGGTCCGAAGTGGTCGTCGCGCCGCAGCTGCTGCGGCAGCGCAGCACCACCCCGGCCGAGGACGGCGGCTTCCCCAGCGGCCACACCAACGCGTTCCACCTGGCCTGCCTCGCGCTGGCCTACGCGGTCCCGGAGCGGTTCCAGGAACTGGTGGCGCGGGCCTACGACCTGGCCGACACGCGGATCGTCGCCGGGATGCACTCGCCGGTGGACGTGATCGGCGGCCGCACCCTGGCCACCGCGCTCACCGCCGCGACCCTCGCGGACCCGGAGAACGCCACGCTCAAGGCGGCGGCCCGAGAGCAGGCACTGAAGTACTTCACCGCGAAGACCGGCACGACGGCCGACACGCTCTTCGCCCGGGCGCACACCGGTGTCGACGAATACGGCGACCGCCGGGCCAACGCCGCGATGGTCGCGCGCCGGGCGACCTACGGCCTGCCGGGCCACGGTGCGCGGACGCCGATGCGGGTCCCCAAGGGAGCCGAGGTGCTCCTCGAAACGCGCCTGCCGTACCTGGACGCGGCGCAGCGGCAGGAAGTCCTGCGCACGACGGCGTTCCCGGCCGGGAACCCGCTGCTCGACGGCCCCGAGCTCTGGGGACGGCTGAACCTCTTCGCCGCGGCCGACGGCTTCGGCGCGTTCGACGCGAACGTCCGCGTCACGATGGACGCCGCCCGCGGCGGGTTCGCCGCGAACGACAGCTGGCGCAACGACATCGGCGGCGACGGCGGGCTCGTCAAGGCGGGTACCGGGACGCTGACGCTCGCCGGGGCCAACAGCTACCGCGGCGGCACCCGCGTCGAGGCGGGCACCCTGGTCGCGGCGACGCCGGGTGCCCTGGGCAGCGGCGACGTCGAACTCGCCGGCGGCACGCTGCGCGCGTCCGGCCTCCGGATCGGCGGCTACCACCAGACCGGCGGCACGCTGTCCGTCGCCGCCGGGCCGGCGCTGGTCGTGCGCGGCGAGGCCACCCTCGAGCGCGGCAGCGTCCTGGAGCTGCGGGTCGAGGGCTCCTGCCCGTGGCACGAGGTCGACGTGCTGTGCTCGCGGCGGCTGCGCGGCCGGTTCGCCGCCGTCCGAGCCGACCGCCCGGGGTACCGGGTGGTTCCCCGCTACACCCCCACCGGTTTGTCCGTCCGAATCCTTCGGGAGTTCTCGTGAGAAAACGCATCGCCGCGTTGGCCCTCGCCGTCACGGTGTCCACTGTGGTCAGTCCGGCGGCCGCGCAGGCGGCCACCGACGGCGGCAGCTTCTCGGTGCTGGCCTACAACGTCGCCGGCCTGCCGGAGAGCATCTCCAGCGCGCCGACGCCGCGTGACCCCGCGACGACGGCGATCGGGCAGCGGATCGCCCCCTACGACGTCGTGCACGTCGAGGAGGACTTCAACTACCACGCGAAGCTCTACGCGGCCGACCAGCACCCGTACCGCACGCCCACCAGCGGCGGCGCGGGCATCGGCAGCGGGCTGAACACCCTGTCTTCGCTGCCGTACGACGCCGACGACTTCGAGCGCGTCCACTGGACGTCCTGCCAGCTCGATTCCGGGGACTGCCTGACCCCGAAGGGTTTCACCTTTATGCGGGTGCGGCTGGCCGAAGGCGTGTACGTCGACTTCTACAACGCGCACACCAACGCCGGCACGAACGACGGCGACGAGGCCTCGCGCGCGTCGAACCTGGCCCAGCTGACCGCGTTCATCACGACGCACTCGGCGGGCAACGCGGTGGTCGTCATGGGCGACACCAACACGCGCTACACCCGCGCGGCCGACACGATCGCCCAGTTCGGGGCGGACAACGGCCTGACCGACGCGTGGGTCAAGCTCGTGCGCGGCGGCTCCGCGCCGGCCCCGGGCAGCCCCGACCTCGTGTGCAACCAGCAGGCGCCCACCAACGACTGCGAAGTCGTCGACAAGGTGCTCTACCGCAGCAGCAAGCTCGTGAACCTCGACGCGACCTTCTACAACAACGAGCACGCGAAGTTCCTCGACGACGCCTCGGGCAAGATGCTGTCCGACCACGACCCGATCACCGTGCGGTTCACCTGGACGCGCAACCCCGCGCTGCAGCTGTCGGAGCAGTTCGGCGGCCCGCACGGCGACTACTTCACCGACGTCCCCGCGGTGCCCGCGAACGCCCGGGTGCGGACGTGGTCGCTGCGCAGCGGCACCCGCGTCGACCAGGTCGGGGTGACGCTGGAGAACGGCACCACCCTGACCCACGGCGGCACCGGCGGGACGGCGGCGTCGCTCACCCTCGGCACCGGCGAGTACGTCACGACGGCGACCCTGTGCCAGGGCAAGTACAGCGGCACGACCCGGATCTTCTCGGCCCGGTTCACCACCAACCTCGGCCGCGTCCTCGCCGGCGGCTCGGCCACCGGCGACTGCGTCACCCGCACGGCCCCGGACGGCTGGCAGCTCGCCGGCTTCCACGGCCGCACCGGTGACGAGGTCGACAAGGTGGGATTCGTCTACACGCAGCGGTAGTCGGCGGCGAGTCCTCGCGGCGCCCCGCGGTCCGGTGTTGCCGGGCGGCGGGGCGTCACGCTGTTCAGCAGCTCTTCGGCGACGGCCATGGTGGGCCGGGCCGCCGGATCGGGGTGCAGCAGCCGCAGCACGGCTTCGGCGAGCGGGTGGCGGACCAGGCCGAGGTCGCCGCCCAGTGCGGCGTAGAGGGTGGCGCCCAGGGAGTACACCTCCGCCGGGAAGTCGGGGAAGCCGCCGTCGAGCACCTCGGGGGCGAGGTAGCTGCGCAGGGCCCGCCCGCCGCCCGCGATCCCGGCGCGGCCCTCGGCGGAGACGACGACGTGGTCCGGATCGACGGCGGCGTGCAGCACGCCTTCGTCGTGCGCGGCGGCCAGCTCGGCCGCCAGCTGGACCCCGAACCGGGCGACCAGCCCGGCGGCGAGCGCACCGTGCTCGCCGAGCAGCTCGGTCAGCGTCCGCGCCCCGGGGTACTCGAGCACCAGGTAGGTGGTGCTGTCCTCGTCGACGACGTCACAGATGGCCGCCCGCGGCGCGGGGATGGCAGGCACCGCGGGCGGCTCGTCGAACAGCGGTTTGACGGCGACGATCCGGTCGAGCCGTTCGTCCTGGGCGTGCCAGACCGCCGCGTCCTGCCCGGCCGGGCCGAGCAGGCGGTACCGGTCGCCGATCAGTGTCCCTTCGCGCGCCACGTCGTCGTCCCTCCGTTGGTCCACCGTCCTGCAGGGAGATACGGCCGGAATCCGCATCCGGTTCGCTTGATCGACTCGATTACCGCTTCGTGACAAACCGATGGCCGGTGGCGGTCGCTTTTTCGGCAAAAACGTTCACCCCGGCGGGGGAGAACGGCCGAGCCCGGCCCGGCGGCTTCGCGGCCGCCGAGCCGGGCTCGCTCCCGGTGCTCAGCTTCCCGGCTTGAGGGGTGGGACGCTGCCGAGGGTGGGCACCACCTTCGTGATCGTCCCGTCCGGCCCGAAGAGAAGCCGGTCGAGGCCGGGACGCGGCGGCCGCGCTCGGTGGGAGGAGAGCTGCCCGCAGCTCCTTCCCACAACCCGGTCCTTGGCGTCCGAAGCCGACCACGGCTGTTGTTCATGAACGTGGGGCGTCCGGTGCGTCGGACGCACCGGACGCCACACGGGAGCGCTTTGCCGCGGGCCTTACTTCACCGGTGGGACGCTGCCGAGGGTCGGCACCACCTTCGTGATCGTCCCGTCCGCCCCGAAGCGCAGCCGGTCGATCGTCACCTCCCGGTGCGTGCCGTCGCCGCCCGGGATCGCGAAGCGGTGGTAGGCGATGTACCACTCGTCCTTGCCCGGCACCTGGACGATGCTGTGGTGCCCGGTGCCCAGGATCCCCAGCGACGGGTCCTTCTCCAGGATCACGCCCCGGTTCACCAGCCCGGCGCCCAGCGGGCCGGTCATCGTCGCGTAGCCGACGCGGTAGTTCTCGCTGCCCGTGTCGTCGATCGACCACGTCAGGTGGTACGTCCCGGCGCGCTTGGTCATGAACAGCCCCTCGCGGAAGCCGTCGAGACCGGTCAGGCGGGTGATCTTCGCCGGGTCGTAGGACACCAGGTCGGGGTTCAGCGGCACGACGTAGGCGGTGCCGTTGCCCCAGTACAGGTAGGTCTGGCCGTCGTCGTCGGTGAACACCGCCGGGTCGATCGCCTGGCCGCCCGCCGGGTTCGCCGCGATCAGCGGCTTGCCCAGTGCGTCGGTGAACGGGCCGGTCGGCGACGAAGACACCGCGACGCCGATCTTGGCGTCCGCGCAGAAGTAGAAGTAGTACTTCCCGTTCTTCTCGGTGATCGTCGGCGCCCACGCCCGGCTGTCCGCCCAGGACACGTCCGGGCCGAGGTCGAGGATCTTCGGGTGCCGCGTCCAGGTGACCAGGTCCGTGCTCGACCACGCGTCGAACGTCGTCCCCGACCAGCCGGGGTAGCCGTCGGTCGTGGCGTAGATGTAGTACGTGTCGCCGAAGCGGACGATGTTCGGGTCGGCGTTGAGGCCGGGCAGGACCGGGCTGTTCATCACCACCGCGCTGACCGTCCACGTCCTTCTCTGCCAGCCTGCGCCGACGACCGAGTAGCCCACCGGGCCGGTGAAGTCCTGCCGCGAACCGTTGTGCGGGAACACCTGCGTCCCGTCGGCCACCTGCAGCACCGGCGCGAGCCGCCGCACGTCCGTGCCCGGTTTCACCGGCAGGACGATCGTGCCCTTCGCGCTGTCGATGATCGCCGGCACCTTGAGCGAGTCGAGGGTCACCGACCCGACGGCCGTCTCGTTGCCCGGCGTGCCGAGGACCTCCTTCGCCGTCAGGCCGCGGTTCCACACGGTGAACCGCCGCATCTTGCCCTGGAAGTACTTGTCGGCACCGTAGGCCGAGCGCCCGAGGTAGTTCGACGTCGTGATGCCCGCGCCGAGGTCGCCGGGCTTCGCCGTGACGCCGTCCACATGGGCCACTTCGACGCCGTTGTCGTACAGCCGCGCGGTTCCGCTCGACAGCGTGTACGTCAGCGTGTGCCAAGCCCCGCGCGAGAGCGCCCGCTTGCTGTCGGCGTTCTGCTCGGTCGACCAGTTGCCGGCCGCGATCGCGGACCGGTAGGTGTCCCCGGTCGCGAACAGGTAGCCGTCCCCGGCGTTGTCCGTGCTGTTGCCCAGGTTCCACAGGAAGTACGGCGTCTGCTGGCCGGGGTCGACCCACACCTGCGCCGACACGGTGATCCCGCTCAGGCCGCTCATCAGGTCGTTCGGCAGGGCGACGTAGCCGTCCTTGCCCCCGAAGGCGAGCCCGTCCGCCGAGCGCGTGACACCGCCGTGCACCGTGGCGTCCCGCCCGTTCCCGGAGACGTCGGTGACGCTGTCGCCCCGGCCCGCCGCGGTGAGGTCGTAGTCGGCGACGACGCCCTTCTTGTCGGCCGTCACCGGGGGCGGCCCCTGCCGCAGCCGGGCCAGCTCGGCCTTGGTCACCGGCAGCACCGTGCCGTGGCGCGGGCTCTTCGGGAGCTGGTACTCGGCCGGGATCGTCCAGTTCGGCTTGGCCAGCGAATCGGTGACGAACGGGACGTACCCGCGGCGGGGTGTCTCGTCCATGAAGGCGTAGATCTTGCTGCTGTCGTTGGCCTTGAACATCGTCGGACCTTCGACCCAGTCGGTGCCGAGCTTGGTGCGGATGCAGTCGGAGACGAGCTCCCAGTTGCGCGGCTTCGTCGTCGGGAGGTCGACCGCACGCAGGTTCTTCGACCGCTCCAGCACGATGTCGCGCTCGCAGGAGCCGATCACCTTGCCGTCGGTGGTGAGGCGGTAGTAGTAGTCGCCGTCCTTGATGACGGTGGAGTCGATGACGCCGGCCCCGGGGTCGTTCCACACCTGCGGCTTGCTGAAGGTCCGGAAGTCGCGGGTGGTCGCGTACATCATCCGCGGGTACGTCGAGCCGGTGTGGTCGACGTCGGTGGGGGCGTAGGGGCTGGTGGCCCAGTAGACGACGTACGCGCCGATCGTCGGGTCGTAGGTCGCCTCGGGAGCCCACGTCATGCCGGCCGTGTCGTCGGAGACCCGGACGTGCCGCTGGTTCGACCAGGTCACCAGGTCGGTCGACTCCCAGATCTCCAGGTACTGGCTGCCGTGGCGCTGGGCCTGGTCCCAGCCGCGGCCGTCGTTGATCTGCAGGTCGGTGGCGACGATGTAGAACCGGTCGCCCTCCGGGCTGCGGACGATGAACGGGTCGCGCACGCCGGTTTCGCCGTAGTTCGAGCGCAGGACGGGCCGTCCGCCGTTGAGCTCGTCCCAGTGCAGCGGGTCGTTGCCGCGGCTGGCCGCGAAGTGGATCTGCTCGGTGTCCTGGGTCGCCTCGCCGGTGAAGTAGGCGAACATGTACCCCTCGAGCGCTTCCTTCTTCGGCAGTGGCAGCACGGTGAGGGTGAAGGAGCGTTCCGCCGTCGCGTGGCCCTTCGTCGCGCGGACGGTGAGCCGCGCCTTGGCCGGTCGCGCGCCGGCCGCGGGCCGGGTCACCTCGCCGGTGGCGGTGACGACGCGGGGGTCCTGGCTGCACCAGGTCAGCGTGACGTCGCCGGCGCCCTTGACCGGCAGGGTGAGGTTGCCGCGGACCGCGTCCTGGTCGGGCAGGACGATGTCCTTGAGCGCGTTGTCGACCTTCTGCCGGTCGGTGATGTCCTGCAGCACCGTGACGGTGAAGGAGCGGCTTGCGCTCTGGCCGGCGTAGGAGACCGCCGCCGTCAAGGTCACCTTCGCGTTGCCGGCGCCGGGCGCGGGCCGCGTCACCACGCCGGTCGGCGACACGACGGCCGGGTTGCTCGACGTCCAGGCGATGGCCGAGCCGCCGGCGCCGGTCTTCGGCAGGGTGAGGTTGCCGGTGACGGCGGAGGTGTCGCCGAGGTCGAGGGCGGCCGCGTCGGCCGTCGCCCGCCCGGCGGCGGTGCGCTCGCCGAGGGCGCGGGCTTCGTCGGCGGTCACCGCGCGGTCGTAGACGCGGAAGTCGCGGACGTTCCCCTTGAGGTACTTGTCGCCCGCGTAGACGGACCGGCCGAGGTAGTCCGCGGTCGTGGTGCCGCCGCCGATCGAGCCGGGCGTGATCGTGATCCCGGTGGTGCGGGCGGCTTCGACGCCGTCCTCGTACAGGACCGCGGTGCCGCCGCCGAGGGTGTAGGTGATCGTGCGCCAGCTGCCGCGCGCGAGGTTGCGTCCCGCGTTCGCGTTCTGCTCGGTGGACCAGTTGCCGGAGGCGATCGAGCCGCGGAAGGCGTCGCCGGTGGTGAACAGGTAGCCGTTCCCGGTGCCGCCGCCGTCGGTGTTGCCCATGCCCCACAGGAAGTACGGCGTTCCCTGGTCGGCCGCAATGTTCACCTGTACCGAAACCGTGATGTCCGCGAGACCCCGCATGAGGTTGTCGGGCAGGCGGACGTGCCCGTTCGTGCCGCCCAGCCGGAGGCCCTCATCGCCCTGCCACGTGGTGTCGCCGCTGACGGTGGCGTCGCGGCCGTGGCCCGACGCGTCGGGCACCGTCGTCCCGGAGCCGCCGGTGAGGTCGTAGCGGACGACCAGGCCCTCGTCCAGGGTCGCGGCGTGCCCGGCGGTGGCCCAGACGGTGGTGGACGCCGCGGCGACGGCGAGGGTGGCGAGGATCGCGGTCAGCGGGCGGGACCGCCGGAAGAACTTCGGCGACGTCGTCGTCGCCGAGAGTCGAACGGGCATACCGGTTCTCCAGGAGGTGGGCGCCGACGGCGCGGGAAGAGGACTTCGCGCGGGGACTTTCCGGCGCCGCAACCGGCCGCCGGGCGCGAAGTGAGCGCTAACATAGCTCCCGATCCCGGCGGGGTCAATCGGCTGTTTTGCCTGGTGGTGTCCGACCTCCCGACGATCGGGCCCTTGACATCCGGTGGCACGGGTCACCTACACTACGACCGCTTGTTAGCGCTAACAATGCTTCTTGTGCCCGGTGCTCGACGATGAGATGGGTGGACGAGACCATGATCAGTCGACGTGGACTGATGGCGGGCGCGGCGGGAGCCGTGGTCGCCGGTGTGCTCGGCGGCAAAGCCTCCGCCCAGGCCGCCTCCGGCGCTTACGTCATGGCGTACTTCACCGAATCGCCGTCGATGACCGGCGCCGACTACGGGCTGCACCTGGCGGTCAGCACGGACGGCCTCGACTGGATGCCGCTCAACCAGAACAACCCGGTGGTGACGCCGACGGCCGGCACCGGCGGGCTGCGCGACCCCTTCGTGCTGCGCAAGCAGGACGGCCGGTTCGTCGTGCTGGCCACCGACCTCAAGGGCACCGACTGGTCGCTGCAGAACCAGTACGTGCACGTCTGGGATTCCGCCGACCTGCGCGGGTTCACCGGGTACCGCCGGATCAAGCTGCACTCGATGGCCACGCACAGCTGGGCGCCCGAGGCGTTCTGGGACCCCTCGCGCAACCAGTACGCGATCATCTACTCGGCGGCCTCCGGCGGCCACGACGTCATCATGGTCAACTACACCACCGACTTCGTGACGGTGAGCGCGCCGCAGGTGTTCTTCGACCCCGGCCACGCGACGATCGACGGGACGATGGCCACCATCGGCGGGGTCAACTACCTGTACGTCAAGGACAACACGAACAGCACCCTGGTCGGCCAGCGTTCCGGCTCCCTGGCCGCCGGCAGTTTCACCACCTACAAGACCGGAATCTCACCCGGGCGGGGGGTGGAGGCGCCGCAGATCGTGCCCGCGCTGTCGGGTAACCGCTGGTACCTGTGGGGCGACACCTGGAGCCCCAACGGCCGGTTCTTCTGCTGGGAGACCACCGATGTCGCCGCCGGTACTTGGACCCTGCTGAACGACCGCGCGTACACGCAGCCGCTGAACTCCAAGCACCCCGGGATCACGCCGATCACGGCCGCGGAGCGGTCCGCCCTCGTCACGCAGTGGGGTGCCCCGGCGTGGCGGCGGCTCAAGTCCTACAACTACCCGGACCGCTACGTCCGGCACGCGAACTCGGTGGGCCGCATCGACGCCTACCCGTTCGACCCGTACCAGGACCAGCTCTGGAAGCTGGTGCCCGGCTTGGCCGACGCCGCCGGTGTGTCGTTCGAGTCCGTCAACTACCCCGGCCAGTACCTGCGGCACTACAACTACGAGCTGCGCTTGGCCACCGACGACGGCTCGGCGACGTTCAAGGCGGACGCCACCTTCCACCAGACGGCCGGGCTCGCCGACGCGAGCTGGTCGTCCTTCCGTTCGCACAACTTCCCGGACCGCTACCTCCGGCACCACGACTACGTGCTGCGGATCGACCCGCTGGGCAGCACGTCCTCCACTGTGGACAAGCAGGACGCGACGTTCCGCGTCGGCTACTGACCCGCTCGCGAAGGAGCCGTCATGCTACGACGACGTGGCACGGTTTTGTCCTTGCTCGTGCTCGCCACCCTGCTGCTCGGCGCGCCCGGAGCGCACGCCGCGCCGGTGACGGTGACCAACGGGAGCCAGTTCACCGACACCTCCGGTGCTCTGGTGCACGCGCACGGCGGCGGGCTGCTCAAGGTGGGCGCGTACTACTACTGGTTCGGCGAAAACCGCAACGCCGACGACACCTTCCGGGCCGTCTCGGCCTACCGCTCGACGGACCTGAAGACCTGGGAGTTCCGGGGCGACGTGCTGACGCAGTCGTCGGCGGCGGAGCTGGGCCGGGCGAAGATCGAGCGGCCCAAGGTGCTCTACAACAGCTCCACCGGGCAGTACGTGATGTGGATGCACAAGGAGAACGGCGACGACTACGCCGAAGCACGCGCCGCCGTGGCCACCTCCTCGACGGTCGACGGCAGCTACTCCTACCGCGGCAGCTTCCGCCCGCTGGGTGCCCACATGTCGCGGGACATCACGCTGTTCAAGGACGACGACGGCACCGCGTACATGGCTTCCGCGGCCCGCGAGAACGCCGATCTCAACGTCTACCGGCTCACCGCCGACTACACCGGCGTCGCCGCGCTGGTGCAGACGCTGTGGCCCGGCTCGTACCGCGAGGCGCCGGCGATGTTCAAGCGCAACGGCGTCTACTTCCTGCTGACTTCGGCTGCCACCGGCTGGCAGCCGAACCAGCAGAAGTACGCCACGGCCACGAGCGTCACGGGCACGTGGAGCGGGCTGGCGAACGTCGGGGACTCGACGGGCTACGGCAGCCAGACCGCGTACGTGCTTCCGTTGCAGGGCACGCAGGCGACTTCCTACCTGTACCTGGGTGATCGCTGGGCGGGCGCCTGGAACCGCCCGGTCAACGAATCGCGATACGTCTGGCTGCCGCTGAGTTTCCCCAGCGCCACCACGCTGTCGATGAGCTGGTACCCGAAGGTGAGCATCGACGCGGCGACCGGCGTGGTCGCGGGCGTCGGCACCGGCAGCGCGTATGAGTCGCTGGTCGCGCGGCACAGCGGGAAATGCGCGGACATCCCTGGTTCGTCCCGGACCGACGGCGTCGCGCTCACGCAGTACACGTGCAACAACGGCGGGAACCAGCAGTGGAGCGAACTGGACCTCGGCAACGGGTACGTCAGCCTGATCGCCCGGCACAGCGGGAAGTGCCTCGACATCTCCGACGCGTCCACCGCGGACGGCGCCGCGGCCGTGCAGTGGACGTGCAACGGCGGCGCGAACCAGCAGTTCCAGTTGCAGGCCGCCGACAGCGGATACGTCCGCATCGTGGCGCGTCACAGCGGGAAGTGCCTGGACGTTGTGTCCGCGTCGACGGCCGACGGCACCGCCGTCAAGCAGTACCCGTGTACCGGGGTGACGAACCAGCAATGGCAGCGGAAGGCGGCCTGAACGGCTCCTTTCGGCCCTTGACGACGGAGTGACTGGTCGGTAACTTTTTGCGAAACTCCTTCACGTTTGGGGCCGCCATCATGCGCATGCTCGTGGCTTTGCTCACCGCCGTGGCGATGACCTCCGGCGTCGTCGCCTCCGCTGTCGCGGAAGACGTTCCCGCGCACCGGCTCACCGTGCGCGGCTCGGCGTTCGTCGACGAGTACGGCCGCGAAGTGGTGTTGCGCGGCTTCAACGTCTCGGGTGAGACGAAGCTGGCGGAAAACGGTTTCCTGCCGTTCGCCACCGCGGCCGACGCGCGCCGTTCGGCCCAGTCGATGCGGGCGCTCACCGGCGCGAACGCCGTGCGGTTCCCGATCGCCTGGGCCGGGACGCAGCCGGTGCGCGGGCCGGTGAACACCCAGTACCTGGCTGCGCTGACGGACCAGCTGAAGGCGTTCCTGGACGAGGGTTTCACCGTCCTGCCGGACTTCCACCAGGACCTGTTCTCCCGCTACCTGTTCAACCGCGGCAGCTGGTACACCGGCGACGGCGCGCCGAAGTGGGTCGTCGACCTCGGCGGCTACCCGGCGGAGAGCTGCGGCATCTGCGCGCACTGGGGCCAGAACATCACCCAGAACGGCGCGGTCCAGGACGCCACGAAGGACTTCTGGCACAACGCCCGCGGCGTCCAGGACGAGTTCGTCGGCCAGGCCGTCCAGACGATGGCGTACCTCCGGGCGAACCTGAGTGCCACGCAGTTCGCGGGCATCGCGGGGATGGACCCGTACAACGAGCCGTTCGCCGGGCGGTACGACTCGGGCCAGGACAGCAAGGCGTGGGAGCAGAACGTGCTGTGGCCGTTCTTCAAGCGCTTCCGGGACGCGATGGATTCCGCCGGCTGGCAGGACAAGCCCGCGTTCGTCGAGCCGAACATGTTCTGGAACGCCAACATCTCCTTCCAGCTGCACCCCGGCGGCTTCCAGGACACCGGCGTCCTGGGCCCGCGGTACGTGTTCAACACGCACTTCTACGACCAGCTCGCCCAGTCCGGCGTGTTCATGCCGGGCAAGGCCGGCGACGGCCAGTACAGCGGGGCCTTCGGCACGGTCCGGGACCGCGCGACCGCGTTGGGCACGACGGCGATCGTCACCGAGTTCGGCCACCCGATGACCGGGTACACCTCGGACAAGACCCCGACCGTGGACAAGGCGATGTACCAGGCCCTCGACTCGCGGGTGTCGGGCGCGAACTGGTGGCGGCAGCCGGCGCAGTCGGGCCCGGTACTGTCGGCGACGCAGTGGCAGTGGGACATCTACAGCGGCCGCCACCACGAGCTGATGAACGACAACCCGGACAAGGTCAAGACGGACGGCGACGCCTGGAACGGCGAGGACTTCTCGTCGGCCCGCACGGCGGACGACGGAACGGTCCAGCTCCGCCAGGACGCCCGCCTGCTCGACCGCCTCTACCCGGCCGCGGTGGCGGGCCACACGCTGGCGTTCACGTACGAGGACCGCTCGCGGGACGGCAGCCAGACGCTGACCTGGAACCAGATCCCGTCGACGATGCCGGCCACGGCGGCACTGGCCGGCGCGGGCCGCTACGGCGTCCTGGTGTGGCAGGGAACCGACGCGGGCGCGCCGACCGAGCTGCACGTCCCGGCGGGGATGACGCCGGCGGTGGTGACGGACGTGGCCTCGGTGACCCGGGTGGGTGACCGGCTGCGCCTGGGCGCGACCCCGGGCCTGCACTACGCGCTGATCACGGAACCGGCGACGACGCCGACGGCGGCCCAGCTGGCGGCGGTCCGCGCGGAGCTCGCGGCCTGGGCGCCGGCAGCGGTTCGCTAGCCGGCCAGCATGGCGACCATGCCGTGCGGGGCGTCATCGCCGAACATGATCGCGTAGACGTCCTCGTCCGCCGCTTCCGCGGCCGCGCGCGCGAACATGGCCTGCTCGTACTCGGCCAGCGCTGTCTCCACGTCCCCGGGGTGGGCGGCGAGGGCCTGGCCGAGTTCGGCGCCGTCCAGCATGGCCAGGTTGGCGCCTTCGCCGTTCGGGGGCATCAGGTGGGCCGCGTCGCCGAGCAGCGTCACCCCCGGCACGCGGTCCCAGCGGTGCCCGGCCGGCAGGGTGCAGAGCCGGCGCAGCACCGGCGGGGTGTCGCTTCCGGTGATCAGGGCGGTCAGTTCGGGGGCCCAGCCGGCGAACTCCTCGGCGGCCCGTGCCGTCACGGTCTCGGCGTCGGCTCCGGCGAGCCAGTCCTGTGGCTTGTACAGCTGGGCGTACGTGTGCAGGGTGCCCCCGCTTTCGCGGTGCGCCACGAGTCCCTTGCCCGGCGCCAGCGCGTAGAGCGCACCGGCGCCGACGACCTTCGCGGCGGCGGGGTGCCGGGTGTCGCCGTCGAAGAGGAACGTCTCGACCACCGATACGCCGACGTACTCCGGAACCGCGTCCGAAAGCAGCGGACGGACCTTCGACCACGCGCCGTCCGCGCCGACCAGCAGGCTCGTGGTGAAACCGGTCCCGTCGGCCAGGCGGACCTCGTGGCCGCCGTCGCCGAGTGCCCGCACGCCGGCGACCTTGTGTCCCCAGTGGACGGTGCCCGGCGGCAGCGCATCGAGCAGCAGCTGCCGCAGCTCGCCGCGCTGCACTTCGGGCCGTTGGCCGGTGCCGTCGTCGGGCTGGTCGAGCAGCACGGTGCCGTGGCGGTCGACGACGCGGGAGGACTCGCGGCCCGGCAGGACGAGCTTCCGGAAGCCCTCGGTCAGGCCGGCCGCCTCGAGCGCCGGCTGGCCGTTCCACGGGTGGATGTCGAGCATCCCGCCCTGGCGGCGCGCGGCCGGGGACGCTTCGGCCTCGTAGACCTCGACCGGGATGCCGTGCAGGTGCAGGACGCGGGCCAGGACGAGTCCGCCGAGGCCGGCTCCGATGATCGTGACAGTCATGGTTTCCTCCGATTGGATTGTCGTTCCAATCGCCACGCTAGCACGAGTTTGGATCGCCGTTCCAATCATGCGATGATCGGCCCATGACGAAACGGCGCGCGGACGGGTTGTCCAAGGAAGTGATCGTGCAGGCGGCGGCCGCGATCCTGGACGACGGCGGCGAGGCGGCGCTGACCTTCCGCGCGCTCACCGCCCGCCTCGCCACCGGCTACGGCGCGATCTACCACCACGTCGCGAACAAGAGCGACCTCCTGGCCGCGGCGACCGACGCCGTCATCGCGCGCGTCACCGGCGACGCCGTGGCCGAGGGCGAGCCGCGGGAAGCGCTGCGCACGGTCTCGCTGCGGCTGTTCGACGCGATCGACGCCCACCCGTGGGTCGGCGCCCAGCTGTCCCGGGAGCCGTGGCGGCCCGCGCTCCTGGAGATCTACGAGCGCATCGGCGGGCTGCTCCTTGCGCTCGAAGTGCCCGAGCGGGCGTTGTTCGACGCCGCGGGCGCGCTCGTCAACTACGTGCTCGGCGTCGCCGGGCAGAACGCCGCCAACGCCCGGCTCCTGACCGGCGACCAGGCGGATCGGTCGGTCTTCCTCGGCGACGTCGCCGCCCGCTGGGCCGCCCTCGACCCGGACGAGTACCCGTTCGTGCACCAGGCCGCGACCCAGCTGCGGGAGCACGACGACCGCGAGCAGTTCCTCGCGGGCGTCGACATCTTCCTGGCCGGGATCGCCACCCTGCGCTAGCCGATGCTCGCTTCGATGCCGTCGAGCAGGAAGTCCAGGCCCATCCGGAAGGTCTCGTCGGCGTCGTGGTGGGCGGCGTCGTGGACGACCTTCTCCAGTGCGGGGAACCGGCCGGTGGCGAACATCCGCACCAGGTAGGGCCCGTGGGTGCGCTGCCACTCCCGCTGGTCCAGCCCGCTGGCGCGCTCGGCCCGCCGCTCGGCGATCTCCCGGCGGACCGCGCCGATCACGTACGCGTCGACGGCGGTGGCCATCGGCATGACCACGTCGACGTCGACGCCGTCCAGCGCGGCCAGCACCGCTTCGCCCCGGGCCAGCGCGTTCGGGCCGAGCTGGGGCCGGCCGCCGATCAGGTCGGCGAACCACTCGTGCCGGTGCGCGGCCTGCCGGGTGGCCTCGGCCACCGAAGCCAGCACCTTCCGCCAGTGGTCCCCGGTGGGCCGGATTTCGGCGTGGACGGCGTCGACCATCAGGTCGAGCAGCTCGTCCTTCGTGTCGATGTAGCCGTAGAGCCGCATCGGCCCGACGTCCAGCGCGGCGGCGATCTTGCGCAGTGACACGGCTTCGAGGCCGGCTTCGTCGGCCAGTTCGACCGCGGTCCGGACGATCAGGTCCCGGCTCAGCGGGGCCGGGGCCGGCCGGTTCGCCGGTTCCGGCCGTTCCCACACCAACATGGGGGTGACAATACAGTGCTCACCGCGATACAGTGTATCGAGAAGTACGCCGTATCGGAGGGGGACTTCATGGCCATCGCGATCGTGGGAGCCGGCATGGGCGGCCTGGCGCTCGCCCGCGTCCTGCACGTACACGGCATCGAGGCCACGGTGTGCGAGCGGGACGCGGCGCGCGACGCCCGCCGCCAGGGCGGCATGCTCGACATCCATTCCGGCCAGCGGGCACTGCGCGAGGCGGGCCTGCTCGAGAAGTTCCTGTCCATCGCCCGCGGCGAGGGGCAGGACATGCGCCTCCTGCAGCCGGACGGCACCCTGCTGCTCCAGGAGGACACGCCCGAGGACGCCCCGATGGCGCGGCCGGAGATCGACCGCACGGACCTGCGCAACCTGTTGCTCGACTCGCTGCCGGACGGAACGGTCCGCTGGGGGCAAGCGTACGACCACGCCGAGGACGGCGTCGTGCACTTCGCGGACGGCACCAGCGCGCGCTACGACCTCCTGGTGGGCGCGGACGGCGCGAACTCCCGGGTCCGGGCGTTGCTGACCGACGCCAAGCCGGCCCACCTCGGCCAGAACGCGGTCGAGCTCGCGATCCCGGACATCGACCGCACCCACCCGGACCTCGCGGCCATGGTGGGCCGCGGCAACTATTGGGTGTTCGGCGACGGAAAGTCCCTGGCGGCCCAGCGCAACGGCGACGGCTGCGTCCGCATCGGCGTCAGCTTCTACAACACGGGAGAGGACTGGTTCACCACCACCGGAATCCGCTTCGACGACCCACCCGCGGCCCGCGCCCGGCTGATCGAGCTGCTGGCGGGCTGGGACCCTCGCATCACGGCCCTGATCGAGGCCGCTCCCGACGACACGATCGCCCCCCGCCCCCTCGCGACGCTTCCGGTCGGCTTGACGTGGCCATCGAACCCACGCATCACGCTGGTCGGCGACGCGGCGCACCTGATGCCCCCGGTGGGAGAGGGAGCGAACATGGCCCTGCTGGACGGCGCCGTCCTGGGCCAGGCCCTGGCGGAGCACCGCGAAGACTTCGGCACGGCGGTGGCAGAGTACGAGAGGGAGATGTTCGAGCGCACCGGAGCGGCGGCCCGCATGTCGGCGGGCATGCAGGAAATGCTGATGTCCCCGGACGCGAGCCGGCGGCTGCTGGAGTTCTTCCAGCCGGGCTGACGGGGTAGCCATACCCGCGAGCTGAACCCGACCCCGCCCAGCCCGCTCGGTCCGGCTCAGCCAAGCCCAACCCTGCCAACTTGAATCCGCGCCACGCGACCCACATTGCCCAGCCGGGCCCAACCCGATCCTGCCTGGCCTTGCCGCG
This sequence comes from Amycolatopsis sp. cmx-13-12, assembly GCA_049998155.1. Classification (GTDB taxonomy): domain Bacteria; phylum Actinomycetota; class Actinomycetes; order Mycobacteriales; family Pseudonocardiaceae; genus Amycolatopsis. The sequence continues at coordinate 265,999 of JAEBES010000007.1, read as the reverse complement.
AACGAGATGTGCCTGCACGGTACGTCCGCACACGAGACCTGACGGCCCTCATCCGCTCGACCAGGGCACCGCGGAACCGCTGGAGGCGGCCGGTCCATCCTGGAGGTCGATGACCGAGAGCCAAGCACCCAGGCGTACCAGATCCGCCGGAGGATCGAAGCCTGTTGCGCTGCTAGGGGCCGCAGCGGGCCGTGTTCTGACCATCGAGTCGCTTGATCATGTAACGACGACGTCAGTATTTGCGAGCTATATGCCGCAGGTTTCTGGAGCGAACTCGCGCAGGTCTGCAACGTGGTTTGGCGTCGGGTTGTGCGATCTCAGGAGGGGCCAGCATGGATCCGCTCTACATAGTGGACTTCCAGGTCACAGGGGTGGATCAGGATGTTGTGATGTCCTCCGCCGCAGTGTTCGAGCGCATCCTCAGTCATGTCGCGGCTTGGCTGAACTGGGACGCCCTTGACACAGTGGACAGCGAATCCCTAAAGGGATCTGGGGGTGCTGAGCAGCGGGTACGCCGATCCGGGCAAGAGGTGGCTCGACAGGTCCGCTGGAGGCGCCGTGGAACCGACGACATTCAAGCGTTCCATTGCCTGATCAACCAGGATCTAGCGGTGCCAGGTATGGGCAGCTTCATCTGTGAGGTCACGGTGTTCCGCGATCCGAGTTGCGCTGCACTCCGCGTCGAGATGGGACGCGAGACAGTGCAGGGTCTGCTCACTCCCACCCCCGTCTCGAGCGTGCGCCGTCCGGGGCTTCTCCCGAGCGTACTACGTGATGAGGTGCTCACTTGTCGGAGTCGGGGACAAGTGGTCGACGGCCGCTTCCAGTGGATCAATCCAGGGCAGGTGGCACCTCTTGAAGAGGCGCTGGCCCACGTGCCTCGCCTTCCTCTCCTGCTTATCGACGGTCGGCGCGAGCAAACTCAGAATTTCGCCAAACACGCCGCCTCGCAGTTAGCAGGCCTAGCACAGGCGGCGGTTCTTGACGGTCGGGCGCTGACCATGATCAAGAACCGCTTGGAAGAAACCGATTCGACGGTCCCTGATCACGGGGCTCGTCTGGTTTGGCCAGCAACTGGATGGCGGAACCCGGTATTCGATGAGCGGCAGTTGCGTGACCGGGATCGTGCGGTCTCAACTTTACTCAAGATGGTCGCTGCTGCATCGGTCGCTGCACGAGGAAGAAACGAGTATCTCAGGCGTGCTGTCGACGCCACGCGACGGCGCCGTGAAGAGAATTTTCAAAAAGCTCTGACAGAGGCTCGCGCGATGGAGGATGCTTCCTCCGCGCTTCAGACTATGAAAGTCCGAGTTGATGAACTCAAAGGCGAGGTGGAATTCTGGGAGAGTGAGGCGGAGCGGTTGGAAGGCGAAAACGGGCAACTGCGCATCGCTAAGTCCGAGGCTCAGTACTGGAAAGAGTTCGCGCTCACGGCACAGCGGTCAATGGCAGGGCCCAGTGGTGCTAGCTGGCAGGACGCGCCTGTGCTCGAAGCTGTTAACCTCGATGAACTGGCCAGCTTTCTCACTGCAGTCTCGCGTGGCGCCATCGTCTTCACGGCGGCCGCCGTGCGTAGTTGGAAACAAAGCAAATATCCGCATGTCGAGCGTATGCAGGAGGGTCTTGCACTCTTGGCGCAGGCTGCAGTGGAATGGCGGTCATCGGATTGTCAGACTGGTGGCATGGTTATCGATGACTGGTTCAAGACCCGCTGGGGTTTGAATATGGCTGGCACTGACAAAGGGTTGCGTCAGCTGAAAGATGAAAAATTTACTTTCGATGGGGTGGGCCTCAGTCGAGAACCGCACCTTAAGTTGGATGATCATGTGGCTCGAAATGAGGTCGGCCGCGTCTACTTTGGACTGGATGTGGCGAATCAACGGTTTGTTGTCGACCACGTCGGCACAAAGCTGTACTGAGTTGTAATAATTGTGAACCCCTGGGGTCGGGCTATCGGATTGCGGTGAAAAAAACTATCGTGCGTTTCCTTCGGTTATCCTGTGTTTCTTCGGCTTTAGTCGGACTATTCGGGTGTGCTCGGAATTGTTCGACCATATCTACTCCCGACAGTTTCTGCCGTCTGGGCAACGGGTAAAGGTCACTCTTTGCTGGGCTGCTATCAGTTGTAAGGGCTTGTCGGAGAGGGCTGGAACGGGACTGCTCCATGATCGTTGGGATGGTCCGAACGGCAGGCTCTCTTAAGCTAAGAAGTGACCTGAGTCAGGAGGGGACGCGGAGGCGCAGATGGGCGCAGGTCTACCCTGGAAGCCGATGACCGAGAACCAGGCACCCAGGGCGTACCAGATCCGCACCTTCGGCTGCCAGATGAACGTGCACGACTCCGAGCGCCTCGCCGGGCAGCTCGAGGACGCGGGCTACGTGCCGGCCACCGCCGGGGCCAAGCCCGACCTGATCGTGTTCAACACCTGCGCCGTCCGGGAAAACGCGGACAACAAGCTGTACGGCACCCTCGGGCACCTGCGCCCGGACAAGGTCGCGAACCCCGACCTGCAGATCGCCGTCGGCGGGTGCCTGGCGCAGAAGGACCGCGGGGAGATCGTCAAGCGGGCGCCGTGGGTCGATGTCGTGTTCGGGACCCACAACATCGGTTCGCTGCCCACCCTGCTGGAGCGCGCCCGGCACAACGCCGAGGCCGAGGTCGAGATCCTCGAATCGCTCGAGACCTTCCCCTCGACGCTGCCCGCGCGGCGGGAATCGTCCTACGCGAGCTGGGTGTCCGTTTCGGTCGGCTGCAACAACACCTGCACCTTCTGCATCGTCCCCGCCCTGCGCGGCAAGGAGCGCGACCGGCGGCCCGGCGAGATCCTCGCCGAGGTCGAGGCGCTCGTCGCCGAAGGCGTGCTCGAGGTCACCCTGCTCGGCCAGAACGTCAACTCCTACGGCGTCGAATTCGGCGACCGGCTGGCGTTCGGCAAGCTGCTGCGCGCGTGCGGCACCGTCGACGGCCTCGAGCGCGTCCGGTTCACCTCGCCGCACCCCGCGGCGTTCACCTCCGACGTCATCGACGCCATGGCCGCGACCCCGAACGTCTGCCACCAGCTGCACATGCCGCTGCAGTCCGGCTCCGACCGGGTGCTGCGCGAAATGAAGCGGTCCTACCGATCGGCGCGCTTCCTGAACATCCTCGACGAGGTCCGCGCGGCCATGCCGGACGCCGCGATCACCACCGACATCATCGTCGGCTTCCCCGGCGAGACCGAGGAGGACTTCCAGGCGACCCTGGACGTCGTGGCGCAGGCCCGCTTCTCCAGCGCGTTCACCTTCCAGTACTCGAAGCGCCCCGGCACGCCGGCCGCGACGATGGACGGCCAGCTGCCCAAGGAGGTCGTGCAGGAGCGCTACGAGCGCCTGGTCGAGCTGCAGAACGCGATCTCCTGGGAAGAGAACAAGAAGATCGTCGGCCGCAAGGTCGAGCTGCTGGTCGCCGCGGGCGAGGGCCGTAAGGACGCCGAGACGCACCGGATGAGCGGCCGCGCCCGCGACGGGCGCCTGGTGCACTTCACCCCGGCCGGCGCCCACGTCGACCGCGCGGTCCGGCCGGGCGACGTCGTCGAGACGATCGTCACCTACGGCGCCCCGCACCACCTGGTGGCCGACGGCGACCTGCTGTCCCACCGCCGGACGCGGGCGGGCGACAACGCGGAGGCCGGGCTGCGGCCGAAGACGAGCGGCGTCACGCTGGGCCTCCCGGGCTTCGGTGCCCCGGCCACCCAGCCCGAACCGGTGAGTGGGTGTGCGCTGTGACCGAGTCGCGAGGCAACGGCGAGCTGGCCGAGCTGGCGGCCGAGATCGACGAGGCGGGCGCACGGGCGTCCCGCACGGTGGAGCTGGGCCGCCGCGGGTTCACCATCGCGGTGTTCATGTTCGTGCTGCTGATCTGCCAGATCCTCCCGTGGGTCGGCGACCACGCGGGCTGGCAGGTCCTGGCCGGCGAGGGCGGCGGCATCCCGCAGCTGTTCGCGGCGACGTCGACGGGTGTCGGCATCCTGGCTTCGGCGCTGGCCCTGGTGACCCGGCGCTGGTGGCTGTCCTGGGTGTGCGCGGCGGGCGGCTGGTTCGCTTCGGTGGACGGGCTGCTGGCCATCTGGTCCCAGCAGTCGTCGCACGCCTCGGGCTCCGCGGGCGGCGGCCCCGGCTTCGGCATGGTGATCGCCTGGATCGCGATGATCTGCCTGGCGGTCTCGTGGATGCGGACGGCGTTCTCGCGGTCCTGAGAACCGGTGGGGACCAGGCTCAGCCGACGCGCAGGGTGAGCGTGCCGGCCGAGTAGGCGGCTGCGTAGAGCGTGGTCTCGGGGTGGAAGAGCCGCAGCGAGACCGTGGCGCTCAGGCTGAAGCTGAGGCTGAGCGAGAACCCGCCGTTGGGCCGGCAGGTGGTGTCGGCGATGTTCACCCAGGCCCCGGCCTGCAGCTGCTGGACGATGACGGTCTCGACGCTGGCCTCGGAGCGAGCGGCTTCGAGCACCTTCAGGGTGCCCTTGAGGTCGACCTTCTCGTTGACCTTGACGTGGTCCTTGGCGAGCTTCCCGTCGACCTTCACCTTCCCCTTGCCGGCTTCCGTGGCCGAGGAGAGGGGAGCGGCCCCGGCGGGGGCGGCGAGCGCGGGGGCGAGCCCGGCGAGAGCGACGGTGACCGCCAGAGCGGCGAGGATCCTGCGGGGTGTCCTGATCATGAACCGAGTGGACCACCGAGAGCGGGCCGAAGCGCGCGGTGACCCCCGGTCGGGGTGCGCACCGAACCTCTTCGGGCGATCCGCCGAACCCCCGCTTGCCAACCGGGTCCCGGCCCGTCGTGAGTGGTAAAGCGGGTTCTAACCCGCTTTACCACTCACGACCGTGGGCAACCTCAGCGGTCGGCGACCGCCGCCTCCGCGGCCTCCAGCCACTCACGCCACTGCGCGGCCTGCTCGTCCGCCTTCTTGGCCCGGCGCTCGTCCCCGGCCGCCCGCGCCTTCGCCGCCTGCGACTCGAACTGCTCGACCCGCTCCCGGAACTGGGCCGCCCGGGCCTGGGCCTCCGGGTCCGTCCGGCGCCACCGCGAATCCTCCGCGGCCTTGACCGCGTCCTGGACGGCCTTCAACCGGCCGTCCAGCTCGCGGATGCGCTCGCGGGGGACCTTGCCGATCTCGTCCCACTGCTCCTGGATCCGCCGCAGCGCGCTCTTCGCCGCCTCCAGGTTGGCTGCCGCGTCGATCTTCTCGGCCTCGACCAGCAGCTCTTCCTTGCGGGCGGCGTTCGCCCCGAACTCGGCGTCGCGCTCGGAGAACACCGCCGACCGGCGGGCGAAGAACTTGTCCTGCGCCGCGCGGAAACGCTGCCACAGCGCCTCGTCGCTGTCCTTCGGCGCGCGGCCCGCCGCCTTCCACTCGGTCATCAGGTCCTTGTAGCGACCCGCCGTCTCGCCCCAGTCGTCGGACTCGCTGATGGCCTCGGCCTCGGCGATGAGCTCTTCCTTGCGCTGCTTGGCCGACGCGCGCTGCTTGTCCAGCTCGGCGAAGTGCGAGCCGCGGCGGCGGTTGAACGCCTCGCGGGCCTTCGAGAACCGCTTCCACAGCTCGTCGTCGGTCTTGCGGTCGACGCCCTTGACCGTCTTCCACTCGTCCAGGATCGCGCGCAGCCGGTCGCCCGCCGCCTTCCACTGGGTGGAGTCGGCCGCGATCTTCTCGGCCTCCTCGGCGAGCGCCTGCTTGCGCGCGACCGCCGCGGCCCGGGCCTCCTCGCGCTCCGCCTTCGCGCTGGCCAGCGCCTTCTCGGCGTGCCCGATGACGTACTCCAGCCGGGCGGCGAGCGCGGCCAGGTCGCCGACCAGGGCCGCCTCGGCCAGGCTGTCGCGGATCTGGGTGGCGCTCGACAGCGCGTGCTTCGGGTCGCCGGCCCCGGAGATCAGCCGGGTCTCCAGCAGCTCCACCTCGGTGCGCACGTCGTCGAAGCGGCGTGCGTAGTGCACCAGGCCCTCGTCGGGGGTGCCGGCCTGCCAGACGCCGACGGCGCGCTCGCCCTCGGCGGTGATGACGTAGACGGTGCCCTCGTCGTCGATCCGGCCCCAGGTCGACGGGGTGGGTTCGGCGGGCGGCACGGGCGGGGCGGCGTGCCCGGCGTGCAGCGCGTGCGGCACCGGGTGCGGGGCCGGGGTACCGGTGGAAGTGTTCTCCTGGGCCATCGCAGGCTCCTTATCGCCTGTACGCCCGCGGGTGCGGGCGCCCCGCCGCGAAGCGGGGCCGGGTAATGCGGTCGTCACGGGCCGTGCTCGGATGCTACGGCCCCACGCGGCATTCAAGCAGCTCAGCGCGCACCGTGGTACTGGATGGGCCACTCGAAGCTCGTGATCCTACTTCCGGTGGACACTCCGTGTCGGCCCGCAGGTATCGTCAGCCGCCGTGAACAGCCCCGTCGTCCCGATCGCGGTGGTCGGGCCGACGGCCACCGGCAAGACCGCGCTGGCCGTGGACCTGGCGTGCGAGCTCGGCGGCGAAGTCGTCAACGCCGACGCGATGCAGCTCTACCGGGGCATGGACATCGGCACCGCCAAGGCCACCGAGGCCGAGCGCCGCGGCGTTCCGCACCACCTGCTCGACGTGCTGGACGTGACCGAGACGGCGTCCGTCGCGGCCTACCAGCGGCACGCGCGGGCCGAGATCGAACGGCTGCTGGCCGCCGGCAGGGTCCCGGTGCTGGCCGGCGGGTCCGGCCTCTACGTCCAGTCCGTGCTCGACGACCTGCGGTTCCCCGGCACCGACCCCGCCGTCCGGGCCCGGCTCGACGCGGAAGCCGAAGAGCTCGGCACACCCGCGTTGTATACCCGGCTGGGTGAGCGTGACCCGGTCGCCGCCGCCAAGATCCTGCCGACCAACACCCGCCGGATCGTGCGCGCCCTCGAGGTCATCGAGATCACCGGCGAGCCGTTCTCGGCGAACCTGCCCGAGCCGGGACCCGCCCGCTACGGCACGGTCGTGCTCGGCGTCGACCGCGCGCCCGAGGAGCTCGACGAGCGGGTCAGCGAGCGCGTGGTGCGGATGTTCGAAGCCGGGCTGGTCGACGAAGTCCGCGCGCTGGAGAAGCGGGGCCTGCGCGAAGGGAAGACGGCGTCGCGGGCGCTCGGCTACCAGCAGGTGCTCGCCGAGCTGGACGGCGACGGCGACTTCGAGGCGGCCGCCGCGGCCACGGCGCAGGCCACCCGGCGCTTCGTCCGCAAGCAACGCTCCTGGTTCCGGCGCGACCAGCGGATCCACTGGTTCGACGGCGCCGATCCGGGGCTGGCCGCGCGCGTCCTGGATACCCTGGGCCGGTAATCTGCCCCCATGGGCGGAATCGAGTTCCTCAAGGGGCACGGCACGCAGAACGACTTCGTGCTGCTCCCCGATCCGGCGGGCCGCCTCGAGCTGACCGAGGCCAGGGTCGCCGCGCTGTGCGACCGCCGACGCGGCCTCGGGGCCGACGGCGTGCTGCGCGTCGTGCGCGCCGCGGCGATCGGCGCACCGTCCGCGGGCGAGTGGTTCATGGACTACCGCAACGCCGACGGGTCGATCGCGGAGATGTGCGGCAACGGCGTGCGCGTGTTCGCCCGCTACCTGGTCGACGCCGGCCTGGCGGCCGAAGGCGAGTTCGTCGTCGGCACCCGCGCGGGCGACCGCCCGGTCGTGGTGCACCCGGACCGCTCGGTGACCGTCCAGATGGGGCCGGCGACGATCACCGGGACGTCGGTCACGGTGGTGGCGGGCCGCCCGTTCTCCGGCGTGGCGGTCGACGTCGGCAACCCGCACCTGGTCTCGCTGCTCGACGACGACGTGGCCGGGCTCGACCTGCGCGACCAGCCGGACTTCGACCACGACGTGTTCCCGAACGGCGTGAACCTCGAGTTCATCAACTGCCTCGACGCGGGCGCGCTGCGGATGCGCGTGCACGAGCGCGGGGTGGGGGAGACGCGCGCGTGCGGCACCGGCACGGTCGCCGCGGTGGCGGCCGCGTTCCACCTGGCGGGCACGGACACCGGAGCGTCCACTGTGGACGTCCCGGGCGGCCGGGTCGAGGTCACGGTGTCCCGCGGCGCCTCGACGCTGTCGGGCCCGGCGGAGATCGTGGCCCGCGGCGAACTCGACGAAGCCTGGTGGGCCGCCGCCGGCTCGTGACGGCTTAGCCGGCCAGGATTTCGTCCAGTACGCGACGTCCTTCCGCGGCCTCCTCGCCGTCCCGGGTGCAGGCGACGAGCGTCTTCCACAGCGCCCAGCCGCGACCGCGCGTCCAGGTTGCGTCGTCGACGGACAGGATCTCGCGGAACACCCGCCTGCCGTCGGCCGTCAGCAGCGTCCAGGCGATGGCCAGGTCGCACGCCGGATCGCCGACCCCGCAGGTCCCGAAGTCGATGACGGCCGCCAGTTCGCCGTCGCGCAGCAGGAGGTTGCCCGGGGCCAGGTCGCCGTGGAACCAGCGGTCCACGCCGTCCCAAGGCGCCGCCAGCGCGGCCTCCCAGAGCGCGCCGGCGGCGCCGGTGCCGCTCAAGGCCGCGAGCGCCCGCCGGGCCTGCCCGTCGTAAGTGCGCAGGGTGGCGCCCCGGAACCAGTTGTGCTTCCCCGGCTGGGGGCCGTCCGCCGCGTCGACACTCCGGAGGGCCGCCACGAACCCGGCCAGGTCGCGCGCGAAGCGGACGGGGTCGGCCACCCCGTCCGCCGTTGCGGGTTCGCCGTCGAGCCACCGGTAGACCGACCACGGGAACGGGTAGCCCGCCCCGGGACGCCCCGCCGCCAGCGGGACCGGGACGGGCAGCGGCAGCCGGGGCGCGAGCGCCGGCAGCCACCGCTGCTCCTTCTCGACGGCCAGCGCGTACTCGGCGGCGCTGGGCAGCCGCACCACCATCGTTTCGCCGAGGTGGAACGTGAAGTTGTCCCACCCGCTCGTCCGCACGGCCCGGACCGGGAGCCCGGCCCACTGCGGGAACTGGCCGTCGATCAGCAGGCGCACCTGATCGGCGTCGATGCCGATTCGCCGCGGAAGCGGGCCGAGGTCGGGGGTGCTCACACGCTGGCTTCCACCGCGAAATCGCCTTCGCGCGTGGTGATGTCCGCGACGGCGCCGGCGACCCGGATGTCCGACCGGACGTCCGCGAACCGCGCCAGCAGCTCGGCCGGACCGGTCACGGTCAGCGTATCGACGGCCGCCCGCATCGACACCTTCGCGTCCGTCTTCGCCCGGCGCACCGCCGCGATGACCTGGCTGGCCAGCGAAAGCAGCTCCGGGTCGCCGCCGGCGGCGACCGGGGCAGGCCATGCCGCCCGGTGCACCGAGCCCTCCTGCCACCACGACCAGACCTCCTCGGCCGCGAACGGCAGGAACGGCGCGAACAGCCGCAGCACCGCCGACAACGCCGTCACCAGCGCGACCTGCGCCGACTCCGCTCCCGCCGGACCGCTGTCGCCGTACGCGCGGCCCTTCACCAGCTCGACGTAGTCGTCGCAGAACGTCCAGAAGAACGTCTCCGTCACCTGCAGCGCCCGCGCGTAGTCCAGCGCTTCCAACGCCGCGGTCGCCTGCTCGACGACGACGGCCAGCGACGCCAGCAGCGCCCGGTCCAGCGGCTCGGTGGCCACCGCGTCCGGCGAAGGCACGCCGAGGCCGAGGACGAACCGGCTCGCGTTGAGCAGCTTCGTCGCCAGCCGGCGCCCGACCTTCATCTGGCCCTCGTCCACCGCCGTGTCGACGCCCGGGCGCGCGCTCGCCGCCCAGTACCGCACCGCGTCCGAGCCGAAGCGCTCCAGCAGGTCCACCGGCGTCGTCGCGTTGCCCTTGGACTTCGACATCTTCTTGCGGTCCGGGTCGAGCACCCAGCCCGCGATCGACGCCGCCCGCCACGGCAGCACGCCGTGCTCCAGCTCCGCGCGCACCGCCGTCGAGAACAGCCAGGTGCGGATGATCTCGTGCGCCTGCGGCCGCAGGTCCATCGGGAACACGCGCGCGAACAGGTCGTCGTCGAGGCTCCACCGGCCGACGATCTGCGGGGTCAGCGACGACGTCGCCCAGGTGTCCATCACGTCGGGGTCGGCGGCGAACCCGCCCGGGACGCCCCGCTGCTCCTCGGTGAAACCCGGCGGGACGTCGCTGCTCGGGTCCACCGGCAGGGTGTCCGGCAGCAGGCGGGCGTCGTAGTCGGGCTCGCCGTGCTCGTCGAGCCGGTACCAGAGCGGGATCGGCACGCCGAAGAACCGCTGCCGGCTGATCAGCCAGTCCCCGGCCAGGTTCTCCACCCACGACGAGTACCGGACGCGCATGTGCTTCGGCACCCAGTTCAGCTCTTCGCCGCGGGCGAGCATCTTCGCCCGGAAAGCGGCGTCGTTCCCGCCGTTGCGCAGGTACCACTGCCGGCTCGCGACGATCTCCAGGGGCCTGTCGCCCTTTTCGTAGAACTTCACCGAGTGCGTGATCGGCCGCGGTTCCCCGTGCAGGGCCCCGGCTTCGCGCAGCAGGCGCACCATGATCTCGCGTCCGCTGTGGACGGTCTTGCCCACCAGCGGCGCGTACGCCTCCGCGGGCACGCCGGACGGCGCGTCCGGGAGGAACCGGCCGTCCCGGCCCAGCACCACTCGCGTGGCCAGCCGCAGCTCCCGCCACCACGTGACGTCGGTGGTGTCGCCGAAGGTGCACACCATCGCGATCCCGCGGCCCTTCTCCGGATCCGCGAGGTGGTGCGCCACGACGGGCACCTCGACGCCGAACACCGGCGTCGTCACGGACTTCCCGAAGAGCGGCTTGAACCGCTCGTCGTCCGGGTGCGCCACCAGGGCGACACAGGCGGGCAGCAGCTCGGGCCGGGTCGTCGCGATCACGACGTCGGCGCCGTCGGGGCCGGTGAACGCCAGGTCGTGGAAGGCGCCCCGGCGTTCGCGGTCCTCCAGTTCGGCCTGGGCGACGGCGGTGCGGAAGCTGACGTCCCAGAGCGTCGGCGCTTCGGCCTGGTAGGCCTCGCCGCGCTCGAGGTTGCGCAGGAACGCGCGCTGCGAGATCAGCCGGGAATCGTGCCCGATCGTCTGGTAGGTCATCGTCCAGTCGACCGACAGCCCGAGCTGCCGCCACAGCTGCTCGAAGACCTGTTCGTCGGTCTCGGTCAGCGACTCGCACAGCTCGATGAAGTTGCGCCGCGAAATCGCCAAGACGTCCTTGCCCGGCTTCTCCGGAGGCCGGAACTCCGGGTCGTAGGGCAGCGACGGCTCGCAGCGGACGCCGAAGTGGTTCTGCACCCGGCGTTCGGTCGGCAGGCCGTTGTCGTCCCACCCCATCGGGTAGAAGACCTCGAGCCCGCGCATCCGCTTGAACCGCGCGAGGATGTCGGTTTGGGTGAAGGAGAAGACGTGCCCGATGTGCAGCGACCCGCTGACCGTCGGCGGGGGAGTGTCGATCGAGTAGACCTCGTCCCGGGTCTTGGTGCGGTTGAAGCGGTAGGCGCCGGTGGATTCCCATACGGGTACCCACTTGGCCTCCAGACCGTCGACACCGACCTTGTCCGGGACTCGCGGGCGCTCGTATGGGGTACTCATGGAACAACTCTAGGCGGCGGCGGAACCGGTTTTCGCGTCGGTCGGCAGGTCGCGCATGTGCCGCAGCGGCGAGCAGATCACCCACAGCGCCGAAGCCACTTCGCCCGCCACCGCCACCCACAGCGCGCCGCGCAGCCCCAGCCCTTCGCCGAGTGCGCCGCCCAGCAGCCCGCCCAACGGCAGCGTGCCCCAGACGACGAACCGCACGCTCGCGTTCATCCGGCCCAGCAGCCGGTCCGGGCAGATCGCCTGCCGGTAGGAAATCTGCGCGACGTTGTAGACGATGATCCCGAACCCGCCGGCGACGAGGCCGAACGCGGCGAGACCGAGCCGCCAGTCCGGCGCGGCGAGCGGGAGCAGCAGGTGGCCGGGCCAGGTGAACAGCGGGACCAGCCAGATCGCCCGCGCCTGGCCGAGCCGCCGGGTGACCGCGGCCGAGCAGACCGCGCCGAGGATCCCGCCCGCGCCGCCGACCGCCAGCAGCACGCCGACCGCGGCCGGCGGCAGCCCGACGGTCCGCGTCAGGAACAGCACCTGCACGGCGACGAACGCACCGCCGAAGAAGTTGGCCGTCGCCGTCGTGCCCACGATCGCCCGCAGCGGCTTGTCGGAGAAGACGAACCGCAGTCCTTCGGCGATCTGCGGGAGCAGCCGGGTGTGGCCGTCGCGCTCCGGCACCGGTTCCCGCGTGCGGATGCGCAGCAGGCACAGCGCCGACGCGAGGAAGCCGAAGCTGGTGACCAGCACGGTGCTGGCCGCGTTCACCAGCTGGACCAGCACGCCGGCCGCGCTCGGCCCGGCGATCTGCGCGGTGGACTGGACGGCCTGCAGCTTCGCGTTGCCTTCCATGAGGTGTTCCCGCCCGACGAGGGAAGGCAGGTACGACTGGTAGGCGATGTCGAAGAACACGGTGGCGATGCCGACCAACAGCACGACGATCAGCAGCTGGCCGAGCGTCAGCACGCCCGCCCACCAGGCGACCGGCACGCTCAGCAGCAGGGCGAACCGGGTGAAGTCGGCGGTGAGCATCACCCGGCGGCGGCGCAGCCGGTCCACCCAGACCCCGGCGGGCAGCCCGATCAGTAGGAAGGCGAGCGTCTCGGCCGCGGTCAGCAGCCCCATCTGGAACGGTGTCGCGGCCAGCGTGACGGCCGCGAGCAGCGGGACGGCGGTGTTGCCGACGAACACGCCGAACTGGCTGGCCGTATCGCCGGCGAAGAGCCGCCTGAAGTCGGCGTGGCGGAAGAGTGACCCCCGGTGCATGGTCCCCGAGTCTGGCCCGAGTGATTGGAAAGTGTCAATCACTGTTCGCTCTAAGCTGTGCGCGTGTCCCCTGAGCAACGACGTGCCGCCACCGAAGCCGAGGCCGCCGCGCTGGCCTCCGGAATACGGCTGCGCATCATCCGGTTGACCTTTTCGGAGGCGCTGACGAACAAGGAGCTGGCCGAAAGGCTGGGCCGGGACCCCGCGACGACCCTGCACCACGTGCGCAAACTCGTCGACACCGGCTTCCTCGCCGCGCAGCCCCCGCGCCGCGGGACCAGGGGCGCCCGGGAAATTCCGTATCTTTCGACGGGGCTTTCGTGGACACTCGACTCATGCGGTGACAAGGGCTTGGACCAGGCGATGCTCGAGGCGTATCTCGCCGAGATCGCCGAGACAGGATTCGACGGCGTGCACCAGACACGCCTCGTCGTCCAGGTGGCCCCCGAGGAGCGGGCGGAGCTGGAAACGCGGCTCAACGCCCTGCTCGAGGAGTTCCGCGCGCGCCCCCGCCGTCCCGGCGCCGAGCGCACCGCGATCTACCTCGCCACCTATCCCAGCACGTAAAAGTTCGGTTCCCGCGGCGAATCGTGGGAACATGGAGGCACGATGACAGAACTGACACACACCGAAGACCACGACGACGACCTGTACGACGGCGACCCGTCGACAGGCGAAATGGAGCTCGAAGACCGGGCGTCGCTGCGCCGGGTCAGGGGACTGTCCACAGAGCTGGACGACGTCACCGAGGTCGAGTACCGGCAACTGCGGCTCGAACGCGTCGTGCTGGTCGGCGTGTGGACCGAGGGCACGGCCCTGCAGTCCGAGGCGTCGCTGGCCGAGCTGGCGCGCCTGGCCGAGACGGCGGGCTCGGAGGTCCTCGAAGGCCTCATCCAGCGGCGGACCAAGCCGGACCCGGCCACCTACATCGGCTCGGGCAAGGTGCGGGAGCTGCGGGACATCGTCGGCTCCACCGGCGCCGACACCGTGATCTGCGACGGCGAGCTCTCCCCGGGCCAGCTGCGGCAGCTCGAGGAGAAGGTCAAGGTCAAGGTGATCGACCGGACCGCCCTGATCCTCGACATCTTCGCCCAGCACGCCCGGTCCAAGGAGGGCAAGGCGCAGGTCGAGCTGGCCCAGCTGCAGTACCTGATCCCGCGGCTGCGCGGATGGGGTGCGTCGCTGTCCCGGCAGGCCGGTGGCCGCGCCGGTGGCGCGAACGGCGGCGTCGGCCTGCGCGGTCCCGGTGAGACCAAGCTCGAGACCGACCGGCGGCGGATCAACAAGCGCGTGGCGAAGCTGCGCCGGGAGATCGCGGCCATGGACACCATCCGCGAGACCAAGCGCGGGCGGCGGCTGGCCAACGAGGTGCCCAGCGTGGCGATCGTCGGCTACACCAACGCCGGCAAGTCGAGTCTGCTCAACGCGCTGACCGGCGCCGGGGTGCTGGTGGAGGACGCGCTGTTCGCCACCCTCGACCCGACCACCCGGCGCGCGCAGACGCCGGACGGCCGCGGCTACACGCTGACCGACACCGTCGGGTTCGTGCGGCACCTGCCGCACCAGCTGGTGGACGCGTTCCGCTCGACGCTGGAGGAGGCCGCCGACGCGGACCTGCTCGTGCACGTGGTGGACGGGTCCGACCCGGCACCCGAAGAGCAGGTCAGCGCGGTCCGCGAGGTGCTCGGCGAGATCACCCGCAAGCGCAAGGAGCCGCTCCCGCCGGAGCTGCTGGTGATCAACAAGACCGACGCGTCCGACGAGGTCAGCCTGGCCCGGCTGCGGCACGCGCTGGCGGGGTCGGTCCAGGTCTCGGCCCGGACCGGGGCGGGCATCCCGGAGCTCGTCGAGGTGATCGCCGACCGTCTGCCGCGGCCGGAGGTCACGGTCGAGGTCCTCGTGCCCTACTCGCGCGGCGAGCTGGTCGCGCGGGCGCACGCGGACGGCGAGGTCCTCGAAGAGGAGCACGCCGAGGAGGGCACGCGCCTGCTGGTGCGGGTCCGCCCGGACCTCGCGGCGGCTTTGCGCGAGTACGAGACCAACTCGACCAGGGCCTGACACGTCTCCGTAGTGTGCGGCGGTAGGAGCCGCACACTACGGAGGTGGCTGGGTGCGCTGGGCTGTCGTTTTGGTCTTCACGGCCGTGCTGGGCGGGGCGGTCCCCGCCTGGGCGGCTCCGGCCCCGGAGCCGTTGTGCACGGTGAAGGACTCCCGGATCGGCGAGCTGTCCGGCCTGGTCTCCACCGGGTCCGAGCTCTACGCGATCAACGACGGCGGCAGCAAGGTCCAGGTGTTCGTGCTGGGCCGGGACTGCAAGGTCCAGAAGGTCCTCACGGACAAAACCGACCCGTTCGACGTCGAGGACTTGGCCCGCACCCCTGACGGCACGCTGTGGCTGTCCGACACGGGCGACAACAAGAAGGGCCGGCTGACGGTCGCCCTCCTGGAGATGACCCCGCAGGGCAAGGTGACGCTGCACCGGCTCACCTACCCCGACGGCCAGCACGACACCGAAGCGCTGATCATGGACAAGGCGGGCACGCCGTACCTGATCACCAAGGACATCCTCGGCGAGGCCCGGGTGTACCGGCCGTCGGGGCCGCTGGCCAGCCCGGGTCCGACCACGCTGGAGAAGGTCGGCACGGTGAAGATCGCCACGACGGACACCCAAGGCGGCCCGGTCGGCTCGATCGGCTCGGTCCTGGTGACGGGCGGCGCCTCGATGGCCGACGGCAGCGCGATCGCGTTGCGGACGTATACGGACGCGTACGTGTACGCGGCCCCGGACGGCGACGTGCTGGCGGCGCTGCAGCGCAACCCGGTGCGGATCCCGTTGCCGGGGGAGAAGCAAGGCGAGGCGATCGCGTTCGACCCGGACGGGACGTTGATTTCCGGGAGCGAAGGCGTCGGCCAGCCCTTGCGCGCGGTGAAGGGCGCGGCGGCGTTGGCGGCTTCGGCCACGCCTGCGTCGGAGGGTTCCCCGGCTTCGAGCGCCGGTGGTGGCGGCGGCTCGTCGGACGGAGGCGGGGTGCCGATCCTGCCGGCCGCGGGGATTGCGGTGGCGGTGGCCGGTTTGGGCTGGTTCGGGTTCACCAGGTTGCGTCGCCGCCGAGGCTGAGCGCGCCGACCGTCTGCTCAGCCCACCGCCGACGCGAGTCAGCCCACCGCCGACGCGAGTCTCGAGCCGGACGGCAAGCGACATCGGCAGCGGGGATCGAAGCCGGGGAATTACCTCCGGCGCGAGTCCTACCCCCGGCGCAACATCGACCTACCCGTGCCAGGCATCGGGTCGTGAGCCGCGGGCCGGCCCTCCGCGCGGTGCGGGGCGCGGCGGCACTGGCCGCGCAGTCCGTCGCACCGGCGGAGGGAACGACCTCGACCGGCACGAGCGCGTCGTCCGGCTCGGCGGAGGACGGGGCCGGGCTCCCCATCCTCCTTGCCGCCGGGATCACGCTCGCGGTGGTCGACCTCGGCTGGTCCGGCTTCAGCGAACCGCGCCGCCGACCTTCGGCTCCCCACGGCCGAAGATCATCCGATCCGGTGAATCTTCCGGGCCGTGCGAAAGCCCGGAAGGAGCCTTCAAAGGCGGCGGAGCACCGCCACCACCTTGCCGAGCACCGTGGCGTCGTCGCCGGGGATCGGCTCGTACGCCTCGTTGTGCGGCATCAGCCAGATGTGGCCGCCCTTGCGCTTGAACGTCTTGACCGTCGCCTCGCCGTCGATCATCGCCGCGACGATCTCGCCGTTGTCCGCGTCCGGCTGCTGGCGGACCACGACCCAGTCGCCGTCGGTGATGGCCGCGTCGACCATCGAGTCACCCGTGACCTTCAGCAGGAACAGCTCACCCTCGCCGACGATCTCCCGCGGCAGCGGGAACACGTCCTCGATGGCCTGCTCGGCCAGCACCGGGCCACCGGCGGCGATCCGGCCGACCAGCGGCACGTACGCCGCCTTCGGCATGACCGGCTGCTGGTCCATCTCGATGCCCATGGGGTTGTCGTCGGTCGCCGCGAGCACGCCGACCGCGCGCGGGCGGTTCGCGTCCCGCCGCAGGTAGCCCTTGCGCTGCAGCGCGCGCAGCTGGTGCGAGACCGATGACGTCGACGTCAGCCCGACCGCCTCGCCGATCTCGCGGACGCTCGGCGGGTAGCCGAACCGGCTCACCCACGTGCGGATCACGTCGAGCACCTGCTGCTGGCGGACGGTGAGGGTCTCGTCCACGTCGTACACCTCGGGCATGGCGTGCACCTTGCCCGAGCCGCCGGGGGACCCACTGGTCCTGCCCGCCTTGTTCTCCTTCGCCACTGCGTCGCCTCCCAGACGTTCGCTGCACGTATCTGCGCGCCGGCCGCCGCCCGCCGGGTGCGGGCAGGCTCGCCGGCGGCATCTGCCCGGCAGATGCCCTGGTCACCGACGTTAGCCCCCGGGCACGACGATTTCAAACATCTGTTCGATCGACACGCCGTGTCCGCTCGATTTTGTCGGTGGCAGGTGGTAGACCTTCGCACGGGCGTTCGATAGAACGCCTGTTCGACCTTGATCCACGGGCCGCTCCCGGCCCGGGAAACGGGCGGACACCAGGGTTTCGAGGAGGTTCGGATGTCCATTCTGGCCGAACGCGGACACGTTCGCCCGGCGACCCCGGTCCCGGCGCCCCTCCGTCCCGTGCGCGTCCTGCGCGGGCGCCGCGGCGAGGTGCACCGCCCGCCGACGCGCGCGCGGGTCGTGGCGGGCCGGCGCCCGGCCGGGGCACCGTGCGCGGCGCCCCGGCGGGTGCCGGTGCGGTGGCCCTGGCTCGCCGCCCTCGCCGCCGCCAGCTGCCTGATGATCACTGGATTGGGTCTTCTGGGGAGCGGCGCATCCGGCGCCCCGGTGCCCGAGCGGACGGCGACGGTGTCCGTCGGCCAGGGCGACACGCTCACTTCGCTGGCCGCGCGATTCGCGCCAGACAGTGAGCCTGGCGCGGTTGTCGCCCGGATCAAAGAACTGAATCGCCTGGACCAGGCCGTTCTGGTCCCCGGGCTGCCACTCACGGTCCCGGTGGCGGACCCGGCCGCCGTCTCCGCACCCTGATCCGCGCGGGCCGTCAACCGCACTCACCCGGGCGGGAACCGCGCCCGGCGCGCCGCTTGCGCGCGCACCTCTCGAGTTCTACCCTTCGCCGCTATATGTAGTAGTTACACCGCTGTAGTTGGTCCACAGGTTGGGGTAGACTGGACAGCAGTTGTCCACAGCTGGTCGGCTTTTACCCACCGGATGTCCACAAAACGATCACCAGGTGCAGGGGTGCAGGGTGGCCGTGGGGACGTCGACCGCGGGCAGCCGGCGAGGAGGGGAAGGTGATCGGCGGATGAGGTGCCCGTTCTGCCGGCATGCGGACTCTCGGGTCGTCGACTCCCGAGAGGTGGATGAAGGCCAGGCGATCCGCAGGCGGCGCTCGTGCGCGTCGTGCGGACGGCGGTTCACGACGTCGGAGACGATGGTGCTCGCCGTCGTCAAGCGGTCCGGGGTCACCGAACAGTTCAGCCGGGACAAGGTGGTGAGCGGCGTCCGCCGCGCCTGTCAGGGCAGGCCGGTCGACGACGACGCGCTGCAGCAGCTCGCGCAGCGCGTGGAGGAGTCGATCCGCTCCGCCGGCTTGGCGGAGATCCCGAGTCACGAGGTCGGCCTGGCCATCCTGGGCCCGCTGCGTGAGCTCGACGGGGTCGCCTACCTCCGGTTCGCCAGTGTCTACCGCTCCTTCTCCTCGGTCGAGGACTTCGAGAAGGAGATCGCCGACCTCCGTGAGGCCATGGCGGGTGCTGCTGCCGAGAAGGACAGCGATCAGCGCGAAGACGGCGACTGAGCCGTCCCGCTGCGGGAGAGGGTTCAACCGATGACGGAAACCGTGGGAACGGGGGCCCGCGCGGCCGCCGGCAAGAAGAGCAAGGCCGCCGGCGGGCTGAGCGTCCAGCGCGTCTTCACGACCGAGGGCCAGCACCCGTACGACCAGGTCACCTGGGAGCAGCGGGACGTCGTCATGACCAACTGGCGCGACGGCTCGGTCAACTTCGAGCAGCGCGGCGTCGAGTTCCCCGATTTCTGGTCGGTCAACGCCACCAACATCGTCACCAGCAAGTACTTCCGCGGCGCCGTCGGCAGCCCGCAGCGCGAGCGCAGCCTCAAGCAGCTCATCGACCGGGTCGTGAAGACCTACGTCAAGGCCGCGCGCGACCACGGCTACTTCGCCACGCCGCAGGACCTCGAGATCTTCGAGCACGAACTCACCTGGATGCTGCTGCACCAGGTCTTCAGCTTCAACTCCCCGGTCTGGTTCAACGTCGGCACGCCGTCGAAGCAGCAGGTCAGCGCCTGCCAGCCGTACGACGCCCTGGTGAGCACGCCCGGCGGCGCCGTGCCGATCGGCCGCTTCGTCGAGCTGGACGCCGTGGGGGCCAAGGTCTACGACGCGCACGGGCTGACCAAGGTCGTCGCCACCAAGGCGAACGGGATCAAGGAAGTCCTGCGGGTCACGACGAAGTCGGGCCACGTCCTCGACGTCACGGCCGACCACCTCGTGTGGCGCGCGAGTGCGGGTGGCGGGAAGTTCGTGCCCGCCGGCGAGCTGCGGGTCGGCGACCAGCTCGAATGGCACCGCCGCAGTGCGTTCGGCGAGGAAGAGATCCGGGAAACCGACATCGCGGAAGCCGCGCTGGCGGGCTGGTTGCAGTCGGACGGCTTCGTCGGTCAGTACGACGGGACGAACCGCTCGCTCACCATCGAAGCGATGACCGTGAACGACGCCGAGCTGGCCTGGGTGCGTACGGCGCTCGACCGCGTCTTCCCGGGCGTCCACCGCCACGAACGTGCCGTCGAAACCCAGGACGGGACACTCGACTGCCGCCGGACCCGGCTCTACGGCAACGTCCTCGAGAACTTCGTCGAGACCTGGGGCCTGCGTGCTCGGGGAACCGACATGGTGGTGCCGGAGTTCCTGCACACCGCGCCCCTCCCGGTCGTGGCCGCCTACCTGCGGAGCATCTTCCAGGCCGAGGGCTATGTTTCGGCGCGGGAACGGTCCACTCTGGTCGCGTTGGACATGATCGGCGAAGACCTCGTCCGTGGCCTTCAGCAGTTGCTGGCCCGGTTCGGCATCTTCGCTCGCGTGGGCCGCAAGAAGGAGAGCCGGCCGAACCGGCACGACCTGTGGGGTATCCGGATCCAGAACGCCGGCGACCGGCGGATCTTCGCGGACGAGATCGGCTTCGTCGATCCCGTGAAGACCGCGAAGCTGGAGGCGTCGTTCGAAAAGCCCGGCCTGGCCGCCCACGAGACGAAGCGGCTGGAGATCGCCGCGATCGAGAGCCGCGGCGAGATGCCGGTCTACGACATCCAGACGGAATCCGGCGAGTACCTCTCCGGGAACCTCCGTGTCCACAACTGCTTCATCCTCGCCGTCGACGACACGATGGAGTCGATCCTCAACTGGTACCGCGAGGAGGGCCTCATCTTCAAGGGCGGCTCCGGCGCCGGCCTGAACCTCTCCCGGATCCGCTCCTCGAAGGAACTGCTGACCTCCGGCGGCACCGCGTCCGGGCCGGTCTCGTTCATGCGCGGCGCCGACGCGTCCGCGGGCACCATCAAGTCCGGCGGCGCCACCCGGCGCGCGGCGAAGATGGTCGTCCTCGACGTCGACCACCCGGACATCGAAGAGTTCATCCAGACCAAGGCGCGCGAAGAGGAGAAGATCAAGGTCCTCCGCGACGCCGGGTTCGACATGGACCTCTCCGGCGCGGACATCTCCTCGGTGCAGTACCAGAACGCGAACAACTCGGTCCGCGTGTCCGACGAGTTCATGCAGGCGGTCGAGAACGGCACCGACTTCGGCCTGCGCGCCCGGCTCACCGGCGAGGTCATCGACCGCACCGACGCGAAGAAGCTGTTCCGCACGATGGCCCAGGCCGCGTGGGAGTGCGCCGACCCCGGCATCCAGTACGACGGCACGATCAACGACTGGCACACCTGCCCGGAGTCGGGCCGGATCACCGCGTCGAACCCGTGCAGCGAGTACATGCACCTCGACAACTCCAGCTGCAACCTCGCCTCGCTGAACCTGCTGAAGTTCGTCACGCCCGAGGGCACCTTCGACGCGCCGCTGTTCGCGCGCGCCGTCGAGTTCGTCATCACGGCGATGGACGTCTCGATCTGCTTCGCCGACTTCCCGACCGAGCCGATCGCCGACACGACGCGGAAGTTCCGCCAGCTCGGCATCGGCTACGCCAACCTCGGCGCGCTGCTGATGGCGCTCGGCCACGCGTACGACTCCGACGGCGGCCGCGCGCTCGCGGCGGCGATCACGTCGTTGATGACGGGCGTGTCGTACCGGCGTTCGGCGGAGATGGCCCAGGTCGTCGGCGCGTACGAGGGCTACGCGCGCAACGCCGAGGCGCACCAGCGCGTGATGCGCAAGCACGCGGCGGCGAACGAGCTCGTCCGCACCTACCACTCGAACGACGCCGCGGTCCGCGCGCTGGCGACGGCGGAGTGGCAGAAGGGCATCGAGATCGGTGCGAAGCACGGCTGGCGCAACGCGCAGGCGTCGGTGCTCGCGCCCACCGGCACCATCGGCTTCATGATGGACTGCGACACCACCGGCATCGAGCCGGACTTCTCGCTGGTGAAGTTCAAGAAGCTCGTCGGCGGCGGTTCGATGCAGATCGTCAACCAGACGGTGCCGCGCGCGCTGGAGGCGCTGGGCTACCCGGGCGAGCAGGTCGAGGCGATCGTCGAGTACGTGGCGCAGAACGGCCACGTCGTCGACGCGCCGGGGCTGCGTCCCGAGCACTACGAGGTGTTCGACTGCGCGGTCGGCGAGCGCTCGATCGCGCCGATGGGGCACGTCCGGATGATGGCCGCGGTGCAGCCGTTCCTGTCGGGCGCGATCTCGAAGACGGTCAACATGCCGGAGTCGGCGACGGTCGAAGAGGTCGAGGAGATCTACTTCCAGGGCTGGAAGCTCGGCCTCAAGGCCCTCGCGATCTACCGCGACAACTGCAAGGTCGGCCAGCCGCTGTCGACGGCCAAGAAGTCCACGGAGGCCGCCTCCGCCGAGCCGGAGAAGGTCGTCGAGTACCGCCCGGTCCGCAAGCGCCTGCCGAAGAAGCGCCCGAGCCAGACGGTGTCGTTCACGGTCGGCGGCGCGGAGGGCTACCTGACGGCGGGCTCGTACCCGGACGACGGCCTCGGCGAAATCTTCGTCAAGCTCGGCAAGCAGGGCTCGACCCTGGCGGGCGTGATGGACGCGTTCTCGATGTCGATCTCGGTCGGCCTCCAGCACGGCATCCCGCTGGAGTTCTACGTCTCGAAGTTCTCCAACCTGCGCTTCGAGCCGGCGGGCATGACGGACGACCCGGACATCCGCATCGCGACGAGCGTGATGGACTACCTGTTCCGCAGGCTGGCCCTGGACTACCTGCCGTACGAGAAGCGCTCCCAGCTGGGCATCCTGTCGGCGGACGAGCGATCGGCCGAAGTCGAGGCGGCGTACGGCAACCCGGGCGTCGACCTCGAGGCCTTGCAGTCCACAGTGGACGCCTCCCCGGAGCCGCACGCGGACGAGCCGCCGCACCCCCACCGCGAAGCCCAGACGACAACGGAGCTGATGGAGCTCCGCCTCGGCAAGGCGGCGGACGCCCCGCTCTGCATGACGTGCGGAACAAAGATGCGCCCGGCAGGCTCGTGCTACGCCTGCGAAGGCTGCGGCGCGACTTCGGGTTGTAGCTGAGTGATCCGCGGCCGAACCGGGTATCGCCCGCCCGGTTCGGCCGCGGTGTTTCAGCGGGCCAGGATCTGCGCCACGACACCGCCGAGGTCGCCGGACGGCTCGGTGCTCCGCCAGGCGACGAAGTGGTCCGGGCGCACCAGGACGGCGCCGCCCTCGGCGATCCCGGTGGTGCGAAGCCAGGTTTCGTCCTCGACCACGTGTGCGTCGACGTCGAGCTTCTGCGCCGCCTCGAACCACGCCCGGCCTGACGGGCCGGCGAGCAGCGTGAGCCGCCGGCCGATCAGGTCCAAAGTGGACACGTCGTCGCCCAGCCACGTGTGCGGCACGCGGGAGCCGGGTGTCCCGTCGAGGATGACGTCCTCCGTGGACGGCAGCGCGGTCTGCGCGCCGAGCACTGCCGCCGAGGCGTAGCGGAAGCCGAGGTGGACGATCGGCGCGTTGACCACGCCCGCCGCGGCGCGAGCGGCGGCTGCCGCCGGCCCCTGTTCCCAGTGCAAGCGGGGATCTTCGAGCCGCAGCAACGCCTGTTCGAGCGCGAGTGCCGCCACCGGACGGCGTTCGGCTTCGTAGGTGTCCAGCAGCGCCGGGCCGGCCGAGCCGTCGAGGACCGCGGCCAGCTTCCACGCCAGGTTGTGCGCGTCGGCGATGCCGGTGTTCGCGCCGAACGCGCCGAGCGGCGGTACCGCGTGCGCCGCGTCCCCGGCCAGGAACATGCGGCCGGCGCGGAACTTGTCGGCCAGCAGTCCCCGCACCCGCCACGGCAGCGCACTCAGCACCTCCACCGCCAGGTCCGGGTCGCCGACGGCGGCGCGGATCAGCGCGCGGCAGCGGTCCGGTGTGAACGCCTCCGCCGGCTCGTCACCGAGTTCGGTGTGGAAGATCCAGTCCTTTTCGCCGTCGACGGTCACCAGCATCCCGGGTGACTCGGGCGTGGTGATCGTGCAGTTCGCGAAGTGGTGGCCCTTCGTGTACCGCGTGAGGTCGGCGCGGAAGAGGATGTTGAGCAGGGGCTGTCCGAGTGCGCCCGGCCCGGTCGTGCCGATGCCGAGTGCGGCGCGCACCTCGCTGCGGCCGCCGTCGGCCGCGACCAGGTAGCTCGCGTGCACGGTTTGCCGGCCGTCCGGCCCGTCGAGCACCGCGGTGACGCCGGAGTCGTCCTGCCGCGCCGAGACGAGCGTGGTCGAGTACGCGATCGTGGCCCCGCGCTCCCGCGCCGCGCTCAGGAGCACCGCGTCGAGCCGGTCCTGCGGGCAGGTGCCGCGCAGCACGCCCGGGCTGAGCTCGCTCGCGGTGAGGTTCGGGCTGTTCGGCACGGCGGGCGGGGTGTCCGGCAGGTCCGCCGTCGCCAGGGTCGGCGCGGAGATCTTGCCGAGCGTGGCGGACGCCCGGACGGCGACGGCCTCGACGTCGCCGTGGATCCCGGCCTGGCGGAAGAACTCCATGGTGCGGAAGCCGAGGCCGGTGGCGCGCGGGTGCGGGGACGGGCCGGCTGCGCGTTCCACGACGAGGGCCGGGACGCCGTGGCCGGCGAGGAAGAGGGCGGTGGACAGGCCGACGGTGCCGCCGCCGGCGATGAGGACCGGAATCATTTTGAAACCCCCAGTTGTGGCTACGGTGTACTCGCTACGGATACACCGTATCCACTCGGGTACGATGTTCGCAACGGACGACGGGAGAACGACGATGGCCGACGAGCCGGCACTGGTGTGGGCCAAGGAGCGGCGCAGCCCTCGGCGCCAGGCTCCGGGGGTCGAGCAGATCGTGCGCACGGCGATCGCGATCGCCGACGCCGAAGGCCTCCCCGCGGTCTCGATGCGCCGGGTCGCCACGGACCTCGGCTCGGGCACCGCGTCGCTCTACCGCTACGTCGCGAGCCGCGACGAGCTGCTGGACCTGATGATCGACGAGGTCAAGGGCACCGAGCACACCGAAGTCACCGGTGACTGGCGAGCGGATCTGGCGAGTGTCGCGCACCAGGTCCGGCTGACGCTGCTGCGGCACCCCTGGCTGAGCGGCGAACTGCCGGGTCGCCCGGCGCTGGGGACGAACTCGCTGCACCGCCACGAAGCCGCCCTCGCCGCGGCGGCCGGATTGACGGCCGACATCACCTTGGCGGCGGCCGTGGTGGACACGGTGCTGGCGTACGTCTTCGGCACGGTCGCGCAGGAACTGGCGGAGTTGCAGGCCCAGCGCCGCTCCGGCCTGACGAAGGAGCAGTGGCAGGCGAGTGTGGGCCCGTACATCCGCGACGTCATCGCGAGCGGGCGGTACCCGCAGTTCACGCGCCGGGTGGTCGAGGGCGAGGACTGGAGCGCGGAGCGGGTGTTCGAATTCGGCTTGAGCTGCGTCCTGGACGGCGTCGCGGCCCGGGCCGGCTGAAGCAATTCGGTGGTCGCCGATGCCGCTCGGCACCTATCGTGCCGCCGTGGGACATGAAGGGGGACGGCTCGCCGGCCGGGAGTGGCGGGCGCTCGTCAGCACCGCCCGGCTGGACGGCCGCGACTACCGGGTGATCCGGCCGGCGCGGCCGATCGCGCACGCCTGCCTGTCCGAACAGCGCTACGGGGCCTGGATGTCGGTCGACAAGGCGGCGACGGTGGACCTCGCGTGCGCGTGGTGGCTGGCGGCGCGCTCGCCGCGCAGCATCGTCCACCTGCCGCTGCGGGCGAGCGCGTCGAGCTGCCGCGGCGAGCACGGCGGCCGGACGCTCGATCTGGTGTTGCTGCACCACAGTCTCGGCTTTCCGGTGTCCCGCTGGAAGCAGCTGCGGGCGCGGCTGTCCCCGCCCGCCCCGCACAAGGTGACGCTGCCGCCGGGTGCCTTCCCGCCCGTGGACCACTCCCGGCGGTGGCGACAGGATTTCCGTGACCACCTCCACTGGCGGATCGCCGCCGACACGCTGTTCGTCACCGGCAGCCGCCCGGCGTACGAGTTCCAGGGCCACGAAGTGCGGTCCCTCGCCGAGGACAGCCCGGCTCGCCTGGCCGAGGAGCCCGGCGCGCACTGCTGCGCGGAGATCTCGCTGGGCGCCTGGAGCCCGTACCCCCGCCGGAACCCGATGGCGCTGCTGCACGTCGAGTGCTGCACCCGGCACTGGTGAGCTCACCGAATCTCCACGAAAGCCGCCCATTCCGGCCACAAGCACGCGGCATCATCGGACCGATGACCTACGCACACTGGCTCCAGGATTTCGAAACCGAGGCCGAACGCCGCCGGCGGCGCGAAGAACCACCCTGGGCGCGGGGCGCGAAACTCCACCCCGACGTCGCCAAGAGCATCCAGCGGTTCCAGGTCGGCGAAGCCGGCGACGGCGCCAACCTCATCGCGAAAGCCGCCGGGGACGACACCTACCTCGCCGCCGTCAAGCTCTTCGTCGCCGAGGAGCAGAACCACGCCCGGATGCTCGGCCTGCTGCTCGGCGCCGCTGGGATGCCGACGCTGGCGAGCCACTGGTCGGACACCGTGTTCGTCAAGCTGCGGCGGGCGCTCGGGCTGCGGCTGGAGCTCATGGTGCTGCTCATCGCCGAAGTCGTGGCCCTGCGGTACTACCGCGCCCTGCGGGACGGCACCGGCGATCCGCTGGTCACGCAGGTCGCCGCGCGGATCCTCGCCGACGAGGAGCGGCACGTGCCCTTCCACTGCCACCGGCTCGAGATCGCCTTCCGCACTCTGGGCAAGCCCGCCCGGGCCGCGGTGTTCGGCGCGTGGCGGATCCTGCTGCTCGGCGTCGCGGTCACGGTCGCCGTGGACCACGGCGCGGCCCTGAAGCGCCTCGGTGCCGGGCGGCTCGTCTTCGTCGCCGACGTGCTCACGGCGTTCGAGGCCGCCCTCGCGAGAATCCGGGGCGAGCGCCCCAAGGCGCCGTACGTCCCGAAGCGCGCCCGGCCACGCGGGCTCTTCTAATCCTTCTCGCCCTCTATAGCGAGTGAGCGCTCGGCATTGTCCAGCAATTCCTTGTAGGTGATCACGGTGATCCGAGCGTGCTCGGCGTTGTAGGTGCGGAGCGTCTCCGCGATCTCCTGCTCGCTGAACTCCGGCTGGAACGCCGGATGCCCGATCACGACCGTGCCGGTCGCCCGGCGGGACTCGACGCCGTGCTCGCGGCGTATCGCGTCGCGATCTTCGTCGAACGCGGTGAGGTAGTTCGAGACCTGGCTCATTGCTTCGTGGACGCGTCGGTCGACGATCAGGCCGAACTTGCGGTACCTCCGGACCAGCGGCACGTTCGCCCGTTTGAGCTCGACGACGTGGAGGGAGCCGTCGGGACGCAAAAGCGGAATATCGACTTCGGTTCCGGTGGTGAAACGACGCCGGTGTGCTTCCCCGACGTAGCTTCCCCCGAAGAGCCAGTAGGAGCCTTGGAGTACTCGCTGAAGGTGGGCTTCGGTGCTGTTCGGATTTTCGACGACGTCCCGGATCACGGACAGCCGCTCCCGGCGAAGCTGGAGATGAGCTGCCTCGACCAGGCTCGCCAGCTCGACGTCCGACAGGTCGAAGACGCCGGCCTCGTGCCCGAAGTCCGAGTGCACCCTCCGGGTCAGAACTTCCGCCAGCCAAACCTGTTTCTCGGTGTCGAGGCGGAGCATCCGGTAGTGGCCACGTTCGCGGTCTTCGACCACCCTGGTCGACAGCTCACTCAGTCTCGCGAGATGGTCGACGAGATCAGCGGCCGTGGCCTTCGGGTTCTCGGCCAGGTACTTCTTCGCTTCGTAGGCGCCCAGAGCGTACGCGTTGGAGGTCATGAGTCCGACCGCGTTGAGATTGGTTTCCCGCGCGTCGTAGAGCTGGTACCTGCGGGTCACGTCGTCGGTCAGAATCCGGCCGGTCGCGTGTCCGATCAGGTCGTCCAAGCGATCGGCCGTTGCGGTGTCTCCGGCTGCGAGTGCTTCGCGGTGGGCGAACTCGGCCAGCTCTAGCATCTTCTTCCCGCCCCGGTTCCGAGACCTGGCCAGGTGCTCACGCAGGTCGGCGAGCCCGGCGCTGATGTTCGGGTCGGTCACGTGCTCCTCGATGCAATCGAGGAGCAGCCTCGTGACCTGATCCGAACGGATGTTCCTGCGCGATCCATCGGTGTGGGGCATCAGGTCCTCCGGTGAAAGTGCTTGTCAGGGAAGCGACCGAAAGGCCAGCTGCTTCAGCGCCGCGGTGATCCGCTCCACCGGCACTCCCCGCGACGTCTGGTGCAGGAACAGCTCCGGCGCAAGCGGCGCCAGCAGCACGTCGGCCAGCACGGACGGATCCGGCGCCCCCGCCGCCTCCGCCAGCACCCGGACGTGCGTGCGCCAGAACCCGTACGCCCCCGTCGTGAACCGGGAATGGCCCACCTCCGCCCCCAGAACCAGTGGCGCGTGCCGCGTGAGCAGCTCCACCATCGCCTCGTAGAACGCCGCCAGACGCTCGGCCGGGGGAGCGCCCGGCCCCAGCGGTGGGTCGCCGCGCAGCAACGACTCCTGCAGGCGGCGTTCGTGCTCATCCAGCAACGCCACGGCGATCGCCGCGCGGTCCGGGTAGCGGCGGTACAGCGTTCCCCGGCCGACGCCGGCCGCCCGGGCGATGTCCTCCATCGTCACCTCGGCCGCGCCGCGGGTGGTGAAGAGCTCCTCGGCCGCCGCCAGGATCTTTGCGCGGTTGCGGGCCGCGTCGGCGCGTTCGGGCATGGCGCCAGCCTAGGGAATATCCGGACGGGGCGTCCAGTTAGCTCAAGTGGACAACGCGTCCACTTGAGGAGGAATCGTGCCCCACCTGCTGCACCTCGACTCCAGCGCCCGCCGCTCGTCGTTCTCGCGCGAGCTGTCCGCCCGGTACGCCGACGGCTGGACGGGCTCCAAGACCTACCGGGACCTCGCCGCCGACCCGGTCCCGCCGATCGGCGAAGCCTGGACGGAGATCTGCGACGCCCTGCTCGCCGCGAAAATCACCGACCCCGCGCACTACGCCGACGTCGTCGGGACGCCGGCGCAGCAGCAGGCCTGGGCAGTCGTCGAGCCACTCCTGGCCGAGCTGCTCGCCGCCGACGTCGTCCTGCTCGGCGCGCCGATGTACAACTTCTCGATCCCGGCCGCCCTGAAGGCGTGGATCGACCAGGTGACGTTCCCGAGGATGAACCTGCGCGGCAAGAAGTTCGTCATCGCCGGCGCCCGGGGTGGCACGTACGCCGAGGGGACACCGCGAGCCCCCTTCGACCACCACGAGCGCTACCTGCGGGACTTCATCGCCGGGCACTACGGCGTCGACGACGTCCGGTTCGTGCACGCCGAGCTGACCAACGCCCTGGTCGACCCGCACCTCGCCGCGCGCGACGGCGAACGGAAAGCGTCGCTCGAAGCAGCGTTGAAGGCGCTCTGATGGGCTGGGTGACGCTCGTTTTCGCCGGGCTCGTCGAAATCGCCTGGTCGCAGAGCATCAAACCGACGGAGAACTTCACCCGGCCGTGGCCGACGCTGCTGTGCTTCGTGCTCGGCGCCGCCGCGGTCTACCTGCTGTCGCGCGCGATGGGCACCGTCCCGGTGGGCACCGCCTACGCGGTGTTCACCGGGATCGGCGCCGTCGGCGCGATCGTGCTCGGCGTCGTCGTGAACAAGGATCCGCTGAGCCTCGGCCGGGTGGCCGCGCTGGCCCTGATCGTCGGCGGCGTCGTGCTCGCCCGCGTCACTTCGTGAGCTGCTCCCACAGGAACTCGAACACCAGCGCCCACTTGAACGCCAGCTGCTCGTTGTCCGCCGCGGCGCCGTGGCCGCCTTCGATGTTCTCGTGATACCGGACGTCGTGCCCCTGCTCACGCATCCGCGCCACCATCTTGCGGGCGTGGGCGGGGTGCACGCGGTCGTCGCGCGTCGACGTCACGAACAGCGACGGCGGATACGTGCGTCCACTGTGGACGTTCTGGTACGGGGAATAGCGGGAGATGTACTCCCATTCCGCGGCTTCGTCGGGGTCGCCGTACTCGGCCATCCACGACGCGCCGGCCAGCAGCAGGTGGTAGCGGCGCATGTCCAGCAACGGCACCTGGCTGACGATCGCGCCGAACCGGTCCGGGTAGCGCGTCAGCATCACGCCCATCAGCAGGCCGCCGTTGCTGCCGCCCTGGATGCCCAGCTGCGCCGGCGTCGTGATGCCCCGCGAAACCAGGTCCGACGCCACCGCGGCGAAATCCTCGTACACGCGGTGGCGCTCGGCCTTGATCGCCTGGGTGTGCCAGCCGGGCCCGTACTCGCCGCCGCCGCGGATGTTCGCGACCACGTACGTGCCGCCGCGGGCCAGCCAGCCGCGGCCGATCATGCCGCTGTAGGACGGCGTCAGCGAGATCTCGAAGCCGCCGTAGCCGGTCAGCAACGTCGGGCCGCTCTCGGCGCCGGACGGCCGGACCACGAAGTACGGGATCTTCGTGCCGTCCTCCGACGTCGCGAAGTACTGCGCCACGCTCATGCCCGAAGCGTCGAAGAACGCCGGAGCCTGCTTCAGGACTTCGACCTCTTCGCCGACATGGCCGTAGCTGAGCGTCGACGGCTGGAGGAAGCCACTGGAGTCGATCAGGTACTCGTCGCTGACGTCGGGGTCGGTGTCGAAGATGTCCGCGCTGCCGAACTCGGGGCCGCCGGCGAGGGGCTCCTCGGCCCAGGCGCCGGGACCGGGCGTCAGGGTGCGCAGCTCGCTGCGGACGTCGCGCAGCGTGCCGAGCAGCAGGTGGTGGCGCGTCCACGCCCAGTACTCGAGCGAGGTGTGCTCGTCGGGCGTGAACAGCGTCGTGAAGTTCCGCTCGCCGGCCAGGAAGGCGTCGAAGAGGATGGCGATCAGCGAGCCGGCCGGGTGCTCGGTGCCGCCGACGGTCCACGCCGTCCGCGGGCGGACCAGCAGCCATTCGCGGTGCACGGACGTGCTCGCGTCGTCCGGGACGTCGATCTTGACCAGTCCGGCGGGGGTCTTCAGGTGCAGTTCCGAGCGGTAGAAGTCGATCGCGCGGCTGACGAAGTCGCGCTCGAACCCTTCGGTCGGGTCGTGGGACGCGCCGATCGAGACGTCGTCGGGCTTGCCCTCGAACACCGTGACGGCTTCGGAGAGCGGCGTGCCGCGGCGCCACTCCTTGGCCAGCCGCGGGTACCCGGAGCTGGTCAGCGAGCCCGGGCCGAAGTCCGTTCCGATGTAGACGCGCTCTTCGTCGATCCAGCCGATCCGCGTCTTCGCCTCCGGGACCGTGAAGCCGTCCGCGACGAACTCGTGCGCGTCGAGGTCGAATTCGCGGACGACGGTGGCGTCCGCGCCGCCGCGGGACAGCTCGACCAGGCCGCGCCGGAAGCCCGGCCGCAGCACGGCCGCGCCCTGCCAGACCCAGTTCTCGCCCTCGGCCTCGGCCAGCGCGTCGACGTCGAGCAGCAGCTCCCACTCGGGCTCGGGCTGCCGGTAGGACTCCAGCGTCGTGCGCCGCCACAGGCCGCGCGGGTGACTCGCGTCCTGCCAGAAGTTGTAGAGGAACTCGCCGCGGCGGCGCACGTACGGGATCCGGTCGTCGGCGTCGAGCACCTCGCGCAGCTCGTCACGCAGTTCGGCGAACCGCGCGCCGGTGGTCAGCTCGGCCAGCGTCTCGTCGTTGCGGGTGCGCACCCAGTCCAGTGCGTCGTCGCCGGTCACGTCTTCCAGCCACAGGTAAGGATCCTCGACACTCATGCCGTTCAGTCTCGCCTGGTCCGGGGCCTGTCGGCCAGCGGGTCGTGTTTTCGTTTCGTGATCCTTGCCTCCCGGGGGGTCCGTATGCTGGTGCCACACAGCAGGGGGAGAACGTGAACGACACCGAGCCGTCATGGCCGGGGCCGGGCCGGCCGCCGGAGCCCGCGTGGGTGCCGGAGCCGAACCCGTGGGCGCCCAACTGGGCGGCGGCCCCGCCCGTCCCGATCGCGCCGCCGCGCAACCGGCTCTGGGGTGCCGTCACCGGGGTCCTCATCGTCGTGGTGTCCGTGTCCCTGATCGCCGCCACCATCCCGCGCCGGGTGGACGGCCGCGCCATCGCCGCGGCGGGCGCCGAGGCCGGCCGGGCGTACGGCGGCACCGGGAAGCCCCCGAAGGCCGTGCCGGAGCTGGCGCGCAACCCCCTGCTCGGCGACGGCGTCAGCCCCGGGCCCGCCACCTGCACCCTGCCCGAACTCGGCCGGGCGGCCGAGCAGCTCAAGGCCTACTACAGCGCGCTCGTCACCTGCCTGGAGCAGTCGTGGCGCCCGGCGCTGGAGAAGGCGAACGAGCCGATACTGACCGCCACCGTGTCGGTGACGCTGCCGGAGCACAGCTCGTGCGGTGCGGCGCCGACGGAGAACGAAGCCGTCGCCTACTACTGCGGCGGCGACACGACGATCTACGCCCCGACCGACTGGATGCTGTCGGACGCCGGGCTCAACAAGGCCCGGCACATCGCGACGATCGCCCACGAATACGGCCACCACGTGCAGCGCGAGAGCGGCATCCTGTCCGCGGCCTCGGACAAGATGACCTCGCCGGACGAGGACAGCGCGGCCGACAAGGAGGTCGTGCGCCGGATCGAGCTGCAGGCGAACTGCTTCGGCGCGCTGTTCCTGACCGCCGTCGCCGGGTCGGGCTCGATCAGCCGGTCACTGGCGAACGCCGCGGTCGCCGACTACGGCCGGGCCAACGACAGCGACACCCACGGCTCGCGCGAGCACCAGTTGTCCTGGGCGAAGGCCGGTTACGACGGCAAGGCGACGAAGGCGTGCAACACGTGGAGCGCCCCGGCCGGCGAAGTCAGCTGACGACCCAGGCGGGGTCGCGGCCGAGCAGGGCGAGGAACCGGTCGAGGGGGCTCGCGTCCGCGGGGATGTCGACGCTGTGGGCGAACGAGCCGTTCTTCTCGCGGCCTTCGTCCGGGATCCGCTCGGCCAGCTTCGTGGCGATGTACGCCGCTTCGGCGTCCGGCTCGTAGGGCAGGCCGAGCGTGCGGGCCAGGTCCCAGCCGTGCGCGAGCGTGTCGACCAGGTGCATGTGCGCGGCGATCGCGCCGGGGAACGTGCCGAAGTGGTTGATGGTGAGCTGCCGCTCGAGCACGGCGTCGTCGGTGAAGGCGTCGAGGAAGTCGTCGACGGACGCCCGGTACGCGGCGTAGGCGTCGTCGCCGAGGACGCCGGCGTCCCAGTCCGGGGCCGAGCCGTCGCGAGCCGCCGTCGCGAAGGCGTGGTTCTCGCTGACCTGGTGGCGGAGCAGATCGGCGAGCGTCCAGCCGGTGCACGGGGTGGGGCGGGCGAGGTCGGCGGGGGTCACGCCGGCGACCATCTTGTCGAGGAGGAGCAGGGTGCGGCGGTCGAGTTCGCGGAGATCCATATCCGGCACGTTAGGCGGGCCAGCGGACCACGAACAGTGCCAAAACCGCCGCAACCTTCGTGGGCCGATCTAGACTGGCGCCGGTGGAGATCCACATCGACCTGACCGGGACGCGCGGCCACCGCGACGCGATCTACCGGCAGCTCCGCGCGGGGATCCTGGCCGGCCGGATCCGGCCCGGCGAGGCGCTGCCGCCGACCCGGGAGCTCGCGCAGCGGCTGGCGGTCTCCCGGACGACGGTCAGCGCGGCCTACGACCGGCTCACCGCCGAAGGGTTCCTCACCGGGCGCGTCGGCGCGGGCACGTTCGTCACGGCTTCGCCGGCGGAGCGCCCTTCGCCGGTCCAGGACGGCCCGGGCGTGCAGCCGCTGCCGGAGTGGGACGCCGTCCCGTCGCCGCCCGCGCCGTTCGCCCCGGCGCCGGAGTTCGACTTCCGGCCGGGCGTCCCCGACCTCTCGCTGTTCCCCTTCGACACCTGGCGCCGGCTGATCACGCAGCGGCTGCGGGCCGGTCAGGCCGGCCTGATGACCTACGGCGACCCGCAGGGCCACGCCGCGCTGCGCGAGGAAATCGCCCGCCACGTCGGAGTCTCCCGGGACGTCCGCGCGAGCGCGGCGCAGGTCGTCGTCACCGCTGGGGCCCAGCAGACGACCGACCTCGTGGCGCGGGTGCTGCTGCGGGCCGGCGACCTCGCCGCCGTCGAGGACCCGGGGTACCCGCCGCCGCGGCTGGTGCTCGGCGCGCGCGGTGTCCGGGTCGCGCCGGTGCCGGTGGACGCGTCCGGCATCGTCGTCGACGCCATCCCGCCGGGGACGCGGCTGGTGTACGTGACGCCGTCGCACCAGTACCCGCTCGGCCTGTCGATGTCGCTGGACCGCCGTCTCGAACTGCTCGACTGGGCCGAGCGCACCGATGCGGTGCTCGTCGAAGACGACTACGACACCGAATTCCGCTACACCGGGCGGCCCCTGGAACCGTTGCACAGCCTGGATTCCCGAGGCCGTGTCGTGTATGTCGGCTCGTTCTCGAAGGTGCTTTCGCCGGCGTTGCGGCTGGGTTTCCTGGTCGCGCCGCCGTCGCTGGTGCCCGCTCTGGTCAAGGCCCGGTACCTCACCGACTGGCACGCGCCGAACGTCGAGCAGGCGGCGTTGGCGGCGTTCATGGCCGAAGGCGGCTTCGCGCGGCACGTCCGGCGGATGCGGAAGGTCTACCGCGCCCGGCACGAACTGCTGTCCCGGTTGCTGCCGTCGTTCGCGGACTTCCTGACGCCGTTGCCGTCGTCGGCGGGCCTGCACCTCAGCGCGGTCGCGCCGGCGGACTGCGGCCCGCTGGTCCGCGCCGCCCGCCGGCACGGCGTCCGGCTGTACTCGCTGGGGGACTTCGGGGTGGGGGAGCGGCGGCACGGCCTGGTGTTCGGTTACGGTGCGGTCGCGGCCGAGCGGATCGAGCCCGGGCTGGCCCGGCTGCGGGCGCTGGTGGACGAAGGAGCGGCATGACCGACGACGTGATGGTGGCGATCGACGCCGGTCTGCGGCAGCACATCGGCGGTGATCGCGCCGGCGCGTACGCGACCTTCGCGCAGCTGTGGGCGTCGATCGGCGACGACGGCGACCCGCTGCACCGCGTCGCACTGGCCCACCACATGGCCGACGTCTGCGACGACCCGGCCGAGGAACTCGAGTGGGACCTGCGGGCGCTGGCCGCGGCCGATTCGCTGACCGATTCGCGGGCCCAGGAGTACCACTCGTCCCTGGCCGTGCGCGGGTTCTACCCGTCGCTGCACCTCAACCTGGGCGAGGACTACCGCAAGCTCGGCGACCTGCCCGCGGCGCGGGAACAGCTGGCACTGGCCCGGGCGCGCCTGGACGCCCTCGGCGACGACGACTACGCGGCCGGGATCCGGCTGGCGTTGGACGGCCTGGCCGAGCGGCTCGGCTGAATCGGTTCCCATATCACGAAGACGCCCCGTTTGCCGGACTTTCGCGGGGCGCCGGGTGGCCCTAACCTGTGGTGATCCAGCTCACCGACGGGAAGGATCGCCATGCGGATTGCGGATCTGCTGCGCAAGAAGGGGTCGGCGGTCGCGACGGTCACCCCCGAGACCACGGTGACCACGCTGCTGGCCGGACTGGCCGACCACAACGTCGGCGCGATGGTGGTCGTCGCCCCGGACGGTTCGATCGCGGGGATCGTCTCCGAACGCGACGTCGTCCGCCGCCTGAACGAACACGGCCCGGGCCTGCTCGACGGCCCGGTCTCGGAGATCATGACGAAACTGGTGGCGAGCTGCACGCCGGACGACTCGGTGGACCAGCTGTCGATCCTGATGACGGAGAGGCGCATCCGCCACGTCCCGGTCCTCGCCGACGGCCGGCTGGCCGGCATCGTGTCCATCGGGGACGTCGTGAAGAACCGGATGGAACAGCTGGAGCAGAGCCAGGAACAGCTGCAGGCCTACATCTCGCAGGGTTAGTGGCGGGGCCAGCTGTATGCGTAGCTGAGCGAGAAAGTGCGGTCGACCCAGTCGCCGACCGGCTCGCCCGCCGCCGGGCGGGCCGGTGCGACCGCGCGGACCGCGTCCAGTTCGGAGGAAAGGTCGTCCGCCGCGAGCAGCACGCCGTCGCGAAAGGTCAGTTCGCGGACGTCGGTGCACACCCAGGCGGGCGGGAACCCCATGTTGAGGTAGGGGCCATCGGCCCACCGGCCGCGCCCGATCAGGAGCCGCCCGGTGAACGCCGTGGCGACGGCCAGCTTCCGGTACCGCCAAGCGTGGTCCCGGTCGCTCCACCGCGGGGCGACCCCGTCGAGCGGAGGCGGGGTGTCCGCCGAGCCGGCCCGCAGCTCACGCAGGACCAGCCGCTCCCCGGTCACCTCGTACCGCTCGACGTGACCGCGCCAGCAGGCCGTGTGGAGGGACCGCGGTTCGATCCCGTGGGCCGCGGGGTCGAACAGTCCGGCCCCGGCCACCGCGGTGATCCCGAACCACCGGCCGCCGAAGCGGACTTCGTCGGCTTCTTGTGCCGTCACCGGGTTTCCTACTCCCGCCAGCCCGCCAGTTCCACGCCCTTCGCGACGTCCACCCGGTAGGACAGCGTCACCGTCTTGGTCTCCCCGGGCGCCACTGTCAGCCGCCACGTGAACTCGCCCAGCGCCGACGTCTCCACCGGGTCCGGCGTCGTCTTCACGTCCTTCACCGTGATCGTGTCGTCCCGCGCCACCGGCGCCTGGTCGAGCACGGTCACCACCGCTTCCCGGGGCCCGTGGTTGCCGACCGAAATCCGGTACTCCGCCTCGCGCCGCTTCTGTCCCGACAAAGCCGCCTTGGACGCCGTCCGCCGCACCAGTTCCCGCTCCACCCGGATGCGGTCGTCGACCCCCAGCGCCAGTTCCAGCTCTTCGCCGGGCGCCCACGGCTCGAGCACCGTCGTCCCGACGAACTCCGCGTCGTGGAACACCGAAGCACGTCCCGGCCGCAGGGCGTGCTCCGACGCGTTCACCACCGTGGCGCGCAAGTACGCCTCCTCCGCCAGTACCGGCGCCGTGACGTACCCGAGCGAAGCCGTCAGCGAAAGCTGCGCCAACGTGGTCCGGTGGCCGGAAACCCCGGACGGCACCGCGACCGGCCGCGCAGGCCGGTAGGTGACCGCTGTCGTGCCCTGCTCGACCGACGCCAGTTTCGGCGCCATCGCCGGAGCCGCTGCCGCCGCGAACCGCGCCATCCCCGCGCCTTCGGCGGCGGCACTCGCCGAAAGGGGCCGGTACGGGCCGTCCGGCGCCGGGTGCACGCGGTCCAGGTACCACGGCTGCAGTTCCGGCACCACCACCGACACCGCGGGCCGGGCCGTCGACAGCGCCAGCTCGCACTCCGGCCAGTCCTCGCCGGTGTACTGGCTGACGAGCCCGTACGAGACCACGGTGACGTCGGTGCCGCGCACCCGGATGTCGTAGCCCGGCTCCCAGCTCGCCCCGGGGACCACATAGGACAGTTCCAGCTCGGCTTCCGCGGTGGTGTCCGAGATCTCCAGCTCGACGGTCACCGCCGTGCTGTCCCGCCCGGTCTGCGCACCCTGCGCCTCGATCCGCCGGTCGAGCGCGGCGAGGTCCTCGCGCAACCGCGTGATCCGCTCGCTCAGCACCCGGCGCGCCTTCAACGCGGAGGCCAGCCGCGAACTCAGCGCGTCCGTGACCTCTGCGACGCGCGAAGGTTCGGCGGTGCCGGCGGCCAGCGCCTTCGCGAAGCTGCCGCCGCTGCGCTTCGCGAGCGAAGTCAGCAGATCGACCTTCATCGTTTCGGCCGCTTCGTCGTCCAGGACGCCGTCGAGCGTGGCTTGCCCGGCCCGCCGTTGCTCGACGAGCTCCTGCAACGCCGGGTCGGCGGGTTCGGCGTGCCACTCGGTGCGCACGTCGACGCCGGTGATCAGCGCGGGCCCGGTGCCGGTGACGCGCACCGAGCCCGGGTCGAGCGCCGGGGGCAGCCCGGCGAACTCCAGGCGCGGCCCGCCGTCGAGCGGAGCCTTGCCCCGGCGGGTGATCCGCGCCTGCTGCGGGTAGACGGTCACGGCGGTGATCGGCGCTTCGACGGTCGGCATGCCTCCGACGTTAGTCTCTTGACACCCCCGCGGGCGGACCGGAAGTGTCTTCAGTCGTCCGCTTCGCCCGGCTTGGGGGTTTGAGTGAAAGCCGCAGTCCTGCTCGCCGCCGTCCTCGCACTGCCGCTGACCGCGGGCGTCGCCGAAGCCGCGCCACCGGCCCCGGTCTTCACCGGCGGCCAGGCGCAACCGGTGTTCGACCCCGCCGACGTCGTCCGCGAAGACGTCTGGGTCACCGCGCCCGTCGACAGCGACCACGACGGCGCCGACGACCTCGTGCACGCCCAGGTCGTGCGCCCGCGCGCCACCCAGCAGGGCCTGAAGGTCCCCGTCGTCTACCAAGCCAGCCCGTACTACGCCGGCGGCAACGACGTCGCCAACCACGACGTCGACGTCGAGCTGTCCGCGCCGGGGTACGCCCGCGGCCCGGCCGGTCCGCGCGTCGCCGCGCACGGCGTGGGCCCGGCCACCCCGATCAACTGGCGCTACCAGGACTACTTCACCGCGCGCGGGTTCGCCGTCGTCTACGGCGAATCGCTCGGCACCGGCCTCTCGACCGGCTGCCCGACCACCGGTGACGTCAACGAGACGATCGGCGCCCGCTCGGTCGTCGACTGGCTCAACGGCCGCACCACCGCGAAGGACGCGAACGGCGCCGCGGCGAAGGCGGACTGGACGACGGGCAAGACCGGCATGATGGGCGTCTCCTACAACGGCACACTGCCCAACGCCGTGGCGAGCACCGGCGTCGAAGGCCTCGAGACGATCGTGCCGATCGCCGCCATCTCCAACTGGTACGAGTACTACCGCAACGACGGCGCGGTCGTCGCGGCCGGCGGGTACCAGGGCGAGGACGCCGACGTGCTCGCCGAGTACGTCTACACGCGCGCGGACCGGCAGGTCTGCCGCCCGGTGATCGACGGGCTGACCCGCGACCAGGACCGGGTCACCGGCGACTACACGCCGTTCTGGGACGTCCGCAACTACCGCAACGACGTCGGCAAGGTGCGCGCGTCGGTGCTCGCGGTGCACGGTCTCAACGACTGGAACGTCAAGACCGACCAGGTCGCGCCCTGGTACGAGGCGCTCAAGGCCCGCGGCGTCGAGCACAAGATCTGGCTGCACCAGTCCGGGCACGCCGACCCGTACTCGCTGCGCCGCGACGTCTGGCTCGCGACCCTGAACAAGTGGATGTCGCACTACCTCTACGGCATCGACAACGGCATCCAGAACGAACCGAAGGCGACGATCCAGCGCGAGGACAAGTCGTGGGCCGACGAGGCCGACTGGCCGGCGCCGGGCACCGCCGACGTCCGCGTGTACCCGTGGCCCGGCGGCCGCTCGAAGGGCACGATCGACACGCGCAACCCGGTCCCGGGCACGGCGGCGGTCGAAACCCTCGCCGACGACTCGTCCAAGACGATCGAGCAGCTGGCCGGCCTCCCCTCCTCCGGCAACCGGCTGCTGTACGCGACTCCGGCGGCGAAGCAGGCCGTACGCCTCTCCGGCACGGCCCGCGCCGACCTGGCCCTGGCGTTCGACCGGCCCGCGGCGAACGTCTCGGCGATCCTGCTCGACCGCGCCCCCGACGGCACCTCGCACGTGATCAGCCGCGGCTGGACCGACCCGCAGAACCGCACGTCGCCGGCCCGCACCGAGCCGATCACGCCGGGGCAGACCTACCGGATCGGCGTCGACCTGATGCCGAAGGACTACATCCTCGCGGCGGGCCACCGGCTGGAGGTCCTGGTCGCCTCCAGCGACCACGACTACACGCTGCGGCCGAAGCCGGGCGCCGGGCTCGCGCTCGACCTGACGAGGACGTCGGTCACGCTCCCGGTCACGGGCGGCAAGCCGGCGCTGCGGGCCGCGTTCGGCTGATGCTGCCGGAGCGCCTCCGGGCCGACGTCCGCACGTTGTGGGACTACCACGACCTGCGGCACGCGCCGCGGCGGTCGGACGCCGGGATCGGGCTCGGCAGCCGTGATCCCGGCGTGGCCGTGCACGCGGCGGAGCTGTTCCACGCCGGGTGCTTCCCGCTGGTCGTCTTCACCGGCGCCAACGCCCCGACGACGGTGGACCGCTTCCCGCGCGGCGAAGCGGTCCACTACCGCGAAATCGCCCTGGAGCTGGGCGTCCCGGACGACGCGATCCTGGTCGAACCCGAGGCCCGGAACACCGGGGAGAACATCGTGTTCACCCGCCGGCTGCTGGCCGGCCGGGGGATCCGGTCGGTGACGCTGGTGACGCGGCCGTACCAGCAACGCCGTGCCTACGCGACCGCCAAGCGGCTCTGGCCCGGCGTCGACCTGGTGTGCGCGTCGAAGGCAGCCTCGTTCGAGGACCACGTCAGCGGGGAAGAAGACGCCGAGCGCGTGATCGGCATGCTCGTCGGCGAGACCCAGCGGATCACCGAGTACGCCGAGCGGGGCTTCGCGATTCCGCAGCGTGTTCCCCCCGGCGTCGAGCGGGCGTTCGGCAGGCTGGTCGAAGCCGGGTTCACGCAGCGGCTGGTGCGCGCCGAAGGTCGTCGAATGTAACGATCGTCGCAGGTCAGGCGACTTATCGGCACCCACGAGAGGAGCCCGCCATGACCTCGACCGCCAAACCCACCGTCGAGAGCCTGCGCCCCCGGCTGTCCGGAACGGTGCTCACGGACGGTGACCCGGGCTACGACGTCGCCCGGTCGGTGTGGAACGGGGAGATCGACCGCCGCCCCGCGGTGGTGGTGCGACCGGCCCGCGCCGAGGACGTGGCGGCAGCGCTGGCGTACGCGCGCGAAGCCGGCCTCGACGTCTCGGTGCGGGGTGGCGGGCACAACTTCGGCGGAGCCGCGGTCGTCGACGGCGGCCTCTGCCTCGATCTGAGCTCCCTCCAGGCGATCACCGTCGACCCGGAGGGCCGGACCGCGCGCTGCGGCGGCGGGACGACCTGGGCCCAGCTGGACGCCGCGACGCAGGCGTACGCGCTCGCGGTGCCGGGCGGCACGGTCAGCCACACCGGTGTCGGCGGCCTCACCCTCGGCGGCGGCTTCGGCTGGCTCACCGGCAAACACGGCCTCTCCTGCGACAACCTGCTCTCGGCCGAGGTCGTCACCGCCGACGGCGACATCCTGCGTGCCTCGGCGGAGGAGCACGCCGACCTGTTCTGGGCCCTGCACGGTGGGGGCGGCAACTTCGGCGTCGTCACCGAGTTCGAGTTCCGGCTGCACCCGGTCGGCCCGATCGTCCACCTGGGACTGTTCTTCTGGGGCCTCGAAGACGGCGTGGCCGCGCTGCGGCAGGCCCGGACCGTGCTCGACACCCTGCCCGAGGAGATGGGGGTGCTCGTTGCCGGTCTCAACGCGCCGCCGGCGCCGTTCGTGCCCGAGGCCCACCACTTCCGGCCCGGCTACGCCCTGCTGATCGCCGGGTTCTCGGGGGAGGAGCAGCACGCCGAGGCGATCCGGGCCGCGCGCTCGGGACCGGCGCCGCTTTTCGAGTTCGTCTCGCCGATCCCGTACGTCGAACTGCAGCGGATGATCGACGGCGCCGCGCCGTGGGGCATCCTCGGCTACGAGAAAGCCGCCTTCGCCGACGCGCTGACCGACGAGGTCATCGAGGTGATCGCGGACTTCCTGCCGCGCAAGAGCTCGCCGATGTCGATCATGCCGATCTTCGCGCTGCGCGGGGCGTTCGCCGAGGCCGCCGACGACAGCACGGCCTTCGGCGGTGCGCGACGGACGTGCCTGGCCGTGAACATCGCCGCGATCGCCGCCGAGCCGGAACCGTACGCCGCCGACCGGGCCTGGGTGCGTGAGTTCTGGGAGGCGCTGGTGCCGTTCTCGGCCAACCCGGCGGGCTACGTCAACTTCATGGCCGAGTACGAAGCCGACCGCGTCAAGGCGTCGTACGGCCCGGAGAAGTACGCGCGGCTGGCCCGGATCAAGGCCGCGTACGACCCGCGGAACGTGTTCCACCACAACGCGAACATCCTGCCCGCGCCGTGAGGGATCAGCCGGCGATGCCCGTCCGGTAGGCGAACGCGACCGCCTGCGCGCGGTCGCGCAGCCCGGCCTTGGCGAACAAGTGGTTCACGTGGGTCTTCACGGTCGCCTCGCTCACCACCAGGGTACGGGCGATCTCGGTGTTCGACAGGCCCGCCGCGATCAGCCGCAGCACCTCGGTTTCGCGGGCGGTCAGGCCTTCGGCCTCCTTGACGCGTGGTGGCGTGCTGCGGGCGGCGGCTTCGACGAGCCGTCGCTGCAGCTCCCCGTCCACTGTGGACTGGCCGGCGGCCGCCGAGCGCAGTGCCCGCGCGATGGACTCGGCGTCGGCGTCCTTGGTCAGGAACCCCCGGGCGCCGGCCCGCAGCGCGGCGAGCAGCGACTCGTCGTCGGCGTACGTGGTGAGCACGACGACCTCGGTGTCCGGGTGCCCGGCCCGGATCCGTTCGGTGGTCTCGACGCCGTCGCAGCGCGGCATCCGCAGGTCCACCAGCACGACGTCGGGGTGGTGCTCGGCGACCAGGTCGAGCGCGGCCAGCCCGTCGGCGGCGGCGCCGACCACCTCGACCCCGGGCAGCAGCCCGAGCAGCGTGACCAGGCCTTCCCGGACCACCGCCTGGTCGTCGGCCAGCACGACGCGCAGCGTCACGCCGGCACCGTCAGGTGAATCCGCCATCCGTCCTCCCCCGGCCCGCTCTCCAGGTGCCCGTCGAGCAGCGCGACCCGCTCGCCCATCCCGCGCAAACCGTAGCCTGCCGCCGTCGCATCCGGCGGCCGCCTGCCCTGCCGGTCGGCCACGGTCAGCTCCACCGACCCGTCGGCGTAGCCGAGCGTGACGTCCACTTCGGCCTGCGGCGCGTGCTTGCGCGTGTTGGCCAGTGCTTCCTGCACCGCGCGGACCAGCGCGGTGCCGACGGCCGGGTCGAGCTCGCGGGGCCGGCCTTCGACCGCGAGGTCCGCCCGGGCGCCGCTGTCCAGCCGGTACGCGGCGAGCAGGTCCGCGATCGCGCGTTCGGCCGGAACGGCGTCCTCCCGCAGCGCGGCCACCGCCTTCCGGGCCTCGGCCAGTCCGTCGGCCGCCAGCTGCTGGGCCCGTTCGATCTGGGCGACGGCGTCCGGGCTCGCGCCGTCGCGCACCAGCATCAGCCGGGCGCCCTGCAGGTTCAGCGAGAGCCCGGCCAGCGAATGCGCCAGGACGTCGTGCAGTTCGCGGGCGATGCGGGCGCGTTCGGCGAGCGCGGCCGCGCGGGCGTGCTCTTCGTTGGCGGTCTGCGCGCGGGCCAGCGCCAGTTCGGTCTGCTCGATGCGGGCGAGGCGGGCCCGCCGGTTCAGGCCCATCAGCACGACCACGGCGAGGACCGCGTACGTCGACAGCGCGCCTTCCCAGACGTGGTAGCGGGTCGCCCCGGCCGTGATCGCCGCGACGTCGAGCCCGACGGCCAGCACG
Organism: Amycolatopsis sp. cmx-13-12; assembly: GCA_049998155.1. Lineage (GTDB taxonomy): Bacteria > Actinomycetota > Actinomycetes > Mycobacteriales > Pseudonocardiaceae > Amycolatopsis. The sequence goes on along the minus strand of JAEBES010000007.1, from coordinate 223,094 downwards.
ATCGGCACCGTGGATTGCCGCAGCACCACGAAGAACGTGGTGCTGAACATCGCGACCGACACCCAGCTGCTCGGCAGGAGGACCCAGAGTGCGCCGGTGCTCGCGATCACGGCGAGGGGCAGCACCGCCATCAGCGGCCGGACGCGGGCTTCGTGGATCCACAGCAACGGGATCGACAGCACGAGGGTGAACCCGATCAGCAACCAGGCCCGCAGGTCCGCGCGGGGCATCGCGGCGGCCATCGGCACGGCGACGAGCGCCCAGCGCAACCAGCCCTGAGCCCGGGGAAACGTGGCTGGTCGAGTCGTCATTCCGGCAGTCCTCCGCGGGTGCTTGTACGGAAAATGTACCGGCGGGGACTTCCCTTCGTGGGGTCAACTTGTTCCGTTTGTGCAGGAGGTTCCCCATGTCCCGGTTGCGACGGCTCGCCCTGATCGCCGCCGCCGCGGCGCTGCCCGCGCTCGGCTTCTCCCTCGCCGGCCAGACGACGGCGTCGGCCGCGCCCAACTTCCAGGTGCCGTTCAAGTGCGGCGTCACCGTGACCGCCGCGACGTTCAGCGGCCACAGCCCGGCGTACTCGGTCGACTTCCAGAAGGACGGCATCACCGGCATGCCGGTGCTCGCCGCGGCGTCGGGCACGGTGACCCGGGTGGCCGACGAAGGCAGCACGAGCTACGGCAAGTGGGTCGAGCTGGACCACGGTGGCGGCTGGAAGACCCGCTACGCGCACCTGTCGGCCCAGGAGGTCTCCGTCGGGCAGTCGGTCGTGGGCGGCAAGCAGATCGGCAAGGCGGGCGCGACCGGCGGCGTCACCGGCCCGCACCTGCACTTCGAAGAGCGCCTGGACGGCGTGGTGCAGAAGGCCAAGCTGAACGGCGTCGCCGTGGCGTACTACGGCCACACCAACTTCACGAGCAAGAACGGCTGCGGTGGCAACCCGTACTCGGCCGAAGAGGTGTGCGGTGACGGCTTCGACGTGGTGGACCAGCAGGCGCTGGCCAACTCCTCGGGCACGGCCTACCTGCTGTACAACGCGGCCACCAAGGCGAACTGCGTGACCACGCTGAAGGCCACCTCGCTCGGCACGGCCAGCGACGTCTCGGCGTTCCTCGAGGTCCAGGGTTCGGCCCGGGCGACCGATTCCGGCAGCTTCACCTACTACGCCGGGCCGGTCAAGAAGACCGCCGACGCGACCTGCGTGAAGTGGGGCGGCTCGGTGGGCGCCAACACCTACGAGAGCGGGTTCGAGCACTGCGGCTGAACCTGTCCGGCCGGTGGGGCCGGGCAGCATAGCCCGCCCCACCGACAGGAACCGCCCGCCCGGCCGCCGCCGGGCGGTTTCCGTCCACATCGGCCCCCGCCATCCACAGATTTCCCGCCACCGCCCCATTCGCCGCTGTCCTGTCCCATCGTGGAGGCATGACCGCAACCACCCCGGCCGACCTCCGGAACCCCGCGCAACTGCTGGCCGCACTCCCGTACCTGATCGGCTTCCGCCCCGAGGAATCCGTGGTCCTGCTCGGCCACCGGTACCCGGGCCACCGGCCGGGCCTGGTGCTGCGCGGTGATCTGCCCAGCCGCGAGCACCGGGCCCACCAGGCACAGGCGATGGCTCCCCGGTTCACGGTAGGCCACCACATCGGCGTGACCCTGGCGATCGTCGGCGGCGCGCGAAGTCCCGGAGAACCGCCGCCGCACAAGGGTTTCATCGACGAACTGGAGCGGGCACTGGGGGACGCCGGCCTCCCGGTGCTGCACGCCCTGTGGGCGCCCGAGATCACCGCGGGCGCGCCCTGGGCGTGTTACCGCACCGAAGAATGCGCCGGCGCATTGCCGGACCCGAGCACAACGATCGTGGCGGCGGCCGCGACCGAGCGTGGCACGGTGGCGTTCGACAGCCGCGAGGAGCTCGAGGGGCTGCTGGCCCCGAGGTCCCCGGAGGCGCTCGCCCGCCGCGCGGACCGCTTGTCCCGCTTGACATCCGCACCGCGGCCGGAGCCGACAAGGGTCGACGACGCGGCCTCGGTGGTCCGGGAGGCGTTCTTGCGCCAGCGCCGAGACGAAGGGCCGTTGACGGACGAGGAGGCGGTCTCGCTGGCAAATGCGTTGCGGCTGCCGGAAATCCGCGACGTGTGCCTGGCGATGGCGGTACCGCCGGGCAACGCATCGGCCCGGGAGGCCGAGCGCCTCTGGTTGACGATGGTCCGCGAACTCCCACCCCCGCACAGAGCAGAACCGGCGGCCCTCCTGGGCTTCACGGCCTACCTCCGCGGCGACGGAGCATTCGCGGGCATGGCCCTGGACAACGCCCTGGAAGCAGCACCGGGCCACGTCCTTGCATCGCTGCTGAGAAGGGTGCTGGACAGCGGAACGCCCCCGGAAGTGATCCGCGGCCTGGCCGCAGCAGCGGCCGGCCCCTTGGTGGGCTTCGGCCTGGAGCCGGCGGACTTCGACGCAGGCCAGGCAGCGTGAGCGCACGCACCGGGGCCCGCCGCGGCCGGCCGATCAGCTCACTGGCGTTACGAGAACCGTCGCCCACCCACGCCACCGGCCGCCGTTCCCCGGCCCACCGGCCAATTCCGGCTTCCCCTTCGCCAGCACGACCCCAGCCCGCTGGCCGGGCCCGCTTCCAGTCGGGGTCCCGCCTGGCGGGTCGCCGGTGGCCACGAGAACCGTCACCGACCCACGCAACCGGCCGCCTCCCGGGCCGGGACGCAGCGTCCCGGCCACCGAGCCCGAGGTCAGCCCCGCCGCGCCTGAGTGAATTCCCAGGCGTCCCGAACGATCTCGGCCAGCTCGGTCCGCTCGGGCTTCCACCCCAGCTCTTCACGCGCCCGGTCACTGGCCGCCACGAGAACCGACGGGTCACCCGCCCGCCGCGGAGCCACCGCGGCCGGCACCGGGTGGCCGGTCACCGCACGACAGGCCTCGATCACCTCGAGAACGGAGAACCCGGTGCCATTGCCCAGGTTGTAGATCCGGTGCTCGCCCGCGGTGGCGTGCTTCAGCGCCAGCAGGTGCGCATCCGCGAGGTCCACCACGTGGATGTAGTCGCGCACCGCCGTGTGGTCCGGCGTCGGGTAGTCGTCGCCGTAGATCTGGATGCGCTCGCGGTCGCCCGAAGCGACCTGCAGAACGAGAGGAATGAGATGGGTTTCCGTGGTGTGGCGCTCGCCGAAGGCGCCGTACGCCCCCGCGACGTTGAAGTACCGCAGGCTCACCGCCGCCAGGCCGTGCGCCGCGGCGAAGCTGGTGATCGCGGCGTCGATGGCGAGCTTCGTGGCGCCGTAGGTGTTGGTCGGCCGGGTCGGCGCCGTCTCCGGGATCGGCGACTGCTCCGGCTCGCCGTAGGTCGCCGCCGTCGAGGAGAACACCAGCCGCGGCGTGCCGTGCTCCTGCATGGCTTCGAGCAGCCGCAGGGAGGTGACGACGTTGCCTTCCCAGTACTTCGCCGGCTCCGTCATCGACTCGCCGACCAGCGACTTCGCCGCGAAGTGCAGCACGCCGTCGAAGCCCTCGCGCAGCAGGCTGCCCGCCACCTCGGCGGCGTCGCCTTCGATGAACCGTGCGTCCGGGTGGACGGCGTCGGCGTGCCCGGTGGACAGGTCGTCGACGACCGTGACCTGGTGCCCGGCCTCGACCAGCCGGGCGGCGCAGACACTTCCGACGTACCCGGCTCCGCCCGTCACGACCAGCTTCAGGGCGTTGCTCTGCTCCGACACATCCAGGCCTTCCTGCCGAGGGTGACTGTGCCCCACAGTCTTCCCCCTGGCCGACGTGCGGGTCCGCGCGGGGGTTGCCCCCGGCAGACCCGCGCGGTGTCAGAGCTCGTCGCGGCCGGCGCCGCGCGAGGGCACCGCCGTGAACATGCGCGGCCGCCGGTAACCGGCCTTTTCGTAGGCCGCCTCGACGGCCTCCTTGACCCGCTCCAGGTCGGCGTCGCGAACCAGCGCGATCGCCGAGCCGCCGAAGCCGCCGCCGGTCATCCGCGAGCCGAGCGCGCCGGCCGCCCGGGCCGAGTCGACCGCGAGGTCCAGCTCGGCCGTGGAGATCCGGTAGTCGTCGCGCATGCTGACGTGCGAGGCGTCCAGGTACGGCCCGATGTCGGCCAGCCGGCCGGCGCGCAACAGCTCGACCGTCTCGAGCACGCGCTGGTTCTCGGTGACGACGTGCCGCACCAGCGGCGCCAAGTCCTCCGGCAGCCGGTCGAGGGCGTCGGCGAGGCCTTCGACGGTGACGTCGCGCAGCGCCTTCACCCCGAGCAGCTCGGCCGCCCGTTCGGTGCCGCGGCGGCGCTCGCCGTAGCCGCCTTCGGCGTGCGAGTGCTTGGTGCGCGTGTCCATGATCAGCACCTGCAGCCCGGCCTCGGCGAGGCCGAACGGAACCTGCTCCTGCTCACCGGACCGGACGTCGAGGAACAGCACGTGGGACTCGGTGCAGCAGAGGGACGCCGTCTGGTCGAGCAGGCCGGTGGGCGCGCCGACGAAGTCGTTCTCCGACCGCTGCACCCACCGCGCGATCTCCGGCCGCGTCGGGACGTCGTCCCGGCTGCCGTCGATCTCCAGGCCGGCCAGGCCGAGCAGCGCCAGCGACACCGCGCACTCGAGCGCGTGGGAGGAGGACAGGCCCGCCCCCGACGGCACGTCCCCGGCGATGACCAGGTCGGCCCCGTTCGCGAAGCCCTGGTCGCGCAGCACCCACGCGACGCCGGCCGGGTACGCGGCCCACCCCTCGACCGAGCCCGGCGCCAGGTCGGCGATCTCGAGCTCGCCGGAGCGCTGGAGCTGGCCGTCGTCGCCGAGGGTGGCGACGGACAGGATGCCGTCCTCGCGGGGCGACGCCGCCACGGCCAGCCGGTGCGGCAGGGCGAACGGCAGCACGAAGCCGTCGTTGTAGTCGGTGTGCTCGCCGATCAGGTTGACGCGGCCCGGGGCCGACCAGACGCCGGCCGGCGCCTTGCCGTGGACCGTGCGGAACGCCGCCACGGCCTCCGAAGCGGGGCTCATCGGGCCTGCGCCAGGACGGCGTGCAGCGCGGAGCTGGCGACCTGGGCGGTGGTGTCCCCGCCGGTGACCTCGATGGTGCCGCCGTTGGCCTTGCCGACGGTGACCGTGCCGCCCGGCACGATGCCGACGGACTTGAGCTCGGTCATCAGCGACTCGTCCAGCTGGACGTGCTCGGCGATGCGCCGGATCTCGACGCGGCCGCCGCCGGTGCGGGCGAACTCGTCGAGCCGGACCAGGTCGGCCTCGGCGGGCGGCGCCGGTTCGCCGTCGCCCAGCTTGTCGAGGCCGGGGATCGGGTTGCCGTACGGGGAGGTGGTCGGGTGGTCGAGCAGCTTGACCAGCTTGCGCTCGACGGCCTCGCTCATCACGTGCTCCCACCGGCACGCCTCGTTGTGCACGTGCTCCCACTCGAGCCCGATCACGTCGACGAGGAGGCGTTCGGCGAGGCGGTGCTTGCGCATGACGGCGATGGCCAGTTCCCGGCCGTGGTCGGTCAGCTGCAGGTGCCGGTCGTCGGCGACCACGACCAGCCCGTCACGCTCCATCCGGGCGACGGTCTGGCTCACGGTCGGGCCGCTCTGCTGCAGGCGCTCGGCGATGCGGGCGCGCAGCGGAACGACACCTTCTTCTTCGAGCTCGTAAATGGTACGCAAGTACATCTCGGTGGTGTCGATGAGATCGTTCACGCTGTCCCCTTCGTCCGCGTTGCTCATCGTAGTCGTTGACCCCGGCAGTGGCGGCGGCCCTCGGGGGTACAGCGCCGACGGTCACCGATCCGGCCACAGCCACGGCCGAAGACTTCGCGGCCACGGTTCCGCACCGGGCGCGGGACGGCCCGCTTTGCCTGGATCGGCGACAACTCGCCGGTGGGGGAGATGTCCGCACCCCGGCGCGGCCGGGCGGGCGGCCGCTGGAAGATGGGAGGCATGCGTCCGCTGATCAGCACCACCGACCTCGCCGCCGCGCTGGCCGGCCCGGCCGGGGACCGCCCCGTGGTCCTCGACGTCCGCTGGCGGCTCGCCGGTCCGCCCGGCGCCGACTCCTACCGCGAGGGGCACGTGCCCGGAGCGGTGTTCACCGACCTCGACAGGGTGCTGGCGGGCCGGCCGGGCGAGGGCGGCCGTCACCCCCTGCCCGACCCGGCGGATCTGCAGCGCGGCCTGCGCGCGGCCGGCATCCGGGAGGGCATCCCGGTGGTGGCCTACGACGACGCGGACGGCTCGGTGGCGGCGCGCGCCTGGTGGCTCCTGCGCTGGGCGGGCCACGAAGAGGTGGCGGTCCTCGACGGCGGTTACGCGGCGTGGACGGCCGAGGGGCACCCGGTGAGCACGGAGGAGGTGCACCCGGAGCCGGGGGACCTCACGGCCCACCCGGGAGGGATGCCGGTCCTGGACGCGGACGAAGCAGCAGCGCTGGCCCGCGACGGCCTGCTGCTGGACGCCCGGGCCACGCCGAGGTACGCGGGCGAGACGGAGCCGGTGGACCCCCGGGCAGGCCACATCCCCGGAGCGGTGAACGCCCCGTTCGCGGAGCACACAGCCGCCAACGGCCGCTGGCGACCCGCGGCCGAGCTGGCAGAGAGGTTCGCAGGGTTGGGCCTACGCCCGGGCGAGCCGGTCGGCGCGTACTGCGGCTCAGGGGTGACGGCCAGCTCGGTGATCCTGGCCCTGGAGCTGGCGGGCCACCCGGGAGCGGGCCTGTACGCGGGCTCGTGGTCCCACTGGTCCCGAGACCCGGACCGCCCCGCAGCGACGGGCACCCTGCCGGGCTGACCCGCCCCGAGCCGAGCCGAGCCCGCGCGCCGGGGCCGCCCTGTGCTGACCCGGGCTGCGGCCGCCCGACCCAGGTGGGAGCCCGCCCGGCCGTGCTGCCGCGCCCCAATCGAGCCAAGCCGCGGCCCGCCGCACCCGGAAGGTCACGGCCCCCGCCCTGGAGCTCTGCACCGCCGATCTCGCGTGACCAAAGCCCGATCTCGCGTGACCAGAGCCCGATCTCGCGTGACCAGAGCCGGAACTCGCGTGACCAGAGCCGGAACTCGCGAATTCCGGCTCCACTCACGCCGGCTCCGGTCTCGATCACGCGAGTTCCGGGGACGCTCGCACAGCCCGAGCCGGCCCGTGCTCACCCGGCCCGGCCACATCCCCACCCGGGCCCGCGCACACCCACCCGACCTCTCCACTCCACGTGTCCGGCCGATCGGCACTAGAGTCGACCGCATGTCGCCGGCCGTTGTTTGGGATCGGGCCTTGCTGGGTTATGACCTCGGCGGGGATCACCCGTTCAATCCCGTCCGGCTGGAGCTCACCGTCCGGCTGGCCACCGAACTCGGCGTGCTCCAGGACGTCGAACTGCTCGTCCCCACCGGAGCCGGGGACGAAGAACTCCTCCGGATCCACGCTCCCGAATACCTCGCCGCCGTGCGGGATGCTCCGCTCGTCGGGTGGGATGTCGGGCATGGGCTGGGCACCTCCGACAACCCCGTCTTCTCCGACATGCACGACGCCTCCTCGCTCGTGGTCGGCTCCACGCTGCTCGCCGCGCGCAAGGTCGCCGAAGGTGAAGCACGAAGGGCCGTCAACATCGCCGGGGGCCTGCACCACGCCATGCGGGACCACGCCGCCGGGTTCTGCGTCTACAACGACTGCGCCGTCGCCATCTCCTGGCTGCTCGACCACGGCTTCGACCGGATCGCCTACATCGACACCGACGTCCACCACGGTGACGGCGTCCAGGCCGCCTTCTACGACGATCCGCGCGTGCTCACCATCTCGATGCACCAGCACCCCTTCACGCTCTGGCCCGGCACCGGCTACTCCGCCGAGACCGGCCGCGGGAAGGCCGACGGCACCTCCGTCAACGTCCCGCTGCCGCCGCGCACCAAGGACCCCGGGTGGCTGCGGGCCTTCCACGCCGTCGTCCCGTCCCTGCTCGCCGACTTCGAACCGCAGCTGCTGTTCACCCAGTGCGGGGTCGACTCGCACGAAGAAGACCCCTTGGCCGACCTCTCGCTCAGCGTCGACGGCCACCGCACCATCTACGCCACCCTCCGCGATCTCGCCGAGACCTACGCCGGCGGGAAGTGGATCGCCGTCGGCGGGGGCGGCTACCAGCTGATCCGGGTTGTTCCGCGGTCCTGGACGCACCTGATCGCCACCGTCCTCGACCGGGACGTCGACCCGGCGACGCCGCTGCCGCCGGGGTGGGTCGGCGCCGTCACCAAGGCAGCTCCGCACGCCGAGCTTCCGCACTCCATGTCCGACGACCGCGACACCGGGTTCAAGCCGTGGGGCGACGGCGCGGACGACCCGGTCGACATCGCCGTCCGGGACACCCGCCGCGCCGTCTTCCCGCTGCACGGCCTCGATCCGGACGACCCCAGGGACTGACCATGGCCGGACGGGATCCCTTCGACTACCCCCGCGACTGGGAAGCCGACGTCGTGCTGTCCGACGGCGGGACCGTCCACCTGCGCCCGGTCGTGCCCACCGACGCCGACGGCCTCGTCGCCTTCCACGCGAAGCTCTCCGAACGCACCCGCTACTTCCGCTACTTCGGCGCCTACCCGCGGATCCCCGAGCGGGACCTGAAGCGCTTCTCGACCGTCGACCACCACGACCGGGTCGCGTTCGCCGCGTTCCTGGGAGACGACATCGTCGCCGTCGGGCGGTACGAACGGCTCGACCACGGGCCGTCCGCGGAGGTCGCCTTCGTCGTCAGCGACGCCCACCAGGGCCGGGGGCTCGGCTCGATCCTGCTCGAACACCTCGCCGCGGCCGCGTCGGAATGCGGGCTGCGCCGGTTCGTCGCCGAGGTGCTCGCCGAGAACTCCGCCATGGTGCGAGTCTTCCGGGACGCCGGGTACCAGGTCAGCCGCGAATTCGAGGAAGGCGTGCTGCACCTGGAGTTCGACATCGACGCGACCGAGGAGTCGCTCGCCGTCGCGCGGTCGCGTGAGCAGGCGGCCGAGGCCCGCAGCGTGCACAACCTCCTGCACCCGACGTCGGTCGCGGTGATCGGCGCGTCCAGCGAACCGGGCAAGGTCGGCCACGTCGCCTTCGCGAACCTGCTGGTCGCCGCGTTCACCGGCACCGTCTACCCGGTCAACGCGGAGCACCGCTCGGTCCGCGGCGTCCGCGCTTACCCGTCCGTGCTGGACATCCCGGACCCGGTCGACCTGGCCGTCGTCGCGGTGCCCGCCGAGTCCGTCGAGTCCGTTTTGGACGCTTGCCTGGCCAAGGGCGTGAAGACGCTGCTGATCCTGTCCAGCGGGTTCGCCGAAGCCGGGCCGCACGGCCTGCACGCCGAACTGCGGCTGGTCGGCGAGGCGCGGGCGCACGGCATGCGCGTGGTCGGCCCGAACGCGCTCGGCGTCCTCAACACCGCACCCGGGGTCCGGCTCAACGCCACCCTCGCGCCGCGGCTGCCCGGCCGCGGGCGCACCGGCTTCTTCTGCCAGTCGGGCGCGCTCGGCACCGCGATCCTCGCCGACGCCGAAGCGCGCGGGCTCGGGCTCTCGACGTTCGTCTCGGCCGGCAACCGTGCTGACGTCTCCGGCAACGACCTGCTCCAGTACTGGGAAACCGATCCGGACACCGACCTCGTGTTGCTGTACCTCGAGTCGTTCGGCAACCCGCGCAAGTTCGCGCGGCTGGCCCGGCGGCTCGCGCGGACGAAGCCGATCGTCGCGGTCAAGTCCGGGCGGCACGCGGTCCGGCCGCAGCTGGCCGCGACGTCGACGGAGATCGACGAGGCCAGCGTCCAGGCGCTGTTCGAGCACGCCGGGGTCGTGCGGGTCGAGTCGCTGGCGCAGCTGTTCGACACCGCGCTCGTGTTCGCCCACCAGCCGCTGCCCGCCGGGCCGCGGGTCGGCATCGTCGGCAACTCCAGCGCGATCGGGCTGCTGGCCGCCGACACCGCGCGGATGCAGGGCCTGCGGCTGGCGTCGGACCCGGTGGACGTCGGCCCGCAGGCGCCGCCGGAGGAGTTCGCCAAGGCCGTCCGCGAGGCCCTCACCTCGCCGGAGACCGACGCGCTCGTCGTCGTGTTCGCGCCGCCGATCGCCATCCCCGGCACCGCGTACGCGCGCGCCCTGCGCGAGACCGTCGTCGAACTGGGGCAGCGCAAGCCGATCGTCTCGACGTTCCTCGCCGCCGAAGGCGTGCCGGACGAACTCGCGGTCCTGACCAAAGACGGCGTCCCGACGCGCGGCTCGATCCCGTCGTACCCGAGCCCGGAACGCGCGGTGAACGCCCTCGCGCGGGTCGTGCGGTACGCGGCGTGGCGGCAGCGCCCGCAGGGCACGCTGATCCGGCCGACCGGGATCCACACCGAGCAGGCGCAGGGCATCGTGCGCGAGCTCCTCGAAGCCGACGGTGGCAAGACGACGTTGCTCTCGGACGCCGAAGTCGTGCGGCTGCTGGACTGCTACGGCATCGACGTCGTGCCGTTCCGCATCGTGTCCACTGTGGACGAAGCCGTGGCGGCGGCGGGCGAGCTCGGCTACCCGGTGACGCTCAAGGCGGTCGACGAGCGGCTGCGCGGGCGCCCCGACCTGGCCGGCGTCCGGCTCGACCTGGCCTCCGAAGACTCGGTGCGCACCGCCTACGAGACGTTGCGCGAGGTCTCCGGCGACGACGAGGTGTACGTCCAGCGGATGGCGCCCAAGGGCCTGTCGTGCGTGATCGGGCTGCAGGACGACCCGTCGTTCGGCACGCTCGTCTCGTTCGGGCTGTCCGGCCTGGTCAGCACGCTGCTCGGCGACCGGGCCTACCGGGCCGTGCCGCTCACCGACGTCGATGCCGCGACGCTGCTGCGCGAGCCGCGGACAGCGCCGCTGCTCACCGGCTACCGCGGCGACGAGCCGGCCGACCTCGCCGCGCTGCAGGACATGGTGCTGCGCGTGGCCGCGCTGGCCGAGGACAACCCGGAGGTGCGGTCGCTGGTGCTGGACCCGATCCTGGCCTCGCCGGACGGCGCGTTCGTCGCCAACGCCCGCCTGGTGCTGGGCGCGCCGCCGTCCCGGCCCGACACCGGCCCGCGCCGGCTGCGCGCCATCAACCCCCAGGATTGACCGTGGCTTCGCTGACCGAGCTGCTGGCCCGCCACCTCGGCGACCTGCCGGGCGCGGTGGCGCTCGTCGCCCGCGGCGAGCAGGTCGAAGCCGCGGCCGCCGGCTCGGCCGACGCCGAGGGCACCGTGCCGATGGCGCGGGACTCGCTGTTCCGCGTGGCGTCGCTGACCAAGCCGATCACCGCCGCGGCCGTCCTGCTGCTGGTCGACGACGGCGAGCTGACCCTCGACGACCCGATCGCGCGGTGGCTGCCTGAGCTGGCGACGCCGACTGTCGTCCGGACCCCGGACGGCCCGGTCGACGACGTCGTGCCGGCCGCCCGCCCGATCACGGTGGCCGACCTGCTCACCTTCCGGTGCGGCTACGGCCTTGCCGAGGACATGTCGTTGCCCGCGGTCGACCTGCTGCTCCAGGTCCTGGGGCACCCGGCCGCGTCGCCGCGGGCGCTGTCGCCGGACGAGTGGCTGGCGGCGCTGGCGCAGGTGCCGCTGCTGCACCAGCCGGGGGAGGCGTGGCTCTACGACACCGGCTCGGACCTCCAGGGCGTGCTGATCGCGCGGGTCGCCGGCCGTCCGCTGCCGGAGTTCCTCGCGGAGCGGCTGTTCGAGCCGCTCGGCATGGCCGACACGGCGTTCACCGTGCCGACGGCGGCGCTCGGCCGGTTCACCAGCGCCTACCGCCGCGGCGAGGAGGGGCTGCGGCTGATCGACTCGCCGGAGGGCCGCTGGAGCGCGCCGCCGCCGTTCCCGTCCGGGGCCGGCGGGCTCGTTTCGACGGCCGACGACCTGCTGGCGTTCGCGAGGTTCCTGCGTGACGAGGGCACGGCGGGCGGCCACCGCCTGCTGACGCCGGAGTCGGTCCACCGGATGACGACCGACCACCTGACGCCGGCCCAGTGCGAAGCGGCCCGGCCGTTCCTGCACGGCCAGGGCTGGGGCTACGGCGGATCCGTGGACGTCGAGGCGAAGGAACCCTGGGAGGTCCCGGGCCGCTACGGCTGGATCGGCGGCGCGGGCACGGCCCTGCACCTGACCCCGGCGACGGGCACGATCTCGGTGCTGCTCACCCAGGTCGAGCTGACCAGCCCCGAGCCCACCCCGCTGATGACGGAGTTCTGGACCCACGCGGCGAGCTAGCGGGGCCCGGCGAGGAGGTCGCCGAGGGCGAGGAGCTGGTGCGTCGCCGCGCCGAGCTGGAACTCCAGGCGTTTCGCCGCCGCGAAGTACCGGTGCACCACGTGGTCGACGTCGATGCCGACACCGCCGTGGACGTGGACCGCTGTGTGGGCCACCCGGTGGCCCGCCTCCGCCGCCCAGAACTTCGCCGTCGCGACTGCAGAAGCGGCCGGGACGTCCGAGCTCAGCTGCCACGCCGCCTGCAGCGTCGTCAGCCGGACCGCCTCGACGTCCAGGTACGCGTCCGCCAGCCGCTGGCGGACCGCCTGGAACCCGCCGATCACGTGGTCGAACTGCTTCCGCTCGGCCGCGTACGCCGCGGTCAGCTCCAACGCGCGCTCGACCACGCCGAGCTGCTGCGCGCACACCCCGACCGTCCCGCGCAGGCGCAGCCACTCGCCGATGTCGCCCAGCGACACCCCCGGCACGTCGGACAGCTCCAAAAGACCGGCGTCCGCGTGGTCGGTCGTCTGCTGCGGCCGCACCGTCACGCCGGACGCGGACGCGTCGACCAGGAAGACCTCGTCCGGTGCGGCGACCAGGAACCCGTGCGCGAACGCGCCGAACGGCACCGCTGTCTGCGCGCCGGACACCCGGCCGTCCGACGCCGTGAAGCCGGACAGCGCCACGGCCAGGACCCGCTCGCCGCGCAGCACCGGCAGCACCCAGCGATCCACCAGCTCGGGCGTGCCGAACTCCGCCAGCGCCGACGCCGCCATCGTGATCGACGACAGGTACGGGACCGCCGCCACCGCCCGGCCGATCTCCGTCAGCACCGCGCACTGCTCCAGCAACCCGAACCCGCCGCCGCCGAGCGACGACGGCAGCGCCGCGTCCAGCACGCCGGCCTGGCCGAGCGCCGTCCACGCCACCGGGTCGAAGCCGCCGGTGCCGTGGGCGTCGTGGGTGGCCTTGTCGGTGAGCAGCCGCCGGGTCAGCGCGGCGAGGTCGGCCGACGCTTCGGAAGGGGTGAAGTCCATGGTCGCTCCTAGCGCGTGACGGGCAGGCCGAGGGCGGTGGCGGCGATCATGTCCCGCTGGATCTCGTTGGTGCCGCCGCCGAAGGTGAGGATCAGCGCCGACCGGTGCAGCCGCTCGATCCGCCCGGCCAGCAGCGCCCCCGGCGAGCCTTCGCGGACGACGGCGGCCGCACCGAGCACCTCCATCAGCAGCCGGTAGGCCTCGATCGCGAACTCCGTGCCGAACACCTTCGTCGCCGACGCCTCCGCCGGCCCCAGCTCACTGGCCGCGGCCGCCCAGGCGATCCGCCAGTTCCGCAGCTTCAGGTACTCCGCGCCCGCGTGCACCCGCGCCAGGTGCAGCCGCACCCACTCCTGCTCGATGGCGCCGGTCTCCTTCGCCCACTCCAGGACGTCCGCCAGCGCCTTGCGGATCGGCGCCGACGACGTCAGCGCGACGCGCTCGTGGTTGAGCTGATTGGTGATCAGCGGCCAGCCCGCGTTCTCCTCGGCCACGCGGGCCGACACCGGCACGCGCACGCCGTCGTAGTAGGTCGCGCTCGTCCCGGCACCCGCGACCGTGTGCACCTTGGTCCAGGAGAACCCCTCGGCCGACGTCGGCACGATGAGCATCGACAGCCCTCGGTGTTTCTTCGCCGACGGGTCGGTCCGGACCGCGAGCCAGACGTAGTCGGCGTACTCGATCAGGCTCGTCCACATCTTCTGGCCGGTGACGACGTACTCGTCGCCGTCGCGTTCGGCCCGCGTCCGCAGTGACGCCAGGTCGGTGCCGGCCTCCGGTTCGGAGTAGCCGATCGAGAAGTGCAGCTCGCCGGCGGCGATCTTGGGCAGGTAGAACGCCTTCTGGTCTTCGGTGCCGTAGCGCATGATCGTCGGGCCGACGGTGTTCACCGTCAGGAACGGCACCGGCACCCCGGCGACGGCCGCTTCGTCGGTGAAGATCAGCTGGTCGAGCATCGACCGGCCCTGGCCGCCGTACTCGGGCGGCCAGCCCAGCGCGAGCCAGCCGTCCTTGCCCAGCTGCCGCACGATCTCCTTGTACGCCACGCCATCGCCGTACTCGCCGCCGCCCGAGCGGAGGCCCGCCCGCCGTTCGGGCGTCATCAGCTCGGCGAAGTACTCCCGGAGCTCGGCCGCCAGGGCCTGCTGCTCCGGCGTGTAGTCGATCCGCACCCGTCACCTCGATCCGGCGTTACACTAGAACCTGTTCTAGTTGTACCAGGACTCACGTGGCGGAGGAAGCATGGAGATCGGGGTCGATCGGTCGCTCTGCGAGGCGAACGCGGTGTGCGTGGGGTTCGCGCCGGACATCTTCGACCTGGATGACGACGAAGAACTCGTCATCCGGCCCGGCGCGGTGCCCGAAGGGCAGCTAGAACGCGTTTCTGATGCGATCAAGGGATGTCCGAAGAACGCGCTGTTCACCATCGGTTAGCGCCGTTTACTCCGGGGCTTGCTCTGAACGAGAACAGATTCTACTGTAGGCCAGATCCAGGACTCGATGAGGAGGTTCCGCGGTGAGCCTGACCGGCAGGACAGCGATCGTCACCGGCGCGGCCGCGGGGCTGGGCCGGGCCGAAGCGCTCGCGCTCGCCGCGGCCGGCGCCACGGTCGTCGTCAACGACATCGGCGAGCCGAAGGACGTCGTCGCCGAGATCGAGGCGGCGGGCGGCAAGGCCGTCGCGGTCGCCGGCGACGTCGGCGAACGCGCCACGGCCGACGCGCTGGTGAGCGCCGCGCTCGACCTCGGCGGCCTCGACGTCGTGGTCAACAACGCGGGCGTGCTGCGCGACAGGATGCTGTTCTCGATGTCCGACGACGACTGGGACACCGTGCTGCGCGTCCACCTGCGCGGTCACTTCCTGTTGTCCCGCAACGCCGCGAAGCACTGGCGCGACAAGTCCAAAGCGGACGGCGGCCCGGTGTACGGGCGGCTGGTCAACACCGCTTCCGAGGCGTTCCTCATCGGCTCGCCCGGCCAGCCCAACTACGCCGCGGCGAAGGCGGGCATCACCGCGCTCACCATGTCGGCCGCCCGCGGCCTGGCCAAGTACGGCGTCCGCGCCAACGCGATCTGCCCGCGCGCGCGGACGGCGATGACCGAGGGCGTGTTCGGCGCCGCTCCCGCCGAGGGGGCCGATCCGCTCTCGGTCGAGCACGTCGCGCCCTTCGTCGCCTACCTCGCCTCCCCGGCGGCCGAGCACGTGAACGGCCAGGTGTTCGTCGTCCACGGCGGCACGGTCGCCCTGGTCGAGCCGCCGCGGATCGAGCAGCGCTGGAAGCTCGACGAGCTCGAGACGTCCTTCACCACTTTCTTCGCCGACCGCGACCCCGGCCGGATGTTCGCCGCCACCGAGATCCTGGGAGAGTCATGAGGCTGGACGGGAAGATCGCCCTGATCACCGGTGCCGCGCGCGGGCAGGGCGAGGCCGCCGCGCGCGCGTTCGTCGCCGAAGGCGCGCAGGTGGTGATCGCCGACATCCTCGACGACGAGGGCAAGCAGCTGGCCGCCGACCTCGGCGAGCAGGCGGTCTACCAGCACCTCGACGTCGGCGACGAGGACGGCTGGGCCGCCGCGGTCGAGCGCGCGACCACCGAGTTCGGCCACCCGAACGTGCTGGTCAACAACGCCGGGATCCTCCATTTCTCGGAGCTCGGGCAGACGACGCTGGCCGATTACGAACGCGTGATCCGGGTGAACCAGATCGGGGCGTTTCTCGGGATGCGTTCGGTCGTTGAACCGATGACCGCCGCCGGCGGTGGCTCCATCGTCAACGTGTCCTCTGTGGAGGGTCTGGCCGGGATGCCCTACCTCGTCGCCTACACCGCGAGCAAGTTCGCGATCCGCGGGATGACCAAGGTCGCGGCGATGGAACTCGGCAAGAAGCACATCCGGGTCAACTCGGTGCACCCCGGCGCGATCGACACGAAGATGGTCGAGACCGCGGCGGGCGGCCAGAAAGTCGACATGTCGTACGTCGGGAAGAAGGTCGCCCTGAAGCGGGTCGGACAGCCCGAGGACATCGCCAAGCTGGTGTTGTTCCTGGCCAGCGACGAGAGCGCGTACTGCACGGGGGCCGAGTTCGTGGCGGACGGCGGGGCGACGGCGACACACGCCCTCAACTTCTGAAGGGGAACTGCCGAAGGGGAGAGTGAACACCGCTAACGAAAAGCGGGAACCGGGTGTGGAGAAGACTCGGAGGTCAACGACGATCTACTGGGAGGTGTGGTGAGCGGAGGTACTGGCACGCTCCCGGGAACCGCGGCCCTGACCCAGGTCGGCCGGCTCGCCACGCTCTCGTGGGAAGTCCTGCGCGCGATCTTCAAGCGCCCCTTCCAGGCCCGCGAGTGGATCCAGCAGTGCTGGTTCTTCGCCAGCGTCACGATCCTCCCGACGGCGCTGGTCGCCATCCCGTTCGGCGCGGTGATCGCGCTGCAGCTCGGCTCGCTGACCGCGCAGATCGGCGCCCAGTCGTTCACCGGCGCGGCCAGCGCGCTCGCCATCGTGCAGCAGGCCAGCCCGCTGATCACCGCGCTGCTGGTCGCCGGGGCCGGCGGCAGCGCGGTCTGCGCGGACATCGGCGCGCGCAAGATCCGCGAAGAGATCGACGCCATGGAGGTCCTCGGCGTCAACCCGATCCAGCGCCTGATCGTGCCGCGGGTGCTCGCCGCGATGGTCGTTTCGGTGCTGCTGAACGGCTTGGTCAGCGTGGTCGGCGTGCTCGGCGGCTACTTCTTCAACGTCGTCCTGCAGGGCGGCACGCCCGGCGCGTACCTGGCCAGCTTCAACGCCCTCGCGCAGGTGCCGGACCTCTGGGTCAGCGAGATCAAGGCGCTGCTGTACGGCTTCGTCGCCGGGGTCGTCGCCGCCTTCCGCGGGCTGAACCCGGCGGGCGGGCCGAAGGGCGTCGGCGACGCGGTCAACCAGGCCGTCGTCATCACGTTCCTGCTGCTGTTCCTCATCAACGTCGTGCTGACCGCGATCTACCTGCGGATCGTCCCGCCCAAGGCGATGTGATGACCGCGGAACCCCTGGACGCCGACCGGACGCTCGAGTACATCGCGCGCCCGGGGCAGAGCCTGGAAGGACTCGGCAAGCAGCTGGCGTTCGCGGCGAAGGCGCTCGCCTGGTCGCCGCGCACGATCCGCCGCTACAGCCGCGAAACGCTGCGGCTGCTCACCGAGGTCTGCTTCGGCACCGGCGGCCTCGCCGTCATCGGCGGCACGCTCGGCGTGATGATCGGGATGACGCTGTTCACCGGCCTCATCGTCGGCCTGCAGGGCTATTCCGCGCTCAACCAGCTCGGCACGGCCGCGCTCACCGGGTTCATCTCCGCCTACTTCAACACCCGCGAGGTCGCCCCGCTTTCCGCGGGACTCGCCTTGAGCGCGACCGTCGGCTGCGGCTTCACCGCCCAGCTCGGCGCGATGCGGATCTCCGAGGAGATCGACGCCCTCGAAGTCATGGGCGTGCCGAGCATGCCGTACCTGGTGACGACCCGGGTGCTCGCCGGGGTCGCCGCGGTGATCCCGCTGTACGCGGTCGGCCTGCTGTCGAGCTATCTCGCGTCCCGGCAGATCACCATCTGGCTCTACGGCCAGTCCGCGGGCACCTACGACCACTACTTCACGCTCTTCCTGCCACCCGGCGACGTCCTGTGGTCGTTCGGGAAGGTGATCGTGTTCAGTGTGCTCGTCATCCTGTCCCACTGCTACTACGGCTTCCACGCCAGCGGTGGCCCGGCCGGCGTCGGCGTCGCGGTCGGCCGCGCGGTGCGGACGTCGATCGTGCTGATCTCGGTGCTGGACTTCTTCCTCAGCCTGGCGATCTGGGGCGCGAACACCACGGTGAGGATCTCGGGATGAGGCGCGAGCTCTGGCAGCGGCTCCGGTACCAGGTGCTGGGGCTCGTCTTCCTGCTCGTCGCCGCCCTGTTCATCGCGCTCACGCTCGCCGTGTACCACAAGGCGTTCACGCCGGTGACACTCGTGAAGCTGGAAACCGACCGCGTCGGCAGCCAGCTGCGCACCGGCGGCGACGTCAAGGTCCGCGGCATGCTCGTCGGCGAGGTCCGGTCGGTGCTGGCGAAGGGCGACCACGCCGAGCTGGAGCTCGCCTTGGATCCGGACAAGACGCACGTCATCCCGAAGAACGTCTCCGCACGGCTGCTGCCGAAGACGCTGTTCGGCGAGCGCTATGTCGCCCTCCAGCTGCCGGAGAACAAGGAACGTCCGATCGAAGCGGGTGACATCATCCCGCAGGACCGCAGCAGCGCGGCGATCGAACTGCAGAAGGTCCTGGACGACGTGATGCCGCTGCTGCAGGCGGTCCAGCCCGAGAAGCTGTCGAGCACGCTCACCGCGGTGGCGACCGCGCTCGACGGCCGCGGCAAGCAGCTCGGCGACACCCTGGCCCAGCTGAGCGACTACCTCGGCAAGCTCAACCCGTCGCTGCCGGACGTCAAGGCCGACATCACCGGGCTCGCGAACGTCGCGCACACCTACGACAAGGCCGCACCGGACCTGCTGCAGGCGTTGTCCGACCTGACGACGACCAGCCGCACCATCGTCGACCAGCGCGCGCAGCTGAGCGACCTCTACGCCACGGTCACCGCCGCTTCGGTGGACCTCACGAACTTCCTCCAGGTGAACAAGGACAACCTGATCCGGCTCACCACGGCCATCCAGCCGACGCTGGACGTCCTCGCGAAGTACGCGCCCGAGTACCCGTGCCTGATGCGGCAGCTCGCCGAGTCGGTGCCGCGGGCCGAGCTGGCGTTCGGCAAGGGCACCGCGCACCCGGAGGTCAGCCGGGTCACCATCGAGTTCGCCGCCAGCCGCGGCAAGTACCTGCCCGGCGTCGACGAGCCGAAGTACGAGGACAAGCGCGGCCCGCGCTGCTACCCGAGCGTGCCGAAGCCGGGCGTGTGGCCGCAGTACCCGCCGGACGGCGCGATCAAGGACGGCTCCAGCAAGCCCCCGCCGCCGAAGTACCCGCCCGAGACGCTGCCGGCCGGGGGCGGCGCCGTCGGTGGTGACGGCACCATCGTCGGGTCGGCCTACGAGAACGACCTGATCGACCTGCTGGCCTCACCCGCCCTCGGCACCTCGCCGGGGAACGTGCCGGGCTGGGCGGGCCTGCTCGTCGGACCGCTCTACCGCGGGGCGGAGGTGGAGCTGAAGTGAGGAGCTTTCTCCCGTCCCTGCTCAAGCTGGGGATCTTCGCGGTCGTCACGGTGCTGCTCACCGGAATCCTCGCGGCCACGATCGCGAACACGAACTTCGGCGAGACGTCGGGTTATCTGGCGAAGTTCACCGACGCGTCCGGGCTCAAGGAAGGCGACGACGTCCGCATCGCCGGGGTCAAGGTCGGCCAGGTCGACTCGATCGCGGTGGTCGAGGGCGAGCGGAACCTCGCGGAGGTCCGGTTCGACGTCGAGCACGCCTACCGGCTGCCCGAGACGGTGACCGCGACGATCAAGTACCGCAACCTGGTCGGCCAGCGCTACCTCGCGCTCGGCACCGACGTCCCGGGCGACAAGGCGTTGCCGGACGGCGGCACGATCCCGCCCGAGCGCACCAAACCCGCGTTGAACCTCACCGTGTTGTTCAACGGCTTCAAACCGCTGTTCAAGGCGTTGAGCCCGAAGGACGTGAACCAGCTCTCGGCCGAGATCATCAGCGTCTTCCAGGGCGAGGGCGGCACGATCACCAGCCTGCTGCAGCACACCGCGTCCCTGACGACGGCGATCGCGAGCAAGGACCAGGTGATCGGCCAGGTCATCGCCAACCTCAACACCGTCCTCGGCACGGTCAACGCGCACGGCGCCCAGCTCGGCGACCTGATCGAGCAGACGCAGAAGCTGGTCAGCGGGCTGGCCGAGCAGCGCAAGCCGATCGGCGACGCGGTCAGTGCCCTCGGCGACCTCGCGGTGTCGACGACCGGGCTGCTGGCCGACGCGCGCCCGGCGCTCAAGGACGACGTCGCCCAGCTCGGGGTGCTCTCGCAGAACCTCGGCGACTCGGGCGTCCTGCTCAACCACCTCCTCGAGGTGCTGCCGGGCAACCTGCAGAAGTTCACCCGGACCCTGAGCTACGGCAGCTGGTTCAACTACTACCTGTGCGGGATCACCGGCACCATCGGCATTTCCTCGCTCGACATCACGCTGCCGATCATCCCGATCCCCGGTACGCAGCGCGCGGAGAGGTGTGGTCCGTGAAGCCGCTGAAGGAACGCAACCAGGCTGCCGTGGGCGCGGTCGCGCTCGTGCTGATCGTGCTCGTCACGGCCACGACGTACTTCTCCGACCAGCTCCCGTTCTTCGGCAACGGCACGACGTACTCGGCCTACTTCGGCGAGTCCGCCGGGCTGGCGCCGGACAACGAGGTCGAGGTCGCCGGAGTAAAGGTCGGCACGGTGTCGTCGGTGAAGCTGGCCGGCAAGCAGGTCTTGGTCAAGTTCCGGGTCAAGGACGTCCGGGTCGGCGACGCGACGACGGCGTCGATCGAGATCAAGACGCTGCTGGGGGAGAAGTACCTCGCGCTCGACCCGAAGGGCAGCGGCGCGCAGGAGCCGAACTCGACGATTCCGCAGGCCCGCACGCGCACGCCGTTCCAGCTGCAGGACGCGTTCGAGCAGTTGTCGACGACGGTCGGCGACATCGACACGAACCAGCTCGCGGACAGCTTCAACGCCCTTTCCGACAGCCTCAAGGACAGCCCGCAGTACCTCAAGGACACGCTGACCGGGCTGTCGTCCTTGGCGAAGACGGTCTCCTCGCGCGACGCCGACCTGCACACGCTGCTGGCCAACACGAGCCAGGTGTCGAAGACGTTATCCGACCGCAACGCCCAGCTGCAGCGGGTGATCAGCGACGGCAACCTGCTGCTCACCGAGCTGCAGAACCGCAAGCAGGCCATCAACGCCCTGCTCACCGGCACCCAGCAGCTCTCGCAGCAGCTGACCGGGCTCGTCCGGGACAACCGCGACCAGCTCAAGCCGACGCTGGACAAGCTGAGCAAGGTGACCGACATCCTGCAGCGCAACCAGGGCAACCTGGACAGGAGCCTGCAGCTGATGGCGCCGTTCGCGCGCGTCGGTGCGAACGCCACCGGCAACGGCCGCTGGTTCGAGGGCTATCTGTGCGGGCTGCTGCCGCCGACGATCACCGTGGGCGGCCTGCACATCAACCCCGAAGGCTGCACCCCGCCGATCGCGGCGCCGAACCAGGGGGTGGGCCGCCGATGACCATCCACACCGCCCGCGGCCGCAACCTCGTGACGTGGCTGGCGTTCGCCTGCGTTCTCGCTTTGATCGTCACGGCCGGGCTCTACCTCGTGTTCCGGTCGTCGAACGGCACCAAGCTCTCCGCGTACTTCGGCAAGACGGTCGGGCTGTACGCGGGTTCGTCGGTGCGCGTGCTCGGCGTGCCGGTCGGCGAGGTCACCGACGTCACGCCCGAGGGCGACGCGGTCCGCGTGGACATGCGCGTCGACGACGTCTCGCTGCCGGCCGACGTCGGCGCGGTCGTCGTGGCGCCGAGCCTGGTCAGCGACCGGTACGTCCAGCTGACGCCGGCCTACGACAGCGGTCCCGTGCTCGCTTCGGGCACGGTGCTCGCCAAGAACCGGACGGCGACTCCGGTGGAACTGGACGACCTGTATTCGAGCCTCGACAAGCTGTCGACGGCGTTGGGGCCCAACGGCGCCAACAAGAACGGTGCACTCTCCGGTGTCCTGGACACCGCGGCGAACACGTTGAAGGGCAACGGTGCTTCGCTGAACTCGACGGTCGGGCAGCTGGCCGGGCTCGCGAAAACCCTCGACGGCTCGAAGGACGACCTCTTCTCGACCGTGCAGCACCTCGATTCGTTCACCGGCGCCCTGGCCCAGAGCGACCAGCAGCTCAACGAGTTCTACGGCCGCGTCGCCGACGTCAGCCGGTTCCTCGCCGCGGACTCGTCCGAGGTGGGGGCCGCGTTGCAGTCCCTCGGAGGCGCGCTCGGCGACGTCCAGCAGTTCGTCAACGACAACAAGACGGCCCTGGAATCCAATGTGGACAAGCTGGCGTCGCTGTCGAAGGTCCTCGTCGACCAGCGCGCCGCGCTCGCCGAGGTGCTCGACATCGCCCCGACCGGCGCCACGAACTTCATCAACTCCTACGACGCGGCGTCGGGCACCATCGCCGTCCGCGACAACCTGAACGAGCTGACCAACCCGCCGATCCTCACCGTCTGCCGCCTCATCAGTTCCTTCACGCCGAAGGAAGTCCCCGACACCCTGGGGAACATCTGCAAGCAGCTGGCCCCGGTGCTGGACGGGGCGCTCAAACTGCCGACCATCCCGCAGGTGCTGAACTCGCTGCAGAACGGGACGCTGCCACCGTTGCCGCTCCCGCTCGTCGACGTCATGGAACAGCTGTCCGGCGGTGCGAAGTGAAGGGGCGCAAGCGGATCGCCGGGGTCCTGGCCGGGGTGCTCGTGCTGGCCGGCTGCAGCGACGGCGGGTTCAATGGCCTCTACGGCACGCCACTGCCCGGCGGCGCCGACGTCGGCGACCACCCGTACCACGTCACCGCGTTGTTCACCGACGTCCTGGACCTGGTGCCGCAGTCCAGCGTCAAGGTCGACGACGTCGCCGTCGGGCGGGTCGACAAGATCACCCTGACGCCGGACACGCGCTCGGCGCTGGTCGCGATGACCGTCAACGGCGACATCGCGCTGCCCGCCAACGCCCGCGCCGAGCTGAAGCAGTCCTCGCTGCTGGGCGAGAAGTTCGTCGAGCTGAGCGTGCCGACCGCCGAACCGGCCTCCGGGCACCTGGCCGACGGCGGGCAGATCCCGCTCGGGCGCACCAACCGCAACCCCGAGGTCGAAGAGGTGCTCGGCGCGCTTTCGCTGCTGCTCAACGGCGGCGGCGTCGAGCAGATCCAGAAGATCAGCCACGAGCTCAACGACGCGCTGTCCGGGAACGAGCCGGAGATCCGCGCGCTGCTGTCCCGGGTGGACGAACTGGCCACCCAGCTCGACGGGCACAAGACCGAGATCCTCCGCGCGATCGACGGCCTCGCGAAGCTGTCGCACACGCTGACCGGCCAGACGCAGAACCTGACGAACGCGCTCGACAACCTCGCGCCGGGTCTGAAGGTCGTCACGGACCAGCGTGACCAGCTCGTGGGCATGCTGACCGCGCTGAACACAATGTCCGGGGTCGCGGTGGACACCGTGACGAAGAGCCGCGACCAGCTCGTCGCGAACCTCAAGGCGCTGCAGCCGACGCTGACCAAGCTCGGCGAGGCCGGTCAGAACCTGCCGAACGCGTTGCAGATCCTGCTGACGTACCCGTTCCCGGACTACGCGGGCAACGTGATCAAGGGCGACTACGCGAACGTCGAGGCGAACGTGAACCTCGACCTGGACGTGCTGATCTCGAACTTCGCGAACTCGTCGCAGCCGCCGATCGCGCTGCCGTCCGGGCCGCCGTCGGCCGTTGCGCCCCCGCTACCGCTGCCCGACCTGGGCTCGGTCCCGCCGGCGGCCGGCCCCGGCCTGCTGGGCGGCCTGCTCGGCCTGATCGGGGGCGGCCGGTGACCCGCAAGATCCGGATCCAGCTGTTCGCGTTCGTCGTCATCGCGGTCGTCTCGGTGGTCTACGCCGGCGGCCGGTACGCCGGGCTGGACCGGCTGTTCGGCCACCGCGGCTACGTCGTCACCGCGCAGCTGACCGATTCCGGCGGCGTCTTCGTCAACTCCGAGGTCGCCTACCGCGGGGTCACCGTCGGCCGGGTGACGTCGATGACGCTCACCGAGCACGGCGTCGACGTCGCCCTCGACATCGACGCGGGCGCCCCGGACATCCCGGCCGACGCGCACGCGCAGGTGGCGAACCGGTCGGCGGTGGGGGAGCAGTTCGTGGACCTGCTGCCGCTGCACAACGGCGGGCCCTTCCTGAAGGACGGCTCGGTGATCACGGCGGACAAGACGTCGCTGCCGCCGTCGCCGGACACGGTGCTGACCCACCTCGACGACCTCGTGGCGAGCGTGCACCCGGAGTCGCTGCGGACGGTCGTCGACGAGACGTACAACGCGTTCGCGGGGGCGGGCCCGGAACTGCAGCAGCTGCTGGACAGCACCGGCTCCCTGACCGCCGTCGCCGCGCAGTACGTCCCGCAGACGCAGGGGCTGCTGGCGAACTCGCGCATCGTCCTCGGCACCCAGGAGCGCCAGGCGGCGAACATCACCGACTTCGCTGCGGGGCTGCGCACGATCGCAGGTCAGCTGAAGAAGTCTGATCCGGACCTGCGCCGGGTGATCGCGCAGGCGCCGCAGCTGAGCCGGCAGATTTCCGACGTGCTGGCCGCGTCCGGGACGGACCTGGGCGTCCTGTTCGCCAACCTGCTGACCACGGCCCAGATCACGACGTCCCGGAAGGACTCGATCGAGGAGCTGCTGGTCGCGTACCCGATCATTTCGGCGTTCTCGCCGTCGACGTCCCCGGACGGCACCGGGCACCTCGGTGTGGTGTTCAACTTCTTCGACCCGGCTTCGTGCACGAAGGGGTACGAGGGGACGAAGCAGCGTCCGGCGAACGACGAATCCGAAGCGCCGGTGAACATGAACGCCTACTGCGCCGAGCCGCCGGGGAGCCCGACCGGGGTGCGCGGGGCGCAGAACGCGCCTTACGCCGGGAAGCCGCCCGCGATCCCGGCCGCGCCATCGCAGACCACGTCGGCGCCTGCGCAGGCGCAGCTGCCGGGGATGCTGAGCCTGCTCACGGGACCGTCGTCCGGTGGGCTCGGCCGGCTGCTGGGCGCGCCGTGAAGCTGCGTCTCCTGGCGGTCCTGGCGTTGGTGTCGGTGCTGACGGCGGTGTTCGCGGGCTGGTCCTGGTGGCGGGCGGCTTCGGACGACTCGTCGGCGCGCGGCCGTGACCGCGACGCGGTCCTGGCGGCGGCGGGCCCGGCGTTGGTCACGTTGAACACGATCGACTACCGCACGGCGGCGGCGGACGTCGACCGCTGGATCGCCGCGACGACGGGTCAGTACGGAAAGGACCTGTCGGGCGACCGCCAGCTGCAGATCGACCGAGCCACCACGGCTCGCACCGTCTCTTCGGCGTCCTTGGTCCAGGCAGCGGTGACGGAAATCGACCCGGCCCGCGGGGCCGCGCGGCTGCTGGCGGTCTTGGACGTCCGGGTGTCCACGGGCGGCGGCGCTGTTTCACCGCGTCTCAACCGCCTGACGGTGGACGTGTCGAGGTCCCCGTCCGGCTGGAAGATCGCCGGAGTCCAGGCGGCGGGCTCATGACCCGGGTGCTGGTCCTGGTGGTGGCGCTGGCGCTCGGCTGCACGGTGTGGTTCGGCACCGAAGCGGCTTCGCTGTCCCCGGGCGACAATCTCGCTTTGGTGGACTCCTCGGCGACCGCTTCGGTTTCGTCCGAGGTGAGTGACGCGGTGAAGGCGGTGTTCTCGTACGACTACGCGAACCTGCCCCGCACCGAGCGGGCGGCTTCGGAAGTCCTGACGGGGGATGCGGTCCGGCAATACCAGGCCCAGTTCGCTTCGGCCCGTCCCCGCGCGACGGCGGAAAAGCTGATCCGCACGACAACGGTCCGCGCGATCGGCGTCCGGTCGCTGCGGGGGGACTCCGCGGAGCTGCTGCTGTTCCTGGACCAGCAGACGGTGGCCCAAGGCGGGGGAGCGCCGACGTCCTCGGTGGCCCAGCTGGCGGTGACGGCGAAGCGGATCGACGGACGCTGGAAGCTGGCCACGTTGGCGGCGCTTTAGCCGCCGGTGCCCGGCGCAGGCGCCGGGCCGGGTGCCTTCCGCATGGTGCTCGACCAGCGGGCGCCTTCTTCACTGATCACCGCGTGCAGGTCTTCGGCCAGGACGTCCCGGCGGGTTCCGGCGTCCCGGTAGGGACCGACCCGCCCGGCGTACCGGTACGCCAGCTGCCGGATCGCCTCCGCGGAACCGCGGTAGCTCAGGTAGTTGGTGTGCAGCTGGAACAACTGCTGAATGCCCTCGAGCACGACGACCACCGCGGCGAACGACGCCGTCCACGCCGGCGGGGCGGCGACCGCGGCCAGGACCGGGACCGCGGCGGCCACCGTGATCGACACCGTCTTCAAGCCGAGGTAGCCGAGCCGGGTCCGGGTGGCCGCCCGGTGGTACCACGCGAACTCCGCACGCAGGTGCTGCCAGACGACGTCGGCCTCGTCTTGCGAGTCGGGCAGCGAGGGGAGTGCTTCGTCGAGGCGGTGCCACTGCAGGCGTCTGGGCGATCCCGGCATGGCCATACAGTGGCACACCGGGGGTCAGCCGTCCCAGACTCCCGCGCCCTGGCGCAGCACTTCGACGTCCGACGGCGAC
Organism: Amycolatopsis sp. cmx-13-12; assembly: GCA_049998155.1. Lineage (GTDB taxonomy): Bacteria > Actinomycetota > Actinomycetes > Mycobacteriales > Pseudonocardiaceae > Amycolatopsis. The sequence goes on along the minus strand of JAEBES010000007.1, from coordinate 196,498 downwards.
GAAACCGGCCACAGCTCCACCACGTACCGGTAGTGCTCCCCGAACTCGTGCTCGTTCCAGGTCACCGCGGGCGGGCCGGCGGGCACGTACGAAACCCGGGCCCGGTACAACCCGGGCAGCACCGAAAAGAACCTTTCCTGCGACGGGTAGTCCGACGGCCCGGAGATCACCAGCCGTCCACTCGGAACCGGAAGGTCCGCTTCCACCACGTGCTCGGCGTCGGCCGGCAGAGCGGGCGGCGAAGGCAGCAGGGTCACCGAAGACTCGACCACGTCCGACCGTGCCGTCGCGATCGCGAGACCGCCCGGCTCCACCCCGATCCGGTGCAGCTCCACCGCGTCCGACGTCCACCCGCTGCCCGTCATCCGGGAACGGGAGTCCCGCACGGAGAACTGGCGCTGGTCGGCGTGGACGACGAGATGCACACGAACCACCCTAGCCAGGACCCGCCCCGAAATGGTATCGACGGCGGGTTTAGCGTTGACGCCATGACCACTGCTTCCGTCGACGTCGACACGGCCCGCAGCGACTACGCGGCCCTGGTCGGCCGAGGCCTCTCCCTGGACATCACCCGCGGCAAGCCGTCCCCGCAGCAGCTCGACCTCTCGAACGCGCTGCTCTCCCTCCCGGGCGACGGCACCTTCAAGGCCGAGGACGGCACCGACGTGCGCAACTACGGCGGCCTCAACGGCCTGCCCGAGCTGCGCCGCATCTTCGCCGCCGCGCTGCAGGTGCCCGCCGGGCAGCTGCTCGCCGCCGGCAACTCGAGCCTCGAGCTGATGCACGACGCCGTCGTCCAGGCGCTGCTGAGCAAGCTGCCCGGTGCCGAGCGCCGCTGGGCCGACGAGCCGCAGGTGAAGTTCCTCGCCCCCGTGCCGGGCTACGACCGCCACTTCGCGCTCACCGAGCGCTTCGGCATCGAGCTCGTCCCGGTCGCGATGACCGACGAGGGCCCCGACATGGACGTCGTCGAGACGCTGGTCGCCGAGGACCCGGCCGTCAAGGGCATCTGGTGCGTCCCCAAGTACAGCAACCCCACCGGGGTCACGTTCAGTGACGACGTCGTCAAGCGGCTCGCCACCATGCGCACCGCGGCGGGCGACTTCCGGATCTTCTGGGACAACGCCTACGCCGTGCACCACCTCACCGACGACGAGCCGGAGCTGGCCGACCTGCTGGCCCTGGCCACCGAGGCCGGTAACGCCGACCGCGTCTTCGTCTTCGGCTCGACCTCGAAGATCACCCTCGCCGGCGCCGGCGTCGGCTTCTTCGGCGCGTCCGAGGCCAACCTCGCCTGGTGGACCGGCAACACCGGCAAGCGCACCATCGGCCCGGACAAGGTCAACCAGCTGCGCCACGCCCACTTCCTCAAGGACGAAGCCGGCGTCCGCGCCCACATGCGCAAGCACGCCGAGATCATCGGGCCGAAGTTCGCGGCCGTCGACCGCATCCTCACCGAGGAGCTGGCCGACCTGGCGTCCTGGACCAAGCCGACCGGCGGGTACTTCATCACGCTGACCGTCCCGCAGGGCACCGCGAAGGAGGTCGTGCGGCTGGCGAAGGAGGCCGGGGTCGCGCTGACCCCCGCCGGGGCGACCCACCCGCACAGCAACGACCCGGCCGACGCCGTCATCCGGATCGCGCCGACCTTCCCGAAGCTCGAAGAGGTCGAGGAGGCCGTCCGCGCGCTCGCGGTGTGCGTCCGGCTCGCTGTCGCGCAGCGCGGCTGACCTGGGCAAACGCAAGTCGATCAAAATTTTTCCCGTTTTGACCGAGCCGGGGGACGCCCAGGTACGTATGACCGGTGGGTGAGGTGGACGAACTCGTCACGAGAGGACGTCCCCCGGTGTTCGGAAAACGCTACACGGAGCAGCTGATCGAGCGCAGCGCGGAGAACGCGACCGACCGCCGCCGCTTCCTCAAGGCTGCGGGAGCGGCGGGGCTCGGCGTCGCGGGTGCCGGCGCGCTCGGCACGGCGCTGTCACTGGGCCTCGGCTCGGCCGGTGCCACATCGCAGTACGGAGCGCAGGGAGGTGACAAGGGGAAGGAAGCGGCGAGCGACGCCGCGGTGCTGAACTTCGCGCTGAACCTCGAGTACCTCGAGGCGAACCTCTACTCCTTCGCCGCCTACGGCTACGGGCTGAACGAGAAGTACGTCAACGGCGTCGGCAACCTGGGCAAGGTCTCGGGCGGCCACGGCGTGAAGTTCAAGAGCGAGCACACGAAGCAGATCGTCCAGGAGATCGCCGGCGACGAGGTCGCCCACGTGAACTTCCTGCGCAAGGCCCTCGACAAGGCCGCCGTCGCGCAGCCGGAGATCGACTTCCAGAACAGCTTCACCGCGGCCATGCAGGCCGCGGGCGTGATCAAGCAGGGGCAGACGTTCGACCCGTTCGGCAGCGAGAACAACTTCCTGCTCGCCGCCTACCTGTTCGAGGACGTCGGCGTGTCCGCGTACAAGGGCGCCGCCCCGCTGGTGAACAACAAGACGTTCCTCGACGCGGCCGCGGGCATCCTGGCCGTCGAGGCCTACCACGCCGGGATCCTCCGGTCCGCCCTGTTCGAGCGCGGCCTCGGGGACATCACGAACAAGATGTCCGACGCCCGCGACAGCCTCGACGGCAAGGCCGACGACGACGAAGGCGTCCTCAAGGACGGCAAGGCGAACCTCGTGCCGGCCGACGCCAACGGCATCGCGTTCGGGCGCTCCGCCGAGCGCGTGCTGAACATCGCGTACCTCAACCCGGACAAGGTGTCCTCGGGTGGCTTCTACCCGCGCGGCCTGAACGGCGAGATCGCCACCAGCGGTGCGAAGGAGAAGTAGGCCCCGCGTGCCGCCGTCACGGTAACGTCGACGACGGCGGCACGCGGAGTCGAGGGGGCGCGAAGTGCGGGTACTGGTCGCGGGTGGCGGGATCTCGGGCACGGTCGCGGCGATGGCGCTGCGGCTCGCCGGGCACGACCCGGTCGTGTACGAGGCCCACCCCACCGGCGGGGACGACGTCGGTGCGTTCCTCACGATCATGCACAACGGCATGGACGCCCTGCGCGCGATCGGCGCCGACCGGCCGGTGATCGATGCGTCGTTCGCGGCGTACGGCGTCGAGCTCGTCGCCCCAACCGAGGAGACTGTCGGACGGACCGAGTTCGACACCGAGGGTCTCGACGTGCCGCGCACCCTGACCCGCGCAACGCTCTACCGCGTCCTGCAGGACGAGGCCGCGCGCCGCGGCGTCCCGCTGGAGCGCGGCAAGCGGCTGGTGGGTGCGAAGGTGGCCGAGGGCGGCATCACGGCCGAGTTCGCCGACGGCACCACCGCGACCGGAGATCTCCTGGTCGGCGCGGACGGCCTGCGCTCGGTCGTCCGCCGGCTGATCGACCCGGCGGCGGACGAGCCCCGCTACACCGGGCTGACCGTCGTGTACGGCTACACGCGGGCGGACGGGCTGCCGGCGGCGCCCGGCATCTACCGGATGGTCCGCGGCAGCCGGGCGGCCTTCGGGTTCACGACGGCCCCGGACGGCGCGACGTTCTGGTTCGCCCGCATCCCGGACACCGAGCGGCCCCGCGAGGAGATCGCGGCGGTGACCCCGGCGGGGTGGCGCGAGTTCGCCCACGCGGCGTTCGACGGCGATCCGTTGCCCTGCGCGGACATCGTCGCCGCCACCGGGGACGAGGTCTTCGGCGGCCACTCCTACGACGTCCCGGAGACCCGCGTCTGGTCGACCCCCGAGATGGTCCTGACCGGGGACGCCGCCCACGCCGCGTCCCCGGCGGCGGGCCAGGGCGCGTCGATGGCGCTGGAGGACAGCGTCGTGCTGGCCCAGTGCCTGCGCGACCTCCCGGACCCGCCCTCGGCGTTGGCGGCGTACGAAGGGTTGCGACGCGAGCGCGTGGAGAAGCTGGTGAAGGCGAGCGCGGGAGGAGACGTCGGCGAGGAACGCGGCTGGGTGTACTCCCACCACCTCGACTGGGACGCGAAGATCACCGCCCAGTGGTCTACCGCGGCTCGTCGTGAGTGGTAAGTCGGGTTAGAACCCGACTTACCACTCACGACCGGGCGCCGCAGGAGTCGCGGATCACCAGTTTCGTTGGCAGCAGCACCGGTTCCGGGGCCGTCGCCGACTCGAGCATCGCCATGAGCGCGCCCGCCGCCGCGGTGCCGAAGCCCGGTTTGTCCTGGGCCACCGTCGTCAGCGCCGGATCCACCAGGGACGCCACCTCGATGTCGTCGAAGCCGACGACCGCCAGGTCCGCCGGCACCCGCAGCCCGGCCGCGCGGGCCGCCAGCAGCGCACCCACCGCCATCTCGTCGCTCGCCGCGAACACCGCCGTCGGCGGGTCCTTGCGGGCCAGCAGCCGCCGCATGCCGACGAAGCCGCTCTCGCGGTAGAAGTCGCCTCCGACCACGAGATCCTCCGACACCGGGAGCCCGGCTTCGGCCAGCCCGCGCCGGTAGCCCTCGGTGCGGGCGGCGGCCGGAGCGTTGCCGCGGGGACCGGTGATCGTCGCGATCCGGCGGTGGCCGAGCGCGGCCAGGTGCCGGACCGCTTCCGCCGCGCCGCCGGCGTTGTCCGACGTCACGTGCGTCGCCCGCGGGCCGGACAGGGCGACGTCGAGTGCGACGCACGGCAGCCCGGATTGGGCGAACGCGGTGAACGCGTCGGCGTCGGTCCCGCTGTCGATGAGCACCAGCCCGGCCAGGTGGTGCCGGCGGGTCATGCTGACGTAGCCGATCGGGTCGGCCAGCGACACGCCGGGGTGGCGGTCGCGCGCGTCATCGCTCGTGGCCAGCATCAGCAGGTGGTAGCCGTGCGAGCTCAGCGCCGATTTGAGGCCCAGCAACAGGTCCTGCAGGAACGGGTGCCGCCAGCCGGGCCGCCGGTGGTCGGTGTCCCAGACCAGCCCGACCATCGCCGACTGCTGCCGCGACAGCGCGCGCGCCGACTCGTTCGGCGAGAAATCGAGGTCCCGCGCCACGCGTTCGACGCGTTCGCGCGTGGTCGCGCTGACCGTGGCCGGGCGGTTGAACACCCGCGACACGGTGGCGACGGAAACCCCGCAGAGCTGCGCGACCTCGCGGGCTGTGACCATGTGGACCTCCGTGCTTGTAACCGGTTACATCTCTAGCACACGATCTCAGACTGCGTAAATGCTGAAGCGCGTTATCATTTAGTTACTTGACGGCGACGGGCTGGGAGCGCTCTCATGGGACCCGCGTTTTCCGACCGGCCCGCAGAACAACGGAGATCTCATGCGCCCGAAAACGAGAAACCGCCGGACCCGCCTGCTCGCCGGGGTGGGCGCCACCCTGGTCGCGCTCACCGCGCTGAGCGCCTGCGGGAGCAGCGGCGGCGCCGCCGGTGGCAAGGTCAAGCTGAGCCTCGGCCTGTTCGGCAACTTCGGCTACACCGACCTGATCAAGGAGTACCAGGCGGCGCACCCGGACATCGAGATCACCGAGCGGACCGCCGCCTACTCCGACCACCACAAGAACCTCGCCGCGCACCTGGCCACCGGCGCCGGCGCCGCGGACGTCGAAGCCATCGACACCGGGTACGTCGCCCAGTTCAAGGCGACGCCGGACAAGTTCGTCGACCTCAACACCGTCGGCGGGGACAAGCTCAAGGACCGCTGGCTGAGCTGGAAGTGGGCCGCGTCGCTGAGCAAGGGCGGGCAGCAGATCGGCTACGGCACCGACGTCGGCGGCCTGGCCATCTGCTACCGCCGCGACCTGTTCGAGCAGGCCCAGCTGCCCGCCGACCGTACCGCCGTCTCCGCGCTCTGGCCGACCTGGCAGGCGTTCTTCGAGACCGGCAAGCGCTTCCAGGCCAAGGCGCCGAACGGCGTCAAGTTCATGGACGGCGGCCCGACCGTGCTCAACGCGATCGTCGGCCAGGCGCCGCAGGGCTACTACGACCAGAACGACCAGCTCATCGTGGGCAGCAACCCGGCGCTGCGCCAGGGCTGGGACCTCGTGGTCGATGCGGTCAAGGCGAACCTGAGCGCCGGCCTGCTCTACAGCACGCCGCAGTGGAACACCGGCTTCACGCAGGGCCAGTTCGCCACCGTCACCTGCCCGGCGTGGATGATGACCAAGATCAAGGACCAGGCGCCGGACACCGCGGGCAAGTGGGACGTCGCGGCCGTGCCGGGCGGCGGGGGCAACTGGGGCGGTTCGTACCTGACCGTGCCGAAGCAGGGGAAGCACACCAAGGAAGCCGCCGAGCTCGCCGCGTGGCTGACCGCGCCCGAGCAGCAGGCGAAGGTGTTCACCAGCAAGGGCCTGCTGCCGTCGGCGCCGTCGCTCTACGACGACGCGAAGATCACGTCCTACACCAACCCGTTCTTCAACAACGCGCCGGTGGGCAAGGTCTTCACCGACGCGGCGAAGAAGCTGAACCCGCAGTACCAGGGCCCGAAGGCCGGTGACGTGCAGACCGAGTTCGGCAACGCGATGCAGCGCGTCGAGCAGGGCAAGCAGGACGGCCCGGCGGCCTGGGACCAGCTGGTCGCCGACGTCGCGAAGATCAAATAATGGCGCTGACGTTCGCCGAGCGGCGGCAGAAGTGGGACGTCAAGCTGTCGCCGTTCGGCTTCATCAGCCCGTACTTCCTCATCTTCGGCGTCTTCGGGCTGTTCCCGCTGCTGTACACGGCGTTCGTGTCGCTGCAGAAACGGAACCTCATCGACGCCGAGGGCGCGCAGTTCATCGGGTTCGGCAACTACGAGCAGCTGCTGTTCCATGACCCGTACTTCTGGAACTCGATGGGGAACACGCTCAGCCTGTGGCTGCTGACCACGATCCCGCAGATCCTGTTCGCGCTCGGCATCGCGCACCTGCTCAACCGGCGGCTGCGCGGGCGGATGTTCTTCCGGATGGGGATGATCCTGCCGAACATCACCTCGGTGGCGGCGGTGACGATCATCTTCGCGCAGCTGTTCGGCCGGGACTTCGGGCTGGTCAACTGGGTGCTGAGCTGGTTCGGCGCCGGGCAGGTCGACTGGCAGGCCGGCACGGCCAGCTCGCACACCGCCATCGCGGCGATGGTGGTGTGGCGCTGGACGGGCTACCACGCGCTGATCTTCCTGGCGTCGATGCAGGCGATCCCGTCGAGCATGTACGAGGCCGCCACCCTCGACGGCGCCAAGGGGTGGCAGCAGTTCTGGCGGATCACCGTGCCGCTGCTGCGGCCGCAGATCATCTTCTCGACGGTGATCGCGACGACCGGCAACATGCGGCTGCTCGCCGAGCCGCTGCTGTTCAACCCGGGCACGGCGGCCGCCACCGGCGGCTCGGACCGGCAGTTCCAGACCGCCGCGCTCTACCTCTACGAGCAGGGCTTCGCCAAGTACGACTTCGGCTACAGCTCGGCGATCGCGCTGATCCTGGCCGTGGCCACGATGCTCGTCGCGGGCCTGTCGTACCTGGTGACCCGGCGCATTTCCACGGACTAGTCGTGAGTGAGAAACAGTGTTCCAACACTGTTTCTCACTCACGACACGACAAAAGGAGCGGACATGACCACCGTGCTGACCCCGGCGGCCCCCGCGCCGCCGTCCGCTTCGCCCGGGCGGGCCAGGCGGCTCGCCCGCCGCGTCGCGAGCCCGTGGACCTACGCCGCGCTGATCGCGATCCTGGCCGGTTCGGCGTTCCCGGTGTACTGGTCGTTCGTCGTCTCCTCGCAGACGACGGAGGCGGTCGGGAAGGTGCCGCCGGTGCTCGTGCCGGGCGGGCACCTGTTCGAGAACATCGCCCGCGTCTTCGACGAGACGGACTTCGCGCTGGCGCTGGGCAACTCGCTGATCGTCGCGGGCACGATCACCGTTTCGGTGGTGCTGTTCTCGACGCTGGCCGGGTTCGCCTTCGCCAAGATGCGGTTCCGCGGGCGGACGGTGTTGCTGCTGGTCGTGGTGGCCACCCAGGCGATCCCGACCGAGCTCGGCGTGGTGCCGCTGTACATGATGATGGCCGACTTCGGGTGGGCCGGGCAGCTGCAGGCGGTGATCGTGCCCGGCCTGGTCACCGCGTTCGGCGTGTTCTTCATGCGCCAGTACTTCGAGCGGGCGTTGCCGCTGGAGCTGCTGGAGGCGGGGCGGATGGACGGCTGCGGCTCGCTGCGGCTGTTCTGGCACGTGGCCCTGCCCGCCGCCCGCCCGGCCGCGGCGGTGCTCGGGCTGTTCACCTTCATGCAGGCCTGGAACGACTTCTTCTGGCCGCTGGTGGTGCTGGTGCCGGAGAACCCGACCGTCCAAACCGCACTGTCCACACTGGCCAGTGGCTACACCACCGACTACACGCTCGTGCTCACCGCCGCCACCATCGGCACCGTCCCCGTCCTGATCGTGTTCCTGCTGTTCGGCCGCCAGATCGTCGGCGGCATCATGCAGGGCGCGCTCAAGGGCTGATCACTTCGGAGCTCACCGTGACTTCCAGTTTCCCGCCTGCCTTCCGCTGGGGCGTCGCCACATCGGCGTTCCAGATCGAGGGCGCCACCACCGCCGACGGCCGCGGACCGTCCATCTGGGACACGTTCGCGGCGGTGCCCGGCGCGGTGGCCGGCGGCCACACTGGCGAACCGGCGGCCGACCACTACCACCGCTGGCGCGCCGACCTCGACCTGCTCGCCGAGCTGGGCGTCGACGCGTACCGGTTTTCGGTGTCGTGGCCGCGGATCCAACCGGACGGCCGCCGCGTGGAGTACCGCGGCCTCGCCTTCTACCGGCGGCTGGTGGAAGGGCTGCGGGAACGGGGGATCGAGCCGTTCCTGACGCTCTACCACTGGGACCTGCCCCAGGCCCTGGAGGACGCGGGCGGCTGGCGGTCGCGTGACACGGCGTTCCGGTTCGCGGAGTACGCGGCGCTGGTGCACGAGGAGCTCGGCGACGTCGTGGACTTCTGGACGACGCTGAACGAGCCGTACCCGTGCGCGGTCGCGGGGTACGGCGAAGGCCGCCACGCGCCGGGGGCGCGGGAGGGACACGGCGCGCTGGCGGCCGCCCACCACCTGCTGCTCGGCCACGGCCTGGCGGTCCGGGCGATGTGCGAGCGAGCGGCCCTGCCGCACCAGTTCGGTATCGTCCTCAACCAGTCCCCGGCGATCCCGGCATCCTCTTCGGCGGCCGACACCGCGGCGGCGGCACGTCAGGACACGTTGCTGCGCCGCCAGTTCACCGACCCGCTGTTCGGAGGCCGCTACGCCCCGGGCCTCACGGCGATGTTCGAGGGCGTCTCGGACTTCTCGTTCCGCCGCGACGAGGACCTGGAGATCATCGCGGCACCCTTGGACTACCTGGGCGTGAACTACTACTACCGCGTACACGTGGCGGACGCCCCGCACCGCGAGCCGGACCCGGCGTCACGAACGGTGGCCGACATCGGGGTGGACACCTCCCGGCTGCCGGAGGTCCCGCGCACGGGCATGGGCTGGCCGGTCGAGCCGGAGGGCCTGACGGAAGCGTTGGTGGGCCTGCACAACCGCTACCCGGGCCTGCCGCCGGTGTACGTGACGGAGAACGGGTGCGTGTACGCGGACCGGAGTGACTTCGCGGATTACGAAAGAATCAGCTTCTTGGGCGAGCACATCGAGGCAGCCCGCGCGGCGGCCGCGGCGGGGGTGGACCTGCGGGGGTATTTCTGCTGGTCCCTGCTGGACAACTTCGAGTGGGCCCACGGATACAAGCACCGGTTCGGGCTCGTTCACGTGGACTACGAGACGCAGGAACGCACGCCGAGGTCGAGTTACCGCTGGTACCGCGACTTCATCGCGGCCCAGCGGCTCGGCTGACGCCGGCGGCCGTCCCCCGGCCGCCAACCTCCGTTGCCTCCGGGGCAAGATGGGTGCATGCAGCAGCAGTCGCCGAGCCGGGAGGAATCCTGGCTGTGCGTATGTGCGGCCTGCGTCGACGACTACGCACTGGCGAACGCCATCGCCGCGGAAGCTGTGAAAGCCGAGGTGTGCAGCTTTTGCGGGAAAGCTGTGGCCGCGCCCTTGGACGTCTTGGTCGATGCCTTCATGGCGGGGATATCGAGCGAGTACGGCGATGTCGACGCCGCAGCCGTGCCCTACGACTCCGCCGAGGGCGGGTACCAGCTCGTCGACCTCAAGGACACTGCGGAGATCGTCGATGAGTTCGAGGATCGGTTCCTCGGTCCCGGGCTGACCGACGCCGTCCGGGAAACCGTTCCGCCGGGTTCCTGGGTGAGGTGGGACTGGGCTCGCCGGCCGGTGGATGAAGAGCTTCGCGAGAGCTGGGAGAGATTCAGCCGAGCTGTCAGGTACGAAACCCGGTACGTCTTCTGGTTGCGGCGTTCCGGGGACGACGAAGAAGCGGAATTGCGCGGCGAGGTGCCGGCAGGACGCATCCTCGACCACGTCGGAGAGCTGATCGACACAGTCGGGCTGGTGCGGACGCTTCCGGTGGGAACCCGCTTCTGGCGCGGCCGTCCGCACGACGAGCGGGCCGAGTGGAACAGCCGGGACATCGGAACCGTCCCGGCGGAGCTCGCCCGCCAGTCGAACCGGATGAGCCCGGCCGGCATTCCGCTGTTCTACGGTGCCGTGGAGGAACGGACGGCCATCGCCGAGGTCTCGCGACTGGACTCGGGGTTCGCTCAGGTGACCGTCGGCCGGTTCGAGACGTCCGCTGCTTGCCGCGTGGTCGACTTCACCAGGCTTCCGGAGATCCCCAGCGAGTTCGACCCCGACCGGGGAAGGCGTTGGCGTGAGTTCCGCTTCCTGCACGAATTCGTCGGACGCATCAGCCAGCCGGTCGAGAAGGCCATGGAGCAGATCGAATACGTGCCGACCCAGATCGTCACCGAGTACCTCCTCAAGATCTTCCGTGCCGGGGAGGTCGACGGGATCCTGTTCAGGTCGGCGGTCAACGGGGAGGTCGACGTGGTTCTCGACGTGCCGAACGAGCGGTGCTTCGATCAGGTACCGGACGAGCGGCCGCCGAAGCTGAGCTTGCGGCTGGTCGAGGGTTCGATGCGGACCACCGACCTGTGAGCGGGCTTCCGGCTGCGGGGGCGCTGCCGTGCCGCTGATCGGCCCGCTTTCGGCTCAGCTGCAGAGCGCCATCGTGGCGGGGCTGGTCGCCATCCTCGTCGCCGTGCTCGCGGAGGTGTTCCGCCGCCTCGCGGCGCGCCGGGAGAGCAAGGCCGCATCGCGGCTGACGTACGAAAACTATGCGAATCCCCTCGCCGTGAGCGCCGCTGATCTCTTCTACCGGATGCGGGAGATCTTCGACCCCGACGGAAGCGGGTTCTTCCTGTCGGGCGAGGTCCACGTCACGACGTTCGAGCGCTACAAGGTGCTCAGCACGCTGTATCGGATGGCGAGCCTGCTGGCCTGGATCCGGGCTCTGCGCCGCGAGCTGTTGCTTCTGCAGCCCAAAGTCGCCCGTAGGAAGGAACTCGAAGCGGCGTTGAACGCCTTCAGCGAGGCATTGGCCGAAGGAGGGAACGTCGAGACGACCCGCCTGAGCGGCCTGACCGAAATCTGGGGACTCGGGCCGAGTCCGGGCGAATCGTCCCGGCGGGTGGGCATTGAGGTGGACCACGAGCTGAAGAAGGCTTTGCACGCCGGCACAGTCGCGAAATTCCGCGACCTCGACGAGACCGCGCAACTCGATGCCCTCGAGCGGATCCACGCTGTGGTGACGGCGGCCGCCGGCGGCGATGTGCTGGACAGAGCCGGCCTCGTCGACAGCCGATCGCGCGTCGCCGGCCTCCTCTCCGTCCGGGAAGCCTGGATCTACCGGGATTGGCAGGCCGCGATCGGCGATGTCCTGCTGCGCGAGGCGTCGTCCGGCCCGCGCAGGTTCCAGGTGATCGGCTACCGGGAGTTCGAGTCGTTGGTGGAGGAAGGCGAAGAAGCCGATCGCCGGTGGCTGCGGCGGCTCTACACCGTCATCGACGACGTCGACGTCCACGCCGACCGCACTTCGGATGCCCGGATCGGTCAGCTCCACGCCGTGTACGTCGCGACGGCGGGAATCATCAAGGCGCTCAGCGCGGCCGGTGGGAGAAGGTCGCCGATCAGCAGCGACCTTCTCGCCTGCGCCAGGTCCGTGCTCCGCGAACCGGCCGGCTGAGCGCGTCAGCTCACTTCTTGTACAGGCTCTCGATGTCGTTCGCGTAGTTCTTCGAAACCACGTTCCGCTTCAGCTTCAAGCTCGGCGTGATCTCCCCGCCGGCCTCGGTGAAGTCATTCGCCAGCACGGTGAACTTCTTGATCGCTTCGGCCTTGGACACCGACTTGTTCGCCTCGTCCACCGCGGCCTGGATCTCCGCGAGGAGGTCCGGGTCCGCGGCGAGGTCCGCCACCGAAGCGCCCGACGGCTTGCCGTGCTGGGACTTCCACGACGGGAAGTACTCCTCGTCCACCGTCACCAGCGCCGCGATGAACGGGCGCTGGTCGCCGACCACCATGGCCTGGCTGATCAGCGGGGAGGCCTTGATCGTGTCCTCGAGGCCGGACGGGGCGACGTTCTTGCCGCCCGCCGTCACGATGATCTCCTTCTTGCGGCCGGTGATCTTCAGGAATCCGTCCGCGTCGAGCTCGCCCAGGTCGCCCGTGTGGAACCAGCCGTCGGTGAGCGCTTCCTTCGTGGCCACCGGGTTGTTGTAGTACGCCCGGAACACGACGTCGCCCTTGAGCAGCACTTCGCCGTCGTCGGCGATGCGGACCGAGGTGCCGTTGACCGGCTTGCCGACCGTACCCACGCGGAACGCCGTCTGCGTGTTGACGTTCGCCGCCGCGGAGGTCTCCGTCAGGCCGTAGCCCTCGAACACCGGGACGCCGATGCCGCGGAAGAAGTGCGCCAGCCGCGCGCCCAACGGCGCGCCGCCCGAGACTGCCGCCACGCAGCGGCCGCCGAGGGCCGCGCGCAGCTTGCCGTAGACCAGCTTGTCGAACGCCAGGTGCTTCACCTTCAGCCCGACGCCGGCGCCGCCCTTGTCCTGCGCCTCGCTGTAGGCGACCGCCACCGCCTCGGCGGCGTCGAAGATCTTGCCCTTGCCCTCGCTGTGGGCCTTCTGCTTCGCCGAGTTGTAGACCTTCTCGAACACGCGCGGCACGGCGACGACGAACGTCGGCCGGAAGGTGCCCAGGTCGGCGACCAGGTTCTTGACGTCCGGGGTGTGCCCGAGGGTGACCCGGGCGGTCAGCGCGGTGACGGCGATCGCGCGGGCCAGCACGTGCGCCAGCGGCAGGAAGCACAGCAGCGAGTTGCCCTGCTCCATCAGCTGCGGGAACGCCTCGATGTCGGCGCGGATCTCGGCCAGGAGGTTGCGGTGGGTCAGCTCGACGCCCTTGGGGCGGCCGGTGGTGCCCGAGGTGTAGACGATCGTGGCGAGCTCGTCCGCGGACACTTCGCGGCGCCGGTCGTGCAGCTCGTCGTCGGACAGCGAAGCGCCCAGGGCCGCCAGCTCTTCGACGGCGGGGGAGTCGCCCTCGATCTGCCACGTGTTGTCCAGCTCGGTGAGCCGGTCCCGGACCTGGTTGACCGCCCCGGCGTGGGCGTTCGTCTCGACGAAGACGCCCTTGGCGGCCGAGTCGGAGAGGATCCAGTGCACCTGCTCGGGGGAGGACGTGTCGTAGATCGGGACGGTGACCGCGCCGGCCGCCCAGATCGCGAAGTCGATCAGCGTCCACTCGTAGCGCGTCTTCGACATGATCGCGACGCGGTCGCCGCGGCCGATCCCGGCCTTGGCCATGCCCTTGGCGACGGCCAGCACCTCGGCCGCGAACTCCTTGGCGGTCACGTCCAGCCAGCTGCCCTCGACCTGGCGGCGGAAGCTCACCACGTCGGAGAACCGCTCGGCGTTCGCCCAGACGACGTCGGACATGTTTTCGTCGTCGGCCACCGGCTTGCCGGCGGGAGCGCTGTATTCGCGCACGTGGACCTCCGTGTTCAACGCGTGCGGCAGGTGACACCGCTGTTACCCGCCAGTCAACTTAGCGTGGTGAGCACCTTAAGACCATGCTGATCGCCGCCGCGAGGCGAGGGCGTGACATTCTTCGCACGTGAACGCGCCACCCTCACTCGACATCGTCGACGAGACGTTCCTCGCCGTTCCGCCGGCCACCGTGGCCGCGGTCTTCGCCGAACCGGCCTCCTGGCGGCGCTACTGGCCCGACCTGGTCCTCGAGGTCTACACCGACCGGGGGGACAAGGGCCTGCGCTGGACCGTGACGGGTGCGCTGGTCGGTACCATGGAGGTCTGGCTCGAGCCGGTGCTCGACGGCACCCTGCTGCACTACTTCCTGCGGGCGACCCCCGCCGACGCGGCCGGGACGCCCCGGGCGCTGGCGCCACGCGACCTGCGGCGGGAGTTCGACCGGCGCGCCCGCGCGGCCAAGGCGATCGCGCTCGGGCTCAAGGAGATCCTGGAGGACGGGCGCGAGCCCGGCGTCCCTCCGCGCGGCGAGAGCTAGGGGAGCAGGGTGCGGGTACACGTCGTCTCGGACGTGCACGGCAACGCGGATGCGCTCAAACGCGCCGGGGACGGGGCTGACGCACTGGTCGTGCTCGGCGACCTGATCGACTTCGTCGACTACCACGACCACGAGAAGGGCATCATGGGTGCCCTGTTCGGCGCGGAGAAGGTGGCCGGGTTCGCCCGTCTGCGCCGCGAGGGCACCCGTGACGAAACCGTTGCCTACTCGCGGGAGCTGTGGGCGAGCCTCGACGACCCGGCGAGCGCCGTCGACGAGGCCATCCGCGCCCAGTACGCGACGCTGTTCGCGGCGATGACCGCACCGACCTACGCCACCCCCGGCAACGTCGACACCCCGGCGATCTGGCCGGAGTTCGCCGGCGAGGGCGTGCAGGTGCTCGACGGCGAGGTGGCCGAGATCGGCGGCCTGCGGTTCGGGTTCGTCGGCGGCGCGCTGCTGCCCGACGGCGTCGTCCCGCGGCCCCGCAAGGGCGCCGCCTGGCGGCCCTACCTGCGGGATCGCGCGGACTACGACCGGAGCGTGGCCGCGCTCACCGACGTCGACGTCCTCTGCACGCACGGCCCGCCGGCCCTGCCGGAGCTGACCTACGACGTCGTCGCGCGCCGCAGCGAGATCGGCTCGACGGCGCTGCTGGAGCTGATCCGGGCGCAGCGGCCGCGCTGGTCGGTGTTCGGGCACGTGCACCAGCCCCTCGCCGCCCGCGCCCGGGTCGGCCTGACCGAGTGCCGTAACGTGGGTCACTTCAAGGAGACCGGGCAGCCCTACGTGCTGCGCTGGTGACCAAGCGCGGCGGCTACGCTTCGACCCATGGCCGAGCAGTCCACACAGTCCATCGAGGTCGACGCCGAGCCCAGCCGGGTGATGGCCGTGATCGCCGACTTCCCCGCGTACCCGGAATGGGCCAAGGCCGTCCGGCAGACCGAGGTCCTCGACACCGACGCCGAAGGCCGGGCCAAGCAGGTCAAGCTGACCTTGGACGCGGGCCCGATCAAGGACGTCTACACCCTCGAGTACGACTGGGACGACGACGGCCTCGGCGTCAGCTGGCACCTGGTCAAGGGCCAGATGCAGAAGGCCCAGAACGGCCGCTACGCGCTGGCCGACCTCGGCGGCCGGACGCGCGTCACCTACACGCTGTCGGTCGAGCTGGCGCTGCCGATGATCGGCCTGCTGCGCCGCAAGGCCGAGAAGATGGTCATGGACACCGCGCTGAAGGAGCTCAAGAAGCGGGCCGAGGGCTAGCCCGTGCGGATCCTGCTGTGCACCGGCAAGGGGGGTGTCGGGAAGACCACGCTGGCCGCGGCCACCGGCGCCGCCCTCGCCGCCCGCGGCAGGAAGACCCTCGTCGTGTCCACGGACCCGGCGCACTCGCTGGGTGACGCCTTCGCGCGGCCTCTCGGCGCCGAACCGTCCGAAGTGGACACTCTGTTGTCCGGCGTGCAGGTCGATTCGCGCGCATTGGCGGATTCCTCGTGGCAGCAGCTGCGCGGGGAACTGCGGGCGGTGCTGGCCGGCGCCGGCCTGGACACCCTCGACGCCGAAGAGCTCACCGTGCTGCCCGGCGTCGACGAGCTGCTCGCCCTCACCGAGGTCCGGCGGCTGGCCGAGGAGGGCCCGTGGGAGACCGTGGTCGTCGACTGCGGCCCGACGGCCGAGACCCTGCGGTTGCTCGCCCTCCCCGAAGCCGTCTCCGGGTACCTGTCCCGCGTGTTCGGGCGCCGCGTCACCGACTCCGTGCGCCGCCTCGGCGCCCACCTCGACGGCCTGCGGGCCCTGCTCACCGACCCGTCGGTGACGACGGTCCGGCTGGTCCTGACGCCGGAGCGGGTGGTCGTCGCCGAAGCGCGACGCACGCTCAGCTCCCTGGCCCTGCGCGGCATCGCCGTCGACGGCGTGATCGCCAACCGGCTGATGCCGGCGCCCGGCATCTGGCGCGGCGGCGCCGCGTCGTGGCTGCGCACCCGCCGGGCCCAGCAGGACGCGGTGCTCGCCGAGCTCGCCGCGGCCGGGATCGCGCCGGTCGCCCGCGTGGAGCACCGCGCCGTCGAGCCGGTCGGGCTGCCGGCGCTGCTGGAGATCGCCGCCGAGCTCTACCGCGGCGAAGACCCCCTCGCGGGCAACGGCACGCCCGTCACCCCGCTGCTGCGCGTGCGTCCGGCGTCCGGCGGGTACACCTTGCGCGTCGCGGTCCCGCTCGCGCGGGACGCCGAGGTCGACCTCGCCCGCGTCGACGACGACCTGGCGATCACCGTGGACGGCTTCCGCAGGCTCATCGCCCTGCCGGAGCCGCTGCGGCCGTGCCGGATCACCGGCGCGGAATCCGACGCCGACGGCCTGGTCGTGCACCTGGTCGGGAACCGGGGACGCGGGTGAGCGAAGAGGAACACGGGCCGCGCCTGGCGGAGGAGATCCGCCTGCTCGCCGAGCTGGTCGCGGAGAAGGCGGCGCCGTGGCTCGAAGGGGTGCTCGCGGCCGGTCACGGCAGCTTTTCGGGGGGTCCGGGTGGCGAAGCCCCCGGTGGTTACCGCCCTGAGGAGGCGAAACCGGACGGTTCGGCGTGCGGCTGGTGCCCGCTGTGTGCGATCGTCGCGGTGGTGCGAGGGGAACGGCCCGAGCTGGTCGCGCGGCTGGCCGAGCAGCTCGCGCAGCTGGTCGCCCTGCTGCGCGCGGTGCTCGCGGATCGCTGGGAGCCCCAGGAGGGCGTGCACATGCCCGGGTTCCGGCCCGCGCCGCGGCCCGCGGACCCGCGGACCTCGCCGCGGGTGCAGCACATCGCCGTCCGCCGGCGCGACGAGTGGGAGAGCTGAGTGCGGACGATAGGGGTGGACGTCGGCGGGACGAGCATCCGGGCCGGCGTGGTGGACGAGCGCGGCTCGCTGCTCGACACGGCCAGGGTCGCGACGCCGACCGAGGAGGGCGCGCTCGAGGACGCCATCGCCGGCGTGGTCGAGGACCTGCGCAACCGCCACGACGTGGCCGGGGTCGGGCTGGCGGTGGCGGGCTTCGTGGCCCGCGACCGCCGATCGGTGATGTTCGCGCCGCACCTGGCCTGGCGCGGCGCCCCGGTGGCGGACCGCATCGAGAAGCGCGTCGGCCTGCCGGTCCTGCTGGAGCACGACGTCAATTCGGCGATCGTGGGCGAGCACCGCTTCGGTGCGGCTCGCGGCGCCCAGGTGGCGGCCCTGGTGGCCTTGGGCACGGGCATCGGCGCCGGGCTGCTGCTGGACGGCAAGCTGTACCGAGGCGCGTACGGCGTGGCCCCCGAGCTGGGCCACCTGACGGTGGTCCGCGGCGGGCGGCCGTGTCCGTGCGGCAAGTACGGCTGCTGGGAGCGCTACTGCAGCGGAACGGCTCTGGCGGCGACGGCGGTGGAGCTGCTGGCACGGCACCCGGGCCGCTCGACGGTCCTGGCCCCCCAGGTGGCGGGCGACCCGGGCTCGGTGACGGGCCGCCGGGTAGCGGGCGCGGCGAGGGACGGCGACCCGATCGCCCAGCTGGCGATGGCGGAGCTGGCCAAGTGGCTCGGCGAGGGCCTGGCGCTGGTGGCGGACGTGTTCGACCCGGAGATCATCGTGATCGGCGGCGGCGTGTCGGAGTCGGCGCCGTTGTTCCTGGACGAGGCCCGCGAGCACTACGCGGGCACGATCACGGGGGCCCGGCATCGGCCCCTGGCCCGGATCCGGACGGCTCACCTGGGCGACGACACGGCCATCGTGGGCGCGGCGGCGCTGGCCCTGGAGGCGGCGAAGACCCCGGTCTGACCCCCGGTCGCCCTCATGGGCTTCGGCGGAATTGTCGGTGGTGCCCGGTAGCGTGGAGATCGGGGGCGGGCCCGCGAACGGTGTCGGGCCGCCGCGCGCGGGGTATCTCACCGGCATGGGGATCGCGATCGGGCTCGGGGGCGTCCTGCTGGCACTGGCGGCGGCTGCGCTGCGCTGGAAGTCGAGGAGCCGGCGGGTGGGCGTGGCCGCGTCCCTCGTCGTGGCGGCGGGCTGGACGCTGGCGGCGCAGTTCCTGATCAAGCCCCTCGTGCCCGGCCCGGTCCTCGCGGTGCTCATCCTCGGCGGCCTCACCTTGGGCATCCTGCTCATCGCGGTGATCGGCAGTCACTCGTCCCGGAAGCTCGCCGACGGCACCAAGCCCTCGGCGAACGCCCGGAACGCCGGTGCCAGTGCCGGCTCCGACCCCAGCTCGACGTCGAACCACGTCACCGACGGCTCCGAGAACCGGCGGTAGTCCAAGGCGATCCACGTCCGGAAGGCCGTCGTCCCAGAAGGTGGGCTCGAGCTGATCGAACCGGGTCACGCCGGCGAGTGTGACACGCTGGACACGTGAGTCACCTGTCCGCGAGCGTCTTCGTCCGCTGTTCCGGCGGGCACCTGCACTGGGGCCGCTACGGCGCCGCCGGGCTGCTGCTCGTCGATCCCGCCCGTGGCGTCCTGCTGCAGCGCCGCGCCTGGTGGGTGCACCACGGCCGCACGTGGGCGTTGCCCGGCGGCGCCATCGAGGCCGGCGAAACCGCCAGGACCGCCGCTGCCCGCGAAGCGTTCGAAGAGACGTCCGTGCCCGCCGACGCCTTCCGCGCGGTCTCCGCGTCCGTCGTCGACCACGGCGACTGGAGTTACACCACCGTCCTCGCCCTCGCCGACGGCGCCGAAGCGCGCGTCGCCAACACCGAAAGTGCGGAGGTGCGCTGGGTGGATCCCGACGACGTCCCCGGTTACCCCCTCCACCGCGACTTCGCCGCCGCGTGGCCGGACCTGCGCGACCGCGTCGGCCGCGAACTCGTCCTGGTCGTCGACGCCGCCAACGTCGTCGGTTCGCGCCCGGACGGCTGGTGGCGCGACCGGCACGGCGCCGCCGAGCGCCTCCGCGACCAGCTCGCCAAGCTCGCCGAAGCCGGCGTGCCCGACCCGGACGACACGACCGTGACCTGGTGGCCGCGGATCATCCTGGTGGTCGAAGGCAAGGCCAAGCACGTCACGGGCACCGACGGAGTCAAGGTCGTCGCGGCGGACACCGACGGCGACTCGAAGATCGTCGAGGTCGTCGCCCAGCAAACCGCCGAGGTCCTGGTCGCGACGGCCGACCGGGAGCTGAAACGGCGCGTCGAGGCGCTCGGCGCGTCGATCCTCGGCCCGGGCACGCTCCGCACGCAGCTCGACCGGCTGTGACAACCGGACCCCCGAAAAGCGCTAGCCGCGCGCGATCCCGTCGCGCATCTCGGCGACGAGCGAGGCCATCACGGCCTTGAGGCTGCCCTTGTGCTGCTCGGCCACCGCGCGCTGCCGCCGGTAGCTCGGCCCGTACCGCAGGATCGTCTCGACGTCCCGCAGCTCGGCCACGCAGTCCAGCCGTCGCGCCACCGGCTCCAGCCGGTCCAGCAGGTCGGCGACGTCGTCGGTGACCAGCCGTTCGCGGCCGGCCGCGTCCAGGATGATGATCGCGTCCGTGCCGTAGCGGGCCGCGCGCCACTTGTTCTCCTGGACGTGCCACGGCGGCAGGGTGGGGAGGATCTCGCCGTCCTCCAGACGCTCGACGAAGTCGTCCACCAGGCACTGGGTCAGCGCCGCGATCGCGCCGACCTCCTCCAGCGTCGGCAGGCCGTCGCAGACGCGCATCTCGATCGTGCCCAGGTGCGGGGCCGGCCGGATGTCCCAGCGGATCTCCGAGAAGCTGTCGATCACGCCGGTGGTGAACATGTCCTCGACGTAGCTCTCCAGCTCCGCCCACTTCCGGAACTGGAACGGCAGCCCGGCCGTCGGCAACTGCTGGAACATCAGCGCCCGGTTCGACGCGTACCCGGTGTCCTCGGCGCCCCAGTACGGCGACGACGCCGACAGCGCCTGCAGGTGCGGCGCGTAGTTGAGCAGCGCGTCGAGGACCGGCAGCACCTTGTCGCGGTGGTCGACCCCGACGTGGATGTGGACGCCGTAGATCAGCATCTGCCGTCCCCACCACTGGGTCCGGTCGATCAGCTTGGCGTAGCGCTCCTTGTCGGTGACCTTCTGCTGGTACCAGTTCGAGAACGGGTGCGTCCCCGCCGAGAACATCTCGACACCCAGCGGGTCGGCGACGGCGTGCACGACGTCGAGCGAGTCGGCCAGGTCGGCCTTGGCCTCGGCGATCGTGTCGCAGACGCCGGTGATGATCTCGATCGTGTTGAGCAGCAGCTCCTGCTTGATCTTCGGGTGCTCGGCCTGCCCGTCGGGCCGGACGGCCTCGAGGATCAGCTCGGCCACCGAGGACAGCTCGCCGCTGCGCCGGTCCACCAGGCCGAGCTCCCACTCCGCGCCGACGGTCGATCGCCGCGAGGGACTGAATTCGATGTGCATCGCCGTCCGGGGGGGTCAGACCTGGGCGCCGTTGCTGGGGTCCGCGCCGGGCGGCGGCCCCTGGCGGACGCGGAGCAGCAGCAGCGCGATCGCCGTCGCGAGCGTGAGGATGCCCAGCGGCGTCGCCACCGTCGGGCCGACGCCGATCGCGCTGGGCAGGATCAGCAGGAACAGCCCGGCCAGGAACAGCAGCAGGATGAGGAACGCGCCCAGCTTCGGGCGGGGCAGCGGCGGCGGCTCCGGCGGGACGTAGTGCTCGTCGTCGCCGGCCGGGTCGTCGGAGAACATCGTGGCGTCCCACGACGTGCCCCCGGACCGCCAGCCGGGCTCCGGCGGGCTCTCCACGGCCGGCGGGTCGGCGGGCCGCTCGGGTGTCTTGCGCTCGGTGCCCGGAGCCTCCGCGGTGTCCGCGGTGTCGTCTTCGGCGAGCCCGAACCCGCCGGCGCGCAGGTCGGCGACGATCTCGGCGAACGTCGCGTCGACGTCCTCCGGCCCGTCCTTCCCCCGGCTCATGCGGTCTCCTCGGGCTGGGCGGCGTGCGCCTTCGCGAACTCGACGCTGCGGGTGAAGATCACTTCGGCGTCGTTGTCCTGCGTCGCCACGTGGTAGCTGTTCTCCAGCACGACCTCGGTGACGTCGGTGCTCGAGACGCCCTGAAGCACCATCTGCGAGTTCACCGGCTCGACGACGTGGTCGACCGACGAGTGCAGCAGCAGCACCGGCTGCGTCACCTTCGCCAGGTCGGCGCGCACGATCGCCCACAGCTTCGCCAGGCTCGCCGTCGCGCGCACCGGCGTCCGCGGGTAGGCCAGCTCGGTCACGCCCGGCTTCTTGATGTCGTTCGCGATCCCCGGCACCGACGGCACGATCCGGCTCAGCACCGGCAGCAGCTTCGTGTCCCACTTCAGCCGCGTCACCGACGGGTTGACCAGGACGATCCCGGCGATCCGGTCGCCGAACTCCTGGGCCAGGCGCAGGGTGAGCGTGCCGCCCATGGAGAGGCCGCCGACGAAGACGGTCTTGCACGTCGCGAGCAGCGCGAGGAGCGCCTCGCGGACGGCGCCGTACCAGTCTTCCCACGTCGTCCGGTTGAGGTCCGGCCAGCGGGTGCCGTGGCCCGGCAGCAGCGGGCAGCGCACCGTGAACCCGGCCTCGGCCAGGTGATCACCCCAGGCCCGCATGCCCGCCGGGGTACCGGTGAAC
Organism: Amycolatopsis sp. cmx-13-12; assembly: GCA_049998155.1. Classification (GTDB taxonomy): domain Bacteria; phylum Actinomycetota; class Actinomycetes; order Mycobacteriales; family Pseudonocardiaceae; genus Amycolatopsis. The sequence continues at coordinate 174,492 of JAEBES010000007.1, read as the reverse complement.
CCGTGGCAGAGCAGGAACCCGATCTCGGCCGAACCGGTGTGGCCGAACGGTTCCGCGCCGGCGAGCACGCCCATGCGATCGCCTTCCGTGTGAGCGGTGGAGTCCGTCCATGCTCTCACGCCCGGCGGACCTTGTGGGGCTCCGCCCGTGCGCGGAATTCGCTGTGAGATCGATCGCTGCCGAAGTGGTAACCGGGTGGTCTGCGTTGTGCGGCGGCCGCCGGTGTTCGTAGGCTGTTCGTCTCGGGTGGACAGGGGCTGCGGCTGCGATGGAGGACTGAGGCACCGGTGCTGTACTGGCTCATGAAGTGGGTGTTCCTCGGACCGCTGCTCAAGACGCTCTGGCCGACCAAGGTCGTCGGCGCGGAGAACATCCCCGAGACGGGTGGCGCGATCCTGGCCGGCAACCACCTGGCGGTCGCGGACTCGTTCTTCATGCCGCTGCGGGTCAAGCGCAAGGTGACCTTCCCGGCCAAGTCCGAGTACTTCACCGAGCCCGGCTTCAAGGGCACGCTCAAGAAGTGGTTCTTCACCGGCGTCGGCCAGTTCCCGATCGACCGGTCGGGCGGCAACGCGGCCCAGGCCGCCCTCGACACGGCGACCCGCCTGGTCCGCGAGGGGCACCTGCTGGGCATCTACCCGGAGGGCACCCGCTCCCCGGACGGCCGCCTGTACAAGGGCAAGACGGGCGTGGCCCGCATCGCCCTGGAGTCCGGCGGCGTGGTGGTCCCGGTGGCGATGGTCGGCACGGACAAGGTCAACCCGATCGGCTCGAAGATGTGGTGGCCGCGCCGCCTCGAGGTCCGGTTCGGCAAGCCGCTGGACTTCTCGCGCTACGAGGGCCTCGCGGGTGACCGGTTCATCGAGCGGTCGATCACCGACGAGATCATGTACGCCCTGATGGAGCTCTCGGGCCAGGAATACGTCGACATCTACGCGGCGAAGGCGAAGGAACTCCTGGCGGCCGAGGCGGCCGGGGTCAAGCCGGCGGTGCCCGCCCAGCCGTCCGCGCGGGACGCGGCCCGGGTGCCCGATTCCAAGGTCGGCTGAGCCACCACTACTGTTCACCAGTGCGTTTTTTCTACGACACCGAGTTCATCGAAGACGGCGTGACGATCGATTTGGTGTCGATCGGGGTGGTGGACGAGCGGGGCCGCGAGTTCTACGCGGTCTCGACGGAGTTCGACCCTTCGAAGGCGGGGCCATGGGTCCGGGACAACGTCCTGGACAAGCTGCCCTCACCGGCCGATCGCGCGTGGCGGAGCAGGGAGAAGATCCGCGCCGACCTGCTGGAGTTCTTCGGCAAGCCGCCGGGCGGGATCGAGCTGTGGGCCTGGTTCGCGGCGTACGACCACGTGGCGCTGGCCCAGCTGTGGGGCCCGATGCCCGCGCTGCCCCGGCAGCTGCCTCGGTTCACGCGTGATCTGCGGCAGCGGTGGGAGGACGCCGGGAAGCCGAAGCTGCCCGCGGCGCCGACCGACCAGCACGATGCGCTGGCGGACGCGAAGCACAACCTGGCGCGGTGGGAAGTCATCGAGAGCTACTTCCCGCGGCGCTGACCGGCCGGCCGCGGCGGCGCGAATGGATCGGCCGGCGGCGACGCGATCGGACCACCGGCGGGCTGGCCGGCGGCGCGATCGGACCGCCGGCCGGCTGCGGCGGCGCCAACGGATGGGGGCCGGCCGGTCGCGGGGCGCGAACGGACCGTTCGCGCCGCCGGCGTCCGCGGGGCCCGGAATTGTCGGGGGTCCCCGGTAACGTAAAAACCGGGGACCCCCAGGCCGGGGACCTCTCAGCGGCGTGCCCGGCACCGCTGGGACCGGCACGGCCCGCATGGCCGAGACCGGCGGGCCCCGATGCCGTCCCGAAGCCCGTCAGCGGCGCGCCCGCACCGCCGAAGCCAGCTCGTCCAGCAGCGGCGCGGTGTCATCCCAAGCCAGGCAAGCGTCCGTGATCGACTGACCGTAGGTCAGCTCCGAGGCGTGCCCCAGCGAAAGCTCCTGCCGCCCACCGGCCAGGAAGCTCTCCATCATCAGCCCGGAAATCCCCCGCTCACCGGCAGCGAGCCGCGCCGCCAGCTCGGAGACCACCACACCCTGCCGCACGTGGTCCTTGCCGCTGTTGCCGTGCGATGCGTCGATGATCACCCGCTCCGGCAGTCCCGCCTTAGCCAGCCGCGACAACGCGTCGGCGACCGAAGCGGCGTCGTAGTTCGGGCCGGCGTTGTGGCCGCGCAGGATCACGTGGCAGTCCGGGTTGCCCGACGTCGTCAGGAGCGCCGCCAGGCCGTCCGTGTTGATGCCCGGGAACACGTGGCTCGCCGCCGCCGCGCGGGTGGCGTCGATCGCCACCTGGACGTCGCCCTCCGTCGAGTTCTTGATGCCCACCGGCATCGACAGCGCGCTGCACAGCTGGCGGTGCACCTGGCTCGCCGCGGTGCGCGCGCCGATCGAGCCCCACGTCACGATGTCCGCGATGAACTGCGGCGTGATCGGGTCGAGGAACTCGCACCCCACCGGCAGGCCGAGCGCCGACACGTCGAGCAGCAGCCTGCGGGCCATCCGCAGGCCCTTGTTGACGGCGAACGTGCCGTCGAGGTCCGGGTCGTTGATCAGGCCCTTCCAGCCCAGCGTCGTGCGCGGCTTTTCGAAGTACACGCGCATCACGATGTGCAGCTCGCCGCGCAGCTCCTCGGCCTTGGCGGAGAGCCTCCGGGCGTAGTCGAGGGCCGCCTCGGGGTCGTGGACCGAGCACGGGCCGACCACGACGAGGAGGCGGTCGTCGCGGCCTTCGAGGATGTCGACCGTTTCGGCGCGGCCGTGGCGCACCACCTTCGCGACGGCGGCGTCGACCGGATGGTCTTCGCGCAGCAGCGCGGGCGAAATGAGCGGACTGATCGACGTGGTGCGCGCGGCGTCGAGGTCACCGATGGTGGCCGGTCCGGCGGAGAGCGTCATGGCGGGGGTGTTCCTTCCTGGTGGACACCGACCCGCGGGGAACTCGCCGAGCCGGTTTCGAAATCCGGCTCGGGGTGGGAGGTCAGCGCAGGTTCACGCCGCCGTGCCCACCCGGGGCCGGCTTCGTAAACCAGAAATAGCGCTGCACAGGGTCAACGTAGCACAGCGTGCTCGGACCGGATGCGGCAGGTGGTACGGGCTGCACCGATCAAGACGAGAGCCGCTACGCTGGCGTCCGACGAAATGTGACTGTCATCTCCCGAGAACAGACGGAGGCTTCTCATGCGTGTCGGTGTGCTGACCGGCGGCGGCGACTGCCCGGGGCTCAACGCGGTGATCCGCGCGGTGGTGCGCAAGGGCATCGAGGTGCACGGCTGGGACTTCGTGGGCTTCCGCAACGGCTGGAACGGCCCGCTCACCGGCGACAGCCGTCCCCTGGGCCTGAACGACGTCGAGGACATCCTCACCCGCGGCGGCACCATCCTGCGGTCCTCGCGCACCAACCCGTACAAGGTCGAGGGCGGTGTCGACAAGATCAAGCAGGTCCTCGCCGACCAGGGCGTCGACGCGCTGGTCGCGATCGGCGGCGAGGACACCCTCGGCGTCGCGAAGCGGCTGACCGACGACGGCATCGGCGTCGTGGGTGTACCGAAGACGATCGACAACGACCTGGGTGCCACCGACTACACCTTCGGCTTCGACACCGCGGTCTCCATCGCGACCGAGGCGATCGACCGGCTGCACACCACGGCCGAGTCGCACCACCGCGCGCTGGTCGTCGAGGTCATGGGCCGGCACGCCGGCTGGATCGCGCTGCACTCCGGCCTGGCCGGCGGCGCGAGCGTCATCCTGGTGCCGGAGAAGCACTTCAACGTCGACCAGGTCGTCTCCTACGTCGAGAGCCGCTTCGAGAAGGAGTACGCGCCGATCATCGTCGTCGCCGAGGGCGCGCTGCCCGAGGGCGGCGAGGAGAAGCTGCTCACCGGCGAGAAGGACGCTTTCGGGCACGTCCGCCTCGGCGGCATCGGCACCTGGCTGGCCGACGAGATCGCCCACCGCACCGGCAAGGAGTCCCGCGCGGTCGTGCTGGGCCACGTCCAGCGCGGCGGCACCCCGACGGCCTACGACCGCGTCCTCGCGACCCGCTTCGGCCTGCACGCGGTCGACGCGGTGGCCGACGGCGACTTCGGCGTCATGGTCGCCCTCAAGGGCACCGACATCGTCCGCGTGAAGCTGTCCGAGGCGACGGCCGAGCTGAAGACGGTCCCGGCCGAGCGCTACCAGGAAGCCGAAGTCTTCTTCGGCTGAGTTCTCCGCCGAAGGGCCGCCCCGGGATGCCGGGGCGGCCCTTCGCGCGTTCAGGGCCGTTGCCGCACCGCGTCGACGATGCCCTGGCTCACCACCACACCGGTCCCGGTGCCGAGGTAGGCGAAGGTGACCGGGTCGAACAGGAACTCGTTCTGGTTGCCGATCCCGTGCTCGGCCCGGCCGTCCCAGGTGATGCCGACGACGGTCCGGCCGATGGCGTCCTTCGCGCCGGCGTGGACGACCAGGCCGGGCACCTTCGCCACGGCCTCGAAGAGCGCGGCCCGCACCGCCGGGCGAAGGTAGCCCTCGGCCAGCTCGATGATCTCGTTGCCGAGGTCGTGCAGGGTGTCCCCTTCGCCGTAGGTGCTCCGGTGCAGGTGGGCGAGCATGGCGTCGGCGTCGGTGGGCAGGTCCGTCGGAGCGGCGGGGTGCGGCACGCACCGGTTCGTCACCGTCCGCCCGTGGCTCTCCCGCTGCACGCGCTTCCCGTCGCGGCAGCCCGCCAGCGAAGCTTCGTGGCCGTACAGGAACACCAGGCCGTCGTGGGTGCCGTCCACCGATGCCCACGTTTCGTTCTCGAGGCCGTCCTCGAGCCGGGTCCTGGTGTAGACGAACTGGTCCGGCCGCGGGACGAAGTCCGGCAGCGCGCGGGCCTGTGCGGCCGCGGCGTGCAGGATGCGCACCGGTTCGGGCTCGGGCGGTGGCGAAACCACCGGGCCGGCCGAGGGCAGGACGACCACGGCGGCGACCGCCGCGGCGAGGCCGGCCGCGGCGACCCCGCCCCAGAACACCCGCCGGTGCCGTGGACGGGCCGTGGCGGCGAGCAGTTCGGCCCGCTTCCGGACCAGGTCCCCGGCCGCCGGGAGTCCGGCGGGCCCGGCGAAGTCGCGCAACAGCTGCATGTCATCCACGGTTCGAGACCTCCTCGGGCGCCAGTGCGGCGCGGACCTTCCGGCGGGCCCGGTTCAGGCGCGACCGGACGGTGCCGACCGGGATGCCCAGTGCGGCCGCGACCTCCTCGTAGGCGAGGCCTTCCCAGGCGATCAGCAGCAGCACGTCGCGGTCCCCGCGCGCCAGCCCGGCCAGCGCGGCGGCCAGCCGTGCGCTCATCGCCTGCGCCGTCACCCGCTCCGCGACCCGGTCGGCGTGCGAGACCTGTTCGGCGGGCGGCCCGAGCGTGGCGCGCAGCCGGTATTCGCGGGCCTCTTCGCGGCGACGCTGCCCGACGAGGTTGGTCGCGATGCCGTAGAGCCACGGCCGCGCGCTCGGGAACGCCGGGTCGTAGCGGGCGCGGGCCCCGAACGCGATCAAGAACGTCTCGCCCATCAGGTCCTCGGCGACCTGAGCGCCGAGCCGCCGGGAGAGGTAGCGGTGGATGTGCGGGGCGTGGCGGTCGAAGACCACCGCGAACCGCTCGGGGTGCCCGAGCGACGCGGTGATGACTTCCGCGTCCGCCCCGGCTTCACCTGGTGAACTCAAGGAACCGCCCGCCTGTCGTGAGGCCATCTGCCCGTTGTTGGCAGAACGGGCGGTTCGGGTTCACGGCTAGATGCGGGCCAGCACGTCCAGGACACCGCCCGCGGCGGCGATGTCGTCGGTCAGCGGCCGGTCGTCGAGACTCTCCGACAGCACCGCGGCCGCCGCGTCGAAGGCGTCCCGCACCGGCAGCTCCACCAAGTCCGCCTCCCGCATCCGCAGCGCCCGGACCGCCGCCACCAGCTCGCACGCCAGCACCTGCTGGTAGGCCGCGCACGCCGCCGTCGCCGCGCGGGCCGCCTGCGTCGAGAAGCTCGCGTGGTCCTCGATGCCGCGCGACACCACCGCCGTGCCGAGCGTGGCCGGGAGCGCCGCCTGACGCAGCTCCGTCAGCGCGTCGTGCGCCACGTACTCCAGGATCATCACGCCCGAGCTGCCCGGCGGCCCGGCCGCCAGGAACGGCCGCAGCCCGGTGAACTCCGGCTCCACCAGGTCGCCCAGCCGCGCCACCGACAGCTCCGCCACCTGGTGCACGGTCGCCCGTGCCTGGTCCAGCGCCGTCGACACGTACGCCGTGTGGAAGTGGGCGTGGTGGTAGGCGTCGTTGTGGATCGTCGAGATCATCGGGTTCTCGGTACTCGCGTTGATCTCGACGGCGAGCACGTCCCGCAGGTAGTGGATCGCGTCCAGCGCCGGGCCCTGGACCTGCGGGAACGCCCGCAGCCCGAACGGGTCCTGGATCCGCCGCCCCGGCTTCGGCGTCTGGTGCATGCCCAGCAGCCGCCGCATCTCGGCCGCGCACGCGACCTGCCCCGCGTGCGGACGTGCTTCGTGCACCGGCGTCGCGTACGCCTCGGGGTTGCCGTCGAGGGCGACGTACGTCAGCGCTGCGACGGCGTGGCTCGCGCGGGTCAGCGTGTCCAGCCGCATCGCCGCGAGGGTCGCTTCGGCGAGCGTCGCGGCGTTGCTGCTCATGAACGCCAGCGCGTCACCCGCCTGCACCGGCACCGGCGGGACGTGCCCGGTGACCCACGGCCGTTCGCCGGTGAGCGCCAGCGCCGCCTCGGCCAGCGGGGCCAGGTCGCCGGTGCCGATCGCGCCGAGCCGGTGCACCAGCGGCCGCGCGCCGGTGCGGACCGCTTCGGCCAGCGCGCCGATCAGGTCCGGGCTGATCCCGGACCGGCCGGAGAGGAGCTGGTTGAGCCGGATCAGCAGCATCGCCCGGACGTGGCCGGGCGGCAGCTCGTCGCCGCTGCCGCCCGCGTGGCTGCGCAGCAGCCGCAGACCGTGCGCCACGGAGCTCTCGACCGGGTCGTCCTTGTTGGCCCCGACGCCGGTGGTCCGGCCGTAGACCACCCGGCGTGTGCTCAGCTCTTCGGCGAGCTTCCACGCGTGCTCGGCCGCTCGCAGCGCGGCGATCGAGACGTCGATGCCCAACGGGCCCTCGGTGCGCGCCGCGGCCACCACGTCCGCGCACCGCAGGGTCCGGCCGTCCACCCGGATCAACGGCAGCCTCCTTCCGACTGCCCCTCACTATGCGGCTAGGACGACGGCGGCTGCCAGGGCGGTACCGGCCAGTCCCAGTGCGGGACCGGTTCGTGCAGGTTCGGTTCGGCGCCGGGTGCGGAGAAGATCACGGCCAGCCGGCTGCCCCACTCGAGGTAGCCGGCGAACGCGGCCCGGAACTCGGGGTCGCCGGGCAGGCCGGCCTCGTCGGCGGCGTCGAGCAGCAGGTTCACCCACCGGCGGCGCTGCTCCTCGGTGATGCCGCGGCCGAGGTGGCGGCCGATCATGTGGGCGTGGCCGCCGTGGCTCGCGGAGTACTCGGCCGGCCCGCCGAAGACCTCGCCGAGCCAGACGGCGACGTGCTCGGCGTGGTGCGGGTCCATGTGGCGGAAGACCGGTTCGAGCAGCGGGTCTTCGAGGACGTGGCCGTAGAAGACGGTCAGCAGCTTCACGAGCGCTTCGTGGCCACCGGCCCATTCGTAGAGGGTCGGGGTGGTTTTTGGCACGATCACCCGGTCAGGCAACCAGTGGTGCCCCGGCCGGGCAACCACGTACTTTCCGGTGCGTAGGGGAGAGCGGGATGAAGCGGTACCACTGCGCGACGGAGCTGGCGGTCGACCTGATCGGCGGCAAGTGGAAGCCGGTGATCCTGGCCCACCTCAAGGAGGGCGCCCACCGCTACGGCGAGCTGCGCCGCCGGATGCCGGCGGTGAGCGAGAAGATGCTGACCCAGCAGCTGCGCGAGCTGGCGGCCGACGGCCTCGTCCGCCGCGAGGAGTTCGACGGCCGGGTCCCGCACGTCGAGTACCACCTGACCGAGGTGGGGGAGGAGCTGCGCCCGGCGCTGACGGCGCTGTACGAGTGGGGCGAGCGCCGCGCGGCCGAGCGGGGCATCACCTTCGAGCCGGGCTGACCCATCAGGTCTCGTCGAGCCGGCGTTCCAGGGCGTCCAGCCGGTCCGACCAGAAGCGGCGGTAGGGCGCCAGCCAGGCGTCCACCTCGGCCAGGGGTTCCGGGCGCAGGGCGTAGCACCGCCGCTGCGCCGCGACGCGGACCGTCACCAGCCCGGCTTCGCGCAGCACGCGCAGGTGCTTGGACACCGCGGGCTGGCTCAGCGCCAGCTCGTCGACCAGCTCGCCGACCGAGCGCTCGCCCTCGCGCAGCAGGTCGAGGATGGTGCGGCGCCGGGGTTCGGCGAGGACGTCGAAAGTCTGCATCACCCCTGAAATGTGCTCCGCCGGGCATATTCCTGTCAAGGAATGTGGATCTGCCATGGTCTGAACCATTGACCTAGTGGTCTAGTCCACTTACGGTGAGTGTGGTCCCCACCACTCCGGCACCGTGGCCGTGAGTAATTCCCGGAGGGAGAACACATGTCCCGTTTCCGCAGGAAGAGCTTCTCAGCGCTGCTGGCCGTGGCGGCCGCCGCGGGCCTCGTCGCGGGCGGTGTGAGCGCACCCGCCGCCACCGCCGCAACCGAGGCGTCCGTCGGCAAGGTGGTCGGCTACTTCACCGAATGGGGTGTCTACGACCGCAACTACCACGTCAAGAACATCGAGACGTCCGGCTCGGCGAGCAAGCTGACCCACATCAACTACGCGTTCGGCAACGTGACGAACGGCGGCTGCGCGATCGGCGACGCCTACGCCGACTACCAGAAGACCTACGACGCCGCGGGGAGCGTCGACGGCGTCGCCGACACCTGGGACCAGCCCCTCGCCGGCAGCTTCAACCAGCTCAAGAAGCTCAAGGCCAAGCACCCCGGCCTGAAGGTCATCTGGTCCTTCGGCGGCTGGACCTGGTCGGGCGGCTTCGGGCAGGCGGCGAAGAACCCCACGGCGTTCGCGAACTCCTGCTACAACCTGGTCAACGACCCGCGCTGGGCCGGCGTCTTCGACGGCATCGACATCGACTGGGAGTACCCCAACGCCTGCGGCCTCTCGTGCGACACCAGCGGCGCGGCGGCGTTCAAGAACCTCCTCCAGGCGCTGCGGGCGAAGTTCGGCTCGAAGCTGGTCACCGCGGCGATCACCGCCGACGGCACCAGCGGCGGCAAGATCGACGCGGCCGACTACGGCGGCGCCGCGCAGTACGTCAACTGGTACAACGTGATGACCTACGACTACTTCGGCGCCTGGGCCGCGCAGGGGCCGACGGCTCCGCACTCGCCGCTGACGTCGTACGCCGGCATCCCCACCGCCGGGTTCTACTCCGACGCGGCGATCCAGAAGCTCAAGAGCAAGGGCGTCCCGTCGAGCAAGCTGCTGCTGGGCATCGGCTTCTACGGCCGCGGCTGGACCGGCGTCACGCAGAGCGCCCCGGGCGGCACCGCGACCGGCCCGGCGCCGGGCAAGTACGAGCAGGGCATCGAGGACTACAAGGTGCTCAAGACGTCCTGCCCGTCGACCGGCACGGTCGCCGGCACCGCGTACGCCAAGTGCGGCAGCAACTGGTGGAGCTACGACACCCCGGCGACGATCGCGGGCAAGATCTCCTACGCCAAGACCCAGGGCCTGGGCGGCGCGATGTTCTGGGAGCTCTCGGGCGACACCACGAACGGCGAGCTGATCACCGCCGTCGCGAAGTAACGGCTCCGGTGTGGCCGGCCGAGCGCCGGCCACACCGGGTTCACACCGCTCCGGCGGGTGGGTGCTCCGCCGTCGCGCGCAGCAGTTCCCCGAGCACGCCGGTGTCCACGTCGGACAGCCGCTTGAACCGGACGCAGCTCTTCCCGACCGAGGCCTTCGGCAGCCGGTCGGCGAACAGTTCGGGCAGGTACCGGTCGCCGTCCATGCAGGCGACGTAGAGCGAGATGGCGTTCTTGCGGGCGGCCAGCGATACGGTGGCCGCGTCGCCTTCCCGGCCCGAGGCGTACCGGTAGTGGTAGCGGCCGTAGCCGGGCAGGCCGAACTCCATCGTCGGCTCGAGAGCGGGCGCCGACTCCCGGATGAGGGCGTGCAACGCCCGCAGCTCGCCCTGGCGCGGTTCGGGGAGGGCCGCGAAGTACTCCTCGTGCGTCATGGTCCGGCACGCTACGCCGGGGGACCGACAAAACCGGTGCCCCGCGCGATTAGGGTCGTCCGCGTGAAGTTCAGCGGATTCGGCGAGTACGCCGTCGACTTCTTCGACGGCCTCGTGGAGGACAACTCCAAGCCCTACTGGGACGACCACGTCGAGACGTACAAGTCCGACGTCCGCGCCCCGATGGAAGCCCTGCTGGCCGAGCTCGCCCCCGAGTTCTCCGACGGCTTCGGCGAGCCCAAGGTGTTCCGCCCCTACCGGGACGTCCGGTTCGCCAAGGACAAGACGCCGTACAAGACCCACTGCGGCGGGGTGATCGAGCAGGGCCGCGGCGGCGGCGCCTACTACGTCGAGGTCGGGCCGGAGGGCCTGCGCGTCGGCGGCGGGTGCTTCTACCTCGCCTCCGACCAGATCGCGCGGTTTCGCCAGGCCGTCGACACCGAGCTGCACGGCGAAGCGCTCCGGAAGATCCTCGCCAAGCTGGAGCGCACGGGCTGGGAGGTCAAGGGCGACCGCCTGAAGTCGAAGCCGCGCGGGTTCGCCGAGGACCACCCGCGCCTCGACCTGCTGCGCTACCGCTCGGTGTACGCCGTGCGCGGGTGGGAGCCCGACGACGTCCTGCACGAGCGGGGTGCCTTCGACCGCGTCCGGAAGGCCTGGCGGCAGCTCCGGGAGTTCAACGAGTGGGCCCGTGACCGGGTCGGCCCGAGTGAACAACCACGTCGCGGAAACCGAACCTGACCAGGCAGGCTTCTGAACACTTTCTTGAACATTCGGGATCGGTACAGACGAACGCGCGAAGAGGGTCTACTCTATGTGGACGTGAGCCGACGCGCGAAGATCGTTTGTACCCTGGGCCCTGCCACCGCGACCCCGGAGAAGATGCGGGCCCTGGTGGATGCCGGCATGGACGTGGCCAGAATGAACTTCAGCCACGGCAGCCACAGCGACCACAAGCAGGTCTACGACCTGATCCGGGCCGCCGCCGCGGAGAGCGGGCGGGCGGTCGGCATCCTCGCCGACCTGCAGGGCCCGAAGATCCGCCTGGGCACGTTCGCCGGCGGGCCGGTCGAGTGGCACAACGGCGACGTCGTCCGGATCACCGTCGAGGACGTCGCCGGCACCCACGACCGCGTCTCCACCACCTACAAGGGCCTGGCGAAGGACGCCAAGCCCGGTGACCGGCTGCTCGTCGACGACGGCAAGGTCGGCCTGGTGGTCAAGGGCGTCGAGGGCCCGGACGTGGTCTGCGAGGTGACCGAGGGCGGCCCGGTCAGCAACAACAAGGGCGTCTCGCTGCCCGGCATGGACGTCTCCGTGCCCGCGCTGTCCGACAAGGACATCGAGGACCTCGAGTTCGCGCTGGAGCTGGGCGTCGACTTCATCGCCCTGTCCTTCGTCCGCTCGCCGGCCGACATCGACCTGGTCCACCAGGTGATGGACCGGGTCGGCAAGGGCCGGCTGCCGGTCGTGGCCAAGATCGAGAAGCCCGAAGCCGTCTACAACCTCGAAGCCATCGTGCTGGCCTTCGACGCGGTGATGGTCGCCCGCGGCGACCTCGGCGTCGAGCTGCCGCTGGAGCAGGTCCCGCTGGTGCAGAAGCGCGCCATCCAGATCTGCCGCGAGAACGCGAAGCCGGTCATCGTCGCGACGCAGATGCTCGAGTCGATGATCAACAACTCCCGGCCGACCCGCGCCGAGGCCTCCGACGTCGCGAACGCGGTGCTCGACGGCGCCGACGCGCTGATGCTGTCCGGCGAGACCTCGGTCGGCCGGTACGCGATCGAGGTCGTGGAGACCATGGGCCGGATCATCGAGGCGGTCGAGACCGACTCGCCGGTCGTCCCGCCGCTGACGCACGTCCCGCGCACCAAGCGCGGCGTCATCTCCTACGCCGCCCGCGACATCGGCGAGCGGCTGAACGCGAAGGCCCTGGTCGCGTTCACCCAGTCCGGTGACACCGTGCGCCGCCTCGCGCGGCTGCACACCCGGCTGCCGCTGCTGGCGTTCACGCCGGAGGAGAGCGTCCGCAGCCAGCTCTCGATGACCTGGGGTACGACGACCCGGATCGTGCCGTTCGTGGACTCGACCGACCAGATGATCCAGCAGGTCGACCACGCGATGCTGGAGATGGGCAAGTACCAGAAGGGCGACCTGGTCGTCATCGTGGCCGGTTCCCCGCCGGGCACCGTCGGGTCGACCAACCTGATCCGCGTGCACCGGCTCGGTGAAGACGACCACGCTTGAGAGACCGACCGCTCAGTATGCACGTAGGGTCCTGGTCATGACTGAATTGGCCAGGACGGCCGCCACCGAACTGGAGATCCCGGGTGGCGGCCAGCCGGTGCTCGACCGCCTGATCGCGCTGCTCGACCTCGAAAAGATCGAGGAGAACATCTTCCGCGGCGTCTCGCCCGCCCACTCGCCGGTGCGGGTGTTCGGCGGGCAGGTCGCCGGCCAGGCGCTGGTCGCGGCCGGGCGCACGGTCCCGGAGGAGCGCCGGGTCCACTCGCTGCACGCGTACTTCATCCGCGGCGGCGACCCCAGCGTGCCGATCGTCTACGAGGTCGACCGGATCCGCGACGGCCGGTCGTTCACCACCCGCCGGGTCGTGGCGATCCAGCACGGCAAGGCGATCTTCTCGCTCTCGGCGTCGTTCCAGACGGACGAGGCGGGCATCGAGCACGCCGAGGTCATGCCGGAGGGCGTCCCGGCTCCGGAGTCGCTGCCGACGCTGATGGAACGCGCCGAGGGGTACGCGATCGGCGCGCACGCCCGGCCGCGGCCGATCGACCTGCGGTACGTCAACGAGCCGCCGTGGGTCACCCGGCAGACCGGCGAGCGGCCCGCGCGCAACCAGGTGTGGATGCGCGCCGACGGGAAACTGCCCGACCAGCAGCTGCTGCACGTCTGCGTGCTGACCTACGCCTCGGACATGACGCTGCTGGACTCGGTGCTCGCCCGCCACGGCGTCTACTGGGACACCGACAAGGTGCTCGGCGCCAGCCTCGACCACGCACTGTGGTTCCACCGGCCGTTCCGCGCGGACGAGTGGTTCCTCTACGACAGCGCCTCGCCGACGGCGTCCGGCGCTCGCGGCCTGGCCACCGGCCGGTTCTTCGCCCAGGACGGCACGCTGATCGCGACGGTCGTCCAAGAAGGACTCCTGCGCGTGCTGTGAAGTTCGCCGGGAAATCACCCTCACGGGCGATTAATAGCCCGAATATTCGTCGCCGGAAAAGGGCATTCGGCCCGGGTGAGGGGGCCGGGACCGATCGGGGGACGGCCCCGGACCCCTCCGTCCGACGATCGCGCGGCACTTCGCGCGCTCATCGTCTACCCTGCTCAGAGGCCGGTTGAAGCCACAGCGGGCCGACTGTCAGGCGCCCGGAGCAGTGCAGGGTGCGAGGATACAAGAGCATTCTGCAAATTGCAGATCCGGCGCCGGAATCGACTCGTTGTTAATGGTCCACCGACTCCGCGCCCGGATGGTTGGATACAGGTAGCACTCGACATCCGGAGGTGCCGCGATGGCAAGGGGACAGAGCCCCACGGTTCGCCGCCGGCGGCTGGCGGGGGAGCTGCGGCGGCTCCGCGAGGCCGCCGACCTCACCATCGACGAGGTGGGCGAGAAGCTCGAGTGCTCGGCGTCGAAGATCAGCCGCATCGAGACCGGCCACGTCGGTGTCACCCCGCGTGACGCCCGGGACATGCTCGCCCTCTACGGCATCACCGGCGACGAGCAGGAGGCGCTCGTCCAGCTGGCCAGGGAGGCCCGCAAACGCGGCTGGTGGCACGCGTACAACGAGGTGTTCACCGGCACCTTCGTCGGGCTCGAGGCGGACGCCAGCTCACTGTGCGCGTTCCAGGCGCTGCTGGTGCCCGGGCTGCTGCAGACCGAGCGGTACGCCCGCGCGGTGATCCGCGCGCTGCGCCCGGACGCCGACGACGCCGAGATCCGCCGCCGCGTCGCCGCCCGGATGGCCCGCCAGGAACTGCTGTCGGAGACCCCGCCGCCGGAGTACTGGGCGGTGATGGACGAGGCCGTGCTCCGCCGCGTGGTCGACAGCCCCGAAGTGATGGCCGAGCAGCTCTACCGGATGGTCGCCGTCGCCGAGAAGCCGAACGTGACCATCCAGGTCGTGCCGTTCGGGGCCGGCGCGCACCCCGGCATGGAAGGCCCCTTCCTCATCATGGGCTTTCCCGAGCAGGCCGACCCGGACGTCGTCTACGTCGACGACAGCACGTCCAGCGGTCTTTACCTGGAGGAACCCACAGACGTGCGGCGTTACGGGCTGATGTTCGACCATCTGCGCGCCGCCGCACTGAAACCGGACGACTCGGTGGACCTGATCGCCGAGGCGGCCGGACGGTTCGCCGAACAGGCGGCCGTACCGGGTCCGGTGCACCATCCGGAACCGAGGACACAGTAAGGAGTGGGGACCATGGAAGCAGAACTCTCCGGGGCGCGGTGGCGCAAGAGCAGCCACAGCGGCGGCGGCAACGACTGCGTCGAGGTCGCGTTCGTCGGCGGTGGGGCCGCGGTGCGCGACTCGAAGGACCCCGAAGGGGGTGCGTTCCGCCTGCCCGCGTCGGGCTGGCAGGGGCTGCTGGCCGCGGTGCGGACCGGCGGCCCGGCGCACGACTGAGGCACTCCGAGAAGACCCCTTACCCCCGCCGAGCTGGGCTCGGCCGGGAGTAAGGGGTCTTTTCACGCCCAGGCCTACGTGATCACCCGATGCCCGGGGTGTGCCCTCAGGACGAATCTGAGTGCTACCAACCGGAGAGACAGGGGAACACGATGCACAGCGATCTGATGCTCGACGCGGTCCGAGCCGAAGCCGCCTACCGGGCCGAGGAACTGCGGAAGGCCGGGCGCAGCGCCTGGGCCGCCCGCGCCCGCCGCGCCGCCCGCCACCTCAGGGCGTCCAGGACGGATGTCGAGGTACCGGCACAGCAGCGCCGGGAGGCCGCGCGGGCGACCGCCGACACCGCCCGGTAGGGGCAGCGAGATGGTGTCGAAGGCGATAAGCGGTCGGAAACTGTCGGGGGTCTGAGCAACAATGCTCCTCGTGCCCCGACTCGGCTCCGGAATCCCGCTCGTCGCCCGTACCCACGAGATGCGGCGGCTCCGCGCCGCCTTCGCCAGGGCCGAACGTGGCGAAGCCGGCGCGGTGCTGCTCTCGGGGGACGCCGGGGTCGGCAAGACCCGGCTGCTGACCGCGCTCGGCGAGCACGTCGCCGGCTGCGGTGGGCTCGTGCTCACCGGCCGCTGCATCGACGTCCGCGAGGGCGGTCTTCCTTATCTTCCGTTCGCCGAGGCGCTCGCCCCGCTGGGCAGCGCGACGGACCCGGCGGTCGCCGCCGCGGTGCGGGCCCGGCCCGCCCTCGGGCGGCTGCTGCCGCAGGGGCAGGGCCTCGAGGAGCCCCGGGCGGCGGCCGAACACCCGCCGATGACCTCCAACGACCGGGAAACCATGGTGCGTCCCCGGCCGGAGCAGGACCTCGGTCAGCTGCAGTTGTTCGACGCGGTACTGGGGGTGCTGACCGAGATCGCGGAGTCGCGCCCGGTGGTGATCCTGCTCGAGGATCTCCACTGGGCCGACGCCTCGACCCGCAACCTGCTGTCCTTCCTGCTCAGCCGGCTGCGGGCGCAGCGGCTGCTGGTCGTGGGCAGCTACCGCGAGGAGGACGTGCACCGGCGTCACCCGCTGCGCGGCCTTCTCGCCGAACTGGTCCGGCTCGCCACGGTCGAGCGCGTCGACCTGCAGCCCTTCGGCGCGGCCGACGCCCGCAAGTTCGTCGAGGCGCTGGCCGATGAGCCGTTGCCCGCGAACGTCGTGGCCGACATCGTCAGCCGTTCCGAGGGCAACCCGTTCTTCGCCGAAGAGCTGCTCGCCACCAAGACCGAGTGCAACGACCTGCCCGCCGGGCTGGCCGAAGTGCTGCTGTCCCGGCTCGAGCGGCTCTCACCGGACGCGCGCCGGGTCGCGCGGGTCATCTCGGTGGCCAACGAGCCCGTCATGCACGCCGCCCTCGCCGAGGTCTCCGGGCTGGGGGAACTGGAGCTCGACGAGGCGCTGCGGGAGGCCGTCCAGCACCACGTGCTGGTGGTGCTTTCGGACGGCTCGTACACGTTCCGGCACGCGTTGCTGCAGGAAGCGGTGTACGGCGACCTGCTGCCGGGGGAGCGGTCACGCACGCACGCGGCGTACGCGGCGCGGATCAAGGCGCGTCCCCAAGGGCGCGGCCACGACGCGAAGCTGGCCTACCACTCGATGCAGAGCAGCGATCTGGCCACGGCGTTGCCGGCGTTGCTGCGCGCGATGGACGAAGCCGAGAAGCTCGGCGCGCCCGGGTCGGCGCTGCAGCACGTCGAACAGGCGCTGTCCATCTGGGACGCCGTCACGCCGTCCGACCGGCCCGAAGGGGTCGACGAGCTGAAGCTGCTGTACGAGGCGTCGTACTTCGCGGGGACGTCCGGTGAGCCCGAGCGGGCGGCCGCGTTCGCCCGCTCCGCCACCCAGGCGCTGACCCCCGAGATCCCGAACGACCGGGCCGCGAAGGTGTGGCGGCGGCTGGCGGACGCGCTGCTCGCGCTGGAAGGCACCCTGGACGAGGCGGTCGCCGCCATCGACCGGGCCTGGGACCTGGTCAAGGACACCGAGCCCAGCTCCGCGCGCGCCTGGGTGCTGGCCAGCCGGGCCGGCTTCCTCCGGATCCTCGACCAGCCCGAGGCGGCGCTCGACAGCGCGCTCACCGCGGTCGCCGACGGGCAGGCCGTCGGCGCCACGGGGGCGGAGGCGTCGGCGCTGGTCACCCTGGGCACGCTGGCCGACTCGCGCGGCGACGCCGCCGAGGCCCGGGAGCGGCTGCGCCAAGCCCAGCGCAAGGCGCGTGACGTGGGCGCGTACAACACGGAGATCCGCGCGACCTACTTCCTGGCGCTGAGCCACGACGACGAGGGCGACTTCGCCGCAGCGCTGGAGCACGCCTCCCACGGCGTCGAGCGCGCCGAGGAAGCCGGGCTGAGCTGGAGCGTCTACGGGCTGGAGCTGCGGGCGCGACAGCTGATGCTGCGCTACCTGATGGGTGACTGGCCGGACGAGAGCGCCGGGCGGGCGGGCCGCGGGGTGTCCAGCGCGGTCGCCGCGCGGATCCTGGCCATCTGGTCGCTGTTCGTCGTCGCCCGCGGCCGGCTCGGCGAGGCCGAGAAGCTGCTGTCCGGGCTGCGGCAGCACTGGACGGCGGACATGCAGATCCCGCTGTCGGCCGGCGGCGCCGGCATCGAGCTGGCGTACTGGCGCGGCGACCACGCCGCGGCCGTGCGCCAGGCCGAGGACCTGATCGGCTGGCTGGAGCGGATCGAACCCGCCCTGCTGGCCGGCATCCGGGTGGGTGCGCTCGGCGTGTCCGCCGCGGCGACGCTGGCCGCCGAGGCCCGCCGCCACGGCGACCAGGCCGCGGCCGAAGCCGCGGTGGCGGCCGGCGAGCGGTTCCTGACGCACGCCCGGATGTGCTCGGTCGTCGGCCAGCCGCGCTCGGGGACGCTCGGTCCGGAGGGCCGCGCGTGGCTGGCCCGCCTGGAGGCGGCGGCGACCTGCCTGTCCGGCCGCGGCGACGCCCGGAAGTGGGCGGCCGCGGCGGAGGCGTTCGGCTACGGCGCCGTCTACGAGCAGGCGATCTGCCGCTGGCACGAGGCGGAAGCCCTGCTGGCGGCGGACGAGGACGCGGCCGCGTCCCTCGAAGCGGCCCACGCGGTGGCGGTCCGGCTCGGCGCGATCCCGCTGCGCGACGCGGTCCGCGACCTGGCCCACCGCGCCCGCGTCGAGCTCGACGGCGTCGAGCCGGCACCCCCGGCCCGCACGGTCACCGACCCGCTGACCGACCGCGAGCGAGACGTCCTGGAGCGCGTCGCCCTGGGCCGCACGAACCGCCAGGTCGGCGAAGAGCTCTACATCAGCGAAAAAACGGTGAGCGTCCACCTTTCCCGCGTCATGGCCAAACTGGGCGCCAGCCGCCGAGCCGAAGCCGTCGCCATCGCCTACGACCGCGGTCTCCTCACCGCCCCCACCGCGTGATCCGAGGGTCAACTCACGTGATTGAAGGGTCGACACGCGTGATTGAAGGGTCGACACGGCCGGGCCCGCGGGTTTCGCCGTGTCGACCCTCCAATCACGAGTCATGACCCTCTGATCACGCGTGCTGACCCTTCAATCACGTCAGCGGGGGAGGCGGCGGAGGGCTTTGAGGCCCAGGGTCATGCCTCGGGACCACAGCGAGCCCGGGACCGCTCGGGGCGGGCGGAGAGCGAGGCCGCGCTGGAGGGCGATCGACTGGGACTCCGTGTACTTCAGGAGGCCTTCGGCGCCGTTGCGGCGGCCGACGCCGGAGTCCTTCATCCCGCCCATCGGGACGCCGACGCTGCCGAACGTCGCCGCGTAGCCCTCGTTCACGTTGACCGTCCCGGCCTTCAGCCGCGCCGCGACCTCCCAGCCCGCGCGGCCGTTGCGGGACCAGACGCTGGCGTTGAGCCCGAACGGCGTGTCGTTGGCCCGCTCGATCGCGTCGGTGACGTCGGTGTAGCCGTAGATCGACACCACCGGCCCGAACGTCTCCTCCGCGAACGGCAGCATGTCCGGGGTGACGTCCGCGAGCACCGTCGGCTCGTAGAACAGCGGGCCGAGGTCGGGCCGCGCGCGGCCACCGGTCAGCACCGACGCGCCCTTCGCGCGGGCGTCCTCGACGTGCTTCGACACCGCCGCGAGCTGCTCTTCCGACGTCAACGAGCCCATCTGGGCGTGGTAGTCCAGCGCGCCGCCGAGCCGCAACGCCGCCGTCCGGGCGACGAACGTGCGGGTGAACTCGTCGCGGATGTCCTCGTGGACGTAGATCCGCTCGACCGACACGCACAGCTGCCCGGCCGAGGAGAAGCACGCCGTGACCGCGCCCGTCGCGGCCTTCGCGACGTCGGCGTCGGGCAGCACGACCATCGGGTTCTTGCCGCCGAGCTCCAGCGAGTACGACGTCAGCCGCTTCGCCACCTGACCGGCCAGCTCCTTGCCGGTCGGCGTGGAGCCGGTGAAGCAGAGGTAGTCCGACTTCTCGACCAGCGCGGTGCCGATCTTCGAACCCCGGCCGAGCACGATCCGCCAGGTCCCGGCGGGCAGCCCGGCCTCCTCGGCGAGCTCGTGCAGCCACAACGCCGAAAGCGCGGTCTGGTTGTCCGGCTTCTGCACGACGGCGTTGCCCGCGGCCAGCGCCGGCAGGACGTCCATCGCGGTCAGGGCGAGGGGGTAGTTCCACGGCGAGATGACCCCGACGACCCCCTTGGGGTGCCGGATCTCGCCCGCGCGGGTCAGGCCGGGGATGACCCCGGCGACCCGGCGGGGCGCGAGGAGCTTCGCCGCGTGCTTGCCGTAGTAGGCCGCCACCAGCGCGGTCGCGCTGACCTCGTCGAACGCGTCCAGCCGGGCCTTGCCGGCTTCGACCTGGACGAGGTCGAGCACCTCGTCCTGCCGCGCGAGGACCAGGTCGTGCAGGCGGGTGAGGACGCGGGCGCGCTCGGCGGGGGAGCGGTCCGCCCACGCCCGCTGGGCCGTGCGGGCGCGGTCGAACACCGCGCGGACGTCGGCGTCGGTGGCCTGCGGCAGGCTCGCGATCGGCAGCCCGGTGAAGGGCGCCCGCATCCGGATCGGCGCCGAGTCCGCGCCGCCCTCGACGCGGGCGACGAGCTGGGCGGCCCGCGCCGAGCTCGGCGCCCCGGCGACGCCGCCGACGGTCGACGGCAGCGAGGTGTCTTCGACTGCGTTCGCGGGGGTCGTGCTGGTCATGACGTCTCCGTTCCGCGGAGTCCGCGCGGCATCGCGCGAGGGTTACCGACGAGTACACCATACCGTCGGTACGTCAGCTGTCCAGCCTGATGTGAATAAGATTCACGTATTGGGTGGGTACAGGGGCGGCAGCTGGTAGTTCGGCTCGGTCGGTTCCTGCTGGGTGGGATGCGGCTGCGCCTGCGTGACGCCGCCGAAGGGATCGTCGGGCCGCTGCGCCGGGAACGGCTGCGACGCCGGGCCGCCGTACGCGGGCGGCGGCTGCGGGCCGGTCTGCGGCGGGGCCTGCGCGGGGAACGGCTGCGACGGCGGATATCCCGGGTAGGGCTGCGCGAACTGCTGTGGCGGCACCGGGTACGGCCTCGACTGCTGCTGGTAGGGCCCCGGTGGTGGCCCGGCCGGGGCCGCGGCGGGCGCTTGCCGCCCGGCCAGCGCCGCGGAGACCAGGGCCAGCAGGGCGACGATCCCGCCGCCGATCAGCAGCCAGAACCCGATCCCGGTCAGGTAGTGCGACTTGACCGTCCCTTCGTCGGACTCGTAGCTCAAGGTGGCCGAGACGTCCATGCCGAGCATCCACACCGCCGCGGTCACCCCGGCGGCGCCCGCCACCAGGGCCGTCCGGGCGGCCGTGCGCACGCCGGGCTTCGCCGAGCGGCGCGCGCCGGCGAACGCCAGCCCGGCCCCGGCCAGCAGCACGACCGAGGCGGTGGTCAGCGGGATGCCGTACCGGGCGACGTGGGTCTGGTCGTAGAACTTCTTCGCCTCGCCGGTGGGTTCGACGGCGAACGAGCGCGACCAGGCGCTGATCGTCTGGTCGCTCTCGGTCTTGCCGTCCACGACCTGCTGGAACGACGTCTGCGGCAGGAAGGACCCGGCGATCACCAGTGCGGCGGCGAGGATGCCGAGGATCGCGGCGAACAGCCGGAAGACGGCGCCCGGGTCGGCCGGCGGCTGGGCGGGCGGCGGGCCGTAGGGGTACTGGTACGGGGCGGCGGTCATCGGAACTCCCCTCGTTCGGAGGGGATTGGACCACGAAATCGCCTGCGGGATAAGGGGCAAAGCACCCTGGTGGTCAGCTCGGCGCAGTGGTGGCGTCCTGGTAGAGCAGGACGGCGATGCGCTTCCACTCCTCCAGGAGCTGCCGGCGCCGGTTCGGGTCGCCGCCGAGCTCGGCGTCCAGCGCCAGCCCGCGGGTGAGGTTCACGGTGAGCCAGAACAGCAGTTCCGCGCGTTCCGGCGGGAGTTCGCCGGCGACCTGGGTGACGTGCTCGAGCGTGGCCCGGCCGAGCGCGCGGTCGACCGGGCGGATGGCCGCGCGCAGCTCGGGATCGGTGCGCGCGGCGACCCACAGCTCGGTGACGGCGGTCGAGAGCGTGCCGGAGTAGCCCGCCCACAGCAGGTCGATGGCCGCGGCGACACCGGTCCCGCCGCCGGGCAGCTCGTCCAGCGAGGCCGCGAGCTGGCGGCGCAGCCTGGTCGTCAGGTGCTCGACCGCGGCCGCCATCAGCTCGGCCTTCGCGGTGAAGTGGTGCTGCACCGCGCCCTTCGACACACCTGCCCGGGCGCAGATCTCCTGCACCGACGTCCGCGCGTAGCCGACCTCGACCAGGCAGTCGATGGTCGCGTCGAGCAGTGCGGTGCGGGTCTGCTCGCGCCGCTGCGCCTGGGTCCGGTGCGTCGTCTCCGTCACCGAGGCCTCCCTGCTTTACCTACGGGCCGGTAGGGATGTACATTCCGATCAGAACTTACATGCTGATCGTCATGTTTTCCAGCAGGAGGGTCCCGTGCCACTGCAACTGCCGAAGAGCTCGTGGAGCACGACCGAGCTCGATGACCTCCGTGAGCTCGCGCGGTCCTTCCTGCAGAAGGAAGCCGTCCCGCACCAGGAACGCTGGGCGGCGGAGAAGAAGGTCGACCGCGAGCTCTGGACGAAGGCGGGCGACGTCGGCCTGCTGTGCCTGTCCATCCCCGAGGAGTACGGCGGCGGCGGTGGCAGCTTCGCCCACGAAGCCGTCCTCTACGAGGAGCAGGCGCGGGCCGGCGACAGCGCGTGGGGCGTCACCGTCCACAACGGAATCGTCGCGCACTACCTGCTCGCCTACGCCTCCGAAGAGAAGAAGCGCGAGTGGCTGCCGAAGCTGGCCAGTGGCGCAATGGTCGGCGCGATCGCGATGACCGAGCCCGGCACCGGCTCCGACCTGCAGGGCATCAAGACGCGCGCGGTCCGCGACGGCGACCACTACGTCATCAACGGGGCCAAGACCTTCATCACCAACGGCTTCCACGCCGACCTCGTCGTCGTCGCGGTGAAGACCGACCCGGACGCGGGCGCGCAGGGCGTCTCGCTGATCGTGGTCGAGACGGACACGCCGGGCTTCCGCCGCGGCCGCGTGCTCGACAAGGTCGGGATGAAGGGCCAGGACACCGCCGAGCTGTTCTTCGACGACGTCCGCGTGCCCGCCGGCAACCTGCTGGGCGACGCCGAAGGCCAGGGCTTCGTCCAGCTGATGCTGCAGCTGCCGCAGGAACGGCTGATCATCGCCGTCACCGCGGTGGCCGGGCTGGAGGCGGCGGTCGACCTCACGCTGGAGTACACCAAGGAGCGCACGGCGTTCGGCCGGCCGATCTTCTCCTTCCAGAACACCAAGTTCACCCTCGCCGAGGCGGCGACCGAGGCCGCGGTGGCCCGGGCGTTCCTCGACCAGTGCATCGAACGGCACCTGCGCGGTGAACTGGACGTCCAGGGCGCGGCGATGGCGAAGCTGTGGACCACCGAGCGCGTCAACAAGGTGATCGACGACTGCGTGCAGCTCTTCGGCGGCTACGGCTACATGAACGAATACCCGATCGCGCGCGCCTGGGCCGACGTCCGCATCTCCCGGATCTTCGGCGGCACCAGCGAAATCATGAAGGAAATCATCTCCCGCTCGCTCTGAAAGGGTCCCGCTCATGAAGGCAGGTCCGCTCGGCGGCCTGAAGGTGGTGGAGCTCGCGGGTCTCGCGCCCGGGCCCTTCGCCACGATGATCCTCGCCGACCTCGGCGCCGACGTCGTCCGCGTCGACCGCGCGCAGCCGGGGGAGGACATCCTCGGGATCGGGGTCGACCCCCTCGCCCGCGGCCGCCGGTCCGTCGGCATCAACACGAAGACGCCCGAGGGCGTCGAGCTGGTGCTGAAGCTGTGCGACACGGCCGACGTCCTCATCGAGGGCTTCCGGCCCGGTGTCGCCGAACGCATCGGGCTCGGCCCCGACGTCGTGCACGCCCGGAACCCGCGGCTGGTCTACGGCCGGATGACCGGCTGGGGCCAGGACGGGCCCCTGGCCACGGCCGCCGGGCACGACATCAACTACATCGGCATCGCCGGTGCGCTGGAGCCGATCGGCCGCGCGGGCGAGCGGCCGGTGCCGCCGCTCAACCTCGTCGGCGACTTCGGCGGCGGCGGGCTGCTGCTCGCGATGGGCGTCCTGGCCGCGCTGTACGAACGGAACACGTCCGGGCGCGGCCAGGTCGTCGACGCGTCGATGGTCGACGGCGCCGCGCTGCTCACCACCAGCCTCCACGGCATCAAGGCGGCCGGGCTCTGGTCGGAGGAGCGCGGCGAGAACATGCTCGACGGCGGCGCCCCCTTCTACGACACCTACGAGACCGCGGACGGCAAGTACGTCGCCGTCGGCGCGATCGAGATGCGGTTCTGGAGCGCGCTGGTGCAGGTGCTCGAGCTGGACCCGGCGGAGCTGCCGCTGCACATCGACCGGACGCAGTGGCCTCGCCTGCGCGAGATCGTCGCGGGGGCGATCGCCAAGCACTCGCGCGACGAGCTCGTGGCGCGCGCGGAAGGCACCGACGCCTGTCTGACACCGGTGCTGTCTCCCGAAGAGGCGGCGTCGCACCCGCACAACGCGGCGCGCGGCACGTTCGTCGAGATCGGCGGCATGGTCCAGCCGGCGCCGGCGCCGCGGTTCGACCGGACACCGCCGTCGACGCCGGAAGCCCCGCGGGCCAAGGGATCCGACACCGAAGCCGTGCTGGCCGAACTGGGCGTCACCGACCTGGCCGCCCTGCGTGCGGCGGGGGTGATCGCCTAGCTCTTCGCCAGGTCGGAGCGCACGACCGAGTAGACGACGTGGTCGCGCCACTCGCCGTCCCGGAAGCCGTAGCCGCGAAGCACGCCTTCGCGGGTGAAGCCGGCTTTCTCGAGCGAGCGCTGCTCGGCGCGGTTGCCGGTCTCGGTCGTCGCTTCGACCCGGTTGAGCTGGGTGTGGGCGAAGAGGTAGTCGACGAGCCGGCGCTGGGCCTCGGTGCCGTAGCCGTGGCCGCGCGCCTCCGGCGCCAGGACCAGGCCCATGTTCCAGCAGTAGGACGTCGGCCCGGTGCGGGTCCGGTGCCAGGAGACGAGCCCGAGGACGCGGCCGCCGAGCGTCGGCACGAGCATGCCGGTCTCGGCGGTGAGCATCCCGGTCTCCAGCCACCGGCGGCGCAGGTAGCCGGGATCGTGCCAGCCGAACCACTGGTGCTCCCCGGCGGCGACGGGATCGTTGGTCAGCTGTTCCAGCAGCTCGAGATCGCTTTCGGCCACCGGCCGCAGCTCCACCCCGACACCGTCGTCATCCATCCGGAGACCTTATCGGCCGCTTGACCGGAACGTGGTGGCTTCCCGCAAGACAACTCGCTAGAGGCATCACCCGTGACTGAGAGGTCGACACGCGTGATTCCAGAGTCGACACGCGTGATCCGGAGGTCGACACGGCGAAACCGGCGGGCTCGGCCGTGTCGACCCTCCAATCACGCGTGTCGACTCCCCAATCACGCGAGTCGACCCTTCGATCACGTGAAGGTGCCGTGGCGGCCATCGCCGTCGGCGAAGCGGGCCGCGCCCTCGACCGCCTCCGCGGCCAGGACTCCCGGGCCCATGGCCGCGGCGAACTCCGCCGTCAGCGCGTCCTGTTCGGACTCGCCCCACTGGGCCAGTGCCGAACGGCGGTCGCCGCGCAGGCAAGCCTGGGGAAACGCCGCCAACTGGCGGGCGAGCTCCTGGGCGGCGGAGACGGCCTCGCCCGCCGGGACCAGCCGGTTGGCCAAGCCGATCCGGAACGCCTCTTCGGCGTCGACCGGGCGTCCGGTCAGGATCAGGTCCATCGCGCGGGACTGGCCGATCAGGCGCGGCAGCCGGACCGTCCCGCCGTCGATCAGCGGGACGCCCCAGCGGCGGCAGAACACGCCGAACACCGCCGTCGTGTCCGCGACCCGCAGGTCGCACCACAGCGCCAGTTCGAGCCCGCCCGCGACGGCCGGCCCGTGCACCGCCGCGATCACCGGCTTGCCGAGGGTCATCCGGGTCGGTCCCATCGGGCCGTCCCCGTCCGGGTGGGTGCGGTTCACCCGGTCGGTGCCGATCGCCTTGAGATCGGCACCGGCGCAGAACGCGCCGCCGGCTCCGGTCAGGACCGCGACGGCCGCGTCCGGGTCGGCGTCGAACGCGCGGAAGGCGTCGGCCAGCTCCGCCGCCGTGGGCCCGTCGACGGCGTTGCGCACCGCCGGGCGGTCGAGGGTGATCGTCGTCACCGGGCCGTCCCGCTGCACCAGCACGTTCCGGGACATGGCCGCTCCTGGGGTGATCGAGGTGTCTTCCACGCACGCCTTCCCTACAGTATTGGGGTGGCCACTCCCAGGACGGGGACGGCGAGCCGGGGAGGAAGCGCATGTCGGGCGGCGTCAAGAAGATCCTCATCGTGGGCGTGGTCGCGCTCGTGCTCTTCCTCCTGATCACCCAGCCCACCCAGTCCGCGGACTTCGTGCACCGCGTGCTCGGCTGGCTCAAGGACGGCGCCGAAGCGATCGTCACGTTCTTCCGGGCGCTCTTCTCCTGACCTGCTGCTTCTCCGTACCGGCGCCGCCACGGGCGGTGCCGGTGACTACCGTGCGTGTTAACGGACGGTAAATCACCCAGTGTCACCGATCTCGGATTTCGGACTTCAACACTCGACCATCCGGGTGGATTGCGGCCGAAAACGCGCAGGTCGGCGAATTCGTGGCAGCCGGGGTCTGGCGAAGAGGACCACCCCGGCCCTACGGTGCTCACATTGCGTGATCGGGTGGTTCGCCATCCCCCCGGAGAACCCCGGTACGCAGGCAGTTTCCACTCAGCAAGGTGCAGGTTGGTGCGTGCGGCACCACCGCGTGGGACAGGCGTCAGGGCCTGTCCGTCGGGGACCTACATAGGAGGCAGGGATGACCGGAGATCCCGGAGTGGACGCGTTGATCCGGCAGTGGGCCGCCGAGCGCGAGAGGACTCCCGAGGAGCAGGAGGTCGACCGCATCGCTTCCGCGTGGCTGGCCGACGCGCCGGCGCAGGCTCCGGGCATTCCCGGCCAGCGCGCCCGGACCGGACAGTCGCGGTTCGTCCCGGTGGAGTCGGCCGATCCCGGCTACCTCGCCGCGATGCGCAGCCGGCTGCCGGAGGTGCCCGAAGAGCTCCTCACCGCCGCCGCGGGCTGGTGGCAGATGGTCGGCGGCGTCGCCGAGGCCGAGGAGTGGTGGGACGCCGGCATCAGCCCGCTCGACCAGCGGGCCCTCGACTACCGGGCGGCCGGGCTCGCGCCGTCCGACCTGAGCCGGCGGCTCGGGCCGATGACCGTCCTGCAGCACCTGCGCCGCGGCAGCGCCCCGGCCTGGTGCGTCGCGCGGCTCGCGCGGCAGCAGAAGTCCGCCTGACGAGACGTTTTCCACTCGGCCGGGTGACCCGGTGTGGTGAGACGATCGGAACGACCCGCGTAACGCTAACCTGCGCGGGCTCGTTGACACTTCGTCGACACACGCTGGAGGACCGGAGTTTCGTGCGCACCAGGACCGGAAAGACCGAGGACGACCCGATCGGCGCTCATGCCGAGGAAGCCGCCCCCGCCGCACCGGCACCGCGCTCTCCGGGCGTCGCCGTGCTCACCCGGCTGCTGGTGGTCCTCGCCGTGCTGGCCGTGGCCGGCGGCGGGATCTGGCTCGTCACCCGCGCCTCGACGCCCGAGGCGAGCCCGACCACCACCGAAATCCCCGCGTTGCAGGTCAAGGCGGCCGACGTCCGCCCGGGCTCGGTCGCCCCGGCCGGCGGCGCGGTGGCGGGCGGCGCCGAGCAGCAGACATCGCCGCAGCAGGCCCACCCGCGCGAGACCGGCCCGGCCACGCTGTCCCAGTGGGCGGCCCAGGTCGCGGCGGCCACCGGCGTCCCGGCGCGGGCCCTGCAGGCGTACGGCAACGCCGAGCTGGCGATGCGCGCGGACCAGCCGCGCTGCAAGATCTCGTGGGCCACGCTCGCCGGCATCGGCCGCATCGAGTCCAACCACGGCCAGTACGCGGGCGCGGTCCTCGGCGCGGACGGCCGCCCGTCCAAGCCGATCATCGGCGTCCCCCTCGACGGCTCGGCGGGTGTCCAGGCCATCGGCGACACGGACGGCGGCCGCTACGACGGCGACCCGTCCGTCGACCGGGCGGTGGGCCCGATGCAGTTCATCCCGGGCACGTGGCGCAAGTGGGCCTCCGACGGCAACGGCGACGGCCTGGGCGACCCGCAGCAGATCGACGACGCGGCCCTGGCGGCGGCGCGGTACCTGTGCGCTGGCGGGCGGGACATGGCGAGCCCGAGCGGGTGGTGGGCCGGGATCCTGTCGTACAACAACTCGACGGAGTACGCGCAGAAGGTGTTCGGCCTGGCCGACGGGTACGCGAAGGCGGCCCAGGCGGCGCGGAAGCAGGGCTGAGGCCGCGGGTACGAACGTCGCGACCGGGCGATCTTGCAGCCCGCCCGTAACCGGACAAGCCTCGCCGCTCCCTGGCAGGGTTCCGGCAAAGTTGCCCGCTGGGAGCCGGCTCAAGGGATAAGGCGGTCCTGCTTGCCGTGGCCCTGGGTGCGAACTGCTGCGGCCCGGCGATCACCGCCCCAGGCGGGGTGGCAGCACTGCGCGGTGGCTGAAAGCGTTGCGAGGTGTCAGGAATGAGTCATTAAGGACATTCAAGGTCCCGAATGACTCGTTCGGGACTTCGAAGCCGAACCCGCACCCCACCCAGACCCCCCCGCCACCCCGATCCGAAGCCAGAACACGGACGGTGGTGCCGGGTCAAGGCACGCTTTCCCGCCTTGACGCGGCACCACCGGCCGTAGTGACAATTCCGGCTTCGGGGTGGTGGGCACCGAGCCCACCGACCGAAGCGGCCCAGGCCCCCTTGCGAGCGGGGGCGGCCAGACCCCGGGCTGTCACCACGGAATACGCAGCAGCGACCGACTTCGCCGGAACCCTGCGCCCCGGGGGCGCCCCCCGGGTCCAGCGTATCGAGCGGGACCGACGAAAAGCCGGGAAAGCCCGCGGCGGCGGCCGAGTTGTCCACAACCGTCCCGAGCTGGGGACAATGCTGAGAGCCGGGCCACCTCGCTCCACAGTCGGGCGTCGTCTCTCAGCCGCCCAGTGCTAGCGTCGGAGCGTGCCAGCTTCCGAGACCGCCGCCCCGTGGGGACGGCGGATCGCGATCGTCGCGACCTGCCTGGTGAGCCTGCTCGTCTGCTGCGGGCTCGCCTGGTGGCAGTGGGACCGCTTCACCTCCGCGAACGGCACCTTCCAGAACCTCGGCTACGTCCTGCAGTGGCCGTTGTTCGGGCTGTTCCCGGCCTTCATGTTCTGGCGGATCCGCAAGCTGAACCAGAAGGCGGAAGCCGCGGAAGCGCCGGTGGAAGCGAAACCCGAGGTGCCCGCCCCCCGTCCCCGTCCGGAAGTGCCCGCGCACGCCGACGAGGACGAGGAACTGGCCGCCTACAACCGTTACCTGCGTGAACTGAACGCCCGCGACGAGCAGGCAGCAGAGTGAGGACGACGACCCGATGACCACCAGCACCGAAGGCGCCCGGACCGCCGTCCCCCTCGCCGGCCCCCTGGTCCGGTTCCGCACCGCCGCCTACGTCACCGGTGTCGGCCTGCTCGGCCTGTGCTTCGTCATGGTGCTGCGCTACGGCTTCGGCAACCCGACGCCGTCCGCGGTCTACTCGCCGATCCACGGCGTCCTCTACATGATCTACCTGGTGCTCACCATCGACCTGGCGATCAAGGCCCGCTGGTCGATCAAGGGCACCGTGCTCGTGCTGCTGGCCGGCTGCGTCCCGTTCGTCTCGTTCCTCGTCGAGCGCCGGGTGACGCACAAGGTCAAGGCCGGGCAGAAGCTGTAGCGCGGCGGAAGGTCAGCGCCACCAGGAACGTGCACGCCGCGAACACCGCGGCGGTGGCGAACGCGGCGGTCATCCCGTCG
This sequence comes from Amycolatopsis sp. cmx-13-12, assembly GCA_049998155.1. Lineage (GTDB taxonomy): Bacteria > Actinomycetota > Actinomycetes > Mycobacteriales > Pseudonocardiaceae > Amycolatopsis. The sequence continues at coordinate 145,109 of JAEBES010000007.1, read as the reverse complement.
ACCGTCAGCTGCGCGCCCGTCGTGCCCGCCGAGCGGGTGACCGAGCCGAACACCGTCACCAGGACGCCCAGCCCGAGCGTGCTGCCGACCTGCTGCATCGTCTGCAGCACGCCGCCCGCCGCGCCCGCGTCTTCGGTCGGCACGGTGGCCATCACGATCACGTTGAGCGGTGCGAACGACAGCCCGACGCCGAGGCCCATCAGCAGCAGCGGCCCGAACAGCGCCGGGAAGTACGCGCTCCCGGTGGTGAGCAGCGCGAGCCAGCCGACGCCGGCGACCATCAGCAGCGAACCGGTGACGGCCAGCGGCTTCGGCCCGTAGCGGGGGAGCAGCCGCGGCACGAGCCGGCTCATGGTGAAGACCAGCACCGCCATCGGGAGGAAGGCGAACCCGGTCGCCAGCGCCGCGAAGTGCCGGATGTCCTGCATGAACTGGGTCAGGAAGAAGAACATCGACATCATCGCCATCGGCCCGAGGAAGAAGTTGACGTAGGCCGCGCTGCGGTTGCGGTCGGCGAACAGCCGCAGCGGGACCAGCGGCAGCGCGGTGCGGGCTTCGATGGCGACGAAACCGGTGAGCAGCACCAGGCCGGCGGTGAGCGAGCCGAGCGTCACCGCGGTGCCCCAGCCGTCCGACGCGGCGTGGGTGAAGGCGAACACGAGCGCGCCGACGCCGAGGGTGCCGGTGATCGCGCCCGGCAGGTCCAGGTGGGCGCGACGGCGTTCGGGTTCGGCCACGAACCGCGGGGCGAGCAGGGCGATCGCCAGTCCGAACGGGACGTTGATGAACAGCGCGGCGCGCCACGAGATCCACTCGGTGAGCAGGCCGCCGACGATCAGGCCGATCGCGAAGCCGCCGCTGGACATCGCGGAGAACAGGGCCAGCGCGCGGACGCGGGCCTTGGGCTCGGTGAACGTCGTCGTCACGAGCGCCAGGGTGCTCGGACCCGCCATGGCGGCGCCGACCCCCTGGAGAACGCGGGCGATGATGAGCAGCGCGGCCGAGTCGGCGAGGCCGCCCGCCAGCGACGCGAGGGTGAACAGGACGGTGCCCGCGACGAACATCCGCCGCCGTCCGAACAGGTCGCCCGCCCGGCCGCCGAGGAGCAGCAGGCCGCCGAAGACGAGGCTGTACGCGGTCATCACCCAGGACAGGCCGGTGGCGGAAAACCCCAGGTCGGACTGGATGCGCGGGAGCGCGACGTTCATCACCGTCGCGTCGAGGACGAGCATGAGCTGGCAGGTCAGGATGATCGCGAGGACCAGCCCGCTGCGGTGGGGGTGCGCCGGTACGGGCGCACGGTCGAGCGTTTGGTGCGACAAGGGATACTCCCCCGAGGAGCAAGAGAAGAAGCGGAGATGTTCTCCGCTTGGCTGTGATCCGATAATATGGAGAGCATCTCCGGATGCGCAAGTGAATTCGGAGAATCTCTCCGGTTAAGTGGCGAGGAGGCCGGGATGCCGGACACCCAGCGTCCGATGCGGGCGGACGCGCGACGCAACTACGAGCGCATCGTCGCGACGGCGAAGGACCTCTTCACCACCCACGGCGCCGACGTGCCGCTGGACGACATCGCCAAGAAGGCCGGCGTCGGCGCGGGCACCCTCTACCGGCACTTCCCGACCCGGGAGAAGCTGTTCGAAGCGGTCTACCGCGAGGAGATCACCGTGCTCGCCGACCGCGCGTTCCTCCTGCACGACGAGCTGCCGCCGTGGGAGGCCCTGGAAGCGTGGCTGCTCTCCCAGGTCACCTGGGTCATCGAGCGGCACAAGCTGGCGACGATCCTCAAGGAGTCGATCGACTCCGGCTCGGAGACCTTCCTCTACTGCCAGAAACGGCTTCGCGAAGCGACGGGAGTGCTCGTCGAAGCGGCGCAGGAGGCCGGGCTGCTCCGCCCGGACGTCGTCGGCGTGGACGTCCTGCGGCTCGGCCACGGTGCCGGGATGGCCGTGCGCAACTGCAGCCCGGAAGACGGCAAGCGCGTGCTGAACGTGATCCTGGACGGCCTGCGCGCCTGACGCAGGCCGCCCGGCGAGTCAGCTGCCGATGCCGGTCATCGCGCGGACCTCCATCTCCGCCTGCTTCTCCGCGTCCGCCTTCGGCCGGCCCACCAGCGTCCCGACGAAGCCGCACAGGAACGAGAACGGGATCGACACGAGACCCGGGTTCTTCAGCGGGAACCAGGCGAAGTCGACGCTCTTGAAGATCGCGTCCGGTGCGCCCGAGACGACCGGCGAGAACAGCACCAGCAGCAGGCACGCGACCAGGCCGCCGTACATGCCCCACAGCGTGCCGGCAGTGTTGAACCGCTTCCAGAACAACGAGTACAGCAGCGTCGACAGGTTGGCCGAGGCCGCCACCGCGAACGCCAGCGCCACCAGGAATGCGACGTTCTGCCCGTTCGCCAGCACCCCGCCGACGATGGCCAGCGCGCCGACCACGATCGCGGTCACCCGCGCGACCCGGACCTCGTCGGCCGGTTCGGCCTTGCCGCGCTTGAAGATGTTCGCGTAGACGTCGTGGGCGAACGAGGCCGACGCGGTGATCGTCAGCCCGGCCACCACCGCGAGGATCGTCGCGAACGCCACCGCGGCGATCACGCCCAGCAGCAGGGTTCCGCCGATGTGCAGGGCCAGCAGCGGCGCCGCCGAGTTCTCGCCGCCCGGCGCGCCCTTGATCTCGTCCGGGCCGACCAGTGCGGCCGCGCCGAAGCCGATCACCAGCGTGCACACGTAGAAGATGAGCATGCAGACCGTGGCCCAGACGACCGAGCGCCGGGCCTCCAGGGAGTTCGGCACCGTGTAGAAGCGCATCAGGAGGTGGGGGAGCGAGGACAGGCCGAGCACCAGGGCCAGCGCGAGCGAGACGAAGTCGAGCTTGGTGGTGTCGTCCTTGCCGTAGGAGCCGCCCGGTTCCAGGAGGTGCTCGCCCAGCGGGCTCTTCTCGGTCGCGGCCGACAACAGGTTCGAGAAGCTGAAGCCGTACTTGCCGAACAGGAACACCGCCATCAGCACCACGGCGAGCATCAGCACGCCGGCCTTGATGATCTGCACCCACGTGGTGCCCTTCATCCCACCGACCAGCACGTAGACGACCATGACCAGGCCGACCACGCCGATCACCAGCGCCTGCCCCAGCCGGGTGTGGATGTCGAGCAGCAGGGCGACCAGCCCGCCGGCCCCCGCCATCTGCGCCAGCATGTAGAACAGCGAGATCACCAGCGTCGACGTCGCCGCCGCCGCCCGGACCGGGCGCTGGTTCATCCGGAAGCTGATCACGTCGCCCATCGTGAACCGGCCGGTGTTGCGCAGCAGCTCGGCGATCAGCAGCAGGTCGACCAGCCAGGCGACCAGGAAGCCGATGGAGTAGAGGAAGCCGTCGTAGCCGTGGACGGCGATGGCGCCCGCGATGCCGAGGAACGACGCCGCCGAGAGGAAGTCCCCGGACAGCGCGATGCCGTTCTGGCGGCCGGTGAAGGCGCTGCCCGCGGCGTAGTAGTCCGACGTCGAGGAGGTCCGGCTGCCGGCCCGGTAGACCACGTACAGCGTGATCGCCACGAACAGGGCGAACACCACCGTGTTGACGACGGGGTCGCTGGCGGTCAGGCCGCCCGCCGCGAGCGCGGTCATCGGCGCTTCCCTTCCGTCAGACCGGCCCGCGCCCGCAGTTCGGCGACCCGCGGGTCGAGCCGGCGGCGCGCGTAGCGCAGGTAGAGCCAGGTGATCAGCGCGGTGCTGACGAACTGGCCGAGGCCGAGCAGGATGGCCACGTTGACCTGGCCGTACACCTTGCGGCTCATGAAGTCGTGCGCGTACGCGGCCAACAGCACGTACGTCATGTACCAGGCGAAGAAGGCGAAGCTCAGCGGGAAGACGAACCAGCGGAACCGGCGGCGCAGCGCGACGAATTCGGGACTGGCCTGGATCGCGGGGTAATCGGGGCCCGAGGGGGTGGCGGACCGGCGGGGCAGGCCCCCGGCGGGGTCGGGCCCGGCGGGCAGGACCGGGATCCGGCTCGTCTCCTCGAGGGCGTTGCCCGGCGTGGGCCGCGCTACGTCGTACATGGTGCCTCCGGCAGGTGCCTCCGTGGCGGCGGGCCCCGGGACGCCTGCGGGCAGGGCGCCGGGCCGCCCTTGCGGACCGCGAGGGCACATCGTAACTACGCCATCCGGCGGCAGGGGAAGGCGGCCGGACCGTCCGGTCGGTGCGGACAGCGGCATTCGGTTTCCGGTCGATCGGGTCGAATGGGTGACCGGCGAGAACGCGCCGCGGAGAACGTCCGCAATGCGAAAAGAATTGTGACGGGACGTTGTCGAAGCCGAAGTCTATTGCGCCAACCGGGCTAACGGCGCTGGTCTTCTCGCTGAACTAGTCACCGAAAGTAGCCGGATCGCGGGCTTGATCCTGCTCGCGGGTGTCTTCGGGTAGAGTGTGGCTGGGGAAGATCCACTGGTCAGCGTGGGGTTCCGAAAGAAATCACCAGGTCGGGGCCGACGAACGCGCAACGCCACAACATCGGGCACATCTTGAGACTTGACCCACCCGTTGGTGGTACCGAGTGTAGATCGACCGAGGGACGCTGCTAGCCTGTCTGGGCTAATCGGGTGACGACCGGATGCGAGGCGCCTACGCGTCCGGTAACCGGAATTCCCTCTTCGGGGGGCAGTGCCCCGGAATGTCCACGCCGGTGGTCGGTCGCGAAAGCCCTTTTCGCAGGTCAGCGCCCGAACGGGGAACACAATTGACCGGCCGGACTTCGGGGGTACGATTCTTTGGCCCAGCTGACCGCAGCGATCGATTGGCACCGATAAAGTTGATCTCGATCACCGTGCACAACGCAACTTGCGACGTGCACGTGCATAGTCCCGGGCACGGGATAGGGCGGTGCCAGCCCGGCGACGGGCGCGCGGACGGCAGGGCGGCCGGGGACGAGCGAGGGCGCCGGGGAAGCGGCAGGGTGAGGATGGCACGGCCGTCCGGAAGCCCGTCGCGATCCGGGACGCCGCGCCGCCGACGCGGATCCATGACGCCGGACAGGGAGTCACTCACGTGACCGTTGCAGGAGAAGGTCAGGTGCCCGTCGGGGAACTGCTCGGCCGAGCGCCCCGGCGGTCGAAGGGGAAGGCCGTGTGGCGCGCACTGGTGCAGTGGCGAGACTGGAGCCTGCCCGTCAAGCTTTCGGCCGTCACGGTCGTGCCCATCGTCCTCGCGCTCGTCCTGGGCGTCGCGACGATCGCCGCCCAGGTCGGCCGCTCGGACGAGTACCAGCGCCTCGACCGGCTCGTCGCGCTCGGCGGCGGGGTGCGCACCCTCACCGCCGCCCTCCAGCAGGAGCGCACGGTGACTTCGGCGATGCTGACCGCGGGCACCGTCGGCGGCACCCCCGAGCTGGCCGCGGCGCGCAAGGCCACCGACGCCGCGATCGGCCCGTTCACCGCGGAGCAGGCCCGCGCGTCCGAAGCCGAGCCCGGCGTTTCCGGGGCCGCGGGCACCGCGTCCGCCCAGGTCGGCAACCTCGCCTTCCTGCGCCGCCAGGTCGACGGCGGCCAGCTCGACCCCGGCCAGGCCATCACGGCGTACTCCACGGTCACCGGGTCGCTCATCAGCCTCGACACCGCGGCCACCGCGGGCGCCGGCGACGGCACCCTCGGCGGCCTGCCCGCCGGGCTGCACGAACTGCTGGTCGCCGGCGAGCAGGTGTCGCTCAGCCAGGCCATCGTCTCCTACGGCATCGGCCGGGCCGGGCTGACGCCGAGCGAGCTGGCCACCCTGCGCGCCGCCGAGCTGCGGCTCGCCGACCGGCTCGTCGACTTCCGCTCGGCCGCGGGCGACACGCTGCAGCGCGATTTCGCGGCGATCGCCGAAGGCACGCAGGCGCAGAACCGGGCCCGGATGGTCGAGACGGTGCTGAACGCGCAGAGCGGCCAGGTCGACGACGCGTTCCGCGCGCTGCCGGCCGCGGACTGGAACACCACCTCCGCGGCGATGCGCACGCAGATCGGCGCGATCTCCGACCGGCTCGGCGCGTCGGCGGCGCAGACGGCGGCCGACCTGGTCGACCAGGCCAGCAGCGGCGCCGGGTTGCTCGCGGTGCTGCTGTTCGCCGCGATGGTGCTGGCGGTCGCGGTCGTCTTCCTCATCACCCGGCAGCTGCTGCGGTCGCTGAAGGTGCTGCGCCGCAGTGCCCTCGACGTCGCCGAAACCGCGCTGCCGGAAGCGGTCCGCAACATCCAGGAGGGCCGCGCCCAGGGCACCGACGTCCGGCCGGTCCCGGTGCACACCGACGACGAGGTCGGCGAGGTGGCGCGGGCCTTCGACAAGGTGCACCACCAGGCGCTGCGGCTGGCGACCGAGCAGGCCGCGATGCGCACCGGCTACGGCAGCGTGTTCGTCAACCTGTCGCGGCGCAGCCAGAGCCTGGTGCAGCGGCAGCTGCAGCTGATCGAGCAGCTCGAGCGGGACGAGGAGGACGCCGACCAGCTGGCGACGCTGTTCCAGCTCGACCACCTCGCCACCCGGATGCGGCGCAACAACGAGAACCTGATGGTGCTCTCGGGTGCCGAGCCGGGCCGCCGGTCCGGGAAGCCGGTCGGCACCACCGACATGCTGCGCGCGGCGGTGTCGGAGATCGAGCAGTACCAGCGGGTCCAGGTGCAGCCGCCGCCCCCGGCTCGGATCGTCGGCTACGCCGCGAGCGATCTGATGCGCCTGGTCGCCGAGCTGCTCGACAACGCCACGGCGTTCTCCGCGCCGGAGACCACGGTGACCGTGGCGTCGCGGCTGGGCGAGGACGGCTCGCTCCACATCGACATCCTGGACAAGGGCATCGGGATGACCGAGTGCGAGGTCATCGAGGCCAACACCCGGCTGACCGAGGCCGGGTCGGTCGACCTGGTGACGTCGCGCCGGATGGGCCTGTTCGTCGTCGGCCGGCTGGCCAGCAGGCACCGGATCGGGGTGTCGCTGCACGGCGGCAAGGACATCGTCGGCGTCCGCGCCACGGTCGTGGTCCCGGCGGAGCTGGTGATGCCGGTGACCGACGGCCCGGCGACCGGCCCGATCGGCGCACTGCAGCAGCACCCGGCGAGCCCGGCGGCGGGCAACCGGCTGCCGCGCCGCCCGGTCAACGGCGCGACCCGCCCACGTCCGGTGGTCCCGCCGCAGCCGGCGATGGGCGAGGAACGGTGGCCGTCGGCGAGCGACCTCGCCGGGCTGTCCGGCGTGCGCCCGCCGTCGGACCTGGAGATCTCCGGGACGGCGCTGTTCGCCCCGATCGAGAAGGACGACGACGTCCCGCCGCAGCGCCCGGCCCTGCCGCAGGTGCCCGCGGTGCTGCCGTTGCCGCAGCCACCGCCGAGGGGCGACGACCTGCCGGCGGGCAAGGACCTGTTCACGGCCAACGAGACGACGCTCAGCGACTGGTGGCAGGAGGCGACGGCGGGCTCGGAGCCGCCCCCGCCGGCCCCGGCCCCGGACCGGTCCGAGACGACGCCGATCTTCGACGAGATGCTGTCGGCGTGGTTCCGCGAGGACAAGCCGGCCGTTTCCGAGGAGGAGCCGGCGGCGGCCCAGGAGACGCCACCGGAGGAGCGCCGCAGCTGGGACTTCGCGAGCGACGAGAACTTCCGCACGGTCCAGGAGCGCACGAAGGCCGAGCCGACGGCGTTCACCGAGGCGGGCCTCCCGCGCCGCCGCCGCGGCGAGCAGCTGCTGCCGGGCAGCGCCACCCCGATTTCTCCCACGGCGACCCCCCGGCCGGCGCCGGCCCGCCCGGACCTCCCGGCCCGCGACCCGGCCGACGTCCGGGGGCGGTTGAGCAGCTTCCAGCAGGGCGTGACCCGCGGTCGCCGTCAGGCCGCGGCCCAGCGGCCCCTGGCGGGCCAGCGTGGCCCGGTGCAGCAGCAGCCCGCGGACGGGTCGCCGGTGCAGGGCCTCGGGACGGCCCAGGACGCGGCGGAGGCTGCGGGACAGGCTCAGCAGCAGCCCACGGCGGGGCCGGAGCAGCAGGCGGCCACGCACGGTTCGGCGCAGGTCAGGCCGGAGACGGCTGGGCCGCAGGCGGAGGGTTCGGCGGCCGCGCACCGTTCGGTGCAGTCCAGGCCGGAGGCGGCCCAGCCGCAGGCGGCCGGTTCGGCGCGGACGGCAGCGGGCGCCGGCGCGGCGGAAGCTGTTCCGGAGGCGTCCGGGCAACCGGGGCACGAGTCCGCGGCGGCGAGTCCGGCCGATGACGGGCAGCCCGGTGCTGCCGGGCAGCCGGCCCAGCCCGCGGCGGCGCCGGCCGATACGCAGCCGAGCGGGGCGCCGGAGCCCAAGCTGCAAGGCGACATCTTCTCGACCGGGACGCAAACGCCCGCCGAAGAGACGCGCGCGACTGCCCTGCCCCAACCCACCGCGAAGCCCGCCCTCCCGCAGCCGACCCGGCCCGCCGCGAAGCCGGGTGCGCTGCCGCAGCGGTCCGTGCCCCTCCCGCAGCCGAACGGCCGGCACCCCGGCGCCTTCCAGGAGTCCGGGCAGCTGCCGATCGCCAACGGCCGTCCCGCCGTCCCGCCGTCCTCGTTGCCCAGCCGGAAGGCCCCGGAGACCCCCGCTCCGCGCCGCGAAGAGACCGCCGTCGAAGCCACCACCGAATGGAACTTCGGCACGGATGATGGCTGGCGAGCGGTGCAAGCGGTGTCCCAGTCGACACCCTCCACCTTCACTTCGGCAGGATTGCCCCGGCGCCGTCGCGGGGAGCAGCTGCTTCCGGGCAGCGCCGGACCGTCCACCGGGGCCACGGCCCCCCGACCACAACGGGACGCACACGACGTGCGCGGCCGCCTGCGGAGCTTCCAGCAGGGCATCGAGCGCGGACGCCACCGCACCGCACAGGCGGCCGAGAACAACCACGAGACCTTGGAGGGTGAATGACCTCGCCGAGTAGCGCTCAGCCGACGCAGAACCAGTTCGGCTGGCTGGTGAACGACTTCGCGGAGCGGGTGCCCGGGGTGGCCCACGCCGTGGTCGTCTCGGCGGACGGCTTGCTGCTGACCGCGTCGAACCGGCTCCCGCTCGACCGGGCCGACCAGCTCGCCGCCGTCGCGTCCGGCCTGGTCAGCCTCACCCAGGGCGCCGCCCGGTGCTTCGAAGCCGGCGCGGTCAACGAGACCGTCGTCGAGATGGAGCTCGGGATCATGGTGCTGATGTCGATCAGCGACGGGTCCTGCCTCGCCGTCCTCGCCGCGCCCAACTGCGACATCGGCCAGGTCGCCTACGAGATGACCATGCTCGTCGACCGGGTCGGCCAGATCCTCACCCCGGAGCTGCGCGCCCAGCTTCAGGGCTCCGGGGGGTCGCTGATCGGCGAACCGGTGGGATGATGGCGCGATGAGCACGGGGTCCGGATTCGACGGCGAACCACCCGGGGGGCACCACCCCGCCGGGCGTGGGGACGACGGCACGTTCGCCGACGTCCTCAACGGGTTCACGCTCGACTCCGGCCGTGCCCGCCGGAAGCGCAAGAAGAGCAAGGAGTCCCCGCCACCCCCGGCCGCCGGTGCGCACGCGGCCGCGGATCCGCCGGCGTCCGCGCCGTCGGCCGACCAAGGAGATCGTGTGACCTCTTTAGTCTCGCCACCCGGTAGTACCGACGGGGACAGCCCGAGACCAGGCGGTTTGTTCGACCCGGGGCCGCCCAGCGGCGAATTCGTCATGCCCGCGGTGTTCGAGCAGCCGCCCGCGCCGGAGGAGCTGACGGCCATCGTCCGGCCCTACGCGCTGACCGGCGGCCGCACCAAGGCCAATTACGCCCTGGAGCTGGAGACACTGATCTCCGCGAAGGACTACGCTGCCACCGGTGGCTTCCCCGAAGTGGCCGCGGAGCAGATCGAGTGCATCTCGATCATGGAAGAGTGCCGGACCCCCCGTTCGGTCGCCGAGATCGTGTCGGCGCTGCGGGTGCCACTGGGCGTGGCCCGGGTGCTGATCAGCGACGCGGCGGACGCGGGGCTGGTCACGGTGCACAAGACGATTACGGGCAATGACGGCGCCGAGGCACATCTGGTGTTGATGGAAAGGGTTTTGAGTGGACTCCGTCGGCTATAAGGCACCGCGGGACACCGCGCCCCCGACCATGACGTCGGCCAAGATCGTCGTGGCCGGCGGCTTCGGCGCGGGGAAGACGACCTTCGTCGGGTCGGTGTCGGAGATCGTGCCGCTGACCACCGAGGCGATGATGACCGACGCCAGCGTGGGCGTCGACAACCTCGACCACACACCGGGCAAGTCGACGACGACCGTGGCCATGGACTTCGGCCGCGTGTCGCTGGACGCGGACCTGATCCTCTACCTGTTCGGCACGCCCGGGCAGCAGCGGTTCTGGTTCATGTGGGACGACCTGGTCCGCGGCGCCATCGGCGCGGTGGTGCTGGCCGACACGCGCCGGCTGGCCGACTCGTTCGCGCCGATCGACTTCTTCGAGGACCGCGGGCTGCCGTACATCGTCGGCATCAACACGTTCGACGGCGTGCTGGAGCACGACATCAACGACGTCCGCGAGGCGCTGTCGATCGACCCGAACATCCCGATCGTCCGCTGTGACGCCCGGGACCGCGAGTCGACCAAGCAGACGCTGATCACGCTGGTCGAGTACGCCATGCGGCAGTGGATCGCGCTGCGGGCGGCCAACGCGCGCTGACCGTGGCGAGGCCGGGGGCCCGGGACGCGCCCGGGCCCGGCGGCGCCGCTCACGCGCGGCGGTAGCGCAGCAGCACGACCTCGTCGTCGAACATGCGCGATTGCGCCAGGGTGAGGCCGAGCCGCGCGGTGCCTTCGGCGAACGGCCGCTTGCCGCCGCCGAGGACGACCGGGTGCACGAACAGCTGGTACTCGTCGATCAGGCCGCGCGCGGTGAGCTCGGCGGCCAGCTCCGCGCCGCCCATGAGCAGCAGATCCGCCCCGGCCTCGGCCTTCAGGGACATCACCGCTTCGGTCAGGTCGCCGCCGACGACGCGGGTGTTCCAGTCCGCCTTCTCCAGCGTCCGCGAGAACACGACCTTCGGCGTCTCCCGCCAGACGGGCGCGAAGGCGATGTCGTGCGGGTCGTCCGAGATCGTTTCGGCGGCCGGCCAGTACGCGGACATCATGTCCCACACCCTCCGCCCGTAGGCGAATTCCCCGCAGCGCGCGCTCAGCCCCCGCGAGTAGGCGGACAGCTCCGGTCCCATGGCCGGCCAGTCGAACTCGCCGTTCGGGCCCTCGACGCAGCCGTCGAGCGAAGTGTGGACCATGTAGACGATCTCGCGCATTTCCAGCTCCTCCTGGTCGGTCTGACGGGAGGGGGTCGGAGTCGCGGACGGGGACCGGACACGCTCGCGGAAGAACTTTTCAGTACTCGTCGTGGCGCCGCCACCAGGCGCTGGGACCGTCGTCGCCGCGGCTCTCCTCTTCCCACGCCTCCTGGCGCCCCAGCGGCGTGATGTCGAGGTACCGGTGCGAAGCCATGAACATCTCGCCACCCCGGCCGGAGGTGAAGTAGGTCCGGTAGACGTCGTCGCCGTCGCGGAGGAAGACACTGACGCCGAAGCCGGTCCCGACCCCGCAGTCCTCGGTGAAGCTGCTGCCGTGCGCCGACACCCACGGCATGTCCCAGCCCATGCGCGTCCGGTACCGCTCGATCTCGGGGAGCGTCGCGGGCGCGACGACCGTGAGCGTGACGTCGCGGGCGTGCAGGTGCGCCAGGTGCGGCATGTTGTCGACGAGCAGGGAGCACCCGGGGCAGCCCGCCCGGTCGCCCGGGTGCAGCATGAAGTGGTACACGATCAGCTGACGGCGGCCGTCGAACAGGTCGAGCAGGCTCTTCGGCCCGTCGGCCGAGGCGAACTCGTACGGCTCGGTGAACGGCACCATCGGCAGCCGGCGGCGTTCGGCGGCGAGGTGGTCGGCCGCCCGCATGTGCGCCTTCTCCTTGGCGAGCAGCGCGTCGCGCGCGGCCTGCCACTCCTCGGGCGAGACGATCGCGGGCAGCGCGTGGTGGGTCGCGGTCATCGGTCTTCCTCTCGTCGGGTGTGCACGAAGCCGGCCAGGTCGTCGAAGGTGGAGGTCCAGCCGCCGTGGTGGTCGTCGCGTTCGGCCGCGGTCGGGAAGCCGGTCTGGGCGAAGGTCATCTCGGTCTTGCCGTCGAGGTCGGCGAAGTCGATCGTCACGAGGGTCTCGGTGCGCACCTCGTCTTCGGTGTCCCAGGCGAAGGTGAACACCAGCCGCGCCGGCACGTCGATCTCGCGGTAGACGCCGTACATCCACTGCTCCTCGCCCTCGGGGGAGCGGATGCACGCCCGCCAGGCGCCGCCCGGCCGGGTGGCGAGGGTGACGGCGGAGCCGGTGAAGCCGTGCGGGCCGAGCCAGCTCGCCAGCTGGTCCGGGTCGGTCCACGCGGCGAAGACCAGCTCGCGCGGGGCGTCGAACACGCGCGTGATGGCGAGGTCAGGCATCGCCGGTCAGCCTCCTCAGGTGGTCTTCCAGGCGGTCGAACCCGTCGTCCCAGAACCGGCGATAGGTCGCGACCCAGTCGGCGACGTCTTCCAAGGGTTTGGCCTCCAGCCGGCAGGGCCGCCACTGACGCGTGCGGCCGCGGGTGATCAGCCCCGCCTCTTCGAGCACCTTCAGGTGCCGCGAAACCGCGGGCAGGCTGATCGGCAACGGTTCGGCGAGCTCGTTCACGGTCGCTTCGCCCGCCGACAGGCGCTCGAGGATGGCGCGCCGGGTCGGGTCGGCGAGCGCCGAAAGCGTGCGGCTCAGCGTGTCGGTCATTTCACCACCCTGTTAATTAACGGACTCGTTAAATATAGGCCCGAACTGGCGGATGTCAAGGTTCGCCGAGGGTTTCGTGAGAGCCGCGTCACTGGTCCTCGGGTTTCCAATAGTAGGAAGCCAAAGTATTTTGGAGGGATGAGCAGCGAGCTGTACCGCCCCGTGCACCCCGTCCGCTTCGTGACCGCGTCGAGCCTCTTCGACGGTCACGACGCGTCGATCAACATCATGCGGCGGATCCTGCAGTCCCAGGGCGCGGAGGTGGTCCACCTCGGCCACAACCGGTCGGTCGACGAGGTCGCCACCGCGGCCATCGCCGAGGACGTCCAGGGTGTTGCCATCTCGGCCTACCAGGGCGGCCACGTCGAGTACTTCTCCTACCTGGTCGAGCTGCTCCGCGAGCGCGGCGCGGGCCACATCAAGGTCTTCGGCGGCGGGGGCGGGGTGATCGTGCGCGAGGAGATCGAGCTGCTGCACTCGCGTGGCGTCGCCCGCATCTTCTCGCCCGAAGACGGCTACGAGATGGGCCTGCCGGGCATGATCAACTTCATGATCAAGGCCTGCGACGTCGATCTCGCGGCCGAGGCTCCCGCGCTCGACAAGGTGCTCTCCGGGGACGTCGCGGCGCTCTCGCGCGTCATCACCCAGCTGCAGGCCGGGCAGCTCTCCGCCGACCTGCTGGGCGGCCTCACCGAGGCGGCGGGCCGGCGCGAGGTGCCGGTGCTGGGCATCACCGGCACCGGCGGCTCCGGCAAGTCGTCGCTCACCGACGAGCTGATCCGCCGCTTCCGCCTCGACCAGGAGGACAAGCTGCGGATCGCGGTGCTCGCCGTCGACCCGTCGCGGCGCAAGGGCGGCGGGGCGCTGCTCGGCGACCGCATCCGGATGAACTGCCTCGACGGCTCGCCGGTCTACTTCCGCTCACTGGCCACGCGCACGACGTCGGGGGAGATCCCGGCCGGGCTCGGCGAATCCATCCTGGCCTGCAAGGCCGCCGGCTTCGACCTGGTGATCGTCGAGACGCCGGGCATCGGCCAGGGCGACGCCGGGATCGTCGACTTCGTGGACGAGTCGCTGTACGTGATGACGCCGGAGTTCGGCGCCGCGTCGCAGCTGGAGAAGATCGACATGCTCGACTTCGCCGACGTCGTCGCGATCAACAAGTTCGAGCGTCGCGGCGCCGAGGACGCCCGCCGCGACGTCGCGCGCCAGCTGGTGCGCAACCGCGAGGCCTTCTCTTCGGCGCCGGAAGACATGCCGGTGTACGGCACGAGCGCGGCGAAGTTCAACGACGACGGCGTCACCGCGCTCTACCAGCACCTGCGCGGGATGCTCGCCGAGCGGGGCCTCGGCGTGTCCACGGGAACGCTGCCGCGGGTCGAGGGCAAGGTTTCGACGGACGCCTCGACGATCATCCCGGGCAACCGGGCCCGGTACCTGGCCGAGATTTCCGACACCGTACGCGGCTACCACGCTGACACGGCGAAGCAGGTCGCCGCGATCCGCAAGCGGGACGCGCTGGCCGTCGCCCGCGAGGAACTGGCCAAGGTGGACGCGTCGACCGACGCGCTGGACGGCCTCCTCGCCGCCGCCGAGTCCGATGTGGACGGCGAGTCGACAAAGCTCCTCGAGCGGTTCCGCTCGCTCGCCGAGGAGTACCGCCAGGACGAGCTGGTCGTGAAGATCCGCGACAAGGAGCTGCGCACGCAGCTGTGGCGCGACACGCTGTCGGGCAACCGGATCCCGCGCGTCGCCCTGCCGCGGTACGCCGAGTCCGGCGAGCTGCTGTCGTTCCTGCGCCGCGAGAACCTGCCGGGTTACTTCCCGTACACCGCGGGCGTCTTCCCGTTCAAGCGCGACGGGGAGGACCCGGCGCGGATGTTCGCCGGCGAGGGCGACGCCTTCCGCACCAACCGCCGCTTCAAGCTGCTGTCGGCCGACTCGGAGGCCAAGCGGCTCTCGACGGCGTTCGACTCGGTGACCCTCTACGGCCACGACCCCGACACGCGCCCTGATATCTACGGCAAGGTCGGCACGTCCGGCGTGTCCATCGCCACGCTCGAGGACATGAAGGTCCTCTACGACGGCTTCGACCTGACCGCGCCGAACACGTCGGTGTCGATGACCATCAACGGCCCGGCGCCGACGATCCTCGCGTTCTTCCTCAACACGGCGATCGACCAGAAGCTGACGGCGTTCCGCGACGAGCACGGGCGCGAGCCCTCCGATGCCGAGGCCGCCGAGCTGCGCGAGTGGGTGCTGAAGAACGTCCGCGGCACCGTGCAGGCCGACATCCTCAAGGAGGACCAGGGCCAGAACACCTGCATCTTCTCGACCGAGTTCAGCCTCCGGATGATGGCCGACATCCAGGAGTGGTTCATCGAGCGCGGCGTCCGCAACTTCTACTCGGTGTCCATCTCGGGCTACCACATCGCCGAGGCCGGGGCGAACCCGATCTCGCAGCTGGCCTTCACGCTGTCCAACGGCTTCACCTACGTCGAGTCGTACCTCGCGCGCGGCATGGACATCGACGACTTCGCGCCGAACCTGTCGTTCTTCTTCTCCAACGGCATGGACGCGGAGTACTCGGTGCTCGGCCGGGTGGCGCGGCGGATCTGGGCGGTGGCCATGCGCGAGCGCTACGGCGCGAACGAGCGGTCGCAGAAGCTCAAGTACCACGTGCAGACGTCCGGCCGGTCGCTGCACGCGCAGGAGATGAGCTTCAACGACATCCGTACCACGCTGCAGGCGCTGTGCGCGCTGTACGACAACGCGAACTCCTTGCACACCAACGCGTTCGACGAGGCGATCACGACGCCGTCGGAGTCGTCGGTGCGCCGCGCGATGGCCATCCAGATGATCATCAACAAGGAGTGGGGCCTGTCGAAGAACGAGAACCCGCTGCAGGGTTCGTTCGTCATCGACGAGCTGACCGACCTGGTCGAAGAGGCCGTGCTGGCCGAGTTCGACCGGATTTCCGAGCGCGGCGGCGTCCTCGGCGCGATGGAGACCGGCTACCAGCGCGGCAAGATCCAGGACGAGTCGATCCTCTACGAGCGCAAGAAGCACGACGGCTCGCTGCCGATCATCGGCGTCAACACGTTCCGCAACCCGCGTTCGGGGGAGGACGAGGTCGAGGTCGAGCTCGCGCGGGCCACGGAGGACGAGAAGAAGTCCCAGCTGGACCGCCTCGCCGACTTCCAGCGCCGCAACCACGAGGACGCCCAGCAGGCCCTGAAGGCCCTGCGCGAAGCGGCCACCCGCGGCGGCAACCTGTTCGGGGTGCTGATGGACGCCGCGCGGGTGTGCTCGCTCGGTCAGATCACGGAGGCCTTCTTCGAGGTCGGCGGCCAGTACCGGCGCAACGTCTAGTGCGGTGACCACGAAGGTTTACCGGGTCGGGGTCGTGAGTGGTAAGGCGGGTTCTAACCCGCCTTACCACTCACGACCAGCCGCGGCAGACCAGCACAACCCGGCGAACGTATCCGGTCACCGCACTAGCGGCGAGGCCGCGCGGCACGCCCGGGCGCCCAGTGGTAGTCCTGGAGACATGAAATTCGGCATCTCGACGTTCGTCACCGACGAAGGCATCCGGCCCGACGTGCTGGGTGCCGCGCTGGAGGAACGCGGCTTCGACTCGCTGTTCCTCGCCGAGCACTCGCACATCCCGGTGAGCCGGGAAACCCCTTACCCGGGCGGCGGTGACCTGCCGCGCGTGTACTACCGCACGCTCGACCCGTTCGTGGCGCTGACCGCCGCGGCGACCGCGACGTCGGAGCTGCTGCTCGGCACCGGCATCGCCCTGCTGATCCAGCGCGACCTGATCCACACGGCCAAGGAGGTCGCGTCCCTCGACCTGATCTCCGACGGCCGCGCGCTGTTCGGGGTCGGCGTCGGCTGGAACCGGGAGGAGATGCGCAACCACGGCACCGACCCGAAGACGCGCGGCGCGCTGATCGACGAGCAGCTGGCCGCGCTCAAGGAGATCTGGACGAAGGACGAGGCCGAGTTCCACGGCGAGCACATCGACCTGGACCCGATCTTCAGCTGGCCGAAGCCGGTCCAGAAGCCGCACGTGCCGATCTACATCGGCGGTGAGAGCGAAGCCGCCCTGAACCGGCTTGCCAAGTACGGCGACGGCTGGCTGCTCCGGGGCTACACGAAGTACCAGGAGGCCCAGCGCGTCCGAGGCTGGCTGGCGGACCAGGGACGCGAGGACGTCCAGTTCGCGGTGTTCGGCGGCCCGACGACCCCCAAGGTGATCGACGGCTTCCGCGAGGCCGGCGTCGAGCGGTACACGTTCCTGCTGGACACGCTGCCGGAAGCGGAGACGCTCAAGGCGCTGGACGAGCTGGCCGAAGTGGCCGCCGCGCACCGCTGACGCCCGGCCACGGGCCCAGCTCCGGGAGGTCGACGGCGTGGATCCAGACCTCGCGCCTGCGGGCGAACACCGTGCTGGACAGCTTGCCGTCGCGGTCGTGCGTCCGCGGGTCGTAGAGCGGGACGAGCACGCCGAGCAGGGCCTGCTCGACCAGGTCCGCGAGCGCACGGCCGGCGTCGATGACGTGGGCCGGCACGTGCCCGCGGGTCCAGCCGCGCAGCGGCGACGGCGCCGCCGCGACCGGGATCACTTGTCGAGCAGCAGGTGCACCGACAGTTCGAGGCGGTTCGCGACGTCGGCCGCCGACGCGCGGCGGGTCACCCAGGCGACCAGGTTCGCCATCCAGACGTCCGCGACGACGTGGAAGATGTCGCGATCGGCCTCGGTCGGCTCGGCGATGCCCATCGCCTTGGCGAACATGTTCTCCATCAGCCGGCCGACCTGCTCGACCTCGGCCGCGGCGGAGGTGTCGGCGAACATGAACGCCCGCACCATCGCCTCGGTCAGGTGCGGGTCGCGCTGCATCAGGCGCGTGTTGCGGCCGAGCACGAACATCAGCCGCTCGGCGGGCGTGTCGCCCGGGATGGCCTGGCGTTCCAGCTTCTCCTGCGCGCGCTCGAACTCGCGGGCCAGCCCGGACACGAGCAGGTGGATCTTCGAGGGGAAGTACCGGTACAGCGTGCCGAGGGCGACGTCGGCCTTTTCGGCGACGGCGCGCATCTGGACGGCGTCGTAGCCGCCCTTCGAGGCGAGCGCGAGGGTGGCGTCGATGATCCGGCGGCGGCGGTCGCGCTGGGCGGCCGAGCCGAGTTCGTCGGCCCCGATCGCGCTCAGGCCGTTGCCGCGGGCCTTGGTCTTGCCTGGCATCGGCATTCCCCCGTCCTTGGGAACTTGTTCCAGTTCACGACGTAGATTACCGGTCCTGGCGAACCTCGCGACAGTTGACCCACTGGCCGGAAAACTGTAACACGTTCTACACTCGTGAGTAGTGTCCCGTCCTGCGAGGAGGCCTCATGCCGGTCGCGCTCAGCGAGGAACAGATCGCGCTGGCCGAGGCGATCCACGCCTGGTCCGCCGCGCACCACCCGCGGGAAGCGGTGCGCTCCGGCGCCGGCCTCCCCGACAGCTTCGCGGAGCTGGGCCTCTTCGGCGTCGCGCTGCCCGAGGCGGCCGGCGGGGCCGGTGGCAGTGTCGCCGACCTCGCCGCCGGGCTCGCCACGGCGGCGGAAGAACTCGTTCCCGGACCGCTGCTGGGCACGGCGCTCGCCGGGCTCCTGCTCGCCGACGTGCCCGACGCGAAGGAGCTCCTCCCGGCCCTCGCCGAGGGCGAAGCGACCGTCGCGGTGCTGCTCGAGGCCGTGTCCCTCGAGGAGGGCGTCAGCGAGCCGGTGCCCGGAGCGCATCCGGACGCCTGGCTGCTCGTCCCGGTCGACGGCGGCCACGTCCTGCTCGCGCCCGGGACGCCCGGCGTGACCGTCGAGTCACTGGAGGCGTTCGACTTCTCACGCCCGCTGGCGCGCATCCGCTTCTCGGGGGTCCGTGCCGAGCTGCTGACCGTGCCGCCGGTCGCCGAGCTCGCCGCGACCCTGGCGGCGGCCGAGGCGGCGGGCGTGGCGCGCCGGTGCCTGACCATCGCCGTCGAGTACGCAGGAGTCCGCGAGCAGTTCGGCAAGCCGATCGGGGCGTTCCAGGCGATCAAGCACCTGTGCGCCGAAATGCTCTGCCGCGCCGAAGCCGCCGAAGCGCTGGCCTGGGACGCCGCTTCCGGGCAGCACCCGCTCTCGGTGGCGAGCGCGGCCGTCGTCGCCCTCGACGCGGCCGTCGCCAACGCCAAGGACTGCGTCCAGGTCCTCGGCGGGATCGGGTTCACCTGGGAGCACGACGCGCACCTGTACCTGCGCCGGGCCGTCGCTCTGCGGCAGTGGCTCGGCGGGTCCTGGCGGCGGCGGGCGGCGTCGCTGGCGCTGTCCGGGGCCGAACGCACCCTGGCCGTCGACGTCGGTGCCGATCCCGCGCTGCGGGACGAGGTCGCGCGGATCGCCGCACTGCCGGCCGCTTCGCAACGCGTCGCGCTGGCCGACGCGGGTCTGCTGACGCCGCACTGGCCGGCGCCCTACGGCCGGGGCGCCGACGCCGCGGAGCAGCTGCGGATCGACGCCGAGCTGGCGGCCGCCGGTGTCCGCCGTCCGGACCTGGTGATCGGCGCGTGGGCGGTGCCGACGATCCTCGAGCACGGCAACGACGAGCAGCGGGAGCGGTTCGCCCGGCCCACCCTGCGCGGCGAGCTCACCTGGTGCCAGCTGTTCAGCGAGCCCGGCGCCGGGTCCGACCTGGCGGCGCTGCGGACGTCGGCCCGGCGAGTCGAGGGCGGCTGGCGGCTGTCCGGGCAGAAGGTGTGGACGTCGCTGGCCCGCGAAGCCGACTGGGGCATCTGCCTGGCCCGCACCGACCCGGACGTGCCCAAGCACAAGGGCATCACGTACTTCCTGGTCGACATGCGCGCGCCGGGGATCACGACGCGGCCGCTGCGGGAGATCACCGGGGACGCGGTGTTCAACGAGGTGTTCCTCGACGACGTGTTCGTGCCGGACGCCGACGTCGTCGGCCCGCCGGGCGGCGGCTGGCGGCTGGCGCGCACGACGCTGGCCAACGAGCGGGTGGCCATCGGCAGCGGTTCGGCGGTCGGCGAGAGCGTGCAAACGCTGGTGTCCACTGTGGACGCGTCGGCCCTGGACGACGTGGCGCTGGAGCGGCTCGGTTCGCTGGTCGCGGACGGCGTCGCGGGTTCGGTGCTGGACCTGCGCGCGGCCCTGCGCCGGCTGGGCGGCCAGGACCCGGGTGCGGAGTCGAGCGTCCGGAAGCTGCTCGGCGTTGCGCACCGGCAGGACGTGGCCGAGTTCGCGCTTTCGCTCGCCGGCTCGGGCGCGTTGCTCGCCGACGGCCCGGCCCAGCACGAATTCCTGCTCACCCGCTGCCTTTCCATCGCCGGCGGCACGACGCAGGTCCTGCGTTCCCTGACGGCCGAACGCCTCCTCGGCCTGCCCCGCGGCTGATGCCCCGCCACTCACGCGTGATGCCCTTCCGGTCACGCGTGATGCCCCGCGGCGCACGAGTGGGTTGCGTTGGGCAACGGTGCGAAGGGACCGTTCGCGCCGCCGGGGGCAAAACTGTCGGTGCCGTGTTCTAGCGTTGCGGTCGTGGAGTTCAGCGCAGACACCCAGGCCACCTACCTCCCCGCGGATCCCCCGCGGGACGGGGTGCTGGCCCTGTGGGGCGAGAACGTGGCCGGCGGGACCACGATCGAGCTCGTGCTGCCCCGGGGAGCCAAGTTCGCGCGGACGAAGGTCGAGGCCGAGCTGGTCCCCCTGGAGCGGGCGCTGCCGCGGCTGCTGTCGGTGGGGGAGGAGGCCAGCCCGGCGGTCGCGGCGTGGTCGGCGGCCGTCAACGCCGGGGTGAACCTCGTCGCGCGGGGGCGGCTGCGGCCGGCCGCCTCACCGGGCGGCGCGGCGGCCTGGCGGATCGGCCCGCTGGACGCCGCCGACGAGGAACTGCTGCGGGGGCTGGCCGGAGCGTTGCCCCCGGAGGCGTACGCGCTGCCGTTGACGGGGCTCAAGCGCATCCGCCTGCACTCGCCGGA
Organism: Amycolatopsis sp. cmx-13-12; assembly: GCA_049998155.1. Lineage (GTDB taxonomy): Bacteria > Actinomycetota > Actinomycetes > Mycobacteriales > Pseudonocardiaceae > Amycolatopsis. The sequence goes on along the minus strand of JAEBES010000007.1, from coordinate 124,309 downwards.
TTCGCTGGTCCGGGCGTTGTGGGACGCGACGGCGGATTTGCTGGTCCGCAGCCCGGCGGCCCCGGTCGGCGCGGGCGACCCGGCGTTCGCGGCCCGCGAACCGGCCCTGCTCGGCCCGGACGGCGCCGCCTGGCTGGCGGAGCTGGAGGCCCGCGAGCCCCGTGGCGTCCAGGTGCTCCTGCGGGTCGAGGGCCACGACGACGCATCGTTCGCCGGCGTGCTGGCGGTGCGCAGTATGGCGGAGCCGAGCCTGGTGGTGGAGGCGGCGACGCTGTGGGACGCCCCGGACGCGGTGCTGAACCGCCTCGGCGACCAGGTCGAGACCCAGTTGCTGCTGGGCCTGCGCCGTGGTGCCCGTGCCTGGGCGCCGCTGGGCCGCGTCCTGACCCAGGCGGCGCCGGCTTCGCTGGAGCTTTCCGACGACGAGGTGGTCGACCTCCTCACCGACGGCGCCCGCGAGCTCGGCGGCGCCGGCATCGAGGTCCTGTGGTCGAAGGGGCTGTTCGCGGCCGAGGTGAAGGCGCGGGCGAGCGCGACCCAGGCGCCGGCGAGCGTGACGGAGGCGGAGTTCGCGTTGCGTTCGCTGCTGGAGTTCCGCTGGCAGCTCAGCCTGGGCGGCGAGCAGCTGACCGAGGCCGAAGTGGCGGCCCTGGCCGAAGCCAAGCGGCCGCTGGTCCGCCTGCGCGGGCAGTGGGTGCGCGTGGACCCGCAGCTGCTGGCCCGGGTGCGCGGCCGCACCCGCAAGCTGGACGCGGGCGAGGCACTGGCAGCGGCGCTGACGGGCGAGCTCGAGGTGGACGGCGAGCGAGTGGAGTTCGCGGCGCCCCCGGCGCTGGGTGGGCTGGCCTCGCGCATCCGCGACCGGGCGGAGGGGTCGGTGGCGCCCCCGCGGGGGTTGCAGGCGACGCTGCGCCCGTACCAGCAGGCGGGGTTGTCGTGGCTGGCCACGATGACGGGCCTGGGATTGGGCGCTTGCCTGGCGGACGACATGGGGCTGGGCAAGACGATCCAGCTGATCGCCCTTCACCTGCACCGCCGCGAGCTGGCGAGGTCGGGGGAGTGGCAGCGGGTCTCGGTGCAGCCAGGCGAGGCCCCGCGGACGCCCGGCGAGGGGCAGCGCGCCGGCTTGGGGGCGGAGGGGCGGCCCGGCGACCTTGCTCAATTGGCGGCCGAGCAGCCCGGCAAGAGGCAGCCTGGCGAGGCCGCCCGGTCGGCGGTCGCGCCGCCGCCGGGTGGGGAAGAGCCCGGGGAGGCCGCCCGACCTGCGGTCGCGCCGCCGGGAGCCGAGCCGTCTCCGGCTGGGCAAGAGCCTGGCGAGGTCACTCGATCGGCGGCCGAGTCGCAGTCCGGCAAGGTTGCCCGTTCGGCGGTTGCGCCGCCGGGAGTCGAGCCGTCCCCGGCTGGGCAAGAGCCCGGCGAGGTCACTCGATCGGCGGCCGAGTCGCAGTCCGGCAAGGTTGCCCGTTCGGCGGTCGCGCTGCCACCGGGAGCCGAGCCGTCTCCGGCCGAGGATGAGCCGGCAGTCGCCGAAGTCCCGCCGGGCGTCACCGAACCCGCGCGCGCCGGCGGGGGCCCGACCCTCGTCCTCTGTCCCACCTCCCTCCTCGGCAACTGGGAGCGCGAGTTCGCCCGCTTCGCCCCCGAAATCCCCGTCCGGCGGTTCCACGGCGGCCGCCGCCACCTCGATGACCTCGCGCCCGACGAAGTCGTCCTCGCCACCTACGGCGTCCTCCGCCGGGACCGCGCCACGCTGTCCGAAGTGGCCTGGGGCCTGGTCGCCGCCGATGAGGCACAGCACGTCAAAAACCCGCTCTCGGCCACCGCCAAGGAACTGCGCAAGATCCCCGCGCAGGCCAAGGTCGCCCTCACTGGCACGCCCGTCGAAAACCGGCTCACCGAACTGTGGTCCATTGTGGACTGGACTACGCCCGGGCTCCTCGGTCCCCTCGACCGCTTCCGGCGCACCGTCGCGCGCCCGATCGAACGCGACCGCGACAAGGCGGTCACCGAACGGCTGGCCGCCACTGTCCGGCCGTTCCTGCTGCGGCGGCGCAAGAGCGACCCGGACATCGCCCCGGAACTGCCGCCCAAGACCGAGACCGACCGGTTCGTCCCGCTCACCGCCGAGCAGACCACGCTCTACGAAGCCGTCGTACGGGAAAACCTCGCCGAAATCCGGGAAACGAAGGGCATCGAACGGCGCGGGCAGGTCCTGAAGCTGCTCACCGAACTCAAGCAGATCTGCAACCACCCCGCGCAGTTCCTCAAAGAACCGCACGGCGCGCTCACCGGCCGCTCCGGCAAGCTCGCGGCGTTCGAAGAACTCCTCGACGTCATCCTCGACGAAGGCGAAAGCGTCCTGGTCTTCAGCCAGTACGTCCAGCTCTGCCGCCTGCTCGAGCGCCGCCTCGAGGACCGCGGCCTGCCCACCGAGCTGCTCTCCGGCGACAGCTCCCCGGCGAAACGGCAGGACATGGTCGACCGGTTCCAGGCCGGCGAGATCCCGGTGTTCCTGCTCTCCCTCAAGGCCGGCGGCGTCGGGCTCAACCTGACCCGGGCCACCCACGTCATCCACTACGACCGCTGGTGGAACCCCGCCGTGGAAGACCAAGCCACCGATCGCGCGTACCGGATCGGGCAGGACAGGCCAGTCCAGGTGCACCGGCTGATCGCCGAGGGCACCCTCGAAGAGCGGATCGCGCAGGTCCTCGAGAAGAAACGGGGGCTCGCCGAGTCCATCGTCGGGGCGGGCGAGGACTGGATCACCGAACTGTCCGACGACGAGCTCGCCGACCTCGTCCGGCTCGGGGGCGGGTGATGCCACCGAGGCGGAACTTCGGCACGACGTGGTGGGGCCGCGCCTGGGTCGAGGCGCTGGAGCAGCGCGCGAAGCTGGACCCGAACCGGCTGCCCCGCGGGCGGACGTACGCGCGCAAAGGCACCGTGAGCGAGCTGCACTTCGGCGCCGGCGCGATGACGGCGCGGGTGCGCGGCAGTCGCCCGGAGCCGTACCGGGTGACCATCACCATGCGCACGTTCACCGACGGCGAGTGGGACACCCTGCTCGGCGTGGTCGGCACCCAGCTCGGCCACGCGGCCGCCCTGCTCGACGGCGAGCTGCCGGGCGCGCTCACCGAGCAGGCGCGCGAAGCGGGCGTCGACCTGCTGCCGGGCCCGGGCGACCTGCGGCCGCGGTGCTCGTGCCCGGACTCGGCGAACCCGTGCAAGCACGTCGCCGCGGTGTACTACCTGGTCGCCGACGAGGTGGACCGCGACCCGTTCACGCTCTTCCTGCTGCGTGGCCGCCCGCGGGCGGACGTCCTGGCCGAACTCCGCGCCCGCCGGTCACCGGCCCGCGGCGAGAAGCCGAAGCTCCCGAAGCGCACCGACGAAGGCCTGACACCCCGCGCGGCCTACGCGCGCCGCCCGGGCGCGATCCCCGCCCTGCCGCCACCCCCGCGGGTTCCCGGCTCACCGGCGGTCCTGGACCTCGACCCGCCACCGGGCACCGGCTGGACGGCGGCGGCGCTGTCGGCCCTCGCGGCGGACGCGGCCGCCCTCGCCCGCGACCTCCTGACCGGCGGCCCGACGCCGGCGGAGCTGACGTTCGAGGAAGACCTCGCCCGCCGTGCGGCCGACCGCACGAGCGCGGAGATCACCGCCCTCGCCGCGGCGGCGGGGACATCCCCGCAAGACCTGACCCGCTGGGCCGAAGCGTGGCGCGAAGCCGGCCGCGGCGGCTTGGCGGCATTGCGGGAGACGTGGCAGCCGGGTCCGGGCCCGCTCGCCGCGGCACAGGCGATTTTGGCCGAGGCGGGTCTGCCGGGCACGCCCAAAGCGTGGCGCAACCGCATCACGCAAGGGGAATTGCAGCTGCGCTACGGCCGGGATTCGCGCTGGTACCGCTTTGTCCGCGCGGGCACGCAGTGGCGTCCGGACGGCCCACCATCGGCAAGCCCGGTGGATCTCGCTTACTGAACGACGATCGCCGAGGAAGCGTCCTTGGCCGCAAGGAGGTCTCGCATGCCCTACGATCTTCACATTCGTGGCCTGCCTGCCTGGGGTGAACTCGTTGACCGAGGTCTCGACGTCGTCGTCGATCCGATGTTGTTTCGCATCGGCGAGTATTTTCTCGGCGGCAAGCGGGCTGCTGATCCCGTTGGCGACAGGCGGTGGCAAGCGGTTGAAAGTGACCTGGGCACTTTGGTCGCCTTCTTCGATCTGGTGGTCATGCACGATCAACTGCCTGCGTTCAACTACTTCGACACCTTCGGCTACGAGCCGAACCAGACTCCCGGGAGCGGGTTGTCCGATCTGCTCAATGTGGACGGCGACCGGATGCTCTTCCACGTGAACGTCGAGTATGAGATGTATCGCCAGGTAAAGCACGCGGCAATGGGAGAACTTCGTCGCCTGACGGAAAACGGTCCCTTTGTGTCGAGGGCGACGGCAGAAAGAATGCTGGCCACTCTCGACGCCACTGAATACGGATGGGAACCGAGCCTGGAGGGTATCGGTAATCGGCTTTCCGGTGCCGATGAGCTGCGAATCGCGCGATTCGTTCTCGGGCAGCTCGTATTCGCCGGTTATGCTCAGCAGACGGGCTCGCCGCACGTGCTCGCACCGAGCCGGACTCTGGCGCTCGCCTCCTTCGGTTTGCGGCTGGCCGACCCGACGGCGGCTACTGAGGCCACGGTGTACGACGAACTCCGCCGACGGTGCCGCGATGCCGGAGACGGGTGGCGCGACGACGATCTTCCGTGGACACCGTCTTTCCTGCCGTACCTGGTGAAGAAGACCCGACAGTACCGCGAAGGACCGGACAAGCTGCTGGAGCGGGCCAAAGAGCTGCGGAATTCCCCCGCGGTGGAGCGGTATCGGGAGTTGCGGGCGGCCATGGTGGCCGAGGACGCGCACCGGTCGAGGGAGGCGCGTCGGGAGCTCGAGTCGGCAGCGGACGCGGTCGCCAGGTCGCTCGATTCGACCAGGCCGGAACTCGAGGTGAGCGGACGCATGATGGTGGAGGTTTTGCCGAAGGCCGTCGGCGTGGCCGCCGGCGCCAATGCCGGCGCGCTCGCGGCCGGACCGCTGGGGGCCACGGTGGGCGGTCTCGTGGGATTGGTCGGCGAGGAACTCCTCAGGCCCGTGCAACGACGTTTGTGGGGGTGGGTTCTCGACGAGTTGCCGTTCCGCAGCGCGCGCAAACTGTTGACCCGGATGGTACGGGCCGAACACGAACTGGTGACGGAGCTCGGTCCGCGCCTTCGTGCTATCTGGGAAACGGGGCGAGCCGACGATCTTCGCTGATTTCGGCGATCCGCAACGCCGTCGGGCTACCGGTGCTCGGCCTTCCAGGCGTTGTACGTGTGGTCCAGGAACCGCGCCACCCCGCGGACCACGTGCGCCGACCGCACCGACGTGAACACGTCGAACGCGTGCTGCGCCCCCGCCAGCTCCGCGTACGCCACCGGCTGCCGGGACTTCTCCCGCAGCCGCGCGACGAACTCGCGCGCCTCCCGCACCGGGACCAGCGAATCGTCCCGGCCGTGGATCACGAAGAACGGCGGGGCGTCCGAAGTGATCCGGTCCAGCGGCGACGCCGCGATGTAGTCGTCCAAGTGCGCCACCGGGTCCCGGTCCGGCGCGAACACCCGGCGGGCGATCAGGCTCTCCAGCCGGTACTTGCTCGCCGGTGCGCCGGACGTCGCCGCGAAGTCGTACACGCCGTAGTGGGGGACGCACGCCTGGACGCTCGTGTCCACGTCCTCGAACGACGGCTGCAGCGCCGCGTCGTTCTGGGACAACGCCAGCAACGCCGACAGGTGCCCGCCCGCCGAGCCGCCCGTCACCGCCACGAACCGCGGGTCGCCGCCGTACGACTCGATCGACGAACGGATCCACGCCAGGGCCTGCTTCGCCGCGACGATGTGCGCCGGCCAGCGATGGGTGGGCGAAAGCGGGTAATTGATCGCGACGCACACCCAGCCGCGCCGGGCCAGGTAGCGCATCAGCGGCCGGCCCTGTTCCTCCTTGTTGCCGATCACCCACGCGCCGCCGTGGACCTGCAGCAGCACCGGGGCGCCGGAGACCGGCGAATTCGGGCGGTACACGTCCAGCAGGAACCGCTTGCCGCCCGGGGCGTAGGCGATGTTGCGGTCGACCCGGACGTCCGGGGCACCCATCCGGAACGGCAGCGCGAGCTCGCCCCACGGCAGGCCCAGATCGGACCGGCCCAGCTCCGACGCGTAGTCCGCGCCCAAAGCCGACTTGAGCGCCTCTTCGATCTCCTCGCGCGCACCGTGGCCGGTGCGGACCAGCGTGGCCAGGCCCGCGGCGGACGCGGCCGCCATCGCCAGGCCCGCCTTCGTCGACCGGTCGCGAACCCCGTGGCGGGCCGTGTGGACCAGAACGTCCGCCGCCGTCAGGGCCAGGAACTGGGGCGCCAGCTCGCCGGTCAGCCACCCGGCGAAGAACACCGGGATCGTCGTGGACCGGGCCCGCAGCGGGCGCAGGGCGTTGGCGGTGAGACCGAGCTGGACCGCGCGACGGATCAGGAAATTCGGCTGCACCACCGCGATGATACCGGCGAGTAGGGTGACGCGCCGCTCACCGGACGTGGCCTACCCTGGGCGCCATGCAGAGACTGAGCGGCCTCGACGCGAGCTTCCTCTACCTCGAGACGTCGTCGCAGGTCCTGCACGTCTGCGGGCTGCTCATCCTGGACGGCTCGACCGTCCCCGGCGGCTACACCTTCGCGAAGCTCCAGGAGAAACTCGACGAACGCGTCCGGAAGATCCCGGCGTTCCGCCGCAAACTGCACAATCCGCTCTGGAACCTCAGTCACCCCGTCTGGGTCGAGGACGAGGAGTTCGACCTCGACCACCACGTGCACCGCATCGGCGTGCCCGCTCCCGGCGACCGCGCCGAACTGGCCGAGCTGTGCGCGCACATCGCCGGGCAGCAGCTCGACCGCGCGCACCCGCTGTGGCAGCTGTACGTCATCGAGGGCCTGGCCGACGGCCGGCTCGCCGTGCTGCTCAAGATGCACCACGCGAGCGTCGACGGCGTGAGCGGCGCCAGCCTGATCACCTACCTGGCCGGGCTCGAGCCGGATGGGCCGATGCCCGAGATCGAGGAGCACCGGAACGCCGGGCTGCCGTCGCCGCTGGACCTGATCCGCTCGGGCGTCGAAAGCGTCGTGAAGCGGCCCGCCGAGGTCGCGCGGCTGCTGCCCGACCTGCTCGGGCTGATGCCGCGCTGGGTCGGCCGGGCGTTGCGCGGCAAGGGGATGCCGGTCCCGTTCACCGCGCCGCGGACGTCGCTGAACGGCACGATCACCGGGCACCGCAGCGTCGCCTTCGCCCAGCTCGACCTGGCCGACGTCAAAGACGTCAAGAACGCCTTCGGGGTCACGGTGAACGACGTCGTGCTCGCGCTCGTCGCCGGTGCGCTGCGCGAGTTCCTCGCTGCCCGCGGGGAACTGCCGGACGACCCGCTGGTCGCGACCGTCCCGGTTTCGGTGCACGACCGCACCGAACGCGAGCACGGCAGCAACAAGGTCTCGGCGTTCTTCGCCTCCCTGCCGACGCACCTGGCCGACCCGGCCGCCCGGGTGTTCTTCCTCGCCGAGGCCAACCGGCGTTCGAAGGACCACCACCACGACATCGACGCCGACATGCTGCAGGACTGGGCGCAGTTCTCGGCCGCGACGGCGTTCGGGCTCGCCGTGCGCGCGTATTCGGCGCTGCGCCTGGCCGAAAAGCACCCGGTGGTGCACAACCTGGTCGTCTCGAACGTGCCCGGCCCGCCGATGCCGCTGTACTTCCTGGGCGCGCGGATCACCGGCTTCTACCCGCTCGGCCCGGTCTTCCACGGCGCCGGGCTGAACGTCACGGTGCTGTCCAACGTGGGCAAGGTGCACGTCGGCCTGCTCGGCGCGCGGGAGCTGGTCAAGGACCTGTGGCCGCTCGCCGACGCGCTGCCGGACGCCCTGGACGAGCTGCTCAAAGCCGCGGGCTGAGCACCACGACCGGGATTTCGCGCTCGGTCCAGGCCTGGTACTTCGCGAAGTCCGCGTACAGCTCGACCAGCCGCGGCCACAGCTCGGCGCGTTCGGCGCCCTCGGCGACCCGGGCCGTGACCGGAACCCCGCGCCGGCCCTTGAGGTCGATGCGTGTCTCCGGCTGCGCCAGGAGGTTGTGGTACCACTGCGGGTGCCTCGGCAGCCCGCCCTGCGAGCCGACGATCACGACGTCGTCGCCCGAGCTCAGGTACAGCAACGGGGTGGTGAACAGCCGCCCGGACTTGCGGCCGCGGTGCTCCAGCAGCAGCGTCGGCACGGGCTTGCGGAACCCGGCTCCCACCCGCCACTTGCCGCCGATGCGGCCGCCGGTCAGCCGGAAGACCGCCACCTGCGCCTTCGCCGCGTACTTCATGACCTTGGCGGTCACCGGCGAGTCGAGGCCGTCCGGCTTGGAGTCGGGCAGGCTGAAGCGTCCCATCAGGGATTCCTTCCTCGGAGGGAGTGGACCGCGGCGAGCAGGGCGGGCACCCAGCGGTCGGCGGCCAGCACGCAGGCGGCGTGCCCGGCCGCGACCTCGTAGGTGGCCGCGCCGGGGATCCGGCGGGCCAGGGACCGCTGGTGGGCGGGCGCGATGAACCGGTCCCGGGCGGTCACCACGACCGCGGCCGGCTGCCGCAGCGTGTGCAGCCACGACCTCGAGTCGAACCGGCCGATCTCGTCGACGGCGACCGCGATCTCCCACGGCCTGGTCGACCGGAACTCCCGCAGCCCCCACCGGTGGTCCGCGAGGCGTGCGCGGGGGAGCGCAACGGGCGCGACCGGCGGCGGCACGCGCTCGCGCAGCCGCCGCAGCGTCCGGCCGAAGACGTCGAGGGCGGCGCGCTGCCGCAGCCCGCGGCCGAAGTGGCCGGCGGTCGAACACAGCACGAGTCCGGTAACACGTTCTGGTTCGGCGCGGGCCACGAGCTGCGCGACCAGCCCGCCCATCGAATACCCGGCGATCGCGAACCGGCCGACGCCGAGCGCGTCGGCCACGGCGGTGACGTCGCCGGCGCAGTCGGCCAGCCGGAACTCCGGCGAGCGGATGCCCCGGCCGTGCCAGCGCTGGTCGAAGACGACGACGCGGTGGTGCCGCGCCAGCCGCGCGAGCGCCGGGTACCAGGTCAGCAGGCCCGTGCAGGCCACCGAGTGCAGCAGGAAGAGCGCGGGTGCGTCCCGCGGGCCGACGTCGGTGACCACCGTGCGGCCGCGGCCGGGCAGCTCCAGCGGGACCGGTTCGGGCACACCCGCGGTCGGCGGCACGGTGATCCGCCGCCGTGTCCCCGCCATTGCGCCACCCCCGGGGGTTGCCGTGCCCGCCCTTTCCGGTTAAGACTAGAACAGGTTTCAATATTGCGCCCGATCCGGAGGACAGGCGTGGACTTCGCCCTTGACGATACGCAGACCGAGATCGCCGCCCTCGCCGCGAAAGTGCTCGGGTCCGACGAAGACCCTTGGCGCGCGCTCGCCTCGGCGGGCCTGCTCGCCCTGGCGCTGCCCCCGGAACTGGAAGGCGACGGCCTGGGCGTCGCCGAGGTCGCCCAGGTCCTGACCGAAGTGGGCCGGGCCGCCGCGCCGGTGCCCGCGTACGCCGCGCTCGCCCTGGGCGTCCTGCCGATCGAGTCGCTCGGCACCCCCGCCCAGCGCGCGGAGTTCCTGCCGGCGGTCGCGGCCGGGGACGCACTGCTCACCGCCGCCCTGCACGAGCCGTCCGCGCCGCTGGTCGCCGAACCCGCGGCGACCGCCCGGCCCGGCGATGGGAAATGGCTGCTCAACGGCGTAAAGACGGCCGTGCCGCACGCCGCCGGGGCCACCCGGATCCTCATCCCGGTGACCACCGCGCACGGCAGCGCCGTCTACCTCGTCGACCCGCGCGCCGACGGCGTCACGCTCGTTCCGACGCCCACCTCGTCCGGGACGCCGGAGTTCACCGTCCGGCTCGACGACGTCGCGGTCGAGGAAACGGACCTGTTGTTCGACCGCGGCGCCGTCGCGGCGCTGCACCGGTTCGCGCTGGCCGGCGCCCTGGCCCTCGGCGACGGCCTGCTGGCCGGCGCGCTCGCGCTCACCGTCAAGCACGTCGGCGAGCGCACCCAATTCGGCCGGCCGCTCTCCGCCTTCCAGGCCGTGGCGGGCCAGATCGCCGACGTCTACGTGGCCTCGCGGACCGTGCACCTCGCCGTGACATCCGCGGTGTGGCGGCTGGCTTCCGGGCTCGACGCGGACGCCGAACTGGACGTCGCCGCCTACTGGCTCGCCTCGCAGGCGCCGCAGGCGCTGGCGACCTGCCACCACCTGCACGGCGGCCTCGGCGTCGACGAAACCTATCCACTGCACCGGTATTCGTCGGCGGTCAAGGATCTGAGCCGGACGCTCGGCGGGGCCGCGCACCGGCTCGGCCGGCTCGGCGAACGAGTGGCGGGGTGAGGCGGATGCACGTCGAACTGAGCACCGCGCAACGACAGCTGCGCGCCGAACTGCGCGAGTACTTCGCCGGCCTGATCAGCCCCGAGGAACGCCGGGCGATGCGGCGCGAGCGGCACGGGCCGGTGTTCCGCGAGATCGTCCGCCGGATGGGCCGCGACGGCCGGCTCGGCGTCGGCTGGCCGGTCGAGTACGGCGGCCAGGGCTTCGGCGGCATCGAACAGCACCTGTTCGTCGACGAGGCCGCGCGCGCCGACGTCCAGCTGCCCTCGGTCACGCTGCAGACGGTCGGGCCGACGCTGCAGGAGTACGGCACGGACGAGCAGAAGTCGTTCTTCCTGCCGAAGATCCTGGCCGGCGAGATCCACTTCGCGATCGGGTACAGCGAACCGGAAGCGGGCACCGACCTCGCGTCGCTGCGGACGACGGCGGTGCGCGACGGCGACGAATACGTCGTCAACGGCCAGAAGATCTTCACCACCGGCGGGCACGACGCCGATTACGTCTGGCTCGCCGTCCGGACCGCGCCGGACGCCCCCAAGCACAAGGGCATCTCGATCCTCATCGTCGACACGAGCGACCCCGGCTATTCGTGGACGCCGATCATCACCTGCGACGGCGCCCACCACGTCAACGCGACGTACTACTCGGACGTCCGCGTGCCGGCGAACCGGCTGGTGGGGCCGGAAAACGCCGGCTGGCGGCTGATCACGACCCAGCTCAACCACGAGCGCGTCATGCTCGGGCCGGCCGGCCGGATCGGCGGCCTGTACGACCGCGTCCGCGCCTGGGCCAGTGCGCACGGCCTGCTGGACCTCGCCGACGTCCGGGCCGTGCTCGCCGAAGCGCTGGCCGTGACCCGGGTGAACGAGCTGCTGAACTGGCAGGTCGCGGTGTCCTCGGCGAGCGCGCCGGTGGGCGTGGCCGACGCGTCGGCGACCAAGGTGTTCAGCTCCGAGGCCATCCAGCGGATCGGCCGGAACCTCGAGGAAGTCGTCGCACGCCACGGCGACCTGGCCGATCCGGACACCGCCGAGCTCGCCGAATGGCTCGACCTCACCGCGAAACGCAACATCGTGCTGACCTTCGGCGGGGGCGTCAGCGAAATCCAACGGGAGCTGATCGCCTCGATCGGCCTGGGCCTGCCGAGGGTGCCACGATGAACGTCCGGGACGCCGCCGACGAAATCGCCGCCCGGGGGGAGTCCGCGCCGAGCCTGGCGCGGGATCCGGTCAACCAGGCCATGGTGAACAACTGGGTCGAGGCGATCGGGGACACCAACCCGGTCTACACCGACCCGGAGTTCGCCGCCGGGAGCGTCCACAAGGGACTGGTCGCGCCGCCGGCGATGGCCCAGGTGTGGACGATGAAGGGCCTGCACGGCGCCCGGGCCGACGACGACCCGCTCGGCGCGATGATTGCGGTGCTCGACGAGGCCGGGTTCACCTCGGTGGTGGCCACGAACTCGGAGCAGACCTACCACCGCTACCTCCGGCCGGGGGAGCACGTCGCGGCGACGACCCGGCTGGAGAACGTCGTCGGGCCGAAGAAGACCGCGCTGGGCGAAGGCTGGTTCGTGACGACGCGGACGACGTGGTACGTCGGCGACGAGGCCGTCGCGGAGATGATGTTCCGGGTGCTCAAGTTCCGCCCGCCCGCCCCGAAGCCGCCGCCGGCACCGGTGCTGCGGCCGGTGATCAGCCGGGACACGGAGTTTTTCTGGGACGGCCTTCGGGAGGGCGAGCTGCGGATCCAGCGCTGGGGCGAGACGCTGCGGCACCCGCCGGGCCCGATGCCGCCCGACGGCTCTCTGGACACGAAGCCCGACTACGTCGTCGCCCGTGGCCGCGGGACGGTGTATTCCTACGTCGTGCACCACCACCCGGCGGTGCCGGGCAAGCGGCTGCCGTTCGTGGTGGCCCTGGTGGAACTCGAGGAAGGGGTCCGCGTGATGGCCGAGCTGCTGGACGCGTCGCCGGACGAAGTCCACATCGGACTGCCGGTGGTCGCGGCGTTCGTCCGCGTCGACGACGAACTGACGCTGCCCGCGTGGAAGGTGGCCCGATGACCGTCGCCGAAGGGACCGAGCTGCCGCCGCTGACGATCGAGGCGACGCCGACGTTCGTCGTCAGCACCGCGCTGGCCACCCGCGACTTCCAGGACGTCCACCACGACCGCGACTCGGCCGTCGCCCGCGGGTCGAAGGACGTCTTCCTCAACATCCTCACCGACACCGGCCTGGTCCAGCGGTTCGTCTCGGAGTGGGCCGGGCCCCAGGCGCTGATCCGGTCGATCAAGATCCGGCTCGGCGTGCCCTGCTACGCCTACGACACGCTGACGTTCACCGGCCGGGTGGTCTCGGCTTCCGGGCGGGACGTCGTGGTGTCGGTGTCCGGTGTGGACAGTCTCGGCGAGCACGTCGCCGGGACGGTGGAGGTGACCCTGCCGTGACGCTTTCGGGCCGGGCGGCGATCGCCGGGATCGGCGCGACGGAGTTCTCCAAGGACTCCGGGCGCAGCGAACTGCGGCTGGCGGCCGAGTGCATCTCCCACGCACTGGCCGACGCCGGAGTGACGCCGTCCGATGTGGACGGTCTGGTGTCGTTCACGATGGACGGCAACGCGGAGATCGCCGTCGCGCGGGAACTGGGGATCCCCGAGCTGAAGTTCTTCAGCCGGATCCACTACGGCGGCGGGGCCGCGGCGGCGACCGTGCAGCAGGCGGCGATGGCGGTGGCGACCGGCGTCGCGGACGTCGTCGTCGCGTACCGGGCGTTCAACGAGCGGTCCGGGCACCGCTTCGGCCAGGTCTCGTCCGCGGCGGCCGGGCAGGTCAACTCCTCGGGCGTGGACAACGCGTTCCACTACCCGATGGGGATCGCGACCCCGGCGGCGACGGTGGCCATGGTGGCCCGGCGTTACCTGCACGACTACGGCGCGACGAGCGAGGACTTCGGGCGCGTCGCGGTCGTCGACCGGAAGCACGCGGCGACCAACCCGAACGCGTGGTTCCACGGGCGGCCCATCACCCTCGAGGAGCACCAGGCGTCGCGCTGGGTGGCCGAGCCGCTGCACCTGCTCGACTGCTGCCAGGAGAGCGACGGCGGGGTCGCCCTGGTCGTGACGAGTGTTTCGCGGGCGCGTGATCTGGCGCGGCCGCCGGCGGTGATCGCGGCCGCAGCGCAGGGGAGCGGGCCGGACCAGTACGTGATGACCAGCTACTACCGCGACGACCTGGCCGCGCTGCCGGAAATGGGTGTCGTGGGGCGGCAGCTGTGGGGCCAGTCCGGGCTGGGACCGTCCGATGTGGACGTCGCGGTGCTGTACGACCACTTCACGCCGTACGTGCTGATGCAGCTGGAGGAACTGGGATTCTGCGGCCGCGGCGAGGCCAAGGACTTCATCGCCGACGGCGCACTGGAGCTCGACGGCGCGTTGCCGCTCAACCCGCACGGCGGCCAGCTGGGTGAGGCGTACATCCACGGCATGAACGGCATCGCGGAGGGTGTCCGGCAGGTCCGCGGCACGGCGGCCAACCAGGTGACGGGCGCGGCGCGGGTGCTGGTCACGGCGGGGACGGGCGTGCCCACCAGTGGACTCATCCTGACGGGTGACTGAGTGTCACCTCAATGACGGCTGGTGCCCGGCCGACGTGGGTGTCACGGTGGAGACACCACCCACGACGGAGAGTGAGTCCGATGGTCGACTGGGCGCTCACGGCGGTGTTCGCGGGGCTGGTGCTGCCGTGCGTGCTGCGCCTGGTCCGCCTCGACTACGCGCGCCTCGGACACGGCGTCCGCCACGGTGACCTGGCGGAGCTGCTGCTGGTGGTGGCGATGGTGGCGATGTTCTCTCCGGTCGGCGGCCCGATCCCGGCGGCGGGCTGGCAGGCGGTGCTGGTGCTGACGACGGGCTGGTTCGCGGCGGCCTGGTGGAGAGGCGCGGCGTGCGCCCACCACGCCCTCTCGGCGGCGGCGATGCTGTACATGGTGACGGCGATGCCCCACGGCGGACGTGACCACGGACCGTGGCTGACGATGTCGGCCATGGACGCCCGGCTGGCGGTGCCGCTGGTCGCGGTGGTGGCGGCGGCGTACTTCGTGGCGGACGCGGCTTGGTCGGGCGTACTGGCGGTGCGCGGCTCGGCGGTCGTGCGGGCGGGGTCTGGCTCCGCTGCCGCCGGCTCCGGCCAGGCTTCGCGCGCGGTGTGCCGGGTGGTGATGGGCGCCGGGATGGGCTACATGCTGCTGGCCTCGGCCCTGTGACTTCCAGCCCTGCCGCAGCGGTCGTGAGTGGTAAGTCGGGTTCTAACCCGACTTACCACTCACGACCGGCCGCGGCAGACCTCAGGACGTGACCTGTCGCACCTCGCCGAGTGGGCTCTCGCCGATGGTCGGGAGCGATGCTGCCGGGTGGGCTGCCGTCCACTGGGCCGCCGCCGCGATGTCGTTCTTCAGCGCCGTGATCAGGTCCTCCGCCGAGTCGTACTTCTCCTGCTCGCGCAGGTGGGCTCCCAGCCAGACCACCAGTGTCTCGCCGTACAGGTCACCCGAGAAGTCCAGGACATGGGCCTCCAGCAGCCGGTACCCGTCCGCGCCGTAGTACGTCGGGCGGCGGCCGACCGAGATCGCCGCCGGCAAACGGGAGCCGTCCGGGCGGCCGATCCAGCCCGCCCACACGCCGTCGCCCAAGGAGCCGTCCTGGTCGCGCAGGGCGATGTTGGCCGTCGGAAAGCCCAGCTCGCGGCCGCGCTTGTCGCCCGGTTCCACCGTTCCACGCACCACGAAGTATTCCGAAGTCACCCCACCACGGTAGCGGCTCGGACGACCCGGCTCAGGAAGTGGACACCAGCACCGTGTCCGCCAGCACCGGCGCGTCGTCCCGCTCGACCGCCGACGTCGTGACCAGCAGCCGGTCGTCCGCACGCCACACCCGGGTGCGCAGCGTCTCGCCCGGGAACACCACGCCGGCGAACTTCGTCGCGAACGACGCCACCCGCGCCGGGTCGCCGTCCAGGAACTCGTTCACCAGCACCCGCGCCACGATCCCGTACGTGCACAGCCCGTGCAGGATCGGCCGGTCGAACCCCGCCGCCCGGGCGAACGCCGGGTCCGCGTGCAACGGGTTCCGGTCGCCGCACAGCCGGTACAGCAGCGCCTGCTGCGGCAACGTCGGCGTCTCGAACACGAAGTCCGGCTCCCGCGCGGGAAACGAAACCCGGTCCGAAGGCCCCCGCGAGCCGCCGAATCCGCCCTCGCCGCGCGCGAAGATGCTGGACCGGGCCGTCCACAGTGGATCGCCCGTCGACGACGTGACCGAAACTTCCTGGATCACCACCGCGGCCTTGCCCTTGTCGTACACGTCGGCGATCCGCGACCGCGCCACCGCCTTCCCCGATGTCGGGATCGGCTGGTGCAGCGTGATCTCCTGCTTGCCGTGCAGCACCTTCGCCAGGTCGATCTCCACCCCCGGGAACGACACCGCCGGCGGGTCGAACACGCGCAGGTTGGCCGCCACCGTCGCGAACGTCGGCAGCACGACCAGGTCCTGCTCGTAGGTGTACCGCAGCTCGTCCGGGCCCGCGCCCAGCGCCAGGTGGTACAGCAGCACGTCCGACGACGTCCAGGCGAAGTTCACCTCGCCGATCTCGGCACCGATCGCAACACCCGGGTCGATGGGCACGCGGGACTCCTATTCGTAGCTGATCGAGACCTCGTCGGTGACCGGCAGCGACTGGCAGGCCAGCACTATGCCGTCCGCCATGTCCTCGGCGTCGAGCACCTCGTTGTGCAGCATCTTCACCTCGCCGGACACGACCCGGCAAGCGCACGCGCTGCACTGCCCCTCGCGGCACGAGTACGGCGCATCCAGGCCGTCTTCCAGCAGCCGGTCCAGCAGCTTCCGCTGCCGCGGCCACACCATCGACCGCGTCTCCCCGTCGAGGGTCACCGTCAGTGACGCCGGTGCTTCATCCGACACCGGCTCTTCGACGACCTCGACGCCGGCTTCGAACGGATTCCCGCTCAGCGAGGTGAACTTCTCGACGTGCACCCGTTCCCGCGGCACCCCGAGCTGCCCGAGCGCCTCCCGCACGGCCGCCATGAACGGCGCCGGCCCGCACAGGAACGCCTCGTGCGAGGTGTACGCCGAAGCCAGCCCGCGCAGCTGCGAGACGTCCGGCAGCCCCTGGACGCTCTCCAGCCAATGGATGACGACCAGCCGGTCGCCGTACCGCTTCGCCAGCGACGCCAGTTCGCCCGCGAAGATCACCGAGCGCTCGTCGCGGTTCGCGTAGACCAGCACGACCCGGCCGGAACCGGTTTCCAGGGCCGTCTTCAGGATGGCCATCACCGGCGTGATGCCGCTGCCGCCCGCGAACAGGAGGAAGTCCTCGTCCACCGACGCCGGGCAGAACACCCCGGCCGGGGCCAGCACGTCGACCTGCATCCCGGGCCGCAAGGACGAGCAGATCCAGCCGGAGCCGTACCCGCCGTCGGTCCGTTTGACCGTCACCTGCACGCGGTTTTCGTGCGGCGCGCTCGACAGCGAGTAGCACCGCGCCACCGAACCGGTCTGCTCGCTGGGGATCCGCAAGGTCAGGAACTGACCCGCCGAATAAGCAAAAGCAGAAGCGTGCTCCGCGGGGATCTCGAAGACCACCGACCGCGCGTCCGGCGTTTCGACGACGACGTCGGCGACGGTCAGCGTGTAGACCCGCTCAGCCATCGGTCACCGTCAGCGTGCCTTCGCGCACCGCGTCACCGATGCTGTCGGCCAGCTTGGGGCACGTGTCGAGCAACGCCGACGGGCCGTCCGCGTCGGCGAACACCGGGCAGGTGTCGGCGGGCCGGGTCGTCCACTGGATGCTCGTGTGCTGGATGCTGTTCTTCTTCACCAGCACGCACGTCCCGCAGCTGCGGCACTCGTGCGGCCGCAGCCCGCCCGACAGGAACTCGGTCTGCTCGGCGGTGGTCACACTTCCGCCTCGGTCTTCTGCCGCGCCAGGTTCTCCGCGACCTCCGCCGCCCACGCCTCGTTCGCCTTCGTCGTGTCCACTTCGAACTCGAACCGCTGGGTCATGTCGTCGGTGACGTCGGCGACGTCGACGTAGAACTGCTGGTACCACCGGCGAAGCTGGTAGACCGGACCGTCCTCTTCGCACAGCAGCGGGTTGTCGATCTGCGTCTTGTGCTTCCAGATCTCCACGTCCTGCAGGAACCCGGCGCCGATCCCGCGGGCCAGCTTCGCGGCGATCTTGTCCGCGTGCTCGTCGGAGATGCCCGGCGGCTTCCGCACCTTCATCCCGTACTGCAGCACGAACGACGTCGGCGTCACCGGGTAGTGGCAGTTGATCAGCACGCTCTCGATCTCGTAGCCCTGGAACGAGTTCACCAGCTTGTTGATCATGTACGACGGCCCGAAGTACGACGCTTCCGAGC
This sequence comes from Amycolatopsis sp. cmx-13-12, assembly GCA_049998155.1. Classification (GTDB taxonomy): domain Bacteria; phylum Actinomycetota; class Actinomycetes; order Mycobacteriales; family Pseudonocardiaceae; genus Amycolatopsis. The sequence continues at coordinate 106,385 of JAEBES010000007.1, read as the reverse complement.
GCAGCAGGTTTTCCTCGCCGCCGTAGTTCGAGGCCATGCCCATGTCCGGGCGGCCCTTGGTGTTGAGGTACTGCGTGGCGATGTGGCCTTCGAAGACGTTCTTGAAGTACGTCGGGTAGGCGTAGTGGATGTAGAAGAAGTGGGCCATGTCCACGACGTTGTCGATGATCTCCCGGCAGTTGGAGCCGTCGATGAAGATCTCGTCCCAGGTCCAGTTGCTCCACTCGTCGCTGTGGGCCGCCTCGATCCGCGGGATCGCCAGCTCCGCGGGCGGCGGGTTGCCCTCCGGGTCGTGCCAGACGAGCAGCTGCCCGTTCTGCACCTCCGACGTCCACGACCGCGTCCGCGCGCGCAGCGGAACCCGCTTGGCGTAGGGGATCGAGACGCACTTGCCCTTGCCGTTCCAGCGCCAGTCGTGGAACGGGCAGGCGACCTCGTCGCCCTTCACCGTGCCCTGGGTGAGGTCGCCGCCCATGTGCCGGCAGTAGCCGTCGAGCACGTGCAGCTCGCCGGCCGAGTCCGCCCACACCACGAGCTTCGTGCCGAACGCGGTGACGGCGTGGGGTTTCCCGTCGCGGAAGTTCTCCGCCAGGCCGAGGCAGTGCCAGCCGCGGGCGAACCGGGTCGGCGGCTCACCGGCGTAGATGGTGCGTACCGAATCCTGCGTCATCGCTGCCCTCCCGTGGTCCCCTGATCTTCGTTCGCCAGCCGCGTCGCCGCAAGGTAGCCGAACACCATGGCCGGGCCGATGGTCGCGCCCGGCCCGGCGTAGGTCCGGCCCATCACGGCCGCGCTGGCGTTGCCCGCGGCGAACAGCCCCGGTACGGCCGAGCCGTCCTCGCGCAGCACCTGCGCGTGTTCGTCGGTGCGCAGCCCGCCCTTGGTGCCGAGGTCGCCCGGCACGATCTTCACCGCGTAGAACGGCGCTTTGTCCAGCGGACCGAGGCTCGGGTTGGGTTTGTTGCGCGGGTCGCCGTAGTAGTGGTCGTACTTGCTGACCCCGCGGTGGAAGTCCTCGTCGACGCCGCGGCGGGCGAAGCCGTTGAAGCGTTCGACGGTGGCTTCCAAAGCGGAAGCCGGCACCTCGATCTTCGCCGCCAGCCCGGCCAGCGTCGCCGACTTCGCCGCGATCCCGGCCTTGAACCAGCGGCCGGGCAGCGGCTGGCGCGGCCCGATGCCGGTGAACATGTACCGGTCCTTGTAGCGCTGGTCGAACACCAGCCAGGTCGGGATGTGCTGCCCCGGCCCGTCGCCGGGACCGTACATCGCGTGCACGGCCTCGACGTACGGCGCCGACTCGTTGACGAACCGCTCGCCGCGCGCGTCGACCATGATGCTGCGCGGCCGGGACCGCTCGGCCAGCGCGAACCACGGGCCGCCGGTGAGCGGCAGCGACGGACCCCACCAGGCGTCGTCCATCAGGTCGAGTGCCGCGCCCAGCTTGAGGCCGGCGGTGATGCCGTCGCCGGTGTTGGCGGCCGCGCCGACGGTCCAGTCGACGCCGATCGGCGCGCGCTGATACTTTTCGCGCATCTCGAGGTTCCGCTCGAACCCGCCGCTGGCGAGGATCACACCACGCCGTGCGCCGATGGCGCCGGTTGCGGTGACCACGCCGGTGACGCGGTCGCCGTCGACCTGGAGATCGACCAGCGGTGTGTTCAGCCGGACCTCGACGCCGGCCCGGGCCAGACCCACCCGCAAGCCGGCCGCCAGCGCTTGCCCCATGCTGAGCAGCTGCTGTCCGCGGAGCTTGCCGACGAGCCACTGCCGGCCCAGCGACAGCAGTCGGACGGCCCCGCGCGGGTGCCGGGCGAGCAGGCTCAGCCAGCGGTAGTCGGCCTGGGTGATCGGGACGCCCATCGGGGGAGCGCTGTAGGGCGGTTCGAGGTGGGCCAGCTCGGCGCCCAGGAGCTTGCCGTCGAAGGCGACCGGCTCGACCGACCGGCCGCCCGGGCGCCCGCCGGGAGCTTCGGGGTGGTAGTCGCTGTAGTCGCGGACCCAGCGGAACTTCAGCGGCGTGTGGTCGCAGACGAACCGCAGCACCTCCGGGCCGTGGGCGAGGAACGTGTCGCGCCGGACGGCCGGGACGGCGTCCCCGACGATGGAGGCGAGGTACTCGCGCGCCTGTTCGGGTGGTTCTTCGATCCCCGCCGCGCGCAGAGCGTGGTTGCCGGGGAGCCAGACGCCGCCGCCGGAGCGCGCGGTCGAGCCGCCGAAGCAGCCGGCTTTCTCCAGGACCACTACGCTCAGGCCCTGGTGGGCCGCAGCCAGCGCGGCGGTCATCCCGGCGGCACCGCTGCCGGCCACGACGACGTCGAACTGCTCGGTCATCTCACCTCACCTGTAACGTGTTCCACGACAGAAGTATCCAGTTGAGAGCCCTTTTCGGCCACCATAGACGAGAACGTGTTTCAGTTCTAGGGTAGCCACCATGGACGCACTCGTCGCGGACGTGGTCATCGTGGGGTTCGGGGCGGCCGGCGCCTGTGCCGCCCTCGAAGCGGCCGACGCGGGCGCCGACGTCATCATCGTCGAGCGCTTCGCCGGCGGGGGAGCCAGCGCGGTCAGCGGTGGCGTCGTCTACGCCGGCGGCGGCACCGGTCAGCAGCTCGACGCGGGCGTCGACGACTCCGTCGACGCGATGTACGCCTACCTGCGCATGGAGACCGGGGACGTCGTCTCGGAGCGGACGCTGCGGCGGTTCTGCGAGGGCAGCCGCGAGATGATCACCTGGCTGGAGGGCAACGGCGTGCCGTTCGAAGGCAGCCTCTGCCCGTACAAGACGTCGTACCCGAGCGACGCCCACTACCTGTACTACTCCGGCAGCGAGGCGGCCGGCGGCTTCCGCGACGCGGCAAAGCCGGCTCCGCGCGGCCACCGCGTCAAGGGGCCCGGGACGTCGGGGAAGATGCTGATGGCGCGGCTCAAGGCGGCCGTGCGCGCCCGCGGGATCCGGGTGCTGACGCAGACGAACGCCCGCAGCCTGATCCGCGACGGCGCGGGCCGCGTCACCGGGCTCCTCGTCGACACCCTGAGCGACGCCCCCGCGTCGGTGCGGGCGCGCCACCAGCGTTTCGCGCAGTACGCGGCGAAGCCCGGGATCTACGTGCCGTCGCTGCGCAAGTCGCTGCACCGCCGGGTCGAGCGCTTCGAGCGGGCGCACGGCCGTGAGCTGCGGATTTCCGCCCGGCGCGGGGTCGTGCTCGCCGCCGGTGGCTTCATCGCCGACCGCGAGATGGTGCGTGAGCACGCGCCGGCCTACCGCGGCGGGCTGCCGCTGGGCACGTCCGCCGACGACGGTTCGGGCATCCGGCTCGGCGTCGAGGCCGGGGCCGCGACCGGCGAGCTCGGCCGGATCTCCGCGTGGCGGTTCATCACGCCGCCGAGCGCGTTCCTCGGCGGGATCATCGTCGACGCCGCGGGCCGGCGGGTCATCGACGAGTCCCGCTACGGCGCCGCGGTCGGCGAGAAGCTCATCGAGCACCACGGGAGCAGGGGCTGGCTGCTCGTCGACGCACCGATCGTCGCCGAAGCGCGGCGGGACACGAAGGCGCAGAGCCAGTGGTTCCAGGGCCTGCAGCTGCGGTACCTGCTGCGGCGCGGCCGGGTCACCGGGGCGACGGTGGAAGAGGTGGCCCGCCGGGCCGGCGTCGACCCGCAAGGGCTGCGTACGAGCGTCGAGGGCTACCACGGCGACCGCGATCCGGTGGGCAAGCCGACCGAGTTCGTGCGGCGCCTGGACAACCCGCCGTACTCGCTGATCGACATCTCGGTGCGGCCGAACCTCGGGTACCCCACGCCGATGCTCACCCTCGGCGGCCTGGTCGTCGACGAGGACACCGGCGCGGTCCGGAACGCGGCGGGGGCGCCGATCCCCGGGCTGTACGCCGCCGGTCGTACCGCCGTGGGAATCTGTTCCAGGTCCTACGTGAGCGGACTATCCCTGGCCGACTGCGTGTTTTCCGGCCGTAGAGCGGGGATCAACAGTGCCCTGGCGCAGGGCGTTCTCGACAAAAACGAGAACGTGTTCTAGTCTTGGTGCAGTGAGACTAGAGAGGAACTGCGCATGAGCGAGCAGGTGATCGCCGGGGTCCGGGACCTCCTGCCGGTCCTGCGGGAACGGGCCCAGGACACCGAGGACGCGCGCCGCGTCCCCGAGGAGTCCGTCAAGGCCCTGCAGGAGACCGGGTTCTTCAAGCTGCTGCAGCCGAAGCTCCACGGGGGCTTCGAAGCCGACCCGGTGAGCTTCTACACCGCGGTGAAGCTGATCGCGAGCGCGTGCGGGTCCACCGGCTGGGTCGCCTCCATCCTCGGCGTCCACCCGTGGCACGTGGCGCTGTTCGACGCGCAGGCGCAGCAGGAGGTCTGGGGCGACGACCAGGACGTGCGGATCTCCTCGTCGTACGCGCCGATGGGCAAGGCCGAGGTCGTCGAGGGCGGCTACCGGCTGACCGGCCGGTGGAGCTTCTCCTCCGGCTCGGACCACTGCACGTGGGTGCTGCTCGGGGGACCCGCGTTCAAGGATGGCAAGCCGGTCGACTTCTGCACCTACCTGCTGCCCATCGCCGACTACTCCATTGTGGACGTCTGGGACACGATCGGCCTGCGCGGCACCGGCTCGAACGACATCGTCGTCGAGGACGTCTTCGTGCCGCAGCACCGGGCGCTGAGCTTCATCGCGACGTCGAAGTGCAAGGTGCCGGGCCAGGCCGTGAACCCCGGCCCGCTGTACCGCCTCCCGTACGGTTCGGTGCACCCGACCACGATCACCGCACCGATCATCGGCATGGCCCAGGGTGCCTACGACGCCCACGTCGAGCACCAGCGCAAGCGCGTCCGGGCCGCGTACGCCGGTGAGCAGTCCAAAGAGGACCCGTTCACCAAGGTGCGGATCGCCGAGGCAGCCAGCGAGATCGACGCCGCCTGGCTGCAGCTGACCCGCAACATCGAGGAGCTCTACGAGCTCGCCAAGCGCGAGCAACGGCTGCCCGCGGACCTGCGGCTGCGCGTCCGGCGCGACCAGGTGCGCGGCACCGAACGCGCCATCTCCGCGATCGACCGGCTCTTCGAGAACTCCGGCGGCCGCGCGATCCAGCGGGGGACGCCGATCCAGCGCTTCTGGCGCGACGCGCACGCCGGCCGCGTCCACGCGGCGAACGACGCCGAGCGCGCGTACGTCATGTTCGGTACCGGCGCCTTCGGGCTCCCCGTCGAGAATGCGATGTACTGATGGCCGCGCCCGAAGGAAAGTACGTCCAGGCGGGTTCGCTGAAGCTGCACTACCACGAGGCGGGCGCCGAGCACGCCGAGACGGTGATCCTGCTGCACGGCGGCGGGCCCGGCGTGTCGGCGTGGAGCAACTTCGGCCGCAACGTGCCGGAGTTCGCCAAGCACTACCGGACGATCGCGATCGACCAGCCCGGCTTCGGGCGGTCGGACAAACCGACCGAGCACCCGCAGTACTTCCGGCACAGCGCGGACGCCATCGCCGGCCTGATGGACACCCTCGGCATCGAACGCGCCCACTTCGTCGGCAACTCCCTCGGCGGGGGCGCGGCGGTCCGGTTCGCGCTGAGCCAGGGGAAGCGGGCCGGGCGGCTGGTGCTGATGGGGCCGGGCGGGCTGAGCGTCAACCTGTTCGCGCCCGACCCGACCGAAGGCGTCAAGAACATCAGGCGGTTCGGCGCGCACCCCAGCCGCGAGCGCATGGAAGCCTTCCTGCGGAGCATGGTCCACGACCAGTCGCTGGTCACCGACGAGCTGATCGACGACCGGTTCGCCGCCGCGAACACGCCGGAGTCGCTCGCCGCGATGCGGTCGATGGGCCAGTCGTTCACCCATCCCGAAACCTACGAAGAAGGCCTGCTCTGGCGGGACGCCCACCGCCTGCGCCAGCGCGTACTCTTGGTCTGGGGGCGCGAGGACCGCGTCAACCCGCTGGACGGCGCGCTGGTGGCGCTCAAGATGATTCCGCGCGCGCAGCTGCACGTGTTCGGCGGCTGCGGGCACTGGGCCCAGCTGGAGAGGTTCGACGAGTTCAACCGGCTGGTCCTCGACTTCCTGGGGAGTTCCTGATGGGCATCCGGTCACTGGGTTACCTCCGCATCGAAGCCACCGACATGGCGGCTTGGCGCGAGTACGGGCTCAAGGTGCTCGGCATGGTGGAAGGCAGCGGCACCGATCCCGACGCGCTCTACCTGCGCATGGACGACTTCCCCGCGCGGCTGGTCATTTCACCCGGCTCCGCGGATCGCCTTGCGGTCACCGGCTGGGAGGTCGCGCACGCGGCGGAGCTGGCCGAGCTGCGGTCGCGCTTGGACGCCGCTTCGGTGCCGTACAAGGAAGGTACCCCGGAGGAACTGGCCGACCGCCGCGTCGACGAGCTGATCAGCTTCGACGACCCGTCCGGCAACACCCAGGAGGTGTTCCACGGCGTCGCGCTGCAGCACCGGCGCGTGGTGAGCCCGTACGGCCACAAGTTCGTCACCGGCGAGCAGGGGCTCGGCCACGTCGTCTTGTCCACAAAGGACGACGAGGCGTCGCTGCGCTTCTACCGGGACGTCCTCGGCTTCCGGCTGCGCGACTCGATGCGCCTGCCGCCGCAGCTGGTCGGCCGGCCCGCCGACGGCCCGCCCGCGTGGCTGCGGTTCTTCGGCTGCAACCCGCGCCACCACAGCCTGGCGTTCCTGCCGATGCCGACGCCGTCCGGGATCGTGCACCTGATGGTCGAGGTGGAGAACACCGACGACGTCGGCCTGTGCCTCGACCGCGCGATCCGGCGCAAGGTGCCGATGTCGGCCACCCTCGGCCGGCACGTCAACGACCTGATGCTGTCGTTCTACATGAAGACCCCGGGCGGCTTCGACGTCGAGTTCGGCTGCGAAGGCCGCCAGGTCGACGACGACAACTGGATCGCCCGCGAGAGCACGGCGGTGTCGCTGTGGGGTCACGACTTCTCGGTCGGCGCGCGGCCGCCCGGCTCATGACGTCCGTGGCGGTCGACCAGACCGAGTTCCGCAGCGTGCTCGGGCACTTCTGCACGGGCGTCACGGTGGTCACCGGCCGTGATGGTGACACCCTGGCCGGGTTCGCCTGCCAGTCGTTCGCGGCGCTCTCGCTGGACCCGCCGCTGGTGCTGTTCTGCCCGGCCCGCACCTCGCGGACCTGGCCGGTGCTGGCGGCGGCCGGGCGGTTCGCGGTCAACGTCCTGGCCGAGGACCAGCAGGAGATCAGCGCGGTGTTCGGTGCCCGCGGCGAGGACAAGTTCGCCCGGATCCCCTGGACACCGGCGCCGTCGGGGGCGCCGCTGCTCGACGGCGCGCTGACCTGGATCGACTGTGCGCTGGAAGCCGTGCACGAAGCCGGTGACCACTACGTCGTGATCGGCCGGGTGACGGCACTGGGCGCGCCGTCCGACGCCCGCCCGCTGCTGTTCCACCGCGGCCGGTACGCGGTCACCGAACCGGCCCGGGACGCGCTCGCCGCCATGCTGCCCTGGCCCCGCCCCGACGACTGGCTGTGACCGGCGGACGCGACCGGGTGGTTGTGCACGGTTTCACAGGTGGGCCGCATCCCATTCGCAAGAGAAAGTCGAGCCCCGGCGCGCACACTGTTACCGAGAAGACATCTTCCCGGGAGGAGTGAGTCGCGCATGCGTGGGCCCAGCGGACGGATCGCCCGGTTCGGGCGCCGGGTACGCCCCGGTCGCAACCCCCTGGCCCGGGCGGGCGACCGCGTCGAGGCCCTCCTGCTGCTCCTGGCCGTGGCCGGCGCGTTGCTCGCGATCCCGTTCGCGGCCGCGTACGGCTCCGAGACCTACGCGGCGCAGAACGCCCGCGCCGCCGAAGAACGCGCCACCCGCCACCCGGCGACGGCGGTTTCGCTCGCGGCGGCGTCCGGCCAGCCGTACAGCACCGACGGCGCCGGCGCCCCGGCCGCCCAAACCTCGGTCCCGGCGGCCTGGTTCGACGCCCGCGGCACCCGCCACACCGGCGACGTCCTCGCCGACCCGGGCGCCCCGGCGGGCACCCGCGTCGCGATCTGGCTGGACCAGCGCGGCGAGCTGGCCGGCGAGCCGCTGTCGGCGTCGACCTCGGCGGCGGACGGCGTGTTCGCGGCGATCCTGTTGTGGGCGGCGATCACCGGAGCCCTGGTGGGTCTGTGGGCCACCGCCCGGTTCGTCCTGATCCGCTGCCACGCGGCGGCGTGGGACCGGGCCTGGTCCGAAGCCCGCCACGACAGCCGGTTCTGACTCACTTCCAGCGGAAGTGCACGAACACCCTGCCGAAGTTGTCCTTGTCCTTCTCGACGCGGTGGTAGAGCGCCTTGACGTCCTTGCGCTCGAGGAACCGCAGGACGTGCTTCTTCAGCTGCCCCGACCCCTTGCCGGGGATGATCTCGACCAGCGGCGCCTTCTTGGCCACGGCCTCGTCGATGATCGCTTTGAGCGCGCGGTCGATCTCGCCGCCGCGGTTGTAGATGTCGTGCAGGTCCAGCTTCAGCTTCACAGCGCCTGCCACCATCCGTCGACCGCCGGGGGCTCGGCGACGTCGATGCGCTCGCCCGGGCGGGGGATCGCCAGCGGGAGGTCGGCCTCCTTCGTCTCGCTCCACACGCGGTCGGCCGGCTCGCCCCACGGGTGCATCGCCAGCTGGAACGTCGCCCAGTGCACCGGGACCAGCAGTTTCGCCCGGACGTCGAGGGCCGCCGCCACCCCTTCCTCCGGGGTCATGTGGATGTCCGGCCACTGGGGGGCGTACGCGCCGATCTGGATCAGCGCCGCGTCGAACGGCCCGTGCTCGGCGCCGATGGCCGCGAACCCGTCGAAGTAGCCCGTGTCGCCGCTGTAGAACACCCGGTGCGCGGAGCCCAGCAGCGCCCACGACGTCCACAGCGTGTCGTCGTTCGTGATGCCGCGGCCCGAGAAGTGCTGGGCCGGCGTCGCGATGAAGCGCACGCCCGCGACCGTGGCCTCTTCGTTCCAGTCGAGCTCGATGATCCGGTCCGCCGGGACGTGCCAGCGCTCCAGGTGCGCCCCGACGCCGAGCGGCACGAGGAAGGGCGCTTCGGAGGAGCTGACCAGCGCGCGGACCGTCGCCAGGTCGAGGTGGTCGTAGTGGTCGTGCGAGATCAGCACGGCGTCGATCCGGCCGAGGGCCGACAGCGGGACCGGCGGCTCGTGCAGCCGCCGCGGGCCGGCGAAGGCCGCGGGGGAGACGCGGTCGCTCCACACCGGATCGAGCAGCACCCGGGCGCCGTCGAGCTCGACCAGCGTCGAGGCGTGGCCGTACCAGGTCAGGTACAGCCCGCCGGCCGACTCGACCGGCCCGGTCGTCACCAGCGGCACCGCGCCGGCCGGTTTGCGCAGCTCACGGTGCTCGCCGAAGAACATCTCGCGGAAGATGGTCCGCATCGACGCCGCGGTCATCGGGTGCCGCGGCGCCGCGTTCCGGAACACCTTGCCGTCGAACTGCGGCGAGGAGCGGACCCGCTCGGCCCGCGCGCCGGTGGCCTTCGCGCCGAAAGCCGCAGGCAGGTCCCGCAGAGCCGCGATCGTCTTCCTCATGCCCCGAGTCTACGAACGCTTCCTGAGAGGCGCCCCAGCTTCATGCAGGTGGGTGAGCGCCTGCCGGTAGGACTCCACGAGGCTCGTCTGCAGGTACGGGATGCCCAGCTCGGCGCAGTAGGCCCGGACGATCGGCTGCGCCCGCCGCAGGTGCGGCGACGGCATGCTCGGGAACAGGTGGTGCTCGATCTGGTAGTTGAGCCCGCCGAGCGCGACGTCGGTGACGACACCGCCGCGGACGTTGCGCGAGGTCAGCACCTGCTTGCGGAGGAAGTCGAGCTCGGTGCGCCCGGTCAGCGTCGGCATGCCCTTGTGGTTGGGGGCGAAGATCGATCCCATGTAGACACCCCACAGTCCCTGGTGGACGGCGAAGAACAGCAGCGCCATGCCGGGGCCGAGAACGGTGAACAGCGCGCTGAAGTAGAGGACGAAGTGCGTGGCGAGCAACGCGGCTTCGACCCCGCGGTGGCGAAGGCCCGGCTTGCGGACCGCGCGGATCCCGGACCAGTGCAGGTTGAGCCCTTCGAGGGTGAGCAGCGGGAAGAACAGGAACGCCTGGTACCGCCCGATGAACCGGGGGACACCGCGGCTCGCGCGGGCCTGGTCCTTCGACCAGACGAGGATGTCCGGATCGACGTCGGGGTCGAGCTCCTCGTGGTTCGGGTTGGCGTGGTGGCGGGTGTGCTTGTCCATCCACCAGCCGTAGCTCATCCCGATCCCGAGGTTCCCGGCGAGCATCCCGGCGATTTCGGTGGGCCGCCGTCGCCGGAAGACCTGCTTGTGCGCGAGATCGTGCGAAAGCAGGGCGATTTGCCCGAACATCACGGCCATGAAGGCGGCGACGGCGAGCTGCCACCAGGAGTTCCCGAGCAGCGCGAAGGCCACCCACCCGGCGGCGAACAGGCCGGTCACGACGGCGATCCGCGCGGTGTAGTAGCCGGGACGGCGGGCCATCAGCCCGGCGGCGGAGATGCGGTGGCTCAGCCGGGCGAAGTCACTGCCGACGCTGTTCTCTGTGGTGGTCACCCACCCGAGTCTTCGCGCCACCGGGTCCGCCGGGAATCCGGTGCGCTGCACGGACTTTCCGGGGGCCAGCCCTACCGCCCCCGCTGGTATACGCCCGGCTGGTCGTGAGTGGTAAGGCGGGTTCTAACCCGCCTTACCACTCACGACCGGTTCCGGGCTCAGGCGACGTACTCCGCGAGGTGCTTGCCGGTCAGGGTCTTCTTCCGCGCCTTCACCAGCTGCGCCGGTGTCCCCTCGAACACGATCTTCCCGCCGTCGTGACCGGCGCCGGGGCCGAGGTCGATCAGCCAGTCCGCGTGGGCCATCACCGCCTGGTGGTGCTCGATGACGATCACCGACTTGCCCGCGTCCACCAGCCGGTCCAGCAGGGCCAGCAGCTGCTCGACGTCCGCCAGGTGCAGGCCCGCGGTCGGCTCGTCGAGGACGTACACCCCGCCCTGCTCCGCCATGTGCGTCGCCAGCTTGATCCGCTGCCGCTCGCCGCCGGACAGGGTCGTCAGGGGCTGTCCCAACGTCAGGTAACCGAGCCCGACGTCGGACAGGTGGGTCAGGATCTTGTGCGCCGCCGGCACCGCCGCGTCACCGGAGGCGAAGAACTCGAGTGCTTCGGTCACCGGCATCGCGAGGACCTCGCTGATGTCGCGGCCGCCGAAGGTGTACTCCAGCACGTCGGCGTTGAACCGCTTGCCCTCGCACACCTCGCAGGGTGTCGCCGTGCTCGCCATGATCCCCAGGTCCGTGTAGACCACGCCCGCGCCGTTGCAGTTCGGGCACGCGCCTTCGGAGTTCGCGCTGAACAGGGCCGGCTTGACCCCGTTGGCCTTGGCGAACGCCTTGCGGATCGGCTCCAGCAGGCCCGTGTACGTCGCCGGGTTGCTCCGGCGCGAGCCGCGGATCCCCGTCTGGTCGACCGTCACCACCCCCTCGCCGCCCGACACCGAGCCGTGGATCAGCGAGCTCTTGCCCGATCCCGCCACCCCGGTCACCACGACCAGCACGCCGAGCGGGATGTCGACGTCGACGTCCTGCAGGTTGTGCGTCGACGCGCCGCGCACCTCCAGGACGCCCGACGGCGTGCGCACCGACGGCTTGAGCGCCGCCCGGTCGTCGAGGTGCCGCCCGGTCAGCGTGCCGCTCGACCGCAGACCGTCCACTGTGCCCTCGAAGACGATCTCGCCGCCTTCGGTGCCGGCGCGCGGGCCGAGGTCGACGACGTGGTCGGCGATCGCGATCGCCTCCGGCTTGTGTTCGACGACGAGCACCGTGTTGCCCTTGTCGCGCAGCTGCAGCAGCAGGTCGTTCATGCGCCGGATGTCGTGCGGGTGCAGGCCGATCGTCGGCTCGTCGAAGACGTAGGTGACGTCGGTCAGCGACGAACCGAGGTGGCGGATCATCTTGGTGCGCTGGGCTTCCCCGCCCGACAGTGTCCCGGATGGACGGTCGAGCGAGAGGTAGCCGAGGCCGATTTCGACGAAGGAGTCGAGGGTGTGCTTCAGCGCGTCCAGCAGCGGCGCGACCGACGGCTCGGACAGCTTCGCCACCCAGGCGGCGAGGTCGCTGATCTGCATCGCGCAGGCGTCGGCGATGCTGATGCCGTCGATCTTCGACGACCGCGCCTCGGCCGAAAGCCGGGTGCCGTCGCAGTCCGGGCAGGTCTGGAACGTCACCGCCCGCTCGACGAACGCGCGGATGTGCGGCTGCATCGCGTCGACGTCCTTGGAGAGGAAGGACTTCTGGATCGCCGGCACCAGCCCGGAGTAGGTCAGGTTGATGCCCTCGACCTTGATCTTCGTCGGTTCCTTGTACACCAGGTCGTTGAACTGCTTCTTGGTGAACTTCTTGATCGGCTTGTCCGGGTCGAAGAAGCCGGAGCCGCGGAAGATGCGGCCGTACCAGCCCTCCATGCTGTAGCCCGGGATGGTGATCGCGCCTTCGTTGAGCGACTTGTTCTCGTCGAACAGCGCGGTGAGGTCGATGTCGTTGACCTTGCCGCGGCCTTCGCAGCGCGGGCACATGCCGCCGGTGATGCTGAAGCTGCGCCGCTCCTTGATCTGCCGGCCGCCCTTTTCGATGGTGACCGCGCCGGCACCGCTGATCGAGGCGACGTTGAACGAAAACGCCTGCGGCGAGCCGATGTGCGGCGTCCCGAGCCGGCTGAACAGGATGCGCAGCATCGCGTTGGCGTCGGTGGCGGTGCCGACCGTCGAGTGCGGGTTGGCGCCCATCCGCTCCTGGTCGACGATGATCGCGGTGGTGATCCCGTCGAGCACGTCGACGTCCGGCCTCGCCAGCGTCGGCATGAACCCCTGCACGAAGGTGCTGTAGGTCTCGTTGATCAGCCGCTGCGACTCGGCCGCGATCGTGCTGAACACCAGGGAGCTCTTGCCGGACCCGGAGACCCCGGTGAACACCGTCAGCCGCCGCTTGGGCAGCTCGACGCTGACGTCCTTGAGGTTGTTCACGCGCGCGCCGTGGACGCGGATCAGGTCGTGGCTGTCGGCCACGTGCGGTGCGTTCTTCCTCGTGGGCTTGCTCATCGGGGTTCTCCAGCGTTCGGTCGGTCAGCGCGGCTGTTGGATGCGGACGAGGTTTCCGGCGGGGTCGCGGAAGGAGCAGTCGCGGGTGCCCCAGGGCTGGTCGGTCGGTTCCTGGACGACCTCGGCGTCGGCGGCCTGCACCCGCTCGAAGGTGCCGTCCACGTCGTCGGTGGCCAGGTTGACCGCGGCGAAGCTGCCCTTGGCCATCAGTTCCGTGATGGTCCGGCGTTCGTCGTCGGACAGGTCCGCGTAGGCGGCGCCCGTCGGCTGCAGCACGAGCGAGGTGTCGGGCTGGCCGGGCAGGCCGATCGTGAGCCAGTGCTGGCCGCCGTAGTCGACGTCGTTGCGCACCTCGAAGCCGAGCGTGTCCCGGTAGAAGGCCAGCGAGGCCTCGTGGTCGTGGTGGGGGAGAAAGGTCTGGTGAATGGTGAGGTTCATGGAAATCACGCTACTTTCGGGCGCGCGGCCGGTGCTTCTCGATTCCTGATCGCTTCGACGGCCCGCCGGTAATCGCGCGGGGAAAGGCCGTAGGCGTCCTGGAACCGGCGGACGAACAACGCGACGGGCAGGCACACAATGCTCGCAAGTGCCTCGACGTCGAGCGGACGCTCCCATTCGGTGTCGATGCGGTCGCGGACGCGGCGCAGCAGCACCAGTTCGCGGAAATGGTGCTGCGCGGCGACCTTCAAGCTGAGGCACATGTCGGGTTCCCTTCGTGGGTGCGCCCGAGCACCGCCCGGGCCGCGATGGGGAGCAGCAGGAGGGTCAGCACGCCGGACAGCACGAGGCCGCCGGTGCTGCCGGTCAGTTCGATCAGGGGCCCGCCCAGTGCGAGCCCGAGCGGGGCGGCCACGGTGGCGCCGGTCGTCCAGAGCGTGACGACCTGCTGCTGTTCCCCGGGGGCGAGCCCGGCCTGCAGGAAGCTGTACGCGACCGGCGTGAACGGCGCGTACACCAGGCCGCCCAGGCCGAAGACGAGCAGGGCCACGGTGAGGTCGCCGGTGACGGCGAGCGCGATCGGGCACAGCGCCCACAGCCCGATGATCGCGACCAGCAGCGGGCGCTGCGGCAGGTTCCGCAGCCGGCTGACGAGCGCGGCGCCGAGGAACGCGCCGACCCCGAGCGCACCCCACAGCACCCCCAGACCGGACGCGCCGGCGTGCAGCGTCCCGCCCACGTACAGCGGGAGCGCCACTTCGACCGGCATGTACAGGAAGTTGAAGAAGAACTCGACCACCAGCAGCCGCGCGGCCACCGGGCGGCGCCGCAGGATCCGCCAGCCCGACTCGGGGGTGCCCTCCTCGCGCAGCGCGTCCCGGTCCCCGGCCTCGCGGGGGAGGCAGGCGAGCAGGATCAGCGCTCCGGCGGCGTCGACGAAGAGCGCGAACCCCGCGCCGGCGGTTGCCACGACGAGCCCGCCCAGCACCGGGCCGGCGATGTAGAGCGCGAACGTCGTGTTGAGCCCCAGCAGGCCGTTGACCGAGAACCGCCCGGCCTCACCCGCGGCCGACGTCGCCAGCAGGCGGCGGCTGCTCGAGCCGGCCAGCCGGAAGGTCGCGCCGGAGAACAGGCCGGCGACGAGCACCGGGAGCGTGAGCCGCCCGGTGACGGCCAGGACGCCGAGGGCGGCGAAGGTCAGCGAGCGCAGCAGGCAGTCGGCGACGAGCAGCGTGCGCGGCGGGACGCGGACCCGGCCGAGGCCGACGGCCAGGGCGAGCACGGTGGACAGGACGAACGGCGCGGCCTCGACGAGTCCGATGGCGATCGCCTTCGGGACGGCACCGTGGAGGGCGAGCGTCTGCACCGGCATGGCCACCAGCAGCATGCCGGTGCCGACGTTGGCCAGCAGGTCGCCCAGCAGGAGCCCGGCGACCCGCCGGTCGCGCAGCACCTCGCGGTAACCGAGCGCCGCGGTCGCGGTCAGCGCAGCTCCTGGATGCGCAGGAGGTTGCCGGCCGGGTCGCGGAAGGAGCAGTCGCGGATGCCGTAGGGCTGGTCGACCGGCTCCTGGACGACCTCGGCGCCGCCGGCCTCGAGCTTGGCGAACAGCGCGTCCAGGTCCTTGGTGGCCAGGTTGGCGCCGGCGTAGGTGCCCTTGGCCATCATCTCGGTGATCATGCGGCGCTCGTCGTCGGTCAGGCCGGGCGTCGCGGCCACCGGCGTCAGGACGATGGCGGTGTCGGGCTGGTTCGGCGGCCCGACGGTGATCCACTGCAGGCCGCCGTACTTGACGTTCTGGCGGACCTCGAAGCCGAGGAGGTCGCGGTAGAAGGCCAGCGAGGCTTCCGGGTCCGTGTGGGGGAGGAAGCTCGAGTGAATGGTGACGTCCATGGTCGTCACCCTAGGTGGCGGCCGACGGCCGCGCTTCTCGATTCCTGATCGGTCTGGTGACCTGTTTGGCGACGCACGGCGGCATCCCGACGGTGGCCTCGGCCTGCTCCTCGCGGTAGACGCTCGGAGGCATCCCGACCAGCTCGGCGAACCGGGTGCTGAAGGTCCCGAGCGAGGAGAAACCGACGGTGAAGCAGACCTCGGTGACGCTCAGCTCGCCCCTCCGCAGCAGCGCCATCGCCCGTTCGATGCGCCGGGTCATCAGGTACGAATACGGTGACTCACCGTAGGCGCGCCGGAACTGCCGGCTGAGGTGCCCGGCCGACATGTTCACCCCACGGGCGAGCGCCTCGACGTCGAGCGGCTGGGCGTACTCCCGGTCGATCCGGTCCCGGACGCGCCGCAGCAGCGCGAGGTCGCGCAGGTACTGCGCCGAGGCACTGGTCACCCCGGAATCCTGCCACAAGCGACGACCCAGCCGGAGCCTCCGTGTCGACCCTTCAATCACGTGTGTCGACTCTTCAATCACACGTGTCGTCTGTTCGAGCACGGCATCCCGCGTGCTCGAACCCGCATCTCGCGTGATGGAGGGGGCATCACGCGTGATTGGAGGGTCGACTCGCGTGATTGGAGAGTCGACACGCGTGATCGGGGAGACGACACGGTGCGGTGGTGGAGCCGTCCCGGGGGTTCCCGTGCCCCCGGGACGGTCGTGCACCGGTGCTGCAAGACCGTGGCGTTCCTTCCGGTGGCATACCCGTCCGCCGGAACGATCTCCACGACCCGTGCGCCCCGGCGGAGTGACCCGCCGCGGCGCTCGACCCCGGGCCCCCGCCCGGTGCGCCGGAAGAAGGCCACCCCGGGGGCGTCGGGTTCCCTCGGGATGGCCCTCTCCTGGCCCGCCGGGCGCTCGTGTTCTCACCAACGCGAGGCGGGCAGGGGGACGTCTGGGGCCGGCCACCACACCACCCAGCCGCGGAGGGAGTGTGGTGGCCGGCAAAGGGACGGTGACCGCCGCGCGCAGTCCCGTCCCGGCTTCTCTACCTCCCCATCGGGATGGCCATGGTCGGCAGCGCGGCGCCGGGCTGGGCGGCGAACGCCGTGGTCGGCGGGGCCGGCAGCGGCTGCGCGGGGAACGCCGTCGTCGGGATGTCGTTGGCGAACTCGCTCTCGAACTCGCGCTCGAAGGCCTGGTGGTCGAAGCCGCTGTCGAACTCCGGCGGCACGTCGGCCGCCAGTGCGGCGAGCGCCGGCTCGACCGTCGGCACCTCGGGGACCTCCGCCACGGGCGCGGGCTCCGGCTCGGGCACGTAGTCGGGTGCGGGCAGCCGGCGGTTGAGCTCGGCCATCCAGTCGAGCATCGCCCGCGGCTTGTCCCAGCAGGAGATGCCGACGAGCTGGCCGTCGCGGATGAAGCCGGTGATGCCGTCGGCCAGCGACACCGTGTCCTCGGCCAGCGACGGCATCCCGCACATCTGCAGGCGCGTGTCGTACAGCGTCGACCAGGCGCGGGGGAGCGGGGTGAACGGGATGGCGCTGGAGTGGCCCATCAGCAGGTTGTCCGCCGCGTGCCGGGCCGATTCGACGGCGTTGATCCAGTGCTCGACCCGCCGCGGGGTCTCGTCGAACCGCAGGTTCGGCCAGCGCGCGATGTCGCCGGCGATGACGACGTCGGAGGCGCCCTCGGCGAACAGCTTCGAGTCGCAGAGGACGCCGTCGCTGATGTCGAGACCGGAGCCGCGCATCCAGTCCACCGACGGGACGCTGCCGATGGCGAGCACGACGACGCTGGCGACCAGCAGCTGGTTGTTCGTCAGGTGCAGTCCGACGGTGTCCTTCGTGCTGATCCAGTGCCGGACTTCGCTGCGCATCGCCAGGTTCGCGCGGTGCTCGTGGTGCGCCTCGACGATGCCGCTGGAGACGCGGTCGCCGAAGCGGTGCAGCGGCGCCTTCGCGTGCCCGATCAGGGTGACGTCCCGGCCGATGTGCCGCATGCTCGCAGCGAACTCGTTGCCGATCAGGCCGGCGCCGATCACGACGGCCGGCTTCTTGCTGGCGTTGAGGCAGCGCCGCACCGCCATCGAGTCCTCGACCGTGCGCAGGATCCGCACCCGCGGGTCGTGCCGCGGCGCACCGGGCAGGTGCCGCGGGTAGACGCCGGTCGCGGCGATCAGGCCGTCGTACCAGAGGGATTCGCCGCCGGGCAGGTGCACGACCCGCTCGGTCGTGTCCAGGTGCGTGACCCGCGCGCCGAGGCGCCAGTGCACGTCGAGGTCCGGCAGGTAGTGCGAAAGGCCCACGTCGCTGGGCCGTTCGGTCCCCATCACCAGTGCCTTGGAGACCATCGGGCGGTGGTAGGGCCGCCGGGCCTCGTCCCCGATCAGGACGATCTCGCCGTCGAACTTCTGTTCCCGCAGTCGCTCCGCGGCGCGCAACCCTGCGACACCCGCGCCGACGATGACGATCCGGTCGCCGTCAGCCATCCAGGTCCCCTCTCATCACGACCGCCTGCATCGGGCAGCAGCGGGCGGCCATCTTCGCCTGTTCAATGGTGGTTTCGTCCAGCAGCCGCGTGTGGAAGCGCAGGCGGCCGTCCTGGCCGAGGTCGAACACGTCCGGCGCCTCCATGGCGCAGATGCCGTAGAGCTCGCACCGGTCGTTGTCGACGCTGATCCGGGGCCCGCCGCCGGGCAGACGGAAGGGCATCAGGCCACCTGCTCTTCCACGAGGCCGATGCGCTCGAGCGTGCGGGCCGGCATGAACCGCAGCATCGACACCGTCACGGCCGGCACGAGCAGCGTGATGCCGCCCAGCCAGGTGACCGAGAGGTGGCCGTTGGCGATGGCGCCGAACCAGGAGTGGACCGCGATCAGGCCGACCGCCGGGTACGCGCAGCGGTGCAGCCACAGCCAGCGCCGGTAGGAGGTGAAGCGCTGCAGGCCCGCCGTCAGGAAGATGGCGAACATGACCTCGAAGCCGACGATGCCGGCGATGTGGCGCGCCTCCTGACCGGAGCCGAACGGGATGAACATGTAGCCGAAGCTGTACGGCTGAACCGTCAGGTACGTGAAGCCCAGCGCGTGGACGAGGCCGAAGATGATCGTCGCGGTGGCCAGCACCATGTGCGTGCTGCGCAGGCCCTTCCGGCCGGTGACCGAGCGGATCCAGCCGGTCGCGGTGAGCACGCCCCAGGTGAGCGTCAGCATCGTCGCCGCGTAGGACGTCCGGGCGGCGAAGGCGGCGAGGCCGCGGGCGGCCGGGTCGGTCTTCGGCTGGAACTGCTGGGTGAGGAAGATCGTCGCGTCGTGCCAGGTCTCAACCACGGGTACCCCCGGCTCTCGCGGTGGCCGGCCGGGCCGCCGCCCTGCCACGGCTGCGGTTGCTCTTCACCTGGCGCAGCACGTAGAAGAAGCCGCCGCCGAGCAGCAGGAACAACGCCGCGACCACGGCGATCTGGGACGGGTCGAGGCCGAGCTGGATCCCGGTGGGCGCCGCGGTCGTGGAGACGGACGGGGCGGGCAGCGCGGTGTAGTCGACCATCCCGGTGCTCTCGAGCATCGTCATGTGCCGCATCACGGCCTGGTTGCCGACCGTCGCGAAGGCCCGCACGTCGTCGTTGCGGGTACCGGCCCGCAGCTGCGCCAGGACGTTGAACACCGCACCGTGCGCCGCGCGCAGCCGGTTGGCGAAGACGCGGTCGAACTCCGGGCCGGGGGAAGCGGCCATCTCTTCGGCGAGCCAGCCGCGCTGTTCCTCCGACGGCTGGTCGGGGACCGGCGAGTTGAGCTTCTGCGAGAGCGCGCGGGTCGCCACGTCGAGGCGGCCGTGGTCCATCATGATCGCGAAGCCGACCTTCTGGACGATCGGGCTGCCCTTTTCCATCGCCATCATGCCCGACGGCATTTCCCACAGGCCCGCCTGGCGGACCTTGGTCAGCAGCACCGCGTCGGTGTCGGACACCGCGTTGGTCTGGGCGAGCGAGGTCGAACCCGGTGCCAGCAGGGCCAGCACCGCGGCCACCACGAACAGGATCCGGACCAGCGGCCGGGAGAACTCGAGGACCGAGGGGGGTTCGACCTCGAACCCGGCGAGCTCAGACGCCGAACGCATTTTGCCTCCACTCGTCCTGGGTGAGGGTGATCTTCTTGCCGTCCGGCGCGATCGGGTACCACGCCTGGTCGGCGCCCTGGCCGGAGGTGTCGGCCGGTTCCTGGTCGCCGGTGAAGTGGTACAGCGGCCAGCCGGCGAGGGTCTGCTGGGCGGTGCCGTCATCGCGGGTGATCTGGCCGATCAGCGACTGGTCGACGTCGATCGGCGCCAGGGTGCCGGGCTTGACCGGGATCCACTTGGCCGCGCACGCGTCCGAGCAGTTCGACCGCGACGGTCGGGGGGTGTCGCGGTCGTAGCGGTAGATGGTGTAGCCGGTTCCGTCGACGAGCAGGAGCCCGAGGTCGAACGTCTTCGCCGCCCTGAGCTGGCTCTTCGCGGGGTTGTTCGGGTCGGCGGTGATGCCCTGCGGCATCGGCAGGACGACCTGTCCCTGCTGCATGCCGGGCATCTGCATCCCGGCGGCGCCGTACCCACCACCCGAGGTGGCGGCGCTCGCGGTACAGGCGGTGAGCAAGGCGAGTGCGGTGAGGCACACGGCGGCGGGGACCACCGGGCGGGGAATGCGGATCACTGCTCCTCCGTGGGGCATGACTACGCGCTGTTGCCGGTAGTGCAACGGAAAAGGGCGCGAAAGATCCACAGTGGACATTCGGTCCGGAGTGGATGCGGAGCGTTGCGGGGGACAACGCCTGGTCGGGGTCTTCGGTAGGGGATACGGACACGGTCCGGAAACGGTTCAAAAAAGTTTTGCCCCCGGTTTGCGGGCCCGAAGTACTGGACGTAGGCCGTCCGGCCCACCAGGATGTCCCGCGTGGGACGGCACACCCGAGCGCTCAGATCCATCGGAGGTCAGGAGGCCCTCGTCGAGTCCGGCGACGGTTCCGACGACCTGGCGAAGGCGCTCTACCAGGAGTTCGGCGGGTCCCTCATGGCGTTCGCACTGCGGCTGACCGGCCACGACCGGCAGTGGGCCGAGGACGTCGTGCAGGAGACCCTGATCAAGGCGTGGCGGAACGCCGACAAGCTCGACCGCCAGCCGGAGATGCTGCGTGCCTGGTTGTTCACGGTGGCCCGGCGTATCGTCATCGACGGCTGGCGCAGCCGCAGCGTCCGGCCCCAGGAGCTCGAGGAGATCGAATCCGACGCGATCGCGGTGTCCGACGAATCGGACCGGACGCTCGCCGCGATGATCGTTTACGAGGCGCTGCAGGGGCTTTCGCCCGAGCAGCGGGAGGCCATCCAGCAGACCTACCTGCGCGATCGGACCGTGAACGAGGTCGCGGCGACCCTCGGCGTGCCGCCGGGCACCGTGAAGTCCCGCATCCACCACGCCGTCCGCGCGCTGCGCCGGGCCTTGCGCGAGCGGGGGTGAACTGAGCGTGGCCGGATCACCGCACACCGACGTCGCCGCCTACGTGCTCGGCGTCCTCAGCGAGGCCGAGAACACCCAGTTCGAAGCCCACCTGATGAACTGCCCGCACTGCCAGCTCGACCTGATCGAGCTCTACCAGCTGCCGGACGTCCTCGACCTGGTGAAGCGCAGCTGGCCGGAGCCCCCGATGCCCGCGCCGAGCCCGCGCACCCTGTCGCCGGGCCCCCGGGTGCTGCGCGGCCTCATGGAAGAGGCCGCCGTCAAGCGCCGCCGCCGTCGCCGGATCGGCATCCTCGCCGGCGCCGCGGCCGCGGCGGCCGTGATCGCCGGCCCGCTGGTGACCCTCGCGGTCCGGCCGGCCGACGCCGTCCCGCCCGCCTCGCTCGCTTCGCCGAGCACCAAGCAGCCGCCGCCGGCGACGAGCGTCCCGGCGACGTCCACCGCCCCGCCCGGGGGTGCCGAGGGTCAGCCCGGCGGCGGCCAGACCTACGGCCGCGGCAGCGGCGGGTCCGCCGTCAGCGCCCTGGTCACCGTTTCGCCGGTGGAGTGGGGCAGCCGCGTCGAGCTCGAGCTGCGCGGCATCGTCGGGCCGGTGAAGTGCCAGCTGGTCGCCGTCCCGGCCACCGGGACCGAGCGCGTCGTCTCCAGCTGGTCGGTGCCGCCCAAGGGGTTCGGCATCCCCGGCTCGCCCGAACCGTTGCGGCTGCAGGGTTCGGTCTCCCTGGCGATGGACCAGATCAGCCGGTTCGAGGTGCGCGGCGAGGACGGCACGGTCCTCGTCGTCGTGCAGCGCTGAATCTCTTTCTTTTCGGTGAAACCCCGTGACCTGGGTGAATGCTGCACGGTTGCGTTTTCGTAGATAACGAACAGATAACGGACCGGTCGCTTTTGAACCTCGCAGCGCCCATGTCCGTATCCCCCAATGCATCCCCCGATGCATCCCGACAGCCGGAACCGCAAGCATCCCCATCGGGTTCCGTGCGATCTCGAGCTCAATCAACGGTAGTTCTTGCCCGGGCTGCCGCGCTCATCGGCGCGCGCCCGGAATAACGAACGAGGTGAACTAGTCTATGGCCCGGAATTCTCGGTCCCCCGTGACGGGCAAGCACCGCGTTGCCCGCCGAACCAAGATCGCGATGGGTGCGATCGGCCTGGCGATCGCCGTCGGCGCGCTCGCCGTGGCGGTCAGCGCGGGCCGCACGGGCGAGGCCAGCGCGGACCCCGCGGACCCGTCGTTCTACATCGACATCAACAAGGTTCCCGCCGGCAGCAACGTGAACGCGGCCCTGAAGCAGAAGGGCACCAAGGGTTCCTTCACCGTCAACTGTGGAACGAACGCGGACGGGTCGCACCACAACCCGGACAACTTCATCGCGCAGCCCGGGATCAAGAACGGCGCCCAGCACCTGCACGACTACGTCGGCAACGTGACGACCGACGCCGATTCGAGCCTCAAGAGCCTGCTCGCCGGCGGCACCACCTGCAAGAACGGTGACCAGTCGGCCTACTTCTGGCCGGTCATCCGCGTCGACCGCGAGGACAACGCGACCAACCAGAGCAAGAACCAGAAGGCCAAGCAGCAGCAACAGGGCAAGACCGGCGACGTCCAGCAGGACAAGAGCGCGCAGGACGCCAAGGACGCGCAGGACCAGAAGCAGCGCGAGCGCCGTGGCCAGGGCGGCGGCAAGACCGGGCTGAGCGCCCAGCAGCAGGGTGACCAGAACGACGGTCAGCAGAACAACCAGCAGCGCCGTCAGCAGCAGAACCAGCAGCAGCAGAACGGCCAGCAGCAGAACAAGAACCAGCAGGACAAGAACCAGCAGCAGAACCAGAACCAGCAGAACCAGAACCAGCAGAACCAGAACCAGCAGAACCAGAACCAGCAGAACCAGAACCAGCAGAACCAGAACAAGGACCAGGCGCAGCAGCAGGAAGAGCTCGGCGGTCCGCAGGGCGCGAACGAAGAGGTCGGCGACAACGACGGCGAGATCATCGAGCCGGAGTCCGCGACGCTGAAGTTCATCGGTGGCGGCGCGCAGAACGTCGTCGCGATGCCGCTCGGGCTGAAGATCCTCTACGGTGACGCCAAGCAGAGCACCAACGGCCCGAAGAACGCCCGGCCCAGCTGGACCTGCACCGGGTTCGAGGACCGGCTCACCGACAAGTACCCGATCTGCCCGCAGGGCAGCAAGGTCGAGCGGATCCACGCCTTCCCGAACTGCTGGGACGGCAAGAACACCGACAGCAAGGACCACCGCAGCCACATCGTGTTCTCCGACCAGCAGGGCAAGTGCCCGCAGGGCTTCAAGAACGTGCCCCAGCTGCAGGTGACCCTGGTGTACAACGTCCCGCAGGACGTCCAGCAGAACAAGCAGTACAAAGTGGACGCCTTCGCTCAGGAAGAGCACAACCCGAAGTCCGACCACGACGACTTCGCGAACGTGATGAGCAAGCAGATCATGGGCCGCCTGGTCAACTGCATCAACTCCGGCAAGGCCTGCGCCGAATAACCGCCTTCTGAAGCGGGAAGGAGAACTTCCGATGAACCGTGCTCGCCCGGCTGCCGCCGCACCGATCGCCGTCGCCGGACTCGCGCTGGTCGCGGCCTGCGGGACCAACCCGTACGCCACGTCCGGAGCCGTCCAGCCGGTGGTGCTCGGGGCACAGCAGCAGCCGGCGAGCACGGTTCCGGCGGCCCAGCTGATTTCGTCCACTGTGGACGGCTTGGGCACGGTACTGGCCGACGCCGAAGGGCACACGCTCTACCGGTACGCGAAGGACTCGGCGAACCCGCCGAAGGCGACCTGCGCCGGCCCGTGCGCGATGACGTGGCCGCCGCTGGTCTCCGACGTCCCCGCGGTGGCCGCCGGGGTCGACAGCAGGCTGGTCGGCCAGGTCACCCGCGCCGACGGCCGCAAGCAGGTGACGATCGGCGGCTGGCCGGTGTACCGGTACGCGAAGGACACCGGGCCGGGCCTTGCGCTCGGCCGTCAGGTCAGCGCGGACTGGGCGCCGATCACCCCGGCGGGCCGCAAAGCCGACCCGTCGACCCTCGAGACGGCCGAAGTCGACGGCCTCGGCCAGGTCCTCACGGACGCGGAGGGCCGGACGTTGTACCTGTTCACCAAGGACGGTAAGGATTCCGGGAAGTCCACTTGCGACGCGGCCTGCGTCGCGAAGTGGCCCCCGGTCGTGGTGGACGGCCCCATCACGGTCGCGGACGGCATCAAACCCGGTTTGGTCGGCCGGATCCGCCGGGAGGACGGCACCACCCAGCTGACGGTAGGAGGCTGGCCGGCGTACACGTACGCATCGGACGACGAGCCGGGAGCGGCAACCGGCCACGGCGCGGGCGGCACGTGGTACGCACTGGAACCCAACGGCTGCCGAGCCGACCCGGCCCGCAGGCCGGCGGTGCAGCAGGCCATCGCCACCACATCCAGCGGGCACTGACCCGCTCCCCGATCCCCGGCCCGGCGGACACTTCCCTCCACCTCACCCCCCTCGTCCGCCGGGCCGGTCGCACCACCCCGACAAACCGCGGGCCCCCCGCCCGCACCGCACCGCGGGCTCCGCCCGCACCCCGATCCCCGGCCCGGTGGACGCTTCCCTCCACCTCACCCCCCGTCTACCGGGCCGGTTGCTTCACCCCGAGAAACCGCGGGAGATTCCTCCCGCACCTCCCACCGCGGGACTTCGGTCCCGCTCCCGATCCCCGGTCCGGTGGACGCTTCCCTCCACCTCACCCCCCCCAGTCCGCCGGGCCGGGATACCTCACCACCGATCCGGCCAGCCGGATCAGCGAAGGAGGAGAAGGCGGGAGTCGCTCCCGCCCGAGAGTTCCGGCCCGGTGGACGCTTCCCTCCACCTCACCCCCCGTCCACCGCGCCGGAACCCTCCCCAACCCAGCCACCCCAACCCGACCATCCCACCAAGCGAGATACCCCTCCAGTCACGCGAGATACCCCTCCAGTCACGCGAGATGCCCCTCCAGTCACGCGAGATACCTCCCCAGTCACGCGAGATACCCCTCCCAGCCACGCGAGTTCCGCTCCCAATCACGCGAGTTCCGCCTTCAGTCACGCGAGATCCGCGGCTGATCACGCGACTTCCGTCCCGAAGCACGCGACTACCGCCCCGACCGCGCGGAACCGCCTCCCAAATCTCCGGCCGGTGACCGCCCCTCGGCCACCGAGTCGGCCCAGCTCACCGGGCCCGCCAGCGCCCCGGCCCAGCCCGCTCCGCGGCCCACGAACCCCGGCCCCGGGGGATGCTTCCCTCCACCTCACCCCCCTCATCCCCCGGACCGGTGAACGCTGCGGTCCCCGTGCTCCGGCACGGGGACCGCGGCCCAAAAGTCCAGCGGCACCCGCCCGTTACCCCTCCCCGCGGCGTCGAGCAACCGCCCCATCAGTTTCACGCTTCGCAGCGTCACCGCCCGGTCCGTGATCTCCAGCCACGGCAGTTTCGCCGCCAGCTGCGCCTCCACGAACACCACGTCGTGCGGCGAAGCGAGCCACAGCACCAGCATCAGGTTCGCCGCCCCCGTCAGGGCCGCGCACATCCGGACCTCCGGTGCCATCGCCAGCGACCGGGCCGTCGTCTCCAGTTTGTCCGGCGGTACCCGCAGCCACAGCGTCACCGTCACCGGCGTCGGTGACAGCGACCGCGCGATCTCGCACCTCACCCGGATCGCGCCGCGGGCCAGCAATCCGTCCAGACGCCGGCGCACCGTCGTCGCCCCCACGCCGAGTGCCGATGCCAGCGATGCCGCCGATGCTCGGGGGTTCGCGCCCAGCGCCGAAATCAGTGCCCGGTCCGCCGAGTCGAAGCGCAGCGGTGCGCGCCGGCGGGCCGGCTTCGGTGACAACGCCTCGCGCTGGCCCGGCGAAATCGCCCGGACGCGCCACCGGCTGCCCTCGGTGAACATCCGCGGGGACAACGTCGTCCGCAGCCGCGTCACGCCCGGGACCGCCATGGTCGCCACGTGCGCCCCCAGCTCCCGCACCGACGGCGCCACCACGTGCACCAGCAGGTCGCACGGTCCCGCCACGTACTCCACCGTGGCCACGTGGACGTCCGCGGCCAGCGCACCGGCGACGGACAACGCCGCCCCCGGCTCGCAGTCGATCGCCACGAAAGCCGGCGCCAGCTGCGAAATCAGCTCCCCGCCGGCGTACGCGGTGAGCCAGGCGTCCCCGCGCTCGACCAGCGCCTCCCACCGGCGGGCCACGGTCACCGCGCCCAGCCCCAGCGCGTCCCCGAGCGTCGACCACGATGCCCGCGGCGCCGCCTGGAGCGCGTCGGCCAGTTTGAGGTCCTGCTCGGCCAGCATGGCGGATTCTTCGCTCATCAGCCCTCGAAGCGGTGGTTTCGGTCATTTTCCCCGGCCATTGTGCTCGACTCTCGCATGATCGGCGGATGACCCTGCGCTCCGATGCCGCCGCGATGCTCGACGACCTGCAGGTCCTGCGCCGCGATCTGCACCGCATCCCCGAGATCGGCCTCCACCTCCCGCGCACCCAGGAACGCGTCCTCGCCGCCCTCGACGGCCTGCCGGTCGAAATCACCCTCGGCAAGAACCTGTCGTCGATCACCGCCGTCCTCCGCGGCGCCCGCCCCGGCGGCACCGTCCTCCTGCGCGGCGACATGGACGCGCTCCCGGTCACCGAGGCCGGCGGCGAGGAGTTCCGCTCGACCCTCGACGGCGCCATGCACGCCTGCGGCCACGACCTCCACACCGCGGGCCTGGTCGGTGCCGCCCGCCTGCTCGCCGCCCGCAAAGCGGACCTCCCCGGCGACGTCGTCTTCATGTTCCAGCCCGGCGAAGAGGGCTGGGACGGCGCCGGCCACATGATCGACGAAGGCGTCCTGACGGCGTCCGGCAAGCCCGTCGACGCCGCGTACGGCCTGCACGTCTCGGCCGCGAGCTACGCCAAGGGCCACTTCGTCGCCCGCCCCGGCACGCTGATGGCGGCCTCGGGCGCGCTCGCCGTCCGCGTGCGGGGCGACGGCGGCCACGGCTCGTCCCCGCACGACGCCCGCGACCCGATCCCGGCCGCCTGCGAGATGGTGACCGCCCTCCAGACGATGGTCACCCGCACCTTCGACGTCTTCGACCCGGTCGTGATCACCGTCGGCTCGTTCCACGCCGGCACCCGGCGCAACATCATCCCGGACGACGCCGTGTTCGAAGCGACGCTCCGGTCGTTCTCCCCGGAGGTCGCCGCGAAGGTGGGGGAGCGCGCGGTGCGGGTCTGCCGCGGCATCGCCGAGGCGCACGGCCTCGACATCGACGTCACCTACGAACCCGAGTACCCCGCGACGGTCAACGACGCCGGCGCCTACGCCTTCGTCGCCGACACGATCCGCGACGTCTTCGGCGAGGAGCGCTTCACCGAGATGGCCGATCCGATCACCGGTTCGGAGGATTTCTCCCGTGTCCTGGACCGGGTTCCGGGCGCGTACCTCTTCCTCGGCGCCTGCCCGACCGACCCCGCGACCGCCCCGGACAACCATTCGCCGCGCGCCCGGTTCGACGACAGCGTGCTCGGCGACGGCGCGGCGCTGCTGGCCGAACTCGCCGTCCGCCGGCTCGGGCTCCTGGCTGGGTGACGGGCCCGGAACGCCGAACGCTCACTGTCCACAGTGGAGTAAACGACCGCACCGTCCGCCGCCGGCTCCGGACGGACCACGGCCCGCTTGTGGTCGCGAGTACTCTTGCCCTCGTGCTCGGGATCTTCCGGCCGGACCGGCCGGCCAACCTGCCGGCGTGCCCGCGGCGGGCGCGGCCCGTGGTCGGCAGGCTGGCCTTTGTGGACACTCATCTCGTCGCGCCGCGGCGACGGACTGCTCTCGTGGAGGCGGCGTGACGCGCACGGTGTTCACCGGCGGCTCGGTCTTCGACGGCACCGGCGCGGATCCGGCCCCGGCCGACGTCGTCGTCGAGCACGGCCGGATCGTCGATGTCGGGGAAGGCCTCGACGGCGACGAGGGCGTCGACTGCACCGGCACGGTGCTGCTGCCCGGGCTGTTCGACTGCCACGTGCACGTCACGATCTCCGACATCGGGCTGCTGTCCCGGGTGCAGAAGCCGTTCTCCTACCAGTTCTACGAAGCCGCCCGGAACCTGTGGGCGACGCTGGGCCTGGGCATCACGACGGTCCGCGACGCGGCGGGCGCGGACCTCGGCATCAAGCAGGCGGTGGACGACGGCCTGATCCCCGGGCCGCGACTGCAGATCTCCATCGGGCTGATCAGCCCGACCGGCGGTCACGGCGACGCGTGGCACCCGTCGGGGCTGTGCGTCCCGCTGATGGTCCCGCACCCGGGCCGTCCGGAGACGATCGTCGACGGCCCCGACGAGATGCGCCGGGTGGCGAGGACGCTGCTGCGCGCGGGCGCCGACGTGCTCAAGGTGTGCACGACCGGCGGCGTGCTGTCCCCGCGCGACGACCCGCGGCACTCCCAGTTCACGCCGGAGGAACTGGACGTCCTGGTGACGGAGGCGGCGATGCAGGGCCGCCCGGTGATGGCCCACGCCCAGGGCGCGGCGGGCATCAAGAACGCGGTGCGCGCGGGCGCCCGGTCCATCGAGCACGGCATCTACCTGGACGACGAAGCGATCGAGTTGATGCTCGGCCACGGGACCTGGCTGGTCCCGACGCTGATCGCCCCGGTCAACGTGGTCCGCGCGGCGGACGCGGGCGTCGACCTCCCGGCGCCGGTGGTGGCGAAGGCCCGCGAAGTGGTGGAGGCGCACCGCGACTCGGTCCGCCGCGCGTATGCGGCGGGCGTCCGGATCGCGATGGGCACGGACAGCGGAGTGGGCCCGCACGGGACGAACCTCGAGGAACTGGCCCTGATGGCGGCGTGCGGGATGACCCCGGGGGACGTCCTGGAGGCGACGACGTCCTCGGCGGCGCGGTTGATGGGCCTGGACGGCGAGCTGGGCCGGCTGGAGCCGGGCCTGCGGGCGGACGTCGTGGTGGTGGCCGGGAACCCGTACGACTTCCCGGCGCTGGCGTCGAACATCCGGGAGGTCTGGAAGGACGGCATCCGGGTCGTCTGACAGCGTGCCGTCAGGACTCCGCGTTCAGCAGGTCCTTCAGCGCCGCGGCGAACTTCACCGGGTTCCGCTGCGGCGCCAGGTGCGCCCCCGGCGTCTCGGTGAACGGCAACCCCAGCTCCAGCGCCAGGATCTTCGCCGGCTGGTAGTGGTAGCGGCCCCGGCTGCCCTCGCCCGCCACCGGGAAGATCTCCGTGCCCGCCTTCCGCAGCGCCCGCAGGTCCGGCAGGTAGTCGAAGAACTCCGTCAGCTCGCGGTCGAACAGGCGGATCCACTCGGCCTCGTGGGGGAGGCGCAGGTTCGGCAGGTTCGGCAGCGCCGCGCCCGCGATCGCGTCCGCGAACCGCGTCACCGCGGCCATCAGCTCGCCCGACCGGGCCAGCCGGACCTGTTCCGCCGCCGCTTCGAGCCAGCCGCCCGCGTCCGGCATCAGGTGGACCGCCGGGGGTTCGTGCGCGACCAGCGTCGTCACGCGGTCCGGGTGGCGGGCGACGAGGTCGAGGCCGATCAGGGCGCCGGCGCTCGAGCCGAACACCTGCGCCGGGCCGCCGGCCGCGTGGTCCAGGACCGCCAGTGCGTCGTCCGCCTGCAGGGAAACCGGGACCGGGCCGGTCGTCGTGTCCGTGCTGCCGAAGTGGCCGCGGCGGTCGTAGGTGATCACGGTGTAGTCCGCGTACAGCTGCTTCGCCAGCGCGCGGTAGGCATCGCCCGATCCGGTGCCGCCCGCGATCAGCAGCAGTGCCGGGCCCTCGCCGCCGCGGCGGACGAGGAGCTCACCGTCCTCCACCGGGCAACGGCTTTCCGAGATCATGCATCGAAGTGAAGCACAAGGGCCGCAAGCTAATGTGCGCGGTATGACGGAACGACGAGCGATCCTCGGCGGGTCGGTGTTCGAGGAACGGATCGGCTACGCCCGGGCGGTGATCCACGGCGACCGCGTGTACGTCTCGGGCACCACCGGCTTCGACTACGCGACGATGACCATCGCCGACGACGTCGTCGAGCAGGCGGCCCAGTGCCTGCGCAACATCGAGGCGGCGCTGGCGGAGGCGGGCTGCACGTTCGCGGACGTGGTCCGGGTGCGCTACCTGCTGCCCTCGCGCGCGGACTTCGAGCCGTGCTGGCCGGTGCTGCGCAAGGCCTTCGCGGACGTCCGCCCGGCCGCGACGATGCTGGAGTGCGGCCTGGCGGACCCGCGTATGAAGATCGAGATCGAGGTGGACGCCCACCTTCCCGGCTAGAGCCGTTCGATGATCGACGCCGTGGCCAGCGCGCCGCCCGCGCACATCGTCACCAGCGCCGTCGCCGCGTCCCGGCGTTCCAGCTCGTGCAACGCCGTGGTCAGCAGCCGCGCGCCCGTGCTGCCCACCGGGTGACCCAGCGCGATCGCGCCGCCGTTGACGTTGACCCGGGACGGGTCGGGCTCGACCACCTGCTGCCACGACAAGGCGACCGAAGCGAACGCCTCGTTGACCTCGAACAGGTCCACGTCACCCACCGTCATCCCGGCCCGGGACAGCACGCGTTCCGTCGCGCGGATCGGGCCGTCCAGGTGGTAGTACGGCTCGGCGCCGACCAGGGTCTGCGCGACGATCCGGGCCCGCGGACGCAGGCCCAGCGCCGTCGCGCGGTCCGCGTCCAGCAGGAGCAGCGCCGCCGCGCCGTCGGAGATCTGGGAGGACGTGCCCGCCGTGTGGACGCCGTCTTCGACCACCGGCTTCAGCCGGGCCAGGCCTTCGGCCGTCGTCTCGCGCAGGCCCTGGTCCCGCGCGACCAGGCGGGTTTCCCCGGTCGGCTCGCCGGAATCGGAGAGGACCGGCGCCTTCACCGGCACCACCTCGCGGTCGAAGTGGCCCGCCGCCCACGCGGCCGCCGCCTTCTGCTGGGAGGCCGCGCCGAAACTGTCGACGTCCGCGCGCGTCAGCCCGCGGCGGACCGCGATCCGCTCGGCCGCGCCGTACTGGTTGGGCAGGTCGATCGACCACGACGACGGCCGTGGGGACGCGCCCGCACGGTTCGTGCCGAGCGGCACGCGGCTCATCGCCTCGACGCCGCAGGCCACGCCGGCCTCGATGGCGCCGGTCGCGATCAGGCCGGCGATCAGGTGGGTGGCCTGCTGGGCCGAGCCGCACTGGGCGTCGATCGTCGTCGCGCCCGCCGTCTCGGGGAGGCCCGCGTGCAGCCACGCCGTGCGCGTGACGTTGTTCGACTGCTCACCGGCCTGCGTGACGCAGCCGCCGATGAGCTGCTCGACGAGGGCCGGGTCGATCCCGGCGCGGTCCAGCAGAGCGAGCTGCGCGGCACCCAGCAGCTCGGCCGCGTGCAGGCCGGCCAGCAGCCCGTTCCGCTTGCCGATCGGGGTCCGCACGGCTTCGACGATGACCGGCACGCCCATGTCGTCCCTTTCGTCGGGAAACACTGTTCACTACCCCAAAAACTAGAACAAGTTATCGTTTTGTGCAAGTCCGCGCAGGGTTGACACCTTCTTGATCTTCAGAGGGTGAGCGCATGCTCACCTGGCCTCATCGGTTAAGTAAACGGGTTTCACTTACGGTCTTCCGTTGGTTAACGCCGTATGCTTCAATCCAACCTAGAACGTGTTCCAAGCCGAACCGTGGGAGGCAACGTGGCCGCTCCGCTCATCCCCGCCGGGTTCGACTTCACCGATCCGGACCTCTTGGCGGAGCGACTCCCCGTCGCCGAGTTCGCCGAGCTCCGGCGCACCGCCCCGGTGTGGTGGAACCCCCAGAAGCACAACACCGCCGGCTACCGCGACGACGGGTACTGGGTCGTCTCGCGCCACGCGGACGTCAAGGAGGTCTCGCGCGACAGCACGCTGTACTCGTCGCGGGAAAAGACCGCCATCATCCGCTTCGACGAGAACATGACCGAGGACAACCTCGAGGCGAACCGCCTGGTGCTGCTCAACCAGGACGCCCCGCAGCACACCAAGCTGCGGCGGATCGTGTCGAAGGGCTTCACCCCGCGGTCCATCTCGAAGCTCGAGGACACGCTGCGCGACCGCGCCGCGCGGATCGTGCACGAGGCGCGCAAGAAGGGGTCGGGTGACTTCGTCACCGACGTCGCGTGCGAGCTGCCGCTGCAGGCGATCGCCGAGCTGATCGGCATCCCGCAGGAAGACCGGCTCAAGATCTTCGACTGGTCCAACCAGATGGTCGCCTACGACGACCCGGAGTACGAAGTCGCGCCGCTGGAGGCGTCCGCGCAGCTCGTCGGGTACGCCTGGAACATGGCCGAGGACCGGCGCAAGTGCCCGATGGACGACATCGCCACCAAGCTCATCCAGGCCGACGTCGACGGTGAATCGCTCGGCTCCGACGAGTTCGGGTTCTTCGTCATCCTGCTCGCGGTGGCCGGCAACGAGACCACCCGCAACGCCATCACCCACGGCATGAAGGCGTTCCTGGACCACCCGGACCAGTGGGCGCTGTTCAAGGAGCAGCGGCCGAAGACCGCGCCCGACGAGATCGTCCGCTGGGCCACCCCGATCGTGGCCTTCCAGCGCACCGCCACCCGCGACACCGAGCTCGGCGGCGCGCAGATCCGCAAGGGCGACCGCGTCGGCATGTTCTACAGCTCGGCGAACTTCGACCACGAGGTCTTCGACAACCCGGAGAAGTTCGACATCCTCCGCGAGGACAACCCGCACGTCGGGTTCGGCGGCACGGGTTCGCACTACTGCATCGGCGCGAACCTGGCCCGGCTGGAGATCGACCTGATCTTCAACGCCATCGCCGACGTGATGCCGGACATCACCGAGGCCGCACCCCCGGTGCGGCTGCGGTCGAGCTGGATCAACGGCATCAAGCACTACCCGGTGAACTACGGCTGAGCGGCCGCTCCCGCGGGGCCGACGTGCCGGAACGCCGAGCACTGGCATGATGGGACGATGGCCCCGCGAGCGACCGTGGACGTCGAGTTCACCATCCGCGTCACCGAACCCGGGCCCGCGGCGATCTCGGTCGCCGCGGCGCACGCCGACACCGAAGAGCTGACCGTCTCCTGGCACGGGGACAGCCGGCCCGTCGAGTTCGAGCACGGTGCCCGGGCCGAGGTCTTCGACCTCCCCGGCGGCGAGCACCGCGTCACCTACCACGCCGAGCGCGCGCTGAGCGACCCCGAACCCGAGCCCGTCACGCTCGCCGACGTGGCCGTGTTCACCCGGCCGAGCCGGTACTGCCCGTCCGATCGCGTCGCCGGGCTCGTGCCGCCGGAACTCGGCAAGCTCAAGAGCCCGCGCCGGCAAGTCGAAGCCGTCGTCCGGCACGTCCACGAGCGACTGTCCTATGTGGTCGGTTCCAGCCGGCCCACCGACGACGCGATCGACACGCTCCTGGCCGGCGAAGGCGTCTGCCGCGACTTCGCGCACGTCTGCATCACCCTGTGCCGGTTCCTCGACATCCCCGCGCGCTACGTCGGCGTCTACGCGCCCGGGCTCGCGCCGATGGACTTCCACGCCGTCTTCGAGGCCGCCGTCGACGGCCACTGGTACGTCTTCGACGCCACCCGGCTCGCGCCGCGGCAGACCATGCTGCGGATCTCCACCGGCCGCGACGCCGCCGACACCGCCTTCCTGGCCACGTTCGGCAGCGAGCTCGACTTCCTCGGCAGCACCGTGTTCGCGACGACCGACGCCGCGCTGCCCACCGACGACGGATCCGGGCTGGTCGTTCTGGGCTGATCCGCGTGTTGCCTGCGCAAAGACGGCCCCGGCTGGGTAGACAGTCTTCGTGAAGGATTCCCCCAAGGCGCCGAGCCCCTGGGCCCGGGCGCGCGCCCGGTACCGGTGGCTGGACCACATCGCCCGTGCGACCAACCGCTACATCGAGTCCGGCGGCTACCACTACGTCGCCTCGATCACCTACTTCAGCCTGCTGTCGCTGGTGCCGCTGCTGATGGTCGCCTCGTCGGTCGCGGGGTTCGTGCTGGCCACCCAGCCGCACCTGCTCGGCACGCTGGTCTCCGCCATCGTCAAGACGCTGCCCGGCGGCCTCGGCGGCAAGGCCACCGACCTGCTCACCGGCTTCGTCGAGCAGCGGACCAGCGTCGGGGTGCTCGGCCTGGCCATCGGCCTCTACTCCGGCTGGAACTGGATGAACGCCATGCGGGACGCGCTGACCGCGCTGTGGGGGCAGAACCGGTCGGACCAGTCGCTGCTGCGGCTGATCCTCGTCGACCTGCTCGCGCTGCTCGGCCTGAGCGCGGCGCTGATCGTGTCGTTCACGCTCACCATCTCCGGCACCGCGCTCGGCAGCTACCTGCTCCGGCTGGCCGGCCTGGACGACACGAGCTGGGGGCACCAGCTCGTGTCGGCGTCCTCGGTGCCGCTGTCGCTGGCCGCCGACTGGCTGGTGTTCCTCTGGGTGCTCACCCGGCTGCCGCGGCAGAAGGTCGGCGTGCGCAGCGCGGTCCGCGGCGCGGTGGCGATGGCCGTCGGGTTCGAGGCGCTGAAGCTGGCCGGCGGGTTCTACCTCCGGCTCATCGGCGACTCGCCGACCGGCATCGCGTTCGGCTCGGTCATCGGCCTGATCTTCTTCATCTCGCTCGTCGCCCGGCTGCTCGTCTTCGTCACGGCGTGGACGGCGACCGGCTCGGACGCGCCGCCGCGGCCGGTCCAGCCGCCGGCGCCGGTGGTGCTCAAGCCGGTGGTCGTGGTGGACCCGCCGCTGGCGGTGCCCGCCACGGTCGGCGTGGTCACCGGCGTCCTCGGCACCCTCCTCGCCCTCCGCCTGCGCCGCTCCCGTCGTGAGTGAATAACAGTGTTCTAACCCGCTTTTTCACTCACGACGTGGGCTTGTCGGAGCCGACCAGCCACATCGAGAAGTACTGGGAGCCGCCGCCGTAGGCGTGGCCGAGCGCTCGGCGCGCGCCGTCCACCTGGTAGTCCCCGGCCCGGCCCATGACCTGCTTCGCCGCTTCGGAGAACCGCAGCATGCCGGACGCGCCGATCGGGTTGGAGGACAGCACCCCGCCCGACGGGTTGCACGGCAGCCGTCCGCCGATCGCCGTCTCGCCCTTCTCGGTGACCTTCCAGCCCTCGCCTTCGGGCGCGAAACCCAGGTTCTCCAGCCACATCGGCTCGAACCACGAGAACGGCACGTAGATCTCGGCGACGTCCACTTCGGACATCGGATCGGTGATCCCCGCCTCGGCCCACAGCGCGGCCGCGGCCTCGCGCCCGGCCCGCGGGTTCACCTGGTCGCGGCCCGCGAACGTGGTCGGCTCGGTGCGCATCGCCGTCGCGTGGATCCAGGCGGCACCCCCGGGCACGGCGTCCCCGGCGGCCTCGTCGCCGAGCACCATCGCGCACGCGCCGTCGGACGACGGGCACGTCTCGTCGTAGCGGATCGGGTCCCACAGCATCTGCGACGCCCGCACCGACTCGACGGTGATGTCCGGCTGCTGCAGGTGCGCGTAGGGATTGAGGGCGCCGTTGCGCCGGTCCTTCGCCGCGACGATCGCCCCGACGTGCTCGGGTGCCCCCGACCGGCGGATGTAGGACCGCACGTGCGGCGCGAAGTAGCCGCCCGCGCCGGCCCCGACCGGCATCTGGAACGGCGGCAGGATCGACAGGCCCCACATCGCGTTCGATTCCGACTGCTTCTCGTAGGCCACCGTGAGCACCCGCCGGTGCACGCCCGCCTGGATGAGCGACGCCGCCACCAGCGCCGTCGAGCCGCCCACCGACCCGGCGGTGTGCACGCGCAGCAGCGGTTTCCCGGTCGCGCCGAGCGAGTCGGCGAGGAACAGCTCGGGCATCATCACGCCCTCGAACAGGTCCGGCGCCTTGCCGAGCACGACGGCGTCGATGTCGGCCCACTCCACCTGGGCGTCGAGCATGGCGCGGTCGATCGCCTCGCGCAGCAGGCCCGGCATGGAGACGTCCTGCCGCTTGGCGCGGTGGTGCGTCTGGCCGGTGCCGAGCACGGCGGTGAGCTGCTTGGTCATCGGGCCTCCAGCACGGTCACCAGGTTCTGTTGCAGGGCCGGGCCGCTCGTCGCGTGCGCCACGGCCTTGCGGGATTCGCCGCGGTGGATCCGGACCGCCGCTTCGCCGATCCGGGCGAGCCCGGCGGAGAACATCGGGTTGGCGGCCAGCGCCCCACCGGAGGGGTTGACCTTCACGCCGTCGCCGAGCCCGAGCGCGGTGCGCAGGATGAGCTCCTGGTGCGTGAAGGGCGCGTGCAGTTCGGCGAGGTCGACGCCGTCGAGGTCCAGTGCCGCGGCCGCGGCCTCGGTGGACGGCGACCGCGTCAGGTCGCGGGCGCCGAGCACGGGGGAGTCGACGCGGTGCTCGATGCCGGTGATCACCGCCGGGCGTTCGACGATCTCCCGCGCGCGTTCCACAGTGGACAGGATGACCACGGCGGCGCCATCGGTGATCGGGGCGATGTCGTGCCGGCGCAACGGATCGGCGTAGTACGGCGTGTCGAGCAGTTCCGCGACGTCCTTGCCGGTGCCACGCGCCGCGACCGCGGCGAGGTCCTTTTCGGACCAGAGCCCGGCCTCCAGGCCCAGCCGCGCTTGGATCCCGGCGATCGACACCGAGTCCGGCCACAGCGGCGTGACGACGTACGGGTCGAGCTGCAGCGCGAGCACCCGGCGCAGCTGCCCGGCGCTGGACTTGCCGAAGCCGTAGACGAGCGCGGTCTCGACCTCGCCCATCTTGATCTTCAGCCACGCCTCGTACAACGCCCAGGCGGCGTCCATCTCGACGTGCGACTCGTGGATCGGCGGGAACGCGCCGATCGCGTCGACGGCGGCGATGAAGGAGAACGCGCGCCCGGCGAGGTAGTCCGATGAGCCGGAGCACCAGAACCCGATGTCCTGTTTGGACAGGCCGGTCTGCGCGAACACCTCGGCGAAGATCGGGACGAGCATCTCCACGCCGTTGGTGGTACCGGGCGTTTCGCGGACGTTGGGGGCCTTCGCGAAGCCCGCGATCGCGACGTCTGGCATCAGGACCTCACAGGTGGTGGGCGAAGGTTTCGTAAGCCGCGTCCGGCTCACCGGTCGGCTCGAAGTGGCTGATGTTCTCCAGCGACGTCCACCATTCCTCGCGCGGTTTCCACGCGGCGCGCACCCGCATGCCCATCCGGACGTCTTCGGCGGCGCAGCCGAGCACGAGGTGCAGGAAGGCGATGTCGGCGCCGTCGACCAGGATGTACGCGGCGACGTACGGCGGCTTGAGCCGCTGGCCGAGGAACGGGACGTTGACGATGCAGAACGTGGTGACGATGCCGGTGTCGGGGAGTTCGACCTCTTCGGTGGTCGGCACGCCGTCGGTCGGGCAGGCCCCGCGCGGCGGGATGTAGACCTTGCCGCAGGCGGGGCACCGCTGGCCGATCATCTTCCCCTCGGCGAGCCCGCGCAGGTAGGTGCTCTCCTCGGGGGAGGCGGAGTGCATGTACTTGAGGTGCACCGGCGTGATGACGACGCTGATCGGCGCGCCCTCCTCCCGGTCGGCGACCGGGGGAGCGGACTCGGTGGGCGTGGTGTCCTCGGCGTCCGCGGGAAGGAAGTAGGCGATGTCCCGGATGTGCCCGACGGTCTCCTCCGCCCAGCGCACGCGCACCCGCTGTCCACTGTGGATCTTGTCGGGCGAACCGGCGTCCACGGCGTGCAGCATCGGGGTGTCGGCCCCGTCGAGCTTCACCAGCGCCCAGGCGAACGGCCGGCTCAGCGGCTGCCCGTCCAGAGGCTCCGGGCACCACGACCACGAGACGACCGTGCCTTCGGAGGCGACCGGCACGAACTCGCTGAGCTGTTCGGCGGTCACGGGGTCGTACTCGACCGGCGGGACGTGCACCCGGCCGTCACTGCCGCGGATGCCTTCGATGCGGTGGTCGCGCAGCGCGGTGACGAACCGGCCGAGGACGGGCCCGGTCGAGCGGGTGTAGTCGAAGCCGACGTTCAGCGGTGCCGCAAGCGGTGTCTCGGTCACGTCCTTGAGTGAAACATGTTCTCGTTCTGCCGACAAGATTCCTCCGCGGGCTGGAGCGGGTAAGAAAGGAACGTGTTCTGGAGTCAGCGGCCCTTGAAGTCCGGCTTCCGCTTCTCCGAGAAGGCTCGCGGCCCCTCCTTGGCGTCCTCCGACGCGAAGACCTCGATCCCGTACTGCGAGTCCAGCTTGAAGGCCTCTTCCTCGTGCAATCCCTCGGTGTCGCGGATCGTCCGGAGGATGGCCCGGACGGCCAGCGGCCCGTTCGCGTTGATCAACGCGGCCAGCTCCAGGGCCTTCGTGAGCGCGGTGCCGTCCGGGACGACGTGGCCGATCAGGCCGATCGCCAAGGCTTCGGAAGCGGACAGGTGACGTCCGGTCAGCAGGATGTCCGCCGCCACCGTGTACGGGATCTGCCGCGGCAGCCGCACCGCCGATCCGCCCATCGGGAACAACCCCCAGCGCGCCTCCGACACCCCGAAGCGCGCCGACTCGCCCGCCACTCGGATGTCGGTCCCCTGGAGGATCTCCGTCCCGCCCGCGATCGCCGGCCCCTCGACCGCCGCGATCAGCGGCTTCGTCAACCGGCGGCCCTTCAGGAGCCCGGGGATGCGCGCGGGGTCGAACTTTCCCGAAGCGAACGACTCCGACGGTGAGTTCCGGGACATCGACTTCAGGTCCGCGCCCGCGCAGAACGCGCCGCCCGCGCCGGTCAGGATGCAGCTGCGGATCTCGTCGTCCGCGTCGACGCGGTCCCAGGCGTCGACCATGATCGACATCATCTCGCCGGTGATCGCGTTGCGCGCTTCGGGCCGGTTCATCGTGACGACGAGGGTCTGCCCCTCCTGCGACACCAGCGCGTGCGGTTCACCCACGGAAGACCTCCTGAAGGAGCAGTGCCATTGCCCGGAACGATAACATGTTCTACTTTGAGGGCGTGGCACTCAACATCGCGGATCTTCTGGAGCACGCCGTCGACGCCGTGCCGGAGCGCGTCGCGGTCGTGTGCGGCGACCGGCAAGTCACCTTTGCCGAACTGGAGGCGCGGGCCAACCGGCTCGCCCACCACCTCGCCGCGCACGGCGTGGGACGCGGATCCCACATCGGGGTCTACTCCCGCAACTCGATCGAGGCCCTGGAGGCGATGATCGCGGCGTACAAGCTGCGCGCGATCGCCGTCAACGTCAACTACCGCTACGTGCACGGCGAGCTCGTCTACCTCTTCAACGACGCCGAGCTCGTCGCGCTGGTGCACCAGCGCAGCTACGCCGACAAGGTCGCGGCGGCGCTGCCCGAAGCGCCGAAACTGAAACACGTTGTCGTGATCGACGACGGCGAAGACGGCGACTACGAACGCTACGGCGGCGTCGAGTACGAAACGGCGCTCGCCGAGCAGTCCCCCGAGCGCGACTTCGAGGAGCGCAGCGGCGACGACCTCTACATCCTCTACACCGGCGGCACCACGGGCTACCCGAAGGGCGTGCTCTGGCGGCAGGAGGACGTCTGGCGCGCGCTCGGCGGCGGGATCAACTTCGTCACCGGCGAGTACGTCCCGGACGAATGGACGCTCGCCGAGCAGGGCAAGCTGGGCAGCCTGAGCCGGCTGCCCTGCGCGCCGCTGATCCACGGCGCCGCGCAGTGGGCCGCGTTCGGCGCGCTGTTCACCGGCAGCCCGGTGATCTTCGTGCCCCGCTTCGACGCCCACGAGATCTGGAAGGCCGTGCAGGAGCACAAGGTCCAGGTCCTCACGATCGTCGGCGACGCGATGGCCCGGCCGCTCATCGAGGCCTACCACGAGGGTGGCTACGACGCTTCGTCGATCGTCGCCGTGTCGAGCCACGCCGCGCTGTTCTCGCAGTCGGTGAAACAGCAGTTCGTCGAGCTCCTGCCGCCCCACGCGCTGGTGACCGACGCGATCGGCGCGTCCGAGAGCGGCTTCACCGGGATCGGCGCGGTGGCCAAGGGCTCCGACCACAGCGCCGGCCCGCGGGTCAACTTCGGCAAGGACGCCGTCCTGCTCGACGAGGACGGGAACATCGTCGAGAAGAAGCCCGGCGCGACCGGGCTGATCGGCCGCCGCGGGCACGTCCCGCTCGGCTACTACGGCGATCCCGAGAAGAGCAAGAAGATCTTCGTCGAGGTCGACGGCGTCCGGTACGTCGTGCCGGGCGACTACGCCCGTTACGAGGAGGACGGCACCGTCACGCTGCTCGGGCGCGGCTCGCAGTGCGTCAACACCGGCGGCGAGAAGGTCTACCCGGAGGAGGTCGAAGGGGCGCTCAAGTCGCACCCCGACGTCTTCGACGCGCTCGTCATCGGCGTCCCCGACGAGCGGCTCGGCCAGCGCGTCGCCGCCGTGGTCCAGCTGCGGGAAGGCGCTTCGCCGGACCTGGCCGCGCTGGAGGAGCACGTCCGGGGCGAGATCGCCGGGTACAAGGTGCCCCGCACGATCTGGCTGGCCGGCGAGATCGGCCGCTCGCCCAGCGGCAAGCCGGACTACCCGTGGGCCCAGCGCTACGCCGCCGGGCACGAACCGGCCACGGCCCAGCCCGTCTGAGGAGGAAAAGACACCGTGCGGACACCCCTGTGCGACCGGCTCGGCATCGACCTGCCGATCATCGGGTTCACCCCGTCGGAGCACGTCGCCGCGGCACTCAGCCGCGCCGGCGGGCTCGGCGTGCTCGGCTGCGTGCGGTTCAACGACGCCGCCGAGCTCGACCGGGTGCTCACCTGGATGGACGAGAACACCGGCGGGAAACCGTACGGCGTCGACATCGTCATGCCGGCGAAGGTGCCCGCCGAGGGCACGCAGGTCGACCTGGCGAAGCTCATCCCGGACGGGCACCGCGCCTTCGTCGACCGCGTCCTGAAGGAGCTCTCGGTCCCACCCCTGCCGGACGACACCGACGAGCGCGCCGGCGTCCTCGGCTGGCTGCACTCGGTCGCCCGCTCGCACGTCGAGGTCGCGCTGAACCACCCGATCAAGCTGATCGCGAATGCGCTCGGTTCGCCGCCGGTCGACGTCATCGCCCAGTGCCACGACAAGGGCGTCCCGGTCGCGGCCCTGGCCGGGAAGGCCGAGCACGCGGTGCGGCACGTCGAAAACGGCGTCGACTTCGTGGTGGCGCAGGGCTACGAAGCCGGCGGGCACACCGGCGAAATCGCGTCCATGGTGCTGGTGCCGGAGATCGTCGACGCGGTCGACGTCCCGGTGCTCGCCGCGGGCGGAATCGGTTCCGGCCGCCAGGTGGCCGCGGCGCTCGCGCTCGGCGCCTCCGGCGTCTGGATGGGCTCGATGTGGCTGGCCACCGAGGAGTACCTGCAGACGATGGCCGAGTCGGTGGCCATGCAGCAGGCGCTCGTCGCGGCGACGTCGTCGGACACCGTGCGGACGCGGATCTACACGGGCAAGCCGGCCCGGCTGCTCAAGACCCGCTGGACCGAGGCGTGGGCCGCGCCGGACGCGCCCGAGCCGCTGCCGATGCCGCTGCAGAACCTGCTGGTCTCCCCGGCGCACAACCGGATCCACGCGGCGAACGACCCGAGCGTCGTGTCGATGCCGGTCGGGCAGATCGTCGGCCGGATGAACCGGGTGCGGCCGGTCGCCGACGTCGTCGCGGACCTGGTGAACGGGTACGAGGAAGCGTTGTCCCGCTTGGACAAAACACGCTGAACCCGAGAAAGGGCCCCCGCCGCGGCGGGGGCCCCTTCCTCGTGCGGAAGCGGTTACAGCGTGGCGGCGGCCGCGGCGATCTTCGACGCGAACGTGCTCACCTCGGTGTAGACGCCGGGGGCGTGCGGCCGGGCGCAGCCGTCACCCCAGGAGACGATGCCGACCTGGATCCAGGCGTTGTTGTTGTCGCGGCGGAACATCGGGCCGCCCGAGTCGCCCTGGCAGGTGTCGACGCCACCCGCGCTCAGATTGCCCGCGCAGATCTCGGCGCTCGGGATGAGGTCGGGGTAGCTGCCGCCCTGGGCGCGGCAGGTGGCGTCGTCGACGAACGGGACCGTCGCCTTGAGCAGGTACCGCTGCTGGGAGCCGCCTTCGGTCGCCGCGCCCCAGCCGGCCACGGTGAACGTGCCGCTGTTGTAGGCGGTGGTCGACGCGATCGGCAGCGTCGACAGCCCGCTCACCGGGCTGGCCAGCTTGATCAGCGCCCAGTCGCCGCCGGTGGAGGTGTCGTACGTCGGGGACCGGTAGACGTAGGTCGAGCGGATCTTCTGCGCGCTGGTGCTCTGCAGGTCCACGACGCCGACGGTCGCGGTGATCGAGGTGTTGGACCCGGTGCGGCTGACGCAGTGCGCCGCGGTCAGGACGATCTGCTTGGTGTAGAGCGCGCCGCCGCAGCCCATGGAAAGCCGGACCATGAACGGGAATTCGCCCTGGGCCGCGCGGGTGCCGCCGACGACGTTCGTGGACGGCGGCTGGGCGGCGGTGGCGATCGCGGGGGTGGCGAACGACGCGGCCGCGGCGACGGCGGCCAGTGCGGTGGTGGCGTTTCTGAGCAGGGTGAACCAGCGCTTGGGAGCCAAGGGGATCAGTCCTTCCAGTGTCCACAGTGGAAGCAGGTGCCGACGGTGGCCCCACGACTACACCAGGTGCGTGCAGACCGGGACAACCGACTTTCTTCGGATGTTTCGGGCGGTTGGGTGATTTCTCACCGGCGGATCCGACGAACGCCGTAGGCCGAAGCGCCCAGTACCAGCACTCCGCCCCCGGCGAGCACTGACGGCAGCGGCAGGCTGAAGGCGAGCACCACGCATCCGGCCAGCCCCACGGCGGCGCGCACCTTCCCCTTCAAGGTGAGCGCGGCGGCGTTGGCGACGGCGTAGTACGTCAGGACCGCGAAGGACGAGAAGCCGATCGCGGCGCGCAGGTCGAGCGCCGCGGCGAGCACGGCGACGACGAGCCCGACGGCGAGCTCCGCCCGGTGCGGCACCCGGTAGCGCGGGTGCACGGCGGCCAGGAACCGGGGGAGGTGGCCGTCGCGGCTCATCGCCAGCGTCGTGCGCGAGACGCCGAGGATGAGCGCGAGCAGTGAGCCGAGCGCGGCGATGGCCGCGCCCACCCGGACAATCGGGGCGAGCCACCCGGGGACGGCCGCGGCGATCGGATCGGGGCTCGCGGCGAGCGCGGCCGGGCCGAGCCGGACGAGCAGCAGCACCGCCAGCACGGCGTAGACGACGAGGGTGATGCCGAGGGCGAGCGGGATGGCCCGGGGGATGGTGCGGGCGGGGTCGCGGACTTCCTCGCCGAGGGTGGCGAGCCGCGCGTACCCGGCGAAGGCGAAGAAGAGCAGCCCGGCCGCCTCGAGCACGCCCCCGCCACCCGGCCACGCGACGAGCGGGCCGCCGGCGTGCGGTTCCGCGGCCATCGTCACGGCCGCGGCGGTGAGCACGAGCAGGGTGCAGGACACGATCACCCGGGTGGCGAGCGCCGACCGGTGCACGCCGAAGTAGTTGACCGCGGTGAGCGCGGCGACCACCGCGACGGCGAGCAGGCTCCGCCACGGCTGCCCGAGTCCGGGCGCGGCGTAGGCGACGACGGTCAGCGTCATCGCGGCGCAGCTGGCCGTCTTCCCGGTGACGAATCCCCAGCCGGCCAGGTAGCCCCAGAATTCACCCAGCCTTTCCCGGCCGTAAACGTAGGTGCCGCCGGATTCCGGATGAATCGCGGCGAGCCGCGCCGAAGACGTCGCATTGCAGTAGGCGACGACGGCCGCAAGGACCAACGCGATGAGCAATCCGGACCCCGCCGCGCGCGCCGCCGGGGCGAACGCGACGAACACGCCGGCCCCGATCATCGAGCCCAGGCCCAGGAAAACGGCGTCGCCGAGGCCGAGCCGGCGGTCGAGGGAAGTCGGGGGCATCCGGGTGATCCTCCAGGCGGCGGCAGTGGTTCGTGCCACAGCGAACCACGGCGCACCGGAAACCGAATAGGGTCGATTCCGTGCCCGCCCCCACGCGTCATTCCCGCCTGTCCGCCGACGGTCCCGTCCTCGACGGGATTCCCGAACACGGCCGTGTCCCGCGGTACTACGCGGTCAAGGTCGAACTGCTGGCGGTGATCGCAGAACTCGGCGAAGGTGCGGTGCTGCCCACGGAACGGGAATTGTGCGAACGGTTCGAAGTGTCGAGGGCGACCGTACGGCAAGCGGTCGCGGAACTGGTGCTCGAGGGCAGGCTCAGCCGCAGGCAGGGGAGCGGCACGTACATCGCCGGGCCGAAGCTCGTCCAGCCG
This sequence comes from Amycolatopsis sp. cmx-13-12, assembly GCA_049998155.1. Classification (GTDB taxonomy): domain Bacteria; phylum Actinomycetota; class Actinomycetes; order Mycobacteriales; family Pseudonocardiaceae; genus Amycolatopsis. Next base: position 62,174 of record JAEBES010000007.1, on the reverse strand, counting down.
CTGGCCCTGGTGCACCCGCGGCGGCCGGGCATCCGGCCGGGCCGCACGGTGATCACCCTGGAGCGGCGTCCGGCGGGCAGCGCGCTGGCCGCCGACCTGCAGGTGACGTCGGACGCCGAGGTGTTCCACCTCGAGCGCGTCCTGCTGGCCGACGAGGAGCGCGTCGGGCTCGAGTCGACATATCTCCTCGCCGCGCGGTTCCCGGACCTGCTGGACGTGTTCGACCCCGAGCGGTCGCTGTACGCGTGCCTGACCGAGCGGCTCGGTGTGGTGTTCGACGGCGCGGAAGAGCGCGTCGAGACGGTGCTGGCCACGCCGCGTGAGGCGCTGCTGATCGGGACGAACCCGGCGCTGCCGATGCTGCTGACCCACCGGATCTCGTGGGGACCGGACGGCGTGCCGTTCGAGCGCGTCCGGTCGCTCTACCGCGGCGACCGCCTCAGCTTCACCACCCGCCTCGGCTGAGTTGGCCCCGACGCGGATGCAACCCGGCGAGGCTCCGCTCCGTCTGGCAGGTATGCGTACCACGGTGAAACTGCTGGGCGCGGGCCTGCTGCTGGTCACGGCGACGGCCTGCGCGGCGAATTCCGGCGCCGGCGCCCCGGCGGGGAGCGGTCCGGGGCCCGAGACGCCGACGACCTCGGCGAGCGTGCCCGGGACGGTGACGCCCACCCCGGCCCCGCCGCCGTCCCAGACCGTCGGGCGGCCGACGCAGGGCATCGCACCCGGCGACGACGTCATCGCCGAGACCCAGGTCGACGCCCGCGCGCTGCCCGAGGGCTATCCGCGCAGCCTCACCCGCAGCCTCGACGGCCGGACCGTGATCCTGCAGGCCGAGGAGGGTGGCTGCCGCCGCATTTCGGCGCGCGTCGGCGAGCAGACCGACCAGCACGTGGTCGTGCTGGTCGCCGTGGCGTCGGCGCCCAAGGGCCAGATGTGCCCGGACTACATCAAGGAGATCAAGGTCCCGCTCGCCCTCGCGGCACCGCTCGGGACGCGCACGGTCGTCCTTCGCGCGGGCTGACCCACCACGAACGCTGGGCGGGCCGGTCCGGGATGCCCGGGTGGCCCGCTCAGACCATTCTTCGGGGCGTAGCGGTGCAACCTCCCGGCGTTCCCGTTCCGTCCTCACAGCATGAGGTACTCAGCGAAGGTGGCCGGGACAGGCGCGCTCCTGCTGATGGTGGCGGCCTGCGCCGGCCCGAACGTCCCCGCCGTCCAGCCCGCGGCGTCACCCACCGGCAGCGTGGCGTCGCCTTCTCCGTCGCCGAGTGGGTCGGTGCTGCCGGCGCCGGTGGAGCCCAACCCACCCGGCAAGCCCCGGCTGACCGTGCCCGAGGGCAGCACCCAGGTCCCGGCCGGGCAGATCGACGCGACCGCGCTGCCCGCCGGTTTCCCGCGCGAGGTGTGGACGGCCAACGGCGGCACCGTGTTGAACATCCGCGCCCAGGAGGGCGGCTGCGGTCACGCGCTGGGCGAGGCGGCCGAACAGGCGGGCGACCACGTCGTCGTCATCCTGAGCGAGACGAAGGCCCAGACCAATCAGATGTGCACGATGGACATCCGGTACCCGGTCGTCTCGGTCACCCTGGCCGCGCCCCTGGACCGGCGCACGGTGGTGCTGAAGACGACGCCGCCGAAGTAACGGTGTTCCAGTTGCGGCCCCCGGGAGGTTCCCGGGGGCCGCGTGCTGTCCGCAGTGGACGATCGGCCGCCGTTGGTCCGGACCACGCGGGCCGGTGGTCCGCATTATCGTCGAAGTTGTCGAAAATTGTCGGGGCTTCCGCTGAACCGCCGCCGGGACCGGGCCGTGTCCCGGGATGAGGTGGCGATCAGAGAGGAGGGGCCCATGCCCCGGTTGAGCAGTGGCCGGCACCGCAAGAAGGCGACCATCGGATTGGCCGCGTTGCTGGGTGTTTCCGGTATCACCGCGACCGCCATCGCGCTGAGCAGTCCCGCCGGCAACGCGGCCGAAGCGCCCAAGGAGAACTGCGGGGGACTCGACACCGCCCTGCAGAACAACCTGAACTTCATCGCGGGCCAGCAGGCGAACCCGGACGCGCAGTCGGCCGCGCGGATCGCCAACCGGCAGGCGGTGGTGAACCTGATCCAGCAGCGGCGGCAAGTTGCGGGCTGCACGGCGAACGTGGCGGCGAACAACGGCCAGGCCGCGGCGGCGCCGGGCAACTCCGGCAACGCGCCGGGGAATTCCGGCAACGCGCCGGGCAAGGCGCAGGCGCCCGGGCAGCAGAAGAAGCAGGAGCAGCCGGCCGCCGTTGATCAGGCCGCCGGCGGTGCCGTCGGGCAGGTCGTGTGCCCCGGTTCGACCGTGACGCTCTCCGGCGAGGGCGGCGCGCCGGCCGCGTCGAGCAACCAGTTCCCGGCCGGGACGAAGCTGAAGGTGACCAACCTTGACAACTCGAAGTCCACGACGGTGGAGGTGACGTCGGTGTCGGGCAGCTGCACGCTGCTCAACAACGCGGCCTTCGAACAGGTCCGGGAGCCCGGCAAGTTCCTCATCCGGCGCGCGCGCATCGAGCGCGTCGGCTGAGCGGGGGAAAGGGGGACACCGGCGGCGGGCCGGTGTCCCCTTTTCCGTTGTGGGTCAGCGGAAGCTGATCTGCAGCACCGGGTCGCCGGTGCTGGCGAAGAAGTCGTTGCCCTTGTCGTCGATGACGACGAACGCCGGGAAGTCCTCGACCTCGATCTTCCAGACGGCTTCCATGCCGAGCTCGGCGTACTCGAGGACGTCGACCTTCTTGATGCAGTCCTGCGCGAGCCGCGCGGCCGGGCCGCCGATGGAGCCGAGGTAGAAGCCGCCGTGGGTCCGGCAGGCGTTCGTCACCTGCTTCGAGCGGTTCCCCTTGGCCAGCATGACGAGCGAGCCGCCGGCGGCCTGGAACTGCTCGACGTAGGAGTCCATCCGCCCGGCCGTCGTGGGCCCGAACGACCCGGAGGCGTACCCCTCGGGCGTCTTCGCCGGGCCGGCGTAGTACACCGGGTGGTTCTTGAGGTAGTCCGGCATCTCCTCGCCGGCGTCGAGCCGCTCGGCGATCTTGGCGTGCGCGATGTCCCGCGCGACGACCAGCGGCCCGGTGAGCGAAAGCCGCGTCTTGACGGGCAGCTGCGAGAGCTGCGCCCGGATCTCGGCCATCGGCCGGTTCAGGTCGACGGCGACGACGTCGTCCGAGAGGTCTTCCTCGGTGACGTCGGGCAGGAACTGCGCCGGATCGCGCTCCAGCTGCTCGATGAACACGCCATCGGCGGTGATCTTGGCCTTGGCCTGCCGGTCGGCGGAGCAGGAGACGGCGATGCCGACCGGGCAGCTGGCCCCGTGGCGGGGCAGCCGGATGACGCGGACGTCGTGGCAGAAGTACTTGCCGCCGAACTGCGCCCCGATGCCGAACTGCCGGGTCATCTCCAGGACCTGCTGCTCGAGGTCCGGGTCGCGGAAGGCGTGCCCGAGTTCGGAGCCCTCCTGCGGCAGGTTGTCGAGGTAGCGGGCGGAGGCGAGCTTGGCGACCTTGAGGTTGAACTCCGCGGACATCCCGCCGACGACGATGGCGAGGTGGTAGGGCGGGCAGGCGGCGGTGCCGAGGCTGCGCAGCTTCTCGTCGAGGAACCGGGCGAGCCGCTTCGGGTTCAGGACGGCCTTGGTTTCCTGGTAGAGGAAGGTCTTGTTGGCGCTGCCGCCGCCCTTGGCCATGAAGAGGAACTCGTAGGTGGGGTCCCCTTCCTTGTGGTAGAGCTCGATCTGCGCGGGCAGGTTGGTGCCGGTGTTGCGCTCGTCCCAGAAGGTGACGGGGGCCATCTGCGAGTACCGCAGGTTCAGCTGCTGGTAGGCGTCGAAGATGCCCTGGGAGAGGGCCCGCTCGTCGTCACCGCCGGTGAGGACGCCCTCGCCGCGCTTGCCGACGACGATGGCGGTCCCGGTGTCCTGGCACATGGGGAGGACCCCGCCGGCCGAGATGGCGGCGTTGCGCAGCAGGTCCATGGCGACGAACCGGTCGTTGCCACTCGCTTCGGGATCGTCGACGATGGCCCGCAGCTGCCGCAGGTGTGACGTGCGTAACAGGTGCTGGATGTCGGTGATGGCGGTGCGCGCCAGCGTGGTGAGCGCTTCCGGGGCGATCTTCAGAAAGGTGCGCCCCGCGGCTTCGACGGTCTCGACGCCCTCGTCGGTGACCAACCGGTATTCGGTGGTGGTGTCCTTGCCCAGCGGGAGGACTTCGGTGTGCTGAAACGTGGTGGACGGCACTGCCAGGCTCCTTTGCCAGCTCCGGGATCGGTCCACCCTACGCAGCGGCGGCTGCCACGCCGAAGAGGCATACGGTCACTGTGGGCCACCCCACGCGGCCGGCAAACTTCCCCGCCCTCCCTGGGGGGCGTGCCCTTGTCCAGCGTATCGGGGGCGTCCGACGAAAAGCGGGGAAAGCGGTAGCCGTGGCCGAGTTGTCCACAGCACCGCTGAGTTGTGGAGAGATCCGCGACTCGGCTGGCACTGCCGGCCGTGTTCTGGCTTCGGATCGGGGTTGGGGGAGATCTGGCTGTGGTTCCGGTTGAGCCGTCCACGTCGGTGTGGGTACGCGGGCCGACCGGTGGGGCGCCCAAGTGGTCGGGAGGCCGGGTCCACCCCGACGGACCCGACCTCCCGGGGAAAGCTCCCGGATGCGTGCACACCCGGTTGCGAAGCCTGCGCCGGCACTGGCCCGCCGCCTCGGAACGAGGCTGTCGTGACGCAGGTCATAAGTCAACGCCGCCGAACGGGTGCTGGCGAAGGGTTGCTACCCACCGCCGGCGATCATGAAACCCCGGTTTCGTGGAAAATTCTCCAGCCCGGCCGAACACCTGGTCAGCGGGTTGCGGAAACGCCGAAGGGGCGGGTGCACCAGGCACCCGCCCCTTCGGGGCAAATCCGATCAGCTGGCGTAAGCGCGGAGCCGGTCCGCGCGCTCGCCCTGGCGCAGCTTCGACATGACCTCGCGCTCGATCTGGCGGACGCGCTCGCGGGACAGCCCGAAGTGCTTGCCGATCTGGTCGAGCGTGCGCGGCTGGCCGTCGTCGAGGCCGTAGCGCAAGCGGATCACGTGCTGCTCGCGGTCGTCCAGCGTCGCCAGGACGCGGCGCAGGTCGTCCTGCAGCAGGCCCGAGATCACGGCGCTCTCCGCGTCCGTCGCCTCGGAGTCCTCGATGAAGTCGCCCAGGGGGGCGTCCTCCTCGGTGCCGACCGGCATGTCCAGGCTTACCGGGTCACGCGAGTGGTCGAGCAGGTCCGAGATCTTGTGCGCCGGGATGCCCGACTCCGCCGCCAGCTCCTCGTGCGTCGCGTCGCGGCCGAGCTGCTGGTGCAGGTCGCGCTTGATGCGGGCCAGCTTGTTCACCTGTTCCACCAGGTGGACCGGCAGCCGGATCGTGCGGCCCTGGTCGGCCATGCCCCGGGTGATGGCCTGCCGGATCCACCAGGTGGCGTAGGTCGAGAACTTGAACCCCTTGGAGTAGTCGAACTTCTCCACCGCGCGGATCAGACCCAGGTTCCCCTCCTGGATCAGGTCGAGCAGCGGCATCCCCCGGCCGGTGTACCGCTTGGCGAGCGAGACCACCAGGCGGAGGTTCGCTTCCAGCAGGTGGTTCTTGGCCACGTGGCCGTCGCGGACCAGCGCGGCCAGCTCGGTGCGGCGCTTGGCCGTGAGGTCTTCGGCCGTGTCCAGCATGTGCTGGGCGAACACGCCGGCTTCGATCCGCTTCGCCAGCTCGACCTCGTCGGCCGCGCTGAGCAGGGCCGTCTTGCCGATGCCGTTGAGGTAGACGCGGACGAGGTCGGCGGCGGGGCTCTGGGCGTCGAGGTCGGCGTCGGTGAGCGTCCCCACGCCCAGCGTCGTCGGCTCCTCGGTCGTCTGAGCCGGGATGCGCTCGCGAATCCCGCGCGACTCGCGTTCGAGAGTCTGGACTGACATTCTGCCTCCCCGGTCACGGGCTGAACGTGCTGCTGCGGTCGTCCACCGGGTGCGCACCCGCGGACCGGGGCCTGTGGATCCCGGTACGCCGGTCCGGCCGGCTTGGCTGGACATCTGGCACAACGCTCCGGGTTCCCAAAACGTTCCCGGCTCGTCATAGGAGAAGACGGATGCCGGAGCGATCCGGTTGCTGAATCAAGGCTGAGCTTTTCCTGAGAACGTTCCGTGACCGGGGAACCTGAGAATTCTCTATGAATCCGGTCAGAAACCGAACCGGATCGAGGTGGTCTAGACCTCTACCAAAACCGTGAACGGACCGTCGTTGACGCTGGAGACCGCCATCATCGCCCCGAACCGGCCCGTCGCCACGGTGGCGCCGCGGCTGCGCAGCCCAGCCACGACGGCGTCCACCAACGGCTCGGCGACCTCCGGTCGGGCCGCCTGCGTCCACGACGGCCGCCGCCCTTTCTTCGTGTCGCCGTAGAGCGTGAACTGGCTCACCACGAGCAGCGGGGCATTCGCCGTGGCGCATGATTCCTCGTCGCGCAACAGCCGCAGTTCGTGCAGTTTGCGCGCCATCGTGGCGGCCTTCGCCGGATCGTCGTCGACGTGAATTCCCAGCAGCACAAGCAATCCCGGCTCGTCGATCGCGCCGACGACCGCCCCGTCGACCGTCACGTCCGCCCGCGTGACGCGGGCCGCGACCGCCCTCACCGGCCCGCCGGGACGAGCATGCCGTGCCGGACGAGCTCCCGGACGACGGGCAGCGCGGCGGCCGCCAGCTCCTCCGCCGACAGGCCCTGTGCGGCCGCGAGCAGCTCGATCAGGTCTTCCAGGGGCAGCGCGCCGCGACAGCCCGCCAGCAGTCGCGTGGCCAGTTCGTCGACCTCGTGCTGCCAGCCCGGCCCGTCGGTGCGGTGCAGCCGCCGGACGGTCGTCGCCCAGCCTTCGTCGCCGGGTTCTTCGACGCTTTCGAGCAACACCGTGTCCGGCACCACAAAACGGACATCGAGCAATGAATCACCCGATTCACGCAGCCATTCCACGCGGTCCAGCCAGCCGGCCGCTTCCGGGCCCAGCGGGTCGTCGTAGGCCTGCCGCAGGTCTTCGCACACCACGGCCGGTGTCCGCCCGGCCGCCCGCCGCAGCGTGACGAACCCGAAGCCGATGCCCCGGACGTCGTTGGCGGCGAACCAGTCGAGCCACGCTGCCGCCTTCGCCCGGCCCTCCGGCGAGCGCGGGTCGAGACCGGCGTCCCGCAGCCACGTGCCGACGTAGAGCGCCGGATCGGCGACGTCGCGCTGCACGAACCAGGCGTCGGTCTCCGCGGGCAGCCAGCGGCTCACCCGATCGGCCCAGTCCTCTTTGCCGGTGTGCAACCAGGAGGCGAGCAGGTGGCCGGTGCCGCCGTCGTTCAGGAAGCCCGGCAGCTGCCGCACGACCAGCGCGCTCGCGTCGTCGCCGGCCAGCCCGGAGTCGCGGTAGGTGTAGTCGACCCGCGCCGGGCCGACCACGAACGGCGGGTTGCAGACGACCTGGTCGAACTTCCGCCGCGCGACCGGCGCGAACCACTCGCCGCGGACGAGCTCGACGTCCAGCTCGTTGAGCCGGAAGGTCGCCGCGGCCAGTGCGAGGGCCCGCTCCGAGACGTCGGTCGCGGTGATGCGCTCGGCGTGCCGCGTCGCGTGCAGCGCCTGGACGCCGTTGCCGGTGCCCAGGTCGAGCAGGGTGCCCACCGGGCGGCGGCTCGTCGCGCGGATCAGCGACAGCGACGCGTGGCCGACGCCGAGCACGTGGTCCTCGGGCACGGTGTGGCCCAGCAGGTCGGCGTCGAGGTCCGACACGACCCACCACGAACCCTCTTCGTCGCCGTGCGGCCGGATGTCCAGCGCGGCCCGGTAGCCGCCGTCGACGGCCGACAGCACACCGGCGGAGACGGCGTCCTCGACGGCGAGCGGCGCGAAGGCGGCCTTGACCGCGGTCTCCGGCTCGGTGCCGCCCAGCAGGAACAGCCGGATCAGCGTGCCGAGGTCGCCCGCGTCCCGGCTCGCGCGCTCGGCGGGCACCGGTTCGCCGCGGCCCAGCGCCGCGTGCGCGGCCCCGCCGAGGGCCGCCACCACGCCGTCGGCGTCGTAGGCGGTGCGCCGGAAGGCCTCGCGCAGCCGCGCGCAGACGTCGTCGGACAGGTCGGGCAGTGCGGTTCGCGTGCTCACGGTGGGTAATGCTGCCACGATGGCCCCCGTGACCCTTGAACGCGTCCTCGCCCCGCTCGACGCGGCGCTGCCCGAACTCGAAGCGCTGTACATCGACTTCCACCGGCACCCGGAGCTGTCCTTCGCCGAGCACCGGACGGCGGCCGAGCTGGCCCGGCGGCTGGAGGCCGACGGTTACGAGGTGCACACCGGCATCGCCGGCACCGGCGTCCTGGGCGTGCTGCGCAACGGGGAAGGACCGACGGTGATGCTGCGCGCGGACATCGACGCGCTGCCGGTCGAGGAGAAGACCGGGCTCTCCTACGCCAGCACCGCCCGCGGCACCGACGAGCGCGGCACCGACGTCCCGGTGATGCACGCCTGCGGGCACGACATGCACGCCACCTGGCTCTCCGGCGCCGCCGCGCTGCTCGCGAAGGGGCGTGACACCTGGTCCGGCACGCTGCTGGTGGTGTTCCAGCCGGGGGAGGAGAGCGCGGGCGGCGCGTCGGCGATGGTCCGCGACGGCCTGTTCGACGTCGCGGGCCGGCCCGACGTCGTGTTCGGGCAGCACCTGGTGCCGGGCCCGGCCGGCTGGGTGCTCACCCGGCCGGGGGTGATCATGGCCGCCACCGACACGCTGCGCGTCACCCTGCACGGCCGCGGCGGGCACGGCTCGCGCCCGGAGACCACCGTCGACCCGGCCGTGCTGGCCGCGTCCGTGGTGCTCAAGCTGCAGACGATCGTCTCTCGGGAGATCGCCGCCACCGAGTCGGCGGTGGTCACGGTCGGTTCGCTGCACGTGGGCACCGCGGCCAACGTCATCGCCGACGACGCCGTGCTCGAGGTCAACGTCCGGTCCTTCGACCAGACCGTGCGCGAGCGGGTGCTGGCCGCGGTCGAGCGGATCGTCCACGGCGAGGCGGCCACGGCCGGGGCGCCGAAGCCGCCGGACATCGAACGCTCCGGCGCGTACCCGATCACCGAGAACGACGAGGCCGCCAACGACGCCCTGACCGAGGTCTTCCGGGCCCGCTTCGGCGCCGACGTCGTGCTGCCGGCGCCGCTGGTCACCGGCAGCGAGGACTTCGGCGAGTTCGGCCGCGCGGCCGGCGTGCCCTCGGTGTTCTGGCTGGTCGGGGGCTACGACCCGGAGACGGTCATCACGGCGATGACCGAAGGCCGGTTCGAGCGCGACATCCCGTCCAACCACTCGCCGCGGTTCGCCCCGGTGCTGCACCCGACGTTGCGCACGGGCATCGAAACCCTCGTCGTCGCCGCGTTGAGCAAGTTGCGTCACTCCGGTGTCGGATGAACCGCGCAAGTGGGACGATGGACGGCGGAGGTGGTGCAGTGACCACGCCCGCCAAGGACTCGGACCCGGTGCTGATCACCGGGGCGGCCCCGTCGTACGAAGAGCAGTTCGCCGCCCGCAAGCGCAAGTACGTGATCATGATGGCCTGCCGGATCCCGTGCCTGATCCTCGCCGGGCTGACCTACCACACCTGGTGGCTCGCGCTGGGGTTCCTCGCGATCTCGGTGCCGCTGCCGTGGGTCGCGGTGCTGATCGCCAACGACCGCCCGCCCCGCAAGACCGAGAAGATCTCGCGGTACGAGCACGAGCCGAAGGCGATCGAAAGCACCACCCACCGCGTCATCGACGGCTGAGCCCACCCCGGCTCGTGAGTGGTAAGGAGGGTTCTAACCCTCCTTACCACTCACGACGGTTGGGGGCCGACCTTGCCGACCGCCAGGGCGCCAAGGCGGGTTCCGTGCCGCAGGACGTCCACAGTGGACTCCCCGGCCAGCCAGCCGGTGAGCACCCCCGCGTCGAAGGCGTCGCCCGCGCCGGTCGAGTCGATGCAGTCGGCCTCGACCGCGGGCACGCTGGTGACGCCGTCCGCGTCGACCCAGCTGGCGCCGTCGAGCCCGGCGGTGACGACCACCGCGCCGACCGTGCCGAGCAGCTCCTTCGCCGACGTCGGGTCCGCGGAACCGGTCAGCGCGACCAGCTCTTCGGTGTTCGGCATCAGCAGGTCGACCCCGCGGACGTCGGCCAGGAACGCGGCCGGGTCGGTGATGTGCGCGGCGGCTTGCGGGTCGACCGACGTGGTCAACCCCGCCTCACGCGCGGCCGCCAATGCCGCGAGACCGGCCGCCCGCGACGGCGGGTCGAGCAGCACGTACCCCGACAGGTGCAGGTGGCTCGCCCCTTCCAAGGCCTCCGGCGTGACGTCTTCGGGCGCGAAGCGCTGGTTCGCGCCGCGGTCGGCCAGCATGCTGCGCTGCCCGGAGCCGTCGACCATCACGACGACGCAGCAGGTCGGCGCCTCGGCGTCGACGGCGAACGCGCACCGCACGCCCGCTGCCTCCAGCTCGGCGCGGATGAGCCGGCCGCCCGGGTCGTCGCCGATCCGCGCGAGCAGCGTCGTCTCCGCGCCGAGGTGCCGCAGCCACAGCGCCGTGTTGGCGCCCGAGCCGCCGCCGGTGAACCGGATCTTCGCGCGGGCGTCGCCGCCGTGCGGCAACGGCTTGTCGTGCCGGGCGATCACGTCCAGGGCCGCGTCGCCGACCACCACGATCCCGCTCATGCCAACGCCACCGCGACCTCGGTCGCCAGCTTCGCGTTGTTGAGCACCAGCGCTTCGTTCGCGTCGATGCTCACGCCGCCGCTCGCGGTGTGGAAGTGCTCCAGCAGCACGGGCGTGACGTCGGCGCCGTGCACGCCCTGCTCCGCGACGAGCGCGAGGCCCTCGGCGAGCAGCCGGTCGTGCAGCTCCTTGTCCATTTCGGACGCTTCCGGGATCGGGTTCGCCAGCAGGACACCGGAATCCGCGTACGCGCGGTGCGCGTCGATGACGGCGGCGGCCTGTTTCGGGTCGTCGACCCGCCAGCCGACCTGGTGGCCCGACGAGCGCAGGTAGAACGCCGGGAAGTCGTCGGTGCGGTAGCCGAGCACCGGCACCGAGTTCGTCTCCAGCACCTCGAGGGTGGCCGGGATGTCGAGCACCGACTTCACCCCGGAGCAGACGACGACGGTCGGCACCTTCGCCAGCACGCCGAGGTCCGCCGAGACGTCCCAGCTCTGCGCGGCGCCGACGTGCACGCCGCCGAGCCCGCCGGTGGCGAACATGCCGATCCCGGCCGCGGCGGCCAGCGCCGACGTGCTCGCCACGGTCGTCGCGCCGGAGCGGCCGAGCCCGACGGCCGGGCCGAGGTCGCGCAGCGAGAGCTTGTCCAGGCCGGCGTCCGGCGCGCAGACGCGCTCGAGCTCGGCGGGGGAGAGGCCGACGACGACCCGCCCGTCGAGCACCGCGATCGTCGCGGGGACGGCGCCGCCGTCGCGGACCACTCCTTCGAGACGGCGGGCGACGTCGAGGTTGCGGCCCGGCGGCAGGCCGTGGGACAGGATGGTGCTCTCCAGCGCGACGACGGGGTGCCCGTCACGCAGCGCCGAGGCGACCTCTTCGTGCAGCGAGAGTGCGGTAGTCACGAGGGACCATCATCGGTGATCGCCCCGCGCGCGGCGCCAGTGGGTCAGCTCGGCGGTGAGGTTCTTTTCGGCGGCGCTCGCCCAGCGTGCCCGCGCGGCTTCGCTGCGATAGAGCTCGCGCGCGAGCAAGCGCTCCAGGACGGCGATGCGGCCTTCGCGCCAGACGTCGTCGGGGTACTTCGCGTACTCCTCGCGCACTCCGCGGGCGTACGCCGTGTACTGCTCTTCGGGCGCTCCGAGGACGGCGAGGTCGGCGTCGAGGAGGGCGGTGGCCAGGAGGTCGTCGGCCGGCGCGTCGTGCGCGATGGTGGCGAGGATCAGGCCTTCGACGCGCTCGACGTGCGCTTCGGCGACTCCTTGCAGAGCTTCGCGCGCCCAGGCGGCGCTGGCTCGTTCGTCTTCGCTGGGCTTCGTGTCGTACACGACGTCGTGCGTCCAGGCCGCTACGGCGACGATGGCGCGTTCGGTGTCGCTGAGGCATTCGGCCAGCCACGTGGAGTCGCGCGCGACGGCGGCCGCGTGCGTGAGCGTGTGGTAGCGGCGGTGGGACTCGGCGTAACGCGCTTCGAGCCGCGGCCAGGCTTCGGACGTGCCGCCCAGCGTGGCGACCGCCGCGGACCACTCCATCAGTCGAAGATCCCGCGCGGCCGGGCGACGAGGTCGAGCCAGCTTTCGAGCTGTTTCTCCCAGTCGACGTCCGGCTTCACGGTGAACATCCCGAGGAAGTCCTGGCCGCGGCCGCCGAAGCCGCCGGTCTTGCTGACGCGGACCCGCTTGGTGACCTCCAGCACGACGTCGGTGCGCTCGGCCGAGGTCAGGAAGGTGACCGCGACCTGGGCGAAGATGCTCGCGAAGCGCGGCGACGGTGTGAAGCGGATCTCCTGGAAGAACGGCAGCTGCTGGCGGGCGCCGTCGACCCGGCCCGGTTCGAGGACGGCTTCGCGGAAGGTGAAGCCGAGCCGGCTCAGCGCGTCGAGGATCCGCTTCTGCGCCGGGAGCGGCTCGACGGCGACGGCGTCGGCGTCGAAGGGGTCGCTGACCGCGGCGGCCAGGTCGAGCTCGGCCCGGACGCCGACCGCCATGCCGGTCAGCGGCTTGGCGTAGACGCTGGTCACCGGCGTCTCCCACGGCAGTGGCACCTCGAACGGCACGCGGACCTGCTGACCGGCTCGGATCACCTCGCTGCCGACCAGCTGCCGGGTGCCGAAGGGCAGGTCGTCGGTTTTGCCGCCGGAGGCCTGGACGCGGGCCAGGAGCGTCACGGCGAGGCCGTTGATCTCCTGGTCGACCTCGCCGCCGAGCAGCAGGACCTCGCCGTGGAGCGGGCGGCCGGGGGCGGCGGTGCGGTCGAGGAGGCGGGCGTCGATCTTCGCCCCGCCCGAGCCGAACGTCGCGAGCACCTTCTGGAACATGCCGGGGATCCTGCCAGGCCGAAGACCTTTCGCGCGGGGACTCGGGCACAATGGCCGGGTGAGCACCGAGACGCTGACGAAGCCGGAAACCACGCCCGAGGGCACGGACACCACCGACGACGACTCGCCGAAGATGTTCCACTACGTGAAGAAGAACAAGATCGCCGAGAGCGCGGTCATGGGCACTCACGTGGTGGCGCTGTGCGGCGAGGTCTTCCCGGTGACGAAGTCGCCGAAGCCCGGGTCGCCGGTCTGTCCGGCCTGCAAGGAGATCTACGACAGTCTCCGTCCGGGCAAGTAACCGGGCCCGAGCCCCGGCGGGTGTCCCCGCCGGGGTTTCGTGCTGTCCGGAAACGGACAAGTCGTCGAACAAACGTGAAAAACCTTCATTCGGCGGGTGTGCCGGGTGCGGGAGTCCTGGTAAATCCAGCGGGCCAGGTTCCCTCACCCACCGGAGTCGCACATGCGCAGAACCGGGATCGTGCTCACCCTCGCCGCCCTGCTCGCCGTCGTCTCGCCCGGGCTGGCCCAGGCCGTCACGGGCTGGACGGAGGTCGGCTCCGACAACGCCCGGGCCCTCGACGAGAGCCAGGGCCTCGCGACGATCGTGCGTCCCTCGGGGACGACGATCCGCTACACCGGGATCGGCACCATCCCGGCCGACCTGAACGCCCAGGGCTGGAACCACGTCGGCGACCCGGGCTCGGCCCAGGGCTGGTACGTCGAGCCCTACCAGCGTGACGACCGCGGCGCGAAGCTCTTCCGCGTCCAGGCCCCGGACGGTTCGTGGGCCAACTACAAGCACGACCTCGAGTCGTGGGAAGCGAACAACAACTCCTTCGCCGCGGTGTCGCCCGACGCGCGCTGGCTCGTGGCGGGGGAGTGGGGCACGATGACGCGGCTCCTGGTGCACCCGATGCCCGGCGTGGTGGCCACGAACCCGGCCCAGAACCTGCCGTACGCCGCGGCGATCCGCCTGGACCACGCGGTCCGCGACGTCCAGGGCTGCGACTTCCAGACCGCGACCCGCCTGCTCTGCGCGTCCGACGACCCGGACGGCAGCCTCTTCGGCACGACGAAACCGCTCCTCCAGGTCGACCTCGCCGGCCCGCTGTCCGGTTCCGACGTCACGGGCCACGTCACCTCACTGGGCCAGCTCCCGCTCCGCAGCGGCTGCTCGGGCTCGTTCGAGGTCGAAGGCCTCGATTTCGACGAACGCGACAACACGCTCCGCGTCGTGGTCATGGCCCCGAGCATCTGCATCCTCTGGGACAGCAAGACCTACCGCTTCCGCCAGTGACGGAAGGGTCGACACGCGTGATTGCGGAGTCGACACGCGTGATTGAAGGGACGACACGCCGGGCCCGCCTTGGACCCGGCGTGTCGTCCTCCTGATCACGCGTGTCGACCCTCAAATCACGCGTGTCGGCGTTCCGATCACGCGAGTTCCGGGTTGAGGGACTCCGAATCGGGGGCCTGGGCCGGGGTTCGGCGGGCTTCGCGACGCACGCGGCGACGTTCCTTGCGGGTCTCGACCATCGTGTAGAGGGTCGGGACCAGGACCAGGGTCAGCAGGGTGGAGCTGACCAGGCCGCCGATCACCACGATCGCCAGTGGCTGGCCGATGAAGCCGCCCTGGCCGGTGATGCCCAGTGCCATCGGGACCAGCGCGAAGATCGTCGCCGCCGCGGTCATCAGGATCGGGCGCAACCGGCGCCGGCCGCCTTCGGTGACGGCGTCCGCGACGCTCATCCCCTCCGCCCGGTACTGGTTGATCAGGTCGATCAGCACGATCGCGTTGGTGACGACGATGCCGACCAGCATCAGCATCCCGATCAGGGCCGGCAGGCCGAGCGCGGTGCCGGTGGCCAGCAGCAGCCCGATCGCGCCGGTCGCCGCGAACGGGATCGACACGAGCAGGATCAGCGGCTGGATCAGGCTCCGGAACGTCGCCACCATGATCAGGAACACGATCGCGATGGCCGCCAGCAGCGCCAGGAACAGGTTCGAGAACGCCTCCTGCTGGTCCTGGCTGACGCCGCCGAGCGAGTAGGCCGCCCCGCCGGTGAACGTCAGACCGTCCAGTTTGGACTTGATGTCCGCGGTCGTCTTGGTCAAGTCGTCACCGGTGTTCTTCGCGGTCACCGTGGTGCTCAGGTCGCCGCCGGTGCGGTGCACCGACGCCGGCCCATCCACAGTGGACACGCGAGCCACCTCGTCGAGCCGGACGACGCCGCCCGGGCCCGGGATCGGCAGCCCGCGAACCTGGTCGACGGTGACCGGAGCCGTGCCCGCCCGCAGGACGATGTCCGTGCGCTGCCCGCCGACCGGCAGCTGGGTCACCGTGCGCCCGGCGATCGCCTGGTTGGCGACCTGCCCGATGGTGCTCGCCGACAGCCCGCGCGCGGCGGCCGCGGCGTCGTCCACCTCGACCTGCACCCGCGGCGACCCGACGCTCAGGTCGCTCGACACCTCGGTCAGCCCGGACACCCCGCGCAGCGCCTGCACCACCTGGTCGGATGCCGGCTTCAGCGCGGCCTCCGACGGCGCCGTCACCGTCACCGAGACCTGGTCGGAGTTGAACCCGGACGCGTCCGCGCCGATCTTGATCTCGCCCAGCTCGGGCCGGGACGTCAGCTTCGCCCGCAGCCGGTCCGACAGCGCGTTCAGGTCGGTGTCCTTGGCCACGGTGACCGAGATGTTGGTCGCGGTGCTGCTGCCGAAGCCGAACGTCCCGCCGCCGCCGATGCTGACCTGGTAGGTCTGCACCGCGGGCTCGGCGGCGAGGGCCTGCTCGACCGCGATGCCCGCCTTCTCCTTCGCCTCGACGCTCGTGCCGGCGGGCAGCTTCTGCGTCATGTTCAGCGTGGTGCCGCCCGACTGGTCGAGGAAGTTCGTGTTGAGCCGCGTCGCGAGCCCGACCGTGCCGGCGAAGATCAGCAGCGCCAGCAGGACGACCGTGAGCCGCCGCCGGGTCGCGAACCGGATCACCGGCAGGTAGGCGCGCTGCAGGATGCTGCGGCGCTCCTTCTCGACGGCCGCTGCGCGGGCCCGTTCGGCTTCGGCGGCGTCCGCGGGGGCAGCCGGCGGCTTCAGGAACCAGTACACCAGCACGGGAACCACGGTCAGCGACACGAGCAGCGACGCCAGCAGCGCCACCGTCACGGTGATCGCGAAGGGCGAGAACAGCTCGCCGACGAACCCGCTGACGAACGCGATCGGCACGAACACCGCGACCGTCGTCAGGGTGGAAGACGTCACCGCGCCGGCCACCTCGCGGACACCGTCGAGTACCGCCCGCTGCTTGGGTTCCCCGTAGTTCAGGTGGCGTTTGATGTTCTCCAGCACGACGATCGAGTCGTCGACCACCCGGCCGATCGCGATGGTCAGCGCGCCGAGGGTGAGCAGGTTGAGCGACAGGTCGCCGGTCCACAGCGCGATCAGCGCGACGACCACCGAGAGCGGGATCGAGACCGCGGTGACCAGGGTGGACCGCACCGACAGCAGGAAGAGCAGGATCACGATGACCGCGAACGCCAGACCCAGCAGGCCTTCGACGGTCAAGCCGTCGATCGCGTCCTTCACCGGGGTGCCCTGGTCGAACACCACGTTCATGTCGGCGCCGGCCTTCTTCGACAGCTCGGGCAGCTTGTCCCGCACCGCCTGGGAGATGGCGACGGCGTTCCCGTTGTCGACCATGTTGACCCGCAGGCCCAGGCTCGGCTTGCCGTTGGTGCGCGTGATCGACGTCGGCGGCGCGAAGCCGGTCTGGACGTCGGCGACGTCACCCAGCTTGACCGGACCCCGCGCCGGGGCGCCCGCCCGCGCGGCCGGCGTGAGGTACAGGCCCCGCAGACTGTCCACAGTGGTCTGTCCGCCACCGACCTGGACGGACAGCGTCCGGTCGCCTTCGGTCAGCGTCCCGGCCGGCACCGCGGCGCCGGCGGTCTGCAGCGTGGTCGCGATCGACGCCGGGTCGACGCCCGCCGCGGCGAGCTTCGCGTAGTCGAGCGTGATCGTGACGCGCGGCTGCTGCACCCCGGTCACCGTCACCGTGCGGACGCCGTCGATCTTTCGCAGCTCCGGCGCGACCTGGTCGGTCAGCGCGGGCGCGAGCTTCTGCGGGTCGCCCGTGGTGCCCGCGGCGACCAGCACCACCGGCAGGTCGTCGGTGTTGCCCGCGGACACTGCGGGGTCGGAGTTCTGCGGCAGCCGCGGCCGGACCTGGTTCACGACCTGCTGGATCTGCTGGACGGCGGCGTCGAGGTCGGTGCCGAACTCGAACTGCGGGACGACCATGGACTGGCCGTCCGAGGACGTCGAGTCGATCTCCTTGAGCCCCTTCAGGCCCTGCAGCGCGCCTTCCAGCGGCTCGGTGACCTGCCGGTCGACCGCGTCCGGCGCGGCGCCCGGGTACTGCGTGACGATTCTGGCCTGCGGGAACTGCAGGGACGGGAAGAGCTGCTGCTTGAGCTGCGGCAGCGCGAAGGCGCCGAAGCCGACGACCACCAGCGCGAGCAGGCCGATCAGGCTCCGGTTGCGCAGGCTCAGTCTGGCCAGCACGGACATGACGTGAAAACCCCCTCGGGAACGACGCGGCGACCCCCGCCGGCGTCAGTGGCCCGCAGAGCCTTGCACGCCGTTGCTGAGGAGCGACTCAGTCTGGGGGTGGATTCCGGGTCGTCCCTGGGGCGGAGGCCGGACCCTGAGCAGCGCTGGGTGCCGGTTCGGGCGCGCTCGGTGACGACGTGTCCTCTTCGGACGGGGCCGGCTCGCCGCCGTTGGCGGAGACGTCTTCGGCGCGCGGGCGCTTCAGCGGCGTGGTCGAGCGGTCCCACAGCTTGCGGCCCTCTTCCGAACGCAGCCGCTCCGAGGCGCGTTCCATCTCCAGCCGCCGCCACTTGCGCCGCTGCCGCCGCGTCGCCTTCGCCGGCCACAGCTCCTGGATCGCGCTGTTGAAGTACGCGCCGCCGACCACGGCCAGGCCGATGAAGAACATCAGCAGCAGGAACGCGATCGGCGCGGCCAGCGCGCCGTAGGTGTAGCCGGTCTTGGTGATCCAGTTCAGGTAGACGCGCAGGCCGACCGAGGAGAGCAGGAACACGACCATCGCGAGCACCGCGCCGGGCAGCCCGCGGTGCCACGGCAGCTTCCGCGGCAGCGCGAGCTTGTACAGCGTGGTCAGCGCGAGGGTGATCATCGCGCCGAGGGCGGGGAAGTACAGCGCGCTCACCCACGACGTCACGGTCGGGCGCCAGGCCTGCGGGAAGAACTCCGGCAGCAGGTCGGGGCCGATCGCCAGCAGCGGCAGCCCGACCACCAGGATCACCAGGCCGCACAGGTAGAGCAGCAGCGCGAAGATCCGCTGCCAGACGTCGTTGCGGACGCCGTACTGGTCGTGCGCGACGGTGATCGCGTCCACGAACGACGACATCGCCGACGAACCCGCCCACAGCGAGATGAGGAAGCCCACCGAGACGATCTCGCCCTTGCCGACGGTGAGGATGCTGTTCACGGTCGGTTCGATGATGTCGTGGACCGCGTTCTGGCTGAAGACCGTCCGGCAGAAGCCGATGATCCGGTCGTGCACCGCGGCGACGACGTCCTGCCCGAACCACTCGCCGACGAAGCCCAGGCTGCCGAGGAGACCGAGCAGCAGCGGCGGGAGTGACAGCGTCTGCCAGAAGGCCGCCTCGGCGGCCTCGGAGAAGATGTTCCCCTCCCACGCCTTGGCGAACGTGCGCGTGAGCAGCCGCCACGGCCCCTTGCGGGCCACCTTCGCCGCTCCGGACGGCTGCACCTCACCCATGACGTGTCCAGCATGGTCCATCCGTGCTGATTTGGCTCGTCACACCCCCTGCGGCCGGGCGTGTCGGGGGACATCACCCGTGCCGGTGCCCGGAACTGTCGGACCCGGCCGGTAGACTCGCTCCAGTGCCCTCACCGCCGTCGCCGACGCAGAAGTCGGTACCACAGTGAGGGTTTTCGCACGTCAAAGCACTTGAGCGAGGGGGGACCGGCATGACGGGGACGCAGCTCGGGGCGCCTCCCGCGGAGAAGGACTCGACCGCGCGCCCGCTGCGGGCGTGGCAGCGGCGGGCGCTCACCAAGTACCTGACGCAGAAGCCGAAGGACTTCCTCGCGGTGGCGACGCCCGGCGCCGGCAAGACGGTGTTCGGCCTGCGGATCGCCGCGGAGCTGCTCAGCGACCGCACGATCGAGGCGGTCACCATCGTCACGCCGACCGAGCACCTCAAGCACCAGTGGGCGGCCTCGGCCGCGGCGGCCGGCATCGCCATCGACTCGAACTTCCGCAACACCACCGGCGTCACGTCGTCGGACTACAACGGTGTCGCGCTGACGTACGCGCAGGTCGCGGCCCACCCGACACTGCACCGGGTGCGCACCGAGAACCGCAAGACGCTGGTGATCCTCGACGAGATCCACCACGGCGGCGACGCGAAGAGCTGGGGCGACGCGATCCGCGAGGCGTTCACCCCGGCCGTGCGGCGCCTGTCGCTGACCGGGACGCCGTTCCGGTCGGACGATTCGGCCATCCCGTTCGTCACGTACGAGCCGGACGCGGGCGGCTTCCAGCGCAGCAAGGCCGACCACGCGTACGGCTACGCGGACGCGCTGGCCGACGGCGTGGTCCGGCCGGTCGTCTTCCTGGCGTATTCCGGCGAGGCCTCCTGGCGCACCAGCGCGGGGGAGGAGTTCACCGCGCGCCTCGGCGAACCGCTGACGGCGGAGCAGAACGCCCGGGCGTGGCGCACGGCGCTCGACCCGGCGGGCGAGTGGATCCCGGCGGTGCTGCAGGCGGCCGACACGCGGCTGTCGCAGGTCCGCCAGAGCGTGCCGGACGCGGGCGGCCTGGTGATCGCGACGGATCAGGAGTCCGCGCGGGCGTACGCGAAGATCCTGGAGCGGATCTCGGGGGAGATGCCGACCCTGGTGCTCTCGGACGACCCGAAGGCCTCGGGCCGGATCAAGGAGTTCTCCGAGACGAACGAACGCTGGATCGTGGCGGTCCGGATGGTCTCGGAAGGCGTCGACGTCCCGCGGCTGGCGGTGGGCGTGTACGCGACGAGCGCGTCGACGCCGCTGTTCTTCGCCCAGGCGATCGGCCGGTACGTGCGAGCGCGGAAGAAGGGCGAGACGGCGAGCGTCTTCCTGCCTTCGGTGCCGGTGCTGCTGGAGCTGGCCAGCGAGCTGGAGGCCCAGCGCGACCACGTCCTCGGCAAGCCGCACCGCGAGAAGGAGGGCTGGGAGGACGAGCTCCTGGCCCAGGCCAACCGCACCGAGGACGAGCCGGGCGAGGAGGAGAAGGCGTTCACGTCGCTGGGCGCCTCGGCCGAGCTCGACCAGGTGATCTACGACGGCAACTCGTTCGGCACGGCGGTGTTCTCTGGCTCGGACGAAGAGCAGGAGTACCTCGGGCTGCCGGGGCTCCTGGAGCCGGACCAGGTGCGGGCGCTGCTGCGGAAGCGGCAGGAAGAGCAGATCGCGGACGAGAAGCGCCGCAAGCCGGCCAAGGAGGAGGCCGCGCCGCCGACGGCCCGGCCCCAGTCGGTCAGCGAGCGGCTCGGTGCGTTGCGCAAGGAGCTGAACGCGCTGGTGGGGATGTACCACCACCGGACGAAGAAGCCGCACGGCGCGATCCACAACGAGCTGCGGCGGGTCTGCGGCGGCCCGGTGACGGCGATGGCGACCGTCGAGCAGCTCGAAGAACGGATCGTGACGCTGCGGTCCTGGTGAGGGTCCGGGTCCCGTGGCCTGTCGCCCGGGTGGCTGAAGTTCGGGTGGTCACCGTCCGTTCCCGGGACGGCGGCTTCACCGCACCGCGCGGCTTGTGACGCTGTGTATCGCGCTGTCACCGGCGGACTGCCCGGGCGGCCCCCTCGTCGTGGCCTTCGGGGCACGAACAGCCCGGAGTTCCGCAAGTCGGCGACCGATCCCGCCGGCACCCCGTGGATTCGCCACGGGTTGCGCTCGGTGCACACGACCGGCCTAACATCACGGCTCGATGAAACCTCCATGTAACTTACCGTGAGTGCTGGCGATCACATCGTCAGCGGATCTACTCTTTCCGGGCGAGGTTCAGCCCGTGTTGCCGAACCGTGTCCAATTGGTGTCATTTAATCGATCCAGCTATCTTCCCCGCAGCCGCTCAGCGGCATATGTTGTCGCCCACAACATATGCGCGACGGTGCGCCGGGCCTCCCCGGATCGCCGCCTCGCTGGCCCGAAGCACACGCTGACGGCCGCTCGTCACCAATGCTTGGATCCGGAAGGAACGAGGATGCGCAGCAAAACCCTTACCCTCCTCGCCGCCACGGTGAGCGCCGGTCTGGCGCTGACCGCCTGCGGTACCAACAGTTCGAACAGCGGGGGCACGGGGAGCAACTCCGCTTCCTCGTCCGCCCCGGCCGCCGCCGGCGGTGCCAGCGGCAAGGTCGGCGTCATCCTGCCGGAAACCGCCAGCTCGGCCCGCTGGGAAGCCTTCGACAAGCCGATGCTCCAGGCCGCTCTCGCGGCGCAGGGCTTCGAGGCCGACGTCCAGAACGCCCAGGGTGACGCCCAGAAGTTCTCCTCGCTGGCCGACGGCTTCATCAGCTCCGGCGTCAAGGCCCTGATCATCGCCCCGGCCGACCCGGCCGTCGGTGCCGCGGTCGAGGCCAAGGCGAAGACCGCGGGCATCCCGGTCATCGACTACGACCGCCCGAGCCTCGGCGGGTCCGCCGACTACTACGTCTCGTTCGACAACGAGAAGGTCGGCCAGCTGCAGGGCCAGGCCATGGCGGACGCGCTGAAGAGCAAGGCCGGCGCGGGCGTCGTCCAGATCGAGGGCGCCCCGACCGACAACAACGCCACGCTGTTCACCAAGGGCCAGGACTCCGTCCTCGAGCCGCTGTTCTCCGCCGGGACGCTGAAGCGGATCCAGAAGCAGCCGATCAACGACTGGGACAACCAGCTCGGCGGCACGACGTTCGAGCAGATCTTCACCAACAACAGCGGCAAGGTCGACGGCGTCGTCGCGGCGAACGACGGCCTGGCCGGCGCGATCATCACCGTCCTCAAGAAGAACGGCCTGAACGGCAAGGTCCCGGTCACCGGCCAGGACGCCACCGCCGACGGCCTCAAGGCCGTCATGCGCGGCGACCAGTACATGACCGTCTTCAAGCCGATCAAGGAAGAGGCCGAGGCGACCGCGAAGCTGGCCGCCGCGCTGGCCAAGGGTGACAAGGCCGCTGCCGACGCCATCGCGACGGGCAAGCTGCACGACCCGAAGAACAACCGCGACATCAAGTCCGTGCTGCTGACCCCGACGACGATCCTGGCGAAGGACATCAAGACCGTCGTGACCCAGGGCTACGTCAAGGCGGCCGAGATCTGTGCCGGCGACCTCGCCGCCAAGTGCACCGAGCTCGGCATCTCCTGAGCCGTCCGCAGTACCCATGAACAGCCGGGCCGGGACGCGCACCCCGACGGCGCGTCCCGGCCCGGTCCCCACCCAGGAGAAAAGCCAGCCATGAGTGAGCCCATTCTCGAGATCAAGGGCCTGAACAAGAGCTTCGGCCCCGTCCACGTCCTCCACGACGTGGACTTCGACGTGCGCGCGGGCGAGGTGACCGCTCTCGTCGGCGACAACGGCGCCGGCAAGTCGACCCTGGTCAAGTGCATCGCCGGCATCCACCCGTACGACTCGGGGGCCGTGCGGTTCAACGGCGAGGACACCCACATCCGCGGCCCGCGCGACGCGGCGGACCTCGGCATCGAGGTCGTCTACCAGGACCTCGCGCTCGCCGACAACCTCGACATCGTCCAGAACATGTTCCTCGGCCGCGAGCGCGGCAATGCGTGGAAGCTGGACGAGGCGAGCATGGAGAAGGCCGCCCGCGAAACCTTGGCCTCCCTGTCGGTCCGGACCGTGAAGTCCGTCCGCACCCCGGTCTCCTCGCTGTCCGGTGGTCAGCGCCAGACCGTCGCCATCGCGAAGTCGGTGCTGTGGAACAGCAAGGTCGTCGTGCTGGACGAGCCGACCGCCGCCCTCGGCGTCGCGCAGACCCGGCAGGTCCTCGACCTGGTCCGCCGGCTGGCCGAGCAGGGCCTCGGGGTCGTGCTGATCAGCCACAACATGGCCGACGTGTTCGAGGTCGCCGACCGCATCGCGGTGCTCTACCTCGGCCGCCTCGTCGCCGAGGTGCACACGAAGGACGTCACCCACGGCCAGGTCGTGGAGCTGATCACCGCGGGTCGCTCCGGTGACCTCGGCCTGGCCCGGCCCGAAGCCGTGGTCCTGTGAGCGGGAAGAAAGAACCGGAAATGACTGAAACCCCTGCCAAGCACGAGGTCGGCACCCCCGCCGACGCGCTCGCGCAGACCCAGGCCCCCACCGGGGCCATCTCCGACTTCGGCATCGACACGACATCGATGTCAACCGGCGAGGCGGTCCGCGACTACTTCGCCCGCCTGCGGGCCGGTGAACTCGGCGCGCTGCCGTCGCTGTTCGGCCTGCTCGTGCTGGTCATCCTGTTCAGCGCGCTGTCGGACAACTTCTTCACGCTGGCCAACATCGCCAACGTGTTCCCGCAGGGCGCCGGCGTCATCATCATCGCGATGGGCATCGTCTTCGTCCTGCTGCTCGGCGAGATCGACCTCGCCGCCGGTGTGGCCTCCGGTGTCGCCGCGTCCGTTCTGGCCCTGCACTACGTCCAGAACGGGAACCTGCTGGGCACCATGGGCACCGGCGTGTTCATCACGTTCATCGGGGTGCTGGCCGCGGCCATGCTGCTGTCGGCCTACCAGCGGATCTGGGCCGGCGCCGTGCTGTCGCTCATCGGCCTGCTCATCGTCGCGATCGGTGTCCCGGCCAACCCCTGGCTGGAGATCCTGCTGTCGATCTGCGTCGGCACCGCGATCGGCTGCATCACCGGTTTCCTCGTGTCGAAGATCGGCATGCCGTCCTTCGTCGTGACGCTGGCCCTGTTCATCGTGTGGCAGGGCGTGCTGCTGCAGTTCATCGGTGAGGGCGGCACGATCGGCATCAGCAACTCGGACATCCTGTACAAGATCTCCAACGGCAACCTGAACATCCTCGGCAGCTGGATCTTCTTCCTCATCGCGGCCGGCGGGTTCGCGGTGATCACGCTGCTCAGCCACTTCCGGCGGCTCCAGCGCGGCCTGGTCGTCCAGCCGACGGCGCTGGTGGTGGCCAAGGTCAGCGCGCTCGTCGTGCTGTCGGCGCTGGGGACCTGGCTGTTGACGATCAACCGCTCGCCGAACAAGGCGGTCGTGACGATCGAGGGTGTCCCGTACGTCATCCCGATCATGCTGGCGCTGCTGGTGGCCGGGACCTACGTGCTCAACCGGACCAAGTACGGCCGGTACGTCTACGCGGTCGGCGGCAACCAGGAAGCCGCCCGCCGTGCCGGTATCGACGTGCCGAAGATCCGGGCGAGCGTGTTCGTCATCGGCTCGGCGATCGCGGCCATCGGTGGCATCGTCCTCGCGTCGAAGGTCGGTTCGGTCAGCCCGCAGTCCGGTGGCCTCAACACGCTGCTGTTCGCGGTGGGTTCGGCGGTCATCGGCGGCACGTCGCTGTTCGGCGGCAAGGGCCGGGTGGCCGACGCCGTGGTCGGTGGGCTCGTGATCGCGGTCGTCATCAACGGCCTCGGCCTGCTCAAGCAGCCGGCCGCGGTGGTCAACATCGTCACCGGCCTGGTCCTCCTGCTCGCCGCCACGGTCGACGCGCTGTCGCGGCGCCGCGCGGCTGCGTCGTCGCGCTGAACCAGCATGGGATGATCAAGCCCGTGTCCAGCTCACCCGTCGCGCGTCCGGACGAGGTGCGCCGGCACAACCGCACGACCCTGCTCCGCCTGCTGCACGTCGGCGGGCCGAGCACCCGGGCGACCCTGGCCGCCGAGCTGGGGCTCAACCGGAGCACGATCAAGACCCTCGTCGACGGGCTCGCCGAAGCCGGCGTCGTCGAGGAGAAGGTGCCGAGGCCGGGACGAGGGGCGGGCCGCCCCTCGCTCCTGGTCCTGCCCCAGCCGCACGCGGCGGTCGTGCTCGCGGTCGACCTGCAGGTCGAGCACGTCGCGATCGCCCTGGTCGGGCTCGGCGGGCAGATCCTGGGCCGCAACAGCTGGAACCTGCGCGGCCGGATGGGGCAGCCCGAAGAGGTCATCACCCACGTCATCGAGTCGACGGCCATCCTGGCCGGCGACCTCGACGTGACCCCGGTGGCGGCCGGGGTGTCGGTGCCGGGCGTGGTCCGGCGGGCGGACGGGCACGTGCACGAGGCCCCGAACCTGCGCTGGACCGACGTCGCGCTCGGCGAGCGGCTCGGCGCGGTGCTGCAGATCCCGATCCTGGTCGGCAACGACGCCGAGTTCGGCGCGGTCGCCGAGCACCTGCGCGGGGCGGCCCGCGGCGCGTCCGACGTGGTGTACATCTCGGCGGACGTCGGGGTCGGCGGCGGTGTCATCGCCGAAGGGTCGGCGCTGCGCGGCGGCTCGGGGTACGTCGGCGAAATCGGACACATGGTCATCCGGCCCGACGGGCGGCCCTGCTACTGCGGCAGTAGCGGCTGCTGGGAGACCGAGGTCGGCGAGGCGGCGCTGTGCCGGGCCCTCGGGCTGCCCGAGGACACCGCGCGCGGGGCGATCCTGTTCGAGCTGCGCGAGCTGGGCCGCGACCCGGAGGCGGCGATGTCGCGGCTGGCGGAGTTCGCGGAGTGGCTGACGCTGGGGCTGATCAACGTCGTCAACCTGCTGGGGCCGCAGCTGGTGATCCTCGGCGACCTGCTGACGGTGCTTCCGGAGGCGGTGCTGCGGCACGTCGGCACGGAGGTCCGGCGGCGCAGCCTGGTGAGCCGGGCGGTCGGTGGCACGCGGATCGTCAGCTCGGCACTGGGGGCGGACGGGAAGCTGCTCGGCGCGGCCGAAGTGGCGTTCGAAGTGGTCTTGGATTCTGTCTGATTTTCTGTCTGCTTTCGTGTCCGGAATCACTGCTGTTGGTAGCCATAACGTGATATCGGACACGCAATCTGCAAGATGCAGAAAGGCGACCGGTGCCTGTGCGCACCGGCCGCCTTTCGCTCGTCTGGAGGTTACCGCTGGATGTCGGCGGACAGTTCCTTGAGCTTGGCCTCGTGCTCGCGGGCGTGGTGCCCGCAGAAGAGCAGTTCGCCGCCTCCGGAGAGGACAGCGCGTACCTGAGCTGCTGCTCCGCACCGGTCACAGCGGTCGGCGGCGGTCAGTTCGGGGCGGGTGAGCGTCGGCGTTGTCATGGGGGTCTCCCTCCGTCCCGGCACCGGTCGCCCGGTGCCATCGATCCAGCTACGCCCACTTCGGAACGCTGCCGCCGGCGGCGATCGCCTTCGGCTCCGCGGTGTTCGTGCTTCCACTCTTCCAGACGTTTCGCGGCTCGCAAGTGTTCCCGCGCCGGTGGGACCTGAGTCACGCCGATTTACCCCGGATGCCGTAACGCAGTCCCGCATTCCAGGAGACGATTACCCGGAGAGTTACGTTTTCCGTGGTCAGGGAGCATGGGGTGGTGAGTACGGTGACTTCCCCACGACGGCTTTCCCGGGTGCCCGCCCCGCTCTTGTTCGTTCTCAGCGGAATTTCGATGTACGCCGGAGCGGCGGTGGCGGTCGACCTTTTCGGCCACGCATCCCCCGCGGGGGTGGCCTGGCTCCGCTGCCTGGGTGCGGCGCTGGTCCTGCTGGCCTGGCGCCGCCCCGGACGCGCGGCCTGGCGCGGCCGCCGTCTGCTGCTGGCGATCGTGTTCGGCGTGGTGACGGCGGGCATGAACGTCCTGTTCTACGAGGCGATCGCCCGGTTGCCCCTGGGCACGGCGGTGGCGATGGAGTTCGCGGGCCCGGTGGTGGTGGCGGCCCTGGGCTCCCGGACGCTGCGGGACGTGTGCGCGCTGGCCCTGGTGGCGGCCGGGGTGGTGGCGATCGCGGACGTGCGGATCGGCGGCAGCTTCTGGGGCGTGGTGTTCGCGTTGGGGGCGGCGCTGGCCTGGGCGGGCTACATCCTCCTGGGCAAGAGGGTGGCGGTGGGCGGCGACGGCCTCGACAGCCTGGCGATCGGGTTCGGAGCGGGAACGGTGGTGCTGTCCCCGCTGGCCCTGGGAACGGGCCCGGTGTGGTCCTCGCCACGGCTGCTGGTGCTGGGGATCGGGGTGGGGGTGCTGTCGACGGTGGTGCCGTACGCGCTGGACCAGGTGGTACTGCGGAGGGTGGGCCAGGCCCGGTTCGCGACGTTGCTGGCGTTGCTGCCGGTGAGCGCGGGAGTGATGGGGTTCGTGTTGCTGGGTCAGGTGCCGAGCCGGCCGGAGGCGATCGGAACGCTGGCGGTGGTGGCGGGCGTGGCCCTGCGCAGCCGCGAGGGGGCGGGTGAGCGAGCGGTCGAGCCACCGGGGTGAGGGTTGGGCCGGGGGCTGCGGAGCGGCCCGGCTGAGGGTTCGGTCGGGCGGCTCGGCCGCCGGAGCAGGTTCTGGCGAGGAGTAACTTTTTCCCGGTGTCTCACCTGCTCGAACAGCAGGCTGGCCGCCAAACCCGCACCCCACCCAGACCCCCCACCACCCCGATCCGAAGCCAAAACACGGACGGTGGTGCCGGGTCAAGGCACGCTTTCCCGCCTTGACGCGGCACCACCGTCCGTAGTGACAATTCCGGCTTCGGGGTGGTGGGCACCAACCACCTGAAAGTCGAACACCGAAGTACAGACGGCGAGACCCCGAACCGATCGTGATGGCCCCCACCGCGCCCGCCCGGGATACTTACTCCGGGCAACAGGAAGCGGGTAACCATGACCAAGGCGGCGTCGGCCGCGGCGAAGGACTTCGCCGCCGCCGGAGTGGGTGGGGTTCACCTGGCCTGGGCGGACAACAACGGCATTCCGCGCTCGCGGATCGTTCCCGTCGCCGGTCTCGCCGAGGCCGCCACGCGCGGGGTCGGGGCCACTTCGCTCTTCGCCGTCTTCGACACCCACGACTCCATCACCTACGCGCACGACGACCTGGCCACCCCCTCCGGGGACATCCGGCTCGTGCCCGTCGTCGAACGGCTGCGGCGGCTCGCCGGGCAGCCCGCGCTCGCCTGGGCGCCCGTTCGGCAGCTCACCCGGGACGGCGATCCCTGGCCCTACTGCCAGCGCGCCGTCCTCGAAGCTCAGGTGGCCGCGGCCGCCGATCGAGGGCTCGAGTTCCGGGCCGGCTACGAGCTCGAGTTCGCCGTCGCCCCGATGGGCAGTGCCGGCATCGTCGAGAACCCCGGCCACCCCGGGCCCGCCTACAGCCCGCACGCCCTCGTCGGGCTGGATGGGTTCGTCGGGGCCCTCCTGCACGACTTCGCCGCCAACGGCCTGCGGATCGGCCAGCTCCACGCCGAATACGGGGTCGCGCAGCTCGAGCTCTCCCTCGCCGCCACCGATCCCGTCTCCGCCGCCGATGACCAGCTGCTCGCCCGGCAGACCATCCACGCCGCCGCGCGCGTGCACGGCCTCTCCGTCAGCTTCGCCCCTCTCGTCGGCCTCGACGCCGCCGGCAACGGGTGGCACCTGCACACCTCGGTCCTCCGCAACGGCCGCAATCTCCTCGAAACCGGGGAAACCGGGCGGCCGGAGGGCGAGGGTGCCGGCTACCTCGCCGGGCTGCTGCGCGACCTGCCGGCCCTGACCGCGATCACCGCGCCGAGCGTCCCCTCGACGCTGCGGCTGCGGCCCGGCTACTTCGCGGGCGCGTATGCCTTCTGGGGCGTCGAGAACCGCGAGGCGCCGCTCCGGTACGTCCCCGGCTCCGCGCTGCTGGGCGACGGCCACGCGAACGTCGAGCTCAAGACGTCCGACGCCTCGGCCAACCCGTACCTCGCCCTGGCCGTGGTGCTCGCCGCCGGGATGGCCGGCATCGAGGACGCGCCCGCGCTGCCCGAGCCGATCGGTGCCGACCCGGGCGGCTGGACCGACCGCGAGCGGGAGGCCCGCGGGGTGTGCCGGCTGCCGGCGAACCCCGCCGAACAGGACGCCGCGCTCGTGGCGTCGCCGCGGATCGCCCGCGTGCTCGGCGAGGAGCTGCTCGGCGCCTTCCGCGCCGTCCGGGCCTCCGATGCGGCGTGGGCGGCCGACCGCACGGCCGAGGAGATCGTCGCCGCCCACCTGTGGCGCTATTGAGGGGACCGATGACTTCGGGGATCGACGGCGGGCAGCTCGACCTGTCCGGAGTGCGGTGGCTGCCGGGCGGGGCCCGGCTGGCCGCCGTCGCGCAGGCGGAGCTGCCCCAGAAGGACGGACTGGCCGCGGCGTTCTGCGGGCTCGCCGCGCTGCGGGCGGCCGGCCTCGACGTGCCCGATCAGGACGCCGTCGCGGCGGCCGCGGGCACCGTCCGGGGGCCGGCCGTGCACCCGCCGGGCGAGGCGGGCCGGCGCGACTTCCGGCTACCGCTGCCCGTCGTCGACGACCCGGCCGCGGCCGGCACCCGGGTTTCCGGGCTGGCGGCGGCCGTCGAGTCGCTGTCGCGCGGCGCCCTCGCGGCGGTGCCGGTGACGGGGGAGTGGACCACCACAGCGCTGTTCGACCTGCTCGTCGGGCTGTGGGACGTCCCGCGCGTCGCCGTGCTCGCCCGGATCGACGGTGCCGAGCTCGGCGCCCACGACACCCCGGAACGCGCGCTGCTCGACTACCTCGACACCGGCGTCCCTCCACTGTGGACGTCGCGCTGGCGGCCGCCCGGCGGCCACTTCGTGCTCCTGGCGGGCATCCGCATCGGGGCCGAAGGCACCCTGCTGTCCATTGTGGACACTTATCCGTCCCTCGGCGACGACGGCCGCCACGACCAGCCCGTGGAATGGGTGACGGCGGCGCTGGCCGGGCTCGGCGTGCTGGTGGTCGTCGACGCCGACCAGGACGGCGTGGTGCGTGCGGCGGCCGGCACCGCCGGGCTCACTCCGTCCTTTTGGGACTGACCGCGAACCGGGAGTGGCGGCGCCCGTAGGCGAAGTAGATCACCAGGCCGATCACCAGCCACGCGGCGAACCGGATCCACGTCAGCACGTTGAGGTTCAGCATCAGGTACAGGCACGCCAGCGCGGCCAGGGCCGGGACCACGGGCGAGAACGGCACCCGGAACGGCCGGTCCAGGTCGGGACGGCGGCGGCGCAGCACCGGGACCGCCACCGCCACGATGATCATCGCCGACAGCGCGCCGATGCTCACCATGTCGGCCAGCTCGGAAATCGGGATGAAGGCGGCCAGGACGGCGATGAGCGCCGCGCCGCCGATGGTCATCCGGTGCGGGGTGCCCCACTTCGGGTGTGCGGTGCCGAGCGCTTTCGGCAGCAGGCCGTCGCGGCCCATCGCGAACCCGATCCGCCCGATGGTGACCAGCTCGACCATCATCACCGACGTCAGCCCGGTGACCGCGCCGAGCGAGATCAGGGCGCCCACCCAGTGCTGGCCGACCCGGTCGAACGCGTCCGCCAGCGGCGCGCCGGTGTCGATGTCGGTGAACGGGATCATGCCGGTCAGCACGATCGAGACGCCGATGTAGAGCAGCGCGCACACGCCCAGCGCGCCGAGGATGCCGACGCGCAGGTCCTTGCGCGGGTTCAGGGTTTCCTCGCCGAGGTTCGCGAGCGCCTCGAACCCGGTGTAGGCGAAGAAGACGACGGCGGCCGCGGTGATCATGCCGGCGATGCCGTAGACCGACTGCTCCAGGCCGAGCGCGGCCTGGACGATCGGTTGCTCGAGCACCGTCGTCCCCGACGGAGGAGCCTGCGCCGGCGGGATGAACGGCGTCAGGTTTGCGCTCCTGACGAAGAACAGGCCGACCGCGAGCACCAGCACGCAGACCGCGACCTTCACGCACACCAGCAGGTTGGTCAGCCAGGCCGACTCCTTGATGCCCAGCACGGCGACCACGGTCAGCACGGCGATGATCAGCACCGCGCCGATGTTGACCTTCGCGTCCTCGCCGAACCACTCCGGCGACAGCCCGAGCAGGTTGGCCAGGTAGCCCGACCAGCCGCGTGACACGACGGCGGCGCCCAGCGCGAACTCCAGCAGGAGGTCCCAGCCGATGATCCAGGCGAACACCTCGCCGAGGGTGGCGAAGGCGTAGGTGTAGGCACTTCCCGCCGTCGGGACGCTGGAGGCCAGCTCGGCGTAGCACAGCGCCGCGAGCCCGGCGACGACCGCGCCCAGCACGAACGACAGCGTCACGGCGGGCCCGGCGTGGGTCTTCGCCTCGACGCCGGCCAAGGTGAAGATGCCGGTGCCGATGATGATGCCGACGCCGAACCCGATCAGGTCGCGCCCGCGCAGCCGTCGTTTGAGCTCCCCGGAGTCCTGGCGGTCCAGGACCTCGTCCACGTTCAGCGTTCGCCGCTCACCCATGAGGAGAAGTTAGAAGGTCACGGGTCCTTTCGCAGATCGGCCGGGGTCACGCCGGTCTCCTGGGCGAGGATTGCGGCCTGCACGCGCGAGCGCAGGCCGAGCTTGGCCAGCACGCGCGAGACGTGCGTCTTGACCGTCGCGTCGCCGATGTACAGCCGGGCACCGATCTCGGCGTTGGACAGGCCCTCGCCCAGACAGCCGAGCACCTCGCGCTCGCGGTCGGTCAGGTCGGCGAGGCCGCGCGGGAGGGGTGCCGGTTCCGGGGCCGACGCGGCGAACGCCGTGATCAGCCGCCGCGTGACCTGCGGGGCCAGCACGCCGTCGCCGGCCGCGACGAGCTTCACCGCTTCGATCAGCCGGGGCGCTTCGACCGATTTGAGCAGGAAGCCGGCCGCGCCGGCCCGCAGCGCGCCGTGCACGTACTCGTCGAGGTCGAACGTGGTCAGCACGAGCACCTGCGTGAGCCGCGCGGCCACCAGTTCGCGGGTGGCGGCGATGCCGTCGGTGCCCGGCATCCGGACGTCCATCAGGGTGACGTCCGGCCGCAGCGCCCGCGCCTGCCGGACCGCGGCGGCGCCGTCGGCGGCCTCACCGACGACCTCGATGCCCTCGGCGTGGCCGAGGATGGTGGTGAGGCCGAACCGGATGGCGCTGTGGTCGTCGGCGACCAGCACGCGGATCGTCATCGCGGGCCGCCCACCGGGAGTTCGGCGCGGACCAGCCAGCCGTCGCCTTCCGGGCCCGCGGTGAGCTCGCCGCCCACCGCGTCCGCGCGTTCGCGCATGTTCAGCAGGCCCGTCCCGGCGCCGGCCGCGGGGAGCGAGCCGCGGACGTCGTTGCGGACCTCCACCGCGAGGACCCCGTCGAGGCAGTGGACGGCGACGTCCACCCGCCCGCCCGGCGCGTGCTTGACGGCGTTGGTCAGCGCCTCCTGCGCGATCCGGTACGCCGTCAGGTCGACCGCCGCCGGCAGCGGCACCCGGTCGTCCACAGTGGACTCGACGTGCACCTGCAGCCCGCTGGCCCTGGCCGACTCCGCCAGCTTGGCCAGGTCCGCCAGCCGGGCGGGAGCGGTCGTCTCCGCGGCCCCGCCGTCGGCCTTGAGCAGCCCGATCATCGCGCGCATCTCCTCCAGGGCGCTGACACTGTTCTCCCGCACCGATTCCAGTACGGCCTTCGCCAGTTTCGAGTCCGGCAGCGACAGCGCCGCCTCCGACTGGATGGCGATGGCCGAGAGGTGCCCGGCGATCACGTCGTGCAGGTCGCGGGCCATCCGCCCGCGTTCGGCGGCGACCGCCGCCCGCCGGTCCAGTTCGGCGATCTTCGCCAGCTGCCCGGCGTTGGCGCGCTCGGCCTCGGCGACGTCGCGCTGCTGGCGGACGTTCGCCGCCCACCACACCGGGGTGATGACGAACGGCAGCACGCCGACGGCCGCCAGCACCGCCGTCCGCCACTCCTGTGCGAGGACGAGCACCGCGGCGAGCACCCCCACCACCGAGAACGCGGCGAGGCCGATCATCACCCGGCTGGTGCGGCGGGAGCCGTAGAGCGTCGCCGCGTACAGGAAGTCGGTGTAGACGACCAGCACCGGCAGCGACGGGCCGAGCGCGATGTCCGCCGCGAGCACGGCCGTGGCCAGGAGCAGCGCGAGGGGCACCCGCCGGCGGAGCAGCTCGAGCCCGCACAACGCGGTCAGCTCCAGCACCCGTACCCCCAGCGGCGCGTGGTCGTACGCCGTCACGAGCCGGTGGACGCCGGTCGCGTAGACGAGGAACCCGAGCACCCAGGTGGCGAGCGCGATCAGGCCGTCCTGCTGCCACACCGGGAGCGAGCGCACGCGGGGGAGGGGCACCCGATCATCCCAGCACACCGCGCGGCGGCCCCGCGTCCGACGAAGTGATGACCTCCGGTCCCTCCCTCCGCCGACGCGGCCGGGCGCACGGGCGCGGGAGCGTGGCGGGGTGGAAGAGATCGGGAAGTTCTTCGCGGAGAACCCGATGGCCGCCGTCATCGCGGCGGGCGAGATCGGGTTCTGGGTGTTCATCGCGGCGGGGCTGGCGGTGCGGTACGGGCTGCGCCTGCGGCGCGCGTCGGCGCTGCTGCTGGCCATGGTGCCGCTGGTCGACGTCGTGGTGCTGGTGGCGACCGTGCTCGACCTGTCCGCCGGGGGCCGGCCGGGGTTCACGCACGGCCTCGCGGCGGTCTACCTCGGATTCAGCGTGGTGTTCGGGCCGGGCATGGTCCGGTGGGCCGACGAACGGTTCGCCCACCGGTTCGCGGGCGGGCCGCCACCGACGAAGCGGTCGGGGCGGGAGCGGGCGCGGTACGAGTGGCGGGAATGGGGCAAGTGCCTGCTGGCCTGCGGGCTCGCCGCGGTGGCCCTGCTGGCGGTGATCTTCGCGATCGGCGAGCCGGAGCGGGTGGCGCCGCTGTGGGGGTGGTTCCCGCGGCTGGGCACGGTGACGGTGATCTGGCTGCTCGCGGGGCCGGTCTGGCAGGAGTTGTTCGGCGAGCGCGAGGAGGTGCGGCGGTGATCGAGCTGCTCGGGCCCCGGGCCTGACGCTTTCCGGAAACGGCGGGGTGATGTCGGCCGTGCGGATGGCGGGAACCGCCCGGCACCGGAATGCTGGTCCCGTGCCCGAACAGATCCCCGCCCTGCACGAGCTCGCCGCCCACCACGGTGTCGCCACCCGGTACGAGAACGCCGACCGGGTCTGGGTCGACGTGGCCGACGACGTCGTCGTCGCCGTTCTCGGCCAGTTCGGCGTCGACGCGACCAGTGACCAAGCCGTCGCCGCCGCGCTGACTGTCGCGCGCGCGGCCCCGGCCGCCCTGCCGCCGACCATCGTCGTGCGGGAGGGCACCGGCAAGGCACTGGGCGTCGATGCCGAAGTCGTCCTCGAAGACGGGACGCGGCGGCGGGCCGACGGGGAGCTGCCCGCCGACCTGCCGCTCGGCTGGCACCGGGTGGTCACCGCCGACCAGGACGTCGTCCTCGCCGTCGTGCCGGCGAAGCTGCCGCGGGTGCGGCCCGCCTGGGGGTGGATGCTGCAGCTCTACGCCCTGCACTCGGCCGGCTCCTGGGGCATCGGCGACTACGCCGACCTCGCCACCTTCGCCGCCCGGTCGGCCGCCGAACTGGACGCCGGCGTCCTGCTGGTCAACCCGGTCCAGGCGATCAGCCCCGCCCACCCGATCGAACGGTCGCCGTACTCGCCCGCGAGCCGCCGGTTCGCCAACCCCGTCTACCTGCGCGTCACCGCCACCGAGACCTTCCGGCAGGCCGACGCCGCCACCCGGGCGGCCGTCGAATCCCTCGCCCCGGACCGCGAGGGCGAGCTGGTCGACTACGACGCCGTCTGGACCGCCAAGCGCGCCGCCCTCGAGCTGCTGTGGCCGCACCGGGTCGAAGCCGTCCCCGAAGACGGCGACCTGAGCGATTTCGCCCTCTACTGCGCCCTCGCCGACCAGCACGGTGGGGACTGGCGGGACTGGCCCGAAGACCTGCGTGACCCGGCCGGCCCGGCCGTGGCGAAGGCGCGTGCCGAGCTCGGGGACCGGGTCGCCTTCCACGCCTGGCTCCAGCACCTCTGCCGGGTTCAGCTCGAAGCCGCGCGGACGGCCGCGCGCGAGGCCGGGATGACCGTCGGGATCGTGCACGACCTGCCGGTCGGGGTGCACCCCGGCGGGGCCGACACCTGGGCGCTCAACGACGTCTTCGCCGCCGACGTGCGGGTCGGCGCGCCGCCCGACGCCTTCAACCAGCAGGGGCAGGACTGGAACCTGCCGCCGTGGCGGCCGGACAAGCTGGCCGAAGCCGGGTACGCGCCGTTCCGGGACGTCATCCGGGGCGTCCTGCGCTTCGCCGACGGCATCCGCGTCGACCACATCGCGGGTCTGTGGCGGCTCTGGTGGATCCCGCCGGGCGAGCCCGCGCACCGCGGCACGTACGTCCACTACGACGCCGAAGCGATGGTCGGCGTGCTCGCCCTCGAAGCGCACCGCGCCGGCGCCGTCGTCGTGGGGGAGGACCTCGGCACCGTCGAGGAGGTCGTCACCGAAACCATGCACGAACGGGGGATGCTCAGCTCCGCCGTGCTGTGGTTCGAGCGCGATTGGGACGCACCCGGCCAGCCGTTCACGTCGCCCGAGAGCTGGGACCCGGACGCGATGGCCAGCATCTCCACCCACGACCTGCCGACCGTCGAAGGCTGGCTGAAGGGCGAGCACGTCCGGGTCCGGGCCGAGCTGGGCCTGCTGGACCGCGGGGCCGACGAGGAAGAACGGGCCGCCGCCGAGGAGCGCACGGCGTTGTTCGAACTCGTTGCGCGGGAAGGGATCCCGGACGACGACCCGATCGTCGCGCTGCACACGCTGCTGGCGAAGGCCGCATCGCGGCTGGTGCTGACCTCGCCGGCCGACGTCGCGGGCCAGGTGCGGCAGCCGAATCTGCCCGGAACCGTCGACCAGTACCCTAACTGGCGGATTCGCCTGCCCGTCAGCGTCGACGGCTTCTTCACCGCGCCGGGGGTCCGCGCCGCGGTCGCGCCGCTGGCGGTGGCCCGGCCGCTGCCCCGGTAACGACCACCCCGGCGCACGCGACCCCCGGTGGTACGCCACCGGCACGACCCAAGCTCGAGGAGAGACCCAGTGCGGCCCTGGCCCGGAACGCCCTACCCGCTCGGCGCCACCTACGACGGAGTCGGGACGAACTTCGCCCTGTTCTCCGAGGTGGCCGAGCGCGTCGAACTGTGCCTGTTCGACGCCGAGGGCAAGGAGACGCGCTACGCGCTCGAAGAGGTCGACGGCTTCGTCCACCACGGCTACCTGCTCAACGTCGGCCCCGGGCAGCGCTACGGGTTCCGCGTGCACGGCCCGTACGACCCGAAGCGCGGTCTGCGGTGCAACCCGAACAAGCTCCTCATCGACCCGTACGCGAAGGCCGTCTCGCACGGCGTGAAGTGGGACGAGTCGCTGTTCGGCTACAAGTTCGACAACCCGGCCGAGCGCAACGACGACGACAGCGCCGGGCACGTGCCGTATTCGCTGGTGGCGAACCCGTTCTTCGACTGGGGCAACGACCGGCAGCCGAAGCGGCCCTACAACGAGACGGTCATCTACGAGGCCCACGTCAAGGGCATGACCGTGCACCACCCGTTCGTGCCCGAAGCGCTGCGGGGCACCTACGCCGGTCTCGCGCACCCCGCCGTCGTCGAGCACCTGCAGAAACTCGGCGTCACCGCGGTGGAACTGCTGCCGGTGCACCAGTTCGTCACCGACCACGGCCTCGCCGAAAAGGGCCTGACGAACTACTGGGGCTACAACACGATCGGGTACTTCGCGCCCCACGACTCCTACGCGGCGATGCCCGGCGAAGGCGGCCAGGTCCAGGAGTTCAAGGGCATGGTCAAGGCGTTCCACGAAGCCGGGATCGAAGTGATCCTCGACGTGGTTTACAACCACACCGCCGAGGGCAACCACCTCGGGCCGACCCTGTCGATGCGCGGCATCGACAACGAGGCCTACTACCGCCTGGTCGAGGGAGAGCCCGAGTACTACATGGACTACACCGGCACCGGGAACTCGCTCAACGTGCGCAACCCGCACACCCTGCAGCTGATCATGGATTCGCTGCGCTACTGGGTGACGGAGATGCACGTCGACGGCTTCCGGTTCGACCTCGCCTCGGCGCTGGCCCGCGAGTTCTACGACGTCGACCGGCTGTCGACGTTCTTCGACCTGGTGCAACAGGACCCGATCGTGAGCCAGGTGAAGCTGATCGCCGAGCCGTGGGACGTCGGCCCCGGTGGCTACCAGGTCGGCAACTTCCCGCCGTTGTGGACGGAGTGGAACGGGCAGTTCCGCGACACCGTCCGCGACTTCTGGCGTGGCGAGCCGTCCACTCTGGGCGAGTTCGCGAGCCGGATCACCGGCTCGTCCGACCTCTACCAGGACGACGGCCGCCGCCCGTTCGCGTCGATCAACTTCGTCACCGCCCACGACGGCTTCACGCTGCGGGACCTGGTGTCCTACAACGAAAAGCACAACGAGGCCAACGGCGAGGACGGCCGTGACGGTGCCGACGACAACCGGTCGTGGAACTGCGGGGTCGAAGGCGAGACCGACGATCCCGAGGTCCTCGACCTGCGCGTCCGGCAGCAGCGGAACATGCTCGCGACGCTGATGCTGTCCCAGGGCGTGCCGATGATCCTGCACGGCGACGAGTTCGGCCGCACCCAGCAGGGCAACAACAACGTCTACTGCCAGGACTCGGAACTGTCCTGGATGGACTGGGAACTGGCCAAGGAGAACGCCGGCCTGGTCAAGTTCACCGGCGGCCTGGGCGCGTTCCGGCACCGGCACCCGGTGTTCCGCCGCCGCCGCTTCTTCCAGGGCGGGCCGGTCGGCAAGGGCGCCGAGCTCGGCGACATCGCCTGGTTCACCCCGGCCGGCGAGGAGATGACCGAGCAGAACTGGGACGACGGCTTCGGCAAGGCGGTCGTCGTCTTCCTCAACGGCAAGGCGATCCCCGACCTCGACCAGCGCGGGATGCACGTCGAGGACGACTCGTTCCTGCTCGCCTTCAACGCCCACTACGAGGACATCGACACCACGCTCCCGGGCAACGGGTACGGGGAGAGCTGGACCGTCGTCGTCGACACCGCGACCGGCGAGGTGGAACCCGCCGACGCGAAACCGATCGAAGGCGGCGGCCGGCTCACCCTGCCCGCCCGGTCCCTGATCGTGCTGCAACGGACGGAGACGGAATCCGCATGACCGTGCCGGAGTCGACCTACCGGGTCCAGCTGCGCCCGGAGTTCACCTTCGCCGACGCGGCCGGCATCGCCGGCTACCTCCGCGACCTCGGTATCGGCGCGCTGTACGCGTCGCCGGTGCTGGACGCGGCGCCGGGCTCGACCCACGGCTACGACGTCGTCGACCCGACCCGCGCGCGGCCCGCGCTGGGTGGCGAGGGGGCGCGCCAGGAGCTGTCCGCGCTGCTGAAGGAGCTCGGGCTGGGCCTGGTGGTCGACATCGTGCCGAACCACATGTCGGTCGAGGTGCCGAAGGCGAACCGCTGGTGGTGGGACGTGCTGAAGCACGGCCGCGACTCGGAGTACGCGTCCTTCTTCGACATCGACTGGGACCGCGGCCCGCTGTTGCTGCCGGTCCTCGGCGAGGATGACGCCGTCGGCGAGCTGACGGTCGAGGGCGACGAGCTGGTCTACTACGACCACCGCTTCCCGATCGCCCCCGGCACGGGAACCGGGACGCCGCAAGAGGTCCACGAGCGCCAGCACTACCGCCTGATCGGCTGGCGCCGCGGCAACGCCGAGCTGGGCTACCGCCGGTTCTTCGACATCACGAACCTGGCCGCGGTCCGCGTCGAAGACCCGAAGGTGTTCGCCGCGACGCACGGCGAGGTGCTGCGGTGGGTCGCCGACGGCGACGTCACCGGCCTGCGCATCGACCACCCCGACGGCCTCGCCGACCCGGGCGGCTACTTCCGGCGGCTGCGCGAGAACGCGCCGAACGCCTGGATCGTGGCCGAGAAGATCCTGCACCCGGGCGAGCCGCTGCCGCAGAGCTGGCCGGTCGACGGCACCACCGGCTACGACGCCCTGCGCGAGATCGCCGGCGTCTTCGTCGATCCGGCGGGCGAGCCCGGCTTCACCGCGCTGGCGGACGAGCTGGGTGTGAAGACCGGGTACCACCGCGTCGAGGCCGAGGCCCGGCGCCTGGTCACCGACCGCATCCTGGTCGCCGAGGTCCGCCGGATCGCCGCGCTGCTGCCCGACATCGACCCCGAGCAGGCCCGGCAGGCGGTGGCCGAGACCATGATCGCCTTCCCCGTCTACCGCTCCTACCTCCCCGAAGGCGCGGACCATTGGACGGCCGCGATCGCCGCGGCCCGGCAGGCACGGCCCGATCTCGCCGACGCGCTGATCATCCTCGACGCCCACGTCCGCAAGAACCCGGAGAGCGAGCTGGCCACCCGGCTCCAGCAGACGTCCGGCATGGTCGTGGCCAAGGGCACCGAGGACACGACGTTCTACCGCTACACGCGCTTCGCCGCGCTCAACGAGGTCGGCGGCAACCCGGACCGGTTCGGCCTGGACGTCGAGGAGTTCCACCGGCTGGCTGCCGAGCGCGAGGCAGGCTACCCGGCGGCGATGACGACGCTGACCACGCACGACACCAAACGCTCGGAGGACACCCGCGCCCGGATGGCCGTGCTGGCCGAGGTGCCCGGCGAGTTCGCCGAGGCCGTCCGGCGGTGGACCGCGCGGCGCGGCATCGACGAGCCGTCGCTGAACCTGCTGGCCTGGCAGACCCTGGTGTCGACCTGGCCGATCGAGCCGGCCCGGCTGCGGGACTACCTCGACAAGGCGGCCAAGGAAGCCAAGCTCCGGACCAGCTGGACCGACCACGACGAAGCCTTCGAGGCCGACGTCGCCGCCTGGCCCGAGGACGTCCGCAACGACGCCGAGCTGGCGGCCGACGTCGAGGCGTTCGTCCGGCGCATCGAAGGGCCCGGCTACGCGAACTCGCTCGGGCAGAAGCTCGTCCAGCTGACCGCGCCCGGCGTCCCGGACGTCTACCAGGGCACCGAGCTGTGGGACTTCTCGCTGGTCGACCCGGACAACCGCCGCCCGGTCGACTACGCCGTCCGGCGCGAAATGCTGGCTCGGATCGCCGACGGCGAGCTGCCGGAGATCGACGCGTCGGGCGCGGCGAAGCTGCTGCTCGTCCACCAGGCGCTGCGGCTGCGGCGGGAGCACCCGGCGCTGTTCCGCGGCTACCGGCCGCTGCGGGCCGAGGGGCCGGCGGCGGCCCACTGCCTGGCCTACACACGCAGCCCGGACCTCGCGGTGGCGGTGACCCGGCTCCCGGTCGGCCTGGCGGCCGGCGGCGGCTGGCGCGACACCGTCCTCCCGCTGCCGCCCGGGGTCTGGACCGACGTCCTGACCGGCCGGGAGGTCACCGGCGACCTGGCCACCCTGTTCGAGCGGTACCCCGTCGCGTTGCTGGTGCGAGGAGACGCATGAAGTTCAGCGTGTGGGCCCCGGCGGCCCGCCGGGTCCGGGTGAGCGTCGACGAAGGCGTGCACGAGATGACCGAGGGTGACGGCGGCTGGTGGCACGCCGACGCCGAGGGCATCAACTACGCCTTCCTGCTCGACGACGAGAAGCCGCTGCCCGACCCGCGGTCGCGGTGGCAGCCCCACGGCGTCCACGCCGAATCGCGCGTCTACGACCACGGCGAGTTCGCCTGGACCGACGACGCCTGGACCGGACGGCAGCTGCCCGGTGCCGTCCTCTACGAACTCCACGTCGGCACGTTCACCGAGGGCGGCACCTTCGACGCGGCCATCGACCGGCTCGACCACCTCGTCGACCTCGGCATCACGCACGTCGAGCTGCTGCCGGTCAACGCCTTCGACGGCACCGCGGGCTGGGGTTACGACGGCGTCCTCTGGGGCGCGGTCCACGAGCCCTACGGCGGCCCGGACGGGCTCAAGCGGTTCGTCGACGCGGCCCACGCGCGCGGTCTGGCCGTCGTACTGGACGTCGTCTACAACCACCTCGGGCCGTCGGGGGCCTACCTCGACAAGTTCGGGCCGTACTTCGCCGGGCAGAACGACTGGGGGCCGGGCCTCAACCTCGACGGCGCCGGGTCCGACGAGGTCCGCCGGTACGTGATCGACAACGCGCTGAGCTGGTTCCGCGACTTCCACATCGACGCCCTGCGCCTGGACGCCGTGCACGCGCTGCTCGACCGGCGTGCGGTCCACCTGCTCGAACAGCTCGCCACCGAGGTCGACGCGCTGTCCGCGGCGCTGAACCGGCCGTTGACCCTGATCGCCGAGTCCGACCTCAACGACCCGCGGCTGGTCACGCCCCGCGAGCGCGGGGGTTACGGCCTGCACGCGCAGTGGTCGGACGACTTCCACCACGCGCTGCACGTCAAGCTCACCGGCGAGACGACCGGGTACTACACGGACTTCGCCGCGC
Organism: Amycolatopsis sp. cmx-13-12; assembly: GCA_049998155.1. Taxonomy (GTDB): domain Bacteria; phylum Actinomycetota; class Actinomycetes; order Mycobacteriales; family Pseudonocardiaceae; genus Amycolatopsis. Next base: position 20,703 of record JAEBES010000007.1, on the reverse strand, counting down.
CGGACGCCCTCGAGCGGGTCCTGCGCGAGGTGTTCTTCCACGCGGGCACATGGTCGTCCTTCCGGGAGCGGACCCACGGCCGCCCGGTCGACACGCGGACCGTGCCCGGCCACCGCTTCCTCGGCTACCTGCAGAACCACGACCAGATCGGCAACCGCGCGACCGGCGACCGGCTGTCCGCGACGGTCTCGCGCGACCGGCTGGCCTGCGGGGCGGCGATCCTGTTCTGCTCGCCGTACACGCCGATGGTGTTCATGGGGGAGGAGTGGGCGGCGAGCACGCCGTGGCAGTTCTTCGCGTCCTTCCCGGACCCGGAGCTGGCCGAAGCTGTCCGCACGGGCCGGCGTCGCGAGTTCTCCCGGCACGGCTGGGGCGAATCGGACGTGCCGGACCCGATGGACCCGGCCACCGTCGACCGCTCGCGGCTCGACTGGACGGAGCCGGAGCGGCCCGGTCACCGGGAGGTGCTGGAGCTCTACCGCGCGTTGATCCGGCTGCGCCGCGAACGGCCGGAGCTGGCCGATCCGTGGGTCGCCGACCTGCGCGTTCGCACCGAGGGTGACCTGCTGGTCCTCGACCGCGGCCCGCTCCGGCTGGCCGTCAACTTCGGAGCGGAGCCGGTCGGCGTCGAGGGCGGGAACGTGCTGCTGGCCTGGGGTGACGCCACGCCGGAGCGGCTGCCGTCCGACAGTTTCGTTCTGGTCGAAACCCGATAACCGGATCGCACATCCAGCGCGAAGCGACCCGGATCTGGGACGATTCAGGAATGGCCACACGACCCTCCGCCGACCACGTCCTCGCCGGCCGCCCCTTTCCGCTCGGCGCACACCCCGAGGCCGGCGGGGTGCGGTTCGCGATCACGTCCGCCGTCGCGGACGCCGTCGAGCTGTGCCTGATCGACGCCGACGGGTCGGAACGCCGGATCGCGCTGACCGAGCGCACCTTCGGCGTCTGGCACGGCCTGGTGCCCGGCGTGACGCCGGGGCAGCGCTACGGCTACCGGATCCACGGCCCGTACGACCCGGCCCGCGGCCTGCGGTGCAACCCGCACAAGCTGCTGGTCGACCCGTACGCCCGGCAGATCACCGGCGGGCTGACCGACCTCGCCGCCGCCCAGGGCTTCAGCGGCGACCCCGAGCGCGGGCCGATGTCCACTGTGGACTCGCTGGGCAGCGTGCCGCTGTCGGTGGTCAGCTCGCCGGGCGGGCCGGACACCGGCATCAAGCCGGAGGTGCCGTTCGAGGAGGCGGTGGTCTACGAGCTGCACGTCAAGGGCTTCACGCAGCGGCACCCGTTCATCCCGGAAGCGCTGCGCGGCACCTACCTCGGCCTGGCCCACCCGGTGGCGATCGAGTACCTGACCCGCCTCGGCGTCACCTCGGTCGAGCTGCTGCCGGTGCACGCGTTCCTCGACGAGCCGTCGCTGATCCGGGCCGGGCGGCACAACTACTGGGGCTACTCGCCGCTCGGCTTCTTCGCCCCGCACGCCGCCTACGCCAGCGAGCCGGGCCACGAGGTCGAGGAGTTCCGGCTGATGGTGGCCGCCCTGCACGCGGCCGGCATCGAGGTGATCCTCGACGTCGTGTTCAACCACACCTGCGAGGGCGGGCCGGACGGGCCGACGCTGAGCTTCCGGGGGCTGAACGCGCCGGTGTACTACCTGCACACCGACCGCGGGCACATGGCCGACATCACCGGCTGCGGCAACACCCTCGAAGCCGGCTCGCCGACCGTCGTCCGGCTGGTGACCGACTCACTGCGCTACTGGACGCAGGAGCTGGGCGTCGACGGCTTCCGGTTCGACCTCGCCAGCACCCTCGGCCGGCCGCGCGGCGGCGCGTTCGACCCGGCGTCGACGCTGCTCACCGCGATCACCACCGACCCGGTGCTCTCGCGCTGCAAGCTGATCGCCGAGCCGTGGGACGCGACCGGCGAGGGCTACCGCGTCGGCGGCTTCGGCGCCCAGTGGGCCGAGTGGAACGGCCGCTACCGCGACACCGTGCGTGACTTCTGGCGCGGCGCGACCGGCGTCCGCGACCTCGCCTACCGGCTGTCCGGTTCGTCGGACCTGTACGACCACAACCTCCGGCGGCCGTGGCAGTCGATCAACTTCGTCACCGCTCACGACGGCTTCACGCTGCGGGACCTGGTGTCCTACAACGAGAAGCACAACGAGGACAACGGCGAGGACAACCGCGACGGCACCAACGACAACCGCTCGTGGAACCACGGCGCCGAGGGGGAGAGCACCGACCCGGCGGTCCGCGCGCTGCGCGCCCGGCAGGCCCGGAACATGTTCGCCACGCTGCTGCTGTCCACCGGCACCCCGATGCTGACCATGGGTGACGAGTTCTGGCGGACCCAGCGGGGCAACAACAACGCGTACTGCCTCGACGACGAGACGTCGTGGTTCGACTGGACCCCGGACGACCCGGAGGCCGAGGCCATGCTCGCGTTCGCCCGCCGGGCGGTGCGGCTGCGCGCGAACAGCCCGGCGCTGCGGCAGCCGGAGTTCTTCGAAGGCCGGACCACACCGACCGGCAAACCGGACCTGGTCTGGTTCCGCCCGGACGGCGAGGAGTTCGGCGAGAGCGACTGGTTCGAGGACCGCCACACGCTCGGCATGTGGATCGACGGTTCGAACAGCCAGGCCCGCAACCGCGAGGGCGAGCTGGTGCCGGACCACTCCTGGCTGCTCTGGCTGCACGCCGGCGACGCCCCGGCCGACGTGATCCTCCCGGGCCGCGAGTACGGCGAGACGTTCAAGCCGACCCTCGACACGACCACCGCCGACGGCAGCCCGGCCAACCCCGGCACCCTGGAGGCCAAGACCCGGGTGACCCTCCAGTCCCGGTCCCTCCTCCTGCTCCGCGCCCCCCGCCTGGCCGCCGAACCCCACCCCGAGCCCTACTGACCCGCACCGAAGGGTCGACACGCGTGATCAGAAGGTCGACACGCGTGATTGAAGGGCCGACACGGCCACAGCCGCCGTGTCGGCTTCCCGATCACGCGTGTCGACCCGGCAAGCACGGGCGGATCGTCCATTCGGGTACGGGTCTTGGCCGTCCGGGTTCGCGTGTCGTTCGCGCGCCGGCTTAACCTGCCGGACATCCGCCGGAAATTCGTTGCGGCGAAAGCGTTTCAGTCGGCGATCAGTGGGTACCCGGCTTAAGAACCCTGCCTCGTGGGCGCTTGATCGAGTCAGGCAGACTGTCGCCGTCTGCGTCCAACCGAAACAGCGAAGGGCGTTGCCCATGACCGGCCGGCTCGGCATCGACGACGTCTCCCCCAGCGTGAGCTGCGGCCGGTATCCGGCCAAAGCCGTTGTGGGGGAACACATCCCGGTCTTCGCGACCGTCTGGCGCGAGGGCCACGACGCCGTCGCGGCGACCGTCGCGTGGCGTGGCCCGGACGACCGGCTGACCCGCCAGACCCGGATGGTGCCGCGCGGTCCCGACCACCCCGACGAGTTCGCCGCCGTGATCGCCCCGGACACCACCGGCCTGTGGACGTTCCGGATCGACGCGTGGAGCGACCCGTGGGCGACGTGGGAGCACGCCGTCGAGGTGAAGGTCGCCGCCGGGCAGGGGCCCGAGGACCTCGCGAACGATCTCGAGAACGGCGCCCGGCTGATCGAGCGCGTCTCCCGCCGCCCGGACCGCCGGGGCGAGAAAGCGCTCCTGGTCGGTGCGGTGAAGGCCCTGCGCGACGAAGAGCGCAGCCTCGCCGAGCGCGTCGGGCCCGCGCTCTCGCCCGAGGTCCGCCAGGTCATGCACGAGTTCCCGGTGCGGGAGCTGATCACCAAGGGCAAGCCGCACAAGATCTGGGTCGATCGCCGCCGCGCCGCGTACGGCTCCTGGTACGAGCTGTTCCCCCGCTCCACCGGCGGCCTCGACGCCGAGGGCAAGCCGGTCCACGGCACCTTCGCCACCGCCGCGACCGCGCTGGACCGGGTCGCGAAAATGGGCTTCGACGTCGTCTACCTCCCCCCGGTTCACCCGATCGGGCGAGTGAACCGCAAGGGTCCCAACAACACCCTCGACGCCAAGCCGGAGGACGTCGGCTCGCCGTGGGCCATCGGAGCCGACGAGGGCGGCCACGATTCAATCCACCCCGAGCTCGGCACCTTCGACGACTTCGACGCCTTCGTCGCGCGCGCGGAAGAGCTCGGCATGGAGGTCGCGCTCGACTTCGCGCTGCAGGCCGCGCCCGACCACCCGTGGGTCCTCAAGCACCCCGAGTTCTTCACCACGCGCCCGGACGGCTCGATCGCGTACGCGGAGAACCCGCCGAAGAAGTACCAGGACATCTACCCGATCAACTTCGACAACGACCCCAAGGCCGTCTACGAAGAGATGCTGCGGGTCATCACCGTCTGGATCGACCACGGGGTCAAGATCTTCCGGGTCGACAACCCGCACACCAAGCCGCCGGACTTCTGGGCCTGGCTGATCCAGTCGGTCAAGGACGCCCACCCGGACGTGCTGTTCCTGGCCGAGGCGTTCACCCGCCCGGCGCGCCTGTGGGGCCTGGCCCGGCTCGGCTTCACCCAGAGCTACACCTACTTCACCTGGCGCACCGGCAAGCAGGAACTGATCGACTTCGCCATCGACCTGCGGGAACACTGGAACGAAGGCCGGCCGAACCTGTTCGTCAACACCCCGGACATCCTCCACGAGTCGCTGCAGCGCGGCGGCCCGGGCATGTTCGCGCTGCGGGCCGCGCTGGCGGCGACGATCTCGCCGACCTGGGGCGTCTACTCCGGCTACGAACTGTTCGAGCACGTCCCGGTCCGCGAAGGCAGCGAAGAGTACCTGGACTCCGAGAAGTACCAGCTGCGTCCGCGCGACTTCGAGCGCGCGCTCGCCGAAGGGCGCTCGCTGGAGCCGTGGCTGGCGAAGCTGAACGCCGTCCGCAAAGCGCACCCCGCGCTGCAGCAGATGCGCACCCTGCACTTCCACCACATCGACAACGACGCGCTGCTGGCCTACTCCAAACAGGACCCGGCCACCGGCGACACGGTCGTCACGGTCGTCACCCTCGACCCGTACGGGCCCCAGGAGGGCACGCTCTGGCTCGACACCGGCGCGCTCGGTTTCGAAGCGCACGAACGGCTGATCGCCCACGACGAGGTCACCGGCGACACGTGGGACTGGGGGCCGGCGAACTACGTCCGGCTCGAACCGTGGCGGGCGGTGGCACACGTGGTGTCGGTGAGACGCCGGCTGGCCGGCTGAGGTGGAAGGACAGGGACTCGAGGGACGAGGTGGAACACATGGCGGATGAGGGCCGGCCCGACGCGGCGTTGGGGCTGGAGGGCGTGCCGCACACCGGCGAGGCGATGACCGCCGACGGCATGCTCGTGGAACCGCAAGCCGGGGACTTCCGGTCGGCGCAGCAGGCGCCGAGCAACCCGGAGTGGTTCAAGGGCGCGGTGTTCTACGAAGTGCTGGTGCGCGCGTTCGCCGACTCCAACGGCGACGGCACCGGCGACCTGCGCGGCCTGGCCGGGCGGCTCGACTACCTGGCCTGGCTGGGCATCGACTGCCTGTGGCTGCCGCCGTTCTACGCCTCGCCGCTGCGCGACGGCGGGTACGACATCAGCGACTTCCGCGCGGTGCTGCCGGAGTTCGGCAGCGTCGAGGACTTCGTCTTCCTGCTCAACGAGGCGCACCGGCGCGGCATCCGGGTGATCACCGACCTGGTGCTCAACCACACCTCGGACGCCCACCCGTGGTTCCAGCAGTCCCGCAGCGACCCCGACGGCCCGTACGGCGACTACTACGTGTGGAGCGACGACGACTCCCGCTACGCCGACGCGCGGATCATCTTCGTCGACACCGAGACGTCGAACTGGACCTACGACCCGGTCCGCGGCCAGTTCTACTGGCACCGGTTCTTCTCCCACCAGCCCGACCTGAACTTCGAGAACGTCGACGTCCAGAACGCGATGATCGACACCCTGCGGTTCTGGCTGGACCTGGGCATCGACGGGTTCCGCCTGGACGCCGTGCCGTACCTGTTCGAGCAGGAGGGCACCAACTGCGAGAACCTGCCGCGCACGCACGAGTTCCTCAAGCGCTGCCGCAAGGTCGTCGACGACGAGTACCCGGGCCGCATCCTGCTGGCCGAGGCGAACCAGTGGCCGTCGGACGTCGTCGAGTACTTCGGCGACCCGGCGGTCGGCGGCGACGAGTGCCACATGGCATTCCACTTCCCGCTGATGCCGCGGATCTTCATGGCGGTGCGCCGCGAGTCCCGGTTCCCGATCTCGGAGATCCTCACCCAGACCCCGACCATCCCCAGCGGGTCCCAGTGGGGCATCTTCCTGCGCAACCACGACGAGCTGACCCTCGAGATGGTCACCGACGAAGAGCGCGACTACATGTACGCGGAGTACGCCAAGGACCCGCGCATGAAGGCCAACATCGGCATCCGCCGGAGGCTCGCGCCGCTGCTGGACAACGACCGCAACCAGCAGGAGCTGTTCACCGCGATGCTGCTGTCCCTGCCGGGTTCGCCCGTTCTGTACTACGGTGACGAGATCGGCATGGGAGACAACATCTGGCTCGGCGACCGCGACGCGGTGCGCACCCCCATGCAGTGGACCCCGGACCGCAACGCCGGGTTCTCCTCCTGCGACCCGGGCCGCATCTACCTGCCGGTGATCATGGACCCGGTGTACGGCTACCAGGGCCTGAACGTCGAGGCGCAGTCGAACAACGCGTCCTCGCTGCTGAACTGGACCCGCCGGATGATCGAGGTGCGCAAGCAGCACCACGCGTTCGCCGAGGGCGAGTTCGTCGACCTCGGCGGGTCCAACCCGAGCGTGCTGGCCTACAAGCGCCAGTGGCGGCGCCCGGACGGCGGCGAAGACGTCGTGCTCTGCGTGAACAACCTCTCCCGGTTCCCGCAGCCGGTGGAGCTGGACCTGTCCGCGCACCGCGGGTGCACGCCGGTGGAGCTCACCGGCGGCGTGCGGTTCCCCAGCATCGGGGACCTGTCGTACCTGCTGACGCTGCCCGGGCACGGCTTCTACTGGTTCCAGCTGACGAACCCGGGAGACGAAGGCGAAGCGAGGTGAGTCCCTTGTCCGACCCGCGCGAGCTGGTCGACGACCTGACCGAGGACCTGAGGAGCTGGCTGCCGGAGCAGCGGTGGTTCGCCGGCAAGGACCGGCCGGTGACCGGCGTCCGCACGCTCGGCGTGACCGAGCTGGTGTCCGGTGATCCGCAGCTGCTGCACGTGGTGATCGAGGTCGCCCAGGACGACCGGCGGGAGCCCTACCAGCTGCTGGTGGGCCGGCGGACGCACCCGCCGGAGATCGCGTCGAGCAGCTGGATCGGAGCCGTCGGCGACCTCAACGCCTACGAGGCGTCCGGCGACCTCGACGTCACCGGCGTGCTGCTGGACCTGATGGCCCGCGAGGAAACCGTCGGTTCGCTGGTCTTCGAGCACGAGCCCGGTGTCGAGCTGGAGACCGGTTTGCGGGCCCGGCCGATCACGTCGGAGCAGAGCAACACGTCCCTGGTCTACGCCGGGCAGTACATCCTCAAGCTGTTCCGGAAGCTGTCGCCGGGCAAGAACAAGGACCTGCTGCTGCACCGCGCGCTGCAAGGCGTGGGCAGCAAGCACATCGCACCGGTGCTCGGATCGGTCACCGGTGACCTGGACGGCGAGCCGACCACGGTCGGCATGCTCCAGCAGTTCGTCTCCGACGCGGTCGACGGCTGGGCGATGGCCACCACCAGCGTCCGTGACCTGATGGCCGCGCCCGAACTGCATCCCGCGGAGGTCGGCGGCGACTTCGCCGGCGAGGCCGAGCGGCTCGGCCGGGCCGTCGCCGAGGTGCACGCGGACCTGGCCGAGGCGCTCGGCACCGAGCCGGTGGACGCCGACGAGCTGGAACGCTCGGCGAAGGCGATGCTCGACCGGCTCGACACGATCGCCGCGCGCGTGCCCGAGCTGGCCGCGCACGCGCCGGCGCTGCGGGCGGCGTTCGAGAAGCTGCGCACCCTGCCGGTGGACTCGGTGACCATGCAGTACATCCACGGCGACCTGCACCTCGGCCAGGTGCTGCGGACCGTCGGCGGCTGGCTGCTGATCGACTTCGAGGGCGAGCCGGCGGCCCCGGTGGAAGAACGGCACGCGCTCCGGTCGCCGTTGCGCGACGTCGCGGGCATGCTGAGGTCGTTCGACTACGCGGCCCAGCAGATGCTGGTCGGCCAGCCGGACGACCCGGCGCTGGCCGAGCGCGCCCACGAATGGTCGGAGCGCAACCGGGCGGCGTTCTGCGAGGGCTACGCCGCGATCGCGGCGGACCCGCGGGAGCAGGGCGAGCTGCTGCGCGCGTTCGAACTGGACAAGGCGGTCTACGAAGTGGGTTACGAGCACGCGAACCGGCCGGACTGGCTGGGCGTGCCGCTCGCTTCGATCGCCCGGATCACTAGCGGAGGGACGACACCGTGAACGCGGTTCCCGAAGGCCTCCCGGCCGCGGCCCCGCCGGCCGCGGACATCGACCGGCTGCTCGCCGGGTCCCACCACGACCCGCACTCGGTGCTGGGCGTGCACGCGGTGGGCAAGGGCTTCGCGGCCCGGGCGCTGCTGCCCGGCGCGAAAGGCGTCACGCTCTGCGCGGGCGGCGAAAAGTACCCCATGGAACCGGTGATCGACGCGCTGTTCGCCGTCGCCGTTCCCGAACACCCCGGTGACTACCGGCTCGAGGTCGAGTACGACGGGCACACCGTCGTCGCCGACGACCCCTACCGCTGGCTGCCCACGGTGGGCGAGCTGGACCTGCACCTGATCGGCGAGGGCCGGCACGAACGGCTCTGGGAGGCGCTCGGCGCGCACGTCCGGTCCTACGAGACCCCCGGTGGCGTGGTCGAGGGGACGTCGTTCGCGGTCTGGGCGCCGAACGCGCGCGGGATCCGCGTGATCGGCGACTTCAACGGCTGGGACGGGCGCGGGCACGCGATGCGCTCGCTGGGCTCGTCCGGCGTCTGGGAGCTGTTCGTGCCCGGCGTCGGCGTCGGCACCTGCTACAAGTTCCGGATCCTCGGCGCCGACGGGAACTGGCGCGAGAAGGCCGACCCGATGGCGTTCGGCACCGAGCAGCCGCCCGCGACGGCGTCGGTCGTCACGCAGTCGGCGCACCTGTGGGACGACGACGAGTGGGTCGCTCAGCGGGAAGCGACGCAGTGGGCCGCGGCGCCGATGAGCGTCTACGAGGTCCACCTGGGTTCCTGGCGGCCCGGCCTCGACTACCGCGAGCTGGCCGACCAGCTGGGCGACTACCTCGTCGAAACCGGTTTCACGCACGTGGAGCTGCTCCCGGTGTCGGAGCACCCGTTCGGCGGGTCGTGGGGCTACCAGGTGACGTCGTACTACGCGCCGACGTCCCGCTTCGGCTCGCCGGACGACTTCCGCTACTTCGTCGACCGCCTGCACCAGCGCGGGATCGGCGTGCTGGTGGACTGGGTGCCCGCGCACTTCCCGAAGGACAGCTGGGCGCTGGCGAAGTTCGACGGCACCGCGCTGTACGAGCACGCCGACCCGCGCCGCGGCGAGCAGCCCGACTGGGGCACGCTCGTGTTCGACTTCGGCCGCAACGAGGTCCGCAACTTCCTCGTCGCGAACGCGCTGTACTGGATCGAGGAATTCCACCTCGACGGCCTGCGCGTGGACGCCGTCGCGTCGATGCTGTACCTCGACTACTCCCGCAAGGAAGGGGAGTGGCTGCCCAACCAGTACGGCGGGCGGGAAAACCTCGACGCGGTGCGGTTCCTGCAGGAGCTGAACGCGACCGTCTACAAGCGACACCCGGGCATCGTGATGGTCGCCGAGGAGTCGACGGCCTGGCCGGGCGTCACGCGGCCCACGCACCTGGGCGGGCTCGGGTTCGGCTTCAAGTGGAACATGGGCTGGATGCACGACACGCTCCGGTACCTGTCCCACGAGCCGATCCACCGGGCGTACCACCACAACGAGATGACGTTCTCACTGGTGTACGCGTGGAGCGAGAACTTCGTGCTGCCGCTGTCGCACGACGAAGTGGTGCACGGCAAGGGATCGCTGTGGGGCCGGATGCCGGGCGACGCCTGGAACAAGGCGGCCGGGCTCCGGTCGCTGCTGGCGTTCATGTGGGCGCACCCGGGCAAGCAGCTGCTGTTCATGGGCGGCGAGTTCGGCCAGCCGAGCGAGTGGTCGGAGTCGAAGTCGCTGGACTGGCACCTGCTGGACGAGCCGCTGCACCTGGGCGTGTGGGAGCTGCTGCGGTCGCTGAACACGGTGTACCGGTCGTCGCCGGCGCTGTACAGCCAGGACACCTCGCCGGACGGCTTCCGCTGGATCGACGCGAACGACTCCAGCGGCAACGTGCTGAGCTTCCTCCGCATCGGCACCGACGGCTCGCGGCTGGCCTGCGTGGCCAACTTCGCCGGCGTCCCCCACCACGACTACCGCGTCGGCCTGCCTTCGGCGGGCCGCTGGCGGGAGGTCGTCAACACCGACGCCGAGGCCTACGGCGGCTCCGGCGTCGGCAACCTGGGCGCGGTGGAGGCCGTCGAGGAACCGTGGCACGGCCAGCCGGCCTCCGCGGTCCTCCAGCTCCCGCCCGCCGGAGTCCTCTGGCTGGTCGAAGAAGCCCGGGAGACCCCCGAACTCCCGTGATCCGAGGGTCAACACGCGTGATCAGGAGGTCGACACGCGTGATTGAGGGGACGACACGGCGACGGACTTCGTGTCGACCCTTCAATCACGCGAGTCGACTCTCCAATCACGCGTGCTGACCCTTCAATCACGCGAAAAGCCTTCCGCGGGGCGGGGCTGGCGGGCTTACCATCGGGGGATGGATGGCGCCGGTGGCGTCCTCGCGAACCTGATCCTCTTCGCCGTGGTCTGTCTCGCGCCCACGGTGCTGTTCTGGTGCGCTCTGCGCGTTCCCAAGCTGGTCGGCTGGATCCGGGAGAAGCGCGCGAAGCCGCAGCCCGAAGGCCCGCCGATCGAACGCGTCGCCGCGGACCTGCGGCGGGTGCACCGGCTGCTGGCCGGCTACCCGTCCGGGACGCCGGCCGCGCGCCGGCTCGGCACCCGGCAGGCGTACGACGAGCTCCTCACCGTGGCCTGCCGCCAGGTCGGCGTCCCGCACCGGCTCGGGGAGCTGCCCGAGGGGATGGACCGCGAGATCGAACGCCTGCGCGTCGAGCAGTCGCTGCGGGAACGCGGGCTGGCCGTGCCCTGAACGCGGAAACCCCGCCACCGAAGTGACGGGGTTTCCGTTGTGCCGTAAGGAACTCAGTCCAGGTAGTCGCGCAGGACCTGGGACCGCGACGGGTGGCGCAGCTTCGACATCGTCTTCGACTCGATCTGCCGGATGCGCTCGCGGGTCACCCCGTACACCTGGCCGATCTCGTCGAGCGTGCGCGGCTGGCCGTCCGTGAGGCCGAAGCGCAGCCGGACCACGCCCGCCTCGCGCTCGGACAGCGTCTGCAGCACCGACTGGAGCTGGTCCTGCAGCAGCGTGAACGACACCGCGTCGACCGCGACGACCGCTTCGGAGTCCTCGATGAAGTCCCCGAGCTGCGAGTCGCCCTCGTCGCCGATCGTCTGGTCCAGCGAGATCGGCTCGCGCGCGTACTGCTGGATCTCCAGGACCTTCTCCGGGGAGATGTCCATCTCCTTCGCGAGCTCTTCCGGGGTCGGCTCGCGGCCGAGGTCCTGGAGGAGTTCACGCTGTATGCGGCCGAGCTTGTTGATGACCTCGACCATGTGCACCGGGATGCGGATGGTGCGCGCCTGGTCGGCCATCGCGCGGGTGATCGCCTGGCGGATCCACCACGTGGCGTACGTCGAGAACTTGTAGCCCTTGGTGTAGTCGAACTTCTCCACCGCGCGGATCAGGCCGAGGTTGCCCTCCTGGATCAGGTCCAGGAACGCCATGCCGCGGCCGGTGTAGCGCTTGGCCAGCGACACCACGAGCCGGAGGTTCGCCTCGAGCAGGTGGTTCTTGGCGCGCTCGCCGTCACGCACGATCCACTTGAGATCGCGGCGCATCTGGGTGACGAGCTTCTCGCCCTCCTCCTCGGCGGTGCGCACGCGCTCGGCGGCGTAGAGCCCGGCCTCGATCCGCTTGGCCAGCTCCACCTCCTCCTCCGCGTTCAGCAGCGCGACCTTGCCGATCTGCTTGAGGTAGGCCCGCACGGAGTCGGCGGACGCGGTGAGCTCGGCGTCCTTGCGCGCCTGGCGCAGTGCCTCGGACTCCTCCTCGTCCCAGACGAAGTCCGGGTTGTCGGAGCTCTTCGCCGCCTTGTCGGCCGCGGCGCCGCGGCGACGCTGAGCCGGCGTCTCCTCGTCGGCTTCTTCGTCGTCATCGTCGTCGTCGGCCGAGTCGGCGTCCGGCTCGTCGCTGACGGTTTCGTCGACGACGTCGACCTCGACCTCTTCCAGGTCCGACAGGTCGGGCGTACCCAGTTCGTCGTCCTCGAGGTCGCCGGGGCCGTCCGGCTCGCCGTCTTCGGTCTTCGCGCCCTTGGTCACGGCCTTCTTCGCCGGTGCTTTCTTGGCCGGCGCCTTCTTCGCGGTGGTGGTCTTGCGGGCCGCAGGCTTCGCCGTCCCGGTGGCTGCCTCTTCGGCCGGCTCGCCGGCTGCGGTCGCGGTCTTCGTCCCGCCTCGGGTTGCGGTTCTTGCGGCTGCCACTTACGCCCTTTCGCAGCGGTCGATCACGACGAGCAACGGCACGGGTGCCACTGCTGCCTCACATTCGGGGATCACGCCTCGGCCTGCGGTTTTGCCCTCCGCAGCCGTGGGCCGTGTTCCATTGTAACGACGGTACGCGCATGCGGTGCGAAGCGATCACCCTCAGCGCCGATTCAGTGCTCGATGCCCTCGGCCGCCGCGGCCGCGGCGCCCACGATGCCGGCGTTGTTCTGCAGGCTCGCCACCAGCACCGGAGTGCGGATGTCCAGCAGCGGCACCCATTTCTCGGCCTTCTTGCTGACCCCGCCGCCGACGATGAACAGATCCGGCCAGATCAGGTTCTCGAGCACGGTCAGATAACGGTGCACCCGCTTGGCCCATTCGGGGTAGGAGAGCCCCTCGTTGTCCTTCACCGACGCGGCGGCGCGCTTCTCGGCGTCGTGGCCGTCGATCTCGAGGTGGCCGAATTCGGTGTTCGGGACGAGCTTGCCGTCCTGGAACACCGCGCTGCCGATGCCGGTGCCGAAGGTGAGCAGCGCGGTCACGCCCTTGCGCGCGACCGGGTCGCCGAAGCGGATCTCCGCCATGCCCGCCGCGTCCGCGTCGTTGAGCATCGCGATCTGGTCGACGCTGCGGCCGAGCCGCTTGGCGAACAGCGCGTCGGCGTCGGTGCCGATCCACTGCTTGTCGATGTTGGCCGCGGTGTGCGCGACGCCCTTCTTGACGACCGCGGGCAGCGTGACGCCGACCGGGCCGTCCCAGCCCGCCTGCGTGACGACGTCGTGCACGACGTCCGCCACCGCCGACGGCGTGGACGGCTTCGGCGTCTCGATCCGGATGCGGTCGCCGATGAGCTGTCCCTTGTCCAGGTCGACCAAGGCGCCCTTGATCCCGCTGCCGCCGATGTCGATGCCGAAACCTCGGCGGGTCGCCTCCACCACGGACGTGGTCCCTTCTCGCACGATTCAGAAGCCTGCCTCGGAGACTTTAACCGGATGTGGTGACATGTCGGACGTGGGAGTTGACGAGTCGTTGCTGAAAAGCGTCGCGGTGCAGGTCGCGACGGACGCCGCGGAGCTGGTTCGCGAGGCCTGGGAGGGCATGGCCGCCGGTCGCGCGGTCGCCGTCGGGACCAAGTCCGGGGCCACCGACGTGGTGACCGCGGTGGACCACGAGTCCGAACGCCTGGTGCGCTCCCGGCTGGCCGCTCTGCGGCCGGGGGAGCCGGTGCTGGGCGAGGAAGGCGGCGGCGCCGCGGGCGACGGCGTGACGTGGGTGGTCGACCCGATCGACGGGACGGTCAACTTCCTGTACGGCCTGCCGTGGTTCGCGGTCTCGGTGGCGGCGCAGGTCGGCGGGGTGTCGGTGGCGGGGGCGGTGGTCGAGCCGGCGAGCGGCCGCGTCTGGTCGGCGGCCCGCGGCCAGGGCGCGTTCCTGGACGGACGGCGGCTGGCGGTCTCGGCGCCTTCGGCGTTGGAAGTGACGTTGGTCGGAACCGGTTTCGCGTACTCGCCTTCGCGACGGACGCGGCAGGCGCGGTTCGCGGCCTCGCTGCTCTCGCACGTGCGGGACATCCGCCGCAACGGGGCGGCGTCGCTGGACCTGTGCGCGGTCGCGGCGGGCTGGCTGGACGCCTACGTGGAGCACGGCCTCAACCGCTGGGACTGGGCGGCGGGCGCGCTGATCGCGGCGGAGGCGGGCGCGGAGGTGTCGCTGCCGGGGTCGGCGCCGGAGCTGGGCCCGGACGCGACGTACGCGGCGGCGCCCTCGATCGCGGGCCCGCTGCGGAAGGTCCTGGCCGGCTGCGGCGCGGCGGAGGTCTGACCGGGTCCCGCTGACCGGGAGGGTCGGCCCGCGTGTCTGGAGGGTCGGTTCGCGTGTCTGGAGGGTCGACTCGTGTGTCTGGAGGGTCGACTCGTGTGTCTGGAGGGTCGACTCGCGGCCGCGCGGGTTTTCTTGAACGGAGCGTTCAAGACATCCGTGACCAGCGTCCGGAGCGCCGTGGGGCCGCCCGGGGCGACCGAAAATGTCGGTGCCGTCCGGTAGCGTGGAAAACGGGGGGTGCCCCCGCGGGCGAGGTGTCGGCGCAGGTCAGCGGGTCAGCAGGCCACGTCGCGGGCCGAGGCCAGCAGCGTCTGGTCCACCACCGGCGCCTTCGCGCTCGCGGACTGCTCGTTCCCGCCGCCGCCCTGGTGGGTCCTCGACCAGTCGGCGAGCTGCGTGATGATCTGCCGCGCCTCCGCGCGGGGCCGCAGGTCGCCGAAGAGGGTTCCCGTGACCACGTCGACGCTCGCGTCCTTGCGGTTGTCCTGGACCAGCTCGGCGCACGGCACGACCAGGCTGATCGTCCGGGCCGCGGTGACGCCGTTCTCGCCGAAGCGGATCTGGCCGCGGCACTTGGCCTCGCGGTTCTCGTACGCCGGGTCGTTGGCCGGCTCGGCGGCGCTGGTGAAGCCCAGCTCCTTCAGCGCGGTCGTCGTGATGCCGCCCTGGCCGCGGCTGCCCGAGGCGTTGAGGACCCGGTAGGCGACCTTGTCCGGCGGGATCGGCGCCCGGTCGTCGAGCGCGTTGTGGGGCAGGGTGCTGAACGTGACACCCGGCGGCGGGCTCGCCGGCGGATCGCACTTGACCGCCTCGTCGACGTCACCCTTGCCGATGGCCGCGTTCACCCAGACGACGATCGCGCCGATGGCGAGCACGCCGATGACGATCAGCGCCGGCAGCGGCTTGTGCTTGCGATACGGCCGCACCGCACGGTCCCCGATGCCGTTCCCCGACGCCACCTGCCCGTCCCTTCCCGAACACGAAACCGGCCGTGCGTACCGGGCACCACCGAGGCCGGTCAGCCTAGGCGCTGCGACCGACGCACGTGGTCCCGGGTCACCCCCGTGGGTTCCCGTGTCAGTCCTGCGGTACCGACCTCCGCCGGACCGATCCCCGTGGCTGCGATCGCACCACGCCGGGGTGGCGCGGGGCAAGCGGACACGGGTCGCGCGTGAAGTTCTCCACCTGCGGGCAACCCGAACGGACGACAACGCGTCTTACCTGCGGGTTCCCCCTGTCGGGTGACGATTTCCCGGCAATGTCTGACTCGTTGCAGAACCCGAACGGCGGTGAGCTACCCTTCCCGGGCTCCGGCCGCAGGAAGAGGCCCGAAAAGAAGAGACCTCGGTCACTTCGGCCGTCGGGCACAAACAGGGGCCCTGGAACGTTGACCAGCGGCACGGCGGACTCACGGGCGCATCCGGGAGTCCGGGAAAACGACTACACAAGCTGATCGCAGGGGTGAGGGACAACATGGCTACCGACTACGACGCTCCGCGCCGCAGCGAAGCCGACGAGCTGGCCGAAGACTCGTTGGAGGAGCTCAAGGCCCGGCGGAACGAGAACCAGTCCGGCGTCGTCGACGTCGACGAGGACGCGACCGCCGAGAACTTCGAGCTGCCGGGTGCGGACCTCTCCGGGCTTTCCGGTGAGGACATGACCGTGAAGGTGGTGCCGAAGCAAGCGGACGAGTTCACCTGCTCCGTGTGCTTCCTGGTGCACCACCGCAGCCGGCTGGCCGAGGACAACGGCGGACGCTTGATCTGCCGCGACTGCGCCTGACAAGCGCGAGGGGTTCTCGGACACGGTGAGGCTTATTCAGCCGTCGGCCGCCACAGGACTTCTGGGGTGACCAACAGTGTGCGGGCGGGCCGTGGCGGCCTAACCAGAATAAGCCTCAAGGGGACGAACAGACGCGACGGAGAGCCTCGAGAGGGAGAACGGGGAGGCTCGAAGCGCGCTGGGGACAAGGGGGCCGGCCGGCAGGCCGGCCCCCTTCCACATGTCCGGGGGTCTCAGGCGCCCTTGAGCAGCTCGGCGACCTTTTCCGGGTGCCGGGTGCTGAACAGCCAGTACGGCGTCGGGTCGTCCGCGTCGGTCAGGTGGACCTTCACGACCGGGCCGACCCAGCCGCGGTGCAGCACGTAGGCCGCCGGGTCGCCGTCGCGGCCCAGTGCCTTGCGCTTGGCGTCCTTGTCGAAGATCTCCACCTCGCCCGCGTAGCGCAGCGGCAGGTGGGCGTCGCCGACCCACAGTTCCGGCTCGGCACCGCCGGTGATCCGGACCTTCGACCGGCCCAGCGACAGCAGCAGCGCCACGACCACCGGCAACGCGATCACGTACGGCAGCCACGCCCGGATCCCGGGGTACCCCAGGTCGATCTCGGCGGCGAGCAGGACCGCCCCCAGCACCGGCAGCGGCCAGCCCCACCACGGCACGTACAGCCGCTCGGAGTGCCGGACCGTCGCGTTCGCGGCCGTCTTCGCTGATTCACCCACGGGAACAGAGTAATCTCGCGGCCCGTGTCCAGCGTTCAGGTACTCCTCTCCCGGCTCGATCCGGATGTCCCGCTGCCCGCCTACGCCCGACCGGGCGACGCGGGCGCCGATCTCGTCACCACCTCGGATATCGTCCTCGGACCCGGGGAACGCGGCGTCGTCGGCACCGGCGTCGCGATCGCGCTCCCGCCCGGGTACGCGGGGTTCGTCCACCCGCGGTCGGGCCTGGCCGCCCGGGCCGGCCTCTCGGTGGTGAACACCCCGGGCACGATCGACTCGGGCTACCGCGGCGAGATCAAGGTCTGCCTGATCAACCACGACCCGGTGCGCCCGCTGGAGCTGATGCGCGGCGACCGGATCGCCCAGCTGGTCGTGCAGCGGGTCGAGCACGCCGAGTTCGTCGAGGTCGGCACACTCGACGCGACGGAGCGGGGCGACGGAGGCTACGGCTCCACGGGTGGACACGCCACACTGGGAGCACCGGCGCTCGCCGCGAGCGCCGCCACGGGGGAAGGAACGGAGAAGTAGTGGGGATTTTCGGACGCAAGCGGCGGACCGAGGGCGGGTCCGCCGGACGGCACGCCGCGCCCGAGGCCGACGACACTTTCGAGGACGAGGCGTACGACGAAGAATCGGAGCTTTCGGACGTTTCCGACGGCCCGTTCGACGTCGCGGACTTCGACGACGACGGCATCCCGCGGATCGACCTCGGCTCGGTGAAGGTGCCGGTGCCCGACGGCTCCCAGGTCCAGGTCGAGATGGACCCGGAGGCCGGGGGCGTGCGCGCCGTGCACGTCGTCACCGAGCAGGGCCAGATCACGGTCAGCGCGTACGCCGCGCCGCGCTCGGGCGGCCTGTGGCGGGAGGTCAGCTCCGAGCTGGCCGACCAGCTGCGGTCCGACGGCGCCAAGGTGACCATCGGCCGCGGCGTCTGGGGCCTGGAGATCTCGGCCATCATCGGCGACGTCGCCCTGCGCTTCGTCGGCGTCGACCGGCCCCGCTGGATGTTGCGCGGCGTCATCGCCGGCCCCCAGTCGGAGGCCGCGGCGGCCGTCGAGGTGCTGCGCGAGATCGTCCGGCGGACGATCGTCGACCGCGGTGACGCCCCGATGCCGGTCCGGACCCCGCTGACCATCACGCTGCCCGAGGCGGTCGCCGAGCACATCGCGGCCCAGCAGCAACAGGGCTGACCCGCTCCGGAAGGGCGCCCTCACCGAGGTGAGGGCGCCCTTCCGCGCGTCTTCAGGGCCCGCAGGAACGCGAGGACGGTCGCCCGGCCGAGTGATTCGCGGTCGGTGCCCAGCGCCGTGAGCGTCGTCTCGCCGAGGGCCGCGCGTCGGAGTGCGCTCGCCCACTCCGACGCGACTTTCGTCGGGTGGATCGGGTCGTCGGTGCACGTGCCGATCCCGGCCGGGACGGCCAGCGCCGCCAGCTCGGCGAGGGTGGGGGAGGGCCGGCCGGCCGCGACGCGCAGGCCGTCCGCCAGCCCGTCGCCGTGCCGCCGCCACGCCCGGTCCAGTTCCGCCCGCAGCCACCCCGGGCTGCCTTCGGTCTGCGCCAGCGCCGCGTCGACGCCGGAAGCGGCCACCAGATCCGCCGTCAGCGTCGCGGCCTGCGAGGCGGGTGCCGGGCCCGGGACGCCGTTCCAGGCCGGGAGCGCGGCCAGTAGGCCCCCGCAACGGGCCTGGTTGCGCACGGCCCACTCCGCGGCCAGGTGGGCGCCGAACGAAATGCCGCCTACGAGCAGTTCGCCGTGTTCGTCCGCCAGCGCGTCGAGGGTCGCCAGGTAGCCGTCGGCGAGCGCCGCGCCGGGGGGCGGGGGTGGCGCGATGAGCGGGACACCGAGGGCGCGCAGGGGCCGTTCGAAGACGGCCCGGACGAACACCTCGTCCGAGCCGGTGCCGGGCAGCAGCACCGCGGCGGGAACTCTGATTGCGGACGTCACGTTGCGATCTTTGCGCAAAGGCGTTTCCCTGGCGGGGACCGCAGTACGCTGGAATCGCACGGGCCGCAAGCAGTTTGTCGGGGGCCCCGGAGCACAGGAGCACCTATGTCCGCCAAAGACGGCGGCTACTTCAGCCGGCTGGTACGCAAGCTGACCAGCGATGTCGAGGATCTCGACGCCGACGAGATGTCGATGAGGTCGGGCGCCGAGGGGGCGCAGCGGGCCTGCGACTGCCGCTCGGGCGAAGAGGTCACCGTGATGGGGCGGCTCCGCAGCGTCGAGCTCTGCCCGACCAACGAGGCCGCCACGCTGGAGGCCGAGTTGTTCGACGGAACACAGGGCGTGACGCTAATCTGGCTCGGCCGCCGCCGGATCCCGGGCATCGAGCCTGGCCGGACGATCAAGGTGCGCGGCCGGATGGCCGAGCGTGACGGCCAGAAGGTGCTGTACAACCCCTATTACGAGCTCCAGAGCCCAGTGAGTTGATCACCCATCGTGACTGAACCCGCCCCGAGCGAGAAGAAGACCGACGGCGAAGAGCCGCAGCCGACCCTGCTCGAGCAGATGGGCGGGGTGTCCGGCCTGATCTACTCGTCGGTGCCGGTGATCGTCTTCGTGCTGGCGAACTCGTTCTTCGGCCTGACCGCGGCCATCTGGACGTCGATCGGCAGCGCCGTGGCCATCACGGTGCTGCGCCTGGTCCGCAAGGAGCCCCTGCAGCCGGCGATCTCCGGCTTCTTCGGCGTCGCGATCGCGGCGTTCATCGCCTACCGCACGGGGTCGGCGAAGGGGTTCTTCCTGTTCGGGATCTACGCGAGCCTGGTCTACTGCGGCATCTTCGTGCTGTCGGTGGTGGTCCGCTGGCCGATCGCGGGCGTGGTCTGGAACATGCTCAACGGCACGGGCCAGGAGTGGCGCCGGGACAAGCCGTCCCGCTACGGCTACGACATCGCCACGCTGGCCATGGCGGCGATCTTCGCGGCGCGGTTCGTGGTGCAGCGGTGGCTCTACCAGGAGGACTACACGGGCTGGCTGGCCTTCGCGAAGATCGCGATGGGCTACCCGCTGTACGCGCTGGGCCTGCTGGTGGTCGTGTGGGCGGTCCGCAGGTCGGACAAGCGCCTGAAGGCCATGGCCGAGTCCGAGCCGGCCCCGGAGACCGACGCGGAGGTCGAAGCCCGCCTGCGCGAGAAGTACGCCCAAACCCCCGACGCCTGACAACCCGCGCGCGTGGGGGCGCCCCCCCGTTTCCGACTCTACCGGCAGGCACCGACAGTTTCGCCGCGCCGATCACCCGATCGCGCGTGATGCCCGCCCAGTCACGCGTGTGGAGTTGCCCCCTGGGGCCGGACACCTTGATTCCAGACACTGGTCTGGAGAGAGGATGTCCCGATGTCCCGCAGGTCAAAGTATCCGGAGCAGTTCCGTCGTGACGCGGTCGAGTTGGTGAACTCGAGTGATCGGCCGTTGCGGCAGATCGCCCGGGAGCTGGGGGTCAACCACGAGACCCTGCGCTCGTGGGTGAACACCGCCAAGCAGGAGGCTGAGGCTGGCCCGCCGGTGGATCCGGACGAGGACCAGGAGCTGCAACGGTTGCGTAAAAGGGTCGCCGAGCTGGAGAAAGAGAAGGAGATCCTGCGGAAAGCGGCCGCCTATTTTGCGCGCGAGATGGATCGATGATCTACCGCTACCGGTTCATCTCCGAACACCGCACCGCCTTCGGTGTGAAGCGGTTGTG
>JAEBES010000006.1:0-530695 GCA_049998155.1 Amycolatopsis sp. cmx-13-12 | reverse complement strand
CGCGCCCGATGGACGATGCGCTGGAAACCCGTGATCAACGCCTTCGCCATCACCTTCGGTGACCGCTGGCCGGGAGCCGAAACCTACTGATCAACAACGCCGGAAACACCGATCACGGGACAGCCCCCCGGGCTGTCCGGGCGGCAAGGGGCTTCGGGCGTGATGGGGAGGGCATCATGCGTGATTGAAGGGTCGACACTCGTGATTGAGGGGTCGACACGGAGTCAGGGGAGGGTGGCGCGGAGGGCGAGGATCATCTCGAAGCGGTCGTCCGGGTTGCGGAGGCTGTCGGCGAAGAGGGTTTCCAGCTCCTGGGCGCGGGCGCGGACCGTCTGGGGGTGGATCGCGAGGCGGTCGGCGACTTCGCGGACGTTGCCGCAGGTCTCCAGCCACGCGAGCAACGTTCCGGCCAGGCGGTTGTACTGCTTCGGGGTCAACGCCGTCAGCGGGGCCAGGCGGCGGCGGGACACCTCCGTCACCAGGAACGGCTCCTTGCGCAGCCACAACGTCGCGAGGTGGTCTTCGCACCAGGTCAGCGGCTCGTCCGGCAGGACGTCGCCCACGAGACGCAACGCCTCCTGCGCCGTCGCCAGCGAGCGGCCGGCCTGCCGCGGCGGGGCCGGCGGGCCCACCGCCGCCCGGCGGCCGGCCAGGGCCGCCGTCAGCGCGCGTCGGTCGGCCGGGGCCGGCAGCAGCAGCCGCGGGGTGCCGTCTTCGAGGTCCTCCAGTGCGCCCAGCCCGGTGACGTCGACGGGGCCGTCCAGCGCCACCGCGACGAGCCGGTGCGGCAACGGCCACTCCGCCGCCGTCGCCGCCTCCTGCACCGTCCGTGACGGCGACGGCGGGTCCGCCAGCAGCAGGTCCAGCAGCCGGCGCCGACGTCGTTCCAACGCGCCCGCCGCCCGCGCCTGGGCCGCCGCGTGCCCTTCGATCGACAGCGCGGACAGCTCGTCGATGTAGGCGAAGATCGCCTCGGCGAGCAGGCACAGCGTCGCCGACGGCACGCCGGCCCGCGTTCCCACCTCCGCCATCCGCCGCCACGTCACCCGCGCGCCGACCCGGTACGCAGCCTGCAGGACGTCGAGGTTGCGGCCCTGCGCGAGCTCGTGCACGCCGAGCCCGACGAACACCTTCCGCCGCTCCTCCGGCAGCGGTCCCGACGCCGCGATCCGGTCGATGAACTGCAGGATCGCCGCCTGGACGCCGGCCCGCAGCGCCTTGCCGAACGCCCCGTCGAGGGGCCGCGCGTAGTCCGGGATGGTCCGCTGGATCTCGCGCAGCACCTCGTCGGCGACGTCCAGCAACCGCGGCCGGAACACCGCGGCCAGCTCGCGGGGCAGCATCGCCCACAGCTGTCCCGGCCGGCCGTCGCCGCCGAGCATCGGTCCGAAGTTCGTTTCGACGGGCGGTCCCGTCATCGCCCACCCCATTGTGGAAGAGGAGTCAGGAACCGAGGAGAGCCTCCGCGCGCAGCGCGATTTCCATGTCGAGCCGGTCGTCGGCGTTGTCGAGGCGGTCGCCGAACAGATCGATGAGCTGGTGCATGCGGTACCGGACGGTCTGCGGGTGCACCTTCAGCTTCTTCGCGATTTCGGGCGCGCTGCCGCGCGACTGCAGCCAGATCAGCAGCGTCTCGCCGAGCCGTGCCCGCTGCTTCGGCGTGAGGTTCTCGAACGGCCGCAGGCTGCGCGCGCACAGTTCGCGGACGAGGAATTCGTCGGCGAGCAGCCACAGCGTGGAGAGGTGGTCGGTGCAGCGCGTCACCGGCGCGTCCGGCAGCACGCCGCGCTGGACGAGCTTCAGCGTGCGACGCGCCCAGAGTAGCGAGCGCGGCGCGTCGGTGAGCCGCACGGTCGGGCCGATCACCGCGCGCCAGCCCGGCAGCCGCTCGGCGAGGTTCCGCAGGTGCTTCTCCGGGGCGCCGGTGACCAGGCAGGGCTCGCTGCCCTCGAGGTCGACGAGGACGTCGGAATGCAGGTCCGGCGCGGCCAGGCTGTGCTGGTCGGCGCGGGGTTCGAGGGCGACGACGGTGACTTCGGCCGGCAGCGGCCACTGCGCCGTGGCCGCCTGCGCGGTGATGGTCTGCGGCGCGGACGGCGGGTCGGCGAGCAGCAGTTCCAGGAGCCGTCTCCGGCGGCGAGCGCGGGTGCCGGCCGCACGCGTCTGCGCCGCCGTGTAGCCCTCGATCGAGAGCGCCGAGATCTCGTCGACGTAGGCGAAAATGGCCTCGGCGCTGGTGCACAGCGTATCCGCGGAGACGCCGGTGGCCTGCCCGAACTCGCTGATGTGCCGCCACGCGACGCGTCCGCCGACCCGGTAGGCGGTCTGCAGGCAGTCGAGGCTGCGGCCCTCGTTGAACTCGATCTTGCCGAGGTTGCGGAACACGGTCGTCCACGTCTCGAGCGGCACGGCACCGGGGGTGCCGACACTGTCGAGGCACTGGATGATCGACTGCCGGACACCCTGCGTGATGATGTGCCCGAACGCGCCTTCCAGCGGCTGGCGGTACTCGGGCACCGCCCGCTGCACCTCCTGCAGGATGGCGCGGGCGAGCGGGTCGACCCTCGGCTTGAACCGGATCGCCAGCTCGCGGGGCAGGGACGCCCACAGCCCGATCGCGCCGGAAGCCCGGCCGGGCCGGGGATCCGCCGGGGTGCGCGGCGCGGGCGGGTAGGCGGGGCGGGGCCGGTCGGCCGACACGGACTGCTGCCGGTAGGCCGGTCCGGAAGTGCGCTCGCCGGGGCTCGGCCGCCCGGCCCGCAGGACGGGGGCGGAGACTCCGGTGTCCACGTCGGTCATGTGTTTTATCCTTGCTGGCAACAAAATCGGCCTCGTCGGCGGGAACGCCGATCCGGTTTTTGTGGCTCAGGCAACATAATTTCGCGCGAACGGCACTGTCAACGGGTTGTTCGCTGACTTTGCGGTAACCCGTCCGGACTACACCCGAACGGGTGGAACGCCGCGAGAGGAGGTGACACTTCCGGCGCGGCCGAGTGGTGCGCGCGTGACAACTTTTCAGGCGGGCGGTTCCGGGGTTGTCAGACGCGTGACGACGTCGTCGAGAGTCAGCCGGGCGGGCGCGGTCTCGGTGAGGAACTCGTTCAGCAGCGCGCAGAAGCGATCCGGCTCGGCCACGTGCGGAAAGTGTTTCACGTTTTCCAGCACGGTCAAGCGGCTGTCCGGCAGCAGGGCGGCCGTCCGGCGGCCGTGCGCCACCGGGATGAGCGGATCGCGCGCGCCCCAGACCAGCAGCACCGGCACGGCTTCGGCGAGGTAGAGCTTGTCGACGGCGCTCGCGCGCTGGCCGCGCAGGTCGATCAGGCTGCGCGCGATGAACAGGAACGCCCGCCGCCGCGCGGGGTCGGCCAGCGAGGCGAAATGCCTGACCAGTTCCCGTGTTTCAGTTTTCAACGACCCGCCGAGCCGCCGTCCGAGCCGGGCGGCCGCCCGCGCGATCGCGAGCGTCACCCGGTTGACCGCGAGGGCCATTGTGGCCGGTGCGCCGGGCAGGGCCGCGGCCCGCAGCACCGGGCTCACCTCCGGGCCGAGGCCGGCGCTGCTCACCAGGACGAGGCGGTCGCACATTTCCGGGAACTGGTAGGCGAACTGCAGCGCGATGCCCCCGCCGAGCGAGTGCCCGACGACGGTCGCGTGCCGCACGCCGGA
Source organism: Amycolatopsis sp. cmx-13-12 (assembly GCA_049998155.1). Taxonomy (GTDB): domain Bacteria; phylum Actinomycetota; class Actinomycetes; order Mycobacteriales; family Pseudonocardiaceae; genus Amycolatopsis. Next base: position 527,029 of record JAEBES010000006.1, on the reverse strand, counting down.
CACGGCCAGCACGTCCCGCACGGTGCTGGCCATGGCGCCCAGTCCGTAGTCGGCGCGGGGTGCCTCGGATTCGCCGTGGCCGGGTAGGTCGAGCGCCAGCACGCGGCGGCCGAGCGTGGCGCACCGGGCCAGCACCGGCGCCCAGGTTTCCGCGCTGCCGGCGATCCCGTGCAGCAGCACGACCGCTTCGTCGCGGGGATCCGCCGGCGGCAGCTGCTCGTGCAGCCGGATGCTCCTGCCGTGCAGGGTGAGGGTCTTGACGGTCATGGACGCCCTTTCTCGCGGACCCGAAATTAGGGCATCCGACCGCTGCCGCGGATGTGGTGAACGCCACCACCGGGGAATCACGGACCGGCGTGACAAGAACGATTGCGGAAAAGCGGCGGCGCGTACGGGTTTTCGCGGCGTCACCGGGAATGCGTATCGACATTCCGGCGGTATCCGGTAATCCTCGGAGACATGGTCGCAATGACGCACCGGACGCGCTGATGTCCTGCCGCGCGAGTTTCCATTTCGTTCACCAGGGGCTGCCGCGCAGGTGGCCCGGCCGCCGCCCGTGGCGCCGGGTGCTGCCGATGCCGGTGCGCACGCTGGACCGGATGGTGAGCGCTGCGGGGCACGGGCCTCGCCGCGCCGGATCTCCGGACGCGTCGAAGCTCCCCGCCGCTTGGGGGACCCCCGGTTTCAACGTTACTCGCGGCCACTGACAATTCCGGTCCCGCGCTCGGGCCGCACCCGGAGTTGTCCACAACTTTCTCCGCACCGAAGGCCGGTCAGGCCTCCGGGGGCCGGTGGGCGCGCATCAGCCTCTGCGCCCGCAACGCCAGCTGCATGCCCAGGCGGTCGTCGGCGTCCTTCAACCGATCTCCGAACAGCTCTTCCAGCTGGCGCAGGCGATTGCGGACCGTCTGCGGGTGCACCCCCAGCCGTTGGGCGATCTCCGGCGCGCCTCCGCGCGTCTCCAGCCAGGCCAGCAGGGTCTCGCTCAGCCTTTCCCGCTGCTTTTCGCTCAGCGAGGCGAACGGGTCCAGGCTCTGCCGGGCCAGCTCGGCCGCCAGGAAGTCCTCGGCCAGGAGCCAGAGCGTCGCCAGGTGGTCGCGGCACCAGATGATCGGGCCCGGGACGTCCGGGCCCGACAACAGCAGCGCCCGCCGGGCCGTGCGCAGGGCCGCCGGGGCGTCGGCCAGCGGGACCGTCGGCGACACCGCCGCGCGCCAGCCGTCGAGCTTCGACGTCAGGGGCGCCAGGTCCGCGTCCGGGTCGCTGGTCAGCAGGTACGGCTCGGGCCCGTCGAGGTCGGCCAGGACGCCGTCGCCGAGCAGGTCCGCCGGGAAGTCCGCCGCGTCGGGGCCGCGCTCGAGGGCCACCATCGCCGCCGTCTCCGGCAGGGGCCAGCCCGCGCCGCCCGCCAGCCCCGCGATGCTGCTCGCCGCCCCCTCCGGGGCGCCCGCGATCAGCTCCAGCAGCCGCCTCCGCCGGACCGGGACGGCACCCTCGGCCTCGGCCTGCGCCTGCTGGTACCCCTCGATCGCGGTGGCGCACAGCTCGTCGACGTAGGCGAAGATGGCCTCCGCGGCGACCGAGATGACGGCCGGGTCGACGCCGGCCGCGACCACCGCCGGGTGCATCGCGCGCCAGGCCACCCGGGCCCCGATCGTGGCGCTGTCCTGCAGCGCGTCGAGGTTGCGGCCCTCGGTGAACTCGACCCGGCCGCGGCCGCGGTAGAACTCGATCCAGTGCTCGTGGGGCAGTGCCGGCTCGCCCATCGAATCGATGCAGTGCTGCACCGCGAACTCGACGCTCTTCACCAGGACCTTGCCGAACACGCCCTTGAGCGGCTGGCCGTAGGCCGGCACCGTGCGCTGCACCTCCTGGATCATCGAGGCCGCCGCGTGCCCGATGTGCGGGCGCAGGCCCGCCCCGAGCGCGCGCGGCAGCGAGGCCAGCAGGCGAAAGCTGCGGTACTCGACCACCAATCCCCCTTCGAGTGCGAGTGTGCGCCGAGCGTATCCGACGCATGTGTCACTGAAAAATCAACGACCGGTTCCCGGAAAGGGTGACGCTCACACGTCCTTTTGACACGGACGGGTGCGCGTTCTACGCTCCGTGTCAGTATTTCCGAGGAGCCCATTCCAGTGGAGGACTGAATTCCCCATGCGTGGTTCCGCTACCTCGGACAGTTCCGTGTGGTCCCGGCTGCCGCACGAGCTCGGTGACGCGGTGCGCCCGCGGATCCCGGAGATCGCCCGGGCCTGCGTCGACGCGATCGCCGCCGAGATTCCGGAATATTCCGCGAGATTCACCGAGAACCCCGGCCGCGCGACCGCGATCGAGCTGGCGCGGCGCGGGATCGAGCGGGACGTCGACCGCGTCGGCACGCCCGCGCTGTGGCAGGCCGACCGGCTGGCCGGCTTCCGCGGCCACGGGCGCGACGCGTTCCACAGTGGTCTCAGCCGCGAAGCCGTGCAGGCGGCCGTGCGCGTGTCGAGCCGGGTCACCTGGCGGTGGATCGCCGACATCGCGCGGGAAGCGGGTCTGTCCGGTGACGTCCTGTACGGCGCGGCCGAGGGGATGTTCGCCGACGTCGAGACGTCGATGGCGGCCGTCGCGGAGGGGTACAGCGCGGCCGAGGCCGCGGTGTCCGGCACGGGCGAACGGCACCGCCGGCTGCTGCGCGCGCTGCTCGGCGGCCGCACACCGGCTGAAGTGGACGGTCTGATCGCGGTGTCCGGGCTGCCGGTGCCCGAGCGGGTGGCGGCGGTGGCTTTCCGCGCGCTACCCGGCGCCCCGGAATTCCCGCCCGGGCTGCTGCCCGAGCACGTCCCGGCGGACCCGGCCGGCGACCCGCCGGCGGCGCTGACCCCGGCCCCGGACGTGGACCTGATCGGCCTGACGGGCCTGCCCCCGGGCTGGACCGCGGCGGTCGGCCCGCTGGTCCCGCCGGCGGAGGCGCCGGAGTCGTTCCGCGTCGCCCGCCGCGCGGTCGACCTGGCCGCCCGAGGGTTGCTGGACGCGCCGGGCCCGGTGATTTGGTGCCGCGACCACGTGACGACGCTGCTGCTGCTCGCGGACGAGTTCCTGGTGGGCCAGCTGGCCTCGACGACGCTCGAGCCGCTGGCGGGGCTGCCCGAGCGGCGGCGGGAACAGCTGGCGGAGACGCTGCTGGCGCTGGTCCGGACCCGCGGCAGCGCGCCCGAGCTGGGGCGGCTGCTCGACCTGCACCCGCAGACGGTTCGCGCGCGGCTGAAGAAGCTGGGCGAGTTGTTCGGGGAGCGGCTGGACGACCCGGCCGAGCGCCTGCGGCTGGAGCTGGCGTTGCTGGCGGAACGGGCGCTGCCGGACCTCGGCTGACCGACCCAGGCCCGTGCCTGGACGGTCGACTCGCGTGTCTGGGGAGTCGACTCGCGTGTTTGGAGGGTCGACTCGCGTGTCTGGAGGGTCGACACGCGGGGCGGGGGTGCGTGGCGGCTCTAGGCTGCCGGCATGACCGGACTGCTCACCGAGCGCCTGCGCCAAGCCTCCGACAACGCTGTCGCCATGTGGAGCACTCTCGCCCGCGCCCGCGGGGACCACGTCGATGACCACCCCGCCTTCGCCGTCATCGACGGCCGCCGGTTCCGGATCATGCTCAAGACCGCCACGCCCGACGCCACCGCCGTCAAGGAGCTGACCGAGCTCGCCGGGAAGCGCCGGGAGGACGGCCGGGCCGTCGTCGTGGAGGATCCCTTCCGGGTGCTCGACCTGACGGACCTCGGGATGACCGCCGGGCAGCTGCCGGTGATGGTCCGCGAGCCCCGGCCGGTTCCGGCCCCGGACGGCGTCGAGCGGGTCGAGACCGCCGCTGACCTGGCCGAAGTCGAAGACATGATCGTCCGCGGCTTCCCGCTGGAGGAGTTCCAGCCCCACCGCCCCGGTGACGTCTTCCCCGACGCCCTGCTCCACCAGGCCACCGCGTTCTTCCGCAAGGGCACCCAGGGCGCCTGCCTCACCATGGCCCACGGCGGCGTCGGCGGCGTCTACTGGGTGACCACCCTCCCCGAACACCGCTCCCAGGGCGTCGGGCGCGCGCTGATGCACGCCGTGCTACGGCACTTCGACGACCTGCCCGTCACGCTGACCGCTTCGCGGTCCGGGCGGCCGCTCTACGACAAGCTCGGCTTCACCACCCTCGGCGACGCGAACTGGTGGCGCTGACGGGAACACCCACCGCCGGTAGCCGAACCAGCGGAACGCCGTCCCCGCCAGCGTGCCGAGCAGCATGCCGGCGACGAAGTCCGCGACCTCCTGCGTCAGGTAGTCCACGTGCGGCACCGACAGGTGCAGCACGTACCGCGACACCAGCGCCGGCACCAGGTTCACCGCCACCGCGCCCGCGTTGACCGCGAAGAACAGCGTCGCCTCCCACAGCCGCCGGTGGCCGCCGCGCGAGACGAACGACCAGCGGCGGGACAGCAGGTACGCGAACGCCGTCGACACGACCGTGGCGATCGCGAGGGCCGTCACCGGCTTCTCACGGCACACGGTGAGCTTCAGGCTGTAGTCGCCCAGTAGTGTGACCGCGTACGCAGCCAGGCCGACGACGGCGAAGCGGAGCAGCTCTCGCGGCTCGGGCATAGTTCCTCCAGGTGACGCCGAACGGGTGGAGGTTTTCGATGGCACGCACAGGCGGTGAGGGCGAGCTGCCCTCGGTCGCCGAGCTGGTGAACCTTTCGCAGACGAAGCCGCTGATGATCCGCGGTGAACTCGACGCGAAGCTCGCCGAAGAAGCGGCGGCCACCGAACCCGATCCCACCCCCGATCCGCTGGCCGTGCTCGACGCCGAGCTGGCCGACGGCGAACCGGACGAGGACGGCCGCCCGCAGGAGGCGCCGCCCGCCGACCGGTCCCGCCGCGCGAAGCCGTACGTCCTCGCCGCCGGCGCGGCCGTCGGGCTCGGGCTGGCCGCCGTCGTGCTGCTCCAGCCGCACCAGGTGGGCGGCACCGCCGTGCCGCCGCCCGGCGCGGCCGCTCCGGTCCTGCCGCCGCCGACCTCCAGCGAAGCCGTCGAGACCATGAGCGCCTCGGCCGCGCCGGCGCCGCTCACCGCCAAGGTCCGGCACTCCACGGCCGAGACCACCAGCGCGCCGGCCGGTGCCGGGCGCAAGCCCGCACCCGCCGACGGGCCGACCTCGACCTCGGCGTCGCCGGAAGACCAGTGGCGCGAGTACGTCAGCTCGGTGATGAGCTCGTGGCAGCAGCAGCACCCCCGCGGCGGCCGGAACCGCTGATCAGCAGCTCGCCGTGGCCGGCTTCCCGGCGATCCGGTCCTTCACGAAGGCCAGGACGTCGGCGTTGCCGGTGTAGACGAGCGTGATGTGGTCGGTGTCGTAGGTCTTCCACGTCTCCTGGATGCCGGCCGCGCAGTACGCCTTGTGCAGGCTGTCGGCCTGCGCGAACTGCACCAGCTGGTCGCCGGTCGCGTGGTAGAGGAACACCGGGACCCGCGGCGGGGTGCCGCCGAGCTTGTTCTCGTTCAGCCGCGCCACCCACGCGGGCTTGATGTAGCCCGGTCCGGTCGTGTAGTCCGCGATCTTCTGGTTCGCGTACGTCGTGAGCAGCTCGAACGTGCACGCGCTCTGCCTCATTTCGGCCAGCTTCGCGCGCCCGTTGTCGCTGAGGAACGAGTCCAGCTGCAGCTCCGGGTACGCCTGATCGAGGCCCAGCAGCGCGTAGGCGAACACGCCGAAGCCGAACTTGCCGTCGAGCTGCAGCGTCACCTGCACCAGGTCGGCCGGTACGCCACCGGCCGCGACGCCGACGAGGTTCAGCTCCGGCGCGTACGTCGGCTGTAGCTCACCCGCCCACGCCGCGGCGCCGCCACCCTGGGAGTACCCGCGGAAGACGATCTTCGCCGACGCCGACAGCCCGGCCGCGCCGAGCCGCTGGGCCGCGCGGACCGCGTCGATCACCGCGGGGCCTTCGGAGCGGCCCACGACGTACGTCGTCTTCGGCGTCGGCTGGTACCCCTCGTAGTCCGGGACGGCGACGGCGTACCCCGCGTCGAGCAGGTCGTCGAGCCCGGGCTGCTCGTAGAAGGCGCCGATGTCGATCATCTTCGACGGCGTGCAGGCGAACGCCGGGCCGTGCGTGCCCGGCGCGAACGCGACGATCGGCGCCGTCGCGCGGTCGGCGGTCTTCGGCACCAGCACCGTGCCGGTGACGGCGTCGGGCTGCCCGAGCGCGTTCGTCGACAGGTACATCACCTGCCAGGCGTCGACGGACGCGTGCCGGGGGCCGGCGTTCGACGGCCGCCACCGGATGACGTCACCCGGCCGGCCCGCCGGCAAGGGGGACGGCGGCACGTAGAAGGTGTCGTCGAGGGGGGCGGGCGCGGCGACGGCCACCGCCGGTGCGGAGACCGTGGCCAGGACCAGCGCCACCAGCGTGGCGAGCACGCGGCGGGCGGTCACGCGCCGATCCCGTAGACGCGCTTGCAGGTCGCGGACTCGCTGAAGGCCAGGTTCAGCTCGGGATTCGCCTTGAGGTCCTTGATCGGGCCCTCCGGGTCGGCCAGCTGCCCCATGGTCGAGTCGGCCTCGGCGATGACCTTGCGCAGGCTGGGCTGGTCGGTCACCTTCGCCTGCTCCATCCTGGTCCTGGTCTCGGCGAGCTTGGTCTTCGTCTCGGCGAGGTTGCCGGTCGCCTTGTCCACAACGGACTGTCCATCCGGGACAGGCGGGACGCCGGCGCCGCGCAGGCCGCCCGCCATGTCGTCGAGGGCCGAGCCCAGGCGGCCCAGGAAGTCCACCATCGCGTCCCGGGTCTTCCCCGGGTCGGCGTCGTCGACGGCGGGCGGCTGGGACAGCTTCGCCGAGCCCGCGGCCACGCCGGTGCACACCTTCTCGACCCAGGCGAGCGCCGCGGGATCGGCGTGCCGGCCCGGGTCGGGCGGGGTGTCCGAAGCGCACGCGGCGCACGACAGAAGCGCGGCCGCCGACATCACCAGCACCGCGCTGTGCATTCTTTTCATGGGTTTCGAAGCTACGCGGCGCGGAAGCGGGCGGGCAAGAAGAGAATGGGTCGTTGGCACGTGCGTCAACGTTCCGGCGGCGGGATTTGTCACGCGCATCAGCGGTTCGCATGTGCCGCTGTACTGGGGAAACCTTCCCTGCCCTGCTAGGAAACCGGGGGGTCTGGCGTGCCGGTGTGACAATTTGCGGTGTCCGTGTGGCCTTTTTACCGAAAGGCCTTGATCGGCGCCACCGGCGCTCGTTAGCTTACGGTCCGGCCGCGATTGCAAGCTGAGTCTTTCAATGATTGCGCCGCCGTTTCGTATCACTGTTGATACACGGAAGGACCATCGTGAGTCACCCAAGAGGCAAGAAGAAGACGGTCGCGGCCGCCGCGGCCGTGGGTGCGGTCGGGCTCGTCGCCACCGCGCTCGTCGTCGGGGCGCAGGCCAGCGCCGCCGACCCGATTTCGCTGACGCTGAACTACCACTGCACCTTCCCGCTGGTGGGTTCCCAGTCGCTGAAGGTGGTGATCAACACCGACCTGCCGACCACGGTGAACACCGGGCAGCCGACCGGCGCGTTCGACATCAAGGCCGTGTCCACCATCAACGCCGACACCGTCAGCGGCCTGAGCCTGATCGGCGCCACGACGCTGGAAGGCACCGCCACCGCGAGCGCGACCGTCGCCGCGCCGAGCCTCAACCTGCCGGTCAGCGTGCCGATCACGCTGGACAAGACGAACATCCCGGCGTCCGGTGAGATGAACATCAACGCGGCGGGCAAGACGCCGTCGCTGACGTTCACCCAGGCCGGCCAGGCGAAGATCACCGTGGGCGACCTGAACCTCAAGGTCACCCCGCGCAAGGCCGACGGCTCGGTCACCGGCATCACGCCGGACGGCACGATCGACGCGCCCTGCACGCAGGACAGCGGCCAGAACAACACCCTGGCCACGATCACCATCAACGGCGGTGGCGGGACGACGACACCGCCCACCACGACCCCGCCGGTCACCACGCCGCCGACGACCACACCGCCGGTGACGACCCCGCCCACCACCACGCCGCCGGGCGGGGGCATCAAGTACTCCTTCGGCATCACCGGGCAGACCGCGCTGAAGTCGCTCGGCAGCACCGCGCCGATCACCGGGTCGTTCGACGCCGACGTCAACCTGTCGGCCAAGACGTTCACCGGCAACCTGCAGCTGAACCCGACGCACACCGACTTCAAGCTGTTCGGTTTCCTGCAGGGCAGCTCGGACGTCAAGGTCGTGCAGAACGGCCCGCAGACCGGCGAGCTGGTGGGCACCGGCTTCAAGGCGCACATCAAGTTCGACACGTTCCTCACCACGGTCAACCTGTTCGGCATCCCGATCAGCACCGACCCGAAGTGCGGCACGGTCAGCCCGTCGACCAGCGAGATGACCACCGGTCCCGACTTCGACCTGCTCAAGGGCGGCAAGTTGTCGGGCACCTACTCGCTGTCCGCGCTGCAGAACTGCGGCTCGTTCAACGACATCATCAGCGCCTTCGCCAAGAGCGACGGCAACTCGCTGAACCTGACCCTCGCCAAGAAGTGACCTGATCTGCCGGCCCCCGCTGCGCGCCGACCGTGCCGCGGCGGGGGCCGGTGCCACCCCCCCGGAACACTCGAGGAAGGGAGCGCCCGTGCGGATCGCCCGGTCGTTGCTCGCCGCCTGCGTGCTCGCCCTCACCGTCGTCGCACCCGCGGCGGCGTCGACGCCGATCGACAAGAAGCTGAGCTTCACCTGCCCGTTCCCGTTGATCGGCAGGCAGCAGCTGGCCGTGGAGGTCAAGGCGGCGTTCGAAGTGCCCGCGGCACCGGGCGGGACGTTCACGACGGCGGACCTCGCGGTCTCGGTGACCGTGCCGGACAAGTCCACCCGCGGCCTGGCCCTGGTCGGCGCGGCGAGCATCGAAGGGACGGCGTCCGCAGGGGTGACGCTGGCCAACGGCCCGCTGACGCTGCCGCTGAGCCTCCCGCTGACGGTGGCGAAGACGCCGGTGCCGCCGTCGGGGGCGTTCACCACGCAGGCGTCCGGTTCGGTCCCGCCGGTCCAGCTGCCGAACGCGGGGAAGACGACGCTGACGATCGGGGACTTCAGCACCCGGCTGACGCCGAAGAAGGCGGACGGCTCGTCCACCGGGCTGGGCTCGTTCACCTCCGAGTGCACGCTCGACCCCGGCCAGGACCCGGTGCTGATCGGCTTCGACCTCGGCAGCACGCAGACCCAGCACCGCTACGCCGTGGCGGGGTCGACGGCGCTGAAGACGCTGAACGCGACCGCGCCGCTCACCGGGTCGCTCGCGGCCGGCCCGGAGTTCGGGACCACGTTCGACAGGACCGGCGCGGACTTCAAGGCGTTCGGGTTCGTGCCCGGCCGCGCGGACCTGCAGTTCACCGCGGACGGCCCGCAGACCGGCGAGCTCCGCGGCGGCGGGTTCGTCGCGCACTCGGCGTTCGCGCTGGCCTTGCCGCAGGTGACGCTGTTCGGGCTGCCGGTCGCCGACGCGGGCTGCCGGGCGAGCGCGCCGGTCCCGGTCGACCTGCGGACCGGCACCGGCTTCGCCCTGGCCACCGGGGGCCCGGTCACCGGGACGTACGCGATCCCGCCGCTGACCGGCTGCGGTGCGTTCACCGCTTACCTGAGCTCGCTGGTCCAGGGCGGGGGCAACACGTTCGCCCTGACGTTGACCGCGCGCTGACTCCCGCTCACTTTTCGCCGGTATACCTGGGGGAATGCGCCGAACCACTGTGGGGATCCTGGTCGTTGTCACGCTGTTCGCCACCGCCGCGCCCGGGGAGGCGGCCGGCCTGAGCCGGGACCCGGTGGCGGTGATCTACGACCGGGACCACGCGCTGCACGTCCTCGACGCCGGCGCGACCGACGACGAGCTCACGCTGCGGACGCAGGCGCTGGCGTCGAGCGCGTGGGCGTTCTTCCGGGGCACGTCGCCGCTCTACTACCGCGACCTGGGGGAACTGCCGCCGTCGGCGTACGCGACGGCGGGCGGTGACGTGTGGCTGACCGGCGACGCGCACCTGGAGAACACCGGCGCCGACCGCGGGGCCGACACCGAAGAGCAGTTCGCGCCGAACGACACCGACGACGCCTGGCGCGGGTCGTGGACGTGGGAGCTGCGCCGCGAAGCCGTCTCGATCGTGCTGGCCGGCCGGGCGGACGGCCGCGGCGCGAGCCAGATCGCCGCCGACGTCGACACGTTCGTCGCCGAGTACGCCCAGTGGATCGGGAAGTTCCACGGGACGAACGACGAAGCGAGCTGGCGGCTGACGTCGGGCAACACCTCCGACCTGGTCGGGGACCTGATCGACGACGCCGCGGGTGACAAGCGCGCCGACCTGCTGGCGAAGTGGACCACCGGCGGCCACTTCAAGAGCGACCCGCAGCTGCAGACGGTGTCCGCGGCGACGCGCACCCAGCTCGTCGACGCGGTCGCGGCCTACCGGACCACCGCGGGCAAGCCGCTCAAGGCGTCCGAAGCCGTCGTGAAGGACGTGCGGCGGCGGACCGGCGCGGGCACCGGCAGCCTCGGCCGGTTCCGCTGGTACGTGCTCGTCGAGGGCGACACGACCGCGGCGTCCGACGACCGGATCCTGGAGCTCAAGCAGGAGGTCGACCCGGCGCCCCGGCAGCTCGCGCCGAACGCCACGGCGCTCACCGGCGGTCAGCGCCCGGCCCTGGCCCTGCGCTGGCTGGCGAACCAGTCCGATCCGCTGGCCGGCTGGGCGAACGTCGGGAGCACGCCGGTGCTGGTGAAGGAGAAGTCCCCGTTCGCCGAAGACCTGAAGATCGCCGACCTGACCACGTCCACGATCTGGGACGACACGGTCCGCGACGTCGCCCGGCTGCTCGCGGCCGCTCACGCCCGCGCCGACCAGGACATCCCCGGCACCGGGGTGACGTACTCGGCGGACGCGGCGATCGACGGCGCGATCACGTCGGTCTCCGGGCTGCAGGCCGAGACGCGGGCCTTCGCGACGAGCTACGCCGACCAGGTCACCCGCGACTGGCAGGCCTACGTCACCGCGAAGACCAGCGGGCGGCCACTCTTCTGAGGGCTCGGCGGGGCGGAACAACCCACCGGCACGGTCGGCAGCCGAACCGTTATCCACCAGGTGTCACACCGGGGTGCTATAAAACGCTTCCCCGGTGGGACCGGTTTCGCGGCCGTAGGCGGCCGCCGCCGGTGCCGCTAGGGTTGATCGTCTGGATGTGCTGGCTCAAGAGCAGCCGAACGGGAGACGCTGGTGACCGCCGCGCTCGACTCATCGTGGGATCCCCGCACGCGCCTGCGGGTGCTCCTGATCGAGGACGACGACGGTGACGCCCTGCTGGTCGAGGAGATGCTGGCGGACACGCCCGTCCCGTACGTGCTCGAACGCGTCGACACGCTCTCCGCCGCGCTCAGCGGCCCGCTCACCGCCGACTGCGTCGTGCTCGACCTGCAGCTGCCCGACGCGATGGGCTTGGGCGGGCTGACCAAGCTCGGGCAGCACGCGCCCGGGGTCGCGGTGGTCGTCCTGACCGGGCAGCACGACCAGGCCACCGGCGTCGCCGCGGTCGCCGCCGGCGCACAGGACTACCTCGTCAAGGACCAGGTCGACGGCCCGCTGCTGGTGAAGGCGCTCGCCTTCGCCCGCGAACGCAAACGCGCCGAGCAGGTCGAGCAGCAGTTCCTCCAGCAGCAGCTGCTCGCCCGGGAGAACGCGCGGCTCGAACGCGGCCTGCTCCCCAGCCCGCTGCTGCGCGACCCCCACCTCGACCTGGCCGCCCGCTACCGGCCCGGCCGCAACGGCTCCCTGCTCGGCGGCGACTTCTACGACGCGATCGAGCTGGACGACGGCACCGTGCACATGATGATCGGCGACGTCTGCGGCCACGGCCCGGACGAGGCCGCGCTCGGCGTCGCGCTGCGGATCGCGTGGCGCTCGCTGGTGATGGCCGGCCTGCCGATGCCCGATGTGCTGAGCATGGTCGAGCGGGTCCTGGTGCACGAGCGGATCGAGCCGCTGTTCGCCACCGTCTGCATGGTCGTCGTCGCGCCGGACCGGAGATCCCTGCGCCTGTCGCTGGCCGGGCACCTGCCGCCGCTGCTGCTCACCCCCGGCGACGGGCACCTGCTCTCCGGTGAGCGCCTCGGCGTCCCGCTCGGCGTCGTCGAGGGCGCCAAGTGGGACGCGCTGGACGTCCCGCTCGACCCGGGGTGGTCGCTGATGCTGTACACCGACGGCGTGTTCGAGGGCCGCGTCGGCGCCGGGTCCGAACGGCTGGGCCACGAGCGGATGGCCGCGCTGGTGCTCGACATCAAGCGGGACACCGGGATCCACAGCCACGCGCTGCTCGACGAGCTGATCGCCCGCGCCGAACGGCTCAACTCCGGCCCGCTCGACGACGACGTCGCCCTCGCCCTGCTCAGCCACGACCCGGAAGCCGAGGCCGATGAGCGTTGACGTACGCGGCTGGCCCATCCGCCGCCGCCTGGCGGTGCTGGCCGCCGTCGAAACCGTGCTGCTGGTCGCCGCGCTGGTCGCCGGCGGGATCGCGCTGCACAGCCTCGCCGAGGCCCGCACCCGCCTGCTCGACGTGATCGCGCCGCAGCGCCTGGCCGCGATCCAGCTGTCCACCGCGCTGCTGAACCAGGAGAGCGGCGTCCGCGGCTACCAGCTCGGCCGGCAGCCCGCCTTCCTGGTGCCCTACACCGACGGGATGCGGTCCCAAGCCGACGCGGTCACGCAGCTGCGGCAGCTCGGCGCGGCGCCGGGCACCCCGATCGGCGACGACCTCGACGCCGTGCTGCGCGCGGCCACCGCCTGGCAGGAGGCGGCCGAGCCCACCATCGCGCCCGGCGCGCCGCCGGTCACCGCGGCCCAGGTCGAACGCGGCCGGACGCTGTTCGTCGACGTGCGCAAGGCGCTCGACACCCAGCTCGACCACCTCGCCGCGATCCGCGACACCGGCCGCGCCGACCTGGACGCGGCGGCGCGCTTCCTCAACGCGATGTTCGTGGTCGTCGCCGTGCTCGTCCTGCTGCTGTTCGCGATGCTGTTCTTCGGCCTGCGGCAGGTCGTCACCCGGCCGCTCCTGCGGCTGGCCGGCGAGGTCCGCCGGGTCGCGGATTCCGACGTCCACAGCCCGGTGCACGGCAGCGGGCCGCGCGAGATCGCCCAGCTCGGCGCGGACGTCGAGGCGATGCGGCAGCGCATCCTCGACGAGGTCGCCGAACTCGAGCAGGCGCACGCCCTGCTGGACCGGCGCACGCAGGAGGCGGAGCGGTCCAACGCGATGCTGGAGCGGTCCAACGCGATGCTGGACCGGCGCACGCGCGAGCTGGAGCGGTCCAACGCCGACCTCGAGCAGTTCGCCTACGTCGCCTCGCACGACCTGCAGGAGCCGCTGCGGAAGGTGGCCAGCTTCTGCCAGCTGCTCCAGCGGCGGTACCAGGGCCTGCTCGACGAGCGCGGCGAGCAGTACATCGAGTACGCCGTCGACGGCGCGAAGCGGATGCAGATCCTGATCAACGACCTGCTGGCGTTCTCGCGGGTCGGCCGCAAGCCGGGCGAGCACGTCGTGGCCGACGCGGGCGCGCTGGTCGACGACGCGATCGCGAACCTGGAGGTCGCCGTGTCGCTCAGCGGCGGCAAGGTCTCCCGCGGCGACCTGCCCGAGGTGCGCGTCGAGCCGGCGCTGGTCACGGCGGTGTTCCAGAACCTCATCGGCAACGCGCTGAAGTTCAAGGGCGACGCGCCGCCGGAGGTGCGGGTCACCGCCGAGCGCGACGGCGACGACTGGGTGTTCTCCGTAACGGACAACGGGATCGGCATCGACGCCGAGTACGCCGAACGGGTGTTCGCGCTGTTCCAGCGCCTGCACACGCGCTCCGCGTACCCGGGCACCGGGATCGGGCTGGCCCTGTGCCGCCGGATCGTCGAGTACCACGGCGGCCGGATCTGGCTCGACACCGAGGCCGCGAACACCACGTTCCGGTTCACCCTGCCGGCTCTCGAAGACAGGGGGACCGCATGACCGAGGCGCCCGCCCCGATCGACATCCTCCTCGTCGAGGACGACCCCGGTGACGTGCTGATGACCCGGGAAGCGTTCGCGCACCACAAGATCCGCAACCCGCTGCACGTCGCGGAGGACGGCGTCGAAGCGCTGCGGTTCCTGAAGCGCGAAGGGCCGTTCGGCGAGGCGCCGCGGCCGGGGCTGATCCTGCTCGACCTCAACCTGCCCCGCAAGGACGGCCGGGAACTGCTCGGCGAAATCAAGCAGGACCCCCGGCTGCGCACGATCCCGGTGGTCGTGCTGACCACGTCCGAAGCGGAGGAGGACATCCTGCGCAGCTACGAGCTGCACGCCAACGCCTACGTCACCAAGCCGGTCGACTTCGAGAAGTTCGTCGAAGTGGTCCGCAAGATCGATGATTTCTGGGTCACCGTGGTGAAACTCCCGCCCCGGTAGCCGTTTGGCGGTGAGTGCGGCACGATGGGAAGTCGTGACCCCTTCGACGCCGGACCTGCCCGCCACCGAGCTGGCGGTCACGCTCGACTGGCGGGGCCGCGTCGCGGTACTGGCCGTCGCGGGGGAGATCGACCTGGTCAGCGCGCCGGAGTTCGGGGAAGTCGTCGACGTGGTGCTGGCCCGTGGGCCGGAGAAGCTGGTGGTCGATCTGCGCGAAGTGACGTTTTTCTGTTCGGCGGGGCTGCAGGTGCTCGCGGCGGCCCACCGCAGGCTGGCCGAGCGCGCGCTGCGCGTGGTGAGCGATTCCCCGGTGACGTCGGGCCCGTTGAAGACGACCGGGCTCGACACGTGGATCGGCGTCCACCCGACCGTCGGCGAAGCACTCGCATGAGGCCGGAACCGTTCCGCCACCACGGCGTCCCCGCGGCGCCCGGTGCCCTCCGCGCCCTGCGGCACGACCTGATGGCCTGGGTGCTGGCGGCGGGCGTCGACGAGGGCCGGGCCGGCGACATCGTGCTGGCCAGCTACGAGGCGCTGGCGAACGTGGCCGACCACGCCTACGACGGCGCGGGCGCCGGGCTCGTGGACGTCGACGCCTCGCTGTCCCCGGGCCGGCTCGAAGTGGTGATCACCGACCACGGCCAGTGGCGGGCACCGGTGCCGGACACCCAGCCGGTTTCGTTGCGTGGCCGTGGTTTGCTGCTGCTGCGGGCGAGCGCCGACCGCGCGGACATCACCTCCGGCGATTCAGGCACGGTCGTGCGCCTCACCTGGGACCTCGACCCCGTCACCCCCTGACCCTTACCCCCTACCGCGGCCGGTCGTGAGTGGTAAGGAGGGTTCTAACCCTCCTTACCACTCACGAGGGCCGCGGCAGGGGACTGGCTAGCGGACGACGGCTCCGGTCTTCGGGTCGAGGGTGACCTTGCGGGCCTTCGGCCACCAGAAGTCGAACATCCCGGTGAGCGAGTTCGCCCGAGTGTCGAACGACGCGTCACCGATCCGGCCGGTGAACCAGTTGTCCTCGATGAACTTCAGCACCGAGGTCTGGTCGGTCAGCGTGTGGTCGACGTGGTTCACCTTGCTGTACGGCGAAACCACCAGCAGCGGCAGGCGCGGGCCGTAGCCGCAGCGGTCGGCGTACGTGCCCACGGTCGTCGCCTTGGCCGTGCACACCGCCTGGTCCTGCGAAGCGTCGTGCGAGCCGTTGAGGATCGGCGACTTCTGGTGGTCGTACCAGCCGTCCGAGTCGTCGTACGCCAGCACGATCGCCGTCGACTTCCAGTCCGGCGACTGCTGGATCTTGTTGATCTCACTCACCACGAACTGCTGCTCGTCCAGCGGGTCCGAGTAACCCGCGTGGCCGTCCTGGTACTCCGGGGCCTTCAGGAAGCTCACCGCGGGCATCGAGCCGGCCTTGAGCGAGTCGTCGAAGTCGGAGATGTCGTACTGGTGGTTCGCGCGGTCGGTCTGGCCGATCGCCTGCACCGAGGACGGCGGAAGGTGCTTCGGGTTCGCCGTCGACGGGTAGTACTGGAACGGCTCGTGGTGCGGGCTGTAGTCGACGACGGCGTTGCCGCCGACGTTCGTGTGCTTCTGGCCGCAGACCGCGTACCCGTTGGCCGTGTCCGTCGGGCGGAAGCCGCCCTGGAACCAGCCCCACGTCACGTGCCGCTGGTTGAGCAGGTCACCGACGTTGCGGCCGTGCATGGTGGCCAGGTTGTCCTTGCTCGTGTGGTTCTTGTCCGAGCAGTCGTCCCACGCCGGGTCCGGGTCGTTGATCATCGTGCCGACGCCGTTGGCGTCCGGCGACTGCACGGCGTAGGCGTCGCTGACCGGCTCGTGCGTCACCGGGTCGACCGCCTGGACGCCGTGGGTGTTGCCCGAGATGAGGTCGATCGCGCCCGGGCTCGACGGGCCGAACACCGTGTTGAACGAGTTGTCGTTCAGCGCGTAGTGCTGGGCGTAGTTCCACATGCCGGTGACGGTGTTGCCGTCGTAGTAGTCCATGACCAGGCCGGGTTCACCGAACAGGATCGGCTGGCCGGTGCACTTGTCGGTCTCGGTCTTCTCGACGAACTCGTCCATCTTGCCGCCGTTGAAGGCGGCCTGCTCGGCGCCGTAGTTGTGGTTCTGGTCGCAGGTCATCGCCTGCTGGGGCGTGAGCCGCTTCGGGTTGTAGGCGTTCGGGTTGTCGGTCAGCAGCTTCTTGTCGAGGCCGTTGACCTTCGGGGTGCCGTGCGCGGCGGTGAACGGGGTGCCGTCGGTGTTCGCCGCGTTCGGGTAGGTGCCGAAGTAGTGGTCGAACGAGATGTTCTCGCCGAAGATGACGACGACGTGCTTGATCGGCGTCGACGTCGGGATCCAGTGCGCGGGGAACAGGTTCAGCGGCTGGGCGTCCGCGGTGGTCGCCGCGGAGCCGGTGACGACGGCCAGCGTGGCCACCGAGGCGAGTGCCCCCGCGCCGAGCAGGCCCCGCCGTCGCCGTCGGGTCTTTCTGTCCACAGTGGATTCCTTTCGTGGTGGGGTTCGCTCAGGAGAGCAGGGCGCGCCCGAAGTGGTCGTCAGGGCCGGTGACGCCCGGCAGCGCGAAGAAGTAGCCGCCGCCGAACGGGGAGATGTAGTCGGTCAGGGGTTCGCCGGCCAGCCGCTTCTGCACCGCCTCGAACTGGCGCTCGAGGTCCTGCTGGTAGCAGACGAACAGCAGGCCCATGTCCAGGTTGCCGTTGCTGTCGACACCGCGGTCGTAGTTCACCGCGCGGCGCAGGATCCGGCTCGCGCCGGTCTCCGGCGTGCGCGGGTTCGCCTTCCGGATGTGGCTGGTCAGCGGGATGACGGTGCCGACGGGGTCGTCGGAGTACCGGGGGACGTCGGTCTCCTGCGTACCGTCGAGCGGGGCGCCGGTGTCGCGGCGGCGGCCGAACATGTTCTCCTGTTCGGCCAGCGAGACCCGGTCCCAGAACTCGACGAGCATCCGGATCAGCCGGATGACCTGGTAGCTGCCGCCGGCGGTCCACGCCGGTTCGCCTGACGTCCACACCAGACTGTCCAGTTCGGACTCGGTGGGGTTGGCGGTGCCGTCCTTGAAGCCCATCAGGTTGCGGGGCGTGCCGTCCGGCCGCGGCGGGGAGGTGAAGCCGTTGAGCTTCCAGCGCAGCTGCATGCCGCCGCGGGTGGCCCGGGCGATGTCCCGCAGCGCGTGCAGGACGGTGTCGGTGTCGTTCGCGGACAGGATGAGGCTGAGGTCGCCGTGGCACTGGGCGGGATCGAGGGCGTCGTCCGGGAACGTCGTCATCGGCTTCAGCTTGGCGGGCTTGAGTTCCGCCAGGCCGTACCGGTCGTCGAAGAGACTCGCGCCGACGCCGAGGATGACGCCGAGATCGCTGCCGGGCACGACGGGCCCGAGGACGCCGGAGTCGGCCGGCGGCGCGGTGATCCCGAGCGCGGCGGGCGCCCCGCCGGCGGTGAGGAACCGGGCCCGGTCGGTGACGGCGCGGAACAGGTCGGTGAGTTCGGCCTTGGATTCGGCGACGGCGTCGAAGGAGGCGACGATGGTCTGGGTGGGTGGTTTGCGGAGGATGGCGGCCTGGTGGGGGCCGTGGAAGGGCACCGGCGCGGTGCCGTCGGGGATGGCCGCGGCGGAGGCGCCGAGCCCGGCCCCGGCGGCCACGGTGAGACCCGCGCCCATCGCGGCCCGGCGCAGGAAGGAGCGGCGGGGGAGGCCGGTGCCGGCGGTCGGCCCGTGTGCCGAGTCGCTCACGAGACCCTCCTCGGCTCGGCGATCGCCGCGATCGGGGCCAGCAGTTCGGTCAGCTCGCTGACGTCCGCGTTGAGCTTCTGCCGCTGTTCCCGGCTCAGCTCCGCCGGGCGGGTCCACGTGCCGTCCGGGCGGTGGGCCGCGTCCAAAGCTGACTGGGTGCGGTTCAGCCAGCTGTCCACCTTGGACAGTTCCGGGTAGCGCGGCGTCAGCAGCGGCCGCAGGACGTCCAGTACCGCGCGGGTGCCGTCGAGGTTTGCGCGGGCCGTGGCCAGGTTCGTGCCGCTGCCGTAGTCGGTGCGGCCGGTCAGTTCGAACTGCAGCGTGTTCTCCATGATCTCGTGCGCGCGCAGTCCGAGGTCGTTCCCGTCGACCTGGCTGTCGGCGAAGGACGTCTGCAACGCGTGGGCGTCGGTGTCGAGCTGGTCGGCGACGGCGCCGAGCGCGCCCAGGTCCTCGCCGTGCCAAAGGCCCTGTTCCAGGCGGTGGAAGCCGGTGAAACCCGGGTCCGCCGGCCCGCCCGGCAGGCCGTCGGCCGTGCCGTTGATGGCGCCGTCGGAGTCGCCGAACGCGTCGTAGGCCGCGCCCAGCCGTTCGTACGTCAGGTGGGCCGTCAGCCACGCCGCCTGGCTCGCCGCGCGGTCGCCGCCGTGCACGGTGTTCTTCAGCGTGCCCGTGTTCGCGACCAGCTCGGCGAGGCCCGTCGTGACGTGCTGTTGGTAGGCCTTGAGCGGCCCGAGCAGGTCGTCGTGCGTCACCGGCGCGACGCCCGGCCCGGTCCGCTCGGCGCCGCCGGTGATCTGCACGGCGGGCCCGACGATCGCGCCCGCGTCCTCCGGCAGGCAGCGGAATGCGTAGCTGCCGTTGCCCAGGTTCACCTGCAACGGCCGGGTCGTCGCCGCGCCGAGGCCCTCGACCTCGCCGTAGATCACGCCGGTCGCCGGGTCGATCAGGTCGACCTCGGCGGTCACCGAGCCGGTGTTGTGCAGGCGGAACGTCTGCGGCCCCGGCTTCGGATCCGTCCAACCGGTGCCGCACGCCGAGCGCGAGACGGCGATCTCGGGGTCGCCCGCGGCCGCGCTGTCCGGCCAGAACGCCACGACGGCGCCCGCCGCGGCGGCCACGACCACGGCCACCACGCTCCAGCGGGTTCGCACTGACCCCGGCACGCGCACGCTCCCGTCACTCGATCGGACCAACACCGGTCACGGATTATGCGAGCCTAACGCCCGGAAAACCGCATCGGATCCGATCGAAAGAGGGAAGTTCACCCGGACTTCAGCCGGCCGAACACGAAAGAGGGAGAATTCAGACGTATCTGGTCCGCCGGATCTGTCTTGTTCGCGGTGTTCGACCGGTTTGGCCAGGTCATGGCAGGGGAGCGCCGGTCTCGAGCAGTGTCTTCAGGCTGGACAGCAGCGCGGGCCAGCCCTGGCTGCACATCTCCAGCGCCGCGCTGCCGGGGTCGAAACCGTCGTGGAGCACGGTCAGCTTCACCATTTCCCCGTGCGGTTCCAGGGTGAACGTGACCTTGGTCCGGCTTTCCCGTTGCAGTTCCTCGAGTGTCTTTTCGTCGATACCGTTCGCTTTCGCCCACTCCGCCGTGAATGTGTGCCAGGTGTAGGAGAGTCGTCGAGGAGGTTCCGATTCGAGGACGACCTGTTCGGGATCGCTCGTTTTCGCGCCGCGCTCGGCCCACGTCATCGGCGAGCCCGGTTTCCAGTCGGTTTCGAAGGAGACGCCCCAGTACCGGCTCGTGAACGCCGGATCGGTAAGCGCTTGCCAGAGCTTCTCCGGCGTGGTGTTGATGTAGGTGGTGTACGCGAAATCGTTCATCGGTGCGGACTCCAGTGCTCGTTTGAGGTCGGCCAGCGCGCCGGCCCGCCGCCGGTCGTAGCGGGTCATCCAGCGCTCGGCGATCGCGTTGATCGGCGCGGCGTCGAGGTGGTGCAGCTTTTCGCGGCCGCGCCAGGTGGTGGTGATCAGCCCGGCCGCCTCGAGCACGGCCAGGTGCTTGCTCACCGACTGCCGGGCCATGGCCAGCCCCGCGCACAGCTCGCGCAGGGTCTGGCCGTTGCGCTCGTTGAGCACGTCCAGCAGCTGGCGGCGGCTGGGGTCGGCCAGCGCCTTGAAGACCTCGTCCATCGCGCCTTCCCGGCTCCGGCGACATGCAGCCATCCGGCTGCCTTTCGACGATAGGCAGCCGGACGGGTGCATGTCAACCGGAGGTCAGCGGAAGCGGATCACCGTGATGCTCGCGAGGACGAAGAACACGAGGACGACCAGCGTGCCGGTCTGCCCGCCGGACGAGCGGGTCACCACCTGGTCGACGGAGCCGGTCAGCCGCACCCCGCACTCGGCGATCACGGTGTGCCGCCCGGCTTCGATGCGGGTGAACTCGACCGGCGCGGTGAAGGCGCCGGAGCCGTCGGTGAAGGCGGAGCCGACCTCGGTGCCGTCCGACACCAGGGTCACCATCCGGTCCGGCCGGCAGCCCTGCCCGGACGCCGACAGCGACTCGCCGGGCTTGATGCTCGGCCGGTCGAGCACGAGTTCGCCGGGCTTCGGGGTAGAGCTGGACGTCGTGGGGGTACCGGGCGTGGTCGGCGGGGTGGTCGTCGGCGGGGTGGTCGTGGTGGTCGGCGGGGTGGTGGTCGGGGTGACCGGGGTCGTGGTGGTGCCGGGCCGGGTCGGCCGCGTGGTGGCCGGAGGGGGCGGCGTGGTCGTCACCGGCGGCGGGGGCGTGGTGGTCGTGGGGGTGGCGGTCACGGTGAACCGGCTGCCTGCGCTGAGCGGCCCGCCGGTCCGGGCGTTGGTGCACGTGCCGGTCACCGGGTAGGTGCCGGGTTGGGCGCCGGCCGGTACGGTGGCCGCGACGGTGCCGCTGGTCGCGGTGAGGGTCGCGTTCGCCGACCACATCGGCGTGCCGTTCCAGGAAAAGGTGACCGGCCCTTTGCACGGGTAGAAATTCCAGGAAATCGTGAAGGAACTCCCGGCCTGGCCGCTCGACGGTTTCAAACCAACCGACGATGTGTATTGTGCGTTGGCGGTGCCCGCCGCCACGAGCAGAAGCAACGTTCCGGCCACGGCGCCGAAAAACAGCCGAACCACGAATCGCATTGGGACGTCCCTCCCCGGTGTGTGCTCGCTGTAGCATTCCGGACCAGTCGGATAACGCAAGTAGGGGATGCCCAATGGGACGTGTCATCGCGGCGGGGGTTGCGTTGGGTTTGTGCTTGCTCGTGGGCGCGCCGCCCGCCTCGGCGGACTCCGGCTCCTTGCGGCTGCAGGTGTCGATCGACCAGCGGCCGATCGAGGACGCGACCGTCCCGATCGATCCGGCGAACCAGGTCGAGCTGCAGGTCGTGGCGACCAACCCGGGCGCCGCGCCGGTGAAGGTCCGCAGCGTGCGGCTCTCGGGCGTCGCGCTCGCGCTGACCTTCTTTGCCTACGACACCACCGCGCCCTTCGAGGTGCCGGCCCGCGGGTCGGTGTCGCGGACGTTCGTCCTCGACCTCGGTGACCTGGCCGGGCAGGCGACCGGGCTGCTGCCGTCGTCGGTCGAGCTGCTCGACGCCGGGCGCGTCACGCTGGGTGAAGCGACGACGGTGGCCGACGTCCGCGGGTCCTTCTGGTCGGTCTACGGCGTCTTCGGCCTGGCGATGCTGGTGCTGACGATCCTCGCCTGGGTGACCGCGCTGCTCGCGCTGGCCCGGCACCGGCTGGCGCCGAACCGCTGGCGCCGCGGCGTGCGGTTCCTGCCCGCCGGGTTCGGCACCGGGCTGGTCGCGGTGATCAGCCTGTCGGTGCTGCGCCTGGTCCCGCCCGAGCCGGCGATCGAGATCCCGGTGGTGCTCGGCGCGGCGGCGATCGCGTTCCTGCTCGGCTACCTGACCCCGCACCCGGCGCCGCCCGCGGTGACCGAAAGTGACAAGACGGTCCAGCTCCCGGTCCCGTCGACGCAGGAATTCACCCGATGAGCGCACCGGCCGAGCTGGTCGCCGCGCTGCCGCAGTACGACATCGGCGAGTCGATCGGCGAGGGCGGCATGGGTGTCGTGTTCGCCGGCGTGCACCGGACGCTGGGCCGCAGCGTCGCGATCAAGCAACTGCCGTGGGACGTGCTCAACCACGCGTCGAGCAGCGAGCTCTTCGACCGCGAGGCGCGGGTGCTGGCCAGCCTGGACCACCCGCACATCGTGCCGGTGTACGACTACGTCCGGACGGGCCGCGAGCACCTGCTGGTGATGGAGCGGCTCGACGGCGGGACGGTGCACAGCCGCTTCCACGGCGGCGGGGTGAGCGGCGAGCAGGCGTGCGCGATCGGGCTGGCGATGCTGGCCGGGCTGCACGCGGCGCACCGGGCGGGCGTGCTGCACCTCGACGTCAAGCCGCGGAACCTGCTGTTCAGCACGCAGGGCGTGGTGAAGGTGGCGGACTTCGGCATCGCCCGGGTGATCAGCGAAGGCGCCACGCTGGTGACGCACGGTGGCGAGATCCTCGGAACACCGGCGTACATCGCACCCGAGCAGGCGATGGGCAACGCGCTGAGCCCCGCGGCCGACGTCTACGCGGCCGGGACGGTGCTGTACGAGCTGCTGTCGGGCAAGCTGCCGTTCGACAACACCCGCGGCGCGATCAGCATGATGCGCCAGCACATGTTCACCGACCCGCAGCCGATCGCCGGGGTGCCGGCGCCGATCGCCGGGGTGGTGATGCGCAGCCTGGCCCGCGAGCTGGACGCGCGCTACCGGGAGGCGGAGTCGTTCGCGGCGGACCTCGCCGCGGCGGCGACGGTGGCGTACGGATCGGGGTGGCTGGAGCGGTCCGGGGTGCCGGTGCTGCACCTGACGCCCCGGGTGATCGCGGGCCTGAACTCGGCGACCGCACCGGCCCACCCGGCTGAGGCCCGGACACGCCCGGTGGCGCGGCCCGGGGCGACGCTGGTGGGAGCGCCCGCGGAGGTGGGTGAACCCGGGCGGCCGGGTGGTGCGGCCGGTGCCGGGCCGGGTTGGGGCGGGCCGGGTGGTGATGGGGCCGGCGGCGGGTGGCCCGGCGGCGAAGGCGGTGCGGGGCGGGGTGGTGCTGGGCCGGGCGCCGGGTGGCCCGGCGGCGCCGGGGCGGGCGGGTCGGGCGGCGAGGGCGCCGGATGGTCCGGCGGTGCCGGATCCGGCGGGCCGGGCGGCGAGGGCGCCGGGTGGCCCGGCGGCGCTGCCGGTGCCGAGGGTGCCGGTGCTTCGCAGGCCCTCGTGGTGTGGCTGCGGCTGGCCGCTGCGGCGGCCGCGATCGTTCTCGCCGTGCTGGCCCTGCTCAACCCCGAGCGGCTGCCCCACCGCGTCTCCACGGTGACCCTCGGGGGCGGCTCCGCCGCCGCGCCCGCCGAAGTCGATCTCAGCAAGCCGGTGGTGCTGACCGGGCCCGGCAAGCCCGGCCGGGTTGTGCTCGACCTGTCCGCCGCCGGGATCCCGCTCGGGTCCGCGTCCGCCGACGCGAAGCCCGACGGCAACGGCTTCACCGCCGAACTCACCCTTCCGGGGGTCGCCCGGTGGATCGTCGGGGGCGCTGTCACCGCCGATGTGCGCACCGACGCGTCCACGCAGACCTTCACCCTGCTCACCAGCCAGCACCCGCTGGCCAGCGCGATGGGCGCGGGCAGCCTCATCCTGGCGCTGTTCGCCCTCGCCTACCTCGAATCCGGGCTCCGGACGATCCGCAACGGCCACCGCTGGCGGGGCGCGGCGGTCGGCGGCCCCGTGCTGGGCCTGCTGTTCGGAGCCGCGGTGTGGCTGTGCGTGTCGGTGCTGCGGGTGCACGAGCCGTCGCCGGGGTTCGGCGCCGGGTGTGCGGTGGCCGGCGCTCTCGCGGCCGGGCTGGTCGTCGCGGCGGCGCGGCGCCGGGCGTCCACAGTGGTCAGTCGACCATCCGGACGGTGACGTGCGGGCTGTAGCTCTTGCGCCGGCTCCACCCCAGTTCGGCGCACAGGCTCAGCTGGATGGCGCGGTCCGCGGGCGCCCAGTAGCCGGTGCGGACGAAGTAGCCCTCCATCGTGTTCAGCGCGCCGAGGCTCTTGCGTGCCGAGCACATCTCCCAGCCCCACTGCCGACCGGTCTTCTCGACGCCGTTGCGGCGCACGGAGATCCGCGGGTTCCCGACCGCGCGGATGTCGGCGTCACCGTCGGTGACGTAGACGACGCCGTCGATCTTGTAGAACCGGTTGTTGTCCAGCAGGGACACCTGCCCGGAGAGGGTGATGGCGACCCGGGCGCCTTCGTCGCCCGTGAGCGTCCATTCGAGACAGTATTCCTGGACCGGGAGTTCCAGCGACTGGGTCATGACGAGTTTCCCCTGTTCTCACTGAGCGTCCCTTTCAGAAGATAGGGATTTTCCGGACGCCGGGAAGGGCTCCGGGCGATCTTCACCCGAAGCGGTTCCGGCGCCCGATGCCTTGGCGTGCATGGGTTTTCAGGCGATGGAGTGACGCATCGCGCGGCGGCGGCTCCGGCCGGGTGGTCTCCGGTGTGTCTGTCACCGTACGTAAGGTAAAGGAACCATTACCTTCGGCGGGACGTTGGCGGGGCATGAGCGAGCCCACTGTCATCGAGCTCGGCCGGCGCGACCTGCTCGTCGTGGCGGGGTTGCCGGGAGCGGGGAAGACGACCATGCTCCGCCACGCCGCCGTCGGGCTGCCGGTGCTGGACTCCGACCAGGTGCGGGAGAGGTTGGGGGCGCTGGTGCCAGCGGTGCCGTACCGCTGGTGCCGCCCGCTGGTGCACGCCTGGCACCGGGCGCGGATCGTCGGGCGCGCGATCGGCGAGGACGGGCCGGTGGTGGTCCACGAGCCGTCGACGCGGGCCTCGACCAGGGCGTTGCTCGCGCTGGTCGGGGTGGTGAGCGGGCGCTCGGTGCGGTTGTTGTTCCTGGACGTGCCGGCGGAGGTTGCGCTGGCCGGGCAGCTGAGCCGGGGACGGGTGGTGCGGGCCCGGTCGTTCGCGCGGCACGTGCGGCGGGTGGGGAAGTGGCGGGCGGGGTTGCTGGCCGATCGGGTTCCGGCGGGGTGGCGGAGTGTCCAGGTGATCGATCGGGCGCGGGCTGCGCGGACGCGGCTGGTGGCCGAGTTGCTGGTGGCTTGTTGACGCGGCTTTGGCCTCGGCTCGGGGTGCCTTCGGTTGTTCTGGTTCCGCGCTTTCGTGGTTCCACCGACCCGATCGCCGGATTGTTCAGCGGCCGGCACGCCGCGTCAAGGCGGGAAAGATGCCTTGACCCGGCGTGCTGGCCGCTGAGGCGGCTGCGTATCGGTTCGGCAGGGGGGTGTGGTCGGGGGCCTTGGTTTTGCGGCCGGTGTGCGGGGGCTTGCTCGGCCGCCTGGCGGCGGCTTGGGTCGGGTGGTGTGCCGCCTTCGGCGGGAGTGCGGTCGCTCGCCGTGGTCGGTGCCCTGCTGTGGTCACCCGGCCGCGGCGCGGTCTGCAGCGGGGCGCATCAACCCGAAACCGCGACGAACCCCACCTTTTGGTCTGGACAACTCACGCATTGGTCCAGACAATTAGGGTCTCTCCCCGACTGGAGGACCCGATGAGGCGTTCCCGACTGTCCGCAACCCTCGCCGCCTTCCTGCTCGCCCTCTCCGGGCTTCTCGCCGTCCCCGCCGAGGCCGCCAACTTGCTCAGCAACCCCGGCTTCGAAGCCGGGTCGCTCTCCGGGTGGGCCTGTGCCAACGCCAACGCCGTCACCACACCCGTCCACTCCGGCAGCTATGCCCTTGCCGCCACTCCTGTCGGCGCCGACTATGCCCAGTGCTCTCAGACCGTCGCCGTTCAGCCCAACACCACCTACTCCGTCTCCGCCTGGGTGCGCGGCAACCCCGTCTACCTCGGCATCACCGGTGGCCCCTCGACTTGGTCCGGCAACTCCGGCTACAACCAGCTGCAACTGACCTTCACCACCGGCAACCAGACCTCCGCCCAGCTCTACCTGCACGGCTGGTACGGCGCCGGTACCTACTACGCCGACGATGTCGTCCTCGATGGGCCCGGCGGCAACACACCCGGCACTCCCACCTCGCCCGGCACTCCGCAAATAACGACCGTCACGACCAACTCCATCGCCCTCAGCTGGGGCGCGAGCTCTGGGACCCTCAGCGGGTACCGCGTCTACGAAGGCGCCACCCTCGTGGCCGGTGTCACCGGGACGAGTGCCACCATCGGCGAACTCGCCGCCTGCACCACTCACAGCTACACAGTCGCCGCCTACAACAGTGCCGGTGAGTCACCGCGCAGCCCCGCCGCCACCGGGAGCACCTCCGGGTGCGTCGACACCGGCCTGCCCAAGCACGCCCTCGTCGGCTACCTGCACGCCAGCTTCGCCAACGGCTCCGGCTACGTCCGGATGGCCGATGTCCCCTCGGCCTGGGACATCATCGACCTCGCCTTCGGGGAACCGACCTCCGTCACCTCCGGGGACATCCGGTTCACCCGGTGCCCCGCCACCGAATGCCCGAACGTCGAGAGCGATGCCGACTTCGTCGCCGCCATCAAGGCCAAGCAGGCACAGGGCAAGAAGGTTCTCATCTCCATCGGCGGGCAGAACGGCCAGGTCCAGCTCACCACCACCGCCGCGCGGGACAAGTTCGTCAGCTCCGTCTCCGCCATCATCGACAAGTACGGCCTCAACGGGCTCGACGTCGACTTCGAAGGCCACTCGCTTTCGCTCAACGCCGGGGACACCGACTTCCGGAACCCCACTACTCCCGTCATCGTCAACCTGATCTCCGCGCTCAAGACGCTCAAGGCCAAGTACGGCTCGGGGTTCGTGCTGACGATGGCGCCGGAAACCTTCTTCGTGCAGGTCGGCTACCAGTTCTACGGCGGCTCGGGCGCCGGTGACGCGCGCACCGGCGCCTACCTGCCCGTCATCCACGCGCTGCGGGACTCGCTCACCGTCCTGCACGTCCAGGACTACAACTCCGGTCCGGTCATGGGGCTCGACAACCAGTACCACAACATGGGCGGCGCCGAATTCCACATCGCCATGACCGACATGCTCAAGGTCGGCTTCAGCGTCGCCAACACCGGGCAGTTCTTCCCCGGCCTGCGCCCGGACCAGATCGCCGTCGGGCTGCCCGCGGCGGTCAGCGCGGGCAACGGCTACACCTCGCCCGCCGACGTCCAGACGGCGGTGAACTGCCTGGTCAAAGGCAGTGGCTGTGGCTCCTACACGCTGCGGGGAGGCACCTCGCCGAACTTCCGCGGGCTGATGACGTGGTCGATCAACTGGGACAGGTACTACGGCTGGGAGTTCCAGAACAGCCACGAGCCGTTCCTGAACGCCCTTCCCTGACGCGGACAGTGTGCCCCGCCGCCCGGGTGGGGCACACTGTCCGACGTGGTCAAGCCGGCGCAGGGCGAATCCGTGCTGAGCCGCGTCGTCCGCATCTTCGAAACCTTCGGGCCGGACACGCCCGCTCTGCGCGTCACCGACATCGCGCGGAAAGCCGGCCTGCCCGTGGCCACGGCGTCGCGGCTGGTCGAGGAGCTCGTGGGGCACGGCTGGCTGCGGCGGGATCCGGACCGGCGGGTGCGCGTCGGCGTCCGGCTGTGGGAGCTGGCGTCCCGCGCCTCACCGACGCTCGGGCTGCGCGAAGCCGCGATGCCGTTCATGGAGGACCTGCACGCCGTCGTCGGGCACCACACCCAGCTCGCCGTGCTGGAAGACCGGGAGGTGCTGTTCGTCGAGCGGCTTTCGGCGCCCGGCGCGACGCTCAACGTGACGCGGGTGGCCGGGCGGCTGCCGCTGCACGCGTCGTCGTCCGGGCTCGTGCTGCTCGCCCATGCGCCCACTGACCTGCAGGAACAGGTGCTGGCCGGCCCGCTTCAGGCCTTTCGGCGCACCACGCTGACCGAGCCCGCGCGGCTGCGCCGGTTCCTCGCCGACGTGCGGCGCAGCGGGTACGCGTTCTGCGCCGGCTTCATCGACGAAGAGACCACGGGCATCGCCGTCCCGCTGCGGGGGCCCGGCGGGGACGTCGTCGCCGCGCTGTCGGTGATCGTGCCCAACGACCGGAACGCGCGGTCGCAGATCCCCGCGCTGCAGGCCGCGGCGCGGGGCATCTCGCGGGTGATGGGGAATTCCTCTCACTGAATGAGAATGCCGTAGTGACGGGCGGGACCGCCGATCCATGCTCGGGCTCTGTCGCGGGAAAGGACACCCTCCAGTGCGTACCCAGGTCGTCATCGTCGGCGCCGGCCCGGCCGGGCTGCTGCTGTCCCACCTGCTCGGGCTCGACGGCATCGACTCGGTGCTGCTCGAACGGCAGACCGCCGAGTACGTCCAGGCGCGCATCCGCGCCGGCATCCTCGAGGCGGGAACGGTGGAACTGCTGCGGGACGTCGGTCTCGGCGCCCGGCTCGACGTCGAGGGCATGGAACACCGCGGGATCCACCTCCAGTGGCCGGAAAACCGCCACCACGTCGACTTCACCGAGCTCATCGGACGGTCGGTGACCGTCTACGGGCAGACCGAGGTGACCAAGGACCTGATGGCGGCGCGGGAAAAGGCCGGCCGCCCGGCGTACTACTCGGCCGCCGACGTCACGCTCCACGACGTCACCGGCCGGCCGCACGTGACCTTTGTGGACGGTGACGGCACCGCGCGGCGGATCGACGCCGACGTCGTCGTCGGCTGCGACGGCTTCCACGGGCCGAGCCGCGCGTCGATTCCCCGGCCGCAGGTCTGGGAGCGGGCCTACCCGTTCGCCTGGCTGGGCGTGCTGGCCGACGTCGCCCCGTCGACCGACGAGCTGATCTACGCGTGGCACCCGGACGGGTTCGCGATGCACAGCATGCGCTCGCCGCGGGTCAGCCGGTTCTACCTGCAGGTCGCACCGGACGAAGACATCGCGCAGTGGAGCGACGACCGGATCTGGACGGCGCTGTCCGAACGGCTCGGCGTGCCGGGCTGGACCCTGGAAACCGGGCCGATCACCGAGAAGAGCGTCCTCCCGATGCGCAGCTTCGTGACAACGCCGATGCGGCACGGGAACCTCTACCTGGCCGGGGACGCGGCGCACATCGTGCCGCCGACCGGGGCGAAGGGGCTGAACCTGGCGGTGGCGGACGTCGCGCTGCTGGCCCGGGCGCTGGCGGCGTCCTTCCGCGGGAACGACGAGCTCGTGGCCGCCTATTCGGAGACGGCGTTGCGGCGGGTCTGGCGCTGCACGCACTTCTCCTGGTGGATGACGTCGATGCTGCACCGCCACGGCGACGGCTTCGACGCCCAGCTCCAGCTGTCCCAGCTCCACCGCACGGTGACGTCGGCGGCCGCGAAGACCGAGCTGGCCGAGAACTACGCCGGCCTACCGCTGTCGTGAGTGGCAAGTAGGGTTCTAACCCGCATTACCACTCACGACCCGCGGCAGCCGGACGGTGAACGTCGATCCGGTGTCCACTTCGGACTCCGCGGTCACCGTCCCGGCGTGGGCCTGCACGAGGTGGCGCACGATGGCGAGGCCGAGCCCGCTGCCGCCGGTCTGGCGGCTGCGGGACTTCTCGGCCCGCCAGAACCGGTCGAACACGTGCGGCAGGTCCTCGGCGGCGATGCCGGTCCCGGTGTCGGACACGGCGAGCGTCACCTCGTCCACTGTGGACGACACACGGATGGTCACCCGGCCGCCGGACGGCGTGTGGCGGATCGCGTTCGTCACCAGGTTGCCGACGACCTGCCGCAGCCGCACCGGATCCGCCTCCAGCGCGCAGTCGCCGGCGGTGTCCACGGTGAGCGTCACGCCGGCGGCGGCCGCGCGGTCGGCGAGCGCCGCGGCGACGTGGCCGGCGAGCTCCGCCGCGTCGAGGCGCTCCGGGTGCAGGCGCAGCTGCCCCGCGTCGGCCGCCGCGAGGTCCTGCAGGTCGTCGACGATGTGCTGCAGCAGCACGGTCTCTTCGAGCAGTGACGCGGTCAGGGCCCGGTCGAACGGCAGGTGCCCGTCTTCGGCGGCCTCCAGCCGGCCGCGGATGACGTTGAGCGGGTTGCGCAGCTCGTGGGCGATGTCGCTGACCATCGCCTTCCGCTGCTCCTCGATGCGTTCCCGCCGCGCGGTGAGGTCGTTGAACGCGGCGGCCAGGTAGCCGACCTCGTCGCGGGACTTCACCGGCGCCGGCCGGTCCTGCTGCGCGGCCTCGGTCAGGGCCCGCAGCGGGCGGGACAGCCGCCGCGCGACGAGCGCGGTGAGCGCGACGGCCAGCACCAGCACCCCGCCGGTGACCGCGAGGATCCGGGTGAGGTTCTCCCGGGACAGCGTGAACGTCGGCAGCGGCGAACCACCCGGACCGAGGGTGAACAGCAACGCGGGCGGCGCGACGTACGGCGTGAGCTGCTCGCGGCGGCCCGCGTCGAGGCAGCCCTGCACCGGGCGCGGGTCGGGGCCGCCGAGGACCTCCAGGTCGAGGCCGAGCTTGACCTCCCCGCCGCCCTGGCTCCGCAGGCAGTGGTTGACGGCCTCGTTCAGGCTGGTGAGCGCGGCCTGCTCGGTCGGTGTCGGCTCGGCCAGCTCGAACAGCCCGCACTTGGCGGCGTAGTAGCGGGCGGTCAGCGGGTCGATCCCGGCGAGCAGTGGCCGCCCGCTCGGCGAGTCGCGCACCTGGCCGGGCAGGCCGAGCGAGGCGAGGCAGGCCGTGGCCTTCCCCGCCAGGGCGGTGAGCTCTTCGTGTTCGGACGGCGGCAGCTTGAACGGCCCGGTGGCGCGCGGGTCGATGCCGCTCGTCCCGGCCCCGGGCAGCAGCACCGGGTCCACGTGCAGCGGGTCGACCGACGCGGTCGCCTTGACCGGCAGGGTGACCGGCGCGCCGCCGGAGTCGCCGAGGACGCGCCGGTCGAGGGTGGTCAGCACGATCCGGCGGCCGGTCTGCTCCGACAGCGCCTTCAGCCGCGGGCCGACCTGGTCCCACGTGTGGTTCGCCGCGGCGAAGCCGAGCAGCTCGGTGTAGATCGTCGCGTCGCCGGAGAGGGCCTGGCCCTGCTCCTGCTGGATCGCGCGGGTCGTGGTCTGCACGGCGAGCCACGCGGTGGCCGCGATGGAGGCGAGCGCGATGAGCAGCGAGACGGCGGTGAGCCGGACGACCAGGCTGCGCCGGCGGCGAAAGCTACGTGTCATTTTCCGCCGTCAGCTTGTAGCCGACGCCGAAGACGGTCCGCAGGTAGACGGGCTTCTGCGGGTCCGGTTCGAGCTTCTTGCGCAGGTTGAGCACGTGCACGTCGATGATCCGGGTGCTGACGAACCGGTCGTCGCCGCGGGTCAGTTCGAGCAGCTGGCGGCGGGTGAACACCCGGCCCGGCTGCCGGATCAGCGTCTCCAGGAGCTGGAACTCGCCGGGGGTCGTGTCGACCGGGCGGCCGCCGACCGACACCTCGTGCCGCACCGGGTCGAGCCGCAGGCCGCCGGCGCGCAACGCGGTGTCGGGCGGCTCGCGGCGGCCGGCGGTGCGCCGCAGCAGCGTCCGGACCCGGGCCATCAGCTCGCGCGGGCTGTACGGCTTGGTCAGGTAGTCGTCCGCGCCGAGGTCGAGGCCGAGCAGCAGGTCGTCCTCGGTGGCCCGCGCGGTGAGCATCAGCACGGCGACGTCGGACTCCTGCCGCAGGATCCGGCAGACGTCGAGGCCGTCGACCTTCGGCATCATCACGTCGAGGACCAGCAGGTCGGGCCGGTCGCGCCGGGCCTCGTCGAGCGCCGCCCGGCCGTCGGGGGCCAGCACCACGGTGTGGCCTTCGCTTTCGAGGTAGAGCCGGAGGACCTCGGCCTGCTTCTCGTCGTCCTCGGCGACCAGTACACGTGCGCACACGGCGTCGAGGGTAGGCGTCCTGACACCGTTCCCACCGCATCCTGACCGGATCTTCACACCTTGGGGCCGGGCGGCTCCGGCCGGACGGTCAGCAGGCCGGCGATCGAGCCCGCCTGCCGCCGGGACTCGACGCGCAGCTTGATCAGGACGTTGCTGACGTGGAACTTCACCGTGCGTTCGCTGATGCCGAGGCGGTGGGCGATCCCGCGGTTGGTCAGGCCGTGACCGAGCAGGACGAGGATCTCCCGTTCCCGCACGCTCAACCGCTCGACCCGGTCCAGGACCTGGCTGCGCCGCAGTTCGGGCGTGGCGAAGTCTTCGTGCTGCATTGCTTCCCCCGGTGTCGCGGATCCGCTCACCTACAGGAGGCCGGGAGAACGGGCCCGGATACGCCTCAGCCGAGGGTCGCCCGCTCGCGGACCCACGCCCGGACGACGTCGGCCAGCACCTTGAGCGGCAGCTTCCCGCCACCCAGCACGAGACCGTGGAATTCCCGGATGTCGAAGGAATCCCCGAGGGTTTCCGCGGCGAACCGGCGCAGGCGCCGGATTTCCCGTCGTCCGGTCAGGTAGGCCAGTGCCTGACCGGGGCTCTCGATGTACCGGTCGGTCTCGGACTGCACCTCGACCTCGCTCAGGACGGTGTGCGCGCGCAGGAATTCGACGCACTGCTGCCGCGTCCAGCGCAGCGTGTGCAGCCCGGTGTCGACCACCAGCCGGGCGGCGCGGACCGAGTCCTCGGCCACCATGCCGAGCCGCATGAGGTCGTCGGAGAAAAGGCCCATTTCGTCGGCGAGCCGCTCGGTGTAGAGCGCCCAGCCCTCGTCGTAGGCGGTGACCAGCGCGATCCGCCGCAGCTGCGGCAGGTCCGGCAGCTCCTGGGCCAGCGATTCGGCGAAGTGGTGGCCGGGCACGGCTTCGTGGAAGGCGACGGTTTCGGCGATGAACCGGTCGCGCGTGTGCACCTCGTGGGTGTTGGTGAAGTAGACGCCCGGCCGCGAGCCGTCGAGCGCGGGAGGCATGTAGTAGGCGGCCGCGGCGGTCGGCGCTTCGGCTTCCGGCACGGCCTTCACGACGCAGTCGGCCTTCGGCACCTTCGGGAACCAGCCCGGCGCGGCGGCGGTCGCGCGGGCGACGGCGTCACGGGCGGTTTCGAGCATGTCCTCGGCGTCCCGCCACCGGAGGCTCTCGTCGCCGCGCAGCCGGCGGCGCACCTCGGCCGGGTCGGTCAGCCCGAACACGCTGCCGCCGAGCTCGGCGTACTCGGTCTCGAGCTCCGCGAGCACGTCCCGGCCCAGCCGGTGCAGCTCGGCCGGGGTGAGGTCGGTGGTGGTGTGCATGCGCGCCAGAGCGGCGTAATGCGCTTCGCCGTCTTCGAGCCAGCAGAGTCCGGGCTGGTCGTCGGACCGGCCACGCCCGGCGACTTCGGTGGCGACGAACTCGCGGTAGCGAGCCAGCGCGGGACGCACCCGCTCGGCCACCAGCTCGTCCCGGCGGGCCCCGCGGTCGCCGGTGAGCCGGTGCGGGAAGAGGGCGTCCTGCGCCAGGAACCGGTCCAGGAACGCGACGACGTTGCGCGCCATCCGGTCGAGCGGCACCCGCCCGGCGCGCAGGCCCGCGCGCTGGCGTTCGGCCAGGGCTTCGTAGAAGGCGGGGAACGCCGCGAGCCGGCGCAGGAAGTCCTCTTCGGCTGCGGTGCCGACGGGCGCGAGCTGCGGCAGGAAGGCCAGCAGCGAAACGCCGATCGCGGACATCGGATCGGCGACGGTGAACTCCACGAGCCGGGCGTCGATCTGGGTGAGAAGAGCCTCGGCCTGCTGCGCCACGACGCCCAGCGTCACGCGGTCGGGATCGGTGGAGGCTTCGGCTCGCCGGAGGATTTCGGCGGCCTTCGCGCGGAGGCGCCGGTGGCCGGTTTCGCTCGGGTCGGGCAGGTCGGCGTCGTGCCCGGGAATGCCCACGAGAGTGGCTTCGAGGGGCGCCCAGCCGCCCAGGAGGTGGAGGAGTTCGTCGGCGAGGGTGGTCGCTTCGGAGGTCATCCGTCCATGGTGCCGGAACGGAACCGGGCCGGGAGCACCGCGAGCAACGGGCTCGGCGGCACGCGGACCGGCCGGTCTTGGAGGCCGCGGGGCCTCCAAGACCTTGGCGACGAGGCGCCGTGCCACCGGCGACTCGTCCGGGTTCCATGCTCCGACTTCACCGTCTCGACATCAGGAACCGTGCTCGCGAAGTCGTCTTCGCTATTCGGAGGGTATGCGAGGGTCTCCGAAGGTGGCAATTCCGGTATATACCAGTATTGTCGTCGATCGAGCCTCCGAGGTGCGCTGAGCTGCGAAAACGACGACGTGACTGTCTTTTCTCATGGACGGCTCTTTGGACACTTCGCGTTCTTTGGACGCCATCTTCGCCTGATGCGTGCGTTCACGCGGACCGGAGTGCGAATATCGAGGCGTTCCCGTCAGTGCGGTGCCGTTCCGGCGGGGAACGTCCGGCTTCGAGTGCCACCTTACGCCGGGCGTGGGATTTCGACGTCTCCGACTTCACCGAATCCATCGTTGCCCCGGGCACCCGAGGGCAGCTCCGGGAGGCCGATCATGCGTACGAGGGAGCGCGGTCCGTGTGCGCTCGTCGCGGGCGACGAGCCGATTCCGGTGCCGAGTACCGGTGCCGCCATCGTGGTCACGATTTTGCTGTGCCTGGGGATCTTTCTGTTCGAACGGG
Source organism: Amycolatopsis sp. cmx-13-12 (assembly GCA_049998155.1). Classification (GTDB taxonomy): domain Bacteria; phylum Actinomycetota; class Actinomycetes; order Mycobacteriales; family Pseudonocardiaceae; genus Amycolatopsis. Next base: position 492,232 of record JAEBES010000006.1, on the reverse strand, counting down.
CCGAGCTGCCGGGCCTGCTCGCGATTCTTGCGGGAACGGGTCTCTCGCTCGACTTCAGTGTGCGCGGGTCGTGGGTGATCGCACTGGACCTCCGGCTTTCGGTAGTGGTCGGTGAAGGCGCCGGACGCCGAGAATGAGCATTCGGGTGGATCATCGAGGCTGGTGGAGCCGGCCTCCGGTACGGGAGAAGCTCCCTGGTTCGCGTCGTGGTTCTGCGCTCCCCGGTGAACGTGGCCCCGATACCTTTCGCGTCTCGGCCAGGGTGGCGCTGGCACCTGAGGAATTGACGCTCACCACAGTCGACGGGTTCCTGGCCGTGCTGCGTCTCGTGCTCGAGCGGTCCGGTTTGACAGCCGGCCAGGTGGCGGCGAAGACGTCGATTGCCCGGAGTTCCGCGTACCACCTGGTTTCGGTGTCGCGGACGGGACTGCCGGTCGATCCCGACCAGGTCCTGCTCTTCCTGACCGGCTGCGGGTTGCGGATGGACCAGGTCGACGAGGTCATGCGTGCCTGGGGGAGGATCGCTCTCGAACGCCGCAGGCGCCGAGCCGCCGGCGAGGTCAGGCCGGAACCGGCACTGCCTCGCCGGGGCGCGGAGGTGGGCGTCGACCGGTGCCTCGAACAGCTGCGGCTCGTTCGGGCGGCCGGTGACCTCGACAAGGCAGTCACCTGGGCACGGAGACTGACCTTGGCACTCTTGGCCGAGAAAGCCGTTGCGCACGTCGCCGCGCAGGCAGCGCACAGCGGATAGCGAACGGGCCGGGAGCGGATCCGCTCCCGGCCCGGTCGCCGTCAGGTCAAGCTCGAACAGGGTCTCGCGTCGGGATCCTGGGCTCCCTTCGGCACCCACCGCACGTTCGCGAACGAGGCCTGGAACGTGCCGTCGGTGTACACCAGGAAGGGGGTGTTGATGTGCTCGAAGTCCAGCCCGTTGTTGAAGCAGGACACCGGGATCTTCACCGTCGTCTTCGGGCCGCCCGCCAGGTCGGTGAACAGCTTCGTCGCGTTCACCTCGCTGAAGCACGGGTACACGCAGTGCATGCTGATCACCGTCCGGTTGGCCGGGGCCTGCTGCACGGTCGTGTCGAACTCCAGGGCCGCGTCCGCGTTGAGGTAGCCGCGCAGGTCGTTCGTGCCCGCCGTGTTCTGCATGTACAGCTGGGCCGGGCCCGCGCCGGTCCAGGTCGCCTTGAGGCCGTCGCCCTGCACGTTGACGTCCGTCGGGACGACGTTGATCTCCGTGTGCGCCGCCGTGCCGTCCGGGCCGATCACCGTGCCGCCCCAGTTCTCCGCCGAGCCGATCTGGCTGGTGTACGGCGGCACGTCGGTGCGGTCGAAGATCGACAGGTCCTCGGTCGCGGTCCCGCCGCCACCGGTCGCCCCGCACGCCGCCGGGCCGGGGGTCTCGTCGAGCTGCCCGATCGTGGCGCGCTGCCCGGTCTTGAGGCCGTAGCCCAGCTTGAACAGCGGGTCGTAGTCCGGCGACCACGGGTTGAGCGGCGACTGGCACGCGCTCTTCGGCCACGAGTACGACAGCGTGCCCTGGTAGCCGGTGCCGTCCTTGCCCTTGACCAGCATGTCCGCGACGCCGCCGCCCTCGGTGCCGGGCAGCCAGGCCGCCACGAACGCGTCGGAGCGGTTGAGTTCCTTGTTCACGTACAGCGGCCGGCCGCTGACGTACACGGTGACGACCGGGGTGCCCTTGCCGCTGACCTTGTCGAGCACGGCCAGGTCCTCGGGGTAGAGGCGGGCCGCTTCGAGGGACTTGCGGGTCAGGTCGCCGACGCCCTCGGCGTACGGCGTCTCGCCGATGACCGCGATGACCGCGTCGAAGCCCTTCGGGTCGACGTTGCCGGTGGCGTCGAAGGTGACGTTGGCGTCGCCCAGGTCCTGCTTGAGGCCGGCCAGGATCGAGGTGGCGTTCGGGAAGTCGGCGTTCGTGTTGCCGGTGCCCTGCCAGCTCAGCGTCCAGCCGCCGGTCTGGTTCGCGATGTTGTCGGCGCTCTTGCCGACCACCAGCACCTTCGACGACGGCTTGAGCGGCAGCACGTTGCCGTTGTTCTTCAGCAGCGTCTGCGACTCGCGGACGGCGTCACGCGCCAGCCAGTTGTCCTTCAGCGCCTCGTCGGAGTTGGCGTAGGAGCGGTCGGACGGCTTCTGCGACTCGAACAGGCCGTCGCGCAGCTTGACGCGCAGGATGCGGGTGACGGCGTCGTCGATCCGGGACAGCGGGATCTGGCCGCTCTGCACCTGGGCGACGGTGTTGGTGATGAACGCCTTCCAGTCGTTCGGCACCATCACGATGTCGATGCCGGCGTTGATCGCCTGGGGGCACGAGGAGTTCGTGCAGCCGGGGACCTGGCCGATGGCGTTCCAGTCGGACACCAGCAGGCCGTCGAAGCCGATCTTGCCCTTGAGGATCTGGTTCAGCGCCTTGTCGCTGCCGGTCAGCTTGCCCTCGTTGATGCCGAGGTCGGCGTTGGTCCAGCTGTTGAACGAAACCATCACCGTCTGGGCGCCGGCGGCGAGCGCGCCGTAGTAGCCCTGGCCGTGGATGTTGATCATGTCCGCTTCGGACGAGGGGTTGACGCCCTGGTCCTGGCCCTTCAGCGTGCCGCCGTCGCCGATGAAGTGCTTGGCGGTGGCGATGACGCCGTTGTAGCCGATGCGCTTGGTGGCGCCGTCCTGGAGGCCGTTGATGGCTTCGAAGCCGTAGGAGCGCGTGATGCGCGGGTCCTCGGAGAAGCCCTCGTAGGTGCGGCCCCAGCGGTCGTCCTGGACGACGGCGAGGGTGGGCGAGAAGGCCCAGTCCTGGCCGGTGGCGCGGATCTGCCGCGCGGTGGCGCCGGCGACGTCGCGGACCAGGCACGGGTCGTGCGCGGCGCCGAGGCCGATGTTGTGCGGGAAGACGGTGGCGCCGTAGACGTTGTTGTTGCCGTGCACGGCGTCGATGCCCCAGATGACGGGGATCTTCGTGCGGCTGGTCCGGGAGGCGTTCCAGAAGGCGTCGGCGAGGTTCAGCCAGTCCTGCTGGGTGGCGTTCTTCTTGCCGCCGGGCCACGAGCCACCGCCGTTGAGGACCGAGCCGATGGCGTACTGGCGGACCTCGTCGGGGGTGATGGCGGCGATCTCGGGCTGCGTCATCTGCCCGACTTTTTCTTCCAGGGTCATGCCCTTGAGGATTTCGGCGATCCGCTGCTCGTCGCCGGCCTTGCCCTTGAGCCGGCTGTCGACCTTCGGCCAGTCCGCGAGGGTCGGCAGGCTCTTCTCGATCCGGGCGCAGCCGTCCTTGTCCTTGGCGGGCTGCCCGATGACGGGCTGGGCCGGCGCGTCGGCCTGGGCCGGCGTCGCCTGGGCTATCCCGCCCAGCAGGCTCAGGCTCATCAGGGTGACGAGCGAACTTCGGCGCGCACGTGACCACGCGCGGGATCTACTGGCCATGGGTCTGGTCCATTCTGCGATGAACGGCGGACCGGCCGATCCTCACCGGGCGACGGGGACGACGTCAATAGGTTTCGAGCAAGTTATTTCTCGACATAAAATAAGAGTCGTCCAGCGAGCGGGTGACGTGCAGTCTTGTCTAGCGGCTGCGCTGACCAGCGGCAAGGGCCTTGCGGGCAAGGGTTTTGCCTTTCCGGCCGAGTCAGCCGAGCACCGAGCCCGGCAGCTCCTCGAAGATGAGCCATGTCCGCGTCGACCGCACGCCCTCCAGGGCCTGCAGTCGCTCCAGGACCACGTCCCGCAGGGTCGAGTTGTCCGGCGTCCGGACCAGCAGCAGGATGTCGAAGTCGCCGCCCACCAGTGCCACGTGGTCCACGTACGGGATCTCGTGCAGGTCCGTCGCCATCGTGCGCCAGGACGTCTGCTCCACCGTCACCATGATGTACGCCGACGTCCCGAGACCCGCCCGGCGCGGGTCGATCCGCGCGCCGAAGCCCGTGATGACGCCCTCCGCCAGCAATCGCTCCAATCGCGCGTACGCGTTCGTCCGCGAGATGTGGAGCCGTTCCGCCAATGCGCGTACCGCCAGGCGGCCGTCCGCCGACAGCTCCGCCAGCATCGCCCGGTCGACGTCGTCGAGGGCCGGGACCGTTCGTCCCGGCAGACCCCCGTGAGCCAGGACACCCGTGGACGTTTGGTTATCCGGACCCGCCGATGGAGACCGTTTGTCGCTCATTTCCGCCAACCCTTGAACACAACGCCGCCGGGAACCACCATTTCAGCATCATATGTCTGGGAGAGGTGGTGCGCGTCATGGCTGCGGAGACCCTGCTGCCGTCCGCTACCCCGGTGCGGTTCGTCGCCGAGGACGGGCGCCGTGCCGACCGCGCCGGCGAGTACGGCGAACCCGCCGGCGCGCGGCTCAAGGAGGCCTACCGGCTGATGGTCCTGGGCCGCCGGTTCGACGTGCAGGCGACCGCGCTCACCAAGCAGGGCCGCCTCGCCGTCTACCCCTCCAGTGCCGGCCAGGAAGCCTGCCAGGTCGCGGCGGCGCTCGCCCTCGAGACCCAGGACTGGCTCTTCCCCACCTACCGCGACTCCGTCGCCCTCGTCGCCCGCGGCCTGAAGCCCGGCGAAGTGCTGACGCTCCTTCGCGGCGACGCGCACTGCGGCTACAACCCGGTCGAGACGCGCGTTGCCCCGCAGTGCACTCCGCTCGCGACGCAGACTCTGCACGCCGTCGGCCTGGCTCACGCGATGCAGCGACGCGGCGAAGACGGCGTCGCGCTCGCGCTCATCGGGGACGGCGCCACCAGCGAAGGCGACTTCCACGAAGCGCTCAACTTCGCGGCCGTCTTCAAGGCGCCCGTGGTCTTCTTCGTGCAGAACAACCGCTTCGCCATCTCGGTGCCCTTCGAGAAGCAAAGCGCCGCCGAAGCGCTGGCGTACAAGGGCGTCGGCTACGGCATGCGCTCCGAGCAGGTCGACGGCAACGACGCCGTCGCAGTGCTGGCCGTCCTCGACGACGCTGTGAAGCACGCACGCGAAGGCAACGGCCCCGTCCTCGTCGAGGCCCACACCTACCGCATCGACGCCCACACCAACGCCGACGACGCCACCCGCTACCGCGACGCCGAAGAAGTCGCGAAGTGGCGCGAAGCGGACCCGCTCAAGCGCCTCGAAACGTTCCTCAAGAACGAGAACCTGCTCCAGGACACCGAAATCGAGCGGTTCGCCGCCGACGCCGAGGTGTTCGCCCAGTCCGTCCGCGACACCCTCAACGCCGAGCCCGAGCTCGACCCGCTGTCGCTGTTCGACCACGTCTACGCCGAACCGACCCGCCACCTCGAAGCCCAGCGCGCCACCCTCGCGGCCGAACTGGAGGCCTGATGACGACCACCACGATGGCGCAGGCCCTCAACGCGGCCCTGCGCGACGCCCTCAAGGACGACGACCGCGTCCTCGTCTTCGGCGAGGACGTCGGCACCCTCGGCGGCGTCTTCCGCGTCACCGACGGCATCACCGCCGACTTCGGCGAGGACCGCTGCTTCGACACCCCGCTGGCCGAATCCGGCATCGTCGGGTTCGCCGTCGGGATGGCCATGGGCGGCTTCCGCCCGGTCGTCGAGATGCAGTTCGACGCCTTCGCCTACCCCGCCTTCGAGCAGATCACCTCGCACGTCGCGAAGCTGCGCAACCGCACGCGGGGTGCGCTGCACCTGCCCATGGTCATCCGGATCCCGTACGCCGGCGGCATCGGCGGCGTCGAGCACCACTGCGACTCCAGCGAGGCCTACTACACGCACACGCCGGGCTTGCGCGTCGTCACGCCGGGCACCGCGCAGGACGCCTACGACCTGCTCCGCGACGCCATCGAGTCGCCCGACCCGGTCATCTTCCTCGAGCCGAAGTGCCGCTACTGGTCCAGCGAAGAGGTCACCTTCACCCGCTCCGGCCCGGCCATGGACCAGGCCGTGGTCCGGCGGCACGGCAAGGACGTCACGCTCATCGCGTACGGCCCGATGGTCGCCACCGCGCTGGAAACCGCCGAAGCGGCGAAGGCCGAAGGCTGGGACGTCGAGGTCGTCGACCTGCGTTCGCTGGCGCCGTTCGACGACGAGACCGTCACGGCTTCGGTCCGCCGCACCGGGCGGGCGGTCGTCGTGCACGAGGCCGTCGGCTTCGGCGGCTACGGCGCCGAGGTCGTCGCGCGGGTCACCGAGCAGTGCTTCCACCAGCTGCACGCGCCCGTCCTGCGGGTCACCGGGCTCGACATCCCGTACCCGGCACCCAAGCTCGAGCGCCACCAGCTGCCGGACGTCGACCGGATCCTCGACACGATCGCGCGCCTGCAGTGGGACGACACGCCGGTGGTGGCCGGTGCCTGACTTCCTGCTGCCGGACCTCGGCGAAGGCCTGACCGAGGCGGCGATCGTGGACTGGCGGGTCGAGGTCGGCGACACCGTCGCCGTCGACCAGGTCGTCGTCGAGGTCGAGACGGCGAAGGCCGCGGTCGAGGTGCCGGTGCCGTTCGCCGGCGTGGTGTCCGCGCTGCACGGCGAGCCGGGGCAGCTGCTGCCGGTCGGCGCGCCGCTGCTGACCGTCGGCGGGTTCGCCGAGCCCGGCGTCACGACGTCGGCCGGCAGCGGCAACGTCCTGATCGGCTACGGCACCGCGCCGGCGACCCGCCGCAAGCGGGCGCGGCGCCCGGTGAACGTCGCCGCGCCCACGCGGCCGAAGCAGCCGGGCGTGATCTCGCCGTTCGTCCGGAAACTGGCCGCCGACAACGGGATCGACCTCGCGAAGGTCACCCCCGGCGGTCCCGACGGCATCATCCGCCGCGCCGACGTCGAAGCGGCGCTGAAGAAACCGGCCGCGAAGGGCAAGCGGATTCCGCTGACCGGGGTGCGCAAGGCCGTCGCCGACAAGCTGTCGACGTCCCGGCGGGAGATCCCCGAGGCCACGGTCTGGGTGGACGTCGACGCGACCGGGCTGGTCGCCGCGCGGGCCGCGCTGAACGCCAAGAGCGACCGGCCGGTCAGCCTGCTCGGGCTGATCGCGCGGTTCGCCGTCGCGGGTCTTCGCCGGTATCCGGAGCTGAACTCGCGCGTCGAAGGCGACGAGATCGTGCTGCTGGACGAAATCCACCTCGGGTTCGCCGCGCAGACCGACCGCGGGCTGGTCGTGCCGGTGGTGCGGGACGCCGGGGCGCTGTCGACGCGGGACCTGTCGGCGGCGATCGGCGAGCGTGCCCGCACCGCGCGGGAGGGCAAGCTCGCGCCCGCGGACCTCACCGGCGGCACCTTCACCGTCAACAACTACGGCGTCTTCGGCGTCGACGGCTCGGCCGCGATCATCAACCACCCCGAGGCGGCCATCCTCGGCATCGGCCGGATCATCGACCGGCCGTGGGTCGTCGACGGCGCGCTGGTGGCCCGGAAGATCTGCGAGCTGACGCTGGCCTTCGACCACCGCGTCTGCGACGGCGGCACGGCGGGCGGGTTCCTGCGGTTCGTCGCCGACTGCGTGGAGTCGCCGGTCACCGCCCTCGGGGACCTCTGACGACTCACCGGCCGAGTTGGCCGGTGGTCACGGTGGTGGCACTTAAAGTGGTCGCGTGACGACACCGGCCCAGCACGACCGCGACCTCGCGGAGGGGCGCGTCGCCCGGCTCAAGCAGGACCTGCGGGACGGGCTCGCAACCCCGCCCGGGGACGTCGGAGGCATGGACGAGCTCGTGGCGACGGCCCACCGGCTGCTCGAGGCCGAGCTGGCGTTCGACGAGGCCAAGCGGCGGCTCGCCGACGCCGAGCTCGAGTCCCGGCACGCGGCGACGCAGCGGGCCGTCGTCTGGTTCGCGGCCCCGCCGGTGCTGGTGCCGCTGGTCGCCGCCGCGCTGGTGCTGTTCGAGGTGCTTTCGCCGGTCTGGCTGCCGGTCCTAGTGCCGCTGTTCGGCGCGGGCCTGTGGATCGGCTTCGCGCCGGTCCGCCGGGCCGCAGCGGTGATCCGCGAGCGGACGCGGGCGGCGTGGGCGGGCAGCGTGACGGCGTCGGTGCTGGTCCTCGCGCTGATCCCGTGGTCCGGGGCGGTGGTCGGCACGGTCCTGGCGGCGCTGGGCGTCGCGGGCACGATCGCGCTGCTGTGGCGGGAAAGCCGGACGCCATGAGCCACGGCTACGCGACCTACGGCGACGACCCGGAGTTCACGCAGGAGTACGACTACCCGGACGCCGTCGACCCGACCCGGCGCGACCTCGACGAGCTGTTCGCGGCGGTCGACGGGCTGCGCGAGACCGGCGACCGCCTGGGTCAGGACGTCGCCGAGCTGAGCGAGCGGCTCGAGAGCGGCGGCCCGGACCGCCAGGACGACCGGATCGACCGCCTCGGCAGGCAGCTGGAGCGGCTGCAGCAGCAGGTCCGCGTCCTGGAGCGCGCGGTCCGCGTGTCCGACGGCGTCCCGCAGGTCAACCTCGACGACGTCGGCCCGGAGACCCGGGCGCTCGCGGCGGAGGCGGCGCGCTGGGACGACCTGCACAAGGAGCTGGTCACGAAGGAGCAGCGCGCGCGGTACGAGGAGGAGATCGCGCACCTGGATTCGGTGCGGTCGGCGCTTTCGCGATGCGACGCCGACCTGCTGGAGGTGGTGCGCGTCCTGGCGTCGACGGACCGCGCGTCCAGGGCCCGGGGTGACGCGGAGTCGTCGCTGCGGGCGTTGTCGACCCGGCGCCGGACGTTGCTGGACGAGGAGATCCCGGCGGCATCGACGGCGGCGGAGAAGGCGCGGCTGGCGCTGCGCGAGGCGGACGCGGTCGAGGCGCGCGTGGTCCCGCAGCTGGAGCGGGCCGAGCGCGCGTGGCACGACCTGCAGGTGCGCCTGCGGACCCGGATCACGGACACGCTGGGGTCGAACGCGCTGCTCCCGACGTGGTTCGGCCACGCGCTGGGGGTGGCACCGCCGTCCGGTACCTCGGGCGACGCCTGGATCCGGACAGCCGCTTCGGTGCTGGCGTACCGGGTGACGTTCGGGGTGACGGATCCGGCGTTACCGCTGGGCCCGCCGGCCGGCGAAGGCGCGGACACGACGGAGCGCCGCTGGACCTGGCGGGCCCGGCTGGAGTCCGACCTGGACGACCTCTCCCTCTAGCCCAGCGCAGGTTGTCGTGAGTGGTAAGGAGGGTTCTAACCCTCCTTACCACTCACGACCCGGTGCGGAGGGCGGACTCGAGGCGGCGGTGGAGGTCGCCGAGGCGGGTTTTGCCCGGTTGGCCTGGTGGGAAGCGGTTCAGGAGGGTGCGAACCTCGGGTGGGGCGTGGGTCAGGGCCCACTCGATCTCCGCTTCCGCGGAACCGCCCGCCAGCTCGCGCGCCAACGCCGCCTGCTGGGCCGGGCCCACGATGTGCTTCACCTGGTGCGGCGATGCCAGCGGGTGCAAGTACGCCGCACCTGCCGCGCCGACCGCCGCGCGGGCGGCGGCCGCGGCGGCCGGGTCGGGAGCCGAGCCCGCGGCCGCCAGTGCTGCCCAGGCCGCCGTGCGCAACGCCTTCGTGCGCGGGCCTCCCGCGGCGAACTCCCGTGCCGCCGTGATCGCCGCGGCCGGGCGGGGATCGTCCGGGATCAGTGGCAGGACTCGCGCCGCGCAGGCCGCGGCCCAGTCCGTCAACGCCCTCAGCTCGTCGAGACCCAGCTCCATGCCCCTGAAGCTTATCCTTGAACCGCCGGTTGAAACTCCGGGCGGCGCAGGGCCTGCCGGCGCAGGCGGTCGAACAGCTTCGCGTTGTTCAGGGCGAAGACCCCCACCGTGACGCCGTCCCGCGAGAACGTCGCCACGAACGTGGACGACGACGGGTCGCCGTCCACGAACGAAAGCTCGTCGTCCGGGCGGGCGTGCCCGGCCAGCTGCAACGTCCCCGAATACTGGTCCGACCAGACGTATCCGCTCGGCGTGTACGTCCGCGCGGTGTGCCCGGCCAGCAGGTTGGCCACCGCGACCGGCGCCTGCTCCGACGCGTTCGTCCAGTGCTCGTGCCGTCGTCCCCCGTACCGCGCCACATCGCCCACCGCGACCACGTTCGGCAGCGAAGTGACCAGCCCCTCGTCCGTGTGGACGCCGTTGCCGACCTTCAAACCCGAGCCCGTGAGCCACTCGGTCGACGGCGTCATCCCGACGCCCGTCACGACCACGTCGGCCGGGACGACCGAACCGGAGGCCAGCGAGACGCCCGCCGGCGAAAGCCCGGACACCTGGACCCCGCAGCGCAGGTCCGTGCCGTGGTCGAGGTGCAGCCGGGCGCAGACTGCGGCCAGCTCAGGGCCCAGCACCGGGGCCAGCGGCGCGGCCAGGGCTTCCAGGACGACCACGTCGAGGCCCGAGGAACGGCACGTCGACGCCACCTCGGCCCCGATGAACCCGGCCCCGACGATGGCCACGCGCGCCCCGGGGACCAACGCCGCACGCAGCGCCAGAGCGTCGTCGACCGTCCGCAGCACGAACGCGCCTTCGAAACCCGGCAGCGTGCGTGCGCGGCCGCCGGTGGCGATCACGACGCCGTCCGCGTGCACCGACGTGCCGTCCGACAGCAAGACCCGGCGGTTCAAGGGTTCGAGCGCCGTCGCCCGGACGCCGAGCCGGAAGTCCAAAGCCAGGGCGGCCAGGTCACCGGTTCCGAGCAGGTCGAGGGATTCCCGCGACGCCGTCCCGGCGAGGAAGCCCTTGGACAGCGGCGGCCGGTCGTAAGGCAGGTGCACCTCGTCGCCGATCAGCACGATGCCGCCGTCGTACCCCTGCGCGCGCAGCTCCTGCGCCGCGCGGACCCCGGCCAGCGACGCGCCGACGACCGCGACCCGCTTCACGCCGCGTCCTCGCCGGCCACGCCCTGGACGTAGACGACACCTTCCTCGACGACCACGGCGTACGTGCGCACCGGGTCCTTCGCCGGCAGGCAGGTCGGCATACCCGTGCGCAGGTCGAACAGCGCCGCGTGCAGCGGGCACTCGACGAAGCAGCCTTCGAGCCAGCCGTCGGCCAGGGAGGCGTCCTGGTGGGTGCACGTGTCGCCGATGGCGTACAGCTCGCCGTCCTCGGTGCGGAACACCGCGATGGCGGGCGGTCCGGGGATCCGGACGGACTCGCCGGGGGGCAGCTCGTCCACCGTGCACGCGCGAATCATGACGCCTCCGGGAGAATGTTGCGCATGGGGGAACATCGACTGTGATACGCAACAAGTCTGAGTCCGGCGCAGAGGTGCGTCAAGGGGGTACGCCCCGGTAGTTTCCGTTACGGCATAACGGTGTTTCCGGGCACGCCGAAACCCCGGGGCGGCACTTTCACGTGAAAGTGCCGCCCCGGGGAAGGGCACTTTCACGTGAAGTGCCCGCTCGGCTACTTGGCGGCGGTCTCCCCGTGCCGGTAGAACGGCGTCTTGATCGGGGCGAGCGGGGTGTTGCCGAGGATCAGGTCGGCGGCCTTCTCGGCGGTCATCATCACCGGGGCGTAGATGTTGCCGTTGGTGATGTAGGGCATCACCGAGGCGTCGACCACGCGCAGGCCCTCGGTGCCGTGCACCCGCATGCTCTGCGGGTCGACGACGGACATGTCATCCACGCCCATCTTCGTCGTGCACGAGGGGTGCAACGCCGTTTCGGCGTCCTTGGCCACCCAGTCGAGGATCTCTTCGTCGGTGTCCACGGACGGGCCCGGCGAGATCTCCCCGCCGTTGTACGGGTCCAGCGCGCTCTGGTTGAGGATTTTGCGCGCCACCCGCACGGCCTCGACCCATTCCTTGCGGTCGGTTTCGGTCGACAGGTAGTTGAACTTGATCGCCGGGTGTTCCCGCGGGTCGGTGGACTTGATCTTCACCGAGCCGCGCGTGTCGGCGTACATCGGGCCGACGTGCACCTGGTAGCCGTGCCCTTCCGTGGGCGCCGAGCCGTCGTAGCGGATCGCCACCGGCAGGAAGTGGAACATCAGGTTCGGGTACTTCACCTCGTCGTTGGACCGGACGAACCCGCCGCCCTCGAAGTGGTTGGTCGCGGCCGGCCCGGACCGCAGGAACAGCCACTGCGCACCGATGTAGGGCCGCTTCCACTTCGCCAGCGACGGCTGCATCGACACCGGCTGCTTGCAGGCGTACTGGATGTACACCTCCAGGTGGTCCTGCAGGTTCTCGCCGACGCCGGGCAGGTCCTTGACGACGTCGATGCCGAGCTTCTCCAGCTCCGCCGCGTTCCCGACGCCGGACAGCTGCAGCAGCTGCGGGCTGTTGATCGCGCCGCCGCAGAGGATGATCTCCTTGCCGTACACCTCGCCCGGCACGCCCCGGCCCTGCGTGTACTCGACGCCGACCGCGCGCGTGCCGTCGAAGAGGATCTGCGACACGAACGCGTGCGTCTTCACGGTCAGGTTGGGCCGGTCCATCACCGGGTGCAGGTACGCGCCCGCCGCCGACAGCCGCCGTCCTTTCCGGACGTTCCGGTCGAAGGCCGCGAAACCCTCCTGCTTGTACCCGTTGACGTCGTCGGTGCGCGGGTAGCCAGCTTGCTCGGCGGCGTCGAAGAACGCCTGGAACAACGGGTTCGACGCCGGGCCGCGTTCCAGTTCGAGGGGCCCGTCGTGGCCGCGCCACGGCCCGTCCGGCGCATCGGCGAGGCAGTTCTCCATCCGGTTGAAGTACGGCAGGCAGTGCGCGTAGTCCCAAGTGGACATCCCGGGATCACTCGCCCAGCGCTCGTAATCCATCGGGTTGCCGCGCTGGAAGATCATCCCGTTGATGCTCGACGACCCGCCGAGCACCTTGCCGCGCGCGTGGTAGATGCGACGGCGGTTCATGTACGGCTCGGGCTCGCTGCGGTAGCCCCAGTCGTAGAACTTCGACCCGATCGGGAAGGTCAGCGCGGCCGGCATGTGGATGAAGACGTCCCACTTGTAGTCCGACCGGCCCGCCTCCAGGACCAGGACCTTGTTGGCCGGGTCGGCCGAGAGCCGGTTCGCCAGCGCGCAGCCCGCCGAGCCACCGCCGACGATGACGAAGTCGTAGGTTTCGGAACTCATGCGTCCTCCTAACCGGGCAGGGAATCCGGGGCCGCGTCGGGCATGTGCTCGGGGCTCGTGTGGGACGAGCCCCAGGTGCGGCGCCGGACGTAGAGCATGATCGCACCGATGATCACGATCAGCGCGGTGACGATCACCGCGCCCCACTGGAAGTACCAGTGGTCGGAGCCGTAGACCTCGGCGCGCGGCCAGATCAGGTTGACCGTCATGGCCGCGCCGTAGAGCACCGCGACCAGGTTCACCAGCGTGCCCCAGCGGCCCAGCTTGAAGTACGGCCCGTGCTCCGGGCGCGGCCACTGCCCGCGCAGGCGGCGCACCAGCATCGGGCCGGTGACCATCAGGTAGGGGATGTAGAACAGGATGATCGCCGTCGAGGTCAGGATGAAGAACGCCCGCTGGTTGCCGAGGTTGATCAGCAGGACGACGACGGTGAGGCCGCCGGTGAGCAGGGCGGGCAGCACCGGGGTCTTCGACCGCGGCGACACCTTCGCCATCGCGTTGCTGAACGGCAGGCGGCCGTCGCGGGCCATCGCCCAGGTCATCCGGATCGCCGCGGTCTGCACGGCCAGGCAGCACACGGTGATGGCGATCGCCGAACAGATCAGGAAGGCGTCGCCGAGTCCTTCGCCGAGGGTGCTCTTCAGCAGGTAGGGCATGCCGGACGTGCTGAGCTCCTTGGCGCTCAGGTCGCCGACGGCCATCATGCCGAACAGCATGATCAGCCCGCCGACGATGAACGCCGCGGTGATGGCGCGCAGGATCGCGCGGGGCGCGTGCCGCCGCGGCTGGGTCGTCTCCTCGGCCAGCGAGCCCGCGGTGTCGAAGCCGTAGAAGACGTACGCGCTCATCAGCGACGCCACCAGGAACGCGCCGAGGTACCCGAACGACTGACCCTCGCCGGTGCCGGCGGTGTCGAAGACCAGGCCGGGGCCGCGCTTGATGTGGATGGCCAGCGCGATCACGAGCAGGACGCTCGCGCCGAGCTCCACCGCGACGCCGAAGTTGTTGATCTTCGCCATCAGCTTGACGCCGATGATGTTGACGATCGTGGCGAACACGACCAGCACCAGGGCCAGGATGATGGCGTTCTGCGCGCCGCCGGGGGTCGACGTCAGGCCGGCGTCGTCGGGGCTGCCGACGATCTGGAACGCGGTCGAGACCTGCGGCAGGATGATCTGGTAGGCGACCGCGACGGCCGCCGCCGTGACGATCGCGCCGATGATCATGATCCAGCCGGCCAGCCACGACGTCACCGGTTTCGCGATCTGCTTGGCCCACTGGTACACCGAGCCGGCGAGCGGGTACTGCCCGGCGAGCTCGGCGAAGCAGAGGGCGACGGCGAACTGGCCGATGAAGACCAGTGGCCACGTCCAGATGAAGGCCGGTCCCCCCGACCCGAAGCCGAAGAAGAAGAGCTGGAAGACACCGGTCAGGATGGAGATGTAGCTGAAGCCGGCGGCGAAGCTGGAGAACGATCCGAGCGAGCGCTCGAGTTCCTGGCGGTAGCCGAACTTCTCGAGTTCGGAGCTGTCGTCCGGAGCAGGCCCCCCGCCCGCCGGTTTTTCCTGGGTGGTCATCGTCGTGTCCTCACGTGGGGGAAGGGGGAATCAGCCCTTGAACCAGTGCTGCGGAACGGGATCGATGTTCTGGTAGATGTGCTTGCTCTCCTGGTACTCGGCCAGCCCGGACGGCCCGAGTTCGCGGCCGATGCCCGACTTGCCGAAACCACCCCACTCCGCCTGGGGCAGGTAGGGGTGGTAGTCGTTGATCCACACGGTGCCGTGGCGCAGGGCCCCGGCGACGCGCTGGGCGCGGGACGCGTCCGACGTCCACACGGCTCCGGCGAGCCCGTACTCGGTGTCGTTGGCCAGCGCGATCGCGTCGGCCTCGCGCGCGAAGCGTTCCACGGTGACGACCGGGCCGAAGACCTCTTCCCGGACGATCGCCATGTCCCGCGTGCAGCCGGAGAACACGGTGGGGCGCAGGAAGAAACCGCTTTCGTACTCCGGTCCTTCGGGTCGCTTGCCGCCCGCTTCGAGCGTCGCGCCCGCGGCGATGGCGCTTTCGATGTAACCCTCGACCTTGGCGCGGTGCTGGGCCGAGACGAGCGGGCCCGTTTCGGTGTCCGCGTCCAGGCCGTTCCCGACGCGGATCCGGTCGGCGCGCGCGGCGAGGTCCGCGACGAACCGGTCATGGATTCCATCTTGGACGATCAGCCGGGCGCCCGCCGAACAGACCTGTCCGGAATGGACGAACGCCGCCATCAGGGCGTAGTCGAGGGCGGTTTCGTAGTCGGCGTCGTCGAAGACGACGTTCGGGTTCTTGCCGCCGAGCTCGAGGGCGACCCGGCGGACGCCCTTCGCGGCGGCCGTCATGATCTTCTCGCCGGTGGAGTAGCCGCCGGTGAACGAGACCAGGTCGACGGCCGGGTGCTCGACCATGTTTGCGCCGACCCGGCCGTCGCCGAGGAGCAGGTTGACGACCCCCGGGGGTGCCCCGGCCTCCTCCAGGAGTGCGACGAGCTTGATCGTCGTGAGCGGGGTGACTTCGCTGGGCTTGAGCACCGCGGTGTTGCCCGCGGCGAGGGCGGGCGCGACCTTCCAGGACATCTGGAGCAGGGGGTAGTTCCAGGGGGCGATGAGGGCGCAGACGCCGACCGGTTCGTGCACGATCCGGCTGACGACCGTCGCGCTGCCCGCGTCGACCAGGCGGCCGGCCTCCTTGCCGGCGAGGTCGGCGTAGTAGCGGAAGACGTTCGTCACATCGTCGATGTCGATGCGGCCTTCGCCGAGCGTCTTGCCGGTGTCGAGGCTCTCGGTGCGGGCCAGTTCCTCGCGGTCGCGGACCAGGAGGTCGGCGACCTTGCGGAGGAGCTGACCGCGTTCACCCGCGGTCGTCTGCCGCCACGGGCCATCGTCGAAGGCCGTCCTCGCCGCTCTGACGGCGGCGTCGACCTCGGCTTTCCCGGCTTCGGCGACGGTCACGACGACCTCGCCGGTGGCCGGGTTCAGCACGTCGGAGCGCGTCCCGGTGGCCGCGTCCAGCCAGATTCCGTCGATGTAGAGGTCCTTCATGCGGCCCTTCCCGGATCGGTAGTGGCTGCTTTGCGTCAAGAGTGCGTACATTTGTACGCGAAGTGTGTACAGATGTCCACAAGGGGGTTCGATGGCGAAGAGCGAACCCGGCGCAACGCGGCGCCGTGGTCCGAACGATCCCGAGCGGCGCGAACGGATCGCCAAGGCGGCGATCGAGGTGGTCGCGCAGCGGGGGATCGACGGCGTCACGCACCGGTCGGTGGCGGCCGCGGCCGGCGTCCCGCTGGGGTCGACGACCTACCACTTCGCGACCCTCGACGACCTGCTGGAAGTCGCCCTGCACGGGGCGGCCGAGAAGAACGTCCACGCGCTGAAGGAGTGGGAGTCCGCGCTCCCGCCGGACGCCGACTTCGCCGCCGCGCTCGCCGACCTGGTGATGGGCTACATCAACGAGCAGTACCGGGACACGGTCGTCGAGTACGACCTGTACGTCGCGGCCCTGCACCGGCCGGCCCTGCGCAAGGCGAGCGCGGCCTGGGACGACGCCCTGATCGCGTTCTTCGGCTCCCGCACCGACCCCCTCACCGGCCGTCTCCTGGCGGGCTTGTTCTGCGGCCTCCTGATGCAGGCGGCCCTGGCCGACCCCCGCCCCACCCGCGACGAGATCGAAACCCTCTTCCGCCGAGCCATCAACGGCCCAGCCGCGTGACGAAAGGGTCGACACGCGTGATTGAAGGGTCGACACGGCGGATGGGGACCCCGGGCCGTGTCGACCCTCTGATCACGCGTGTCGACTGTTCAATCACGTGAGTTGACCTCGCAACCACGCCGTGTGGGTGAAAGCTGTGGCGGGGCACTGAAAAGCTTGGGTTGACAGGCGGTCGGAGCGGCAGTCACTCTGGTGCGGAGTGAGCAACAAGACGCGTTCTGCGCAACTCCCGTACTGATCCGCGGAGAGGACCACGCCGGT
Organism: Amycolatopsis sp. cmx-13-12; assembly: GCA_049998155.1. Taxonomy (GTDB): domain Bacteria; phylum Actinomycetota; class Actinomycetes; order Mycobacteriales; family Pseudonocardiaceae; genus Amycolatopsis. The sequence continues at coordinate 475,239 of JAEBES010000006.1, read as the reverse complement.
GACCGCTATCGATCTCCCGCCGAGCCTGCTCGCCACCTTGCCCGGCAGCGCCTACACCGATCCGGCGGTCTTCGCGCTGGAGCAGGCGAAGATCTTCGAGGCGGACTGGTTCTGCGCCGTGCGCAGCGCCGACCTCGCCGGGCCCGGGGCGTTCGAGACCGTGCAGATCGGCAAGGAGAGCGTGCTCGTCTCGCGGGGGCGGGACGGGAAGCTCAACGCGTTCCTCAACGTCTGCCGCCACCGCGGCGCCCGGCTGTGCACGTCGGAAAGCGGGACGGTCAAGCGCGCCTTCCAGTGCCCGTACCACGCCTGGACGTACGGCCTCGACGGCAAGCTGATCGCCGCCCCGAACCTCACCGGGATGCCGGACGTCGACCGCACCGAGTTCGGCCTGACGAAGCTCCACCTGCGGGAATGGCTCGGCTACGCCTGGGTCTGCCTGGCCGACGAGCCGCCGTCGTTCGAAGAGACCGTCGTCGGCGCCGTCACCGAGCGGCTCGGCGGCCCGACCGAGATCGACGCCTACGGCATCGACGGCCTCGCCCTCGGCAAGCGCATCGAGTACGACGTGAAGGCCAACTGGAAACAGATCATCGAAAACTTCATGGAGTGCTACCACTGCGCGACGATCCACCCGGAGCTCACCGAAGTCCTCCCGGAGTTCGCCGACGGTTACGCCGCGCAGTACTACGTCGGCCACGGCGCCGAATTCGGCGGTGACATCAAGGGTTTCACCGTCGACGGCAGCGAAGGCGTCGACCGCCTCCCCGGCGTCACCGAGGCCCAGGACCGCAAGTACTACGCGATCACCATCAAACCGGGCGTCTTCGTCAACCTCGTCCCGGACCACGTCATCCTGCACCGGATGTTCCCGCTGACCCCGGACCGGACGCTGGTCCGCTGCGACTGGCTCTACCTGCCCGAAGTCGTCGAATCCGGCCAGGACCTGACGCGCTCGGTCGAGCTCTTCCACCGGGTCAACCTGCAGGACTTCGAGGCCTGCGAACGCTGCCAGCTGGCGATGGACTCGCGTTCGTACGCCAACGGGGGCGTGCTCGTGCCCAGCGAGCACCACATCGGCGCCTTCCACGACTGGGTCCGCACCCGCCTGTCGTGAGTGGTAAGGCGGGTTCTAACCCGCCTTACCACTCACGAGGACTTGCGCTCAGATCAACGCGCGGATGGCGGTCTCGAAGCCGGTGACGTGCGCATGCGTCAACGCGGCCGCCTTCTCGGCGTCGCCCTCGATGATCGCGGTGAGGAGCGGGACGTGCTCGTCGACGTGGCCGGCCATCCCGGACAGCCGGGGCACGAACACGCACCAGATCCGGGTGGCCAGGTTGTCGTACCGGATCAGCGTGTCCTCGAGGAACGGGTTGTGCACGCACCGGTAGATCGCCCGGTGCAGGGCGAGGTCGGTGCGCAGCAGTTCGGCGTTGTCCCCGCCCGGGACGCCCGCGTCGAGCTGCGCGCGCAGTCCGGTCAGCGTGGCCCGGTCGGTGTCCGTGGCCCGCGCGGCCGCGGCGGCCGTCGCCATCGGTTCGAGGGTGCGCCGGACCTCGGAGATGTGCGCGAGGTCGGAGATGTTGACGTCGGTGGCGAACGTCCCGCGCCGCGGGTAGGCGACGACCAGCCGTTCGGACTCCAGCCGCTTCAGCGCCTCGCGGATCGGCGTCCGGCCCATGCCGAGCGCGGTGCCGAGCTCCTCCTCGTTGATCGGGGAGCCCGGCGGGATGTCGAGCATGACCAGGCGATCGCGGACGAACAGGTACGCCTGTTCGGCCAGCGACGGGGGATTGACCTGCGGGTGCATGGCGCTTAGCCTACATCGACGATTGATATATCAGAAGTCGATCAGACGGAGTTTCGATGACCGACCTGCCGGAGCACCCGGACTTCCTCTGGGACAACCCCGAGCCGAAGAAGGCCTACGACGTGGTCGTCGTGGGTGGCGGCGGGCACGGTCTCGCCACCGCGTACTACCTGGCCAAGCAGGGTGTCACGAACGTGGCCGTGCTGGAGAAGGGCTGGCTCGCCGGCGGCAACATGGCCCGCAACACCACGATCATCCGCTCCAACTACCTCTGGGACGAGAGCTCCGGCATCTACGAGCACTCCCTCAAGCTGTGGGAAGGCCTCGAAGAGGACCTCGGTTACCCGATCCTGTTCAGCCAGCGCGGGGTGCTCAACCTGGCGCACAGCCTGCAGGACGTCCGCGACAGCGTCCGCCGCGTCGAGGCCAACAAGCTCAACGGCATCGACGCCGAGTGGGTGGACGCCGACGGCGTCAAGGAGCTCTGCCCGATCGTCAACACCTCGCCGGACGTCCGCTACCCGGTGCTCGGCGCGACCTTCCAGCCGCGCGCGGGCATCGCGAAGCACGACTACGTGGCCTGGGGTTTCGCCCGCGCCGCGCACGCACTGGGCGTCGACCTCATCCAGAACTGCGAGGTCACCGGCATCGCCACGGCGAACGGCCGGGTCACCGGCGTCGAGACGTCACGGGGCCGGATCGCCGCGGGCAAGGTGGGGCTGTGCGCGGCCGGGCACACCTCCGTGCTGGCGAAGATGGTCGGGCTGGACCTGCCGCTGACGTCGCACCCGTTGCAGGCGCTGGTGTCCGAGCTGCTCGAACCGATCCACCCGACCGTCGTCATGTCGAACGCCGTGCACGTCTACGTGTCCCAGGCGCACAAGGGCGAACTCGTGATGGGGGCCGGCATCGACAGCTACAACGGGTACGGCCAGCGGGGCTCGTTCCACATCATCGAGCAGCAGATGGCCGCCGCCCTCGAGCTGTTCCCGGTGTTCGCGCGGGCGCACCTGCTGCGGACGTGGGCCGGGATCGTCGACACCAGCCCGGACGCCTCGCCGATCATCGGCCTGACCCCGGTGGAGAACCTGTTCCTCAACTGCGGCTGGGGCACCGGCGGCTTCAAGGCCACCCCCGGCGTCGGGGACGTCTTCGCGCAGACCATCGCGCGCGGGAAGCCGCACGAGTACGCCGAGCCCTTCGCCCTCGACCGGTTCACCACCGGTGCCCTCGTCGACGAGCACGGCGCCGCCGCCGTCGCGCACTGAATCATTCAAAAGCAGGAGCCTTGCCATGCAACTGATCCCCTGCCCCTGGTGCGGGCCGCGCGAGGAGGCCGAGTTCCACTACGGCGGCCAAGCGCACGTCGCCTACCCGGCGGACCCGTCGGCGTTGTCGGACGAGGAGTGGGCGAAGTTCGTCTTCTTCCGGGAAAACCCGAGCGGGCCGTTCGCCGAGCGCTGGAGCCACTCCGCGGGCTGCCGGCGCTGGTTCAACGCCGTCCGCGACACCCGCACCCACGACCTGAAGGCGGTCTACCGCCTCGACGAGCCCAGGCCGGTGCTCCCATGACCCGGCTGTCCGGCGTCCCGCTCAAGTTCACCTTCGACGGCCGCGAGCTGACCGGCTACCTCGGCGACACCCTGGCGTCCGCGCTGCTGGCCAACGGCATCCACCGGGTTGCGACCAGCATCGAGTACGGCCGCCCGCGCGGGATCGTCGCCGCCGGCGTCGAGGACTCGAACGCCCTGGTGCAGATCGAAAAGCCGTTCCCCGAGCCGATGCTGAGCGCGACGACCGTCGAACTGTACGACGGCCTGGAAGCGCGCGGCCTGCACGGTCAGGGGCGGCTCGCCACCGAACCGGACCCGGCCCGGTACGACGCCAAGCACGCCCACTGCGATGTCCTGGTCATCGGCGCCGGCCCGGCCGGGCGCGCCGCCGCGGCCGCCGCGGAAGGGCGGGTGCTGCTCGTCGACGACCAGCCCGGCGGCGAAGCTCCCGAGGGCGTCCGGTTCCTTTCGCGCACGACGGCGTTCGGCGTCTACGACGACGGTTTCGTGCTGGCGTTGGAACGCCGGGGCGAGCCCGCCGCGCCCGAACGGATCTCGCGGCAGCGGGTGTGGCGGATCCGGGCGAAGCGGATCGTCATCGCCACCGGCGCCCACGAGCGGCCGATCGTGTTCCCGGACAACGACCGCCCCGGCATCATGCTCGCGTCGGCCGCCCGGACCTACCTCAACCGCTACGGCGTCCTGGCCGGGCAGCGGGTCGTCGTCTTCACCACCAACGACTCCGCGCTCGACGCCGCCGCCGACCTGGCCGGCGCCGGAGCCGAGATCGTGCGGATCGTCGACGCCCGCGCGGGGTACGGCGTGATCGGCACCGACGGCGACGAGCACATCACCGCCGCGCACGTCGCGAAACTGGGCGAGCTGCAGGGGGAGCGGGTCGAGTGCGACCTGCTGCTCGTTTCCGGCGGCTGGAACCCGGCCGTGCACCTCTACAGCCAGGCTCGCGGCACCCTGCGGTACGACGCCGGGCTGGGCGCGTACGTCCCGGACGGCTCACTCCCCAGCGTGACCGTCGTCGGTGCCGCAGCGGGGGAAGGCCTGCCGGAGACCAAGGTGCTCTGGCAGGTGCCCGCACCGGAGTCCGAAGTGGACACCCGGTTCGTTGACCAGCAGCGTGACGCGACCGTGTCGGACGTCCTGCGCGCGACCGGTGCCGGCCTGCGCTCGCTGGAGCACGTCAAGCGCTACACCACCATCGGCACCGCGCACGACCAGGGCAAGACGTCCGGCATGCTCGCCGCGGGCATCACCGCCGAGGCACTGGGTGTCGACCTGGCCGAGCGCCGGCCGACGACGTTCCGGCCGCCGTACACCCCGGTGGCGTTCGCCGCGCTGGCCGGACGCGACCGCGGTGAGCTGCACGACCCCGTGCGCGTCACGACGATCCACCCGTGGCACGTCGAGCACGGCGCCGAGTTCGAGAACGTCGGCCAGTGGAAGCGGCCGTGGTACTACCCGCGGCCCGGCGAGTCGATGCACGACGCCGTCCGGCGCGAGTGCCGGGCGGCCCGCAACGACGTCGCGTGCATGGACGGCTCGACGCTGGGCAAGATCGACGTCCAGGGCCCGGACGCCGGCTGGTTCCTCGACATGCTCTACACGAACATGATGAGCAACCTCAAGGTCGGCCGGATCCGCTACGGCGTGATGTGCGGCGTCGACGGCATGGTGATCGACGACGGTACCGTGATCCGCGTCGGCGAGGAACGGTTCCTGGTCACCACGACCACCGGCAACGCGGCGAAGATCCTCGAGTGGATGGAGGAGTGGCTCCAGACGGAGTGGCCGCACCTGCGCGTCTTCGCGACGTCGGTGACCGAGCACTGGGCCACCATCCCCCTGGTCGGCCCGCGTTCGCGGGAAGTGCTCGGCCGGTTGGCCCCCGGACTCGACGTCTCCAACGAGGCGTTCGGGTTCATGACCTGGCAGGACGCCGAGGTCGCCGGCCTGGAGGCGCGCGTCTGCCGGATCAGCTTCTCCGGCGAACTGGCCTACGAGATCAACGTCCCGTCGTGGCACGGGCCCGCGCTCTGGCAGTCCGTAGTGGATCAGGGGGCGACGCCGTACGGGACCGAGACCATGCACGTCCTGCGCGCCGAGAAGGGCTACCCGATCATCGGCCAGGACACCGACGGCACGGTCACCCCGCAGGACCTCGGGATGTCCTGGGCGGTGTCGAAGAAGAAGGCCGACTTCATCGGCAAGCGATCGTTCGCCCGCGCGGAGAACACCCGGCCGGACCGCAAGCACCTGGTGGGTTTACTCCCGGTCGATCCGTCGGTGCTGCTGCCGGAGGGCTCGCAGATCATCGAATCCGAAGTGGTGCCGGAACCGCCGGTGCGGATGCTCGGCCACGTCACCTCCAGTTACGACAGCGCCGCCCTCGGCCGCACCTTCGCGCTCGCCCTGGTGCGCTCGGGGCGCGAGCGGATCGGCGAAACGCTGTACGTGCCGGTCGGGGACCAGGTGGTGCCGGTGACCGTGACCGAATCCGTGCTCTTCGACAAGGAAGGAGCCCGCCGTGACGGTTGACGCGGTCGACGAACCGTTCCGCACCCAGCTCACCGTCCGCCTCCGCGACGGCGAGTCGCTCCTCGGCATCCCCTTGCCCGGCCCGTGCACCTTCACCAGCGCCGACGGCGTCGACGTCCTCTGGATGGGCCCCGACGAGTACCTGGTCCTCGCCGCACCCGGCCGCCAGGCCGAGCTGGAAGCCGCACTTTCACGTGAAAGTGCCGCCGTGGTGGATGTCTCGGCGCAGCGCAACGTCGTCCGGCTCACCGGGGCGCACGCCGCCGACGTGCTGGCGCACGGGTGCTCGATCGACCTGGAGGTGTCGCCGCCGGGTACGTGCGTGCAGACCTTGCTGGCGCGCACCGGGATCGTGCTGATGGTCCGGGAAGAAGGCTTCACGATCCTCGTCCGCCAGTCCTTTTCGGACTATTGCCGGGCCTGGCTGGCCGACGCGAGTCTGGAGTACGTCTGATGACCTTCACCTTGACGCTCAAGTGCCCCGAACGCGCGGGCATCGTGCACGCCGTGACGACGTTCCTCGTCGGGCAGGGCTGCGACATCGTCGAGCACCAGCAGTTCGACGACGACGTCCGCGGTTCGCTGTTCCTGCGCACGTCCTTCACCTGCGCCGAAGAGACCACAGTGGACGATCTGACCCACGTGTTCACCCCGGTGGCCGGGGACTTCGGCATGGAGTTCGAGTTCTCCGACGGGACGCCGCCGCGGATCCTCGTGCTGGTGTCGAAGTTCGGGCACTGCCTCAACGACCTGCTGTTCCGCTGGCGCGCGGGCGGCCTCGGCGCGGAGATCGCCGTCGTCGTGTCCAACCACGAGGACCTGCGGCCGATGGCCGAGGCCGCCGGCGTGCCGTTCGTGCACGTCCCGGTGACGCCGGACACCAAGCCGGAGGCCGAACAGCGGCTGCTGGACCTGGTCGGGGAGTATTCCGCGGATCTGGTCGTGCTCGCCCGGTACATGCAGGTGCTGTCCAACGAGCTGTGCCAGAAGCTCGAGGGCCGCGCGATCAACATCCACCACTCGTTCCTGCCCGGCTTCAAGGGCGCCAAGCCCTACCACCAGGCCTACGACCGCGGCGTCAAGTACGTCGGCGCGACCGCGCACTACGTCACCCCCGACCTCGACGAGGGCCCGATCATCGAGCAGGAGGTCCAGCGCGTCGACCACACGTACTCGCCGCGCGAGCTGGTGACCGTCGGCCGTGACGCCGAGGCCCTCGCCCTCTCGCGCGCGGTCCGGTGGCACTGCGAACGCCGCGTCCTGCTCAACGGCAACAGCACCGTCGTCTTCCGTTAGGAGATCCGCCATGACCGCACCGAAGGTCGTGATCATCGGCGCCGGCATCGTCGGCGCGAACCTGGCCGACGAGCTGACCGCCCGCGGCTGGACCGACGTCACCGTGCTCGACCGGGGTCCGCTGCCGCGCACCGGCGGGTCGACCTCGCACGCGCCCGGCCTGGTCTTCCAGACCAACGCGTCCAAGGCGATGACGGACTTCGCTCGCTACACCGTGGCGAAGCTGGTGGAGCTGGACTGCTTCCTCCAGGTCGGCGGCATGGAGGTGGCGACCACCCCGGCCCGCTGGGAGGACCTCAAGCGCAAGCACGGCTGGGCGACGTCGTGGGGCGTGCCGGGTTCGCTGATCGACGCTTCCGAATGTGCCGAGCGCTGGCCGCTGCTGGACGAGTCGCGGATCTTCGGGGCGCTGCACGTCCCGACCGACGGGCTCGCGCGGGCCGCCAAGGCGGTCGAGGTGCTGGCTTCGCGCGCGACTTCGCGGGGCGCGCGGTTCATCGGGTCCACGCGGGTGACCGATGTCCTGCAGGAAAGCGGGCGCGTCACCGGCGTCCGGACCGACCAGGGTGACTTCCCGGCGGACGTCGTCGTCTCGTGCGCCGGGTTCTGGGGCCGCGAGATCGGTGCGATGGTGGGCATGGACGTCCCGCTGCTGCCGCTGGCCCACCAGTACGTGAAGACCGGGCAGGTCGCGGAACTCGCCGGCCGCAACACCGAGGAGGTCGAGGCGAGCCTGCCGATCCTGCGCCACCAGGACCAGGACCTGTACTTCCGCGAGCACGTCGACCGGCTCGGCATCGGCTCCTACGCGCACCGGCCGATGCCGGTCGACGAGTCCACTTTGGATCCGGTGGTGACCGAGACGGCCATGCCGTCCATGCTGCCCTTCACCGAAGACGACTTCGCGCCGTCGTGGGAAGAGAGCAAACTGCTGCTGCCCGCACTGGGCGGGACCAAGGTCGAAGAGGGCTTCAACGGCATCTTCTCCTTCACCCCGGACGGCCAGTCGCTGGTCGGCGAGTCGGCCGACGTCCGCGGGTTCTGGCTCGCCGAGGCGATCTGGGTGACGCACTCCGCGGGCATCGCGAAGGCGGTCGCCGAGCTGCTCGTCGACGGGCATTCCGAAGTGGACACCCACGACATCGATGTCCACCGCTTCGAGGAGGTGCAGCTCGCGCCGTCGTACGTGAGCGAGACGGCGCAGCAGAACTTCGTCGAGGTCTACGACATCCTGCACCCGTTGCAGCCCAAGCTGTCCCCGCGCGACCTGCGCGTGACGCCGTTCCACGCCAGGCAGCGCGAGCTGGGCGCGGTGTTCCTGGAGGCGGGCGGCTGGGAGCGGCCGCACTGGTTCGAGGCCAACGCGCCGCTGCTGAAGAAGCTGCCGCACGACGCGCTGCCGCCGGCGCGGGACGCGTGGTCGGCGCAGTTCCACTCGCCGATCGCGGCGGCCGAAGCGTGGCAGACGCGCAACGGCGTCGCGCTCTACGACATGACGCCGTTGAAGCGCGTGGAGATCAGTGGTCCGGGTTCCCTGGAGTTCCTGCAGTCGCTGACGACCAACCAGCTGGACAAGTCGGTCGGCTCGGTGACCTACACGCTGATGCTCGACAACGCCGGCGGCATCCGCAGCGACGTCACGGTGGCGCGGCTCGAACCTGAGGTGTTCCAGGTCGGGATCAACGGCAACATCGACGTCGACCACTTCGTCAAGCACGCGCCGCCCGGGGTCGCTGTCCGGGACATCACCGGCGGGACGTGCTGCATCGGCGTCTGGGGCCCGCTGGCGCGGGACCTCGTGCAGCCGCTGTCGCACGAGGACTTTTCCCACACCGGCTTGAAGTACTTCCGGGCGCGTCACGCGAGGATCGCCGGCGTGCCGGTGGTCGCGATGCGACTGTCCTATGTGGGCGAACTCGGCTGGGAGATCTACACGAGCGCGGACAACGGCTTGCGGCTGTGGGACGCGTTGTGGGCGGCCGGGCAACCCCTCGGCGTGATCGCGGCCGGCCGGGCGGCGTTCAACAGCCTGCGGTTGGAGAAGGGCTACCGGCTGTGGGGCACGGACATGACCACGGAGCACGACCCGTACGAAGCGGGCGTCGACTTCGCCGTGCGCCCGGCGAAGGGCGAGTTCGTGGGCCGCGAGGCGATCGAGGGCCGGACACCCTCGCGGCGGCTGCGGTGCCTGACGATCGACGACGGCCGAACGGTCGTGCTCGGCAAGGAGCCGGTGTTCGTCGACGGAGTGGCCTCGGGTTACGTGACGAGCGCGGCGTACGGGTACACGGTCGGGCGGCCGATCGCCTACGCCTGGCTCCCGGCGTCGGCGGACATCGGCAGCGGTGTGGAGATCGAGTACTTCGGCCGCCGGGTCGCGGCCACGGTGACCGCCGAGCCCCTGGTCGACCCGGGCATGGAACGGATCCGGCGGTGAGTCATTCCCACCACCCGGCTCGGACTGCCGGGTGGTGGGCACCGGCGTAACGCCGGTCACGTCGGGTCACGGCCGGCTCTCGAACGGGTAATCCACAGCAAGTCCATGGAAGCGCACCAGGAAATTCTCAGGAACGAGGCGTTTCCTGGTGGGGCCGGAGGCTTGTCGAGAGCTGGAGCTGTGCATGAGCGAGTACGACCGAGGGCCGCAGGGCGGCAGCGAGTACCCGTACGGCTACGGCCAGGGCGGCGGGTACTCCTCCGAGTACTACGGCCAGAACGGCTATCCGCAGGAGCAGGGGTACTACGCCCACCCGCAGTACGAGCAGCCGCGTGACCAGTGGGGACGCCCGTACCCCCCGCCGACCTACGCCTACCCGCAGCCCGCCTACCAGCCGCCCCCGCGGCGGCGGCATCCGTTTCGGGCGCTGAGCGTTGCCGTCGTCGCCATTGCGCTGGCCGTGGTCGCCGGGCTCGGGATCGGGCACCTGATCTCGGGGGCGACCGCGCCGACCGCGGGCGGCAACCAGAACTTCGGCTTCTCCGGGCAGCCCAGCGAGGCCAAGACGGTCCTCGACGTCGACGCCGTCTCGGCCAAGGTCAACCCGGCCATCGTGAACATCAACACCGAGCTCGGGCTGCAGGGCGCGGCCGCGGCGGGCACGGGCATCGTGCTCACCGCCGACGGCGAGGTGCTGACCAACAACCACGTCGTGGCCGGCGCCACCAGCATCAAGGTCACCAGCATCGGGACCGGCGACACGTACAAGGCGCAAGTCGTCGGCTACGACCGCACCGAGGACGTCGCGGTCCTGCAGCTGCAGGGCGCCTCCGGCCTGCCGACGGCGTCGATCGGCGACTCGTCGGCGACCCAGGTCGGCGAGCAGATCCTCGGCCTCGGCAACGCCGGCGGCCGCGGCGGTGACCCGGTGCCGGCGCCCGGCACGGTGACGGCGCTGGACCAGTCGATCACGGCGTCGGACGAGTCGAGCGGCTCGTCCGAGCAGCTCACCGGGCTCATCCAGGTGCGGGCGAACATCGAGTCGGGTGACTCCGGTGGCCCGCTCGTCAACGCGAACGCCCAGGTCATCGGCGTCAACACGGCGGCGTCCACCGGCTACCAGCTGAACGGCCGCCGCAGCGGCGGCACCGGCCAGGGGTTCGCCATCCCGATCAACCAGGCGGTCGACATCGCCCACAAGATCGTCGCGGGCCAGGCCACGGACAAGATCCACATCGGCAAGACGGCGTTCATCGGGGTCTCGGTGACCGACGGCCAGGGCGGGGCGAGGGTCCGCGAAGTGGTCCAGCGCGGGCCGGCCCAGAAGGCGGGCCTCGCGGCGGGCGACGTGATCACGGCCATCGAGGGCAAGCCGGTGGACTCGGCGACGACGTTGACCAACGTGATGGACACCCATCACCCCGGTGACCAGCTGACGCTGACGGTGACCCTGGCGACCGGCGGGCAGCAGCAGATCCCGGTGAAGGCGATCGAAGGCCCGACGGGCTAGCGCAGGAGCTCCGCCAGCACCTCGCGATGCGTCTGCTTCGCCGCGAGGTACTTCTCCCGGCCGGCGTCGGTGATCGTCACGAAGATGCCGCGCCGGTCGACCTCGCACAGCGCGCGCTCGACCAGACCCTCCTTCTCCAGGCGGGCGACCAGCCGGGACGTGGCGCTCTGGCTCAGGTGGATGGCCTCGGTGAGGTCGGCCGACCGGCACTTGGAGTCGCCGGTCGCGACCCGCTCCAGCGCTTCGAACTCGTTGGCGCCGATGCCGTGGCGCTCCTGCAGGCGGCACTCCAGCTTGCTGAACACGGCCGAGTAGCGGGCCAGCAGGTCGTGCCACTCCTGGACCAATTGCTTCTCGGCGACGTCGCTCACGGCGACCAACTTAGCATGCACAGGCATCAGATGCAAATACATTAAATGCTTGGACATTAGATGCGTGTGCATGTAATGTCGCTGCCATGAGCTCTTCGGTGTCCTTGTCCACCACTTCAACGCGGTGGGACGCACGTCTCTGGGGTGTCCTGCTCACCGTCTCGATCGTCATCGGCCTCGACGCGCTCGACGTGTCGATGGTCGGGGTCGCGCTCCCGGCCATCCAGGCCGACCTCGGCCTGTCCACCAACGCGCTGCAATGGGTCGTCAGCGGGTACGTCCTCGGCTACGGCGGCCTGCTGCTGCTCGGCGGCCGCACCGCCGACCTGCTCGGCCGCCGCCGCGTGTTCCTCGTCGCCGTCGCCGTGTTCGCGCTGGCTTCGCTGCTCGGCGGCCTCGTCGACGACGGCGCGCTGCTCATCGCGAGCCGGTTCATCAAGGGGCTGGCCGCCGCGTTCACGGCGCCGGCCGCGCTGTCCATCATCACCACGACGTTCCAGGAGGGCCCGGCCCGCAACAAGGCGATCAGCATCTTCGCCGTGTTCGGCGCCAGCGGCTACTCCGCCGGTCTCGTGTTCTCCGGCCTGCTGACCGAGGTCGGCTGGCGCTGGACGTTCCTGCTGCCCGCCCCGATCGCGCTGGTCGCGCTGGTGGCGGCGTGGAAGCTGATCCCGTCCTACCGCGCCGAGGAAGGCCGGGGCTACGACTTCCCGGGTGCCATCACCGGCGCGGCCGGCTCGCTGCTGCTGGTGTTCGGCGTCGTCGAGGCACCGGGGATCGGCTGGGCGGCCCCGCGCACGCTGATCACGTTCGCCGTCGCCGTCGCCCTGCTGGTGACGTTCGTGGTCATCGAGAAGCGCAGCCGCCACCCGCTGCTGCGCCTGGGCATCCTGCGCTCGGGCCCGCTGGCCCGCGCGAACCTCGGTGGCGCGCTGTTCTTCGGCGCGTACATCGGCTTCCAGTTCGTCGTGATGCTGTACCTGCAGCGGGTGCTGGGCTGGTCGGCGCTGCAGACGGCGCTGGGCTTCCTGCCGGCGGCGCTGATCGTGGCGTTCGGTTCGCCGCGGATCGAGCCGCTGATCGACCGGGTCGGCACGTCCCGCACGATCTTCGCGGGCGTGGTCTCGCACGTCATCGGGTACGCGCTGTTCCTGCGCATCGACGAGCACTCGGGGTACGCGGGCAGCGTGCTGCCGAGCATGATCCTGCTGGGCATCGGCTTCACGCTGGCCTTCTCGTCGCTCAACATCCAGGCCACGGCCGGGATTTCGGACGGCGAGCAGGGGCTGGCCGGCGGCCTGCTGAACACGTCGCTGCAGGTCGGCGGCGCGATCGGGCTGGCCGTGGTGACGGCGGTCCTGACCGCCAACGGCGGCCGTGAAGCCTCGGCCGCCGCGCTGCTGACCGGGCTGACGCCGGCGTTGAGCGTGGTCACCGGCATCGCGGTGCTGGGTCTGCTGATCGCGATCAGCGGCCTGGTGGCCCGGAAGCGGCCGGCCGAGGAGCCGGTCGTGGAAGAGGACCTGCTGGCCCTCGCCGACTGAGCGGGCCGAGGGGGAGAACGCGGAAGGGTCACCATCCCCGGGGGAGATGGTGACCCTTCCGCACATCCGAAGCACCTTGGGGAACACCGGGCGGAGCGAGCGGTCGGGCGCCGAAAACCGTCGGTCCCTTCCGCTAGCGTGGAAACCGGGGCTGCTCACGCAGCCACCACCGCGGCCCGCCCGCGCCCGCGGAACCGCAAAGCCGCCACCGCCGTCACCGCGATCCCCGCCGCCGCCAGCAGCACCGCCGTGCGCAGACCGTCCACTGTGGCCGACCGTAGCGCCGCCCCGGACAGCCCGTCCGTGCCGGCGTTCGCCACCGCGACGAACACGGCCAGCCCCACCGAACCGCCCACCTGCTGGGCCGTCGACGCCACTCCGGACGCCACGCCCTGGTCCGCCGCCGGGATCCCGGCCGCCGCCGCGCCGAACATCAGCGTGTAGCCCGCTCCCTGGCCCAGGCCCAGCACCACCAGCGCCGGAACCAGCGCCGCGTAGGACGCCTCCGAAGTCATCGACAGCCCCAGCAGCGCCGCCCCGGCACCCCCGACGACCAGCGAAGCCACCAGCGTCGGACGGGTTCCGTAGCGGGTCGCCAAGCGGCCCGCGGTCTGCGAGCCCGCCGCGATCGCCAGCATCGGGACGCCGAACGCCAGCCCCGTCGCCAGGGCCCCGTAGCCGTGCACGCCCTGGAAGTAGCCGGTCAGGAAGTACAGCAGCGTGCCGAACGTGCCCATGTACAGGAACGTCACCACCACGCCCGTCCCGAGGTCGCGGTCCCGCAGCAACCGGAGCGGCAGCAGCGGGTCGCGGCTACGGCGTTCGACCGCGGCGAACGCGCCCAGCACCGCGAAGCCGGCTACGGCTGCCCCCGCGCCGAGAGCCCAGCCCAGCTCCGGGCCTTCGACCAGGGCGAACACCACGAGTGTCGTGCCGATTGTCGCGGTCAGGGCACCGGCGAGGTCGAACCGGCGGCCCGGCTCCCGCGCGGGATCCGCCATCAGCAACGGGAAGGCGAGCAGCGCCGCAGCCGTGGCCAGCGGGACGTTCACGAAGAACACCGCCGCCCAGCCGAACGCCTGCGTCAGCACCCCGCCCAGCAGCGAGCCGAGGATCATCCCGCTGCCGCCCGCCGTGCCCCACACCGCGAAGGCGCGGTTGCGCTCGCGGCCGGCCGCGAACGAGGCGCTGACCAGCGTCAACGTCGCCGGGAAGAGCAACGCCCCGCCCAGGCCTTGACCGGCCCGGGCGGCGATGAGCAGGCCGGGGTCCCCGGCGAGGCCGCCGGCCAGCGACGACCCCGCGTAGAGCGCGCACCCCAGCGCGAAGACCCGGCGCGGGCCGAACAGGTCGCAGGCCCGCCCGCCGAGCAGGAGCACCCCACCGAACGCCACGGCGTAGGCGCTCACCACCCACTGCAGGCTCTGGGCGCCGAACCCGAGGTCGCGGCCGATGTCCGGCAGGGCCACGTACACGATGTTGTAGTCGAGGGAAATGATCAGCTGCGCGAAGGCCAGCAGCGCCAGCACCGCGCCCGGGCGGCGGCTCACCGCGCCACCCGCTCGTCCGTGCCCGGCACCTTCGCCGTCGTGATGGCGATGCGGTTCCACGTGTTGATCGTGAAGATCAGCGCGAGCAGCTGAGCCAGCTCCTCTTCGCCGAACTCCTCGAGCGCCCCGGCGTAGACGTCGTCGGGCACGCCACCGTCGTGGACGAGCGTGACGGCTTCGGTCAGCGCCAGCGCCGCCCGCTCCTTCGCGCTGAAGAAGTGACCGGCCTCGTGCCACACCGCGACCATGTGCAGCCGCTCTTCGCTTTCGCCGGCCTTGCGGGCGTCCGAGGTGTGCATGTGCAGGCAGTACGCGCAGCGGTTGAGCTGCGACGCGCGGATCTGGACCAGCTCGACCAGCGCGGGGTCGAGCCCGGCGCGAGCGGCGGCGTCGAAGCCGATCAGGGCCTTGAAGGCCTTCGGGGCGGTCTTGGCGAAGTTGAGGCGGGAGTTCGTCATGACCAGAAATCTACGGCCGGTTTGACCCGCGTGTAGGGTGCATTTTTGTGACAAAAGAGTGGGTCAATTCGGGGGAGCGGCTGGGCGCGGACCTCCATCTGGAGCTGGGGCCCGGCAGCAAGCGGGCCGCGCTCATCGCCGCGCTGCGGGACGCCGTCCGCGCCGGACGGCTCGCCCCCGGCACCCGGCTGCCGCCCTACCGCTCGCTGGCCGCCGACCTGGGTCTGGCCCGCAACACCGTCGCCGACGCCTACGCCGAGCTGGTCGCCGAAGGGTGGCTCACCGCCGTCCAGGGCTCCGGCACCCGGGTCGCCGAGCGCGCCGAGCCGCTGAAACCGGTCCGCACGCCGAAGAAGCCACCCGGGCCGCCGAAACCCGTGCACAACCTCCGGCAGGGCCAGCCGGACGCGACATCGTTCCCGCGCACCGAATGGCTCGCCGCCGCCCGGCGCGCGCTGAACGCGGCCCCGCACGACGCCTTCGGCCCCGGCGACCCGCGCGGCCGCCCGGAACTGCGGGAAGCCCTCGCCCAGTACCTCGCGCGCGCCCGGGGTGTGCGGACGTCACCCGAGCGGATCGTCGTCTGCTCGGGGTTCGCCCACGCCCTGCGGCTGCTGTTCCCGGCCGTGCTGCGCGGGCCGCTCGCCGTCGAGTCCTACGGCCTCGCGTTCCACCGCTCGATCTTCGCCGCCGCCGCGGTCAGGACGGTCCCGCTGGCCCTGGACGAACACGGCGCGCGCGTCGAGGACCTGGACGTCCCCGCCGTGCTGCTGACCCCCGCCCACCAGTTCCCGACCGGCGGACCGCTGCACCACGACCGCCGCACCGCGGTCGTCGGGCACGTCCGCGCGGCCGGCGGCGTGCTCCTCGAAGACGACTACGACGGCGAGTTCCGCTACGACCGCAAGCCGGTCGGCGCGGTCCAGGGCCTCGACCCCGAGCACGTCGTCTACGCCGGCTCGGTGAGCAAGAGCCTCTCGCCCGCCCTGCGCCTGGGCTGGCTGGTGCTGCCCGGCCACCTCGTCGACCCCGTGCTCGCGGCGAAGGGTGAGCGCGAGGCCTGGGCGAGTGCGCTCGACCAGCTCACCCTGGCCGAGTTCCTGAACGCGGGCGCCTACGACCGGCACATCCGCCGGATGCGCCAGCGCTACCGCCGCCGGCGCGACCAGCTGGTCACGGCACTCGCCGAGCGGGCACCGCACGTGACGCCGACCGGGATCGCCGCCGGCCTGCACGCCGTGCTGCGGCTCCCGGCGGGTACCGAGAAAGCCGCGCTGAAGGCCGCGGCCTGGCAGGGCCTGGCGCTGGACGGCCTGGCCGCCTTCCGGCACCCGGACAGCACCATGTCCACAATGGACGGCCTGGTGGTCGGCTACGCGACGCCGCCGGACCACGCCTACCCCGCGGCCCTCGACGCGCTGTGCCGGGCGCTGCCGCCCGCGTGAGACCTACCCGACGATGTCGATCTCGAACGGCTCGGCCGCGCTGTAGTTGATGTCCGCCCAGACCGCGCCGGGCAGGTCGTAGCGCCGGTGCGACGTCAGCTTCGAGTTGTACCCGCCGTTCTGCGCCGGGTTGTGGCCGACCCCCTGGTGGTCGCTGCCCCAGGCGTAGATGTCGCCCACCCACATCGGCTTCGCGAAGCCGTCGCCGCCGAGGCGGGGGCGGATGATGACCGCCGCGGCGGAACTGCCGGACAGGAACACCCGCACCGCGTTCTCCGCGGCGTTCGGCGGGGTCACGGTGATGCGCTCCATGATCTCCACTCCAGTCGGGCCGGCGGTGGTTCCGTCCACCCCCGGCCAGTAGTCCGCGACGGACGAAAGGTCGTAGCCCGGGGCCACGTTTCCCCGGTACTGCTTGGCGACCGCGCCGGCGGGGATGGTGGGATCGCCGTTGTACTGCGCGATCCAGTAGTGCGGTTCGGCGACGCCGGCGGCGGAAAACGCCGACCGCACCGAGGGCCAGGTCGACAGGTTGCAGTAGACCGTCGGGTCCGCACCCGCCGCGCGGCGCATCCGGACCCAGCCCGGCGCCTCGGCCGGGGTGGCGTCGCCGGGCTCGACGTCGAGCACGTGCCCGTCGTTCGTCGCCGCCTTCTTGGCGATGGTGACCTTGACCGCGTTGGGGAACCGCGCCCAGTCCGCCGCCGTCCAGGGCGCCAGCCTGATGCGGTCGATGTAGCCGGCGACCATCCGGGCGTCGGTGGGGATGTTCGCGGCCGTCACCGCGTCGTACATGGTGCGCACGGGCTGGCCTCCGTTCCGGAAATCGCCATCGTGCAATTACCCGCGTGGGACGGTGGTCAAGCGGAAAGCGCGACACCGCATGGTGAATCACCAAGACGGCCGCACCCCGCCATTCCTTCACCACGGGCTCACGCGCCGATGGTGACGTTCCGCTTCCGGTACTGGCTTCCCGCTCACCCGGCTGGCAAGCTGCCAGCACCTCACCACGGAAGGACGTGCATGGCGGCACACCCGGCGCGGGCCCGGCGGATCGACGCGCGGGTCGTCGTCCTGAGCGCGCTGCTGGTGGTCGCGCTGCTGGCGTGGGCCGGGTTCGACTACCTGAAGAACCGGCTGGCCGGCGGCGGCTGCGACACCACGACCCCGGTGCACCTCACGGCCGCGCCGGACATCGCGCCGGTGCTGACCGCGCTCGCCCGGACCGTCCCCGGGCCGGACTGCTACTCCGTGGAGGTCACCGCGAGCCCGTCCACGGCCACCGCGACCGCGCTGGAAGCCAACGGCGCGAACGGCCCGGACGTCTGGGTGCCCGAATCGAGCACCTGGCTGCTGCAGGCCCGCGACGGCGGCGCGTGGAACCTCCCCGAGTCCGGCCAGCCGGTGGCGAGCTCGCCGGTGGTGCTGGCGCTGACCGAAGACGTCGCCAAGCGGGCCGGCTGGCCCGGGAAGTCGCCGTCCTGGGCCGACGTCCTCGCCGGGAGCCCGGTCGGGCTGCCCGACCCGGGGCGCGACCCGGCCGCCATCAGCGCCCTGATCGGCCTGCAGCAGCTGACCAGGACCGCGCCCGACCCGGCGGCGGCGTTCACCGAGGAGATCCGCAAGCTCTCGGCGGTGAAGCAGCCGTACACCGCGTGGCCGGCGTCGGAGCAGTCGGTGCTGGCCCGCAAGCTCGTCGCCGCCTACCCCGCCGCCGGCGTGCCGAGCTTCGACTACCCGTACGTCGTGCTGCCGCGGGCCTCGGAAGCCTCGCGTTCGGCGGCCGAGCGGTTCCTGCGGCTGCTGCTCGACCAGACCGCCACCAAGGCGTTCGCGGACGGCGGGTTCCGGACGCCGTCCGGGCAGCTGCTCGGCGACCGGCCACGGGACACCCGCACGGACGCCGGGCCGCACCCGGCCGGGCCGCCCGCGCCCGAAGCGATGTACGGCGTGCTCCAGGCCTGGGCCGGGGCGAACCTCAGTGCCCGCGTCCAGGTGCTGCTCGACGTGTCCGGCTCGATGGCCGCCACCGTGCCCGGCACCGGCCGCAGCCGGATGGCGCTGACGCTGGAAGCCGCGACGCAGGGGCTCGGGTTGTTCAAGCCGACCACCGAGATCGGCCTCTGGCTGTTCTCGACCAAGCTGGACGGCAACAAGGACTACAAGGAACTGCTGCCGATGCGGTCGATCGCCGAGCAGCTGGCCGCGGGCGGGGTGGCGACCCTGCAGGCGGTCAAGCCGAAACCCGGCGGCGCGACCGGGCTGTACGACTCGATCCTCGCCGCGTACCAGAACGCCCGGCAGAGCTGGCAGCTCGGCCGGATCAACGTGGTCGTCGTGCTCACCGACGGCCGCAACGAGGACAGCGACTCGATCGGCCTGCCCGGCCTGCTGTCCGAGCTGGGCCGGCTGCAGGACCCGCGGAAACCGCTGCCCGTGATCGGGATCGGCATCGGGCCGGACATCGATTCGAGCGAGCTGAAGCAGATCTCCGCCGCGACCGGCGGCGAGTCCTTCACCACGCCGGACCCGCGCAAGATCTCCGACGTCTTCTACCAGGCACTGAGCAAGCTCATGTGCCAGCCGCCCGCGTGCAAGAAGTGAGGACACCCGTGTTGGTGCAGACCGAGCAGCCCGCGCCCCGGGTGCTCCGAAGACCGTCCACAGTGGTCATCGCCGCGTTCGTCGCCGGGGTGGTGCCGCTCGCTTTCCACGTCTGGGCGGCCCTGCACGGGAGCCTCGCGCAGGACGACTTCGTCGTCACCCACCAGGCGGCCGCGGCCGGCCCGTTCGACCTCGGCTACCTGTTCCAGGACTACCACGGCCACCTGCAGCCGGGCGGGTTCTTCCTGGCCGCCGTGCTGACCTGGTGGGCGCCGCTGAACTTCGGCCTGCTCATGGCGCCGCTGCTGCTCATGCGGGCCGTCGCCACGGTGCTGTTCTGGTGCCTGCTGGTGCGGTGCTTCGGCCGCCGCTGGGCGATCCTCGTGCCGTTCACCGTGTTCACCGCCTCGACGCTGCTGCTGGTCCCGACGCTGTGGTGGTCCTATGGCATCCAGCTGGTGCCGGTGGTGCTGGCCGCCGCCGGCGCGCTGCACGCCCACGTCCGGTACCTGCAGGACGGCGGGCGCTGGTGGCTCGGGGTCTTCGCCTGGACGCTGTTCGGCCTGGCCTTCTACGAGAAGGCGGCGGTGATCCCGGTGCTGCTCGCCGGGGTGACCGTCCTGCTCGGACGGTCGTTCCGCGAGCACGCCCGGTACTGGGCGGCGCAGGCCGTGCTGCTGGTCGCGTTCGTGACCGTCTTCTTCGTGGCGACGTCGAGCCAGGTCGGGCAGGGCACGCAGCCGATGTCGGCCGGCACGGTCGCCGACCTGACCGGCCGGATGGTCGGGGACACCCTGCTGCCCGGACTGGCCGGCGGGCCGTGGTCCGGACCGGGGCCGGGCGCGACCTGGGCGCCGTCGCCGTTCGTGGTCGTCGTCGCGCTGCTGGCGGCCGCGGTGGCCGTGGTGATCGCCGGCGTGCGGACCGGCGGACGGCGGGCGTGGGGTGCCTGGGCGCTGCTCGCGGCGGTGTTCGCCGTGGACGTCGCCCTGCTCGCGCTGACCCGGCTGCGCGAAGTCGGTCCCGGGGCGGGTGACGACCCCCGGTACGTCGCCGATCTGGCGCTGGTGGCGGCCTTGTGCGGCGCGTTTGCCTTTCTGTCGCCGGGTGCGCCGTCCGGGGGAAAGCGTGAGCGGCCGATCGCCGTAGTCGTGTGCGTGCTTCTGCTGGTCGGTTCCGCGGTGGGCTTTTCGCGGCTGGCACCCGCGCTGCGGTTCGAGCATTCCGGGCAGTACCTCGGAAATGTGCGCGCGGCCGTCGCGGCGGATCCGGATCTGGTGTTCTACGACACGTTCGTGCCGTCCGATGTGGTGCACGAATGGTTCGGGGCGGACTCGCGGGCCTCGCGCGTGGCCGGCCTGCTGCCCGGCACCCACTTCGACCAGCCGACGAACCGGATGCACCAGCTCGACGCGACCGGCACGCCGCACCTGATCACCGGCGTGGAACCGGTTTCCCGCAGCCTGCCCGGTCCGGTCCCGAACTGCGGGAACACGATCGGCGAGACGCTGGTGCCGATCCCGCTGGACACCCCGGTCCTCGGCCGGCAGCTGCTCAAGCTCGATTACTACACTTCGGACGGTGGGGAAGGGCTGGTCGAGCGGACGCCGGTGTGGTTCCAGGCCGGGCTGCACTCGCTGTACCTGCCGGTGGACGGCCTGTTCGACCACATCGGCGTGCAGCTGTCGAGCCCGGGCGCACCGGTGTGCGTCGCGAAGATCGAGATCGGCAAGCCCGTCGTGAGTGGTAAGTAGGGTTCTAACCCTACTTACCACTCACGACGGGTGCGGGAGGGCTCAGTAGGGGTCGTAGGGGCTGTCGTGGCCGAGCAGCCGCGCCGCCGGCCGCAACCGCAGGCGCAGCAGCACCTTGATCACGACGTTGCGCAGGAACCACGGCAGCTGCGCCAGCACGCGCAGCCGGTCCGCCGTGGACGGTGGCGCCAGCCGGAACCGCGCCAGCGACGTGGCGCGGTCCAGGTAGGTGTACCGCCGTCCGAAGAGGACCTTCACGATCGTGCCGAGCGTGACGCCGATGGACGAAAAGCAGTCGTGGACCAGGATTTCCGCACCCGGCGGCAGGTGGGCCGACCAGCGCAGGTCGTCGGTGTAGGTCCAGTAGTCGTGCTTGCCGTCGATGTAAAGCAGCTGTATGGGCCGGTCCCAGTCAGGGCGCAGTTTCGTGCTGTAACCGGCGACCAGCTCGACGACGTCGTCCAGCCCGGCCCGCCGGATGTTGCGCTCGAACAGCTGCCGCGTCGGCGATCCGCCGAACAACCGGCCGTCCACGAAGGGGTCCACCGCGATCACCGTGGCCCCGGCCGTGCGGGCCGCGGCGCCGAGGACGATCGTGGATCGGCCCTGGTGGCTGCCGATTTCCAGGATGACGTCACCCTTCTCCAGGCGGCACGCGGCGTCCCACAGCGCTTCGCCTTGCGCGCGCGTCATCCAGCCCTTGACCGGCTCGGCCAGAGCCCAGGCATCTTCGAAGGAGATGGCGCACCTGCCTGAAGTCGGGAAAATCGTCGGCACATGGTAGCCAGGTTTCGGCCTAGTATCTACCGGATGGTAACCGCCACCCGCGAACGGACCCGGGACAACGCTCCGCCCTCGAGCGGCGCCCGGAAGTTCTCGGTGGGCGCGTTCCTCCGCCGGCCCAGCACCTGGATCGTGCTGGCCCTGACCACGTTGTCATTCCTGCAGATGCCGGGGAAGACGACGTTCGACACCAAACTGGACCTCGCCGTCGACCCGCTCGCCTTCCTCGGCCGGGCACTGCACCTGTGGAACCCGCAGGCGACCGCGGGGGAGCTGCAGAACCAGGCGTACGGCTACCTCTTCCCGATGGGTCCGTTCTTCGCGCTGTGCCAGGCCGTGGGCGTGCCCGCGTGGATCGCGCAACGCCTCTGGGGCGCGGTCCTGCTCTCGGCCGCGTTCGGCGGTGCCCTGCTGCTCGCGCGGGCGATGAAGATCGGCACCGAGCGCACCCGGCTGATCGGTGCGCTCGGGTACGCGCTCGCGCCGCGCATGCTGACCGAAATCGGCGGCCTGTCCGCGGAAATGCTGCCCGCGGTGCTGCTGCCGTGGGTGTTGGTGCCGCTGGTGCGAGCCGGGGCGATCGGCTCGCCGCGGCGGGCCGCCGGGCTGTCCGCGCTGGCCGTGCTGTGCATGGGCGGGGTCAACGGCGCGATGGTCGTGATGGCGCTCGTCCTGCCCGGGCTGTGGCTGCTGACCCGCCGCTGGACGCGGGCGCACGTCGAGCTCGTGCTGTGGTGGTTCGTCTTCGTCGTCGGCGCGACGCTGTGGTGGATCCTGCCCCTGCTGCTGCTCGGCGAGTACAGCCTGCCGTTCCTGGACTACATCGAGTCCGCGACGAACACGACCGCGCCGATGTCACTGTTCGAGGTGCTGCGGGGCACCAACCAGTGGGTCGCCTACGTCGTGCAGGGCACGCCGTGGTGGCCCGGCGGCTGGTCGCTGATCGACAACCCGGTGCTGATGCTCGCCACCGGGCTGGTCGCCGGCGTCGGCCTGTTCGGGCTGACCCGGCGCGGCCTGCCGGACCGGCGGTTCCTCGTGCTCGGCGTGGTCACCGGGCTGACCCTGCTGACCATCGGTTACGTCGGCACGCTCGACAGCCCGCTGGCCGAGCAGGTCCGGCACCTGCTCGACGGGCCACTGGCCCCGCTGCGCAACGTGCACAAGTTCGAGCCGGTGCTGCGGCTGCCGCTGATGCTGGCGTTCGTGCACGGCATCTCCAGCCCGCTGAAATCGCCGCGCCGGTTCCTGCGACCCGCGCTGGGCCTGCTGCTGGTGCTGGTGATGGCCGCGCCGGCGTGGCTGCTCAACCTGCGGTCCGGCCCGGGCTGGGACGCCGTTCCCGGCTACTGGTACGACGCGATGGGCTACGTCGCCAAGGCCGATCCGAACGCGCGGACGCTGCTGCTGCCGGCCACCGGCTTCGGCGAATACGACTGGGGCCGCACGGTCGACGAGCCCGCGCAGGCGATCGCGCGGAGCCCGTGGGCGGTCCGCAACCAGGTGCCGCTGGGGTCCGAAGGGAACACGCGGCTGATGGACTCGGTGGACGCGGCGCTCGCCGACGGCCGCGGCGATCCCGGGCTGGCCGCGCTGCTCGCGCGGTCCGGCTACCGGTTCCTGCTGCTGCGCAACGACATCGACCGCGACCGGACCGCGGCTCCGCCGATCGCGACCCTGCGCGCCGGGCTGGCCGGGTCGCCGGGCATCGCCAAGGCGGCCGGGTTCGGCCCCCTCGAAGTCTACGAAGTCCGGAAGCCGGTGCCGCTGGCCACCGCGACGTCCACGAAGGACGTCCCGACGGTGAGCGGCGGTCCGGAGAACCTGCTGCCGCTGATCGACTCCGGCCAGCTCGACCCCGCGACGCCGACCGTGCTGACCGGCGACGGCGGGTCGCCCGGCGGCCCGCGGCTGGTGACCGACGGCCTGCGCCGGGCCGAGCGGAACGTCGGCGGCGTCCGCGACAACCTCAGCCAGACGCTGACCGCGGGCGAGGCCTACCGCCAGCAGCGCGCGGCGGGCGACCTGCTGCCGTTCCCGGGCCAGGAGCACCAGACCGTGGCCGCCTACCGGGGCATCCGCTCGGTGACGGCGTCGACGGCGGCGTCGTTCGCGGACGCCTTCGGGGGGTCCGATCCCTCGCACCAGCCGTTCGCGGCGATCGACGGCGACCCGCGCACGGCGTGGCACTCGTCGTCGTTCACCGGGCCGATCGGCCAGTGGCTCGAGGTCGAACTGGACACCCCGCGGCTGGTGAACTCGATCCAGCTGCAGATGGTGGACGACCTGCGGGTGGGCTGGCCGGCCACCCGGATCCGGATCACGACCGACAACGGCTCGGTCGACCAGCCGGTGATCCGCGGCGCCGGGCCGCACGAGTACGCCGTCGCCGCCGGCCTGACCCGCAAGGTGCGGATCACCCTGCTGTCGCTGGTGGTGGGACGGCAGGACGGGAACGTCGGCATCGCGGAGCTGACGATCCCGGGCACCGAGCCGCAGCGCGCTCTGGAAGTGCCCGCCGACCTGCCGACCGGGCCGGCGCCCGGGTTCGCGTTCACGCGTGGCCAGCAGCCGCGGTACGCGTGCCTGCCGCTGGGTGACGCCGTGCGCTGTGACGCCGCGGCCGCCCGTGACGGCGAGGAGCCCGACGGGATCCGCCGGTTGTTCAGCACCCCGGCCGAACAGACGTACCTGGTCGGCGGCTCGGTGCTGCCGGCGGGCGGCGGCCGCAACCCGGTGTCGCTGCCGGGGGTCACCGTGGCCTCGACGTCCCAGCTGGGCGGCGACCCGGCGGCCGCCGGGCTGGCGGCGGTGGACGGCGATCCGGGGACGACGTGGCGTCCCGACGTCACCGATCTGCGGCCGGCGCTGACCTTCGGGTGGCCGTCCCCGAAGCGGATCTCGGGGCTGCACATCGAGGTTTCGCCGTCCAGCGGGGCGCGGGCACCGCGGCAGGTGGAGCTGGCCGGCCGGTCGGGCACGCGGACGGTGCAGCTCGACGCGGGCGGGTCGGCGTCCTTCGAGCCCCTGGACACCGACCAGCTGCAGCTCGTGCTGCCCGGCGACGACGACGATCCCGCGGCGCGCGCGGTGGTGGGCATCGGCAGCCTGACGCTGTCCGGGAGCGACGGCTTGCTGCCGGCGCCGGACCCGGCGTTCACGGTGCCGTGCGGGTCGGGGCCGAACGTCCACCTGGACGGGCTCGACTACCGGACGTCGGTGCAGGGCAAGCTGTCCGACATCACCGGGCACCGGCCCCTGTCCCTGGGGATGTGCCGCGATTCGGAGGGCGGCATCGCGCTGCCGGCCGGCGGGCACGAACTGCGGACGGACCGGTCGGAGTCGTTCGTCGTCCAAGACCTGTGGCTGCGCCCGGCGGGGAACGCGGCGCCACCGGTGCACCGGCCGGTGCAGGTGGGTGCCTGGGACGCGGCGTCGCGGTCGGTGACGGTGGGGCCGGGCGTGGAGGCGGTGCTGGCGGTCCCGGAGAACGCGAACGCGGGCTGGACGGCCACTTTGGACGGACAGCAGCTGACGCGCACCCGGGTGGACGGCTGGCAGCAGGCCTGGATCGTCCCGGCGGGCGCGGGCGGGGTGGTGTCCCTGTCGTTCACGCCGGACGAGCACTACCGCACGAGCCTCCTGATCGGCGCGGCGGCGGTGCTGCTGTTGCTGGTGGGCGTGGCGTGGCCGGCGCACCGGCGCCGGTTCACCATCTCGGCGGGCGGTGGCTGGATCCCGGTGGTGCTGATCGGGTTGCTGGTGGCGCTGGGCGGGATGCTGCCGGTGGTGCTGCTGATCGCGTGCCTGCTGGCGCGGCAGTTCTCGGAGCGGGCGCCGAGGTTCCTGGCGTTCGGTGGCATGGCCGTGGCGGCGCTGGTGTCGGTGATCGGCCGGATCCTGGGCCACGGCCAGGAGTGGGCGTACGGCCCGCTGACCCAGGCGGCGTTGTTGCTGGCCGCGGCCGCGATGGTGGCGACGTGCGTGGACTGGTTCGTCCGGAAGGAGAACCCCACCTCCTAGACGCGGCCGCGCCAGGGTGGCTCTCGCAGTACCCTGATCACCAGGAGCTCCCGGACGTCCGGGAGCGCTGTCAGCCTTTCCGGGTGGACAACCAATTCACCGCTCACGCGGACCTTTTCGACCTGAGCGGGAAACACGCACTCGTCACCGGCGGCACCAAGGGCATCGGGCTGATGATCGCGCGCGGCCT
The DNA here is from genome assembly GCA_049998155.1 of Amycolatopsis sp. cmx-13-12. GTDB lineage: Bacteria > Actinomycetota > Actinomycetes > Mycobacteriales > Pseudonocardiaceae > Amycolatopsis. Next base: position 449,355 of record JAEBES010000006.1, on the reverse strand, counting down.
GCTGCAGGCGGGCGCCCGCGTCGTCGTCAGCTCACGCAAGGCGGACAACTGCGCGGAGGCCCAGCAGCTGCTTTCCGAGTTCGGCGACGTCCGGGCGATACCCGCCGACCTGTCCAGGCACGACGAGTGCCGGCGCCTCGCCGATCTCGTCCAGGCGGACTCGGAACGGCTGGACATCCTCGTCAACAACGCGGGCGCGATGTGGCGCGAGCCGCTGGAGACGTTCCCGGACGAGGCCTGGGACACCGTGCTCGACCTCAACCTGAAGGCGCCCTTCTGGCTGGTGCAGGCGCTGCTCCCGGCCCTTCGCCGGGCGGGCACCGCCGATGACCCCGCGCGGATCATCAACATCGGCAGTATCGCCGCCATCCACGTCGCCGAGTCGCCCAACTACTCGTACGCCGGCAGCAAAGCGGCCCTCCACCAACTCACCAGGGTGCTCGCCAGGGAACTGGGCCCCGAGCACGTCACGGTGAACGCGGTGGCCCCGGGACCGTTCCCGTCGGAGATGATGGCGGCCACGCTCGACGTCCTCGGCGACACGATCGCGGCGAAGGCCCCGCTGCGCCGGCTCGGCCGGGACGACGACATGGCGGGCATCGCCGTGTTCCTCGCCGCCCGGGCCGCGTCCTACCTCACGGGCACCGTCATCCCGGTCGACGGCGGCATCGCCACGACCGCGACGGGGACCTAGGGGTACCCGCAGTACCTCCCTCGGCCTGCGGACAGGCTCTACGGTGACGGGGTGGCCACGATCGACCTGCGCACCGAGATCAAGGAGTTCCTGAGCTCCCGTCGCGCGCGGATCGCGCCCGAGCGGGCCGGACTGCCCGCCTACGGCGGCAACCGCCGGGTCAAGGGGCTGCGTCGCGAAGAGGTCGCGCTGCTGGCCGGGGTATCGGTCGACTACTACGTGCGGATGGAGCGCGGCGGCCTCACCGGCGTCTCCGACGGGGTGCTCGACGCGGTGGCTTCGGCCTTGCACCTCGACGAGGCCGAGCGCGCTCACCTGTTCCACCTCGCGCGGCAGTCCGGGGCACCCGGCGGTGCACGCCGCCGGCGATCCGCCGTGCCGGTGCGGCCGGCGCTGCAGCAGGTGCTCGACGCCATGACCGATGCACCGGCGTGGATCTGCAACCGCCGTTACGACGTGCTGGCCACGAACCACCTCGCCCGCGCGCTGTGGGCACCGGTGCTGGCCGACCCGCGACGGCCGGCGAACACCGCGCGGTTCGTGTACCTGGATCCCGAAGCGGCGAAGGCGTTCTTCGTCGACTACGACCGGATCGCCGGCGACGTGGCCGCGAAGCTGCGCACGGAAGCCGGCCGCAATCCGCACGACGAGGAGCTGAGCGCCCTGGTCGGTGCCTTGGCGACGCACAGTGAGCTGTTCCGGCGGCGGTGGGCATCCCGGGACGTCCGGCTCCACCGGTCCGGCCGCAAGCGTCTGCACCACCCGGTCGTGGGCCGGCTCGACCTGGACGTCGAGTCGATGGAGCTGCCCGCCGAACCAGGCCTGCTCCTGAACGTCTACACCGCGGCCGCCGGCACAGCGGCCGCGGACAGCCCGGCCCTCCTGGCGTCCTGGGCGGCCGGCCGGGAGACCCCGTCCGGGCACACCACCCGCCCCGCCGGTCCGCAACGAACCCCGTAACTCACGTGACCGGCTTGGACCACGTGGGTCGGCTTGGGGCGCGTGGGGATGAGGTTTCGGGGCGGGATTGTCGGTGGTCGGGGGTAGCGTGGAAAACGGGGGCTGCTCAGGCCGGTTTGCGCGGCCGGAACTCGAGGAACGCGCCCGCCGCGGCCAACGCGCCCGCCGTGCACGCCGCCGCGGTGACCACCTGGGTGGGTGACTCGTGCAGCCACGTCGTGATCAGCAACGCCTCCGCCGCGACCGCCGACCACATCAGCACCGTCACGCGGCGGTCTCCGTCCGCCAGGCGGGCGTACAGCAGGATCTGGACCAGCGCCAGCATCGAACCCGCCAGCGCGAACGGCCACACCGGCATCGTGCTCCCCGCGTACCGCGCGCCGCCGATCACCGTCAGCAGCGAGGGGCCCAGCACCAGGGACACGAGCAGCACCACCGCGTCCAGGCCGGCGCACACCAGGAGCGCCACCGGCAGCACCCGGCGACGCCGGTCGGACACCGCGAACCGCGGCAGAACCAGCACGCCCACCGCCTGCGGCAGCCAGTACGCGATCTTCGTGACGATCGCCCCCAGCGCGTACTCGCCCACCTCCGAAGACGGCAGCGTGTGCCGGGCCAGGACCAGGTCCAGGTTGACCAGCAGCACCAGCGCCAGCATCGCCTGTGCCGTGTGCAGCACCTCGCCGCCGTGGCGGTCGGCCCAGCGGGGACGCGGGCGGCCGCAGAGCTGCCAGCCCGCCACCACCACCGCGAGCGAACCCAGCGCCGCCCCGGCCAGCGCACCCGTCGGGGACCCCGAGACCACCAGCCCCACCAGGGAACCGCCGACCTTGCCCACGCCCTCCAGGGCGATCAGGCCGGACAGCACGGCGAACCGGTGGCTGCCCTGCAGGAGCCCGTGGAACACGCCCAGCAGCGTCAACGGCCCGAGCGCCGCCGTCACCAGCAGCGCCGGGGCCAGCGAACCCAGGTGTAGCAACAGCACCAGCAGCGGGCTCAGCATCAACGCCGTCGTCGCGACGATCGCGCTCGTCACCAGGCCGAGCGCGAACAGCGACCCCCGGGACAGCGACGGCGAGCGGGCCACCCGCAGCGCCACCACCGTCTGCAGGCCCATCGCCGGCACGACGCCGATCACCAGCACCGCCAGCAGCGAGCTCAGCTCCCCGAACGCGCCGGGCGCGAGGATCCGCGCGGCCGCCAGGCTCAGCACGTAACTGGCCGCGTTGTTGCCCGCGAGCGCGAGCGAGACGAGGATCGCCGCGACCCGGTTGCCCGTCCGGGCCGGGACTTCGGTGGCTACGCTCAACGGCGGGCTCCCGTTACCGGTGGGTAATGACCAGGGACCCTAACCGCGCACGCAACGGAAAGGAAGGGCCGTGGACGCACCGGGCAAGCGGCCGGCCCTCCCGTTGCTGTCCGCCGCGCTGGCCTTCGCCGTCTGCGGGCCCCTCCTCGGACGCGGGTTCGTCCTCAGCTACGACATGGTGTTCGCGCCCCGGCAGTACTTCGTGCCGGACGCCTTCGGGGTCGGCGGCACGCTGCCGCGGTCGGTTCCCGCCGACGCCGCCGTCGCGCTCGCCACCACCGTGCTGCCCGGCGACCTCGTCCAGAAGCTCGTCCTGCTCCTGGCCGTCTTCTTCGCCGCCCTCGGCGCGGGACGGCTCGTCCCCACCGAACACCTGGGCACCCGGCTCGTCGCGGCGACGGCCTACGCCTGGACGCCGTACGTCGCCGAACGGCTGTTCATCGGGCATTGGCCGCTGCTCCTGACCTACGCGGCCCTGCCGTGGATCGTCGGCGCCGGGCTGGCCGTGCGGGCCCACGAACCCCGTGGCCTGCCGCGGCTGGTGATCGCCTGCGCGCCGGCCGTGCTGACCCCGCCGGGCGGCGTTCTCGCGGCGGCCGTCATGGTCGTGGCCGCCGGTTCGCGCCGGCTGTGGCAGACGGTCCCGCTCGCCGTCGTGCTCAACCTGCCCTGGCTGGTCCCGACGTTCCTCAACGCCGGTGGCACGTTCTCCGACCCCGCCGGCGTCACGGCGTTCGGTGCCCGCGCCGAGAGCTGGGGGCCGGCGTTGCTGAGCGTGCTGGGCCTCGGTGGCATCTGGAACGCCCAGACGGTCCCGGAAAGCCGGTCCGTACCACTGGTTCCGGTCCTGACGCTCATCGTCGTCGCCCTCGCGATCGCCGGGCTCCGGCCGCTCGCGCACCGGTGGGGGACGGCGCCGGTCCGCTCGTTGACCGCTCTCGGCGTCCTGGGCGTTCTCCTGGCTTCGCTGGCGACGTTGCCGGGCGGCGCCGCGCTGCTCACCGCCGCGACGCGGTACCTGCCCGGCGCCGGACTGCTGCGTGACGCCCAGAAATGGGTGGCCTGGTGGGCGCTGCCGCTGGCCGTGGGCTTCGCGCTGGCCGTCGAAGCCGCCGCGGCGAAGCTGAAAACCGCGCGGGGCCGCGTCGGACTGGTGACGGCGGCGGTCGTCTTCCCGGTGCTGACCATGCCGGACCTCGCCTGGGGCGGCTGGGGAAGGCTGGCCACCGCGCAGTACCCGGCCGACTGGCAGGCAGTGTCCGAAGAGCTCGGTGACCGGCCCGGTGACGTGCTGGCGCTGCCGTTCTCGGCGTTCCGCGGGTTCGCCTGGAACGACGACCGCACCCAGCTCGACCCGGCGCCGCGCGTGCTGCCGAAACCCGTGCTGATGGACGACACCCTGCTCGTCGGCGCCGAGCGGATCGCCGGTGAGGACCCGCGGATCGGGGACGTCGAGGCCGCGACGTCCGCCCGGGAGCTCACCGACGCCGGCATCGGCTGGATCCTCGTCGAACACGGGACACCCGGTTACGTCGACCCGCGGTTGCTCGCCGACGCGACGCAGGTGTGGTCGGGTGACTGGCTGACGCTGTACCGGACCCCGGGTGAGCCCGCCGTGAAAGCGATCTCGTGGGCGCCCGCCTTGCTGGCGAACGGAGTAGCGCTCGCGTTGCTCTGCGTCGCAGTGTTGTGTCGCATGTTACCGATGCGTACATTGGGCCGCGGCAGGATTCTCCCGCCGCGGAAGGAGTGACTCGTGGGCACGGTCATCGGCGCGATCGTCGCCGTCATCATCGGCGGCGGAGCGGCGACAGCGGGGGGTTTCGCCCTCATCACGACTGCCGACCCGGACACCGCCGCTCCGGTGCAGCAGAAGCTCAACGCGCAGGTGAAGTACAACCCTGCCGACCACCCGCTCAAGCTCTACGGGGACCACTGACGCTCGCCTCCGACCACGCCCACCGCGTCGTCGGGCTCTACGGCGACCCCACCGTTTCCTGGAGCATCCTCCTCGAAGCGGAACTCGGCGCGGCCGCACCGGAACCGGAGAAGCTCCGCGCCCGGCTGGCGGCCGCGATCCAGCAGTACCCCCATCTCGGTGTGCTGCCCGGAATCGAGCGGATCGGTGACCTGGCGGCCGTCCGGGACCGCTTCGCTTCGGCGCCTTACGAACGCGACGCGCCTCTGGTGCGCGTCGCCGTCGGTGAGCGGACGCTCCTCGTCGCCGCGCACCACGGTGCCCTCGACGGCCTCGGCCTGCTGTCCCTGCTCGGCATCCTCCTCGACGTCCCGGTTTCCTCGGGGGCGCGCGGGATCGGTGACCGGGCGGGCGGCAAACCCTTTGCCCTTTCGGCCCTCCAGCGGCTCGCTGAGGCGCTTTTCGCGCCACCGGGCCGGATCACGCCCGACCGCGGTGGCGAGGCCGGAGGGGACGTCTTCGTGGCCTGCCACGAGCCGCGTCTGCGCCTGGGGGCCGCCGGGTTCGTCGCGGCCGCCGCCCGCGCCACCGAACGCTGGAACCGCGCGCACGGGGCTCGCACCGCCCGGGTCGTGGCGGCACTGGGCGCGTCGCGCAGGTCCGGCGCGGCGCCGGAACCGGTGCACGACAGCGCGTTCTTCCGGCTGCGGCTGGCGCGGGGCGCCGACGTCGCCGCGGTTCTGCGGGCGCAGCCGCCGGAGCCGGACTTCCCGGCCCGCAGCAGCCGCCTCGCCCGGCTGGGCACGCGGCTGCTGGCGAGCCGGCTCGGGTCGACGTTCCTGGTGTCGAATCTCGGGGTGGTGTCCACCGGGGACACCGTGCGGACGCTGGCCTTCTACCCGGCGGCGAGCGGCCGGTCAGGCGTGGCGTTCGGCGCGGCGACCACCGGCGGCCGGACCACCGTCACCGTGCGGGCCCGCCGCAAGGACTTCGACGCGGCCGCGGCCGGCCGGCTCCTCGGCGAGTTCCGGGACGCGGTGCGGGACCAGGGTGCGGGGCCGGGGGACCGGCTGCCCGGAGACGTCCCGCACCAGTGACGCGAAGTGGCCGACACTGGCGTCCCAGCTGTACTTCCCGGCCCGCTCGGCGCCCGCCAGGCCCATCTCCGCGCGGCGGAGACCGTCGGCGAGCAGGCCGTCGACCTGCGCGGTGAAATCGTCGAAGTCGTCGGCCAGCAGGCCGGTGCGGCCTTCCACAATGGACTCGGTGACGCCGCCGGCCGCGCGGTAGGCGACCGAGGGGACGCCGTGCGCCGCGGCCTCCATGATGACGATGCCCCAGCCCTCCTTGACCGACGGGCACAGGTGCAGCCACGAGCGCGCGAGGATCTCGTGCTTGGCCTGCTCGTCGACCCAGCCGTGCAGGACGACCCGGTCGGCGACCCCGCGCGCGGCCGCGTGGTCGCGCAGCACGGCGTCCCACGGACCCTGCCCGACGACCTCCAGCCGCAGCGACGGCCAGCGCCGCGCGAGCCGCGCGACCACGTCGATGGCGTGCTCGATCCGCTTGTGCGGCACCAGCCTGCTCACCGCGACCAGAGTGGGCTCACGGTCCCGTTCGGACGCGCAGGGCGGGGGTGCGTCGAGGCCGTTCGGGACCACCGTGACGCGCTCCCGCCCGATGCCCAGCTCCGCCAGTTCGGCCTTGGTGACCTCGGAAACCGTGACGTAGGAGCACTTGCGGAACAGCCACGGCGCCAGCCGCGACTCGATCCACCAGCCGATCCGGCCCAGCGTCTCGCCGAGCGCGCTGATCCACTGTTCCTTGTGGACGTGGTGCACGAGCACCAGCACCGGGCAGCCGGCGACCAGCCGGGCGAAGAACGGCATGCCGTTCTGCACGTCCACCACGAGATCGGCGCGGGCCCGGCGGATCGCGCGCAGGGCGTGCGCGTAGACGCCGAACTTGTTGCCGCGCCGCCGGTAGCGGACGCCGTCCCGCCACTCGCCCGCGGTCGCGCCGGGGTAGGCGGCGCACTGGATCTCGACCCGGTACCCCGCTCGGGCCAGGCCCTCGGCCATCCGCTCGACGTACCGCTCCGAGCCGCCGCCTTCGGGGTGCCCGGTGTCGCGCCAGTTGAGGAGGAGCACACGAGGACGTTCCATCGGGTTATCCAAACTGTAGCGACGGTGCTAGGTTACTGGTGCGTACACCCTAGATGAACGTATTCGGGAAAGCGACGGTTCAATGGTAGGTAATCCGGTTATGGTCGCGACGGCCCAGCCGCACCGTGCGACGCTCCGCCGTTCCGTGACCCTCTTCCGGACATTCCTGACGGAGCAGACGGACCCGGACGGCTTCTATTCCGCGCTCGCCGCCGACTCCGTCCGGCAATTGGCCTCGCACGCTCCGCTGCCGGGACGCACCGTGCTCGACGTCGGTGGCGGGCCGGGCTATTTCTCCGACGCCTTCCGCGCGGCCGGCGCCGTCTACCTCGGCCTCGACCCGGACGTCGGCGAGCTGTCCGCCCGCGGCGAGCCGGGGGAGAACATGATCCGCGCCAGTGGCACGGAACTGCCGGTGCGCAGCGGTTCCGTGGACATCTGCTACTCGTCGAACGTGCTGGAGCACGTCGCCGAGCCGTGGGTGATGCTCGACGAGATGTGCCGGGTGACCAAGCCCGGCGGCACGGTCTTCGCGTCGTTCACGCCGTGGTATTCACCGTGGGGCGGCCACGAGACCGCGCCCTGGCATTTCCTCGGCGGTCACTACGCCCGGCAGCGTTACGCCAGGAAACTCGGGAAGCAGCCGAAGAACAAATTCGGCGAAAGCCTGTTCCCGGTTTCGGTCGGCGCCGCGCTCCGCTGGGCGAAGGCGACGCCGCTCGCCGATCTGGTGGCCGGGTATCCGCGGTACCACCCGGGCTGGGCGATGTGGATCGTGCGGATTCCCGGCCTCCGGGAGATTGCGTCCTGGAATCTGGTCCTGGTCCTGCGGAAGCGCTGATTCAGGTGCGGGCGAAAACCACCTGGCGGCGCTGCCGCGGCGAGGGCGGCGGGGCGGGGCGGCGGCGGGCCACCAGGTAGATCGCCGCGACGATCAGCACCCCGCCGCCGATGCCGAGCCAGAGCGGGCCGGTGCTCGACAGGAACTCCAGCTTGCCCTTGTTCTCGTCGATCTGGTCGACCATCTGCGCGATGGTCTTGCCGTTGTAGGCGAGCGTCCCGTCGAACACGACGGTCGGGTTGCCGGTGGCGCGGCGCAGTTCCTGGTGCTGCTGTTGCTGCTGCTTCACCTCGACCCCGGTGACCGGCTCCACCCACATCGTATTGACGCCGCGGTAGTACAGGTCCGCGTCGACGCTCGACTCGGTGGCCCCGACCAGCGAGCCGGGCACGGACTTGGTCTCCAGCTTGGTGTCCGGGATGTTCTGCACGAACTTGTAGGTCTCGATCCCGTTCACCTCCTCGACGCCGGTGAACCGGGCGGTGACGGCCTGCCCCGTGTTGTCGTCGTAGACCTGGTAGTCCTTCTGCTCGGTGTCGAAGGGGAACTTGAAGTTCAGGCCGGGCTGGGCCTTGTAGACGTTCTGCTCGGGCGGCTTCTGGCCGTCCTTGTCGGCCTTGTCCTTGAGCTCGGTGACGTAGCTGCTTTCCTTGGTGCACGCCGGGTCGGCCGCGCCACGCGGGTCGTAGCCCTCGCTCGTGCGCCGGTCGAAGCAGACCTGCCGCTTGCTCGCGCTGAGCACGGTGCCGTCGAAGTCGTCCTTGACCTGCACCGCGAGCAGCCAGACCGCGTAGTCGCTGTCGGCGCGCATCTCGGGCCGGGCGAAGTTCGCCTGGACGCGGGCGGTCGCGGTCAGCTTCGCGTTTTCGCGGATCTCGGTGACCGGGCCGGCGCCCTTGTCGGTCACCGCGAGGACCTTGCTCGCGGTGCCTTCCAGCACCGACGTCGAATCCTGGTCGAGCGGCACCTTGGCGAGCTTCGGGTAGACGTAGGTCGGCAACAGCACCGCCCCGGCGACCGCGAAGACCCCCAGCGCCAGCAAGATCAGGCCCAAAGCTCGTCGCAACGGTCCTCCTGGGTCGTACCGCACATTACCCGGCGGTAATCAGGTGCACGGATAGTGGCCTGCGCCACGTCGCGCGTCAAAGTGTGACCGGCGGTCACAGACGTCCGGTGCGACCGGAAGGTCGCATGCGCACGGCCGTTCGGACCAAGCGACCAAACATGTTTGTTCCCGGGCACAACGGACGTGGGCTCACCATCGGACGATCCCCAGCCGCCGCGCCGGACCGAGAAGGAGAAAATCCCTTTTGCCCCAGGACCCATCGATGGTCGCCATCGCGGCGACCGCGCGCTGGCGGGCCCGGATCGTGGCGGCGGCCGCGAGCGCTGGGATCACCCTCACCGACCCCTTGGCGGGCGTGCCCGGAATCCGGGTGCTGACGTGCGCTTCGGGCGACCTCGCGGCGATCGTGCCGCGCCTGTCCCGCGACGGCTCGCCGGCCCGCCCGGCGATCGGAGCGCATTCGGACTCGATCGCCGACCGCGAGCTGCGGGACGCGGTGGCCGACGTCGCGGCGCTGCTTTCGTTGCACGGGAACGTGGTGCTGGACCTCGACGCGGGAGGACGGCGGTATCGTCCCGCCCGCCCGGACGTGGTCGTTTCGGCCGGCGTGGACCGTCCGCAGTGGACCGAGCCGGCGGTGACCCTCCCGGTGGGCCGCGACCGGCGAGGCGGCCCGCTGAAGGTGGCGCTGACGGCGGGCCCGGGTTTCGAGGGCGCGCTGCTGGAGCTGGCGCGCCTGGTCGAAGCCGACGCGGCTTAGCCCGCCTCTGCCTCGGCCTCGCTCGGTCCGGCCTGGCCCGGCCGGCCCGCCGGCCTGGGCTGAGCCTCGTCGTCGACCCACTCCAGCAGGTCGCCGGGCTGGCAGCCGAGCACCCGGCACATCGCCTCCAGCGTGCTGAAGCGGACCGCTTTCGCGCGGCCGTTCTTCAGCACCGCGATGTTGGCCGGCGTGAGCCCGACCTTCTCGGCGAACTCCCCGACGCTCATCTTGCGCTTGGCCAGTTCGACGTCGATGCGCACGACGATCGGCATCAGATGACCGCTTCCAGGTCGGACCGGAGCGTCGTCGCCTGGCGCAGCAGAGCGCGCATGACCACCATCAGCAGGCCGATCACCGTGATCGCCACCGTCACCAGGAACAGCAGCATCGGCATCCCCGGGTCGTCCGCGTTGAAGCCGACGAAGATCAGCATGCCGACCAACACCAGCCACGCGGCGGCGACGGCCCACACGATCGCGTCGACCCACTTCAGGGACGCCGTGGTGAAGATCCGGTCCTTCTTGACCAGGGTCAGCAGCTTCCAGGTGGCGACCACCACCACCTCCACACACAGCACCAGGAACACCGCGATGGCGGTCAACGGCCAGCGCAGCGGCGCGTCGTGCGGGTTCTGCTGCGTGTGGTAGGCGATCCCGCCCGGCAGCGACAGCGTCTGGAACACGACGAGGACGCCGAACAGCACCACGAGGAACACCCTGAGCGCGGCGACAGCCCACTTCTCGGTAACCATGCGCCGACTATCGCGGGCTTTCTATCGAAAGTCAATCGGTAGTGATCGGGAAACGATCAATCCGGCTCGGGGTCCAGCCGGACCGATTCGAGCGCGACGTACAGTTCGCCGACGTCCACCGGGTCGGTGAGGTCGCGCTTGGTCAGCTCCTGCACGCGGCGCAGCCGGTAGCGGACCGTGTTGGGGTGCACGAACAGCCGGTCCGCCGCGTCCTTCGCCGAGCCGTGGCCGGCGAACCACGCCAGCAGCGTGTCGAGCAGGACCTTGCGTTCCGCGCCCGGCAGGGCGAGCACGCCGGCCAGCGCCGAGCGGACGACGTCGCGGGCCATCCCCGGCGCGGCCGCGACCAGCGTCGTCACCGGTGAATCGCCGAACACCACCACGCCGGCGGTCGCCGCCGGCAGCGAGCGGCGGGCGATCCGGGCCCGGTGCAGGGCGTCCGGGACGTCGGGGAAGCCGGTGAACGGCTTGCTCATCCCGGCCGCGACCGGCAGCGAACCCAGCACGTCGCGCAGCCGCCGGACGTCCTCGAGCCGGTCGATCGCGACCAGGCCCGCCTCGCCGCCGGGGCGCCACGCCGAGCGCCAGCGCCGCGCCCGCAGCAGTGCCTCGACGGAGTCGTGCTCGTCCGGCTCGACGCTCTCGGTGACCGCGGCGACGAACATGCCGGCGGTCGGCAGGCCCAGCTCGCGCGCCGCGGCCTCCATCTCCGCCTGGCTCGTGAGCCGGCCGCGCAGCAGGTCGTCCAGCAGCCGCGCGTTCGCGTGCGACGGCTCGGCCGCGACCTCCTCGTACGCGGTGGTCAGCGCCTCCGAGTAGTGGTCGATCGCCTTCCAGACGTAGGAGTTGATCTCGATGGTCCGGGCCGGGTTGAGGAACTCCGGGCCCGCGAGCTCGAGGAGCCCTTCGTAGACGAAGGTGCCGCCGATCCGGAACGCGCGCAGCACGGCGGGCAGCGGGATGCCCCGGCGCGCCTGGGCGAGACCGGTCTTGCGGGCGGCGTCGAGGGACAGGCCGCGGCCTTCGGCCAGCGCCGTCAGCGCGCGTTCGAGGTTGGCCTCGCAGACCTGCCGCAGCTCGTCCGGGGCGGCCTCGGCCACCTGCCGGTAGAACTCGTCCTGCTCACTGAGCAGCCGGGCGAGGCGATCGGCGAACTCGGGCAGCCGGGTCAGCATCTCGCGGACCAGTTCGCGGTGTTCGCGAGAGACCGGCCTCGCCGGAGCTTCGATGCCCATTCCTCACTTTAACTCGGGTCCGCCGCCCGGGACATGCACGAAGTTGAGCAAAATTCATGTCTGCCGGGTGATCGATGTCGTGAGGTCTTGACGGCTCAGGCCGGCTTGCGCGCGGTCAGGTAGACGTGCGCCTCCGGGCCGGCGCCGGGGTGGTCGGGCACGAACTCGGCCTCCTCCGCGCGGACGATTTCGAGGCCCGCGGCCCGCACCCGCTCCGTCAGCGGGCCGACGGCGAAACTGTACGCGCGGACCGGGTGTCCCATGAAGACGATGTCGACGCCGTCGACGTCGGCGGGCACGGTGGCGAAGACGAGCAGGCCGCCGGGCTTGAGCCAGGCCGCCAGCCGGCCGATCATGGCTTCCTGCTCGGCCCGGGGGAACTGGAGCATCGAGAAGAAGGCGGTGATCGCGTCCCAGCTGCCGTCCTCGAAGGACAGTTCACGCATGTCGCCGAGCTCGAACCGGGCGGCAGGCACCTGGTTCCGCGCGATCTCGACCATCTTCGGGGCGACGTCGTAGCCGGTGACGTCGTGGCCGCCGGCGACCAGGAATTCCGCGGTGGGACGTCCGGTGCCGGCCCCGAGGTCGAGGACCTTCGCTTCGGGCGGCAAGGCGTCGAGCAGGTCGGTGAGGGCGGCGCGCTGCCCGGTCGCGGTGCGGAAGGCGTGCTCGTAGTCGGTGCCGAGCGCGTCGAAGACTTCGGCGGCGGTTTCGGGGCGCGTCATGCCCGGCACTCTGCCAGACCTAGGATCGCGCCGTGGCTGGTTTGCGGGGTGTCTTCGCCGGGTTCGGCCGGAGCAGGGCGTTCGCGGTGCTCGGGCGGGCGCTCGTGCCGGCCGACCGGGTGCTGCTGCGGATCAGCGGCGGCCGGGTCGGCGTCGGCGCGGCCGTCGGGCTCCGGACGTTGCTGCTCACGACGATCGGCCGGCGCAGCGGCGAACCGCGCCAGGTGCCGCTGCTGTACGTCTCGCGGGGCAGCGGGTACGTCGTCATCGGCTCGAACTGGGGCGGCGAGGCGCATCCGGCGTGGTCGGCGAACCTGCTGGCCCGCCCGGCGGCCACGGTCGCCGTCGGCGGGCGCACGATCGACGTCACCGGACGACTCCTGACCGGGGACGAGCGTCAGGAGATGTGGGACGCGGTCGCGGCCTACTGGCCCGCCTACGACCGGTACGCCGTGCGGGCGTCGCACCGGGACATCCGGGTGTTCCTGCTGGAGCCGGTCAGCCGATGAGGTCGGTGTGCCGGATCCGGTACACCTGCAGCCGCAGGTTGTAGTACTTGTCGGTCTCGCCGACCCAGTTCATGCCGAGCCGCTTGGCGACCGCGATGGCCCGCGTGTTGTTCGGCCTCGCGACGGCGAACAGTTCTTCGGTGTCCTGGGTGAAGGCCCACTCGATGAGCGCGGTCGCCGCCTCGGACGCGTACCCCTTGCCCCAGACGCCCGGCGCCAGCTGCCAGCTCAGCTCGAGGTCCTCTTCGAACGGTGGCAGCAGCCGGATGCCGAGGCCGCCGATCACCGCACCGTCCTCTTTGCGCTCGATGGCCCACCGCCCGCGCGGCGGCGGCAGGTTCGGCTGCGCCTCCTGCCAGGCGTGCAGCACCGCGCGCATCGCGCCGATGTCGCCGACGCGGTCCATGGCGGGGGTCAGCCAGTGGGTGACGTCTTCCGCGCCGTAGATCGCGAACGCGGCTTCGGCGTCGGCAGGCGTCCAGTCCCGGATCACGAGCCGGTCGGTGCGCAACGGGGTCTCCATACCAGGACGCTACGCCGGGAGACCCCGGATTGTTCCCGCGCCAAAGCCTCGTGAGTGGTAAGGCGGGTTAGAACCCGCCTTACCACTCACGACCGGCCACGGGAGAGCGGATTCGGCCTACAGTCGGCGGATGGACGACATGCACGCGCTCCTCGCCCGCGCCGCCGAGCTCGGCGCCGGCTACCGGGCCACCCTCGCGGACCGGCCGGTCGCCCGGCCGTTCGACCCCGCCGCCCTGCGAGCCGGCTTCGGCGGCCCGCTCCCGGACCGGCCCACCCCGCCGTCCGAAGTGCTCGAACACCTCGCCCGGGCCGCCGAACCCGGGCTCGTCGCCACCGCCGGGCCCCGGTTCTTCGGCTTCGTGATCGGCGGCGCCCTCCCCGCCGCCACGGCCGCCGACGTTCTGGCCGCGGGCTGGGATCAGAACGGCTTCAACGCCGTCCTCTCGCCCGCCGCGGCCGCCGCCGAAGACGCCGCCGGCGGGTGGCTCAAGGACCTCCTCGGTCTCCCGGCCGGCGCCTCCGCCGGGTTCGTCACCGGCGGCCAGGCCGCGAACACCGCCGGTCTCGCCGCCGCCCGGCACCACGTGCTCGCCGAGGCCGGTTGGGACGTCGAACGCGACGGCCTCGCCGGCGCCCCGCGCGTCCGCGTTGTCGCGAGCGAAGAACGGCACGCCACCATCGATCGCGCCCTGCGGCTGCTCGGCTTCGGCACCCGGGCCGTCGAGCCGGTCAAAGCCGGCCCGCAAGGCGCCATCGACATCGAAGACCTCCGCCGAGTGTCCAAAGCGGGGCCGCTGATCGTCTGTCTCCAGGCAGGCAACGTGAACACCGGCGCGTGTGACGACCTCCGCGCCGCCCGGGAAGCCGCGCCCGGCGCCTGGCTCCACGTCGACGGGGCCTTCGGCCTCTGGGCCGCCGCCAACCCGCGCACCAGACCGCTCCTCGACGGCGTCGAACTCGCCGATTCCTGGGCCTGCGACGGGCACAAGTGGCTGAACGTGCCGTACGACTCCGGCTTCGTCTTCTGCGCCCGCCCGGACGTCCACGCCGCCGCGATCTCCTACCGGGCCGCCTACCTCACCGGCGCCGGCGAGGTGTCCGGCATGGGCGACCTGACTCTGGAGTCCTCGCGGCGCGCCCGCGGGTTCGCCGTCTGGGCGGCGCTGCGCGAGCTGGGCCGCGACGGCGTCGCCGAGCTCGTCGACCGCAGCTGCCGGCTGGCTCGCCGCTTCGCGGGAAAGCTCGCCGACGGCGGTGCCGAGGTCGCCAACGACGTCGTCCTCAACCAGGTCCTCGTCTCCTTCGGCGGTGACACCGACGCGCTCATCCGGAAGGTCCAGGACGACGGCACCTGCTGGCTGGGCGGCACCACCTGGCGCGGCCGCCGGTACCTGCGGATCTCGGTGTCCGGCTGGTCGACGACCGAGGCCGACGTCGACCGCAGTGCCGCGGCGATCCTGCGGCTGGCGGGTCAGTGACCTTCGCGCACCGACAGCGAGTCCGTCCGCCAGGCGATTTCCTTTTCGCCGCCGGTCGGCCAGCTCGACGACAGCCGGCGGCGGACGCTGCCCAGCGCGCCCAGCTCGGCCAGGTCCACCCGGGCGCCCTGCGCGGCCAGGGAGGACACCTCGGCCGTCGTGAGGGGCACGAACTCGAAGTACTGCGCGTCTTCGCCCGCCCGGTCGACGAACTCGGTGAAGATCGCGGCGAACGACTGGCCGCATTCCGGGCACCGGCGCAGCGAGATGCTGAAATGCGACCGCTCGACCAGGCGATGGGTCTTGTTCAGCCGGGTCGTGCAGAACGCCAGCGCGGTCAGGGCGTCGTCGCCGGAACAGCGGGCGCAGCCGAACTCGGTCATCGCCCGATCATCGCACGTCCGTGAATCCGCGCCCGGCTGGGGGAGCATCGGGAAATCCGTTGACCGTACTGATTTGACCCTGGTTCGGAATGGTCTGGACCTGTTAGGCTCGGCGGGTCCGCCAGGGTGATGAGGAGAATCCCGTGCTCCGCATGAGAAAACGCGTCGCCGTCATCGCACTCGCGCTCGCCGGTGCTTCCGTGGCCGCACCGCCCGCGGAAGCCGGGCCGGGTCAGGGCAAGGTGATGGCCTACTTCGCCGACTGGGACGTCTACGCCCGCGGCTACCACGTCAAGGACATCGAAACGTCCGGTTCGGCCGCGAAGCTGACCCACATCAACTACGCGTTCGGCAACGTCACCGGCGGGGGCTGCGCGGTCGGCGACCCGTGGGCCGACCACGACATGCCCTACGACGCCGCCACGAGCGTCGGCGGCCAGGCCGACAGCACCGAACCCGGGGCGCTGCACGGCAGCTTCAACCAGCTGCTCCAGCTCAAGAAGCTGCACCCGAAGCTCAAGGTGCTGTGGTCCTTCGGCGGCTGGACGTGGTCGGCGGGCTTCACCGAGGCGGCGAAGAACCCGGCCGCCTTCGCAGAATCCTGCTACAACCTCGTCAACGACCCGCGCTGGGCGGGCGTCTTCGACGGCATCGACATCGACTGGGAGTACCCGAACGCCTGCGGGAACACCTGCGACACCAGCGGCCCGAAGGCGTTCACCGGGCTGGTCAAGGCGCTGCGCGCGAAGTTCGGGCGCCAGCTGGTCACCGCCGCGATCACCGCCGACGGCTCGAAGGACGGCAAGATCGACGCCACCGAGTACGGCGCCGCGAGCCGGTACCTCGACTGGTACAACGTGATGACCTACGACTACTTCGTCGCCGGCGCGAGCCCGACCGGCCCGACCGCGCCGCACTCGCCGCTGCGCGCCTACCCCGGCCTCCCGACCGCCGGCTACTACGCCGACGCGGCCGTCCAGAAGCTGCGCCACCAGGGCGTGCCGTCGTCGAAGATGTTGCTGGGCCTCGGCTTCTACGGCCGCGGCTGGGACGGCGTGACGCAGAAGCAGCCGGGTGGCACGGCCACCGGCCCGGCGCCCGGTACCTACGAAGCCGGTGTCGAGGACTACAAGGTCCTCAAGACCAAGTGCCCCGCCAACGGCAAGATCGCCGGTACGGCGTACGCGAAGTGCGGCTCGCAGTGGTGGAGCTACGACACGCCCGAGACGGCGTCGGCCAAGGCCGGTTACGCGAAGTCGCAGGGGCTCGGCGGCGTGTTCGCCTGGGAGCTGTCCGGCGACACGGCGAACGCGGAACTGCTGCGGGCCATCGCCGGCCGCTGCTGAAAAAGCTGGAGGGCCCGGGCGCGAGCGCGTCCGGGCCCTTCGTCCACACGGAACCGCTCAGGACCGCGCGGGGAACCCGTGCCGCCGGGCGCCGAGGACCACCGCGAGCACCGGCAGCAGGAGCGCGAGCAGCGTCCAGGGGAACGCCGCCGGCCCGGCGGCGTCGAGCAGGATCCCGCCGGCCACTCCGCCCGCGGCCATGGCCGCGTTCCACAGCGTGACCAGCATGGCCTGCGCGTTGTCCGCCGCATCGCCCCCGGCGTGGCCGGCCGCCGTCTGCAGGAGCGTCGGGACGCCGCCCCAGCCGAGCCCCCACAGCGCCACCGCGACGTAGACCAGCGCCGGGCTGCCCGCGAACACCGCCAGCAGCGTCGCGGCGAGGGCGACCAGGAGCGTGCTGAGCACCGTCAGCGTCCGCAACGCGCGGTCGATCCGGGCGCCGACGACGCCGATGCCGGCCATCGAGGCGATCCCGAACACCAGCAGCACGACGTCCACCGCGTCCGCCAGCCCGGCGTGGCCGAGGAAGGCGGCGACGTAGGTGTAGAGCACGGTGTGCGCCAGCACGAACACGAGCGTCACGGCGAGCACGGGCACGACACCGGGGACGCCGAGCGTGCGCAGGACCGGCGTCCGGCCGGTCCGCTGCCCGGGCTGGTCCGGGACCGCCGCGACGATCCACCCGAGCAGCCCGGCCGCGATCGCCGACATGACGCCGAACGCCGAACGCCAGCCGAGCAGGCCACCCAGGAACGTGCCGGCCGGGATGCCGAGCGACAGGGCCAGCGGGATGCCGGCCATCACGACCGCGATGGCTCGGCCCTGGTTGTCCGGGACGAGCCGGCGCGCGTAGCCGGCGAGCAGCGCCCACACGACGCCCGCGGCCACTCCGGCGACGAAGCGCGCCACCATCGTCAGCGCGTAGTCCGAGGACAGCGTCGTGACGGTGTTGGCCACCGCGAACCCGGCGACCCCGGTGAGCAGCAAGCGTTTGCGGGACCAGGCCGCCGTGGCGGCGGACAGCGGGATCGCGGTGAGCGCGGTGCCGAGCGCGTAGATCGTCACGGCCTGCCCGGCCGCGGATTCGCCGACGCCGAGACCGGCGCTCAGCCCGGGCAGCACGCCGGCGGGCAGCGCCTCGGTGAGCACGGTGACGAACGCGGCGGTGGTCAGGGCGAGGAGGGCGGGGAGCGGGAGCGTTCGGGTGCGGAGGCTCGTCATGCCGCTATGCTCGAACCCTCACATTGATGTGAAGGTCTACCGCGGCGACTGTGAGGTGGGGCACATGCGGATCGGCGAGCTTGCGGAGCGCACGAACACGTCCCGGCGGCTCCTCCGGTACTACGAGGAGCAGGGCCTGATCATCGCGAGCCGCGGGCCGAACGGCTACCGCGACTACGACGAGCCGACGGTCGACCGGGTGATCCAGGTCCGCGGCCTGCTCGACGCCGGCCTGCCGACCCGGATCATCAAGCAGATCCTGCCCTGCCTGGACAAACCCCGGACGATCTACTTCCCGGACGCGACCCCGGAGATGATCGCGACGCTGGAGGCGGAGCGCGACCGGATGACCCGGCGGGCGGAATGCCTGCTGCGCAACCGCGACGCGATCGGGGAGTACCTCGCCGCGGTTCGCGCCTACGACGTCAGCCGCTGACGGACCGGCTCACCAGCGGCGCGACGGGTCGATCACGTGGACGGCCGCTTCCTCCGCCGAAGCCGCGCCGCCGTCGATGCCGGCGTCCGAGGCGTACAGCTCTTCGTCGGTGTCTTCGCCGAAGCCTTCGTCGGTGGCGACCAGGCGGCCCGCGCGGACGTCGCCGACCTCGTCGTCGATCAGCTCGCCGTCGGTGTCCTCGGTGTCGCCCAGGCCGTCGTCGTCGAGGTCGTCCGCCAGGTCGGGGACTTCGCGGGCGAGGCGGCCCGCCCAGCTCTCGCCCTCCGCCGTCTCGCGCGCGGTGGTGCCCCAGCCTTCGGTGGCCTGCGCGCGTTCCGGCGGTGAATAACCCTCCGCCAGTTCGTCGCGGTCGTCCAAAGTGTCCTCGGGGTCGAGGATGCCGTCGTCGGCGTTGTCGTCGATGTCGTTGTCCACGAACACATCTTCGCGCAGGCTCTATGGCCGTGCCCAGTCCGGGTGATATGACCGTGCGGACCGCCACGTCGGCGGCACTGCCGGGGAAAGGTGATCTCTCATGCCGATGAGACGCAGGGTGCTGGCCGCGGGGCTGGCCGGGGTGTTCGGCGCCGCGCTGTCCGGGCGGACCGCCCAGGCCTCGGAAGCCACGTCGCCGGTGCGGCTGGACCAGCTGAACCTGGTCAACCTCTCGCACGTCAACGACCCCGCCACGACCAACGTCTTCCCCGGAGACCCGGCCTTCGAGCTGGAGACCATCGCCACCATCCCCGACGACGGCTACTACCTGCAGTTCGTCCGCGAGGGCGAGCACACCGGGACGCACTGGGGCGCGCCCGGGCACTTCAACACCGGGGAGCCGCTCGCCGACGACATGGACCCGGCGGACCTGTTCCGGCCCGCCGTCAAGATCGATGTCCGGGCGAAGGCGGCGCACAACCCGGACTACGCCGTGACGATCGACGACCTCAAGGCGTGGGAGAAGCGCCACGGCCGGATCCCGGACGAGTCCGTGGTGGTGCTGTGGACCGGCTGGGACGCCAAGTGGGGCACCCCGGCCTACCCGAACACCGGCGCGGACGGTGTGCTGCACCAGCCGGGGTTCTCGATCCCGGCGGTGCAGTGGCTGATCGACACCGGCCGCCTGGGCCGCCGCGGCGGAACGGGCACCGACACGTTCAGCCCGGACGTCGGCACGGACGAGACCTACACGGTGTCCAAGCTGGTCTACCGGCGGCACCGGATCAGCCTGGAGATCCTGGCCAACCTGAAGGCCCTGCCGACGACCGGCGCCTGGGTACTGGCGGGTGGCCCGATCAACCGCAACGGCGCGGGCTCGACGGCGACGATCTTCGGCGTGCTCCCGCCGGGGGTGCAGGCAAGCTGAGGACCCCTGCCGCGGCTCGTCGTGAGTGGTAATTCGGGTTCTAACCCGAATTACCACTCACGACTGGCTGCGGCAGACCTCTGAAGCTAGCCGGCGGAGAGGGTCGAGAGGCGCAGGGAAGCCAGCGGGGCCGGGCGGCCGAAGCGGTAGCCCTGGGCGGTCGTGCAGCCCGCCCGGGTGACCAGTTCGGCCTGCTCGGCCGTCTCGATGCCCTCGGCGACCACGTCGACTTCCAAGTCCGCGCACAGGCCGACCAGCGACCGGCACAGTGCCGCGTCGCGGTCCGGGCGCACGCCCGTCGTCAGCGCGCGGTCCAGCTTGATCAGGTCGACCGGCAGCGCGTGCAGCACCGTCAGCGAGCTGTACCCCGCGCCGAAGTCGTCGAGGGCCACCCGGACGCCCAGGTCCTGCAGGCGGCGGATCGCCGCCGCGCCCGCCGCCAGGTCGGGGACCGGCACCGTCTCGGTGATCTCGACGATCAGGCGCTCCGCCGGCAGGCCGTACCGGTCCAGTGCGGCCCCGATGCTCTCCTCCAGCGTGGCCGCGCCGAGCCGGCTCGCGCACACGTTCACGTGCACCGTCAGGTCGATCCCGGCCGCGGTGATCTCGCGGCAGGCCAGGTCCAGCACCAGCGCGTCCAGTTCCGCGCCGAGACCGGCGCCTTCCGCCGCGCGGACGAACGTCTCGGGCGACACCGCGGTGCCGTCCCGGGTGGTCCAGCGGGCCAGCGCCTCCACCGCCACCGGCTGCTCGTCGGCCAGCCGGACGATCGGCTGGAACACCAGCGCGAACCCCTCCGGGAGACCGCCGCGGCGCAGCGCCGACGGGAAGTCGGGTGGCCCGTCCGGCGACGGTTGGTAGACGACCGTCGTGTCCTTGCCGAGCCGCTTGCCCGCGTACATCGAGGTGTCCGCCCGGCCCAGCAGCACGTCGGCGGTGATCGCCTGCTCGGCCGGGTCCGGCACCACCAGGCCCATGCTCGCGCGCACCGGGACCAGCGTGCCGTGCACCGCGAACGGCCGCCGCAGCGCGCTCTGGATCCGGTCGGCGACGGCCTGCGGGGCGTCGACCTCACCTTCCAGGAGGATCGCGAATTCGTCGCCGCCCAGGCGCGCGACCGTGTCTCCCGCGCGAACGCAGCTCAGCAGCCGCTGGGCGACCGCGTGCAGCAGGACGTCCCCGCCCGCGTGCCCGAACCGGTCGTTGACCTCCTTGAAGTCGTCGAGGTCGACGAAGATCAGCACGAGCGGCCCGTGCCCGCCTTCGGCACCCTGCTCGACGGCCCGGTCCAGCCGGTCGGCGAACAGCGCGCGGTTGGCCAGCCCGGTCAGCGGGTCGTGGTAGGCCTGGTGGGTCAGCTGCTGCTGGCCCTCGTACACCCGGCGCAGCAGCAACCGGTTGTCCAGCAAGGAAAGCAGCTGCCGAGCCAGCACGAGGAACACCACGAGCACGCCGACGTACACCTCGACGGCGTCCGGGCCGGCCCCGGCGACGACCTGCACGGTGATCAGCAGCGCGACCGCGGTGACCGGCAGGTACGGCAGCGCCACCTGCCACCAGTCGACGCCGACCGGCTGGCCCGCGTCGTCCCGCCGCCGCTTGCCGGGCGTGACCAGCAGGGCGAAGGCGATGAACAGCGGGCCGAGCACGAACCCCGCGTCCGACCACGGCTTCATGCTCTCGGCGCCGATGCTGACCAGGTAGGCGAACACGCTGTCGGAGCAGGCCAGCGCGACGATCCCGAGCGCGGCGAGCAGCAGGTTCGCGCGGTAGGGGCGGTCCACCCGGTCGAACACGACCAGCAGCACCGCGACGACCACGACCACCAGGTCCGACAGCGGGTAGGCGATGGCGACGGCCCAGGTCAGCGCGTCCGGCCCGGTGGCCTGGACCACCTGCCCGAGCGCCGCGGTCCAGGTGAGGATGAACAGCGAGCCGGTGACGACCAGCCCGTCGAGCACCACGGCGACGCCGAAGTGGGCGGTCCACTGGGCGGGCTGCCAGCGCTCCCGGTCCGGCCGCGCCCGCGCCCGGGCGAGCACGAACAGCGCCGGCAGCGCGAACAGCGGGAAGCTCAGGTACCCGACGTCGGCCAGCGACGGCGACGGCAGGCCGCGGCCGTCGACCAGCTGGTACCAGGACCAGACGCACTGGCCGAGCGACCAGCCGGTCATGCCGATCGCGACCAGCACCCGCCACCAGCGCTGGTGGCCGCGCACCCGCCGGGCGACGACGATGCCGCAGACGATCCCGGTGATCCCGGCGCTGAGCTGCATGGCGTCGTCGACCCACAGGGCGAGGGTGTCGCCCCAGAAGGCGAAGCCGTTGACCACGATCAGGGCCGCCGTGACGAGCACGAGCAGGATGGCCACTGGGTACCGCCGCACTGTCATGGCACCTCACGCGGTCACGCACGCCGGTCGGACCGGCAAACACTACACCGGGCGTGATCGACTACAAGCGCACCGGCACCGGCGCCGGTCAGGCGATGTCGCGGCGCTTGCCCGAACGCGGCAGCCGGCGCGTCGGCGTTCGGCCCGCGATCGAGGACCTGCGCGCGGGTGGCGCGCTGCGCGTGGTCGCGCATCCGCCAGGATGCCGACGGGGCCGAGGAAGCGCGCCGACGCCGGGTTGCGTGCGCGGGTACGGTCGAAGTGGTGATCACGCGCATCCGGGGGTACGCGCTGCCGAGCGGCGAGCACGTCGACCTCTACGCCGACGGCGACCGCTGGACGACCGACCCGGTGCCCGGCGCGACCCTGGTCGGCGAAGGCTGGCTGCTGCCCGGCCTGGTCGACGCGCACACCCACCCCGGCGCGGCGAGGCCGGGCGAGCCGATGGACGACGAGCTGCTCCGGGAGCAGCTGCACCAGCACGTCGACGTCGGCGTCACGCTGATCCGCTCGCCGGGGCTGCCGGGCGAGCCGCCGCCGTGGTTCGGCGAGGACCCCGACGTGCCGCGCGCCCGGCACGCCGGACCGTGGCTGGCGCAGGAGGGCCAGTTCTTCGACGGCTGGGGCCGCCGCGCCGCCCATGCCGAGCTCCCGGCCCTGGCGGCGGCGCAGGCCGCGCGCACGGGGTGGGCGAAGATCATCGCGGACTGGCGCGTCGGTGATTCCGCCGTGCCGGTGGACGTGCTGCGGGCGGTGGTGCGTGAGGTGCACGCGGCCGGCGGGCGGGTCGCGGTGCACAGTCAGCACCCCGAGGGTGGTGCCGCGGCGGTGGCGGCCGGCGTCGACTCCCTCGAACACGGCATGTGCCTCGACCCGGAGCTGCTGGCGCGGATGGCCGCCCAGGGAACCGCCTTGACGCCGACGTTGTCGACGATCACGACGAGCATCGGCCGCCGGGAACAGCAGCCGGACAGCCCGGCCCGGACCTGGTACCTGAGCGGCGCGCGGGTCCACGGCGCACTGACGGCGGCCGCGGCGGAAGCCGGCGTCCGTGTGCTGGCGGGCACCGATTCCCTGCCCCACGGCGGGATCGTCGCGGAGATCCGGGCGTTGCTGGCCGCGGGGGTGCCGCCGCACGACGCGCTGGCGGCGGCGTCGTGGAGCGCGCGCGAGTACCTCGGGCTGGGCGGCCTGGAGCCGGGAGCACCGGCGGACGCGGTGGTCTACGACCGGGATCCGCGCGCGGATCCGGGCCAGCTGGCCGACCCCGCGGCGGTGGTGCTGCGCGGCCAGTGCGTGCGGCGCCGCGGGTGAGCGCTGCGTGGTGTCACGAACCGCCGCCGCGAATCGTCGGAGTGGTGTGACCGATCTCGTGCGGGAGCGGCGGCAGCTGACCGGCCTCGCCTACCGGCTCCTGGGCTCGCTGAGCGACGCCGAGGACATCGTCCAGGAGGCGTACGGGCGGTGGTACGCCCTGTCCGGGCCGCAGCGGGACGCGATCGCGTCGCCCGGCGCGTGGCTGACGACGGTGGCCGGCCGCCTGTGCCTCGACCAGCTGCGCTCGGCCCGCGTGCGGCGGGAGCGGTACGTCGGCGAGTGGCTCCCGGAGCCGCTGCCCGCCGAGACCGGGGTGCTCACCGATCCGGCCGACCGCGTCACGCTGGACGAGTCGGTCACCATGGCGTTCCTCGTCGTGCTGGAGTCCATGACGCCCGCCGAGCGGGTGGCCTTCGTCCTGCACGACGTCTTCGGCTACCCGTTCGCGGAGGTGGCGGCGGTCCTCGGCCGCTCACCGGCGGCGTCGCGCCAGCTGGCTTCCTCCGCCCGGCGCCGCGTCCGCGCCGCCCCTGCCCCGGCGCCGGCCCGGGAGAGCGCCGAAGTGGTCCGCGCCTTCAAGACGGCCTGGGAGGCGGGAGACATCCGAGGACTGGTCGGTCTGCTCGACCCGGAGGCCACGGTCGTCGCGGACGGTGGTGGCCTGGTCAGTGCGGTTCGTCGCCCGATCGTGGGTGGCGAGCGGATCGCGCGGTACGCCGTGGACCTCACGAGCCGGATGGCGCCGCCGGTGCTGGTGGAGGCCACGGTGAACGGGCGGCCGGGGCTGGTCGCCCGGCGGGGGGACGAGGTGGTGGCGGTGCTGGCGTTCGAGGTCGCCGGGGCTGCGGTCCGGCGGATCTGGGCGGTGCGGAACCCGGAGAAGCTGCGTTGTTGGCAGTCGGCCGGTTAGCGGGGACCGTGGTCGTCGTGCCGGGCGCGCGGGGCCGGCACGACGAACGCGATCACCGCCGCCGCCAGTCCGACGAGCACGGACAGGTGTGCGGCGGCCGGCACGGCGCTGATCAGGAACAGCCGCAGCGACCCCGAAATCAGCAGGCGCCACATCCTCGGGCTCATGATCAACAAGTACCCCCGGCGGGTCGCCGTCAACCGGTGCCGGGGCAACGGCCCGGTCACGTTCACCCGCGGGGGTGGTGCGCCGTCAGGGTGACCGCCCCAGGCCGGAAACCGCGCCGCGGGCGCGAAGGCGCCTCGGTCATTTCGACACGTTCGACAGTCGTGGTCGCGTGAGTTTCCGCCTGGAATCGCGGCGGCGCAATGCGGTCGTTGTCAACACAACGCCAACAAGTTTCGCGCATTACCCGAATGGCGGAAAAGGAAACCGCGGGATAACGATCCGTTTGCCGGAGCGTGATCGACTGGACATCCGCGGTGGTGCTGGCGACCATTGACCTCCGTGCGTGGAAGGGGAGGGGAACGGTGAGCCTCAGTGCGGCGGACGTAGTCGGTGAACTCAAGGCCCTGCGCAAAGGGAGGGCAATTTTCACGACACCGCTCGCGGATCGGATCGGTCCCGCATTGCGCTCCACGTGCGGCATTGTCGAAGATGACGGAACCGTGGAGATGCGGCGTAAGCTGTCCGATCGATTGCGCCCGCTGATCGAGTCGCTTCCGGACGATCTGAAGATCGCTCTGCTCGCCGCGTTCGCGCTCGACGAGCGGGCGCGGAAACCGTTCTACCAGGAGCGGGTGCGCTGGGCGGCGAGCACGCTCGACCGCGACGACCGGACGGTCCGGCGGCGGATCGACGAGGGGATCGAGCAGATCGCCGCGCTGGCCGTCGCGGCGGCCGTGCCGGAGCCCCGGCACTATCCGGGGCGCGGCTGGCACACCGAAGAACTGCGCGTCACGCTGGCTCTCGACCAACCGGTGCCGGAGGCGTTCGAATTCCGGCGGGTGGTCGCCGACGCGGACGAAATCGCCGTGCTCGACCTGGCGCTGACGTTGCCGGTCGGCGGCGAATCGGGCGTTTCGGTGCACGAGTCCGATGTCGGCGTCGATGTGTTCCACGGTGGGGTACTGACCCACCGGGTGCGGGAATCCAGCGACCGGATCGGCCTGGCGTTGCGGCTGCCGGAGCCGTTGCGCCGCGGTGCGCGGCACGAGGTCGGCCTGCGATTCCGGGCGAACCTGCCGGAACCGCGTTACCTCTGCGTGCCGCGGCGCCCGTGCGATCTTTTCGATCTGCACGTCCGGTTCGGTGAACGTGTGCCGAAACGGATCGTGCGCCAGGAAAAGGTTTCCCCGTCCGACGATCGGTCGCGAACCGGTGCGGTGCTCTCGGCCGACGACGCCCGCGAAGTGCACGTCCGGTTCCGCGACCTCGAGCCGGGCTTCGCCTACGGAATCCGCTGGGCTTGATTTTCCGGTTTCTGTCCACTGTTTGTCCCGTGCCCCGCCGATGCCCGGCGGCCGTTCCCGCCGGGTCGTGAACCATTAACGGACAATAGCTGGACAACCACCAGCACCGTGCAACGTTGCAGGTCAGCGCCTCGATTACGCCATATGTCGGACCGGGGCACGTCCAGGCACCACACTGTCCGTTGTGGACGGACGCTCCCGGTGGCGGGCACGAGGAGGGCGCGTGGAAACCATGATCGCGGAGGCGGCGGAGGCCGTCGACGGCTACACGGTGCTGGAGGATTCGCCGAGGCCGGAGGGCGGCCTGGCCAAGGAGCAGCTCGACCCGGTGGTGGCGGCGGCGCGTGACGGCGACCCGGCCGCGGTCCAGGCGCTGCTGCAGCTGATCAAGCCGACGGTGGTGCGCTACTGCCGCGCGCGGATCGGCGGTCGCGACCTGTCCTACCTTTCGGCCGACGACGTCGCCCAGGAGGTGTGCCTGGCGGTGCTGAAGGTGCTGCCGGGCTACCAGGACCGCGGGGGCTCGTTCCTGTACCTCGTGCGCGCGATCGCGGCGAACAAGGTCGCCGACGCGTTCCGCTCGGTGGCCCGGGACCGGTCGAAGCCGGTATCGGAGCTGCCGGACCGGCCGCTGGGCGGCAACGAGCCGGAGAACCACGTCCTCGAGCTCGACCTGGGGGCCCGGCTGGGCCGGCTGCTGGCGTTGCTGCCGCCGCTGCACCAGGACATCCTGTCGCTGCGGATCGTGGCGGGCCTGTCGGCGAACGAGACGGCGGAGGCGCTGGGCATCTCCGCCGGCAACGTCCGCATCACGCAGTTCCGGGCCCTGACGAAGCTGCGGGGCATGATCGGCGAGCTGTAGGCGTCACTCGAGCCACTCGGTGATGAAGTGGTCGCTTTCGTGGATGTGCACGGCCTCGTAGACGCCGGGGCCGAGCACGGCGAACTTGTGCGGCGTGCCGGCCGGGACGACGAGCACGTCCCCGGCGCCGCCGTCACGCTGCTCGTCGCCGACGGTGAACCGCGCCCGCCCGCGGATGATCACGAACGTCTCGGTGTAGGGGTGCCGGTGCAGCCGCGGCCCGGAGCCGACGACGTCCGTGCTTTCGCGGATGACCGAGACTCCGGACCCGACATCGCGTCCTTCGAAATTCTCGCTGTCGCTCACCTGGCCAGGGTAGCCGTCGTGACGACCCGGCGAAGCCGGTCGAGCGCCCGGTGCTGCGCGACGCGGACCGCCCCCGGCGTCGAACCCACGGCAGCCGCGGTCTCCTCCGCGGACAGGCCGACGACCACGCGCAGGATGACGATCTCGCGTTGTTTCCGGGGCAGCACGCCCAGGAGCTTCGCCACCCGCTCGCGCAGTTCGCGCCGGAGCGCGTGGCGTGCGGGATCGAGCGACGAGTCGGCCGCATCGGGCAGTTCGGCAACGGGCTCGTCCTGCCGCGCGGCCGCCTTTCGCGCGGCGGCGACCTTGTTGCGGGCGATGTCGCCGACGAAGTCGGGGAGCGGCCGCTCCGGCGGGCGCCGCGGCAGGGCTTTGAGCAGTGCCACGCAGACGTCCTGCGCGACGTCGTCGGCCGCGTCGGGGTCCAGGCGGGCGCGGCAATAGCGCACCACGAGCGGCCGGGCTTCGGTCAGCAGGTGGTCCGAGGTGCTGGTCATGGTTTCCCTCCGTGCGGGGGACTACCCCCACGCCACGGAGATGGACCCGGCCGGCGCGGATTCCCGGCTATTTCCGGGGAGACCGCGCAAGCGGCGACGATCCCTTGATCGACGGGGCGGATGACCTAGGTGTGCGCGGCCGCCCGGAGCGCGGGACTACGGCTCCTGCTGCGAGCGGAACGCGTCCAGCACCCGGCGCTCCCGTTTGGTCGGCCGCCCGGCACCCCGGTCGCGGCGGGCGACCGGGATGGCCGTCTCCGGGGGCGGCTTCGGCGTCCGGTCCACATAGCACGTCGCCGCGTCCGGGGCGCCCACGCGCTTCTGGATGACCCGCACCACGTCGAGCACCTTCGTCGTCCCGCCGACGCGCAGGCGGACCTCGTCACCGGGGACGACCGTCGTCGCCGGCTTGGCCGGCTTGTCGTTGACGCGCACGTGACCGCCTCGGCAGGCCGCCGCCGCGTCCGGGCGCGTCTTCGTCAGCCGGACCGCCCAGAGCCAGCGGTCCACTCGGGTGGACTCCACAGTCGTCCATCATGGCCCATTCAGCGGCACCGGCCCGCGACCCCGCCAGGTTACTCGTGGGTACATGTCGACTTGTCTGCACCACAGAGCTATAACTTGTTCTAAAATACCTCAACGGTGAGGAACAACACATGAGTGTCGAACCCGTGTGGAGAACAACTTCCGGCTCCGTGTCCCGACGTCTCTTTCTCGCTGGAACTGGTTCTATCTTGGCGAGCGCCGCTCTGGCCGGTCGAGCGTCGGCGCAGTCCGCCGGAACGTCCGCGATCAACGACGGCGCCCGCGTGTCCGCGCTGGTGATCGGATCGGGCTACGGCGGCTCGGTCGCCGCGCTCCGGCTCGCCCAGGCCGGCGTCGACGTGCAGATCGTCGAAATGGGCATGGCCTGGGACACCCCCGGCTCCGACGGCAAGATCTTCTGCGCCACGCCCAACCCGGACCAGCGGTCGTTCTGGTTGCGCACCAGGACGAAACAGCCGTTCTCCAACTTCCTCGGCTTCCCGATCGACAAGGACATCCCGCGCTACACGGGTATCCTCGACGCCGAGGAGTTCAGCGGGATCACCGTGTACCAAGGCCGCGGCGTGGGCGGCGGCTCGCTCGTCAACGGCGGCATGGCCGTCACGCCGAAGCGGGAGAACTTCGGCGCCATCCTCCCCACGGTCGACGCGAACGAGATGTACGACGTCTACTACCCGCGCGCCAACGCCGGCCTCGGGGTCGCGAGCATCCGCCCGGCCTGGTTCGACTCGACCGACTGGTACCAGTTCGCCCGCGTCGGCCGCAAACAGGCCCAGCGGTCCGGTTTCCCGTTCGTGTTCGTGCCGGACGTGTACGACTGGGACTACATGGAGCGGGAGGCGGCGGGCACGGCCACGAAGTCGGCGCTGGCCGGGGAGATCCTGTTCGGCAACAACTACGGCAAGAAGTCGCTGCAGAAGACGTACCTGCCGAAGATCGCCGCGACCGGCCGGGTCACCATCTCGCCGCTGCACCGCGTGACGCAGGTCGTGCCCGCCTCCGGCGGCGGCTACACGGTGACGATCGAGCAGCTCACCACCGCGGGGGCGGTGTCCACGATCAAGACCGTCACGGCGGACACGGTGTTCTTCGCCGCGGGCAGCGTCGGCACGAGCAAGCTGCTGGTGAAGCTGAAGGCGACCGGCGCGCTGCCGAACCTGAACGGCGAGATCGGCAAGGGCTGGGGCGACAACGGGAACGTGATGGTCGGGCGGGCCAACCAGATCTGGGACCCGACCGGGGCCTCCCAGTCGACCATCCCGTGCGGCGGCATCGACAACTGGAACGCGGGCGGGGCCTTCGCGGAGGTCGCGCCGCTGCCGACCGGGATCGAGACGTGGGCGTCGTTCTACCTGTCGATCACGAAGAACCCGAACCGGGCGCAGTTCACCTGGAACCCGGCGACGCGCGCGGTGGAGCTCAACTGGCAGACGGCGTGGAAGCAGCCGTCGATCGACATGGCGAAGACCATCTTCGACAAGATCAACGCGACCGAGGGCACGATCTACCGGACCGACCTCTTCGGCACGTACAAGACCTGGGGCGACCACCTCACCTACCACCCGCTCGGCGGTGCGGTGCTCGGCAAGGCGACCGACAACTACGGCAGGCTCGCCGGGTACCAGGGCCTGTACGCGATCGACGGCTCGCTGATCCCGGGCAACACCAGCGTGAACCCGTTCGTCACCATCACCGCACTGGCGGAACGCAACATCGAGAAGATCATCGCGCAGGACTTCTGAGGTCTGCCGCGGCTCGTCGTGAGTGGTAAGGCGGGTTAGAACCCGCCTTACCACTCACGACAAGTGCGGGAGGACGCAGACGGTGTCGAGGCCGAGGACGTGGTTGAGGCGGCCGAAGGCGAGCCAGGCGCCGAGGCTCATGGACAGCTCGACGATCTCCTGCTGCGTGTAGGACGCCGACATCCGCTTCCAGAACTCGTCGTCCAGGTTGTGGTGGTCGGTGGCATACCGCTCGGCGTACTCCGCCGCGAGCCGCGTCCGCTCGTCGAAGCGGTCCGTGGTGCGCCACTCCGACACCGCGTCCGCGAACTCCGGCTCGACCTTGACGCCGTCGCGTTCGGTGCGCCAGTCGAGGCAGAAGACGCAGCCGTTGATCTGCGCGATCCGCAGCCGCGCGGCCTCGAACTCCCGCAGCCCCAGCGTCGTGTGCTCGTACACCGCCAGCGAGAACTTCGAAGCGGCGATCCCGATGCCGGGCACCATTTCGCCCCAGACGTACCCGATCGGGTCCTTGCCCTCGGGGAGGTCGATGTTCACGAGCGGCTCCTTCCGAGCTTGCCCGCTGCCGGGCGCAGCGGGACGTCGAGTGCGTCGTAGAGGCCGGGTTCGGCCGCGGCCAGCCAGTCGATCGCGCCGACCAGACGCCCGACGGCGGTGGCGTTGCCGCCCGCCGACCGGTTCTCGCCTTCGTCGGTCGCCTCGACGGTGACCTCGATGCGCGGCCGGCCTTCGATGATCACGCGGTGGGCGCCGTCGCCGCTGGGCGGGGTGGGCCAGTCGGGCGCGCACGAGGGGTGGATGCGCGTGACGTGCTCGATGACGATCCGCGGCTCGCCGTCGACGATGCCCTGCACCTCGAACCGGACCGCGCCCTGCGTGCCCTTCTCGAACTCGCCCATGGTCCGCGTGGTCACGGTCTCGTCCAGCGGACGCCGGTCCAGGGTCTCGCGCAGTTCGTCGACCTCGACGCCGAGGCCGCGCGCGATCAGCCGGACCTGCCCGCCCCACACCATCGACGGGACGCCGGTCATCAGCATCGGCGGGTCGTAGTCCATCGGCTGGCCCATGCCGACCAGGTAGCGGACGGAGTCGGGCTGCTCGTACGTCGAGTAGTCGAAGATCTCCTGGCAGCGGACGACGTCGACGTCGGTGCCGAGCCCGCTGATCAGCAGCGGCAGCACGTCGTTGCCCCAGCCGGGGTCGACGCCGGAGACGAACAGCGAGCCGCCGCCGTCCTTGATCGCCGCGAGCACGGGATCCCGCAGCTCCGGGGGCGCGTTCCGCTGGTCGTAGAGGGGGTACAAGGCCGGCGTCACGACGACCGCGCCCGCCCCGACCGCCCGCACGATGTCGGTGAGCGCGTCGTCGAACCGGACGTCCCCCGAAGCGGCGTACACGACCGCGCGCGGGCTCGCGGCCAGGACGGCCTCGATGTCGTCCGTCGCGGATACCCCCAGCGCATCGACTCCGGCCAGTTCGCCGGCGTCCTTGCCGACCTTCGCCGGGTCGTGGACGAGCACCGCGGTCAGCTTCAGCGCCGGGTGGGCGTCCACCGCCCGGATTGCCGCACGGCCGACGTTGCCCGTGCCCCACACCACTGTGGCGATCATGCCGCCGAGTTTTCGCTCGCTCGCGCGGGCGCGGGTAGGAAATCGTTCCGGCCAGCGGACCGCGCGAGCGTTGGTAACATGCTTCAGCGCCCGAACGTCGCAATCGGAGGCCCGCGATGACGATCGACCCGAAGCCCCGCAGCCGCACGGTGACCGACGGGATCGAGGCCGCGCCCGCGCGCGGCATGCTCCGCGCCGTCGGCATGGGGGACGGCGACTGGAAGAAGCCGATCATCGGCGTCGCCAGCTCGTGGAACGAGATCACGCCGTGCAACCTTTCGCTGGACCGGCTGGCCCAGGCGTCGAAGGAAGGCGTGCACGCGGCCGGCGGCTACCCGCTGCAGTTCGGCACCATCTCGGTGTCCGACGGCATCTCCATGGGCCACGACGGCATGCACTTCTCGCTGGTCTCCCGCGAGGTCATCGCCGACTCGGTCGAGACGGTCATGCAGGCCGAGCGGCTCGACGGCTCGATACTCCTGGCCGGCTGCGACAAGTCGCTGCCGGGCATGCTGATGGCCGCCGCCCGCCTCGACCTGGCGTCGGTGTTCCTCTACGCGGGCACGATCGCCCCCGGCTGGGTGAAGCTCACCGACGGCACCGAGAAGGACGTCACGCTCATCGACGCCTTCGAGGCGGTCGGCGCCTGCCGGGCCGGGCGGCTCAAAACCGACGACCTCGACCGCATCGAGCGGGCCATCTGCCCTGGTGAGGGCGCCTGCGGCGGGATGTACACCGCGAACACGATGGCGTCGGCGGCCGAAGCGATGGGGATGAGCATGCCGGGCTCGGCCGCGCCGCCGTCCGCGGACCGCCGCCGCGACCACTACGCCCACCTGTCCGGCGAAGCCGTCGTCGGCCTGCTCGAAAAGGGCATCACCGCGCGGGACATCCTGACGCGGGAGGCGTTCGACAACGCGATCACCGTCGTGATGGCCCTCGGTGGTTCGACCAACGCCGTGCTGCACCTGCTGGCCATCGCGCACGAGGCCAAGGTCGAGCTGACCCTGGACGACTTCAACCGCGTCGGCGACCGCGTCCCGCACCTGGGCGACCTCAAGCCGTTCGGCAAGTACGTCATGAACGACATCGACCGCCACGGCGGTATCCCGGTGCTGATGAAGGCGCTGCTGGACGAGGGCCTGATCCACGGCGACGCGCTCACCGTCACCGGCCGCACGGTCGCCGAGAACCTCGCCGAGCTCGACCCCGACCCGATCGACGGCGAGGTCCTGCGCGGTCTGGACAACCCGCTGCACCCGACCGGCGGCATCACCATCCTGCGCGGCTCGCTCGCCCCCGAGGGCGCGGTCGTGAAGTCCGCGGGCTTCGACACGGCCAACTTCGAGGGCCCGGCGCGCGTGTTCGAGCGCGAGCAGGAGGCCATGGCGGCGCTGAACGAAGGCCGGATCGAGGCCGGGGACGTCGTCGTCATCCGCTACGAAGGCCCCAAGGGCGGCCCGGGCATGCGCGAGATGCTGGCGATCACCGCGGCGATCAAGGGCGCCGGGCTCGGCCGGGACGTCCTGCTGCTGACCGACGGCCGGTTCTCCGGCGGCACCACCGGCCTGTGCATCGGCCACGTCGCGCCCGAGGCGGTCGACGGCGGCCCGATCGCGTTCGTCCGCACCGGCGACCGGATCGCCGTCGACATCAAGGCCCGCAGCATCGACCTGCTGGTCGACGCGGCCGAGCTGGCCCGCCGCCGGGAGGGCTGGGAGCCGCTGCCGAACAAGTTCCCGGAGGGCGTGCTCGGCAAGTACGTGAAGCTGGTGCGGTCGTCGTCCTACGGGGCCGTCACGAGCTGAGCGAGGGCGCGCTTGTCCACCTTGCCCACGTCGGTGAGGGGCAGTGCGTCGACGAAGTCCACGGCCGCCGGGACGTAGTGCTCCTGGCCGAAGGCCTCCCGGGTGTGCGCCCGCAGGTCGTCCGCCGTGACTTCGCCCGTCGCGACGACGACGGCGTGCAGCCGGTCGCCGTGGCCGAAGACGGCCGCGCTCCGCACCGCCGGGTGGGTCGCCAAGGCGTGCTCGACGACGGTGGTCGGCACCTTCGTGCCGTGCTCGCCGACCACGACGACGTCGTCCGCGCGGTCGAGCAGGTAGAGGTAACCCTCGTCGTCGAAGCGCCCGAGGTCGCCGGTGCGCAGCCAGCCCGCGCCGATCTCCGGGCCGCCGAGGTAACCGTCCATCATGGACAGTCCGCGCACCTCGACCTCGCCGTCGCCGGTGATGCGGGCCTCCATGCCCGGCACGATCCGGCCGACCGAGCCCAGCCGCTCCGGGTGGTCGATCAGCTCGGCGGCGGAGATGCTCGCGATCATCGGCGCCTCGGTGAGGCCGTAGCCCTGGCCGACGACCGGGCCGAAGACGTCGAGGGCCTGCGCGAGCCGGTGCGGCGGCAGCGGCGCGGCGCCGAGGGAGAGCGAGCGGACGCTGCCGAGGTCGGTTTCCGGCCGCTTCGGGTGGTCGAGGAGCGCGGCCAGCCGCGGCGGCGTCAGGGAGAGCGTGTCGATGCGGTGCTCCTGGATCGCGCCGAGGACGGCTTCCGCGTCGAACCCGTCGT
The DNA here is from genome assembly GCA_049998155.1 of Amycolatopsis sp. cmx-13-12. Classification (GTDB taxonomy): domain Bacteria; phylum Actinomycetota; class Actinomycetes; order Mycobacteriales; family Pseudonocardiaceae; genus Amycolatopsis. Next base: position 415,450 of record JAEBES010000006.1, on the reverse strand, counting down.
GGACGACGAGGGTGTCCTGCCGCAGGAGCGTGCCGAGCACGGTCGCGTTGCCGGTCATGTGCGTCATCGGGGCGACCAGCAGCGTGCGGCCCGGGCCGTCCGGTGACGGCGTGAAGAGGTACGCCATGCCGTCGTAGATGCCGCTGTGGCGGATGAGCTTGGGGGTGCCCGTGGTGCCGCCGGTGGGGAAGAGCAGGCGGACGGTTTCCGGCGGGTCCAGCGGCTCGGGTTCGCCGTCGAGGTCGCCGAGGGTGCGGACGTCGCCCGCGGGCCAGGCGTGCGGGCGGTCGGTGACGACGGTGGCGCCGCTCGCCGCGGCGAGCCGGTCTGCTGTCGGAGCGGAAGCGGGGACCATGAGCACGGTCGCCCCGCGGAGGAGGCCCGCGAGCTGGACGAGAACCGTCTCGGGCCGGTTGCGCAGGTCGATGGCGACGGTTCCGGTGCCGCCCAGGCCGCCGTGGAGGCGGCGCAGCCGGTCGCGGGCCTGGTGGTAGGTGGTGACGCCGTCTTGGACGAAGAGGGGACGGTCACCGCCGTCCTCGAGCGCGGCGAGGACCTTCGTCAGGAAGAAGCTCACGCCCGGGGACGCTAACTCAGTCCTGGTAGGAAAGCTTCGCCATTTCCTCGTCGAAGTCGAACCAGTCGCTCTCGCTGCCGGCCGGGATGACGTCGTAGGTGCGGTCGAGGAAGGCCGCGATCTCCTTCGCCGGTGCCTCGAGCACCGCGGCGCCGTCCGGGGAGGTCAGCTCGACGACGACCAGCGCGGGGTCGCCGGCGGGGCCGATCCGCACGTCGCCGTCGCCGCAGCGGGCGAGCAGGCCGTCGGCGAGGAGGTCGCGGCCGAAGAGCCAGCGGACCGCGCTCGGGCCGGCGTGCAGCACCACGGCGACCGCGTACGGGTCGCGGGTGTCGTACTCCAGCTCGGCCGGCACCGGGCGCGGTCCGGCCCCGAAGGTGCGGAGGGCGAAGTCGATGCGGGCGCTGGTCACGGTGTGCGGGTCGGCCATTTCGGCCCCTTTGCTACTCGTCGGTTAACTTCGGCTGGTTCCAGGGATAACCCATAGTCAGTTCAACGCCCAGTGTTCCGAAAAACTTTCACACGCCAGGGTGATCAAGAAGTGTCCGAGGTCACCGTCGGCGTGGCCGAACGGGCAGCCATGTCACTGACCGTGATCGACGGTGACTGAACCCTCCCACGCCTCGGATTCGGAGCCGGCGGGCCGCCGGATGGGTCGCGGCGCCGGATTTGCGCCGTCCGGGTGGGAAAAGCCACGGAGCACCAGTCCGGTCCGCCGCCCGGCCGCGAACCCCCCACGAGGCAGGGGTGACGTGGAGGGTGCGGGATGGGTGAGCGTGGGCGGCTGCGGCTGCCACCAGACGAGGCACCGGCGCCCGCGCCGAGCGCCGAAGAGCTGCTCGAGCGGGTGGCGGCGGGCGACGAGACGGCGTTCGCGTCGCTCTACGACCTCGTCGCCGGTCCGGTGCTCGGCCTCGCGACGCGCGTGCTGCGCAGTCACGCGCAGGCCGAAGAAGTGGCGCAGGAGGTGCTGGTGGAGGTGTGGCGCAAGGCCACGCGGTACGAGCCGGAGCGCGGCAGCGCCCTGTCGTGGGTGCTGACCATCGCCCACCGCCGGGCGGTCGACCGCGTGCGCTCGCACCAGGCCGGCCTCGACCGCGAGGAGCGGGCCGGCCTGATGGACGTGCGGCGGCCGTTCGACGAGGTCACCGAGTCCACTTTGGCCGGTCTGGAGCAGCAGCGGGTGCGGCAGTGCCTGGCCGCGCTGACCGACCTGCAGCGCGAGTCGATCGTGCTGGCGTACTACAACGGCTACACCTACCCCGAGGTGGCCGAGGTGCTGAAGGTCGCGCCGGGCACGGTCAAGACCCGCATCCGTGACGGGCTGATCCGGCTGCGCGACTGCCTGGGGGTGGACCGATGACCGCCGAGCTGCACACCCTGACCGGGGCGTACGCACTGGACGCGGTGTCCGATGTGGACCGTGCGGAGTTCGAACGCCACCTCGGCGAGTGCGCCGCCTGCCGCCAGGAGGTGGCCGAGCTGAGGGCGACCGGCGCGCGGCTGGGCGTGGCCGCCGCTGTCCAGCCGCCGCCGTCGCTGAAGCTGGTGGTGCTCGCCGACGTGGCCCGCACCCGCCAGCTGCCGCCGAGGGTGCCGGTCGTCCGCCGGCTGAGCCGGGCCAAGACGTGGCAGCTGCGCGTGTCGCTGTTCGGCGCGGCCGCCGCGGCACTGGTGGCGGTCCTGCTCGGCGTCACCAGGACGCCCGCGCCGGTCGACTCGGTGCTGACCGCGCCGGACGCGGCCGCGATCGAAGGGACCGGCGAGGGGCACGCCACGCTCGTCGTCTCGCGCAGCCGGCACCAGGCCGTGCTGCTCGCGTCGGACCTGCCCGCGCTCGACGCCGGGCACGTCTACCAGGTGTGGCTGCTCGGCGCCGCGGGTGCGCGGTCGGCCGGGCTGATGACGTCCGAGGCGTCCCAGCGGATGCTCGTGGCCGACCTGCCCACCGACGTCGACCGGATCGGGATCACCGTCGAGCCCGCCGGTGGTTCGGCCGGCCCGACGACCCCCGCCGTCACCAGGATCTCCCTTGCTTAGCCGGTGGACGGCCGCCCTGCTCGGTGTCCTGGCGCTCGCGGCGGCGCTGGCCGCGGGGCACCTGGTCGCCGGGTTCGTGGGTGTCAACGCGTCGCCCTACCTGGCCGTCGGCAACGGCGCCATCGACCTCACCCCGGTGTGGCTGAAGGACTTCGCCGTCCGCACCTTCGGCACCTACGACAAGCTCGTGCTGCTGTCCGGGATGGCCGTCGTCATGGTGGCCGTGGCGGCGGTGGCCGGCCTGCTGTCCCGCCGGACGCCGGTGCCGGGGCTGGTGGTGATCGCCGGGTTCGGGCTCGTCGGCCTGGTCGCGGTGTCCGTGCGGCCCGACCTCGGCGTGGTCGCGCTGCTCGCCCCGCTGGCGAGCCTGGTCGCCGGAGTGGCGGCGTTCGCCTTCCTGCACCGGCTCGACGTCGCTCCGGACCGGTCGCGCCGGACGGTGCTGCTGGCCGGCGCCGGGGTCGTCGCCGGCGCCGGGGTGGCGGGCCTCGGCGGGCAGCTGCTCGCCGGGCGCCGGGACGCGGCGGCGTCGCGCGAAGCGGTCGGGCGGCTCGTCCCGGCCCGGACCGCGCCGATGATCCCGGCCGACGCCGACTTCGCGAAGCTGGGCACGCCTCCGTTCCTGACCCGCAACGACCGCTTCTACCGCGTGGACACCGCGCTGACCGTGCCGCAGGTGCGGGCCGAGGACTGGAGCCTGCGGCTGCACGGGATGGTCGACCGCGAAGTCCGGTACCGCTACGGCGACATCCGGAACCGGTCGCTGGTGGAACGCACGATCACGATGACCTGCGTGTCGAACGAGGTCGGCGGCACCTACGTCTCCACCGCGAACTTCGTCGGCGTCGACCTGGCCGACCTGCTCGAAGAGGCCGGGGTGCGGCCCGGTGCCGAGCAGCTCTTTTCGTCCAGTGTGGACGGCTGGACGTCGGGCAGCCCGGTCGCCGCGGCGCTGGACCGCTCCCGCGGGGCCATGCTCGCGATCGGGATGAACGGCGAGCCGCTGCCGATCGAGCACGGTTTCCCGGCCCGGCTCGTCATTCCCGGGCTGTTCGGGTACGTGTCGGCCACGAAATGGGTGACCGATCTGGAAGTGACGACCTGGGGAGCACGGCAGGCGTACTGGCTGAAACGCGGGTGGGCGCAAGAAGCACCGATCAAGACACAATCGCGCATCGATACGCCGAAGGGGTTTGAAACCGTTTCTTCGGGGAAGGTGCGGGTCGCCGGGATCGCCTGGGCGCAGCACACCGGGATCGCGAAGGTCGAACTGCGCATGGACAACGGCCCGTGGCGGGAAGCCATGCTGTCGCACGAAGTCAACGTGAACACCTGGCGCATGTGGTGGCTCGAGTTCGACGTCCCGCCCGGCGGCCACCAGGTCTTCTGCCGGGCGACGGACAAGAACGGGTACACGCAGACCGAAATGCGCGCCGGAACCGTCCCCGACGGCGCGACCGGGTGGCACAGCATCGCCTTCACGGCGCGGTGACCCGGATCACTCGAATGGGTGCCAATCCGATTTACCGGTAGTTCCGAATACCGATCAAGAAGTAGTTCTCAGCCGCTTATGGGAGTGATTTTCGTGACCAAGCTCCGTGTCGCCGGAATCGGCGTCGTCGCCGTTGCCGCCCTTTCGCTGACCGCGTGCAGCGGCAGCGACACCGCTTCGTCGGGCAGTTCCAGCAGCTCGACGCCGTCGTCGTCGGTGCCCGCGCCGTCGTCCAGCATGGCGTCCGGTGCCGGCAACGGCGTGACCACCAACGCCGACGTCTTCGGCCCGGCCTGTTCCCAGCTGCCGCAGGGGTCCGCGCCCGGTTCGCTGGACTCGATGGGCCCGCAGCCGGTCGCCTCGGCCGCGTCGACCAACCCGCTGCTGACCAAGCTGGTGGCGGCGGTCAAGGCCACCAACCTGGTCGACACGCTGAACAGCCAGGAGGCCATCACGGTCTTCGCGCCGGCCGACCCCGCGTTCCAGGCGCTGGGCGACGCCAAGTTCAACGAGCTGGCCGGCAAGCCCGCCGAACTGGCGCCGATCCTGCAGTACCACGTCGTCGGGAAGCGTTACGACGCCAAGGGCCTCGCCACGGCCGGTTCGGTCGAGACGCTCAACACCGCCGGTGGCCCGGTGAAGATCGAGGGCTCCGGCGAGAACATGACGATCAACGGCGCCAAGATCCTGTGCGGCAACATCCCCACGAAGAACGCCACGGTCTTCGTGATCGACAAGGTGCTCACCCCGGGCACCAACAAGTGATCTAACGTCCGAGCAGGGGACCCAGGCGTTCCGCGATGTCGGTGAGGATCTGCACGTAGTCTTCGTGCTCGAAGGTGAACGGCAGAGCGAAAGCCACCTCGTCGATCTCGCGGAACGCCGCGTGCTCGTGCAGCCGCTCGGCGATTTCCGCGGACGTGCCGACGAAGTCCGGGGAGAACAGCATCCGGGCCGGCCCCTGCGGTTCCGCCGTGCGCGGCAGCCGTTTCTCGGCGTAGGCCTGGTATTTCGCCCGCTGTTCCGGCGTCGCGCTGTCGGTCGGGATCACGACCAGGCCCTGCGAGATGCGGCCTTCGGGGTGGTGCTCGCGGAACGTCCGGATGTGCGAGAGCTGGATCTCGGCGAAGTCGGTGCTCTCGCCTTCGGCCTTCACGACGCTGCTGGTCAGGAAGTTCATCCGGTGCTTGCCGGCCCACTCCGCCGAACGCAGGCTCGCCCCGCCGTACCAGAGCCGGTCGCCCAGGCCGGGCGCCTGCGGCTGGACCCGGTCGGAGAAGACCTCGAAGCCTTGGGTGCCGCTGAACCCGGTGGCCGGCTCGCCGCGCACGAAGTCGAGCAGCCGTTGCACACGGCCGTACGAAAAGTCTTCGGCGTCCGCGGTGTCCGGGTAGAGGGCGTGCTTGACGTCGTCCCAGCGCATCGGCGGCCCCACGCTGAGCCCGGGGTTGAGCCGCCCGCCGGAGAGCAGGTCGACGGTGGCGAGGTCCTCGGCCAGCCGCAGCGGGTTCTCCCAGCCGAGCGGGATCACCGCGGTGCCGAGCTCGATCCGGCTGGTCCGCTGCGACGCGGCGGCCAGCACGGCGACCGGCGACGAAATGCCGTACTGGAGGTGCCGGTGGCGCACCCAGGCGCTGTCGAACCCGAGCCGTTCACCCAGCTCGATGATTTCCAGGGTGGACTCATGGCCCCGGCGCGGGTCGGCCGCGTCGAACAGGCCGATGGTCAGGAAGCCGAGCTTCCGCAGTGGTCGTGACACAGTGTTGATTTTGCCCCGGTGAGCGGGGTTGTTCCAGCTGGTGGACTACCGCAGCCGGTCGAGGCCGTCGAGGATGAGGTCGAGACCGAACTCGAACTCCGCCTGGTCGTCACACCAGCCGAGGGTCGACTCCGGGTCGTCGTGGGCGATTTCGGCCAGCATCCCCACCAGGTTCGGCAGCCGGGCGGCCAGTTCCGCGGGCACCTCGGCCGACGCGCCGGCGTTCGGGTCGAACAGCTCCTGGCTGAACCCCAGCGCGCGGCTGCCCAGCGCGTGCAGCGCGTGGTGGATCCGGTCGTGCGAGAAGCCGCCCTCGCGCATCAGGCCGACCAGGCCGTCGTAGTACTCCAGCACCGCGACGCTCGTCGCCGAGCGGGTGCCGAACAGGCCGGGCGCCCAGCGGTGGCGGAGGAAGACCTGCCGCGCCGTGAGGATGCGCCGCCGGGCGGTCTGCTTCCAGTCCGGGCCGGGGTCCACCCGGGCCACCGCGTCGTTGATCTCCTCGGCGACCACCTCGACGATCCCGTCGAGCACGTCTTCCTTCTTGGCCACGTGGTAATAGAGCGACATCGCCTCGGCGCCGAGGTCTTCGGCGAGCCGGCGCATGGTCACCGCGCGCAGGCCGTGCTCGTCGGCGAGCGCGACGGCGGCCCGCAGCACGCGTTCCCGGCTCAGCGGGATCCGGGCTTCGGTGGTCACGGCGGAGATCGTACAACGTAAGTCGTCCTTGACCCCGCGCTCGGCGCGGAGCTACCTTACGACGTAAGACTTACAACGTAAGGGAGATGTCATGAAGGCTTTGGTGCAGCGCGCGTACGGTTCGCCGGACAGCTTGACCTGGGAAGACGTGCCCGAACCGGTGCCCGGCGCCGGCGAGGTGCTGGTCCGGGTGCACGCCACTTCGGTCAACCCGTACGACTGGCACTTCCTCAGAGGCGAGCCGTACTTGGCCCGCCTGATGACCGGGGGTTTCGGCCTGCGCCGACCGCCGGTGGGCGTGCTCGGGTGCGATCTGGCCGGCCGGGTCGTGACGGCGGGAACCCGGTTCGCGCCCGGCGACGACGTCTACGCGCTGCTGCCGCGGGGTGCGCACGCCGAGTACGTCTGCGTGCCCGAGCACCTGCTGGCGCCGATGCCGGCCAACCTCACGCACGAGCAGGCGGCGGCGATGCCGATGGCGGCCGTCACCGCGCTCCTGGCGTTGCGGGGAGTCGAAGCCGGGCAGCGGGTGCTGGTCAACGGCGCTTCCGGCGGGGTCGGCACCTTCGCCGTCCAGCTGGCGCGGGCGCTCGGGGCGCGCGTCGACGCCGTCTGCAGCGCGGCCAACGCTTCGACGGCACACGCGCTCGGCGCCGAGCACGTCTTCGACTACCGGGCGGAGGACTTCACGCGCAGCGGCCGCCGCTACGACGTCGTGGTGGACATCGCCGGCAGCCGGTCGGTCTTCGCCTGCCGGCGGGTGCTGGTGCCAGGCGGGACCTTCGTCGCCGTCGGCGGTCCGGCCGGGCGGTGGGTGCAGCCCGCGGGGCACGTCTTCGCCGCACTGGCTTCCGGCCGGTGGCGCGGCGGCGGGTGGTGCTCGCGGACGCCGTGGCGTGCTCGGACAAGGCGGCGGTCCTGCGTGAGCTGGCCGGTTTCGTCGAGCGCGGCGCGGTCACGCCGGTCGTCGACCGGAGCTACCCGTTCGACGACCTGCGTGCCGCGTTCGCTTACTCCGAATCGGGGCACGCCAAGGGAAAGGTGGTCGTGACCCTCGGCGTGCCCGCTGGCTAGCCGTTGTGCGGGCAGTTGCCGCGGTAGTCCGAAATGGACAGGCTCGTGCTGGGGATCGGGCAGAGGAACTGCTCGTAGCGGGTGTCGTGGTCGATGAACCGCTTGAGCCAGGACAGGGTGTACTTCGCGATCGTCGTGTTCGGGGAGTTGGGCGCGAAGTGGCTGGCGCCGCGGAGTTCGAGGTACGCGCGGTCCAGAGTGGACGGAAGGCTGGTGTAGAACGGGATCGAGTGCGACGCGACCGGCGCGACGGTGTCCGACTGCGCCCCGACGACGAGCGTCGGCACCCGCAGCGTTGACCAGTTCTTCGTCAGGTTCCAGCCGGTCAGCGGCACCGCGGCCTGCAGCGACGGCCGGGAGCGCGCCGCTTCGAGGGTGCCGCCGCCACCCATGGAGTGCCCGACGACGCCGAGCCGGCTGCTGTCGATCCGCGACCGGACACTGCTCTGCTGCGTCAGGTAGTCGAGGGAGGCGAGGAGCTGGCGGCCGCGGCTGTCGGGCTGGTCGGAAGTGGTCAGGGTGTCGATGGTGAACACGACGAAGCCCTGGGACGCCAGGCGCGGCCCCAGCCAGGCGATGCTCGACTGGGTGGCGGTGAAGCCGGGCGCGATCGAGATCGCGCCGAACGTGCCGGCGGTCGTGGTCGTCGGGTAGTAGATGGTGCCGCCGCCAAAGCCGGAAACGGCCAGCCGCGACACCGTGTCGGTGCTGGTCGCGAACGAACCGCGGGTGGCTTCGATGCTGGCCGTGGTCGGGTCGGGACCCCGCTCGTAGGGGTTCGCGGCGGCGGGCGCCGGCGCGGCGACCGCCGTGGTCAGCGCCAGGGCGGCCAGCACGACGCCGGCGGCCTTGGCGCGCCACCCGCGTCGGCGGGAAATTTTCTCACCCGAGCCGGACGTCGTCGGCGGGCTGGTGAGTGTGGACATGGATCGCTCTCTTTCCCCGGGCAGGCGAAAGCGCGCCCGGACACAGACGGGCGGATCGGCAGAACTGGTGCACGGCAACGGAAGACGTGCCGCGGGCGGGGATGCGGGGTAACCGCTTTCCCGACGCCTATGAAACACCTTGGCGAAATGTTCCACATCCTCCGAACGGGGGAGTGGTCTGACGAACTGTGCGGTCGCTCAGTGAACGCGGACCGGATCGAGGGCGCCGCGCACGAGGGTGTCGATCAGCGTCGTCGCGACGGTGAGGTCCACCGAGCGGGCGGCCAGGACGTCGGAGTAGAGGAAGGACTCGCCGAGCCGGACGACCGCGAAGGCCAGGTCCGGCAGGCCGACCAGCGGGGCCAGCCCGGCGGCGTCGGCGTCTTCGCGGAACAGCTCGACGTGCGCGTCGACCAGCCCGGGCTGCACGGCACCGCGCGGGTCGGTGAGCACCCGCAGGGCGACGTTCGACTCCGCTTCGATGAGCTTGCGCATGCCGTCGCTGCCCGCGACCTCGCGGCGGTAGGCCTCCATGACCCACAGGCAGCGCAGCCGGCCGTCCGGCGTGCGGACGGCGTCACCGTGCTCGGCGCGCCAGCCGTCGAGGGCGCGCTGCCAGGTCCGGTCGGACAGCAGCCGCAGGGCGGCGCCCATCAGGTCGTCGCGGTTGCCGACCCGGCGGAAGAAGGTGGTGCGCGAGATCCCGAGGTCGGCGGCCATCCGCCCGAGGTCGAGGCGGGTCCCGGCCATCAGCAGGCGGGCGGCGTGCCGGACGATGTCGTCGGTCGAGACGGTCACCGCGTCACCCTAGCTTCGGGGGGTCCGGGTGGCGGAGCCCCCGGCCCGGGGCGAAGCCCCGGATGTCACTGCGCTGGTTGCGGCCGGTTACCTTGAAGTGCGCGGTGTCCCTTCGGTTAGCGTGGTTTCGTGCGCGTAGACATCTGGTCCGATCTGGTCTGTCCCTGGTGCTATCTCGGCAAACGCCGCTTCGAGCAGGCGGTGGCCGAAGTCGGCGTCGACGTCGAGGTGGTGCACCACTCGTTCCAGCTCGACCCGTCGTTCCCCCGCGGGACCTCGCGGCCGACGCGCGAGGTGCTGGCCGAGAAGTACGGCCGGACGCTGGAAGAAGCGGACGCGATGGAAGCCCAGATGGAGGAGCGAGCGGCCGCCGACGGCCTCGAGTACCACCTGGACGGCGTCCACATGGGCAACACGGTCGACGGCCACCGCCTGGTCCACCTCGCGGCTTCCCGCGGTCTGGCCGACGCTGTCGTGGACAGGTTCTACGCGGCGCACTTCACCGAGCGTCGCTCGCTGTTCGACCACGACTCGCTGGTCTCGCTGGCCGCGGAAGCGGGACTGGACGCGGCCGAGGCGCGAGCGGTGCTCGAATCCGACGCGTACGAAGCAGAAGTGGCATCGGACGGCGAGCAGGCCCGCGCACTCGGCGCGTCCGGCGTCCCGTTCTTCGTGATCGACCAGCGCTACGGCGTGGCGGGAGCCCAGTCGCCGGAGGTGTTCGCCCAGGTGCTGCGGCAGGTCAGCGCCGCCGCCGCCGGGTGAACCGCGACCGGTCGGTGGCGATCCCGGCCAGGTGCAGGGCCACGCAGAGCAACCCGGCGGTGGTGAGCGTCCCGGTGGTGATCACCGGGCCGAGCCCGAACCCGGCGAGCTCCATGAGCAGGGCGAGCCCGAAGAGAACGGCGGCGAGAATGGCGAGCATGACGGTCTCGTTTCCGTGGGGTGGGGCCGAATGGTCCACGCCACTGGGACGTTGGGGGTACCGGGTTTTCCGGCTTGGTGGCCGCTAATTCCCCCGCCCCACCCGCCTGAAACGACCCATTTCCCACGCCCGGCCGGTCGGTTCACGTACCCAAAGGGTCGGTTCGTGTGATTGGAGGGTCATCTCGCGTGATTGGAGGGGCGACACGCGTGATTGGAGGGGCATCGCGCTGATGCCCGCCCAATCACACGTGATGCCTTTCAGGACACGGGTGATGCCTGGCTGGTCACGCGGGGGGTGGGGCGGTGCTGGAGCGGATGACCAGTTCCGTCGGGAGGAGGACCGGCTCGCCGGCCTCCGTGCCCGTCTCGATCTCCGCCAGCAGGGCCTTCACCGCGTGGCGGCCCACCGCCTCGAACGACTGGCGGATCGTCGTCAGGGGCGGCCAGAAGTGGGCCGACTCCTCCATGTCGTCGAAACCCACCACGCTCACCGACGCCGGGACCGCGCGGCCGGTCTCGTGCAACGCGCGCAGGAGCCCCAACGCCATCTGGTCGTTCGCCGCGAACACCGCCGTCACCGCCGGGTCCGCCGCCAGGCGCAAGCCCGCCTGGTAGCCGGACTCCGGTGACCAGTCGCCGACCACCACCGGCGGAACGAACCGGCCGTCCCGCTCCAACGTGGCCCGCCACGACTTCCGGCGCCGCTCGGCCGAGTACGACTGCGGCGGCCCCGCGATGTGCCAGACCGTCGAGTGCCCGAGCGACAGCAGGTGGCTGGTCGCCCGGGCCGCGCCGTCGGCCTGGTCGTTGTCCACCACCGGGTAGTCGTAGCGGGCGCTCGAGTCGATCACCACCACCGGCAGCCCGTGCGGCAGTTCGATTTCGCTTTGGTCAAGCTGGTGTTGCTCGATCAGGATGATGACGCCGTCGACGGCCTGCTCGTTCAGCGTGCTGAACGCGCCCGTCACCTCGCCCTGGGTCGGCCGCGTCACCGGCATCAGGATGATCGAGAACCCCTCCGGGACGACCGCGGCCGCGATGGCGTCGAGCGTGCGGCTGTTGCCGAACGTCGGGAGCGCCGAAATGATCACGCCGATGCTGCGGAACTGGCCGTTGCGCAGGGCGCGGGCCGCGCTGTTGGGCCGGTAGCCGACCCGGCGCATCGCGGCGAGGACCCGCTCGCGCGTCGCTTCGTCCACATTGGTCTTGCCGTTGGCGACGCGGGAAACCGTCTGGCCCGAGACACCGGCCTCGCGGGCCACGTCCGCCATCGACGGGCCCCGGCGCCGGGCCGGGCCGGATGGGGATGACGTCGCTGTCTGGCGCGGCACGGTCACTCCTCGGTGTCCTGGACATGTTTACGTCAACACGTTACTCTGCGGCCGTCCATGTTGACGTAAACATCACGCCGGGTCCAGAGCCCGGCCGCACGACCACTCGGAGAGACGATGACGTCCACAGCGGCTCCGCCCGCCCCGGTCCCGGCGCGCCGGGCGCCCGCGGCCCGCCGGCCGCGGCGGAAATGGCGGGGCTGGCTCTTCGTCGCCCCCTTCATGGTCGTGTTCGCGCTGGCCTTCATCGCGCCGGTCGTGTACGCGTTCGTGCTCAGCCTCTACCGCGACCAGGCCTTCTTCGGCGGCACCGTCTTCGTCGGCGCCGACAACTACCTCCAGGTCTTCGGCGACCCGAAGTTCTGGGAGGCCTTCCGCCGGGTGCTGGTGTTCCTCGCCGTGCAGGTGCCGATCATGCTGGTGCTCGCGCTGATCGCGGCACTGGCCATCGACAGCGCCCGGCTGCACGCCGCCGGGTTCTTCCGGATCGTGATCTTCCTGCCGTACGCGGTCCCCGCCGTCGTCGCCGCGCTCATGTGGGGCTTCATCTACGGTGACCACTTCGGACTCGCGGCCGACCTGAACCACCTGCTGGGCACCGACTCGATCAAGCCGTTGTCCCAGAACTGGCTGCTGACGTCGATCGGGAACGTCGTCACGTGGGAGTTCGTCGGCTACAACATGCTCATCTTCTACTCCGCGCTGAAGGTGATCCCGAAGGAACTGTTCGAGGCGGCCGCGATCGACGGCGCCGGCACGTTCCGCACGATCCTGTCCGTCAAGCTCCCCGCCATCCGGGGGGCCATCGTGGTCGCGACGATCTTCTCGATCATCGGCAGCTTCCAGCTGTTCAACGAGCCGAACATCATGCGCAACCTGGTGCCGAACATGATCGTCACCAACTACACGCCGAACATGTACGCGTACAACCTTTCCTTCAACGGGCAGCAGTACAACTACTCCGCCGCCGTCGCGATCGTGATGGGCGTGATCACCGCGGTCATCGCCTACGTCGTGCAGCTGCGCGGCTCCCGGAAGGAGATGTGACGTGGCCACCTTCTCGGTGACGAAGCCCCGGAAGTCGCGTGTCCTCACCGGCTTCATGGCGCTCTACCTGCTCTACACCCTGGTTCCCCTGGTCTGGCTGATCATCAACGCCACCAAGAGCCAGCCCGACCTGTTCTCGACGTCGGGGCTGTCCTTCGGCGGCTCGTTCGCGCTGTTCGACAACATCGGCAAGACGTTCACCTACAACGACGGCATCTTCTTCCGCTGGCTCGGGAACACGCTGCTGTACGTCGTGGTCGGCGCCGGCGGCGCGACGATCCTCGCCACGGCCGCGGGCTACGGGCTGGCCAAGTACCGCTTCCCCGGCCGCCGCGGCGTGTTCGCCGTCGTCCTCGGGGCGGTGGCCGTGCCGCCGACCGCGCTGGCCGTGCCGACGTTCCTGATGTTCAGCAAGCTCGGGCTGACCAACACGCCGCTGGCGGTCATCATCCCCTCGCTGATCAGCCCGTTCGGCCTGTACCTGATCTGGGTCTACGCGGCCGACGCCATCCCGGACGAACTCCTGGAGGCGGCGCGGATCGACGGCGCCGGCGAGCTCCGGATCTTCCTCACCGTGACGCTGCGCCAGCTGGTCCCCGGGATCATCACGGTCACGCTGTTCACGATGGTGCAGACGTGGAACAACTACTTCCTGCCGCTGATCATGCTCAGCGAGCCGAAGTGGTACCCGCTGACCGTCGGCCTCAACCAGTGGAGCGCCCAGGCCAACGGCGCCGGCGCCCAGCCGATCTTCAACCTGGTGCTCACCGGGTCGTTGCTCACCATCATCCCCCTCGTCGTCGCTTTCCTGCTCATGCAACGGTTCTGGCAGTCCGGGCTGAGCGCCGGAAGCGTTAAGCAATAACCCGCCGTCACACCGCCGTGAAGGGACACCCGATGTCACGCATCCGCAACCACGCCAAGGCGGCCGCCGCCCTGGTGCTGGCCGCCGCACTGGCGGTCGGCTGCTCGTCCGGAGGCTCGTCCTCCGCCCCCGCTGCCGCCACCGGCAACCAGGACTCCGTCGACGCCGCGCTGAAGGCCGGCGGCGAGATCACCTACTGGAGCTGGACGCCCTCGGCCAAGGACCAGGTGGCCGCGTTCCAGAAGGAATACCCGAACGTCAAGGTCAACTACGTCAACGCGGGCACCAACAAGGACGAGTACACCAAGCTGCAGAACGCGATCAAGGCCGGCTCGGGTGCCCCCGACGTCGCCCAGATCGAGTACTACGCCCTCCCGCAGTTCGCGCTCACCGATTCACTGGCCGACCTCAACCAGTACGGCTTCGGCTCGTTCGAGAAGGACTACAGCGCCTCGACGTGGGCGCAGGTGAAGAACGGCAATGGCCTCTACGGCCTCCCGCAGGACTCCGGCCCGATGGCGCTCTTCTACAACAAGGAGGTCTTCGACAAGTACAGCATCGCTGTGCCGAAGACCTGGGCCGAGTACATCGACGCGGCCAAGAAGATCCACGCCGCCGACCCGACCAAGTACATCACCGCCGACACCGGTGACGCCGGGTTCACGCTGAGCATGATCTGGCAGGCGGGCGGGCACCCGTTCTCCGTCGACGGCCGGAACGTGAAGATCAACCTGGGTGACGCCGGCACCAAGAAGTGGACGTCGGTCTGGAACCAGCTGGTCGAGGGCAAGCTGCTCTCGCCGATCGCGGGCTGGTCCGACGACTGGTTCCGCGCCCTCGGCGACGGCACCATCGCGACCCTGCCCACCGGGGCCTGGATGCCCGGCAACTTCATCTCCTCGGTGGCCGCGGGCAGCGGCAAGTGGGCCGTGGCGCCGATGCCGACCTACGACGGGCAGAAGGCGGTCACCGCGGAGAACGGCGGCAGCACCCAGTCCGTGGTCAAGCAGAGCAAGAACCCGGCGCTGGCCGCGGGCTTCGTGCGCTGGCTCAACCACGGCGGCGGCGTCGCCCCGTTCATCAAGAGCGGCGGCTTCCCGTCCACCACGGCCGACCTGACCTCGCCCGCGTTCGTCGACGAGGCCATGCCGTACTTCGGCGGCCAGAAGGTCAACCAGGTGCTGACCCAGGCCTCGAAGGACGTCGCGCCGGGCTGGACCTACCTGCCGTTCCAGACCTACGCCAACAGCATCTACAGCGACACCGTCGGCAAGGCCTACCTCGCCAACACCGGCCTCGACGCCGGGCTGGCGGCCTGGCAGCAGGCGCTGGTCGACTACGGCAACCAGCAGGGCTTCACGGTCAGCGCCGGATGACCGTCCACATCGAAGGCGACGCGGGCCAGGTCATCGGCCCGGTCCCGCGTCGCCTCTTCGGCTCCTTCGTCGAGCACATGGGCCGGTCGGTCTACACCGGGCTGTACGAGCCCGGACACTCCACATCGGACGACCGCGGCTTCCGCGGCGACGTGCTGGAGCTGGTCCGGGAACTCGGGCCGACCGTGCTCCGCTACCCCGGTGGCAACTTCGTTTCCAGCTACCGCTGGGAAGACGGCGTCGGACCGGTCGAATCGCGCCCGGTCCGGCTGGACCCGGCGTGGCACAGCGTCGAGTCCAACCGCTTCGGCCTGCACGAATTCGTCGCGTGGGCCGAAGCCGCGGGTGCCGAGGTGATGTACGCCGTCAACCTCGGCACCCGCGGCATCCAAGATGCCGCCGACGTCCTCGAGTACTGCAACCACGCCGGCGGCACGGAACTGAGCGAACGGCGGCGCGCCAACGGCGCCGACCGCCCGTTCGGCTTCAAGCTGTGGTGCCTGGGCAACGAGATGGACGGCCCGTGGCAGATCGGCCACAAGACGGCCGAGGAGTACGGCCGCCTGGCCGCCGAGACCGCCCGGCTGATGCGGATGATCGACCCGGACGTCGAGCTGGTCGTCGCGGGCAGCTCGCACGCCGACATGCCGACGTTCGGCTCGTGGGAGCGCACGGTGCTGCGCCACACCGCCGAGCTGGTCGACCACATCTCGCTGCACGCCTACTACCAGGAGCTGCACGGCGACACCGACAGCTACCTGGCCAGCGCGGCCGCGCTGGACCGCTACATCACCACGACGGCCGGGGTCATCGACGAAACCCTCGACGAGCTGGGGCTCGACAAGAAGATCGGGATCAGCGTCGACGAGTGGAACGTCTGGGACCTGCGCCGCTGGAACGAGGTCGACCAGGCGGAGCTCGCCGCGGGCGGCTGGCGGCAGCAGCCGCGGATCATCGAGGACACCTACACGGTCACCGACGCGGTCGTCGTCGGCTCGCTGCTGAGTTCGCTGCTGCGCAACGTCGACCGCGTCACCATGGCGAACCAGGCGCAGCTGGTGAACGTCATCGCGCCGATCCGCTCCGAGCCCGGCGGCCCGGCGTGGCGGCAGACGACGTTCCACCCGTTCCGGCAGGTCGCCGCGCTGGCCGGCGGGGCGAGCCTGCGCCTGGCCGTCGAAGGCGACCGGCTCCGCACCGCGCAGCACGGCGAAGTCGGCCTCGTCGACGCCGCCGCGACGATCGAGGAGTCCGGGCGCGGGGCGGTGTTCCTGACCAACCGCGCGACGGCGGCATCGACCGAAGTCCGGATCCGACTGCGCGGCGCCCGGTTCGGCGTGTACGCCGCCGAAACGCTGACCACACCGGACGGCGAGACCCGCCACACCGTGAACACCGCCGACGCGCAACCGGTCCGGCCGGTGCCGCTACCCGGCGCCGCCGCGACGTCCGATCCCGGGGGGACGACGATCACCGTGACACTGCCACCCTTGTCCTGGACCGTGCTCCAGCTGACGCCCCAGGCGGGCCCGGATGCCTGAGTTCGCCATCGGGGAGCACGACTTCCTGCTCGACGGCCGCCCGTTCCGCATCCTGTCCGGTGCCCTGCACTACTTCCGGGTGCACCCGGACCTGTGGGCCGACCGGATCGACAAGGCCCGGCGGATGGGGCTCAACACCATCGAGACGTACGTGGCGTGGAACGCGCACGCCCCCGAGCCCGGCGTCTTCGACCTGTCGGGCGGCCTCGACCTCGACCGGTTCCTGCGGCTGGTCGCGGACGCCGGGATGTACGCGATCGTGCGGCCCGGCCCGTACATCTGCGCCGAGTGGGACAACGGCGGGCTACCGGCCTGGCTGTTCCGCGATCCGACGGTCGGCGTGCGCCGGTACGAACCGAAGTACCTGGACGCGGTCCGCGAGTACCTGACAAAGGTGTACGAGGTCGTCGTCCCGCACCAGGTCGATCGCGGCGGGCCGGTGCTGCTCGTCCAGGTGGAGAACGAATACGGCGCGTTCGGCGACGACAAGCGGTACCTGAAAGCGCTGGCCGAGCACACGCGCGACTCCGGCGTCACCGTGCCACTGACCACAGTGGACCAGCCGACGCCGGAGATGCTGGCAGCGGGCAGCCTCGACGGGCTGCACCGCACGGCGTCGTTCGGCTCCGGCGCCGAGGCGCGGCTGGCCATCCTGCGGGAGCACCAGCCGACCGGGCCGCTGATGTGCAGCGAGTTCTGGAACGGCTGGTTCGACCACTGGGGCGCCCACCACCACACGACCTCCGCCGCGGATTCGGCGGCGGAGCTCGACGCGCTGCTCGCCGCGGGCGCGTCGGTCAACCTGTACATGTTCCACGGCGGCACCAACTTCGGGCTCACCAACGGCGCCAACGACAAGGGCGTCTACCAGCCGCTGATCACCTCCTACGACTACGACGCGCCGCTGGACGAAGCCGGCGACCCGACGCCGAAGTACCACGCCTTCCGGGACGTGATCGCCCGCTACCACAAGGTGCCGGACACCGTCCCGCCGCCGGCGCGGCCCGCGCCGACACCGTCCGGAGCGCTCGGCGATCCGGTGCGGCTGCTCGACGCGCCGGAACGCTGGGGCACCTGGGAGTTCCACGAGGACCTGCCCGCGTTCGACGCCCTCACGCCGATGCCGCAGTTGGCGCTGCTGCGCACGCGGATCGAGGGCGACCGGCCCGGTGTGCTGACCTTCGGCGAGGTCCGCGACCGCGCCACGGTGTTCTTCGACGGCGACCTCGTGGGCACCCTCAGCCGGGACCACCACGAGCGCGCGATCCCGCTGCCGCGCGCGGCGGGCGAGCTGCTGGTCCTGGTCGAGGACCAGGGCCGCGTCGACTACGGGCCGCGCATCGGCGAGGCGAAGGGCATCATCGGCGGGGCGTCGCTGCACGGCGAGCCGCTGGCCGGCTGGGACGTGCTGCCGTTCGACCTCGCCGCGCTGCCCGCGCTGCGGCCTTCGTCGCCGTCGCCTTCGCCGGTGACGGGCGCGGTGGCCGGGCCGGTGCTGCTGCGCGCCCGGATCGACGTCGACGAGCCCGCCGACCTGTTCCTCGACACGGGGGAGTGGGGCAAGGGCGTCGCGTGGCTCAACGGGTTCGCGCTCGGCCGGTACTGGCGGCGCGGTCCGCAACGGACGTTGTACGTGCCGCGCCCGGTGGTCCGGGCCGGTGCCAACGAACTCGTCGTGCTCGAACTGGGCACGATGCTCGACCCCGCGGCCCGGTTCGTGCCGCGGCCGCTGCTCGGCCACACCGAGGCCTGAAAGTCCCCACCGCACCCGAAGGGCAGTTCGACGATGAACTTGCGGCGTTTACTCACCGTCCTTTGTGTACCCCTGATAGGCGGTGCGGTAGTGGCCGCACCGGCGGAAGCGGCCACCGCCGTCACGGTCAAGCCGGACCCGACCTACCGGCAGCAGCCGTTCGACGGCTGGGGCGCCAGCCTGGCGTGGATGGCCGAGGCGACCGGCGGCTACCCGGACGCCGTCCGGAACAAGCTGGCCGACCTCGTCTTCGGTCCCGACGGGCTGAACCTGAACATCGCCCGGTTCAACGTCGGCGGCGGCAACGCCCCCGACGTCCCGTCCTACCTGCGCGCGGGCGCCGCGGTGCCGGGCTGGTGGAAGGCGCCGGCCGGGACCACCCGCACCGACAAGGACTGGTGGACGCCGGGCAACGCCGCCGAGTTCGACCCGAAGGCCGACCCGAACCAGCGCTGGTGGGTCGACAAGATCAAGAAGCAGGTCACGAAGTGGGAGGCGTTCAGCAACTCGCCCCCCTACTTCCAGACCGTCTCCGGGTACGTCTCGGGCGGCTTCAACGCCACCGACGAGCAGCTGCGCTCCGACAAGATCGGCGACTTCACCGCGTACCTGACCCAGGTCGTGCGCACCCTCGAAAAGGCGCACGGCATCAAGTTCGCGTCGGTGAACCCGATGAACGAGCCGAACACGAACTACTGGAAGACCACGCTCGGTGCGGACGGCAACCCGACCGGCGGGCGGCAGGAAGGCGCGCACATCGGCCCGGCGGTCCAGTCGCAGCTCATCCCGGCGATGGCGGCGGCGCTGAAGGCGGCCGGGTCGCGGGCGATCGTCTCCGCGCCCGACGAGACCAACCCGGACATCTTCGCCGCGGACTGGGCCGGCTGGTCGGCCGACGCCCGCGCGGCGGCGGGCCGGCTCAACGTGCACACCTACGGCACCGGCAACCGGCCGGTCCCGCGGGACCTGGCCAAGGGCGGCGACAAGCCGTTGTGGATGAGCGAGGTCGGCGGCAGCTGGCTGGACCGCCAGGACTTCACGGACATGGACCCCGGCCTCGGCATGGCCAAGCAGATCACCGACGACCTCCGGCTGCTCGAACCGAGCGCGTGGGTCAGCTGGCAGCCGATCGAGGACTACAACAACATGAAGCCGGGCGGCGAGTCCGCGGCCGGGATGAACTGGGGCGAGATCCAGGTCCCGTTCGACTGCCCGAAGAACGCGACGCTGCAGACGTGCCAGATCAGGACGAACACCAAGTTCAACACGATGCGCAACTTCACCCACTACATCAAGCCGGGTGACCGGCTGATCGGGGTGAACGATACCGCGTCCACCGTCGCGATGCGCGGCGAGGACCTGGCGACGATCGTGCACACCAACGCGGGCACCGACGACCAGGACGTCACGCTCGACCTGTCGGGCTTCCGGAACGTGCGTCCGGGCGCGTCGGTGACGCCGGTGGTCACGGACGTCACCGGGGCGTTGAAGCGCGGCAAGCCGGTGCGGGTGACCGGGGGCAAGGCGACGCTGCGGGTGCCGGCGCGTTCGGTGACGAGCTTCCTGGTCGACGGCGTCTCCTCGGCCGCGGCCGGCACGGGCCTCGGCTCGGGCAAGCCGGTCACCTTCACGGGTGTGCAGAGCGGCAAGTCGCTCTCGGCGGAGAACGGCTCGCTGGTCCAGCGCACGACGGACGCCACGGCGGCGGCGCAGCGCTGGACGCTCACCGACCGCACCGGCCGCTACGGCAACCGCGACCGGTTCACCATCACGAACGCGGGCACGGGCCAGGTGCTCAGCACGTCCGGCGGCGCGGTGACGCTGGCCGCGGCGGGCGTGTGCGACCCGGCGGCGCAGTGGACGCTGTCCACCACCGGGGACGGCACCTGGACGTTCGTCAACGCGGCGAGCGGGCAGCTGCTCGACGTCACGAGCGAGTCCCGTGAAGACGGCGCCCGGATCGGCCTGTACAAGCCGACCAACGGGCCCAACCAGCGCTGGCAGGCCATCGCCGGCTGACCCGCTCCACCGGTCGTGAGTGGTAAGGCGGGTTCTAACCCGCCTTACCACTCACGACGCTTGGGTCAGGCGGGTTTGAGCGGGTCGTGGCCGATCGACATCAGGCGGTGGCGCCAGTGGGCCTCGCCCGCGGTCGGCTCGAGGTCGTCGCGGCGCTGCGCGTGCACCCGGTCGACGACCTTGCGCATCACGTCGGCGTCGCGCTGGTCCACGTCGGACCGGCGCTTGCGCAGGATGGCCAGCACCTCGTTGCCCGTCGGCGGACCTGCCTCGTCGGGGAGCGGCTCGGTCTCCGGGCCCGCGTCGCGGGTGCGCAGCCAGTCCTCCAGCTCGCGCGAGGTCATGTTCACCACCCGGTGGAACTCCGCCCACAGCTCGTCGTCAACAGCCGGATCGTCCATCTTCGTCGGCTACCCGGCGCGGCCTACGTCAAACCGCGCTCCCGTGGCCGGTAGAATTCGTGCGGACCCGTTGAAACGCCAGCGGTGGTCTCTGTTGACGCTGCTGGCGAGCTCGAACCCGTGCTCGCCGCTTGACGCATGGGAGGGGTGGGCCTTGCCGACCACTGGCGACGGCATGGCGCAGCGGGTCGACGAGCTGAACGCCGTGCTGGCCGATCTCGTCGGGGTCCTCGAAGCGATGTCCGACACGCCGGGCCTGCTCGACGCGGTCTGCGGCGAGGCGGTCCGGGTGGTCCCGGACGCGGACCTGGCCAGCATCATGGTCGTCCGCGACGGCGTGACCCAGACGGCGGCCTTCACGGACGAGCGGGCCCAGCGCATCGACGACGTCCAATACGTGGCGGGCGACGGTCCCGGCCTGCTCTCGGCGCTGACGGGCGAGGTGGTCCGGGTGGCGGTCGCGGAAACGGGTGAGCAGTGGCCCGAATTCGTGGCGGCGGCCAAGGAACTCGGGGTGGGCAGCTACCTGGCGGTCCCGCTGCGGGTGGACGACACCCTGGTGGGCGCGATCACGCTGTTCGGCTTCGAGACCCACGGCTACCACGAGTTCGACACGAAGGTGTTGCGGCTGTTCACGTTGTGCGTGGAGACGGTGCTGCGGCTGACGCGCCGGTACCGGGAGGCCCGTGGGTTGGCGGACGAGCTGCGCAACGCGATGGAGACCCGGGCGGTGATCGAGCAGGCCAAGGGCATGCTGATGCTGATCCACCGGGTCAACGAGGACGCGGCGATGCACCGGTTGATCGTGGAGTCCCAGCACACGAACATCAAGCTGCGGGACGTCGCGGCCCGGTTCACCAAGCGGATGAGCTCGGCGGACGGAGGCCCGCCCCGGCACTGAGCCGGGCCGCTTCCGGGCGGTGACGGCGGGCGGCACTTTCTGGTGTCCACTGTAGAGCTCCAGTGGAGGCCGGACCCGCTGTGCGCCACCGCACTCGCGGCGCGGGGATCAGCGGCAGCGGTAGCTCGACGCCGTGGCCGGGTCGCCGCCGGTGTAGCGCGAAACCCGCGGGTACGGGCACAGGTTGCGCGTCTTGCCGTCCGCGGACGCCGCCGCCAGCGTGGCCGGCGCCTTCCCGTGCTCGACCCAGTCGACCAGCGCGCCCAGCGCGTTCGTCGGCTCCGGGCCGCCACCGCCGAAGCAGTGTTCGACACCCGGCGCCAGGAACAGCCGGTAGAAGTCGTTCACCCGCTGGGCGCCACCCATCGCCCGTTCCACCCGATCGCGGTAGGAAAGCGTGCCACCCGGCGGGATGAGCTGGTCGTTCGCGCCGACGAACGTGATCAGCTTGCCGCCGGCCCGGCGGAACGCCGAGAGGTCGGGGCCGGACGTGCCGATGACGTCGTCGTACTCACGCACCGACTGGCGGAACAGGGCCGCGAACTGCGCGTACGTGAGCTTCGAGGTGTCGAAGCCGTCCTGCTTCTCCAGGAACGACTGCACCCACTTGACGGCGACCGGGAAGCCCGGCGCGGTGAGCGTGCCGTCGGGACCCGGCGCGGTGCCGGCGAGCCACGTGAAGTCCGCGCCCTTCGGCAGCCCGGCCCACAGCCTGCGGCCGTGCTCGTCGGTCGGGCCCGCCCAGATCTTGCGGACGACCTCGGCGTCCGCGGCCGTGACGGTGAACTCGTGGCCGTCGCAGACCACCTTCGTCCCGACGAGGGTGCGCGGGTCGTAACCGCACTCGTCCGGCCGGTCGACGATGCCGTTCGGCACGCCGTCCTTCGCGTCGCACGCCTGGACAGCGGCCGTGCGGAACGCCGAAAGCACGCAGGTGCTCGGGAAGTCGTGGCTCTGGTTCATGACGATCTGCGGCCAGAGCGTCGCGACCGCGAACCGCGTCCAGTCGACGGCGGGCGCGTTCGCCAGGATGCCGTCGAAGTCCTCGGGGTGGTGCTGGGCTTCGGAATAGCCCTGGCGGCCGCCGGTCGAGCACCCGGTCCAGTAGGAGTACGAGATCGGGCGCTGGTAGTACCGCTGGGTGACGGCCTTGCCGAGAACGGCCTCCTCGTGCACCGACCGGGTGGCGAAGTTGGTCAGGAGGGTCTGGTCCACCTGGCCGGCTTTGAGCGCCCAGGACGTGTCGAGGCCGTCCCGGGACACGCCCGCGTCGGTGGTGACGGCCGCGTAGCCCGCCTGGACCGCTTGGGGGAGCGCGTCGAAGTTGCCGGCGGCGTAGGCACTGCCGCCGAGAGCTTGGAGCCGGCCGTTCCACCCGGTGTCCGGCAAGGCCACGGCGACCTTGACGTGGTCGGCGCCGGTGTGGGTGAGCGTGACGGTGATCAGGCAGTACGACGCCTGGGGCGCGGCCTGCACCGACTCGATCTCGGCGCCGGGCGGGGCGGGCACCGCGACGGCGGCGCACGGGGTCGGGGTGGCTGCCGAGGCGGCCGGCTGCGTGACGGTGGTCAGCAGGAGCGGCACGGCGGCAGCGAGAAGAAGGCGTTTCATCGGTCTCTCCGGTCGCTGGTCATTGCGGGGGAACGGTAGGTGCGCGGCCGCGGGCCCGGCGCCCGTCGGATGACGCTGCCGCTGTACGTCACTCGGGCCGTGAGCTGCGGAAACGGCGGGTGGGTAAGGTCGTTTCCATGGTGCTGATCGGACGGGACACCGAGCTGAAGGAGCTGGGCGAGCTCGTCGACGGCCCGGAGGACCGCAGCGGCGTGGTCATCCGCGGCGAGGCGGGCATCGGGAAGTCCGCGCTGGTGGCTTCGACGGCCGCGGCGGCCTCGGTGGCGGGGTTGCGGGTGCTGCGGACGACGGGGGCCGAGGCCGAGCGGAATCTGGCCTACGCCGGGCTGCACCAGTTGCTGCACCCGGTCCGGGCCGGCGTGCCGGAGCTGCCCGGCCCGCAGCGGGACGCCCTGCAGACGGCCCTGGGGCTGGCGTCGGGGGCGGAGCCGAGTGCTTACCTGGTCGGGCTGGCGGTGCTGACGTTGCTGGCCGAAGAGGCGGCGGTGAAGCCGTTGCTGCTGGTGGCGGAGGACGTGCACTGGCTGGACCGCGCGAGCGCGGACGTCCTGGCGTTCGTGGCGCGGCGGATCGGGACCGAGCCGATCGTCCTGGTGGCGACGGTGCGGGACGGCGCGGAGTCGCCGCTGCTCGAGGCGGGGCTGGCCGCGATGGTGCTGGACCGCCTGCCGGCGGACGCGGCGGCGGAGGTGCTGGACGCGGTGGCGCCGCGGCTGGCCCCGGCGGTCCGGACGCGGTTGCTGGCCGAGGCGGCGGGGTTGCCGCTGGCGTTGACCGAACTGCCCTCGGCCGTGGCCTCGCTGGACGGAGTGGACCCGGTGCTGCCGCTGACCGAGCGGCTGGAGCGCACGTTCACGGCCCGGGTGGCCGTGCTGCCCGAAGCGACCCGCACGGCGCTGCTGGTGGCGGCGCTGAACGAGACGACATCGTTGACCGAAACCCTGGCGGCGACGGGCACCCTGCTGGCGGTGTCCGCCGATCCGGAAATGCTCGCCCCCGCCGTCGAAGCACGGCTGGTCGAGCTCTCCGCCGGGGCCATCACCTTCCGGCACCCCCTGATGCGGTCCGCCATCCCCGCCTCCGCCACCCCGCTCGACCGCCGGAACGCGCACCTCGCCCTCGTCGAGGCTCTGCGCGACCAGCCCGATCGGCGCGCCTGGCACCAGGCCGCCGCCACCGCCGGGCCCGACGAGACCGTCGCCGGCGAGCTCGAACGCACCGCCGAACGCGCCCGCTTCCGAGGCGGGGCCGCTGCCGCCATCGCCGCCCTCGAACAGGCTGCTCGGCTCAGTGAACAGGACGGACGCCGCGCCGACCGGCTGCTGCTGGCCGCCGAACTGGCCGTCGAATCCGGGCGGCGGGAGACCGCCGAACGCCTGGTCCACGCGGCCAACCCCGCTGACCCCCGCCGCCGCGCCGCCGCCGCCCGGCTGCTCAGCGAGTTCGAAGACGGCGTCCGCGAAGACCCCGCCCGCGTCGCCGAACTGACCCGGACCGCCGCCTCCGTCGCCGAAGCCGGGCACCACGACGCCGCCATGCGGATCCTCTGGAGCGCCGCCATGCGCTGCTTCTGGACCGAACCCGGCCCGCAAGCGCGGAAAGACCTCCTCGACGTCGCCGATCGGCTGCCCATCCCGGACGCCGACCCGCGGATCGTCGCCGTCACCGCGTACGTCGCACCCTTCGAACGCGGCGCGGCCGTCCTCGGGCACCTGCGCGAACTGGTCGCCAGGACCGGCGCCGACCCCGAGGTCGACCGGTACCTCGGCAGCGCCGCCCTGCAGGTCGGCGCCTTCGACCTCGCCGCCCGGTTCTCCGCCGCCGCGGCACCCGGGCTGCGCGCCCAGGGCCGGCTCGGGCTGCTGCCGCGCGCGCTGGCCGTCCAGGCGTGGAGCCGCGTCCGGCTCGGCGACCTCGCCGGGGCCGGGCCCGCCGCGGCGGAGGCGGCTCGGTTCGCCCGGGAGACCGGCCAGCCCTTCATGGCCGGGCTCGCCACCGCGGTCCAGGCCGAAATCGCCGCCCTCCGCGGCGAGCACAAGCAGGCGAAAACCCTCGCCGACGAGGCCGAACGCGCCGGGCTCGCGGCCGGCGCCCGGCCCGTGCTGGCCACCGTGCAGCTCACGCGCGGCTTGACCGGCCTGAGCGAAGGCCGGTTCGAGGACGCCTTCGCCGACCTGCGCCGCCTGCTCGACCCGGCCGATCCCGCCTACCAGCTGGCGTTGCGCACGTACTGCGTCGCGGAACTCACCGAGGCCGCGGTCCGGGCCGGGCGCACCGACGAGCTGCGCGGCGTCCTGGCCGAACTGGAGTGCCTGGACACGCCGTCACCCGCGCTGCAGATCGGCCTCCGGTACGCCCGGGCCGTGCTCGACCCGAGCGACGAGCTGTTCGCCGTCGCGCTCGAGGCCGACCTGACCGGCTGGCCCGCCGAACGCGGCCGCGTCCACCTGGCGTACGGCGAGTGGCTGCGGCGGCAGCGGCGGGTCATCGAATCGCGGACGCACCTGCGCACCGCCCGCAAGACGTTCGACGCGCTCGGCATGGCCGCCTGGGCCGACCGGGCCCGCCGCGAGCTGCGCAGCGCGGGCGAGTCGAGCCCCCACCGCGGCCCGGACGCGCGGGACAAGCTGACCCCGCACGAGCTGAGCATCGCGCAGCTGGCCGCCGAGGGGCTGACCAACCGGGAGATCGGGCAGCGGCTGTACCTCTCGCACCGGACGGTCGGCACCCACCTGCACCGGATCTTCCCCAAGCTGGGCGTCAGCTCCCGCGCCGACCTCGCCGGGACGCTGAAGGCCCTCGAAGGGTGACGTACACCGGCTGCGTCACCTGACGGGCGCGAAGGTCACCGAACCGCTCCTAACGTCGTGAAAGTCCCACGGTCTTTCGCACAGGAGCAGCAGATGATCAGCAGGAGAAGGTTCGGGCAGGCGTTCGCGGCCGGGCTGGCGGCGACGTCCTTGGCGGCCTGCTCGTCCGGTACCTCCGCCGTCGCGCCCGCCGCGGCACCCGACCTGCGGGCCGGGTCCGGGGAACACACCGCGCTCGGGCCGGTCAAGCAGGCCGACGCCGGCCTGGTCACGATGGCCTACCACGAGTTCGGGCCGGCCGGCGGGCCGCCGGTGGTGCTGCTGCACGGCTGGCCCTACGACCCGCACAGCTACGTCGACGTCGCCCCGATCCTGGCCGCCGCGGGCCACCGGGTGATCGTTCCCTACCTGCGCGGCTACGGCCCGACGGCGTTCAAGTCCGCCGCGACGGTCCGCAACGGCCAGCAGACGGCCGTGGCCCTCGACGTCATCGCCCTGCTGGACGCGCTCAAGATCGACAAGGCCGTCTTCGGCGGCTACGACTGGGGCGGCCGGACCGTCGACATCATCGCTGCGCTGTGGCCGGAACGCTGCACGGCGATCGTCGCGGTGAGCGGGTACATCGTCACCGACCTGGCGGCGAACCAGCGGCCCCTCGCCCCGCAGGCCGAGCTCGGCTGGTGGTACCAGTACTACTTCGCGACCGAGCGCGGCCGCGCCGGCTACGCGGCCAACCGCCACGACTTCAACAAGCTGATCTGGAAAACGGCGTCGCCGTCCTGGCACTTCGACGACGCCACGTACGACCGCAGCGCGGCGGCGTTCGACAACCCGGATCACGTCGCCATCGTCATCCACAACTACCGCTGGCGACTGAGCCTCGCCCCGGGCGAGCCGCAGTACGAGGCGTACGAACGGAAACTGGCCGCGGCCGCGACCATCGCCGTCCCGTCGATCACGATCGGCAGCGACTTCGACGGCGCGGCCAAGGACGGCACGGCCTACCGCGCCAAGTTCACCGGCAAGTACGAACACCGCGTCTTCGACGGCATCGGCCACAACGTGCCCCAGGAGGCACCCCGGCCGTTCGCCCAGGCGATCCTCGACGCCGGCCGGAGGTGAGCCCGGCCGGATCAGGCGACCGTCGCGTCGAGGGTGACCTCGATGTTGCCGCGCGTGGCCTTCGAGTACGGGCACACCTGGTGCGCGCCCCGGACGAGCTCGTCGGCCGTGGCCTGGTCGATGCCCGTCGCCTCCAGGTGCAGCACGGCGCTGAGCCGGAACTCGCCCGCCTCGGTGTCGTGGTGCAGGGTCACCTCGGCGACCACGGCGAGGTCGTTCAGCGGCACCTTCCGCGCGCCGGCGACCCGGCGCACGGCCCCGACGAAGCAGGACGCCCAGCCGGCCGCGAACAGCTGCTCCGGGTTGGTGCCGTCGCCGGCACCGCCGAAGGTCTTGGGCACGGCGAGCCGGACGTCCAGCGCGCCGTCGTCGGAGGTGGCGCGGCCGCCGTTGCGGCCCTCCGCGGTGGAGGTGGCGACGGCGGTGTAGGTCACTTCGGACATGGTGTTCCTTTCCACGGGGTGACTGCACCACGCTAGAAACGCCGAAGGGCCCGCGGCGACCGTCGCACGACGTCACCCGTGTACGTCACCTTCGAAGAAGGCAGGGTTGTCCGCCGGGACCCCGGGTAACCGGCCCGGATGCGCATCGTGGTGACCGGAGCGACCGGCAACATCGGGACCGGGGTCGTGCGCGCGTTGGGCGCGGATCCGCAGGTCGAGACCATCGTGGGGCTGGCCAGGCGGCCGGCGGATGGCGTCGTGACGGCCGACGTCGAACGCGACGACCTCGTGCCGCTCTTCCGCGGCGCGGACGCGGTCGTGCACCTGGCGTGGCTGTTCCAGCCCACCCGCCGTCCCGAACGGACCTGGCGCGCGAACGTCCTCGGCTCGATGCGGGTGTTCGAGGCGGCGGCCACGGCGGGCGTGCCCAAGCTCGTCTACACGTCGTCGGTCGGGGCGTACTCACCGCGGGAGGACGACCGGCCGGTGACCGAGGACTGGCCGACGCACGGCTGGCCCGGGGCGGCCTACACGCGGGAAAAGGCCTATCTGGAGCGCTACCTGGACGCGTTCGAGGGCCGGCACCCGAAACTCGACGTCGTCCGGATGCGCCCCGGGTTCGTCTTCCAGCGCACTGCCGCGACGGAGCAGCGGCGCCTGTTCGCGGGGCCGTTCGTTCCGGGTTCGCTGGTTCGGCCGGGCCTGATCCCGGTGGTGCCGGACATCCGCGGGCTGCGGTTCCAGATCGTGCACACGGACGACCTGGCCGACGCCGTCCGCCGCGCGGTGACCCGCCCGGTGCGCGGCGCGTTCAACATCGCGACCGGCCCGGTCGTCGACCCGCGGTTCGCGGCGGACCTGCTGGGCGCGCGGACGATCCCGGTCCCGGCCGCCGCCGTGCGGGCGGCGGTGGACGCGGCCTGGCGCCTGCACGCGATCCCGGCGTCACCGGGCCTGTTCGACGCGGTCATGCGGCTGCCGGTGCTGGACACGACCCGCGCGGAGTCCGAACTGGACTGGCAGCCGGACCGGGATGCCGCGGCCACGCTGAACGAATTCCTCGCGGGACTGCGGGAAGGCGCCGGCGCGCGGACGGCACCGCTGGCTCCGGACCGGCACCGGCTGCACGAGATCTCGACGGGCGTCGGCCGGAAACCCTAGGCCAGCTCGGCCGAAACGACGGACGGCAGCGCCCGCAGCCGGTCGAGCAGCGGCGCGGTCTCTTCGGCCGCCAGCAGGACGGCGCAGACCATGCTGCTCTCGCGGACGCCGTCCTTGACGTCGACGGACAGCTCGTGGACGGGCCGCCCTTCGAGGGCGCCGACCAGCGCGGGGATCGTTTCGGTACCGCCGACGAAGTAGGTGGCGATGCGGCGGCGCAGCAGCATGGCCGAGCGGGGCGCGGGAACGGCGAAAGACGTGGACATGGCGGATCTCCCTTGGGGATGGAATGAGATCGGGGCCAGGTCCCGGAAAACGGCGGTCGTCGACGCAGCGCGCCGGCGACCTGGGTTCAGCCGGCGCGCCGGGTTACGAGTCGCATGGACGGGCGCAGCACGGCGACAGGCTAACACGCGTCCGGGAGGCTGCGCACGACCCGTCAACTCGCCCGGATGATCCCCAGCCCCAGCGGCGTGATCTCGTGGATCTGCGCCTTCCCGGCCCGATTGCTGCTGATCAGCCCGCTCGCCCGCAGCACCGACGCGTGCTGGCTCGCCGTCGCCGGCGATATCCCGGTCAGGTCCGCCAGCTCGCTCGTGTTGCACCGCGTCGTCGCGATCGTCACCAGCACCCGGGCCCTCGTCTGGCCGAGCAGCGCCGCCAGCGACGGGCCCGGCTCCGCGTCGCTGTCGAACCGCGGGTGGCTGATCGAATACACCAGCGCCGGCGGGAGCACCGGGTCCTTGTACGTCGTCGGCATGCCGTGGGCGAAGAACGCCGGGATCAACCTCAGCCCCCGGCCGTCGAGGTGCAGCTCCTGGTCGACCGGGAACCGGACCCGCAGCACCGGCGGGGACCACGTCACCTCCGGGTGCAACGTCGACAGCAGCAGCTGCGGCCCGCCGCGGTCCAGGTTGGCCTGCAGCCGGTGGCGGTCGCGGGCCACCGCGCGGCGGACCGTGGTCCAGTCCGGGGCCACGCACTGGCGGTAGTAGTCGTGCAGCGCCGCGCCCAGCCGGCGCAGCTCACCCGTCTCGCCGTCGCCCACCCGGCGCAGCCAGGCCGGGACGTGGGTGCCCTGCGCCGCCAGCTCGGCGACGTCGGTGGCCAGCACCGGCGCGGGCGTCTCGAGCACCGCCGAGATCCCGTCGCCGATCGTGCGGGCGCCGGGCGGGGTGAGGAAGTCCGGGCAGTACCCGTACGGCGGGACCGCGGTCATCAGCAGCCGGCCGGACTGGGGGACCGCGGACCGCGAACCCCGCCGCCAGCGGCCGAAGAAGGGCTCGCCCTCCGGCCGCCGGATACGGTAACTGCTCATCAGCAGCTCCCACATCGGGTCGGCGTCCTCGGCGATGGTCACCTTCGCCAGGTCCGCTTCCGTGAAGTGAATCTTCAACATCGACGCCGGCCCCCTTTCCCGGCCGAGGGTAACGCGCAGCGCCGGGACCCCCGACAGGGGTCGCGCGGCCGCCGGAAATTCACGCACCCGGGCCGGAATTCCACACGGTCTGACGAGGTGTCTTCACTCTCCGCAAGGGTAAAAAGCCGCGTAGTGGCAGTTCACGCTGTGTGATTGGTGCGTACGGGGGAAACGAACGGCATTCCTTGACAACACCACGGCCGCCGGAGTTACGTCGTCGGCTGAATTCCGCGGAAAAGGAACCGGAAATCGTTCTCGGGCCACCGGTACGAATCGAGCCACGCCACCGATGAAAGAAGACGAACCCTCGTCCCGTCGTTCCGTCACCTCCTGGAATCCCGGCAGCTGGCGGTTGCGCACCAAGATCTCCGTAGTGCTGTTGCTGCCCGTCCTGGTCGCCCTGCTGCTGGCGGGTGGCCGGGTGCAGGCCGAGCTCGCCCGGGCCGGCGGCCTCAGCGCCGTCCGTGACCAAATGCCGGTCGTGCAAGGGATTTCCGAACTCGCCGGGCTCGCCGACGACGAGATGATCCACGACGGCGGCGCCGCCCAGACCGCCGCGGTCGACGAAAAAGCCGTCGTCGTCCGCCACGACGCCGCCTTTTCCCAGCTCAGCCCGGAGCTGTCCCGGGCATTGGAAGATCAGCTGGGGAAATTGGCCGACCTGCGCCAGCAGACCGGTTCGCCGGCCGCGAAAACCGCGGCTTACCACGACTTCACGGTCGCGCTGAGCGAAGTGATCGCCGGCGTCGTCGAGCAGGCCGGGAATGGTGATCTCGGCGCGCTGGCCGCCGTCGCCGAATCATTGGTGCAGCTGAGGACCAGTCTCGCCGATCAACAGGCGCTGGCCGGCCGGCCCGACGGTGCCGCGGCCGCCGACCGCGCCGCGGCGGAGGAAGCCGTACTCACCGGACAGATCCGGCGCGCGCTGCCCGCCGGTGCCCCGGCCGCCCGGTTCGCCGCGGCGACCAGTCCCGGCGCCGGCGGCGCCGAGGCGAAGCGCACGATGCTCGGCGCCATCCTCGCCGAGCAGGTGAAAACGCTTTCGGACGCGGTCGGCGCGCAGACCAACACCGCCCGGTCCGACGCGCTGCGCGACGCCGCGCTGGTGCTCGCCTCGTTGCTCGGCGCCCTGGCCATCGCCCTCGCCGTGGCGCGGTCGGTGGTCGCCCCGATCCGGCGACTGCACGCCGCCGCCCTCGACACCGCGCAACGCCGCCTCCCCGGCACCATCGAACGCATCCGGGAAGGCGAGGACGTCGACTGGCGGGCGACCGCGCCGATCCCGGTCGACTCCGAGGAGGAGATCGGGCAGCTCGCGCGGGCCTTCGACGACATGCACCGGCAGGCGGTGCGGCTGGCCGTCGGCGAGCAGGCCGAGATGCGGATCCAGGTCAGCGAGATGTTCATGACGCTGTCCCGGCGCAGCCAGTCGCTGGTGGAGCTGCAGCTGTCGGTGATCGAGGACCTCGAAGCCGACGAACAGGACCCGCAGCGGCTGGCCGAGCTGTTCCAGATCGACCACATCGCCACCCGGCTGCGGCGCAACGGCGAAAACCTGCAGGTCCTGGCGGGTGGCAAGCCGGTGCGGCGGGACGTCGGCCCGGTCGCGACGGTCGAGCTGCTGCGGGCCGCGACGTCGGAGGTCAAGGACTACCAGCGCGTCTCGCTCGGCAACGCGCCGCGCGGGTCGGTGCAGTCCGAGGCCGCGGCGGACGTCGTGCACATCCTCGCCGAGCTGCTGGAGAACGCCATCCGGTCGTCGCCGCCGGAGGAGCAGGTCGTGCTCACCGCCGACCGGGGCTTCGACGGCGGCCTGCTGATCGAGGTCGTCGACGTCGGGCTCGGCATGACCCGCGAGGACCTCGAAGCGGCGAACGCCCGGCTGGCCGCCGGGGCCGCGGTCAGCCCGGAGACCACCCGCCGGATGGGCCTGTTCGTGGTGAGCAGGCTGGCCGCGTCGCACGGGATCACCGTCCGGCTGCGGCCCACGACCACCCGGACGGCGAGCGCCGGCATCACCGCCAGCGTGCACGTCCCGGGCGTGCTGATCCTGGTCGACCTGCCGCCGCGGGCCCTCCCGCCCGGGCTGACCCCGGCCGCGCACGGTTCGGTCAACGGCACGGTCAACGGTTCGATCAACGGCAGTGCCCGGCACGAGCTCGAACCGCGGTGGCCCGCCGAAGAACCGCCGCCGGTGGCCGACCCGCCGACGCCGATCTTCGACCAGATGCTGTCGCACTGGTTCGCCGAAAGCACCCCGGCGACCCCGGCCGGGCCCGGGGCCTGGGCGACCCCGGCCGACCAGGTCCGCCAGGCCGCGGAAGCCGCGGTCGGCACCCTCGACGACACCGAATTCACCGACTCGGGGCTGCCGGCCCGGACGCCCGGTGCGCAGCTCGCGCCTGGCTCGGTCGCCCCACGCCCGCAGCAGCCGCCGGATTCGTCGTTCCGCGACCCGGCCGCGGTGCGGAACAACCTTTCCCGGCACTACAGCGGCATGCGCGCGGCCCGGCACCGGGTCGCGGGCGAGCCCGAGGCGGAGCGGCGATGAGCACCCGGCAGGAAGGAGCGGAAGTGGCCGAGAGGTCCCGGAACTGGCTGGTCTCGGCGTTCACGCAGGAGGTGCCCGGCGTCGCGCACGCCGCGCTGGTCTCGGCGGACGGGCTGCTCGTGGCGGCGAACGAAACCCTGCCGCGCGACCGCGCCGACCAGCTCTCGGCGATCGCGTCCGGCCTCTCCAGCCTCGCGCTCGGCACCGCCGACCTGTTCACCGCGGGCCGGGTGGTGCAGTCGGTGATCGAGATGGAGCAGGGCTTCCTGCTGCTGATGAACGTCGGCGACGGCTCGAACCTGGTGGTGCTGGCCAACCCGGGCTGCGACATCGGACTGGTGGGCTACGAGATGACGCTGCTGGTGGACCGGGTCGGGAAGGTGGTCGAGACCCCGGCTCGGCCCGCGGCCGCCCCGGGGGCGGCCCGGTGACCGAAGGCCGGCGACGCGAAGGCGGGCGGCACGCGGCGTCGCTGGCCCGCCCCTACGCCTGGACCGCCGGTCGCACCCGGCCGACGGTCGACCTGGCGGTGGAAGCCCTCGTGGAGACGACGGCGGAGGGCCGGACGGCGCCCTTCAGCCCGACCAACCCCCTGGCCGTGGTGACGCAGCTGTGTCTGCACCAGCGGTCGGTGGCCGAGGTGGCCGCCCACCTGGGCGTGCCGCTCGGCGTGGCCCGGGTGCTCATCGGCGACCTGCTGATCGCCGGCCAGGTGTCGATCCGCGACACGCTCACCGCGGACGCCTCCTGGGACGAACGGAACGACCTGCTCGAAAGGGTCCTCAGTGGACTACGTGCGCTCTGACAGTGTTTCTCCAAGCGGTGTCGCCAAAAGCGGTGGCAGCCGGATCACCTCGGCGAAGATCGTGGTGGCCGGGGGCTTCGGGGCCGGCAAGACGACGTTCGTCGGTGCCGTCTCGGAAATCGACCCGCTGCGGACCGAAGCCCTCATGACGTCCGCGGCCGTCGGCGTCGACCGGACCGAAGCGGTGCCGGGGAAGTTCGCCACCACGGTCGCGATGGACTTCGGCCGGCTCACCCTCGCCGACGACCTGGTGCTCTACGTCTTCGGCACACCCGGCCAGCACCGGTTCTGGTTCATGTGGGACGACCTCGTCTGCGGTGCGGTGGCGGCGATCGTCCTGGTCGACACGCGCCGGCTGGCGGACTCGTTCGCCTCGATCGACTTCTTCGAGTCGCGCGGCCTGCCGTTCCTGATCGCCATCAACCAGTTCCAGGACACCCGCCAGCACGCGCCCGAGCAGGTGCGCGAAGCCCTCAAAGTCCCGGCCGCGGTGGAGGTCGTCACCTGTGACGCGCGGTCACCGGAGTCGACGAAGCAGACCCTCATCGCCGCGGCCGAGCACGCGCTCGCCGAACACCACGCCCCCCGATCACGGAAAGCCTGAGGAGCCCGGAAATGCCCATGGACCACCAAGATTTCGCGATGGGCAACTGGCTCGTCGTGCTCGCCTACCTCACCTCGGTGGTGGGCTGCGCCCTCGGCCTCGCCTGCACGCTGCAGGCGAGGTCCACCGACAGCCCGCGGGCCCGGCTGACCTGGCTCGTGCTCGCGGCGGTGTCCATCGGCGGGGTCGGCATCTGGGTCATGCACTTCATCGCGATGCTCGGGTTTTCCACGCCCGGGCTGCCGGTGCGCTACGACATCCTGCGCACGGCGCTGTCGGCGATCCTTTCGGTGGTGGCGGTGTTCTGCGGGCTGCTGGTGTTCGGCGTCCGCAACCGGTTCGCCTGGAAGCGGCTGCTGCTCGGCGGCCTGCTGACCGGGCTGGCGGTGGCCGTCATGCACTACACGGGCATGTGGGCGGTGCAGGTCAAGGGCACGATCGGCTACGACCCGACGCTGGTGGTGCTGTCGGTGGTGATCGCGGTCGTCGCGGCCACGGCGGCCCTGTGGTTCACGGTCGGGCTGGATAAGCTCCTGCCCCGGCTGGCGGCGGGCCTGGTGATGGGCGCGGCGGTGACGGGCATGCACTACACGGGCATGGCGGCGGTGCGCGTGCAGCTGGACCCGGGCGCACCCGACCCGTCCGGCACGGAGGTGTTCTCCTTCCTGTTCCCGGTGTTCGTCCTGGCCGCGCTGGCGATGGCGGTCCCGATCTGCGCTGTCCTGATGGCCACGTCGAGCTCGGAGGCGCCGAGGCACACGACGGTCGCGTCCTAGGTGCACTCAGGCCGCCTGGTGTTGTGGTGGCCGCTGTGGTGGATCAGCCGGCGGCAGCGCTCACAGACCGGCGCCAGGCAGCCGGGCCGGGTGCAGCTGTGGTCGCGGAGGTCCACGTACCTGCTCGGTTTCGGTCATGACTCCAAGCTAGCCGAACACGCGTTCGAACACTATCGCTCGATCGGGTAGTCCACAATGGACACTCAAGCTTCGGACGGCACCGGGAACCGGTCGGTGCTGAAGTGGACCAGGATCGCCGTCGCCGTGGCGCAGACGAGGTCGCCCGCCTTGAGTTCGCCGGTGGCGTGCAGCTTGCGGCCGTCGCGGCGGACGAGGCGGCCTTCGACGGTGAGCGGCACCGCGTACGGCGTCCCGCGGTGGTAGTCGACGGTCAGCGACGCCGTCATCCCCGGGAAGCCCGCCGCGGCGGTGGCGCGGCCGAGCACGTGGTCCAGGACCGCGGCGACCCAGCCGCCGTGCACGCGCCCGGGCGGTCCTTCGTGCGCGGCACCGAGGAGGACGTCGGCGCACACCGACTCCGGGCCGACGTGCGCCCACGAAAGCGGTGGTGCCAGCGGGTTCCCGGGCCCTTCGAGGGGATTGTTGATGCTCAGGTGACCGCCGCCTTCGAGGGCCGCGAGCAGCAACGGCTTCGCACCGCCGGCCGCCCGCAGCGCCTCCGTGACGGCTTCGACCCGGCTCGCCGCGGCGGCGAGATCGGCTTCGTCGTCGCGCACGCGGACGGAGGCCTCGATCAGTTCACGGATCCGGTCGCCGAGCAGGGCTCGCCCCGGGGGTACGCCGTCGACGACCGGAAACGGGTTTTCGGACATCGCGCGCTCCCCGGGGCCCGGAACTAGAACACGTTCCACTCTAGCAGGGGGATCACCAGGCGGGGCGCGCCGTGACACCGCCGTCGACGACCAGATCGTGGCCGGTGATCCAGGACGCCAGCGGCGACGCCAGGAACACGCATGCGTTGCCGACGTCGGCCGGTGTCCCCAGCCGGCCTAGCGGGGCCGCGCGGTGCCAGCGCTCGACGCCCTCCGGCCAGTCCTCGTCCAGGCCGGGCCGCGAGATGAGCCCCGGCGACACCGTGTTCACCCGGATCCCGCGCGGCCCGTACTCCAGCGCCGCGCCGCGGGCGTGCATCACCAGGGCCGCCTTGGCCGCGCTGTAGTGGACGTGCCCGGGTGCCGGCTGCCGGGCTTCGATCGACGCGATGTGCGTGACGCTCCCGCCGTCGCGCATCAGCCGCGCCGCGGCCTGGGTGCAGGAGAACGCGCTGGTGAGGGTGCTGTCCAGCATTGCCCGCCAGGCGTCCGCGGTGAGCTCGCCGAGTGGCTCGACCGGCTGGATCCCGGCGTTGTTGACCAGCGCGTCGAGCCCGCCGCCCCAGTCCGCGACGGTGTCGAGCAGCGTGTGGCAGGCCTGGTCGTCGGCGAGGTCGGCGGCGAACGCGCGGGCCCGGCCGCCCGCGCCTTCGATCGCCGCGACGACGTCGTCGGCCGCGCTGGGGCGGCGGTGGTGCACCGCGACGGCCGCGCCCGCTTCGGCGAACCGGAGCGCGATTCCGCGGCCGATCACCCCGGAGGCGCCGGTGACGCAGGCGGTCGTGCCGGTGAGGTCGGGCAGGCAGGTCACGGCGCCGAGCGTAGCTGTGTGTGCCGGTCCGTCGTAGGTTGTGGGGCATGGCCAAGACCCGGAAGTTCGCCGAACTGCTCCAGACGCAGATCCGCCACGAGTTCACCGCCGCCCAGCAGTACATCGCCCTGGCCGTCTGGTTCGACGCCCGCGATCTGCCGCGGCTGGCCAAGCGCTTCTACCGGCAGGCGATCGAGGAGCGCAACCACGCGCTGGCGATGGTCCGCTACCTGCTCGACCGCGACGAGCCGGTGGCCATCCCCGGCAGTGGCGACGTGCGGAACGACTTTTCGAGTGTCCACGAAGCGATCGAGCTGGCCTTGACGCAGGAACGCGCGGTCACCGCCGACATCGAGGCGATGGCGAAGGCCGCGCGGCTGGAGGAGGACTACCTCGGCGAGCAGTTCGTGCACTGGTTCCTCAAGGAGCAGGTGGAGGAGGTGGCGCAGATGTCCACGCTGCTCACCGTGGTCGAGCGGGCCGGCGGCAACCTGTTCGAGGTCGAGAACCACCTGTTCCGCGAGGCGGGCACGGCGGTCGGGGACGCTCCGGACATGCCGCCGGTCGCGGGCGGGAAGCTGTGAGGAGCGGCCCGGCGCGCTGATTGGCGGCGCGAAGGCCGGGAGCCGGAAACAGGAGCACACCGGCACCAATTCCCGGAGTGCCCGACGAGAAGAACTCGAGGGCATCCCTCGGCGTGCGTGCGCGACCCGGCGCCTGAATGTCCACAGAGGACCAGAAGTCGTGCTCCGCGGTCGACCGTTGTCAGTGGGTGGTGTGCGGGTTTAAGCTGGCGAAAACAATAGAATGTTATCGCTAACAGGATAGCGAAAGTTTCGAGAATTCGTCGAATTCCGGGTTTGGTGGCGAAAGTTTCGGCCACCACCCGGTGCACTTCTCGCTGCGCACCCACACCTGCTCAACCTGTCGAGGAGGATGGCGATGAAAAGGTTCCTGGCCGCCGCGGCGGCCGTGGCGATCGCGTTCACCGGCCTGACCGGGATCGCCCACGCCGAGTCGAACGGCGGTGTGCGGATCATGCCGCTGGGCGACTCGATCACCTACGGCACCGGCGTGCCCGGCGGGTACCGGATCGGCCTCTGGCAGCGCCTGGCCGCCGGCCGGTACACCAACGACTTCGTCGGCTCGCAGTTCAACGGGCCCGGCAGCCTCTGGGACCACGACCACGAAGGGCACCCCGGCTGGCGCATCGACCAGATCGACGCGAACATCACCGGCTGGCTGCGCACCTACAACCCGCGCTCGGTGCTGCTGCACATCGGCACCAACGACGTGCTGCAGAACTACAACGTCGCCGGCGCGCCCGGGCGGCTGTCCACGCTGATCGACCACATCACCGCCACGGCACCCGGCGCCGACGTCTTCGTCGCCCAGCTCATCCCGATCGGCTGGGCGAGCGGGGACGCCGCCGTGCGGACCTTCAACAACGCTCTGCCCGGGATCGTGCAGAGCAAGGTGAACGCCGGCAAGCGGGTGCACCTGGTCGACATGCACAGCGCGGTGGCCACCGCCGACCTCCCCGACGGCGTCCACCCGAACGCCGGCGGCTACGACAAGATGGCCGCCGTCTGGTACAACGCCCTGCGGGCGGTTCCCGGCAGCATCGGCAACCCGCACGTCGCCCTGGCCACCGAATCGGCGGCCGCGGCGACCCTCGGGTCGGCGGCCGCCGCGAAGGGCCGGACCTTCGCCGCCGCCGTGGCCAACGGCCACCTCGGGGAATCGGCGTACGTCACCACGCTGGACCGTGAATTCACCGGTGTCACCCCGGAGAACGAGATGAAGTGGGACGCCACCGAGCCGTCCCGCGGTTCGTTCCGCTTCAGCGGCGGCGCCGACGCCATCGTGAACCACGCCCAGAGCCACGGCCAGAAGGTCCGCGGCCACACGCTCGTGTGGCACGCCCAGCTGCCCGGCTGGGTGAGCGGCATCGGGTCCGGTTCCGACCTGCTCACGGCGATGCGCAACCACATCAGCGGCGTGGCCGGCCACTACCGCGGGAAGATCGCCTACTGGGACGTCGTCAACGAGGCGTTCAACGAGGACGGCACCCGGCGGTCGTCGATCTTCCAGCAGCGCATCGGCAACAGCTACATCGAGGAGGCGTTCCGCGCCGCCCGCGCGGCCGACGGTGCCGCGAAGCTCTGCTACAACGACTACAACACCGACAACCAGAACGCCAAGAGCAACGGCGTCTACGCCATGGTGCGCGACTTCAAGGCCCGCGGCGTGCCGATCGACTGCGTCGGGTTCCAGGCCCACCTGTCGGCCGGGCAGAACCTCTCGACGCTGCAGGCGAACCTCCAGCGGTTCGCCGCCCTCGGCGTCGACGTGAACATCACCGAGCTCGACGTCGGCGGCTCGGGCAGCGCCCAGGCGAACACCTTCGGCCAGGTCGTGCGGGCCTGCCTCGCGGTTTCGCGCTGCACGAGCATCACCACGTGGGGTGTCACCGACAAGTACTCCTGGCGCAGCGGCAGCACGCCGCTGCTGTTCGACGGCAACTACGCCAAGAAGCCGGCCTACACCGCCGTGCTTCAGGCCTTCGGTGCGGCGTGAGGAGATCAGTGGTGAAACGCATGCTCGGCGTCCTGCTGGCCCTGGTGGTCATGGCCCTCGGCGTCGCCTCGCCCGCCCACGCGGCGGCGTTGACCAGGGTGACGAACTTCGGCAACAACCCGACCAACCTGAACATGTACGTCTACGTCCCCGACCGGGTCGCGGCCAAGCCGGCGTTGCTGGTGTTGGTGCACTACTGCGGCGGCTCGGCGAGCTCGATCTTCGGCTGGAACGGCAAGGACTACGTCACCGCGGCGGATCGCTACGGGTACGTGATGGTGCTGCCGGAAGCGACCCGCAGCGAGAAGTGCTTCGACGTCTCGACGCCGAAGGCGCTCAAGCGGAACGGCGGCGGGGACTCGACCGGGATCATGTCCATGGTCGCCTACGCCAAGTCCCGCTACAACGTCGATCCGGCGCGGGTCGTCGTCAGCGGGTTCTCCTCCGGGGCGATGATGACCAACGTGCTGGCCGCCCAGTACCCCGACGTGTTCGCCGCGGGTTCGGCGTTCTCCGGCGTGCCCGCCGGGTGTTTCGCGACGACGAACGGCTCGCTGTGGAACAGCATCTGCTCGGGCGGGCAGTCGATCAAGACCGCGCAGCAGTGGGGTGACACGGCCCGGGCGATGTACCCCGGTTACACCGGCCGCTACCCGCGGATGCAGCTGTGGCACGGCACCACCGACACGACGTTGTCGTACCCGAACTTCGGGGAAGAGCTCAAGCAGTGGACCAACCTGAACGGCTTGAGCCAGACCCCGGCGTTCACCGACCACCCGCAGTCGTCGTGGACGCGCACCCGGTACGGCAACACCGGTACCCAGGCCACGGTGGAGGGCGTCAGCGTCGCCGGCGTCGGGCACCAGCTGCCGTTGACCGGCCAGCTGGCGTACGCGATTTCGTTCCTCGGCCTCGACCACTGAGTTCCCGAAACGGCGGAAGCGGCGCACCCCCAGTGCGCCGCTTCCGCGGTATCAGTGGCAGAACGAGACCTCCGGATACCCCGGCCGGTCGAGGATCGGCCGCGGTTCACCCCGCAGGTGCCGGTCGAAGAACGCGTTGACGTACGCCCGGGTGATCTCCTGGGTCCGCACCGCGGTCGTCGTCGCGCCGTAGCCGACGCCGAATTCGTCGCCGACCAGGCCCACGTCGGTGAACGACGCGTGCTGGGCGCCGGTCACCTCGGCCCAGCGCCGCCAGCCGGTGAGCTGCGCCCAGTCCCGTTCCCAGCTCGGGTCCTCTTGCGCGCAGGCGGGCGTGCCGAGCTGGTGGCCCAGGAACAGGAACGGCCTCGGCAACCCGGGCGGGGCCAGCACGACGTTGGTCGTGCCGTCGATGTCCATCCCGGCCTTGATCCGCGGGTCGGCGACCATCGCCGGGATGGTGCTCGCACCACCGATGGAGTGCCCAGCCATGCCGATCCGGGAGCGGTCGATCAGCGGCGCCCACTTCGAGCGCGTCAGCGAGTCCAGGACGAACGAGACGTCCTTCGCCCGGCCGAGTTCCAGCTTCTCCCCGAAACCGTCGTCGTGCGAGACCGCGCAGGACGCGCACCCGGCGAAGTGCCCGTCCGGGAAGCTCTGGCCGGTGTTCTCGTAGGTGTGGCCGATCACCGCGACGACGTTCCCGTGGCTCGCCAGGTCCTCGGCCAGCGCGGTCAGCGTGGCGCGGGGCTTGGTGTAGCCGGGCGAGAGCACGATCAGCGGCAGCCCGCGTCCCGTCGGCCGGGCGTC
Source organism: Amycolatopsis sp. cmx-13-12 (assembly GCA_049998155.1). GTDB lineage: Bacteria > Actinomycetota > Actinomycetes > Mycobacteriales > Pseudonocardiaceae > Amycolatopsis. Next base: position 374,643 of record JAEBES010000006.1, on the reverse strand, counting down.
GGCCACCGAGTTGGTCACCATCGTGGTGAGCAGGTCCGGCGGGGTCAGGCCGCTGTCCTGCAGCAACGCCGCCGACTCGGCCGACGTCAGGTACTGCGTCTTCGGTCCCTTCGCCGAAGCGGCCGGGTAGAAGAGCGAAACCATCAGCTCCCGGTAGGGGACCGACGGCACCCACGGGTCCGGGCGCGAGGTGTCCTTCAGGTACACCGCCGTGCTGCCCACCGGCCGGTCGCCGGTCGGGGCGGGCAGGTACGGCGTCGACGTCCGGGCGAAGGCGACTTCCGGGTACTGCGTGGACGGCTGGTCCAGCAGCGGCTGCGGCTTGCCGCGCAGGTGCTGGTCGAAGAACGCCCGGACGTACGCCGCGGTGATCGCCTGCCCGCGCACCGCCGGGGTGGTCGCGCCGAAGTCGAGGCCCAGCTGCTCGCCGACCAGGCCGATGTCGGTGAACGACGGGTGCACCACGCCGGCCACGGTCAGCCAGCGCTTCCAGCCCTTCAGCTGCTTCCAGTCGGCGTCCCAGGTGGCGGACTCGACGCCGGTGCCGGGGGCATAGAGGCTCTGGCGGCCCAGGAACAGGAACGGCCGGTCGAGCCCGGGGGCGAGCAGGGGATCGTTCTGCGTGCCGTCCATGTCGATCCCGGCCCTGATCCGGGCGTCGGTGACCATCGCGTTCACCGTGCTCGTGCCGCCGACGGAGTGCCCGGCCATTCCGATCCGGGAGCGGTCGAGCAGCGGCGCCCACTTCGAGCGCGTCAGCGAGTCGAGGACGAACGAGACGTCCTTCGCCCGGCCGCGCTGCAGCTTCTGCCAGAACTCGGGGTCGTAGCTGCCGCAGGCCGCGCAGCCGGTGACCCGGCCGTCTGGGAAGGTGGTGGCCACGTTTTCGTAGGTGTGGTCGACCAGGACGACCAGGTAACCGTGGCTGGCCAGGTCTTCCGACAGCGAGGTCAGCTCGGCGCGGGGCCGCTTGAACCCGGGCGACAGGACGACGGCCGGCAGATCGCGTCCGGCCGGCTTCGCGTCGACGATGGCGTCGGTGTGCACCGTCGTCAGCACCGACGGCGGGATGCCCTTGATGCCGGCTTCGTCGAAGACGGCTTTCGCCTCGGCTTCCGACATGAACTGCTTCTTCGGTCCGGTGGCCGAAGCCGCCGGGTAGAAGAGGGACACCATCAGTTCGCGGTAGGGCACCGAGGGCACCCAGGGGTCCGGCCGCGAAGTGTCCTTGAGGTGCAGGGCGGTGGTGCCGACCGGCCGGTCGCCGGTCGGCTTCGCCAGCGTGAGCGCCGGGTCCGCCGACGCGGACGGCGACGTCAGCGTGAGCGTGAGTGCGGTGACGGCCATGAGGACAGTGTGCTTCATCCGATGAACGTCACTTCCGGGTAAGCGGGCGAGGGCGCGGCCAGCAGCGGCTGCGGACGGCAGCGCAGGTGCTGGTCGAAGAAAGCGCTTACGTAGTTCCGCGTGATGGTCAGCGCCCGGTAGGGGTCGATCGAGTCGCCGATGTCGACCCCCAGCTGGTCGGCGAGCACGCCGAGGTCGGTGAAGGACGCGTGGGCCGTGCCGGAGACCATCAGCCAGCGCTTCCAGCCGGTGAGGTGCGTCCAGTCGGTTTCCCAGTCGTCGTAGGGACCCGGTGCGCCCGGCGTGTAGTTGTCCATGGTGCCCAGGAACATGAAGGGCCGGGAGAGTCCCGATGCCGGGATCGGGACGTGGACGCTGCCGTCCATGTCGGCGCCGGCGCGGATGCGCGGGTCGGCCAGCATCGCCTGGGTGGTGATCGCCCCGCCCGCGGAGTGGCCGGTCATCCCGATCCGCTGCGGGTCGATCAGCGCGCCCCACTTCGAAGACAGGAGGGAATCGAGCACGAACGACGTGTCCTTCGACCGGACCTGCGCGACCTTCTCCCAGAACCCGGGCTGGTCGTCGACCTCGCAGGCGGCGCAGCCGGTGACGTGGCCGTCGGGGAAGGTGGTGGCCCGGTTCTCGTAGGTGTGGTCGATCGCCGCCACGGCGTACCCGCGGCTGGCCAGCTCCTCGGCCAGTGCGGTGAGGGTCGCCCGCGGCTGGGTCCAGCCCGGGGACAGCACGACCAGCGGCAGGCTGTGCCACCGCCCGGCCGGCTTCGCGTCGACGACGGCGTTCGTCCGGACCGTGCTGAAGACGTCGAGCGGGAGGCCCGGGATGTTCTGCCGTTCGAGGTTGAGCTTCGACTCGAGCGGGGTCATGTACTGCTTCTTCGGCCCTCCTCCCGAGGTCGCCGGGTAGAAGACGGAGACCATCAGCTCCCGGTAGGGCACCGTGGGCACCCACGGGTCGGGGCGCGAAGTGTCCTTGAGGGACAGTGAAGTGACACCGACGGGCGAGTGCCCGGTCGGGCGGGGCAGGTACGGCGTCGTGGCCGCCGAAGCGGGTGCGGACAGAGCAACGGTGAGAGCGGTGGCTACCGCGAGCGTGCGCATGATTCCCCCAGTCGGAATCGTCAGGACAGGTGGCGGAGACGGCGGAAGCAGAACCAGGTGAGCAGGGCGGTCATCGCGAGGTAGAGCGCGAGTTCGAGCCACTGCAGCGGCCAGAAGCGGGAGCCCGGCTGGAAGGTCACGCGCTGGTGGTAGCCGTGCGCGCCCAGCTGGGCCACGCACTCTTCCAGCACGCCGCGTTCCGGCGGCGGGCCCTGACCGAGCTTCGGGGAACAATCCTGGACGAAGGACGGCAGCGGGGCGACCACGTTCCCGGCCGGGTCCAGGGTTTCGTTCGCCAGTTCCCACGCGCCGGCCGGCTTCCGCACGCCGATCTCGGTGATCCCCTGCGTGTCGTTGCCGGTGATGTTCGTGACGTTCTCGCCGGTGATCGCGACCGTCTCGGTCTGCGGCGGCAGCAGGTACGGCCGCACGAAGGCGGGGACCAGGACGAGCACGGCGGCCAGCGCGGCGAGGGTGACGGCCATCGCGGCCACGGTCCGCTTCAGCAGCATGCCCACCGCTACACCGAGGACGAGCGCGAAGGCCGCGTAGCCGATCGGGGCGATCCCGCGCGCGCCGAACACCACCGGCGAGATGCGCGCGAGCATCCCGCGGTCGGTCTGGACCGCGGCGAGCGCGTCGATCGGGCTCGCCCACCACGACACCGCCCAGCCGAGCAGACCGGCCGCGACCATCGCGGCGAGCAGGCCGAAGCCGAGCTTGGTGGTGAGCCACTGCTTGCGCGTGACGGTCTGGTTCCAGACGAGGCTGTGCGTGCCGCTCTCCAGCTCACGCGTGATCATCGGGACGCCCCAGAAGACGCCGATCACCGCGGGCAGCAGGTACAGCACCAGGATCGTGCCGCCGAAGAGGTCGTCCTGGTCGGAGAAGTCCGTGCGGCCCACCAGTTCGGGCCCGGTGATCGCCAGCACGACGGCGATCGCGATCAGGCCCGCGAACACCGACAGCGCGGGCATGCGGAACTGGCGCCAGGTCAGCCAGGTCATCGGAGGACCTCCAGGGCGGGGCGGGCGGCGGTGGGGTTGCTCATGTACTCGAGGACCAGGTCCTCGAGGCCGATCTGCCCGACCGTCCACGCGGGATCGAGGATCGGGGCCTCGGTCCGGACGAGCACGGTGGTCTGGCGGTCGGTGTGCTTCGCCGAGACGACGTGCTGGTCCGCCGGCAGCGTGTCGAGGTCGCGGCGCGGCCCGGACAGCCGGTGGTGCGTGGCGAGCAGCGTCTCCACCTCGCCGATCACCCGGACCTGCGAGGCCACCAGCACGACGAGGTGGTCGCAGACCCGCTCGAGGTCGTTGACCAGGTGCGAGGACATCACGACGGACATCCCGTGTTCCGCGACGGACTCCATGAGGTCCTGCAGGAACTCCCGGCGCGCCAACGGGTCCAGGGCGGCGACCGGCTCATCGAGGAGCAGCAGTTCGGGGCGCTTGGCGATGCCGAGCGTGAGCGCCAGCTGGGCGCGCTGGCCGCCGGAGAGCTTGCCGGCGTGCTGCTTCGGGTCCAGCCCGAGCCGTTCGACGCGCTTTTCCGCGAGCGAGGTGTCCCAGCCCGGGTTGAGGTGGGCGCCGAGCCGCAGGTGCTCCTCGATGGAGAGTCCACTGTAGACCGGTGTGTTCTGTGCGACGTACCCGACCTTGGCCAGCTGCGCCGAGCCGCTGCCCGGCACCCCGCCGCACACCTCGATCGTGCCTGCCGTCGGCTCCAGCATGCCGGCCGCGATGTTCAGCAGCGTCGACTTGCCGGCCCCGTTCGGCCCGACGAGCCCGGTGACGTGGCCGGCTTCGATCTCGAGCGTGCAGCCGGTAAGCGCTTGCTTGCGCTTGTACTTCTTGCCCAGTCCCTGGGCGCGCAGGACGGTCACGCTATTCCCTCTCTGGCGGAGTCGCGAAACGTGGACATCAGCAGGGCCTCGATGCTCTCTTCGTCCAGACCGGCCTTGCGGGCCTTGCCCAGCCAGCGGCGCAGGTCCTGCCGCAACGGCCCGAGCACGGCGAACGAGGCGCCGTTCAGGCTCCCGGTCACGAACGTGCCGACGCCGGGACGGGCCGAGACCAGGCCGTCGTGCTCCAGTTCGCGGTAGGCCTTCAGCACGGTGTTCGGGTTGATCGCGAGGCTCGCGACCACGTCCTTGACCTTCGGGAGCTGGTCTCCCTCGGACAGCAGGCCGAGGCGCAGCGCGTGCCGCACCTGCTGGACCAGCTGCTGGTACGGCGACAAGCCGGACCTGGTGTCCAGGTGGAACTCGATCATCGGCAACTCCATTTAACTAGTTGCCTAGTACTATAGCTAAAGAGGGGCGCTGTGTGCCAGTGATCTTTTTCGGCGGCCGGAGTCAACCTCGCCGTGGCTGCGGCGTCTGTGGAGGCGAAGTGATCGTTTCCTCCGAAGGGACTTTTTCGTGCGTCGATTTTCTGGGGGAGGCATCGTGCGCGGCGTGGTCGTCGCGCTCGGTGTCTCGATGGCCGTCGCGGCGGGACCGGCGGTCGCGTCCGCGGCACCGGCCTCCATCGACAAGGTGCCGACACCGCAGCTGAGCTGGACCGACTGCGCCGATGGTTTCCAGTGCTCCAAGGCATCCGTGCCGCTGGACTACGACCGGCCGTCCGGCGCGAAGATCGACCTCGCGCTCATCAAGCTGCCCGCCACCGATCCGGCGCACCGGATCGGCTCGCTGTTCGTCAACTTCGGCGGCCCCGGCGCGTCCGGCCTGCAGCGGCTGCGGGAGCGCGGCAAGTGGCCGTGGCTGTTCTCCGCCGAACTGCGCGCGCGGTTCGACCTGGTCTCCTGGGACCCGCGCGGGATCGCCAACAGCACGGCCGTCCGGTGCTTCGACACCGTGGCCGAGCAGCAGGACTTCTTCGGGTCGTTCCCGGAGATGCCGGGCGACCCGAGCGGCAACGCGGCCTTCTACGCCAAGTCGAAGGAGCTCGCCGACCGCTGCTCGGCGAAGGCGGGCCCGATCCTCGAACACGTCTCGACGGCCAACACGGCCCGCGACCTGGAGCTGCTGCGCCGCGCGGTCGGCGACCCGAAGCTGAACTACCACGGCATTTCCTACGGGACGCAGCTCGGGGCGACCTACGCGAACCTGTTCCCGAACCGGATCCGGGCGATGGTGTTCGACGGCACCATGGACTTCGCCGGCAACTCGACCGGCCAGAACGGCAACGGCAAGAGCGTCCCGCTGGACACCCGGCAGGACGTCGCGACCGGCATCGCGCAGACCTTCGAGCAGTTCCTGCGGCTGTGCACGGAAGCCGGCCCGAAGTGCGCGTTCTCTTCGGGTGACCCGAAGGCGAAGTGGGCGGCGCTGACGGCGCGCGCCAAGCAGGCCCCGATCGTCAGCGACGGCGAAACCTGGACGTACTCGGGGATCATCAACGCGGCGGCCGACCTGTCCGACTCGCGGGGCTGGGCGGACATCGCCGGGCTGCTGCAACGGCTTTACGACGCGCTGGCCACGCCCGCCCTGCGCGCCGCGGCTGTCAAGGGCGAGCAGTACGTTTCGAACCGGACCGAAGCGTTCAACGCCATCCAGTGCTCCGACAGCGATGTGCCGACCGACCCGGCGGTCTACAGCCGGTACGCCGAGTCGGAAGACCAGCGCGTGCCGTACTTCGGGCGGATCGCGGTGCTGGACATGATGAGCTGCGCGTACTGGCAGGCGAAGGACACCGACCGCTACACCGGCCCGTGGAACCGCCCGACGTCGGCGGAGATCCTCGTGCTGAACAACCGCTACGACCCGTCCACCCCGCTGCCCGGCGCCCGCGACGGCGCCGCGGAACTGGCGCGGGCGCGCGTGTTCGTGACCGAGGGCTACGGCCACTCCTCGATGTACGTGCCGAGCACGTGCACCGAGCAGGTCAAGCGGGACTACCTGATCTCGGGGACCTTCCCCGCGGCGGGCAAGACCTGCACGATCGACGCCAGCCCCTTCGCGGGCTGATCTTCCCCACGGCGGGCCGCACCGGCGACGGTGCGGCCCGCCGCCATGGGTGTCCGTCGGGCAGAATCCGGGGATGGCGCACACCGTCCGGCCCCTCGACGCCTCGACGTGGGCGGCGTTCGCGGAACTCGTCGAACGCAACAACGGCATCTTCGGCGGGCTGCCCCGAAGAGCTACCCGGCATCAAGCACCGGCGTGCCTACGACAAGGACGCGCCGCCGCGGCCGGACTGGCGGATCACCTGTTTGTTCGTCGGCAAGAAGCACCGGGGCCGCGGTGTCGCGCGCACGGCGCTGGCCGGGACGCGCCGGGGCGATTCCTGTTCACCGGCACGGTGGAGCTGTTCGAGGACTTCGGGTTCGCCCGCGGGCGGCAGCTCGCCGCGCACGCGTGGATCGTGCGCCGGATGGTGGCCGGCGGAAGGGGGACGACGTGACTTCCCGGCACGACGGCGACGCGTGGGACCTGGCCTCGAGCGTCGGCGCGACCGCCACGATGGCCGCGGCGGCGCGGGCGATCGCGACCCGCGCGGACCCGGCGCTCATCGACGACCGGTTCGCCGAACCGCTCGTCCGTGCCGTCGGCGTCGACCTGCTGACCCGGCTGGCGAGCGGCGAAGCGGCGCCCGGCGAGCTGGTCGAGCAGGTGTGGATCGACGTGGCCAAGGTGCGGACGAAGTTCTACGACGAGTTCTTCCGCGAGGCGGGCCTCCCGCAGGTCGTCATTCTGGCCGCGGGCTTGGATTCGCGCGCGTACCGGCTGCCGTGGCCCGCGGGGACCGTCGTGTACGAGATCGACCGGCCGGAGGTCCTCGAGTTCAAGACCCGCACCCTGGCCGGGCTGGGCGCCGAGCCTGCCGCCGACCGGCGGGTGGTGCCGGCCGACCTGCGCGAGGACTGGCCCGCGGCGCTGCGCGCGGCCGGCTTCGACCCGGCGCGGCCGACCGCGTGGAGCGCCGAAGGCCTGCTGGGCTACCTACCGCCGGAGGCGCAGGACCGGCTGCTCGACACCGTCACCGAGCTCAGCGCGCCGGGCAGCCGGCTGGCGACGGAAAACCGGCCCAATCCGCGGCCGGGCGACGAGGAGAGCGTGCGGGCCGGGCTGGACCGGATCTCCGGCCGCTGGCGCGAGCAGAGCTTCGACACGGACCTGGCCCGGCTGCGCTATCTCGGTGAACGCAATGAAGCGGAGCCCTACCTCGCCGCTCGTGGCTGGGTGCTGACCGGGGACACCGTCCGTGAGCTGCTCGCCGCCCACAGCCTCGCGCCGCTGGGAGCCGACGACCTGCGCACGGGCGACGTGCGGTACGTCAGCGGTGTCCTCCCCCGGGCGTGGCCCCCGGCTTGACAGCGGGCTCCACGTCTCGCACTATGCGAACAAGTGTTCGATGATTGTGCAGGGTTCGCCGGCAGGGTTTCCGGTACGAGTACGTGGTGCTGGAGGTGAACGGCGGTGGCGGTGCCGGAAGCGCTCGCGGCCATCCCGGGGGTCCGCACGGCGGCGCAGCTGGGTGAGCCGGTGCTCACGGTGCTGCCGGAGCTGGCCGGCCTCTTCCCCGGCGGCGGCTTGCGGCGCGGCAGCACGGTTTCGGTGCGCGGAGCGACGTCGCTGGTCTTGGCGCTGCTGGCGGCACCCACCCGCGACGGTTCCTGGGCGGCGGTGACGGGCCTGCCGGAGCTGGGCTTGGCGGCGGCCGCGGAGCTCGGCGTCGACCTGGAGCGCCTCGCGCTGGTGCCGGACCCGGGCGCGGAGCTGGTGGCGGTGGTGTCGGCGCTGGTGGACGGGTTCGACCTGGTGGTCCTCGGCCGGTCGGCGTCGGTGCCGCCGCAGACGGCGCGCCGGCTGGCGGGCCGGGTCCGCAACCGGGGGACGGTCCTGCTGACGGCGGGACCGTGGCCGGGAGCGGACGTGGAGCTGAAGGTGTCGGGCCGCCGCTGGCACGGCCTCACCCAGGACGGCCATGGTCATCTGACGGCTCGCACCGTGGTGGCGACGAGCCGCGGTCGCGGTGCGGCGGTCCGGTCGTTGTCGGTGGGGTTGCTGTTGCCGGGCCCGGAAGGGGCGCCGGCCGGGAGTGCCGATGTGGTGCCGGGGCGGCGGTTGGTCGAGGTGGCCGGGTGATGTGGGCGCGTTGCCGTCCGGTGGCAGGGTCTCGCCCGGGACGGCCATGGTCACCTGACGGCTCGCACCGTGGTGGCGACGAGCCGTGGTCGCGGTGCGGCGGCTCGGCCGTTGTCGGTGGGGTTGCTGTTGCCCGGTCCGGAAGGGGCGCCGGTCGGGAGCGTCGATGTGGTGCCGGGGCGGCGGCTGGCCGGGTGACGTGGGCGCCGGGCGCGCTCTTCCCGTGGTGACCGGGTCCCGGCAGGAGCAGGCCGCCGGATGACCGATGCGCCACGGTTGCTCGTGCTGTGGTGCCCGGACTGGCCCGTCGTCGCCGCCGGGGCCGCTGCCGGGTCGCCGCCCACCTCGCCCGCCGCCGTTTTCTCCGCCAATCGCGTCGTGGCCTGCTCCGCTTCCGCGCGGCAGCACGGCGTCGGGCGGGGGATGCGGCGGCGGGATGCCCAGTCGCGGTGCCCGGGGCTCGTGGTGCACCAGCACGATCCCGATCGCGATGCCCGGCTGTTCGAACCCGTGGCCGCCGCCGTCGAAGCGCAGGCCGTCGGGGTGGAAGTCGTGCGGCCCGGGCTGGTGGCCGTGCCCGCCGACGGTGCCTCCGGGTACTTCGGCGGAGAAGCCGCTCTGGCCGAGCTGCTCATCGACGAAGTCGCCGCGCGGGCCGGGGTCGAATGCCAGGTCGGCGTCGCCGATGGGCTGTTCGCCGCCACCCTCGCCGCCCGGCGGTCCGCGCTCGTGGCGCGTGGCCGCACGAAGGAGTTCCTCGCGCCGCTTTCGATCACCGAGCTGAACCAGCCCGGTGAGGACCGCGGCGAGCTCGTCGACCTGCTCAAGCGGCTCGGGCTGCGCACCCTCGGCGCGTTCGCCGCGCTGGCCGAACGCGACATCGCCGGCCGGTTCCCGAAGGACGCCGTCGCCGCCCACCGGCTCGCCCGCGGCCTCTCCGAACGCCCGCCGCTGCGGCGCGCCCTGCCGCCGGACCTCGCCGTCACCGAAACCTTCGACGAACCGCTGCACCGGATCGACGAAGCCGCCTTCGTCGCGAAGACCCTCGGCGAACGCTTCTTCGCCGGGCTCGCGAACCACGGCCTCGCCTGCACGCGGCTGGCCATCGTCGCCGTCACCGAAGCCGGCGAAGAACGGGTGCGCGTCTGGCGCTGCGCCGAACCCCTCACCGCCCGCTCGACCGCCGACCGCGTGCGGTGGCAGTGCGAAGGCTGGCTCACCACGCGGGACCGGCCCACCGCCGGCATCGTCCGGCTGCGCCTCGACCCCGAAGAGGTCGTCGGCGGACAGGCGCTGCAGCTGCAGCTCGGCTCGGTGGGCCGCGACGCCGACGCCGCCGAACGCGCCGGCCGGGCCCTGGTCCGCATCCAGGGCCTGCTGGGCCCGGACGCGGTCGTCACCCCGCTGCTGGACGGCGGCCGCGGCCCGGGCGAACGCGTCCGGCTCATCCCGTGGGGCGAGCCGCGCCGCCCGCTCGCCGCGGACCGGCCGTGGCCGGGACGGCTGCCGGCGCCCTCGCCGACGGTCGTCCCGCCGCGCCCGGTGCCGGCCGAGGTGCTCGACGCGGTGGGCGACGTCGTCCGCTGCACCGCGCGCGGCGAGCTCGGCTACCCGCCGTCGACGGTGGCCGTCGACGGGGGACCGCCTCGCCGGGTGATCGGCTCGGCCGGCCCCTGGGTGGTGCACCCGGCCCTCCCCGGCCGCCGCGGCGAGCGGCCCCTCGCCCGCGTCCAGGTGGTCCTGGAAGGGGACACGGCCGCCGACGGCGACATCGCGCTCCTGCTCAGCGGCACGCTCGGCGATGATCCGCAGTGGACGGTGGAGGGCTGCTACGACTGATGGTGCTGTCGGACGCAGCGCGGGGTTCCGCCCGGTTGTGATCGACACGACTCCGGTCCGTCCACAGTTGACAACGGCCGCGCGCCCGGCGCAGGATCGGACCGCAGTGGTCGATCATGTGTTCGAACAGTAGTCGCTGGCTTCCCCACAGCGAAATCGGTGGGAGCTGGCGTTGGCGTTCAACAATCCGCGGGTGCCGTGGTCCGAAGTGGAGCGGATCGCGTCCGGGCGCGCTCCGGTCCCCGGTGACGGCAACGACGCCCCCGCGTGGTCGCGCAAGCGCGAAGGGTACGGCGGGGCGCCCGAAGACCTGCGGCACCGGGTGCGGCGGGACGACGGCGGCGACCGGATCCGGGCGCCGTACGCCGAACTGCACGTCCACTCCAACTTCAGCTTCCTCGACGGCGCGAGCCACCCCGAGACGCTCGTCGAGGAGGCCGCGCGGCTCGAGCTCGACGCGCTCGTCCTCACCGACCACGACGGCATGTACGGGGCCGTGCGGTTCAACGACGCCGCGCGGGAGCTCGGGGTGCGGGTCGGGTTCGGCGCCGAGCTCTCGCTCGGGCTGCCCGGGCCGCAGGCCGGGGTGCCCGACCCGGCCGGGTCGCACCTGCTCGTGCTCGCCCGGCAGCAGACCGGTTACCACCGCCTCTGCCGCGTCATCTCCCGCGCCCAGCTCGCCGGCGGCGAGAAGGGCCGGCCCGTCTACGACTTCGACGAGCTCGCCGGCGAGCTGGCCGGGCACGTCGTCGTCCTCACCGGCTGCCGCAAGGGGGCCGTCCGGCAGGCGCTCGCCCACCACGGCCCGGCCGCCGCGCGGGCCGAGCTGGCCCGGCTCGTGGACCGGTTCGGGCGGTCGCACGTCGCCGTCGAGCTGATCGATCACCGGCTGCCCACCGACGAAGCCGCCAACGACCTCCTCGACGCGCTGGCCAAGGACCTCCGGCTGCCGACGGTCGTGTCCGGCAACGTGCACTACGCCCGCCCGGAAGACGCCGTCGTGGCGGACGCGGTCGCCGCCGTCCGGGCGCGGCGGTCGGCGGAAGACCTCGAAGGGTGGCGACCGCCGTCGGGGCAGGCGTTCCTGCGGTCCGGGATGGAGCAGCGGCGCCGCTTCGAGCGCCGCTACCCCGGTGCGGTCGGCCGGGCCGCGGTCCTCGGCGTCGAAGTGGCGTTCGACCTGCAGCTGGTCGCGCCGGACCTGCCGCCGTTCCCGGTCCCCGCCGGGCACGACGAAATGTCGTTCCTGACCGAGCTGACCCGGCGGGGCGCGCGGAAGCGCTACGGCACGCGCGAAGAGAACCCGAAGGCCTACGCCCAGCTCGACCACGAACTCGCCGTCATCGGCAAGCTCGGCTTCCCCGGCTACTTCCTCGTCGTCTGGGACATCGTCCGGTTCTGCCGGGAGAACGACATCCTGTGCCAGGGCCGCGGCTCGGCCGCGAACTCCGCGGTCTGCTACGCGCTGGAGATCTGCCACGCCGACCCGGTGAAGTGGAACCTGCTGTTCGAGCGGTTCCTCGCGCCGGAGCGGGACGGCCCGCCGGACATCGACGTCGACATCGAGGCCGGCCGCCGCGAGGAAGCCATCCAGTACGTCTACGAGAAACACGGCCGGTTCCACGCCGCGCAGGTCGCCAACGTCATCACCTACCGGGCGCCGTCGGCGATCCGCGACGCCGCCAAGGCGCTCGGCCACAGCCCCGGGCAGCAGGACGCCTACGGCAAGCTCGTGGACCGCTGGGGTGGGGTCGCCGCCACGAAGCAGCAGGCCGCCGGGGCGATCCCGGACGACGTCCTCGACCTGGCCGCCCGCATCGAGGACTTCCCGCGCCACCTCGGCATCCACTCCGGCGGCATGGTGATCTCGAAGCAGCCGGTGTCCGAAGTGGTCCCGGTCGAGTGGGCGGCCATGAAGGACCGCAGCATCCTGCAGTGGGACAAGGACGACTGCGCCGCCGTCGGGCTGGTCAAGTTCGACCTGCTCGGCCTCGGCATGCTGTCCGCGCTGCACCACATGATCGACCTCGTCGCCGAGCACCACGGATCCACTGTGGACATCGGAAAACTCGACCTGGCCGACCCGGCGGTCTACGACATGCTCTGCGCGGCCGACGCCGTCGGGGTGTTCCAGGTGGAGTCCCGCGCGCAGCTGGCCACGCTGCCGCGGCTACGGCCCCGGAAGTTCTACGACCTGGTCGTCGAAGTCGCGCTGATCCGGCCCGGCCCGATCCAGGGCGGCTCGGTGCACCCCTACATCCGCCGTCGCCGCGGCGACGAAGAGTGGGAACACGCGCACCCGCTGCTGGCCACGTCGCTGGACCGCACCCTCGGCGTGCCGCTGTTCCAGGAGCAGGTGATGCAGATGGCCGTCGACGTCGCGAGCTTCACCCCGGCCGAGGCCGACCAGCTGCGGCGGGCCATGGGCGCCAAGCGGTCCAGCGCCAAGATGAAGGCCCTGATGGCGCGGTTCTTCGCCGGCTGCGAAGCCAACGGCCTCGACCGCGAGCTCGCCACCCGGATCTTCGAGCAGATCCACGCCTTTTCCGGCTACGGCTTCCCCGAAGCGCACTCGATGTCCTTCGCGTTGCTCGTGTACGCGTCGGCGTGGTTCAAGCGCTACTACCCGGCCGCGTTCTGCGCCGGGCTGCTGCGCGCCCAGCCGATGGGTTTCTACAGCCCGCAATCGCTGGTCGCCGACGCCCGCCGCCACGGCGTGCGCATCCGCGAACCGGACATCAACGCGAGCCTCGCCGGCGCCACCCTCGAACCGGACGACGGCAGCACCGGCGGCGTCGCGCTCCGGCTCGGCCTCGCCGCGGTCCGCCACCTCGGCGACGACGTCGCCGACCGCATCGTCACCGAACGGGAGGCGCACGGCCCGTACGCGAGCATCGGCGACCTGACCCGCCGGGTGCAGCTGAAGAAGAACGCCGCCGAGGCGCTGGCCACGGCCGGGGCGTTCAGCGGCTTCGGCGGCGACCGGCGCCAGGACCTGTGGGCGGCCGGCGCGGCCGCGGCGACCCGGCCGGGTCACCTGCCCGGCCTCGCCCCCGGCCTCGACGCACCGGCGCTGCCCGGCATGACGCGGCTGGAGGTGACGGCGGCGGACCTGTGGGCGACGAGCGTGTCCCCGGACAGCCACCCGGTGGAGTACCTGCGCGAGCTCCTGGACAAGCGGGGGGCGATCACGGTCGCGGAGCTCATGCGGACCGAGGACGGGACGCGCGTGTGGGTGGGCGGCGCGGTCACCCACCGGCAGCGGCCCGCGACGGCCGGCGGGATCACGTTCCTCAACCTCGAAGACGAGACCGGGATGGCCAACGTCCTCGTCTCGCCGGGGTTGTGGCGGCGGCAGCGGCTGGTGGCTCGCACGAGTGCGGCGTTGCTCGTCCGCGGGCAGGTCCAGGCGGGCGAAGGGGTCGTCACGCTCGTGGCCGACCGCGTCGAAAACCTCGATCTTTCGATGCGCACCGGGCCCTCGCGCGACTTCCGTTGACTTCGGGCCGCCTCGGTGGTTCTCTCGCTGAGAGCGCTCCCAGTCATCCGTTCGTGCCCGACGAAGTGAGGATGGACCTTCCATGACAGCTCGACGTCTGCGCTGGGCAGCGTGGCCGGTGATCGCCGTGGTGGCCGCGGCGATCCCGGCGGCCGGGACCGCCGGAGCGGCGACCACGCCCACGGCGACGGTCACCGTCAACGCCCGAGCCGGGCTGGCGACCATGCCGGACACCGGGATCGGCATCAACCACGCGGTCTGGGACAGCCAGCTGGGGACCCCCGAGGTGGCCGACCTCTTCGGCGCCGCCGGTGTCCGCACGATGCGCTACCCCGGTGGTTCCTACGGCGACATCTACCACTGGAAGGACAACACCGCGCCGGGCGGGTACGTGGCGCCGAACACCGATTTCGACACGTTCATGGGCGGCGTCCGCAGAGCCGGCGCCCAGCCGATCATCATCGCCAACTACGGCACCGGCACCCCGGAGGAAGCCGCGGACTGGGTGCGGTACGCCAACGTCACCAAGGGGTACGGCGTCAAGTACTGGGAAATCGGCAACGAGCTCTACGGGAACGGGCACTACGGCGCGAACTGGGAAGCCGACGACCACGCGGACAAGAGCCCGACCGGCTACGCCAACGGCGTCGTCGCCTACGCCGACGCGATGAAGGCCGCCGACCCGTCGGTGAAGGTCGGGGCGGTGCTGACGACCCCGGCGAACTGGCCCGACGGCATCGTCGGCTCCGGTGACACCGCGAGCTGGAACCAGACCGTGCTCTCGATCGCGGGCCCGCACATCGACTTCGTCATCCTGCACTGGTACCCCACCGGCTCGACGGCGGCGGAAGCACTCGCCAAGCCGGAGCAGATCGACGACATGATCTACCTGACGCGTGAGCAGATCGCCCGGTACGCGGGCCCGAACTCCGGCCGCATCGGCATCTCGATGACCGAAACCAACACGCCGGTCGGCGTGAACACCCAGCCTGGCGCCCTGTTCGCCGCCGACACCTACAGCTCGCTGCTGGCGAACGGCGTGTTCACGATCGACTGGTGGGACACGCACAACGGACCGACCAAACTGTCCACAGTGGCCGGATACCCGGACTACGGCGACGGCGGCCTGCTCTCCAGCGGCACGTGCCTGGACGGCGGCGGCTGCGAACCCCCGCTCAACACCCCGTTCGCGCCCTACTACGGCCTGAAGATGCTGAGCACCTTCGCGCACCCCGGCGACCAGTTCGTCCGCGCCGGCGCGGACGACCCGCTCGTCGGCGCGCACGCGGTCCGGCGCCCGAACGGCGACCTCGCCGTGCTGCTGCTCAACAAGGACCAGGACCAGGCCAGGACGGTGACCCTCGACTACGCGGGCTACACGCCGGCGGCGGGCGCGCCGCAGGTGTTCACCTTCACCAACGGCGCGACGACGATCAGCAGCGCCACGACCGGGACGAGCACGTCCCAGACGCTGCCGCCGTATTCGCTCACCACGGTGGTGCTGCACCCCGCGGCCGCCGCGTCCGCCGGCCCCGGAACGCCCGGGCAGCCGACCGGGACGGCGACCGACCGGACCGCGACGATCAGCTGGCCGGCGGCCGCGCCCGGCGCCCACCCGATCGCGAAGTACGAGGTATACCGGCAGGTGGGTGCGGTGAGTGAGCAGTGGGGCGAGACGACCGGCACGTCGCTGGCCGTCGGGAACCTGGTGCCGGGCAGCCGGTACACGGTCAACGTCCTGGCGCGCGACACGGCCGGGAACGTCTCCGCGGCCTCCCCGCCGCTGACGCTGACGACCGGCGCGCCGGCGTCGAGCAGCTGCACGGTCCGGATGACCGACGTCACCGACTGGGCGAGCGGTTTCGTCGGCGGCATCCACGTCACCGGAACGGGTGTGGTGGGGGACTGGACGTTGACGTTCAAGTGGCCGACCGCGCGGCAGAAGCTCACCGGCGGCTGGAGCGGCACCTGGGCGCAGAACGGCACGACGGTGACGGTCTCGTCGGCGGCCCCACCGGCGGCGGGCGTGGACGTCGGGTTCACCGCCGACTACAGCGGGCCGAACATCCTGCCGTCGGCGTTCACCCTCAACGGCGTCCTCTGCGCGGCAGGCTGACGCGGACACCGGGTGGCGGGTGCTGCGGCACCCGCCACCCGGCGAGCCGTTGTCAGCGGCGGAATTCGATGTGGTCGCCGCCGTACTGCGTGATCGTGCCTCCGGAGACGTCGCCGTGGACGTGGGTGCCGCCGATCATGGTGACGTGACCGGCCTTGCGGCATTCTTCCGCCAGGCCCAGCAATTCCGCCTCCCGCGCGTTGTCGCCGCGGACGTGGTCCACGACCACGGTCCCGAGCGTCTGGATGACCGCCGCGTCTTCCGGCGCGGCCTCGACGGCCGCGAGAGCCGAGCCGACCCGGGGGTCGGCGGCGCCGGTCCGCCGCAGCCAGGTGACGACCCTGCCCGCGGCGGCGGAGACCGTGCTCCCCGCTTTCTTGCCGGCCTCTTCCAGTGCCTTGTTCGCGAACAACGTCGCGGCCAGCAAGGCGGCTTCGGCTATCGATTCGATCATTCCCGTCCTTCCGGAGAACCGTCCGCGAGGTGCATGATATCCGCCTGGCCGATGTGCCGTGAAATGTCAGAGATTTGTCATGCCGGTCGATTGTTTGTGCGCTTCTGATCAAGTTTTTCTGGGTTATCATCGGATGGTGCGGAAATTGACATCGACGGCCGCGCTTTGATCTCCGGATTCACTCACAAGGGGGACCGTGGACGGCTACTCCTTACAGGGCGCAACATCCGACGGTGCCGGAATCGGGTCCGGGACCGCGGGTGGTGCGCACCTGTGGGGTAGCGTCACCGGCGGCAATGTCACCCAGATAGCCCGCGACTGGATTGCGATCAAGGAGATCAACGTGTCTCTGGGGGGCGGACCGGACAGATCGAGATCGGAGCAACCGGCACTGATGGCGTCTCATCAGGAACTGTGGAACATTCCGCCCCGCGTGCGGAGCTTCGTCGGCAGGGAACCGCAGATCAAAGCCATTAGGGAGCACCTGCTGGACCGTTCTCGCAGCGTTCTGCTGCCGGAGGCGCTGCACGGCCTCGGCGGGATCGGCAAGACACAACTGGCGCTGGCGTACGCCCACCAGTACCGGGACGAGTACGCGCTCGGGTGGTGGGTCCCGGCCGAGACCGAGTCGTCGACCCTGGCGTCGCTGGCCCGGCTGGCGGTGCTCCTCGGCGGCAATGCGGGACTCGACCCGCGCGATTCGGCCGCGAACCTCAGCGCCGAGCTCGCCGCCCGCGAAACGTGGTTGCTCATCTTCGACAACGCGGCCTCGGTGCGGGACGTCGCCCCGCTGCTGCCCGCGGGCATCGGCGGCCACATCCTGATCACGTCGCGCAGCCACGCCTGGGCCGGCGTGGCCCATCCCGTCGAGGTGGGGTCCCTGCCCCTGGCCAAGGCCGCCCGGCTGCTCCGCCTCCGCAGCGGCGACCACGACGTGGCCGCCTCGAAGAAGCTGGCCGAGGAGCTGGGCGGGCTCCCGCTCGCCCTCGACCAGGCGGCCGGCTACGTGAACGAGTGCGGCATCCGCCTGCGGGACTACCGCGACCAGTTCGCCGCCTACCCCGCGGAACTGCTCCGGCGGGGAAACCCGCAGTCGTACCCCAACACGATCGGCCGGACGCTCGGTGTCGCGCTGGGCCGCCTGTCCGAGAGCAGCCCGGCCGCCGTGCAGCTCCTGCGGCTGTGCTCCCTGATGGCTCCCGAAGACCTGCCGGTGGACCTGATCTTCGACGCGGCGGCGGCCCTGCCCGGACCGCTTGCGGCGGTGGCCGCGAATCGCCTGGACCGCAACGATTGCATGGCGACCCTGCTCTCCTCCGGGATGCTGAGCACGCCGTCCGAGAACCGGTACTGGATCCACCGCCTGGTGCAGACCGTGACCCGGGAGAACCTCGACGCCCGGTCCTACACCGAGGCGCTGGCGCACGCCGCCGTGGTCCTCCGGTCCGGCATGTCCGAGGTGGCCGGCCCCGCCGGACGACACCCCGCGCCGGGCCGTTACGTCGAGCACGCCAAAGCCGTGGTCCGGCGCTGCCGTGACGCCGACGTCATCACCGACGACGTCGTGACGCTGACGCTGGTCGCCGGCGAGTACCTGCTGCGGCACCGCTACGACACCGACAGCGTGGAAGCGCTTTTCCGGTGGCTGGTGTCCTCGACGCTGCGCTGGGCGGAAGAGGGCGACCTGCGGGTCGCCAGGGCGATGAGCGGCCTGGGACGGGCACTGCAGGCCCAGGGCAACCACCAGGCCGGCCTCGAGTTCGCCGAGCGGGCGTTGCGTGCCCGCCGCCGGCTCCACCCGGGCGATCACCCGGACGTGGCCGCCAGTTTGAGCGACGTCGCGACGAGCATGTACTGGCTGGGTGCGGACGACGAAGCCCGTGGGCTGCACCAGGAAGCCCTCGACATGCGCCGCCGCCTGTTCGCCGGTGACCACCGCGATGTCGCGGCGAGCCTGACCATGCTGGGGGCGTCCTACTACGGATTGCTGGACTACGCGAGGGCGCGGGAACTCGTCGAAGAAGGCCTGGCCATGCGGCGCCGGCTGGGGCTGCGGAAGGATCCCGAAATCGCGGAGAGCCTGTGCGATCTCGCGGCCAACCTCCTCTGGCTGGGCGAGGCGGAGGCCGCGAAGGAGGCCGCCGCCGAAGCGTTCGACATCGACAACCACCTCTTCAAGTCGGATCACCCGGACGTGTTGTGGTGCCTGAAGACCCTGGCCGAAAGCACCTTCCAGGTGGGTGAGCCGGAGAACGCGAAGAAGATGTACGAACTGGCTGTCGGCATGGCCAAGCGCCTCTACGAGGGCGACCACCTCGACCTCGCGTGGTGCCTGGCGGGACTGGCTTCGGCGCTCTGCGCGCTGGGGGAGATCGCCACCGGCGCGCGGCTGTACGAAGAGTCGGCCGAGATGGGTGAGCGTCTCTACGGCGCGGACCACCTGGTGCGCGCCTACTGTTTCGCCGGCCTGGCCGGGACCCGGGCGTGGCAGGGCGAGCTGCGCGGCGCCGCCGAACTCAAACAGCGGGCCGTCGAAATGCTGGGGCGCCTGTCGCCGAGCTTCCCCGGTTCGGTCGCCGCGAGACTCGATGCCTTGGCAGACCTCGCCCGGTAGGTGCCTTCCCCCTCGAGGGGCAGCGGGAGGAGAGGACGTGGACGGTTCGTCACCCGTTTCGTCGTACAACGAATGGGATCCACTCGAAGAGGTGATCGTCGGCGTGGCCGGTGGTGCCGCGGTGCCGGACTGGGACGTGGTGCTGGAAGCCACCATGCCCGCGCGGAACAAACAGTTCTTCGCCGAGAACGCCGGGATGCCGTTCCCGATCGAGCACGCCAAGTCGGCCGAGCTCGAACTGGACGCGTTCGCGGAGCTGCTCGAAGGGCTGGGCATCACCGTCGTCAGGCCGGCCCCGATCGATCGGAGGCGGCCGTTCACGACACCGAACTGGGGAAGCTCCGGCGGTCTTTACAGCGCGATGCCGCGTGACCTCCTGCTCATCGTCGGCGACCTGATCATCGAGTCGCCCATGGCCTGGCGCAGCCGCTACTTCGAGATCGACGCCTACCGGGACATCCTCTTCGGTTATTTCCAGCGCGGGGCGCGCTGGGTCAGCGCGCCCCGGCCACAACTGCTCGACGAATGGTTCGACAACGATTTCGACCGCGAGCGGCCGTACCTGTCCGGCGGCTACGTGACCGGCGAATTCGAACCGACCTTCGACGCCGCCGACTTCATCCGCTGCGGGCGGGACATCTTCGTGCAGCGGAGCCACGTGACCAACCGAAGCGGCATCGACTGGGTCGCCCGGCACGTCGGGCCGGAGTGCCGGGTGCACACGCTCGAGATCGCCGACCGCGCGCCGATGCACATCGACGCCTCCTTCATGCCGCTTTCGCCGGGCAAGATCCTCGTCAACCTCTCTCGGGAGATCGCGCTGCCGAGTGCGCTCGGCGACTGGGACGTCCGCCCCGCGCCGCGGCCGGCGCTCCCCGAAGACCACCTGCTCTACATGTCGAGCGCGTGGGTCAGCATGAACGTGCTGATGCTCGACCACCGCCGGGTGGTCGTGGAGGCGGGCGAAACACCGCTGATCGATTTCCTGGCGGAGTGGGACTTCGAGGTGCTCCCGGTGCCGTTCCGCAACGTCATGCGGTTCGGCGGGTGCTTCCACTGCGTGACCGCGGACGTCCGCCGGCGGGGGACGCTCGAGTCGTACTTCTAGCGCCGGATCAGCTCCTTCGCCACCCACTCCGCCACGCCCTCCGGATACGGGTTCGCCAACCCGAGCACCACGTGCCCGAAGCCCGCATCCGCGGCCTCGGCGATCTTGCCCCGGGTCACCGCCGGCCGCTCGTACTCCACCGGCAGGAAGATCGAGCGCGTGATCTCCGCCGGGTCGCGGCCGATCTCCGCGCAGTACTCGTCCAGCAAGCGGCTCCGGGCCGCCAGGTCCGCGATGTCGCCGCCGCCCGGGATGTTCCACAGGTCCGCGTGCTCCGCCACCACGCGCAGCGTCGCGCTCGCCCGGCCGCCGATCATGATCGGCGGGTGCGGACGCTGCACCGGCCGCGGATTCCCGAACGCCCCGGTCAACGAGACGTGCGACCCCGCGAAGTCGAACGGCTCCGTGGATGTCCACAAGCGACGGATGACCGTGCACGCTTCGTCCAGCGCCGCCACCGCGTCCGCCTGGCTGTGGTACGGCAGGCCGTGCGCGTCGTACTCGCGCCGCGCCAGCGGGTGGCTGGGCCGGGAGCCCGCGCCGATGCCGAAGTCGAGGCGGCCGCCCGAGACGATGTCGACCGTCGTGGCGATCTTGGCCAGCACGGCCGGTGGGCGGAACCGGTTGCTGGTGACCAGCAGGCCGATCCGCAGCCGCGACGTCTGGGCCGCCAGCGCCGAAAGGAGGGTCCAGCCCTCGAAGATCGGCCCGTCCGGGTCGCCGGCGATCGGCATCAGGTGGTCGAACAGCCACGCGTGCTCGATCTCCGGCACCGTGTCCGCTTCCCGCCACACGCGCAGGATCTCGTCGTACCGCACCTGCATCGGTGCGGTCATGATGCCGAACTTCACCGGCGCCGCCGCAGCGACGGGTCCAGCAGCGCCGGCGGGGTGTCGAACTTCTCGTCCGGGGCCAGGTCGGTGCCCGGGGCGACGATGGTGTCGATCTCGTCGAGGACGTCGGCCGGCAGCACGGTGTCGGCCGCCGCGAGCTGGGAAGCCAGGTGGTCCAGGGTGCGCGGGCCGATCAGCGCGCTCGTCACACCCGGGTGCGCGGTGACGAAGCCGAGGGCCAGCTGGATCAGGGTGAGGCCGGCCGCGTCGGCGAGCTTGACCAGCTTCTCGACGGCGTCGAGCCGGGCCCGGTTGGCCGGGACGTCGAGGTCGAAGCGCTGCGGCAGGACCTTCGCGCGATTGCCGCTCAGTTCCCGGCCGGCGCGGACCGCGCCCGACAGCCAGCCCGAGGCGAGCGGGCTCCAGGCCAGCACGCCCATGCCGTACTCCTCGGTCACCGGCAGCACGTGGGCTTCGATGCCGCGCTGCAGGATCGAGTAACTCGGCTGCTCGGTGACGTACCGGCCGAGGTGGTGCTCGCGGGCGGCCCACTGCGCCTGGACGATGCGGTACGCGGGGAACGTCGAGGACCCGAAGTACCGGATTTTGCCCGCACGCTGCAGATCGGTCAGTGCGGAAAGCGCTTCCTCATCGCTCGTGGTGGGGTCCCAGCGGTGGATCTGGTAGAGGTCGACGTGGTCGACGCCGAGGCGGCGCAGGCTGTCGTCGAGCGCGGTGACCAGCCAGCGGCGCGAGTTGCCGCGGTGGTTGCGCTCTTCGCCCATCGGCATGGTCGCCTTCGTGGCCAGCACGAGGTCGTCGCGGCGGCCGGCGATGGCCCTGCCGACCAGCACCTCCGACTCGCCCTGGCCGTACATGTCGGCGGTGTCGACGAGGTTGACGCCGGCTTCGAGCGCGGCGTCGACGATGGCGGTGGCCTCGTCCTGCGTCGTGTTCCCGATGGCGCCGAAGTTCATCGCGCCGAGCGCGAGGGTGCTGACCTGGACACCGGTGCGGCCCAAGGTGCGGTACTGCATGGGGAGTGCCTCCGTGGCAGAATGAGCAAACGGAACGTTGCTCCGCAAACGATACGGAACATTGCTCCGCTTAGCAAGGAGGATCGGTGGGCAAGCCCAAGCGCGCGGATGCCCGGCGCAACGAGCAGGCGTTGCTCGACGCGGCGGCCGCGGTCTTCGTCGCCTCGGGCGTCGACGCGCCGGTGCGGGACATCGCGGCGAAGGCCGGCGTCGGGATGGGCACCATCTACCGGCACTTCCCGACCCGGGCGGACCTGATCATCGCCGTCTTCCGGCACCAGGTGGACGCCTGCACGGCGGCGGCGCCGGCCTTGCTGGCTTCGAGCGAATCGCCGTACGCCGCGCTGAGGCAGTGGATCGACCTGTTCGTGGACTTCCTGGTGACCAAGCACGGGCTCGCCGGCGTGCTCCAGTCCGACAACGCCGGCTTCGAAGCGCTGCACGCGTACTTCCTGGACCACCTGGTGCCGGCATGCGGCGAGCTGCTCGCCGCGGCGATCGCCGCCGGCGAGGTCCGGGCCGCAGTGGCGCCCCTGGACCTCATGCGCGGAGTCGGCAACCTCTGCATCGGCGCGGACGACCCCCGCTACGACGCGCGGGGGATGGTGAAGCTCCTCGTCGCCGGGCTGCGGTGCGAGACCATGGACGCATGACGGCGTGGCGCGAGTTCGAAGCGGCGGAACCGGAGTTCGCGGGGCGGGTGCGGGCGTTGTTCGACGCGCACAAGCACAAGACGATCGCGACCCTGCGGGCGGACGGCTCGCCGCGGATCTCGGGGATCGAAACGGTCTTCGAGGACGGTGAGCTGGTCTTCGGGTCGATGCCGAACGCGCGCAAGGGTGCGGACCTGCGGCGGGATCCGCGGTTCGCGCTGCACAGCGCGACGGTCGACCCGGTCGACGGCGCCGAGGCGCAGTGGCCGGGCGAGGCGAAGATCGCCGGGCGGGTGCGCACCGAGGACGGCGAGCGGTTCGTGGCCGACGTCGCGGAGGTCGTGCACACCCACCTGAACGAGGCGGCGACGCTGCTGGTCGTCGAGTGGTGGACGCCGGGCGGCGGCCTGCGCAAGGTCGAGCGCGAATAAGTCCGGTTCGGGCGGGTTCGCGAACCCTTGTCTCCGATGATTAAGTCAACTGCTTGACTTAATCGTGGATCGTCGCCATGCTCGGGACCGGGGACATTCACCAACGAGAGGCCGGTCATGACGCCGAGTCACACCGAACCGCTGCCGCGGTTCCCGTTCGAGGCCGCCACCGCGCTGGAGCCGCCGGCCGAGTGGGCCGAGTTCCGGGAGAAGTGCCCGGTCGCGCGCGTCGCGCTGGCCAGCGGGGACGAAGCCGCCCTGATCACCCGCTACGACGACGTCAAGACCGTCCTGTCCGACCCGCGGTTCACCCGGCCGACGCCGGCCGACAACGCCGCCCGCGTCGCGGACACCGAGTCGGGCGGGGTGTTCAACAGCGAGATGGCGACCGTGCTGCCGCAGCACGGCGAGGCGCACCTCAAGTGGCGGCGACTGCTGGGGAAGTGGTTCACCGCCAAGCGGATGAACGCGCTGCGGCCGGGCATGGCGGCGATGGCCGAGCAGCTCATCGACGAAATGGTCGCCAAGGGCGCGCCCGGCGACCTCAAGGCGGGGCTCGCCTTCCCGCTGCCGGTCTGGGTCATCTGCGACATGCTCGGCGTGCCCGACACCGACCGCGACCGGTTCGCCCACTGGTCCGACGTCATGCTCAGCATGACCCGCTACACGCAGGCCGAGTTCGACGCGGCGCAGGCGGAATTCGGCCGGTACATGGGCGGCCACATCGCGCGCAAGCGGGCCGAGCCGGGTGCGGACATCCTCAGCGCGCTGATCGCCGAGGGCGTCGACTGGTCCGACGCGATGCTCACCGCCACCGGCATCGGCCTGCTCATCGCCGGCCACGAGACGACCGCGAACATGATCGCGAAGATGACGGCGATGCTGCTGGCCGACCGCGGCCGCTGGGAGCAGCTGCTGGCCGACCCGTCCCTCGTGCGCACGGCGGTCGAGGAGGCGCTGCGGGCGGACGCCAACGCGGGTGTGGGCATGCAGCGTTACCTGACCGAGGACTTCGAGGTCGGCGGCACCGTGCTGCCGGCGGGCACCACCGCGATGTGCAGCATGGCCGCGGCCAACCGCGACGAAAGCGCCTTCGCGAACGCCGCCGAACTCGACTTGACCCGCAGCCCCAACCCGCACCTGGCCTTCGGCGCGGGCGCGCACGCGTGCCTCGGGCAGCCGCTGGCCCGCACCGAGCTGCAGGTCGTGCTGGAAGTGCTGCTGCGCAAGCTGCCGAACCTCGAGCTCGCGGTCCCGGCGGACGAGCTGCGCCGGGTCGAGGGCCTCGCCGTCGGCGGGCTGCGGGAACTGCCCGTCCGCTGGTGACGGACCGCGCGCGGGCGACGCGGGAGCGGATCCTGGTCGCGGCGGAACGCCTGTACGCCGAACACGGCGTGCTGGCCGTTTCCCACCGGCAGATCAGCGAGGCGGCCGGGCAGGGGAACAACACCGCCGTGGGCTACCACTTCGGCACCCGGGCCGAGCTGGTGCGGGCCATCGTCCGCAGGCACACCGGGCCGGTCGAACGGCTGCGTGGCCGCCGGCTGGACCGCGGCCGGGCCGAGCTGCGGGATTGGCTCGGGTGCCTGGTGTACCCGACGGCCGAGCACCTGGCCGAGCTGGGCGCGCCCACCTGGTTCGCCCGGTTCGCCGCCCAGGTGCTGACCGAGCCGTCGCTGCGCGCGGTCATCATCGAGGAGACCCTGACGTCCCCGTCGCTGGTGCGGACCGTCGAAGGGCTCTACCGGTGCCTGCCCGAGCTGCCCGCCGAGGTCCGCGCCGAGCGCAGTGACCTCACCCGGCTCCTCGTGGTCCACGCGATGGCCGAGCGGGAGCGGGCCCACCCGTCCCGAGCCGGCTGGCGCGCCACCGCCGCCTGCCTCACCGACGCACTGGCCGGGCTGTGGCTCGCGCCGGTCACGAAGTAACCCGAACGGAAGGAACCACCATGAAGGTCACCGTGGACGAAGCCAAGTGCTGCGGCGCCGGCACCTGCGTCATGCTCGCCCCGGACGTGTTCGACCAGCGCGACGACGACGGCATCGTCGTCCTGCTCGACGAGCACCCCGTCGCGGCACTGCACGCGACCGTCCGCGAGGCGGCGAGCGTGTGCCCGGGTGTCGCGATCTCGGTCAGCGAGCAGGGGTGACCGGCGACGTCCTGGTCGTCGGCGCCTCGGCCGCCGGGCTCGCGACCGTGGAAGCCCTGCGCCGCAAGGGTTATGCCGGCCGCGTGACCGTGCTGGGCGCCGAAGTGCACCTGCCCTACGACCGGCCGCCGCTGTCCAAGCAGGTCCTCGGCGGGAGCTGGGCGCCCGAGCAGACCCGGCTGCGCACGCCGGATGCACTGTCCACACTGGACGCCGAGTTCGTGCTCGGCGACCCCGCGGTGCGGCTGGACGCCGGCGCGCGGACCGTCCACACCGCGGCCGGGCGGGCCCTGACCGCCGACGCGGTCGTGCTCGCCACCGGGCTGCGGCCGCGCACCCTGCCGGGCCAGGACGGTCTCGTCGGCGTCCACGTGCTGCGCACCCTCGACGACACGCTGGCCCTGCGCGCGGACCTCGCGCCGGGCAAGCGGGTCGTGGTCGTGGGGGACGGCGTGCTCGGCGCGGAGATCGCCGCGACCGTGTGCGCGGCGGGCGTGCCGGTCACCCTCGCCGGCCCGCAGCCCGCGCCGCTGGCCTACCAGTTCGGCCCCCTCGTCGCGGGCTTGCTCGCCGAGCTGCACGCCGCTCGCGGTGTCGGGTTGCGGCTCGGCTCGGCGGTCACCGGGTTGGCGGCAGAGGACGGCCGGGTCACCGGGGTGCGGCTGGCGACCGGCGAGGTGCTGCCCGCCGACGTCGTCGTGGTCGCCTTCGGGGCCGCGCCGGCGACGGAGTGGCTGGCGGGTAGCGGGGTGCTGTGCGACAACGGCGTGGTGTGCGACTCCCGGTGCCGGGCGGCGGAGGGGATCTACGCGGCCGGCGACGTGGCCCGCTGGCACCACGAAGGGCTCGATGCATTGCTGCGGCTGGAAAACCGGACGAACGCCACCGAGCAGGCGGTCGCGGTGGCGGGCAACGTCCTCGGCGAGGACCGCCCGTACACGCCGGTGCCGTACTTCTGGACCAACCAGTTCGACGTCCGGATCCACGTGCACGGCACGCTGTCCGCGGACGCCGAGGTGTCCGTGGTGGAAGGTGACCCGGCCCAGGGCCGGTTCGTGGCCGAACACCGCGTGGACGGCCGCGTGACCGGGGTGCTGGGCTGGAACATGCCCAAGCAGGCCCGGCTTCACTCCACGGTGACGGACTTGGCCAGGTTGCGCGGCTTGTCGATGTCGTAACCCAGAGTCAGCGCCGCGTGGTAGGCGAGCAGCTGCAGCGGGATGGTCAGCAGGATCGGGTCCAGCTCGGGCTCGGTCTTGGGCACCACGATCCGCGGGACGTCGAGTTCGCCGAAGTCGACGTCTTCGTGGGTCACCGCGAGGACCGCGCCGCCGCGGGCCTTGATCTGCTGGACCGCGGCCAGGTTGCGCTCGGTCAGCTCGTCCGACGGCACGACGGCGACGGTCGGGAGCGACTCGTCGATCAGGGCGAGCGGGCCGTGCTTGAGCTCGGACGTCTGGTACGCCTCGGCGTGGCGGTAGGAGATCTCCTTGAACTTCTGCGCGCCCTCCCGGGCCACCGGGTAGCCGCGGACCCGGCCGACGAAGAACAGGCTCTTCGCGGCGGCGACGGTCTTCGCGTGCTCGGCGATCTCCGGCTCGAAGTCCAAAATGGACTTGATCTGGCCCGGCAGCGCGCGGACGGCGTCGATGATCCGCTGACCGTCCGCGTTGGACAGGTCGCGGACCCGGCCGAGCGCCAGCGCGATCAGCGCGAACCCGACGGCCATGTTGGTCAGCGCCTTCGTCGAGGCGACCGCGATCTCCGGGCCGGCGTGCAGGTAGACGCCGCCTTCGCAGGCGCGGGCGATGGTCGAGCCGACGACGTTGACCAGTCCGACGACCCGGCCGCCCTTGCGCTTGATCTCCTCGACGGCGAAGGCGGTGTCGATCGTCTCGCCGGACTGGCTGACCGCGATGTAGAGCGTGTCGGCCTCGATGATCGGGTTGCGGTAGCGGAACTCGGACGCGGCTTCGGCGTCGGCCGGGATGCGGGCGAGCTCTTCGATCATCGTCGCGCCGATCTGGCCGACGTAGTAGGCGGAGCCGCAGCCGAGGATCTTCACGCGGGCGAACCCGCGCAGCTCCCGCGGCGTCAGGTTGAGCCCGTCCAGGCGGGCGACGCCGAACCGGTCGTCGAGGCGGCCGCGGATGATCCGCTCGACGGATTCGGGCTGCTCCTGGATCTCCTTGGCCATGTAGTGCGGGTAGCCGCCCAGGTCGAGGTCCTCGGCGTCGATGTCGATCTCGGTGGCGGGCTTGGTGGTGTCGCTCTCGTCGACGGTGAAGGTGCGGTAGCCGGTGGCGAAGACGGTCGCGAACTCGCCGTCGTCGAGATGCACGACCTGCGAGGTGTGCCGGACGAGCGCGGCCAGGTCGCTGGCGACGAACATCTCCCGCTCGCCGACGCCGATGATCAGCGGCGAGCCGTTGCGCGCGATGACCAGCCGGTCCGGGTGCGCGCTGTCGGTGACGGCGATCGCGTACGTGCCGGTGACCCGGGAGACCGCCTCCACGACGGCGTCTTCGAGGGTTTCGGCGGCCGAGCGCGCGATCAGGTGGGCCAGGACCTCGGTGTCGGTCTCGGAGGCGAGGGTGACCCCGGCGTCGGCGAGCTGGGCGCGCAGGGTGTCGGCGTTGTCGATGATGCCGTTGTGGACGACGCAGATCCGGCCGTCCTCGGACGTGTGCGGGTGCGCGTTGGCCTCCGACGCGGGCCCGTGCGTGGCCCAGCGCGTGTGCCCGATGCCGGCCTTCCCGGTGAGCCGCTTGGGCAGCGCGGCGGCGAGGTTGCGCACCCGCCCGACGACCCGGTGGACCTGGGCGGTGTTCTTCGGGCCGAGGACGGCGATGCCCGCCGAGTCGTAGCCGCGGTACTCGAGCCGGGTCAGGCCTTCGAGCAGGATGGGGGCGGCGTTCTGGCCGCCGATGTAGCCGACGATCCCGCACATGGGAGACCTCTTCCTAGCCGTAGACGATGCGGCGCAGCTGCCGCTCGGAGAGGACGGGCGCGGCCACCAGCCGCCCGCGGAGCTCGGCGGCGATCAGGGGGAAGATCTCGGGGTTCTTCCGGCCCTGTGCCTGCAGCTCGGCGTGCCGGCGGCGCACGTAGTCCTCGGTGGGAGTCCGGTAGAAGGCCAGGACGTCGTCGACGACGCGGGCGGCGACCCCGGGCGGCAACCCGGTGGACGCGGCCACGCGCTCGACGATGTCGGTGTCCTCCACGCGGGCCATCATGCCCACATCGCGCGGCGAAACCCAAATTCTTGCCCGAAATCGGGCAAGTCTTAATTGGTTGGACAGTTTCCCCGGCTTCCGGCGAGGGTGAAGGACGTGCGACAAGACGAAATCTGGGACGCCGAGGCCGCCGAACGCTACGACACCCCGGGCCAGGGCGTGTTCGCGCCGGAGGTCGTGGAACCGATGGTGTCGCGCCTGGCCGTGTTGGCCGAGGGCGGCCGGGCGCTGGAGTTCGCGATCGGCACCGGCCGCGTCGCCGTCCCGCTCGCGCAGCGGGGAGTGGACGTGTCGGGCATCGAGTTGTCCGAGCCGATGCTCGAGCGGCTCCGGGCGAAGGCGCCGATCCCGGTCGTCGCCGGCGACATGGCGTCCGCCACCGTGCCGGGCCGGTTTTCGCTGGTCTACCTGGTGTACAACACGATCGGGAACCTGCTGACCCAGGACGAGCAGGTCGCGTGCTTCCGCAACGCGGCCCGCCACCTCGACCCGGGCGGCCGGTTCGTGATCGAGCTGGGTGTCCCCGAACTACAGCGGCTCCCGCCGGGCCAGGACGGGCTGGTGTTCCGGTCCGAGGACGGGTACCTCGGGGTGGACACCTACGACACCGTGCGCCAGCACCTGGTGTCCCACCACTTCACGTTCGCTTCGGGAAGGCAGGCGCGGGTGAGCCGCTGCCCGCAGCGCTACATCTGGCCGGCCGAGCTGGACCTGATGGGCCGGCTGGCGGGGTTCGGGCTCGAGTCCCGGCACGCGGACTGGACGGGCGCGGAGTTCACGACGGAGTCGCGTTCCCACGTGTCGGTGTACCGGCTGGCGTGATCGCCGGGGTCCGGGTCCGGCTTGCTTCGACCAGCGGGAGCCGGACGCTGGCGTGCGGGATGATCCCCAGTTCGGCCAGTGCGGCCTTGGCGTTCGCCGCCCCTGTGCCGGACCGCATGAGCCGGTCCGTCAGCGGGATCAGCTCGTCGTGGATCGCGCGCGCCTTCACGAGGTCGCCGTCGCGGACGGTGCGGATGAGGTCGGCGGTGCGCTCGGCCGCCACGTTGGCCACGACGCTGACCAGGCCCGTGGCCCCGCACGCGAGGTAGGGCAGGTTGAGCTCGTCGATGCCGCAGTAGTACGCCAGCGACGTCCGGCTCAGCACCGTCATCGCTTCGGAGAGGTCGCCCTTCGCGTCCTTGACCGCCCGGATCCGCGGGTGGCCGGCCAGCTCGACCAACGTCGCCGCCGTCATCGCCACACCGGTGCGCGCCGGGACGTCGTAGAGCATCACCGGCAGCTCGGTGGCGTCCGCGACGGCCAGGCAGTGGGCGATCACCCCGGCCTGCGTCGGCCGGGAGTAGTAGGGGCAGACGAGCAGCAGCGCGTCGGCGCCCGCCGCCTCGGCTTCGCGGGCGCGGCGGACGCTCGCGGCCGTGTCGTGGGTGCCGACGCCGGCGATCACGCGCGCCCGGTTCGCCGCCTGGGCCGCCACGGCCCGGACGAGGCCGGCGGACTCGGCGGCGGAAAGGGTCGGGGACTCGCCGGTGGTCCCGCCCACGACGAGGCCGTCGCACCCGGTGGCCAGCAGGTGCTCGACGAGCCGGGCCAGGCCGGGCGCGCTGAGTGCGCCGCCGGGCTCCATGGGGGTCACCATCGCGACGAGGTTGGTGCCGAATTCGGTCATGTCCCGACCGTGCCGGGCGCGACTGCTGCGGTCCAGCGATGCTTTTTTGCCGATATTGCGTAGCCTGGCTTCATGATCGAGGTGGGTGCGCTGCGGGCGTTGCGCTCGGTGGCGGCGCTCGGGACGCTGGCGCGGGCGGCCGACGAGCTCGGGTTCACGGCGTCGGCGGTGTCGCAGCAGATCAAGCGGCTGGAACGCCAGGTCGGCGTCCCGGTGCTGGCGCCGGCGGGCCGCGGGGTGGTGCTGACCCCGGCGGGACAGGCGATCGCCGATTCGGCGCCGGAGGTGTTCCAGGCGCTGGAGCGGTGCGCCGAAGCGGCCCAGTCGGTGTCGGAGGGCGCACCGCGCGGCACGCTGCGGGTGGTGGCGTTCTCGACGGCGATCCGCGGCTTGCTGGCGCCGCTGATGCCGCGGCTGGCGTACCCGGAGTTGCGGGTGGAACTGACCGAGCAGGACCCTGGCGAGGCGTTGCGCAGCATCGGCGCGGGAACGGCCGACCTGGCGCTGGTCCACGACGCCGACGGGTTGCTGCCCACGCCGTTGCCGCCGACGCTGGCCCGGCGGTGGGTGCACACGGACGTCGGTGACGTGGTGGTGAGCCGCACCCACCCGCTGGCGGAGCTCGACGCGCCGCTGGACGCAGCCTCGCTGGCCGGGTACGCGTGGGTGACGAGCCCGCCGGGAACGGTGTGCCACCAGTGGTTCCGGCGGTTGTTCGCGGAGGAACCCGACGTGCGCCACCGGGTCGACGACTTCGCGACCCAGCTGTCGCTGGTGGCTTCGGGACAGGTGGTGGCGTTGATCCCGCGGCTGGCCCGGCCGCCGTTGGGGGACGGCCTGATCGCGCGGCCGCTGAGCCGGGCACCGAAGCGGGAGGTGCACGCGGTGTGGCGGCGGAGTGCGGACGCGAGCCCGGCGATCCGGACGGTGCTGGCGGAGCTGGGGCCGGC
This sequence comes from Amycolatopsis sp. cmx-13-12, assembly GCA_049998155.1. Taxonomy (GTDB): domain Bacteria; phylum Actinomycetota; class Actinomycetes; order Mycobacteriales; family Pseudonocardiaceae; genus Amycolatopsis. The sequence continues at coordinate 343,496 of JAEBES010000006.1, read as the reverse complement.
GGCCGGCGTGCGTTGATCGCGGGGCCCGTTCAGCTCCGGAAGGCGTCTTCCGCACTCGGGTAGGCCGGGAAGAAGTCCGCGAGGCCGATCAGCCCGAACGTCCGGCTCAGCCGGGCCGGAACCGCGGCCAGCGCGAGGCCCGCCCCGGCCGCCTCGGCGACGTTGCGGGCCGCGATCAGCGCGGAAATCCCGCTGGAGTCGCAGAACGTCACCCCGGCCAGGTCCACCACCAGCAGCTGGCCGGGCCGCAGGGCGAGCGCGGCCACCCCGGCGCGGAGGCGGGGCGCGGTCGCCACGTCGAGTTCGCCCTCGACGGTGACCACCGCGCCGGCCCCGGTGGTGCGGGTCGCGACGGAGAACGGGGTGCCGGTCACGCTCGATCGCCTCCGGGAAGCGGGATGCTCAGCGCCAGCAGCGCCGTGTCGTCCTCGACGCCGTCGCCGAAGCCGGCGAGCAGGCCGGTCACCGCCGCGACCACCGCCGGTGCCGTCGTCGGCGCCAGGCCGGTCAGGTGCTCCTGCAGCTGTTCTTCGCTGTAGCGGACGCGGCCGTCTGTACGGGCTTCGGTCAGGCCGTCGCTGTACAGCAGCAAAGTGTCGCCGGGGTTCAGGAAGACGTCCTCGGTGGCGAAGCGCGCGCGGGGCAGCGCGCCCACCAGCTGGCCGCCCGGGACGGGCAGGAACGCGGACGTGCCGTCGGCGCGGATCAGCAGCGCCGGCGGGTGGCCGCCGGTGGCCACGGTGACCGCCGCGCCGCCGGCCTCGGGCCGGATGCGGCCCTGGACGACCGTGCAGTAGCGCGGATCGGCGCCCCGGTATTCGTGGTGCAGCACGGTGTTGAGGCGGTCGAGCACGGTGGCCGGGTCGGGGTCGTGCACCGCGGCGGCGCGCAGGGTGTAGCGCGCCAGCGACGTCACCACGGCCGCGGCGGCGCCCTTCCCGGACACGTCACCCAGGAAGAACCCCCACGTGTCGCCGGTCAGCGGGAAGAGGTCGTAGAAGTCGCCGCCGACCTCGTCGGCCGACGCGGGGTGGTAGTAGGCCGCGACCCGCACGCCGGGCACCTCGGCCAGTGCGGGCGGCAGCAAGGTCTGCTGCAGCGTCCGCGCGAGCCGCTGCACCCGGTCGCGCTCGCGCTCGGCTTCTTCGCGGGCCCGCAGGAGTTCCCGTTCGTAGGCCCGCCGGTCGCGCGCGTCGAAGATCGTGGTGCGGATCAGCTGTGCCTGCCCGTCGGTGCCGGTCTTGACCGTCGAGGTCACCAGCACCGGCAACCGGCTCCCGTCCGCGGCCTTGAGGTCGAAGGCGACGCCGCCGAGCTCGCCCTGCATGCGCAGGAGCGGCGCGAAGTGCGTCTCGTGGTAGATCCGGCCGCCGACGGTGAGCAGATCGGCGAACCGGCGCCGGCCGACGACGTCTTCGCGGGCGTAGCCGAGCCAGCCGAGCAGGGTGGTGTTGATCTTCGCGATGGTGCCGTCGAGCAACGTCGAGAGGTACCCGCAGGGCGCGTGCTCGTAGAGGTCTTCCGCGCTGTCCTCCAGCAGGGCCGAGAACTCCGGGGCAGCACTCTCCTGACCACCCGGGCCGGGGTGGTCTTCGCACATCACGGCCCGCTCACGAACGCGGTGATCGCGGCGGCCGTGGCCTCGGGCGCGCTGAGCTGCGGGCAGTGCCCGGTGGCGGCGAGCGTCACCAGGGTGCTGCCGTCGATCTGCTCGTGGGTGAACCGCCCCACCGCGGGCGGCGCGATGGCGTCGTTCTCGCACTCGAGCACCAGCGTCGGCACGGAGACCTTCGCCAGATCGGCCCGGTTGTCGGAGAGGAACGTCACCCTGGCGAAGACGCGCGCGATCGCGGGATCGGTGCGGCAGAAGCTGTTCGTCAGCTCCTCGCCCAGCTCCGGGCGGTCCGGGTTGCCCATGATGACCGGCGCCATGGTCGCCGACCAGCCGAGGTAGTTCGACTCGAGCGAGTCGAGCAGTTCGTCGATGTCGGCCCGGCTGAACCCGCCGCGGTAGTCGCCGTCGTCGAGATAGCACGGCGACGGCGTGAGCAGCACCAGCTTCGCGAACCGGTCCGGTTCCCGGTTGACGGCCAGCACGGCGATCATCGCGCTGACCGAGTGGCCCACGAGAACGACGTCCCGCAGGTCCAGCTCGCGGCAAATGGCTAGGACGTCGTCGGCGTAGCCGTCGAGGCTGCCGTAGCGCTCGGCGGTCCAGGCGGAGAGGTCCGAGCGCCCGGCGCCGGTGTGGTCGAACAACACGACCCGGTACCGCCGCGCGAGTTCCGGGACGACGAGGCGCCAGAGGTTCTGGTCGCAGCCGAAGCCGTGCGCGAGCAGGAGAGCGGGTCCGTCGTCGGGACCGGCGACGGTCACGTTGTTCCTGGCGCGCATGCTCACCGCGCACATCCTGCCACCCACCCCGCCGGGACGCGGGCCGAGCGGTCAGCGCCGTCGCCGGTCGAAGCCGTCGAGCAGGCAGTCCAGGCCGAGCTCGAAGCGGCCGTCCGCCGTCAGGTCCGGCATGTCCGTGAGCCACGCCGCGAGCGAGTCGTCGGCCATTTCCGATGCGTACGACCGCAGGTCCTCCGTCGAACCGATGGCGAACCGCTCGAGCATCACCAGCTCGCGGCTGACGCTCATCGCCGTGCCCGTCACGTAGTTGTCCAGCAGCGACGCATACGCGACCGCCGGCTCGAGACCCGCGCCATCGAGCACGGTCAGCAGGAAGGCGGCGCGCCGCAGGGTGTGGGGGCCGAACGGGGGCCGGCCGTCCACCAGCTCGGCGTACCAGCGGTGCCTGCCGATCATCGCCCACAGGCTGAGCGCGAGCCCGCGCAGGTCGGCGCGCCAATCGCCGCTGGGGGTGGCCGGCACCGAAACCTCGGCCGACACCTCGTCGAGCATCAGGTCGACCAGGCCGTCCTTGTTCAGCACGTACCGGTACAGCGACATCGGCGCCGACACGCCGAGCGCGTCGGCCACCGTCCGCATGGTCAGCGCGGTGACACCGCCGGCGTCGGCGACCTCGATCGCCGCGCGCACCACCGCCGCGCGGGTGAGCGCGTTCTTCCGGCCCGGCGGCTCCGGGTGGTGCCAGATCAGCTGTGGCATGCCGGGAATATACAGCGTACATTCGAGTGTACGACGTACATTCCGAGGGGGACGGATGCAGCTCAAGGGGATCAACTACGACACCGGCTTCGGGGGCGCGGTCGGGGACCGGTCGCGCCGGGAGTTCGAGCCCGCGGTCGTGCGGCGGGAACTCGGGATCATCGCGACCGACCTGCACTGCGACACCGTGCGGATCAGCGGCGACGACCCGGACCGCCTCGCCTTCGCCGCCCATGCCGCGATCGACGCCGGGCTGCGCGTGTGGTTTTCGCCGTTCCCGATGGACCTCACGCCGCCGCAGCTGACGCCCTACTTCGCGGACTGTGCCCGGCGGGCGGAGGAGATCCGGGCGCGGGACCCGGAAACCGTGCTCGTGCTCGGGTGCGAGATGTCGTTGTTCTGCACCGGGTTCGTGCCCGGCGCCTTCCTGCTGGAACGGCTGCGCAACGCGGCGGATCCCGCCGCCTGGGCCGGGTTCTCCCACGAGTGGGACTTCAACGCGATGCTGCGGGAGCTCGCCGGGACCGCGCGCCGGCACTTCGGCGGCCAGGTCACCTACGCGGCCGGGCACTGGGAGGAGATCGACTGGGCGGACTTCGACTTCGCCGCCGTGAACCTCTACCGCTCGGCCGCCAACGCCGAGGATTTCGCCCAGCACGTGCGTGGCCACCAAGGTCACGGAAAGCCGCTGGTCATCACGGAATTCGGCTGCTGCACCCACCGCGGCGCGGCCGACGCGGGCGGTACCGGGTGGATGATCGTCGACTTCGAGGCCCGGCCGCGGGTGTTGAACGGCGACTACGTCCGCGACGAGGCCGGGCAGGCGGCGTACTTCACCGAGCTGATGGACGTCTTCGAGGCCGAGGGCGTGCACGGTGCGTTCTGGTTCACCTTCGCCGGCTACGAATGCCCCTTCGATCCGGCGCCCCGGCGCGACCTCGACCTGGCGAGCTACGGCGTCGTCAAGGTCCTCGAGGGGCGGAGTGGCACGGCGTACCCGGGGCTTTCCTGGGAACCGAAGGAGGTCTTCCGCGCCGTCGCGGCCCGGTTCAGCCGCTGAGCGCGTCGTCCCGCGTGGTGGCGACGGCCAGTGCCTCGTGCAGGCCGGTCAGCCCAAGGGTGCGGTAAACGACGCCGCCCGCGGGGGCGACGACCCGGATCCGGGTCGCGGTGCCGGCCGCGCGGCGCGCTTCGAGCAGCACCGTGATGCCGATGGACGCCAGGAAGGACACTTCGGACAGGTCGATCACCAGCCGTTCCGGCGCGCCGGCGAGTGCGGTGGTGACACCGTCGCCGAGGACGGGCGCGCTGAGCAGGTCGACCTCGCCCTCCACGGCGAGCACGACCGTGCCGCCGGCGTCGTGGGGCGTCACGCGCAGGAGGTCCTGAGGGCGGACGCGGTGGCCGTCAGCGATCACGATCACCCCTGGTCTGCATGCTGGATCCCTTTTCCGTAGGTGGTCGGTTCGCTCCGGGTAGGGGATACCCCGGCCGGCCAATGACGAAACACCCGGTGTCGACCCGATCGGAGTCACCGGGCGGTGCTGCCCCCGAGCGGCATCGCGGGCAGGCCGAGCTTGCGGTGGTCCCAGGAGCGCGTCCGTTCGACGTCGAGGCGGACGGCGACCCGCTTGGTGAGCATGAACTCGACCATCGGCCGGACGTCTTCGCTGTACGGGCCGTTGTACCGCTCCCAGACGTTGACGCCGACTGCCCACAGCGCGTCGGAGTCGTCGACGATCGTGGCCCGGCCTTCGAGGGCGACCCCGCGCAGGGCGTCGTAGGTGTCCCCGGTTTCGATCATCACGGTGACCCGGCCGTCGCGGCGCAGGTTCGCGGCCTTCTGCGACTTGGCCTTGGTCTCGAACCACAGCACCCCGTCGAGCACGGCGTACCACATCGCGACGAGGTGCGGCTGGCCCGACGGGCCGAGGGTGGCGAGGGTCGCGACGCGCTGCTCGTCGAGGAACCGGCTGATCTCGGCCGCGGACATGACGATCTGCGCGCGCTGGTTCACCCGTGCTCCTCCGTGAGAGATAGTCCAGAATGAGACTATGTCTCAGAGTGAACCGGAAGGCCTGGCCGTCCGCAAGAGGCGGGCGACCAACGCGCGGATCGCCGCGTCGGCGGCCCGGCTGGCGGGACGGCACGGGGTCGCCGGCACGACGGTCGAGCACATCGCGGCGGACGCCGAGGTCGCCCGCGCGACCTTCTTCCGCTACTACGAGACCAAGGAAAGCGCGGTGGCGGCGGGGATCACCGGCCCGTGGCTGACGCTGGTCACCGCGGCGCTCGCCCGGCAGCCGGCCGAGCTGGCACCGAAGGAAGCCCTGGTGGCGGCGTTCGGCGAGCTCGCGGCGGAGTTCCCGGCCCACGAGGACGCGATCCGCGAGCTGGCCCGGCTGACCCGGACCTCGGCGACGCTGGCCGCGTGGACGGCACGGACGTACCAGCGTTACGAGCGGGCGATCGCGGAGTTGCTGGCCCTGCGCTTCCGGGAGGTGACGGCGGGTGACCCGCGGCCGCGGATGCTGGCGGCCCTGGCGATGGCGGCGGTCCGCATCTCACTGGACGACTGGATCGGCGGGGAGGGCCCGCTGCCGGACCTCATCGGCCGCGCGCTGAACGCGATCTCGGTGTCCGGGTAGGCCTCTCGCGTGACTGGAGGGGCATCACGCGTGATTGGAGGGGCATCTGGGGGAGGTCAGGTCAGGGGTTCGGCTCGGTAGCGGGTGATCCGGGCGGCCAAGGCTCGTGCTGCCGCGTTGTCCGGGTGGCGGGCCAGGAGCCGCTGGAGCGGGGCCAGGCGGTCCTTCGGGCGGACCGAGCCCACTTGGCCGGCCAGGTCGACTGCCTCCTCGCCGATCCGGGTGGCTTCCTCGAGATCGCCGCGGAGGGCGTGGTTCTGGGCCAGCATGACCAACGTCAGCGACCGGCTCCGGGCCATGTCGGCGCCGTAGCGGTCGGCGGCCGAGGTCAGCTGGGTGATCGCCGCGCCGCTGTGGCGGGGCGCCGCCGCGGTGGACAGCTCCGTCAGGACCGTGCCGCGCATGGCCGCCATGTCCGCCTCGCCGAAGAACGCCTCCCACGGCCTCGGTTCCGGCCACGAGTCCGCCGTGGCGAACGCGGCCTCGGCCTCGGCCAGCCGGGTCAGGGCCGCGTGCTCGTCGCCGCCCATCGCGAACGCCCACGCCTCGTTCGCCGCGAGGATCGCCAGCGCCCGGCGGCAGTCCGAATGCCGCGCCGCCTCCCGGCCGCGGGCGAACTCGGCCAGCGCGCCGGCGACGTCGTGGCGGTGCAGGTGCACGCGGCCGAGCCGGTAGCGGATGTTCGCCACCAGGCTGTCGTTGCCCGCCTCGGCCGCGATGTCCAGCGCGCGTTCGAACCGGTGCCGCGCCGGTTCGTCGCGTCCGATGTCGAACTCCGTCCAGCCCAGCAGGTTGTGCACGTCGGCCAGCACGGTGGACAGCCTGGCCCGCAACCGAACCGGGACCGTGCCCCAGTGCAGCAGCAGGCTCGCCGTCTTCACCACCCGGACGGCGTCCCGGCAGAACCCGCCGCCCTGCCGGTAGTCCAGGGCCCGCAGCACTCCGACGGCCGCTTCCAGCTGGGCCACGTCGGTGTCTTCGAGGCTGATCGGAAGCGGACAGCCATCACCTGTCGTCGTCACCATGACCTCACCTCGCGCGGGGGGCGTATGCATGGTCGGTTGCCGGCGCTGGGGTAGTACCCAGGGGCGGCCCGGTGAAAACGGCGGTCACCCGTCGGGGCGGCGAAACGACCACCCGGCCGGCATCACCGCGGCCCGCGACGCGATCGGGCGGCCGCCGCCCGCGGTGGGCCGGACGCCCGAGCGAGTACATACAGGATCGAACCGGCGGCCGATCCAGAAAACGCTTTCTCGCGAGCCGGGTCGTGCAGCTTAACGGTTAAGCAGATTGGCCGGTTTCTGTCTCGCTGCCGGTGTTCCTGCCGTGGCTCGCGTGTTAACGTGGGAGCGCTCCCAGCCTGAAACTTTCCTGTCGAGTGGTTCTCCAGGAGGTCGGAAATGCACTGGCGATTCCTCCGCGCGCTCGCGGCCGGCTTGCTGCTGGCCGCCTGCGCCGTCGTGACGCCGGCCGGGGCCGCCGGGGCCACCGCGGCCGAAGCGGCCGCGCCCACGCGGGTCATGGCGCTGGGTGACTCCATCACCGGGTCGCCCGGCTGCTGGCGGGCGCTGCTGTGGAAACACCTCCAGGACACCGGCCACACCGACGTCGACTTCGTCGGCACCCTGCCCGCGCAGGGCTGCGGCTTCACCTACGACGGCGACAACGAGGGCCACGGCGGGTTCCTCGCGACCGGGATCGTCCGGGACAACCAGCTGCCCGGCTGGCTTTCGGCGACGCACCCGGACATCGTCCTGATGCACCTGGGCACCAACGACGTCTGGAACAACATCCCGGCGAGCACGATCCTCGACGCCTACACCACGCTGCTGGGTCAGCTGCGGGCCGCCAACCCGGCGACCAAGCTGATCATCGCCAAGATCATCCCGATGAACCCGGCGAACTGCGCCGCCTGCGCCCAGCGGGTCGTCGACCTGGACAACGCCATTCCGGCCTGGGCGCAGGCGCATTCGACGGCCGCGTCGCCGATCACCGTCGTCGACCAGTGGACCGGGTTCGACACCGCGGCCGACACCGGTGACGGCGTCCACCCGAACAGCACCACCGGCATCCAGAAGATCGAGAGCCGCTGGTACCCGGCACTGGTGGCGGCCCTCGGCCCCGCCGCACCCGCCGCGACCGGCCTGCACGTCGACGGCACGCGGATCCTGGAGGCCGACGGCAGTCCGTTCGTGATGCGCGGGGTGAACCACGCGTACGTCTGGTACCCGAGCCAGAACCGGGCCTTCGCCGACATCAAGTCCTTCGGTGCCAACACGGTCCGGGTCGTGCTCGGCAGCGGGCAGCGGTGGGGACCGACGCCGGCCGCCGAGGTCACCAGCGTCATCGGGCAGTGCAAGCAGAACCGGCTCATCTGCGTGCTGGAGGTGCACGACACGACCGGGTACGGCGAGCAGAGCGGGGCCGCCACCCTGGACCAGGCGGCGAGCTACTGGATCAGCGTGGCCGGCGCGCTGAAGGGGCAAGAGAACTACGTCGTCATCAACCTGGGCAACGAGCCGTTCGGCAACGACCAGCAGGTGAGTGCGACCTGGCCGGCCGCGACGGGCAACGCGGTCAAGCGGCTGCGGGCCGCCGGGCTGACCCACCTGCTGATGGCCGACGCACCGATGTGGGGCCAGGACTGGCAGAACATCATGCGCGACAACGCGGGCGCGGTGTTCACCGCCGACCCGCAGCACAACACGGTCTTCTCCATCCACATGTACGGCGTCTACGACACCGCGGCCGAGATCAACGCGTACTTCGACGCCTTCCGAACCGCCGGGCTGCCGCTGGTCGTCGGCGAGTTCGGCAACATGCACACCGACGGCAACCCGGACGAGGACACCATCATGGCCCAGGCGCAGGCCCGCGGCCTCGGCTACCTCGGCTGGTCGTGGAGCGGCAACAGCAGCGACGTCGCCTACCTCGACATGACGAACGGCTTCGACCCGGCCGCCCTGACCGCGTGGGGCGAGCGGTTCCTCAACGGCCCCGACGGTGTCCGGCAGACGTCGAAGGAAGCCGCCGTCTACGGCGGCGGCCAGGCGGACACCCAGGCGCCGTCCGTCCCGGGCACGCCGGCCGTGTCGGGCGTGACTTCGAGCGGTGCCACGCTGAGCTGGACGGCGTCGACCGACAACGTCGGCGTCACCGGCTACGACGTCCTCCGGGCGCCGGGGGCGAGCGGCGGCACGTTCGCGGTGGTGGGTTCCACGGCGACGACGTCGTACACCGACAGCGGGCTGGCCGCTTCGAGCACCTACCGGTACCAGGTGCGGGCCAGGGACGCCGCCGGCAACACCTCGGCCGCCTCCGGGGTCGCGACGGCGACGACGAGCGCGGGCGGCGGGACCGGTGCGTGCAAGATCGCCTACGCCGCCTCGAACTGGGGTGGTGGCAACGGGTTCACCGCCAACGTCACCATCACCAACACGGGTACCGGCGCGGTCAACGGCTGGACCCTGACCTTCAGCTTCGCCGACGGCCAGCAGGTGACCCTGCCCGGCTGGGGTGCCACCTTCGCCCAGTCCGGCGCGGCCGTCACCGCCAAGAACCTCGGCTGGAACGGTTCCCTGGCGCCGAACGCCTCGACCGGCATCGGCTTCAACGGCACCTACACCGGCGCCAACCCGGCACCGACGGCGTTCACGCTCAACGGAAACACCTGCTCGGTCGGCTGAGCCTGCTCGGCAACCACTTTCCGGAAAGGACAAGGGAGTCCTCATGTCACTCAAGCAGCGAGCGGTCATCCTCGCGGGCTTGGCCGCGGCGATCCTGGTTCCCGCACCGGCGGTGGCCACGGCCGTCGAGAAGGCGGTGTCCCAGATCGACAGGCTGAACCGCGGGGTGGTCAGCGCCCACACCGCACAGGGCAACACCGTCGGCTGGCGCCTGCTGGCCGGCGACCCGGCCGGCGTGGCGTTCAACGTCTACCGCGACGGCACCAAGGTGACCGCGACTCCCGTCACCGGGCCGACGAACTTCGTCGATCCGGGCGCGCCCGCCGGTGCCCGGTACACCGTGCGCGCGGTCGTCGACGGCGTCGAACGGCTGTCGGCCTTCGCCGCGGAGGAGTCGCTGACCCTGGCCGCCGGGGTCGCCGCGAGCACCCGGGACGTCCCGATCCAGCCGCCGTCCGGGGGCACCACCCCGTCCGGCGAGAGCTACACCTACACCGCGAACGACGCCAGTGCCGGTGACCTGGACGGCGACGGGCAGTACGAGCTCGTGCTGAAGTGGGACCCGACCAACTCGAAGGACAATTCGCAGTCGGGGTACACCGGCAACGTCTACGTCGACGCCTACCGGCTCGACGGCACCCGCCTGTGGCGGATCGACCTCGGGCGCAACATCCGGGCCGGCGCGCACTACACCCAGTTCCAGGTCTTCGACTACGACGGCGACGGCAAGGCCGAGGTCGCCATGAAGACCGCGGACGGCACGCGGTCGGGCACCGGTCAGATCATCGGCAGCGCGAGCGCCGACTACCGCAACTCGAGCGGGTACATCCTGTCCGGCCCGGAGTTCCTGACGATGTTCAACGGCCAGACCGGTGCCGCGGTGTCCACGGTGAACTACGACCCGCCGCGCGGCACGGTCTCCTCGTGGGGGGACAGCTACGGCAACCGCGTCGACCGGTTCCTCGCCGGGACGGCCTACCTCGACGGCTCCCGCCCGAGCCTCATCATGAGCCGCGGCTACTACACCCGGACGGTGCTCGCCGCCTGGGACTTCCGGAACGGCGCGCTGACCGAGCGCTGGAAGTTCGACTCGGATTCGGCCGGCTCGCAGTACACCGGCCAGGGCAACCACCAGCTGGCCATCGCGGACGCCGACGGTGACGGCCGCGACGAGATCGTCTTCGGGGCCATGGCGATCGACGACAACGGCCGTCCACTGTGGAACACGCGCACCGGCCACGGCGACGCCATGCACGTCGGCGATCTGATCCCGTCGCGGCCCGGCCTGGAAGAGTTCAAAGTGGACGAGGACAAGTCCAAGCCGGCCGCCTGGATGGCCGACGCGAGGACCGGGCAGCTCATCTGGCAGAACGCCTCCTGCAACTGCGACAACGGACGCGGTGTCTCCGACGACGTCTACGCCGGCAGCCCCGGCGCCGAGTCGTGGTCGTCCGCGGTGTCCGGGCTGCTGAACACCGCGGGCCAGAACATCGGGCGCAAACCGTCATCGGCGAACTTCGTCGTCTACTGGGACGGCGACGCCCAGCGCGAGCTGCTGGACGGCACCCACATCGACAAGTACGGCACCGCCGGCGACACCCGGCTGCTGACCGCGTCCGGTGTGCACGCGAACAACGGAACGAAGAACACGCCGTCGCTGCAGGCCGACCTGTTCGGCGACTGGCGCGAAGAAGTCGTCTGGCCGACGTCGGACAACCGCGCGCTGCGGATCTACTCGACCACGGACACGACGAGCATCTCGCACGTGTCGCTGATGCAGGACCGCCAGTACCGCGAGGCCGTGGCCTGGCAGAACACGGCGTACAACCAGCCTCCGCACCCGAGTTTCGCCCTCGCCGGGTGACGAAAGGACCGCTGGTCGGTGATCAACTAAGGTGGACGGCGCCTGGGGGAAGGCGAGACCGAGGAGCAACCGTGCCCACACTGACCGAATTGCCCCAGTGGACGATTCGGACCTCCGGCGACCAGGCCACCTTCACCCCCGTGGGCCACGACCCCGGGACACTCGGGGTGCCGCGCGGGCTGGCCCTGCGCGAGGAAAACCTCCCCGGCTTCGCCAAGGCGCTCGGCGAGGTGATGAAGCTGCCGACCTACTGGACCGCGCGGGCGCGGGCGGGCCGGCCGGCGCTCGGCGGCGAGCCGGCCTGGTCGGAACCCCGGCCCGACCCGGCGGGCGGCTTCGTGCACGTCGACGGCCCGTGCCACGCGCCGTCGGGCGGCTCCTTCACCGTCGACCTGGCCGACGTCCGCGCCCTGCGGGTCCGGATCGCCGCCTACCTGCACCGGCGGGGGTTCGCGGCCCGGTCCGGCGGGTAGCCGGGAGCAGCACGCGGCGGCGGACGGGAGACGACATGGCCATCAGGCTGGGCAGCACGGTGATCAACTGCGCCGACCTCGACACGATGACCCGGTTCTGGTCCGCGGCGCTGGACCTCGAACCGTCCTCCGAGGATGCCGATTTCCGCCTGCTGCGCGGCTCGTACGTCAACCTGTCGCTGCAGCGGTCCTCGACGCCGGTGTCCGCGCGCGACCAGATGCACCTCGACCTCTACACCGACGACCAGCGGCACGACGTCGACCGGCTGATCGGCCTGGGCGCGCGGTTCGTGCGGCACGTCGAGGACGACCCGGCCGACGACTGGGTCGTCCTCGCCGACCCGGAGGGCAACCTGTTCTGCGTCTGCGCGAAACCGGCGGCGGAGGTCCGCGACCCCGCGGCCCGGGCGGGTGCCGGCCCGGCAGCGTAGTCTCGGTCCGTGCCAACGCCGACCGAACGGCAGACCGGCCCCTCCGCGCGGGCCCGCGACCACGTGTGCCGGGGATACCGGCGGCGCGGCGAATTCGTGCGCCATGCGCAGGAATTTCTGGCCGAGGGCCTGGCGGCCGGCGAGCGGGTGCTGTATGTCGCCCCGGGCGACGAGGCCGCGCTGACCGGCCAGTTGCGGGTGGACGAACGCTGCGACGAGGGCCTGGAACGCGGCGCGGTCCAGGTCGCTTCGGTCGACGCCGCGTACCCGACGGGAGCCGTCGTCGATCCCGCCGGCCAGGTCGAGCTCTACGCCGCGGCGACGTCCGAAGCGCTGGCGGCCGGGTTCACCGGGCTGCGGGTCGCGGCCGACGCGACGTCGCTGGTGCGCACGCCGGCCCAGGTCGACGCCTTCGCCCGCTACGAGCACCTGGTGGACCACTACATGGCCGGCCACCCGATGTCGGCGATGTGCGGCTACGACGTGGCCGAACTCGGCGGCGACGTCGTCGCCCAGCTGGCCTGCATGCACCCCACCGCCTACGAGGGCGGGACACGCTTCCACCTGCACGGTCACGTCCGCGACGACAGCGCCGCGGCGCTCGACGGGGAGCTGGACCGGGAAGCGCGCGGGCTCTGGCCGCCGGCGCTGGAACGCGCCGGCCTGCGGCCCGAAGGGGGCACGATCGCCATCGACGCCACTGGTCTCGACTTCGTCGACTACCGCAGCCTGGTCGTGCTGTCCGGCTACGCCGAGCGGCACGCCACCACGGTGGTGCTGCGGACGAAGCTGTCGACGCCCGCCCGGCTGGTCGAGCTGCTCGAGCTGCCCGGTGTGCGGGTGGAGCACGCCGCATGAGCGTCCGGGGTCACGACCACGCAGCCGCCCAGTACAGCGGTGACGAGGAACTGCTCGCCGTCGCCGTGCCGTTCCTGGAGGGCGGGCTGGCCGCCGGCGAGCCGACGCTGGTGTCGATGGAGCCGGAGCGCGCCGAGCTGCTGCGCGACGCCCTGCCGCCGTCGGCGCGGGTGGACTACCTCTTCTCCAGCGACCTGTACGCCCGGCCCGCCGCGGCGATCAGGTCCTACCGCGAGCTGCTGGCCGGGTTCGTCGCCGGCGGCGCGGCCGGGATCCGCATCCTGGGCGAGATCCCGCAGGCGGCGATCGACACGTCCTGGAGCTGGTGGGCGCGCTACGAGGCGACGGTCAACCACGCCTACGGCGAGTTCCCGCTGCGCAGCATGTGCGCGTACGACACCCGGACCACACCCCGGCACGTCCTCGACGACGTGGCCCGCACGCACCCGTTCGTCGCCACCGCCGGCGGCGGCCACCGGACGAACACCGGCTACGTCGACCCGCTGTCGTTCCTGACCGATCCGCGGCCGATGACGCCGCTCCCGATCGAAGGCACGGCCCCGCGGGCCGAGCTCGCCGACCCCCGGCCGTCGGACGCCCGCCGGGCGGTGCTGGCCACGGCGCCGCTGGACCTGTCCGCGGGGGAGGTGGACGACCTCGTGCTGGCGGTCAGCGAGGTCGTGGACAACGCGTTCCGCCACGGCCGCCCGCCGGTCCGGGTGCGGATCTGGGCCGGGGCCGGCCAGATGGTCGTCTCGGTGCACGACACCGGCACGGGCCCGGCCGATCCGTTCGCCGGGCTCCTGCCGGCGGACCGCAGCATCGGTGGCCGGGGGTTGTGGATCGCGCACCAGATCTGCAGCGAAGTGACGCTGCACCGCGACGAGACCGGCTTCACGGCCCGCCTCACCGCGGGCCGTCCCTGGTAGCGCGGCCGGCCGTTCAGGCGCAGCGCGGCTGGCCCGGGCAGCTGCGCAACAGCTTGACGATCGGCGCGGCCGGAACCGTCCCATCCTTCGGCATCCCCTGCGGCCAGGAAATCGACAACGCGACCGCCGAAGAATTGTTCCGGTAGTTCGTCTCCAGCAGCGTCCGGTCCGCGTTCACGGTGTTCACCAGGTCGTACGTCCCGGTCGGGACCCGGGTGATGTCCAGCCACTGGAAGTCCACCGTGAACTTGTAGTCGTCGCCCGAGCCGACCGAAATCCCCTCGAGCACGTCCAGCGCGGTGGGTTCGTGGTGGCGGCACATGTTTTCGCGCAGGGTCGCGGCGAGGTCGGCGTCGGGTCCGGTGTCGCCGGGCACGCCGGCCAGCCGGCCGGCGTCGTGCACCTCGAACCGGTCGCCGAGGCAGAAGCCGTTCTTGCGGTCGGTGACCACCGTCTTGCCCTGCCGGGAAACCAGCGCGAAGTGCTCGAAGTTCATCAGGTGCCAGTGCTGGTGGGCGAGCGCCGGTTCGTAGTACGTGAACGCCCCGGTGGCGCGCTGCGCCGCCGGGTAGCTGTCCGGGATCGAGCCGTCCGTTCCCTTGCGCAGCGCCTGCCGGACCGTCATGGTCTCCTGCCGCGTGCTGTCGCGGCGGCCGTACAGCAGCAGCGGCCCGTCGCCGACGTTCTCCTCCGCGCTGGTGAACCGCAGCCGGACGGCCTTCGCCACCGACGGCGCGACGCAGCGGCCGTTGGGCGCGTCCGGGTCGACCACCAGGCACACGTCCCAGGCCGTGCACAGCGGGAGGGCGCCGGAACTGCCGCCGGCGCACCCCGGCGGCGCCTGGCGGAGGTCGGGGAGCAGGACGTCCGGCCCGGTGTCGGCACGGGGAGCGGATGCGGAAACGGTGGCCGAGAGGGCCACGAGTGCCAGTACCGCGAATTTCTTGAGCAAGAGCGGGCCGTCCTGTCCGGTATTCCGATCGCGATCATTCTAGGGCGTCCGCAATTCCACCGTGCGACACCGTGTGGTCACACGATCGACTGAGTGTCTCCCGGTTTCCCGGTTCCGGTCAGTAACGTGCGGCGAACTCCCCGCCCGAAAGGACCGCACCGCATGTCGACGACCACCGCAGATTTCCGTGCCGCCGCCTCGCCGGCCGTGAGACCCGCCGGAACCGGGGGCATCACGCTGGTCTGCGGTACCCGGCCGGAACTGATCAAGCTCGCGCCGCTGATGCGGGTGTTCGGCGACGAGTGCGTCGTCGTCTACACGGGACAGCACTACGACCGGTCGCTGTACGCGCGCATCCGCGCGGACCTGCCGCCGTCCGACCGGTTCCACGAACTCGGCGTGGGTGCCGGCCGCCGCGGCGGTCAGCTGGGCCGGACGATCAGCGCGGTCGACGAGGTCCTGGCGGACCGGCCGGGCCGGGCGGTGGTCGTCCAGGGCGACACGACGTCCGCGCTCGCCGGCGCGCTGGCGGCCAACGCGCACGATCTCCCGCTGGTGCACGTCGAAGCCGGGCTGCGCAGCCACGACCGGGCGATGCCGGAAGAGCACAACCGGGTGCTGATCGACCACCTCGCCGACCTGTGCTGCGCGCCGACCGAGCTCAACCGGGCCCACCTGCTGGCGGAAAACGTGCCGGACGAGCGGATCACCGTCACCGGCAACACCGTCGTCGAGGCACTGCAGGCCGCGCTGCCGTCCACAGAGGACCGCCGGGCGGTGCTGTCGGCCCGCGGGCTGGAGCGCGACCGGTTCGTCCTGGCGACGATCCACCGCCCGGAGAACGTCGACGACCCCGGCCGGCTGACGGCGATCCTGCGCGAGCTGGGCCGCCTGCCGCTGCCGGTGGTGTTCCCGCTGCACCCGCGCACGGCCAAGAGCATCGAGCGGTTCGGCCTGCGGCACCTGCTGGAGCCGCTGACCGAGCTGGAACCCCAGGCGTACCCGGCGTTCCTCGCGCTGGCGGCGGAGTCGGCGGTGCTCGTGTCGGATTCCGGTGGCATCCAAGAGGAGGCGAGTGTCCTCAAGCGACCGGTGGTGGTGGTCCGGCGCAGCACCGAGCGGCCGGAGATCGCCGGCACGTTCGGGACGCGGGTGCTGCCGGGCCCGGCGATCGGTGCGGAGGTCGCCCGCTGGCTCGACGACGTGGCCGGTCACCGGGAACGCCTCCGCCACCTCCCGTCCCCGTACGGCGACGGGTCCGCCTCCGCCCGCGTCGTGGCGGCGCTGGGTGCTCTGCTCGATCAGCGAGCCGTTGCGGCGACCGCCGGCTGATCCGCCAGCCGGGCGACCACGTCGTTCGCCAGCCGGACGCTCGAGTTCCAGCTCGTGACGTCCGGGTAGACGTGAGCGGTGGTGGCCAGCAGCAGCCCGGTCCCCGGCACGGTCACCGCCGGCCGCCGGGCCAGGTACCCCAGCGGGTACACCGGTTCCACGAACGGCGCCTTGAACACCCGCACCTGCTCGACGTCGTCCGCGGCGAGCTCCGGGTAGAGCGCCCGCAGCTGCGCCGTCCAGCGCGCCGCGATCGCGGTGTCGTCGTCGAGGTACAGCTGGGAGTCGCGGTCCGTGTAGTGCATGACGTACACCAGGTGGCGGCCGTCGTGCGGGCCGGCCAGCGCGGACATCGCGACGACCCCGTCGAACTCCGTGCCCGAGTGCAGCACCGGCGTCCAGTAGTGCTCGGTGACCGGCTTCCGGAGGAAGAACACGCCGTTGACCACGCCCTGGTAGGGCAGCTCCACCTCGGGCAGCCGCGCGGCGAGCGCGTCGTCGGCGATGCGGCGCAGCAGGGGCAGCGGCACGGTGGAGACGACGTGGTCGGCGTCCAGCACCTCGCCGCCGGTGAGGGTGAGGACCGAACGGCCGCCGGCGCTGCTCAGCCGCCGGACGGGCGTCGACGTGCGCACCACGCCGCCGTTCCGCTCGATGGACGCCCGCAGGGCGTCGATGATCGCCTTGTAGCCGCCGTCCGGGTAGCCGCGGGTGGCGACGTTGCGCTCGCGGCCCAGCCGCTGCCACAGGTACAGCGCCGGCACGTCCCCGAACGACGGCCCGAACTTCGAGCCGAACATCGGCGCGAAGAGCCGCTCCCAGACGACGTCGCCGTAGAGCCCTCGCAGCCAGTCCTCGGTGCGCAGCGTGTCGAGATCGCGACCCCGCCCCAACCGGCGCAGCAGCAGCGAGACCACGCCGAAGCGCACGCGGTCGTGCAGCCGCAGCGGCGAGAACCGGAGCAGGTCGAGCGGGGAGTTGAACGCGTGGCGGCGGCCGTCGACCACCATGCCCATCGTGGTTTCCCGCCACCGCACCGCGTCCCGCAGGCCGACCTCGCCCAGCAGGGCCAGCAGGCTCGCGTCCGACGGCATGATGCAGTGGTAGAAGCGCTCGATCCACCGGTCGCCGTCGGCGAAGAACGTGCCGAGGCCGCCGAGCTGGTCGCTGCTCTCCAGCAGGGTCACGCGGGTGCCGCGGCGGGCGAGGCGGTGGGCGGCGGCGAGGCCGCAGATGCCGCCGCCGATCACGGCGACGTGCGGGGAGTCGGGAGGGGTCACCGGGTCACAGCTTCCGGTAGGGCGCCGGGCTGAGCCGGTCGCGGGCGAGCAGTTTCAGGTATTGCACGACGGTCCGCCGCAGCTTCAGCTTGCTGGGTCCCTGCTTGCGGTCGTACCGCAGGGCCAGCGGGACCTCGGTGATGACCGGGCGGCAGTGGCGCAGCTTCAGCAGCAGCTCCACCATGCAGGCGAACCCCTGCTCTTCGATGAGCCGCTCGCCCCAGTGCGCCGACGCGCGCGCCAGCAGCGACGCCCGGTAGGCGCGGTAGCCGCTGGTGAAGTCCCGGACGCCGTCGACGTCGAGGGTGCGGTGGAACAGCTGGGCCGCGCCGCGGGAGAGCAGCCGGCGCCCGAACGGGGCGGTCCGGTCGTCGCCGCCCGGGACGAACCGGGAGCAGATGGCGACGTCCGCGCCGGCGGTGATCTCCGCCTGCAGCTCGCGGATCAGCGCCGGGTCGTGCGTGTCGTCGGCGTCCATCACGACGACGACGTCGTCGGGGCCGGCCTCCTCCAGCGCCGCGCGGAGCCCGGACTGGACCGCGCGGCCGAGCCCGAGGTTCACCAGGTGCCGCACGACGCGGACGTCGAGCCCGCCGTAGCCTGCCTCGGCCACCGCGACCGTGGCGTCGGCCGAACCGTCGTCGACGACCCAGACGGTGACCTCCTCGGTGCGGGCCACGTCGGCGAGCCGGTGCAGCAGCGGCGGCAGGGACGCTTCTTCGTTGAACGCGGGCAGCACGACGTGCGCCCGTCCGCCGGTCCGGCCGGCGGTGTCGTCCGGTTCGGACAGTGTGGCCAGGGTGGTCTCTTGGCGTGCCACGGTTCCCCTCGTCTCGTATCGCACAGTCTCGTCTTTGCGCATCACCCGGCCGGAATCGGGTTTCGTGCGGCCGTCGAGTCCTATTCGGCTATGTTGTGTGGTTTCTTTAGTGGCCCCGGAAGTCCCCCGGAAGGAAGCGCGTCATCGGAATTACTTGGTGTTCCCGAAAATCACCGGATCGGGTTGGTGGGCCGCCCCGATCGAGTGTATTTCCGGGGCCACGCGGAAAAATTCACCCGATCGAGCCGGTGTTGCCTCGAATGGCTGAGTCGTGAAGAAAGCGAGAATGGAACCCTCATGTCAAGTAGAGGTCGAGACCGGTGACTGAACTCAGAGACACGGTCGTCACCGAAGCGGTGCCGGCGCAGCGGCGCGTGCGCCCGGGCGACCGGCCGCGGGCCGCCGTCCGCGCCCGCCCGCTGCTCGCCCGGGTCAACGCCGTGGCCGTGCTGCTCGTCGCCGTCGACGGTGCCGCCTGGCTGACCGCGGTGCTGCGGACCGGCCCCGGCCCGGCCTGCGCGGCGGTGACCGCCCTGGCCCTCGCGGGGGCGCGCGTGACCGGCCGCGTCCACCGCCGTCGCCTTTGGCTGTCCTGGCTGCAGGACCTCCCGCGTTCGGTCACCGCCACCGCGCTGGCGTTCGCGCTCGTCACCGGGTTCGGGCTGGTGGCCGGGATGGACGGCGACGACACGGCCCGGATGCAGGAAGTCGTGCTGTGCTTCGCCGTGCTCAGCGAAGCCGGGCGCCCGGCGGTCTTCGCGTTCGGCCGGTGGGGGCGGCGACGGCTGCGGCGCTGCGACCGGGCCGTCGTCGTGGGGTCCGGGCGGATCGGCGGCGAACTGGTCCGCACCATGCTGGAGCACCCCGAATTCGGGCTGCTGCCGGTCGGCATCGCGGCGTCCGGCCGGGAGCCCGTCCCGTCCGGGCTGCCCGTCGAGCGGATCGACGGCGACCTCACCGGCGCCATCGCCCGGCTGCGCGCGGGCACGGTGATCCTCGCCCCGGCCGACGAGCGCGACCACGCGATCGTCGACGCCGCCATCACCGCCCACCGCCTCGGGTGCGTCACCCTGGTGCTGCCGCACCTGTTCGAGCTCTGCCCGGACGGCCCGGGCGTCGACCGGCTGCGCAGCTACCCGCTGGTGTGGCTGGGCGGCGCGCCGACCCGGCGGCCGAGCTGGTGGGTCAAGCGCGCCGTCGAGACGACGCTGGCCGCGGCCGCGCTCGTCGTCCTCGCCCCGGTCATCGCGGTCTGCGCGCTCGCGGTCGCGGTGGAGAGCGGGTTCCCGGTCTTCTTCCGGCAGGTGCGGGTCGGGATGGACGGCGGCACGTTCGTCCTGTTCAAGCTGCGCAGCGTGCGGCAGGCCGCCGTCGACGATTCGCAGACGCGCTGGTCGGTCGCCGGCGACCACCGGGTCGGCCCGGTCGGCCGCTTCCTGCGCCGGTCCTCTTTGGACGAACTGCCGCAGTTGTGGAACGTCGTGCGCGGGGACATGTCGCTGGTCGGTCCGCGGCCGGAGCGGCCGGTGTTCGTGCACGAGTTCTCCGCCGTCCACGACCTGTACTGGGCCCGGCACCGGGTGCCGACCGGGCTGACCGGGCTGGCGCAGGTGCACGGCCTGCGCGGGGACACCTCGATCGCGGACCGGGCGCGCTACGACAACTACTACATCGCGAACTGGTCGTTGTGGCTCGACGTCAAGATCATCATCCTCACGGTGGGAGAACTGCTGTGCCGAAGGCAACGCTGATCCGCCGGCACCCGGCGGCGTCCTGGACGGCCTCGGTCGTGCTGCTGGCGAGCTGCCTGGCCGGCTGCGTCGCCAGTTCGGCGCAGGAGCTCGCCGCGCCGCCGCCGAAACCCCTCGCGCCCTGCGCGTGGTGGTACGGGATCGGCCAGCCGCCGACGGCGCAGGAGATCGAGATCGCGGCCAAGCGCTACCAGGTCGTCGTGCTCAACGCGGACCAGGGCGCGGCCATGCGGCGCCTGCACCAGCTCAACCCACGGGTGAAAGTGCTGGTGTACAAGGACCTTTCGAGCACGCGCAACTACCCGGGCGCGGTCGACGGCGGCCAGGACGCGGTGTTCCTGCCGAGCGGGATCGGTTACGTCGCGGCGCAGGAGCACCACCCGGAGTGGTTCGCCCTGGACGTCAACGGGCGGCGGATCGAGTGGCAGGGCTACCCGAAGCACTGGCAGATGACCGTGTGGAACCCGGACTACCAGCAGGCCTGGACCGACTCCGTCGTCACGGAAGTGAAGCGCGAGGGCTGGGACGGCGTGCTCGCGGACAACGACTTCAACTCGCTGAGCCACTACTCGTCCGCGGTGCTCGCGGGCACGGCGAACGTCGCGGAGACCGACCGCAAGCTCCGCGACGGCCTCGACGCGTTCCTGGCCAAGGCCGGCGACGCCCTGACGAACTCGGACAAGCTGATGGTGCCCAACGTGTCCGAGACGCACCTGGTGCCGGGCCGCTGGACCGCGCACTCCCGCTTCGGCGGCGCGATGGAAGAGAACTTCGGCTTCCGCGAGAACGGCGGCACGGGCGGCCTGCTGACCTTCCGCGGCAACGAGTTCCAGGAGCTGCGCGCGCAGGCGGCGCTCGGCGAGTCCCTGCTGCTGCTGGTGACGCGGACGCACAATGCGCGTGAGGAGCGGTCCGGGTACGCGAGCGCGGCGTTGCTGGCGGGCCCGCGCACGTGCTGGACCCGCGCGACGACGGACGACTACCGCGACCCGGAGTGGTCGACGCTGCAGGATTCGGGGCTCGGCGAAGCGGTCGACGCGGCGAGCCGGCTGCCCAACGGCGTCTGGAGCCGGACGTTCAGCAACGGCTGGGTGGCGGTCAACCCGACGTCATTCAGCCAGACGGTGGTGCCCCCGAAGGGCCTGGTCAAGCCCGGCGCACCCCCGTCACCCACCCCCACCCCGACCCCCACCCCGACGTCCTCACCCACCCCCACCACAACCCAGGCCCCGCCCCCGCTCACCATCGAAGCCGCCGACGCGGTCGTCCTGGTGGATCCGCAGCAGCTGGTCAAGCGAGGAGCCTGGCGAGTCACCCGCGACGAGTTCCGAGTCGGCCGCCTCTGGGCCCGCTGACCCGTGTCGACCCTCCAATCACGCGTGTCGACCCTCCAATCACGCGTGTCGACCCTCCAATCACGCGAGTCGACCCTTCAATCACGCGAGTTCCGGTGTCCGGCGAGCATCTCGCGTGACTGGAGGGACATCAGACGTGATTGGAGGGTCATCACACGTGATTGGCGGGTCGACACGATGGTGCCAGCTGGTGGTAGACGTCGAGGTGACGGCGGGCGCAGGCTTCCGGGCGGTAGCGGGCGTGGGCGCGTTCGGCGAGGAGACGGCCGAGCCGGGCCGGGTCCGGTTCGTCGAACAGCGCGCGTAGCCGCGCGGCCAGGGCGGGGACGTTGCCCGGCGGGGCCAGGAACGCCGGTCCGCCCGGGACGTCGAGCATCGCGGGGACGCCGCCGGTCGCCGTGGCCAGTACCGGCTTGCCCGCCGCCATCGCTTCGGCCACCACCAGTGGTTGCTGCTCCATTGTGGACGGCAGGACCAGTGCGTCGGCGGCCGCGATGAGGGCCGGGACGTCCGGCCGGAAGCCGAGGAACGTCACGCGCCCCGCCAGCGGTGCCTGCCCCGCGACCCGTTCCGCCGTCGCCCGCTCCGGGCCGTCGCCGATCACCGTCAACCGCGCGTCGTCCGGCAGCACGCCCGGCAGGGACAACGCGGCCAGCAGGTCGAGCACCCCCTTGCGCTCCACCAGGAGCCCGGCGAAGACGAGGTGCCGCACCGGCCCGCGCGGCGGGGACGGCGAGGCGGCGGCGACGCAGTTGTCGACGTGCACCAGCCGCCCGGCGGGCACCCGGAGGCGCCGCCGCAGGAAGGCCCCCATCGCCTCGGCGGGCACGATCGTCCGGTCCAGGACCCGCGCGACGACGGCGTCCGCGGCCAGCACCGTCCGCGTGTACACCGACGGCCCGGCCGCCCCGCGCGAACCCCGGAACCACGGCTCCCCGACGTCGTCGGGCACGCCGTGGTAGGTCTGCACCAAAGCCGGGCCGCCGCGCCCGAACCGCAGGCCCGCGACCACCAGCCCCGCGCGCCGGTCCTGCGCGTGGACGACGTCGGGCCGCCACGCCCGCAGCGCCGCCCGTGCCCGGCCCGCCGCGGCGAGGTCCTCCTTGCCGGACACCGCGAGCTCCTCGTGGAGGCCGTCGAGCAGCGCGGCCTCCCGTGCGGGCACGGGACCGAAGACGCGGACGTCGTGGCCGTCGGCGGCCAGCGTCGCGGCCAGCCGGACGGTGACGTCCACCGGGCCGCCGCGGTCCTGGGTGAGCAGATAGGCGATGCGGGTCACGAGAGGCGCTCCGACGGGGTGAGTTTGTCGACGAGGGCGGTGATCTGGTCGGTCATCCGTCCCCGGTCGAAGGACAGTTCCACGCGGCGGCGGCCGAGTTCGCCTTCGCGACGGGCCAGCCCGGGGTCGGCGAGCCGCGCGGCGACGGCGTCGGCGAGCAGGCCGACGTCGCCGGGCGGCAGCACCGCCCCCGCGTCCGCGACGCTTTGCCGCATCCCGCCGACGTCGAACCCGACGACCGGCCGCCCGCACGCCATGGCTTCCAGCGGCACCAGCGCCATGCCTTCGGCGCGCGAGGGCAGGACGACGACGTCCGCGGCGGTGTACCAGGCGGCCGGGTCGTCGGTGTGCCCCGCCCAGCGCACGGACGCGTGCCCCGCCACCGGGTACCGCTCCCGCCACACCGGACCCATGGGCCCGTCGCCGGCGAAGACGAGCCGCGCGTCCGGCAGCCGCCGAAGCACCGCGGGCCACGCCGCCAGCAGCTGGTCCTGGCCCTTGAGCTCGGCGAGCCGGCCGAGGCAGACGGCGATGGGCGCGTGTCCGGGCAGCCCGAGCCGCCGTCGCGCGGCGGCCCGGTCACCGGGGACGAACCGGGTGGTGTCGACGCCGTTGCAGACGACTTCCGCCTCGGCGGTCACCCCGGCGGCCCGGCCGGCGGCGAGCTCGTCGTCGCTCACGCACACGAGCAGGTCGGTCCACCGCGACGCGAAGCGCTCCCACGCGGCGGACGCGCGCAGCAGCGGCCCGCTCGCCGACTCGAAGGACCACAGGTGGGGCTGGAACACCGTGGGGCGGGAGCCGCGCACGGCCAGCCGCCCGGCCAGGCCCGCCTTGGAGCTGTGGAGGTGGACGACGTCGGGGTCGAGGCCGGTCAGGAGCCGCCGCAGCCGCTCGGCTTCGGCGAGCGAGCCGGGGCCGGGTGCGCGGCCGGCCGGCCAGCTGCGCACGTCGAGCCCGTGCTCGCGCGCGCGATCGGGGAGCCGGCCGGAGGGCGGGCAGGCGATGGTGACCGACCACCCGCGGTCGCGTTGGGCGATCGCCAGTTCCAGCACGACCGCGGCGACGCCCGCGGTGACCGGCTGGGAGACGTGCACGACCCTCACCGGAGACCTCCCCGGCGCAGTTCGGCGAGCGCATTCCGCTGCAGCAGCAGGGTCGCCCCGGCGTACCCGCCGACGAGCACCGCGGCCTCCGCCAGCACCCCCGGCAGCGAGCCCCCGGCCCACCGCCCCAGCACCACCGCCGGTACCGCGCCCGCCAGGCAGGCCAGCGCGACGCGAACCACCATCCCGCCCAGCTCCGCCACCGGCGGCGCCACTCCCAGCCCGGCCAGCACCCGCCACGCGAGCGGCACCACCAGCCACGCGGCCGCGAGCTGCGCCGCCGAGACCGCTCCGATCCCGAGGTGCGTCAGCACCACCAGCCCCACCGCGAGCAACACCAGGTGCGTCGTCTCGAGCGCCAGGTACCGGCGCACGTGCCCGGTCGCCTTCATCGCCTGGTACCAGATCTGCAGCAGGCAGATCCCCACGCCGTAGCCCGACAGCAGCACCAACGGCCCGGCCGCCCCGGCCCACCGCTCGCCCAGCAGCACGACGTGGCCGGCGAGGACCGCGAGCGCCAGGTACAGCCCGCCGGTCACCACGAGGACCGCGCGGGTGAACCGGGCGACCGCCCCGGCGAGGGGCGCCCCTTCGCGCCGCAGCCGCGTGAACACCGGGAAAGCGACCGCGCCGAGCACGACCGCCACCATGATGTACGGCACCCAGGCGAGCCGGTAGGCCAGCGAGTAGACGCCGACCGCGTCCGGCCCGAGCACGTGCCCCACCGCGAAGTAGTCGACGTTCACCAGCAGCGCACCCACGACCGCCGCCGGCCCCACCACGGCCACCCAGCGCAGCACCTCGCGCGCCGCCGCGGTGTCCCAGCACGGCCGGACCCCACCGCGGGCCAGCGCGCCGAGCAGCGGCTGCGACACCGCCGTGGCCAGCAGGCCGAGCACCAGCGACAGCGGCCCGGCACCGGACACGGCGAGCACGACCGTCAGCGCCGCGCCCAGCACCGCGCTGCCGCCGTCGGGCAGGAGCCGTCGCCGGAAGTCGAGTTCGCGGTGCATCAGACCCATCTGCACGCCGCCCGCCGCCGCGAACGGCAGGCCGAGCGCGGCCAGCCGGACCAGCCCGGCGGCGTCCGGCGTGCCGAGCAACGCCGTGAGCGGGCCGGCCGCCGCCACCAGCGCCACGGCCAGGACGGTCCCGGCGCCGACGCTCAGCGTGAGCACCGTGCCCGCCGTCCGGCGCGGGTCGCGTTCGGTGCGGCCGATGACGTCGTAGACGCCGATCGACTGGACGACCTGGCCGAGGTTCACCAGCGCCACCGCGAGCGCCACGGCGCCGAGCTGCCCCTCGGTGAGCAGGGCGGCCAGCACCAGCGTGACCAGCATCTGGCTGCTCTTGCTGACGAGGTTGACCACGCCCAGCCACAGCGAGCCGCGGACCGCGCGGGTCCCGAGCGCGGTCGTCACGCGGCCCTCCTCGCGGCCACCACGGCCAGCACCCACGCGACGACCACCGCGGCACCGTCCACCGTGACCGACGTCAGCGGCCCGAACAACCTGTCCACTGTGTACAGGTGCGCGAACGGGACGGCGAGCGCGAGGACGGCCAGTCCGGCCACACCCCGGCCCGGCTCGCCCCGGTGACGCCACCACAGCGCGGCCACCACGGCCATCGCGGGAACGGCGATCAGCACGTCACCGGGCTGGTGCACCACGCAGACCAGCACGGCGAGGAGGGTCAGCAGGTCGGCGACGGGCTCTTTCGCCCTCCGGACGAGCAGCGCGCTCACGACGAGCACCCCGGCCAGCACCACCAGCTCGGAAGGCGTCCAGCCGGTGACGCGGAAGACCACCGCGGCGATGTCGATGCGTTGCGCGGTCAGGGAATCGACCGCGCCGTAGTCGGTGCCGCGGGCGTGGGTGAGGTTCGCGAGGATGACGTCGACGAACGGCCCGATGCCACCACCGCGCACCACGAGGAGCACGACGACCGGCAGGCTGGCGGCCGCGGCGATCGCGGTGCCGAGCAGGGCGACTCGCCGCGAGCCGCGGGCGAACAGCAGGACGGCCAGCGGGAAGCCGTACTGGGGCTTGAGCCAGGCGAGCGCGAGGGCGACCGCCGCCCAGCCGGGCCGGTCGCGCCGGGCGAGCAGGGCACCGGCGGCGCCGACGGCGATCAGCGGGTTGATCTGGCCGACGTAGAGCTGCGCCTTCCCGACCTGGCTGGTCACCAGCAGCGCGGAGACGACGGCGGTGGTGACGCCGAACGGCACGGGGACGTACCGCCGGACGGCGTGCGCGGTCAGCGCGCCGAGCGCGACGAGCAGCAGCAGCGAAAAGAGGGTGAACGCGACGGCACCCACGCGGTAGCCGGGCAGCGCGAACGGGGCGTGCAGGAGGAGGTGGTAGGGCTGGTAGAGGTTGAAGTCCTGGCGCACCGGCCAGTGCGCGAACATCGCGGCGGGGTCGTAGGGGTTGCCGCCGGCGAGGAATTCGCGGATGGGGAAGTAGAGGGCGTCGCGGAAGTCCTGCAACCGCTCTTCACCCGCGACGGCGGGGGTGGGGAGCGGGACTTGCCACGAGGGGGCGACGGCGTGCCAGGCGCTCACGGCTCCGGCGAGCGTCGCGAGGAGGAGGACGAGCCGCTGCTTCGGGCACATCTGCGCGGGGGCGGCCAGCTTCGGGGTCATGTCGGCACCCCCCGCCGCGCGCGGGGCCGTGCGCCGGCTGGAGGTCATGCGAGCACCACCGCCACCAGCACCGCGTCCGCCGGCAGCACCGCCACCGTCGCGGTCAGCTCGGCCTGGTTCCGCCCCTCCGCCGTCACCGCGATCACCGAGGCGCCCTCGCCGCTCTCCTCCGGAAGTCCGGCCGCCAGCTTGGCCGCCGCCTCGGTCAACGAGGGCTGCACCGGCACCACCCGCACCGGCCGCCCGGCCGCCCGGCACAGCACGGCCAGCCGATCCGCCGCCGACGGGTCCTCCTCGCGCAGCACCGCCACCGGGCGGTGCAGTCCCGCCGCCGCCAGCGCCCGGCGCACCGGGCCGGGGCCCGCACCACCCGGCGTCAACCGGCGCACGGCCGCCGTCGCCAAACCGGCCGCGACCGCGCCCACCAGGGCCAGTCCGCCCACCAGCGGCACGTCCGGCGCCACCGTGACCACCTCGGGCCGTGCGTCCAGCGTCCGCAGCTTCCCGGCCGGCGCCAGCAGATCCGCGGCGATCATCGCCTTGCCCAGCGCCATCGCCGTCGCGCCGGCCCGCTCGGCCGAGGGGGCCCGCACCGACAGCCGCGCCAGGCCCGACGCCGGGACCAGCTCGACCGACACGTGTCCCGCGAGCTCGTCGGGGCCGTACCCGGACACCGGGGCCGCCGCCGCGAGCACCGACGGGCTGCGGGCCAGCTCGACCAACGCCGGCAACGCCAGCGACACGACCTCGCCGTAGGGCGCACCGTCCGCCGCGGCGGGGGCGGCGAGCAGGCTCACCCGGCCCTGGTACTCCGAGCCGCGCGTCAGGCCGACGACCAGCACCAGCGCACCCACCAGCAGCGCCACGGCGACGCTCGAAACCACGGACTTCATCGGGCACCTCGGAGCAACTCGTCGTAGGACTTCATGAGCGGGTGCGGGTCGTAGTCGCGTTCGACGACCCGGATTCCTTCGGCGGCTGCGGTTTCCCGCGCCGCGGGGTCGAACAGCAGACGACCGAGGGCCGCGGCCGTCGCGGCCGGATCCGCGGGCGGCACCACGATCCCGCCGCCGCCGGCCAGCACCCCGCCGATCCCGCCGACGTCCGTTGCGACCACCGGCCGTCCGGCCGCCATCGACTCCAGCACGGCCAGCGGCAGGCCTTCCCAGTCGCTGGTCAGCACCGTGACGTCGGCCGCCGCCAGGAGATCCGGCACGTCCGCGCGCGTCCCGAGGAACTCGACCCGGCGGCCCAGCGCCGCCGCCCGGCGCTCCAGCTCCGGACGCAGGCTGCCGTCGCCGGCCAGCCACAGCACGGCGTCGCCGTCGACCGAGGCCCAGGCGTCGAGCAGCACGTCGTGGCGCTTCTGCGGTTCGAGCCGGGCCAGGCAGAGCGCGACCGGCGTCCGCGAAGGGACACCCAGCGACGCGCGGATCTCCGCGCGCCCGAACACCGGTGTCCCCGGGAACACGGCGTTGCGGATCACCACCGGACGGTCCAGCCCCGCCGCCGTCAGCCGGTCCGCGGTGGCCTCCGAGACCGCGACGACCGCGCCGGACGTGCGACGCAGGATCCGGGCCGCGGCGGGGTAGTCGTGGTCCGCGACGCCGTGGAAGACGGTGAGCGGCCGCCGTCCCGCGAGGCGCGTCACCAGGCTCGCGCCGACGTTGTGGGCCAGCACGACATCGGGCCGGAAGCGCCGGATCGCCCGGCGGGTCGCCCAGGCGGCCTTCAGCACGCCCGCTTTGCTGCGGCGGGCGAGCGGCACGGGGAACGTCGGCACGCCGGCCGCGGCGAGCGCGTCGGCGCGGAAACCCCCGCCGCTCGCGACGGCCGACACCCAGCCGTACTCCTCGCCGCGGACCGCCATGCCGGCCACGAGCGTCTCCGCCCCGCCCGCCCCCATCTCACTGATCACGTGCAGCACCCGCATCGGCGCTTCCCTCTCCTTCTCGAACCCGGGCTTCGGCCGCGACGGCGAACGCGGCCAGCGACCACAACGGCAGGTAGTACTGCTCGGACAGGAACGCCGAGGTGACCAGCACGGCGAGCAGCGACGCCTGGATCGCGACCGCTTCCGTCCGCCTCGGCCCCGGCCCGGCCCGCCGGACCGTCCGCTCGCTCGCCACCGCGGCGACGCCGACCACCCCGGCGAACAGCGCGAACCCGGGCAGGCCGAGTTCCGCGGCGACCTCGAGGTACATGTTGTGCGCCACCGGGGTCTGCTCGTCGACCTCGGCGTTGTGCGACTCGGCGGCGTAGTGCTCGCGGAACCCGCCGGGGCCGACGCCCAGCACCGGGTGGCCGGTCAGCATCCGGGCCGCCGCCTGCCAGCGCAGCTCCCGGGTGTCCACATTGGTCGCCGCGATGAAGCTCTTCTCCTGCAGCGCCCGCTCCAGTTGCGGCCCGGCGAACAGCAGCGCTCCCAGCCCCAGCCCGGCGACCGCCACGGCCGCGGCGGCGAGCACCCGCCACGGCAGCACCCGGCGCAGCAGCAGCCAGCCGACCGCGGCGGCCAGGCCGAGCGCGCCGCCGCGGGAGAACGTCGCCGTCGCGCCGGCCACCAGGACGATGCCCGCGGCGGTCAGGAGGAACCCCCGGCCCCGGCGGTGCAGCGCCGCGAGCAGGGGGACCGCGGCGACGAGGAAGTAGGCCAGGTCGTTCGGGTCCGGTTGCGGCCCGCTCGCGCGGGCTTCGCCCTCGGCGACCAGGCTGAAGAGGGCGCCCGCGCCGGCGACGGTGGCACCCGCGGCCGCGGCGAGCAGCAGCCACCGGATCGGGACCTCGCGGCTCGCGACGTCCGCGAGCACCGCGGTGACGACCAGGAACGGCAGCCAGCGCACGGTGTACTCGGCGGTGAACCCGCCCGCCGCGTGCGCGGACGCCGTCGCCGCCAGCACGACGGCGAGCAGCGCCAGGACCGCGTGCAGCGGCGTCGGGCGGGGTGGCTGCCGCCGGCGGAGCCGCACCACGAGCCAGACCACGGTGAGCAGCGCGGGCGCGGCCTTGCCGAGCTGGCTCTGCACGGCCGTCAGGTAGCCCTCGACCGGCGCCAAGGCGACGGTCGCGCACGCGAGGACCTTCAGCAGCGTCGCTTCGAGGTCTTCGCGCCGGGCAGGCTCGACGACGGCCACCCGTGTCATCCGGGGCTCCGCCCCGGGCCGGGGGCTCCGCCACCCGGACCCTCGAAAGGCCCGGTGAGTGGTCATCTGCCGAGGTCCAGTCTGGTCACCGGCCGGGTCCGCCGCACGGCCGTCCGGCCGACGTACTCCCCGGTGCCGACGACGTCGAAGTGCTCGCGCAGCGCGGAAAGCACCCAGCCGAGCCAGGCCACCTTCCGCGCACCCGGTGCCGCCATCCCGGGGAAGAACTCCATCCCGGGCGCGTCGGCGGCGCCGAGGACGTCGGTGGGGTGCAGCAGCAGCGACGGGGAGACCCCGCGGGCGAGGCAGAGCCGCAACGCCGTCCGGAAGTACGCCCGGGCCAGCCGCGGGGAGATCGCGTGCAGCTGCAGGAGGTACGAACCGTGGATCGGCGTGCGCAGCAGCGGCATCGTCGTCACCGGGAGCTCGACCAGCGTGCTGCCTGCGCAGGTCTGCCAGCGGTAGGCGTGCACCGGTGCCAGCACCCGCGAGACACCGCCGAACAGCTCGTCGAGCCCTTCGTCGGGAGTCTGCGCCGTGCGGTTGTGGTACGCGCGGGCCAGCGGGCCGATCCACGTCGGCAGGGTGCTGGCGTCGTAGGCGTAACCGCGCTCGGCGAGCAGTTCGATGAGATCGCGGGTGACGCTGTAGCCGGGGCCGCGGAACCCGCTCGGCCGGGGCGCGCCCGCGGCGGCGATCGCTTCTTCGGTGCGGCCGAGCTCGTCTTCGAGGCGGTCGCGGGAGTAGCGGTGCAGCCAGGGTTCGTGGCCGAAGGAGTGGTTCGCGACCTCGTGCCCGGCCGCGGCGATCTCGGCGACCGCCTTGGCCCCGTCCTCGCGGACGACGTCGGCGCCGACCACGAACACCGTCGTCGTCAGGCCCTGTTCGCCGAGGATCTCCAGCAGCCGCGGCACCGCGGACGGCAGGAAGCTGGGCCGGTCCCGCCAGTTCGGATCACCGTGGGTCTTGAGGTAGGCCCACAGGTTGTCGAGGTCGACCGAGACGCTCGCGAGCGGCCGGGGCGTCACGCGGCCTCCCCGGCGAGGGCGGGCGCGGTGGTCCGCGACTGCACGCCCAGCAGCAGGACACCGCACACGACCACGGCGAGGCCGGTGGCGACCCACGGCCCGTGCCCGGCGACGACGTGGTCGCCGAGGGCGGTGATGCCGGTGACCGACGCGAGCACGATCGTGGTCGCGTCCGCGGTGGCCACGACCGCCGCGGCCGGGCCGCGCTGCAGGGCGGACGCCATCGAAGCCTGGCCGAGCACGGCGGCCACCAGCATCAGCCAGGTCAGCGGATTTCCCGGCAGGGCGGCGAGCTCGAGGTGGGCGAGCGTCCGGCTGGCGACCGCCACGACGGCGAACGCGAGCCCGGACAGGACCGCGGCCGGCAGGAACGTCCCCGCCCGGCCCGCGGGGACCATGGCCAGCCCGATCCCCAGCACCACGGCCGCCAGCGCGGCGACCCCGGCGGGCGGGAGGTCCGCCGCGACCGAGGCCGACGACGACCCGGCCAGCACGACCAGCCCGGACGCCAGCAGCACCAGCGTCATCGCCTCCCCGGTGCGGATCCGCCAGCCGAGGACGACGACGCCGAACGCGGTCGCCAGCCCGATCGCCGACGACGACGCGGCCTGGACCAGGTACAGCGGCAGGGAAGCCCGCGCGAAGAAGGCGAGCGCGAACCCGCCGGCCTGGCCGGCGAAACCCAGCAGGTACAGGCGATCGGCGGCGAGCCGGGCCAGCAGCCCCAGTCCCGCGCCCGGCCGGTTGCCCGCCCGCCGCGCGGCGACGCTCTGCGCGACGATCCCCACCGCGTAGAGCACCGCGGACGCCACGAGCACCGCGTAATCCACCACGAACCACTCCTCACGTCCCGCACCGCGAACCGGGTGATCCGGCAAAGCGTAGGAACGCGGAAGTGGCTTCACTTTCGAAGGATGGGGTTCCGGAATTCGTCACGTTCCGCGACGGATTCGCGGGCCGTGAGCAACCCCAAAGTGTGACGCGCCGCAGTGTCTCGATCGGCGAACACGTTGCGTAGTAACGGTTCGGTGCTCGCCCGCGACATTCTCCGTGCGGAGTCACGGGCACCCGGGGGCGACCCACCCGTTCGAGCTACAGGAACCCCGGTCAGGGGTTTGCGCACCCCACACGATCGGTGAACTCGGCTGGAATGCGCAGCGGCCCATCAGTAGGTTTTTCCCACCGAGGCGGAACAATGCCTTGAATGCTGCTCCAGCAATTGTCTTTTCGAGGAGAACCCATGCTGAAGAAAATCGGCTTCGTCGCCGCCGCCATGGCGGCCGGGGCCTTCGTCACCGGCGGGATCGCGGCCGCCGGGACGCCGGACGAAGAGCACGGCCACCACCACGGCCACTACGGCTACGACCACACCGGTCAGGTCGGCCTGGTGAACCTGAACAACACCGACGCGCTGCACAACGTGCAGGGCACGCTCGGGTTGTGCCACAACAACATCAACGTGCTCGGCGTTCAGGTTCCGGTCCAGGAATCGCTCAACGGCATCGGCGTGCCGATCCTGTCGCCGGGCGCGAGCGAGGCCGAGGGCGAGTCGCCGTACAACTGCGCCGCCAGCGGGCTCGCCGACGGCGGCACCAGCCAGGGCGACTGAACTTTCCGCTCCGGCGGAAAGAAATGATTTCCGGAATGGCGCGGCTTCGGCTCGCGCCGTGAAGAACCGCCCCGGCCGGGGTGGGTAGTTGAGGAGTTCTTTTCGTGATCAAGCAGCTCGGATTCGTCGCGACCGCACTGGCGGCCGGGTTGGCCGCCTTCGGTGGCTCGGCCTCGGCGACCAGCATCACCGTCGAGGGGCACCCGGCCGACCACAGCGAGCAGTTCGGTCTGGCCAACGTGCAGAGCCTCGACGCGCTGCACAACGTGAACCTGGTCGGCGGCGTCTGCGACGACAACGTCAACGTGCTCGGGGTGCAGGTCCCGGTGCAGGACGTCGCCCAGGGCGTCGGCGTCCCGATCCTGTCGCCGGGAGCGCACGAGGCCGAGGGCTCGTCGCCGTCGAACTGCGCCAGCGGCAGCATCGCGGACGGCGGGACGGCCCAGGGCCACTGACCGACCCCGGTGGGAAGCCGTCGCGCGGATGCTGTTTCCGTGCGGCGGCTTTTCGCGTTGCACCGGGTGGAGGAAGGCAGGGGAGCACGACCGTGTCCGGTGACGCCGACCCGGCGACCGAAAACGCGCAGCTGCGCGAGGCCCTGTCGTCCCAGCCGGTGATCGAGCAGGCCAAGGGCATGGTGATGCTCCTGCGCGGCTGCACCGCCGCGGAGGCGTTCGGCGTGCTGGTCACCGTGTCGCAGCTGAGCAACGTCAAGCTCCGCGACGTGGCCACGGTCGTCGTGGCCGCCGGCAGTGACGCCGAACCGGGACTGTCCGATGCGGACGTCGAACGCGCGGTCCGCGCCGTGCTCTGCAGCCACGTGCTGGGCGCGGCGGCCGGATAGCCGAGACGGTGGCTGCTGGGAACCGGCGAGGACGGGCGTCGCCCGGCTGCGGGCTCGGCTGAGGGGTTCACGCCTCGCCGGTTCACCAGCCGGAGACCCGTTCCCGGGGTCAGGGGAACGAGTTCCGTACGACTGATCTTAGGGCTGCGCCCGGGTTTTCGCCGCGATTCTTCGGGTGGTTGCGGCCTGAACGAGTGTGCGAATGAAGCCCGTTTGCGGAAAACGGTTTTCTGGCTCGTAAACATCGCTGACCCGATCGGGCCAATGACGGCCCGGTCAACGGCTTTTCCGCGCACCCGATGGTGGCGTGGGGTGGAATTGGTCCCATTGTCTCAGTACGTTTCCCTCACGCGGGACGGAGAACACACACCTCGCCGCCGTCTTGTCCGATGCACTGAACGATCGAGGAGAACAAATGCTGAAGAAGGTTGGATTCGTCACGGCCGCCATGGCCGCCGGCGCTTTCCTGACCGGTGGCATCGCGGCCGCCGACACGCCGTTCGACCACGACCACCACGGCGGTCACACCGGGCAGCTCGGTCTGCTCAACCTGAACAACACCGACGTGCTGCACAACGTCAACGCCGTGCTCGGCGTGTGCGACAACAACATCAACGTGCTCGGTGTCCAGGTGCCGATCCAGAACTCGCTCAACGGCATCGGCGTGCCGATCCTGTCGCCGGGCGAGCACGAGGCCAGTGGCGAGAACCCGGAGAACTGCGCGTCGGGCGGCCTCGCCGACGGCGGCACCAGCCAGGGTCACTGAGTCCCCGCGCCGCGGCTGCCCGTTGTGTGTGCGGAAGCCGGCCGGGGCGCGGAACCCGGCGCCGCGCCTGAAGTCGTGCGGCGTGCCCGGAACAGGGAGCGAGCTGCACACTCCGGTTCCCCGTTCCGGGCACGCAGCGACCGGTGCCGACGCCGGCACGGGTGGGGCCGGCCACCGGCCGGTCCCACCCGGCGCAGAAGCCGCTTTGCGGGGGTTCGGGTGGCGAAGCCCCCGGTGTCACGACTTGCTTTCGGGGGTCCGGGTGGCGAAGCCCCCGGCCCTGGGGCGAAGCCCCGGGTGTCACGACTTGCTTTCGGGGGTCCGGGTGGCGAAGCCCCCGGCCCTGGGGCGAAGCCCCGGATGTCACAGCCGCGACCGGAACTCCGGTCGCGGCTTTCGCCGTCTCTACCGGCGGCCGAGCAGGCGCCCGACCACCCCGCGGCGGCGTCTCGGCTCCGGGACGGGCGTCGTGCCCACCCGCAGCACGATGTCCAGCACCGCCGCCTGCTGTTCGGTGGCGGCGCGGGTGTAGCCGGGTGATGCCGCGACGGCGCGGCGAAGGTCGTCAGGGTCGGCGGTGCCGCTGTCGAACCCGGTGACCCGGGTGACGTCGATGGGGCCTCGGCACGGTGTTTCCACGCGAAAGTTCTCCTGCGGTCGGACGGTCCGTGTCTCGTTATCGCTCCGTTACCACCCGGGCGTTACCGGCGCCGCGTCCCTCGGTCAGGTGAGAGCGGAAGCGCCCGGCCGGCCGCCGGGGGTCTCGTAGGATGCGGCGGTGAGCTATTCGACCGACCCGCGGGCGGCGCGCAGCCGGGCGGCGATGGTCGCCGCGGCCCGGAGGTTGCTGGCGGGCGAAGGGCTCGACGCCGTCACGCACCGGAGGGTCGCCGAAGAAGCCGGGGTCGGCCGCGCCACGGTGTACCGGCACTGGCCTCGGGCCGACCAGCTCCTGCTCGACGCCATGGGCGGCGCGGACCTGCCGCTGTTCAAGGACCCGCAGCCGCCGCTGCGGCCGTGGCTGTGCGGCCAGCTGCGGCGGATGGCCGACGAGCTCGCGATCCCGGCCGTCGCCGCGGTGTCGCTCACCTTGGCGCAGGCCGCGTTGGCGGATCCGGAGGCGGCGCACCGGCAGGAGGAGTCGGTCCGCACGATCGGGGAACGCCTCCAGGAGGCCATCCGCGCGGCGATCGCGGCCGGCGAGCTGGTGGCGGACATCGAGCGGGAGGACCTGACGGCACTGCTGGTGGGCCCGATCGTCTACCGCGCGACGACCCAGCGCCGCCCGGTTTCCGACGACCTGATCGCCCGGCTCGTCGACAGCGTGGGCACCTGGCGGCGCTAGGTTCTCGTCCGAAGCCGGTATTCTTGTCGCCGGCTGCAATCCCGGTGCTGCAAAGACGGGCGATCGGGTGCCGGATACCGGGAGTTTCCGACACTCGCGCCCGTCCCAAGCACCGCCCGCTGAACGGCCGTGGGGCCGGAACTAGCCCGCGATGGCGATGGCGGTAACGGCGAAAGCGAAGTGCGCCACCATCGCGAGAACCCGAATCCAGTCCGTCCGCAGCAACCGCCCGATGGCCGCGGGGTCGGCCGTTTCCCGGATGTGCAGCTGGATCGGCAGCTGGATCACCGCGAACGAAAGCCAGGACGCGCTCAACGCCACCAAGCCGCCCCACAGCGGCCACGCCGGAAGAGTGTCCGCGACCAATACGACGATCACCATTGCCGTCAGCAGGACCTTCGGGACCACGTAGACGATTCCGCTGCCGTGTCCCTGAGTCGTCTGCACGGCCCGGAACTCGCCGCCGCCGACGGACGGCCACCCGGAAAAGACGGCGAAGTGCTCCATCAGGCAGCCGGCCAGGCAGTACGCGGAAAGCATTCCGTAGACGAGTGACCACGTGGACAACGACCGGCTCCTCACCATGGCGTTCTATGAGACCACTGTCTCATAGAACGCCATGGTGGCACGCCCGCCACTGTGAGTCAACTGTCTCACAGAGTCTCAGACGCGGCTCCACTTCTGGTTCGCCTGGCCGTTGCAGGACCACAGGATCGCGTGGGTCCCGTTGGCCGTCGCCGCCCCTTCGGCGTCGAGGCACAGTCCTGATTGGACATTGCGGACCGTGCCGTCCGAACCGAGCGTCCACTTCTGGTTGTTCTGCCCGGTGCACGAACGGCTGAGCACCTGGGCGCCACTCGCGCCGCCGTCGAGGCACTTGTCGCCGAAGACGCGGACTTCGCCGTTCTCCCAGGTGGTCCAGAGCTGGTTGGCGGCCGTCTGGCAGTCCCAGAGCAGCGTTCCCGCGCCGGAGGCGGTGGAGGCGTTGTCGACGTCGAGGCAGCGGTTCGAGCCGGTGCCGCGCAGCCGTGACGTCGTGGCGGCCAGCGGGGTGCCGCCGGAGACGCGGTAGGCCGCGACGTCGTGCGCGGCCACACTTGCGCTGATCGTTCCGCCGGACGCCGACGTGCCGCCGGTCCACAGGTCGGTCAGGGTGAACGACGTCCCGGCGAGCCCGATCTGGGCCGCGGTGGTGCTGATGGTCGTGGTGGCGCTGCCCCGGTTGAGCAGTCCGACCGCGACGGATCCGTCGGACAGCGGCTTGGCGAAGACCTCGACGTTGCCGTCGTCGCGGACCCGGCGCCCGCCCGCGCCGAGGCGGTCCTGGTCGACCGCCAGCAGCCGCGGGTTGCGCAGGATCGCGCTGATGTCCGCGGACATCGTGCGGATGTCGTTGCCCGCCATGAGCGGCGCGGCCAGCAGGGCCCAGAGGGCGAAGTGGGCGCGGGACTCGGTCAGCGACAGGCCGGGCCGGCCGACGACGAGCATGTCCGGGTCGTTCCAGTGCCCGGGACCGGCCTGCGCGGCCAGCGGGGCGGTGACGTCGAGGACGTTGCCGACGCCCATCGGGTAGCTGTTGGTGTTGCCGTTCTGCCAGATGTCGAGCAGGTCTTCGGTGGTGCGCCACAGGTCGGCGACCTGGCCCCAGTCGTACTTGTCGCCGGTGATGGCGTGGTAGCTGTTGGGGTTGATGCTGTAGACGATGGGCCGCCCGGTGCCGCGCAGGGCGTCGCGCATCAGGCCGAAGCGGCTGACCTGTTCGTCGCGGGTGCCGGCGGGGGAGCACCAGTCGTACTTGAGGTAGTCGACGCCCCAGGAGGCGAACGTGCGGGCGTCCTGGGCCTCGTGGCCCTGGCTGCCGGTCGAGCCGGGGTAGGTGCCGCCGCGCTGGGCGCAGGTGCGGTCGGTGGGCACCTGGTAGATGCCGAACTTCAGGCCGCGCGCGTGGATGTAGTCACCGAGGGCCTTCATGCCGCTGGGGAACTTCGACGCGTTGCCGCGCAGGTTGCCCTGGGCGTCGCGCTGCGGGTCGAACCAGCAGTCGTCGACGACGACGTACTGGTAGCCCGCGTCACGCATGCCGGAGGAGACCATGGCGTCGGCGGCCTGGTGGATGGTGGACTCGGAGACGTTGCAGCCGAAGCTGTTCCAGCTGTTCCAGCCCAGCGGCGGGGTGACCGCCGGGCTCCCGGGTGCGGCGACGGCGGCCGGCGGCACGGCCGTGGACAACGACAGCGCGGCGGCCGTCGCGGCGAGCAGGTGCAGGACCCGGGAACGGGTTCGAGCGGGCATCGTTGCCCCTTTCCGGACGGGGGAACCGAAGTTAGCGTTAACATTTTTGGTTTCGCCGACAGCGGGGGAAGTTTCCGAAAGTTTCGCTGTGGCCGACCCGGTGGCCCACGTATGTATAGACGAAGGTTCGTACCGCGTCCAGCCTCCGTCCGCGATCATTGCCAAAGCCGCACGCGCATGATTACAGTCCCCTGTCTGGGAGCGCTCCCACTGCCGCAGTGACATCCGGGGCTCCGCCCCGGGCCGGGGGCTCCGCCACCCGGAGCCCCGAAAAGCTTCCGCCGAGCTCGACGACGAGGAGATGGCGAATGCGGGTTAGAAGATTCCGGGCTGGATTGGTGTTGCTGGCCGTGACGGCGCTCGGGCTGACGGCGGGTTCGGTACCCGCGTCCGCCGCCGACTACGAGCGGCTCCTCAACGGCACCTTCGCCAGTGGCACGATCGACCCCTGGTGGGCCGGGGCCGGGACCACCGGCCGCGTCACCGGCGGCGAGTTCTGCACCGACGTCACCGGCGGGACGGCCAACGGCTACGACGCCCTGGTCGGCCAGAACGGCGTCCCGTTCGAGGCGGGGCAGCAGTACACGCTGAAGTTCGACGCGCACGCGACGACCACCCAGCAGATCTCCGCCGTCCCCGGCGAGGCCGTCTCGCCCTACCGGCAGATCTCGCGCACGGACCTCACGGTCACGCCCACGACCCAGCACTTCACCGTCACCTTCACGTCCACTTTGGACTTCCCGGCCGCCGGCAACGGCCAGCTGGCCTTCTGGTTCGGCGGCCAGGCCGCGAACAACACCGTCTGCCTGGACAACATCTCGCTGGTCGGCGGCGTGATCCCGCCCGGCGGCCTGCCGCCGACGAGCGGCATCCGGGTGAACCAGGAGAGCTACACCCCCGGCCTGCCCAAGCACGCCACCGTGATCAACAGTTCGGCGAGCCCGGTGACGTGGACGCTGCGCAACGCCGCCGGCGCCGCGGTGACCAGCGGCCAGACCCGCCCCCGCGGCGTGGACGCCGCCTCCGGCGAGAACGTCCACGACATCGACTTCTCCGCCTACGACACCGCGGGCACCGGGTACACCCTGGCCGTCGGTTCCGAGACGAGCTTCCCGTTCGACATCTCCGCGGACGGGCTGAAGAAGCTGCGCTACGACTCGCTGGCGTTCTTCTACCACCAGCGCAGCGGGATCGCGATCGACGCCCAGTACGTCGGCGCGAACTACGCGCGCCCGGCGGGCCACGTCAACGTCGCGCCCAACCAGGGTGACAACAACGTGCCCTGCCGGTCGGACCTGAACTGCGGCTACACGCTCGACGTGCGCGGCGGCTGGTACGACGCGGGTGACCACGGCAAGTACGTCGTCAACGGCGGCATCGCGACCTGGCAGCTGCTCGACGAGTACGAGCGCGCGCTGAAGCTGGGCGACGCGAGCGCGCTGGGCGACGGCAAGCTGGCCATCCCGGAGCGGGCCAACGGCGTCCCCGACATCCTCGACGAGGCCCGCTGGGAGGTCGACTTCCTGCTGTCGATGCAGGTTCCCGACGGCAAGCCGAACGCGGGCCTGGTGCACCACAAGATCCACGACGCGGCGTGGACCAGCCTGCCCACCCGGCCCGACCAGGACAGCCAGCCGCGCCGGCTCTCCGCGCCGAGCACGGCGGCGACGCTGAACATGGCCGCGGTCGCGGCGCAGGCCTCCCGGCTGTGGCGGACGATCGACCCGGCGTACTCGACCAAGCTGCTCGCCGCGGCCGAGAAGGCCTACGCCGCGGCCAAGGCCAACCCGAACCTGCTCGCCGACCCCAATGACGGCACCGGCGGCGGGACCTACAGCGACAACACCGTGACCGACGAGTTCTACTGGGCGGCCGCGGAGCTGTTCGCGACGACGGCGAAGAGCGCGTACCGCGCCGATGTCACCGGCTCCTCGCTCTACCGCGGCGTCAGCTTCAACACCCACGGCTTCGACTGGGGCTCGACGGGCGCGCTCGGCGACATCACCCTCGCGCTGGTGCCGACCGACCTGCCCGCGGCGGACGTCGCGGCGATCAAGTCGGCGATCACCACCACCGCCGACAGCCACCTCGCGCAGATGGCGGGCATGGGCTACCCGGCGCCCTACCGGACCGCCGACGGCACCTACGAGTGGGGCTCCAACGGCCTGGTCGCCAACAACGGCGTCGTGCTCGCACTGGCCTACGACTTCACCAAGCAGGCCAAGTACCGCGACGGCGCGTTCCAGGCGATGGACTACCTGCTGGGCCGCAACCCGGCGAACTACTCCTACGTTTCCGGCCACGGTGACCAGGCCGTGCAGAACGTGCACCACCGGTTCTGGGCGCACGAGCTGGACCCGGCGCTGCCGATCGCGCCGCCCGGGGCGCTGTCCGGCGGGCCCAACAGCGGCCTGCAGGACCCGACCGCGGCCCGGCTGCTCGCCGGCTGCGCGCCCCAGCGCTGCTACGTCGACGACATCCAGGCGTACTCGGTGAACGAGGTCGCCATCAACTGGAACTCGGCGCTGGCCTGGCTGGCGAACTGGACGGCGGAGAAGTCGCCGTCCGCGGTGGACACGACCGCCCCGGCCGCGGCCGGCAAGCCCGCCGTGTCCGCGGTGTCCGCCACCGGGGCGACGGTGACCTGGGCCGCGTCCTCGGACGCGGAGAGCGGGATCAAGAACTACGACGTCGTCAGCGTGACCGGCACGGCCCGCAAGGTCCTCGCCACCGTCACCGGGACGTCCGCGACCCTGACCGGGCTCTCGCCGTCGACCGCCTACACCCTGGTCGTGGTGGCCCGCAACGGCGCGGGCCTCACCGGCCCGGATTCGGTGTCGACGCAGTTCACGACCCCGCCGGACGCCTCGGGCGGCGGCTGCTCGGTGACCTACACGGCGAACAGCTGGTCCGGTGGCTTCACGGCCGCCGTCACGGTGGCCAACACCGGGACGACGGCGTGGTCGAACTGGGTGCTGAAGTTCACCTTCCCGGGTAACCAGAAGGTGACCCAGGGCTGGTCGGCGACCTGGGCGCAGTCGGGCGCGGACGTCACCGCCACGGCGATGCCGTGGAACGCTTCGGTGGGCGCGGGCAAGTCGGTCTCGATCGGCTTCAACGGCAGCTACACCGGCAGCAACCCGCCCCCGTCGGCCTTCGCGGTGAACGGCAAGACGTGCGGCTGACCCCCGTTCCGGTCATTCGATCGGCGAACTGACGGAGACTCCGCTAACGTCACACCTGCGGGCAGGTGCGCCTCCTCCCCCCTCGGCGCATCTGCCCGCTCTCGTCCGCCTCTTGTCTCCACCCGCACCGGCACTCACCATGAGTGGTCCGGGGCGGAAGGAGGACGCCGTGGCCGAGTTTGCGATCGTCGTGGACGGGTTGCGCGTCCGCCGCGGCGGCGAAGAGGTCCTGCGCGAAATCGGGTTCACCGTGCGGCGCGGGACGGTGACCGGCCTCCTCGGGCCGAACGGCTGCGGCAAGAGCACCTTGATGCGGTCGATCGTCGGCGTCCAGCTGGTCGAATCCGGTCGCGTGGAGGTGCTGGGCCGGCCCGCCGGCCACCCCGAGCTGCGGCGCCGGATCGGCTACGCGACCCAGGACCCGGCGATCTACGCGGACCTGACGGTGACCGAGGCCCTGCGCTACTTCGCCGCGGTGCTCGGCGCCCGACCGGCGGATGTGGACCGGGTGATCACCCGAACGGGGCTGACGACCTCGGCCCGCGTCCTGGTCGGCCGCCTCTCCGGCGGCCAGCGCGGCCGGGCCAACCTGGCGGTGGCGCTGCTGGGCACCCCCGAGCTGCTGGTGCTGGACGAGCCGACGGTCGGCTCCGACCCCGAGCTGCGCGACGAGCTCTGGCAGCTGTTCCACGACCTGGCCGCGACCGGCGTCACGCTGCTGATCTCCAGCCACGTCATGGACGAGGCCGCCCGCTGCGACGACCTCCTGCTGCTGCACCGCGGCCGGGTGCTGGCCCGCGGCACCCCGGAGGCCCTGCGGGCGCGGACCGGCGCGCCCGACCTCGAGCAGGCGTTCCTGCGCCTGATCCGGGGCCGGACGGAGGCGGCGCGGTGAACGCGCTGGCCACCACCCGCCGGATCCTCACCCAGCTGCGGCACGACCCGCGCACGGTGGTGCTGCTCGTCGCGGTGCCGAGCGTGCTGATGGTCCTGCTGCGGTACGTGCTCAATTCGGAGCAGCGGTTCAGCGCGGTCGCGCCGGCGCTGCTCGGGATCTTCCCGTTCACGATCATGTTCCTGCTGACCTCGGTGACGACGTTGCGCGAGCGCACGACGGGCACGCTGGAGCGCCTGATGACGCTGCCGATCGGCAAGCTGGACCTGATCCTCGGGTACGCGCTGGCGTTCGGCGTGCTGGCGACGCTGCAGGTGGTCGTGGCGGCCGGGATCTCCCTGACCTGGCTCGGGCTGGCCATCGCCGGGTCGGTCTGGGTGCTGCTGCTCGTCGTGGTGCTGGACGCGCTGCTCGGCACGGCGCTCGGCCTGTTCGTCAGCGCGTTCGCCCGCACCGAGTTCCAGGCGATCCAGTTCCTGCCGGTGTTCGTGCTGCCGCAGTTCCTGCTGTGTGGCCTGTTCGTGCCGCGCGGGGAAATGGGCTGGGTGCTCGGCGCGGTGTCGGACGTGCTGCCGCTGTCGTACGCCGTGGACGCGCTGACGCAGGTGACCCGCTCGGCCGAGGTCGACGGCACCCTGGTCCGCAACATCGGGATCATCGCCGGCTGCGTGGTCCTGGCGCTGCTGCTCGGGGCGGCGACCCTGCGCCGCCGCACGCCCTGAGCGCGGCGCGCGGCGGCGGTGGTCACCGGCCGGCGAGGCCACCCAGGATGGCGTCGATGATGCCCTGGTGGGTCACCGTGGTGGACCGCCGGTCGAACAGGCCGAGGCCGTACTGGCCGTTGTTGCCGTTGTCCCAGTAGACGGTGGCGGCGCCGTACTTCTTGGCCGTCGACACGACCGCGCGCGCGAAGTCGGCCCGGTACCGGTTGTTCGCCGAATCGAACGCGGACTTGTCGACGGACCCGTATTCCCCGACGACGGCCGGATAGCCCTTCGAGACGAAGACGTCGCGCACCGCTTTCAGCTGGGCGTCGAGGTAGTCTTCCTGTCCCCAGGTCGACCTTTTCGACGGATTGGTCGTGCCCCGGCCCCACTGCGTGATGTTGCCGTTTTCTTCACCGGCGAAGTCCCACGGGCTGTAGTAGTGCACGGAAATCATGATCCGTTTTTCGGCTGCCGGAATCGACGGCGAACGGAACTGGTCGGTCGGCATCGTGAAGCCGTAGTTGCCGGTGGTGTAGTCGATGTTGGTGTTCCAGCCGGCGACGAGCAGCCAGCGTGAACTGTTGTTCCCGCCGGTCCTGCGCACGGTGTCGACGAAGATCTGGTCGTAGGCGTTGATGTTCGAGTGGCACGGCTGCGTCGGGGTGCCGTACTGGCCGTCGAACTCCTCGTTCATGGCCTCCATGACCAGGTGCTGGTCGTAGCCGGCGAACCGGGTCGCGACCTGCTGCCAGACCTTCTGGTACTTGGCCTTGACGGTGGCCTGGTTGCCGGCGTCGCAGATCAGCCAGGAGCCGGTGATGGTCTTGTAGCCGTCGCCGTGCATGTTGATCAGCACGTACAGACCGCGCTGGTAGGCGTAGTCGACGACCTGCTGGATCCGGTTCAGCCAGGCCGGGTTGATCTGGTAGCCCGGCCCGGCGCCGACGTAGCCGAGGTAGGAGATGGGTATCCGGATGGTCCTGAACCCGGCGGCCTTGACCTTGTCGATGAGCGCCTGCGTCACCGTCGGCTGGCCCCAGGCGGTTTCACTGGGAACACCGTTGCTGTTGGCTTCCAGCTGATTCCCCAGATTCCACCCGGCGCCCATGTCGGCGACGATCTGTGCGGCGTTCAGCTGAACGGTGGCGGCGGCGGGAGTGAATCCGGGGACGCTCCCGGCGACGGTCAGTGCGGCGGCAAGGAAGAGCTTCATTGCTCTCGAAGTCATGGTGGATACCTCTCATGACACTGGGTGGACATATTCCAACATGCCCGATACTGCTCGTCAATCCTCCCGCCGGCGCCAATGTTTTCGGCGCTGAAGATCGGTGATCGAAGCAATCGAATAATCGAAAGAATCGACGATCGGTGGCTCGATAATCGGCTCAGTTGTCGAAGAATTCGACGAGCGCGATGGTGATGTTGTCCCGCCCGGAACCGTTCATCGCGGCGGCCCACAGGGACTTGACGACCCGGGCCGGCCCGCTCGGGCCGCCGAGCAGTTCCTCGATCGTCCCGTGCTCCACCAGGTCGCTCAGCCCGTCCGAACACACCAGCAGCCGGTCGGCGCCGGCCAGCCGCCCCACGGTCGTGGTCAGCGCAGTGCCGTCGGTCCGCCCGCCGAGGCACCGGGAGAGCCCGCCGAGCGGGCCCCGGTCGTCGGTGGACACCTGGGCCAGGTAGCCGCCGCTTTCGACGTACACGCGCGAATCGCCGACCCCGAAGTGCACGCCGCCGCCGGGGTGCAGCAGGACGCCCGCGACCGTGGTGCCCAGCCCGGTCACGCCCGGATCGGCGCGGCCCATGGCGAGCAGGTCGGCGTCGATCCGCTCCAGCGCCGCTTCGATCCCGGGTTCGTCCCGGGGCGCGGTGGCCGCGAGCGTGCGCACCGCGTGCGCGGACGCGACTTCTCCCGCCGCGTGGCCGCCCATCCCGTCGGCGACGGCGACGACGACCGGCGCCGCCAGCGGGAGTTCGTGCGTGACCGGGTCGGAGAGGCTGACGCCGCAGGCGGTGAAACCGCCGACCACGAGAGCGTCTTCGTTGGCCTCCCGCACGGCGCCGCGGTGGGTCATCATTGTGACCCGGACGGCGCGGGCCCCGGCACTCGCCGAAGTCACGGCGCGAACTCCACGACGGCGACGACGTCGGAGGCGATGCGGAGCCGGTCGCCGTCGGCCAGGGGGGCGGTCTGCCCGGCGGGCACCGGGGTGTTGTTGACGAACGTGCCGTTCGTCGAGTGCTCGTCCCGCACCCAGCCGCGGCCGTCGGTTTCGACGCCGACGCTCGCGTGCCGCCGGGAAACGTTGTCGTGCCGGGCGAACAGCCCCGCCACCGGGGACAGCCCGGGATCCCGGCCCAGCAGGACCGAACCCGGCTGCGGGACGTCGACCGCTTGCCCGGCGAACACCAGCCGCAGCGCCGCCCCGCCCCGCCGGGTGCGGGCCGGCGCGGCGGGCGCGGCCTGGGCCGCCAGCGGCTCCAGGCATTCGACGCACACCAGGTTCGCCGGATCGGGGATCT
Organism: Amycolatopsis sp. cmx-13-12; assembly: GCA_049998155.1. GTDB lineage: Bacteria > Actinomycetota > Actinomycetes > Mycobacteriales > Pseudonocardiaceae > Amycolatopsis. Next base: position 298,637 of record JAEBES010000006.1, on the reverse strand, counting down.
CGGCTCGGCACGCCGGGCACTTCGCCGCGGGCGAAGCGGGGGCCCGGTCCGGGACGGGCGCCGGCCGGCCGGGTTCGGCGGACCGCGGTTCCTCCGCCTCGGCGAGCAACATGCCGCAGGTCTTGCACAGGGCTTCGTCGTCGGTGTTGCCGGTGTGGCACACCGGGCAGATCACGCCAGCCACGTGACGGCCTCCGAGGTGATGCCCCGCGCGGCCAGCCCGGCGCGCAGCCGGTCGAGGTCACCGCGGCGGGGGATGCCGATCAGCCGGACGACGTCCGCGTCCGTGGACAGCTGCATGGCCGGCGCCGGCGACGCAGCGGACCCGCCGTAGCGCTCGGCACCGAGCGGGGTGAGGGCGACGATCTCCTGGTTGTCCGAGCCGCGCAGTGCGGTGCCGCGGTTGCGGTTCTCCACGTACGGCCCGGCCACGACCGCGTCGCAGCGGCTCAGTGCGTCGGCGCAGTCGGGCCGGGCCGCCAGCCGGGCGTGGGTGTAGCCGGAGAAGACGAGCAGGTCGACCGGGCGGTCGCGCCCGCGGCGCCAGTCGTCCAGTTCGGCGAGCAGGGCGGCCAGGGCGAGTGGCTGCTGGAAGGGCTCGCCACCGGACACCGTGACCCCGTCGATCGCCCCGTCGAGCGAGCCGAGCCAGCGCACGACGGCCGCGACGTCGACCTCCTCGCCCCCGCGGGGATCCCACGTGTCGCGGGACGCGCAGCCGGCGCAGCCGATCGTGCAGCCCTGCAGCCAGATCCCGGCCCGGACGCCGTGCCCGAGCACCGTGAGCGGGTGGTGCATCCGGTTGATCCGGATCGCGGTCATACCAGCTCCAGTTCCACGTCGGGGCCGTGCCGGGACACGCCGGCGATCGTGACCGTGGTGCCCGGCGTGTGGTTGCCGTCGAACAGTTCCCGGGCGAGCGGGTTGATCAGGAACGACTCCAGAGCGGTGCCGATGCCACGGCCGCCGTTGGCCAGGTCCGCCGTGCACCACTCGCGGAGCCGCTCCCGCGCCGGGCCGGCGACGTCGACCGTCACCCCCTGCTCCTCGAGCACCCGGCGAAGGATGTTGTCCAGCTGCTGGCCGAAGATCTCGGCGGCCGCCGCGGGGGAGATGAAGCCGAACACCACGATGTTGTCGCCGAACCGGTTGAGCAGCTCCGGGCGCGAGAGCGCGGTGGTGAAGTGGTCGGCGATGGCCGCCCGCACCTTCGTCTCCACCACCTCGTAGGGGTCGTCCGGGGAGATGTTCGGTTCCCGCCTGCCGGTCGCGGGATCGACCGTGCTCACGCCGAGATTCGAGGTGAAGATGAGCACGCACTCGGAGAAGTACGTGGTCGCGCCCCGGCCGTCGCTGAGCCTGCCGTCCTCGAGGATCTGCAGGAACTTGTCGAGGATGCGCGCGTGCGCCTTCTCGATCTCGTCGAAGAGGATCACCCGGAACGGCTGCCGGCGCACGGCGTTGGTCAGCTCGCCGCCCACCTCGTACCCGACGTAGCCGGGTGGCGCACCGATCAGCCGGTCACCGGAGTGCTCGGCGGAGAACTCGCTCATGTCGAACCGGAGGTAGGCGCTTTCGTCCCCGAACACGAGCGAGGCCACGGCCTTCGCGAGCTCGGTCTTGCCGACGCCGGTCGGGCCGGCGAAGAACAGCACGCCCCGCGGCCGGTTCGAGGAAACCCGGGCCTGGGCCCCGGACAGCCCGAGCGCGGCGCGCTTGAGGATGTCGAGCGTCTTGCGGACCGGGTGCTCCTGGCCGATGACCTTCTCGGACACGCTCTTTTCGCCGTCGGCGATGCGCTTGTGGAGGAAACTCCGCCGCCAGGGGTTGTCCAGCACTCCGAGCTTGTACACCCGCACGGCGTCGGGCAGGTCGGACAGCCGGAGCCCGCGGTCGCGCGCCAGCCGGGTCACCCCGGACATGTCCCGCAGCGTCAGCCCTTCCGAGCGTTCGGCGAACGCGTGGTACCGCTCGGCCGCGTCCGGATCGCCGGCGCTGCCGAGGGACGGCCCGAGCAGCCGGGCGGTGTCCTCGCGGTCGCCGAGGTCGGGGCGCGGGAGCCCGATCACCCGGAACCGCTCGTTGTCGGCGGTGAGCCAGACCGGCAGGTCCAGCTCCCGGTCGACCAGCCACAAAATCGGGTTGTACAGCGGGCTCGGCCGGTGGCTCGGCCCCGGGCCCGGCGCGGCGGTGCGCGAAAGCTTGAGGCAGAACAGGAAGAAGTCGCGCTCGGCGGCGTCCAGCCGGGACACGTCGACGGCGAGCCGCGAGCCGTAGTCGATCAGGCAGGCCGCCCGGCCCTTGCGGGGATCGGTGACCGCGGCGAGGTAGCGCGGCAACCGGTCCATGGACGGCGGCTGCCCCTTCGTGACGTCTTCCCCGAGCACCCGCCGGGCGGCTTCGGTGGCCTGCCTCCCGCGGTCGTCGTCGGTCGACGGGTACACGGACAGCCCGTCGACCTGGTCGTACACCAGGAGGAACTCGTATCCGCTGCGGTCGAAGACCTGCCACAGCAGCTGCCGCAGCGGCACCAGCTGGGGCGGACGGCCCGGCGGGCGCCGCAGGAAGACGTCCCGGATGTTGTCGTGCAGGACGTACTGGGAGTGGACCGCGAGCGTCGAGTCGATCTCGCGGACGAAGGCGGGCAGCTCGGGGCCCGTCGGCTGGTCGGTCACCGGTTGTGCTCCCGCCGGATCTGCTCGCGCTCGTCGTCCCGCCGGGCGACGCGCTTGGCCACCGGGACCACCCGTTCGCCGGGTGGCACCAGATGTCGTTCGACGACGTGCATGCCGGAGCCGTCGAGGGCGGTGCGGAGCTTGCCGAGGGTGTCGCACCACTCCTCTTCCCGCTCGGCGTCTTCCCGGCGGGCGTCGGCACCGGGCCGGTCTTCGAGCCGGATGACCGCGGCGCGCACCTCGTCCTGGTTGATCACCAGCTGCACGGCGTGCCGCTGCCAGTCTGGGCGGACCAGGCGCAGCCGGTCCGGGTTGCCGGTCACGGTCGCGAAGCCTTCGTCGACGGTGTACCCGAGGCCGGCCAGGGTGTCCGCGACCGAGGCCCGCACATAACTGTGCTCGAGCTCGCGGCGGACGTGCTCGGCGGCCTGCGCGGCCCGGGCCTGCAGGCCCGCGTCGAGTGCCCGGCGCCCTGCCACCGCCGATTCCAGCTCGGTGCGCACCGCGGCCAGCTCCGGATCGGGCGAGGCCGGGATCGCCTGCAGCAGCCGGGCGGCCGAAACCGCCTCGGCCCGGCGGGCGCGGGCCCGCGCGTCGGCCCGCTGGACCCGCAGCCGGAGCTCGTCGAGCAACGTGTCGTGATCGACGTCGGGCCGGGGCACGGCGACCTGCGCGGCGGCCGCGAGCACGTCCGCCCGGTCCTCGGCGGAGGCGTCGGGGGTGAGCCTGCCGAGGATGCGGGTCACGGCGGCGAGCGCGCTGGGCGGTGTCGTGCGCTGCTGAGCGGGCTTCTGCGCCATCGCCTCGTGGTACTTGTCGAACGCCTCCTGCGCGGTGACCGGCCGCTCGAGGTCGACGGTGTGCCGCAGCACCGCCAGCACGGCGACCTCGGTGCGCTGCCGCAGTTCCCGCTCGAAGCGGTCGAGCTCCGTGCGGGTCGCGGCGCACCAGGCGTCCAGCTGCGCGGGCGACTCCGCGCACGGCCGGAGCGGCTGCGGCAGCCCGGCCGCCAGGTCCGCGGGAGCGTGCCGGTGCAGTACCTCGATCCGCGCGTTGAGGTCGATCACGCGGCGGGCGGCGGATTCCCACACCAGCAGCGCCGCGTTCCCGGCCTCCCACTCGGCCCGGTTCCGCTCGGCCCGGTCGCCGACCTTGGTGAGGCCGGCGCCCAGCAGGTCCACCGACCGGGCCGCGACCAGCACCCCGGCCTGGACCCCGCGCGCGGCCAGCCAGACCGAGCCGCCGACCACCGCCACCACCGCGACGCCGATCATGCCTTCGCCACTCATCGCGTACCTCTGTTCGTTTGCGCCGTCATCGGGTCAACGCCGTCCGGCGTTCTTCTTCGTGCGCTGCCGACCATCGGCGGAACCGCCCGGTCGCCCAGGTGACGTGCGCGATCGTGGCGGCGATCGCCGCCAGGGGGACCAGCCAGGGCAGGAACGCGAGCGCCACCAGCGTCACGATGATGCCGATGGCCCAGAACCGGGGCGCGCCGCGCAGCCGGCCGCCGATCCGGCCCAGCGCCACCTGGAACGCCTGCCACAGGGAATACCGCGGGTGGTAGTCGGCGGCCATCGCGTGCGCCAGGACCGCTTCGGCCGCGAAGTGGGTGGCCACCGGGAAGATCACCAGCGCGAGGGCGGCCGTCTTCGCGGAGAACATCAGCACCACCAGCCAGAGCCCGCCCAGCACCGCGGCACCCGCGAAGGCACGGCCCAGCGCGCTGCCACGGCCTGCTTCGCGACGCTGTTCGCGACCGGCCCACGCCGCCTGGCGGGCCTGCTCGGCCTGCGCGGCCCGCTGCCGGGCGATCATCACCTGCTGCGCCTCGGCCTGGGCGAGGCCCGAGACGAACAGGCCCGCGTAGGCGCGGGCCGGATCGCGGCCGGCCCAGCGAAGCAGGTCGGTGAACCAGTCCACGGGTACCGGGAGCCGCCGCGCGCGGCCGTCGAGTTCGCGCAGCCAGTCGTCCCCGCGCGGCGCGCCGGCCGCGAGCTCGAGCATCGCGGCCCGCGCGACGGACCGGTGCTTCGTCGTCCGGAAAACGTCCGCCAGCCGAGGGTTGCGCTTGAGCGTCGCGACGGCCGTGCGGAGCTCGCCGACGGCGGCGGTCCACCGAGCGGCCACCCCGGCCAGCTCGGCCGCGCCTTCGAACCCGGCGAGCACGTCCAGCAAGCGGCCTTCCCAGAGCTCGTCGACGATCTCGCGGGCCTGCTCGGTACCGGCGTCCCCGTCCGGCCCGTCCTGCGCCCGCCGCGCCAGCTGCCGCAGCTTCGGCTGGTCGATGTGGGCCTGGCGGTAGATCGGTGGCTGCTGCGGATTGAGCCCGCCCAGCAGCCGCAGCAGCTTCGCGTTCGGTTTCTCGTCGCTCTGCTCGAGGCGGCCGAGCAGGTCGAGGCGGTCCTCGACCACGCCGACCGGGTACTGGTCCGGGTTGTCGAACTGGTGCAGCCACTGCGTGAGCGCCGTCCACGACGGACTCGGCGAGATGCCGTACCGGCCCGCCGCGAGGCGCCAGTTCCGGGCCATTGCGACCGCGAGGCTCGCGGGATCGCGGAACCGCTGCCCGCCGAACTCGAACTCGGTCGCGTCGACGGGCACCCGCCGGTCGGGTACGGCCGGGGAGCCGCCGGCGAGCCACTCGCGGACTTCCGTCCCGCTCCAGCGCTTTCCCTCGTCGGAGACCAGCAGGCCGGCGCAGAGCCGGTTGAGCCGCGGGTCGGTGATCGCGTCGACCGGGACCGGCTTCGTCGTGACGAACTTCTGGATCATCAGGTCGTCGAGCCCGTGGAACGGCTGCTGCCCGGTCACCAGCTCGAGGACCACGATGCCCAGAGACCACCAGTCCAGGGCGGGCGAGACGTGCCCGACACCGGTTTCCGGGGCGGAGTAGGCCGGGGTCCGCGCCACGCTCGTGAAGTGCGCGGTCGCGTTGAGCCGGCGGCTCAGGCCGAAGTCGGCCAGCACCAGTTCGATCTTCGGGCTGCGGCCGCGGATGAGGATGTTGTCCGGTTTGAGGTCGCGGTGGGTGATCCGCCGCGAGTGCAGTGCCTCCAAGCCCTCGGCGAGCTGCCGGACGATCTCGGTGACGCTCGCGGTGTCGAACGCGTGCTTCCCGGCGCCGGCGTCGCGCAGGTTCCCGGCGGGCAGGTACTCCATCAGCTCGAAGAAGCGGCCGCCTTCGAGGGTCCCGGTCTCCACGACCCGCACGACGTGCTTCGACCGGATCGAGGCGAGCTGGGCCCACACGTCGGCGTCCGGCTTGATGTGCGGGTAGTACACCTTGAGCACCAGTTCCGCCCCGGGGTGCGCGGAGTCGGTCACCTTCGCCAGCTCCGCCTCGCCGCCGGACCCGGGCAGCGGCTCGAAGCCGCCGAGCCGGGCGGCCAGCTCGGCCGGGAGCGTGTCGGCGGACCGCCCGGACCACGGGCGAGCCGGCGTGCCGTCTTCGCGCCGGGTGGCGTGGGGCCGGGCATCGCTGTCTTCGCGGCGGGTGGCGTTCGGGCCCGCGGGGTGCTCGCGGCGGGTCGGGTTCGGTCCGGCGCCGGGTGCGGTTTCGCGGCGGGTGGCGTGGGGTGCGCTCGCGGCCTCCTCGTGGCGGGTGACCCCGGATCCGGCCGCGGCGGTGCCCCGGGGCGTCGCGTCGGGCTCGGCCATCCGATCCTTCCTCCGGCTCTGTATTCGATACGGCAGCATCCTGACGGACTCGGGGGTGCCTGCGTGACGAGAACGCCGGCAATTGTCATCTTTCTGTCCGATATTCCGGCCCCCGGCTCATTGGTCGTCCGTCAGAATGGCACTTGAGCAACGACTTAGTGTTTTCGCGACCGGACGGGTAACGGCAATACCGGCCGGAACGAATGAACGGAGGCGTTGCCCGTCGTGCGTCGGCCCGGCCGGTCGCGAAATCGCCCGAACCCGTCCGGAGGACACTGATGACGAGCACCGAAACGGTCGCGACCGCGGTGGCGCAGGCGTTGTTCCAGGTCACCGCCGACGGCGCGGTCTCGGTGGTGGCGTCTTCGCTCGACGGGCCCGAGGCGGAAGCCGGGTGGCTCGGTCTCGTGCAGCCGCACCTGAGTTTCGCCGGGACGATCAGCCCGGCGTCGCCGGTGCGCGCACTGACCTACGTGGTCTTCCCCGGCGGGTTCGCCGCGGTGCTGTACCGCACGTGGGACCCGCAGCGGCCCGGCGTCGTCGAAACGCACGCGTTGCTGGGCGAGGAAAACACCGTGACCGCGGAGCTCGCACTGTCCACCGCGAACTGGCCGGACCGCCCGGCCGGGACACCCGCCGACCGGCGGCTGCCGACGCTGCTGGCCGGTGAGCTGCGGGAACCGGACGCGCCCGAGCGGTTCCGGGCCCGCGCACTGGCGCAGGCCGATCTGCTCGCGCATTCGCTCGCCTGGCTGCTGCAGGCACCGGCCGGCCCGATCGGTTTCGTCGGCTGCCCGCCCGAGGACCGGACCGCGATCCTGTGGGCTTTGCGCGAAATCGCCGCGCCCGAGTTGCCGTCGCGCAGGTGGACTTTCGCCACCCATGACGACGGTGTGGTGAACAGCGGCCTCGATATCACATTCTTCGAGTCGCCGCCGGAGCCGGCCGGAACGACGGGAACCATCGTCATCGACTTGAACCGTGGTCAAGGAGCGAGCCCGCACAACGAATACCGGGCGAATGCGCTGGTCTACCGCTATGAATACGGCGTCGAGCCGCCGGGTGCCGCCCTGACGCCCGCGGTGCTGGCCCCGCCCGCACCCGTGCCCGCCATGGCCGGGCCCGTGGCACCGGTGGTCGCTTCGGCACCGGCTCCCGAACCGGTGCTCCGGTCCACGCTGACCTTCGCCCGGTGGACCGAGCTCGTCCGCGTCCTGGTCACCGCCCGCGATTTCCGGGCGGTCGACAGCGCGCTGGTGGAGCTGGAATACGAGACGGCGGGCATCGACGACCGCGACGACGTCCGCAGGGCGCTGGAGAACCAGGGCTGGGCGGCCGCGGCCATCCGGCGGCGCGTGCCCGCCGAGCTGCGTGACGCCCTCTTCGACCGGGTCGCCGCGGTGGCGTTCGGCGCGACCCGCCCGGGCCGGGAGACCGAAGCCGCTCGCGACGACGCGCGCCGGATCGCCGCGGAATCGCGGGTCACCGACGTCGTCCGTGCCGTCGCCCGCGGGGGGTTCGGCTTCGAGCTGGCGGACGTGCTGGCCGGCCGGTGGCTGACCGAGCAGGAGACGGCCGAACCGCCGGCCGCGCCCGGTCGCTTCGCGCGGATCCTCGGCCGGGTCGGTCTGCCCGTCCCGGCGCGCGGCAGCCGCGTCGTCCTGGTCGCGGTCCTGCTGCTGGGCCTGGCGATCGGCGTCTTCGCGGGCGGTGTCCTTTGGTGACCCCACCCGACGCTGACCTGCCTCTCGGCGCACTCGGCAAGCTGGGCGCCAAGCTGGGTTCCGGCGGGCAGGCGCACATCTACGACGCGCCGCGGCTGAGCCTGCCCGACGTGCCCGGCCCGCTGGTGTACAAGCAGTACAAGCCCGGCAAGGCGCCGCCGCAGGGGATGGGCAAGATCATCAACCTGCGGTCGCGGCTGCTGGCCGCCGACCCCGCCAAGGCCGGCCGCCTCGACGCGTCCACCACCTGGCCGGTGCGGCAGGTCGTCGACCGCGACGGCACGCTGCTCGGCCTGATCCTGCGCCGGATCCCGGACTCCTTCATGCACAACCTGCGGCTGCCGAGTGGCGCCGTCGAAACCAAACCGCGCGAAGTCCAGTTCCTCTTCATCGCGCCCGACCTCGCCGTGCGCCTCGGCACGCCGACCCCGACCCCCGACGAGCGGCTGACGATCTGCCGTGATTTCGCCGCCACGCTCGCGTTCCTCCACGGCGAGCTGAGCGTGACGTTCGGCGACATCAACGCGCGCAACGCGGTGTTCCGCCTCGGTGCCGACCCGACGGTGATGTTCGTCGACTGCGACGCCGTCCGGCGGGTGGGTGAAGTGGCGCCGCAGCTCAACGCCCCGGACTGGGATCCGCCGGAGGGCAGCGAAGTGCTGACCCGGGCGACCGATCTCTACAAGCTCGGGCTCTTCGTGCTGCGCTGCCTGACCCCGGACCGCAACAGCTCGGTCAACCGCGACCCGAACCAGGCGCGCGGGGTGCTCGACGTCCACGGCCTGCAGCTGCTCACGACGGCGCTGCGCGGCGACCCCGCCGACCGGCCGTCCGCCGAGGAGTGGCACCGCTACCTGCGCCGCGCGCTCGGCGAGGCGCTCGCGCCGCCGACCCTCGAGCGGGTCGACCTCGACCGGACCATCGTCGCGGCGGGCGAGCCGCTCACGATCACCTGGTCGGCGGCGGAGGCGACGACGGTCGAGGCGACCGGTCCCGGCGTTCCCGGCACCTCGGTGCCGGGCGCCGCCGGGACGGGCACGATCGTCCTCCACCCCGCCCGCACCGGCCGGATCACCGTGACCGCGCGGAACCAGCTGGGCGAGGCGACGGTGCTGACCGACCCGGTCGCCGTCTTCGACGTCCCGTCGTTCCACGACCTGCCGGTGCCGATGCCCCAGCTGGACCTGCCCCGGCTGAGCCCGCCGCACCTGCCACCCGTGGGCCGGGTGCTCCCGGAGTTCCCCCGCGGCGCACCCGTGCCGCTGCCGCCGATGGCGAACGCCGTCGACGCGTGGGCCGCGCCGGACAGCCCGGCGCCGCCCGACCCCGTGGCGCTGCCGGCCCCGCCGCCGCTCTTCGGGACCGGCCGGTCCGCCGTTCCGCTGGACCTCACGGCGTTCTTCGCCGCTCACGACGCCGTCGACGACCAAGCCGACCAGGAAGTGCACCCATGACCAGCCCCGCGCGCCGTCCGGCTCGGCGCCTCCGTTACCCCTTGGCCCGCCTGGCGGGAGCCCAGCCGGACGTGCTCGCCAAGGCGCGGACCGACCGGATCAAGTACTCCGCGATGGGCGGGGTGCTGCTGACGACCGCCGGGGTCGCCGGCGTGTCCGCCGCGTTCGCGCTCAGCAGCACCCTCAAGCTGCCCCCGGCGATCGCCGCGCCGGCCGGCCTGCTCTGGGCCGTGGTCATCCTGAACCTCGACCGGATGCTGATCGTCAACATCCGGCGCCAGTCCGGCTGGCTGCGCAACCTGGGCGCCGCCGTGCCGCGGCTGCTGCTCGCCGTCGTGATCGGGACGGTCGTCTCGATGCCCCTCGTGCTGCGGATCTTCGAGCCGGAGATCGCCAACGAGATCCAGGTCATGCACTCGGACAACCTGATCGCGGCGCAGGAAAAGCTGAACCGGCAGTTCGCCGACATCGACACGATGCAGAAGAAGGCCGACGAGCTCCAGGCCGTCGCTTCGGGGCAGAGCCGGCCCAGCGTCAGCGGGGACGCCGACGTCGTGGCCGCGCAGCAGCGGGTCACCGCGGCCCAGCAGGCCTACGACAAGGCCGCGGCCGATGCCCAGTGCGAGCTGGTGGGCAGCTGCGGTACCCACCACCCCGGGGTCGGCCAGGCGTACCTGGAGGCGAAGGCGAAGGCGGACCAGGCGAAGGGCGACCTGGACGCGGCCAACTCGCAGCTGCACGACGCCGAGACGAAGGCGCAGGACAAGATCGCCGGCGGCGCCGCCTCGAACGCGAAGGCCGCCCAGACCGAGCTCTCGACCCTCGTGCCCCGGCTCGAGGAGCGCAAGAAGGCGCGCACCGAGGCCCAGGGCCGGCTCGACCGCGGCGAACTGGGCAACGACGGCCTGCTCGCCCGGATGGAGGCACTCGACCGGCTGACCCAGGGCAGCTCGCAGATGCAGCTGGCCAAGCTGGCGCTGGCGCTGCTGTTCCTGCTGATCGAGATCCTGCCGGTGGTGGTCAAGCTCCTGTCGCTCGCCGGAGAGCCGACGTTGTACGACAAGCTGCTGGCCAAGGAGGAAAAGACCCTCGAGAAGCGGGCCGGCGGCCGCACCGACATGACGCTGGAGATCGAACAGGACCTCCAGGACCAGCAGCTCCAGCAGGCGAAGCTGGCCAACAAGCTGCTGGTGGACCAGCAGGCGGAGATCGCCAAGGACGCGATCGAGACCTGGGGCCGGATCGCGAAGAGCCGCAGCGACGAGGAGCTCAAGCGGTGGTACCGGGCCAATTCCGGGGAGCCGGAACCGGCGGCCGCGCCGCCACCACCCGCCGCGCCGTCCGTCGCCAAGACCGTGCCGCTGGGGCCGCTGAAGCCGCCGGTCGCGGCCGGCGCCGGGCGGCACCGGGTGAGCACCGGCCAGAGCTACCAGCAGTTCAAGGCCGACGCCGGTGCGCCACCGAACCCGGTGCCGCACAACGGCACCGCCGTCCCGCACTCCTGATCGCGAAAGGAAACCACCACCATGGAAGCGCACGGCGCCAAGCTGCTGCCGTTCTACATCGTCATCGACGCGTCCTATTCGATGTCGGGCAAGAAGATCGACTCCGCCAACCGGATCATCGTCCAGGTCCGGGACGCCCTCGCGCAGAACCCGATCCTGTCGGACAAGGTCCGGATCGCGCTCGTGGACTTCGCCGACGACGCCCAGGTGCCGCTGCCCCTGTGCGACCTCCTGGACCCGGGCCTGTCGATGCCGGTCGTCAAGCCGCGGGGCGGCACGTCCTACGTCGCCGCCTTCCGGCTGCTGCGCTCGACGATCGCGGCGAACATCAAGCAGCTGAAGGGAGACGGCTTCAAGGTGCACCGGCCCGCGGTGTTCTTCCTGTCGGACGGCGCACCGACCGACCCGCCGGCCGAGTGGCAGGCGGCGTTCGCCGACCTCGTCGGGGACACCGCCTACCCGAACGTCATCGCCTTCGGCGTCGACGACGCCGACGCGCGCGTCCTGCAGTCCCTGATCCACCCGTCGACCGGCGGGAAGCAGATGCAGATGTACCTGATGGAAAAGGGCGAGGACGCCGCCAAGGCGATCACCGCCATGGCCGAGATCATGATCTCGAGCGTGCTCGAGTCCGGGCGCAGCCTGTCCCATGGCGAATCGGGGATCAAGCTGCCCGACAAGGAGGACCTGCCCGACGGGGTCACCTCCCACACCGCCGACGACGACTTCGTGTGATGCCCGAAATGGACGGAGCAGCGCTCACGACCACGGCGCCGCCGGGGGACGGCCTGCCGGCGGCGGACCCGGTCGCCGGGCCACCGGTCCCGGCCTGGCGCGGCGAATTCCGGTTCACGCCGTACGCCGTCGGCGACCCCGGCCGGGCGGCCACCGTGCCGTCCTTCCCGGATCGGGACCACTGGGACCAGCGCGACACGGTGCTCGACGGCCTGCTGCTGAGGGCCGGTGAAGGGCAGCCGCCGATGGAGCTGCGTGCGGCCAGCACCCGTGGCCGCGCCCACCGGTTCGCCGGCAAGGTCCGCCAGGACGCCTACGCCTTCCGGTGCGACGGCCGGTTCGTGGTCGCGGCGGTCGCGGACGGGATGTCGAGCCGTCCGCTGTCGCACGTGGCCGCGGACGTCGTCACCCGGCACGGGTGCCACCTGGTCGCCAAGCTGCTGGAGACGACGGACCCCGAAGCGCTGAACTGGGCGCACGTCCTGCACGTGCTCGCCACGAAGGTGATCAGCGAGGGCCGCCGTCAGCTGCAGGTGGCCGCGCAGCCCCGCGTCATCGAGCCGGACGGGCCGGAGGTGGCTCGGGCCCTCGCGACCACCGTGCTGTTCGCGGTCGTCGACATGCGCCCGGCCGTCGACGGCCATCCGGTGTACCTGGTCGCCCACGGCGACACGTCGGCCTGGGTGCTGCGTTCGGGCGTCCGCTGGGAGCCGCAGCACCCGGTCAAGAACCAGGGGGCCGCCGTGGCCTCCTCGGCCACCGCCGCGCTCCCGTACCTGCCCGAGCGGCCGCCGCCGGTCGTCCGGACCCACCTCGCGCCGGCCGACGTGCTGGTGCTCGTCACCGACGGGGTGGCGGACCCCCTCGACGACGGGACCGGCCCGGTCGGGAAGTTCCTCGCGGCGAACTGGCGGCGCCCGCCGGAGCCGCTCGCGTTCGCCGCGCACGTCGACTTCGCCCGGCGGTCGCACGACGACGACCGGACCGCCGTGGCGATCTGGCCGGGAGAAGCCGGAGGACCGCGGTGACCGGGACGCTCGAAGAGGACGCCGTCGTGATGCGGTGCCAGGCGACGGTGATCCGGGCGCTCACCGGCCGGTGCGCCGGGGCCGAGGTCGCCGAAGCGGCCGCCGGCCTGGCGCAGCTGCCCGACGACCACCCTGAACGGGCTCGGATCGCGGCGGCGCTGCTCATGGCGTTGTTCCGCGGGACCCACGTGAGCAACGGTGCGGCGGCCGAGTACGCCGCCTCCGCCGGCGAGCTGCTGCGCCTGGCGGAGGCCGACCCGCCCACCGATCCACAGTGGACGCAGGCCAGGACGTTCGCCCGGATGAGCGCCCTCCTGCACGCCGGGATGCAGGGGGAGCTGACCGATCTGTCGCCCCTCGACGATGAACTCGGGGTCCTCACCGGCCTCGCCGGGGACAACCCGCAGATGACCCCGGTGCTCGGCTTGCTGCGGACGATGTCCGGGTTCATGCGCGCCGTGAACGACGGCAACGAGAGCATGGTCCGCCGGGTGCCCGGCGAACTGGCGGAGCACGTCGAGCAGCTGCGGGACCGGCCGGAGTTCGCGCCGCTGCTGGAGATGCTCGAGCCCATGAGCCGGGCCCTCGCCGCCAACCAGCGCGGTGACCACGCCGAGATGCTCGAGTGGATCGAGGACGGCAGGCGGTCGGCTCAGCAGCTGCCGGGTGACGACCTCGTCCGGCAGACGGTGATCGACATGGTGGCCCGCATGGAACCGTTGCGGTCCGTGCTCGGTGATTCCGGCGAGGAGATGACGGAGGAACAGCTCGACCGGCTGCGGGAGCTGGCCGACCGGCCCGGCACTCCGGCGCACGACCAGGCCATGACCCACCTCGCGCTGGGCGGCGCCTACCTGCGGGGCGGCCGGGAAACCGACCTCACCCGGATCGACCTCGGCATCGGCCACCACCGGCAAGCGCTGGCGCTGCTGCCGTCCGGGCACCCGCAGCGCGCGCTGTGCCGGCAGTCCGTCGCCATGGCCCTGTTCCGGCGGTCCGAACTGGCCGCGAACACCGATGGTCTCGACGAGGCGGAGGAGCTGCTGCGCGGAGCGCGTGACCAGCTCGGCGGTCCGCAGCACCCGCACTGGGTCATGACGAACGAACTGCTCGACGCGGTCCGGGAGCGCAACGGGCACCCCGGCGAGGTGGGGGAGACCGGCCTACTCGCGCAGCGCAGCTACGCCTGGCGCGCCCTGCTGGAATCCGACGCGGCCGGCGCGAAGATCGCGATCCGCGACGCCGCCGGAAGCGCCATCAGCCTGGCACGCCGGTGCTTGCAAGCGGACAACCTCGAGGCGGCGTTGCGTGCTTTGGACACTTGCCGAGGTCTGATGCTGTTCGCCGCGACCGAGCTGGCGAAGGTGCCGGCCCGGCTCGAAGCGGCCGGGCAAACGGAGTTGGCGCGGCGCTGGGAAACCGAAGGCGCCGAGTCCGGCGGGCTCCGTCGCGAGGTGCTTTCGGTGCTGACCCAGGCTTCCGAAGAGTCCGGCAGCCTGCTGGACCCGCCGAGCGTAGCGGAGATCCGGTCCGCGCTGGCGAGACTGGACGCGGACGCGCTGGTCTACCTGGTCCCCGCGGAGTCACCACAGCCCGGCCTCGCTCTCATCGCCCCGGCCGACGGCCCGCTGGCGTGGATGGCCTTGCCGGAGCTGTCGGTCCGCGACGACGACGGCGTCGAACGGTACCTGGCCGCCCTGGCCGACCGCTCCCGCGACGCCGTGCCGCTGCCGGAAGACGGCTCGGTGCCCCGCGATCTCGCGGCCGTGCCGGAGGACGATCCCGTGCGCCACGACTTCTCGGCCGTGCGGGAGGGGGAATCGGCGCGCGGAGAAAGTGCGGCGGTGCTGGAGGGTGATCCGGCGTCCGGTGACGGTGTGGTGGTGCCGGAAGATGGCTCGGTGCCGCGTGATCTCGCGGCCGTGCCGGAGGACGATCCACTCGGCGGCAGCTTCGACGCGCTGTGCGACTGGGCCTGGCGGGCAGCCATCGGCCCGCTGCTCGACGGGTACCTCGGCGGGCGCACGCCGCGTGCCGACGGGGCCGTGCCGCGCGTCGTGCTGATCCCGATGGGCGACCTGGCCCGCATCCCGTGGCAGGCCGCCCGGCGGCGGGACGGTGTCCACGCCGTTGAACTGGCCGCGTTCTCCCAAGCCGTTTCGGCTCAGCTGCTGTGCGAGAACGCCGCACGCGAGCCGGTTGCGCTGTCCGCCGGGGGACTGGTCGTCGGCGATCCGGACACCGGCGACGTCGCCCTCGGCCTCGATGCCGCCCGGCTCGAGGCGCACACCGTCCGGCAGGCGTTCTACCGGGGCGCCCGGTACGTCGGCCGTCGTCCCAACGGGACGGTCAGCCCGTCCGGGCGCGGTACGGCGGACGAGCTCCGCCGGTGGCTCACCGACTCCGGACCCGGTGCGGGCGCCATGCTCCACCTCGCCTGCCACGGTTCGTTCGCCGCCGGGCTCGAAGACGCGCGGGCCTTCCTCCTGCTGGCCGCGGCCGATCCGGACGGCCCGGGCTGCGGCGAGCTGTCCGCGGAGGAAATCCTCGAACTGCTCGTCGCCGCGCCGGAGCGGCAGGTCGGCCTGGTCGTCCTCGCCGCCTGTCACACCGGGCGGTCGGTGCACGGCTATGACGAGGCGTACAGCCTCGGCACCGCCTTCCTGACCGGCGGCGTCCGGTCGGTGCTGTCGACCCAGTGGAGCATCCCGGACGCGCAGACGCCGTCGCTGATGTACCTGTTCCACCACTACTGCCGCCGGGACGGGCTGCCGCCCTGGCAAGCGTTGCGGCAGGCTCAGATGTGGATGCTCGATCCCGGCCGGGTGCCGCCGCCGGGCATGCCCGCGGAACTCGTGGCGGCCGTGCCGCAGGGGGCACCGGCGCCGGTCGCCGCCTGGGCCGGCTTCATCCACTTCGGACACTGAGCGGGAGGACGAACCGTTGACCGAAAACACGATCACCGGGCTGCGGGCCGAGCTGGCGGATCTGCGGGGCCCGGCCCGGCTGTCCCCGCTCATCGGGCTGGCGCAGCTGCTCTCCCAGCAGTACTGGCGGGCGGGCCCAGGGCGCCCGGCGGCCATGCCGGACTTGGACGGCGCGATCGCCGCCTGGGAAGAGTGCCTGGGCTACCTGCAGGAGGGCGACGTCGTTCGCGCCCAGGTCGCCGCCCAGCTCGGCTGGCTGCTGGGCGCGCGGTACAGCCTGCACACCGAAGACGAGCGGGACCGGGACTCGGGGCTGCGTGTGCTGGGCGAGGCGCTGGACTCGCCGCACCTGGCCAAGGTGCACCGGGAGATGTGCCGGGTGCAGCTCGGGCAGCTCAGCCTGTTCAAGGTGAACAAGATCTTGCAGACGCCGGGTGCGATGATGCAGCTCGTCACCGGGGGCGCCCCCGCGGACGTGAAGGCCGACGTCGACCAGGCGGTCGCTTGCTTCCGCCAGGTGCTCGCCGACGGGCCGTCTTCCGCCGACCTCGCGCGCACTGTGGAACCGATGCTGGCGCTGGGCGAGATCTTCCAGACCATGTTGGGCGGCACCGGCATCGACCTGCAGGCGATGATGGGCGCGATGGCGAAGATGCAGGACCTTCAAAGCCGCTTCGGCTTTCTCCCCGGGGCGAGTGGCGCTTTCCAGGGAGCGGACAACTTCTTCTCCTTCGCCGACATGCGGGCGGTCATGGAGACCGCGCCGATCGACCGTCCGGTGGCCGTCGTGGAGCAGGCGACCGCGGAGCCGGCTCCCGCGCAGCCCCGGACGAAACCCGCGCCGGCGCCCGCCGACGGCGACCGGCTGCGCAGCTCGCTGGCCGCCAAACTGGGCGCCACCGACCCGGAGCGGCCGGTCTGGGCGCGCGCCGCCGACCTCCTCCTGCCGGACGCGCCCGCGCTCGACATCGACGCCGTCGACGACCTGGTCGCGCTGGCGACGATGGTCGCCGAAGCGGGGGACGGCAAAGCCGAGGACGCCGCCGTGGACCGGTTCGTCCTGGCCGTGACCCTGAACCTGCGCAACCGGCTCGACGACGACGGCGACCGGGCCGACGCGGTCGCCGGTGCCGAAAGCCTGCTGGCGGCGGTGCTCGCCCTGCCCGCCGGCCACCCGGCCACCACGACGATGCTGCGGTCCCTCGGCGCGTTCCTCGACGAGACGCGGCCGTTCGGCGCGCCCCTGGAGAGTGTCGCGGGCGACTTCGCGGACCGGGTCGACGCGGTGCTCGCGGCGGGCGTCGCCGACCCGGCCGACCTCGCGGCCTTGCACGCCCTGCGCTGCCTCTGCCGCGCCGCGGAGGCCGTCGGCGAATTCCGGCGCGCCGCGGTTCCTCCGGACTACCCGTGGCGCACCGTGCTCAAGGTGGCCGCGCAGGAGATCGGGTGAGCCCGCCGGGACGGCGCCGGGCGCTGCTGATCGGCGCGCAGACCGGCCGGCTGGCCGGCATCGGGCGGGACATCGCCGCGATGGCCGGGGCGCTGGGCGACTGGGGCTTCACCAGCACGACGTGCGCGGGCCGCGAGGCGACCCGGGCCGGGATCCTCGACGCGTACACGCGGTTCATCGACGAAACCAGCGTGGAGGACGCGGCCCTCGTGTACTACACGGGCCACGGCGGGCGCAGCTTCGCTCCGGAGGGCGCCCCGATCCAGTTCATCGAGCCGGTCGACTACGACAAGTCCGCCGAGCACGACTTCCGCGGCATCACCTCGCTCGAACTGTCGCTCCTGCTCACCCGGCTGACCGCGAAGACGAAGAACGTGACGGTCGTGCTCGACAGCTGTCACGCCGCCCACATGTCCCGCGACCCGGAAAAGGTGGTCAAGGCGCGGTCGGCGCCGGTGCCCTACCCGCACCTCGCCGCCCACCTCGACCGGCTGCGGCGCGAGGACCCGTGGCTCGCCCGGTGGACGCCGCCGGGCAACCCGGACGCCGTGCGCATCGTGGCCTGCGCGCCGGAGCAATCCGCGTACGAGTACGTCAACGCCGACGGCGTCCGGACCGGGCTGCTGACCGACGTGCTGGTCCGGACCCTCGCCGAGGCGAAGGACAGCGATCTCGCCGTCTCCTGGGCCACGGTCGTCGACCGGGTGCGCCGCCGGGTGCTCGCGCTGCTGCCCGTCCAGCGTCCGGAGGCCGAAGGACCGGCCCGGCGGCTGCTGTTCGACCTCGCCGAGACCGATCCGGTCGCGACCCTGCCCGCCGCCCTGGTGGCGGGCCGGGTCCGGCTCGGCGGGGCCGCGCTCCTCGGGGTCACGCCCGGCGACGAGTTCGTCGTCGTGCCCGGCGAATCCGCCGGTCCGGACGGGCGGCGGATCGGCGAGATGCGCGTCGACCGGGTGGATGCGGCCGCGGCCTGGGGTGACCTGCGGCCGCCGGTGCCGGAGCTGCCGCTCGGGGCGCGGGCCCACCCGCTGCGCACGGTCGCGCCGGCGATGCCGGTCCGGCTGGCGGCCGCGGACCCGGACCTGGCCCCGCTCGCCCGGGCCGTCGAGGCCGCACCCCTGATCCGGCTCGGCGGGCCCGCCGAGGAATGCCCGGTGCGGGTCGGCCGCGACGACGACGGCGGCCTGGTCGTGCACGACGAATCCGGGCCGCTGCACCGGTCCCGCCCGGCCGGCCCCGACGGCGTCCGGCGGGTCGTCCGGGACCTGACCCGGGTGGCCCGCGCCCGCGCGCTGCGCTGCCTCAGCGAGCGGCCGGGAGAAGCGGCGGACCTGCCGGTGTCGATCGAATTCGGCCGGGTCGAGGCCGGTCACGCCGTCCCGCTGTCGACGGCGGGGTCCGTGCTGCACGTTGACCAGCCGGTCTACGTCCGCGTGCGCAACGAAAGCCCGGACCCGGTCTACGTGTCCTTATTGGACATCGGGGTCGCGTCGGGCATCTCGGTGCTGAACCCCTCGTCACCCAGCGGTGTCCGGCTGCCGCCCGGCGGCCAGTACACGTTCGGCGGCAACGACCTGACCGGTGCACTGCGCGGGGTGCCGTTGAGCTGGCCCGCCGACCTCCCCCGGGCGGTTCCCCGCCCGGAGACGATCGTCGTGCTGGTGACCGCCCAGCCCGTCGACAGCCGGGTCCTCGAGCAGGACGGCGTCCGGGCGGCGCCGCCGCGGTCCGGTCCGCCGCCGGGGCTGCGCGTGCGCACGATCGACTTCGAGCTGGTCCCCACACCCGCCCTACCGGCCGGCACCGCCCGCTTCGAGGTCGACGAGCGACCGGAGACCTCGACGTGGCTGTGGCGTCCCGGAGCCGGAGCTTCCGCCGACGTCGCGGTGTCCCTGCGGGACGTGGCCGCGGAGCCGGGCACCCGGCTGGACGTTCTCGTGGTCACCGGCAGCCCGGACGGCCGCCCGGTGCACGTCGAACGGACCGAACACGTCCGTGCTCCGCACCTCGCCGAGCTGCCGGCCCACCGGGGACCGGTGACCGGCTACCTCGATATCGCGGTGTGGGCGTCGCCCGATGAGCCGGGCCGCCGTTCCCTGCACGAGCTGCTGCGTGCGCGTCCGCCGTCCGGCGAGCCGGACGTGGTGGAGCCGGCGGCTTTGTCCGGCGCGCGCTTCACCACGAACATCGTCAACGCCGCCGACGCCGCGCTCCGGGCCGCGTCGGCCGGCTGCGCCGGGCTGTACCGGACGACGCTGCTGAGCCACGAAAAGTTCGGTGCCGGGCGGCCGGACGTCCGGACCACGCTGCGGGCGGGGCGGATCTCGTTCCGGTGCCTTGTCGAAGAAGTCACCCCCGGATGACCCAGGGAGGATCCGTGCTTCCGTTGACGGACAACCAGCTGGCGGGCAGTGTCCCGCTGTTCCTCGACGTCTTCGTGAGGTCCGTCGAAATGGCGCCCGACGGCATCCGGATCGGCCTGATCCGGTTCTCCGGCTGGCAGCTGCACCGGATCGATCCGCTGCCGGCCGGCTTCGCCGGGCACGCGGCCTACCTGGTCCGGGTGAACTACGAGTTCGACGTGCCGCCCGGGGAGACGCCGCCGGCCTGGGCGGACGTGGAGTTCGAGTTCGACGCCGCCGACGTGATGGTCGTCGACGCAATCCCCCGCGCGGTCACGGCCGCCGAGCCCGCACGCACCTACGAGCTGACCGGGCAGCTCAACTTCGTCCGCCGCACCGACGGCCGCTCCTGCTGGGCGGCCGACGCCAGCGAAGCCAACATCGCGCTGCCCGCGGTCGGGCCGGAGGTGGCCTGCTTCGGCTTGGGCGGCGCACGGGTGCGGTGGCGGCATTCCGGCGACGTCCGCGCCGGCACGCACACCGCGTGGCTGGTCCTGCTGGCCCCACCCGGCTGCCCCGAGCTGCCGGTGCGGGTCGGCGGGACGTACCACCTGACGGTGGACGGCGGCCTCGCCCTCCGCGCGAGCGGCCAGCCGGACTCGTTCGCCGTGCGGCTTCCCGGAGCGCCGGAACCGGAGATCCCGGCCATGCCGGCCGGCGACGGCAGGCCCCGCGTCTTCGTCTCGTACGCGCAGGAGTCCCCGGCGCACAAGAAGGCCGTCATGAAGCTGTGCCGGCTGCTGCGCCGGACCGGCGTCGACGTGCGCGTCGACCAGGACGGCCTGGAACGCCGCCGCAACTGGGACGCGTGGACGACGACCCAGCTCCTGCGCAGCGACTACGTGATCGTCGTGGCGTCACCGGCGTACAAAGCGGTGGGCGACGGCGAACTGACCGACGGGACGCGCCACCGCGGCGTCCGGTCCGAGTACGACAGACTGGCCGAGCTCATGCACCGCGAGCGGGAGCTGTGGACGAGGAAGGTGCTGCCGGTCGTCCTGCCGGGCCGGTCGCCCGACGAGATCCCGCTGACCTTCCTGCCCGCGATCGCCGACCACTACATCCTTTCCACCATCGACGCGGACGCGGCCGCCGAGCTGCTGAAGGTCCTGTTCACCGACCCTGCGGCGTGAACCCCGCCCAGCTCTCGATGCCGATCGCACGGGAGCCGGGCGGCCGCAGCTCCAGCAGTGCCTCCGGCAGCCCGTCGAGCGACGGCGACTCCTCCAGCAGGGCGATCTGCGCGCGGCGCAACGCCTCGGCGGGCGCGAGACCGTGGCGGCGCAGGTTCTCGTGGAACAGCCACATCAGCGCGGCCGTGGACCACCCGGCGGGCACCCGCCACAGGGAGCCCACGACGGTCCGGGCGCCGATCGCCAGGAAGGTCGCCGAGAGGGACAGCGCCTCGTCGTAGTCCACTCCGGACACCTGGGTCGTGCACCCGGCCAGCACGACCAGCGCGAGCTCGAGGGGACGGGCCGGGCTCAGCTCCAAGAGGTCCCGCGCCGACAGCGCGCCACCCGACAGCTCGATCCGGGACCGCAGCGGGCTGCGCACCTCCGCGAAGGCGTGGCAGGCGAGGTGCAGCACGCCGAGCGGGCCGCGCAGGTGCTCCCGCACCTCGGCGGGAGTGCCGGGACCGGCCGGGGCCGGGATCCACCAGTGCGCCTGCCCGGTGCCGCCCAGGAAGCGGCCGCCGGGGTAGCAGGAATCGCGGATGGCCATCGCTTCGGCCGCGCCGTCGGACAGGTCACCGACGGGGTTCCCGACGAGCAAGGCGGCGTCGCCGCGGACGTCCGGGCGCGTCACCGCCTCGCAGAGCAGCCGCCCCGAAGGGACGTACGAGACGGTCGCGTCCTGCACGAGGTGCCGGTCGTGGCCGTCGACCCGGCGGTACGCGGCGTGCCACGGCACCAGCCCGAGGACGCCGAGCGGGACCAGCACGAGCCGCGGATCGCGCCCGGCGGCCCCGGCGACCTCGGTGGCGTGGGTGAGGAGCTCACCGGCCGCGGCGTCCCAGGCCCAGCCGCAGACTTCGCGCAGCTCGGTGCGCCACTGCCGGTACTCGGGGCCGGTCGGCTCCGGCGCGGCGTCCCAGGCGGCGTAAGCCTCCTGGTAGCGCTTGACGGCCTCGGCTTCGCCCAGCTTCGGCAGGGGCCGCACCACCGGGTCACCCTCCGCGGGGACGAGGACGGCGAGCGCCCCGTGGTGGTCGTTCGCCGGCAGGAGGTAGGCGAGCACGTCGGAACCCTGCGTGCGCAGGGCGTTCCGGAGCTCCTCGACCGTGGGCGGGCTGAGCAGGTCTTCCGAGTCCTTCGCCAGCACCCGGAGCACCTTGCGCCGCAGGGCACCCCAGCCGGTGACCGGGCCGTGCCCGGGGGCCAGCGGCTCGTCGACGCCGCCGGTGGACTCCCATTCGCGCGCCAGCTCGTCCTGGCCCAGTGCACCGAGCTGGGCCGAGACCGACCGGGTGGTGTTGGCCGACCGCAGCACCAGGCTGCGCCGCGCGTCGACGATCTGGACGAGCTCGGCCACCGCGTCGTCGTCGACGCACCAGGCGGCGAGCCGGTCGGCGGCGTCCATCGCGGTGCGCGCGATCTCCATCGCGTGTTCGCTTTCGGACTGGATCAGCACCCGCCAGGCGGCGTTCTCGACGACCTGCCGGGCGAGCTTGCGGCTTTCGGCGAAGTCCCCGGGACGGCCACGCCGCCGCAGCGCGGCCGCGAGTGAGGTCGTCTGCTCGGTGAGCAGCGGGGTGCCGTCCCGGCGGATCCCGGCGAGACACCCCCGGTACGCCTCGATCGCCCGCTCCAGCGCCTCGGTGTCGCTCGGGTCCAGTAGCGAGAGGTTGTCGTATGCGACGGCTCGCGGCACGTGGACCACCAATGCCTCTTCCTCGTCGGCCGGTACCTCCATCTCCGACCATCGCGCGCAGATTTCCCGCAGCGCACCGATATCTTTGTTCCTGATGGCGACGAGCGCTTCGTCGCCGGCCATTACCGGTGCCAGAAACTTCCCGACCCACGATTCGGTGCGCACGCGGTTGCGAATGGGCGGCGGGTCGGTCCCCAAGGCGGCTGCCCCGGCACGGAGGACAACTTCGAGCATGTCGTAGAGGGGCTCGTTGGTCGGGTCGGGCGGCAGTGCGTCCAGAAGGTCCCAGGTTCTCCGGGCGAGCCCGAAGATCTCCCGGACCTCCTTCCCCGCGTTGATGGCCCGGCTCACCTCGTAGAACCCGTGCGTTGCCGCGGCTTCGGCGCGCGTGGCCGGATCTTCCGTCTCGTCGTCGCGGATGCCGGCGAAAAACGCCATCCCGGTGTCCAAGGCGCTCAAGGATCCGGTGGCCGCACCCACCATGCCGAGCAAGGGAGTCATGAGCAACGGGAGATCGTCGAGGCCCTCCGACAGCTCCGGTTCGGCGAGCGCCCGTCGCAGGGCGGAGAAATCGGCGTCGCCGTCACCGGCGATGATGCGGGCGGTGTTGCCGAAGAACTCCGCTATCGCCTCCAGGAGCGGCCGGAGTTCCGGCCCCAGGCCCAGGGAGTCGAGGGCGTTCCGGAACAGCGGGCTTATCGAGTCCAGCAAGGTGCGGAATGCGGCAAAGTCGGTCGTCACCCCGTGGCCGCCCTTGGAGACCAGGTAGTACCAGGACATGCCGACCGTGTACGAGAGCCAAGCCGCTTCTTGGGAAAGCTCGCCCGCGGCCGCCGCGTCGTCGACGGCCGCGTGCGCCTGCCGCACCCACTCCACGACCGGCTGCCGGGCCAGCAGCTCGCGCAGGTCCGGCCGGTTGCCGTCCTGGAAGACCGCTTGGAGCCGCCGAGCGTGGAACTCGTAGGTCAGGTTCGGATCGGGGACGGGGAGCTCGATGCCGTGGCCGACCGCGTCCAGGACCGCGTTCGCGTGGCGCTGGTCTCCGGTCCGCTCGAACAGCTCGCTGTGCGTCTCGGCGAGCCGGCTCCAGACGAGCCAGTCGTCCACGGCTTCCGGGTCCTGGCCGGTGGCGCCGCGGGCCAGCCACTCGGCGGCCGCGGTGAGGTCGGCGAGGCTGCCGGTTTCCTCCCCGCGATCGAGCAGCGCTTCGCCGTACCACACCGCGGTTTCCGGTTCGGCCGGGTCGGCGACGACGGCGAGGCTGTCGATGATCCGGTCGAGGTCGTCGGGATCCGGGTTCTGGGCCCGGCGCGTCAGCAGGAGCCTGGCCAGCAGCAGGTGACGCATCGGCCGTGCGGGGTCGTCGTACGGGGTGGCCTCGACGGCCGCCGTCGCCAAGGCGAGGGCGGTGTGGAGGTCGTCCGGGTCCTCGTCCTTCGCGTAGCGGTCGCGGTGGAGTCCCGCCAGCGACGACATCCCCTCCGGCAGCATGGGATGCCCGGCCGGCAGGCACCCCACCGCGTTGTCCACCAACCGAATCGCGTGCCGCAGGTCGATGTCGGCGGCCACGAGGTCGTACCGGACGCCGAGCAGCCGGCCGCGGTGCAGGTCCAGCAGCGCGCGATCGGTGGGGTCCGCCAGCTGCTCGCCCAGCACGGACATCGCCGCCAGCGTGTCGTCGAGTTCGCGCCGGCGCGCCGCCGGGGTGACCACGTCGTCGTCCCACAGCGCCGCCAGCCGGTCCGCGCGGATGTCGGCCACCGTGAGCACCGCTTCGGCGCGCTCTTCGGCGGTCGGCGCGGTCGCGACCGCCTGCTCGCCCCAGTGCAGCGCCACAGTCCACTGTGTACTGTCCCCGGCGATGGCCCGGTAGGCGTGCCCCACCGCGAGCGCGGTCCGCCAGGAGCACGACAGCGGATCGTCGGCGGCGAAGGCCAGCCCGTGCTCGAGCAGGAGTACCGCGGTGTCGAGGTCGGCCGCGAAGCCGGGGGCCGAGTCGTCGAGCGAATCCACCAGGAGGTAGCCGACGGCCCCGGTCCAGCTCGCGTCCACCGCCGTCGGATCCCGCTCGACCCGCGCGGCCAGCTCGCCGGCCCGGCGGTGGAGCTCGGCTTCGCTCGGGTGCCCGGTCGTCATCGGCGGAACCTCAGCCGAGCACCACGCGGCGCGAGCCGGTCTTTTCGGCCGAGTCCCGCACCTTCCCCGACGCCGGGATGGCCCGGTCGCGCAGCTGGCGGACCTCGTCGATCCGCTCCGGCGCCGAACGCACCAGCGGCACGATGTTGCGGAAGGCGTCGCGGTAGAACTCGATCGGCACGTCCCGGTCGTCGGCGGCGGCGATCGCCTCGTAGCCGATCTCCTTCACGGCCGCCTCGACGTCCGAGCCGGCGAACCCGTCGCTGAGCCGGACGAGCTCCTCGACGACGTCGTCCGCCACCGGCGTGCGCAGGTACTTGCGCAGGTAGATCTGGATGATCTCCCGCCGCTCTTCCGCGTCGGGCAGGTCGACGAAGAACATGTCGTCGAACCGGCCGCTGCGCAGCAGTTCCTGCGGGAGCGCCCGGACGTCGTTGGCGGTCGCCACCACGAAGACCCGGGCGGGGGATTCCTGCAGCCAGTACAGGAACTGCCCGACCAGCCGGGTGGTGATACCGGTGCTGTCGGTGCCCGACCCGGCCAGCCCCTTCTCGATCTCGTCGATCCAGAGCACGCACGGCGCGACGGCGTCGGCCGTGGCGAGCGCCTCGCGGAGCCGTCCCTCCGACTGGCCGACGTACATGCCGAGCACCGACGCGATGTCCAGCCGGTACAGCGGCAGCTGCCAGTCGCTCGCGATCGCCTTGGCCGACAACGACTTGCCGCACCCCGGGACGCCGACGAGGAGCACCCCGCGGGGTGGCCGCATCCCGCGGTCGCGCAGGTCCATGGTGAGCAGCGGGCGCTTGCGGTCCAGCCACCGCCGCAGCCCGGCCAGGCCGCCGACGAGGTGGTCGCCGGCGCGCACCGGGACCCGCTCGATGCCGGCCAGCTCGCTGAAGATGGAGTCCTTCGCCCGGCCCAGCTCGACCAGCTCGGCCTTGGTGATGGACTTCCGCACCACGAACGTGGCGAGGATGTTCAGCGCCTCGATCTTCGTGACCCCGGTGAGGATCGACGCGGCCTCCTCGCACTCGGCGGGACCCCATTCGATGCGGATCTCGCCGGCGTACTGGTGCAGGAAGCTCTCGATCTCCGCGCGCATCTCGTCCACGTCGGGCAGGTCGAGCGCGACCGCCATCCCCATGCGCTGCAGGGTGTTCCAGGTCGGATCGGCGGTGATCACCATGATGCACCCGCCGTGCTCCTCGGCCAGCTGGGCGAGGTCGACGAACCGCCGCGAGATCTCGTTGTCGTCGCCGAGGTGCTGGACGTCGGTGAACACGACGGTCTGGTTCGCCCGGGCCTGGAACCATTCGCCGGCCAGGTCGAGCGCGCCGAGCAGCGACTTGTCGTCCGAGAGCACCTGCCGGTTCCGCAGGTCCCGCAGACCCTGGCTGAGCGTGTGCACGACGATGTCGAGCTGCTTCTCCCTGGCGAGTTCGCCGAGCATCTCCAGCGCGCGCCCGCGTTCGACCGTGCGGACGGACACGAACGGAATGCGGGCCAGCAGGTAGGACTCGATGCGGGCTTTCGTCTCCGCCCCGTTGGGCATGTCCCTGTTCTCCCTAGTCGAGGATGACCCGGCGGCCGCGCGCCGGCCCGGCGGGCGAGGGGGCCGCCGCCGGCCGGGTCAGCGCGGGCTCGAGGCTGTTCTGCCGGACGGCGTTGCGCAGCGAGACCGGCGCCTCGCGCACGGAGTGTTCGAGACTCCGCTGCGCTGACGAGATCGTCTCCCGGAGCGCGTCGGCCACGCTGGTGCGCAGCTCGCTCGGGAGTCCGGAGTGGACGGTGAAGGCGACCAGCGGGCCGAGCCGCTTCCGCGCGTCCGCGAGGACGACCGGGAGCACGGTCATCGCCCGTTCGGGCTGGGCGAGCAGCAGCTGCTGGTCGCGGGAGAAGGCCTCCTGCCAGCGGCGGACCCGGTCGTGGAACGCCTCGGCGACGTGCCGGGCCAGCCGTTCGGCCATCTGCGGCCCGAGTTCGGCGTCGATCGGCGGCAGGTGCCCCGCCGGCAGGTCCTCGCCCCGGCCGAAGGCCGCCAGCCAGCTCACCCACGCGGCGTACGGGCCGGGTGTCCGGTACACGCCGTCACTTCCGGGGGTGTCGGCGGAGGAACTCGGCGGGCGGCAGCAGGTCCCAGCCGGGCAGGTCCAGCGCGACCTCGCCGTCCTGGAGGACCGGCCGGGGCCGCGGTTCTTCGGGGCGTTCGGGGACTTCCGGGCGACCGGTGATCGCTCTGGGCATGTCACGCTCCTCGCTTCGCGCCGGGCGCCGGGGCGGCGAACGCCGTGCTGTTCAACCGGTTGAGGTACGAGCGCAGGGCTTCGGCCAGGGCGAGTTCGCGCTCCCACTCGGCCCGCAGGTCCACCAGCTCGGCGATGCCACCCCGCAGCTGCGCGACCGCGACGGCCCGGCGTTGCTCGCCCTGGCGCCGCAGTTCCCGGCGGCGTGCGGGCAGCGCGCGGGCCTGGTAGGCGGACCAGCCGGCGAGGCCGGCCGTGCCGAGGAGGAAGAACACCGCGAGCCCGGGGTTGTGCGCCAGGCCCGCCCACAGCGCCAGCAACAGCACCATCCCGGCGGTGATCGCGGACGCCAGCGGCGGACCGGCGAACTTCACCTTGGCGACCGCGGCTTCGGTTTCGGCGTCGATGTGCGCGGCCAGGCCGGCGACGAGGTCGGCTTCGCCGGTGCTCTGGTCGATCCGCGCCGACCACCCCTCGAGCTCGAACTCGACGGCCGCGGGCTGCGCGGCGACGTTGGCCGCCTCCAGCCGGCCGGCGCTCTCGACGATCCAGTCCTTCGCCAGCGCCACCGCGAACCGCTGGGTGCCCGGCGAGGTACCGGTGCGCGGGTCGCCCACCGCGGCGTTGCTGAGCAGGGTGAGGAAGTCGACCGTCTCCTCGTGCAGCGGGGCGGCCGTCTGGACCGCCTTCGCCGCCTTGGTCTTGTCGCCGTCGGCCTTGACGATCTCCTGCAGCTCGTGTTCCTTGCGGCGCAGGGGAGCTTCCTCGACGTCGTAGCCGGTGACGAGCCCGTCGAGGATGTCGTCGACCCGCCGGCGCAGGTCCTCGCTCTGCGGCAGCTCGCCGGTGAACAGGGTCCGGAACCGCTCCTCCGCCGTGCGGTGCACGGTCGCCCCTTCGTAGAGCTCCTTGAGCTCCGGCCAGGTGGGGCTGATGGCCGGCAGCACGGTGTACCGCGGGTCGACCGGCCGCCGGTCGGCGTCGAGCAGCCGGGCCCAGCGGTCGACCTGCTTGTCGACGATGTCGCGGTCGTCGGCGAGGCGCTCGTACCACTCGCTGAGCTGGTGCATCACGAGGTGCTTCGACTCGTGCCCGAACGCACCGGTGCTGACCGCGTCGAGGATCACGGTGAATTCGCGGGACAGCCCGGTGGGGTCCTGGCGCGCGGTGTACTGGCGCAGCCACCGCGCGGTGGCCTCGTTGCGCTGGTGCCGGCGCAGCACCAGCGCGAAGAAGAGGGCCGCCTTGTCGTTGTCCCGGCGGGTCGTCTCCACCAGGGCCTTCTGCGCCAGGTCGGGATCGTCGCGGATCCAGGCGGCGACGGCCACGAGTGCCGGGGCGAGCCAGTACCGCGGGGTGACCAGCATCAGCTCTTCGGACAGCTGGCGCATCGTGCCGTGCGTGACGATCCCGACGTCCAGCGCCTGCAACGCGCCGGTGGCGAGCCGGCGCACCTCGGCGAAGTGCCCGAAGTTCGTTTCCAGCTCCTGGCGCACCTGGATGATCTCGGTGTGGGCGACCTGCAGGTTGTGGCGGAGTTCGTCACGGCGCCGGTATTCGGTGAACTCCGCGCGCAGGCCGAGCAGCTCGGCCTTGGTGCGGTCCTGCGCGACGGCGACCTGGCCGATCGACTGGTGGAGCACGACCTGTTGCTGGTTCAGCGTCGCCTGCGAGTCGGCGAGCTGCTCGACCGCCCGGCTGATCTGCCGGAACGCGTTGGCGACTTGGGGGTCGGTCACGACTCACCTTCCAGGAGCACGACCGAGCCGTCCGCGCGCACGCAGACGAGCCGGTCCGGGTAGACCTCGACGGCCAGGTAGGCCGGTGACACGGCGAGAGCGCGGGCGCGTTCGAGCGCCGCGGGCAGCGCCTGGCCGCGGCGGTAGTGCTCGATGATCGAGCCGTCCAACGCCAGGGTGTGCACCTCGAACGGTTCGCCGAGAAAGCATTCGGCCACGATCCCGAACGGAATCGTGTGGTATTTTTCGGCGAATTCGCGGCGTACTCCGTCGACGAACTCGTCGGTCTCCACCGCGCTGAGACTTCCGGCCGCGTCGAGCGCACGAAGGGCCCGGAGGTAGTTCTCGGACCGGTGTCCGGATTTCAGCCTGCTGCCGCTCGTCGCCGCGCTGTTCGTGGCGCGCGGTGATCGGGAAAGCATCCCGTTCTGGCGGGTGATCATTGGTTTCGGCACCGTGCCGGCTCCCTGGGGTGAGACATTTCCTGTCCCTAGTCGCCGCACGCGCGGCGGCTATTACGGATACGGCCAGCGTCACCCGGATGGCGCAACGGATCAGCCGGCCGCCAGGACGAGCACGGCCGTCGCGGTCGCCGTCCAGGCCGCGGCGGTGGCCACGGCGAGGACGCGCGAGAGCCGGCCGGACGCGGGCAGCCGGGGCCGCAGGACCCGCCCGGTGCCCGTGTCCACCAGCTGCCGGACGACCACCCGGCCCGACCGGTCGCGCCGCCCGTATGCCTCGACGACCGTGCCCGTCGCCGGTGCGCCGGGGAGCAGTTTCCCGGTCACGACGCAGACGTGTTCCGTCCCCGTCACGTCCTTCAGCACGAGGTCGGAGACGTCCACGGTGCGCGAGCGTGCTCGCTCCCGGAGGGGCAGAACCCAGGGCCACCAAGGTGTTCCGGTTTCCCGTGCGGCGGCGGGCAGCGTCGTTCGCAGGCCGGCGCCGAGGAGCGCGAGCACCACCGCGGCGGCGCCCGAGGCCACCAGCAGCGGACCGAGCGGCGCGTGCGCGAGCACGGCGGCGGCCAGCGCCGCGGCGGCGAGCGCCGCCCCGATCCGGCTCGCCCACACGAAGTACCGGCCCAGGACCGGTTCCTGCCGGACCGGGCCGGACCGGAGCACCGTCCCGGTCGCGAGGCGGCCGGGGACGCGGGGCGGTGGTTCCGTCGCGGCCGCGACTCGTCCCGCGGGCGCGACCGGGCGGCCGCCGCACGCGGGGCAATCGGTGTCCGTCGTGCTCAGCGGGGCACCACAGGAAAGGCAGGAAGCGGGCATGATCGTCATTCCTCACCATCACGGTGTTCGCGGAATCCGAAACAGAACGCGAACCGGATGCGATTGTGTCGGGTGATGGCGCGCCCGGGGAAGTCTCGATTGGGAAACGCTCACCCCGGCGCGGCCGCCGACGTGAAAGGTGCCCGAAGTGAACGGATCTCCGGTTTTCGACGCGCCCGGGAACGAGCCGCCCGCGCGGGGTTCGTTGTGGGGCCCGGCGCGGGCTCCCGCCGATTCACCGGAACGTGCGGGATCCGCGGGATTCCGGACCGACGGCCCGCCGACGGAACCGATCGCGGTGATTCCGCCCGAGCCGCCCGGTGCGGTCGAGGAGCCGCCGCCCACGCCCGGCGGGGTCAAGAGCGCCGGCCGGGTGAAGGTCGTGATCGGTGCCGCGGTGACGGCCTTCGTCGCCGTGACGGCGGTCATCGTGGTCTCCGCGGTGACCTACCGGCCCGCGCCGCGGTCCGACGCGAACAGCCAGGTCCTGGGGGCCGGGAGCGGTGTGGGCGCCTACTCGAGCTACGTCCCGACCTACGCGCCCACCTACGCCTGGACCGAGACGCCGACATCGACGACGACGTCCACGACGGAGACCTCGTCGGCGGCATCGACGTCGTACTCCCCGGGCGCGGTCCCCGACGGCTACCAGCGGGTGACCGGCCCGGCGGGCGTGTCGGTCAGCATCCCGGCCGGCTGGTCGGTGCAGCGCGGCGCGTTCGCGACGACGGACGAGGCCGACGCGCCGGACGGGTCCGGCTCGATCATCCGGTACAGCGGAAGCCCGACGCCGGTGCTGTCCCTGCCGGACGCGGTGGCGGCGCTGGAGCGCGACACGCCCACCATCCGCAGGGACTACGAGCGGCTCCGCCTCGACGAGCTCGCCTCCGGCGAGGTCGTGTGGGAGTTCCGGTTCACGACGAAGGCGGGCGTCCAGCGCCACGCGCTCGGCCGGTACTGGCGCGCGAACGACCACGACTACGCGGTCTACGGCTCGGTCGACGAATCCCGCTGGGCGGACTTCCAGCCGACCCTCGACGTCCTGGTGCAAACGGCGGCTCCGCGCTGACCGGCGGCTGCTCGTAACGGCACCGGCGGCAGCAGCGAATGGTCCGGTGAACCGCCACACCGAGACCGAGCAAGGCCGATGCGGCGCGGGCCAGCACCGTGATCGGGTCCAGCCACGGCCACGTGGCCACGAGGTTGAGCAGGGTGATCAGCATCGTTCCTCCTCCAGGCGGGATTCCGGCCGGAGCAGCGTCACCTCCGCGGTGTTCACCCTGCGGCAACTGTCCCGAACTGAACGAACTGAACGAACTGAAACGATGCGGGGAGCGCCGGTGCGGGCGGAAAGCGGCCACGACGTGTTGCGGCTCTTGTACGAGGCCGTCGGATCACCGGGCTACCAGGACCTGGTCGACGCCGCCGACCGCAAGGGCACGGTGCTCGGCAAGGGCACGATCAGCAACCTGCTCTCCGGCAGGACCGGGCCGCGCCGGCGCACGGTGTTGATCTTCGTCGAGGCGTGCCTGACCCACAGCCCGCGCGCGCGGACGTCCGCGCTGTTCCGCGAACTGCCCGCCGAAGCGCGCGACACGGCCTACTGGGTCAACCGCTGGGACAAGGTGACCGGCAAACCGGCCCGGGTTTCCGCGCGGGCCGGCTGGGACTTCTTCATCGTCTGCCGCAGGTCCGACGCGCCCGCCGCCCAGCGGCTGACGGAACTGCTGCAGCAGCGCGCCCGCGTGTGCGGTAGCGTCGTCCTGGCTCCGGACACTCCGCGGCAGGAGTTCGAGCAGCAGCACCGCGCCTCCGCCGTGACGGTCGTGCTCCTCTCCGGAACCGGCCTCGGGGAAACACAGTCCTCCGTCGAGGTCGCCGCGGACCTCGTCCGGCGTGATCCGGACAGCCACGTCGTGGTTTCCGTCCCGCTCGACGGCGCGGCGAAGCTTCCCGAGGAACTCGCCGGGACCGAAGTCCTCGACGACGCGCTGCCCGTCGTCGCCGAACGCCTGCTGAAGCTCCTCGCCTCCCGGCACCGTCCGCACGCGGCCGGGTCGGCGGAGCTGGCGGCCACGACGGTCGAGCTGCTGACCGCGATCGACGACCACCTGCTGGGCCGGGCCTCCCGCCAGGGCCCGGCGGTCGAGGCGTTGCTCGAAGAGTTCGGCGATCCTGCTTTCGCCGAGCGGGCGCGCCGGCACGGGTTGCAGGCCGCGCTGATCCTCCGCGAAGCGGAGAACCACCACGAAGCCGTGCGTCACTGGACCCGCGATGACGACGGGACCGCGGCCGTTGCGCTCGACCGGTTCCGCGACCACCTGGCCGAGGCGATCGCGGCCGGGCATTTCCCCTTGCCCGCCGGGCTCGCCGAGCAGGTCGCAGCCGCGGTGCGCGGCGAAGCGACCGGGCCGGGCCTGCCCCGGGGCTTCACCCCGTCGGTCCGGTCGAGCTCCGGCGCGGTCGTCTTGGCGGAGAAGGCGCAGCTGGAAACCTTCCACACGACGCTCGACGAACGCGGTCGCCGGCTGACTCCCGCCGCGCGGCAGATGTGCGTGCTCCCCCCGGCCGATCAGCGCTTCCTCGGACGGGACCGGCTGCTCGACGCCGTGCCGGCCGCCTCCGTCGTCTGGCTCTCGGGTGCGCCGGGGACGGGCACGTCGGCGGTTGCCGTGCACCGGGCCCACCGGGTGGCGGACGACTTCGAGACGGTTCTGTACCTGGATCTCCACGGCATGACCCCGGGGAGCCGCCGCAGTGCGCGGACCGCCGCGCGGATCCTCCTGGACGCGCTGGGCGAGCGGATGGTCGCCGACCTCCGCGAAGACGCGGCACTGCACGAACGGCTGGCCGCGGCCCTCCGCCGTCGGAAAACCCTGCTCGTCCTCGACAACGCCCGGGACGCCGACCACGTCGCCCCGATCGTCCGGGCCGGCGGCGCGCAGGCCACCCTGATCACGTCGCGGCAGCGGGTGCAGAGCTTCACCGAACACACCGTCCAGGTCCCCGCCCTGGACCGGACGGCGTCGGTCGAGCTGCTGGACAGCTACGTGGCCGGCATCGCGGAAGACCTGCTCGACCGGCTGGCCGGGTTGTGCGACGACCTGCCGCTCGCGTTGCGCCTCATCGCGGCCCGCCTGGGCGATCCCGATCTGCCACCCGACGAGATCGTGCGGCTGCTGGCCGCCGAACGCACCCGGCTCGATCTGCTGCAAGCCGGTGACCGGGCGGTCCGCGCCGCGATCGTCTTCACCTACCGGGACCTCAAGCCGCTCGCCCGGCGTGCCGCCCGGTACCTGTCGATCGGCTTCGGCTCGGTGAGCGACGCCGGGGAGCTGGCGGCCGGGCTCGCCGACTTCGAGGACCGCACTTCGCTGGCGCTGCACCGGGTGGTGGACGCCAACCTGGCGCGGTGCGCGCGCGGCCCGAACGGCCCCATGCGGTTCCGGATGACCCCGCTGATCCGGCTGGCCATGCGCGAACGGTCGGCGAAAGAGGACCTCGGCAGCGACATCGCCGACTACCAGCGGCGCGTGGCCCGGTACCTGGCGGACCAGCTCACCGCGATCGTCGGGCGGACGGGCGGCGACCCGGAGCTCGAGGTCGACCCGACCCGGGCCCACGCGGCTCTTACGGCGGCGGTGGCCGGCGAGTGGTGGAGCACGGTGCTGGACATCGGCGAGAACCTGCGGGCGATCCACCAGTCCGAGTTCGATCTCGCCGGCGTCGAGGCCACGACCACCGAGCTGGTGAAGGCCCACCTGGCCATGGGCGAGCCGAAGAAGGCCGTGCTGGCGGCCAAGGGTGCGGCGGTGGACCTGCGGTCGAGCGCCCAGCACCGGCTCTCGGCGCTGAGCTGGGCGCAGGAGAGCGTGGCGCTGGCCCGGGTCCACGACGTGCCCGGCGAGCAGGTCGGGTGCTGCCTGTTGTGCGCGGGCATCGCCTTCCAGCTCGAAGACAAGGAGAAGGCCATCGAGTACTCCCGGATGGCGGTCGAGCTGAGCGACGGCACGGCGGCCGGCGCCATCCGGCCCCTGGTCAACCTGGGAAAGCTGCTCCTCGACGCCGGCGATCCGGAGGAGGCGGCGGCCACCCTGCGCCGCGCCGCCGACCTGGCCGATCGGACCGGCAGCGTCGACGACCGGGCGGCGGCCCACTTCGAGTTCGCCGCCGCGTCGAGCAGGCTGGGCCGCACCGCCGAAGCGGCCGCGGCCTGGGCCCGGTCCGCCGAGCTGTACGTCGCGGAGAACGAGTGGATGAACGCCGCCATCGCGAAGGAGAACGAAGCCGGGGTTTCGGCCGAGCCCGAAGCGGTCGTGGCGCTGACGGACGCGGTGGCCAAGTTCCGGGAGGCGGACGAGCCCGCCCGCGCGCTGGCCGCCCTCTGTCACCTGTCCGGGTTTGTCTTCCGGACCACGCTGGCAGAGGAGAAGGCCCTGGAAGTGCTGGACAAGGCCCGCGACATCACGTCGGGCCAGCCGGAACTGGCCTACGAGGTGGAGGTCCGCAAGACGTGCCTGCGCGCCCTGCTCCGGAGGCTCGCGAAGCTGCCCGAAGGCCCGCCGCCCCGGCGCTTGGCCGAACACGACGTCTACCGGAGCGCCCGGGCCGCGCTGCAGAACGGTCGTGACCCCGAGGCGCTGCTCCGGCTCGTGCTGCACCCGGTGATCGAGACGCCGGAGCACCCGGATCCGTGGGTCTTCGAAGAACCGGGCGGGCACGACCGCAGGCTCGAAATCGGCTAGGTGTACTTGGCGAGGGCGAGGCTGCGGCCCGGCGGCCTTCGCGCCTAAGGTGGGCGACGTCCGTCGTGAAATGGAGGAGTTCGCATGCAAGGCGTCGATCCTTCCGTGCCGCCCAGCGGCACGGGTTGTGCGGACTGCGAGGCCGCCGACCCGCAGGGCTGGTGGTTCCACCTGCGCCGCTGCGCGGAATGCGGGCACATCGGCTGCTGCGATTCCTCGCCCGGCCAGCACGCCAGCGGCCACGCCGCCGCCAGCGGCCACCGGCTGGCGCGCAGCTTCGAACCCGGCGAAGAGTGGTTCTGGGACTACGGCGAAGAGGTCCTCTACGAATCCGGGCCCGCGCTCGCCGCTCCCGAACACCGCCCGCTGAGCCAGGCCGTGCCCGGGCCGGCCGGGCGCGTACCCGAGGACTGGACCCAGCACCTGCACCAGTGACCCGGACGCGGGTGACCGTCGTTCACAACCGGCGAAACCGGGCCTCCAGCAGCGCGAACACCCCGAACACCGCGATTCCCGCCGCGAGCGCCAGCAGCAGGGCCTGCCCGTACGGCTGCACGGCCAGCGTCTTCAACGCCGGATCCAGGCCGCCGGCTTTGGCGGGGTCGTAGCGGACAGCCGCCAGGACGAACATCGCCCCCACCGTGGCGTACAGGATGCCCACCGCGCACCAGCCGATCTGGCCGAGGCGGGTGGTCGACGTGCGCAGGGTGGGGGAGGCGCCGCCGAAGTCGAGGTCGCGGAGGAACTTCTTCCGCGCGCCCCGGTAGGCGAGCCACGTCGCGATCGCGATGAGCAGGACACCGGCGGTGATCACCGCGCCCGCGCCCCACGGCCGGCCCAGCACGCTCGCGACCACCGACCCGGCCTTGCCGGACGCGCCCATCGCCGTCTTGCCCGCGCTGTAGGCGACGAGGCCGTACAGCACCACTTCGACGCCGCTGACCGACCGCCGCACCCACCGCCGCCGGGGTTCCGCGTGCCGGTGACCGGTGGTGGCCTCGGCGAGCTGCCACAGCGCCAGCACGCCGGTGCCCGCGGCGACCAGCCAGAGCAGCCACGCGCCGCCCTCGGAGGCGACGATCTGCAGTGCACCGGCCTTGTCGGCCCGCTCGTTGTCGCCGAGCGCCACCTGGACGGCCAGCCACGCGACGATGAGGTGCACCGCCGCGTAGCAGGTCAGCCCGATCCGGGCAAGCAGGCGAAAAACTCTCACTTCGGGCATGGAGGTGAGTTTTGCTCACCTTGCCCGGTTTGACCAGATGCCCGGCCGATCCCGTCGATCAGGGATCGGGCGGGCACCAGGTGTCGGACGTCGGCCCGTCGGCGGCCCCGCAGAAGCCGTGCACCGACTTGTCGACTTCGCCGCCGGCCACGCCCATCACCGCGATCGGCTTGTTCTGCGGCACGTTGCGGCCGATGTCACCGCCGTAGTCGAGGGTGCCGGTGACGCCCTCGAGGTACTTGTTGACCTGCTTCGCGCCGGGGTTCGACGTGTGGATCGCGGTGATCTCGCGCCAGATCGCGCCGGGCGTCACCGGGATCTCGGCCGCCGTTTCGCGCAGGTACGCCGCCGCGACGATCATCACCTGCGCGGCGTCGTAGGCCAGTGCGGCATAGCCGTCGTACGAGCGGCCCTCCGATGTCTGCTCGAACGGGAACAGCACCTGGTCCAGCGTGGTGTAGAAGTCGATCGCCACGCCCTTCGGCGCGGTGACCGGCGCGGTCGCGAACGACAGGTAGTAGTAGGGCAGCGCCCGGTTGCGCTGGCGGTCGCCCTGGTCGGCGACGAACCGCGAGACGTCGTCGTCGCCGATCACGGTGGCCCGGCTGCCGCACTGCGCGGCGCTGCCGAGGAACTGGCCGAAGTCGGGCACGCCCCGGCCGGCGAAGAACGCGAAACCCTCGTACGAGCAGGTGTCGCGGCCCGCGGCACCTGCGTTGCCCACCAGGGTCTCGCCGTAACGCAGGTGCGAAGCCGGCCCGCCGGGGCCGCCGTCCGGGGTGAACGCCCGCGCTTCGGTGTGGAAACCCTTGTCCCGGAACGACTGCAGCACGTCGTCACGCAGGTTGGTGCTGTACACGTCGGCGTTGTCGTCGGAGTAGTAGACGCGAACCGTGCGCGGGCCGGGCAGCTGCTCGGCGAACCCGGCCGCCACCGCGGCCTCGCGCCGGTTCTGCGGGCTCACCTGGAAGTACATCGGGTTCAGGTCGGCCAGCGGGTCGGCGGACAGCGTCGAGGCGACCATCGGCAGCCCGGCGTTGGTCAGCGCGGCGATGGTCTGCTGGGTCGGTTCGCTGCTCATGTCCAGCCCCACCACCCCGACGATGCTCTTGTCCTGCTCGGCCCGCTGCCGCAGCAGGTTCGCCACCCGCACGCCTTGCCGCATGTTGCGCCCCGCGTTGGCCATGAGCAGCCGGACGATCGGGTCGGCCGAACCCGGCGCGTTCAGCTGCCGCAGCTGGGCGACCGCGACTCCTTCCAGCGCTTCGCGTTCGGAGGTCAAGCCTTCCGCGAGGTTGTTGGACGAGGTCAGGGCCTGCAGCACGACGAGCGTGATGTACGGCCGCTCCGGGTGGGCCCGGTGCAGCTCCTCCGCGCGGTGGTTCTGGTCCAGCACCACCGCTTCGACCTGCCGGATCGTCGCGTTCGACGGCTGGAAGACGTCCTGGGTGCCGTCCGTGGCGCCGATGCACTCGCTGCCGGTCCAGACCAGCCAGGGGTTGTCGGACCCGCAGTGCTCGACGTAGGTGTCGCGGTACCGGTAGGCGACGAACCCGGCAACCAGTGCCACCACCACGACCGGCACGCCGATCCGCGTCCACCGGCTCACCCACCACGGCGGCCGGACCTGCTTGCGGAACCGGTAGTCGCTGCCGAGGGTCTGCAGCATCTGCCGGACCTTCGGCTCGTCGTCATCGGACGGCGGCCGGACGCCGATGGGCAGGTACCAGGCGGTCGGCCGGCGCTCCCGCCGGTCGCGTTCGAGCTGGTTCTGCCAGGCCACGTAGGCGGCGCGCGCCTGCCCGGCCTGGAACTGCGGCCGGTGCGGCGTCGGTTCCGCGTCGGGCGGCGGCGCGGGACTGGCGCTGACCACCAGCAGCGGGTCGAACCGCCCGACCTGGTTGCGGACGGAGTTGACCAGTTCCAGCAGCCGGTAGCCGCCGTTGCCGACGCTCACCTCGTCCAGCAGCAGCACGGGGTAGGTCATCCGGCGCCGCCGCCACACCCGCCACGGCCGCAGCCGGTAGGCGCGCCGCAGGTCTTCGAGGAAGGCGTTGAGCAGCAGGCGGCAGACGTACTCGGGCGCCTCTTCCTGCCACTGCCCCTCGGTGAGCCGCCGGGCGAACCGGACGAAGCTGCCGGACATTTCGGGGGCCAGGTGCGGTTGCCGCAGGAACCAGCGGTACCGCCCGGAGAGCAGCGGCACCCGCCCGGTGACGGCGATCCGGAAGGTCAGCAGCGTCAGCCCGCGCACGAGCAGCGAGAAGACCTTCCAGATGCCCTGGTTCTCGGGCAGCTGCTTGACGGCGTCCTCGGCGGTGGAGCTGAACCGTTCGGCGAGGCTGATCCGCCGGATGGCCCGCCGCAGCACCCCATCGGGATCGTCGCGGCCGTCGTAGTCCTGCAGCATCAGCCAGTAGACGAGGTCGAACAGCGGGAACGAAAGCCGGCTGGTGTGCGCGGTCGCGCTGTCGCCGAGCTGTTTCCGCGCCTCCCGCAGGATGTCCCGCACGACGGTGACGGAGTCGGCGGTCGCGGGCCCGGATTCGTCCCGCCCTTCGTGCGTGGTGAGCTCGGGCCGCGAGTACCGGACGCTGCCCTGCGGTTTGGCGGTCTTGAGCCGTTCCGCGACGGCGGCGAGCACGTCCTGGTTTTCGGACGGCCGGACGAGGCACACCATGGGCAGGCCCCGCCGTTCGGACCGTTCGTCCTGGTATTCGCCCCAGTGACATTGTTCGTCGAGTTTCCGCGGCCGGTCCCCGAGCCGCGGCCGCAGGCAGAGCGCCCCGAGCAGCTTGACCAGTACGTCGGCACCGACAAATCCCAGCGGCCCAGTTACCCCCATCGGAACAGAATGGCACATTTCCCGCGGGACCGGTCCCGCAGTTCTACCGTCACGGTGTGCTCCGGCGACGGACCAGCACGCTGCCATCGCCGGTGGTCACGGCTCGCCACGGGCTGTCGGGGCGTCCTCGGGCCAGCCACAGGCCCAGGAACGCCGGCCAGGCGACCATCGAAGCCATCTGCGTCATGAACCACGGCAGGCTGCCCAGAATCGTGAACAGCGACAACCGGCCTCGCTGACTGATTCCGGCGCGGGACCGGCCGACACCGGCCGACACGAGCATTCCGATGAGGTAGCTGAAGGCGAAAGCCGTTCCCATATTGCCCCTTCCGGCGACGGACAAGCGAGCTCGAGCAAGCTTTGTGCCCGCTAGAGTCGACGGCGTCCGGTCGTTGTTACGACCGTGGGAAACCGGCGTTCAGCTTCACCCGAACAGCGCATTCAAACGGCAATCGGTGAGCTACCATCGACCGCACCGCTTTGACTCTTCGAGGAAGTCCGAATGCTTGAAGTGAATTCCCTCGGCCGAGGTGTCTGATGTGGGGAAGAAAGGCACTGAGGACGTCATTCGGTTACCAGGCGCCGGTCGAAGCGCGAGTCGTCGGGTGGCGTTGTCACGCGGACGGCTGCCATCAGAGCGGGGACGAAGTGCCGCGCAGATGGCCTTTCGAGTGCCCGGGCTGCCGCCGTCCGGCCGACCCGGTCTTCGCCGAGCCCTGGGAGCACGAATCCCGGGGGTACGAGCTGCGCAGCTTGTCCACCTCCGCCGCCGGGTACGAGCGTGAGCTCGCCACTCTGGAACTGATCGTCTGGCGTTACGAGTCGGCCTTGCGCAGCGGAGATCTGCGCGGAGCCGAGGCGGTGCGGGCGGATCTGCGTGCCACGTCGGCCAAGATGCGCGCCGAAGGCTGGAGCCTGGCCTCGACACGGTTCCAGCTGGTCTGGCTGGCCGTCGCAGCCGGCGAGCTGGCGGCGGCCGCGGAAGAGGTGCTCGCCTTCTTCGAAGACGTCCGGGAGTTGTCCGAAGAGGACATGGAACACAGCCGCGAACGGGGCGACGCGCGGCTGTTCTTCCACACCTGCCTCATCTTCCTCGGTGATCGCCGCTCGGTGGGCCATCCCGGCGAGATCCGCGTCACCGAGGCGATGGCCGAGATCGGCGGCCTGTTGCGCGCTTCGGACTACCTGACCGTCAGCTTGGAAAACCTGTACCTGGACGCGATGCGGCTCCGGGCCGCGATGCACGGTGCGAGCCGTCCGGCGGCGCCCGAGTGGGTGCCGCCGCCGGTGGTCACCGAAGCAGGGGTCGATCCGGAAGCACCGCCCGAGATCCGGGCCCGGTTGCGGAACGCGACCGATTCCATCGCCGCCGCGAAAAGCGGGGTGCGACCGGAGAACCTGGTTGCGGCGCTCGACGACATGGCGGCGCTGGTGACTACGGGCGGCAGTACCCGCGAGGCGGCCCGGGCGGCGAGCGTGCTGGCCGATGTGGCCCTCACGGTGGCCGAGACCCATGACGATCCCGGGCCGCTGTTCGCCGCGGCCGACCGCCTGGCCGGCTTCTCGCCGCTCGCCCGCCTGCTGCGGGCCAGGGCCCACCTCATGGTCGGCCGGATCGAAGACGCCCACACCGAGGCCGCGGCCGCATTGGCCGAACCCGGCGGCGCCCGTTTCGAGATCTTGTCGCACCTCCACGCCTTGCGTGGCTGGACACTGGTGCAGCGCGACCCGACCCAGCTGGACGCCGGCATCGCGGATTGCCGCCACGGCCGGGCGGTCGCCCGGGCGGATCGGACGCCGGCCGATCTTCCCCTCGCTCGGCTGCTCGTCGAGAAGGCGTTGCACCAGGACACCCCGGCGGGCGAAGCCGTTCCGCTGCTCCGGGAAGGCCGCGCGTTGTGCGGGCAGGTCGGCGCGGACGCCGATCCGGTCGCGCAGGAGGCCGAGTCCGCGCTGGCGGTCCTGACCGGGCAAGGTGACCTCGGCAGCCGATCGCAGGCATGGCGGACGACGGTGCGGAGGAGCCGGCAGGCCCCGGTCGCCGCCCGGATGCGCCTGGCGACGGCGTGGGTCCGCTGGGCGCTCGGAACCCACGAGATCGAACTCGCCGCGGAGGCTTACCACCACCTGGTGTCCCTCATTCCCGAGGCCGTGCGGATCCGGTACCTCGCGGAAGCGAAGACGCGGATCCTCGCGGTGCTCCGCGAGCACACCGAAGAAGCGGGGTACTGGCTGGCACTGGCCGGCCGGTTCCGCGACGCCGCCGTGGCACTGGAGACCGGGCGCGCGGTCGCCCTCAGCACGCTGATCGAACGCGACGACCCGGCGGTGGCCAAGGCGCTGCAGGAGGCCGGTCGTGACGACCTCCTCCGCCGCTATCGGCAGGTCCTCGCCGAGCTGGATTCCCGCGAGCGCGAACCAGGAGCGGACAGCCATCGGGCGTGGACGCTCTTCCGGACCGTCACCCGGGAAATCGCCGACGTCATCGGAGCCGACCCGGCACAGCCCACGGTCGAGTACGCCGATATCACCGCCGCCACCGGCGACGGCGCGGTGGTGTACGTCGCGGCTGCCCGGGCGAGCGGCTACGCGTTGGTCATCGCGGCTCACCACGACCCGCAGTGCGTGTGGTTGCCCGACCTCGCCCGGGGTGCGATCGAAGCCCGGCTCGACGACCGGTCCGGGAATTTCCGGAGGCACGCCCCGAATCTCAGGCAGGACCTCGAATGGTTGTGGGCGTCCGGCTTGCGCGACGTCCTCGCCTTCTACGCGCACGGTTCGATCGTCACCCTGATACCGGTCGGCGTCATGACCCTGCTGCCGCTGCATGCGACGCCGCCGCGCGCCATCCCGGTGGCGCCGCTCAGGTACGCGCCGAACGCGCGAACCCTGCGTTGGTGCGGCACCCGCCACGCCGCGATGGCGGGCAAACCGGCGAAGCTCCTGGCCGCCGACGTCCCCGAGGCCCCGGAACTGGCGTTGCTGCCGCATGCGGCCGAGGAGGTGGCCGCGGTGGCGGCGCGTTGGCCCCGCCAGTGCACCCGGCAATCCGACGCCACCTGGACGTGGTTCGCCCCCGCGGCCCGCGATCACGACGTCTGGCACATCGCGTGCCACGGGCACGCCGAACCGCACGCGATCATGCGGAGCCGGCTCGCGTTCGCCGATCGGCAGGTCACGATCGGTGAATTGCGCGACCGGTTCCCGTTCGCGCCGCGCAGGCTCGCCATCGTCTCGGCGTGCGACATGCACCTGATCGGGCCGGACCTGCCCAACGAAACGATCGGCTTGCCGTCGGCGCTGCTGCAGCTGGGGTTCGCCGGCGTGATCGCGGCGTCGTGGCCGGTGAGCGACCTGGCCACCGCGCACCTCATGGTGCGGTTCCACCATGAGTGGCGCCGTGGGGAAGTCCACCCGGCCATCGCGCTGACGCGTGCGCAGCGATGGCTCCGAGGCGCGACGGCGGAGGAGCTGGCGGCGTTCGCACCGGACCTGTCGCCGCCGGACACCGACCTCCCGGGACCGTGTCCGTTCGCACACCCGTTTTATTGGGCCGCCTTCGCTTACTCCGGGGGCTGAGCCGAGCCGTCGGGCCAGGTCCCGATGCCGTGGACTTCGTTCCACCGGAACAGTTCATAGCCCTTCAGCATGATCTGAGGCAGGTGCCGGGCCCGCTTGACCTCGATCGCGGCATCCAGGAGCGCGAGGGCGTCCGGCGTGCGGACATCCGTCCCGGCCAGCTCGACGACGAGACAGGACGCACCGTAGGTGGCGAACCCGCTCCCGTCACCCGCGACACTGGCCCGAAGCTCGGCGACGAACCCGTCCAGGTCCTGCCGGGCGAACTCGAGGAAGGGCTGGATGCAGGTCGGGAAAATGTCACTCGCATCGACGCCCGAACCCCGGGCGTCGAACTCGAACCGGCCCAGCATCCCGAGGCGCCGCACCATGTCGGCGGGCAGCCGGGACCGGGTCTTGCGGCCGAACCAGGTCATCCCATCGAACCCTTCCCGAGGCGGCGTCGACGACCGATGTCGTGCCGGCCACTGGAGTTGTTACGCCTGATTCGAAAACCGTGGTCAGCGGCGGTGCTGCGCCCGCCAGCCGACGCACGCGAAGGCCACGAGTGCGGCGATGACCGCGGAGATCGGGATGCCGTCCGGAGCACCGGCGGGCCGACCGGCCAGCAGGGCCAGCCCGCCCACGAGGAGGACCGTGGCCACGACGAGCAGACCGCGGGCCCAGGCGGGCAGCGTCGAGAGGTCGACGCGCTTGCGGCCACCCGGCTCAGCTGCCATGGGACGAGTGTAGGGGGGAGGCCGGTCCGGCGTGTCGGCGGAAGCCGGACTCGAAGACCACCTCGACGCCCTGATCCACAAGCTCGGCGATCGGATCGACCGCATCGGCACCCTCGCCGGCCGCCCGGACTGCCAGGTCGCGATCGAGGCGGTGCTGAACTTCGGCACCGCCGGCGAAGACAACCCGTTCGGCTAGCGTCTCGTGCTGGTTGACACTAGCCAGTCAGGTAGAACTGTGCCCCGTTGAAGTCACCGTTGCCCTGGTACTGCCCGCCGGCTGTCCATTCGGTGGCGTGGACATCGAAACTCTGATTCGGAAAGTGCCGGTAGAAGTCCTTCTGCGGAATGGGAAGGGTCACCCGGAACACGCCGTGGCAGTCCGTGGCCGCCTCGCCCATCTGACTTGAGTGAAACTCGATGTTGACGTGCCCGCTCGGGATGAAACCGACCCCGCTGACCGTGATCTTCGTGCTGACCGGGCCCCGGGCGGGAGACAGCGACAGCACCGGCCGCTCGGCGCGGCCACAGTCGTTGCTCGCAGCCGAATCGCCGTTGGACGACCCGACCCCTTCATCGGGAATCGCCGCAATTTTGGTCCCGGCTCCCGGCTCCGGGGTCCCGGATGCGCCGAGATCCTTGGTGATCACGTTGATTGCGACAACGACCGCGGTCGCACCGAGGCCCAAGGCCAGAACGATGATCAGTACGATCCCGCCGAAGTTGATCCGCGTCCGACGACTCCGGTTGACGTGTTGACTCTGGTCAATGTCCCGGCCGAACGTGGAACCGGTGATCGAACCGGATTGTACAACCGATCCGGTGACGCTTCCGTCGATCGTGTTGTGCGCCAGGGGATCCCTTGCCGGCATCGACGACAGAGCCTCGCGAACGGCGCGTCCCAGATCGGCGGCGAACCGGCGATCCTGCTCGACCAACTCGATTAGCTTCGCCGCGGCGACTCGCCGTTTTCCGGGAACAGCGGGTGCGCTTTCCAGTTCCCCGAAGATCGCGAACCCGTCAGGAGATCGATGCATGTGTTGAGCAAGTAAAACATGCAGTCGGCCTTGTGGGCTGTCGGGAATCCGGCCTGCCACATCGGCCAGGTATTCGGCCACCAGACCGACGGCTCGCGTCGAGAGTTCCTCGGATTCCAAGGTGTCTCCAATGGTTCAGACGGCAATCCTTCGTCGCCCAGTGCAACATATCTCCATGCGTCGTCCGAACCAAGGCTGTTGAATGGACAGAAGAGTGACAATCAGAAAGCTGAGAATTTGATGTTTTATGAAAACACCGTAGCCAACTCAACGGTGACCATGCCGGCCGGACACCCCGCTCCCGAGGGTCGACCGGCTCGGGTGCTTGCCGGTGTGCGGCGCGAAACGGTCCCTCTCTCAGCGAGGCGCTCCCGCTGAGGCGATCCGGCCGGCTCGGCGGCTGCTGTTGGCCTCAAGCGTGGTGACATTGGCGTTGAACGTCGCGC
Organism: Amycolatopsis sp. cmx-13-12; assembly: GCA_049998155.1. Taxonomy (GTDB): domain Bacteria; phylum Actinomycetota; class Actinomycetes; order Mycobacteriales; family Pseudonocardiaceae; genus Amycolatopsis. Next base: position 254,215 of record JAEBES010000006.1, on the reverse strand, counting down.
AGCCGCTGATCGCTGGCAAAGTCGGGAAGGCGTTGTTCGATGCGTGGGTCTCGCAGCCTTCTACCGGTGCACGAGCCGCAACACCCAGAAGCCGGCGCCTCGGGCAACTACGTCGTAGGCGGCGCCGGGGCGAAGGGCTCGTGCGTAGTCGAGTACAGCTGCTTCGCTGCGGCGTGTGTCCTCGAGAGCAAAGTAGGCCGGAGTGACGGGGCCGGTGTTGCCGATGAAGAAGACACGACATCGGCCGGTGAGGTGCGCGATGGGGGCGATGTTGGCTTCGACGGTGGCGTTGTCCGGGATGACGCCGAGCACCTGCGCGGCGATCCGGGCGCGGTCGGAGATCTCGTAGGTGGTCTTGGTGGTGATCTCGGCGAGGGGGAGGCTGACCGTGAGTGCCATGGCGGCTGCGGCGGCCATGGCGGGCAGGTGGCCGGCGTAGGAACGCAGCCAGGGACGACGGGAGCCGGCCGAGGTGCGGAGCGCGTCGACCAAGGCGAGGAAGACGATGGGCATGAGGACGGCGTTGTAGTGCCAGCCGGTGCTCCAGTAGTGCTCTTCGAACGACACGAATCGCCACGTCAGCGTGGGAATGGCCGCGAGCAGCAGAGGTGAGCGCAGGGCGAGGAGCCCGGTGGTCGGGACGAGGATCCACAGCAGCGTCTCGATCCGCTCGCCGATGCCGCTGCCGGCGGCCGGGGCGGCGCTGCCCTCCGCCAGCTTGGACCAGAAGCCGTAGGTGCCGGTGGGGTTGACGGCCGGGATGACGACCAGCAGGCAAACGAAGCAGGCCCCGATCCCGAAGATCGCTGCTCCCAGTGCCACCGCTCGTGTCCGAGCCGGCACGGGTGCCTTCGCGCAGGTGACCAGGCCGGCGAGCACGGCCAGCGTCAGCCCGAGGTCCTCTTTGACCAGCACCAGCGGCAGGGACCAGGCCAGCGTGGCGCGCCAGCGGTGGGACAGCAGCGCTTCGAGCGCCAAGGCGATGAGGGGAACGGCGAAGCAGATCTCGTGGAAGTCGAAGTCGACCGCACGCTGCAGACCCCAGGACAGTCCATAGGCGACACCGATCGCTGCGCCCCGTCCCGGCCCCAGGATGCGTCCGGCGGCGCGGGTGACGGGGATGACGGATGCGGCGAAGAGCGCCGACTGGGCGACCAGCAGGGTCAGCGGCGTCGGTGCCGGCCGGTACAGCGGCGCCAGGAAGGCCGTGACCGGGCTGAAGTGGTCACCGAAGATGACGAATCCGGCACCTTTGAGGTCGGCCACGGGCGCGTCGAGGTAGGCGTAGGCGCGCACCACCTGCTCGAAGATGCCCAGGTCGAAGGACATCGTCCGGAGGTTGAGGTAGCGGCTCACCGACACCACCGTGTAGGCGACGCCGAAGACCGCGGCCAGGAGGTGCGGCGTCCGGGCCGAGGACCGGTTGTCCTGCCGGACGAGAGCAGGGCCTGGGGTCGCGGTGAGAGCGGTCATCGATGAGCACCGCTGCCGGCCGTCGAGGTGACCGGCGCAGATGCCGAGACCGTCGTCGTCGCAACGGTCGACACGTCGGCGGTAGGCGACGGCGGGCCGGCCGGCTGCACTCGCTCCTCGCGCGCCGACGCGGCCACCACTGTGATCGCCCCGACGGACACCACCACGGCCGCCACCGCCGATGCGATGGCGCGCCGGCCACGCCTGCGGGCGGCGAGCCGGCGGATGCGGTCGACGCCGACCGGTTCGGCCATGCGGGCGGCGTCCGCGGCCACCCGGCCGAGCAGCTCGCCCACCTCTCGGTCGGCGGGAGAATCGAACCGGTCCTGTTCAGGCATCGCGGTCCTCCAGCATCCCGGCACGCTCGCCGAGCAACGGGGTCAACGCGGCGCGCCCGCGGGACAGCTGCGTCTTCACCGTGCCGGCGGACACGCCGGCCTCCGCCGCGACCTGCTCGATCGACAGGTCGAAGACGTAGAACAGTGCCACGACCAGCCGCTGCCGCGGTGGCAGCGTGCGCAACGCCTGCTCGAACACGACCCCGCCCGGCTGCGGCCCTCCGGCCGCGGCGGGTGCCTGCCTGCCCCACCTCGCCCACGCTTCGGCGGCTCGGCGTCCGCGCCGCCAGCGGCTGATCGCCAGCCGCGTCGCCGTCACCCGCACCCAGGACTCCGGCGTCCTGGCCGGGTCGAGCTTGTCGCGCCTGTTCCAGGCCCGGACGAACGCCTCCTGCACCGCGTCCTGCGCCTCGTGCAGGTCTCCGGTCACCAGGTAGAGCCGGCCGGTCATCGGCTCGGCCCAGCGGACGTAGAAGGCTTCGAACTCATCGTCGGTCACCGCAACTCGCTCTCGAACTGATCAACGTCACCTCTAGTACGCGTCGCGAGGTCCCGGAGGTTGACAGCGCGGACTCGATCGCATCGTCGATCCGGCAGCCCCGCTTTAACAGCCGTCTCAGATTCGCTCGATAGGAAGTAGGCCGGCCCTCCGCATCGGACGCCGGCTGGACCGTCTACGCGACCCTGAAAGGCAGCCGTTCATGATCTCTGTGCTCGTGGTGGACCCCCAGCCGCTGCTGCGCTTGGGGTTTCGCATGCTGCTGGAAAGCACCCCCGACACCGAGATCGTCGGCGAGGCCGAGAACGGCGCCGAGGCCGTTCGGCGGACCACCGAGCTGCGTCCCGACGTGGTGCTCATCCGCATGCCGGGCGTCGAGGGGATCGAGGCCGCCCGGCGCATCGTCGCCGCCGGTGGGCGTTCGCGGATCCTGGTGCTGACGGCGTTCGACGTGGACCGCTACGCGCTCGCCGCGCTACGGGCCGGGGTAAGCGGTTTCCTGCTGGAGGACACCCGTCCGGAGGAGCTGCTCGCCGGCATCCGGGCCGTCGCCGCCGGGGACGCGGTGATCGCGCCGGCGCTGACCCGGCGGCTGCTCGACGCGTTCGCCGACCGGCTCGGCGATGACCCCCGCGGGCCCGTGCGGAAGGATCTCCGGCTGGACTCCCTGACCGGCCGCGAGCGCGAAATCCTCGTCGCCATCGGCAACGGCCTCACCAACGGCGAGATCGCGCACCGGTTCACGCTGTCGGAGTCGACGGTGAAGTCCCACGTCGGGCGGGTCTTCGCCAAGATCGGCGCACGGGACCGGATCCAGGCCGTCATCCTCGCCTACGACCTGAGACTCACCCGGCCGGTCGAGCGCGACCCGGTCATGCAGTGGTGACCTGCCCTTCGACGACTCGCACCGGCACCTTGGTCAGGGGTTTCGTCGCCGGCCCGCCGGTGACTTGGCCGGTTCCGTCGAAAGTGGAGCCGTGGCACGGGCAGCGGAAGCCCCCGCCGGCGGGCGTGACCGGGCAGCCCTGGTGTGTGCAGGTGGCGAGGAACGCCATGAAGGTGTCGGTCGAGGGGCGCAACAGGTATGCGGCGGAACCGTCCGGTGTGGTGAAGCTCGTCGACGAACCGACGGCGACGGCAGAGGCCGCAGCGATCACCGTCCGGGAATTCGTTCCCGGGTCTGCCGGCCGGCTTGGTTCCGGGTCGCTGGTGGTGCGACGGTCAAGGGCGATGACGCCGCCGCCGACGACAGCGGCCGCCGCGGTGATCAGGCCGCCCCAGAGCAGAATGCGTCGCTCGCCGTCGTCCGGGGCGTGGCTCGGCGGGCGGCGACGATGTATCGCGGCGCGCAGGCGGGCCGTCATGGAGAACAGGCCTGCATCGCCGGCGATCAGCAGCGGTGTCCAGGCGGCGGCGAAGACGATGTCGGCGCCGAAGTAGTACGGGCTGGTCGTCCAGCTCACAGTGAGGAAGAAGCTCAGCGCAAGGAGAAACCCGCCGAGTGCGGCGATGCGACTGAACAGCCCGAGCAGCGTCCCCAGCCCGACAGCGATCTCGCCGAAGGCGATGACCAGGCCGAAGGTGGTCGGGTGTTCGGCCGCGAAGGACACCAGCGAGCCGATCGGGGAAGTTGTCGCGGCGTGCAGCATCTGAGCGCGGACGCCGAGGGGTGAAGTGTCGTCCAGGTAGTGGGTGTCGAAGATCTTGGAGAGGCCCGCGTAGAGGAATGTGCCACCGAGGAAGACGCGCAGCGGCAGGAGCGTCCAGGCCGGTGTCCGTGGTGTCGCATCGGCACGATCCGTTGTTTCTTCGGGAGAAGCCTCGGGGGACAAGGGAAGTCGCCTTTCAGGTCGCAGCGGCGCGGACGTGTGTGAGCTGAGAGCTGGTCCGGTGAGCTCACACACGTCCGACGCTTCGTCAGGAGTTGCGGGGGGAGACCGTCATGATGCCCGCGCACATCTCGTCGCTGGTGCCGTCGCCCCACACCACGTAGCGCGGCGGCAGCTTGCTCAGCTGCGGCAGCCGTTTGCGCAGCCCCGCGTCGTGCGTGCACGTCACCCGCAGCGTGTCGCCCGGACCGATGTCCACCGGCGACGGCAGCTTCACCAGTCGCTGGTTGTCGAAGTCGAATTGCGGCACGTCCAGCACGACCTCGGCGTTCGGCGTGCCCGGGTTGAGTTCGACCTTGATGGCCCGCCCGAGCAGGTGCATGTGGCCGAAGCCGGCGAACAGCGTCAGCGGCGCCTCCACCTTGTGGTCGCACGTCTGGGTGTCACCGGGCTTCGGCGCGCTCTGGCCGCACTCCGCCACCTGCCGGTCGGCGGTGCCGCCGACGTCCGGCCCGAACCGCTTCGTCACGTCCGCGATCGAGGCCGCCCGGTCACAGAGCGGACCCGACTCGCCGGCGGGGCAGGGCAGGTCGGTCGGCGCGTCGAGTGGCAACGTGTCGAGTTCCCTGGTCTGCGGTGTGCCGTCCGTCAGCCGCAGCCGCAACGCCGTGCGGTCCGACCCGCCCGGCTTGCCGTCGGTCGCGAGCAGGTTGTAGTGCATCTGGAGGATGACCAGGCTGCCCGGTTCCAGCTTGAAGCCGGCGTCCTGAGGCAACAGCGTCTCCGTGGCGCCCGGCGCCCAGGTGTCCGCCCACGTCGCCTCCCCCTCTTCCACTTCGGCGCCCTTGACGCCGGTCCCGCCGAAACACTGCCAGCCGGGGCCGGGGGTCTTCGCGTCCTGCTCGCGCACCGCGGCCGCGCCGCCCGGCGGCACCGTGTACACGATGGCGTGGTGCGCGAGGGCGACGTTCTCCGGCATCACCTGAGTGCCGGTCAGGAACGCCGTCTTGGTCAGGCCCGGATCGATCACCTGACACCGGTACTCGTCCGTGCCGCCGCCCTCCGGCGGCGCGGGCGTGTAGGCCTCGGCCATCTTCAGGTCGACGAACCGCTCGCCGGCGCGCAGCGGCTGCGGTGGAGCCGCCGGCTGGCCCGCGTGCCCGGTGTGTGAGCCTGGCGCGGCCGGCGCCGCACTGGTGCCGGCGCCCGACCCGCAGGCGACGACGGCGAACGCCGTCGCCAGCACCATGGTGGCCGCCGCGAACGTCCGCAGTGGACTATCAGGTTTCGTCATGGCCTCGACGCTAGGCCCGATTCCGTCCCGTTTCATCGTACTGCGGTCGTCATCTACGGGAGGGGGCGTAGTACCACGGTACTTCTTTACGTCCACAGTGGAGTAATTAACGTTCGTTTCAGTTTCGCTCGGTAGGAAGTCGTCGTCAGACAAGTGATGTAACCCGTAGGAGGCCAGTGATGGCAGTCAACACAGCGTTGTCCGGCGAAACGCCGCCCGGTCGGTTGGCAAGCCGGTGGGTACCGTGGTTGGTGATCGGCTTGTGGGTGCTGCTGGCCGTGTTCATGGTGCCCCTGAGCGGAAAGCTGAGTTCGGTCACCACCGACAGCGCCGTGGACACCCTGCCGGCCGGCGCCGAGTCCACGAAGGTCGCGGTGCTGGAGGACAGTCTCCCCGGCGGGGAAGACAACACGTTCGTCTTCGTGTACCACCGCGCCGGCGGCCTGACCGACGCCGACCGCGCGACGGTCGAGCGTCACTACGACGTCCTGGCCAAGCGGTACCCGCCGAAGGTGGTGGGCGCGGACGAGGGCCCACCGACGAGACCCTCCACCGACGGCGAGGCGATGATGTTCACCCTCGACGTGAGCACGACCTACGGCGCACCGGAGGCCATCGTCGGCCCGTTGCGTGACGCCGCGAAGGACCGCCCCGCAGGCCTGGAACTCGACGTGACCGGCCCCGCCGCGATCGACGGCGACATGGAATCCGTCTTCGACGGCATCGACCTGCAGGTCTTGCTCATCACCGTCCTCGTCGTCGCGCTCCTGCTCATCATCACCTACCGCAGCCCGGTGTTGTGGTTCATCCCGCTGGTGGCCGTGGGCGCGGCCGCACTGACCGCGATGGCGACCGTCTACCTGCTCGTCAAGGGCTTCGGCATCGTGGTCAACGACCAGAACTCGGCACTGCTGACGATCCTGGTCTTCGGCGTCGGCACGGACTACGCGCTGTTGCTCATCGCCCGATATCGGGAAGCACTGCGCCACCACGAGAACGTCCGGGTCGCCATGGTCCACGCGCTACGCAGCGCGGCGCCGGCCATCGTCGCGTCCGCGGCCACCGTGGTCGCCGGCCTGCTCTGCCTGCTTTTCGCGGACCTGAACAGCACCAGCGGGCTGGGCCCGATCGGCGCGGCCGGCATCCTGTGCGCGCTGGTCGCCATGCTGACGCTGTTCCCGGCGCTGCTCGTGGTGCTCGGCAGGCGGATCTTCTGGCCGGCCATCCCGCGGTTCGGCACGGCCGCGGCGGAAAAGCCGGGACTGTGGGGACGGCTCGGCACCGCCATCAGCCGCCGCCGGTGGGTGGCAGCGCTCGCCTCGCTCGGGGTCCTCGGCGTGCTCGCCATCGGGCTGACGGGCAACACCGGCGCCCTGCGTCAGCAGGACCAGTTCCCGGACGCGCCGGAGTCGGTCACCGGCTTCACCGTTCTCCGCCAGCACTTCCCGGAGCTCGGCGGCCAGCCGATGACGGTCTTCACGCGGCCGGCGTACCAGGAGAGGGTGCTCGACATCGTCAAGGGCACGCCCGGCGTTGCCGTGGCCGTCCCGGGCCGGACCAGCGGTGGCTGGGCCGACATCTCCGTGTTCCCGACGGACGCGCCGGACACCGTCGCGGAGTACGACACGATCAAACGGGTGCGCACCGCCGTGCACGCGGTGAGCGGGGCGGAGGCGATCGTCGGCGGGCCGAGCGCGGAGCACCTCGACACCGAGGTGACCACCAGCCGCGACGAAATGCTGGTGATCCCGTTGGTGCTCGCCGTCGTCCTGTTCGTCCTCGGGCTGCTGCTGCGCGCGATCGCGGCCCCGCTGATCCTGATGGCGACCGTGATCGTCTCCTTCGCCGCGGCCTTCGGCGGCAGCGTGTTCGTCTTCGACACGATCCTCGGGTTCAAGGGCATCGACTCTTCGGTGCCGCTGCTGGCGTTCCTGTTCCTGGTGGCGCTCGGCGTCGACTACAACATCTTCCTGGCCAGCCGGGCCCGTGAGGAAACCGTGCGTCTCGGCACCAAGGAAGGCATGCTCAAAGCCCTCTCCGCCACCGGTGGCGTCATCACCTCGGCAGGCCTGGTCCTGGCGGCCACGTTCGCGGTCCTCACCACGCTTCCGCTGGTGATGCTGGTCGAGGTCGGGTTCCTGGTCGCCTTCGGCGTGCTGCTCGACGCCCTGCTGGTGCGGTCGGTCCTGGTGCCCGCCCTCACCCTGCTGCTCGGCCGGCGGATGTGGTGGCCGAGCCGGCTGTCCCGGCCGGTGGAGCTGCCGGCCGGTCAACGGCCGCTCATGGACGACGAGGAGCCTGCGCTGCAACGGTGAGCGCGGCGGCACGGACGAGATCCGGGACGGGCCCCAGGCTCGTCCCGGATCTTTTCCTGAGCCCGAGAACCGCCTGCGCCGCGCCGCAGCTCGTCGTGAGTGGCAATTAGGGTTCTAACCCTAATTGCCACTCACGACCGGGGCGGGTGAGGGTGCGGCCGGAAGGGCGACCCGGAGCAGCGCGCCACCGCGTGCGGACCGGGCGACGGTGACCCGGCCGCCGTGGGCGTCGACGACCCGCTGCACGATCGACAACCCCAGACCGGATCCCGGCAACGCCCGGGCGCTGTCGGCGCGGTAGAACCGGTCGAACACCCGCGGCACGTCGGCGGCGTCGATGCCCGGCCCGGCGTCGTCGACCTCGAGCACCGCCGACGCGCCCTCGGCACGGAGCCGGACCTGGATCGGCTGGTCCGCGGGAGACCACTTGCCGGCGTTGTCGATGAGGTTGAGCACCGCCCGTTGGAGGCCCGCGGGACGCCCACTCACCCACACGGAGGTCACGTCGAGCGCGACCTCGATGTCGGGCACGCGGGACCGCGCCCGGGTCGCGGCGGCCACCACCACGTCGGCGAGGTCGAGCACCTCGGTGCTCTCGTCGCTGACGTCACCGCGCGCCAGATCGGTCAGCTCGGCGGCCAGGGTGCTCAACTCGCTCACCTGGGCGCCGACGTCGTTGAGCAGCCGGGTCCGGCTCTCCGGCGGCAGTGCGCTGTCCAGGGTGCCGCGCCGATCGAGCCGGATCAGCAGCTCGACGTTGAGGCGCAGGCTGGTGAGCGGGGTCTTGAGCTCGTGGGCGGCGTCCTCGGCGAGCAGCCGCTGGGCCCGCCGGGAGTCCCGGAGCGCGGCGAGCATGTCGTTGATCGACCGGATCAGCCGCCGGATCTCCCCGCCGCCCTCGTCCGGGATGGCGGCGTCGAGGTCCCGGGTGTGCGCGACCCGGACCGCGGCGGCGGTCAGCCGGTCGATCGGTGCGAGCCCGGTCCGCGCCACGGTCCGCCCGACAAGGGCGCCCCCGGCCACGCAGAACAGCCCGATCAGCAGCATGCCCCACCCGAACCGGTTGTTCTGGCTGCCATCGGTGACGCGGGCTGCCTGGACCGCGCCGTCGCCCGCCCGCAGCGTGTAGATGAGGTAACCGTCGTCGTCGCTGCCGGTCGATTCCATCAGGTCGGCCGACGCGCCCTGCGCCACGCGCCCGGCGGGCTCGCTGACGGCGGGCAGCGCGGGTTGGCCGCCCGGCGTCCGGGTCGATCCGTCGCGCAGGATGACCCGCACCAGCCCACCGGATCCGGGATAAGGCGGTAGCGGGACCTGCGCCAGACCGGCGCGCTCCGCGCTCGCCGCCAGGACGAGGGAGTCGGCGCGCAGCTGATTCCGGGCGGTGTCCTGCAGCTCCCGGTCCAGTAGCTCGATGGCCACTTGGAAGGCCACGAACACGCTGACCGCGATGGCCGTCGCCGCGATCACCGTCATCCTGGTCCGCAGGGACCGCCGGCGCCACCACCGGATCAGCCGGCGCGAGACCCGCCTGCTCACGGAGGAGTCTCCCGCAACGTGTACCCCAAGCCGCGCAGCGTGTAGAGCAACCGCGGCTCGCCCCCGGCTTCCATCTTGCGGCGCAGGTAGCTCACGTACACCTGGAGGTTGTTGGCCGTGGTGCTCATGTCGAAGCCCCAGATCGCCTCGAACAGGGCGTCGCGGGTCAACACCCGGGTCGCGTTGCGCACGAGGACCTGCAGCAGGGAGAACTCGGTCCGGGTCAGGCGGAGCGGCCGCCCGCCCCGCCACGCCTCGAACCGGTCGGGATCGACCCGGACGTCGGCGAACGACAGGATCTGCGACTCGTCGTCGTCCGGCGCGCGGCGGCGCAGCAGGGCCCGCACCCGGGCCAGCAACTCCTCGGTGGCGAACGGCTTGGGCAGGTAGTCGTCGGCGCCCGCGTCCAGCCCCGCGACCCGGTCGGAGACCTGATCCCGGGCGGTCAGCATCAGCACCGGCAGGTCCTGGCCCGCCGCCCGCAACCGCCGGCAGGTCTCCACCCCGCCGAGGCGGGGCATCATCACGTCGAGGATCAGCAGATCCGGCGCGTCGTCACCGACCCCGTCGAGCACGGCGAGACCGTTGGCGACGGTGCTGGTGTCGTAGCCCTCGACCTGGAGCACCCGCTCCAGGGACTCACGAATGGCCGCCTCGTCATCCGCGATCATGATCCGCACGCGGCTCAGTCTCCCCGATCAACCTGAAACCAGCATTAGAACGCTCAGTGGTGGTGATCGCGGGCGAACTGGGCCGGCGTCTGGCCGTAGTGGCGACGGAACACCCGGATGAAGTGGCTGCTGTCGGCGAACTGCCAGTGTGCCGCGATCTCCGAAACCGTGGGGTGGGACGGCGAGAGGAGCGCGCGGCGCGCCTGCTCGAGGCGACGTCGGCGGATGTACGCCGCGACGGGCTCGCCGGTCGATGCGAAGGCCCGGTGCAACGTTCGCAGCGAGACCTTGAGGTGGCGCGCCAGCAGCGCTGGTGTCAGGTCCGGGTCGGTGAGCAGGTGATCGGCGAGGTGGCCGGCCGCGCGGACCAGCGGGCCGGCCAGGCCGGGTTCGGTGCCGTCGAGATACCCGTGCAAGACCCCGCGGACCAGCTCCACCAGTGCGTTGCGGCTGGCGTGGACGCCGCCATCGCTGAGGTCGCCGAGTGTCGCGTGGACAGCACTCGTGTGTGCCAGCAGCACACGAACCTCCGCGGCGGCGGCCGGGCCGGTCGCCCGCGTGCCGTCGGCGAACAAGCCCAGCGCCTCGGCGGGCAGCCCGATCACCTGGGCGGTGGTGCCCGCGGCGACTTCGTAGCCGGTCAACCCGGTCGAGCGGCTCAGCAGGAACTGGCCGGCGTCGACAGCTGTCGCGTCGCGTTCACGTCTGAGGATGTAAGCGCCACGATGCACCACGTAGAGCCGCAGTTCGCCAGTGTCGGGAAACGCGGAATCGACCCGTACGCGCGTGGCGGATTCGAAGTCTGTGACGACCGAGTCCCCGACGCGGGAGGCGTGACCACGAACGACGGCTCCGGCGGTGGCTTCGTGGTGGAACGCGGGCAACGTGAAACCGTCGCCGACCTGCGCTTGCCAGCCGTCGCGGAAGGCGTCGACACCGAACCGTTCGGTGTCCAGCCGAACCGAGCCGCGTACCGAGTCCATCCGGCCATCCAACCACGTGGCACGCAAAGTCGATCGAGACGGCACGCGTGTCCAAGACCGCGGCGGCACCGGATTCCTAGGGTCGGCACGTGGATCCGAAAACCTATCTGCACCTGTACTTGCAGCAGGTGCGCGACGTCCTGGTGTGGAAACTCGACGGCCTGTCCGAGTACGACGCGCGCCGGCCGCTCACCCCGACCGGAACCAATCTGCTCGGACTGGTGAAACACCTGACAGGCAACGAGTTCGGCTACTTCGGCGAGGTGTTCGACCGACCCGCCCACGCGGGGGAGTGGCTGGTCGATCGCACCCAAGCGGAGGACTTCCTCGCTCGCCCCGAGGAGACACGCGAGGACATCATCGCCCAGTACAAACGGTCGTGGGAGCACGCTGACGCCACCATCGCGGCACTCGATCTCGACTCACCCGGCAAGGCGCCCCACTTTCCCGAAGGCATGCGCGACGTGACCTTGCACTGGATGCTCGTCCACATGATCACCGAGACCTGCCGGCACGCCGGTCACGCCGACATCGTCCGCGAGCTCATCGACGGCCGCGCCGGCTACCACCCGACGGTCAGCAACCTTCCCGACCGGTGGTCCGAGTTCCACGATCGTGTCGAGATCGCGGCCCGTGAGGCCGCCCGTACCACCGGCGACCACACACGGAACACGTAGTTCAGAACGTCAGCAGGGCGAAGAAGCAGGCCCCACCGGGCGAGCCTGGAGACCGGCCAGGCGGCCGTCCACATCTTCCCGTCGGCCTCGACGTAGCCGTGCCGGATGTCTCGCGGGTACGCCGGCGGTGGCCGCCCGGCGAGATGGTCGTGTGATCGGTGCGGAATCAACTATGAGCCAAGGGTTTTCGATCTGGGCCGGTTCCAGGACCGATTTGTCGTCGAGCAGTGCGCGGTCGAGGTCTGTGGGGAAGGGCAGTACGGCGACGAGTCGGTGCCCGGTCCGAAGGAGTTCCCATGGCAGCGCGGCTTCGGTCTGCCTCGCTGCCCTCCGAGCGGGTCGGGAATGTGGAGGCGATGTCGAGTACCCGGATGTCGTAGCCGAGTCGGGTCACTCATGCAGCGGGCCGCCCGTTCAGGCTGGAGTTGAAGTGGTGAACCGCGGAGGCGGCGCTGAGGCCGAGTTCGGCGAGACCGCGAAGACCGGGCCGGTCGAGACGAAGCCGCGCCGGAGATGCCCGGTAGTTGGCGGGATCAGGTCCGGTAGGGGCGGAAGAAGGCGCGCAGTTCCTCCGCGTAGAACTCGGGCTCTTCGAGCGGCGCGAAGTGCCCGCCGCGTGGGGCCTGCGTGAACTGGACGAGGTTGGTGGTGCGCTCCAGCCACGTGCGCGGCGCCCGGCTGATGTTGGCGGGGAACAGCGTGAAGCCGGAGGGGGTCTCGACTCGGCGGGCTTGCTGTGCGGGCGGGATGTTGCCGTTCGCGTGGTACATCCGCATTGACGATCCGATGGTCCCGGTGAGCCAGTAGATCGTGACGTTGGTGAGGATCTCGTCCATCGTGAAGGACCGCGAGATGTCGCCGCCGCAGTCGCTCCACGCCCGCATCTTCTCGACGATCCACGCGGCGAGTCCTGCCGGGGAGTCGGTGAGCCCGACCGCCGCGGTCTGTGGCTTGGTGCGGTGCATCGCCATGTAGGCGCCCTCGGCTGCACCCCAGGCTGCCATGTCCGCCATCCAGGCACGTTCCTCGGGCGTCAGGTCGGCGGGGTCGCCCGAATAGGCCGGCACTCCCGCGTCCATGCGGTGGACGGCGGTGACATGTTCGGGGTGGTTCAGCGCGAGGTAGTTGCTCACGCCGGCGCCGATGTCCCCGCCGACGGCGCCGAAGCGCGGGTAGCCGAGGCCGTCCAGCAGTCGGGCCCACAGGTCTGCGACGGCGATCGTGTCGAGCGGCGGGCCCGACGGGCGGTCGGAGTACCCGTAGCCGGGCATGTCGGGCACGACCACGTCGAACGCGTCGGCGGGGTCGCCGCCGTGCGCGCCGGGGTCGGTCAGCAGTGGGATGAGCTTCGTGTAGCGCCAGAACGAGTCCGGCCAGCCGTGACAGAGCACAAGCGGCAGCACCGGGCCGGCCGGGTTGACGGCGCGGGCGTGCACGTAGTGGATGCCGAGTCCATCGAGCCGGGCGCGGAAGCGCGGGAACTCGGACAGTGCCTTCTCCTGGGTTGCCCAGTCGAAGCCGTCGGCCCAGTAGGCAACCAGATCACGGAGGTAGGCGAGGTCCGTGCCGAGAGACCAGCCGGCGTCCTCGGGTGCGTCCGGCCAGCGGGTGGCCCGCAGCCGGGCGCGCAGGTCCGCAAGCGCCTCGGGGGAGGCCTGGACAGTGAACGGCTCAGGATGAAACGCGGATTCCGGCATAGCTACCTCGCTACCTCTGGCGTGCGGCACCACGCAGGACTCACGCCTGACGCGGGTTGTGGTGGTGTGGCCGCAGCGCGGTGACCTTGACGTTCATCCGCGGCTGCAACGGCGGCGTGCTCAGCACGTTCCCGCACTGTTCGCTTTCTGTCGGTCCCGATATCGAAGTCTGTGGCGTGACAGGCCGGGTCAGCGAGTCAGGGCGGCCCAGGCGTAGGTGTCGTCGTACAGCGCGGTGAGCTCGGCGGGCCGGTCGACGCCGTAGCGATCGGCCGCGACGGTGTAACCCCGCTCCCTCATCCACAATGCGATAGGAGGGTCGAGTGCCTTCGAGGTCGTCCGGGGTCAGCGTCGGCGTGGCTCCGGGGACGGCCGGGGTCATCGTGTCGTGGTCGAAGATCGCGACAGACGCGGCGAACCGCCGGCCGCCGTCCCTCTTCTCGGTGCGATGCAGCATCCGCAGGTGCGCGGTGATGTCGGCTTCGACGCGGCGGAAAGTGCCGCGCATCTCGATGGTCATCGGCACCTCGACGATCGCGCGCGTCGTTGACGTCGATGACGGGCAGTCCGAGGCGGTGGTTGGACGGGGTGTGGTCGAACACTCGCTTGGACAGCTCGATGTACTCCGCCGCGGTGCCGTCGAACCAGCTTGTCTGGATTGTCGCCTCCGGCGCGTAGCACCGCGCGAGGCTGGACCACCAGCCCCGGTCGCGGGCCTGCCGCTCGTGGGTGACCAGGGTCAGCACGTTCACCAGGTCGGAGTCGCTGTCGGACATGGGCAGCAGCACACCTTCCTTTGCCCGGAACGAAATCTTGCTGTGTCACATCGACACCATACGGCATTATGCATGAGTTAGTATATACCAACACGTACAAAGGAGGAGTCGTGACGCGGTATGTCATCGAGGGCGCCCGGGTGTTCGACGGCGAGCAGCCGATCGGCGTGCGGACCGTGGAAGTGGAGGGGGCGCGGATCGTCGCGGTCGGCGCGCCGGTGTCCGCGGCAGCCGAGCGGGTCGACGGCCGCGGTGCCACCCTGCTGCCCGGCCTGATCGACGCGCACACCCACGCCGACCTGGACCCCCTCGGCCATGCCCTGCGATTCGGCGTGACCACCGAGTTCGACCTGTTCTCGTTCCCGCACAAGATGGCGGCGGTTCGTCGCGCCGCCGCCGAACGGACCGACATCGCGGATGTCCGTTCGTCCTCGATGGGCCTGACGGCACCTGGTGGGCACCCGACTCAGCTCCACGGCGGCCTGAACGACCCGGAGCTGCCAACGGTCAGCCGGCCCGAGGATGCCGCCCGCTTCGTCGACGAGCGGATCGCGGAAGGCGCCGACTACATCAAGGTGCTCATCGAGAGCGGCTCGACACTCGGCAAGAACGTCCCCGTCGTCGATGAGCGCATCGTCAAGGCAGCGGTGGCCGCCGCACACGACCGCGACCGCATGGTGATCGCCCACGCGCTGACCATCGAGGCGACCCGGCAGGCGCTGGCCGCCGGTGTCGACGGGTTCGCGCACCTGTTCATCGACGGTCCGCGCACGCCCGATCTGATCGAGGCGTTCCGTGTGGGAGGGGTGTTCCTGACCCCGACGCTGAACCTGCTGGCTTCGCTCACCAACCAACACGTCGGCGCCGACCTGGCGGGCGATGCCCGGGTCACTGGTCGCCTACCGCAGTCCTGGCTGGATAACCTCGGCCGTGCGTTCAACACGTTCCCCGCAGGCGACTTCGACGCCGCCCTGGCCGCGGTGAAGGCGATGCATGCGGCCGGCGTGCCGATCCTGGCCGGCTCGGACGCCAACCACCATTTCGGTGCGCTCGGCATGGCTCACGGTGCGAGCCTGCACGGCGAACTGCGGCTGCTCGTTCGGGCCGGCCTCACTCCGACCGAGGCGCTGCGGGCGGCCACCAGCGTGCCCGCGACGACGTTCGGCCTGCACGACCGCGGCCGGATCACCCCGGGCGCACGCGCGGATCTGCTGCTGGTCGACGGCGACCCCACCACCAGGATCGCCGACACCCTGTCGATCAGGGACGTGTGGCGCAGCGGAGCCCGGGCAGCCCACTGAGATCCCGGGCGCCCGGCCTGGTCACGTCGGGAGGGCGGCCTCCGCGATCGACTGCAACGAAGTCCGCAGTGCCCGACGGCTCCGATCGGACAGGCCGGCGAGTAGGGGGGTCATCACGTCCTCGACCAGGGTGTTGCAGCGTCGCACGAGCTTCTCGCCGTCCGGCGTGAGCCGATGCAGAATCGCCTTGCCGACGCCGGGCCGGCGTTCGAGCAACCCGCGCTGTTCCAGACGGGCGACCACCGCGCCCGCGGACTGATCGGACTGCCCGATGAACAAGGCCAGCGCGTGGGTCGAGGAGTCAGGCTCGGTGGCGACGGCGTACAGCATGCCCCACTGTGGCAACGTCAACCCGACCTGGGCGAGCGCGGCTTCGCAGGCCAATTGCTTGCGCAGTTGCGCCCGCCGCAGCAGCATCGCGACATCGACCCCGCTGGGCACGTCCTGATCAGCCGACATCCCGGCAGTATATAACAACACGTATACGCGGGTCCGGAGAAGCTTATTCGCTCAGTCTGGCGGTTCCTGCTGGACAGACACCAAGTGAGGCTCGGCTACAACCGCTAGAGTTCGGCGGCGACATGCTCCTTCACTCAATCGATCCACCACTGATGATGACATCGAATGCCGCAACGAGGATCCTTCGGGGATCGGCCGAGCGCAAGGCGAAGTCGATCGCGTCAAGGACCAGATGGGCGATGATCGCAGGTCGTGGATCCTCCGGGGAGATGCCGGCCTGTTCGCGAATCACCTCGGCGAGGACGTCCTCGTGGCTCATCCACGTCCTGCGCCAGTACTCCGAGAGATCGCGGTTGCCGGTGACAAGGGCCATGAAGCTCTTGGTGTTCGGGTCAGTGGCGGCTACGGCCCGCTCTATCCGGCTGTGAGCGTAGACGCGTAGGGCATCGAGAATGCCAACGCCAGGACCGCGGCCGGCCACCGCTCGGACGAGTTCCGCCGAAATTTCGCTCCCGCGGTCGACGACCAGCGCTTCTTTTGTCGCGAAGTGGTTGAGCAGCGTCGTGGGGGACACGTCGGCAGCGGCCGCGACGTCCCGCACGGTCACGTTCTCGTACCCCCGCGCCAGAAACAACTCGAGCGCAACGGCCGAGATGTGGGCACGGGTCGCCGCCTTCTTGCGCTCCCGGCGGCCTGCCTGGGCCAGTTCAGCATCCACGATCCGAGCTTACTGGTGAGATTTCGACAACCTATGTGGTACGGTACCAATATTGGTATCGTACCAGATTCGAGCTCTTGCGGAAGGAGCTTCCATTGGACACGGACGTCGTCATCGCGGGCGCTGGGCCTGCTGGATTGATGCTCGCGACCGAACTGGCCCTCGCCGGAGTGGGGGCCATCGTGGTCGAGGCGCTCAAGGCGCGCTCAGGGCAAAGCAAGGCGACGAACCTGCAACCCCGAACCGCTGAGATCTTGGAAATGCGGGGCCTGTTGACGGGTGTCGACGAACGGTCGATCGGGAGAGTCGAGGGCGGGGAGTTCGCCGGAAACACACTCGACTACGCCGCACTCGACAGCCGGTATCCGTACCAGGTGGGCGTCCCGCAGGCGCGCGTCGAGGAAATTCTCGAGGATCGGCTGGTCGGACTCGAGTTCGCTGGCACCGAAGCCACTCGGTGGACCGCCGTAGCCGACGTCCCGTCGCCAGGCGGACGGGGCCGTCGCCCGCATGGTGCCTCTCGGGGAACCTGGGCTGTATCGGTTCGTCTATTCCGGTGCGCCAGAAAGAGATGTCGCTCCCGATGACGTCGCCGACCGGTTCCGGCTTTTCTACGGCGACGAGCACGAGCTCGTCGATGTCCGGTATGCGTCCAGCTTCAGGCGACGCCGCACACGTTCATCCGCCGGTCGGGGCCCAGTGGATGAACCTCAGCGTTCAGGATGCGTTCAACCTGGGCTGGAAACTGGCGGCCGTCCTTTCCGGGTGGACATCCGAGGATCTGCTCGACACCTACGAGGCTGAACGGCCATGCTGCTCAACGTTCCCGGCGCCAATCGGGTGGCCGCCCACATGATGAGTGGTCTGGACATCGACTACGGCGGCGCCGGCCACGTCGGAGGTCGACTTCCCGACTTCAAAGTGGACAAAGGCTGGGCGAGCCGGCTGTTCCACAAAGCCAGGGTGTCCTGCTGGCCCGCGACGAAAAATACCTCGCCCCCGCTGCGCCCTACCGGGATCGGATCGCCGCCACGGTGACGGACACGTTGCCCTGGGACGATGTTCAGGCAGTTCTGATCAGGCCGGACGGATACGTGTGCTGGACCGCTCCCGGCGAAGAGATAACCGGCGCGTTACGGAAATGGTTCTGGACCGGTGCATGAGGCGCGCAGGCCGGTTGACGGCCCGGCACGCCACTGGGACGGGCGAAGGCGGTAGGTCTCACCAGCAGAACGAGGAACCATCAACGGCGGAACCCAAACCGCTGCAACCAAGAGGAGCATCGCGATGCGAATAGCAGAAAATCTCGAGATGTTGGACGTGCACACGCAGGTGATGGGCGTTCCGCGTGTGTTCCACCCGACCCTGATGTGGGACAAAGAGAATGTCGTCCTCATCGACACCGGAGTACCGGGCAGCCTGGAAGAGATCAGGAATCAGGCCGAGGCCGCCGGTGCTCCGTTTGCCAGGTTGAACCACATCGTGTTCACGCAGCAGGATATCGATCATATCTCGGGGGCGGCAGAGCTTCTTGCCGGGCATCCCGGCGTGGCTGTGTACGCCCACGAGAAAGATGCGGCCCACATCCAGGGTGAGAAAAAGCTGAGCCGGCTGACGGATGTGTTCATGGAGCGCATTTCCGACCGCTCCGAGGAGGAACAGGCCAGGATCCTGCGGGTGTTCGACAATGCCGCCACGCCGGTGGACCGAGTCCTGCACGATGGTGACCAACTCCCGTTCTGCGGCGGAGTGACGGTGATCCACACCCCGGGCCACACGGCCGGTCACATCTGCCTCTACCACCGCGCAAGCAGGACCCTCATCGCCGGAGACGCACTGAACATCCTGCACGGAGAGCTGGTCGGTCCGAACGAGGATCCGATGGCCGAAGACGGCGTTGTGGCGGAAGACGCCGTTTCCGCTCTCGAGAAGCTCACGGAGTACGACATCGCCGCCATCATCACCTACCACGGAGGCCTGTTCGACACCGAACCCGGCAAGAACCTCGACGAGGTCATCGCCCACCGAAAGCTCTACAGCTACAGGCGATAGGAATGAGGTGCCGGCTGGCGGTGCGGAGCGGTTCTCCGCCGTGCCGGCGTGAAGCCGCTGGCCGTCCTGTGCGCTCTGCTTGCCGACGCACCGGAGCCGATCGGTGGCGCGGACAGCTGCTGTGTGCGAGTGACGGCACGAAACTTCTGTCAGCCGGCAGGGTTACCGGTGCGTCGGGCATGCGCCAGCTGGTGTCCGGGCCGGTCTGCCCGGGTCGGCGGGCGCATCGTCGCGTGGCCCGGTTCCCGGCAGTGCCGGCGGCGCAGGTCGCACGACACGGCCTGAGATGCCCGCGCAAGCGTCCGTCGGCTACTTGCCTACTTGGAAAGAAGTGAGTACTTTCCAGGTAGGCAAGTAGCCGGCGGAGGAGATGGTCATGGACGAGCAGCAAGCAGCCGAAGCCCTGGCCTCGGTCCGGGCGCACCAGGACCGGACCCGGCGGGCGGCGCACCTGCCGTGGTGGGTCTACGTGGCGGTCTTCGTGCTGGCCGCCGGGGGAATGGCGCTCAACGACGTCATCAGTCTCAGCGGCGCGAAACTCGTCGCCGTTCTGGTCTTGGTGGTGCTGGCCGTGGTGTTCGTGACCAGTCGCGTCAACGGGCCGGCGCCGCTGGGTAGGGTGCGTGGCGTGCAGCGCCGTCAGTCGTTCGTCCCGTGGGTCTTCGGCGTCGTGGCGTTCCTCGCGGGTCTCGGCGCGTGGCTGATCTCCCGCTACGGCAGCGAAATCACCCACGATCTCGCCGACGCCGTGGGTCTGCCCGGATATCCCAACACCGTCGGCGGGGTGCTCTACGGCGCCGCGTTCACCGGGCTGTTCGCTCTCTCGCAGCTGCTGCTCACGGTGGCCCAGCGGCGAACGGACGCATGACGACTCCGCCGCCGTCCGGGCTGGACCGCCTGCTTTCGGACCCGACGCGGCTGGCGATCATGTCGGTGCTGTGCGCGGCACAGTGGTGCGATTTCTCCTTTCTGCGGGACGCGGTGTCCCTGTCGGACTCCGCGCTGTCCAAACAGCTGGCCACGCTGAAGAAGGGCGGCTACGTCGAGCAGCAGCGGACGTATGTCGGGCGGGTGCCCAAGACGTCGGTGCAAGCCAGCGACGAGGGGCGGCAGCGGTTCCTCGGGCACGTCGAGGAGCTGCGGATGATCGTGGAGCGCGCCCGCAGTCCGCAGTCCGGGACGTAGTCGTTGCCGCGCCGCCGACCGCGCGTGCCGATGTGGTCGGCCTTCGGGCACATTGTTCCGCCGACGTGACGGTTCAGTGGTCGGAATCCGGCCCGCCGGTGCGGTTCAGGAGGCCGGCCAGGTAGATGTCGGCTTGGCGGCGTGCCGTGGGCTTCCACTCCGGGACGTGGGGGAGGCCCTGGGCCAGCAGCGCGCCGAAGCTGACGATGTCGGCTTTGGTCACGTCGGCCCGGATCGTGCCGTCGTCTCGTCCTTGTTGGAGGAACGAGCCCAGTATGCGGTGGGCTTCGTCCTGGAGCGCGAGGGTGGCCTGGTCGCCGGGTGCCGGGCCGCCGTGCATCGGGAGCACGAGGTCCGATCCGTGCTCGATGGTTCGGTCGAGGAAGAAGCGGATCTTCTCGATCGGTGGTCCGTCGAGGGCCGCGGCCCGGCGGGCGGTCTCCAGCACCAGCTGGAAGGACCGGTGCGTCAATGCGCCGAGCAGCGCGTCCCGCGAGGGGTAGTGGCGGTAGACGGTCCCGACGCCGACCCCGGCGTCCGCCGCGATGGTGGCCATCGGGACCGCGGTCCCTTCCCGGCGGACCGCGACGGCGGCGGCCGCCAGGACCCGGTCGCGGTTGCCGGCCGCGTCCTTCCGTGGTCCGCGTCGCCGGACAACCTTGTCCTGTTCATCGGTCACGGCACCGATCATCGCAGCTCGATGGTCCGCGGGCGTCGTTGACAGCCCGGTTAGCCGGACGATATCGTCCGTTTAAGGCGCGTGAGTGCCGGGAAGAAGGACCTTCGTGACGTTCACCGTCGACCCTCAGGTCGCAGCGATCCTGGCGCCGATGGCCGAAGCCATGGCTGACGCACCGCACCCCGCCGTGGGCGACATCGCGACCCGCCGTATCGCGTTGGAAGCGATGATGGCCGAGACCGCGGCGCTGCAGCCCACCCCGGCCGACGTGAGGGTCACCGACTTCCACGCGGTGGCCGGCGACGGCACGAAGGTGTTGCTGCGCTGGTACGCCAAGGACGGCGCCGCCCCGGGCTCGGCCGCGTTGTACCTGCACGGCGGCGGGATGATCCTGGGCAGCGTCGCGCTCTACGACGCGCCGATCGCCCGGTACGTGTCCGCGACCGGCGTGCCGATGCTGGCCGTCGACTACCGGCTCGCCCCGGAGCACCCCGACCCCACGCCGGTCGAGGACGTCTACACCGGACTGAAGTGGCTCCACGACCACGCCGCCGAACTCGGCGTCGACCCGGCCCGGATCGCCGTGATGGGGGACAGCGCCGGTGGCGGCCTGGCCGCCGGGGTGACGCTGCTGGCCCGCGACCGCGGCGGCCCGGCGGTGGCGCGCCAGATCCTGGTCTTCCCGATGCTCGACGACCGCACGACGACGCCGGATCCGGAGCTGGTCCCGTTCGCGACCTGGACCTACGAGGACAACGTCACCGGGTGGTCGGCGCTGCTCGGTGACCGGGCCGGCGGCCCCGACGTCTCGCCGTACGCCGCCGCGGCGCGGGCGACCGGCCTGTCGGGCCTGCCGCCGACGTACCTCGAGGTGGGCCAGCTGGACATCTTCCGCGACGAAGACCTCGACTACGCCCGGCGGCTCGGCGCGGCCGGGGTCGACGTGGAGTTCCACCTGCACCCCGGGGTGCCGCACGAGTTCGACACGTTCGCCTGGGACACCGACGTCGCCCGCCGCGCGGTCGCCGACCGCCTGCGTGTCCTCGGTTCCCTCTGACCGTCCCTTTCGAACGGAGCCACCCGATGAGCATGGCCTACCTCGCCCAGCCCGACCAGCAGCAGAAACTGGAGTGGCTCGACGGCGGCACGCTGTCGATCCTGCTCGACGGCGCCGCCACCGACGGCCGGCTGATGGTCGGCCGGTTCGACGTCGCCAAGGGTGAGGCGCCGCCGTTTCACCTGCACACCAGGGAAGACGAAGTCTTCATGCTCATCAAGGGCACCGCGCTGGTCTGGGTGGGGGAAGAGGAGATGGAGCTCGCGGAGGGTGGCATCGTCTTCCTGCCCAAGAACATCCCGCACGCCTACCGCATCACGTCCGCGACGGCGGACCTGCTGATGATCAACACCCCGGCGGGCATCGAGGGCATGTTCCGCCACGCCGGCCGCGACCGGGCCGAGCCCCGGCCGGACGGTTTCGAGATCTCTCCGGCCCGGATGGCCGAGGCGGCGGAGAAGTTCGGGAACGTCATCGTCGGCCCGCCGCGCTGACCCCCACTCAGCTGAGGCGATGGCTCCCTTTCGCGCCGACGCGCGGCGGCGGCCTCGCTGCACGCGCGCCGGCCCTCGACGCTGCCCTCGCCACCGTGGCGCTGGAGATGTGATCGTGATACGGGCATCTACCAGGGACGATGCGGTGGCATGCCCCGGCTGTGGGACGCGGACGGGCCGGGGTCATGCCTTCGACGAGCGGATTCCCGCGGATGTGCCGGTTGATGGACGCCGGGTGCCGGTGTGGTTGCGGACTCGCCGGATGCGGTGCCCTGTGGCCGAGCGCGCGCCAGACCTTCCGGGAGCAGGTGCCGGGCTTGATCGAGCGATATCAGCGACGCACCGTCCGGCTCGGTGAGCAGATCCGTGCTGTCGTGCTCGAGCTGGCCGGCCGGGACGCCGCCCGGCTGCTGCCTAAAGTCGGGATCGCGTTCGGGCGTGACACTGCGGTAAGGGTCTTGCTGAACATCCCGTGCCGGATCACGTCGTGCCGCGGGTAGCGGGGATCGACGACTTCGCCCTGCGCCGTCTCATGACTACGCCACCGTGATGACCGACGCCGACACCGGTGTCCGGATCGACGTGCTGCCCGGGCGCGGTGCCGAGGGGGTGCCGCGGGCTAGGAGGTCACCGCCCACGGTGCGTGCTGGGCCTCGGCCACGGGACTGCGCCAGGGAAAGCTTGCCGAAACCACACTCCAGCGGTGGCAACAGATCCCTGCCTCACGCGAGTCCGGAGTCGGGATGCTGGACTGCTCACGTCGCCTCGGCTTGACGCTGAACACCGTCAAGCGCTACGCCCGCACGGCCACGCCGGAGCGCATCCAGCGGGTCCCCAAGAACCGGGCGGGCATGGTCGACCCGTACCGGGACCACCTGCGCGCTCGCGGTGAACAGGAGCCGGGCGTGTGAGCCACCGCGCCGCTGGGCGAAATTTGCGCCCTGGGCTACAACGGCAGCCACAACCTCCTCGTGCGGTACCTGAACCAGGGACGGCACCTCGACGAGGGATGGATCACCGCCGCACGTGATGCGGATCTACTACGTGCAGTCCTTCGCCCGAGGCATCGACCAGGACATCGACGCCGTCACCGCGGTGATCACCCTCGATCACCACAACGGGCGGACCGAAGGCGTGAACACCAAAATGTCGCCTGCCACCGCTGTGGGACCACCACGTTGCCGGTCGTGGGACCACCGAAGGCGATGCAGAAGTGGTACAGGTTATCGTGCCGGCGAGGTGGTGAATGCTGCGTTCCCGAATGACCGCTATGCGGCTATGGGGGGGCGAGGGTGGTTCAGGCGGGATCTTGGGGGTGCAGCACGATGCGCCCGTGGGTTTTGCGGTCGGTCAAGGCCTGATAGGCGTCGCGCACGGCGGTGAGTGGGTATGTTGCGGCGATGGGGATGTGCAGGTCACCGGTTGCGGCGAGGGCGGCCAGTTCTGCCAGTGCCGGGAGGCCGCCGGCGTCGGTTGTTCCGAATGATTTGACGCCCTTCTCTTTGGCTCCGCGGTAGTCGACGACGGTGTCGATGCGGTCTGTCGGAACGCCGAGGTTGATGGCGAGGTCGAGGTAGCCGTCACCAACGGTGTCGATGAAGGCATCGGCTCGGTCGGTGATGGCGAGGATACGTTCCTTTTCCCCGTCGCCGTATCGGACCGGCTCGATGCCATGGTGCCGGAGCAGGTCGAAATGTGCGTCGCTGGTCAGACCGATCACCGTCGCTCCGGCACGGAGCGCGAGCTGGGCGGCGGTAAATCCGACGCCGCCCGATGCGCCCGAGATCACGATGGTCTCGCCGGGCTGGGGTTCAACCGCCCGAATGGCGCCGAGCCCTGCCATCGGTGTGGTGTAGAGCGACCCTGCCACGTCCCAGGACAGCGCTTGCGGCTTGTTCACGAGCTGGTTCGCGGGGATGGCGACGAGCTGGGCGTGGGCGTCCCAGCTCTGCAGCCGGCCCAGTACTGCGTCACCGACGGTGAAGTCGAACACGTCGGCCCCGACCGCGACGATGTTACCGGCGAGATCGCGACCCGGCGTGTATGAACTGCCATGCAAGGCCGGTAGCGCTCCAGGGTTGAGCGCACCGGCTTCGACCCGCACGACC
This sequence comes from Amycolatopsis sp. cmx-13-12, assembly GCA_049998155.1. Classification (GTDB taxonomy): domain Bacteria; phylum Actinomycetota; class Actinomycetes; order Mycobacteriales; family Pseudonocardiaceae; genus Amycolatopsis. Next base: position 230,071 of record JAEBES010000006.1, on the reverse strand, counting down.
ACTTCGCCCGGGCCGGCCACGGGCTCGGGGACGTCCGCGAGGTAGATCCCGTCGATGCCGGAAAATCGGTCGTAACGTACTGCTTTCATCGTGTCTCCTGGCTTGTGAGTGATTCGGGCCGGCCGGATCGCGCGAGAGGATGGTCAGGTACGGCGCAGGAGCGGTAGCAGGATGTCGTCGACGAGATGCTCGACGAAGGCGGCGTCGCACGGCTCGCCCACGACCACGATGCGATGCACGATCAGCGCCGGGGCGACCTCGGCAAAGAGCGTTGCCGCCCCGGGTGCCAGTCGCTCGGCCACGTGGCGAACAAGTCCGTCCGTCATTGCGGTCTCGTCCCGCCGCAGGATCCGCCGCATCGCCTGGGCGAGCTGCGCGTCGTGGCGCATGCCGGCGAACAGGGCCCCGAGCAGACCCACGTCCTGTTCGGAGATGCTCCGCGCGAGCCATGCCGTCAGAGAATGCACATCCGCCCGCAGACTCGCTCCCTCGGACCGTGGGGGGTGCACGGGCGCGCGACGCTCGACCGCCGCGGCGACCAGCGCCGCCTTGTTGGGGTACCGGCGGTAGATCGTCGTCTTCGCTGCCCCGGACCGCCCGGCCACCGCCTCCATTGAGAGCTGCTCGTATCCCACCTCGGTCAGCAGTGCCAGTGCCGCGTCGAGAATGGCCAGGTCACGACCTGAATCCCGCGGCCGCCCCATCGCCGAGGGCCGAGTCATGCCGCCGGACTCCGAAGTCCCCACTCCATGCCTCACTTCCGCTACGATACCGTCTCGTATCGAAAGTACCTTGGTTCGAGGCAACCTGCAAGCTGGGGCTTTCCGTGCCAACCTGAAGTCAGTTGTCCCCTCATGGGCATTTCCGGATATTCGGCTGCCGCTGCCGCAATCGCTCCCCAAGGTGACATCGGAACATGTTCTCTCGGCGGATCACCTGCTTTCGGTGGTCCTATAACCGGCAACGTGGTGGTCCCACGACGGTGGCAAACGACAACCAAAACGAAGCTGATCAAGCGGCAAATGTACGGACGAGCAGGCTTTGCTCTCCTACGCCACCGCGTCCTCCTCGGTAAGAGCACCACCAAAAGTGTGTCAGAGCCGATCTTGGAACAGTTCCGCGTCTTTCATGACATGTGATGTAGATCAGAGCCTGGGAATGGAGGAAGTGCCTGTCCTGTAGGGGAAACTCGGGCTTGCGACGGTCCAAGATTCACTCCACAGGAAGGCGCTCCCTTGGTGCGGGACAGCAAGGCGTCGTCGGTGCGGCCGATTCCGGACGGCCCAGACGCGTGGCTGTAGTCCTTGTCGTCAGGGCAAGGCTGATGGGTCCACCGGACGGACGACGCGATCTCGCATTCTTCTCGCCCGGTGATCATGTGCGACACCGCCTGGCCGCGGTGTCAGCGGCGGCTCAGCACTGCTACCCACGCGTCGTCAACGCTGACGTGGCGCTTGACCGCGGCAACGATGGGGACGGTCTCGACGTCGATCACGCCTTGGAGCGCGGCCACCTTGCCGGTGAGGTAGGCGTACAGGGCGGCGTCGTCGGGGCAGCTGATCGAGGCGATCAGGTTGGCCGCGCCCGTGCTCGCTGCGGCGAACGATACTTCGGCGTGGTCGGCGAGAGCGCGTCCCACGGTGTCGAGTCGATCCGGTGAGATCGACAACCAGAGCATCGCCCTGGTCGCGATGCCCAGCACTGCCGTGTCGACGTCGAGGTCGAAGCCGAGCAGTCCGGCGTCGAGGAGTTCGCCGATGCGGTCCCGCACGGTCGACTCGTGCCAGTGTGTCCGCTCGGCCAGTTGCCGGTACGTCGCACGCCCGTCGTCGGCCAGTGCCTCGATCAGGGGCCAGTCCAGCTCGCGCAAAGCGGTGTCGCCGGCCGGCACCGTGGCTCGGTGACGCAGCTGCCCGATCTGTCGAGGTGACAAAGCGGTGGCGACGGTCGCCGGTGGCCTGGCACCGTCGAAGAAGACATGCAGTACCCGGTAGGCGTGGGTGGCGGTGACACCCCAGTGGGACGGCAGATCTCCCAGGAAGGTCTGAGCCTGTGGCGTTGCACCGCGATCGCGGAAGGCGCACAGTACCTCGGCACCCATCGTCGCCAGTGACACCCAGGCCGTGTCGGGTCGCCGGGCCAGCGCCGCCGCGACCGCAGGTGCGGTGTGCGGGACCCGGAGCCGGATCATCCAGTCCGACCGGCCGACGCGATCACCGGCGGGCTGGCCGACGACCCGGACCACGCCGCGCTCGTGCAGCAGCCGATAGCGACGGGCGACGGTCTGTTCCGACCGGCCGACCACCTGGGCGAGTCGGCTGAACGTAGCGCGGCCGTCAATGTACAACCCATGGATGATTTGGCGGTCAATATCATCAAGACCGTTGGAAACCACGCCGCCACTCTATTGGTTCGGCGGAAAAATATGCAACACGGAGAAATAGTGGAAGTCGGACGAGTGCGTGAGCCACGCTGGCCGGGTGGTCGGAGAACGTATGAAGGGGAACATCCGATGAAGGCAGCTGTGGTTCGCGAGGTGGGGCAGGATCCCGTCTACGGCGAGTTCGAGGAGCCGGTGCTGCGCGAGGGCGAAGTTCGGGTGGCGGTGACGGCGTCTGCGCTCACGAACTTCACGAAGGTGCGTGCCACCGGGCGGCACTTCAGCGTTGCGCCGCGGCCGCCGTTCGTCGTGGGCATCGACGGGATCGGGCGGATGGACGACGGGCGTCGGGTCTACTTCCTGTTCCCGCGGGCACCGTTCGGCGGGATGGCGGAGCGGACCGTGGTCGCTTCGGCGCAGTGCATACCCGTGCCCGACACCGTCGACGACGTGATGCTGGCCGCGCTTGCCGACCCCGGCATGTCCTCGTGGGTCGCGCTGGAAACGCGTGCGGAGCTGGTACCGGGCGAGACTGTGTTGGTGAACGGCGCCACCGGTACTGCCGGCCGCGTCGCGCTGCAGGTGGCGCGCCATCTGGGCGCAGAACGCGTGATCGCCACGGGACGCGACCGGGCTGTTCTCGATTCACTGGTCGCTCAGGGCGCCGACGCGATCATCCCGCTGACCGACGACCCGGGACGCCTGACGGCTGCCCTGCGGGAGGAGTTCGAGCGCGGGGTCGATGTCGTGCTCGACTACCTGTGGGGACCGCCCGCGCAGAGCCTGCTCGCTGCCACGAACGCACGGAAATCACGCTCGCCGCTGCGGTTCGTGCAAATCGGCTCCGCTGCGGGCGCGGAACTGGCGCTGCCCGGGTCGGTGCTGAAAGCGACGAATCTGCGCATCTTGGGCAGCGGGATCGGAAATGTTGCGGTCGGCGACATCATGCGGATCATCGACAAGCTGATGCAGGCCGCAGCCACGACCGAGTTCTTTCTCGACGTGCAGACACATCCGCTGTCGCGTATCGGTGAGCTGTGGCCGGCGGCGAGCCTCACACCACGCACCGTGTTCACGGTCGAGGCTCCCGCCTGACGCGCACCTGCAAATCGCCCAGGCGGACGCCCATTCGTTCTTCGAGGCGCTGAATCTGCCGGCTCAGCGACGGCTGGGCGAGGTGCAGAGCGTCGGCCGCGCGGTGGAAGTTGCGGTGCTCGGCGACGACCGTGAAGTACCGCACCAGGCGCAGGTCGAGGTCCGCCGAGGAGGAGGGATGGTCGGGCACGCCGCCAGGATACTCGTGATACCGATTTCGCATCACGTGGTGTGGAACAGGACTTGGACGCGGGGTGCCTGCGGTTCTTAACGTTGAGGGACAAGCCCACCCCTTTCCAGAGGCCGGGCTGACTCGAAGCCACAAGAGGATTGTCATCGTGCGCATTTTTGTCACCGGTGCCACCGGGTACATCGGATCCGCGGTTGTCCGCGAGCTCCTCGGAGCAGGCCATCAGGTCATCGGGCTCGCCCGCTCAGACTCAGCCGCCGCAACGTTGTCAGCGGTCGGCGCAGATGTGCGACGCGGCGAACTGGAAGACCTCGACAGCTTGCGTGCCGCCACCACTGCAGCGGACGGGGTCATTTACGCGGCCAACCAGCACATTACCGAGACCACGGATCCGGCCGCTCGAGCCCGGGTCGAACTGAGCGCCGTCGAGGCGATCGGGGCAGCACTTGAAGGCTCCGACAAACCATTCGTGGTGACCTCGGGAACCTTGGGCCTGGCGTTCGGTCGCCTGGGCACGGAAGCGGATGCCCCCGATGTGGAAAGGCTGGGGGCGTGGGCCCTGCGGGTTCCGACCGAGCACACCGTGATCGCCATGGGAGAGCGCGGCGTGCGCTCAGCTGCGCTACGGCTCGCGCCGCTGGTGCACGGCGAGGGAGACCTGAAGGGTTTCACACCTACTCTCATCGGCATCGCCCGTGCGAAGGGTGTGTCCGCCTATGTCGGCGACGGATCGAACCGGTGGCCTGCGGTGCACCGGCTGGACGCGGCGCACCTGTACCGGCTGGCTGTCGAGACCGCCCCCGCCGGCTCGCGCCTGCACGCAGTCGGCGATGAGGGGGTGCCGTTCCGGCAGATCGCCGAGGCCATCGGCCGTCAGCTGAAGGTGCCGGTCGTCAGCGTCGCGGCCGAGGACGCAGGCAACCACTTCGGTTTTCTCGGCCTCTGGTGTCGATCGACAGCCCGACGTCGAGCGCAGTGACGCAGGAACGCCTGGGATGGCGGCCGACGCGTCCCACGCTGATCGCTGACATCAAGGAAGGCCACTACTTCAACGATTGATGATTCATCTTGGGGAGCACACTGTGTGGTCCAGCGGGCAGGGCTTCGGCGAGTCGCATGGCGTACGCGGCTTGATCGTGTGAGCCCGAGGAGAGCGAGCGGGCGGTCCGCGTTGCGGGCGTTGTACCGCAGGACGGCGGCGATGTTGGTCGCGCAAGCCGGCCGCAGGGCGCCGTTGGCGAGGTTGCGCCAGGTGGCCATGGCCCGGGGCGCATTGCCCGTGCGCAGTTGAGAGGAGTCCTCGGCGAATGTCATGTCTCTCACGAGGTGCAGGGCCTCGACCCGCCAGTGGTCACGGATCAGGATCGCGAGTTGGGCCGGGGTGGCCTGCTCGGCGGTGAGGCTGGTGACGGCGTAGACGGTTTTGATGGTGGTCTTGCGGTTAGTGCGGCGGCGCTTGATCTGGACGGCCTGCCGGGCGCCGGGGAAGAGCAGGTTACTGACTGTGGCCACGTTGATCCGTCGGATCTCCGTGCGCCCGTGACCGACGTCCGTGGTGCGGCCCTGGAGCGGGATGTCTCTCCAGGGAGGGGATTTGACTGCTTGCGAAGCTTCTTCTGGTTTCCCTTGGCGATCACGATGTCGGGGGCTTCGCGGCCCAGGAGAATAGTCGGCGTGCTCGCGCTGTGTGTGCATGGCGTCGCTGGTGACGACCACGCCGGTCAAGTCAGCCACGTTCTCCAGCAGCGGCTGGAAACAGGTGATTTCGTTCGTCTTCTGTGAGAGCGTCGCGTCGATCACGACGCCCTCGGGCACGGTCCGGCCGTGCTCCTCGGCCAGTCGCACCAGCTGCACGGCCACACGGCGGCTGACGTCGAACGCTGCGAAGTCGATCCGTGCCGAATCGGCATTGCGCGAAGAAGTTGATGCCGTGCCCGTGGGCGCGGTCCATGATCGCATGACTGTCCTGTTCGGACGTCTCCGGGCCGAAGTTGGCCGTGCCCAGCACGAGCCGGGACACCGACAGGCCGCTACGGCCCAGATGGGTGTACTCCATGTCGTTCGATCCTTCGGATTCATCGCCCACTGCCGGTGGGCAGCGGGAGAGACCGGCTGGACAGGCGACTCGGACGGCAGATTGCCGAGTTGATCTCGATGTAATACTTCGGATGGCATCTGTGCTCGCGTAGCTGCCATCCACGGCGACGTCGCACACGGGCGGCACACCGGGTGAAGCCGTGGTGGCTGTGTCGGCATTACGTGGTTCTCGTTGACACGGCCAGCGTGTCTTGAACGGTTGCTCGAGTGCCGTTGCAGTACACAAACACACCACCAATCCCACAGCCCCTCGGCCAGCCGAACCCGCTGGTTCGGCTGGCCGAGGGGCTGTGGTGGGGCCTCGTGGGCCGGTCAGTTTCCCGCGGGAACGGTCCCCGCCTGGTCGGTGATGGCGGTGCGGACCGAACTGTAGGAGGTCACGGTGCTGGCTTTGATGCCTTCGATCCCCGCGTCCCCTCCTGGCGTGAGCTGGGTCGTCCGTTCCCCGATGAACTCGCCGGTGTCGCAATCGACGATGATCTCGTAGAGATAGGCACCGTCCGGGGGTGTGACACCCAGGGCGACGCCCTTGCGGCCGTCGAGGTTCGCCACCTGCGCGGTGATCTTCAGTCCGGGGATCTTGGCCACCGCGCGGTACACCGCTTCCTTGAGATCGGCGGGTACGACACCGGTCTTCAGCAGAGTGGCCGCGACTGCCAGCACACCTCCGCCGCGGGGCTTGTTCGCCAGATAGGGATCATTGAGCATGAGGTCGTAGAGCTGTTGCGGGTCGCGGGGCAAGTCGGCCAGCTGCTGTTTGGTGGGTGCGCTCCATTTGCCGGCGCCCCGGCCGGCGAAGATCAACGCTTTCTCGGGGAACTGGCCACCCCGGGCGCGCCACTCACCGGACTGACGGATTTCGTTTACGTTCTGCCCCTCGGTGGTGGTGGCGGTTTGCTCGTTGCCCAGCAGCCACTGCTTGTTCCCCGTCTGCCCGATCTTGAGCAGCCATTCACTGTCGAAGTCGCTCGGCTGCCAGGTCTGCCTCAGCTCTTCGGCGAGGAAAGCGAACTGGCGCTCCTTGCTGGCGACCAGGTACCACCCGCGGGTCTCGGTGTACCGGAATTTCCCCGCGGGAATGGGTGTCTCGCCCGTGACATGGATCATGTCGGCCGCTTTGTCCAGCGCCTGCCGCACCGACGCGAATTTTATCGCCGGCACCGACGACGTCGGCTGAGCCGACGGGGCACCGTGGTCTCCGTCGGTGATCGCCACGGTGGCGCCGACGGCAACGACCACTGCCGCGGCGGCCGCACTGAGCCACCAGCGCCGTCCGGCGGGGAGGCCTGGCTTTCGTGTCAGCTCCGTCACTGGGTTGGTGTCGGCCACCGGGGTGTCCCTTCTTTCGAGTGAGCGCACTGCGTTCAGCAGTGTGTTTCGTGCCTCGGCCAGGGGCTGCCGGTTGGCGAGTTCGTCGGGGCGCAGCAAGATCAGCCCTTCGTCCAGCTCGTCGTCGGTCCACCAGCGGTGGACGTTGTCTTCAGTCATCGGCCTGTACTCCTTCCTCATCGCGCGTGGAGCCGGATGCCGCGGAAGCCCTCAGCAAGCGCCGGATCCGGTGCAAGCGGGAGCGCACGGTGCCGGCGGGAATACCAAGCGCCTCGCCGATTTCGGTCGGCGCCAGTTCCGCCCAACTGGTCAGCAGCAGCACGTCCAGGTCGTTCGGCGAGAGTTCCGCCAACGCCCCAGCCAGGTGCTGCACCCGGGTTTGCGCGTCGATCCGTTCGGCCACCCGATCGGCATGCCCGTGCACAACCTGCTTGCTGTGCTCGTGCGCGGCCAGGTGCAACTGCTTGCGTTGGGCAGCGACCTCGTTGCGGACCTCCGTGCGCAGTAGGTTCGTCGCGATGCCGAACAGCCAGGACCGGGCGCTTCCTCGCTCGGCGTCGTAGCGGTCGCGCTGCTGCAACGCGATCAGGAACGTCTCGCTGAGCAGGTCACCGGCGATGTCGGGACCGATCCTCCCGACCAGATAGCGGTGCAGGACCGCGGCGTGCTCGTCGAACAGACGCCGGAAAGTTTCCTCGAGATCACCGCGACGCAGGTCAGGCCGATCACCACCGCTTGCCGGAGTTGATTGCCGCGTCATAGTCACAGCAAGTATTGGGATCGGGCGGCGGAAGCGTTCACGCGGAGCACGCGAACGGGTCTCCGAAGTGGACCACCCACGTATCCGGCTTCTGGTTGTCGGTGTTCGGTCGAGGAGCCATGTGACGTTGCATGGCCTGCGTCACGGCGCAGCCACGCCAGCGCGCTCGTGAACCGATCTCGATCACCCAAGCAGAGTAAGAACTGCTCCAGCTCGGGCCTCCTCGGCTCCTCGGCGAACGTCCAGTACGCCCTCGGCCTGTTCATCGACCACTGTGCCGATGGTCCCCGAGGCCGTTCTCCGGCGTGGTGGCTTCCAGTACGCGGGCGGGCGCCGGCCGCGCCTGCGTCCGGACGGTACAGCCGGGTCAGCAGCAGCACCGTCAGCGCGAGGCAGCCCGCGCCGATCACCCCGCCACGGCCAGCGCCGGGCCGAGCTCGTCGCGCGGCGTCGCACGGGGCCGCGGGCGTCGCGCGGGACGACGGCGGCGGGCCTGCCGCTGCCGCCCTCCTCGGGGAGCGCGGCGGTCACCGCGGACAGCGCGTTCACCGTGCCCCAGCCCAGCGCCGGGTCCGGCAGTTGCGCGGCCGGATGCGTCGCGGTGGCCAGCAGCCGGTGCTTGACCTGGGCGGCGCTCAGCGTGGGGCGGTAGGCGCGCACGAGCGCGGCGGTCCCGGCGACGAACGGGGCGGAATAGTACTGCAACGGCACTCGAGCAACCGATCAAGACACGCTGGCCGTGTCGACGAGAACCACGTAATGCCGACACAGCCACCCCGCGGTAGACCTCAACTCTCAGCGAATTGAGCGACGCAGGATTCTCGGAGGCCTGATCAACGAGTACGAACGAGCTGCGTAAAACCACTGGTCAGCGCCGGTGGCACACTTTTGGAACCCCACAGGGCCGAGAATCGGATACTCCACCCATGGCGCTGTTCCCGCATCCGCTCAGCGACGGTCTGAGGGGATCGACCTGCGAACGGAAGCGGGAGAATGAGGTCGGTACAGGGACCGCCTCGCGGCGAAAGGCACAACACGGCTTCAGCGTGACCGGTATTCCGTGAAGGCAGGGGGTGAGGCCCGGGGACACCGCCGTACCGACACCGAACACAACGCTGCCCGGCCAACGATGTTTCGGCCGGCCGCCCGGCGGGCGTGACGTCGGTCGCTCTCGGTGCCGCCGGCTGCTTCCTGATTCGTTAGCCGCCGAGCGCAGCACAGACCGCTACGCGGAGGTGTCGTCGGCCCGGGCGAGCACGTCCGGATCGTCGGGGTCGTCGAACCAGTGGCCGTCCTCTGCCAGATAGCGGAATCGCACCGCGACGCCGGCGGCGACTTCCACGGTGGCAGAGCGGCGTCCGGTGGTGTGCGGCTGCAGGCGATGCTGGCCTGGTGTCCAGTTGTTGAACGAGCCGACCACGCTGACTCGGCCGGGAGGCTCGTCGGCGGGCAGGCTGAAGACGATGCGCTTCGCGCCGTTTCCGTCGCGGCCTTGGCAAATCTTGATCACTCGGCGATAGCCTCTCGCTGGTGTCCATGGGAGACCGGGCGCTCGACGCTGAGCGCGTCCATGATGCCATTCCCGCACCACCACTCATCCCGCTCGCCGCCGCGGTGGTCACCCGGTCGAGGGTTCGCCGGCGCGAGCGCAGGGTTACGCGGATGCAGGTTGCGATCGCTGTGGGCAACTTCTAGTGGGTAAGTCGTGGCGCCTGGGGTAGCCCCCATCGAGTGAGCGGTGCCGAGGTACTGCACCTCGTCGATCGCTGAGACGACGGCGTCGGTCGGGGCGACGGTCCGGATGGGCCGTCCGCGTTCCACGAGTGAGATGCCGGCGTACGGGGCCCCTCGACGTGGTCGACCGCGGCCTTGACGATCGCGGCCAGCGTGGAGCCGACATCAGGTTCTGCCTGCAGCGTTCGGGCGATCGCGCTCAAGGCGGAGCTCAGGTTCGTCTTCGAGTATCCAGGGTGACGTCGCCACCGTACTGGGGTCTTCGTGACTACCGCGTCGAGGGCCAGTACGGAGCCGAGTCCACTGTAGATCACTACGTCTCGTGTCTTGCCGAGCTGTTCGACGAGGTGCGTCGTGTTCTCTCGCCCGAAGGGACCGTGTGGCTCAACCTGGGTGACTGCTTCGGCGGATCGTGGGGAAACTACGTCGCCGAAGGATCAGCCGCACGGACAGCCGCGGCGCGGGCCGCCACAGGCTATGGCGTACATCGGCCGCCGCAGTCGGCTCATCGAAGCAAGGACCTGATCGGGGTCCCCTGGCGGGCGGCGCACTCGTTGCAGCAGCGAGGTTGGGTTCTGCGCAACGCGGTGGTGTGGGCGAAGCCGAACGCCCGGCCGGAGAGTGTGCGGGATCGGCTTGCCCAGCGCTACGAGCTGGTGTTCTTGCTGACCCGGTCAGGGACGCATTGGTTGTCCTCGGACGACCTGAGCGCTGATGAGGCAACGGACTTGTGGACGGTGCCGGCGGGCCGTTCCCGAACTGGGCATCCGGCGGCAGGAACCCTGGAGATCGCCCGGCGCTGTGTCCGCTTGGGATGCCCTCGCGGGGGGGATCGTGCTTGACCCGTGCTGGATCCCGATTGTCGCGATCTCGCGTATCACCGCCTACGCCCTGGCACGCGACGGGGAATTCCCGTGCCCGGTCTTGCGGGTGGGCGTGGAGTATCGCGTCCCGACCGCAGGGCTTTTGCACGTGCTGGGGCCGGATCCGTCGATCGGCTGAAGTATTCGCGGCTCGGGCTTCCCCGAATACGGTCTGCAGCGCGAGGATCGCGGCGGCGACCCGCTGATTCAACGAAGGGATGGTGCGGGACTTGGCAGAGGGATCGGTGCTGGAGGTGGCGAACCAGATCGTGCAGTACGGCTGGGAGACCGGCGAGTCCAAGCCCAAGACCACCAAGTCCGAAGGTCTCGTGGCCTTGGACGGCGACACGGTCCTCGTGCTCCGCCAGCATGAGGCGAACCAGGACGCGGCCCGTGCCCGGCTCGGCAGCGACTGGGTCGACTCCGACCTGTTGTTCACCGAGTCCGACGGCAGTCCGCTGCACCCAGCTGACGTCACTGCCCGGTTCCAGGAGCTGGCACGCGAGGCGGGGCTACCGCCGATCCGGCTGCACGATCTCCGCCACGGTGCCGCGACGCTGGCGCTCGCTGCGGGTGCGGACATGAAGGTAGTGCAGAACATGCTGCGGCACTCGTCGATCACGGTGACCGCGGACATCTACACCACGGTGCTGCCCGAGGTCGCGCTGGCCGCAGCCGAGGCGACGGCCAAGATCATCCCGCGGACGGCATCGCGACCGCTCGGGCACATCTCGGGCTCTTCACCGACCATTGTGGACGGACAGAAAGCGGAAGTAATGATTCCGGATAACACAAAACCCCAGGTCGAAGAGATCTTCGACCTGGGGAGTGGGGGTGCGCCATCAGGGACTCGAACCCCGAACCCGCTGGTTAAGAGCCAGCTGCTCTGCCAATTGAGCTAATGGCGCCGGTGTCTGCCGGAGGCTTCCCTCGGCGACGTGGAAAAGATTAGCACCCCTCTCCGAGGCCTTTTCAGGGGGGTCCCCCAAGCCGGTTCCGGCATAGCTGCCCCGGCGTCGCGGCTGGTCGGGCACACTGTAGTCGGACATCGACGGCGAAACGGGCGGGTGGGCATGCGGGGTGTGACGGTGCGGCTGCTGGTGGTCGCCGGGGTGGTCTTGGCCGGGTGCAGCAGTACCTCTTCGGGTGAACCTCCGCGGGAGACGACGTCCAGCGCCCCCAAGCCTGCGCCGAAGCCCGCCGTGGTCAGTGTCACGCCCGCCACGGATGCCAAGGATGTTGCGCCCGGGGAGCCGGTGAGCGTCACCGTCAAGGACGGGAAGGTCGGGGAGGTCAAGCTCGCCGGCGCCGATGGCAAGGTCGTTGCCGGCAAGGCGCGGGCCGATGGCTCCGGGTGGGACTCCGCCGAGCCGCTCGGCTACAACAAGACTTACACGCTGACCGCGGCCGCCACCGGAGCCGATGGCAAGCCGGTCACCGCCGAGTCGACCTTCAGCACCGTCAAGCCCGCCCGGCAGCTCGGTGTCTCCGTGAACCTCGTCGATGGCGAGACCGTCGGGGTCGGGATGCCGCTGATCTTCACCTTCACCGGCAACGTCGCCGACAAGGCCGCGGCCGAGAAGGCCCTGAAGGTCACCGCGGAGCCGGCCACCGAGGGCGCCTTCCGCTGGGCCGGGGACAAGCAGGTCACCTGGCGGCCGAAGGAGTACTGGAAGAGCGGCACCAAGATCAAGGTCGACGCCGCCGTCTACGGCAAGCCGCTCGGCAACGGCAGCTACGGCCGGGAGGACAAGGGCGCCACCGCGACCGTCGGCGACAAGCTCGTCGCCGTCGCCGACGGTCAGACCCACCAGATGACGGTCACGATCAACGACAAGGAGGTCAAGACCATGCCGACCTCCATGGGCAAGCCCGGCCACAACACGCCGCAGGGCACCTACACCGTCATGAGCGAGCACACCGGCTACACGATGAACTCCGCCACCTACGGCGTCCCCGAGGACGCGCCCGGCGGCTACAGCACCTTCGTCCAGTACGCGGTCCGCCTGTCCTGGAGCGGCATCTTCTTCCACTCCGCGCCCTGGTCGGTGCGGCAACAGGGCCACAGCAACGTCAGCCACGGCTGCCTCAACCTGTCCACCGAGAACACGAAGTGGCTGATGGACACGGCCAAGAAGGGTGACCTCGTCACGGTGCAGAACAGCGGCGGCCCGAAGCTCGAGCCGACCGACGGCTGGAGCGTCTGGCAGCTGTCCTGGGACGAGTGGCGGACGGCGCCGAACTAGCCCGAGTCGCGCACCAGCTCCCGGGCTTCGGCCTCGGTCGACACCGCGGGCCCCGAGCCCCACAGCGGCTTGTTCGCCGTCTCGCGGCTGAAGTACACCGCGACCGCGCCGATCGCGCCGGCCGCCATGAGGTACCAGGCCGGCCAGAAGTCGTGGCCGGTGGCGGAGATCAGCGACTGCATCACCAGCGGGGTGGTGCCGCCGAAGAGCGACACCGAGATGTTGAACGCGATGGACAGCGCGCCGTACCGGATGGCCGTCGGGAACAGCGCGGGCAGTGCCGCGGGCATCGACACCTCGAAGCAGAGCAGCAGCAGGCCCAGCCCCATCAGCCCGAGGAACGTGAGCACGAGCCCGCCGTCGTGGACGAGCAGCATCAGCGGCCAGGACAGCACGAGGAACCCCAGGCAGCCGGCCATCATCACCGGCTTGCGGCCGACGTGGTCGGTGATCCGCCCGCCGACCATGATGATGAGCATCATCACGACCATGACGACGATGATCAGCAGCAGCCCGTGGGTGGCGTCGAGGTGCAGCTGCTCCGACAGGTACGTCGGCATGTAGGACAGCAGCATGTAGTCGGTGACGTTGAACACGAGGACCAGGCCGACGCAGATGAGCAGCGCGGGCCAGTACTCGGTGAACATCTTCCAGAACGGCTCGCCGGAGCGTCCCCGCTTCTCGGCCTCCTCGGCGTGCTTTTGGAAGGCAGGCGTCTCTTCCAGCTTGAGCCGCATGTAGAGCCCGATGATCCCGAGCGGCCCGGCCACCAGGAACGGAACCCGCCACCCCCAGTCGAGCAGGGTCTCGTGCGGGACCCAGGCCTTCATCCCGGTGACCACCGACGCCCCGAGCACGTACCCGGACAACGTCCCGAACTCCAGCCAGGACCCCATGAACCCCCGCCGCTTGTCGGGCGAGTACTCGGCGATGAAGGTGGTGGCGCCCCCGTACTCGCCGCCGGTGGAGAAGCCCTGCACCATTCGGGCGAGCACCAGGAGGATGGGCGACCAGACGCCGATCGAGCTGTACGACGGGATCAGTCCGATGCAGAGTGTCCCGATGGCCATCATGATCATGGTGACGGCGAGCACCTTCTGCCGCCCGATCCGGTCCCCGAGCGGCCCGAACACGAGCCCGCCGAGCGGTCGCATCAGGAAGGCGGCGGTGAAGGCCCCGAAGGTCCCGATGAGCCGGACCCCGGGAGACACACTGGCCGGGAAGAACACCTCGGCAATCGTGTCGGCGATATAGGCGTACACGCCGAAGTCGAACCACTCCATGGCATTGCCGAGCGCGGCGGCGCCCACCGCCCGCTTGAGCAACGACCGGTCGACGACCGTGATGTCCTCGTACCGCAGTTTCTTCTTCCGACCCCGGATCTTCGGTGCTGAACGTGCCACCAGAACACCGTGCACCGGCATTCGGCCGCTCGCACGCTGAGCCATCCGGTCGTGAGCGTTGCCACGGACGGCGTAACGCAAAAACCCCAGCCCGGACCAACGGTCCAAACTGGGGTGATGGGGTGAGCGACGGGTTTCGAACCCGCGACCTCCTGGACCACAACCAGGTGCTCTACCAGCTGAGCTACGCCCACCATCGCCGAGGGGATCCGCTTGCGATCACCTCGCTGGCAGTAATCGTAGCGGGTGCCCTCGACCACCTTTCACCGGGTCACCTTTGGTGCTGTTCCTGCACTTCAGCGGCGGCGGCCTTGGCTTCGTCGCTGGTGGGGCCGGGCTGCGGGACGAAGGCGACGCGCCGGTAGTAGTCGAGTTCGCCGATGGATTCGCGGATGTCGGCGAGCGCGCGGTGCGCGAGGCCCTTCTCGGGCTTGGCGTAGTAGATCCGCGGGTACCAGCGGCGGACGAGTTCCTTGACGGAGGAGACGTCGACCATGCGGTAGTGCAGGTGGGCGTCGAGCGCGGGCATGTCGCGGGAGATGAAGCCGCGGTCGGTGGCGATGGAGTTGCCGGCGAGCGGGGCGGTGCCCGGCTCGGGGACGTGCTCGCGGATGTAGTCGAGGACGCGGCGTTCGGCTTCTTCGAGGGTCACCGTGGAGCGGCGGACCTCTTCGGTGAGGCCGGAGTGGGCGTGCATCTCGCGGACGACTTCGGGCATCCCGGCGAGTTTTTCCTCGTCGGCGTGGATGACGATGTCGACTCCGTCGCCGAGCACGTTCAGCTCCGCGTCGGTGACGAGGGCGGCGATTTCGATCAACGCTTCCTTGCCGAGGTCGAGCCCCGTCATTTCGCAGTCGATCCAGACTAGGCGGTCGGTCACCTGGTGACCCTAACCCGACACGGGGATGCGAAGGGCGTTACCTGCGCGTACGGCGCGTTACGCTCCCGGTGTGGTCCAGGACACACGATCGGGGAGCTGCGAGTGACCGAGCAGGCGTCGCCGGCGAGTGAGATCGCCGCCGGGTATGCGAGTGAGGGTGCCGCGCTGGAGCTGGGTGCGGTGGTGATCGACGGGCAGGTGGACGCGGCCGCGGCCGTGCGCCTGCCGCTGGCGACGCTGAACCGGCACGGGCTGGTCGCCGGGGCGACCGGGACGGGCAAGACGAAGACGTTGCAGCTGATCTCGGAGCAGCTGTCGGCCGCCGGGGTGCCGGTGGTGCTCGCCGACGTCAAGGGTGACCTGTCCGGGCTGGCCGCGGCCGGCGAGGCGAACGACAAGGTCACGAAGCGTGCGCAGGAGCTCGGCGACGACTGGGCCGGCGCGGCCTTCCCGGTGCAGTTCCTGTCGCTGGGCACCGGCGGGAAGGGCTCGCCGATCCGAGCGACGATCACGAGCTTCGGGCCGGTGCTGCTGTCCAAGGTGCTCGGGCTCAACGAAACACAGGAATCGACGCTCGGGCTGATCTTCCACTGGGCCGACCAGCGCGGCCTGGCGTTGCTGGACACGAAGGACCTCCGGTCGGTGATCACGCACCTGACCGGCGACGAAGGCAAGGAGGACCTCAAGGGCATCGGCGGGGTCTCGGCGGCGACGGCCGGGGTGATCCTGCGCGCGCTGTCCAATCTGGAGGCCCAGGGCGGGGAGGACTTCTTCGGCGAGCCCGAGCTGGACGTGCACGACCTCATGCGCGCCCGCGACGGCAAAGGCGTCGTCACCCTGCTCGAGCTGGACAACCTGCAGGCCAAGCCGGCGTTGTTCTCGACGTTCCTGATGTGGCTGCTGGCCGAGCTGTTCGAGGAGCTGCCCGAGGAGGGCGATCTCGACCAGCCGAAGCTCGTGTTCTTCTTCGACGAAGCCCACCTGCTCTTCGCCGACGCGTCGAAGGCGTTCCTCGAACGCATCGAGCAGACCGTGAAGCTGATCCGGTCGAAGGGCGTCGGCGTGTTCTTCTGCACGCAGCTGCCCACGGACATCCCGAACGCCGTGCTTTCGCAGCTCGGCGCCCGGATCCAGCACGCGCTGCGGGCGTTCACCCCGGACGACCAGGCGGCGCTGGCCAAGACGGTGAAGACCTACCCGAAGACGAAGTTCTACGAGCTCGACACGGCGTTGACGTCGCTGGGCATCGGCGAGGCCGTCGTCACGGTGCT
Source organism: Amycolatopsis sp. cmx-13-12 (assembly GCA_049998155.1). GTDB lineage: Bacteria > Actinomycetota > Actinomycetes > Mycobacteriales > Pseudonocardiaceae > Amycolatopsis. Next base: position 213,823 of record JAEBES010000006.1, on the reverse strand, counting down.
GTCGGAGCGGGGTGCGCCGACGCCGGTGGCGTGGACGCGGCTACGGGCGCCGCGGTCGAAGATGGGCTCGATCGGTGACGAGGCGGTGGCCGCCGCGGTGTCCTCGTCGGACCTGCACGCGAAGTACGCCGAGACGATCGACCGGGAGTCGGCCTACGAGAAGCTCGCCGCGAAGGTCGCCGCCGCGCCCGCTCCTGCGCCGGAGCCTGCTCCCGAGGCGCCCGCACCCGGGAAGGACGAGCCGGGGTTCCTCGAATCGGCCATGAAGAACCCGGCCGTGAAGTCGTTCATGCGGTCCGCGGCGAGCGCGCTGGGCCGGGAGATCACGCGCGGCCTGTTCGGCAACCGGAGGCGCTGACAAAACCTGACGCAAGCTGTCAGGTATGGCTGGCAGGCTCGGGTCATCTTCGAAAGGAAATCCGCCATGACCAGCACTGCCACCGCGTCGTTCACCGTCGACCACTGGGAGCCGCAGGCGACCGACGAGGCTGCGGGCACCGAGTTCGCCCGGGTGGCGATCGCCAAGACCTTCACCGGCGCGGTCGAGGGGACCAGCACCGTCGAGCTGCTCTCGGCGTCCAACGCGACTTCGCGTGCGTACGTCGCCTTCGAACGTCTCGCGGTCTCGGTCGACGGCCGCAAGGGCGGTTTCGTCCTGCACCACTCGGCCGACGACTCGGGCCTGGCGCTCAAGATCCTCACCGGCTCGGGCTTCGGCGAGCTGGCCGGGATCGCCGGGACGGCGAGCATCGAGATCGACGAGGAGAAGAACCACCACTTCACCCTCGCCTACAGTCTGTGAGCAGCACGAAGGCCGCTTCGAGAGCCCCCGATTGACTCTCGAAACGGCCTTCGCGGTGTTCTCCCGCTCCCCGAAGCGGGGGGACGGGCCGCCCCGACCACGGCCCGTCCGCGTCCTAGTTGTTCACGAGCTGGTCGACGATCTTCTTGGCGTCGTTGATCGGGATGGCGAAGCCGATCCCGACGCTGCCCGCCGAACCGTTGGCCGACGCGGTCGGGCTGTACAGCGCCGAGTTGATGCCGATCACGTTGCCCTGGGCGTCGACCAGCGCGCCGCCGGAGTTGCCCTGGTTGATCGCGGCGTCGGTCTGGATCGCGGTGTAGCTGGGCGAGTCGCTGCTCTGGTTCGACGTGCGGCTGAACGGCGAGCGCTGCTGCTGCTCGCCCTGCCCGATGTCGGACAGGTTCCGGTTCAGCGCGCTGACGATGCCGGTCGTGACGGTGTTCTGCAGGCCGCCCGGCGAGCCGATCGCGACGACCTCCTGGCCGACGACGAGCTTGCTCGAGTCGCCGAGGCTCGCCGCGGTCAGGCCGCTCGCGTTCTGGGCCTGGACCACCGCGATGTCCGCCTTGGTGTCCGCGCCGACCACGCTGGCCTGGTACTTCTTGCCGTCGGACGTGGTGATCACGACGTTCTGCGCGCCGTCGACGACGTGCGCGTTGGTCAGGATCCGGCCGTTCGCGGTGAGGATGACGCCGGAGCCGATGGCCTCGCCCTGGTCGGTCGTGACGTTGATCTGGACGACGCTCGGCGTCACCTTCGCCGCGACGGCGCTGACGTCACCGGAGGTCGAGTTCGAGACCGTCTGCCCGTTCGCCGCCGGAGTGCTGATCGACGTCGTCGCGCCGTCCGCCGAGTTCGTCGTCAGCCCGACGATCGCCGCGCCGCCGACGCCGCCGACCAGCGCGGCACCGAGCGCGGTCGCGCTGACGATCATCGCGACCCGGCCACCCTTGCGCGGCTTGGCCTTGAGCGCCGTGGGAGCCTGGGCGCCCGGCGGAGGCTGCGGGGTGAAGAGCGGATTCGGCGCGGCCTGCTGCTGGTAGGCGTGCTGCGCGTACGGCCCGTACTGCTGGGTGCTGTGGTGCGGCTGGTGCCCACCGGTTGAGGCGGGGCCGGGCCGACTCTCGTTCTCGGTCATGGCACTAGATTCGCGCCCGTGCTTGTGAGCAGCCTGTGGAAATACCTCAGGCTTTGCTGAGAAGAATCAGCTGAGAAAACTCAGGCAATCCTCAGGCGTCAGACGAAGAACGACGGGACGTCCAGTGCACCTCCCGCCGCTTCGAACTCGTCGCGCACGGCCTTGCGCAGCTCGGCGTCGCCGAGGTAGTCGGCGGCGGTCAGCGCCAGCCCCAGCGCGCCGTCACGGACGGCCGCGTCGCCCGTCTCCGAGCCGGCCGCGGCCGCGAACTCCTTGGTGTGCAACGCAACCGTCGGCCCCGCGACCGCCAGCATCGGGTGCAGCGCCGGGACGCGGTAGGAGAGGTTGCCGAGGTCGGTCGAGCCGGTGAGCGACTCCGGCACGATGCCCGGCGGGAGCGGCTTGCGCCCGGTGATCACCTGGTTGGCCGACCAGCGCCCGGCGAGTGTGGTGTTGAACCGGATCGGGAGGTAGGCCGGCTGCGCGTCCCAGGTCAGCTCGACGCCGCAGCCGGTCATCGCCGCGGCGCCCTCGGCGATCGACGTCATGCGGGCGGCGAGGTCGCGCAGGGTTTCCGGGGACTGGGACCGGAGGTAGAACAGCAGTGCGGCACGGGCCGGGATGACGTTGGGGCGGGCACCCCCGTCGGTGAACACGCCGTGGACGCGGTCGCTCTGCGGGAGCTGCTGGCGCAGCGCCGAGACGCCTTGGTACGCGGCGACGGCGGCGTCGAGCGCGTTGCGGCCCATGAACGGCTGGGCGCTGGCGTGCGCGCCGACGCCGTGGAAGACCATCTCCAGCTGACGCCGCCCGAGGAACGGGTGCAGCGCGATGTCGTGGCTGAACGGGTGCAACATGATCACCGCGTCGACGTCGTCGAACACGCCGGCGCGGGCCAGGATCTCCTTGCCGCCACCGCCTTCCTCCGCGGGCGTGCCGATCAGGCTGACGCAGCCGCCGAGCCGCTCGGCGACGGTGGCCGCACCGAGGAACCCGCCCGCGGCGGTGGTGCAGATGACGTTGTGACCGCAGGCGTGGCCCAGGCCGGGCAGCGCGTCGTACTCGGCGAGGACGGCGATGTGCGGGCCCTTTTGTGGCCGGGTGCCTACGCGCAGCGCGGTGTCGAGCCCGCCGACGCCGATCGTGGCTTCGTGGCCGTGGCGCCGCAGGAGATCGGCCAGTGCGCGGACCGATCGGTGCTCGGCGAATCCTTCCTCGGGGTGGGCGTGCAGATCTTGGCTCAACGCCACCAGATCGGGTGAGCTGCGCTCGACCGCGGCGGTGACTTCGGCCCGCGTCGCCTCGTCCGCGCCGGTGTGCGGCGAGGACAGCGGTTCGGCGGCCGCGACGGCGTCGGCGGTGGCCTCGACCAGGGATCGCAGGTAGCTGTCGTCCGGCGGGACGGGGGCGGTGTGGGTCATGGGGCGATGCTAACCGGGAGGTCCGACATTTTGGGGCGCTCGGCCCGCCACGATCTGCGTGACGCCCGCGTACCGTTCGGTGATCTCCGTGAAACCGCGGGTCCGGAGCTTCGCCGCGATTTCGCCGCGGTCGAACATCTTCTGGCCGCTCGCGATCCCGCCGGCCGACTCGATCAGGCGAACGGGTTGCCAGTCGCGGCGGGCGCTGGTCAGCAGCACGATGCGGCCGCCTGGTTTCAGCACGCGCGCGAAGGAGTCCAATGCGGTCTCCGGTTCGGCGAACATGTGCAGCGCGGCGAAGCAGCAGATACCGTCTACTGTGGACGATTTCAGCGGCAGGTGCACGGCATCGGCGCGCAGGTAGGCGACGGTGTCCGGGCCGCCCGCGGCGACGGCCTCGGCCAGCATGGTGCGGGCGCCGTCGAGGCCGATCACGAGCCCGTCCGGCCCGACGGCCGCGCCGAACGCCCGGGTGAACCGGCCGGTCCCGCAGGCGACGTCGAGCACGGTGTGGCCCGGTTCCGGCCGGAGGAGTTCCGTGGCGATCCGGACTTCGCCCGTCATGCTCGGCCCGAGCGGACCTTTGAGCGCGCGGCCGAGGGCGGGGCGCCAGTAGCGTTCGTAGATCCGGGGGAGCAGGGTGGTGCGCATCAAGCGCTGCGTGAGCCCGGTGGGCGGGCCGGCCTGGTCCGCGGCGCCGAGCAGGTCGAGGTAGCCGTCTTCCGGCTCGGCCGGCGTCTCGAGCAGGGCCTGGAGACGGTCGGATGCGCTGGTCGGCACGGGTTCTCCTCGCTTTCGGATACCGGCAGTATGCCAACTCCCTGGCCACTCGTTCGAGTGAACAAATCCAGGCTCAGGCGTTCGACGCCCGGAATTGTCGGCCCCCCTTCCTAACGTCGCAGGCAAGGTCCCGATCCGAGGAGGAGAGATGACGACGATTTCCCGCCCCTGTGGCGAGATCTCGGTACACGGCGAGTTCGAGCTGGCCGCGGCGGCCCGCTTCCTGACCGGTTTCGCCCCGGCCGGGCAGCCGGACGCCGAACCCGGAGCGCTGCGGGTTGCGTTCCCGCTCGACGGCGAATGGACGCCGGTGGGAGCGGTGCTGCGGCAGAGATCGCCCGGCGAGGTCACGGTCGAGGTCCACGGCCCGCCCGAGCACGCCGAAGCGGTGGTGGCGCAAGTAAGGAGGATGTGCTCGCTGGACATCGACGGTACGGCATTCCCGGAAGCCGGCGCCCGCGATCCGGTGGTTTCACTGCTGCAGGGGTTGCATCCGGGCCTGCGTCCCGTCTTGTTCGCATCGCCGTACGAGGCGGCGTGCTGGGCGGTGCTGAGCCATCGGATCTGGATGACGCAGGCGGTCCGGCTGCGCCGTCGTTTGACCGAGCGCTACGGCGCCGAGGTCGACGTGGGCGGGAGCAGGTTGAGGACGTTCCCGGCCCCGGCCGCGCTGGCGAAGGCGGAGTACCAGCCAGGCCTGCCGGGCCCGAAGTTGCCGCGCCTGCGAGCCATCGCCGAGGCGGCGGCCGAGGGCAAGCTGGACGCGGCGGCGTTGCGGGCGATGCCGGCCGAGGAAGCGCTGAAGCAGCTGCAGCTGCTGCCGGGAGTCGGCCGCTTCAGCGCGGAGCTGATCCTGATCCGCGGCGCGGGCCACCCGGACGTGTTCCCCCGCAGCGAGACACGCCTCCACGAGATCATGCGCGACGCGTACCACGTCCCGGGCGCGGGAGTTTCGGACCTGGCGGAGATCGCGGAGGACTGGGCACCGTTCCGGAGTTGGGTGTCGTTCCTGTTCCGGGTGGAGGGCGAGGCGCGGATGAGGGAGTCGCGATGACCTGACCTGGGCCTGCGGGATCCGATCGGCCCGGTTCAACCTGGCCACCCCGGCTGGGGCTGGCTCGGCTCGATCTGGCCCGGCTTGGCTCGGCTCGCCTGGGCCAGGCCCGGCCTGACTCGGCCCGGGGTGGCTCGACAGCCTGAACCGGCCCGGCATGGCTCCTGGCCCGGCAAGGCCAGGGGTGAGGGGGCCCGGCTTGCTCGCCCCGGCCCGGCTAGCTCGGCCGTGGCCAGGCCTGGGCGGCAGCCTTTTCCGCTGGCGACCTTTGCCGGAGCCCAAGCCCGAGCCCGGGATCCCGATCCAGCCCGGGGCGGCCATGCCTCCACCCCGCAGGGCGGCTCCCGCTGCAACCCCGCATACCACCGACCCGAGCCGAAAACCCGGCCCCAAGCCGCCCACCCAGACAGAAAGGAAACCGCCACGACCCAATACCGGAAGCCGCGAAGCGCCAAGCGGCGGGGACTCACAGTAGCCAGATATCGCCTGTGGTGAGGTGTCCGGGTGAGCTCGCCCGTTCATTCCGCGCTCGGTGGCCCGGCCGGTGACACCCTGTCAGCGTTCCGCGCGGCCGCCGCCACCGACACCGGTTCGCTGCTCGAGCAGGCCCAGGCGCCCGCCGTGGTCACCCTCGTCGCCGGCGGGGTGGCGCTGCTGGTGGTGCTGGTCGGCGGCACGCCTTGGCGGCGGGCACGCAACGTCGTGACGATGGTGCACGAGGCCGGCCACGCGCTGGCCGCCGTGCTGGTCGGGCGGCGTCTGCAGGGCATCAAGCTGCACTCGGACACCTCGGGCGTCACCGTCTCGCGCGGCAAGCCCGAGGGGCCGGGCATGGCGTTCACCGCGATGGCCGGGTACCTGGCGCCGTCGGTCCTCGGGCTGCTGTTCGCCAGCCTGCTGGGCGCCGACCTGGTCGGCACGGTGCTGGTCTTGATCGCGCTGCTGCTGCTCGGCGTCCTGGTCATGGTGCGCAACGCCTACGGCGTGTTCACGGTCGTCGCCAGTGCGGCGGTGCTGGCGCTGATCGCGTTCGTCGCGCCGGTCGAGCTGCAGGCTCCCTTCAGCTACCTGGTGACCTGGTTCCTGCTGTTCGGCGGCGTGCGGCCGGTGGCCGAGCTGCAGGTCAAGCGCCGCCGGGACCAGGCCCGCGACTCCGACGCGGACCAGCTGGGCCGCTTGACGGCGGTCCCGCCGGTCCTGTGGGTCCTGGTCTTCGCGGTCGCGACGATCAGCTGCCTGATCGCCGGCGCGCTCTGGCTGCTGGAGCCCGTGGCCAACTAAGCCGGGATGGAGCCCGTGCCCGGTCACCGGCGCGCATGCGGCAAACTGGTGGTCCGCGCGGAGGGAGACGTAACGATGGACGAGGTTGCCAAGGCCGTCGAGGAGTGCGCACGGGCGGCGAAGCTCGCCGCGCCGTCGCTGGCCGCCGCGAGCACCGAGGCCGTCGATGCCGCTCTCGCCGGGATGGCCGAGCGGTTGCTCGCGCACCGCGCGGAGATCCTCGAGGCGAACCAGGCCGACGTCGAGCGCGCCAAGGCCGACGGCATGAGTGCCGGCCTGCTCGACCGGCTCACCATCACCCCGGAGCGGCTCACCGGCATGGCCGAACAGCTGCGGCTGCTCGCCGGCGCGCCGCACCAGGAGCGCTCCGTCGAGGTGTCCGCGCTGGACGGTGGGCTGCGGCTGGTCGAACGGCGGCGGCCGGTCGGTGTCATCGGCGCGAACTACGAGGCGCGGCCGAACGTCACCGTCGACGTGGCCTCCCAGCTGGTCAAGTCGCGCAACGCCGGGGTGCTGCGCACCGGCTCGGCGGCGCTCGGCTCGGCTCAGCGGCTGCGTGAGGTCGTCATCGCACCGGCGCTCGCCGAAGCGGGCATCGACGCCGACTGCGTCCAGCTCGTGCCGCGCGTCGAGCGTGAGGCCGCGTCCGCGCTCGTGCGGCTGCCCGGCCTCGTGCCGCTGGTGATCCTGCGGGGCAGTGGGGACAGCACCCGGGCCCTCGCCACCGAGGCGGCCGTCCACGGGGTGCGTACCCTCGCCCACGCCGATGGCGGCGGTGTCCTCTACGTCGACCGCGGGGCCGACGTCACCAAGGCGCGCGACCTCGTCCACGCCAGCCTCGACCGGCTGGGCGTCTGCAACCGGCTGAACCTGCTGCTCATCCACGAAGACATCCACGACGACGCCTGGCCGGCCATCTCGGACGCGCTCGCCGAGCGCGGGGTCACGCCTTCGCTCGCCCCGCACGAGCACCCGATCGGCTACGAGTGGGCGCTGGACTCCGACCGCGAGGCGACCGTCACCGTCGCGAAGGTCGGCTCGCTCTCCGACGCCGTCGAGATCGCCAACGAGCGCACCTCCGGCCTGGCGGCGGGCATCACCACCGAGGACGAGTCGGCCGCCGACGCCTTCTTCGACGGCTACACCGGCACGGGCGTCTTCTGGAACGCCCCGACCCGTCTCCTCGACGGCTTCAAGCTGCTCGCCGTCCCGGAAACCGGCATCAACCTCGACAAGGTCCCCGGCCCTCGCGGCCCGGTGACCTACACCGACCTCTACGTCCGCCAATACGCGGTCCTGCCGGCCTGAACGACGGCCGCGCGGGCCGAGGTCAGCGCGTCGGCGGCACGCCGGCCAGCCTGCGCAGCTCCTTGACCGTGTCCGCGGCGTTGGTCACCAGCTCGGTGCGCTCGTCGGGGTCGCCGGAATAGCGGTAGATCGCCGTCGGGCCGTCGCTGATGGCGATCGCCGCGACCAAGCGGCCTTCGGGGTCGCGGGTGAGCCCGGTCGTCACCGACACCTCCCGGCCGACGGTGTCGACCGTGGTGAGCGTCCGCTCCTTGTACCAGCCTCGCGTTGTCATGTTCGAAAGCTCCGGGGGATGGGCACGACAGGGGGACACGTCCTAGGACGCGGGGACCGCCCCGCGCGTTACGGCATACTGGGCCGGGTGATCTCCCGGCCGCACGTCCTGCTGTCCGCCGCGCAGTCGCTCGACGGCTACCTCGACGACAGCTCCCCCGAGCGGCTCGTGCTGTCCACAGAGGACGATTTCGCCGTCGTCGACCGGTTGCGGGCCGAGGCCGACGCCATCTTCGTCGGGGCCGGGACCGTGCGGGCCGACAACCCGCGGTTGCTCGTCCGCGCTCCCGAGCTGCGGCAACGACGGCTGGACCAGGGGAAGCCCGAACAGCCCGTCAAAGTCACCGTGACCACCCGCGGCCTCGACCCGGACGCGCAGTTCTTCACCGTCGGGGACACCGAAAAGATCGTCTACGCCCCACCCGGCGCCGCGGACGCGCTCAAGCACGTCGCCACCGTCGTCGACGCGGGGGATCCGCCGGACTTCGGGCGCATCCTCGACGACCTCGGCGCGCGCGGCATCGAACGCCTGCTGGTAGAGGGCGGCGGCGGCATCCACACGCGGTTCCTCACCGAAGGTCTCGCCGACGCGCTGCGGCTCGCGGTCGCGCCGTTCTTCGTCGGGCAGCCGGACGCGCCGCGGTTCGTCGGGCCCGGTCTCTACCCGCGGCCGCTCGTGCTGACCGCCGCGAGCGAACTGCAGGGCATGGCGATCCTCGAGTACCGCGCCGCCGAGGAGCCGACCGGCCGGGACGTCCGGCGGCTCAAGGAAGCCATCGCGCTCGCCGCCGAGTGCCCGCCCAGTCACACCTTCCGGGTCGGCGCCGTGATCACCGACGCCGACGGCGAAGTCGTCGCCACCGGGCATTCCGGCGAGGGCGACCCGAACAACCACGCCGAAGAAGCCGCGCTGGCCAAGTGCGCCGGCGATCCGCGGCTGGCCGGCGCGACCGTGTACAGCTCACTGGAACCGTGCAGTCACCGCAGTTCCCACCCGCGCAGCTGCACCCAGCTCATCCTCGACGCGGGGATCCCGCGCGTCGTGTTCGCCTGGCGGGAGCCGCCGGTCTTCGTCGACGCCCGGGGCACCGAGCTGCTGCGGCAGGCCGGTCGGCACGTCGTCGAGGTGCCCGCGCTGACCCCGGAGGTCCAGCGCGAGAACACCCACCTCGACTTCGGGAGCCACTAACAGGCGCCGTTGTCCTGCCAGACGCCCCACTCGCCGGTCGTGCCCGGCTCTTCGCCCTGCGTCCACCACTTGGCCGTCCACTGGTGGCGGTTGTGCGAGACGACGTTGTCCTTGACGTAGACCTTCGTCCGGTCCCACTCCGCCGCCGTGCACGAGCCGCCGCCCGGGGTGGTCGGGGTCGTCGTAACCGGCGGGGTCGTCTGCGGCGGCGTCGCGCCGGCGAAGCGGACGCTGAACTTCGTGAAGTCCCAGTCGTTCTGCGGGACGTTGCTGCAGACGCCGTTGTCCGTGGTGCCGACGCAGGCGCGGTCGCGGTTGACCGACCAGAACGTGAAACGGCCGAGGCCGTGGCCGGTCGCGTAGTCGTACACCGTCTGGAAGTCCGATGTGTAGAACATCTCGGCCGCGTCCGACTTGCCGTTCATGCCGGAGAAGCCTTCGTGCGCGTACGCGGTGGCGCTGTCCCAGCCCAGGTGGGACATCAGCAGGCCGTGGAACGCTTCCAGCGCCGACACCTGCGACGAGCCGCCGTTGAAACCGCCGTCGAACGGCATGATCGAGAAGTTGTTCGGCGTGAAGCCGATCGACTTCGCCTGGTCGATCAGCTGCGTGCCGAACCAGCCGGTGCCGGCCGCGGTGCCCGGCATGGTCACCGAGACGAACAGGCCGGGATTGTTGGCCTGCAACGTCTTCGCGGCGCCGAGCTCGTTCGCGATCGCGGCGGTGTTTTCGTACTCGGGCTCTTCGAGGTCGAAGTCGATCGCCTTGAGCGAGTACTTCGTGATGACCTGCTGGTACGCGGCGGCCGTCGCGGCCACCGTCCCGCAGGTCTGGCCGAGCTTCGTGCCGCCGTACCCGCCGACGGACACCGAGACGTCGCCGCCCGCGCCGCGGATCCGCGAGATCACGCCCGCGACCGCGGTGTCGGACGAGACCGCGGCCGTGCCGTCCCAGGTGGGACTGCAGCCGCCGCCGTTCGGGGCGAGGATGAACGCGAGCTGGAACGCCTTGAGCCCGGTCGCGTTCATCACGGTGATCGGGTCCGGCGGGTTGTTGCTCTGGGGCATCAGGTACGGCGCCGCGGCGTACCAGTTGTTGCTCAACGCCGCGGTCGCCGACGGCGCGCCCAGCACGAGGCTGACGGCGGTGGCGGCGAAAGTGGCGGCGGCGAGCCCGACGGCGGCCAGTCTGCTCCTGCGCATGAGCTGTCCTCCCGGTGGGGATCGAGGTGGACAGATCATTGGACTAGACCATTGACGAAGTCAAGGCGCGAAAGTCGGTTCAGGGGGTGCGCGCGGGCGAAAAGCGCCGGAATATCCGAAATTGGTCCGCGGGACAAGCCCCGCAGACAGCGAGACGCCGCCGGGCGGACGCACGACCCGCCGCACCCCCGGCGTCCCGCAGCACGCTCACGCAGCCGGCAGTGACACGAGCACCACCAGGCCGCCCTCCGGCCGGGCCGTCGCCGTCACTTCGCCGCCGTGTGCGTGCGCCACCGACCGCACGATCGACAACCCGAGGCCGGTCCCTTCGGCCGCCACGCGGGCTCGGCGGTGGAACGGGTCGAACAGCGCCGGCACCTCGGCCGGCGGGATCACCGGCCCGCTGTTCGCCACCGCCAGCTCCACCCGGCCCGGCCACGCCTGGGTCGTCACGCGCACCCAGCCGCCGGGCACGTTGTGGCGCATCGCGTTCTCCACCAGGTTGCCCACCAGCCGTTCCAGCAGGACCGGGTCGCCGGCCGTCACCGCTTCGGCCAGGGACTGTTCCACCTCCGGCGGCGTCACGTGCGCGGCCAGCGCCGCGAGATCCACCGGGCTCCGAGAGGTCAGCGCGCTCTCCGACTTCGCCAGGAGCAGCAACCCGCTGATCAGCTTTTCGTTCCGCGCGTTGATCCGCAGCAGCTTGCCGCCGAGCTCCCGGACGTCGCTTCCGCGGCGCATCGCCACCTCGACCAGCGACCGGTTCAGCGTCAGCGGCGTGCGCAGCTCGTGCGACGCGTTCGCGACGAACCGCCGCTGGGCGTCGAAGGACCGGTCCAGGCGCTCGACCATCACGTCGAACGCGTCCGCCAGGTCCTTCACCTCGTCGTCCGGGCCGCGCAGGGCGATCCGCGCGTGCCCGCCCGGGTCGGCGGCCGCGGCGATGCGGCGGGCGGTGTCGGTCACCTGGCGCAACGGGGCCAGGGCCCGTCCCGCCACCAGCCACCCGAGACCGGCCGCCAGCACCGCGACCGCGCCGAGGGCGATCGCGCCCTGCGTCAGCAGCGACGTCGCCGCCGCCGCGCGCAGCTGGCGGGCCTGCTCGTCGAGGGCCTCCAGGGACGGCAGCGGCGGCGCACCGGGTGGCGGGGCACCGGCGAGCACCGCGACCCGCTGCCCGACCTGCCGCGTGAACAGCAGGTACGTCACGCCCAGCAGCGCCACACCGGCCAGCAGGAACAGGCCGCCGTAGAGCACGGTCAGCCGCAGCCGGAGGTTCACCGGAGCCGGTAGCCGACGCCGGTGACCGTCTCCACCAGCGGCGGGTCGCCGAGCTTGCGGCGCAGCTTCAGGACGGTGAGCCGGACCGCGCCGGTGAACGGGTCCGCGTGCTCGTCCCACACCTTCTCCAGCAGGTGTTCGGCGGACACGGCGGCGCCGTCCGCGCGCAGCAGCTCGGCCAGCACGGCGAACTCCTTTTTGGACAGTGGCAGGCCGCGCCCGTCGCGGAACGCCTCGTGCCGCGCCGGGTCGAGCGTGACGCCGGACCGGTGCAGGACGGGCGGTGCGGCCGGTCGGCAGCGCCGCCCCAGCGACTGGATGCGCGCGGCGAGCTCGGGGAAGGCGAACGGCTTCGTCAGGTAGTCGTCCGCGCCGAGGGACAGCCCGGCGACGCGGTCGGTGATCTCCACGGCCGCGGTGAGCATCAGCACCCGCGTCGCCGCCTCGGACGCGACGACCTGACGGCAGACGTCGTCGCCGTGCACGACCGGCAGGTCCCGGTCGAGCACGACGACGTCGTAGTCGTGCACGGCGATGCGCTCGAGCGCCGCGCCTCCGTCGTGGGCGATGTCGACCGCGTGGGCGTCCTCGCGCAGCCATTCCGCGATCGCGTCCGCGAGCATCGGCTCGTCCTCCACCACCAGGACCCGCATGCCCCGATGATTGCCGCACCCGTGTTTCTTCGCCGTTAGCACCGGTAGAGCGTGTCCGCGCCCTCGAGGACCCGGGTCGGCCGGCCGCCGTACGCGGCCGGGTCGACGACCGTGCAACGGCTCTCGATCCAGCGTTGCCGTTCGCTCTGGACCGGGCTTCGCGGCGGCCCGGGCCGGGACCCCGTGCCGCTCAGCACGAACCGCAGCTTGCCTTCGGCGCGCCAGCGGTCGAGCTGCGCGATCGACGGTGCGTCGTCGCGCCCGCCGAAACCGCCCATGCCGATCACGGTCGCGTCGGAGTCGATCAGGAACGGCGCGACCGCACCCGCCTCGGCGTTCACGGCGAGGGTGATTTCGGTGCCGTTGCGGCGGGCGTAGTCGAGGATGCGACGCTGTTCGTCCGACAGCGTGGCCGCGCCGTCCCCGCCCCCGAGCACCAGCCGCGGTTGTGGCCCACCGGGCGACGGCGGCGGAGGAGGAGCGCCCGGTCCGGTGGCGGGCCCGGCGGCGGGCAGTGTCCCCGCGGACGTGCTCTGCGCGGCGGCGTACGACCAGACGGCGGGCGTGAGCAGCAACGGCACCAGCGCGGCGACGAGCGCCCGCCGCCCCGGCGCGACGACCAGCCACGCGACCGCGGCGACGCCGGTGCCGGCGACGGCCCAGCGCGTCCAGCCGTGGAACGACGTGTCCCGTGACGTCAGGACGAACGCCCAGACCGCGGTCAGGGCGACGACCAGCGGGAGCAGGGTCCGCCGGTGCCGTCGCCACAGCAACGCCAGCCCGGCGGCGGAGACCGCGGCGACGGCGGGGGCCAGTGCCGTCGTGTAGTACGGGTGCCAGATGCCGCCGGCGAAGCTGAACACCGCGGTCGTCACCAGGAGCCAGCCACCCCACAGCAGCCATCCCGCGTCGCGCCACCGGCGGCCGATGACGACCAGCACGAGCAGGCACAGCGGCAGCAGCCACGAGATCTGCCCGCCGACGACGTCGTTGAACATCCGGCCGGGCCCGGCGTCGCCGCCGAAGGAACTCATGGTCTGCTGCCCGTTGCGGATGATCATCATGCCGCCGCCCTCGCCGTTGCCGGAGAGGCGGCCGAAGCCGTTGTAGCCGAAGACGAGGTTCCACGCGGAGCCGTCTTCGCTGCCGCCCGTGTACGGCTTGGGTCCGGGCCACCAGTCGTGGAGGGCGATCCACCAGAACGACGAGACGACCAGCACGAGGCCGGCACCGAGCACGTCGAGCAGACGTCGGCGGAGCGGCCCGCTCGTCCCGGCGAGGTACGCGGCGACGAGGGCCGGGACGATGATCCACGCCTGCAGCATCTTGGTCAGGAAGCCGCAGCCGACGAAGAACGCGCACCACCACAGCCACTTCCGGCCGTCCCGCAGTGCCCGGGTGAGCGCGTACGCGGCGGCGACGAGGAAGAGGACGAGCAGGGTGTCGGGGTTGTTGTCCCGGTTGATGATCACGGTGACCGGCGTGAGCGCCAGGATGACCGTGGCCAGCAGGGCGACGTTCTCCCCGGCCCACATCCGGACCGTGCGGTGCAGCAGGAACACCGCGGCGACGCCTTCGAGGACCTGCGGCAGCAGCAGCGCCCAGCCGTGGTAGCCGAAGACCAGCACGGAAAGCGCTTGCGGCCACAGCGCGAACGGCGGCTTGTCGACCGTGACGACGCCGTAGGGGTCGAAGGACCCGAAGAGGAAGTTGGTGAAGCCGCTGGTCATCGACTTGACGGCGGCCGAATAGTAGGTGTTCCCGAGCTGGCCGTCGCCGATCTTCCAGGCGTAGAGGACGGCGGCGCCGAGGCAGACGAGCGGAAGCGCCCAGGAACGGGTTCTCGGAGGGGCGGCGGTGATCATGACCGCCACCCAACTCCGGCCCGCGTTTCCCGGGCGTTTCCGCTCAGCTGTTGTCGTTCAGGAAGTCGTAGTCCTTGCACTCGCCGGTGTGGACCTTCTTGTCCGCCACCCAGTACCGGCAGAACTTGAAGCCGACGCGGGTCTCGGGCAGGTCGTAGACGCCGCCGTCGGCCGCGCTCCTGGTGATGCAGTTGCCCTCGCCGCCGACGTGCATGTTGTACAGCGGAGTGCCGTTGTCCGGCGTGCCCTTGTAGACGTAGATGGCCACGGCACGGCCGTCGGCGTCGGTGTCGCAGATGTGGACGCGGTCGCCTTCCTCGGTGAACACGCCTTCACCGCTCCACCCGGTGACGCTGCCGTACGCGTCCCCGGTGTGCATGTGCTTCGTGTGCTCGGCGGCGGAGGCGGGCGCCGCGAGGGTGAGCGTGGAGATCAGTGCCGCGGCGGCGACGCCGAGAACCTTCTTCAAGTCTTCGTCCTTCCTGGGCGGGAAAGGCGAAGCGTAGCCGCCACGGCATGCAAACCGCTTGCAGTCACTCCGACTCGAGGTCGCCTTCCAACGACAGGTACACCTCGCGCATCCGCGCCAGCAGTTCCGGGTCCGGCTCTTCCCACAGCCCCCGGTCCGCGGCCTCGCTCAGCCGCTCCACGATCCCGCGCAACGCCCACGGATTGGCCTGGCGCAGGAACTCCTGGTTCACCTCGTCGAGCACGTAGGACTCGGTCAGCTTCTCGTACATCCAGTCGCCGACGACGCCGGCCGTGGCGTCGAAGCCGAACAGGTAGTCCACTGTGGCCGCCAGCTCGAACGCGCCCTTGTAGCCGTGACGGCGCATCGCCGCCAGCCACCGCGGGTTGACGACCCGCGCCCGGAACACGCGGGCCGTCTCCTCGCCCAGCGTGCGCGTGCGCACGGCGTCCGGCGACGTGCTGTCGCCCACGTAGGACGCCGGCGCCGCGCCCGTCAGCGCGCGGACCGTCGCGATCATGCCCCCGTGGTACTGGAAGTAGTCGTCCGAGTCGGCGATGTCGTGCTCGCGCGTGTCGGTGTTCTTCGCCGCTACCACGATGCGCTTGTACGAGCTCTCCATGTCCTCGCGCGCCGGGCGGCCGTCCAGGTCGCGGCCGTACGCGAAGCCGCCCCACACCGCGTACACCTCGGCGAGGTCCTTGTCGTCGCGCCAGTTCCCGCTGTCCATCAGCGGCAGCAGGCCCGCGCCGTACGCGCCGGGCTTCGACCCGAAGATCCGCGTCGTCGCGCGGCGGGCGTCGCCGTGGGTGGCCAGGTCGGAAGCCACGTGCGCGCGTACGAAGTTCTGGTCGTGAGGTTCGTCCAATGCGGCCACGAGCCGGACCGCGTCGTCGAGAAGCGTGATCACGTGCGGGAAGGCGTCGCGGAAGAACCCGCTGATCCGGACCGTGACGTCGATCCGCGGCCGGCCCAGCTCTTCCAGGGGGATCGCCTCGATGCCGGTGACGCGCCGGGAAGCTTCGTCCCAGACCGGCTGGACGCCCAGCAGCGCCAGGACTTCCGCCGCGTCGTCGCCGGAGGTCCGCATGGCCGACGTGCCCCACACCGACAGCCCGACCGACCGCGGCCAGTCGCCGGTGTCGTCCCGGTAGCGGCGCAGCAGCGAGTCCGCCAGTGCCTGCCCGGTTTCCCAGGCGAGCCGGCTCGGGATCGCCTTCGGGTCGACGGTGTAGAAGTTCCGCCCGGTCGGCAGCACGTTGATCAGCCCGCGCAGCGGCGACCCGCTCGGCCCGGCCGGGATGTACCCGCCGTCCAGCGCGTGCAGCACCGAGTCCAGCTCGGCGGACGTCCCCGCGAGCCGGGGGACGATTTCCGTGGCCGCGAACGAAAGCACCTTCGCCACTTGGGCGTCCGGGGCGACGGACTCGACCGCGGTCGCGTCCCAGCCCCGCAGCTCCATCGTCTGCACGAGCTCGCGGGCCGTCTTCTCGACCGCGTCCACTTCGGACAGCGGCGCGTCTTCCTTGAGCCCCAGAGCCGACCGCAGGCCCGGCACCGCGCCCTGCTTGCCGCCCCACATCTGCGACGCGCGCAGCATCGCCAGCACCAGGTTGACGCGCGCCTCGCCGGTCGGCGCCGCGCCCAGGACGTGCAGCCCGTCGCGGATCTGCGCGTCCTTGACCTCGCACAGCCAGCCGTCGATGTGCAGCAGGAAGTCGTCGAACTCGGCGTCGTGCGGCCGTTCCTCGACGCCGAGGTCGTGGTCCAGCTTCGCGGCCTGGATCAGCGTCCAGATCTGCTGGCGCACGGCCGGCAGCTTCGCCGGGTCCATGGCCGCGATGTTCGCGTGCTCGTCGAGCAGCTGCTCCAGCCGCGTCATGTCGCCGTAGGACTCCGCGCGGGCCATCGGCGGGATCAAGTGGTCGACGATCGTCGCGTGCGCCCGCCGCTTGGCCTGCGCGCCCTCGCCCGGGTCGTTGATCAGGAACGGGTACACCAGCGGCAGGTTCCCGAGCACGGCGTCCGGTGCGCACGACGCCGAAAGGCCGGCGGTCTTGCCCGGCAGCCATTCGAGGGACCCGTGCTTGCCGAGGTGGACGACGGCGTGCGCGCCGAACTCCTCCTCCAGCCACCGGTACGCGGCCAGGTAGTGGTGGCTCGGCGGCAGATCCGGGTTGTGGTATATCGCGACGGGGTTCTCGCCGAACCCGCGGGGCGGCTGGATCATGATGATCACGTTGCCGCTCTGCAGCGACGCCAGCACGATGTCGCCGTTGTCGACGTACAACTCGCCCGGTGCCGGGCCCCAGTGCTCCTCGACGCCTTCGCGCAGTTCCGCGGGCAGCGCGTCGAACCACGAGCGGTAGCGCGCCGCGGGGACGCGGATCGGGTTCCCGGCCAGCTGTTCCTCGGTGAGCCACTCCGGGTCCTGGCCGCCGGCGGCGATCAGCGCGTGGATGAGCGCGTCCCCGTCGGGCTGGTCGGTGCCGGTCGGGTCGACGCCCGGGAAGGCGTCCGGCCCCAGGTCGTAGCCCACCGCGCGCATCCGCCGCAGCAGCTCGACGGCCGACGCGGGCGTGTCCAGCCCGACCGCGTTGCCGACGCGGGAGTGCTTCGTCGGGTACGCGGACAGCATCAGCGCGATGCGGCGCTCCGACGGCGGCGTGTGCCGCAGCCGGGCGTGCGCCAGCGCGATCTTCGCCACCCGGGACGCGCGTTCGGCTTCCGGCACGTACCGGGGGAGGCCGTCTTCGTCGAGCTCCTTGAACGAGAACGGCACCGTGATCAGCCGTCCGTCGAACTCCGGGACGGCCATCTGGTTCCCGGCGTCGAGCGGGGAGAGGCCGTCGTCGTTGGCCGCCCACGTCTCGCGGTCGCTGGTCAGGCACAGCGCCTGCAGGATCGGGACGTCGAGCGCGGCCATCTCGGCGACGTCCCAGGCCTCGTCGTCCCCGCCCGCGCCCACCTCGGACGGCCGGGTGCCGCCGGCTGCGAGCACCGTGACCAGCAGGGCGTCCACGGAAGCCAGCTCGGCCATCATCTCCGGCTCGCGCGTACGCAGCGAAGCACAGTAGATCGGCAACGCGCGCCCGCCTGCCGCCTCGATCTCGTCGGCGAGCGCGTGCACGAAGGCCGTGTTCCCGGACAGGTGGTGGGCCCGGTAGTACAGGATGCCGATGACCGGGCCCTCGGCGCGGGACGGCCGCTCGAGGATGCCCCATTCGGGCTGGCGAGCGGGCGGCTCGAAGCCGTCGCCGGTGAGCAGGAGCGTGTCGGAGAGGAACCGGTGCAACTGGGTGAGGTTGGCCGGGCCGCCCTGCGCGAGGTAGGCGTGGGCCTCGGCGGCGATGCCGGCCGGGACGGTCGAGAGCTTCATCAGCTCGGCGTCCGGCGTCTGCTCCCCACCCAGGACGACGACGTGCGCGCCCGACGCCCGCAGCGTGTCCAGTCCGTCCTGCCAGCTGCGCGGCGTGCCGAGGATCCGGACGACCACGATCCGCACGTCTTCGAGCAGGCCCGGCAGCTCGGCGACGTCGATGCGCGACGGGTTCGCCAGGCGGAACTCCGCGTCGGCCGAACGGGCGCTGAGCAGATCGGTGTCCGAAGTGGACAGAAGCAGGATCACGAGGTTCCTCCTCGGGGTCCGCGCCCCGGGTCGACGGGCGCGCCGGCCGGAGTTCCTGGCTCCCGGGAATCACTCCCCGATGACAGTGGCGGGACCGCCCCGGACTTCCACCGGGTTCCTCCACCTGCCGACGCGTGGTATCGCACCCACTCTCCGGTGCGGCTGACCTGGCGTCAAGGTGACGTGTGCGGCTATCCTCGAAGCTGCGCAGTGACCGCCGCGCGGGGGGAGCATCCGGCAGCCGGGCGGTCGAAGGAGCTCGCGTGAGCACGTTGCCCTGGGGGGCGTGGCTGTTCCTGGTGGTGCTGATCCTCGGCTGGACCGCGAGTGTGGTCCTGCTGCTGGTGCACAAGATCCTGGCCGCGCCCGAGCGGAACATCCGGGTGCGGATCAGCGTCGTCCCGTGGCCGCGGATCGAGATCGAGACGCGCCGGTGACCGTCAGAGCCGCTTCGCCGCGCGGAACGCCTTCGCGTAGGTCCCGGACCCGTCGATCAGCGACACCCCGCCGGCGTCGCCGAACGTCGGCCCGTTCGCGACCTTCCGGCTGGACAGCACCCGGTGGTGGCCGTCGCTGTCGATGCCCAGGTAGATGCCCGTGTGCGACACCTGCGTGCCCAGCTGCGGCTCCAGGTTGAAGAACAGCAGGTCACCCGGCTGGAGCGCGCTGAAGTCCGTCACCTGCTTCTTCTCGTCGTGCACGATCTCGGTGCCCGGCCCGAGCTCCGAGATCGCCCACGCCCGGCGGGGCAGGCCCTGGCCCTTCGTGTTCGTCCCCAGCAGGGGGTAACCCGCCCGGTAGCCGTACACCATCCGGACGAACCCGGAACAGTCCAGCGATCGCGCCCGCGCCGGCTCCGCCGCCTCGTGGACGCCGCCCGGGAAGTCCCAGCCGATGCCCAGGTAGTCGTAGAAGTCCGACTTCTCCAGCCGCCCCTCGGCGCTGTCCGGGCCGAAGTTGGCGTCCCCGGCGATCCGCAGCTTCTTGGCGACCTGGTCGGCCGCGCCGTCGGTGTACTGCAGGGCGATCGCGAGGATGTCCGGATCCTGGTCGCCGATCGCCGTGGGCAGCCAGTCGGTGAACCACTTCTCCTTCTCCGCGCCCGCGTGCCACGCCTGCGGCGCGAGCCGGATCCAGGCCGTCGAGGTGATGCTGACCTTGGTGAACTTCGGCTCGGTGAAGGTCCGCGAGCGGCCCGTCAGCATCGCCGTGCGGGAGCCGTCGGTGAAGGACGCGAGCTGCGCGCCCGCCCCGTCGCGGACCACCGTGCGGGCCGGGTTCTCCAGCCGTTCGTAGGTGTACCCGCCGGTGACCGCGGCGCCCGAGGGCGCGGCCGACGCCGAGATGGCCGTGATGTCCTGCCGGTCCTGCGTGGCCACGTAGACCGCCGCCGTGCCGGACACGCCGATGACCGCGGCCAGCACGCCGATCCGGAGCGGCTTGCGCATCGTCACCTCACACCGTCGGGACCAGCCCGACCAGCACCCCGCTGATCAGGATCGCGTAGCTGGCCAGGCTCACCCCGCCGGTGGCGAGCATCGTGGCCATCGGCTTCTGCCGCACCAGCTGGTAGGCGACCAGGCCCGGCACGACGAACCCGAGCGTCTGGTGCACGAACAACAGCGGGAAGTCCGCCTGCAGGACGATCAGCAACGTCGTCTGCAGCACCACGCCGAGCAGCACGACCGCCGCGAACAGCCGCTTGCCGTACAGGATCACCATGCGCTGCAGCAGCTTCGTGCCGCCGAACGTCAGCGCCGTCATCAGCACGATGATCGCCGCGCGGCGGTAGTCCTCGACCATGGTCAGCGCGATCCAGCCGGGCGTGATCATGCCGCCGGGCGAGAGGTTCGTCGTCAGGTAGCAGACCAGGGACAGCAGCAGGCCGATGGCCAGGCCGACGGTGGCCACCTCGGGGGCGAGGGACGTGGTGAGCATCAGGCGACCGGTTCCAGTTTGGCGAGTTCCTCGATGAGCAGTTCCCCCTGGCCGTGGATGTTGCCGATGGCGATCAGCGACGCCTGCCGCCCGACGCCGCCGACGATCCCGCGCAGCAGTTCCCGCGGCGACCGCGAACCGCCGAGGTCGACGACGCGGTCGTGCCACTCGCTCGGGATCGCGGCGCGGGCACTGCGCGTCGGCTCGCCGATCAGGACCACGCGTTCCGGGGCGATTTCGGGGATCAGCGCGCCCATCTGGCCGTTGCGTTCGACCCGGTCGGGGCGGCAGTTGATGATCACGTGCAGCGGGTCGGTGATCGCGCCCTGGCGGCGCAGCTGGTCGATGTTCATCAACGTCGATTCGGGGTCGTTCGCGGCGAAGACGTTGGCGAAGCGCAGGAGACGGCGGCCGGCGCGGTACCGGTGGACCTGCAGCACCCCCGGGTCCGGCGGCGCGGCCCACATGCCTTCGAGCGCCAGCTGCCGGTTGACGTTGAGCAGCTCCGCCACGGCGAGGGCGATGGCGACGTTCTCCTTGAACGTGATCCAGCTGAAGCGGCGCATCTCCGCGTCGGTGACGGATTCGGGGTCGACGGCGATGAGCTCGCAGTTCCGCTTGTCGGCTTCCTCCTGCAGGATGTGCAGCCGGTCCTGCTCGGCGGTCAGGCAGATCCCGCCGACCGGCATCGACCGGGACAGCGAGCGCGCGACGTCGTCGAGCGTCGGGCCCATCTCGGCGAGGTGGTCTTCGCGGACGTTGCACAGCACGCCGATGGTCGAGCGGATCAGCTTGCTCTGGTTGATCTCCTGCAGGTCCGGCATGACGGCCATGCACTCGATGACCAGCGCGTCCGGCCGGTACGCCGCGGCGCGGCGGACGATCCCGATCTGTTCGACGACGTTGGCGATGCCGAACTTGCGGTAGACCGGCTCCTCGCTGCCGTCGGGGTGGATGAACCGGGCCGCGGTGCCGGTCGTCTTCGCCGTCGTCACGAGCCCGCCGCCGCGCAGGGCGCCCGCGCAGAGCCGGGTGATGGACGACTTGCCGCGGATACCGTTGACCAGCACGCGCGTCGGGATGCTGTTCAGGTGCTTGTAGTGCTGGCGCTGTTCGGCGATCCCGGCGGCCAGCATCGCCGCCGACGCTGTGAGCAGCACGACGTAGAGGAACGTCACGTCAGACCCCGGCCCCGTCCAGCCAGCTCAGGTAGTCGTTCTTCGCCTTTTCCTCGGGGGTCCGGGCGGGCCGCCGCCGCGGTGGCTCCGGCTCGTCCACGATCTTCTGGATCAGCTCGGTCTCGTCGGTCGCCGCACCCGTCGGCCGCCGCACTTCGCCGAGCCGGTCGCGGCCGTCGGTCAGGGCCTGTCGGCAGATCTCGACGCAGGAGGCGATGGTGCCGATCTCGTCCTGGCGCTGCGGGTAGACGACGGCGCCGGTGTCGCCGGCCGCGATCCGCCGTGCCTCGTCGCCGACCCGCCGCAGCGGCCGCACGACCACCAGCAGGTGCCAGGCGAACAGCAGCAGCGCGACGACGGCGGTGAGCAGCGCGGCGACCCGCGCACCCGAACGCACCGTGTTGTCCGCGACCCCCAGCGAGCCGATCGGCTGCTCGGCGACGACGACCCAGTTCAGCGCCGCGGGGGCGCCCTTCTCGGCCAGGCGCTGCGCCGCGACCAGCGCGGACTCCGTCGTCTCGCGGGCGTCCTTGCCGGCTCGCGCGGCGTCGACGTTCTTGATCAGCGTCGCATCGGACAGCGGCGAGAACGCGAGGTAACCCTCGGTGTCGGCGATCGTGTGCTTGCCTTCGTCGACGACCCGGACGCGGCCGCCCGCGGAGCCGAGCAGCTCGGCCATGCGCGGCACGTCGAACTCGCCGACCAGGACGTTCTTCGAGTCCGGCAGCGGCGTGAACGCGTAGACGATGGGGACGCGCCCGCTCGTGTTGTGCTGACGCAGGCCTTCGCCGTCGGGGAGCTTCCCGGGGTCGCGCAGCGATTCACGACCGGCCAGCAGCCGGACCGCGCCTTCGGTGTCGGCGACGTAGACGCTGCGGAACCGGGTCTCGGTGCCGGCGAGCCGGTCGAGCATGCCGCGCAGCTGCTCGGGCTCCTTGCCCTTGCCGAGCCGGGCGACGGACTGCAGGTCGGAGAGGCCCTCGGCGAGGCTGCGGCGCAGGGTGTCGGCCGAGCGCGTGACGCGGACGCCGTGTTCGCTGAGCATGGTCGGCGAGACCTCGGCGTGCTGCCGGCCGAGCGTCGCGGCGACCGCGCCCGACCAGCCGAGCAGGGCCACCGCGACCACCGCGATGACGAGCTGGGCGGAGAGGAACGGGCGCAGCTTCGGCGCGGGCTTGCGGCGCCGCAGCTTGGACCGGGACCGTTCGAGGGCGGCCGTCACGCGGTTGACCTCCCGGATCCGCGACTGCCGGACCGGCCTGCCGAGCACCCCGGCCGCGACGGCGAGTGCGTCGGTGCGCAGCCGGCGGATCGGCGCGACCACGGTCCGCCGCAGCAGGAGGAATCCCGCCACGGCCAGCGCGAGCAACGTGGCGGCGGGGATCAGGCCGGGCCAGCGCACCGGCACGGCCTCGACGGGGAAGCGGCCGAACGCCACGACGGACAGGCCGAGACTGCCGCCGATGCCGGCGGGGGAGACCGGGGCGTACGCGACGACCGGGGCTCGTTCCTTGCCCTTCTCGGCGACGGCGGCCCCGGTCAGGACGCCGGTCTGCCCGGCGGCGGCCGCCGTGGCGGCGCGGGAGAGCAGCTCCTGGGCCGGGGTGTCGGTCGCGGCGACGTCGGAGCCGTGGGTGTGCAGGACCGTGCCGTCCGCGGTGAGGAGGCGGACCTGCTGCTGGGTGTCCTTGTCGAGGTCGCCGGCGGTGGTGCGCAGGGCGGTCGACACGATGAGGACCTTGCCGGCGCGGGAGCCGGTGAGCGGCAGCGCGGTCAGCACCAGCGGCGTGTCGCCGGGGCGGGCGACCGGGCGGACGGTGAGGTTGGCGACAGCGACCCCGCGCAGCGTCTCGACCGGAACCGGTTCGCCGCGGTTGGCCAGGACCTTCTGCGCGACCGGGTCGTAGACGACGACACCGCGCCAGTTTTCGTAGATCTCACCCAGGCGGGTGAGCAAAGCGCCGTCGTCCGCGGTGTCGAACACGCCGGAACCGGCCGCGACCTGGAGGTCACCGGCGGCGGCCGTCGCCGAAGTCGCGATGCTCTGCGCGAGACCGGCGGCGGTGCGCTGCCGGCCCGCGGTCACCTCGTCGGGAACCCGGCCGGACGCGTCGTTCGCGCGGATCAGGGACAGCGGGCCCGCGGTGGACAGGTACAACGCGGTGAAGGCGGCGATGAACAGCAGCAGGACGAACGCGGTCGCCGACGCGACCCCGGCCCCGCGGGGGAACCCCGCTTCCGGGATCTGCGCGCGCAACCGCGCCGTTCGAATCTCGTCCTGTTTCAAGAGGGTCTCCCCAGGCCCTTCCGGTCACGCGGTCCCGGAGGACCGCCGGCCACCGCGGCCGCTATCAAAGCACCCACCCGTTCGGGTTACACGAAGGTATCAATGACGTCTTCGGTGACGTTACAACTGCCCCCTGCGGGGGACAAATGGCGCCCAACGCTAACTAACGGGTGAAATCAGTACACTCCGGGTTGTGATGAGCCGACCGCGAATGTTGCTCAGCGTGGCCGGCTTGGCCCTCGCCCTGGCCCTGGTCCTCACCCTGGTGCTGACCCTCGGTGACGACGCACCGCCGAAACCCGCCCCGGAGGCCGGTTTGGATTCCCTGGTAACCGACTTCACTGCGAAGCTGTCCGCTGACCAGGAGTACCGCTCACCGAAATCCGACGAACGTCGCACAGCGGCGGCCGGTTTCACGGCGGTGCTGGACCGCCGCGGCGCGGAAGACTTCAAAAAGCTCGGGTTCTCGGTGCGCGACGGCGTCGACCCGGCGACCGGGCGGCCGTACACGATCGCCGTCAACGAACCCGGCACCGAACGCGCGTGGGGCATGTACGTGATCGACCGGTCGGCCCCGCCGTCGCTGGCCGTCGAGGTGCCGCACCCGGCGTTCGACCTGCGGACGGAGCTGTTCGGCGTCGACCTGTTCCGCCGCACGCCCGGCGCGGTGCTGCTGGTGGCGGGCGCGCACCGCAAGGCCGACGACAGCAAGGCCGACGTCGCGCACGAAGAGGACTCCGTGTTCCATGTCGTGGCTTCGGCGTTGGCCGGGCGCGGGCTGCCGCAGGTCCAGCTGCACGGCTTCCACGACGAAAACCTGCCCTCGACGGACATCGTGCTGTCGTCGGGAGCATCGGTGGCCGGCGACGCGGCCCGCCGCACGGCGTCGCGCTTGACGGCGGACGGGTTCGCGGTGTGCCGTGCGTGGGAGGAACGCTGCGGCGCGCTGGAAGGGACGAAGAACGTCCAGGGCAAGCTCGCGGCGGCGGACGACACGGTGTTCCTGCACGTGGAAATGAGCCGGACGGTGCGGGAGTCGCCCGAACGACGCGACGGCGTCGTCCGGGCGCTCACCGAGGCCGAGCTGGTGAAGCCCTAGGCCGACCGCTCGCCCAGGCGGGGGAAGGGCTTCGTCGAGAACAGCACTTCCACGGACACCTCGAAGAACTCGGCGATCCGCAGCGCCAGGTACAGCGAAGGGCTGTACTCGCCGCGTTCCAGGTAGCCGATCGTCTGGTAGTGCACTCCGAGGGCCTCGGCCAGCTGCCGCCGCGAGATCGACCGTTCCGCGCGCAGCATGGCGATCCGGTTGTAGACGACCTCACTCATGACTACCCCACACGCTGCATGGCCTTCTGTCGCCGCTCGGCCAGCGTCGAGCCGGCCTCGCGCCGCGCCATGCGGCGGAGCAGGATCGGGGCCAGCGCGAAGCCGGCGACCGCCCACGCGAGCAGCACCGCCAGGGTCGCCACCGGCCGCCACGACTGGCCGATCTCGACGACGACCGCGGCGTCCGGCAGCAGCGCCGACCGCATGCCGAGGCCCAGCCAGTACATCGGGAACACCTGCCCGACGTCCTGCAGCCAGCCCGGCAGAGCGGTGATCGGGTAGAAGATGCCCGAGATCGCGCCCATGCCCATCACCGGCAGGGTGATCAGCCCGATCGCGCGCGGGCTGGTGGTCAGTGCCCCGAGCGCCGCCCCGATCGGCATCGTCGCGATCATCCCGAGCACCAGCACCCCGAGCAGGTGCAGGTACGACCAGACGCCGTCGGGCGCCAGCACGGAGAACGCGAACAGGCACGGCACGAGGACCGCGGCGATGGACGTGAGCTGGGCCAGCGACAGCGCGGTCGTCTTCCCGACCAGGTAGCCGAGCATCCCGTTCGGGGTCGCCTTCGCGCGCAGCAGCGTGCCGTCCTCGCGGTCGACGGCCAGGTAGCCCGCCGCGGCGGTGAGGCCGTTGAACACGATGCCGGCGCCGAGCACGCCGGGCACGGTCGCCGCGCCCAGCGAGAAGGACGTCCCGGGCAGCGTGGCGTTGCGCATGAAGAACAACGTACCGAGGAAGAGCACCACGAAGACGAGCTGCCCCACCACGTCGTCGAGGTTCGTCCACGTCTGCTTGAACTCGATCCAGCCGCGGGCCACCCCGGCGCGCAGGGCGGTGGTCCTGGCGTTCATCGCGCACCCGCTTCCTGGAGGCCGAGCTCCGTGTCGCCGCCGGCCTCGGCCCGGTGGACCAGCGCCATGTAGGTGTCCTCCAGCGACGCCCGCCGGACCTCGAGGTCCGCGACGGCCTCGCCGTGCTGCTTGAACAGGCCGTACACGTACTTCGTCGCTTCGGTCGTCGAGTGCACGAAGCGCTGCCCGCCGACGCTCCAGCGGACCTCGGCCTCGCCGGAGATCTGCCGGCTGAGCTGGTCGGCCGAGCCGTCGGCGACGATCCGGCCGCCGTTGAGGATGAGGATCCGGTCGGCCAGCTTCTCGGCCTCGTCGAGGTCGTGCGTGGTCAGCAGGATCGTGGTGTCGAGCTCGTCGGACAGGCGGTGCACCAGGTCGTGGAACTCGCGCCGGGCCTCGGGGTCGAAACCCGCGGTCGGCTCGTCGAGGAACAGCAGCTCCGGGCGGCCGACGATGCCGATGGCGACGTCGAGCCGCCGCCGCTGCCCGCCGGAGAGCTGCTTGAGCTTCTTTTGCGCGTGCTGGGTCAACCCGACTGTCGCGATCAGCTCGTCGGTGTCCCACGGCCGCGGGCGCGACGCCGTCGAGTACGGCGCGTAGTACCGGCCGAGGTGCGCGAGCAGCTCGCGGACGCGCCACTTCCCGTGGTCACGCCAGGATTGGAGCACGACCCCCAGCCGTGCCCGCCAGTCCTCGCCGCCGCGCGCCGGGTCGGTGCCCAGCACGCTCACCTCGCCGGCCGACCGCATGCGGAAGCCCTCGAGGATTTCGATCGTCGTCGTCTTGCCCGCGCCGTTCGGCCCGAGCAGGCCGACGACCTCGCCCCGGTACGCCTCGAAGTCGACGCCGTGGAGCACGTCGTTGGTGCCGTAGCGCATCCGCAGCCCGCGTACCCGGACGACGGGATCGGCTGGATCTCTCATCGTTCTGACCCCCATCTGACTGGTGCGATCGAATGTAGCACACCTACTACATTTGATCAGACTTGTATTGTCCCGGGAACTTGACCCGCAGTCACCCGGTTCGCCGGGCATGGGAACTTGGCTGGGCCTGGCCCTTCCGGGCGGCGTGGTGATCCTGCTGGTCATGGCGGCGATCGAACTGCGGCCGCGCAAGAACGGCTCGCGCTTCAAAGCGCGGCTGTCCGCCACGTACATCGAGGAGACGACCGCGTTCCTCTACGGGACCAAGCGGCGTGAGCTGGAACACCGGGAAACCATGTCGATGCTCGTCGAGCAGGACGCCGAGGGCGCGCCACCCTGGCGTGACGTGGACCTGGAGGCCGGAACGGCCCGGATCCGGCCGCGTCCGGAGCCGCGGGAGCCGGAAAACCGCCAGCTACAGTGACCTCATGCCGACCCCAGCACGTGTGCGAGCCGACGCGTGCCCCGGTGTTTTCGCACCCCACGACGCCGCCGACGGGCCGTTGGCCCGGGTGCGGCTGCCCGGCGGCACGATTTCCGCAGTGCAGCTGCGTGCGCTGGCCGAAGCGGCCGAAGCGTGCGGGGACGGCGATCTACACCTCACCTCACGTGGCAACGTCCAGCTTCGCGGCGTCACCCGGCCCGGCCTCGCGGCCCGGCTGGCCGATGCCAGCCTGCTGCCCTCGCCGTCGCACGAGCGGGTCCGCAACGTCCTCGCGTCGCCGTTGAGCGGCCTTCGCGGCGGCCTCGCCGACGTTCGCGGCCTGGCCGGCGACCTCGACGCGGTGCTGTGTGCGACGCCCGAGCTCGCGTCGCTGCCCGGCCGGTTCCTCTTCGCCTTCGACGACGGCCGCGGCGATGTCGCGAGCGAAGGCGCCGACGTCTGCTGGCTTGCCGTAGGGCCGTCGGAAGGAACGCTGCTGCTCGCGGGCGGCGACACCGGACAGCGGGTGGCACGCGCCGACGCCGTCTCGACGCTGGTCGGGGTAGCACTGGAGTTCGGCCGGGTGCGCGGGTCCGCCTGGCGCGTCGCCGAACTCGACGACCCCGCTTGGCGCGGGACGCCGGTGCCGCATCCCGAGATCGAGGTCCCGGCCGGGCTGATCGAACGGGACGGTGGCTTCACGGCCGTCGTCGTGCCGCCCTTCGGGCAGCTGTCCGCGGCGCAGGCGCGGGCGCTGGCGGAGTTCGGGACGGCGGTGGTCACGCCGTGGAAGTCCGTGGTGCTGCCGGATGTGCCCGCCGACGTCTTCGCGCGGCTCGGCTTCGGCGGCGAGGCCTTGGGGACCACCGCGTGCATCGGGCGTCCGGGCTGCGCGAAGTCGCGCGCCGACGTGCGGGCCGATGCGGTGTTCCGGCCGGGCCTGCGCGCGCACTTCTCGGGCTGCGAACGGCGATGCGGGAAGCCGTCGCAGTCCCATGTGGACGTTGTCGCCGAAGCGGGGGGCTACCGCATCGACGGCCGCTGGGTGCCGCTCGACGAGATGGAAGGGAACCTGTGATCGACTACCTGCGGGACGGTGCCGAGATCTACCGGCACTCGTTCGCCACGATCCGCGAGGAAGCGGACCTGGCGATCCTGCCCGACGACGTGGCCGGGCTGGCGGTCCGGATGATCCACGCCTGCGGCATGGTCGATCTGGTCGACGACCTGCGCTACACGCTCGACGTCGTCGAGTCCGGCCGCGCGGCGCTGGAAGCCGGCGCGCCGATCCTGTGCGACGCGCAGATGATCGCCAGCGGCGTCACCCGGCGTCGCCTGCCCGCGAACAACGAGGTGCTCTGCACGTTGTCGGACCCCGGTGTGCCTTCGCTGGCCGAGCGGATGGGCACCACGCGCTCGGCGGCGGCGCTGGAGCTGTGGCGCGACAAGCTGCCCGGTTCGGTGGTGGCGATCGGCAACGCGCCGACGGCGCTGTTCCGCCTGCTGGAGATCCTCGACGAAGGTGTCGGCGCCCCCGCGGCGATCATCGGCGTCCCGGTCGGGTTCGTCGGCGCGATGGAGTCCAAAGTGGAGCTGACCAAGCGCGCCCCGGCCCCGTACCTGGTGGTGCAGGGCCGGCGAGGCGGCAGCGCGATGGCCGTGGCGGCGATCAACGCACTCGCGAGCGCGGAAGAATGACGGGCACGCTGTACGGCGTCGGCCTCGGCCCCGGCGACCCGGAACTGATGACGGTCAAGGCGGCCCGCCTGATCTCCGAGGCATCGGTGATCGCGTACCACTGCGCACGGCACGGCCGGAGCATCGCGCGGTCGGTGGCCGAGCCGTACCTGCGCGAGGGGCAGATCGAGGAGAAGCTCGTCTATCCGGTCACCACGGAGACGACCGACCACCCGGGCGGCTACGAGGGCGCGATCGCGGATTTCTACGAGCTGAGCGCGAAGCGGCTGGCCGAGCACCTCGACGCGGGCCGCGACGTCGTCCTGCTCTGCGAAGGCGACCCGTTCTTCTACGGCTCGTACATGTACATGCACGAACGGCTGTCGGGCCGCTTCGAGGCGGTGGTTGTCCCGGGCGTGACGTCGGTGAGCGCGGCGTCGTCGGTCATCGGCCGACCGTTGGTGCAGCGCGACGAGGTGCTGACGGTGCTCCCGGGCACGCTGCCGGCCCCGGAGCTGGCGCGGCGCCTCGCGGACACCGACGCGGCGGCGGTGCTGAAGCTGGGGCGGACGTTCTCGTCGGTGCGGGAGGCGTTCGCCGAGGCGGGAAAGCTGGACGACGCCGTCTTCGTCGAGCGGGCCACGTGGGGGCAGCAGCGGATCGAGCCGCTGGCTTCGGTGGATCCTGCGACCGTGCCGTACTTTTCGCTGGCTCTGCTGCCTTCGCCGGCTTACGCGTCACGGCAGTCTCCGGCCTCGCCCTCTCCGGCTCCTGCTTCCGGTGGCGAAGTCGTCGTCGTGGGCCTCGGCCCGGCCGGCCCCGAGTGGCTGACCCCCGAGGCCGCCGCGGAGCTTTCGGCGGCGGAGCACATCGTCGGGTACGGCCCGTATGTGGCGCGAGTGCCGCAGAAGGCGGGCCAGCAGCGGCACGCGTCGGGCAACCGAGTGGAGGCCGATCGGGCGCGCGAGGCGCTTTCCCTGGCTGCTTCGGGTGCCCGCGTGGCGGTGGTGTCCTCGGGCGACCCGGGCGTGTTCGCGATGGCGTCCGCGGTGCTGGAGCAGGTCGCCGCGGGCCACGGAACGGGGGTCCGCGTCCGGATCGTCCCCGGTGTGACGGCGGCCCAGGCGGCGGCGTCTCGAGTGGGAGCGCCGCTGGGCCACGACTACTGCGTGCTGTCCCTGTCGGACCGGCTGAAGCCGTGGGAGATCATCGAGAAGCGCCTGGACGCGGCGGGCGCGGCGGACCTGGTGCTGGCGCTGTACAACCCGGCTTCGCGGTCCCGGACGACCCAGCTGGCCGATGCCCGTGCCGTCCTACTGCGTCACCGCGCGCCTTCGACGCCGGTCGTGGTGGCGCGGGACGTGGGCGGCCCGGAAGAGGACATCCGCGTCACGACGCTGGGCGAGCTGGACCCGTCCACAGTGGACATGCGCTGCCTGCTCATCGTGGGCTCATCGCGCACCCGCGCGGAGAACGGCATCGTCTGGACACCCCGCAGCTACTAAGTCTCCCGCGGCTGTCGTGAGTGAGAAACAGTGTTCTAACCCTGTTTCTCACTCACGACGGGTCAGCGCGTCGGGTCCTTGCCGTTCGGCTGACGGGGACCCGGACCCGGTGACCACCAGCCCGGCACCGTCTTCTCCCCGTGGACCACCGTCGGCGCGATGCCCTCGGTGAACGGCTCGATCTGCAGCAGCTGGCCCCACGACTGGCTCGGCTGGCCGATCAGGTAACTCGGCACCTCCGGCTCCTCGGCCAGCTCCTCCAGCCAGCCGATCGGGCCGCCGTTCGTCGACGACGCCCACTGGGCCTCGTCCGCCAGGCCGCCGGCCGTGATGCGGTAGTCCGGGACCTGGGAGATCCCGTCGTGGCTGGTCACCGGCTGGACGCACGGGTACACGAACGACGCCGGCCAGTCCACGTACACCGGCTTCGAGCCGATGCGGTCGGTCAACGTCGTGAACGTCGGGACGCGCGGGGCCGAAGCCGCGATCCAGCCGTCCTCCGTCAGGTCGTTGTCCACGATGTTGATGCGGACCGCGTTCGTCTCCGGCGGGAGGTCGCGCAGGTTGATGCGGGTGTCGTTCCAGCCGTTGGTGCCCGCGCCCGGCGGCAGCATGAACTGGCTGCGCAGCACCTTCACGCCGTCCGGGGTGCCGACGCCGTAGTCGAGGCTGACCGACGTCGGGCGGCGGGCCGCCCCGGCCGTCGCCACCACGATCTGGCCGTCCGCCGGCTTCTCCGTCAGCGCGTACCAGTCGCTGCGCAGCCGGCCGGCGCGCGTCTCCGGGTCGAGGTAGCTCGACCACATCGGCACCTTCTCCGGCGTGAACCCGTGCGGCGGCTCGGCCAGGGGGTCCTTGTCGTCGACCGGGCGGGTGTGGAACCCGGTCTGGACGCGGCCGTTGTCCTGGTCGGGGTTCGGCAGCGGCGATTCGGGTTCCTTGGGCTTCTCCGCGACGGTCCGCT
This sequence comes from Amycolatopsis sp. cmx-13-12, assembly GCA_049998155.1. Lineage (GTDB taxonomy): Bacteria > Actinomycetota > Actinomycetes > Mycobacteriales > Pseudonocardiaceae > Amycolatopsis. The sequence continues at coordinate 182,397 of JAEBES010000006.1, read as the reverse complement.
GTTCGGCCTGCGGGTGCAGGATGCTCGTCGCCGCGTCGCGCTCGACCATCACGTGGTCGGAGAGGTTGCAGCTCTTGCCGAACAGGTGCCCGACGTTGGCCGCGCCCAGGCTGTAGCTGCCGGATTGGTTGTGGATCGCCCACGCCATCGTGACGAACTCGCCGGCCGCCACCAGGCCGCAGACCACCACCAGCGACAGCGACCCGAGCCGCAGCGCGCGCAGCCGGCCCTCCTGCGGCTGGTCCGGCACTCCCGGCCGGTGCGCGCGGACGTTCTCGACGAACGCGTATATCCCGGCGACCGCGGCCGCGACCAGCAGGATCGTCGACAGCGGGATACCGCCGATCGACGGCGCCACGTTCGTCCACTGGACGCCGAGGCGCGAGACGAACCAGTACGTGTTCGGCCCGGTCGCGGCGAGCGCGGCGACCACCAGCAGGGCCGCGAGGAACGCCGCGCGGTTGCGCTGGGACCGCAGCACCGTCGAGCTGGTCGCGAGCGCGGCCAGCGCCGCCATCGACGCGCCGACGGCGGCGAATGCGCCGAAGTGGTGCGTCCACTTCGTCGGCGTCAGGGCCAGGAGCAGGAAGAACAGCGCGGTCGTGCCGATCAGGCGGCGCGCCGGGCCCAGCGCCGCGCCGGGGATGCGGCTGCGGCGTAGCAGCACGACCAGGCAGGTGGCCGTGCACAGGACGACCAGCAGCACCGGGAACCGGCGTGGCGCCGAGCCGTCCGGCAGGTCGGCGAACAGCAGCTGGTAGCGCGCGAGCTCCTGGAACCACGACAGGTTCGGGCCCACCTGGGTCCGGATCCGGGTCGCTTCCTGGACGGTCGCGAACGTCTGGTCGGCGAACACGACGACCAGCACGAGCAGCCCCGCGGCGGCCACCGGCGCGAGCACCGGCAGCCAGCCGTTCTCGTTCGCGCGCTGGCGCACCAGCTTGAACAGCGGGCGCGCGGCGACCAGGAACGGCGCCACCGCGATCAGCCCGGTCGGCGTCGCGGCCAGGGTGAACCCGGCCGCGGTCAGGCCCAGGCACAGCGGCAGCAGCCGCCGCGTCACCAACGTGCGCTCGACCGCGCAGATCGCCAGCAGCGAGCCGAGCGCGGCCACCGGTTCCGGGCGGACGCCGTTGTTGTAGGGCATCCACCAGATCAGGAACACCGTCGCGGCCGCCCAGCTGGCCGGGCGGCTGGTGCGGATCTGGCTGCCCAGGCGCGGCATCACCTCGCGGCTGATCAGCAGCCAGCTGAGCACGCCGAGCAGGAACGACGGTAGCCGGATCCACGGCGGCACCGTGCTGACGTGCGTCATCAGCTCGAAGACGTGGTAGAACCAGCCGAACGGCGCCTCGGCGACGCCGAACCAGCGGTGGTAGTTCGTCAGGTAGCCGGTCGATTCGGTGACCCGGGCCATCGTGAGGATGTAGCCGTCGTCGGACGTCACCGGCCCGATGAAGACCCACGCGCCGAGCGCGGCGATCACCGTCACGTCCCGCAGCGTCAGCCGCCACCAGCCGACCGGCGCCCAGCGCGGCGCGCGTCTCGCGAAGCCGGAGTCACGGCGCCAGACCGCGATCATGCAGCCGATCAGCGACAGCACGGCGACCACGCCGACGACGATCTTCAGCGCGGTCGGCGACGTCTGGTACCGCGTGTCCGGTACGACGGAAACGTGCAGGCCGGCGATCGGGTCCTTGCTCGAGTTGATCGACGAGTAGATCCCGACCAGGCGCGGGCGGACGTCGCCGTTCGCGTGGAAGATGGGCGTCCCGGCCACGGCCAGGGTCATCTGCGTCGCGTCGACGTCCAGCTCGACGTCGCAACTCTCGGCGGGCAGCGGCTGCTGGGCAATCTGCTGGCCCTGGCTGGAGGCGAACAGGACGCCGTTGTCGATCCGCAGCTGCAGGCCGACCCCCTTGCCGGCGTTCGGGTCGGTGCGGCCGTCCGGCACGGTGGCGAACAGCAGGCCCGGACCGTTCGTGCGGGCGTCGACCGAGCGGATGGTCGCGCACGGCACCTCGGCCCGCAGGTCCTCGGCCCAGTACCCGGTCAAGGGCGCGTTGACGGAGCGGGTGTCGCTGCCGGTCGGCCAGACGACCTCCGCCGTGTCCTGCACCACCGGCAGGAAGGGGAAAGCCAGCGCGCACAAGGCCGAGAGCAACCCCAGCGCTACGGCAATCAGACGCATCGGCGCAACGCTAACGGGTCAGACGTCGGCGGCTGACGCAGCCCCCGGATCACGCGGGGTGAACCGCCCGTGGTGCACCGCCGCGGACAGGGGACGACGGCTGCGCCAACCGTGGCGCTCGAGGTCCGGAACGGTCTCCAGTTTGCTGACCGGCCCGGCACAGAGCCACGCGACCGGCCGGACGCCGTCCGGGATGCCGAGCAGCTCGCGCAGGAAGGGCTCGCGGTAGAAGCTGACCCAGCCGATGCCCAGGCCTTCCGCGGTCGCGGCGAGCCAGAGGTTCTGGATCGCGAGGCACACCGAGTAGAGACCGGCGTCGGCGATGGCGTGCCGGCCGAGCACGTCGGGCGCGCCGCGCGCCGGGTCGTAGGTGACGACGATCCCGAGGCTCGCCTCGAGGATGCCTTCGATCTTGATGTTCGCGAAGGTGCTGGCCCGGTCTTCGCCGAGCTGCCCGGCGAAGACCTCGCGCTCCTCGTGGACGTGCTTCGCGAACTTCTCGCGCGTCGCGACGTCGTCGACCAGCACGAAGTCCCACGGCTGCGTGAGCCCGACGCTCGGCGCGGCGTGCGCGGCCTCGAGGATCCGCGTCAGCGTGGCTTCGGGGATCGGTGCGCCGGTGAACTCACCGCGGACGTCCCGCCGCTTGCGCAGGACTTCGTAGAACTCTTCGATCATCGGTGCAGGACCCATTCGACGGCTTCGGGGACGGTTTCGGCGGTCTCCGTGCGCGGCCGCGCCGGCCGCCGGACCACGACGACGGGCTTCCCGAGCTCGCGGGCGGCGGTCAGCTTCGCGCTCGTCTGCCCGCCACCGGAGTCCTTGGTGACCAGGACGTCGACCCGGCCGAGCAGCGCGCGCTCGGCGGCCACCTCGTACGGACCGCGCGCGAGGAGGAGTTCGTGGTGCCGCGGCAGCGGCGGCTCGGGCGGGTCGACGCAGCGGATGAGGAACCACAGGTCGTCGAGGTGCGCGAAGGCCGGGAGCCCCTGGCGGCCGCTGGTGAGGAACACCCGGTGGCCCAGGTGGGGGAGCTGCCGAGCGGCGTCGGCGAGGTCGTCGGCCCAATGCCAGACGTCCCCGGGGCCCGCTCGCCAGCCCGGCCGCGCGAGCCGGAGCAGAGGCGTGTTCGTGTGCTCGGCCGCTTCCGCCGCGTTCGCGCCGATGCGCTCGGCGAAGGGGTGTGTCGCGTCGACGACGGCGTCGATCCGGTTCTCGCGCAGGTACGCCGCGAGACCTTCCGGGCCGCCGAAGCCGCCGACGCGTACTTCGCCGACAGGAAGCTTCGGTCGTGCGACGCGTCCCGCCAGCGAAGAGACAACGCGCACTTCGCGCGCGACGAGCGCTTCGGCGAGCTGCCGCGCTTCGCCGGTCCCGCCGAGGATGAGGATCACGAGGGACGCCCGTAGCCGACGGCCTCCCGCCAGCGGTCCAGCGTACGCAGGTTGGCGAGGGTCTCCGCCCAGGTCAGCTCGGGCGCCTGTCGGTCTTCGACGTGCGCGGCGACGTGGTCCGCTTCGCGCGCGAAGACGCCCTGGGTGGCTTCGACCTCGATGACCTCCGGCTCGCCGCCGGCCGGGGTCAGGATGATCTCCGAGACACCGGGCTTGCGCAGCGGGTGGATCCACGCCGGCTGCGGGATGTGGATCTGCCCGCCCGAGCCGAAGACGCGGATGCCGTCCTCGCGGGTCAGCCGGATCCCGCACGAGATCGTCGCGAGGATGTCCCCGGGCAGGCGCAGCAGGCCGGTCGCCCACTCGTCGACCCCGGTGGCGGACAGGTGCGCCATCCCGCTGACCTCGGACGGTTCGACGACGTCCTGCCCGGTCGCGGCCTGCGCGACCAGCCGCGCCAGCGACGTGCAGTAGCAGCCGACGTCCAGGATCCCGCCGCCGCCGAGCGCAGGGTCGCTGAGCCGGGCGGTCTCCTCGGGGTTGCTGTCGAAGGAGAAGGTGGTGTCCACCGCGCGGACCTCACCGATGGCGCCGGAGGAGATCAGCTCGGCCAGCCGCCGCGTCTGCGGGTGCAGCCGGTACATGAACGCTTCCATCAGGAAGACGTCGTGCGTCCGAGCGGCGGCGATCACCTCCTCGGCATCGGCCGCGGTGGTCGTCAACGGCTTCTCGCACAGCACGTGCTTCCCGGCTTCGGCGGCGGCGATGGCCCACTGCTTGTGCATCGCGTGCGGCGTCGAGACGTACACGGCGTCGATGTCCGGGTCGGCGAGGAGCTCTTCGTAGCTGCCGTAGGCCTTCGGGATGTCGAAGCGCGTGGCGAAGTCCCGCGCCCGCCCGGCGTCCCGCGCGGCGACGGCGCCGAGGACGCCGTGTTTGCTTTCGTCGACGCCCGCGGCGAAGTGGCCGGCGATCGTCCCGGCGGCCAGCAGGCCCCAGCGCAGTTCCGTCACAACGACTCCGGTTGGTTCGCCCGATCCCGGGCACTCGAGTAGAGGAAACTGTCGGGAAAGTTCGTGGCGGCGAGCACCCGCCCGACGAAGATGGTGGCGGCGCGCGTCATCCCGGCTTCGCGCACGAGCGCGGGGAGTTCGCCGATCACCCCGCGCACGACGGTCTCCCCGGCCTGGCTCGCGAGCGCGACGACGGCGACAGGGCAGTCTTCGCCGTAGTGCGGCTTGAGCTCCTCGGCCACCCGCTCGACGTGGTTGATGGCGAGGTGCAGCGCCAGCGTGGCCCCGGTCGAGGCAAAGGCTGCGAGGGTTTCGCCGGCCGGCATCTTGGTGGAGCGCGCCTGGACGCGGGTGATCACGAGACTCTGCCCGATTTCGGGCACGGTGAGCTCCCGCTTCAGCGCGGCGGCCGAAGCGGCAAAGGCAGGCACCCCGGGGACGACCTCGTAGGGAACCCCGGCGGCGTCGAGCTGCCGCACCTGCTCGGCGACGGCGCTGTAGAGCGACGGATCGCCGGAGCACAGCCGCGCGACCTCGTGCCCGGCTTGGTGGGCCTCCACCAGCTTCGCGACGATCTGCGCGAGGCTGAGGTTCGCCGTGTCGACGAGCTCGGCCCCGGGCGGGCAGTACGCGAGCAGGTCGGGTGGCGTCATGCTGCCGGGGTAGAGGCAGACACCGCAGCGCGCGAGCAGGTCCCGGCCCCGCACGGTGATGAGGTCGGCGGCCCCGGGCCCGGCGCCGATGAAGTGCACGGTCATCGGCTGCTCCGGAGAGCCGGGGTGCTGCGGCCGAGCCAGATCGCCGGCTGCCGGGTGCGGCCGCGGAGGGCCGGGTGCCGGTCGGCCGGTGGTCCGGCGGGCGCGGGTTGGCGGCCAGCGGGCGTGGCCGCCAATCCGGTGGCCTCCTGCCGCTCACCCGGTGGCCCCGCGAGGCGCGAGTACTCGGCCGCGAGCCGACGCCCGCTCACCGGTTGCTCCACTGGGTCACGACCCGCGCCGGGGTCCAGCCCGTGAAGCCGCCCAGCGGGGCCGCTCGCTCCACGCCGATCCGCAGCAGCTCGCCTCCGTGCTGCTCGTACGCCCGGGCCAAGACCTGCTCGGCCTCCAGCGTCACCCCGTGCGCCACCACCCGTGCGCCGGTGGCCACGCACGCGTCCAGTACGCCCGGCGCCGTCACGCCGCCTCCGATGAAGACCGCGTCCGGCGCGGGCAGCGCGCTCAGCGCTTCCGGTGCTTCCCCCGCCACCACCTCCAGTTCCGGTACTCCCAGGTCCAATGCGTTCCGGCCGATCCGCTCGGCCCGCTCCGCGGAGCGCTCGATCGCGACCGCACGGTTCAGCCCGTGCAGCCGGGACCACTCGATGCCGACGCTGCCCGCGCCCGCGCCGACGTCCCACAACAGCTCGCCGGGACTCGGCGCGAGGCGGGCCAGCGCCGACACTCGGAGGTCGCGCTTGGTCAACTGCCCGTCGTGGGCGTACACGTCGTCCGGGATGCCGATCAGCGGCAACGCCGGACCCGTGCACTCCAGCGCGAACACCGTCAGCGGTCCGGGATCGCCGGCCCAGCCGTCGGAGATGCGCTCGTCGGGCCCGCCCAGGTTCTCCAACGCGATCAGCTCGCTCTCGCCATAACCCCGCACGGTGAGCAGGGAGCGCAAAGCGGGCGCGTCGGCACCCAGGACGAGCACTCGCCGGCGCGGCGCCAGTACCCGGGCGACGCGGGCCGACGACCGGCCGACGATGGTGACCACCTCGGTCTCCTCGGCGGACCAGCCCAGCCGTGCCCGGGCCAGCGTCACCGACGAGAGCGCGGGCAGTGCCTCGACCTCGTATCCATGGGCCACCAGTGTGGCACCCACCCCCGACAAAAACGGATCTCCGCTGGCCAGGACACAGATCCGGGCGCCTTCGTGCTCGGCGATGACCGCGTCCAGCCCCGGCAGCAACGGCGTCGGCCACGCCTGCGCCGGGACGTCCTCGGGCAGGTAGCCCAGCTGCCGGGGCGCCCCCAGCACGACGTCGGCGGCGAGCACCGCGGCCCGCGCCTGTTCCGACAGTCCCGACCAGCCGTCGGCCCCGATCCCGACCACGGTCAGGCGGTCCGCTCCGGCAGCCGGTGGACGTGATTCTTCGCGCACGATTTCCCACCCTAAGCGAGGCATGCGCTGTGCGATGATCGGCCGGTCGCCGACCTCAGGAGCGCTGTTGAAGCCGTACCCGTTCACCGCCGTCGTCGGGCTGCCGGACCTGCGCCTGGCGCTGGTCCTCTCCTCGATCTCGCCCGCCGTCGGCGGAGTGCTGGTGCGCGGCGAAAAGGGCACCGCGAAGTCGACCATGGTCCGCGCGCTCGCGGGCCTCCTGCCCGGGGTCGACGTCGTCGACGGCTGCCGGTTCTCCTGCGATCCCGCGGCCCCCGACCCGCTCTGCCCGGACGGCCCGCACGACGGCGCGACGAGCCACCGGCGCCCCGCGAAGCTGGTCGAACTCCCGGTCGGCGCGGCCGAAGACCGCGTCATCGGGAGCCTGCACCTGGAACGTGCGCTCGCCGAAGGCGTCACGGACTTCCAGCCCGGCCTGCTCGCCGCCGCGCACCGCGGGCTGCTCTACGTCGACGAGGTCAACCTGCTGCACGACCACCTCGTCGACACGCTCCTGGACGCCGCCGCGATGGGCCGCGCGACCGTGGAGCGCGAAGGCGTTTCGGTCTCGCACGCGGCCCGCTTCGTCCTGATCGGCACCATGAACCCCGAAGAGGGCGAGCTGCGGCCGCAGCTGCTGGACCGGTTCGGGCTGACCGTCGAGGTCGCCTCCAGCCGCGACCCGGAACAGCGCGTCGAGGTCGTCCGCCGCCGCCTGGCCTACGAAGCCGATCCCGACGCCTTCGCCGCGCAGTACGCGGACGAAGACGCCCAGCTCGCCGCGGACATCGAAGCGGCGCAACGGCTTCTGCCCGCCGTCAAGCTCCCCGACGACGCCCTGCGCCAGATCGCCGAGGTCTGCGCCTCCTTCGAGGTCGACGGCATGCGCGCGGACATCGTCACCGCCCGTACCGCGGTCGCCCACGCGGCCTGGGCCGGCCGCGACGAGGTGACCACCGAGGACGTCCGCGTCGCCGCCCGCCTCGCGCTGCCGCACCGGCGCCGCCGCAACCCGTTCGACGCGCCCGGCATTTCGGAGGAACAGCTGGAGCAGGCTCTCCAGGACGCCCAACCGGACCCGGGTCCCGAGGACGACGGCCCCGGCTCGGGTTCGGCGCCACCACAAGGCGAAGCGCCGCCGGAGGGCAGCGAAAACGCACCCCAGGGCGAACCGGGACAAAGTGGTGGCCGGCAGAAGACCGTCGGCGCCGGCGAGACGTTCAAGGCGCGGGTCTTCCGCGTGAAGGGCATGGGCGAAGGCGAGCGCGGACGCCGTTCGCGCGCGATCACCGACAGCGGCCGGACCATCGGCGTCCAGCCCGCCAGCGTCCGCGAAGGGCGGCCCCACCTGGTCGCGACCGTGAAAGCCGCGGCACCGCACCAGAAAGCCCGCGGCCGGGCCGGCGCCGGCCTGAAGCTGCGGCCGGAAGACGTCCGCTACGCGCTGCGCGAAGGCCGTGAGGGCAACCTCGTCCTCTTCTGCGTGGACGCGTCCGGCTCGATGGGCGCGAAGGCGCGGATGCGCGAGGTCAAGTCCGCCGTCCTGTCGCTGTTGCTGGACGCCTACCAGCGCCGCGACAAGGTCGGGCTCGTCACCTTCCGCGGCGATTCGGCCGAACTCGCGTTGCCGCCGACGATCAGCGTCGACGCGGCCGCGTCCCGCCTCGAAGGCCTCCCGACCGGCGGCCGGACGCCCCTGGCCGAGGGACTCCTGGAGGCCGCGCGCGTGCTGCGCGTGGAGGAGATCCGCGACCCCCGGCGCCGTCCGCTGCTGGTCGTCGTCACCGACGGCCGCGCCACCAGCGGCCCCGACGCCGTCGCACGCGCCCAGGCCGCGGCCGGTCTGCTCGCCGGCGTCACGACGGTCGTCATGGACTGCGAGAGCGGCAAGATGCGGCTCGGCCTGGCCGCCGACCTCGCTGCCCACCTCGGCGCGGAACACGTCCCCCTCGCCGACGTCGCCGCCGAAGCGCTGGCGAGCGCCGTCCGCGCCCGTACCGGAAAGGCCGCCTGATGCCGCAGGGCAAACCGGACGCCGTCCCGAACGACGGCCTGACCACGCGCCAGCGCCGCAACCGGCCGCTGCTCGCCGTGCACACCGGCGAGATGAAGGGCAAGTCGACGGCCGCGTTCGGGATGGCGTTGCGCGCCTGGAACCAGGGCTGGTCGATCGGCGTTTTCCAGTTCGTCAAGTCGGCGAAGTGGCGCGTCGGCGAGGAAGCCGCGTTCCGCGCGCTGGGCAAGCTGCACGAGGACACCGGCCAGGGCGGGCCGGTCGAGTGGCACAAGATGGGCGAAGGCTGGAGCTGGGCGCGCAAGTCCGGCACCGAAGAGGACCACGCCGCGAACGCGCGTGAAGGCTGGGCGGAGATCAAGCGCCGGCTCGCCGCCGAGACACACGACTTCTACGTCCTCGACGAGTTCTCGTACCTGCTCAAGTGGGGCTGGCTCGAGGTCGACGACGTCGTGTCGGCCTTGGTCGACCGGCCCGGGCACCAGCACGTCGTCATCACCGGCCGGTACGCGCCGCCGGAGCTCGTCGAGGCCGCCGACCTGGTCACCGAGATGACCAAGGTCAAGCATCCGATGGACGCCGGCCAGAAGGGCCAGCGGGGGATCGAGTGGTAGCGCGGGTGGTCATCGCCGCGCCCGGTTCCGGGCACGGCAAGACCACGATCGCCGCCGGGCTGATGGCGGCGCTGCGCGCGGCCGGGCACCGGGTGTCCGGGCACAAGGTCGGGCCGGACTTCATCGATCCGGGCTACCACGCCCTCGCGACCGGACGTCCCGCCCGCAACCTCGATCCCTTCCTGCAGGGCGAAGACCGGTTGGTTCCCCTGCTGCGACACGGTTCCCACGGGGCCGACATCGCCGTGATCGAAGGCGTGATGGGCCTGTTCGACGGTGCGCTGGGCACCGAGGGCTACGCGTCGACCGCGCACGTCGCCCGGGTTTTGGACGCGCCGGTGGTGCTGGTCGTCGACGCCTCGGCCGCCTCCCGCAGCGTCGCCGCGACCGTCCTCGGGTTCGCCCACTACGACAACCGCGTGCGGCTCGCCGGGGTCATCCTGAACAAGCTCGGCTCGCAGCGGCACCTCGACGAGATCGCCTCCGCGCTGGAAGCCACCGGCGTTCCGCTGCTGGGCGCGTTGTACCGCAACGAAGAGATCCACGCGCCGAGCCGGCACCTCGGGCTCGTCCCGGCGGCGGAACGGGCCGCGGAGGCGCAGCACGTGCTGCCCGCGCTGGCCGCGTGGGTGCGGGACGGCGTCGACCTGGAAGCGATCGTGCGGATCGCTTCGGGGGCGCCTCGGCTTTCTCCGCCGCCGTGGGAACCATCCGGTGTGGACGGTCCGAAGGTGACGATCGCGGCCGCCGGCGGTCCGGCGTTCACCTTCCGCTACACCGAGAACATCGAACTGCTGGCGGCTTGCGGCGTCGAGGTGGTGGACGTCGACCCGCTGCGCGACCGGGCTTTGCCCGACGGGTGCGCCGGCCTGTACTTCGGCGGCGGGTTTCCCGAGGTGCACGCGGCCGAGTTGTCGGCCAACACGGAGTTGCTCGCCGCGGTCGCTTCGGCCGTCGAGGCGGGGATGCCGGTGGCCGCGGAATGCGCGGGGCTGTTGTACCTGTGCCGGTCCCTGGACGGCGCGCCGCTGGTCGGCGCGGTGCCCGCGGACGCCAAGATGACCGCTCGCGGCAAGCTCGGCTACCGGCGTGCGGTGGCCGTCGAGGACAGCCTGCTGGCCACGGCCGGGCAGCGCGTCACCGGGCACGAGTTCCACCGCACCGAGGTGACGCCGTCGCACGGCGATTCGGCGGCGTGGGGCTGGGACCGGCTGCTGGACGGCTTCGCGTCGCCGACGCTGCACGCCTCCTACCTGCACGTCCACTGGGCCGGCTATCCCGAGCTGGCGCAGCGGTTCGCGGCGCGGGTGCGGGCGCATGGCTGACTACGACCTGCACCACCACGGCGACCGGGAGGTCGGGCCGGGGCTGGTCGATCTCGCGGTGAACGTCCGGCTGCCGCGGCCGCCTTCATGGCTGCGGCAGGAATTGGCGTCCGCGCTGGACTCGCTGGCCGCCTATCCGTCTACTGTGGACGCCGAGCTTGCGGTGGCCGCGCGGCACGGCCGCCCAGCCGACGAAGTCCTGGTCACGGCCGGGGCGGCCGAGGCGTTCACCCTGTTGGCCGCGGCTCTCCGCCCCCGGCACGCGGTGGTCGTGCACCCGCAGTTCACCGAGCCCGAGGCCGCTTTGCGGGCCGCCGGACACGCGGTCTCGCGGGTGCTCCTGCCGGAGCAGGACGGCTTCGTCCTCGATCCGGCGCTCGTCCCGGCCGACGCCGACCTGGTGTTCGTCGGCAACCCGACGAACCCGACGTCGGTGCTGCACCCGGCGGCGGCGCTGCTTTCCCTGGCGCGTCCCGGCCGGCTGCTCGTGGTAGACGAGGCGTTCCTGGACGCGGTGCCCGGCGAGGTCGAGAGCCTGGCCGGCGGCCACCCGGGTGTCGTCGTGCTGCGCAGCCTGACGAAGACGTGGGGCCTGGCCGGCCTGCGGGCGGGGTACGTGCTCGCTCCGGCGGACGTCGTCGGGCGGCTGCGGGCGGTGCAGGTGCCCTGGTCGGTGTCCACTTTGGCCGCCGTGGCGACGGTGGCGTGCTGCCGTCCGCCGGCTTTGGAGGAAGCCGAGAAACTGGCGGTGGCCGCGGAAGCCGACCGCGAATACCTGGTGTCGGGTCTGACTGCGCAGGGCGTCGCCGTGCTGGGCGACCCGCGGGGCCCGTTCGTGCTGGTGCGCGTTCCCGGCGGTGCTTCCCTGCGCGCGCGGCTGCGCGAAGCGGGTTACGCGGTGCGGCGCGGAGACACGTTCCCCGGCCTCGGAGCGGACCACCTGCGGCTGGCGGTCCGCGACCGGGCGACGACGGACGCGTTCCTGGCGACTTTGCGGGAAGTTTCGTAAACACCGACAGGGGGTTGTCGTCACCGCCGCCGAAACTGGCCACAGACCGGGAGACACCCGGCGTGGCAGCGGAAGGAACGACATGCCCGGATTCAACGACGTCGCCTGGTTCGAGATCGGTACCGCGGACCCGGCGGCCGCCGAACGGTTCTACGGTGAGGTGTTCGGCTGGAAGGCCGCCCAGGACACGTCGGCCAGCACGGACCCGGCCTACCGGGTGATCGACACCGGCGGCTCCCGCGGCGGGCTCGCCACGGGCGCGGAGGAGTACGCGGTCTTCACCGTGCTGGTCGAGGACGTCGACGCCACCTGCCGCCAGGTCGAGAAAGCCGGTGGGCGGGTGCAACGCCCACCGACCGTCAACCCGGTTGGCGTGACGTTCGCGCACCTGCTCGACCCGGCGGGCAACCGCTTCTCGGTGTTCACCCCGCCAAAGTGAGCTGCTGGACGTCGCCGTACGGGATGTCGAGGTCCTCGGGCCGCAGACGGCGCAGCGGCGGAATCTCGGCGGTCACGGTGAAGGAGACGATGCGGTCGGTGCGGAACGCCCGGATCTCCTGGCGCAGCCGGCACCAGGCGATGAGGTACCAGTGCTCGGGCTTGCCGACGTAGCCGAGCGGCTCGATCGCCCGCCGGGTGACGGCGCCTTCGCGGTCGGTGTACCGGATGCGCAGGACGCGGCGGATGTTGAGCACGTGCGGCATCGGCGGGATGGGGCCGTCGCCGAGCAGGTGGACACAGGCGGCGAGGTCCCGCGCCGCATCCGTGTCCTCCCGCCGCATCGCGGCGACCAGCTTGCGCAGCGCCGAGCGCCCTTCGGCGCGGAAGGGGGTGCCCTCGAGGTGTCTCAGAGCGAGCGCCATGGCCACGGCCTCGCCGGCCGTCAGGTTGACCGGCGGCATCGTGTGCGCCTTGTCGAGGCAGTACCCGCCGGTCCGGCCGGGCTCGGCGTAGATCGGCGTGCCGGACTGTTGCAGGGCGCTGATGTCCCGCTCGACGGTGCGGACGCTGACTTCGAACCGGTTCGCGAGCCACCGCGCGCTGCGTGGCCGGGGCGCGACGGCGCGCAGTTCTTCGACGATGGCGTAGAGACGATCGGTTCGGTTCACCCGGACCACGATAGGGAGGGGGTACGACAGTTTCGGTTATTCGCAGAGTTGCCGTAGGCGGAACCGGACCTCGTGGCCGAGGCGGTCGCGGAGGTCGGTGACGCCGGCCGCCCGCACGGTGGCGGTTGCCGCGAGCAGCGGGGCGACCAGCCGTCGCCGGGGTGCGCGCGCTGCGCCTAGGTCGACAACGCGACCAGCGCAGTCGCGACGGCGGCTTCGACACCGGCGCCGAGGACGTCGCCGGTGATGCCGCCGAGCCGTTTGGTGCACCGCCACAGGAGCGCTCCGGTGACGGCGTAGGCGAGGCCGACCGCGAGCGGTCCGCGCCACCACGGCAGCCCGGGCAGCAGCGCGGTCAGCCCGGCGGCGGCCAGGCCGACGGCGATCGCGGCGGCGCGGGGCACCGAGCCGGCGACGGTGGCTCCGAGCCCTTCCGGCCGGGCCGTCGGAACGCCGCGCGCGCACGCCATGGAGAGCGTGCACCGGCCGACAAGGACGCCCGCGGCCGCCGTGAACGGGTTCGCGGCGGTCAGGGCGCCGACCTGGACAAGGAGGACCAGAACGAGAGTGGCGACCCCGGTTGGGCCGGAATCGCCGCGGCGCATGACGTCGAGGGCTTTGGCGCGGTCGTAGGAGGCGCCTAGGCCGTCGGCGGTGTCGGCGAGCCCGTCAAGGTGCAGGCCCCGGCTGCCGAGCGCGACGGCACCGAGGGCGAGCGCCGCGGTGGCCAGCGACGGCAGGCCGGCGGCCGACCCCGCCCAGACGATCCCACCAGCCACGGCGGCCAGTGGGATCGCCGCGATTGGGGCGAGCGCCATGGCGCGGCCGGCGACCGGCCGATCGATGACGCGCGGCGCCGGGACGGGCACGGTGGTCAGCGTCCCGACGGCCATCCGCGCGGCATCGGCCCATCGGCTCATCGGTTCATGCCAGGTCGGCCAGCAGTCCCATGTCGGCCAGGATCGCGCGGGCCGCTCGCAGCGTCGGGACGGCCTGCACCGCTCCGCTTCCTTCGCCGAGCCGCAGCCCGAAGTCCAGGATCGGCTCCAGGCCGAGCGCCTTCAGCGCGAACGCCTGCGAAGGTTCCGTCGAACGATGGCCGGCCAGCCACCACTGCTCGGCTCCCGGCGCGATGTCCCGGGCCACCACGGCCGCCGCGCCCGAGAACACGCCGTCCAGCAGGACCGGGATCCGGAGCACCGCGGCCTGGACCAGGAAGCCCGCTGTGGCCGCGACGCACGCGCTGCCCAACGACGTCAGCCGCTCGAACGGGTCGTCCGCGCGGCCCGCCGTCCGGGTCAGGGCCGCCGCGACCGCCGCCGTCTTGCGCTCGAGGCCCGCCGCGTCGACTCCGGTTCCCGTGCCGACCACCTCGGCCGCCGGCAGGCCGAGGGAGGCCGCCACCAGCGCCGCGCACATCGCCGTGTTGCCGATGCCCATGTCGCCCGGGATCAGCACGTCCGCGTCGCGCTCCTCCAGGGCGATCGCCCGGCCGGCTTCGAACGCCGCCTGGGCTTCGCCCGGCAGCAACGCGTCTTCGACGTCGATCGAGCCCGAGCCGCGGCGGATCTTGTGCGCCGTCACCGACGGCGGCACGTCCGCGCCGTCCCAGTCGACGGCGATGTCCGCGACCCGCACGCGCGCCCCGACCTGGGCGGCCAGCACGTTCACGCCGCTCTTGCCGGCCAGGAACACCCGCACCATCGCCGCCGTCACCTCGCGCGGGTACGCCGACAGCGCCGACACGCCGTGGTCGCCCGCGAAGACGACCACGCGGACGTCGTCCAGCGGGCGCGGCGGCACCGTGCCGTGCGCCGCGGACAGCCAGGCCGCGATCTCCTCCAGCCTGCCCAGCGCGCCGAGCGGCTTGACCAGGCCGTCGAGCCGCTCCAGTGCGGCGGCGCGGGCGGCGGGGTCGGGCACGGGTACGTCGAACACGGGCGCCTCCTGGCTACAGGTCGAGCGCCCGGCCCGCGACGACCAGCACGACCCGGTCGGCGTCGGCGGACACCCGGTTGTTGAGTGCGCCCAGCACATCACGGAACAGCCGTCCGGACGACGTTGCGGGCACCACACCGCTGCCGACCTCGTTGCTCACCGCGACCACCGGTACCCGCGCCGCGGCCCAGGCGGCCAGGAAGTCCTCGAGCCGGTCGTCCAGGCGGTGCTCCCAGCCCGGCTTCTGCTGCCACGCGCCGACGTCGTCCAGCACACGGGACAGCCAGGTGCCGAGGCAGTCGATCAGCAGCGGCTCGGTCGCCGTGCGCAGGGTGCCGGCCAGGTCGGTGGTCTCGACGGTCTTCCAGTTCGCCGGCCGCCGCGCCTGGTGCGCGGCCACCCGCGCGGCCCATTCGGGGTCCTCTTCGCCCGCGGGCAGGCCGGGCGCGACGTAGACGAGGTGCGGGTGGCGGGCGACGAGCCGCTCGGCGTGCCGTGACTTCCCCGAGCGGACGCCGCCGAGGACCAGCACCTTGCCTTCGTCGCGCCCGTACCGGCGGAGGGCGCGAGCCAGGGATTCGAGATACCCGGCGAGCCGGTGGGTCAGCTTCGTCATACCGGCATTCTGGTGCACGCGCTACCGTGCGCCACGTGCCACTCCGTCTAGGGACAACCGCGGCCGGACTCGTGACCGGATACGTAACCGACGCTCTGTTCGGTGACCCCCGAACGGGCCATCCGGTCGCCTTGTTCGGTACCGCCGCGGCCCGCTTGGAACACCGTCTGTGGGCTGATTCGAAGCCGCGCGGCGCCGCGTACGCCGCGCTGTGCACCTTCGGCGCCGTCGGCCTCGGCGTCGCGCTTCAGACGGCGACGCGACGACGTCCCTTCGCGCGCTACGTCCTCACCTCCGCGTGCACGTGGATTGTGCTCGGCGGACGCGGCCTCGCCGCCGAAGGCAGCGAAATGGCGCGACTGCTCGAAGCGGGCGAAGTGCCCGGAGCGCGTCAGAGGCTCTCGCACCTCTGCGCGCGCGACGCGACAACCCTCGACTCCGCCGAGCTGACCCGCGCCGCGACCGAGTCGATCGCCGAAAACACCTCGGACGCCGTGGTCGCGCCGCTGTTCTGGGGCGCCGTCGCCGGGATGCCGGGCCTTCTCGGCTACCGCGCGCTGAACACGCTCGATGCGATGGTCGGCTACCGCTCGTCGCGCTACCGTCGCTTCGGCTGGGCCGCGGCGCGGGCCGATGACCTCGTCAACCTGGTGCCGTCGCGGGCCGGGGCCGCACTCACGGCGCTGTGCGCGGGCGGGCGGGTTCGGGAGTCCTGGCGGGTGTGGCGCCGTGACGGCAACCGGCACCCGAGTCCCAACGCGGGCCAGGTGGAAGCGGCGTTCGCGGGCGCGTTGGACGTCCGGCTCGGCGGGACGAACAGCTACGGCGGCGAGGTGGAGAGCCGGGCACGGCTCGGGGACGGGCGCGACCCGGAGCCGGTCGACCTGCGGCGCGCGGTCCGGTTGTCGCGTCGGGTGGGCGCCGCCGCGGTCGCGGTGGCGGCAGTGGTGGCCACGGTGGGGGCGGCCCGATGAACGGGGTGCTCGTCGCCGGTACGACGTCCGATGCCGGGAAGAGCCTGGTCACCGCCGGGATCTGCCGGTGGCTTGCGCGCCGGGGCGTGCGGGTGGCGCCGTTCAAGGCGCAGAACATGTCGAACAACTCCATGGTCTGCGCCGACGGGGCCGAGATCGGCCGCGCGCAGTGGGTGCAGGCGCGGGCCGCCGGGGTGGAACCCGAGGCGGCGATGAACCCGGTGCTGCTCAAGCCGGGCAGCGATCGGCGCAGCCACGTCGTCGCGCTGGGGAAGCCGTTCGGCACGCTCGAAGCGGGGGAGTACGCCACCGGGCGGGCTGGGCTGGCCGAAATCGCCTTCGGTGCGTTCGAGGACCTCAGTGCGCGCTACGACGTCGTCGTCTGCGAAGGCGCCGGGAGCCCGGCGGAGATCAACCTGCGCGGCGGCGACTACGTCAACATGGGGCTCGCGCGCCGGTTCGGGCTGCCGGTGCTGGTCGTCGGCGACATCGACCGCGGCGGCGTGCTCGCGGCCATGTTCGGCACCCTCGCGCTGCTCTCCGCCGAAGACCAGGCCCTGGTCGCGGGGTGGGTGGTCAACAAGTTCCGCGGCGACGTCGGGCTGCTGCGGCCGGGGCTGGACAGCCTCGAGAAGGTCACCGGACGGCCGGTGCTGGGCGTCCTGCCGTGGCTGGACCGGGTGTGGATCGACTCGGAGGACGCGCTCGCCGTCGCGGGCTGGCGCCGGGAAGTGCCCGGCGGTGGACTCGGCGTGGCGGTCGTCCGGTTCCCGCGGGCGTCCAACGCGACCGACGTCGACGCGCTGGCCGCCGAACCCGGGGTCACGGTGACGCTCACCGCGGACCCGGACGTCGTCGCGGCCGCGGACGTCGTGGTGCTGCCCGGTTCGCGCGCCACCGTGGCCGACCTGGCCTGGCTGCGGGAGCGCGGTCTGGACACGGCGGTGGCGGCCCGGACCGCCGCGGGCCGTCCGGTCCTCGGCATCTGCGGCGGCTACCAGATGCTCACGGAGTCCATTGTGGACGAGGTCGAGTCCGGTGCGGGCGAGGTGACGGGCCTCGGCCTGCTGCCCGGGCGGGTGACGTTCGCCGCGGACAAGGTGCTCGCCCGGCCCACGGGGACGTGGCGCGGCCACCCGGTGGACGCCTACGAAATCCACCACGGCACGGTGGCGACGACGGCCCCGGCGGAGTCCTTTCTGGACGGTCAGCGCGCGGCGACGGTCTGGGGCACGATGTGGCACGGCGCGTTCGAGAACGACGCCTTCCGCCGCGCGTGGCTCACCGAAGCGGCGGCGCAGGCGGGCGTCGGGTGGGCGCCGGCGCCGGACGCGCCCGGCTTCGGTGAGCTGCGGGAGGAAATGCTGGACAAGCTGGCGGACGCGGTCGACGAGCACCTCGACACGGCGATGCTGCGGACGCTGCTGGAGCGCGGGGCGCCGGCGGACCTGCCGTTCGTCCCGCCGGGCGCGCCCTAGCCGGGCGGACTTGCCGTTCGTCCCGCCGGGCGCGCCTTAGCCCAGGCGGGACGAACGGCTCGATCAGGCGGCGAGCGCGGTCCGCCGGTTCAGCGCCTTCTCCGCGAACGCGCCGAACGCCAGGCCCAGCGCCAGCCACAGCGTCACCTGGGTGCCGACCGAGGCCGTCCGGAAGCTCCACAGCGTCGAGGCCGGGAACGTCGGCGGGACCTCGTCGACCACCGGCATCAGCCAAGCCACGACGCCGATCACGACGACGTAGGCCGCCGCGGCCAGGAGGAAGCCGTTCCAGGCGCCGAGGCGGTCCGCGAGCTTGCGGCCGAACACCGTGGCGAAAATGCCGGCCAGCAGCGACACCGCGACGAAGCCGAAGTACAGCTCGGTGCGGGAGCCGATCGTGCCCGGCTGGCCCACCGCGGGCGGGTTGGCCGGGTACTTCAGGAACGGCACCAGGAACACCACGGTGAACGCGCCCGCCGTCAGCAGCAACGCCGTCAGCCGGGGACGCAGCGAGCCGAGCCGGCCCTGGGCGAACGCGAAAGCCAGCGAGAGCAGGCCGCCGATCGCGACGCCGTACACGAGCACGCCGGTCAGCAGGCCGAGGGTGCTCTGGATGTCCCGGGGGACGAGCTCTTCCTCTTCCGCAGAGGACGATGGAGCAGGAGCTTCGCCGGAGTGGGAGTGCGAGTGACCATCGGCGGACTCTTCGAGGCCGATGGCCGTGTTGACCGACGGCTCACCGAAGGCGTAGGCGAACCCGAACGCGAGCACGCCGGCGATCAGGCCCGCGAGCATGCCGCGGACCAGCAGGGTCTTCATCATGGGAGTGCGTGCCCGCCGATCAGTGGCAGGGGAAGGCCAGCAGGTGCCGGCCGTCGTGCACGAACTCGTGGACGTACATGTTCGCGAACACCGTCGTCGCGCCCTGCTCGGCGCTCACGAAGTACAGCGCGATCAGGGCCAGGAGCACCACGAACACCGCCCACGGCACGATCTCACGGATCGGGATGCGGATCGGGAGCGGAACGGCGGGAGCTGCCGTCTGGGTCATCGGTGGCCTCCTCGGGCTTTCGCGGCCTCATCGGGGTCGGTCACGAGGGTCCGGGTCTGGCTTCCCCCTGGTGGGGGTCACAGTGGCGCGACCGCGCGGACTTGCACCGCGTTCCGGAATCCTCGTCTGGCCGGTTGAGCGTAGGTCCGCCGTTCCGCGCCCGTCAATGTGACAATGCCGCGGTGACTCGAATGGTGGCCGCCCTCGATGTGGGCGGGACGACGATCAAGGCCGCGTTGCTCGACGAGCAGCTGCAGCCCAAGGCGGCACTGCGCGCGGAGACGGCCCGCAGCGCGGATGGGACGGCGCTGGCCGCGCAGACCGTGGACATCGTGGCCGCGCTGGCCGAGCAGGCGGGCACCGGGCAGCCGGACGCGGTCGGGGTGGTGGTGCCGGGGATCGTCGACGAGGAAACCCGCGTCTGCCACTTCTCGGCCAACCTCGACTGGCGCGAAGTCCCCTTCGGCGAGCTCCTGGAAGACCGGCTCGGCCTGCCGGTCGCCTTCGGGCACGACGTCACCGCGGGCGGCATCGCCGAGTTCCGCGTGGGCGCCGGGCGCGGCGCGACGAACGCGGCGTTCATCCCCGTCGGCACCGGGATCGCCGCCGCGTTGCTGCTCGACGGCCGGATCCACCGCGCGCACGGGCAGGCGGGTGAGGTCGGGCACATCGACGTCGGCCACGCCGGCAAGTGCGGCTGCGGCGCGACCGGCTGCCTGGAAGCCATCTCGTCGGCGGCCGCGATCGCCCGCCGCTACACCGAGCGCACCGGGCGCCCGGCCGACGGCGCGCGCGAGGTCGTCGAGCTGGCGCGCCGCGGTGACGAGGTCGCGGTCGCCGTCGTCCAGGACGCGCTCGACGGGCTCGGCCACGGCATCCGGACGCTGCTGACGCTGCTCGGCCCGGAGGTGATCGTCCTGGGCGGCGGCCTGTTCACCGCGGCCGACTACGTGCTGGAGCCGGTGCGCGAGTGGCTGGCCGCGCACCTGACGTTCCAGAGGATGCCGGAGCTGCGGATCGCCGAGCTGGGCGACGAAGCCGGGCGGCTCGGCGCCGGGTTGCTGGCCTTCGACCTGCTCGAAGCCTGAGGCGGCCGGAGGCCACCACCACGGTGGCCTCCGGCTCGCTCAGAGTGCGCGCAGGAAGGCCAGCGACGGCATGAAGAAGTACTCGCCGCCCCGCAGCGTCACCGACTGCGGCACCGGGCCGGCCGTCCGCTGGGCGGAGCCTCCCCAGTCCACGGTGTAGTCCGACGACCCGCGCTCGCCCTGGCCGATCACCGGGTCCAGGCCCGGCGTGACGCCGTCGACGATCGGGAAGCCCGGGTTGTCCGCCCAGACCGCCTGGGTGAACTCGAACTGGTTGCCCAGCACCGAGTTGAAGGCCATGAACAGCAGCCCGACCCCGCCGCTCGGGCGCGCCGCGGGCGGGACGTCGGCGTTCGGGTCGTCCGGGCGCTCGCCGTAGGTGACACCGCGGCGGGCCATCAGGTGCCGCCGTTCGTCGGCCGGCTCTTCGGCGCCGCCGGAGCCGCGCGGGTTCGTCTTGCGGATGTGGGCCTGGAACGGGCACTTCAGCGCGGCGCGGTCGCTGTCGTAGGTGAAGTTGTTCGACACCGGGCTTTCCGCGCCGTCCTCCCGCTGGGTGGTCAGCGGCGTGCCGTCCTCGAACCGGCCGATGATCATCGCGCCGGCCCGCTCGCGGTCATCGCCGGTGAGGCCGAGCGTGTCGGCCAGATCCACTTCGGCCTGCTTGAACCGCCGGACGTTCTGCTCCAGTTTGCGGAAAACGAAATAGCTGCCGAAATGCACGCCGGGATCCGGCGCCGCGGTGTCGGGCACCAGCACCTGTGCCAGGGGTGACGCCGGGTTCCACACGTTGATTCCGTCGGTGTTGTTCTTCTCCGCGTCGACGTCTTCGGTGAGGAACAGCGGCTGGCTGCGGCCGTCGACGTACCCGAAGTGCTCGATGCCCTCGCCGCGCGCGTTGACCCGGCCGAGGCCGGTTTCCTCGGCGAGGACGGTGGCCGAATCCGGCAGCAGGCCGAGGATTTCGTTGCGGCGGGCGGTCATCGTCTTGTCGGTCGCGTCCCCGACCAGCACGACGGCGTGGATTTCGCTGCGGTAGCCGGGATCGAACGTCGAGCGCGGCGGGTCGTTCAGCCGCCGCCGCGTCTGCGGCGCCGTCATCCCGCGCAGGAACGCCTCGTCCTGCGGGAAGTTCTCGACGCCGAGGGCGCGGTAGCCGGCCGCGGTGAGCCCGACGCCGACGTACGGCGTTCCGCCGCCGGAGTCGGTCTTGAACGCGCTCACCTCGTCGAGATGTGCCTTGGCGGACTTCATCTTCCCGGTCACCGAGACGAGGAAAGCCCGGGCCTCCGCCGCGTCGCCGAAGGCGAGGAACAGGGCGGACAGGTGGTCGCGGACGTGGGCCTTGAGGATGTTCGGCTGGAGCTCGCCGAGCATCGTCGCGGCGTCGCCGCTCGCCGTGGTCCAGGACAGCGTGGTGGACAGATCGACACTCATTTAGGGTCCCCTCCCCTTGTGAAAAAAGCCCGCCTCTCGGCGGGCACCCGGTCGACCGGACTCCCCCCTCGGCCGACCGGGTCCCCTGAATACAGAGTGCAACGCCGGAGGCCGCCGATGCCACCCGATTGCCGGATTCACACGAAAGATTAAGTTGAGCGCGAAATAGTTACGGACCGGAAAGAAATGGTTCCCGGCGTCCACGAGGAGGCGGGGGAAATGGTCGGCGGTGAAGGTCAGCCGAGGGTGCTGGTCGCCGCCAGTAGTTCGGCCAAGGCTTCGCGGACCAGTTCGGTGAACTCCCGCTCGCTGCCCGCCTCGACCCAGCGGGCGAAGCCCGTCGAGAAGGCGAGCCCCCCGATCTCCGCGGCGAGGCTGGCCGTCGGGTCGGGGACTCCGCGGGCGCGCAGGGCGCCGGCCATCGCGGCCCGCAGCGTCGCGAGCTTCAGCAGTTCGCGTTCGCGCAGGTCGGTGTGGCCGGCCACGACCGCCCGGACCTGGCGGGCCCGTTCGCGCCGCTGTGGTCCCATGGCGGCCGCCGCGGCGGTCAGGGCGGCCGCCACCGCCTCCGCCGGGCTGGCCGAGGAGGGCGCGTCCGCGATCGCCTCGGCGAAGATCCGGCTCAGTATTTCCTGGCCCGCGAAGAGCACTTCGCGCTTGTCGCTGAAATGCCGGAAGAAGGTCCGCTTCGTCAGCCCGGCCCGCTCGGTGATCTCGGCGACCGTCACGCTGTCGTACCCCCGCTCGCCGAACAGGTCGAGCGCGGCGTCGAGCAGTCGCTCGCGCGTGTTCGGCTCCCAGCGGCTCATGCCCCCAGCCTAAGCGATGACACCAGGTGTCGTCGCGGTGCTATGGTGATGGCACCAGGTGTCATCACTAAGGGAGAAGCACATGCGTGTGTTCGTCACCGGCGCGTCCGGCTGGATCGGCCGGGCCCTCCTGCCCGAACTCCTCGACGCGGGTCACGCGGTCGTCGGGCTCGCGAGGTCGGACGAGGCTGCCGACATCGTCGCCGCCACGGGCGCCGACGTCCTCCGCGGCGACCTCACCGACCTCGGAACTCTGAAAGAAGGCGCGGAGAGCGCCGAAGGCGTCGTCCACCTCGCCTTCGGGCACGACTTCGGCCGGCTGGACGCCGCGATCCGGACCGACGCGGCCGCCGTAGCCGCCATGACCGACGTCTTGGCCGGCAAGCCGTTCGTCGCCGCCTCGGGGACGCCGATGGTGCCCGGCCGCCCGGCGACCGAGCGTGACGACTCCGTCTTCCCGGGCCCGGTCGCCGGCCGGGGAGACATCGCCCGCGCCGTCCTGAAGACCGCCGAGCGGGGAGTTCGCCCATCCCTCGTCCGGCTGCCGCGGTCGGTCCACGGCGAAGGGGACGTCCACGGCCTGATCGCCCGCCTGGTCGCCCTCGGGCGCGAGAAGGGCATCGCGGCCTACGTCGGTGACGGGACGCAGCGCTGGCCCGCGGTGCACGTCCTGGACGCCGCCCACCTGTTCCGGCTGGCGCTGGAGCAGGCGCCGGCCGGTGCCGTGCTGCACGCGGTCGGCGACGAAGGCGTGCGGATCCGCGACGTCGCCGAGGTGGTCGGCCGCCGCACCGGGCTGCCGGTCACGTCCGTGACGGCCGAGGAACTCGGCTTCCTCGGCGGCCTCCTGGCGCTCGACCAGCCGGCGTCCAGCGCGGTGACGCAGGAGTCGCTCGGCTGGCGGCCCGCGCAGCCGGGCCTGCTGGAAGACCTCGAGAAGGGGTACTACGACCACTGAGGACACTCGGGGTTGACATGGCTAGTTGTTTCAGTCGAGACTGAAACAACTAGCCGAACTTCGAGGAGGGGTGGGCGGAGATGACACCGTGACGCGTTCCGTCGAGCCGGCCGAGGACGAGGTGCTGCGGTGGATCGAGCGGGTGGCCACGTTCTGCGTGGAGGAATGGGCGCTGCCCCCGATCACCGGGCGGATCCTCGGCTTGCTGATGATCTGCGACCCGCCCGAACCCTCCGCCGGGGAGATCGCCGGGACGATCCGGGCGAGCCGGGCCTCGCTGACGTCGAACATGCGGTTCCTCGCCGCGATCGGCCTGGTCCGCAAGGTGCGCGTGCCGGGTGACCGCACCGCCTACTACCGGATCGAGGACGACGCCTGGCACAAGGTGATCCAGCGCAAGCTCGACGGCCTCGCCGCCTTCGGCGATATCGCCGAGGAGGGCGCGAAACTCGCCGGCGGCAGCGGACCCCGCACCGAACGCGTCCGCGCCGCCCAGCAGTCCCTGACCTGGCTGCGCGACATCGCCGCCCGCAACCCCCCGAAAACCTGAGGACTTCTCGTGCACCGTCTGCGCCTGGACCCGCTCCGGGAAACCCTGCTGCTCACCCTCTACGCGAGGGCGCTGGACTCGCGGTTGCCCCAGCCGATCCTCGGCGACACCCGCTCCGCCGGCATCGCCGACGCGATCGACTACGACTTCGCCAAGCTCCGGCTCAAGCCCGGCCTCGTCTGTGGCACCGCCCTGCGCGCCAGGAAACTCGACGACGCGGTCCGGGCGTTCGTCGCCGCCCACCCCGACGCCGTCGTGCTCGACCTCGGGTGCGGGCTCGACACCCGCGTCCTGCGCTGCGACCCGCCCGACGGCGTCGACTGGTACGACGTCGACTTCCCCGACGTCGTCGAGCTGCAGTCCCGGTTCCTCCCGGACCGGTCCCGGCGCATCGGCGCCGACCTGACCACCCCGGGCTGGCTCGACCCGCTGCCCCGCGACCGGCCGGCCATGATCGTCGCCGAAGGCCTGCTGCCGTTCCTGCCCGGCGACACCTTCCGGCAGCTGACCCGCGAGCTGACCGCGCACTTCGACACCGGCGAACTCGCCATCAACGGCTACACCCGCTTCGCCGCCTGGGCGATGAAGTACCACCCGACGATCAAGGCCATCGGCATCACCGCCGCCCAGGGCTTCGACGACCCGCACGAGCCCGAAACCTGGAACACGGGCCTCACCCTGGCCGAGGAGCAGCTGCTCACCCGCGTTCCGGAAGTCGCCCGCTTTCCCCAGCCGCTGCGCGCGGCCACCCGGCTCATGAGCCACAGCACCGCACTGTCGCGGCAGGGCACGCGCGTCCTGCGCTACCGGTTCTGAAGAAGTGGGACAGCGCCGGCGGAGGTGGCGACGATGACACCTCCGCCGGCGCCGGGTCTCAGGCGATCGGCCGGTCCGTCGGCGCGATCGGGCGGGGCAGGACCTCGCGGCCGGTCAGGTACCTGTCGACGCCGGCCGCGGCGCTGCGGCCCTCCGCGATCGCCCAGACGATCAGGGACTGGCCGCGGCCCATGTCGCCGGCCACGAACACGTTGTCCAGGCTCGTCTTGAACGCCTTGTCGCGGGCGACGTTGCCGCGCGCGTCCAGCTCGACGCCCAGATCCTCGAGCAGGCCCTGCTTCTGCGGCCCGAGGAAGCCCATCGCCAGCAGCACGAGCTGCGCGGGCAGCTCGCGTTCCGTGCCCGGCACCGGGACGAACTTGCCGCCCTCGTTGCGGACCTCGACCAGCTTCAGGGCGCGCACGCGACCGTCGGCGTCGCCCAGGAACTCCTGCGTGTTCACCGCGTAGAGCCGCTCGCCGCCCTCTTCGTGCGCCGAGGACACCCGGTAGATCATCGGGTACGTCGGCCAGGGGTGCGCGTCCGAACGCAGCTCCGGAGGCTTGGGCATGATCTCCAGCTGCGTCACCGACCGCGCGCCCTGGCGGTGCGACGTGCCGACGCAGTCCGCGCCCGTGTCACCGCCGCCGATCACCACGACGTCGAGGCCGGAAGCGTCGAAGGGCGACTTCTCGAGCTCCCCGGAAGCGACCCGGTTGGCCGGCGGGAGGAACTCCATGGCCTGGTGGATGCCGTCGAGTTCGCGGCCGGGGATCGGCAGGTCGCGCCAGTCGGTGGCGCCACCGGCCAGCACCACGGCGTCGTAGGACTCCTGGAGCTCGGCGGCGGAGATGTCCACCCCGACGTTCACCGACGTCCGGAACTCCGTCCCCTCGGCGCGCATCTGGTCGAGCCGCCGGTCGAGGCGGGACTTCTCCATCTTGAACTCGGGGATGCCGTAGCGCAGCAGCCCGCCGATCTTGTCGGCCCGCTCGAGGACCACGACGCTGTGGCCCGCGCGCGTGAGCTGCTGCGCCGCGGCAAGACCCGACGGGCCGGACCCGACGACCGCGACCTTCTTGCCGGTGAGGGCGACCGGCAGCTGCGGCGTCACCCAGCCCTCGTCGAAGGCCCGGTCAATGATGGAGATCTCGACGCGCTTGATCGTCACCGGGTCGTCGTTGATCCCGAGCACGCACGCCGTCTCGCAGGGGGCCGGGCACAGCGTCCCGGTGAACTCCGGGAAGTTGTTCGTCGCGTGCAGCCGTTCGATGGCCTGCTGCCAGTCCTCCCGCCAGGTCAGCGTGTTCCACTCGGGGATGAGGTTCCCGAGCGGACAGCCCTGGTGGCAGAACGGGATCCCGCAGTCCATGCACCGGCCGGCCTGCTTCTGCAGCTTCGTGGTGGCGAAGTCCTCGTAGACCTCGCGCCAGTCCATCAGCCGGAGGTCGACCGGACGCCGCTTCGGCTCTTCGCGGGTGGTGGTCAGAAAGCCCTTGGGGTCAGCCATGTGCGGCCTCCATGATCGCCTCGTTCACGTCGCGCCCGTCGCGCTCGGCCTGCACCTGGGCGGCGAGCACGCGCTTGTAGTCCTTCGGCATGACCTTCCCGAAGCGGTCGACGCCCGCGTCCCAGTCGGCCAGCAGTTCCCGCGCGACCGCGGATTCCGTTTCGTTGTAGTGCTTCTCCAGGGTTTCCCGCAGGAAGTCCGCGTCCTCGGAGTCGAGCGGGTCGAGGTCGACCATCTCCGGGTTGACGCGGTGCGTGGGCAGGTCCAGCACGTAGGCGATGCCGCCGGACATGCCGGCCGCGAAGTTGCGCCCGATCGGGCCGAGCACGACCATCCGGCCGCCGGTCATGTACTCGCCGCCGTGGTCGCCGACGCCTTCGACGACGGCCAGCGCGCCGGAGTTGCGCACGCAGAACCGCTCGCCGACCTTGCCGCGGATGAAGATCTCGCCGCTGGTCGCGCCGTAGGCGATGACGTTGCCGGCGATGATCTGCTCTTCGGCCACGTACTGCGCTTCCCGCGGCGGCCGCACGATCAGCCGTCCGCCGGAGAGGCCCTTGCCGACGTAGTCGTTGCCGTCGCCGTAGAGCCGCAGCGTGATGCCCTTGGGCACGAACGCGCCGAACGACTGGCCGGCGGTGCCGGTGAAGGTGACGTCGATGGTGTCGTCGGGCAGGCCTTCGCCGCCCCACCGCTTGGTCAGCTCCGAGCCGAGCATGGTGCCGACGGTCCGGTTGACGTTGCGGACGGGCAGCTCCAACCGCACCTTGTCACCGGAGTTCAACGCGCCCTCGGCGAGCTGGATCAGCGTGTTGTCGAGCGCCTTCTCCAGGCCGTGGTCCTGCAGTGTCTGCTGCAGCCGCAGGCCGGCCGGGGCCATGTCGGGCACGTGGAAGATCGGCGAGAGGTCGAGCCCGGCCGCCTTCCAGTGGTCGATCGCCTTGCGCTTGTCGAGGAACTCGGCGTGCCCGACGGCCTCGGCGATCGAGCGGAACCCGAGCTCCGCCAGGTACTCGCGCACTTCCTGGGCGATGAACTCGAAGAAGTTGACGACGTACTCGGCCTTGCCGCTGAACTTCTCGCGCAGCTTCGGGTTCTGCGTCGCGACCCCGACGGGACACGTGTCGAGGTGGCAGACGCGCATCATGATGCAGCCCGACACCACCAGTGGCGCGGTCGCGAAGCCGAACTCCTCGGCGCCCAGCAGCGCCGCGACGATGACGTCCCGGCCGGTCTTGAGCTGGCCGTCGGTCTGCACGACGATCCGGTCGCGCAGCCGGTTGGCCAGCAGCGTCTGCTGCGTCTCGGCCAGGCCGAGCTCCCACGGGCCACCGGCGTGCTTGATGGACGACAGCGGCGACGCGCCCGTCCCGCCGTCGTGGCCGGAGATGAGCACGACGTCGGCGTGGGCCTTGGAGACGCCGGCCGCGACCGTGCCGACGCCGACCTCGGACACGAGCTTCACGTGGATGCGCGCGTTCGGGTTGGCGTTCTTGAGGTCGTGGATGAGCTGCGCCAGGTCCTCGATCGAGTAGATGTCGTGGTGCGGCGGCGGCGAAATCAGGCCGACGCCCGGCGTCGAGAACCGCGTCTTCGCGATCCACGGGTACACCTTCGCGCCGGGCAGCTGGCCGCCCTCGCCGGGCTTCGCGCCCTGCGCCATCTTGATCTGGATGTCGTCGGCGTTGACGAGGTATTCGCTCGTGACGCCGAAGCGCCCCGAAGCGACCTGCTTGACGGCACTGCGCCGCTCCGGGTCGTAGAGCCGCTCGGCGTCTTCGCCCCCCTCACCGGTGTTGGACTTGCCGCCGAGGCGGTTCATCGCGATGGCGAGGGTCTGGTGCATCTCCATGGAGATCGAGCCGTAGGAGATGGCGCCGGTGGCGAACCGCTTGACGATCTCCGAGACCGGCTCGACCTCCTCGATGGGCACCGGCGCGCGCTTGCCGTACTTGAAGTCGAACAGCCCGCGCAGCGTCAGCAGCTTCTCGGCCTGGTCGTCGACGGCCTTCGTGTACTCCTTGAAGATCTCGTACTTCCCGGACCGCGTGGAGTGCTGGAGCTTGAACACCGTCTGCGGGTTGAACAGGTGCGGCTCGCCTTCGCGCCGCCACTGGTAGTCCGCGCCGGTCTCGAGCTCGCGGTGGGCGGCCCGGACGCCGTCGGCCGGGAACGCGTACTTGTGCCGCTTCGCGACCTCGTCGGCGAGGGTCTCGAAGCCGACGCCGCCGAGGCGGGACGTCGTGCCGGTGAAGCAGTTCTCGATGACCTCTTCGCCGAGCCCGATCGCTTCGAAGATCTGCGCGCCGGTGTAGGAGGCGACGGTCGAAACGCCCATCTTGGACATCGTCTTGCGGACGCCCTTGCCGAGCGCCTTGATCAGGTTCTGCGTCGCCTGCTTCGGCGTCACGCCGGGGATCAGGCCGCGGTGGGCCATCTCCTCGACGGTCGCCATCGCCAGGTACGGGTTCACCGCGGCGACGCCGTAGCCGATGAGCAGCGCGATGTGGTGCACCTCGCGGGCGTCACCGGCCTCGACGATGAGGCCGACCTGCGTGCGCGTCTTCTCCCGGACGAGGTGGTGGTGCACCGCGCCGGTCAGCAGCAGCGAGGGGATCGGCGCGTGGTTCTCGTCGACACCGCGGTCGGACAGCACGATCAGCCGGGCGCCGTCCTCGATCGCCTCCGACACCTCGGCGCGGATCTCGTCGAGGCGCTTGATCAGCGCGTCGCCGCCGCCGTGCACGTTGTACCGGCCGAGCACGGTGACGGCCTGGAACTCCGGCAGGTCGCCGTCGTCGTTGACGTGCACCAGCTTGGCGAGCTGGTCGTTGTCGAGCACCGGGAAGGGCAGCACGATCCGGCGGCAGCTGGCCGCGTTGCCTTCCAGGAGGTTCGGCTCGGCGCCGATCTGCGCGCCGAGCGCGGTGACGAGCTCCTCGCGAATCGCGTCCAGCGGCGGGTTCGTCACCTGGGCGAAGAGCTGGATGAAGTAGTCGAAGATCAGCCGCGGCCGGCTGGACAGCGTCGCGATGGGCGAGTCGTTGCCCATCGAGCCGATCGGCTCCGCGCCGGTGCGGGCCATCGGCTCGAGGATGGCTTCGAGCTCTTCCTCGGTGTAGCCGAACGCCTGCTGGCGACGGACGAGCGCGGCGTGCAGCGGGACCTCGCGGTCGCGCTCGGGCAGATCGTCCAGGTGCACGAGACCGGCGTCGACCCACTCGTCGTACGGGTGGGCGGTGGCCAGTTCGGTCTTGACCTCTTCGTCCTCGATGATCCGGCCTTCGACGGTGTCGACGAGGAACATCCGGCCGGGCTCGAGACGTCCCTTCCGGACGACCGTCGCCGGGTCGATGTCGAGCACGCCGACCTCGGAGGCGAGCACGACGAGGCCGTCGTCGGTCACCCAGTACCGGCCGGGGCGCAGGCCGTTGCGGTCGAGGACCGCCCCGATCTGGCTGCCGTCGGTGAAGGCGACCAGCGCCGGGCCGTCCCACGGTTCCATCAGCGTCGAGTGGAACTCGTAGAAGGCGCGCCGCGCGGGGTCCATCTCCTGGTGGTTCTCCCAGGCCTCCGGGATCATCATCAGGACGGCGTGGGGCAGCGAGCGGCCGCCGAGGTGGAGCAGCTCCAGGACCTCGTCGAAGCTCGCCGAGTCGCTGGCGCCGCGGGTGATCACCGGGTAGACGCGCTTGAGGTCGCCCGGGATGAGGTCGGTTTCGAGGAGCGCCTCGCGCGCGTCCATCCAGTTGCGGTTGCCGCGCAACGTGTTGATCTCGCCGTTGTGGGCCACGTACCGGTACGGGTGGGCCAGCGGCCACGACGGGAACGTGTTGGTCGAGAAGCGGGAGTGCACCAGGCCGATGGCGCTGGTGACGCGCTCGTCGGTGAGGTCGGCGAAGAACCGCTCGACCTGCGGCTCGGTGAGCATTCCTTTGTAGACGATCGTGCGCGAGGACAGCGACGGGAAGTAGACGTCGTCCTCGACGAGCTCGCGCTCGGCGCGCTTGCGGACGCAGAACGCGCTGCGCTCGATGTGCAGCGGGTCCGAGTGCTCCGGCTTCGGGCGGCGCGCGGCGAGGAACAGCTGCGTGAAGTGCGGCATGGTCTCGGCCGCCGTCGGCCCGCAGTGCTCGGTGTGCACCGGCAGCTGGCGCCAGCCGAGGACGCGCATGTCCTCCTCGGCGGCGATGCGCTCGATGGTCGTCATGGCCCGCCCGCGGCGCTTTTCGTCCTGCGGGAGGAAAGCCGTGCCGACCGCGTAGGTGCCCGGTTCGGGAAGGTCGAAGTCCACGACCGCGCGGTAGAACTCGTCGGGGACCTGGATCAGCAGGCCGGCGCCGTCGCCGGTGTCCGGTTCGGCGCCACGAGCCCCGCGGTGTTCCAGGTTGCGCAACGCGACCAGGGCCTTGGCGACGATCGCATGATCTCGGCGCCCGGTCAGGTCGGCGACGAAGGCGACACCGCAGGCGTCGTGTTCGTAGTCGCTCCGGTAGAGGCCCGCGGCCTCGGCGTTGCTGAGCTGCTCCCCGGACGGGGGCAGGGAACTGGCACGGTGGGTCACGGCTGGCCGCCTCCCAAGGCGTTGGCGCGACCGGTACTCACTCCATTGGGTGGTTCGGGCTGAACCGGTTAACGAAGTGGTCCGGGACCGCGATGGTCAGTCGAGAACAGTTGTCGTTCTGCTCGAAGTGCAAGATGCCGCGAGGTATCGGCCGGGCGTCACGCCCGGAACGCGTCATCTGGGAGGCCGCACAACACTGGGCAGCCGAACATGTCGGGTGCTGCGAGCGCGCACAAGCCGGCCAGCGTGGTGGGGGCCGTCCGGAGCGCGCGGTGTTACTCCCGGGTTCGCCGGGTCTTATGACGATAGTGTGAATTCGCTGTTATCGACATACGTCGTTGCGTCCGGGTGGGAAATGCCACGCTTGCGTTGACGGAACCCCGGGTAGTCCCATATGCCGGGCTGGACCTCCCGCAGAGCGGGCTGCAACGCTTCTGACCTGCGGAAACGTCCGTCCGAAGTGGTCCGGGGCGGCTGTCCGGCCGGGGTGTCGGGGTGGGAAGCTGGGTGCATGGCGGACTGCCCCGATGACTGATCGTTATCTCTCCGTGGCTCGGGAAGGCGTCCACGAGATCGAGATCAAGCGCTCTCGCTTCCTCTGCGCGCTCGCTCCGGTGACGTCGGAAGAGGCTGCGCGCGAGTTCATCGCGGCCCGCCGCCGCGCCGATCCGGGGGCGCGGCACCACTGTCACGCCTTCGTTTTGGGGCCGGATGGGCGAACTCGGCGTTCCAGTGACGACGGTGAGCCGGCGGGCACGGCGGGCATGCCGATGCTGGAAGTGCTGCGCCGCCGCGAGCTGACCGACACGGTCGCGGTGGTGACGCGGTACTTCGGGGGAGTCCTGCTGGGGGCGGGCGGGTTGATCCGCGCGTACGGTCAGTCCGTTTCGGACGCTGTGGAAGTTGGTGTACTAGAACACCGCCGTCTCAGTCTGGTCGAGGTGGCGGTGAGCTACGACCGCGCGGGCCGGCTGGAGAACGACCTGCGCGCATCTCCCTACGTGCTCCACGCAACCCGCTTCGACGAGCGAGCCCGCTTCGAGATCGGCCTGGCTCCCGGCGAGGCCGACGCGTTCCACGGCTGGCTCGCCGACCTCACCAACGGCGAAGCAACGACAACCGAACTCGGCGAGACCTGGGTCACGACCCGCTGACATCGTGTCGACCCTCCAATCACGTGAGTTGACCCTTCAGTCACGCGTGTCGACCCTCCGTTCACGGAGGGCCGGGGCGGGAAGAGCCGACACGCGTGATGGCGGAGCCGACACGCGTGATTGAAGGGACGACACGGCGGGTGGTCCACCGGGGGTGGGTGGTCCGGTCCCGGGATCGGTTGGTGTGCAAGGGACTTTCGGCGCTTCCGCGAGCGGACCCTTCCGTGGCACCATGTCGTGCCACCGAGTTCCGGCACCACTTCGATCCCCTGGACGTTGCCGGCGCGGCTCGACCCGCGTTGACAACGTTGTCACCACGCCCGACAACGATGTCGCCCGGCGGGAATGCGTGCGACAAGGAGAG
This sequence comes from Amycolatopsis sp. cmx-13-12, assembly GCA_049998155.1. Lineage (GTDB taxonomy): Bacteria > Actinomycetota > Actinomycetes > Mycobacteriales > Pseudonocardiaceae > Amycolatopsis. The sequence continues at coordinate 150,282 of JAEBES010000006.1, read as the reverse complement.
GAAGGGTCATGTCCAGACCATTGGTCGGCCGGCTGTGGGCGGCCGCGCTCGCCGTCGCCCTTGCCGGAGCCGGGTTCACCGCCCCGGCCGCCGGCGCCGCGACGCTCGCCCTCACCCAGTACGTGAATCCCTTCATCGGCACCGACAACAGCAACTCGCCGAACCCGGTGCCCGGCGGGGCCGGCGGTAGCACCTACCCCGGTGCCGTCGTGCCGTTCGGCATGGTGCAGTTCAGCCCCGACACGCCGACCGCGTCGCCGTCCGGGTACCGCTACAGCGACACGAGCATCGAAGAATTCAGCCTCACCCACTTCAACGGCGCCGGGTGCGCCAACAACGAGGACCTCGGCCTGCTGCCGATCACCGGCGCGATCGGGACGTCGCCGGGCACCGGCTGGACCGGGTACGCCGGCCGCTACACCAAAGCGAACGAGTCCGCCGCGCCCGGCTACTACAAGACCAAGCTCGACAACTACGACACCACCGTCGAACTGTCCGCCACCCAGCGGTCCGGCTTCATGAAGCTGACCTACCCCAACACCACGTCCGCGCGGCTGCTCGTCAACACCAGCCGCAGTGCCACCGGCAGCCGCAGCGGGTCGATCGCCATCAGTGGCAGCCAGCTCACCGGCTCGGTGACCGGCGGCGGGTTCTGCGGGTCGTCGAAGACGTACCAGATCTTCTACGCCATCCAGTTCGACCGCGCGCCCAGCGGGTTCGGCACCTGGTTGGGCGGCACCGTGAACGCCGGTTCCGCGAGCACCAGCGGCACGAACTCCGGCGGCTACGTCACCTTCGACACCTCGAGCAACGCGACCGTGCAGGCGAAGGTCGGCATCTCCTTCGTCAGCCTGGCCAACGCGCAGGCGAACCTCGCCGCCGAGAACCCCGGGTTCGACTTCGCCGGGATCCGCGGCGCGGCCGACACGAGCTGGAACACCATCCTCAACCGCGTCCAGGTGACCGGTGGGGCGACCGCGGACCTGCAGAAGTTCTACACGGCGCTGTACCACGTCTTCCAGAACCCGAACATCGCCAGCGACACGAACGGCCAGTACCGCGGGTTCGACCAGGCGGTGCACACCGCGTCGCACACCGTGTACCAGAACTACTCCGGCTGGGACATCTACCGGTCGTGGGCCGCGCTGATCGGGCTCGTCGCGCCGAACGAAGCGAGCGACATCGCGAAGTCCATGGTGCTGGACGGCCAGCAGGGCGGGTTGCTGCCCAAGTGGTCGCACAACAGCAACGAGCACTTCGTGATGACCGGTGACCCCGGCCCGATCATCGTCGGCAGCATGTACGCCTTCGGCGTCCGCGGCTTCGACACCGCGGCCGCCCTGACGCTGATGGACAAGAGCGCGAGCGGCGGCACGACGCAGGGGCAGGCGATCCGCGGCCGGGAGAGCGGCTACCTGAGCCGGCACTACGTCTACGAGGACCCGTCCGACTCGCTCGAGTACTCGGCGTCGGACTTCGCGGTGGCGCAGTTCGCGAAGGCGGTCGGCGACACCGCCAAGTACACCACGTACATGCAGCGCGCCCAGTGGTGGCAGAACGTGTTCGGCACCGACTCCGGCTACATCCAGCCGCGCGGCAGCACGGGCACCTGGGCGTGGCCGGTCGTGCCGTCGAGCAACAGCGGCTACACCGAGGGCAACCCGTCGCAGTACACCTGGATGGTGCCCTACAACTACCAGGGCCTGATCAACCTGATGGGCGGCCGCCAGACCGCCGTCCAGCGGCTGGACCACCACTTCACCCAGCTCAACGGCGGGCTCACCCAGCCGTACTTCTACATCGGCAACGAGCCCGAGCACGGCGTGCCGTGGGCGTACAACTACGCCGCCCACCCGCAGGGCACCAGCTCCGCGGTGCGGCGCGTGATGAACGAGTCGTTCACCACCGGCCCGGGTGGGCTCCCCGGCAACGACGACCTCGGCGCCACCTCGGCGTGGTACGTCTTCGCCGCGCTGGGGATGTACCCGGCGACGCCGGGCGCGGACGTGCTGGCCCTGCACGGCCCGCTGTTCCCGTCGGCGTCGATCGTCCGGCCGTCCGGGACGATCCAGATCACCGGCAGCGGGGCGGGCCAGGGCGCCCAGTACGTGCAGAGCGTGAGCGTCAACGGCGTCTCGACGACGAAGTCGTGGATCCGCTACGGCGACATCGCGGGCGCGGCCACGCTGAGTTACGCCATGGGCTCGTCGCCGAGCGGCTGGGGCACGAACGCGTCCGACGTCCCGCCGTCGTACAACGACGGGTTCACGCCGCCGGCCGCCGCGCCGGACCTCGGCACGAACCTGGCGCTGGGCAAGGCGGCCACCGGCTCGGCCACCTGCAACTCGGCTGAGACCGCGGACAAGGCCGTCGACGGCAGCCTGGCGAACAACAGCAAGTTCTGCAGCACGGCGGCGACGAAGTTCCTCCAGGTCGACCTCGGGTCGGCGCAGAACGTGTCCTCGTTCGTGGTCAAGCACGCCGGCCTCGGCGGCGAGACGACGAGCTGGAACACCGGCGCCTTCACGATCCAGACGTCGACCGACGGCTCCGCCTGGACGACGGTCGCCTCGGTCACCGGGTCGCGGGCGAGCCGCACGTACCACCCGATCACCACCCGATCGGCGCGGTACGTGAAGCTCACCCTGACCACCCCGGCCAACGACGGCAACGGCGCGGCCCGCATCTACGAGTTCGAGGTCTACCGCTGACCCCTCGTGAGTGTTTAGGCGGGGGTGGATTCAACCGGTTGTCGCAACAGGTTCCTGTGTGGACAATAGCAAGTTCAGGCGCTCGGCTGGGGTGTCCCAGCCGAGCGTTTTGCGCGGCCGCCCGTTGAGCTCGGCAGCCACTTTCGCCAGGTCAGCCCGGGTATGCACCGACAGGTCGGTGCCTTTCGGGAAGTACTGACGCAGCAAACCGTTGGTGTTCTCGTTCGAACCGCGCTGCCAGGGCGAATGCGGATCACAGAAGTAGATCGCCATCTCGGTCGCCATCGTGATGGTCGCGTGCTGGGCCATCTCGGTGCCCTGATCCCAGGTCAGCGACCTGCGGACCTGTTCAGGCAACCGCCGGATCGTTGTGATCATTTCCGCGGCGACCGCGGCGGCGTTCTTGCCTGCGGGCAGGTGCAGCAGCAGACAGAAACGGGTGGTGCGCTCCACCAGAGTGCCGATCACCGATCCGCTGTCTTTGCCGACGATCAGGTCACCTTCCCAGTGCCCCGGCACCGCCCGGTCGGCGGCCTCGGCAGGGCGTTCGGAGATCGAGACCATCCCGGCGATCCGGCTATGACCGGCGCGCCGCCCGTCCGGGGTGCGCTGGGGTGTGCGCCGGGTGCGTCCGGTGCGCAGGCATGCCGCCAGCTCGCGCCGCAGCTGTCCGCGACCTTGGACGTAGAGGGCCTGGTAGATCGTTTCGTGGGTCACGTGCATCCTCGGCTGATCGGGGAAGTCCCGCTTCAGCCTGGCAGCGACCTGCTCCGGGGACCACCGCGCGGTCAGGTCCTGCCGGACACGCTCCCGCAGTTCCGGGTTGGTGGCCAGTTTCGTCGTTTTCGGTCGTTTCGCGCGTTGTTCGGCGGTGTGCTGGGCGGTACTGGCCCGATAGCCGCTGGTGGTGCTGTTGCGGGTCAGTTCCCGCCCGATGGTGGAGCGATCCCGGCCCACACGCCGCGCGATCTCGGCGTTCGGCAGGTGCTGGGCGTGCAGGATCATGATTTCTTCGCGTTCGGCCAGCGAGAGATAGCGGCCCGAGCAGGCCGTCGGCGCGTTGGTGATCACGCCGCCAGCCTGCTCGAACAGTCGTCTTCCGCTGGCCGGCGACACACCCACGGCCACCGCCGCCCGCTCCACCGGCAACCCTGCCCGCACCCGGTCCCAGAACGCCACCCGGACATCCCGGAACAGCCACCGACGACGGTTCTCGGTCATGGCAACACCTCTCAGGTCAGGCGTTGCAACGACCACTAGAACCGAAGGGGTTCTAACCCGCCTAAACACTCACGACCGGGTTGCGGCAGACCACTCTTCGCGGGTGATGGCGTACTCGACTTCGCCGTGCTCGCTGCCCGGCGCGCGCTCGTGCTCCGCGAACTCCTCGAAGTACGTCCGGACGAACCGCATCCCCAGCTTTTCCATCACGCGGCGCGAGGCCTTGTTCACCGCCATGGTGCTCGCGCTCACCCGGCGGACCCCCAGTTCGGTGAAGCCGTGTGCGAGCAGTGCCGCCGAGCCTTCGGTGCCGTAGCCCTTGCCCCACGCCTTCCGGTGCAGCCGGTAGCCGAGCTCGGGCTCGTCCGGCGGGTCGTGCGGGCGCGGGCGGAAATGGAACCAGCCCAGGAAGTCGCCGGTGCTCTTTTCGATCGCCGCCCAGAACCCGTAACCGGGGAAACGCTCGTAGTAACCGAGGAACGCGGGAAGATCCAGGGTGACGATCTCCGTGCGGTCCGCCGGCTGTCCCCCATTGAGGTACTTCATCACGGCCGGGTCGTCGTAGAGCTCGAAGAGCGCGTCGGCGTCGTTCTCGGTGAACCGGCGGAGGATCAGCCGCTCGGTTTCGAGGAATACGTGCATCCGGTGATGCTGGCAGTGACCCCAGTGTGTGGCAACGTGTTTACGCCGCGGCGGCGAAGACCTCGCCCAGCGCCTGCGACCCGGCGTCGGTGAGCAGCGCGGGCACGCGCTCGCCGCACTTGCCGGGGTGTGCGGGTGCGATCAGGCCGAGCCGCGCGAGCCGGTGCACGGTGGACTGGTCGCAGCAGCTCAGGCCATCGATGAAGAGGTCGGGCTCGCAGCTGCAGCTGATCTCGGCGTGGCCCCCGGCCACGGCTCTCAACGTGGCCCGCTCGCGGTGGTTCAAATCGGTGATCATGGCGGCGCCTCCTTCCCGTCTTGCTCATTAGACGCCCCGACACCGACAGTTTCCGCCTTTGAACGTGCGAACCCGGGTATTTCCTGGGTTCACGTAGGGGTGGCGTGTCGTGCCGTACCGGGGTAACCCTGGGATACCCCTACGGCAGCGGTTCAAGCGTCGTCTTCCGCAGGTGCCGGAAAACGATCGACGTCCGGAACCCGACGATCTCCCGGCGCAACGCGAGCCGGTCGGTCAGGAATGCGTGCAACGCGTCGATGTCCGGCGTGGTCACTTCGATCAGGAAATCGTCGTTTCCGGCCGTGACGTACACCGACAGCACTTCGGGGAGTTCGGCGATCGAGCGCTGGAAGGAATCGATCACCGCCCGGCTCAGCGGCCGCACCTGCGCCGTGACGAGCGCCCGGACGCCGCGGTTGAGGCTCGGCAAGTCGATGTCCGCGTGGTAGCCCCGGATGACGCCGCGTTCGCGCAGCAGCCGGATGCGCTCGAGGCACGTCGAGGGCGCGATGCCGACCTTCCGGGCGATGTCCCGGTTGGTCTGGCGGGCGTCTTCCTGCAGCAGCCGCACGATCGCCGAATCAAGTTCGTCCAGCACGTGTCCTCCGGATGGTGGCCGAATTTCGTTCGGCAGCGAGCCCGCACTGCCGACTGTCACTCTAACTTCGGCGCTCATGACCGCACATGAGGAGCTGGTAGCCCGCCGGGGCCGTCGATCCGGCGTCATCACGATGGTCGCGATCCACTCGACCGCCCTCGGCCCCGCCGTCGGCGGCTGCCGCTTCAAGCCCTACGCGACCCTCGAAGAAGCCATCAGGGACGTCCTCCGCCTGTCGGCCGCCATGACCGCGAAGTGCGCCGTCGCCGGGCTGGCGTTCGGCGGCGGCAAGAGCGTCATCGCGCCCGAGCCGGGCCGGGTCCTCGCGCCGGAGGAGCGGCGGGCCGTCCTGCTCGACCACGCCGACCTGATCGCCGAGTTCGGCGGCCGCTACCAGGCCGGCCCCGACGTGGGCACCGGTCCGGCCGACATGCTGGTGCTCCGCGAAGCCTCGCCGTACGCGTTCTGCACGCCCGAATCCGCGGGCGGAACCGGTTCCTCCAGCGGCCCCACCGCCGTCGGGGTGCTCGCCGCTCTCCGCGCGGCGGCCGGGCCCGACTGGGCGGGCCGCCGGGTGGTGATCAGCGGCTACGGCTCGGTCGGTGCCCACCTCGCGGCCAGTCTCCAGGCCGCGGGGGCCGACGTCGTCGTCTCCGACGTCGACCCGGCCAAGCGGGAAGAGGCCCGGAAGCAGGGCCTGACCTGGACCGAGCCGGAGAAGGCGCTCACCCGGACGGCGGACGTGGTGATCCCGGCCGCGGTCGGTGGGGTGCTCGACCCCGAGACGGTGGCCCGGCTCGACACGCCGCTCGTCGTCGGCCCGGCCAACAACCAGCTCACCGACGACACCGTCGCCGACGACCTCGCCGCCCGCGGCATCCGGTGGGTCCCCGACTACGTGGCGAGCGCGGGCGGGATCCTGTACACACTTTCGCGCGAGGCCGAGGGCCTGGACCACGAAGCCGCGCTCGCCCGCGTCGAGACGATCGAGGACACCGTGCGCACCCTCATCGAGGCCGCCGACGCCAACGCGACCACCCCGCTCCACGAGGCGGCCGCGCTGGCCGAGCGACGGCTCACTACTTGACGCCGCCCTCGGCGGAGTGGTCTGCCGCGGCTGTCGTGAGTGGTAAGGCGGGTTCTAACCCGCCTTACCACTCACGACCGGCGGGAGCGGAGGGCGGCGAAGACGTCGGGCGAGGTCGTGTGTTCGCCGAGGCGGACGGGCTTGCGGTCGCCGTGGAAGTCGCTCGACCCGGTGGCGAGCAGCCCCAGGTCCGCGGCCACTTCTCGCAGGCGGTCGCGGACTTCCGGCGGCTGCTCCGGGTGGTCCACCTCGATCCCGGCGAGCCCCACCGAGGCGAGCTCGGCCAGCTGCGTGTCCGAGACCGACGCCCGCCGTTTGACCGAGCGCGGGTGGGCCAGCACCGCCACGCCGCCCGCCGCGCGGACCAGCGCGATCGCGTCCACAGTGGACAAGACGTGCTTGGGCACGTCGGCCCGGCCGCCGTCGGCGATCCAGCCGGGTGTGAAGGCGTCGGTGATGCCGACCGCGGCCAGCGCGGCGGCGATGTGCGGACGGCCCAGCGGCGCGCCCGCGGCGATCGCCTCCACCTGCGCCAGGGTGATCGGCGCCCCGAGCTCCCGGCAGCGCTCGACCATCCGGACCGCACGACGAGTGCGGTCGGTGCGGATCAGCTCCAGCTCGTCCGCCAGCGGCGAGTGGCCGGGATCGACGAAGAGGCCGAGCAGGTGCACCTCGGCCTCGTCCAGGCGGCAGGAGATCTCGACACCGGGAACGAGCTCGACGTCGGCGGCGGCCGCGGAAGCCTCGGCCAGGCCCGCGAACGTGTCGTGGTCGGTGAGGGCGAGCACCGTCAGCCCGGCCTCGGCGGCCAGCCGCGGCAGCGACGCGGGCGGTGTCGTGCCGTCGGAGGCCGTGCTGTGCGCGTGCAGGTCGATCATCACCCGGCCGAGGATCTCACAGCAGCCTGGCTTCGCCGGCCTTCCCGATCGCCTCGACGCGGTTGCGCGCGCCAGTTCGTGCAGCGCCGACTGCGGGTACGTCTTCACCGTGTTCCGCGCCAGGCCCGTCGACTCGGCGATCTCCGGGGTCGTCCGGCCCTGCGCGGCCGGCCGCAGGATGCGCGGGTCGACGACGCGCTCGCCGACGAACCCGGCGGTCGCCCCGACCGTCTCCCGGATCAGGCGCGCGGTCCCGTGCAGGGCGGCGACCCGGTCGAGCGTGCCGAGCAGCTTCTCGCGCTCCTTTGCCGTCGCTTGATCACGATGGCCCACCGGGTGTGGTTCCGGACATACCCGGCTGGAGAGGTACGACGGCCTCCGGTCGACTTGAATGGGGGTGTGGAGATCCTCACCGACGCCGCCACGCTCGCGCTGTACACGACGGACGCGTCCAACTACCGCCACGTGCCGCGTGGGGTGGTGCTGCCGCGGACCGTCGACGACGTCGTCGCGGCGGTCGCCGCCGCTCGCGATCGTGACCTGCCGGTGATCGCCCGCGGCGGCGGCACGAGCGTGGCCGGGAACGCGTGCGGCCCGGGGCTGGTGATCGACACCTCGCGCCACCTCGGCGGAGTGCTCGCGCTGGACCCTTCGACGCGGCTCGCGCGGGTGCTGCCCGGCACGGTCCTGGACGACCTGCAGGCGGTCGCGGCCCCGCACGGCCTGCGGTTCGGCCCGGACCCGTCGACGCACAGCCGCTGCACGCTCGGCGGCATGATCGGCAACAACGCGTGCGGCTCGCACTCGGTGGCGTGGGGTCGCACGGTCGACGTCGTCCGCTCGCTGGAAGTCCTGCTCTACGACGGCACGCGGCTGCGGGTCGGCCCGGACGAGCCCACCGAGGGCCGGATCTTCGACGAGCTGCGCGCGCTGGTGCGGGACAACCTGGCGTTGCTGCGCAAGGAACTTTCGACGTGGCCGCGCCGCGTGTCCGGCTACGGGCTCGAACACCTGCTGCCGGAGAACGGCTTCGACGTCGCCAAAGCCCTCGTCGGGTCCGAGGGCACCTGCGTGACCATCCTCGAAGCGACCGTTTCGCTGGCCGAGCTGCCTCGCGAGCGGGTGCTCGCGGTACTCGGCTTCCCGTCCGACATCGCGGCGGCCGACGCGGTGCCGTCGATCCTGCCGTGGTCGCCGCTGACCGTCGAAGGCGTGGACGCCGAGCTCGTCGCGATGCTGCCCGGCCGGGCCGGCGACCTGCCGCCGGGCGGGGCGTGGCTGTTCGTCGAGCTGGCGGGGGACGACCCGGCCGCGCGGGCGCGGGAACTGGCCGCGTCGCTGGACCTCACCGGCTTCGCGATCCTCGACGACCCGGCCGCGCAACGCCGGCTGTGGCGCATCCGGGAGGAAGGCGCCGGGCTCGCGACCCGGCTCGCCGACGGCTCGGAGGCGTGGCCCGGCTGGGAGGACGCCGCCGTCCCGCCCGAGCGGCTCGGTGCCTACCTGCGCGAATTCAAGTCCTTGATGCGCGCGCACGGCCGCCGCAGCGTCGTCTACGGCCACTACGGCGAAGGCTGCCTGCACCTGCGGCTGGACTTCGACCTGCTGTCCACGGGCGGGGTCGCGGACTTCCGGCGGTTCCTGGAGGAGGCCGCGGACCTCGTCGCCGCGCACGGCGGCTCGCTGTCCGGCGAACACGGCGACGGCCAGGCGCGCTCCGAACTGCTGTCCCGGATGTACAGCCCGGAAATGCTGGCGGTCTTCGCCCGGTTCAAGGCGATCTTCGACCCGGCCGGGCGGATGAACCCCGGCATCCTGGTCGCGCCGCGGCCGATCGACGCCGACCTGCGGGTGCGGTCGACGTCGAAGTCCTTCGAGGACCGCGTCTTCCTCGGGTACCCGGAGGACCGCGGGAACTTCGGGCAGGCGATGCGCCGCTGCGTCGGCGTGGGGAAGTGCCGCAACACCAGCGGCGGCGGCGTGATGTGCCCGAGCTACCGGGCCACCCGCGAAGAGAAGCACTCGACGCGCGGCCGTGCGCACCTGCTCGCGGAGATGATCAACGGCGAAGTGATCGAGGACGGCTGGCGCTCGGGCGAAGTCCGCGAGGCCCTCGATCTGTGCCTGTCCTGCAAAGGATGTCTCTCGGACTGCCCGGTCGACGTCGACATGGCGACGTACAAGGCCGAGTTCCTGCACCAGCACTACCGGCGGCGGCTGCGCCCGGCGTCGCACTACTCGATGGGCTGGCTGCCGCTGTGGCTGCGGCTCAGCGCGGTCGCTCCGCGCCTGGCCAATCTCGTGGGACGGTCCCGGTTGGCGGGCTTGGTGAAACGGCTCGGCGGGATCGCGCCGGAGCGCTCGCTGCCTTCGTTCGCACCTTCGGCTTTCACGTCGTCGCGCGCGGATCTCCGGCGGAAGGCGTCGGGGGAGCGCCGGGTCGTGCTCTGGCCGGACTCCTTCAACAACTACCTGACGCCGTCGGTGCTCGAAGCCGCCTACGAAGTGCTCACCGCGGCGGGCTACGACGTCGTGCTGCCGGACCGGGGCGTCTGTTGTGGACTGACGTGGGTCTCGACCGGCCAGCTCGGTGTCGCCCGCCGCGTCCTGGACCGGACGCTTTCCGTGCTGGCGCCCTACCTGGAGGACGGCTACGAAGTCGCGGGCCTGGAACCGAGCTGCACGGCGCTGTTCCGCGGCGACCTGCCCGCGCTCATGCCCGGCGACGAGCGGGCCGAGCTGCTGGCCTCGCGGACGTTCACGTTCGCCGAGCTGCTGGAGCGGGCGCCGATCCCGTTCGCGGCGCTCGACGTCGACGCGATCACGCAGGTCCACTGCCACCAGCACGCGGTACTCGGCTTCGGCGCGGACGAGTCGGCTCTGGCGGCCGCGGGCGTCCGGAACACCACGCTGGACTCGGGGTGCTGCGGCCTGGCGGGCAACTTCGGCTTCGAGCGCGGCCACTACGACGTCTCCAAGGCGGTCGCGGAAGACCGGATGCTGCCCGCGATCCGCGCGGCCGCCCCGGAGACGGTGGTGGTGTCGGACGGCTTCAGCTGCCGGACGCAGATCGCCCAGGAGTCCGGCCGGACCCCGGTGCACCTGGCGGAACTGCTGCGCCGGGCCCTGCCGTGATCACTCGGCCCGCTCCAGCAGCGTGCGGACGGCGGTGAGGACGAGCCGGACGATGTCGTCGGGGTCGGCGCCGGCCAGCGGCTGCCTGCCGGTGAGCTCGCGGACGACCCCGATGCCCATCAGCCAGGCCAAGGCGAGGTCGGCGCGCAGTTCGGCGTCCGGGGCGTCGGTCAGCGTGGCCAGGATCCGGGCGTACTCGTCGCCGATCTCCTGGCGCAGCACCGCCCCGACGTCGCCGCTGCCGGACGAGCGCAGGTAGGTCTCCAGGGTCCGGTTCCGGTCACCGCCCGGCTCGAGCATGCTGCGCAGCGACGCGCTGAGCAGCCGCTCCGGCGGGTGGGCCTCCAGGTGCTCGCGGCCGCTGCGGGCGATGATCTCTTCGAACAGCGCTTCCTTGCTGCCGAAGTAGCGGAAGAGCAGCGCCTGGTTGGCCCCGGCGAGGTCGGCGATGTCCCGGACGGTCGTGCGGTCGAACCCGCGCTCGGCGAACAGCTTCGCGCCGGCGTCGAGCAACGCCTGCCGCGTCGCGGCCGCGTCCCGCTTGCGGCCGGCCTGTTCCGTCATCGGAGCAGGTTAACCGGCAAACCGGACGCGGCGCGACGGACCCTAGGCGCCGGCGAGGCGGATCGCGGCGGCCGGGCAGGTCAGCTCCGCCTGCCGGACCGCGTCCTCCTCGGCCGCGGACGGCTCTTCGGTGAGCAGGACGACCGTGCCGTCGGTTTCGTTCTGGTCGAACGTCTCCGGCGCCAGGAGCACGCACTGGCCGGAGGAGACGCAGCTTCCGGTGTCGACGGTGATCCGCACGCTCACCACTCCACGGGCACGCGCTCGACGCCGCCGGCCACGCGGTTCTTGCGCACCGGGATTTCGTCGATCCCGACGGTGAGCCGCAGGCCGGGGAAGCGGCGGAACAGCTTCGGGAACACCGTCCGCAGCTCGGTGCGGGCCAGGTTGGCGCCGATGCAGACGTGGGCGCCGGTGCCGAAAGCGAGGTGCACGTTCGGCGTCCGGTCCGGGTCGAACCCGTCCGGGTCGGCGAACACCGTCTCGTCCCGGTTGGCCGCGTCGCGCGAGATCAGCACGGCGTCGCCGCGCAGGATCCGGGTCCCGGCGATCTCGACGTCTTCGTGCGCGTACCGCAGCAGGCCCGTGCCGCTGGTGGCGGTCAGCCGCAGGATCTCCTCCACGGTCTGGTTGACCTGGCCTTCGGGGTCGGCGGCGAAGCGGTCGCGGCGGGCGGGGTCGCTGAGCAGGAACAGCGTGCCCACCGCGATCCGCGTGGACGTCGTCTCGTGGCCGGCGAACAGCAGCCCGGCGCTCAGCCGCGCGAGGTCTTCGTCGGTGAAGGTCGAGTCCTCGGCCTGGTAGGCGACCATGTCGGAGATGACGTCGGGCTGCGGGGCGGCGCGCTTGGCGTCGGCCAGCTTCGCCATGTAGGCCATGAACTCCGCCATGGCGGCCTGGGCGTCTTCGCCGCCGTCCATCCGGGCGATCCGCTCGGACAGCCCGCGGAAGTGCTCGCGGTCGGCGTAGGGCACGCCGAGCAGCTCGCAGATCACCAGCACCGGCAGGGGGAACGCGAGGACTTCGGCCAGGTCGACGGGCCCGTCTCCGCGGGCGGCTTCCATGTCGTCGAGGCAGCGGTCGGTCAGTTCGGCGATGCGGTCGCCGAGGGCGCGCATGCGGGGCGCGGAGAACGCGGGCGCCAGCATCCGGCGCATCCGCTTGTGGTCGCGCTCTTCGGTGTCGAAGTCGCCGCTCGGACCATCCTGCAGCGCGGCCTGGGAGACCCGTGAAGCCTCTTCGGGTTTCGGGTGGGACCGGCCGAAGCGGCGGTCGCGGAAGACCTCCTTGGCTTCTTCGTACGCCGTGATGAGCCACGCCGGGTCACCGGCCGGGGTGAGCACCCGGCTCACCGGCGCCTGCCGCCGCAGCAGCGCGAACTCCGGGGCGATCGCCAGCGCGTCCGCCTGGGTGAAGGGGAGGCGAGGCGTCTCTTCGGTGGTGGTCATGCGCCTTCTCTCGGATCGGTGTTCAGTTCGGCGAGCCAGCGGAGTTCGGCGTCGAGCTTCCCGAGGACGTGCCGCAGCGCGGCCCGGCTCCACGGGTCGGCCTGCCCGGCGACGAGCCCGGTGAGGCGGGCGTGCTCGGCGGTGAGCGCACGCTTCCGGACGTCGAGTACGCGTGCTCGTTCCTCCTCGCGCAACCAGGCGAAGTTGCCGACGCGCGCGAGGAACTCCGGCTCGTTGAGCGCCAGCTCGGGTGGGAAGTCGGCGAGCATGTCGTGCAGCAGTTCCCGGCCGACTCCGGTGATCGTGTAGACGTGCCGCGGCGGTTTCGCCTCCTGCTCCTCCGCGCTGCGGCTCACCGCGCCCGCGTCGACGAAGCGCCGCAGGGTCGGGTAGAGCGAGTTGTTCGACAAGGTGTGGCCGGTCGAGGCCTCCACGGCCTTGCGGAGTTCGTAACCGTGCATCGGTTCGCGGGCGAGCTTGGCCAGGAGCAGGATCTCGATCCACACCTAGGTCACCGTAACCTAGTATTCGGTGATCGAGCAATGGCGGATCGTGACAGGCGGAGAGATTCTGTGTAGCGTTGTAAGCAGCTGCTTACAAACCTGGAGCACGGGGGTTCCCGCATGACCGCCACCCACACCGAACCGCTCGCGTACCCGTTCAACGAGGAGGCCGGGCTCGACCTGAACGAGGCGTACGCGGCCGCCCGGGACGCCGAGGGCATGGTCCGCGTGAAGATGACCTACGGGGAGCCGGCGTGGCTGGCCACCCGCTACGCCGACGCCCGGCTGGTGCTGGGCGACCGCCGCTTCTCGCGGGCGATGGAGAAGGAGAAGGACGCGCCACGCCGTTCGCCGGTGATGCGTGACGGCGGCATCCTGCAGATGGACCCGCCCGACCACACGCGGCTGCGGACGCTGGTCGCCAAGGCGTTCACCATGCGCCGCGTCGAGCTGCTCCGGCCGCGCGTCGCCGCGCTGGCGGCCGAGCTGATCGCGGACATGAAAGCGGCCGGCGCGCCCGCCGACCTGGTCGACGCCTACGCGTTGCCGATCCCGGTCGCGGTGATCTGCGAGCTGCTCGGCGTCCCGGTCGCCGACCGGCCGAAGTTCCGCGTGTGGAGCGACGCGGCGCTGTCCACGAGCGGGCTGACGCCGGAGGAGTTCGAGCGCAACCGCGAAGAGCTGCGCGACTACATGCGCGGCCTGATCGCCGAGCACCGCGCGCGGCCCCAGGACGACCTGATGACGGCGCTGATCGAAGCCCGCGACGTCCGGGACCGGCTGACCGAGCTCGAGTTGGTCGACCTGTGCGTCGGCATCCTCGTCGCCGGGCACGAGACGACGGCGAGCCAGATCCCGAACTTCGTCTACGCGCTGCTGGACCAGCACGAGCAGTGGGAGCGGCTGTGCGCCGACCCGGATCTGATCCCCGCGGCGGTCGAGGAGCTGCTGCGGTTCGTGCCGCTGGGCGCCGGCGCGGGTTTCGCGCGCTACGCCACCGAAGACGTCACGGTCGGCGGGGTGCTGGTCCGGGCGGGTGAACCCGTGCTGGTGGCGATCGGCGCGGCCAACCGCGACGCGCTCCAGTTCGGCGACGCGGAGAAGCTGAGCTTCGACCGCCCGGAGAACCACCACCTGGGTTTTGGCCACGGCGTCCACCACTGCCTGGGCGCGCCGCTGGCCCGGTTGGAGCTGCAGGAGGCGCTGCGCGCGTTGGTCACCGAGATGCCGGGGTTGCACCTCGCCGGCGATATCGTGTGGAAGACGCAGATGCTCGTCCGCGGACCGCGGTCGATGCCGATCGGATGGTGATGATGAGCTGGGACGTGAAGGTCGACGAACACACCTGCATCGGATCGGGGATGTGCGCGGCCCTGATGCCGGAGGTGTTCAGCCTCGACGGCGCCGTGGCCCACGCGGTGACGCCGTCGGTGGAGGCCGACGAGACGGTGCTCGACGTGGCCGACTCGTGCCCGGCGATGGCGATCACGGTGACCGACGGGGGCCGGGAGATCGGGCCGCGTCCCTGAAGGTGCCGTGCTCGGTGACCACGGCGGTGATCAGTTCGAACGGCGTGACGTCGAAGGCGGGGTTGAAGACGTGCGCGTCCGCCGGGGTGGCTTCGGTGAGCTCGCGGGCGTCGCGTTCCTCGATGGTGATGCCCGTGCCGTCCGCGAGCTTGCTGTCCACTGTGGATGATGGGGCGACCACCACGAACGGGATCCCGTGGTGTTGCGCCGCGATGGCCAGGGCGTAGGTGCCGATCTTGTTGGCGACGTCGCCGTTCGCGGCGATCCGGTCGGCGCCGACGAGCACGCAGTCGACCATCCCGCGAGCCATGGCGGCCGCGGCGGCCGAGTCGGGCTGGACGCGGTAGGGGACGTTCGCCTGGGCGAGCTCCCACGCGGTCAGCCGGGCGCCTTGGAGCAGCGGGCGCGTCTCGTCGACGAGGACTTCTTCGACGAGCCCGCGGGAGTGCAGGTGCCAGACGACGCCGAGCGCGCTGCCCCAGCCGACAGTGGCGAGGTGTCCGGCGTTGCAGTGGGTGAGCAGCCGCAGCGGACGTGGCGGGCACTCGGCGAGCACGACCTCGGCGGCGTGCTGTGAGGCGGTCTTGTTGAGCCGTTCGTCTTCGTCGAGCACGGCGAGCGCTTCGGCGAGGACGGCGTCCGGCCCCTGGTCGAGTTTGGTCAGCACGCGCTCGACACCCCAGGCGAGGTTGACGGCGGTGGGGCGCGCGTGCGCGATCAGGTCGGCGTCCCGCCGCACGTCGCCGTGCTGGTGGGCGGAGAGGGCAACGCCGAGCGCCCCGGCGGCCCCGAGCGCGGGAGCGCCCCGGACGGCGAGCCGCTTGACGGCGTCGACGAGCTCGCCGACGGTCCTGAGCTCGAGCAGCCGGAGCTCGCCGGGCAGCGCGGTCTGGTCGATGATGACGATGGCGCCGTCGGCCCAGTCGATGGTCCTGCGCACGAGCCCTCCTCGGTTTTTCCCTTGCCCGGCCGCTGACGATGGATCGGTGACCATTGAACGTCAGAACCCACCGGGCCTGCACACGCCGCCCGGCTACCACCACGTGACGGTGACCTCGGCACCCCGGACGGTGTACTTGGCCGGCCAGTGCCCACTGGCCCCGGACGGCACCTTGGTCTCCGATGATCTCCTGGCCCAGACCGACCAGGTAGCCGCCAACACGGCGACGGCCCTGGAGTTCGCGGGCGCCTCGCCCGCCGACGTCGTCCGCACGGTGATCTACGTGGTGACGGAAGACCGCGCGGAGCTGTCGGCAGTCTGGTCCCGCTTGTCGTCCTCACCGATAGCCCCGGCCCTCACCTCGGCGAGCACCCTGCTGGGGGTCGCCCAGCTGGGATACCCCGGCCAGCGCGTCGAACTCGACGTGACGGCTGCCCTCGCCTGACCCGCGATGCCCCGCCAGTCACGCGAGATACCCCCTCAGTCACGCGAGTTACGCGCTCAGTCACGCGAGTTACGTCCCTGATCACGCGAGTTCGGCGTACCGGAACGGCGAACTCGCGTACCCGGAGGGTCGGCGAGTCCGGGGCCGGATCTCGCGTGATCGGAGGCGGATCTCGCGTGATTGGGGAGCGATCTCGCGTGACTGGAGGGGCATCTTTCGTGACTGGAGGGGCATCTTGCGTGACGGGAGGGGTCAGAGGCCGGCCATCAGGTCGGTTTCGGTGATGCCCGGGCCCTGGCCCCAGCGGATGAACCACTCCGTGCCGAAGGCGAACGTGAACGCGTCGTCCGGCATGGCCAGCATGAACATGTCCTCGCTGATCTGGCTCGGGTGGGCGCGCATCGCCGCGCGCTTGACCGGCGCGTACTTCGCCACGTCCACCGCCGCCGTGATTTCGGCCTCCGGCTTGCCGAACTCCACGTTCTCCGGTGGCTTCGGCGCCGCCTCGGGTGGGAGCTGGCCGCTGGCCACCGCCGCCTCGAAGCCGCGCTGCATGAACTCGCGGTTGAACGTGGCCTGGAAGACGCGGCTCGTGCCCGCGAGCTCCGCCGCGCGGAGGCCGACCCGGTGGACCTGGATGTGGTCCGGGTGGCCGTAGTCGCCGTTGTCGTCGTACACCGTCAGGACGTCGGCCGACTCCTCGCGCAGGATGGCCGCGAGCTGCTCGGCCGCCTTTTCGACGTCGGCGCGCCAGAAGCACGCCGGGTCGTCGTTCGTCGGCTCGCCCATCATCCCCGAGTCGCGGTAGCCGAGGAACTCGACGCGCTCGACGCCGAGGATCTCCGCCGCCGCGTACGACTCCTGGACGCGCCTGTCCGCCAGCTTCTCGCCCTCGGCGAGGAATCCGTCGGGAACCTCACCGACCTCGCCCTTGGTGGCGACGACGAGCACGACCCGGTGCCCGTCCTCGACGGCTTTGCGCATGACGCCCGCGGTGCGGAGGCATTCGTCGTCCGGGTGGGCGTGGAAAGTGACCAGTGTTGCCATGTCCGCGACGGTACCGGCTACCCCCGACAAAAACCGCCCGCCAGGGTGCGCTCCCCGCAGCGCGGCTACGCCTGCTCCTTCGAACACCACCACGTCGACCGGCCGCCGACCGTGCCGTGGCTCATCTCCGCGCCGCACCGCGGGCAGTGGTCGCCCGCCCGGCGGTGGCCGATGATCTCGCCCGTGTGCACGCCGCCGTGGCGGATCGCCGCGCGCAACGCCTTCCGCAGCGCCTTGTGCAGGTCGGCGAGGTCGTCGCCGGAAAGCTCGTTCACCGGCCGGGCCGGGGACAACGCCGCCTGCCACAACGTTTCGTCGGCCAGCAGGTTCCCGATCCCCGCCACCACCGACTGGTCCAGCAGCCGTGCCTTCAGCGGGGCCCGTCCCCGGCCGACGCGCTCGACGAACTCGCGCCGCGAAGCCTCCCCGGCGTCCGGGCCGAGCGCGTCGAGGTCCGGGTCGAGCCGCACCCGGCTGAGCCGGCGCGTGTCGAACAGACGCAGCTGTTCGCCGTCGGCGAAAGTGATCCCGAACCGGAACCACTCGGGCTTCTCCACCCGGTCGCGAGGCCGTCCGGGTGGCCCGTTCTTCCCACCGAACCGCAGCTGCCCGGCCATCCCGAGGTGCAGACCGAGGTTCGGCCCGGGCCGCCCGTCCCGGCCTTCCGTTTCGCACCAGAGCGTCTTGCCCCGCCGGTGCGCGGCCACGAGCCGGCCGCCCCGCAACGCCGTCGCGATGTCGCCGGGAGCGTGCGGGCGGCAGACCCAGTCGTCGTGGTCGTCGACCGCGCGGATCTTCCGGTCGAGCGCGTCGGCGAGGACCTGGCGGGCGAGTTCCACTTCGGGGAGTTCGGGCACGCGACCCAGTCTGCGTCAGGCACGCCCGTCGCGCCGCGCCGGCTGCAACGCCGTGGCCGCCGTGGTGGTTTCCCAGGCGAACCCGTCCGGGTCGGTGAACGCCGCGGCCGCGCCGACCGCGATCCGGTGCGAGCCGCTGCCCTCGGGGGCGACGCCGGCGTCCTTGGCGAGTGCCTTGCGCCGGTACAGCGCCAGCTTGACGGGGCTCTCGCCGGCCTCGAACTCGACGTACACCTTGCCGAAGCTCTTGCCGACGGTCATGCCCTGGCCGACGTAGAACTTCTTGCTGGCGGCCACGTCGGCGACGCCGAGCAGGAGCACGATGGCGTCGATCGCGCGGGTGGCGGGGCCGGTGTTCTTCTTGGCCGACGTCGCGAGCTTCCAGATCGTCCCGTCCGGCGCCCGGACCGTGCCGCCGTAGCCCCACATCGACTTCGTCGCCGGCTTGATGGTCGTGGCGCCGGCGGCGAGGGCGGTCCCGATCAGGGAGTCGACGTCCGCGGGCTGCGGCACGGTGAGGGAGAGGGTGAAGCCGCGGAAGCCGTCGCTCGGCGTGTCCGCGACGCGGAACCGCAGCTGGGTGGTGAGGCCGAAGGCCTGGGCGTAGAAGCGCTCGGCGGCGGCGGTGTCGGCAACTTCGAGGGTGATGGTTTCGATGTTCGTCATGCCGGTAACGCTAGGTCCGGGCCGCTGACCGGCGCTTCTCGATTCCTGACCGGTCTGCGCGCCGCCCGCGGAAGAACTCGCGGAAAAAGGAGTGGGCGACGCGCGCGCGGGCCTGATAGCTTTCCTCCCGACCGTGACCCGGCCCGAGGAGGTGAGACCCGTGAACGTTGTACGCACTGGGTGCTCCCCCTCGTCGTCACGGGCGGGCGGCTGACGTAGGTGGTCGCCGGGAGCCCTCTCCCGAAAGGCGACCCCATGAATCATCTGCACGAGCGGCCGGGCGTAGCCGGTCGCGGCGAAGTGTTCCGGCGGCCGGACGGCCGCCTCTTCCTCAGCATCGACACGTGGGACGACGCGGACTTCGCGCTGCTCGCGGCGGACATGCTGCCGACCCTGCCGAGGCCGCTGTACACCGTGGTCGACGAAGCCGACGCGGAGCTGCGGTCCCGCTGGGAATCGGCCGGTTTCACGGCCCGGCGCCGAGAAGCGGAATACGTGCTCCCCACGGCCCGCGGACCGGTCCCCGTTCCCGCGGGCGTGACGATCGGGCAGCCGTCCGACGCACAGACGCTCCGCTCGGCCGAAGACGTGATCCGCGCCGAAGTCGAGGCGGCGGTGGGCTGGCACGAGATGCCGGCGGAAATCCTGCCCCGCCCGGACGTCCCGGACGTCACCAAGTACGTGGTGGCGGAGTCCGCGGGGGATTACGTCGGCCTGCTCCGGCTGGCGGCGGTGACGCGGCAGCCGCGGATCGGCCTGCTCGCGGTCCGCGCGGACCGGCGGCGGTCCGGGATCGGGCGCGCGTTGCTGGCCCACGTCCTGGATGCGTTGCACCACCGGAGAATTCCGGCGGCCACGGCCGAAGTGAACGAAGCGAACCCGGCGGCGCTCGCGTTGTTCGAGGGCGCCGGAGCCCGGCGGGTGGGCGGCAACGTCGAGCTGGTGCTGCGCTGATGGCGAACACAGCCGGCATCGAAGTCGAGGGCACGGTCGTCGAGTGCCTGCGCAACGCCACGTTCCGGGTGGAGCTGGAGAACGGGCACAAGGTGCTCGCCCACATCAGCGGGAAGATCCGGAAGAACTTCATCAAGATCCTGCCGTTCGACCGGGTCCTGGTGGAGCTGAGCCCGTACGACCTCAACCGCGGACGGATCCTGTTCCGCTACCGCACGTAGTGCCCGCCGTCGCCGGGTCTCCGGGCCCGGCGACGGCGTTCACCCGGAGGAGCTTTCTTGACCGTGGAGACGAACACCGCACTGGTGCGGCGGCTGGTCGACACGCAGTTTCCGGAGTGGGCCGGGCTGCCGCTGACCCGGCTCGCCCCGGCCGGCTCGGATCACGTGATCCACCGGCTGGGCGACGAGCTGTCGGTCCGCCTGCCCCGCCACGCCGGCGCGATCGGGCAGGCGGCGAAGGAAGCCGAGTGGTTGCCGCGGCTGGCCCCGCACCTGCCGCTGGCCATCCCGGTCCCGGTGGCGGTGGGCGAACCGGGCTTCGGCTACCCGTGGCCGTGGGCGGTCTCGCGCTGGCTGGACGGCGAGGTGGCCACGGTCGAAGCGCTGTCGGGCTCGCACGAAGCCGCCGTCGAGCTGGCCGGGTTCCTGACCGCGCTCCACCGGTTCGCCGGCCCCACGGACGTCACCGGCCGACCGCTCGCCACCCGGGACACCGCGACCCGGGCCGCCATCGGGCAGGTCGGCGCCGTGTTCGACGGCGCGGCTCTGACCGAGCTCTGGGACGCCGCCCTCGCGGCCCCGGCCCGGTCCGGCCCACCGGTCTGGTGCCACGGCGACTTCCACACGGGCAACCTCCTGACGACCGGCGGCCGCCTCAGCGCGGTCATCGACTTCGGCGAGCTGGGCGTCGGCGACCCGGCGTGCGACCTGATGATCGCGTTCACGCTCCTGTCGGCCGGGCCGCGGGCGACGTTCCGCGCCGCGCTCGGCGTGGACGAGGCGACGTGGACCCGCGGCCGCGGCTGGGCCCTGGCGACCGGCCTGAACGCCTACGTGACCTACGCGGCCGTCGACCCCCGGGTTGCGGCGCAGACGACCCGCCAGCTCACCGAGGCCCTCGCCGGGTGAGGGTCAGTACTCGTTCTTGATGACGAAGTAGGAGCCGCGGATGGTGCCGGCCAGCTTGGACTTCTGGCGGGCGAACTTGAAGGAGGACAGCTCTTCGGGGACGTCCATCCCGTCGGAGAGCTTGAACCCGACGGCCCGTTTCCCACCTTCGTCCACGGTGTACAGGACGTTGATCGACAGGCCGCTCTCGTACAAGACGTAGGTCCAGCGGATGTTCTCGACCTGGAAGTCGCTGGCCTCGAGCGGGGGTGAGGCGATGACGATGCCGCGTTCCTCCTCGAGGATGCGGTGCACCCGGTCGACGGCCGCCCGGGCCTCGCTCGCGGGTTCGACGGTGAAGACGTGGTCGTACTTGTTCTTGAAGTACCGCGCCTCGTTCGCCCGCAACCCGGCCAGGGCGTCCGCGACCGGCGACGACTCCAGGCCGCTCGTCGATACGGTGTCGAAGTCCACGGTGTGGGGCATGGCGATCCTCCGCTGGTGTCCGGGTAGGACCCAGCGTAGGCGTTGCCGCGCGCCCGGTCAGTACGACGCCCGTCCGTACACGCCCTCCTTGTCGAAGCTCAGGTAGAACCTGGTCCCGTCCCTGACGTCGGTGGCCGCGAGTCCCCAGGTCCCGGCGTACACCGTGCGCCGGCTGTTGCAGGAGATGCCTCCGCTCGAGGGCAGGAAGCACGTGGACACGCCGACCGTCTCGGTCATCTTGACGTTGATGTCGTTGCAGTAGGACGTCGTCACCGCCTCGCCGTAGGGCGGCCAGTGCCCGTTGGGGTCCGCGCCGTTGATGGTGTGGAAGTGGTCGTTGCACGCGAGCACCGTCGCCGGGCCTGCGGAAGCGGCGGGGCCGGGACCGAAGACCAGCCCGGCCAGGGCCACCGGGACGGTCACGAGCGGGAGCGCCTTCCGTCGGTTCATCGTTTCTCCTCGGATCGTGGGTTGGCGAACCGCCACCGTTCCACGGCCGGACCGGCCCGGACCGCCGCTTCGAGCAGGTTCGAAACCGCTCTCGAAAATTCTGTGCGGGGTTGTCGGATCCGGTCATCGACGTTCGTGGCAGGGGTGAAGCCACCCACGAACGGGGGTGCATGGCAGTGGCACCCTGGTCCGGTGTGATCCGGCCCCGACCCGAAGGGATTCTGTATGCAATATCTGGTCTCCGTCATCGACGACAAGGCGACCCCGGGCCGCACCGACCGGCAGCCCGCCATCAGCGAGTTCAACGACCGGCTGATCGCCGACGGCCACTGGGTCTTCGCGGGCGGCCTCGCGGACGTGGACGCGGCCACGGTCGTCGACAACCGGGGTGAGCAGGCCGTGCTCACCGACGGGCCGTTCGTCGAGTCGAAGGAGTTCCTCGCCGGTTTCTGGGTGTGGGACGTCCCCGATCTGGACGTCGCGCTCGAGCTCGCCGCCGAGGCGTCGAAGGTGTGCGACCGGAAGATCGAAGTGCGGCCGTTCCGGTGAGCGACGTCCGGGAAGCGGTGACCCGGGTCCACCGCGCCGAGTGGGCCCGGGTGGTGGCGGCCCTGACCCGGCGGTTCGGGGACCTCGACATCGCCGAAGAAGCGACCGCCGAGGCGTTCGCGACCGCCGTCGAGCGGTGGCCGGGCGATGGCGTGCCGCCGAACCCCGGGGCCTGGCTGACCACCACCGCCGTCCGGAAGGCCATCGACCGGATCCGGCGCGAGAACAAGCGCGACGACAAGCACAAGGAGGCTCGGATGGTGCTCGACGACACGCCGGCCGAGCCCGTCGGCGCCATCGACGACGACCGGCTGCGGCTCGTCTTCACCTGCTGCCACCCGGCCCTGGCGACGCCGGCCCGGGTGGCACTGACGCTGCGCATGGTCGGCGGCCTGACCGTGCCCGAGATCGCCCGCGCCTTCCTGGTGCGGGAGTCCACTTTGGAGCAGCGGATCACCCGGGCCAAGGCCAAGATCAAGGCGGCGCGCATCCCGTACCGCGTGCCGTCCGCCGAGGAGCTCCCGGCCCGCGTGTCGAGCGTGCTCACCGTCCTCTACCTCGTCTTCAACGAGGGGTACCTGGCGACCGGCCCCGGCACCGACCCGGTCCGGCACGACCTGACCACCGAGGCGATCCGGCTCACCCGCCTGGTCCACGCGCTCCTCCCGGACGACGGCGAGGTGACCGGGTTGCTGGCGCTGATGCTGCTCATCGAGGCCCGCCGCCCGGCCCGGGTCTCGGCGGGCGAGCTGGTCGCGCTCGACGAGCAGGACCGCGGAGCCTGGGACCCGGCGCTGATCGCCGAGGGCCACCGGCTGGTGCGCGAGCGTCTCGCCGCCGGCGTGGCGCCGGGCCGCTACCAGATCCTCGCGGCGATCAACGCCGTGCACACGTCCGCCCGCGACATCCGCGACACGGACTGGTCGCAGGTCGTCGCCCTCTACGACCAGCTGGTCCGCGTCGACCCCTCGCCGGTCGTCGTCCTCAACCGGGCGATCGCGGTCGCCGAACTCGACGGCCCGGAGGTGGCACTGGCGGCCGTCGACCGGCTCGAGGAGCAGCTGGCCGGTTACCACGCCTACCACGTGACCCGCGCCGATCTGCTGCGGCGGCTGTCCCGCGGCGCGGAGGCCCGGACGGCGTACGACAAGGCCATCGAGCTGGCGGGCAACACGGCCGAGATCGCGTCCCTGAAGCGCCGGCGGGATCGGCTCGGATAGTCCACATTGGACTAACTTGCTCGGCTATTCGTGTGGATCGCCGTCGCCGCAGCACGATTCGCGCGGTCCTTGCACTACTGTCCGCGAGTAGGGAGGGCCGGCGTCGCCGGTCGAGGAGGGGAGTCACCATGCTGCGCCATGTCCGAAGATCGCTGGCGGCCGTGGTCGTGTTCTCCGGAGCGCTGACGGGGACGGCGCAGGCCGCCCCGGGCGGGCCGGTCGACCTCGGTACCTTGCCGGGCGACGACGACAGCATCGTCCTGGCGGTCAACGAGGCGGGGGTGATGGCCGGCATTTCGTCGGCGGGCACCAACCCGCGGCGCGATCTCCCGGTCCGCTGGGACGCCGGCGGCGCCATCACGGCGCTGCCGACCCCCGGCGGCAACGCGGGACAGGTGCGGGACATCAACGAGCTCGGGGAGTCGGCCGGGTACGTGCTGACCGCGACCGACGCCGTGCCGGCCCGCTGGGACGCCCAGGGCCAGGCGACCACGCTGCAGGTCCCGCCCGGGTTCCACAACGCCACCGCCTTCGCGATCAGCGACACCGGCGTCGTCGTCGGGAACTGGCTGACGCCGGCCGGCGAGTACCACGGCTTCCGCTGGGACCCGGACGGCCAGGCCACCGACCTGGGCACCCTGCCCGGCGAGACCTGGAGCATGGCCGAGGACATCTCCGCCGACGGCCGCATCATCGTCGGCGGTGGGCAGCGCGCCGGGGCCAACCACGCCGTGCGCTGGGTCGACGGCGGGCCGATCACCGAGCTCGTGCCGCAGAGCCCGAGCAGCGGGGCCCACCTCGTCAACGCGGGCGGGGTCGCCGCCGGCACCACGAGCGGGCCCATCATCCCGGCGACCTGGGACACCGACGGCACGATCCACCCGCTGGCCTGGCCCAGCCCGCACTCGGTCTGGATCTCCTGGATCGGCTCCACCGGCTACGTCGTGGGCTACGGCTACCTCACCCCGCCGGCCCGGTCGGCGGTGCGCTGGGCCCCCGACGGCACCCTGTCCGTCCTGGCCGACGACGGCTTCAGCGCCGACGTCCAGGGGGTCGACGCGGAGGGCACCGCGGTGGGAACGCTCCGGAGCCGGGCGACCGTCTGGTACCGGAACGGGCCGCGCACGCAGCTCGCCATGCTGCCCGGCAGCACCCGCAGCGAGGCCTCCCGGATCACCGACAGCGGCCGGGTGATCGGGCGCGCCACCACCGCGGCCGGGGAGTACCACGCCGTGTTCTGGACCCTCCGCTGAGTGCCTGACCCGATCCGGGGCCGAGCCGTGTCACGGCCGTGATCACCGCACCGCAGGCTGTACCGAATGCGAACTGGGGTCTTCCTGCGGTGGCTCGGGCATCCGCTGACCATCGGCGCCACCACGGTGCTGCTGCTCAACGACCACGTGTTCAAACCCGCGTGGCCGGGGCTCGTCACCGGCAAGCTCAGTGACTTCGCCGGGCTGGTGGCGGCCCCGCCGGTGCTCGGGCTGCTGCTTGGCCTGTTCCTCGCCGGCCGGACCGCCGCCGCGGCCGCGGTGCTGGTCACCGGGGCCGGGTTCGCGCTGGTCAAGCTGACGGCCGCCGGGGCCGGGGCCGCTTCGGCGGTCTGGTCGGTCGTCAACGGGCCTTCGGCGATCCTGGCCGATCCGACCGACCTCGTCGCGCTGCCCGCGCTGGGTCTGTCCTGGTGGGCGTGGCGCCGGGTGGCGACGGCCCCACCCCTGGCGGTGCGGCTGCGGGTGGTGGCCGCGGTGCCGTTCACCGTGCTGGCGATCACGGCGACGTCGGCACCCAGCGAGAACATCCCGGCCGTCCAGTCCGTGCGGAGCGAGGGCACGCAGGTGGTGATCGAGGCGGACGGAGGGTTCTACGGCTCCGTCTCGGGTGTCGACGGCTGGCGGTTCCTCTCGGAGGCGCCCCCGCCGCCCTGGCCGACACCCCGGAAGCAGGTCCAAGCCTGCGCGCCCGAGGCGGCCGCGCACTGCTACCGCGTGCACGGTGCCGATGTCGTCAACGACACGCGCGGCGGCCGCCTGCTCGGCGTCGACGAAACGACCGACGGTGGCCGGACCTGGCACACCGCCTGGGAGGTGCCCGCCGTCCGGTGGGAGTTCGTCCAGCGGCAGCACCCGTTCCCCGCCGGGATCGTCAACGTGGCCAAGCTGGCCAGCACGGAGGTTTCCGTCCGCGCCGTCCCGGGCGGGCACCAGGTGATCGTGGCCAACGGCGTGGAGGGGCTGGCCGTCCGCGACGCCGGCGGGACCTGGCGCCGCGTGCCGGTCGTGGTCGCCGAAACCGGGCTGGACATCCGGCCGATGCCGCTCACCGCGTTCGGCCGGGGGATCGGGGTCGACGTCATGGAGGCCGGGCTGCTCAGCCTGCTGGCGCTGCTGATCGGGACGGTGGTGGCGGCCGGCCGGGTGCGCGCCCGGACCGGACGCGGGCTCGTGGCCGCGCTGCCCATCGGCCTGTTCCTCATCGCGGCCGTCCCGATCGACGGCTTTGTGGTGTTCTTCGGCTCGAACGCCGGCCAGACGACGCTCCTCTGGCTGGTGACCGGCGTGTGCCTGAACGGCGTCGGTGCCGCGCTCGTCCTGGGGCCGCAACGGCCCCTGGTCCGGACGCGCATGCTGGTGGTGGTCGGCGCCGCCGTCCTGACCGGACTGGCCTTCTGCGTGCCCGCGCTGGGCTGGACGGTCGGCCTCCCGCAGGAGCCCGCCTCGGCCGTTTTCGGGCTCGTCTTCGCCGCGGCGTGCCTGCCGGTGGTCGTCGCGGCCGGCTGGTGGGCGGGCGCCCGCGACCCGGACGTGCGCATGGATCCGCCGTGGCCGCCGCTGTATTGGCCGCCGCAGGGCACGATCGGGCCGATGCCGGGCTCGTAGCGCGGAAGCAGGCGCTGCCGGACCGGCGCCCCCGCCCGCCGAGGGCGAGAGCGCCGAGTCCGGCGGTCAGCGCTGGAGGGTCAGCACGGCGGGCCGCCAGGGCAGGTGGTTGTAGTCGGTGCCGTCGGAAGCGGGGTTCCGGCCTTGGTAGAGCAGCTGCAGGTTGCAGGGATCCACGGTCTTGGTCTGGTCCGGGTTGGCGCGGACCAGGTCACCGTGGCTGATGTCGTTGGTCCAGGTCGCGCCGCTGTTGGCCTTGCCGGCGAAGGGGTTGCTCTCGGTGGCGGCCTGCGGGGTCCACGAACCGCCGAGGCTCGTGGCGGTGAACGAGCGGAAGAAGCGGCCGTTCGCGCCCATCGCCTCGACCAGCATGAGGTACTGGTTGCGGTCCTTGACCTTGTAGACCTCGACCGCTTCGAAGAGGTTGGCCGTGGTGTCGCTCAAGATCGTGGTGTAGTTCGACCCGAAGCTGCCCGGGAAGTTCCCGATCGGCATGCTCGCCCGGTAGATGTTGCCGTTGTCGCCGGCGAAGAACAGGTACATGTTCGTGCCGTCGCCGATGAGGGTCTGGTCGAGCGGCGCGCCGCCGGGGATGGTGCCGGTGAACAGCTCCTGCGGTGCGGACCAGCCGTTCGCGTTGGTGGGGTCGCTCGACGTCCGGTAGCTGAAGGTGGTCGGGCCCCACTGGTAGGCGAGCACCCAGATGTTCTTGGGCGCGAAGTAGAACAGCGTCGGGGCGACCGTGCCGGTGGTCATCGCGGTCTGGCCGGCCGAGGCCATGTCGGACCAGTTCGTGAAGGGGCTGAACGCCATCGAGCCGTACGATCCGGTCGTGTCGGTCGTCGACCCGTAGACGACGTGCTTGCCGTTGTAGACGACGCTGCTGAAGTCCTTCAGCGCGAGCCAGGGCGCCTTCGGTTCGGCCAGCGGGCCGGTGGAGGACCAGCGGTAGGTCGAAGGCAGCGCGCACGAGCTGCTGTCGCCAAGGCGGACGAGCTGCCACTGCTGGTTGGCGCCCTTCCAGTCGGCGTACTGGACGACAGCGGCGCCGTCGGCGGTCGAGGCGCCCGTCACCTCCACGGCCTTGCCGCTGTTGCGGTTGAGGAGCCGGAGGTAGCCGCCGTCGGAGTCGGCCAGGCTGAACTGCTGGTTGGTGCCGTTGAGGTCGGTCCACTGCTGGACTTTCGCGCTGTCGGCGGTCGACCGGTTGGCGACGTCCAGGACCTTGCCGGAGTTCTTCGACTTCAGCCGGTAGTAGCCGTTGCCGGAATCCACGAACTGCCACTGCTGGTTGGCACCGTCGTGCCGGGTCCACTGGTGGATCGCCGCGCCGTCGGCGGTGGACGCGCCCGCGACGTCCAGTGCCTTGCCGCTGTTGCGGTTGATCAGCACGTACCACGCACTCGTGTCGACGGTCGCCGCGGACGCCGCGCCGGATCCGAGCACGACCGCCGCGGTCGCCGCGAGGACGGTGGTGAGCAGGGTGATCAGCGCGCGCGTCCCCCGGCTGCGCCGAATGCGAACCGCACGGTGGGATGAACTCATCGGTTCTCCTTCGCGGACTTGTTAACGCTAACAAGCAGCCTCGAAAAATGTAGTCATTTCCTCCTGGGTCGTCAACTTTCGATTTCGTCGAATGTATTCGGTGAATTCGACGGACCTAGGCGTCGGGCAGCAGGAGCCCGGCCGGCGGGCTCTCCCACCGGTCGAACACGGGCGGCGCGGTGTAGTCGTCGGTGCTGACCCGGGAGAGGTCGACTTCGCCGCCGGTGAACCGGGCCCCGTGGAAGCTCACCTCCCCGCCGGTGAAGGCGGCGCCGTCGAACTGGACGCGGCCGCCGCTGAACTCCGCGTTCTCGAACGTCACCCGCGCGTCGCCGCCGAACGTGGCCCCACCGAACCAGACTTCGCCGCCGCTGACGTGCATTCCGTCGAACGACGTCCAGCCGCCGGGAAACCGGGCCAGGCTGAACAGCAACCGGCCACCGGTCACCCGGATGTCCGCGAAATCGGCGGAGCGGAGCACGGCACGGAGGAGGTTGAACTCGTGCCCGTGCCAGCCGACCGGCGCCCCCGGGCGGAGGTGATCGCTGATCACCGTCGTGATCGAAAGGCGCACTTCGGATTCTTCGTCGTGGTACCACGGTGAATCGATCGCGGGCTCATAAGGAATGCGCAGGTACGCGCACAGCACGTCGATGCACACCTGGCGCTGCTCGACCCATTCGTCCGCCAGGCTGGCCATGGCGTAGATCCCGGCGAGCCGGACGGTCGGCTTCTCGTGGCCGATCTGGGCACAGGCGCCGGCGAAGCGCTCGTTCAGCACCTTGACGCGCTCACGAGCCTCGGCGATTTCCCCGATCCGTTGTTTGCGGTAGGCGACGACCAGTGCGACGACCCCGCCGACGCCGGCCACCACCGACAAGGCGATCTTGACGACGTTCAGCCGGGTGTCCGGACTCGGCGAGGCCGGCAACCCCAGCGCCAGCCACAAGAGCCCGGCCGCGGCGGCGAACACGGCGAGCCCGGTGCAGACCACCGCGACGATGTGCCGTTTGATGGACCACAGTCCGGTGTTCGGTGCGTTCGTCGAAGCCACGGCGAAATCCTAGAGCGCGTCCGGAGGGGGCGTGCGTGTTTTCCGGCGGGGCAGGGTCAGCGTGAACACCGCGCCGCCGTCGTTGTGCGCGGTCAGCTCGCCGCCGTGGATCCGGGCGTTTTCGCGGGCGATCGACAACCCCAGCCCGCTGCCCTCGGTTTCCCGGCGGGCGTGGTCGCCGCGGACGAAGCGGTCGAACACGATCGGGAGCAGGTCTTCACGGATGCCCGGGCCGGCGTCCGACACCGTGATCGTCACCGCGTCCGGACCGCCCTCGATCGCCACGGTGACCGGAGGCGCGCCGTGGCGGGCGGCGTTCACCAGCAGGTTGCTCACGATCGTGTGGACGCGGCGGGGGTCGGCGACCACGGTCGTGTCGCCGGTGTGCCGGACGTCGACGTCGATCGCCTCCTCGACCAGGGGCAGCAGGTCGAACGGCTCCGGCCGGAAGTCCGCCGAGTGCGCGTCGAAGCGGGAGATCTCCAGCAGGTCCTCGACGAGTTTCGCCAGCCGGCGGGCCTGCGTGCCGAACAGGCGCGCCGCCCGGGCCCGGGTTTCGGGGTCGGCGCTGCCGAGCGTGTCGGCGGTGGCGACCAGCGAGGCGATCGGGGTCCTCAGGTCGTGGGCGACGTCGGCGACGAACCGCTGTTGCTGGCGGTCCTTGGCCCGCAGCTCCCCGACCGCCTCGCTGACCCGCTGCGCCATGGTGTTGAAGGAGACGGCGAGATCGGCGAGGTCGTCGCGGCCCTTGACCGGGACACGCACGGCGAAGGCGCCGTCACCCAGTTCCCGCGCGGCGGCGGCGACCCGGCGGACCGGGCGTTGCACGTACCGGGCGATCAGGAGCGCTGCGGCCAGCCCGAGCACCGCGACACCCAGCGCGAGGTACACCAGTTTCCGGCGCTGCACGCCGAGGTTCCCGTCGATCGGGGTGAGGTCGAAGAACTGCACCACCCAGTAGCCGACGAAGTTCCCGCTGACCACGAGGAGCCTCCGGCCGGTCGCCGGGTCCACCGTGGTCGCCGACAGCAGGTCCGCGGTCTTGGCCGTGCGCACCAGGACCTGGTCCGCGACCGAGGCCACCACCGCCTGCCGGTCGGAGGCGGCGACGGGAACGGGCCGGGCGGCCCAGAACATGTCCGGCGCGCCGTACGTCACCAGCGCGGCCGAGCCGTCGGGTTTCCTGGTGAACAGCATCCAGTCCGGCGTCGCGGTGTTCATCGCGCGCGCGAAATCGTCCACCGTGCCGTTGCCGGCCATCGCCTGCTCGAGCCGGCGCCAGTTCTGTTCGAACAGAGCGCCGACCGACGACTCCGCCGCGAAGGTGAAGCCGCCGATCGCGTCGTCCTCCTGCAGCTTGGTCGCCGCGAACGCCATCACCGCGGTCACCGCCGTCGTCACCAGGACGACCGCCCCGGTCACCCGGGCCCGCAGCCCGAAGGCCGGCCGTCTCATGAGTCCTCCCCGGATCGAATTCGGACCGATCCTAGGTCCGTCTGGCGCCGGCCGGCGGTTTCGTGCGCAACCGTGGCAAGGCCGTGCGGTTCCGTCACGGACGGCGCACGTTCTTTTCCTAGCCTCGGAACCAGAATCCCTGGAGAGCAAAGGACTTCCGTGGACACCACCGTACGTACCGTGGCCGGCCGCGCGACGACGACCCGCGGGAAACTGCCGGTTGTCTGGGCGGCGGTTTCGCTGATCGCGGTACTGGGCTACTCGACGCGCTGGATCTGCGACGACGCGTTGATCTTCACGCGGGCGGTCGAGCAGATCCTGGCGGGCAACGGACCGGTCTACAGCATCGGCGAGCGCGTCGAAACGTCGACCAGCGCGCTCTGGCAGTGGCTGCTCGCACTGGCCGGATTCCTCTTCGGACAGCCGGACACCTCGGCGATCTCGTGGGTGCTCGGTCTCGCGCTCACCGCGGCCGGGTTCGGCCTCGCGGTCGACGCCACGTGGCGGCTGCACGGCCGGCGCCACGCCTCGGTGCTGCTGCCCTGCGGTGTCCTGGTGCTGCTGGGACTGCGGCCCGTCTGGGAGTACGCGACCTCGGGTCTGGAAACCGGGCTCACCACGTTCTGGATCGCGGCGAGCTGGTGGCTTTTCGTCCGCCTGACCGGGACCGCGAAGGCCGTCCTCGGCGCGGCGTTCACGATCGGTCTCGGCCCGCTCGTCCGGCCGGATCTGGCCCTGGTCGCCGTGGTTTTCCTCGCTGCCGCGTGGGTGAGCGTCCGGCCCGGCAGGCGCTTGACGCTGGCCGCCGCCGGCGCGGCGGCCGCGCTGCCGGTCGCCTACCAGATCTTCCGGATGGGCTTCTACGGCATCGTCGTCCCGATGCCCGCGTTGACGAAGAACGCGGGAGAGTCGTTGTGGGGACGCGGATTCGCCTACGTCGCCGATTTCGCCGGTCCCTCCCTGCTGTGGCTGCCGCTGACCGTGGTCGCCGTGCTGCTGTACCGGCTGGCCGGCTCGGTGGTGGCACTGACCCCCGTCGTCGCGGGGACGCTGCACCTGGCGTACGTGGTGAAGGTCGGCGGCGACTACATGCACGCGCGCATGGCGCTCCCGGCGCTGTTCCTCGTCCTGCTGCCGGTCCTCGTCGTCCCGCGGTCGAAGAGGCTCGTGGCCGCCGTGGCGCTGTGGGCCGTCCTCTGCGCGGGGTGGGGCCGGTATGCGGCGACACCCGGCATCGATGACGAACGCGCGTACTACGTCGGGTGGACCGGCAGCCCGGCACCGGTGGATTCCGCGGTCTTCGTGCGGAAGCTCCAGCGGCTGCAGGACGTCGTGCGGTCCGAGGCCGGCGCCGGACGGCGGTCCCTGATCTACCACGGGCTCGACGGCGAACTCGTGATCGCACCGTCCGGCGTGGACCGGGTCGTGGTGGCCGGGGTGTACCTCGGCACGGTCGGCGTGCTGGCGCCCACCGACGTCGCGATCGCCGACTTCTGGGGCCTGGCCGATCCGATCGGCGCCCGGTTCGAGCTCCCGACGGTCAAGCCGGGGCACTCGAAGCCGCTCGGCAACGCCTGGCTGCTCGCCGGTTACGCCGACCCGGAGGCGCCCGTCCACCCGTCGGGGAACTTCGCCGTGCCCGGCACCGTCACGCCGGAACAGGTGGCCGCGGCGCGGCACGCCCTCGGCTGCGGCGACCTGGCGGAAATCCGGCGTTCGACCCGGGAACCGCTGACGTTCCCCCGCTTCTGGGCCAACCTGACCGGTGCCTGGCACCGGACCCGGGTCACGGTTCCCGCGGATCCGTTCGCAGCAGAGCGGAAGTTCTGCGGGGCGCCGTGAGACGGTCCCACAGCGTCGCGGCGAGAACAGCGGCGGTCAGCAGCGCGACACTGCCGGCGACGTCGAGGACGTAGTGGT
This sequence comes from Amycolatopsis sp. cmx-13-12, assembly GCA_049998155.1. GTDB lineage: Bacteria > Actinomycetota > Actinomycetes > Mycobacteriales > Pseudonocardiaceae > Amycolatopsis. The sequence continues at coordinate 118,092 of JAEBES010000006.1, read as the reverse complement.
TCCCGGTGGCGAAGACGTCCGCCGCCATGAGCGCCGGGAACAACCAGGACAGGAGCGCCAGGCGTGGATGCGTGCCCCGCAACGCCGTCCACACGGCATACGCGCACCACAGCGACCAGCCGACGTGCATGCTCGGCATCGCCGTGTAGTGGGTGGGCCGCGTCCAGCTCTCCACGCCCAGGAAGTCGTACCTGGCCACGATGTCGGTCGCACCCGGCAGGGCGAACCGCGGCGGCGACATCGGCACCGCCCAGTAGACCGGCAGGACCAGGGCCGTCATCGCGACCATCGTCCGGCGGACGTGACGGTAGACCGCCGCGTGCCGGACGAACACCCACAGCAGCACGCCGGCGACGACCACGTAGTACAGCCGGTACAGGTACACCGCCAGGTGAGCGACGACCGGATGCCCGGCCAGCCAGCCGTTCACGCTCCGCTCGATGTCGAGGTGCGCCAGGTGTTCGATGGCCTGCAACGCCTGCGCATTCGCGTCGGCGACCGCGAAGTCCGTGCCCACGGCGGCGTCGAGGCGTGCGAAGAGCAGGAACCACAGCGTCAGGAAGGCCAGCTCGACGAGCACTCCGGGGCGCCCGTCCGTGCCCCGGAAGAGCGCCGTCTTCATGCCGGCAGGGTCCGCCGCAGGAACTCCGTGGTCAGCTCCCAGGCCCTGGCCGCCGCTTCGGGGTGGTGGAACATCGGCGCCACGTTGTTGTGGAAGGCGTGCCCGGCCTCCTCCTGCACGTGAATTTCCGCCCCCGGGTGTGCCGCGACGGCTGCCTCCACCACGGCCACATCGGACCGCGGGATGTAGGGGTCCTGCCCGCCGAAGTGGAACTGGATCGGGCACCCGACCCGGGAAAGCCCGTCGATCTCGGCCGCCACCGTCGAGCCGTAGAACGAGACCGCCACGTCCGGTTCGCCCTCGACCGCCGCCGCGAACGCCAGCGAGCCGCCCAGGCAGAAGCCCAGGACGCCGACGCCGCCGGTCACCGACGGCAGCGAACGCAGGTGGGCGACCGTGGCCAGGACGTCCGCCAGCCCCAGCGCCGGGTCGAAGGCGCCCGCGACCGCCATCGAAGCCGCGACCCCGGCTTCGTCGTGCGTCGAGGACCAGCCCGGCGCCGTCCGCCAGAAGAGTTCCGGCACCGCCACGACGTACCCGGTGGCGGCCAGGCCTGCCGCGACCGAGCGCAGGTAGTCGTCGAGGCCGAAGATCTCCTGGACCAGCACCAGACCCGGGCCGCGGCCGGACGGGGGGTGCCAGAGCGGGAGGTCGGCGAGCATCGGGTTCGTCACCCGATCACCGTACTGGTTCAGCGGCCGGGAGCGTCCTAAGTTGAGGTGCCGACCAAGGAGGCGTGATGGCTGAACAGACCAAATACGTCCTGGACGAAAGCGATCTCCCCACCCAGTGGTACAACGTCATCCCCGACCTGCCCGAGCCGCCGCCACCGCCGCTGCACCCCGGCACGCGCGAGCCCGTCGGGCCGGAGGACCTCGCGCCGCTGTTCCCGCAGGCGCTCATCGCCCAGGAAGTGACGACTGATCGCTATGTCGACATCCCGGAGGAGGTCCGGGAGGTCTACCGGCTCTGGCGCCCGTCGCCGCTGTTCCGGGCGCGCCGGCTGGAGAAGGCCCTGGGCACGCCGGCGCGGATCTACTACAAGTACGAGGGGGTCAGCCCGGTCGGGTCGCACAAGCCGAACACCGCGGTGCCGCAGGCGTTCTACAACGCGGCCGAAGGCGTCACGCGGCTGACCACCGAGACCGGCGCCGGCCAGTGGGGGAGCGCGCTCGCCTTCGCCTGCGCCCAGTACGGGCTGGAGTGCGAGGTCTGGCAGGTCCGGGCGTCCTACGACCAGAAGCCCTACCGCAAGCTGATGATGGAGACGTTCGGCGCGACCGTCCACCCGAGCCCGTCCGAGCTGACCGAGTCCGGTCGCGCGATCCTCGAGCGGCACCCGGATTCCACCGGCAGCCTCGGCATCGCGATCAGCGAGGCCGTCGAGCAGGCGGCGCAGGACCCGGACGCGCGGTACGCACTGGGCAGCGTGCTCAACCACGTGCTGCTGCACCAGACGGTGATCGGCGAAGAAGCACTGCGCCAATTCGAGCTGGCGGGCGACACCCCGGACATCCTGGTCGGCTGCACGGGCGGCGGCTCCAACTTCGGCGGGCTCGCTTTCCCGTTCCTGCGCGAGAAACTGGCCGGCCGGATGAACCCAGTGATCCGCGCGGTCGAGCCGGCCGCGTGCCCTTCGCTGACGCGAGGCAGGTACGCCTACGACTTCGGCGATACGGCGGGTCTGACACCGTTGCTCAAGATGCACACGCTCGGCCACGAGTTCATCCCGGACCCGATCCACGCGGGCGGGCTGAGGTACCACGGGATGTCCCCGCTGATTTCGCACATCTACGAGCTCGGCCTGATCGAGGCGATCGCGATCGGCCAGCAGGAGTGCTTCGCGGCGGGGGTGCGCTTCGCGAGGTCGGAGGGCATCATCCCGGCACCGGAGCCGACCCACGCGCTCGCGGCGTGCATCCGGGAAGCGTTGCGGTGCAAGGAAACCGGCGAGGAGAAGGTGATCCTGACGGCCCTGTGCGGCCACGCTCACCTGGACTTGCCGGCGTATGGCGCGTACTTGGCCGGGAATATTGTGGACGACGAGCTGTCCGAGGCGGTCCTCGAGAAATCCCTGGCGACGCTGCCATAAGGCGGTCAGCGGGTGTTGGATGTGGCGTCCGGTGTGCCGGCCGCAGCGGACGCCACATTCGTGGTTCAAAAGGTGCGGAAGCCGTGAACTCGGTACCCCCTGGGGTTGTCGGGCTGGTAAGAGTTGTAGCCGACATCAACCGCGGACCCGCGTTTCAGGTCGTCCGCGTAGATCTGGACCCGCCTCCGTCGGCCGGCTGCGGTGAACTCCACATCGAAGGTGACCCGGTGGAACGCATAGTTGGGGCCGAAGTAATCATTCCTTTTGCCTACGATGCCCCTGGTCCAGGTATCGGGTTCGATCTCGGGCTCTCTGGTTTTCGGTCCGCCCGAAACTGCGGCGGCGATCACCGCCACGAGAATCGCGCTGCCGAAGATCACGGTCAGGAGTAGCAACGTATCCATGAGGGGCTCCTGCTCGGGGTCAGCTTCCCGGTTCCGTCCTCCTTGCCGGGTCCTGCTGTTCGCGACGCTGCCTCAGAGCGCGTCGGGGATTTCCGGACGGGTGAGCTCGGTGCGGGCGGTCGCCAGGACCACGCGGTCGCGGCCGCCCGCCTTGGCCTCGAACACCGCGTCGTCCGCGGCCTGGAGGAGGATCGTGTACTCCGTGGCCGTTTCCGGGTACACCGCCGCGCCGATCGAGGCCGTCAGGCCGCTGATCACCTCGGGCTTGCCCGGGCGGATCACCGGGACCGGCACTTCGATCCGGGCGATCGCCCGGCGGATGCGGTCCGCGACGGACGCGATCTCCGCGCTGGTCGTGCCCGGCAGGAGGACCACGAATTCGTCGCCGCCGAAGCGGCCCACGTAGTCGCCGCCGCGGACCGAGCCCTGGATCGCCGCCGCGACCGCGCGGAGGACCTCGTCGCCCGCCAGGTGGCCGTTGCCGTCGTCGATGGCCTTGAAGTGGTCGATGTCGATCATCAGCACGCCGGCCGTCGAGGACAGCTCCGCCGCGCGGGCGAGCTCATTGCGGGCCAGCTGGACCCAGAACTCCGGCGCGAGCAGCGCCGTCTTGGAGTCGGTGCGCGCGGCCGCCTGGAACTGGGGGAGCAGCAGGCCGATGTGGAGCGCCACCGGCGTCACCATGAGCACCGGCAGCAGCCACGGCCGGACCGTCATCACCAGCGCGATCCCACAGCCGACGCCGACCGCGGCCAGCACGATCAGCACGTCGGACGGGTTGCCGAACGCCTGCCGCGGCGGCTTGCCCGGGTTGCTCATCAGGATCGCCACGATCACCAGCACGTAGTTCAGGCCGAAGTAGACGATCCCGGACGTCAGCAGCGCGAGCATCCCGCCGAAGCCGTCCAGGTACGGCACGTAGGGCGCCACGTGCCCGGTGCCGGCCCACAGCACCGCCCCCGCGGCGGCGCAAGCGAGAATCACCGTCGCGCCGGAGAACACTTTCCGGTGAATCACACCCCGCCGTTTGTAGACGCGGACCCAAGAATGGGCATAGCTCACGACGATGACCAATGTGGCCAACGGCGGCGGCAGCAGGAGCAGCCCGGCGAAGATCCAGATCGACTGCAGGTGCATGTGCGGCCGGCCGTCGGCGGCCAGCTCGCGGATGCGCTCGATGCGTTGCGCCGCTTCGAGGTGCACGACTTCACCGGCGAGGATCAGTCCACACCAGAGCAGCGATTGGGTGGTGATCGGCACCAGCGCGGCCGTCGAGACGACCGCGATCAGCGCCAGGGCGTCGACGATGAGGACATAGCCGAACACCGGAGTGGCCAGCTTCCACATCGCCCACGTTCGGATACCTGATCGTGGACGTTCTGAGCTGGGCTTTCGCCCTTGGGACCCGGACAATCCCACGAAACGCCCTTCTGTCCAGGACGGAACCCTTCGCGGAAATCGTCACTGTAATCGAATGAACGCGGTGTGTCACTAGGCTGGTCGGGCTACCGTTCGGTCACGCACCGTGCAAGATCCCTCACGAATCGGAGAAATCATGTCGCACTTCCTGCCCAACGCCAACATCGTCCCGTCCCGCCGCCGCGCGCAGCGGCCGACCGACTGGACGCGCCAGCTCCCCACCGACTGGACCCGCGCGATCCCGACCGACTGGACCCCGCGGCAGCTGCCGACCGACTGGACCGCGCGCGAACTGCCCACCGACTGGACCGTCCGCGAGCTCCCGACGGATCGGACCCGGCCCGGCGTCTCGCCAGCGCAGTGCCCCACCGACTGGACCCCGCGCCGGATCCCCACGGACTGGACGCAGTCCTGACCGGCGCCCGGTGACCGGCCGGCCTCCGCGCCGGTCACCGGGGATCCGGTTGTGCCCGCCGCCACAGCCGGGCCGCGCCGAGCGCCGCCACCACGCCCACCGCGCCCGCCCCGGCGACCACTCCGTGCGGAGCCACCCGCTCGGCCGTCAGCCCCGCGAGCACCACGCCGAGCCCCTGCGACACGCGCAACGCCGTCAGCGCGAACCCGAACGCCTGGGCGCGCTGAGCCTCCGGTGTCAGCTGCACGAACGTCGTGTTCGCGATCAAGTTGTACGAACTGGCCACCCCGCACAGCGTGAACAGCGCCAACGTGGCCACCAGGTCCGGTTTCAGCACGCAGCCCACCAACGCCGCGCACGCCAGCACCGCGAGCGGTCCCAGCAGCGGGCCCCGCTGGGCCGGCGGGATGCGCGACAGCGCCGCCATCCCGACCACGTTCCCCAGCGCGAACGCCCCCAGCAGGAGCCCGACCACCACCGCACCCCCGCCGAGCTCGGCGGCGTACGGTGCCGCGATCGCCTCGCCCGCGATGTAGATCCCCGACACGCACCCCAGCGCCACCAGGGCGAGCCGCCGCCGGTCGCCGGCCACCACCGTCCAGCCCGCTCTGATGTGCCGCCACCAGCGCACTCCCGTCGAGCCCGGCGGCCGCGGTGCCACGCCGGCGACCAGGAAAAGGGCCGAAACCGCGAAGCTCGCCGCGTCCGCCATAAGGGCGCCCCCCGTGCCCAGGGCCGCCACCAGGAGCCCGCCGAGGGCGAACCCGGCGACCTGGCCCGCCTGCACCAGCATCATCAGCAGGCCCATCCCGGGCACGAAAGTCTCGCCCGGCAGCACCTGCGGCAGCAGCGCCGCCCGCGCGGAGCTCCACACCGGGTTGAACAGCTGGACGCCGACCAGCAGCGCCGCCACCGCCGGGAGCGGGAGGGCCGGCGCCGCCATCGCGGCCACCGCGAGCGCCCGCAGGACGTCCGCCAGGACCATCACCGTCCGCGGCGGGTACCGGTCGGCCAGGCCGGACAGCAGCGGCCCGCCGACGAGGTCCGGCAGGAACGTCAGCGCGTAGGTCAGGGCGGCCCAGCCCGGCGAGTTCGTCCGGTCGTACACCAGGATCGACAGCGCGACCCGGGCCAGCTGGTCACCGGTGACCGAGACCAGCTGCGCCGAGAACAGCGCCCGGAACTCGGTCACCGCGAGGACGTCCCGGAAACCCACCGCGCGCCCGCTCATGGGCACTCAGGGTACCGCCGCGAACGCCCAGCGTGAACGGCCGTTAGGAGGTCACTGCCCTTCGCCGCAGACGATTTTCGGTTGCGGGTTGTAGTGGACGGTCCGGGTCGAACGGCTGACCTCGCGGCCGGTGGCGGCGTCCTTGAGCACCCGGGTGTTGCTGGTGGTGAACCCCTGCGCGCCGTTCGAGGCGTGGCAGTTCTCGGCCGGCCCCGGCTTGGTCGGCGGGTCGCTCTGGTTGGTCTGCGCGCCCTCGATCGACTCGACGGTGTAGCGCTTGGTGCCCCACAGCTTCACCGTGATCGACGACGGCGTCCAGATCGTCTGGATCGCGATGCCGGTCGGCGCGTCGTTGGTGAACTTGAGGTCGATGACGCTGGAACCGTTGGGGTTCTGGAACACCGTCGCCTCGCGCGCGGCGGGGTAGCGGCTGATGTAGTAGCTGTGCTCCTTGTGCCCCGCGTCCTTCAGGCCCGCGAAGTACGACGCGTTGTACAGCGTGGTCGCGAACTGCGAGATGCCGCCGCCGACCTCGCGGCCGGGGGCGCCGTCCTTGATCACGCCCGCTTCGACGTAACCCTGGGCCGTGCCGCGCGGGCCGGTGAAACCGTTGAGGCTGAAGGTTTCCCCGGGCTTGACGATCGCGCCGTTCACCTTCTGGGCGACGGTCCGGATGTTCACCCCGGAGTCGGCCGCGAACTTCTGGGTCGTGAACTCGCCGACGACCTCCTTGATGCCGAGCTGGTTCGCCTGCTCGGTGGTCACCTTCGCCGGGCTGTCCTTGTAGATGGCCGGCACCTCGCGGCCGTCGGTCTTCTTCAGCACGTCGGGCAGCGGCTTGAGGCTGGGGTCCCAGTCGACGGTCCGGCCGTCGGTGGAGGGGTCGACCGTGGGCTTGCCGCCCTCGAAGACGACGGTCGCGTCCTTGCCCTCCTTCTCGGTGGACTTCAGCTGCGGCCCGGCGGCTTCGGCGATCTTCGCGTTGTCGATCTTCGGCGTCAGCCCGCCGCCCTCGGCGGGCTCGAAGGTGATCGCCGCGGCGATCGCCTCCGGCTTCACGGTCGCGTTCTTGCCTTCGCCCTTGACCACCAGCGGGCCGGAGACGGCGGGCCGCGCGAACCCGTCGAGCGCCGCCTGGACGCCTTCGGGCGTGGTGCGCACCGGCGTACCGGTCACCGGCAGCGCCAGGGTTTCCCCGCTCGCCCACTTCTCGACGACGGCGGCGGACGCGGCCGGCACGTCGAGCTTCTGCCCGGTCTTCGGCGGGACGGCGACCGGCTCGGCGCCCTCGAACTTCACGGTGCCCTCGACCGGGTCGCGGTCGACCTGGCCGCGCAGCGTCTCCAGCGCGGCGGTGAGCTTCGCCTGGTCGGCGTGGCTCACCACGCCGACCTCGCGGCTGGAGAACAGCGACGACAGGCGCGTGAAGGGGTTCAGCGGCTGCTCGCCGGCCTGGTCGAGGGTCTGCGGCCAGTCGAGCTTCAGCCCGGCGAGCGTCGGCGACAGCGTGCCCTGGTACTCGCCAGCGGTGACGGCGAGCGGGCGTGTCAGCCGCGGCTCGATCTTCCCGCGCAGTTCCTGCTCGGCCGCCTCGCGGCCCATGCCGCCGACGTCGACGCCGGCCACGGTCACCCCGCGCGGGACGCTGCCCTGGCTGATCAGGATGTCGATCCCGTAGAGCGCGACCAGCACGCCGAAGACGCCGCCCGCGATCAGCCCGGCCTTGCGGAAGGAGCGCTTCGCGGTGGCGGGACCCGGTTCCGGCTCGGGCCGGACGACCGGCAGGACGTCGGTCTGCTCGCCGTGCGAGTCGGGCCAGTGCGGTTCGTGCGGCAACTCTCCACCCCTTCGACGCGGCACCGGGTTGCGTCGGTGACGGGAACAGCGTACGGGGCACCCGGACAAGCCGTACGACTCGCCCTAACGGGGGATAAACCGGTCACGATCCGGCAGGGCCGCACTTTCAAGTGAAAGTGCGGGCTTGGACTCAGCGGGCGTCGGGTTCGGGGTTGTGGCCGGCCCGTGCGAGGAAGTCGAAGTCGCAGCCTTCGTCGGCCTGCGTGATGTGTTCGCTGTAGAGCGCGCCGTAACCCCGCTCGAAGCGCGGCGCCGGGGCGGTCCATTCCGCACGCCGCCGCTCGAGTTCCGCATCGGACACCTCGAGCCGCAGGGTCCGCGAAGGAACGTCCAAGGTGATCAGGTCGCCGTCGCGGACCAGGGCCAGGGGGCCGCCGACGTGCGACTCGGGGGCGACGTGCAGCACGCAGGCGCCGTAGCTGGTCCCGCTCATCCGCGCGTCGGAGATCCGGACCATGTCCCGGATGCCCTGTTCGAGCAGGTGGGCGGGGATCGGCAGCATCCCGTACTCGGGCATGCCGGGGCCGCCGAGCGGGCCGGAGCCGCGCAGCACCAGCACCGAGTCCGCGGTGATCGCCGGGTCGTCGATCCGCTTCTTGAGGTCGGGGTAGTTCTCGAACACGACGGCCGGGCCGGTGTGCGTCAGCAGGTGCTCCTCGGCCGCGATGTGCTTGATGACCGCGCCCGACGGCGCCAGGTTCCCGTGCAGCACGGCGACCCCGCCCTCGGCGGCGACCGGGTTGTCCCGTGGCCGGATGACGTCGTCGTTGTGGACGCGCGCGCTCGCGAGGTTTTCGCCGAGGGTCCGGCCGGTGACGGTGAGCCGGTCCGGGTGCAGCAGGTCGGTCAGCCGGGAAAGCAGCCCGGGCAGGCCGCCGGCGTAGTAGAAGTCCTCCATCAGCCAGTCTCCGCCGGGCCGGATGTTCGCCAGCACCGGCACGCGGCGGGCGATCGCGTCGAAGTCCGCGAGCGAGACCGGTATCCCGCTGCGGCCGGCCATCGCGATCAGGTGGATCACGGCGTTGGTCGAGCCGCCGAGCGCGAGCACGGTGGTGATCGCGTCGGCGTACGCGCGCTTGTCGAGCACCTGGGTGATGGTCAGGTCCTCCCAGACCATGCCGACGATCCGCGCGCCGCTGGCCGCGGCCATCCGGTGGTGCGCCGAGTCGACGGCGGGGATCGACGCCGCGCCCGGCAGGGTCACGCCGAGGACCTCGGCGGCCGAGGTCATGGTGGACGCCGTCCCCATCGTCATGCAGTGCCCCGGTGAGCGGGCCAGCCCTCGCTCCAATTCGGACATTTCGGCGTCGCCGATCAGCCCGGCGCGCTTGTCGTCCCAGTACTTCCACATGTCGGTGCCGCTGCCGAGGACCTCGTTGCGCCAGTGCCCGCGCAGCATCGGCCCGGCCGGGACGAAGATGGCCGGCAGGCCCGCGGTGGCCGCGCCCATCAGCAGCGCCGGGGTCGTCTTGTCGCAGCCGCCCATCAGGACGGCGCCGTCGATCGGGTAGGACCGCAGGATCTCCTCGGTCTCCATGGCCAGCAGGTTGCGGTAGAGCATCGGGGTCGGCTTCTGGTAGGTCTCCGACAGCGTGGCGACGGGGAACTCCAGCGGGAACCCGCCGGCCTGCCAGACGCCGCGCTTGACCTGCTCGGCGCGTTCTCGCAGGTGCATGTGGCAGGGGTTGATGTCCGACCAGGTGTTGAGGATGCCGATGACGGGTTTGCCGAGGTGCTCTTCCGGGTTGTAGCCGAGCTGGCGGCTGCGGGCGCGGTGGCTGAAGTTGCGCAGTTCGTCGCCGCCGAACCACCGGTGGCTGCGGAGTTCCTCGGGTCGCTTCATGGGATCCAGTATGGCATCTGATATATGATCGAGGGGCCTGGTTGAATTGGGGTTCACAGATCGAGGGAGCGCGCCATGACCGGGACGTTCAGCCTGCCCGCCTCCCGGACCGAAGTGGTCCTGGAGGAGATCCGCCGCGGCATCCTGACCCGGGAACTCGTCCCCGGTCAACCGCTCGTCGAAGCGGAGCTGGCCGCGCGGCTCGGCGTGTCGAAGACCCCGGTCCGCGAGGCGCTCAAGGTGCTGTCCAACTCCGGGCTGGTGACCTTCAGCCCGTACAAGGGCGCGTCGGTGATCACGGTCGACGCCGAGCTCGCGAAGTCCGTCTACGACGTGCGGATGGTGCTCGAGCCCGAAGCCGTCCGGCGGACCGTGGAGCGGCACGACCCCGAGCTGCTGGAAGACGCGGCCGAAGCGCTGAAGGAGGCGTCGACGGCGATCGCGGACAAGGACCAGGCCGCGCTGAGCCTGCTGAACCGCCGCTTCCACCGCGCCCTCTACTCCGGCTGCGGCAACCCGCTGCTGGTCAGCATCCTCGACGACCTCAAGGACCGCGCGGCGCTGATCAGCGTCGTCGGCTGGGAGGCCAACCCGAGCTGGAAGAGGGAGTGGACCGAGCACAAGGCGGTCCTCGCGGCGGCGAAGAAGGGGGACGCCGAGGGCGCGGCCGCGCTGCTGCGCGACCACATCGGCGGGTTCCTGGAACGGGTGCTGAAGGCCATCGGATGAAGCTCCTGCTGATCTCGGACACCCACCTGCCGGCCCGCGCCCGCGAGCTGCCGCCGCAGGTGTGGGCCGAGGTCGAGGCCGCCGACGTCGTCGTGCACGCGGGCGACTGGGTCGAGGTCGCCCTGCTGGACGAGCTCGAGGAGCGCAGCAAGCGGCTGATCGGCGTGTACGGCAACAACGACGGCCCGGCGCTGCGGGCCCGGCTGCCGGAGATCGCGCGCGCGGAGCTGGCGGGCGTGCGGCTGGCCTTGATCCACGAGACGGGCGCCAAGCAGGGCCGCGAGCAGCGGTGCGCCGCGCAGTTCCCGGACGCCGACGTGCTGGTCTTCGGCCACAGCCACATCCCGTGGGACACGGTGGCGCCGTCCGGGCTGCGCCTGCTCAACCCGGGGTCGCCGACCGACCGCCGCCGCCAGCCGTACTGCACGTACCAGACCTGCCGCGTCGACGACGGCGCGCTGGTGGACGTCAAGCTGCACCAACTGCCCCGGAGGGGGTAGACAGGTCCCATGGATCCGGCATGGGCGTTGCGGGAGATCGCGTTCCAGCTCGAACGCGCGGGGGAGCCGACCTACCGCGTCCGCGCGTTCCGCAACGCGGCGGCGACGGTCGACAAGACCGGCGCCGAGAAGCTGAAGCAGATGGCGGAGAACGGCACGCTGACGTCGTTGCCGGGCATTGGCAAGGCCACCGCCGGGGTGATCGAGGACGCGCTCGCCGGCCGTGATCCGGCGTACCGGGGGAAGATCGTCGAGAAGGAGCTGCCGGACGGCGAGCCGCTGCGCTCGGCGTTGCGCGGCGACTGCCACACCCATTCGGACTGGTCGGACGGCGGCAGTTCGATCGGCGAGATGGCGGTGGCGGGCCGCGACCTCGGCCACGAGTACATGGTGCTGACCGACCACTCGCCGCGGCTGACGGTCGCGAACGGGCTGTCCCCGGACCGGCTGCGGACCCAGATGCAGATCGTGGCGAAGGCCAACGAGCTGATGGCCCCGTTCCGGTTGCTGCACGGGATCGAGGTCGACATCCTCGACGACGGGTCACTCGACCAGGAAGAGGAGCTGCTGGCGGAGCTGGACTTCGTGGTGGCGAGCGTGCACTCGAAGCTGCGGATGCCGGCCCGGGACATGACACGCCGGATGGTGGCGGCGGTCCGCAACCCGCACGTCCGGGTGCTGGGCCACTGCACGGGCCGCCTGGTGGTGGGGCGCGGGCGTCCGGAGTCGGAGTTCGACGCGGAAGCGGTCTTCACGGCCTGCCGCGAGAACGGGGTGGCGGTGGAAATCAATTCACGCCCGGAGCGGCTGGACCCCCCGATGCGCCTGTTGCGGCTGGCGGCGGAGATCGGGTGCGACTTCACGATCGACAGCGACGCGCACGCGCCGGGGCAGCTGGATTGGCTGGGTTACGGCTGCGAGCGGGCGATCAAGGCGGGAATCGGGCCGGAGCGCATCCTCAACACCCGCACGGCGGATGCGCTCCTGACCCGATAGCCCGGCTCAGTTGATCGTGTACGAGTCGCCGTACACCTTCCACTTCAGCGGCGTGTGCAGGTCGAAGTTGCCCTCGTTCAGGAACTTCAGCTGCTCGGTGTCCACCCGGGACGTGTCCGCGTGCGCTTCTTCCTGCTTCATGATCACCTTGCGCGCCGCGAAGAACGCCTTCAGGTACGTCGCTTCGTCGCCGCCCTGGGCGGGGGTCTTCGCCTTCTTCATCGCGGCCTTGCGGATGCCGCCGAAGCTGTCGGAGCTGTCGCCGGGGCCGTGCATCACGATCGCGTCGTAGTACGCGAACTGGCCGAGGTTGCTCAAGCCGTCCGACTTGCCCTGGTTCACCGACGGGTTGAAGTAGACGCGGTCGCGCTCGTTGTTCTGCGCGGTCTGGAACGCCGTCGTCGCCGCGGCCTGCTTCCAGGCGCTCTCGAACGCCGAGCCCAGGCCCGCGTGGGAGGCCGTTCCGTTCACCTTGCGCAGCGCCGGGAGGTACTTCGCCAGCGGGTTGTTCGGCACGGAGTTCGTGTAGGCCTCGACGAGCTCGAGCATGTCGCCCGTGCCGGAACAGAAGCCGATGATGCCCGCGGTGTACCCGCGGCCGTCGCCGATGTCTTCGATGTACTTGTACTGCGCCTTCCAGTCCAGCGACGAGTTTTCCGCGCTGGAGACCAGCTTCATCGCGATCTCCTTCTTCGCCGGGGCCGAAAGGTCGCCGGCGGCGAGCACCGAGGCACCGGCGACCGGCGCCGGAGCGGCCGAGGAGAACGCGGGCGTGGTGATCACGAGGGCCGCGACGGACGCGGCGCCGAGCGTGCCGATGAGGACCGGCCGCAACTTCTTGCTCATGGGGAAGAGACCCTTTCCGCGGGATGCGCCGTCGGATCACGGCGGGTACGGGTGGTGCGGGTGGAGCTGCGGCGTAGCGCCACGGTAGCGAAGAGTCAGCAAGCTCCACAAGAGGCGGAATTCGTTCATGTTCGTGAACGGTCCAGACCACCGCGCAGGGTTCGGCGAAGAGCGTCCGCAAAGGACGGTCAGCGCACCCCGGCGAACAGCCGGATCACGTCCGGCAGCACGGACACCGGGATCGTCGGGTCGATCGCGCGCTGGACGCCGAGCCCGATGCCCAGGCTGAGCAACGCCGTCGCGGCGTCGTCGGCCGACATCGGGAGCGTGATCCCGAACCGCTCGGCGTACCCGGTGAGCAGGCCGGCGATGGTGTCGCGGATGGCCTTGTCGCGCGTGGCCAGCTCGGCGCGCACGTGCGGGTCGCGACGCGCGTTCGTCGCGAACTCGACTTCCAGGGCGGTCCAGGCCTCGTCGCCGATGCTGCGCTCGGCCCACGTCTGGAACGCCGCGAGCAGCCCTTCGACGCCCTCGGCGCCGGCCAGCGCTTCGGCGATCAGGGCGACCTGCTCGTCGTGGATCCGGTCGAGCACCGTCAGGCAAAGCTCGTCCTTGCTGCGGAAGTTCGAGTACACCGCGCCCTTCGAGTACCCGGCCTCGTCGGCGACCTTCTCCAGCGACGTCACCGAGTAGCCGTCGCGCAGGAAGAGCAGCTTGGCGGTCTCGATCAGCTGCTCGCGGGTGCGCGCCTGGCTTTCCGCGCGGGTGAGTCGGGCCATGCCGGCCACTTTAGCGAACCCCGGAATCGGGGTACCGCTGGTTTTCAGATACTGCTAGTCTCCGAAAATGGAACAACACGACTTCGCGGTCCTCGTCGTCGGTGCCGGGGCATCGGGGCTGGGGGCGGCCATCCGCCTCACCCAGGCCGGCGTCGCCGACCTCGCCGTGCTGGAGAAGGCCGACGCGCTCGGCGGGACCTGGCGCGACAACACCTACCCGGGTTGCGCCTGCGACGTCCCGTCCGCGCTGTACTCGTACTCGTTCGCGCCCAATCCCGAGTGGACGCGCGCGTTCGCCGGCCAGGCCGAGATCCGGGCCTACCTGCAGGACACGGCCGCGCGCTTCGGCGTCACCGGGAAGATCCGCTACGGCGTCGAGGTGACGCGCGCCCAGTGGAACCGCCGGGACGCGCGGTGGGAGCTGGAGACGTCACAGGGTCCCTACACCGCGCGGATCCTGGTCGCGGGCACCGGTCCCTGGCACGAACCGCTGATCCCGGACCTGCCGGGGCTCGCCGGCTTCCCGGGCGAGGTCTTCCACTCCGCGCGCTGGAACCACGGCTACGACCTGACCGGCAAGCGGGTCGCGGTGATCGGCACCGGCGCGTCCGCGGTCCAGTTCGTCCCGGAGATCGTGCCGCGGGTGGGCCGGCTGCACCTGTTCCAGCGCACCGCGCAGTGGGTCCTGCCCAAACCGGACCACCCGGTCCCGGGCGTCGAACGGTTCCTGCTGAGGCGGTTCCCGGCGCTGCAGCGTGCTCTGCGCGGCGCCGAATACGGCCTGATGGAGACGCTCGGGTTCGGCTTCCGGCACCCGTGGCTGCTGCGGCAGGTGCAGAAGATCGGCCTCGCGCACCTGCGGCTCGCGGTCCGGGACGCTGATTTGCGGAGGGCGTTGACCCCGGACTACACGCTCGGCTGCAAGCGCCTGCTGATGTCGAACACCTACTACCGGTCGCTGACGCGGTCCCACGTGGACGTCCACCCGACGGCGGTGCGCTCGGTCCGGGGTTCGCACGTGCTGGGCGCGGACGGTTCGAGCGCCGAGGTCGACGCGATCATCTTCGGCACCGGCTTCCACATCCTCGACATGCCGGTGTCGGCCCGGGTGTTCGACGCCGACGGCCGCAGCCTCGACGACCACTGGAAGGGCAGCCCACAGGCGTATGTGGGGACGACGGTGGCGGGGTTCCCGAACCTGTACCTGCTGCTGGGGCCGAGCCTCGGCACCGGGCACTCGTCGGCGTTCACGATCGTCGAGGCCCAGCTGCGGCACACGGTGGCGGCGGTGACCCGGACGTTGAGGACGGAGGGCACGTCGCTGTCGGTGCGTCCGTCGGTGCAGGAGGCGTTCAACGCGGAGGTCCAGGCGGCCCTGCCGGGGACGGTGTACCAGTCGGGTGGGTGCTCGAGCTACTACACGGACGTCAACGGCCGCAACAGCTTCAGCTGGCCGTTCTCAACGGGACGGTTGCGGTCGCAGGTGGGTGCGTTCGACGAGGCGGATTACGAGATCGGCGGGGTGCACGCGGGTCGTTAGTGTGCTGCTCGGGGCAGCGGCTACCGCACCGAGCGGAGAAAGGCAACTGAGCCATCCACAGGTGCCGAGTTGTCCACAGATTCGCCGCGCCACTCTTTTGGGCGACCAAGTCCCGATAAGCTGGACCAGGGACGCCCCCCGGAGAGGGTGGGGGCCGCTTTTCGGCCGGTGAGGGGCGGTGTGCAGGGCTCTGCGCGCGGTGCAGCTCCGGATCCGTCCGTGGCTTGTTCGCAAGGGAATGCGTGCGGTCGGGTCAGTGCGATCAACGTGCAGGGGCTGGTCCACGGGCTGCGCTCGGTGCTGCCGGGGATGATCGCGCGCGGCCGCGGGCACGTGGTGAACGTGGCCTCGATGGCCGGGAAGATCCCGCTGCCCGGCATGGCCGTCTACAACGCGAGCAAGTTCGCCGCGGTCGGCCTGACCGCGGCGGTGCGGCGCGAGTACGCGGCGACCGGCGTCAGCGTCAGCGCGGTCCTGCCGAGCGCCGTCCGCACCGAGCTGGCGTCCGGCTGGGCGGGGCACTGCCCACAGTGGACCCTTAAGACGTGGCGAAAGCCATCGCCGGCACCCTCCGGACCCGGAAAGCGGAGACCGTCGTCCCGCGTTGGCTCGGCGGCTGGGACATCCTGGCCGCGCTGACCCCGAGCCGGTGATGGCCAAGCACGCAAAGCGACCGGGCTTTGAAGGAACTGGACCCGCAAGCCCGCGCGGCCTACGTGACTCGCGTGGCGGTGCAGGTTCAGTCCCACTCCCAGCACATCCCGTAGACGCCCGGTTGCGCGTCCAGTACCGCGATGTGGCTCGTCGAACTCGGCCCCACCGGCAGCTCCGGCCGCGCAGGCGAAGCGTTGTAGCGATAGCACCGCACCGGCACCGCCGCCGGGTCGAAGCACGCCTGCAGCACCAGCTGGCGGGCCGGTGCCCGCACGCCGAACTGCAGGTAGCTCGTCTCCGGTGGTGTTCCGTCGTAAGCGAACTCGAAGTCGAACACGTACGTCTCGCCCGCCCGCAGCGGGTAGTCGAAGCGCAGCTCCAACGCCACCAGCTCGGACACCGCGTCCCGGCGGACGCGGCCCGGGCGGCAGCAGTGCGCCGAGCGCAGCACCGGCCGGTGGCCACCGCCGGTCTGGGGGCGGAAGAACGACACCCAGCGGTCGACGCCGTCCGCGCGGCTGGTCACCACCAGCTCCGTGCGCACCGATCGCTCGGTCCGGTCCGGGCCCAGCGTCGCCCGCTGGTGCACCGACACCAGCGCCAGCCGGGCGTTGCCGTCGAGGTCGATGCCCTCGCAGGCGGCCAGGTCCGTCGGCTCGGAGCCGAGTGCGCTGGCCAGGCTGACGCCGCCCGGCCACGGCTCCGCCCGGCGCACCCGCGGCCGCGTCACCAGGCTGGTCAGCGCGTCCGCGGGCAGGCCGAGGCAGCTTTCGGCGACGCTCACCGCGTGCAGCGAGCGCCGGCCCTCCGGGTGCCGGCGGCCCCGGCGCCAGTAGCTGAGCGTGGCCAGGCTGACCTGGGCGCCCCGCATCGCCATCCGCCGTTGCAGGGCCTCCAGGCCCAGCTCGCGCTGCCGGATCGCCGAGTCGAAGGCCTCGGCGAACGGGACCGACGCGGAGAACGCTTCCATTCGGGTAAGCATGAATACCGGACGCACCGGGCGCAACGAGGCCTGCCACCAAAGTAGGTGGCAGGCCCCGTGGGGGTCAGCTGACGGTGACCCCGGTGTCGTCGACGGCGAACGACGTCTGCAGCGACTGGTCCTCCGTCCCGGCGAACTTCACGGTCACCGTCTGGCCCGCGTACGAAGACAGGTCGAGCGTCTTCTGGACGTAGGCCGAGTTGCGGTCGAGGTTCGAGTACGTCGCCAGCGTCGCCGAACCGGCGGACACGACGAGCTTGTCGTAGGCGACGTTCTCGGTCTCGGCCGTCCACACGCGCAGCCAGAACGTCAGGCTCGCCTTGCAGCCGGCCGGGATGGTGACGGACTGCGTGAGCGTGTCGGTGTGCGCCGAGCCCCAGCCGCCGAGCCAGGAGTCGTAGGTGCCCGAGCGCGCCGGCGCCTGGTTGCCCCACTGGCCGATCGTGGTGTTCGGATCGGACCAGGACGCCGGGCCGGACTCGAAGCCCGGGTTCTGCACCAGCTGCCCGCTGCACCCGCCCGGGGGAGTGGTGGACGTCGGCGGCGTGGTCGGCGTGGTCGGCGTGGTCGTCGGTGTCCCGCTGCACGTCGGGTCGCCGGACTGCGCCGGGACGCTCACCGCGTTCCACGCCGCCTTCACGGCGTCGAACTCGGCGCAGCTGTTCGGGTACAGGTTCTTCGCGGCCTGCAGCGTCCACGTCCGGTAACGCAGGTAGCTGCTGCCCGACGTCTTCAGCTGCACGGCGCCGTGCATGATGTTGATCGCCTTGCGGATGCCGATGCCGGCCACGGTGCTGCTGTTGCACGTCGAGCTCGTCGGCTGCCCGTTCGTCGGGTTGCTGCCCTCGGCCAGCAGGTAGAACCAGTGGTCGCCGGGGCCGGCCGCCTTGTGCACCTCCGCGTTCGGCGTGGAGCTGGAGTAGCAGTTCGGGTCGCCGACCTTCGACGGGTCGTACATGTACCGGATCGCGCCCGTGCCGACCAGGTTGACCTCCTCGCCGATCGCGTAGTCCGGCGGGTCGTACTGCGACGGCTCGTTCGCGTAGAACTCCGTCGCCGTGCCGAACGTGTCCGCGATGAACTCCTGCGTGCCGCCGCCGGAGAAGCCGCCGGACCCGGAGTAGTCGTCGATGCCGTGGCCCATTTCGTGGCCGAGGATGTCGAGCGAGCCCACCCATTCCCCGCTCGGGTTGTGACCGAGGTTCACGTACGCGGGCCGGGAGTTGTAGTAGTACGCGTTCTCGTCGTCGAGCCCGACGCGGATCTTCCACGCGCCGCCGTTGCCGGTGAACCCGTTGCGGCCCACCCATTCCGAGAGCATCTTCTTCTCGGTCTGGGCGACGAACAGCGCGTCGGCGCAGCCGGTTTCGATGTTCGTGCCGGTGCCGTTGCCCCAGCTGTCGTCCGGCCCGGTGAGGACGGAGTCGCTGCTGTAGTTGCGGCAGTCGAGGTTCGGCGTGTTCGGGTCGGCCATCGAGTACGTGCTGCCGGACTTCGTCGTGTTCAGCGGCAGCGGCGCCGGGCCGTTCCACTTGCCGGTGCCGGTGCCCGCCGCGAGGTGCTGGACGGTCCGCAGCACGCGCCCGTCCACGGCGTCGACGTAGACGCTCAGGCTGCTCGGCTCGCCGTGCTCGTCGCTGCCCTCGACGTTGCTCTCGTACGCGAGTCGTCCGCTGCCGTCGGCGACGACGACGAGCTTCCCGCCCGGCAGGCTCTTCGGCCCGCGAAGCTGCG
This sequence comes from Amycolatopsis sp. cmx-13-12, assembly GCA_049998155.1. Taxonomy (GTDB): domain Bacteria; phylum Actinomycetota; class Actinomycetes; order Mycobacteriales; family Pseudonocardiaceae; genus Amycolatopsis. The sequence continues at coordinate 99,449 of JAEBES010000006.1, read as the reverse complement.
TGCGCGCCACGGCATCGGCCTGCGCGGCGGACAGCTTGGCGCCGTGGACGTCGAGGTCGCCGAGCGCCTGTTGCTGCGCGACCGAAGTGGTCTTCACCGTGCCGGCGGCGTCGGTGGCGATGACCAGGTCGCCGCCGATCACGGGCAGGCCGTCGTAGGTGCGGTCGTAGACGACGTACGACAGCCCGGCCGCCGACCGCACGTCCCGCTGGACGAACTTGTCGTGCTTCCCGGCGTGCAGGGCCGCGGGCCGGGCGTTGACCAGGCCGGCGGCGGCCCCGGTGGCGTTGGCCTGGGCCTGCGCGGCGGACGGCGGTGGTTCGGGGGCGGGCTGCGCGGGCGCGGCGACGGCGATGCCGACGACCACCATGCCCGCCGCCGTCGCCCCGCCGAGCGCGGCGAACCGTTGCGGCAATCTCATGACGCTCCTTGGAAAACGCGATGGGGAAGGGGAGAACCCGATCGACGCTAACGGCGGAGCAGGACCGTCAGAAGATTCATCACAGCAGCGGAATTTCACGCCACTTCACTGTGAAAGCGTGAAAAGCCTCGTGAGTGGTAAGGAGGGTTCTAACCCTCCTTACCACTCACGAGGGTGGTGAAGCGGATTCCCGCCTTGGTGAGCCGGTCCACGAGCGCGCCGCCCATCGCGGTCGCCGTCGTCACCTGGCCCGCCGTTTCCGGGAGGTCGTCGGTTGCCAGGCACAGTGCCGACTCCGCCAGCATCTTCGCCGTCTCGTCGTAGCCCGGGTCGCCGCCGGACACCTCCGTCACCACCCGCGAGCCCCCGCCTTCGCCGACGAACCGCACGGAGAACCACGACCTCGCGCGGCGCTCGGGGCTCGGCCCGCTGCCGGGTTCGAGCAGCCGCGAGAGCGCCCGCCGGGCGGGCGGGATCTGCGCCGCGGCGAACAGCGCGCCTGCACCGGCCACGCCGCCGGCCAGGATCGGCAGGTGCTTCACCGCGGCGAAGTGCCGGTAGGTGAAGTCCGGCCCGTAGCGCTCCGACGCGGCGGCCGACCGGCGGACGACCTCGGCGTCGATCGTCGGCAGCGGCACCGCCCACCAGCCCGGGTCGGCGACCCGGTGCGGGCGCCCGAGCGGGGCGCGCGCGAACCGCCCGGCCGGCCGCGGCTCGGCGGCCGCGCGTTCCTTCGCGACGCGGGCCCCGGCCGGCAGCCGGGACATGATGGTCAGCGCGCTCAGGAACGTGCCGCCGGAGGGCACCCCGCCGGCCCGGACGTACCCGTCGAGCTTGAGCGGCACGCCTTCGGGCAGCTGCCGCACGGTGAACCACGCGCCGAGGTCGTGCGGGATGGAGTCGAACCCGCACGCGTGCACCAGCCGCGCGCCGGTCTCGCGGGCGCGCCGGTCGTGCGCCAGGTACATCCGGTCGACGAACTCGGGCTCGCCGGTCAGGTCGACGTAGTCGGTGCCCGCCTCGGCGCACGCCGCCACCAGCGGCTCGCCGTGCGTCAGGTACGGGCCGACGGTCGTGATCACCACCTTCGTGGCCTCCGCGACGGCGACCAGCGACGCGGAGTCGGCGGAGTCGGCGACGAGCAGGTCGAGCGCGGCGAACCGGTCGTCGATCTCGGTGAGCAGGGCCCGGACCGCTTCGAGCTTGCCGCGGTTGCGCCCGGCCAGCGCCCAGCGCAGGTCCGCGGGCGCGTGGCGGGCCAGGTACTCGGCGGTCAGGCCGCCGGTGAACCCGGTGGCGCCGAACAGGACCACGTCGTACGCGCGCATGTCTGCTCCTTCGCTGGGCGGCCGGCGCGCTCAGGTTACCCGCCGGTCACATCCCGGCGCCGGGTGAACTACCGGCGGGTACAGTGCCCCCTCGAACGCGAGGAGGCAACCGTGACCGAACGCTTCGGCAGCTACCAGAACGAGATCTACCTGCAGGGACTCGGTGGTCAGCTGCCGCCGTGCTCGACCGACGCGACGAAGCTCGAAGCGTCGGCGCGCGAGATCATGGCGCCCGGGCCGTTCTCCTATGTCGCGGGCGCGGCGGGCTCCGGCGCCACGGCCCGCGCCAACCGCGAGGCGTTCGACCGCTGGCGGGTCGTGCCCCGGATGCTGACCGGTGCCACCGACCGCGACCTGGCCACGACCGTGCTCGGCACCCGGCTGCCGGCTCCGGTGGCCGTCGCACCGGTCGGCGTCCAGTCGATCGTCCACCCGGACGCCGAGCCGGCGACCGCCCGCGCCGCCGCGTCGGTCGGCCTGCCGTTCATCCTGTCCACGGCGTCGTCGACCGGCATCGAGGACGTCGCCGCGGCCAACGGCGACGGCCCGCGCTGGTTCCAGCTGTACTGGCCCGGCGACGCCGACGTCTGCGCGAGCCTGCTGACCCGGGCGAAGAACGCGGGCTACACGGCGCTGGTCGTCACCCTCGACACGTGGACGCTGGCGTGGCGACCGTCCGATCTGGACCAGGCGTACCTGCCGTTCCTGAAGGGCGAGGGCTGCGCGGTCCCGTTCACCGACCCGGTGTTCCGCGGCCTGCTGGAGAAGACCCCGGAAGAGGACCTGAACATGGCGATCCTGCGCTGGATCGGCATGCTCACCGGCACCGACCGGACATGGGACCAGCTGCCGTTCCTGCGCGAGCACTGGGACGGCCCGATCGTGCTCAAGGGCATCCAGCACGTCGCCGACGCGCGCCGCGCGGCCGAGGCGGGCGTGGACGGCATCGTGGTCTCCAACCACGGCGGCCGCCAGGTCGACGGCGCGATCGGCGCGCTGGAGGCGCTCCCGGGCATCGTCGCGGCGGTCGGCGACCGCGTGGAGGTGCTGTTCGACTCGGGCGTCCGCACCGGCGCCGACGTGCTGAAGGCGATCGCCCTCGGCGCCCGGGCGGTCCTGGTCGGCCGTCCGTGGGTGTACGGCCTCGCCCACGCGGGCGAGGACGGCGTCCGGCACGTCCTGCGCAGCCTGCTGGCGGACTTCGACCTGACCATGGGGTTGTCCGGCCACCGCACGCTCGCCGACCTGGGCCCGGACTCGCTGCAGCGGACCTGACGGCTCTCCCCGAGCGCCTCGGGAGGTGCGCCCGGTCACGCGCCGGGGATATTCGGAGGCCCGGTTCGTCACGCACGGCTATCCTGGGACCAAGAATGTCCGAGCCATCCCCCTTCACCGCGCTGCGAGCGCGCCTGCCCGAGCTCATGCCGCGCGACGAGCAGCGGCTGCGCCGGCGGCTCGAAGGCGCCCGCAAAGCCCGCAACCGCGACTCCGCCCTCGCCCAGATCGCCGCCGACGTCGAGAAGGCCGAGCTGCGCGTCCAGTCGCGGCGCGAGAGCGTGCCCAAGATCGAATACCCGCAAGAGCTGCCGGTCAGCAGGCTCAAGGACGAGATCGCCGAGGCCATCGGCAAGCACCAGGTGGTGATCGTCGCGGGCGAGACCGGCTCCGGCAAGACCACCCAGCTGCCGAAGATCTGCCTGGAGCTCGGCCGCGGCATCCGCGGCCAGATCGGGCACACCCAGCCGCGGCGGCTGGCCGCGCGCACGGTCGCCGACCGGATCGCGAGCGAACTGCACACCGAGCTCGGCGACGCCGTCGGCTACAAGGTCCGGTTCACCGACCAGTCCGGCCAGGACACGCTGGTCAAGCTGATGACCGACGGCATCCTGCTGGCCGAGATCCAGACCGACCGGTCCCTGCGCCAGTACGACACGCTGATCATCGACGAGGCCCACGAGCGCAGCCTCAACATCGACTTCATCCTCGGCTACCTCAAGCAGCTGCTGCCGCGCCGCCCCGACCTCAAGATCATCATCACCTCGGCGACGATCGACCCGGAGCGGTTCTCGAAGCACTTCGACGACGCGCCGATCGTCGAGGTGTCCGGCCGGACGTACCCGGTCGAGGTGCGCTACCGGCCGCTCGTCGACCCCGACGACCCCGCCGAGGACGCCGACGAGCGGGACCAGACGCAGGGCATCCTCGACGCCGTCGAGGAGCTGTGCGCCGAAGGCCCCGGCGACATCCTGGTGTTCCTGTCCGGCGAGCGCGAAATCCGGGACACGGCCGACGTGCTGAACCGGGCGAATCTGCGCAACACCGAGGTGCTGCCGCTGTACGCGCGGCTGTCGTCGGCCGAGCAGCAGCGCATCTTCCAGTCCCACACCGGGCGCCGCGTGGTGCTCGCGACGAACGTCGCCGAGACGTCGCTGACCGTGCCGGGCATCAAGTACGTCGTCGACCCGGGGACCGCGCGGATCTCCCGCTACAGCCACCGGACCAAGGTGCAGCGGCTGCCGATCGAACCGGTGTCGCAGGCGTCGGCGAACCAGCGCAAGGGCCGCTGCGGCCGGACGTCCGACGGCATCTGCATCCGGCTGTACTCCGAAGAGGACTTCGAGAGCCGGCCCGAGTTCACCGATCCGGAGATCCTGCGGACCAACCTCGCCTCGGTCATCCTGCAGATGACGTCGCTGAATCTCGGCGACATCGCCGCGTTCCCGTTCGTCGAGCCGCCGGACCGCCGCCAGGTCAGCGACGGCATCGGCCTGCTGCAGGAGCTGGGCGCGTTCTCCTCGACGAGTTCCGACCGCAGCCTCACCGACATCGGCCGCAAGCTCGCGCAGCTGCCGGTCGACCCGCGGATGGGCCGGATGGTCCTGGAAGCGGCGAAGAACGGCTGCGTCCGCGAAGTGATGATCATCGCGGCTGCGCTGTCCATCCAGGACCCGCGCGAGCGGCCGGCCGAGAAGCAGCAGGCGGCCGACGCCCAGCACGCGCGGTTCGCCGACCCGACGTCGGACTTCCTGGCCTACCTGAACCTCTGGGAGTACGTCGCCGAGCAGCAGAAGGCCCTGTCCGGCAACCAGTTCCGGCGCATGTGCCGCACCGAGTACCTGAACTACCTGCGGCTGCGCGAGTGGCAGGACATCTTCAGCCAGCTGCGCCAGCTGGCCAAGCCGCTCGGCATCTCGCTGAACACGAACACCGCCCCGGTCGACCCGCAGCGCGTGCACACCTCGCTGATCGCCGGGCTGCTGTCGCACATCGGGCTCAAGGACCCGGCCAAGGGCGACTACCTGGGCGCGCGCGGCGCCCGGTTCGGCGTGTTCCCGGGGTCGACGCTGTTCAAGAAGCAGCCGCGCTGGGTGATGTCGGCGGAGCTGGTCGAGACGTCCCGGCTGTGGGCGCGGGTCAACGCGCGCATCGAACCCGAGTGGGTCGAGCCGCTGGCCCAGCACGTCGTGAAGCGGTCGTATTCCGAGCCGCACTGGGAACGCAAGCAGGGTGCGGTGATCGCGACCGAGAAGGTGACGCTGTACGGTGTCCCGCTGATCGCCGACCGCCGCGTCAACTACGGCCGGATCGACCCCGAGATGTCGCGGGCGCTGTTCATCCGGCACGCGCTCGTCGAAGGGGACTGGCAGACGCGCCACCACTTCTTCGCCGAGAACCGGGCGCTGCTGGAGGAGGTCGAGGACCTCGAAAACCGCGCGCGGCGGCGGGACATCCTGGTGGACGATCAGACGCTCTACGAGTTCTACGACGCGCGGGTCCCGGCGGACGTCGTCTCGGTGCGCCACTTCGACAGCTGGTGGAAGAAGGCGCGCCACGAGCAGCCGGACCTGCTCTCGTTCGAGAAGTCCATGCTCATCAACGAGACCGCGGGCGGCGTCCGCGAGGGCGACTACCCGGACTCGTGGACCCAGGGCACGCAGGTCTTCAAGCTGACCTACCAGTTCGAACCGGGTGCGGACGCCGACGGTGTCACCGTGCACGTCCCGCTGCCGGTGCTCAACCAGGTGACGCCGGACGGGTTCGACTGGCAGGTGCCGGGTCTGCGCGCGGAGCTGGTGACGCAGCTGATCAAGTCGCTGCCGAAGGCGTTGCGCCGCAACTTCGTCCCGGCGCCGGACACCGCCCGGGACGTCCTTTCGCGAGTGTCCCCTTCGGACGGTCCCCTGCTGGAGGTCCTCGGGCGCGAGCTGCGGGCGCTGCGCGGGATCACGGTCCCGTACGCGGACTGGGACCTCTCTTCGGTGCCGGAGCACCTGAAGATGACGTTCCGGGTCGTGGACGAGCGCGGCAAGCGCGTTGCCGAGGGCAAGGACGTGTCGGAGCTGCAGCGGCGGCTGGCCCCGAAGGTCCGCGAGACCATTTCGAAGGCGGCCAACACGCTGGAGAAGGCGGGCCTGACGAAGCCGTCGTTCGGGTCGCTGCCGCCGGTGTTCGAGTCGAAGCAGCGCGGCCACGACGTCAAGGCGTACCCGGCGCTGGTGGACGAGGGTGCTTCGGTGGCCGTGCGGCTGCTGGACACCCCGGCCGAGCAGGAACACGCGATGTGGGCGGGCACCCGGCGGATGCTGCGGCTGAACCTGAACTCGCCGATGAAGTTCATCACGCGGTCGCTGTCCAACTCGTCGAAGCTGGTGCTGAACCGCAACCCGCACGGCAGTGTGGCGGCCCTGCTCGAGGACTGCGTGGACTGCGCGGTGGACGCCCTGATGGCGGCCGGCGGCGGACCGGTGTTCGACGAGACCGGCTTCAAGGTGCTGCTGGAGAAGGTCCGGGCGGGCCTGCACCCGGTGGTGCTGGACGTCCTGACCGACGTGGAAAAGATCCTCCGCGCGGCGAACGACGTCGAGGTGGCCCTGCCGTCGGCTCGGGGTCCCGCGGAGTCGCTGGCCGACATCCGCGCCCAGCTGACCGGCTTGGTGTACCCGGGCTTCGTGACGGCGACCGGCGCCGGGCGGCTGCGCCACGTCGTGCGGTACCTGCAGGGGATTACGCGGCGGCTGGAGAAGCTGCCGACCGAGCCGACGCGTGACCTGCAGCGGACGGCGGACATCGCGTGGATCGAAGGCGAGTACGCCGACGCGGTCGCGTCGCTGCCGCCGGGGACGTCGTCGCCGGCGTTGAACGAGGTGCGGTGGATGATCGAAGAGCTGCGGGTGTCGTTCTTCGCCCAGACTTTGGGGACGGCGCACCCGGTGTCGCTCAAGCGCATCACGAAGGCCATCGACGACGCGTTGGCCTAGAGGAACACCCGGGCGACCTCCAGCCACTTCCGCGCGTCCGGGCCGTAGTCGATCATTGTTGCCAATTACCGAAAAGCCGGAATGTCCGACTTCGAACTTCCGTCGGTTGACCGCGTTCCGCGGCGAGACAAGCCTGGGTCGGCTGGAGACCTTCCTGGAAAGGACTTTCCGATGTCCTTGGGTGTTTCGTCCGCAAGACGGAGAATCTTCGCCGTCTGCACCGCGCTGCTCCTGCCCCTCGTCCTCGCGCCCGCCGCGCACGCCGCCGCCGGGGGCTCGCCGCTGCCGGTGAATCCGCACGTCGGCAAGCAGCGGCTCGCTGAGGAGGCCCGGCACGACGTGCCGAATCCGCTGCTCAAGGAGCAGTTCGCCGAGGAGGAAGAGGAGGACGGCGACAACCCCGCGCTGTCCGCGCTCTGCCAGACCTACATCGGCAAGCCGAACCCCTATCGGCCGCTGGCGCCGAACACCGACGTCATCGACGGCGACACCATCGTGCCGACCGGCAGCCAGACCGGCTGCAGCACGGCCCAGAACGAAACCACCGTCGCCGTCAACCCGGAGAACCCGCGCAACATCGTCGCCGGGTCGAACGACTACCGGCTGTACAACACGCGCGAGTCGCGCAACGACTCCGGCGGCTTCGCCTACACGTCGTTCGACGGCGGACGGACCTGGGCGAACGTCCAGCTGCCGCATCTGGACTACCCGACCGGCGCGGCCGCGCCACTGTCCTACATGGACGCCGCCGGTGACCCGGCGATCGCCTTCGGGCCGCACAACACGGTGTACTACGCGACGCTGGTGTTCAGCCGGGCCGCGGTGCCGGACGACCAGCAGCTGGCCAGCGGCATCGCGGTGTCGGTGTCCCACGACGGCGGCCGCAGCTTCGGCGACCCGGCGATCCTGCACCTCGACGGCGTCACCCCGGCGGGCACGCCGACGCCGACGAACATCTTCAACGACAAGGAGTGGATCGCCGCCGACCCGGTGTCCGGCGACGTCTACGTGACCTGGACGCAGTTCACCTACGACGCGTCCGGTGCGTTCGTCGAATCACCGATCGTGCTGTCGAAGTCCCGCGACTTCGGCCGGACGTGGTCGCCGATGCGCCGGATTTCGCCGTCGCTGACCGGCTTCCACGGCGGGATCACGCCGTTCGGCAGTGGCTCGAACCCGGTGGTGACCCGCGACGGGACGCTGCAGGTGGCGTACGAGACGTCGGTGTGCGCGACGGCCGCGTGCAACCAGCCGGCCGACCACGACGCGGTGGTCGTGGCGACGTCCCGCGACGGCGGCCGGACGTTCCGGCACACCGAGGTGGGTCTCGACTTCGACTTCCCGGTGAACGAAGACGTCGCCAACAACGCGCTGACCGGCGAGAACTTCCGCGTCAACAGCTTCCCGCAGCTGACGTACGACCGCGTCACGGACCACCTGTGGGTGACCTGGGCGGACGACCGCAACGGCACGTACCGCGACGGCGAGTCGGTGAAGACGAACGGCGACGCGTTCCTGAGCGGCTCGGACGGCCGCCACGGCTGGTCGAAGCCGGTGAAGGTCGGCTCGGGAGCGGACGAGGTGTTCCCGGCGGTGGCGGCGTTCGGCGGCCGAGTCGCGGTGACGTCGTACACGCGCGCGTACGACCCGAACGGCATCGGTCTGGACTACGCGTACGCGACCGGCTGGGGCGACCGCTTGTCCCCGCTCCGGCGGATCACGACGCAGACGGCGAACCCGCAGGTCCAGTTCGTCTCGACGGGAGCGGAGACGGGCAAGGAGCTCCAGGGCGTGTTCATCGGCGACTACACGGCGGCGGCGGTGGGCGCGGACTTCCGCCTGCACCCGGTCTGGACGGACTTCCGCGGCAACCCGGGGCGGACGCTGCCGAACCAGGACGTCGGGACGCAGTCGCTGCCGATGTTCCCGTAGCCAGGTGACCGGGCCGGTCGCAGCGCCCAGGGCGGCGGCCGGCCCGGTTCTCACGTGACTGGGGGCGGATCTCGCGTGTCTGGAGGGGGATCTCGCGTGTCTGGAGGGGCATGACGGGTTACTTGGCGTCGGCGTAGGTGTCCACTGCGGCGGTTTGCATCGGGAAGCGGACCGGGCAGGCCGGGCCGAACAGCATGCGGGCCGCCTCCGTGACCGAGTCCGTGATCGCGGTGGCGACCTCGTCGGCCAGGGGCGCCGGGGTGTGGACGATCACCTCGTCGTGCTGGAAGAACACCAGGTGCGCCGGCGCGGGCAAGCGGGTGCGCAGCGTCGCCAGCATCACCGCCGTCATGTCCGCCGCGCTCGCCTGGACCACGAAGTTGCGCGTGAACCGGCCCCAGCCCCGCGAAGCCCGCCGGGCCTTCAGCTCGCCGGCTTCGTCCGACGCCGGCCCGCCCGTCAACGCACGCCAAGCCGCCGACGGTGCCGGCGAAGTGCGTCCCAGCCGGGACCGGACCCGCTCGCCGCGCTCACCCGCCTGCGCCGCACGCTCCACATAGGACACCGCGTCCGGGAACCGCTGCCGCAGCAGGCCCAGCAGCGGGCCCGCTTCGCCGGACGTGCCCCCGTACATCGCCGACAGCATCGCGATCTTCGCCCGCGCCCGGTCGTCGCGGTCGTCGTTCGCGGCCGGGACCCAGCGCGCGCCCGAGAACAGGGCCTCGCCCAGCCGGGCGTACAGGTCCGTCGCCGCCGCGACGTCGGCCAGCCGGCGGTCGCCCGACAACGCCGTGAGCACCCGGGGCTCGAGCTGCGCCGCGTCCGCCACCACCAGCTTCCAGCCCGGGTCCGCGCGCACGCACGTCCGCAGCACCTTCGGGATCTGCAACGCCCCACCGCCGCGGCTGGCCCAGCGCCCGGACACCACCCCGCCGACGACGTAGTGCGGGCGGAACCGGCCATCGGCCACCCACTCTTCGAGCCACGCCCAGCCGTTCGCGGTGAACAGCCGCGACAGCTCCTTGTACTCCAGCAGCGGCCCGACGGCCGGGTGATCGATCCCGCGCAGCAGGTACTTGCGGGCCGCCGGCACCTCGATCCCCTCCCGGGCCAGCGCCCGGACCACGCTCGGCGGCGAGTCCGGGTTCACCGGCCGCCCGCCGAACGCCTCGCTGATCTTCGCCGCCAGCTCGACCAGCGCCTTCGGCCGCTGCCCGGCAGGCACCCGCGGCCCCAGCCGCGAAGCCAGCAGCTCCTCGTGCACGTCGGCGTGCCACGGCAGGCCGTCGGCCGACATCTCCGCCGCGGCCAGCGCGCTCGCCGACTCCGCCGCCAGCAGCAGCCGCATCCGGTCCGGGTGCGCGGTCGCCGCCACCCGCCGCTCCTGCTCCGCGAGGACGCGCCGGACCGCCGTGACGACCGTCACGCCCTCGGGCAGCGTCGGCGCCCGCGTCTCGAACAGCGTCGGCTGCGCCAGCTCGACGGCCGCCGCATCCGGTGGCGGTTCCTCGCCGTTTGCCCTGGCCCAGGCCGCGCGCAGGCTCCGCGACTGCGTCTCCGCGCCCTCGTACGCCAGCAGCAGCCCCTCGGCCAGCTCGAGGTCGTAGCAGCGGCGCACCCGCAGCCCGGCGGCCATCAGCACCGGGTACGTCCGCTCCACCGAAGGGAACACCCACCGCGGCGCCGACGACGACTCCAGCTCCCGCGCCAGCCTCGCGAAAGCGGCCTCGTCCAGGCCCGGCACCGTGTCCGACGGCGTGTGCACGGTGAAGCTCCCGTCCTCCTCTCGCCCGGCGATCACCTGCACCCGGACATCATGCCGACCACCACCGACATTTTCCGGGAGCGCCCCGGGCCAGCCGTCACTGCCGGTTTCCGGGCTGGTGCGTTCGGCGTACGGTTGGTTTACTCTCCAGTAGCTCCCATACCGCCGGTACGCCCGCCGTCGGCATGGGCTCGTTCCCGCAGCAACGGAGGTGCCTGGATGAGCCTGGTCGCGCTCGCCACCACGGTGGCGGACAAGGTGACCGAGACGGTGCGCAGCGTCGACGTGATGCGGCGGGCGGGCCTCGTCCCCTTCCCGCGGGTCGACGAAGGCCTCCGCTCGCTGGTCGCGCTGCGGAAGTTCGGCCCGTTCGCCGGCGCCAACCACATCTCCGCCCGCCGTGACCCGGCCGCCGTCGGCATCGTCGACGAGCTCGGCCCGCTCACCTACAAGCAGCTCGACGACCAGTCGAACGCGCTGGCCAGGGCCTGGTCCGAGCGCGGCATCCGGCCCGGCCAGGTCGTCGCCGCGCTGTGCCGCGACCACCGCGGCCTGGTCATCACGATGGCCGCGTCCGGCAAGCTCGGCGTCCGCCTGCTGCTGATGAACACCGGGTTCGCGAAGCCGCAGCTGGCCGACGTCGCCCAGCGCGAAGGCGTCACCGCGCTCGTCTACGACCAGGAGTTCACCGGCCTGCTCGACGCGATCCCCGACGGCGTCGACCGCTACCTCGCCTGGGTCGACCCGGGCGCCGACCTGACCGACCGGACCGTCCCGGTGCTCGACGAGATCATCGCCAGCACCGACGACCGGCCGTGGCCCGCGCCGGCCAAACCGGGCGGGTTCGTGCTCCTGACCAGCGGCACCACCGGCACACCGAAGGGCGCGCCGCGGCCGCACACCTCCGCGCTGGCGTCCGCGCAGTTCCTCGACCGGATCCCGCTGCGGTCCAACGAAGCCACCTACATGGGCGCGCCGCTGTTCCACGGCACCGGCCTCTCGCAGTTCATCCTGTCCTTCGCGCTCGGCTCGAAGGTCGTGATGCGGCGCAAGTTCAACCCCGAGGAGGCGCTGCGCGGCGTCGCCGAGCACCAGTGCACCGCGCTGGTGCTGGTGCCGACCATGCTGCAGCGCATCGTCGACCTGCCGAAGGACGTCCGGGACAAGTACGACACGTCGGCGCTGCGGATCATCTTCGTCGCCGGCTCGGCGCTCTCGCCGGACCTGGGCAACCGGGCGAACGAGGCGTTCGGCCCGGTCGTACACAACCTCTACGGCTCGACCGAGGTCGCGGTGGCGACGGTCGCGACGCCGGAGGACTGGGCGAAGGCCCCGGGCACGGTCGGCCGCGCGCCGGTCGGCTGCAAGGTGGCGTTGTACGACGAAAAGGGCGCCAAGATCACCGAGCCGAACGTCACCGGCCGCGTGTTCGTCGGCAGCGGGCTCAGCTTCGGCGGCTACACCGACGGCCGCCACAAGGAGATCATCGACGGCCTGCTCTCCAGCGGCGACGTCGGCCACTTCGACGAGGACGGCCTGCTGTTCATCGACGGCCGCGACGACGAGATGATCGTCTCCGGCGGCGAGAACGTGTTCCCGATCGAGGTGGAGAACCTGCTGGTCGAACGCGAGGACGTGATCGAGGCGGCGGTGATCGGCGTCGAGGACCCGGAGTTCGGGCAGCGGCTCAAGGCGTTCGTGGTGCGGGCCGAAGGAGCGAACCTGGACGCCGACGAGATCCGCGACTACGTCAAGGCGAACCTGGCCCGCTACAAGGTGCCCCGCGACGTCGAGTTCCTGGACGAGCTGCCGCGCAACGCCACCGGAAAGGTGCTGCGCACGAAGCTCTCGTGAGGAGGTCTGCCGCGGCTGTCGTGAGTGGTAAGGAGGGTTAGAACCCTCCTTACCACTCACGAGCGGCCGGCCACCTCATGAGCCGCGCTGCACGTTGACGATCCGCCAGCGCCCGTCCCGGCGTTCGGCGACCACCGTGCAGGCGACGCCGTCGCGGTGCCCGGTCGCGACGCCGACGGCGGCGGTCACCTCCAGCCGGGTCCACCGGAACGCCGCGGCCGGCGCCCGGCCGGGCCAGTGGTCGCGGTCGAGCACCCGCCCGTCGGGGCCGTCACCGCGGAAGTCGGCGGCCAGCAACGACGCAGCGCCGTCGCCGCGGGTTTCGGCGTCGCGCCATCGAGCCAGCAGCTCTTCGAACGTGTTCACGGGTCGAAGGTCGCAGGCGGCGGAGGCGCGGACATCTGCCACCTGGCCGAGATTCGCTGGCAGACTGGCCGGCGATGAGCGAGACGAACCTGGTGCCCGCGGGCACGGTCACGATCCTGTGCGCCGGCGACCGACCTCCGGCGGTCTTCGCGACGCCCGAAGAGGCGCTGGCGACCTTGACCGGTGGACCGGCCGCTCTCCACACCGGCGACGTGCTGCTCCGCGAAGACGGCACCCCCACCGGTCCGGCCGTCCGGCGCTGCCGGCACCTGCGCGAGCTGGCCGACGGCCGCACGCTCGTCTCCGCGCGTGCCGCCGCCGAACTGCCGGGCGAGCCGCTGCACGACCTCGGCGTCCACCGGCTGCCCGATCTCGCCGGGCCCGAGCGGATCTTCCAGCTCGGCGGCAGCCCCGGCCCACTGCGCTCGCTCGACACGATCCCGAACAACCTCCCGGTGCAGCTGACCGGTTTCGTCGGCCGCGGAACCGAAGCCGCCGAACTCGAGCGGCGGCTCGCCGGGGGACAGCTCCTCACGCTGGCCGGGGCCGGCGGCAGTGGCAAGACCCGGCTGGCGGCGCAGGTCGCCGCCGCCGGGGCCGGGCGGTGGCCGGACGGGATCTGGTGGGTGGAGCTCGACGCCGTCACCGAGGTCGCCGAACAGGTCGCCGCGACCCTCGGCGTGCCGGTGCAACCCCAGATCGGCGCGGCCCGCTCGGTCGCGACGGAACTGCGCGACCGGCGCGTCCTGCTCTGCCTCGACAACTGCGAGCACGTCCTCGACGGCGCCGCCGCAGTCGCCGTCGAGCTGTTGCGGTCCTGCCCCGAGGTCGCGGTGCTGACGACCAGCCGGGAGCCACTGGACGTGCCGGGGGAGACGGTGTGGCGGGTGCCGCCGCTGGCCGTCGAGGAGGCCGTCGCGCTGTTCGTCGAGCGCGCGGGCGCGGTCCGGCCGCTGTTCACCCTGGACGCCTCCAGCGCGGCCGCCGTCCGGTCGATCTGCACCCGGCTCGACGGGATCCCGCTGGCCGTCGAGCTGGCCGCGGCGTGGCTGGGAACGCTGACCCCGCACCAGATCGACGCCGGTCTCGACGACCGGTTCGCCCTCCTCACCCGCGGCCCACGCGGGGTGCCGGCCCGGCAACGGACCCTCGAAGGCTCGATCGCGTGGAGCCACGACCAGCTCGACGCGCAAGACCGGGCGGTCTTCCGGCGGCTCGGGGTGTTCGCCGGCGGGTTCACCCTCGACGCGGCGGGCGGTCCGGCGGTGCTGCCCGCCCTCGGCCGGCTCGTCGACAAGTCCTTGGTACTGGCCGAAAACGGCCGCTACCGGCTGCTGGAAACGCTGCGCGAGTACGCGGCCGCCCGGCTGGCCGAGGCGGGGGAGACCGAGGTCGTCCGCGACCGCCACCTCGACCACTACCTGGCCCTGGCCGAAGCCGCCGAGCCCGAGCTCGACCGCGACAAGGACGCCTGGCGCGCCCGGGTCGAGCCCGAGCGCGACAACCTGCGCGCGGCCCTGGAATGGGGTCTGGCGCAGGAAGATCCCACCCGGGGCCGCCGGCTCGCGGCCGCCGTCGCGTGGCTGTGGAACCTGCAGGGTCGCGGCCACGAAGGCCTGGCGTACCTCGAGCGCGCGGTCGCCCGCTGCCCGGACGAAAGGACGCCGTTGCAGGCCCGGCTGCTGACCGGGATGGGGCTGGTGGCGGACACGACGGCGCCGTTCGACGTCGAAGCCGCGCGCCAGGGCCTGGACCTCGCCACCGAACTCGGCGAAGCGGACCTGCGCGCGCGGTGCCTGACGCTGACCGCCCTCGGGCACCTGTACACGGACTTGGACACGGCCTGGGACCTCGCCGTCGAAGCCGGGAAGGAGGCCGACGGCTTCGCGCGGGACAGTGCGCTGATGCTGCGCGGAATCATCCGGACCATCCGCGATCGCCACGACGAAGCGGCACCCCTGCTCGCCGAAGCGGCCGAGGGACTGCTCCGGCGCGGTGACCGCGGGCTCGCCTCGACCGTCCTCAGTGTGCAGTCGGCGAGTGCGCTGGCCGCGGCGGACCTACCGCGGGCGCGGGAGCTCGCCGAGCAGGCCGTCCGGGTGGCCACGCCGCTGGGCGACTTCCACCGCGTCAACACGGCGTTGTGCAGCTTGGCGCAGGTGCACGGCGCGGCAGGCGACGTCGACGCCGGGTTCCGCGTGATGGAACCGTTCCTGCGGCTGATCGAGACGGCGGGCGACGTCTTCGTGCCGGGCATGGCCGGAGTGCTGGGCCGGCTGCACTGGCGGCGAGGGGCGTTCGAGGAGGCGCTGCGCTGGTTCGAGCGCGAAGCCGTGCTCGGGACGTACATGGCCGCGCAGGGCTTGCCCGAGCGCGGCGCTCTCCTGCGCGCGCTCGGCCGGGTGGAGGAGGCCACGGAGGTGCTCGCGACCGCCGTCGAGCTCACGCGCCGCTGGGCGCTGCCGTCGCCGTTGGCGGACGCCTTGGACCAGCAGGGTCACCTCGCGGAGCCGGCGCAGGCCGCCGAGCTGCACTATGAAGCACTGGGCCTGCGCCTCGACCACGGCCTCCGGCTGGGTGTCTTGGCCAGCTTGGACGCGCTGACCGCGTTGTTCGCGCGTGGCGGCCGGGAAGCCGACGCCGCCCGGGTGCTCGTGTCGGCTTCGCAGGCCCGGGCCGAGCTGGGAGTGCCTCGACGTCCTTCCGAGGAGGCGGAGCTGGCCGCGCTCGGCCTGGTGATATCCGAGCCGCCGATGGGCCTGGACGACGTGGTGGCGTTCGTCCGCCGGACCCGCGGCAGCCGTGGCCGCCCGTCGAGCGGCTGGGACAGCCTGACGCCGACCGAGCTCGAGGTGGTCAAGCTGGCGGCCGGCGGCTGCACGAACCCGGAGATCGGCACCCGGCTGTTCATGAGCCGCGGCACGGTGAAGACGCACCTGGCGCACGTGTACGCGAAGCTGGGTATCGCGAACCGCACGGAACTGGCCACCGTGGCGGCGGGCCGCCTCAGCTGACGGTCAACCTGAAGAGTCGGCCGGGTACGTCGGTTGCGGTCAGTCCCAGTCGATGCCGAAGACGCCCGGCCCGAAGTCGAACGTCACCGCGTGTACCCCGTCCGCGCCGTCCAGCTTCAGCGCCCGGCGGGCGAGCGTTCCGCCGGCTCCGTTGCGCGAGTACTGCCAGCACCGCTCCGGCGCCGTCCCCGGCGCGAACCGGACCTCCAGGAGGTACTCCCGCACCGGGCGGCGGAACTCGCGGTAGTGCGTGTTGCGGCACTCCGGGTACGGCGGCCCGCTGTTGGTCAGCGTGTACTCGATCAGGTGCGTCTCGCCGCGGTTGATCGGCTGGTCGAAGAGCAGTTCGGTGACGAGCAGGCCGTGGGACTCGTCGACTTCGGCCCGGCCCACCCGGCAGTTGCGCACCGCGTGCAGCTCCGGCACGCCCGCCGCCGGGTCGTCCTGGGTGTACACCAGCAGCCAGCGGTCCTGGCCGTCCGCCACGGCCTGGAACACCGCCCGCGCGGTCACCGCGCGCTGGCCGCCGTCCGCGGCTATTTCGCACAGGTCGTGCAGGCCGACCATCTTCAGCGGCTGCTGGCGGTCGAGCGCGTGCGGCGCGCCCACCTTCTCCAGCAGCGGCTGCAGCACCTCGCGCGGGAACGACATCGGCTCGCCGCCGGCCTGGCGCTTCCCGGCGCCGCCGCGGGGGCGGGGCGGGGGCAGCAGCCCGAGCAGGGAACCGGCGGGGACGTCGAGGATCTCTTCGAGCGTGCGCACCGCCGACAGCGAGCTCTGCCGCTCCGGCTGCCTTTTGCCCGACTGCCAATAGCTCAGCGCGGTGACGCTGACGACGACGCCGCGGGCCCGCAGCCGCGCCTGGATCCGGTCCAGCGAGAGCCCGCTGGTGGCGATGGCCGCGCGCAGCCGGATGGCGAATTCGGTGCGCCCGTTCTCCTGGCCGTCACCCACCGTGCTGCCCGCCATCGCTGAAATCCCGACCCGCCCCATGCCGTCCCCCGACGATCCCCGACACGGAGCACGTTAGCAGTTTTCCGGGCGGTCTCCGCCCCCTCTTCGGCCGCGCCGCCGCGGCCGCCACTCGGGCGAACGGGCTAGTACTGGCAACTGTGAACCATTGCCCCGGCCTGGGCCGACGCGCTTTCATGACTTGCCTGCGCCGGTGGCATCGCCTCCCCCCTCACGGCCCGCCCGGGCGCAGGTGCGACCGGCCGCGCGAGCGGTTCCGGCTCCGGTTCACCCGGCCGAGTTGTGCGACCGGCCGAGGTGGCCGCGCGATGACCGGTGGCCCGGCGACGCCCCCAGCGCCGGGCCACCGGTCTTGTTACCAGCGGGTAGGCTCCTCCCATGGTCCTCCGGAAGAACATCCTGATCACCGGCGCGAGCAGCGGGTTGGGCGAGGGCATGGCCCGCCAGTTCGCGGCGCGGGGGCGCAACCTCGCGCTGTGCGCGCGGCGCACCGAGCGGCTCGAGAAGCTGGCCGCCGAGCTGACCGCGGCGCACCCGGGGATCGAGGTCGTCACGCGCACCCTCGACGTCACCGACCACGACCGCGTGTTCGCCGTCTTCGAGGAGTTCCGCGCCGAACTCGGGTCCCTCGACCGGGTGATTGTGAACGCCGGGCTCGGGAAGGGGCAGCGGGTCGGCACGGGCCGGTTCGACGCCAACCGCCAGACCCTCGAGGTCAACTTCGTCGCGGCCGCCGCCCAGATCGAGGCCGCCGCCGGGATCTTCCGCGAGCAGGGCGCCGGCCACCTCGCCGTCATCTCCTCCTTCAGCGCGCTTCGCCCGTTCCCGGGCAAGCTCACCGCGTACGCCGCGTCGAAGGCCGGCATCTCGGCGTTCGTCGACGGCACCCGGATCGAGCTGAAGCCCCAGGGCATCGCCGTCACCGACGTCCGGCCCGGCTACATCGAGTCGGAGATGAACGACCGGATCGGCCGGAACCCGTTGCTGGTCAAGGCCGAAACCGGCGCCCGCGCGCTGGCCAAGGCGATCGAGGCCGAGCGTGCCCGGGCCTACGTCCCGGCGTGGCCGTGGGTGCCGCTGAGCGTCGTCATGCGCGCGGTGCCGTCCGGGCTGCTGCGGAAGTTCGCGTGAACGCCCCGGTCGAGGTCCGCGCGGAGGACGCCTTCGACGCGGACGCGGTGCACGCCTGGCTTCGAGGGAAGCTCGAAGGCCTCGGCGACGAACCGCCGCACGTCCGGCAGTTCCCCGGCGGCGCGTCCAACCTGACCTACCTGCTGACCTACCCGGACCGCGAGCTGATCCTGCGCCGCCCGCCCGCCGGGCACAAAGCGGCGTCGGCGCACGACATGCGGCGCGAGTACCGCGTCCAGCACGCGCTGAAGCCGGTGTTCCCCTACGTGCCGCGGATGGTGGCCTTCGGCGACGACCCGGCCGTGCTCGGCGGCGACTTCTACGTCATGGAGAAGCTCGACGGCCTGATCCTGCGCGGCGACCTCCCGCCGGGCATGACGCTCTCGCCGGAGCAGGCGCGCGAGCTGTCGGGCAAGGTCGTCGACCGGCTGGTCGACCTCCACGCCGTCGACGTCGGAGAGGCCGGGCTGGCCGACCTCGGCAAGGGCGCCGGGTACGTCGAGCGGCAGATCCGCGGCTGGTCGGAGCGGTACGTGGCGGCGCGCACGGACAACGTCGGCGACTTCGCCGAAGTGCGCGCGTGGCTGGCCGCGAACCAGCCCGGCGAGGTCGCGATCTGCTTGATCCACAACGACTACCGGCTCGACAACCTGGTCCTGGACGGCCCGTCGACGCTGAACATCACCGGCGTCCTCGACTGGGAGATGGCCACGCTCGGCGACCCGCTGATGGAGCTGGGCAGCATGCTCGCCTACTGGGTCCAGGCCGGCGACGACGACGTCATGCACACGAGCCGCCGCCAGCCGACCCACCTGCCCGGGATGTTCACCCGCGAGGAGTTCGTCGCGCGCTACGCCGAGAAGACCGGCCTCGAGGTGGGCGACTGGCGGTTCTACGAGGTCTACGGCCTGTTCCGGCTCGCCGCGGTGCTGCAGCAGCTGTACCGGCGCTACCGCGACGGCGGCACCCGCAACCCGGCGTTCAAGGACTTCTGGCAGTTCGTCAACTACTTGGACTGGCGCTGCCGCGAGATCATCGCGAAGGGAAGCGTGTAGTGGGCGCGATCTACCTGGTCCGGCACGGACAGGCGTCGTTCGGCGCGACCGACTACGACGCGCTGTCCCCGCGCGGCTTCGAACAGTCCACTGTGGTCGGTGCCGAGCTGCTGCGGCGCGGGGTGGTCTTCAGCCAGGTCCGGTCCGGCTCGCTGGCCCGGCAGCGCGACACCGCGGCGACGGCGCTGAAGGTGCTCGGCAGCGACGTCCCGGTGGTCGAGGACCCGCGCTGGAACGAGTACGACCACGTCGACATCGCGCGCCACCACGCCGGCGGCGCGCCGCAGGAGGATTCGCGGGCGTACCAGGGCGTCCTGGACGCGGCGCTGGCGGCGTGGACGTCGGCAGGCGACGGCGGGCCGTGCACCGAGACGTGGCCCGCGTTCCTCGCGCGCTGCCGGTCCGCTCTGGAAGAGCTGGTCGCGTCGCTGGGCAAGGGCGAGCACGCGGTCGTGTTCACCTCCGGTGGCGTGATCGCGACGATCTGCGGCCTGCTCATGGGAACACCCGAGGCCGGATTGCTCAAGCTCAACCGCGTCACGGTCAACGGCGGGATCACCAAGCTGGTGTCCGGCCGCGGCGGCGTCACGATGCTGTCGTTCAACGAGCACCCGCACTTCGAGGCGGACGCGGCCTCGTTGCTCACCTATCGCTAGGAGGCACGGATGCGGTTCGGCGAGGTCACGCTGTACCCGGTGAACGGCCACGGCCCCGAGGACGTCGTCGTCGACGCCGAGGGCCGGATCTACACCGGCGTCGACGACGGCCGGATCCTGCGCCTGTCACCGGACGGGCAGCGCATCGACGTCATCGCCGACACCGGCGGCCGCCCGCTGGGGCTGGAGCTGTACGGCGAGGACGAGCTGCTGATCTGCGACGCGCGAGCCGGGCTGCTGGTGCTCCCGCTGTCGGGCGGTTCGCCTTCGGTGCTGGCGACTTCGGCGCTGGGCCTGGACTTCGTGTTCTGCAACAACGCGGCGGTGGCGTCCGACGGAACGATCTATTTCACGGATTCCTCCCGCCGCTTCGGCATCGACAACTGGCGCGACGACCTGATCGAACAGACGGCAGGAGGCCGCCTGCTGCGCCGCGCCCCGAACGGCGCGATCGACCTGCTGCTCGACGGGCTGCAGTTCGCGAACGGCGTCGCGCTGGCCCCGGACGAGTCGTTCGTGGCGGTGGCGGAGACGGGCGCGTGCCGGGTCTCGCGGGTGTCGCTTTCCGACGGCCGCACGGACATCTTCGTCGACGGCCTGTGGGGCTTCCCGGACAACATCTCGACGGGTACGGACGGGCTGATCTGGATCACCCAAGCATCGCCGAAGGTGGCGGCGCTGGACGTGGTGCGCCGGTTGCCGCCGGTCCTGCGCGCGGGCATCAGGCGCCTGCCGACGTCGCTGCAGCCCTCGCCGGGACGTGAGGTGGGTGTCCTGGGTGTCGCCGCGGATGGCCGCGTCGTGCGGGAACTGCGCGGGGAGATCCCCGGCTTCCACATGCTGGTGGGCGTCCGCGAATGGCAGGGACAGTTGTATTTCGGCTCCTTGGAGGAGTCGGCGATCGCGGTGACCGGTAGCGCAATGTAATGTATCCGCGATGAGTGCGGGCGTGGGAGGGGAGCCTCCAGCACGGAGCGAGGTGCCGTACGAAGAGGCGCCGGCCATCGTCGTCGAGCGGTACAAGTACATTCTCAACCAGATTCACGCGGTGAACGAGAACGTCTACCGGTTCTTCGCCATCTTCCAAGCACTGGCCACGGCGATGGTGACGGCGGCGCTCGGTCTGTTCGTGGGGTATTCGAAGTGGGGGATATCCGCGGACACCGCCCGTACGGGCGTGCGTGGCGTGCTGGTGCTGACCACGGCCGTCGCCGCGTTCACCGTGCTGATGGTGGTGGTCGGTGTTCTCTCGTGGCTGGATTACCGCCGGGAAGAGTGCGAGCTGACGGAGAAGTATTTCGCCGCCGGCTTCCGGACGCGGCCGCGCTTGCGCAATTTCTACCGGTGGTACGAGACGTACATCGTCGTGTTCATCGTCGTGATCACCGGGGTGCTCTGGATCCTCGGCGAGTCGATCCTGGTCGCGCGGATCAGGTGATGGGCGTTCCCGGCCACGACCACATCGGGGTGGGCGTGGGAGCGATGGTCTCGGACGGCGCCGGCCGGCTCTTCCTGGCGCGCCGCGGCCCCGCGGCGCGCAACGAGGTCGGCGCGTGGGAGTTCCCGGGCGGAGCGGTCGGGTTCGGCGAGCTGATGGAAGACGCGGTGGTCCGGGAATTCGCCGAAGAGTACGGCATGCGCATCGAGCTGACCGGGCAGCTGGGCGCGTTCGACCACCTCCTGCCCGACGAGGGCCAGCACTGGGTGTCGGTCACCTACCTCGCGCGGCACGCAGGGGGTGAGCCGCGGATCGTGGAAGAGACGAAGTGCTCCGCGATCGGCTGGTTCCGGCTGGACGAGCTGCCGTCGCCGTTGAGCAAGATCACCGTCGCGAACGTCGCGGCCTACCGGGGCGAGTAAGCCTGGACCGGAAGGGAACGAAGTGGGGCTCTGGCAAATCCTCGAAGACGGCGAGGACGTGCAGTTCACCGCCGACGTCAAGCACCTCGCCGACTACGCGGCCGGCAAGCTCCTCCTGGTCCGCGAGACGTTCCCTGACTACACGTTGCACGACCGGCAGCACGCGGACAACGTCATCAAGCTTGTGGAGCAGCTGCTGGGGCCGGACGTCGGCAAGCTGACCCAGCTGGAAGCGGGGATGCTCATCCTGGCGGCGTACTTCCACGACATCGGGATGGTCTACACCCGCGAGGAAGTGGACGCGCTGCTGGAGGAGCAGGACTTCCGCGACTACCTCGACCAGCACCCGACGGCGTTCGTGCGGGTGGCCCAGGAGGAGAAGCCGCCGGAGGACGTCATCCTGGACTACTGCCGGGCCCGGCACGCTGAGCGGGTGTCGGAGCACCTCTACCAGCTGGATCCGGCGAGGCTGGCTTGGCGGGGGTTGAACTTCGCCGAGGCACTCGCGACGGTGTGCAAGAGCCACAACGAACCCCTGGATGAGCTGCGGGCAGAGAGGTTCGACACCGATTTCCTCACCGGCTGCGACCTCCGCCTGTGCGCGATCCTCCTGCGGACGGCGGACCTGCTGGACTTCGACCAGAGCCGGTCACCCGTGGCGGTCTATGAGCACCTGCGACTGGAGGAGGCGGAGGGAAGCCGCCGGATCAGCCGGACCGAGTGGGAAAAGCACATGGCCTCGATCGGCTTCGTGTTCCCGGACGAGCGCACGCCGGGGTACTCGGTGAAGCTGATCGCGAGACCGCAGCAGCCGGCGGTGGAGAACGCGATCCGCAGGTTCTTGGACGTGGTGGAGGACGAGCTGCGCGAGTGCCGGGTGGTGCTCGACTTCTGCGCTCCCCGCTGGCGATCGTTGATCTTGCCGGGGAGCGTGGACCGCCGCGACATCGTGAGCCAGGGATATCGCTGGGGCGACTACCGGTTCATCCTCGACCGGCACGCGATCCTGCAGCTCTTCATGGGTGACCGGCTGTATGCGAATCCGTACGTCTTCATCCGCGAGCTGCTGCAGAACGCGATCGATGCGTGTCGGTTGAACGCCTATCTCCAGGATCTGGATCCCGATGAGATGGAGGTCCGCATCTCGGCCTGGGAGGACGAGGTCGGGAACTACTGGCTGCGCATCGACGACAACGGCGTCGGCATGGATCAGCACATCATCGAGAAGTACTTCCTCGGGGTGGGGCGGTCTTACTACAGTTCGGATGAGCTGAAGGCGGAGATTCTGCGGAAGCAGAAGCCGCAGCGGAACTTCGTTTCGATCAGCCGGTTCGGTATCGGTGTTCTGTCGTCGTTCATCGTGGGGGATCGGATCGAGGTGTCCACTCGTCGGCGGCTGCCGGATGGGCGGCTGGCGGGCGCGATCCGGCTTTCGTTGCATAGTCTGGATGACTTCTTCGTCCTTCGTGAGCCGCCCATGCAGGCTGAGCCTTTCCCGGCGCGGGGTGGTGACGGGCCGGGGTATCGAAAGGGCTCTGGTACGAGTATCGCGGTCCGGATCAACCCGGCTAAGTCGGACGTTACCTTGGATAGCTTGCTTGAGTATGCCAAAAGTAGCTTGTTCTACCCGCCGGGCAAGGTCTATATAAACGATATCGAGGCGATCGGCCGGAAATTTAAAGACCTGGCGGAGCCATTGCTCGATAAGTTGATTCGATATACGGTGACTACTCCGATAGTTGGCGACCGGGCAAAAGTGCTTTCAATGAGCCATATTACATTAAAGGTGCTTCCTCTGGATTTAACCGCTCATTCACCCACGGCTCAGGTTCGCGGCCAGCTCGTTGCCGTATCGGCTTCGATTGAGCCCAAGGATGCCCGAACGGCTAAGCTTCTTGGGTTTGTTCCACAGCATGTCGCCAATGTGCTGCCGGCTGAGTTGCTATCCCGCCTCAAGGATTGCGGTGTCCGTCGATCCGTTTCGGTGGAATTTCGAGAGACGCACTGGATTCGAATCTTGACGACCTTCGGGTTTGATCGGAAAGCGCTGCATCAGCTACGGGAATCGCTTGATTCAAGTATTGATTCTCGCGGTGCCCTTGATTATTTGTTCAACGAGATTGAACGCGGTGATCGACAGGCTTTAACCAGTAATCGTAGTGACTTGGCGAAGGTTAGATCCGAATTTCGGATCTCGTTGGCTGATGTTATCGGAAAGTCTGCGAGTGAGAGATTATCGGAGCATTGGCTGGGGCATAATGGTGTACAAGTGGCCACGAGACTGGAGTCAGTCGGTTTCCCGATGTCCGGTGAACTGACCTTGGCTGGCTCGAGTGTAATTGGTCACGTCTGTCTCTTTGATGATTTGCGGCCAGACGTATCGGTTTCTCGTGAATCCTTGCGAGAGATTTCCTTTGAGGTGCGGTCGGCGGTTCAGTTGGCTGTACGCCGTGCTGCGGCGCGTCATCTTGGCCTTGGCGAGGATGCCTTTATTCGACGTTTGATGAGGGGCGCGGTTTTCTCGGAGGCTCCATTCGGCGAGATCACTGCCGGCGATGTCATCGCGGATAGATTGATGGACGAGTGGCGTAAAGAGCAAATGATCGAATTGGCATCAACGGGTATGGTTAGTGTCGAAAACCTGCACGACGCTGTGAAAGAATCTCCTGTCAAAGTGAATATTCCTATCGTGCTATGGTCTGGTTATTTTAGCAACGAACTGCGCGGGCACCACTTCTACTCGATCTTGATCTCGGCTTTGTTGGAGCACGAGTTTGATGTGGAAATCCGGAGTACTCAAGCTTTCGATTATTTGCCCAGGTACACGGTCGCGGTGCGGCCTCGGACGCACGTCCGACCGCAGGGAGTTGATCTGCTGCCTCCACTTGCAGGTGTTGAATACGGGAATGCTGAAACTGTAATCCGACGTGGATATCCCGCAAATCTTTCGAATCCAATGATCAGATGGTTTTTCGATAATGCGCGGGAATTGCATCGTGAGTATCCTGCGCTCTTTGTTCAGTTCAGGGCGGCTCTCGCTGTCGTTGCGTCGGAGCGGACAAGTCTTGGCCGTAGTGCCCAAGACGGAGCTGAGCTTTTGAATGCTGTCATGGAGCGCATCCGGCGTGTGTGCTCGGATGTGCATCCGGCGTTGCATCGAAGGGTGTACCTCGAAGGCAGCGTGCTCAGGCAGGACACCTAGAGCCCGGTGATCCTGAGCAAACGTCCGGATCGAAGTGGGCGGTGTGGAGGCGCGTCCGACAAAGGCATGCGGGGCAGGAGCAGGAGGCTCTGGGGCAACTACCCGGGCAGCGGCGAGCGGGCCGCGTGGTTTCGCGACAGCGAGGACAACCTGATCGGTCTCGGCGAAGCGGTGCCGTGACTATCGCGACACGCTGGGATGGCCGGCGCACTGGTCTGTGGCTCGGCCATCCGCCGTGTCAGGCGGCTTGGTGTTGGGGTGGGTCGTGGGCGGTGTTGCGGATGGGTCTTCGTTGTGGGTCCTGCCAGGCGGGTGGGATCCAGTAGACGGTGTCGTGGTGGATGCGGATGTCCCAGCCGCCGTGGTGGATGAGCTGGTGGCAGCGTTCGCAGACCAACGCAAGCTCGTTGATGTTGGTTTTGCCGCCTTGGGTGGCCCACCAGATCACGTGGTGTGGTGTCGTCCACTTCGGACCTCGTGGGCAGCCTGGTCTCGTGCAGCCGCGGTCCCGGATGGCCAGGGCCCGCCGCTGTGCCGGGGTGGCCGTACGGGCCGACCGGCCCAGGTCGAGTACCTGCCCTTCGCCGCCGAGCACCGCCGGGTAGATCTTGGCGTCGCACAACAGCTTGCGCAGCTGTGACACGGTGACGGTCCGGCCGTCGTCGAGGGTCACGAGCCCGCTCTCGCGGAGTAGATCCGCGTAGGGGATGGTGATCGTGGCGACCGCGCGTTCCCCGGCTCGTACCGGCAGCGCCTCCGCCCGGGCCGCGAGGTCGAAGATGGCCGCGACCGCGTCGCCCTGCCGTTCCGCCAGGGTGCGGGAGTCGGAGTTGCCGTGTTCGTCGGGAGTGTCGGGCCTGGCCAACGGGACGAAGAGATCTTCGGCCAGGTGACCCGTCTCGGCGTCGAACTCGCCGGCGAACTTCATCCGGCCGTCACGGGTCCAGGTGTAGCGGAACTCCCGTCTTGGGCGAGCCAGGTTCTCCTCGCGCTCCCGGGGTTCCTTGCTTTCGAGGTCCCAGTAGGCGAGGAGACGCTGGCCGGCCTTGCGCACGGTGGAGGGGATCGCCTGCCGCGCCAGCTCCACCAGTGTCTCCTCATGCGCCGCCACCCGCTCGACTCCGATGGCGGGCGGGGCCTGCCGGAGCACCTTCACGATTTCCGCCGCGTGCTCCGGGCCGATCTCTCCGGCGGCAAGCGCGGCCCGCACGCCGGGAAGGTCCGTGGTGGCGATCGCGACCCGCGCTCGGGCCTCGTCCCAGGAGAGACGCTGGGAGCCGACCAGAAACCCGGCGGTGTCCCGGCGTCCGGTGGCGGGCCCGAGTCCACGCCGGTCAGCCTCGGCCACCAACTCCAGGTGATGCGCGTACGCAACGCGTATGGCTTTTTCGGAGCTGCACAAAGCCGTGGCCAGCTCCCCGTCGGAGAGCTGCCACGCCGCTGCGATTTGCCCGGTCTCGGCCATGCCTCCACGTTAGCCGAACATTTGTTCGAACGTCATCGCTCGATCGGGTGGAGCGCAGCGGCTCTAACGGCCCGTCCAGCGGGGTTCGCGGCCCGCGGTCCACGCCGCATAGAACTCCTTGTGGTCCTTCGCCGTCATCAGCAACGCCTGGGTGATTGCCTCCAGCTCGATCGCTGAACCCAAATCCATGTCCAGCTCGCGCGTCAGCAGCACCTTCGTCGTCGCGTAGGCCAGGGCGGGGCCGTCAGCCAGACGTCGGGCCAGAGCGGCGGCCGCCGAAGCCAGCGAAGAGTCGGGAACCACCTGCGTAGCCAACCCGATCTCCGAAGCCCGCGCAGCCGACACCTTGTCACCCAGCATCAGCAGCTCCGTCGCCCGGCCCAAACCAACCAGCCGCGGCAACAGGTAAGCCGACCCCATGTCCGCCCCCGCCAAGCCCACCTTCGTGAACAAGAACGCGAACTTCGCCGACTCCGCCAGCAGCCGGAAGTCGCTGGCCAGTGCGATCACCGAGCCCGCTCCCGCCGCCACTCCGTTGACCGCTGCTATCACCGGGATCGGGCACTCTCGCAACGCTTTCACCACCGCGCCGGTCATGCGGGTGAACTCCAGCAGCTCCGCCGTCTCGAACTTCTGGAGCTCGCCGATGATCTCCTCGACGTCGCCACCCGAACAGAACCCGCGGCCTTCGCCCGTGATCACCAGGACCCGGACGTCCGAATGCTGCGGGAGCTCGATGACCAGGTCCCGCAGGTCCGCGTACACCTCGAACGTCAGCGCGTTGAGCTTCGAAGGACGTGTGAACGTCACCGTGGCCACTCCGTCGGCCACCGCGAAGCCGAAGTGCTCCCATTCGTGCGTCAGCGGGGCAGTTGCGCGGAACGGGCTCATGACTGGATTCCTCCGCCGTCGAGTACGAGGGTCTGGCCGTTGATCGCGGCCGCTTCCGGGGCCGCCAGGAAGTTCACCGCGAACGCCACCTCCGACGGCTCCAGCAGCCGGCCGAGCGGGGACGCCGCCGCCAGTGCCGCTTCCGCTTCCGAAACAGACCGTCCGGACCGCGAGACGATCCGCTCCACCGAGGTTGCCGTCATGTCGGTGCGGACGAACGCCGGGCACACCGCGTTCGCCGTGACTCCGGTGCCGGCCAGCTCCGCCGCCACCGCCCGCATGAAACCCACCGCCGCGTGCTTCGACGCCGTATACCCCGCCGTGTAGCGGTAGCCGACGTGCGAAGCCGTCGACGCCACCGTGATGATCCGGCCGCTGTCGCGCGAGCGCATTCCGTCCAGCACCGCGCGGGTGCAGAGGAACGCGCCCGTCGCGTTCACCTCGAACTGCGCGCGCCAGTCGGCCAGCGATGTCCGGGAAACCGGGGCGCTCGACGAAATCCCGGCGTTGTTGACCAGCACGTCGACCGGGCCCGCCGCGGCGAAATACGCGGCCACGGCTTCCTCGGAGGTGACGTCGCACTCCGCGCGGCCCGGCGCCAGCACCGTGTCACCCGAGGAACGGAACCGGTCCGCGATCGCCGCGCCGATGCCGCGCGTTCCGCCCGTCACCACGACCAGGCGGCTCACGGGCGGGCCGCCAGCGCGCGCCGGTCGAGCTTTCCGTTGGCCGTGCGGGGGAGTTCCGCCATGAAGACCACCTCGCGGGGGTACTTGTGCTTGGCCAGGTGGGCTTTCGCGTGGTTCTTGAGCTCATCGGCCGACACCGGGGAGCGCACCACGACGTACGCGCGCGGCACGACCAGGCCGTCGACCTCGTGGCCGACCACCGCGCAGTCCACCACCGCCGCGTGGCCGAGCAGGCAGTCCTCGATCTCGCCGGGCGCGACGAACACGCCGCCGACCTTGAGCAGCGCGTCCGCGCGGCCGTGGTGGCGGAAACAGCCGTCCGGCGAGCGACTGAACAGGTCACCCGACGTCAGCGTGTCGCCGTCGAACGTCCGCGCGGACTTCTCCGGATCGCCGTGGTATTCCCGCGCGATCGTCGGTCCCGTCACGCGCAGCGGCCCGATCTCGCCGTCCGGCAACGGGTTCCCGAGTTCGTCGACGACCTGCGCCGTGTACCCGGGAACGGGCGTGCCCAGCGTGCCGACGCGCGCAGCACCCGGCCGGTTCGACAGGTAGATGTGGTACGCCTCCGACGAGCCGATCCCGTCCACCACCGGTACCCCGAAGGCCGCGTCCCACCTGCGGTGCAGCTCCGGCGGCAGCGCCTCGCCCGCCGACGTCGCCATCCGCAGGCAGCTCAGGTCCTGCTCCGCCGCAGCCGGGTGGGCGACCATCGCGCTCATCATCGTCGGCACGTTCACCAGTACCGTCGGCCGGTACCGGGCGATCAGCTCGAACACCAGGTCCGCCGTGCTGCGCTCCGGGAACGCGACGCCGGCCGCGCCGACGCCGAACGGGAACAGCGCGACCAGATCACGCGCGTAGCCGAAGAACAGCTTCGGCACGGCCAGGACGGTGTCGTCCTCCCGCAGGCCGAGCACCTGGACCGCGTACCGCTCGAAACTCTCGAGCGGGCTCCGCAGGGGATGCACGCACGCCTTGGGCGCGCCCGTGCTGCCGGTGGTGAACTTCCAGATGCCGATGTCGTCCACCGTGGTCGGCGCGGCTTCCAACGCGTCCGGCGCGGCGTCGACCAGTGTCCGGAACGGACGCTCGCCGGGCAGGAGCTCGGCTTCGGGCACGCCCGTGACGAGCAGCCCGGTGGCGCCCGCCGCCCGCAGCGCGGGCAGGGTGACGGCGTCCGCGAGCACCGCCACGGCCTCGGTGTAGCCGAGGTAGTACGCGTAGTCCTTGGGCTGCAGGAACGGGTAGACCTCGGCGGTGACCGCGCCGATCTTCTGCGCGCCGTACCAGGCCGCGACGAACTCGTCGCCGTCGCTCAGCGCCAGCAGCACCCGCTGTCCTCGCCGGACACCGACGTCGAGCAGCACGTTCCCGACGCGGTTCGCCAACGCCGCCAGCGACGCGTAGCTGACGGAACGGTCCCCGACGTACAGCGCGGTCCGGTCACCCCGCCCCGAAGCCACGTGCCGGTCGAGGAAGTGCGTGGCGAGGTTGAACGGCTCACTCACGGGCCAGCTCCCGGATCGCTTCCACCAGCAGGTCGGTCAACGTCGAGAACGTCTCTTCACCTTCGGACGCGGTCGCCTCGGCGGGCCGGCCGCAGTACGCCTCGGTCATGCCCATCGCGATGAAGCCGCCGTCGGAAGGAGCCGAGGCGAGGCTGACCGGCACGTGCGGCAGCGTCCGCATCAGCGCCTGGTCCACCAGCTCGGGCCGGTCGGCGAGCACCAGCGACGTCTCGTACCGCCCGGCGTGGCACTCGCCGGAGCGGAACTCGTCGGTCAGCCGCTCCGCGTGCCGCCGCCGGACCAGGTCGAGCAGGGCGACGCGCCCGTCGTAGGCGAAGTTCAGCGTTTCCACGGCTCGCCGCAGGGTGACCAGGTGCGCGGGCTCGAAGTGGTTGTTGACCAGCAGGATCCGCCGGAACCGCTGGCCGATCAGCGCCGCGCCGATGTCGACGAGCAGCGCGTGCAGCGTCTCTTCGCCGATGTGGACACCGCCGGCGAACCCGGCCGCGAACCGCGTCACCCCGTACGGCACTTCCGGCAGGACCAGGACGTGGACTTCGTCGTCGGCGGCCAAGCGGGAGGCCGCGCGCTCGCACATCCCGCGCGAGATCAGCGGGTCGGTACCCAGTGGCGCGTGCGGGCCGTGCGGCTCGATCGCGCCCAGCGGGAGCAGCAGCACCGGCACCCGCGAGCCGTCCGGCAGCGCGGCGACCTGCCGCGAGCTGAGGTCCGCGAAGTACGTCACGCAATTCACGCTACACCGCAGCGGCCTGAGGTGTATAGAGTTGCGCACATGCCCACCGATGCCTTCGAAGCCGGCCCTCAGGAGCTGGTCGTGACGTTGCTGGGCAGCTACGTGCACCCGCGCGAGACCCGCCGGGTGTGGTCGGGCGGCCTGGTCGCGGTGCTCGCCGAGCTGGGCTTCTCCGACGGCGCCGCCCGGATCGCGCTCACCCGCCTGGTGCGCCGCGGCCTGCTGCAGCGTCACCGCGAAGGCCGGACCGTGCACTACTCGCTGACCCGCCGCACCATCGCGCTGCTCGCCGACGGCGACCGGCGGATCTTCTCCCTCGGCCGCCGCGAGCGCGCCGCGGGCGAGTGGACCGTGCTGTGGCAGAGCATCCCCGAGAGCCGCCGCCAGGCCAGGGAACGGCTGGTCCGGCGGCTGCGGTTCCTCGGGTTCGGGCCTTACCAGGACGGCACCTGGATCGCCCCGCACGACCGCGAGGCCGAGGTCGTCGCCCTGCTCGGCGAGCTCGACGTCATCGAACACGCCGGGCTGCTGCTCGGCCGCCCGTCGGCCGCCTTGGACGTCCGCCGGTTCGCCGGCCGGGCCTGGGACCTCGACGACCTGGCCGCGCGGTACGCCGCGTTCGTCGGCCAGTTCGGCGGGTACGCGGGGAAGGAGATCTCCGACGCCGAGGCGTTCGAGGTGCGCACCCGCCTGGTGCACACCTTCCGCATGTTCCCGTCGCTCGACCCGGAACTGCCCGCCGACCTGGTGCCGTCCCCGGACCGCCGGGCGGCGGCGGTCGAGCTGTTCCACGATCTGTACACCGCGCTCGCGCAACCCGCTCAGCGCCACTTCGACGAGGTGACCAAGGGATGACCGAACCCAGCCAAGCAACCCAGGAAGCCCTGAGCTACACCTCGTACCTCGGGCTCGACGACGTGCTGAACGCGCAGCGCCTGCGCTCCGACGAGCACGACGAGCTGCTCTTCATCGTGATCCACCAGGTGTACGAACTGTGGTTCAAGCAGATCCTGCACGAGGCCGCCTTCCTCCAGGCGAACCTCGAAAAGGGCAACACCGCGCACTCCATCCGCACGCTGCGCCGGATCCTGACCATCCTCAAGGTCGCGGTCGCGCAGATCGACGTGCTGGAAACCATGACGCCCAGCCAGTTCACCAGTTTCCGCGCCCGTTTGGACGCTTCGAGCGGCTTCCAGTCGGCCCAGTTCCGCGAACTGGAAGCGGTGCTGGGGCGGCGGGACGAGCGCGTGTTCGCGCACTACCCCGAGGGCGGCGAGCAGCGGAAACGCATCGCCGAAGCGATGGCGCGACCGTCCTTGTTCGACTCTTTTCTCACGTACCTCAAGGTTTCTGGCTATGCGGTCGAGTGTGACCGAGACGTCACTCGCTCGGTGGAGCCGTCCCCGGCCCTGCAGGCGATATTGCTGGACGTGTACAGCGACGACGGGGGACCCTCGGTCGTCGCCGAATGTCTGGTGGATCTCGACGAAGGGATGCAGGAGTGGCGCTACCGGCACGTGAAGATGGTCGAACGCACCATCGGCGACAAGACCGGGACGGGAGGATCATCCGGCGCGACTTACCTGCGTACCACGCTTTTCCAGCCGATGTTCCCGGATCTCTGGGCCGTACGGAGCCGACTGTGACCACTTTGGACGACCTGCGCGCGGACGCCAACAGCCTCGCCGCGCACTACACCCGGTTTGCGGTGGCCGACCGCCTCCTGCTCTCCGGGCACTCGCACCAGGCCTGGCCGGACGTCGCCGAGGAGGGGCTCCTGGAGTCCTTCGCCGACGCCGCCCGCGACGTCGACGGCAAGTGGGAGCGCGCCTTCGCCAAGGCGGACCAGCTGCGCGCGGGCTTCCGCCTGCTGCTCGGCGACCCGCACGGCGAATACGCCCTCGGCGCGAGCACCCACGACCTCGTGCTGCGCTTCCTGTCGGCGATGGAGTTGCCGCGGCGGCCGCGCCTGGTCACCACCGACGGCGAGTTCCACACCCTGCGCCGTCAGCTCGCCCGCCTCGAGGAGGAGGGCGTCGAGATCGTGCGGGTGCCGCTCGACCCGGTGACGACGCTCGCCGAGCGCGTCGCCGGAGAGGTCGACGGCAACACCGCCGCCGTGCTCGTCTCGGCCGTGCTGTTCGAGACGGCGAGGCTGGTCCCCGGCCTGGCGCACCTCGCCGACGTCTGCCGCGGCCGGTCGATCGAGCTCGTCGTCGACGCCTACCACGCGCTCGGCGTCGTCCCGTTCCCGCTGCACGACCTCGGGCTCACCAACGCCTGGGTGCTCGGCGGCGGCTACAAGTACCTGCAGCTCGGCGAGGGCAACTGCTTCCTGCGGCTGCCCGCGCACGCCCAGGAACTGCGGCCGGTGATCACCGGCTGGTACGCCGAGTTCGGCGCGCTCGCCGACGAGCGCCACCCCGGCCAGGTCCCGTACGCCACCGGCGGCGACCGGTTCGCCGGCGCCACCTACGACCCGGCCGGCCACTACCGCGGTGTCCGGGTCCAGCGGTTCTTCGCCGAGCACGGGCTCACCCCGGAGTTCCTGCGCGAGGTGTCCCAGCACCAGGTGGGTCTGCTCGCTTCGGTGTTCGACAAGCTCGGGTTGCCCGAGGACGTCGTCACCCGCGATCGCGAGACGCCGCTCGGCATGCTCGGCGGGTTCCTCTCGCTGCGCTGCGCCGACGCCACCGGGTTGCAGGCGGCACTGGCCGCGCACGGCGTCCGCACCGACAGCCGTGGCTCCCACCTGCGCTTCGGCCCGGCGCCCTACCTCTCCGACACCCAGCTGGAGACGGCGATGGGCACGCTCGCCACGGTGGTGCGCGGCTGAGGGGTCGTGAGTGGTAAGTCGGGTTAGAACCCTCTTTACCACTCACGACCAGCTGCGGTAGGGGCCCCTGATCTCCGGCCTACCGGTCCGTATCGCGGGACCTCCACTGGTCCGGCGGACGGTGGGGATCTAGGTTGGTGCCGGGACCCGGCACAGCGGCGGACGACCTCCGCCCGGCGCCGGTTCCCGGCCACCCCGAAGCGCGTTCCGGCCACGAAACCGGGGCGCGGATGACAAAGGAGTCACCACCGTGACCGAAGGAGTGTTCGCCCGGGGCACCGGGCACGAACAGGTCGTGTACTGCCACGACCAGGCCAGTGGCCTGAAGGCCATCATCGGCATCTACTCCACCGCGCTCGGCCCCGCCCTGGGCGGGACGCGCTTCCACCCCTACGCCACCGAGTCCGACGCGCTGGACGACGTCCTCGCGCTGTCCAAGGGCATGGCCTACAAGAACGCGCTGGCCGGGCTCGACCTCGGCGGCGGCAAGGCCGTCATCATCGGCGACCCGAAGACGCTCAAGTCGGAAGCGCTGCTGCGCGCGTACGGGCGCTTCGTGCAGTCCCTGGGCGGCCGCTACATCACGGCGTGCGATGTGGGC
This sequence comes from Amycolatopsis sp. cmx-13-12, assembly GCA_049998155.1. Taxonomy (GTDB): domain Bacteria; phylum Actinomycetota; class Actinomycetes; order Mycobacteriales; family Pseudonocardiaceae; genus Amycolatopsis. The sequence continues at coordinate 65,888 of JAEBES010000006.1, read as the reverse complement.
ACGTACGTGCAGGACATGGACGTCGTGGCCCGCGAATGCCAGTACGTCACCGGCCGCTCGCCCGAGGACGGCGGCGCGGGCGACTCGTCCGTGCTCACCGCGTTCGGCGTGTTCCAGGGCATGCGGGCCTCGGCCGAGCACGTCTGGGGCAGTCCGGACCTGGCCGGCAAGCGCGTCGGCGTCGCGGGGGTCGGCAAGGTCGGCCACATCCTCGTCGGGCACCTCGTCGAAGCGGGCGCGCAGGTGACGATCACCGACGTCTACGCGCCGGCGGTTGCGCGCACGCTCGAGATTTACCCGTCCGTGCAGGTCGCGTCCGATGTGGACACCCTGCTGCGCGCCGAGCTGGACGTCTTCGCGCCGTGCGCGCTGGGCGGCGTCCTGAACGACGAAACGGTGCCGGTGCTCGGCGCCCGGATCGTCTGCGGCGCGGCGAACAACCAGCTCGCGCACGCGGGCATCGACAAGCAGCTCGCCGACCGCGGCGTCCTGTACGCCCCGGACTACCTGGTCAACGCCGGTGGCGTGATCCAGGTGGACGACGAGCGGCACGGCTTCGACTTCGAACGGGCGAAGCGCAAGACGACGGCCATCTACGACACGACGAAGGCCGTGTTCGCGCTGGCCGAGACGGACGGCGTACCCCCGGCGACGGCGGCCGACCGCCTCGCCGAGCGCCGGATGGCGGAGGTCGGACGGCTGCGGTCCATCATGATCGGGTGAGTCTTCCCGGGATCTTCGAGGCGGTGGGCGTGCAGGGTTTCCTGCACGCCCGCCGTCTCGGTTCCTCCGAAGCGCTCGGCCTGGACGCCGACTCGCCGGTGGTGCTGGCGTCGGTCGTGAAGGTGCCGCTGGCGTACGAGTTCGTCCGCCAGGTGGCGGCCGGCCTGCTCGACCCGGCCGACCGGGTGCGGGCGACCGCGGCGGACCGGCTGGGCGGCACCGGTTCGGCGGGGTTCGCCGACGACGTTTCCTACAGCCTGCGCGACGCGGCGCTGCTGGCGTTGTCGGTGTCGGACAACACGGCCGCGGACCTGCTGTTCGACCGCGTCGGCGTGGACAACATCCGGTCGCTGCTCGCCGAACTGGGCCTGACGCGCACGTCGATCATCGGTGCGCCGCGGGACGTCCTGCGCACGATCATCGAAGACACGGCGGCGGGCCGACCGGTGCGGGCGCTGGATCCACTGCGGACGTCCGCGACCACGCCCCGCGAGATGACGGCGCTGCTGGCGGCGATCTGGGCCGACGACGTGGCTGCGCCGGTCCGCGAGTGGATGTCCGCGCAGGTCAGCTGGCACCGCCTGACGGCGGGGTTCCCGCCGGAGGTCGCGGTGGCGGGCAAGACGGGCACGATGCCGGGGATCCGCAACGAAATCGGCGTCGCGACCTATCCGGACGGTGCCGCGTACGCGGTGGCGGTGTTCACGACCGGCGGCGCGGAAACGTTGCGGCGCCCGGACATCGACCGCGCGATCGGCGACGCCGCCCGGGCGGCGGTCGATCAGCTGCGCTCGTGAGACGTCAGAACGCTACCTCCATCTGATACGGTTTTCTCGCGTCTGACCCCGTCTTCGCCAGGTCCGCGCCGACATGTCGCTGTCGCTTTGTGTACATATTCAGCTCATGGTAATTGCATGACAGGAATGCCCTGGTTGCCTCGAGTCGTCCGTCGCGCCGGTCGGCGACGGGCCTTTCTCGCAGGCTTCCTGCGTTGCAAACCGGCTGCGGGAACATTGATGGGTCTCGACGTGATGATCCGTCGTTCGCGCGAAAAGGAACTCACCATGGCAGGTATTCTGCACACCACGCGGTCGATCAGCTGCGCTCGTAAAACACGTCCCACGGCCGGGGGCCCTCCGACGGCGGCACCAGCCGCGAGACACCGTCGTCCTGGAGGACCTCGGCTGCGATTTCGGCGAGTTTTGCCGCCTGCGGGTGCGGGCTGGTCGACGGCCAGGCGAACGCCGTCCGGGCTCGCAGCACCTCGCCTTCCAGTGGCCGCCAGACCACCCGCGGTTCCTTGCGGACGTTCGGTTCGAACGCGACGCCGTGGCCGGCCAGCACCAGGCCGAGGACGAACTCGGGGTTGCGGGCGTGGCGGATCGACGCCGGGCGGAAGCCGTGGTCCCAGCAGGTGCGCAGCAGCGCGTCGTAGCTGCCGGGCGCGGCGGCGCGCGGGGCGTGGACCAGGCCCTCGCCGGCGAGGTCGGTGAGGGCCAGCCGGGTGCTGCGGGCCAGCGGCGAGTCGCGGGGGAGCACCACGCCGAGCGGGGTGTCGACGGCCGGGCCGAGGTCGAGCCCGACGACGTCGACCGGCAGCTGCAGCAGGCCGGCGTCGAGTTCGCGGTCGGCGAGCAGGCGGGCCTGCTCGGCGGTGGTGAGCTCCTGCAGGTCCAGCCGGACGGCCGGGCATTCTTCGGCGAACCGCGTGAGGATCTCGGCCAGCAGCCGGCCGGGCAGGTCCGGTGGCACGCCCGCGCGCAGGGCGTCCGTCTCGCCGCGTTCGGCCTTCGCGACGAGCGTCGTCATGCGGTCCCACCGGGAGAGCAGGTCGCGGGCTTCGGCGCGGAGGACTTCGCCGGCTTCGGTGAGCGTGACGCGGCGGCCGCGTTCGAACAGCGTTGCGTCCAGCTCGGCCTCGAGCCGTTTGATGCGCTGGCTCAACGGCGGCTGCGCGATCCCGAGCCGCTCGGCGGCCCGGCCGAAGTGGAGTTCTTCGGCGACGACGAGGAAGTAGCGCAGCGAACGGAGGTGGTCCACGCTGCGACGATAGCCGTTCGAGTATCACTTCGTGGTGATGCTTGTCTTGGACAGCGCGGGGTGCTCCGTGGTCGGGTGACCGCCATGGAGACAGGATTCAGCAGGCGCGGGCTGTTCGGCGCGGGCGCGGCGGCCGCGGCGATCCTCGCGGGCGCGCCGGCGACCGCCCGTGCGGCTTCGGCGTCCGGGATGACGTTGCGCTGGTGGGGAAACAACGGCTGGGAGATCCGCATCGGAGCGAAGACGATCCTCATCGACCCGTGGCTGACGAGGTTCAAGACGGGCACGTACACGTCGGCGGGCGCGGATCCCCGGACGCCGCTCTCGGTCGACCAGGCGCTGATCGACGGTTACCTCGACCGGGGTTTCCTCCGCGCGGACCACATCTTGGTGACGCACGGCCACTACGACCACCTGACGGACGTCCCGTACCTGGCTCGCCGCACGGGAGCGACGGTGCTCGGCACCGAGACCCATTTGAGTCTCATGGCGGCGCTGGGCGCCCCGGAGGACCAGCTGGCCATCGCCACCGGCGGCGAGGACCTGACGTTCGACGGCTACTCGATCCGGGTGCTGCGGTCGTTGCATTCGGCGACGGGGACGCGGGCCAGGGTGGCGTTCCCGGGAACGCGGCCGCTGTCCCGCCGCGACCGCCCGCGGGTGATCTCGGACCTGCTGGAGGGCGGCACACTGGCGTACGTGGTGTCGGGCGGCGGCGCGAGCGTGCTGGACTTCGGGGGCTCGAACTACATCGAGTCCGAGCTCGCGGGCCTGCGCCCGGACGTGGTGCTGCTCCCGCCGGGCGGAGCGAAGGTGACGGACTACGTGCCCCGGGCGCTGCGGATCTTGGGAAACCCGCGGTTCGTGGCGGCGACGCATTGGGATGATTTCGACCTGCCGCTGGGGCAGGCCCACGACCCGAACGGCGGCCTGGAGGTCTTGCGGAAAGCGGTGGCGGCGGCCAGTCCGGGGAGCGAGTTCGTCGTGCTGGACCACCTGGGCGAGTTTTCGCCCTGAACCGGCGAAGGCCCCCACCGCTCGCGATGGGGGCCTTCGGCTCAGCCGCTCTTGCGGCGGAACGTCCGCTTGTTCGCCGCCGGGCCGTGGGCGTGCTGGTTCTTGCCGCCGCCGTTCTCGTGCGATGCGCCGCTGCGGGCGTGGGCCTGCTTGCGCTCGAGCGCCTCGCGGAACTTGCGCTTGACGTCGTCCTCCTCGCCGCTGGGCGACGGGTCCGGTTCACTCATTCTTACCTCCGAAAACGACGACGTGTGACCGCTCCAGCCTGGCACCACTGCCGGCGCTTGGCGAGCCGATTTCCGTCACCCTTCAGCGTTTGGGCGACGGCACCCCGCCGAACTGCACCGACTTGCGGGTCAGCGGGCGGCCGCAGTGGTCGCACAGCAGCATCGGGCGCAGGCGCTCGCCGCACTCCACGTGGTGCAGTGTGATGTCCGGCTCCTGGCCCGTCACCTCGAACCCGCGCGACCACTCCGCGATGAACGCCAGCGCCGGGAAGAACGCCAGGCCCTTCGCCGTCATCCGGTAGTCGCGCGCGTCCGCGCGCGTGGCCGCCGTTCCCGTCCGCAGGACGCCGACCTCGACCAGCTTGCTCAGCCGGGCCGACAGCACGCTCGGCCCGATCCCCAGCTCGCGCTCGAACTCCGAGAAGTGCCGGCAGCCGAGCAGCGCCGAGACCAGCAGCCCGGTCGACCAGCGGTCGCCCAGCAGCTCCATCGTGTCCGGGAAGAACATCAGCGGGTCGCCGGCCAGGGATTCCGCGTCCTTGCGGCGGAAGCGCTTGGACGCCGTCGCCGCCGCGACGCCGGTGCTGTCCAACCGCGATGCCCGCACGTCACGCGCGTCGACCCGGCGGCCGCAGGCGGCGCAGCCGAGGGGCGCTGATGTAGCCAGCTCGCAGTCGAGGTGGATCAGCGTCGGCAGCACCTCGCGGCGGCCTTCGACCCACTCGCGCTCCCACGCCCAGATCGAGATCAGCAGCGGCCACAGCTCGAGGCCGCGTTCGGTGAGCCGGTACTCGTGCCGCGTCCGGCGGGCGTCCCGGTACGGCACCCGGGTGAGCATGCCCGCGTCCACCATGTCCCGCAGCCGTCCGGACAACGCCGTCGGCGAGATACCCAGGCGCAGGCGCAGCTCCTCGTACCGCCGGAACCGCAGGAACAGGCTCTGCAGGATGAGCAGCGTCCACTGGTCGCCGACTAGCTCGAGCGCCCGGCGGAGCGGATCGCCCGCCGGCCGGATGCGCTGTGCAGTCGCCTCGACCACTTCATCCCCCTTGTTACGACGCCCCTGAGGGTAGCACCTGACTACACCAAAAGAAGCCTATTGACAGCTGGGTACACAAATCATAGTCTCATCTTCATCAGCCCGCCGCGTTGAGGTCCCAGAGCCAGGGAGCAGCCCGATGACCAGCACTTCCGAACAGCCGCTGATGGTGGCCCGGACGGCGGACACGGACGAGGCCAACCCCTACCTGCTCGGTGTCTACGCCCCGGTCGGAGAAGAGATCGACGCCGAAGACCTGCAGGTCATCGGCGAGATCCCGAAGGACCTCAACGGCGTCTACCTGCGCAACGGCCCGAACCCGCGGTTCGCCCCGGAAGGCCGCTACCACTGGTTCGACGGCGACGGCATGATCCACGCCGTCCACCTGGAGAACGGCAAGGCCCGCTACCGCAACCGCTGGATCCGCACGAAGGCCTTCGAGGCCGAGTCCGCCGCCGGCCAGGCGCTCTGGACCGGGGTCATGGAGAACCCGAAGGACAACCCCTTCGGCAATTCCCACGGCCTGGGCCTGAAGGACAACGCGAACACCGACGTCGTCTTCCACCGCGGCCGGATCCTCGCCACCTGGTACCTGTGCGGCTCGCCGTACGCGGTCGACCCGCTCTCGCTGGAGACCCTCGGCGCCGACGACTTCCTGGGCACGCTGGCCGGCGACATGATGGCCCACCCCAAGGTCGACGAGACCACCGGTGAGCTGTTCTGGTTCGACTACGGGCCGCGCCCGCCGTACCTGCGCTACGGCGTGATCAGCGCGGACGGCAAGGTCGTCAAAACCACCGACATCGAGCTGCCCGGCCCGCGCCTGCCCCACGACATGGCCATCACCGAGCACTACGCGGTGCTGATGGACCTGCCGCTGGTCCAGGACCTGGCGGCGGCGCGGCAGGGCCGCCACAAGCTGCACTTCGACCGCTCGCTGCCGAGCCGCTTCGGCGTCCTGCCACGCTACGGGGACGGTAGCCAGATCCGGTGGTTCGAAGCGAGCCCGTGCTACATCTACCACGTCGTCAACGCCTGGGAAGAGGGCGACGAAGTCATCCTGGACGTTTGCCGCGTGCAGCGCCCGCAACCGCGGGCCGACGCGCACACGCCGCTCGCGAAGATGCTCTCCTACCTGCGGCTGGACGCCCAGCTGCACCGCTACCGCTTCGACCTGCGGACCGGCGCCTGCCACGAGGCGCCGCTCGACGACGACAACACCGAGTTCCCGACCGTCGACGCCCGCGGCGTCGGACGGCGGAACCGGTACTCCTACGCGGTGCACATCTCGCCCGAGTCGACGCTGAAGTTCGACGGGCTGGTGCGCCACGACAATCTTGCCGGCACGAAGACCGAATACCGGTTCGGTCCCGGCCGGTGGGGCAGTGAGGCTCCGTTCGCACCCCGCGAAGGAGCGGCCGCCGATTCGGCGGACGGTTATCTGGTGACGTTCGTGCAGGACGAGCGCGAGGGGCGCTCGGAACTGGACATCTTCGACGCCGCCGATCTCGCTGCCGGACCCGTGGCCAGGGTCCTGCTTCCCCAGCGTGTCCCGCTCGGTTTTCACGCGACCTGGGTCCGGGCGGACCAGCTGGAAAACCTCCGTTCATGAGATGCCATCGAGAGGGTCGCGCCCGGGACTTCCGGACGCGGGGATGGTGGAGTGCGGAGACGATCGACCGGCTCGTGAAGGAGCGGGTCAGTGCCGACCCGGAGGGTCTCGCGCTGGTCGATCCACCGAACACCACCGCACTGGTCGGACGCGACCCGGTGCGGTGGACCTGGAACCGGCTCGACGAACGCGTCGACGTCCTGGCCGCGTTCCTGCTCGCCAGAGGGGTGCGGGCAGGCGACGTCGTGGCCGTGCAGCTGCCGAACTGCTCGGCCCTGGTGCAGGCGTTCCTCGCGATCGTGCGGATCGGCGCGATCGTCACCCCGTTCCCGGTGTCCTACCGGGAACACGAGCTCGGCCCGATGTGCCGGCGCACCGGCGCCGTCGGGGTGGTGACCGCATCCAGATACGGCGAGCACGAGCTCGCCGGGGCGGCCCTTGGGCTAATCGGCGCTGCGGCGCCGTCGGTCCGGTTCGTCGTTGCCTCGGGGGACGACGAACCGGCCGGCGCCCTGGCCTGGCCCGAGGCACCACTGTCCGAAGCGGAGAAATCCACTTTGGACGCGCAACTGACCGAAGCCGACGTCAACGACTGCGTGACCATCTGCTGGACGTCCGGCACCGAAGCCGAGCCGAAGGCCGTGCCGCGCTGCCACGGGGACTGGCTGGCGACGGCCGCCGGCTGTGTCCAGGCCGCCGGAATGACCCGCGACGACGTCCTGCTCTCGCCGTTCCCGATGACGAACATGGCCGGCATCGGCGGCATGTTCCTGCCGTGGCTGCTGACCGGCGCGGTGTTCGTCCCGCACCACCCGTTCGACCTGCCGGTGTTCCTGGGGCAGCTCGCGGCCGAGCGGGTGACGTACACGCTCGCGCCGCCGGCGTTGCTGACCATGCTGCTGCACAACGAAAAAATCCTGTCCGGAGTGGACATTTCGGCGCTGCGGAAGATCGGGTCCGGCTCGGCCCCGCTCTCGCCGTGGCTGGTGCGCACCTGGGCCGAGCGGCACGGCATCGACCTCATCAACTTCTTCGGCTCGAACGAGGGCACCGCGCTGCTGTCCGGTCCGGTGGACATCCCGGACCCGGACCAGCGCGCGACCTACTTCCCGAACTACGCCTCGGACGTCACCTGGTCGACCCCGGTCGCCGGCTGGACGTCGGTGCGGCTGCACGACCCGGTCACCGGCGAGCCCGTGACCGAGCCTGGGCGGCCCGGCGAGCTGCACATCGCCGGCCCGACGGTGTTCGCCGGGTACCTCACCGCGATGGGCGAGCCGCTCGACACGTCGTCGTTCGACGACGACGGGCACTTCCGCACCGGCGACGTCTTCGAGATCGCCGGTGAGCGCGGGGAGTTCCTGAAGTTCGTCGACCGGACGAAGGACCTGGTGATCCGCGGCGGCATGAACATCTCGCCCGCCGAGGTCGAAGGCCTGCTGGCGGGGCACCCGGACGTGGCCGACGTCGGCGTCATCGGCGTGCCCGACGACGTCATGGGGGAACGGGTGTGCGCGGTCGTCGTGCCGGGCTCGCGCAAGCCCACCCTGGACGAGCTGGTCGCGTACCTGCGTGAGAAGAAGGTGGCCGCGTTCAAGCTGCCGGAACGCCTGGAGTACGCCGACGCCTTGCCTCGCAACCCGGTGGGGAAGATCCTGAAGCGGCAGCTGCGGGAAAGCTTGGGGTGAGGCCATGACGGTGTTCGTGCTGGGCGGGGCGCAGACCGACTTCGCGCGCAACTTCACCAAGGAAGGGCACGGGATCCTCGAGCTGTTCGCCGAGGTGGTGCCCGCCGCGCTGGCCGACGCCGGTGTTTCGGCCGACGACGTCGAAGTCGCCCACGTCGGCAACCTCGCGGCCGAGCTGTTCACCGGCCAGGCCCAGCTCAGCGGGCTGCTGGTGGCGGCCGTCCCGGAGCTGGACGGCGTGCCGTCGACCCGGCACGAAGCCGCGTGCGCGTCCGGCAGCACCGCCGTCCTGGCTGCCTGCGCGGACCTCGAAGCGGGCCGCTACGACGTGGCGCTGGTCGTCGGCGTCGAGCTGATGCGCAACGTCGACGGGCAACGCGCGGCCGAGCACCTCGGGTCCGCCGCGTGGGCCGGGCACGAGGCCGTCGCCGCGAAGTTCCCGTGGCCCGCGCTGTTCGCGGACGTCGCTGCCGTCTACGACTCGCGGTACGGCCTCGACCGCGGCCACCTGGGGCGGTTCGCCGCGCACGCCTTCGACCGGGCGGCGCTGAACCCACTGGCCCAGGCCCGCGACTGGCGGTTCCCGGCGGGCGCGTTCGGCGCCGACGACGAGCTCAACCCGGTGATCGAGGGGAGCCTGCGCAAGCAGGACTGCGGCCGCATCACCGACGGCGCCGCGGCGGTCCTGCTGGCCTCGCCCGCGTTCGCCGAACGGCTCGGCGGCGGGTTCCCGCGCATCGCGGGCTTCGGGCACCGCACCGCGCACATCGGCCTCGCGCCGAAGATCGATTCCGGCGGCGAGTACCTGTTCCCGCACCTGCGCGGCGCTGTCACCGACGCTTACCGGCGCGCCGGCGTGCCCGGCCCCGACGCGCTCGACGTCGTCGAACTGCACGACTGCTTCACCATCACCGGCCTGGTCGCGCTGGAACACCTCGGCGCGGCACCGCCCGGCGACGGCGGCCGGTTCGTCGCCGACGGCGGCCTCGACGCGGCCGGGATCAACCCGGGTGGCGGCCTGATCGGCCTCGGCCACCCGGTCGGCGCGACCGGCGTCCGCATGCTGCGCGACGCGGCCCGGCAGGTCTCGGGCACGGCGGGCGAGACGCAGGTCGGGGGCGCGCGGACGGCCTTGACGTTGAACGTCGGCGGCTCGTTCACCACGGTGGTCACGATGGTGGTCACCGCATGAGGCTTTCGGTGTCGCTGGGGCTCTGGCAGGACCGGCCGCCGGAGGAGGCCCTGGAAACGGCCCGCGCGGCCGAGGCGGCGGGCTACCCCGAGCTGTGGATCGGCGAGATGGCGACGTGGGACGCCTTCGCGCTCGGCACGGCGATCGGCGCGGCCACCTCGCGGATCGCGTTGACTTTCGGGCCGTTGGCGGTGACCGTGCGGGACCCGGCGACGATCGCCATGGGCGTCGCGTCGGTGGCGGCGCTGACCGGCCGCGCGACCGGGGTCGCGTTGGGGACGTCCAGTGACGTCGTCGTGCGCGGCTGGCACGGCCGGTCGCGCGATCGGGCGGCCACGGCCTTGGCGGAGTCCGCGCTCGCGGTTCGTCAGCTGCTGGAGGGCTCGAAGTCCACTGTGGACGGCTCGGTCGTCGGCTCGCAGGGGTACCGGCTGCGGCTGCCCGCGCCCAAGTCCCCGTTGACGATCGCCGCGTTCGGGCCGCGAGCGCTCGAGGTCGCCGCGCGGCACGCCGACCGGATGGTGATCAACCTCGTCAGCTCCGCGGCCGCGGCGACGCTGGTCCGCGGACTGCGAGAAGCCGCTTCGCGCATCGGCACCGCGCCGCCGCCGGTGGCCGCCTGGGTGGTCGGTGCGGCCGACCCGGGCCTGGCGGAAATCGAGCAGCTGCGCCGGGGCGTGGTCGGCTACCTCGCCGCGCCGGGCTACGCCGATATGTTCCGCGCCGAGGGGTTCGGCGATCTCGTCGACTTCGCCCGCACCCACCCGCACCCGCGCGAGCTTCTGGCCGCGGTGCCGGTCGAGGCCATCGTGGCGGTCGGGCTGCTCGGGTCCGGCGCCGAGATCGCCGCCAAAGCCGCCGAGTACGCGGAGGCGGGTGTCGACGAGCTGGCGATCGTCCCCGCGACCAGCGACGACGACCCCGGCGGCGCGAAAACCCTCGCCGCGTGTCGATCCGCCGTCGTCCCGTTCGACGCGTAGGCATGACTGAAGCCAGCGAAACCAAGAACCTCGACCGGTCCGGCCTCGCGGCGCTGCCGTGGAGCAGGGCGCGCGACCTCCTCGCCACGCAGACCCCCAGCGAAGACCTGACCTTCTTCGTCGGCACCGTGCGCCCCGACGGGCGGCCGCACGCCGCCGGCGTCGGGGCCATCTGGGTGGACGACGCCCTGTACTTCGTGAGCGGGCCCGGCACGCGCCGGGCCCGGAACCTGGCGGCGAACCCGGCGTGCAGCGTGTCGGTGCGGCTGCGCGGCCTCGACGTCACCATGGAAGGCGAGGCCCACCGGGTCGCCGATCCGTCGGTCCTGGAGCGGGTGGCGGCCGTCTACCGCGAGGGCGGCTGGCCCGCGACGGTGTCCGACGGCGGGTTCACGGCGCCCTTCATGGCGGCGAGCGCCGGTCCGGCGCCCTGGCACCTGTACCGGCTGACGCTGCACCGGGCCGTCGGCGTCGCCACCGCCGAGCCGCACGGCGCCACCCGCTGGGACTTCAGCCGCTGATCGCCGCGGCGACCAGGCCGCCGATCGCGGCCATGCCGTCCGCGTTCGGGTGCATCGGCGCGGCGACCGACGTCGGAAGCACGCTCTCGAACCACTTCACGCCGGGCAGCTTGCAGACGTCGTGCCCGATCGAGGCCGTCCGGACGTCGACGTACCGCGCGTCGTGCGCGGCGGCCTGCCGGGCGAGGGCGGCGTTGGTCCTGTCGATGCTGCCCTGGATGTAGTTCGCGTCACGCGGGGTCAGTGGCGCGATCGGCCAGCAGCCGTTGCGCGGGAGGTAGGTGCCGTAGCCGGCGACGAAGACGTCGGCGTTCGGCGCCTTCGCGTGGATCGCGTCCAGCAACGCGCCCCACACCGGCTCGAACGCGGCGATCTTCTCGGCCAGCTGGTCGTGACCGCCTGCGGTGTAGCGGTCGACGCAGTCGGGGGTGATGCCGGGCAGCAGGTTGATGCAGCTCGTCGCCGCGCCGACCAGGCCGACGTCGTTGCCGCCGATCGTCACGGTCACAGTGCGGGTCTGCTCGCCCAGCGCGTCCAGCTGCGGCGGCACCGCGCCGGATGACGTCTGCTGCGGGGCGGTCATGTCCGCCGTGGTCGCGCCGGAGCAGGTGACATCCTTCAGCGGCACGCCGAGCTCCTTCGCGGCAACGTGCGGGTAGTCGGCCAGCGACCGGAGGCAGCCGGGGGAGGAGAGGTCGGGCGGCAGGATCAGCGGCCCGGCCGCCGCCGAATCCCCCAGTGCCACGTACTCGCCGGCGGTGCCCGCGGCCGCCGGGCCCGCCGTCGCGCCCGTCAGCGCGGTGACCATGATCGCGATGAACGCCGTTGTCCTCACTCGCACGCTGTCCTCCTTGACAGTGTTGGTCTCCGTGACACCATCGGCACGGGGCGTCACCGGATTGACTGGGAATCCGGGCAGAGAACGAGGGGATCGGTTGTGACCGAGCACAAGGGCGGCGGAGACCTGACCCTCGGCGGGCAGCGCGTGCACGAGCGGCTCACCCAGGAGGAACCCGAGCTGATCGCCCGGGTGCTCGCGCGGATCCAGGCCGAGGTCGCCGACTACCGGCGGCTGCCGGTGGAGGAACTGGCCGGCGACATCGCTGGCATCACCCGGCAGGCGGTGCGGGCGTTCGCGCGCAGCCTGCGCGAGGACCGCGAGCTCAACGCGGCCGAGCTGCGGCAGGTCGGTGCGTCCGCGGTCCGGCGGGCGGAGGAGGGCTTCCCGCTGGAGGCCGTGCTGACGGCGTACCACGTCGGCGCGCGGGAGATCTTCGCCGTCGGGTCGGCCGAGTCGGGGAGCGCGGACGTCGCCGACCTGCTCGAAGTCGCGGACCGGGTGCTGGCGTTCGTCGGCACGGTCACCGGCGCGGTGACGCGCGGGTACCTGGAGGAGCTGCGGACGAAGGTCGGGCAGGAGCACACCGCGCGCCGGACGCTGCTGTCGGTGCTCGTCGACGGCGGCCCGGTCGACGTCGTCGCCCGCAGCGCCGGGATCACGCTGCCGGCGCGGTACCTGGTGCTGAGCGTCGAACCGGGGCCGCACGCGGACGAGGAGTCGCCGGGGGTGGACGCCGAGATCGCCGTCCGGCGGAAGCTGCGCCGGTTCCTGGCGGCGTTCGAAGGGTCCTGCGGCGACGGCGTGCTCGCGTCACTGGACGGTCCCGGCGGGCTCGTCCTGCTCCCGGTGGCCGGGCGGGTTCCCGATTGGGACGCGGTGCTGGAGGCCGCCGGGCGCGCGGCCGGCGTGACCGTGCTGGCGGCGGCGGAAACGGCGGCGCCCTCGGAGGTCCGGGAGGTGGCGGCGCAGACCGCCGAGGTGCTGGACGTCCTGCGCTGGTTCGGCCGGCCGCCGGGCCTGTACCGCCTCGACGACGTCCTGGTCGAGTACCAGCTGACCCGCCCGGGAGCGGCCCGCGACCGCCTGGCGGCGGCGCTCGACCCGCTGGAGGCCCACCCGGAGCTGGTCGAGACGCTGGAGGCGTACCTGCGGCTGGAGACGAACCGCCGCCGCACGGCGGCCCAGCTCCACGTCCACCCCAACACGGTCGACTACCGCCTCCGGCGGGTCCGTGACCTCACCGGCATCGACCCCCTCCACCCGGCCGGCCTGCCCCGCCTCATCGCGGCCTCCGCAGCCCGCCGCGCCGCCCACCCCCACCCCTGACCACCCGCCATCACGCGAGATGCGCGCCCAGTCACGCGAGATGCCCCTCGGATCACGCGAGTTACGCGCCCGATCACGCGATCCGACCCTCCAGGTACGCGAGTCGACCCACAAAACACGCGAGTCGACTCCTCAATCACGCGTGTCGACCCTCCAATCACGCGAGTCGACCCTCCAATCACGGGACGCGAAGCACCCGGCCGGCGAACTCGCGTACCCGGACGGTCGGCTGGCGTGCCTGAAGGGTCGACACGCGTGATCGGGAAGCCGACACGCGTGATTGGAGGGTCGACACGGCGTGGGCGAGGAGCCCGGTGACCAGGGCCGCGGCGAGGGCGAGCGCAGCGAGGCCGGAGGCGTGGCCGAACGTGAGCTCGCCGAACCGGCCGAGGATGAAGCCCGTGTGCAACGCCCAGGCGACCGCCGCGACGCCGGTCGCGGTAGGAAGGGGACTTCGGTAGGCGCAAGCCAGGACGACCGCGCCCGCCGTGACCAGCGAGTACCAGGGATGACCCGTCGCGCCCGCGACGTCGGCCACGATCACCGCGGCGACGGCGGCCACGCATCCGAACGGAAATTCGAAGCCCATCCACGCAGTCCAGTCGCGGGGACGACGCCGGGCGTGGGCCAGGACACATTCCCTACACCCGGCGCCGCGATCTTTACGACTTATTTACCCGACAGCGCCAGGGCCGAGATCGCGTCCACGAGCGTCGGCCAGACCGCTCGCGGCAGGTTGTGCCCCATCCCCGGGACCACCACCAGCTCCGCTCCCGGGATCGCCTCCGCCGTCGCCTTGCCGCCGCTCACGTTGATCAGCGGGTCCGCGTCGCCGTGGACGACCAGGGCCGGCAGGCGGACGGAGCGCAAACCAGCCGTGCGGTCGCCCGAGGCCACCACCGCCGCCGCGTGGCGCAGGGTGCCCACCGGGTGGCGGGCGCGGTCGTAGTGCACCGTCGCCTTCGCCAGCAGGAACGCCTCGTCGTCCGGGTAGCCCGGCGAGCCGAGCCGTCGGTAGCCCTCGACGCTGTCGGCGAGCGCCTGCTCGCGGGTCGACGCCGGCGGGCGGGTCAGCAGCGCCAGCGCCCACGGCTCGGCCTGCCCGACCGCCCGGTCACCGGTGGTCGACATGATCGACGTGAGCGACAGCAGCCGGTCCGGGTGGTCGATGGCCAGCTGCTGGACGATCATCCCGCCCATCGACGCGCCGACGACGTGCGCCCGGGAAATACCGAGCGCGTCGAACAGCCCGACAGCGTCGTCCGCCAGGTCCGACAGCGTGTACGGCGCACTCGACAGATCGCCGGCCGCCAGCGCGGCCAGGTCCGGTGGCGGCAGGTGGTCGAGCCACGTCGAAAGCCCGACGTCCCGGTTGTCGTACCGGACGACGTGGAAGCCGCGGCCGGCCAGCAGTTCGCAGAAGCCGTCCGCCCAGGTGATCATCTGGGCGCCGAGGCCCATGACGAGGACCAGCGGCGGAGCCGCCGGATCGCCGAAGGTGTCGTACTCGAGCTCGAGACCGTTGGCCTGTGCGCGTGGCATACCCCGATCCTGCCGTACCCGCGCGGAGCTGGCACCCGGCCCGGCGGTGCGGTTACCGTTACGCCCCATGCCGACCTCATCCTCGGGCACGGGACAGCGCCCTCGCTCTCGGGCCGCGGCGGGACTGCCGGCGCTGACGGCGGACGCCATCGTCTCCGCGGCCACGGCCCTCACCGCCCAGCGCGGCCTGGACAACTGGACGCTGCGGGAGCTCGCCCGCGCCGTCGAGGCCTACCCGGCGGTGATCTACCACCACGTCGGCGACCGGGACTCGGTGGTGAACGCCGTCGTGGACCGCGTGGTCGGGCTGATCGAGCTGCCGGACGAGCAGTTGCCGTGGCAGGAGTGGTTCACCGAGCTGCTGGCCGGCCTGCGCGCGGTCCTGCGGACCTACCCGGGTTGCGCTCGCCGGCTGGCGCTGTTCGGCCCGTCCGTCAAAGCGGCGACACGCACCATCGACGCGGGCATCGGCGTGCTGCTGGGCGCCGGGTTCGGCCGCGAGAGCGTGCTGGCCTACAACCTGCTGCTGATGACCGCGTGCCAGTTCGTCGCCATGGAGGACGACCGCGACGGCGCGCTCGCGCTGCGGATCGACAACACCGAGGAGTACGCGACCTACCGCGAGCGGGCCGACCTGCCGGGGATGGCCGAGCTGGGTGCGGCGATGCACGACCTGATGGGGGACCCGGACCTCGCCTCGGGCTATTACGCGCAGCTCTACGACTACGCGGTCCGCCGTTGCCTCGACGGCCTCGCGCACCGGCTGAACGAACTTCGCGAATCGGACAGTGAAGGTTGACAGCAACTTGACAGTGCTTCGGCGTACCGTGGGCGTGCGTCGGTGGTTCGCCCACTGACCCGGAGCCCCTGGCGCCCTCCTCCCCCTCGTGGCGTCGGGGGCTTCGGTCTACCCGGGGTCGCCCTGCCGCGGTGACGGCGGTCCGGTGCGCGGCGGCACCGCCTGGATGGCCGGGAAGATCTCGCCGACCAGGGTCACCAGCGACTTCGACAGCAGCAGGTGCACCTGCTCGCGGGTCAGCGACCCGCGCACGAGCCACTCGCGCCCCGCCGACTTCACCATCCCGCCGAACGCGCGCACCAGCGCGTTGAGCTCGGGCCCGTGATCGCTCTCCCGCGACAGCCCGACGGCCTCCAGCACGCGGTCGGCGGATTCGCGGTCGGCTTCTTCGAGGATGCGCTCCACCTCGAGGTCACGGCCGATGCCTTCGGGTGCGATCGCGGCCAGCCACATCCGCTCCTGGCTGGTGACCATGTCGAGGAACCACTCGATGGCGACGTCGGCGCGCAGCTCCAGGGGCCCGTCGGGGAGGATTTCGACGGCCAGCCGCGGCACGGTCAGCGCGCGGCGGATGATTTCCAGGTACAGCTCGCGTTTGGTGCCGAAGTAGTGGTTGATCAGCCCCCGCGCCACCCCGGCCGCCGCCGCTATGTCCGAAGTGGACACTGCGGAATAGGGACGCTCACCGAACAGCCGCGCCGCACAAGCGTAGATCTGTTCCTTCCGTTCGTCCGGTTCCAGTCTTCGCCATCTCGGCGCAGGCTCGGTGTTCATCCGCCCATCGTCGCACGGGCCGTTGCGCCGGGCAGAGTACTCAGCACGATGTCGGATGGGGCACCCACGATCGGGGCACGGTCAGTCCGGGAGAGTGATCGGTGCGATGTCCGCGAAGCTGTCGCCGGGGCCCGGATTCGCCGGATCGGTTACTCCGCCGAAGTGGTGCAGCACGCCCCACACGGCGTTGAGCGCCGTCTGCACCGCGCCCTCGGCCCAGCCCGCCGTCCACGAGATGTCGTCGCCGGCCAGGAACAGGCCCCGGTACCGCGCCGGCAGCTCGTCCTGCACGAAGTGCGTGAACAGCCGCTGCTGGTAGCGGTAGTGGCCGGGCAGGTTCGCCTTGAACGCGCCCATGAAGTGCGGCTCGGCCTCCCAGGACACGGTCACCGGGTCGCCGATGATGTGCCGCCGGACGTCGACCCCCGGGTAGATCTCGCGCAGCGACTGGAGCATGACCTCGACGCGCTCGCCGACCGGCAGCGGCAGCCACTTCAGCGAGTCGTCGGCCCACGTGTAGGACAGGCAGATCACCGCGGGCGCGTCCGGGTCGTCGCCGAGCAGGTACGTGCCGCGGGGCATCCGGTCGGTGAGCGTCATGCTCATCGCGTCGCGTCCGGTCGCCGGATCGCTGTCCAGCCAGAACGGCCGGTCGACCGGCACGAACACCTTCGACGACGCCATGTAGTGCGTCCGCTCGATCGCCGTCCAGTGGTCGATCGGGAACAGCGCTTCGTCGCACTCGATGTTGGACAGCAGCATCCAGCTCTGCGCGGTGAACACCGCGGCCGGGAACGTCCGGATGTGGCCTTCGGTGTCCGTCACGGTGATGTTGCCGGGTGCCGTGCGGTGCAGCCGCGCGACGCCGGGCCGCGGGCGTCCGCCGTGCAGCGTGCTCAGGCTGGTGCCCGCCGGCCAGAAAGCGGTGTCTTCCGGGGCGTGCTCCCAAAGCCGCAGCGGCAGCTGCCTGCTGCCGCCGACGATGCTGCGGTGCTCGTCGTCCGCGCCGGTGTAGACCACCCGCAGGATCTCCAGGATCGAGTTCGGGAAATCGGTGTCCCAGCCGCCGGTCCCGAAGCCGACCTGACCGAAGATCTCGCGGTGGCGGAAGGACGCGAACGCGGGGGAGTCGCAGAGGAAGCCGTAGAACGTCTGGTTGTCCAGTCTTGGGACGAGTTCGTTCCACAGCCGCTTGATCGTCTTGGCGTCGCGGTCGCGGATCGCCGTCTGCATCTCGGCGAAGGAGGCGTGCTCGGCCAGCGTCCGGTCCCAGGCCGCGGCGACCTCGCCGAAGACGGCGGGCAGGTCCTCGGGCGTGCGCGCGTAGTGGCTCTGACCCTTCAGGTCCACGACGGTGCTCGGCGTCCCCGGGGCGAGGGGGTTCGGGAACGGCGTCGTCTCGAGTCCGACCTTGTCGATGTAGTGGAAGAGCGCGGTCGACGCGGGCGGGAAGCGCATCGCGCCCATCTCGGCGACGACGTCGTCCGGGCAGCCGGGGAACCGCACGGTCCGCAGCCGGCCGCCGATTTCGGCGATCTCGTACACCACCGGCCGCAGGCCCAGCTTCATCAGCTCGTACGCGGTGACGACGCCGGAGAGGCCGCCGCCGATCACCGCGACCTCGGTGCCGTGCCGCTCGGCGGGCAGCGTGCCCAGGCCGGCCGGGTGGGCGAGGTAGTCGTCGTAGGCGAACGGGAAGTCGGGGCCGAACATCGTGATCGGGCGGCCCACCGGTTCGTCGTGGTGGATCGCGGTCGGGACGGCGGAGGTCATGCGGTGGTTCCTCGGTACAGTTCGGGCCGTCGGTCGGCCAGGTGGGTGTTCTCCAGGCGGGACGCGGCCAGCGCGTCCCGCGTGACGTCGGCGGTGACGACTTCGGGCCCGGCGCCGGCCCGGGCCAGCACTTCGCCGGTCGGGGCCACGACGCAGGACCGCCCGCAGTAGGTCAGCTCCCGCTCGGTGTCGCAGCGGTTCGCGTAGGCGACGAACAACTGGCTCTCGTAGGCCCGCGCGGGCACGAGCGTGTCGGCGACCAGCTCGTACGGGCTCATCAGCGCGGTCGGCACGACCAGGAGCTCGGTGCCGGCGAGCGCGTGCGCGCGGACCAGTTCCGGGAACTCGACGTCGTAGCAGATCAGCAGCCCGATCCGGAGGCCGCCGAGGTCGGCCTGGACGACCGGCTCGTCGCCGGGGGTGAACCAGGCCTTGTCGAGGTCGCCGAAGAGGTGCGTCTTGCGGTAGTTCGCCAGCCGGCGCCCGGACGCGTCGATCAGCTGGACGCTGTTGTAGACGTGCTCGCCGTCGGTTTCCGGGTAGCCGTACGCCAGCGCGGTGCCCGTCTTCCGGGCCAGTGCGGACATCCGGGCCGCGGTGGGGCCGTCGGCGGGTTCGGCGAGCTCGTGCGTGCGCGAGCCGATGTGGTAGCCGGTGGTGATCATTTCGGCGGTGACGACGAGGTCGGCGTCGAGTCCGGGCAGGTCGCCGAGCGGGCCCTGGTGGATCGCGACCCTCACGCCAGCCTCGACTTCCGGATCCCGTAGCCGAAGTAGATCAGCAGGCCCAGGGCCATCCAGGCGCCGAAGACGAGCCAGGTGGCGCCGTCGAGGCTGAGCATCATGTACGCGCAGCAGAGCACGCCCACGACCGGCGTCACCGGCGAGAGCGGGACGCGGAACGTCCGCGGGCGGTCGGGCTGGCTGCGTCGCAGGATCAGCACGGCCACGTTGACCAGGCCGAACGCGAACAGCGTGCCGATGCTGGTGGCGTCGGCCAGCTTGCCCAGCGGGATGAAGGCGGCCAGAGCGGCGACGAAAGCCGAGACGACCAGGGTGTTGATCCGCGGGGAACCGGTTCTCGGGTCCACTTTGGACAGCGCGGGCGGGACGAGGCCGTCGCGGGACATCGCGAACAGGATGCGCGTCTGTCCGTAGAGGACGGTCAGCACGACGCTGGAGATGGCCACGATCGCGCCGACGGCCAGCAGCCCGGCCCAGAACGGGTTGTCCGAGACGACGTCGAGGACGTGCGAGAGCGCGGCTTCCTGGCCGTCGAACTGCTGCCACGGCAGTGCACCGACGGCGGCCACCGCGACCAGGCAGTACAGCACGGTGACGATGCCGAGGGAGAGCAGGATCGCGCGCGGCAGGTCGCGCTGCGGGTTCTTCGCTTCCTCGCCGGCGGTCGACGCGGCGTCGAAGCCGATGTAGGAGAAGAACAGCTTGGCGCCACCGGCGCTCAGCCCGGCCAGCCCGAGCGGCAGGAACGGCGTGAAGTTCCTGGCCTGCACCGCGCTGAAGGCGATCGCGCAGAAGAGGACCAGGGTGCCGATCTTGACCACGACCATGACGGCGTTGGCCCGCGCGCTCTCCTTGGCGCCGGACAGCAGCAGGAGCATCGCGAGGACGACCACGAGGATGGCGGGCACGTTGACGACGCCGCCCGAGCCCGGCGGCTGGCTGAGCGCGTCCGGGATGGCGAAGCCGAAGGCCAGCCGCAGCAGTTCGTTGAGGTACTGGCCCCAGCCGACGGCGACGGAGGCGACCGAGACGCCGTATTCGAGCACCAGGCACCACCCGCAGACCCAGGCGACCAGCTCGCCGAGTGTCGCGTAGGTGTAGGAGTAGGACGAACCGGACAGCGGGATCATCCCGGCGAGCTCGGCGTAGGACAGCGCCGAGAACAACGCCGTGACGCCGGCGAGCACGAAGGAGAGCACCACCGCCGGGCCGGCCACCGGGACCGCTTCGCCGAGCACGACGAAGATGCCGCTGCCGAGCGTCGCCCCGATGCTGAGCATGGTGAGCTGCCCGAGGCCGAGCGACCGCTTCAACGTGCCATGATCACCTTCGGCGACGAGGTCGGCGACCGGTTTCCGCCGCACCGTCGCGGCTCGCAAAGTCATGCCGACGACGGTAACGGTCGTTTCCCGAGCGCAAAACAGGAGAACATTGCGCGTACAGATGAATCACAGGTGATTCATTGCACAAAGGCGCCGGATCATGGCGATTCGTTCCGAGTTGTCATGAGGGTGTCGGATCCCGGCCGGGCCGTTCGTGGAGGGGGTGAGCGGCCGCCACGAGGGCGGCGCCGGACCCGCAGGGGGAAGAAGATGCCCGTCGCCCGCCGCATGTACGACCTGGTCGAGCCGATCGGCCTGGTGCCCTACTTCGCCGACGAGTCGGACGAGGCCCTGATGGCGCTCGGCCTGCGCAACGTGTGGGACGCCTACTTCGCCGGCCGGGCCGCGCCGCTGGGCCGGTCGGTGCCGGCCGAGGTGGTCCACGCGATCTTCTACAACTTCGCGCCCGGCGAGGTGGCCCGCCACATCCCGCGGGTCTGGGAGCTGACCACGCCCGAGGCGGCGCTGGCGGCCCGCGAGCGGGGCTGCGTCGCGGGGATGCGGCGAGTCCTCGGTGACCTCGCGGACGACCCGCGTGTCGCGCGCGTCGCCGACCTCCTGCTGAAGGCGGCGACCAGCGCACCGGTCGAGGGACGCGCGCTCTTCGCCGCCCTGCGCGCGCTGCCGGTCCCGCAGGAGCCGATGGCCCGGCTGTGGCACGCGGCCACCCTGCTGCGCGAGCACCGCGGCGACGGCCACGTCGTCGCGCTGGTGGCCGAGGGCATCGGCGGGACGGAGGCCCACGTGCTCCACGCCCTGTCCATCGACCTGCCCGCGGAGAAGTTCGGCCGGGTCTGGCACCTGCCCGCCGCCCAGCTGACGGCGGTCATCGACGGCATGCGCGACCGCGGCCTCGTCGGCCCCGACGGCTGGCTCACCGCGGCCGGCCGGGCCGCGAAGGAGCGCGTCGAGGACCAGACCGACCGCCTCGCCGAGGCACCCTACGACGCCCTCACCCCCGCCGAGCTGGCCAACCTCATCGCCGACCTCGAACCCCTCTCGAAGGCCTTCCGGGCCACCTTCCCGATGTGATTCGCGAGTCATCACCCGTGATTGGGAGGTCGACACGCGTGATTGGAGGGTCGACACGGCCCGGCCGTAGTGTCGACCCTCCAATCACGCGAGTTGACCCTCCAATCACGGTGGGGCGGCGGGGAGGAGGAGGGTGAACGTGGGCGGGTCGGGGCGGCTGAGGCGGAGCCGGCCGCCTTCGGCTTCGGCGAGGCCGCGGGCCAGGCGGAGACCGATGCCGTGGCCGGTGGGCGTCGTCGCGAACGGGTCCGTTTCGCCCAGGTCCGGGCCTTCGTCGGTGACGTCGATGGCCAGCGCGTCGCCCGCGTCGCGGGCCAGGACCGTGACCGTGCCGCGGCCGTGAGTCACCGCGTTGTCCAGGAGGACGCCCAGGACCTGGCGGACCGCCGCGGCCGCCACGCGGGCCGTGGGCGGGTCCTGACGGCTGACCCGCAGCTGCCGCCCCTGCGGCCCGAGCAGGGCTTCGCCCGCCTGCCGGACCTCTTCGAGGAGCGCGCCGAGGTTCAGCTCGGCCCGCGGTGCCCGGCGTTCGCGGCCCAGCGCCAGGAGGTCCTCGATGGTGCGTTCCAGCCGGTCGGTGGACGCGATGCCGGCGCGGATGGCCGCGTACGGGTCCGCCGCCGGTGTCTCCAGCGCGGCTTCGAGCTGCAGGCGCAGCCCGGTCAGCGGCGTGCGCAGCTGGTGGGACGCCTCCGCGGAGAACGCGCGCTCGCGTTCCAAGGTCTCGCCGATCCGGGCCGCGGTGGCGTCCAACGTCTCGCCGACCTGGTCGATTTCAGCGATGCCCGCGCGTGGCGACCGGGCGGTGAAGTCGCCGTCACCGAGCCGCCCGGCCGCGGTGGCGAGCTCCTCCAGCGGCTGGACCAGCCGCTTCGTGAACCGCCGGGCCAGCAGCCAGCTCACCCCGGTCGTCACGACCGCGAGTCCGGCCATGCCGAGCCAGGTCAGCACGATCCGCAGCACCAGCTGGGACTCCGGCAGCGCGGCGCGGACCACGCCGGTCACCCGCGGCCCGCTGACCACCGGCACCGCCAGGGCGATTTCCCCGCCTTCGAGGCCGAGGACGACGTCCACCGTGGCCTTGGCCGCCTGCCGTTCGACCGGGCCGGCGACGGCGGGCCCGCGCCCGGCGAGCAGCCGCCCGTCCGCGGCGTAGATCCCGACGTCGCCCTGGGCTTCGCCGTCCGCCTCGTCGAGCGGTGGCACGGTCGGCCGCCGCCCGGCGTTCAGGTCTTCCGACACGGCGAGCGCCGTGATGTCCGCGGCCCGCTCCAGGTCGCCCTTCACGTCGTCGTGGTAGTACTGCCACACCGCGAAGCCCAGCGGCAGCGCGAACAGCAGGGTGGCGACGAGTGCGGCCAGCACCGTCAGCGAGGTGATCCGGCGGCGCACGGCTACCCTTCGGCCGCGGTCCGGGCCGGGTCCTCCAGCCGGTAGCCGTGCCCACGCAGGGTGGCGATCCGCGGCACCTCGTCGTCGGGCCCGGCGGCCGCCGACAGCTTGCGGCGCACCGCCGCGATGTGCACGTCCAGCGTCTTCGTCGAGCCGTACCAGTGCGCGTCCCAGACCTCGGACATCAGCGTCTCCCGGCTGACCGCGACGCCGGGCTGCTCGGCGAGCCGGGCCAGCAGGTCGAACTCCTTGGCGCGCAGCACCACCTCGCGCCCGCCCAGGGTGGCGCGGCGGCCGGCGATGTCGACGGTCAGCGCGCCGATGGTCACCGGTGGCCGCGCCCCGGCCGGAGCGCCGCGCCGCAGGTGCGCCCGCACCCTGGCCAGCAGCTCGCCCAGCCGGATCGGCTTGGTGAGGTAGTCGTCCGCCCCGGCGTCGAGGCCGACGACGACGTCCATCTCGTCCTGCCGCGCGGTGAGGATGACGAGCACCGCGGCCGGCAACGCGGCCCGCAGCCGTCGGCAGACCTCGACGCCGTCGAGGTCGGGCAGGCCCAGGTCGAGCAGCACGAGGTCGAAATCGCCGGTTTCGGCGGACTGCAGGGCGGTCCGCCCGTCGCGGCGCCAGCACACCTGGTGACCGTGCAGCCGCAGGGTCGATTCGAGCACGCTGCCGATCGCCGCGTCGTCTTCCACCACCAGCAGGTTCGGCATGCCGGGAAGCCTAGCCAACGGCGCGCCGGATGCCGGGCGGCTGTGGCCTATTCCGCCCGCGTGGCGAGGCCGATCTGCGATATCCGCACCGAAGCGGCGGTCAGGGCTCCGGTGAACGCAGCGACTTCGCCGGGCCCGAACCGGCTGCTGGGCCCGGTGATCGCGAGCGCGGCCAGCAGCCGGCCGTCGCCGTCGCGCACCGGCACGGCCACGCTGGACGCCCCGGCCTCCGGCTCGCCGTGGCCGACCGCGACGTCCTGGGCGCCGTCGAGGACGCGCCCCGCGGCCCCGAAGCCGAGCGGCAGCTCGTCGCCGACGCGGCCGACGTGCCGGATGGCCAGCGGCCCCTCCTGCTGGGCCACGCAGACCAGCACGGAGGTGCTGCGCACGTAGAGGTTCACCGTCTCCCGGCATTCGCGGGCGAGGTCGCGCAGCACCTGGCGGACCGGCTCGGGCAGCTGCCACGCCGTGTTGGCCAGCTGCGCCCACCGCAGCATCCCGGGCCCGACGGTGATCCGCCCGTCCGGCCGGGTCCAGAGCAGGCCGCGCTGTTCGCAGGTGGCGACCAGCCGCAGCACGGTCGTCTTCGCCAGGCCGCTGGCCGCGGTGAGGTCCTTGACCGCCCAGACCCGGCGGTGTTCGGTGAAGAGAGCGAGCAGGTCGAACGCGCGGAGCACGCTCCGGACCGAGCCGTCTTCGTCCGTCTTCACGAGCGACCTCCGTCCGCCTGGTGGACCCAGGGTACCGCCAGGCGGACCGGTTCAGGCCACGTATCGCTCGAACGCCGCAACGGTCTCGGCGAGCACGTCCTCGCCGGGCCGGGCCCACAGGTCCGCGTTGAACACCTCGACCTCGATCGGCCCGGCGTACCCCGCCGCCTCGACGGCCGCCCGCAGGTGGCGGTGGTCGATCGGGCCGTCGCCGGGCAGGGCGCGGCCCAGCAGCGGGTCGGGCAGCGGCACCAGGACGTCGCACACGTGGAACCCGGCGATCCGCCCGGCGGCCGCAGCGATCGACTCCTCGATCCGCGGGTCCCACCAGACGTGGAACTCGTCCACGACCACCCCGACCTGCTCGGCTGGGTGCTCCACCGCGATCCGCAGCGCCTGCTCCACAGTGGACAGCACCGACCGTTCGGCGCACTGCACCGGGTGCAGCGGCTCCAGGCCCAGCCGGACCCCGCGCTCCCCGGCGTACGGCGCCAGTGCGCCCACCGCGTCGGCGACCCGCTGCCGGGACGCGGCCAGGTCGTTGCCCGCGATCCCGCCCACCACCAGCACGAGCACGTCCGCGCCGAGCGCGGCGGCTTCGTCGATCGCCTCCCGGGTCTGCGCCACACCGTCCACAGGGGACCCTTCCGGCGTCACGCCGGTGAAGAACCCACCGCGGCACAACGACGAAACCCGCACCCCGTGCTCCTTGAGCAGCCGTGCGGCCTCGTCGACGCCGGTCTCGGCGACCTTGTCGCGCCACAGCCCGATCCAGCCGACCCCCGCCTCGGCGCAGCCGGCCACCGCCTCGGGCAGCGACCAGGACTTCGTGGTGATCTGGTTGAGGCTCAGCCGGGGGTCCATCACGCGACCCCCGCCACCTGCAGCAGCGGCCGCATCCGGGCCTCGGCCAGGTCGGGGTCGGCCAGCACGCCGGCCTCGTCGGCGAGCCGCAGCAGCGTCGCCAGGTGGGTGATCGTGCGGGCGGCCTCCTGGCCGGCGATCATCCGGAAGTGGTCCTGGTGGCCGTTGAGGTGGGCCAGGAACACGACGCCGGTCTTGTAGTGCCGGGTGGGCGCGCGGAAGATCTCGCGGGACAGCGGCACGGTCGGGTCGAGCAGGGCGCGGAACCCGGCCCGGTCGCCGTCGTCGAGGCGGGACAGCGCGGCCGCGGCGACCGGGGCGAGCGGGTCGAAGATGCCGAGCAGGGCTTCGCTGTGGCCTGCTGCGTCCCCGGCGATCAGTTCCGGGTAGTTGAAGTCGTCACCGGTGTAGCAGGCGACGCCGTCCGGGAGCGCCCGGCGGAACTCGACCTCGACCTCGGCGTCGAGCACCGACACCTTGACCCCGGCGATCGTGGCGGCGTGCTCTGTGCACAGCGCCGCCAGCTCGCGGGCGGCGGCGCGGACGTCGGCGTGGCCCCAGTAGCCGGCCAGCGCCGGGTCGAACTGCTCGCCCAACCAGTGCAGCAGGACCGGGCCATCCGCCTCGGAGAGCAGCTTCCCGTAGGCCGCGTGGTAGTCGTCCGGCCCCGTCGCCGCCGCGGCCAGCGCCCGGCTGGCCATCACGACCGGGACCGCGCCCGCGCCGGCGACCAGGGCGAGCTGCTCGCGCCATGCGTCCACAATGGACGCGACGGTGGCCGGTCCCGGCGGCAGCTGGTCGGTGCCGACGCCGGCGCACCAGCGCCGCCCGGCCGCGGCCGCGCCGGTGCGGGTCACCAGGTCCCGCGTCGTCGCCCAGTCGAGGCCCATGCCGCGCTGCGCGGTGTCCATCGCCTCCGCGACGCCGAGCCCGCACGACCAGAGGTGCTCGCGGAAGGCCAGCGTCGTGTCCCAATCCACGGCGTACGGCTCGTCGGCCAGCGCGTCCGCGACGACGTGCGCGGCGGCGTAGGCGATCCGGGACGTCGGCGGTGTCTGCGGCGGCGCCGGGGGCCGCGGCCCGGACGGCGACCAGTTCAGCAGCTCGCCGCCGGGGGCCGGGAGCACGAGCATCGAGGACCTCCGGAAGGGTCAGAAAGCGCTTTCTCAACCCACGGTAGGGCCTGTGCCGCGCCCGCGGCAAGGCCCGGTGGGATCACCGCTTGGGGCGTCCGGTGCTTTCGCGCAGGACGACTTCGCCGGACAACCGGACCGTCCGCGGCCGGGCGCCCGCGGAGCCCTTGATCGCCAGGTCCATCGCGCGTTCGCCGAGTTCCTCCAGCGGCAGCCGCACCGTGGTCAGCGCCGGGGCGAGGTCGCGGACGACCGGGATGTCGTCGAACCCGGCCACCGAGATGTCGCCGGGAACGGACAGGCCTTCCTCGCGCAACGCCGTCAGCGCGCCGATGGCCATCACGTCGGTGACGGCGAACAGGCAGGTCGGCAGCTTGCGCTTGCGGCCGGCGAGCAGCTGTTTCGTCGCCTCGTAGCCGCCGTCACGGCTGAACGCGCCCTCGACGACGTCTTCTTCGCGCAGCTCGATGCCGTGCGCGGCGAGTTCGCCGGAGAACCCGGCCAGCCGGTCGATCACGGTGCTCAGCCGCCGCGGCCCGGCCAGCACGGCGAACCGCTTGTGGCCGAGGCCGACCAGTTCCTTGGCCAGTGCCGCGGCGCCGCCCTTGTTGTCCGGCTGCACGGTGTCGATCTTGAGCCCGCGGTGCCTGCTGACCGCCGCGACCTGGCCGCCGCCGCGCCGGTAGGGCTCCAGCTCGGCCGCCATCGCGCGCTCCCACGCCCGGTCTTCGAACGCCGAGCCGATCAGCAGGATGGCCGCGGCCCGCTGCGCCCGCAGCGTCGAGACGTAGGCGACTTCGCGGTCCGGGTCGCGGAACGTGCCGGCGAGCATGACGAGCAACCCGTTGTCGGTCGCCACCCGCATCACCCCGCCGGCGATGGCCGCGAAGTACGGGTCGCTGACGTCGTGGCAGATCACGCCGACCGTGCGGTGCGTGCCGCCGGCGAGGGCCTGTGCGTGCGCGTTGGGGGCGTAGGCCAGTTCGGCCGCGGCGGCGGACACCCGCTCCCGCAGGTCGGCGCGGACGGACGCGGTGCCGTTGAGCACCCGCGACGCCGTCGCGAGCGAGACGTTCGCGCTGCGTGCCACGTCTTCGAGTGTCACGTGCGGCCGGGCCTTCATGGCTGGCTCCTCCAAGATCGGTCTCGAGTGTCTCGGCGTGCTCGGTCGGTGCAATCTACTGGGAGGGGGGTGTGCCGGGAGAAGCCGCTGCTTGGGGGACCTCCCCCGAACGAGTGAAAACCGCCGGGAAGATGGTGGGCCGCGGGTTTGTTGGAAACCAGGAGAACTCTCAAGTGGTGAGCCCGCCACTGCCGACGACGAAAGGAACACCGCATGCTGTTCGGTGACGAGCACGTCCGCCGCTACGAGGAGACCGACGGCGAGGTCGGCCACGACTGGCAGGAAGGCGTCCCGACGCTGGTCTTGACCACCAAGGGCCGCAAGACCGGTCAGGAGCGCAAGTTCGCCCTGATCTACCAGGAAGTCGACGGCAACGCGGTGATCGTGGCCTCCAAGGGCGGCGCGCCGAACCACCCCGGCTGGTACTTCAACCTCGTCGAGCACCCCGAGGTCGGCGTCCAGATCAAGGCGGACAAGTTCAAGGCCCGCGCCCGCACGGCGGCCGGCGAGGAGCGCGCGAAGCTGTGGGAGAAGCTGGCCGCCGTCTGGCCGGACTACAACGAATACGCCAAGAAGACCGACCGCGAGATCCCCGTCGTGGTGCTCGAGCGGCTCTGAAAGTTTTCGCTGTGATCTGCGCCGCGTTCGGCGCGGGCGGGGGCCGATCCGGCCGGTCGTGGGCTACGAATGACAGCTATGGACCGCTGGACCGCCCTGGATCTCGAGGGTGAACTGCTCACCCGACGCCAGATGATCGCCTACGGCCGGCGCTTCGCCCGCGCCGGCCGGGGCGCCTGGTACAGCTTCGCCATCGAGGTGGTCTGGCAGTTCCTGGTCCAGTCCACCCGGTTCCGGGTGCGGGGTGCGCACCACATCCCGAAGACCGGCGGGGTGCTGGTGGCGTCGAACCACCTGTCGTTCGCCGACCCGACGACGCTCACGGCGTACTGCCTCGCCGCCGGCCGGGTGCCGCGCTACCTGGCGAAGGCGTCGCTGTGGAAGGTGCCGGTGGTCGGCCGCGTGATGCGCTCGGGCCGCCACATCCCGGTCTACCGCGGCGCGGCGACGGCCGCGGAGGCCTACCGCGACCTGGTGGCCTCGGTGCGGGCGGGCGAATGCGTCGCGATCTTCCCGGAGGGCACGTTCTCGAACGACCCGGACGGCTGGCCGATGCGCGGCAAGACCGGCGTGGTGCGGGCGGCACTGGAGACCGGGGCCCCGGTGATCCCGGTGGCCAACTGGGGCACCCACCACCTGCTGCCGTCGACGGCGAAGATCCCGCGGGCGCTGCCCCGCAAGACCGTCGAGCTGGTGGCCGGGCCGCCGGTCGACCTGTCGGACCTCGTCGGGCGCGAGCTGACGCGCGAGGTGCTGGAGGAGGCCACCGCCCGGATCATGGCGGCGATCACCGACCTGCTTGTGTCGATCCGCGGCGAGAAGCCGTCGATCGCTGCCTGAAACTGTCGGTGGTGGGTGAGAACCTGCCCGCATGACGATTTCCGGGTTCTCCTACGAGCGGATTCCCGTCGGGGACGTGCGCCTCGGTGTCGCGCAGGGCGGCGCCGGGCCACCGGTCGTGCTGCTGCACGGCTTCCCGCAGACCCACCTCGCCTGGCGGGAGGTGGCGGTGGCGCTGGCGCGTGACCACCGGGTGATCTGCCCGGACCTGCGTGGCTACGGCGGCAGCGACAAACCACCGGGCGACTACTCGAAGCGGCGGATGGCGGCGGACGTCGTCGAGCTGGCCCGTGCGCTGGGGCACGAGCGGTTCGCGCTGGCCGGGCACGACCGGGGCGCCCTGGTGGCGTTCCGCGCGGCGCTCGACCACCCGTCGGCGGTCAGTCACCTGGCGGTGCTGGACGTCATCCCGGTCGTGGACCTGTGGGCGTCGTTGACGGGCACCGCCGGGGTGTTCGCGTTCCACCTCTTCCTGCTCGCGCACCCGTCGCCACTGCCGGAGCGGCTGCTCGCCGCGGCCCCGGCGGAGTTCTTCGGGCACTTCCTCGACACCTGGACGCGGGATCCGGCGGCGATCCCCCCGACGGTCCGGGAGGCGTACCTGGCGGCGGCTTCGACACCGGAGGCGATCGCGGCGGTGTGCGCGGACTACCGGGCGAGCGCGACGGTGGACGCGGCCGACGACGCGGCCGATCGGGCCGCCGGGCGGCGGCTGGCGATGCCGGTGGCCGCGCTGTGGCAGCGGCCGGTGGGCGAGCTGCCGTTCGACCCCGCGGCGGTGTGGGGCGCGTGGGCGCCCGACCTGCGGACGCACGTGCTGGACAGCGGGCACTTCCTGCCCGAGGAACGGCCGGAGGAGGTGGTCGCGGCGCTGCGTGGGCTCCTCGCCGCGTGAGGCCCGGGTCACCCCGCCAGCACCTGCCCGAAGGGGTAGTTTCGGGCGTATGAGTGCACAACACTTTGATGTCGTCGTGCTGGGGGCCGGGGTGGGCGGCTACGTCGCGGCGATCCGCGCGTCCCAGCTGGGGCTGAGCGCCGCGGTGGTCGAGGAGAAGTACTGGGGTGGCGTCTGCCTGAACGTCGGGTGCATCCCGTCGAAGGCGCTGCTGCGCAACGCCGAGCTGGCGCACGTCGTCACGCAGGAGGCGAAGGCGTTCGGCATCTCCTCCGACAGCCCGATCAAGGTCGACTACACGGCCGCGTACGAGCGGAGCCGGAAGGTCGCCGACGGGCGCGTCAAGGGCGTGCACTTCCTGATGAAGAAGAACAAGATCACCGAGTTCGACGGGCACGGCACGTTCGTCGACGACCACACCCTCGAGGTCAACGGCGAGCGGATCACCTTCGACCACTGCGTCATCGCCACCGGCGCGACCACGCGGCTGCTGCCGGGGACTTCGCGCAGCGAGCGCGTCGTCACCTACGAGGAGCAGATCCTCTCGAGCGAGCTGCCGTCGAGCATCGTGATCGCCGGCGCGGGCGCGATCGGCGTCGAATTCGCCTACGTGCTGCACAACTACGGCGTCGACGTCACGATCGTCGAGTTCCTCGACCGGATGGTGCCGCTGGAGGACGCCGAGGTGTCGGCGGAGCTCGCGCGCCGGTACCGCAAGCTCGGCATCAAGGTGCTGACGTCGACCCGCGTCGAGTCGATCGACGACTCGGGCTCGTCCGTGCGAGTGACGGTGTCCTCGGAGAAGAACGGCGAGCAGGTCCTCGAGGCCGACAAGGTCCTGCAGGCGATCGGCTTCCAGCCGCGCGTCGAGGGCTACGGCCTGGAGAAGACGGGCGTGGCCCTGACCGAGCGCGGCGCGATCGCCGTGGACGGCCGCGGCCGCACGAACGTCGAGCACATCTTCGCGATCGGCGACGTGACGGCGAAGCTGATGCTGGCGCACGCGTCGGAGTCGATGGGCGTGGTCGCGGCGGAGACGATCGCGGGCGCCGAGACGATGGAGCTCGACTTCCCGATGATCCCGCGGGCGACCTACTGCCAGCCCCAGATCGCCAGCTTCGGCTGGACGGAGGAGCAGGCCCGCGAGAAGGGCTACGACGTCCAGGTGGCGAAGTTCCCGTTCACCGCCAACGGCAAGGCCCACGGCCTGGGCGACGCGGCCGGCTTCGTGAAGCTGATCAGCGACGCGAAGTACGGGGAGCTGATCGGCGGGCACCTGATCGGCCCGGATGTGACGGAGCTGCTGCCCGAGCTGACGCTGGCCCAGCAGTGGGACCTGACCGTGCACGAGGTTTCGCGCAACGTCCACGCCCACCCGACGCTGGGCGAAGCGGTGAAGGAAGCGATCCACGGCCTCGCGGGTCACATGATCAACATGTAGGGACGTCGAAGCGGAGCTCCGGCCGGTCCCAGCGAACCTTCGGCGGGTTGGCGGGGATCGTGCCGGTGCGCCGCGCACCCATCCGCACGTAGAAGGCCAGCGCGGGCGGGTGCGAGACGACCCGCACCGATTCCAGCCCCCGCTCGTGGGCCTCGGCCAGCATGTGCGTGATCAGGCGCGCGCCGATCCCGAGCCCCTGCGCCTCGTCGGCGACGAAGAGCAGGTCGAGTTCCGCGTCCACGAGCGCGTAGAAGCCGAGGATCCCGGCGCCCCCGGTGGCGAGGAAGGTGGGATTGGCCTCGACGTAGCCGGGGCTGATCGCGTATCCGTCCAAAATGGACGCGTATTCGCCCTGGTACGCCGAGGAAGCGTGCATGAGGGCGGTCAAGGTGCCGGCCTGGGAGGGTGCCGCCCGGTGGATCTCGATTGCTGCCATGCCGCGGACGGTACGGCAGGGCACCGACAGTTTCCGCCCGGCGCTTGACCTCCAGTAGGCTTGAAGTATCAGGCTGGAGTGCATGAAAGCCGTGGCGTTCACCGAATTCGGCGGCCCCGAAGTGCTCCGCGTCCTCGACCTGCCGGAACCGCACGCCGGGCCGGGGGAAGTCCGGGTCCGGGTCAAGGCCGCCGGGGTGCAGCCGTACGACGCCGCCGTGCGGGCCGGGTGGGAGCCGCCCGGTCTGGCGCTGTCCTGGCCGCGCGTGCCCGGGAACGAGTTCGCCGGCGTCGTCGACGAGGGCGAACTCGAGGCGGGTACCGAGGTTCTCGGCTTCACCGCCGTGCGGGCCGCCGCCGAGTACATCGTCGTTCCCGCCACCGACGTCACGCCGAAGCCGCCGGAAATGCCGTGGGCGGTCGCCGGCGGGTTCACCGCCGGGACGCAGACCGCGTCCATCGCGCTGGAAGCGCTGAACGTGCGCGAAGGGGAGACGCTGCTCGTCCACGGCGCCGCCGGCTCGGTCGGCACTGCCGCCGTGCAACTCGCCAAGCTGCGGGGCGCCCGGGTGGTCGGCACCGCGAGCGAAGCCAACCAGGACTACCTGCGCGAGCTCGGCGTGACCCCCGTCGTCTACGGCGACGGTCTGGAAGACCGCGTCCGGGCGGCCGCGCCGCAGGGCATCGACGTCGTGCTCGACGGGGCCGGCGGACCAGCGCTGGACGTCTCACTCGAACTGGTGAGGGCGCGGAACCGGATCCTCACCCTCGTCGACCACGACCGGGCCGCGGCGCTCGGCGTGCTCGTCTCGAAGTCCGGGCGCTCGGCCGCGCGGCTCGCCGAGCTGGCCGCCCTCTACGCCAAGGGCGATCTGCGCTTCACCGTGCGCCGGGCCTACCCGTACACCGAGGCCGTGGCCGCGCACCGGGAAATCGAAACCGGACACGGCCGGGGAAAAATAGTTCTCACATTTTCCTGATCGTTCCAGCATGTGGACGGGTGAGCGTTCCCGACTTTGGTCGCTGGAATCCGGCCCGGTCACTCCTTACATTCTCCCCATTACACCCAGTCGGGTGTCATTCGGTCGGGTGGCCGAGTACCACAGGGAGACATCGATGGTGAGTTTCAGCCGGGTCGCCGCGCACGCGGTTCCGCTGACGGTCGGCGCGCTGCTGCTGACGACGGGGGTCTCGGCGGCACAGCCGTCCACCGTGGACGCGGCGGCCGCGCGCACCGAAGCGGGCATCACCGCGTTGCAGAGCATCAAGAAGAGCCTGAGCCCCGCCGAGCGCAAGCAATCGAGTCAGCTGGTCGTCGAGAAGCGGTTGCGGGCCGACCGGTCGCTGGCCGCGAAACTGCCCGAATACCGCTCCGGCGTCGGGGTCAGCAACACCGGCACCGTCTCGGTCGACATCGTCGCGCAGGGCAAGGCCGTCGCGAACGCCGTCAAGGCGGCGGGCGGCGCGGTCCGGTCCGTCTCGCCGGACGGCGCCGTCCGCGCCGACCTGCCGTTGTCCGCGCTGGACGCGATCGCAGGCCGGGCCGACGTCACCGAGGTGAAGCCGGCCGCGCAGGCCACCACGTGGAGCGAGCCGGGCAACCGTGACTTCCGCACGGCCAGTCGAGACGCTGCCGCGCAGGCCGCCGCCGCGACCCAGGTGTCCGAAGGGGACAAGGCGCACGGCGCCGACACCGCCCGCACCACCTACGGCGTCAGCGGCTCCGGCGTGAAGGTCTGCGTGCTCTCCGACGGCGTCGACTCCCTGGCGAAGTCGCAGTCGGCCGGCGAGCTGCCCGCGGTGGACGTCCTGTCCGGCCAGAAGGGCAGCGGCGACGAGGGCACCGCGATGCTCGAGATCATCCACGACCTCGCGCCGAACGCGACCCTCGGCTTCGCGACCGCGTTCACCAGCGAAGCCGGCTTCGCCGCGAACATCCGCGCGCTGCGCAGCACCGGCAAGTGCCAGATCATCGTCGACGACGTCTCCTACTTCGACGAATCGCCGTTCCAGGACACGCAGGTCGCGCAGGCGGTCAACGACGTGACCGCGGCCGGCGCGCTCTACTTCTCTTCGGCCGGCAACTCGGGCAACGCGACCGACGGCACCAGCGGCTACTACGAAGGCGACTTCCGGGCCTCGTCGTCGAAGATCAGCGGCGTCACCGGCACCCCGCACGACTTCGACCCGAGCAGCACCACGCAGAACTTCGACGCGCTCTCGGCAGGCTCGCTCGGCAAGCCGGTGACGCTGTTCTGGTCCGACCCGTGGGGCAAGTCCGCCAACGACTACGACCTGTTCATCCTGAACTCTTCGGGCAGCGTCGTGGCCTCCAGCGAGAACGCGCAGTCCGGCACGCAGAACCCGTACGAGATCGCGTCCGTGCCGACCACCGGCTCCGGCTACAAGGTGGCGGTCGTGAAGTACAGCGGCGCCGACCGCTTCATCGCGCTGAACGTGATCCGCGGCCGGTTCGTGGCTTCGGGCTCGCTCAAGGCGTTCAGCACCAACGGCGTCACGAACGGCCACTCGGCCGCGGTCAACGCGTTCAGCGTGGCGGCGGCGCCGGCGGCGGGCGCGTTCACCCGTCCGCTGGAGACCGGTGACCCGGCGAACCCGGCGGGTCCGTACCCCGGCCTGTACACGGCATCGAGCAAGTGGGAGCGCTTCTCCTCCGACGGCAAGCGCCGCCTGTTCTACAACGCCGACGGCACGGCGATCACGCCCGGCAACGTGTCCTCGACCGGCGGCACGGTCCGCACCAAGCCGGACATCACCGCGGCCGACGGCGTCGCCACCTCGGTGACGGGCTTCCAGCCGTTCTTCGGCACCTCGGCGGCGGCTCCGCACGCGGCGGCCATCGCGGCCCTGCTGCTGTCGGGCAAGCCGACGGCCACCCCGGCCCAGATCCGCACGGCGCTGGTGTCCTCGGCGATCGACCTGGGCACGCCGGGCTTCGACACGGTGACCGGCAACGGCGTGATCATGGCCGGCCCGGCGCTCGCCGCGCTGGGCGTCGCGGCGAAGTAGGCAGTGCTCTTCGAGTGGGGTCCGGCGCGAGCCGGGCCCCACTCGTCATTTCCCGGACACCAGCAGGTGGAAGGAGAGGCCGCTGTGGGCGAACCGTTCGTGCTTCCGCCGGGTCAGTCCCGCGGTGGCCAGCGCGGACTCCAGTTCGGCCACCGGCCGGAGGCGGAAGCCGTTGTCGGTGAGCATCCGCGACCGGCCCATCAGGTCCGGGTCGCCGATGCCCAGCACGAACCGCCCACCCGGCCTGAGCACCCGGGCGACCTCGGCGAACGCGGTGCCGAGGTCGTCGACGAAGTAGACGGTGTTCGTCGAAACGATCGCGTCGACGGAACCGGCTTCCAGCGGCAACGCGGTCATGGAGCCCTCGGCGAGCACCAAGCGGCCGGTCGCGACCTCCGCGTGGAACGCTGTTCGCGCCCGGTCGAGCATCGTCGCCGAGATGTCGACGCCGTGCACCACCTCGGCCTGCTCCAGCAGCAGGCTGACACCGAGGCCGCCGCCGAAGCCGATGTCCAGCGCCGTTTCCCCGCCGGAAAGCTCCAGCGCCGCGACTGCCTTCACCACCGCCGCCCGGTTCCGGCGGTTCAGCATCGTGCCGACGATCCGGCCCCGCAGGCCGCTAGGGTGACCGAGTTGCCGGGCGAGCCCGGCTCGGAAACTCTCGCGAAGTCCCATGCGCGCAGTCTAGGAGGCGGGATGGCGAAAACGGCGGTGGTCACCGGAGCGGGGTCGGGCATCGGGCGGGCCGTGGCCCGGGCCCTCCTCGAAGACGGCTACCGGGTCGCCCTGGCCGGGCGCCGTTCCGAAGCGCTCGACGAAACGGCGGATGGGTTCGAGCACGCCTTGACCGTGCCCACCGACGTTTCCGACGAGCGGGCCGTCGGGGCGCTCTTCGCGGCCGTGCGGGATCGGTGGGGGCGGCTCGACCTGCTCTTCAACAACGCCGGGATCTCCGCGGGCGGGACCGTCGCCGACCTGTCCGTCGAGGACTGGAAGCGGACCGTCGACGTCAACCTCACCGGGATGTTCCTCTGCGCGCGGCAAGCCGTGCTGCTCATGAAGGACCAGGACCCCCGCGGCGGCCGGATCGTCAACAACGGCTCGATCTCCGCCCACGTGCCGCGGCCGGCCAGCATCGCCTACACGGCGACCAAGCACGCCGTCACCGGGCTGACCCGGTCGATCTCGCTGGACGGCCGGGCCTGGGACGTCGCCTGCGGGCAGATCGACATCGGCAACGCCGCCACCGAGCTGACCGAGCGGATGGCCGCCGGTATCCCGCAGGCCGACGGCCGGGTCGTCGCCGAGCCGACGTTCGACGTCCGGCATGTGGCCGACGCCGTGCGGTACATGGCCGGGCTGCCGCTCGACGCGAATGTCCAGTTCCTCACCGTCACCGCGACCACCATGCCGTTCATCGGCCGCGGCTAGGGAATCACCCGCGCCTTCCGGAACTCGTCGAACAACCGGTAGAACATCTGTTCCGTTTCGACGTACCCGGCAAATCCCGCTCGCCGCGACTTCGACGTGTCCGCGAACACGTCGTAGTCCCAGCCGAACACGAAGTCGCCGAACGCCCACGAGGACGAGACGTCCGCGTAGGATGCCGTGAGACCGTGTTCCGCGGCCATGCGGGTCCACAGTGGACCTTTGTCCGCCATGACGTCCGCGAGCGACATCCGCAGCGGCGGCGCGACGTCGAGGTCGAAGTACGCCGCCAGCTTCGGCCAGAGTTCGCGCCAGCGGAACAGGTCGCCGTTCGCGATGTTGAAGGCGCCCCGGTGCCCGGTCGCCCAGACCGTCGCCGAGGCCAGGAGGCCGGCGTCGGTCATCTCCAGCAGGCTGTCGTACGCGCCGGGCTTGCCGGGGAACCGCAGCGGCAGCCCGAGTTCCTTCGAAATCGCCGCGTACACCGCGATCACCAGCGCGAGGTTCATCGGGTTGCCCAGCGCCGTGCCGCCGACCACCGACGGCCGGATCGCCGACCACGTCCAGGAACCCGCCCGCCGTTCGAGGAACTGCTGCTGGTCGACGTTGAACTCCGGGGGCATGTGCCCGGCGTCGGTTTCGCGCGCCGGGGTCTTGAACGGGCCGAGGTGGGCGCCGTACACCTTGTATCCCTGCATCAGGCTGACGTGCTCCAGGCCGGGCGGGGCCGCCTCGACCAGGTTGACCAGCATCGCCAGGTTCGGCGGGACCAGCTCCGCCCACGTCGGTTTGTCCTGGTAGGCGGCGTAGAAGAGGTGTGTGGCCGACGACAGCGGGGCGAGCTTGGCCCGGGTGTCGGCCGGGTCGAGGAGGTCGA
Organism: Amycolatopsis sp. cmx-13-12; assembly: GCA_049998155.1. Lineage (GTDB taxonomy): Bacteria > Actinomycetota > Actinomycetes > Mycobacteriales > Pseudonocardiaceae > Amycolatopsis. Next base: position 29,138 of record JAEBES010000006.1, on the reverse strand, counting down.
CGGCGATCGTGCCCGGGCCGCCGCGCCGAGAGAGGCCGGTGACGTCCCAGCCGTTCGTGCGCAGGTGCTCGGTGAGCGTGCGGCCGATGATCCCGTTCGCTCCGGCGACCAGAGCTGTCTTGCGTTCCATGCCTCCAGGCTCGGGTCGCCGGAGCGATAAGTCCAAGGCTTAGTTGTCACCAAGTCGATAAACTGAGTTCATGACAAGCCTGCGGCAGCTCGAGTACCTGGTCACGGTGGTCGACACCGGCTCGTTCACCCGCGCCGCCGAGCAGCTGCACGTGACGCAGCCGGCGTTGTCGCACCAGATGCGGGCCCTGGAACGCAGTCTCGGCGGGCCCCTGCTGGAGCGGTTGCCCCGGGCCGTCCGGCTCACGCCGATGGGCCGGGCGATGCTCCCGCACGCCCGGGCGGCGCTGGCCGACGCCGAACGCGCACGCTGCGCGGCCCGGCTCGCGTCCGGGACGGCGGCGGGCGAGCTGCAGGTGGCGACCGTGTACTCGGTCAGCCTCGGCGTGCTGCCGCCCGCGTTGCGGGTGTGGCGCCGGGACCGGCCGGAGGTCGACGTCCGGCTGATCGAGTTCCGGCACGCCGACGAGCTGCGCGAGGCGATGGCCGCGGGCGAGGCCGACGTCGCGCTCGGCCCGCACCCCGGTGCCTGGGCGGGCCCGGTGCGGGAGCTGGGGGTGGAGGAGTTCGTGGTCGTCCTGCCGGCGGACGGCGCCACGGAGGGAGCCGCCACCGGCGTCGTCGACCTGGCCACGCTGGCGGACTGCGCCTGGGTGCACTACGCGCCGGGCAACGGCCTGGCGGAGCTGGTCGACGCGGCCTGCGCGGCGGCGGGCTTCCGTCCCCGGGCGGCGGTCCGCACCGAGCAGACGGCAGCGGCGCCGATCCTGGCGGCGGCGGGCCTGGGGCCGGCGCTGGTGCCGGCGAACGTCCTGCCGGCGCGGTTCGACGGCCGGGTGCTGCGGCCGTCCGTGCCGGTGCGCCGGACGCTGACGGCCTACACCCGGGCGGCACCGGATCCGCTGACCGGGGCGTTCATCGAGACCCTCGCCGCGCACGCCACGGTCTCGTGAGTGGTAAGGAGGGTTAGAACCCTCCTTACCACTCACGACAAGCCGCGGCCGACCGCCTGCCAAGGATGGTTGTAGTCCAGCGCTTGCGCGAGCCAGCGCCGCTGCGCCGCGTCGAGCACCGGCAGGGCGGCGGCGAAGTCCTGTTCGTCCTTGGGCCGGGTGTCATGGGCCTTGGCGAACAGCTGCACCTCCGGGGCCAGATAAGGGATGCCGCCGGCCGAGACGCCGCCCAGCGCCGCGATTTCCCGGCGCACCGCGGGGTTCCGGCGGGAGACCCACTCGGCACCCTCGGCCTTGTCCAGCATGAACTGGATCCGCCACGGCGCGGCCGCCGACGGCCGGCACCACACGTCGTCGACGTCGTCGCCCAGGACCTCGCCGCGCGCCCAGGGACGCAGCGTGCCGGGCGGGTCCGCCGCCCACCACTCCCACGCCGGCAGCGCCTCCTGGATCGCGAGCTGGTCGCGCCGGAGCAGCAGGACGTCGACGTCGGCGTGCTCGCGGAACGCCCGGCCCACCGCCAGCTCGATCGCGTACCCGCCGGCGATCCACCACGGCGTGCGCACCTGCGCGAACAGCTCGGCCACCTCGGCCGGGGAGGCGGGTTCCCAGCTCACGGGACACCGATTCCCGCCAGGACCGGGCCGGTGAACGGCGTGGTCGTGACGTCGTGGACCCGTGGTGCCCAGACCGCGTGGCCGTGGCCCGACCACAGCGGGGCCACCGGCAGGTCGCGCAGCAGCTGGTTCTCCGCCAGCCGGTACAGCTCGCCCGCTTCCTCCGGTGTTGCCGCCGCGTCCGCCAGGGCCAGGTTCTGGCCGAAGACCTCGTCCGTGTAGCCCGACGCCGAGGCCAGGAGTGACAGCAGCTCGTACGGGCTGCCCGTGGCCAGTTTGACGTCCAGGGTGGACGGACCGTCGAGCTGGCCGGTGCGCGGGGCGGCCTGTGCCGTCACCGAAACGTCCAGTGCCTTGTGCAGCCCGACCACCAGGGTGCGGGTCCACGCCTCCGCGCCGGGTCCGAAGTAGACGGTGGCGCCGCCGGGGAAGGCCGCCTGCTTCAGCAGGGCCTTGCCGGCCGCGGAGTCGAAGCTGCACGGGCGGCAGGTGCCGGTGCGCTCGCCCGGGGCGTCCGATGGCGGCAGCATCGCCTTGGCCGGGTCGACCTGGTGGGCCAGGGGGCCGGCCTCCAGTGCCGCGCGGTCGACGCCGAGTGCGAAGCCGTGGCGGACCGTCGCGTCGGCGAAGCGGGGGTTCGTCACCGGGAACGCCAGGTAGCCCGCCTCGGGCAGGGCCCAGGACGCGTGGCGGTCTTCGCCGAAGTCGGTGTGCATGGCTTCATGGCGCTCGCCGGGGACCTCGGTCGCGAGGTCGAGCGTGCCCGCCTTGACCGCGTCGTACTGGGCGGCCGGCTCGCCGACCCGCAGCTCGATCTCCTCGGCCTTCCCGGCGCCGACGCGCTTGAGCGTGCCGCCCGAGCCCGGCCGCCAGCCGCCGTCGAGCCGGTACGGGCCGTTGCCGACCGGCGCCTTCGCGAAGCCGTCCCAGTCGCGGGAAGCCAGCACCGACGCCGGCAGCGGGACCAGGCCCGGTGCGGCGAGCAGCGCGGGCACCTGGCCGGACGGCCGGTCGAGGGTCAGTGCGATCGTGTCCGGGGCCGCCGCCTTGATCTCGCGGGCCCGCAGGAGCTTCGTCAGCACCGGGGAGGACACCCAGTGCGCCGCCGCGATCATCCGCCAGGTGTCCACATAGGACTGCGCGGTGACCGGGGTGCCGTCGTGGAACGCCGCCGGCCGCAGCTTGACCGTCCAGTGCACCCGGTCGGTGCTTTCGATCGACGCCGCCGCGCGCGGGGTGACCTTCCCGGACACCGCGTCGTAGTCGGCGAGCGGCGTCCACAGCGCGGCGGTCACCAGCCGGCCCGCCTGGTCGTCGAGGTCGGCGGGCAGCAGCGTCGCGGGCTCCCGGATGCCGACGGTCAGCACCCCGGGCCGGGCCGGATCGGAACCGGTGCAGCCCGTGACGGCGAGAGCGGCGGCGGCGAGCAGGACGAGCAGGCGCATGCGCAAGTCTTATCAGTGAGGCTTATTCAGCCGTCGGCCACCGCGCGGCTTCTGCGCTGATCAGCGGTCTGCGCGCGGGGTGCGGTGGCCTAACCAGAATAAGCCTCAGTCGGAAGGCAACGAAAGACGGTTGTGTCCGGTTGATCTCCGTCGTACCGTTCGGTGGGTCACGCTCGCAGCTTTCTGGGAGGTTTCGCGTGCGCACCTGGTTGCGGTCGTGCTTCGCCGCCGTCACCGTCGGCGCCACGCTGGTCGCGACCGGGCTGCCGGCCGCCGCCTGCGGCGAAGACGACAAGCCCGCGGTCCCGGCCGCCCGGACGCTGGGCGACCCCGGGGCGATCAAGAACGTCAAGGCCGTCGGCAACGTGCCCGACGCCGCCGGCGCCATCTCCGTCAACTTCCTCGACTACGGCCGCCGCGACGTCATGGTCGTGTCCGGCGAGTTCGGGCTCAAGGTGTACGACCTGACGAAGGACCCGGCCGCGCCGAAGCTGGTCGGGCAGGTCAGCCTGCCGGGCCTGTGGGAGACCGAGGACACCGAGGTCGACCAGGGCCGCAAGCTGGTGTTCCTGTCCCGCGACCCGCGGGCGTACGGCGGCACCACGCACACCGGCGAGTCCGGCATCTACGTCGTCGACGTCTCGAAGCCCGAGGCCCCGGCGATCCTCAGCTACGTCCAGGTGCCGGCCGGCCACACCACCAGCTGCGTCGACGGCTGCCGCTACCTGTGGACCGGCGGCCCGGCGAAGGCCGACAACCAGCCGGCCGACTGGGGCGGGCGCCCGATCTGGGTCACCGACGTCCGCGACCCGAAGCACCCGAAGGTGAACCCGGAGCCGATCGAGCTGGCCCGCAACGACGGCAAGACCGACTACGTGCACGACGTGCAGGTCGACGCCGACGGCGTGGCCTGGGTGTCCGGCCGCGGCGGCGTTCGCGGCTACTGGACGTCCGGGATCCACCGCGACCCGCTCTCCGGCAAGATCCGCCGCGCGACGGCGCACGAGCCGATCCCGTACGCGGGCGGCGGCATCGCCGAGACGGCGGCACCGTCCCGGTTCATGCACAACAGCTTCCACCCGGCCGGCCACCGCATCGGCGACGGCGCGTGGCGCGGCCAGGACCTGATCTACGCGACGGAGGAGAACTTCGTCGACGGCTGCGCGGGCGACGGCGTCCTGACGATCTCGTCCCTGAAGGGCTCCTACCACGGCGAAGGCTGGCGTTCGACGCCGGAAAAGCCGTTCCGGCTGGAGAGCGTGGGCACGTGGAGCGTCAACGGCCAGGAGGGCAGCGACCCGGCCTCGGACGACTGCTCCGCGCACTACTTCGACGTCCGCGGCAAGATCCTGGTGCAGTCGTTCTACGCGCAGGGCACCCGGTTCCTCGACGTCAGCGACCCGACGAACCCGCGCCAGATCGCGTACTACCGCCCGGCGGACGCGAGCGCGTGGGCGCCGTACTGGCACGGCAGGTACGTCTACGTCGCGGACAACACCCGCGGCGTAGACGTCCTGCAGCTCACCCGCTAGGACCGCAGCCAGACAGCGGTGTCGGTCGGCAGTTCACCGTCGACCGGCCCGCTGGCCAGGAGGATCTCCCCGGCCGGCAGCGGAACCGGGGCGGCCGAGAAGTTCAACGCGAACGTGAACCCGGTCCGGAACGCCAGCACCCCTTCACCGAGCGACAGCCACTCGAGCGGGCCGCTCGGCAGGTCCCGCCGCAGCCGCAGGCCGTTGCGGTACAACGAAAGCATCGACGCCGGGTTCGCCGCCTCCGCTTCGGCCGTGTACTCGCTCCAGGACGCCGGCTGCGGCAGCCAAGCCCCGCCGCTGCCGAACCCGAACGGGGGCTCGGTCCCGGACCAGGGGATCGGGACCCGGCAGCCGTCGCGGCCCGGGTCGGTGCCGCGGGTGCGGGCGAAGACCGGGTCCTGCCGCAGCTCGTCCGGGATGTCCAGGACCTCCCACAGTCCCAGCTCCTCGCCCTGGTAGACGTACAGCCCGCCGGGCAGGGCCAGGGTCAGCAGGGCCGCCGCCCGGGCGCGCCGGGTGCCGAGTTCCCGGTCGACCGGCAGTTCGTGCAGCCGGTTCGCGAACGAGAAACCCGTGTCACCCTCGCGGCCGTAGCGGGTGACGTGCCGCGTGACGTCGTGGTTCGACAGCACCCACGCCGCCGGGGCGCCGACCTCGTCGTGCGCCTTCAGCGTGCGCGAGATGACGTCCCGGAAGCGCGCCGCGTCCCACGGGCAGACCAGGAAGTCGAAGTTGAACGCCGAATGCAGCTCGTCGCGGCGCAGGTAGCGCGCGGCCCGCGACATGTCCGGCAGCCACATCTCGCCGACCAGCACGCGCTCGCCGCCGTAGCTGTCGGCGATCTTGCGCCACGAGCGGTAGATCTCGTGCAGCCCTTCCTGGTCGGAGAACGGCGTCTCGTCGCCGTCGTCGACGTCGGGTAGGTGCGGGTCCTTGACCAGGCCGTCGGCGACGTCGATGCGGAAGCCGTCGACCCCGCGGTCGAACCAGAAGCGCAGCACGTCCTCGAACTCGGTGCGGATTTCCGGGTTGTCCCAGTTGAAGTCGGGCTGGCGGGAGCTGTAGAGGTGGAGGTACCACTCGCCGTCCGGGACGCGGGTCCACGCGGACCCGCCGAAGCGCGACTTCCAGTTGTTGGGCGGCTCGCTGCCGTCCGGGCCGCGACCGGGCCGGAACCAGAACCGCTGCCGCTCCGGCGAACCCGGGCCCGCGTCCAGCGCGGCCTGGAACCAGCGGTGCTCGTCGGAGCAGTGGTTGGGCACGATGTCGATGATCACCCGGATGCCCCGGGCGTGGGCCTCCGCGATCAGGTCCTCCGCCTCGGCGAGGGTGCCGAACAGCGGCTCGATGTCGCGGAAGTCGGCGACGTCGTAGCCGCCGTCGTCCATCGGGGACGGGTACCACGGCGTGAACCAGATCGCGTCGATCCCCAGGTCGGCCAGGTGGTCCAGCCGGGCGCGGACGCCGGCGAGGTCGCCGACGCCGTCGCCGTTGCCGTCCGCGAAGCTGCGGATGTACACCTGGTAGATCGCCGCGCTTCGCCACCAGCCGGTCTTGTCGGTCACGTAGGTGCCCCTTCTGGTCGTCGTGGAAAACTCAGCCCTTGATGCTGCCGGCGGTCAGCCCGGCGAGGATCTGCCGCTGGAAGGCCAGGAACAGCGCCACCATCGGCAGGCTGGCCAGCACCATCCCGGCGACGAGCACGTTGAGCGGCATGTCGATCGCCACCCGCTGCAGCATCACCGAGAGCGTCTGCTTTTCGGTGTCCGGGAACACCAGCAGCGGCCAGATGAAGTCCTTCCACGCGGCGACCACCGCGAGGATCGACACCACGGCCAGGATCGGCCGCGAGATCGGCAGGATGATCCGCCAGAGCGTGCGCACCGGCCCGGCGCCGTCGATGCGCGCCGCTTCGATCAGCTCGTCGGGGATCTGGTCGAAGAACCGCTTCAGCAGGTAGATGTTGAACGCGTTCGCCGCCGCCGGCAGCCAGACCGCGGCCGGCGAGTTGATCAGGTTGAGGTGCAGCAGCGGCAGGTCCGTCACCGTCACGTACGTCGGGACGAGCAACGCTGTGGCGGGCAGCATCAGCGTGGCCAGCATCAGCCCGAGCACGACGTTGCCGAACTTCGGGCGCAGCTTCGACAGCGCGAACGCGGCCGGGACGTCGATGGCCAGCTGCGCCAGCCACGCGCCGCCGGCGACGATCAGCGTGTTGAGGAAGTACTTGCCGAGGCTGAGCTGGTCCCAGGCGTCGGCGAAGGTTTCCGGGTGCCACTCGTGCGGGACGAGCGTCGCCGGCGTCTGCGCCAGTTCCTGCGGCGACTTCATCGCACCCGTGATGACCCAGTAGAGCGGGAACAGGAAGGCCAGGACGAAGACGGCGAGGGTGCCCGCGAAGACGACGCCGTAGACGAGCTTGCCGCGGGGGCTGCGCAGCGCGCCGGGCGAGACGAGGGTTCTCATGACTGGTCCGCCTTCCGCGTCAGCCGGACGTACCACGCCGAGAACACGCCCAGCGCCACGAACAGCAGCAGGCTCATCGCGCTCGCCGAGCCGAAGTCGTTGTAGACGAAGGCGTACCGGTAGAGCAGCAGGAGCACGGTGACGGTCGAGTCGTCCGGGCCACCGCCGGTCATCACGTACGGCTCGGTGAACACCTGCATGGTCGCGACGACCTGCAGCAGCAGGAGCACCAGCAGGACGAACCGGGTCTGCGGGAACGTCACGTGCCGCAGGCGCTTCCACAACCCGGCGCCGTCGAGCTCCGCGGCTTCGTAGAGCTCGCCGGGGATGGTCCCGAGCGCGGCGAGGTAGATGAGCGTGGTGCTGCCCATGTTGGCCCACGTCGAGACGAAGACGAGGGACAGCATCGCGGTGGTGGAGGAGTCGAGCCACTGGCCGCCGGGGAGGCCGACCGCGCCGAGCGCGGAGTTGAACAGGCCGGGACCGGGGTCGTAGAACCACTTCCACATCAACGCGGTGACCACCGGCGGCAGCATCACCGGGAGGTAGACGGCGAGCCGGAAGAAAGCCTTGGCGTGCCTCAGTTCGTTCAGCAGCACCGCGGTGAGGAACGGGACGGCGAAGCCGAAGACCAGCGCGAGCCCGGTGAACAGCAGGGTGTTGCGCCAGGCGACGCCGAAGAGCGGGTCGTCGAGCAGCTTCGCGAAGTTGTCGAAGCCGACCCACGTCGGCGCGTTGACGAAGTCGACCTGCTGGAAGCTCAGGAGCACACCGCGCACGATCGGGTACCAGGAGAACAGCGCGAACACCACGAGCGCGGCGCTGAGCAGGCCGTACGCGGTGACGTTCTCCTTGAGCTTGCGTTTCAGCCGGGTCCGGTTCGCCGGCGCTGCGGCCGGGCGCCCGGCCCGCGACGGTTTCGCCGCGGGCCAGGCGAGCAGGCTACTTGACCTGGGCGAGGACACTGTTGACCTTCGACGCGGCGGAGGACAGCTGCTGGTCGATGTTGGCGTTCTGGTCGGTCAGGACCGCTTGCATCACGCTGTCGAGCGCGGCGTAGATCTGCTGCGCGTTCGGCGGCTCGATGCTGCCCTTGATCTTGCTAGTGGTGTCCACATAGGACTGGAAGTTCTTCGCGGGGACGTTGGCGTACTTGGCCTTCAGGGCCAGCTGCTGCTCGCGGACCGAGCCAGTCCAGACGTCCGGGGTGGGCTCGGCGGGCAGGCCGACGGGCTGCTTGCCGTCGACGTACTGCTGGATGTGCTTCTCGAAGCGGTCCGGGTTGAGGTACTTCCACTGGATCCACTCGAGGCCGGCCTTGATCTTTTCGGGCGAGGCCTTCGGGTTGATCATGTAGCCCTCACCGCCGAGCAGGGTGCCCTGGCCGCCGGGCATGCCCGCGATGCCGTAGTCCTCGTACTTGCCGTTGAACTGCTTGACCAGCACCGGGACGTTGTCCGGGGCGGCCATGTACATGCCGAGCTGGCCGGCGCCCATCATGCGCTGGACGTCCTGCGCTTCGAGCAGCTGCTTGGCGCCCATGGAGTTGTCGGTCCAGCGCATGTCGTGCAGGTACTGCAGGGCCTGCTTGCCCTTTTCGTTCGCGAAGTCGGCGACCCACTTGTCGCCGTCCTTGCGGGCGATGTCGCCGCCCATCGAGTAGAGCCAGCCGGTGAGGTGCCACCCGCCCTGGTTGTTCTTGCTGTAGTCGGCGTACCCGACGACACCGTTGCCGAGCGCGGAGATCTTCTTCGCGGCTTCGCGCACCTCGTCCCAGGTCTGCGGCGGCTTGTCCGGGTCGAGCCCGGCCTTCTGGAACAGCGGGCGGCTGTAGACCAGGCCCATGGTGTAGTTCATGGTGGGCAGGCCGTAGAGCTTGCCGCTGGAGTCGCGGAAGTTGTCGAGTAGTTCCGGCTTGATGTCGTTGACGTGCGGAACGCTCTTCGCGGCTTCCGTGATGTCGGCGGCTTGGTGCCGGGCGATGATCTGCGCCGGATCGGTGAAGTAGACGTAGTAGACGTCTTCGAGCTGCCCGCCGGCGAGCTTCGCGGAGAACGTCTTCGGGTCCATGAAGCCTTCGTGCGGATCGATGTCGATGTTCGGGTGGGCGGCCTCGAACTCCTTGACATCGGCGTCGAAGACGCTGCGCTCGAACGGCTGGCTGGTCGGCGGCTGCCCGGTGACGGTGATCTTGACCTTCCCGCCGGTCTGGGCCGCGTTGTCGCCGTCCCCGCAGGCGGCGGCGGTGAGGGCGAGCCCGCCTGCGGCGAGCAGGCAGAACATCCGTCGGGTGGCGGTTCTGGACCAGGGACTGCTCATCTCAAGCCTCTTCTCGGGGTCGCGACGGCTGTCACGTGATTGCGGTCACTCTAAAGTGGGAGACTGGATGAGCGCAATAAGCCGACTAGACTCTGCAAGTTACGAACAGGCCGCGAACGCCTGTGTCGGAAGGGGCGACACGCGTGATTGAGGGGTCGACTCGCGTGATTGGAGGGTCAACTCGCGTGATTGGAGGGTCGACACGGGGCTGAGCCGTGTCGACCCTCCGATCACGTGTGTCGGCTGTGGGATCACGCGTGTCGTCCGAACGCGGGCGCACGAAAAAGCGCGACGGCTCGCAAGCCGTCGCGCTCTCGGAAAACCGGTCAGGCGGTTCGGCGCGCGGTGGACCCCCGGACCACCAGCTCCGGCGCGAACAGCAGCTCCTCCGCCGCCACCTCGCCGCCGTTGATGCGCTTGACCAGCAGTTCCACCACCGCCCGGCCCATCGCCTCGATCGGCTGGCGGGTCGTCGTCAGGGGCGGGTCCGTGCAGTTCATCAGGGCCGAGTCGTCGTAGCCGACCACCGAAATGTCCTCCGGCACCGACAGTCCCTGCCTGCGGGCCGCCCGGACCGCGCCCAGGGCCAGCAGGTCGCTCGCGCACAGCACCGCCGTCGCCCCGCGGGGGTACAGGCGGGCCGCCGCCGCGTGGCCGCCCTCGATCGAGAACATGCCGTGTTCGATCAGCTCGTCCAGGACCGGCAACCCCAGCTTCGCCGCGTACGACCGGAACGCCGCCAGCTTGCGCTGTGACGGCACGTGATCCGATGGCCCGAGGACCAGGCCGATCTTCTCGTGCCCGAGCGAGCTCAGGTGCCCCACCACCTGCTCGACGGCCACCGCGTCGTCGCACGAGACCTGGGGCAACCCCAGGTGGTCGACCGCCGCGTTGATCAGGACCGTCGGCAAGCGGCGCTCGACCAGGTGGTGGTAGTGCGAATGGACCGCGTCCGCCTGCGCGTACAGCCCGCCGGCGAACACCACGCCCGACACCTGCTGCTGCAGGAGCAGCTCGACGTACTCCGCCTCGGACACCCCGCCCGCCGTCCGGGTGCAGAGCACCGGCGTGAACCCCTGCTGGGCGAGGGCGTTGCCCATGATCTCGGCCAGCGCCGGGAAGATCGGGTTCTGCAGCTCCGGCAGCACCAGCCCGACCAGGCGGGCGCGCTCGCCCCGCAGCTGGGTGGGCCGCTCGTACCCCATCACGTCCAGCGCGGTGAGCACGGCGGCCCGGGTGCTCGCGGACACCCCGGACCGGCCGTTGAGCACCCGGCTGACCGTGGCTTCGCTGACCCCGACCTGGCGGGCGACTTCGGCAAGACGACGCGTCATGGCTGAAACTTTACAGCAACCGAGCGCAAAAGTTTGACGGCTTACTTCGTGACGAGCCGGTAGCCCAGTCCGCGGACGGTCCGCAGCAGCACCGGATTCGCCGGGTCGTCCTCGACCTTCGCTCGCAGCCGCGCGACCGCCGCGTCGACGATCCGCGAGTCGCCGACGTAGCCGTAGTCCCAGACCCGCTTGAGCAGCACCTGGCGGCTCAGCACCTGGTTCGGGTGCTCGGCGAACTCGACGAGCAGCCGGATCTCGGTCGCGGTCAGCGCCAGTTCCTCGCCGCCGCGGGTGACGCTCATCGCGGCGGCGTCGATCTCCAGCTCGCCCACGCGCAGCAGGCCCGCTTCGGGAGCGGCCGGCTGAGCGCGGCGGCCGATCGCCTTGATCCGCGCGTCGAGCACGCGCGGTTCCGCGGGTTTGACCACGTAGTCGTCGGCGCCGCACTCGAGCCCGGCGACGACGTCGATCGGGTCGCCGCGCGCGGTCAGCAGCACGATCGGCAGCCGGCTGCGGGCGCGGATGCGGCGGCAGACCTCGAAGCCGTCGATACCGGGCAGCATGACGTCGAGGAGGACGAACTCGGCGTCGTCCAGCGACGTCAGCGCGTGCTCACCGGTCGGGGCGTGCACGACGTCGTGGCCCAGCGCGCCCAAGGCCAGCGAAAGCGCTTCGGCCAGCGCTTCGTCGTCCTCGACGAGCAGCAGACGCGGCACTGGTCCTCCCCGGATGATCTCCCGGGCGATGCTAGTGCAGGACACGGCGGCCCGGCGGTCCCGTGCGGAACCGTCGAGCCGCCGTGCCGGTTCGTCACCTCAGGCCGCCGCCACCTCGAACTCGGACGCCTGGCCCGCGGGCCAGCCCGTGTTGCCGGTGAACGTCAGCCGCACGAACCGCTGGGACGTCGTCGCGAACGACACCGACGCCGTGTTGCCGGACGCCGGGTCGAACGTGTAGCCCCGCGAACCCACCAGCGTCGTGTACGAGCCGCCGTCCGTGCTGCCGGAGATGGTCACCGTCTGGGTCCGGGCGCCCCAGGCCGAGGACGGCGGCAGGCGCAGCGTCACCTTGTTGAAGGCCGACGCCGTGCCCAGGTCCACGGTCAACGTCTGCGGGAACGCGTTGTTCGCGCTCTCCCAGTACGAGTTCGCGTCCCCGTCGTTCGCGTTCGACGGCGGGAACCCGCCCTGTGACCCGGACGCGGTGATCGCCTTCCCGCGCGCGAGGTTGGTGCCGGGCTGCGGTGGCTGCGGCGGGCCGGAGTTCGGCGCCGGCCAGGTCGAGCAGTCACCCCAGGTGCCGGTCCAGCCGCTGTTGCCCGACCCGCTGAAGGTCATCTTCGGGATCGACGCCGGGTAGGGGCAGTTGTACGTCCCGGTGACGCCGACGCCGGACGCCGTCAGGTTGCTGATCGACACCGAACCCTGCGTCTGGGACTGCGCCACGAACGTGCCGACACCTTGCACGGAGACCCCGTCGATGGTGATGCCCTGGATCGGTTTGCCGGCACCGTTGCCGTCGATGAACTGGATGGCCTCGTACGGGCTCTGGATCGCGGTGAACCCGGTGACGCGGATGGTCACGCCGGTGATCGCCTGGTCGCGGGCGTCGAACCACAGCGCGCCGACGCCGAACTGCCAGTTCGGGTCGAGCGCCCCGGCCCGCAGCGCGGTGTTGTTCGACAGCGTCACCGTGCCGGACAGCGGCACCGAACTGAACCGGTTCGCCACCAGGTAGCCGCCGCCGAGGGCGTTGGTGTCCTGGACGAGGTTGCCGCTCACGGTGTTGTTCGAGCCGCCGTACAGCGCGATGCCGTTGGCCAGGTTCGGCTGCACGATCGTGTTGTTGACGAGCGAGTTGCCGGAGTCCGCTTGGCCGTTGGACCACAGGGCCAGCCCGTCGTCGCCGTTGTTGCGCAGGTAGTTGTTGCGCAGCGTCGAGTTCGTGACGGCGCCGTCGAAGTTCACGCCGTCGGCCTGGGTGTCGAGGATGCGGTTGTTCTCGATGGTGACGTTCGAGGACGCGCCGTTCATCAGCCACAGTCCGCACTTGGTGTCCTGGATCCACAGGCCCGACACGACCGAGCCGGTCCCGAGGACGCCGTGGAACGCGTTGTCGGGGCTGCCGTCGTTGCGCTCGGTCACGTCCCCGAACACCGCGAAGTCGTACAGCTTGATGTTCCCGGACGCGCTGCCGTTGTTGAAGATGTTGTTGCCGTGCAGCACGGTGTACCACTGACCCGCGCCGCGGACGGTCGTCTGGTCGATCTGCAGCGCCGAGGAGATTTCGAACCGCCCGGACGGCACCCACACCTCACGGCCCTGCGAACGCGCCGCCGACAGCGCGTTGCGGAACGCCTGCGAGTCGTCGGAGGAGTCGTTCGCGGTGGCGCCGTAGTCGGTCACCGACAGCGCGTTCGCCGGTTTCGTGCCCGCGCCGCCGACCTGCTCGAAGTCGGCGAGGTCGATGGTCGCCTGGCCGACGTCACCGGAGTCGGCCTGCACCCGCACCTTGGCCCCGGCGGCCAAGTTCTGGCCCAGCAGGAGCCTGGCGTCGTCGAAGAAGTGGTGCGTCTTGGCGCCCGGGATCCACGAGGTGTCCACATAGGAATAACGGGAGGTGACCGGCAGCGCCAGCTTGGTCCCGTTGACCGACACCGTGAGCCGGCCCGAAGAGCCGTCCGGGACGCTGTAGTGGACGTTGATGGAGTTGGCCGCCGCGGGCAGCGTGAATTCGACGTACTGGCCGGTGGTGATCCGGACCGCTTGCCGCCCGGAGGCTTCCGAGGCGAGCGAAGCCTGCGTGTAGTCGGGGCCGACGGCCGAACCGTTGGTCGCCGAGCACTCGGCTTCGACGGTTCGGAACGGCACGCTCGCGCCACCGGAGGCGGTCGTGGGGCAGGTGGCCGCGGCGGCCGGGGTGGCGCCGGCCAGCACGGTCAGGCCGGACGCGGCGAGCGCGGCGGCGAGTAAAGCCGGGATGCGGGACATCGTCAGCACCTTTCAGGAGGAATAGGCTTCGAGTTCGGACAGCTGCCCGGCGGGCCAGCCGGTGTTGCCGGTGAAGGTCAGGCGCAGCGTCCGCACCGACGCCGCCGGGAAGGTCACGGTCGCGGTGTTGCCGGACGCGGGGTTGAACGTGTAACCGGTCGCGGCCTTGAGCCCGTCGACCGAGATGGTCTGCGTGCGGGTGCCCCATGCCGAGGACGGCGGCAGTTTCAGCACCAGCCGCGACACGCTGACCGTGCTGCCGAAGTCCACGGTGAACGTCTGCGGGAACGCGTTGTTCGTGCTCTCCCAGTAGGAGTTCGCGTCGCCGTCGACGGCGTTGCCCGGCGGGAAGCCGCCCTGCGAGCCGGACGCGCTGACGCTCTTGTGCAGCGCCAGGTTCCCGCCCGGCTGGGTCGGCGTGGTGGTCGGGGTGGTGGTCGGCGGCGGGGTGGTCGTCGTGCCGCCGTTGTCCGAGCCGTACACCGGCGACGGCCAGGAACCGCAGTACGTCGTCGTCCAGCCGGAGTTGCCGCCCTGGTCGGCCAGCCCGCTCATGGCGTCCGGGCCCATGCAGTTGTACACGCCCGCGCGGCCGACCCCGGTCGCGACGACGTTCTTCACCGACCCCGTCGGCTTGGCCTGGATCTGCCAGGCGAACGTGCCGGCCCCGGAGATCCGGACGTTGGTGAAGTGCACGTCGGTCGTGGCGCTGTCGATGAACTGGATCGCCTCGTAGTTGTTGTCCTGCAGGTCGAGGTCGGTGACGTCGACCCGGCCGGTGATGGCCGAGTCGCGCCCGTCGAACCACAGCGCGCCGACGCCGAACTGCCAGTTCGAGTCGAGCACGCCGGTGCGGATCGCGGTGTTGCGCGCGACCGTCGTCGTGCCCGACAGCGGCACCGCGCTGAACCGGTTGGCGATGTGCAGGCCGCCGCCCTGGTCCTGGTTGTCGGCCACGACGTTGTCGGACACGGTGTTGTCGTGCCCGCCGTAGACCGCGATGTTGTTGGCGAGGATCGGCAGCAGCACGGTGTTGAAGGAGAACGTGTTGTGGTGGTCGGCGTCGTGCTCGGACCACATCGCCAGGCCGTCGTCGCCGGTGTTGCGCAGGAAGTTGTTCGTCACCGTCACGTTGCTGATGCCCTGGTGCAGGTTCAGCCCGTCGGCGGTCTGGTCGAGGATCCGGTTGCCGGACACGGTGAGCCCGTCGAACGGCCCGTCGAGCCACAGGCCCACCTTCGTGTGCTGCAGCCACAGGTTCTGCACGACCGAGCCGCCGCCCAGCGCGCCGCCGACGGCGTTCGACTGGTCGCAGTCGACGCGGGCGTCGACCTGGCCGATGATCGCGAAGTCGTACAGCTTCACCGCGGTGCTCGTGCCGGGGACGGCCGGGTTCCCGGGATACGTCGGCGTTCCGCAGCTCGCCGGTTCGCCCTTGCCGAAGATCCCCGCGCGTGGCCCGGTCAGCACCGAGTACCACGGGCCCGCGCCGCGGATCGTCACCTGATCGACCGTGACGTGGTGGCCGAGGGTGAAGGTGCCGGCCGGGATCCAGACTTCCTTGCCCTGGCTCTTCGCGGCGGCCACGGCGGAGTCGAACGCCCCGGCGTCGTCGCTCGTGTCGCCCGCGGTGGCGCCGTAGTCGGTGACGGACACCGAGTTCGCCGGGCGGTTCGCGGCCGGGCCGACCTGTTCGAAGTCGGCGAGGTCCACGGTGACCGGCGTGACGTCCCCGGCGTCGACCTGCAGCTTGATCTTGGTGCCGGCCGGGTAGGACGTGCCGAGCAGCGCGCGGGTCTCGTCGTAGAAGTGGTGCGCGTGACCGTCGCCCGGGTTGTTGGTGAACGGGTACGAGCCGTAGTACCAGGCCCACTTCGACGTCAGCGCGATGTCGCGGTTGTGGGCACCGCCGACGTAGAGCGAGATCGTGCCGGCGACGGAATCCGGGACGCTGTACCGGAAGTCGATCGAGTTCGCCGGCGCGGTGAGGGTGAATTCGACGTACTGGCCCGGGCCGGAGAGCGTCACCGCCTTCCGGCCCGAGGCTTCGCCGGCGAGGGTGCCCGCGGCGCGGTTCGGGCCGATGACCGAACCGTTCGTCGCGGCGCTTTCCGCTTCCTGTTCCAGGAACGGCACGGACGCACCGCGACCGGCCGCGAGCGCGGAGCTTCCCGCGGGGACGGCGGCGATCGTGAGCCCGGCCGCGACGAGCACGGCGGCCGACGCCGCGAACCAGGTTTTGGGCGCGCTGAAGACAGAGCTGGGAGACATGGGCAGCACTGGCCTTTCCGCAGCTGGTGGGGACCTCTGTGATCGGGATCATACGAATCCCGGACAAGAAATCGCAATAGTTGAACGAACTTACGCAAGTTTGCGACAGTAGTTGACGACTGCGCCGCATGTCCGACGCCCGCTTACGCCCGGCGGAGCAACGCCCTCGACGGCCGTCGCGCTGATAGTTTTCAGGCATGAGCCAGCGACGTGCGGACGGGAGCGCCGGGGACGCCGACTACGGCGCCATCGGCGGGGTCTACACCGACTACCGCAAGCCGGATCCCCGGATCGGCCAGTACATCCTCGACGCGCTGGGGGATGCCCGGACCGTGCTGAACGTCGGCGCGGGCGCCGGCGCGTACGAACCCGAAGACCGCGAAGTGACCGCTGTCGAGCCGTCGGCGTCGATGCGCGCGCAGCGCCCGGCGGGCCTGCCGCCGGCGATCGACGCCGTCGCCGAGAAGCTGCCGTTCCCGGACCGGGCGTTCGAGGGCGCGATGAGCACGTTCAGCGTGCACCAGTGGAACGACCTGTGGACCGGCCTGAAGGAGATGCGCCGCGTCACCCGCGGCCCGATCGCCATCCTGACCTGTGATCCCGATCTGCTGCGCCGCTTCTGGCTGCTCGACTACGCGCCCGAGGTGATCGAGACCGAGGCCCGGCGCTACCCCTCGGTCGACGACATCGCCGACGGCCTCGGCGGCCACACGTCGATCGTTCCCGTCCCGATCCCGATCGACTGCACGGACGGCTTCAACGAGGCTTACTACGCCCGGCCGGAACGCCTGCTGGACCCGGGGGCCCGGCTGTCGTGCTCGGCGTGGAGCTTCGTCGACGACCGCGTCCACCACCGGTTCGCGGCGGAACTCCAGCACGACCTCGACGACGGTACGTGGGAACGCCGCTACGGCAAGCTGCGCGAGCAGCCGTCGTTCGAAGGCTCGCTGGTCCTCGTCGTCTCGACCCCGACGCCGTGACCCCGCCGAGGTTCGACCCGGAGCTGGCGCCGGTCATCACGGCGTTGCGGGCGCTTCGCCCGTCGCTGTCCCGGCTGGACGAAATCCCGGGACGCCGCGAGCTGAACGCCGCGGACAACTGGACCGTCGAGAAGCTGGCCGCGGCGTTCCCGGACCACCGGGTTTCCGAGGAGCACGCGGGCGAGGTCCCGCTGCTCGTGCTGCGCCCGGCCGAGAGCGTGGGCGTCTTGTACTACGTGCACGGCGGCGGCCTGATCGCGAGCAGCCACCTCGGCCAGGACGCGCGGAACGTGCTGGCCTGGTCGGGCGAGCCGAACCTGACCGTCGTCTCGCCGGGCTACCGGCTCGCACCCGAGCACCCGTACCCGGCGGCGCTCGAGGACTGCCACGCCGGTCTGGAGTGGACGGCCGAGCACTGCGCCGGCCCGCTGGTGCTCGGCGGGGTCAGCGCGGGCGGCGGGCTGGCCGCGGCGCTGGCGCTGCTGGTCCGCGACCGCGGCGGCCCCGCACCGGCCGGCCAGCTGCTGGCCTGCCCGATGCTCGACGACCGCAACGACACGCCGTCGGCGGTCGGCCTCGACGGCCACGGCCTGTGGGACCGGACGGCGAACCTCGTCGGCTGGACGGCGTACCTCGGCCACCGCCGCGGCACCGCCGACGTCCCGGCCTACGCGGCCCCCGCCCGCGCCGAGGACCTCTCCGGTCTGCCGCCGACGTTCCTGGACGTCGGCGCGGTCGAGACGTTCCGCGACGAGGTCGTCGCCTACGCGAACCGGATCTGGCAGGCGGGTGGTGACGCCGAGCTGCACGTGTGGCCCGGCGCTTTCCACGGCTTCGACTCACTCGTGCCGGAGGCGGCGATCAGCCGGGCGGCCCGGGCCGCCCGGCGGACGTGGCTGCGCCGCCTACTCGGCCAGTAGCTCCTGCAGTTCCCGCACCGCGACGGCGAGTTCGTCGGCGAAGCGGTACATCTCCGCCGAGACGTGCTTCGGCGTGCACAGGTAGATGTTCCAGCGGTCCGGCAGCAGCACGTAGGCGATGCCGATGCACTGCGGGCTGGTCGAGCCGAACCCGAAGTACCGGATGTTGACCGACGGCGCCGAGCTGGTGCTCAGGTAGTCGTCGCGCATCTTCAGCCAGCCCGGCGAGGAGAACAGCGGCAGGTCCGTGGCTTCTCCGTGGCGTTTCGCGATCAGCTGCAGCTCCCACAGGTGCTGCTCCGGCGCGTCCCCGGCCTGGCACTCCTTCGCGCGGGCGACGTGCTTCGCCGCCGCGGCACGGAAGGCTTCGCGCTTCTCCTCCACCGGGGCATCGGACGTCATGACGTCGGCGAAGCGCACGACTTCCGGTGTCACGACCCGCATGGCCTCGGTCCGGCCGTTCTGGAACTGCCGCGTCGCGATCGACTCGTACGTCGCGCCGGTCAGGCCCTTCGCGCGGCGGTGCGCGAGCTGGTAGGACATCTGCGCGAAGGCGTCCGGGGAGATCCCCAGCTCCTTCGCGCGGTTCGCCCCGAAGTCGAACGACACCGTCTGCGTTGCCGTCGCGTCCGCGTACGCCCTGAAGGCCGCGGCGGCGGCGCGCGCGTCTTCACGGAGAGCCTCGGTCAGCGTGAACTCGACGACTTCGTAGCCCGGGACGCCGTCAGCGGGCGGGCGCTCCTCGCGCGAACCGCTCAGCAACGCGTCGGTGAAGCCGAGGATCGTCGTGCCGTCGAGTTCGCAGTGCTCGACGTTGATCCCCGCGGTGCCGTCTTCGAACACGACCAGCGACACCGCCTTGTCGTACCAGCGATTGTCGCCGTACAGCAGGCGGTTACCCGCTTCCAGGTCGTCCGACGGCGTGAAGTCGTCGAGGCACACGCAGAACAACGCGGTCTCGATGGTTTCCAACGCGGCCGCGTTGCCCGCTTCGAGCAGCGCGGCCCGCGAAGCGGCCCACTCCGCGCGCGCCTTCGTCGTGAAGGCCCCGGCCGGGACTTCGGTGACGTGGTCGTCCTTGAGGATCGCGCGCAGCCCGTCGGCCAGCTGGGCCGGCGAGTACGGGCGGCCGTCCTCGGTGACGACGTCCATCCGGAACGGCGTGCCCTTCGAGAACACGACGATGTGCCGCTCGGGCGACGGGTACCGCGTGCGCGCGGTGTCGAGCAGCTCGCCCGGGATCCGGGTCGCCGAGAACAGGTACTTGTGCTGCACCATCGACTGCGGCGTGCCGCGCAGGAGGACCGGCGGCACGAGTTCGGCGTCGAGCTTCAGCTTGTAGTCCACGGCGGACGCGGCCAGCTCGGCCGCGCGCTCCACCTGGCCGAGCGGGGAGTCCTGGAACAGGAAGAAGAAGTTGGCGTTGAGCGCGATCCGGTCGCGGCGGCCGAGGTAGCGGTAGGGCCAGAACGTGTCGAGCCAGCTGCGCACGCCGGGCGAGCGGTCGTACTCCTCGAGCCGGGCCTGCAGCTCCGGCCCCGGACCGGCCAGGAACTCCGTGACCGCCGCCTCGGTTTCCGCCAGCTCCTCCGGCGTCAGCAGCGGGGCACACCACTCGAGGAGACGGCGGCGGCTGTCCTCCAGCGTGGGGACGGGGACGCGGGGGAGCCGGTCCTCGTTGCCGAAGGTGCGGGTGGACCATTCGGGACTGCTCACGGTCATCCTTCTGCGTCGGGGAGATCGAGTTCGGCCAGGCCGGTAGGACGGGAAACATACAGCTGCGCGTAGAGCCACCCGTCGGACTCCAGCCCGGTGGGGTCGACCCCGGCCGCGCTCAGCGTGTCGAGGATCTGCGCCTGCTCCTCGGCGGAGGCGAACTGCCGCTGCCGGAAGACGCCTTCGACGCTCGTGGTCTCGTACCCCAGCTCGGCGAGGCTCTCGGCGATCGGCTCGTAGGAGAACATCCGCAGCACGAAGTGGGCCATCCACGGCCGCGCACCCCGCGCGACCCTGGTGAGGGTCTTCTCGGTGACGTAGCCGACGCAGCCGGTCGAGACGACGAGGTCGACGTCGTCCAGCAGCTTCTGCTGGGTGCTGTCCGGGTCGTCGCGTTCGAGGTCCGCGTGGAGCGCCTCGTCCAGGAAGCCGGCGGACAGCGCGTACTCGAGCGCCGGGGCCGAGCTGTCCAGGCCGTAGAACCGCGGGTTGCCGGTGCGGACGCGCTTCCGGTCCGCCTCGACCAGCGCCGCGTGGTCCAGCGCGCGCACGGCCGGGTCCGTGTAGTGGGCGTAGAGGTCGTCCATCGTCGCATCGCAGCGTTGCAGGGCCGCGTTGATGCCGTACGAGCAGCCGACGTCGAGCACGGTCGGCCGCTCGGCGGGGTGCTCGGCGATCAGCCGCGCGAAGTACGGCTTCGCCAGCTGCGGGATCCGGTAGCCGACGCGCTTGAGCGTGCCGAAGAACGGACGCGGGTCGGGCGCGGTGTAGATGTGGTCGAACGAGATCTTGCCGGTCGAGTCGAGAGGCACGGGCCAGGCTCCTGTCTCAGTCGAGCAACTCGTCGCCGCGGGCGGTCCGCTCCGCGAGGTGGGCGGACAGGACGCGGCCGAACAGCTGCCGCGTCCGCTCCGCGCTGCCGATCACGCCCGGACGCTCGCTGTAGGCGAAGATCGCGGAGTGCCGCGCGATCGCGCCTTCCACGGTACTGACCCGGTGCAACGCGAAGCGGCCTTTGAACAGCTGGAGATCACCGGGCCGCAGGTCAAGGCGCCGGACCGGCCGGGTGTCGCCGGCCAGCACCGAGCGCACGGCGGCGAAGTTCTCGTCCGCGGCGGACCGGATGTCCGGGCAGTACTCGAAGGTGCCGCCGTCGGCCGCGGCCTGCGTCAGCATGCTGACGGTGTGGGTGTTCGTGTCGAAGTGCCACGGGTGCGCGCGGCCGGGCGCGATCACGTTGAGCGTCAGCCCGGACAGCGGATCGGCGAGTTCGTGCAGCTCCGGCAGCCCGAAGCAGTCCGCGACGAACCGCCGGAAGACGGGGCTGGTGTAGAGCCGGCCGATGATCGACGACGCCGGGATGTGGTCGCGCGCGACGAAGGCGTTGCCGCGTTCCATGATCGTCCGGCCCGGGTGGTCTTCGGGCAGCGGCTCGTCGATCGCGGTGTTGTAGGCGTTGACCTGTTCGATCTTCGTGTAGGCGTGCGGTTCGAGCGTGGCGCACTCTTCGCGTAGCACTTCGCGCAGTTCGGGACGGATGAAGTCGGCGAGCACGCTGCACCCGGAGTCGGCCAGCTCCGCCCGGGTGCGGCCGACGACCGCCCGCCAGGCGGGACTGTCCGGTTCGCTCAGCGGGTAGCGGTCGGTGTCGACCATTTCCAGTGGCGCTACGGAGGTGCTCATCGTCGAGGTCCCTTCCGGCGGGTGAAGGAACAGAGGTAGCACAGAAGCCCGCTGGTCAACCGTCGGTTTGTGAGCGGTGACACAGGGTCGTCAGGTGCCGATCCCGAGGGCCCACGCGCTGAGCTCGACGGTGTCGGTGGTGCCGAGGTCGGTCTCCAGGGGCTGTTTCTGCTCGGGCTCCCCGGGGACCGGGATCACCGCGATCGCGGCGCCGGTGTGCTGGTCACCGCTGGTGACGGTGGCCGACCAGGCGAGCACCGACAGCGGTTCGCCGTCGCCCGCACGGATCTTGAGGTCCGGGTAGCCGGTGACCTTGCGCGGCACGGTGTCCCGGTTGGTCAGCGTCAGGACACTGGCGCGGTGCCCCAGCCCGGCTTCGACCTGACCGACCGAAAGGGACAGCGCGCGTGACGGCGGCGGCCCGTACGTCGGGCTCGGCGGCGGTGTCGGCGTCGGCGCGGCTGGTGGCGGCGTTGTAGCGCAACCCGCGAGAAGGACGACGGCGAGAAGTGCTGTGAAGCGAGAGACCCCCATGTCGCGGAAGGGAGCGGGCGCCGGTCACCCGGCGCCCGCACCGCCTCAGGGCGTGAGCAGCGGCAGGAGCGGCTTGCGCACCTGCGTCGCGACGCCGTCCGACGCCTCCGCCGCGGCGAGCCGCTCGGCGCTCGGCCTGCCGTAGCCGGTCGTGCGCTGGACCAGCGGGCGGCCCAGCGGCTCGACCATCGCGCGCATGTCGCTGATCGTCTTGTACGACCCGTTGGACGCACCGGCCATCCGGCTGATCGTCTCCTCCATCAGCGTGCCGCCGATGTCGTTGACGCCGCCCTGCAGCACCGCGCGGCTGCCCTCTTCGCCGAGCTTCACCCAGGAGCTCTGGATGTTGTCGATCATGCCGTGCAGCAGCAGCCGGGCCAGCGCGTGCACCGCGCGGTTCTCGCGCAGCGTCGTGCCCGGGCGGGCGAGGCCGGCGAGGTAGATCGGCGCGCTCTGGTGGATGAACGGCAGCAGCACGAACTCGGTGAACCCGCGCCGGCCGTGCTTCTCCAGGCCTTCCCGCTGTAGCCGCGCCAGCAGCTTCAGGTGGGCGACCCAGTGCGCGGGCGTGTCGACGTGGCCGTACATCATCGTGGACGTCGTCGGCAGCCCGACCTCGTGCGCCGTCGTGACGACCTTGATCCACTCCGACGTCGGCAGCTTGCCCTTGGTGAGCACCCAGCGGACGTCGTCGTCGAGGATCTCCGCCGCGGTGCCCGGCAGCGAGTCGACGCCGGACTCCTTGGCCTGGGTGAGCCAGTCGCGCAGGGACAGGTTGGTCCGCGAAGCGCCGTTCACGACCTCCATCGGGCTGTAGGAGTGCAGGTGGATCCCCGGCTGACGGCGCTTGACCTCGGCCGCGAGGTCGAAGTACGCGGTGCCCGGCAGGTCCGGGTGGATGCCGCCCTGCATGCAGATCTCGGTCGCGCCCGCGGCCCAGGCCTCGTCGACGCGGTCGCCGACCTGCTCCAGCGAGAGCGTGTACGCGTCGGCGTCGGTGCGACGCTGAGCGAAGGCGCAGAAGCGGCAACCCGTGTAGCAGACGTTGGTGAAGTTGATGTTCCGCGTGACGACGAAGGTGACGTCGTCGCCGACCGTCTCACGTCGCAGGTCGTCGGCGATCCGGGTGAACGCGTCCAGCTCGCGACCGTCCGCGTGCAGCAGCGCCAGTGCGGCGTCGTCGGAGAGCCCCGCCGGGTCCTTTTCCGCGCTGCGCAAGGCATCCAGGATGTCCGTGTCGAACTTGGCCGGCCCGGTCTTGATCCGGTTGCCGATCTCCTTCCAGTCCCCGTACACGGAGTCGAAGTCGCTGCGGCGGTCCTCGGTGCGGCCGCTCGTGTCGATCTCGGTGTGCAGGTCGGTGCGCCCGGATTCCTGCCAGCCGCCGTCCGGCTCCTGCCACGGGATCCCGACCGGCATCGCGTCCTCACGGGCCATCCCCGTGTCGTAGTCGACGAGCGCGGCGACGTGCCGCGTGATCCGCGGGTCCAGCCACGGCTCACCCGCCTTGACGTACTCCGGGTAGATGGTCAGCCGTTCCTTGAGCTCGAAGCCGGCCTTCTCGGTGCGGCGGGCGAGCTCGTCGATCTGCGGCCACGCGCGTTCCGGGTTGACGTGGTCCGGGGTCAGCGGCGAGACGCCGCCCCAGTCGTCGATGCCGGCGCGGATCATCAGGTCGTACTGGTTGCCGATCAGGTTCGGCGGCGCCTGGATGCGCATCTTCGGGCCGAGCACCAGCCGCGCGACCGCGATGTTCGCGGCCAGCTCCTCGAGGTCGGCGTCCGGGGTTGCGCGCATCTTCGTGTCCGGCTTGGCCCGGAAGTTCTGGACGATGACTTCCTGGATGCCGCCGTAGGTCTTGGCGACCTTGCGGATCTCGAACAGCGCGTCCGCGCGCTCCTCGAACGTCTCGCCGATCCCGATCAGGACACCGGTGGTGAACGGGACGCTGCTGCGTCCGGCGTCCTCGAGCACCCGCAGCCGCACCGCGGGATCCTTGTCCGGCGAGCCGTAGTGCGGGCCGCCCTTCTCGCTCCACAGCCGGGTCGCGGTGGTCTCCAGCATCATGCCCATCGACGGCGCGACCGGCTTGAGCCGCTGGAAGTCCTGCCAGGTCAGCACGCCGGGGTTGAGGTGCGGCAGCAGGCCGGTCTCCTCCAGCACCCGGATCGCCATCGCCCGGACGTAGGAGAGCGTGTCGTCGTAGCCGTGCGCGTCGAGCCACTCGCGGGCGGCCTTCCAGCGGTCTTCCGGGCGGTCGCCGAGCGTGAAAAGGGCCTCCTTGCAGCCCATCTCGGCACCCTTGCGGGCGATGTCGAGGACCTCGTCCGGGGACAGGAACGGCGACTCGAGCCGTCCGGGCACGGTGACGAACGTGCAGTAGCCGCAGCGGTCGCGGCAGAGCCGGGTCAGCGGGATGAACACCTTGCGGCTGTAGGTGATGACGCCGGCACGCCCGGCTTCGGCCAGGCCCGCGTCGCGGATGCGCGAGGCGTACTCGGACAGCTTGGTGAGGTCGTCACCGCGGGCGTGCAGCAGGACGCTCGCTTCGGTGACGTCCAGTGTCTTTCCGTCACGCGCCCGGGCGAGCGCACGGCGCATCGCGGAGGCGGTCGGGGTGGTGGCGTCGGGTTCGGGTCCCATTCCGCCCACGCTAGGACCGTCCTCGCGGGACCAGCCAGTGTGTGTTCCGCACCTCTCTCCGCCGTGGCGGGCGGGTGATCGTCGTCGCAGGTCAGCGGGTTCGGGTGGTTGTCGATCAGCGCGCCGGCGTGTATTACCTAAAGGGTGGCATCGGTGGTCGGCAAGAAGATCGGCGGACGGACGTACTACTACCTGGCGGAGTCCGCTCGGGTGGACGGCAAGCCGCGGGTGGTGACCCAGCGTTACCTCGGCACGGCCGACGAGATCGCCCGCGCCGTCCCGGGTGGCGAGCCCGCCTCGGCGTCGTACCGGAAGTACGGCGACGTCGCGGCGGTGTGGGCGACGCTGTCCCGGCTGGACTTCGTCGCCCGCGTCGACGACGTCGTGCGCGCGAAGCCGCCGCTCGGGCTGACCCTCGCCGTCGCGGTGCTGCACCGCGCGACGGCTCCGGAGACGCCGATCGAGGCGTGGTGGGCCACGGTCGCCGACGTCGTCCGGCCCCGGCTGTCCACAGTGGATGGCCTGTGGCGGGCGCTGGAACGCCTGACGCCGGAACGCATCGCGGGCATCGAAGAAGCCGTCGCCTCCGCGGTACTGGCCACTTTGGACGACCACGCGGCGCTCGCCGTCGACGTCCCGCAGTTCGCCGCCTTCGCCCCGGCCGACTGCACGCTGCCGTCGGCGTGCCAGGGCGTGCTCGCCGGGGCCGGGCTGCGGGTGACCCGCGACGGCGCCATCCCGCTGGCGTCGCGGGTGTACCGGCGGGACGACGGCACGGCCCCGACGTTCGCTTCGGTGACTTCGGAGCTGGGGCCGGCGACGCTCGTCTTCCATGCGGGCCAGGCGGCCCAGCTCGACCTGGGTTCCCGCAGCGGCTTCGTCGGGTCACTGCCGCTGACCGACCACCCCGAGCTGCTGACCCAGCCCGCGTCGGCCCGCCGGCGCGTCGACCCCGAACGGTTCGCCGGGCTCACGGCGCTGGACACGCACGCGGTCGTCGACGGCGTCCGGCGGCGGGTGATCCTGACCCACTCCGCGACCCTGCACGCGGCGCAGTCCCGTGCGTTCGCCGACGAGCTGGCCACCGCGACCCGGGAGCTCGACGGCCTCGCGGAGGCCCTCGCGGCGGGCACCCACCGCGGCGACCGGGCCCAGGTCCACGCCGAGCTCGGCCGCGTGACCCGCGGCCGCCGGATCGAGCGCGTGCTCACCGCGACGCTGAGCGGGAACCGGCCCGGCGAGATCCGGGTGGAACGCCGGATCGACGCCGCCGCGCTGGCCCGGCTGGACGAGGAGTTCTTCGGCAAGCAGGTGCTGGTCACCGACCGGGACTGGCCGGTCGCCGAGGTCGTCACGGCCTACCGGGCCCGCACCCACCTCGAATCGACGTTCCGCTGGCTGACCGGGCCCGCGGTCACCGGCCCGACCCCGCGCTGGGAGTGGACGCGGCAGCGGATCGCGGCCCACGGCCTGGTCTCGGTGCTCGCGGCCACGGTGACCCACCTGATGCGGCGCGAGGCGGACCGGGCGGGGATGAACCTGTCGGTGCGGGAGCTGCTGGACCAGCTCGCCGGCATCGGCGAGCTGGTCCTGACCTACCCGTCCACCGGCGGGCGGCCGCGGACGAAGCGCCTGCTGACCGGGTTGGACGCCGAGCAGCAGGCGTTGTCCGACCTCTTCGGGCTGGGTCAGGCGGCGACGTCCGCGTAGGTGCGGCCGAGCTTGGCGTGGTTGAGCAGGGCCGTCGCGTGGCCGCTGTTGCCGCCGGAGCGGTAGACGCCCCACTTGTGGTTCACGTGGTCGCCCCACAGCGTCGGGCCCGGATAGCGGGTCTGGCCGTTCGAGAACGTCTGCTGCTTGCCGTTGAAGTAGAACTCGCACCAGCCGTCGTTGCCCCGGGACACCTTGTAGCCGATGGCGAAGGTGCTCCAGGTGTTCACCGGGAAGCCGGTCGACCAGATGTGCTTGTTCGCGCCGCTCGGCCCGGTCAGCTGGAAGTACAGCTTGCCGTCGCCGAGCGTGCGCAGCACGAACGGCCCGGACTGGGCCTGCGAGCCGCTTTCACCGGAGATGTGGAACTGGTAGACCGCGATCCATTTGCCTGCCCCGGGGTTCACGTTCCAGTTCGCGCGCCAGCCGAGGTACTGGACCTCGCCGAGCGTGCCGGCGCCGGGGCGGTAGACGCTGCCGTCCGGCAGCCGCAGGCCCCGGCTTTCGCAGCGTTCCTTGGTGCCGTCGGCGTTGTCCCAGGTCTCGTACCGGAAGCACTTGCCGTACGTCGCGTCGTTGACCACCGTGATGCTGCCGGGCGCCTTCTCGAGCCCGTCGAAGACCGCCGTGCCGCGCGCCGGGTCGCCGTCCCAGATGACGCCGGCCGGGGCCGCGGTGGCCGTGCTGGTGCCGATGAGCGGGACGGTGGCGAGAGCGCCGAGACCGGCCAGAACCGTGCGCCGGGACAGGGAATCCATGGATACCTCCGCAGTTCGGACGTGCTTCGAACGACGGCGGTGAACCGATGCTGCCTGTCCCGGCGCGGGTGCGTCAAGAGTTGTCGCGGAAGATCTGCAACGGGGAAAAACTTTGCACGACCGGCATCAGCTCGATGACGTTGATGTTGACGTGCTTCGGCTGGTTCGCCGCCCAGAGGACGGACTCGGCGACGTCGTCGGCGGTCAGCGGCGTGGTGCCCTCGTAGACCTTGTCGGCCTTGGCCTGGTCGCCGTCGAAGCGGACCTTCGAGAAGTCCGTGCCGCCGACCATGCCCGGCTCGACGTTGGTCACGCGGACGCCGGTGCCGTGCAGGTCACTGCGCAGGTTGAGGCTGAACTGGTGGACGAACGCCTTGGTCGCGCCGTAGACGTTCCCGCCGGGGTAGGGGTAGGTCCCGGCGATCGACCCGATGTTGATCACGTGCCCGCGGCCGCGCTCGACCATGCCCGGCAGGAGCGCGCGGGTGACGTGGGCGAGGCCGCGGACGTTGGTCGCGATCATCTCGTCCCAGTCCTGCAGGTCGGCCTTGTGCGCGGGCTCGAGGCCCTTCGCCAGGCCGGCGTTGTTGACCAGGACGTCCACCTGGCTCCACTCGGCCGGCAGGTCGCCGACGGTGGTTTTGACCGCCTCGGGGTCGCTGACGTCGAGGGTCACCGGGAGAACGGCGTCGCCGAGCTCGCCGGCCAGCTTCTCGAGCTTGTCCGCGCTGCGGGCGACGGCGATCACGCGGGCGCCCTCGGCGACGAACCGGCGCGCGATGGCGTCACCGAAGCCGGCGCTCGCGCCGGTCACGAACACGGTCTGCTGGGTCATGGGGTTGCTCCGCTGTCGGTCAGGAAGGTGCTGAGTGCCTCGTCGAACTCGGTCTCGCGCTCCAGGTTAGGCAGGTGACCGGCGCCCTCGATCACCACCAGGGCCGAAGTCCGGATTTCCCGGTGGATGAGCTCGGCGTCGGCGATCGGGGTGAACTCGTCGTCACTGCCGACGACGACCAGGGTGGGGACGTCGATGTGCTTCAGCGTCGGCGTGTAGTCGGGGCGCTCGGCGCGTCCCCTGAGTGCGGCCGCGGCTCCCTCTTTCGGCGCGTCGCGCATCATGCGGCGGACGTGGGCTTCGACGTCGGGCCTGGTCGCGCGGGTCTGCTTCGAGATCATCTTGGGGAGGAGCTCCTCGGCGTAGCGCTCCATGCCCTCCTCGGTGATCCTCGCGGCGGTGTCGATGCGTGCCTGCTTGGCCGCCGGGGTGTCGAGACCCGCGAAGGTGTCGGCGAGCAGGAGGGCCTGGACGCGGGCGGAGTGGTCCTTCACCAGCTGCATGACGATCTGGCCGCCCATCGAGAGGCCACCGAGGACGAAGCTCGCCAGCTCCAGGTGGTCGACCAGCCCGATGAGGTCGTTCGCGAAGACGTCGAGGCCGGTCTTCGTGTCCTGGTTCTTCGACTCCCCGTAGCCGCGGAGGTCGGGGGTGATGACCCGGTAGCCGTTCTTGGCGAGGTGCTCGGCCTGGGGTCGCCACATCGAGCGGTCGAAGGGGTGACCGTGGACGAGCAGGACGGGCGGTCCGCTCCCGACGTCGTCGTACGCGAGGTTCATGCGGCCGACGCTAGGCGGAGCTTTGCTTCGGAGCAATACGGCGCAATGCACTCGGAGCAATGTTCTCGCCGTGGCCTTCCGGCGGTCTTCCGGCGGTCTTCCGGCGGTCTTCCGGTCGCCTTCCGGTGGTCTTTCGGTGGCGCTCGCGGCCGGTTCGGGGCAGACTGAGCCCCAGACGGGCTTCGTCATGGGGCCTGACCTGCGCTGATCTAGTTAAGGGACCCCCCTGTTTCGGGCCCTTTCGGGGCATGTAAAGTTCTCCAAGTCGCCAGGGAAACCGAGCGACAGGGACACGAACCAAGCTCTCGCGGATAGCGATTGAGTGGGTGGCCCACCAAAACTGCTAGAAATAACTCGCTTCGAGTAAGGCCGCTTGACGGCGGCGCGACTCGGGGTGTGTTGCTTGAGAACTCAACAGTGTGCTAGTGAACTAAGCCAGTAGAGCTTATGTATTGAACCTCGTATGAGGTTCCTTTGAGAGCATTAATTTGCCTCGATTAAACTGTTCATTGTTGGAGAGT